>NZ_JBBOYU010000001.1:0-4800000 GCF_038008265.1 Paenibacillus sp. FSL K6-2859 | reverse complement strand
GTTTTGATTTTTGGGTTGGTGTTGAAGGAGCCATTTATGCAGCACCGCTGCTGACCGATCCGGAGTATATTCACATTTGCTTGGAAGGTGATTTCAGCCGGGAAGACGGCACCCCTCCATTATCTGGAAGGAAAGAGCAGCTATTTGCCACAGATAAACTCATTTTAGAACTGGTAGAGCGCTACCAAATCTCCCCTTTAATCATCGAACCCCACAATAATTACTGCCCAGGAGCATTTTTTCCATGGAATGAACTTGTGATTTATCCCTCTGATGGTTATCATTAATCTGAGGTGACTAGTCGAAAATGGAAAGATTACAGAAAATTTTGGCGCAGGCCGGTGTGGCGTCCAGACGTAAGTGTGAAGAAATGATTTTGGCCGGTAAAGTGGAAGTCAACGGGGAACTCGTAACTACGCTTGGCACGAAGGTGGACCCCGCAACAGATATTATTAAAGTCTCCGGTAGACTGATCCGGGGCGAGAACAAAATCTATATTATGTTCAACAAACCTAAAGGCGTTATTACAAGTGCTTCCGATCCAAAGGGTCGCAAGGTTGTAACAGACTACCTTAAAGGAATTACAGAACGGGTTTACCCTGTAGGCCGTCTGGATTACGATACGGAAGGACTGCTGCTGTTAACGAATGATGGAGATTTCGCTAACTTGCTTACCCATCCTAAGCATCATGTACCTAAGACGTATCATGCAACGGTCAAGGGTATTCCGCATGGCACCGCATTGGACAAGCTAAAAGCCGGCATCAAGCTGGAGGATGGCATGACAGCGCCTGCTGAGGTGGAGTACAAGGATATTGACGAAGCGAATAAAGAAGCAGTAATCAGCATAACGATTCACGAGGGACGTAACCGTCAGGTACGACGCATGTTTGATGCGATTTCACACCCCGTTATCCGTCTGAAGCGGATTTCTTTCGGGGATATTATGCTGCAAAATCTTAAACGTGGCTCCTATCGTCATTTGACCAAAGATGAAATTAACCATCTGCAGCAAATTGCCAAAGCAGGATTACTCAAAGAAAGAACTCCACGTAAAGAGTCATAAAGACACACAATATTCACAATTAAACCCCCTAATGCTGTGACGAAATTCGCTATAATGTTCATAGGATGTTCACACCTTACAACATAAGTATGAGTTGCGTCACAGAAGGGGGCTTTACATGTGGGTAAAGCGAGAAAACCAATTCAAATCGTAATTCTGTTTCTAATCGTTCTAGTGGGTGGTTATGCAATTGGTTCCTCTGTATTTGGTGGAAGCGGAAAACCAGAGGAAGGTAGTAAAGCGCCTGCCATTGATTTGCTGGGTCTTGATGGACTGGGGCATACATTAGACGAGTATAAGGGTAAGACTATTGTGCTGAATTTCTGGGGCTCATGGTGCACGCCTTGTGTAAAAGAAATGCCGGCTCTCCAAGCACAATGGGAAAAATGGAAGGACAAAGATGTAGTCGTTATTGGAATCAACGTAGGTGAAGATCAGATGACTGTTGAAAATTTTGTGAAGCAAGTCGATATTGATTTTCCGATTTTGATGGACACGGGACGAGACGCTGTACGAAGTTATGGTATTTCTCCACTCCCCACTACTTTTTTCATTAATGCAAAGGGTAAAATTGACAGCATTCATATTGGCCAGCTTGATTTAGATTCACTAGATGATCAAATTGGGAAGCTGGTGGATTGATGAGTGAACGCGAGGCTTTTATAACCAATACCAAATGTGAATGTGGCCACCAGAACCCTGTAGGCACTGTTCTATGTGAAGCATGTGGAAAGCCGCTTGGCAAAGAATCGGACTGGGGCGAGAATCTGGAAATGCGTTATGATGGTGTAGCCCGTCGTTCGCAGCGTGTTAATCCAAGCATTATTGATCGAGTTTGGAACTTTTTTTCATCTGTAAAAATAGCCATTTATCTTATCGTTTTGACACTGTTAGGCTCTATGCTGGGAACCGTTTTCCCACAGGAGAGTACTTTTCTTAATATTGATGCATCGACTTATTATAAGCAGGAGTACGGAACAGCTGGGGACATCTACTATAAACTTGGACTTTCACATACATACGAATCCTGGTGGTTTGTGACTCTACTCGTAATGATTGGCGCTTCATTAGTCATTTGTAGTTTGGACAGAGTACTTCCGCTGTATAAGGCATTAACTAGGCAGAAGATTCGGAAACATCGTCAGTTCTTAATCCGGCAAAAGGCTGTGCTAGTTACTGAATTGCATGAAGAACCAGAAGCTTGGGTTGCTCGGGTGGTTCAGCCTATGCGTAAAAAGGGCTACCGAGTCAAGACGGATGGAGGAGCGCTGCTGGCAGAGAAACACCGCTTCAGCCGCTGGGGACCTTACGTAATACATATTGGTTTGATTATTTTTTTACTTGCTGTACTGGCAAGAGGATTGCCGGGTCTCAACATGGATCAGCATCTTGCTTTCCCGCAAGGGGAGATTACACAGATTCCGGATACCACCTACTATTTAAAAAACGAGAAATTCACCGTAGAGTTCTACACAGATGAAGAGATGCCTGAGGAGTTTCGGGGCAAAAAAATCCTTCCAAAATTATTCCAAACTAAAGCAGTGCTATATAAATGTACCGCGGATTGCGCAGATCCTACTAAGGAACCGCAGCTTACCGAGGTGACAACACATGATATCCAAGTAAACTCACCTTTGGATTATAAAGGATTGAAAGCGTATCAGTTTGATTATGATCTAACACCTGTACTGCGTTCTGTACAGCCAGTGCTTAAGAACTCCACCACTGGGGAGTCGTACGGTAAATTTAAACTGGATATGAAGAATCCGCAGCGTACAATTACAGCGGGACCCTATACGATGACTTTAAAAGAAAAGTATATGGATTTTGGACTCAATGAGGATGGTCAGCCGATATCTAAGTCGCCTTATCCGAATGCACCAGCATTCTTATTCTTGATTCAAGGACCGGATTTGCCAGCAGAAGGGCAGCAGTACTTCTATTTTCCTAAGCAGGTGGATAAGTCTCAGTTTCAGCAGGTGGCTATTAACGATAAGCTTGGTGGCAACAATAGATTTCTTGAGCTTGAAGTGGACAACATGAGCGATGTTGATTTTTCGGAATCGACTACATACTTGAATATACGTATTGATCGTGCAATGCCTTTTGTATGGTTAGGTGCAGCAATCGTGATGCTGGGTTTAGTCCTTGGATTCTACTGGCAGCATAGACGCATCTGGCTTACCGTTGTAAACGGAGAGCTAATACTCGGAGGACATACGAACAAAAATTGGTTCGGTTTCCGTCGTGAGATCGTTTCTATTTTAGAAAAAGTAGATATGGTAGTCGATGAAAAATCAATAGATAATGGAGGAGGCCTAACATGAGCTTGCTCGATATCAGCAGCGCTGTCTTTATTGCCGCATTCTTATTATACAGCGGGTCGTTTATGTTATTCACTATCGCTATCATGGGTCGCAAGTGGTCGGGCCGCAAGCCAGAGGAACATACTGCTCGATGGGGTAAAATAGCTTTTATTGTTTCTTCTATAGGTCTTATCTTTCATCTTATTTATTTCTTTACACGTTGGTTTGGTGCAGGACATATTCCAGTCAGCAATATGTATGAGTTCATGACTTTCTTATCCATGATGGTTATGGTAGCCTTTACAGTGATATACGCGATCTATCGCAAAGTTATTCTCGGTCTGTTTGCAGTTCCAATTAGCATTATTGTGATGGCGTACGCAGCTGTATTTCCACAGGAGGTTCAGCCGTTAATTCCATCCCTGCAATCGAACTATCTCAAGATCCACGTAACACTGGCAGCACTGGGTGAATCCTTTTTCGCGGTAGGATTTGCGGCAGGGCTGATGTATCTGCTGCGGACTGTTAATTTTGCAAGTAAAGAGAAGGCGGATCGTAAGCAACAGAGACTGATTGAATTTACTCTCTTTTCAATCATTGTTATAATTGGGTTTCTGGGTTCAGTTTTTGCTTTCCGCGGAGCAGGTTACGAGACTGTTTTTGTCCGTCACAACGTTACGATTGACAGCGCAGGGCAGGAAAATAGTACAATAGAGAAAGTGAGTTATCGAATGCCGCCGATTGTGGCTCCTCACAATAGCGAAATTGAAAGCTTCCAGTCGTTTCTTGGCATGAAAGAACCTCTCTTTGAAGCTCCTTCATGGATGAATGGTGTGAATGCTGGCCGGAAGTTTAATACTGTAATCTGGTCGATTCTTTCCGGATTACTCCTTTACGGAATTCTTCGCTTGATCGTACGCAAGCCGCTAGGCGCAGCGATTCACCCGGTTATGGAGGGGATTGATGAAGGCGATCTAGATGAGATAACGTATAGGGCGATAGCCATTGGCTTTCCTATTTTTACATTAGGCGCTTTGATTTTTGCAATGATATGGGCGCAAATAGCCTGGGGAAGATTCTGGGGATGGGACCCCAAAGAGGTCTGGGCACTCGTTACTTGGCTCTTCTATAGTGCTTATCTTCATTTACGATTGGCTCGTGGATGGCAAGGGCGAAAATCTGCCTGGCTTGCCGTTCTAGGTTTTTTGGTCGTAATGTTTACCTTAGTTGGCGTTAATCTAGTCATCGCCGGACTTCATTCTTATGCGGGGACGGACTGAGCATAGTTTACCTGCTAACACAGCACAATGGATTTAAGGTTACGTTCTACTGTATTTGATGAAGGGGTTGTTGTGAAATGGCAGATCATTTAAACAGAATTCTGGTAGTGGATGATGAGGAACGCATTCGCCGCCTGCTAAAGATGTATCTTGAAAAAGAAGGTTATGAAATCGACGAAGCTGAAGATGGCGAAATTGCTCTTCGTAAAGCAACAGCAAATGACTACGGTCTAATTTTGCTGGATGTTATGCTGCCTGGCATTGATGGAATGGAAGTGCTGACCCGACTCAGAGGGGTCAAGTCGACACCTGTCTTAATGCTTACAGCTAAAGGTGAAGAGATTAATCGTGTACAGGGCTTTGAAATGGGCGCGGATGATTATGTCGTGAAGCCATTTAGCCCTCGCGAAGTGATTTATCGCGTGAAGGCTATTATGCGCCGTTCTTCGGCAACAGCATTTTTGTCCAAAGAGAGCAACTCCAGTAATAACATTGTATTCACTCATCTTATTATTGAGCATGACGCACACCGGGTTACTGCTGGTGGTGAAGAAGTGAGTCTGACACCGAAAGAATACGAACTGCTGCATTATTTGGCGATTTCACCGGATAAAGTGTTCTCTCGTGAAGAACTGCTTAAAGATGTTTGGAATTATGAGTTTTTCGGAGATTTGCGTACAGTCGATACCCATGTTAAGCGTCTTCGTGAAAAACTGAATAAGGTTTCACCGGAATCCGCGGCGATGATTACAACTGTATGGGGTGTAGGTTATAAACTTGAGGTACCTAAATAAGTGAACTTCTGGAGAAGTCTTGTCGGCAAGCTGTGGGTCACGATCATCTGCCTGGTCGCTGTCGTGCTGATTACACTCGGGTTGTTTCTACTTCCCTATATCGACAGCAACTTTGCTAATTCCGGCGATATCAAACGTTTATTTATGTATACGTGCATGATCGGATTTTCCTTGACGACATTCTTCGCATTGTTCTTGTTCACCAAGATCACTCAACCGATGCAACGTGTCATCGAGGCTGCAAACAACATTCGACGTGGTGAATACGGAACAAGGCTGACGCTTGTCACAAGCGATGAAATTGGCCAATTGGCAACTTCCTTTAACCATATGGCTGAGGAGTTGGAAGAGAATATTCGCAGTCTGCACCATGAAAAGGGTCATCTATCCAGTGTATTGCGTAGCATGAGTGATGCTGTAATCACCTTTGATACCCTAGGCCAGATTATTCTGACCAATCCGCATGGTCAATCGCTACTTGAGAGCTGGAGCGATTTAGAGTGGGAACAAGAGAGCGACATTGAACCTCATACGGAAACGGCTGAGAGTAATGTTCCACCTCCCCTGCGTCCTTTATTTTTGAGCACGTTGAAGCAAGGCGGCGATGAGCGCTCGAATGTACATGTCCGGCAGGGCGTGTGGTCAGTGCATATGGCACCTTTATACTCTGAAGGAAGCATTCGTGGGGTGGTTGCTGTTCTGCGTGATGTGACTGAAGAGGTACGGCTCGAGAAAATGCGCCGTGACTTCGTGGCAAATGTTTCTCATGAGATTCGGACTCCGTTATCGATGATGCAAGGTTATAGTGAGGCTTTACTTGACGGTATGGCTTCTTCACCAGAGGAAAGCAGTGAACTGATTCAGGTCATTCATGATGAATCACTCCGTATGGGACGTCTTGTAAAGGATCTGCTCGACCTTGCGCGAATGGAAGCTGGACATACGGATATGTTGAAGGCAGAAGTAGATGTGAACGAACTGCTGGAACGAGTGTATCGCAAATTTTCCGTACGTGCGAAAGAGCGTGATATTCATCTGCAGCTAAATAAAGACAGCGATGTTCTTGTTCTTAAAGCGGCGGATGAAGATAAGCTTGAGCAGGTCTTAACCAATTTGCTCGATAATGCTTTTCGTCATACGCAGGGTGGCAAGAAGATCACAGTTCATACAGGAACTTGTGTCTTAGAAGGGCGTCGCTATTTTGAAATTAAAATTCAGGATGAAGGCGTCGGCATTCCGCAGGAAGATCTGCCGTATATATTTGATCGTTTCTACAAAGCCGATAAGGCACGTGTACGGGGAGAATCAGGTGGAACGGGACTTGGGCTTGCGATTGTTAAAAATATTGTTGAGTCGCATCACGGAACCATTTCAGCTTCCAGTAAGTTGGGCGAAAGTACAACCTTTACCCTAAGACTTCCTGTCGAAAAACAGTAATTCCAAACACAATGTGTGATAGCGCCTCTGACAGCAGAGGTGCTTTTTGTTGAAACAAACACATTAATCTTGTTCATCGTGGAACATATCTCATTGTTTATGCTTGGGAGGCCAGCAAATGATTTTATCTTTAGACCAAGGGACTACTAGTTCACGAGCCATAGTGTTCGATAAGGACGCTAGAATCGTCTCACAAGGGCAATACGAGGTTAAACAATCTTTCCCACACCCTGGCTGGGTGGAACATGACCCAGAGCAAATTTGGGCGTCACAGCTTGCAGCTGCAAGAGATGCGATTACTCGGGGCGGGATAACACCTCAGGAAATATCTTCTATTGGAATTACAAATCAGAGGGAAACGGCCCTAATCTGGGATAGAGCAACGGGTAAGCCGATTTATCCTGCGATTGTGTGGCAGGACAGACGTACTGCAGAGCTGTGTGAAGAGATCAAGAATAAGGGATTAGAGGGACTCATTGCTAGCAAGACTGGACTCGTTGTGGATGCTTATTTTTCTGCAACTAAATTCTCCTGGATTCTTGATCATGTGGACGGCGCACGAGAGCGGGGGAATAATGGCGAGCTACTAGCTGGGACCGTAGACAGCTGGCTAATCTGGAAGCTTACTGGTGGAGCTGTACATGCTACTGATGTAACTAATGCTTCGCGTACAATGCTATATAATCTACATAAGCGCTGCTGGGACGAAGAGCTGATGGAAGAGCTTGGTGTACCCCGCTCCATCCTGCCGGAAGTGAGAATGTCCGGTAGTGAATTTGGAGCAGCAGATGCGCAGTGGTTCGGGGCAGAAATACCTATTCACTCTGTATTGGGAGATCAGCAGGCTGCTTTGTTTGGACATACTTGTCTTGAACCCGGAAGTGCCAAAAACACATATGGAACTGGATGCTTTATTCTAATGAATACAGGTACAGAAGCTGTAGTCTCCAGTCATGGATTGTTGACCACTGTAGCTTGGGGAATGGGGGATGAACTCTACTATGCACTCGAGGGCAGTGTGTTTGTAGCCGGAGCGGCTGTACAATGGCTTCAGGAGGGGCTAGGCCTCATAGCGGAGCCAGCAGGCTCAGAAGACAAAGCGCGGGAAGTGGAGGACAGCGAAGGGGTTGTGGTCGTTCCTGCTTTTACTGGACTAGGTGCACCTTATTGGGATATGTACGCACGTGGAGCAGTCTTCGGTCTGACAAGAGGGACGACCTCGGCACATTTGGTACGAGCAACGTTAGAGTCGCTAGCATTTCAGTCTAGAGATGTAATTGGGGCGATGGAAAAAGACGCAGGCATGCCATTGACCGGACTTCGTGTAGATGGGGGAGCTGTTCGTAATGATTTGCTGATGCAGTTCCAGTCTGATATCCTCGGGAGTGAAGTGACTCGAACTACATATGCGGAGACGACTGCGCTGGGGGCAGCACTTCTGGCTGGATTAACCTCAGGAGTCTGGACAAGAGAACAACTAGAAAGCTTTAACAAAGCTGAGAGGGTTTTTTCACCTGAAATGGGTATAGATGAGCGTGAACGACGTTACAACGCCTGGAAAGACGCTGTAGCGCGTACCATGGGTTGGGAAAAACATGAAAGATATCAGTAATCAGGGAGATGCATATGTCCATGGTTAACGGAACAGAATCTGAGCTACCGAGTGGACTTTCAAAGCCTGCACTTCGGGCACTCCATGGGATGGGACCAAAAGGGCTTGATGAAATAAGGTGTGCGCTAACTGAAAAGGGGTTATTCTTTGCTAGCGAGTCCTAAAGACCAGATCAACATAAAAAGCGGCAAGCTAAGGTTAATCCTTGGCCTGCCGCTTTTTATGTTGTAACGCTTGATATTCAATAACAAATGTTACGTTTTTCCATCCAGCGCCCACTGTCCAGGACAGAACTTTATCTCCACGTTCGATCTTTCCTATAGTAATCTATCTTCTTAAATCACAATAATAAAGACGAAATGTGTATATTTATGTCGAATTATTATTTATTGGATCTCTTCTATGGTTTCAAGAAGAATATTAAAGGCTGTGATGATTCTAGGTGCCCCTATAGCGGGTACTAAGTGTAGTAGAATCCCTTTGAGCTGTTCTACAGTAACTCCTACACGAAGAGCCATAACATAATGAACTCCTAATTGATCGAACTGGCCCATTGCAATTAGAGCAGAAATAACAGAGACTTCCTTCCAGTCAGCTTCAATGGTATTGCGTTGAAAAATATCTCCATACGCATTACCCATGATGAATTCTGCCAAGTCAGGGAAATGTTCCTTAATCGGAGCTAGTGCTTTAGCGCCATAGTCTCCTGAGAGATTCGTGAAGTGGTTCAGACCACTGTTAACATTATCTTTCATAGTGAGCCTCCTAATTTAGGTTCAAAGTACGGTGTGCAGTCGGAGGGACTTCATCACGGTCTGTTAATAATTCAATAACTGCAACACGGTTAAGAGCAACGGCGTCCTTAATTGCAGTCGAGAATTGTTCCGCAGTCTCACACTTGTAGCCTGTCGCTCCTAGAGACTCGGCAAATTTCACAACGTCCATTGGGACTTCGTATATCGTTCCATCAATACGGCCAGTAGTTTTTTCCATCCCTTTAAGCGCCATATCGAGTTGCTTATTATTTACTACGATAAAGATGACAGGGATATCTTTGCAGACGGCGGTGTTTATTTCTGTACCTAGCATCATAAAACAGCCATCACCTGTAATACAGAAGACAGTTTCTTCAGGAGCTGCAACCTTTGCACCAATAGCCATACCGATAGAATTACCCATGCAAGCAAAATAAGCATCAAATACAAAACTGCCTGGTTTCTTAACCTTGTACCATTTAGCAGCATTGAATCCATGACTGCCGTCATCAACAAATACTGTATTATTGTCAGGAATCAGATCACTCATCGTGCTCATAATAGACGCAAGGGAAAGATTCTTCAGACTGGGAAGCTCTTCTGAATAATCTACATAAGGGATAGCTTCACGTTTAGTAATATGATTAGGATCAATATGATTTAGGTAGCACACTAGGTTATCACGTAGATCACCAGTGACTGGTATCGTTTTGGAGAACAAGATTTTTCCAACAAAGGTCGGATCAATATCAAATTGAATTAATGTTGTCGGGTGATTCTCCCGTTTTAGGTTACAGACGGTCATATCACTTAATCGTGATCCTAGAACTATAAATAGATCACTTTTATTCAACAGGTCATCCCCGTGGTTGCAACCTCCAACACCAATAGGACCATGATAGAGTGGGTGATCCCAAACCATAGCCCCTTTACCACCAGGTGATGTTACTACTGGTATATTAAAAGTTTCAGCGAGCTGAATAAGCTGGCTATGCGCCCCAGATCGATTGACCCCTTTACCCGCAATAATCAAAGGATTCTTTGAGGCATTGATAGCATCAACTACTCTGTCGATATTCGCTAGACTTACTAGAGATTCGCGTTCGGGAATTACAATATTGCACTCTTCCAATCCTTCTGTCTGTACATCAAACGGCACACAAAGATGAACAGGCCCACGTTGGTTAAGAGCAATTGAAATCGCATGATTAAAAATAGTACTAAAGTGATCACCGCGTTCAATAAGTTTACTGAACAAGGTGGCAGGTCTGAACATCTCCGCTAAATCAGCTAAGTAAGAGGAAGAGTCCTGACATTGGGGGATTCCAAGCTCTTTAATAGATTGGTGGCCCGTAATAAACAGCACTGGCAAGTTGTTGGCTTTCGCATGTGCTGCTGCTGTAAGCAGGTTAGTTCCGCCTGGACCAGAAGTACCAAATGCTACGCCTAGATTACCAGTTTTCAGCGCGTATCCAGCTGCTGCGAATCCGGAGCTGGATTCATGTCTCCCTGGAATAAATTCAATACCATAGTCTACCATCTTAAGAACTACGGGACAAATCGATTTACCAATGATCCCAAAAGAATGGGTCACTCCGAGGTTACGTAGTGCTTCCGCCATATAATCTGCGACTGTCTTCAAAAGATACACCTCACAAGTTGATTAATATTTATTATGTTATTGATCTTTCGAAGTGATCTGATTGATCAATAAACTCAAAAATAGAAAACCTGTGCTCCGAAAAAGGGCACAGGTTGGTGGCGTAAATCGCCGTAAAGACTGAACAATAGTTCAGCCGTCCCGGGTCCTTAGCAACCTGGCAATCATGGCCTCAGAGTAAAAATGAGGCTGTAGATCCATGGTTTTGCGTCATCCTCTTTCGAAGATTTTGCCTATATTAATTTAAAATTTATAAGAAGAATTTTCCTTTACAATATATTCCTTGGGATCATCCTTTGTCAATATATTATCGCAAATTAACTCGAATTTTGACGAAAGTCTTGTCAAACCTATGAAATAATAGAAAATAAACCGTCCCCTAAGACAAACTTAGAGGACGGTTTATGGCTTGGTTTATTCGTTATGCAAGTTGTTTAAAACTTGAAGATATGGATCGTTTTCTGTAGATTAAATACGGCTTGAGTCATTTTCTCAGTTTCTTCTGCGACGGACTGCAGGGCATTAATTTGTTCATTCATTGCAGCCGACACTTCTTCGGTGCCAGCAGCAGTTTCCTGAGTGATTGCAGATATATTTTCTATTGCACCTGAGATTTTCAAGGCACTTTCCAGCATAAGATCACTTTCAGAAGAGAAGGAAGAGATCTGCTCGGTAATATACTGCACACTTTGTACAATTTGAGCAAAGATATGAGCAGATTGAGTGATCATCTCATTCTGTACCTGTACGACTTCTTCGTTGATAGCGATATTGTCAATCGCTTGTTTAATATCAGTTTCAATGCTCCGAACTAAACCAAAGACTTCCTTTGTTGAAGCCGTTGATTCTTCGGCAAGCTTACGGACCTCCTGTGCGACTACTGCAAATCCTCGACCATGTTCTCCGGCACGTGCTGCTTCGATAGAGGCATTCAGCGATAACAGGTTAGTCTGTTCAGCGATCTCAGTGATGGTCTTTGTGATCATCGTTATTCCGCGAGCATTATGAGACAAGGCCTCGATAGTATCCGCTACTTTTTGAGTAGCCTGGATGTTTTTGCGCATGCCTTCAGCTTGAGTATCTACGGATTGGCGCCCTTGTTCAACCAGTTCTAATGTATGTATTGAACGTCTGTTCATTTCTTTCGTTGAGTTCGTATAATTGGAGACTTTATTCTCAATATCTTTAATAGATTCTGTCATTTCAGCGATATCCGTAGATATTTCATTTGCCCCAAGAGCTAGCTCATTTGACGAAGAGGCTACCTGTGCCATGACAATTTTTAAGTTCTGATTCTTATCTTCGATTCCACGGCTTGCATCCATAACCTGGCGCGTGATCTGCGATGCTTCTGTTAAAATCTTCTTGAGCTTGTCAATCATAGTATTAAAGGAACGACTTACGTCCCCCATAGACCCGTTCTCGTCAGCTCTACTAGTAAAATCCCCTTTAGAAATACTATGAGATACATTCGCGATGTCATCAAAAGAAGATGTAAGCGTTCTCTCGATAAAGCGGGCCACGGGTAAAGTTAAAGCAGCAAGAACAACGATTAGAACAATACCCAAAATAATGTTGCCTAAGATCATAAAAGTAACTAAAACAGGAATGGCAAATAGTGCGGCAATGAGATAACATCCGGCAACAATTCTTTGTTTTAACGGAAGTTTATGCATCCAGTTCATTGGTATAATGTCCTCCTTATTAATATTATGTATTGGTGTTATTATATGGGATTTAAAGGTGATTGGTCTATAGTAAGAACTGACATAAATCTTCTTTTAGGAGTAGTTCTTTAGATTTCGTGTCAAAAATCCTCATAAATAGCGGAAATTTTTGTGATAGAAGACTTTACCATCTCTAAAAGTTCTTGTGGTGAAAGTACAATAACTGAGGGACTAAAAGAAAGGATTATCCGGCAGGCAGACTCGATCGTATTAAATTCGGCATCTATGTTCACCCACTCTGCATTGCTGGTTGGCTCTATCAATTGGACAGAGACGAATCTTTCTCGCTGTAATTCTTTTAAGACAGATGTTCTAACCCTTAGCTTTACTTGATACTTTGGCAGTGCTGCTTTAAAGGCCATGGTGGACTCTTCCCAGTACTGTTTTAAATCAAAGTCATCAGGTCTTTTAAACCCCTCATGAGTCTCCTCAACGTTAACTAATCTGGACACACGAAAGGTTCTTAGTTCATCCTCGCTTTTGGCTACGACATACCATACACCGCGTTTTGCAACCAACCCAAGAGGATCAATGAAACGGACTGTAGTCTCATTACTCCGGAGATAAGTGATTTTAACTTTACGGTCCTCCCAAAGTGCTCCCTGCAGTACAGAAAGGAACGGATAAGTCTCATCTGAAGGATGCCAACTAGCACCATCAATATGAATACGCTCGCTTAGGTGATGTGCTGGGTTACTAGTTCGGTGTGAGGATGCAGCTTCTAGTTTGAGAACAGCGGAAGAGAAATCGTCTTGTATCCCCAGATCCTTCAATATAGATGCGTCAGTGGACAGAAGCAGTGAACCAATCTCTTGTGGCTTCATTCCCGTTAGGGAGGTTCGGTACCCTTCAGTTAGCATCCAGCCTCCTTCACGGCCACGTTCAGCTAAAATGGGTATCCCTGAAGCACTTAATGCTTCCATATCACGAAACACAGTTCGTTCTGATATCTCGAGTATTTGGGCCAGTTCTCTAGAAGTCATTTTTCCGCGATTTTGTAACAGAAGCAATATAGATAACAAACGGTCGGCTCTCATTAGGCTATTGTGCCTCCTCGAATTAATTATTGGACGATCACCATTAATCTTTTCTAAATCATGATTATATTATATATGTCAGTTGATGTCATATATACGGGCTATACTTATAAAACGTAAGGAATGATCACAGAATATTGAAATCCGAATTTATGTGGAAAGGGTTGAGGGCTATGACATTGAAAGGGAAAGTCGCTTTGGTTACCGGGAGCAGCAGAGGTGCAGGGAGGGGAATCGCTTTAGAATTAGCAAGAAGAGGCGCTTTTGTCTATATTACAGGGAGGACCACAGATATATCCGCCACAGAACATACTAAGGGGAGTATAGATAGTGTACTTAGAGAAATAAAAGAGAGTGGGGGTTCTGGTGCGGTAATACGATGTGACCATACGAAGGATCAGGAAACAGAAGCAGTGATCCGTCAAATCGCTGAAGAGAAGGGGCGACTCGATATCTTAGTTAACAATGTATGGGGAGGCAATGATTTAACTATTGAGCAGAAGCCTTTTTGGGAGTTACCTACAGCTCATTGGGACAATATGTTTAATGCCGGTGTGAGAGCACAAATGATCACAAATTATTACGCAATCCCCTTCATGCGCAAGGCAAAAACTGGTGGTCTAATTATCCATACAACCTTCTGGGATCATTATAAATATTTAGGCAACTTTTATTATGATCTTTCTAAAAATGCACTTTTACGTATGGCTTTCGGATTGTCGAAGGAGTTAAAGGATGACGGCATTGCGGTTATTCCACTTTCACCTGGATGGATGAGAACAGAAGCGGTTCTAGAAGCCATGAATACAGATGAGGAACATTGGCAAGAAGTTGAGGAACTGAAAATGAGCGAATCGACGAGATATATTGGTCGAGCAGTGACTGCACTAGCCGCTGATCCAGAGGTTATCTCTATGACCGGTGAGCCGCAGGTGGTTGGAAAGCTTGCTGAAAAGTATGGCTTTACTGATATTGATGGAAGGATAATCCCTTCGTTCATAATATAGGAAGAAAAAGATTCGTTAAATTAAAGAAAGGCCATTCCAGTACGTTCTGGAATGGCCTTTCTATATTATAGATTAAAGAAGGATGATTTCTTCAGCAGTATTAATTTCTGGTAATCCAGCGAGTTTCACAAGGACATGCTTAGGAACAGCTTTGTCAACGGTCAGCAGCATGATTGCAGCACCTCCAACAATTTTACGTCCTACTTGCATGGATGCGATATTTACATCATTCTCGCCAAGCAATGTACCCACGAGTCCGATAATCCCTACTTTGTCGTTATGGGATACAAAGATTTGATGACCTTCAGGAGCAATATCAACTGGGAACTTATTCACTTGAACAATTCGTTCTCCATAGCCTTGCAGCAGGGTACCGGCAACAAGATACTCTTGGTCACGATCAGCTTTTAGAGTAACAGTAATCAGATTGGTAAAGCCTTTTGTTTTAGAAGCTTTAGTTATTACTACGTTCACATCTCGTGTTTTCGCCAAATGCATGGAATTCACAATATTAACGTCCTCTGCAAAGTGGCGGGAGAGCACGCCTTTTACAATGTAGCGGGTTAGTGGTTGGGTATCAACATCCGAAAGATCACCGGCGTATTCCACATGGATCTCACGGATAGCAGCAGCTGCAATTTGGGTAACAAAGCTACCCAGTTTTTCCCCAAGCGTGAAGTAAGGTTGAAGCTTATTCATTACACTTGGAGCCACTGGAGGAATGTTTACCGCGTTAATGAACGGTTCATTACGCAGAATATGCAATACTTGTTCTGAAACATCGATCGCCACATTTTCTTGAGCCTCAATCGTAGAAGCGCCAAGGTGAGGCGTCACGATGATTTTTGGATGAGATAAGAAGGGGTGATCCGCTTGTGGCGGCTCTTTTTCGAATACATCAAACGCGGCGCCAGCAACGATACCGCTATCTATAGCTTCTACTAACGCCATTTCATCAATTACACCACCACGGGCACAGTTGATGATGCGCATGCCCTTTTTCATCACCTCGAATTGTGGGCGAGAAATCATATGGCGTGTTTCCGGAGTAAGTGGAGTGTGCACAGTAATGAAGTCTGCTCCGCGAACAACATCGTCTACGGAAGCCAATTTCACTTCCATCTTTTCAGCACGTTCAGCTGTTAGGAAAGGATCAAAAGCAAGAATTTCCATACCGAATGCTTTAGCACGTTTAGCCACTTCACTACCAATTCTGCCCATTCCGAGTACACCTAAAGTTTTGCCGCGAAGCTCTACACCAACGAATGTTTTTCTATCCCAGGTTCCGCCAATTGTTTTTGCATAAGCTTGTGGAATATGACGGGCTAGAGCCATCATCATTGCGAAGGCATGCTCACAAGTCGTAATTGTATTTCCATCAGGAGCATTGATTACAACAATACCACGTTTTGTTGCAGCATCCAGTTTGATATTATCTACACCAACACCTGCACGACCAATTACTTTTAGGTTTTTTCCTGCTTCGATGATTTTGTCTGTTACAGTAGTTTGACTGCGGACAAGGAGGCCATCGTATTCACCGATAATTGCAATGAGTTCGTCTTCGCTGAGTCCTGTTTTTTTGTCAACAACTACATCTTCTGCGTCCATCAATTGCTGAATGCCCAAATCACTGATTGGATCCGATACTAATACTTTAAACATGGTTTCTTATCCCCCTTAAAGTTGAAAAGCTTTATATGTCGAGGACGCCTTTTTGGGCAATCCACAATACCTGAAGATTCACGAACTAGTAGAGAAAAAACATGTGATAATAGTAGATCAACGCGGTGTCGCATAAAAGAAGTTGTGTGCAGAAGTGCCGCGGAATCGGTAACTTTGGGCAAAAGGATAGTATAGATTAGGTATTTAGAAATTAAAAAAACTCCCGACCCCCATACTACTGCCGTAGTAAGGGACGAGAGTTATCTTCGTGGTACCACCCTAATTCACTGCAACTTGGAAGAAGCAGCCTCATTGGCCTGCAAAGGCCACACTGGTAACGGAGTTGATCCGATTGCACCTACTTTAAGGTTCGATACAATATCTCAGGAGCGCTAAAGACATCTGTGTGTCACCGGTTTGCACCAACCACCGGCTCTCTGAAGACTTCCAGAATCTTTGTTCCATCATCGTTTTTGATTGATTAATTTTTTCATAATGTAACACGGTAATGTAGATGTGTCAATAGGCTTTGAAAGTAAGCTTTCTTGAAGTGAACTTCATTTTTCGTTATGATTCAATGACTGGTTCTATTCATAAAAAAACGGGAGCTGTGGAATCGTCTCCTTGCTGTAGTACTGCTCTCGCCACTTCATAAAATCCTCTACCTGTATAGCACCTGTGGAAATAAGCAGGGTTACTGAGGACTGAACATCTGTAAGATTCAATGAACTGGCTGTACCAGAATGAATCAAATCGTCTATTTTTGCGGTAATGTCCTGAGGATCATAGGCTGCAAAAATTCCGCGATTTAACATCATATCTGCAATGGATGCGTTCTTTTGAAGAAGAGGCATTTTTTTCCACTGTATAAAGGACATGGTCTTAAGCTCACCAGCATCAGAAGGAATTTTCTGGTTTGTCTTAGAGCCCCACTTTAGCATAGAATCATAAAAGTTCTTTTGAGCGAGCAATCCGAATTTAACCGCACCGGCAGTATAAGGATCATTTTTCAGCAATTTTGCCGTCTCTGCACCAGATGCACTTGCACTTACTTCACCAGAAGCTTTTGAGAATAAGGTTAAGCTTTTGAGTATGTTTAGCTGTGATTGATGTAATAAGGGAGAGTCAGAAAAGATAGAGTCCTGGTTAACTCTTTCATATTGTTTATCTGCTAAAAGGCTAAGATTCTTCATAGCTGCTGCATTTACACGGGCATCTGTACTGCGTGCCAGCTTGTCCACTTGAGTGTTCCAATTCTGCTTGAATTCCCGATAAGGCAAAAATACGTTATGATAGAAAGTAACAAGATCCTTCTGTTGGTAAGAGCCCGTGAATTCTTCTAATCCATATCCATTACTGCTCTTTTGTTGCTCATATTTAGCTTCCGTTTTGTCTGCGCCAACCTTGACGCCTGTGAAAAATGCGGCGAAGGCGCAAATAAGGAAAAACAAAAAAAATAGAGTGTACAACATTTGTGTACGGGAGTTACGTTGGCTCATAATAAGTGCTCCTTTTTCTGGGGGAATTATCCTATGTATTATGTATTGATAGCAACATTATGGACGGTTTCTCTTTCGGAGCTGCCCCAAAAAATTAAAGAACAGGCAGGTCACGATGAAAAAATTCAAATTTGGCGAGATTAAGATAAAAAAAGTAGAGCCAGGTCAGTTAACAGACCGTCTTCTGCTCCTCAATCTCTACATTACTCAGGGGCTTACATTAATTATCGGTTTGATATGGATATTATTTCAGAAAAGAAATCCTTTTCAGCTATTAATTTTTCCAGAAAACGTACATTTTGTGGCATGGGGTCTTGGACTTGCCGCTGTAATGCTGGTAGTTGATTATTTATTGACTCATATTGTACCTGAAGAAAGTATGGATGACGGGGGAATAAACGACCTATTATTTCGAAATAGGCCCGTATGGCACATTGTTGTAATTGCAGCTATGGTATCAATCTGTGAAGAGCTTCTGTTCAGAGGAGCCATACAGTATTCCATTGGTCCTTATTGGACGAGTATTTTGTTTGCTCTTATTCATGTTCGCTATTTGCGCCACTTTGTACCTACCGGATGGGTTTTCTTAAGCAGCTATGGTCTTGGGTATATATACATTCAATCAGGAAGCCTATGGGCACCTATACTATGTCATTTCTTCATCGACCTTTTCTCTGGTCTGGTGATCCGCTACAGGAGGGAATCATGAGTGAGGAATTGAGCCGGTTGAAGTCTCGTCAGAAAAAGCGCAGTGGCGAAGGCAAAACTTCTGGCAAAAGTAAAAAAACGAATCCGCGATCGGAGGGGGCTCCTAGAAAGAGCAATCCATCCCAGACAACAACGGCAACTTTATCAAGGAAAGCGCGCCGTCCGGCAGCTTCTGCAAAAGGATCTAACGCTGGAAACAATGAGCAGGAAGAATCTGTTCCATCACGTTCGAATACGTATTCATCAGAACGTGTTCGGCTTAGTAAAATGTTTGTTAACTCTCTGATTTTCATTTTTGTAATATTGCTGGTAGCGCTCCTATGGTGGGGAATCGAAGGGGCGCCGCCTTTGAGTACTTTATGGTGATTTTTTGGATTTGTGGATTAGTTGTGGTTGTGCTTTTGATTACGCTAATCATTGCAGTGATTATGTTGAGTAACGCCTTTCGAAATAGAATTATTACCGAGGAAATATTTTTGAAGTCACTCCCAGATGAGTTTGATGGATTTCGTCTCTTATTTATAACCGACATCCATCGCCGCCGCCTTCCAACAGCACTGCTGACTCCGTTAAAGGGAAAGGTGGGTGCTGTATTATTAGGCGGTGATCTGACGGAAAAAAACAGTCCTCTGGATCGACTGACTGATAATATGACTTTAGTTACTTCTATTGCTCCAACCTATGTAGTACATGGCAATCATGATTATCGAGCTGATATTTCACTAGTTGATCAGATTATTCGGAGCAGTGGTGCAAAGCTGTTAATGGATGAGAATGTGCGTATTGAACGTGAGGGGGCTTCTCTTTGGTTAACGGGAGTGGATTTTCCGAAAAAGGGTGGCAACACTTCTTATCGTCCATTACCAGGATTAACGTCACGTGCTTCTTCAATAAATAACACTTGTCGTATCATTCTTGTTCACGATCCGCTCTGGTTGTCCAAACGCCAAAGTGTGCCAGCAGATCTGATATTAGCAGGTCACACGCATGGAGGGCAGGTCATTCTTCCTTTTTTGGGACAAAGGCATGTGGAAAATTTTTATCATAAATATGATGCAGGAATGTTTCATTGGCCAAGAAGAGATGGGACAGGAAGGGATGCGAAGCTGCTGATTAGCAGAGGGTTTGGAACCTCTCACTTGCCAATCCGCTGGGGAAGTCCTGCTGAGATGCACATTCTAACGCTCCGTAAAGAGAAACATTAGAAAGCTGTCCTTCTACATTTGAATGGGTGGACAAAAAAAACAGGTAATCTCCTTTGCATCAAGGGGATTACCTGTTTTTATTTATCCTAAATAGGAATTAGCGCATCTTAAGCTCGATGCTGCGAGGGTCTACGAAGCTATAGCCCTTGCCTTCAAGAGTAGTAAGCAGTTTATCCAACGCTTCAACTGTCCAAGGTAGTTCATGCATCAGAATATTACTGCCAGAATGCAATTGATCCGTCACATTTTTGATTAACTTATCTGTTTTTCCGGTTTCTTTCTCTTTCATTTCCCAGTCCAGTGATCCATTGGACCAGGTCATATACAACATCCCATTCTCAGCGGAAATCTTCTTGCCTACATCTCCGCCAGCACCATGTGGGGGACGGAAAAACTGAGGGACTTCACCGATAATCTCCTTGACCGCATTTTGAACGTCTTCGATTTGCTTTTTGACCTCAGTGTAAGACTTGTCCTTCAACACAATATGATCCCAGCTATGGTTACCGATAATTCCTCCGCGGTTATGAATTAACTCTAGAAGCTCGGGATGGGCTTTAACGCGGTATCCATTTACGAAGAAGATCGCTTTGGCCTGATGTTTGTCCAGAACATCCATTAACGGATTGATCATATCCGCATCTTTGGGACCGTCATCAAAAGTGAGCAACACGACTTTTTTATTTGTAGTTTCCTCATTTGGGACAATGTCGTAATTTTTGTTCATATGGTACAGCAGTGGGATTTTAGCGGAGGCTTCATCCTTACTGGCTGTATTATCACTACCTGTAGTTCCTCCATCTGCTGATGCTTCAGGGGTAGGGCTGGCTGTAACCTCAGGCGAAGGCGCTGTAGTTGCTGCGCTCTGTGTAGCTGCCGCCGTAGGCGTATTCTTTGTGGTGTTTGTATCCTCGGCTGTCTTTCCATTTGCACCGCTGTTGCTACAGGCTGTCAGCAGTAAGGTAGCCAGTAGGAGCACTGATGTCATTTTACCCACTTTTTTCAACTCACTTTCTTCTTATTAGGTTGCATGAGCGGCAATCTTTCCGCGAACACTAAACATGATTTTACCATACAAGGAGGCTGGAAATATGAATACTTCGTCATTTTTATGTGGGGTGCTGATGGGCGTTGCAGCCAGTATGATTATGTCCAAAAAGCGGAATTCTCTAATGTCATCGCTGGGGCAATCGGGCGGTTCCATGAGTGGAGCTGCAGATAAAGCAAAAGAAAAAATAATTGGTATGGCTACGACAGGGTTTGGAAACACTGCTGCTTCAAGCAGCAATGCAAGCAGTAATACAAGCAGCAATGCTCAAAGTAATGGTTCGAACAGCGGAACCTCTGAGCATAAATCGGAATCACCGGTTAAATCAAAAGAATCCAATCTCAAATTACTGAAGGATTTCATTCGTAACAATCCTGAAGTGAAGAGCGAAGTGGAGCAAATTCTTAAAGAAACGCATACTGCCATACCGGGATTGTAACCGTAAAGGACTCCTTCAGAATCATTTTGAGGATGAAATATTCCGCAGAATGATTCTTTTTTATATTCAAGGGCTTGAAAATGGTTTATGAATTAGAATAAGCTCTTCAGTAGTAGCAATGCTTTAAGAGGATTTTATATATTTATTTTCGTGCATTTATCTCTGCAAAATGATAACATACATACATAGTAACCATTTTTGGCTCATTACTCGGGACTCATCATACATTATAATAAATGAGCTTGCAAAAGGAGGATCCTGTCATGAGAATAGAGCGATTAAGTCAAGATAAGATACGGATTTTCCTCACTTTTGACGACCTGAGCGAGCGGGGCATCCAGAAGGAAGACATGTGGCAGGAAGTTCCCAAGGTTCATGACCTGTTTACGGAGATGATGGACCAAGCATATAGTGAACTAGGTTTTGATGCTACCGGTCCGCTTGCCGTAGAAGTTTTCGCATTGCCCGCCCAAGGCATGGTCGTTATAGTGACCCGAGGAAAATATGATCACCATCAGTACGGTGCGTCCGGGGAAGAAGAATTGCCAGAAGAGATTTACGAAATGGAAGTTACTCTTGAACAAAGCGACTCCATTGTATATGCATTCCGCGATTTCGAGGTTCTTGTTGAAGCGGCTCATGTGCTCATTGGTAATATTACTTCCCAGGGGAAACTGTATTCTTATAACAATAAATGGTATCTGTATTTCGATCCTAAGGAATTTGAAGAAACAGCGTTGTCAGGTCTTGTTGGCGTACTAGCTGAGTTTGGAGATTCCTCGCCGGTTACTGAAGCTGTTCTCGATGAATACGGGAAGACAGTAATGCCGGAGAATGCAGTCCAGTTATTGTGCACTCATTTTAAGCGTCAGGATTAAATAACATGATAGGGCTGATATGCATTATTTTAGCTGTTTAGCCCTATTCTTGTTCTTGATGGTATGGCGGTCATTCTTGAATTAAAGCTGTAATCTGCCTTGCTGTAATCAGCAGAATAAGGCGCTAGGGATATAGGGAGGTTATTCGGTGCTCGTGTTATCGGTTATTTCGTCGGCAGTAGCGCCGGGACTTGCTCTGCTGACCTTTTTTTATTTGAAAGATAAGTATGATCAAGAACCGCTTCATATCGTTATTAAGGTGTTCCTGCTAGGCCTTCTGATTGTATTCCCTGTTATGATCATTCAGAGAGGACTAATGCTGGGACTGAATGGCGGTCCTTATGTGGAGTCGTTTCTCATATCTGCTGGCGTGGAAGAATGTTTAAAATGGTTTGTGCTTTACCATATGATTTACAATCACACCGAATTTGACGAGCCATATGATGGGATACTATACGCCGTAGCGATTTCGCTCGGCTTCGCAACAATAGAAAATATAATGTACGCTTGGTATAGCAATGCATCAATCGGTTCCATGTTCCTGAGAGCCTTGCTTCCGGTTTCTGGACACGCTATGTTTGGTGTAATCATGGGCTATCATTTAGGGAGAGCCAAGTTCTCAAAAGGAGCTAAAACAAAAGGGATTCTGTTAATCTCTATCTTGCTGCCATGGTTGTGGCATGGGATTTATGACTTTATTTTGAGTACGACAGCTAACTACTGGATATGGTTTATTGTTCCTCTGATGGCTATTCTATGGTACGGAGGGATGGGGAAAGTGGATAGGGCGAATAGCCGCTCCCCTTTCCGCTTTCTGAAACGAGAAGAAGAGGTTAACCTATAATCGAGATGGACACACTTATATTCAAAGGATTGTTCCTTAGCGGGAGATTCCAGAGAGGAGAGAGGTGTCTTTTTTTGCGTATAAAAGTCCGTATACTTTGCAAACAATGCGGTGAGACCTACATATTAAGAGGGATAAAAGAGCAGGGTGTGATTCAAACCGGCTTTAAGCAATGCCTTTGTAGTAATAGCAGTGGCTTTGAAATTGAAGAGAGAGCATAAGCGCTATGCTATGCAAATTTGGAGTGAAATCCCTCTATCCAAACACTTTGGTCATATTCTGTTACAGAAGGGTGCATAAGACTCCTAGTTTATTGTCAAACTAACGCCAATAAGCTATCGAAAGGAGTCTTGTAGCCCTATGTACAAAAGATTAAGTGCTGTAATGTTCCCGCTGACTGCGCTGCTGTTAATTGGAGCGCTCGTGTGGGGTTATCAGGAGAATCAGGAGAAGAATGCGATCTTAATTAAGGCGGAGAACCAATATCAGCGTGCCTTTCATGATTTGTCTTACCACGTGGAGCGTCTTCATGGAGAGCTGGGAAACACACTAGCTGTTAACTCCGCTTCTAACGGGATGCACCGCAAAGGACTTGTTAATGTGTGGCGGATGACCAGTGAGGCACAAAATGAAATTAATCAGTTGCCACTCACATTACTGCCTTTTAGCAAAACGGAGGAGTTTCTGTCCAAAATCTCAAACTTTTCTTATAAAGCTGGGATTCGTGATTTCACTAAGAAGCCTTTGACAGATGGTGAATTGAGCAATTTAAAAGCATTGTATAAGAGCTCTGGAGAAATCTCAAAAGATTTGCAAGATGTTCAGAATAAAGTGATTGGTAGCCGCTTGCGCTGGATGGATGTTGAAACCGCATTGGCTACAGAGAATAAGGCAGAAGATAATTCGATTATTGACGGCTTCAAGTCGGTGGACAAACGTGTCGAAGGTTACCCTGACCTGGATTGGGGTCCTTCAGTTGCTAGCATTTACGATAAACGCTCTGTAAAAATGCTCGGAGGTACCCCTGTTTCAGTTGAAGATATTAAACGTAAAGCCATTAAGTTTGCTAACGCAGGCTCGAATGCTAAGGTAGACGTTAAAGAAAACGGCAAAAATACGAAGTGGCCTTCTTATACGGCTACAGTCAGTGGTTCGGATAATAAGCAGATGACCAGTATGGATTTCACTAAAAATGGTGGTTTACTGATCTCTTATTACGATAACCGAGAGATAGGACCTGCTAAGGTAACCCTAGAAGAAGCAGTTACCAAGGCGGAGCAGTTTCTTAAGAAAAAAGGATATCCTCATATGACTGCGGTTAATGCTGACCGTTATGATAATATCGGGAATTTAATCTTTGTAACGAGCCAAAATGATGTCTTGATTTATCCTGAGAAAATGACGATCCGTATTGGACTTGATACTGGGACAGCGGTTGGATTTGAGGCTAGCGAATATGTCAATGAGCATAAGGACAATCGCAAGATTCCAAAGCCAAAGCTGACCCTTGCAGAAGCGAAAAAATTTCTGAATTCGGATTTCAATGAGAATTACCATCGCATGGCTTGGATTAAAAATGATGACTCCGTAGAAGTCTTGACTTACGAATTTGGCGGAGAGGTAAATGGTACTCAGTATCGTATTTATCTTAATGCGGACGATGGCATCGAAGAGTCCGTGGAAGAAATCAGGCCTTCTTCAGGCCTAGAACAAAAATGAGCAAACAGGGCGCATCCATTATTTGGATGCGCCCTGTTTGCTTTTTAAAATTCAAAATAATATTTATCTCATTGGGTGATATTCCCATGCTATAATCATTGTTAACTATACTGATTTGGCGGTGACATCTTTGTATCCTAAAATTAATGAATATCTATACATACAGGTTGCTTCCAGTGACGCTGCTGAAGCAGAAGTTGAATATAGATCGAGAATTGCAGAGACGGAGGACGACGCATTCCTCATTGAAATTCCTATGTTGGAGAGTAACGGTCGTCTGAAACGACTTTTTATGGGGGACGAGCTTTCGGTTTATTTTATTACTGAGGGTGGCATTAAAAATTACTTTAATACACATGTTCTGGGGTTTAAAGAAGATGTAATTCGTATGGTCCGGATACAAAAACCAGAGGCGGATTCTATTTTCAAAATTCAGAGACGAAGCTTTTTTCGGGTAAATGCAGATCTTGAATTAGCTGTGAAGGATAACTTTGGAAAAAGATTCCTTGTACGTACAGATGATATCGGTGGCGGAGGAACGTCTTTCTTGGTGGATCACCAAGTGAAGCTCGAGGTGGGAGCGAAATTATCCTGCTGGGTTCTAGTACCTTATCGAAATGGTAGTATTGAGCATGTGGACTTTGAAGGTGAAATAGTTCGGATTAAAAAGCTTGAAAACGGGCGCCAATTGGCCATGCTGAAATTTGTGGCTATTACGGATAATGAGCGTCAGAAAATAATACGTTACTGCTTTGAACGGCAGTTTGATTTCCGCAACCGATAGGCATTTTTCTTAGCTCTATTAAGCGTTCTGATTTTGCACTGAAGTATAAACTGTGGTATAATTTTATAAGTCGCAGGCAATGCCTGCTTTTTTCTTGATAATATCATCAAGCATATCCATTTGTATGTGCTCCTTGATATTGCAGGAACGAACTTGACATCGCTAGATGCTTTTCTTATGAAAGAGTGTTTGAGGAGGAATGCCCCGTTGGATAGGCAGGGTACACATACTTACGACAGAATTAACGTCGCCATCGACGGACCTGCCGGGGCAGGCAAGAGTACTGTAGCCCGATTGGTAGCCCAGAAGTTGTCTTATATTTATGTCGATACAGGCGCAATGTACCGGGCAATCACCTGGTATATGATCCGAGAAGGCATAGAACCGGAAGATCAGAATCAAGTGAACCAGAAAGTTCACGATATGGTTATTGAGCTTATTCCGGAAAAAGACATCCAGAAGGTGCTGATTAATGGGGAAGACGTAACGCCGCATATTCGGAGTCTTCAGGTTAGCGGCCTTGTGTCGCAGTATTCGAAGATCGAAGGTGTAAGGTCCAGACTGAGTCATTTGCAGCGTCAGATGGCGCTTCGCAAAGGCGTTGTAATGGATGGCCGCGATATCGGTACGACCGTGCTGCCCGATGCCGAAGTAAAGATTTTTATGACGGCAAGTGTGGAAGAAAGAGCTCTCCGTCGTTATAAGGAATTGAGAGGCGCGGAATCGGTGACGCTTCAGCAGCTTGAACATGATATTGCACAGCGGGATCGTCTGGATGAAGGACGGGAAATTTCACCGCTGCGCCGTGCGGAAGATGCAATTCTTCTGGACACGACCTTTATGGATATCGATCAAGTTGTGGAGGCCATTGTATCCCATTGTAGATCTCATGTTGACGGGGAGAGAAATCATTTATGATTTATGTATTTTGCCGAGGATTGCTTCGCTTGATTTACGCAATTGTTTTCCCGCTTAAGATTGTGGGGGAAGAGAATGTGCCAAAGGAGGGCGGGGTGCTGCTCTGTGCCAACCATATTAGTTTGCTGGATCCGATGACTATCGGGATTAAGTTAGACCGTCAGGTAAAGTATATGGCTAAGGCAGAACTTTTTAAGGTTCCTGTGCTTGGCTGGCTCATTAACAAATTGGGTGCTTTTCCGGTTAAACGTGGTGGCGTAAGCAAAGAATCCATTAAAACGGCCCTTAACACACTTCGTGGTGGTAATGTCATGGGTATCTTCCCGGAGGGTACGCGTAACTCTGATGCCGGAGTTGCCAAGAAAGGTGCTGCAAGCTTTGCACTTCGAAGCGGTGCTGCAGTTGTTCCAGCCGCAATTGTCGGTGAGTACAAACCCTTTCGACGGATGGTTGTAGTCTATGGGGCTCCTATAGATCTCAGTCAATTTGCCGGTGCAGGAAGTGAATCTCTCGAGGCTGTTACCGATGTCATTATGGAACGCATCAATGAGATGAAGAAGTCGGGTATACCAACCGTTGGTTAAGGGATAAACGGAATCACAAATTTCGTCCTGTGCTATGATTAAATAACGGCATAGTCGCTATTTTTTGGAACATACTATCTTCAAGTGTAATTTGTAATACCAAGCAATGCTTGTTTTGAACTCTGCTATACGCAGGTTTAAATAAATGGGGTTTTGAATCGAGGAGGCTAATCACATGTCTGAAGAAATTAAAAATCAGGAAGCTACGGAGAGTAATGAAACCGTAGAAGCGGTGGAATCCGCTGTGACAGAAAATAACGGAGCTGTAGAAGAAGTTGCTGCCGTTAACGAAGAAGAAGTGACTAACCAAGCTGACTTGGAAATCATTTCTTTGAAAAAAGGCGATACCGTGAAAGGAACAATCGTCAAAATCGAAGATAACCAAGCTTATGTAAGCATTGGATATAAATACGACGGTGTGATTCCAATTCGCGAATTGTCCGCAGTACAACTGGACAACGCTGCTGCAGCAGTAGAAGTTGGACAGGAAGTAGAATGTAAAGTTGTTAGCATCAACGACAACAAGGAAAGCCTTGTTCTTTCCAAACGTGCTGTTGACAGCGAAAAATCATGGGAAGATCTTGAGAAGTACTTTGCTTCCCAAGAAGCTTTCGAAGTTACTGTGGCTGACGTTGTTAAAGGCGGTCTAGTAGCTGATGTTGGAGCACGTGGATTTATTCCAGCTTCCATGGTTGAGCGTCACTTCGTTGAAGATTTCAGCGATTACAAAGGCCGTACCCTTCGCGTTAAAGTGAAAGAACTTGACCGTGAGAACAGCAAAGTAATCTTGTCCGCTAAAGAAGTTCTCGAAGAAGAGTTCGAAGCTAACAAGCTTAAAATTATGGCTGAACTGTCTGAAGGTCAAATCATTGAAGGTACTGTACAACGTCTGACCCAATTCGGCGCATTTGTTGATGTTGGCGGAGTTGACGGTCTTGTGCACGTATCCGAAATCGCCTGGAATCACGTAGAGAAGCCTTCTGATGTAGTTTCTGAAGGTGATAAAGTACGTGTTAAAGTACTTAAGGTTGATCCTGAAAAAGGAAAAATCAGCCTGAGCATTAAAGCTGCTGCTCCAGGTCCTTGGGACTCTGCTGCTGGCGAAATCAACATCGGTGATGTTGTAACAGGCGTTGTAAAACGTCTTGTGAACTTCGGAGCATTCGTTGAATTGCTTCCAGGTGTGGAAGGTCTTGTGCACATTTCACAAATCTCCCACAAACACATTGCTACTCCACACGAAGTATTGAAAGAAGGACAAGAAGTACAAGTGAAAGTACTGGACTTCAATCCATCCGAGAAACGTGTTAGCCTGAGCATCAAAGAAACTGAAGAAGCTCCAGCACCTACTGCTAGACCTGAACGCAGCAACAGCAGAGACAGAGCTCCTAAAGAAGTATTGAATAACCCTAACGTTTCTCTAAGTAACGAAGGCCTTAGCTTTACGCTTGCTGAACGTTTTGGAGACAAGTTGGACAAATTCAAGGGTAATAACTAATCCTGCTTTTTGAATATACGGGTAAAGTAATCGGCGAGCCCTCGATACGGGGGTTCGCCGATTCTCTTTTTCCAGCGACAGAAAGATTTATTGGAACTAACATGAGTGTTAGCCAATTTTAATGTTTTTTGCTATGATGAGTATCGTAAGGATGACAGGAGGAATGAATATGGCAAGACCCGTTGTGGCAATCGTTGGGAGGCCTAACGTCGGGAAATCGACGATTTTTAATCGGCTGATTGGCGATAGATTGGCCATTGTAGAAGATAAACCGGGGATTACACGTGACCGGATTTATGGTATTTCAGATTGGAACGGTAAGTCGTTCAGTGTGATTGATACCGGAGGTATTGAAATTGATGGAGATGACACGATTCTGAAATCCATCCGCGTTCAAGCGGAGCTGGCGATTGAAGAAGCAGATGTTATTGTATTTATGTGTGAGGCGAAGAGTGGTGTGACGAATTCAGATGAAGAGGTAGCTCAGATTCTGTTCCGTTCAGGTAAACCGATCGTTCTTGCCATCAATAAAGTGGATAATATGAAGCGTGCAGATGATATTTATGAGTTCTATAGCCTGGGCTTTGGAGATCCAATCGGAATTTCCGGTAGTCATGGTACAGGACTCGGTGACTTATTGGACGCTGTTGTAGAACGTCTGCCGGAAAAAATAGATGATGAGTATGATGATGATGTCATTCGTGTAGCTTTGATTGGCCGTCCGAATGTAGGTAAATCCTCTTTAGTTAACGCAATTCTGGGTGAAGAACGCGTTATTGTTAGTGATATTGCAGGTACTACTCGAGATGCTATTGATACGCCTTTTGAACGTGATGGACAACGTTATGTGCTTATCGATACTGCAGGTATGCGCAAAAAAGGCAAGGTATATGAGAACATTGAGAAATACAGTGTTATGCGTGCTATGCGGGCGATTGAACGGGCTGATGTGGTTCTCGTTGTAATTAACGGTGAAGAGGGCATTATCGACCAGGACAAGCATATTGCTGGTTATGCACATGAAGCTGGTAAAGCATCTATTTTTGTTGTGAATAAATGGGATGCCATTGAGAAAGACGACAAGACTATGCAAAACTTCGAGTCTAAGATTCGTGACCATTTCTTGTTTATGAGTTACGCACCGGTTGTCTTCTTGTCGGCTTTAACTAAACAGCGCCTGCAAAAACTGCTTCCAGTGGTTCAGCATGTATCTCAACAACATGCACTACGCATTACTACGCATCTGGTGAACGATGTTGTATCGGATGCCATTGCAATTAACCCTCCTCCAACTGACAAAGGCCGCCGCTTACGTATTAACTACGTAACGCAGGTTGCGGTGAAGCCACCGACGATCGTGGTGTTCGTAAATGACCCATCGCTGATGCACTTCTCCTATGAACGTTACTTGGAGAATAAAATCCGCGCGGCGTTTAATTTCGAGGGAACGCCAATCCGTCTCTTTACACGGCGCAAATCCGAAAACGAAGGTTAGGGGAGAAGAAGTGTGGCGCTTGAACTTCTGGTTATCGTTGTAAGCTATTTGCTTGGTTCTGTCAGCTTTAGTGTGCTGTTCGCCAAGCTGCTAAAGGGAATTGATATCCGTCAATATGGGAGCGGCAATGCGGGGGCTACCAATACACTGCGTGTACTGGGAAAAGGCCCTGCGATAGCTGTGCTAGTTCTGGATGTACTGAAGGGTGTTGCCGCAGTTTGGTTAGGAACTTGGGTAGGCGGCTGGGGAACCTGGGTTGCTGCTCTTTGCGGAATCGCTGCCATTGTCGGACATAACTGGCCGCTTTACTTTCGTTTCCGTGGGGGAAAGGGCATCGCTACTACGATCGGTGTTATGGCCACACTGTGTTTATGGCCTGCACTGCTCGCTGGTGCTATCGCCATAGGATCTATCTTTATCACTCGTTACGTATCACTTGGCTCGTTGATTTTTGTCGCGCTGACACCAGTCTTTCTATTGTTGACAGGATTTACACAGCCTGTGCTCTGGACCAGTATTATCATCGCGGTTTTTGCCTTCTGGCGGCACCGGACGAACATTGTTAAGATTGTAGAGGGCCGTGAGAACAAGATAGGCTCAAAAGTAAAAGGAGGGAATCGTGTTGTCTGATAAAGTAACCGTACTAGTAGCGGGGAGCTGGGGAACTGCGCTGGCAAGTGTGCTGGCTGCGAATCACTCGGAAGTTTATCTGTGGACACGTAACTCTGATCAAGCTGCCGAGATCAATGGTTCTCATATCAATAATAAGTATTTACCTGGGATTTCCCTGCCCGCAAACATCATTGCAACCACCGATATGGAGACCGCAGTTTCCGGTTCTAAAGCGGTTGTAATTGTAGCCCCATCTTCAGGTATGCGACAGGTTGCTCGCAGTCTGAAGCCGTTCTGGAAGGATGAAATGCTATGCGTTCATGCTACGAAGGGCTTTGAGACTGAAAGCAAGAAACGGATGTCGATCGTTATTGCTGAAGAACTCGGCTGTGACGAAGGGCAGATTGTCGTTCTCTCCGGACCGAGTCATGCAGAGGAAGTAGTTCGCCTGTGTCCTACTACAGTTGTTGTGGCTTCACCTGATGATAAGCGTACTGCTGAAGCACAGGAATTGTTCATAAACAATGATTTTCGTGTATATACGAACCGTGATCAGGTAGGAGTAGAGCTTGCCGGCGCACTAAAGAATATTATTGCACTCGGTGCAGGTCTATCCGATGGTCTTGGATTTGGGGATAACGCTAAGGCGGCGCTTCTGACACGTGGTCTGGCCGAGATTTCCCGGGTAGGAGTCGAGCTTGGAGCGAATCCATTGACCTTTGCAGGGCTTGCAGGTGTTGGCGATCTTGTAGTGACTGCTACGAGCCAGCACAGCCGTAACTGGCGTGCTGGCTTTATGCTCGGGCAAGGAAAACCACTGGATGAGGTGCTGGAGTCGATGGGAATGGTTGTCGAAGGTATTCGTACCACGGAGGCTGCTTATGCCATTTCCATCAAGCTAGGGGTCCAAATGCCTATTACAGATCAAATTTATCATGTTCTTTTTAAAGGTAGAAGTCCACGTAGTGCTGTTGAAGCTCTGATGGGCCGTGATCGTAAACCTGAGCTTGAGGCGATTTCTCAGGAAACTTGGGAGCAGTGGCATTCCTGATCCTGTTCACCTTTTTCCGCAAATTCTCATATGTTGTATTGGGGATTGACGGAGGAGGGATGAAAAGTGAGCAGAGATTTTTCCAAGGATGCATTGAACGCCATTAACAAAAAGGCGGGCAAGAACATTACGGAAAGTGCCGTCAAAAAGCTAGCCAGTACGGTCAAACCAGGAACTACGCAGAATGAAGCCCAGCTCCGCCAGTTAATTAAGCAGGTGTCATCGATGGCGAAAGTGCCGGTCAGTGAAGCTACTGTGCAGGAAATTGTTAATGCCGTCAAAAAAGGCGGTGCAGGTTCCGGCACAATGGAGTCTTTAATGAAAATGATGCTTAAAAAATAGCTTTAGGTTGGGTGAGCAAAAGATTCAGAATCCATGAGATTCTGTTATCTTTTGCTCTTTTTTTATTTATTGGTAAACTCTCACAGCTAAAATATCTTAATAATAATATATAAAAAATGATGTTTTTTTACAGAATAGGATAAGGTCATGATATAATAATCCCTAATATATTACAGGCGAATGGGGGCTTTGACCTTGGATCCGATGACAAAAATGTGGTTGTCCCTGATTGCAATGCTGATTATGGGACTGTCTGTATTTCTAATAACTTTTGCTCGGAGCAAAACAAAGGGACTGCTTAAAGCACTGCTGTCTATCCTTGCGTTTATCATCATGTTAGTTGGCCTATTGGGCGGAGTTGTTTCGATTATGTAAGCAGTTACATAATGTTAAGGAAGGAAGTAACATCATGAAATCGCAAAATGGCGTCACCGTTATATTTCAACCTGAAGGTCGTAAAGCTGTGGTAAATCGCGGTATCTCGTTACTGGAAGCAGCTCGTAAAGCCGGAGTGACGATAACCACACGCTGTGGAGGAAAAGCAGGCTGTCTGATGTGCAAGGTTAAAATTGCGAATGAAGAGGCCACAGCGCTGAGACCGCCAGGAGATATTGAACGACGTAAGCTTGGAACTACGTTAGAAGAAGGAGTGCGTCTGGCCTGTCAGGCTACCGTATGGAGCGATGTGACCGTTCAGGTGCCAGAAGATCCACTTAAGGCTGCTGTACGCCGTAAGCTTGAAGCTGCGCGGCGTGGGGAAGAAGATGAGCTGTGGTAGTGTTAGATTGTCACCGTGGGAGGGACTCGGTTGGAGTTTATACGCAGAAAGAAGAAACTAAAGGCAGGAGCAAGACTTTTTCTAGTAGTGGTGTCAATCACTCTTACTCTTTCGGGATGTCTGTATCCCGGAGAAGAAAAGCGTGCTAGCGTTAATTATCGAGAAAGTGTTAAGCGGATACAAGCCGCCGTTGATGATTTTCAACAGGAGGAAGGTGTGCTTCCGATCCTTAATGCGGATGAAGCCACTCCAAGATATGAGAAGTTCCGGATAGACCTAGGCAAGCTGAACAATAAGGGATATTTGGATGATATTCCGGCTACGGCTTTTGAACAGGGCGGAAGTGCTTATTTTCTTATATTGAATGAGGAAAGCGATCCTGTTGTTAAAGTTATGGATCTTGTTACCGTCCAGAAGGTGAATGATGTGCAGCGTCAGATAAATCGTTATAAATCAGCTCATGACGGCTCTTTGCCCGTACTTGATGAGCTATATCCAGGAGTTTACACCATTGATCATAAGAAGGCAGGTACAAGCTCCATATCATTAACTAGCGTCTATTCCGGTCAGAATCTTGATTTCATTATGGATAAGGCTGGAACGGTCTACGTAGATTATGTCTTTGATATTATAGCTGCCATCGAAAAGAATGGTGGAGAACATGACGAGAAAAAGGACCTGCGACTGGATTTGGAGGAAGCTTCGTATTACGTGCCCGTGAAGTCTTTACCGTATCTATGGATTAACAATCAGCCGGTTCCGCAGCCTCCTAGCTAAAGTTAAAGAACGCCTAATACTTCGGATATTTTCGGAAGTATTAGGCGTTTTTTTGTGTCTTAACAGAAGCTTAACGGTCTGTTATAAATCGCAGATGGAATTAAGGCTAAGTTCAATAGCACGTAAGACTCGAATGCTAGAATGAAGGTAAGAAAGGAGATTCAGTTCAGGCTAGAGATCAATCATGAAAAATTCGTAATCATTCAAAATTAGTGAAAAAGGATGTTGATGACATGAAAAAAAGATTCATATGGACGCTTTCAGCGGCATTACTCCTGACCCAGCTTATTCCAATAGGCGCGATGGCTTCCAACAGCGTAGTTGCGGTTTCTTCTAAACCGCTAGAGAAGCTCGCTTCTGAGAAAGCAGCGCTTCTAACTGAACAATATGGGATAACCAGCGTGCAGTATGCCTTGATCGACAATGGAGTGATCAAAGTATCGGGACAATCAGGAATTAACGACATAGAAGGAAAAATCCCTTTAACGAAGGAAACCATCTATGGTATTGGCTCTACGAGCAAAATGTTTACCGCCTCAGCAGTCATGAAATTAGTGGATGAAGGTAAAATCAATCTCGATACACCCGTTGTACAATATATTACGGATTTCGTGATGGAAGATGATCGTTACAAAAAGATTACTCCGCGCATGTTGTTGAATCATTCATCAGGTTTTCAAGGTTCGACTTTAGCTAGTGCATTTCTATTTGATGATCCAGATACTTACGTACACGATACGCTGCTAGAGCACTTGTCTACACAGAAATTAAAGGCAGAACCGGGAGCTTTTTCAGTGTATTGCAATGATGGGTTTACCCTCGCAGAAATTCTTGTAGAAAGAGTCAGTAAAATGACTTTCACGGAATTCATTCATCATAATTTTGCTGTACCTATGGGTATGAACCATACCATGACGCCACAAGACAAGGTAGATTCAAGCAAATTTGCAGGTCTTTACTCTCCTGCCTTCGAGGGCCAGCTCCCGACGGAGACGACCAATGCTATTGGTACAGGCGGAATCTACTCTACTGCTGAGGATTTAGTCCGATTCTCGGAAATCTTTACTGGGAAGCGAGCAGATGTACTCTCAACCAAATCAGTACAGGCCATGGAGCAAGAAGAGTATAGAAAGGGATTTTGGCCCAAAGATGACGGGGATAATTCTGCTGACTACGGACTTGGTTGGGACAGTGTACGATTATTCCCTTTTAACGATTATGGTATAAAAGCCCTTGTTAAAGGAGGAGACACACAGATGTATCATTCCTCCCTCGTCGTGCTTCCAGAACAGAATATGGCTGCAGCAGTCATTTCCTCGGGGGGGAGCTCCGTAATTAATCAGCTGCTGGCAAGTGAACTGCTCCTTCAGGCGATGAAAGAGAAGGGCGCAATTAAAGAAATCAAGCCAGATAAATCATTTGGCAAGCCAGTTAAGGCTGACATGCCAAAAGACCTTGTGAAGTTCGCAGGTTATTACAGTGCGCTTAGCAGCCAATGGAAGGTAACTATTAAAAACGGGGAACTTTTTTTATCAGGAACGACTGCCCCGGAACAAAAATTTATTTACACCACAGATGGAACTTTTGTTGATGAGGAAGGCAGCACAAAGATTAATTTTGTTAAGGAAAGTAACGGACGGACTTATTTGTGGATGAGTCAGTATATTTCGGTTCCTGAATTAGGCCAGCTTGCATTTTCTGAATACAAGGCGGAGAAATTGGAAGTTGCAGCACTGAATAAAGAAACCGCAGATGCGTGGGCAAAAAGAGAAGGTAAGTCATACTATCCAGTCAGTGAGAAATTCAGTTCCATCACCTATATGAACATGATTAGGCCAACAATACAGACAAGCGAAGGTTATTTCAGAGATATGAAGATAACAGGTCCAAATACGGCTCAGAGCCAGCACCAAATTCCTGGCATCGCGGGCCGAGATACATTGGATATTCTTTTCTATGCAAAAGAAGGCACAGAGTACTTTAATGCGGCTGGAACCTTGTATATGAGTGAGGACGGCGTGAAGCCGCTGTATAAAGGCAAATCGTCGATAACTACGATACAGGCGGATGGTTATGCTAGATGGTTCAGCGTTCCTGAAACAGCAGCTGGAAAGAAAATGGTAGTCAAGATGCCAGCAAAAGGGGCTTTTACGGTATACGATGAAAAGGGTGCCCTCGTAAATAACACGGTCATAAGCAGTAAAAATGAAGTTGTACTGCCTGTGAAGGGCTATATTGTATTTGCCGGGAATGCCGGATCTTCTTTTGGTATTACCCTAGTGAAGTAGTGAGTAGAATGAAAGCATTCTAAGCTTCCAAATATTCTATAATTTTCTTCATGCATATCCACTAAAATAGTTCTATCAATGAATCCTACCTCATATGATGAATGAGTAAGCTTCCGGGCGTCCGACGCCTTGCGGCGCGCACACTTAACTTTTTTGAAATTACATTGCAAATTGCGCGATTATGGGTCATAAATTCGTTCCGGATACATATGATGATACTAGTCCAAATGCATGTCCGAGCATTCGGAGTTTAGCGCGGGGCCAGTACGTCCCGGTCGAAAGCAGCTAGGCTTCGGGCGGGCATACGATAAGTCCGGTGGATGTCCTGCAAGGGTCAGATTACCGGCGGAACGCGAAGTCGATGCTCTTCAGGCATTTTTTCTTCGGAGTAATATGAGGAGGGGATCTCTTTTGGAAAAAGTGGATATTTTCAAGGACATTGCCGAGCGTACCGGCGGAGACATTTATCTTGGCGTCGTCGGCGCGGTTCGCACGGGGAAATCGACATTTATCAAGCGCTTCATGGAAACAATTGTCCTGCCTAACATCACGAATGAGGCAGATCGGGTAAGAGCTGTGGATGAGCTTCCGCAAAGCGCAGCAGGCAAAACAATTATGACCACTGAACCTAAGTTCGTGCCTAACAGCGCAGTCCAAATCAAGGTTGCGGAAGGGCTTGAGGTTAATGTTCGACTGGTAGACTGTGTGGGTTACGCTGTAGAAGGCGCTAAAGGCTACGAGGATGAGAATGGACCAAGAATGATCTCTACACCTTGGTTTGAGGAGCCAATTCCTTTTCAGGAAGCGGCAGAGATCGGGACCCGTAAGGTCATCCAGGAGCATTCAACGCTTGGTGTTGTAGTAACAACAGATGGTACGATTGCAGAAATTCCGCGGAACTCGTACGTGGACTCTGAAGAACGCGTCATTGCAGAGCTGAAGGAAGTGGGTAAGCCATTTGTGCTGGTCATTAACTCGACTCGGCCGCGCAGTGAGGAAGCACAGCAGCTCCGCAGTGAGCTAGCCATCAAATACGATATCCCTGTCATGACGCTCAGCGCAGCAAACATGACTGAAGAGGACGTAACCGGTGTACTTCGTGAAGTATTATACGAATTCCCTGTTCATGAAGTGAATGTGAACTTGCCGAGCTGGGTCATGGTGCTTGGAGAGAATCATTGGCTGCGTAGTAGCTATGAAAACTCCGTTCGCGATACGGTAAAAGACATTCGCCGCTTGCGGGATGTTGACCGGCTCGTATCTCAGTTCACAGAGTATGATTTTATCGATAAAGCTGGCCTAAGTGGTATGAACATGGGTCAGGGTGTAGCAGAGATCGATCTGTATGCCCCAGAAGAGCTGTATGATCAGGTTCTGATGGAGGTAGTAGGGGTTGAAATCCGCGGTAAGGATCACTTGCTCCAGCTGATGCAGGAATTCTCACACGCGAAAAGAGAGTACGACCGTTTCTCGGAAGCTTTAGAAATGGTCAAGACTACCGGTTATGGTATTGCTGCTCCTTCGCTAGCTGAAATGGCGCTAGATGAACCAGAGCTGATTCGTCAAGGCTCTCGCTTCGGGGTTCGCTTAAAGGCCACCGCGCCATCAATTCATATGATTCGTGTTGATGTTGAATCTGAATTCTCACCAATCATTGGTACAGAGAAACAAAGTGAAGAGTTGGTTCGTTATCTGATGCAGGATTTCGAGAACGACCCGATTAAGATTTGGGAATCCGATATTTTTGGGCGCTCCTTGCATTCCATTGTGAGGGAAGGTATACAAGGCAAGATCGCGATGATGCCGGATAATGCACGCTACAAATTGCAAGAAACGCTTGGCCGGATCATCAATGAAGGCTCAGGCGGGCTTATTGCAATTATTCTCTAACTTAAATTTAAGCAGATTGGAAGAGTGGGAGAGATCCCACTCTTTTTATGTGTAAAAATAATGAAACTTGATTCCTAGTTCCTATAATAACGGTGAATCTGACTCAATTTATTTCTGAAAAGAAGAATTAACCTGGTCTTATAGGTCTATAAAATTAGATAGCAATTGGATGTTTATGCAAGTGTAGATGATAATTTCTACTCCTTTTTTGTCTAACTGCTTGAATTTATGGATGGGCTGTATTACTATAAGTTTGTTGCGCTTCAAGGTCTATGGGCGCCAGTGTTCAGTAATAAACGGGATTATCACGTATATTTTACGTTTAAACGGAAACAGTGTATGATACCGGAAATTTACTCAGGGAGGTGAGAAAACATGAATAAATCTGATTTGATCAATGTAGTTACAGAAGCAACTGAACTTCCCAAGAAGGATGCTACTAAAGCTGTAGATGCGGTTTTCGAAGCAATTACAGAAGCGCTGCAAAGCGGTGATAAAGTACAACTGGTTGGATTCGGAAACTTTGAAGTGCGCGAACGTTCCGCACGTAAAGGCCGTAACCCACAAACTGGTGAAGAAATCGAAATTCCTGCAAGCAAGGTACCGGCATTCAAACCTGGTAAAGCGCTGAAAGACGGAATCAAATAAAGATTTCTACATATCAATCCCATAGTCTTTTTAAGTAACAACTATGCCGCCCTCCAAGGCGGCATTTGTTTTTTGGAATAGCATGGGTTGTACATTAGGTTTAGAGGAGGATCAGCGATGACGGATAAAAATACGAGCGAAAATCCGCTTCCGACAGGTAGCGACTATATTGTGGTGAAGGCTAAAGAAAATGGCGTTCAAGTCATTGGGCTAACTAGAGGTACGGATACACGCTTTCATCATACAGAGAAGCTAGACAAGGGTGAGGTGTTGATTGCCCAGTTTACCGATCATACCTCAGCAATGAAAATTCGCGGAAAAGCTGAGATTTTAACGAAACACGGACAATTGGAAAGCGAAAGCTGAAAAGCAGGCATAGCCTGCTTTTTTTCAAAATATAGTAAGGGTGAATGATCATATCCACAAAAAAGTGGGTACTATGGATAAGGGGGGCGTGTCCATGAACAAAGCCTGGTTGATTGGTGCCGTATTACTCTTGACTGCGACCTCTGCTATTATTTTGCCGAAACTGGCAGACTTAGACTCATCCGTACAGCAGAGAAATGGGACAGTGGAGACTTTTACCGGCAACCATAACACAGTGCTTGACAACGACAATCTTGTTGATGTTCTGGGCGCTCTTCCGTTGACCTTACCCATAGATAGCGTAGGCTGGGAAGATCATGTTCTGTCACTGGATCTGAAAGTGAGCGGGAACGATCATGAACCTGAGGAACTCTATCAAAATATGGCTCAGGCTATATCCTTTGCCATTCAAGAAACCTCGAATGTGGATCAACTTCTACTTCGCATTGTGGTAGAAGATAAATGGCTTGGTAGCCGCCGGCTGCTGTTAGCCGGGGATATCAGACGTTCTGAGTGGTCTTATACGCTGCAAGATGAACTTCAGTCTGCGGGTAATCATCCTATATCGGATCGTCTCAAAACGGACTTCCGCATTAGTGAAACCGAGCTCTGGAAGAAACAGTTCATTTATCCTTGAATGGATTAAAAGAAACTCAGGCGTACCACAGTGCGTGACAAAAAAACATGTGATATAATAGACAAGATTGTGAACAAAATGAATTATTATTATGTCAATGGCTTCGGAGGCTGAAATGAAACCGTACTGCATACCGCAACTGGCTAAACCCTACACCGACTACGACATGATTCAGAAGCATACGGATTTGCCGCCGTTTTCTGATGGCCGGGGTCATTTGTTATATATTTTTCTAAATCATGCTTCTTCTGCAAAAGGAAGTGCCGGAGAGTTGTACACGCTTGTGACAGCGCTTGTTCAACTAGGTCTGGATACGCATGAGGTCATTGACCGTTCGAATGATAGACGGGGGGGAGACCCTATGCGTTCCCGTCAATTGAAGGTACTGGCTGGCGATTACTTCAGTAGCTGGTTTTACCATTTGCTTGCAAAGAGTGATCAGATCGAGATGATTGGAATCTTGAGTAAGGCGATTGCAGATTACAATGTCTTGAAAGCGAATCTCTACGTGAAGATGAGAGGCATACGTCTTTCGGCTGAACAATACTTGCGGCACATGGTACAGCTGAATATGCGGCTGTTCCTTTCTTTTACGCCTATGATTGAGAACTCCTTAGTGGAGTTGTGGGAGAAACTGCTGGCAGAATTCAGTCAGTGTGAGACCGTTGCTATTGAGCTTCTTCGTAGTGATAATCCTGCGAATGCAGGGAATGGTTATTGCTACTGGAAGATGATGGAGACTGCAACGGAGGAAGAACGCAAGCAACTTCAAGACCTGAACCTTGATCAGAAGGAATGGAAGATGCTGAAAATGAAATATAAATGTGATTCGCAACTGACGGACAAGCTTCATCAATCGCTTCAGTCTATTCAGGGACTATTGCAAAGCGTTAATGACGAGAGTTTACTTAGAGAGCTAGAGATCGCGCTGGATCGTTTTCTCCTGCAGATGAAGGTCACAGGACAAGCAGCCGTGGAGGGTTAAGGGATGACTATGGAAAAAACGACAACTGCTGTAGGTGACAACAGCAAACCAAAAGAGCAGTTTGTACATTCCGTATTTGAGAGTATTGCTGGAAAATACGATTTGATGAATGACATCCTAAGCTTTCGCCGCCACAAGGCATGGCGTAAATTCACGATGAAGAAGATGGGGATGAAGCGCGGGGATTCGGCCGTTGACCTATGTTGTGGAACCTGTGATTGGAGCATCGCTTTGGCGGAAGCCTCGCAGACTGGCAATGTAATCGGACTGGATTTCAGCGCAGGTATGCTTGAAGTAGGTCGCCGCAAAGTGGAAGAGCGCAAGCTTCAGGATCGTATTTCCCTGGTGCAGGGCAATGCTATGGAACTGCCTTTTGAAGACAATGCATTTGATTATGCAACGATTGGATTCGGACTACGCAATGTGCCAGATCCTGTTCAAGTGCTTAACGAAATGAAGCGGGTAGTAAAACCTGGTGGAATGGTTGTATGTTTGGAGCTATCCAAGCCGATGAAACAGCCGTTTAAAGGTGTATATTTCTTTTATTTCCAGCGTGTGCTTCCATTGCTTGGTAAGTTATTCGCGAAAAGGTACGAGCAATACAAATGGCTGCCAGAATCGTTGGCAATGTTCCCAGACCGGGAGCAACTGGCCACTATTTTCCGTGAAACCGGACTTCAAAAAGTGGAATCCTTTCCCTTGACCGGAGGCATCGCGGCATTACATATTGGGCTCAAGGAGAACGGGAATGTTTAAGAAAATCGGTATCTTTTTACAAATGATTAAGTTTGAACATACGGTATTTGCTTTACCCTTTGCCTTTATGGGTGCTTTACTGGGATCCGTTGTCATGAATGATAGCCTCCCATCCTGGAGTCAAATTGGCTGGATTGTAATCGCTATGTTTGGAGCACGCAGTGCAGCTATGGGATTGAATCGATTGATAGACCGAATCAGTGATGCCAAGAATCCACGCACAGCGGGAAGAGCGATTCCTGCGGGGTTACTTAAGATCGGTGAAGTTGTCATTTTTATAGGCATTTCGTTTTTCTTGCTCTTTTGGGCAGCCTTTAAATTAAATCCTTTGTCAGCTAAACTGTTACCTATCGCTGTATTTCTTCTTGTTATCTATTCATTCACTAAGCGCTTTACATGGGCATGCCATCTTATCCTCGGCCTCACCATTGCGCTTGCACCGCTGGGCGGCTGGGTAGCTGTGACCGGTAGTGTGAATTGGACTTCAATGGTATTTTACTTCACAATAGTGTTTTGGACGGCTGGTTTTGATGTTATATACTCTTGTCAGGATGTTGAGTTTGATCTTAAAGAGGGCTTGAAATCCATTCCGGTGCGGTTTGGGGTTCAGGGCGCGCTAGTTATTGCTCGCGTGTTTCACATTCTCACGGCGATTGGATTCGTATCGCTGTTGTTTTTGACGGATTTAAGCTGGTGGTATGTAGCAGGTATGATCCTCGCTTATATTATTCTTTTTTATGAGCATTATATCGTATCTCCGAGTGATCTCAGTCGGTTACAGACAGCTTTTTTCACTATGAACGGCGTGCTGAGCATCGTGGTGTTCTCTTTCACTTTGATTGACTTGGTGGTGCATTTCAAAAAATGACGCTTACTAAACCGAAAAACTTCGTGGTTGGAATTACAGGGGCAAGCGGTGCTATCTATGGTATTCGTCTGATCGAAACGTTGCTATCGCTGGGCTACTCCGTTCATTTGGTCGTAAGTAATGCGGGCTGGCGCGTTTTTAAAGAAGAACTAGGTTATATCGCATCAGACCGGGAAGGCTTTTTGAACGAAAAGTTCAAAGGCTATCCCGGTTCTCTACTTTATCATCCTGTCGCTGATATCGGTGCGTCTATTGCAAGCGGTTCGTTTCGTGTGGAAGGGATGATTATTATGCCTTGTTCCATGGGAACATTGTCTGCGGTTGCTAATGGAACCTCCGACAATCTGATGACTCGTGCTGCTGATGTTATGCTTAAGGAAGGGCGTCCGCTGGTCCTTGTTCCTCGTGAGACACCTCTGCATGCTATTCATCTTGAGAATATGTTGAAGCTGTCCCGTCTGGGGGTTCGGATCATTCCGGCAATGCCGGCGTTTTACTTTGGGCCACAAAGTATGGATGATCTGATTAATTTCATGGTGGGTAAAGTGCTTGACAGCTTTAATATTGAACATCAATTATTTCGCAGATGGGGGGATTGAAAGGATGGAGAATAACAGCCACACCATCATAGGCAAAATCAGCTATACTAACTCATGGCCGGTATTTCACAATTTTCATCCCTCTGCACTGAAATATCCGGCAGAGATGGTGAGTGAGGTACCTGCCATTCTTAATCAGGGGATGAGTCGTGGAACGATTCATGTGGGTGCATTATCCTCTTTTGCGTATGCTGAAGCCAGCGATAAGTTATTGCTGTTACCTGATTTATCGGTAAGTGCGGACGGTCCTGTGAGGTCAATATTTCTTTTTTCTCGGGTGCCTCTTGCACAGATAGGTTCCGGCACGATGGCTGTTACGAACACTTCTGCAACATCGGTAAATTTGCTGAAAATTTTAATGGAAAAGGCTTTTGGCAATAAACCAGAATATATTAGTGCTAATCCTGATTTGAATGCCATGATGCATCAAGCAGATGCCTGCTTACTCATTGGTGATCATGCGATTAAAGCCTCTTGGCAGGATCAAGGGTATATCGTTACGGATCTGGCGGAGCTTTGGAAAGAATGGACGGGCTTAGGGATGACCTTTGCAGTCTGGGCAGTGAATCGAAAAGCTGCGAATGATAAACCGGAAGCCATTGCGGAGATTGCAGAAGCTTTTGCTGAGAGTAAACTGCGGGGGCTAAGTGATTTAGATCCTATAGTACTTGCAGCCTGTACGACAATTGGAGGGACTAAGTCTTATTGGGAAGGGTACTTTCGCAATTTATGCTATGATTTTGGAGAAAGGCAGCAGAAAGGTCTGAACCTCTATTTCCGCTATGCCTATGAGATGGGTCTGCTGCCGCAGGCAGTGAAGATGGAGATTTGGAGTCATAAACTGTTGACACGGGTGAAAGAATGAAACGACTGCAAATATTCGGATTACTGAACAGAGACATGGATCAGATTGAAAAAGATTTGTACCGTAGCGTACAGGGTGATGACGACCTACTAACTGAGACTTCTCTGCATTTATTAAAAGCTGGCGGTAAAAGATTGCGTCCCGTATTCGTTTTGATGGGTGGGAAATTTGGTAAGTATGATCTTGAGAAGCTGAAACGTGTGGCGATACCGCTAGAACTCATTCATAGCGCTTCACTAGTTCACGATGATGTCATTGACGATGCAGAACTGCGCCGAGGTGAACTTACTGTTAAGGCCAAATGGGGCGATAAAATTGCCATGTACACCGGTGACTACATATATGCGAAAGCACTGGTGATGACGACGGAGCTGAAGAATCCGCGAATTCATCAGATTTTGTCCAAGGCCATGATTGAAATGTCGATCGGAGAGATGGAGCAGATTCGTGACTTCTTCAACAGTGAGCAAAGTGTGCGTCATTACCTGCGGCGGATTCGCCGCAAAACAGCGCTGTTGATTGCAGTCAGCTGCCAATTGGGTGCACTTGCTGCTGAAGCTGAACCAGAGGTGGCTCGTCTACTTTATAATTATGGATATAATGTAGGGATGGCCTTCCAGATTCGGGATGATTTACTTGACCTCTCAGGCACCGAGAAGCAAATCGGTAAACCTCCAGGTAGTGATATGCGGCAAGGGAACATCACCCTCCCTGTCATTTATAGCCTGGAAGATGAAAGATTGCGAGCTCCGCTTCTTGAGGAGTTGAAGTCTATTCGTGAAGGGCACAGTACAGTAGGGCGTGCTATTGATCTTATTCTTTCTGGAGACGGAATTGCCCGTTCTGAGGAGTTGGCTTCGCGTTATATCGCGAAGGCACTTGCTGCGCTAGATCAGTTGCCTAACAACAAGACTAAGCGTAATCTGCGCGATATTGCCTTTTTTGTAACAGGCAGAGCTTATTAGTATTTTGGTGATCGTGAAATTAAACGTTTCCAGAAGGCGCGGTTTCTGTTAAGATAGCGTCAAAACAACCCAGCTAATGGGAAATTGGAGAGTGCCTCTATGGAAAAGACGTATCTGATGGTCAAACCGGATGGAGTACAACGTGGATTAATTGGGCGTATTGTCTCACGCTTTGAAGATAAGGGCTTTAAGCTGGTCGCTGCAAAGCTGATTACAGTCAGTGAAGACCAAGCAAAAAGACATTATGCGGAGCATGCTGGCAAGGACTTTTTTGCAGAGTTGGTTTCTTTTATAACTTCAGGTCCTGTGTTTGCAATGGTATGGGAAGGTGATGATGTTGTAGCATTATCCCGTACGCTCATTGGTAAGACGAAGGTAGGAGAAGCCTTGCCGGGTACGATTCGAGGCGACTTTGCCAGCCATACACCGCTTAATTTAATTCATGGATCTGACTCGCCTGAAAGTGCAGAACGAGAAATTGCTAATTTCTTTACTCCAGATGAATTGAATCTTTATAACAAAGAGATCGCAGTCTGGATGTAGGAGCCAAGCGGGAGGCGGGGGATTAACATGTCTGATCGTAATGTTGCAGCATTAACAGCAGATTCAGATTACATCGGGTTTATTCATCATGTTAAGCAAAGCACCGGAATTGATCTGGCTCAGTATAAAGAAGCGCAGATGAAGCGGCGTTTAACGACTCTTCGTGTGAAGAATGGATATCAAACCTTTAGTGATTTTTTTGCCGCAATGATGAAGGACAAGGAATTATTTTATGAATTTTTGGACCGAATGACGATTAATGTTTCCGAGTTTTGGCGGAATCCGAATCGGTGGGAAGTACTGCGAGATATCATTCTTCCTGATTTGCAACAATCTGGCCGCAGATTGAAACTGTGGAGCGCTGCATGTTCCACTGGAGAAGAGCCCTATACGCTGGCTATGATTTTATCGGATAAGAATTTATTGGGACAGACTGGCATTCTGGCTACGGATATTGACGACGGTGCGCTTTCTAAAGCAAAGCAAGGTTTGTATCTGGAACGTTCTTTGAAGGATGTGCCTAATGATGTTGCTGCGCGTTATTTTAAACCCGAGGGTCCATTATTCAAGGTTAGCGACACACTTAAGAAAAACATAGATTTCCGTAAACAGAACCTACTGCTGGACAAGTTCGATGAGGGTTTTGATCTTATCATTTGTCGCAATGTAATGATCTATTTTACTGAAGAGGCGAAGAATAAGCTCTACCATAAGTTTTCGGCTAGTTTACGTCCAGGCGGGTATTTGTTTGTAGGCAGTACAGAGCAGATCTTTACGCCAGCGCAATATGGCTTTGAATCGACGGAAACCTTTTTCTATCGTAAAAAATAAATACTTCTTGCTCCTTCATCTGTGTACTTTTTTAGGTATACTTTCGCTATCGTTCAGTGATACTGGGTAGTAGAATCTGTAAGCTAAGCGAAAGGATCGTTAAACTGATGGACAAAAGCAAGGTCATTGCCGCGTACAAACGAGGCTTTATTACCGTTCGTGAGTGCGGGCAAATTCTCGGTGTAGAAGAAATGCAATTGAAGCGCCTTCTGCAACTGGAAGAGCGTAAGTCTACATTTCCTTCAACAAGTCAGCGGATCGGAAGCTAACAATTGCCGGACCGAGCCGAGGAGCGCCATTTATACTCTATTGAGTATGAATGGCGCTTTTTCTTTAAGTCAAAGCGCATTCATTTTGCCGCGAATGGAGTCATTTTGGGAAGATCCCTTTCTTGTCAAAGAGGATTGCCTATACTATAATGAGCAAAGATCATTAGGATTTTAGCGGTTTACAGTTTAAAAGTATAAAAGGGGGAACGCAGCATGAGTTTGCGCTATTTAACAGCGGGGGAAACGCACGGCCCCCAGCTTACGGCCATTATTGAGGGATTGCCAAGTAATTTGACATTGGATTTTGAAGAGCTTAATTTTCAATTACAGCGTCGACAAAAGGGTTATGGACGCGGACGTCGCATGCAGATTGAGAAAGATACGGCACAAATTGTAGGTGGAGTGCGTCATGGCTATACTACAGGTGCTCCAGTAGCCTTGATAGTAGAGAATAAAGACTGGACTCACTGGAAGAACATCATGAATATCGAGCCTATTCCTGGCAGTGACGAAGAAAAACGCCGCGTAAATCGGCCGCGTCCTGGCCATGCAGACCTGAATGGCGGATTGAAGTACAACCATACGGATCTTCGTAACGTACTGGAACGCTCCAGTGCTCGCGAAACAGCAGCCAGAGTCGCATGTGGCGCTGTAGCGAGACAGCTGCTTGCAGCTTTTGGCGTGAAGGTAGCAGGGCAAGTTATTCGTATCGGTGAAATTGAAGCGCCTGCTAACGATCTGCCTATCGATGAGCTGATTGAGCGGACAGAACAGTCCTCTGTCAGAGTTGTCGACAAAGAAACAGAACAGAAGATGGAGGCTTACATAGATCAGATTAAGGAAGAGGGCGACTCCATCGGTGGAATCGTTGAATGTATCGTCGAAGGACTTCCTGTCGGACTTGGCAGTTATGTACAGTCTGACCGGAAGCTTGACGGAGCAATCGCTGGGGCGGTAATGTCGATTAATGCATTCAAAGGCGTTGAAATTGGCATTGGGTTTGAAGCTGGCAAATTGCGTGGATCGCAAGTCCATGATGAAATTATGTATGAAGCTTCTAAAGGATACTACCGTGCAAGTAATCGCTTAGGTGGTTTTGAAGGTGGTATGACTAACGGCATGCCTGTTGTAGTTCGCGGTGTCATGAAGCCGATCCCTACCCTTTATAAACCGCTTCAAAGTGTGGATATCGACACCAAAGAACCATTTACAGCGCAAGTCGAGCGTTCGGACGCTTGTGCGGTTCCAGCGGCATGTGTTGTTCTGGAGAACGTAGTGGCTTGGGAAATCGCAAAAGCATTCCTTGATAAGTTCGGTGGCGACTCCCTGGAAGAAATTAAAGCGAACTATGAAAATTACCTATCACAGCTGGAGAGTTACTAATTATGCGTACAATTAATGTAGATTTAGGTGACCGTTCGTATCCTATTCTTATCGGTAGTGGATTACTAAAGGACATTGCCCATTATTGTGCTGAGGCCGGATTTTCGGAGCGTAGTCCACTGTTAGTAGTGAGTGATACTGAAGTAGCACCAAGGTACCTGCCAGCTCTTGAAGAAGCTTTGCGTTCTCACGGTTATACAGTGGTTAGTCACATAATGACGGCAGGTGAAGCCTCTAAATCATTAGCCGTGTATGAAGAAGTTATGACAACCGCGATTCAAGCTGGATTAGACCGCAATTCAGCGGTTTTAGCTTTAGGCGGCGGAGTGGTTGGCGATTTAGCAGGATTTGTAGCAGCAACCTATATGCGTGGAATCGGGTTTTTGCAAATTCCGACGACGATTCTAGCTCATGATAGTAGTGTGGGTGGTAAAGTGGCTGTCAATCATCCATTAGCCAAAAATATGATAGGGGCCTTCTATCAACCGTCAATGGTACTCTACGATTTGGACACACTACGTACTCTTCCAGCACGGCAAGTTTCATCAGGTCTGGCTGAAGTGGTAAAGCACGGTCTCCTCGTGGACAAAGAGTTCGCCTATTGGTGTCGTGATCATGCCGAAGAGCTGCTAGCGCTGAATGTCGAAGCCTTAGGTTATGCTTTAGAGCGTGGCTGTGCAATTAAGGCAGATGTAGTGGCGAATGATGAGCGTGAGCATGGACTTCGGGCGATATTGAACCTTGGACATACGATCGGACATGCCATTGAAGCCGTTGGTGGGTACGGTGTGTTTCTGCATGGAGAAGCGATTGCGATTGGGATGGCGGGTTCAGCGCTATTGGCTGCGAAGCTTGGGCGGGATGCTTCTATTTATGAGGATACTGTATCTATGCTGACCGCGTTGTCACTGCCTGTACGGCTTCCTTCCGAGTATGATGAAGATGAACTGATGGACGCTATGATGCATGATAAGAAATTCAAGGAAGGCAAGATGACCTTTATCGTGCCTGATGCCATAGGCTCTGTAAGCATTGTGAACGATGTGCAGGAGTCGCTTGTGCGAGAGGTTCTCGCAGAGCTTAAGAAGGAGGGAAGACCGTGGTAAACCGAGGAATTCGCGGAGCAACAACCGTGACTAAGAACGAAGAGGCAGAGATTTTACGTGAGACCGTTATACTGCTGCGGGAGATCGTAGAACGTAATGATGTTATCGCTGAGAATATAAGCAATGTCTGGATTACGATGACCAATGATCTGGATGCTACATTTCCTGCAAGAGCTATTCGTGAGATTGAGGGCTGGGAAATGGTTCCACTTATGTGTTCAACGGAAATCCCGGTTAAAGGAAGCTTGCCGATGTGTATCCGGTTGATGGTACAGATTAATACAGATAAATCGCAGCGTGAGATTCGCCACGTTTATCTGAATGAGGCTCAGAAGCTACGTCCGGATTTATCAGAGAGTAAGTCTTAAATTGTAGTTGTGGGTTGTCAATGACCCTTGTCATCATGTATAGTGTAGTTAGCCGAGTATAGAAGAGTTTAGTTTAGTTGAGATGAGTATAGTTGAGCAGAGTGCGAGAATTTTTTTTAGATTAGCATGTACCGTGTAAGCAGAGTCTTTATTTTGATATGCACTGAAGTCATTTATCATCAGTGAAATATCTTATTTAGGGATAAGTCTGTAGACACTACATAATAATGCTGATCTATGCTCAAAAACATATACTTACTAACACAAACCCTCTACTTCGGTAGAGGGTTTTTTTGTATTTCGGAACCATTCATATATCTAAGGGGGCATCTAACAATGACGAATCCAAGTGTTCAAGAGGTGATAAAGCTATCGCGGGATTATAATCTGATTCCTGTTGTAAAGCGACTGCTCGCGGATATGGAAACACCTATCCGGTTATTCCAACGTTTCGCTGAACGTGATCGCGCGTTCTTGCTCGAAAGTGTAGAGGGTGGAAAACAATGGGCACGGTATTCGTTCATCGGTAGCGATCCCTTTTTGATGATATCCGGTAAAAAGGGTGCAATTAACGTAGAAGTCGGCGGAGAGAAGAAGCAACTATACGGAAAGCCGATTGAGGAGCTTAAAGCGTTACTCCGTTCATACCGTAGTCCTAAGCTTGACGAAATGCCTCCATTTACTGGAGGGGCTATCGGATTTTTCGGATATGATCTGCTTCAGTATTATGAGAAGTTACCTCAGCATCCTGTGGATGATCTCCAAATGGATGATATAAGATTTATGTTTTGCGATCGGATCATTGTTTTTGACCATGTGAAGCAACAGATTCTGCTTGTTGGTAACCTGCATGTAAAAGACGGAGATACAGATTCGGATATCCGATCCAATTATGAAAGCCTGAGTCGTAAGCTGGAGGCAATGGCCGAAGATCTGCAAAAAGAAGGCCCTAAGGAAAATGTGAATCGCCGCAGCATTCCGCAGGATATCGAGCTTGGAGAGATTCATTCTAACCTCACTAAAGAGCAGTACATCAACAATGTAGAACAGGCGAAAGAATATATTCGCTCAGGCGATATTTTTCAAGTGGTATTGTCACAGCGGTTGCATATTGAAACGGAAGTTTCTCCATTGCATGTATACCGGATGCTCAGAACTCTTAACCCCTCTCCTTATATGTACTATTTGAAAATGGACGAGGAGATTATTGTTGGCACATCACCTGAAGCGCTCGTAAAGGTGGATGGAAATCGTGTGGAAACAAGGCCGATTGCTGGAACTAGACCAAGGGGTGACAGTGAAGCATCAGACCGGGCGTATGCTGCCGAGCTCTTGGAGGATGAAAAAGAACGTGCGGAACATTTGATGCTTGTTGATCTGGGTCGTAATGATCTAGGGAGAGTATCCAAATTTGGTTCAGTAAAATGTGATTCCTTTATGGAGATTGAAAGATACTCCCATGTCATGCACATGGTCTCGAATGTGTCAGGCACGCTCAGTGAGGATAAAGATTTCTTTGATGCTTTCCTCTCCTGTCTGCCAGCCGGTACCGTCTCAGGTGCTCCTAAGCTGCGGGCCATGGAGATTATCGCTGAACTTGAACAAGAGGCACGTGGTGCTTACGCTGGGGCTATTGGCTATCTGGGATTCTCAGGAAATATGGATTCATGTATCACCATTCGTACCATCATCTTCCGGAAAGGTCGTGCGTACGTACAGGCCGGAGCAGGTATCGTTTGGGATTCGGTTCCCGAGAAAGAGTATGAAGAAACGGTGAATAAGGCGAAGGGCATGCTGAAAGCTATTCGTATGGCAGAAGCTATGTTTCCATCCGAAGTGAAAGAGAAACAAGTTATCAACCAAGATTATATGTACGAATATACCCCTGAACAAGTGGTTTGATTTATATAGTAACTCATTAAGGCTGGGAGGAAGAACATTATGGATAGAGCGAAATTAATTCAATCAGGAATCGCCGGACTAATCGAAGGCAAGAATCTTACACGTACAGAAGCACGGGATATAATGGGTGCTATAATGCAAGGAGATGCTTCACAAGCGCAAATCGGTTCACTGCTGACCGCTTTACGAATTAAAGGAGAAACCGTGGAGGAGATTACGGGTTTTGCAGAAGCTATGAGAGGGTTCGGCACATCCGTACTGACTGATCGCGCACGCTTGTTAGATACTTGTGGTACGGGCGGTTCCGGCATCCATAAATTTAATATTTCAACCGCCTCAGCGATTATTTCATCAGCGGCTTCTGTAAGAGTTGCCAAGCATGGAAATCGCTCTGCTTCAGGCAGAGCGGGAAGTGCGGATGTACTTGAAGCCCTTGGCGTAAACATTCATCTGAATGCAGACCAAGCCCGGGAATGTCTGGACCGTATCGGGATTTGCTTTTTATTCGCCCAAATTTATCATCCTTCGATGCGGCATGCCGCAGCTCCTCGTAAAGAGCTTGGTGTACGTACGATCTTCAATATGCTGGGTCCTCTTACGAACCCCGCTGGAGCTGACCGTCAGCTCCTAGGGATTTATGACCGGAATAAGACGGAGACGGTGGCGAATGTACTGAAGGAGCTGGGTTCCAAGCGTGCAATGGTTGTAAGCAGTTCGGATGGTCTGGACGAGATCAGCATCTCAGCCTCTACATTAGTGTCTGAACTAAAAGAGGGTGTAGTGACCACTTATGAAATTACTCCGGAGGGATTAGGTCTTAACAGACATCCACTTGAAGCTATTTTGGGTGGAGATGCAGCTGAGAACGCAGCAATTATTACCTCTGTGCTCCAAGGTGAGATCAATCCCTACCGAGATATCGTGTTAGCTAATGCAGGAGCATGTATATATGTTGCGGGTCTGGCAGATACCATGGCCGAAGGCGTCGAGAAAGCTAAAGAAGTAGTGGATTCGGGTAAGGCATTATCCAAGCTGAAACAGCTTGTTGTGATGACGGAGGAGCTTAATTATGTATCTTGATAAAATTGTCGCTACAAAGATCAAAGAGGTGGAGGCGCTCAGTGATAGTTTTTCTCTAGCTCAAGCTGAACGTGATATAGCAGCACTCCCTCAGACTAGAGGCTTTCGTAAGGCTCTGACCCAAGGGAAGAACAGGGATTTGGGTTTGATTGCAGAGGTAAAGAAGGCATCCCCTTCAAAAGGGCTGATTCGTGAAGATTTCGATCCTGTTTCCATTGCAAAAGGTTATGAAGCAGGTGGCGCTGATTGTTTATCTGTTTTGACGGATACGGATTATTTTCAGGGCAGCGCTGCTTACTTGCAGCAAGTGAAGGAAGCTGTAAATCTGCCGCTGCTTCGTAAAGATTTTATTATCGATGAGAAACAGATTTATGAAGCGCGTATTCTTGGAGCAGATGCGGTGTTGTTAATCGTTGCTATTTTGACACCGGATAAACTGTCTCATTTCATAGAAATAGCTACTGGGCTTGGAATGGATGTATTAATCGAAGTCCATGACCGGAATGAGCTTGCGGTGGTATTAAGTACAGACAAGATAACACATCCTAATATTCTGCTGGGTATTAATAATCGTAATCTGCGTACCTTTGAGACATCCCTAGAGACAACGGCAGAGCTGGCAGCGCTAGTACCTCAAGGGGTTCCTGTGATCAGTGAAAGCGGAATTGCAGGGCCAAGTGATATTGACTACTTAAGAACGACTGGCGCTCACGGGGTACTCGTAGGGGAATATTTAATGCGTCAAGCAAATGTAGAAGAAGCGGTAAATGGATTGCTAGGAATGCTTCCAAATGGAAAGGACCGTGTCCGGCATGGCTGAGACATTGGTAAAAATCTGTGGACTTCAGGACGTTGAAGTGCTAAAATCTATGTTACACTTACCACTAGATTATATTGGATTTGTATTCGCTCCTAGTCGTCGCAGGGTTACTCTGGAGCGTGCTTCCGTACTGATCGCTGAACTTCCGCAATGGAAGACTAGTGAAAAACCTAAAGCTGCTGGGGTTTTTGTTAATCCAGAGCTGGATGAGCTGAGCGAACTGCTCTCTGTTGTGTCACTAGATGTCATTCAGCTACATGGAGAGGAAAGTCCAGCCTTTTGTCAAAAGGTTCGGCAAGCTTTCCCACAGGTTCAGGTGTGGAAGGCATTGTCTGTTGCTGATAAAGAGCGTGATGACGCTGATAACAAATATACATTGGAACAATACGCAGGCTTCGTTGATGCTGTATTGTTAGATACTTATGATCCTCAGCAGAGCGGCGGCTCAGGGCGCACGTTCGCTTGGGAGAGGTTGCCTCATTATCAGGAAATCGCACTACGAAATGGTTTGCCGTTATTTGTGGCTGGCGGACTTCATCCTAATAACGTAGGAGAGTTGCTAGATACTTATTCTCCGTACGGAGTAGACGTATCTAGTGGAGTAGAGAGTGAAGGCGATAAAGATATTATTAAAATGACAGCTTTTGTGGAAAGGGTGAAGCAATCATGACACAAGTACCGGACCAGCATGGACGTTTCGGTTCATTCGGAGGGCGCTTCGTGCCCGAAACTTTGATGACTGCATTGATTGAGCTGGAGGAAGCCTATGAGAAGTATTCGGCAGACCCTGCTTTTCAAGAAGAAATAGATTATCTTTTAAAGCAATATTCCGGACGGGAGACCCCACTGTATTATGCGGAGCGCCTAAGTAAACATCTGGGAGAAGCAAAAATATATTTGAAGCGTGAAGATTTGAATCATACGGGTGCTCATAAGATTAACAATGCCATTGGTCAGGGAATTCTGGCTAAAATGATGGGTAAAACCAAGGTGATCGCTGAGACTGGAGCTGGTCAGCATGGTGTAGCTACGGCTACGGTTGCAGCCCTACTTGGTATGGAATGTAAGGTGTTTATGGGGGAAGAGGATACTCGTCGCCAGGCACTCAATGTATTCCGTATGAAGCTGCTTGGTGCTGAAGTGATTCCGGTTACATCCGGATCGCGCACCTTAAAAGATGCCGGCAACGAAGCGCTTCGCTACTGGGTTAGCAATGTGGAAGATACTTTTTACATTCTCGGTTCTGCCGTAGGCCCACATCCTTATCCGATGATGGTTCGTAACTTTCAGCGGGTTATTGGTGATGAAACGCGGCGCCAGATTCTGGAGGCTGAAGGAAGACTGCCGGATGTGCTTGTTGCTGCTGTAGGTGGCGGCAGTAATGCTATCGGTATGTTCTATCCATTCGTAGAGGATAAAGGCGTCGGTATGATTGGTGTTGAGGCAGCAGGCAAAGGAATTGATACACCATTTCATGCGGCGACGATGAGTAAAGGGACTCATGGCGTATTCCAGGGTTCGATGAGTTATCTACTACAGGATGAGCATGGTCAAGTAACAGAGGCTCATTCCATCTCCGCAGGTCTGGATTATCCTGGTGTAGGTCCTGAACACTCCTATTTAAAAGATATCGAACGCGCAAAATATGTTCCGATTACGGATGCAGAGGCGCTCGATGCACTGAAGCTGCTATGTGTAACGGAAGGTATTATTCCAGCTTTGGAGTCTGCACATGCGATAGCCCATGTTGTGAAGATGGGTCCAACCCTTACCAAGGATGATATTGTTGTTATCTGCCTGTCAGGCCGGGGAGACAAAGATGTGGAATCGATCATGGCGTACACAGAAGGGAAGGGAAACGAATGACAACCGAAACTACAAACCGAATGGATTTGGTATTCCGGAAGCTTAAAGCTGAAGAGCGGACGGCATTAATTCCTTTTCTGACGGTTGGAGACCCTGATCTGGAGACTACGCTTGCCATCATCGCAGAACTGGAGACGGCAGGTGCAGATATTCTGGAGCTAGGAGTACCTTACTCTGATCCGCTAGCAGATGGTCCTGTTATTCAGCGAGCGTCTGCACGAGCTCTGCGGGGGGAGGTTCACCTGCGTACCTGTATGGAGACCGCGTTAAAAGCTCGTCAAGCCGGAAGCGGCTTGCCCTTTATTTTGTTTTCCTATTACAATCCTATCCTGCAAATGGGGCTGGATACATTTTTCGCAGAACTGAATGCTCATGAGATTAGTGGACTTATTATTCCAGATCTTCCTGTCGAGGAATCAGAGGAGATGCGCCGCCGCAGTAGTGAGGTTGGCGTTAATCTCATTCCACTAGTTGCACCGACCTCAAGTGAACGTATTGCGAAGATTGTCTCAGGTGCGAGTGGGTTTATCTATTGTGTATCCTCGTTAGGTGTGACAGGGGAACGATCCACTTTCCATGCTGATGTAGAGGCATTTATAGACTCCGTGCGTCAAGCAACGGATCTGCCAGTAGCTGTAGGATTTGGGATCTCAACTGGCGAACAGGTTGCCCGTTTTGCTCAGATTTGCGATGGTGTGGTGGTAGGTAGTGCCATTGTTCGCAAAATAGAAGAGGTCATTCCGTTGCTCGATAATCCCGCTACACGGAATGAAGGGCTGTTGCAAATTCGAGAATTTGTGGCACAATTAAAAAGACCATAACAGTGTCATTTTGACCTGTGTATAGTGGAGTAATCAACTATGGAGAGCGAGGACTATTCATGAATCCAAAACCGAATATAGTTAATCTCCCTGTCTACAAACCAGGGAAACCTATAGACGAAGTTAAGAAAGAGCTCGGCTTAAGTGAGGTTATTAAGCTTGCATCCAATGAGAACCCGTATGGAGCTTCCCCGAGTGCTAAAGAGGCTATTCTAGCAGAGCTTGATAATCTTTATCTATATCCAGATGGATCGGCCGTTGAGTTGACGGCAGCACTTGCCAGCCGTCTTGGTGTGAATAGCGATAATATTATTTTTGGCTGTGGCTCTGATGAGATTATTGCACTTATTGCTCGCGCCTTCTTCTTGCCGGGTGATGAGACACTCATGGCTGATCAGACCTTCTCTGTTTATAAGAGTAACGCAGATATCGAAGGTGCCGTGTCCATCGAGGTACCACTTGTAAAGGGTACACATGATCTGGATGGGATGCTGGCCCGTATTACGGACCGTACGAAGGTTATCTGGATCTGTAATCCAAATAACCCAACGGGTACAATTGTACCCGAGGAAGCCTTGATTTCTTTCCTTGATGCTGTTCCTTCCCATGTAATGGTTGTCCTTGATGAAGCGTACTGTGAGTACGTAACAGATCTTTCTTACTCAAACGGTATCCAATTATTAAATCGTTATGCGAATCTGGTTGTGCTTCGTACATTCTCCAAAATTTATGGCTTAGCTGCATTGCGTATTGGTTATGGTGTTGCTAGTCCTGAAATTATTTCATTGATCAACAAGGTACGCGAGCCTTTCAATACCTCTCGTCTTGCGCAAGCGGCGGCTCTGGCTGCCTTGAATGACCAAGAATACGTAGAGGAATGCCGTCGCCTTAATAGCGCGGGTATTGTCCAATTACAAGCTGAATTCAAACGTCTGGGCCTAGAATCCTTCCCTGCACACGGGAACTTCATTATGGTAGATGTTCGTAAGCCAGCTACAGAGGTTTTCGATGCTTTGATGCGTAAAGGAATCATAGTAAGAGCAGGTCATCAAGTTTACCCTACTTATATTCGTGTTACTGTTGGGTCGGCAGAGCAGAATACAGCGTTTATAACCGCTCTGGAACAAATTCTTATAGAGTATGGTGTGCGCGCCTAGTAGTAAACAGCATGACTAGACTAAAAAAGGCAGGTAGTTCAAAGAACATGACGACAAAAATAGCTATATTCGGTGTCGGTCTGATCGGAGGCTCACTGGCCCTTTGCTTTAAAGGCAAGGAGGGCCTGACCGTCGTAGGGCATGCCCACCGTCCTGAATTCGTAAGTAAATATATAAGCAGAGGTGTGGTAGACCATGCCACGCTTTCTGTTGAAGAAGCAGCACTTGATGCTGATTTCATTTTTTTGTGTGTACCGGTAGGGATGTTAGAGGATTATCTGCAGCAATTAAGTAAATTGCCTCTAAAACCCGGCTGCATTATTACAGATGTAGGAAGCACGAAAGCTAGTATTGCCGCATGTGCGGTCTCCTTAGAAATTCCTGGAGTACATTTTATCGGCGGACACCCAATGGCAGGATCAGAGCGATCAGGTGTTGAGGCAGCTTCATCATTGCTATTTGAGAATGCCTATTATGTGTTGACGCCTCCTCCAGGCGTACCAGACGAGGCTTATCATGCACTGGAGTCTTTACTACACCACACAAGAGCGCAGATTGTACGCCTTGATCCAGAACGCCATGATGAGATTGTAGGTGCCATTAGTCATTTACCGCATATTATTGCTGTTGCTTTGGTAAATCAAATTCGTGCCTATGACGATACTGACTCCTTATATAGTACGCTAGCTGCAGGAGGCTTTCGGGATATCACTCGGATTGCTTCCAGTGATCCTATAATTTGGCGAGACATTTTGCTGAACAATCGTTCCGTAATGCTTCGTTTATTGAAGGATTGGAACGAGGAAGTTTCTTCTTTTGTTCGTCTACTGGAAAGTGAAGATGGCGTAGGAATTGAAGAGGCCTTCCAAGAAGCGAATGGCTTCCGCAGTCAGTTGCCTGAACGGCGTAAAGGCATGATAGCACCTTTATTTGACCTACATATTGATGTACCGGATCATCCGGGGATTATCGGACGTATTGCTACTGAGCTGGGGGACCAAGGCATTAACCTTAGCAACGTACAAATCATCGAGAGTCGTGAAGATGTGCCGGGTATTATGCGCCTATCTTTTCGTCAGGAGCACGATATGGAACGTGCGAAGGTGCTTCTGCAGCAGCACGATTATACCGTATATGTGTAGTATTAAGGTTCGCTCCGGGTCATTTTCAAATCGTAATAAACAGCAAAAACAGCGATTCTCATGTTATTAGAGAATCGCTGTTTTGTTATTCTGGCTTGTTGGTTGCTAGCTTCAACATGCCGCCGTCAGTATCGTCATCAGTACCACCTTTGAGGCAGTCTTTCGGACTCCACTGACGCTATTTCATTTGGAGAGGTTAATATTGGGTGTTTTTCTTGCCAATTGCTATGCGGTCCGTTAACATCCCAAAAGTGGAATAATGCTGCGCTGAAGGTCAACTGTGTCCGATAGCGTCTTCGTACGTGCCAAATGTTATTGGATCAACGATGAAAAGAAAGGGGTATTAGCCAATGTAACTTGAGTTTATTTCGTCGTAACTATTTCGGCTATCTACAAAACGATTTCTTGCTGCTCCTATACCGACTAAAAAGAGAAAGACCGAAGCTCCAATTAGAATGAAAAGAGGCAGGTTCCAACTATTTGTCGCATCATGGAGATATCCTATAAGGGCAGGGCCGATTGCGGCAAGCAGATATCCGATCGATTGTGCCATACCAGACAGTTCCGCCGCTTGCTGCGCATTTTTAGTACGTAAACCGAAAAACATCATGGACAAGCTAAAGGCGCAGCCTCCACCAATTCCGAGTATGATGATCCACAACAGAATGATATTGGAGCTTCCGTAAAGCAGTCCGAGCGTTCCCGTCAAAAGCAAAAGGGTTGTGATGACCACTAACGAACGTTGACTTGACATTCGCCCAGCAATAACGGGGACAATAAAGGTAAAGGGAAGTAGCGCTAACTGCATTATTGAGAGATACCATCCTGATTGGCTGGAGTCAATGCCTTGCTGCTTTAAAATTTCAGGCAACCATGCGATCAGCACATAGAAAATCATGGACTGCATACCCATAAACAAGGTTACTTGCCAGGCGAGAGGGGAACGCCAAACATTAACATTATTGCAGGCCATCTGTTGACTCGTCGAGGTTGTTTGCTTCGTATGTTTCCTTAATTGAGGCAACCAGCAGAGGATCGATACAAAGCTTAGGATCCCCCATATTCCCAACGCTCCCTGCCATTTTATACCTACGTTTGCGGCTAGCGGTACACTAATTCCCGATGCGATCGCTCCAGATAAACTCATAGAAATTCCAAAGATACCAGTCATGGCACCGATTTTATTAGGAAAATCACGTTTGATTAAACTTGGCATTAATACATTACAAACGGCAATTGCAAATCCAAGAATTGCAGTTCCAATATACAGATTTGCAGCGCCAGATAAAGAACGTATTACAATACCAACAGTCAAAAAGATCAGGGCAAACAAAATTAAAAGTTCTACTCCATACCTGCGTCCTAGTTTTGGTACTACAGGCGATAATAAAGCAAAGGTAAGTAAAGGGACCGTTGTTATCAGGCCTGCAAAAGTATTGGAGATATGAACGTCTTCCCTTATAAGACCCACTAAAGGACCGACCGAGGTTAAGGGAGCACGTAAATTTGCGGCAATAATAATAATGCCGAGTATTAGCAGCCCTATTGATGATGATAAGATTTTTTTATTCGGCATTCTTCATTTCCCCTTCCAGAATTAATGTGTACTATTGGTTTTCTGCTGATTGGAAAGCTATGAAATAATATCCGCGCGGACAAAGAAAGTATATTATAGTATACTAAAATTAACAATAAGTATTTTATAGTTAACTTTATGAAGAGTATCCTATCACTTGAAGTGCTTATATTAGTAAAAAAAACAACTCTGAGTTTCCATAAATAATGGAAACTCAGAGTTGCATTTTATAAGTAAAATTTTTGGCTTTTAGAAACCATATTTTAAGGAGATATGGAGCACTGTTTCGCTATTCGTATGATTGGTATAAGAGTGAGGGCGATCAGCACGAAAACTGATCGTATCATATTGATTCAATATGTACATCTCACCATTGACTTGAATTTCAATGGAACCAGTCATTACTGTCGCAATTTCAGTTGTATTCACATGATGACCTTCAGGGTGATATGAACTATTTGGCTGTAAGTAAGCCCGACACATTTCAATATCGTTGCTTACGTTTTTAAAGACGGGTTCAATGATCCAATTCTTTTGATCATTAGAAAACCGAAGACCTTCGCCTGCTCGATACAAACTAACAGGGTCTTCAGATTTGAACAAAGCTAATAGGGGTAAAGATAGGCCTTTTGAAATTTTCCATATAATCGCCAAAGTTGGATTTGTCTCACCGCGTTCGATATTCCCCAGAGTAAGTTTACTTACGCCCGTTAATTCTGCTAAGTCATCTAAGTTCATGTTTTTTTCTTTTCTGTACTTTTTCAAGGCACCGCCGATTTGTAGTACAAGTTGTTTTGATTCATCGATTTCATTCATTTCATATTCACCTCAACAAATAACTTTATAGCTAGTATATTGTTTATCTTGACTCTTTTCCATACTTCTTCAAGTGGACGCAGACGGGGTAATAGATGACTGTGGGGATTTGTGGAAGCTAATTCGCTGGCTATAGTAAATAACCTATTATAGATCATCTAACAAAAGGTAGAGCGCTTTCAGAACAAAAAAAGACCGCTTACAAAGTAAGCGGCTACAGTTCACAATAAATTGGAACCGTCTAGTATTTGGATAGGAGTGGAGAGAAACCATACTGTACTTTTATTATATGTATACGTTTACATTTTGTCAACAGTTTATTAAAAAGAGATTAAAGTCATATTACAGTGATCAAAGTCTTATTGACGGAGTTAATGTTCGTTTATAATCTGTTGTCAGGTCTTGCTGACGAGATTACTGCTCTGAAGTCTATTAATGTCATCCTATGAGAATCTGTGATACAATAGATCTGGTATATTTCTAGATTCGTTATAAAATTTATATGCTCTAAGAAATATGCCATTTTTCTTTTTATATTCATCACAATCATCATGCCTTAATTATTGGGTGTTTGAATATACATAGGTGTATTTCAAAATTGAAGAACGGATAAGTTGCACGTCATATATTTTCCCTAAAATTCCCACAAGGAACGTTTGTCTTACATAAAAGGTCGACAATATCGTTTCTTCTTGTAATAAACTAAAAAGTTGCAGTAAACCAGCGCAACTTTTAAAGCCCAAACCGGTATAATAAGTACGGACCGGACGGGAAAAGACGTGCAAGGGCGAGGAGGGCCAATCTCACCATGACGGATTCCCAGTTGATCCAGGAAATCAAACAAGGTAACACAGAATTATATTCAGAATTAATGCGTCGTTATCAACGAAAAATATTGGCATTTGTATATCATATGCTTAGAAACTCACAAATGGAGCTAATTGCAGAGGACCTTTGTTCGGAGACTTTCTACAAGGCATTCCGTAGCTTGCATTCCTTTCGAGAGGTAGATGCTTCCTTTTCAACGTGGTTGTACACTATTGCTCGTAATACCGTGCTAAGTGAGCTTCGTAAGAATCGTGCCGGAAATGTATCCCTAGAAGAGAGTGGATATACTCCAGTTGCACCGTTTGAAGTAGCGCCTGAGCAGGCTGCATTGCGTAAAGAACGGATGAACTTGGTTCGTGAGGCAATTAATAATCTTCCGGAGAAACAACGCTCTGCGCTAATCCTGCGTGAATACGATCAGATGGATTATCAAGAAATTGCAGAAATTTTAGATCAGAGTGTAAGCTCCGTGAAATCATTGTTGTTTCGTGCCAGAAGTAGTGTGAAGCTTCAACTCGAATCCTATTTCAATGAGCCTGAAGTTGAAGAGCAGGTTGAGAGGGTGTAAGGCGAATGAATTGCAGGGAAGCGCAAGAATGTATTCCGCTCTTGTGGGACGCTCCCCCCACACATCCTAGGCGGATTTTGCTCGAACAACATATTGCAACTTGTCCTTACTGCGCTGCTGAGTGGTCTCTGTGGCAAGAGAGTAGCCAGCTTATGCATGATTTGAAAGAAGAGATTAGTGAAGAGCGTGCAGAAGTTATAAATGTTAAAGTTATGGAGCGGATTTATCTAGAGAGTCCTTGGTTAATGCCAGGGGATGGGAAATCCGCAGGGACATCTGCCATTGTTCGTCATAGGCTTAGTCTCTGGATCGCTTGCTTCCTGGCGGTATTTTTGTCCAGTGTTCTTTACTTTACTATGTTTAGAACACCTGCTGATATCACTGTGGCTCAAAGTGGAATTGTAGAGACAGGCGTTGCTGGCTCTATGGAATGGACATCCACTTATCCCATTTTAGGCTCTGAAGGTGGGATTATTGAACCGCTTGTGGTAAATATGGGACCTACTCATCCTCAATATTGGATGATGTTATCCATGCTTGGCGTGGGTTTTGCAGTGTTTTCATTAACCCGGCTGAATCGATATCGCAGATCATAAAGGGTCTATTGATGTATGACTTAGCTATTGCAGTATATAATAGTGTTAAGAACGATGTAGGAGTCCCTTTATGTAAAGATAAGGGGATTTTTTGTATTATAATACGCATAAAAGAAGACTTTTTATTTCATCCATGTTACATTAAGAGACAAATACTTGGGTGAAAAGGGGGAGGCAATATGCTAATCGGCTTGATACGCCATGGATTGACGGACTGGAACGCAATTGGAAAGATACAGGGGCAAAGTGATATTCCGCTTAATGATGAAGGACGGATGCAAGCTGCTATGCTTGCTGACCGCTTATTACAAGAGCCGTATCGCTGGGATTATTGCATTACAAGTAACCTTTCCCGGGCAGCAGAGACAGGTAGGATTATCGCAGATAAATTAAATGTACCGTTACTTGATCCGGATGATCGGATCCGGGAACGTGCCTACGGACAGGTTGAAGGACTTACTGCCGCTGAGCGTGAAGAGAAGTGGGGGAAAGATTGGAGTCAGCTTTCGCTTGGTCAAGAAACTGACGAACAGCTTCAAGCGCGTGCACTTGCCTTTATGGAGGATATTTCTGCGCAGCATCCCAATCGCAACATACTAGTCATATCTCATGGAGGGTTCCTCGCTCAACTGTATACTGCATTTTACAAAGATAAGTATTCTGAGCGGATTGGGAATTTGTCCCTGACGATTTTGGAGAAGAAAGAACGGGAATGGAACCCTATTCTTTATAATTGTACTCGCCATATCCTGCAAAATCAGCGTTAACCCGTGCATCGGGTTATTTTTTTTGCGCAAAGGGGAATAAAAAGGGCTGTATTTCCCATAATGGTAGTAAAACGGTGAGGCGATAAAACATGAATCTGGCGGATATGCTCACTTATGCAGATATTGGACAGCTGACCGCCATAGCGGGACGCTACCGGTGTGAATGCAAGCAGAATTCCAAACATGACTTGATCCAGAGTATTTTGATTATGCTTGGAAGCAGAAGTTTTATGGAGTCTCATATCCGGGAATGTGCTCCGGAGGATCTACGGTTTCTGAATACATTACTTTTTGATGAACGCAGCTACTTTAGTCTGGAAGATTTGTTGGCAGTAGCTAGGCAAGCTTCTTTTGATACCCAAGAAGGAAAGACCGGGGGTATCCGAGAAATGGTTTCTCGTTTCAAAAGCGGAGGCTGGCTCTTTAGCGGTTCTTCCCAGCAAACGAGATATTTGTTCCAAGTGCCCAAAGACTTGAAAGAGCGCTTTCGTGAGACGATGAGCGCACATATCAAGGATAAGGTTACGGTTAGCTCTGAACCAGCCATGTATCGAAATGAAGGAGAATTGTTATTAAGTGATCTGGTTATGCTTCTGAGATATATCAAGGAAAATGAGCCAGAGCTTAATCAGGAAGGGGCAATGTATAGGCGGTATCAGCAAGGAGTGATGAATGCACTTCATATTCCGGAGGATCTGCTTAGCAAAGGCGGCTGGAGATTTGGTTATGGTAGGGCATGTGAGCATTATCCACCTAGATTAGCGCTCCTGTATGATTATGTTCGTCACCGCCGCTGGATCACTGAAGAAGGTTTTCGGTTAAGGCTCACGGCGACAGGAGAGGCAGTGTTGGCCGATGGGAAATGTGACTCGTTGATGCAGATATTCTCTTTTTGGTTAAAACTATATAAGGGGGCTGTACCAAACCTGCCTTCACTGGTGTATTGGGTAAGCATTAGTGCTGGGAATTGGGTGAGCGTACCTTCATTAGTGGATGGTATAGGGTGGTTAATTAAACCTTTCTATTATGACAATGCTGCCTCTATTCTGGAGCAACGAATTATTAGGATGATGGTGCACCTTGGGATGCTGAAATTAGGGGAGACCACCACTGGTCTCGCTGTGATGATGACGCCGTGGGGGATGGAGATAGCCGTGCCTAAACATCTATAGCAGTATGGAGGCATCAAGCCAATGCTTATGGGGATTACATATGTAGATGTGGACTGTACTTTGGTTGTTGATAGGACAATAAATGAAGTATTGATCAGAATGGGTAAATATGTAGAACGTAGACAGGATTGTTGAATATGATTTAGTAGGTGCCGTCACTTTTGAAAACGAAAACAAAATCATCTTGATGGATATCAAAATATTAAAGCAATAAGGATCTCTTAAACAGCGGAGGTGTATCGAATGGACAAAATGAAGGCTACGTACGAAGTGATGCTAGGACTTGCGGCAGAAATGGTGTGGGATGAAGCGCTGCGAAAGCGTCGCTCCGACATCTTGCACCGTGAGATTGACACGGCGCTGGCTACAGGAGATAAATTAGCTTTCCGAAATCTTACAGAAGAACTTAAAAGTTTGGCATAAAGAAATGCGCTTAGCGCATTTCTTTTTTTATGTGCGCCCAGCATGGGCGCTATCTATAGGGTTGAAGTCCCGAATGGCGAAGGCAGTAGTAGCCATTAGTCTAAGGCAAGGGTGTCCACCGTGAGGTGGAATCTGAAGGAATCCGGCGGCAAATCTCCGGTCTGAGGAACACGAACTTCATACAAGGCTAACGTAGGCTGGATGAGGTTGCATAACAAACCAAAGTCCATACTGTCAAAGGCATACGAGAGTAAATGAAGCAGATAGATGGAGAGGAAGATAGCGTCCTTACCTGGGGAGATCTGTGCGGTAGGCGAAGCCACTTCGTAACCCTGCTTGTGAGAGCAGGCTGAACGCACAGAAGTCAGCAGACGCCATAGTACGCAAGCTGTTGCAACAGCTGCGGAAGGGCTGAACATGAAGTAGGTATTTGTACATCAAGGCGTTCAAGATGAGTATTGAAAGCAGAAAAAAAATCCGAAAGGACCTGACTGAGGAAGGGAGCGGTGAATCCCGTGAGGAGCTTCGGCAGGGCAGAATTCATCTCTGGCACAAGAGGAAGATACAAATCACGTAAAGAGAGGTAAAAAAATGTTGGAGCAACTGTTGTCACGGGAAAATCTTCTGCAAGCCTTAAAGCGTGTTGAAGCGAATAAAGGAAGTCATGGCGTAGATGGGATGTCCGTAAAATCCTTACGAGAACACATCGTACAAAACTGGCAAACCTTGCGGCAATCGATAGAAGAAGGAACCTATGAACCGAGCCCTGTGCGCCGAGTCGAAATCCCGAAACCCGGTGGCGGAGGCGTTAGGTTATTAGGAATACCTACCGTGACAGACCGAATGATTCAACAAGCAATCGCTCAGGTACTAACCCCATTATTTGATCCAGAGTTTTCTGACCACAGTTATGGATTTCGTCCGGGAAGGCGAGGACATGAGGCGGTAAGGAAAGCTAGAGAATTCATGAAAGAAGGCTATCGATACGTCGTTGACCTGGACTTGGAGAAATTCTTTGATCGCGTCAACCATGACTGACTGATGATGAAGATTTCGGCTAAAGTGAAGGACAAGAAAGTTCTCCTGCTGATTCGAAAATATCTTCAGTCAGGAGTGATGGAGAACGGGTTAGTAAAACCGACAACAGAAGGGACACCGCAAGGTGGTCCACTCAGTCCGTTATTATCTAACATCGTCTTGGATGAGCTCGACAAGGAACTCGAGAAACGTGGACACCGCTTCGTTCGTTATGCGGATGATTGCAATATTTACGTGAAAACGCCAAGAGCAGGAGAACGAGTGAAGGCATCTGTCACCGTATTTATCGAGACGAGGCTAAAACTAAAGGTGAACCAAGCGAAGAGTGCGGTGGACCGCCCCTGGAGACGAAAATTTCTTGGGTTTAGCTTTAGTCACGATAAAGAGCCCAAGGTGAGGATAGCGAAGCAGTCCTTGCAGAGAGCGAAAACTCGAATTCGGGAGATCACGTCCCGGAAGAAAGCGATGCGAATGGAAGAGAGAATCCAGGAGCTCAATCGATACTTGATGGGATGGCAGGGATATTTCTGTCTGGCGGATACGCCAAGTGTCTTAAAAGCGATGGATATGTGGATTCGAAGGAGATTGCGAATGTGTCTCTGGAAGCAATGGAAGAACCCGAGAACCAAGGTCAAAAGGCTTATATCTTTAGGCGTGCCTAAGGACATAGCATATGAGTGGGGAAATACTCGGAAAGGGTACTGGCGAATTGCAGGGAGTCCAATTCTGCAACGTGCATTGAATAACCAATATTGGGAATCCAATGGATTAAAGAGTGTATTGGACAGATACAACTCCTTACGGAATATTTCATGAACCGCCGTATACCGAACGGTACGTACGGTGGTGTGAGAGGCCGGGGGCTCGCCGCCCCCTCCTACTCGATTGTTTAGGAAATTATACAATACAAAAAAATGTGGATAACTCCGAAGAAAGAGGGGAGTGATGAACGTGAAGAAGCAGGAGACTGGAAAAAACGAGAGTCGCCGTCAGATTCTAAAAAACCGAGCGGACCTTATATCCTCCGAAATGCATGTTTTAGTCGAGCTTACGGACAAATGTATGCAAAAAACCGAATACAATGTGCCACCGGTAACGTAAACGAGCCAAATGTATGCGAAAAACCGAATGCAATGTGCCATCGGTAACGTAAACAGCTAAATGTATGCGAAAAAACGAATACAATGTGTCACCGGTAACGCAAACGAGCCAAATATATGCGAAAAACCGAATACAATGTGTCACCGGTAACGTAAACGAGCCAAATGTATGCGAAAAACCGAATACAATGTGTCACCGGTAACGTAAACGAGCCAAATGTATGCGAAAAACCGAATACAATGTGCAATTGGTAACGTAAACGAGCCAGCGCTGTTATTCGCACCAAATCACCCGGGAAGGGGCTTGTTATTAGGGAATAAGTGCAATACGGTCCGTCCCTAATATATGTGCTCATTTAATCGAAATTAAGGCCATACGGTCCGTTAGCGGAACCTCACTACGAAGGTGTATATAGAACGTGTATGGAATTACGGATGTACTCAGCTTGTAACTCTACCTCCAAGAACGCGACCAGGCGTCTTTCTTGTTATACGCTGTGATTTTTCTAATGGAGTAATGAAGCTTTCTGTATCAATTAGAGGTGAAGGAAAACCTATGAAAATCTAAATATAGACGTTCGTCCCCCTCTTTCAATATAATGGGATTTATAACTTCGGGCAAATTTGTGAAATGTGAAAGTAACGAAGGATCGTAAATAAGGAGATGGACATAAATGAAATTCAGTGATTTTGAAGTTGAGCAGTGGAAAGAAAATCGAAAGTTCTATGATACATGTCTCATACCTTTTACAGGATTAAGCGGGGCTGAAAGTCCTCCTGAGACGGTTCAAGCTTTAGAAAGATTACGTGATTTTATGGATTTGGTGGAAATACCGTTTAAGGGACGGATTGTAACTTATCCAGCGATTCAGTATGGAGGGGAAGGATATGTTGACCTAATTAATGAGGTTTGCCAAAAAGTCAAATCCAGTGGTTTCCAGTATGCTGTGGTGTTGACAGCAGATAGAGCACTTCTGGAACAAGAAATTTTTGAAAGCGATTTAGTACTCTCTCTGCCTATCATTGAGGGTTCTCTGGAAGGTAAGATTAATAGTGATATTGGTATGAAAATTCAAGAGATGTGGCGACGGTGAGTCCCTTTTAAATGTGACAGAAAATCAACAATTATAAGTTAAAATCACTTTTTGGCCTGTCACAAATTAGACAATATTCTTGACGGGTTTTGGTGCCTAAGCTATTATTAGGTTGAATCGAAATGGTATGTGATGTATTTCATTGAAAAGATTTGAAAACGGATTATTTATAGTAAGGCATCTCTGATCGGACACCTTAGATACTTTCTTATATCTTGAGAAGGGGGTTATATAACAGTATGAGCAGCCATAATGATCAACAGGATATTTGGCCTGAACAACCACCCAGCCGTAAAGAGATGTCGCGCAGGCAATTTTTGACCTACACGCTAGGTGGCGCTACTGCTTTTATGGGGGCAGGTACAATTCTCCCAATGGTCCGTTTTGTCGTGGACCCAATATTACATAAGAAGGGCGCGGGTGATTTTATAAAGGTTGCTGAAATTAGCAAAATCACCGAAGAGCCCCAAGAGTTTACGTTTGAATTGAAACAGAAAGACGGATGGTACGACAGCACAGCGACGCTGACTGCGTGGATCCGTAAAGACGCAAAGGGTGATATTTATGCGCTTTCACCCATTTGTAAACATTTAGGATGTACGGTCGGATGGAACAATGATAAGGCATATCCGGACGAGTATCACTGTCCTTGCCACGGTGCACGTTATACCAAACTCGGCAAAAATCTCGAAGTAGCTCCAAAACCGCTGGACCAGTATAAAACGAAATTTGATAACGGGTGGGTTCTTTTGGGTGATATTGTGCCTAATACAGTAGCTAGTGAGGAGGCGTAGGTTCTAATGTTTAAAAATGTCTATAACTGGATTGACGAACGTTTGGATGTTACGCCAATTTGGAGAGACGTGGCCGACCACGAGGTTCCTGAGCATGTTAACCCGGCCCATCACTTCTCTGCGTTTGTGTATTGTTTTGGCGGACTGACCTTTTTTATTACAGTGATTCAGATCTTATCGGGTATGTTCTTAACGATGTATTATGTTCCAGATATTATCAATGCTTATGCAAGTGTTGAGTATTTACAATCTAGTGTTGCCTTTGGACAAATCGTTCGCGGAATGCATCACTGGGGTGCTAGTCTTGTCATTGTTATGATGTTCCTTCATACGATGCGCGTCTTCTTTACAGGCTCTTATAAAGCTCCACGTGAGATGAACTGGGTAGTTGGAATGCTCATCTTCTTCGTAATGTTGGGGCTCGGTTTAACGGGTTACTTATTGCCTTGGGACAATAAAGCTTACTTTGCGACTAAGGTAACACTCGAAATTGCTAACTCGGTTCCAGTGATGGGACCCGTATTGAAAGAACTTATGCAAGGCGGTACGATTGTTGGTGCAGAAACGTTGACTCGGTTCTTCGCACTACATGTATTCTTCCTCCCAGCGGTGCTTCTTAGTCTGCTCGTAGGACACTTTATTATGATCCGCAGACAAGGGATTTCTGGACCGTTGTAAGTTAATCTGAGAGAGGAGGAATATGGATGGCACATGGAAACAATTCTAAGGAAAAGGTTGTATATGTCGGTGATACCAGAGTTCGTAAAGGCAATGGATTTATCACACCTCCAGACTATTCAGCCTATCCTGGTAAATCGGAAGCCTTTATCCCTAACTTTCTACTAAAAGAATGGATGGTTGGCGTCGTTGTACTTGTAGGAATATTAGTGCTTACTATTTCAGAGCCAGCGCCGCTAGGGTTTCCAGCGAATGCGAGTGCTACGGTTATCCCAATTCCTGACTGGTATTTCTTGTTTCTCTATCAGTATTTGAAGCTTCCTTATGCTTCAGGTGATTATATCGTACTGGGTACATTAGGAGTAACCGGTGTAGCTTTTGGTTCACTTCTTTTAGCTCCATTTCTTGACACGGGCAGAGAACGTCGCTTCTACCGTAGACCGATCGCTTCATCTTTGATGTTCTTATCGCTAGCGGCGATTGTGTACCTAACAAATACCGCTTGGACTGAATACAAACATGAAATGGCTGAAACTGGTCAAATTCCTGAAGATGTTCAACGGGAAGAGAAGGCGGCAGAGAATAGGGCGAAGGGGCTTCCAACCTCTAGTGCAGTTAAGGCGAAGGAAGTAGCGATTGTAGATAAGGATGATCCAGCTATGGGGCTATTTAAGCAAGCTACTTGCATCTCTTGTCATGCAGCGGATTTGAAAGGGGCAGGCGGACCTTCACTTCGCGGCGTTGGGGACACCCATGATAAAGAAGCAATCCTTACTATTATAAAAGAGGGTCAAGGGCAGATGCCGAAGATGTATGATACTGCTCTGGGAGCAGGGCTTTCTGATCAAGACATTGATGCCTTGGCAGACTGGCTTGCCAAACAAAAAAGCGAACAGTAAAATAATAATAACGCAAAACCTGATCGAAACTGCGGTCAGGTTTTTGTATGTCTAAATGTAAAGTTGCCACTACTTGGGAGGTTAATGATCTGTATGTCCGTTCTTGATAAACTGTTTAAGCACCGAGGAATCATTTGGTTGTTATTCATTGTGAATCTTCTCGGTACCATTTATGGCTACATATGGTATGGCAATCAATTGGAGTTCACGGCGGCTAACTTTCCGCTTTGGTTGCTCCCGTTTGTTCCAGATAGTCCAACCGCGAGCTTGTTCTTTACCTTGGCGCTGTTGCTAATGCTCTTTCCTCCAAAAGGCTATACGGGAAACAATGTAAGGGAGCTTATTGAGGCGTTAGCGGTTGTGACGTCTGTGAAGTATGGGATTTGGGCAGTAAGTATGATTTTTGCTGGAGGTTATCAAGGAGATATTCTAGTCTGGAAAGATTGGATGCTGGTGATCTCTCATTTGGGGATGGCAGTAGAAGCTTTGATCTATGCACGATTCTTTTCTTTCCGCAAAATGATTCCGCTAGCGCTGTTCTGGACCCTTGCAAATGATATGCTGGACTATTCCTACGGAATATACCCGTGGCTACCTTCTGTACTGAATGATGATGTCACACAGGTGCAATATTTCACGATGGCGCTTACAGTGTTTAGTGTGATTGTTGCTTGGTTGTTTAGTAGTAGACAAAGACCAGTAGACTCTATCTATCAATTTAAGAATAGGTTCTAGTAAGCAGTTCTAACCCTTGTCCCCCTGCCATACATTTAGAATTATAAGAAGTATGAGTTTTATACTATGCTTAATCCTTATAATTTTACGAGAAACGAATATCGTCTTTAAAAGATGACAACGTCGTTTCTTCTTAAGTAGGAGGGGGTATTTCATGCTCCGAGGGAGATATTATGTGTTGGTTATTCTAGTATTTTGCTGGTTGCTGACCAGCATGAATGTTGAAAAAGCTTCGGCAGCGCAAGGGAATGCTGGTGAAGGCTCTGGCAAGGCTTCGAAGCAAAGCGCCGACGTTAGTTCGGGCAACGGCTTGACAGTGATGAGCGGAAAGACCGGAGCACAGTTGCTAGAACAAGCCGCTGAGGCATTGTATGGGTATGTCTTGGAAGGGGATGTGATGAAGGTCCGACAAGAGACTGAAGAGATCTCTAGGATCATAGTGTCCTCTTCTTTTGAAGGAATGACCTCTGTAGAGGGCATTAATGCTTTATCAGGGGTCATTATGGACCTGAAGGCTGCTGTGGCAAGCGCAAAAGTATCTCAGCAGCAATTGGAGGCTACAGCGGCCAAATTACGGTTAGCTGCCAATAGTCTAAATCAACCCGGACAACCCATTTGGCTTCAGTATTATAAGCTAATCCGCGAGGATTTAAATGCGATGGAGCAAAGTGGTGCTACAAATGATCTGGCGGGATGGAAAACGGCTGTAGAGAGGCTACAGGGCAGGTACGAAAATATCCGGCCAGCGGTGATCGTCTCTCGGCAACCTGAAGTTGTAAATGCTTTTGATTCCTGGCTCTCTTATGCCGCAGGCATTTCTTCTTCCTCACAAAAAATCGAACGGGCCCGGTTGCTTGAAATTGTGTCTTATGGTCAGGATACTGTGCGGGTAATGTTCGGAAAAGAGAAGGATGAGCCGGCTTTGTCAGTACCCTTGGCCTCACAAGAATTTGGGATTTGGGGAGGACTAGCCGCAGGTTTTATTATCGCTGTATTAGCTTATGCGGGTTATCGTAAGTACCGTGGAGAGAATCAGAACTTCAAACCCATTTAGTGGAATGTTTATATAACCAAAAGGAGCGGGGAAGAGTCCCCCGCTCCTATTTTTAACGAATTAGAAATTATTTATTTGGGGCCCCCGCAAAGTACCTGAGTACGCATCGAAGCAAGGCCACACTTTGTGGGGATATTTTATGTTTCTCTGAATCCCTCGCCTTGTACGTCGTGCACATCGCTAATAATTACAAACGCATGCGGATCAATCGATTTAACCAGTAAACTAAGACGGCGAATTTCCTGCCTTGAAACTACACAATACACCATATGTTTGGCTTGCTTAGAATACGCACCGATTGCAGGAATGAGTGTTACCCCTCGTTCTAGTTCAGCAGTGATTAGATCAGCAATTTGTGGTGCCTCATCACTAATGATTGTAAAAGCTTTGGCGGCATAAGCGCCCTCCTGGATAAAATCGATGACACGCGATGCGATGAACACAGCAACGAGTGTGTATAGAATTTTTTCTTTGGGGATATAGAAGATGGAAGAGCCGATAATGAAAATGTCGATGGCCAGAATAATCTGCCCCATGCTCCAGCCGAAATTCCGTCCCAGAATTCTTGCCACAATGTCTACGCCACCTGTAGTGCCACCAAAACGGAACACAATCCCAAGCCCGGTTCCGAGTGTTACCCCTGCGTATAGCGCAGCAAGAATAAAGTCATGTTCGGTACTGAAAGGAACAATCCATCCAGCAGAGATCAATCTTTCGAAGATCCACAAGAAAAGGGACAAAGATCCGATTCCTACACCTGTGTATACAATTTGGCGGCCGCCTAGGACTTTCCAACCGAGCAGAAACAATGGGAGATTGATTAGCAGTGTTGTTAAAAAGATTGGAATGTCAAAGGCATAATTAAGCAGCAGTGTGATTCCCGTTACGCCGCCTTCCATGAGTTGACTGGGAATGATGAAATACAGTAGTCCGAATGCATATACTGCGGTTCCGAGCATGATAGGGGCAACTGTTTTGCTGATTGAAATTACCTTGTTTGAATTCATGGAATCCCTCGTTAGGCCTTGTTAAGGCAGTTTTTCTTTTCCTATAATAAGTATACCTTTTCTTACAGGTGTTAAAATATTCAAAAAAGATTTGTCTTCAAAACGTCTTTACGATAACATAGGGGCAAACAGAAGGCAAGATATACAGAGGGGGCTAAGATACATTTTATGGACAAAAGTCTTGGTGACATTCAGCGTGAAGTAGACGCTTATATATCGCAATTTAAAGAAGGATACTTCAGTCCGCTGTCTATGTTAGCCCGCATGTCCGAGGAAGTCGGAGAGTTGGCGCGGGAAGTCAATCATGAATTCGGTGAGAAGCCGAAGAAATCTGATGAAGCAGAGAATTCTATAGAGCTTGAACTGGGAGATATTTTGTTTATTACCGTTTGTTTTGCAAATTCTCTTGGGATTGATCTGACTGAAGCACATAATAAGGTCATGCATAAGTTTAATACCCGAGATGCTGGGCGCTGGACACCAAAAGACACCGATTAGGCCTCTATAACATATGCTGTACCAAACGAACGGGATTTAGCCGTGAGGATGGTGAGGATATGGATCAAAGGGATTATGTAAGAGAAGCCTACCGCTCAATATTGCGTAGTGACTTTGCGGAAGCTATTGTTTGCTTTGAGGCTGCGATTGCAGCAAGTCCTGCTGATGCTGAAGTCAGATATCGTTGTTCCATAACATATGCCCGCAGTGGTATGCTAGATAAAGCTTTAGTTCATGCTCAGGCGGCTATGAAGTTAGATGGCAGCAAACCTGAGTATAGTCTGCATCTACAGCATCTTCAAGCTATGATGCATGTACAGGAAGCTAAGCGGTTGATAGAAGATGAAGAAAACAAAACTCGTAACCCGTACCATCCGATTACGCTACTTAAAGAGGCCATCGCCTTGGATCCATTATACGGGGATGCTTATGTATGGCTTGCCATCGCACATAGTCGGGTGAATGAACATATGCAGGCTATGGCCGCCTTAAAAGAAGTGATTTCTTTACATCCGGATGATTCTGGCTTGCGAGAATTGATGGTAGACCTTCAGAAATCCATACAATCGTATATGCAATAACTATATAACTAGTGAAAGCGAGGATGAAAAGATATGAGCAACAAGATCAGAGTTATCGTATCCGGCGCAGGCGGGAGAATGGGTAAAGAGGTTGTTAAACTTGTGCTGCAAGACGAAGAGTTGGAGCTAGCGGCTGCGGTAGATCGTTCATCGATGGATATAGATGCAGGCCGTCTAGTAGGTCTGGAAGACTCAGGAATTATTGTAACTTCAGATTTTGAGGCTGCTCTCGCAGGAAGCAACGGAGATGTTGTGGTCGATTTCACTACACCGCAATCAGCGTATACGAATACAGTGTTAGCCATTAAATATGGCGTGCGTCCGGTTATCGGTACAACCGGATTCACACCGGAGCAAATTGTGGAACTGGACAAGCAGTGTCAAGACCAGGGGATAGGTGGACTTATTGCTCCGAACTTCTCCATAGGGGCTATTCTGTTGATGAGATTTGCGGCTCAAGCTTCAAAATACTTTCCACATCTGGAGATTATCGAGTATCATGGTGACCAAAAACTGGATGCTCCATCCGGAACTGCAGTCAAAACAGCAGAGATGATTTCAGAAGTCCGGGAAGAGCTTCGTCAAGGAAACCCTAAAGAAGAAGAAACGATTGAGGGTGCGCGTGGGGGTTACTATAATGGATTCCGGATACATAGTGTCCGTCTTCCTGGTGTGTTTGCCCAAGAAGAAGTGATTTTTGGTGGGTTCGGACAATCCTTAAAAATCCGGCATGATTCTTATGAGCGAGCAGGCTATATGCCAGGCGTTAAGATGGGTATTCAAAAGGTAATGGGATACACTGGCTTGATCTATGGATTTGAGCACTTTATAGAATAGACAGGGGAGAACACCATGTTAAAGATCGCATTTATTGCACATGATCGTAAAAAAGATGAAATCGTAAATTTTGTATTAGCCTATGAGCATGTATTTGTAGGTCATGAACTATTTTCTACGGGGACTACTGGCCAACGGATCATGGATGTGACTAGCTTGAAGATTCATCGCTATATGTCAGGACCATTGGGTGGAGATCAGCAAATTGGGGCAATGGTAGCCCAAGATGAATTGGATCTTATTATTTTCTTGCGCGACCCATTAATGGCACAGCCACATGAACCAGATATTACAGCTTTACTTCGTCTATGTGACGTATATGGTATCCCTGTAGCAACGAATATCGCAACAGCTGAGGTGCTTGTGAAGGCGATTGATCGTGGTGACTTTGCTTGGCGAGAACTCGTCCATAAATACAAACCAGGTGTTGATGAATGAAGCTGGACATTCTTGTATTTGGGGCTCATGCGGATGATGCGGAGATCGGAATGGCAGGTACGATTGCGAAGCATACCGCTGCAGGACTAAAAGTAGGTCTGTGCGATTTAACAGCTGCGGAAATGTCCTCGAACGGTACTGTAGAGCTACGCAAGGAAGAGGCACAGCTAGCTGCTGATCTACTTGGCGTGTCTGTGCGGACGAATTTGGGCTTATCTGACAGAGGGCTGTTTATAACAGAAGAGCATGTGGCCGCTGTGACAGCAGAAATTCGCCGGTTTGCTCCTGCGATTGTTTTTGCTCCTTATTGGGAAGATCGTCATCCGGATCATATTGCGTGCAGTAAGCTGGTAGAGGAAGCTGTGTTTAATGCCAAACTACGTAAATACATGTCGGACAAGCCGGCAGTTCCGGCTCCACAGCTGTTTTTTTATTTTATAAATGATCTAGGACGTACGGATCTTATTGTAGATGTTACTAAACAATATGGGCTGAAAGAACAGGCGTTGTCCTGCTATCGCTCCCAGTTCACCAAGCCGCTCGGTGCCGATGCTGTATCCACACCGCTGACAGAAGGTTACATTGAACGTGTTCGTTCCAGAGACATGTTGCTTGGACAGCGGAGACTCATTCCCTATGCGGAAGGGTTTGCAACAAAAGTGCCTTATGCAGTAGATTTGTTTACTGCAGGGGATCAAACTATATAAGGTATAGAAGGGGACGGAATATGGATCGTTTGAAAATAGGCATCACTTGTTATCCGTCTCTTGGCGGCTCAGGCGTAGTAGCGACTGAATTAGGAAAACTCTTGGCCGAAAAGGGACATGAAGTTCATTTTATTACACACAGCATTCCGTTTCGGTTAGGGAAATTCCAGAAAAATATATTTTACCATGAGGTAGAGGTTAATGATTATTATGTATTCAAATATCCTCCTTATGATTTAGCGCTCGCTACGAAAATGGCTCAGGTTGCCAAAATGCAGAATTTGGATTTGTTTCATGTTCATTACGCTGTTCCGCATGCTGTTTGTGCTTTCCTTGCTAAGCAGATGCTTGGTAATGATATAAAAGTTGTAACGACCTTGCATGGTACGGATATCACGGTACTTGGACAAGATGAATCTCTAAAAGATCTAATCCGTCTTGGGATTAATGAAAGTGATGCAGTAACAGCTGTATCGAAGGATCTCATTAGAGAAACTCGAGAAGTGCTGGATATCACGCGCGAGATCGACCTTACTTATAATTTTGTTGACCATCGTGTCTATTACCCACGGGATGTTTCGAATCTACGGGATGATTTTGCTTCCCCTGAGGAGAAGATCTTGATGCACATCAGTAACTTCCGCCCAGTTAAAAGGGTAAGTGATGTTGTGGATATCTTTGCTAAAGTGAATCGTGAAATCCCTTCACGTTTGCTGCTTGTTGGCGAAGGGCCAGATCTTCCTAAGATTCAAGCTAAGATTAGTGAAATGGGTCTGGATGATAAAGTCCGCTTCTTAGGAAGACAGGATGAGATTGCTCAAGTTATATCGTTGGCTGATCTTCTTCTGTTACCTTCTGAAAAGGAAAGCTTTGGACTGGTGGCTCTGGAAGCGATGGCATGTGGCGTTCCGACTATAGGTTCTCAAACCGGAGGCATTCCAGAGCTCATAGAACACGGCAAGACAGGATTCATTGCTCCAATTGGGGATACAGAAACTATGGCGAAATATGCAATCAAACTCCTTTCGGATGATCGCATGGTGGAGCAGTTCAGACAAGCTTGTCTGGAAACGGCCTGCAAAGACTTCTGTAAGGATTCGATTACAAGTCAGTATGAGGATATATATTACCGTGTGCTCGGGCGCAAGGTCCCTAGACTGGATACAGTCAGGGGGTAAGGAGTTCGTAATGAAATGGAAAATGGCGCCATCTGCTATGGCTGTTGCAGCGGAAAATGTAGTTTCTGAGCTAACTCAAAACGGCTATGAGGCTTTTTGGGTCGGAGGCTGCATTCGCGATGAGCTATTGGGTAGGCCAGTGCATGATATGGATATTACAACTTCAGCAGTGCCGGAGGAAGTAATAGCCATCTTCGCACGCAGTATTCCAACAGGGCTAGCACATGGGACGGTCACCGTGCTTCAGGATGGGCATGGATTTGAGGTGACGACATATCGAACTGAAAGCGGCTATGTCGATCACCGTCGTCCGGACCATGTTGAATTTGTTAGCGATGTGAAGGAAGATCTTCGTCGTCGTGATTTTACGATTAATGCGATATGCTGCGGGCTGGGTGGAGATTTGATTGATCCCTTCGGAGGCGAGAAGGATCTGGCTCTCCGTGTGATCCGCTGTGTGGGTGATGCAGAGGAACGGTTCGATGAGGATGCGCTTCGCATGCTTCGCTGCATTCGTTTCGCATCGGTGTTAGATTTCTCCATCGCTAAGAATACGTGGAGGGGGCTACTGCGCCAGCGAGATAAGCTGGCGCATATTGCTGTGGAGCGTGTCCGCGCGGAGCTGGACCGCATCATAGAGGGGCCGCATCCTCGGCGCGGCCTTGCTATGCTAGCGCGCTGTGAGCTGCTAGCGCGCGGCAAAGCCCCGTTCCCCTGGACCGGAACCGATATGGCGGCAGCTGCCGCCTTAACGGCTGGGATAGGGGAACTGAGAGCGCCCACCTGCGGTGGGCGCTTCTCCTCCATGCCCTGAAGCAGTCGGCCCAGGAGGCCGACGAGCTGCTGCGGGCATGGACGTTCTCTGGGGCGACGCGCGTAAGCGTCGTCCGGGTGCTGCGGGTCCGCGAAGCTTGGACCGCTGCCCTTGAGGCAGTGCCGCCGGGGGAAGTGGGCGGCACGGATCTACTGCGGCGGCGCTGGATCGCCGCCGTGCTGACCTTCGGCGTAGAAGCCGCCGAAGGTTGGCTCTCGCTGCTGGCGAGCTTGCCAGCAGCAGCCCTTCCCGCTGCGAGCTTGCCAGCGGGCTCGAAAGACTCGCGCGCTGTCACTACTCCAGCGGCGCCAGATCTTGTAAATGGTCTGATCTATTTACAAGCTGCAAGAGAGTGGATCGCACAAATGCCGCTGCAGAGCCTCTCAGAGCTTGCTGTTACAGGGAATGAGTTGGCGGAAGCGCTTGAGAAACGTCCGGGGCCTTGGCTGGGTAATATGCTTAGTGCTCTGCTGCAAGCGACTGCTGCGGGTGATCTGTTAAACAATAAACGAGAATTGTTGCTTGAAGCAAAAAGGATGGATGGACATGAGCTATGATAAGGCATTGTCTCTAACCGAATTGAAGCAGGAAGCTTCTGATTCGAATTGGATAGACAGCGTTCAGCTCCTGGAGTCTGTCGCATCTACTCAGGAGGAAGCCAAACGATTGGCAGAAAGCGGTGCGCCAGAGGGAACAACCGTAATCGCTGAAGAACAAACCGGAGGTAGAGGCAGAATAGGTAGGAAATGGTACTCACCGCGTGGCAAAGGGATTTGGATGAGTATAGTACTGCGGCCGAATTTACCCCTGTTACAGACCCCTCAGTTAACACTGCTTGCTGGAGTTGCTGTTTGTAAGGCCATTCGCCAGGTAACCGGAGTAGATGCCGGGATTAAATGGCCGAATGATCTGCTTGCGGGCGATCGTAAGATATGCGGGATTTTGCTTGAGTCTTCTCTAAGAGAAGGAGAGCTTCATTATTGCATCGCCGGGATTGGAATTTCTGCGAACATGACTGAAGACGATTATCCTGATCATCTGAAAGAAGTAGCGACCTCCCTGCGAATTCAGCGGGGCGGTGTCCCTGTTGACCGTTCCGAGCTGGTAAGAGCTGTAATGGATGAGCTGGAGAGGCATTACATTCTATACATGAATCAAGGGTTTAAACCTATCAAAGAGCTGTGGGAGTCGATGTCAGTTACTTTGGGGCGCCAAATCGCTCTGAATAGCCCTCAGGGACGCTCTGAAGGAGTTGTAGTAGGTCTGGATGAATTAGGTGGACTACTACTTAAAAATAGTTCTGGAGAGATTTCTAGCGTGTGCTCTGGTGAAATCGAGCTTTTATAAATCCTTTGTGAGTCTTTTCAATATGGCAGGGTGTCATCCCCTGTCATATTTTTTTCGTGTATTTCCGTGTCCTTTTTGTTATACTATGGGGCAGAGGCGGTATCGTTTTGCGAACTGTACTCTTGATTTGATGAACTTATAATGGTTTTATTATTGGAATCACCTTCATAACTGCGTTAGACGGTTACGTTGGATTCTGCTCTGAGCCGTAAGGACCGAGACAGAAGGGACGATCGCGAGTGACTCTTTTTTGCCCTTCGGACCTTTTTAGCAAATTATTGCTAAAGGGTTTTTTTGTTGCGATTTTTACGGGGATGTAATTTCAAAAAGGAGGACGAAGAGAGAAATGGCAAACAAACAAGCACTTAATATTGTGAAAATGAAAAAAATGAAAGCAGATGGGGTGCGGTTAAGTATGTTGACCGCTTATGATTACCCGTCGGCATTACTTGCTGAAGAAGCCGGTATCGACCTTATCCTGGTGGGTGACTCCTTAGGAAACGTGGTACTTGGATATGATACAACTTTACCTGTTACAATTGAAGATATGGTTTATCACACTCGTTCAGTAACCCGGGGTGCACAGAATACGTTCATTGTGGCAGATATGCCATTTATGACCTATCACGGAAGTATAGATGAAACTCTGCGTGGTGTGCGCAGACTAATGCAGGAAGGGCGGGCTCATGCCGTCAAAATGGAAGGTGGTATCGAAATTTGTGAGACAGTCACTGCGGTTGTAGCTGCAGGCGTTCCTGTGCTCGGACATATTGGGCTTACACCACAATCGGTCAATATGATTGGTGGCTACCGTATTCAAGGTAAGGATGCCAAAGATGCAAAACGTCTGATGGATGAGGCTAAAGCGCTTGAAGCCGCCGGTGCTTTTGCAGTGGTACTGGAACTAGTGACTGAAGAAGTAGCACAAGCGATTTCTGAGGCACTGAGCATACCGACCATTGGGATTGGTGCAGGTCGTTATTGTGATGGACAGGTATTGGTTTTCCATGATTTGTTGCGTTATGCCTCACCCTACCGTGAGAAACGTTTTGTCAAAACTTACGCGGATGTGGGTAGTCTGATTCGTGAGGGTATCAGTCAATATGTGAAAGAAGTGAAGGATCGCTCGTACCCAGATGAAGGTCATGTTTTTAAAGCGGATGAAACCGTTCTGGAATCTTTATACGGCAGTGCCGGAAAGGATGGGGAATAAGATGAGAGTCGTCAGAAGCATTAAGCAACTGCGCGAAGCTTTGGAATATATGAGACAAGGTGGGCACACTCCAATTGGGTTTGTTCCAACGATGGGATACCTGCATGAAGGACATGCCAGTCTGCTTCGGCGGGCAGGCGAAATGAGCAACACGGTCGTTATGAGCATATTTGTGAACCCGCTGCAGTTCGGACCGAATGAGGATTATGATTCCTATCCGCGCGATGAAGAGCGTGATTTGGAGCTTGCGGAACGCGAAGGAGTCGATATTGTATTTATCCCCAGTGTGGAAGAAATGTATCCGCAGCCTACCCGGACTACAGTCTCGGTATCTGAGCTTACCACTCGACTCTGTGGGGCATCACGTCCAGGACATTTTAATGGGGTAACGACAGTCGTTAATAAACTATTCAATATTGTACAGCCTGATTATGCCTTCTTCGGACTAAAGGATGCTCAGCAAGTAGCAGTGCTCCGCCGAATGGTGTCTGATCTAAATATGAATGTTGAAATTGTTCCTTGCCCTATCGTTCGTGAAGGAGATGGACTTGCACTTAGCTCACGTAACGTATTCCTATCTCCGGAGGAACGTAGCCAGGCTCTGGTGTTATCTCGTTCCCTGCGTGAAGCGCGTGAGGCCATCGAAGAAGGAAAGGTAAGAACTATAGCTGAAGTTCGGGATTTGTTGACATCCGTTATTTCTAGCTCACCTTTGGCGGTTATTGATTATGCGGAAATCCTGACCTTTCCTAATCTGGAAGGCTTGCGGAACGAAGTTGTATTAACGGATGTAGATGGGGAAATGATTATAGCGCTTGCCGTGAAGTTTGGCAGAACGCGCTTAATTGACAATAATGTATTTATTCCAAAGGAGGTTGCCGCTCTTGTTTAGACATATGATGAAGTCCAAAATTCACCGCGCGACGGTGACAGAAGCGAATTTGAATTATGTAGGAAGTATTACCATTGATGAGAACTTAATGGAAGCGGCAGATATTCTTGAGAATGAAAAAGTGCAGATCGTCGATAACAATAATGGTTCCCGGTTAGAAACTTATGTTATTCCTGGGCCTCGCGGCAGTGGTGTGATCTGTCTGAATGGTGCAGCTGCTCGTCTGGTTCAGCCGGGAGATACAGTAATTATCATTTCGTATGCAATGCTGTCCTCAGAAGAATTGGAGTCGCATAAGCCAACAGTGGTATTCGTGGATGAGAACAACAAACCCGTGAAGCTGGCCGATCACGAACTGCATGCTACAATCGCTTAAAGGATGGACTTACGCCATGTAATGAATGGCAGGGATGAAAGACCCCGATCTCGCAGAAAATGAAGTCAGGCAAGCTGAACTGATTTCATCTTCAGTAAGGGGGGATAGCCCATGTTTCAACATTTGTTTGCTGAAATGAACAAGGTGCTTCAGGAGATCGTTACAGATTACCCTACAGCGGAGGGTGCCCGCCGGAATGAGCTTTTATGCAATTATAATATGCTGCATCGACTTAGCGATAAAGTCATGGATGAATGGCTGGCCTTTGCAGAGAAGCTAAGCCACTTTCGTGAAAGTGTAGATTTTACGACTGTGGTCGAAGAGGAAGTGCCAGAGCAGGAAGCACCCGAGCTGTGCATGGATACTTTTGTCAGAGGTCAGGGGTATTATAAGCTCTTGATGTATGGAAAATGTATTGAGCAGTTTAAGGAAGTTATTGTGCAATATCCGGATAGCCTGGCTGCTCGATTATATTTAGCCATCTCTTACCTGCAAGAAGGGGAAGGGGAGGCTGCTTGGAGTCATCTGAACCATATGCTCGGTTTGATAAGGGAAACCAAGCTCAAAGCCATGGTGTATAATGCTTTAGGCTGTATCCGGGCCTCACAGGAACGTTTCAATGAAGCGCAGGAGCTGTTTGGCCTTTCTTTGCAACTTGACCCGGCTCTTCCTGAACCGACTGTGAATTTGGAGGTTTGCCGCCGTAGAGGAGGTAAGCTTCATTTCGGAAATCAGCTTGTTTCATTATTGTAAATTATTACGTTTACGGTTTATTATTCCGCATTTTCATTCAAGCGATGCATCCCCTGAACCAGTGGTGTGCATCGCCTTTTTTCGCAACTTCTGTTATGCTGATTAAGAGTCTCAATTGAAAGGGAATAGAATTATAATGAAATTTGCCGTGCTTGATTTTGAAACAACGGGAACCCAATCCGTGGGTGAAATCATCCAGGTTGGCCTTGCAATTATAGAAGAAGACCGGTCCATCTCCCGGGTATATGGTTCCTACGTCAAGCCCGGAACGCCGATACCTCCTTTTATAACTGGTCTAACGGGGATTACCGACGATGATGTAAAGGATGCACCTGAGCTGGATGAGATGATGATGGAGCTTGTTCCACTCTTGGATGATGTTGTGCTTGTAGGGCATAATGTCGCATTCGATTTCCATTTTTTGCAAAATGCTTTAGACCGATGTGGGTATTTACCATTTCAAGGACGGATTTTAGATACGATTGATTTTCTGAAAATCTGCTTTCCTTCCCTCACATCCTATCAACTAGGATCAGTTAGTGCACATTTTGGTGTGACGCATGAGCGTCCGCATCAGGCAGACAGTGATGCACTCGCAACTGCTCTTGTATTGCTGAAATGTCTGGAGGAGCTCTACGATTTGCCTCTGCTGACGATCCAGAGACTCTGTGAGCTGTTTACGGAAGAGGATAGTGATCTTGGTTGGTATTTCGATGGTCTGCTGCGTGAACGGGAAGCGGAGACGCTTCAGCCCGAAGGTGATCTGACTTTTTATCGTCAATTAGCGCTTGCTGTAGGAGACTGGAACGAATTAGCTCCACCTCGAGACGAGCATGCTGAGAATCCGCTACAGAATTTATCTTTTACAGATTATATGGATGAAGTAACGAAACGACTTAAAGAAACTTTGCCGCAGTATGAAAGCCGAGAAGCTCAGGATATTATGATCAATGAGGTGATGACGGCACTTGCCGAAGACAAACATCTATTGATCGAAGCAGGGACAGGAACCGGCAAATCACTTGGTTATTTGTTGCCTGCCATATACCAAAGCGTTCGCACGAATGAAAAAGTTATGGTCAGCACTCATACTATTAATCTGCAGGATCAATTGCGTGAGCGGGATATTCCTTTATTAACACAGGTAGTTCCATTTCCATTTAAAGCTTCAATTTTTAAGGGCAGAGGGCATTATTTGTGTCTTCGTAAGTTCGAACATAAAATTAATAAAAAAGACTTTGTCAGTCCGAGGGAAGATGCGCTTACTGCGGCTCAGATGATCGTTTGGCTGACGCAAAGCGAATCAGGAGATGACGAAGAGCTCAACTTAAGCGGTCGTGGAGGAGATTTCTGGGAGACGGTGGCTAGCGATACCGATTCTTGTCTGGGGCGCTCCTGTCCTTGGTTCCGTAAGTGTTATTACCATCGGGCAAAGCATGAAGCTGGTATTGCAGACGTAGTCATTACGAACCACTCTAAGCTTTTCGCAGATGTTAAGGCTGGGCACCAGCTACTTCCGGCTTATGAACATCTTGTAATTGATGAGGCCCATCATCTGGAGGACGTGGCTGGCAAGCATTTAGGCATGCATATGAAGCATTTCACGGTGGCACATACACTATCGCGTCTTTATAAGGATAGTCGAAATGGCCAACTTCCTACGCTTCGCCAAATGCTTCAGTCATCAGGCAGTGAGGAAGCTTCTGAATGGAGCGGAGTGATCGATAGAATCTATCCGGACCTGCTTACCATAAAAGAAACCTGGGATCTGCTTAGTGATAAACTATTCAGCCTCTTGCCGGAACGCAGCGATGCAGCAGCGGGAGAAGCTGGCCAGTTAGTCATGCGGCTACTTCCTACCCGTAAACCGAAAGATTGGGATGAATTGGTTGCTTTAGAGAATACTATGAATCTGACATTAAGCGAAATTATCCGTAAAGGTGATAAAATGCTTAATGAAATGCGAGATCAAGAAGGTCAATCTTCCTCAGATAGTCTAGTTACCGATATTAGCGGCTTATTTAAGGATTTAGCTTCAATACGTGAGCAAGTACGGTTTTTTATGGGATTAAACGATGAGAATGTAGTATATTGGCTGGAGGCGAATGGAAATTATCGCAGTAAATCGCTACAGCTGTATGCCGTTCCTGTTGATGTCAGTACTCAGCTTAAGGAGCTGTTTTTCGACAAAAAGAAAAGTATCGTGCTAACTTCGGCGACACTCTCTGTTGATAAATCGTTCCAGTTTATGATTGATAATCTCGGACTTAATGAAGCTGCGGAAGAGGGGCGTCTGATGACATCACTCCTGCCTTCTCCTTTTAAGTATCGGGAGCAGGCGCTGTTAGTTATTCCACGGGATTTCCCTAGTGTGAAGGGCAGTGTGGGCGATGCCCGATTTGTTGATACACTCGTACAATCACTAGCAGAAGCAGCGACTACAACACGCGGGCGGATGCTTGTCCTGTTTACTTCTTACAAGATGCTACGCCAGGTTTACGATCCTTTGAAAGAGGCTCTAGCCTCACAAGAGATCACGGTGCTGGGTCAAGGCGTGGAGGGGGGCAGCCGTAGCAAGCTGATCCGCCGTTTTCAGGACAGTGCAGCCTCTGTACTGTTAGGAACAAGCAGTTTTTGGGAGGGTGTTGATATTCCGGGTGAAGCATTAACATGCTTGGCCATCGTGAGGCTCCCGTTTCAACCGCCAAACCATCCCCTAGCGGAAGCGAAGTCTGAGTTATTACAAGCCCAGAAAAAGAATCCGTTCATGAAGTTGTCTGTTCCTCAGGCGGTTATTCGCTTTAAGCAAGGATTTGGAAGGCTGGTGCGGACAGCGCAAGATCGGGGTATTGTTATTGTGTATGACACCAGGGTGATCGAATCTCACTATGGGAAATATTTCCTCTATTCGTTGCCTGGCCCAAAAATGGAGCATATGCTTACGGATCAAATGGTTCCTCGTATAGCGGAGTGGTTGGAAGACGGAGGCGTTTCTTAAAAAGAACGTCATCGATCATATTAATCACTCTACAATGAAGGGCGGTATAAGAATACCGCTCTTCATTGAGACGAGGTACACGAATTAGTATAAGGTTAGTAAAGAATATTACTTACATTAGGAGGTAAATTATGAAATCGGAAAAAATATCAGAAGCCGTTGTTCGCAGACTTCCTGTGTACTTACGTTTCCTAAATGATCTACAGAAACGTGAAATATTAACCGTTTCCTCTCAAGAGCTAGGACAGAAACTTGATTTGAATCCCGCTCAAATTCGCAAAGATTTAGCTTATTTTGGAGATTTCGGCAGAAAAGGTATCGGGTATGACGTAACTTATCTTATTGAGAAAATCCGTCATATTCTGAAGCTGGATCAACAACTGAATGTGGCTTTAGTGGGTGCCGGTAACCTTGGACATGCATTATCTAATTATAATGCTTATTTGAAAGATACTATGAAGATTACCGCTATATTTGATTCCTATGCGCCTAAGGTAGGGCGGAAAATCAACTCACTTACCGTTCAACCGATGGAGGAGCTTGGTCAGACGGTTCGTGAGCAAGGTATTCGAATTGGGATAATTACAGTACCTGATTCAGAAGCGCAGAATGTAGCGGATATTCTCATTGAGTCTGGCATTGAGGCGATTTTAAATTTTGCACCAGTGATTCTAAAAACACCATCGAATATCCGGGTTCATGCTGCTGATTTTACAACAGATTTGCAAAGCCTTGCTTATTATTTGAAGGATGGAAAGGAAGAAAGCAGAAATGAAGAGCAATAAAACGATTATCAAGGGCGGGCGTTTTCTTACTCCGGGAACGGATGAGCCGGTTCTTAGTGGATATATGACTATTGAAGATGATTTGATCACTTACATAGGAAAAGAAGAGCCTTTAATAGAAGACGATGTGCAAGTTGTTGATGGCAGTCGTCTGTTGTTTATGCCAGGTCTGGTAAACACGCATGGCCATGCCGCAATGTCATTGCTTCGTGGTTATGGAGATGACTTAGCGCTTCAGGTGTGGCTTCAGGAGAAGATGTGGCCGATGGAAGAGAAGTTCACCGGAGAAGATGTATACTGGGGAACCTCCTTGTCTGTACTTGAAATGCTGAAAGGTGGCACTACAACCTTCCTGGATATGTATGATCATATGGACCGAGTAGCGGAGGTCGTCGAATTATCAGGTATTCGTTCCGTATTAATGAGAGGCGTAATCGGTCTATGTCCAGAAGAAGTACAAAATCAGAAGCTTGCGGAAGCGGTTTCTTTTGCGCGTAACTGGCATGGTAAGGCTGAAGGTAGAATTACGACAATGATCTCGCCACATGCCCCATATACATGCCCACCAGACTTCTTTGTTAAGTTTGTGCAGGCGGCTCATGATTTGAATTTACCGATGCATACCCATATGTCCGAAACGAAACGCGAAGTGGAGCAGAATGTGGTGGATTACGGACTGCGGCCAGTAGCGCATTTAGAGAAGCTTGGAATGTTCACACGTCCGTCTATAATCGCTCATGGTGTTCATTTGAATGATGAAGAGATCGAGATACTGGCTCGTCATGATGTAGGTGTATCCCATAACCCTGGAAGCAATCTTAAGCTGGCTAGTGGAGTTGCTCGAGTTACGGATCTTCTAAAGGCCGGAGTGAAGGTGTCACTGGGTACAGATGGAGCGGCAAGTAATAATAATTTGGATATGTTTGAAGAAATGCGTCTTGCAGCACTCATCCATAAAGGTGTAAGTGGTGATCCTACGGCTGTTCCGGCTCCGGAAGCTCTACGTATGGCTACGGAGTATGGCGCGAAGTCTATCTTTTTAAATGATGTGGGTAGACTCGCTGTAGGTATGAAAGCTGACTTTATTGCTATTGATATAGACCAGCCGCATTTGCTCCCACACACAGATCTGTTGTCTCACGCTGTTTATTCTGCCAGTGCCAAGGATGTTGAGCATGTATGGGTGAATGGTAAACAGGTTGTTAAACATGGACAATGTGTAACGCTAGATGAGGAAGCCATCCGTCGTAAGGCGCAAGAAGCCTTTGATGGACTGCTAAAACGATAGTCTAAATCATAACAAATAACTGAAAGGCTGTGACTTTCTGCAATTGCAAAGTTACAGCCTTTTGTGTTTCTGATCATTAGATCATTGAACGAGATATGAAACTTTGGATAAACACACGGGTGTGTTATATAATCAAAAAAGATATATTACTAGAAAGGGAGCTGTACCTTGAAGAAAAGGAAAAAATGGATCCTCCTGGGGTCAGTTCTGATTCTGCTCCTTCTGTTCGGACTCATCCAGTTCTATGCTTATATTATGAAAGATCAATGGAACGAGCGAGATATCGCTAAGGATGTCGCCAAAACCAGCGCGGGTCTAACAGAGGTAACTAAAGCACAGAAATCCGTGTGGGATGAAAATGCAGTCTACTGGGTCTTAACAGGGAAGAATGAATCCGGGACTGAGTTGATGGTTTGGGTACGCTTTACTGTAGATGGGAAGTTTGCCGAAGGCGCCGACGCAGTATTCGCCGAGGAACTAAGTAAAGGGACCTCTGAAGAAAAAATGCGTAGTCTTATAAAAGCCGATCTCCCGGATATTAGCATTGAACGGTTGTTACCGGGGGTGTATAACGGAGAGTATGCTTGGCAGCTTTTTTATAAACAAAGCGGTCGGTATTATTATCAATTTTATCGGTTCTCAGATGGGGCTCGAATGGGTGAAGGATACAGTTTACCTAGCCGCTAAGTTAAACAAAATTACTTTAGGAGAAACAAGCGGACTATTTATGGTTCGCTTGTTTTTATATAACATATTAGATTGATACACTAAAAGTATACGTAATGTGATATACTATAAGAGTAGTTTTTTTATATTGTCGTCAAAGCCGCATACGAAAATAGGCCTGTTCATTAGAGATAAAGGCCTGTTTTTGTCGAAATAAATCAATATTTTTGATGAAATGGAAATATTTAAAAAATAAAATTTTAAATATATTCACACTTTTTATCATTTTCGTATATACACCTGTGATATACTACTGTTTGTAATTAGAAGAGTAGTAGTAGAACGTTAGGCTCTGATGAGCATTAACGGCTGTGATTTTGGATCATCCTGTTTATCGTTTTGTCATCTTTGAGAGGAGGACGTTTCTTGAAATTACGTCTTGTACCTGTACTGATAACGTCTCTACTGTCCGCTACGCTATTATTCGGAGGATTCTTTTTATATCGTCAGTTTGCTTTACAGGAACCACTCCAAAAGATAGTATCAGGCTATGAAGGAGTGAATACTTCACATATTAGTATTAACCGTGATGAGGTCACTTTGAAACTTGAATTACAGCCGGGCACGAATTTACGTGATCTGGTATCGTATGTTTCCAAAGAAGGAAAATCAGTGATTGAGGGACGTAAACTTAAACTGGATGTGGAGCAAAACTCCAGTGAATTATTGGATAATTACTGGGATAAAGCGTTGTTCTCTGTAGCTGAAGCGATGGAGAGCCGTAAATATACTCTTATACCTGCTGAACTTGATAGATTGAAAGAGCAGAATACCGACTATAAAGATGTGATAGCAACAACTGAAATCGACGACACAAACGTGTATGTAAGCTTGAGCAACGGGAAAGAAAGCAAATTTATAATTTTACCACGCAAACCTGCGACCTTGGGGGTATGGAATAATGCCTAAATACCTTAAAGAAATTTTAATCGGATTTATTCCTGTACTGTTTATTTTCATGGCTTTTTTAGGTATTAATATATTCCCTATAGTTATAGCAGCTGGGATGCTTACTGCACTACTTATCATTGCTCATTTACGTGGCGGGCTTACGGTGAACGCCGGTGCTGGAAAGAAACGCAAGAAGGAAGGACCTTCAAAACTCACTTTTGAAGAAATTGGTGGGCAAGACAATGCAAAGCAGGAGCTCCGTGAAGCACTCGATTTCTTGATCCGGCATGAGGAAATCAGTAAATTTGGGATTCGTCCTTTGAAAGGGATTCTGCTTACAGGCCCTCCAGGAACAGGTAAGACCCTTATGGCTAGAGCGGCAGCCCATTATACAAACTCAGTATTCGTAGCTGCATCAGGCAGTGAATTTGTGGAAATGTATGTAGGTGTCGGTGCTGGCCGTATTCGTGACTTGTTTAAGGATGCACGTACCCGTGCTGCTAAAGAGAACAAACAAAGCGCTATTATTTTCATAGACGAAATTGACGTAATTGGCGGTAAGCGTGAAGGTGGGCAGCAGCGTGAATATGATCAGACCTTAAATCAACTGCTGACCGAGATGGATGGTATTTATAATAACGAAACACCGCGTATTTTACTGGTAGCTGCAACAAACCGTAAAGAGATGCTGGATTCGGCATTGCTACGTCCAGGACGGTTTGATCGTCATATACAAGTGGATATGCCTGACAAGAAGGGCCGCAAATCGATTCTAGAATTGCATGCTAAGAATAAACCTCTTCATGAAGAAGTGAGTCTCGACAAAATCGCAGAAGAAGCCTATGGCTTTTCCGGCGCTCAGCTTGAAAGTGTCATGAATGAGGCTGCGATTTATATGATGCGAGAGGAATTGACGAAAGTTGAGCAGCGGCATCTGTCGATGGCGATTGACAAGGTAATGATGGGTGAAAAAACGGATCGAGAAACCAATCACGAAGAGAAAAAGCGGGTCGCCATTCATGAATTGGGACATGCCATTATGGCAGAGCTCCTGCGTCCCGGAAGCGTCAGTCAGGTTACATTGACTCCGCGTGGACAAGCCCTTGGATATGTGCGACACAATCCTCAGCAAGAGCAGTATTTGTACACCAAAGATTATTTGGAAGATCAGATTATGATAGCACTTGGTGGAGCTGCGGCTGAAGAGATGTATTATGGCGGTCGAAGCACAGGTTCACGGGGCGATTTCGATCAGGCCCTAAATATTGTGGAAACGATGATGAAGTCAGGGTTAACTTCACTCGGTATCGCTAAGATGGAAATGGTTACCATTGAAGAGCTTATGAAGGAAAATAGTAAGATATTGGATGAACTGATGGTTCGTACTCATGAGCACCTTGAAAAGCAACGAAATGTATTTGATTACTCTCTTGACATTTTAATGAAGGAAGAAGTACTCTCTGGAGAGCAATTTCGATGTCAATTTCGTGACAGCGTCCTTTTACCAGCATAAATATTTATGCTGGTTATTTTTTTTTACTTTTCAGGCATGCTAAGATATCATTATATGTCGGGCTTTATAAATTTTTGCGACAGACAAGGTACAATACAAAAGTATAGATACCTGAAAGGATGGAGACTTTTTTATGAATTTCAAAAAAATAGGTGTCATCGGCGGTGGCACAATGGGACAAGGTATTGCTGAAATGTTAGCAGCCAAAGGCCTGGATGTATTGCTGGTGGAGAAAACCGCAGAGAAACTGGACTACTCTTACGAAATGATCGAGACAAGTCTAGATAAGCAACTGGAGAAATGGGCGATCACTCAAGCTGAGAAGAAGTTGATTCTTAGCCGCATTCAAAAAGTGACACATTTCGCGGAGCTTAGCTCTTGTGACATGGTTATCGAAACAATCGTTGAGGATTTGGAAGAAAAGAAAAAGATTTTGAATCAACTGGATCAAGTATGTCCAAACCACATTATTCTTGCCAGCAATACGTCAACACTTAGCTTGACTGAACTTGCAAGTTCTACAATGTATCCGGAACGCGTTATCGGTATGCATTTCATATATCCTGTAGCTAAAGTAGATCTTGTTGAAATTGTACGCGGTCTGAAAACCTCAGATGCTACTTTTGAAGATACAAAAGCCTTTGTTGATGAGATTGTTGAGAAAAAAGGTGTAATGATTTATGAATCCCCAGGATTTGTAACATCACGCCTCATTTGCTTGTTCATCAATGAAGCTATGCATGTGCTGCAAGAAGGCGTTGCCTCTGCACAGGATATTGACGATGCTATGCGTATTGGTTATCAATTCCAATATGGACCGCTTGAAATGGCTGACAGATTCGGCCTGGATTCGGTACTTGCTGCACTCGAAAATATGTTCCGTGAATACGGAGAACTGAAATACCGTCCTTCTACTATTCTTAAAAAGATGGTACGTGCAGGACAACTGGGTATGAAATCAGGAGAAGGCTTCTTCAAGTACGACAAGGATGGTGACCGTGTATGAATATTCTAGTTATTAACTCAGGTAGTTCTTCATTGAAATATCAGCTGTATAACATGACTGATGAATCGGTTTTGGCTAAAGGTCTGGTTGAACGTATTGGAATGGATTCCTCCATTCTGAATCATAAACCGACTGGCAAAGCGGAAGTGACAGAAGTAAGCGAAATTCTGGAACATAATACTGCAATCCGTAAAGTCATTGCCTGTCTTACAGACAAAGAGCATGGTGTTATTGAATCCATTAAAGAAATTGATGCTGTAGGTCACCGTGTAGTGCATGGTGGTGAGTTCTTCAAGGCCTCCGCTCTTGTGGATGCTGACGCAAAAACGAAAATTCGTCAATTGTTTGACCTTGCACCACTGCATAACCCGGCAGCAATGATGGGGATTACGGCTTCTGAAGTAAATATGCCGGGTGTACCGCAGGTTGTTGTATTCGATACTGCATTCCACCAAACTATGCCTGAAAAAGCTTATATGTACGCTATTCCTAGAGTACTGTACAATAAATATAAAGTTCGTCGTTATGGCGCACACGGTACATCACACGACTTCGTAAGCAAGGCTGCTGCGGAGTACTTGGAGCGTCCGCTGGAAGATCTGAAGATCATTACTTGTCATATTGGTAACGGCGGTAGTGTAACTGCAGTTCAAGGTGGAGTGTCCGTGGATACTTCCATGGGTATGACCCCTCTGGAAGGTTTGATGATGGGTACTCGTAGTGGTGATCTTGACCCAGCAATTGTCCCTTACGTGATGAACAAGGAAGAATTGTCCGTAGGTGAAGTGAACTCCATGTTGAATAAACATAGTGGTCTCTTAGCCATTTCGGGCGTAAGCAGTGACATGCGTGATATTATTGATGGTATGGAAAAAGGTGAGCCTAATTCCACGCTAGCTTTTGAAATGTATGAGTACCGCTTGCGCAAGTATATCGGTTCATATACGGCTGCGATGAACGGTGTAGATGCGATCATATTTACTGCCGGTGTTGGTGAAAATGCTTCATTGCTTCGTGAGAAACTGCTAAATAACCTTACTTTCTTGGGTATTGAGTTGGATGCTGAAGCTAACAAAGTTCGTTCCGGCGATCCACGTCGTATCTCTACGGTAGATTCTAAGGTACAAGTGCTAGTAGTTCCGACAAACGAAGAACTTGTCATTGCACGTGATACACACCGTATTGTGCAAGGAATTAACGGCTAAATTAGAGGAGAGATTGAAGGCATGGCTAACAAGAGTGTAATTAAGAACGTGAATGAACATGTTGGAGAGAGTGTTGTTATCGGTTGTTGGGTAAACAACAAGCGCTCCAGTGGTAAAATTCAGTTCCTGCAGCTTCGTGATGGTACAGGTTATATTCAGGGAGTTGTAGTGAAATCTGAAGTACCTGAAGAGGTATGGGATGCAGCTAAGAGCCTTACACAAGAAAGTTCTTTGTATGTGACCGGAATTATTCGCGAGGAACCTCGCAGTCAATCAGGTTTTGAAATGACTGTAACTGGAATTGAAGTCCTGCATCTTACAGAGAATTATCCAATTACTCCGAAAGAGCATGGCGTAGATTTCTTGATGGATCACCGTCACCTCTGGCTACGTGCCTCGAAGCAACGGGCTGTTCTGGTAATTCGCGCGGAAATTATTCGTGCAATTCAACAGTTCTTCAACGAGAGTGGATTTACAAAGGTGGATCCTCCGATTCTGACGCCAACGTCAGCAGAAGGAACTACTAACTTGTTCCACACGAAGTACTTCGATGAGGATGCCTATCTAACACAAAGCGGACAGTTGTATATGGAAGCTGCGGCAATGGCCCTGGGCCGTGTCTATTCCTTTGGACCCACTTTCCGTGCGGAGAAATCAAAGACTCGCCGCCACTTAATCGAGTTCTGGATGATCGAGCCAGAAATGGCTTTTACAGATCACGAAGAAAGCTTGAAAGTTCAGGAAGAGTTCATTAGCTTCGTAGTGCAATCCGTATTGAAGAATTGCCGTGCAGAGTTGGAAACGGTAGGTCGCGATATTTCCAAACTGGAGAATATTAAAGCCCCATTCCCACGTATTACTTACGACGATGCAATTAAGTTCTTGAACGATAAAGGCTTTGAAGATATCGCTTGGGGCGATGATTTCGGTGCACCACACGAAACAGCAATCGCAGAAGCATACGATAAACCTGTATTTATCACTCATTACCCTGCTTCTTTCAAAGCGTTCTACATGAAGCCAGATCCAAATCGTCCGGAAGTCGTGCTGTGTGCGGATATGATCGCTCCAGAAGGCTACGGTGAGATTATTGGTGGTTCTCAGCGGATCGATGATCCTGCACTGCTTGAAGAGCGTTATAAAGAGCATAACTTGTCAATGGACTCTTACAAATGGTACATGGATCTGCGTACTTACGGATCAGTACCTCACTCTGGTTTTGGACTTGGACTTGAGCGTACTGTAGCATGGATCTGTGGTCTTGACCATGTACGTGAGACTATTCCATTCCCGCGTACACTGTACCGTCTCTACCCATAATTTATATTTAAAGGGGGACGTTCATGGACGGCAAAGGATGGACTACCTGGGGCGAAGGCGTCTCCTTCGGTCTGGAGAACGGAATGGCCGTCATACCTTACGCATTACTGAAGTATTACCGGAAGCTCAATTTAAGCGGAAGTGAAGCGATGCTGCTGATACATCTGCTTTCTTTCAGGCAGGTGGAAGGGATTGATTTCCCTTCTCTTGAGGAGCTTCAGGTTGTAACAGGCCGTAGCATTTCTGTTCTAGCAGGAGAATTGCAGAAGCTTATGAAGGAAGGTTTTATTAGCATCGATGGAGACAACGATGAGCTAAGAGACATCCATTATGAACGCTACAATTTCTCAGGGTTATACGGAAAGCTTGGTGCTTATCTAGCGACAGTTGTTCAAGAACATGAGCAAGATAAGCACGCAGGTGGCTATGCAACGTCGGCACCGCGGGCTGCTTCAGGGGGCGGATTCGGAACGCCTCCCTCATCTCCTTCTCAACTTGGAGCTGAAGAGGAAAGCCGAAATCTGTTCAGTATTTTCGAAAAGGAATTCGGTCGTCCGTTATCTCCGATGGAGTGTGAGACGATATCTAGTTGGGTGGATCAAGACCGGTATCCCGAGGAGCTGATTCTGTTAGCACTGAAGGAATCTGTATTTGCTGGAAAGGTTCATTTCCGTTATATTGATCGAATATTGCTGGAATGGGCCCGTAACCGGGTCAAGAACGCTCAGGATGTTAAGGACTATACACAAAAGTTCCGCAATGGCGGAAGATAGATCATTTTGGAGAGAACCGTATTGCTTTAGCCCATCGCTAAAGTCAGTACGGTTCTTTTTAATATTTTATAAAAAAAGTGCAGGGGTAGTTATAATTGAGAGCGTCTATTGCTGTGGGAAGGAGGGGAGAGTCATTGAAGATGAGTTATTGATCAAGCGAATTTGCCAAGGAGACGAAGAGGCCTTCCGCCAATTTGTGAATACATACAGTCAGCAAATATACAAAGTTACTTATTCTGTATTACGCGATGTCAGGATGGCTGAAGATGCTGCTCAGGAAGCTTTTTTACAGATGTACAAATCTCTCCCTGACTACCGTTATCAAGGCTTGAAGTCATGGATTACACGGATCGCCTTAAATAAGGCAATAGATGCTAAGCGTAAACGAGATCGACTCAGAGAACTACCCGTTGACTATGAGCTTGTACTGAGCCAGACCGCTTCCAACGAGGAGGATGTGTTGTCAGGTGTTATACGCCGTGATCGGATGGATCGGCTGCTCGGTGAAATCAATAGCCTGCCTGAAACTCATCGTGAAATTATGGTGGCTTATTATCTGGAACATAAAAAATATGATCAGATTGCTGCAGAGCAGGGAATTAGCCTGAAGACGGTAGAGTCCAGATTATATAGGGCAAGACAATGGATTCGAAATCATTGGAAGGAGGACGAATGGCTATGATGAAGCATGGAGACGATCCAATCCAACGGGAACAAGCAAAAGCTTATATTGAAGGTCATATGGAAGAGGCGGTGAGAGAAGATTGGGAACAGCTACTGCTGGAAGATGAAGAAAGTCTTACTTCATATATGGAAATGTTGGATGAGCTACAAGAGGAACTGCCTTTATTGGAGAATTCGTCTGCTTTTACAGAGAGAGTGATGGGAGATTGGGCTAAAATGGCGGAATCTTCAGCAGCTTTCGAACAGGTGGCAGTTGAAGAAGGGGGCCGGCGGTATCGCTGGTATGAAAAAACAATCTTTCATTATGCTGTTGCCGCGTCACTTACGCTGTTGATCATGTCTTCTGGCATGTTTGATAAGCTGCACACAGGTCAAATGGAGCTTATGATCCCTAAAAAAGATAGTTCACCGTCATTTAGCGAGCAAGTCATACAGGCAACTAGCGGATGGTTGGATCAGCTAATGGGCAGCAGAAAGTGATGAGAGGAGAAATGAAATATGCAACAGCAGCGTAGTAGAATAAAGGCGCTTTTTCTTAATTTAATTCCTGGAGCAGGTCATTATTATATGGGAAAACGACCTCAAGGCATTGTTTATCTTCTGTTAAGCTTTGGCATCTTATTTATGTCCTTCTTAATAGCCGTGGCTGAAGGTGCTGAGGAGTTTCTAATAGTAGGTGTGATAGGGTTCTTTCTCATTTGGATGATTTCGATGGTGCATTTGGTAGTTAAAATGCTACAGATGCCTGCTCCGAGCATAGCTCCTGATGGATCGAGCATTGTTTTTTCTTCGGTGCCCGTTAAAACAGAGGATAATGAGCGTGTCCATGTAATCTTATTATCGTTCATTCCAGGCTTGGGTCATTTTCATATGGGACTGATGCAGCGAGGGCTATCCTTCCTCATTTCTTTCTTCGGTTTCATGACCGTGATGTTATTCTTGGCTGGGATTACGTCAAGTGACGCTTTCCTTCTCTTGTTTGGCGTCTTACCCGTCATCTGGTTGTATTGCATGTTTGATGCGGTTCAGTTAATCCATCGCAAGCAAGCTGGAGGAGAGATGGTAGATCGGACTTTATTCGAAGAGATGGAGGCGGGTCGTGAGGAGGGGCGCCGCAGCAAAGTTTTGGCAACGCTGCTTTCTGCTTTTCCAGGTGCTGGACAAATGTATCTAGGGCTGCAAAAAAGAGGTTTACAGCTCATGCTGCTATTCCTGGGAAGTATTTATGTCATGGATCTACTGCGATTAACATTGCTCTTCTTCCTGATCCCAGTCATTTGGTTCTACAGTTTGTTCGATGGCTTACAGCTTGTCAGCCGACATGGTCGGGAGCCCTTGCAGGATAAGCCAGTTATCGAAGGATTCTTAAATCATCAAGGGTGGCTTGGAGCTGCATTATTGTGTCTAGGATTGTATTACATTGTAGTGAATGTCGCAGTTCCTGCGCTTGATATCAGATTTCCTGAATGGCATTTGGAGTATATAGTCAATGAATATTTCAGAACCATTATCGTATCTGTGCTATTAATTGGCGGTGGTTTGAAGCTGATGGCGGGAAGTAAGAACAATAAAGGGAGAAAAGGGACAGGTGGTCATTCTTGAATAATCCGACTGAATTACAGCAGGGAGTCATTGTTCCAAGCGAGCGTCCAGTCACTGAAGATAAATCAAGACGCTGGCGTGTAGGGACATTATCGATGGGACTGAGCCTTTTATTTCTGGGGGCTTTAATTATGGTCTCGCAGTGGAAGGGAGCGGAAGTGTTTGAGACGACGCTTGCTTGGTGGCCGGTCATTTTTATATTGTTAGGTTTGGAAATAGTGATATACACTTTATGGTTTCGTGGAAAAGGAAAAATGTATTATGACGTGTTAAGTATTCTTTTCGTAGGGTTTATATCTGTATGTTGTCTGATTTTTGCGGGATTTAGTTCCTTAGGATTAACTCAGGAATTTCGCCGTACCGTCTCAGCTGTGGAGGAAAGTTATACATTACCTGATTGGCAGGGAACCGTTCCAGACGGCGTTAGTACCATCATTGTCCAAGCTGCCGAGCCTTACGGGATTAAAGTGGATCAAACGGGTGGGCACGAGCTGAATGTATTTGGAAGTTATTCTACAAATAAAGGGAAGCTAAAAGAAGCACAAGAGCAACAGCTGCTTCAGACTAAGCATGTCGGGAATACGCTATACATCATTTTAGGGGAAACTCCTAGAGATTTGCTATTTGATAATTCTGGGAACAACCTTGACGTGACTGTTGGGGCTCCGGCTAATGTTAAAGTGATTGTTCGAGATACTTATGGAAATGTTGTATCGGGCAAATCCTAGCTTAACTTCAAAAAAAGATCGCTTCCTGACCAAGTTGGTCTGGGAAGCGATCTTTTTTGAAAGATAAGGAATTTTAGGTTACGAATGCAGCTCTTTTTCAAGCGCCGCGCCCATTTCGCGGGAACGTTCGGCACATCGGTTGACTGCCGCAATGACAGTTTCAAAGAATTCTCCGTGCTCCAGCACTTCTATTGCTGCTTGTGTAGAGCCATTCGGGGATGTGACCTTCTTACGAAGTGCAGCTGGCTCCTCACCCGTTTGTTGTACCATTCTGGCAGCGCCTAGCACTGTTTGGACAGTTAGCTGTGTGCTTTGTTCAAGCGGCAATCCACCACGGATACCTGCGGCGATCATTGCTTCCATCATGTAATAAATATAGGCAGGTCCACTGCCGGAGATACCTGTCAAGGTTTCCATGCGTTCTTCATCAATGACGGTTGTAAGTCCAACAGCTTCAAAGATGTTGAGTGCAAGGCGTCGGCCTTTCTCATCAACTTCTTTGGAGAAGGCTATGCCAGTGGCCCCGAGACCAATGGAACTGGAAGTATTCGGCATTGTACGGACGATAGGTTGCTCTTTGCCAAGCAGTCCTTGCATCGTTCGAATAGACAATCCAGCGATTACAGAGACTATGATCTGATCAGGAGAAAGAAGAGGACCTATTCCTCGTAGCGCTTCTGCAGCGTCTTTTGGTTTCATAGCTAACACGATTACTGGTGAATTCTTTAGATAATCTATTTTTTGCTCAGGATCATTTGTACCCATTACACCGTATCGGCTTCTTAATTCTGCCAGGCGTTCACTACTGCTGCGATTAAGCATAATAACATGATCGGATTTCACGATACTGCGGCTAATCATCCCGCGAACGATGGCTTCTGCCATGGAGCCTGCGCCATAAAATACAATATTATGATTCATAAGTGGAATGGAAGGTTGCTGACACATGGCTAAAATCCTCCTAAAAGTTGTGAGATTGAAAACAGAAGCGTGGACACTAACCCCGAATTTGACCTGTTCCGTAAATCTTATACTTAGTTGAAGTAAGGGCAGGCAGACCCATCGGTCCACGGGCATGTAGTTTCTGTGTACTAATGCCGATCTCTGCACCGAATCCAAATTCAAAGCCATCTGTGAAACGGGTTGAGGCATTGTGATAAACAGCCGCAGCATCAATTTCTTGTAAGAAGCGTGCAGCATTTCCTTGATCTTCTGTTACGATACATTCCGAATGTTTTGTTCCATACTTAGCAACATGCAACATGGCTTCGTCCAAATTGCTGACAATTTTGATATTCAAGATATAATCGTTATATTCTGTGGCATAGTCTTCTAAGGTTGCAGGTAATGCCCATGGGACAAAGGATAATGTTTCCTGGCAGCCACGCAATTCAACATTAACATCACGGAAAGCTTCGGCCAAAGAAAGCAGATACTCGTTTGCGTAATCCCGATGAACGAGCAGTGTCTCCATAGAATTACATACTGAAGGTCGCTGTGCTTTGGCATTCAAGCTTATGTTCTTTGCCATTTCTGGCAAGGCACTTGCATCGAGATAGGTATGGCAGATGCCTGCTCCCGTTTCAATGACGGGTACTGTTGCGTTAAGCACTACATTTTGAATAAGTGAGCTGCCTCCGCGTGGAATGATCACATCCAAAAGTCCGTTCAGCTTTAGCATTTCATCTACCGAAGAACGATTAGGGTCTTCAATCAGCTGAAGGGCATTAGGTGGCATTGAGGTCTCAGCAAGAGCGCTGTGCAGAACCTCGACAATCTTACGGTTGGAGGATAGGGCAGAGGAGCCACCGCGCAGCACTACGGCGTTGCCTGTCTTGAGACATAGACCAGCAGCATCTACAGTCACATTTGGACGTGCTTCATAGATAATGCCGATCACACCAAGCGGAACGCGAAGCTTCTGGATGCTAAGGCCGTTAGGGCGTTCTATGCTTTCTAGTGTATCACCGATAGGATCAGGTAATACTGCGATTTGTTGCAGACCTTCAGCAATGCCGTTAATTCGGCTTACATCTAACGCGAGACGGTCAAGCATGGACTCAGGGGTCCCGTTAAGTCTTCCTTGTTCCAGATCCTCCACGTTGGCTTCGATAATGGCGGGAGCTTCACGGCGTAGTGCATCAGCCATAATTAGGAGTGCTTCATTTTTTTGGCCAGTTGTTAGACTAGCTAATATTCCGGTGGTTTCTTTGGCTAATTTTGCTTTATTAACAACTTCACTCATGACGATTCCTCCTTAAATTTATATGGACAAGATTTCTTACCTCAGGGTAATCCATTCGTCACGGTGAATGACCTCCAGCCGGTGAACTTCGCCCAGCTTCGGTACAATCTGACCGCTTGGCAAACCTTGAATACTGCGCAGCTGAGCATCATCGTAATTCACAATCCCGCGTCCAAGTAATTTGGAGTCTGGACCTAGAACCTCTACAACATCACCTGCATGAAAGTTACCTTCGGTCTGCTTGACGCCGACAGGCAGTAGACTATGGCCGCCATGGAGCAGCGCTTCAACAGCTCCTTCGTCTATATACAGAGAGCCCAGTGGGGTGGACATGAAGCCAAGCCATTGCTTTTTGACTGGGAGTGACGATAACTTGGTTGCAAAATAAGTACCTCTACCAGTTCCAGCGGCCGCGAGCTGCAAATCTCCCGGTTCGGTAGCTCTCCCAACAAAGACAGGTACACCGCCTCGCGTAGCGATCTTGGCAGCATCGATTTTTGAACGCATGCCACCTGTTCCCACGCTAGATCCAGCACCACCAGCAATCGCGTAAATCTCCGGCGTAATATCATCTACGAACTGATAGCGAACAGCATCGGGATGTTTCCGAGGATCTCCACTATACAAGCCATCCATGTCAGTTAAGACGAGCAATCTAGACGCTTTTAGCAGGTTAGCCACAAGCGCGGACAACGTATCGTTATCGCCGAATTTCAACTCATCTACGGAGACGGTATCATTCTCGTTAAATACGGGCACCGCTCCTTGACGAAGCAGCTCTTCTACCGTCATCATAGCGTTGTTCATCGCTCTGCGACTACAAAAGTCGGTACGGGTTAGCAGGATTTGTGCTGTGGTTATTCCATGCTCGGCAAAAGCTTCCTGATACGCCTGCATGAGCAGTACTTGGCCTACAGCTGCTGCTGCTTGCTTCTCATGCAGCAGCTTCGGACGTGTAGGATAACCGATACTGCGAAAGCCTGCGGCTACAGCACCGGAGGTTACTAATAACACCTCGCAGCCGTTTCTCTTCAATTCGGCAATCTCTGAAGCAAAGAAGGACACGGCTTCGCGATTCAATCCGCCTTCCGTTCCAGTCAGTGAGCTGCTGCCTATTTTGACTACGATTCGTGCCGTCATATCTGTTCACTTCCTCAGTATTTTTATAGATGCTGAAAACGACAAAAAGCCCCCATCCTTAGACTTAGCAAAGGACGAAAGCTTGTAAACTTCCGCGGTACCACCTTCATTGATGAGGGATCATCCGACTTCATTCTCGTAACGGGAGGATCCGTCCTGCTTAGCACAGGCCGCTCGGGGGTAGGATTCGGAACGAAAACCGCGGTAAATTCTTTCAGCCTGTCGGAATTCACTCTCTAGGCGCGGTTTGACTCATTCTTACTGGTCCCGTCTGCACGTTTCACTTATTTTCAATAGAATACCATGGAGATGGTTGCTTTGCAAAGGAAAAACAAAGGAACTATTTCACCCATTAGAAAGCTTTGATTATTCTGTTTAACCTCTAAGCAAGGGGTCGGAATACTTATAATCTGTTGCCAAGAGGTGGATTTAATTGACGAAAGACAACAATCCTGAGCAGATGCAGAATCAAGACCTAAACGAAAAAGCAGAGATCCAGAATAGTGTGACTCGGGAATTTTTGGGATATCATACTGGGAATCCGAACAATAATAGGCCAGTTAATGAAAGTGCGGCTCGGGTGTCAGATGATCAGAACAGCCTTCCACGGGTCTATTCTTCGGTTAATTCAGATACCGTAGATTTAAAGGTTTCAACAAAAGCCTTAGCGGCTTTAGATAAATAACGTCCACGTCGATAGGCTACGACAAGTGTTCGGCTAGGGGCAGGATCAGTGAGCGGTAAGTAGACAGGGACGAATTCACTCCGCGGTGCACGGGCAATAAAATGAGGCACAAGAGTTACACCCATTCCAGTGGCGACCAGAGACTGAACTGTTTCCATGTTATTGCTCTCAAAAACAATTTTTGGCTCGAAGCCAGCGTTTCGGCAAAGATCCATAGTCATTTTACGGAAGCCTTGACCTTCTTTAAGTACGATAAATGGCTCGTCCTTTAGTTCTTCCAAAGAGGTCTTAGTTCCATCTAAGCTACGTTTAGCTAGCGGGTGTTCGGGTGGAACTGCAAGATCGATCCTTTCCTCACCCAGTTCTTCGTAAGCAAGAGCCGGGATTTCGAGCGGCAATGAGAGCAGACTTAAATCAGTCTGACCACTCGCAGTGAGCTTTTCTAGGTTCATGGAGGAGTCTTCGAGCAGTGTGATTTCTACTTCCGGGTAATTTTGTTTAAAAACCGGAAGCACATGCGGTAGTAAATGTGCACCAGTGATCGGCATACTGCCTACAACGACGCGCCCGGTACGCAGTTCAGAAATATCAGACATTTCTTGTCGCAGCAGTTCTACGCCATCAATGATGATTTGGGCTTGCTCTACAAATTTAGATCCAGCATAAGTCAGTTCAACAGAGCTGGTGTTTCGCTGGAACAGCATTACACCGAGCTCTTTTTCCAGCTTGGAAAGCTGCTGGCTGAGTGATGGTTGGGCAATGTGCAGCTTGTCCGCTGCACGGGAGAAGTTTTTTTCGGCTGCGATCTGCAGTACATATTGTAGTTGTCTCAGTTCCATGTATAAACTCCTTTGGGAGATTGTTTTTACTTATAAGTATAACCTATGAAACTGGAGTTTTATATAGGTTTGAATGTAAGTTCGTACACGAACGCACTGACCGGCAAATAGGAAGGTGTGGTTTACCAGTATCCGCTGGAGTCCTTTATGTTTGCCGGTCTAATTTCGATGCTACCCTATTACGTCTTACTATACTTTGCGGGCTGGAGAGATGCTTTGAGGGTTGTTAAATATATTTCCCGGGTCATATTTAGCTTTGACTCTCCGTAATCTAGGATAGTTCGCTCCATAATATACTGGTCCGGAATTTTTAATTCCCTGGTCTGGAACGTTGATGTAGCTCCCCACGATAAATGGCTGCAGCTTCCGACGTGTATTTCGTACTAGGAATATATTTCTGGCAGCTTCCGATTTCTTGATCCATGAGCTATTCCACTCTACATAAAATTTCGCTTTACGCCAGTAAAAGGCTGTTGATTTGGGTGACTTACGGCTCACAGCTCCACCCCAGTTGAGGAAAAAGAAACCTGCGAACTCTCCCTCCACTTTTTCTAAAAATTCACGCATGGACTTAATTGCCTTGTCCGGGAAGGGTTTTCTTACGAAACCGCTGGAGAACTGGTTGCTGACTCTTTGAGTTAGCACTGGATCGGGCGCTAACATAAAACTCACTACTTTTGTATAGGGCAAAGAGCGGATGATTTGATTCGTAGGCGTTCCAATGCTCGTAACGGGCTTTAAGAGGCGGGAAGCCTCTGCTTTTGACCCGAGGAACAGCCCCGTCATAGTGACATTACCGCCTTTTTTCGGACCAATGGATAATTCACTGCCCAATTTGGTATTCACGGAAGGAGCCCAGAGTTGCCAAGCTTTGAATACCTTCTCGAACTGATTCCAAGGCCAGGTGATACGAAAAACGGTAGCCGAAGCTGGAGCTGGACGTACTTTGAATTTGTAACTGGTGTAAACTCCGAAATTACCCCCGCCACCTCCGCGGGAAGCCCAGAGAAGATCAGAGTTACTATTCTTATTGGCATGAATAATTCTCCCTTTGGCATCAACCATTTCGAGTCCGATTAGATTATCACTAACAAGGCCCACGGTTCGCTGGAGCGGCCCGATACCCCCGCCTAGGGTGATGCCTCCGATTCCAACCGTAGGGCTATCGCCGAATGGAGCCATATATCCTCGCCCAGCAAGCGTGTGTGCAATTCTCCCCACTGTATTTCCGGTACCTACAACAACAGTTCCAGATTTTTTATTTAGTTTGATTTCCTTCATTTCACTCACATCGATGACAATACCTCCGGTGATTTGTGAAAGATTAACCTCCAAAGAATGTCTGCCGCTTCTTGCACGGATGGGGACTTTATTCTCGTTAGCCCATTTTATGGCGTTCGCAACATCTTGTGTTTTTTGTGCAAAGACAAACACTTTCGGGAATTTGTCAGTATGCGGATCCCAATTCTTGCGTGCCGTTTCATACCCTTGATCACCTTTGAAAATAACTCGCCCGGTAAGTCTCGTTCCTGACTTCAATTGTTCCAACTCCTTCTGAGATAACAAATGCACTGCATTTCAACAACCAGGACCCGATATAGTATGAAGGACATTCGTCTAAGGAGTGGGCTGACTAGGGTCTCAGCAAAAAAATCGTCTTCAATCTTATAGGTTAAACCTATCAGTTCTATAGATATCATATCTTGGAATTATAAAGACGGTGATGTTATATTTAGATCATTCAAGAGAGACTCCACGCTCTCTTCCAATGAACGATTCTATTAATGAGGTGAAATTATGAGCAACAAGACAATGTTTGAGAAGATTTGGGATAATCATGTTATTCATCAAGAGGAAGGTAAACCTAGCATTATTTATATCGATCTGCATTTGGTTCATGAAGTAACTTCTCCACAAGCTTTCGAAGGACTTCGCCTTAGTAATCGGAAGGTTCGCCGTCCTGAGCTGACTTTCGCTACAATGGATCACAACGTTCCTACCAAGGATCGTTTTAACATTAAAGATCCAATTTCCAAACAACAAATTGATACACTTTCTAAAAACTGTGCTGATTTTGGTGTTAGATTGTTCGACCTGAATGATATCGATCAAGGCGTTGTACACGTAATGGGACCTGAGATCGGCTTGACGCATCCTGGTAAAACTATCGTTTGCGGCGACAGCCATACCTCCACACATGGAGCATTTGGTGCGCTGGCTTTTGGTATCGGAACTAGTGAAGTTGAACATGTAATGGCTACCCAATGTTTGCAGCAATCCAAAGCTAAGACTATGGAAGTTCGTTTCACAGGTAAACGCAATCCTGGTGTAACAGCAAAGGATATGATCCTTGGTGTTATTGCTAAGTATGGTACTGATTTTGCCACAGGTTATGTAATTGAGTACACAGGTGAAGCTATTCGTGAGCTGTCGATGGAAGAACGTATGACCGTCTGCAACATGTCGATCGAAGGCGGAGCAAGAGCAGGCTTGATCGCTCCTGACGAAACTACTTTTAACTATCTGCGTGGACGTCAATATGTGCCGCAAGGGGAAGCTTATGACGCTGCTGTTGAAGGATGGAAGAGTCTTGTTAGTGATGAAGGTGCTCTGTATGATACGGTAGTTGAATTCGATGTGGAGACATTGATTCCACAAGTGACTTGGGGCACTAGCCCGGGCATGGGTACAGATATCAACTCTAGCGTGCCAAATCCGGCTGACTTCACCACTGAAAATGAACGCAAAGCTGCTGAAAAAGCACTTGAATATATGGATTTGACTCCTGGAACACTTATTTCTGAAATTCCAATCGATTATGTATTTATCGGATCTTGTACTAACGGACGGATCGAGGATTTGAGAGCAGCAGCTGTGGTAGCAAAAGGCCATAAGGTCTCTGACAAGGTTACTGCCATTGTTGTTCCTGGATCTGGTCGTGTTAAAATGCAGGCTGAGAAGGAAGGGCTTGATAAAGTCTTTACTGACGCGGGTTTTGAATGGCGCGAAGCGGGATGCAGCATGTGCCTTGCAATGAACCCTGATGTACTGCAACCTGGGCAACGCTGTGCATCTACCTCGAACCGTAACTTTGAAGGACGGCAAGGTCGCGGTGGACGCACGCATCTGGTATCCCCAGCTATGGCTGCTGCAGCTGCGATAAAAGGCCGTTTCACTGATGTACGTGATTGGAACTATAAGACGGAAGCTGTCAGCTCATAGAACTAGAGAGAACACGGGAGGATAAAACTATGGATGCTTTTAAAAAATTAACAGGAATTGTTGCACCAGTAGATCGGGTGAATGTAGATACGGATGCAATTATCCCAAAGCAGTTCTTGAAACGGATTGAACGGACGGGATTTGGACAATTTTTGTTCTATGAATGGCGTTTTGATGAAGCGGGTAACGATAACGCAGCTTTTGAAATGAATAAACCACGCTATCAAGGTGCTTCTGTCTTGATTTCACGTGCTAACTTTGGATGCGGTTCTTCACGGGAGCATGCACCTTGGGCGATTATGGATTATGGGTTTAAAGTTGTCATTGCACCTTCCTATGCAGATATCTTCTACAATAATTGCTTTAAGAACGGCATTTTGCCAATCAAGCTATCGGAAGAGCAAGTGGATGAACTGTTCAACCGGACAGCACAGCACGATGGCTACCAGTTGACTGTAGATCTGGAGAGCAACACACTCCATGATGAATATGGACTGAGCATCAGCTTTGAGCTGGATGAGCACCGTCGACAGTTCTTGCTGCAAGGTCTGGATGATATCGGATTAACCCTTCAGCATGCAGATGAAATTGCTGCGTATGAAGAGCGTCATGCAGCTAAGTTATTCTCTTAATAATAGGATATAAGTGGTTTCATTCTTAAATTTTACAAAAAATACGCAAAACTTCTATTTCCGGGTGTCGGAAATAGAAGTTTTTTTGCTATAATCGAAATATTGATTGGTGATAAAGGAAACATTTGGTGATTTCTGTCGTCTTAGTATTTATCTAGATCTATTACTTGCAGAAGGAGCGGGAAAATGAGAAGAGTTGGGTATCGAAAGTTGCTGCTATTGTTGCTGCCATTATTATTACTATCCTTTACTGGACGTGAAGCTGCCGCGGCTGGTAGCAGCTCAGGCAGAATTATTATGGACAATCAAGAACTTGCTTTACCAAAAGGAATTAAACTTGAGAACGTCAATGGTAGCGTTATGATTCCCGTCAGAGTGGTAGTGGAGAATCTTGGATTTGAGGTATTATGGGAGCAGCAGGCCCGCAAAGTAACGGTTCACCAAGATGGAAAAAGCATTGAGCTGGCTGTAGGAAAAAAAACAGCTGATGCGGATGGAGTAACGTTTGATTTAAACGCAGCACCCAAGCAAAGCGGTGGTACAGTTCTCGTTCCGATCCGTTTCGTAAGTGAGCAGTTCGGTCTAAAGGTTGGCTGGGATAATAGCGATAAAACGGTCTATTTGACGGGTGGACAAGCTTCGGTGGCTACACCTGAGGGAACCGTTACTAGTCCAACAGCAACAAGTACACCTTCTCCAACTCCAATGACTACACCCGGCATGGATAATGGCACAAGCGCTGGAAGTGTTTTACCCTCTCAGACACCACAATCATCCTCAGTACCAGGAAGCACTGGTGTGAATGCAGCAGGTCCGCTTGTAAATGGGGCAGTCTTTACTGAGAATCGATTAATCATCGCTGTTTCTGGAGCTCTTAAACCTAGCATCACAAAAATGAGTAGTCCAGATCGAATCGTTGTAGATTTTCCCGGTGCAGCTTTTGCTCCTGATTTCGTAGGCGGCCTACCGAGTATTACCACAAACGGAACTCCGCAAGGCAAGCTGGATGTTACTGGTTACCCTCTAGTTTCTGAGATCCGGTATGCGTTGTTCAGTGTAAGTCCTTCTACTGTTAGGTTCGTGATTCAAACGATCGGTAGCCAGCCTTATCAATTAAGTACGGATGAAAGTACTGGACTGGTGACACTAGATTTGAATGTTACAGGCAGTGAAGGGAACCCCTCAGGTGGTAGTGGAATGACAGGAAAGCCAGTTGTAGTTCTCGACGCGGGTCATGGAGGGACGCAATCAGGAGCAGTCAGTCTCACGGGTAAGCTGGAAAAAGACTTCAATCTGGCAGTTATCCGTAAAGTACAAACACTACTTATGCAGGAAGCTTTAGTTGACGTTGTATTTACTAGAACTGAAGATATTACGCTGGGACTTCAGGATCGAGTAAATATCGCAGAAGCGGCAAAGGCTAATCTATTTATCTCAGTGCATGGAAATTCACTGGAGCTGGGTTATCCGAATAGAGACAAAATAAATGGCAGTGAAACGTACTATTCGCGTAGTGGGAGTCTGCCGCTTGCTCAGATCATGCACAAACATCTGATTGCAGGTACTGGATTTAAGGACAACGGAGTAAGAACGAAAAGTCTGCATGTGACAAGAGAAACTAGTATGCCTGCAGTGCTTCTGGAAGTGGGGTATCTTACTAATTCAGGAAATGAATCAGGGATGTATAATGAGCAGCTTCAAGACAAATTAGCGAGGGAAATTGTAGCCGGTATTAAGGAATATCTAGGCCTTTAATGCTTGATGTTGGTGAGATTTCTCAATTTTTATGGAATATATTCGCAACCTTTATAGATTATTAGCGTCTAATAGAGGTCTGAGGTTGACGTAGACAGGCCATCACGATCGCCATTCACAGGCGAATACTAGATTTAGAGGTGAAGAATGAAGAAATTCAGTTTGATGTTGTTTTTGTTGCTCTTAGTATTTGTTTTGCCTGAAAACGGACATGCTGCTGCCGGAAATAGCAAGATTTATCTGGACGGCAAGGAGCTGACCGCAGGGCAAAATGTCCCGGTTGAAAATGTGAATGATACAATCATGGTGCCGTTAAGGTTGATCTCTGAAAGCCTTGGATATAACGTGGGTTGGGATCAGAAGAGCAAGACGGTAACGATTGAACAGCAAGGAAAGGTCATCAAACTGGTTGTGAATCAAAAGATAGCCTCCGTTGATGACAAGACAGTAACACTTACCACAGCACCTGTCCTTCGTAGTAATACGACACTTGTACCGATTCGGTTCATTAGTGAACAGTTTGGATTAAATGTCTCGTGGGACAACGTGAAGAAGAGTGTGTATCTTATTACCCCAGGATCCTCAAATGATAACGGTAGTTCAGGTGGAAATACTGAAAATGGTGGATCTGAGGTTGTACCGCCGGTAGATCCTTCTAAGAATTTAACGATGGTAAATGGTGTGAGCTTTAGTGAAAATCGTTTGAGCATTGCCATGGAGGGTAGTTCAGTACCAAAAGTGACAGTGATGACTGGGCCGAATCGGTTAGTTGTTGATTTACCTAATGCCACCTTCTCAGACCTATTTGGCACAGGACAGATCCTTGATCCTGACCTAAACGGTAGCTTGGAAGTGAAAGATTATCCCGATGTATCAGGAGTACGTTACTCCCTTTATAGCACGAATCCTTATACAGTACGTTTTGTAATCGATTTGAACTATGCTAAGAATTACAACGTTACCGTAACTGGAGACGATTCTAAGCTGGTTGTAATCGATCTAAATGCGGAAAGTACTGATGATACTACAACACAACCGGGGAATAACGGCAGAAAGCTAGTAGTATTAGATGCAGGGCATGGAGCTAAAGATTCGGGAGCAGTGGGTGTTACAGGTAAATACGAGAAGAATTTTAATTTGGCCATCGTACTTAAGACAGCTGAATTGCTGAAAAAAGAAAGCAATATTGACGTTGTGCTGACACGTAGTAATGATACTTTCTTGGAGCTCAAGGATAGAGCAGCTATGGCTAATAATCTAAAAGCTGATATATTCATATCTGTACACGCCAATAGCTCAGGATCCTCTGCGGCTAGTGGAACAGAAACGTATTATCAACGGGAAGCCAGTAAAGCTTTGGCGAACGTGATGCATAAATATCTTGTTCAAGCTACAGGACTTAGCGATCGCGGTGTACGTTATGGGAATTTCCATGTTATCCGCGAAACGAAAATGCCTGCAGTATTACTTGAAGTGGGATACCTTAGCAATAAAAAAGATGAGGCATTGCTTTTTACAGATGCACTTCAAAACAAAGTTGCGGCTTCAATAGTGAGTGGGATTAAGGAATATTTGGGTATAAAATAACAGACCAGTGGCAGACGAGCGCCGCAAAGTCAGCTTTCTGCTTTTATTTTAAAAGGCAAGAAGTGGTTTTGCGGTACCTGTCTGCCCGTATTCATCTAGAGGAGGCGTTTATTAATGATGAAACAAAAATGGAGTACAATTGGAATCGCTACACTGCTTCTGCTAGTGATTGCTGGCTGTGGAGACAAGCCTACTGCGGCTCCAGCAAATGGTGTGGAGCAAGAACCTTCAAATGTTGTAAGTGGTGCGGGAGAAAGTACACCGGCTCCAAGCGATGAATCAGGAAACGAAGTGGCTAGCACTCCGCAACCGACAGCAGATAACAGCAACACAGAAACTCAGGCAACTGCAAAGCCAGTAGCAGATGAGAAACAAAAACAGAGCCAGAGTATCGATGCATATTATACGGATTCACAAGTTATGGATTTGATTCCTGCTAAGACTAGCATCAGCTTCTCTGACGATGCCCAGAAATATACAGAGACGTTCAAAGCATTGCAGAGCAACGAGAATACGGACCTTGTATCGTTATGGGGCAAGATTGAACTGAAATCGTTAAAGTTTGTTGATGGTCAAATTGTAATGGATATTCATAAACCGGATGAAGCACAGCTGGGTGCTGGTGGGGAGTCCTTAGCGATTTCATCACTTGCCAAAACCTATTTTCAATTTGAAGAAGTAAAAAGCATCGAAGTTTTGGTGGATGGTGAAAAGGTTGAAAGCTTGATGGGTCATGTTGACCTAATGCATCCTATGACTAGAGATAATAGCTAATTGTTATTACAACAAAGGATAAAAGCATCTAACTGACGAACTTTAAACTATACTATTTATTTGAGTCATAGAGAGGGGAATAATCTATTGTCCGCGCAAAAAAGGTCAAAACGTCCATTGAAGGCTTATTCTACTAAAGCAGTATCGGCTGTTATGGCTGGAACCATGATTTTTAGTGGCGCAAGCGCAGTGTTTGCAGATACAGCAGCTACAGCAGCAACAACTACTACACAATCTGTTGGCATCTTTAGCGATGTGAAGACAGGCTTTTGGGCTGAAAAGCATATTTATAAATTAGCATCACAAGGAATTGTAGTTGGTAATAATGGTTTGTTCCGCCCTGGGGATTCTGTCACTCAACAGGAAGCTGTGCTTATGGCATTACGTTTTATGAAGTTGCAGGATAAAGTGGATACTTCTTCAACGGTTGCCTTACCTAATGATTTTAAGGTTACGAATTATTACAAGGATTATGTAGTGTTGGCCTTTCAACAAGGCCTACTTGATAAGGCAACTGAAATGGCTCCAGATAATCTGAAGACTTCTTGGGGAGAGCGTAAAGCCTCCCGCGAATGGATTTCTGAACTCTTAATTCGTGCACTAGGAAAAAGTGCAGATGCTGCTGTAGCAGCTAGTGCGCCGACAGGCTTTGCGGATGATGCTAAAGTGTCTGCAAACAAAAGAGGGTATATCAACGTTGCTGTTGATCTGAAATTAGCTAATGGTCTTGACGGTAATCGCTTTGATCCACAAGGGGCTGTGACCCGTGCTCAATTGGCGACTTTTTTCAGCCGTGCGGAAGCACACAATACGGTTGAATACGACAACACGGTATCAGGAACAATCAGTCAATTAGCAGATGGGAAACTATCCGTTTATAACAATGGCAAGACTTCTACATATACCCTGGGAGCGAGCACCGCTTATTACACAAGCGCTTCTGAAAGTAGAATAAATCTAAGTGATGTCCAACCTTATACAAAGGTTACTGTAATTGGAGCGACATATAACGCAGCCTATGTTGAAGTGACTGATCCTACACAACAAGTGGAGAGCCTTTCCGGAAGCTTCGCAATGGTAGCACCTGGTAATAAGCTATGGCTCAAATCAGCTACTGGGTTCACTGAGTATTATTATGATGAAACGACTACCTTTGTAGATGCAAACGGGACATCAATTGAACCTGCTTCCCTGGTAGCAGACAGTGTAGTTACTTTGCAACGTGAGACTTACAGTGGATCACACAGAGTGGTCAGTGTTCAAGTGACTTCAGGGGTAGTTAACAAAACGACAACAGGTACCGTTCAAAGCATAGATCTTACCGGGAAAAGCATTACGTTTAAAAATGCTGCTGGTACGGTGGAAACCTTTAAATGGGAAGATGGAACTTCATTATTCAGCTCGCAATCATCAGTGCTGCAGCCAGCAGATTTAAAGACAGGTGCTGCTGTTAAATATACGATTAAGGAAAATGTGATACGTACTGTAGAAGTGACAGAAGGTGTTGAACGGACAGTTCAAGGTGTACTTACCGAACTGAGCAATTCAACAGTTGTGTATAAAAAAACGGACGGAACACGTGAAGTTAAACTGTTAGGCACGAAGCCGGTGATTGTTATTCCTAATATGAATAGCGCTGTGGCTGATGACCTTATAGCTGATGCAATAGGTGGGGACAAAATTCAGCTTACGTTGAACAGCAGTGATCAAGTCATAAAGATTGAAGTGTTAAGCCGTCAAATTGAGCAGTATAGTGGAGCGACGGTTATTGACTATAATAATAAAACGCAACTATTGACAGTTATGGATACTGATAAAAAGGCACATGTCGTTCAGTTGGATGAAAAAACAAAATTGTTGATTGAAGGCGTACTCCCTAATTTAAGTAATGTCGGTACGAAACTTGTTGAGAACCGTAAAGTGAATTTAACGGCAATAGGTCAACGGGCTCTGTCTTTGGAAATTGTCACAAAGTATGAAGGAACCCTGTCTGCTGTTAATTCTTCTTTTAAAACAATTGTATTGAAGCTTAAGGACAGTGGGCAAACTATAACAATGCCTTATCCACAATTAGTTGATTTTTTTGGGAAGACTAATCCAACCTTAAGTGATGTTCCTGTTGGTAGTAATGTGACAGCCTCACTGACAACTAGTCAGGATCTAATAGCAGTATTGAAAGTAAAGACCGTTCTTCAGGTTGAAGCAGCAACCGTTAATTCTGGAACAAACCGTATAAGTATTAAATGGAATGGGGGGACCAGTGAGATTAATACTGCGGCGCTCCCAATAACAAATGAAGCCGGTGAGAGCATTAAGCTAACCGCTTTGAAATCGGGAGATTATCTGAATGTGACTTTTGATGGAAGCACACCGCTCGCTATTCAGGCAGTTAAGCTTACAACGGGTCAGATTAGTTCAGTAGGAGCAGCAACGAATAGCTTAATTGTGAAGGAGTATGCTGGAGCAGCACAAAACTTTACTGTAAGCGGTGGGGTTAGAATCATACGTGATGGCGCCACAACAACTGCTCTTAGTAACTTAACAACAGCGGACAGAGTGGAGATTCGTAAAGACACGGATGGAGTTACAGTCATTCGTGTGTTACCACAGTTAACTCGTTCATTCTCTCGCTATGACAGTTCGACGAACTCATTGGTGACTAAGAGAGCTAATCTGAACGATAAGTATCAGTTCACGCTTGCTTCAAATGTATATATTCATCAAGGAGATACGACATTGTCCGTGCAATCTCTGAAAGAAAATGATAATATTATAATGTATTTCAATAATGATATCGTGGTTGAAATTGTGAAACAATAGTAGCAATGGTGGATTTCTGAGTGAATCACCGTCTTGACACAGGAGCTTTGCCTGCGTCAAGACGTTTTTTTTGAAATATAAGAAAGTATAAGAGTTGTATTTTCTTGAAATGTATGAAACCATACGTTATAATACAGACTTTGCTTATATTTCTTTACATTAGAGAGGACACGCTCATGTGAGTTTTAATGAGCGTAATCGCTCCGTGGAGGGGACACTATGAAAGTTGCAGAGGTCCGCCACATTTTGGATACGATTGGAGACTTGTTCCCTGATGCTCATTGCGAGTTAAATCATAGTAACGCTTTTGAATTAACGATAGCGGTACTGTTATCAGCCCAATGTACGGATGCAACGGTGAACAAAGTGACCGTGGACCTGTTCCAAAAGTACAAAGCCCCCATCGATTATATTTCTGTACCGCTGGAGGAATTGGAGGGGGATATCCGGCGCATCGGCCTATATCGTAACAAAGCTAAGCATATCCAAAGCCTATGCTCTATACTCATAGAACAGTATGGTGGCGAGGTGCCTGAGGCTCATGACTTGCTTGTAACTTTACCCGGTGTAGGTCGTAAAACTGCAAATGTAGTAGTATCCAATGCTTTTGGAGTTCCTGCCATTGCAGTGGACACGCATGTGGAGAGGGTTGCTAAACGACTTGCATTAGCAGGCTGGAAAGATTCTGTGCTGGAAGTGGAAAAGAAGCTGATGAAGGCTGTGCCACGTGACGAATGGACGATCACTCATCACCGGCTTATCTTTTTCGGACGATATCACTGCAAGGCACAGAACCCAAAATGTCAAGTTTGCCCGCTCCTTGATGTATGTCGAGAGGGCAAAAAACGTATGAAAACAGCTGTTGTCAGGAAAGCTAAAGGTCATACGCCAAAAAGTTAGAGTTGAAGAAGAGGATGGGATAGAGATGAAATGCATTTCTGTATACACAGATAATTTTGAAGTGTTCTCGGATATTTTTGACCGCGTAGTGGAAAGCCCACTCGAAGAGAACGAAGAGCAAGAAGTAGAAGGAATCACGATCAGTCATTCCGGTGACGTTCCTGAACACTATTTTGAGCGTATGTCAGTGAAACCTGAAGTTGTTGTAATGAGAGATAAATCTCGTGGTTTGACTATTCTGCAACACGGAAAAGTATTCGAAATTCTGTTGCCTGTTTCGGAAACTGCATAAATTTAGAAGTGATAAAAGGAGTCGGCCCTAGGGCTGGCTCCTTTTTTGCTTCTGACTTTTCTAGCGATAATAGCAGAAAGATGTTTGAATAACCTCATTTCGTAAGAGATGATAGGTTATTTTGTAAGTAGTGTGTATTTAATTTGTGTCAAACTGGTGATAAACTGTAATTATTATTTATAAAAAAAGGTTCTGCGTGACATCAAAGAAATTACACCTGTATAAACATTGCATAAGCATAAACGTCTACGGATCAAAGCATGATTAGATGGTAACAGTGGAGGTGGAGAGTCAGTGAGAGCGGAACAGGTTAGAATCGAGAAAGAGACATTAAGTGAAACGGCATCGCTGCTTTTCCAGTTGCGTGGATTAATGCATCGCTGGGGTGATGAAGGCTCTGAACGTATATATGAAGATTTACAACATAAAGAGGGTGGGAATGAGCTGACCCTTGCTTTTTGCGGACATTTTTCGGCAGGGAAATCCAGTATGATCAATCTTCTTTGCGGCAGTTCAGTGCTGCCTTATGGACCTGTGCCGACTAGTGCGAATATTGTCTCTATTCGCAGTGGAGTACCACGAGTGCTTATTTATCCTAGAGTTGAAGGAAGTAAAAATGATCCTGCTCCTATAGAGACAACTCCAGAAAGATTACAGGAATACTGTCGGAATGGTGGTGAATATTCCGCAATTGAAGTGTGGAATGAGATACCATTGCTAGGCAAGGATGGCGTACTATTGGATACACCTGGTGTAGATTCGACGGATGATGGTCATCAGGCGGCGACCCGCTCCGCGCTGCATTTAGCTGATGTCGTATTTTATGTAATGGATTATAACCATGTACAGTCAGAGAATAATTTGGCCTTTGCCAAAAATCTTAGTGACTGGGGTAAACCTTTGTATCTGATTGTGAATCAGATCGACAAGCACAGGGAACAAGAGATTTCCATTGAGGAATATAAACGTCAGCTTGAAAATGCTTTTGAACAATGGGGGATTCATTGTGCGGGAATTCTATTCACCTCTCTCAAAAAGAAAGAGCATCCTCTTAATCATTGGGATCAGCTACTCAGCCTTATAACCGAACTGTTGGAACAAAAGGAACAGCTACTTCAATATAGCTTGTCTCGCTCTATTCATCATACAGCGGATTCTTCTCTAACTGCATTCCGTGAAGATCAGCAGGAGGAAAGAGCGGCTCTCCTTGAAGAACTAGAAGGTACGAATGCAGAGACTGTGACGAATGAACTGAAGTCACTCGAAGAAGAGAAGGAACGACTTGAGGCGTTGCCTCAGAAGTCACGGGCGAGCTTGCGAACTGGCCTAGACACCTTACTTAATAATGCTAATCTAATGCCTGCAGATGTAAGAGAGGCGTCGGGAAGCTACATGGAAAGTGCCAGCCCTACGTTTCGGTTAGGGTTATTCTCTACGGCTGCACGGCGGGAGAAGGAACAAAGTAAACGACTGGCAGTCTGGCAAGGACTGTTGACCCGAGAGGTTTCCGCCCAGCTGGAATGGCATTTGATTCAACTGGTACGTGATTGGGCGGAGAATCTCGGGCTGTGGAAGGAGGAGGCGGAGACGACTCTGAAGCAAGGGTTCCCGGCGGTGAGCCAGGAGTGGCTGGCGGCTGCAGTTAAGCCGGGAACGGGGTATAGCGGCGAGGCGCTGCTCAATTTCTGCCGCACACTTGCGGCTGATATTAAGAGCCAGTTCCGCCGTGCCGCGTTAGCGGTGAGCGATGATCTGTTAGCGAAGCTGCCACCGCTCATGGATGAGCAGCGTGCCGAACTCCAGCGCCGCGAACAGGCGCTTTCGCGGCAGTCGCGCGCCGTTGACGCGCTAGCTGCGCTGGACCGCGCGGCAGACGCCCGCGCGCACGAGCTCGCGGCGCTGCTGCCGCCGCGCCGGCCCCTCACCCCCGGCATCCTGCCGGAGGTGAGGGTCACCTCGCGTGCGGCTGCGCAGAGCGCCGCACCGCGGGAGGCTCAGCCGCTGCAAAGCGTCGCGGCTGGAAGTGCCGCCGCCGCAAGCTGGGCGGCGGGCACGGCTTCGCCGGCGGGAGGCCGCCGCCGGCTATCGGCAGCCGCTGACGCGCTGGCGGCTGCGGCAGAGCTGCTGCGCCGCGAGCCAGCGATGGCATCGGCGGCGCGGAGCTTGGCCGCACGGGCGGAGGATCTCGCCGGCGGCCGTTTTACCCTTGCGCTGTTCGGTGCATTCAGCGCGGGTAAATCTTCCTTCGCCAACGCTTTGCTCGGCGAAGAAGTGCTGCCCGTGTCTCCACATCCCGCCACGGCTGCGGTCAACCGCATATTGGCGCCGGAAGGTGACTTCCGCCATGCCACCGCGGTTGTCACAATGAAGACCATGGCAGATTTCTGGGATGACATCTGCCATTCCTTCAGTGTGCTGCAACTAGGCGAACCACAGCAAAACTCATGGACAACAGTTCTGGCAAGTTTGCCAGCACGGGGAGTTCATCCCTCTGCGTTGCCACACGCTGGATTTCTAAGAGCAGCAGCGGCTGGCTGGGCAGAAGCTGAGCCCTTGCTGGGAACGGTGCGAACTGTTGATTTAGAAGAATACCGGGGCCTTGTAGCGGAGGAGACCCGGGCCTGTTTTGTGCAGGGGATTGATTTGTATTATGCCTGTCCATTGACCGAAAGCGGAATTGTACTCGTGGATACACCAGGAGCCGACTCATTGCATGCTCGTCATACCGGCGTAACCTTTAATTACATGAAAAATGCAGACGCGATTTGTTTTGTTACCTATTACAACCACGCCTTTTCAAAAGCAGACCGAGGTCTGCTTGCGCAGCTGGGGCGAATTAAAGATAGCTTTGCACTTGATAAAATGTTCTTTATTATCAATGCTTCCGATCTTGCTTCAGGCGAAGATGAACTGGAAGAGGTTCGAGAGCATGTTGCTCAAAATTTACGTGCAGGTGGCTTACGCTCGCCGAGAATTTATGCACTCTCTAGCTTGCTTGCTTTGGAAGGCAAAACTCAGCATGATTATGATCGCTATGAGGCTTCCCGTTTCCATCATTTTGAGCAAGCCTTATCAAGTTTTGCGGGAGATGAACTTCCTCAGCTTTCACTTAACGCAGCAGCAGAGAGCATCGCATCTGTTCGCCGCAGGGCGGAAGAGTGGCAGAATCTCGCTTCCATGGCGGCAAACGAGCGTGAAGCAGGATTAAAAGAAATGCAAGAACGTCGTCAGCTAGCTATGAAGAGACTTTCCCTATTAGAGACAGAAGAACGTCCTAGCAGAGATCTTGTTCATGAAGGTGAGGAGCTGATCTATCATGTCTGTCAACGGATTAGCTTCTCCTTCACCAGAAATTTTCAGGAATCTTTCCACCCCTCATCATTACGTGAGGACGCAGGGAATTTAAAAGCTATCTTCGCTGCGTGTGGTGCAGAGCTGATGCGTACCACTAAGCGTGAATTGGAGCAAGAGCTATGGGCGACAACGCTGCGACTAGAAAGTACCGGGCGCAGACTTGTTCATGAAGCGGCTGAAGCGGCGGCTACTGAGCTGTTTTTCTCTACTCAAGAGTTTCATCTGACGGAGAATGAAGAAGCAGCATGGCCTTCTCCTAGTGAGCTGGAATGCCAGCTTCAGGGCGTGGAATGGTCAACCTTATGGGGACATTTCAAATCTCCTCGCTATTTCTTTGAGGGGGCCGGTCGGGAGCAAGTCAAAGGTGCGGCCGAGCCTCTTGTGAAAGAAGCTGTTAATGTTGCGGCGGCAGAGCAGAAGAAAAAATTGCTTGCGCATTATGTCGATTGCATAGCCAGAGAATTAAAGGTTGCTGCAGTTCGCCTACAAGAAGGGTTAGCGGAGCAAGAGAAAGCGATGTTAGATCTCCTTAAAGGGGGTGAATCCGCAGATCATTGGGGTCAACTAGGTCACCAATTATCTATCTTGGAACAATCTTTCGTTGATAGATTAGACAAAAATCTTTGAAATTTGTAGGAAATTGTCGAAGAACACTTGCAATCTGGCGTATGATGGATGAAAATAAAGAAGCCTGAAAATATACAATGAAACTGTTTTGTTTTCAGAAATTTATGGAAACGAGATAGTCAATTTGCCGAAAGAGGTTGAAATCGACAATGTGGGGAGCTCCTTTTTCAGCTCAAAGCCGCAAGCTGCTGCTACTGGGCAGCGGGGAACTGGGTAAGGAAGTCATAATCGAAGCTCAACGTCTTGGCGTAGAGACCGTAGCTGTAGACCGTTATAGCGATGCACCAGCGATGGGTGTAGCTCATCGTTCACATGTTATTGATATGCTGGATGCAGAAGCGCTTAAAACGCTTATTCGCTCAGAGAAACCGGATGTTATTGTTCCGGAGATTGAAGCAATCGCTACTCATGCCCTTCAAGAGCTTGAAGAGGAAGGTTTCTTCGTTGTTCCGACCGCACGAGCGGCTCGTTTAACCATGGACAGAGAAGGCATTCGCCGACTTGCTGCTGAAGAACTTGGATTGCCAACAGCGGATTATCGTTTTGCAGATAGTCTGGAAGAACTTCGTCAAGCCGTTGCAGAACTAGGTACTCCTTGTGTCATCAAGCCGATTATGAGTTCTTCCGGCAAAGGTCAGAGTGTTTGCAAAAGACCGGAGGATGCGGAAGAATGCTGGAACACTGCTTTGGATGGAGCGAGAGCTAAAGGGACTCGTGTTATCGTAGAGGCATTCGTTACCTTTGAAAGCGAGATTACACTTTTGACGGTGCGGTCCGTGGCTGGCACGATATTTTGTCCACCTATTGGGCATATTCAGAAGGATGGGGATTATGTCGAATCATGGCAGCCTCACTTTATGAAGGCGGAACTTCTTGATGAAGCTCAGTCTATTGCCAAAGCAGTTACCGATCAGCTCGGAGGTTTCGGTATTTTTGGAGTGGAGCTTTTCTTGACGGATCGAGGCGTATTGTTTAGTGAAGTGTCCCCTAGGCCTCATGATACGGGGATGGTAACGATGGCCACGCAGGATTTATCTCAATTTGCAGTGCATGTCAGAGCTATTCTTGGTTTTCCAGTCCAGTCAGTACAATTATTGACACCAGGTGCCTCAGCTACGCTGAAGGCTGAAGGAGAAGGACGAGCTTTTGTTGTGACCGGAATTGGTGAAGCTTTGGAACTACCTAGGACTCAGGTTCGGGTGTTTGGTAAACCAGAAGTCCGTCCAGGGCGGCGGATGGCTGTAGCGTTAAGTGCGGCGGAAAATGTGGAAATCGCGCGGACGGTAGCCAAGCAGGCAGCGTCTATGCTAAAAGTGGAGGTAAATGAGGATGAACAGTAGTACCATGGCACCTGTACTGGAAATTCGCAAATGCGGCTTGAATGATCTGGAGAGAGTGACAGCGCTTCTGCGTGAATTCGGCTATCCAACAACGCTTAGCGTGATGAAAGAGAGACTTGAAAGCATGGAGAATAACCATCTCCAATGCACGCTTGTTGCAGAACTAAACAATGAAGTTGTGGGAATGGTCGGTCTTAGACAGGTAATCTCGTATTACAAACAGACAGATTGTATCACTGAGATTACTGCACTTATCGTATCAGAAGAACTCAGAGGAAACGGACTCGGTAAAAGACTTGTGGCCGCAGCTGAAGAATGGGCACGTGAGCAAGGTTGCTGTCAGCTCTTCTTGAGAAGTGGTAACCGCGTAGAGCGCGCACCGGCACATTCCTTTTATCGTCATCTAGGTTTCGAAAAGACAGCAGGCTATCGCTTTAACAAAGCGTTGCTATAATACTTATAGGTTCCGATCATCCCCATCCCAGCTACGGCGGGATGGTTTTTTTTATGTAAATATAAGGAACGATCAAGGATATGAGCCGAGAACATAATCCCTCTAATCTTCATACCCAGTATTTATATCCATACGACGCTATCTTTCATGTCGCTTTTATTCCGGATTTCCGCGCTCTTATACTCCGAATTTTATAATCCTCTGACTGCCTTATGCAGTTAATAGACCAATTCTTTTAATTTATAATAAATCGATCTAAATAACTAACCATAGATGGAATAGTTTGAATCATATAGAATGAATTTTATGACAGTTAAATAAATCGTTTTCAAAGAGGGATGAGAGATGTACAAGTTAATTCTTGCTGAAGATGAAGAAGATGTAAGGGAAGGGGTCATCAGTCAGATTGATTGGGAGCACTTTGGCTTCGAAATTGTAGAACAGGCGGAGAATGGACGAGAGGCAGCGGATGCGATAGATCGTTTGCTCCCGGATGTAGTGGTGACTGATATTCAAATGCCTTTTATGAACGGGCTGCAGCTGGCGGAATGGATTCGCGAGCGGCATCCTAATACCAAGATCATTATTTTGACAGGGTATGATGAATTTGAATATGCACAGAAGGCGATTAAACTGCAAATCGATGAATATATTTTGAAACCGTTTTCTTCACAGGAGTTGATTGATGTTCTGCTAAAGGTCAGGGGCACTATAGAGGCTGAAATCGCAGAGAAAGAGAATGTTTTTGTACTCAGTGAGCATTATCGAAAAAGTCTGCCTGTGCTGCGTGAGCAGTTTTTATCTTCACTAGTTTCACGCAAGTTACGAATGAATGAAATAAACGAGAAAAGTTCGGAATACGGAATAGATCTACATGGGAAATGGTTCCAAGCCTCGGTAATTAGTGTGGATTATATTCGTCCAGAACGGGAAACCGTTAACCTTACCGGAGGTAAGCAAATTTCTTTGCGAGATACGGGAGAGAGAAATTTACAGCTCTTCGCTGTGCTGAATATTGCGGAAGAATTATGTAATAAGCATAATTTGGGCAGGGTGTTTATCCATCGTGATGAGGTAGTGCTTCTTTCCATTTGTGATGCAGGAGAAGAAACTGAAATCACGGGGAGAACTTTTGAAATTCTAGAAGAAATCCGCCACAATGTGCAGCGGTTTCTTAAGCTAACGGTTACCGCTGGTTCTGGAACGGTTTGTCACTCGCCTGCTATGCTATTTAACTCCTTTGGAGATGCCATGCAAGCGTTAGATTATCGCCTCATTCTTGGCAATAACAGAGTCATTTGGATCGAGGATGTGGAGTCACGTTCGAATACACTCTTGGCCTATGATGAATTGACCCAGCAGTCCTTAATCCGAACGATTAAGATGGGAACCGTACAGGAGCTTAAGGAGGTCGTGGAGGAGTTATTTGGCGGATTGAATGCTGAGCAGGTATCTACTCAGGATTATCAGATTTTTTTGCTGGAGATTATTACATCTATCCTGCGTGTAGCCAAAGAGTCCGGTAGTGATGCTGCTAAGTTCGTTGGATCTGGCATTTCCTCATTAACTGAGATGAATAAATTCAATAGTATGAGTGAAGCCAAGCAGTGGATTATTACCATCTGCAGCCGGCTAATGGACTCCATTGCTTTAGAACGCCAATCTAGCTATAAGCTGCTCATTGATGAAGCTAAAGATTACATCCGTAGCCATTATGAGGAATCGGATATTTCTATCGGAAAGGTCTGTCAGCATTTACATATCAGTACAGGCTATTTTAGCAGCATTTTTAAGAAGGAAATGAAGATGACTTTTGTTAGTTATCTCTTGCAAATCCGATTAGAGGCAGCAAAGGAACTTTTACGCTCCACGGAACTTAAGGCTTTTGAAATCGCCGAGAAAATTGGCTTTGCTGATCCTAACTATTTCAGCTTCTGCTTCCGTAAAAAATATGGTCAGTCTCCCAAAGAGTATAAAAATAGCTCCAGAGGAGGGTAGTTATGCGGCAAGAAAAGCCCTATTCTTTTCGACTGCGGCCGCAGCATTCAAAAGGGGGGAAACGTCGATTGTCCTCTAAGCTGCGTAGTATTCAAGTAACGATTACGCTCACTTTTACATCCGTTGCCGTTCTTGTAGCCGTCGTTGTCAGCCTTATGCTGTATAACAAGTTTGCGAAGACAGCAGAAGAGAATGCCAATATGAATATGCAGCAGATTATTGAGCAAGTGAACTACAATTTGGAGCTTTATGTTAAAGGAATGCGAAATATTTTTGAAACTGCAGAAGATCAAATTACGAATAGTCCCTCTGTAGACTCTGCTTTATTGATGGAAAGAATGGCCATGTTAATGGGAAGTAGAGAGGATCTGGTTTCTGCAGCGGTTTTTACACCACAGGGGAAATACGTCGTGGGTACAGCAGGACAGAAACTGCGCAGCAACACACAGTTAGAAACCCAGAGCTGGTTTACAACGGCCAAAAGAACATCTGAGATCTCCTATTCGGCGCCCCATATTCAGAACTTGTTTAAAGGTCAATATATTTGGGTCGTGTCGATCAGTAAACTCATTCAATATCAGGAGAAGGGAGTACTAAAAACGGGTATCCTTCTTATGGATTTTAACTTTCGCACTATAGATGAGCTGAGTAAGCAGGTTAAGCTTGGTAAAAGAGGATACGCTTACATCCTCGATCAATTAGGCAACATCGTGTATCATCCGCAGCAGCAGCTTATTTATGCTGGTTTAAAGTATGAGAATGTGGAGCCGGTATTGGAATATGCTTATCGTAGTTATTTGGATGAATCTACAGGTGAAAAACGATTTATTACAGTACGAACGCTAAAACAGACTGGGTGGAAAATAGTAGGTGTTGCTTATTATGACGAGATCGTGACCACCAAGCGTGATCTGAACACCTTTTTATCCTGGTTCTTAGCGGTAGTTATTTTATGTGTAATTATCGTATCTGTCTTTTTGTCTGCGCGGATTGCCCGCCCGATCCGTAAGCTGGAACGGACACTTCAGCAGGTAGGAGAAGGGGATCTTAATACTCGAATCGATGTAAGTGGCGCCTATGAGGTAGAACAGTTGTCTAAACGCTTTAACCTCATGCTGCAGCGTATTCGTCAATTGATGGATCAAATTATTTATGAACAAGAGACGAAACGTAAGGGTGAGCTTGAAGTTCTGCAATCCCAGATTAATCCACACTTTTTGTACAATACCTTGAACTCTGTGATCCGGCTTGCTGAGCGTGGTAAGACGGAGGAGGTCGTTACAATGATTCAGTCTTTATCTAAGTTTTTCCGGATTAGTCTAAGCAAAGGGAATAATATGATTACCGTGCAGGAAGAGCTTGATCATATTCGTCATTATCTCGTCATTCAGAGCTTTCGTTTTAAAAATAAATTCCGCTACGAGATCATTGCACAGGATGAGGTACTGCAGTGTCAGACGATTAAGCTGATTTTGCAGCCTATTGTAGAGAATGCCTTGTATCACGGAATAGAAATGATGCCTGATGAAGGTTTTATCTCTATCCAAGCAGAACTGAAGGACAATCTTGTCATCATACGGATTAGTGATAATGGATTAGGAATGTCCAAGGAGACTATGAAGGTTATTTTGACAGGCGGCAGTAAGAGTATGAGTGGTTCCGGGGTAGGCGTAAGAAATGTGAACGAGCGTATTGAGTTGTACTATGGCCGTGAATATGGACTTTCTTTTGAAAGTGAAATTGAAGAAGGCACTACGGTTACCTTTATCTTCCCGGCATTAGCAAAAGTCGAAGGCAGTGAAGGGCTTAAGGAGGATGAGACATCGTCATGAAAACCTTTCGTTTTTGGCTAACTTTGTTAATGTGTGCGGTGTTATGGACTACAGTTACCTCTTGTTTTAATTCAGCACCCAATTACATCAATACAAATAAGACCCGTAATATTCATCTCATTGTGAAAATGAACAGGGGCGATTACTGGAATACGGTTAAATTGGGAGCAGAAGCTGCAGCACAGGAATTCAACGTTAAATTAACCTTTAAAGCCCCGGACTCTGAGAGTGACATCACAGAACAGGTGAAAATGGTGCAGGACTCCATTAAAGAAAAAGCAGACGTGATTATTTTAGCTGCAAGTAGTTACATGGGGCTTGCTCAGGTTGTAGATCAGGCTGCTTATTCTAAAATCCCTGTGATATCCGTAGATGCGGAAGTAGGTTCAGCAAGAGTAAGGACATATATTGGCTCGAACGGCTATGAGGCGGGTCAAAAATCTGCAGAACGGCTGATCAAGCTGTTAAAAGGTTACGGCGAGGTGGGCATTATTAACTTCACCAATTCAACGCAGAGTGAGAAGCTGGAGTCTTCTAACGGCATTGAGTATGGGGCAAGAGACGCGGAGGAGCGGGAGAAGGGATTTTTAAATTACACTGCGCGTTATCCGAATATACAGGTGGTTGAGATTTCATACACGACCTCCAGTATTAAGGATGCAGAAGATCTTACACAACTGATGCTGCTGAAGCATCCGAATCTTCGAGGAATTGCGAGCCTGAATGAAACTGCTTCACAAGGGGCTGCAATGGCTATCCAAAGTCGGGGGCTGCAAAATATTAAAATGGTAGCCTTTGATAGCTCTCCTTCTATGATGGAATTGCTGCAGGACGGTACTGTTCAAGCAACAGTGATACAGAATCCTTTTAGCAACGGGTATTTGGCTGTAAAACATGCCGTTGAAGTGATCGAAGGAATTGATGTACCAGAACGCGTCGATACAGGAACAAAGCTAATTGATTTGGACAATATGTTGTGGCCTGAGAATCAAAAGCTGTTATTTCCATTTGTTAGATAGATGCTGATTTAACGTGAAACGGATACCATCCTTGAATGGGGCGGTATTCGTTTTTTATTTTAGAAGATAAGAAAGTATAAATTTTAAATGAAAATCATCCTTATATTTCTTCTTGGGTTCATTAGAATTTTTATAGTAATGAGTAGGATTTTATATTCGCAAGCGTTTTCAGGTGTTGCATAATATGGATGTACCCGAGACGATCAGGGGCAAATAAAAAAGAAGTATAAATAGGAGGTCAATGAATAATGAAAAAAATCACTTCCGTTCTATTAGCTAGTGCTTTGCTGGGTGCTGCTCTGACAGGCTGTGGTGGCAACAACAAAACTACAGATAGTGCTGCAGACAAGGCAACTAACGCTCCAAAGACTGAGAACTCGGGCACTACAACAGAAACGCCTAAAGTTGGGGTCGCCATTTACAAATTTGACGATACTTTTATGACAGGTGTTCGTAACGCTATCGATAGTGCTGCTAAAGGCATCGCTACAGTAGATATCGTAGATAGCCAAAATTCACAACCAACACAAAATGATAAGGTTGACTTATTCATCACTAAAAAATATAACGGAATGCTGATTAACCCAGTTGACCGTACAGCTGCTGGCGTCATTATCGAAAAAGCAAAAACAGCAAACATTCCAGTGGTATTCCTTAACCGCGAACCGCTTCCTGAAGATATGAAGAAATGGGATAAGGTTTATTATGTAGGTGCGAAAGCAGAAGAGTCTGGTACAATGTCCGGCCAACTGATTGTTGACTACTGGAAAGCGCATCCTGAAGCGGACAAGAACGGCGACGGAGTTCTCCAATATGTAATGCTGAAAGGCGAACCAGGACACCAAGATGCTGAGCTTCGTACTACTTACTCTATTCAAGCTATCGAAGATGCAGGAATCAAGGTGGAGAAACTGGCTGAAGATACAGCAATGTGGGATCGCGTAAAAGGACAAGAAAAAATGGCTGCATTCCTTGGCTCCCACGGCGACAAAATTGAAGCTGTTCTTGCTAACAACGATGATATGGCCCTCGGTGCAATCGAAGCTCTGAAAGCTTCAGGTTACTTTACAGGTGACAAATTTATGCCGGTAGTAGGTGTGGATGCAACTGCTCCTGCGATTCAAGCGCTGGAAGATGGAACAATGCTTGGAACGGTGCTGAATGATGCGAATAACCAAGGTAAGGCTGCTATCACAGTTGCCGCTCTGCTTGCTAAAGGCGAAACGCCTACGAAAGATAATGTAGGTTTTGATATTACTGATAACCAATACGTATGGATTTCCTACAAAAAGATTACGAAAGACAACATAGCTGACGCTAAGTAATTAACCTCGGCTACAGAGTTACTCATGATCATATGACAGCACGGGGAGCGGATAACCGCTCCTCGGTATTTCTTTTAGGCAGGGAACAGGATGGAACCGCTGTGCCTCTCATAAAAAAGAAAAAAAGCGTAGGGGGCGTAACAACATGGAAAAAGCTGAGTTTTTGCTGGAAATGAACAATATTACGAAAGAATTCCCCGGCGTCAAAGCGCTGGATGATGTTAGTTTAAAGGTCAGACCGGGTTCGGTGCATGCCCTTATGGGCGAGAATGGTGCAGGTAAGTCTACACTTATGAAATGTCTCTTTGGTATTTATTCACCGGATGCCGGTGAGATCTTTTTGGATGGCGAGAAGGCATCCATCAGCAGTTCAAATGATGCGTTAAAAAGCGGTATATCGATGATTCACCAGGAGCTGCATCCCGTGCCGTTCCGAAGTGTTATGGAGAATATCTGGCTAGGACGTTTTCCAACGAAGGGAATCGGCCCCATTCAGTTTATCGACCATAAGAAAATGTTCACTGACACGGAAAATTTGTTTAAAGATCTGGATATCGATCTGAATCCCGAAACATTAGTGGGTAAGCTTTCCGTATCCAAAATCCAATCCATTGAAATTGCGAAGGCTGTCTCTTTTCACTCCCGAGTTATTGTAATGGATGAACCCACTTCTTCCCTAACCAGTGTGGAGGTGGAACATTTATTCCGGATCATACGGGATCTCAGAAGTAGAGGCGTAGCTATTATCTATATATCTCACAAAATGGAAGAGATTCTTGCCATCTCTGATGAAGTTACTATTATGCGTGACGGTAAAAAAATCGGAACCTGGCCAGCAGCGGAATTAACTACAGATATTATCATTTCCAAAATGGTGGGCCGCGATTTGACTAGCCGTTTCCCTGAGCGCTTCAACGTACCTGGTGAAGTATACATGAAGGTGGAAGGCTTAACCTCCCCTGAGGAAAGATCATTTAAAGATGTGTCTTTCGAATTAAGACGTGGAGAGGTCCTTGGTATTGGGGGTCTGGTAGGTGCCCAGAGAACTGAGGTCATTGAGGCGTTGTTCGGTCTGCGAGCCTTGAAATCCGGAACGATCTCTATTAAAGGCAAGGAGGTTACTATCAATTCTCCGAAGGATGCTAAGAAACACGGAATGGCTTTGCTTACCGAAGAACGTCGTGTAACAGGTATTTTCCCAGTTTTATCTGTCCATGAGAATGGTGCGATTGCTAATCTACATCGTTACCAAAAACCGTACCTCCTGCTGAATAGCAAGAAGAAAAAAGTTGAAGTAGATAAAATGATTGAAAAATTACGAACTAAAACACCTACAACCAAAACGCTAATCATGAATCTTTCTGGTGGTAATCAGCAAAAGGTGCTGCTCGCCAGATGGTTGCTTACTGAGCCCGAAATCCTGCTTCTGGACGAGCCGACTCGCGGTATCGACGTAGGGGCTAAATTCGAGATTTACTCCATAATTGCTGACTTGGCTCAGCAAGGGAAGAGTATCATTATGATCTCCTCTGAAATGCCGGAGCTGCTCGGAATGTCTGACCGTGTAATGGTCATGTCGGAAGGACGGCTTACAGGAATATTAGAAGGCGAGCAAGCTACGGAAACCGAAGTTATGCGTCTCGCTGCACAGCATTAAGGAGTAAGGATAGGAGAATATGCTTGCGTAATTTTAAGGGGGATCACTACAAATGAACGTAAAAAAAGCTCAATCCTTTGTGACTCAAAACGCGATTTACATCGTGCTGGTACTGCTGATTATGGGGATCATCATATACGATCCAAACTTTATGTCCATCAACACCTTGCGTGACGTACTGATTCAGTCGTCTACACGCGTTATCATCGCGCTTGGGGTTGCCTTTATCCTTATTACGGCAGGTACTGACTTGTCCGCCGGACGGGTGGTTGGTTTTACGGCGGTTATCTCCGCTTCGATGCTGCAAATCCCAGACTATTCCCGTCGTTTTTTTCCAGATCTTCCGCAAGTGGAAGTAATCCTTCCTATAGCAATTGCTATCATTGCTGGTCTTCTCTGTGGACTTATCAATGGTATTGTCGTTTCCAAGCTTCACGTTCCGCCATTTATAGCTACCCTGGGTACAATGCTCATCGTGTACGGGCTGAACTCCCTGTACTTCGATATGGACCCGAACCAATCCCAGCCAATCGGCGGTCTGCGTCCTGATTTTACCAAAATCGGGTCCGGCTTCATCGGGAGCGGCAAATATTCAGTACCATACATTGTTCTCATAGCCCTGGCGGTCGCCGCCATTGTTTGGGTGGTATTCAATAAAACCAAGCTGGGTAAGAACATGTACGCTATTGGCGGAAATATGCAGGCGGCTAAAGTATCCGGTATCGATGTTTCCAAGAACCTGATTTATATCTATGCTATTGCTGGTGCGCTATATGGTCTGGCAGGCGTTCTGGAAGCTGCTAGAACAGGTGGAGCAACTAATAACTACGGTAACATGTATGAACTTGATGCCATTGCAGCTTGTGTAGTCGGTGGCGTATCTACAACCGGGGGCATTGGTACTGTGCCGGGTGTTCTAGTGGGGGTTATCATCTTTACTCTCATTAACTACGGTCTGACCTTTATCGGCATTAGCCCGTACTATCAGTTAATTATCAAAGGTTTGATCATTATAGCCGCAGTCGCATTTGATATGCGGAAGTACTCTTCGAAGAAGTAGTCATGGTCGCGGGGTGATTAAGGGCTAACTCCGGGAAATATTGGGCTTACGATCGCTGTTATTCTCAGATTCCTTGATTGATACCGCGTTAGCGGCTGGAATCTGAGAACAAAGGTGACCCATTTGTTTCTACAGCTCCAAAGTTCCTCTCTGTTCTCATTATCACCTCGCTGGGGTAAGACAGAAGAAGCGTTTGCTAGTTACCGCAAACGCTTTTTGGCATGTCTCTTTCAATGGCTTTGCACTGTCACAACCAATATCGCTACAACAACATCGCACAAACATTATCGCCTACTGCCGCCGATAGTCCTACCCCGACTTCCACGGTTAAGACCAACCTATATTATACGCAGACACTGCACTCGTTTTTGTTTGAAATGTAGTAAATGAACGGTATCAATCCCGGATAATCGACTGAATTGAGCTAAATGAAGTGTAATAGTTTTTGTTCCCGCCTAATACCCACCGTGCAACCAGTATCGACACATCTAACTCGCTTGATGCGTTTTCAACTTCATCAACATCTAAAAGATCAAAATCACATAAATCAACATTCTCCCATATTCTATAGGCAAATGCCTTTGTTAAAGGGGAGCGACTGGATGTTAAGGATTAGATTGAATGAGCTGGGGAAAGGGAATGACAATGGTCCGTTGCAAGCGGATGTATGGAGATGGGACGGCATTGGCTGGAACGAATATATTACGCAGCAAGAAGAAGATTTCATACGTACAGAAGAGGAGCTGTTCGTTACGATCCCAGCAGAGGCAGGATTATATCGTGTAGACTACTCTAATAAGCCTTATGAGACGCCGTATGTATTACCGGAGTGGGTTGACGACGAATTAAGAAATACTGGGCTGCATCCGGCGCCCTTTAATCTTAAAGAGGGTACGCTTTGGGGATATATTAACGACGAAGGTCGTGTTCAGATTGAACCTAGATACGAATATGCTGAGGATTTTCAGAAAAATGGGCTAGCAATTGTACAACGAAAAAACAGTAGCGGACTGATCGACAGCTCTGGACGGGAGCGGGTGAAGCCCATTTACTCGTTTATTGCCCCTTTTTCGGAAGGACGCGCAGTAGTATCAGATGCGAAAGGGTACACATTTATTGATGAAAAAGGTAAAGAGGTGACTCCAGCCCGTTATGATTATCTAAACTCATTACATGAGGGACTTGCATTATTTTCGAAACAAAACACAACGGGTGGTCAATCCCTATACGGGTATGTAGATGCGCAAGGCAAAGAGGTTTTGCCTGCAATTTATTTGGATGCCAATGATTTCATGAATGGTGTGGCTTTAGTCAAGATTAAAGAGGGGGAGTACGCACTCATTGATCCTGAAGGGAAGATTCTGCATACGTACAATCATCCATTCGTAGGGAGTCCGGGTGATGGGCTGCTCTCCTATCAAGCGACTGAGAACGGTAAGTACGGTTACTTAAACACTGATGGAACAGTAGCTATTCAGCCACAATTCACTTCTGCCTTACCTTTTTCGGAGGGGCGTGCAGTGGTGAACACCGCGGAGAACTATGGCAACGCCTATGGGCTGATTGATAAACAAGGAAAAATGATCATCCCTGCGAAATATTATGAAGTCCTGCAGCTTGGTGAGGGCAGAGCAGCCATAGGAACACCAATATTCCCTAGTCAACCTTATCGAGGCTCACGGTACGTTATCGCTGATGCAGAGACAGGAGCGATTCTGAGCAATCATACCCTGCTTGGTGTGAATAATTATCAGGACGGACTGGCGTCTGTGTATGATGCTAAGGAGACTTTTTTTATAGATCGAACTGGAAAAAGAGCAGCTCAGCCTCCAGTTATTCAAGGGACGGGAACACTTACCCTCAGTGGGCGCCTAATTAGAGCAGATATAGATCAACGTACAGCATATTATGATCGTCAAGGGAAACAGATTTGGAGGCAAAATGGAGTCATCCCACTGAGACCGCCATATTCCGTAGTAGAGAAGAAGTACAAACCGAACAGGGATTATCTGGTTTACTATCCGGTTGTTGAGGGAATTGCAAGTGCGGAAGTTTCTAGAGAGGTTAATGATAAATTACGGAAGCTTTCGCTAGTTGAAGACCCAGGTAGTAATGGAGCAACACAGGATTTCAGTTACAATGGTGATTTTTCAGTGTCCTTTTTCCGCAAAAACCTTCTAGTGCTGGAATTAACGGGTTATCGATATCCTTTTGGAGCAGCCCACGGTATGCCTACCAAAATCTATACCCATACTAATTTGCGAAATGGAAGGTTCTATAAGCTGGGTGATCTGTTCAAGCCAGGAAGCAGATATGTGGAGAAGCTAAGTAAAATCGTCGGAAAGCAGATTGAGAATGACCCTCAATACTCTTATGTTTTTCCGGATACGTATAAAGGAATTACCTCGGATCAGCCTTTCTTTGTAGATAATGAAGCGTTGTATCTTTATTTTGCTCCTTATGAGATTGCTCCTTATGTTGCGGGTTTTCCCACTTTCCGTATTCCATACGCAGAAATTATGGGACTTATCTCTACTGAGGGAGACTTTTGGCAGTCGTTTCACTAGTTACCTCATATCCATTAGCACTTAGAAGTTGCTATTCTCTCGAGAATGGCGACTTTTTTTGTTTTTTATCGTGAAAATCTAATGCATTCAGACTCAGAAAACTTACAGTCAAGACTATTAAATGTTAAAAATTAGAAGAGCACAGCTGATAGAATTATGCTACAATGACTGAGGAACAAATTACAACTTTGTAACATTTGTAGCTGGTCACTCTAAGCAGAAACATATATTACACACAAGAAAGAGGAGATGGCAGAATGAAGAACAAGAGATTAAGAGCAATTATTGGTGGTAGTGTAGCAGCTGTTATGGCCCTTAGTATTTCACTTCCACTCGAAGCGAATGCGGCCTCAACTGAAGTAACAGTAATTAAATCAGGTACTAGCTATGAGCAAGTTTTACAATATCTAAAACAAGCCAAACTACAGGGATTCCCTATTTTTAATAGCACAATCGTGGTGTCCAAGCCTCAAACAGGAACGGTTCCAAATAAAGATACATCTACCGCAACTCCGGTTACTAAGCCTTCGGATACGACTACTGTAACTAAGCCTGTAACTAAACCTTCGGATACGACTACTGTAACTAAGCCTGTAACTAAACCTACAGAAACTACACCTAGTACAGGTGCTGCGAGCAATAAAGGAACTTATGTTCAACAGATCGTAACGCTGGTAAATAAAGAGCGTGCAGCAGCTGGTCTGAAACCTGTTTCTGGATTGGACAGCCTTCATAAAGTAGCAGCTACAAAAGCTACGGATATGCGTACTAATAACTATTTTTCACATACTTCACCTACGTATGGTTCACCATTCGATATGATGAAATCCTTTGGGATCACGTATAACGCCGCAGGCGAGAACATTGCTATGGGTCAAAAAACACCAGAAGAAGTAATGAAAGCATGGATGAATAGTCCTGGTCATAAAGCTAATATTTTGAATGCTAATTTCAATTATATCGGTGTAGGTTATGACAATAACTATTGGGTTCAAGAATTTATTGGTAAATAATTGAAAATATCATTACTGAAATCAACGTTCTCCGATGAAAATCGGGGGACGTTTTTTTGTGCCCAAACTTTAATCGCTGAATTTTTTTGAGAATTTTCGTATTCATATTTGGGTTAAATAAGCGGAGCAGCTGGATTTATTTCTGTTCTAGACATTTGCAAAACCGGTATGGAAGATTTATGTTTATGTACATAGTTAAGATCTTTGTAAATTGTGGAACAATACATAATAGAACGGCACACGGAGGGATGGCTTTGAATGATTCAAAGTGGACATGGCGCAGCGTTAGCCTGATTTCCATAGTAACAACCATAATTCTAATTGTAGGTTTAGTTTATGCGGTCAGAGACATTATCTATCCGGTTGGAGAAGCCGCAGACACCAACATACCTCAACAAACAGCTGCTCCAGCGGCGGAAGCTGACAAGAAGCTCAAAGTTGTTGCTCTCGGAGATTCGCTAACCAAGGGAACTGGTGATAACACCGGGGAAGGATTTGTTAAGCGTACAGTTAGTGGTTTATCTGCTAAAGGTGTTGAGGTTGATTTTTTAGGGAATATGGGGATTAATGGTTTAACTACTGCAGGACTGCTAAGCAAGCTGGAAGAAGATGGTGTAGATTACGCGCTGCATATGGCGAATGTCATTCTGCTCTCGATCGGAGGGAATGATTTATTCAAGGACTCCAATATTTTGCAGAATAGTGGCGCACTTCAAAGTGAATCCACGACCGATCAAGAGCTGACTCCAGAGTCTTTGCTAGCAGCCCTTCCAGAAGCAGTAGGAAGATTAGGTAAGATTCTGCAGAAAATCACGGAAATCAATCCAAATGCTCAAATTTATTATATGGGTCTATACAACCCCTTTGGTGATATACCAGATCTGCTTGTACCAGGTAATCAGGCGGTTGCGAAGTGGAATAATGCGGCAATGGATGTTATTAATAAGCACAGCAATATGACATTGGTTCCAACCTTCGACTTGTTTAACAAGCATTTGGACAAATACTTATCAACGGATCATTTTCATCCCAATGGGGATGGCTATCAGCGAATCGGAGAGCGATTCATTCAGGCTATACACTAGAACACAATTGAGAGCCAGCTTTCTAAGAAAGATGATTTGTGTTTAACAAGGAGCTAAAGAGAATATGACAAAAGCGAACAGTGATGAATCCAGTCCGGTCGTCTTGTCTGTAGACGGGGTACGGAAAAAAATAGGGCGAAAGTGGATTATAGATGATGTTACGTTTGATGTGAGAAAAGGAGAAATTTTTGGCTTCCTCGGACCCAATGGAGCTGGAAAGACAACTACGATTCGAATGCTTGTCGATTTGATTCGTCCAAGCGAGGGCAAGATTACGGTATGTGGTTACAATGTAAACCGAAATCCGGAAAAAGCGTTGCAATTTGTTGGCTCTATCGTGGAGAACCCTGAGGTATATACCTATTTGACGGGATGGGAGAATTTACAGCATTTTGCCCGGATGCAGCCTGGTATTGATAATACTCGCATTAGTGAAGTGGTAGATATCGTACGGTTAGATCAACGAATCCATGATAAGGTAAGTACATATTCGCTTGGGATGAGGCAGCGACTTGGTATAGCGCAGGCTCTTCTGGGACATCCGCGTCTGCTTATTCTGGACGAGCCAACAAATGGCTTAGATCCAAAGGGAATTAAGGAGCTGCGAGAATTTATACGCAAGCTAGCAGATGAGGGGTTGGCGGTATTTGTATCGAGTCATTTACTTAGTGAAATCCAGCTTCTCTGCGACCGTGTTGCGATTATTAGTAAAGGGCGAGTACTTGCAGTGGGTTCGGTAGATGAGCTTATTGCCCGAAATTCGCCGTATGTACTTTGGGAGCTAGAGCCTTTTGCTGAAGCTAGGACATTACTGGCTGATCGCCCAGATATTCAGATTCAGAATCTGGAAGACGTTACCTTGGATGATTCAATAATTGCAGGTATGGGCCCGAATTCTTTAATCACAATTATGGAGCAGGATTTGATCCCCGAGATTGTGGCTGTTATGGTGACTGCTGAAATCGAAGTTAGGGCTGTGCATAAAATCAATCCGACACTGGAACAGCTATTCTTGAAACTAACGGAGGGTGAGAACGTTGAATAATATGCTTCCGCTAATCCGTAATGAATGTTTAAAAATCATAAAAAAGAAACGGTTTTATGTTATACTGCTGATTCTGATTGTTCTGGTGCCTATGTTCACCTACGCGCAAATGCGATCTGCTGAGCGTAGCCGAGATAAATTCAACTCCGATTGGCGCCTGGAGATCCAGCAGCAGATCATTGATAATCAAAATTCTTTGGGTAGCGACCGGATTCCAGAGGAATGGAAGACTTATCGGCGAATATTTGTACAGCAGCTTCAATATTACCTTCACCATGATGTGAATCCGAACGAGCCAAGTGGCGTTACCTTTACCCGTGAGTTTATGGATAATTCCGTTACTTTATTTATTCCACTACTCATTATGGCTGTAGCTTCGGATTTAGTTTCTGCGGAGCGGACTACAGGGACGATCAAAATGCTGCTGACAAGGCCAGTTAAGCGTTGGAAAGTTTTGTTTAGCAAAATGGCGGCACTGCTTATGTTTGTCTCACTCATCGTACTCTCCACATTTGTGATCAGCTATTTGATCTCTGGTCTCGCTTTTGGATATAAGGGCTTCAATATCCCTGTTTTTACAGGCTTTAAGATCAGTGGGGACTCGGTAGATATGTCTACTGTACATGCAATACCACAGTGGAAATATATGCTTATGCAAGGTGGATTGGTCTGGTTCGTAAGCGTTGTAGTTGCCCTGCTTGCTTTTATGATCTCTGTACTTGTAAGGAGCACTGCTGCTAGTATAGTGGTCATGATGGCAGCGCTGATCGCTGGAAATATTTTGACCAATATGGCTTCAGCCTGGACAACAGCGAAATATTTATTTATGGTAAATCTTGGACTGACCGGCTATTTGTCAGGAACTCCCGCCCCTATAGAGGGGATGTCCTTGTCATTTTCCATGGCTGTACTGGCAGTATGGGGGGCTGTTTCGGTGATCATTTCATTCGCCGTCTTTACGAAAAGGGATATTTTGAATTAGAATGTACAAAGTGACGAAAACGTTTGTTTGCATTTTTAGAAATATAAGAACGTATAAGTTTTGCACCTATACTTTATATCTTATGTTTCTCGCTAAAAGGCTTACCGTCCTTATAAGGACGCCAAAGGCGCTAATGCTTTAGTATAGAGAAAAGAAGGAGGAGCATGAATGCTCGAACAGATCGATATGTTTGCTGAAGTTTCTAATAACGGCGAGAATAGCCGTACTGGATACGATGCTGACGACATTCAAGTGCTCGAAGGTCTGGTTGCAGTGCGCAAACGACCTGGCATGTATATCGGCAGTACAAGTTCTTCGGGACTACATCATCTAGTATGGGAAATTGTAGATAATGCTGTGGATGAGCATTTAGCCAAGTATTGTACGAAGATTGACTTACTACTTCGCAAAGATGGCTCAGTAACAGTGACAGACAACGGCCGTGGAATTCCAACTGGAATGCATAAGACAGGAGTGCCAACGCCGCAGGTTGTATTTACAATTTTGCATGCAGGCGGTAAATTCGGTGGATCTGGTTACAAGAAATCAGGCGGTTTGCATGGCGTAGGGGCTTCAGTAACGAATGCTTTGTCTGAATGGCTTGAAGTAGAGATTTATCGTGAGGGCAAAATCCATCGTCAACGTTTTGAATATTGGGTGGACAAGAAGGGGAAAGAGCATGTTGGCGAGCCGGTAACGGGCCTTGAAATCTTAGGCAACACCAACAAAACCGGTTCGAAAATTACTTTTAAACCGGATATTCGCGTCTTTCCAAATGGAATTGCCCTGAATTATGACACGCTGGCAGAGCGGGTACAGGAGATTGCCTTTCTGAATTCCGGTCTGCGTATTACGCTGCATGATGAGCGGAGTAATCGTCAGGACGAGTTCTTTTACGAGGGTGGAGCAAGCCAATTTGTGCAATTCCTGAATGAGGGCAAGGATGTTCTGCATGACGTTATTCACTTCAGCGCAGAAAAAGACGATATCGAAGTGGAGGTAGCTCTTCAGTACAATGGGGGCTATACGGAAACCTTGGCTTCTTTCGTTAACTCCATTCCTACTCGTAGCGGGGGTACTCATGAGACGGGCTTTAAAACTGCGTATACTCGTGTGTTAAATGACTATGCCCGCCGTACACAGTTGCTTAAAGAAAAGGATAAGAATTTAGAAGGAAATGATTTGCGCGAAGGTATGATGGCTGTCATTAGTGTTAAAATGTCCGAGGTTGAGTTTGTTGGACAGACGAAGGATCAGCTCGGAAGTGCTTCTGCCCGTAGTGCAGTAGACTATATCGTATCTGAGAATATGGCTCGTTTCCTGGAAGAAAACCCACAGGTAGCACAGAGTCTTTTGAAAAAATCAATTCAGGCTTCGAAGGCTCGGGAAGCGGCTCGCAAAGCCCGCGATGAGATTCGTACAGGTAAGAAACGTAGCGAGAGCTCGAATCTTGGTGGGAAATTGTCACCTGCGCAGTCCAAGGACGTTACACGTACTGAGCTGTTCATCGTAGAAGGTGATTCAGCCGGTGGCTCAGCGAAGCAAGGCCGTGATTCAAAGATTCAGGCGATCTTGCCGCTAAAAGGGAAACCTATGAATCCGGAAAAAGCCAAGCTGCTGGATATCCTGAAGAACGATGAATATAAAGCAATCATTTCCACGATTGGTGCAGGAATTGGCCCGGATTTTACTGTCGAAGACAGCAATTATTCCAAAATTATCATTATGACCGATGCGGATACAGATGGAGCGCATATTCAGGTGCTGCTGCTGACATTTTTCTATCGTTATATGAAGCCGTTAATAGATGCCGGAAAGGTTTTTATCGCCCAGCCTCCGCTTTATAAGCTGACCCGCAAAACGGGCAAGCTGGAGACCGTAAGATATGCATGGAGTGACGAAGAATTGCAAAATTATTTAAAGGAATTCGGCAAAAACTTCGAGCTTCAGCGATATAAAGGATTGGGTGAGATGAACCCTGATCAGCTGTGGGAAACAACGATGAATCCAGAATCGCGTACACTGCTTCAAGTGCAGATTGAGGATGCGGCTAAGGCTGAGCGTCGTGTTTCTACACTGATGGGTGATAAGGTCGATCCTCGTAAACGTTGGATTGTTGAAAATGTCGATTTCACTGAAATTGTAGAGTAGCTGCAGTTAGTAGTGCTGCAAGTGACGATAATCCCGATTTTCTAAAAGCTTGGTGATTCTTGGAACGTAGGGGAATTTTGGAACTGTAGGAGCGATAGCGTCCGCCTTTGTCTCCTGATTTTATCCGCATTAGCGGTATAATCAAAGAAATCTGGAGACAACAGCGGCTGGAAGTCCAAGAATCCCAGGAGTGTTCATGAGAAGCACCATACTATTATAAAACGGGCAGTTTGAGGAACAGAAGGTGAGCAAAGTGAGTAGTTTATCAGAACAATTTTTGCCGGCTTTTCTGGAAGAGGTCGTCGGTGACCGCTTTGGTCGGTATTCCAAATATATTATTCAGGACCGGGCGATTCCCGATGTCCGCGATGGACTTAAGCCTGTACAGCGCCGGATTCTTTATGCGATGTACGATTCTGGCAACACGCCTGACAAGCCGTACCGCAAGTCAGCCAAAACCGTCGGGGATGTAATGGGTAATTACCATCCACATGGTGACTCCTCGATTTACGATGGTATGGTTCGTATGGCACAGCCATGGAAGATGGGGCATGTTCTTGTTGACGGTCATGGCAACTGGGGCTCGATGGACGATGACCCAGCTGCGGCAATGCGTTATACGGAAGCACGCTTATCTCCGATTGCAATGGAGATGATGCGTGATATCGAGAAGCGGACGGTGCTGTTTAAGGACAACTTTGACAATACAGCCAAAGAGCCTGTAGTTGTTCCTTCCAGGTATCCGAATCTACTCGTAAATGGCACGAGTGGGATTTCCGCAGGCTTTGCCACTGAGATTCCGCCACATAATCTACGGGAGGTTATTGATGCTTGTATCGCAGTGATGCAGAAGCCGGATATTGAACTAGAAGATATCATGACCTTTATGAAAGGTCCGGATTTCCCTACAGGCGGCACTATTATGGGCGGAGATGGCATCATGGATGCTTACCGTACTGGTAAAGGCCGTATTTATTTACGCTCCAAGACTGAGATTGAAAATATGCGTGGCGGCAAGCAACAAATCGTGATTACGGAAGTTCCATTCCAGATTGTAAAATCACGACTAGTTACCTCCATGGAGAATATTCGATTAGAGAAGAAGATCGATGGCATTGCTGAAGTTCGTGATGAGAGTGGACGAGAAGGACTTCGGATTGTAGTGGAGCTCAAGAAAGAAGCGGATGCCCAAGGCGTTTTGGCATATCTGCTCAAAAAAACCGATCTTCAAATTACCTATAACTTCAATATGGTGGCGATCGTCAACAAGGCTCCGCAACAGCTTGGCCTTAAAGCCATCCTGGAGGCCTATATCGCGCATCAGCGTGAAGTAGTGACTCACCGCACCCAATTTGATCTGGAACGCGCAGAAGACCGTGCTCATGTCTTAGAGGGCTTGGTTAAGGCACTGAATATTCTTGATGAGGTCATCGCTGCCATCAAAGCATCGAAGAACCGTCAGGACGCTCAGAACAATCTCGTGTGGATGTTCGGGTTCAGTGAACGTCAAGCGGATTCTATTCTTACCTTACAATTGTATCGTCTGACGAATTTGGAGATTACTTCACTCCAAAAAGAATTGGATGAAATGATGGTCAAGATTACACATCTGCGTGGCATATTGGAAAGTGACAAGAAGCTCGTAGCTGTAATCCGTAAGGAATTGCTGGAGATCCGCGATAAATACGGGATCGATCGCCGTTCGCTCATCCAAGGCGAAGTTGAGGAGCTTAAGGTTAGCCTTGAAGCGCTGGTCAACGCAGAGGATGTGCTAGTAGCACTTTCCGCAGACGGTTATATTAAGCGTACAAGTATGCTTTCCTTTACCCGCTCTGGTGGGGAACGTCATACTTCAGGCGTTAAAGAAGGCGATCATATCGTTAAGCTGCTCGATGTGAATACCCGTGACAGTCTGCTGGTATTTACGCGCAAGGGGCAGTACTTCTTACTTCCGGTTCACCAGATTCCAGAGTTTAAATGGAAAGAACCTGGTACTGCGATTGTTAACGTTATCGGGTTGTCTAAAGGGGATGGAATCATTAGCGTGATTCCGGTCAATAATCTTGATGATCCGCAGCAAAGCCTTGTGTTTATCACCCGCAGAGGTCAGGTTAAGCGTACAGAGCTCAAGGAATACTCTACAAGCCGCTCTGGAGCCGTAGCAGCCTGTAAGGTAGCAGACGGTGATGAGATCATTACAGTCGTTACTAGTACGAATGACAAGGACATTGTACTAGTGACTCGTGAAGGAATGAGTATTAGATTCCATGAGAATGAAGTTAATCCTATGGGCCGTGTTGCATCCGGTGTAAGAGGCATTCAGCTTCGTGAGGGCGATGAGGTGATTTCTTGCTTCTGGGTCAGTGAAGATGAAGGTGAGATCCTTTCTATCTCCGATATCGGATATGCGAAACGTTCATTACTAGTGGATTATCCATCTCAAAGCCGCGGTGGCAAAGGGATGCCAACCTTTGAATTTAAGGAAGGCAAGCGAGTACGGCCAAATGGCAGTAAATTGGCAGGGGCTTTCTATTGCAGAGAGCCGCTGGAACTTAATGCAATTACACGGGAGAATGCACATCACACGTTCTCTTCTGAATCTGCACCACTTGGAGAGCGTCGTTCTACAGGCAAACAGATTGTCCCTGTGGAGAAAAAGGATGAGATTGTTAATCTTTTCCCAGCAGTGAAGTAAACAAGCCAAGGCACGTAGTCAATTCTTCTTGAGAATTGACTACGTGCCTTTTTTTAATTTTCTCGCTTATCAGTTATGAAGATTTATTTTTCTTCTTTTGCAGGAAATGGAATTTGTTTCGCGAAAATGTAGTTATACCGGATAGAACCGCAAGGAAAGGAAGGAATCAGTGTGCACGCTTCTGAATTCAGTAAAATTTGGCATAAAATTTTAAAAGATTACAAACTACATATGGACAGTAATCTTGCCCCATCGCTAACGGATGCCCAACTCACAGTACTTGAACTGCTTCAGGAACGTGATGCCATGAAGCCTTCTGATCTGGCTCCACATCTGGCGACCAGTCCTGCAGCGGTTACTATGTTACTTGATCGGATGGAGAAAAATGGGCTTATCATTCGGGAGAGAGATGCTGCGGATCGCCGTATTGTATGGGTGAGTATAACGGAAATTGGAACGCAGGAGACTGCACGTGGTTTGAAGATCCGCAGTGATTTTTTTGCAGAAGCGCTTGATCCGATATCCTCTCATAACCAACAGCTACTACTCTATTTAATGGGCAAAATGGTTGTTACAACAACACCGGAAGGTTCTACACCATGAATAATCGGGGTGACAAGGGCCGGAGAAATAGATTGAGGTACAAGCTTGCGATGACAAGCTATTAAAAAAGTACAACAACACTTATTTTTAAAAAAGAAGGCCATCCATTAACGGATAGCCTTCTTTTGTAATTCCTTGGACCATAAATCCCAAGGATGGGTTTGCGGGGGCAGGGAAATAAGTTCTACTTCTTCTTTAGTAACAGGGTGGGGAAAGCCTACAAGTGCAGACCACAGTGCAATTTGCTGTCCAGGTCTGTTCACCGAAGCCCCATACTTCTGATCACCGTATAATGGGCAGCCGATGGAGCTGAGCTGCACTCGAATTTGATGGGAACGACCGGTGAGTAAATCGATCTTGAGCAGGCTGTAACCCTCAGCGCTGCCAAGTACTGTGTAATCCAGAATGGCTTCCTTACCGCCGGGGGTTCCTTTACGGACGACAGTGACGGTATTGCTCTTGGCGTCTTTAAGCAGTGTATCGGTAAGACGGCCATGAGATGCTGGTGGTTTACCGTGCACGACCGTTAAGTACACCTTATGAAAGCTGTGAGTTCTGACACACTCGGATAGTCTTGATGCTGCTTTTGATGTCTTGGCAAAGATCATTGCACCCCCAACTGGACGATCCAGGCGGTGGACTAGCCCCATATAGACGTTGCCAGGCTTGTTGAAGCGTTCCTTCACATCTTCTTTGAGCAGATTGAGCAGATCAGGATCTCCAGTAGCATCCTCCTGAACAGGAATATTCACGGGCTTCACTATGCCTAGAAGATGATTATCTTCGTATAACACTTCAAAGCGCTTCGATATTCCGTCCAGCGGCTCGTTGCTGCCAGATAAATGCTGTGTCATGGCTTACGCCTCCCAGCGTCCCAGAATACCGCATGGCAGGTTCATGCCGGAGGAAGTGATCGGAAGACCGATTTCACCGGAGGTGAGCTTCCCGCCATAACGTTTACCCATGGTCATCGACAACATATTACGTAGGACCGTTGGAGAAATCCCAGTGGTGTATGAATTGATTAGCATAAACAAAGGTTTGTCGCTCATGATTTGCATACAGCTCTCAAGGAAAGGATATAAGCTGGACTCCAGCTTCCACATTTCTCCGCCAGGCCCTCTTCCATAGGAAGGCGGGTCCATGATAATCGCATCATACTTACTACCACGACGTTGTTCACGTTGTACGAATTTGAATACGTCATCCGTGATGTAGCGAACTGGACGCTCGCCTAGGCCGGACAGCTGGACATTTTCTTTTGCCCATTGCACCATTCCTTTGGCTGCATCCACGTGAACAACCGAAGCGCCGGCACTTGCTGCGGCTACAGTAGCTCCACCTGTGTAAGCAAATAGATTTAGTACTGAGATCGGACGGTTAGCAGCCGCAATCTTGTCCATCATCCAGCTCCAGTTGGCCGCTTGTTCAGGGAATAACCCTGTATGTTTAAAATTCGTAGGACGCAAATGGAATTTTAATTTTCCGTAACTAATTTTCCAATCATCCGGAATTGTTTTCTTCATTTCCCATTGTCCACCACCCGCTGAGGAACGGTGATAATGACCGTGTACATCACGCCATTTCGCTGTCTCATTGGAGAGTGGCCAAATAATTTGTGGATCCGGACGGCGCAGGATGATGTCACCCCAACGTTCAAGCTTCTCTCCACCGCCAGTGTCAATTACTTCATAGTCTTTCCAGTCGCTAGCTATATACATTTTTTAATCCATCCTTCAAAAATTCATTTAGCCTTTATTGTACATCATTTCACCATATAGCTACAAACAAAATAAGCACAAGCCCAACACTCTGCTTATTTTATCCAATGAAGATAATGTGTATAATATTTCCATGCTCACAGCTATTATTCTGGCAGATCAAGCAATGATTGTGTATGATCAGATACCAGAGTCTTTACAATATTTATGATCGGAGAATAGCAGCTTATGTTCAATCTCGCACCTCTATATTTCCCGATAACTGCAAATCCAGCACAAACTAGTGAATTTCTACCTAGTCGAGCTTTGCAGCCATATATTCGCTGTTTCTGGGGCTCTGTTACACCGCGTATTTCTACAGAGGCATCCGTTCACGTAGTGGACAAGGCATCTGGTTACAAAATTCGAATGGAAACCATTATTCCAGATACATGCATGGACATTATTTGGAATCTGAATGAATCGACAGGCTTAACAACTACCGTTTTTTCCGGCATCAATGATGCTCCTTTTGAAGTCCCTTCAGACAGGGGGAAGGGTATGATCTCAACCTTTGGTATCCGATTTCATTTCTGGGCCGTTCATTTTTTTGCAGATGACCATCTCCGGGATGTCCTGAATGCATTTGTAGATGTGGACCAGTACTTTTGTACTTTTAAAAAAGAGCTAGGACTTCTGCTGGAACAAGCAAATTCTATGAATGAAAGGATAGCAGCAGCTGAGGCATATCTTTTTCAGCGTCTTGAGCGTGGAGGACGGACTAATGATCGGATGATGAATGCAATTTATACCCTAATTAAACAAAAGGGTGTGGTAACAGCTGAGGATTTGGAAACCAGCTCTAATCTAAGCAGACGCCAACTCGAAAGACTTTTTCAAGAATACGTAGGTGTATCCCCTAAAAAAACAGCTGACCTTGTGCGATTTCAGAATGTATGGCGGGAAATGTATCAACTGCCTGTGCAGACGAAGAATATTCAGGATCTTATTTTTACTTATGGATTCAGCCATCAGCCTCATTTTATAAACAGTTTTAAAAAATATGCAGGAAGAACACCACTTGAGGCTTTAGTCTATGCGGGCAGATAAATGTCGCATTTTTGCAATACAAAGGATGCTAGCCTTGTTAAACTCAAGTAAGAAATGGATACTATGATGATGAGAATGAAAGGGGACAAATTATGATTTCGTCTTTTGAAGGTACTAACATCTACACTAAGGATACTGCTGCGTTGGCTGCATTTTATTCGGAGGTGCTAGGGATTCCAATTCCGTTCGAAGGCTACGGCAATTTTGATGGTGCAAAGATTGGATTCGACAAGAAGCAGCCTGGAATCATCATTTGGGATGAGACGAAATGGGAAAAGCTCACGACTGGCTTTGTTAATTTAGTATTCGGCTGCGATAATCTCGATGAGACGTACGAGCAGTTAAAGGCTAAGGGACTGGATTGTCAGCCACCGGTTACGATGGCGTATGGCGGGAAAGAAATGAATTTCCGCGATCCAGATGGTAATCACATTACCTTGCTCGAAGGAGCATACTAAAACATTTTGAACAAAAAAGGGATTGAACGCAAACATCAACCGTGTGATTAAACGGGAGTTTGCGTTTTTTTTTATTTTATTCATTTGACAATGATAATCATTATCAAATAGAATGGGGGTGAAGCACAAATCATTTAAATTTTATGTTTAGTAATGGGAGGAACAGAAAGATGACTAAAGTGCTAGTGGCATACGCCAGTCTAACTGGAAACACTGAGGAAATGGCTGAGTTGATTGTAGAGGGAATACGCCAAGCAGGTGGTGAAGCCGTTTTGAAATCGGTCACTGAATGTAATGCGGTTGAGATAAATTCATATGAAGGCGTTCTGTTAGGAGCATATACTTGGGGAGATGGAGAGATACCAGATGAAGCTCTTGATTTCTATGAGGAGATGGATGAGCTTGATTTGACTGCTATGAAGTCAGCAGTTTTTGGAAGTGGAGATACAGGGTACGCGATTTATTGTGGAGCCGTGGACTTATTCGTGGAGAAGTTAAAGGAACGTGGAGCTGTGATATTACAGGATAGTCTTAAGATTGAATATGGCCCGAACGCTGCTGAAAAAGAAGCCTGCCGTCAATTCGGTCGTCAATTTATCGAAGCTTGTATGGTGGCATCATAGGATGGGCGGGCCAGCAGGAAGTTGGATGAAGAAACAAGTGAATTTACATACGCCTCCATATAAACGACTGCATGATTATCGAGTGGAGCACATTATGCTTGGTGGGGCCGAGAATTTATCAAGCGGAGCTCCAGCGACCGGGCTCCCACGCTGGCGCCAGCAGGTTCAATATGCTGTAGGGCATACACTTAACGACTTTTATAGTTTGCTGCCTGAAGTTCGAAGGGAGATACCGATACAATTTCTGTTAGAGCGTCGTTGGCCGCCTAGAGGGGATGCTTTTCCTTCATTACTGCAATATTGGGATATCAAGACAAGTATAGCGGATGAACTAATGCGTATCGTTTCGACCAATCATTTACTGGAAATTCCGGTTATGCTATACGAGCAGTGGTATGTGCCAGTCCCGGAGCTGAACTTGGAGCTTTCGATGATTACTCAATTAGCTTGGAATTCTATTCAGAATGGTCGAAGCCTGAACATTCAGAAATTTATGGTGAATGGCAATGAGGATACAATTGCGGGCTTTTTGCATATGACTAACGTCTTTTGTTATGCGGCTTACGGTGAACCTGCGGAGACCGTGGAAATCTACTCCTTGCTAGAGGGTCGTAAATACTCTTACAACGGAAATGCAGTCCCGTATAAGGAGTCTTTGGATTATGTTCGATTGTTATCTGTATTTCTGGAGCAGGAAGTGCACGCGGATGGCTCATTAAACTGTAGTGACCGTAGAAATGATAGAGGCGAAGCTAATGTTGGAGGCTTTGGGCTCATGTGATTACTTCTTATAATAAAATAAGGCCTCCTGCTCTACAGGCGAAAACGCCCATTAGACAGGAGGCTTTATTTCTATGGATTAGCCGATATAACGGTAATAATCCTGTTTATTCTGAATGATAAAGCCACAGCTTTCATAAAGCTTAAGCGCATTGGGATTATCTAGAGCGACCTCGAGATTAATTCCATTATAGTTTTTACGTTCTCGTTCGATCGTTTGAAGAAGAGCACTTCGTCCAATGCCTAGCCCCCGTAGCTTCTTGCTGACAGTAAATCCATAAATCCAGGTTTCATTATTTTCGGTCCACAGCCGCATTTTACCAACAGGTTGTCCATCCATTTCGATCATAATATGTTCTTGCAGGCCTTCCTGTTTCTGCAGGTCATAGAGTTCGGCAGCATCTTCTGTCTTTATATCAAAGCCTCCACAATCCAGCTCAACAAGAATTGGGGCTTCGTCTTCACGAGCAGGGCGTAAGATCACAGTCCCTGTGGCTGAGCTTGCTTCAGAAGAAGCAACCGAATTTCCGCCCCATTTCATTTGGTATTCCGCATGATTAAACTGTAGTGGTAGTGTTCGAAGGAATGCTACACCAGATGACGAAGCAGCGGGAGCGTTTAGAAGTAGGGTAGCGACATTGCCCCGTTGGATAATAGTCTGCGCTCGGTTCCACAGTGAGGTGAAGATGCCCCGTCGGCGGTAGCCTGGCCGAACCATGCCGCAGACCTCCATATCGCTTCCGAATCCATAAAGTCCTAAGAAGCCGACGAGTAATTCATCTTCATAAGTCACGAGCCATTCCGTATCTCCTACGCTTGATGGCTGGCGAAGCATATCCCAATTCAATTTCAGTGAAATTCCGTCATATTGCTCACAACGTTCTTGTAATTCTTCTATATTTCTCAAAGTATCGGTAGTAGTCAAACCCGTTTCCTCCTAATGTGTATTTGAACTAAGTGTATTAGTTCGAATAGGTTAATAAAGCTTCACGGAAACGGGAACGGAGATCAGTCTCGCTCGCCTGTGTTTCCGCTCAGCACGTCCTTATACTCCGGATGCTTGTCGAATTGATGAGCTGCATAGGAGCACACAGGAACAATTTTCAAATTTTCATTTCGAGCCTTATCTACAACAGCCCGTACAAGTTCTTCACCGGTACCTTGACCGCGCAGTTCCTCAGAGACACGAGTGTGGTCAATGACCAATTCCCCAGCATCTTTATCCAAACTGTATGTGATCTCGGCAAGGTCCTTACCGTCATTCGCAACAAAAAAACGTCCTGTTCCAGTTTGAATTTGCATCTTATGGCTTCACTCCTAAAATGTTATTGCCTATATTTTACTACCACGATTTGCAAAAAGCGAGGAACGAAGCAGATTGATTGCTCGCCCTGGATGTTTGATGGCGTTCCATAGATGGATTTACCGAGGAAGTTAGGATTATTGGTGTGAATAATGTGCTCTTGTTACTCGAGGCAGTTGCTTGTAATGTTTGTTCTGACGCGATCGAGTGACTTTTGGCGAGCTGAGAAGGTGGGGCTGGAATTTCTGGACAAGCTAGTGTGCTGGATACGTAAGGCGGGCCAGACATTCCCGGCACTCTGATGCAGGAACATCCGGGACTGCCGGAAACATGGGAATCCTTGAGACCTCAACATGTCCAAAACTCCTGTCATCATAATCATCCATTGGAGCTTTCGGACTCCATTGCAGCTATCCTTTGGAAAAGGCACAAATTAGGGGAATACTGCTTATAAGGTCCACTGTGTCCGATAGCAACTTCGTTAGAGTATATTTTACCGATGGAATCGCTATGACTAGGTGGTTGATCGCATGGGTTAAGATCCCCGATGCAACCGTACTGAAATGTCCCTTAGCTGTATTTTACGAGTAGAAGTCCCCTTGCACGAACACCTCGCAAACAAACCTAAATTAAAGTTAGATACGCAGAAATTCTGCGGTCAAACGGCAGTCAATGAGCAGTCAATGAGCAGTCAATCAGCAGTCAATCAGCAGTCAATCAGCAGTCAATGAATTTTTATACACTCCCGTTTATAAAGTAGCTTGCGTATACTCAGGATAATACAATAAGATTAAGAGAATATCTCACTACTGAAAAGAACCGCTAGCAGGAGGAATCATTGTGGAATACAAGGTTGAGGTTGAATTTAGGTCCATTTATGAATTATTGAACAGCTTACATACTTATTTGTGCAAAAAATCCTATAAGAAGATTGATTTAGGAATGGCGTGGGTCACAGAAATTGAGAGCAGCCTCAGTCAAGAACTGCTATCACGCCTGAAAGAAACCGAACTAAATAATGAATGGAAAATGTTGAATCTGCTCATTTACTGTTGTCCATTTAAGGATGATGTAGACAGTGTGTTGAACTGGATTGAAGGGTTATCTGTTGGCGAGTTATATGAGACCTTATCAAAATATGTAAAGGTTTTTCCAAGCCATATGGAGGATTACCGTAATCGCGTAGTGTTTTTACTCTCCGAATGGAACCGCCAGTACTTTAGTCAATGTAATCCTGCGATTCTAAGCAAATTACAGCAGCATGTAGATTTGAAGAACATGGAGCTTAATGAACTGGAAACGGCTGATTTTGTGAACAAGACGACCAACGGATTTTACTTCATTCCTACGGATGGGCTCAAGAAGCTCGTTCTGATTCCACAGTACCATTTTCAGCCTGCTAATATCATCTATTGCTACGGTGAATTAACGATCTGTCATTATGCGGCCTGGATTTCGATAGAGAACGAAGAGATTTCACCATTTATGTACAGAACGATTCGTAGTCTAAGCGAAAAAAGCCGCCTGAAAATCCTCCAAGCCCTTAGCGGTGGCCGCAAAACGTTTACCGAAATTGTAAAGCATGCAGGAATCTCGAAGGGGATCGTTCACGATCATATTTTTAATCTTCGCTGTGCAGGTTTGCTTCATGCCTATATTGAAGGTGAGAATGTCACCGGATATAGTCTGCGTCTGGAAGGCATTCATCGGATGAATGAGCAGCTTTTTGATTATTTAAAATAAAGATTTCGAAAAAATTGTACGGTCTGAAGGTCAGAATTCTCTTATGCAGAGAGGGTTTTGGCTTTTTTTTTTTTTTTAATATTTGCATAATTCTGTTTGTGGAGAATTTTTTTAAAGTTCTCTCTTTACAGAACTTAAAAACCTTTCTATAATGAACATCAGGAGTTATTCATACTTAACAGGTAGGAATTATAGTTATTATTCTATTAGAGAGAAAAGGGAGATAGGTACATGAGAAAAAATGCGATTGTAATCACTTCATTACTGCTTACGGGTTCACTGTTACTTTCGGCTTGCGCTAACAACAGTACTAACGAATCCTCGTCCGCGAACAATGCGGCTAAAGGGTCCAATTCAACTAATGTGGAAGCAGCAACTACGCCAGAAATTGTTCCTGCTGGTGCGCTAAGCGAGCCTTTTACCGCAACTGATTTGTCCAAACTTCCAGCAGTTGCACAGAAACGCACAGACACCATTATCGTAGGGTTAACGGACCCAAGTGGGGCTTTCACTCCGTATTTTCAGCAAAGTGGTTATGATGGCAATGTATCCTCACTGCTATACGCATCTCTCGTAACTGTAGACGATAAAGGCATTCCAACACCGGAGCTTGCGGAGAGCTGGGATGTTTCGGACGATCAGCTTACATACACGTTCCATTTGCAAAAAGATTTGAAATTCAGCGACGGTTCTCCATTAACAGCGGATGATGTAGCCTTTACTTGGACGATCCAATACGACAAATCGTATGACGGTAGCTCGCAGCTTCCATCCCTAAATATTAAAGGCGGCAAAGCCTATAAAGAAGGTACTTCTCCAAAGATAGAAGGGATTAAGGTGATTGATCCACAGACGATCTCAGCTACGCTTGAGCAGCCCAACGCAACAGCGCTGGTACAGCTCGGCTCGAATGTATTGTCTAAAGCTTACTATGGCAAGGACTATACATTTGGAAATCTCGAATACATCAAGAAGCTGCATGAGAAGCCACTGGGGGATGGACCTTACAAGCTGGAGAAATTTATTCCGGGGCAAGAGGTACGTTTTGTAGCGAATGAGAATTATTTCAAAGGTAAACCAAAGACAGAACATTTCATCTACAAAACTACGGAAGGCGATGTATGGCAGTTCGTAGAAACGGGTGAGGTAGACTACGCTTCTTTTAGTGCAACAGACGAGAATATCGAGAAGCTGAAAGCGCTCGGCTTTGTGAATATTATTCCTTACACTCCAAGCACGTACGGATACCTGCAAGTCAATTTGAAGCATGAGCAGCTCAAGGATAAGCTTGTACGTCAAGCTATTGTGTACGGTTTGGATCGTCAGAGTATTTATGTGGATGCAGCACAAGGTGCAGGTTCTATTGCGAACATTCCGGCATCCCCAATCTCTTGGTCTTACACGGAGGAAGGCATTAATCCTTACAAATATGATCCGGAAAAAGCTAAACAATTGCTCGATGAAGCCGGCTGGACTGTAGGAGCGGGTGGTATCCGTGAAAAAGATGGCAAACCGCTCAGCATTCATTACCTCGGTTCGAAGAGTAAAAACACAGATATTTTCATCGCTGTAGCGAAAGAGAATTTTGAAGCACTGGGTATCGACTTCCAGCCTGAGGTGTTCGCAGACTTTAACTCACTGGTATCTAAGGTAGAAGGTGGGGATTACGACCTCGTATCCTTCTCCACAAGTATGTTGACTGATCCGTCTGACGGGTTCATGCAATTCTTTGATGGCGAGATCACGGATTATGACAATCCGAAATTCCTGGAGTTATACAATAAAGCTTTGGCAACTACAGATATTGAAGCCCGCAAAGCGGTATACAAAGAGCTGTACCAGCTCTTCAATGATGAACTGCCTATTATTTTCACAAGTTACAAAAAGACTGTATACGCCTATAACGGACGTATTGAGAATCTATCGGTCAGCCCGTTCATCGGTCTTGCTGGCAGTCTGCCAACTTGGAGCCTGAAATAAATAAAACAGTGTCCCCTGTTCTAGATTCTTGGGCAGGGGACAAATCATAAGGAGCCTGTCATGAGCGCTTATTTATCGAAAAGACTGTTGTACATGGTCATTATCTTATTTGCGGCATCATTATTGATCTTCTGTCTGTATGCTTCAACACCGGGAGATTTCATAACCGGAAATATTAAATTGACGGCAGAGCGCAAAGCAGAGCTGCGTGAGATCTACGGCTTAAACAAGCCGATGCTTGAGCGGTATGGAGTATGGATGAAAAATGCGCTGCATGGCGATTTCGGGTATTCCTTAGCCCAGCAAAAGCCTGTGCTTCAGCTTTTTAATGATTATATTTGGAATTCCTTTCTGCTGGCTGCCGTTTCCACGTTTCTGACGTGGGTGATTGCAGTTATTATTGGTGTGATTTCAGCTTATAAGCAATATTCATGGTTCGATACACTCGTGATGATCGCAATATTCGCAGCCATGTCGCTGCCGTCATTTTTTATAGGCTTATTCCTGATCAAAATCCTGGCTGTCGATCTCAAGTGGCTGCCTCCGGGTGGAATCATCACTACAGGCAGCAACGCTACGGGTCTGGCGTACTTTAAGGAGATTGTTATGCATATGACCCTTCCGGTTGTTGTTATGACCCTCCTTGGATTAGGCTCGCTCACGCGTTATTTCCGCAGCAATATGATCGATGTCTTAAAGCAGGATTATATCCGTACTGCCCGCGCTAAAGGTCTAAGGGAGCGTAAGGTGCTTTTTACACATGCCTTGCGTAATGCCTTATTGCCTGCGATTACACTGGTTGGCTTCGAGCTTCCAGCGCTATTTGGCGGTTCACTGATTATTGAGAAAATATTTAATTGGCCGGGGATTGGGCAACTGTATATGCAGTCCTTCGGGCTTAGGGATTATCCTTTACTGATGGGCTTTACGATGTTTATTGCGATACTTACCGTCATAGGAACGTTGCTTTCGGATGTTTTGTACCGGATCGCCGATCCTAGAGTTCGGCTATAGAGAGGAGGAAGCTGACGTGGCAGTTCAAAGTAATGTAGCGGGGATTTCAAAACCCCAGACCACCAAAGGAAAATCCTCTTTATTCCGGCAATCCCTTCGAAGATTGTTAAAGAACAAGCTGGCGGTATCCGGGTTTGTGGTAGTGATTTTTATGTTTGCGCTTTGTTTTATAGGTCCTCTGTTCTCTCCCTATACCGATAACAAAATTAATATGGCATTGATGAACAAAGCACCTAATATGAAGCATTGGCTGGGTACCGACGCGCTGGGCAGGGATATTCTGACCCGGGTGATGCAGGCAGGACGCATTTCACTGACAGTAGGACTGGCATCCATGGTGCTTTCGGTGTTTATCGGGGCTCTTTTGGGAGCCATAGCTGGATATTACCGTGGAATCGCTGATCAAATCATAATGCGGATTGCGGATCTGTTATTGACGGTTCCGAGTCTGCCTCTGCTTTTTATTTTTGGAGCATTGTTATCAGAGTGGAAAATTCCAACGGATTATCGCATGTATATTGTTATGCTTATGCTTAGCATTGTGAGCTGGCCGGGTATGGCGCGTATGGTGCGGGGGCAAATGCTTAGTCTGCGAGAACGTGAGTTTATGCAAGCAGCCGTAGTATTAGGCCTTCGGGATCGGCGTAAATTGTTTAATCACTTGCTGCCGAACATTGTCCCGCTGCTGATCGTTATGGCTACTCTCAACATCGGTGGCGCTATTCTGAGTGAATCGGTTCTTAGCTTTTTTGGGCTAGGTGTTATGCCGCCAACGCCAACCTGGGGCAATATGATTGATGCAGCGAATAATATGATCGACTTTAAGGATCGGCCGTGGCTGTGGATTCCGCCTGGGCTATCCATCTTCGCGACAGTAATCGCGATCAATATCTTTGGTGACGGACTCCGGGACGTACTTGATCCTAAACAGAAGAGGTAGGTGACCCTCACATGAGTGATTTAATGAATATAGACGGTCTAAGTACATACTTCTTCACGGAAGAAGGGAAAGTGAAAGCCGTTGATGATGTAAGCTTCCGTGTTCGTGAAGGAGAGACGGTCTGTATCGTCGGAGAATCGGGTTGCGGCAAAAGTGTAACTGCGATGTCCATCATGGGTCTTGTTGAAGAGCCAGGGGGCAAGGTTGTCCATGGCAAAATTGATTTTCAGGGTGAAGATTTGTTACAAATGGACAAAAACACACTGCGAGCTATCCGTGGCAACGAGATCGCGATGATCTTCCAGGAGCCCATGTCCTCTCTTAATCCTGTAATTAAGATCGGTGAACAAATTATGGAGCCGTTGATCGTGCATTTGAAGATGAACAAGAAGCAGGCACGTATCCGGGCAATTGAACTGATAAAACAGGTAGGCATATCACGCCCTGAACAAATAGCAGATAGTTACCCACATGAACTGAGCGGAGGGATGCTGCAGCGGATAATGATCGCTATTGCCATCGCCTGCAGTCCAAAGCTATTGATTGCAGATGAACCGACAACGGCGCTGGATGTAACGATTCAAGCACAAATTCTGGATATGCTTCGTGAAATTAAAGCCAGCTCCGGCATGTCTATTCTATTAATCACCCATGATCTGGGTGTAGTCGCGGAGATGGCTGATTACGTGATTGTTATGTACTCCGGAAAGATTGTGGAGGAGGGGGAAGTTGTTGAATTGTTCAACAATCCCAAACACCCGTATACGAAAGGGCTGCTCAAATCGAAGCCAGTTATTAATCAGCGGCAGGATGAGCTGTATTCCATACCAGGCCAAGTGCCAAATCCGCTTGAGCTGGTACCTTCTTGCTATTTTCATGACCGCTGTGAGCATTGCATGCCTGTATGTGCCAGCCAGCAGCCCCAGCTTAAAGAAGTGGCCAGCAGACAAAAGGTAGCTTGCTGGTTGTATGAGGAGGCGGTTGTTCATGCCTGAGGCATTGCTTGAGGTCAATCATCTGAAGAAATATTTCCCTGTCACTAAGGGATTGCTAAACCGTACGGTCGGGCATGTAAAGGCTGTTGATGATATTAGCATTACGCTTCAGCCTGGTGAAACGTTTGGACTGGTTGGAGAATCCGGGAGCGGCAAGAGTACAGTAGGACGGACAATTCTACGGCTAACGGATAAAACGGCAGGTGAGATCAAATTCAAAGGGATAGACATTCATTCTTTGTCTCCCGCTGAATTGCGAAAGATCAGACCGCAAATGCAGCTAATCTTTCAAGACCCTTATAGCTCACTTAACCCTCGGGTCCGCATAGGTGATGCTATCGGAGAAGCTTTACTGGATCATGGGTTATGCTCAAAATCAGAGGTTCGTGATCGGGTGCTTGAGGCGCTTGAGGCATGTGGTTTATCCTCTTATCATATTGATCGCTTCCCGCATGAATTCTCGGGGGGGCAGCGGCAGCGGATCGGAATCGCGCGTGCGCTTGTGCTGAGTCCTGAGCTAATCATTGCAGACGAGCCAGTCTCGGCCTTGGATGTATCCATCCAAGCGCAGATTATTAATTTATTCAGTAAGCTGCAGCAGAGCCGTGGGCTAACCTATTTGTTCATCTCTCATGATTTGAGTGTAGTGGAGCATTTATGTTCAAGAATCGGTGTCATGTATCTGGGATCTATGATGGAGACGGCTTCTAGAGATGAATTATTTAAGAATCCGCTCCATCCGTATACCAAGGCATTGCTATCAGCTGTTCCAATACCTATTCCGAAGCTGAAAAGGGAAAGAATCGTTCTTAAGGGAGACATTCCGAGTCCTGTGAATCCCCCGGCTGGCTGTAAATTTCATACTCGTTGTCCCTATGCCCAAGAGGTTTGCAAATCGGAGATTCCTGTATTCCGCGATGCTGGTAATAATCATTTTGTAGCCTGTCATTTGGTCTGAGCTTTGTCACAGATATAATGATGATTCAATCCTAAGTCTTGAATAATTAATGTTGAATTGTATAATAATACAATTTGACCTTATTTTTGCCTGTGCTTAAAAAGTTTAAAAGGGTTTCAAAGCCAGGTTAATGGGGTAATTAGAGAGTGGTTAGGTTAGACGTACATATCTAATCGGTCTAGTATAAAATCCCTACTTAGGAGGAATCATCGTGAATACAACAGTACGTTTGACAGAAAGATCCGGCTCGACTTCTTCACAGCGCAGAAAAGGCTTTGTACCGGTCGTCGTGTACGGTGCAGGTTCAGATAGCCAGTCCTTTACAGCGGATGCTAAGACAATTACCGGGATTTTGGCTAATAACCCTCGGGCGGTATTAACCTTGGAATTGCCAGATTCAGGTAAAAAGAACGTTGTCATCCAAGAAATTCAGCGCCAGCCCGTATCCAAACAACTGCTGCATATTGATTTTCAGCAGATCGACATGAAAGCCAAATTGGATACGAAAGTAGCCTTTCACTTTACAGGTGATCCAGTAGGTGTGAAGAGTGGCGGTGTGCAGCAAATTGAATTGCATGAGCTGGATATTCGTACACTTCCAGATAAATTAACGGCATCCTTTGAGGTGGATATCAGCGGACTAGATATTGGTGACCAATTGCTGGTATCTGATCTGCCGAAGCATGAGGGCTGGGAAGTGTTGACGCCTGAGGACACTTTGATTGTCCGGGTTGCGCCTCCAGCAGCTCAAGAGCCAACAGATGAGGATGCTGCTGAACCAGCGCCAGACGAAGCTACTGGTGAAGATAAAGCAGAATAGAATAGGGATTGAATCAAAAGAGCAGATAGATCCTTCTCAAGGAGCTGTCTGCTCTTTTTGTTTTATCTTCGTGAACACGTATTAATAAAATAATTGCGGTCTTTCGTATGGTTTCTTAAATGGGATTTATGGTTATTTCGCCTCATTTAGTTAAAAATTTACATAAAATCGTTGACGAATAGGTTGCAAAGGCTGAAAATGAGGACAATTACCATGGTAAAGAATTCAAAAAGTTCTTGTTATCGTTGTTTGAAAACGCTTTATTTATTTTGCTTCAAAGATCTCTCATTACCCTGTTCATCATGATTATGAGGAGGAAAGTTATGAAGATGAGGAAGCTGTTTTCGATTTTAATGACAAGTCTGCTGGTTTTTGGAGTAGCTCTACCTATGGGTGGAAAAGTGAGTGCGGATGCTGCAAGTGATGCTTCAAATCGTGCTTTAGTCTGGTTAAAGACCCAGCAAGATGCTACAGCAGGGTATGCTTTTGAAGGCTTGGTAGATAGCTTTGAGGATTTCTGGGGACCTAACAATCCCAAACAGATTGTATACACGTATGATCAAGCTGTTGCAGCCATAGCCTTTATTGTAAAGGGTGAACGATCACGGGCAGAGCAAGTGTTGAACAAAATGCGGGACATTCAGGACCCTTCCGGCTTCTGGCTGAATTCTTATTGGTATAACAATGGCTTCGGAGAAGAAATTCGTAAACATGTGGGGCCGGTTGTATGGATGGCAATGGCTGCTATGGCCTATGAAAAGCAATATAATGACACGCGATATCGCCCGATGGCGCTCAAAGCACTTGATTGGAGCTTGTCGTATAAAAAAGCCAACGGTAGTATTGCTGGAGGGTGGAGTGGTTGGAGCAATTCAGATGAGCCTTGGAGCTCAACCGAGCATAATATCGATATTTACCGGGTGCTGCAGTATTATGCTTCGGTAGATTCCTCCAAGGCTGCCTCATATAATAGCGCAGCTTCTGGAGTGAAGACCTTCCTGGATAATTATGTGTGGGATGACAGTGTCAAACGCTTCAAGGGAGGCTGGAAAAACGATACGAATCTGATTGACCCTAAAATTCCATTGGACGTGAATCCATGGGGAGTACTGGCTTTAGGAGTATCCGGAACCCATAACTACGGTGCAAGCTTAACTTATGTGGAAAATGCTTCCGGCACCCCGGGGACCCTCGCGAATCCGCGTTACAAGCAGACGCTTACTTACAATGATGCTGGGAATACGCTGACCGGCTATGATTTTGACTGGACGGATGAAGTTTTGCCTGCATATGACGATAACGGGAATCAAATCGGTAATACGGGTGCTGATGTATGGCTTGAAGGTAGCGCATTTATGTCCCTCGCCTACTATTTGCAAGGCAATGTATCCAAAGCGGATGCCATTAACACTGAAATTATTAAAAAGCAGGGCACAAGCGGCGCTTCGCTGGGGGGAATTCCGTACTCGCTTAAAGGGACCAGCAACAGCTATTGGGTTATGGCACAGCAAAACTGCGTGTCTAGCACGGGTTGGTTAATTCTATCACTACACCGGTTTAATCCTTTCACTGGTCAATACTTGACGGGTGGAGGTAATACTGGAGACACGACAGCACCTACTGCACCTGCTAATCTGACAGTAACCAGCAAGACGGATTCAGCAGTTAACCTGAGCTGGTCTCCTTCAACTGATAATGTTGGTGTTACGGGATATTTCGTTTATCGTGGAACACAGCAAGTAGCCTCTGTGGCAGATACTACAGCTACTGTTACTGGACTAACTCCAAGCACAGCTTATACGTTTACAGTAAAAGCTACGGACGCAGCAGGTAATTTGTCATCTGCTAGTAATACCGCAACAGTTACTACTAATCCCACTGGCGGCGGGGGTGGTGATCATGTGACGGCTGACTTTACGGCAGGGGTAACGAGACTTTCTTCAACAGAAGCGAGCATTTATATTACACCTGTGACTAGTGCTCTTTATGTAGATGTGCATTATAAGGTTAACGGGGGGCCACAGCTTAATTACCGGATGATCAATAGCTCAGGTACATGGAAGCAGACGGTGAGTGGTTTAAGTGCTGGCAGCAGCATTGAGTACTGGTTCACTTACGAGAAATCCGGCCCACAATATGATTCAGCGCATTATACCTATGTGCAGTGAGATTCATGAAAGACTTGAACGGTAAGATTTATAGATAGAGCAAGTAAAATAAAGAAGGCTGTCCCAGATGCCATAGTATTGGCTCGGGAGGGCTTTCTTTTCTTTGTATTAGGCTATGTTAAACCACATTGTTGATATTTGAGTTTTACGAACATCGTTTTATGATTAAGATGACACTATGTAAGGAGGTGTGGCAAGCGAGAGCTCATTCACTTTTTTACTGTCCAGAACCAAGGGGATGTCAGCTCCTATTCGTGCGCTTGATGAAATCCAGGAGCAAAAGCATAATGGCTTGTCTGCCCCATTGCAACAAATTTACTTTTACAACGTATATATAATTATTCCATATTTTAGGTATATTAAAGAAGTTAAAAGGAATGTAAATGAAGTATATCTACAAACTACTAAGGTTATCCATTAGTATTAATTCAAATCATAAGAGGTGATTTCATGAACAAATTTGGATTTGTATTTTTTATTGCTGCAATAATATTTTTAATATCAGGATGTCAAAAGGCTGGTTCCAACGATGAATTAGCTAAAGCGCAGGTGCAGGTTAGTGCATTAGGATCATCATTTAGTATCCCTGCACTGGATGGTTATGAAGTTAGTTATGTACAATATAAATTCCCTCCAAAGGACAAACAAGGCAACTTTATTGGAGATAATCAAGAAGTTTTAGTCACATATACGAAAAACAAAGGGAAGCTGGAGAAGTTAACAAAGGGGCAAAAAGAGTCCAGTGAAAGAGAAATCATCTACGGACCTTATCAAGGAGAAACACTCTTTGAAATAACCTATAGCAATACTCAAGTTGATTTGAACGATGCTGATATTATTGATATTAGCGGCAAACAGGTGCAAAAAATAAAAAATAGTGATTATACGTATTTAGCATTCAATGCTTCAAAAGGTTCAATCACTTTAAAGTTTAACAGTTTGGATGAGGATACAATTCTAAGCGTTGCTCAACAAGTAGTAAATGAAAATAAATAAGGAATAGTTAGGTTTTATGCTGAACGGATGGAGATGTTAGTTTAATAAACCGCCTTTTACTAAGTGAAGCCATTTGATTGATCGTTTGGGGAAACTTATATTCACTGTTCTTGGTTATGCTGTGAAGCAACGGCGATATCGTTGTAAGGAGTAACGTAAAATCCCATTTAGGATGGTGTAATGCTATACATGGAATGCTTAGGATGTAGAATCGCTAACGGTATTGAACCTGACTTAAATATTGTTTATGAAAATGAATTTATTACTTGTGTGCTTGATATTGCTCCTTTTAATGAAGGGCATACTCTAATCCTCCCCAAAAAGCATTACTATGATGTCGAAGAGATGGAGGGAAATTTTAACGATCTTACTCATTACCATATGCATCTCATTCCGAGGTACGAAGGCGATGGATTTATCTGGGGTGAACCCTTACACCCACATGGTACTGAAAAACGATTAAGCCAAACCAAAAAAAAGATTCTAAAGACATTAAGTGAAGAAAAGAGAAGGGGTCGATAAAGACTTCTTCTCTTTTCTTCATAAATTAACATTTTACCTTAACATAGCTTAAATCAAAGAATACATTTGGAGTAAAAGAGCGAAGATCCTCCTCTAGACGGAGGTTCACTCTTTTCTTGTGTCGTAAAATCTTGGAGGGAAACTTTAATGCGATGATTTGTTGCAGAGGAGATTCAAGGGGGATTGTTTTATTTACAACGTAACAGTGTTATGTTACGATGTTTTCAAGGAGTGATCGGATATGGAAGATGATTTGATTTCAAAGAAACAACTGCTGGATTTAACCGGTATTTCATATGGGCAATTGTACCGCTGGAAAAGGAAGCAGTTAATCCCTGAGGAATGGTTTATCCGTAAATCTACCTTTACTGGACAAGAGACTTTTTTTCCTAAAGAGATGATCCTGTCCCGGATTCACAACATTGTGAATATGAAAGAAGGGCTTTCTTTGGATGAAATGGCTGATAAGCTATCGGATAAAGCATCCTTTGAGAAGGTGAGTGTAACTGCTAAGGATATTTTAGAACGTAACATTGTTTCGAGAACAACGCTGAGGAAATTTGGAGAAAGTCTCAGTGATGAAAGTAAATATACTTTTGGGGAGCTCGTTCATTTATTCGCTGTAGACCGCCTGCTTAGTGCTGGGGAAATGAGTATGGAGGAGGCGGAGCTTCTGTTTCGCACGTTGCAGGAGAAAGTTTCAAGGCTTGAGAGTGGAAGCTGGGAATTGTTTTTTATCCGGAAAATGGGGGTTTCATCCTTCATTCTGGCACAAGCGCCTGCGGAGTTATGGTTTGATGAAGGGGTTAGATTGGTCAGTAAAATGACCTATGCAGATTTGATCGAACAATTGAAAGGTAAGCTTGCCTACAAGCTTGTTGAATAGGAGGAAGAGTAATGGACAAACATCAGCTGCCTGATTTGATAATAAACGGGGTTAGTGGTGGGGCCGGTGGTACTTACAACAACGTAAACATGGATGGTGTAGGTAAAGTAGTCGGGCCGATTGTGGCGCGAATGTTTAAAGGAAATGGGCATATGAATTTGAATGATGATCTAGCAGCAGAAGAAGCAGAATGCAACGGGGTCATCAAAGTGATGGGTAATATGCGGTTTGGCACCCTAAAGGTGGATGGGGTTCTTAATGTAGGTAAGAGTTTTCGAGGTGAAAGCTGTACCCTTAACGGAATGGTGAGTATCAAAGGGGATTGTGAGCTTGAGGATTTGGTAGGTGAAGGTAGCTTTAATGTTGGTGGTTTACTAAGTGCCGGTCATGTGGATTTTAAACTGCAGAGTCAGGGGAAGGCCAATGAAATTGGTGTGGAGAGCCTCGTGATTCGGCAAGTGAATAATGGATTTTGGAGTAAGATGTTTAGCGGAATTATCCCTAAACTTCGGCCTGAGCTATGTGCTCGAACGATCGAGGGAGATTTTATAGATGTAGAATATACAACTGCGGATATCATCAGAGGAAATATTGTCATTATTGGCCCAGGTTGTACACTCGGACGGGTAGAGTATCGCGAACAAATTACAGTGCATCCAGAGGCTAAGGTTGGAAAGGTGGAGAAGGTCGGTGAATGATAATCTGAAAATAATTGGAACGACATCTTCAGCCGGTGGTTCTTTCAAAGATGTTAAGATCACTGGAGAATGCAAATTCGCTGGAGATGTGAATTGCGAAAAGATGAATCTGACTGGAAATGCCAATATAGCTGGAAATCTGCATATGAAGCAAATGAAAATCACTGGCGAAATTGCACTCGAGGGTAGTCTTGAAGGAGATTCCTTACGTGGACAGGGTGAAATAAAAGCAACCTCCGTAAAAATCGATAAGCTTCATCTCTACGGAAATTTGGATGTGAAGGGTGATTGTGAAGGAGAAAAATTGCAAATTTCCGGTGCCTTAAGCGTTGCGGGATTACTTAGTGCTGAGCATTTGGAGATTAAATTGTTTGGTCCAAGTAGTGCGAAGGAGGTTGGGGGCAGTATCTTAACCATTAAGAAGAGTAAAACGGGAAGACTGCTGCATATGATGAAGCCAACTTCGAAAATACTGTTTGAAGCGGGGCTAATCGAAGGCGATGCTATTGATCTGGTCAATACAAAGGCTAGTATGGTAAGGGGAGAACGTGTAATCATTGGTCCGGATTGTGAAATAGAAACGGTGGAATTCCGCGATATACTAGAAGTTCATAAGCACGCAACAGTGAAGCATCAAGTGAAGATCTAAAGACAATTTTATAGTTATTTTTTGAGGAAAAGAGGAGTGGAACATATGAGTGCTGCCAAATCGCCCAATCTGGGTATTGTTATCGCAGGTCTCTTATTAGGAATTCTTATGGCCTCCATGGACAGCACCATCGTTGCTACTGCAATGGGTAATATTGTTGGGGAGCTGGGCGGAATGGACAAATTTGTCTGGGTCACCTCAGCTTATCTCGTAGCCGAGATGGCGGGTATGCCCATTTTCGGCAAGCTGTCTGATATGTATGGTCGTAAGAAGTTTTTTATTTTTGGAATTATTGTATTCATGGCAGGTTCGGCTCTCTGTGGAACGGCTGATACAATAACACAGTTAGCTGCATACCGGGCTATTCAGGGCATTGGTGGCGGGGCGCTGGTGCCAATCGCTTTTGCAATCATGTTCGATGCCGTACCGCTGCAGACTCGGGGAAAACTGGGCGGGGCATTCGGCGCTGTATTTGGCTTGTCGAGTATATTTGGTCCATTGCTCGGTGCGTATATTACCGATCATATTGCTTGGCAATGGATATTTTATATTAACTTACCCCTTGGTCTGTTGGCTTTTGCGATGGTCGTATTCTTTTATAAAGAATCGCATGAGCATTCAAAACAGCCTATTGACTGGTTGGGAGCGGGTACGCTGCTTGGTTCAGTCATTTCCTTAATGTTTGCGCTGGAGCTAGGCGGAAAAGAGTATGCTTGGGGATCGTCCATGATTCTTGGTTTGTTTGCAGCCTTTGCCATCCTTGCAGTTGTGTTTCTTTTTGTAGAGACCAAAGCGAAAGAACCGATTATTTCCTTTGCTTTGTTTAAAAAAAGATTATACGCAGTGAGCATTATTTGTGCTCTGTTTAGCGGTGCAGCTTTTATTGTGGCTTCCGTGTATATTCCGATCTTTATTCAAGGAGTATTGGGCGGATCAGCTACAAATTCAGGACTTGTATTGCTACCAATGATGGTCGGCTCAGTGGTTACAGCTACGATGGGCGGATTTCTAATGTCAAAAACCAGTTACCGCAGCCTGCTGATTCCTACATTCGCACTTTTGGTGATCGGTACTGGACTTGTAGCGACACTCACGCCGGATGCTTCACGACTGCTTGTTACGTTGTATATGATTTTGATTGGGCTAGGGATTGGTGCTTCATTCTCAGTGCTAAGTACGGCATCTATTCATGGACTGACCGCACAGCAACGTGGCTCTGCCAGCGCAACGCTGAATTTCATTCGTTCACTGGGCATGACGATAGGCATTACCACCTTCGGTATCATTCAAAGTCACTATTTCTCAGGCAGTCTTACCAAGCTACTCTCGGCTAATGGTGGTGGAGCGGCTCCTGCGGGAGCTATGGATTTTAAAGACCCACATGCTTTGCTCTCACCGGAGACTAGGGCGCTCATTCCACCTGAAATTCTGGGTAAAATTACCGCTGGGTTATCCTCATCCATTGTAAACACCTTTGCTTGGGCGGTGATTCCTGCAGCTTTAGCGTTATTGGCTTCGTTTTATATGGGACGTCAGAAGATGGATGCCTCTGCGGAGGGGAATGTTCAGGCGTCTGGACATTAGCATGTAGTCTAGATAATATTCGATTGATTATGATTCAGTGAAAATAGACATATAAAAAAACGACCACCACTTCGGGTACTTCCTAAGTGGTGGTCGTTTTTGTCTAAAGGCATATGTGTGCTCCATTACACCCAAAGCGACTAGGTAGAAAATGGTCGATTGTACTGCGAATTTGGTTCACAAGTATCTGACGGTTTCCCTGAGAAGGCGTTCTGCTCTCTATCTCGCCAGAAGCTCAGATTCTGATACTCTGAAAACGTAATCAAAATCTGGGTATAGGAGATTCCGATATGGGGGTACCTGCTGGCAAACGGCTTCCCAGCGTTGATCCGGTTCATCGATCCCGCTGGAAGATGAAGAACAAACATAAATTGTTCTTCATGGCTTTTCCATTTCTTGTTGTCACCTTTATTTTCTATTATCTGCCGATCAGCGGATGGATTTATGCCTTTTATGATTTCATTCCCGGAATACCGTTGTCAGACACGCCTTACGTTGGATTGAAATGGTTCAAGACGATTGTATCTAATCCGACGCAGACCGCAGAGGTTCTGCGCGTGCTGAAGAACACGCTTGCTATGAGTTCACTCGGATTAATTACATCCATCTTTCCAGTGATCTTTGCCGTTATGTTGACTGAGGTGAAGTCAGGCTGGTATCGCAAGCTGGTGCAGACACTAACCACGATTCCAAACTTTATAAGCTGGATTCTAGTTTATGCCTTGGCATTCTCGTTGTTCTCTGTAGATAACGGTGTCATCACCCACATTCTGGTGCAGCTTGGAATAGTGGATGAAGGCTATAATTTCCTCGCTTCCAGCTCAAATATCTGGGTCACGATGATCGTTTGGTACTGGTGGAAGTCGTTAGGCTGGGGTGCCATTCTCTATCTTGCTGCAATTGCAGGCATTGATCAGGAATTGTACGAAGCTGTTGAGGTGGATGGAGCAAATCGGTTCCGGAAAATTTGGCATATCACCATTCCAGGTCTGATCCCGACCTTTTTTGTACTGCTGCTACTCTCCATAGGTAATCTGGTCAATAACGGGATGGAGCAGTACTTTGCCTTTCAAAATGCGATGAATAAGGACTCTATAGAAGTACTGGATCTTTATGTATATAACATTGCGTTCGCCAACAACTTTCCTTTTGCCACGGCTGTCAGCATGTTGAAGTCGGTTGTCAGTGTAATTCTACTGTTCGCAGCGAACACATTGTCTAAGATGGTGCGTGACGAATCTATCATTTAAGTCAGGGGTGATCCCATTTGAGAAAGAAAAAACTAACGGCTGGAGAACTTATCTTCCAGATTATGATCTATACGCTCTTTGGATTGTTCACCCTGTCATGCATCTACCCATTCTATTATTTGTTCATCAATACGATCAGCTCGAATGATCTTAGCGCAGCGGGTGATATCAAATTTTATCCAAGACAGATCCATTTTGATAACTATAGTAAGGTGCTAAGAATCAGTGGTCTAGGACATGCGGCGACAGTCTCTGTGTATAGAACGGTTGTCGGGACATTGCTTACCGTGGGGTCGTCAGCTTTTTTAGGATACTTGTTCACCAAAAAGGAAATGTGGGGCCGGAGTATTTGGTATCGGAGTGTCGTGGTTACGATGTATTTTAGCGCAGGTCTGATCCCTTGGTATATCACCATGCACAATTTACATCTGACCAATAATTATCTGGCTTATATTTTGCCTACGATTATTACGCCATTCAACATCATTCTGGTTAAGACCTTCGTTGAGGCCATTCCTCCATCCCTTGAGGAGTCAGCGTCGATGGATGGTGCTGGTTACATGAGAGTGTTTTGGAGCATTATTGTACCGCTTACTACGCCCATTTTGGCTACAATTACGATTTTTTCCGCAGTGAATCAGTGGAACTCATTTATTGATACGGCGTTTCTGATGACAGATACGAAATATTTTACGCTCCAATTCTTGTTATGGCGTTATTTGAACGAGTCCAGCTCGCTCGCTGCTTTAATTCGTAACTCGCCTGATATGGCCGCTAGTGTAGCGAATATGCAGACACCAACCTCTGTACGGATGACCGTAACGATGATCGTCGTATTGCCGATTCTAATCGTGTACCCATTCTTCCAGCGCTTTTTCGTCAAAGGGATTATGATCGGTGCGGTTAAGGGCTAATGAGCTACCGGATCGGTAATGAAATGGGGTTTTCCTCTGCTAGGAGCAGAGTTGGACTATAAGAAAAGATACGAGAGGGAGGGTATAAAGCAATGAGACTAAGAAGAGCATCGCTTGTCATGCTATCCGTAATCCTGGTCTTTGTTCTTGCAGCATGTGGCGGGGGGAATAATACGGCTAACTCGGGCAAAAACACAAGTACAGAAAAGCCCACTTCAGCTGCAACGAATGCGCCGGCGGAAGAAACAGCAGCACCAGATGACGGAACACTAGATCATTCCAAGCCGCTGAAGCTGACCGTATTCTCTACAACAGCTAACTATGCGGGTCCACAGACCGGATGGTTTGCCAAAATCATCAAAGATAAGTTTAATATTGAGATGGACATTGTAGCTTCAAACCTGACGGGTGGAGATACCAAAATCTCTGCAATGATGGCATCCGGCGATCTTGGCGATATTATCATTTTCGGTGATGATAAGAACCATTATCCAAACGCTATCAAAGGAAAACTTCTCTTAGACTGGACTCAAGACGGGCTCCTAGATAAATACGGAAAAGACATTACTAGTACGTTTCCAAAAGCTATTGAGAAAGCAAAGATCGCTTTTGGTAGTGGGACATCCGTTTTTGGCATCGGGAACAGCGTAGCTTCTAATCCATCTGGACCCTCTGAAGGAAAAGACATGACTTGGGGACCCGACCTACGCTGGGATCTTTACCAACAAATCGGAGCACCTGAAATTTCAAAGATAGAAGATTATCTTCCCGTGCTGAAAAAAATGCAAGAGCTTGAACCAAAAAATGAGCAAGGAAAGAAAACCTATGCCTTCTCGATGTGGTCTGACTGGGACGGTAACTATAAAATGACACTGGCTAAACAGTTCGCCAACATGATGGGTTATGACGAAATTCCTGACACTGCTGTGTATGTTAAAGCAGATGAAGAAAAGTATTATGACTTCCTATCCGAAGATAGCTGGTATATGAAGTCGCTCAAACTGTATTTTGAAGCTAACCAAATGGGGCTGGTTGATCCAGATTCCATGACGCAAAAATTCGACGATGTGGTAGCGAAATACAAAGATGGTCGTCTGTTGTTCTCCTGGTTTCCGTGGCTTGGAGCAGCTAACTACAATACACCGGAAAGAACAGCAGAAGGTAAAGGTTTTGCACTAGTTCCGTTCAAGGATGAGCTGATGTATTCCACTGGCTTCAATGTATACGGTGGTAACGGTATTATAGCAATCGGTGCAAAATCTAAAGAACCTGCTAGAATTATGGAATTCCTTAACTGGATGTACACTCCGGAAGGCGCAATGATCTCTGCAGGAAGCGGAACAGCGGTGCCGAACGGACCTAAAGGTCTGACTTGGGATATGGATGCAAGCGGTAAACCTGTCGTGACTGACTTTGGCTGGAAGGCTTATACCGATCAACAGAATACACAAGTGCCTGCAGAATATGGTGGTGGTGACTACTACTACGGCTCTAACCAAATGAACTTCTCTTTTGTAGTTCCGGCGATGGTGAATCCTGACAACAAAGAGCCATACGATCACAATCTATGGACGACAACCTTAGAGCGTAATCCGTCTAAGCTTGATAGTGACTGGAGAGCGAAGATGGGTGTTCTGACGCCTAAGGAGTATTTTGAGAAAAATAATCTATTGGCTGTCGCGCCACAAGGCTTCACAGGTAAAGAGCCATTGATGATGGACAAAACAGTGGAGCAAAAGAACAAACAAATCGGTACGGTCATTCAACAAATTTCTTGGAAAATGGTATTTGCTAAGAATCAAGCAGAATATGACAAATTGAATAAAGAAATGCATGATAAGGTGAATGGTCTCGGTTATGCCGAAGTGATGGATTTCTCGATTAAAAAGGCAGAGGAACTGTTTGAGGCTCGCAAAAGCGTGAAATAAGGTTTAATTAGAAAAAATACAAATAGGGCGGGGCGGCGTGAAGGCTGTTCTGCCCTATTCTATTCAATTAAGGATAAATGTGGTATTCTCACATTGATATATATAGAACGCTTACAAGAAGAAAGAAGAGGATCATTCAGATGGTGAGAGTATTCCGGCGTAATCATACCCCAGCTGTCAAATCCTTACGTAAGACTTTATTCATCTATCTAGTGATCGGAACGTTACTTCCGCTTCTTTTAGTAGGATTCGTAACCTACACCTCTATTTACTCTATCCTTTCAGGGAAAATTGGCAATGGTATAAGTGCAAGCTTGAAACAGGAAGCCTCTAGCTTGGAGAATGCCATCGACAATATGGATTTTGCCTCTAAACAGTTTGCGCTGGATGGTCAGATTGTGGAAGAAATGTCCTCTTTTATTCAGGAAAAACAAATTTATCGCAAATCGCAAATGATGAACTCCATCAACCAGAAGATCAACCTCGTTAATTTCACGAATCCCTACATTGGACTTACAGCCTACATTATGCCAAGCAGTGATGATCCGGTTCTGTTCACAAATATGAGTGCGCGCAGAAATTTCGATATCAGTACATTACCTTCTTTTATGCGATATAACGGAGCTGATTATTATGGGCCGCATTCTACGATGTATGCCGTCGGCGATAATCTCGTGTTCTCAGAACAGCGCATTGTACGCGTACCAGGTGAACATAAGCTATATATTTATTTAGAGACAAATTATAGTCTGCTTCGCAAAATATTTAATCAGGAATCTTACGGGATGAAGGTTAACCACCTACTTGTGAATCAACAGGGCACTAGCACTTATGTCATTGATGGTAAATTACCTCAAGGAATTATCAAAGCTGCTGGAAGCAACTCTAATCTATCACATGAAACACTTACCGGATATCATCTGTTTCGATACGCTAGTCCACAGGGATGGAAGCTTATTGCAGTAGTTAAAAAGTCCGAATTCAACAGTGAAATTTATTCTTGGTTCTATAAAATGATCCTGCTCGCGTTCTCGACACTACTCTTTGCCGGAGTTCTGGCTTTGATGATTTGGAAAAAGATTTATGGCCCTTTGCGGAAGGTTAACCTTGAAATTAATCGAATGGCGGAAAATGTTACTTCTCCCGTTGCATATACGAATGTGGAAGAGTTTGATTTTGTGCTTAGTAACTTTCAGCAGATGAAGAAACAGGTGAATGAGCTGATTGTTGCGGTAGCCTATAATGAGAAGCAGAAAAGCCAATTCGAGATTGAAAAGCTACTTAGCCAGATTAACCCTCACTTTTTGCATAATACATTGAATACGGTGCAGTGGATGGCAAGGCTTAACGGTCAGAAGGAGATCGACAAGCTGGTCACTCTTCTTGTAAAGGTGCTGCATTATAATCTGGGCAAGCAAAGCATCATCGTTACCCTTGGAGAGGAAATTGAAGCGATCCGAAATTATATGGAGCTGCAGCGTATTCGTTATGACTATGAATTCGAATTTAACGTGGAGGCTGATGAGGATGTATTGTCTGTGGCTGTCCCTAGATTCTTACTTCAACCCCTTGTAGAGAACTCGATTTATCATGGTCTAAGCGATAATGGCAGGGTGGACGTCTTGATTACAAAGCATGGTGAAGGAGAAGTTCAGCTGTGTGTAAGAGACAACGGGGCTGGAATGGATGCAGATACGTTAGATCAGCTGCTGTCAGAGGATGGTGCTAAGAAGCGGGGGCTCGGAATCGGCTTCTCATACGTGAACCGAATGCTCAGAACCTACTATGGAGAACAAATGAAGCTAGAGATGTACAGCAAACTAGGGGAAGGTACGGTTGTATCTATCGTAATTCCGAGGAAAGGTAAGGAGGACTTCGATGATTAAAGCTGTAGTGGTTGATGATGAGAGACTTGTGCGGAAAGGTTTTATCTCTCTAATTGATTGGTCATCCTTAGGAGTTGTGATTGTCGGTGAGGCGGGAGATGGCAAATCCGCTTTGGAGCTACTTCAACAACAGGATGTAGATCTGATATTTGTAGATTTGACTATGCCCGGCATTTCTGGGTTTGAGCTAATTAAACTAGTAAGGCAGCGTTTCGCAGGTGTTCGCTGTGTTGTGCTTACTTGCCATCATGAGTTTGACTATGTGCAGGAGGCCATGCGTTTAGGAGCCGTTGATTATATTGTCAAAACTCTATTGGAGATGGAAAATGCGGACGAGACTATACGTCGCCTGGTCGATCGCATCAAATGGGAGGACAATACAAGGGATGCACTGGTTCATGGTGAAGGTAAAAGGATAGCTGCAGACAAGGCACTGCTCTATTTACCATTAAGCAGCCACTGTAATGAAGAAGAGTTATTTCACCTATCCTTCGTGAAGAATAATCCGCTGATTACCTTTCATGAGATGTGGATGTCGCCCTTGCTTCACCGGTTCTCGGAAGAGGAGGGGAAGCGTGAGCTTAAGAGCCAGCTGTCTGGGAGATGGCAGACTGCGCTCATCAGTGGGTTAAGAGATCAGTCACTACAGGAATTGGAGGAGCAGCTCACCACGAAGCTTCGACATATGCTATTTTATCATTCTAGTGCTGAAGAACTGACCTTTCTGAATTATGAGGAACTAAAGAAGGAAATAGCGATTCCCCATTTAAAACCGGATGAAGCTGATGTATTCGAGCAAGCTCATAGTCTCAAGTGGACGATTGATGGGAATGAATGGGAGAATTTTGTAAAGAACATTAGCTTGCAGAAGCCTCGATACGATAGATTTCCAGCTTTCGCACATTCTCTTTTACAAAGCTGGAGCGCTTTATTGTTAAAACCTGATGATGCTGTTCAACTGGAACGCGATATTTCGATGAACTTGAATTGGTGTCACTGGAAGACCTGGCTGCGCCGATTCTCTGATCATGTGGGACGGAGAATGCTCGAGCTAGGATTGACTAAAGAAGTGATGTCTTGTCTTATTCGCGCAGTTCGTTATATGCAGAGCCATGCAGGTGACAAAATCAATCAGAGCGACGTAGCGGCGGAAATTAATATGAGCCGTGGTTATTTCAGTCAATGTTTCGCTCGTTTTGCCGGGGAGACATTCGGTGAATGTTTACGGGGAATGCGACTTGAGTTGGCTAAATCATTATTGCGGGAGACTTCATTACCCGTCTGTGAGATTGCTTCAAGGTCTGGCTTTGAAGATGACCGCTATTTCAGTAGACTGTTCAGAGAACGTATTGGTCAACTGCCGAGTGAATATCGTGCGGAGGAGAAGGACCAATGATGAGATTGTGGAGATTCATCCTCTTATTTGTAATGATGATCGGACTTACATCATGCCGTGACCAGAACAAAACAGTAGATTCTACTCGAAGTCCTCAGGGTGAGGTCGAAGATGCTTCTGTAGCGTATAGCAAATACGAAGATCCGATCGTGATTCGTGTAGGATTTAAGGTTCCTGATTCCAGGCTAAATACAGGTGACAGCAACGACAACAATCCAATTACCCGTTATTTGGAGAGCATTACGAATATCAAGGTAGTTCACTCTTGGGAAGCGAAGGGTGAAGATGCCTTTAATCAAAAAGCACAACTTGCGATCGATAGCAATGATTTGCCGGATGCGATGGTTGTAGATCGAGATCAATTAAAGAAACTCATTGACAATGATATGATAGAGGACCTCACAGAGACCTACAATGTATATGGCTCTGATTTAATTAAGGATATGTACAATTCTACTCAGGGTGGGGCATTATCTGATGCTTCCCGATACGGTAAGTTATATGGATTACCTAACGTAGCAATTGATGCGGATTCGCCTGTTCTGCTCTGGGTGCGTCAGGATTGGCTGGATAAACTGGAGCTGCAGGCACCGCAAACCTTTGAAGATATTGAGAACATAGCGAAGGCTTTTATGGAGAAAGACCCCGATGGCAATGGTAAAAGAGATACCGTCGGACTTAGCGGCTATAAGAATATCGTCTATGGGACAAAGCCATTAGTAAATGGTCTGGATGCTGTGTTTAGTGCATTGCATGCTTTTCCTACCAATTGGATCAAGGATAACGCTGGGAATATTGTATATGGATCCATTACACCTGAGACCAAACAAGCGCTTGCCAAACTGGCAGATTGGTATAAAAGAGGGTTGCTGGACCCCAATTTTGCACTTTATAAAGAAACACAAGAGCCTATTATTACAGGGAAATCAGGCATGTTCTTTGGCCCATGGTGGATGCCATATTATCCTTTGTCAGAGGCGGTTGCCCTCGATACGAAGGCAGAATGGAGAGCATATGCAGCTCCACTTGATGAGTCTGGTAAGTTTGTTGCACATTTGGCTCCGGTAACAGACCGTTACCTTGTTGTGCGTAAAGGTTTCGAGCATCCAGAGGCGATTATGAAGCAGTTGAACGTGTTTACAAGACTTGAGAGAAGACAAGACCCTAATTCGGAGGAAGTTAAGACGCTTGATGATTTCTCAGCGCAAACAGGAATTCAGTTGCGTGCCTATTATCCGTTTGACCTTCTAATTGATTATTCGGATGCAATAGAGAAACATTATGCAGATATCCAGCAAGCTTTGCATGGCAAAATTGACCCGGATACATTAAATCCAGATACCCGTCTCATTTATGATCAATGGGTGGAGGACACGGAACAACCAAAGAAAGATCTGGAAGGCTGGAAAGCAGCGAATGCCTATAAATATGGAGTTGCTGTCTTAACCTCTACCGCTATTGAGGGAGTGCGAGGGGTCTTTTACGGAAACACCCAACTAATGAAGAGCAAATGGACGGAGCTGCAAAATCTGGAGAGCGAGACATTTTTGAATATCATCGTGGGCGATTCACCACTTAGTGATTTTGACGTTTTTGTAGAGAAGTGGAAGAGTCTAGGTGGGGAAGCGATTACGAAAGAAGTAGCTGAGACCGTAAAATTGAAATGAACACGGGATGATATAGGTTTTTTCGCTAAAAGTAGCGGAGTGAATGGACTGATTGTGGAAAAGTGGAGTGTCCTCACCAAGGAAACGGGAGCACTGATCGATCATTAGGGAATTCCTCCCTGTAATTCTGAGATTTCTGCTCATCTGACTAATAATTAGGGAATTTCTCCCTATAATTTCGCTGATTCGTTGGTAAATACCGATATTACTCTGATTTTTAGGGAGGATTTCCCTCTTTCTATTCATTTAAAACATTTATCAGCTATTTTCAGGGAGCTTTTCCCTAATAATTCTCAAAAAAAGAAGCTGTCCCTTAAGTAGCCATTACTACTTTTGAGACAGTTTCTTTTTTTGTCCTATTCTTCGTCAGTGCTGATTTTTTGAAGTAAGGTACGAAGCTGCTCTACTTCCGCGGTGGTTAATTTACCAACTAGGCTCTTGTTATAATCATCTAAAATAGACTGAAGAATTGGCGAAAAATCGATTGCTTTAGGCGTTGGATATAGTAGTTGAGAGCGTCGATCATTAGGATCTGGTTTACGTTCAATATAACCCGAATTCTCTAATTGCTTCACGGAGCGTGCGGTGGTGGCTTTATCAAATTTTAGTTCAGAAGTTAGTTGATCTTGTGTAATCCCTGGTCTGGAAGTAATCAGTTTTAGAAAACTATGTTGCCCACCACTACCTATTCCATAGGGCATGAACTTTTTTACCAATTGCTTCTGATTTTGACGATGAAAATAGGAAATCAACTTTCCTATAGGCTCTTTTTCCAAAATATAGACACCTCTTTGGGTATATAGTTCGCTTATTTGCTACTCTGAGACAAAGTGTACAATAAAGTCGTTGCGCGCGCAACTAAATTGATGTAGACTATGTAAGTAAGTTTTGTTGCGTGCGCAACTAAACGTTGATTATACATTCAATGAGGTGTTAGTTTATGAGTTCTATTAGCGCAACCTATCAGGAAGACAAGGAAATTCAGAAGAAACGCTGGATGATTTTAATTGTACTGAATATTTTCACCTTCATGTCCACACTGGATGGCAGTATCGTCAACATCGCTCTGCCAGAATTATCGAAACAATTGAAGCTGCCTATGGCACAAATCGAATGGGTAACCACAGGTTATTTGATGGCGATATGTGCTGCGATTCTTTTCTTCGGGAAGCTTGGAGATATTGTTGGGAAGATTCGAATCTTTAAGATAGGGACGATTGTTTTTGTTATTGGTTCGATGCTGTGTGGATTCAGTTTAAGTTTACCGGCATTACTTGCTTCACGCGTCATTCAGGCTATTGGAGCTTCGATGACCATGGCGAATAGCCAGGGAATCGTTACGGATATCTTTCCTGCCAATGAGCGGGGTAAAGCGCTTGGTTTCATAGGTACATTCGTGTCTCTGGGAAGTATAGCTGGCCCTAGCTTAGGTGGGATTATGGTTTCGACATTAGGCTGGGAGTATATCTTTTGGGTGAACATTCCTATTGGAGTGATCGCTATTCTGTTAGGCTGGAAGGTACTGCCTAAGGATTTAACTAGGACGAAATCTACAATAGACGTTCCAGGTAGTTTACTCTTCGCTATTTTTATCATAAGTTTGTTCGCAGGGCTTTTATTGGGACAGCAGCTCGGTTATGGCGATAGCTTAATTGTGACGTCTTTAATCGTAGCTATAGTCAGCTTCATTGCTTTCTTATGGACGGAGCTTCGCCGGAAAGAACCGCTACTACAATTGTCATTATTTAAGAATCCGTTGTTTTCATTAAGTATTTTATGTGGGTTTCTCGTGTTTACAGCGAACTTCTGCTTTAATATCATCGCGCCATTTTATGCACAGAATATGCTGAATCTATCGCCCTTTGAAGCGGGATTCCTGTTGATGCTGTTACCGATATGTATGGTTGTCGTAGCACCAATAAGCGGAGCTTTATCGGATAAAATCGGGTCTGAATTCCTAACTTTTGCAGGGCTGGTAGTCATGGTTATTGCTCAGTTTGGATTAGCAGAGCTTCATGAAGGAAGCTCTGTTGTGCTGGTAGGCGTGTGGATTGCTATGTTAGGAATCGGTAGTGGTCTATTTCAATCGCCGAACAATTCACTTGTGATGTCTAAGGTGCCTAGGACTCAGCTTGGTTCTGCGGGCAGCGTCAATTCGTTAGTTCGTAATGTGGGGATGGTCGTCGGTATTACGATAGCTACTACGATTCTCTTTCATGTGATGAGCAGTGAAGCTGGTTATCGGGTAACAGGTTTAGTTCCAGGTAGACCAGAGTTATTTATCAGTGGGATGCATGTAGTGTTCATGACTTCGGCATCCATATGCTTTGTGGCTGCACTGCTAACGGGTTGGAGAATGATAAGTGCAAGGAGCGCCAGAGTGCAGACTTCGGAAAGATCATAAGGAATAAAAGAAGAAGATCCTTCTGACGCTACGGCGTGGAAGGATCTTCTTTGTGAGGAGATTGAAGGGCTTTCTTAACGGCTTGCAAGTATTGATACCGATACTGATCATCCGGTTCTAAATAGGCACCCTCAGCCCACTCGTTCCAAGCGTTAATATAAATAAAATCACTTTTGAACATCTTCTTGGTCCTCTCAATTTGTCGAGACAGATATTGACCGAATTTGTGAGGATTTGCACCTAAAGTACTTTGTCCGGCAGCACCTTTACGTGGTGTATTATCCCAGTTGACAAATGCTCCCGGATATATAATTTCCCCATCTCTATGAGGTGTCCGTTCTAACATAGATTCCCATAATTCATCATAATCAATGACAATATGCTTTTGATCCTCCACCTGCTTGGAACTCCATAAGTGCTTTACACCGCCATGTGCGAATGTGTAGTGAGGCTCGAATTCTAGACTGGCGTCGAACCCGTGCTCTGTCATTAGGGGGAATCCGCCCAGTGTCCGGACAAGATGAAGGCCCTTAAGTCCGTTTTGCTGAGCTAAATCACGCCAACATTGAAGCATTTCATCACACCGAGGGATGCTGGAGGATCTATAGATAATAAATACTGGTTTGCCGTCTACGCAAATATATCGTTCATCTTGGAAAGCCTCGAGTAAAGTATAAAAATGCATTCGCCAATCCCGTTCTTCTCCATATTCCTGTGGCATCAAGACATCTTCTTCAGTGCCATCCCAGCTTCGTGTCCAAGGTTCGTTAGCCCAAGACAGACAAAAGGGGAAGTCAGGCTCTTTGCTGGCAAGAATCTGCTGAACCGGTTGTTCCAGAAGTCGCCTGCCATTGAACCAATAGTGATAATAACAAAACCCGTAAATGCCATGAGCTTTTGCAGTTTCAGCCTGCCATTGTTTCACTTTAGGGTCCGTTAAATCGTAGTAGTTATTATTTAATGGTTTTTTCGGTTGATCATGTTCAGGATAAAGGGCTGTAGCCTTCCTGACATTTGTCCATTCTGTAAATCCCTCTCCCCACCAGGAATCGTTCTCTGTTATCTGATGAAACTGAGGCAATACAAAAGCGATGCATTTCAAGTCAGATCACCCCCTATGGCTCCGTGAATATTTTTTTGAGCAGCAGCTTTCCCTGCTGAAGATAGGAATAATTGTACTTTACTTCCTTTAGAGCACGAGAGGCCGAACTTCTCCTTTCATCACTATGAGCAATATAGTACCTGAAGCTCTCAGAGAGCTCTTTAAAGTTCTGGAAACGAATAAGACTTTCTTCTGCAATGGGGTAACTTTGAAGATGGGGATGGTCTTCCACGAACTGAAATACGCCGCAAGCAGAGACCTCCATAATTTGCTGCACAGAACCTGTGCAATTGATGACGATCCTTGCTCCGTTATAATAGTTAGACATTTCTGCTTTATCGTAGGTGATGTCTATGAAATTTTTGGTAGGCTCCCACCCGCTACCAATGGTCATTATCTTGAGGCCATGAAGTAGTTCTGAATGAGCTAGGGTGTCCAGAACATTATTCATTTGAAAATGGCCGAGAATGAGTACGTCACTGTGGTAACATTTCTCTACACGTCTTGGGTAATAGAGGTCTGTATCTGGAGCATAAGGGAGGTAGCTAGAATGTTTCTCCCGTAAACCTTGATAATAGATTAGATTAGCTATGTTCTGTGTGAAAATATAATCGAATAATAGCGCTAGATTACGTTCTGTTCGGGTAAGGCAGGTCGTGTCTGCCATCCATACGGCCTTAGGAGCGTTATAAGCTTTGAGGGCAGGAATATTCTCCTCAGGGAACAGGGACTCTGATCCCAAGGCCAATATCAGATCAGGCTGATACTGGGCTAAATATTCTTCCAGATTATGATGTAGCTTAATGGCAAGCACTTCTTTGACCAGATGCCTTAGCTGATCTTTAAAAAGTCGTACATTAGGCATTTTTTCACTTATCTCTGAGGGGATCAGAAGCAATACTCTTAATTGTTTTAGTTCCCGTGTTATGGATTCCGTTCTATAAGAGTTCTCGAGAATGAGATTATGGTGTTGCGATTGATGAACTTGGCTGATGGAGACTTCGTGAGTTGAGGGCAATTGAGGAGTGAGCCTAGTAGCTGTCTTCTTCATAATTCCTCCTGTATTCATTGGAGCCAGTCGTTCGCTCTAGCACCTAGTCTTGCTAATCATTATATGTGTAGGGGGTTCATTTGACTTTAGGTATAAGACCATTAATCTGAATCTTGAAGGAAAAAGCGGATTTAGTAAAAGATGTATATCTATCTATGACCGGATTGTCTTGTCTAACATAAGATATACTATAAAACCTGAAAGGGATGATCGTCTTGCCAACCTTCGATAATATTCTTGTTACAGGAAGTCAGACCATTCAAAATGATCTGCATGTCAACGGGAATGAGACTATCGATTTAGACTTGCAATTAAATGGTAGTCAGACCATTATGGGAAGCCTTCAGGTGAACGGCAGTCAGTCCCTGCTCGGTCATTTGGGGGTTACCGGTGAAATTAGCGGTGCAGGCACCATCAAAACTGCGACCCGTTTGATCGCGGTGAATCAGGCTTTGTCACCAGTTTCAGCCCCTACGAGCCTTCAAGAAGTCAGATATTTCGCTATGGGAGTTGTAAGTCAGACAGGACTCGTGCTGAAGGGCACGGATGGAAATGACTATGTATTATTTATCGATTTGACCGGGGGAACACCTAATATTGGGATCCAGCGGGCTTAAATCTGATAACATTAACATCTTCAGGCTATGAACAATAAAAAAACAGCAAGTCGCCTAGGTACAAATAGGGACTTGCTGTTTGAGGTTTCTATTAATTCTTAAAGCTGTGAATTGGAGCAGGAATTCGTCCACCTCGGTTAACGAAATTGGCGCAATTAAAGCCGTTAACAGCCATGACAGGCGCATATCCAAGGAGGCCGCCAAATTCTACAATTTCGCCTACATCCTTGCCAATAACAGGAATGACGCGAACAGCGGTTGTTTTGTTATTGACCATTCCGATAGCAGCTTCATCGGCGATGATGCCAGAGATCGTCTCTTTGGTGGTACTTCCCGGAATAGCAATCATGTCCAGTCCTACAGAACATACACAGGTCATGGCTTCTAGCTTTTCGAGCGTAAGAGCACCACGCTGTACGGCTTGAATCATTCCGTGATCTTCACTAACCGGAATAAAGGCTCCACTGAGTCCGCCAACATAGGAGGAGGCCATAACGCCACCTTTTTTAACATTGTCATTTAGAATCGCCAGAGCGGCTGTTGTTCCTGGTGCGCCAGCTTCTTCCAGACCCATGACTTGAAAGATCTCTGCAATGGAATCCCCAATTTCTGGTGTTGGAGCCAGAGATAAATCGATAATCCCAAAAGGCACGTTCATCCGTTTCGATGCTTCCTGCGCAACTAGTTGTCCCACACGCGTAACTTTAAACGCAGTCCGTTTGATCGTTTCACATAAGGTTTCGAAGTCCTGCCCCTTTACTTCCTCTAATGCACGCTTGATTACACCTGGGCCACTGACACCAACGTTGATGACACATTCCCGTTCACCAACCCCATGAAAGGCTCCAGCCATAAAAGGATTGTCCTCGACAGCATTACAGAAGACAACCAGCTTAGCACAGCCGATGGAATCCCGATCCTTGGTGCGTTCCGCAGTTTGAATAATGATATCACCCATTAATTTCACAGCATCCATATTGATTCCACTTCTGGAAGAGCCGACATTGACGGATGAACAGACTCTTTCAGTAACTGCTAGTGCTTCTGGGATGCTGTCGATTAGAATACGGTCACCTTTGGTGCACCCTTTTTGCACAAGCGCAGAGAAGCCACCAATAAAGTTAACGCCAACTTCTTTGGCAGCCTTGTCCAAAATTTCCGCTACAGGCACATACGTATCCGTCTTCACGGCGCCAGCAGCAATAGCAATAGGGGTCACAGAAATCCGTTTATTAACAATGGGTACACCGAATTGTCTTTCCAGATCTTCACCTGTTTTGACGAGCTTCTCAGCGGATCTAGTGATTTTGTCGTATACGTTTTGGTTAAAAGTTCTCATATCTGTATGCGCACAATCCATGAGGCTGATTCCCATCGTTATGGTACGTACATCCAGATTCATTTCACGGATCATTTTATTCGTTTCTTGTACTTCCACCAGTGATATCATGGTCATCCTCCTAAATGCGGTGCATAATATTAAAAATATCCTCATGCTGAAGCTTGATTTCCACGCCGATCGCTTCTCCGATCAAATGCAAATCCTCAACAATATCCTCAAATGCTTTAGTCGCGCCAGAAATGTCTACAATCATCATCATATTGAAATAATCTTGTACAATCGTCTGAGAAATATCCAGAATGTTCAAATTGTGCTCGGCCAGATATGTACATACCTTGGCGATAATCCCTACTTTGTCTTTTCCTAATACAGTAATAATCCCCTTCATAAATACAGCCTCCCTTTGTATATGGTGATTACGCCGTGTAAACGGAATGAACCATTCCAATCATTATTACAAATGCTGAAGCAAGCTTCAACCAAAGGTTTTTTGTCAGTTTGATCATTTTTATATAAAGTCCTGTGAATTTAAAGAAAATTCGATTGACAGTATATGAAAAATATGATGAAGTGAGAGATTGATACGATACTCTGAAGGAGTAAATATGACTACACAAAAATATAAAGATATGGTTGAAGAGCGGACCAAACAAACCCTCCAGGAATGGTCGGAACTGTCGGAAGTTAACGAGAAGGACATTTATCGTTTTTTGCATAATTTGAAAGGTACGGCAGGAACAGTGGGGTTACAAGAAGTTGAACAGTTTGCCGATGCAACGTTGCCCTATTTCATGGAAAGTAGCCTTAAGAGCTGGTCTTTTGAAGAGTGGGGCGATTATTTGTATCCGCTTATTCCACTGTTTAACCAAGATTCATCGGTTTCTCTAGGTTCAGTTAAGACGTTAGACAAAAAAGGAACTGATGATGCGCTCCCACATAATGATATTTTACTTATTGATGATGATGTAGAATTAGTGGCTTATTTAAAAGAATCATTGGAGAAGCAGAACTATTATGTAAGCATTGCCTTATCCGCTGAACGAGGTCTCAAGATTTTTTATGAAAGTAAACCGGATCTAATTCTTCTGGATATTCTTTTGCCTGATATCAGCGGGATTGAGGTCTTGAATCAAATTATCGGCAAAGCCAAAAAAGAACGTATTCCAATCATCATTATAAGTGGGGAGTCCTCCAAAGCGACGCAATTGCATGCGTATAGGCTGGGGGTGATGGATTTTTTATCGAAGCCTGTAGATATTGATTTATTTCTGGCATTAATTAAAAACCGCTTTGAGTTAAAGCGGGAGTGGCAGGAATCCATCATTGTGGATGAATTGACGGGTGCGTTCAATCGAAAACACTTTAATCAAGTGATGAAACAGCTGATTTGCGATTTTAAGCGTACGGAAAGGGTGTTTTCTTTAGCGCTGATTGATCTGGACTATTTCAAAAAGATTAATGATACATACGGTCATCTAATCGGAGATGAGGTATTACAGTCCTTGTCTGAGCTTGTAAAGGGTTCGATTCGTATGGAAGATACCTTTTGCCGCTTCGGTGGAGAAGAGTTTGCTGTGTTCCTGCCAAATACGGATGCGAGTTCTGCATTGACAGTAATAAACCGTATTCAGGAGCGATTTGCTGCCACCGACTTTTTTGCGAAGAATGAAGTCTTTCATGTGACCTTCTCGAGTGGGATATCAGAGGTAACAGAAGCTGAGAATATTGCCGATAAAATTGTAGAGGAAGCAGACCAGGCTCTCTATGCCAGCAAAGATGCCGGAAGGAATCAGACTACACTCTACACGGACCATTTATCGTCGACTAAAAAGCATTCGGTTCTAAATGTAATTGTTGTGGATGATGATGCGTTAATTCGAAAAATAGTGACTCATCAGATTGATACTTGGGAGCCGGAGGATATTGCTGAGGTGAATATCAGCAGTTTTGCGAATGGGCTGGATTTCTTGCAGTCGGATTGGTATTCCATAGATGAGAAATATATTATTCTACTGGATGGTGTGATGCCGGATCTTGATGGTGTTGAAGTTCTGGAAAGAATTCGCAAGACATATCCGGAAGTGAATATATTAGTGATCATGCTGACAGGGAGAAATAATCAGGCGGATATTGTACATGCCCTGCAGATGGGTGCCGATGATTATGTAGTAAAACCTGTTCATATGCCTGAGCTGTTGTCCCGAATGGAACGGTTGGCTCATAGATTCTTGTTCTAACACGAAGGGAATTGTGCGAATATGCAAAAAATAATGGTAGTGGATGATGAAGAAGTATTACGGATGTTAATCGAGGATACATTGGAAGATTTGGAGAATGTTGAGATTCACACAGCGGAGAATGGGTTGGAGGCGCTATCTAAGCTGTCAACGGATCCTTATGATCTGGTGATTCTGGATTATATGATGCCGGAAATGACAGGGATTGAAGTGCTTCAGCAGCTGGATGAGGAGAAGAAGAAAACTACAGCTATATTAATGTTGACGGCCAAGGCTCAAGATGTGGATCGACTTCGCGCTGTTGAAGCAGGAGCACGTTATTTTATGCCCAAACCCTTTAGTCCGATGGAACTCTTGCAGATTGTGGAGGGGATCCTAAGTGACGAAGAGAAGTAACGCTAATCACAGTATCAGAAATAGGTATTTTCGTATCATTGCGCTTGTTTTCGCTTTAATCATCCTTATGGGCTCGGTATTTTTCTTTTTCATTAACGATGAACAGAACAAATTAAGTAGAGACCGAGAAATTCTGCAAAATAAGGCGGATACGATTACCGATTTGGCGAGTGCTTTAAATGAGGTGTTTTTCCGTGCCAGGGGATTCAGCGCTCTTAAAAGTGATAACGAATTAAAGCTCCTGAATGTAGGACTAATTAACTTTGATAAGATTCTGGATACCTATTCCAATCTCAATCTATCTCCCGAAGAAGCTTTGTTCAGAGATGGTCTAAAGGCCTTTTATGTCCAGTATAAAAATAAAACGTTACCTGAAGCGATTCGGCTAGTTGAGGCAGATGACTATGTGGCTTTGCGTGCTCTGTCCGCAGATGGTACCACTAAATCAGTGAATGATTTTCTTGGCTATACGGAAGAGTACAAAAAACGCTCGGATGAAGCCTTAAATACTATGGCTATGGATTATATTAAACAGGCAAATGAATTTACCTTTATCGCATTTTTTATAAGCGCGATTATTCTGTTGTTCTTTACCTTTATGATCTGGCGGATTCTAAAGAACCTCATTGACCCTATTCTGAAGCTGGAAGGGGCAACGCATTCACTGGCTGCCGGTGAGGAAATTCTTCTGGGCAAGCTTAAGCATCAAGATGAAATTGGCCGACTTTATAATGCTTTTCTAAATATGGCCAGAAGTATTCAGGACAAAGAAGAAGAGTTGATGATGCAGAATGAAGAGCTGCACGCTCAGCAGGATGAGCTTCAGGATCAGCAGTATAGGCTGCAACGTTCACTCAGTGAAATTGAGAGCATGATGAAAGCGCTCGATCAGTCATCTGCCGTCGGTATCCTTACCGCTAAAGGTGTGTTTACTTACGCCAATGAGAACTTAAGTGAATATACCCGCTATAAGAAATCGGAGATTATCGGCTATACATATAGACTTTTTGAACTTTATAATGTGTCTCCTGAAGAATTCCAAAAAATCAGCAATAAATTAAGTACGGGCGGAGTATGGAGCAATGAGCTTCAGATTGTAGCCAAAGACGGATTGCCGATCTGGCTGCATCTGACGATTGTGCCATACTTGAATGAAGAGGGTGTAATTTATCAGTACATCCTTATTGCGAACGATATTAACTCTATGAAGAGCGTGCAGCAAGAGCTTGCTGAGACGCTGAAAAATACGGAACAGACTAAAAAGATGCTTGAGCTAAACAACCAGCTGAATCATGATATTACCTACACGTTAGATAAACATGAATTTGCAGATAAGTTTATTGAATTTATGCATCATCTGTATTCCTTTGATTCAAGCTTCTTCTTGCTAGTAAAAGATAAGATTGCAGCTGTTAAAGGGATTCCTCAGGAAAATGTTGAGCGTTATCTCGATAGTGAGAACAATGAAATGTTATATCGTTTAAAGACTGAAAAGACCTATCTGATTAAGCGTTTAGCTACGCAATCGGAGCAGGGAATCTCTTCGGATGAGGTCTACTGTTATGACTTCTACACGACTGTTGTGAATGCAGAAGATGAGATTCTAGCTGTATTTTGCGGAACCCGGATTGGACATTCCTTCAGCAAAGAAGAGATTAATGAGGTTCAAGGGATGATGAACCGCGTAGCTCTGGCGATTGAACGTTTGTTTATGTATGAAGAGATTGAACATGGACGGAAGCTGAATCGAGATATCGTCAATAACGTAAATGAAGGCATTCAGTTCGTGAATACTGATGGCATGATGCTGCAGATGAATAAGGCGCTCTGCAGCATAGTGAATTATGAATGGAACGAAGGTACCTTGATCCCTAGACAAGAATGGATGGATTATTTCATCGAACGCTCGAATGAGAACCAAGAACTTGGGTCGTTTTTTGAACAAGCAATTTCTGAGGATGCTCTGGAGTCAAGCAGTATGCAATACTCCATTGGAACGGAATCCAAGAAGCATATTGATGTTTATGCGATTCCTGTATTCCGACGTGAGCTCCGGATTGGTACATTGTTCGTATACAGAGATATCACTAGGGAGTACGAGCTGGATCTTATGAAATCCGATCTTGTTAGTACAGTAAGCCATGAGCTGAGAACGCCATTGTCGAGTGTACTAGGATTCACGGAATTGCTATTGTCCAAAACCATGAAGCCGGAGAAGCAGCTGAAGTATCTGGAGACGATTCATAAAGAAGCGAAGCGGTTGACTGAGCTCATTAATGATTTTCTGGATCTGCAGAGAATGGAGTCAGGAAAGCAGCAGTATATTACGGAGCATGTGAATCTCAGTGAAATTGTACTAGGGGTTATCGATCAATATAAGCTTAGCAGCACACATCATGTGCTTCTGGTGGATGAGGCTCTAAATGCGGAAGTAGATGTGGACAAGGATAAGATTGTTCAAGTTCTAACGAATCTGTTAAGTAATGCGATCAAGTTCTCGCCTACTAACAATGAAGTCAAAGTGCTGTTGCATAATGAGCCAGACCAGATTATTGTGCGTATTCAAGATAACGGTCTCGGGATTCCTAAGGATCAAATAGGCCAGCTATTTCAAAAATTCAGAAGAGTGGATAATAGTGCCTCCAAAAGAATTGGCGGAACAGGTCTTGGTCTTGCCATCTGTAAAGAAATTATTGAGAAACAAAAGGGAACCATCGGTATTGATTCCGTAGAGGGAGAGGGGACAACGGTTTGGTTTAGCCTCCCCATCCTCCATGGGGACACAAGCCGACAGCAGGATGAGCTAAATAAATGGAATGCAGATAAAGAGCTTAAGCCTAATGTAATGATCGTTGAAGATGATTACAGCCTTTCTTTGCTTTTATCCGAGGAGCTGAAAGGAAAGGGCTTCAGGGTAACTCATCATTATCATCCGAAGGAAGCTTTTGACCATGCCTTGAAAACACCATTTGTTGCGATCGTGGTTGATTTGATGCTGGGAGAAGAATTGGACGGATGGGATCTGATCCGAATGCTAAAAGAGGATTCGAGAACAGAGAATATTCCGATTGTAATCTCTTCCGCTCTGGATCAATCGGATAAGAACCAATTGAATGATGTGATACAGAAGTATTTAACCAAGCCTTATCCGCCTGGTGAGTTATCGAATACGCTTGAAGAGATTGTGAAGATAAAGACAGGGGCAGGCGAGGTATTATTTCCCGAAAGTAAGAAGGATTTATAGTTTTTATTTATCACAATATTTTATAAATAGTATCATTTTTTATAATGAAACCGATCAAAACAGCTTAAATCATACTGTTTTGATCGGTTTTTATGTACTTTATAGATACTTTTTCAATAAATACCATTAATTAGGTAAAAACGACTGGATTGATCGTTTACAATTATTGTGATAGCCTGATTTTATGAGGTTCTAAAAAAGGCTCAGATAGAGGTACGGATATTAACCAGATTTCATGTTTAGGAGAGGTGGATATTGTTGCAACTACAGGTAACGAACAGTCCCTTTAACGAGAACCAAGTCGAGCTTCTCAATCGTCTTCTACCAACCTTAACGGAGACACAGCAAATATGGCTTAGCGGATATTTATCTGCAATTGGGCGTACTGCGGCAGCAGCGCCAGTGGGTGCTGAACTTCAAGCGCCATCAAACACGGTCGGAACCGCAGAGGTCGGCGCTGCCGCTACGATTCAACCTGCTGCATCACGTGAAGTAACCATTTTATTTGGTTCACAAACAGGGAATTGCCAGCGACTGGCGGGGAGCTTGTCCCGCAAGCTGGAAGAGCAAGGATTTCAGGTGACGCTCACCGCGATGAACAGCTTTAAGCCTAATGCGCTTAAGAAGGTAGAGAACCTGCTGCTGCTGGTCAGTACGCATGGCGAGGGTGATCCACCAGATAATGCACGGATGTTCCATGAGTTCCTCTACAGCAAAAGAGCACCTCAATTAGAGAACCTGAGGTTTTCAGTTCTGGCTCTGGGAGATACCTCTTATGAATTTTTCTGTCAGACGGGTAAAGAGTTCGATCAGAGGTTAGAAGAACTTGGTGGTAAGCGCCTAAGTCCACGTGTAGATTGTGATCTCGATTATGACGATTCCGTTGCCGAATGGTTTGAAGGTGTGATTGGTGCATTAAATGTAAATTTAAATGCTCCAGCCATTGCTGCAAAAGCAGTTCAAGCCGCAGAGGACGCAGAGTCACAAGAACCTCTATATACTCGGAATAATCCTTTTAAAGCAGAGGTACTGGAGAATCTGGATTTGAACGGACGCGGCTCGGACCGGGAGACTCGCCATTTGGAACTATCGCTTGAAGGCTCTAATATACAGTTTGAACCAGGGGATGCACTGGGAGTATATCCAGAGAATCATCCCGAACTGGTGGACGCTATTATTCATACTATGGGCTGGAATCCTAATGATAAGGTTCCGTTTAATAAGAAAGGTGATGAAGGAGCCTTACGTGAGGCACTTCTGCATCATTATGAAATCACTGTATTGACCAAACCTTTGCTGGAGCAAGCGGCAAAGCTGTCTGCTTCAAACAAGCTGAGTGAGTTATTAGCTCCAGATCGTGCTTCGGAGCTTAAAGCGTATATTCAAGGACGCGATCTACTCGATTTGATCCAGGACTTCTCACCGTGGGAAGGTCCAGCCAGCAGTTTTGTGACGATTTTGCGGAAGCTTCCTGCACGCCTTTATTCTATCGCTAGCAGTTATAAAGCAAACCCGGATGAGGTTCATCTAACCGTCAGAGCTGTACGTTATGAGGCTCACGGTAGGGCACGTTACGGTGTCTGCTCAGTGCATTGCGCAGAAAGAGTAGAACCGGGGGATACACTGCCTATTTACATTCAGCATAATCCTAACTTTAAGCTGCCTACTAATCCGGATGCACCGATCATCATGATTGGACCGGGCACAGGTGTTGCGCCATTCCGCTCTTTCTTAGAGGAACGTGGAGAGCTGGGAGCGGAAGGGAAATCTTGGCTGTTCTATGGGGATCGGCATTTTGTAACAGATTTCCTCTATCAGACTGATTGGCAGAGAATGCTAAAGGATGGCGTTCTAAGTAAGCTGGATGTAGCCTTCTCACGTGATACCGAAGAGAAAGTATATGTACAACATCGTATTTTGCAAAAGAGTCGTGAGGTTTATGAATGGCTGCAAAAAGGTGCTCATATCTACGTTTGCGGTGACGAGAAGTACATGGCGCATGATGTTCATTCTGCCCTGCTTACAGTGATTCAGAGTGAGGGTGGACTGAGCCCTGAAGCGGCAGCGGCTTATCTGGAAGATATGCAACAGACGCAGCGTTACCAGCGTGATGTCTATTAATGGATAGATGGAGTTATCGAATGACTTCGGGGGGAGATAACAACAATGGCAAACAATGAGAAGGTTAAGCCGATCGGCGGGCCTCCTAGTGATGTAGAGCATATTAAGTCGGAGAGTAACTATCTGCGGGGTGCATTGGTTGAGACACTAAGCAATCCGATTACGGGTGGTCTACCTGAAGATGATAATCGGCTGCTAAAATTTCACGGAAGCTATATGCAGGATGACAGAGATTTACGCAATGAACGGGAACGTCAGAAGCTGGAGCCGGCATTCCAGTTTATGCTTCGCGTAGTTGCCCCTGGTGGTGTAGCTACACCGGAACAATGGCTGGTGATGGATGATCTGGCACAGAAGTATGGTAACGGAACCTTACGTCTAACTACAAGACAGGCATTTCAAATGCATGGTGTGCTTAAATGGAACTTAAAGAAGACCATTCGGAGCATCAATGATACGCTAATGACGACCCTTGCAGCTTGTGGGGATGTTAACCGTAACGTAATGAGCAATCCGAATCCTTATCAATCTGAGGTGCATGCAGAAGTCTATGAATGGGCGCGCAAAGTTAGTGACCATCTATCCCCACGAACTCCCGCTTACCATGAAATTTGGCTAGACGGTGAAAAGGTAGTGGATAGTTTAGGAGATCGTGCAGAAGTTGAACCGATCTATGGTCCGGTATATTTACCGCGTAAATTCAAGATTGGTCTTGCGGTACCCCCTTCAAATGACGTAGATGTGTTCTCGCAGGATCTAGGCTTCATCGCTATTCTTGAGAATGATAAGCTGGTAGGGTTCAACGTTTCTGTAGGCGGCGGTATGGGAATGACGCATGGCGATACCAGCACGTATCCTCAGCTTGGCCGTATCATTGGTTTTTGCCGTCCTGATCAATTGATCGATGTAGCGGAGAAGACAGTAACGATTCAGCGGGACTATGGAAATCGTTCTGTCCGCAAAAATGCACGGTTCAAGTATACGATTGACCGCCACGGTTTAGAATGGTTTGTCGGTGAGCTGCATGAAAGACTCGGATGGCAGCTTGAGGCGGCACGTGATTACCATTTCGATCACAATGGAGACCGCTATGGCTGGGTGAAGGGTACCAATGGAAAATGGAATTTGACGCTTTATATCCAAAGCGGACGGATTCATGACCAAGAAGGGTACACATTGATGACTGGACTGCGGGAAATTGCCAAGATTCATACCGGGGATTTCCGGCTTACGCCGAATCAGAATTTAACGATTGCTAACGTAACCACTGCCAAAAAGCGAAAAGTGGCTGAGCTGGCTAAACAACATGGACTTACAGATGGAGCTCATCTATCTGCGCTACGACGCAGTTCAATGTCTTGTGTGGCACTACCAACCTGCGGACTTGCAATGGCTGAAGCGGAACGTTATTTGCCTTCGTTGATTGATAAGCTAGAGCTTGTCCTTGATGAAGCTGGTCTCCGTGAGGAGGAAATCGTGATCCGGATGACAGGTTGTCCTAATGGGTGTGCAAGACCGGCACTAGGCGAAATCTCGTTTATTGGTAAAGGTCCAGGCAGATATAATATGTACTTGGGAGCAGGTTTTACGGGAGATCGCTTGAACAAAATGTATAAAGAAAACATAGATGAAAAAGAAATTCTGGAGACACTGGAGCCGATTCTTCATCATTATTCGAAAGAACGTCTGCATAGTGAGCATTTTGGAGATTTCGTAATCCGTACAGGTTATGTAAAGGCGGTTACCTCAGGTCTTAATTTTCATGACTAATCTAATATAGATTGAAGGGGTGTCCCGGAGCCTACATTATGGCTGCTGGGGCACCTCTTTGTTAGTTGATTTTTTGGTTTTAAACTTTAACGGTTGCTCGTTGTCGAGTGGATTGGAGCTAAGTTAGATTGAGTGGGACGGATAAGATGCTATCGGACTCAGATGATCTAATATTTTCATTAGAAAAAGGGATTCCTTTTAGAATGTGTATGAAAAATATATTTTTTTGCATAATGATTTGGATTTCTCGTGTTTTTCTTTCATAATATAAAGGGGAAACTAAATACAAAAGAAGAGCCATTGCCCGAGAGTGATGTGTTCTGTACAGAAGAGGCGATATTATGATTATCATGAAAACGATGGAAGAGATCGAAAAAATGCGTGCGGCGGGAAAAATTCTCGCTGAATGTCATCGTCAAATTGCGCAAATTCTACAGCCGGGAATTACCACCTGGGAGATTGATGAATTTGCAGAAAAATTTATACTGTCTCAAGGAGCGACTCCTGAGCAAAAGGGATATAACGGATATCCGTACGCAACCTGTGCATCTGTAAATGATGTAATCTGCCATGGCTTTCCGAAGAAGGAACCACTTAAAGATGGAGATATAGTAACCATAGACATGGTAGTTAACTTAGAGGGCTGGTTGGCAGATTCCGCTTGGTCATATGGGATTGGCAACATTAGTGAGCAGGCGACCAAATTACTAGACACCACAAAAGAATCTTTATTCCGAGGGATCGAGCAGGCAGTTGCAGGCAACCGTATCGGGGATGTTGCTCATGCTATTCAAGTTTACGCAGAGTCTAATGGTTTTTCTGTTGTGCGTGATTTTATTGGCCATGGGATTGGTTCAGAAATGCATGAAGCACCAGAGGTACCTCACTATGGTCCGGCTGGCAGAGGACCCCGTCTTAAAGAGGGGATGGTATTTACCATTGAGCCGATGCTGAACACAGGCAGCTATAGAACAAAGATTGATGCCGATGGTTGGACTGCACGTACCATTGACGGCGGTCTGTCAGCACAGTATGAACATACATTAGCTATCACCCCTCAAGGAACGATTATCCTGACTGAACTATAATTTAGGGTGGAAAATAGACCTGATTAGCTTCATCTTCTCATGATGTTGCTGATCAGGTCTATTTGTTGTTCAACTAATCAATTAATCAGTAATGTTGCGAGTATAGTATTCAATGATATCTTTTCGACGAATAATTCCGACAAACACGCCTTCTTTATCAATCACAGGAACAAAATTCTGATCTGCGGCGAGCGTCAACATATCCTCCATTTCGGCATTTATGAGAACGCTCTCGTTATGGACATGCTTCTGGATATCGCTTACTGGAACTTCTCCTATATTGTCAAAAGTTAGACCTGCTGTGTTTTTCAGCTTCCACAATAGATCACCTTCCGAAAGTGTTCCTACATATTTTCCTTCATTATCAATAATAGGGATAGCCGTATAATGGTGCTGCTCTAATTGTTCTAAGGCTTCCAGCATGGATAGTGAGTTAGTGATATAGGCAACTTGATCTTTAGGCAACAAAAAAGAGGATATTTCCATCGGCATGAACTCCTTTGTATTGAGATTTTTTTAGTTAGGCTACTTTTATTTAAACATACTTTTTGAAGAGATAGGTGTTTTAAATTTTATTATTTAATTATAGGTAAAAAGACCTATTAAATGACAGTCGCATTTTGTCGATTAAAGATAAGGTATATTATCCTAGAGTGGAGTTGTTCAGATGGCGTTGTATCGTAGGCTTTCTTTAACGGTTAAATTTGTTCTGGTAGTAAGTTTAGTTATCATTGTTATCTTTTTCTTTAGTTTAGTTGCAAATCTGCAAAATCTGCGTAATGTGAGTATTTCGAATGGTGAACTTCAAGCGGAGGTTGCCGGACGAAGTTATGCGGAATCCATCCAGAATACTATGATAGACATGGAGTCAACAACTAAGGTATTCGCAGAAGTGTTGCTGGAATCAAGAGAACATCAGACCTTAAGTCGTGAGGATGTTATCTCTACAATGAAGGCTATGCTTGAGAACAGACCTGAAATTTTGGGTATTAGCACATTATGGGAGCCGAATGCCTTCGATCAAAAGGATCAGGCTAATATAAATAAAATGCCGTACGACGACAACACAGGGCGTTTTGTTCCTTATGTTGTTAAAAATGAGGGTTCAATTACGATTGAAGCTTCGAAAAATTACGAAGTAGAAGGCACCGGAGATTACTACCTTATACCTAAAAAAAATAAGAAACCGATCTATCTTGAACCGTATTCTTATGAGACAACTGTTGGGTCTATGCAGATGATTTCGATTATACAGCCCATTGTAACCAATTCGGGTACTTTTCTTGGGACTGTGGGATTTGATATCTCGCTAGCAGAGCTTCAGGCAAAAGCGGTTAATTATAGACCTATGGGAGGTTATGTTGCTCTTATTTCAAATGATGGGAAATATGTAGCGAATCCTAATGATCCACAGAGTGTACTTAAAGATTTTGGGGATACGGAAGAGAAAGCTGCATTGTGGAGACAAGTGAAGAACGGGAAGAGTGTACAGGGGTATACCAATAATTCCAAAGGAGAAACTGTGCTCCGAATTTTTGTTCCAATCCAAATGCCAAAAAGTGAACAGGTATGGTATACCCAGACAGCCATTCCTAAATCTACAATTATGGCGGACTTCGAACAAGCCAAAACAGAATCTTTTATTATCATGTTAGTTGGGATGACGATTTTAGGACTAGTTGTAGGCTTTCAACTATGGTTGATGGTGATCAAACCGCTTCGAATGTTATCTGAGAAATTGCAGCTTATGTCTCAAGGGGATTTAACCCAAACCTTGCAGGTTCGAAATAATGATGAATTCGGCAAGATGGCTACGCATTTTAATCAGATGACACATAAGCTTCGAGAAATGTTTGGACTTGTAGCTGACTTGTCGATGTCAGTGGGTGCTACTTCTGAAGAGTTGACAGCGAACGCTGAACAGACAGGGAAAGCTGCTGAACAGATTGCTGTGGCTATTGGACGAGTCGCCGAGGGAGCGCAACTGCAGAATGGTTATGCAGGAGAATCTTCTCTGGCCATGAGCGATCTTAGCGTTGGAGTGCAACGTATCGCTGACTCTTCATCAGCGGTGTCTGCATCTGCCGATGAAGTAACCGATCAAACGAAGAGAGGCAGTGCACAGCTTCAAATGGCGGTGAACCAGATGACAGAGCTTAAGCAATCCGTGGACGAGACGAGTCTGGCGATTGAACGACTAGGTGAAAGATCTGTACAGATTAGTGGGATTATTGGTCTGATCTCGAGTATCAGTAAACAGACTAATCTATTGGCATTAAACGCAGCGATTGAAGCATCCAGAGTGGGTGAACAAGGTCGTGGATTTGCTGTAGTAGCTTCGGAAATACGGATGTTGGCGGATCAAACGAAACAAGCTGCCGAACAAGTTACTGAATTAGTCGAACATGTTGTCCAAGATACTAATAAAGCCTCACAGGCTATGGCCGTTGGTAATGAACAAGTACGTATCGGTGTGCAGGGTGTATCTGACAGTGATCTTTTGTTTACATCGATTCTTGCTGAAATGACACAGGTTACAGATCAGATTCAGGAGGTATCTGCAGCCGCACAGCAGATGACCGCTGGTACAGAGGAGATTTCAGCTAGTGTCAAAGTATTAGCCGATCTTGCATCGGAAGCTTCCGCAGATTCACAAAGTGTAGCAGCAGCGTCAGAGGAGCAGCTTGCTTCTATGGAAGAGATAACTGCCTCGACGGAATCCCTCAGCTCAATGGTGCAAGATTTGCTGGATAAATTGTCTTATTTTAAGATTTAAAATAATTGAGATGTTGTAATTGTAAGTGGGAAACCCGGTTCTTTTCTAAAGGATCAGGGTTTTTCCATTTCTTACATAATCTAAAAGGTATCTAGATGGCATCGGATGTGCTATAATCAATATATCGAAAGTAGTTACCTGCTAATTCACATAGCGTAGAGGGTTATTCTTAAGATGACAATAACCTTGTACCATATGTGAATTTTTATTTTTTTAGAGATTTTGTAAGAGATTTTTTTGGGATAAGAATAACATGTAAATTAAAAAAAGGTGGTAATTATATTATGCAAACAGGAACAGTGAAATGGTTTAACGCGGACAAAGGCTTTGGTTTTATCGAGGTTGAAGGTGGAGAAGACGTATTCGTACATTTCAGCGCAATCACTGGTGACGGATTCAAGTCTTTGGATGAAGGACAACGTGTAGAATTTAACGTAGTTCAAGGCAATCGTGGTCAACAAGCTGAGAATGTTGTAAAACTCTAAAGTTGTGAAAAAAATCCCCAAACTTATAGTTTGGGGATTTTTTTAAATATAAGAAATTATAAGTTTCACACAATACTATATGTCTTATATTTCTCGCTTAGTTGAAAGGTGGCGGATGTAAGTGCAGGTGTTTGAAGACTGGAATTTAAAAGTGAAGAAAACCTTTAACGCTACAAGCAACAAGGAAGTATTGACTGTGTCTGAAGCCGGTAGTTTACTTGGTCTGTCTAAAGATCAAATGAAAAGTTATGTAGACCAGCATAAGTTAACCAAAGTCCCAATTATGAGAAGTGTTGTCAGGTATCTTATACTGAAAAGTGAAATCGATACGATCCTGAACAAAACCTAATGTATTCTCAATAAACTTTGCAGACCCATCCTTCATAGGATGTGGTCTTTTTTTTTTTTTGCCTCAAAAATTTCTTATAAAAAGAAACTTATCGATCCAATGATCGTCTATAATTATGGGATATTTAGGTAATGGGGTAGGCATAAACAGTAATAGAAGTTTAAACGTAATTGTGTGGAATAAAAGGTGATGTTCATTAATGGTGAGAAGTCGCATAAACAGAAAGGGTAATTCATCCAAATGAAAAATAAACAGAGCACTCATCCATCTGCTTCATTTACTTTAAGCAGAATCGAGAAAAAGAAAGTGAAAAAAAATAAAATCAGTAAAAAAATGAAAATTTGGTACTTTTCGATGGCTATCGTACTTATTATTGGACTGGGATCTTTTATTTTCCGTAAAGAATTAATGATTTTTGGGTTTAATAATGTTGTAGCCCCAACGATTGAACACACCCTTAAGGACTCCTATGTGCCATTAGAAGACAGCGGAGAACCAGGATTACAACCAACGATAGAAAATAAAGACCGTCCTTTTTCTCTCCTTCTACTAGGCACCGATCAGCGTGGCAAAGAAAACGGGCTTTCTGATTCCATTATTTATACAGTTATTCGACCTGAAGACCATAAAGCACTGCTCGTCTCCATTCCCCGTGATTCCTATACAGAAATTATTGGAGCAGAAAATATCAAAGGAGCAAGAAAAGAAACCAAGATTAATGCGGCACATTCCTACGGAGGTCCTCAAATGAGTGTGGATACCGTTAAGAATCTTTTGAATGCGCCAATTGATTACTATGCTACGATTAATTTTAATGGGCTTGTGGGTGTTACAGATGCTCTTGGAGGAGTGGTGCTTCCAATCACCAAGGTGATAGAGAATAAGAGTCCCGATCATGAGAAACTAAGAATTGAGCCGAACAAACCGATCTATTCCGGTAAGGAAGCTTTAATGTATGTAAGATATCGGGAAGATTCTGATTTTAAGAGAACAGAGAGACAGCGGATTTTCTTGAAAGCAGCGCTTGATCGGATGAAAAGAATAGATAATATTCTTAATATACAGAACATTATCGAAATTGCTGGCAGTAACTTTAAAACGAATATGAAGTCAGATTTTATTTTGGATTTGGCTAAGAAGGTAATTCTTGAAGGTGGAACCCCTGAAATAACGAGTCATATGCTCCAAGGGGAAGGAAGACATACGGATCAATGGTATTATATACTCGATGAAAATGATGTAAAGCGTACTCATGATATGATTGAGATTTGGCTGAACCCAGACTCTACTGAGGCTGATTTAATCACTGCTTCTAAGGATGATGCTGCTGCATAATATTTTTGCTATTCTATTTTATATTCACACGGAGGTTAGCTTCTATGGCATTAAAATCAAAGGAGCAAATGATACTCGAATTTAAGTCTCTTATTCCATTCGTGAAATCATTAGAAGAGGTGCCAGATAAACATTGGGATAAGCCCATAGCTACTGGTAAATGGACCGTGAAGGATATTCTCTGTCACCTCATGCTATGGGATAAATATTTCTATGAAGGTGCTATTAAGCAGATTATTTTGAAAGAACCATTAACAACGAAACATTTGGATTTTAACGAATTTAATGCTAACGCGAGGGAGTATGCCAAATTGTTATCCAAGCAGACCTTGATTGAACAATTTGTGCTCTACAGATCTAGAATTTTAGATGCAGTCTCTGGATTAACGGATGAAGAATGCGAATTGGAATATAAGGATGGAGACCACAAGAAGTTCAGTGTTCGCAAGTATTTGAGAAGTTTTATCCCACATGATAAGCATCATAAAAAACAGATTGAACAATTTCTAAACTGCATCGAGTAGAGATGAATTGTTGTCTCCTTATGGCTTAAGCTTTAGCGCGATTCTGAACCATTTTCATGGATTGGCGAATAAGTATTGGACCGAACATGCTGCCAGCATAGGCGGCTATAAAAGAATGTAAGGGAAACTTTATAGCGAAATAAATGACCGATCCAGCTACAAAATCAATAAGAATGAATTTCTTGATCTCGGATAGTGGGATTGTGACGAATACAAATGATTCTTTATTTTTCAAACCGTTGGCCTCCTATTTGAAAATGTTTCAAAATAAATCCACTATTCATTCTATTTTGAGAACAAGATGTCCCATTCGAAATATTTAGACTAACGGCATACGATCATTACCATCGGGCTTATAAGACCATAATATCTGGGGTACGAATTTCCCTATGTGGTACGGTGAAGATGCAGTATTTCGTTTTCGTCTAAATTTACAATCGAACCGTAAGTAAAATAATAGATGTACTTGTGACTGAAATGCACCCCTTAGAATAAACATTGGAAAACCTTCTGGGCCCGATGTCTTTCTAGGAGGTGCATTTTTGCTCAGTTTCTGCAACTGATAAGATCTCAATGTTAAAAAGACAAATTTCCACTTGGAAAATTTGGTTTTCATAGGTAATATCCCATATTCCGCCGATTTCTTCTACCGCATTCTTTACGCTTTTTAGACCGATACCATGAAAATGCTTGTCTCGTTTTGTTGTGGCTAATTCTCCGAAATGATTCGTACGTATGGAATGCTGATATGGATTCTGTATTCTGATAAATAAAGTACCCTTATGATAATGAAGTTGGAACTTAATATAAGGCTGAGTCACACCTGGATGCTTGCATGCTTCTATAGCATTATCAAGGGTGTTCCCTAGAATAATGCTAAATGCATAAGCATCTAGGTCAAGCTGAGGTGGAATCTTAATATCTGTTTGAAAGGAGATACCCAGCTTTTTGGCAAATTGCGACTTGTAATTAATGATAGAGTCGATTAGGATGGAGCCGGTATTACTTTCACCTGAAGAGAGTTCTATTACTCCAAGAAGCTTATCTACATCATTCAGTCCGGCTTCTTTTTCCCCAGCTTGTAATTGAGACCTCAGGCCGAGCAAGATATTCCTGAAATCATGTTGAAACGTAAAGACTTCTTGCTGCCTTTCTTTCGTGAGCAGATACTGGTTCATATAGTAGGTGTTCTGCTGTTCCAACAAGTAGTTTTTATTCTGTGCCGATTGTATGGTTAATACACGATCACACAAAAGAATGATCAGGAAGTTGATCAACAGCATTCCTCCGGACAAGGCCGGATACAACGCCGGATATTCCCGCAATGACAGCTCGCCCGATAATTTTGCAATACTGAGAATACTGATAAACGGAAAGCAGAACAACCCGATCCAATACCAACTGCTTAGACTGCCCTCGCCAAAAGCTTTGGTAAAACGAAGCGTGATCTGTACCAGTATAAACATCAGAATCTTAGACAAAAACAAGGTAAAGATGTATCCGCTTGTCGTATACACAGGTGCAGTTGCTGCATCTGAAAGAATAATCAGTGCGACTATAAATAAAGCAGCACCAATACGCCATTGTATTTTTCCTTTATACAAAAAGGACAATAGAACGATCCCCACTATATTAAGCCCTAGCATCCATAAGCCTGGAAGTGGGCTGTTATGAAGGAGGAGTACGAAAATATAATAAGCAGTGTATACGGAATAAAGGATTACTTTGGATTCCCAAAGCCGTGGGAAACAATGATCATAGAAATAATGAATGATAAATGGGAGAGCTGCCAGTGTGAGGGCATAGAACAGCTCATCCAGTAGAATATTATTCAAGCAGACTCCCCCTGAATTGCAAATAACTCTTTTTCACTACGGTGCTTTGCTTATCGCTAATCGGAAGTTCTTCCCCACTCGTTAATACAATTTTTTTGCCCTGAATTTGTTTTATGTAATCGAAATTCACAAGATACGATTGATGAATCCGCACAAACTGCTTCGAAGGTAGCTTTCCTTCTTCTATAGATAAAGTACTGTAATATTCCGTTTGATCTTCCGTTGTTTGCAAAATGATTTTTCGGCGATCACTTGCCAAGTACATAATATTACGGATTGGAATCAGTAGTTTAGTTCCACTTTGGTGTACAGGCAGTAATTTTGGTTGATTTTGCTGACGCTTGACCTTTATTTGCTGAATCATAGAGAGTAGTTTTTTTTCAAAAGACTCGTTATGTATAGGCTTCTTTATAAAACCGGAAGGTTGAACGTCAAATAGTTGAACATGATATTCTTCGTGGCTCGATACGTAAATCAACCGAACCCTATCATTATCACAATCTCTCCGTAATATATGACCCGCTGTTATTCCGCTTATTCCCTTCATTTCTATATCCATAAAAATAAGATCAAATGGACAACCATGTTGTATGGCTTTCGTGAAACTTTCACCAGAATAGAATATGGATACCTCTATCTTTACGGTCTGCTGAATGGGATGGTTAAGGATCAATCTCTCCATATATTCTGTTGCCTTGAAATCATCATCACAAATAGCAATATGTATCATGTGAAATTCCCCTCCTGTGTTATAAATAATAATACATTATATGGGATTATAATCAACCTTTATCCTTTTAGGGATCACTTGGAAGTGGCGAAAGTTACATTTATTCCCGTGTTTTTTACCATAACGATTAGTAATTCTAGTAAACATGCTAATTTAATATCAATTAGTAGCAGACGGTATGGAGGAGTTGAAAAATGAATACAACAATCTTTGAAGCTGAGGGATTAACTAAACAGTACGGCAGTGCAAATGCGCTTCAAAATATAAATATGAAGATTAAACAGGGTGATATCTATGGCTTTGTAGGTGAGAATGGAGCAGGTAAAACCACACTCATGAAAATAATTAGTGGATTAGTTTATCCTACAAAAGGGACTATCCAATTGATGGGTAAAAGTAATGAGAAGGACCTCGCACGAGTCAGAAAAAAAATGGGGGTTTTAATAGAGCTACCTGCCCTCTACCCCCATATGAATGCTGAAGAGAATTTAAGCTTTTATTGCAAGATTCATGGTATTTCGGATTTCAAGAGAATTAAAGATGTGCTGAATTTAGTGGGACTAACGGATGTTGAAAACAAAAATACTACGGAATATTCTCTGGGCATGCGTCAACGATTAGGGCTGGCCATCTCCCTTCTCAACGAACCGGAATTTTTAGTTTTGGATGAACCGATTAATGGGCTTGATCCTACAGGGATTGTAGAGATGAGAAAATTATTGGCTAAGCTGGCACATGAAAAAGGGGTTACCCTCTTGATTTCCAGCCATATTTTGAGCGAGCTCCAATTGTTAGCTACCAAATTCGGGTTTATTCATAAAGGGCAGTTCATTAAGGAAGTCTCTGTGGAAGAACTCTTGCAATCAGCCGAAGCGCAAATTTGTATTAAGACCGTTGAAATAGCTGCAGCAATAAACGTGCTTAAGAACGATCTTAATATTCATTCGATCACATTGTCAGAGGCCGGAGAAATATTGGTTCCCAAGGATTTGACAGATCTTGAACAGTTAATGTCAACGTTAATTAGAAATGGAATTCCACTTGAAGGAATCAACCTGTCCACAGCGAATCTTGAGCATTATTATATGGATCTGATAGGAGAATGAGCAATGAGGGATTTTCTGAAAGCTGAGTCTTACTTTATAAGAAGGGATATCATGTTTAAGGGAATTTCACTGCTGTTCCTTATAGCAAGTCTGGTATTAGCAATCTGGATTGGCGGTAAATCTGGTTTTGAAATCGGTAATCTCGCGGAACCCTTAACGATTGTGACACCTTTATCTTTACTTTTTTATTTTATTATTCCAGTCTATGTATGTTTTTTTGCCACCGAAGGATTTGAATATGGATCTATCAAAGTTATTCTGGCTTCCGGACAAAGTAGGTTTATCTATATCACGGGGAAATACCTTTCTGTTTTTAAAATTATTATATGGTGGATTTTACAATTTACAGTAGTGTTTTATCTCGCTTATATGATAGCTGCTTTGATAATCGGGACTGACATCGGTAATCGTAATTTTTCTGCTGACTTGATTCAGGTTTCCCGTGTACTGGGATTAAATGTCCTTTATTTATCAGCTTATGCTGCTCTAATCATTATGGTTGGTATTCTTATTAAAAGAACGGCTTCAGCGGTGGTTGTAACTTTTCTAATTATATTCGGCGACTTCATGATATCCGGTTATTTCCGTGATGCTTCCTCCGCATGGTTAAGGGGGATTTCAGACCATGCTTTAACGACCCAAGTTATGAAGTTTTCCGGAATTTACGTCGTTAATTCACAAAATATAGTCCTAACAGGAGCAAAGAGCTTTATGGAAGTGGTGCTAATTCCTGTGATTATTATAGCTATTAGTTTGTCTGTCACCTATATTTCGTTTGGAAAAAGAGATATACACGCGTAGATAAAAGGAGGAATTGAAATGGACAGGGGTAATAGATCACCAAAAACGATCGTTATTGTAGGTGCTTTGCTAGCTATTGTAGTTTTTGTTGTTCTTTTTGTTGGTATTGAGATGGGATGAGGCTAGTCTCAGTATATGTCGCGGGGAGTTATGTGAAATGAAATACAATGTAGTATGGATCAGTATTAAAGAGTTATTTCATCCTTACCGTAAAAACATTTGGATAATCAGTATTGTTATGTTGGTGACTTCTATAGGGAGCTTTTTGACGCCTTGGTTTACCAAGCACTGAGAAATTTCTGTCCTTAAAAAATTTCGTGCGTATGGTCACAGAGGATTATTTTAATTATCGATATAATGAAAGCGTTATCTTTTTATTGCGGTTTACTTAAATTAAAAGGAGATAAGCTATGAGAGTGAGCAAAGTTTCTTTTAACCAGCTTGTGTTTATTTGTTTAGGGATTCAATACATGTTAATGCATTTGTTCTCTGCAGGCGAGGCGATTGTCATCACATCCATAGAGCTTGTTATATACATGGTTTTTACCGTTGTTGGCCTTGTAGGATTATTTATGCGGAGCAGAAAAGTGGATAGTGAGGCGATTTCTGGATTGGTCGCGCTATTCTTCAGTGTATTATGGATGGTATCTTTATTCTCCCAATTTCGGAAAGAAAGCTACCCGGATGCTTTAACAGTAATTAATTCGCTTGGTGTAACTACTGCCTTACTTGTACTTCTCGTTGAGTTTATCATTATAGCCAAGGCCTAGGGCAGACACGAATCAAAAAACAAGACAGGTCTATTTAAGACTTGTCTTGTTTTTTGTGCATCCCCAGAAATGAAAGCTCACCCTGAGCATTCCGCTTAAATTCATATTCCGAATCATGCTTCGTATGATGGAATCTTGTTTCCGAGATGGGATAAAAGGGAGTGACTTCTACATCATTCCAGACAAAATAGTAATCTTGCCCACTACGCTCCACGCTCGCTTTGCAGCCATATCCCTCATAGGTTCCCATATATGAAGCATAAATGCTGTCATCAAGAGGGAAGGCTTGTGGAGAGACAGGCACCCTTTCAGGTTCACCAAATATTAATCCAGCTAGAGATTCCGTTAATTTGGTGACGGGTACGCAATCGTAATTGGTCAACATGATGACGCTTGTTTGATCTTCAGGATATCTATGTAGTTCACTTCGGAAGCCGCGGTAGGCGCCGCCGTGATACATTCTTTTTCGATCAAAACGTTCGTCCAAGAACCAACCAAATCGATATTTGAGATTACTGGAATGAAAAGCCATCTCAAGGGTGTTATGAGACACTAATTGATCGGAGTACAAGGCTTGATCCCACAGGAAAAGATCGGCAGCCGTCGAATACATCCCGCCAGCGGATAAGATAGAGCTCATATCTATGTATTCCCCCTGAGTATACTCTCCCCAAGAAGAATGATAAGGCGAGGCTGATTTTGGAATAATCTGCTGATTGTTATAAACTCCTGTATTTACCATGCCCAGAGGCTGTAATATAAAAGTAGTGATATAATCTTCAAATGTCATCCCTGTAATCTTCTCAATAATCATCCCCAGCAAATAATAACCTGAGTTGTTATAGGCAAATGAAGTGCCAGGCATAAATGCAGGGGGTTGACTCACAAATAGCTGTAACATCTCTTGTGGAGTCAGCTTTAGCTTATTTAATTTTTGATTATATTCGGGTATGGAAGTGTAGTTGGCTATACCAGAGGTATGTCCCAGCAGGTGAAGGATGGTAATCCCCTCTAGTTGATGCTGCTGAGGGAGATATTTTAGGATTGGATCCTCCAGTCTAATACGTTTTTGTTCTTTTAGCATCAGGATAGCCATGCCAGTGAATGATTTGGTAAGTGACCAGATCCGGAATTTGGTATCTAAAGTATTCGCGACCTGATGTTCAAGATTGGCATATCCGTACGCTTTATGTAACTTGATTTCTCCACGCTGAGCTAGTAAGACTGTGCCACTTAATGGCCAGCTTTGTTCGTATTTATCTAAATAGTGCTCCAGACGCTGGAATTGTGTATCCACAGGTAACCCCTCCTTAAAGGCATATTCTAACATATTAATAAATTCTGTTGAAGCGGAGAGAAATCGATGAGATATGATTGTTTGATTATTGATGATGAAATTGAGCTTGCGGAGACCACCTGCGAATATTTTAATTTGTTTGATGTTCAAACCGCATTTGTTACGAGCGCCGATGCCTGCCGGAGCTTTTTGTGTGAGCATCAGGTGTCGATGTTACTCCTTGATATTAATTTAGGCGGTGAATCCGGCTTTCAGTTATGCAAAGAGCTGCGTCAGACGACCGGGATTCCCATCCTGTTTATTAGTGCCCGCTCCAGTGAGGATGATGTATTGATTGCACTTGATATCGGGGGAGATGATTATATTCATAAGCCGTATACCCTGAGAGTGTTGCTGGCAAAAGTAAAAGCGGTGCTTAAACGGTACAACAACGAAGTTGTAGCCGAGTCCTCTCTTCTTGAATCCGGCCCCATCCAGATTGATCCCGAACTCAGAAGGGCAAGTCTTAACGGCGTACCCCTCAAGCTGAAAACAATGGAATATAAATTGCTTAAGTTTTTGATCCAGCATAAAAATCGGGTAATCCCTAAAGAGGAGCTATTTACAGAGGTATGGGGGGATGTTTTTGCGGGAGATGGCACCTTAAATGTACATATCCGTCATCTTCGTGAGAAGATTGAGCAGAATCCTAACGATCCACAGTACATCCGTACCGTATGGGGTATCGGTTATGCTTTTGAGGATAAATAGCGATGACTAAAAAATTGCTACTGGCCCTAATGCTCACTATACTCGCTGCAAGTATAACTCTCTTATTCCTGATATTCAATTTGAAGGTGGAGACCTCCACAGACCGAGTGGCGATCAATACCATCGTTAAGCTTACAGAGCAGCATTGGGATAAAATTGATCCGAAACTGTACATGGAAAGTCCTTATGATTTCGCCATTATCGATACGTCTGGTAAATTAAAATATCAGACTGAAAATGCGATTTCCATTAGCATTAACGAAGCTATCAATAATCGGGATACCGTAGTCGACGTTGTTGTTCAGGATCAGCTGGTGGGTAAAGTAATTATTAATAATGATTACTGTACGATTTTTATACATATGAAACAACAATTTATACAAGTTTCTGTTGCGATGCTGCTTTTGCTTACAATTCTCGGCATCCTCTATATTTGGTTCCTGAATAGATCCATTCTTCGTCCATTTCGCAAAATGCAGCTATTTGCGAACCATATCGCAAGAGGTGATCTTGAAGTGCCACTTGCGATGGATCGTAATCATCTATTTGGTGCCTTTACCGAAAGCTTCGATATGATGCGGGAAGAGCTTGCGGCGGCTAGGCATAGTGAATATTTAGCGAACAAGAGTAAGAAGGAGCTGGTTGCCAGTCTTAGTCATGATATTAAGACCCCCGTCGCTTCGATGAAGGCGATTACGGAACTGATGTTATTAAGCGCAAGAGATGAGAAGACAAGCAGACAGCTAAACACCTTATATTCCAAAGCGGATCAGATTGATCGCTTGGTCACAGACATGTTCCATTCCACCTTGGAGGAGCTGAATGAACTAAAAGTCAGCTTAACGGAGGAGCATAGTCATCTGCTGACCCAAATTATAAATAATGTGAACTTCTACGAACGAATTTCAGCTGCATCTGTGCCAGACTGCATCATTATGGCGGATCCATTACGGCTGCAGCAGGTCATCGATAATGTAGTGAACAATTCCTATAAATATGCCTTCTCCGGTACACACATCGATATTAAATTCGAGATTAGGGATCATTATCTGGAGGTTGATATTCTGGATTACGGTCCTGGTGTTCCTGAGGAGGAATTACCTTTAATATTCAATAAATTTTTTCGGGGCAGTTTAGCCGTGAGCGAGAACGGTGCAGGCTTAGGTCTGTACATTTCTCGTTATATGATGCAAAAAATGCAGGGCGATATTGTATGCTCCAATCGGGAGGATGGATTTACTGTAAAGCTGCTGATTCCTTTAGCAGGAAAGAATTAAGAATTCGCTAAGGATTGCACAAAGACATGTTAAGAACATTTAACGTACGATTAGGTTGCAATTACGAATCAGCCAGTGATTGCAGCCATTATATTGTGCGAGAGCAAGGTTTACTGTTAACGCAATTAATGAGCATGAACGTAAATGGAGTGTTCAACATGAACGAAGTGAATAATAAAGTATTGATGCAGACCCATAAGCTTGGAAAAACCTTCTCCCATGGAGGAACTCAGCAGCATGTATTAAAAAATCTAGATCTGACCTTATATCATGGTGATTTCACGATTATCATGGGCAGCTCTGGTTCTGGTAAATCAACACTGCTGTATGCCATTTCGGGAATGGATAAGCCAACGCTTGGAGAGGTTTTGTTTGAAGGTCAAGATATTACGGCGATGAGTAATGATCAGCTGGCGATATTCCGGCGGAAGAACTGTGGATTTGTGTTTCAGCAGATCCATCTACTCGATTCAATGAGTGTCCTCGACAATGTATTATCAAGTGCTTTTCTTGTACAAAAGGATAGGGCCGGGGCTGTGGAAAAAGCCAAAAAGCTGCTCTTAGATGTAGGCTTGGATGACTCCATCTGGGGGAAGTTTCCGGCGCAAATCTCTGGAGGTGAAGCTCAGCGTGCCGGAATTATCCGGGCCCTGATCAACAGTCCAAAAGCGGTATTTGCTGATGAGCCAACTGGAGCGCTAAATAGCTCAGCTGGAATAGGGGTACTGCGTGTCCTAACCGAGGTGAATAAGCAGGGGCAAAGCATAATTATGGTAACACATGATCTCAAAACTGCGCTGCGTGGTAATCGGATCTTGTATCTGCAGGATGGAGTAGTCATTGGAGATTTGCGCCTTTCCCCTTATAGCGAAGATAGTGGACCTGAACGGCAACAGCAATTACAGTCCTTTCTGACCGAATTGGGGTGGTAGGGATGAGAAGCTTAATAGGGAAACTTGCTTGGTCCAATATTCGCAAAAGAAAAAGTGCAACGATTACGCTCTTCGTATTGATCATGATAGCTGCGCTGCTGTTGAACATTGGTCTCACGGTCAGCTTGAAGCTTAATTCTTTTCAGCAAGAAAAAATGACTGAATTAAAGACTCCAGAATTAAGTGCATATTTTGCAAAAGATGATCATCTAAAAGAGTACGAGGGGCTTGTGGATAGTTATCCATATACCGAATCTTGGGAGAATGAAGCAGCGATTCTATTAGCAGACGCAAAAATGAAGTATGGAGAAACGGATACAACTGTAGCTTTTATAATTCTCAATGCGGATACACCGCGGACAATGGGACTATTCAAGACTATTACCCCGCTCGAATCTAGGGATCCGAACTTGATCTATCTGCCTTATTTATTCCATGTAGGATCGGGGTATGAGCTAGGTGATAGCTTTTCTTTTGTATACAATAATAACCAATTCTCTTATACCATCGGCGGATTTATTGAGGAGCCACTACTAGGGACGTTAACGAATGGAGCTTTAAAAGTATTTCTAAATGATGAAGGCTATAAGCAATTGGAGGAACGTCTTGGAACTGAAGCTCAGTATAGCTTTCTATCAGCAGATGTGACCGATCCTTCAAAGGATGTAAAGCTGGAACAAATGATAAGTGAGCGGATTTTTGCCTCAGGAATTAAGAGTCCATTTCAAGTAATGCGGGCGGAAGTCGGACTCGAAGGGAACCGTGTTTTTGTTAATCTTTTAGCAGCTATTTTGATCGTATTTGCACTTATTATGGTTCTGATTTCGCTTATTGTAATCCGGTTTCAAATATTAGGACATATTGAAGATAACTTGACTAACATCGGTGTTTTAAAGGCGAATGGTTATACCTCATGGCAGATCAAAAACTCGCTTCTCCTTCAGTTCACCGCGGTTTCCATCATCGCAGCTATACCGGGAGGAGGGGTAGCTGGGTTAGTTATGCCCTTGGTAGGGAATATGATTTCGTCTTCGATCGGGCTGCTGTGGCCTGTATCATTTGAAGTGGGCAGTGCAGCGCTTAGTTTGGTTGTCGTCTCTGGACTGGTTGCTATTGTTACTTATTTGTCGAGCCGGCGAATTCGGAATATTACTCCGATTGCTGCTTTGCAGAGCGGAATCCATGCTCACAATTTCAAGCGGAACCCTATTCCACTCGAAACATCCCGAATGAATCTGCAATTCAGCTTAAGCCTTAAAGCTTTATTAAGACAGATGAAACAGAATATGATGATCATATTGATTGTTGCCGGATTAACCTTTTCTAGTATTTTTTGCTCTATACTGAATTTCAACTTTAAAGGAGATACCTCCGCCGTTATAAAGTTGGTAGGCATAGAACGAAGCGATTTCATGTTGTTGCCAAAGAACGGAGATCTGCAGCAGGGGATGTTTAGTGAATTAGAAGCTATGCCAATAGTTAAAAAGTTGACTGTATTGGATAGCCTGGCCGCTTCGATCAAAGATACTAACTTTATGCTTCGAGTGTCAGACGATTTTAGCCAGCTGGAGACGCAAACAACATACAAAGGCAGGCAACCCATTTATGATAACGAAATTTCGATTTCCGGTGTTATTGCAAAATTGGAGAATATAAATGTAGGGGACGAGGTTCCGGTCACTTTTAATGGTGTAACGGTGAATTATTTAGTCAGTGGTCTAAGCCAGCAGATTAATCAACTTGGGATGGTAGCGAGCATGACTGGTGATGGAATGAAAAGACTGCAACCGGAGTACACCCCTCAGTCCATCAATGTGTATCTGAAAGACGGGGGAGATTCCAATGCTTTTGTGAAGGATCTGGAAGCGCGTTTCCCCGGACAATGGAGCATTACTAACGTTCGAGAAGCGATGGATAGTACACTTAATACTTTTACCTCAGCAGTATCTTCTATGACAGCGGTGATTACTGTGGTTACGATTTTTGTAGTCAGTCTAATTTTGTATTTAGTGATTAAGACGTTGATTATGAAACGTAAGCGGGAATTCGGCATTCTTAAAGGTATCGGATATACCACCTTTAATCTAATGACACAGATTACGTTCAGTCTTTTTCCGGTGATTGTAGTTGGAGTAGTGCTGGGGAGTTTAGTGGGGTATATTTTCTCGGATTCGGCGTTTGTATTATTGCTTTCAAGTCTAGGCATCTATAACGTTCAGCTGGCGGTTAGTTTGCCTCAAGTGCTTCTACTGTGTGCGGTCATTCTAGTAGTTGCTTATGTGGTATCCATGCTAGTTGCAAGACGGATTCGGAAGGTTAGTGTATATGATTTGATTATGGACTAAGCGCTTGAACAAGAAACAACGAGTTGGAGGTAGGCCGCACCTGTATTAATAGGTTTCGCAGCCACTCCATACTCGTTGTTATTTTTATTACATATTCATTCGTCCGTCATCATAATTGAATTGCCAATCGATGCCGAATTTATCTTTTAGACTGCCATAACACGAGCTCCAGAAGGTTTCTTGTAATTCCATGCCTACTTTGCCGCCTTCTTTAAGCTTATGGAAATATTTTTTTATGCCATCCAAATCCTTACTTACTACCGAAAGACTTATGTTGTTTCCTTCCACGAAAGGCATGCCTGGAAAAACATCAGAGAACATTACATTACTGCCTTCGATATTCAAGCGAGTGTGCATAACTAAATCTTTGGCTTCTTCAGGAAGAGTGAAATTGGGATCGGGTGGTGTTTCGCCAAAGGTCATGATTTGTGGACGTTCAACACCAAACACCTCCGCGTAAAATTCTGCAGCTTGACGACAATTCCCGTTGAAATTCAGATAAACATCGATAGACATTACTTCACTCCTTAAAAGTTTTGGTGGCATCGAAAGCATAGTTTAAAGTTAAAATTTAAGATATCTCGCGACTTCCATATTGTATCATTTACCAGTGTATAAACAAATATACTTATAGTCTCATTTGGTATGAACTTAAATATGACTAATCAAAAGAGCCGCTGGAATAAGATCCAGCAGCTCTTTCCCTATGATTTAATTCGTTTACCGAGCAGAATTAGTAGCCATATGATACCAGCACCTACTATGGCATGGCCGAGACCTGCAATATGCGGTAAGAAGCTGATATCAGTCCCGTTAATTTGCAGCATCCCGCGAGTGGCCATAGTACCGATCGTGATCAGGAGACCAATGTTATATACAATGTACCATGCACCAAAGGATTTAGCCTCATGGATATTAAATAACTTGGCCAGGATCAATGCGATTATAAAGAAGAAGAAGCCCAGTACAAGGATATGAGTATGAAGTGCAACTAAGATGGTGTTTCCTTCAAAATCATTCATTTTGGTAATTTCACGATAAGCAACACCCGCTATCAAACCAAGAATGGCATAGAAAAAAGAAGTGTAATACAATTTTTTCATGATCATGACTCCTTTATGTTTATTGTTATATTGAAATCATATCTTGCAAATAAGAACGCAGTATGAACAAATGAATATGTAGTGATTAATTTCACGAAATTGACAAAATTTAAACTCTTAAGCATGTCCCACATAGTTTCCACACAATATTCATCTATAATCATTAATATTATTGAACCCCACTATTCATTGGATTCAGGGTGTTCGATGGCACGGGAGGATGAATATGAAAAAAGCGGATTGGATTATAGCCATTCTAGTTATGGGAATGGGTCTGATGTGCATGTTGGTTTCAGCAAATTTTTTTCGTATTGATTTTTTCCGTATTATAAAGTAGGAGATGGTTTTTTTGAAAAGAGGAGTATTTGCAGTAATCTGTGTAGTTATTTTGTCATTTGGAATTGGAACAGCAGCTTATGCTGCCGGGTTTGCTCCAAGCACTTTTAAAGAGATGTTGCCCTTTATGAAAGAAAGACATCCTAACTTAGGTGATTCCGAGCTAGAACAAATGTATAAGAGCTGTCATCAACAAGAGGGCATTTCTAATACTCGTGGAATGATGTAAGGCGATGTTGATATAGAATCAACTTATATTTAACGCCTTTTAAAAAGAGCTCTTTGTTGCATACAACAAAGGGCTCTTATTTTATCTGTATTATCGCATAAGCATCGTATTATAATCTTAAGTTGCGGGGTTCAATGCTCCTTGATACTCATGCATTAAATTGTCGATTATCTGCTGTACGGACAATATCTCTTTAATCTCATGAACTCTGGACCCGGCAAACACTAACCCGTTCTTAACATCTCCCCTAAGGGAAGTTAGCAGAGATTCCATGGTACAAAAGCGATGAGAACAAACCTTTAGACAATTAGAGCATTTGGCTATTTTTAATTTGGCATCATCACTAATGCGTTCTGTGAATTCATTACGAATTGCTCTGCCATCTAGCCCCACTGTAGACTTAATTAGAATAGTATCGCCTTGCTGGGCATCTACATATTTTTGCTTAAAGGCCAGTGGAGCATCACATTCATGGCTCGCCACGAAACGAGTCCCCATCTGAACACCAGAAGCTCCAATCCGAAGGGCTTTTGCGATATCTTCTCCTGTCAGAATTCCACCAGCAGCAATTACTGGAATCGAAACGGCTTCTACAACCTCAGGAAGAATTTCGAACATGGATCTCTCTGTACCCAAATGGCCCCCAGCTTCAAATCCTTCCACTACGACTGCAGAGGCACCAAGTCTTTCGGATATTCTGGCTAATTTGGCGGAGGAAACAATAGACACCACAGGTGTACCATACTCTTTACCCCAAGCATAAATATCTCTGGAAATCCCGGCTCCAGAAATAATAAAGTCCACTTTTTCTTCCAAAGCGACCTTCATTTTTTCGGCAAAATCCTTCATCGCGAATAGAACGTTCACCCCGATATATCCAATCCCTTTTGAGAGCTCTCTTGTTTTGCGAATATGCATTCTCAGTTCATCAGTGGTGATTCCTGTACCAGAAATGGTGCCGATCCCACCTGCATTGGCTACAGCAGCAGCTAAGCCACTTAAGGATATGCCTACGCCCATACCCCCTTGAATTACAGGAACCTTGGATTTAATATGCCCAAATTGGATTGTTGGCAGTTTCATATACGCACCTCTTTCACGAGTTGTAGACCGTAATACAATGTCTACTGGAGTAACAGCTATAAAGGTATCACAGTTAAATCTTTGCAGATGTGACTGTGCGCATGCTCAAACTATGTTAAATATCATGTCCATCATATAGGAGGGGGAAATATAGAAATCCGTTTATGATACAATAAATAGCAATATTAAAAGGAGAGAAGGACTATGTATGGAGTTTGAATATTTACTTCGTGTAGTTGGAGCTGGAATTTGTGGTGTTTTAGTTGGCTTTGAACGAAAAAGCCGGATGAAAGAAGCGGGAGTTAGAACGCATTTTATTGTTGCTTTAGGTGCTGCACTTATGATGATCATTTCAAAATATGGATTTCAGGATCAAGCGGATTGGTCCTATGTTAAACTCGATCCCGCACGTATAGCTGCCCAGGTAGTAAGTGGAGTGGGATTTCTTGGTGCAGGAATGATTTTCATGCATAGACACACTGTGAAGGGCCTGACAACTGCAGCGGGGATCTGGGCAACGGCGGGACTAGGGCTGGCGATTGGATCGGGCCTATATATTCTGGGTGGAGGAGCAACAATTATTATCTTACTCGGGCAAAAGATTTTGCATGGACGATACAGTTGGCTGGCCTCACCGAAAACGCAACAGATTGTGATCTGTCTGACTAATTCAGAAGGAGCCGTGAGTAGAATTCAACAGCTCCTTGAAGAAAAAAATATTACCATTTTAAGCTTTCATGCTGAAAATAATAGTCTTGCCTCCGAATTGAATTTAGAAATAATCGTAAAATTTCCTGAATCGTTTAATGCTGTGAAATTGTTGTCACTGATACAAGAGGACGCGTCTGTTAAGGCAGTAGAGTTTCAATAATTTTTTAACACTCGCATCAAAAGTTGGTTTCTATATGAAGAACTTGCTTTTGATGCGGGTGCAATCTCCATTTCACAAAATCCGCGCACAATTCTACCCTTTTTCCAATATTCAGATTCACAAAACTTCTGCATCGATCCCAAACCTCTTTTTGTTTTTGAGATATTTCCACCACTTCTAAATTAAGTTTTTCCTATTTATAGTTTCCACTCGTCTATTATGAGAGAGTTTTGGTCTTTAGTGTTATGTTTATGTCATGTATTTGAGGAGATTGTTATAAAAATCACATATTAAACGCTTTCATTTATTTCGAATAAAAAAATATGTCATTTATATTGACATACAATCAATGAGCCTTTATTATTAATCCCATCACTGGAGAAACTAAACTGAAATTTAATCAAATATTACATTAGCGTAGCTTAATTGGCAAATTTTTTCTTATTTTTATAGTTTTATTAGTTTGATTAATGCACTGAAGAAAATAATTAGGAGAATGTCTGTGAAAAAGCACGATCAGGATTTTATGAAGCGGCAAAATCGTTTGACGGTCTTCGAAATCATAAAAAATCAACAACCAATTTCTCGCGCTTCCATCGCCAAACAAACGGGTATGAGTCCTACAACTGTAAGTCGGATTGTTGGGGAATTAACTGAACAAGGGTATCTACTGGATTCGGATCAGGTATCTTCAGGATTAGGTCGGAAATCAACGTTGCTTGCTATGGTTGACGCTTCTGTGTTGTCGGTTGGGGTTGAACTGGATCGTAGTCTTATGATTGTAGGTATCGTAGATTTGCAAGGTAAGCTTCTTTGCAGCAGGCAATATCCGCGTACTCCGGACGAGAGTCCAGACAAGACACTGGAACGAATCAAAGAAGCAATTGAACAACTGACACAGCAGCATGTGATTGATAGAACTCGAATCGTCGGTATTGGCGTTGGACTTCCTGGCATTGTGAATAACGAAGAAGGGATTGTCGTCTTCTCGGTTCAGCTTGGATGGAAGAATGTACCCTTAGCTAAACGCCTAAAGGAACTAACCGGTTTTGAAATTGCTGTGGATAATGAGCTGAAGGTTAGAGCTCTTGCTGAACATCTCAAAGGTGCTGCTGTTGGATCTGTCCGTACCGCACTATTGGGCTTCGGGCAAGGCGTTGGCTCGGCGATGATCCTTGAGGGAGAGATCTATCGCGGGGTGATGAACAGTGCTGGTGAAATAGGGCATACGACAGTGGATCCTAACGGAATGATGTGTGAGTGCGGTAAGGCGGGTTGCTTACAGACCTATATTAATATCAGCTCATTGTTGTCAGAAGCCAATCGGATTCGTCCGATTCGCACAATCGAGGAGTTGTTTGAAGCAAAAGATGCAGGAGAGCATTGGGCGGTTCATTTGATTGAGCGAGCACTCATGTATATGGCGATTACCATCAACAATGTCGTATGCATGTATAACCCCGATAGTGTGATCCTGAGTGGAGAACTCGTTGACAAATTTCCGGATGTTTATGAAGCAGTCGAGAAGCTATATCTTTCACGCTTCACATGGGAACCCCTTCGTGGGTCTTTCACCATTCATCGTTCGATGTTGAACGAGAATGGTGTAATTATCGGATCTGGACTACTATCGCAAAATCGTTTTTTCGCATTGGATTAAAAATAAATACATCGAAGGAGGCCTGTACAGATGGGATTTACAACATTAGTAGAAGAATATCGCGGTGGCTTACTAGAGAATGTACATTACGGTGCAGTTAGTGTGGTCGATGAGAAAGGTAATATTTTGTATAAAGCAGGTAATCCGGAGCATATAACCTATCTTCGTTCAGCAGCTAAACCATTCCAAGCTTTACCGGTTATGAAGCGTCGGATCGATGAAGTTTATGGTTTGACAAGTAAGGAAGCCTCACTCTTTACTGCTTCGCACCGGGGAGAGGCCTTTCATATTGAAGCACTTGAATCTCTTTTTCAGAAAATGGGCTTAAAAGAAGAGGGACTTCATTGTTGTTCTACATACCCGCTGAATGAGGAAGCCAAGGCAGAGCGCCATCGGGCGAATGAGCCGACTCGTAAAATCTTTCATAATTGCTCAGGTAAACATGCAGGGTTAATGGGCCTTAGCAAATATATGGGTTGGGATATAGATACTTATTATGATCCTAACCATCCCGTGCAACAGGAAATCATTGATATTATGGCTTATATCGCAGAAGTATCGAAGGAATCCATTCCTCAAGGGATTGATGGCTGTGGTCTTCCTATCTTCGCACTCCCTCTTCATAAAATCGCTTATTCCTATTTAAAGCTAGCCTGTCCTGATTTGATTGAGAATACGGAAATACGTAACGCAGCTGCTGCGACTGCAAAGCTTATGAACGATAATCCAGTGATGATTGCAGATACGAAATTCGTCTGCTCGGAGCTTCTAAAGGATGATAATCTTACGGCAAAGGGCGGCGCTAAAGGTGTATATGGAATTGGTCTCCGAAAGGAGCGAATCGGTATCTCGCTAAAAGTATCCGATGGTTCTGAGCAAGTCTGGCCTTGTATCATCGCATCGATTCTGGAACGTTTAGGCTATAGCAATCAAGATACGATTGATCGTTTATACGCACTCGTGCCGAACACTATTGTTAATGATGGCGGCACAGTTGTAGGCGAACGCCGTGCTGTATTCCAATGGGAAGTCTGATTATAAGGATCGAGAATAATCTTCAAGTCTCATGAATAATTGGACTGGGAGCTTTTCTAATACATCGTTTCTAAAGGGGAGTGTATAACATGAAAGTCAAAGGAAAAGTATGGTCAATGTTCATGCTGCTGCTTATTACAGTAGTAGTGACTGCAGGGTGCGGCAACAAAGCAAACAACGAGGGACAAGGCGGCAATACCGCTGGTGGAACTGAAACTAGCACCCCAACTACAAAAAATGATAAAGACATTGTAATTGCCATCAATTCTAACTTTATTACGCTGGACCCTCATAACGCAAGCGATACACATTCAATCAGCGCTGCCAGAACGATGTACGAAGGTCTAATGGGTTTTGATGAGAATATGAACGTTGTTCCTGTTCTTGCTTCAAGCCACACTATTAGTGAAGACGGATTGGTATATACATTCACTCTGCAAGAAAACGTTAAATTCCAAGACGGCACTGATTTTAATGCCGAAGCAGTGAAGGTGAATATTGCCCGTATTCAGGATGAGAAGAATAATCTGAGACTGCGCAAAAGCTTCGCCAAGGTGGCCAAAGTGGAGACTCCTGATGCCAAAACCGTGGTTATTACACTCAGCGAGCCATACAACGCATTTTTAAACAAGGTTGCAATGGCGCCTATCATTAGCCCTAAAGCTATAACAGAGAATGGGGCCGATATTTCAAAAAAACCTGTAGGTACTGGCCCATTTAAGTTCAAAGAGTGGGTGCAAGGTGATCGTCTAGTTGTTGAGAAGAATGCGGATTACTGGCAAAAAGACTTGCCGAAAGTGGACAGTATCACCTTTAGACCTGTACCAGAGAATGGATCACGGATTGCGATGCTAAAAACTGGTGAGGCTGATTTCATTTATCCAATGCCAACCGAGCAAGTATCCGAGGTTGAAGGTCTTGAAGGAATTACTGTAGATACCATCGATTCTACCATTGTTCGTTATGTAACGTTAAATACGATGAAAAAGCCTTTCGATGATGTAAAGGTACGTCAAGCCATTAACTATGCTATCAACAAAGAAGCATATATCAAGGTTGTGAAATCGGGTCTTGGCGCTAAGCTTGATTCCACGATGTCTTCCAAAACACAATATTACTCCCAACAAACAGGTTATGACTATGACATTGAAAAAGCTAAGCAACTGCTTGCTGAAGCGGGGTATCCAGACGGATTCGAAACCGAAATTTGGGGAGAAAACGAATCTGAAACCATGAAGGGTATGCAATTTATTCAACAACAGCTAGCACTTGTAGGCATCAAGGTAGAAGTGAAGTCTATGGAAGGCGGTACATTGTCTGACCAAATTAATGCTGCTAAAACACCTGAAGAAGCAAAAATTCAAATGTGGTATGTCAGCTGGTCTCCATCCTCCGGTGATGCAGATGGTGCTACTAGAGGTTTGTTCAGTAGTGAAATGTTCCCACCAGCTGGCTCGAATACAGCTTATTATAAAAATGAAAATGTAGATAAATGGATTGCGGAAGCAAACAAATCTGTTGATCCGGAAGCGGCTAAATCTATTTATGCAAATATTCAAAAAACAGTATGGGAAGATGCTCCTTGGGCATTCATGGGCGTTGACCAAATCATCTCAGGCAAAAGATCTAATCTGGAAGGTGTTAAAGTCTTCCCGGATGGTTCCATTAATGTCCTAAATGCAGAAGTGAAATAATTCAAGTCAAACGCAAGATTTAATTTCCCAAGAATTGAACGAGGCCGCTTCTTAAGAATGGTAGGAGGCGGCCTCAGTTAAATCATTTGTCGATACTGAAGGGGGCTTATGAGTTGGGTAGATATGCTTTACAAAGACTCCTCGGGGTTATTCCGTTGCTATTCATTGTATCGGTATTAGTCTTTCTGTTTATTCACTTAATTCCGGGCGATCCGGCCCGGCTTATTGCGGGTAAAGACGCCACACTTGAAGAGATTCATGGCATTCAAGAGCAACTAGGTCTCAATCTGCCGCTGTGGAATCAATACATAAACTACATGAGCGATCTACTGAGTGGTAATCTGGGCAATTCGATTCGATCAGGGATTCCAGTAACCGATATGCTAGAAAGTAGAGTAATGCCTACCTTGTGGTTAACGTTTCTCAGTATGGCTTGGGCGCTTGTCATTGGTCTTCTAATTGGTGTTATTTCAGCGGTTTATCGCAATAGATGGCCTGATCACTTAGGCACATTGACAGCCATTTCGGGGATGTCGATCCCTGGATTCTGGTTAGGTTTGGTACTCATTCAGATTTTCTCGGTAGAGCTTGGCTGGTTTCCGACCGGTGGTGTGGATTCCTGGAAGTCTTATATTCTTCCTTCCATTACACTTGGAATGGGGATTATGTCGATGCTGGCTCGTTACTCTCGGTCATCGATGCTAGAAACGTTACGGGAGGATTATATCCGAACAGGACGTGCGAAAGGCTTACGCGAGTATGTTGTTATTAGCAGGCATGCGCTGCGTAATTCTCTTATTCAGGTCGTTACTGTAGCTGGACTTCAATTTGGGTTCTTGCTTGGTGGATCGGTAATGGTTGAGACAGTTTTCAGTATTCCTGGTCTTGGAAGACTGCTGGTGGATTCCATTTTGTTCCGGGATTATACAGTTATTCAAGCTTTGCTGCTGCTGTTTTCAACACAATTTATCCTTATCAATTTAATTGTAGATTTATTGTATGGCGTACTTAATCCGAAAATCAGGTTTTCTCAGTAAGCTAGAGTAACTGAGAAACAGAATTACGATAGTTTTCTGGAGGGTGAATATAGGATTAGGAGGGATATCATGAGCGACAATTCGGCGGTAATGGGAACTAATTCCCCTATACCCGGAGAGGTAATAGCCCCGGAGAAAACAAAAGGCCGCGCGGGTGTTTTTATTCGCAAGTTCAGCAAACAAAAGATGCCCCTTGTGGCTGCATTTTTTATCATATTGCTTTTTTTAATTGCCATTTTCGGGCCATTTCTGACCCCTTATAATCCAGATGAACCGAACTATGATGCGCTAATGCAGGGCCCGTCTGCCAAGCATTGGGCGGGAACGGATGAATACGGCCGTGATATTCTAAGTCGCTTAATTGATGGTACAAGGTTGACTTTGGCGGTCAGCCTGAGTTCCGTATTGATTGCAGGTGTACTTGGAACCATCCTTGGCCTTATCAGTGGATATTATGGCGGTTGGCTGGATCGGATTATTATGCGTGGCAGTGACGTATTGTTCTCATTCCCTGATTTACTGCTTGCCATTGGGATCGTCGCTATACTTGGGCCTGGTTTATCCAACGTTGTGATTGCAGTTGCAGTCTTCGGTACACCCTCGTTTGCCCGCATTATCCGGAGCGTAACATTGTCTGCGAAGGAAACGTTGTTTGTTGAAGCAGCCCGTTCAATGGGTGCGAAGAATCGCCGAATCATTTGGCGACATATTTTTCCTGAAACGGTCCCTAGTATTATCGTTAATCTATCCATGAAAATTGGCGGGGCAATCTTAGCCGCTGCGTCATTAAGCTTTCTTGGAATGGGTGCGAAGCCAACGGAGCCCGATTGGGGGGCAATGTTAAGCATGGGGCGCGATTATTTAAGTATTGCTCCACATATCGTTTATTTTCCGGGTTTAGCTATATTTTTGACAGTACTTGCATTTAACCTGGTCGGGGACGGACTGCGCGATGCTCTTGATCCCAAAATGAAAAACTAAGGAGGGACAAGACATGACTCAAAATTTGCTGGAAGTACAAGGGCTGAAAACGGAGTTTAAGCGCGGCGATGGAAGTATAACGGCAGTTGCAGGTGTTGACTTTGTGATTAAGAAAGGTGAAGTGCTGGGTCTAGTTGGAGAATCCGGCTGTGGCAAAAGTGTTACCTCACTGTCGATTATGCGGCTTCTTAAGGATACGCCAGGCAGAATTTCTGGCGGTTCTGTTCGTTTCGAGGGAACGGATCTAACAAAGGTTACGGACAAAGAGATGCGCCAGATACGGGGAAATGAAATGGCGATGATTTTCCAGGAGCCGATGACTTCACTTAATCCTGTGCTGAAGATTGGCTTGCAATTGATGGAGCCGATCATGTTGCATCTTGGTTATGGTCGGAAGAAGGCTCGTGAACATGCCATTCATATGTTGCGGTTAGTTGGTATACCACGTGCGGAAGATTTGGTGGATGAATATCCGCATCAGCTCTCTGGCGGTATGAGGCAGCGTGTAATGATTGCGATGGCGATGTCTTGCCACCCGAAACTGCTGATTGCAGATGAACCAACAACGGCGCTTGATGTGACGATTCAAGCTCAAATCCTTGATCTAATGAAGCACCTGAAAGAAGAACAGGATATGGGGATGCTGCTTATTACCCATGACCTTGGGGTTGTAGCTGAACTATGTGATCGTGTAGTTGTAATGTATGCTGGCCGTGTAGTGGAGGAAGCTTCCGTTCATGAACTATTTGCAAGACCGCAGCATCCGTATACGAAGGGTTTAATACAATCCGTTCCAAAGCTGCGTCAAAACGTACGTCGCTTGGATTCCATTAAAGGGAATGTACCTGACCTTTCACAAATGCCAACGGGCTGTAAGTTTGCACCTCGCTGCGATTATGTCACGGAGCGCTGTCTCTCGCAGGAGCCAGAGTTACTTCCGATTGAGGGACTAGAGCGAAAGAGTCGTTGTTGGCTTACACAGCAGGAGAACGCAGAAGGAGGGGAAGGTTTGTGAAGGAGACTCCACTCATTGAAGTTAAAAGTCTGAAGAAGTTTTTTTCGGTGAAGAAGGGCTTTTTCGGAACTACTAGATATTTGCACGCAGTTGATGGGATCTCATTCGCTATACGTAAAGGAGAAACGTTCAGTCTTGTAGGTGAAAGTGGCTGTGGTAAATCTACTACAGGAAGATTAGTGACTCGCTTGCTGGAGCCAAATGACGGTGAAGTGTGGTTTAAGGGTCGAAATATTAGCCATATCTCAGACAATCAAATGCGTCCTATTCGTAAAGATATACAAATGGTGTTCCAAGACCCTTATGCTTCGCTTAATCCACGAATGAAGGTGAAGGATCTTGTGGCTGAACCTCTGCTTATTCATACAAAGCTCTCGTCCAAAGAACGGGATAAACTAGCATGCGAGTTACTAGAGACCGTGGGATTAAATAGTATCCACGCCGAGCGCTACGCTTTTGAGTTCAGCGGTGGACAGCGACAACGGATTGGAATCGCCCGGGCATTGTCTGTTCGACCAAGCTTAATCGTGGCAGATGAACCTGTGTCAGCACTGGATGTTTCGATTCAGTCACAAGTGCTAAATCTGTTGCAGGATCTGCAGGAAGAGTATGGCCTGACGTATTTATTCATTTCACATGATCTAAGTGTTGTTGAGCATATTAGTGATCGAATCGGAGTTATGTATCTGGGTTCCCTCGTAGAGACGGCGGATAAAGATACCTTGTATGATCGTCCAATGCATCCATACACACAAGCACTGCTATCTTCTGTACCTGTACCCGATCCTACCTTAAAGAAGGAGCGCATTATTCTGAAGGGAGATCTTCCAAGTCCGGTTGATCCACCGTCGGGATGCCGTTTTCACACAAGATGTCCTTCCTGTATGGAAATCTGTAAGCAGCATGTTCCGATATTTCGAGAAGTCGAACCAGGTCATGAGGTTGCATGTCATTTATTTGATGAAGAAATGTTGAAATTAGAGCGGTAACTGAAATTGTGAGATCACTTTACGGAAAAGAAGGGACAGCGATGAAAATCTTATTCGATTCCGCTAATGTGGCGGATACTATTGTCTATTTAGCTTATGAAGAGGAGTCTTTTCCTTTTAGGCTGGGAGCGCCCCACAAACAGTGCAGCAGTGTGACTTGGTTACATGCTCGCACTGAGGAAGAGTCTGATGTGTTAGCGGTAGGAATGGGAAAGCGCAAGGATATTACGCTTGAGAGGATTCGCCGAGCGGGTGGATCTGCTGCTCGTGCAATTCTGAAGGAAGGACGAAGTAGTGCTTCACTTGTTCGCTTAGCATCCGAGGCAATAAATAGGAATAGGGATATTTCTGCTGCTGATGAATTACAAGCTTGGATAGAAGGTTGGATTCTCGGCTTATACCGTTTTCAAACTTATCGGGGAACTACCAAGGTGGAAGGCTCTGTTGATTTACAGCTTCAATCGATAGATTGGCCTGACCTATCATCAATTGAAATGGAAGCTGTACGGGTTTCTGCACAGATACGCGCAGAAGGTGCCGTAGTTGCTCGTGATCTTGTGAATGAGGTACCTGGTACACTGAATCCTGACCGTTTTGCGGAATGGATGGCAGAATTTTTCGACCGTGATGATGCTGCTTTGAAAGTCCATATCTATCGAGGACAGGAGCTTGTGGAACTTCAGATGAATGGGTTGCTCGCAGTTGGAGCAGGAAGTAAGCACGCTCCAGCCCTTGTTGAAATTCGTTACAAGAGTAACCCTGACTTACCGATGTTAGCACTGGTAGGAAAAGGTGTAACCTTTGACTTAGGTGGCATGAATGTGAAGACGGCTAGCGATATCAGCGATGCACGCATGGATATGGGTGGTGCGGCTGCTGTAATTGGGGCTATGGATATTTTGATAAGGAAGCATGCCAATGTAAATGTGACCGCACTTATTCCAGTCGTTGATAATGTGCCAGATGCTAAGGCGATGTTACCTTCTTCTGTTATCCGCTACCCTAACGGGCTAACCGTTCAGGTTGCGAATACGGATGGCGAGGGTCGACTTATCATAGCGGATGCGCTCATTCATGCCGCAAATATCGGAGCAAAGCAAGCTATTGATATTGCTACCCTAACTGGAAATGTCGGTGCGGCGCTCGGATTAGGCATCGCGGGCATATGGGGTGATGTTGATATAACGCAGAGCCTAGTGGAGATCGGTGAGCGCAATGGAGAACGACTGTGGCCCATGCCGTTAATGGATGAATATGAAGCAGATCTCCAGAGTAATTACGCTGATCTCCGCAATGTAAGTACTTCCCCCTTTGCAGGTGCGATTACAGCAGCCTTATTTATTCGGCGCTTTGTAGCAGAATCGATGAGCTGGGTTCATATTGATATGGCTGGGACGGTACAGTACAAACAGGATGTGGAATACTCAGAAGCTGGAGCGACGGGATATGGTGCACGCCTGCTCGCCGATTATGTTATGAAGCAAGTGCATCATTAACAACTGGAAGAGTGGGTGAAAGTTATGAGATTGGAAATCATCGCTACTTGTATGGATGATGCTCTAACGGCTGAGGCGAATGGCGCAGATCGTCTTGAGCTCATTACTGCCATTACGGAAGGTGGATTAACACCAGGAATAGGGTTGGTGGAGCAGGTAGTCAAATCGGTTAGCATTCCTGTCTTTGTTATGGTCCGTCCGCACAGTCGATCATTCATCTATTCCACGAATGATATTTTGACTATGGCTGCAGAGATCAGGCAGATTGCAGCCAGTGGTGCTTCGGGAGTTGTTCTAGGCGCATTAACACCGGAAAAAAAGATTGATGAGCATGCGCTTGAAATATTATTGCCGTTGACAGATGGCTTACAAGTAACCTTCCATCGTGCTTTTGACGAGCTGGAGGACCAAATTGCAGGTTATCGGACGCTTTGTAATTACCCGCAAATCACTCGTATACTTACCTCTGCTGGACCAGGTCCGGCACCTGATGCCATTCCCGCTATGCGTAGGCTAGTAGAGGAATCAAGAGGTAGTTCGATAAGTATATTGGCTGGAAGTGGTTTGAAGCCAGAAGGTATTACATCTTTTATTCAACAGACTGGAGTCACAGAAGTACATTTTGGATCGGCTGTTCGTCATGGCAAAGACGCTTTGTCGCCAATCGATCCAGCAGCCCTACGGGCGTTAGCTAAGAATATTCATTCGAACGGCTAATAATAGATAGTGAAAAGGTGAATGGTTATGCATAAGGCTGAGAGCTATGTAGTAGGAATTGATTTAGGTGGAACAAAAATTGCCGCAGCATTATTCGATTCAAAGGGTACTGTGTTGAATCGGGAATTAATGGAGACAGCTGGCGCGCGCACCGCTGAAGAGGTGGTGCAGCGAATGATCGGAATGATCCGCTCTGTATCCGAAGGCCGACCGCTGATTGGGGTCGGACTGGCTTCTCCTGGAGCTGTGAACAGCCAGGATGGAATCGTAATTCACGGTACCAATCTTCCTGAATGGGATAATGTTCCACTGAAACATTGGATGGAGTCAGAACTTGGCATAGAAGTGAAAGTGGTAAACGATGCGAACGCTGCGGCATGGGGCGAGTATGTAAGAGGAGCTGGCAAAGGCTCGAACAACATGGTGTATGTTACCTTCAGCACAGGAATTGGAGCTGGAATTGTCATGGATGGTGAGCTACTGCTCGGAACGAACTCATTTGCAGGAGAACTCGGCCATAATATTATTGACCCGAACGGAACGGAATGCAGCTGTGGAAGATATGGATGCTGGGAAGTATTTGCTTCGGGTACAGCGATTCGGGACATGGCACTGCGGAGTATGGAGAGCAGAACGTCGATGATTACAGAGCTGGCTAGTAGAAGTGGTGAAAAGATTAATTCTCGACATGTCTTTGAAGCGATGGCACTAAAAGATCCGCTGGCTGTCGAGGTGATTGAGCGAACGATTCATTATATGGCGATTGGATTAGCTAACGCGGTACATACGTTTAATCCTGATCGCATTGTAATCGGTGGAGGCGTAAGCAAAGCTGGTGCACTACTGTTTCCGGCGCTGAGAGAGAAAACAGAAGAACTTGTCATGAAGCCGTATAAAGGAACTTATACTATTGAATCAGCAGGTCTGAGGGATGATGTAGGTCTTATAGGCGCTGCGGCATTATTTCATACCGTCTAGACTATCTGAACCATTTATCAAAGCTAGCAAAAACGGAGGGGCTGAAGAGATGGGTACAAGAGAAGAAAGAACGAGATGGTTCTTGCAGGATAGATTCGGTATGTTCATTCATTGGGGATTATATTCCATTCCAGCACGAGGTGAGTGGATACGTGGAAACGAGCGAATGAGTAGAGAACATTATATGACGTATTTCAATGAATTTGACGCATCTCGATATGACCCGAAGAAGTGGGCCAGCGCAGCAAAAGCAGCGGGGCAGAAGTATGCGGTCCTTACGACCAAGCATCACGACGGATTCTGCTTGTTTGATAGCAAGCTGACAGATTTTAAAGCGACTAACACGCCTGCTGGACGTGATCTCGTTCAAGAATATGTAGACGCTTTCCGGGCTGAAGGTATTGCTGTAGGTCTGTATTACTCTATTATTGATTGGCATCATGATGATTACCCTGGATATGGCGATAAAGCTCATCCGGATCGGGACAATGAAGCGGCTAAAGACAAGCCGATTGATTTTGATCAATACTTGGAGTATATGCATGGGCAAGTGAAGGAACTGTTGACGAATTATGGAAAAATCGACATCATGTGGTTTGACTTCTCCTACGACAATATGACCGGAGAGAAATGGAAAGCAACGGAGTTAATCCGTATGATTCGCTCTATCCAGCCGGATATTATTATCGACAATCGTTTAGGTGGGAATATCCGCGCGGCCGAGCCAGAAGAATATGCTGGAGATTTCTTTTCTCCAGAGCAGATCATTCCTCCCGGTGGGATTGTTGACGTGAATGGCCAATCCGTTCCATGGGAAGCATGCATTACGCTTAATGATAACTGGGGCTATCATTCCGAAGATAAAAATTATAAATCCACCCAGCAGATCATTCGCTCAATGGTCGAATGTATCAGTAAGAATGGTAATCTCCTCCTTAATGTTGGACCTGATGCTAAAGGTGAAATGACACGGGAATCACTTGTCATCCTTGATGAAGTGGGCGAGTGGATGCGCCTGAATGGTGATAGTATTTATGGCTGCGGCAGCTCATTGCTTGCTAAGCCAGAGTGGGGTCGTTATACGCAAAAGGGCAACAAGTTGTATGCGCACGTCTACGACCGTGGAATTGGCCCGATCTATTTCCAAGGCTTGAAAGGGAAGATTAAAAAGGCTAGATTACTACGTGATGGTACCGAATTAAAGGTGGAGGTGCCGTGGATGGCTGAGGAATATTCGGATGTTGACGGCGGAGCGTTTATTACATTAAAAGGGGCTAAGCTTCCCGACGAGATGGATACGGTTGTTGAGCTTGAACTTTTTGTATAGTTGTTATTCACTATTATATCTCTTATGAGAACAGATCCTAGGGATTCACCTTAGGATCTGTTTATTTTGTTGAAAATATCAGAGGCGGGCCTTGCGGAAGCCTTCATATATATTGAGGACCGCAATTAAAATCAAGACTGCTATTCCTCCACCTACTAGCCCCGTTTCAAACTGGTTAGCTGTAGTAGTTAATAAATTAGACATGTAGTTAATGAATTCTTGGTTAAATACATTCGGATTAATAAGGATAATAGCGAATACAATAAGTACTAAAAGCTCGAGGGCCGTATTACATAATGCTAATTCTCTAGTCCATTGTCTCTTGATTAATTTATATATAGTTAATGCGACTTCTAATCCGATCACAATAAGAATAATAGGCCAATAATCAAGTAACACATGCTGATTAAAAGCTGGGGCTACGAAGTTAAGTGCGCCTTCACCGCCTCTATAGACTCTGATCAGGTGTTCAGCATTAAAATAAACAGTAGCCCAAATGGCAGTCCAAAGTAAACTTCCGAACACTTCGAAGCTTGTAATTGCTTTTTTCTTATGGACAAGCGCGATATCCTTCAAATCATCAGGAGTCCATTTCCTTAATTTTGTAGTAAGTGGATGACCTTCCTTTCCTTTATCCGCCCGTTCGATAATAGCGAACACAACAGTTATCCAAAAAAAGACTTGGATTCCTACTTCAAGGAAGGTTCCAATTCCTGTACTTATAACTGCAGTAACAATATCCGAAACTGTTTTATCGCCGTTATAGCCAATCAAGTAATCAGCAACCAGAGCGATTAAAGAAACAACTACAGCGATGGGTATAATCATTTTTAATAACGTAACATATAAATCGAAATAGCGTGGGCCGATGAGATACATGGGCTGATCGCGGTACTCACTAGCTAAAATAGCTGGATTGCCCAATTTTGCAAGGACGGCTTTTACCTCTTTTTCGTCATAATCATCCGGTAACATATCCTCGATGGTTGATCGTAATTCTAATGCGATGTCTTCCCGATTTTGTTCTGGTAACCTCCGAGTAACTTCATGAATGTAAATCTCAATCAGCTTCATGGTCATCCTCCCCTTGTAATAGGCCGTAAAGTTCTTTCGAATTCTTAAGCCATTCTTCCTTTAGCTGTGAAAAAATTTCTACGCCATAGTCACTTAGAACATAATACTTACGGGGTCTGCTCTCGGATGTGTCCCAGCTGCTCGTCACTAATTCCTGTTTCTCTAATCGGCGAAGTAATGGATATAGGGTGCTTTGATCGATGATGATGCTGGATTCCTCCAACAATTGAACGAGCGAATATCCATACTGGGGTGTTCGTAATTGACTTAAAACGGCTAGCGTTAACGTACCTCTCCTAAGCTCTGTGATTAAAGAATTTAATAAAGTACTCATTCACCCACCTCATTATATTTCTCGTTTAAACGCTATTCGTCCTTGAAAGGAGGCCGAAGACGTTTATATTTACTGTGTATCATACAGTATGTGTTTTATACTATGTATCATACACTATTGTTGTTCCAACATCAATTGAATAAAATAATCTCCTAAGAAATAAATAAGAAAAAATTATATTTGAGTGAAATACTCTAATTAAAGGAGGTTGTGAAATGATTTCATTCTATAGTGATATCCCGAATGCTTCTACATGGGAGGTGGGTATTTTAATAACAATGTCCCGGACTTGTTCTTCAGAATGATGGCTCTATCTATTGCTAGCAACCAGCTGTCAAGCATTCATTGGGCGATTCCATTTGGGGAAGAAGAAGTTGCTAATATGCTGAGCCGAGCGGAGAGTGTTCTGGAGTGGTATGATGATGATCAAACCTATATTCCGAAGTGGTATTTGGCAAGCGTGTAGGATTCCTACTGAGCTTGACTCCTTATCAGTTTACTAGTATACTCATATTAACAAATCAAATAACACATAAAATAACACATAAAATAAACAAACGATGGACGTGACCAAATGAGAAGCAATGGATTCACTGAAGATAACCAATTAAGCTTATTGATCTGGTTGCGGCTGGTTAGGGTATATGAGAATAGTAACGATCTTTCCAATGAATTCTTGAAGCAATTTAACTTAACCGTTAATCAGTTTGATACCTTGGTACAAATATTATTACACCAGCCTGTAACACAGATGGAAATTGCCGAGCATCTAACCATTACTAAAGGTGGGGTATCCCATATGCTTGGCAGATTAGAGAAGGAAGGATGGATTGAACGCAAACAGGATTGGAAAGTGAAGTACATTACTTTAACGGAAAAGGGCCAAACACTTATTGAGAAGGTACTACCCTTACAATCGGATTTCCAAGCCTCGTTATTCGATCCACTGACAGATGATGAGAAGAAAGTGTTTTACAGCATGCTTAAAAAGATTCATCGCCATAGCCAAGATGAGAATCGACTCCCGCGAGGTGTTCAGTAGTGACGCAAAAGCTTTATTGATAATAAAGCTTACTTTTTTCTTCGTCAGTATACTAGTAAACTAAAATACAACATTTATTTAGGAGGCTATTATAATGAAACAACAACTAATAAACGGACAACATCATGTATCGATGATTACTAAAAACGCTAAACAAAACTTATGGTTTTATACAGAGGTACTGGGACTGAGACTTGTAAAGAAAACGGTCAATCAAGATGATCCATCCATGTACCATCTATTTTATGGAAATCGTAATGGCGCCCCTGGCACTGAGGTATCTTTCTTTGAAATGCCAAATGCAGGTCAGACCCGCAAAGGGACGAACAGTATTAGCTCTTTCTCCCTTCTTGTCCCTAGCGATGAAGCCTTGTCGTATTGGGCTAGTCGATTAGATTCTTTTGAAGTTCTTCATGAAGCGATTGTAAGTATCGGGGAACATAAGTCGCTTACTTTTTATGATAGAGATGAATTGACGATCCATTTAGTATCGGCTGAAAAAGATAACGGTATCGAGTTAGTTGAGCCGTGGATTACAGAAGACATCCCTCCAAAGTATGCCATCGTTGGGTTAGGTCCTGTTGTATTGACTGTACGTGAGACTAGCCGCACAAAGGCGGTTTTGGAAGATATCTTGGGCTATACAAAAGTTCGGACAGTACCCTCCATGGGGGATTCGAAAGTGATGGTAGATATATATGAAACAGGGAAGGGTGGTTTATACACCGAGATCCACGTCAAAGAAGTAAATGATAAAGACCGGGAGAGACCAGGGAAAGGCAGCATCCATCATGTGGCTATAAGAGTGAAGGATGTCGAAGAACTAACCGAATGGGCCTCCAAGATCACTGCCGCAGGCTTTAAAAATACAGGGGTCATTAATCGTTATTACTTCCATTCCTTGTATTTTCGGGATCCGAACCATATTCTTTTTGAGCTTGCTACAGATGGCCCAGGATTTGAGATTGATGAAACTTTTGACGCGCTAGGAGAGAATTTGACCTTACCTTCCTTTCTGGAAGAACGTCGTGAAGAGATTGAATCGAAGCTTCCTCCTATCCAATGAACCTATTATAATCATGAAAAGAGGACATAATCATGATGGAATAATATAGAATCGATGAGAATAAAGGGTTGGAGCTAGGTTTATACACATTAGGTGATCACACCACAGATGCCTTAACAGGAAGCAGCGTTTTTCTTTTAAAAAGAAGGACACTGTTAGCCTGTATATGACTATCTATTGCACATTATGCAATGGAATGGAGTTCATATTCTAGATAAATCTCGTAAATCAATAGAATCAATAATAATATCGACATAGACATGAGCAAGAACTTATCCATTTTGTTAAATAACTGGAAGTATATTATTTGAGGATTCATTTCTGAAAAGGGGGAGTAGTGTGACGAATAGCCTTATTGCAAATAGCAGGTTATATAGTCAAATGATTGCAGGCTCTTTACATCACACACCAGAGCAGGTCGTGAAGAAAATGGGGGCTATGCAAGCGCAAGACTACATGCAGGCGGTTTGGGCCATCGGACTACGTTCTCCTGCTGCGAAATTAGCTGATATAGAGCGTGCAATCGCTGACCGTAAAATTATTCTTACTTGGACGCTGCGGGGTACGCTTCATTTCATCCCAGCAGAAGATGTAAAGTGGATGCTACAGCTCACTGCACCGCGTTTAGCATCACAAACGAAGCGGCGAATGGCTGAGCTTGGACTTGATGATCAAACACTGGAGCGCTGTAGAAAAATTATAGTGGAAGCTTTAAAGGGCGGGAAGCAAAGGGATCGTTCGGCCCTACTTCAGTTAATAGAAGAAGAAGGCATCCATACAGGGAATCAGCGGGGTTATCATATGCTCTGGAATAGTGCCTATCAAGGACTGATTTGTTTTGGTCCTATGAATGGTAAACAGCAAACGATTGTATTGTTAGAGGAATGGGTGCCAGATTGCCGAGAACTATCTTATGAGAAATCGTTGCAAGAACTCGCCTTGCGGTATTTTACAGCCCGTGGATGGGCGACCGTTCAGGACTTTGCTTGGTGGGCAGGCATAACCCTTACAGATGCTAGACGAGGATTAGAAACTGTGAAAAATGACCTTCAATCGGCGGATATAAATGGCAGGGAGTATTGGATGTCTACCGATCAACTAGCTCGTGCGGATGAAGACTCCACGGGTGTCTATTTACTTCCGGGTTATGATGAGTACATTCTTGGTTATAAAGACCGGAGTGCTGTACTTGAGCCTGAGACGGCTCCTTTAATTGTCCCTGGAAACAATGGTGTTTTCCTGCCGATGGTTGTTGTAGGTGGCCAAGTTATGGGTACATGGAAACGTACGATTAAGAAAAAAGGAATAGAAATGGTCATTCATCCTTTTGGAGAGCTCAGGAAGGCTGAAGAAGCAGTGTTTAAAGCTGCTGAAAAATATGCTGCATTTATCGGGCTGCCGATCCTCAATCTTAGCGTGAAACGGACAACATAATCATTATTTGCCCATAAAAGCTCATTTTTTAGGTTATCGGACTCCAATGCACTTATATCGTTCCAAGAGGCTCATTTTTGTATTGTTTCGATTAGCTCTGTATAATAACGGAACCCGCCAGGCGTCACCTGCCGGGTTTGCTACCCCAATTACATGATCAAAAAGACTAACCAGAAAAGTCTGGCTAGTCTTTTATTCTGCTGATTTTTATTTTTTTACTTTTATGCCCATGGCTTGCGCAACCTTAGTGAATACTTCAGTGTTTTCGTATACTCCTGTAAACAACTGAGCGTTTTTGCCCATGGCCGTAATTGGAATATCCACTGCTGTATGACCTGAAGTCGTCCAGTCTACAACGAAATTCTGTTTGGAGTTAGCGATGGCAAACGGACCATCTTCTTTGGAAATGCCATCACCTGATTCATCTTCAGCGTCTACGGCTTCAATAGAGAATCCACCTGTTTCATGGTCGGCGAGAACAAGGACAAGGGTATCCGGATTCTTTTTAGCAAAATCTTTGGCAACCTGCACGGACTTATCTAACTCTTGCCCCGCTTTAATCGTCATCTTGGCATTGTTTTGGTGTGCAAATTCGTCGGTACCCTCTTCTTCAACCATCAGGAAAAATCCGTTTTTATTTGCTGCAAGCGTGTCTATCGCTTTTTTTGTCATTTCAGGCAGGGATACAACCGGGTTGTAGATATCTCCTTCACCCTCTGGCTTCTGCTGGAACATTTCCTCATTTGCAAATAATCCGAGAAGCTTGCCGTTTTTCGCCTTTTGCATATCTGTTTTATTCGTTACGTAGGAGTATCCAAGCTGCTTAGCTTTGTCTACAAGGTTACCTTGCGTACCTTTGCTTTTCTCTGAAGGATCTTCAGCTGGCTCATCTGCGAACTTACCTGGATTCCCAGCAGGATACCAGAAGTCTTCGCCTCCACCGAGAAGAACGTCAACTTTGCTCTTGGTCAGAAGCTGCAGAGCGATGTCACTTTGTTTGGAGCGATCTTCGACATGTGCACCGAAGGCAGCGCCTGTAGCATCAGTAATTTGGCTGGTAGTTACAACGCCTGTAGATTTCCCTGCTGATTTTGCATATTCCATAATGGTTTGGACGGACTTTTTATCTGCATCCATCCCGATGGCTCCGTTATAAGTCTTGACTCCGCTGGCATAGGCTGTGGCTGAAGCAGCTGAATCTGTAACAGGGACAGTGGAGCTTGTATGAATTAGTCCAGCATATGGCATAGAATCCATCGCTAGATTACCTTTTTCACCTACTGTAGCTAGGCGGATGGCATTGCGCTGGGCAGTACCCATTCCGTCACCGACAAACAGAATCACATTTCTTGTGTTAGATGAAGCTGCATTGGCCTGATTTGGTGCTTGTGTAGTGACTACGTTGGAAACGAAGAGAGCAGTTGCTGCAGTGGCTACAATTGCCGTCTTCACGCCGTACTTTTTCGGTGATTTCATAATTTCCCTCCTAATGTATGTCTACAACCTCATACTATAGTAATTACATTAAGAGAATGTTTTCGGATATTGTAAAAAATGTAAATTGTAGCGTGCTTGAAAGCATAGGATTTACAGTAGGTAAGATTTCAAAATAAAATATATCTAGGTGTATTATTACAATATTGAATATATTCATTTCCAAATACAGATTTTAAATGCTGCTCTTCCTGAAGAATAAGTAAATGAATGGCTATAATGTTAAGAAAGAATATAATTAGTGTTAATGAATTTGGATACATAAGATACAATCCAAGAAACATGAGATCAAAACCGACAAATGCGGCATTTCTACTAAATTTATATATACCGTGCGTGATGAGCTTTGTTACAGTAGACTTATCAATCCCAACTCTCCACGAAGTACGCATGGCAATCATTGCTTGTATGAAAATGGAACATCCGAGCGTTACTACACCAACACCGATAAAGTGAATCACCGGATGATTAAAATGTTCTCCTACTAGTGTAACTATGTATGACTCCGCTAAGGAAAACGTAAACCACGCTGCTCCCCACACAAAAGTAGTAGTCTTAACGAACAGCTCGGTATAATGGATTATAGATCGTTTTTTTCCTTTAGCTAATACGTTTCCTTTAATATGATTCTTCTTGTAAAGTATAACGAGCTTCAAAAGGTAAGATATAAGGAATATGGAGAAAAGAATTAGGGATAGGATATTTTTTAGATTACTCATTGGAATTACCTCCTCACTAATACATATGAATGATTGCTCATATGTTTACTTGTATCTTATTTCCTGATGCTGTGCATGTCAACTAATAGGAGGATAATGTGAAAACGTCAACGTATAAAAGATGGTGGCTAGGGGTCCTGTTTATAGCGCTTGTTGCATTAGTAAGTACTGGAATCGGAATGCTGGTCAAGCCATCGGGGGTGTCAACATATATTTCAAAAGAGTATAAGGTCACTTTGAAGTATCCCTCCGAGTGGGTAGTGAATCCAGAATATGATGAGAGGTATCAGGGGCACGACGGATTTTTTCAATTATCCGCTATTTCTGGAGAGGGGGTATCCATCGATGAAGTAGCAAACAGGGATGCATTTCATCAACTGAAGCCTTATGGCTCCGATCCACAAATTATTGAACTGACACTAGAGGGGCTAAAAGCGGAAGAGAAAGCACGATTGATTGTGCCTTCTGCTGATCAGCAAGAGGAATGGAATCATCAGGCTGCTATTATTTTAAAATATCCAGAAGCGGTAAAAATAGGAGATTCCTTCTACAATTATTTTATTTTATGGGCGGATATAAAACATGTGGAGGACATAGGTCAGACTGTTCGATTTACTGAAAAACCGTAAAGTGTTTGCGCACGAAGAAAGTCTGCTGGCTGAATTACCGGTATTTCTAGGAAATATTCCAACTGCCATTTTTGTGTTTTTTGAGCTTGACGACTCGTGGGATGATCCCATGGCGGGTACACTCGTAGTGCTCTTTTGCCACCGTCACCTTTATTGGATAATATATCTTGTTTACCTAGCACAGCTTTTGGAAATACAAATTGACCAAAGTGATTCTCATTGCGTGTACTTATAACGAAGAGATCAGCAGTATCTGATATATCATAGGGCTGGATGGGGCCATCTCCAATTCTCTCCCATAACGTGACAAACTGCCCGATCTTTGTAGGTGTGATTTTTGCAACACGAAATCTAATGGATAGTGCGTTTAAATTAAATATATACGCCCCATAATCAGCATTGTGTGGTTCATGAATGAGGTCAGGGCAATCAAGATTGCACGGGTTATATACAAGCTCTTGGGTAGCGAGCAGATCACTATGAATGATACTTGAACCGCTTTGATTCTTAAATTTCATCTGTTCAAATCTCCCGGTTGAGTTCCTTAGAAACTCCTAATGTTCTTTATCTTAATGCAAGAATAGGGAGTTCACAACCGTGAACAGAGCAGCTTTCCCTTGAGACTGGAGGTAGTCGTATGGAATCCATACATAAATTAATTGAAATTTTTAAGCTGAGTGTTCTGAATATAGAGTCTGTTCCTGATTCGTTCAGTTCTGAAGTGTATAAACTTACTCTTTTTAACCTAGACAACGTATACGTGAAAATTCCATACAACAGGGATAAACTAGTTCGTGAATTTGAGATGCTTGAAAGACTAAAGGGTGTTATACCCGTTCCAAAAGTATTGGATTTCTGGGACGGTGATGATAGGAGTGTCGGTGCATTGCTTCTCTCCGCTATAGATGGGGGGCCTTGTACGAGTAACCTTGATCAGAGTCTGGCGTTTCAAATCGGTAATTATCATGCCATGCTTCATGAAGTTTCCATGCCAGCGTATGGATGTTATGGATCCGATGGTTTTCAGACAGTAGAGAACAATAGCTGGAGATTATACCTGAAAAATAATTTTGAAAAGTGGAAAGAGCCTTGTAAGGAGGTCCTTCATCCTGATTTATTTGAGAAATGTATTACTCACTTTGATAGCGTATATTCGGCGTTACCTGAACCGGATGGGCCTAGTGTTGTTCATATGGATTTTCGACCAGGCAATATATTAATAAAAGATAATCGAGTCGTTGGTATAATTGATTACGAGAGCGCTCGTGGTGGTTCCACTGGAATTGATTTCACAAAAATAAACCGATACGTCTGGGAAGTGAACCCGCTAACACGGCTCCCTTATGTGCAAGGCTACGAATCGGTTCGTCCTTTACTTGATCTGGAAGCTATAATACCGTTTTATAGTTTTTATGATGCTTTTAGTGCGGTAGTTTGGTGTAAAACCAGAGGGATCGAGAACAATAAGGCCTTTCTTCAGGAAAGTATAGAGGTATTGCAAAGATCTATAGAAGGAATAAATGGATGGGGAAAAATATGAAATTACTTTATTGAATAATACTAACCATAGTTAGGCTAGACTTGGAATGTTCAGAAGGTGTTATGACGAAAGTGTTTGAATTTCAAGGAAAAGAAAAGTAAATAAATAGAAGTAAAATGTTTAATCGTATGGGGGAGTATAAGCTTTGGAAATAAAGAATAAACAAGTCGAACAACGGTATTGCCCTTTATGTAAAGAATTAAATCATTGTGGTGCTAATAATGGTGATTGTTGGTGTTTTCATACGGAAATTCCTGCAGAACTACTAGAAAGGGTACCTTTGGAACTGAGTGGTAAAGCCTGTATCTGTCAAAGCTGTGTAGAGGCGTTTAAAAAACATTAGACAGAAATTTAACTAACTCAAGACGAAAACAGTAATTATATTGTGTATACTTAAATAGTAATATAAAAAAACATATGGGGGACACAGATGAGAAAGCCTATAATTGCAGTTGATATGGATGACACGATATGCCATCTAGTCAAACGAGCTATATACCATAACAACAATGATTTCCCCACTCATGTACTGAAGTACGAGGAGATGCTTGATTGGAATACGGATCATTTACGTCATCCAGATTGTACACAAGATGTATTCTATGGGCGGCCTGGTTTATATGAGGAGCTTGAATTATTCGACGAGCATGTTGTAGGTGAAATGGAGAAGCTACACAATGCATATGATGTTATTATTGTTACCGCGGCCCAGCCCAATGCAGTTGTTGAAAAATGGAACTGGCTGCAGAAGCATATGCCGTTTATTCCCATTGAAAATTTCTTCCCTTGCAAACGAAAGAATCTTATTAATTATGATCTTCTGATCGATGACGGGGTTCACAACTTGGTTCCTGCCTTACAGGACGGAAAGAAAGTACTCTGTATTCCGCATCCATGGAATTTGAGAGCCCGTGAACAATATGGATTTCCATTATTGACCTCCTGGGAAGGTGCGAAAGAGAAGATTGATCAGATGTTTGAAAATTCAAGAGACTAACTGATTTGAGGAGAGTTGCCCACATAGAGCAATTCTCTTTTTTTATGCTTTTTAGATTTTTTTACCTATTTTTACGTAACTACTTCATCTGTCGTAGTAATTATGGTATACTGCAACTACTACGACAGATGAAGTAATCATAGGGGGTACCATTTTTGATCAGCAGTGATGTTATACGTGGTTACAACGATACGATGATCCTCTACATGCTGCTGGATGGGGAATCCTACGGGTACGAGATTTCCAAGAATATCAGGCAGCTGACTCAGGAGAAGTATGTCATGAAGGAGACAACGCTGTATTCCGCCTTTACCCGGCTGGAGAAGAACGGATACATTGAATCCTTTTATCTGGATGAGAGTCTTGGCAAGCGGCGCACATATTACCGGATTACCCCGCTGGGTCTCGCCTATTACCGAGAAAAATGTGAGGAATGGAAGATTACGCAGGAAGTTGTAAACCAATTTATCAAGGAGTGGTGATAGTGCATGGAGACGATCATAGTATATCTGGATAATATGTTTGCTGGTCTGCCAAAGACTTCGGAACTGGAGCATTTGAAGCAGGAGCTGCTGTCCGGAATGGAAGATAAGTACCTGGAGCTGAAGCGGGAGGGCAAGTCTGAGAATGAGGCGATCGGTATCGTTATTTCGGAATTCGGAAATATTGAGGAGCTGACTGCTGAGCTAGGCATCCATCCAGCCGGACAGGAAAAGACTGTGCCCATACTTGGTGAAGAAGAGGTTTATGCTTATGCGGCTGCCAAACGTAGCTCTGGATTATGGACCGGTCTCGGTGTTTTTCTCTGCGCATGCGGGGTGGCGCTATTGATTACTCTTAGTACATTGTTTGAAAATAATGCTGATATGGCTGATAAAGGTTCGATGCTGGGGATGGTCGGAATGTTCGTGCTGGTCGCTGTGGCCGTTGGGATGTTCATTCATAGCGGCATGAAACTCGAGCGCTTCGAAAGTCTAGAGCAAGGCTTTCAGCTACCTTATGCGCTCAAAACGGCGCTTCAGCGCAGTCAAGCCCTTTATGCTCCGACTTATCGCCTGGCTTTGATTGTGGGCGTCTGTCTTTGTGTGCTGTCACCTACCTTTATCTTCGCAACTTCGTATGTCAACGATGACTATGCTCCATATGGAGTTGCTGCTTTTCTGTTTATTTCGGCTGTGGCGGTGTTTCTGTTCATTTATTACGGGAATATTCAGGGAACTTATACGAAATTGCTGGAGGAGCCGAACATCACTGCAGAGAAGCAGGAAGAAAACCGATTTGTTGGAGTTGTTGGGGCTGTGTTGTGGCCGTTGGCGACGGCAATTTTCCTGTTTACGGGCTTTGTCTATGGGCGCTGGGACGTTAACTGGGCTGTATTCCCAATTGCTGGAATCCTGTCCGGCATGTTCAGCAATGTGTATCATATTCTAAAGCGCAAAAATGTCTCCTGATTATGCTGACTGCACATTAAGGTAACCTCATCCTTTGGAGGTTACCTTTTTTCTTTCGTCCAATTTGCTGGAACATCATTGACATGATGTATTAAATGTATTTAAATGGAATAGACCGACGGTCGGTCTATAAAAGGAGGACTCAGAATAAATGAGAATTTCCAAAGAAGCAGAAGAACGCAGAAATGAAATATTAGATAAGGCAGAAATGCTCTTTTTTACGAAAGGTTATGCGGGAACTACAGTGAATGACATCTTGCAGGAGATTGGGATTGCCAAAGGTACATTCTATTATTATTTCAAGTCGAAGGAGGAGGTTATGGAAGCAGTAGTCACACGATTCATCGATGCTGGAGTGGACGTTGCGAAGATCATTGCTGCTGATTCAAAGCTCTCCGTACATGAAAAGCTACTACAAATCATAATGGCGCAGAAACCTGATTCGGAGAGAAAGGGTCACATGATTGAACAGTTTCATCAAGCTGAGAATGCACTAATCCATCAGAAAAGCTTGGCTGAAACGATTTTGAAGCTGACCCCTGTGTTGACAGAGGTGATTGAGCAGGGAATCGAGGAGAGCTTGTTCCACTGTCCTTATCCTAAAGAAACGATGGAATTTCTGTTGGTCGCCTCACAATTTCTATTGGATGAAGGGATTTTCAAGTGGCAACCGGAAGAGATCATTCTCAAAATTCAGAGCTTTATTTATATTATGGAAACTACGTTAGGAGCTGAAAAGGGAAGCTTTTCCTACGTAACGCAAATGTTTGAGTAAGGTCCGAGCAGGGAGGATGAATGAGATGCAGGGGAGAGATCGGCAATGCTGCTACAAATTGTGAAAAAAGATTTTCAAAGAAATAAAATCATAACGATTGTTTTATTTATTTTTATGATGTTATCGGCGTTGCTTGCTGCTTGTGCTTCTCAAGTCATTATGGAATTGTACGGTTCTTTAAGTCATCTGCTGGATAAATCAAAAGCTCCCCATTTTGTTCAAATGCATGCTGGTCCAATAGATCACGCAGCTATTCAAAAATTCGCCGCTACAAATCCACTTGTTAAGAATCAACAGACCGTAGAAATGCTAAGGATAGATGGCTCGAAGATTGTCTTGGGGAACAGCAATAAGTCGGAAGAGAACAGCGTAATGGATATAGGTTTTGTTAAGCAGAACCCCTCATTTGATTTGCTGCTGAATTTAGAGAATCAAGTGATTAAGGTATCTGAAGGAGAAATCGCAGTTCCTATTTATTATATGAAGCAGAATGATCTGAACATAGGTGATCAGGTTACCCTTTCCAATGGACAGTTAGATCAAAAATTTATTGTTACGGATTTTGTTCGAGACATCCAAATGAATCCAGCTATTGTTAGCTCTAAGCGCTTTGTCGTAAATGACACGGATTATAATGTACTTAAGAAGAACCATGGAGAAGTTGAGTACCTAATTGAATTTCAAATCACCGATTTAAGTAGACTTAGCGAGTTCCGGAATGCCTATCAATCCTCAGATATGCCCGGTAAAGGACCCATGATAGACTATCCTTTGTTTAAGACGCTGAATGCGCTGACAGATGGGATTATTGCAGTTGTCATTATTTTGGTAAGTATCCTTCTTATGATTATTGCCGTCCTATGTTTAAGGTTTACGATGATCGCGACCTTAGAGGAGGATTATAGAGAGATTGGCGTCATGAAAGCCATTGGGATCTCGCAGCGAGATATTAGAAGGATCTATTTGGCAAAATATATGGTGATGGCAGCATGCGCTTCACTGCTAGGATATTTATTATCTTTGGGTGTGGTGCGATTGTTTACAGCGAATATCACATTGTACTTGGGGACTGCTCCGAAAACGATCCTTCAGCCTATTGTTCCAGTCTTAGCGGTCGGTCTAATTTTCTGGATTATTGTGTTCTTTTGCAGCGTTATTCTTAGAAGGTTTAATCGTATAACCGTAGTAGAGGCTTTAAGGTCAGGGACTGTGGGAGAGTTGAAAGGCAATAAAAGAAGAATAGTGCTGAGTAAGCGCAGGCATATAAATGTGAATGTTTTTCTTGGCCTAAAGGATGTTTATGGACGCTTCACCATGTTCGGATTGTTATTCTTCGTATTTGTGATCTGTCTGTTTATCATTCTTGTGCCAGTGAATATATTGAATACCCTTCAGTCCCCTCGGTTTATTTCTTATATGGGTGTAGGTCAGAGTGATATGAGAATAGATCTACAGCAATCTGATCAAATAGACAAGCGATTTAATGAACTGATAACAACGCTAAACAAGGACTCCGATATAGCTAAGTTCTCACCATTAATTACTTCTCGATTTAAAGTGCTAGGCAGCGATGGCGTATGGGAGAATATCAATGTTGAAACAGGAGATTTCTCTATTTTTCCGCTCACCTATGTAAACGGAGGAACCCCTGAAAGTAGGGAAGAGATTGCCCTTTCTGATTTGAATGCCAAGGAATGGAATAAAAGGGTAGGGGATAGCGTTCTTTTGGAGGTTGACGGCACTTCGAAAAAATTGAAGGTTAGCGGGATCTACCAAGATATAACGAATGGAGGCCGAACTGCAAAAGCCCGATTACCTTATGACCCGAAGTCCGTGCTATGGTATATCGTAGCTTTAGATGTGAATCCGAATGTTTCCGTTCAGGAGAAAATGGATCAATATGCAAAGTTATTTTATCCAGCCAAAGTTACTCATCTAGAAAGTTATTTATCTCAGACGCTTGGGAATACGATTCGCCAATTAAAGCTCGTCACTGGCTTATCCATTGCCATCTCGATATCAATTTCAGTATTAATTACTGCTTTATTTCTAAAAATGCTGCTAGCGAAGGACGTCTCGCAAATTGCAATTTTGAGAAGCATTGGCTTTACGTTAGAAGATATTCGAAAGCAATATCAGGTAAGGCTACTACTGGTTTCGGGCCTCGGAATCATTCTAGGAACCTTTGCAGCTAATACCATCGGTCAAAAATTCACTCAATTATTCGGATCTTTTATGGGAGCATCAAAAATACAGTTTGTAGTTAATCCGGTGGTAGCTTATCTTGTTCTCCCTCTTTTTTTCATGCTCATTGTAGCACTCACAACCGTAGTAAGCACGATATCGATGAAGAAATCCAATTTATCTAAACTGATTGTCGAATGAGGGTGAGGTGGTAATATGTTCATATTAGAGACGAAGGGGTTAAATAAAACGTTTGTAACCGGGCAAGGAACCCCACAGACGGTATTAAAAGATGTTCATCTACAGGTATCAAAGGGTGAATTCGTAGCTTTAATGGGACCTTCTGGCTCAGGGAAATCAACCTTGCTCTATACGATCAGCGGTATGGATCAGGTGACTACAGGCAGTGTTGTTTTTAAAGGGCAAGAAATCAGCGGTCTTTCTGAGAGTGAATTAGCTGAACTTCGTCTACATCAAATGGGATTTATTTTTCAGCAGATGCATCTTTTAAAAAACCTGACGATTCGGGACAATATCATTTTATCCGCTTATCGAGCTAAAATCGTTAGTCGTAGAATCATCAATAACAGAGCCGCTGATCTAATGAAAAAAACCGGAATCTCCGCGCTAGCTGAACGGGATATTACACAAGTGTCGGGTGGACAACTGCAAAGAGCAGCAATCTGCAGGTCTATCATCAATGAGCCTGATATTCTCTTTGGTGATGAGCCAACAGGTGCACTGAACTCTAAAGCTGCTAGTGAAATTATGGAGATCTTAATAGATATTAATCAGGCGGGTACAACGATTGTGCTGGCTACGCATGATGCGAAAGTCGCTGCTCAGGCAGAACGGGTTCTGTATATGCTGGATGGCAGCATAGCTGCTGAGCACTGGCTTGGAAAATTCAATCACATAAATGGGGACTTAAAAGAGCGGGAAGAGAAGTTGTCGACGTGGTTGTTTAAAATGGGATTCTGATTGTATAGGAAAGGGATATTGGTCAGGCTTTGAATCGGGAAGTGTAAGCAAAGATGCTTTTTGTACGCTTATTAAGGCATACCGCGATCATGGCGGCGGGGTGTAACTAAGTATATTAAAGGAGAACTTATATATGGTTGTAGTAAACGCTACTATGGAGGATATAAGAGGATGGCTGGACCTGGCGGCAGAGGTGGAGACCCTTTTTGGACCGATGGTAGAAGATCCGGATTTCACTCTAGCGTTAGAAAAAAATATCACTCGACAAAGCGCTTTTTGTGTACGAGAAAACAATGGTTCGCCAGGTTCAAGATTACTAGGAGCTGTGTTACTCTCTTCATCCAAAGCCCCTAATTACAAGATTGGGTGGTTATCTGTTTCAGCCATAGAGAGAAATAAAGGAGTCGCGACAGCCCTTCTTAACTATATTCTCGAAAGTATCGAAACCCCAGCAGAGATATTCGTTACTACATTTGGTGAGGATCATCCAGAGGGTCAACCTGCTAGAAGATTTTATCAGAAGTTTGGTTTTGTTCCTCTGCAGGATAAGGAACCGGAGGGTCCTGAAGGTGGCTCAAGGCAAAATTTTAAGCTGGCGATTACTCCCAAGGGTTGGTTATGAACAAAAAGATTGTTTTATCGACAATTTCATTGTTCTTCTTAGCGATTTCTTTCAGCCCATTGTTCAACTATATCCGTGAGTATATGATTTCAGATCAAATCAATCAGCGTTATGAGATCAACCATGCTGAAAAAGGATATAACACGTTAAACGTTCAAGAACTAACGGTTGATGATAAGCATATTAAGATTGAGGAAGAACATACAGGCAGGAAAGCAGAATTGACAATTTGGGATGAAGAGGAGAATGTCCCGCCTGGAGATATTGTGAAAGTTCAGTTTTTATTAAATGGTCAAAAAATCTCAACCCCTGATGAAATATGGTTGTCTAATCGGGAACGAGGAAGCAGATATTTCTCATGGATAGATATCCTTACTGTAAAGGATCGAAAGACTGATGAGAAAGAAATTAGTATAGTCCAAAGACTTACAGATGATAGTCAGCCGATGGAAAAGAGAAAATGGAAAATAATCACGATCTCACATGATGGCAGTATAGAAGAAAAGGTGCTGAGTTATGCTCAAAGAAGTAACAATCATCTAGGGGTGAAGCTGATCGAGTTCTCGGTTACATCACTTATGGGTATGGGCTACTATTCGGATATTACTAAAAGTTATCCAAGTGTATTTTCCCCTCTAATTTATCCATTTTTAACAGGTGTCGTGGGAATCTTCTTATTGATCATTATAGTTGTTCAATTACTGATCGAGCTTCATAATAGACGCGTTATTAGGGAAAACGGGCGATAACGGTCATAAGATATGTTCTAAAATTACTTATAATTACGAATCACCTTTAACTTGGTCAAGGTTAATAAAGCAAACAGTAGTAGCAGGACTCCGATGGAACCCATGACAGGGGCTGGACTGAAGTGATCGGACAGGAATGAAACAGCTGTAAGACCAAGTGAGGGTGCTACACTCATAATGGAGCCAAGTACACCGAAGACTCTACCTTGTATATCCTCCGAAACTTCCAGTCTGAGGATTGTATTTATCAGCAATGTACAGAATGAGAACATAAAGCCAATTAGAAGAATGATGGGAATGGCTAAGGTAGCAGTAGTGACGAACGATAATAGGAGGTACAGGGGACCCAGACACAGCAGTCCAGTCATGATAAAGAAGCCGCGATTCTTTAATTTGGAGCCGAGAAACAAGATCATGCTGGAACCAATCATATAACCTAGAGGAATGCAGGCTTCCATGAGTCCAAACTGAAAGGGACTAGAATTCCATACTTTGACGGCCATAACTTGCGTTAGCATCAGTGAAGGCATAAAGAACAAAGTAAGTGTGGGGAGCATGATGATTATTGCCCGGGCGAAGGGGTATCTCCAAATATAACGAACGCCATCCGCAAGATCCTGTGTAAATTTTCTTTCTTCTTTAGGTCCGGTATTCACTCGGTTTGGGAGTGGAAGGGAGCGGACAGTAAGAACTAGTAGAAAGGAAACGAAAAATGTAGCTCCATCAAATAATATGGCATCTGCCGCTCCAAAACTCGCTACAAAAATACCTCCAGCGGAATACCCAATCGTCCGAAAGACATTCTCTGACAGGTTCAGAATCCCGACTGCTTTTTGTACATGTTCTTTTCCAACTACAGTGGTAATTGAAGCTTGATACGCAGGGGATTGGAATAATGCTGAGACTGTCGTAAGTCCCGTTAATATGGCCACGATAATGAATGATGTAGAAGACATGGAAATGGCTAAAGCAAGCGTAACTGCTAGACCGCAGCTTATCAAATCAGTGATTAACATAATGGTTCTGCGATTGATCCGATCTGCGAGTGTGCCTCCTATCGATCCGAGGAAAGAACTGAGCAATAAATTGATTATCGTAATAATGGCAATCATTTTAGCGCTTCCGGTGGTCTGAAGTACCCATAAACTTAAAGCAATGCTGTGAAAGGTATTTCCAAACAAGGAAATGGAATACGAGCTGAGTAGCAGCATAAATCTCCGGTTTCCCCAAAGAGTTGGATAGGATTGAGCAGTGGTGGATGCATGTTTTCCTAATACAGGATCTGTCATGGTAACTCTCCTCTCAACTTAAACGCTTAAGTGAATATCGAAAAAAAATTAATCAACAAAATAACGATTATTCTCTTGTTTGGAGTAGTCAGGACGATGTAATAACTCCTGCATTAGTTCAAAGGCAGTGGCTGATTTATCCCCAGTGAATATGAATTTCTGAACGTCTTCTCCAAGCATTTCTGGGCAATTACAGGTACATAGAACAGAAAGACGTGTGAATACCCCGGATTTTTCAACACAACTTCCGATAAACTCATTAATAACTATGGCCTCTTTGTAAATCCCCTCCGATAAAATTGTATTCAATTCCTCCATATTTTGAACTTTGAATATTGCTTTCTCAGGTAAAGGAAGACTGTCTTGGATAAAGTGAGTGAGCAGGGTGTTATTGAAGCTCTCCATAATTAAACAAACCTGTGAAAGATCCTCCGGCATTATCTTTTGTAGAGCTGAACGATAATTGTAAAGAACTTGCTTAAACAGCTTATCTTCAATCATGCTGCCGATCAAAATTAAGGGAATCCCTTCTACAAAATGCTTGGAAATCGAATAGAAGGATTCCTCGCGGACATCAATCAGAAAGACGGCTTCGAGTTTTCTTTCGACGATGATATCCAGTGAAGGATGGTCGGTACCAAGAGAGTATAACATCGTATGATATCCGGCATCCGTTAAACGCTGTTCCAAAGTACGGATAAATGTGAACTGGGCATAGAGTTTCCAAGGGGGCATATAAGCAGACTTATTGATAAGTATTCCTATTAATCCCGTTTTTTTATTAGCTAGCGAACGAGCTGCTAGGTTTGGAATGTAATGAAGCTCTTCAGCCAGTAACAGAATTTGATTGCGGGTTTTCTCAGGAATGGTTTGGTTATTGACGCGGTTCAGAACATAGCTCACAGTTGCAACGGAGACATTTGCTCGTAGCGCGATGTCCTTCATTGTAGTCTTTTTCACCAGTAAACTTCTCCCTTGCTGAGATATTTATTTCCAAATATTATCACTAAAACTTGAGAAGAGTCAACGAGTGACTTTATACCAAGAAGAAAATGATTTATGTGTTCATTTTTATAATTTGGGTAAATAGATTTAAGAACCTAAATCAGTCAGCGAGAAGAGGTGTGACTCATGGGAACGAATTTTAAACGGGAAGCGGGAGAGTTGTGAAACCGCTTTAGATACTGACACAAATTTGTGAAATCATTCACTTAATTATTAAGAATTTTAATATATAATTAATTTATAATCAAAATTAGGGGGAAACGAAAATGAGACTATTTAAAATGATTTTAGTGGCTGGGGTTTCGGTAGCAGTATTGGCAGGTTGTGGAGCAAATGAGGATAAAGCAACCAATTCGGCGGCAACTACGGCTCCGGCTGCTGAGCAGACAGATGCTGTCACTACAGCATCGATTGTCAATCAAGCAGATGCATTTACTAAGGCTGTTAGCAAAGATGGAAACTGGATTGTTGCGATTCTAAATGATGTAACGATTCCAGAAGAGGTTGTTGTAGCTGGAGAATTCCATGATAAAGGCGCGGCTGATGGCGACATCTACCGTAAGATTGCCCTTTATTCGCAAGATGCTGATCACAAGATCACTGCTACTTATACACTAACCGTACCAAAGTTTACAGTACAAAGTGAGAATTTGAAAGTTGAAGGCGGAACGATTAAAGGCGATGTTTATGTAGAAGCGAAAGGTTTTACTCTACCTGAAACCGCAACGATTGATGGTAATCTTTACTTCACAAGTGAGGATCTGAAAGCATCTGCAAAGATTGATGGAAAAGTGACTGGAACAACAGAAGTTAAATAATTTCGTAATTAACTTATACAGTAGAAGCCAATCCATAAACTATGGGTTGGCTTTTTTCTTTTCGTTTATATGAACTTTAGTTGATTTTCTTAATATTGAACTTATAATATTACTACCACTACTAGGAGGAACACATATGTCTAAGGAGTATTCACGCACATATATCGAAAGTGTAAAGCTTGAAATGTTAAATAGATTGGGACTTAAGCAAGTGTTCTTTAAGGAGCAAATAGGTGACGGCCTGATTTTTGAAGCGGTTGGTTTTGATAAAGGGAGCAAGCATCGTTTTTGTGTTAGACCGAAGAAGAAAACAATTGACGAGTTTATTTCAGGAAAATGGATGAAGGTCCGCAGCTTTACAATCAAAAGTGTGGAAATTTAAAATTGAATTCTAAAAAGGGAACCTCATTTAAATTGGAGTTTCCTTTTTTATTTTTGAGAAGGCTTCATTGATAATGTGAAGTATCGCCGTACAGATCGATGGTTGTATTGTTGTCAGTTAAGGTTACTTTACACAATGCTGTAGAGAGAATATCCGGTAGTTCCCCTAATTCCTGCAGTGATTTATTGAGAAAATGAGCCATAATGACTTTCAGGGTCATCCGATGCGTGACAATAAGTACCTCATGTCCTTCATTATCGTTAATGATACGCTCAATAGTCGGCGTTACTCTTTGTTCAAGCTGACTATAGGTCTCCCCTGGGGCTAGTGGAATAAAAAGATCAGGTCTGGTGAAAAAATGGGTGTACTGTAAAGGATATTCTTGTTCAATCTGATCTGTGTTCATTCCTTCCCAAATGCCCATGTTAATTTCCATTAAAGAAGCTTGCTGTTGAATCGGTAAACTCCGATTTCCTCGTAAAATCTGCGCAGTATGCAATGCTCTTGGACTAATACTAGAATAAATGGCTCCTAAATTCTCACCTTCCAAACGTTCTCTCAACCATTCCGCTTGCTGTTCACCCAAGGTTGTTAACGCTGAATTTTGATGTCCTTGCATTCTTTTCTGCAAATTCCATTCAGTCTGCCCGTGCCGGGTTAGAAATAATACTGTCTTTTTCATTAACGAAACCTCCCTTTTGAATAGTTGTAAGTATAAGATAAATAATTATAAATAAACAATATATAATAGTTAATATCCATAATGTATAGTTATAGTAAGAAGGCCGAACATCCGTTAAATATGATTTTATTTTATATAGTTAGGAAGAAATCAGGATGAACTATCATGTATTAAAATTGTTTTATTATGTTGCGATAACAGGGAGTGTGACCAAAGCCTCCGAACGTTTGCACATAAGTCAACCCGCTATATCAGCGCAGATCCGCAAATTTGAACGGGAGAATAATATCGTATTATTAGAGGTCATAGGAAAGAGAATGGTGTTAACACCGATTGGGGAAAAACTGATCGAACCACTTGAAAAGTTATTTGTGATGGGTGAACAGGTACAGCAGATAATTGAGGATTATCATAAATTTCCTGCAGGCCATATTCGGATTGCAGGTAATTATCTGGCCACAAGTATACTCATCCCCCGGTGGGCATCATTATTCAAGCAATCTTTTCCGGAGGTTAAAATTCAGATCTCTACTGCTAATTCTCATGAAGTCATGGAACAATTAAATAACTTTGAAGCGGACGTGGCGATTTATAGTGATATGGCGTTTCCTTCTCATCATACAGGGGTGTTCGAACATCGGGAGTTGTACAAGGACGAGTATGTGTTCGTAGTTTCTTCAAATCATTCTTTAGCCAAGCAGGAGGTTAGTTTTGAGGAAGTGATGGCTGAGGCATTTATTATGAGGGAGGAAGGTAGTGCAGCCAGAGAGAGAATTGTACAATTATGTGAAGAAAGAAAGGTACAACAACCGAAGATCGAACTGCAATTTAATGGAGTAAATGAGGTTATTCAAGCCGTGATTGCCGGTTATGGGATTAGTTTTGTATCGGCGTTGTTAGCAAAGCCTTATCTTGATCAGGGTATGTTAGCCAAGGTCGAAGTGGAAAATGTAGTCTCTAAGCATTCGATATGGATGAGCCACAGAAAGAAAGAGCTTCAAGAAAGCTATATCCAGTCATTTATTAAGCTTGTCATGAAGCAATTAAAAGAAGAGGATAATTTATACTCGATTCCAACGCATACACCTTAATTAAAATAACGTATGAATTATGATGTATGCATTGAACTGAGATCAAAGATTGGCGTGTAATTGAAGCAACTCAGGTGCACTAATGTCTTCTGCTTCTGATGATTTAAATTGAATGTTATATAATTGTGAGTATAGCCCATTCATTTCTAATAAAGACTCATGTGTACCTTCCTCAACAATCGAACCCTCATTTAACACGATAATTCTAGACGCTTCACGTATGGTGGATAGTCTGTGTGCAATAACTAATGTGGTTCGATTCTTCATTAATAAATCAAGAGATTGCTGAATCATTCGCTCAGATTCGTTATCGAGTGCGGAAGTTGCTTCATCTAGAAGTAGGAGTGGAGCATCCCGAAGAAAAGCCCTGGCAATCGCTATGCGTTGTCTTTGTCCACCAGATAAAGTCGATCCATGTTCACCTAGGATAGTGTCATAACCATCCTGCATCTTCGTAATAAACTCTTCTGCACCTGCGAGCCGAGCGGCTTCTCGAATCCCCTCTTCGCTAGCTGTACTAGAACTGAAGGCGATATTATCTCGTATAGTTCCTGAGAACAAATATGGGGTTTGGGGAACATAGGTAATCATTGCTCGTGCTTCTTCAAGCTGATCATGTACAGACTTTCCATAAACTGTGATGCTTCCTGCAGTAGGCTCATAAAGTCCATTACATAATCGAACGAGCGTCGTCTTCCCTGACCCGCTGGGCCCGACAACCGCGATAGTTTCTCCATGTTGTACATGAATATTTAGCCCTGTAAATAGGGAGGCTTCATTATCCGTTGTCCCCGAATAGTTGTAGTGGACATCCTCTATATGTAATGCAGCCACCTCTACAGAAGCAAATGTTGATGAGCTGGATTCTGGCAAAGGATGAGTAGCTCCTTCATCAGGTGCATCAAGTATAGCGAATACGCGGTCAGCTGCACCTAAAGCCTCCTGCACACCTCCCCATGTTTGAGACATATGGACAAAAGGCCATTGAACCCTACCCATCAAAATAATAAAAGCGAGTACTTCACCTGCTGATGTTCCGCCACTTAGAGCTGATAACGCAATTAAAGCGGCGCATGTCACCATTACGAGATTGTTGATAAAGGCGGAAGATTGCCATAAGAGACCATTTAGAAGCGACTTTCGCAGCTGCATTCTTCTTAACTTCTCGCGTTCTAGCGCATATTTATTTAAGAGAGTTTCTTCAAGCGAAAAGGCTCTGACGACCTTCATTCCTTGAAGTGTTTCTTGTAAGATACCTCGTAATTCTGCCTCCTTTGCATATATTTGAGTAGATAATTTTCGTAATCTGCGATCAAAGAAACGTCCGGAAAGAAAAACAAGGGGGCCTGATCCAAGAGCTAACAGGGCGATCCAAACATCCATTCTGGCCAAATATAGAAAGGAAATGAAACAGAGAAGTAGATTATAGCCTAGATCGTATACGATGCTGTTTATCATCCCCATGGCCATCCCTGCATCCTTAGTGTTACGCGAAGTCAAATCACCTGAATGCATGGACTGAAGGTAACGGAATGGAATTCGGTGACTTTTGTCAAAGAGCTTCGCACGAATATCCCAAGCCATCCGACTTTGCATAACAAAGCGGAAGTAATACTGCACCATAAGACAGCAGATAATGATGACACAAGCAATGGCACAGATTACAGTTATACGTGTTAATGCATCCATATTGGCGTTGTTGATCGTATCAATAAATACTTGCTGAATGGCTGCAAATCCTATGTCCATTACGAGTTTAGCAGAGAGCAGGAGTACAGCCACAATAAATCCAATTCGATAAGGGCTTGCGTAAGAGAATAATCTACGTAGAGCATACCCTAGTTTTAGATTCTTGGTTTCCAGCTCATTCATATCTCTACCTCCCTGACCAGAGTAGAAATATCAGCCTTCTTCATGGAGGTCTCAACCATATTGTAATACTGTCCTTGTAAAGTCATTAAGTCCAGATGAGTCCCAGCTTCAACAATAGAACCCGCCTCCATATAATAAATGTGATCCGCATCTCTGATGGTAGATAGTCTATGCGCGATAACAACCGTTGTACGATCATGCATGAGTTCTTGCAGGGCTTGGCCGACAATCTCCTCATTTTGGCTATCAAGTGCAGCTGTGGGTTCATCAAGAAGGAGGAGTTTAGGCGCTCGGACAAAAGCTCTGGCAATGGATAGCCGCTGCCTTTCGCCGCCAGATAAGGTATGGCCCCGTTCCCCAATAGAAGTCTGATATTGAAGTGGGGTTCTCATAATAAATTCATGTATCCCTGCACTTTTTGCTGCTTTAATAATTTCTTCATAGGTCGCGTCAGGTCTTCCCCATGCAATATTTTCATATAAGGTTCCAGTGAACAGATAAGGCTCTTGAGAAACATAAGCCAAATGATTACGCCAAGCTCGAGGGGGGATGCTGCTTAACGGCAACTTACCAGATTGGATGCCCCCTTCAGTAGGTTCATAGGTTGCGAGTATTAATTGAAGGAGGGTGCTTTTTCCACTGCCACTAGGACCGGCAAATGCAGTTACTTTACCTGGTTCTATGGTTAGATTGACGTTAGTTAATACTTGATGATTACCATAATGAAAACCTACATTCTCAAAGGTGATAGGGCATAAACCACTAATTGTTTGGTTGTTATTCATCGGCGTTTTTTGCTGAAAATGTTCCTGATTACATTCACGGTTTTCATCTTCTTCAGGTAAATCAAGGACTTCAAACAATCGCTTACCTTGCGCCAGCGAGGCTTGTAATTCAGTCCATAGATTAGCCAGCTTTGATACAGGGTTTGTAATTTGCTCGAAACAAATAAGAAATGCTGCTACTGCCCCCACATCCAGTCTTCCTTGGATAACTAGATATCCGCCATAGGAGAGAACATATAACAATCCACTAAGAATAACGGCAAAGGGCATATTATAGCCCACAGCTTCTAAGCGTGTGACAGGTAAATGAATGTTGAAATATTGCCTAACACGTTGTGTGAATTGATGATGCAGTTTAGATGCCAGGGAGAAAGCACGCACGACCTCAGCACCCTGTACCGTATCTTGAATAAACATTTGTTGCGCAGTTTCAATTTGCTGTCTTTGCTCGTGCATGGAACGTAGGCGGGAAGTGAAGGGAATCATCACAAGTGGAACAAGCGAGCAAATCAATATAGTTCCGAGCGTTAAGGCATATTGGAGTGAGAGCAGATAAGTTAATAGAAATGTAATTTGCATCAGATTACTGAATAGTTCGATGGTCTTCTGATTGATACCTTGCTGGGCAGCTGGGGCAGAATCATTGATACGACTAATGAGATCAGCAGAATGATACCGGTCCAAATCTTTCATCTGTACATTTAGTAATCTAGCTAGCAAAGATACCTGAAGCTTAGAGGTCGACTTGAATTCAAGCACACCTGATAAGTAAGTCAATAAGAAGCTGGCTAAAGCATCTATAATAACGATTACTAGAGCAAAGATAGCACCAGACATCAAAAAGGACATGTTCTGATTCGTAGCAGCGTTGATTATACGTCGTAAAGATTCGGCTATCCCAACTGTTGCAAGGGAAACGACGGCTGCTAAGAGACATAATATGAGGTACCAGCCTAAATAGGGTTTTCCAAGTTTCAGTAAACGCATAAAAGTGTTAGAAACTACTTTGGATTTTTTGATCGAGTCTGCTTCTATGTTTGTAGATCCATTCACTTTAGACCCTCCCCACTATGGTTTGAATTTGCTGTGGTTCAATTAAAAGATAGGAGGTTCCTCATCGAGCATTACTTTTGTGGTGACGGCAAGTAATTCTCTCAATTTATCCATTCGAAGATGGTAATATAATCGATGATCGGTTCTTTTTAGTTCGATAAGGTCTAAAAAGAATAGGAAGTTGGCATGATAAGTTACTGCCGCGGGCGTTATGCCAAGTGCTGATGCAATTTCTTGTCCATAGTGAGGGCGATTCCTTAAGAGCAGCAAGAAGTCTAAACGCCGTTTATCCGAGAATGCTTTTAAAAAAAGTTCAGTTTTCTCTCGATCAGCAGCAGGTCCGAATACATGATCATTAAAAATGCCGAATATAACCCAAGCGATACGAGAACTTCCTGCGTAAAAGAAGAGAACATGATTCCCAACTTGTGAGAAAAAGCTGACATGAAAAGTAGTGGGAACATCATAAACTGCAGGTTCATTTTTGTTGATATCACGAATGAATCTTTCAGGATTTGCTAGGAACAGACCTTCATAACGCTGAGAGGCTTGTTCAGACTCCCTTCTTAACTCCTCTTTCCAAAGTGAAAAAACATCCTTGTAGAACTGGTGTAAGAGCTGCATATATCGTAGCTTGGCTTCTTCGGGATAAGCAAGACACTCTAGTAATGGCCCCTGCGCTTCAATCACATCCAGCTGCGGTTTTGTTCTTGCCACAAGCTCAGCCATTAAGCGGGTATCCTTCTTAACGATTTCCCAATCGTTTCCTTCTAGCAACTCATCTAATTTATCGTAATACACACCATATACCATTTCAGCGACTACCTTTTCTGCAGGACTCTTTTCCAATCGTTTTATCCATGCTTCAGCTGTTTGTGGTTCCGGACAGGTGCAAATGGATTCATAGAAAGCAAAATCGAGGGCTTTATGAAAAAAGTTGTACTGGAAAAAAAACTGAAGCTCTCTGTAGGAGTGAGGGGATAATCGTGCTCGTGCATCTTTATGATAAGACAACGCTTGTGGGTCCATTTCAAGTTTGTAATCCTCTGCTGCCTTAAGCAACTGCTCTTCACAAGCAATCATTCCCATAGAAACAATGAATTCCAAAGCTTCGTTGTACGCAAATTTTATGTTCGATAGTAAGGTATCTTTCATGTTATCTTCCATCATAACCTCCGATATTCTTTGTTGCATAATTTAAATGTTTGGATAATTCGACTAATATTTAATGATTACTTAATGTTAAAATAAACCATTCCTTTTCTTTTGTAAAGGGATATTTTACAATTCGTACTAACTGCTGGGATTCGGTTGACGTGCATGGTAAACTATGGATAAAAAAGGAGGGCTATGATGGACCCAATCGTGTTCAAACAAATTGAATTTGTACGGAGTGTTACCGTTCGTGCAGTTGAAGTACTTTCCGAGGAAATACTAGATATTATTCCACAGGGCTTTAATAACAACATTAGATGGAACTTGGGACATATTTATTTGGTGCAAGAGAAGTTTGCTTTTCATTCCGCTAGGGAGCTTATGCAATTGCCGGAAAGCTTTGAACGGTTATTTGCAAAAGGTACTAAACCTGCAGCGTGGAGCGAGAAACCACCAACACTTGAAGTGTTAATTGAGATGCTTTCGGAGCAACCCAAACGTATTCAGGAAGCTATGCACAATCGCTTAAGTGAGCAAGTAACCCCTCTTACAACGGGCAGTGGATTAACCTTAAATACAATCGGAGAATTCATAAATTTCACACTTTACCATGAAGGGATGCATTTTAATACAATCAAACTATTAAATCGGTTTGCTGATTAGAGTCTACAGAGATCTTTAGAAGACAGAAGTCTAAGGTCAAGGAGGTATCCGATGGAGGTTGGAAGAATTTTAGGTATTGCTTATAATGTGATTCCAGTTAAAGACTTGGAGAAATCTGCAGGTTGGTTTGTGAAACATTTTGGTTTTAATATTAGGGATCGAAGAGAAGGCAACCTAAGCTTATATAGAGAGAATAGACCGATCCTATGTTTAACACAAAGTGATCATGATTCTAGAGCTGTATTCGAGGTAAGAAATAAGAAAAGATGGGTGATCACTTTCTTTACTAATGATGCCGTATCACTTCATAACAATTTGAGTTGTGAAGATGTGAAAGTCGGAAACATTAGTGACGAAGGTGAGTATGGTAAGTTTTTTGTATTTGAAGATCTGGATGGTAATTTATTTGATGTTTGGGAACACCATGATTGTGAACTGGTTTATTAGTCTCACTAAGGATATCGAGTTCAATCGATATCTTTTGTTATATATTGGAACGAAAAAAGATTTGTAATGAAAACGGTTTTATGATAATCTAATTAATGTAATACATGTAACCGGTTACACATTGGGGGATGAATTGAATCATGATGACGATTAAAGATGTCGCAAAAATAGCAGGAGTTTCGGTAGCAACCGTTTCTAGGGTGTTAAATGAATCTGGTTATGTGAATATCGATACTCGAAAAAAAGTTGAGGCAGCTATTAAAGAAATGAATTATACCCCTAATGAGGTTGCAAGGTCATTGTATAAACGGAAATCCAAATTAATTGGACTTCTATTACCTGACATTACGAACCCATTCTTCCCGCAATTAGCACGTGGGATAGAAGATCGGATGCAGGAGCATGGTTATCGGATAATCTTTGGTAATAGTGATGAGAACGAGGAAAAGGAATTGGATTATATTCAAACCTTTATCCAAAATAATGTCATTGGCATGATCTCATCCACTAATTTTCCTGAGAAAGATATTTATTCTAATTTGAAAATTCCGGTTGTATTTCTTGACCGTACTTCTAATGACAGTCCCTCCGTATATGCAGATGGCAGAAAAGGCGGACGCCTTGCTGCTCAAGAAATCATTGCACGGGGGAGCACCAAGATTACAGTCATGCAAGGACCGGCACATATTAAACCGGCGCAAGATCGATTTCAAGGTGCAATTGAAGTACTTGATGAAATGGGAATCACTTATCAAGTGATCCAGACGTCATCCTTCTCCCACACAGAAGCGGAACAATGGGCTGTAGAGTTGTTTGATAAATATATAGATACAGATGGTGTAATTGCCAGTAATGATATCGTGGCTACAGCAGTAATTCATGAAGCACATCGCTTAGGTAAAAGAGTGCCACAGGATCTCCAAATCATTGGATTCGATGATATCCCACTCAGCAGCCTGTTGTCGCCTTCGTTATCTACTATCCGTCAGCCTGCACATGACATGGGCCGTGAAGCAGCTGGTTTACTTATTAAGTTAATTGAGCAAGATAAAGTAGAAGATAAAATCATTCAATTACCCGTCAGCTTTGTGGAGCGGGAAACAACAAGAAGAAAAGAATAGATGACAACATAAGAAAGGTTGATGGACATGGCTAAGATTTGTGTAATCGGAAGTTGTTCAATGGATTTGGTAGTGACCTCATCCAAGCGACCTCACGCAGGGGAAACTGTTCTTGGAGAGAGCTTCGCTACCGTTCCAGGAGGTAAGGGAGCGAACCAGGCTGTAGCTGCTTCGCGTTTGGGCGCAGAAGTTACGATGGTTGGTTGTGTGGGTGAAGATTTCTATGGTACGGAGATCATGGAGAATTTCAAGAGAAATCGGGTTCTTACCGCTAATGTGGAACCGGTTACACATATCGAGAGCGGGACTGCTCACATCATTTTAGCAGAAGGTGATAATAGCATTATCGTTGTAAAAGGAGCTAATGATTTAGTCACTCCTGAGTTGGTTGAGCGTGCGCTTGATACTATAAAAGGGTCTGATATGGTGCTAATCCAACAAGAAATACCCGAAGAAACAGTGTTTTATGTAAGTGAGCTTTGCGATAAATTCAAAGTACCTATGCTGCTTAATCCAGCACCTGCTCGTCCCATCAATGACACGATTATAGAAAATGCCGCCTATCTGACACCCAATGAACATGAATGTACAATTTTATTCCCTGGGATGAGTACTACAGATGCTTTACGGAAGTATCCTAACAAGCTGTTTATAACAGAAGGAAGCAAGGGCGTACGATTTTATGATGGAGAACAAGAAGTTCTGGTTCCTACTTACAAAGTTAACGCTATAGATACGACTGGAGCTGGAGATACTTTTAATGCGGCATTTGCAGTTGCTTTAGCTGAAGGCAGCTCCATTCTGGATAGTGTAAAGTTTGCCAATCGAGCAGCATCTTTATCCGTTACTAAATTTGGTGCTCAAGGTGGTATGCCAACAAGAGCAGAGGTGGAGGCGAATCTGTAATTATGAAGAAACACGGAGTGTTAAATAGTCATATTTCTAAAGTGCTTGCGGACTTAGGTCACACCGACACAATTGTCATTGCCGATGTTGGACTTCCTGTTCCACCGGGTATTCCGAAGATTGATTTGGCGGTTAAACTAGGGGTCCCTAGCTTCCAAGAGATCGTTGATATGATTTCAGAGGATATGGTCATCGAAAAGGTGATCGTTGCAGAGGAATTAGAGACTGACAATAAAGTCACCTCTCAATATTTGAATAATAAATTCAAGGGAATACCGATAGAGGCGTATTCACATGAGCAATTTAAGCAGCTGACCCAGCAGGCTAAGGTTATTATTCGCACGGGTGAAGCTAAACCATATGCAAACTGTATTTTACAAGCTGGGGTCTATTTTGGATAAAAAGGGGGTTCTAAGTGTATGCACATTACGATGAAAGATATTCATAAGTCTTTTGGCGCTAACCGTGTATTGACCGGTGTGGATTTTGAACTTAAGGATGGTGAAGTTCATGCCCTGATGGGTGAGAATGGCGCAGGTAAGTCTACGCTGATGAATATTCTGATCGGTCTGCACCAACGTGACCAAGGCACCATTCGTATAGATGATCAGGAGAAATACTTTACGAATCCCAAAGAAGCAGAACAATATGGAATCGCATTTATCCATCAGGAGCTGAATGTATGGCCAGATATGACGGTGCTGGATAATCTGTTCATTGGCAAGGAACGAACATCCAAATTCGGCCTGTTAAATAGGAAAGAGATGAAAGCGTTAGCAAATGAACAGTTTGCTAAGCTCTCTGTGACCATTCCTTTGAACCAAGAGGCAGGGGAATGTTCAGTAGGTGAGAAACAGATGATTGAGATCGCTAAAGCGCTTATGACTCATGCGAAAGTTATTGTTATGGACGAGCCTACCGCTGCATTAACCGAGAGAGAAATACAGAAACTATTTGAAGTCATTGCTTCGCTAAAGAAAGAAGGCGTCTCTATCGTCTATATTTCGCATCGGATGGAAGAGATTTTTACGATATGTGATCGAATCACCGTTATGCGGGACGGGAAAACCGTGGACACGAAGCCCATTCCTGAAACTAATTTTGACGATGTAGTTCGGAAAATGGTAGGTCGTGAATTAACGGACCGGTTCCCTGAGCGTACTTCTAAACCCGGAGAAGTGGTTCTTGAAGTTAAGAATGCTTCAAAGAAAGGGCAATTTAAAAATGCTAATTTCTCTGTACGAGCTGGTGAAATTATAGGATTCTCTGGATTAATGGGATCTGGACGTACAGAGATGATGAGAACCTTATTCGGATTAGAATCATTAGACCAAGGTGAGATTTGGGTGAAGGGACAGAAGATTACCATTCGGAATCCCAATGACGCTATGCAAGCTGGAATCGGCTTTGTAACAGAAGACCGAAAAGATGAGGGGTTAATCCTGGATTTCTCTATTCGAGATAATATGGTACTTACGAATTTATATGACTTCGCCCCTAAAGGTGTAATCAATGCTAAGAAGGAACAAGAATTCGTGGACATGCTTATTAAACGGCTGCACATTAAGACACAATCATCATCGACTTTGGTCCGGAATTTATCTGGGGGTAATCAACAAAAAGTAGTGATCGCCAAATGGATTGGTATTGGCCTCAGTGTTCTTATCCTTGATGAGCCTACACGCGGCGTCGATGTTGGGGCTAAGAGGGAAATCTATCAACTTATGAACGAATTAACGGAACGTGGCGTCGCCATTATTATGGTATCCTCAGAACTTCCTGAAGTACTAGGGATGAGTGACCGCATCGTAGTTGTTCATGAAGGGGAAATCAGTGGAGAACTTTCACAACAAGAAGCTACGCAAGAAAAAATAATGACGTTAGCTACAGGGGGGCAATAGTAATGACTACTATCAAAGATGAGAGTGTGAAAAAAGGTTTCCAAATCGGGCAAATCACGCAGAAATTAGGGCCATTACTAGGGCTAATCATTCTAATTATTATCGTAACCGTGCTGAACCCAAGCTTTATGGAACCCCTTAATATCCTGAATTTGCTTAGACAAGTCGCAATTAATGCGCTAATCGCTTTTGGGATGACCTTTGTTATTCTAACGGGTGGTATCGATTTATCAGTAGGGTCTATTCTAGCTTTATCCAGTGCCTTCACTGCCAACTTGATGTTGTCAGGCTGGGATCCAATCTTAGCTATTGTTGTGGGTTGTTTAGCGGGTGGAATGATGGGGATGGTCAACGGACTGATGATTACGAAAGGCAGAATGGCGCCTTTTATTGCTACACTCGCGACCATGACTATTTTCCGCGGATTAACGCTTGTATACACGGACGGTAATCCGATCACAGGTCTCGGTGACAGCATGACGTTCCAATTGTTTGGTCGCGGATATTTACTAGGAATACCTGTACCTGCTATCACGATGATTATCGTATTCGCTGTCTTGTGGATTGTACTGCATAAAACACCATTTGGCCGTAAAACGTATGCTATTGGCGGTAATGAGAAAGCTTCCATTATTTCAGGGATCAAAGTAGACCGCATCAAAATAATGATCTATTCCTTAACGGGTATGTTATCAGCATTGGCTGGCGCCATCTTGACCTCTAGATTGAACTCGGCACAACCAACTGCAGGTACATCCTATGAGTTGGATGCGATCGCGGCAGTAGTATTAGGGGGGACGAGCTTAACCGGTGGCCGTGGACGTATCGTAGGCACATTAATTGGTGCTCTTATTATCGGTATTCTGAACAATGGCTTGAACTTGCTCGGCGTATCATCATTTTACCAAATGGTAGTTAAAGGGATCGTTATTGCGATTGCTGTACTCATAGACCGTAAGAAAGCCGTATAAGGGGGATTCCACATGAAAAAGCTCACATTAATTTTTACTTCCTTACTCTTGATTCTTATGACGGGCTGTTCCTTAGAGCCTCCAGAGTGGGCTAAGCCTAACAGCGGCGGGGGCCCAGGGAATATGAAGATTGGATTATCCATATCTACCTTGAACAATCCATTCTTTGTATCTGTTAAAGATGGAGTTTTGGCAGAAGCTAAAAAGCTTGGTATGGAGGTTCTCGTTATCGATGCGCAGAATGATTCGGCCAAGCAAAGTAATGACGTTGAAGATTTAATGCAAAAAGGTGTAAATGCGCTGTTAATCAATCCGGTAGACTCCTCAGCGATCTCGACGGTTGTTCAGACGGCTAACAGTCTAAATATTCCAGTAGTTACTTTAGACCGCTCTGCAGATAAGGGCGATATTAAAGCCCTTGTTGCCTCTGATAATGTAAAAGGTGGATCAATGGCAGCTGAATATATTATAGAGCAGCTTGGAAAAGGTGCAAAGGTTATAGAACTAGAAGGATCGCCGGGAGCATCAGCTACCCGTGAACGCGGGAAAGGGTTCCATGAAATTGCCGACACGCAGCTTGAGGTAATTGCGAAGCAAACTGCCGATTTTGACCGTACGAAAGGGTTGACCGTTATGGAGAACCTGCTCCAAGGGAATCCAGATGTACAAGCGGTTTTCGCTCATAATGATGAAATGGCTCTTGGTGCTATAGAAGCGATTCAGAGTTCAGGTAAGAATATTCCTGTCATCGGTTTTGATGGAAATGAAGATGCACTTAAATCCATTGAGGCGGGTAAACTCACAGGAACCGTTGCTCAGCAGCCTGCATTAATTGGACAGTTAGCGATTCAAGCAGCGAAAGACGTATTAGATGGCAAGACGGTTGAGAAACTGATTGCCGCACCTCTAAAACTGGTCGTAAAAGAATAAGTAAATGGCTATTTAAAAACACTGCATTCGCCGATTTGGTGAGTGCAGTGTTTTTGGTGTATATAAGCTTATTTTTCCTCAATTACTCTATCTGGTAACTGTGTTACATAGCTATCTGATAGATGGAGAAGCTCTAACGCACGATTGAACTCATCCTCGGTAGTTTGTTGCGCGTGGTCACCATCGCCAGATAAGGTATAATGCTGACCATCCTCGAAGCCACTGCCAGATAGGAAGAGCTCTTCATTATTTACGAAAGAACCTGTTGGCAAATAATAGCGCTGAGGAAGTAGGTTAAAAGTCGATTGATTCAATAAATCTTGTCCGAAATGAATATGATCCGCAAGAGAAACACCCAATAAATTAGATACGGTCGGTAAAATATCCACTTGTCCGCCTAGCTGTTCTTTAACACTTGGGGTTGTAATCCCCGTCGCTGATAAGATCAAAGGAATATTAATCAATTCGCGTTCCGTATATTCATGACCAAGGATCTCTTGCAATAAGACCTGATCATCCTCTTTTAGAGAGAAAATAGGAAGTCCGCGGTGATCTCCGTACAATGCAATCAAGCTGTTATCCCATACCCCATTTTGTTTGAGCTCATCGATAAAAAGACCAAGTGCATAGTCAGCATAGTTCTGAGCACGAATATAGTTTCCGACTAACGTTCCTTCATATCGTTCTGGAAGGGTCATTTTGTATTTATCCTCTGGAATGGTGAATGGATTATGCGCTGACATCGAAATGACGTGAGAGTAGAAAGGTTGATCCTTCTGATCCATTCTTGCTAGCTCCGCGGCTGTTTTCTCATACAATACTTCATCGGATGCTCCGTAAAATACAGTGTCCTCTTTACTAAAGTAAGCCTTATCGTAGTAACGATTAAATCCTAATGCACTATAAAGCTCACCACGGTTCCAAAAGTCGACTTCATTCGTATGGAAGGTTGCCGTATCATAACCCTGCGCTTGAAGTAGCTTAGGTAAGCTTGGAAGCTCTTTAGGCGCATACATTTGAGTGGCTGGGCCATCAGGTGGAACATAGAAAGAAGTATTTACAATAAATTCGGCGTCAGAAGTGTTTCCTTGTCCAACCTGTTGGTAGAAACGTGGAAAATAGTAACTGCTAGCCGCAAGCTTGTTCATATTTGGTGTGACCTCTACTCCATCAATCTTAAGATTGATTAAGAAGTTCTGGAAAGACTCCATTTGAATAATGATGAGGTTCTTTCCTTTGGCCGCTCCAAATAAAACTGGATTAGAGGTAGCTTGAATTCCTTTAGTTTCATTTATCGCTGCTTGTGTAATCTCAGAGACATCAATTTGTTCTTCTTCCTCATTGGCTAGCAGAGAATAAGCTTCATAATTGAGAATGCCCATTTGCTCGGCTTTAACAGTTTCGTTCATACTGGCTCGGTTAGGAAAAATATTCATTGCGCAAATGACGATGGAAATACAGAACAAGATCGCAACCGCTTTCCGGTTACTTTTACGCGACATGGCTTTTTTCCAGTTAAGTGCCTTTTGTTTTCTAAACATGATCAAACCAATGACAATGATATCCACGAAAATAAGCATATATTGCGGACGAAGGACCGAGAAAATACTTTTCTTAACGGCTCCTACTTGTTTGACCTGGTCTAATACTTGTGAAGTAGCAATGATGCCAAAATGATTATGATATACAATGAGTGAGAAAAATAGAGTAGTAATCAACACATTGACCAGCATGTAGATGGCCATTTTTCGTTTCGTTGCGAACCATTCAATCAAGCAAAAGACTAAAAGTATAAAAGGGATTTCTTTAAGCCATGTGGTCCAAGTAGGCCCATCTTCAAATAGAAAATACCAAGCAAAATAACTTTTAACTAGCATAATGAGAGAGAAAAATAATAGAGATCTTTTACTGAGTGTACGTGGTTCTTTAAACGGCATCTCTTGTGCCCATCCTTTTCTTTTAGATTAGTTCATTCTATTACATTGAAGTGTTTAAAATCAACTAGATTGGGGTATAGATGAGGCTTATTTTCCTTAATATTACATTTGGGTGAATGAAACCATACATATTATAAAAAAAGCTTTTGAAAAATGAACTTTTTAAGGTATTCCAAACTCTTATAGGGGAGAGAGGTGAAGGTATGGATGTCGCTCGATGGGTAAAAAAAGCTAAGAAGGGAAATAAAGAAGCCTTGCTCCACTTAATTATGTCTGAAAAAGACGTTTATTATAGGCTTGCTTTCAGCTATATGAAGAATCCGCATGATGCCATGGATGCCATGGATGAAATGATCGTCACACTTTATGAAAAGATCGGTCAACTAAAGAAAGAGGAAGCATTTTATAGCTGGAGCAAGACGATCTTAGTGAATGGCTGTAAACGACTACTTCATAAGCGCGGCAAGCTGGTGCTGTTAGAGGATTGGAGTAAGGTTGACAATAGGGAAATAGGCCAAATAGTGAGTAGCAAGGATCCTTATCGCAGAAGTGAACAACAAATGGAGTTGGAGACCTTATTGTTACAAGTAAATGAGCATCAGAGAGAAGCGATTCAATTAAAATATTTTCATGATCTCGATTATCAAACAATAGCTGACATTACAAAGGTTTCGATAGGAACAGTTAAATCAAGAATTTACCATGGTTTACAAACGCTCAAAAATCAGTTCAGAGGTGATGTTGATGAATAATAATGTCGAAGAGCGATTAGCTGATGAGAAGACACGCATAGCGTCCATTACCGCACCTGAAGAATTAGAAATGAGATTAAGAAAGGCTTTGAATTCGGCTCCCGCAAAAAGAACGAAAAGAATAGCACCGATTTGGAAGGTTGCGGCGGTTGTTTTATTGGTGACTGTGATCTCTGGACAAAACTACAATGCTTTTGCTTATTATGGCAAGCAGCTTTTTGGCTTTGATGAATTGCTTAATGGCACAACTTTACAACAGCTAAATGAAAAAGGGATGGGACAAAACGTCAACAAGAAGACTACGTTAGTAGATGGGACGGAACTTACCATTAACGGAATTATGGCGGACGCCAATCAATTCATTATGTATTACACGTTAACTAACCCCAATGGACTAGAGGATAGGTCTGTAGACGCTTTTAGACCCTCAAAAATAAGTGGTTTTTTAACTGATTCAAACGTAGTAAGTGGGACTTCATTGATTAATGGAGGGCATACGGAGATTAAAGGACAGATGTCATTTGACAGCGTAAATCCATTTTCAAAAAAACTAACGTTACACTTTTGGCAGCAGCTAAAGGAGAACGGCCAGATGAGCGAAGGGACAGTTACGTTCCCTTATAACCCCAATGAGGCCATGGAAACTCAGATTAAACAATCGATCAATAAAAAGATAAAAGTCGACAAAGGTGCGATTACCTTTAAATCAATCACAGCTACACCAACGATGACTGTAATAAAAGGGAAGCTGGATGTCGATAATTTTGATCGAGTGCAGCTTGGATTACATGGGATACAATTAATTGTCGATGGAACACCTGTAGAGATCTTGGGTAGTGGTAATCAAACCTCATTAGGTGGAAGAACATTTGATATTCGCTTCGACACATTACCTAAGGAGCTACATTCCATACAGCTAGTCGTTAAAGAGTTTCCTGGATATCAAAAGCTGGACGAAAAGTATTCCCTGACTTCTCTTAGTGATAAGCCATTTATGTTGGGTGATAAAGAATTATGGTTAAAGGATATCTCCAAAACTTCTCAAGGCATCGAAATAACAATCTCTTCTGATGATGATGTAATGCTGGATGGTGTGTCTATAGAAACGAGCAATGAGAGTACACCTTTAAAAACAACGATCAATCAAAAAGAGACAAAGCAAGTGGATGGCAAACTAATGAAAGAACGAACTTTATTATTTGATACACAAACAGTGCCTGAGTCACTACTAATAGAAGGAATGCACTATTTGAAGGCATACAATAAAGTGATTGAGATTCCTGTGAAGTGAATAAAAGTGCGATATCCATTTTTTATAACATATGGTAATCTATATGGACGTGAGAAAAGGAGGGGCACATGAATCATATAGGGGTTTATAGAGTAAGGCGTCCGTCGTTAATACCGCTGCTGGTGTATATCAGTCTGCTAATGGGGATTCAAATATTTCAAATTTATAACTTGAACTATCGCTATACCGCTAGCGACGATTTGGTGCTTTCTTGTTTACTTTATGGTCAGGCTATTATTTGTCTGATTGTTGCATTCGTGTTAGTCTACAGGATATTTACCATCAGAAGGGTTGTTGAAATTCAGATTCAACCGGAATCTATATTAATAGAAGATCTAAGAATAGAAGCAGAGCGGATTAATGATATTTATATAAAGGGATATTTTAGTCCTGTAGTTGGGATTAGACCTAAAGTGAATAAATTTGTTCCTTATAAATTATGTTTTAATTTTTTGTCCCAAAAAGATGAAGATGAAGTGATGAAACAGTTAAAAGCTTGGGCCGAACGAAATCAGATCAAAGTAACGCATAAAAATTTTTCAAGATGGCTATAAGCTCCTCTAAACTAATATACGAAATGGAAGACACTGACTCCTTGTTGGTGTCTTTTTTGATTAGCCTACACGTCATATGACATGTAACAAAGCTAAGTGGTGACAGAACGTTTCTAGCTAGAATGACATTCCGTTTGTGATACTCAGAACAGATTCGGAATTCACAAATAACCCTATAGAGGAGAATGGATTATGAAGAAAAAGACACGCAGGCTCAGCGTCATCGCACTATTATTATCAGCAGCTGTATTTACAGCATGTTCAGCACCAGTCTCCAGTAACGCAACAAACACGACTGAAGCTCAAACTACGACGGAGGAAAGGTCAAACAGCGCTAAAGTAGCTTTTAATGGAAAAGAAATCGAGACTTTCGCGGACCCTATATATGCGCAGAAAATGAAGGAATACAATGTGAACGGATCCAATTTTGTAGTGGTTAAAGACGGAAAGGTGCTTGTGAATAAAGGGTACGGATATGCGGACAAAGAAAAGAAAACCCTTGTCGATAAGAATACCGTCTTTCAGATCGCATCCGTCTCGAAGACATTTACCGCTTTAGCAGCTCTGCAGCTAGTGGAACAAGGAAAGATGGATCTTGATCACGATATCAATACGTATCTTGGAGGAATGAAAGTACCTAATGAAACGGAAACTCCGTTAACCTTAAGAAGTATGTTGTCATACACAACGGGCTTTGATTACCCGGATAAAGCTAACTTTGTTGCACCGGAATATGTAGATCAAGACATCCCCATGAAAAAGTTTATGACGGAGCATATGCCGACGGTCGTTCGGACACCAGGTGAAGCTTACACCTATGATAATTTTGCCTTTTTACTTGCGGGTTACGCGATTGAGAACATAAGTGGTATCCCGTTTTATAAGTATATGGAGAACCAGGTGTTCAAACCGTTAGGGATGGACTCTACCAGTGCACGTTTTACCCCAGAGCTTTTAGATAGAATGGCCACACATTATGGTCCAGATGGTAAACCTCATCCAACCTTTGGGCATGCTCCTACTGATGGGCCACAGGGCAGCATCCTTTCCACAGGAGAAGATATGGCTAAATATTTAACTCTTTTTCAACAACAGGGTAGCGTGAATGGAAAGCAAATCATTAGTAAAGAAACCACAAAGATGATGCAAACGTACTCCGTTTTTGCGAATGAATTGCTTCCGATGACGACGATTGGAGGATTTGAAGGGTATCGTAATGATCTGATGAACGGCCATCATGTGGTTCTCAAAGGGGGGAATATGCCTGGTCATCAATCCCTGATCGTATTATTGCCCGAGGAGAATACCGCTTTCTATATGTCTTATAACAATGACACAATGATGAGCTTAGATATTTATGAAGCCTTGATGGATCACTATTTCCCTGAAAAGAAAGCGCCAGAGGCGCCAACGTATCTCCCATTGCCTGCATCAGAAGCTGCTAAATATACTGGAACTTATTTGAACACAAGATTCTATTTCTTGAAATCGAACTTCACCTACGCAGATGGCAATCTAATTATGGAAACTGGAACTAGCGGTACACATACGTTAAGAATGATTAATCCGCTATTGTTCGAAGATGAATCAGGTAATAAATTGGCCTTTAAAAAAGATCATAACGATCAGATCGAATATTTTTATTATACGAATCCTAATAGCCCAGACTTTGTTTCAGATGCTCGTAAGGTGCACACGAAGCCAGCATTCGCTGATGTATCTGAGGAGAGCGCTTATAAATCTTACATCGACAACCTGTATTCGCTTGATGTGATAAGTGCTAAATCTGGCAACAATTTCGAACCACAGGAAACCATGACACAAGGTGAGTTTATGGATGCTCTAATTCTTGCCCATGGATGGTACGGCTTTCCTCATTTAATTGAGGGGAATAAAGAATTAACGAAAAAAGGAATCCCTGGTTTTGATCGTAATGCTGTCATCACAAGACAAGTAGCAGCCGTTATGATTCAAAATTTAAAACAAGCTAAGAAAGCATCGGAAATCACGCTTAAGGGGGATACAGATGTTTGGGCCGCTGATGCGATCACAGCCTTAGTCTCTCAAGGCATCGTCGATCCAGATACAAAAGTGAATGATGACGGGACTGTCGATTTTCGTTCTAAAAAGCCTTTGCTTCGCCAAGAAGCGAGTGCAATACTTGATCTTGCTTTTGGATACTATACGTTGCCAATCAAACACTAAGGAATTGGACGCCTCAGAGAGACTCTTTGGGGTGTTTTTTTTATGATAGGTTTAAGAGCTAAATGAAATTATCGGTAGTATAAGGTTATTTTAAATGCTAAAATTACCCAAAAGTATACTCTAAACAGCAAGGGGGTATTTTTTTGGATTACAAAGGGTCATCAGTGTATGACAATGCGGATTTTTTCTATAACTATTTATTAAGAAGGAACAGAGCGGATAGCCCAAATAACATTATTGAAAAGCCGGTTATATATGATTTTATGGGCGATGTACTTGGGAAAAAGGTGCTCGATTTAGGATGCGGGGATGCTAAGTTCGGATATGAGTTGCTTGAGCAGGGATGTATCTTTTACGAAGGTGTGGAAGGTTCAAGTAATATGGTCAAAGCGGCAAAAGAACTGTTAAATACATCTAAAAGTGAGATTCACCATGCTACTATGGAGAGTTGGAATTACCCAAAAGAGAAATATGATTTGGTAATCTCTCGATTGGCTATTCATTATTTACAAGACCTAGAACCAATCTTTGATAGTATCCGTAGTGCGCTTATCCCTAATGGTCAGTTTATTTTTAGTGTACAGCATCCGGTTCTAACATCATCCATGAAAAGTGCAACAACTTCAGAAAGAAAGTCGGACTGGATCGTCGATAACTATTTTGAAATGGGTAAGAGAATGGAGCCTTGGATTGGAGAAAGTGTAGTTAAGTACCACAGAACTTTTGAAGAGTATTTTCAGTCACTGAAACATGTTGGATTTAAAATAGAGGATATTAGAGAATGTAAACCAAATCCTCAGTTTTTTAATAGTGTAGGAGAGTATAAGAGAAGGATGAGAATCCCACTTTTTCTCGTGTTTAAATGTTTAAAATAGTTTGTTGAAGTAACGCTAGTCTAATGAGCATATGAATGAAAAGAATTGCAATAAGGAGGACTAAGATGAAACGGATGCAGTTTATACGCCCAACTGAGCATTATGATCAAAGAATTACAGATACCGATGAGCAGATTTGTGCATTGATAAAACAACGTAAGGAAGGCTCGGATAATAATCCAGGATTCCCACCTTTTGAGTATATTTCAGATTGGGCGGCGAAGTTTGAACTCTACGAGGATTTTTTAAAATCGGTATTTGGGACATTATTTAGTGAAGAACATTTTAAGCCGATGGTCGAGCCAACGGGTTTTAGAAAACATATTGCTGTTCTACAATCTATTGAGGCAGATGAGTTCTTCTATACACTGACCTCTATACGACAATACAGGAATGCAAGTGTTATCACGCTTAGTATGGATTGGGATATTACCTCTGAATTATATGCCAATAAACTTCACCATTTTGAGCTGTATATAGGAGAAACGTACGATAGTCGAATGACGAACGGCGGAAGTTCATCAGGCCATGCAGCTTATAACTACGTAGTATCACCGCCGCTTCCTGATGATATCTCCGGTATAAATTTAGAGTTCAGGGAATTTAGTTCACCCTTAAAGAAGGATGGGACAGGTAATGAAATTGTGTTTAAGCTAGAATAACTGTACAAAGTATTTTAACAATAGAATCTAGCAGGAAGAGGTACGTCTCTATGAATCAAATGATATGGCTAACTGGACTATCAGGTTCAGGTAAAACGACGCTTGCAGAGGAACTGAAAAATCACATTGAGAATTGCTACATTCTGGACGGTGATACATTGAGGAGAGGTATTAATCAGGATCTTCAATTTAGCGAAAAGGATCGATTGGAAGTTGGTAGAAGAATTGGTGAGATTGGTAAGATTCTGCTTGATGCGAACCTGAATGTGATCGTTGCCTCGATCTCTCCCTACCGCTCTACACGCGATAAGGTCCGTTCTCTCATAGGGGATTCCTACAAGGAAGTTTATGTTCAATGTCCTTTGGAAGTATGTGAGGAGAGAGATCCGAAAGGTCTATATAAACAAGCAAGAGCCGGACAAATCAAGCATTTTACGGGTATTGATTCTCCATATGAGGAGCCCGTTAGCCCGGATGTGATCGTAGAGACAGACAAGTTTTCCATAGATGAATGTGTGTCGAAAATCCTTCAATGCCAATCAGCTATGAAAATTAGAGCGGGTGCCTATCCTCCTAATTAATGAATGGAGGTACTAGAGTTGAACTCATTGAAAAATAAAATAGCAATCGTTACTGGAGCAAGCAGATCCACAGGAATCGGAACAGCCATATGCCGTTCACTTGCAAGCCAGGGGGCAGATATTTTCTTTACGCATTGGCATCCTTTTGATGAAACGGAAGGGAATGGTGGAGAAAAGGAATGGCCGGAGCAACTTTGTGCAGAACTGAAAAGCTTGGGAGTCAGGGCGAGTCACATGGAAGCAGATTTTTCCAATCCTGAAATCTCAATAAAGATTATGGATCAGGTAGAACAAACTTTAGGAAATGCTTCCATTTTAATTAACAATGCAGCTTATTGCGTGCCCACGAATTATCAGAACCTGAGCATCACTTCGTTAGATCAACACTATGTAGTGAACAATCGTGGCACGGTTTTACTCAGTACTGAATTTGCCAGAAGGTTCGAAAAGAATTATACAAAGGGGACTCCAGGTAGAATTATTTTTATGGTTTCTAAAGGGCCTGACCCTGATAACCTGGCTTATATATTGACAAAGGGTGCATTAATTGGATTAATTGAACCTCTTTCTGTTGGTTTAGCTCCGCTTCATATCACAGTCAATGGTTTTGATCCGGGTCCTACGGATTCCGGGTGGATAACGGATGAGATGAAAACTCATTTTTTACCTATGTTTCCAATGGGAAGAATCGGTTTGCCAGAAGATGCAGCTAGAGGCATTAGTTTCTTAGCGAGTGATGATTCGCAGTGGATTACGGGGCAAGTGATTAAGTCTGAAGGTGGATTTCTAGGAAAATAAAAGACATAAGTACTTCATCCTGGCTACCGATTGAACGGTAGCCTTTTTTAGCTAGTGGGCAGACTATCGCCATAAAACATGGAAAATGATGATATAATATCCAAACTCAATAATTTAGATATGAAGGGAGAAGCCCAGCATGATTACGCTCAGAAAGATCACACTAGAAAATCGACGTGCTATTTTCAATTTGGAGGTTTCAGACGATCAACGTCGCTTCGTAGCGTCCAATTTATCAAGTATGGCTTCGTGTTATGTCCTTGTAACCAATGGTGGTCATCCCTTTCCGTTTGCGATTTACGCGGATGAAGAGCCGGTTGGTTTTGTGATGATGACTTATGGTATTACTGGATATGAAGTGCCATCCTTTGTAAATGATAGCTATTGTATCCTGCGACTAATGATTGATAAAAGATACCAGAATCAGGGCTACGGCCGAGAAGCCATGACAAGAATTTTAGAATTTATCCGCACTCTACCGGCAGGCCCCGCACAATATTGCTGGATTTCTTATAAGGCTGATAACTTGCCCGCTAAAAGGCTCTATGAAAGCTTCGGTTTCCGTGACAGCGGCGAAATTATTGAAGAAGAGCTAACAACCGTATTGCGACTTTGATTTGCTTTCCACTTTTCAAAGGTGTTTCTTCAGCATTATGCTTAATTTAGAAAGCCCGAGGTGTGATATGGAAAGGGTAGCGAATATTAGAACGGCAGAGAAGAGATATCATGACATGTGTTACGATAGTTATAATTTATTCGAGCCAGGTTCCTGGCTACATAGACCCGTAAAGACGGTAATTGATCTATTAGAAGAATACAGAGATCAAGAATACTTAAGTGTATTAGATTTAGGAGCTGGAATTGGTAGGAATAGTATCCCCATAGCGGAATCCATGGAAAATAGAAATGGAAAGGTAGTTTGCGTTGATTTATTGGAGTCTGCCATAGAAAAATTACAAAGTTATAGTAAGCAATTTGGAGTCGAACCATTTATTGTAACAAGATTATCTGATATTGAACATTTCGTTATCGATAAGGAGGAGTATGACATTATTTTAGCAGTGTCTTCTTTGGAACATGTAAGTTCGGAGAAGGTACTTCACAGAAAACTTAATGAAATGATTTATGGAACAAAAACAAATGGGACCAATTGCATTATTATCGGATCGAACATACAAGAGGTAAACCTTGAAAATGTTGAAGAATTAGATCTAATGTTTGAAGTGAATTTATCTACAGAAAAAATGATGGACTTATTAGTTCATCAGTACACTGAGTGGGAAGTTCAACAACAATCTGTAAAACAATTAGAATATGAGATTGAAAGAAAAGGACAAGCTGTAAAACTGACAACAGACTGTATTACCTTTGTTGCTAAGAAGTTATAAAAAAACACTAGGAGATGATTATGCCTTTTACCTTTGCTCATCCTATTTTTGCACTTCCGTTTAAATATGTGAAACCAAAATATTTTAGTGCTACCGGCTTGATTCTAGGAAGTATGTCACCTGATTTTGAATATTTTATTATGCTTGAGCCCTATCAAAGTATAGGACATTCTCTAACAGGACTATTTTTGCAGGCGATTCCCCTATGTGTGATCCTTGCCGTGATTTTCCATAGTATCGTTAAGGAGATTTTAGTATTGCATCTTCCTTCAAACTATAATATCGATCAACGAGCATACAATACCTTGAGCAAGTGGAGTTTGAATTCTAAGGGCTGGGTAGTGTTTATCCTATCTGTGATTATTGGTTTCTTAACACATGTGTTCATCGACGGGTTTACGCATTTTAATGGTTACTTTGTTGAGCGATATTCTCCTCTAAGAGAATTAATGATTTATAATTTACCTCTTTATAAAATACTTCAGCATTCTTTTTCGGTATCCGGATTACTCTTGCTAATCTGGATGATAATTAGTTCTTTGTATCGACACCATGAAACGGTAACGATAATGCCAACAGTAACAACAAAACAAAAAGTTATTTTCTGGACATCAGTAGTTGTTGTAGCTGTAGCTGTAACCAGTATGAAGTTACTTTTTAGTTCGAGCAGGAATATAATTGGTATTTTTGTGGTTTCGCCTATTACAGGGGGATATTTAGGAATACTGCTTGTATCGATCATAATAAGAGGTTTACAAAAGACAAAATAATCATAATTCGTTAAATAAATTACGAGTAAGAATATCATCGCATCATTAAAGCATTCATTGGTTGTTTTTTGCAATAATAGAATTTATAAAATTTCAAGACTGCGGAGAAATGTGAAACGAATTCAATGAATGGTCTATATTCAACTGCTGGCTAAGGGGACCTTATATCCTTCGAAATGCATGTTTTAGTCGAGCTTACGGACAAATATATGTGGAAAACCGAATACAATGTCCGCCGGTAACGTAAACGAGCCGAATGTATGCGAAAAATCGAATACAATGTACCGATAGTAACATAAACGAGCCGAATGTATGCGAAAAATCGAATACGATGAGCTTCCGGTACGTAAACGAGCCGAATGTATGCGAAATATCGAATACAATGTGTCGACGGTAACGTAAATGAGCCGAATGTATGCGAAAAACCGAATACAATGTGCCGCTGGTAACGTAAACGAGCCAAATGTATGCGAAAAACCGAATACAATGTGCCGCCAGTAACGTAAATGAGCCAAATGTATGCGAAAAATCGAATACAATGTGCCGCTGGTAACGTAAACGAGCCGAATGTATGCGAAAAATCGATTACAATGTCCGCGCCAGTAACGTAAACGAGCCGAATGTATGCGAAAAATCGAATACAATGTACCGTCAGTAACGTAAACGAGCCGAATGTATGCGAAAAATCGAATACAATGTACCGCCGGTAACGTAAATGAGCCGAATGTATGCGAAAAACCGAATACAATGTGCCGCAAGTAACGTAAACGAGCCAAATGTATGCGAAAAATCGAATACAATGTCCGCCAGTAACGTAAACGAGCCGAATGTATGCGAAAAACCGAATACAATGTGCCACCGGTAACGTAAACGAGCCGAATGTATGCGAAAAATCGAATACAATATACTGCCGGTAACGTAAACGAGCGAGCGCCCTGATTCACTCCAAGGACGCCGTCAGGTCCTTTTTTTATTATTTTAAAAATGGTTGAGAAATACATAGTTAATATGGGGAACTTTACTTATAATATTATTTTAGCGTATTTTTCCAGTGCGCTATCAAAACCTTTATTTTATGCAACACTAGGCTGAAAGGAAGTTATCCCTTGTTTGAGACTTTGCTTTTGAATTTCTTTTTTTTATTGTTTCCAATTGTAATTTTTCTGATTTTCTTTGAGAATCGAGCTTTTGCTTATAATAGTAAGATTCTGGTTCTTCTGTCGGCAGTAACGATGTGTCTCTGTATAGCCAAACCTTTTAAACTCGATATGGGTTTTATTTTTGATTTGAGATATGTCCCGTTTATTATTGTGGCTCTTTTTGGTGGATACAAGAACGTTCTACCGCTGTATATCCTTTTAAATATCTATCGATTTTATGTAGGGGGAGAGGGTACGTTACAATCCTTTCTTTTCGCCACTTCAATCCTAATCCTGGTCCCTCTATATAGTAAAAGGTTCTTAAAACTAGATTCGAAAAGTCGCATCATCGCGGCAACAATAATTTCTTTTCTGACGATGGGATTTTACCTAATTACATTAGGTTTTACACAGGGGAGTTTAAATCGGGAATATTGGTTTCTCACCTTAAATGCCTTTACGACCCATGTCGGGGTGATGTGTATCAATATGATCTTAATAGAAAAGATTATTACTAATATTAAGAATCGCGACCGAATTATGCAATCTGAAAGATTAAATGTTGTGAGCGAGTTAGCGGCAAGTGTATCACATGAAATCAGAAACCCGCTTACAGTGACCAGCGGTTTTTTACAGCTGTTGAATAAATCGAAGACGATCACAAGGGAGGAGAAACAGTACGTAGAATTATCTCTATTAGAATTACAGAGGGCTGAAAAAATCGTGAGTGACTATCTCTCATTTGCTAAGCCGCAATCCGATAATATGGTCTATTCCAACATGCAGCCAGAGTCAGAATATACTAAGAATATCATCATGCCTTATGCCACTATGCACAAAGTAGAGGTCAAATTTAGTTTTAATAATTCGCTATTTAAAAATTATGATCGCAATCAAATACAGCAATGTCTTATTAATCTTTATAAAAACGGAATCGAAGCCATGAAGGAAAAGGACGGTGGTACGCTGTTCATCGATATTTCGGAAAAAAAACAAAATATTATTATCAGTATTCGCGATACTGGCATTGGAATGACAAAGGAAGAAATATCGCGTCTCGGTAAACCGTATTATTCGACCAAAGCTGAAGGGACGGGACTAGGGATGCTTATGGTCTATAGTACCATTGATAAAGTGAAAGGCATTGTTGAAGTCGATAGTGAAAAAGGGAAAGGCACAACGTTCCTTATCACCATCCCAACATAACGGCAAGTTGCAGAGAGTCTTGTTTGCTGTTTATCCCCCACTAGGAGTGTGTAATACCTTTCATGAATGGATTTCGTGTCATAAGGTCAACGACCCTGTGCGAAGTCCCATCTGGAGGTGCACCAATGGATATATTTGTAACTATAGGTGTTAAACTGATCATTAGCTTCTTTGGTTTGTGGATTATTACCTTTATTACTGGCCGCAAGACACTTAGCCAATTGACGCCACTCGATTTCCTGTCATCATTGATTTTAAGTGAGATTGTAGGGAATACGATATACGATGATGAGGTGAAGGTCTGGCATCTGCTGTTTGCTCTATTTATCTGGACCGCTTTGTCTTATTTGTTTGAAAAGGCGACTACCCATTTTGTGAAGTTCGGGAACATGGCAGAAGGTCGGACAGTACTATTAATCGACGCTGGCAAAGTGAATCAGGATTTGATGGAGAAATACGATATTGAGTTTACCCAACTGCTGTTCATGCTGCGGCAACAAAATATTTTTTCGTTAAGTGAAGTAAAGTATGCTTTGCTCGAGACGAATGGTTCTCTGTCGGTTATGCGTAAGTCTGAAGATGAGCAGTCCTCTACTTTTTCCGTTACAGTTATTGATAAAGGTAGGGTACTGGAAGAGTCCATGCGGGGCAGGTCGATGAACAAGGAACAGATTCAGAAGCGGGTCATGGAGCAAGGCTATAAATACATTGAGGATGTTGCCTATGCTGAATTTAAAGAAGACGGAACGCTCTATATCATACCTAAAAACAAGTCATAAACCAACATGACGAGACGCTGGAGTCGGTAGACTCAAGTGTCTTTATTTGAAATTAGGAGTGTCTAGTTGATAATAAATTTTAATGGAGGTAAAGATGATTAGTTTAGGATTGTGGATCTTAACCGTTCTAATTGTGCTAGTTGTTGTAATGTTTCACGTAGGAGCATTATTAGATTTTATCGAACCTAGCGTCCTGCAAACTCAGCTTTTTGGTCTTCACATCACATTGTTTGGAGTAGTTGTGATATTAGCCTACGAGGGTGGTCGTGGGTTAGGAGTTTTTATTGGATTAATTGGACTTTTTACGGGTATGTCGGGCTCTTTTAGAGATCCCTCTAAATCGGATGACAAAAGGAATATCTGACAGCCTACTTCTGATCGAACAGAAATATAATGATGCGAAAAAATGAGAGCTGGATAGTATTGAACAAGAGCAGAGGAACTGCTATTTATATGAAAAGGTAGGATATAAACGAACAGAAGAAACAAAGCAAGTAAACGATAAGTTAACCTTAGTATTTTATGAGAAATATATGGAATAAAATTTAGACAGCGGACAGCTCATGTCCACTGCCTTTTTTTGATGAAAATTAATGAACTCTAATACGCTTCACAAATAACGATAAAATCAATCCTATACCTGCAATCACTGCGATAAATATGTATGCATATGTAATTCCTGCGGTTAAAACTTCAGGCTGTGCAGCAGTTGGATGTGTGTTAGCGAATCGTGTTTGCCCGCTAGACATTAGTGTAACAGCGAACGTTGTACCAAGAGCACCTGCGATTTGTTGAAGTGTATTCATGACAGCAGCACCGTCCGGATAGTATTTCACGGGTAATTGATTTAAGCCATTGGTTTGAGCGGGCATAAAGACCATTGCTAATCCGATAAACATAGCGCAGTGTATTAAAATAAAGGTCAGGCTACTGGTTTCAGTAGAGTTGCTTGTGAATAGAAAACCTGCAATGGTTACGATGGAGAATCCAAGCGGCAGCAATAGCTTCGGGCCGAATTTATCAAATATTCTCCCAGTCACTGGAGCCATAGCTCCGTTAATCACACTGCCTGGAAGGAGTAAAATTCCTGCAGCTGTGGCGGATAACAATAAACCTCCTTTTAAATATAACGGTAATAAAATGGCAGAGGACAAAATGATCATCATTCCAAAGAAGACCATAATAAGACCTATTGTAAACATAGGATATTTAAACACTCTTAAATTTAGCATAGGCGTTTCCAATTTAAACTGTCGTAAAACAAACAGGATTAAGCTGATGACACCAACGATAAGAGGAAGATAGACAATGATTTCACTGAAAGCATGGTCAGCGATGTTGCTAAATCCAAATACGATGCCACCAAATCCGAAAGTAGAAAGCAGGATGGATAAAATATCTATTTTAGGCTTAGAGATTTTGGCTATATTTTTGATGAATGTTAATCCGAATCCAAATGTAAATAATAATAAAGGTAAGCTGATCCAAAATATAAACTCCCAGCCCAAATGATCCACGATCAATCCAGATAGCGTTGGTCCGATGGCCGGAGCACACATCGTCACTAGTCCCATCATTCCCATGACCGTTCCGCGTTTATGTGCAGGGAAGATAATTAGAATAATGTTCGTCATTAGGGGAAGCAATAAACCAGTTCCCAAAGCTTGCACTAAACGCGCAATTAATAAGGAGGTGAAATTGGGGGAGAGGGCAGCAATTAAAGTACCAACGATAGATAATAGCAAGGATGCTGTGAATAATTGTCTGGTGGTAAACCATTGCATTAATAGGGCGGATATCGGAACGAGGATACCTAATACAAGTAAATATCCTGTGGTTAACCATTGAACCGTTGAGGCGTTGATTGAAAATTCATCCATTAAGTTGGTAAAAGCCATATTTAAGGCGGTTTCACTAAATAGCCCAACGAATGCTCCTAGCATAAGTGAGAAGGCCATTAGGGCGGGACGTTTAACTTGAACAGCTGCTGTTGATTCCATGATAAGGATAAACCTCTTTTCAGAAATAGATTCGAATTATTTTTATGCAAAAGATGATATGTCAACTATTGAGCAAGGGAGATGCATTTATGCCTCTCTTACATTATTCTGCACACGGGTTAACAAAGTTGTTAGCGTGGAGTAATCTGCAGGTGATAATCCTGCCGCTATAATTTCGTTTAATTTGATCGTCACCTCATTGATTGTAGTCTCTAATTTCCTGCCTTCGTCTGTGACAAAAACATTTACCGACCGACGATCTTGCGTACTTGTTACTTTATGTATATATCCCTTGTTCTCTAAGCTAGCGATCATTCGGGCAACACTGGCTTTATCCTTCCCAAGTTGATTAGCAATCTCATTCTGAGATAGACCTTCTTTCTCAAGCAACAACGCCATTAGTAAATGTTGTTCAGGCGCAAGCCGAACGGGTGCAAGCAATTTTGTTAAATAATTGGCTATTTCTAAGTGCAAATCTCGAATAACTAAACCTAATCGGTCTTTGGAATCCATGTGATCTCTCCTAATTGAAATATAGATGATATATCAACTTTCATGATCTGTTTATATTAACATAAAGTAACTAATGCATGTCAAGTTAAAGAGAAATCAAGTACATAGGGTTAAGAAAATTTAAAGTAGAATTATAGATTTTAGTACAAGCGTGAAGACCTCTTCCACAATATATTGTTATAAATACATTGTAGGAGGGAAAATCATGAAGCAAAGAATATCTTCAATAAGAAGAGTCAAAAGTTCTTTGAGTAAAGGAATAAAAGCGAAACGTAGTCCCGTTACGAAAAGAGTAGGGCAGCCAAGGATTCATATAAGACAAGCTAACGCATTTGAGTTGCAAGTCTTTCGATTAGTCAACGAGGAACGGACAAGTAGAGGAATTGCTGCTTTAACTCTTAATTCTCGGCTTACTGATCTTGCAGTTTTGAAGTCAAGAGATATGAGGGATAATAATTATTTTAGCCATACCTCTCCAACTTATGGTACCCCCTCTCAAATGTTAGATCGATTTGGTGTAGCTTGGCGTGCTTATGGAGAAAATATTGCGGAAGGCCAAGCCACACCTGAAGCAGTAATGAGATCGTGGATGAATAGCCCTGGCCATAGAGCTAATATTTTGGATCCTCGCTTTACGGATATTGGGGTTGGTTATGTAGGAGGAACATCTACTAGTCGATATCAACATTATTGGACGCAGCTGTTTATACAGAAACCATAAGAGATTTCAGAAAAGCCACTCTATAATGAAATACGCCTCTGATTGTGTGTCTGACCATTGAGGTGAAGTTCATTTACGGAGTGGTTTGTTTTGTATTTTTGACCTGTTTTACAGAAACCTTTCTGGATGAATGTCGTCTAACAAGATATGGAATTTTGAGGAGGGGAACTATGCGTAAAAAATGGATGCTTATAGGCGTCTTTCTGCTTATGGCAATCACTCCATTGATTGATGTCACAAAGGTACAAGCTGCAAAAGTATGGTTTGACGGAACTAGTAGCGCGGAGCAACTAAAGGCACTAGCTTCGATTAATAAAATCCGGCAACAAATGGGGTTGGATGAAGTAAAACTTGATCCTGCCCTCGTTAAGGCGGTGATTAATCATGCTCGCTACGCTAATGTTAATTTTACGATAAAGACTGAAGGCGATTTATCTATAGAAGTGAAAGGTCGTGAGTTCTTTACCCAACAAACGCCTAAAAAGAATGAAACGTTCGGATATGACGTAGAATACGATCCGATCGAACGTTCGGTGGACATTTGGACAGGTCTTTTATGAATATAAATAATCTATTTTTCCACATACTATATTGTAATTACAGATACTTTAATGACCCCAAGAGAAATTGGAGTAAGCTCGTTAGAACCCTTCAACATCATGAACTTCTCTTAGTGACTGGAGGGAAGGGCAGCTTTATGATTGAGCGAAAACGGCATTCGTTTAAAGCTGGTATGTTATTCTATATTTCTCCAGATGTTAAGCATTCAATAGAGATAGAGGCTGAAGATCCCTTATGCTTTCTGTCCGTTCATTTTAACTACGCGAAGGTGAGCATGAACGAGGAGAAATGGGGAATTAGTGGTGATGTGGATTCCCTCCATTTGCAAGCTGTATCCGAATTGAAGGATTATTATCAAGTGGAAGATATCTTCAGACAAATGATTCAGAGCTGGAATACGAAGCTGCCAGGATATGAATTTGTAGCGAAGACTTTGTTACAGCAGCTTATTATTGCAATTGCTCAAAATACACAAAAACAAAGTCAAAATTACTCCACTTCATTAAAAGTGGAAAAAATTATTAATTATATGCATCAAAAGATCAATGAGAAAGTTAGCTTGAGCGAATTATCTGAGTTGGTACAGCTTTCACCTGCTTATTTATCACGAGCATTCAAAGAGATTACAGGTTATTCGATCATTGAGTTTTTTAATAAAATGAAAATTGATAAAGCGAAAGAGCTGATTCTTGAAGGAGACATTAAAATCAAAGCGGTTGCGCAAACCCTTGGATTTACGGATGAATTTTATTTCAGCAGAATTTTCAAAAGAATGACAGGCATCAGCCCTTCGGAATTTCAGAGCAAAAATGTCCATGGAGTTTAGAATAATGCATGGTATAGAGCCAATCTGACTGTTAATATGAGGTTGTTATTGTTAGCAGAAAGAAGGCTTTTTTATGTCCATGTGGAAAAGAAATTTGATCGTTTGCTGGTTTGGTATGTTTGTAACGGGTGTAGGTATGAGCCAGATTGCGCCAGTATTGCCACTTTACATTAAGCATCTTGGCGTGGATAATGCCGATTCCGTTGCTCAGTTTTCTGGTATTGCTTTTGGAATTACCTTTATCGTTTCAGCCATATTTTCACCCATTTGGGGGCTGGCGGCAGACAGGTTCGGACGGAAACCAATGCTTTTGCGGGCAAGTCTGGGGATGGCGATTGTGATCAGCTGTATGGGTTTTGCGCCTAATGTGTATGTATTAATTGCACTAAGATTATTACAGGGCACAATAACGGGTTATAGTACAGCTTGTACTACATTAATAGCAACTCAGACGGATAAGGAACATGCAGGATATGCTTTAGGAACTCTTTCAACAGCCAGTATTGCTGGAGCTTTGCTTGGCCCAACGATTGGTGGTTTCATTGCAGAGAGTCTGGGTTTACAAAGTTCATTTTTTGTTACGGGTGGACTGATGCTGGTTGCCTTTATTACAACGGCTTTGTTCGTGAAGGAATCTTTTCATCGTGAAGATAAAAAGACGCTAAGTATCAAGGAAGTCTGGAGCAGTGTTCCAGAGAAAAGCCTAACACTAACCTTGTTTGTGACCTTCTTTATTCTAACCGTTGATTTATACTCTGTAGAACCGATCATTACGGTATATGTTACTCAGTTATCCAAGAGTGCTAGTCATGTGGCTCTGCTTGCTGGAATGACATTCTCTGCTTCAGGGTTGGCTAATATCATTGCTGCTCCACGACTTGGAAAGCTGTCTGACCGGATAGGGGCTCAAAAAGTCATATTAGTTGCGCTTATTGCGGCAGGACTTCTATTCATCCCACAAGCGTTTGTTCAGAATCCTTGGCAGTTAATGGGCCTTCGTTTTCTGCTAGGATTAGCTGCAGGCGGATTAATCCCTTCTGTGAATATTCTCGTTAAGAAAATCACACCGGACGCTCTTACAGGCAGAGTATTTGGCTTTAACATGTCGGCAGGTTATCTTGGTACCTTTGCAGGTTCGGTTCTAGGTGGGCAAGTGGCAGCCTGGTTTGGGATCCGGGATGTGTTTTTTGTGACGAGTGTTTTGCTATTGATCAATGCAGGTTGGGTGTATTTTAAAGTGTACAAAAAACTAAACTTAAATGGGAGAGAAGATCATGGAAGACTTGAAGAGATCAGAAACTGAAAGTATCGAAGCAAAGAAAACGGCACTGGTTGTAATCGACTTGCAGAATGGAATTATTCACAGTCCTAATAAGGCTCCGCACACAAGTACGCAGGTGGTTCAAAATGGGAGCAGCTTAGTTCAAGCTTTTACTGAAAAGGGTGCATTTGTAGTTCTTGTACGAGTATCCTCGTTAGATGGTCAAGATATGTTAAGACCTCATACAGATTTGAATATGAATGCAGCGTCCTTTCCAGAAGGCTGGGATACCTTAGTGCCTGAATTAGCTGGCTTCAAAAACGCACATGTGATTACTAAACGTCAATGGGGTGCCTTTTTCGGAACGGATCTTGATTTGCAGTTACGGCGCCGTGGGATAGATACGATTGTATTGTGTGGTGTGTCCACATCCATCGGCGTAGATACGACAGCTAGAGAAGCTTATCAGCTTGGATACAATCAAGTTTTTGTGGAAGATGCAATGACTGCTTCTACGAAAGAAGAGCATGACTATGTGTGTAAAACCATTTTCCCTAGGATCGGCAAGATTCGGTCGAGTGGGGAAGTAATATCCCTGTTAAAATAGGTTGAAAAGCCCTCATGCTCTCTGTAATCCCAGAGATGGTCATGAGGGCTTTTGTTTGAAATCACGTACTTACATGAAGATCAGGAGTAGTATCCCAGCCAAGAAGCAGTAATAAGAGAAGTACTTCAAATTACCTTTAGCCATAATCCCCATAAACCAGCGCATAGAAAAATACGTGACGATTAGTGTAGTGATAAATGCAATGAAGTATGGAATTGCTAGTTGCGCCCGGTTTGGGTCATGGGCAATATCAGATGCACCCATAACAAGTCCGCCCAGACTGATCGGTATATACAGCATAAAAGAAAAGCGTAAAGCAGTTTCTTGCTTCATCCCCATAGCGATGGAAGAGATGACCGTTGCGCCTGAGCGACTTATCCCAGGAATAAGAGCTACAGCTTGGGCAAGTCCGACTATGACTGCATCCTTCGTTTTCAAGTCCCCATCTTGTTTACGGCCGCGAAGATTACGAATTAACCATAAAGCAACCCCAGTTACCAGCAAGGCGATGGACACGGTGTGTACAGACGAGAAAATCTCCTCGATTTGGTCCTTAAAGAACAAGGCTAAGATAACTGCAGGCATGGTACCAATGATAATGTACAAAGAGAACATAAAATCTGACTTATATTCCTCTTTGCGGGTCAGAATAAATTGAATGAATCCAGTGATCAATCTTCCGATATCTTTGCGGAAAATAAAGCAAATCGCAATTAGAGAAGCCGTATTTGTTAGGATTTCAAATGATAGCCCATTCTGTTTTAAGCCTAGCAATTTCTGCGCGATGATCAAATGACCGCTAGAGGATACGGGGATTGGCTCAGTTGCCCCCTGAACAAATCCTAGTAACAAGTATTTAAGCCACAGTATAATATCTTCCATTTTTCCTCCCAGTATTTTTATAATCTTTTTAATCATAGCGCATTCAATGAAGAAATGACAATAGAACCATCGTGCCATATCGAAGTTCATCCCTTTAAATGAGGGCTTGACTGAACCAGTTATAATATTCTTGAATGGCTTGTTCACTAACCGAGCCTATCGCGAAAGTAAACTAAATGAGGTGGAACTATTTGTAGTTTATTAATTAAAATTCATCGGCAGGACATTCCGAAAGCCGCCAGCGTTCTGGCAGAAGCCTTCGCAAAGGATGATCCACTATATCAGCATATTTTGCCTGATGAAACAACAAGACTCCGCGTATTAAACATTTTTTTTCATCGTTATATTGAGATGTTATATCCTTATTCGGATGTTCTAACGACGTCAACTAATTATGAAGCTGTTGCCTTGGTGTTCCATTCGGAGCGTCAGAGCGGGACATTGATTTCGAACGTCAACTATATGAAACAAATTGGACTTGCGATTCTCAAGTGTTTACCGATTTGCCGAATCATTGGTGTGCGAGGATTTATTCGAGGACTAACTACTTTACGCAGTATGAGTTCCTTATGGTTATCGATGTTTGGTGATCAGAAGTATATGCATTTGGATATGCTTGTTGTGCAAGAACGTTACCGTGGGCAAGGATATGTATCAAAGATTATGATGGCGCTGCTCGCCGAATGCCGTAAGAAGAATGCATTATGTACATTAGAGACACAGACGCCAAGCAATCTTCCAATCTATGAGCATTATCAGTTCTGCACGGTTAAGGTCATCCCCTTGCCCAACAGTACACTAGAGCAATATTGTATGGTATGTACTCCAGATTCTGCGGAGTAGAAATGCGTGGATAGAATCTATGATTTTGTTTAACAAAAAATAGCATAACTTTCGAAGGATTGATATAATAGAAACATATATTCGCGTACTTTAGAACCCTATACGGATGTATACGGGTTTTATTTTTATTTGGTGAGGGTGAGGTTAACAGAAAGATGAATTGGTCGGATTTTGGTGAACGAAACAAACGATTGAATCCCCTATGGAACTTGGGGGCTGGCATGAACCTTGGTGAAATCCAACCGTACAAAGAGATGGTGTCTTTAAGCATCTTGTTACAAGTCTATTATTTGGAGCTAGAATCCAATGAGAGAAGATCCAAGGAAGATATTATAGCCCTGGCTTGGACTGCGTTGCAACGCTTTAATATCGCGAATCTCGGGACTACCGAATCCGTAGAACGTTTAGTGGACGGCCTGCTCTGGAGCGGAAATGGTGGGGATTTCGAATCCTATTATTATGATGATGCGGCTCGGCAAATGGCTGTGCAGAAATATAAGTATTTCATGGTGGATGAGGATGCGACCCGCAGCAGCTGGGAAGAAAGCGGCAGAACAATCTATCGTCTTTCTGAGTATGCCATGGAGCTCATTTTTATGAGTCATGAGATTATTGAAGAGTTCCAGATCAGCATCAAGCTGCTGGAGATTCAGATGCATATTAAGCATGGTCGTGTGACACGGGCGCTACAGGATGTGAATGAACTTATTTCCCGGGTCCGGAAAATGACCCATGAGCAGCAGGAATACCGGAATGCATTGCGCCGTAATCCGAAGCATATTTTTAGTGAATTCGGAGTGGCTCGGCATCAGCGACTCGAAGAGATTCATCAGCAGTTCGATGAAGAACGTAAGCATTTTGATAATATTCATCGTTCACTGGCCCGGCTAGCCAATGACGAGAAAGATGTGATCGACTTCAATGAGATTCGTATTCTTTCTGAACGGGTCGAACTTTCTAGGCGTGTGCACGATGAACTGGCTGAGGTAGTTCTGAATATTTTTGAGGTAGAGACCAATTTAAGATTGAACTTCCCTGAATTATTCTGGGGAGCTTCCGGCTTTAACTTCCGTACTCATGTATGGGAGGAATGGGTGAAAGATGAAGGCCTGCCAAGCGGCGATAGTCTTGAATTGCTGCTCAGCGGACTGTTCGCTCCGAATCAGGATTTCGTCTATCCGCTTCCCTGGGCTTGGGAGGAACAAGAGGTTGGTTTTATTCCAGATGTAGTGATGCATGAACTTGAAGATGAGTTGGAGGCTGAGGCAGTTCAATATATTCCTAAAGGGATTCCGTGGACGGAAGTCGTTGCATTGTGGAAGCCTGTGTTCAATGCGCTAGCTCAGCAAGGGAGCTTTACATTCACTGCGGATGCTTTTACCGCAGAGGAATTAACTAGATGGGCACGTACACCAGATGCTGTCGATCTATGGGTGCAGTTTTTTCATTCAGAGATTGTTGTACAGGAACAGGCCCCGGAGAACAGCAATGGATCCGATGAATGCCAGTTACTAATCCGGTATGTACTTGCGGATGATCCTCAACTGGAGGACTTGCGCGGCAAGCTGCTGCGGACGAGCATTGCGCCAGAGACAACCCCATGGGTACGCTGGTCTGGTCTGGATATGAGTCCTTTTATTATAACGATCGTGGAGAGGTGAGAAGTTACTAGTATGAGTTATACATTAGAACAGGTACAGCAAGCATCACGGTTATTTTTTGAATTACTTCGTAAAAAAGTAATCCCTCTCGATGATCCGGCGGCGGCAGAATGCCTTCAGGATGCAGGAACCTATGATGCACTACAATATGTTGCTAAGGAAGCAGGCTGCCGAGTGATGAATTCCGGGCACCGTCTCCATTTGCTGGTTAATCCACTCGGGTCAGTGTTCGCTACCAACTTCACCCAGTTGAAGAACAAATATTCACGAATTGAGCGCAAAACTCATTTACATATCATTAATATCATTATCCTTGTTTTTCTGGCTGAGATGGACCAGGACGAAACTCACTTTAAGTCTGGGCAAGACAGTATGTCCTACATACAGATATCTGATCAGGTGTCCTCTCTCTTTCAAGCGTGGATGCAGATGGATGCTGAAGGTCGGTTTAGCCAGCAGTGGCAATTGGATATCCAAGCGATGTCTAAAGTGTGGACCAACCTTTATATGCAAACTAAGAGTCAGGAAGAAAGTGATCTTCTGACAAGAGGGGCAGGCTCACGTATTGGGCTGATCCATGAAGGCATGAAACTCCTGGAAGAGGAGAAGCTTGTGTTCATTTCGGAGTCAGAGAAGCGGATATTCCCGCGGGAAGAGCTTTACGAAAGAATGCGGTATTTATATCATGATGTCGACCGGTATCAGGAATTAAAGAAACTCATCGGACGAACTTTAGCTGAGAAAGACGGTGCTACTTATGCCGCGGATTGAACGCATACGGATAACAGGGCTTAAATACGAGAAGATGCTCAAGAAGTATGATGATATGATTCTGGACCTCTGTAACGAAGAGGGACCATCCAACACGCTGATTACTCTTATGAATGGTGGCGGGAAAGGCGTCCTGCTGCAATCCATATTTCAGTTATTAATGCCCAAAACACCATGGGGAAAAGACAGTGAGAACCAGGTGGAAGCATTTTTTCATAACCATAAAAAACAACTTAAACCCTATACCTTTCACGTAGCGATCGAATGGCGTCTCGACAACACTGAGCGTAATGTGTATATGACGACGGGTATAGCTATGACCGCACATAACTCGCTGGATCAGCAGGATATTAAAGTGGATTACCTGCTGTATGCACTTACTGATTATGGCGAAACGTCTGAACTTACCCTTTCGACGCTGCCGCTTTTTGATGAAGAGACTGCTGAACCTACGAGTTTTGAAACGATCCAGCAATTTGTGCGAGATCGACGGGGGGAGATTGTACCTTTCGGTAGCCATAGCTCGGATTTAAAAAGATATTATGATTTCCTGGCTACCCGGGATATCCATATCGCTGAGTGGCGCAATATGCGGCGAATCAATGGGGAAGAGGGCGGTATCAAAGGTTATTTCAAAAAGAATGATGCCTTTACCAACCATAACTTATTCGAAAAGCTAATTATTCCTGAGATCGGCTCCAGTCTGAATGAGTCACCGCGAGAAGAAGACAATACGCTGCAACGGATGTTTATCGATACGGCGACAGTAGCTCAGCGCCTACCGATGCTTGAACAGCGGGAACAAGTCTACACAGAGTTTCTTGGAATGACAGCACCTTTATACGAGCTGGTGAAGCTAGGAGTAGAGGCAGAGAGCACTGTTCAAGAAACGGAACTACGTGGACGTCAGATCTATACGGTTATCCATGAAGAGTTGAGGAATGCGGAGGAAGAGCGAAGTAAGGTTGCTAATGAACTGGCTGGGCGTTATCAGGAATCGAAGCAATTGCGATTTGAGACGGACAATCTCAAGTATTTACGCAGCAAGGAAGAAATGGAACTGAAACAGGAAGAGTTTAACAAGCTCAGTGATCATCAGAGACGGGCACGTGGACGACTGGACGATTCCAAGGTTCAGGAGAAGAAGCTAGAAGTGGCTCATTTCTTGGCCAAACGTATGCTCCATACACGACAAATTGAGCAGTGGCAGAAAGAGATTCAAGCGATTGAAGGTTCTCTGGAGATGAAAGAACGTCAAGAGGTCATTCAGGCTGCCAAGGAAAAGCTTCGGAAACAATGGGATGTGGTATTCATCCTCTGGGAACAAACGATCAGAGGGTTTGGAACCGCGGAGCGAGCTCTGTCGACTGAAGAAAAAGGACTGCGTAAGGAGCGGGAGAGCTTCTTGCTGGAGTTAGCAGGCCTTGATATCCAGATTAATGAATTGACGTTATCTATTCGGCAATATTCAGAAGAGCTCGGAGCATTCGCAGCCCAGCATGGTCAGGAAGCTGCCCATGCTTCAGTAGCGGCGCTTCAACGTACAATTTCAGCTGCCAAAACGATACTTCTGGATATGGAAGCATTAGAGGAACAGCAAAAAGAGGCTGAGAATCAAAAGCTGACATTGCATAAGAATCATGCCGAGCTTAGCGAGAAACATCGTTCTTATGAACGTGAGGCAGACGAGCTTGGGGCACTGCTTGATACACAGACCTATAAAGAATCACAGTTATGGTCACAGATTGTTGTGCTGCTGGAAATGTTTGATGAACATAATCGTTTGGGAGCTACTGGCCTTTTTGAAGAAAAAGATGCTATTCAACTACGATTTATCCGAAAAATGGATGAAGTGGAGCAGCAAACGAAACGTTCCAGACGGGATTACTACAATCAGCTCATGGACGTGGAGCTTCAGAATCAATCCTACTGGCTGCCGAATTCAGATATTCTGGCGGTCAAGGATACACTTGATTCGCTTAAGATTCAATCCACACCGGGCAGTTCCTATTTAAATGATCGCCCATACCTTGAACGTGAGGAAGAGCTGGAGCGCCATCCACTCCTTCCTTATAGCCTCATTGTAACTCGTCGCGAAGCTGATAAAATCAAGCCGGATCTGCTAAAGGATACACTGTTGAAATCAGCGGTGCCGATTTTTATCCGTGAAGAGATGGCAGCTTCAGATCAAGTATCATTTAACCTTTTTGCGAACCAAGGGCCACAAATGGTACTGGAACCAGACCGTTTCTTTAACTTTAAGAGCGGTATTCAAGCGAAGCTTAAGGAGCAAGAACAAGTGCTTCTGGACGCGGAGGCTTATTTATCGAAGCTGAAATCTGTGCGTCAGGAATATGAGCGGTTATATCAAACAGAGAACACTGTGACGATTACAGCCAAACGCAATACCCTTATGAAATTGCAAAGTGAGCTTCAGCAGAGTCTTATCAATCTGGACAACGAGATAGATGAGAACGAGGGTATACTTGCTCGGATCGGTCGGGAACTTATCGAGAATAAAGCGCTTAGTGCAGAACAGGAGCAGAGAGCAGCAGCATTGCATGGTTGGATTGAACGTTCGAAGAAACATGAACAGGATCAAAAGGAGAAGAAAAAGTATACAGATCGTAAGAGTTTAGTGAGCAAAGAGCTTGCGAGTAAGGACAAGCAACTCGAGCATCTTGAAGCGCAAATGGTAAGCCTTGGCGGAGAACGTGAGAAATGGACGGGAGATGCCAAATATGCTCTATTTCCTAGACTGCAGCATTGGTTTCCTGAGATTGTATTTCCGACATATCACCAGCTTTCAGATGATGTGGAAGTCACACCAATTGTTCCCGTAGAACAGAATCTTCTGTTGCAGCAGCTTAGTACCGTTGAAAGCCTGCAGCAATCACTGACGGAGAATGAGCTTGAAATTCGAACAAGAGCCGCCCAGATCAAAGCGGCAAGCGAGAATCTAACCGAGCTTGAAGCCAGCTTGAATCAAGTGGATGAGCATTGGCGGAAGGTGACAGAACCTGCTGAATCTACCGAATCTATTATGGCTGCAAGAAACCGTCAAAAGTCGGAAACTGCTTCACTGGAAGAAGACTATCAGATGATTCACGACTCTTTCATCCGCTGCCAGACCGAATTGGAGAATTTGCAGAAGGAATTGCGTAAGGTAGAGAAAGGAATCAAAGAGAAACATGAGCGTGCCGTGGAAATTTGGAATGAGCTACTCGAGCAAAAAGAGGCGGACATTCAGGAACGTATCCAAGAGAATGAGCTTATGCTTAACCAGTGTAAACGATCTTTGGATCGAATGGATGCGCTCATTCAGACGTTATCCAATCAAATCAAGATCATGAATGCACATATTGAGGATCGGGTTAATCTACGGACTGTGCCAGAAGATTTAATGCTGAGCGTTAGAGAAAGCTGCGAGTCTCTTGTTGCTGACTGGCTTCTTCGCATTAAGGATAGCCGCGTTAGACGGGACGAGGTCTCCAGAAAGGTGAAGGAAGAGAAAAATTCATTAACCGGAAAACTCGCTAAGAATGAACGGAATTCTGAACTGGAGACCAAGATTCTAGATCGTCTAAATACGGTTCATTGGGATAACTTCGCGATTGCTCAGCAAGTCCTAGATTCGATGTTACGTAGTTCACGTGATCAGATTGAGAGCATCCAAAGCGATAAGGAAGAGATGGGTCTGTCCCGCAAAATGTGGGTAGCCCGGGCTTCTTATCGTGTAGTACAAATCATTGATATTATGAAACGAATGGAACGTCGGATGATTATTCATAATGAGAATAATTATGCCTTCCCGCTGGTACGCCTGAATTATAAAAATATCAATGTACCGAGAACAAGCGATGAGGTAGAGCCGATGGTGAGCGACTATTTCAATCGGTGTATCCATGAATTGCTTTCGAAATATCCGAAGATTGAACAAGTACCAACACTTATAATCAAAGAGGTTATCAATGACGGACGAATCGTCTATGCGGCGCTTCAGAATCGCTTTCCGATTCTTCAGGTATATAAACCGGTAACGGAAAATTACTTCCTCTACGCCGCTCCGGAAGACTACCATTATTCCGACTGGGAAATCATCAATCGGGGTGCGCTGGATGAGGCTGTCGGCAGTGGCGGACAGCGCCAATCGGTACAACTGTTGGTAGCAATGATGATCATGACACATAAACGTGTAAATCGTGAGAACAAAGGGTGGACGGTTTTTTTATATGACAATCCATTTGGAGAAATGGTTTCAAATAACGTGCTTGATCCTGTATTTGAAATTTCTAAGGCGCTCAAATTTCAGTGGTTGATTGTTACGCCACCGGAGCTAGTGAAGAATGACGTCAGCGTTCGCTTTGGTGTGTATTGGCAGCTCTATTTCGGGGGTGTCAAAGGGGACATGTTAGAATCCACCCTAGTCAAGGGAGGAAGAAAGCTCATTCCTGTTTCGCTTTTTTGATCAGCAGCGTTTACCAGCGTCCATAATGAAAGAAGCTCTAGTAGCATAATGCTGGAGCTTCTTTTTCGTTATACATTATCCTTATCTTTCTCGCTTATAACGTTTACCGGCCTTAAAGGACGCCGAAGGCGTATATGCTTACTATAATAGAATTAATAAAATTTCGAGACTGCGGAGAAATGTATGCGAAAAACCGAATACAATATGCCGCCGGTAACGTAAACGAGCCGAATGTATGCGAAAAATCGAATACAATATGCCGCCGGTAACGTAAACGAGCCGAATGTATGCGAAAAACCGAATATAATGTGCCGCCGTAACGTAAACGAGCCAGCACCGTTATTCTCCCGAAATTACCCGGGAATGGGCTTGTTATTAGGAATAAGTGCACTATGGTTCGTTAAGCGGAACCTCCCTACGAAGGTATGGATACTAGTATGAATAAGGATCATTCATTGCGGAACTTCTTATGTTATATGACAGCTTCCTCTGGCTCTAAAATTTTTGGAATGGTTACCGTAAATGTAGTGCCTTGCTCAGGAACACTTTCTACAGTGATCGCTCCGCCATGATTATGTACAATATTCTGCGTGATCATAAAGCCAAGACCTGTTCCTGTTTCTTTTGTCGTGTAAAATGGTTTACCAAGTGCTTTAATCTGTTCCTCTGTCATCCCGCAACCTTCATCTTGCACGCTGATTCGGGCTTCACTTTCATTTGTAAGCACATGAATATATATATTTCCTCCACTATCCATTGCTTCCATCGCATTTTTAAGTAAATTAATAAATACCTGTTTCAGCTGATAAGCCTCACCATGGATCCAAATGGAGTGATCTGTACAGACAGGGAGGATCTGAAGGTTTTTCAGTGCAGCTTGTCCATTCATTAGTGTGGTGACTTGTTCTAGTAAAGATAATAAATCCACTGGTTTACTGACATGCGTCGTTTGTGGCTTGGATAAGACCAGCAGCTCGTTGACGATAAATTCGATGCGTTTCAATTCAGACTCAATAATGAAAAAATATTTATCATTCATGCGCTCAGAAGAGCGAAGCAGCTTCATAAAGCCGTTAATGGCGGTAAGCGGATTTCTGATTTCATGAGCGATTCCAGCTGCTAATTGCCCTGCGGTAGATAATTTCTCGGATTGGATTAGCCGTTCTTCTTCCAGCATTTGCTGAGAGACATCTTTAAATATTCCGATAAATGCCATGTTTCCATTGAAGATAATCGGAAGTGTGAATCCATCCACAAATTTCTGCTGACCATTTAAGCAATTGATTAAGTAGCAAACAGAGCCAATCGTATCACCACTGTAATATCTTTCCCTTCGTTCTTGAAGGATTGCATGATTGGTAAGGTCTACAATATTAGTAGTGGATGTACCCACCAATTGATTCAGGCTTTCCGCATGGATTAACTGTAAGCCCGCTGAATTCACATACTGAATAATCCCTTTTGCTGTAACAACAACGGTCAGAGGTAATCCCTCCAGGAGTTGCAGGAATGATTTATCTTTTTCTAATAGACTGCTCTCCGCTTCTTGCAGCTGAGTTTCTATTTGCCTGATCAAGGTCTTGTTCTCAAATTGAGTAAAATAATATAGGGGTGCACCATTAGCATCCGAAACGATAGATATGGAGATCTCTATGGATAACAGTTGTCCGGTTGGTAGGTAGTAGTTCTGTTGGAATCGATGCGGATGGATGTTCATAGAGGAAAGAGACCTTCCAAGCTCAGCAATTTCATGGATCTGACTTAGAAGAGTTCGGACAGATGGTGAAGGTGTTATTAACTCGTTATGATCGTACCCCAACAGGTTACTTAGGGCTGAATTCCATTTTAGGAACGTTCCATCTAACGAAACTAGAGCCATTCCAATTACAGCATGTGTAAAAGCAAAATCAAAACTTTGGAATTCATTGGACCGCACTGCTATTCACCTCTCATATTCTTTCCACTATATGTAATAGTCATAGTATAAAACATATATTCAAGTAAAATATATAAATTTTTATGTGATCGAGAATCGTCCGAAATAGCTATGTGTTGTTGTGAAAATAAGGGTGCAAGAGTCAAACGATTTCAGGTAGAATTAAAGGATATGTTGTATTTTTTGAAAGTGGAGGCGTTGTACCGTGCAAACAATCATTGGTGAAATCAGAGAAATTAATCGCTATCCAGTCAAGTCATTTGCAGGTGAACGATTGGAAACCTGTGTGATAGAACCGTATGGAATGTTAGGGGATCGCTTCTGTGCCTTTTATGATGAGTCAAAAGAGGGCTGGTGGCGGTATTTTACGGCTAGAAATAATCCTAAAATGCTTACCTACCAAGCGCAATTTATCAATGGAGAAATTCATGTAAGGGCTTCGGATGGACGAACCTTTGGGTGGGATGAGCATTTATTGGAAGAAATCCAAAGCCAAACTAAAACGCGAATTACCATGTCTAGTATAAAAGCTTCACATCCACAGCCAGAGCACCCGCAACTGTTATCGGTGGATGGTGCCAGCATATTGCTCATTACGGATGCTAGTTTGAAGAAGCTAGAGGCTGCGTGGGGACATTCCTTAGATCAGCGCCGGTTTCGTGGGAACTTTGTTATAGCTCTAAGCGATGAATCTCTTTTCGAAGGGGATTGGATCGGGCGGCAGCTCTCCATAGGAGATGTTCAGCTACAGGTAGATAGTTTTTGTGAGAGATGTATGGTTATCACGATGGACCCGGATAGTCAGGAAAGAGACCCTAAATTATTGAAAAAACTAAACCAAGAGTTTGAACTACACTTCGGAGTTTACGCTTCTGTAGTTAAGACAGGGGAAATCAGAATCGGAGACAAAGTAGAATTAATGGAATAGATAATGATATAAACGTCCTTTACATTCCCATGTGGATAATTTACCCTTTAAAGGAATGGAAAATTCATAGCGGGAGGGAATGTATGAAGAAGAAAATAATATCCCTGTTGATGGTATTTTTACTTTTAGTAGTTTATCTTCCTACGAATGCATTAGCAGCAGATAGTAGCAAAACGCAAACATATGTGAACACTCAGAAGGTCGCGGCAGAGAAGGCAGCATTCTTAACGGAAAAGATAGGGACGACAAGTCTCCAATATGCTCTTATCGATGGCGATAATATCGTTATGAGCGGCACAGCTGGATACAGCCATGTGGAGAGCAAGACAGCACCAAGCACTACAACGATGTATGGAATTGGCTCGACGAGTAAAATGTATACGACCGCTTCTATTATGAAGCTCGTTGATCAAGGAAAGGTAGATTTGGATGCACCTGTCGTATCGTATCTGAATCATTTTACGATGGAAGATTCACGTTATAAGCAAATCACCGTACGAATGCTACTGAATCATTCATCAGGTCTAGGGGGTTCGAACTTATCAAACTCTTTCTTATTCAATGATTCTGATTCTATCGCCAAAGATAACTTGCTAGCGACTTTGACAACTGAGCGTCTAAAGGCAGATCCAGGAGCCTACTCAGTATATTGTAATGATGGATTTACGCTGGCGGAGTTGATTGTTGAGAAAGTCAGTGGAATGGACTTCACCACATTCATCCATCAGAATTTTACAGGTCCTTTAGGGCTTGGGCATACGAAAACGCCAGTAGATTCTGTGGATTCTAGACAGCTGGCAAGTGTATATAATGCTACCTACCCTGCCGCCTTACCCCAAGAGACGATTAACGTGATTGGAACAGGGGGCATCTATTCTACGGCTGAAGATTTGGTGCGTTTTGCAACTATTTTCACTGGAGGATCGAAGGGGATTCTGTCAGAAAAATCAATAAAAGCGATGGAGCAAGAGGAGTACAAGCGTGGAATGTGGCCGAAAGGAAAAGATAATTCGTTTGCGTACGGATTGGGCTGGGACAGTGTGAATTTATATCCATTCAATCAGTACGAGATCAAAGCTCTGACAAAGGGAGGGGATACAACTCTGTATCATACTTCACTTGTCATATTGCCTGATCAGCAGATGGCAGCAGCTGTGGTATCTTCTGGTGGGGATAGCTCAACTGATCAGATGCTTGCTAACGAAATATTGCTCAGTGCGCTACAAGAAAAGGGAGTTATCAAGGAACTAAAACCTACACCTACATTTAAAGCTTCGAACAAAGAGGCTATGCCGCAGGAATTGCTGGATTATGCTGGTGTCTATGCTGATTCTACACAACTGATGAAGATAGAGATTACAAAAGCTGGGGATTTGAGTATATCTTCGATTATGGCACCTACATTTCCAGCTCAGAAATTTTCGTATAATACAAACGGTGAATTCTTAGATGCAGCGGGTGCTAATAAAGTTAGCTTTGTGAAGGAAAGCAATAGTCGCATCTACCTTTGGATTCAAGGGTACGGGGTCATTCCAGGGCTTGGTGAGACTGCTCTTTCTCAATATGCAGCTGAAAAGCTAGAGGCGAATGCTTTATCCAATGAGGTCTTGTCAGCTTGGCAGCAGCGTCAAGGGAAATTGTATTTTGATGTCAGCGAGAAGTATAGCTCACAATTTTACATGAGTATGCCAGTAGCTGGAATTGCTATGTTCCCTGATGCACCGGGCTATATGGGCTCGAATAAAATAACCGGGCCGAATAAAGCTGAAATGACCGTGCAAATTCCAACTTTAGGTGGGCGCGATCTTGCGGATATTGTTTTTGAAAATAAAGAGGGTGTGGAGTATCTCAAGGTTGGAAACCAATTATTTATTACACAGGATGCGATTAAACCTATCTATGCCGGCCCGCAATCATTGGTAACCATTCAAGCAGATGGATATGCAAGATGGTATGAAATACCTGAGACAGCATCAGGCAAGTTGATGACAGTAGGGCTACCACCTAAAGGTTCCTTTGCTGTTTATGATGCGAATGGTGTGTGTGTAAATTTCTCTACTGTCAGTGGTCTTACGCAAGTTAAACTTCCGAGTAACGGGAAAATTGTATTTGTAAGCGATGTGGGTGCGAAGTTTGAATTGACAATCAAGTAGTAATAAACCATTCAATTCTATTTTATAAAAAAATCCTGTTATCCAGATCATTGATCTGGATAACAGGATTTTTATTAGAAAATTCTATATTCCTCTATTTAAAATTCTTAGAAAACTCTTTTATTTTATCTACAAAAATCCCCTTGAGCTGATCAGTACCTTCTTTGGGAGCCTTATAGGCTTTATAACCGCCAAAGGATTCGATGCAAACTGCAGCCTTTTTTAAATCATCCGGAAAATTCTTCTCAATTAGTTGCTCAGTAGTCTTTGGTTTTTCGTTACAAATATAGTAGCCCATCTTCTTATTTAGTAGCTCATCTTTATTTTTTTTGATAAAATCACGAATCGCTTTATATATCTTCTCGTCTCTTACTCCAGCACCTAAAATAATGCTATCAAATGCCTCAAGACTTGGCTTCTCTATTTCAATATTACAGATCTTACTCTGAGGGAGCTCGTCGGATAATACCTTTGCGCATTGCTCTGTTGCCCCTGATTTTGTAGCGTATAGAATAAGTACTGCCATTGTGGTCCCTCTTTTCAGTTTAAATTGTTCAGGTTTCAAACCACCCTCGTAAATTGAATGTCTTGATAATCAAGATATTATCCATGCTATCGAAAATGCAGATCTTTTGTCAAGTTAGCAACAAGTTCTCATGCGTTAATCACACACCCTTATTATGGTATCATAGGAATAATTACGCTATCACGAACTGCATCTTTTAAGAATCAAACGATAAAGAGGGGAGTGGAGATAAGTTGAGTATCATCGTAATGCTAGTCATCTATTTTTTGCTTGGAGTATTCGTGATTAAATTAGGCATCGATAACTCTAGAAGTACACAAATTTCAAAAGAAATATTAAATGAGTTAAGAGAAATCAAAGAATTAATGATAAGAAATAAATATGAATAACTTCTTAGGATGGGGGCAACAGGAATGATCATTCCATTTTTAATATTAATCCTTGCCTTTTCTGGTTATTTTCTTAGAATATGGATTGTTGGTCCGGATAAAGAAAAACTTTCTGACGACGGCAATGAGCTAAATATAAAAGGCAAATTAATAATCGGACTTATTGGATTAATTTCAGTAATTGTAATAATGATAGCTGATGGTGTACAGGGGACGGGAATGAAGTGGTTTTGGATTGTATTTATAATTATTGCCCTAGGATTTCAGTCATTTATTGATTGGAAATTTTTAAAGCATACGAAACAACATATCGTTTCACTGATCTTGGTAGTCGAAGGTGTGGTGTTAGTTTATTTCCTTTTCTAATCGTTTGAACCATAAAGCCTAACCTCCTGCCAACGTGCACAAGGGATTAGGCTTTTTTGCTTATTGTAGATAAACGATCCTTTTGTTTTATTGATCACTTTTTCACATAAGAGGAGGGTTAAAATCTACCCTAGTTTTAGTTATTATTCGCCTATCCGAATTCATTAATGGAGCTTTATACTTTTAACGCGTGGGTATGGGCTGGTATTTGTGGAGATTCTGCTTGTCTGTGCGGAAGTGCGGGGAATCAGCACCTCGACTAGCCGCGTGATTATGGGAGATCATTTTGCAACGGATGTATTATTTGGAGCATTTATTAGAATTACTGGCATGCTGCTGTTCTGTAGGCTCTTTAAGGTTGATCTGTATCCAAATAGTCAACCTAACGCTTCCGCTCTGTTAAAAGATAAAAATGCCCCCTATTTCCGTTAAAATACGGACAGTGTAAAAGAATCAGCTTCAGTACAATGCAATTAAGAAAACGCTAACAAAATGCGACGCGGGGGGATGGCAGTATGAATGAAAATCAAATGCCATGGAGAGAGCGAATTAGTTATGGGCTAGGGGATACTGCGTCAAATCTGATATTCCAGATGACAACACTTTACCTCATGTACTTCTATACGGATGTGTTTGGTCTGAACCCAGGTGCGGTAGCGGTGGTATTTCTTGTTGCACGGGTAATCGACGCGATTGTCGAGCCGTTCATTGGTGTCATGATTGACCGTACGCAAACAAAGTGGGGGAAATGCAGACCCTATTTTCTTTGGCTTGCTGTTCCTTTCAGCTTGACTGCAGTACTTATGTTTTTGACGCCGGATTTTGGTGATACGGGTAAACTTGTATACGCATACATTTCGTATACCGTGCTTGGTATTATGTATTCTGGTATTAATCTACCACTGTCTGCAATCCTGCCAAGTCTGACTAGTAATTCTAATGAACGTACAGTGATCAATACGGTTCGTATGATATTCGCCGTGATTGGAGTTGTTACAGTTAGTGCTGGAACGATGCCGCTTGTGAAAGCTTTTGGTGGCGGCGATCAAGCAAAGGGGTTTCTGGTCACCATGATCCTGTTCTCAAGCATTGCACTGCTGCTGTTTCTAAACATGTTTGCGAACACTAAAGAACGCGTAAAAGCCATTGATGAAAAACCGCTTCCGATGCGAGAAGGTGTTAAAGCGCTCAAAGGCAATGTACCTTGGTTGATCATGCTTCTGATGAGCTTGTTCCTGTGGATCACAACATCGATACAAGGACAGACCAGCATTTATTACATGACCTATTATATGAAAAAGCCTGAACTCATTCCTATCGTGAATTCGATGCAATTGTTGATGATATTTTCAATGGTGATCGCTCCTTTTGTAGTAAAGAAAATTGGGAAAAGGAACACCATTATTATGGGATCAGTGGTTTCTATCCTTGGCTACCTTATTGCAATTACTGGGGGGAACTCCCTTTCTGTTCCGGTGCTGTTGGCAGGGCTTCTTATAAGCGGGCTTGGCATGGGAGTTGGAGCAGGTCTGATTTTTGCAATGATGGCCGACACGGTTGATTATGGGGAGTGGAAATCAGGTGTTCGGGCACAAGGCCTACTTTATTCAGCTGCTAGTTTTGGGGTTAAGGTGGGGATGGGACTCGGTGGAGCACTTGGTGGAGTGATATTATCGATGGGTGGTTATGTAGCTAACTCCACGGCGCAGCCAGAATCAGCATTAGCTGCGATTTCATTTAACTATTTGTGGGCACCGATTATTGGCCAAATTATTATGATTACTTTGCTGTTGTTCTATCGTCTTGACAAGGATCAACCCGTTATGATGCGTGAGCTCGAGGAACGTCGCAATTCTTCTATCGCGAATGGCTGCTTAAACATATGAATTCCAATAAATAAATTGGAGAGAGTGAGGTTGGAGAAATGATTGATTTGAAGGCAAAGCCTTTTCATCTAGATGATGAAGGGATTAAATGGGTAGAACAAACCTTAGCCTCTCTGGATTTGGCAGGCAAGGTCGGGCAGTTATTTTGCCCGATCGGTTTCACCGATGATAAGGTGCAGCTGGCACTTTTGACACAAGGGATTAAGATTGGCGGGATTATGTTCCGTCCCGGTCCCGGCAAGATGGTGCAAGAAACACATCGCTACTTGCAGGATACATCAGATATTCCTCTTCTAATTGCTGCTAATCTTGAAGCAGGAGGTAATGGTTCTGCGGCAGAGGGTTCTTTCTACGGCAAGCAGCTGCAAGTGGCGGCAACGGATAACACCGAAATGGCTCGTAAACTTGGCATCATTGCCGCGCGGGAGGGTGGTGCTGTAGGCTGTAACTGGGCATTCGCACCCATTCTCGATATCGACTATAATTTTCGTAACCCGATAACCAACGTTAGAACATTTGGTTCTGATCCGCAGAGAGTAGCTCGCATGAGCAAGGCATATACCGAAGCGATTCAAGAACATGGCATGGCGGTATCTATTAAACACTTCCCTGGAGATGGCGTTGACGAAAGGGACCAGCATTTGTTGACCTCTATTAACTCACTTTCAGTGGAAGAGTGGGATGCTACCTTTGGGAAGGTATATACGGATTGTATAGAAGCTGGCGCACATACGGTCATGGTGGGGCACATCGCTCATCCTGCCTATTCCAGAGAATTACGTCCGGGAATTACAGATTTGGAAATTATGCCTGCAACGTTAGCTCCTGAGCTTTTAAATGATTTATTACGTACCAAGCTCGGCTTTAATGGATTGATTACTACAGATGCTACACCAATGGCAGGATTCACAATGGCCATGAAGCGGGAGCTAGCGGTTCCGACATCCATAGCTGCGGGTTGTGATATGTTCCTCTTTAACAAGAGTTTAGAAGAAGACTTTGCCTATATGATGAAAGGAATTGAGACTGGCATTCTGACAGAGGAGCGCGTGAATGAAGCAGTGACTCGTATTCTTGCAGTGAAAGCTGCGTTGGGACTTCATAAGAAGAAACAACAAGGCACGCTCGTTCCAGGAAAAGAAGCTCTTGCCACCCTTGCTTGCGAAGAGCATGTGCGTTGGGCTCAGGAATGTGCAGATGAGTCAGTTACATTGGTGAAGGATACACAGGAGATGCTCCCAATCCGTCCGGAGAGTCACAAACGTCTACTGGTATTCACACTAGGGGGCGAGGAAGGTTTATTCGGAGGGGCAGATATTGCACCGTACTTCATTTCCAAGCTAAAAGAGGAAGGATTCGAGGTAACGCTCTTTAATAAGAGTGAAGTAGATTTCAGTGCCATGTTTGGAGGTGTAAAAGCGTTAACGGATCATTATGATGCTGCGGTCTATATTTCAAATTTGGAAACCCATAGTAATCAAACCGTTGTACGGATTAATTGGGCACCTCCATTTGGGGCAGACATGCCATGGTTTATTCAAGAAATGCCAACAATCTTCATTTCTGTAGCGAATCCCTATCATTTGATCGACGTCCCGCGTATACCAACGTTTATTAATGCCTATTCACCAAGTAATTATGTGGTAGATGCTCTGATTGAGAAGCTTGTGGGGCGTTCCTCCTTTAAAGGAGTTAATCCTGTGGATCCGTTTTGTGGCTATTGGGATACACAACTATAATCAGAATTTATAGAGATCTGTAATAGTATCAAGCGATGGAATAGGATAGTTCTATTCAATCGCTTTTTTTATAATATAATAGGACAAAAGACATCTATTGAGAGAGTGAGAGGAGGGTGCTAGTTGCAAAGCTACACCTACGAAAATATTGAGATGGACGATCATCTTCCGGTCCACATGTTTTTGCACAGTACCCATCAGGTCCCGAATCATTGGCATGATAGCATTGAAATATTATTCGTGCTCAAGGGGAAACTTGAGCTTTTCACAAAAGACAGATTTAGAGAGTTAAATGAAGAAGATTTGTTCTTGATTAATGCTAATGAAATTCATGCGATTAAAGCAGAAGAGAATAATTTGGTGCTAGCGCTGCAAATTCCAGTTTCTTATTTAATTCTGATTGAACCTCAGATCGAAAGAATGTTATTCAATTGTAATTCTGCGGCTTCTAGCTATGAAGAACAATCTAAGTTTGATGAACTTCGTACATTGCTGGCTGAGATGATGCTTCTCCACAATAAGCGCCCACAAGTGTATCATTTACGGATACAGTCCTGTCTTCTTAATTTAACTTATTTACTCATGCAAGGATTTCGTGAACAGGATCAAAGTCCTGAGAAACAGGATGATAAGCATCGTGAACGGCTATTGCGAATTACCTCTTATGTCAAAGAGAACTACAATCGGGCAATTAACATCCAGCAATTGGCCCTTCAGGAGTATTTGACTGTTCCGTATTTGTCGCGTTTTTTCAAAGCGTATATGGGTACTTCCTTTACCAAATATGTGAATGCGGTGCGTTTGGATAAAGCTGTAAAAGATTTGACGCTTACCAATCTATCGATTACACAGATCGCTCATGATCATGGGTTTCCCAATCTGAAATCCTTTAATGCGGTGTTTAAAGAGTTCTATCGACAGACACCTGGAGAATACCGGAGGACTATCTTGGACGGACGCAGTTCATTTAAGAAAAGCAGTGTGGCCCAGTTTAACTACTTTGACATGAATCCCACACAGGCGTTTGAGTCGCTATTCAAATATCTCCCTAACAAAAATTTGTCAGCTGCTTCCAATCTACCAGTGGCCCTTACTATACATAAGCAGACCCATGAGATTTCGGTAAAGTCTAACCAAAGTAAGGAGCTTGCGCATAGTTGGAAGAAGCTCATGACGGTGGGAAAGGCCAAGGAGGTATTGTTTGCAGAGGTACAAAGACATATCAAGCAAATGCAACAGGAAATTGGGTTTCAGTATATACGGTTTCACGGTATTTTTGATGATGAGATGATGATTTATGGCGAGAATGAGCGGGGAGAAGTAAGCCTGAACTTTGCTTATAGCGATTCATTATTTGATTTTTTACTGTGCTCCGGATTGAAACCGTTTTTAGAGCTTTCTTTTTTACCACGCCAGCTTGCGGGAGAGGAAGCTACTTCTGTTTTTTATAAAAAGAGCTTGGTGGGTAGTCCTAAGGACCTCGGTAAGTGGAATCAGATGATCCATCAGTTTATTACGCATTACATCCATAGATATGGCATTCATGAAGTGAGGCAGTGGTATTTCGAGGTGTGGAACGAACCGGAAATCCATATTTTTTGGCCAGATACTTATGAAGCTTACTGTGAGCTGTTCATTTCAACATTTCAAATCATCAAATCCATAGATCCTGAGCTATGTGTAGGGGGGCCAGGTGTTTTATCTTTTACGTTAATGCAGTCAGATTGGCTGACAAGGTTTATGAACGATGTGTGCAGACGAGGCGTAAAGCCTGATTTTATATCCTTTCACAGTTATCCGTATGATGAATCGTTAAGATCAACTCAAGTGATTCAGGTGGATTATGAAGAGAATCCGGATGTGTTGTTTCAGAAAATAGAGCTTTCAGCAGATACAGAATATTTATCGCGAGTCATTATTAAATTGAAGAAAACCGTATCTGAAGCTATGGGAAGGGATGTTCCTGAACTGCATATGACAGAATGGAATGCCACAGGCTCTCACCGCGATTTAGTGAATGATACATGCTTTAAGGCAGCCTATATCGTGAAAAATGTTCTGGAAAATATGGATGGTCTCCATAGTTTTGGTTATTGGACGGCTACGGATTTGCTAGAGGAGTTCAAAATGTCGTCAGAAATGTTTCATGGAGGTCTGGGGCTGATGACGTATAACGGGATACCAAAGCCATCCTTCTATGCGTTTAAACTGCTTGCAAAATTAGGCCGCCAATTCATTCATCAAGGGAAAGGATATTACGTTACTAGCAGTGATATGGGGCTGCAGGTGTTGATGTATGCTTATGCGCATATCGATTCATTGTACCAAAAAGGTGATGCCTCGCTCATTAATCGCACGAATAGATACGATGTGTTCGAAGAAGTTGGAGATATAGAGTTGACGTTGGAGCTTACAGATATTCATCCAGGCTCGTATTCTATCAAAAGACATACAATAAACAGACAAAATGGAAGCGTTTTCGACCTGTGGGTACGAATGGGGGCGCCTCATCCTATTGATGCTGACACCCTTAATTATTTGAAGCAAGCGAGCTGCCCGCAACTGAACTTTGAACAAGTCGAAATAACGAGCACCTATTCATTAATTAGTAAATTGTCTCCACATGAGGTGCAGTTGGTGGAATTGATGCGCTTATGATGGGGGGATTTACAACTGGACAGAATCCAGGGTTTGTTAAACAAAGTTCCTCGGAGTACTGCGGTTGAAGCTTGGAGAGCTCTGTGAAATAGTAGCTGATCATATGATTACTACTTGCCGATCCATTCTGGAATGACAGTGATAAAAAAGTATGGACATGACTGTAATAGTACTTCGTTTCCCTTTTAGGTAGCCTATATACATGTGGAGGTGCGTAGGTAACAACATCAAAGAGATTGGCATAACGGTAACTCTTGCGGACATATTGTTTAAAAGCATTAACGAAGTTCGGATCGCCTACACGTGGTGAGCCATAGGTGAACAGAATAGGTGAGATGTGCGAGGTGTTGGCCGCAAGATCAATAGCACATAAAGTGGCGAGTGCTCCGCCAAGACTGTGACCAGTAATGTATAAGGTCTTATCGGGAGATAACTTAGCGAGTGTAGAGATAATCCCATCGCGTGCTGATGAGTAGATATTCGTGAAACCGCGGTGGGTAAGGGTATCTTCTTTAATGTAATTGAATCTCTCTTGTGAGGCCATAACGTTTGACATCCAATCGGTTGTGGAGCTGGTTCCGCGGAAGGCAACGATAATCTCTTGTGGAGATTCCAAAATAAATCCAAAGCGTTCCCACACCTCGCTGATGGATCTTGCTTCAATCGTATCCACGATCTGATAATCTAATGGAACGACGAACGAACCGTCTTTATTTGAGAACTGCGCATAGGTCTGTCCGCAGATAGCAGCTAGAAAGATAGCCCTTTGCTCTTGATCATTTTTGGTACCCATGTGCATCCCGCCCTTCTTCCTAAACTATATTAGGGGGACGAGGGAGAGATTCCTATATCATGCGAGACCCTGTACTAATGTGAAAGGGCTAAATGGTACACCGTTGAATACTTACCTCAGATGATCTGTTATTAGGAGGTTTTACGATATGAATCTAACTTTAGTGTACGCTAATGATTAAATTACTTCGAAAGTCAAAAGTTCAGCGACGCTTAATGATTTCATTTCTGCTGCTTGCTATTATCCCACTATGTACCTTCGGCTTTCTGGCTTACCATAAATCGAATGAAGCAATCACCTCTAAGACAACTACCTTTGTTAATGATATATTACGCCTCTTAGGAAGCAAGATCGGAACAGAAGTGACAAAATATGAGACTTTCGCTGATCAAATCATGTTGAATGGAGATATTCAGCAAGCCCTGCTCCGCTACAATAGATTGAGTGATCTTGATATTAGTAACATACATAAGAAGTTTGAAGACACTGTGTTAAGCGATAAATTTTGGTTGTTTGCTACAATCAAAACACTACAGATTCTAACTAATCATGGACAAGTTCTGTACGATTATGGATACGAAGAATTTACTACAGAGGATAAACAGCGAATATTTGCTCTGGCCAAACAGAATAAAAGTGCGGATATCTGGACCACAGCCCATACGACAGCTGGTGATAATATCCTTTCATTGGCTAGGAGGATTCCACTTTCATATGGATCAGGCGAAACTGTGGGGTTCGTCATTATGGGAATTGATGAGGAATTATTCTCACAGATTTTGTTTGGAAGCATTAATATGGGACAGGGTAGTGAACAAATCATTATGAATGATGCAGGAGAAATATTGACGAGCAACAATCACCTGTTTCATTCGGATCAAGATTTGGAAGCTAATCGTACTTTAAATCATTTGATTAATTCCCGTATGGAGACGGGGATAGTAACGCTGCGGGCGGAACCCTACTTTTTCTTAAATACACATAATGAGGTACTTCATTGGAATGTAATTAGTTTAATTCCACAAGCCTATTTGAATATGGGATCTGTGGAGATTAGAAATGAAATGTTCTTCATTGCCGTCATATGTGTAGTTGTTTCATCCTTATTTGCAACCTTCATCTCTATTAGTATCTCCACACCCCTTAAGAAGTTAGTGAGTGGAATGAACCAGGTCATGCGAGGTGATTTAAAGGTAGAAATAAACGACAAGCATCCAGATGAAATCGGATATCTTTCAGGGAAATTTGAAGCCATGATCGAGGAAATCAAACTATTGATCGAGCGTGTGGAACAAGAACAGGCACAGAAGAGGGGGATTGAGCTGCAAATGTTGCAGGCACAAATTAATCCGCATTTTCTATTTAACACATTGAGTTCGTTAAAATGGACGGCGATGCTAAGTCAAGCGGATAGTGTAAGCAATGGTTTAGGTGCACTGGCTGAATTACTTCGAAGTACAATTGTTCAGAAGAATGAACGGATAACGCTAGGGGAAGAGCTTCGGAACATCAAGAACTATGTCGTTATTCAACAAATTAGATACGGGATGTCTTTACAGGTTGATGTGCAAATTCCTGAACAGTTATTAGATACTCAAGTGTTGAAATTTTTGCTTCAGCCCATTGTAGAGAATTCGATTATTCATGGACTAAGCGGTGAGAATATGGAACCTAGGATTACAATGACTGCTGAATTGAACGGAGTGGTGTTAAAGATTAAGTTAAGCGACAATGGGAAAGGGATGAGTGCTGAAAAGTTACAGGAGATATTACAGCTTAGAGATAATCATTCAGAGAATCGATTAGCAAATATCGGTATTGGAAATGTGCGGGAGAGAATCAAATTACATTATGGAGACCCCTATGGATTAGAGATTTGGAGTAAGCCTGATCAAGGCACGGATGTTATCATCACGATACCTTATATTTCTACACTTCAGGAGGACTCAGCTGATGCGGATACTAATTGTGGATGATGAGAAAATAGTGAGGATTGCACTCAGTACACTAATTAAATGGGATGAATATGGTTTTAAATTAATGGGTGCTGTTGCAGATGGATACAAAGCTCTTGAGGTCATAGAGACAGAACCGATCGATATCGTGATTATGGATCTAGTGATGCCTAACATGGATGGACTTGAATTAATTCGAACGCTCAACGAACGGAAATTCACTGGGAAGTTTGTGGTGCTTAGTAATTATGATGATTATGCTTACGTGAGGGAAGCCATGAAACTTGGAGCAGAAGATTATATGTTGAAGCTGACGCTTAAGCCAGATGAGCTGATTCTTCTGCTGACTAAGATCACGGAGCAGTTATTAACGGAACGAGAGCTTAAAGAACAGGATATTCATATGAAAATTAAGCTTAATGAAACGCAGCTTCAGCAACGGAACAGCATATGGAGAGAGCTTCTTTTAGATCAGGAGCAGGACATGGTTTATTTGATGCAAGAAACACAGAAGTACGGGATACCCTTCGATAGACTTGCTGGTAATCTTATTATGATAAGAATCGATGATTATGTGGAGGCGCTAAGTAACGGTAAAATTAATAACAAGAGACTACTTAGCTTTTCTATAGCGAATATTGTGAAAGAAACCGTGTCAGATCACTTTGCATTTGATTTCATAGAGATGGAGAGTCATCAGTATATTGTTATAGTTTATGAACAGAGCGGTTATTTTGAAGAACCCAGTTGGTTACTGTTAATGAATAACTTAGTGCAGATGCTTAAGCTTTATTTGAATTTAAGTGTCAGCATTACATTAAGTGATGCATTTGTAGGTTTGAAGCAGTTGAGAGAACGATACACTTTGTGTCTGCGAGCATCAACTTACAACTTTTATACAGGGCCTGCATCTGTCTTAGTTGCTGGGCATTCAAAGTTAACCCAGTCACTACACTCCATTAACTATGTGGAATGGCTGGATCAAGTCAAAGCAGCAGTTGAAGTAGGGAATACAACGCTAGTATTGGAGAACATAAGCATATTATTTAATGAGGCAAAACAAATCAAATGGGACCCGTCAGCCTTAAAATTTCACCTTTTGGGTTTATTATCTGACCTAGACAACATGATCTTAAAATGGAACACACAAGTACTACCGTCCACTGAACAAAATAGGGTAGGGGCAACCACACTCTTAGAGAGTTTTGAGAGTGATATTTCACAATCTGAGTCTATGGAAGGGCTTATTCTAACTATTGAGCAAGCGATGCAGGAAGCCATTAATCTATTGTATCAAGTTAAAAGCAATATTTATCGCAAAGAAGTATTTCGAATCACGGAGATTCTGCAAGAGAATGTTGAGAAAAAAATAACGCTTGACCGTCTCGCTCAAGAAGTAAATATGAATGTTAATTATTTATGTCGTGTATTTAAGCAAGATACGGGTAGAAGCATTGTTCAATATATGAATGAACTAAAAATCAATAAAGCGATTGAATTGTTAAAGCTTCCGGATACGAGGATAAAAGAGGTGGCTTCACAGGTGGGGATAGATGATCCGTTTTATTTTAATCGAGTATTTAAGAAGATCGTAGGGCTTAGTCCTTCAGATTTCCGTAAGAAATTACTCGCAACTAAATAAGTCCAAGGAGGAGACACCTGTTATGAAATATGTGGAATCTATTAAAAATAGTTTAATATTCGCAGGTGTGATCCTATTATTATGGGCTAGCGCAGGATGTACTCCTTCGGATTCGAGCCTGAACAAAATGCAATCCTCCCAAGTGAAACATGAGTTTGCGAACAAAATTCTGAACTTAGCTGTATTTGAGGGAGGGCAAGGAAAGGATTATTGGCTCGCGGTGAAACAACGATTTGAATCAGACTATCCAGGGGTAACTGTTAATTTGACTTCAAGCCCCAAGATCATGGAAATACTTAAACCGCAAATCGCCGTTGGCAATCCACCCGATATCATTTATATCTCACAGAGTGAGACGACAGGTATGATTGAAGAAATGTTGAGAGATAAATTATTACTTGATTTGACGGATGTATTTGAAGGGAATGCTCTCGATAATCAAGTACCGCTTAAGAATAAAATGCTGGATGGTATTTTAGATTATGCTAATCCCTTAGGGGATGGGAAAATTTATGCTGCACCGTTCTATACCTCTCCAATGGGGCTAATCTATAACAAGACTCTTTTTGAGAAAAAAGGCTGGAAGCTCCCAGAGACATGGGATGAATTCTTGAAGTTAGGTGAGCTCGCTAAGAAGGATGGAAGATCACTATTCACCTACCAAGGTTTGTTCCCGGGTTATTTAGAGTCTATTTTCTGGCCGTCGGTGGCATCTGTGGGGGGGATGGAAGACGTCTGGAAGGCGGAAAATTATGAGAAGGATGCATTTAGGTCCGATTCCGTCAGGCGAATAGCCGAGGTGTTAAGTGCTATTGCACAAAAAGGTTATGTCATGCCAGGAACCGTTAAATTAAGCCATACGCAAGCACAGGCTGCTTTTCTACAAGGTAAGGCATTGTTCATTCCTTGCGGAATATGGATAGAGAATGAAATGAAAGGCACTCCACGCGAAGAAGGCTTCGAATTTGGTTTTCTCGCACCACCAGTGTTCAATAAGGGGGATCAGAGGTATGTCATGTCCTATTTGGATAGCCTGTTTATTCCCGCCAAGGCGAAGAATATTGAACTTGCCAAGGAGTTCCTGCGTTATCAATACAATGATGATATCGTTCAATTAAATGCGGAGAAATCCAAAGGGATAGTCACGGTTAAAAATGGTCTGGAAATCGTAAAGCCATACACTTCTCCAATATTCTATGATTCCGTTCAAATATCTCAAAAAGATGTAGCGCCGATTGTTTTTCAATGGAAACAAGCATCGCAGCTAGTCATCAAAGACGTAGAGGCAATATGGAACCCCATAACTGGCCTAATGAGCAATACGCTGACTGTTAAACAGTGGCAAGATGAGGTTGAGAAAATAACCAAGAGTGTGCGGGAATTAAGTTCTTCTAAAGAATAAAACTGTTTATTCCGTGTCCTAAATCGTACAGGTTTTGTTCAATTCTGTTAATGGTAGCTTTAGTATTTAGCAGTGTAAAATTGGATTAACTATATGGGATTGGATGTGACGTGAATGAGTGTGGTCATTTCAACATTAACTCTTGAAGGTGCATTATTAGAAGGAGAGAATCCTCTTCCAATGTTCAGAAACAGAGACCATCATACTAAAGTAGGGGATAATGGTACACTTACTCCAGAATTGAGACAGCAGCTGGGTGAACATACAGGTGGGAGATATTTACCTTATCGCATGCAGGATCGGTATACACGTGAAAGAAAACTGCTGGTTATGAAGTCGATTGTATTGGAAAATGACATCTTAAAAGCAGTCTTTTTACCTGAGTATGGAGGTAGACTCTATTCGCTTAAAGATAAACGTACGAACAAAGATATATTGTATACAAACCCTGTCTTTCAACCGGCTAATTTAGCTATTCTTAATGCTTGGTTCTCTGGAGGAATCGAATGGAATGTGGGACAGGTAGGTCACACCTTTACGACTGCATCTCCCGTACATGCTGCCAAATTGATGGATGATAAGGGCAATGAATTTCTAAGAATTTATGAATATGAGCGTTGTAAAAACATTTTTTGGCAGATTGATTTTCATCTTCCTCAAGGGGCAAAGGAGCTCTCTGTCTATGTAAGAATCATTAATGATAACGAAGCGTCGGTTCCTATGTATTATTGGACAAATATTGCAGCACCGGAAACTTTGCAATCAAGAGTATTCTCATCCACTAGTAAGGTTATCTATATTGATCATCAAGTGAAGGGGTTTGGATTGGGAGATTTGCCAGTGCTTCCTTCAGTTCCAAATGAAGACTCGTCATATCCAATGAGAATTCCCTTCTCTAACGAGTATTTTTTTCAGACAGAAGCAGATTATAAATCCCCGTGGGAAGCGATTGCCTATGAGGATGGTAGTTTATTCTACGAACGTTCGACTAGCCTCTTAAGATATCGTAAGTTATTTTGCTGGGGCAACCATGCAGGTGGTAGAAGATGGTGCGATTTCTTAGCGAAGCCAGGCGAAGGTAATTATGTTGAGATACAAGCTGGGCTTGCTCCAACACAGATGCATGGACTAGACATGCCTGCAAATTCAATATGGGATTTCACTCAAATATTCGGTGTTACTCAGGTGGATGCACATAAGGCAAATCAAAGTGACTGGTCTGAGGCTCGGGATTTTATTGAAACGCAAGTCAATGAACAATTGCAAGAAGATGAGGTGTATATTCTTCATGAGAAGTTGCAAGCTTATGCTAATTTAACACCATCAGAACTATTGCACTCAGGCTCAGGCTGGGGAGCACTCGAGGACATTCGCAGAAAGGCCCATGCTGAAAGGTCTATTCCGGATGGATGTCTATTCTTGAAATCCAGTATTGCAGCACCGCAGCTTCCATGGTTAGCCCTGTTACAAGAGGGAGGCTTGCCAGAGGGAGATGTACAAAATATTCCGGCCTCTTGGATGGTCCAAGAAGAATGGATGGAATTGCTTCGTACCAGTCTAGGGGATGCAGATAATCAAACGTGGACTTCCTACTTGCATTACGGCATTATGCTCTATGAGTATGGAATGGAAGACCAAGCTATGACTGCATGGCATCAATCGCTTGAATTGCAGCCGTCTGCTTGGGTTTATCGTAATCTGGCGATTACCTCTGAACAGAGAGGAGAGGCAGATCAGGCTCTGGTCTATTATGAACTGGCGTATTCTTTGTACAATGGCTTTCCAGACAGTGCATTTGCAGATGAGTATATTAGCATGTTAATTAGAAATAAACAATTTGCTAAGGCATGGAGTGTGTACGAATCACTTCCTGAAGAGTTCAGGCAAAGTGATCGTCTCCAAATTATTATTGGAGCTGCTGCTCAGGCGTTGGATCATAATGAATTCCTATTAAACTTATTCCAGAAAGAATTTGCTGTGATTCGTGAGGGCGAAGTTACGATTGTGGAGCTGTGGTATGAATTTCAAGCTAAAAAGCTAGCGGAGAGCCGAAATACTGTATTATCTGAAGAATTAATGAAGGAAGCTATCACCCTATATCCACCGCCTAATAACATTGATTTTAGAATAATTGGCGCTTAAACGAAGAGAGAGTTTCGATGATTTTAATCGAAGCTCTCTTTTTTAGGATGCTGAAGGTGATTAAAATTTAGATAAAATTGTGCATGCTTTGTTCAATATCGTCGATGTTAGACCTGACTTGCTTCGTTATATACTTACTTGTGAAAGCACTTTCATATTAGAGGGGGATGCTACACACGTGAAAAAAAGACAAAAGAAGCTCACCGGTTTGTTGCTTGCTATGTCGATGGTACTAACGTTATTGGCTGGTTGTGGATCAAGCAATACAACGAACAATGCTGCCCCGCCTGAAGCAACTAAGGAGAACACCCCTACTGCTACAACTGAGGCTACCACCGAAGTTAAAGCTTCTGGACTAGAAGGTAAGGTAGTATTCTGGTCGATGTGGAGCAGCACAGAACCACAAGCGAAGGTTATTGAGTCAGCCGTTGCTGAATTCAAGGCAGCTAATCCAGAAGTTGAAGTGGATCTGAAGTTTACCGGTCGTGATATCTTAAAATTGATCAAGCCTGCTTTGGATGGAGGAGAGAAAATTGATATCTGGGAAGCCGATCCAGGTAGCCCAGCTGGTATTCAAGGCATGAAAGATTACGTTATGAAGCTTGATGATTTGCTTGCGGAGCCGTCCATCGGAATGGAAGGCAAGTCAGTAAAGGATTCAATAATTCCAAGCTTATTAAGCTGGATACAATCGCTATCCACAAAGTACGGTTTAGAAGAAGGTATTTATTCGATTCCGCAGCAACCGTATGCAGTGCTCTTTTTCTATAACAAGGAAGTGTATGAGAAGGCTGGGATAACAAAAGCACCTGCCTCTTGGGAAGAGTTTCTTGCAGATGCTGAAAAAATCAAAGCAGCAGGTTCAGCACCGCTTACCTTTGATGACGCATATCGGGACTTATTTATTGGATCTTATCTGGCAAATGCGATGGGGGCAGATTGGGTAAGCCAGCTTGTGCAAGATAAGACCGGTGAGATGTGGAATGATCCAATCATTCTTCAATTCGCTAAAGATATGGCTAATTTAAACGCTAAAGGTTTTTTCTCTAATAAAATTGCTGGAAGTAAATATCCTGCGGCTCAGCAGGATCTCGTGCTTGGTGGGTCTGCCGCTTATCTAAATGGAACATGGCTTCCGAATGAAGTGCTTGCCACCTCAGGACCAGATTTCAAATGGGGCACGTTTCAATTCCCGGATGTTCCAAATGGAAACGGTAAAGGTGGAAAACAAGGGCTGATCTTTGGATCTCAAGGGATGTTCATTAATAAATCAAGCAAGAATGCAAAAGCTGCTTTTGAACTTATCAAACATATCGTTAGTAAGCAGATACAAGAAAAAATGGCGAAGGATGCACTTGCGATCCCAGCAACCATTGATTCTGAATGGCCTGCGATGCTTGCAGAAGCAGAGGCTGCTTTTCTAAATGCAAAAGAAAATATGCCTTGGGGTGGAGGTATTGGTGATGGAGGCGACTTTACGCTTGCTACCATTGTACCTACCTTCATGGAACTTATCACTGGCAAACTGAAGCCAGAAGAATTCGGGCCGAAGCTAAGTGCGGAAGCTAAGAAATTCTACGCCGGTAAATAAAACTGTAGTCTATATGTGGCGGTCAATAGCGGCAGCTGCATATAGATTATTTAGAGTATAAGAAAGAATAAATTGCAATTTACGCGTTCTATTTATTCTGGTACTTGAAAAAGGATTCTAACTAAAAATTAGAGGTTGACATGGCGTGTGGACAGAGCGGAGGGTCGGAAGAACCCTCCGAACCCGTAGCGGCTGGTTCATAAACGGTCAACATGCTAATTTTGGTTTTGAGCCTTATAATTTCCTTGAAAATGATGCGGGGGATACAAAGATGAGAATTAGTAAACCGATTATCATGCTATTCCTTCTGCCTGCTATCCTGGGATCGGATTGTACTTTTTGAACAGTCTAGTTTACACGGTAACCTCTTGCGTAGGTATTATTGTTGTTGCAGCTCCGGCTGCTTATATATTGGGACGAATTCAGTTTAGGGGAAAACGGTTAGTTGATTTAATGTTTATCTCGGCATTATCGGTTCCGGGGCTACTGATTTCTATTCCATTGTTTTCGTTATTTTATTCATTGAATTTAACAGGCTCAACATTTACGTTAATCTTTGTATACATTTTTACGAATGTCCCTTTTGCTGTATTTTTGCTTACAGGGTTCTTTGCATCCATTCCGAAAGAACTGGAGGAATCAGCAGCGATCGATGGATGTGGGCCGATTAAAGCTTTTATCAAAATCATCTTACCTATGGCACAGGCCGGTATTTTGACGTTAACGATTTTTAATGTGATGGGGATTTGGAATGAATATTTTTATGCTCTGATCTTTGCAAATAATCCGGATCGACATCCAATAGCATTAGCGCTTCAATCCATCGTAGTAGGATATACGAATACTGGTAATTATTCGGGTATTTTTGCTGCATCACTTCTGGTATTTTTGCCCACGTTTATACTTTATCTTCTTGTGTCCAGAAAGATCGTTGCTGGAATTACAATCGGTTCTGTAAAAGGTTGAGGTAGTAACCACCTAGTAATATAGGTGGTTATTTGCGCACCCATAAGGATTTCTTCAGAAACTCAACTTGCGACAAGGAAACCCATACAGTACACTTTCTTTAACTAGTACAAACCTAAGATAGCTTGGGAGAGAACTTTGAAAAAGGAAGTGTTAAATAGTGGATCTAGAGATGGTCATGCAGGAGCTGGAAGCGCTTGGCAAGGAACGAACTAAGAAAATATATATATCTAATGGAGCGAAGGAACCGCTATTTGGCGTGGCTACCGGAGCAATGAAGCCAATCTTCAAGAAAACAAAAATAAATCAGCCATTGGCTGAGGAACTTTACGCGACAGGGAACTATGATGCCATGTATTTTGCCGGCATCATTGCTGATCCCAATGCAATGACGGAAGCGGATTATGACCGATGGATGGATGCGGCTTATTTTTATATGCTGTCCGACTTTGTAGTGGCAGTAACCTTGGCAGAAGCAGATATTGCACAACAAGTTGCCGATAAATGGATTGCGAGCGGTGAAGAGCTGAGAATGTCAGCGGGCTGGAGCTGTTACTGCTGGCTGCTTGGCAGTCGGCCGGATGTTGAGTTTTCCGAAAGCAAGCTTGCCGGTATGCTTGAGATGGTGGAAAATACGATTCATGATTCTCCAGAACGTACCCAATACGCAATGAACAACTTCATGTACACAGTGGCCATATCTTATTCGCCACTTCATGATAAGGCCAGTGAAACCGCAAGAACTGTAGGGCCCATTGAAGTTGATAAGGATAAGGCAAAAAGTAAATTGATTCACGCGTACGCAAATATTCAAAAAGCAGTCGACAAAGCTCAGCTTGGTTTTAAACGTAAGCATGTAAGATGTTGATCTAGCAGAAGCTTCTAGAGAAGAAAAAGGAAAAAGGATTCCCTGAAACTTCACTCTGCGTTACTATATAGAAATGACTCCAAGTGGGAGAGAGAAGGGGGAAAAGCATACATGGGCAACTTATTGGAAATTTTGCACAAGGAAGTCGTACCGGCAGAAGGCTGCACAGAGCCGATCGCAGTTGCGTATGCCGTCTCCTTGGCGGCAGAGCTTCTCGAGGAAGAAATAACGGGGATTCAGCTGCATCTCAGCGGTAATATTATTAAAAATGCAATGGGAGTGGGCATCCCTGGGACAGGCCAGACAGGTCTTCCTATCGCAGCAGCCCTCGGTGCGGTGGTCGGACGGTCGCACAAGGAGCTGGAAATTCTATCAGGCCTGACTCAGGATGAGCTAAAGCTGGCCAATGACCTGCTTGATCGAAAGCTGCTAAAAGTGGAGATAATGGACACTCCTGAGAAGTTATATATTGAAGCACAGGTGAAGACAGAGAATCATACAGCGACTGCCATCCTTGCTAAAGAACACACTAATATAGAATATCTGGCTCTGGACGGGAAAAAAGTGACACCTAAGAAGTCTAAAGCAGATTGTGGCAAGCCTGGACTTTCTGATACTGAAGCCTATGAAGGCTCTGTAGATCGGATATTCGAGTTTATAACTACGGCTCCATTTTCAGATCTTAGCTTCCTCTTGGAAGGCGCCCGGATGAACAAAGCGATTTCCGAAGAGGGACTCCGGGGCGATTATGGGTTGCAAGTAGGGAAGAAGATGAATCAGCAATCAGCTGTGAATTTGTTCGGCAATGATGTAGCGAACAAAATAATAGCGGCCACTGCTGCGGCTTCAGATGCTCGTATGGATGGCAGCGCAATGCCTGTGATGACAACAGCGGGCAGCGGTAATCAAGGCATTGCATGTACGCTTCCCGTTATTTCTTTGGCGGAATTACTTGGTAAGGATGAAGAGACGCTAGCTCGGGCGCTTGCACTAAGTAATCTGGTCACTGTGCATATCAAGCATTATATCGGGCGGTTGTCGCCTTTATGTGGTTCAGGAATTGCAGGTGGAGTTGGAGCGAATAGCGGGATCATTTATCTCATGGACGGCACTCTTGAGCAGATCAAGCATGGGATACAGAATACGATAGCCTCTTTATCAGGCATGATTTGCGACGGTGCAAATTCAACCTGTGCGCTGAAGATATCTACCTCCACTAATACGGCGATTCAGGCAGCCACACTGGCGATGAACAATATTGCTCCTACGACCAAGGATGGAGTTATTTTCGAAGAGGTGGAAGATACTATCCGCAACATGGAGCGACTGGTTCAGGAAGGTCTGGCGGATACTGACAAGACCATTCTAAATATCATGCTCTCCAAAGGCGGAGCGAATTAGCTTCCTTTAAGGTCATAACAGGTTAGAACATCATAATATAAGACCGTCCGGTTCCCTACATGAATGGCAGGAGACTGGACGGTCTTTTTATCTATTCAGTAAGGGTATTTGTCATTGCGAAGATTTGCATTAAATTTTAACATAACTTATTCTGAGATCATAAAGGCATAAACTGATGGTATAAAAAGGAGATATTATGACGGAGAAGATAGATATAGGATGGAACTTTGAGAACAGTTATGCTCATCTGCCGGAATCCATGTTTACAAGGATTAAACCAACTCCTGTACGTAAGCCGGAGTTAGTTATTTTAAATGAACCATTGGCTGCTACCTTAGGGCTGAATAGTACAGCACTACATAGTAAGGATGGTGTTCAGTATCTTGCAGGGAATGAAATCCCTGAAGGTACTGTGTCGCTTGCTCAAGCGTATGCTGGACATCAATTCGGACATTTTACCATGTTAGGTGACGGCCGAGCTGCGCTTATTGGTGAGCAGATCACACCCCAAGGTGACCGCGTAGACATTCAGCTTAAGGGTGCGGGAAGAACACCCTATTCTCGTGGTGGCGATGGCCGAGCCGGACTCGGACCGATGCTGCGTGAATATATCATTAGCGAAGCCATGCATAGCTTGGGTATTCCCACCACTCGCAGCTTGGCAGTGGTAACTACTGGAGAAACGATCATTCGAGAAACAGAGCAGCCTGGTGCTATTCTGACCCGGGTTGCTGCAAGTCATCTACGGGTGGGTACCTTCCAATATGTTGCAGCGTGGGGTACTGTTGAGGATCTCCGTACTCTGGCAGATTATACATTACAAAGACATTATCCGGAAGTTGATTCTAAGGAGAATCGTTATCTTTTCCTGCTTCGGGAAGTGATTGGACGTCAGGCTGAATTGATTGCCAAGTGGCAGCTGGTAGGATTTATTCACGGAGTGATGAACACCGACAACATGGCGCTTAGCGGAGAAACGATTGATTATGGTCCTTGCGCCTTCATGGATGTGTATCATCCAGAAACGGTATTCAGTTCCATTGACCAGCAGGGTCGTTATGCCTATGGCAATCAACCGGGCATTGCCTCTTGGAATCTCGCGAGATTCGCGGAGACTCTCCTGCCATTGCTGGCTGATGATCAGGAACAGGCGATTCGGCTCGCTGAAGAGGAAATTGCAGATTTTAAAGAGCGGTCTTACCATCATTGGCTCACAGGTATGAGGGCGAAGCTCGGAATCTTCAACGAAGAGGTAGAGGATGTAGCGCTAATTGAAGATTTGCTAGATTTGATGCAGAAGTATCGGGCGGACTATACCAATACCTTCCGTGCCCTAACTTTAGAAAAGCTGGAAGAAACCGCTCTGTTTGGTGCAGCGGAATTTACGAAGTGGCAGGAGTTATGGCAGGCTAGACTTAGCAGACAGCAGCAATCGAAGGAGGTTTCGATACAGCTAATGCGCAGTAGTAATCCTGCGATCATTCCGCGGAACCACAGGGTAGAAGAAGCACTCCAAGCGGCAGTACAACAGGTAGATTACAGTGTGATGGAGCGATTGCTTAAAGCTCTTTCCAATCCTTACGCTTATTCCCCTGAACAGGATGAATACTCGGCACTACCTAAGGAATCAGCACGTCCATATCGAACCTTCTGCGGTACCTGATTTGCTGATAATGATCTAAATAATGAGGTGAAGTAAGAATGTTTCATGCATATGATGTTCTGGCTAACCAGTTGCTAGCTAATGCGAATGATCCAAGTTGGTATGTGCCCTTTGAGGTAGCCATAAAAGACCTAAGCGAAGAAGAAGCTTTTTGGAAAGTAACGGAAGAAAGCAACAGTATTACTGAGATAGTGCAGCATCTGCTCTACTGGAATGAAACTTGGCAAACAAGATATAAAGAAAAGAGTATCCATGCGGTTCCTTCAGTGGATAACAATAATACCTTTGTCGTTGCAAAAGGAGTAACGTTCCAAGAGCTTCAGCAACAACTCTTAGAAGTTCTTTTACGTTGGCAGGAACTGATTACAAAGGAACAATTGGATGCCGATGTTCAAGAATTCCAAGGCAGTCAGTGGTGGGAAGTAATGGGCAATGTGACAACACATAACGCGTATCACGTGGGGCAAATCGTTTTTATTCGAAAGATTCAAAAGAGTTGGAATCGCACTAAGAAATGAATTGAAGGACGTTAACAGATGTATGTTCATCTGGCTAACGTCTTTTTTTTGCGAATATCAATGAAAATAAGTTGTGTGAAAATACTTATAGATACTTATAATCACATATATAATACTTGTAAATACTTAATTAATAACTTATGATGACTTTAGGAGGTGCATACATGATGTTTCAAGAGGAGAGATTGTTAAAAATACTCGAATATTTGAAACAACACCAATCGATGAGTGTTCAAGAGATCTGTACGCAATTTGATGTATCCAGAGATACCGCACGTAGGGATATTGTTAGATTAGTACAAGAAGGTGTTGTGATCCGAACGCATGGAGGGGTATCGTTACCTGAGTTACAAAAAGAATTGTTATCTTATCAGGATCGTTTGATCGATGAATCTGAGAGTAAACAGAGGATAGGAAAGGCTGCGGCGCAGCTTATCCAAGATCATGAGACTGTGATTTTAGATGTATCTACCACCGTGCAGTTTGTAGCAGAACAAATCAGCGCGAAGGATATTACGGTGGTCACGCACTCGATTGATAATGTAGGGATCTTGTCCAAACGGGAGGATCTGCAAATTTATGTTCTTGGTGGTTACTTGAATGTGAAAAATCGCTTGTTATATGGCCCTTCTATTATCGATAAACTTAGTGAAATCCGTGCTGATAAAGCCTTTATTGGAGCATCCGCGATCTGTGCTGATGGGCTCTACTATCCATATGAAGAAGATGTACGGGTGAAGAGAGAAATGGCCCGAAGATCAGAACAAGTCATCTTAGTGGCTGATCACACCAAATTTATTGGCAAATCATTTTTCCGTCTAGACTTTGAGTTCGTTGACATTCTAATTACCGATCGGGAACTCCCAAGTGAGATCAGAGAAATTCTAGATCAGATGAACATCACAGTGATTGAATGTCCAGAAGAAACTGAAGAGGCTCGAGAGCAAGACTGATAACGAAACAGAGGAGGATATTTATGTCTTATATTCTGCAAAATGTACAAGTGGCGCTTCAGAATCGTATTGTCCCAGCCGCTAATGTGTGGATTTCTGAAGGGGAAATTATGAAGATAGATACAGAGGATCTTTCGATTCCAGAGGGACAACATGAACGGATCGATGGTGGTGGACATTTGTTAGTACCCGGGATGATAGATGTTCATATTCATGGCGCCAATGGCTTCGATATGATGGACGGTACGGAAAAGAGTATTCAAGAGGTCTCAAGTGCTTGTGCTTCATCTGGCTGTACCTCATTTTTGGCTACATCAGTGAGTTCTACGCTAGAAGATCTTTTAGAAATGATTCGTAGTGTCAAGCGTGTGATTGGACATGAAGTGGGCGCAAAGATCGCAGGTATTCATTTAGAAGGACCTTACTTGAATCCGAAGCGAAAAGGAATGCAGAACGAAAAATATCTACGCCACCCCAACTTAGAGGAAATGAACCTGATTTTTGAAGAAGCGGGTTCACTCATTAAGATGGTTACAATTGCTCCGGAGCTGCCGGGAGGGATGGAGCTCATTTCCTTTTTGAAAGAAAAGGGTGTAGTTATAGCCATCGCTCATTCGGATGCCACATATGAAGAAGCTAAACAAGCCTTTGCGTCGGGGGCAAGTCATGTTACGCATTGTTTTAATGGCATGCGGCCTATCCATCATCGGGATCCAGGGGTAATTGTAGCTGCTTTTGAAGAGAAGCATGTAAGTCTTCAGGCGATTGTGGACAACGTCCATCTGCACCCTGCAATTATTCGATTAATGCATACCTTGAAAGGACCAGAAGGAATGGTCTTGATTACAGATGCACTGCAAGCTATGGGATTAGGTGATGGGGATTATATGTTCGGAGGCCATCATGTTACAGTATCCGAGGGGGTAGCGAGACTGAAGGATGGAACGCTAGCTTCAAGCACAGTGACTATGAATGAAGCTTTACGTTATACTGTCGAAACTGGGATTCCATTGTTAGACGCCGTAAAGATGGCTTCAACTACGCCGGCCAATATTCTTGGACTTCAACAAAAGGGGACAATAACATCTGGTTTTGATGCTGATCTGGTCCTCTTGGATGATGAATTTAAAGTGTGCTGGACAATGGTAGATGGTCAAATTTTATAAATCATGATGAATACAGGTTACTTCTGCTCAATGCAGCTGTAACCTGTATTCATGTGCGGTTATGCCAAACACGCTTTTAAAATGCCGGTTCAAATGAGTTAAATCCACAAATCCACACTCTACTACAGCGGCATAAATATCCTTAGTTTTCTCAATGGATTGCTTGGCATGCTCTACCTTGCAATTTAAGAAAAATTGATAAGGTGATATTCCAGTATGTGTCTTAAACTCTCGGATAAATTGATATTTGGAAAGTCCAAACTCTTTACAGAGATCATCTAGTTTCAATACATGTTCTAAACTGCAGTACATCATTTCCTTTGCTTTTTTGACAAATTTATTATTACTCCTGTGCTCTGTAACTAGTTCAGTATTAGATACAACATGAACCAGGTTTAACAACAGCTCACTGCATAAGGACTCCTCTTTACCATTCTGGATGGCATGACTTAGCGCTAATATGCACTGTGCCAATTTGTCATCATATAGGATGGGAGAGGAGAAGCGGAGTTCTTTTTTTCGTAGGATCTCTTGTATCAAGGTTGGCTTGATATATAGCATGACATAATCAATACCTGCTTTATCATATGAATTGCCGTCATGCGTTTGCTCTCGATTAAATAGCATTACGCCATTTTTATGAGAGGATTGCAAGCTACCCTCAAGATTATATTGCTGAATGCCACGTAAGGTGACACCAATTGCGTATTCTTCATGGCAATGTTTTTTATAAGTGAAATCACTCATGCTAGCTGACAATGTTAGGATATCTGCCGACTTTTTATAGTTGAAACTCTCCACGCTCTTAACCTCCAAGACTTATAGGATTCCCGATATCATAATGGCAGAGTATACTAAAAATAATGCCATCAGAGTATTTAGAACTTTTTGATGATTTTGCAGAAATGCTCTGAAGATTGCCCCGAATACAACCCATGTCGTAAAAGCAAAAAATCCGATCACAGTTATAATTATAACAAACATAAATAAGGTAAGAGAAGAAGTATAGAATGGCATTACATAGCTGGGAATGACTGTTAAAGTAAATAAGAGCACTTTAGGATTCACAAGCTGCATAAGTAAACCCGAGCGAAAATTGGCATTTGGATTAGGCTTGTCTTCCATTGATCCCATCTTATAGATTTTGTAAGCTAGGTAGAGCATATATATACTCCCAATGACTTGCATAATGATCAGAATATTTGGGATGATCTCTACCAGAACACGATTCATTAAGGTAGAAAGGATAAGCAATAGCCCAAAAGCCATCGTAGCCCCGTATACATACCGCATGGTTTTCTTAGCCCCTGAATGTTGCACGGAAGAAAGAATAACAATATTGGCAGGACCAGGTGAACATGTAACTACAATGCAATAGAGAAGAAAGGAAATTATATTCATGATGACCTCCAGTAAAAGTTGTCTTATGAATATAAACCTCCTACCTTGATTGTTTATAGTACATTATTGCAGAGGAGATCAACATAATGAATAAGACGAAGCATCTAACTATTAGTACACTCACTGAGGGTGATTATGTATCTACATGCCGGGTTTTTGAAAAATCAATATCAGATGCCTTTAACAAAGAGGGATTAGGTCACTTACAAGAGGACATACAAAGTGAAACCGATCATAAAAAGCAAAAGGCGCTATCTTCACTGAAACAGGCAAACACGGATATTTATTTCTTTATCGCTAATATCAATGGGAAGGTTGTGGGTACAATTTCCTATGGTCCATGTGGTGAGACTATTCAAATCTGTGCAGAACATCAGTTGGATCATTTGGGAGAATTGGGTAGTTTATACGTGTTGCCAAGCTATCAGGGACAAGGGATTGGTTCGGCATTAATTAAGCAAATGATGATATTTCTACACGAACATGGGATCGAGCAATTTTGTTTGGACAGTGGCTATAAACGCGCACAAATCAAGTGGCAGCGTAAATTTGGGGAGCCTTATAAGGTAATAAAAGATTATTGGGGACCCGACTCCGATCATATGGTTTGGTTGTGTAATGTAAGTGATCATTTAGAAAAAGAGACTTGTAAGAAATGTTTAACCTATAAGCCTTCAATGAGTAAATTCGCTTCCAGTAAATTGTGAAATAAAAAAGACAAAGTGCCTTCCTTGCATCATTCCCGAAACAGCTGCTGGCAAGAGAATGGTAGTTATGATGCCAGCAAATGCTGCTTTTATGATTTGGCCAGCTATGATAGCTGGCTTTTTTAAGCGTGATCTTGGTTTCGTTTGATAGAGTAAAGAGAATCTTTAGCCAGATTGCTTTCAAACTAGCGAGCAAGCAGTAGCTTCATCTGCACGTCCATTTGGCTGTACATGGAGATGGGGTCGCTGACAGCGAAATGCTCTGGGTCTATGGAATAAACACGATTATTTTGTACAGCCTTTAACTGCTTCCAGATGAATGTCTTCTCCAGCGTTCTGAATCGAACCGGATCAAGAATGCTCACAAATAATCGGTCGCCTGCGTATAGCGAAAGTTGCTCCTCAGTAATCAGGCGATAAGCCTCACGGTTTAGCATCTCTTGCTCAATAATGGGAGGGGCTGTCATGCCCAGGCCATCATATAAATTATAAGCTCCACGACACCAGAAGTTGCCAAACACATAAATGGAATCGGTGCGTATTTCGATAACAGAAACCGTTTCTTCTTTGGATATGAATCCTCGTAATTCGGTTCTGTGACGCTCAGCTTTCTGTTCATATTGCAAAATTAGCTGCTGCGCGATCCTCTGTTTATTAAAAGCTTCGCCAAGCATTGCCAGTAAAGTCATTGGTTTATGGTCGTTTTGGGAGAAGATCATCGTAGAGGCAACGGATGACAGTTCTTCACATTCCTGTTCGTTTGATACAAGTATATATTCCGGATTTAACTCGGCGATCTCTTCCAGTTGATAAGGAATATTGTTTATACGGTGAATATCCAGACTAAGGTTTCGCAAGTAGGGTCTGTTGGTTAAATTCTTTGCGGCTGCGATGGGCCGGATGCCAAGTGCGAGTAAATGCCCAAGGCAGGTTAGTGCACAAATATGAGCTGGTTTGTTCTCATAGTTGCGGACAAATTGTCCGGGAGTTAGGCCCTCCGTCTGCTTAAAGCGGCGGTTAAAATAAAATTCATCCCGATAGCCAACCTTGACGGAGATCTCTTGCAGGCGCTCGCCTTTTAATAAGAGCTGTTTTGCTGATTCCATCCGCAATGCCGTGATGTACTCCAAAACATGTTTTCCAGTAATTTGCTTAAACCAGTGGGTGAATCTGCGTTTGCTGATTTGGGCTCGCGCAGCAAGCTCCTCTACGGATATCTCCTCGGTAAAGTGCTCTTTGAGCTGTTCAATAATAGCTAGTACAGATTGACGTGTTGTTTCGGAAGCAGGCTGATCTTCCGTGCTCTCTATCATGATTCGCATCAACTTTTGGAATCTCGTGTGATTGTCCATTTGCCGTGCAGCAGACTTATCATTCTGATATTTGCTGATTTCCCTGACGATGCGCAGCGGAACTTTAGTAGAGGAAATACGGCATTCACCGACTTGCAAATAGGTTGCGACGGGTCTGGCTGTGTTGCCTAGGATAGAAAAGTTGAGCAACCAAAACAAGCTGCCCTGACCGTGAAATATGCTCATGTCGATAATCGATCCAGGATTAAATAGCCAGCAGCTTCCGGCCTTTAACGTATACTCTTCATCATTCCACCCTAGCGTGCCCTCACCTTCCTCTGTGACTAACAAGGTATATGAGGTCAACGGTTGCGGGGGGATTCCACTTGATGGGGAAGTAACAACATGTTGTAAATGGTGCAATTCAAAATAAAGGGTATGTACCGGCTTTGTAACCTCTAAACCGTTCCTGTCCAAGTGAAAACCTCCAAGCTTAGTTGAGAATCGTTATCAATTAAAGGAATCATACAGCAAAGCTACATAGATATCAATCGATTCCTTCTAGTTATTAAGCAGCCCAATAGTATAAAATAACGTCCCATCCTATCCTTGTCGGAGTTAAGGGCAAAAACTATACTGGCTATAGTTGATAATGATTATCAATAAAACAGAGAGATGGGCGGAGACAATGATGGTAATTCAAAGCAAGAATATACGGAAAGGTCTAACTGTACTTTGTATCGCAATGGCATTAAGTGCGTGTGGCAGCAACGGCGGAGGCAGCGAAGCAAAATCGACAAATACAAGGGCGGCTGCAACAAACCAAGGAAGCGGACAAGAAAATATATCAGCAACCAAGTTTGTGATGGATGCTTACGATAAACAGGTGGAGATTCCAAGTTCGCCCAAGCGGATTATTTATACAGATAACACAGTCGGGGATATTTTGCTATTTGGCGTTCAACCTATTGGACTGATTCAGGATGGGCTTCAATATGCCGTGTACAGGGATGAAGTGAAAGACGTTGCCGATGTGGGCTGGCCGCCGAGCCCGGAGAAGTTGATTGAGCTGGAGCCTGATCTAATTATTACCTCGATGACGGATGCGCAGCAGCTTGAAGTTATGAGAAAAGTTGCGCCAGTTATTCAGACGAATGAGTGGGATCCAATGCCTGTACGTGTGAAGAGGATTGGCGATTGGCTAGGCTTTGAGAAAGAGGCGGATGAATTTCTAGCGAAGCATGAGGCTGACATTAATGAAATGTGGGATTCTCTGCTGCAGAAGGGCACCATTCAGAGCGGTGAGACGGCTTCTGTCTTTCAATATATGCTAGGTCAAAATAGACTTAGCGTGTATACGACCAGCTATTTGCCAACGTTTGTCTATCATGAGAAAGGATTCAAACCGACAGCAGGTATCCAAGAGCTGATTGATGATCCAGAGAACTACGGATACTCGGACATATCTGCTGAAGTGCTTCCGAATATAGCAGGAGACCGAATCTTTATTGTTTATTTTGACGGTCCTGAGCTTAATGAGGTTAAGCGAATGATCAACGAGCCGATCTGGAGAGATTTGCCGGCCGTAAAAGCGGGGAAAGTTTATTTTGTAAACGGGGGGCTGGGCATTACAACAGATCCGCTCGCGAGAGAAGCGCTAATTAAGCAGCTTCCAGTTATGTTGGGAGAGCAGTCATGAGCCATTCTCTGGAATTATTCGATGTTACGATTATTGGCGGCGGCCCTACGGGATTGTACACGGCCTTTTACAGTGGCATGAGAGAACTGAAAACCAAGCTCATAGAAACTCAGGACGAATTGGGTGGACGCATACTGACCTACCCGGAGAAAATGATTTGGGATGTTGGAGGGATCACCCCTGTCCGCGGGGAAAAGCTGATCGACCAGTTGGTTCAGCAAGCACAAACCTTTGAGCCGATGATTGTGCTCGGCCAGCGTATCCAGCATTGTGAGCGGCAGGAGGATGGGAATTTTCTGCTGACGACAGATGCTGGTGAGCAGCATCTCACTCGGACGGTTATTCTGGCCATCGGTTATGGCGCTCGCAAGCCGGCAAAGCTGGAGATCGAGGGAGCAGATCGTTTCGAAGTGATCAATCTGCATTATACGGTGCAGCAGCTGGACGGCTTTCGCGGCAAGCGGGTATTGATCTCTGGCGGCGGTGATGCCGCGGTGGATTGGGCTGTTGAGCTGGAACCGATTGCGGCCAGCGTGACGATAGTCCATCGACGCGGTGAATTCGGAGGACACGAAAGGACTGTAAGCCAAATGAAACAGTCTTCCGTGACGATCCTTACCCTCTTTACGGTAGAAGCGCTTCATAGCCAGGATGGTACAACTATAGACACTGTCACCGTAGCTCATACTGTTACAGGCGAGCAACAGAAGCTTGAGGTCGATGCGGTGGTCGTCAGTCACGGGATGAGGTGCGATTACGGTTCGATCCGTAATTGGGGGCTTAATATGAATGAATGGAACATGCAGGTAGACGACCAAATGGTTACCAACATTCCGGGTATCTACGCGGCGGGTGATTTCGTTACTTATCCGAGCAAGGTGGAGCTGATTGCGGGTACTTTCACCAGCGGTATTTTAGCGTTAAATAGTGCGAAGAAGTACATGGAACCGGAAGCCCCTTACATGGCCTACGTCTCGTCCCATAACGACCGTTTCAAAGAGAAGAACCGTGCGCTAGGCGTTGTGGAGGAAGAGGAATAAAATAGCTGATGAACTTGCATGCAGACAGGGCTGCCCGAATGGGGTGGTCCTTTTTGCTCATTTATAACTTAATTACTTTTGTGTCGTAATATTATATATTAAATGTCGCATTTCCCTACTAATAAAGGGCTTTGTTATGTGATATTTTATTAGTAGATGTCAGAATAACATATATACAGGAGGCACAAGCAAATGACGATAAAAATTGGTAAGATTAGCTATTGGCATGTACATGCTTGGGACTATACGAAGCAAGCTCAAGAACATGAGGATACTGTATTGGCTGCGGTTTGGGATGAAGATGCAGAGCGTGGGAAAAAAGCTGCCGAAAGCTTAAATGTTCCTTTTTTCGATTCACTGGAGGACCTGCTTGCGCAAGAGGATATAGATGCTGTCATAGTGGATGCGCCTACCAATGTGCATAGAGATGTAATTGTTGCTGCGGCTAAAGCGGGCAAACATATTTTTACGGAAAAAGTAATTGCCCCTACACATAAAGAAGTTGAAGAGATCATAAGCGCAGTGGAAGAGAACGAGGTGAAGCTGACCGTATCCTTGCCACGTCTAAATGATGGATACGCGTTAACGATTCAAGAAGTTCTAAGTCAAGAACTGCTCGGAGAGATCACCTACGTTAGAGTACGCTTATCCCATAATGGGGCTACAGAAAACTGGCTTCCCGATCATTTCTATAGCTTGGAACAATGTGGTGGCGGAGCTTTGATTGATCTGGGCTGTCATCCTATGTATTTGACGAAGCTTTTCTTAGGTCAAGAGGTGACCGGTGTAAGTGCTAATTTTGGTTATGTCACGGGCAAGGAAGTAGAAGATAATGCAGTGGTAACATTATTTACGAATTCAGGAGCAATTGGTGTGGTCGAGGCTGGTTTCGTGAATAGTCATTCGCCGTTTACCATCGAGGTACATGGAACCGAAGGAACTCTTCTTTACGGAACACCAGAGGATAAGCTTCTCCTTAGAAGTAACAAATCCGCTGACAAAGAGGAAGGATGGAAAGAAGTAGCGCTACATGCTAATCGTGAAAGCGCATTCCATCAGTGGGTTAATCATATCCAAAAGGATACTTTCGCCACCGAGAATGTTCAAATTGCTGTGGACCTTACGAGATTAATGGAAGCGGCGAATCGTTCTGCTAAAGAAGCTCGTATGGTTCGGTTAGCAGATCTAGACGCTTAACCGGTCTCCACCTGTCAGGAGGATGTTATATTGAGTAACTTTCCCTATGAGATGATGTTTGAGAAACATGATATGCTCGAGAGATTGGATATTTCAATCCAATGGGGACATTACGAGATTACAGTTCTTAGATTTCATTTGATCTCTTTTCCGCCGGGAAGAGTCATAGATTTCCATAATCATTCTGAGTTCGAGTTTCATTTTATTCCACGAGGAAAGGGAGAAGTTATTCTTGGCGATCTGCAATACCCTTTGTCGGAGGGAATGCTCTATTTAACCGGACCGGGTGTCATGCATCGCCAAGAGGCGGATCCAGAAGAATCCATGGAAGAACTGTGTCTACATGTGGACATCAAAGAGAAGATCAGAGAGGACGTAGATCCTTGGGAGGTTGCGGAGGCTGAGACCTGTGTTCAGAAGCTAAAGCAGTTACCGCTAGTTCCAGCACAAGATTATCACAGCGCTATGAAATGTTTTCTTGAAGCCTATGAAGCTTGTGAAGGTAAATTAACGGGATATTATACTTCCATTAAACATCTCGTAATTAGCATTTTATTAAAGGCAGTAAGAGCGTATGATGCTGGTGGAATTCGAACAGAAGCGCCTGTTAGAGATATGTCAACTTATCGGTACCAATATGCCATTCAATATATGGAAGCTAATTATTCAGGAGCCGTTACTTTGGAGAATGTTGCTGAAAAGCTGAATATTAGTTCAAGGCAGCTGCAGCGAGTGTTTAAACAAGTTAACGCCGAACAATCTTTCAGTAGGGCGCTTGAGGATATCCGGTTGAAAGCGGTCTGCCGTAAGCTTGAAGAAAGCAATTATCCGATCGAACAAATCGCTCAATCCGAAGGATTTACGAATGCAACGTATTTGCATATCGTATTTCGCAAGCGTTTAGGCATGACTCCAGCAACTTATCGAAATACAAAACAAACTAATTAGAAGTGAGGGTGAATGAAATGAGTAAAGTTTTTCGCGTAGGAATTATTGGGTGTGGTGGAATCGCGAACGGGAAGCATCTACCAAGTTTGAGCAGACAAAGTAAGGTTGAGATCGTTGCCTTCTGTGACATTATTAAAGAACGTGCGGAAGAAGCGGCGGAGAAATACGGAAGTTCTGAAGCTGTAGTCTATACAGAATATACTGAATTGTTGAAAGATCATTCTATTGATATTATTCACGTGCTAACGCCGAATGACGCTCATGCAGAGATCTCAATTGCAGCCCTTGAAGCAGGAAAACATGTCATGTGCGAAAAACCAATGGCTAAAACGGCAGCAGATGCCAAACGAATGGTGGAAGCGGCGAAACGTACAGGCAAGAAGTTAACCATTGGATATGACAACCGCTACAGAGAAGACAGCTTATATTTGAAAAAAGCATGTGAGTCCGGGGAGCTTGGTCATATCTATTTTGCAAAAGCACATGCCATCAGACGGAGAGCGGTACCGACATGGGGCGTATTTCTCGATGAAGAGAAGCAAGGTGGAGGGCCACTGATCGATATCGGAACCCATGCGCTGGATCTAACGCTGTGGATGATGGATAACTATAAACCGAAAGTCGTGCTGGGCACCAAATATCATGAACTCTCGCAAAAAGAAGAGGCCGCCAACGCTTGGGGACCTTGGGACCCTAAAAAGTTCACCGTGGAGGACTCAGCGTTTGGGATGGTCGTAATGGAGAATGGCGCCACAATTATGCTGGAAGCGAGCTGGGCACTCAATTCATTGGACGTACATGAAGCGAAGTGCAGCTTAAGCGGAACTGAAGCAGGCGCTGATATGAAGGACGGACTTAGAATTAATGGAGAGAAATTCAGCAAGCTGTACACCAATAAAATTGAGCTTGGGGCAGGCGGCGTTGCTTACTATGAAGGAAAAGCAGAGAGTGCACCTGACATCGAATTAAGAAAGTGGATCGAAGCTATTGAACAGGATAAAGACCCGGTTGTAACACCTGAACAGGCATATGTTGTTTCGCAAATATTAGAAGCGATTTATGAATCTGCACAAACGGGTAAGGCTGTGTATTTGGATTAGATTTTTGACAAGCATAGCGATATAGAGTAATATCCACTTGTGATTTAATTACAGGGATCTGAGACAAGACTCTCTCTTTACCGGGAGAGTTTTTTTGTTTTTTTTGCTTGTTTGAATACTGGTTTATAGGGGTGAAGAGCATGAATACTGTAGAGCGAAATCAAGTTCTTATTGTGGAAGATGACGATAATATTAGACGGTTTATAGCTATAAATTTAACGAATAATGGGTTTATGGTTAGTGAAGCTGCTTGTGGAGAAGAAGCATTGCAGAGCTTTGAGGCGAACCGGTCAGACGTTATTGTTCTGGACATCATGCTGCCGGATTTGAATGGGTTTGAGATTTGCCGGAAGGTAAGAGAGCAGGACCCTGGGGTCATCATCATTTTTTTAACAGCACGAGGACAAGATCTGGATAAAATCAATGGCCTTGAAATGGGTGCCGACGATTACATTGTGAAACCTTTTAATCCATTAGAACTGGTGGCACGGATTAAAGCGATATTGCGCCGTACAGAAACAGCTCTAAAACCGCAAAGAACTATCCTTCAAGCCGGACCGATTCGCCTGGATCTGAACTCGAACAAGATGTTTAAACACGATGACATTATTGAATTAACCCCGAAGGAATTCCAGTTGCTGAAGACCTTTCTAGAGCATCCGGATACAGCACTATCTAGGAATGAATTAATGAACCTGGTCTGGGGTGAGGATTATATTGGCGATCCAAAGACAGTAGATGTTCACGTGCGTAAGCTAAGAGAGAAGATTGAAGAGGACGCCTCTAACCCGCATTGGATTGAGACTGTATGGGGGCTCGGATACCGCTTTAGAAAGGATGGTTGAAGAATGGGTATTCAGAAAAGATTAGTAGGAAGCTATTTTGTAGTGATCTGTCTTACGGTGCTCATTCTTGAGATTATCCTTAATTTATCTGTACGTTATTATTATTTTCATAATATAGAGCAAACCCTGATGAATCAGGCGGAACTGTCGGCTTCTTTTTATCAGCAATATTTTAGCGACGAGGATTTAGAGGCACAATCGGATCGGTTGTTAAAGGGCTTTGCCAGTCATTCCGATGCACAGGTACAGATTATTAATGCTGAAGGTCGGCTTTTGCAGGATTCGAACGGAATCCAAGGCGATTTTGCGATGACAGATAACATGGATGTACAAGCAGCCATAAAAGGGCAGCCTAACAGTTGGAAGGGTGAGGACCCTGTAACCGAGGAAGCTATTTTTACGGTGTCCTATCCTTTACAAGCCAAAGATAACATCATTGGGGAAGTTAGGTTTATTACCTCTTTAACGGAAACGATACATACAGTTAATCAAATTGCGGTTTTGCTGATCGGGGTAGGTATGCTCGTGATTGGTATCGTCACCTTGCTTGGATTATTACTATCTTGGACCATAACCAGATCCATTAAAGATCTGAAACAGGCGGCAGACCAAATGTCCGAAGGAGATTTCAGCATAAGAGTACAAAAGCGCTATCAAGACGAGCTTGGATCCTTGGCGGATACATTAAATATGATGGCCAGTCGAATCTCGAACAGTGAACAGCTTAAGAATGATTTTATCGCATCCGTATCCCATGAACTGCGTACGCCATTGACCTCGATCAAAGGCTGGGTAATCACCTTGAAGGCGGGTGGGGAGAGTAATCAGGCTCTATTTCATGATGGGCTAGATATCATTGAATCTGAGAGTGACAGGTTAACTCATATGGTAGATGAACTGCTCGATTTCTCCAAATTGGATAACGGAAGAATCGCAATTCACCTTACAACTGTGGATCTAACAGGGCTGTTGCAGCATATTGGCAGACAACTCACCCCTAGAGCAACCCGACAAGGCATCTTGCTCGAAGTGAAAATAGAAGAGAATTTGCCTGTCATTCAAGCTGACGAGAATCGTGTGAAGCAAGTCATGATTAATCTCATTGATAATTCGCTCAAATTCACTAGTTCCTCAGGTCGAATTCTTATTACTGCCCATACGGTTTCAGGGAAAGTTGTAATTACAGTTGAGGATACTGGGTCAGGCATCGCAGAAGCGGATTTAGAGAATGTGCGGCGAAAATTCTACAAAGCGGACCAACAGGCGTCAGGCAGCGGTTTGGGTCTGTCTATCTCGGAACAGATCATTACATTGCATCATGGGGAACTACGAATAAGCAGTACTTTAGGCAAGGGGACGATTGTCCAATTTGACTTGCCGATATAAATAGAGCTCAAATTTAACTATTTCATAACCACTTTCATCTCTTTCACAGATAAAATACTATATATGCGGACAAGCGAGGAGTCGATGATCCAAATGCCGAGCAAATTCATAAAAATAGGTGCTATGTTAACAACGTTAATTTTGCTCGGAGGATGCGGAGTGCCGGCAACACCAGGAGAGCTGATTAAGCCTCCATCATCAGAAGCAAGCCTGCAGCGAGACAAAACGAGTCAGGAATTTATCAAATGGCTTCCCGACAAAGCTCAATTGATAACTCCGTTGGAAGGACAAGAGGATCATGCTATCTCCTTTGGGGATATGGATGGAGACGGTATTGACGAAGCTGTAGTTGTATATGAGTACAGCAAAAACAAAGGTTCTTCTATAAAAGCGATGCTGCTTAGGCAGGAAAATGAAGCGTGGCAAAAGATTTCGGAGGTTGAGGGGTTTGGGTATGGCCTGGATTATGCCGGATTCTATGATGTCGATGATGATGGCCATAACGAACTCGCACTGGGCTGGTCATTGGGCGAGGCAGGGAACGGACTGGATATTTACACGCTGAGTGAAGATAAATTAAAGCTGTTATCGAAGAAGGCGTATCAGGACAAATTTGATCTGAGATAATCATTCCACTTTATAATCCGCTGCACTTCAGCTTCATCTTGAAGCAAGATGTATTTGTGCACAGGCGGATTATTTATGATGCTCATTTTACAACAAGAAAAATACAGAAATTAAATAGAGGTTGTTTCATGTTTATCTCCACCAAAATTGCAAAGCTGGACAGATCCGTACTTTTTCTCGTAACAGGCCTAGTTGGTATTGGTACTGTTGCTATTTATGGAGCGACTACGGATACACGGTTAGACGGACTTTACATCAGTTCATTGTATTTATTTGCTTTATTTTGCATACCCATGTTATTCATCGCATTGGTAGATTATAAGATTCTATTAGGCTGGTTAGCGTATCTCTTTTATAGCGTGGGTATTGGTCTACTTGTGCTAGTTAAGCTGGTTGGGGAAAACCTCAATGGTGCCGTGCGTTGGTTAAGTATTGGGAGCTTTCAGCTCCAGCCCTCCGAGCTGGCTAAAATATGTACGGTATTGCTCATTGCTCATCTATTGGGTAAACGAGAAGGACAGCAGCTTCGCTTTTTTCAAGATTTAGTACCGGTTTGTTTCATTTTTTTAATTCCTTTCATTTTGATCATGGATCAACCCGATTTGGGTACAGCGCTCGTTTTTGCTGGCATATTGCTTAGTATGCTTTGGATTGGTAACATCCGTGCTCTATATATGATTTTGATCCTCGGTGTGGTGATTATTTCGATCGGCACGATACTATGGCTCTACTATGCCAATTTCGACTTGTTATCCAAGATTGTCGAGCCCCATCAATTGTCAAGAATTCAGGCTTTTTTAGACCCTCAGAGTGATCCGGATAAATCTTGGCATGTCAAAAACGCAATGATTGCCATTGGCTCCGGTGGATTATCGGGTAGTGAAGGTATTTTTTTGCGAAAAGGATATATTCCTTACGCGTATTCCGATTCGATCTATGTGGTCATCGGTGCAAAATACGGTTTTATAGGTTCATCTGTGCTGCTGATGCTTTATTTATTGCTCGTCTATCGAATGATCTTTATCGCACTAGAAAGCAGGGATCGTGCAGGAGCATATGTTGTCACCGGATTTATCGCCATGATTATCTTTCAAGTTTCTGTTAACCTTGGAATGCATCTTGGATTGCTGCCCCTAACGGGGATATCCTTGCCGTTTATTAGTTATGGAGGTAGCTCGTTACTTACTAATATGATTGCGATTGGCATAGTGCTAAGTGTGAAAGTCCATAAGGATGAAAGCACGGTTTGAAAAAGCTACTGGAACTGAGTGGAGGGAATTATGACTAACAAACGCAAATGGACAACAACTCGTAAAATTCTGACGAGCATTGGACTTGTCTTAGGCGCAACGATTATCGGAATTGGAGTATATGCAGGGTATTTATACAAAAAAACGGATAACGCGATAGAGCGCATGGCTGCTCCAATCAACGTCCAGCCAACCGCTGCCCTAGAGGAAAAAAAGGAGACGGTATCGGTTGAACCTATGATTTTTCTGCTTGCCGGGGTAGATAGTCGGGACGGTGGTGGTGGGGTAATGAATACCGATGTGTTAATGCTTGTCAGCTTCAATCCTGACACGAAGTCGACGAGTTTCTTATCTATACCGAGGGATTTGTTACTAAAACCTAAATCATTGCCCTCTCGAAAAGCTAATTATTATTATGCATACCATTACATAAAAGATAAAACTGAAGCTATCCCTAATACAAAAGAGTTTTTCAGCAATTTACTAGGTCTGCCAATTGATCACATGGTGGTGGTGAATTTTGATGTGCTGAAGGAGACGGTGGATTTGCTTGGCGGGCTAACCATTGATGTCGATATGGATATGAAATATATCGATTCGGCAGATGGAACGAACATCGACTTGAAGAAGGGCTTGCAGAAGCTGGATGGCAAACATGTGCTTGATTTTGTGCGATACCGCAAATCGAATCAAGGAACGGCTGAATCCTCCGATTTTCAGCGCAATGATCGACAGCAGCAAGTAATTAAGCAGATTCTGGATAAGCTAGGGAATTTCCAAGGCGTGTCCCAATGGGGGAATGTATTGGACATCATCGGTGAAAATGTGAAGACAGATATTCCACAAGCAGATCTCCAGCAATGGTTGTTGAACTTCCCTAAACTCAAACCAGATCATATCAATTCCTTACATGTGGAATCTCTTTGGAAGAGTCCATACGTGTATGTGAATAAAGAGGATCTTAAACAAGCACTTACTACTCTGAGTACGGAAGCGGGCGTTAGCTCCGAAAGTTCATTGCACTTGGAGAATATTGGGACGGTAGATTGAAAGGTTATCACTTAAACTGCTCTTAGGAGCAGTTTTTTTGTGTTCTACTAATAATCCCGATAACCAGTAAAGTAATCCGCCATCGGGTAGAGGCCTGACTTCCAGGCATAGTACGATGAACACAGCGATTATGAATCGTATATTGTTTTGGTTTACTTGAGAGGAGAAGGGGATTTCATGAAATACAGACTGAGTATTATGTTTCTTATCGTACTTACAGGGATGATATCGATAGCCGCATTTAATCCGATTATTGGCCCGCTTGCCCGAAATTTGGGACTTAGTGATTTTCAATCAGGATGTTTGGTATCGGTAGCGGGACTTTGCTGGCTGCTCGGAGGATATTTCTGGGAAAAACAAACATTCATGATCCGAAAATGGCTGCTCGCTTCGATTATGTTCGTCTATATGGCAACACTAGTCATTTTTGCATTGCTGGCTGATTATGCAGTACATGCTGAGAGCAAAACCAGCCTATTTTGGAGTTTCTTTATCCTTCGTGCAATCGCCGGCTTTTTCTTTGGAGGTATTCCGGCATTAGCACAGGCTTATGTTATGGGCTGGAGTACAAAAGAGACCCGTACTCAGGGAATGGCATTATTCGGTGCAGCCAATGGACTTGGCTTCGTAGTAGGACCTGCAATGAGCGGAGGAATGGCTTCGCTGGGACTCACCTCGCCAATGTACGCCGCAGCGATATTATTATTCACCTTAGCTATTTTGTTTCTAGTGTTTATTCCTAAAGAAAAGAATATCGAGATTGAACGGCAGGCGATTTCACTTTCACCCAACGACAGACGGATACGCCTCTATTTATGGATTGGACTTTTGCTATCGTTTGCGCTGAATATCGTGCAGGTTACTATCGGATTTTTTGTGCAAGACAGCCTTGGATATAGCACCCAGCAAGCCACTCAGTTAATTGGAACGGGTCTGGCTATCTCTGGAGTAATGGTGGTGCTCTCGCAAATTGTGATCAGCAAATATCTCAAATGGCATCCTAAAAAGGTGCTGCTCGTAGGGCTATTATTTGTGGCTTTGGGTCTGCTAGGTTTGTTATTGTTTATCAGATTTGCTTATGTGGACTTTACATTCTTGGGAATCGGCATCGGCTTTACATTGCTTGGCTACAGTGCCGGTGCTTCAATGGCGGTTCAAGACCATGAGCAAAGAAGCGTTGCTTCCTTTATTGCGGCCCTACAAGGTGGCGGATCATTCATAGGTCCAGTTATAGGCACAGCTTTATACACCGCTAATATGGCACTTCCTTATTCTTTCTGCGTGCTGTTGATTGGCATTGTAGGTATCGCGAATTTGAAAAATAGATCAGCAGATCGTGTGGAGAGTTGTTAAATAGAATGGCTGCTCCTAGAGTAGATTCGAAGCTGTCGAGGGAGACTCGACAGCTTTTTATTATACTACGCAAAATAAATTAGCTAATACAGAAGGCATGGTCTTATTTTCGTTACTCAATAGTTTTACAAAACCTCCTTTTTTTCAATAAGTGTTTTATGGAAATGATAGTATAATATTCCTGAAGGAGAGTGGTGAAGTTTAATACTGCAAGAGGTCCCATGTTCAGAGATTAGGAAGAAACATTGGTTAATTAAGGATGCGAAGGAGTTTAGAGAACATACTATGAATTTATTTAAGAGAGTAGTCCCAAGGAATATAACATTGATAGTTTTAATACTACTGCTAATTACCGGAACGTTTATTACCGCAGTTCCTTCTGCTAAAGCCTTAGAAGTAGGGAATCAGGGAGCTAATACCGGTGTGAAAGTGCAAAAGATTGTTGCCAGCAATCTTCAATCCTATGCTTTAGATATCCAAGGGAATCTGTGGGCTTGGGGTCAATATAATAGCTTTGGGGAGATAGGGAATGCAGCTCCTCAAGAAGTTTCTTTCTTTAAAGATAAGCCGATTAAAGATATTCAAGGTGGTAACCAATTTCTACAGGTACTTCTAAAAGACGGTACGGTATGGGGACGGTTTAACTATTCAAAAGATACTGCATCATTTAGTCAGATTAAGGGGCTTAAGCAGATCGTACAGATCAGCGATGCCAAGGCATATGTCTATGCCACACAGAGTGATGGTACCGTCTGGATGTATGTGCCTTCTGAACCCGGCAAAGCAGCGGTAAAAAGACCTGAGCTTTCAAATGCTGACTTTAAGGCATTCTTTGATACATACGCTATTAAAAACGACGGAACAGTGTGGAGTATCGGCAATAAATCATCGGTTCCTATCCAGGTTGAAGGTCTTTCTGGTATCAAGAAGATTATTGATGGGCAAACGAACCAGCCCAATTATGCCTTGTCAGAGGATGGACAGGTATGGGGTTGGGGTGTCTCAACCATTTATACTTCAAGTTCAAACACAGGTGTAATCAATCTCAAGCTTCTGCAGGGAGAAGAAGGGGCAGTTGAACGGATTGAAGGATTAGAGAGCATTCAGGATATTACTTCTGGAGAGAACTTTTACACCGTTCTGAAAGAGGATAGGACAGTCTGGGCCTGGGGTTTCAACGATCGAAACCAACTGGGAGATGGGACCACCAAGTATTCTGTGGAACCGGTCAAGGTTTCAAATCTGAACAATGCCGTTGGATTGAGCAACGGATGTATGGCGGCTCATTCTTTTGCGCTTCTGGCGGATGGAAGTGCAGTAACTTGGGGAGATAACTCCAAGCAGCAGTCTGGTACCGGGTCAGATCAAAAGACTATTGCTACTCCGGAAAAAGTTGCCTTTTCCGCGTTAACAGTGGACGCAGAGAAGCAGTTCACATTTACTTATGATGGTGTTAAGGGAAACGAGCTAGGGCAAGCTGCCAGCAATGGTAAGGGCCTGGTTATTATTCCTAAGTTGACGGGATTCCTTGTATCAAAAGATTGGGGTGCAACCTGGAGTACAAAGCCTTTACCGATCAATTCAAGCAAAATAAGTATCACTTATCAACATGATCGCTTCTTTTTAAGTGATCAGAATTTAAGCTTACCTCATCTGTATTATTCTCTGGATGGAGAAAAGTGGATCGAAACAGCAGTTGAACTACAGTCATCGGTATTGAAAGCTTACACGATCACTTGGCAGAATAATCAATTCATTCTGTTGTCTTATCCGGATCAAACCATGAAGACGGAAGTTTACACTTCCACGGACGGAAGCATGTGGAACTTGCAAGGCACGGTTGGTGAACGTCTCGATCAGATTTACTGGAATGGTAAACGTTATATGATGACTTACGGGGGATATGCGTACTATGGCTCCGCTAGTACTCGTAATCAATTCCTTTATATCCTGAGCGATAAACGAAATGTTGAGCTGATTGTGTATACATCTGATAATTTAAGCCAGTGGACTCAACAGTCTGGTAAAGTAAATAACAATCTGAAATATAAAGCAACAATAAATGGAAAACCGATTCGTAATTATTGGTTGACTTTTGATGAGCTTCAGTCAGATGGCACGCTAGTATTTTATGATACCGAAGGCAATAACCTCAGTACTAAGGATGGAATTAATTTCAAGCTTGTCAGAACTTCAGAGATGTTCTCCGGTCTGTACAGCCGCAGCAAAATATTCTGGAATGGCAAGCAATACCTAATCTACGCTACTCGATTTCGCGAAGAGGGTATAGTATTTGTATCTACCGATAAAGTGAAATGGCAGCAGCAGAAAATTCCTAATATGCCTTTGGGGATGATGGTGACCTATACCGGGAAAGGTTTTGTTGGTTATTCAGGTACCCGTCTGGCCGTATCCAAAGACGGTTTAAAGTGGGATTTGAAGCAGAGTGCGAAGCCTGATGCTTCCTACAGTCAAGTTGTAAAAGGAAATGGAACATATGTCGCCGTTGGCTCACTTTATACGTATGCAGTTCCAACTGTTGCAACGAGTAAGGACGGAAAGAATTGGCAGCAGATGCTGCTGGGTAACAGGGAGGATACTACAGTAAACGGTCTGACCTCCGTGGCTTGGAATGGTAACGTTTTTGTAGCGGTAGGATTGCAATATGCCTGGACATCCAAAGATGGTATTGCTTGGAACAGAAACAATAAGCCTCTGGATGCCGAAATGAAACACGTGATTTGGACTGGCAAACAGTATGTAGCTATCGGGCATGCTAAAGGCAATGATAAGAAGTCGATGATTTACTCTTCAGAGAACGGAACAACCTGGAAAAAAATCTACAACTGGTCTGGTAAGCTGACGGACATTGCTACTCATAACGGAACCACTGTTGTAGTCGGAACTAATGGCAGTAAAGCCATCGTTTTACAGAGTACTAATTTAACCAAATGGAATCTGCAGACCTTTACGCTGGGGAATGATCTCCCTAATTGGAAGCAACAGCAGAACGACTATGAAGAAGCTTACACTTTCTTGAATGTACAATGGGCGAAGGATAAATTCATCATTGTATCGGATCATATTTATAGCTCAGCTAATGGTCTGCAATGGACATCAGTAAAGGGACAATATGATCAATATATAGAAACCCATGCCGCCAGCAGTAACGCTAGTAGATTGGTTTGGACCGGAAAAGATTACCGTTTCATAAGCAGCAACAGAATCGGAGTCTCGAAGGATTTAAAGAGTTGGAACTTTTATGAGCATAATGAATTCTATAATTTTAATGAAATGCTTTGGACAGGCACTGACATGTTGGTGACTGGAGCTGATGGATTGCTAGTGCATTTGCGCGAAAACTAATAGATTACGTAACAGGCGATTCTCACAAGTGATTTAAACTATTAGAAACCTTATGAAAAGACGAAACGTATTACATCAACAACTATGCGTTTCGTCTTTTTGTATGCATAAAATAAATAATCAGACAAATGAAATTTTGATGGAGCAGAAAGAATTTTTTATCAAGTTTTTTACCTCGTAACTGCCTTCCAATTAATAGTATAATAAGAACTCGTAGGAGTTATTTGAATAAAGTTGTAGAGATGTTATCTAGAATAACTTTTTGCGAATACATACTCATATTTGAGGAATAAGGAGATGAGAGCATGACTGTAAAGACTACAGCGGAACAAATCCGCATTATCGAATATGATCCTTCTTACGCTAAGGCGGTCGCAGAAATGTGGAACCGTAGCAACGAAAGCTGGGGAGGAGGCACCAATCAGAGAACAGAGGATACCGTGCGCCGCGAGATGGAAATCTCGTCCAATCTGAATGTGTTTCTCGCCGTTGATGGTGAGGAAGTGGTCGGCTTCTGCAGTTTTGCTCATTACCGTCAAGACGAAGGAGCTTTGTATGTTCCGCTGTTGAATGTGCGACCTGATTATCACGGATACAAGGTAGGTCGTAACCTGATTTTGAACGCTGTTCGCCGAACAGTTGAAGCGGGCTGGCCGCGACTTGATCTGTTTACTTGGGCAGGTAATACGAAGGCCGTACCGATGTATAAGAAATGTGGATTCTTTTGGGAAAAAAATGAGGATTACGTCCATCTGATGAACTTCATTCCGACGGTTCTGCAAACGGAAGCACTCGCTCCTTATTTTGAGCAGCTGGATTGGTATGCAGATAGCACCCGTGAACTGCCCATTCAGCCGGATGGTCGCCGGGAGCGTGGTTTTGATTTCTTCGATTACACTTGGCAAAAGGGAGAACTTTCCTTACGTACAGAATTCGAGAAGACCGGTCGCGGCTTGACGGCTCTTGATACACCTGACTATGAAATCTCCACGGAGATTGACGATCACGATCTTGTATTCGGTTCCACCTACAAGATTCGCTATCACATCAAGAATCGTTCGGCGTCTGATCTGGCTATTGAGATCAAAGGCCAAAATGACAAAAATATTCGTTTTGCCTTGTCTGCTGCACCAACACTGGCGCCAGGAGAAACAGTTATTGTAGAAGGTGAGTTCGAGCTTGATCCGATTCGTGAAGAGCAAAACGACAAGAAGACTCACCCCGTGGTTATGAGCAAATGGATCATCGGTGGCAAGCGCGTTGAGTTCCGTATAGGTGTTACTCCTAAATTCCCGCTGAAAATGCTGATGGAGTTGCCAACACGTGAGCTGTATCCGGGTCTTCCCGCTGAGATATATTTGAATGTTGAGAATAATTTTGCAGCGGAAGCGGAATTTTCTTTTGATTTGCCAGAGGAAGAATTTTTGACGTGGGCGGATCGGGCAGTGAGCTTCTCGGTTCCAGCTAAAGGTAAGGCTTCCATCCGGGTGCCCTTTACCCTAAATTCATATGGCCTTTATTCACGGGATATTGAGGTAACGGCCGTTCCGGCTGGAGAGAAGGCAGTGTCCTTCATCAGCCAATTATCTGTGCTAATGAAAGGAACACATGGCCGCTTTGGTGGGGAAAACGGGGATCAGTGGGTGGCTGTAAACGGCGCCTACTCCGTACATCTTAATAATAACGATAATGGGATGTGGATTGAATATCCCGGCTCGAGCCATAATTTCTGGCTGACCCATCCGAAGTTAGGTAAACCATTCGCCGAAGAATTCTCGAAGAAACAGGCTAAAGAAGTGAAGATCTATTCCGAAGGAGAGGGCCAAGTTTTAGAGACCCTTTATGAATCGGATGAATTCCCGGGTCTGGAGATAAAAAGAGTGGCTAAGCTCTTTGCAAACGGAATCGCTGAGTTTTATAGCGAGGTATGCAATACTAGTAACCAAACGTTGGAAGAGGATATGTATCTGCTAACCAATTTCGGATTTTTTGGCAAACGGCTCATCCTGCCTTATCAGGGTCATTACGTAGACATGGGCGATTCTTATTCGGGTGATCCGGGTAATTGGGACAGCGCTCAAATTACGGAAAATTGGTTGTTTAGCAAGGAAGAAAATGTCACATGCGGCGTTTGCTGGGATCCTTCGCTGAAGCTGCTTCGTCCGGAGTATCCACTTGGTCTGGAGCATAAACTTGGTCAAATCTCTGCTGGAGATGTCGTACGAACAAAGACACTGGTGTTCGCTTTAAACACCTTCCTGAAGTGGTCGGATTTCCGCACCTTTGCACGGAAGCAGGTGGATCCGATCACACCAGTGTTGGATGATCATCTTGAACTAACACTCGGTGGTGGAAATCCGTTTGCGGCGGGTGCGCTTCATGCGGAGTTAATCGAACGAAAGATGACTTCGCTTAATGGAAGCCTCGAACTGTATGTACAAACGGATAGAGGAGAGGAGCAGAAAGTCGCTGAGATGGAGCTGCAAAGAGAGCAGAATCTGCACTCCGCGGGCTTTGAGCTCTCACCTGAGGAAGTGGAATCTTCTTTAGAACACAGCCAATCAGGACAGAAGGTTCGAGTCGTCTATCGTGGAGAGGATCGTATTCAAGAGCGAACAGGCCTCTGGTTCCCTCAAACGGAAACAGCAGCTGTTATCTGTGGCACAGAAGAGGGACCAGCGGGGCCTATTTACACTGTGAGCAACGGAGTTCTTTCTATTGCAGCTGCTCCTGATTTCGGCAGTGTTGTGCATTCCCTGAAGCACCATGGAGAAGAATGGCTGGATAGCTCCTATCCTGAAGCAGCACCACGTTCCTGGTGGAATCCTTGGCACGGTGGACTCGGTGTGGGGATTTCAGGCATAGGTGGATTTAGTCGGTTGGAGGAGCCAAGAAGCGCAGCTTGGACCGAGAAAATGGATATTCAGAGCAATGTATGGAAAGGATTACGTATCACTACTTCGATCGAGAAGCAGGAAAAGAACCGAGGAATTATTGTTAATCAGCATTACCTTATGCTCCCAGGTGTCCCTGTGCTCTGTGTGTTGCATTCGGTGACCAATAACAGCGGAATGACCCTGCCGAATTATTCGTTGTCGGAGGAAAATTATATCAAACCTTCACCAGTCTATGCCGAAGGATGGATGGAATTCTCCAAGGAGGGCAAGTTCTTATTAGGCACGGTTGAAACCTATCTTGAGGCCAAGGGACTCTTGCGAATTGGTGCAACTTCGCGTAAGGATATGCTGCATATGGTGAGCAGTCATCCGAATCAGAGTGCCTCGGCGTATGTGAACAATAAAGTATTTAATCACGGGGTGCATCATCATCTTCCACTTCTAAATGGAGAAACCGTTTGGACACAGCCGTCCTTCCTGATCATGGGAGAACTCGCTCTGAATTCAGAGGATGTCCGCAGTCTTTTGAAGCTGACCTTTGCTAGACCTACTGACGAAAAGGAGATCTTAAATGCCGATCATTGATATTCACATTCATCTGTCGGACATCGACAGCTTTCATCAAACAGCACAGGATCTCTCTAAAGTCGATTACACTGCTGCTGGGCTCAAAGCGGAGTTTGATAAGAACGACGTTATTCTCGGCATTGGAATGGGGGTCACGGAGCAGACGAAGGGAGCTTTCCCTGACTCGACTTCCCCTAATCCGATGAGCCTTGACTTGGAGGACACTGTTCCGCCTTTCTTAATGGAATGCGTGGGGATCAATCCGAACATGCTTGGAGGAAAGGATGCACTAGAGGAGCTGGATCGAATTGAGGCACGGCTGCAAGCTCCCGAGGTAGCTGGTATTAAGCTCTACGCCGGGTACTATCATCATTACGTTTATGACAAAATCTATTCGCCGATCTATGAGCTGGCAGCAAAGTATGGCACGCCTGTGGTCATTCATACCGGTGATACGTACTCGATGAACGGATTGCTAAAGTATGCACATCCACTTACCGTGGACGAATTAGCGTTTCAACGACGTGATGTGAATTTTATGATCTGCCATCTTGGCGATCCGTGGGTGATGGATGCCGCCGAAGTGGTGGCCAAAAATCCAAACGTCTATGCCGATTTGTCCGGTCTTGTGGTCGGTGATCGGCCTCATTTTGAACGGTTCATGAATGAACCTCTGTTCATGGATCATTTTCGCCGGGCGCTGGTGTATTCCGACCACTATGAGAAAATGTTGTTCGGCACGGATTGGCCACTCGCTCCTATTGACCTGTATGCGGAATTTATCCGCCGGCTTGTCCCTGAGCAGCACCATGAAAAAGTATTTTACGAGAATGCCTTCTCCTTATTTCCACGCATCCAGCAGCGGATTGCAGCGCTCTAAGTATTACGAACAAGAGGTTGACCCAAAAGCCATGAAATGGCTGCTTGGGTCAACCTTTTTTTACGTAGGATATACTTAGGCTTTTTGAGTGGACGCTCCGCGAGCGGACCATTGTTCCAATCGCTGTGCTCTCCAGATTTTTTCATTCCTCTTAGTGGTGAAAATCTGGAGACCAAGGGGACACCTGTCACTTTTCCACAATCAGTCCGTTCTCTCCGCTGTTTAAGCGGAAAATTTTTTACAATTTCAATTGAAATATAACCGGAACTTCCGGCGATTTCTGCTTCGCGACAAAGAAAAAGTGACGCTAGAGGTCGGTTGGCTTTCGCCTTGCCTACAATCAACTTAAGCAGGCCGCCATCGACCGGAAATATAACAGAGCACGTCTCCAATAACCCGGTGACGTGCTCTGTTGTTGTATTATTTTTTATAGCTTTGAAGTCAGGAAGGGCTGTCTTTTGAATAAAGAGACCTACTTATGGGACAGCCTTTTGTTTTTTTGTAAAAGGATATTAACTTATCTAGCAACTCTTTAGTGCATATAAGCGTCTATGATGTATACATTAACGCTGAAACAATGGGCTTGCTTTTTTATTATACAATTGTATAATGATTTTATTACACAATTGTATAACGAGGTGAAATAGTGATGAATAACAAAATCAAACGGCTGCCCGATGCTGAATTGGAAATTATGCTGGTGATTTGGAGGGCGGAAGATTGGGTTAACTCCTCCTACATTTTGAATCAGCTGGGGGATAAGCGTAAGTGGGCACTTGCAACTTTATTGACTGTGTTGTCACGTCTAGTTGAAAAGGGCTTTTTGTTTTGTGAAAAAGAGGGACGTAGCAATCGTTATCTTGCCGCAATTTCGGAAACGAAATATAAAGAGAGCGAAGGGAAGTCCACGCTTGAGAAGCTGTTCGGTAACTCTGTGCAAGATATGGTGATGTCTTTATACAACGGAAAGGCAATCGATAAAGGTGATCTTGCAGAGCTGAGGGAAATGCTGGATAGAGTAGAAAAGGAGGAAACCTGATGATAACAAGTCTTTTTTTAGATTTTCTGGTTATTTCATTAACTACAAGTCTAGTTATTATCGGTTTGATCTTGTTAAGGCCTATGTTAAGGAGACATTATTCAGCGAAATGGAGTTATTGGATATGGTTGATTTTAACCCTGCGATTATTGCTGCCGTTCAACTTTTCCTTTACTAATCCTCCTGTAGCCATTCAAATACCAGAAGGTCAGGGGATGGCCGCAGTCTTTCAGGGTACACCTTCTCAGAATTTACAGGCTGATCCATCTGTAATCACTCAAACAGCTCAGGCAGGGAATGTAAGCCATATCCCATCAATTCTGGACATTTTAGCATTCATGTGGCTTGCTGGAGCTGTGTTATTTTTAGCGTATCATTTGCTGAGCTATTTCTTTTTCAGAAAACAGGCACTGCGTTGGAGCAATCCTATTCTTGGGGAGAATATAGTCACCAAGCTCAAACAAGTTTCTAAAGAAATGAACGTAACAGCCTCCATTCCAGTTTTGATAAGCAGTAAAGTTCCCAATCCGATGTTAATGGGCTTTTACAAGCCAGCTTTGTTTTTGCCTCATGAACAATATAGTGATGAAGAACTGGAGTTTATCTTAAAACATGAGTTGGTTCATTACAAAAGGCTTGACATCGTTTATAAGCTGTTGTTGCAGATAGTGCAGGCACTACATTGGTTTAACCCGTTTGTTTGGTTAATGATGCGCGAAGCTGCCCACGAGATTGAGATTTACTGTGATGATACGGTTGTACGTGAGCGAGGCGCGGCCTATCGGAAGAGATACTGTGAAGCGATTTTATCGGTCATGCAAAGCAGTGCCACTCGGCATGTAGCTTTGTCAACGAATTTTGCAGGAGGAAAACACTCGATGAAGCAGCGATTCGGTAGTATTTTAAATATGAAAGAAAAACGAAATGGAGTAGGGGCTTTTTTTACAGTCATAATGTTGGTTGGAGTGACAGCAATATTAGCTGCATGTACGAATCTAAATGGTCAATCTACAGATAAGACGCTCAAACCAGGTACGATTTATTCCTATAGCTCCAGCGGTGAACAAGTTGTTGTGCATAATGCTGGAAATGAATATTCCGTTGACGAGAACGGTAATGTCTCTGTCTCCTATCGGGAGGGGGAGATCCAAGCGCCAACGCCTTTAAAACTTGATACAACTGGAACAGAAATGGGGATGGGGAGAGGAGAGACTGGCTTTTTTATTTCCGAGGATAAAACCGCTATTGTCTATGGATTTGCAGATGGAAAAGAATCTCCACTTCAGGTATTAATCAGTGATAACATGGGAGAAACGTGGAATACCTACAACATTGAAGGTTCAAAAGGTTATGACACGAAGTTCATCGGATTTACAGACAAACAAAACGGCTGGATTGTCTCCGGAGGTTCTGCGGGTGTGGGACGTTCGTTGAATTATGTATATCTGACCTCTGATGGTGGGAAGACATGGACGGAGATTGGTAATCCTAACGATTTGTACGCGGAAAGTTTAACAGGAGCTGGCTTCTCTAGCAAGGATATCGGCTTCTTGGGGTTCAGATACTATGAAGATAATGGGCCAGTTATTTATTGGACCAAGGATAAGGGGCAGTCATGGGAAAAGCTCGCGGTGACTCTTCCGGATGTCTTCAATGATTATAAAAAAACGCCGCTTTCACCTATTTTCAATGGAAAAGAAGGGTTGTTTCCTATTCTGCTCACTAAAGAGGGAAATACAATCGGTACCATCTACCTGTCGAGTAAGGGCTACGGCTTAGAGTGGACATATGATTCAGCATATGATCAGCTTGAGGATTCTAAATAGTAACAAAAGGCTTTTAATTGTATTGAATACAGTTAAAGTGAGAATTCAGCCCTTTGTAGACGAAATAAGTGTACAGAATGCAGTTATCTCGTTAAAAAATATACGGAGAGGGGATAGCGGAACGTCGATCGACTTCCACCTCTACGCATGCAACCAGCGGCATACCCAAAACACAAGGCAGCGATTCTCCAATAAGGAGAACCACTGCCTTGTTGGTTTTACAGGTACCCCTTGCTCTGGCGTGCAATGAATGAGCTTACTTTTTCCAGCCACCGCCGCCATTCGATGAGGATTCTACATAATCTACGTTGATTTTGCCAGTGCTAGATCCGAGCTCAGTGTTGAAATTATATTGTCTGAGATTCCAATCATCGAAGGTTCCCAACCAGCTATTATCTACGATGAAGGTGTAGCGTGTTGTAGCAGAATAAGTGCCACGGATATAAGAACAGACCGCTCTTGATCCATATACACCCATTTTATAGCCCTTGGGATTTTTGGTACTGCTGTCTAATACGGATTTTATGCCTTGAAAATAAGGCACAAAATTGTTTGTGATTTCTGATGAGGTCATATCACGGTCTATGGCAAAATAAATAGGAGTGCTGCTGGTTTGTCCCATATCGCTTGCTAATCCTACAGCAGTTTCAGCATCTGCAACACCGTTGGCATTCGTAAAGTGATCGAGCGATTTACTGATTTGGTAAAGGGATACGATATATAATCCTCCGTCTGATATTCGTGTCACCTCGGCTGATGTGAGACCATCCTGATAACCTTCTACACGATTCAAATATCGGCCAACAAATGTGAAGCTATTGTTTTTAAGTGTAGTTAATCTTGCCGCTGTTACATTAGTAGCAGTATCACAACCTAGAGCCATTTTATCTGCCTTCTTTCTATTTGTTTGTTCAAGGTTTGGCGCCAACCTCTTCAACAATATATGAAAAAAATTTCACAGATTCTTGGGGGAACAAGCAAAAGAGGGGAAAAAGGCAGAAGGAGAGGGTCGGTTCGTTGGGGGAAACTGATATTAAATTTACTAATATTGAAAATTTATAGGAACGTTTGGAAAAAAACTGCGTCAATACAATATGAAGAGTTTATAGTTCGCTAACATGGAGGCTGGTCAATGTATGGATAAAAGATGGTTGCTAGCTCCAATATTTGTTGTATCATTGCTTACTGCTCCAGTAGCGAATGCGGCATTGCCCGCTTATTTCACTTACATTATGGATGGAGGCGGGAAAGTAACGAGTTCAGCACTAGTAAAGGAAGGAATGACTTATGTTTCAGCTAGCCACTGGGAAGCGGCAGGACTTAAGGTAGTATGGGATAAATCCCATCAAAGAGCAGAGTTTACTGGATGGGGGAAAAAGATAGCCGTTCGAATTGGAAGTAAACAGGGAGTCCTCGATGGTAAGCTTGTAAACGCGGAGGGTGTTCCATTTGAGCTTAATGGCCAGCTCTATGTACCAGCACGCTTTCTTGTAAATTCATTAGGAGGAACAACGATTAGCTGGGATGCGACGAAGAGGATATATACTGCAACTGGACTATTGAGCTTTGCAAGTGCCAGTGCACAATTCGGTGGATCTACTTATACAGTAGATAAGAAAACTGGGAGTTTATATTTAACAGATTCCGCAGGACATACTCGCTTACTAGCGAACCTCGGATCGCAGCTGTTCGATGCTGTTCAGTTCAACTTTCAGAAGACGCCAAAAGGTCTACTCTATCTAACCTTAACAGATGTTTACGGAGAACCACATATCAATAATAAATGGTATACGATGATTATTAAGGATGCAATGGTCATTCGCCAAGCGAGTGTAGGATATTATATTCGTTACGGTGACAATGTGAAAATAGCTGGCAATCAGCTCCTGCTTACCGATGGGAAAATATTACGATTAATTGAAGATGGAACGGGTAACGTAACGGAGAAGATTGATCTGACCACACTAGGGGATATTTCGGATAATTATTTAGTGGAGGGAATGGACGAGGATTATCTGATGATACGGTCCAATCAACAAGGTTTCCTCATGATGATAGATCGTAAAACAGGGACCAAGACATTGTTGTACAAGGAACTCCTTGACGTAGAACAGCAAAAATATGCTGAAACAAACGACCTCCCTTATTATGGAGACAACCTGAAGTTCCTGAAAAGAGAAGGTGATGCCCTACTTTTTAATAATGATTATGTACAGGACGGTAAGATTTACAAATTTATGTTGGGCGGCTCATAACTTGCAGGAGGATGTTATGAAAATTTCAAACAAAAGATTTAGCTTTTGGCTGTCTCTACTATCCATAATGATTTGTCTAATTAATTTATCCGGTGAAGATGATAAAAATTTGCTGCTTTTTTTTACGTCACCGACATTAATGTGGTTAAATCCTTGGCTTACAGATCTGCACTATGCTATGGAAAATGAGCGCATTTGGCAATTGATTCTCTATGGCATTCATTTTGGGACTGCCATCTTGGTTGGTTTGGTGGCAGATTTGCTATTATCCCGATATAGGAGGAAGATATAAGCAAACGGAACTTCAAATATCCGCAGGTTATCATTGAAAGACGGGATCCCAAGGCTCAAGTGCCTTGGTTTTTTTTTGCTAAGAGGGGTAGTATAAAATCATGCTTAAACGGGTTATTGTTGGTCCTGGATTATGATATACATGCGGCTTGTCTGCCTTGAAGGTGATAGAATCACCAGATTTTAAGAGGTATTCGTTGTTATTGACACGTAAAGACAATTCACCGTCAAACACGGTGATTAATTCTTCGGTACCTTCCATATGAGAATTGGCATCAAGGTACCCACCCTTGTCTATCTCCACGGTATAACCTTCAAACCGTTTACTTTCTTCAAATGGAAAAGATAGATACACTCGATATTTTCCGTTATCTTCAAGCAGTGGCTGAATGTCACTTCTTAAGATTATTCTTGTGTCAGGTTTTGGATAATCTATCAGGGCAGAAAATGAAATTTTTAAGCCATTGGCGATTTTCCAAAGAGTTGTAATGGTTGGTGTCGATTCGCCTCTTTCGATTTGACCAATCATTGTTTTGCTGACTCCAGTTAATTCCGCAACCTTTTCCAGGCTTAAATCTTTATTTTTTCTTATCTTTTTTATATTTTCCGCAATAACCAAATTTATTTCTTCCACTGTAATTTTCCTCTCTCCATTTACTTTATAACGATCGTGATATACAATAAAACGCACGTATGTACGTTATAACGTCTTATAAATGCATTATAACATACAAGTTGGAAGGGAGATATAATTTAGTGTTTGTTTCTTTGTTTTTATATGCATTTGTTGCAAGTTTTACTCCGGGACCCAATAACATTATGGCAATGACTTTTGCAAACCAAGTTGGGCTGAAAAAAACAATGAAATTTTGTTTAGGAGTGGGCACAGGATTTTTTATAATTATATTGTTATGTTCCTACTTTAATCTACTTTTGAATAATCTTCTTCCACAAATTAAATCTATTATGGCTCTATTAGGCGGAGTCTACATGCTGTATTTAGCAGTTAAAATGATTACAAGTAAACAACCAGAAAGTGATGAAGATGGAGATAAACACAATAGCTTTATTGCGGGAATGCTTTTACAATTTATTAATCCGAAAGGGATTTTATATGGGATCACAGTTACATCTACATTTATCCTTACCTATCATTCTTCCTCCTTTAGATTATTGAGTTATTCTTTAATTCTTGCATTCATCGGTTATATGGGCACTTTTTGTTGGTGTTTGTGTGGTTCTCTTTTCAAAAAAATGATATCTAAATATAGAAGTCAATTTAATGTACTGATGGGACTGTTGTTAGTGTATTGTGCAGTTTCGATAGTGTTGGGTTGAAGGATTATTAAGGGGAAATCATCTAGTTATTTTTTCACTTCTAAAGCTTGTGATATTGAGGTATTGTGGATAGATACGGGGACAAAGGAGATGCAATATGCTACCATCGCTTACATTTCTTAAACTTCAATTGGAAGGAGTTCTGCGTAATAAATTCGAGCAGGGGCATCAAACCTCCGGTTATTTAGCCAAGTTGGAAAAGCTTCCTGCAAGCTATGATGCCTATCTAGAATTCGCCCATAGCTTGGCTGTCATTCCAATGAGGGACAACTGGCCTTACTATGAGCCGAACGCTTTAGATGAGATATGGCGGGAATGTGAACCGGCACGGCCACTAGGTCAGGTCGGGATTTTGAATCTGAAGGATAGCTCCAAGCGTGTAGAGGCAGGTTTCCTTGCTTCAGTCTGTGGCTCAATGCTGGGCAAACCGATAGAGGTTAACCCCAGCTTGTCAGAATTACGTCAAGCGTTAACTTCTGTAGGGGAATGGCCACTGAATGATTACATTTCTGAAGAAATTCTCCATGCGCTGGATCGTCGTCATTGGTCTTGGTTTGAGACAACACGGGGGCGAATTCGTTATGTGGCACCTGATGATGATATCAATTACACATTAATGGGAATGATGGTGTTAGAACAATTCGGTGATCGTTTTACGAAAAGAAATTTAAGAGATTTATGGTTAAATCATCTTCCGTTAAGTACAACTTGGGGTCCGGAAAGGGCAATTTTGATGCGATCAGGCATTAGTTATTTGGAACATGATAAGGAACTATTCAATCATTCTGAAATAGAGGCTTGGCCTGATTTTATGGTGCAGGGTACGGAACTGTGCGGTGCGGCGATTCGTGCAGATGCTTATGGATATGCCTGTCCTGGTCAACCTGCTCTGGCTGCTGAGCTAGCTTGGCGGGATGCGAGTTTTACTCATCGCCGGACCGGCATTTACGCCACGATGTTTATTGCTGCTGCGATTGCTGCTGCTCACGTGCTGCGCGATCCCATTGAAATAATCAATACGGCTCTGCAGTTCGTTCCTAAAAGAAGCCGATTTTACGAGATTACTAATGATTGCCTTGAGATGGTAGCGAATGCAGATGACTGGCTGGAAGCGTATCAGAGTATTAACCATAAGTATGCAAATTATTGTCACTGTGAGGTTTATCAGGAAATAGGAACCTTAATTAATACCCTGCGCTTTGCAGATAATGTTGGCGATGGAATATGCAAGCAGGTGATGCAAGGCAACGATACGGATAGTTTCGGGGCAACGGCTGGCTCTCTGCTTGGGGTTTATTTCGGTCCTGATCATTTAGAATCAAGATGGCTTAAGCCTTTTCAAGATCGGATTCATACGGGGCTTTCTAATTTTCATGAGCAAAGTCTTTCTTGTTTGGCGGAGCGCATGGGGCGTTTACCAGAGCTGCTGCATTCCGGTCGATATCAAGTTCAACCTAGTGAGCTCTATGTGAACAAGAATACGGATCTCGATACATAATAAGCTTACAAAAAAATCCACAGCAATGTATGTTGCTGTGGATTTTTTTGCTTTTTATTTTTTGAATTAGAGATGAATAATTCAATCGTGCTTTACAAAAACTTTATTCGATTAAGTCACAACTTTGCCAAATCAGGAGGGGTCGTTATCAAACCATTTATCGTAATAGTAGCGCTATTGCTTGTTACAGCTTGTTCGGGTAATCAATCAGCCAACAACCAAATGACTACTCAACAAACGAAGGTTGGACATCATGCTGGCAAAACAGCTACAACGTCAAACTTGACTCAAGCGTCTTCTATTTCCACAGAGAATGCAGGCAATTCAACGATTAAGACTAAACAAGTACCCGGTGATGTATCGAAATGGCTGGATGGATTTATCCGTACTACTCCACCTACAGGTGGTACAACAGCGGATCAAACCACTTATCCGCAAACTTCCGCTAAGCCACAATATTCTGCTAATCCGCAACAATCGGCCAATCCACAATATTCTGCTAATCCGCAAACCTCCACCAGTTCATCGGCATCTGTGCAGAAGGTGTTGGAATTGGTGAACAAAGAAAGAACAAACGCAGGCTTGAAACCCCTTAGTTTGAATAGTGAGCTGTCGAAAATGGCTTTGGCCAAAGCGCAGGATATGTCCGACAACAATTATTTTGACCATCAGTCACCAACTTATGGATCTCCGTTCGATATGATGAAGGCATTTGGGATCTCCTATAATACAGCAGGGGAAAATATCGCCAAAGGCCAGTCGAGCCCGGAAGAAGTAATGAATCAGTGGATGAACAGCCCTGGTCACCGTGCCAACATCCTGAATAGCTCCTTTACTGAAATTGGAATAGGATACTACAACAGCGAGTGGGTTCAAGAATTTATTGGTTAGTATGATCAGCAATATAAACAACATATGTTGTACAGTTAATTTTAAAAGCCCATGTCCAAAGACATGGGCTTTATTTATGATTCACTATTTCGTCTGGTTTCTGCCGACATGCTCGGATGGTTGACCTTGCGATGATGGAGGTTGCTGTGGCAACCATCTTTGAATCACTGGCCATATTAAATAAGTTATTGTGCCTACAATCAAGAAATTAAAGATGAGGCGTTCGGAAGGGCTCATTACACGAAACGAGGCCGTTATATTACGATAAGATTCTTGTAAGCTAAAGATTGAAATGATGTCAAGCAGAAAGATAAGTCCTAATCCTAAGAAAAGTAACAGTACAGTTATGAAGAATATTTTCATACCACTTCCCTGCCTTCATTGTTATCTTCCAATAATATTTGCTGCTAATGGGCAGAATAATCACGCAAAGCGCAGCAAATAATGGAGAGAAAGGTGAAGGGGCATGGAAATGGATGGAAATGCAAGTAGTAAAAGGACTGGAAGCAATCCGCAATGGACTGTCCCTTCAATACCGATTGATTCAACAGAATTAAGAGTCAATGTAGAGCAGATTCGCCAAAAGACAGGGAATAGTGGAGATATAATTATTCGTGAATTTACGATAGGGGGCTCGGAGGAGGAGCTTCAAGCCGCAATTATTTATGTGGATGGCATTGTTAACAATACAACCATAAATCAATTTGTAATGGAAGTCTTGCTAAACGTCATGCTGAGTAGTGAACAAAGGTCATTAAATGATCTGGTCCAAGTCATCACAGATAAAATTGTTCCTATCGGTGGTCTGAAGACGCTTGTTCAATGGGATGAACTTTATGATGCTCTGCTGTGGGGGCAGACCATTTTATTAATTGATGGATCGAATGAAGCCCTAGCAATTGCTACATCGGGCGGTGAATTTCGCGCCATCGATGAGCCTGGTACGGATACCTCAATTCGAGGATCTCGTGAAGGGTTTGTTGAAAGCTTAACAACCAATATTTCGATGGTTCGGCGGCGCATAAGAAATCCTAATTTATGGCTGGAATCGATGACGTTAGGACAAGTTACACATACCAGGATAGCAATCATGTACATAAATGGGATCGCGGATGATGCCATTGTTGAAGAGGCGAAGCGACGTCTACGCAAGATCAAATTGGATAGTATTCTGGAATCGGGATATATTGAGAAAATGATAGAAGATCAGAGGTTCACTCCGTTTCCGACGATCCTACCTACTGAACGCCCAGATACCGTTGCTGCTAATCTTTTAGAAGGTAAAATTGCAATTTTGGTGGATGGAACCCCCTTTATGCTAATCATCCCAGCCGTTTTTAATCAATTCTTTCAAATTACAGAGGATTCTTATCATCGGTATGACATTAGTGCGGCGTTGCGGCTGTTACGAATCGTTATGTATATCATTTCGTTGATTGGACCTTCTTTCTATATCGCAGCAACAACCTTTCATCAAGAAATGATACCGACACAGTTAGTGATATCGCTTGTTTCACAGCTAGAAGCAACGCCATTTACTGCTTTTGTTGAAGCGCTATTAATGGAAATTATTTTTGAGATTCTACGTGAAGCAGGTGTTCGCATGCCAAAAGCGATTGGATCAGCAGTATCCATCGTTGGAGCACTTGTCATTGGGCAGGCAGCTGTACAAGCAGGTTTAGTGTCAACGGCAATGGTTATTGTTGTTTCACTTACAGCTATCTCAAGTTTAGCGACACCTGTTTTCTCCATTGCTGTATCCGCGAGATTGTTACGTTTTCTCCTCATGATCAGCGCAGCAACGTTCGGTTTCTTTGGAATGATTCTTACCTTGATTATGATCATTGCACATATGTGTAGTTTACGTTCATTTGGTGTTCCTTATATGGCTCCTTATAGTCCGTCGATGCATGCAAAGAATGATCAGGTTCATGCGGCTTTACCGATTTGGATGAGACATTTGGTTCCTAAATTAATGAAGAGGCCTACAACAGAGCAAGTGGGTGATCCGGATGAAGCGTAAATTAGCAGGATTTTGGTTGTCGATGGTTATGATTGTTCTGCTTACGGGATGTTGGGATAGTCGAGAGCTAACGGATATTGGTTTTGTGGTTGCGATGGCGATTGATAAAGGTGAGAAGAAAAACATTCGGGTTACGGTTCAAATTGTTAATCCCACAAATGCTTCAAGTACACAAGGTGGGAGCAGTCCAGTACCCTTACCTCCAACCACATATTCAGCAGAAGGGAATAATGTATTTGATGCCACTCGTGTTCTTTCGAAAAACCTTTCTAGGCAATTACATTATGGTCATTCGTTAGTTCTCTTGGTAGGTGAAGAATTGGCTGAAACACAGGGGATTAAGAAACTTTTTGACGGTATTGAGCGGGATAGTGAGTTTCGTCCTTCCGCTACAATGGTTATCGCGAGGGGAACGACGGGAGAAGAGATCATTAAACAACCAACAAGTCTCGATAATTCACCTGCTATTAAGATTAAGAAAATGGTAGCTGATACCGAGAAAGCATTTGGCGAAACTATTGATGAAAAAATATACCAAGTCATTCAAGCCATCGTTTCATCGGGTAAAGAACCGACCATTACTGGCGTTCAACTCGATCTTACAAATAAAGAAGATAAGATTATGACTAATGGGATTGCTACTTTTAAAGACGGGAAATTAATGAGGTGGCTAGACGGGAGTGAAAGTCGTGGATTCTTATGGGTGTTAGGCAGAGTTCGTTCGACATTGTTAACCATGGCTTGGAATGGGCAGCCACATACAATCGGGATCGAGAATATACGGTCCAAATCATCATTTCATTCAAGCTTTGATAAATTCGGTAAACCAATAATTGAGGTGAAGATTGGCGCGGATGCAAATATTGGAGAGGTTGATGTCCCCATTGATATCACTAACCCTAAATTGTTCTTGCAAATTGAGCGTCTGTACACACAAGCCGTTCATGATGAGGCGCTAGCCACGATTAAATTAATGCAACAGCAAAAGTCGGACATTTTTGGATTCGGTGAAGTGCTGCATCGTGATTATCCTAAGCAATGGAGAACGTTGAAGCGGGATTGGAATGATGTGACCTTCCCAACAATTGAAGTACAAGTGAAAGTGGAGGCTTATTTGCGTAATACTGGATTACGGAATAGAACCATATTGGAAAGTATCGATATTAGTAGTTGAATCCATTTTTTATAGAGAGGAGGGAGGATATTGGAAAAAGCAAAGATCAGTCCCCGTCAACTGCTTATCCTTGTATTAATTTTTGAAATCGTGAGTGCGATTATCTCCGGATTTGGTGTGGAAGCCAAACAAGATGCATGGATTACCGCAATCCTAGGGATGCTCGGGGGCATTTGTTTATTTCTGATCTATCATCGATTGTCACTATTTTATCCGGATCTTCCGCTTACGGAGTATGCAAAAAAGATATTAGGACCTGTAGTGGGACGTCTCGTCGCCTTGTTATATGTCGTTTATTTTTTGTTTAATGGGAGCTTTGTAGTCCGTGATTTTGCTTCAATGGCTGTATCCTTTGTGTTTATGCAGACACCCTTTCTCGTAATTATTGCTTTGATGCTGTTCACGGTTATGTATGTCGTTGGAAAAGGGATAGAGGTATTGTCGAGGACTGCGGAGCTTTTTTTTGCGGTGTTATTTCTCGTTTCTATTACCGTTTTAACTTTGATTCTTACGTCAGGGAATGTAAATCTTCAAAATGTAAGACCTGTGCTTGAAGAGGGGTGGTTAACCGTGCTGAAGCAATCGATTCCCGGCACCGTTGCATTTCCTTTTGGTGAGATTATTGTGTTCTTGATGTTGTTTCCCTATGTAAATAAGCCACGCAAAATAAAGAAAACAGTGATCACAGGCTTATTGATCAGCGGATGTTTTATTGCGTTTGTTACCCTTTTAAATGTGTCTGTCCTCGGGGCAGATCTATTTACAAGAACACAATATCCATTGCTGACTACCTCGCAGTTAATTGAAGGTCGTGCTTTTCTGGAACGCCTTGATGCATTGTTTCTCGTCACGGCCATTGTGGGAGGTTTTTTTCGGCTCGGCATTTTCTTATATGTGACGCTATTAGGTACGGCAACCTTGTTCGGAATTCCATCCTATCGTAAATTAATTATCCCTGTAAGTATGGTGATGTTCATTTGCTCCCTTGCGATAGCTGGCAATAATGTAGAATTTATCTATATAGATATGCGTATCACTCAGTACTATCTCCAGATTCCGATGTTGTTTATCATTCCACTCATACTTCTAGTGATGGGCTGGTTTCAAGAGAAGAGGAACCTAAAATCTGCGAAATAAAGAGCTATATTATGCTGAAAGATTCTATAAAGATCAAACGAATATTGCGCGTATGCTCTTCAAGCTTGAAAAGAAAGGCTCCAAGTTCAATTTCAGTGTAATCGATGACCTTGATTAAAAATTGGATCAAAACTGTTGATTTTTATGCTTCTTCATGTGGAATCGAATAAATGTGACCAACAGAATCAGAAGGAACGGCAGGATGTAAGCCAAATTAGTGATCAAGGGCCAAGTAGTGTTCACGATTTCTGTAAGCTCAGATTCTTGTGTGTAAGTTGTCACAGACAGCAGAAGGCAAATAAAAGCAAGCGGGAAGACAATTAGTTTTTCATTTTCTAATCTCAGAAGCTCCTTCATGACTTTAATTAGAATAAGCAGCAGGATTGAAGCCTTGAAATAGAAGCCAATAATCAATGAAAAACCGATCACGGACTCGACCCGCTCTATCGTTTCCTGAAAATAAATTAACCTCGCCAACTGGTACAATGAATATTTCAAGCTGCCGGACAGGGGTCCCAGTACCATAATACTGCTAATGACAGAAGTAATTAACGTCAGGGCATTTATGATGAGTGCCAGATACATTTGTTTTCCTAGCTTTGATTTATCTTCTTTATGCACAAAAGGTAAAATTATGGAAAAAACGATTAGCTCGGAATAGGGAAAGCCATAGACTACATATGCAGCACTTAGGATAGGTCTAACTCCATCAGGCATGATGGGCAGCAGGTATTCGGGATGATACAAACCTGCTACGAGAATCCAGACCAAGATAATAAATCCGAACATTAGAGACATTAAGACTGCGGCCATACGGGCAATTACTTCGATGCCAGCGAGCGCTGTCATGGCAATCGTTATAAAAAACATCGTATTTACCGCATAAGTAGGCGTTTCTTTTAACATCGTACTTTTGAAAAAGGTACCGATCTCTATGACAATTCCTGCGACATTCCAAAACAAAACACATGTGAAAGGAAGTAATAGAACGAGAGTCAGTCCGTTTCCAAGCACAGCGCGGCTTTGTTCCACAAGTGATAGCTCTGGAGCTCGTCTATTTAAATAGAGAATACCGGTTAGCAGAAGCATTCCTATGGCCGAGGCAATGATGAGAGAAATCCAGGCTCCATTGCCAGCAAAATTAGTTAGTGAAGCAGGGACGATGACGATTGAAGAACCTGTCATAAAGAAGAGAAACAGCATGGACATTTGGATAGAGCTAACACGTTCTTGCTTATTCATACGTTCCTCCTCTTTCTATACGCTTATGAAATAGCCGGATTGATCCAATGGACGATGTGTTCAGCTGGACCCGTAAGTAGATTGAAGAGCGAGTCCAAATTAGGCCACGGTTTTGCTGCTACGAAGATAAACCCGAGATAAAGAACCGGCAGCAGAAGGACTCCATAGACCACTCGATCACGAACGGAGGCCTGTCTAAACTTTGGGATGTCATGGGCTAGCATAGCGGAAGCTAATATCAGTACACAGATAATTTGTCCCAGCATAGCCACTACTCCTTTGTCCCGAATATAGTACCTGAATTCATACCAGTGCTTAGCACTTTGACTTCAACATGGATATCGAATTCAGTCTGAGCAAGCTTTTCCTTCCATACAGGCCCCAATTGTTTCCACTGCTGCGGATTTCTTCGATAGATCTGATTACCAATTCCAAGTGCATCTACTTTTTTTGTTTTAAAAAAATCAGTAGTATGTTTTACCTGCTGTTCAACCTGAGCTACAATTCGCTGTTCAAATTGCTTCATGTCTTTAACAGTTTTTAAGTGTGAACAGCGTAACTCTCCGATTGTACCTTCAATAGCAATTTTTACACCGACGGAAACAGAGCCATTGCTTACGGTTGGAGTAAGCTTACTGTTGAAGGTGAGCACTTCAAGAGATTCCTTTTTTCGTAGCGCATTTTCGGTCTCATTCGTGCAAGGAAATTCTAAGACTCCATAAATATATCTGTCCATTAGCATCATGAACGCCTCAGTATCTTTCTCCTTCAGAAGTTCTACCATTTTCCCGTCTTGTATTAACGCTAGTCCTGATATTATTGCTTTATTATCTACACGGGTCTTATGCAGGTATGGTAGAACAGAAGTGTTGGAGGGACTGCACATTTGAATAGCCAGCTCATAAAGAGGGATTTTGGAAGTTTTTGCGGCATATAGGGCACCACTTGTTTCCATTCTCTTATACTGTTGACCAATGGTTTGTTCAATAAACGGACTTACATCTAAAAAAGGCGCCGCGGCTTGTTCAGCAATGAGGGGAAGAACGGTACCACGTGGCTCTTGATCCCTAGAGAAAAAATCAAGCACTTCCCTTATGTTCAGGTTTCTAGCTAATTGTTCACCGATTAAAATGACACGCATATGATCCCATTTGGCTTTTCGGCCGAATTTTGCAGGGATCTCTCGTATGGCTTCAAAAAAGGTTTCTCCACTCGTTGAAATATTAATCCCCTTGGACGCTGGATTCCCTGACTGCCCCATTTCAATTTTGGTGGAAGGATTATAGAAATGAGTCGTTATCACAAAGCGATCATCTTCCCCTTGGTCAATGGCTACTGCTTGTACATACCCATACTCGTCAAGTTCTTTATTATCCCAGCATCCGCTAGTTAGGCTGAGAACAAGAAGGCAGATTAGCAAGGTAGTAAGTCGTTTCACTATATCTACTTCCTTCCTGAAGTCTTTTTATATAAATGACGACTACGAGGTGAATGAAGCAGTAGCTTTCTCGGAAGTACGAAAATTGAAAAACGTACTTTTTTAAGGTCAAGTGGCGCCAACGAGTCTAAATACGGCTCACCTAAAGAGCGTAAGGTAGTCAGATGGAGATAAATCAGTATAAAACCAACCATGATCCCAAGCCCTCCGAACGTTGCCGCAAGAATCATTAATGGAAACCGCAAGATCCGCAGTGCAATGGCCATATTGTATTGAGGGAGCGCAAAAGAGGCAATACCTGTTAAGGCGACCACAATGACCATAACCGGAGAGGCAATTTGCGATTGTATAGCTGCTTGTCCTATGACCAATGCACCAACGATGCTGACGGCTGACCCGATCGGCCTAGGTAAGCGTATGCCCGCTTCTCTTAATAGCTCAAAGAAAAATTCCATGATTAATGCCTCAATCAAGGCAGGAAAGGGGATGCCTTCGCGCGTGTTAAGAATGGCAAGTAGCAAAACAGTGGGAATTAGTTCGGAATGGAAGTTAGATAACGCGATATAGGTGCTAGGCAACAACAGCGCGATGATGAAGGCAGCCACTCTAATCAACCGTATTAAAGATGAAAAAATGGTTCGGTAGTAATAATCCTCGCTATTCGTAAAAAATTCCATGAAATTTCCAGGACAGATCAATATGGAAGGACTTCCGTTTACCATAGCAATAATTTTCCCGTCGAGTAGAGCGGTTATAGCTGTATCTGGTCGTTCTGTGTAGCGGACTTGTGGGAAGGGAGAGTAGAGAGAATCCCCGATCCACTCTTCGAGATAGGATACGTCAATAATCTCTTCCTTTTCGATATCAGCTATACGTTGCTTGAATTGTTGTAACGTTTCTGGTTTCACTACTCCATCCAGGTAACCAAAGGACAACGTTCTTTGAACCTGCTTACCGGAAGTGAAGAACTCAAACTTAAGATTAGTAGTCTTTAGTAAGCTACGAATAACACCGATATTACGCTCCAAGCTTTCTATAAAGCTGATGTGTGGACCCTGTACGGTTGGCTCAGTAATAGGCTCCGAGGTTTGACGCTGCTCAACATCAAGGGCATAATATGCGACTGCTTTCTGCCAGCCATCAAAGAGAATGACAACCTTTCCGTCAAGAATTCCCTTAACGACCTGATTGATATTGTCCATCAATTCAAGGAGTGGAGAAGTAACCCCATTTTGTTCAAAGAAAGAGATGACATCGTGAACATTTACATCTGAGGCGGGACCTAGCTCATGCGGAACTAGATTTTGCAAAGTATCTTTAAAATGATTTGTAGGGTCAGACTTGGTAAGTGTATTGAAGTAGATTGCCAAGGCTTGATACCTAAGATCAGGGCCATAATTCCAAGGGATAATCTTTAGATCTGAACAATTGGCAAAACAATTGCTAATAATCTGCAAATTGTCCTCGAGAGATTCAGATATGGCAGGGGACAAAGGTACCTTGTTTGAACGCTCATTTTTGGTTTCTGTTTGTGGATGCAGCTTTGGATTTGCCGGAGGAATCTTGGGGCTGAAAAATTTCCGCATGCAGTTCTCCTTAATAAATTAGATGTTAAGTGATTTTTATTTTCTCCCTGATTTAGGAATTTATTCAGTGGGGATTCAGTGACTGAATCTATGAAATTTGAAGCAGAGGATAAATATAGAAGCGGACTGTAAATATATGATAAGATAGGGATATCTTATGAATGAGGTGGATAATATGATACACGAAATCAGCGGCGGTACATCATCTCTTGAACTATACGAGGATTACCTAGTAATTAAGCCTAGTAATGTTCAGAAATTGGGAGGACAAACTCAAACGATTCCCTTGGATTCCGTTATTACGATCAGTATAGTTAAGCCCTTTTTAAAAGTCCCTTATTTACAAGTAATTACATCCAGCCTTCAAACATCCAAAAAGGATAATTTGAAAGGAGCGAGTGCTAACGTTGTTCTTATTCAACCGGGAAAAATGAAAATCGCCGAAAAAATCCGTGATTACATAGCAGTATATAAATCAGAAAAACACAATCGCCCTAATCCTCCAGCTCCTGTTGGGTCGATCGATGATTTGAGACAGTTAGCAGAACTTAAGGATTCCGGTATCATAACTCCAGAAGAATTTGAAGCCAAGAAAAAGCAAATCCTTGGATTATAAAATAGACTTTTTTCGTCCACAGACTACGTTTGATTAAATAACTTCCATAGATGATGTAGCCTTCACGACACAAAATACGAAGCAGCTTGTTCTCCAATTACGGAGAATAAGCTGCTTCGCTGTCTTTTTAGGACTTAAAAGACAGCCCTCTCTTTATCCCATCTTTATGGGATTGGTCCTGGCAATGGATCTACTTATAATTGTTAGTATTCTTAGACAAATATGAGTGGGGACGGGATCAGCATGAATGTTGCAAAAAATAAAGAGCTAACGGACACCCGCAGGCGGCGATTGGGTATGATGGCGGCTATTTGTATGGGAGCCTTTATTTCCCATTTTACAGCCGGAATTATGAATGTATCGCTTCCTTTTTTTATTAATCATTTTCAGACAGAGCTTGCGAAGGGGTTGTGGATCACAACAGGGTACCTACTAGTGATTACTGTGCTTCTCCCTGTGATGGGGAAATTGGGTGATCGTTATGGGTTTCGCCGCATTCATAATCTCGGATTTGTGATTTTTACAGTTGGTTCGATCTTGGTCGCTTTTTCACCTAATCTGCCAATATTACTTACGCTTAGAGTTGTGCAGGGCATAGGTGCTGCGATGTTCCAAGCAACGAATATTGCGCTCATCAGCATCCATATGCCGAAAGAGAAGAGAGGACATGCACTCGGAATTCTGAGTACGGCTGTCGCAGTGGGCGGGATGACTGGCCCTATTGCGGGAGGGTTGATTGCGGAGTGGCTCAGCTGGCAGTGGCTATTTTTGATCCATGTTCCTGTGGCGATTGTGGCTACAATTATGGCTTACCGGTACATTCCGGGCCGCGTGCAAGATCGTAAGTCGGGAACTGTCAGCATCGTGGGGGCGGGCTTGTTCATGGCATGGATCACCTTGCTTCTTCTCGTAATTACAAATGGGAGCAAGTGGGGATGGGTGTCTGCGCAGACGATGGCGAGTTTGATGGGGGTTATCCTGCTGTTGGTCACGTTTCTATTATGGGAACGGAGGCAAAAGACACCTTTTCTACCTCTTCGGGCGCTAAGAATTCCTGCTGTATCGGTTGGGTTGATCGTGAGCAATGCCTCTTTTATTCTTTCTAATACGTTACTTGTCCTTATTCCGTTCTTTTTGATGGGAGCAACGGTTCAGTTTTCGTCCTCTACTACCGGTTACATGATGGCTGCTTATCCCATTGCATTAGCCTTTGCAGGTCCTCTTGCTGGTTACTGGTCCGATCGTTATGGCTCTCATCGATTGATGCTAATGGGGCTAAGCTGCATGGGAAGCGGGTTCGTACTGTTGCTATTATTTTTAGAGAATATCCCGGTCTCTGGAATCGCTGCAATTCTATGTCTTATTGGACTTGGGATGGGACTTATTGCTTCTCCGAATAATAGCTATATTATGCAGCAGACGCCTAAGGAACATGTAGGTTCCATTGGAGGAATCATTGCCTTAACACGAAATGCGGGTATGGTGTTTGGCTCTGCGCTTGGACTTGGGATGGTGAGTAGACAGATCGGGCAAGAGAGTCAACTTCAGGCTATCAAAATGGTTTTTGGCATTAATATTTTCATTTGTATAAGCGTTATTATAATGATGGTTGTGATCCATAGACGGACAATTCAATCTTCTTGATGTGAAAAATGTGTGTGTAATCACAACTCAAGGTAGGGTGTTCTGTTACGTTGAGAGTATCGAAAGACTATCTGAAATATGGAGGATAACGATATGTTTTGTTACCAATGTGAACAGACACCGACTGGCGGCTGCACCGTTGTTGGAGTATGCGGCAAAAATGAAACCATTGCTAGTTTGCAGGATACGATGATTTTTGCCTTAAAAGGAATTGCAGCCTATGCGACTCATGCTCGGCAGCTAGGATATAGTGACCCCGAGGTCGATCGTATTACCCACGAAGCGTTGTATATGACCTTGACCAATTCCAATTTTAATACGCAGGAGCATTTGGAGATGGCAATGAAGGTCGGTGATGCGGCGGTTCGGATCATGGATGTACTGGATCGCGCACATACGGATCGCTTTGGCATTCCGCAGCCAATTACAGTCAGTCAGAACAAAATAGAAGGTCAATGTATTGTAGTGACAGGGCATAATTTGTATGCGCTGGAGGAATTGTTGCGGCAGACGGAAGGAAAGGGCATCAACATCTATACTCACTCGGAAATGCTACCTGCTCATGGCTATCCTGCGCTAAAGAAGTATAAACATCTGAGAGGAAACATCGGCAAAGCTTGGTACGATCAACGCAGACTTTTCGAGCAGTTTCCAGGTGCGATTCTTGCAACTACAAACTGTGTGATGCCGATTAAGGGTACGTATGCAGACCGCTTTTTCTCCTATGAAGTCGCAGGGCTGGAAGGGGTAGCGAAAATTACAAATGACGACTTCTCCCCATTAATTAACCGGGCGTTGTCATTACCTGCGGCAGATGTAGATTCAGATCTTGTACTCACGACAGGATACCATCATGAAACGGTAATCGGGCTGGCACCTGAGATTATTCAAGCTGTCAAAGACGGGCATATCCGCCGGTTCTTCGTTATTGCAGGCTGTGATGCACCAGGTAAAGATGGGAATTACTATCGCGAGTTGGCAACTTCCTTACCGAACGAAACCGTTATTTTAACTACTTCATGCGGGAAGTTCCGTTTTAATGATGTCGATTATGGCACTGTTGGAGACACTGGCATTCCGCGGTATATAGATCTTGGGCAATGTAATAATTCCGGCTCTACGGTGAAAATTGCGTTGGCTTTGGCTGAAGCATTTGACTGCTCGGTGAATGAGCTACCTGTGAGTATTGTACTGTCTTGGTTTGAGCAAAAAGCAGTAGCTATTCTGTTGGGCTTGTTCAGCCTTGGCATTCAGGACATTCGTATTGGGCCGAAGCCGCCGGAGTTTATCTCGCCTGGTGTGCTGGATGTGTTGGTAGAGCTTTTCGGATTAAAGCTGATTACTACCGCTGAGGAAGATATGAACGCGATGTTGGCGTTGTCGTAGGTTAATCATGTTAGAGACATTGGCCGCAGGCGCTTGTAATCAAGATAAGTGATACAACACTAACGCAAATAAAACTATATTTTTGATAACTTGCCGTTTCAGATAACGCAGTGAATCGTACCCTATGTGACGGCGTGAAATAATTCAACAGAGGGTGTCCCAAAAGCCATAAAATGACGGAGGGACACCCTCTTTTTTAAAAATGAGGGAGTGAAGATCATCTGATTGGCGAGCCTATAACAGAGGAGACGGCTCAACGCTGGTTCGATGCATCGCGTGATTACTGAATGAATTGAAAGAGTGCACTTCATTATACAGGCAGGGTTTTATTATATGATCATCCCCATTTCACGGAGTCTATCTTTAATTTTCTTTAAACGAGCTTCTTTTTCGGTAGCTTCACTTAATACCTCCACAGATGATTCGTTATACTTCTTTATAATCCTCTTTAAAGTTAATTCTTTTATTTCCTTTTTACTCTGCATTGTAACAGGAGGGACAATGGCATGGTTTTCTATGGTCTTGGGATCTGCAGAAATTCGTTCTAGTAAACGAAGCAGAAGTATCAGTCTTTTGTGTCCCAGCCTCGGAACTTGGTATAGTTTATTCCATGTGGAATTTAGTAGATGATCAAGGTTTGTATATCCCTTGGAGTATAGAGCATTTATGAGGCCCGTTAAATTTGGTCCCTGCTCTTCCGCATAAGCAACAGTTACAATACAAGCAATATCCTTACCATAAAGATGTGCTGGAAGTGGGAAAAATTGTATTAATTCCGCATTTCCATCGATGATGTCATACATGATGATTTACCTCCATTTAAATATTTGGTCATTATTCACGTATAGAATTCTGTTTAAGGCTGTACAAAATTTTATTACCCTCTGCATTATTAAAACCCAAGTTACTGATCATTTTCTGAACATCAGCAAAGCCCATTGCATGAGCTTGTAGAATATTCAGAAGATTCTACTATTTAATAAGTAACAATCGACTCTAATATGCGCTGCTGCGTTTCGTAATCAACACTATGTAATGGTATGATGTAAGCATCAATTTTATGGGGTGCACTATGATGGATATTCGGATCAAAGAACTGCTTGACGCCACACAGCAAAAATATGGATTGGACAACTACTACTTACACTCTCATGAAATTTATCGCGACGTTATGATGCTGGGAGAAACCAACTATTTTCTTAGTATGGAATGGTTTCCTGCTCATATTAAGGAATGGAAGGGCGATTACAATCCGGAAGGAACTGCCGTCATCACGATTGACCTACAATCCCGCAACTATAAAAGTGTGATTTTTGTTGGCGGGAAATCTTATGCGGAGGGGACACCATTCCAAAATATAGATTTTAACGGAGTCATCCGGTGGATTGAAGCTGAGGCAAGGGTGGTATACGGTAAACAATTCCACTTAGAGAAGGAACAGATTGGAGAATATCATTTTATTGAAAAAATAGGTAGCATACCAGTCACTCCTGGTGGACGGATCGAGCTTCGCTTCGATGCGGAAGGCAGGCTTGTTTTTTACAGTGTATATGGCCAGTTTCCTTCCAGCTCCTTTGTGCACAAAGAGAACTATATTCTCACACTTCAAACGATAGAGCCCCAGGCGAGGAAACAACTACAACTTATAGAATATCCGGTGTACGAGACGAAGCAACTCCTGCTGATCTATGGGATAGAAGAGATCTACATTACAAATGACGGAACAACCACCATCCCATTTGAGTTTATATCAGGTACGAGAGCACGATTCAATATAGATCAGGTAATGCATTGGGAGCAACAGAATACGGAGCTGGAGCCTTTCGAAAGGGCGGAGAAACGTCTACCTGAGGTAGTTACCATTGAGCAGGCAATAGCTCGCGAACCGCATCCGGACTCACTTCCTATCACAGACGCAGAACAAGCCGTATGTATAGCCGCAGTCGAAGCTGGTTTAAGCCAGCTCTATCCGGATGAATCCGGAGAATGGATATTGAAGACTTTACAACGGGAAAGAGGACATATTCAGGCAACACTGAGGATGAAGGCGCCAAGTAATCGTATATTCCAGCGTAAGATCCTCCTGTTCATCGATGTGCAGAATTATAAGGTTATAAATTATATGGATAACAAACCAATGCTCGATATGTTTGATGAGTTCAAGAGCGAAGAGGAAATTGCTGTAAGCCATGACGAAGCTTATGACAAGCTCAAGGGATGGCTCGAATTAACGCCAGTCTATGTGTATGATCCTGGGCAGAAGAAGTATGTGCTGTGCGGGAAGTTAGATTGTAATTATGCTGTGAAGGCCACTAGTGGAGATGTGGTGGAGATGAGTAGTTTGGAATGATAGTGCCAGCTTCCTTATACTGAGTAGGACGAATAAAGGTAATGAAGTATAGTAAGGTGATGCAAACTAATAAAATGATTACAACTTACTAATTTTGTGAGTTACTTTGGGAGTTGAAAATATGTCGACAACTACAGGAACCAAGGAAAATCCTTGGAAATTAAAGACACCACCGCAAACATCCGAGTATGAAATGTACAAGGTCGAAAAAGACGGTAAAGAAATTATAGTTTGCATTGTAGGGAAAACGGTTTTGCATTATGACTACCGCTGTATTGAAGATCTGCACGCCATGCTTATACAAAATGGTGATTGGATGGAGTTAGGAAGTGCTGATGAGCAAAAACCAGCAAAAGAAGGTACCGTTGAAGCATGGGGGCGTTCACCTGAAAACCCTGTTGGCGGTTGGTATGGATTAAAGAAGGGACTTCGGGGGCGATTTGGAATGTATATCCCACCATTGCTCGAAGAATTGGGTCTTGCGGAAGTAGAACATAATCCAAGAAACAATCGGATGAAAGCGATCTTGTAAACGAAGGAGAGCCTAAAGGCTCTTCTTTTTTTGAGCCATGCCCTAACCGGTGGTCTTTCATACACATTGCAGTGATTACTTTAGTTACAAAACGTTTTTTTTAGTTACATAAACTTTCAAGGGCAGGGTCTTTGCCGTTAAGCTGATTGTAAAAATTATTCACAAGGTGGCAAAGCTATAACATGAATAAAAAAGTAACCACTGCTCTTATTCTCGTTCTCTCAGTTATGCTTGTTATCACAGGATGTGGCAACAGCAACAGCAACAGCAGCAACGGAAACGGGAACAAGAACACCAGCAAGAACACCAGCAAGATCAACGAGACAAAGGAAACTGAAGCCGTTTCGGGAGCATCCAAAGCTAGCTATACACCGTACGATCAACTAAAAGATAAATATGACATCATCATTATCGGTGCAGGCGGTGCCGGAATGTCTGCTGCACTTGAGGCGAGAGCAAAAGGGATGAACCCGGTTATTTTTGAAAAAATGCCGGTTGCCGGCGGGAATACAACAAAATCATCTTCGGGAATGAACGCTTCTGAAACGAAATTCCAAAAAGAGCAAGGCATTGAAGACAGCAATGATCTGTTTTATGAAGAGTCCTTAAAAGGTGGCCACGATACGAACGATAAAGAGATGCTTCATTTCTTCGTAGACCATTCCGCAAGTGCGATTAATTGGCTGGATTCTAAAAAGAATGGCTGCTGATCCGATTGTATTTGCCATGGCCAATCCTACTCCGGAGATTGATCCTGAAATTGCGGGGCCTTACGTCAAGGTTATGGCGACAGGGCGCTCCGATTTTCCTAACCAGATCAATAATGTTCTCTGTTTTCCCGGTATTTTTCGTGGAGCCCTTGACTGTGGCGCCACTGAAATCAATGAAGATATGAAACTGGCTGCTGCTGAGGCGATTTCTTCGGTGATTGACGTCAGCGATCTTCATGAAACTTATATTATGCCGAATGCGTTTGATCCACGAGTAGTGGAGCGTATCCGGGAAGCGGTTATTCGTGCGGTGCTCAAGAGTGGTGTGGCAAGAATAGGCGCGTTAATGGAAAACAATTAAAGCTGGACATCCATTCAAATAGAGACAATACGTCCGGTTCGGACTGATGTCTGCGATGGATTAGTGGTTATGGATATTGATCGTTTAGGCCGGGGAGAAAGAATAGCCATAAGCGCTCTGAGTTAATGCCTCTTATTATTAAACTAAGTGAAGAAGTGATTCAAACCCTTAGCTGTCATATAAGGGTTTTTTCTTTTTTTTGAAGGGAATGAAAAACTCGATACACAACAAAAAGTTCTAAAAGACAAGAAGGTGATGCCCCATGACAATAAACAACATACCCAATAGATTAGCCAAGTCATTCCATAGTATAATAGAAAATCAATCAAAAAATCAGTGGTGAGTTTACAACAGCAAGCTATACTGTAGATATTCAAAAAAAAGCACATCAAGTGTGATTTTTATAGCAGGATTAGGTGATTGCAGTGAGACACGGAACAAAGTCCAAGAACGCATAATGCAGGAAACGTCAACATTTTCTTACGATAGAACAAATATCGGTAAAAGCCAAGCAACGTCTGTCCACCGAACATGACTTGACTGGGTAGAGGAGTTGTCTGATTGGTAGCAAGATTATTCGCAAGTCTTTATCCACAGCTTGTTTCTTGTATGATCCTCGTTGACGCCTTATAAGGAATTGGCATACGCAGAAGTTTTGCTTGAAAAGCTTGCTGCGAAGAATCAGGAATATTTTGAAAATCCGATGTTGAACAGAGGAGAATAGGGGGAGAGAATTTGAAAGCACAACCAAATGATCTTGGATGGATCGCTCAATGGGAGTCCACTCAACCGATACCAGCTAAATGGATCACTGTGGAAGCAATTCATTATTTTACTTCAAATACATTAATCATTATTACGGATGGTCAAGCGATTTGGAATATGAATGGGCATCGTGTTCAAGTCTCTTTCGGCAATTTAATTGCTATTGAACCAAACTCATTTATTGAAGTTTTAGAAGGAGGAAATCTGGATTTAGCAGGTTGGCAAATTCAATTTGATACCTATTCCCCGTTCATTGCAGAAGGTAAGGTGTCTAAATTCAATTGGCATGTCCCCGTTGGAAATACCTATCAAATTATACAGTTGACGGGCGGTTTTTTGACGAGTATTAGTGATAGTTTGAATGAGAATTTGGCTAGTAGTGTCAGCGAATCGATGGTCAGAAACCAGCATCTATTATATGGATTGTTGAAACACTTATATCAAAAACAATCGGGTGATGAAGAGACGACAGAAAAAGGAATTCTTCGTTCTATTGACTATATCCAGGAACATTATAGTGAGATGATAACACGCGAGCAATTAGCGCAAATTGCAGGGATAAGTCAGTGGCATTATTCTCGGAAATTTAGTGAGCAATGTGGGAAGCCTCCATTAGACTATCTGGCCAATTATAGGATCTACCGTGCGAAAGAAGAAATATTATTAACTTCAGCGAAATCGCAAGAGATTGCTAAAAAGGTTGGTTTTGAAGATGTGCACTATTTTAGTCGTCGCTTCAAACACTTTGCAGGTGTGTCACCCAGAAATTATGCTCAACAATTGCATCAACGATATATTTTATCGATTTCACCACTCTGTGCTGAAGTTCTAATCGAATTAGGGATAATACCGCATGCTGTAATGGTAACACCGTTACTAGTACCTCAACATCAACGAGAACTATTTAAAAAGCATCACGTTAAACTGTTGGAAGTGCCCCAATATGATACGAATATAGAGTTGATTCAACAAGAGCAGCCAGAATTAATCATTGGACATTTTTTAACAGAAGATATTAAGAAGAAAATGCGCACAATCGCTCCAATCATAACAGGTCTAACTATGGATATAGATATTCTCCTTAGTCAATTGGCCGCTTTATTTCAGATGAAGGAAGAAGCGGAAAAACTCCAAACTCAAATGGAAAATGAGATAAACGAAGCACGGCAACAATTACAGCCCATCGTTCAATCCGGTGCTACAGTAATGGTGTTACGAGTAGAAGCTTTCGGATATCGATATTTAGGAGGGAACTCAAGCGGAGTCTCTCAATTACTCTACACGAAGTTGGAACTATCACTTCCAGAGTTTTTAAAGACAGGCGAGGCATGGTTTAATCCTTGTTCGATAGAGCAATTGTATAGGGCTAATCCTGACTATCTTTTCGTAGAGAAACGTGTGATGGAGAATTTTAGTGCTGAAGAAAATATGGATAAACTTATGGAAAGCGAACCGTGGAGAAATTTAAAAGCAGTCAAAAATAATCACGTTTCCTATATTGATACAAGTCTTTGGGTAGATGGTTGTGGAGTCAATGGGCAGAAGATTATAATTGATCAAATTGTTAGTAACTTAATAAGCCATTAATAGTGTAGAGCACAATAATCCAATTAAATTCGCACCATTCCCTATGGAATGATATCTTCTTATTTGATAATCTTTGATAATGATAATTATTATCAATACAAGGGGAGAGAATAGATGATGTCAAAACGTATATTTACGTTGATAGGAATAACGCTATTAGTGTTTGTCTTAACGGCATGTTCCAAATCAGCAAATAAGCCAGAAGAAGCTTCCACGGAGCAAAAAGTAAGTAATAATCAAACAAACGTAAGTGATGATAAAGAAACAAGAGTGGTAAGTGATATATTTGGGGAGGTCACCATCCCGGCTAATCCTATAAACATTCTTGTCACGAGTTCGAGTTATGCAGAGGATTTAATCGAGATGGGCATTATCCCACAGGTGAGTGTAGTCGTTCCTGAGATTGAACCTGATTATCGGACACCCTATTTGGAACAACACGGAGTTGAACTGATCTCACAAACACAATATGAATACAACCTCGAGCAACTGCTCAGCTTATCACCGGATATGATTATTACGCCAGGTGAAGGCTTGGATACGAAGGTGTATGATGAGTTGTCAAAAATTGCGCCGACAGTCGCTCTAAACGCAGGTGTAGGGGTACATGATGCGGTGAAAGAGCTGGCAGTACTTTTTAATAAAGAAGCCGAAGCGGACAAGCTGTTAACTGCTCTTGATCAGAAGGCGAGTGAGGCCAAAGAAAAAATTCATCAGGCAATTGGCGATAAAACCGTACTCGTGCTTAGAGTAGAACCTAGCCGGTACCGTTATTTAGGTCCAAAAGCAGATGACGATGTTAGTGAATTCTTTTATAAAACGCTCGGGCTGAATAGTCCTGAAGTTACTAAAGATTCCGATGTGTGGTTCACACAGTTTTCATTAGAGATTTTACCGGACATCAAACCGGATTATATTTTCCTGGAAACAAGAAGTATGGTGGATCTTGATAGCTCAGAATCATTAGCAGAATTAGAAAAAAATCCGCTGTGGAAAAGCCTGAAAGCCGTCAAAAATAATGATGTCTTCCCAATACGTACCAATGATTATATTCAAGCCAAAGGTCCAATTGGAACAAGTAAGCTTATTGACTATATCGTAGAAAAGTTGGTGCCTTAAGTGAACGCAAAACAACTCGATATCTATGATATTACGATCATTGGTGGTGGCCCCGCAGGCATGTATGCAGCTTTTTATAGTGGTATGAGAGCCATGCGTACAAAACTAATTGATGCCAAAGAGGAATTAGGTGGATTCATGCGCACCTATCCTGAAAAGTTAGTGTGGGATGTTGGCGGCGTTGATCCAATACGCTGTGAACGCTTAATAGATTCTTTAGAGAAGCAGGCTAGAACTTTTGATCCAACCCTTGTACTAGGACAGGAAATTGCTCATATGGAGCGGCAGGATGATATATTTATTCTGACATCCAAAACAGGCGGACTTCATTATACACGTACTATATTACTATGTGCTGGTCGCGGAATGACGCAAGTTCAAAAGCTGGATATTGAAGGTGCAAACCGTTATGAATTGAATAATCTCCACTACACCGTTACAGATTTATCGAGATTTAAAGATCAACGTGTTCTTATTTCTGGCGGAGGAGATTCCGCAGTGGATTGGGCAAATGAAATTGTGAGTTTGGCGAAGCAAGTCATTATGGTACATCGACGAAATGAGTTTACTGCACATGAGCTGCCTGTAGCCCAAATGAAAACATCCGCTACGGTCATGACACCGTATAGTATCTCTCGCTTATATGGCGTAGGTGAACGCATTGGAACTGTAGCTCTTGAACACGCTGAGACTGGTGAAATAGAACAAATTGAAGTCGATGAAGTGATCGTGAGTCATGGATTTGATCGTGATTTTGGGGATTTACTGAACTGGGGCTTAGACAAAGAAGATTATGGTGTGTCTGTTGATCAGCGGATGCGAACCAGTATCCCCGGGATTTTCGGAGCAGGTGATTTTATTACTTATGGCAGTAAGGTTCGTTTAATTGCTGGTGCCTTTAATGATGCTGTGTTAGCAGTTAATAGTGCCAAACTTTATCTAGATCCGTCAGCTTCAGATATGGCTGGTGTTTCTTCTCATAACGCTCGTTTTTTTGAGAAAAACAAAGCCATTGGAAACGAGGCTTGTGGAAACCTCAATGTCATACAGTCCTAATAGGAGTTGAAAATGAATACATCCCAAAAGACGACGTTCGAGTCGTCTTTTTTTACGTCTATCCTGCAGGAGTTGGTCATGAGGGTTTTGGAAGCCGAAAGCCAGTTTACGAATGGATAGCTGATTTTTGTGTGGTGTTACTTCTTTTAACTTTCCATAAGCAGCTCTGAATTCGCCTCAAAAGTCGCCAACTTATTTCTGCCTCTCGATATTCTCTCAGTTTCTCAATCAGATATGGATGTTCCAACATATGTTCTCCCCCGCTTCCTTATTTCTGTAAGACTTATTATGCGCTGTTCAAAAGGGGATAAAAAGCGTATACTTTCCACACATGATTTCCTCTTTTGAGGAATATAACCGAAAGGAGGCAGAAAAAGGTGATCATGACTGAACGGTATTTTACGCTTTACGACCGCTTCGGTGGGGGGATTAGTGAGGGAATGCCCGTAGAAGCAACCTTGGAGGAGCTGGCGGAAGCGTTGTTCTGCACCACTCGGAACGCGAAGCTTATCCTGCGCAGGCTGGAGGAAGAAGGTCTGATTGATTGGATTCCGGGGCGCGGACGTGGGAATCGCTCGCGGATCGCTTTCAAGACGGACAAGGAAATTTTCCTGCTAAGCTTGATCCAGAGCTGGGCAGAAAAAGGGGATTATAAGCAAGCTTTTGAATGGCTACAATTGTTCGGTGAGGGAACGCTTGCCAAGCCCAAATTCCTTGAATGGCTAAACGGTCAATTTGGCTACCGAAAAGAGGAAGCACGTGATGGTATCTCTACGAGTGACATACTGCGCTTCCCGATTTACAGTCCCATCACGACCTTTGACCCTGCTCAAGTAAGATTTTGCGCTGACGCACATCTGTTGCGGCAAATTTACGACCGCCTCCTCCGGTTTGATGAAGCTGCGGGCAAAATTGTTCCGAGTATCGCTCATCATTGGACGTCCAATGCAGAAGCGAGTGAGTGGACCTTCTATCTACGCAAGGGGGTGCACTTCCATAATGGGCACGAACTGACCGCAAGAGATGTAGCCTTTACGCTGGAGCGTTTGCGCGGAGACACCAATAACCGCTGGTTGCTGCGGGGAGTAGAACGGATCGAAGCGCTAGGCCCGCGTGTAATACAATTGCATTTGAAGCAGCCAAACCGAATCTTCGACAGGTACATGTGCTCCAGCGCAGCATCCATCCTGCCTGCCAACTTGGGTGGTATGGAAGAGACGGACTTCTGGCGGCTGCCGATCGGCACCGGCCCTTTTCGGATCGTCTCGCAGTCATCGCACTGCATCGAGTTGGCTGCCCACACTGCCTATCATGAGGGAAGGCCCTATTTGGATGGTGTGGATATGATTACCATGCCGGAGGAATGTCTTCAGTCAGCAATTAATATTCCCGAGGTGCTGCATCACGAGTTCGTCGAGAATCATCCGCTGGGAAACCATAACGGAGACTGGCAGACGCTAAAGCAATTATCCAATGGCTGTACGATGCTAACCTGGAATCTTCGACGGCCGGGTGCACAGCAGTCGGAGGCGTTCCGCCGGGCGGTACGCATGATTCTGAATACTGGCGACCTGGTCTCGGAACTGGGGGGTGATCGCGTGCTATCTGCCTTCGGTTTCCACCCGGAAGCGAGCCAATCCCGCTCTGTTGAACCGTTCCGTCTAGATCGTGTAAAAACTGTTCTGCGTGAATCGAATTATGACGGTTCAGTCATCCGCTTCACTGCCCATGAGAAGTTTGAGGAAGATGCTCGATGGATTGTGGAAAGACTTGAGCAGTGGAGTATTAAGGTAGATCTAAAGATCATTTCATGGGAAGATAAACCTGGTTGTGGCAGTCCACATCACGACGAAGATTTGATGATCGTAGGATTCGTCTTGGCTGAAGACGAGGTATGTGAGATTGAAGTTTATGAGCATGGGGACAGTCCTTTCCGGGCGTATTTGGACGATGAGCTTCTGAACTGGATTAACGGAAGAATTGACGATGCCTTAAGCGCCGATACGGAAACTGGCAGACGCCAGCATTTGAAGGGGATTGAGGAACATTTAAGCGACGAAGCTTCGGTCATTTTTCTCCATCATAAAGAGTTTCGAACATACTTACATCCTTCAATCCGTGGCGTCCATTTGAATACACTTGGGTGGGTCGATTTTAAAGATATCTGGCTGGAAAAGCTGAGCTAAGCAAGTATCCTTGAACACGTTAGACAAAATTCAGAGAATTGACAACATGAAGAAGCGGCTTTCCTTGAACAGAGATTTCTGCAAAGGGGAAAGCCGCCTTTTTAGTATTTTACCAGTTAGGTCAGGTGAAGAGGAGGCATTATGTTGCGAAAATTACTCATTATTTTGATATTAAATGTGATTAGTATTTTTGCTGTAGAAGGGATGACTTTTAAATATAGTCCTGGTGGAAGTATTTCAGGGAATGGTAACCCAGGTATCATAGCTTTGGTTGTAGGATTATTGTTGTTCACCATTTTATTATTTAATGTAGGTGCTTTAATTAGGGGGTTCAAAAGTAAGAATAAAAGTAAACTTGTCCATGTTACACTCCCTTTAACCTCCATACTTATTATAGGAATAATGATTTGGGGAGAAACATCTAAAATTCGTTCATTATCTAACAATCTCAATGGATTTACTAACCATAAAGACTCCGTGGTGTATCGTTTCGGTTGGATTAACCAATACACAAATAACCTGTTTTTTAATGGGTACATTTTTTTCGGTGGTGTGGCACTAACGGCTTTCATCGTTTGGGTAGTGACTTCCCCACGACAACTCAAAAAATACTAGAAAGAGTAGCTAATGAAAAAAGTTATACGAAAATTTAATATAATCGCAGAGAAATTCCACTGTATGGCGTCCAATAGATGTAGACGTTAAGAAAGTTTTAATGAGGTTCATTATGTTCCTTTGTTGCAGCCGATCCGTTATGCACAATGTATGAAATGAGAGACTATAACCGTTTTAAGGAGGGTGGATGAGTTGGGTTTCAAAATACGTAAAACCACGGTGCAGTCCGTCTGGATGATGTGGGAAAAAGCTTTTGCGTTGCTTTCACATTTTCGTGGAGCGCATAAGTCGCACTTTGGTATATGTACCGTGATGTTAAAAAAGCACCGGGGACAGCCTATTATATGCCAAGACGCCACGGTCATCAACCAAGGCGAGTGGGTGGGAGAGCTCCACCTCGATAATGGAAGTATCCTGAAGTTGATCCAGTCCGAAGGATCGGATCGTGCTGCACTCCAAACGGCTCGCATGCTGCGTAAATCAATGCAGCAAATCAATGAAGCCTTCGAATCGCAGTCCGAGTTCAGGCAGGTCAAGGCTTTATTAGGTATTACACTGCTCCATCGGGGATTAACACATGGTCTTGGTTTTGAACAACAAAATATAAAGTCCGGTTTTTTTGAACGCATCACCACCATTTATCTTCGATTGCTGCTGTCTGCCATGCATCCGGAAGGCAGACAAAGAATCAGTCGGCGAACCGAACAACTGGTCCCGATGTTACTGATTCATTCACGGGCCTCACTGAAGAATCGGTTCTCACCCGGACAGAACTATTCTGGATAAGTCTTAAGCTTGTTATATGGAGGTGTAATTATTCTTACATATCTTATAGGAGGAATACTATGTACTGCCACCCTTTACATGTTTATTCCGAGTTTGATTACGCGAGTGAGCGGCTTTGGTGTCTTTCGCAAAGGAACGGTAAAGAAACAGGTGGCATTCACTTTTGACGATGGACCACATCCGGAATATACGCCGGAATTACTGGATTTATTGAAGTTACATCAAGTGAAAGCCACTTTTTTCGTGCTTGGATCGCGAGCGGAGCAGTATCCAGACCTGATCAGAAGAATGGATCGGGAAGGCCATCAGATTGGCATCCATAATTATTGTCATACCTCTAACTGGCTGATGCTGCCCCGTACGATTAGGCGAGAACATCTGGACCGCTCCGCTGATATTATAGAGTCTATTGTCGGAACCAGGCCCACTCATTACCGTCCACCTTGGGGATTAATCAATCTATTTGATTTCTTTCGATACAAGCAGTATCGAATTGTTCTATGGTCGCTGAAGGCAGGCGACTGGAACACCAGGGTCTGTCAAACCCGGATGCAGGCCATTCTGTTAGATGGAATCACCGATGGCTCCGTTGTCTTACTTCACGACAGCGGTGAGACTGTGGGCGCGGACCGGCATGCTCCTTATTTTATGCTGCAAGCTTTAGAGGAAGTGCTAAATCAACTGCAGGCAAGAAACCTGCAATTTGTTCGTCTTGACGAAATGTCTTGACGCATTCCAGTATTTTTACTGTTATGACTTAAATTGTTTGCGGAAGCAGAGCGGCGAGATACCCATCATTAATTTGAAGGTCCGTCCAAAATGGGAGATGTTATCAAACCCAACCATACCTGCAATTTCAGTAACATTAAAAGAAGAGCCAACGAGCAAATCACGCGCTTCTTTAATGCGGATGTTATTAATATATTCAATAAAACTGAAGCCGGTGGCCTCTTTAAAAGTTCGGCATAGGTAGGAAGAGCTTATGTCGAACTGCCGTGAAATCTCACAGAGCTTAAGCGGTTCCATATAATGTTGATTTACATAATTAACGATGTCCAGGACTTTCTTGTGTGTGCGATTGGATTCCAACATTGGAGCTACACGGCTGTCAAATAGTTTACGATTAAGATAGAGAAGCAACTCCACCAATATTATTTGTTGGTACTGTTCATATCCACGATCTTGCTTCTTTCCCTCCTGGATCATCTTCTGAAAAAGCTGTTCGATGAAATACTGATCCTTCCCGGTCATCTTCAAAGCGCGGTAATCACTTTTGAACAATTCGAGCAGTTCCTCACATTGACCGCCAGTGCAGAAATGCTGCAGGAATTCTTTTTTAAACAGCAGTGTAACCCGTTCATACATATTGCATCCAGAATTGACCAGTTTGTGCATTTCATGAATATCCATAAATAGCAACGTACCGCCCGCAACCTGGTAGGTTCTGTCCCCTATAAAATAATAAAAATCCCCGGATATTAAATACAGAATCTCATAGGCATCATGATAGTGTCTTGAAGGCATGCTGGTGTATAGCTGTTTCTTGCGGCTGATCTCAAAAAGAGTAGACTCATAAAATACCGGCTTCATTCAGCACCTCCTAAGAGGATTGTAGACTTAATCTAGGGTTTGTAGCAACATATGTATAAAATTTAATAATTACAAGAAAATACGTGCTGTTTAGTCAAACTTTATGAGATAAGCTTGAATTGAATTACCAAGTGTTGGAAAAAGGAGGGCTGTCATGCTCAGATAGGTTGGGGATAAGGTTCGCTGCCACTCAAAGTTAAAGCGCTTAAACTATTTAATTAAAGGAGAGATTGCGGTGCTTAATTCAACGAATAGTAAGGTTTCCAAGAAGATGAAATTTTCATTGTTGATTCTGCTCAGTTTTTCAATGATTTTTTCTTATGGCTATCTGTCCAATGCATCTCAACAGAAAAGTTATGCGGCAGGGAACCCGGATTCTAATTTCTCACCGGCAACACTTCAATTCTTGCGCGACAACACAGGTCTGGATGGTGAGCAGTGGAACAATATTATGATGCTTGTCAACAAACCGGAGCAGGACGATCTGAACTGGATCAATTTTTACGGATATTGTGAAGATATTGATGATGACCGCGGATATACGATTGGAATATTCGGTGCGACTACAGGCGGCTTAAATGATACCGGTCCCGACGGTCCGGATCTGTTCAAGGCATATGATGCTGCCAAAGGCGCGAGTAATCCTTCGGTTAAAGGCGCATTGGCCCGGATCGGTGTTAAGGGTTCGATGAAAGGGAAAATCCTCGAAATCAATGAAAGCGAAGAGAGCTTCTGCAGAAAAATCGGCATTTTGCAAAATGATCCCGAGTGGAGAGAGGCTATGTGGAAAACATTCTACAATATCTACATTAAATACAGTGTGGAGCAGGCCCGCAATCGCGGCTTTAACTCGGCATTAACGATTGGTTCCTTCGTGGATGCTGCGCTAAACCATGGTGCTACCGGCGGCTCCGAGACTCTTCAAGGGCTTTTGGGTAAATCAGGAAGCAGCACAGATGAGAAGACTTTCATGACCAAATTCTATAAAGAACGGACCAAGATTGTGGATACTAATGAGTACAACACTCCGCCTAACGGCAAGAACCGTGTGAAGCAGTGGAGCAATTTGCTCAACATGGGAGAGACAGACCTGAAGGGTGCAGATTCGGCAGTCCTTCAAGTCACCGATTGGGAACTTCAATAACAGGAATGCAAGAGTAGACAGAACCGCCGTTCTTCTTGGTGACGGCGGTTCAATGATAAGTAAGATTAATTTAGAGGGAGATGGGCTGAATGGATAACAACCAATCTTATCTCAAAAATAGATTTTACAAGGTAATCAGTCTAATGGTTATAGGTTTGCTGCTTGCCATGGAGTTGACCGGTATTGTCTCAGCAGGAAGGGAGGAAATTGAGGAAGACCTTACAAGTGAAGCAGCGGCAGTTCAGGAAACGATTGCCCAGTGGATTTTTAAAGACAAAGGCGAAAATGGTGTATTTCCGGCTACAGACGGGGTATATCAATCGTCTTCATCCATTCGTGATGTAGGAACTAATACGGATGCATACACCTATGATTCAGGTGAGAACAGCGTACGCAACCAGGGCTGGCATGAAGGAACGGGTCTAAAGTACTGGCTTGCCACGCTTTCTACCCAAGGCTTCGAAGGTATCTTCCTCTCATCACAGCAAACCTCTTCAAGTACAGGACCCAGGGATTTTAAGGTGCAATACAGTATAGATCAACAGGAATGGACAGATGTTACGGGCGGCAACCTTGTTCTAGCCCAGAACAATTTTAATTGTTCCAATAATTCCTGCAAATTAACGAACCTCGCTTTGCCTGCTGGAACAAACAATCAAGATATACTCTATATCCGCTGGGTGGTAAACTCTGCGAAAAGCGTAAGCGGGGGAACGGTGTCCAGCTCAGGCTCAAGCAGAATTAAAGATGTGGTAATTAAAGGAACACGCAGCAGCGGCGAACCTGGGGACGCTCCCACACTTGAGGTAAGCAAAACTCCCGCTTCAGGGGCTGCAGATGTTCCCCTTAACGCAGAGATCACAGTGAAGTTTAACAAAGCCATCAGCCTCGACAGTAGTTATCAGGTTGTAATCACAGAAAACAATGTTCCTCTTAACAACATCTCTGCTTTGCTCCTCGGTCAAGATACAGTCAAAGTCAGCCACCCTAATTTCACTGCCGGCAAAACTTACAACGTGACCATCCCAAAAGAGCTTGTTAAGGGGACTACGGATGGCCGGACACCGGAGAACGATATTACCTGGAGCTTTAAGACGAAGTCTCCGGATACCGGCATCAAAACACCAACGCTGCTGAACATGACTTTTAATGGGGACCCAAAGACAAGTATTGCCTTTGACTGGTATACAGCCGAAACCGTCAGAGGTACAGTAGTGCAAGTAGTGGAAGCTTCCAATGCGGGAGGAAGCGAGTTCCCGAAACAACTGGCAGCTTCTTATGAGGGCAGCGTAACAGTTATTGAAACCTTAATGACATCAGGAGACAGAAGCTCCAAGAAGTATAAAAAGTTCGCTAGCCACAAGGTTATTGCAAGCGGTCTTAAGCCTGGAACCAAGTATATCTACCGGGCCGGTAACGGTGATGCGGACGGTTGGAGCGAGGCGGGTTCTTTTACCACGGACAAGGCGGATAATCAGGACTTCCATTTCCTCTATGTAACCGACACCCAAGGTTCAAGTAAATCGAATTTCGATCTGTGGCAGGATACTTTTAAGCGAGCTATTGAGAAAACGATAGATCCCAAGTTTGTTCTTCTTACAGGGGATCTAACGGATGACGGTGATCTGGAGCAGCTGTGGCAGTGGTTCTTGGGTGTGCCGAAAAAAGAATTTGCCAATGTACCATTTGCACCGATTATCGGTAACCATGAGATAGAGGATTATCCGAATAATAACTTTTATAATCATTTTAATCTACCAAAAGATGTTGGGACGGGTGCTCATGACGGGTCGGTATATGCTTTCGAATACGGCGATGCCCTGTTTATGCAAATCAATTCCCAGTACGAAGGAGAGGTCAAGCCGTACAAAGCAGATATTCAGTTCACGAAGCAATTGGAATGGATGCGGAATCAGGTGGCAAAGACCGATAAGAAGTGGAAATTCGTCTCTATGCATAAGGGAGCTTATTCCTCTGGGGATAATGCTTCGGCAGAAAGCGACCGGGTAGAGTTTTACCGGAAATACCTGATTCCTGTATTTGATGAGCTGGGTGTGGATATGGTGTTTGAAGGACATGACCATATGTATATGAGGTCTTTTCAAATGTTGAACAACGTTCCGATTAAGAATGTTATTACCGATGAGCAAGGAAATGTGCTGAATCCCAAAGGGACCGTGTATCTAATGGGCAACTCAGCCGCTTCGAAATTCTATGCTATTAATCCAGATGCAGACAGTTTTTTTGCAGCAAAAAACGATCAGCCCAACAAGAAAATGTTCGTGGATGTATCCATTACAAGCGACGTGCTGAAATTCACATCCTACACAGCAGTTAAAGATAAACCCATTGCCGTCTATGACGCTTACAGTATTAAAAGGACTGACGTTAAACCCGGCATAGTCCAAAATCCAAGCGCAGTAAGACAGTCCGGGAACCGTGCAGTTCTTTCGTGGAAAGCGCCTGTAAATAGCTCTGAGCCAGTGCGAGGTTACCGGATTTACGAGAAAAATGATAAAGTCAGCACGAACTGGAGCGTGTATGTGCCGGCGGTAAACAGTCAGACAAGTTACAGCTATACATTAAACGGCATAGATTCTGCTAAATCCTACAATTTCGTTATTAAAGCAGTGGGGACAAGAAGTAATTCGCTTCCAGCAGAAGCAGGAATGCAATGAATCCTCAATTGTATTAAAAAGCAAAAAACCACGAAGTACAGTTTCACTGTATCTCGTGGTTTTACCCAATTTAGGGATTTGATTTTTTCACATCATTATTTCAATAACCATAGCGCCGGGGAATTGGCAGGCTCCCAACTGGTTATCGATGTATGGGCTTGACGACATTCATACACAGAACCATTATAGGTTACCAACGCACCGACTGTGTAAGAGGTATTAGGTGCCCAAGCTGGGGTTGTAGACGCTGTCGCAGTTGTTCCATTGATGGTGCTGGCCACTGATTGATTGTCTGCGGCGTCGAAGGCATATACACTGAACGTATATGTTGTTCCTGCACTAAGACCTGTTACTGTATAATCCGTTGTGGCTCCAGGTACAGTGGTGATTAATGTCGTTCCTCTATAAATACGGTAGCCTGTAACACCAACATTATCCGTTGACGGATTCCACATTAACTGAATGCTGGAGGATGTTGGGGTCCCCATAACATGTAAGCCGCCGGGGGCTGTCGGTGCTTGCGTATCATTACCGACGGGTGCATTGGTAGTAACACTGACGGAATTGCTTCCATTTGAGACATTGCCAGCAGCGTCTCTTGCCTTGACACTAAAGGTATAGGCAGTATTCGCGGTTAATCCAGATACGGTGTAATTTAATGTTGTGCCGGATACGGTAGCAACCAAAGAAGATCCGTTAAATACTTGGTACCCTGTTACACCGGTATTATCCGTGGATGCGTTCCAGGCCAAGGAAACGCTGGTGGATGTTTTTGCAGTTGCCGTCAAAGCAGCTGGCGCGGAAGGCGCTTGGGTATCGACAGGGTTGCTTCCGCTAAAGTTGACATCAATGACATTATAGAAGGCGTTCGGAGTATCTGCGACTTCCCACACAGCCAAGATGACGTGGTATCCACTACGTTCCGGAACGTTAAACGTGTCTGAGTAAGAGAAGGGTGGCTGTACACCTCCATAGTTCACCGAATAGAAAGGAGTCAGGTCGAATGAGTCTCGAGTAAGAGCGGCATTAGGATTCCAGTTAGGCTTTGTAATATAGTATTTCCAGCTTGCCGTCGAATGAGCGGCAGTCAGTTTCCAAGTGAAAGTATTTTGTCCAGCAGATATGTTGACTTTAGACCAGCGTGTAGCCGATTGTTCATCAAGCTTGGGAAAAGCTCCGTTAGCGCTTGCAATCTTCCCGTCTGCTGGCCCTGCAGCAGGGAACCCCTTAGGTGCCTCTAGACTTTGGGGCTCATAAACAATCGGGCCACAATCTGTATTTTGTCCGGATTTACAGAGTGCTGCCCTGCTAGCAGGTCCTTCAACATAGCCGTGAGAAAAGGACCTTTCCGGAAATAGCATTACAACCAATGAAATAATCAACATGATACTCCCATAAGCTAGCAGCTTTACCCAAGGTGAATGAGAAATGCGAAAAGATGACATTTTATTCCTCCTCTTTTAATGAAATATGCACTGCGAATGAATGATGCATTCAGACCCGAACGTCTTATCTCAATTACAACTCCTTTCTTTGTTGAACGTAATTATATAAACTCATAAGAGCTCATATATCGACATGAAAGGTAGAGAAAAAAGTGTGTAGGGCTAAATTCATTGAATGATAACAATTGTTGTAACTTCATAGTGATTATATGAAAATAAATGGAATTTGTCTACCATAAATAGAAGAAATATGCTATTTTCTAGTATGAAACGACTTCCTCAGAACCCGATTTACATTTCTCCTATCTTCCTCTTTAATACTTGGAATTTGAAATTTTCTTCTTTCTTCTTTTTTTGTGAAATGAAAATTAATGTATGTAAAATAAAGAGGAAAACTATATATTATTCAGAAAATTACAATAACAACGCTTTCAAAGGTTGCTATTTTTGGTTTTATTTACTATTATTAGTTGGAATTACTAACAAAGGATGTAAGTGATTGAAATTAGTGTGGGATTAACTGTCTGGAGAACAGTTCAATTCATAGAATTATAAGCTTTAGATAGATAAAAAGGAGTGAGGAGATGCAATACTTTTTTTATTTGTTAACCTTCATTTTTATTGGGTTTCAAACTCTTTACACAGTCATCCCTTTATTTTTCAGTAAAGTTAAGAAATTGAATAACGAATGTGATGAAAAATCGATTTCCGTTTTAGTTCCTGCTTATAACGAGGAGCTCACCATTAAGAACTGCATAGATGCAATGGAGGGCCTAAATTACTGTAATTATGAAGTCATCATTATTAATGATGGTTCAAAGGATCAGACGTTTCAAAAATTACATGAGCTTTTGGACTTATCGATAAGTGATAGAGAAGCAGAGGGGAAGCTTTCATACGCTGCTATTAAAGGGATTTATTTTTCGGAGAAATATGAAAAAATATTTGTAATTGATAAAGTCAATGGCGGAAAGGCAGATTCACTTAACGCCGGTATCGATTGTGCGAATACTGATATTGTGATCACGTTGGATGCAGATAGCATGCTGGAAATTAACTCGCTTAAATATGTAAATCAATATTTTCAAGATGATAAGATCATCGCCTTAGGGGGTACGGTAAAGATCGTACAGGGCGCTGAGAAAAGGAACGGCGTTATCCAAGATAAATTTACTGGTAAAGGTATTATAAAAAGCCAAGTTATCAGTTACATCCATGGATTTTATGTTAGAAAACTAACACAATCCGTTTTTAATTCAATTGTCGTTATTTCAGGCGCATTTGGTGCTTTTTATAAGAGTATATTGGTGGACGTTAACGGGTTTAGAAGTACTGTAGGCGAAGATATTGATATTACTTTAAAAATTCACGAGTTCATTAAAGCGAATAACTTGAATAAGAAGCTCGTCTACGCGCCAGAAGCCGTATGCTACACGGAATGCCCAGAAAACTTAAGTAACTTTTATAAACAAAGAATACGCTGGCAAAAAGCCTTTGTAGATTGCATTTTAATCTATTGGTCCAAATTATCACGAAAGTTTAGCATTGGTGTCAGTCTCTTTTTTGCTATCGATGGTTTTGTTCTAGGTACATTAACAGCATTTACAAGCATTTTTTATCTTATACAATCACTCTTTTTAGGTACCAATTTATTTAAGGCTTTTATTCTCATGTTGTCTGTAATTGTCATTAATGCGCTGCAAATCGGAATTTCTCTCTATTTATGCAAAAAATATGGCAGCAATTATTCAGTTAAAGATTATTTTAGAATGTTTTTGTTTAGTCAAGTTGAATTACTAACCTATCGAAATCTGCTGCTTTATATGAATATCGTAGGCACGTTTAAATACTTTGATAATGACGAGGGCTGGGGATTCGTTGAGAGAAAAGGTGTTTCAAGTATCAGCTAGTCTGCTACTGTAACTATCAGCAAACCACTCATCAGGAGGTATTTATGAATCATATATTGAAAGATAAACGAATTGTATTTATAGATGTATTAAGAATAATATCCATCATAGCTGTTATCATTTTGCACTACACTGCAGACTTGCTTACAAGGACAAATGATTTCAATACAACCTCTTGGTGGATTAGCAACATTTTTAATTCGATATCTAGATTTGCTGTGCCAATATTTTTTATGATAAGTGGTGCGATGATCCTTCGAGTGGAAGTGAAATCATATCGGCAATTTTATATTAAAAAAGTACTTCCTTTAATCATTTCCTTAGTTAGCTGGTCACTTATTTATGCCGTTTACACCCAATATATCATTCAAAAAAGCAGCATGGGCGTTTATGATTTTTTCATTCATTTTTCGTACGGTTTAATTTTTGATAAGAATTATATACATTTATGGTTTCTGTATGCGATTATTGCGATCTATATAACAGTTCCATTAATTAGTAAGCTGGTAAAAGTGTGCAGTGAAAAGGATTTAAAATATTATCTGTTGATATGGTTTTTGGTTAGTGTGGTTTATAAATTCATCTCCGACCTCGTATACAGATTGACCTCTGAATATATTAATATTCCCATAACTAACATCCCCTTGTTCATGGGTTATCTAGGATATTTTATCCTGGGATATTATCTCTTCAACTATACGATATCCATCAAAGCTAAAAATATTTTCTTTAACTTAGGCATTATATCCTTTTTTGTAACGCCATTAGCGACCTATTTTTCTTCCTTATCTAGTGGTGTGTTAGATGAAATGTTCTATGGCAACTATTCACTCTCAACATTTTTTATGGCTATTGGAACGTTTATCTATTTTAAAGAAAAAGAAACCGTGATTAGCGAGAAGTTGAATTACAAAGTCAAAAAAATAATCAGCTCCATTTCCAAGGCTAGCTTTAGTATCTACTTAATTCATTTGTTAGTTGAAATATTGGTATCCAGAAGAGCAGAAATACAAGCTACTCTACTCCAATCCATAGTTAACCTTACTTTTAATGTCATTATTGTATTCTTATTTAGCTTTATCACGGTTAAAGTCTTAAATCTAAATAAATATATTACACATGTATTATTTGGGGGAAGAAGTTAACATGATGAAAATAAGTATATATACAAAAATCTTCATCGCTATATTAGCTATAGGCATGGGAATTTACTATTACAATCTCAATGATTCAGACAAAAAAATAACCTCCGTGTACATACCGTTATGGAAAGACTTTAAAGATCTTAATCTAAAAGACAAAAACATTGATATTGCTATTCTCGCCTTTGCTAAAATTGATAAAACCAATGTATATTTTGATCTGGACCCTGCTAAAAATGAGATCATTAAAGAAAATATAAAAAAGCTGCAATCAAATAATAAAAAAACGAGTTTCATCCTTGGTGTTGGCGGATATAAAGCGGACGGATTCTCCGATGCTTCTATGGATGGAAACCGGTACTCTTTTACTGAGAGTATGATCGCAATGGTTAAGGAGTTGGATTTAGATGGGATCGATATAGACTGGGAATATCCAGCCTTTGATTCCTGGAACACAACTAAAGCCAGACCAGAAGATACCAAGAACTTTACTAGTCTTATGAAGGAACTTAATGAAAAACTGGATAGACTGCCGCGTAAAAATAAAAATTACTATTTAACCTTTGCTGCTGGAAATGAAGATTGGTTCTTCAAAAACGTTGAGGTTAAAAAAGTAGAAAAGTACGTGGATTTCATTAATGTGATGAGCTATGACTTGACTGGAGCTTGGTCAGAAACAACAGGGTATAATTCAAATTTATTTATAGATAAGAATAGTAAGAGCAAAACCAGCGTGGATCGTATTATTCGTTTATATTTAGATCGTGATGTTGATCCGAGTAAGCTTCTACTAGGTGTTCCAGCTTATTCCTATGGATGGGAGAATGTTAAAAGTGATGAGAATAAGGACGCCTCATTTTTACTGGGTAAACCCATCAATATCGACAAAGTAGATTTAAGCTACAAGACAATAAAAGAAAAATATATGAGTCAAGATCGATTTAAACGATACTTTGACGATACAGCTAAGACGGCCTATTTGTATGATGGTGATACTTTTATTACGTATGAAGATAAAGAAGCCTTGCAGGCAAAAGTTAAATATATCAAAGATAAAAAATTGGCTGGTGTCATGGTGTGGGAGTATTCTCAAGACTCCGAAGAAGGCATAGTAAAGTATTTATCTGATAATCTGAACAAGTAGTTATTGCTAAATGGTCAAGTCAAAATATGCATAGAATTTAATATATAAAAAGAGAATTGGTGCTGCTCCCGCAAACAATCCTCCTTTAAACTAGAAACGTACTTAATAAAATCTGCTAGAGGAGGATTCAAATGCGCAAAAAAGTTATCGGAAGAATTTGCAGTACAATTATGGTTTGCAGTCTGCTTGCAGCAGGGAACGGAACGGCCTATGCCAGTGGCGCCAATAACTCTGATGCGCCTACAAACAAAACGGTCAAGAACGTGATCCTGTTTATTACGGATGGGATGAGCTTGTCCGATGTGAACTTGGCCAGATGGTATCAGGGAGGGCAGGCGCTTACGATGGACAAGTATTTCAGCGGGCTGGTGAGAACCTACTCTACGGATTCACTTACCACAGATTCCGCTGCGGGAGCTACGGCTTATGCCACAGGCCATAAGGTCAAGAGTGAGACGGTATCCATACTGCCCGACCGAATCACGATGCCGTTCGTGGACGCAGTTAAGCCAGAGGACGTGAACAAACCTCTGCTTACAATTATGGATGCAGCGAGAATGGCAGGGAAAAGTACAGGAACGGTATTTACTTGTGAATTAACGGATGCGACGCCGGCTACATTTTTAAGTCATGCATATACGCGTGACAATGCGCAGTCAATTGCAGAACAGATGGTCTACAGTGGTGTAGATGTTCTTCTTGGGGGTGGGTCCGGGTATTTGGTACCCGGCAAAGAAGATATTAACCGCAAGGATGGAGAAGATTTAACCAAAGTCTTGAAATCAAATGGGTATGAATACGTAACGGATAAAGCAGGTTTAATGAATTCTAAAACGAATAAAATCTGGGGTCTGTTCAACCCCGAAGCACTGGATGCTGATTTTGACCTGAACCCGCAAAAGCAACCGAGCCTTGCTGAAATGACCAAAGTTGCTGTAGAGAAGTTGTCACAGAACGAGAAAGGTTTCATTCTGATGGTCGAAGCAAGTCAGATTGACTGGTATGGTCATGATAACGATCCGGTGGGGATTATGAGTGAGACATTAGCGTTTGATAAAGCCTTCAAAGCCGCTGTTGACTTTGCAGAAAAAGACGGAAATACAGCAGTCTTGTCCGTTTCAGATCATGCTACTGGCGGGCTCAATATGACGAACTATGATTCTACTAAAGACCTAGTCTCCTTGATGAAGAAAGCAAAGCATACCAGTTATTACATTGAAGACAGTATTAATGAGAACAATTTTAAAAAGGTCCTTGCGGATAATTATGGACTTAGTGATTTAACCAAAGAAGAAGCGGATCAAGTCAGATTAGGTATGAAGGATAACCTTTCGCCGGTCATCGGTAAAATCTTGGGAAATAAGATAGGCGTAACCTTCTCTACGGATGATCACACATCGGAAGAAGTGGGTTTGTTCGCCTACCATCCGGCTAATTATAAACCGACCGATTTCGTGAACAGCGGTGTAATCCAGAATACGGATGTGAATAAGTATATTCAAGAAGTAACCGGACTAAATCTGGCTGAGCTTCAGGATACGCTGTACGTATCCAGTGATAAATTCAAGTCCAAAGGAGCTACGATCACCCTAGACAAGACCGATAAGACGAATCCGGTGGTTGTAGTGAAAAAAGCAGGTCAGGTTCTCAAGCTGCCTATTGATAAAAACATCGCCATTCTGGATGGCAAAACAACGAAACTCAATGTGCTGACGGTAATGATTAAGGATAAAGTGTGGGTTTCGCAGGATGCCGTAGACTTGATTCTCTGATTATTAAAGTTTAGGGTATGATTCTTCGTCGAAAAGTTAAAGCGCTTAAACCCAAAAACCCCTTATAAAAAAGGGGTTTTTGGGTTGGGAAAAGAAATTTCGACTTGAATTGGAATCAGGAAAGTGAGTGATCGTGAAAATCTCCCCGCGGGAGGCTTTTGAACACTTTCAAATTAATGTAATAAGTTAGCGGCCCAAAACCGAAAATAGCGGTTGACGAATCCAAGCGAGCATAAAATGAGGATGAAAATGGAAAAACACCTGCAAATCCTGTGTTGTTAGATTAGCGTAGTTATAACTTCATAAAATTATCTCTATACATACCAAGGAAGTACATCTGAAGGTTTTTAGATTGAGCCCAACAATAGGAAGTTAATTTTTTCGTTAATAAGAATTGACTTTCACACTACCTGTAACTACAATAGTTACAGGTAGTAGTAACAGTCCCTGTTACAGATAAAAAAGCACTTCATACTCAAGCACCTGGTGCTTTCTAGTCTGAAGGTCCAGCTGAAGAACTAGAGAGGGGGCATCTCCATTTTTAGGTAATAATGAATTTTTTTTGGCGTCCCTTCTTTTGAAGCAATAGATGTTGAAGGGCATAATAAGGCGCTGAAAAAGCACAATAGATTAAAGAAGATGCAATTCTACGCGCTAAAAAGTTAGCAGAGAATTTCTAAGTAACAGCGAGACTGCTTAATAATAAAAAATAAAGGTAGGCGTTTTTAATGGAGATAAAACAAGACACCCTTATATATATATGGGATGCATATTGTGGATGGTGCTATGGATTTTCAGAAAGTATTAAAGGTTTTCACAAAAATCACCCTGAAATTCCGTTAACTGTTTTATCCGGAGGATTATTTTTAGATAATCTGCCAATAAAAAAATTCTCATATATATCAGAAGGTAATAAAAGAATTAATGAACTTACTGGTGCGGAATTTGGTCCTTCATATCAGGCGTTGTTGTCAGAAGGTACTTTTACAATGAATTCAAAGGATGCTGCAATTGGCTTTTCAGCTTTACGTTCATTAGCACCGAACCGTTTATTAGAATTTACTTCTGCCATGCAAAAAGCGTTTTATTATAATGGAAAAAGTCTGAGTGACCCTGAAACATATCGTAAGATAGCTATTGATCATCATTTGGATCCTGAACAAGTACTAGAGCGACTAAAATCTCAAGAAACTATAATAGATGTTCAAAATGATTTCAACACGGTTCAACAACTTGGTATAAATAGCTACCCCTCTCTACTTCTACACAAGGATAACCAATTAATTACTATTGGTGGCGGAGTAATGACGTCGGATAAAATTGAAGCACGTTTTAAAGATTGTTATTAAGGATTTTAATTTAAGGTATAAAACATTTATCATTCCACAGAATATATCGGCTGAGAGGAAGAATAAAGCTCCTGAAAAAGCGTTAGAAATTAAAGATGGTTCAATAAAAAGGAGATAAAATTCTATGTTTAAAACAATCGAAATAAATCAAAATGATGTGAAATTGACGATATTTAGTTCTGAAGAAAAAAGTTTTATGGTGACTGCAACCTTAGTTGAAAAAGCAGGACATGCATTCTTAATAAATGCGAAATTTACTCAATCCGATTCGAAAGAAATTGTTGATTTCCTAAATGAAAATAACTTGTCTTTAGATAAAATTTTTATTATTCATGGAGATCCGGACTACTATTTTGGGTTAGAAAGTATTAAAGCAGCGTATCCAGAAGCCATTGCGTATGCCACAGAATCTACTGTTGAACATATTGTTCATTCTGTTTTAGGTAAATTAAAAGTTTGGAAAGATGCACTTGGAGAAAACGCGCCAAGTAATGTTGTATTGCCTCAAGTATTTGCAGAAAAAACTATTGACTTTCAAGGTTTAATATTTGAACTTGTAGGTTTAGATAATTACAGAACTAGCTTGTTTAACAGAGAATTGAAATTATTGATTGGTGGCATTGAAATATTCAACGAAATACATGTTTTCTTAGCAGATACTAGCTCAAAAGAAGCAATGGAAGCTTGGATTGAGAACTTGAAAGTGTTACAAGGATTAAATGCTAATATAATCGTACCAAGCCATGGTTCAATAGAAAAATCCTTAGATAATCAAGCCCTTATTGCAACTAGCAATTATCTAAAAACTGCAATTAAAGCCTCTGAAGAAAGTAAAACTTCTACGGATTTTGTTGCAAAACTTGAAGCAGCATATCCAGGCTATGCAAATAAAGGCGTATTAGAATTAAGTGCAAAAGTTGTAACGAAAGAAATTCCTTGGGGGTAATGTTATGAATATTTATCAAAGATTATTACATGAAACGTATGTATTAACCGGTGAAGGAAAATTGGATGCCTTCAAAATGTATTTAAGTGATAATGTATCTTGGACAGAAGCTGCTGGATTTCCTTATGCGGGTACTTATGTAGGTCCAGATGAAGTAGTGAAAAACGTACATGAACGCCTTGGAACCGAATGGGATGGCTATTCTGCAAAAGATGAAATCTATGCGTTTAATAATAACACTGTTATCGTCTACGGAAAATATAGTGGGACGTATAAAGCAACAGGAAAATCATTTATAGCAGACTTTTGCCATCTATATGAATTTGATGAGAATGATAAGGTTAATAAATTTATTCAAATCGTGGACAGCGCAACTGTCAATAATGCATTAAGTTCAAATTAGTTGTTTGTAACTTAATTTGTATACGGGGTAGCGGCAGGATAACCGCATTTTCCTGACGCTACCCCATCGCTATCAAGCTAAGGTTTTACACTACCTATAAAGCAAAAAGACGTTATCCTCTCTATAGAATTTTTGGAAAGGATGGCGTTTCTTTATGAATTTTTCGATTCTTGACGAACTTCCGGTAAAGATGCACGCTGCAACTGAGGATAAAGATATCACGATGAGACAAATTCATCGAACATGCGGTTCAACTGTTGGTGTGAACAGAGCGATAAGATTGACCACGAAGCTGTTAAAAGTGGATGAAAACGATGCTTAATTGGAAAAATGAGAACATCAACTACCACCGCTGCCCAAGTTAGCGAGAGTTTTTATCGTTTTGTAGTTTGTTTTGTTCCATAGGTCAACAAGCGCCAACCCTTTTCTAAGGGTCCCATAGAAAAGAACTTGAACCAGATGGTACTAAAAATGATTTGAATCAAATAAATCAGAACAGCGATGTAGAGAATATCTTTTGGTGAGACGACTTCGAGACCTATAATTGAAATGATTGCTGTCCCTATAATGCTTTGAGCTACATAATTTGTAAATGCCATTTGACCAACTCGTGCTATGGGTCTCAAAATTTTCACGATACGTTTATTCTCTAATAGTAGAAATAATGTGGTTAAGTAAAACAAAGTGGTTGGAAGTGACCCTATGGCTGTAACTGAATCTACATAGCTGTTCCCGCTTTGAGAAGCGTTCCAAATCCATAATGAGAAACCAACGAACAAAAGAAAAGATACAATCTGAATCCATCTAATCGGTTTGTACAATTGTTGTATGCGTGTCAGCCAACCTGATTTTGCGGTTAAAAAGCCAGTTAAAAACATGATGAAGATTTGTATAGCGTCATTAGAAAACAGATCTAACACAGTTGATAACACCCCAAGCGAGGGTGAAAATATTTTTGACATCAGGCAAAGGATATAAATTAATGTCATGCCAACAAGCCATTTTTTAAGGGTAGAAATCTTCGCGTAATAAAAAGGGATCAACAACAATCCGATAATGGCGTAAGCGGGGAGAATCGATCCCCAAAAGATAAATATATGAATGATTCCCATCAGCAAGAGGATTAGTAAACGTCTAGCCATACGCTTTCTTGGTTGATCTCCCCGGCTTTCAGCTCTTGAGGCGAAAATGTACAGGCCTACTCCAAAAAGGAATGAAAAAATAGAAAAGAATTTTTTTTGTACGAAGATGGTGATTAAAGTACTGATGATTCCATTAATACCACTATAGTCTGGCAAGGGATCTCCTTCCATAATAAGTTTAAAGCCCCCAACATTTATAAGCAGTATGCCAAAAAGAGCAAGTCCGCGAATGATGTCGAGTGAAATAATTCTTTCTTTTTGTGAGATGGAGGGGTTCATTATAGTTCTCCTTTGAAAATAATTTTATTTGCCTAGAAGTCACTATAAGTTGCGAACCTTACATTAAATGAATGTCAACATTACAGAATCCTTAAATCTGATAAAATGTTCCAACTCCAGTTGAATTAGAATCCGTTTTATGGTTAATATGAATACTAAATAATTATGGGGTGTGAACTAGAAATGTCAGCATATACGCAACCAATCTTTGTGGCAGCGATTTTTTTTGTTGTTTTAGCATTCGCCTTATTTATCCCATGGCTCGTGTATACCTATAGAAAGTTTAATTATCTGCCTTTTTCAACTACATTAATTTCGTTTTCATTTATCTTTTACTTTCTAGCAGCGTTATTTTTAGTTTTGTTGCCGTTGCCAGAAACTCGCAATACTTGTTCGCTACAAAAACCGGGTACACAACACTATTCCCTTATACCTTTTCAATTTATTGTGAGTACCTTTGATAATAGTGGTGTAGTTCTGTCACAGCCTGCAACGTATAGACTGTTATTTAGCCAACCATCGTTCTATCAAGCCTTTTTTAATTTTTTGCTGTTATTACCTTTTGGTGTTTATTTGCGATACTTTTTTCAAGACAAGAAACACTGGAAGCAAGCGCTAGGGATCACCTTCTCACTAACCTTATTTTATGAGGTCACACAGGTAACCGGCATTTACGGAATTTATAATTGCCCTTATCGTATTTTTGATGTGGATGATTTATTGTTGAATACTACTGGCGGGGTACTGGGATTCTTTATTGCTCCAGCCGTGTTGGCGTTATTCCCCTCCAAGAAGAAAATTAATGAGAAAGCAGAAACATTATTGGCTCTTGATGAAGTGAAAGGGATGTCTGTGTTGCTGGCAGTTATGATTGATATATTTATCAGCAACATAGTGGTTAAAGTGGTGTTGAGTATGACCAACGTGAATATCGTTAGTGAATTTATTGCGACGACAGTGACGCTTTTTATAACACTTTTTATAATTCCGTGGATTTGGAACGGAGCGACCATCGGTACGAAAATTATGCGCTATCGCTATGACAGTAAAGTAAGTCAAAAGGAAACAAACAAGCGATTATTTAAACGCTTTGGTGCGATTTACGCGATATACTTCATAACAGTCATTGCGAATACGTTAAATAACGTGGAGCTATCAATGGATTCTCCATTTTATAAGGCATCCATATTCTTAACGCTGGGTGCTGGATTGACCTTGTTCATATTATCGATCGTGCTGTTCATCCATGCGATATTAGTCGTGTTTGGCAAACAGAAACGCCGCTTCTATTTTGATGATGCTTCTGATTTATATACAACGAGAAAAATAATGTAGAGCTCTCGGCTCAAAACTTACCTAAATCTTGAATAAAAGGGGTACTCCGTAGTCTTAAATGGCTACTGGGTATCCCTTTTTTTGGATTTAAGCTTATTGTAAGGTTGGCATGAATTTGCTGTAAGGTTCAGAGCCTATAGTATAAGTATCAGCAAATTATGAGGTGAAATGAATGGAACCATTATTAAAAGTTGAAAAAATAAAAAAAGTATACGGGAAGTTAAACGCTGCTTATACAGCGTTAGAAGATGTGTCTTTTGACATTCATGCAGGTGAGTTTGTAGGGATTATGGGCCCTTCCGGAGCGGGGAAATCAACCTTGTTAAATTTGTTAGCTACTATAGATTCTCCAACTGAAGGCAAGATTTATATGAAGAACAAGAGTATTCATGATATGAAGGAAGCCGCTTTAGCAGACTTCCGACGTGATCATCTCGGCTTCATCTTCCAAGACTACAATTTACTCGATTCCTTGACTGTAAAGGAAAATATATTGCTTCCCTTGGCGATTGCTAAAGTTCCAGCAAAGGAAATTAATCATCTCGTGACTCAGATCTCTAAAGTATTTGGGATTGAAGATTTACTGGCAAAATATCCTTATCAAATTTCTGGGGGTCAAAAACAAAGAACCGCTGCGGCTAGAGCGCTTGTGACAGAGCCTGCGCTAATTTTGGCTGATGAGCCAACAGGTGCGCTTGACTCCAAATCAGCAACCGGTTTATTGGAAAGCTTAAGTACGCTAAATGAAAATAACCATTCGACCATTATGATGGTGACCCATGATGCATTTGCCGCAAGCTTCTGCCGCCGGATTATTTTCATCAAGGATGGTTCCTTTTCAACAGAAATATATCGTCAGGATCAAACACGCAAAGCCTTCTTCCAACAGATCTTAGATGTTCATGCAGCCATTGGGGGTGAGGTAGATGACGTTATTTAGTCTAGCCAGAAGAAATATAGCACGAAACTTTTCTCAATATTTTTTATACATTGCTTCGATGGTGTTTAGTATCATCATTTACTTTACATTTGTGACCTTGAAATATAGTGACACGATAGCAGAACAGACGGCTTCATCCCAAAAACTAGGATCACTAATGAGTGGAGCCGCAGTCATTCTCTTCTTTTTCGTGGTCATATTTATAGTGTATTCCAATTCGTTTTTTATGAAAAAACGTAAAAAAGAAGTGGCATTGTATGCGCTGCTTGGTGTTCGTAATCGTCAGATAGGCTTTATGCTCTTTTTTGAAAATCTATTATTAGGATTATTCTCTTTAGTAGTAGGGATTGTACTTGGGTTCCTTTGTTCAAAAGGGTTTATGACGATTTTGATTCATTTAATGGGATATAACGTTATAGCACCCTTTACATTTTCAGCGGCGGCAGCAAAGAACACTGCTATCGTATTTCTGATTATTTTCTTAGTCACATCCTTTCAAGGCTATCGCTTGATTTATCAATTTAAACTGATTGATTTATTTCATGCTTCAAAAAAGGGAGAAGTGGCGCCCAAATCATCGATGATCGTTGCTGTACTTGGAATATTGCTAATTGTCTTAGGGTATTGGCTCGCGATGCAGGATTTATTCACTTCTAACGTATGGGCTCAAATTGGTTTTCTTATGACGGTATTCATTATTTTAACAACGGTTATTATGGGTACTTTTTTATTGTTCCACAGTGTGACTGGATTTGTGTTAGCGATGATTAAGAAAAATGAAAAGTGGCTGTGGAAAGGCCTTCATGTAATGACTATTTCACAGCTGCTCTACCGTATCCGTGGGAATGCCCGAACATTAACTGTGATTGCGGTGTTAAGTGCTACGACAGTAACTGCCGGTGGAGCGGTATATAGTCTTTATTACAATACGAATGACTCGGCGAAAACGATTAATCCGAATACCTTTATGTATCAATCAACAGATTCAGAAATGGATAGGCAAGTGAGTGCTGTGCTATCAGATACAAAATACGATAAAAAATTTGAAGCACTATCCATTACGTTTCATACGAAAGAGTTAAACTCACCATCCACATTCGATAGCTCTGATAAAAGAGAATATACAGTTATCGATGAAAAAACCTACAACCAATTAGCGAGTGTACAACATAAAGAAAAATTAAATGTAAATGATGGCTACGCGGTTATTTTAGATATCGGATATGACAAAAGATTCTCACCTATATATACAGGAAAAACTATAACAACAGGCAACGGCCATCCACTCACATTCCAAAGCTTTAACACGCAAACCGTATTGAATGTAGGTACAGCAGGTATAACCGTAGTAGTCTCAGATGATCAGTATGAAATATTGCAAAATGATGGGAAAGTGCAGCACTATCGTGTCCTCGGGGTAGATCATGCCTCAGTAGATTTATCTCAAAAAATTGCAAATCAATTACCAGAAGAAGCGCTATTTTCAAGTGGTCCGCAAGATTACCAAACAAGCTTGGAAGGTGTCGGCTCTCTACTGTTTATCGGAAGTTTTCTGGGTCTCGTATTTCTGGCTGCAACAGGCAGTATCATTTACTTTAAGGTATTAACTGAGGCAGAAGAAGATAAATCTCAGTACAATATGCTGCATAAAATGGGTGTCAATGCAAAAGAAATGCGAAAATCCATTGCGTCACAGGTATTCATTATCTTTGTAGTACCGCTCACAGTTGGGTTATTGCACAGTGTAGTAGCTTTAAAAGCCTTCTCTAGTCTAATGATGATGGACTTAGCAAAACCTGTGTTGCTCTGGATGATTGCTTATACCGTAATTTACGGATTGTATTATTTGTTAACCGTAGCTTCTTACAATCGTATTATCACACTAAATAATAGAACAGAAGGATGATTGAGATGAAAAAATTTCTAATTACTATTGGTATTTTGTTTGTTATAGGAGCTGCAGGTGTCTTTGCTCTAGCTAAATTTGACTTCAATCGCTTTAATGCCGATAATTACTATTTACAAATAACAAAGGATGGGGAAGCCCATGAATATAAACTGAACGATGGTACAGTGATGACTTCCTATTCGTATACACTGGAGGCTACAAATGCCAAAGGTGAAACCATTCCACTCCAATTTAATGCACAAAAAAATCTTCGCAAAGGAGCTTACTTGAAAATGTATGTAAAAAAAGGTGATCAAGTATCCTCATTCGATGAAGTGAAATTAGAGGATATTCCGCTAAAGGCACTAAAAAACTAATAGATTGAAGAACGGCTGTCTCCAATAAAGTAAGTGGAGTACAGCCCTTTTTTCTGCCTAATGAGTAAGTAAGGCAATTGTATTATAAAAGTATGGTAATGGTGGTTCCGGTATTTTCAACGCTCGTCAAATCGAGTTTCCCCTCATGAGCCCAAATAATGTCTCTTGCTATGGCCATGCCTAACCCAGTTCCATGTGTGCTTGTAGTATTTGTACCCCGATAGTAGCGCTCAAATACCTGTTCCAGATCTTTAGACGGAATACCCTGGCCATTATCAGAAATTGTAATTTGGGTATGCGGATGAATGGTTTCCACTCGAATCTTCACCACGACATTTTCATCGTTATGCACCAGCGCGTTGTAGATAAAGTTAAGGATCGCTCGTTTTAGTAACTTTTTATCTACTTTATATACGGCTGTAACCTCATTTGCCTCAAACTCTATTTGCCGTTCACCAAAGGTAGGGTCATTTAAAAGTTCAATCGTCATTTCTCGTAGAAACTGAACGAGATTTACTTCTTCAAATTGCAGGGATAGCTGGTGATTACGCAAACGCGTCGTTAAATTGAGGTCATCTAACAAATCTTTCATATACATCGATTTACTCTTGATAATTGCTGTGTAGTCCTGTAATTCTTGTGCTGTTAAATCTGTGGCACTGTCGTTTATAAATTCTGCATACCCTTGAATAGAAGCGAGTGGTGTTTTCATGTCATGTGAAACATTACTAATCCATTCCTCACGCATTTGGTCGAGATGCTTACGTTCCTCTTCATGTCGATCGAGCTTTTCAGATAGCTCATTCATATTACGAAACACATCTTCATACACACCTTTGGGAGTAGGCATTTTCTTAAAACGTCGTTCCCTGAGCTGTTGAATACCTTCTATCAATGTATGAAGTGGTGCAGTTAACTTTTTCCCAAATAAAAATCCAATGATAATTACAATAAGAACATCAACGATAAGAAAAATGGAGAGAAAAATATTAACATCTTTGAAAATTTTAGCGTAGTCATAGGTCATTACATAGCGGCCTATTTTCGGATTTTGAATCCCTAAAAAGTAGCTGAAATTTTGGGCTGTGCTGACAAAAACAGTCGTGCTTGCATCTAATTCTTTATACTTATACATTTGTACGATTTCAATAGGAGAATACGCTGTTTGCAATTCTTCAGGGGCATAAAAGGCTGCTACTTGCTCCCCTTGGTCATTCAAAAATTGTACCCAGGCGCTCATTTCCTGTAGTTTTTTGAGGCCATCTTCGTTGACAACGGGTCTGCCGGATTGTAGTTCTACATATTGTGAAAAGGTCCGGCTAAAGGTTTCTGCAGATGCTTCTTCAGTGCCGAAATTATTGTTTTTTAGCTGTAAAAAGAATATAAAAAGGAATAAAATCGCATTTACTATACCAACGATCACAACAATAGTCATGACCGATCTTAAAAAACGGAGTGTCAATTTCCATTTCAACTTATCTCACCCCTTGGTATGTAATTTATAACCTAACCCTTTAACCGTTAATATAAAGGCGGGCTTTGAAGGGTCAGCCTCAATTTTTTCGCGTAAGCGGCGAATATGTACCATCACTGTATTATCGGAACCAAAAAAATCTTCACCCCATACCTGTTCAAACAAGGTTTCTTTACTTATGATCTGATTCGGATGATGCATGAAACAGCTCATTAAACCGACTTCTTTGGCGGTAAGCACAAGGGGTTCGCCATTCTTTTTTAATTCTGTCTCGTTGGCACTAAGCTCAAAGGGGCCAACTTGCAAACTTTTCGGAGCCTTTTTTTCCTCTGTAAAGCCAGCTCTTCTCAGCTGTGCTTTTACCCGATAAGCGACTTCTTTTGGACTAAACGGTTTAGTGATATAATCATCGCCACCTATCGCCAGTCCTAACAGCTTATTAATTTCCTCATCCTTTGCAGACATAAATAAGATCGGTGCATTTGATGTTTCCCGAATTTTTCTGCATAAGTCATATCCTTCTCCATCTGGCAGCATAATATCAAGCAAGATAAGTTCAGGATTATACTCCTGAAACTTGCCCCATCCTTCTGCAACTGTCCCGGCCGTTACAACGTCTGCAATACCTTCTTTATGTAAAACTGCCTTCATCAGACGAGCTAAATCATCTTCATCGTCTATGATTAATACCCATTTATGACTTGCCATTTGTTTCCCTCCAAATCCGTCTTTATGTACATTATTACATTATAAAGGACTCTTTATTTCTTGCGCAAAAAAATCGCAAAAGAAAGGCTTGCATGAAGATGGATATTACTTAAACGAACATAGCAAAGCAATATTCGGTGATTTATTAAAATTCATTCTAGATATACCCAAATCAGGTAAGGAGGAGAAATTGTTTCGCCCCCTGCCTTCCATGGCATTGATCTGCACTGTATATGGCCCTTTGAAGATGTTCGCTAAAATGATGGAAGAAAGTGAGTTACTGTATTGGCTTGAGCTCGAAGAAGAACTTACAGACAGCTTTTGGAATGCCATTAGATTGCAGGGAGTCTGCTGATTTTCCGACTAAGGAGCATTAGGTTCCTTTGTCACTACGTTCAGAATGAAAGTTCATTCCGAGAAATGAAAGGAAGGTATTAAGTGAAAAAGATAAGGGACTGGAGAACCTACTTTTTTACTGTGGATTATTCTTACAATCGTCGCCTTGATAACGATGCCGAATATGGAAAAGCTGGTGCAGGAGAATGGACAAATAAAGATACCTGATACTGCACAAAGCGCTCTGGCAAATATGATGTTAAAAACCATGAATGAGAGTAACAAAGAAACATTTGATATCATTGCGGTATTTAACAGCGGCAGCAATAAGGCCCTAACCGATACAAAAAAGTATTCTATTGCCTCAGTCATCAAGGCATTGCAGGATAAGAAATCCTAGCTTGGAATCACCGAAATGACTACACACCTAGATGGCAAGGAGTTGGAGAAGCAGTTAGTGAATAATTTGGTACAAAGCAAACCAGAGCTGGCAAACGACCCTAATGTTCAGCAAACTTTGGCAATAGCGGAAAAAACCGCTGTGCTGCAATCAGGCGTGACTCAAATTAATGATGGACAAAAGCAATTGCTGGGTGTTCTGAATGACCTGCAGAACCAGATGGGGAAGCTGGAATCTGGTCTATCTACTAGTAGTGAAGGTCTTGATAAAGTAAGCGGTGGTTTGAAAGATGCGCAAAAATTCTTAAGCGATTTTAGCAAATCCAAGACAACGGAAAGATTCTACATTCCGCAAAAAATTCCTGATGATGCGGTATAACGAGCTTGAAGGGGATGTTGGATCAAGAATTGAGTGGCATCACGTTATATGGTTGGTGTAGTATTGTCTGCTGCCTTTATTCTAGGAGGTACCTGCGCCGCGTTGATTCCTTCGGGCGTAATGACACTTATACAGGTAGCATTCGTATTAATCATTGCACTATTATTACTAAGTGTAGCGGCCATGCCGGTGTTCTTGACTGCATTAAAGCAGCTTGCTAGCAAATTAAATGGTTCAAGCAACGGTGCTACACCAAAGAATGCAGTTGACAAATCGAGTCATATTTAGACGGCAGTAAAATTTAAAAATACATGCGTTATACGTATGCTGAGAACAATAGAAAGAATCTTCGGGGACCTTTGTGGTCCCTTGTTTCACCATATCAGAAAGTATATAATTATCGACTATACCTTACAACTTTATTACGCTATAATCAACGTAAAGTCACCAGATGACCTAAGAGTAGGATAATTTTAATAGATTAATTAATATTAGCTTTTAATATGCCAAAGCGTATTTTGTTATTGAAATAGGTTGTTTATATTGTTTATGATATTATTTAAGGTGTTAATTAAATCTAGAGTAGGTAGATTATGAGTCTAAATGACAACGTATTAATTAAAATTCGTGAGATGCGAGAGAGTTTTACACCAGTTGAACGATTGGTCGGAGATTACATTTTAGAAAATACGGAAGAGATCCCTCATTTGTCGATTAAGGAATTGGCTCAATCGAGTAAGACAAGCGATGCATCTGTCCTTCGTTTCTGTAAGACGATGGGTTACAGCGGATACCGCAATTTTATTGTGAGTATATCGGCATCTTTGGGTTCTCGTGATGAGGATTCAAAGGCTCAATATACAGATATTCAGCCAGGTGATGATCTCTCGACAATTATATCAAATATTTCATTGAATAATTGCAAGTCCATTGAGGATACGCTTAGTGTTATTGATCGAAAAGAAATTACAAGAGCTGTAGAATTACTATGTCATAGTAAGCGAATTGTTTTCTTTGGAATAGGTGCTTCGGGACTCGTTTGTATGGACGGGGAACAGAAGTTCTCGCGAATTAATAAGATGTGTCATGCCTATACAGATGGTCATAGTCAGCTCACGGCAGCAACTTTACTTGAGAAAGAGGATGTTGCCATTTTCATTTCTAACTCTGGAGCAACTAGTGATATTATTGATGCACTGGAAATTGCCCAAAAGAATAGAGCGAAATGTATTGCGATTACGAAGTACAATAAAAGTGAGCTTGCGGAGCGGGCGGATATTGTACTGAGCATATCCACACCTGAAATAACAATCCGCAGTGGGGCTATGGGCTCGCGTATTGCGATGCTTACGATCATCGACATATTATTTGCTGGTGTCGCAAGTGCAGAATATGAAGAAGTAAAAACCTACTTAACAAAAACGCATAATATATTAAAGAAAAAACTTAGAAATTAGGTTCTGATAGAATGAATGTGGAGGAAAGCATTGATCATGGATCAATGCTTTCTTTTTTTTGTATTTCATTCACTTATTCGTGTACTAAAATGTACTACTTATCAATCCATGTCAGATTATCTACATGATGAATACGTTGATCTAATGAATATAATAAGTAGTTTAATTCAATAATTAATAGCTTGGCACACAATTATGAGGAAGAAAATGAATGGAATCGAAGACGAAACATCATCTGGTTGAACACGGATGATGTAACTTTATGTTTCGTTTGGAGCGATAATCAGCAAATAATACATTTTTTAAAATCGCTTTAACCTTAGAGCCATAGCGATCAAACCAATTGGTAAGAATTTAAATTGCATCTTGTAAGCGCTTTATAAATGTGGTATAACATAGTATGTAAGGAATGAAATAAAACATCAGAATTTAATTTCTTTATGAAATTATATTTCAAAATCTATTGACGAAGCGATGGTGTTGTATTAGTATAAGAACATAATAATTGTAAGTTAATCTAACGCGTTTTGTTAATTAAATGACAGATTAAGGCTGGGAAGAAGGAGGATGGCTATGAATGACTACCTTGCGGGATTGACAACAGAGGCTGTGAATCCAGACACATTAATGATTGATGAATGTACTACGGAAGAAATGATCCAGTTAATGAATCAACAAGATGCACTGGTCCCCAGAGCTATAGCTGAGGAGATTCCGCAGATTGCAAAGGCGGTAGATATTCTACATCATAGGTTGTCTAATGGTGGAAGAATGTTTTACATAGGAGCTGGCTCATCAGGAAGATTAGGTGTTCTGGATGCTTCCGAATGTCCTCCTACCTTTGGTACAGATCCTTCCTTGGTGCAGGGCTATATTGCTGGTGGTGATATTGCTTTGCGTACTGCGGTTGAAGGCTGTGAAGACGATATGGATGAAGGGATCGCATTAATCGAAAGCATTGGTGTAACAAACAAAGATGTACTTATTGGGATTTCGGCAAGCGGTAGTGCAAACTACGTTATTGCAGCTTTAGCGAAAGCAAAGGAACTTGGAGCAGCCACTATCGGTGTTTGTAACAACAGAGGCTCAAAGTTCGAACCCATTGTAGATGTTTGTATAACACCTGTTGTAGGACCGGAGGTCATTAGCGGTTCGACTCGATTAAAGGCAGGAACTGCTCAGAAGTTGGTGCTTAATATGCTGACAACATGCACAATGGTCAAGTTAGGAAAAACGTACAACAACTTGATGGTTGATCTGAAGGCTAGTAATTTTAAGCTCGTAGATCGCTCGATTCGTATCATCATGAACACGACAGGTGTAGATACATCAACCGCCGCAGAAACACTTGAAAAAGCATCTATGAACTGTAAGCTGGCAATTATGATGATTAAATCGGGGTTAGATGCAAAAGAAGCAGAACAAGTACTTAATGCAAACGGAGGACGCTTGAAACAGGCAATCGCATCATTGGTTTAGGTGTGAAAAGTGGAATAACAGGATGGATGCTATTAATAATTGAGGAGGCTGTTTTCGATGAAAAAAAGATCACGTGGATTAACTCTGTTTTTGTCAGGAATCATGATGGTATCACTATTATCGGCTTGCGGAGGAAACGGAAATAACGCTCCAGCTTCTACAGATTCCGGTAACTCAGGAAGCAGTAACGGTGGTTCTGAGACCAAAAAAGATACGATTACAGCACTTTTACCTCCAGTATCAGCGAACTATCAAGCACGTTTTACTGATATGGAAAAAGAATTTAATACACTTCATCCTAACTTGACTCTGAAAATTGAACCAGCGAGCTGGGAAGATATGACGCAAAAACTTGATACTCAAGTAAATGCAGGTTCTCCTCCAGATATTGCTTGGATCGGTGCAGCTGGACTTTCAAAATATGCAGCACTTAATGTACTAATCGACCTTAACAATGTCCTTTCTGACGAAGTTAAAGCAGATTATGACGAAGTTCCAATGAAATATTTCCAACTAGGTGATGCTCAATATGGTCTACCGGCGTACATGGAAATCCACACCATCGGTGGTAACAAACAATTCCTTGAAGAAGCCGGAATTGATTGGAAAAGCATTCAACAAAACGGTTGGACTTATGATGAGTTCCGCGATGCGATCTCTAAAGGTGTAGTGAAGAATGATAAAGGTGAAACTACTCGTTATGGTTTCGTGTTCGCAACGTCTGGTGTAGCATCTAAAGATTACCTAGCTATTCTTGCTAAAACTGCAGGTCTACCAGATTACTTCGATAAGGACCTTAAATACACGTATACAAGCAATAAATTCCTAGGTCTACTGTCATCTATTCGTCAAATGATCGACGATGGTTCTATGCCTAAAGAGCTAAGCTCTATCGATGCTGGTAAACGGTGGAACATGTTCCTAACGGGTCAAACGATGATCACTGGTAAAGGTTTATCTGCATTTGAAAACTCTGCTCGTCTAAACAATGAGAAGATTAAAGCGAACGATGGTTCAGCTGTTGCGGATTCTATCGAAGTTGATTACATTTCACTGCCAGTGCCAACATTCAACGGTGCTGATTATATCCCTACTTCAATCGTTGATGGTTATATCGCACTTCGTGGTAAAAAAGCTCCTTCTGAAGAGCATATCAAAAATATTGCCCTAGCGATGAACTTCTTGTCTTCGGGTTCAATTGCTGCTAACTACAGTAATGAATTGTTCTTAACACCAATTACTGAATCTGCACGTAATGCAGAAGTACTTGAAAAATTCCCTCGTAACGAAGATAACGTTGCTGCAGGTAAAGCTATGATGGCAAAAGCGCTTCCGGCTCGTACAGATATTCCTACTGATCTAGCTGCTGAAGCCATCAAAATTGAAACAGAAGTTATTATTCCTAAACTACAAGCATTACTTGCAAATGAGATTTCTCCACAACAAATGTATGATGCAGTGAAATCAGCTGCAATTAAATCCTTCGGTGAAGATGGCGTTGTAGTTGACTAGTCTGTTATGAATTAGCATGTGAAAGCTGTGCGTAGCTAGAACGTACAGCTTTCCTTCTAAATGAGCTAGAGCTTGTACTGTTTTTAGAAGAGAGGTGCGACCCAATGAATCAAACGTTAACTAAAAGAAAAAAATTGAAGCTCGAAAGTGACTCAGGTTGGGGATACGCGTTTATCGCAGTAGCACTTATTGCGTTTTCTTTATTTACCGCATATCCAGTCATCAATGCTTTTATTATCAGCTTACAAAAATATGGTCCATTAGGATCCACTTTTGTCGGCATGGATAACTTCGTTAACTCGTTTTCAGATGAACTTTTCTGGAAAGCGCTGAAAAACACGTTAGTATATACGCTATTAACGGTTCCATTTAATATTCTTCTATCATTTTTAATTTCAATTTTGATTATTCCTTTCAAGAAAAAAACACAAACGATCTTTAAAGCACTATATTACTTGCCGGCCGTAGCATCTGGTGTAGCGCTTTCTGTTGTGTGGCTGTGGATCTTCGATCCGTTAAAATCAGGTATTGCCAATAAGCTCGTGAGTTTTTTAGGTATTGAAAATCAAAACTGGCTTGGTTCCAGTGCAACTGCAATGTTCTCACTTGTGTTAATGTCATGGTTATCAAGTCATGGTACAGCAATTATTATTTATATAGCCGCATTACTCGCTATTGATAACAGCTATTATGAAGCAGCTGAAATTGATGGCGCGTCTTTCCTGCAAAAGCTTTGGTTTATCGTTGTCCCTTTCCTTAAGCCAACAACGCTATTCCTACTTGTTACTGGTGTTATCGGTTCCTTCCAAGTATTCCAAAACGCTTATCTTATGACAGGCGGTGGACCAGACCATGCAACAACAATGGTAGGTTTGTTAATCTTTAACAATGCGTTCACATATTTTGAGTTTGGTGAGGCAGCGGCACAATCATTAGTACTAGCAGCGATTATCGGATTTATATCATTCCTTCAATTCAAGTTTTTAGGTAAAGATGTAGAATACTAGGAAAAGGAGCAGAATACTATGGGTTTGTACAACAACAGCTTAAGAAGCAAAGGGTATCTGTTCATACGTAATGGCGCAAACATTACGTTCCTTATCCTTTTTGCCGCAGCTACCATATTCCCGATATACTTTATGGTCATCTCCTCGTTCGGTGATCCGGTAGAAGCTGGTGCAATGAGCTATTCTATCTTACCATCGAAGATTTCATTTGATTCCTATAAATTCTTCTTTAACTTCAGCCCACATACATGGGACTGGTTATTGAACTCCTTTATAGTGGCAGCGTGTATTACGGTATCTAACGTATTTTTTGCTACACTCGCTGGATATGCTTTTGCAAAAATGAAATTTAAAGGAAAAAACATTTTGTTCGCTATTTTGCTGGGATCTATGATGATTCCTGTTCAAGTCACTCAGGTTCCACTATATATTTTGATCGTAAATATTTTTGAATTACAAAATACGTACACGGCGTTGATTATGCCGAGCATAGTAACGGTATACAACATCTTCTTGGTTAAGCAGTTCATGTCCTCCATTCCAGTTGAAATTATTGAATCAGCTAAAATCGAAGGTTGTTCCCAGCCTAAAATCTTCTGGTATATCATTATGCCTTTATCTAAAACAATTATGGCAGTACTAGCAATCCTAACGTTCATGGCGGCATGGAATGACTTTTTCTGGCCTTTCCTAGTAACGAATACAATGGATATGCAAACCATTCAGGTTGGCTTGAAAAACTTTCGCTTTGCGAATACAACTTACTTTGCACCGATGATGGCGGGGGCAACCATTTCAGCAGTGCCAATGTTTATTTTGTTCTTCAGTTTACAAAAATACTTCCTTGAAGGGGTAACAGTTGGAGCGGTGAAAGGTTAATGGACAAACAATCAAAAGTTGATGCAACATACTTAGTTGGCTTGATGTCCGGTACATCAGTAGATGGTATTGATGCAGCAGTAGTTAAGCTTTTCCCATCAGCCGAAAAAGAGCATGGAGTAGAGATTGAATTACTGGCTTTTGAAAACACACCTTTTGAGGTGCAAGTTAGAAACTCCATATTTGAGCTTTTTGATCCCGCTAGCGCTACGATTGATAAGGTTGGCGCAATGAATATGTGGCTTGGCGAATTATACGCCCAAGCCACATTATCCGTTATAGGGAAATGCGGCCTTTCGCCTTCGCAAATATTCGCAGTAGGATCGCATGGTCAAACAATCTATCATGCTCCGGATGAGAATGTTATGGGCGGCTATAATCTGCATTGTACCGTTCAGATTGGGGATGGTGCGGTTATCGCCAATCGCACAGGAATTCCTTGCGTATCAGACTTTCGAGTTGCTGACATGGCAATGGGTGGACAAGGAGCTCCGTTAGTACCATTTACCGAATACTTATTGTTTAACAATCCGAAGAAAACACTTCTGATGCAAAATATTGGCGGAATAGGCAATGTGACTGTTTTGCCTGTAAATGCCTCACCAGATGAGGTATTTGCTTTTGATACGGGTCCTGGAAATATGATTATCGATGGCCTTGTATCGCAATTATTTGCACCAATGACCATGGATGTTGATGGCGAAATTGGTGCGGGCGGTCAAGTGATTGATGAGCTATTGAAATGGATGCAGCAGGATAAATATTATAGGATGCCGTTACCAAAATCGACAGGCAGAGAACGGTTTGGCCAACAATACGTGGCACAAATTATTGAAATGATGAAGGTTAATCACTGGAAAGCAGAAGATGTTGTTGCAACAGCTACGTACTTAACTGCCTGGAGCATCGTCGATAGCTATGAACGGTATATTGCACCGCAGCACCAGGCTGAGCAATTGTTAATTGGCGGCGGTGGAAGCTATAACAAGACACTTTTGCGTAATTTACAGCACTTATTTGCACCGCATAACGTGCAGGTGCTGACGCAGGAGGATATCGGTGGTAATAGTGATGCTAAGGAAGCAATTGCTTTTGCTCTGCTTGCGTATTACACGATGGAGCGCTTACCAAACAATATCCCGCTAGTAACTGGAGCTTCACAGCCAGTAGTAATGGGCAAAATTTCCTGGCCCTATATTGGACGTTCACAGGAGGCTTAAATGGTGCAAATCAGAACCTTTTCAATTGAAGATCACTCTGCAGTTGTAGAACTTTGGAATCGTGAGGCTACAAAATATGATTATAAGCCATTTACAGAGCGAGAGTTTCAAGATACATTCATCGACCATCCTTATTTTGACGCTGACTGTATATGGGTAGGCTGTGACGAAAAAGGGATTGTTGGTTTTGCAGCTGGCTGCTGCGGTGACGATCTCCCTCTTGGAGATGTGGCCGGTTATATTACGAGTGTTATTATAGATACCCATGTGGCTTCTCTGGAGCTTTACGATGCTTTTCTATTGCGTTTAGAAAAAAGATTCCAAGAACTTGGGAAAAGACAAGCGGATGTATTGTTTTTCAACCCTGTTAAGCTGAAGTGGAGTATTCCAAGTGCACCTCAGCATGAGCATAATAATGCCCCGGGCATCAGTAAGGACCTGCCATTATATGAAGCTTTAATGGCTAGAGGCTACGAAGATCGAGCGACGCAATGCGGCATGTATTTAAAACTAGGAAGCTTTATAGTTCCAGAAGATATTTTAGATAAGGAAACCCATGCAAATAGCAAGGACTATTACATTACGTCCTATGTCCCTGATTTACATACTGGGCTTGAAGCAACACTTGCTGCCCTGCAAAATCCGCAGTGGAAGAAGGATGTTGTTACTTATGTGAAGGTTGGCGCACCACTTGTAATAGCTGTGTACGGCAACGAGGTTGTGGGCTTTGCAGGTCCAATTATTTCGCAGCCTGATGGAAGAGCATTTTTTTGCGGTATCGGAGTGCACCCAGAGCATGAGGGTCATGGCCTTGGCAGTGTATTATTTTTCAGAATGGTTGAAGCTTTTCAAAATGTGGGCTGTCAGTATATCTCTCTATTCACTGGAAATAATAATCCGGCTCTTCGAATCTATCAAAAAGCAGGCTTTACTATTGAAAAACAATTTTCTATATTGCGGAGGGAACTTTAAAGATGAGCGAAAAATTCACAGTATTAGCAATTGGAGCGCATGTTGGTGATGTGGAGCTAGCTTCTGGTGGTGTGCTCGCTAGTCATAGTTTAAAGGGAGATCGCATTGTGACATTAGCGTTAACTGCGGGTGAACGAGGGGTCCCGGCAGGACAGGATATGAAGGAATATCGTAAGCAAAAAGTGAAAGAGGCACAGGTTTTTGCGGATATGCTAGGCGGTGAAGCCATTGTATTCGATGATTATTGTGACGGAGAGTTGCCTGACAATCAAGAAATTCGTATGGAGGTTTGTGATGTAATTCGTCGTGTGAAGCCTAACATTATTATTACACACTGGAAAAACAGTATGCATAAGGACCATGCGCTAACACATCATATCGTAAATGATGCCCGTTTCTTCGCAAGTCTATCATCCTTTGAACGAGCGCTCCCCGCGCACTTTGCAGCAAGATTATATTACTCCGAAAACTGGGAGGATGCGGTTGATTATGTCCCTTACGTATATGTGGATTTCGATCAAGCGGCATTTGATCTATGGATAGATGCTTTAAGCAAGCATTGGTTTGTGACGAATAGCAAATCTTTCAAATACATGGATTACTACAAAGCACTAGCAGTTGTTCGCGGCTGTGAAGCAAGAAAGACATATGCAGAAGCATTTATGGTACCTGCTGAAACGGTGAAGGTTAGGCAGTCTAGTCTTTGGTAACTATTCAACTAGCTAAGAGGGAGTGTTTCTATGTATAGCAGGAAACATTCCCTTGTTCTATTCATTTATGCTAAAAAGCAGCTAGGAGGCAGCTTCATATGGTGTTAAATGGGATTGATTCTATAACGAATTATCGTTATTTGTTCGAAGGTAAGCGCGTAGGATTGATTACAGCGCCGACAGGTCTTACGAAGGATTTTGCATCAACGATTACTATATTACATGAAAATTTTAATCTTGCTGCGATGTTTTCACCTGAGCATGGCGTTCGCGGAGATTTGGATGCAGGGGCAGTAGTAGACACTTACATGGATCCTTTTACGAATGTTCCAGTCTATAGCTTGTATCGTAAAGACTCCAAGCGTTTAACAAAAGAAATGCTGAATGAAGTAGACATCATTGTATACGATATTCAAGATGTTGGTGTACGTTATTACACATTTATTTATACGATGCTGTATGCACTTGAAGATTGTGCAAATGCAGGTGTAGAATTTGTTGTTCTTGATCGTGTTAATCCGCTTAACGGGGTAACGGTAGAAGGGAATGTCTTGAAGCCCGGCTTCAAATCATTTGTTGGAAATTACGAGCTAGCCGTGCGATACGGCTTAACAGCAGGTGAGGTAGCAACGATGGCAAATGATCAAATGAATTGGAAAGCATCGCTGCATGTCGTTCGTTTGGAAGGCTGGGAACGGAGCATGTCCTTTCCGGATACAGGATTAACCTGGGTTCATCCTTCACTTGGAATACCACGATATGAAACGGCGTTATTATATACAGGAACATGTTTATTTGAAGGCACAAACTGCTCCGAAGGACGTGGAACAACGTTCCCTTTTGAAATGATTGGTGCTCCGTTCATTCAAGCGCAGCAATTGGCAGATGAGATGAATGCAAAAGGTATCCCGGGCGTGCTTTTTCGTCCAGTTCATTTCAAGCCAACGTCATCTAAACATTGTGGCGAGCTATGCGGCGGGGTACAAATTTACATTACAGATATCCAAGTACTGAGGCCTTTAGAAGTTGGGGTAACCTTATTATTTACGATAAGAGATTTGTACGAGCAATTTTCATTCCTGCCTCCTGTGAAGGAGGGCTCTCGTCCATTTATCGATTTGCTGGGGGGAGACAACATGTATCGTACGGAAAATATGCAAGCTAAGCAGCTGCTTGAACAGTTTGCAGCGGAAAGCAAGCAATTTGCAGAAATAACACAGCAGTATCATTTATATCGCTAGAGGAAGGTGAGTAATTGATGAGAATAATAGAACATATGAGCTTGCGCGAAAAGATTGGACAAATGTTCGTAACAGGCTTCCCTTCAACCGAGATCACTCCTGAGCTGAAGGAAGTTATTGAGCATTATAAAGTCGGCAATATTATTTTATTCTCACATAATATCGACAATAAATATCAATTAGGCGAGCTTGTTACTGAGCTGCAGCAATGGTACACGACACATACTGGTATCCCGGGTTTTATTACGATCGACCAAGAAGGCGGTCGAGTCACTCGTATGCCTAAAGACGCGACCAATGTTGCTGGAGCCATGGCAATTGCTTCTTCAGGACGACCTGAAAATGCGTATGCAGCAGGCAGAATGACTGCCAGAGAATTGAAAGCATTAGGTATTAATTTTAATCTAGCTCCAGTTATGGACGTTAACAATAATGCATTGAATCCAGTCATAAATGTTCGTTCATATGGTGATTCTGTTGCATCAGTATCCCAGTATGGAATTCAAATGATGAAGGGATTGCTCGATGGAGGCGTCATGTCCTCACTTAAGCATTTTCCAGGTCATGGTGATACAAATGTCGATTCACATATTGGCTTGCCTACCATTGAAAAAACACTTGAGGAATTAGAGCAGCTTGAGCTGCTGCCGTTTAAGGCCGCAATTGAGCAAGGTGCTCAAGCGATTATGAGTGCACATATTTTATTTCCGAAAATTGAAAAATCCGGTGTGCCCGGAACTATGTCTCATATCATTATTACAGAGATATTAAAAGGAAAATTAGGATATAAAGGGTTAGTTGTATCGGATTGTTTAGAAATGGACGCGATCAAACGATACTATGGTACAGCAAAAGGAGCGTTAGGAGCTGTTAAAGCAGGTATTGATTTGGTATTCATTAGTCATACTCCTGAGACAGTGAAGGAAGCGATTCATTTGATCGAAGAAGCTGTAGCCACCGGTGATTTGGATGAAGCGCTAATTGATGCAGCTGTTACAAAAATTTTAGCTTATAAAGCACAATATGCGACGATTGAGGAGCTAGATTATGAACTAGTTGGCTGCGATGTACATCGCCGAGCAAATGAGCTAATGCGTACGGAAACGATCTGCCTCATTAAAGGTGAGCTCCAGCCCATTCATACCGGTGACGAGCAAGTGTTATTTATGGGTTCCTATTCCTACCGTACCGATCTTGCGTCCAGCAGCTTGAATCAAGCTCTTAGCTTTCCGCAATATATGGGGGAGCATTTTAATACAGCTTATGAGATTATCGACATTGACCCGAGCGAGGAGCAAATCAACGCTGCGCTGCCAAAGGTACAAGGCTACAAGCATATTGTTATCGGCTTGTTCAATGCGCGTGAAAACAAAGGTCAGCTTGCGCTTGTGCAGAAGCTGCTGGCTGCAGGCTGCAAAGTAACGGCCATTACATTAGGTCGCCCGTATGATTTACCGTTAATCGAAGGCGAGTTCTGCGGAATTGCGGCATTTGAGTATACACTTGATGCATTCAAATCACTCCTTCCAATTCTAAATGGTGAGGTTGTACCCACCGCCAAGATTACGATACAGATGTAGACAAGCATAAAAGCCTTCGGCGTCCTTTCATGGACGGCAAGCGTTTCTGCGAGAAAAATAAGGATAATATATCGCGTGAAACATATAAATTCTTATCTTTGAAAAAAGTACAACAAGGGGACATAGGTATGGCATTTATCGTTGGAATTGATGGGGGTGGCACGAAAACAGCTGTCACCATTACGCATGACCAGGAAGACTCTTTATTCACCTTTACTGTAGGGCCTATTAATTATAACGGTGGTGATGCTGATGCGATTGCCGCCTCCTTTGAAGAAATTTTTAGTCAAACGAAGCTCTACTGCGGTAATTTACAAGAAGTTGCTCATATATGTATAGGTGCGGCAGGAATAAGTAATCCGATGGTCATCCATTTGTTGGAGCAGCATGTGAGAAATAACGGTTATATCGGGCCATTAACGATTACAGGCGATCAAGAAACCGCATTATACGGGGCACAAAATGCGATGCAAGGCATCATTCTCATTGCCGGTACAGGATCGATTTGCTTTGGGGTCAATGAAAAAGGAGAGCAGCATCGCACAGGAGGCTTTGGTCATCTGATTGATGACGAAGGAAGCGGTTATAGCATTGGACGCGATCTATTATCCGTATTAGTTCAAGTGGAGGACGGAAGAATAACCGATACGATCATCCCGGCGATGGTATATGAGCAGCTTGGATTAAGCACTGTGAAAGAGATTATTGGCTTTGTTTATGATAAAAATACGACGAAAAAAGATATTGCGCAGCTCGCACCGATTATGACGACCGCATGCAAGAAGGGCGATGCACATGCAATAGCGTTAGCGGAGAAATGTGCAGCCAATTTATATGAGCTTGTTGTGCCTGTTATTGAACGGCTTAAGCTATATGAAAGTCCGATTGCGATTGCAGGAAGTGTGCTGCAAAAGTCTCGCTTTGTGAAAGAAGCCTTGGAGCGAAAGCTCGCACAGAGCTACCCGCAAACAAAGCTGATTTTGCCGATTAAGGATGCAGCCTACGGTGCTGTCCTGTTAGGAAGATCAAAAATGAACAACAACTAGTTTTTGTTGCTATGGAAAAATAAGGGTGTGTCATAAGTCCGGGCAGTTGGACTTGCGACACACCCTTATTTTAAAATGGTAAGAATCAAAAATGGCTTAAAATTTATCGGTCAAATAAAACACGGCTTGTTGTTTCGGAAATAGAGCTTGAAGGATGTTAGCCTGCTCAGTACTGTCCTTTGCTGCGCCTGCTTCATTATAGCCGAACATGATATAAGTCATTAGCTCGCGTTCATCTACTTCTATTGAAGTATAGGGATTGGTATGATTACTAGCATCGGAAACAGAAAGCTGCTTTTGCTTATAATCCAAGTAGATACAGTCCTCATTGCTGCGAAGTGCAATATGCAACTCCTGGTCTGCAATTATGTTGCTACGGTTTAGGCGATCTTCTAATTCAGGCTGAAGCTTATGGAAAGTTGAACTGAGATTGATCATTTTCCACATCGCCATATTGATTTGAATTGAATTTGCTTGATGCTGTTGGTAATAGGAATATAGCTTATGGTCCTCTGGGAGCATCGCTAATATTTGCTTTGCATTTTGGCGCAGCTGACATAAGGCATGAAACAAAGCTTCAACGCCGTTTTCGGCTTCGTTCAAATACAATAATTCATTAATAAATACTTGTTCAGTATCTTTCTTTTCAATGATGCCATAAGCGACGATTTTTCCATTTCTGCGAAGGAGCAAGCAGTCAACGTTCTTCCATTCCGGCCAGTTCAATAAATCATTCCAATACGTTCTACTTCGGATCACGGTGTAGGTGCGATTCTTATTGAATTGTTCATAGATGAAACGGATATCATCGAGATAACAGGCTTCAAAAGGAATGATTTCATCACTGCTTTGCTGCTGCTCCAAACTTGCTGGTTTTTCAATTGCGAAAGCAGTCTCGGGAATAAGTCTCCAGCCAGCCTTTTCATAAAACGCATGCTTGCTAGCCAAAAGCAAGCTTATATCATAATCGGTTTCTTTCATATAGTTGGTCTGTGCATGAAGAATTTTGTGTGCAAGCCCCAGCCCGCGGTAATTCAGATCTGTACCGACACTCCCCATTGCACCTGTTTTCAAGATCGCTTGACCGACTCTAATATGAAACGGAAAAATTTGTACATTGGATGCAATCTTACCGTCTACCATCGCAAACCATGTTGTATCTGGATCATATGTGGTATCTAGGTCTAATCTTTCTTGGAAAAAAGCTCGGCCTACGGAAAAGCATTCATCTAAAATATCGTAAATCTTTTCAAGCTGCTCTTTAGTTGGATGGTTCATTACGATGATGTTTGGTGTCGTCGTCATCTTTCATTTCCTCCTGCGCCGTAATGTTGGGATAAATTTAATAAATGAAAAAAACGTTTTTTTTTGGAATTTAATTTCTTATTTATAGTTTAATATTGAAATAAAAATTCGTCAATAAAAGGAACGTGTGGAATCATAGAAGTGATACAAAATTTAGATTGCTAACATAGTCTAAATGAGTATTAGGAAAATAGCGACTTCGGCTGGGGATTAAATTTCGGTCACCCTGTAAGCTGGCTGTTTTGGCTCGAATTATTGTACTGTTAGTTGTGGTGCGGTAACAAGGCTTGGAGGTTAATACTCACTGGAGTATAGGCGAAGTTAGAGTTTCGAAACAGAATATTTACCGAAAAAAACGCCTAAAGGGCGTTTTTTTATTATCTTTAAGATTCTCAGTAATATTTTTTTTGAATTAAAGCACATATTAAAGAGTATTTCTCGTATTAATAGCTCTTTGTTACAATCAGATTGTTACCTAAAGGAGGTTATATAATGAACTATCGTAAATTAGGAGCGAGTGGTTTATATCTAAGTGAGATTGCCTATGGCAATTGGATTACACATGGCGCTCAAGTGGACAATAATAATGCCCATGCTTGTGTTCGCGCTGCATTGGATGTAGGGATCACAACATTTGATACTGCAGATGTATATTCCGATACGAAAGCTGAGATGGTGCTGGGCCAAGCATTAAAAGGAGTGCACAGAGCTGATATCGAATTGTGTACCAAGGTGTGCCATCCCACAGGGACAGGACGTAACGCAAGAGGTCTGTCTCGCAAACATATTATGGAGGCGTGCCATGCTTCATTGAACAGATTACAGACCGATTACATTGATATCTATTATGCGCATCGCTTTGACGCAACAGTATCCCTTGAAGAGACATTCTTGGCTTTTTCGGATCTGGTGCGTCAAGGTAAGGTTCTCTATGTCGGGATAAGTGAGTGGACGGCGGATCAGATAACAGAAGGTGCTATTTTGGCGAGGGAATTGAAGGTGCCATTGGTGGCTAGTCAACCTCAATATTCGATGTTATGGCGCGTAATGGAGGCGGAGGTAGTTCAAGCTTGTGAGCGGGAAGGGATTGGACAGGTGGTCTGGTCACCGCTTGCTCAAGGGATTCTTTCAGGCAAATATATGCCAGGTCAAACATTACCGGAGGGTTCTCGTGCTTCAACAGCTGCGGGCTCACCTTTTATGAATAAATTGGCGGGTCAATGGCTTCGGGCTGAGGTGCTTGCGGCGATCTCGAATCTCTCTTCCATCGCCAGCGAAGTTGGGTTGACGGTTCCGCAGTTGGCTATAGCATGGGTGTTGCAAAATCCACAAGTCTCATCTGCAATTATTGGGGCATCCAAGCCTGAGCAGGTTATAGAAAATGCCAAAGCTGCGGGAATTCGTCTGGATAGGGAAGTGATGATGCAAATCGATAGGGTGCTAGAAGGACTCGTTGAACGTGATCCTAGAAAAACGGGCTGAATATTATATCATTCACCATTAATAGCTTCTGAACTCATTTGTCCTATGATCTCTAGCAACGCGGATAAGGAGGCACGATCGCAATCGGTTCTCCAAGCGGCATAAAGGGGAATCGATGGTGTGCTTTCTTCAAAGGCACGAAATACGACACCTTCGCGCTGAAAAATAGCAACGGAAGAGGGCACAATGGAAACTCCAAGATTAGCGGCTACCAAGTTTACAATGGTGTATATCTGAATGGCTTCCTGTACAACATTCGGATACATGTCGTGTTGGGCACAAAAGCGCATAATGAGGTCATGAAAAGGAGCTCCTAAATGACGTGGGAATGATATAAACGGCTCTAAAGCTAAAGAACGAATGGATAACACCGGTAAATGAGCTAGGTGATGCTGCTCTGGCAAAACGGCAATAAGCGATTCATTGACTAGGGGACGATGGTCGATATGTTTGCCGGGCTCTATATAACGTACAAATCCAATATGAATCGTTCCTTCATGTAAAGCCTGCCACTGCTGAGCAGACGTCATTTCATGTAATGTGAGTTGTACTTGTGGATAACGTTCCCGAAACATTTTTAACATATCAACCAATACTCCACCAGCTGCAGAATCTATAAATCCAATGTTCAAATGTCCGATAATTCCTTGATCGACTAATTGTGTTGTTTTAATAGAGCGTTCCAGTTGAGATAAAATGGATTTAGCCTCCTCTAGAAATACCGCCCCCGCTGGCGTTAGACGAACTTGTCTTTTGTGCCGTTCTAATAGTTTCACACCCATCTCATTCTCCAGAGCTTGAATTTGCTGGCTTAAGGGAGGCTGTGTCATATTTAGCTTCTCTGCTGCACGGTTAAAATGCAGTTCCTCTGCTACTGCGATAAAGTATTGCAATTTTTTTATGTCCATACTGTTCAATCTCCCTTGAAATGTTTCTCCAAGCAAGTATAAGGATCTTTGAACGAAATTGAAAGGAAGGGCATGTCGTCTCCCCATAAGTCTCCCACCCCATCTTAATTTTTGACAAAAAACATTATTGCAATTGGATCGTAGAATTTGTTAAAGGGGACTAGAGATGGTTTTATTCGAGTGCACGATGCGCTAGACTAGATATGACGAACTGTTTAGATTGGTCATAAGGGGGAGAACGACGATGATAAGAGGATTAACAACAGCAGGCTTGGGTGAACTCAGCTCTATAGAAGAATATATCAGGCTTGCGAGCCAATTCGGCTTCCAGTCGATAGACGCAAATCCATTGGAGTTCGTACAGCAGTATGGCAAGGATGGGGCTGTTCAATTGCTGGAAAGTCATGGCATCGTGTTAGGATCATTTGGTTTAGTGGTAGATTGGCGCACGACAGAGGAAAGCTTTAGGGAAGGGTTGAAATCGCTTACCGAAATGGCTGAGGCCGCTGTTGCATTAAATTGTACGACATGTTGTACATATATTTTACCTTCGACAGATCTACCGGCCGCATCGTTTATGATTGCAGCCACAAGACGTTTAAGACTATGTGCGGAAATATTAGGCGCTTATGGAATTACATTAGCTTTAGAGTTCGTAGGCCCTCATCACTTACGTACACAATGGGCAAATCCAACGATCTGGACGATGGAAGATACGTTGAGCTGGATGGAGACGATTCAAGTAAGGAATATCGGCTTGTTACTGGATTCCTACCATTGGCATACGAATGGCTTAACGAGCGAGGATCTGCTGAAATTACAACCGCATCAAATCGCGTATGTCCATATCAATGATGCTAAACCTCTTTCGATAGAGGAATTGCTAGATTTCGATCGACTGTATCCAGGGGAAGGTTCTATTGATCTCTCAGGATTCTTGGGTAGCCTGAAAAAGATCGGGTATACCGGTGTGATCGCCCAAGAAGTCCTAGCACCAGCTTCCGCGCAAAGTTCATCTGAATTATTTTCTCGTTCCAAAGCTGGTTTCGATAAGGTATTCTCATCACTGGAAAGCGCACCGATATAGATTGAATTTGAAAATATTCCAAAAAGGGAAAAGTGGTGGAAGGGAATTTTGGAAGGAGCGGTAGCGTCAGACTTTGTCTGCGGATTTCAACCGTTAAGAACGGTATAAATCAAGAAATCTGCAGACAACAGCGGCCGGATGTCCAAACATTCTCTGGATTCACGACCAACCCGAAATAGGAAAATCATCAGATCAATCTATATAGCATTTGATGATCACGCGTGAACTAAGTTCTAATGAAACTTCTACCGAGTGTTGGTAGAAGTTTTTTTTTCTGTTAGCAAACGCTCTCCCCATGTGATAGTATTTCACTAAAATGCGGAGATGACGTTCGCTATGTACTTCTTCTTGTTAACATTCTTCCTCTTTATATCAGGATGTCAGACAGATGATTTCAAAGTGTTAAACAACCAAGGGCAGCAATCAACTCAGGAGGTGAATACTGAAATGGATAAGATGAACCAAACACTGTTAGCTGCGGTTAAGCAAGGCGACAAGGATCTTATTTCTAAGCTATTAGCTGATGGTGCAGATATTGATACTACAGACATTGATGGTAGAACCTCCGCATTAATCGCTGTACACACGAATCAACTGGATATTTTCAAATTATTGCTTGAACAAGGTGCCAACATCAATATCCGCGACAATCGCTCGGATAATCCACTTCTCTATGCAGGGGCTGAAGGGATGCTTGATTTTGTGAAGGTGTCTATTGCTGCAGGTGCTGATACATCCATTCTGAACAGGTTTGGGGGAACTGCCCTCATTCCTGCTGCTGACCGCGGTCATGTGGACATTGTGGAAGAGCTTCTTACAAGTTCTGATGTCAATATTGATCATGTCAATAATCTGGGTTGGACGGCATTACTTGAAGCTATCATACTGGGCGATGGCGGGAAGGCACATCAGACTATACTTGAATTGTTAATTCAGCATGGTGCTGACATTCAACTTGCGGATTCTAATGGAATTAGCCCCTTACAGCATGCACAAAATAGGGGTTACCGAGAAATGGTTGAGCTGCTAATGAATAAACGTAGTGAGTCGTTATAATTTTTAAAAAAAGGAAACTCCGACTATTTGGAGTTTCCTTTTTTTGTCCTTTAAATACAAGATTACTTACGTCCACTGATCTCGTAATATAGTATAATCAGACTATAATGTTCAATAGTGGAAGATGGGAATATAGCACTATTAAATTTATCGAAGAATGAGGCGTGCATGAGAACTTCGGAGAATAAGATTAAGTTAAGTCATTTAGTATACATAGTAGTGTTTATCGGTCTGTTGATTGTGGTGCGCTGGGGCTGGCATAATCATTTTTCGTTGTCCAATCCACCTGCTGTGAAGCAAGGTGTGTTAGATTTACGTGGGGTGGATATTGAATCACTAAGCTCCTTTCCGCTGGATGGTGAATGGGAATTCTATCCTGAACAATGGGTGAATACTACCACTATTAACAATGCTACGAAGGGGCAGAAGCTTCAGGTGCCGGGGAACTGGACTTCTAAATTCATTCCAGCAGATCAAGAGAAAGCATATGGATACGGAACTTATCATTTGCGTATTCTACTGGATCAACCCTTGTCTGAGCCACTTAGCTTTTGGTTTCAATCGGTCTATACGGCTTCTGAAGTGGAGATTAATGGAACAATTCTCTCGCGATTCGGTAAGTTATCTGAAGAGAAAGAAGGCCATGTTTCTGTCACAAAGTCATTCTTGATCAGTTATGTACCGACAGATCAGAACCAAATGGATCTATTTGTTCGAGCGTCAAATTATGGGTCTCCGTTAAAAGGAGGCATTGTTAGGTCTGTAGAGTTTGGCATTCAACATGAGATAGATACAGTCTACTGGAATTCAATTGGCTTGCAGCTAGTTGTAGGGGTATTGCTCTTGATCCACGGGCTCTATTTACTGATTATTTATTTGATGGATGTGCGAAAAACAGAGTTGATTATTTTCTTTTCGATGATGGTCGCAGCAGCTGTATCTATTGGGGTTGAACATAATGGACTATTGTTCCGGTTTCTACAAGTTGATTTTGCCTGGACATTGAAGCTAAAGGTTCTTTCTTACACAGGCTTTTGCTTGTTTCTGTTCCTGATGGGAAGAGAGCTCTTTGGGAACCTGCGGAAAGGTAAGGCTTTTTATAGTTATATCCTCTCACTCCTCGGTTTTACTCTATTTATAATCTTTGGTCCAGAAGAGACCGTGCTGTTTTCGATCGAAAAAGGGGTCTATATGATCCTGTATTACATTCCAGTATTTTGGACGGCTTATTATTTTATGAAAATGGTATTTATTCAAGCTGAGGGAGCTCTATTTTTATTATGTTCAGTACTAGCTGTGATTAATAATATAATGTGGGCATCTGTCTATTACGCAGGAACCTCACAATTTATGTTTTATCCAGTAGATTTAATTGCTGCACTTGCTGCCTTTTCTACCTATTGGTTTAGGAGATATTTTCATCAATCCCATCAAAATGTACTACTGAATGCTCAATTGGCTGAATCCAACAAATTAAAGGATCGTTTTCTGGCCAATACATCTCATGAACTACGGACTCCCTTGCATGGGATTATGAATATTGCTCAGAGTGTGCTTATAAGAAAGAAACATGAACTGGATGAAGAGAGTCAACGCGACATGGAACTGCTAATAATGGTCAGTCGGCGGATGTCGCTCATGCTGAACGATTTGCTAGATGTAGTGAGATTGCAGGATAAACGGATTGTGATGAACATCAAGGTGGTGCAAGTAAGGTCCTTGGCTGAGGGTGTACTGGATATGTTACGCTTCCTGACCGGTGGGACTAAGGTGGAGCTTCGCATGGACATTAATGAGGATTTGCCGTGTGTATATGCTGATGAGGAGCGATTGGTACAGATTCTGATTAATCTAGTTCATAATGCGCTTAAGTTCACCGAACAGGGAAGTGTTGTACTGTCAGCAGAACTAGTGGATGGGCAGGTATGGATCCATGTCACGGATACAGGAATTGGTATGGATGAGGCATTGAGAAAGCGTGTATTTATGCGTTATGAACAAGGAGCTTACGGTGAAGGTGGTATCGGTCTGGGTCTTAGTATTTGTAAAGAGTTGGTTGAGCTGCACGGTAGTGAATTATTATTGCAATCGCAGCCGGGCAAGGGAAGTAAGTTCAGCTTCAAATTACCTGTAGTTAATGAGAGTGTACAGTCTTCCATTTCTGATGTCCATATAGAAAAAGATGCGGACTCACTGTCACCTTTCAGTGAATGGATCACTGCTGAAGCTTCTACTATGGTGGCCGCCACCTATTCCACGAAGGAAGTAGAGCCACTCCCGAAGCTTGATACAGACGCTGATATTATTCGTGTTCTGGCGGTTGACGATGATTCGGTCAATTTAAAAGTTTTGCAAAATATTTTGTCAGATGGAACCTATCAGATAGTTACTACGACTTCTGCACGTGAAGCGCTGGATAAGTTAAACCATGAACGATTCGATCTGATCATCGCTGATGTGATGATGCCGGGTATGTCTGGTTATGAAATGACAAGATTAGTCCGCGAGCGGTTTACAATGTATGAATTGCCAATTATTCTACTGACTGCACGCAGTGAACGGGAAGATGTCTATGCAGGCTTCTTGGCTGGAGCAAACGACTATGTTACCAAGCCGGTAGATGCAATGGAGTTGAAGTATCGTGCCTTATCTCTTTCATCTATGAAGCGGGCGGTCAATGACCGGTTGAGGATGGAGGGTGCTTATTTACAAGCGCAGATCCATCCACACTTTCTCTTCAATACACTGAATTCGATCATGTCCTTAAGTGACTTTGATACTGCCAAAATGAGAGAGCTATCAGATGCGTTCACAACTTATCTGCGCATAAGTTTTGACTTCTTAAATGCAGGGAAGCTCGTTACGCTGTCACAGGAGCTTGAACTGGTGGAGAATTATATATATATCCAGCAGCAGCGTTTTGAGGAGAGACTCCATGTGAAATGGGAAGTAGATGCGAATCTTGAAATGTTGATGCCTCCGCTTACGATTCAACCTCTGGTTGAGAATGCTGTTCGACATGGCGTTTTAAGTCGGGCTAAAGGTGGAACACTGCGTATTCACATTGAGACACGTGCGGATGCTGTCCATTTTAACATTGTAGACACAGGGTTGGGAATGGACGAAGCTCAAGTCAGCAGGCTGTTAGATCCAAAAGGCTATAAGAATCAAGGTATTGGACTCCTTAATACGGATAGAAGATTGACACAACTATATGGACGTGGCTTGCAAATTCAAAGTGTCCCTGGTTTGGGAACGACGGTGTCATTTATCATTCCTGATAAAGATTGATTGTGATCAAGGGGTAACTCCTTGGAGTTATCCCTTTTTGGTGGTTTGTTTAGGAAATTATGTGATTATTTCAATATTGTTGCATCATTGATTGTAAAAATAAAAACTACCTGCCATTATTACAGAGAAAGGAAAATTTGTAATCAAAAATCATTCATGATAGGAGAATTAGAATGACTAATAACTTATTTGTAAACGAGACAAGAGAACAACTGATCTGGATGAATCGTCCCGAAACCTGGAAATTCACAGATTTAGATGAACTGACATTAATAGCACCTCCCAAATCAGACTTTTTCCAAGACCCGGCAGGTAAACATTTCGCAAGCTCAGCGCCATTTTTATCTACCCCTGTGGGTACTTCCTTTGAAATGACGACCAGAATTAGTGTCAATATGCGGCATAAATATGATTCAGGATGCCTCATGTTTATGATGGACCATTATAACTGGGCCAAGATTTGCTTTGAGTTTGACGGACAGTATCCCATAATCGTGTCTGTGGTAACCAGAGAAGGAATGTCAGATGATTGTAACTCCGTACAAGTTGGTGTAGATAATCCATATTTGCGTATCACCAAGCAAAATCATTGTGTTACTTTCTCCTATTCAGAGGACGGAGCGAACTGGTCACTGATCCGATATTTTGGAATGAATGAAGGTGCTGAATGCGTAGCTGGTGTTGTCGCACAATCTCCCCAAGGTGAAGGCTGTTCAGTGAAATTCGACTATTTGAGTTTGTCGGAATCGAAGGCTGAAAGCCGCTTCTAAATGATTTTGGCAATTTTCGTCGAAGGATGAGTTGCTCGATTTGCGATAGTACAGTGAACATATTTGTATGTGGCCGCGTAATCGCGGCTTTTTGCATGATAAAAACCATGATTGAATAAATAAGGAGACAGCTATCCGTATTAATTAAAGTACAGAGTCAATTTAATAAAACAAATCGAGAAGCCGATAAATAATAGGATGCTTTCAATAAAAAACAGGGAGAATTATTATAAGATGTTAAAAGAGAGAAAAAAAGGTTATTTCGTATTTGGTCTTCTGATTACGGCATTTATTATGGTTTATGGAAGCTTTGCTCCACAAGTAGCGGTAGCTCAGACAAGCATTCCAACTACAGCAGCAAGTTATGATGTTGTTGTCATTGGCAGTGAGATTCAAGGTGTTTTATTGGCCAGAGAGGCCAAGAACTTGGGCTTAAAAGTGATGATCTTAGATCCTCGAAGTAAGCCAGGCGGTGAATTGATTCAAGGGCAGATGTTTTTCCTGGATGATGTGAACGACAATAAGAAGCGGAGTCTCGTGCAAGGGGAAATGAAAGATCTGTTCACAGCTTATAAGGCTGGATCTATACGTAAAAAGGAAGAGTTCGAGAAGTATTTCAACAAAGTAATTAAAGGGATTCCTTTAAAAAGTGGAATTGTCATTGATGCCGTTGCTACTGTTCCATCAAATAAAGATAAGGCACTAAAGACTCTTACATATCATACTAAGGATGGCACTCAAACTACTATACAGTCTAAATACTGGGTTGAAAATACAGATTTTAATGCGCTAAGCAGTCACTTGCAGGTTAAACGAATTCCAGGTATGGAAAGTATTTATAAGGGGAAACAAGCGGATTATATGGCGGCCACTTATATGTTGAATTTCAAAAATGTAGACTGGAACCGACTGCATCAAGCCATTCTGGAAGATTATCCATTAACGAATGTTCGTAACAAATATGGCCCTAACACCTACGTCGATTGGAATTTCGCCACAGGGTTCAGCAATATTACCAATAAGTTCAAAGCGGATAACAGTGATCTTAAGCTTCGTGGACTGAATGCAACGAACCAGAAGAATGGACAGGTTATTATAAACGGCCTTCTTATTTATAACGTGAATCCTGCTGATCCGAAGTCTGTTCAATCTGCGATTACAAAGGCTAGAGCCGCAGCCCCTAGTATATTAGCTTTTTTACGCAGTAATATACCTGGATTCTCCAAAGCAGAGCTTAATGGATTTCCTGAGTATCTTTATATTAGGGATTACAACCGTCATGAGACTAATTATGTGCTTGAGTATTCTGATCTAATGAATGGGACGATGTTCTGGGATAATGTCAGCATTGGCGGTTATTCCATCGATCTTCAAGGAACTAAAACGATTCCTACCGGAATTGGCTTTGGTAAACCGGACCGTTATGGTTTACCTTTACGCTCTTTTGAATTGAAATCTTATGACAATGTGCTAGTAGTGGGGAAAAATGTAGGAGCTAATATTAAGGCTTACGGCAGCGCCCGCATCATGCCAACGACCGCTCTGGCGGCACAGACCATCGGGATTATCCTTGGCAAGGAGAGTAAGCGTTTAGCGGATCTAACTCCTGCTGATTTTGAGCGAATTCATAAATATTTGGAAAAGGATTATAAGATTACACTGAAGAAATAGAACTGTAGATTAGAGATTGAAAGTTAATACGGTTTATACAAAAACAAGCCGGAGCGAATGCACGCTCCGGCTTGTTCCTATGGTTGTTAAAGTTTATTTTGTGGTTACTGGCGCGGATACAGACTTGAACCATTCGTTAACTTCTTTGGTGATTTGGTCACCGCCATTGGATTTCCAATTGGCAACGAATTGGTCAAAGGAGTCTACTGGCAGTTTGCCATAAATAATTTTGTTGAAAGTTTCCATTTCAGACTGACGAAGCAGGTTCCATTTGGAAACCATCGTTGGTGTAGCAGCACCAGTAAAGTAGTTTTGTTTACGAACGTCTAGTTGTGACATAACCACTTTTCCTGCCGCCCAGTTTTCTGGTTTACGGAACTCTGCCATTTGTTTCTCATAAGGTGTTACAGGTGTCTCGCCGTCAGCAAGTTTAACCAAAGTCTTCATAAACAGATCAGGAATACGGGCCGGACCTGTTAAGAATGGGAACTCATTGGAGAAGTCTTTAATCTTGTCTTTATCACTTGTTGGTTGTCCATCAATCATATCCCAGTCATAACCTTTAGCAAAGCCATATTCATATTGACTGCCTGCAGCAGGGTTAGCTAAATTATCAAGCAAGTAGTTATAGTACAAGAAAATTGCTTCTGGATGCTTAGCATCTTTGTTAATCATGATACTAGCATTTACACCGGAATTCTGCCATTTGGTTCCAATCAAACCATCGGGTCCTGCTGGAACCGGATAACCTTTAATCTTCGCTCCAGGTACATTCTTCATAAGATCGGGAGCAGGCCAGTCTGGAACCCAGTTGGCGCCTGGCAGAATACCAGCTGCACCTTTCGTGAAGCTCTCAGCGGATTTACCTTCATCCCAAAGGGCGGAGTCCGTGTGAATATATCCTTTATCCATCCATTCGCTAAGCTTTGCGAGTGCTTGCTTAGCACCTGGGTTAATGGAACCATATTCAAGATTGCCATCTTTATCTTTGTTCCATTGTTCCTCAATTGTACCGTATGCCCCGAATAACCAGTCTAGTTGGCCCATCCAGGTATTTGTGTTGTTTTTCAAAGAAATTGCAAGCGGGTACACATCTTTAGGCGCTAAGCCATCAGGGTTTTCGTTCTTAAATTTGTCCATGATGTTCTCAAGATCGGCGATGGTCTTAGGCGCTTCCAGCTTCAGCTTTTCCATCCAATCTTCACGTAACCACAAGAGCGTATCATCATTGTCGGTATATTCAAGGATCGGCAGATTATATTTCTTACCGTCTTTAGTGAATGGGTACCAAAGTTCTGGATGTGCTGCAACGTGATCTTTCAGAATTTTGTTTGCATACTTATCAAACAACTCATCGATAGCGATGAACTGACCGGAATCAATAAGCTGATTGGTCAATACTGCGTTAGTTGGTGCAAAAACGAAATCAGGAAGCTTTTCGCCGGAAGCAATGGCAAGTTGAAGCTTTTGTCTGTATTGATCGTCATTTGCAGGATACCAAGTATCTTTATGCTTCATACCCAATGTTTCAAGCATCCAGCGATCGTGAACGTTGTTTTCTTTGGTATCACCTTGAACATACTTCTTAGGCATCAATACGGCACTGAACTCGATCGGTGGATCGTATTTGCCTTTTGCGAAAGCAGCATCTGCTTCGGATTGGGTATTATTGGTAGCGTTACCATTTTTGGCGTTCTCATTAGATGTGCCGCTACTGCCACATGCTGTGAGAGTGATAAGTGCTGTGACCGTGAGAAGCGACCACATTTTCTTGAACTTGATCATTCTTCAATTCCCCCTACTGTGTATGATCTTTACAAGTGTAACTTTAACAACTTGTCGGGGATGTCATCTATATGAGATTTTTAGTTTCGATAGGACTCTATCATGTTATTTGTTAGTATCTCTATATTCCTGCGGCGTTACCCCAAACTGCCGTTTGAATACTTTGATAAAATAAGCAGGGTCCATATATCCAATCTCCATGCTGATTTCATAGACTTTTTTATTGGTGGTCTTCAGTTTATGACAGGCACGATCCATCCGCAAGCGCGAGATATAATCGCTAATGCCTTCACCTGTTTCGATCTTATAAATTTTTGATAAATGGGTCGGATGGAGATTTACATGGTCAGCCAGAACACGTAATGATACATCATCATGCAAGTTCTTATCCGTATAATCTTGAATTTTCTTCACATACTCGGAACGGATATCTTTGATTTCGTTGGATGTGCCTTCTTTTAGATTAGCTAGAATACTTAGCGACCATTTTCTCAGTTTACTAATACTGGTAAAAGCATCCCCGCTCTGCAACGCTTCTATGTCGGTCCCCATTAAGTTTGCCAGTGTATGACCATTGCGATGTGCAAGATTCGTGAAAGAAGCTGTAATTAAAAAACCAGCCTCCATGCAATGCTCCCAGGATTCAGACCATTTCTCATCCAGCTCGGCACAGACGGCAAGTAATTTCTCTTCGGCCGCATCCCAATGTCCACTCTCCAAAAGATGAATCAAAGAGGGAGGGGTATAAAGAGCGTCTAAAGGCCCGTGTGCTGAGGGAAGCTCTAAGTCACTGACCCGCATAATGAATTCTCGCTCATCTCCGACAATTTGGCGGAAAGAAGAGGAGGCCTGATGGAATCGATTCGATAGCTGCTCAGGAAACTTGAACCACTCCGTGATTACAATGGATAGTGAGCCTTTCAGAAATTGCTTAACCTTATATTGAAGTTGTAGAGAAAGCTTCTCTAATATGGATTCTTTTCCAAGGTCAGTTCCTTGTTCTTTAAGCTGGAGCAGAAACACGAGATATCCATGTTCCTCTTTAACGCCCCAGACTTCCATAAATTCTCCCATAATCTCTTCAGCCATATTAATAATCGCATATTCAATTAAGGTTTGATCGGTATTATCAAATTCTCTGAATTCTTCTTCCATTCGTACCAGCATCAATGCGGATTCTCCGGATTGGAAGGGCAGATCGTAACTCACGAGCTTCCGTTCCCATTCACCGGCTTGAAAACGATGACCTTGTAAGGCATCCAGTAGCAATCGCCCCCGTAAAACAGGAAGGTTCTCCCGGAGGGTAAACTGGGTTCGTTTAAGAGAACTTATAAGCTCCCATTCAGCATTCAATTGATTGATCGCATTTTTGACGGCTCCGAGCAATTCATCATCAGTGGGCGGTTTAAGCAAGTAATCCACGGTCTTGTTCTGAAGTGCTTTTTTGGCATAATCGAATTCTGAATGGCCGGATAATATAATACATTTAATTTTTTTGTTATGTTTTCTTATCCGCTCTATCAATTCAATTCCCGTCATTTCTGGCATTTGAATATCTGAGATTACTATATCAATGGGATGCGTATCGATAATTTGTAGCGCCTCACGTGCGGAATAAGCTTTATGCACATGTTCAATTCCCAGCGTATGCCAGGGTTTAGTCATGGAAAGATTATCTACCCAGTGTGCTTCGTCGTCTACTATGATCATCTGCATGTTGTTAGTCTCCTTGATGTTCCTTTAATTTATAACTATCATCCTCAGTTGGGATTTCCCAGATAATTTCTGTTCGGAATCCACCGAGAGGGGATGGCTTGAAGGTAAGACTTGAATGATTGCCGAACAGGTGAATGATCCGCTGATTTGTATTCCAAAGACCACAACCCATTTCCTCCTGCAAAGGCTCCTGCATTTTACGGTTTAATGCTTCTAGCTGATCCGGATTCAAGCCGGGACCATCGTCATCGATATAAATTCTACAGAAGCCGTTGGACTTCTCACCACTAATCTTAATTTCGCCTGAGGAATAGGACTTCGCTACGCCATGAATCACAGAATTCTCCACCATAGGTTGAAGCATTAGGCGAGGTACAGATTGGCTAAGCATATCCTCAGGAATATCAATATGATAATCAATTCTGCCATTACGCAGTTTCTGTATATCTAAATAGTTGACTAAGAGCTTGATTTCTTCCTCCAAAGAAGCTGTCTCCCGTTCCATCCGGGTGGTATAACGATAGTATGCACTTAGATTATAAGCCATGGAGACGACAGCGTCCTCATCTTTCATCTGGGCCATATTGATAATATAACCAAGACAGTTATAGAGAAAATGTGGATTAATTTGCGCTTGAAGCTGCTTCAGGGTAGCTTCTCGAGCACGGATCTTTTCATTAAATACATTTTCTATCAGGTCTTGAATTTGATGGGACATATCGTTAAAACGACGGAACAGAAACGAAAACTCATTTTGCTCATTGCTATGAAGCCGTACGGAGTAATCTCCTTGTTGTACGCGTTGTAAACCACTGACTAGTTTTTTAATCGGATATTGAACGTTTCTATATAGCAGAATGGAGGAGGATACTCCCACAACAAACAGCAGGATCATTGTGATATAGAATAAATCCCGACTAAGAGAAATTGGTTTGAGAATTTGATAAAGGGGGACAACATCTACTAAATGCCAATCCAAAGAGGCTGATTTCACAGAACTGACCAAATAGTTCTTCCCATTTAGCTTCACTACATCCTGAGTTGTATTCTCCGGAGAGTGATTATCCAGGTAATTAACTAGTTCGTCGGATAGCTGCTTGTCCGCGCTGCGGTTGAGGATCGGTTTTTCCCCTTTGTGATAAAAGAACGGATCGCCCTGCCCACCTGCTTTGTACGAATCAAGCATGTTCTGAATGTTCGTATAACTGAAGCTGGCTTCAATCACTAGGCTACTTCCTGTTAACGTCCCCGGTTGTGCTAAAGAATCCGTTAAGAACCAGTAAAAGGATTTTAGATCGCCTTGAGATTCCACACCATGATCACCATACGTCCATCTTCCGCTCATATTTGCTTTTAAATAATCCTCATCATACCCGATGGTTCTGTCGTAATTGGCGATGACATCTTTATTCTGCTGTGAATGAACGGCGTATCTGGTCGGCCAAATATCTGTAACCCCAGCTTGAAGCACCATCTTTTCCTGAAGAATATATCTGGTCTGCATCTGATCATATCGATCTTCCCATACATTTAGTCCATTGAATGCCCTGACGTTGGGATCTCTTGAAAGAATAAGGGTGAAGTCCATCATCTGATTAATTCGCGAATCGATCTGATTGGATAAAAAAGTGAGTTGTTTCGTATTGGACGTCTGCAATTCTTTGCCTACTACCTCGAAGGTGACATTATTTGAAAAGGTATACATGATAATGATGGGAATGAAAAGAAGTATGATCAAGCTGTTTATTTTGGCAAACAGACTAAATCGAGATTGTAAGTTTCCTCTAAGTATTGTAAAGCGCTTCCATAAATTCATAAATGCCCCTCCAGATGTTGTCCTAATAAAACCCTATCAAGCCTAACAATGTTATATAGTCAAACCTGAGAAACGCCTGATACTATTTATAGCAGAGATCCCCATCACACACAAAATATTTTTTTTGGGAACAGGAGAGAGCTATGGAGGCTAATATGGAGGTTAACTCGATACCACAGGCGAGCCTAGAAAGTCAGCCGAGTAAAAAAAGAAAAAAACGCTTTAATCAACCATGGATTCTCCATTTTATGGTGTTGCCAGCGGCAATCATGGTTTTTATTTTTTCTTATATTCCGATGTCCGGAATTCTTATGGCATTTCAAGACTATAAACCTGCACTAGGTTTTTTTGATTCCGAGTGGGTCGGACTTAAGCATTTCAGGTACATGTGGGAGAATGATTATTTCCTGTCCATTACGTGGAATACGTTATTTTTTGCTTGCTCCAAAATTGTTTTGAACTTGATTATTCCGTTTATCTTCGCCTTATTGCTTAATGAGGTAAGAAGAATGGGCCTTAAAAGAACGATTCAAACACTCGTTTATCTTCCGCACTTTCTGTCTTGGGTTACACTTTCAGGGATTCTTATTGATATCCTTGCTCAGACAGGTATTGTCAATCAATTCCTCACATCTGTATTCGGCATCAAGCCGATTTTCTTCCTAGGAGACGGCAACTGGTTCAGGTTCACTATCATTGCTAGTGATGTTTGGAAAGAGTTTGGTTTCAATACGATTATCTTTTTAGCGGCACTTTCGGGTATCAATCCATCACTTTATGAAGCTGCTGAAGTGGATGGGGCGGGGCGTTGGAAACAAACGATGTATATCACAATTCCTGCGTTAATCCCAATCGCTATCGTAATCGCCACCTTGGCACTGGGTAATGTGCTCAACGCAAACTTTGACCAGATATTTAACTTGTACAGTCCATTGATCTATCAGCAGGGAGATATCATTGATACTTTCGTGTATAGAGAAGGTCTGCTAAGCGGACAGTTCAGTTTCGCAACCGCAGTTAATCTATTCAAATCGTTAATTAGCTTAGTCTTAATCGTAGTCTCTTACCGACTTGCTTATAGATTTGCAGGGTACAGAATTTTCTAGAAAGGATGACAACTGATGTACCATAAAACAATTCCATATCGAATATTCAGTATTATCAATAATGTATGCTTGACTATCCTTTCCGTGCTCTGCCTGCTACCTTTGTACCACTTACTCATGGTATCTCTTAGTGCATCCGCACCTGCTAATGCTGGATTAGTCACATTCTGGCCGATTGGCTTTACCTTTGAAGCCTATGCAAAGACGTTTAATAATGTCAATTTCCTTAACTCCTTGTGGGTGTCTGTGGAACGGACAGTACTCGGAACAGGACTTGCGCTGGTGGTAAATACGGTTGCAGCTTATGCGCTGTCTAAGGAAACAAGAGTCTTTCGGGCAAGAAACGTTTATCTTTGGTATTTTGTTGTCACCATGCTGTTCAGCGGTGGTCTGATACCGGGTTACATTCTAATTCTGAAGCTTGGTCTTATGAATTCATTGATGGCACTTATTCTTCCTGGATTAGTTGCTGTATTTAACATCATTTTGCTTCTGAATTTCTTCCGTACCGTACCTAAAGATCTTGAGGAAGCAGCTTTTATTGATGGGGCAGGACACTTTCAGACCTTTGTAAAAATATATTTACCGGTCTCCTTACCTGTTATTGCAACCGTCTCTCTATTCCTTATGGTAGGACACTGGAACGCATACTTTGACGGTATTATTTATATCAGAGATGCAGACAAGCTTCCGTTAGCAACGTTTATGCAGACGATTATCGTTCAGGCAGATATGTCTAAGCTTGATCCGGCAGCCGTTGCTAATTTATCACAACGAACCATCCGGGCCTCGCAGATTTTCATAAGTGCTTTGCCAATTCTATTGGTTTATCCTTTCCTGCAACGTTTCTTTGTAACTGGGATTGTGGTTGGTGCTGTAAAAGAATAATCGCTTTGTAGAAAAAGAATTTGAAGAAGGAGCTACATGTTCTAGTCCATGACTAGAACATGTAGCTCTTTTTTTATTGCGATGAATTTCATGACTGAATTGGATAATTATTGAAAATACTAAAAACATTCAGAAAATTTTCATATGACGATCATGCTAACATAGGCTATAATGAGGTCTAAAAAAGAAAAAAAAGAAAACGGGGCATAAGAATGAATCAATTTAAAGGTGAAAAAAATCTTCTCTCAGAGAAGAAGGAGCGTTTCTCTTCCGCCGGCTTTATTTTCGCAGCCATCGGGAGCTCAGTAGGACTGGGGAACATGTGGAAATTTCCGTATATTACTGGTGAAAATGGGGGAGCGGCTTTCTTCCTACTCTTCATTGTATGTTTGGTGTTGATCGGTTTACCCGTATTGCTGGCAGAGTTGGCCATCGGTCGTAGCGGACGTGGAAGCGCGGCTACTGCATTTGTACGAGCCGGAGGCGGGAAGAACTGGATGGCAGTCGGCTTTCTGCAAGTCCTTGCACCATTTTTAATTCTTTCCTTTTATATCATTGTTGCAGGATGGACGTTGAACTACGCAATGATTGCCTTCAATGGACAATTGTTCAGTTCCAGTAATTATGCAGGTGAATTCAACTCCTTTATATCTGGACCTATGCCAATGGTTTGGCAGGGGATAGCAATCCTTATAACGGCGGGTGTTGTTATTCTTGGAGTATCAGGCGGGATTGAGAAATTTAATAAGGTATTGATTCCTGGTCTGGTCGTTCTCTTAATTGTATTAATGATTCGCGCAGTAACCTTACCAGGTGCAAACGAAGGAGTAGCCTTTTTCTTAAAACCAGACTTTTCGGTACTGAATGCAGAATCTGCGCTAGTCGCATTGGGACATGCCTTCTTTTCACTTTCGCTTGGGATGGGGATTCTCTTGACTTACGGCTCTTATGTGGATAAAAAACAGTCGCTAGGAACTGCTGCACTCGCAGTCGGAGCGGGAGATTTGTTATATGCGTTTATCGCAGGGTTAATTATTTTTCCGACGACATTCTCATTCGGCATTGCTCCTGATCAAGGTCCTTCGCTAATTTTCATTGCTTTGCCAGCAGCTTTCTCAGCAATGCCTTTTGGTGCATTCTTTGGTGGTTTGTTCTTTATCTTGCTGGCGATTGCCGCTTTAACATCTGCCGTATCTCTGCTTGAGGTGCCTGTATCTTTCGCGATGGAGCGCTGGAATTGGAGCCGGAAACGTTCAGTTTGGATTTTGTCATTAGTATGTTTCCTCCTCAGTATTCCTTCGGCGATGTCACTGGGAATGGTTCCTGAGTTATCGTTTGGCGGCAAAGCTTTGTTTGATTGGGTGGATTTTGTCACTTCTAACATTATGTTGCCACTAGGCGGTCTGCTTGTTACCATCTTTGCCGGTTATTTCTGGAAAGGGGCAGCAGAAGCGGCTGGACTTAAAGCAGGTTGGTTCCGCGTTTGGTTGTTTATGCTCCGGTATGTTGCGCCGATTCTGGTGTTCTTGGTGTTGCTTCATACTTCGGGGATTCTTTCTTTCTAAATTAACACTGTCAGTCTAGCTAGTGAACGGTAAAAAAGCTCTACGGTCCTTTCGGTCGTAGGGCTTTTTTTGATTCTCGGTAATGATCGTAATAAGTCTTGGCATTTGAAAAATGCAATGATTGCGATAGAGGTAAATAAGGTATCGGTAGAGCCTATGATGTTACTTGCGGGTTTAGATCGTCGGGAGGGTAGCGACGGGGTGATAAATACCGATGCGCTTAAGCTTGCCAGCTTCAAATCTGCTAACCTGTTCAACCAGTCTTTTATCTCTGCCCCGGGATTTTTGGTTAAAGCTAAATCATTGCTTTCCCGCAAAGCCAATTATTATTATGTTTATCACTACATAAAGAACAAGTCAGAGGTGCTTTCCAAGGCGCTTCTCAATGGGGAACTGCCAGCAGTTTTTTTGAATTGACAATTCCTAAATGTCGTAATAACTATCCGCTATGCTTACTTTGATAACTCTACAAAACCTTCTCCAAACACATCTCTAACATCATGAATGGTGAGGAAGGCGTCCTTATCCGCATTTTCAACGATTTTCTTAAGGGTGGACACTTCCTGTTTGCTAATGACAATGTAGAGCACTTCTTTGGGCTTTTGGCTGTAGTAACCTTTTCCTTGCAGAACGGTCACACCTCTGTCCATGATCAAGTTGACCTGTTCGGCGATTTTGTCCTGCTGCATGGAGATAATAGTGACTGCTTTTTTAGGGTTCAGTCCTTCAATAATAAAGTCCATCACTTTAGTACCGACATAGAGCATAATGATGGTTAACATAAGCTTCTCAGTCCCGATAATGAAGAACGAAGAGAATACAACAATCAAATCAAAAAATAGGAGCGCGTAGCTGATATTCCAATGGAGATATTTATTGGCTATCTTGGCGAGAATGGTTGTACCTGCGGTACTGCCGCCAACCCGGATGATCAGCCCAATGCCTGTTCCGACAAGTATGCCTCCGAATATCGCATTTACAATCATTTCATCAGATTGAATATTCCAATTGTGGGTAAGGTGTAAAAATACGGAATTAAGCAATACGGCAATAATTGTATAAATAATCATCTTCTTATCCAGGAATCGATATCCAAAAATCAGCAATAAAGCATTCACTATTAAGTTGACTAGACTGGGAGACCATTGAAATAAATAATAAAAAATAATGGAAACCCCTGTAACTCCACCCTCACCAAGTTCATTAGGAATTACAAATACGTTGACTGCTAAGGCAAACAGGAATGCTCCAAGCACTAAGTAAAATAAATCATGAGTTAGTTTCTTTACCATCGTTACCATCCTTACATTATGCAATAATCAAAACACTATATCTCATATGGGTGAGCTTAGGCAATCTCTTTTTTTCGAAGACTATGAACGCATAGAAGTTTAAAGAACTCTGGTAGATTATGAATATGCAAGATTTTGTATAATGGATAAGCCGCTTATGTTTGACAATGATAATCATTATCTATTAAAATTTTCACTATACTATAATGCTTTTTCATATAGAAGCCAAAAGCCAGGGAGATGCAAAATGGACCAATTTTCAGACAACATTGGCAGGCTGGAAGAAGATAATCCGCTAGGACGTGTATGGTTCCGTATCCGGGACTGCTTCCGGGATACAGAAGGCAGCAGCTACAATCGTCTGTTGTATACGACGGCTCCTGCCCATGCGCTCATTGCCACTGCCGGTCCGTCAGGTCATATTGTCATTGACGGCCATCTGTATCCATTTGATTCTCAGACGGTCTATTTCATTCTTCCCGGTCAGCGTGTTGAGGTGTCGTTCGATTCGTTTGGCGACCGGCTGTTATACAATATTCAATTTGACCTCATCGGCACTGATGCAGATTGTACGCTGACCGAGCGATGGATAGCCAATCGAAGAAGCTTGAAAGCTGTAGCTGACACTGTTGTGGAGACGCTGTGTGAGAAGATTGTTATTCACTGGAATACAGGTGATCCAGCAGATCGGTTAGCCAGCCAGTCTGGTTTCCAAGAGCTTTTGCACCTACTGCTTAAAAGGCGCAGTTCTAATGAAGGCGCACTAGAGAGAACAAGATTACATATGGATCAACATTACCGCGATACAGTTACTATCGAAAGCTTGGCCGAGATGGTCGGGATGAGCCGATACTATTTTATGAGGATGTTTAAGGAAAGGTTTGGTCAAAGCGCGATAGACTACTTGACAGAGCTTCGTACAAACGAGGCTAAAAGATTGCTGGAAGCGGGTTGCCCGTTAGCCACTGTGGCTGAGGCGGTCGGCTATAAGGACCCGATGTATTTCAGCAGCCAGTTCAAGAAACAGGTCGGCATTCCTCCGCGAATCTATATTAAGAACCGCAAAACTAAGATCGCTGCTTACAGTTGGCCCAATATTGGGCATTTACTAACGCTGCGGATGATACCATACGCCGCTCCAATAGATCAGAATTGGACAGATGATTACAGGCGGAAATACCGCTACGATATAAAAGTACCACTGAGCCATGACTACGACTTCAATCGGCTGGCGCTTCAGCAGGCTCGCCCGGATAAGATTATCGCGTTGGATGAAATGATTCCGGAAGAAGAGAAGGAGAGGTTGCGGAAGATTGCCCCTTCGTTGTTCTTAGGGTGGCACCGAGAAGATTGGCGAAGTCATTTGCAAAGCGTTGCTGGTTTCCTTGACCGGGAGAAGGAGGGGGAAAGCTGGCTTTCCCGTTATGATGAGCAGGTGGAAGCCGTTCGCAGAAATGTCTCCGGCTGTTTCCGGAAAGGCAAGATGTTAATCTTCAATATTTCGCACCGCGGAATTCAGCTCTGGGGGAGACGAGCCGGTACGGTGCTGTATGATGATCTGCAATTTCAATACGCGCAAGGCGTTGAGCATATTGAATTCACAGAATATGTGGAGGCTGAGCGTCTGATGACATTTGATGCAGATATCATCTTGATTAGCGTTACGAAAGACCACCAGTCCCAAACAGAATGGGAGCGGCTGCAACGAACGGAGCCGTGGATTAAACTGAAGGCTGTTCAGAACGGTAATGTGTATCTTACCTCTGGGCACAAATGGCTTCAAGAGCCGATTTTGGAATACACAGCCAATCGACATGAACAATTACTTCAGGAATTAAATTTGTTATTTCGTGTCCTCTAAGGCACAAAAGATGGCATCATCTCCTATTCTCTAATTGAGGGATTATTATTATAATAATCTATGATAATGATTCTCAATATCGGTAACTCAAGGAGGAAGTCATGTTTCAACTACAAAAAGCCGAATTTATTGGCTGGAATTTAAAAAGGGGTTCAAGAAGCTTTAAAAAAATTACAGGGGGAATGGCCCTGCTGCTGCTTTTGCTGATCGTTAGTGCTTGTGGAAATAGCAACGGTTCAAATGGAGGGGCGAATGCAGCACCAACTGCTGCGCCTTCGACTAGTCCAGGATCTGCAGTTAATTCGTCGGCGGCTGTGCCAGCAGAAGAAAACGAGACGCAAACGGTCATAGATGCCTATGGGGAGACAAAGGTACCCTTGCATCCGAAGCGCATTGTTGTAATCGGGCTGGAAGATGTTCTGCTGTCGCTTGAAGCACCACTTGTTTACGCTTATGGATTCGATGGATATTACCTCGAAGACCAATTAAAAAAGAAGAACATTATGTTATCCGGCAGTGCGGATACCAATCCAAATCTGGAAGCAATTCTAGCAGCTCAGCCGGATTTGATTATACTCCAAAAATACTTCACGGATGAGAACGGATATGCGGAGTTGAATAAAATCGCTCCGACGATTGCTTATACCCCAGATAATTGGGTCTCGACGATCACCGAGCTGGGTAAAGTATTGGGCCTACAGGATAAAGCGCAAAAGGTTGTTGATGATTACAACGGCAAACTGAAAACAACCAAGGAAGCGATTGTCTCAGCGGTAGGTCCCGATAAAACGGTTGTATTTATGCGTCCGTCTGAAAAGGATTTACAGGTGTTTTTCCCAAGCTTTGCACCATTGATTTACGATAAGCTGGGCTTGAAACCGGATGACAGCATTGCTGAATTCCAGAAGGAATCGCCGGACGATTGGGGCATAAATACCTCACTGGAGAAATTACCATCGATCAAAGCGGATTACGTCTTTGCCATCTATGGAGGGTCAATCGATACGGAGAAAGCTTTATCCAAAGAAAAAGAAGCATCCACAGGTCTGGAGAACCTTCAGGTATGGCAATCGATGCCGGCGGCTAAGTACAATCAGGTGTTTAATGTATCGGCCAGAACGTGGATGTCTTCTGGACCGATTGCTGAGGGAGAAGTCATGGACGAAGTGTTAGCTTCAATTACTGGGAAGCGGTAAGATTGAAAAAGCGTTTTTTTAGATCAGGGCGCTTGTCATGCGGCCTGATTTTTTTGAGCTTGTAGTGTTAATTTAATAGTATAATAAAGCGACAATAGCTAGGAACAGATTAGACTAAGGAGCAGAAACATGAAATGTCCTCACTGCAACAACGAATTGAATGAACTCCCACTATGTTATGGAATTGAAGCACCACAATATTTTTACACGGTGCCAGAAGAGAAAAGAACAGAACTAACAGATGATTTTTGTGTCATTGATGAACAACATTTCTTTATTAGAGGACATATCGAAATACCGATCATTGATAGTCGTGAGAAGTTTATTTGGAGTGTTTGGGCATCCCTGAGCGCAGAGAACTTCTTGAAATCTAATGAATTATTACTTGTTGAAGGAAGAGAAGAGGAAGAGCCTTATTTTGGTTGGTTATCGACCGAGCTTTCAATATATCCATTAACAACCTTGTCTTTAAAGACAAGGGTACATACACAGGAAGTTGGTGCTGTTCCATTAATCGAATTAGAACAAACGGATCATCCACTTGCAGTTGAACAACGAGAAGGAATTTCTATTGAGAGAGTGAAGGAAATTGCCCATCTAATCAATCATGGTTAATTTTAGTGGGAAATGGCATTGGGAAAAGTAAAATTGAAGCAAAGAAGGCGAATTCTCATTCATTGTTGAATGGAAATTCGCCTTTTCCTCAGCAGCCTCCCCACAGTAATTGTGGGATTTTTTGTGTTGGAAAAAAGAAGTAATGCTGATTTTAATTCCTACTTGACTAGGTGGAATAATTGGAATATAGTATAAAAAAGCTTGAATCTTATGGAAGAGATTGTATTTATGAACTAGGTCAAAACTAATAATTGTATACAATTATACAAATATATTGTTGAGGTTTTTGCCCGACAGATTATCGATGAGGAGCTACATAGATATGGCGATACGATCACGGAGGTTGTCAAAGGATAATACCTATGATGCATTAAAGCAAAAAATTATTGATAGTGAATTAGAGCCGAATCAACCTGTGCATGAAGAAAATTTGGCGGCGTTGCTAGGCGTTAGTCGTACTCCACTAAGAGAGGCCATACAGAGATTGGAGAACGAGGATTTTCTCATTCGACAGCCAAATGGAAGACTGCGGGTAGCTTCTGTAACACTCAAAGAGGTTGAAGAAATATTCCAAATTCGCAGCATGCTTGAAGGCTATATCGCAAGAAATGCAGCTAAGCATGCAACAGAGAAGGATATTGTTAATTTAACGACGATGATTACAAAAATGAAGCACTCCTTCCAACTTGGCGACAATCAGAATTTTGTAACCTATGGATTTGAGTTCCATGATTATTTATCAGAAATCAGTGAACTAAAAACATTCGAGAAAGTTCTGAATCAATTAAGAGATCATTCCCTTCGCTATTGTCGATTCGTTTCCATGCATGGAGATTGGAATACACAGGCGGATGAAGAACATGATCTTATCTTGCAAATGATCGCTGACCACAATGAAGAAGGCGCTGAAAAAGCAATGCGAGATCATATTTTAAGCAGTCTAGCTACTGCACTTGACCGGATTAAAGGCATTGAAGACAAGCTGGAAGCGTAAAGAAAGGGGAGCACTTTACTGATGAATATACTGAATGAGGTTGACCAAGCCTTAGAGAATCAATTAATTGATGTTCGAAGAAACCTGCATAGAGAGCCTGAATTAGCTTATGAAGAGTTTAAGACCACAGAGAAATTACGAGAATGGCTGACACATGCCAATATTCATATTCTAGACCTCCCTTTACAAACGGGACTTATTGCGGAGATCGGGCAAGGTAACGGACCTGTTGTAGCCATTCGCTGTGATATTGATGCACTTCCGATAGAGGAACAGACTGGATTACCTTTTGCTTCTGAGATTTCTGGAAAAATGCACGCTTGTGGGCACGATTTTCACACGGCTACGATTCTAGGAGCTGCCCTATTGTTAAAGGCACGTGAAAGTGAATTGCCTGGCAAGGTTAGAGTATTGTTCCAACCAGCAGAAGAAACAGGGCATGGGGCAGAGAGCGTCTTAGCATCAGGCGGACTCAAGGGTGTAGACGCTATATTTGGTCTACATAATTCACCAGACCTGCCTACAGGAGCTTTTGGAACAAGAACAGGAGCTTTAACAGCAGGTGTTGATCGGTTTGAAATTACGATAAAAGGTGTCGGTGCTCATGCGGCTACTCCGGAAAAAGGTGTGGATAGCATTGTAACTGCGGCTCAAATCATTACTTCGCTGCAAACTATCGTAAGCCGCCAAAACAGTACCACAGAACCGGTGGTGTTAAGTGTCACCAGAATTAATGGGGGCTTTACATGGAATGTTTTACCAGAAAAAGTGGAATTAGAAGGTACTGTGCGAACTTACAATGAAGAGATTCGTCACCAGATTCCAATCCAAATGAACCGCATCATCGAAGGAATTGCTGCAGCTGCTGGGGCAGAGGCTAAGCTGCATTGGTATCCAGGACCACCAGCAACGATAAATCATGGCGAATGGGCTGACTTTACCAAAGAGGTCGCTTCAGATGCCGGATATATAGTACATGATATCCCTCCGCAAATGGGCGGAGAAGATTTCTCTTTTTATTTACAACAGATCCCGGGTGCTTTTGTAAATATAGGGTCAGGCCCAGCCTATGCTTTGCATCACCCTCGGTTCGATGTGGATGAGGCTGCGATGTTACCCGCTGCGAAGTACTTCGCTTTATTGGCAGAACAAGCGCTGGTGAAGCTACAAGTCAAAGCTTAATTAATCTCCTAGACCTAAATCCTAAAGATGATTGAGAGGAATATATATGATTGAACTAAAGCAGGTTTCCAAAACGTTCACTCGGAAAGGGATCACGATTGATGCTCTTAAAGGGATCGATTTAAAGGTCGATAAAGGCGATATCTTTGGAGTTATCGGCTATAGTGGTGCGGGGAAAAGTACATTAATTCGTTTAGTCAATTATTTGGAAAGACCTACAGAAGGTCAGGTTTTCGTTGCTGGGCGTGATTTAGGAACCTATAACGATAAAGAGTTAAGAGCGGCTAAGAAGAATATCGGCATGATTTTTCAACATTTTAATTTATTAGAATCTAAAAAAGTATTTGATAATGTAGCAATTCCTCTAGTTCTCTTAAAAAAGAATAAGAATGAAATCCGCCAGCGTGTACAAGAGTTGCTAGAGTTTGTTGGATTAAGTGACAAAGCGGGGAGCTATCCTAGTGAATTGTCAGGTGGACAGAAGCAGCGTGTCGGAATTGCCAGAGCGCTTGCCTCGAATCCCTCCATCCTATTATGTGATGAAGCGACTTCTGCCTTAGATCCACAGACAACACATTCTATTTTACAGCTATTAAAAAAAATCAATGCGGAGTACAACATTACAGTGATGATCATTACACATGAAATGTCTGTCATTCAAGAGGTTTGCAACAAAGTGGCGGTTATGGAAGAAGGACGGATTATTGAGCAAGGAAGCGTCCTAGATGTATTCGGTAGTCCCAAGCATATGACGACACAAAATTTTGTGAAGACGGTTATTCAAAATAGCATTACACCAAGCGTGCAAAAATCCATCAAAACAGAGCCTGGAAGTGTAATCTATAAACTGAATTTTGTTGGAGAAAGCGCCTCTGAGCCAATCCTGTTCGAGATGATTCGCTCCTTCGATATGAGGGTCAATATTTTATTTGCGAATACGACGGAGATTCAGGAAACGACATTGGGAACAGTGATTATTCAATGTAATGGAGATCCAGCGGAAATTCACAATGCGTTATCTTTCTTAAAACGTCATGGAGTCGGTGTAGAGGAGGTAGAATCAAATGTTTTCGACCACATTAACAAGTGATCAATTTCTGCAGGCGATTATGGAAACCATTCAGATGGTTGGCGTCTCCTTGTTTGTGGGTTCTTTGATAGGGATACCCTTTGGGATATTGCTTGTAATCACTCGTCCAGGCGGGGTTTTGGAGAACAAAGCGCTGTACGCCATACTGAATCCGATCATCAACATTATACGCTCTCTGCCTTTTATTATTTTACTTGTGGCAATTGTACCCTTCACTCGTTTGATTGTTCATACTTCGATTGGGACAAGCGCAGCGATCGTACCCTTAATTATCTACATCGCACCTTATATCGGACGTTTAGTAGAGAACTCCTTGCTTGAAGTAAACCCGGGAATACTTGAAGCCGCTGAGGCAATGGGAGCTACACCGTTTCAAGTGATATGGTACTTTTTGTTGCCAGAAGCGGTTGGATCATTAATTTTGTCTTTGACCACAGCGACGATCGGGTTGATCGGTGCAACTGCAATGGCTGGAACGGTAGGGGGCGGCGGGGTCGGAGACTTGGCGATTGTATATGGATACCAACGTTTTGATACGGTTGTCGTCGTAGCCACAGTGGTTATTCTCATTATTTTAGTACAAGGCATTCAATCTTTAGGCAACACCCTAGCAAGAAAAATTCGCCGTTATTAGTCATTACATATTCCAGGAGGGAGTTTGGCAGATGAGTGAATGGAGCAAGCAAGAACGATTTAAAGCGATATTATCTGGAGAAAAGGCAGATCGCCCAATTGTAAGTGGTTGGCGGCATTTTATCGACAAAGAACAAATGGCAGATGATTTAGCGCAAACTACGATTTCTTTTACAAAACAATATGATTGGGACTGGGTCAAGATCAATCCTAGAGCAACTTATTTGGCGGAAGCTTGGGGGAATCAATATGATTTCTCGGACTATCAGACTGTATTTCCAAGGCAGCAAACAACAGCAATTCCAACAGCGGCTAATCTATGGGACCTCGAAGTCAAAAAGGCAATTCACACAGCTTCCTTGGTAGAACATTTAGATGCGGTTAGAAAAATACGTTTAGGTTTGCCTGATACCCCACTAATCCAAACGGTATTCTCTCCATTGACAGTATTGCTATTTATTGTTGGCCGTTCTGCTTATGTTACAAAAACAGTGTTTGGCATTGAGCACCCGGTAACTTTGGAATCCTTATTTAAGGAACACCGAGCGGCAGCGCACCATGCATTACATACGATTTCATTAACCTTAGCCGATTATGTACAAGAGCTGCAGCAAGCAGGTTCTGACGGTTTGTTCTACGCTGTGACGGGCACCGCTCACCCAGGATTATTTGATGAAGCCATGTTTGACGAGTTCTCCAGACCTTATGACTCTATTGTCTTAGAAGCTGCAAGCTACGGCAAAAACATTCTTCATACTTGTGGGGCCTATGCCCAGCCAGAGAAATTCAATGATTATCGAATTGATGGGATCAGCTGGGATACTGTAGCCGAGGGGAACCCTGGTTTAGAGGCGAATCTCAAAGCTACTAAAGTAGGTGGCGTCGATCATGGGTTGTTCGCTGTAAACGACATTGCACAAATCAAGCAGCAGGCTAAAGAAGCACTTACATTCATGAAAGACCAGCCATTTATCCTCTCGCCAAATTGCGCCATTCCACTAAATGTGACGGATGAAGCATTAGATCAATTAAAACAATCTGTATTTGAATAGGAGATGAAGTTATGAAAAAGTTAATGTTAGTGTTGATGATCGGGGTTCTAGCGGTGTTGACAGCATGCGGGAATAGTCAATCCGATAATTCAGGTGATAAGAAGAAGCTTGTCATTGGATTTGGTGTAGGAACCTATGAGGAGCAGTTCCGCCAATCGATTCTGCCGATCCTAGAGAAACAAGGCTATAGCGTTGAAATTAAGTCCTTTTCACAAAACATGCAGGTCAATCCTGCCATGAAGGAAGGCTCCATTGACGCAAGTATCTTCCAAAGCACAGCCTATATGGAGGCAATCAACAAAGAAATCAAAGCTGACATGGTAGGAATTTCCTATGCGCCTGGTGCACCACAAGGTCTTTACTCCGTAAATCATACTACACTTGACGATGTTAAAGATGGAACAACCGTAGCTGTTCCGAATGATCCGGTGAACCAAGAGCGTGCACTGCGTATTCTGGAGGAATTGGGTTGGATCAAAATTAAAGACGGCGCGGGTGTAGCTGATTTTAACATCAACAGCATGGAGCCGGACAAATATAATATTGATATTAAAATATTGGACCCTGCTCAAATCTTAGTTTCACTGCAAGATGTGGATTATGGCGTTGTAAACGGCAATTATATTGCTAATTCGGACAGGAAAATTACAGATGCTTTGAAGATCGAGAATACACCTATGGAACACAGAATTATCGTATCCGTTAATAAAAAGGATGAAAATGCGCAGTGGGCCAAGGACTTGAAAGCCGCTTATGAATCTAAAGAGTTTGAAGAATATATTCATGGAATAGAGAAATATAATGGTTTCATTCTGCCTGAAGCATGGGACAACAATTAATTAAGGAAGTGAATGTAAGTGACACAAGAAAAGATTCATTTTATTGGTGGAGGACAGATGGCAGAAGCGATCATTCGCGCATCTATTTCCAACAACACCCTGTCTATAGATCAAATTAGTGTATCTGACATTAACGAAGCCCGTCTTCAGTTTTTGAGTACCAAATACGGAATAGATACGAAGAGCTCACAGGAGCAAGGCCTATCTTCTGCAGATCTGATTGTGGTTGCGGTGCGACCACAAGATGATTTGACTACACTTGGACAAATCGTACAACAATTCGCTTCACCTACCGCAGTCATCGTATCGATTGTGGCAGGTGTGACGAATGTCCAATTAGCGGGTTATTTTGGAGCTGAGCGGTCCATTATCCGTGTCATTCCAAATACTTTGACGGATACAGGATACGGATACAGCGGTGTAGCGTTAAATGCTTACGCTAGCCGTGATCAAGTGGAGCCTTTCTTACTCGGATTTGGTAAGGTACAATATCTGGATGAGGCATTCATGGATATTTTCACTGGATTTGGTGTGGCTGGCCCCAACTATATTTATTTTTTCATTGAATCTTTTGTAGATGCAGGTGTGCTTGCCGGATTGCCGCGTGAGCAAGCCTGGAGTGTTGCACTTGAGAATATGATGGGATCTGTAGCTATGCTGCAGCAGACAGGGCTGCATCCAAGACAGCTGCTTGATATTAATAATTCACCTGGCGGAGTTGGGATGCATGGCTTGTACGAATTAAATAACAGTGATTTCGCAGCAGGTCTGCAAAGAAGTGTTCTGGCAGCTGTGAAGCGCACTACTGAGCTGGGAGTGAAGTAATCATGGCAACGGTGAAATGGGATCATTTGGTACATTACGTCAATGATCTGGCTAAACCGGTTGAAATCTTTGCAGAACATGGTTTGATTGCTTTTAAAGGAGGTTCTCATAAAGATTGGGGAACCTATAACACATTAAGTTATTTCGGGCTAACCTATCTCGAATTTCTAGGCATTGAGAATCTTGAGCTAGCAGAGGCAACTGAACATAATCTAGTGGTGAAAGACGCGGTAAAACTTCTCCCGGAGCATGAGGTCTTAAGCAGAGTAGTCATCCGGACGGATGATATTGAAGAAGTAGCGGCTTCCCTTAAGGCAGCGGGTTTATCACTATCTCCAATTATTGATGGGAAACGTCTGGATAACGAGGGAAGATTAATCGAGTGGCGCATGATGACTATCGGTGGTGACTTTCAAGGACTAGTCTATCCGTTCATCATTCAATGGAGCGGAACAGATGCAGAGAGGTTAGAGAGATTATTTTCGTCTGGAGTCATACAGCCTCATCCTGCTGGACCTGTCGAAATCGTGCGTGCTGTATTCCATGTCTCCGATCCTGCAGCTACCGCTAAACATTGGGGAACGTTGTTCGGACTACCTGTAACAGAGTCAGAGGACGATAGTTTCAGCCTTAAGATTGACGATAAGTCGTTAGCTTTCGTGCAAGGGAATGATAACCAGTTCAAACAGGTGGTTTTTGAGACGGATTCGTTAGTTCTAAAGGGGAAGACGATTCAGATTGGTGCCGGGGAGTATGTTTTTGTTTAAGGGTAATCATAAATACACTTATGATTTCTTGAATAAATCAAAAACCAGATCATTAAGCAATGTACGGAATTGCTTAATGATCTGGTTTTTTTTGCATGAATGGATATAATGACACCTTCTAAGAGCCCTTGACAATTAATGTAAAAGTGGTATGTTGTAAGTAGTAAGTGATAAGTAGTAAGTAGTAAGTAAATCAAAACGCTCACCATACGGAATAAATATCATCCAGTAAATACGAATTTATGGATAGGGGTGGATGGTTATGATGGATTTAAAATTAGCACCAAGTTTTGCATTGCTCGCGCTTAATGGACAGAGAAGTCTTCATATGACTACTGTTAAGAAAGTATCTTTACGCTGCATGGCCGCGGCGGTTGTATTGGAGCTTTACTTAGAGGGATGTTTATCACAATATGAGAACAAGATCACTTTGCCTAAAGCAAAACTTGATCCATCTCATTCAACACTTTATAGAGAAACGGTTCTACAACCCTTACTTCACAATAGCGCTGTTACGGAGGGTGACTTAAATTGGTGGTTAAAAAAGGCTTCGACAAAGTCTAACCATCAGTTAAAAAAATTCGAAACGGCGATTACAGATTATCTTAAGTCAATGAATTTACTTGAAGAAATCCCAAGCCTGTTAGGGAGCGACATGTATTTTGATTCTGCTGAAGTTGAAATTAAAGCATATCGCAGTAAAATGGAGGCGTACACAAGCATTACAGAGAATATACGGGCAGAGATTTTGGAAGAGGGATCAGTAACAGATGAAGTTATTTGTATGCTGTGGCTACTTCGTGAATGTGGATGTATGCATGATTACTTCTCGAAGAACGAACTTGAAAAGGTAAATATCAGATTTCATGATCTATATCAAAGTAACTTATGGGCAAAAACATTATTTCCAATCCAAATTCATCATGGAATTGAGTTAGGGATCAAACGGTTTCTAGAATTGAAGACAAAGTTTGTGAAGACGGATGTCGGTGGTAGTATTAATTTTATTTTCCCAGCCCTTGAGCGATCACAAGCTGTCTTTATAGAAACAGATTCTTGGTTTGATAATTCTAGTCAAAGACTAGACGCAGTGATTACAAGATTAATGTCGTGTGGACATGAAATTAAGGTGATAGAGAGAGGATCAATTGCGACCCTTAAAATTGATAATTTGTTATACGATGCGATCCCGCATTTTGTTATGATGAAAGTGCCAATTCAAGGTGTGCGTCTTGTTCCGAAGCGCCCGCTGTAAAGGAGTTGGTTATCCATGTCTAGACAACGTTCTATGGAGAATATTTTGGCTTCAGAGTATGTCTCTATAGGTGAATTGGTCAAAATCACAAATGCTCGTTATAGTACACTTAAACATTATACAGAAGAAGGCATGCTTCCCTTTGAACAGGCCGAGGAGAATTTAACACGCAGATATAAAAGAGAGGAAACCGTCGCACGTATTCTTTGGATCAAAGAGTTGAAAGCAGACGGTTTATCGATCCCACAAATGAAAGAAGCTTTAGGAATGAATTAAACATCGGGATTCCCGGTGTTTTTTGCTTTTTTAGTCAAAGAATTTAACATCCTCTGATAACTTCGCACCAATCATCCGAACGAAATGCTCAGCCGCAACAGACAGCTTTCGATCCCGTCGTACTGCAAAGCCTATACTGCGAGGTAACAACGGATCGTCTAGCTTCAGTTCATAAAGTATTCCACTATGAAGATCCTCTTGCACGAAAGAACGGCTAATAAAAGCTGCCCCATACCCTAATCTAGCGAACTCTGCTAGCAGTTCTATACTCCCCAATTCGATATCTGGGATTACCGATAATCCCTTAGTCGCAAACCATTGCTCAACAAATACTCTAGTGCTGCTCCCTTGAGAAAATAGGATTAAAGGAAGCTCTGACACTTCTCTCATGGTTAGTGAACGACTCGCTAATTCTTGATAGGCTTCTCCTACTACAAAACAATCCTCCAGCACAGCCAGCGTCTGTATATTTAGCAGTGGATCGTGAAGAGGCATATGGACAAAGGCGCAGTCGATCTCGCCATCTTTTAAACGCTTAGTGATGTCTGGCGTCTTCCCGTGAGAGAGACGGATTCGTATACCTGGGTATGTGCTATGGAAGGTGTTCAACTGCGGCAACAAAAGATGCTTGATCAGATAATCACTGGCTCCGATTCGTATTTCTCCCTCATTTAACTGCTTCAAGCTCTCCAGATGCTTCTGTGCTGAATCCAGCATGGAAAAGGATTGCTCCACATATTCGAATAGCGCTCGCCCTTCTTCTGTAAGCTCTACACCTTTGGACAGCCTGTGAAAAAGCTTCAGTCCTAAGGCTTCTTCCAATTGTTTAATGGCGTAACTCACAGAAGGCTGTGTAATATGCAGTTCCGTTGCAGCTTTTGTTAAATTACGATGACGTGCCGTTTGCCAGAAAATACGATACCATTCCAAGTTGAACATGTGGTATAGATCACCTCTATATCATTATGGTAAAAATCCAATTTCATTTATTGCATCTCATTCATTATAATCAGGCTAGAGGAATAATTCAAAGGGGGGGATGAAATGGAATCCAATCAACCGGACTTAGAAGCACGTTCTCCATGGTCAACGAATAGCGATAAACACATAGTGAAGATTAGCCCAGCGAAAGCGGAAATCTATGGGACGATAACCATATCAGGAAGCAAAAGTCTGACAAATCGGGCCTTGGTAATCGCTGCTTTGGCTGAAGGACGTTCAGAAATAAAGGGTATATTAAAAAGTGATGATTCTTACTGGTGTATTGATTCGTTAATGAAACTGGGGATTCCCGTTATGATAGAAGGAGAGACAGCTGTTGTGGAGGGATGTGGCGGCAACTGGCCGAATCCGACTGGTGAGCTATATGTAGGAGCGGCAGGTACGGTTGCAAGATTCTTACCCGCTGCACTCGCGGCAGGGACGGGTACTTGGACAATGAATGGAAGTAAACGACTCTGTGAGCGTCCACTCGCTCCATTACTCGACGCATTAACGACCCTTGGTGCACAATTTGAGTATAAACAAGTAGAGCGCTGTTTACCTTTTACATTGGAGGCAAAAGGTCTGCAAGGAGGAAGGGCTACGCTGCCCGGCTACACTTCAAGTCAATTTATTAGTGGATTGCTGCTCGCGGCGCCGTATGCCAAGGACCAGGTGACCGTGTATATAGATGGAGAAGTTGTGCAAAGAGATTATGTCGAGATGACCCTTGCCATGATGGCCTCCTTTGGTGTAACACCAGAAGCATCTCAGGATGGTCAATCGATAACGGTTCCTACAGGAAAGTATCACGGTCATACGATCACTTTAGAGCCTGATGTATCCACATGCTGTTACTTTTGGGCTGTTGCGGCGCTTACGGCAGGCCGTGTTCGAATTGAAGGAATCAATGCAAGCCATACAAGTCAACCTGATATCGAATTTTTAGACGTTCTGGAGTTAATGGGCTGTACCGTTCTTCGTGGGGAGAATTTTGTTGACGTACAAGGTGTCCCACGGCTTAAGGGTGGCTTCACAGTGAGTATGAAGAAGTGGTCGGATCAAACACTAACCATGGCTGCTATGGCTATTTTTGCAGATGGTCCAATCACTCTAAAGGATGCCGCACATATCAGACATCATGAATGTGATCGGATATCCGCGATATGCGAGGAAATAAGTAAGCTTGGAATACGTGTGGAAGAGTTTGAGGATGGTCTAACGGTATATCCGGGTCAGCCAATCCCAGCTTTACTAAATTCTCATGACGATCATCGGATGGCTATGGCGCTTTCTTTAATTGGCTTGAAGATTGAGAATATTCAGATTATCGACCCTGGTTGTGTCTCCAAAACCTGTCCAGATTATTTTGACCGTTTGTCAGCGTTAGGCGTACAGGTCCAATACTAACTAAGGAGTGCATATATAATGGCAGGAAATACATTCGGTGAAGTGTTCAAAATTACAACCTTCGGTGAGTCACATGGTGTGTCGGTAGGTGTCATAGTGGATGGTGTAACACCTGGTGTCGAGATTAACGAAGCGTATATACAGAAACAGATGGATCGGAGAAAACCGGGCCAATCTTCAGTAACTACTCCTCGTAAAGAATATGATGTTGTCCACATACAATCAGGAGTATTTGAGGGAAAAACAACAGGTACGCCGCTTTTTGTAGTTCTTCAAAACCACGATATGAGACCAGAAGCGTACAGCGAGATTCAGGACGCTTTTCGTCCGGGCCATGCCGACTTTACTTATTTAGAGAAATACGGGATTCGGGATCATCGTGGAAGCGGACGTGCTTCTGGTAGAGAAACTGCGGCAAGAGTGGCTGGAGGTGCAATAGCTCGTAAGTTGTTAGAGAGAAGAGGTGTACAGGTAGTAGCATACACGCAAGAAATCGGAGGCATAAAGTGTGAATCCTTCGATGAGGGAATGATTGAACAAAATGCTGTCCGCGCTTGTGATCCTATTGCAGCTGAGAAGATGATTAAAAAGATTGAGGGGTTAGCCGAGATTGGAGATAGCTGTGGAGGTATTGTGGAATGCCGTATTCGTGGCGTGATTCCGGGTCTTGGAGAGCCGGTCTTTGATAAATTGGATGCAGAACTGGCGAAAGCTATGCTGTCCATTGGTGCTGTTAAAGGGATAGAATTTGGAGCTGGCTTTGAAGCGGCAACGATGCTGGGTAGTGAGCATAATGACGCGAGGAATAGCGATGGCTTTCTTACTAATCATTCCGGAGGAATCATCGGGGGGATTAGCACCGGACAAGAAATCGTATTTCGGATCAGTGTAAAACCGACGTCGTCCATCTCTGTGCCACAGCAAACGACTAACATTAAAGGGGAAGAGCAAGAGATACGCACCGAAGGCAGACATGATCCTTGTATTTGTCCGAGAATCGTACCTGTGGTAGAGGCTATGGCTTGTTTAGTACTGGAGGATCAATACAAACGACAAGCTGCTATGCTTGGATGATATAAAAGCGGCATGGCCCATTAGCACATATTGCGCTAATGGGCTTTTTACTGTTCACAGTTCGATTTTACCCCATATAGAAACTTGATCTAGTATATTATGGAATTAGAAAAGCGGAAAAGAACTTATGCAATACTAAATAAAGGAGGGGCGTTAATGGACAACGACAGAGCACCAGTAATATTTCAAAAAGAAACAAAGAACGGGTTGAAAAAGGTGGTTTTATGAGAATATTCACGTTAGGAATTGTAGTATTGATGTTATTTGTTTTAAACCCTACCGTAATAAAAGACAATCCAAATACAGCTATATCGAAGATAGAAGCATCTGTTGAACCGTCAGAGAAATTAGTGGCAGAAAGCTTAAGTGAATTGGCTAATCGTAAATTTTCTATAAAAGAAGATCAGAACAATGAAGAAGATTATGATTCTATTGTGACCTTTGGAAAAGCCTTCGTTAATCTTTATACCGGAGCTGTTGCAAAACAAGAAACTGTATCCTTTGAGAATTACATCTCGAGTGCAAATCTTCTTAAATTCACAGATAAAATGTTGGAATTAACACAAAAGCAGGCATTGAACGGTGCCAGTAGTGTGAATTTCGGTCTCGATAATGAGTTTAATGAAGAAGTGATTAATAAAATTGATAAGAATCTTTACTATCTGAGCTTACCTTTTTCAAACGAAGGGTCTGGATTGACTTGCACACTGTTAGTTCAATCTTCAAATAAGTCATTGGAAATTGTTGATTTGTACTTTGGCTACAAAGATGGTGTAGATACTTTCACAACGGGTCACCCTGCGGAAAGAAACTTTGACAATCCACAAATATGGGATGACCAAGAATGGGTGGATGGTGTTTTTGAAAAGCTTGAACAATATGAAGCCGAACTCTCCGTCAAGTAGACAGTAGAAGAATAGAGATCCGAGCAGCAACTTGCTTTCAATATTCAGCGGTAACAATAAAAGCAGCGGTATGTTAAGGCTTTAGTTTCCCGCCCTAGCACCGCTGCTTCATTATTAAGGTATTCTAATCCAATTCTACTAGTATCTCAAGGTTTTACCCAGGAGCCCTTCAGATCCATTTCCCGGATACAATCGGCCGAGTCATTCCTGTTGTCGTTAATCATTGGGGTAACTGGGTACACCTGCATTTCATCTGCTGAATAAGGCCGCAGAATCGGATTCAGTGCTTCCAGATCATTTGTCTCCTCATCAAGCCATCGAGTGATATCCTGTGGGGACAAAATCGCCGGCATCCGGCTCTCAAATTCGCTAATCAGTGGATTGGCATCAGTCATGACCAGAGAACAGGTACGAAGAGGCTCCCCGCGCGTATCCCGCCAAATTTCGTATAGACCAGCCACTCCGAACATACTGCGATTATTCATGACTACCCGAACTGGATAAGTCTTCTTGCCTTCCTTTTTCCAATAATAAAACCCATTGCACGGGATAATACAACGATGCTTGTCCACCATCTTGCGGTAGGTTGGATTCTGATGCACGTTACGGAGATCCGCATTGATCGCATCTTTTCCCCAATAAGGAACGAATCCCCAGCGGAACTCATCTAGAATTCGCTCACCATCCTGTTGTAAAACTACCGGCATATCCTGCGTGGGACTAATATTATAGCGGTCTTTATAGTAGTACATCACTCGGTTGATTTCAAAATGATCCCTAATTTCCTGCAGTTCGGCCGCTAGCGAAAAACGTTGACACATGAAACATCAGCCTCCTTTTGTTTCGTAGTGTTTGTAAAAGGAGGTAAATTATTCATGGCTTCCGAGGTCGCCTATTAATTGACCTGAATCCTGTGGTTGACAGTAATAAAGGAGCCGTAAGGTACGGCCCCTCGCAGTTTATCTTTTTTGTTATTTAACAGTTTTAATAAATTATTGCAGACTCACACTATCTAGATAAATAGCGGATTGGCCACTACTGTTCGAGGAGGCGCGGAATTCCACCCCAATTTCTTTGACTGCGGACAAATTCGAAATGCCGCTGAGGGATAGTGTCAAAGTGGTACCGACGTTCGATTGAATCAGATTCTCTCCAGAATCATACCATGTCCACCCGGACCCGGTCTTCAAGTATAGTTTCGCATAGATTCCGTTGCCAATATTTCCCCAGTTCGCATGCTTAACCGTTACTTTCAGACTGCTTTTTCCGGACAGGTTTTGATTTGAGGTTATATATAGGCTATGCGTGGAATTGGATTGTAAGGAGACATCGGCTTTGAGAGTTTGCGCTCCCGTAGCTTTCCATTCATTGGTGACCCATGGTCCTCCCGAAATATTGTTTCCCGACCAACCTTGAGTTCCCGACTCAAAATCATATAAGATCGCCCCGTTATTTCCCGGACTCGGGCTTGGTGTAGGAGTAGGTGTAGGTGTAGGTGTAGGTGTAAGAGTAGGTGTAGGAGTAGGTGTAGGAGTAGGAGTAGGAGTAGGAGTAGGAGTAGGAGTAGGAGTAGGTGTAGGTGTAGGTGTAGAAGTAGGGCTTGAGGTTGGAGTTACACCTCCGAAAATGCCGGACAACACAGAAGTTGCTTTTATGCCGTTACTGCCATTCACAACGGTATTGCCGAACGAGGTGAGGGAGTTGCCTGTCCAATCATTCGTCATATCAAGATAAGCCAAGTCACTGCTATTGCCCTTCCAGGACCAAGCCAACCAGCCGACTCCTTTCTCTTGGGAATAGCTCATAATGGTGGCTTCATCCACATCACCGTTTGTATGCTGTCCGCCAAATTCGCCGATAATCAGCGCAAGATTCTTGTTCAGCACACCGTCAATATTGGATTTGACGGTATTTGCATTGCCCCCAGCATATTCATACATATGGACAGAGAACAATGTATTTTTTAACGGGTCCGCATTCAGTACTTCCGTCCCATAATTTTTGACCGAATCTGGATATTGTCCCCAGCCAGCAGAATCAACAATCAGCGTATGATTTAGACCGGCGTTTCGTAATTTAGGAATAGCTTGCTTATAACCATTAGCCCAGGCTACTCCATCCCATGTTCCGTACCACTCGTTAGCTATATTTATGAGTACACGGTCTTCTTTGCCAATCAGTGCGTCTTTAATACTGATCCAGTAATTAACGGCGTTGTCCAAATCGGATAGACTATCGCTTCCTGTTGCGTCATGTACTTCCAAAACGGCAATTAGTTTATTTTGTTCACAGAGGCTGATGATATTTTTGATGGCATTCACATCATCAATCGTCCATTTGTATCCATTCGCTAATACAATGCGTACCGTGTTGGCACCAGTTTTAGCAATGGCTGGTATTGCGGTAGACAATTGATCCTTATACCATGTGTGCGCATGATTGACTCCTCGCATAACAAATGGTTGTCCTGTAGCATCCATTAATTTGGTACCGCTTACATAAAATCCGCTCGCAGCATGTGCTTTGTTCGAAAGTTGTCCGGTCCATGTGAAAATCAGTAAGAATGCTACAAATGTAATTGACCACTTGCGTAAAATCACCAAAAACCACCTCATGAATTTTATTTATGTAAACCCTCATTAAGTTTATACTGGTAACGTCCGTTCACCTCCTATTGTTAGAATAATGAGGGAGTCATATTTAACTGTGCGTTCATGAATTCACTAATTTCTTTGGATTTATCGTTATTATATTAGCATTATGTTATTTTGAAAGCGTATGATTATTTTATGCAATTGACTAAATTTCGCTTTAAAAATTGTTTTTTATTAAGAACTCAATTCCTCGGAAGCTTCCCTCCATACTGTGCTCTTAGCTGCTGTAATTTGTCTAATTTGCTTAGACTACTATCTCTATTTGCTAAACCCACCCCAAGAATCAGATTCTCGATAATATATGTGGGACCGACCATGGAGTGAAACTCCCAAACCTCACCTCTCCCGGCATAGAGTACAATACCTGCATCTTGGGATCGAGGATACACAAGTCTGTCAGTGATCAGGATGACCTGGTAATTAGCTTCACGTGCTTGGTCCAGAATCACTTCGATTTCAGGTAACAGTTGAACGAATCCAAAGACAAGCAATACATCTTTTTGATCAGCATGCATTAAGGACTCTAGCAGTTCGTGTCCGCTGGGGGCCATTTTTTTCATCTGTAGTCCAAAACGCGCCATTCGATAAATCATCAGCTCGGCTAGTCCAGCACAAGGGCCTGGGCTATATACATATACAATGCGAGCTGCAGATAGTGCTACTACTGCACGCTGCAGCGCCTCGTCGCTCAAATAGCGGCGTGTCTCTTGCAGATGATGTAAGCAATTGTCCAGCAGCACTTGAGGAAGTGAACGATCATCCGATCTTTGCATGGCATCACGCATTTTTATGGAAGGGGTGGATTCAAAGCGGAAACGGAGCCGGTTTTTGAAATCTTTGGCATGTTTGAATCCAGCCGCTTTCCAGAACCGCGAGACGGAGGCAATGCTTAATTGAAGTTCATCTGCCATTTCCTGTTCCGTCATATAGACTACACGTTGCTCATTTTTCTGAATAAAGTCAGCAATTATTCGTTGATTTGGTGAGAAGGCGCGGCGATTCCAATCTTTATACAATCTCTCATTCCTCCTAATATGAAGTGTTAAATAGAATATAACGTATGAAGATGTTGTAAATATTTTTACAACGTTAAAAATACTGAAAAAAATATTACTCCCATTTAACAATTGGTAAAAGTTGTGCTGACATGACCTTCTTATAATGAAGATAAATTCTTGTAGGGAGGTCAAATATTCATGAGTACGATAAAAACGCGCTACACGTTGACTCAGTCACAAAAAATGATGATTTTTGTACTGTCGATGTCGCTTTACGGTTTGTCCAATATGTTTACGGAGCTTGTGCCTGGGATCAAACTAGGCCCCATTGAATTATCGATTGAATATTTCGCATTCATTCCTTTGACCTTATGTATGCTGTTTCATCCACTGTATGCGGCCATTGGGGCAGCTGTGGGTGAAGTGATCTTTGGGGAACTGATGTTAGGTCAATTTGGCGGGCTGGGCGAATTGGAGAAATTCATCACCTTCTCACTAGCGATGTATACCGCTGGCCGTATGGTATCTGATCCGAAGAATCGTAGACAGGTTGGAGTAGCAGCGATTACTGGCGTAGCGATTCACCAGTTCTTCAGCTCTGTTGTGGATATAGTGAAAGTATGGGTGGGTGTAGAAGAACTTGAAGCTGTTAAAGGTCTGGCAGAGAGTATCGTTGTAATCGAGGGAGTTGGCTTTTTGAACGACGTACTCTTCTCCGGTATCTTGTTCGCTCTAATTCCTACTATGTATCTGGTCCCACGTTTATATGGGAAAATCGAACCTTTGCTTGGTATGAAGCCGCGTGAACGGAACATGAAATATGCTACAGGGGCTTGGCTATCTCCTAAGCTAGTTATTTTTGGAACGATTCTGGTCATGGTTGCGCTTGGATCAGAATTGCTCTCGGAATCCGGATGGAACTTTGGTGACTTTGAGTTTGCTTGGGCAGAGTCGAATGAAGAGAGCTTAATCTGGCTAAGTATGCTGGTAGCGGCAATTGTTGCAGCAACAGCAATTATATCCCTGATTCGGCGGTCAGTACGTAAAAGACAGGAAGCGGGTCAAGTAGATGCGTAAATCAATACTCGAACTGAATGGAGTCACCTTTACTTATCCGGGAGCCGAACAACCTGTACTGCAAGATGTATCTTTGCGGCTAGAAGAAGGAGATTTCATTGCCATTATAGGTAGTAATGGTTCGGGAAAATCCACGCTGTGTAAATGCTTTAATGGCTTGATTCCTCATTATTACACAGGGGACTTCACTGGAGAGGCGACGATCTGTGGACAACCGGCGGATGGGAAAAGTGTAGCTGAGCTTTCCAGGCATATCGGGTATGTTTATCAGGATTTTGAGAATCAATTAGTGCGTCCGACGGTCCTAGATGATGTGTCGTTTACGCCACTCAATTATGGATTTGCCGATTATAGGGAGCGGGGAGAGCGGGCACTGGCACTAACCGGACTTAGCGATTTAAGAAATGAATTCATCTGGCAATTGAGTGGCGGGCAAAAACATTTGCTCGCTTTAGCCGGAGCACTAGCGATGGATCCGGAAATTCTAGTCATTGATGAACCGGTAGCTCAGCTGGATCCGCAGCATGCCCGCCATATCTATGATATTCTGCGCCGTTTGAATGAGGAGCATGGGAAGACCATTGTAGTGATCGAACATCATGCGGAATTTATTGCTGACTATTGTAAGAATGTCGTCCTGATGGATAAGGGGAGAATGTGCTGGCAGAAGCCGGTGCGCGAAGCTTTATCATCTGTAAAAGAACTGCTGGAGCTGGGCATTTATCCCCCGGATGTGACTCGGGCAGCTTGGCTCTTGCAATCTGATGCGCCGCTAACCCAATTCCTTCCCTTGAGCGCTGAAGAAGGGAATGCCCACATGATATTGCGGCAGGATAGGATCCAGAGAAATGATCCATCTGACTATATGAAGGAGCAGTCCCTTACTGTAAATCGGGAAGTGAAGAGTGTCGTTCAGATGGAGAATGTATACCTCTCATACCGTACCATTCATAAGACGATGCATCCTGTCTTGAATGGTGTTCAGCTGGAACTGCGGCAGGGTGAGTCTATTGCTCTTATTGGCAACAACGGGGCGGGAAAATCTTCTTTAATGAAGCTGATTGCTGGAATTGTCAGACCTACAGCTGGAACCGTAAATGTGAAAGGGATGACCGTGAACGGTCTGCCACCCGAGCGTCTCTCCGGTACCGTAGCATACGTATTTCAGAACCCAGAGGAAATGTTCATTGAGGATTCTGTACGCAAAGAAATTGCTTATTATTTGAAGGCGCGGAAGCTACCAGACGCAGAAGAGAGAGTAGAAGAAATGCTAAAAGCATTCCGGCTCCATGAATTAGCAGAACGTGACGCTCGACTTCTGAGTGGGGGTCAGCAGCGCCGGGTATCGCTAGCCATTGGTGCAGCTGTTCGTCCTGCCGTCATGCTGCTCGATGAACCAACGGCCAATTTGGATATTTCGACCAAACAGGAAATGGTTCATGTGCTGGAAACGCTTCGCAGTCATGTTGAGACAGTGGTGATCGCGACTCACGATATGCAGCTTGTGTCTGAGTGGGCGACCAGGATTATCGTTATGCATCAAGGCAGGATTATTGCTGACGGAACGAAAGATGAAATCTTCGCTGACGGACTTCTATTACGGAGGGCGGGTCTGGCTCAGACGCAATTGATGGAGCTGAGCCGTATGCTCGGTCTGCCCAAAATTTGCAGCAGCTTAGAGGAATTCGTAAGTCTAGTGGAAGTGAAAAAGGAGGTAGCTGCAATCCATGGAAGCTGTTAAACGGGCACTTGACCGTATATCTGTAGAACAAATTAAACTGGAGCTCTTAGGGACTGCTTATAACAGTAGCAGTACATTTCTGGGGAGGCTCGACCCGCGAACGCTGCTACTTTGGTATTTGTTCTTTGCCATCGTGCCTTGGTTCGTACATAACCGTACAGTTTTGTTAGGGATGTTCGTGCTTATGGTCTTAACGACTGTCCTCTCCCGGGTCAGCCCGTATATTATTTTTATATTGTGTCTGGGATTAATCAGCCAAATTGGGTGGATGTTCATCCTGTCTCTCTTTTTCGGCGGAGGAATTGAATCGTTGCTGCCTATGTTGACGCTGACACTTAAGCTCTCAGTAATATCACTAGCTAGTATTACGGTGTTCTCCAGTCTCGATCCGGAAAGACTTAGTGACGGCCTGCTATCCTTAGGGATTCCAGATACATTTGCTTTCAGCTTATCTTATGGTTATCGTATTTTACCTACGTTACTGGAGGAATTCCATCAGATTTTGTTATCCTTCAGACTGAGAGGGCAAAGACCGCTGCAACATGGTTTGTTGTATTGGAGAACAGCAACATATTATTTGCGCATTGTGATCCTGGCATTTTATCCACTCATGCTAAATACCGCTAAACGTTCCCGGACCACGATCGAGTCGCTTGAGACTCGGGGATTTAGCTACGGTCTTAACAATAAGAAAGTGAAGAAGATTAAGCTATCTTATTTGAAAATGAAGCGGTCCGACTGGTACTTTTTATCCGGATCCACCGTTTATGTTATTTTGCTTTTTTGGATCGGTTACCTCTACCCTAAACTGGTGTATTAACATCACTCATAAGCTCAAAGGAGACGAATTAGACATGAATATTGATCTGCATACCCACGGTAAATTATCTAAGAAATCAACCTTTTCCCCTGAATATTTTGCTGAAATGATGTTTGAGGCGAAAGCGAACGGATTACAGGCAGTAGCTTTGACCGAGCACTTTAACACTTCTAATTTCTTTGCGATGTATGAGACGCTGGACCAGACTTATCCTTATAACGGACATTATTATAATGTAAACGGACTTAAACTGTTTCCGGGTATGGAGGTGGATATCGCGGAGACGGGTCATATTCTGCTGATTGGACTTAAGGAGAATATTCTAGCCGTTCGCGCTTTACTGGATGAGCATACGAAGGAGGGGGATTTTATTCCTTTCAAGGATCTGCTGGACATGGCTGATGAACATAAGCTTTGGAAAATCGGAGCTCATCCCTTCCGAATCTCTACGCCATTACATCAACTGGATCCAGAGCTGCTTCGGAGATTAGATGCTTTTGATTTCAATGCAAAGGATATTTACATGCAGGGGGCAGAGACTTACAAGAACCTGATCACACCTTTTGCTGAAAAGCTTGGTGTACCGGTGATTGCCGGTAGTGATAGTCATCAATGTCTGCAATATGGTAGTGTTCTGAATCGGTTGAATATTACCTGCTCAACGGTTGAGGAATTGAAAGAAACCATTAAGCAAGGCAACTACGAAATTGAGCTTTCGCCGTGTCTTCACACCAAAGTGAAAGCTTCAGTCATGATGAAGAAACTTTTGAAGCAGCTCATTGGTGAAGCACCTTCCAGAGATGAAGCAGAGGTTGGCAACATGGTCTAGCCGATGGCAAACATTCCTGTTATACTTTTTTCGTGAATGTAATCGGAGGTGGTACTGTGCTAATGCTGGTTTGCCCATTAGCTAGAAGTTCCTCACGCAAAGCCTAAATTAGGGCGATACTTTGCGTGAGGTGCGATAGGATGGATGATCGCCCAAACTAAATATTATCGTTTCTAATAATGGGCTTTGCACCTTATGAAATTTTCATAACAAATAAGGGGCTGAAGAGCAATGAATACACCATTTATTAGAAACCATCAATATAATTTTATTAAAAAACAAACAGACTTCCTTCTAAAAACACTGCGAACTGTAGCGGATCGAAGAGTCTTGGAGACGGTAAGATATCGTTCATCGTTGAATGTTGTAGAAGCTTTTTCAACACTAAGTGATAGTCAGCAGCAGTTGCTGCAACAAATATCAGCCTTTGAGACTGCATACGATTTTCAGAAGTATCTTAGTGGATTAGAGCCTTATTTAGAACCTTTTCCGCAGATTACACCGAAACAGATTCAGAAGTTGTTCCCTAAGAATAAAAAGCTGAAGGTACCTGATTTATCAGCCATCGACTTTCGATATATGACATATTTGAGCTGGATAGATATTGCTACCAATAAATTATTTATTGTATATCCGTTCGAAGGGCAGTTTATCGGTATTGAAGGTAGAATGACACCAATGAACAAGAAGGGGTATTGCCTGTTCTGTAATCGGCAGCAACAGCTCGCCTTTTTTACGGTCAAGACCAAGCTTGCGAAATCTTCGCCGGATGATTACTCTTCCATTGGCCAATATATTTGCATTGAGAGCCAAGCATGTAATCATAGGATTACGGATACAGCAGCACTAGAGAGATTCATTCTCTCCACTCGTGCATAATGTTAGGATTAGCAAAGGCTGCTTTTGTAAGTAGCTTCAGAATATAGAGCAATAGGGTTTTGAAACGAATGATTTCGTTTCGAAACCCTATTTGCTGTTCGCTCAATTCCTGAATTAATGATTTTAAATATTGTTGAAATAGAAACAAAAAATAATGTGATATAATATTGTTAATGCAAGAGCGGGTGGGAGGACAGGTCATGAACAAAGAAGATCAGATCCTAACGGGTGTCAGGGACCTATATAATAAGATGGTCTGGCTTAACAAAGATAAGATGGAAGCCAGTCTTAAGGGTTATACATCTTCTGAAGTACATTGTATTGAATACATTGAAAAAAATGTAGATTCCAACGTAACAAAACTTGCGGAGTCCTTTTTTATGACGCGCGGTGCCATAAGTAAATTAACTAAGAAACTCATAGAAAAAGGCCTGATCGAAAGCTACCAGAAGTCGGATAACAAAAAAGAAATCTATTTTAGGCTTACTGAGCAAGGAAAAGTAATTTATAAAATCCATGAGAACCTTCACAAAGAGTTTCAAGAGCGGGATAAGGCCGTCTTTGAGCAGATAACCGAGGAACAATTTGATAGTATGCTTAGTTTCGTGGAAAAATATAGTAGTCATTTGGATGCGGAAATAAAAAAACAGGGTAAAGATATGAAATCGGAATAAAATTTGAATAATGAAATTGAACCAGATGCAGTCGGGCTCTATGGAGAACGGCTGTATTTTTATTGTGATTATTTTGTTGACAAGGAAACAAAATGGCGATACGATAAACATGTTTCCTAGGAATCAAAATGCAAATTTAAGGAGTGAACATAAATGTCCATATTTAAATCACACAATGAACAGAACACAGGACAATCCGTAGATAAGCACGCATTAATATTCGGTCTTATCTCTGTGTTTCTTTGCGGAATTGGCTTTAGTATCGTAATGCCTGTCGTCCCTTTCTTAGTGCAGCCATATACAAGCAGTCCGGGAGAACAAGCAATAGTTGTTACGATGCTGACCTCGGTTTATGCAGTCTGTGTATTTTTTGCAGCCCCCGTACTTGGAGCTTTGAGCGACAAATATGGCAGGCGTCCATTACTCTTAGTATGCCTGTTGGGTTCCGCCATCGGGTACTTGGTTTTTGGTATAGGAGGGGCTCTATGGGTACTATTTGCTGGGCGCATAATCGAAGGTATAACAGGCGGGAGCATAAGCACGATCTTCGCATATTTTGCAGACATCATTCCTGCAGAACAGAGAACCAAATACTTCGGATGGGTGAGTGCAGTTGTAGGTGTAGGCACCGTCATTGGCCCAACGATAGGCGGATTACTTGCTAAGTTTGGTTATTCTGTTCCTTTGTATTTTGGAGCAATCATAACTTTATTGAATGTTGTTTATGGATTCTTTTTTATGCCAGAGAGCCTTGCCGAGAAGAATAGACTGAAGGAGATTACATTTGTAAGACTGAATCCATTTTCACAGCTTGCCAACTTACTTTCTACGAAAAACTTAAATAGGCTGCTAGTCTCAGCTTTTTTACTCTGGATTCCTAACGGATCTTTACAGGCAGTATTTTCTCAATTTACGATAGATACTTTCAGCTGGAAGCCTGCACTAATCGGAGTTATGTTTTCGATTATGGGTCTCCAAGACATCATTTCACAAGGTTTGATCATGCCAAAGCTTTTGAAGAAACTTAGTGATAAACATATAGCAATTCTTGGAATGGCTTCGGAAATTATCGGTTACAGTTTTATTGCTTTATCTGCTTTGCTCTCATTCTATCCTCTTTTAATCGCTGGAATGTTTATATTTGGCTTTGGGGATTCGATCTTTGGGCCTTCATTTAACGGGATGCTTTCCAAGTCTGTCGATTCTAGTGAACAAGGTAGGATTCAAGGAGGTAGCCAGTCTATTCAGGCTTTAGCAAGAATGATTGGGCCTATCATTGGAGGTCAGATTTATGTATCACTAGGCCATGCCGCACCCGCATTTATGGGCATGATCCTTATAGCAGCAGCCATACTCGTCTTGTATAAGCGTCCGGATGTAAATATGTAAACTACCTACGTTTAAGAACATATAAAAAAAGGGTTTCAGAACTCAGGGACAAGTTCTGAAACCCTTTTTGTCAAATTCATTGTTTGTCTTTAGAATTTTTATTGATGACCCGTGCTGGACGAGTTACCCAGGTCGAACGATTCATCGGTTTAACTGTATCAATTCTGTCATTTGACGGTTCATTTAAAGCTTCAGTGGTTTCTGTTTCGGTAGACGCCGTTACTTCTTGATCTGCGGTTTTTTTCCTCGATAGTCCTGTTCCATCATGCTTGCCTCTGTTCCATACTCTTCCCTTACTCATACATACACTCCATTTCTATACGCTTATTCATAAACCATATCATATTAGGACAAGTTAAGGAAGAAAGACATAAGCACAAATCGAAGGATTTTTCAAGTTATATTGGTTACTGGAGATTTCATTTGCCGATAGCTATAATAGTACTGATATTGAAAGGAGAGTACTTATATTATGGCAATCAAGATCATAACAGACAGCGGTTCTGACCTACCCCTTGACTACATGGAGAAGTATAATGTTTCCGTGGTCCATCTACCGGTTCATTTTGGGCATGAGTTAATGCCTGCGGATACGGATACGAAAATCTTTTATGCTAAAATGAGTGAATCCAAGGAGCTACCTACTACAGCAAGTCCCAGTCCAAACCAATTCCTTGAGACATTCAGGCAAGTAGAGGAAGGTACTGACATTATGGTCATTTGTATGTCCTCTAATATTAGTAGCACTTATCAGACGGCTATGATCGCTATGGAAATGTACCAAGAAGAAGGACACACCAATGCGATAGAGGTTATAGATTCCAAGACCTTTTCTGGCGGGTTGTCGCTGATCGTGGGTCTTGCGGCGAAGTGGTCACAGACTTGTTCAAGTCTGCAGGAACTGAAGGTCAAGGTGCTTCAGCAAATGGATGAAGTTCAAGCATATTTTACACTGGACACACTTGAGAATGTGATGAAGGGCGGACGTTTAAGCCGGATATCTGGAGCGGTTGCTTCCGTGTTAAATATCAAACTACTGCTCAAAATCAGCGAAGAGGGTACTGTTGAGGTAGTGGAGAAGACCCGGGGTCTTCCAAAGGCATTAAACCGACTGCTTGCACATTTGGATGAGAAGCAGCATGACTACGAAAAGGCTGTTATCGCTATAGTACACAGTAACTGTGAGAAGCTTGCGCTTGAGATTAAAGAACGCATCTTACAAAAGCACCCGTTCAAAGAAGTTTTACTCTCAAGTATGGGACCTGTAATGGGAACCTATGCGGGTGAAGGTGGAATTGGTGTTGCTTTTTAATAGGACTCTGAGGGCGTTTATATTTGCCAGCAGGCGTTCGGATTTCTGGAATTATACGATCGTACATGGGACGGGTTCCTGTGTGCGATTTTTATTTAAATATAAGAATTTGATGGATGTAATAATTTAGCTATTCTTTAGATTGCGTTTAGGTGGGTTTAATAATCGAAGATTATAGTTAGATGGGGTGATTACTATGTATACAATTCTAATCGCAGATGATGAAGCAGAAATTGTGGAATTGTTGAGATTATATTTAGAGAAAGAGTACAACATTGTGGAAGCGAACAGTGGGACTGAAGCGTTAAAGCAAGTACAGAACCATAAAATTGATTTAGCGATTCTTGATATTATGATGCCTGGTCTAGATGGACTGCAATTATTGAAGAAGATTCGTGAGTCTCATCATTTCCCGGTGTTGTTTTTATCTGCAAAAAGCGAACATTACGACAAAATACTGGGACTTGAACTCGGTGCCGACGATTATATTTCCAAACCGTTTAATCCATTGGAAATTGTAGCTCGTGCGGGAGCTTTACTGCGGCGGGTACATCATTTTGACGCACAGATAATTGAAGAAAAGGCAGCTGAACAGATTGTGTTGGGAGAATTGAGGCTGGATCAAAGCCAGTGTCTGATCTATCGTTCAGGAGAACCCGTCGTTCTTACCTCTACTGAGTACAAAATTCTGGAATTAATGATGAAACAACCGGGCCGGGTCTTTACACGAAAAAAAATATATGAGGCGGTATGGGAAGATTTCTATGTGTACGAAGATAATAGTATCATGGTACATATCAGTAATATCCGGGAAAAGATCGAGGAAGATTCCAAAAAGCCGGTTTATTTAAAGACTATTAGAGGGCTGGGATACAAAATTGAAGCGCCTATGGAGCAATAGAGATCAACGACCTTTACAATCATCGCTGACGCTGGATTTTTTGTTATTCATCTGCATTTTGTTTTTTCTTGTGATTGTTTATTATTTGTTCATTAATCTTGATGTGACCCATATGTTCGAAAAAAATAAAATCGCTGATCCTGATTTGAAGGTTGAAGCGAGTGCCTATCGAGATAATCTGGAGCATGGTATAGAAACCAAACGGCTTCTGCGTAGCGGTGGGTGGATTGAGATCTTGGGTCAAGACAAGAAGGTCATCGACGTTGTTGGTGAGAAGAAAGACGATGTAACACAATATACCGACAACCAGCTCTTAAATAATCTGGAAAACGGAGAAGATCAGGCATACTTCTACTCGTTGACTACACGTAATAATGAGAATGAATCAGAGTGGCTGCTTTTGAAGATCCCTAGAGAAGTTATCGACATTTCAATTAACAGTGATCCATTAGTTGAATACTTCAACCACTCGCTCTCATATTATGTTTTTTTAGGAGTTGGAATGGTTCTCTTGCTTATTATCGTGTACAGCTATTGGGTGGCACGAAGAATCAGGAAGCCGCTGCGTATTATTACGCTTGGTTTGAAGCAGATGATTGAAGGAAATTATGATACTCGTATCTCGCTATATGCAGAGAAAGAATTTTCGCAAATAGGGGAGACTTTTAATTATATGGCGGACGTCATTGAGAAGACAACGAAAGAAAAACGTCAAGCGGAAGAAAGTAAGAAACGCATGATGGTTGATCTTTCTCATGATCTGAAGACACCCATTACGAGTATACAGGGGTTTGCACAGGCGTTGGTTGAAGGTCGTGGGGAGGATGAAGAACGCCAGAAAAGGTATTTAACCTATATCTATAATAAATCCTCGCAAGTGACCAAGCTGATTCAAAATATGGTGGAGCTGCTAAAAATAGATTCCCCAGATTTTTTACTACGAATGGAGCGTCATGAATTGGGTGAGTTTATTCGTGAAATCGTTGCAGACTCCTATGGTGAGATTGAACAAAAGAACTTCATCCTGCAGCTGAATGTTCCTGAACAGGAAGTATTCGCAAACTTCGATGCGGAGCTGCTCTCGAGTGTAGTTCATAATTTGATCTCCAATGCTTTGACCTATAATCCGCCAGGTACTCATCTACGTGTGGAGGTTATCCCTTCGGAGAGTGAGGTTGCAATTGAAATTGCAGATACCGGAGTAGGTATTCCTGAAGAGCTTTGGTCAACGCTTTTTGATCCGTTTGTTCGTGGAGATAAAGCGCGGTCAACTACAGGTGGAACGGGTCTTGGTTTATCCATTGCTATGAAAAATACAGAGAAAATGGGTGGCACGCTTCATCTCAGTCGCGAAAAGAAGGAACCAACGGTATTCACCATCCGTATTCCCAAATAGCGAGATGAAAGCCTCCCGAAAATAGAAGATAGGAGAGAACTATGGCTAAACTGAACACATTCATTCGAGTTTGTATAGCGATCCTTTTGGTGTTAGGCATCGTATTTTTAGGCTCACAAGTTAATTTTATTTTCAGTCCAATCTTGTCTTTGTTCAATGTTATTATCGTGCCCTTAATGTTGGCAGGATTTTTCTATTATTTACTCCGGCCTCTAATCAATACTTTGGAGCGATATAAACTAAATCGCTCTGTTGCGATCATCATTGTATATGTGGTCATTGCATTGCTCTTGTTCGGTTTTAGTATTGGAGTATGGCCTTCACTTCGAACACAGCTAGTTAATTTTGTCGATAATATGCCAAATCTGATCGCAGCCGTGAATCAGCAGTTATTGAGGCTCGAGGACAGTGGATTTTTGGCTTCTATTATCCCAGCAGATATGGATCTTGCTTCCCAATTGACTGAATATTTGAATAAAGGATTTAATCTGATTTCGAATTACGTAACGGGTCTATTCTCCTTTGTTTCAAATTTCGCGATTATTTTATTTACCTTTCCTATTATGTTGTTTTACATGCTTAAGGAAGGTGGGAAATTTGGTCGTAAGATTGTAAGTTTCTTTCCAAAGAAGTATCGTGGAGAAGGAACTACAATGATGAGTGAAATTGACAGTGCGTTAAGTGGATTCATTGTTGGTCGGGTATTAGTCAATCTGGCGCTTGGTGTTTTGATGTATATTGGTTTCCTTATTATTGGACTACAGTATGCATTGTTGCTGACAGTAATTGCTGTTGTAATGAATTTTGTACCTTTCATTGGTGCAATTCTCTCCAGCATCCCAATTTTTATTATCGGATTCATCCAATCGCCGTCCATAGCCGTATGGTCCATCATCATCGTTCTTGTAGCTCAGCAAATTCAGGATAATCTGATTGCTCCCTACATTTTTGGGAAAAAGCTTGATATTCATCCGCTGACAACGATCATTTTAGTGTTGGTTGGTGGAGATATAGGCGGGATTATTGCGATATTGCTGATTATTCCATTGTATATGATTGTGAAAATCCTCTTGACCAAAGTGTATAATTTGTTTGTTAAGAACCACAGGGCAGAGTCAGAGGTAGAAGTAAAGGTAGAGGTAGAGGAGAGTCTTTAATATCTCTTAAATTAACAAATATGGAGGTTGTTTATATGAATGAAGGAACGGAGCAAGGATTAATTCATATCTCAGATGATGTAGTCACATCGATCGTTGGACAGGTGGTTCTGGAAACACCAGGTATTGCTGGGATGTCAGGAAGTAATATTTCGGACAACTGGGCCAAACGTTTGGGCGGTAAAAATGTGAAAAAAGGGTTATCTGTAGAAGTGAAGGAAGTAGACGTTGCCATCGACCTGCGGGTTATTGTTAATTACGGATGTGTGATTCAAGAGGTCTGCTATATGCTGCAAAAAAATGTACGTAATGCTGTGGAGAATATGATGGGCTTGTCCCTTGTTTCGGTAAATGTGAAAGTTGAGAAGGTAGCCCTTCCAGTATAAGGATATCTCTCAAATAGGCACCGTGATATAGGCTTCTGCATAGAATGGAGCAAATCCATTTACGGAGGTCAGAGCATCCATGTCGACATATAACACTGGACAGCAAAATAATGTGATTTATCAGGCCGATCCTGCGGTGATCCGGCACCTGCACGGTGTTCGTGATTCCTTGCATCAATCCTGCAGGCCCTATCTTAACCATCAGGTGAGTATACAGACTTTAGATGGCTTAGTGCATGAAGGCACCCTAGCTGGAGTAGATAATAAACATTTATATTTGAACGTTGCGGTGAATGGCCAAATGCCACGCGGTTATTATAATCCATACCAGCCTTATCATCCGCATCCGGGTCCTGGTCCTTACCCAGGTCCACACCCAGGCCCAGGTCCTTACCCAGGTCCTCCTAATAATAATGTGATTTTGCCGCTTGTGTTGTTCGAACTGCTTGCCATTTCTTTACTCTAGATTATCTTGAAAAAGAACATGTGCTGAAATCTAGCCATGTTCTTTTTTGTATACATAAAGTTTACTCTTGATATAATTGCTGTATAACCTGGAGGTGTCATATGATTAGATATCCGATTATGAAGAAAAATGCGACAGTAGGGGTAACAGCACCTTCATCTGGAGTTGGTCCTCAAAACGCAGAGTTAATTAAGTTGGTCTCAAGCCGTTTGGAGTCTAAAGGATTAAATATGATTTGTGGGGATACCGTATGGACGCAAGAGAAAGCTAAATCCGCACCAGCCAAAGTTCGTGCTCAGGAGTTTAACGAGATGATGGGCAGTGAGCATATTGATATCCTTATTCCGCCTTGGGGCGGAGAACTGTTAATTGAGGTTCTTGAATATATTGATTTTGATACTATGAAGGACAAGTGGATCTTAGGCTATTCAGATATTAGCGTACTATTGCTTGCAGTAACGTTAAGGACAGGGATTGCCACAGCCCACGGGACTAACCTCGTTGATTTAAGAGGAGAGTATTCAGATGATACCACAGCCATGTGGGAAGCGGTTCTAGACACAAAAGCAGGGGATTCTATCGTCCAGCATTCTTCACTTAAATACCAGGGGGAATGGCAACATGATGCTCCTACGCCTTATGTATTTCACTTGACAGAAGATACCCGTTGGAAGACAGTATCCTCTGGTCCTGTAACTATGAAAGGGCGTTTGCTTGGGGGCTGCATAGATGTAATTAGGCATCTGATTGGCACACCATTTGGGAATCTGCGGCATTTTCAAGAACAAATGATTAACAATGAACCGATCCTATGGTATTTGGAAAACTGCGAACTGAATACGGTTGATGTACGTAGGTCATTAGTTCAGATGAAGCTGGCAGGTTGGTTTGAGAATTGTTCTGGCATTATGTTTGGCAGAAGTCCTGCTAATCGCCCCGTAGAGAACTACACGGCCGAAGACATCTACGCAGAGCTTTATGAGGAACTCCAGGTACCTATTGTGTATGATATCGATTGTGGTCATATCCCACCGCAAATTACGCTGATTAACGGTGCGTACGCAGAAGTTGATGTGACGGACGGAGTAGGAACGGTAAAGCAATTTTTCTATGAATAGATGCATACAAAAAAAAGGACAACCATTTGGGTTGTCCCTTTTACTATTAGTTCCCTGTAGTTACAATAGCGGTGATTTCCTCGTCCAAGTCTAGCCTTACATCTTCGCGGTATGCACGAATGCCATATTCGCTAAGCATGTAACGTAGGATCGCCTCGATCATGTTGGACTCAACTAAATATTGACTACGTCCCTGTACCCAAACCTCAGCAGAGTATCCGGTGTCTTCTTCCCAGCTCAGTTCTACTTGAACATCTTCAGGGCGAACCGCTTTACGTTCAGCCATATGTAGACATAGGGCATTGATGATCTCATCCATGCTTAGAACCATTGTTGACATTAGTAACGCCCACCTTGATCTTCTAAGCGACGACGTTCTTTTCTGCGACGGAAGAAGGACATCACGAGCATTACGAGCACATAGATAGCAAGCATATTAATGACGAATCCTAGAATGTTACCGAAGGCACCCATACCGGCGAACATTCCGCCGAACAGTAACCCTGCCAAACCACCGATCATCATACCTTTCATTAAGCCGCCACCGCTGAAGAATCCCCGTTTCGTATTTGCAGTAGATCCTGCTGTGGAGCTTTTAGTGCTATCGCTTTTCCTTACGTTATCGGTTGTTGATTTTTTTGGAGTTGTTGAATAACTACGAGTGCCGGATTTAAATCCGCCACCACCTCGCTTCGCATCCACAAAGTTCGGGGTAGCTACGGCGAAAAAAAGTGTGAAGGCCATTACAATCATCATTACGCGTTTCATTGGTTTCATTTAGTACGAAAACCCTCCTGTGAGTATAAAATTTGTGTGCATGTTCAGTATTACGCAGCTAGTCCTACTAGGTTTCAATTTTTATTTAAAATATAAGAAAGTTTATGCTTGTCATAATCTATACTTTTTTATTCACAAAAAAAGCGTGGATCCAGGATCCACGCAATTAGCAGTTAGTAGGTTGTTACTTAAATTATTTATACCCATCAACGACAAGTTCAAGCGCTCCGGTAGCCGGATCGATGATCATGCCATGCACAGGTACATTTGGGGGGAGTAATGGATGCTTATTGATCAGACTCACAGTTTGAGCTACCCCTTCTTGGATATTGTCAAACCCGCGTAGCCATTTGGTTAGCTTGATCCCGGAATTCTCCAGCGTGTTCAGCACCTCTTCGGATACTCCACGTTCTTTAATGGAATTGATCATATGGTCGGCGTTGAGGGAAGCCATACCGCATTCATAGTGCCCAACAACGATAACTTCCTCCGCGTCAAGTTCATATAAAGCAACCATGACACTACGCATAACACTACCAAAGGGCTGCGAAATAACCGCTCCGGCATTTTTGATGATTTTGACATCACCGTTCTTAAAGTTCATCGCTTTTGGTAATAGTTCAACCAGACGGGTATCCATACAGGTGATAATCAACATTTTTTTATCTGGATAGCGACTAGTTAAATACGCTTCATACTCTTTATTCTCTACAAAACTCTTATTAAAGCTAATAATATCGGATACATGGCTCATGGCTGTTTTTCCTCCCTATAATCACTAAAATGTACTTACATTACGCATATCTCTGACCAGGATATTTTTTCCGTAAATCTGTGAATCACTGTCTAGCTTAAAGGAAGAGAATCTTTCCTCGGCATCCAGACGCATCTTGTCCTCATAAAAGATTTCCTGCTGGCGGCTTACGATAAAGGGAAGGGAATCACTTTCCATCCTGGAATCGCCGTCCTCCATTTCTGAAACAATTAGTAATACATTAATTCCGTCACACCCGCAGCCTTCCGTATCATAAAAGAGCTTGAAAAATCCTGGCCGATCTTCAAGCCTTTCCTTCAACTTCCTTTCTGCGAGAGGTGTAACCTGAATCATCATAGCCGCTTCACGCTCCTTCAAATTTTGTGCGAAGCAAGTCTTGCTTCTTATGTAACCCATTGAATATTTTAAATTAGAGATGTAATCTCTGAAGTTGATTATACTCATTCAAAAAAGTATCATCAAGAGGAGTCGGCAAAACAGAGAAAGCAGGTGTAATAAAATGGAACAGCAAGTGAAGGAACAGTGGGAAAAATTTAGCGAGTTATTATCAAAAATAAGTGGATATTCAGAGGCCATAGAATTACTTCACTGGGATTTGCGCACCGGTGCGCCGCGTAAGGGCGTAGAGGTTCGTTCGGGTACGATAGGGATGCTAAGTGGAGAACTGTTTAGACTTGGTATTTCGGAGGAAATGGGAGAATTTACAGCATTTTTTACCCGTCCTGAAGTGATTAGCCAGCTAACTCATGATCAGCAGAAAATCGTTACCGATTGCCGTAAAGAATATGAGCGCAGCAAGAGCATTCCTTCCAAAAGATTTGAGGAGTACGCTGTCCTATCCGCGCATTCTCAAACCATTTGGGAAGAAGCCAAGGAGAACGATGATTTTGTCACTTTTGAGCCTTACTTAAGCAAGATCGTTGCTCTAAAGCAAGAGTTTATCGACTACTGGGGTGTAAAGGGAACGCGCTACGATACGCTTTTGGATATGTACGAGCCTGATCTAACAGTAGAGAAAGTAGATGAAGTATTCAGCCGTCTGCGCAGCCGCTTGGTTCCATTGGTAGAAGCTATCGCTGCTTCGCCGAATAAACCGGACACAAGTTTTTTGCAGCAGATCTTCCCTAAAGAACAGCAGGAAAAGTTCGGCAACTTTATTTTAGAGCAAATGGGCTACGATTTTGACGCGGGTCGTTTAGATGAGAGTGTGCATCCTTTTGCTACAGGATTGAATCCAGGCGACGTTCGTATTACGACCGCCTACCTGCTTGATAATGTGACTAGTGCCATATTCAGTTCACTGCATGAAGGCGGACATGCGCTTTATGAGCAAAATATCAGCAAAGATTTTGTTGGAACACCACTGGCACAAGGTGCATCGATGGGGATTCATGAATCTCAGTCGAGACTATGGGAGAACATGATCGGACGCAGCCGGGCTTTCTGGCAACGTTATTATGGGGATCTTCAACAACAATTCCCGGAGCAGCTTGCAAATGTGGAGTTGGAAGATTTCTACCGGGCGATCAACAGCGTGGAAAATTCCTTTATCCGGATCGAAGCAGATGAGCTTACATACAATCTGCACATTATCGTGCGTTATGAGATCGAGAAGCTTATTTTTAATGAGGGTCTTTCTGTAAAAGATTTGCCTCAGGTATGGAATGCTAAGTATCAAGAGTATTTGGGTATTACTCCGCCTTCTAACGCTCTTGGTGTGCTGCAAGATGTCCATTGGTCTGGCGGGGATTTCGGATACTTTGCTTCCTACTCCTTAGGTAATATGTACGCTGCACAAATTCTGAATACACTTCGCAAAGAGTTACCGGAGTTTGATGAGTTAATTGCTGCAGGGAACCTACTACCTATTAAAGAGTGGCTAACCGATAAGATCTATCGTTTCGGCAATAGCTTAACGCCTTCACAAATTATTGAGCAAGTAACGGGAGAACCACTGAGTCCAGATTATTTAGCTGATTATTTAGAAGCGAAGTATACGGAGATTTACAAACTGTAATCAAGTAGGATACGCGTGGTATAATAGAAAGAAAGCTTAGACGGAAGGATATGGATATGGCAAATACTCACACCTACAGCCGGAGAGAAGAAGTCGCGAATGCGATTACGCACGGGATTGGAACGGTATTAAGCGTGGCTGCACTTGTTCTGCTTGTTGTTTTTGCAAGTCTGAAAGGAACGACATGGCATGTGGTCAGCTTCTCCATCTATGGAACGACAATGCTGCTTCTGTATCTGAATTCAACACTAGTGCATAGTCTCAAAGAGGGTAAGGCGAAGGATTTGTTCGAATTTTTCGATCATTCCGCTATTTATCTGTTTATTGCTGGCACGTATACCCCCTTTTTGTTAGTCGCCATTCGGGGAACGCTTGGATGGAGTTTGTTCGGCGTTATTTGGGGAATCGCAGTGTTCGGCGTTTTCTTCAAGGCATTTTTTGTTAAAAAGTTTCTGTTCATGTCAACCATATTCTACATTGCAATGGGCTGGCTGATTGTAATCGCTTGGAACCCTCTTTCGGCTGTTGTAGCTGACGGAGGAATGATCCTGCTGATGGCTGGAGGTATACTCTATACATTAGGTACTGTTTTTTATGTATGGAGAGGGTTTCCATACCATCATGCGATTTGGCATGTATTTGTCCTTGCGGGTAGTGTCACACACTTCTTCGCCGTATTGATTTATGTACTGCCGATCCAATAATTTCAAGCGAATTTATTGCGTGAAAAAGGGATTTTTAATAAAGAAAGAGATGACAAGCAAAAATGCTTGACATCTCTCTTTCTTTTAGGTATCATAAGGGACGTTGTGAAGGTGTAAAGTGTTTTTCCTTGACGAAGGGAGTGCCCTTAATGAGTCAGGAGAATAGGCTCGAGAAAACGAATCGTATCAATCTGCTTTTTGCCTTTTATGAACGACTGCTTACAGATAAGCAGCAAACGTTTCTTAAATATTATTTTCACGACGATTTTTCCTTGGGAGAGATTGCCGCTGAATTTGAAATCAGCCGTCAAGCCGTTTATGAACATATTAAACGGGCGGAGCAAGTCCTAGAAAATTATGAAGAAAAACTTGGTTTATTAGTGAAGCATGAGAGTCGTACCAAATATTTAGAAGAACTGCGCAGACTGCCGGAGAATGGGATGCTGCCTGAGCAATATAAACTTCGGTTCGCGGAGATCGTGGATCGCTTGCAGAGGTTAGAGTAGCATGAAGGGAGAAACTGCATATGGCGTTTGAAGGTTTAACCGGAAGATTGCAGAATGTGTTCAGCAAGCTGCGCGGTAAAGGTAAAGTATCCGAAGATGATGTGAACGAAGCTATGCGCGAAGTACGGTTGGCCCTTCTGGAAGCCGACGTTAACTTCAAGGTAGTTAAAGAATTCGTGGCTAAGGTGAAAGAAAAGTCTATTGGCACAGAAGTGATGGACAGCTTTACACCTGGGATGGTCATTATCGACATCGTTAACAAGGAACTAACCGAGCTGATGGGCGGAAGCCAAGCGAAGCTGGCCAAGTCGAACAAGCCACCAACTGTCATTATGATGGCGGGTTTACAAGGGGCGGGTAAGACAACCACTTCGGGTAAGCTGGCCAAGCTGTTACAGAAGGGCAATCATCGTCCATTGCTTGTTGCGGCAGATATTTATCGCCCTGCTGCGATCAAACAGCTTCAAGTACTTGGAGAACAAATTAAAGTTCCAGTATTCTCGCTGGGTGATCAGACTAGTCCGGTAGAGATTGCCAGACAAGCTGTACAACATGCGAAGGATAACGGACTTGATTATGTAATTATTGATACTGCAGGCCGCCTGCACATTGATGAAGAATTGATGGAAGAACTGAAGCAGATTCGGGGCATTGTAAATCCTGATGAAGTTCTGCTAGTAGTAGATGCAATGACCGGTCAAGACGCCGTGAACGTAGCTGAGAGCTTTAATAAGCAGCTTGAGCTTACAGGGGTTGTATTGACGAAGCTTGACGGCGATAGCCGCGGTGGTGCTGCACTATCCGTCAAAGCCGTAACTGGTTGCCCGATCAAATTCGCTGCGTTAGGTGAGAAGATTGACGCATTGGAGCCGTTCCATCCGGAACGTATGGCTTCGCGGATTTTGGGTATGGGCGACATGTTGTCGCTGATTGAGAAAGCTCAAGCGAACATTGACACGGATAAAGCTAAGGAAATGGAACGTAAGATGCGCAATGCAGAATTTACGTTTGATGATTTCCTTGAGCAAATGGATCAGGTGAAGAAGCTTGGCCCGATCGATCAAATTCTTGACATGCTGCCTGGCATGAACAAAGCCAAGGGCATTAAGGATTTGAAGGTTGACGACAAGCAAATGGGCCGCGTTGAAGCCATAGTTCATTCTATGACTAAGACGGAAAAACGTCAGCCCGAGATCATCAACCATAACCGCCGCAAGCGTATTGCTGCTGGTAGCGGAACTTCGGTTGCCGAGGTCAACCGCCTCATTAAGCAATTTGATGAGATGCGTAAGATGATGAAGCAATTCTCAGGCATGATGGGCGGAGGCGGCAAAGCCTCTAAGAAGAATGCGATGAAGCAGCTTAAAGGTCTAGGTGGAAAAGGTATGAAGTTCCCTTTTAAATGATCTTGCTGTTCTAATATCTCGAAACTATTATAAGGAGGTGATTTTTCGTGGCAGTACGTATTCGTCTGAAAAGAATGGGAGCGCATAAAGCGCCTTTCTATCGTGTAGTGGTTTCCGATTCCCGGTCCCCTCGTGACGGTCGTTTTATCGAGGAAATCGGTTATTATAATCCGATTGAACAACCGGCAGTAGTTAAGATCGATGAGGAAAAAGCTCTTAAATGGCTTCAAACAGGTGCGCAAGCATCTGATACAGTACGCAACTTGCTTTCCAAAGCAGGCGTAATGAAGAAGTTTCATGAGCTTAAGCAACAGAAATAATGACTGATTGCGAGGGTCCTCTATGGAAGAATTAGTTGGAGTAATTGCTAAGGCTTTAGTGGATCATCCAGAAGATGTGACGGTACGAGCGGTGGAGAAGGATCACCTAATTGTCTATGAACTGTCCGTACATCCTGATGATGTTGGAAAGGTCATTGGCAAACAAGGAAGGATCGCTAAGGCGCTCCGTACAGTAGTCACATCTGCAGCAGTCAAGAGCGATAAACGCGTAACTGTAGATATTTTATCTTAAATGATGCGTACAATGAGGGGCTAGGGATAGTATATCCCGGCTCCTTTTTGTTCAAATATAGATTAGATGAAGCTTGTAAAGGAGAGGGTTGTATGACAGAAGAGTTAACCGTAGGCAGACTTGTGAACACACATGGTATTCGCGGTGAGATTAAAGTTCTATCCCATACCGATTTCCCTGATGTTCGTTTTGCTGCAGGTAAGAAGCTGCAGGTGATCCCAGCAGATGGCAGTTCTAAATTCGAAGTAACAGTAGAATCCGCTCGTGAGCACAAGGGTATGTTCATCGTTAAGCTTAAAGGGTATACGAACATCAATGAAGTGGAAAAATATAAAGGAAGCCTCCTGAAGGTTCCGAGTAATGATCTGGTGGATCTCCCTGAGAACGAATACTACTTCCACCAAATCGTCGGTTGTGAGGTATACACGGATGAAGATGAAAACAAACCACTCGGTACGATTACAGAAATCTTACAGCCTGGTGCGAATGATGTATGGGTTGTTAAGCCTGCAAAAGGACAAGACATCCTAATTCCTGTAATTAACGATGTAGTCCTGAATGTAGATATAGAAGCCAAGCGAATTATTGTTCATTTGATGGAAGGGTTATTGCCATGATGAGAATTGATGTGCTTACGCTCTTTCCAGAAATGTGCGAAGGCGTATTCAGCACAAGTATTCTTGGTAAAGCACGTGAAAAAGGAATCGTTTCCTTAAATGCAGTGAACTTCCGTGATTTCTCGGGAAATAAGCATAATAGTGTGGATGATACACCGTATGGCGGTGGCGGGGGCATGGTGCTCAAGCCGGATCCGATTTTTAATGCAGTCGAGCATGTGCTTGGTACACCGAACGAGGAAGAACGCAATGGAACTGATGAAGAGGTTTCTGTGAAGCCACGTATCATTCTTATGTGCCCACAAGGAAAAACTTACAATCAGAAGATTGCAGAGGAACTGGCGCAAGAGCAGCATCTAATCTTCATATGTGGGCATTATGAGGGATATGATGAGCGGATTCGTGAGCATCTGGTAACAGATGAACTTTCAATGGGTGATTATGTGCTTACAGGTGGAGAGTTGCCTGCATTGACGGTTATAGATTCCATAGTCCGGCTTCAGCCGGGGGCACTTGGAAATGAAACCTCTGCGATATCTGACTCGTTCAGCACGGGACTGCTAGAATATCCACACTACACACGTCCTGCCGAGTTTCGTGGCTGGAAGGTGCCGGATATTTTGCTGAGTGGTCATCATGCTAACATCGACATATGGCGGAGAGAGCAGGCACTGTTGCGCACATTGGGACGCAGACCGGACCTGCTTGAGACTGCAGAGCTTACATTGAAAGACAAAAAGACACTGGAACGTCTAAGAAATGTGGACAAGCCGGAGTGATAATTTAATGAAACAGGTATATTTGACGTCTTTTTAACGTATCTTACGTTGAGGAGGCGTTTTTGTTATGTGTACCTGAGAACAAATCAAATAATAGTTTTCAAAATAATATGAGTATTGGTGCGTTAAAAGCTTCTTTTTAGGGTAATGAATAGAGGTGCCGCACTAATACATGCAGCTGATCACGCAGCAAGCTTAACTATTGAAGGGAATGAACTGAAGTGACTACGAAGACGCATGAAGAATTCAAGCCTAACGTGGACACAATCCACAAGGAGGCGGAGCCGCTCCGCACCGTGAATGATATTATCGATTTTTATACAAATCGCAATTCCCATTCGCCATTTAAAGAGTGAACATATAAGATTGAATGTTAGGGATTGACCGCCGCGTAAATAAAACCATTAGAAACAGTGAATGTGTTCGCTGTCGCTAATGGTTTTATTATTATTGTTAAATAACCACTTTCCAATGAGATCTAGCATCTCAGCGAAAAGTGGTTATTTTTTGAAATTATAAGAAAGTATATGATTCACGATATACTTTATCCTTATAATTCTCGCACAAACGCTTACCGTCCTTAAAAGGACGCCTAAGGCGTTTTAGCTTGCTATAAGAGTTCGTGGAGGCACATGTTATTCTTTGCGTAAGATTTTGTGTACTCCTGTAAGGAGTGAGTAAAGCGCAACACATACGAGAACAGTAACAGCCCATGCATAGTTGCGGACGGTGTAAGTAAGTGAAGCTAAAATGACGAAAATGGTGATACGCAGTACGCCTTCTTTAATAAACTGTTTTCTTTCTACATTCATGAGATTGGCCTCCTCGAATGGATGTGATATTGCGGACTGCAAGCTGAAGATAGGTCTTACATTATCTATAGCCTTAAGGAATACGAAAGATACAAGGATCGAAAAAAGTAAATATTAACCCAATGTCCGACCTATGTAAGTTCGCCGTTACCGACCTGTACTCCTACACATAGATTATATCATTACGAACAAGGAGGAGTACACTAGTGGAAGCTTATTATAACTGTTTGCGTTGTAAAGATAGAAGGGTACGGATTCTGACTAGAGATGGTAGACAGCACGAAGGCGTTATTACAGATGTAGATAGATACAATGTTTACTTAAGAACTGGAAATGGTTCTGTGCATACTTCTGCGTTTTATGGAAATCCTTATGCCGGAAATCAGATCTTAACTTTGAGTCTGTTCACTCTGCTGGCCATCGCATTAATCTAATCATTTGGAACCAAAAACAGACCGCTCGGGTTTCCCGGACGGTCTGTTTATTACTGATTACTGTACTGTAATTGCACCAATATTTGAGCTTAGGGACAGCAAGGGTCCGCCTCCATTGATATCGGTCTTTCCACCTTCTACACCCTTGATTTGCCCGAGATCACTATTGGCTTCCAGGCTGCATTTCATACCATCGGCCAGGACAGCACTGAGGCTGCCGACCTCTGTTTTGGCTTTTAGGCTGCTATCATCCTTCATCCCTGCTATATCCATTCTTATACTGCCAGTATCGGATTCTACAGTGGATTTTCCAGTGATTTTAGCCCCTTCAATATTGATGGCTCCGACGTTGCTGACGATATGATAATTACCCTCTAAATTACGAAGGCGAATTTGACCTACGTTATTTGTAATTTTATATTTATTCATGCTGGCGGGGAGCTCTATATTATAGCTTATGCTAAAATCTGAATATCCATATTTGTCTTGCGCCCATGTCCATAAGTCCTTCTTAGGACTTGTTTTGGAATGCGTAGACACCTTCAAAGTATCACCACTGACCTCTACTAAAATTTCAGCATCATCCATAATCTTTTGGCGGTCAGACGTATGGAGAGAGCTGTTGTGGGATGAGATCGTTGCATTTACATGGATCAGATCTCCTGTAACAGCTGTTACTTCTATTTCTCCTACTGCATTGTCCATGCTGAGCACGGATGCTGAACCGATCGCTTGCGATACGGAGAGTTCTTTGTTAATGCTGTCTGCTTTAACTTCATCAACTACCTTAGTAGCTGTTTCCTCAACAGCTTGCTGCACAGTTGCAGCTGCTTTTCCTAGCTCTTGCTTGACAACTTCACCAAAGTTCTGGTGCGCATCCTCAGAAATACTTTTTTCAACCTCATTTTTGGCAGATTGTCTGCCTGGTAATTCAGTGCAACCCGCCAAAAGTACGATAGATAATACGGCTACTGCTGCTAACACACTATTATTATTCCTTTTCCTCATTGAACAAACTCCTCCTCGTATATGGGTGTATGTGATCTGACATATGTGATTTCGTTATGTACTTCTGTAAGTATAGCTTATGGAATTTATCTGTAAAAACGGCTGGAGGCGGGTTATTATACTGGACCAAAGACTAGGTCTCAAAAGTGTTCACTACACTTCGATTTTTAATTGTGCTAAAATAAATGAAAGATCACTCGCTGAATAAATACGGTTACGATACATATTTAAAAGGGCGCGGAAATCCTCATATTGTATACAGATATAGACCGTTACCTCACTTGCAGAACAGGGCGGTCTTTTTACTTTCTTTCTTTAATAAATCTTGAAGGGTGGAGGGAGCCAAATGAAATATGTAGCCATTTTGCTTGCCTTAGTAGTTTTGACAGGCGTATATTTTTTAGTCTGGAAACGGAAAATAAATACCACAAAAAATTATCCGCGTACTACACGGAGTAATGTAATCTCAATGGATAGTCATCGTAAAGCCAAACAGAGCCCAGGGGAGCAGCCCTGCTCTTCTTGTAAGAAGAAGAATGGAAAGCTTGTCTTCTATGCACAAGATAACGGAACTGTTGTTGGTCTATGTAAAGATTGCCAATCGAAGGCGAAAAAAAGAGATATGCTACCGCTTTAAATAGAAAAAATAAGTTGTATTAGCCCGTCCTTTATGGTATTATTATCTCTGTTGTGTGGAATACGGTGGTCCGCTGCGGATAATGAGGGAGAGCAAAGTTCTCTCCGGAAGAGGCAAGAACACCTGTACGGAAGGAGGAAGTCCTTAATGAATATCCTACAAGCTATTACGCAAGAGCAACTTCGTAAAGATATCCCGAGTTTTCGCCCGGGTGACACTTTGAAGGTGCATGTAAAAGTAATCGAGGGAACTCGTGAGCGTATCCAGTTGTTCGAAGGCGTTGTAATCAAACGTCGTGGCGGTGGAATCAGTGAGACTTTTACGGTTCGTAAAATTTCTTACGGTGTTGGTGTGGAAAGAACATTCCCAATCAACTCGCCTAAAATCGAGAAAATCGAAGTGGCTCGTCGTGGTAAAGTGCGTCGTGCTAAACTTTATTATCTTCGTGAACTACGTGGTAAAGCAGCGAGAATTAAAGAAATTCGTCGCTAGAATAGTGACAAAGGAAAGGGGCTTGAGTTCAAGCTCCTTTCGTTTTATTATTTTTTGAAAATATAAGAAAGCATAAGTTCCACGTTATACATTATTCTTATATTTCTCGCATAAACACTTACCGTCCTTAAAGGACGCTGAGGGCGTTTTAGCTTGGTATATAATGCGTGCGACATATACGCTTGGGGATCAGCTTCTCCGAAAAGGCCTCCTGAAGGAGTATCTGTGGAGGGGTTTTTGGCAGGAGTTTTTTTGTGTTGTATAGTAATAGTAAGAGTAGTATTAAGAGAGGACGGTGAACTATGCAGCAGGAACAAAGTGAAACTTTGGATTCAAGCGCGCAGAACCCACGTAAACCCAAAAACGAAGTCTTGGAATGGATCAAGGCCATTGCGATTGCTTTAGTGTTGGTTTTTCTGATTCGCTGGCTTTTGTTCAAGCCTTTTATTGTAGATGGACCTTCCATGCAGCCTAATTTCCATACTGGAGAACGTGTTATCGTAAATGAGATTTTGTACGATATTAGATCTCCACAGCGGGGCGAGGTTATAGTATTCCACGTGCCTTCTGAGGGCAGAGATTTTATTAAACGTGTAATTGGTGTGGCTGGAGATACCGTGAAAGTAGAAGGGGATGTAGTTACAGTTAACGGAGAAGTTGTTAACGAGACATATATCCAAGGCGCTATTGATGCTGCGCATAGTAACAACGCTCTGTATAATAATAAAGACTTCCCGAATGAAAAGTTCACGGATGGTACTGTACCTGAAGGACATGTTTTCGTTATGGGAGATAATCGCTCGGATAGTACGGATAGCCGAATGATCGGTTATGTACCTCTAGGTGATATTGTGGGCCGGGCCGATTTAATCTTCTGGCCGATAAAGGATATTACACTGATTAACCATTAAGTTGACAGAAGTCAAAGGAGGTGACGGCAATGGCCATTCAATGGTTTCCTGGTCATATGACGAAGGCTAGGCGGCAAATCGAGGATAAGCTGAAGCTGATTGATGTTGTAATAGAATTGCTCGATTCCCGTCTGCCGCTTTCCAGCCGCAATCCGATGATTGACGATATTTTGCGGGACAAGCCAAGATTGATTATTTTGAACAAGGCGGATCTGGCAGATCCTGAAATTACACGGAAGTGGCTGGCGTACTTCAAGGGACAAGGGCATGTTGCTTATCCTGTTGATGCATCTACTGGAACGGGTGTTAAGGATATTCCAGAGCAGGTCAAACTGTTGTTAAAAGAAAAGATTGACCGGCAGATCACAAGGGGAATGAATCCGCGAGCTATGCGTGCATTGATCGTTGGTATTCCTAACGTTGGTAAATCAACACTCATTAACCGGATGGCTGGTAAGAGTATTGCTGCTACTGGGGACCGCCCAGGGGTAACCAAGGGTCAACAGTGGATTAAGACAGGCGGCAACTTGGAGCTTCTGGATACCCCAGGTATACTATGGCCGAGGTTTGAGGACCAAGAAGTAGGTTATCGCCTAGCGGTAACGGGTGCAATAAAGGAAGAAATCCTAAATATTGAGGACATTGCCTTTTATGCAGTGAAATATTTGGTGAAGGACTACGGTTCTAGATTTCAAGAACGCTTTGGCATTGAGAAGCTTCCTGAGGATCTGGAGAATCCAGATGAGATCGTAGCTGTTATGGAAGCTGTGGGTCGTAAACGCGGTTGTCTAATTAGCGGTGGACGTGTAGATCTGGAAAAAGCTTCGCGGGCCTTGTTACATGAGCTACGGGCAGGTAAGCTTGGACGCTTTACGCTGGAAACGCCTTAAGTGGTGTGAAAGCTGCGTTTAATGGACTAGGTATGGAAGAGCCATCCGAAATTTCGGAGGCTCTTTTTTTATGGGAATGGATCAAATTGGAACGCCTATTTTAAGATGACCATGTAAGCTTTACTATGATAAGCTGACTTATATAGATCATAGAATAATTCATAATTGGCGGTGACAAATTAGTGAGTTCGTTAGATATGTTGGCCTATGAAAAAGAAGGCTGGGAACAGTCTTATCGCCGAATAGCAGGCGTAGATGAAGTAGGAAGAGGATGCTTGTTTGGGGACGTTGTCGCAGCAGCGGTGATTTTGCCGGAGGGGCTTATTATTGATGGTGTAAATGATTCCAAAAAACTTACAGCGAAGAAGAGAGAGGCTTTATACGAGATTATAATGGAGCAAGCGCTGGCAGTGGGTGTGGGTTATGTGGATTCTAATGTTATTGATGAAATTAATATCAAGCAAGCTTCACGTCTTGCCATGAAAAAAGCGGTAGAGAGTCTGGAACACACTCCTGACTATATGCTGATCGATGCTGAAAAGGTAGATCTCCCTTTGCCGCAACAGGCAATTATTAAAGGAGATGCTAATAGTCAGTCCATTGCTGCGGCTTCGATTATTGCTAAAGTAACACGAGACAGGCTGTGTGAAGGTCTTTGGGAGGAATTATACCCTGATTATGGGATTGCGATACATAAAGGTTACGCGACCAAGCTTCACCGGGAACAAATTACAGCTCTAGGTCCAACACCTATGCATCGACGCAGTTTTATTGGGCGGATTCTCGCGGAGCAGCAAATGTTATTCTAGAAGCAATGCTTAAAAAAGTAGGATGAATACCGATATAGTAAGAAGAGAGAAAATGGAGGGAGGAGAAACGGTATGAATATCGGAACATTGATCCGTGGATTGCTTGGAGATCAAAAACCGGGTGCGGCGAAGTCTTTAGAATTAAAAGAAGGGCAAGTTGTCCGTGGTGTTGTTCTCTCTGTATCGGATTCAGGCAAAGAAGCGGTTGTGCAAATCCAAGGTACACCTGTTCGTGCGGAATTAGAGACACCATTACTGCCTGGAGAAACCATGAACTTACAGGTTGGATCACCCGGAGAAGGCGGATTGCCCGTATTGAAGCCGGTCTCCCTCGGTGAAACGGCGTTAGTCACTCCCCAAAGCATGGGTGAGGCTTTGGAGTCGCTAGGATTAGCTGATTCCAAAGCAGGTCGAGAAATCGTACTAGCGATGCAAGCAGGAGGCGTTCCGCTTACAAAAGAGACAGCAGCTTTGCTGGATGCGGTAATGAGTGCAAAACCAGCTGGTGTGCCTGCTTCAGAGTGGCTTGACGCAGCTGTCATTTCTGTAAAACGGGGACTACCCGTTACAGCTGAGAGTGTGAAAGGATTGCAGCAGGCAGTATTTGGCCCGCAGCTGCATCAGCTTTTATCAGCACTGGAAGATCAGATTACAATATGGACAGGTCAAATTGCTAATGATGAAACAATTACAGCTGAATCAAAGGCTGGAATGGGTACAAATACTGGTAAACTTGAAATCTCGGTAACTGCAGGTGCTGGAAGTGGGAATAACATGGGAGTTGTAGAGGGGGACGCTACAGAAGCAGACTCTTTACAATCGGCAGCTAAAGGAAATGGACAAGCTACAACTAAAATTGCTGATGGGACTATCGCAAGCGGAAGTACCGCTCTTTCGGAAGGAGCAACTGAAGGTGCTCTGAAACCGGTTGAACAAGGTGCGCCAGTCAAGGTGACTCTTAATATAGCTTCTGAGAATGAAACGGAGATAGGAACTGGCAAGCCAGTTGTAGTTGATGAGACAGGTGAAGGGGCTCAGATCCCGAAGGGTGGTATTGTTACAGAGTCTATGGCTGGTAAATCAACACCTGCCATATCCGGCGCTCTAAATAGTGCTTTAAGCGCTCAATCTGATAGTGCAGCGAATAATCCTATCCGTTCCAGTGAAGTTGAGATTCAAGGGAATGCCTTGAATTTGAATAAGGATGGAGCATTGGATAATGTTATACATGCGGATAAGAGTCTGGCTGCCTCGATGGATAAGAGAGGGGCTATGCCGGGTGGCGCGAGTGTGAGCGCCGAAGGTCCTGCTGCTGGTGCGGCGCCCCACGCAGCAAGTGGGGCAGCCCTGCTCGCGAAGCTGCAGGGCGTGCTCACCGAGCTGCGCGGCAGCTTGCCGCAGCTCGCTCTGGTCCCGCCCGCTGACGCGGCGGGAGCAAGCCCTGCCCCCGCTGCTGCGCCGCGCGGGGAGACCCCGGCTGCGACGGCTTCGCCGGTGCAGCCGGACACCGCCCCACCCGCGGACGCGGAGTCGTGGGTGGGGCGGGTGCTGAAGCTGCTCGGTGCGGAGCACGAGCAGCAGGCGGTGCGCGGCGGCGCAATAGCCGCCTCTGAGACGGCCCGCGCGGCGGCAGGTACGGCCGCGCTTGGCAGTGCGGGTGTCGGTGGCGAACAAGCCACCGACACCTTAAAGGGCGTGCTGCTGCAGATCATGAGCAGCAGCGAGGTGCCGCCCGCGGTAAAAGAAGCCGCGAGCGGACTAGTGCAGCAGCTGACAGGACAACAGCTGCTGCTCAATACAGATCGAACGGCTCCTTTCGCGCAAGTAACTTTGTTCTTGCCGCTGCAAGGTCCAGATGGGCAGGAGACAGCTTCCGTTCATATTCAGTCGCGTCGGGGACGCAAGGGTGAATTAGATGCTGCCAATTGCAGGCTCTGGTTTGATTTGGATATGAAGCAGCTCGGCCAGACACTGGTTGATGTGCAGGTTGTTGATCGAATCGTTAGTCTTAAGCTGCATAATGATCATCCTTGGGTGCTTGAGCTGTTGGAACAGCGGCGTGATGACATTAAAACGGCAGTAGAATCTATTGGTTATCAGTTGTCGGGATTAAGAACTGAACCTTTGCCAGAATTAAAGCTATCTACAGAACTTGCCAATCCCCATAGTAAGCTTGTTGATTATGTTCCTGATGTTTATAAAGGAGTGGATTACCGTATATGAACGAGAATGAGCCTGTACCTCTAATTTCACAAGGGCTCAAAAAAGCGGTCGCTCTCAAATATAGCCCAGGACAAAGCGAGGCACCTGTCGTTGTTGCCAAAGGACAAGGGGCGATAGCGGATCTGATTCTGCAAAAAGCTAAAGAGAGTGGGGTTGCTGTCCAAGAGGACGCAGCTCTCGTAGAAGTTCTTTCAAAGCTCGATCTAGATCAACAGATTCCATCTGAACTTTATCAGCTAGTGGCTGAAATCCTCAGCTTTGTGTATCAGAGCGACCGTTCCGCCGGTGAACGGAGACCGGAATGAAAGAGCCATACACAAGAGAACGCTACAACCGCAAACAGAAGGGAGCCGCTGCTGAAGAAGGGGCTGTGCAGTACTTATCTACTTGTGGGTACAAGATCTTAGAACGAAATTGGCGTTGTCGAACCGGAGAACTTGATATTATTGCGGAGAACGAAGGCTGTATTATTATTGTTGAAGTTCGCAGTCGTAGTGGAGAGCTATATCAAGGGACTCCGGAGGAATCTGTGAATACAAGAAAAATACATCAAGTGCGAAATACGGCACAGGTTTATTTGCATATGAAAGGTTATGATGATCGAAGAGTAACTTTTGACGTCATTAGCATTTTACTGAATGAAGATTTAAGCATCGCTTCTTTGGGGCATATACGTGAGGCTTTTTAAGCTGCACCCCATATTCTCACGCCATTCATTATGGGCACTAGCATTCTTATGAAAAAAGTCTTTACATAGCCTCCGCACAGTGGGTCATTTCTCAAAAGAAATGGGTAAACATTAGAGTAACTTTTTAATGTCATCATGAGGAGGGCTGTTTAAGTGAAGAATAAACCTTTTGAAATGCAGGTTAGTTTTGCTTGCCAATATTGCCAGCAGAAGATTGAAGTGAAATTTACCGCAGAGCCAGTATCCGTTGTCTGTTGTGCAAATTGCAATAAGAACTTCACGGTTATGCGGCCCACTATAGCTGAGGAAATATTAATCGATTGGAAAAATGAGGCGCTATTTCAAAAAATCCGTGCTGATAAATCACAAAACAGCACTAGCAGTCTCTTAGCGCTTGTTATAAAAGTCATAGAGCTTCTTACATGGCGAGATAAAGGAAATGGACAGGTGGAAGCGATTAAAGAAATGCGTGGCTGGCTCATTGAGAATGAAGAGACTCCCCCTCTAGCTGAACTGATCCAGAGCGATAATAAAAAACGATCACATAAGCGGCGTGACTGGTGATAATCATACAAACTATGATCAAAAAAGAAAGAAGGGTGAATATGGCTAACGTTTTTTTTACATCCGACCATCATTTTGGCCATAAGTTGATTATTGATTTTGAATCCAGACCCTTTATAGATGTGGGGCAAATGAATGAAGCTATGATTGAGAGTTGGAATTCGGTAGTGAATCCGGATGATAAAGTGTTTCATTTGGGAGACTTTTCGTTTCTTAATAAGGAAGCGACACGTGCTATTGTGGAGAGGTTACATGGCTATAAGATTTTAATTCTCGGCAATCATGATCGGGGACGCGGTCGGGATTGGTGGCTTGAAGCAGGCTTTGACGAGGTTAGTGAATATCCGCTGATTTATAAGGATTTCTTCTTTCTCTCTCACGAGCCTATGTATATGAATAAACATATGCCTTACGTAAATGTGCATGGTCATATTCACGGACAAAAATATGAAGGAAAGAATTATTTTAACATTTGTGTAGAGCATTGGAGCTATAAACCATTGACTTTTGAACAGATTAGGGACTCTGTCATAGTTAGTGAAGAAGGTTAATGTGGGTCTAAATGATTATTTATGCGTGTTAATGCAATTTGATGTTTATTAATAATTCTTGATTACGCTAAGATTTCATATATATAATGAGATATGTAGCTAATTTATTACCGGAAAATAAGGAAGCACCTTTTTTCTTGAAGATGTGACACCCAAACAGGGGTGTATTTCAGGAGACGAGGTGTTTTTATGTATGGAAAAATGCATAGTGCATGTCTGTATGGAATTGAGGGGGTAATGATAGGTGTAGAAATTGATCTTGCGAATGGATTGCCACAGACAAATATCATTGGTCTGCCTGATTCTGCGATTCGTGAGGCAGTAGAACGAGTAAGAGCCGCTATTAAGAACTGTGGTTATCGTTATCCCCAGCAGCGCATTACGATAAATCTAGCACCAGCCGACTTACGAAAAGAAGGATCTGCCTTTGACCTAGCGATTGCTCTGGGGATACTGATAACTAGTGGTCAACTGATAATGCCCTCAGCCCATGAGATGCTTTTTATTGGAGAGCTTGCGCTTGACGGTAGTCTGCGTCCAGTATCAGGTGTTCTACCAATGGTGGAAGCTGCGCGTAAGAATGGATTTAAGGCTGTACTGCTTCCTGAAGGAAATGCTGCTGAGGCAGCTTTGATCAGTGGCATAAATATATACGCAATCAACCATTTGCGTGCATTACCGAACCCGGAAGAATCACCATCCAATTCAGCTAAGGGTATAAAAGGGGAAGACGAACAGAATCAACGGTATGGAAGAGTTTCCGAAGAGATGGCTTCTTTATCATCTCTTCCTTTTCCTGTAACTGTGACCAAGGGGATCGAAGCTAATGAACGATCTCCGGTTCTACTTCTTTCTTTGGAACATCTTAAATATACCCCGATTTACGGTGCATCTGAGGACGCCTCATATGTAATGAACGAGATGATGGATGATTACAGTGATGTGCTAGGGCAACAACATGTAAAAAGAGCCCTAACCATTGCGGCAGCTGGCATGCATAATATACTACTTATCGGTCCACCGGGTACAGGGAAGACGATGCTGATTAAACGCCTTCCAAGTATCCTTCCGAAATTGTCTGAGAGTGAGGCGCTTGAGGTAACTAAAATTTTTAGCGCAGCAGGAACTTTGAAAGATGCCCACAATGGTTTGCTGCGCAGACGTCCTTTTCGCTCCCCACATCATACGATATCGGCCGCAGGCCTTATTGGGGGTGGAGGCATTCCGAAGCCGGGAGAAGTTAGTCTTGCGCATCGAGGGATTCTCTTTTTAGATGAGTTGCCCGAATTCTCTCGGAATGTACTTGAGGTGTTACGCCAGCCGCTCGAAGACGGGGTTGTTACCATAAGTCGTGCTCGAGCTTCTTTTACCTATCCTGCAAAATTCATGCTGGCCGCATCGATGAATCCCTGTAGCTGTGGTTATTTTGGGAGTAATCTTTCTCAACAACATTGTACATGCAGCCCCGCCAGAATTGCTCAATATCGCGCAAAGATATCAGGACCCTTATTGGATCGTATTGATTTACAGGTGGATGTTCCTCGTCCAAAGGAATGGGATCGTCAGGGGCATGTTCTATCTTCGGCTGAGATGTATGCAGAGGTGATGGCAGCACAAGCGATACAGACTAAACGGTTTAAGCGCTTGCCTATTTCTTGGAATAGTGAACTTTCCGGCGCTTCCCTTCGGAGATATGCAAGCCTTAGCCGTGAAGGTGCCCAATTGCTGTATGACATTCTGGAAAATTTAGGTTTAAGCATGCGAGCGCATGATCGAATTATTAAGCTATCCCGTACAATAGCTGATTTGGAAGGCGCACCGGATATTACTTCCGCGCATCTTGCGGAAGCTGTGCAATACCGTAATTTAGACCGGCAGGCGATGACAGAAGAATAAACTAAATAGAGCAGCGATTCCCGTTATTGGCGAATCGCTGCTCTGTTTTGGGTTATTAATGTCACTCCGCTAAAATTGTTAACCTCTCTGGATAAGATCATCTGTGTCCGTAAGGGCTTCGTTTGAGATAATAATTCTCTATAGTTCCCTTACAGCACATTCAATTCTACAGCGATATTGCCGCGGGTTGCGCGGGAGTATGGACAAGCGCCATGAGCAGCCTCTACTAAAGAGGCTGCAGTTTCTCTATCAACGCCTTTAACTAGCACATCAAGCTTAACCGCTATGCCAAAACCTCCATCTTCAACTTTACCAAAGCTGACTGTAGCCGTTACTTCGCTACCTTCTATTTTTACTTTTCCGAGTCGGGCAACCATGTTCAGTGCACTATCGAAACAAGCGGAATATCCAGCTGCAAATAGTTGCTCAGGATTTGTACCTTCCCCACCGGCACCTCCCATTTCACGTGGTGTACTAATTGTAAGATTAAGCTTAGGGCTTTCTGATTCGATAAAACCGTTTCTTCCTCCTACGGCTTTAACAGTGGTTTCATACATTTTTTGCTGGATGGTCATCATTGTGTATCTCTCCAATTCCTAATTAGTTTGTGTACAATCTAATTTATCACAATTAATTATAATGTCAAATTAATTTTTTGCTATTAACATGATGTTATGAGTGAATTATGATAAAATAAGGGTATAAGGCAGGTGAATAAGATATGAAAATGAATGAAGAAGATATGCAAAAGATGACGACTACACCTGAGCTGCTGATTGAGAATCAACTCTGTTTTACGATTTATGCCTGCTCTCGTGAGATCACAAAGCTGTATCAACCTTATTTGGATAAGATCGGTTTAACATACTCGCAATATCTAGTAATGCTTGTGTTATGGGAACGGCAGCAATGTACGGTTAAAGAAATTGGTGAGGCGCTATTTTTGGATTCGGGTACGCTGACACCTCTTTTAAAACGCCTACAAGCTGCTGGCTTGATCGTACGTGAACGTTCAACACAAGATGAGCGGAAAGTTCTGATTTCCTTAACGGAACAGGGCTGGGCACTTCAAAGCAATGCGGCTTGTATTCCTGGGAAAATGATGGAAGAAACGACTATGTCCGGCGATGAGACTGTAGAGCTGCTTGAGCAGTTCAAAAGCTTGTTAAATCGTGTTCATGAGGCGAACACTCAAGATAGTAAAAAGTAAGTATAAACAGTAGTCAATGCGATCGTTCGCATTCCGGCATGAAACCAAGCGAAAAAATGTGTACGAATCATGAATATATTTAAGGAAAGCGTTTTAAAAACATGTTACACTATTCTGGGTTCCTTTATATGGCATATAGGTAAGTATAAGCTTAGTCTTATAGATTTACTCAATGTCTCTCACAGAAATAAGGCCATTCTTTTACGAGTGGTAGAGCAGTTTCTGTTGGTTCCGGAATAGTGCTGCATGTTTAGCATCAGCCTATCCCTAACCCCGCGGCAATCAAAACGGAAGGCGAGATGACAACAGGCTGCCTGTTAAGTCACCACGCTACTTTAGGAGGCTACCGCTATGAATATCCACGAGTATCAGGGAAAAGAAGTGCTTAAGAAGTACGGTGTGGCCGTACCGAATGGAAAAGTAGCTTATACAGTGGAGGAAGCGGTAGAAGCCGCAGAGTCACTGAGTACACCGGTTGTTGTAGTTAAAGCTCAGATTCATGCAGGTGGACGCGGTAAAGCTGGAGGTGTAAAGGTTGCTAAGAATATCGATGAAGTGCGTACTTACGCAACCGAAATTCTCGGCAAGACTTTAGTTACTCACCAGACTGGTCCGGAGGGTAAGGTTGTAAAGCGGCTGCTTATTGAAGAGGGCTGTCAAATTGTTAAAGAGTATTATATCGGTATTGTTGTTGATAGAGGAACTGGTCGGGTGGTTATGATGGCATCTGAAGAAGGTGGCACAGAGATTGAAGAGGTTGCAGCTACACATCCGGAGAAGATTTTTAAAGAAATCATTGATCCGGCAGTAGGTTTGCAGACATTCCAAGCTCGTAAACTAGCTTACAGCATCTCTATTCCGAATGAACTGGTAGGCAAGACTGTGAAATTCATGCAAGCGCTATATCTAGCTTTTGTGGATAAAGATTGCTCTATTGCCGAAATTAACCCATTGGTAGTTACTGCGGATGGTAATGTGATGGCTCTAGATGCTAAATTGAATTTTGACCCCAATGCTTTGTTCCGCCACAAAGATATTCAAGAGCTTCGGGATCTAGATGAAGAAGATTTGAAAGAAATCGAAGCCTCTAAGTATGACCTGAGCTATATTGCGCTTGATGGCAATATTGGTTGTATGGTGAACGGTGCAGGTCTAGCGATGGCAACGATGGATATAATTAAATATTACGGAGGCGAACCCGCCAACTTCCTTGATGTAGGGGGCGGTGCAACTACCGAGAAAGTTACAGAAGCCTTTAAAATTATTCTGTCAGATGAAAAGGTAAATGGAATTTTCGTTAATATTTTCGGCGGTATTATGCGCTGTGACGTTATTGCTAACGGTGTTGTGGAAGCGGCAAGTCAATTGGGATTGACTAAACCGCTTGTTGTACGTCTTGAAGGAACAAATGTTGGTTTAGGTAAGCAAATCTTGGCTGGATCGGGACTAAACATTGTAGCTGCTGATTCTATGGCGGACGGTGCCCGTAAGATTGTATCTCTTGTGCAATAATGGCTCGGAAGTTGAAGCCAGTTATCGTATTTGACAATATAAGTAGGGATGTGACTTAAGGCATGAGCATTCTTGTAGATAAAAATACGAAAGTTATCACGCAAGGTATTACGGGAGCAACGGGCTTGTTCCATACTAAGGGTGCGCTTGATTATGGAACTCAGATGGTTGGAGGAGTAACGCCGGGTAAAGGTGGAACAACAGTTAATATCACCCTTGAAAATGGCAGTGAAGTTAGTCTTCCGGTATTTGATACAGTCGCAGCTGCTAAAGCAGCTACTGGTGCAACTGCTAGTGTGATTTATGTACCGCCAGCATTTGCAGCAGATTCCATCATGGAGGCTGTAGATGCAGAGCTGGATTTGGTTATCTGTATTACTGAAGGTATTCCTGTGCTTGATATGGTAAAAGTCTCACGTTATATGGAAGGTCGTTCTACAGTGTTGATCGGTCCAAACTGTCCGGGTGTTATCACTCCTGGAGAGTGTAAGATTGGAATCATGCCTGGCTATATTCATATGCCTGGTTATGTAGGAGTGGTCTCGCGCAGCGGAACGCTAACCTATGAGGCGGTTCATCAGCTGACCACGCGTGGAATTGGGCAGTCTTCGGCTGTAGGTATTGGCGGGGACCCTGTTAAAGGCTCCGAGTTTATTGATATTTTGAGGCTGTTTAATGAAGATCCGGGTACGAAGGCAGTTATCATGATCGGAGAGATCGGTGGTACGGCTGAGGAAGAAGCAGCGGAGTGGATTCGTGAACACATGACCAAGCCAGTAGTAGGCTTCATTGGAGGGGCAACTGCACCTCCAGGCAAGCGTATGGGGCATGCTGGTGCTATCATTTCTGGAGGGAAAGGTACAGCTAGCGAAAAAATTGCCGTACTGGAAGCTTGCGGAATTAAGGTAGCCCCTACGCCTGCTGAAATGGGTTCGACACTCGTAAGTGTGCTTGAAGAGCGCGGTATTCTCAATGCTTTTACATCGCACTAATTAGTGTAATTAAGACAGAGAAATCGCTCCGCGTAGTGAGGTTATTTCGTGTATAATTAATTAAAGAGGTAAGCAACCTTTTGTTCCTATTTAGGGATGAAAGGTTGCTTTTTTTATTTTAAATAGAAATTTATTGAATTTAAAGAAATACTTGCGTTTTCAAGATGTGTAACACAAAATAGGGAAGGCTAGGCCTTCCGTGTTAAGGGGCGAAAAAGACTATGGAAGAACGGGAACTACTATTCGGTTTTAATGAAGTGGAAGGCATTGGCTGGAAAACGATCGACAAGATTCGCAGAGCTGGGCTCTTGTCAGAAAAAGCATTTTCTTGTAGCTCGGAAGACTGGGAAAAGGTTGGATTGAGTGAGAAAATGTCGATTCAGCTTGCTTCTATATATACGTTGGAGTGGATAGCAAGCCGCCGCTTACTAATGGAAGAAAGTTTTGTGAACATGATGACGATTTTTGATGCAGACTATCCAAATTTATTGAAGGAGACGGCTCAGCCACCATGGATTCTTTATTATCGTGGGCGTTTGGATCTGTTATCGACACCCAGTGTAGCGATGGTCGGTACTCGTGTGCCAACAGCTTATGGACGGAAGGTAGGGGAGATCCTCACGAAAGAGCTTAGTGAAGCAGGTCTGACAGTGGTTAGCGGATTAGCTAGGGGGATTGATAGCGTTTGTCATGAAGCTGCGCTAAGAAGCGGTGGAAGCACAATAGCGGTAGTAGCTACAGGTCTGGATCGGGTCTACCCGCCTGAGAATAAGGAGCTTGAACGATTGATTTCCCGTGATGGGCTAGTGCTAACAGAGTATCCCCTTGGAACCAAAAGCCATCCAGGGTTGTTTCCGCAGCGCAATCGAATTATTGCGGGTCTCACATACGGGACAGTGGTTGTAGAGGCGGATAGTAGAAGTGGATCACTCATTACTGCAGATGCTGCCTTGGAGGCAGGACGGGATGTTTTTGCTGTCCCTGGACCTATTACGTCTCCCAAAAGTAGAGGGGCTCTTGATCTGATTAAACAGGGGGCAAAGCTGGTAACCGGTGCACTAGATATTTTAGAAGAATACACTTCTTTTCTCCCGAAAAACCTCTCAAAAACGGGTGAAAGCGGTCCCCCTAAACAGGTGGTTGACGATTTGGTAATTGAAAAGAAATTGACAAATGAGGAGTTACACCTATACCATATACTGCATCAAGGCCCCTTTATTTTGGACGATCTGCTTGTGAGGACAGGATGGGATTTTGGACATTTGCATTCAGTTCTGTTATCTTTAATCATAAAAAAAGCGGTAGCACAATTACCAGGAGCTATTTATAAGGTAATTTAATATAGAGGTACGAGTGTTAACGAGGAGGAAGAGTCTATGGCAGATGCATTGGTTATTGTCGAATCGCCCGCGAAAGCGAAGACAATTGGCAAATATCTAGGTAGTAAATATATTGTAAAGGCATCTATGGGACATATTAGGGACTTGCCGAAGAGTCAAACCGGCGTCGAAGTTGAAAATAATTTCAACCCTAAATATATTACTATCCGTGGTAAAGGTTCCATATTGAAGGAATTGAAAGACGCTAGTAAAAAAGTGAAAAAAGTTTATCTCGCAGCTGACCCTGACCGCGAAGGAGAAGCGATCGCATGGCACTTGGCGCATGCATTAAATTTAGATCAAACACAGGAATGCCGAGTTGTATTTAATGAGATCACCAAACAAGCGGTGAAGGATGCTTTTAAGACGCCACGTAAGATTAACATGGATCTTGTGAATGCACAGCAGGCAAGACGTATACTGGATCGGCTGGTAGGTTACAAGATTAGCCCCCTATTATGGAAGAAAGTCAAAAAAGGGTTATCTGCTGGTCGTGTTCAATCTGTAGCTGTAAAGATCATAATGGATCGTGAGAATGAAATCTCCGCTTTTGTACCTACTGAATATTGGAGTATTACCGCTAAACTTGGGATTCGAGATTCCGTCTTTGAAGCTAAGTTCCATAAGCTGAATGGTGTGAAGAAAGAACTTAATCAAGAAAGCGATGTTCAAGAGATCCTTGAGGCAATCAAGAACGCAGCTTTTAAGGTAAGTAAAGTGAAGGAGAAGGAAAGACAACGACATCCTTCGGCTCCTTTTACAACAAGTTCACTTCAACAGGAAGCAGCTCGTAAGCTTGGATTCCGTGCAGCTAAGACCATGTCTGTTGCCCAGCAATTATACGAAGGTGTGGAACTAGGCAAAGAGGGAACCGTAGGTTTGATCACCTATATGCGTACGGACTCGACACGCTTATCTGTCACTGCACAGGATGAAGCTAAAGAGCTGATTACTGCTAAGTATGGTGAAAAGTTCTTACCTGAAACCCCCCGCCAGTATTCGAAGAAAGCGGCTGGAGCACAAGAAGCGCATGAAGCGATTCGACCAACTTCGGCACTTCGGGAACCGGAAATGGTCAAAGAGTTCTTAAGCCGGGATCAATTCCGTCTTTATAAGCTGGTGTGGGAGCGGTTCGTATCCAGTCAAATGGCTTCGGCTCTTCTGGATACACTCTCGGTTGATATAGAAGCAGGTACAGCCACTTTCAGAGCGGTGGGTTCGAAGGTTTCATTCCCAGGGTTCATGAAGGTTTACGTGGAAGGTAATGATGATGGAACTACAGATGAAGATAAGTATTTACCGCCTCTTGAAGCGGGAGATGCTTTAAATAAGCAAGAGATCGAGCCGAAGCAGCATTTTACACAGCCACCACCGCGATATACAGAAGCAAGGCTTGTAAAGACACTTGAGGAATTAGGGATAGGACGCCCAAGTACGTATGCACCAACGCTTGAAACGATTCAGAAGCGTGGTTATGTAGCGATTGAAGAGAAAAAATTCATGCCTACAGAGCTTGGAGAACTAGTCATCGAGCAGATGGAACAATTTTTCCCGGAAATATTGAACGTAGAGTTTACGGCTAATATGGAAGGAGATCTTGACCATGTGGAAGAAGGGTCAGAAGATTGGGTGAAGGTTCTTGCCGAATTTTACGAGTCTTTCGAGAAGCGCTTATTGTTTGCTGAAGAAGAAATGAAAGAAATCGAGATTGAAGATGAAGTCTCTGATGAGATCTGCGAGAAATGTGGTAAACCACTTGTATATAAATTAGGACGCTTTGGGAAGTTTCTAGCATGTTCTGGTTTTCCAGATTGCCGAAATACGAAGCCGATTATCAAAGATATAGGTGTAACTTGCCCTAAATGTAATGAAGGTAAAGTTGTAGAGCGTCGTAGCAAAAAAGGGCGTGTCTTCTATGGCTGCGATCAATATCCTGGCTGTGATTTCGTCTCTTGGGATAGACCATCCACTAAGCCATGTCCATCTTGCGGGGCTTGGATGATTGAGAAACGCAATAAGCAAGGCACCAAACTGCAATGTACGTCTTGTGACCATACAGAGGCAGTTTTAGACAACGAAGAAGAGTTAGCAGAATAATAGTCTCTACAGGAGGAAATAAGACAGTGACAGATACAGCAAAGGTAACAGTAATTGGAGCAGGTCTCGCAGGAAGTGAAGCGGCCTGGCAAATAGCCTCTCAAGGCGTACCGGTAAGATTGTATGAAATGAGACCCGTGGTGAAAACGCCAGCTCACCACACGAATCAATTCGCAGAACTAGTATGCAGTAACTCCTTGCGTGCAAATGGTTTAGTCAATGCAGTGGGTGTATTAAAGGAAGAAATGCGGCGCTTAAACTCTCTTGTATTAGGTGCTGCGGATCGCCACGCTGTACCTGCTGGTGGTGCACTTGCCGTGGATCGGGATGGTTTCTCGGGAGAAATTACGAGTACATTGCATAATCATCCGCTCGTGGAAGTCATAAATGAAGAACTTACGCATATACCGGAGGAAGGGATTGTTGTTATTGCAACGGGTCCACTAACTTCCCCTGCATTATCTGCTGAAATTAAGGGTCTATTAGGTGAAGAGTATTTCTATTTTTATGATGCTGCTGCACCGATTGTTGAGAAGGACAGTATTGATATGAATAAAGTGTATCTGGCTTCCCGTTATGACAAAGGGGAAGCAGCATATCTGAACTGTCCTATGACTGAAGAGGAGTTTGACGTGTTTTATGATGCGTTGATTTCTGCAGAGACGGCGGCGCTCAAGGATTTTGAGAAAGAGATATACTTTGAGGGCTGTATGCCTATCGAAATCATGATGAAGCGCGGTAAGCAAACAGCATTGTTTGGTCCGATGAAGCCAGTAGGTCTTATCAATCCGCACACAGGTAAGCTACCTTACGCGGTGGTACAGCTTCGTCAGGATAACGCTGCTGGAACGCTTTACAATCTGGTGGGTTTTCAAACGCACTTGAAATGGGGCGAACAAAAGCGGGTATTTTCGCTGATTCCAGGTCTTGAGAACGCTGAATACGTTCGATATGGTGTAATGCACAGAAATACCTTTATTAATTCTCCTAAACTCTTGCATCCTACTTATCAAATGAAGGGTAAAGAAAGGCTGTACTTTGCTGGACAGATGACTGGCGTGGAAGGTTATGTGGAATCAGCAGCTTCAGGTCTGATTGCCGGCATTAACGCTGCTAGAGCCGCACTCGGTCAAGAAGGACTGATCTTCCCGCAAGACACGGTGCTCGGTAGTATGCCTGCTTATATCACTTCCGCTGATCCGGAGCATTTTCAGCCTATGAATGCCAATTTTGGTCTTCTACCGAAGGTGGAGAAGAAAATCCGTAATAAGAAAGAAAAAAATGAGATGTTAGCGCATCGTGCACTAGACAGTCTTGCCGAGTACGCCAATCGTACGGGCCTCGCTTATATAGAGCCGGAGGTTATCGATACCCAAGAATAAGCGCCTTCGGCGTCCTAATAAGGATGATAAGCGTTAGCGTTTAAGCGAAAAATATAAGGATAATGAAGAACAACGTGAAACGTATACTTCTTATATTTTAACAAAGCCCATCTTAAGGAGGTAACTGCAATCATGGTACCCAGCTTTCATGCGACTACAATTTGTGCTGTAAGACATAACGGACAGGCAGCTATAGCAGGTGATGGTCAGGTTACATTCGGAGAGAGTGTAATTATGAAGACGACGGCCAGAAAGGTTCGTCGCTTATACAGGGGACAAGTAATAGCAGGGTTTGCAGGATCTGTTGCCGATGCTATCACTTTGTTCGAAAAATTCGAAGGTAAGTTGGAGGAGCATCATGGAAACCTGCAACGGGCAGCCGTAGAATTAGCGAAAGACTGGCGTCAAGATCGTATTCTTCGTAAACTTGAGGCATTAATGATTGTTATGGACAAGGAAGGAATGCTCTTAATCTCCGGAAATGGTGAAATTATCGAGCCAGATGATGATGTGCTCGCTATTGGTTCCGGTGGTAATTTTGCACTTGCTTCCGGTCGCGCGCTCAAACGTCATGCTCCAAATCTTGCTGCTGCGGATATTGCTCGTGAGGCTCTTCAGATTGCATCAGAAATATGTGTGTATACTAACTCCAATATTATTGTTGAGCAATTATAGGCTCAGTGCCATAGAGACAAGGAGGAATTCACGATGGTGAATCAATCGCTAACACCCCGTCAAATCGTAGCTGAATTGGATAAATATATTGTAGGTCAGAAACAAGCTAAGAAATCGGTAGCTGTTGCCCTTCGTAATCGTTATCGGCGCAGTCTGCTGGCTGAGGAACTGCGTGATGAAGTTGTTCCTAAGAACATCTTGATGATCGGACCTACTGGTGTGGGGAAAACCGAGATTGCCCGGCGTTTAGCTAAGCTTGTTAATGCTCCGTTCATCAAAGTGGAGGCTACCAAATTCACTGAGGTGGGTTATGTAGGTCGAGATGTGGAGTCTATGGTGCGTGATTTAGTGGAGACCTCTATTCGTATGGTGAAGCTAGAGCGCACGGAAAAGGTGAAGGACCGTGCAGAAGAGCTGGCTAATGAGCGGATTGTCTCTATTTTAGTGCCTTCGTCTTCAAAGAATAAATCTCAGAAGAATCCTTTTGAGATGATTTTTGGCGGGAATTCTGCACAAGAGGATTCTAAAGAAGATTCCGAACCAGATGGAAGCTTAAGCGAGCGCCGTCGCGGGATTAGATTTAAGCTGCTTGCTGGTCAATTGGAAGAAGATATCATTGAAATAGATGTTGAGGATACAGCGCCATCTATGCTGGATATGTTTGCAGGGCAAGGGAACGACCAGATGGGGATGAATATGCAAGAAATGTTTGGTAGCTTGCTTCCGAAGCGGACGAAGAAGCGTAAGCTTCCTATCCGTGAGGCTCGTAAAGTGCTAATTCAGGATGAAGCAACTAAACTGATTGATATGGATGATGTCATTCAGGAATCTGTGACACGCGCTGAACAATCGGGTATTATTTTTATCGATGAGATTGATAAGGTTGCAAGTCAAGGTAAGGGTTCGGGCCCTGATGTATCACGTGAAGGTGTGCAAAGAGATATCCTTCCAATTGTAGAAGGTTCTACAATCATGACAAAATACGGTCCTGTGAAGACGGACTACGTGCTCTTCATGGCTGCCGGGGCTTTTCATGTAGCTAAACCCTCTGATCTGATTCCAGAGCTTCAGGGGCGTTTTCCGATTCGCGTAGAGCTAAGCAGTCTGACACTGGAGGATTTTGTATCCATCTTAACTGAGCCAGAGAATGCATTGACGAAACAATATGTTAATTTGTTAAAAACTGAGGACATTGAAGTTGAGTTCCAGAAAGATGCTATTTATGAAATTGCCAAAATAGCTGCTTCAGTGAATCAAAATATGGAAAACATAGGTGCTCGGCGTCTTCATACGATTTTGGAGAAGCTATTGGAGGATCTTTCTTTTGAAGCACCTGAGCTAACTCTGGATACTATGGTTATTACACCAGAGTATGTGCGTGAGAAATTGGCAAGTATTGCACAGGATCGTGATTTAAGTCAGTATATTCTTTAATGCGACAAATTATATTCTTTTGAATTTGGGCATATTGAATTAGAAAATTACAATTTAGTGTCATTAATAGGTAAAAAAATGTAAAAAGATGCAATTAAAAAGATAATTTTGAGTTAAAAAAGGAATAAAATAGCAATAAAGTGCTTAAAGCCCTGTCTTTTTTAAAAAGATAGGGCTTATTTCTTATTGTAATAATATACAAATTAAATGAAAATCAATGTATGTGAAAATACTAATAAGTTATACTTTGCGACAAGGTTCGACGTAGAAATCGATAAATTGAGGACTTTTATACTTTATTTGTCGAAAACAAGCAGGTTTTTTAAGGAAAGTTGTGGAATTCATTTCATTATGATAGCTTTGAAAGGAGGAATTATCTTGGGATTGCTGAATAGTGTCAGTTTTCAACGATTGCAGGGAGGCATTGATGCTGCCTACAAACGACAAAATGTTCTAGCAAATAATGTGGCTAACGAAGATACGCCAAATTTCAAACGTTCTGATGTTTCATTCGAAAGTTTCCTTCAGCAACAAGAAAGTGGAATAAAACCTACACTTAACGCGAAGGTAACGGACTCCCGACATTTTCAATTTGGTACCAACAGAATTGTACCAGCAGCTGTCGTTAGTACGGATGAAACTACCTCGATGAATAATAACGACAACAATGTGGATGTAGAACGAGAAATGGCGTTAAGTGCTGAGAACCAACTCAGGTATAGTTCTTATGTCGAGCAGATCAACAGTCAAATTTCGATGATGCGAGCTGTAATTCAAGGAGGATAAGATTGCATGAACTTTGGGAGTAGTTTTGGGATAAGTGCATCAGCATTAACAGCTCAACGATTGCGGATGGACGTGATTTCCTCCAACGTGGCCAATGCGGAAACTACAAGAGCATCGGTGGTTGATGGCAAAGCCGTTCCATACCGTCGAAAGCTTGTTGTTATGGAAGCTACCGAAAGCAATAAGTTCTCGAATATACTAAATTCGAAATTAAATGGTAGTAGTAATGAAGGTGTAAAGGTGCAGTCCATTATAGAAGATACTTCACCGTTAAAGCCAGTGTACAACCCAAGCCATCCTGATGCGGATGCCGAAGGTTATGTCTATATGCCAAACGTAGATATTACCAAAGAAATGGTAGATATGTTATCTGCATCACGTTCTTATGAAGCCAATGTCACGATGCTGAATGCATCTAAAGCTATGGTAAGTAAAGCACTCGAAATTGGGCGCTAAACGTAATTAACAGATAGAACGCTTCCGAAGTGAGTTTTGTACGAAGTGAATCTAGGAAGCATATGCTTACAAAACTTTTAGGAGGGAAACAGTTGATACAGAATATCACTAATGGGGTTCAAGCTGTACAGCAGCTTGCCATGAAACCAACATCTACCGAAGTTTCATCCACTCCTGCTAATGCCATGGAGAGCTTTGGTTCTTATCTTGAGAATGCACTCACTAAAGTAGCAGATCAGGAACAACAAGCAAAGGATATGAGTAATAAATTTGTATTGGGAGAAGTGAATATAGACGAAGTGATGATTTCTTCCCAACAGGCTTTACTGAGTTTGCAGTTGACTACACAAGTCCGGAACAAAGTGATAGAAGCCTATCAAGAAATTATGAGAACTCAAATTTAATTAATTCCTAGCTTAGTTCCGGATGGGGTGACACTGTGAATGAAAGATTTGCCCAATATCGGGAGAAGGTGACCCTTTATTGGAACAGATTTAGTGGTAAACAGAAGATTTTATTTTTTTCAACATTGTTTATCATTCTAATAATAATCGTAGTATTAACCATGCAGCTTTCAAAGACAGAATATGAAGTAGCGTTTCAAGATTTGGACAGCACAGATTCAGCTGGAGTAATGAACTACTTGGATACAGCAGGTGTTTCATACCGATTAAGCCAAGATGGAAAGAGCATCTCAGTGCCAAGCACAGAAGCGGCTCGAATAAAGGTGGATATCGGTTCTCAGGGGATTGTTCAGGGGGGCTCTATCGGTTATAAGGTCTTTAATGAAAATTCGTCAATGATAGGGACGACAGATAGTGAGTTTAATGTGAAGTATAATAATGCATTAAACGGTGAAGTAGAACAGTTAATGAGACGTATGCAAGGAATTAAGGATGCTAAAGTGCTGATTAATCTGCCTAAAGAAACAGTTTTTGCTTCCCAGGCTGACCAAGAGCAAGCATCTGCATCCGTTGTGCTTTCATTTAATCCGGGATTTAGACCCAGTCAAGATAATATCGATGGTTACTTCAACCTTGTAAAGACGGCTGTTCCAAATCTACCAATCGATAACATTACGATTGCTAATAATGAAGTCGAGTTAATGCCTACGGCCAAAGGTGGACAAGCAGGAGTTTCCAGCCAAGTCGAAGAGAACTTCGCTCTTCAGAAAAAATTCGAAGAAGAAGTAAAGAAAGATGTGAAACAATTCCTTAGCACTCTTACGGGTCCGGATAAAGTTGATGTTCTTGTATTTTCGAAGCTGAACTTTGACAAGGAAAACCGGAAGGAGAATCTCGTAACCCCGGTGGATACAGAGAACATGAAGGGGATTGAGATCAGTTCACAAATCATTAGTAATTCGTATTCGGGTCAAGGGAATACAACTGGCGGAGTGGCAGGCACTGGTTCACAAGATGTAGCGGGCTATCCCTCACAAGCCGGTACGGATACTTCAACTTCGGAAGAATCTTCTGAAACGAGGAACTATGAAGTAAACCGAATTACAAAGGATGTTATCGCAAGTCCCTTTACTGTTAAAGATTTAACCATAAATGTTGCAGTTGAACCACCTACAGGACAAAATACTTTGGACGCTGCTACATCAGCAGCAATTCAAAACATTTTGGTAAATATTGTTCGTGCTTCGCTCGCAGATTCAGGTACTACATATACAGACGCTGATTTAACCAAAAAGGTTTCGGTATATTCTCAACAATTTGGCGGAACCGCTGCTAACACAACACCAGGTGGTCTTGCCACATGGATGTTATGGGCTATCGGAGCAGCTGCATTGCTGGTTGGAGCAGGTGGAGGATATCTAATCTATCGGAGTCGTAAGAAGACTGTGGAAGAGGAAGATGAAGACATTCCATTACAGGTTCCTACCGAATTTCCATCTATTAATTTGGAAAGTGTGACGAATGACAGTCAAGTTCGTAAGCAATTGGAAAGTTTGGCTAAGAAAAAGCCAGACGAATTCGTTAATTTGCTGCGTACATGGCTTGCAGACGAACAGAGGTGAACTAATGGCAAAGGCTAGTCAGCAGGGGCTTAGTGGCCGTCAAAAGGCCGCGATCCTGCTTATCACACTAGGGCCCGAGGTATCGGCGCAAATATTCAAACATTTAAGAGACGAGGAGATTGAACAATTAACTCTTGAAATTGCCAATGTCCGTAAAGTGGACAGCAGTGAAAAAGAGTCGATCATGTCTGAGTTCCATCAGATATGCCTCGCCCAGGAATATATATCACAAGGCGGTATTAACTACGCCAAAGAGATTCTGGAGAAAGCACTTGGTTCCGCAAAAGCAATGGAGGTCATTAACCGTCTGACTGCGACTTTGCAGGTAAGACCTTTCGATTTTGCACGCAAGGCTGATCCAAACCAGATTTTGAACTTTATTCAGAATGAGAATGTCCAGACTATCGCACTTGTATTGTCTTATCTACAATTTGAACAAGCCGCAGCTATTCTCTCTTCGTTACCTCAAGAGAAGCAGGCGGAGGTGGCTAGAAGAATTGCTGTAATGGACAGCACCTCTCCGGAGGTCATTACACAAATTGAACGAGTGCTGGAGCAGAAGCTTTCTGCTACAGTAACTCAGGATTATACAAATGCTGGCGGTATCGAATCAATTGTACAAATCCTGAATGGGGTTGACCGTGGGACAGAGCGCACAATTCTGGATTCTCTTGAAATTCAAGATCCAGAGCTCGCCGAGGAAATCAAGAAGCGGATGTTCGTATTCGAGGATATTGTCAATGTGGATAATCGTTCGATTCAGCGTATTATTCGTGATATTGATAATGCGGATCTGCAGCTTGCCCTTAAGGTTGCAAGCGAAGAAGTACGAGATGTTATTTTCCGGAATATGTCCAAACGTATGGCAGAGACCTTCCGAGAAGAAATGGAGTACATGGGTCCTGTGCGGTTGCGTGATGTAGAAGAAGCGCAAACGCGTATTGTAGGTACGATCCGCAGACTCGAAGAGTCTGGAGAAATTATCATCGCTCGTGGCGGAGGAGATGACATCATTGTCTAAGCTGATTAAGCATTCTCAGTATGTTCCAGTTGATGTACTGAAAAGATTGGAGCAGGCCCGGCACTATGCGGGCCTAACTGAGGAGCCCGTTCTAGAGGAGACTGTAAGCGAGACTCACTATCATGATCCCGCTCGTGAAGAGGCTGAAGTCGCACGCAAGCAAATGCTTAAAGATGCCCAAGAATTTGCTGAAGAGCAAGTTCGGAATGCCTCTCTTGAAGCGGAACAGATTGTTGAATCCTCAAAAGCGGAGGCTGAAGAGTGGTGGAAAGAGCGGCGTGAGCAGGATGAACATCTGGTAGAGGCCGTCAAAGCGGAGGCTTATCAGCTAGGGTATCAAGAAGGTGTTTCTCAAGCTGAGCAAGAGATGAAGCTCAAAATTGCTGCGATGATGGACGAAGCGCGTGCTGTTTTAACTGAAGCCTATAAGGCAAGGGATGTCATTATTCAGGAAGCTGAACCTTTCTTGGTTGAGCTAAGCTGTGATATTGCGGAGAAAATTGTGGATAGGCAGTTAACGGTTGAGCCGCAGTTTGCAATGGATTTGATTCGAAAGAATCTAGCTCGTAAACGTGAGCAGGGGCTGATCTCACTGTGTGTATCACCTGCGCAGTTCGCTTTCGTAAACGCAGCAAGGGAAGAATTGTCATTAGCGGTTGACTCGCAGGCTGAACTACAGATCTTGCCTGACTCGACTGTGAAAGATCAAGGTTGTGTAATCCGCTCCTCCTTTGGCAGCATAGATGCCCGAATTGATACTCAGCTTGCAGAAATCAAGAAAGAGCTGGTTAGAATCGCGCTGGACACCGATGAGCAGAGAAATGGGGAAGAAGATGCTTGATAGTAACCGTTATAAGGAGCAACTTCGTAATCTCGATCCGGTGAGGATCAATGGGAAGGTGACGCAGGTTATCGGTCTTATGGTTGAATCGGAAGGACCTGATGCTAGCATTGGTGATGTGTGCTATATCTATCCTTCTAAAGGAAATAAGCCGCTGCAAGCTGAAGTCGTTGGTTTCCGTGACAACAAGGTGCTATTAATGCCACTTGGAGAACTGCAGGCAATTGGACCTGGTTGTGATGTAGTGGGAACAGGCAAGCCGCTTAGTGTTCAGGTGGGTTCAGAATTGCTGGGTAAGGTACTGGATGGTTTAGGTCAACCGCTTGATGGTTCCCTGATCCCAGCTCGAATGCCACATAGTTCGACCTTTAACATTCCGTCCAACCCACTCAACAGACCACGAGTGCAAGAACCTATTAGCATCGGTGTAAGAGCGATAGATGGTTTGCTAACCATTGGTAAAGGTCAGCGGGTGGGGATTTTCGCTGGTTCAGGGGTCGGCAAAAGTACGCTCATGGGAATGATTGCACGTAATACATCAGCAGATGTTAATGTTATCGCTCTGATTGGGGAACGTGGCAGGGAAGTACTGGATTTCATCGAACGCGATTTAGGACCTGAGGGTTTGCAGAGGTCAGTCGTTATTGTCGCTACATCTGATCAGCCTGCATTAATTCGAATTAAGGGAGCACTTATAGCTACTACGATTGCTGAGTATTTCCGGGATCGTGGGCTTAATGTGATGCTGATGATGGATTCGGTGACTCGTTATGCTATGGCTCAACGTGAAGTTGGACTTGCAGTCGGAGAACCACCAGCTATGAGAGGTTACACACCATCGGTATTTGCAAGCTTACCTAAACTACTAGAACGTGCCGGAACTGGTCCTACAGGCTCTATCACAGCTTTTTACACTGTATTGGTTGATGGTGATGATATGAATGAGCCGATCGCTGATGCAGTGAGAGGGATACTCGATGGACATATCGTCCTTAACCGAAGTATTGCGAACAAAGGACATTTTCCAGCAATAGATGTGCTCTCCAGTATTAGTCGTGTAATGAAGGATATTGCGCCAGAAGAACAGATCGCCGCAGCAGAGAATGTTAAGCGACTAATGGCCGTGTACAAGGATTCAGAAGATTTAATTAATATCGGAGCGTATCAGAGAGGCTCCAATGCTCAAATCGATGAGTCGATGGAGTATATAGACAGTATATGGGAATTCACCAAACAAAGAGTGAATGAAAAAGTTACGCTGGCTGAAGTTCAACAGTCTTTAATTTCACACTTCTCGAGGAGTTGATTCAGTATCATGAGATTTCATTATACTTTTCAAAAAGTCGTTGACTTGAAGGGCAATGAGAAGACACAGGCAGAATGGATGCTCTCAAGCGCGCTTGGAGAATTGCAGGCACAAGAAAGAAGCCTGGATGAACTCACCTTTCAGCGGAGCGCTATTATGTTATCTTTACAAAATGCCGCAGAACAAAAGGCACCTATGGCGAAGATTCGTGAAATGCAAGAATATGTAGAATACCTGGATATATGCATTGCTCGTAAACATACGGACATTAAAAGTGCACATCAGGAAGTCTTGAAGAAGCAAGATCAGTTAAGCACAAAGGTATTAGACGAAAAAGTATGGTTAAAAGCAAAAGATAAGGCTGAGACACAGTTTCAGCAAAGTATGAGTTTACGGGAACAAAACGAACTGGATGAGATGGCAACCGTCCGCTTCGCGATGAAATCCCTCTAACCCGGGAGGTTTCCGCTAGTGGCTAATATTGATAATGACATGGAACTTGAAAATGAAGGGTCAGCGGGGAAATTTGAGCGGTTCTTATTTCTAATGATACCGATTATCTTCACGCTAGTACTGCTTGGAGTACTGTTGACGCTTTTTAATATGGACATTCGTAATAACGTGCTTGAAGTTGCGAATAAAATTCCGATTCTGGAAAAATGGGTTCCTGATCCGCCAACAGATCCTTCTAAACCGAAGGAAGAAAGCAAGAAACAGGAAGTGAGCTCAAACTCAACGATTAAGGAGCTCAAAGCTCAGCTTGCCCAGCAGGCAGATGAGTTGAAGAAGGTCTCCGATGAAAAAACAGCCCAGGATACCAAGGTTCAGGCGCTAGAGTCGCAAATTGAGGGAATGAAGACGGAAGCCGCTGCAGCTGCTGAAGTAAACACGGAGGCAACAGAAGACCCTTATCAGAAGCAGGTTACTGATCTGGCGAAGCTGTACGCGGGCATGAAGGCTTCCAAAGCTGCACCGATTATGGAGAATTTGACTACAGAAGAGATGGTGCAGATATTCAGCGTAATGAATAAAGCGAGTAAAACTGCGATTCTGGAAAAAATGGATCCTAAAAAAGCGGCAGATGTCACGATTAAGTTGAAAGAAACAACCTCTTCGAGTGATATGGCTATTGCTGCTCTTCAATCTAGATTGAAAAAAGAAGCTGGCGCTACTCAAACGACTAAAACTAGTGCAAATCTGGATAAGGAAAAGTTGAATCAAACCTTTAGTTCAATGACGCCTGCCAATGCAGCTTCTCTACTAGGGGAAATGTACAAGATTAGCCCTGATAAAGTAGTAACGATTATGAATACCGTAAGTGATAGTGTTCGTTCATCAATTTTGGGCGAAATGACTAAAAATGATAGTGCGCAAACCGCGAAGATTGTTAACCGTTTGATGGGTGCTAAATAAATAATGAAAGGAGGTGAAAAATAATATGAGTTTAGTGGTTCAATCGCTTGTGAACGCAAATACAGCTGCTGCAAGTGGTAGCTCATCAACTTCTACTGGCACAACAGCATCTGCTGTACCTTTCTCTCAGACATTAGTGCAAACTATGGGAGGAAACACAGCTAACACCACATCGGTACCTACTGATCCGCTTCTGGGAAATCTAACCTCTTTACTGCAAGGTCTTTTAAAGGAAGTGCAGACGACTGGAGAAGATCAAGGAGGACAAGATACGCAGAATTCTGATCTTATCGAGAAGCTAACTGCTGATGTTGAAAACCTGGATGAAAGCATTAATAGCGATCCTGCTGTGCTGGCAGCTTTGCAAGCTTGGCTTCTTCAGGTATCAGCTCTTCTATCAGGAAGTCAAGTGACCGAGAGTGATGCTACATCTGATATGGAGTCGGCAGGAAGCTTGTCGCCGTTAGCCCAGCATGCAGATACGCTGCGATTTGCTGTTCAAGATGATTTGCAAAGTTTAGTTACTATGATTCAGGAAGCTGCTGTCAGTGGGAACGAAGAGGCTGCTAGTAAAGGGATAAGCCTGTTAAATAATTTCACAGCGATTCTAGAACAATCCTCCGCTAACACTATTAAGGGGAAGGGAAAGAACTCCAGCTCAAATGAAAATTCTGGTGTATCTGTACAACAACCTATAGTGACTGAAAGCAAAGGTAGTACGCCGGACAAGACCATTCAAAACCTTAGTAACCGTACTGGAGAAGCGGCTGCAATTAAGAATGAAGCAGTCCTAACTTCGCCTGTGACCTCAGGAGCTGTTCAAGATGCTGAAGCAGAGCTTACCACTCCATTGATTAAAAGCAGTGCAACTGGAGAAACAAAGCAGGCAGAATCCACTCAAGATTCCACATCAGGAACTACTATCATAGAAGGAGAACATGAGGTTGTAACGGCTGGTCAACTAGCTCTTCGGGGAGGAATTACGGCTCCGTTGAAGGCTGAAGTCCCAGTAGCTCCTGTACCCGTTCATCAGTTTGCACAGGAAATGACAGGTTTTATTACAGGTAAATTGGAGATTGTGCAAAAAGGCGGAGTAGCTGAGGCTACGATATCACTCTTTCCAGAAAACCTCGGACAAGTAGATGTTAAGATTACTATGCAAAATGGTCATCTCGTAGCACAGTTTATGACTGAACATTCCGGAGCTAAGGATATGTTGGAACAGCAAATGAACCAGCTTCGAGCGGCATTGCAGTCTCAAGGCCTCCAAGTAGAAAAATTAGAAGTCACACAAAATAATACCCCCCTCAATTCACAATGGGGTCAAGAAGGACGCCAACCTGGTTCTGGAAGTGGCCAGCAGGGAAGACGCTCCAAAGAAAGTCGTGAGGAAGCTAATGATGCCATTCTTGCCGCAGAGCTAAATGGTGAATGGAAAGATTGGGTTTCAAACGCAGGGCAAGAAGAAGATAATCAAGGGAACTCCTTCTCTGCCAAAGCTTAAACTTATCATAAGTGAAAGAGAGGTGAACGGTTATGACGACAACAACTCCTCCTGTTTCTACCAAAGACCAGTGGAATTATACAACTCCTGAATCTACTAAAACAACAGGAAATTCTGCTTTGGGTAAGGATCAGTTTTTGAAGATATTGATCACCCAGCTGCAGAATCAAGATCCGATGCAACCGATGCAAGATAAAGAATTTATTGCTCAAATGGCACAGTTTACATCTGTTGAGCAGCTGATGAATATCTCTACACAGCTTACATCAATGAATCAGTCTCTTGGCTCAGTATCCGGCTTGATTGGTAAAGATATCACATGGACAGATACCGCCACAAATCTGCCTAAGACAGGGAATGTTGAATCAATCGTTGTCAGCAAGGGGATTCAATATGCGGTTGTGGGGAAAGACAGAGTTGCTTTAACCGATATTACACAAATTCAGAATCCTGCAACAACAGAGAATGGTTCTGGTACAGATAGTAATACTCCGGAGAATAACGGAGGAAGCGAGGCGACAATATGAGTGACAGGCTGACCATAGGCCAACTGTATCCTGCGTCGTCCCTACATTCCTCAACGTTACAGCGATCTTCGATACCGAAGCAGACTGTGACTGGAGAAGCCACCTTTGAGAGCGTACTGCAACAGAAACTACTAAAATTCAGTAATCATGCTGCCAAGCGTCTTGAACAAAGAGGAATTGAACTTGGAAGCAGACAACTGGATCAGATTTCTTCAGCTGTGGATAAAGCTGCTGCCAAAGGTAGTAAAGAATCCTTGATATTAATGAAGGATTTGGCATTTATCGTAAGTGTCCCGAATCGTACGGTTGTAACCGCAATGGATGGAAGTTCGATTAAAGATAACGTGTTTACGCAAATTGATAGTGCAATTGTGATTTCATAACCGGCTGGTCCTAAAGGAAAGCCGAGGCGGCCGCTGACCGACTGACGCGGTCCCATTCACTTAGTAAGTTATTAGGACTCTATAATCTGGGAGGACAACACAAATGTTAAGATCTATGTATTCAGGGGTTTCGGGGATGAGAGGCTTTCAGACTAAGCTTGATGTAATCGGTAATAACATTGCCAATGTCAATACAATTGGTTTTAAATCAGGACGGGTTATGTTTAAGGACATTATGAGTCAAACCGTTTCTGGTGTAACAGCTCCTAGTGACGATGCCCAAGGTGGTGTGAATGCTAAACAAATCGGACTGGGCGTAAGTATCGCTTCAATTGATACACTCCATTTGGCTGGTAGTGCTCAAACTACTAACAATCCTACAGATTTGCGTATTGACGGAGATGGCTTTTTCTTAGTGAAGCTTACTGCGGATCAGGAAACTGCTTTTTTGACTCGTGCAGGAGATTTTCATGTAGATGCTGCACGTAATCTTGTTACTTCTGACGGACTTCATGTGCTAGATGCCGATGGTACTGCCATTCAACTGGGTGATGATGTAACAGCATTCTCCATTTCCAATGATGGAACGATTGTTCAGACCATGGCGGATGGAACGACTGAAGCAGGTGTGAAGATCGGAGTGGCTAAGGTTACTAATCCATCTGGACTTGAGAAGATCGGTGGTAATCTGTACCGGATGTCACTTAATGCGAATGCAGAAGGCGAACTTGTTCCTACGACAGCGAATGATACTGAAACTGGAACAGGCGCTATCATTTCGGGTCAGCTTGAAATGTCCAATGTGGATCTTACGAATGAATTTACAGAAATGATCGTATCGCAACGTGGATTCCAGGCGAACTCCCGTATCATTACGACTTCTGATGAAGTGCTGCAGGAAGTAGTTAATCTGAAGCGTTAATTTTATCAATAATTTAATTTCTTTTTTAAAGATTAACGCGGAGTCGTGGGGGAGATACCCCTCCCCCTATTTTTGTTAGGAGGCCTGTTATGATATCGGTAACGAGATTAAATGGAACACCGATGTGGATCAATGCCCTACTGGTAGAAATGGTAGAAGAAAGCCCGGATACATATATTACACTAGTAACCGGAAAAAGACTGATCGTGCTTGAAAAAGCGGATGAAGTTATTACGAAGATCCGGGATTATAACAGGGACATAGGCACATATGCTGCCACCATTAAAGTCCAGTCAATGGAGGAGCTAACATGAAGAAGATGCTGCCATGGTTACTTACGATTTTACTTGCGATTACACTTATCGTGATAGCCGCATTTCTATTAATGGACAAGATCTTTCCGAATGATACGAATGATGTAAATGCTGCGGTTCAAAGTGTGGAAACCAAACATTTAACTGCTGATGAAATCGTCGAATTAACGGCAGAGATCAAAGATATCAAAACAAATCTTGCTGATCCCGATTATATCGTTCAGATAGATTTCGCTTTCCAACTGAATTCTGCGAAATCAAAGGAAGCATTCGAAAAAATAAAAGAGATCAAAATCAAACCGATTATTATCAAAACGCTTGCAGATACCAAACCTGAGGAGCTTAATGGAGCAAATGGCAAAGACCAGCTTAGCAGCAAGCTTGTTAATCTGATCAATAAGACATTGACCGAAGGCAAAATCACTCAGATCGAAGTCACCAAATACCTTTTGGCTTCTATGTAGCTTCAGGCATGATAATTCTTTGATAGGGGGGTGATTGAATTGGTTGATGTACTATCACAAAACGAAATAGATGCTCTACTTGCTGCACTTTCTTCAGGTGAGATGGATGCCGATGAGCTTAAAAAGGAAGAAACTCAGAAGAAGATCCGATCGTATGACTTTAAACGGGCCGTTCGATTTTCTAAAGATCATATCCGTAGTCTTACAAGGATTCATGACAATTTCGCACGCTATCTTACAACGTACTTTTCAGCCCAATTACGCACCTTTGTGCAGATTAATGTCGTTCAAGTAGAGCAGCTCCCTTATGATGAATTCATTCGTTCCATTCCGAAAATGACAATACTGAACATTTTTGAAGCCGAACCTTTAGAAGGTCGAATGGTAATGGAAGTTCATCCAAACATCGCTTTCGCTATGCTGGACAGATTGCTGGGCGGTTTTGGGACTGCACCATCTAAGATTAATGCTTTAACTGAAATCGAAACAACGATTATGGAGCGTATCTTCAGCAGATGTTTTGAGAGCTTGCAGGAAGCTTGGAAGACTGTGCTGGATATCCATCCGCGCATGGAAGCGCTCGAAACGAACCCACAGTTCATGCAAATTGTATCGCCCAATGAGACCATTGCATTAATCTCGTTAAGCACCAAAATTGGAGATACAACAGGTATGATTAATCTTTGCATACCGCACGTCGTTCTGGAACCAATAATGTCTAGACTATCTGTTCACCAATGGTTTGTAACAGAGAAGAAGACGCGGGATGCAGATGAACTTGAAGCCATTAAGGCTAGAGTTCATAAGGCGAAACTGCCGATTGTCGCTGAACTGGGAGAATCGAGCTTATCTATATCTGAGTTTCTTGGGCTTAGCGTCGGTGACGTGATCTCACTAAACAGGAATGTAGATTCTGGACTCTCGATTAAGGTAGGGGAGAAGCTTAAGTTCATCGGAAGTCCTGGAATGGTGAAGGACCGGGTAGCCGTGCAAATAGACGAGATTGTCAGTGAAGGAGTTGAAGAATTTGACGAGTAAAGATTATTTATCCCAAGAAGAAATCGACGCCCTTCTGAGACAATCTGCGGAAGGCTCATTGGCTCCTTCAGAGAAAACGGTAAATGACTATTTAACACCGTTTGAACAGGATGCTTTGGGTGAAATCGGTAATATAACGTTTGGCAGTGCAGCTACAGCTCTTTCCACATTACTGGGGAAAAAGGTTGATATTACAACCCCTCAAGTTTCCATCATTACACGAGGGGAGTTTGAAGTGGCCTTTCCTAAGCCGCATGTAGCTGTACACGTGGAATATGTTGATGGATTTCAGGGTATTAACTCACTTGTTATTAAAATTAGGGATGCACAGGTTATCGCAGATTTAATGCTTGGTGGAGAAGGCGAACCTAAAGATGAAGAATTGAATGAAATCCACATTAGTGCTGTGCAGGAAGCTATGAACCAAATGATGGGTTCTTCTGCCACATCAATGTCTACTATCTTCAATCGATTTGTTAATATTTCGCCTCCGGGTATCGACATTCTGAACATGTCCAGCGGTGAAGGTGTTGGCAGCTTACCCAATGACGAAACCTTAATTCGGATTTCGTTCCGACTTAAGATAGGAGATTTAATAGATTCTACTATTATGCAGCTCTTGCCTGTCCAGTTTGCTAAGGATATGGTGACGATGCTTCTGGGTGATGTAAGCCCTGCAGCGCAGGAGGCTGCAGTTACGTCGACAGAGACTCCTGCTAAGCCAGCTCAAGAGACGCCTCCTGTAGCTCCTCCAGTGCAACAGGCGCCTTCACAGCCCACAGGAGAAACCCCTCCGCCATACCCGCCGCAGGGGATGCCTGGTTATCCAGGAATGCCAGAAGGCGGATATTATTATCCTCCAGCAGGAATGCCGGCGTATGGCATGCCAGGGATGCCACCCTACGGAATGCCGCCTCAAGGCATGCCTTATGGGCAGACACCACCGCTTAGTCCTGAAGCGAATCGCAATGTAAATGTACAGCCTGTACAATTTGCTAACCTTAACGGTGGAGCTTTTGGTCATATTGATGAAAACAATTTAAATTTATTGATGGACATACCGCTTAGAGTAACCGTAGAATTAGGAAGGACCCAGAAGCAGATTAAAGATATTTTAGAAATGTCTCAAGGCTCGATCATTGAGCTGGACAAGCTCGCCGGTGAGCCTGTAGATATTTTGGTTAACAACAAGCTTATTGCCAAAGGTGAAGTCGTAGTTATCGACGAAAACTTCGGCGTACGCGTTACGGATATCGTCAGCCAGTGGGACCGAATTCAGAAATTACAATAAGCATACTTAGGGAGGATTTTGTAAAAATGGCTAACCGAATTCTAATCGTGGACGATGCAGCATTTATGAGAATGATGATCCGTGACATTTTGTCGAAAAACGGATTTGAAGTAGTGGGCGAAGCTCAGGACGGTTCTCAAGCGATAGAAAAATTCAAGGAACTGCGTCCGGACCTCATCACGATGGATATTACTATGCCTGAGATGGACGGAATCGCCGCCCTGAAAGAAATCAAGAAAGTAGATCCGGCTGCTAAGGTCATCATGTGTTCAGCCATGGGCCAGCAGGCTATGGTAATCGATGCTATTCAAGCGGGAGCGAAGGACTTTATTGTGAAGCCTTTCCAGGCAGACCGCGTTATCGAAGCTATCAACAAGACGTTGGGTGTGTAGGAAAAAGACATGCCCGTCAATTCAGAACCGCTCGGTAGCAATAACACCCTGCTGAATTTGCTTAACGTTATTATTGTCCTTGCGGTAATCATTGTACTTATTGTGCTGCTGATCCGTTTTCTTGGACGTCGTAATCAGACCTTTATGAGCGGGCGCTCCATTCGGACGCTTGGTGCTGTAGGGCTGGGACCTAACAAGTCGATGCAGGTTATTGAACTGGGAAGCAGCCTTTACTTAATCGGGATTGGTGAGAACATATCCATCTTGGATAAAGTCACTGATCCAGATGAGGTGGCTTTGATCATTGCAGCATTTGAGGATCAGTCCTCCAACCAGAATAATTTTCTCGCACCGCTTATTGCCAAGGTTAAGGTTAAGCTGCGTGGGGAGGTTCCATCAGAAGAAATCGAGCTTAGTGAAACATCATCTTTTTACGAGACACTGCAATCCAAGCTTCGTTCTGCACCAGAGCGTAAAGAGAAAATGGAAGAGCTGTTCCGGGATGATGCTACTAAGGATGAGTCGAGGAATTTATGAAAAAGAAGCTAATTCTTGCTATTCTGCTGTTCGGGTTCATTAGTATAGTCATGATGCGGCCGATACATGCTGATCCTATACCTAATGTTAATATTCAGGTCGGTAATGAAGATGGTTCAAGCGGTGGTACCAGTTCCATATCCATTCTTCTTCTCGTTACGGTTCTGAGTATTGCTCCGGCGTTTCTAGTTCTTATGACCAGTTTTACTAGAATTGTAATCGTGCTCGGTTTTGTTAGAACCTCACTTGGTACTCAGGCCATGCCTCCCAATCAGGTGCTGGTAGGGCTTGCTCTATTTCTGACCCTATTTATTATGTCGCCAACTTTGGCGCAAGTAAATGAAACGGCATTACAGCCGTATATGAAGGGGACGATTACCCAGACTGAGGCTTTTGATAAAGCTGCTGATCCGATGAAAGAGTTTATGTTTAAACAGACCAATTCCAAAGACCTTTTGTTATTTATGAAATATACCGGTTATACGGGATCGGCTAAACCGGCTACATACAGTGATATTCCACTGACGGTGATGGTGCCAGCTTTCGCAATTGGAGAATTGAAAAAAGCTTTTACAATGGGCTTCTTAATTTTCATTCCATTTCTGATTATTGATATTGTTGTGGCGAGTACGCTGATGGCCATGGGAATGATGATGCTTCCCCCGGTCATGATTTCATTACCTTTTAAAATTATGCTCTTTGTACTGGTAGACGGCTGGTACTTAGTCATTAAATCACTACTTCTTAGTTTTAACACCTGACCTTAAGAGGAGGCATGAGGATTGAGTACGGAGTTTATTATCGGTCTAGCAAGCCAAGCCGTATATTTAGTGCTGGAAGTCAGCGCTCCCATGCTGATTCTTGGTCTGGTGGTAGGGCTAATAATCAGTATCTTTCAAGCTACGACACAGATTCAGGAACAGACGCTAGCGTTTGTTCCAAAAATCGTCGCAGTACTGCTGGCTTTATTGCTATTTGGGCCGTGGATCATCACGAAGCTAATTGACTTTACTAGCCAAATTCTAGGAAATCTCTACATGTATATTGGTTAACCAATGAACATGGATACCTTATTGCAAAGTTTACCCGTCTTTTTGCTTATTTTTTGTCGAATTACAGCCTTTTTTGTTGTCGTTCCTGTATTTTCTTCTCAAGGGGTACCGACAACTTTTAAGATAGGCATATCTTTTTTTGTAGCATTGGTAGTCTTTAGTGCTAATGGAACAGGGATTACGATTCCGCAGGATTTTAGTTATATTTTGCTGATTATGAGAGAAGTATTAATAGGTTTATTGCTAGGTTTCATTGGATATTTGATGTTTATGGCGATACAGACAGCAGGTTCTTTCATTGATATTCAGATTGGTTTCGGTATTGCCAACGTCATAGATCCTATGACAGGAACGTCAGCACCTATTCTCGGTAATTTCAAATATATGATAGCCCTGCTAATGTTTTTGAGCATGAATGGACATCACCATTTACTAGATGCCATTGTGTACAGCTATAAATGGATTCCTATGAATAATGATTTATTTCTACGCATGGTTGATGGTAGTTTGTCAGAGTTTCTGGTCCGAACATTTGCGCAGTCGTTTGTATTAGCTTTTCAGATGTCGGCTCCATTAGTGACTGCACTGTTTCTGACCGATGTTGGTCTTGCTTTTTTGGCGAGAACGGCTCCGCAATATAATGTATTCGTTATAGGGGTTCCGCTAAAAATCATCATAGGCATTGCACTTCTTTTAGTGCTGATGCCAGGTCTGGCTGTGTTGTTTCAGAATCTCTTCGAAATCATGTTCGAATCCATGGAGAATTTACTGGGTCTCATGGGGAAGAAGCCGTAGGTGACCGTAAGGGGAGAGTATTATGCCTAAGACGAAGCGTTATAGACTAGATCTTCAACTCTTCGCCGGTGAAAAGACGGAAAAAGCAACCCCGAAGAAACGGCAGGATGCTCGTAAAAAAGGCCAAGTAGCCAAAAGTGCTGAGCTGTCTGGTGCGGTTGTATTGCTAGCTGCGGTAGTTAGCTTGATGATGTTTGGTGGTTTTATGAAAGAGCGTTTTATGAAGCTATACACGGACGTTTTTCAGAATCGAATGATGCTGGATGTTACACCTGAGAATATAACGTTGCTATTTAATCAGTATGGCTTGCAAATCTTGATTTTGCTAGCCCCATTACTTGGAATTACGTTTGTTATGGCACTTGTTTCCAACTTGGCGCAGGTGGGCTTTATGGCTACAGGAGAGGGGATTACTCCTAAATTCAGTAAGATTAATCCGATAAAAGGATTCAAAAATATTTTCTCTATGCGTTCGTTTGTAGAATTCCTGAAATCAATATTTAAGCTTCTAATTATTTCTTATCTGGTATATAGCACTTTATGGGGAGAAAAGAAGAACTTTGCATCCCTGTCGCATATCAGTGCGGAGGGGATTTTTAAGTTTGCGGCCAAGCTGACGATGAGTCTTGGACTGAAAATCGGGGTTGCCCTGCTAATTATGGCTATTCTAGATTTTATGTATCAGAAGTACGAGCACGAAAAAAGCCTGAAAATGTCTAAGCAGGATATTAAGGATGAATACAAGAAAATGGAGGGTGACCCTCTAATTAAAGGTAAGATCAGGGAACGCCAACGCAGAATGGCCATGCAGCGTATGATGCAGGAAGTTCCTAACGCGGATGTAATTATTACGAATCCAACTCACTTTGCTGTTGCGCTAAAATATGATGGCTCCAAAATGGAGGCGCCACAGATTATTGCAAAAGGGCAGGATTATGTAGCACTTCGTATTCGGGAGCTGGCTAAAGAGCATGGCGTCGTGACTATGGAAAACAAACCGCTGGCACGGGCATTATTCCAAAGAGCAGAAATTGGAGATGTCGTTCCAAATGATCTGTTTCAGGCTGTAGCTGAAGTGCTGGCATATGTATATAAACTTAAAGGTAAGAGGAAATAAGGCGGGGGGTTAGGACATTGAAAGCTAAAGATTTAACAGTTTTGCTAGGCATCATCGGTATCGTGCTTATGATGATTCTGCCTATCCCGTCCTGGCTTTTGGACGTTTTGCTAGTTATTAATATCTCTATAGCATTAATTATCATACTAGTGGCTATGAACACGAAGAATGCACTCGAATTTTCAATTTTCCCTTCATTATTGCTTGTTACGACATTGTTTCGTCTTTCACTAAATATTTCGACAACGAAATTGATCCTGACTTATGCAGATGCCGGTTCCGTGGTATCTACTTTCGGTAGCTGGATCGCCGGCGGACAAATTGCCGTTGGATTTATCGTGTTTCTGATTTTGGTAGTCGTTCAGTTTATTGTTATTACTAAAGGTTCAGAGCGTGTAGCTGAGGTAGGGGCGAGATTTACCCTGGATGCAATGCCCGGCAAGCAGATGAGTATTGATGCCGATCTTAACGCAGGCATGATTAACGAAACACAGGCACGTGAGCGTCGCCGCAATGTTGAGCGGGAAGCGGATTTTTTCGGAGCCATGGATGGTGCGAGTAAATTCGTTAAAGGAGACGCGATTGCGAGTATCATTATTCTGTTGATCAATCTTATTGGTGGATTTATTATCGGTATGGTTGTGCACGGAATGGACTTCTCTACTGCGTTATCTACTTATTCCGTATTGACGATCGGGGACGGTCTAGTCAGCCAGATTCCTGCTTTGCTCATTTCGACTGCAGCAGGTCTTATCGTTACCAGAGCTTCATCGGAAGGTAATCTGGCAGAAGAATTAACAGGTCAGTTACTGTCCTATCCAAAGTTGTTATATATTGTTGCAGTTACTGTTGCTTTTCTAGGTCTATTTACACCTATACATATGATTACTACGCTCCCGCTAGCTGCTTTGCTGGCTTTTGCAGCCTATAGTATGGGACAAAATTTAAATCGAAAACAGATAGCCGAAGAGCAGCTTGTTGAAGAAAAACAGATTGAAGAGGTACGAAGTCCGGAAAGTGTAATTAATTTACTCTCTGTAGATCCTATTGAATTCGAGTTCGGCTACGGTCTTATACCTTTGGCAGATACAGGTCAGGGTGGAGATTTACTAGATCGTATCATCATGATTCGACGGCAATGTGCCCTTGAAATGGGTCTTGTAGTGCCTGTTATTCGCATTCGCGACAATATTCAACTAAAACCGAATGAATATGTCATAAAAATTAAAGGAAATACTGTCGGCGGCGGTGAATTATTACTTAATCACTACTTAGCCATGAGTCCAGGCTATGATGATGAATCTATAAACGGTATTGAGACCATTGAACCATCCTTTGGACTTCCTGCGTTATGGATTGACGAATCGGTTAAAGAGCGGGCTGAATTGTCCGGCTATACCGTAGTAGATCCACCATCCGTTGTTGCAACACATTTGACGGAGCTGATTAAGCGGTATGGACATGAGTTGTTAGGACGACAAGAAACTAAGATGTTGGTGGATAACCTAAGAGACAATTATCCTGTGCTTGTTGATGATCTTATTCCTTCGGTATTAGCGGTTGGGGATGTTCAAAAGGTACTTGCCAAGTTGCTGCGCGAGAAAATATCCATCAGGGATTTGGTTACTATCTTTGAGACGTTGGCGGATTACGGGACGTACACCAAGGATCCTGATATTCTTACCGAATATGTCCGTCAATCCTTGTCCAGACAGATTACTCAGCAATTCTCGCAAGTTGGAGAGACTCTGAAAGTTATTACGGTGGGACCTAACCTAGAGAAGAAAATTTCTGAGAGTGTGCAGCAATCTGAACAGGGCAGTTATCTGGCATTGGATCCAGCATCGACTCAAACGATCTATCAGCGGCTAAGTGAACAGATCAACCGACTGCTGCAGTCAGGACAACAGCCCATTGTACTCACATCACCAACGATTCGTATGTATTTGCGGCAGGTGATTGAACGGACCATGCAGGATATTCCTGTACTGTCTTATAGCGAACTAGAGCCTAACATTGAAATACAAAGCGTCGGAGTGGTGAATTTATGAGAGTGAAGCGTTATGTGGTGGATACGATGCCTGACGCCATGCATTCCATTCGCAGTGAGCTTGGAAGCGAGGCTGTAATTTTAAGTACTAAAGAAATCAAGATTGGCGGATTTTTAGGATTGTTTAAAAAGAAAAAAATAGAGGTTGTAGCGGCTGTAGAAAAAGCTCAAAAGGAGAGTGCTCCTGAAAAGCCTGTGAAGCCTGCGATGAACATCCCGCGCAGCGCTGTCCCGCAAGCCTATCAAAAAGCTGCATCTTCATCATCTGCTTCTACTGTCATATTGGAAAAGCCGGAAGAGCCTCGGTCCTTTGCAGAAATCGCCGCTGCCTTGTCGGAAGCTATTGATGTAAAAGAATCGATAGCCAAACATCCAGAGCCTGATCAGAAATCGCTTGAATCCAATTCAGATGAAGCTACCTCAGTATCAGCCTTATATGAATCTTTAGGGTTAGATCAAACGCCAGAGGTTGCCTCGGCGCTCGAGAATGATGTTCTTCGTGAAATTAGAGATATGAAGCTTTGGATGGAACGAATCGCGAGGCAGTCTTCAGGGGCAAGAGAATTACCCGATAGTCTCCAGCAGCTTAGAGATCTTTTGATTGAGCAGGAGATGGACACTGTACTTGTTGAAGAGTGGATCAGTAATATCTCCGAACGTTGGGCGGAAGAAGGGCGGACTTGGGGCCCTGAGAAATTTCAGGAGTCCTTAAAAGAACAGCTCGATGGATTCCTGTCAGGGCGAATCGCTGATGGAATTGCACATGATACCCAAATCGTATATATTGCAGGGCCCACAGGAGTAGGGAAAACTACTACCATAGCCAAGCTTGCGGCTGAACAGCTATTCAAAAACGGACGCAAGGTTGGTTTTATCACCTCTGATACGTATCGGATTTCAGCTGTGGAGCAGTTGCGTACATACGCAGCTATCCTGAATGTTCCGCTAGAGGTTGTACAATCTCCCGGAGATTTACAAAGAGCACTCTTTCGATTGGAGAGTTGTGATCTTGTAATTATGGATACAGCTGGACGGAATTATCGTAATGATATGCTTGTAGCAGAACTTCAAAGCTTGTTAGCGAAGGAATTAAGAAGTGAGACCTATCTTGTGCTCAGCTTAACTTCGAAAAGCCGTGATATGAAATTGATTGCAGAGCACTTCGGCAGGTACAAGCTGGATAAAGTTATTTTTACCAAGCTAGATGAGACGGGAAGTTATGGACCACTCTTTAACGTCCTGAATGATTTCCCTCTCACATTATCTTATATGACCAATGGTCAAAATGTACCTGACGATTTATTGATGGCTTCCAAAGAACAACTTAGTGAGATGCTTCTTGGAACAGGTGAATCATGATGGATCAGGCACAATCCTTGAGACAGCTTGTATCCAGTCAGGAGCCTAAACTAGCTGAAAAAGGGGAAACATCCGCCCGTATCATTACTGTCTGTAGTGGTAAAGGTGGCGTAGGTAAATCGAATTTTACACTTAATTTCGCTTTAACTTTAAAAGCAATGGGAAAGAGGGTATTGCTGTTTGATGCAGATATTGGCATGGCTAACATAGACGTGTTAATGGGCGTATCGGCGAAGTATAACCTATATCATCTGTTAAAAAGAGAAGCGGATATTGAGCAGATTATTCAGTTAGGACCGAACGGGCTTCCTTTTATAGCAGGTGGATCGGGCATGGATGAGTTGTTTTCTCTTTCGGAATCGGACCTTAATTATTTCACAGCTCAGATAGCCCTTATTGGGGACAGCATGGATTATATTTTGTTTGATACAGGTGCTGGATTATCTAAGGAAACGATGAAGTTTATAACTTCTGCGGACGATTGCCTAGTAGTTACAACACCAGAGCCAACTGCTATTACAGATGCTTACGCATTAATGAAGGTTGTGAATCGGACGTATCCGGAGATTTCTTTTAAACTGATCGTGAATCAAGCGGGTGATGAGAGAGAAGCATCAGTGACAAGTGATAAGATCCGTATGGCAGCCAGTCGTTTTTTACAATTAGATGTTTCCTATCTTGGTCATATAAGCTCAGATGCCCATGTAGTGCAGGCTGTCAAAAGGCAGACGCCATTTTCATTGGCTTTTCCAAACAGTGTTGCTGCAAAAGATATACATCGGCTAGCCCTAAGTTATTTGACCATAGATGGTAAAAAAGATACAAAAGTTCAAGGCATTAAAGGCTTTATCCATAAATGGTTGAAGCGAAGTAAATAATTGTTCTGAATCTGGAACAGAGGTGGAAATGATATGAAGCCATATAAAGTTTTGGTTGTTGATGATTCTGCATTTATGCGCAAGATCATTTCCGATTTAATTGAAAATGACGCTGACTTTCAGGTGACGGCAACAGCCACAAATGGTCGCGAGGCTATCGAGAAAATAAACAAACTTCGGCCGGATCTAGTTACTATGGATGTGGAAATGCCGGAGATGAACGGCCTGGAAGCGCTGAAAATAATAATGGCGTCAGATCCGCTGCCAGTGATTATGCTATCAGGCATCAATGAAGAGGGCATGAAGGAAACCATTCTTGCACTGGAATGGGGCGCTTTTGATTTCATTCGTAAACCTTCGATATCAAATTCCCAGGATATAACGGTCGTAGGGGAATCTCTAAGAGAGCAAATGAAAGAAGCTATGCTGGCTCGAGAGCAACGTGAAGCGCGAGCATCTGCTTTTAGGATGCCTGACATCACGCCTTTAGAGCCATTACTGCCGACTGCACCGAGATTGTTACCGGAAAAATCCAAGGCAGCACTCAAATCTTCTCTCAAAGATGAAGGAATGAGAAAACCTCGGGGGAAACAGCCAGTAGATAGTATTATCCCTAAAAAAGCAACCAAACCAATCATCTCTGCTAAAACACCGTTAATCGAAAAGTCTAAACCAAAGACTAAAGTAGAGAATAAATCCATTCCGCCCAAACCGGTGATAGAGTCTTTAGTGGAGGTATCTTCTGATCCTCCGGGACTTTCTCCGGATCGAATGGTTGGTAGCAAGAATTTGCACAAATTAGTTGCTGTCGGTTGTTCTACAGGCGGACCTCGTGCACTGAAGGTACTCCTGGAGAAAATTCCAGCGGATTTTCCGGCTCCTATTGTCATTGTGCAGCATATGCCGCCTAACTTTACGAAATCACTAGCTCAGCGTCTGAATACATTCAGTCCGCTAGAAGTGTTAGAAGCAGAGCAGGGGATGATATTACGAAAAGGAGCAGCCTACATTGCGCCTGGAGGCTATCATTTACAAGTTACCCCAACATCTAAAGGGCAATATGCAGTTGTACTCACGAAGGAGGAGGCGCGAAATGGCCACCGACCTTCAGTGGATGTTTTATTCGAATCATTGCTTCCACTCACATCTCTGGATCGGCACGTGTTGTTGATGACAGGGATGGGTAGTGATGGTGCTAGGATGATGAAATCTCTCTATGACTCAGGGGTTACCTCAACATTTGCTGAAAGTGAAGAGACCTGCGTCGTTTACGGGATGCCGCGATCTGCGGTGGAATTGCAGTGCGTCAAATATGTACTGCCTTTGCAAGAAATTGCTCCAAGGCTAGTGCAAGCCGTTAAATAACGGAAAAGCGAACTCGAAGGGGAGGAGCTCTACTATGGACATGAACCAATATTTATCCATGTTTATTGATGAGTCGAATGATCATCTGCAGTCATTGAACGAGAGCATGATGGGGCTGGAAGCGAATCCTGAGGATCTTAGTATCGTACAGGTAATATTCCGCTCTGCGCACACCTTAAAAGGTATGGCAGCGACTATGGGCTTTGAAGATTTAGCTTCACTTACACACCAAATGGAGAATGTGTTAGATCTTGTACGTAATAACAAGCTGCGCATGCAGGATTTTATTTTTGATACGTTATTCAAAAGTTTGGATGCCTTAGAGTCTATGGTTGAGGATATTACTAGAGGCGGCGAAGGTAAAGCAGATGTATCAGCCATTGTCTCATCCTTACAGGCTATCGTCCGGGGTGAGATTCCGGTTGAAAGCGGAGCAGCTTCTGCTGCTAATACGCCTGCTGCACAAGCAGCTGAAACTCCGATTCATTTAGATGAGTTCCAATTTTCTGTTCTGGAACAATCGATTCAGGAAGGGCATCATGCATTGTATGTGGACGTAACGATCCGAAAGGATTGTCAACTTAAGGCTGTACGTGCATACATGGTGTTTGATCTGCTCGAACGTTCGGGTGAAGTTGTTAAATCCTTCCCATCCGTTCAAGATATAGAACAAGAGAAATTTGACCAAAGCTTCTCACTCTATTACATAACCCAAAAAACCGCTGATCAGATTCAGGCAATGATTATGAATTTGTCTGAAATTGATAAAGTAACAGCAGTAGCACTAGATCAAGAATCCTTGAAAATGCTTGGTCAAGAATCGGCAGCTGCCGTGTCAGAGGTTGCCGCAACAGCCACTGTAGAGGAAACAGCTCCTGCTGCTCCAGTAGCATCTAAACCATTGCCTACCAAAGATGAGGGTAATAAGCCGGGAGCAGCCAAAACAGGAGGGGCGCCTTCACGTACGATTCGCGTAGATATCGAACGGTTAGACGTGCTAATGAATCTATTTAGTGAACTTCTGATTGACAGAGTTCGTTTAGAGCAGCTGGCTTCAGAGGTTCAGAATGGCGATCTTACGGAAACCGTCGAGCATATGGGCAGAGTAAGCGGAGATCTCCAGAATATTGTGATGAAGCTTCGGATGGTTCCAGTAGATACCGTATTTAACCGGTTCCCACGTATGGTTCGTGATCTAGCAAAGTCGCTGGATAAGAAAGTAGATCTAATTGTAACGGGTGCCGAAACAGAGCTCGACCGGACGGTAATCGATGAAATTGGTGATCCACTTGTGCATTTATTGCGTAATGCGGTTGATCACGGTATTGAATCCATTGCTGATCGTATTGCTGCTGGTAAACCAGAGACTGGGACAGTTCATTTACGTGCTTTCCACAGCGGAAATCATGTCTTCATTGAAATTGAGGAAGATGGAACAGGTATTTACCCAGAGAAGGTATTGAAGTCTGCTGTGAAAAAAGGCGTGATTACGCAAGAACAGGCAGCAAATATGACGGATGATGAAGCTTATCAACTACTATTTGCACCAGGTTTCAGCACGGCAGAAGTTATTTCTGATGTCTCAGGCCGTGGCGTAGGACTGGATGTTGTTAAAGCTAAGATTTCATCCCTCGGTGGGAATGTAACAATCTATTCTTCACCAGGTAAAGGAACGAATTTCTCAGTACAGCTGCCACTTACGCTATCCATTATTGCGGCCATGCTTATTCGGTTGGGCTCTGAGAAGTACGCCATTCCATTATCCTCTATTGTGGAAACTGGAATCGTGAAGAGCACTCAAATCCGTACGATTCATGGCAACAAAATGTTAGAGTTCCGGAATTCTCATATTCCACTAGTATCTCTTAGTCGACTATTTTCGGTGCCTGATTATGATGAGAGTACTGAAGAAGAGACAGAGATCGTAGTTGTACGTAAGGGAGAACGTCTTGTGGCCTTGGCGGTACAGGATTTTATTGGTCAGAACGAGATCGTTATCAAGAACCTAGGTAAATATTTACCTGAAATTCAAGGGATATCTGGCGCAACGATACTTGGAGATGGTCAAGTAGCACTTATTATTGATCCGAACGCTTTTATTAAATAACTAGGATAGAACAGGGAGGTTCATTCCATGGCTGAAGATATTAAAGTGATAGTGTTCAAATTAGGCTCAGAGGAATACGGTATCGAAGTTGAGAAGGTACAAACCATTGAGCGCATGATGCCAATAACTCGTGTACCTAAAACGTATTCTTTTATCAAGGGTGTAATTAATTTACGTGGTGTTGTTATCCCTGTGATTGACCTTCGTGGTCGCTTTGGGATCGAAGAGGCGGAGCAGACAGATCAGTCGCGTGTAATTATCGTATCTGTTAATGAAATGGAAGTAGGTTTCATTGTAGATTCAGCAAATGATGTAATAGATTTGAACAGAGATTCTATCGATACACCTCCAGATGTTGTTGGCGGCATCAAAGCGAAGTATTTAGATGGGGTGGCCAAGATAGGTGAAGAGCGCTTGCTGATCATGCTTAATCTGTCAGAAGTGCTTAACAAAGGCGAAATCGTTCAATTAGAAAGCCTAGAGGGCTAACCTGTGGAATTATTTAAGCACTATAAGGATTTTAAAATGGATGTGCTTAAGGAAGTCGGGAATATTGGAGCTGGGAATGCAGCCACCGCATTATCACAGCTCTTGAATAAGCCGATTGATATGGCTGTTCCCAAGGTACAGCTTCTCAACTTTGAAGAGATTACGGACAAAGTTGGTGGAGCTGAAGAACTAGTATATGCAGTTTTCTTACGTGTGGAGGGAGAAGCTCCGGGCAACCTGTTTTTTATTCTTTCTCCGGAAGCCGCTTTGAACTTACTCAGTCGCATTGCAGGCATCGAGATTTTGAGTGATCAAGAACTTGGAGAAATGGAGCTTTCCGCGCTGAGTGAAATTGGAAATATATTAGCAGGATCGTATCTATCTTCTCTTGCAGACTTTACTTCACTTTCTATGTATCCAACAGTTCCTGCACTTGCCATGGATATGGCTGGAGCCATCCTAAGCTACGGTTTGCTGCAATTTGGGCAAATGGGTGATGATGCATTGTTGATCGATACTACCTTTTTTGAGGGGAAAAATGAAATTGAAGGACAATTTTTCCTTATACCCGATCCGGAATCATTCCCGAAAATCTTCAAATCGCTAGGAGTTCCGTTTGAAAATGATTGAAGAACAAAGCATCATTAAAGTAGGGATGGCAGATCTTAACGTTGGAAGCCAGGATAGTTTGATTCGTACAACCGGTCTTGGCTCCTGCGTGGGATTGACATTGTTTGACCCTGGAAAAAAACTCGCGGGAATGGCGCATGTGATGCTCCCTACTTCTGAGATTGCTAGGGAAGGGCAATTAAACATCGCTAAGTTTGCAGATACTGCAGTGCCGGAGCTCTTATCCCGTTTGCTGGAGCTTGGTGCGGTCCGGAGTCGGATCGTAGCCAAGATGGCAGGAGGATCACAAATGTTTGCCTTTGCCGGGGGGAGCGACACCATGAGGATCGGGCCTCGTAATGTTGAATCTTGTAAACTTGCTCTTGAGCATTTGAAAATTCCGTTAATTGCGGAAGACACGGGCGGTAATTATGGCCGTACGATAGAAATTGCCTGCAACACTGGTGTATTGTTCATCCGCAGTGTGCAAAAAGGCGCTAAGGAAATATAAATATGAAGATGATAGGAAATATTTTTATAAACTTGCTGTTTGGTTTGATAGGTTTTGTATTCACATTTTTTGTAACCTACAGTAATAATGTCCTCGGTACTAGTTTATTACGAAGCCTATTAGGATTTATCACTTGGTTTCTGCTTGCTTTCCTCCTAAGATGGGTATTGGGTTTTATCGTGTATCAATCATCGCCTCCGGATGAACAGGATGTTGAGGGAGAAGAACTTGGTGCAAAGCTAGACATCAGTACCCCTAATGAGGATGAAGAGTTAATTAATCTACTGAAACCGAAGCCAGGACAAGGGAGTGGGAACAGTGAGGGGTTCAAGCCTCTTACACCCCCAAAACTAGTCTCTATGAAAGATCCTGAAGAATTGGCCAAGGCCGTTCGTCACCTGAAAGAAGAATAAGCGAGCGCTGTGGCGGAATCGGTTATCTTAAAATATAAGAAAGTATAAGTTTCACTTTATACATTATCCTTATATTTCTCGCATAAACGCTAACTTCCTCATAAGGATGCCGGGGGCGTTTATGCTTGTGACTAGGCAGGTTTCGCCGCGACAAGCTCTCTGACTAAACTTTGGGAAGGGTGAAAGCTATTGAACGAGCGTAAAGCTTCTCAATTGGAAACTGATGAGCTATGGGAACAGTGGAAAGAACACAGTGACCCTGAAGCCAAAAAGAAGCTGATAGAGAGTTATCTCCATATTGTTGATTACGTATCCAGCCGGTTGGCTGTGGGGTTGCCCAAAAATGTATCTAAAGATGATCTAGCCAGTAATGGAGTAATGGGATTAATTGATGCGATTGAAAAATTCGACTACAAACGGGGATTGCAGTTTCAGACCTATGCTTCCTGGCGCGTACGTGGTGCAATTTTAGATTCCTTACGCCAAAGTGATTGGGTCCCTAGATCTGTGCGAGAAAAAGCTAAAAAAATCGAGGATGCTTATCAGCAGTTGGAACAGAAGTATTTGAGATCCGTTAGTGATGAGGAAATGAGTCTATACCTGAATATTAGTGTAACAGAATTTCAAAATATGTTGCAGGATGTGGCTGTAATGTCACTATGTTCACTGGAAGACCCGATTCGTGAAGAGGAATCAGAGACCCGAATGTCCATACTGGTGGACGATAAAGCTAAGAATCCGGATAGCAAGGTAAATGAATTCTACTTACGCGAAGCCCTCACCAAAGGTATTGAGAAATTAACGGTGAAAGAACGGACCGTTGTGTCCCTTTTATATTATGAAGATTTATCATTGAGCGAAATCGCAGAGGTCATGTCACTATCGCCTTCACGGATTTCGCAGCTTCATTCCAAGGCTATTTTACGGCTGAGGGGAACGCTTGAGAAGAATCGCGATCTACTTATGCAGAACGATTAACCGTTAGCGGTGACAAGGGGGAGCAAAATTGATCGGTCAAAATGCTTTGGATCAGTACTTAAGTATTACTTTTTCGGATGACAAAGGGATCGCGTATTTGCAGTTCTCCAAAAAGGATGAGAATTTTTCCTGCTCACCTACAGAATTGGAAAGCTTCCTGCACAGTCACAATATTCGCTACGGGGTCCAGCGTGATATTGTTGAACGTATCTGTAGTCATCCGGAGGAGTTTTTTTGGAGTAAAGTCGCTATTGCTACAGGTGAACCTGCAGTAAATGGAGTCGACGGACATATTATGCTTACTGTTGATCTGGAAGAGGATCGCAAACCGCTTGAAAAAGCGGATGGTAAGGTGGATTATAAGGATTTAGTTCGGCTTCGTAACGTCCTCAAGGGAAAGCTGATAGCTAGAATTATTCCTGCTCAGCCTGGTAAGCATGGTAAGACTGTAACTGGTGATGAGCTTGCTTTCAGAGCCGGAAAGGAAGCTCATTTTAAAGTAGGTAAGAACGTACTCGTTGATAACAATGAAACTTCGATGTATGCCGCAATTGACGGTCTTGTTACTTTAACCGATAGCGGTAAAATCAATGTATTTCCTGTGTATGAAGTGAATGGTGATGTGGACTACAGTACTGGGAACATTGATTTTGTAGGTACCGTCGTTATTCGAGGAAACGTACTTTCAGGATTTTCTGTAAAGTCCGCCGGAGATATTCGTGTAGTTGGTGGAGTTGAAGGAGCGGAATTAATCTCTGGGGGATCCATCGAAATTACGGGTGGAATTATTGGTTATAACAAAGGACATGTAACTGCTGGGAAAAATGTTAAGGTCTCTTTCATTCAAGATGGTAATGTAACAGCTGGTGAAGATGTCATTGTATCCCAGAGCATTATGCACTCCAATATACGTGCGGGCAGAGACGTTCTTTGTAACGGAGCTAAGGGTCTGATTGTTGGCGGAACAGTACAGTCTGGGGAAAGAGTCGTAGCACGTACAATAGGCAATACCATGTCCACAGCGACTTCTATTGAGGTCGGTGTAGTACCTGAGCTAAGAAATGAGATTAACGAGCTGCGGCAATCACTGCGTCAACTACTGGAAAATGAGGACAAAACCTCTAAAGCGTTGTATCTATTAAATCAATTGGCAACTAATGGTCAACTCCCTGCAGATAAAGTGGCACTTCGCGTAAAATTGAATGCTACTAAACAGTCTCATCAACGTGAGGAAAAAAGAATTAAAGAACGTGTGCTAGAGATTGAAAGAATGCTAGAAGATACAGGCAGAGCTAGAGTTGAAGTGATTAAAACGATCTATGGCGGATCCAAAATTATGATCGGTAGATATACTCGATTTGTAAAGGACCCCACAGAACGAGTTGTGTTTATTTATAGTGAAGGTGATATATCCTTAACGCCATACAATTAATCGGGCGGGCAGCAATAGCGGCCGGCCATTCTTGAAATATAAGAAAGTATAAGTTTCACGTTATACATTATCCTTATATTTTTACGAGAAACGGTTATCGTCTTCAAAAGACGACAACATCGTTTCTTCTTATGAGAAGAGGGTTATGATGAGCCTAAAACCAGTGGAACTGCAAATTGCACTACCTCGGACTACGGAAGCGGGTAAGATTCAGAATGAATCTCAGCAGCGCCCCGCTATTGATCAGCATCAACTGGCAGGACAAAATGTGAAACAAAGCCAGGAAATGACCATGCGAAGCGCTGAAGTGGATGAATCTTCTGAATCTGCTTTACGCGATGGCGGAGATAAAGGCAATCATCATTCCGGAGGGAATCCTTCTTCGGAGAAACGTTCGAAGTCAGGTACTCGTGATGCGGAACATCCTTACAAAGGACAGCGCATTGATCTGAGTCTTTAATAAGTAGTTATATTTGATATGTTAAAGGAGATAAGGCACTTGCAACCATGGGTGTATATTGTGCTAGTAGGTGTCGCCGCTATTCTTTATGCCCTTTTACTTCCAGCGCGTATGAAGGAAGGAAAAGCAGAGCAGCAAAGCCTCAAAGAAACAGAGGCTGCGCTTGAGCTATATATGGCTGACATAGAGCGCGAGAATGAAGAGCTAGTACAGTTAGTCAGCAGCATTAAACAGCAATCACAAACTAATCATGCAGCAATGCAAGGGCAGATTAGTGATTTGCAGCATCAATTAACAGAATTACAGCAAAGCTCTTTATTACTAGAGGGCCGAGTAACTAATGAAGAAAAACGGTTAAGAGAGTTGGAAGTTTCGGTTGAGAAGGGTTCATATGCTAAGGTTTCGGCGATCGGAGACCCATCTGCCGGTGCTGAAATACGTTCAATACAACCAGAAGTGAAAGCGAAACCTATTAGTTCTATTAAATTGCGATATCCACGATTATTTGAACTACATGAGCAGGGGAAATCGATAGACTCCATTGCCAAGACGGCTGGACTTCAGCGGGGAGAAGTGCAACTGATTCTGCAACTCGCCAAACAGGAGGAATCGGTATGATGAAGAACCGTTCTTTTTTGTTCGGACTTGGCACAGGGCTAATTGCAGGCGCCCTATTACTTCAATTAATGATATCCGGTGGAGCGGCTCCACTCACCAAGGAACAGGTAATACAAGGTGCTGAGAAATTGAACTTGAAGGTTATTGACGAAGCTACTGAACCTCCTTCGGATGAGTCTGCTTTGGAGGACGCTGTTCAAGGTCAGAAGTCAGCTGGCGTTAATGAGGGAATTACGGAGAACGTGGCACCTTCTGAGCCTTCAGTAGCGGCTTCTCCCGCTCCTGTAGTATCTCCTACAGTATCTGATAACCCCAGTAAGGTTATCCCTCCTAAAGAGCCCTCAACGCCTAAAGAAGGCACTATTGAGGAGCCAGAGGTCACTACTGCACCAACTGCTGTTGCACCTGATAAGCCTAAAGCCACTGCGAATGCAGGGGTAGTTGTTCGTATACCTTCAGGTAGCACACTGACAAAAACAGCAGATATTTTGGAGAAGGCTGAAGTCATTAAGGATAAGGCTAGTTTTCTTAAAGCCGCCAATCAACGTCAGATCAATACGAAGATTCAATCGGGTTCTTACACCTTTAATAAAGACGAGAGTCTAGATTCTATAGTAGAAAAATTAATAAGTTTTCAATGATCGTTGCATACACTAATAAAATATGATATAGTAATTGACGGTGTTAAAACACACGCCGGTTGATTTCGACAAGGGGTGCTTTCTTCTGAAGAAAGTCTTGCTGAAAGATGACGCACGGCGGAGGAGACACACAATAAACCAAACTTAGGAGGTGTGTGAAGATGGCAGTAATCTCCATGAAACAGCTTCTAGAAGCTGGGGTACACTTCGGTCACCAGACTCGTCGTTGGAATCCAAAGATGGATCGTTATATCTTCACTGAAAGAAACGGAATTTACATTATTGACTTGCAAAAAACAGTCAAGAAGGTAGAAGAAGCTTACAACTTTGTAAAAAGCGTCGCTGGTGACAACGGCACAATCCTATTCGTAGGAACAAAGAAACAAGCACAAGATTCCGTAAAAGAAGAAGCAGAACGTTCCGGTATGTTCTTTATTAACCAACGCTGGTTGGGCGGAACTCTTACTAACTTCCAAACTATCCAAAAACGTATTGATCGTTTGAAGAAATTGGAAGCTTGGGAAGAAGACGGCACTTTTGAAGTTCTACCTAAGAAAGAAGTTATCCTTCTTCGCAAAGAGAAAGATCGTCTTGAGAAATTCTTGGGCGGTATCAAGAACATGAAAGGTCTACCAAGCGCGTTGTTCATCATTGACCCGCGTAAAGAGCGTATTGCAGTTGCAGAAGCTCGCAAATTGGGTATTCCAATCGTAGCTATCGTTGATACTAACTGTGATCCAGACGAAATCGACTACGTAATTCCAGGTAACGACGACGCTATCCGCGCCGTGAAATTGTTGACTGGTAAAATGGCAGACGCTGTTGTTGAAGCTCACCAAGGCGAAGACACAACTACTGCTTAAGTAGCGACTAACACATACAAGAACTTAAATGAAAAGGGTGGTTGGCAGGTGGATAACCTCTCACTGCCCTTTTTTTAGGATAAAAGCCTTGAATAATGTAAGAAAACGACAATTACCTGGAGGGAATAAACAATGGCAGTTGATGCAAAAGCAGTAAAAGAACTTCGTGAAAGAACAGGCGCTGGTATGCTTGATTGTAAAAAAGCGCTTGAAGAAGCTAATAACGATATCACTAAAGCAGCTGAATTGCTTCGTGAAAAAGGTCTGTCCGCAGCAGCAAACAAAGCAGGTCGTATTGCTACTGAGGGTGTTGTAGAATCTTACATCCACGCTGGCGGCCGTATTGGTGTACTTGTAGAAATCAACTGCGAAACTGACTTTGTAGGTAAAACAGATTCCTTCAAGGATTTTGCTCGCGATATCGCTATGCAAATCGCTGCAGCAAACCCGCGTTATGTTCGTCGTGAAGAAGTTCCACAAGAAGATGTAGAAAAAGAAAAAGAAATCCTGAAAGCTCAAGCTTTGAACGAAGGTAAGCCTGAGAAAATCATTGAAAAAATGGTTGAAGGACGTATTGGTAAATATTACGAAGAATATTGCTTGCTTGAGCAAACCTTCGTTAAAGACCCGGACAAAACGATCTCTCAATTGCTGAACGAAAAAATCAGCACAATCGGAGAAAACATCTCGATCCGTCGTTTTGCTCGTTTTGAACTAGGCGAAGGCTTGGAAAAGAAAGTGGATAACTTTGTTGAAGAAGTTATGGCACAAGTAAATAATTAATTTCAGCTTTATCATAAATGCGAAGAATTGAATAAGGGCAAGCATCAGAAGAGCGGAACACGTACACGTAGTGTTCCGTCTTTTGCAGAAAGTGAGGGTATACATTTGGAACAGCCGGTATTTAAGAGAGTAGTCCTTAAGGTAAGTGGGGAGTCTTTGGCAGGACAAAACGGATATGGTATTGATGCCGACATGATTATTTCCATCGCTGAACAGATCAAGGAAGTTGTAGAACTTGGAGTTCAGGTTGCAATTGTTTGTGGTGGAGGTAACATTTGGCGCGGGATCGCTGGTAGTGCAAGTGGCATTGATCGCGCTACTGCAGATTATATGGGCATGCTGGCAACAGTAATGAATTCACTTGCTCTGCAGGATGCATTAGAACAAATCGATGTGCCAACAAGAGTGCAGACTTCGATCTCGATGCAGCAAATTGCTGAACCGTACATTCGTCGTCGTGCGATTCGCCACCTGGAGAAGGGCCGTGTTGTTATTTTTGCAGCAGGCACAGGTAATCCTTTCTTCTCTACTGATACTACTGCAGCACTTAGAGCAGCAGAAATCGAAGCAGAAGTGATTCTGATGGCGAAGAACAAGGTTGATGGTGTATATTCAGCTGATCCGTTTAAAGACAGCACAGCCGAGAAGTTTGAACAGCTCACTTACATGGATGTTCTGAACAAAAACCTTGGTGTTATGGATTCCACAGCTTCATCTCTATGCATGGATAATAATATACCGCTCATTGTATTTGCCATTACTGAACAAGGCAATATCAAACGTGTCGTTCTCGGTGAGAAGATCGGAACGATTGTTAAAGGGAGTGTAGATTAATGCCACAATCGGTCAAAAAAAATGCCGAAGAGCGTATGGAAAAAGCGATTTCATCGCTGAAACGTGACTTGGCAACATTGCGTGCAGGACGTGCAACAACATCACTGCTAGATCGCATTCAAGTTGAATATTACGGTTCCCCTACTCCAATCAATCAGCTGGCGAACATCAGTACTCCGGATTCCCGGACACTGTTAATCCAGCCGTGGGACAAAACATCGATGTCTGACATTGAACGGGCGATCATGAAATCGGATATCGGTTTAACGCCTGCTAATGACGGAACAATCATTCGTCTTTCTATCCCTCCGCTTACTGAAGAACGTCGGACGGATTTGGTGAAATTGACGAAGAAATTTGGTGAAGAAGCGAAAGTAGCGATCCGCAACATTCGCCGTGATGCCAACGATGATATTAAGAAGATGGAGAAAAACGGTATCTCGGAAGATGAGTCCCGTGGCCATCAGGAAGACATTCAAAAGACAACGGATAAGTTCATAGCCGAGGTCGACAAAGTGCTTGTATCCAAAGAAAAAGAGATTATGGAAGTATAAAGATATTCTAGAGACTTGAGGCCCCTCCGTTAATGGTGGGGTTTGTCTCTTTCTGATAAGAGCTTGGAGGAAACGGAAATGATCAAACGGGTTCAAGCGTGGCTGAGCCGTAAAGACAGGCAACAGCCAGTCGAGATTTCACCGGATAACATTCCCCGGCATGTGGCTGTTATTATGGACGGCAATGGGCGTTGGGCTAAACGCCGCGGGTTGCCGCGCGTTGTGGGTCATCAGAATGGCATGAAGGCTGTTAAACGTGCTACAATCGCTGCAGACGAACTGGGTGTTGAGTTTTTGACGATGTATGCGTTCTCGACAGAAAATTGGAAACGACCAAAGGAAGAAGTCGATTATCTGATGCGCTTGCCAGTGGAGTTTCTAGCCATTGAGCTTGATGAGCTGATTGAGAAGAATGTCCAAGTACGTATGATGGGTGATACTGATGCATTGCCTTCATTTACACGCAAAGCTATGGAAGAAGCTATTTCCCGGACACAGGGCAATACTGGACTTATATTGAATTTTGCTCTTAATTATGGGGGGCGCAAAGAAATTGAGGACTGCATGCGCAGCATTGGTAAGGACATCCAATCAGGGGCTTTGACACCGGAAGATATTACGACTGATCTAATCGATAGCCGAATGTTATCTGGTGGGTTACCAGATCCGGATTTGCTTATACGTACAAGTGGAGAAATGCGACTTAGCAATTTCATGCTATGGCAGCTTGCTTATAGTGAGCTGTGGTTTACTGATGTGTATTGGCCTGAATTTGATAAGGAGCATTTGCATCAGGCAGTTGCTGAATATCAACGCCGTACACGCCGTTATGGTGGACTGAAGTAGCTTGATAGGAGATGGAAACCTTTGAAGCAGCGATTGATTACCGGAATTGTTGCCGGAGCACTATTTTTAGGCTTATGCGTGTTGGGAAACTGGCCATACCAGTTGTTACTTACTGCCATGGCTTTTATCGGGTTTTATGAATTTGTGAAAATGATAGGGATACCTGCGCTTTCCGGTTCTACCGTTCTTGGTTATGCAGCCATTCTAAGTTTCATGATCCCTTGGAATTTGCTTGGGATCTCTGCACCCTTATCGTGGGAACAAGGAATTTGGATTCTGCTGCTCTTGTTCCTTTTAGTTACAGTTTTTACTAAAAATAAATTAGATATTCGAGTAACAGCCTTGCTGTTTACTGGTATAGTATACATTGGAATGGGTTTTTCTTATATGGCCATGGCTCGTGCATCGGATGACGGACATGGTTTGTTCTGGACTTTTTTACTCCTTTTCTGCATTTGGGGTAGTGATGCCGGGGCATACTTTGTTGGAAGAAGCATGGGGAAGAACAAACTTTGGCCTGCCATCAGTCCGAACAAAACGGTGGAAGGTGCCGTAGGTGGAGTACTGATCTCGATGCTGATCGCTATCGTTTTTGCAATATTTGCTCCTGAACAACTTGCGATTGGACGAGCACTCCTTATAGGGCTTTCTTGTGCGGTGCTGGGTCAGCTTGGTGATCTTGTACAATCTGCCTATAAACGTGCGTATGGCATCAAAGATTCAGGCACGCTACTGCCAGGTCACGGTGGTATTCTTGATCGATGTGACAGCTGGATTATCGTATTTCCATTCGTACATATCGTAATGCTTATGCCTTACTATTAACGGAAGGAGAGGGTATAACTATGAAAAAAATAAGTGTTCTTGGTTCCACAGGTTCGATCGGCACTCAGACTCTAGATGTCATCGCTATGCACCCAGACTCTTTTCAAGTAGATGGCTTGGCAGCTGGAACGAATACAGCGTTATTGCTGGAACAAGTTCGTCGGTTTAATCCTCGTCGTGTTTCTGTTGCGACAAAGGAGCTGGCAGATGAGATTAGATCCAGTCTGCCTTCAGGCATACAGCTATACAGCGGGAATGAAGGTCTTGTTGAGGTGGCAGCAGGTGGAGATGCCGAAATGGTCGTAACGGCTGTTATGGGTAGTGTAGGCCTCCAATCCACGTTAGCTGCGATCGAAGCAGGCAAACATATTGGACTAGCTAATAAAGAGACTTTGGTAACGGCAGGACACCTCGTCACTGATCTAGCTAATCGTAAAGGTGTTAAGTTGTTACCTATCGATAGCGAGCATTCTGCTATTTTTCAGTGCTTAAATGGTGAGAATCTCGCGGATATTGCTTGCATCACTTTAACAGCTTCTGGTGGATCCTTCCGGGATTTCACTCGTGATCAACTCAAGAATGTAACGGTAGAAGATGCACTTCGTCATCCGAATTGGAGCATGGGCGCGAAAATCACGATTGATTCTGCTACAATGGTGAATAAAGGGCTTGAGGTGATTGAAGCGCATTGGCTATTTGGTCTACCTTATGAACAAGTAAATGTACTTTTGCATCCAGAGAGTATCATTCACTCTTATGTGGAGTTCCGTGACAGCAGCATTATTGCTCAGCTTGGTAATCCCGATATGCGTGTCCCCATTCAATATGCGCTCACTTATCCCGAACGCTGGGAGTCACCGGCACAGCGTTTGTCGTTGGCTGAAGTTGGACGTTTGACTTTCCGAGAAATGGACTATGAACGATTCCCTGCGCTTAAGCTAGCCATGGATTGTGGAAAAGCTGGAGGGACAGCTACTACAGCTTTTAATGCAGCAAATGAAATTGCTGTTGCTCGTTTCTTGAGTCATGAGATCCCATTCCTGCGCATTGAGGAGATCATCGGAGAAGTGCTTCATCTTCATATTAACGAGGATAATCCGAATTTAGAACAAATTGAATCCTGTGATAAGCGTGTTCGTGAGCTGGCAGCAACGTTGTAGAATGTAGATTGATCTCTTTTTGGCTGGAAATACTTACTTTGCCCTAAAAATAGGTTGGGACAGTTGATTCTCTTGTGCCTGATCGGAGAATAATGATAAATTAAGAGGACATACTTCGGTCTTACAGCTAAAGGGGGATGATACGTTTGGAAATGGTTCAAGTCGTTTTATTAACGGTGCTCATGTTTTTTGTTCTGGTGACTGTACATGAATGGGGTCACTATTATTTTGCCAAACGCGCCGGTATTCTCGTGAGGGAATTTGCTATCGGTTTCGGTCCGAAACTGTTTTCTTATAAACGGAATGAGACACAGTTCACTTTGCGTTTACTGCCTTTTGGCGGTTATGCTCGGATGGCTGGTGAAGATCCAGAGATTATTGAGATTGGCTCTGGACAAACCATTGCAGTAAGACTTGGTCAGGATAACAAAGTGAAAAATATTTATCTGGACGCATTGGATACACGTAAAAATGTTATCCGTGGTGAGGCTTTGCATACTGATCTTGAAAATGATCTGCAAATCCGCTTGGATGTGGATGGCGAAGTTACTACTTATGATGTTCATCCGCAAGCGATGATGATTAAAGGAACGCAGCAGACTCAAATTGCGCCTAAAGACCGCCAATTCGGTAGTAAAACCGTGGGTCAGCGGGCATTGGCTATTGTTGCGGGTCCTGTGATGAACTTCCTGTTAGCCTTTGTTCTGTTTGCCATCCATTTGCAAATGGTTGGGATTCCGGTGGAGAACCCTACTTATGTTAAGATCGGTGATGTCTCTGAAGGAATGCCTGCACAAGAGGCGGGATTGCAAAAGGGTGACATCATTGTATCCATCAACGGTGAGAAGATTGGTGCCGATTACCAAAAAATGATTGACTTAACCTCGGAGTCCAAAGGGAAAGAAATGAAATGGATGCTGCAACGTGGTGATGAGACCCTTAATGTGACTCTCGTTCCTCGTAGCATGGAGGGACAAGAAGGCGGTAAAATAGGGATTACACCTGAGCTTCCTACCCGCAAAGCAGGGGTTGGAGAGACGTTGACAGGTTCAGGTAAAGCTATGGTCGATACGACGGAAGCTATCTTTCTGGGCTTTAAGCAATTGATCAATAAATTTAATATGGATGATATTGGAGGTCCGGTTCGTACCTTTGAAGTAACCGGTCAAATTGCCCAACAAGGCATTCAGTATCTTACCTATTGGGCTGCTATCCTAAGCTTGTATCTGGGGATTTTCAACCTATTACCGATTCCAGCACTCGATGGAAGCCGTCTGGCGTTCCTAGGTGTGGAGGCATTACGCGGTAAACCTGTAGACCCGAGCCGTGAAGGTATGGTTCACTTTGTCGGATTTGCACTGTTATTTTTATTAATGATTGCTGTTACGTATAATGATATTTTACGTTTGATCAGCGGCTAATTTTCTTCGGGAGGCATTCCATTACATGGCAAAAGATAAGCAATTCGTTACGGAAATCACGCCGCAAAGCGAGGATTTCTCACGCTGGTATATTGATGTTATAAAAAAAGGGGACTTGATGGACTACTCTCCTGTTCGTGGCTGTATCGTATTTAAGCCAGAGGGCTATGAAATATGGGAGCATATTCAGGCGGAAATGAACCGTCGCCTTAAGGAAACAGGGCATCGTAATGCTTATTTTCCAGTGTTCATTCCAGAGAGTTTCTTTCAAAAGGAAAAGGATCATATTGAAGGCTTTAATCCCGAACTGCCATGGGTAACTGAGGCTGGTGGAGACGTGCTTGAAGAACGTCTGGCTGTCCGTCCTACTTCTGAAACCATGTTCGGGCATATGTATTCCAAATGGATTCAGTCCTATCGTGACCTTCCTGTACTTATCAATCAATGGGCGAACGTGGTTCGTTGGGAGAAGCGTACGTTACCATTTATCCGCACTACTGAGTTTCTTTGGCAAGAAGGGCATACTGCACATGAGAATGAAGCTGAAGCTCGTGAAGAAACCATGAAGATGCTGGATAACTACCGTGATTTTGCCGAGACTTTCCTTGCTATTCCGGTGATTACTGGACAAAAGACACCTTCCGAGCGTTTTGCTGGTGCTGTAGATACGTATTCTATTGAAGCGATGATGAAAGATGGACGTGCTGTTCAGGCTGCTACCTCACATTACTTGGGTACCAAGTTTGCAACAGCATTTGAGATCCAGTATTTGAGCCGCGACAATAATTTAGAATATGTGCATACGACCTCATGGGGATCCACTACACGCTTGATTGGTTCGCTGATTATGGTGCATGGCGATGACCGTGGGCTTGTTCTACCGCCTAAGGTAGCGCCAACTCAAGTAATTATGATTCCGATCGGACCTCCTAAAACTCGCGAAGCCGTGATTGGACGGACGGACGAGCTGTTCAAGGAACTGAAGAACGCAGGCGTTCGTGTACGTGTCGATGATCGTTCGGATGTAACGCCAGGTTGGAAGTTCAATGAATATGAAATGCGCGGTATACCTGTGCGCTTGGAGCTTGGACCACGCGACATGGAGAATGGCGTCTGCGTAATCGTCTCCCGTGTCACAGGTGAGAAGAAGGTTATTCAGCAAGAGAACCTCGTAGAAGAAGTTCAAGCAATGCTCGAACAGGTTCATAATGAAATGTTCGAACGTGCCTTGAAATTCCGCGAGGACCATTTCTATTCTGTGGATTCCTTGGAAGAAATGAAAGCTTCAATGGAAGAAAAACGCGGCTTTGCACTAGCTGGCTGGTGTGGTTCCGAAGCATGCGAGTCCAAAGTTAAGGAAGAGACAGGTGCGGGAAGCCGCAACATTCCTTTCGATCCGGCGGAGAAGAAGCAAGTCTGCATTTGCTGTGGCAAACCAGCTGAGCATACTGTGGTTTTTGCAAAGGCCTATTAATCTTTTGGCACCGATCAACAGTCTTGTAGTATTTTAATCTAGCTTCTGGAGAGAGGAGTCAGCGGGCCGAAAGTACCCAATGCTTTTTGAATCCAGAAGCTTTTTAAAATATAAGAATTTATAGGTTTGCACTATAAATTATCCCTTTTATTTTTACGAGAAACAGATATTGTCTTTAAAAGCCGACAACGTCGTTTTTTTATCATATTGTACTTTCACTGAATATCATTGATTGTGTTTTACGGAGTTATCAAAGGTGGGAGGAAAGCATGGAACAAAACCAGGAGAGAAGAAAAAGATTCGAGCTCTTGATGAAGCAAGGTGAAATTCCACCTGCAATTATGGATCCCTACTTTTTAGATGGATATATAGAGCGTGTAGAGATCAGCCGTGGTAACCGAGACTGGCAAATTATGATTGCGAAAGAAAGCCTGGTTCCAGCGCAGGTATACCGGACATTTTGCCTCAGAATGCGGGAGAAGCTACAGCATATAGCCAAAGTAAGCTTTTTATTCGTATATGATCAAAAAGTTAGTAGAGCAGAGATAGTCCAAGAATATTGGGGATTGTTTCTGGAGTGGGTGACTCGCGAGGTCCCTTCGGTTAATGGCTGGCTGACACGTTCTACCCAAGAGCTTAAAGAGGACACTTTAATGTTGACGATGAGTGACTCCACTTCTATGGAGCTGGCTCGTAAAAAAGGCATCGATGGGGCGATTATTAAATTTTATGATACGTATTTCGGTCTGACCTTAAAAGTTAAAGTGCTAATGGCAGAGAATGAAAATAATAATGTTGAGGCATATGAAGAATTTCAGCAAAAGCTTCAGCAAGAACAACGCGAGATCGTTGAGCAGATGATGACTGCAGTAGAAACAGAAGCTCCTGCTGATGATAGCGATCCTAGTGAAGTCATTAAGCTTCAAGTGGGGTATGAAATTAAGGAACAGGCTGTACCGATTCTTGAAATTCAAGATGAAGAGAAGAAAATTACTATTCAGGGTACCATTTTTGGTCTGGATCGTAAGGAACTTCGCAATGGCAGTACCTTGTTCACTTTCAGTCTGACCGATTTTACGGATTCTCTACAAATGAAGATGTTCGCGAAGACTAAAGATGATCTGAAGGTTATGAGTCAGTTAGCTAACGGTAAATGGGTAAGAGCACGCGGAAAAGTGGAATATGACCGGTTTATGCAGATTCCTGAGCTAGTGATGATTCCTTCGGACTTAACAGAAGTTAAGGCACCGCCTGCGCGTAAAGATACAGCTCCTAAGAAACGGGTGGAGTTTCACCTTCACACTACGATGAGTACGATGGATGCGGTCACTCCGATCACTACCTATGTCAAAACAGCTGCCCAGTGGGGTCATCCTGCGATTGCTATTTCTGATCATGGCGGAGTTCAGGCTTTTCCGGATGCGAACCATGCAGCTCATAAGCATAAGATAAAAATGATTTATGGCGTGGAAGCCAATGTTGTGAATGACTCTGTGAATATTGTCGAGAATGCTCAGCCTTTGGACTTGAAGACAGCTACCTATGTAGTGTTTGATATAGAGACCACGGGGTTATCGATTACCCGCAATAATATTACAGAGCTGGCGGCCATTAAAATGTGCGAAGGCAAAGAAGTAGACCGTTATTCTACTTTTGTTAATCCGCATGAGAAGATCCCTTATCATATTCAGCAATTGACCAATATTACGGATGAAATGGTGAAGGATGCTCCTGATCTTGAACCAGTACTGCGTAAGTTTGTTGAATTTGTGGGTGACAGTATCCTTGTTGCACATAACGCCAGATTTGATATGGGTTTTATTCAGGCCTCGTTACGTAAAATAGGTGAACCTGATCTTCCGAATCCATCTCTTGATACGCTTGAGCTCGCCCGGTTACTATATCCAAGCATGAAGAATCACAGGCTGAACACATTAGCCGATAAATATAAAGTTCTTCTGGAAAGCCATCACCGAGCGATTGATGATACTATAGCACTCGGTGGAATATTAACAGGATTGCTCGCAGATGCTGAAAAGATGAAGGGCATGACCCGCCTTGATCGACTAAACGATTATGTGGGTAATGATCTTTCGAACACAAGACCGTTCCACTGTAATATTTATGCACTTAATCAAGTAGGCAAAAAAAATCTCTATAAGCTCATTTCCATGTCACATACGGAATATTTCAAGCGTGTTCCTTGTATTCCGAAATCCAAGCTGGAAGAGCATAGAGATGGACTGCTCGTGATTTCCGGTTGTGAACGTGGAGAGTTTTTTGAAGCAGTACTCAACAAAACGACTGAGGAAGCCATGGAGGTTGCTCATTTTTATGATGTGCTAGAGATACAGCCATTGACCATGTACATGCATTTGGTAGACAAGGGCTTTGTAGCAGGCCCTGATGAGCTTCGTGATGTAGTCCGCAAGGTTTGTGAAATAGGGGAACAGTTGAATAAACCTGTTATCGCAACGGGGAATGTGCATTATCTTGAACCCCGGGACAAGCTGTATCGTGATATTACCATTAATGGAATCACAGGCTTTAGTCCGCTTAAAGACCAACGTAAACCAGATGCACACTTCCGCACAACCGATGAAATGCTGTCTGAATTCGAATTTCTCGGTGCTGAAAAAGCAATGGAAGTCGTAGTTACGAATACAGTTGAGCTGGCGGAACGTTTTGAAGAGCTGGAGCTGTTTCCGGATAAGCTATTTACACCCATTCTTGAAGGGGCGGACGAAGAAATTCGCGAGACCTGTTATAACACTGCGAAATCCATTTATGGCGAAGAATTGCCTGAGGTAGTCATTGCCCGTTTGGAGAAAGAGCTTGCACCAATTATCAAATTCGGGTTCTCTGCCAACTATTTGATTTCTGAACGTCTCGTTAAAAAATCAAATAAGGACGGATATCTCGTAGGTTCGCGGGGTTCCGTAGGCTCCTCTGTAGTAGCGACATTTCTTGGGATTTCAGAAGTTAATCCTTTGCCCGCGCATTATATTTGCCTAAACCCCGAGTGTCGCCATAGTGAATGGTTCCTGGACGGCAGTGTGCGGAGCGGATTCGACTTACCGGACAAAGTATGTCCGGATTGCGGTGAGAAGCTCAAAGGCGAAGGGCAGGATATTCCGTTTGAGACCTTCCTCGGATTTAAGGGCGACAAAGTTCCCGATATCGATTTGAACTTCTCAGGGGAATATCAGCCGAATGCCCATAACTTTACCAAAGAAATGTTTGGTGAGAAAAATGTATTCCGTGCCGGAACGATCGGTACCGTCGCTGAGAAGACTGCCTTCGGTTTCACGAAGAAATACGAAGAACTGCACCAGAAACGTTGGCGTGGAGCTGAAGTTGGCCGGCTGGCAGCTGGATGCACAGGCGTTAAACGCAGTACGGGACAACATCCCGGCGGTATAGTTGTTGTTCCAGATTACATGGAGGTTGAAGATATTACACCCGTGCAATTTCCAGCGGATGATGTCAATGCCGAGTGGAAGACCACGCACTTTGATTATCATGCTTTTGACGCGAATCTGTTGAAACTTGATATTCTGGGTCATGATGATCCGACAATGATGCGGATGCTGCAGGATTTGACAGGTGTTGATCCAACTACTATCCCGATGAATGATCCGAAAGTCATGAGCATGTTTAACTCTACAGATGCACTTGGAGTGAGACCTGACGAAATCAGATCACCAGTTGCGACATATGGTGTGCCCGAAATGGGTACCAAGTTCGTACGTCAAATGCTTATTGAGTCGAAACCATCCAGCTTTGCTGACTTACTGCAAATATCAGGTTTGTCTCATGGTACTGGGGTTTGGCTTGGTAACGCGCAAGAGCTTATAAAGAATAACACTTGTAACATTAAGACTGTTATCGGTTGTCGTGATGACATCATGCTCTTCTTAATTTATAAAGCGGGAATGGATGCGAGCTTGGCCTTTAAAATTACCGAGAGTGTTCGTAAAGGTAAAGGTTTATCTGACGAATGGATCGAGGAAATGAAAAAGTGCAAGGTTCCACAATGGTATATTGATTCTTGTCTGAAGATTCAATACATGTTCCCGAAGGCGCATGCTGCTGCATACGTTATTTCTGCAGTACGTACCGCTTACTTCAAGCTGTATCATCCTATTGAATATTATGCGACTTATTTCTCTGTACGTGCAGCAGATTTTGATATTGAATTGTGCTGTAAGGGATATGAAGCGATCAACCGTCAGATCGTAGACATTGAGCAAAAAGGATTTCAAGCTTTGCCTAAGGAAAAGGCTATGTTGCCTGTCCTTGAAATGGCTTTGGAGATGACGGCACGTGGGTTTACATTCAAAAACATTGATCTTTACCGCTCAGAAGCGAATAAGTTTATTGTTGATGACAAGAGTTTGATTCCTCCGTTTTCCGCATTAGCGGGAATTGGTGAGAATGCTGCTATCAACATAGCTGCTGCGAAAGATGCCGGGGAGTTCCTTTCTATTGAGGATTTCCAGCAGAAATCCAAGGCGAGTAAGACAGTTATTGAGCTGCTAACCAATATGGGCTGCTTCCGCGGCTTACCGGAGAGCAATCAACTTTCCCTATTTTAAAGGCTTTAACAACACTTATTTCATGGCTAGAAAAGAGAGCTCCAAAGGGGGAGTCAAGGGCTAGCACTTGTCAGTCCAGACTCACTATGGTATAATTTCTTTGGTAATAATGAGATAAGTCCGTTGTGTAAAGAGTGGGGAAACCCACTCTTTATCTTTGGTATATAGCAAAAGACAAGTTCGTGGAGGTAATTTTCTTTTGAGCACACCCAAATCTAAAATTAAACAAACGGTAGAGCAGATGCTCGGGCCCTATCTCGACGACAATGGTTTCGAACTGGTGGACGTTGAATACGTGAAGGAAGGCTCCAATTGGTTTCTGCGTATATTCGTAGATAAAGAAGGCGGCATTGATATTGATGACTGCGGAAGCATTAGCGAATATTTCAGTCAGCAGTTGGATGAGAATGATCCTATCCCTGAGGCATATTTCCTTGAGGTTTCCTCACCGGGAGCAGAGCGTCCTCTCAAAAAAGCTGCGGATGTAGCTAAAGCGGTAGGTAAGGACGTGTATGTGACTGTTTATGAGCCGATTCAAGGACTCAAAGAATTTGAAGGTCGTTTGCTCTCGTTCGAGAACGAGGAACTGCTCATCTCCGCGGGCAAAAAAGAACATGTAATACCGTATGCCAAAGTCGCAAGCGCGAGATTGGCCATTATTTTTTAACGTCTTGAAAGGGGGGCCGGAAATTCATGAGTATGGAGTTTATTGAAGCAATGAATGAGCTGGAAAGGGAGAGAGGCATCAGTAAAGATGTGCTGTTCGAAGCGATCGAAGCGGCGCTGATCTCTAGTTATAAACGTAATTTCAATGCAGCACAGAACGTGCGTGTTGATATGAACCGCAACACAGGTGTCATTAAAGTGTTTGCCCGCAAGCTAATTGTTGAAGAGGTCCTGGATACAAGGACTGAAATCTCATTGCCGGCAGCCAGAGAAATTAACCCGCATTTCCAGCTTGAAGACATTGCTGAGCTTGAAGTAACACCACGTGATTTCGGGCGCATTGCTGCACAGACTGCAAAGCAGGTTGTAACACAACGGATTCGCGAAGCAGAGCGTGGACTCATCTATAATGCCTTTATTGACAAAGAAGATGATATTGTAACAGGACTTGTACAACGTCAAGATATGCGGAACATCTACATTGATCTTGGTAAAATCGAAGCGGTCTTGCCGCTTAGTGAATTGATGCCAGGTGAGAAGTTTAAGCAAAGTGAGCGTATCAAGGCTTATATCACTAAAGTTGAGAATACCACTAAAGGACCGCAAATTATGCTGTCCCGCAGTCATCCCGGATTGCTGAAGCGTCTGTTCGAACTAGAAGTTCCGGAAATTTTTGATGGTGTAGTTGAAATTCGTTCCGTAGCTCGTGAAGCTGGCTTCCGTTCGAAGATTGCTGTGTATTCCCGCAATCCGGAAGTGGATCCAGTTGGTTCTTGCGTAGGCCCAAGAGGAACACGCGTTCAAACCATCGTTACTGAGCTTCGTGGCGAGAAGATCGATATCGTCCGTTACTCTGATCTGGTGCAAGAGTATGTTGCTAATGCACTCAGCCCTTCCAAGGTGCTTGAAGTTCAAGTCTTTGAAGCAGAGAAAATGGCACGGGTGATCGTTCCTGATTATCAATTATCACTGGCTATCGGTATTAAAGGGCAAAATGCACGCCTTGCCGCTAAGCTTACCGGCTGGAAAATTGATATCAAGAGTGAGAGTCAAGCGGAGCAGGAATACGGTAGACCGAGAACTTCTATTGATGAAATGCATCAGGATTCCGTCTCCATTGATTAATTAACCTGCTTGACGGGAGGCGTATGTATGAAACAAAGAAAGGTGCCGCTGCGCAAATGCGTTGCTACCCAAGAGATGATGCCGAAGAAAGAGCTGATTCGAGTGGTTAGAACGCCCGAGGGCGAAGTACTGATTGATCTGACAGGTAAGAAGTCAGGCCGTGGTGCTTACATATGCGGCAAGCTTGAATGCTTTAAGCTGGCACAGAAGAATAAAGCACTTGACCGCGCTTTGAAATGTCAAGTGAGTCCTGAAATCTATGACCAGCTTGCCAGGGAGTTTACTTCCGTGGAAGAGCAGTTTCTAGCAGCAAAGGATAGTGAGGATAATGAGTAAGGCGCTTTCTTATTTAGGGCTTGCCATGAGAGCAGGCAAGATAGTCACCGGCGATGAGGCTGTACTCAAAGCTGTACGGTCTTCAGAGGCGAAGCTGGTCGTTCTGGCAGGTGACGCTTCAGATAATACCCAAAAAAAGTTCCGTGATAAATGCGGAACCTACGATATTCCACTAGTAATCGCATTTCACCGAGACAGCCTCGGTGCAAGTATTGGTAAAGACCAGCGCGTAGTACTGGCCATTACGGATAAAGGATTCGCGGAAATGATCTCCAAGCAACTCGGAGATACTGTCGGAGGTGGATTTATTGACTAAAGAAGAGAACAAAGATAAATTGCGTGTGTACGAATATGCCAAGTCACTAAACATGAGCAGTAAAGAAATTATTACTATTCTGAAGCGTTTGAATGTCCCTGTGAATAATCATATGAGTGTCATGGAGAACGGTTCCGTGAACAAAGTAGAGCAATTCTTCAAGGATATCAAGTCGAACGCTGCAGCCAAGCGGGATACCGGCTCCAGCAGCCGCCCGGTGTCAACCGGTGCAGTAACTGCCGAACCCCAGAGTGCTCAGAATGCCAACAAAAATCAACAGGAAAAGCAGGTAGGTATGAACAGTAACCAAAACAACAACCAATCGACGACGTCCCCAAGGCCCCAAAGCGGACAAGATTCCCGCAGAACAACAACAGGTTCAACGCAAAATGCACGTCCGCAACAAAGCGGAGCTCCACGTACAAATAGTACTACCGGAAGCCGTCCGCAAGGAAGTAGCACAGGCGGCAATCGCCCACAAGGTAGCAATACCGGTGGCAGCCGTCCGCAAGGAAGTAGTACAGGCGGCAATCGCCCACAAGGTAGTAATACTGGTGGCAGCCGTCCGCAAGGAAGTAACACAGGTGGCAGCCGTCCGCAAGGTAGTACTACCGGCAGTAGCCGTCCACAAGGAAGTAATACTGGCAGCCGTCCGCAAGGACAAAGCAGTGCACCTCGCACGGACAGCCGCCCACAAGGTCAATCTGGCACAGGCGGTGGTTTCACACGCGGTGACGACAGAGGTCCTAAGAAGAACACAACCGGTGGTAGACCAAATACGAACAATAGACGGTTTGATGATGGTAAAGGCGGTAACTACCGCGGTCGTGGTGGTAAGAATGGCCGTGGCAAGAATCAACCTATGGTTCACCGTGAGAAGATTGATAATACACCTAAGAAAATTATCGTTCGTGGCAGCATGACCGTAGGTGAAACTGCGAAATTGCTTCACAAAGACGCTTCTGAAGTAATTAAGAAGCTGATTTCTATGGGTGTAATGGCAACCATTAACCAAGAATTGGATATCGACACCATTCTTCTGCTCGCTGCTGAATTTGGCGTAGAAGTAGAAGTGAAGATTCCTGTTGATGAGGATAGCTTCGAAACTGTGGAAGAGAATGATACTGAAGATGAGCTTCAGACCCGTCCTCCAGTAGTTACAATCATGGGTCACGTTGACCACGGTAAAACTACTTTGCTGGATGCCATTCGTTCGACAAGTGTGTCACTAGGCGAAGCTGGCGGAATCACACAGCATATTGGTGCTTATCAAGTTGAAATCAATCAGAAGAAAATCACGTTCCTTGATACACCTGGTCACGAAGCATTTACGGCTATGCGTGCTCGTGGTGCACAGGTTACGGATATGACAATTATCGTAGTTGCTGCGGATGACGGTGTTATGCCTCAGACTGTTGAAGCTATTGCACACGCTAAAGCTGCTGGACTTCCGATCATTGTTGCTGTCAATAAAATCGATAAGCCAGGTGCTGATCCTGATAAGGTGAAGCAAGAGCTTACAAGCTATGAACTCGTTCCTGAAGAGTGGGGCGGAGATACAATCTTCGTTAACCTTTCTGCAAAACAACGTATTAACTTGGAAGAACTGCTGGAAATGATTCTGCTCGTTGCTGAAGTAAATGAGTACAAAGCGAACCCTGACAAACGGGCACGCGGTACAGTTATAGAAGCTGAGCTTGATAAGAATCGTGGACCCGTTGCACGTGTTCTGGTACAGAACGGTACATTGAAAGTCGGCGATGCTTTTGTAGCAGGTAACTGCTTCGGACGTGTACGTGCGATGGTTAATGACAAAGGACGTAAGATCAAGGAAGCTGGACCATCCACTCCAGTAGAAATTACTGGTTTGACTGAAGTACCACAAGCTGGTGATCCGTTTATGGCCTTCGAAGACGAGCGTAAAGCCCGTGCGATTGCTGATAGACGTTCCACCTCCCAACGCCAATCTGAGCTGAATACGAACACTCGTGTAACATTGGATGATTTGTTCCAGCACATTAAAGACGGCGAGATCAAAGACCTTAACGTTATTATTAAAGCTGACGTACAAGGTTCAGTCGAGGCACTTAAAGGTTCCCTGGCTAAGATCGAAGTGGAAGGTGTCCGCGTGAAGATCATTCACAGCGGTGCTGGTGCCATTACGGAATCCGATATTACACTTGCAGCAGCATCTAATGCTATTGTTATTGGCTTTAACGTTCGTCCGGACGCTCAGACCAAGGCAGCTGCTGAACAAGAAAAAGTAGATGTTCGTCTCCATAACATCATATACAATGTAATCGAGGAAATTGAAAGTGCAATGAAGGGTATGCTTGATCCTATCTATAAAGAGAACGTTATCGGTCACGCTGAAGTGCGTAGCGTATTCAAAATCAGTAAAGTGGGTACCATTGCAGGTTGTATGGTTATTGATGGTAAAATTACCCGTAATGCTGAAATGCGCTTGATCCGTAGCGGAATCGTTGTATTTACAGGTAAAGTTGATACCTTGAAACGCTTTAAAGATGATGCCAAAGAAGTGGCGCAAGGTTATGAATGCGGCATAACTTTGGAACGCTATAATGACGTCCAAGAGGGCGACATTATCGAAGCGTTTCTTATGGAAACTGTAGAGCGCTAAGCGAAGAGGTGAATATAGATGTCTAAAATTAGAGCAGGACGAGTAGGCGAGCAGATCAAGAAAGAGCTTAGTCAACTTATCCAAAGCGGACTGAAAGATCCTCGAATCGGTTTTGTAACTGTAACTGGCGTAGACGTGACTAACGATCTGTCGCAAGCGAAAGTATACCTAAGCGTGTTCGGGGATGAAGAGCAGAAGTCAGGCTCCCTTAAAGCGATTGAGAAAGCAAATGGTTTTCTTCGCTCCGAGCTTGGCAAGGCGATTCGCCTCCGGCATACTCCGGAACTGATCTTCAAGATCGATGAATCTGTCGCTTATGGCAGTCACATTGAGAAACTTCTTGGAGAGCTTCATAAGAACGATTAGAAATAGGTACAAAAGGAGTTCAAAATAGCTCAAGGCTATTTTGAACAACCTTTATAAAGGAGACGGCGAATGCAGAGCTATGAACAAAGTCTCCAGCAGACCCGTGAGTTTCTGCTGGAACACGACGATTACCTTGTAGTGTCGCATGTTCAGCCGGACGGAGATGCAGTCAGCTCCACCCTAGCGGTGGGCTGGCTTCTCTCATGTCTGGGCAAAAAATACACTATGCTAAATGAAGGACCGATACCGAAGCGGATGGAATACTTATGGCATTCGGAGGAAATCATCAATATGGCCTCTAGTGAGCCGCCCCGTCAATACAGCAATGTGATCTGTGTGGACTGTGCTGATTTTCAGCGAGTAGGACTAACTCATCGCTATTTTGCGAAGGATGCTCTAATCCTGAACATTGACCACCATCCCACTAACAACGGTTATGGTCTTGTGAATTTAATCAAACCGGATGCTGCTGCGACTGCGGAAATTTTGTTCGATCTGTTGAAGACGTTCGAGATTGAATGGGACATTGATATCGCCACAGCTTTATACACAGGTCTTTTGACAGATACTGGCGGATTTCGATATACCAACACATCACCAAAAGTAATGGCAGCCGTATCTGAACTGCTATCATATGGCGTTAACGGTCCTGAACTGGCTGAGACATTACTTGAAGAAATGACATTGCCGCAGATTAAAATTTTAAATAAAGCGTTAAATACTCTTCAATTATCACCCGAAGGGGATATTGCCTGGCTCTATGTTACACCGGAGGATATGATTGAATGTGCTGCTGCTAATGAAGATTTAGAAGGTCTCGTGAACTACCCTCGCAATATTCGAGGTGTGGAAGTAGGGATTCTGTTCAAAGTCATTCATGAACATGCGGTTAAAGTTAGCTTACGTTCTGCGGGTAAGGTCGATGTGGCTGATCTAGCGCAAACGTTTGGAGGTGGCGGTCATACCCGTGCTGCAGGTGCGCGTATAGAAGCTACACTCGAAACGGCAATAGCGCAAGTGCTTGAGGAGGTAAGACGTCATTTATGAGTGAATTAGAAGGTGTACTGGCGGTTTACAAGCCAGCCGGGTTCACTTCACATGATGTTGTGGCCAAGGCGCGTCGTATTCTCGGCATGAAACGGATCGGACATACAGGAACACTTGATCCACAGGTAACAGGTGTGCTACCGCTTTGTTTAGGCCGCGCTACTCGTGTCGTGGAGTATATTCAGGAGTTGCCCAAAGAATATGTGGCAACATTGAGACTGGGGATGTCCAGTGATACTGAGGACTTAACTGGGACCATTATAGAAACTGTAGATGAGGTGCATGTAACTGAAGAAGAGATTCTGTCAGTGCTTGCTTCATTTAAAGGGGTTATTTCTCAGGTTCCACCGATGTATTCTGCGGTTAAAGTTGACGGCAAACGTCTTTATGAGTTGGCAAGAGAAGGTAAAACCGTTGAACGTAAAAGCCGTGAAGTAGAGATTTACGAAATTGAAATGACGGATATGACTTGGGAAGGCAATCATCCCGATATCACATTCCGGGTGCTTTGCTCTAAGGGGACGTACATTCGTACACTCTGTGTCGACATCGGACGAGCACTTGGACTGCCGGGTGTGATGGTGAAACTAGAGAGAACGATGTCGGCAGGGATTTCTGCTAGTCATTGTCTTACGCTAGAGGATATTGCGACTCATAAAGAAGCCGGAACATTGGTAGATCATTTAATCGCTGCAGACGAAGCCATTTCTCATATGCCAAAGCACACGGTAATGGATGAGAAAAAGAAGGCAGCTTTGCAGGGGCAGCGTTTGTCCTCACGATTTATCGCTCCAGAGGTGAAGTCGAACAGTCAATTTCGGCTATACGATCTTCAAGGTGGATTTCTTGGCATTTATGAATTGGAAGATACAGGTGCAATTGCTCCAGTGAAGGTGTTTGCACAAGCTTAAATCAATTTTACCAAGTGAATTGTAGGTGAGAAACAGCGTGAGAACCGTAACGTTAACCTATCCGATGTCTCCGGAGACTGCTGCAGAGTGGGCACAGCCTCAAGTGGCTGCTCTAGGGCAGTTTGACGGATTGCATCGTGGACATGCTAGCGTCATTACATCCGCTGTGGCCCTAGCCCGTAAACAAGGTGTGCCGGCTGCAGTCCTTACATTTCATCCCCATCCTAAAGATGTTATGGGTAAGGGTGATTATGAAGGGTATTTGACGCCACCCGTAGAAAAGCAGGAGATTCTTGCTAGTTTGGGTGTCGATATCTTATATGTTATTGAATTTAACGAGCAGCTTTCCCGTGTAAGTCCTCAGAATTTTGTCTCTGTTATGCTTTTGCCGCTACATATTGTAACTGCAGTTGTCGGCTTTGACTTTCGTTTTGGTTATCATGGTGAAGGCGATGTTGAGATGCTTCGCAAGCTGGGTGAAGGTATTATGAATGTAGAGGTTGCTCCCCCTTTTCTGCTGGATGGAGAGAAGGTAAGCAGCTCCGGCATTCGTAAAAGTCTCCAAAACGGGGATTTAGAGCTGGCAAACTCCTGGTTCGGACGTTGCTATTATCTGCGTGGTGAAGTGGGGCATGGTGAGAAGAGAGGTCGCACTATTGGTTTTCCAACAGCGAACTTGAAGCTTAGTGCACATTTTGTCATCCCGACTAAAGGTGTATATGCGGTCCGAGTCTTTTATAAGGATAAAGTTTTGTATGGGGTTATGAATGTGGGCGTTAAACCTACCTTCCATGAGGGTGTATTGACTCCAAGCTTTGAGGTCCATCTGTTTGACTTTGAAGGTGATTTGTATGATCAAGAGCTCAAGGTGGAGTTAGTATCTTATATTCGTCCTGAACGAAAATTCGAATCCATTGGTGCATTGATTACTCAAATCGGTGAGGATGCAGAAACCGCGAAGAAGATTTTGGGGTATAATCTATAGTCATCCCGGACAAGCCGTTTACTTTTGTTAATGGAGATGCTATACTAATAAACGTTGCTGGCTTACAGCACCATAACCTTAGCTTGGTTGCACGTTCTCACCGACGGTGACGAGGCTAGTGGCGATTATATTGAAGGAGGTGAACAGGATGGCATTAACTCAAGAACGTAAACATCAATTGATCGACGAGCACAAAACTCACGAATCCGATACTGGATCCCCTGAGGTGCAAGTTGCTATCCTAACGGAGAACATCGTTAATTTGACTGACCACTTGCGTACGCACAAGAAAGATCATCACTCCCGTCGCGGATTGTTGAAAATGGTTGGACAACGTCGTAAACTTCTGGCGTATTTGAAAAACAAAGACATCAGACGTTACAGCGCCCTGATCGAAAGACTGGGATTGCGTCGTTAATTTTCCATAAGATAACCCTTAAAGCAGCCTGGTTGTATACCGTATGTCCTTCTCGGAGCGACAGCGGGACAGCTGGGTTGCTTTTTGAAAATTTAGGGAAAACTTTATAGCAAGACTGATGAGATTATTCGTAAAAACGGCCACTTTACATCATCTGTGAGACTTAGCCGTTTCTTCTTATATGTATACAGAACAGGCTACATACCTTAGGGACAAGCCTTTCCGATTCATTAGATCTATTTGTGAACCTGCTATATTTGATTGCGGGTCTACTACTATTCAAGGAGGTATTTATGGAAAAACGTGTAGAAATGCAGCTAGGCGGAAGACGCCTTGTGCTGGAAACGGGCCGTCTAGCTAAACAAGCAAACGCAGCCGTTATGGTGCGTTATGGGGATACTTCGGTATTATGTACCGTTACGGCTTCGAAAGAGCCAAAGGATCTGGATTTTTTCCCCCTTACAGTTAACTATGAGGAAAGATTATATGCAGTAGGTAAAATTCCTGGCGGATTTATTAAACGGGAAGGCAGACCGAGTGAGAAAGCGATTCTGTCAAGCCGTTTGACAGACCGTCCAATCAGACCCCTGTTCCCTGAAGGATTCCGTAACGATGTTCAGGTATTGAACATGGTAATGAGTGTGGATCAGGACTGCGCACCAGATATTGCTGCTATGATCGGTACTTCAGCTGCACTTAGTATTTCTGATGTGCCTTTTGATGGACCAATCGGCGGTGTTGCTGTAGGTCGGGTTAATGGAGAATTTGTGATCAATCCGGATATGGCTCAGCAAGCAATCAGTGATATTTATGTAGTGGTTGCTGGAACGAAGGAAGCAATCATGATGGTTGAAGCGGAAGCGAACGAAGTGACGGAAGATGTGATGCTCGAAGCGATTATGTTCGGTCATGATGAAATCCGTAAGATCGTTGCAACCATCGAAGAACTGGTCAAAGTGGCTGGTAAAGAAAAAATGGCTGTGAAGCTGCATACAGTGAATGCTGACGTGAATACTGAGGTCCGCGCATATGCTGAGGCTCGTCTGGTGGAAGCCGTTAAAATTGCTGAAAAACATGCTCGTCAGGAAGCGATTGATGTCGTTAATGATGAAGCGGTTGCGTATTTCGTAGAGAAGTACATAGAAGCACCGGAGCTTCTGAAAGATGTTAAAGAAGTCCTCCATGATATCGTGAAGGATGAAGTAAGACGTCTAATCACGCATGATAAGGTTCGTCCAGATGGACGTAAACTTGATGAAATCCGTCCGATTGAATGTGATACAAGCCTGTTGCCGCGTACACATGGTTCCGGTCTGTTCACACGTGGACAAACACAAATCCTTAGCGTTTGTACCCTTGGAGCACTAGGTGATGTGCAAATTCTCGACGGAATCGATCCTACTGAAACGAAACGTTTCATGCACCATTACAATTTCCCGCCGTTCAGCGTAGGGGAAGCTCGTCCGCTTAGAGCACCAGGACGACGTGAAATCGGTCACGGAGCACTTGGAGAACGTGCATTATCCAAGGTAATTCCTAGTGAAACTGAATTCCCGTACACGATTCGTCTAGTATCAGAAGCGATTGAATCTAACGGTTCTACATCCCAGGCAAGCATCTGTGCCAGTATTCTGGCTATGATGGACGCTGGTGTGCCAATCAAAGCTCCAGTGGCCGGAGTAGCAATGGGTCTGATTAAAGACGGAGAGCATGTCTCCATCCTGACGGATATTCAAGGTATGGAAGATCATCTCGGAGATATGGACTTCAAGGTAGCTGGTACAGCAGAAGGTGTTACAGCTATTCAAATGGACATTAAGATTGCCGGTATCGACCGCAACATTCTTCAGGAAGCACTTCAACAGGCTAAAGAAGGCCGTCTGTTCATCTTGGACAAAATGAATGAAGCGATCTCTGCGCCAAGACCTAATCTGTCCAAATATGCTCCTAAAATCATTATTATCAACATCAATCCGGACAAAATCCGTGATGTTATCGGTGCTGGTGGTAAGATTATCAATAAAATTATTGAAGAAACCGGCGTGAAAATCGACATCGAACAAGATGGCCGTGTCTTTATCGGTTCTTCAGATGAAGAAATGATCCAAAAGGCTCGTTCGATTATCGAAGGTCTTGTGCGTGAAGTACAAGTCGGAGAAATCTATGTGGGTACAGTTAGACGTATTGAGAAATTTGGTGCATTTGTTGAACTGATTCCGGGCAAAGACGGATTGGTACACATTTCCCAATTGTCCACTGAGCGTGTAGCTAAGGTAGAAGATGTTGTTGCTATTGGTGACACCATTACCGTTAAAGTTACCGAGATCGATCCACAAGGCCGGGTTAACCTGTCTCGTAAAGCGGTGTTGACTTCGGAAACTGGAGCTAAAGCGTAAGTTTGATCTTAGTAATAACCTTTACAAAAGGGATCTAATTTCATTATTAAAAGAGACAGAAGCGATTTGCGTTCTGGCTCTTTTTTTATATGAAAGAAGGTGGAAAACTGTAGCAAACATTCCTATCTATTAGTCTTGTATCTGTTCATGACATAAATTCCTCCCTTGTCTCATAAATTGGGACAAAGTGTCTTTGTAATCGTGTGGAACGAACCTGAAATTCGTTTCTACCGGGGAGGAAGTCGTCATGAAGACGGAAAAAGTGGCATTAGTGGTTGCTTGTGTAGCAATCGTGATAGGAATTGGTAGCACACAGGGACCAGTCAAGGACATGCTTGCGCAATTGAAGCCGCAGGATGATCTTGCGGTGTGGATGGATATCCCTAAGGCGGCCAATAACGATCTTCGTCTGAGGATTGAGACCGCCGCGGCCAAACTAAATGCACCTCCAGTGGATGCAGTGGTTGACCGGGTGTGGAAAGCCATTCCGGGTTATAACGGACTTGAGATTGATGTAGAGAGTACCTATCGGAATGCTCTTTTGGCACCAAAAGAGCCCATAAAGTTAGTGTATCGGCAGATCGAACCAAAAGTATCGTTAAATGAACTGGGAGCAGAACCTATATATCGAGGAAATCCGGCGAAACCGATGGTATCACTGATGATTAATGTGGCTTGGGGGAATCAGTATATCGTGCCCATGCTGGATATTTTGGATGAAGAGAACGTGAAAGTTACGTTTTTTCTGGATGGAAGCTGGCTGAGCAAGAATCCAGAGCTTGCTGCAGAAATGTTAAAGCGTGGTCATGAGATGGAGAATCACGCCTATACCCACCCCAATATGAGTACTTTAAGTCGAGCGCGTGCTACAGTTGAGATTGAAAAGACGCAAAAGCTGCTAAAAGAATCACTTGGAGTCACTAATAAATGGTTCGCACCTCCATCTGGTGATTTCGATCAAGAGACAGTAGAAATTGCTAGCAGCTTGGGCTTAAAGACTGTACTCTGGACTGTGGATACGGTGGATTGGCGCAATCCTTCTCCTGAATCTATAGTTGCCAAAATCACAAGTAAAGCTGAATCCGGGACACTGGTTCTAATGCATCCTACTGCCTCATCCTCCAAGGCGCTGAAGGCCATGATACGCGGGATAAAGGCAAAAGGGTTACAGCTAGGAACAGTCAGCCAAACGCTGTCAGCGGAGCGTCTAATCCCCTCTGATGTTGAGTGAGTGATCTATTTCTGGTAGGATTATAGGCACGTGTATTAAATTAGATAGAACATGGCTATTGCCAGGAGGACATGAAGTGGAAAAAATAGTATTATCCAATGGATTACGAGTAGTGATGGAAAAAATTCCGACCGGCCGGTCCGTATCATTTGGAATTTGGGTGAAGACAGGTTCGCGGAATGAACACCCTGGAAACAACGGGATATCCCATTTTGTAGAGCATATGCTTTTTAAAGGTACGGACCGATATAGTGCTAAGGATATTGCCGAGCAGTTCGATGCTATTGGCGGCAATGTAAATGCGTTTACCTCTAAGGAATATACTTGCTATTATGCAAAGGTATTGGATGAGCATCTGCCTATCGCAGTAGATGTGTTAGCAGATATGTTCTTCCGTTCACGTATGGATGCTGAAGAGCTGGAGAAGGAAAAAAACGTCATCCTTGAGGAAATTTCTATGTGCGAGGATACACCAGACGACCTTGTGCATGATTTGATGTGTGCTGCTGCTTACAAGGATCATCCGCTTGCGTATTCTATCCTAGGCTTAAAGGAACGGCTGATGGAAATGAAGCCAGATGATCTTCGTGCTTACATGAAGGAGCAGTATACGATTGAGAATACGGTAATTAGTGTAGCGGGGAACATTAGTGATGGACTGATTGAGCTGCTGGAGCAGCATTTTGGTTCTTTTGCTAATCATGGCACATCTGCGCCGCTGACTCCACCGGATTATTATGGGGATTTGTTGTTTCACCGCAAAAAAACAGAACAGAATCATATCTGTCTTTCCTTACCAGGGGTCCGCTCTGGCGACCCAATGCAATATGCTATGGTGCTTATTAATAATGCCATTGGTGGGGGGATGAGCTCACGGATGTTCCAAGAGATTCGTGAAAAACGTGGCCTAGCTTATTCTGTATATTCATACCACAGTTCTCAGGCGGATTCTGGTTTATTCACGGTCTATGCTGGAACAGCACCGAAGCAAACTAAGGATGTAACAGAGCTAATTAAGGAAATGATGTACGAACTTGCTACTAAGGGTCTTAGTGAAGATGAACTGCGAAAAGGCAAGGAGCAGCTTAAAGGTAGCCTTATTCTTAGCCTGGAAAGCACTAGTAGCCGGATGAATCGGATTGGGAAAAATGAACTCATGCTCGGAAAACATAACACATTAGACGATATGATCGCCAAGATTCAGTTAGTAACGATGGACAATATCAACAGTGTGCTTGATAATATGTTTGCTGAGCCGCTTTCTTTAGCGATGGTAGGTTCAACAGATAAAGCTATTGCAAATGTTAGGAGAGATGATCTTGTCTTATTACGTACAAATCAATAAACTAGCTGGAAACGAGGATGTTAATCTTCCTTGTAAAATGTCAGAACAGGCTTCCGGGTATGATCTTTATGCCGCGGTTGAAAGCGAAGTCGTGCTTGCTCCTGGAGAACGTGCATTAATTCCAACAGGCATATCATTAGCTATGCCAGACGGATTAGAAGCTCAGATTCGCCCACGAAGTGGACTGGCCTTGAAGCATGGGATTACGTGTTTGAACACACCTGGAACGATTGATGCTGATTATCGTGGAGAGATCAAAGTGTTGTTGATCAATCTAGGGCAAGAGCCATTTGCTATTGCTCGCAATGAGCGTATTGCCCAAATGGTATTTCAAGCGGTTCCAGTGGTCACTTTGGTTGAAGTAGATACTTTATCCGAAACAGAACGTGGAGCCGGAGGCTTCGGTCACACTGGCAAATAATATGACTTATTAAAAAGCTTGCGAATTTATGCCTAATCGGCGTGATTCGTGAGCTTTTTTTTCGTTTAAATATGACGATTTATAAGTTTCACACATTTAAGCCTGCATGGTAATTCTTCTCCGCTTTTCACCCATTAAGAATGCCCAGCATAAGATGCTCTATAGTCGATAGTGTATGTTGAAAGGAGCGTCATCCCTATGCTTACTGGCGTCAGGATCGTGTTCCTGGGCGGGGACGCGAGACAGCTTGAAGTGATTCGGAAATGTGTGGAATTGGATGCGACGGTAAGCGCTGCCGGGTTCGATAAATGGGAAACCCCTTGCCCAGGGGTGAGCCTGGAACAGATGACGGTAGAGCTGCTTAGTAATGCAGATGTATTAGTGTTGCCTACGATTGGTTGTGATGATGAAGGAAATATCAGTGCTTTATTTTCTTCTGAACGCTTGATGCTCTTGGAAGAACATTTTGCTGCTCTGCCACCCCATTGTTTGGTGTATAGCGGCATGGCTAAAAGCTACTTACGCGGCATGTGCGCCAAGCATTCGTTAAAGTTAATTGAATTGCTTAATCGTGATGATGTAGCCATCTACAACTCCATCCCAACAGCGGAAGGGGCATTGGTTATGGCCATACAGAACACGGATTTTACCATTCACAGTTCCAAATCGATGGTACTGGGCTTGGGCAGAACGGGTTTTACAATGGCAAGAAGCCTGCAAGGGTTGGGTGCTAGTGTCAAAGCCGGAGTTAGAAAACAGGAACATTATGCACGTGCTGAGGAAATGGGCTGGAAGCCGTTTATGACCAGTGAACTGTTGCTTCATGTGCCGGATGTTGATCTAATATTTAATACGATTCCAAGTATGATCATCACCGCACAAGTGCTTTCACGTATCTCACCGAATTGTTTAATTGTTGACCTGGCTTCCGCTCCAGGTGGATGTGACTTTCGTTATGCGGAGAAAAGAGGAATTAAAGCGATGCTGGCACCTGGACTCCCTGGCATTGTAGCTCCTAAAAGCGCTGGGATTATTATGGCAAATGCGCTGGTTCAGTCGATATCGGACGAGGCTTTAATCAAGGGGGACGAATAAAATGGATTGGCACGGAAAAACAGTAGGGTATGCGATTACCGGATCTCACTGCACATTTGCGGAGGTAATGCCGCAAATTCAACGCTTCGTAGATGGAGGAGCAAACGTAGTGCCCATAGTTTCAGCATCCGTACTAGGCACCGACACCCGCTTTGGAACATCGCAAAATTGGCTAAAACAGTTGAAAGATATAACAGGTAATGATATCATTTCTACAATTGTTGAAGCGGAACCGCTGGGTCCTTCCAAGCTGCTGGATGTGCTTACCATAGCACCTTGCACTGGAAATACAACGAGTAAATTGGCAAATGCTATGACCGATAGTCCAGTGCTCATGGCTGCGAAATCGCAGATGCGCAATGGACGTCCACTAGTTCTCGCGATATCTACCAATGATGGCTTAGGTCTTAATGCCGCAAATATTGCAAAGCTTCTCGTGGCTAAACATATTTATTTTGTGCCATTCGGACAGGATAACCCTGAGGGCAAACCTAATTCGTTAGTAGCGCGTATGGATCTTATCCCAGAAGCTTGCTATGCCGCTTTGCAAGGTAAACAACTACAGCCGATGATTATTGAAAAGTTTCATTCCGTCTAGAATAAGGCGGAATCGGTGGGCTAGTTGCGGATAATAAAAGGGGAGATGCACTAAATGAGCAATGAGAAGTTAAATGCCGCCTTGGTTGGAGTTGCTTCTTAATCAATAGACGCGGTCGTTAACGCTCAAAGCCAAGATCTGCTAAACCCATTGCTGAGATCATTGCTACCAAAAAATATAAGCTTACTGCTACCGTCCTCATTTCGAGGGCGGTACAACCATTTTTCAAATTAAAAGAAAATTACTTAAGAAATAAGCTTACGTACTGTAAAGGAATTTCTCATTAGAAACGAAATGAATTCTATTTACGAACGATTAGTGTGTTTGCTTTGACAATAATGGAGGAATTATACATGGGTATTCTGGTACAAAAATTCGGAGGAACATCACTTTCAACACCGCAAGCTAGAGAGCACGTCATTCGTAATGTCAAACGGGAGCTCGCTAGTGGCTATAGTCTGGTCATCGTTGTTTCGGCTATGGGCAGACGCGGAGAACCTTATGCAACGGATACGCTGCTGGATTGGGCCGTACAGAATGGAGATTCACTTCCAGAGCGTGAGAAGGATCTCTTGATGTGCTGTGGTGAGATTATCTCTGCGACTACACTTTGTGGATTGCTGGAGAATGAAGGGATTGCTTCTACGGTATTAACGGGAGCTCAGGCTGGTTTCTTGACCGATAGCAACTATGGCAATGCAAGAATTCTAGATGTACGTCCTGAACGAGTTCTCCGCGAATTGCGTGAAGGTAAAGTGGTTATAGTGACAGGGTTCCAAGGACAGACTGAAGCGGGTGATTTGACGACTTTAGGACGTGGAGGAAGTGATACCTCTGCGACTGCACTGGGTGCTGCTCTTCATGCAGATATGGTTGATATCTATACAGACGTTAATGGGATTCTTACAGCAGATCCGCGGATCGTTGAAGATGCTAAACCGTTAACTTATGTTAGTTATACAGAAATTTGTAATATGGCTCATCAAGGAGCAAAGGTCATCCATCCGCGTGCGGTTGAGATTGCTATGCAGGCACAAATTCCAGTACGTGTTCGTTCAACATTTTCTGAGAATGAAGGAACGCTGGTTACGAATCCAGAAGGATTCAACGACATTCAGTCTGGCGGCATTGTAGATCGCTTCGTAACAGGGATTGCATATGTCAGCAACGTCACACAGATTTCTGTGGAGTGTCCAGATGGAAATGGTACGGGCGTTCAACTGCAAATTTTTAAAAGTATGGCTGACAACGGAATAAGCGTTGATTTTATTAATGTAACACCTACGGAAGCTCTTTATACTGTGTTCGATGACAAATCAGAAAAGGCCATCTCAGTTCTTCAGCAATTGGGCCTGCGTCCTAAGAGCTTATCAGGTTGTGCAAAAGTTTCCGTTATCGGAGGCGGAATTAATGGTGTGCCTGGTATTATGGCTCGTATCGTTGAGGCACTTAGCTCACAAAATATTCAGATTCTCCAATCCGCAGATTCGAATACAACGATTTGGGTGCTGGTGAAGAAAGAGGATATGGTGCAGTCCCTGCGTTCGCTGCACGCTATGTTTGAATTGCACCGCTAAGGAGGAATTCAAAGTGGATTTCGGAAGATTAATAACAGCCATGGTAACTCCCTTTGACGGGGATGGAGAAATCAACTGGGATGTAACTTCACAGCTTGTCAATTATTTAATTGAGGAACAGAAATCAGAGGCTTTGGTTGTCTGTGGCACAACTGGGGAATCCCCTACGTTAAGTGATGAGGAGAAACTGCAGCTGTTTTCTTTCGTACTAGAGAAGGCGAATGGTCGCTGTAAAATTATTGCTGGAACAGGCAGTAATAACACGAAGCACTCTATTCACCTCACGAAGGAAGCGGAGAAAATAGGTGTGGATGGCGTACTTTTGGTCGTTCCTTATTACAATAAGCCTAATCAGGAAGGGCTCTATCAGCATTTTTCTACGATTGCTTCGGAGACTTCATTGCCAGTTATGCTGTATAATGTTCCCGGTCGCACGGGTGTGAGTATGAGCGTAGACACAACCCTTCGACTTGCAGAAATTTCGAATATTGTTGCGACAAAAGAATGTGCATCTGTTGATCAAGTGACACTTATCGCTTCTGCGTCTGCCGATGACTTCCGTGTATATACTGGTGATGATTCAGCGGGCTTAGCTAGTCTAGCTGTAGGTGGATACGGAATTATCAGCGTAGCTAGTCATGTGGTTGGTGCACAGATGTCAGAAATGATCTATGCATACAGCTCCGGAAATGTGCAGCGAGCGGGAGAGATTCATCGGAAACTGTTCCCAATTTTTAAGGGATTATTCGAATGCCCGCAACCGCTACCGAATCCTTCCGCGGTCAAATATGCTTTAACTCTGAAGGGTCTGCCTGTTGGAGGCGTCAGATTGCCGCTTATTTCACCTACGGAAGCGGAAGCGGCCTTTATTGAAGCGCTATTTCACTAAGTGCTGAACAATGATATTCTTGTGTTTAAACCGGCTTCTCCTGTGGAGAGCCGGTTTTTATATTTATTATATTTTGCTAAAATAATGGGTCACATTTAAGGAAAGAATTTGGATACGAGATAGGGTGACTTGTCTTTTGCCAAAAAAATCATGTATAATGATCTTAAGTGACTGGGTGCGGTTAAAATTAAATATGCGGTAATCTTCCGTCAATGGTTTACATTGTGAGACAGGATAGGTCCCAAGATGAGTCTGTGTAAATGATTGAAATGTCTTCGCGCGAGGGGCGCGACGGTGAATTTTGACGGCATTTGTCCGTTTCAATATGAACTTTACTGCCCGGAATCGGGAGCTTTCGCATTGCGCATTTTACAGATATCAGGAATATCCTTGTTAATTAGGAAGCTATCAGCTGTTTGAAGAATGTGTTCAGCGCCGCTGAAATAATCGAAGTTCAATATTTACCAATAAAAGTATGACGTCCAACATCATAGGAGGGTTAGATTCATTTGTCCAAAAAAAACAACAACGATAAATTGATGATTTTCGCATTGGGCGGAGTCGGAGAAATCGGGAAAAACATGTATGTCATTCAATATGGAGCTGACATTGTAGTCGTGGATTCGGGACTTAAGTTCCCGGAAGAAGATATGCTCGGTATTGATATTGTAATTCCTGATATCTCTTATTTGACAGAGAACCGTGACAAGGTAAGAGGAATTGTACTTACCCACGGACACGAGGATCACATCGGTGGTCTCCCATATGTCCTGAAGAATTTGAATGTTCCGGTTTACGGAACAAGACTTACATTAGGCCTTGTAGAAAACAAATTGAAGGAAGCAAACTTACTGGGTGACACCAAACGGATTCTGATCAATGAAGATTCAGAAATTCAACTGGGAAGTTCACTCAAAGTTACTTTCTTCAGAACCAATCACAGTATTCCTGATTCCGTCGGTGTATGCATCGAAACACCGGAGGGTAACGTAGTTCATACGGGAGATTTCAAATTTGACCACACTCCAGTCAACGGTCAATTTGCAAATCTGCATCGGATGGCTGAAATTGGTCAGAAGGGCGTGCTTGCTCTTTTGTCGGATAGTACAAATGCTGAGAAACCAGGCTTTACCCCATCTGAAAAGAATGTTGGTATTGTTCTGGAAGATATTTTCCGCAAAGCTGAACAACGTGTCGTTGTAGCAACTTTTGCTTCCAATGTGCACCGTATTCAGCAAGTGGTTAATGCGGCAGAATCCACAGGTCGTAAAATTACAGTAATTGGCCGTAGTATGGTAAACGTTGTATCTATTGCTTCTGAGCTTGGATATCTGAACGTACCTGACGGTATGCTGATCGAGCCTGAAGAAATGAACAGAATGGCAGCGAACCGTGTCGTTGTTCTTTGCACAGGATCCCAAGGCGAGCCAATGTCTGCATTGACCCGTATGGCACGTTCCAGTCATCGTAAAGTAGATATCTTGCCAGGTGATACTGTTATTATTGCAGCAACACCGGTACCAGGTAACGAGAAATATGTAGGTCGTACCATTGATGAATTGTTCCGTCTTGGCGCTAACGTAATTTATAGCGGTTCCAATTCTGGCGTTCACGTATCTGGTCACGGTAGCCAGGAAGAGCTTAAGCTTATGCTCAATCTGATGAAACCAAAATATTTCATTCCAATTCATGGTGAATACCGTATGCAACGCAAACATGCGCTTTTGGCAGAATCCGTTGGCGTAGAGTCTCAGAACATTTTCATCACTGAAATTGGTGAGATTGTGGAAATTCAAGGCGGTGCCGCTCGTAAAGCTGGTAAAGTAACGGCTGGTAACGTATTGATTGACGGTCTGGGTGTAGGTGATGTAGGTAATATTGTATTGCGTGACCGTAAGTTACTGTCTCAAGATGGTATTTTGGTTGTCGTGGTTACATTAAGCAAACAGAATGGTGCAATTGTCTCCGGACCTGACATCATTTCTCGTGGTTTCGTTTATGTCCGTGAGTCCGAAGGACTGCTTGACGAAGCGAACCGAATTGTTTCCAGTACACTGCAGCGCCTGATGAGTGAGAAAGTAAATGAGTGGGCATCGCTTAAAACAAGCGTAAAAGATTCACTCGGTCGTTTCTTATATGAGCAAACGCGTCGTAGACCGATGATTTTGCCAATTATCATGGAAGTGTGAGGAGAATTCTCCTTAAATAAATATATAGCTTGGGCATTGGCCCCTTTTCCCCGGAAATATTGGACGGTTTCTACGGGAAAAGGGGTTTTTGTATTGTTTATATTCACATCATGAGGAGAGCTTTGCATAATGCGGGGCCCTGAAATGTCATACTAATGAAAGTTAGTAAGGCTATTGCAGACCAGAGCTGCATAAGAAAAGGGAGAGCTGCGAAGATGAACTACATGAATGGATCAAATGGAGCAAAGAATGAGGAAGTTATACCACAAGAGGGAAATCCAAGTACAAATGAAAATATGCCGCCCACTACAATGGGTGCACTGAAAGAGCTTGGACAAACAGCGGTACCTACTGGTGAACCGGATATCTTTTGCATAACGATCATCGGTCAAATTGAAGGCCATATTGTAATGCCTCCTCAGAACAAAACGACAAAATACGAACATATCATTCCCCAGCTGGTGGCAGCTGAACAGAATAAGAATATTAAAGGTCTGCTTATTATTTTAAATACGGTTGGTGGAGATGTAGAAGCTGGTCTAGCGATTGCCGAAATGATTTCTTCGCTCTCTAAACCAACGGTAACAGTAGTCATTGGAGGGGGCCATAGTATTGGCGTTCCGATCGCTGTATCCTCTACGTATTCAATTATTGCGGAAAGTGCAACGATGACGATACATCCGATTCGTATGAATGGTTTAGTAATTGGAGTGCCACAGACGTTCGAATACATGGAAAAAATGCAGGAGCGTGTAGTGAAATTCGTTACTTCTCATTCTCGGATTTCTGAAGAACAGTTCCGTGATCTCATGTTTAAGACAGGTGAGCTCAATCGTGATATTGGAACAGCCGTTGGGGGGTTGGACGCCGTTAAATATGGTCTCATGGATGAGGTGGGCGGGATCGGAGCTGCCTTAGCGCATCTTAACCGGATGATTGGTGGAGATTTCTCTGCAGCGCCTACAGCTGCGATTTCGGGAGGGCTTACGCAATGACACTCTACACGATAATGTCGATGGAACAGGTGTGGGAGGGTGCCTTTAATAATTACGCTACAACGCGAGAAGTAAGTGTTCAAGGGATGCTCATGCAGGTTGAGCCGATGGAGGAAGGACGCGCGCGCATAGTAAGATTGCTGGATTGTCCTTTGGAGCGATATTTGGATCCGTCGTTCTCTCCAGGAGCGATAATTACGTTAACATAAAGATTCAATTTTTGACAAAAGAGAACATAGGTACGCCACGCCATTATATGGTATAATGTTGTTCCGGGGGTGGCTGGCGTGGCTAAACGAAAAAAGAAAAAGAAAAAAGCGCTGCTCGGCAGCGTTTTAAAATATGAAATTTATGGAATTTTACTAATAACGATATCCGTTATTGCTCTGTCCGGTGAAGCGGCGGTAGGGCGGTCACTTTCAAGTATGGCGGGTTATTTATTAGGGAGATTTTATTTTGTGTTGCCGCTTATTGGTATTTTTTATGGGCTTATGGTTATGATCCATCGAAGATGGCCTTCTTCTTGGAACAGTCGGCATACAGGCGTGCTTTTGCTTCTGCTTTCCATGTGCCTTATGAGTACGATTTCTGCAATGGAGCAGAAGCTTGGCCCGTTGTCCTTGCTCCATCCTGGCAACGTGATGACACAAATACATAATGATCTTTCGGGATCTCTTTCGCCTGGTGTTAACAATAGTAATGTCTATATGCTGGGTAAGGATATAAGTGGTGGATATATCGGCGGGTTGGAGTATGCTGCGCTGCTGTGGCTCTTTGGTAGTCTGGGCGCTAAGCTGCTCATGATAGTTATGCTTGCCATCAGCTTTATGTTAATTACAAATCTCTCTTATGTAGAGATTATTACTCTTTTACGAGTTCGTACGGTTAAGTTTGTGGAGGGGATTCGTCTCCATGCGGCAAACCGTCCGAAGGCAGTCCCGGTAGCGGCTAGACCTTCTAAATCAGCTGCCCAGGCTAAGACTCGGCAGGTGAAGCAGCCTGTCTATGAAGAAGATGACGAAGAGGAAGAAGACGATCGATATTTACCTAACCGCAAGCAACCTGTTCTTTTGAAAAAAATATCCGGTTGGTTCTCAGGCTCCACCCGTTCAGAGGCGGAAGCCGATTCTGGGAATGATGATCAAGGTCCAATTGTAACAAGTGCTTCGCACGGTCCGATCATTTCCGGGCTTTCTGTAGATAGTCGTGTGACTTCACTTGAGGATATTCATCAGGATTTTGATGATGCAGATATGGATATGGAACCTGTGACGCCAATTATCCGCGACTTCTTTGAGCATATCCGCTCAGAAGGGTTGAATGAGGAAGATAGGGAGGATTGGAGTGAATTCTCTCCAGCGGCTCGTGGTGTTACTAGCAAAGCTCCTGTTACTGGGGCTAATCCAATTCATCAACAGATTTCAGATGAGCCTGAGGAGAATGTGAACATAGACTTGAATGGATTGCTAAGTGCTACTCCGGATGGCGAGATCGTTCCTGCACCACCAGCACCACCTCCACCAAAGCCTTATAAGCTGCCATCTTTCCGTCTTCTAGCTAAACCTAACAACAGCGGCAAAGCGGGAGATCAGAATGATTATATGCAGACAGCCCGTAAGCTAGAAGCTACACTTGAGAGCTTTGGTGTAAGGGCAAAGGTTCTTGAAGTAGTTAGAGGTCCAGCGGTTACACGGTATGAAATTCAGCCGGATATTGGTGTTAAGGTTAGCCGTATTGTTAATCTGACGGATGACATTGCACTTGCTCTTGCTGCCAAAGATATACGTATGGAAGCACCCATTCCGGGTAAATCAGCAATTGGAATAGAGGTGCCAAATTCCGAAGTGTCTGTTGTTACTATGCGTGAAGTTATGGAAACACAGATCTTTCAGGAAGCAGAGTCCAGATTATCGATTGCCTTTGGACGTGATATTTCGGGTCAGACAATTATCGGTAATTTAGCGAAGATGCCCCATTTATTGGTGGCTGGTGCAACGGGTTCTGGTAAATCGGTTTGTATTAACGGGATTATTACGAGTATTTTATACAAAGCTAAACCTGATGAAGTCAAATTCCTGATGGTGGACCCGAAGATGGTAGAGCTGAATGTCTATAATGGGATTCCGCATCTTCTGGCTCCAGTGGTTACTGATCCGAAGCGGGCGAGCTTAGCTTTAAAGAAGATCGTTGTGGAAATGGAGAAAAGGTATGAACTCTTCTCCAAATCGGGAACACGGAACATGGAAGGCTATAATAAGCTGATGGCTGAGAATCCAGCGGCTATTCTTCCTTATATTGTTGTTATTGTGGACGAGCTTGCGGATTTGATGATGGTTGCCGCTAACGATGTAGAGGATGCTATCTGTCGACTCGCACAGATGGCGCGTGCAGCTGGTATTCATCTAATTATCGCTACCCAGCGTCCTTCCGTAGATGTCATTACAGGTTTGATTAAGGCTAATATTCCTTCTCGTATAGCTTTTGGTGTATCGTCCAATGTAGACTCTCGAACCATTCTGGATATGCCAGGCGCGGAGAAGCTTTTGGGTCGAGGAGACATGCTGTTCTTACCGATGGGGGCTTCTAAACCGATTCGAGTACAGGGTGCTTTTATGAGCGATCAGGAGGTTGAGACGATCGTTCAATATGTCAGCAGTCAAGGGGAAGCAGAATATGATGAGTCTATTGTTCCAGAGGTAGATGACACAATCGCAGAAGATCAGGAACCTCAGGATGAGTTATATGAGCAGGCCGTAACGATCGTGCTTGAAGCGAAGCAGGCTTCGGTCTCGCTTCTACAGCGCCGGATGAGGGTTGGTTACACCCGTGCAGCCCGTTTGATTGACTCCATGGAGGCTCGTGGGGTCATTGGGCCATACGAGGGCAGCAAGCCGCGTGAGGTGCTTGTGTCACTGGAGCAATATCAGCATAACAAGATCAGTTCTTAAGCTGGACAAGTCAGTTCTAGCATTTAATAGACAGTGAGAAGGGGCGGTGCTCAAGTAGTTTGTACTACTTGGGCACCGCCCCTTACTCTGCTGAAAAAGTGTAAACGCCCCTTCAAATAATGGTCTTTGTGAAGCTGCATTAAAGAATTAGGGAATTTCTCCCTGAAATACTGATATTATGGTCCTCAGAATTACAATTAGGGAAAAGCTCCCTATAATTCGTCTGGTTTGGTAAGAAATCAGGGAATTAGCCTGATTTTTAGGGAGGAATTCCCTGAGTTCATTCAATATTAGGAAATATCGAATATTTTTAGGGAGTTTTTCCCTAAAAGTGCGAACCTGTTACTTGGACTATTGTGAATTCATATCACTAAAAGGTTGAGAAGTATGACGTATATCTATAATTTCAATTAATGCGTGGTTCCACAGTAAAATGTAGTCCTTTAAATTCATGATTCATATCAACTCCATGGTTTTCTTATTTCGATTATAGTTGATAATCATTCTCAATTACAATGGAAAGCTATTTCTTCTTTTTAGTAATGCATAGGATGCGCTGACAGTCGTCATAATAACTTTAGCCATCCATGCAGAACTTACAAAAGAAAGGTAGAGCGAACCCTATGAAGAAACAAAAGATGTGGATATTTGCTGCTTTAACTCTTGCACTTGCTGCCGCGCCGTTTGCAGGAACGTTTTTCAAGGGGAATGGCATTGTTCAGACCAAGCAAAGTGCTGCTGCGTCATTTGTCCACGAGTTAAATAATCCTGACGAAGAAGCCTTGCCGGCTTTCAGTACAACACCCATTAAGCTTGGGTCCACGGGTCAGGATGTCTATGAATTGCAGGGACGATTAAAGCATTTAGGTTATTATGCCGGAAAAATAGACAGTCAGTTTGGGCCGAAAACGAAGAATGCAGTCACTTGGTTTCAATGGAAGTTCGGAATGAAGTCTGATGGCATTGTAGGTGCCAAAACGAAGCTGAAGCTGTATAACGCCACGAAGAACTGGAAGCCGACTGAGCCTTCTACGGGCACGGGAAATAAGACAGCAGAGGGAAACACTGGCAATAAAACAAATACGACAGATAAATCGAATTCTCCAGGGTTGTCTTCAGGCAATTCGATGGGTTTATCGGAGAATGATCTGAAGATCATGGCCAATGCCGTGTATGGAGAAGCCAGAGGTGAGCCTTTTGAAGGCCAGGTTGCTGTGGCTGCGGTCATTTTAAATCGTGTGAAATCACCTAGTTTCCCGAATACGCCGTCAGGTGTTATTTTTCAACCGAGAGCATTTACAGCTGTAGCCGATGGCCAAATCTATCTGGAGCCAAATGAGCAAGCACGTAAGGCAGTACAGCAAGCACTCAGTGGTTGGGATCCATCCGGAGGATGTCTGTATTACTTCAACCCTAAAACGGCTACCTCAAAATGGATTTGGAGCCGGCCTCAGGTTAAGACGATAGGTCAGCATATTTTCTGTATGTAGAACAGTAGGATAGAGAATTCAAAGAGCAACCGGGAAGAGGCTTCCGGTTGCTTCCTTACTTTGGAATGGTTTAGAATGGTTAATAATTCATAAACATGATGTAGAGTAACTATCCACGCCGTAAAGGAGTTTTGGACTTGACTAATAATGTATTTCAGCATGGCACCGTAGGAGGCTTGCGCATTCACGTTATGCCAACCAAGGCGTTCAAGACCTATGCGATCTCACTTTATGCAGGGATCCCTCTTGATGAGAATACAGTAACCTCTACTGCACTGGCTCCATTCGTGCTTCGCAGAGGTACCGCGACTTATCCTGAGACTACGCAATTCCGCGAGCGTTTAGAGGAGCTGTATGGCGCTGGGTTCGGGTTTGATATTTATAAAAGAGGCGATTATCAAATCGTTCAGTTCCGCATGGATACGATTAATGACTCTTTTGTGCAAAGCCAGGAGAGCTTACTTGAACAATCCTTCGCTTTCTTAGGTGAAGTACTGACTCGTCCATTAGTTGAAGACAGCAGCTTCCGGCCTTCGTATGTTGCAACAGAGCGTGAAACCGTTCGCAAGAAGCTGGAGTCTATCGTAAATGACAAGATACGTTACGCCGCTGAACGCTGTATTGAGGAAATGTGCCGCAAGGAGCCATACCGTCTTCACCCTCTGGGTCAAAGAGCGGACCTGGATCAAATCACTCCGAAAAGTTTGTATGAATCGTATAATTCCTGGCTGGATGAAGCCATCCTTGATCTTTATGTAGTGGGTGACACAACCACTGAGGAAGTAGAACAGCTTGTACAGCGTCATTTCGGCCGGGTTCAGTCCGAGGTGGGCTTATATAGCTCTAAGTTCATACCAGTATCGGTTAATGAGGTACGGACTGTAGAAGAGAAGCTGGATGTCAGTCAGGGCAAGTTGAACCTGGGCCTGCGTACCTCTATTACTTATAAGGATGATAATTACGCTTCCGCGATTATGTACAACGGTATATTAGGAGGGTATCCACACTCTAAACTCTTCGTGAATGTACGTGAGAAGGCAAGCCTTGCCTACTATGCTTCGTCTCGTTATGACGGCCACAAGGGCATTGGAACGATTCAATCCGGCATCGAAACGCAAAATTACGGCAAAGCCGTGGACATTATAGAGAAGCAATTGGAAGAGATGAAAGCTGGCAATATCAGTGATCTGGAACTGAGTCAGACCAAAGCTATGATCCGCAATCAGCTTTCCGAGATTCCGGATTCTGCTTTTGAAATGATCTCTTACGACTTCAACCGCCAGTTGTCAGGAAAAGAACGGACAGCGGATCAGCTATTGGGGCAGGTGGAACAAATCGGTGCTGAAGATGTAAAAGCCGCTGCCGAAACCTTTCAGCTGGATACGATTTATTTCTTGACAGGAAAGGAGGAATAACGATGGAACAAATTCATTACGACAGACTTCAAGAGACCATTTATCATGAGGTCATGGATAACGGACTTCAGGTATATGTGTTGCCGAAACCAACCTTCAAAAAGACTTATGCTACATTTGCAACTAAATACGGTTCCGTTGACAACCATTTTCATGTCGCAGGTGGAGAAGAGACCACTGTTCCTGATGGTATAGCTCACTTTTTAGAGCACAAGATGTTTGAAGAGCCAGAAGGCGATATTTTTGCTACCTTTGCTTCAAATGGAGCCTCGGCCAATGCTTTTACAAGCTTTGATCAGACCGTTTATCTTTTCTCAGCAACAGAGAATATAGAGACCAATCTTAGTACGCTCGTTGATTTTGTTCAGCGACCTTATTTTACAGATGAAAATGTAGAAAAGGAAAAGGGAATTATTGGACAAGAAATCAATATGTATGCTGATAATCCGGACTGGCGCGTGTATTTTGGCCTTATTGAAGCGATGTATTCGAAACACCCGGTTCGGATTGACATTGCAGGTACGGTAGAATCGATTAGTACGATCACGAAAGAAACGCTGTACACATGTTATAACGCTTTTTATCACCCTAGCAATATGTTGTTGTTCGTGGTTGGGGGTGTGGACCCGGAGAAAGTATTCTCCTTGATTCGCGCTAACCAAAAAGGTAAAACCTACGGCAAGCAGGGTGAAATCAAGCGTATTTTTGAAGATGAACCCGAACAAGTCGCTACAAAACGGCTAGAAAGCAAGCTTGCTGTTTCGATGCCTAAAATCATGTTTGGTTTTAAGGAAAAAGTAGAAGATCTAACAGGTGAGGCTTCTCTAAAACGCGATCTGATAACGAAGCTAATGCTCGATTTGTTGGTAGGCAGTAGCACAGTATTGTATCAAAAGCTATATGATGAGGAATTGATCTCTGACAGCTTTGGACATGAATTTAATAGTTCTCCGCAGTATGCTTTTTCTGCAATGGGTGGGGATACGAAGGATCCTGATCTGCTGTTAAACCGAATTAAAGAAGAAGTAGATCTAATCTTAAAGTCTGGCTTTTCGGAGAAGGATTTCGAGCGGGCACGGAAAAAGAAAATAGGCGGATATTTGCGTATGCTTAATTCCCCTGAAAGTATTGCACATGAGTTTACACGCTACCAGTTCCGCGGTGGTGACCTGTTTGAAGTTCTGCCTATGTATGAGTCGATTACTTTGGCGGAAGTTAACGAGCGTCTGCAAGCCCATGTAAAATGGGAACAGCTTGCCGTTTCATTGGTGGTGAGTCCTTAGGTGAGCGTTTTGGGAGAGAGCAGCAAACCACTAGGGGAAATGACAGTGCTCATTACAGGGGGAAGCGGAGGGATCGGCGGCGCCATTGCGGAACGATTTGCTTCTGTGGGGATGAATATAGTTATTCATTACAAACACTCACATGAAGCTGCGAATGATGTCGCGCGGCGTTGCATGGCCCTTGGGGCAAAGGTAATGACAGTAAACGCCGATATGAAGGATCGTAGTCAGATTGTACGTATGGCTGAAAAGCTTGAGAGTAATGGGGTGCAGCCGGATATTCTCGTCAATAATGCCGGTAAATCGCATTACGGAATGCTCGCTGACGTGACCGAAGAGGAATGGGATGACATTATGTCCATTAACTTGAAGGGAACCTTTATGTGCAGTCAAATCTTCATGCCGTACATGGTATCGCAACGTTATGGTCGTATCATCAACGTTTCTTCCGTTTGGGGAATCACTGGAGCTTCTTGCGAAGTAGCTTATTCGGCTAGCAAAGGCGGAGTGAATGCCTTTACAAAAGCTTTAGCAAAAGAGCTGGCTCCATCTGGTGTAACGGTTAACGCGGTAGCTCCAGGAGCGGTTAATACGAACATGTTGTCCAATTTACAGGAGGATGAAGTCCGTATGCTGGAGGATGAGATTCCAGTAGGGCGTTTGGCTACGCCTAATGAAATATCTTCACTAATTTATTTTTTGGCTTTGCCTGAGTCCGGGTATATTACTGGCCAAATTATTAGTCCAAATGGTGGATGGATTACCTGATCTTCAGTTGGAGAAAAGCTCCAGCATAATAACTTAGCTTCTAAGACATATTATAAGTGTTGTTTTTAAATCTCACGTAAGGCGGCTTACAGCCTGTATGCAGGTGTTTGACCGTAAACATGAAGGAGGATTTAAGATGACACAAGAAGATAGCGTAATCAAAAACTTTGACACCTGGAAGAAATTCCTGGGAAAACGAGTTGTACAGGCGGAGAAACTTGGGATGAGCGAAGACACAATCTCAAAGCTGGCTTTTGAAATTGGGGAATTCCTCGATGAAAAAGTGGATCCAGCAAACACTCAAAACCGTGCAATCAAAGAGCTATGGGACGTCGGCAACGATGAAGAAAAGCAGACGATTGCTAAACTCATGGTCAAGTTGGCGAAAAATCACGCCTAAGCTTGCGGAAAAGCTCCCCTTGTGGGAGCTTTTCTGCAATTATTACAGGACTGACCTTGCCTTTCATTTTTATTTTATATATCATTAACATGACCCGTGTTTCAGACCGCTTTGTCTGAACGGCATTTTTTTGATGTATATCAAAGTGCGGGAAAAGGAATCTATGAGGTGTACAAGTGGAATATAAACAATGGTATATGGAATACAAGATTCACAAGAACAGACCCGGTCTGCTTGGTGATATCGCTTCAATGTTAGGGATGCTAGAAGTCAACATTCTGACGATTAATGGCGTTGAAGGAAAGACTCGCGGAATGTTGCTGGAGACCAATGACGATGACAAAATAATGCTAATGGGCGAAATGCTCAAGAAAGTTGATAATATTACAGTTTCAGCTCTGCGGTCTCCAAGACTCGTAGACAAGCTGGCTGTGCGCCATGGGCGATATATTGAACGGGATTCAGATGATCGGAAGACGTTTCGTTTCACCCGGGATGAGCTTGGACTATTGGTCGATTTTCTCGGGGAACTGTTTAAAAAAGATGGAAATCAGGTAATAGGACTTCGAGGTATGCCCCGTGTAGGAAAGACGGAATCAATCATTGCTGGCAGTGTCTGCGCGATGAAGCGTTGGACATTTGTCTCTTCGACACTTTTACGTCAGACGGTGCGAAGTCAATTAGCAGAAGATGAGATGAACCCGCATAATGTATTTATTATTGATGGTATTGTTAGTACGATCCGCTCTAATGAGAAGCATTATAATTTATTACAAAATGTTATGAGTATGCCAAGCACGAAAGTGATCGAGCATCCAGATATTTTTGTGCGGGAATCTGAGTATACCTTTGATGATTTTGATATTATTATCGAGCTTCGCAATAATCCAAATGAAGAAATATTGTACGAGTCGTTCACGACTAGCTACAGTGATGATTTATAGAACACCAATGATATTCATTGAAATTTACAGGAGGTGATGGTATGTCGGAACTGGGCCGGCAATTGAAAGAGGCGCGTCTGCAAAAAGGGATGAGTCTTGACGATGTCCAGGAAGTAACGAAAATTCGCAAAAAGTATTTGGAAGCCATCGAGTCTGGAGATTATAAGGTGCTTCCAGGAAGTTTTTATGTTAGGGCGTTTATCAAAACGTACGCAGAGGCAGTAGGGATGAGCCCTGACGAACTGCTTGAGGAGCATGGGAATGTACCAGCCCCTCCCGAAGACACAGCCATGGAAACGGTGATTCAAAAACGGAGCCGTAGACCAGAAACAGAACGGAATGCAAAATGGCTGCCAACAGTGTTAATGTGGACATTTCCAATATTGATTATTGTTGTGATTTACATTTATGCTTCTAGCTTGAACAAACCGGACCCTGCTCAGATTGATCAGACAAATCTGACGAACGAACAGCAGGATCCTACGACAGCCCAAACATCTCCACCGGCTTCAGGAGGAGGCGTTGTGGCGCCAACTTCTTCGGCAGGAACAGAAGCAACAACGGAACCTACTGCAGAGCCTACTGCAGAGCCTACGCCAGTACCAACACCTACACCTTCCCCGCAATCCATTACAGTTACACCGGATGGGAAAGCAGGGAAAACAACAAAATTCAAGGTTTCAGCTCCGGCTGGAAGTGAAGTGAAGGTTGAAATTTCTGCTACTGGAGTAAGCTGGCTTGAGGTGTATAAAGGTGAGAACTCTAAAGGTGAAAAACTTTCATTTGGAAACACAGCGGCTGGAAATCGTATGAGCTTTGTGCTTGGAAGTGAAGGAATGTATATTAAATCTGGTTATTCACCAGCTACTGAGATTACTGTCAATGGACAAGTAATTACAGATGAAAAGACATCATCTCGTCTGCTACTTAATCTGGATGATGGTACTGGAAGTGAAACGACCCAGAATGAAGGTACCACCGATACTACCGACCAGACTAATGAAACAGGCCAATAAGAAAAATGATGCATAGACTTTGGCTTTGCGGGGAACATAAGAGTGTTTCCAGTTTCTTAGCCAAAGTGGGGTGTGCGTTCATGATTGTTAGCTGGATTGTAGCTGGACTTGGGGTTATTGTCAGTCTTATCGGATACTATATGACACCAAGTGCTTGGGGTTATGGAATTCTCGGGTTCGGTCTTGCACATATTGTGCTTGGAATTCTGGATATGTTTCGGAGCCCGCTTCGAAGCAGATAGAGAATTTAGAATGTGCGTCTCCAAGGGATATCTTCCATTGGAGACCTATTTCTACCTGAAACACAACTCATTTCGAAGGAAAAGCTCCACTATGTGGGGCTGTTTTCTGTGTCGGGTGAGGTACATATTATCCAATATTAGACTTAAGGGTATCATTCTTTTATAATAGTAGCAGACTAAAAAGTACAAAGGACGTGTAGTTATGAGTTCAGAAAGTTCATTTGATATCGTATCTAAAATGGATATGCAGGAATTAACCAATGCGATCCACCAAACAGAGAAAGAAATTGACAACCGCTTTGACTTTAAGAATAGCAAGAGTAGTCTGAAGCTGGAGAAAGACGCACTTATTATCGCCTCTGAGGACGAATATAAGTTAAACGCTGTTATTGATATTTTACAATCGAAGATGGTGAAGAGAGGCATCACGCTGAAGAACTTGGATTTCGGCAAAGTAGAGCCTGCTTCCCTGGGAAGTGTTCGTCAGCGCTTAGGTCTTAAGCAAGGGATTGATCAGGAGAACGCGAAAAAGATTAATATCCTGATTCGTGACTCGAAATTGAAGGTGAAGAGCCAGATCCAAGGAGATCAGATCCGTGTAACCGGTAAGAACCGTGATGATTTGCAGCAAATTATCCAGATCTTGCGTAAAGCCGATTTGCCACTAGATTTGCAATTCATGAACATGAAATAGAAATTGGTACCCCGCAGTGCACTTCAGCACCATATGCGGGGTGCTTTGTATTTTTTTTGACACCTATTTATAGCTATAATATACTTGCTTAAGTAGAAAAAGATGAGCCTGATCCAGGCAATTTGTATGAACGATTTAGGGGAGGAACTTCAGTGAATTTACCCAACCGCATCACGCTATCACGTATTTGCCTAATCCCGATTATGATGTTCTTTTTGCTGGTGGATTTCAGCTTTTATCCAGAACCGATACATTGGGGCTCTTTTCAGCTATCTGTTAATCATTTGGTAGCAGCTGTAATCTTTTTGCTTGCTGCGAGTACAGATGGAATAGACGGCTACATAGCTAGGAAATATAATATGGTCACCAATCTCGGTAAGCTCCTTGATCCGTTAGCGGACAAGCTGTTAGTTTCCGCAGTTCTGATTTCACTTGTGGAATTGGGCAGATGTGATTCATGGATCGCAATTGTTATCATTAGTCGTGAGTTCGCAGTAACCGGGCTTCGCCAGATAGCATTGTTAGAAGGAAAAGTGGTTGCCGCCAGCAAATGGGGTAAGATAAAGACGGTTGTACAAATTGTAGCGATCTCACTGCTGTTGTTGAATAATTTCCCATTTCAATTCGTCAGCATTCCTGTAGACGATATTGCCATCTGGGCTGCAGCCTTGATCACTATCTACTCTGGAATTGATTATTTTGTGAAGAATAAGGAGCTATTACAGCTGCATAATGCTTAAGCATTATAGGCAGCTACATATAGGAGAGGTAATAGGTAAAGCACCTATTACCTTTTTTAAACCCTAAAAGCAGTGTATCTACATTATAACGAGGAGGCGAAAGCCAAGTATGAAAGCGGAGATTATTGCAGTAGGCACAGAGCTTTTGCTCGGTCAAATCGTAAATAGTAATGCCCAGTTTTTGTCTATTGAGCTAGCTGCTATTGGGATTGATGTATATTTTCAAACCGTAGTTGGGGATAACAGCAGCCGTCTGCAACAAGCCATTGAGATCGCTCAAAGCAGAGCGGATGTTATCATATTTACCGGTGGTATCGGTCCTACAGAAGATGATCTAACGAAGGACGCGCTGGCTGCTTCCTTAGGCCGCACACTTCATATAGATCGCTTGGCAATGGATCATGTACAACGTTTCTTTGATGATCGCAAGATCGTAATGACGGAGAATAATCGTAAACAGGCACTTATAATTGAAGGAACCACACCTTTGCCAAATGAGATTGGTCTTGCTGTTGGCATTGCTTTTGAGCATGAAAAGAAATATTATATTGTGCTTCCGGGTCCGCCTCGTGAGATGAAGCCGATGTTCGTAGATAAAGCTGTACCGTGGCTCCAGCAGCACGCTCTGACGACAGAAATGCCACTTTATTCTAAAATGCTTAAATTTGCCGGTATCGGAGAATCACTGCTTGAGGATAAGCTAATTGATCTTATTCACAGCCAGACAGACCCAACCATAGCTCCTTACGCTAAAGAGGGAGAGGTAACCGTTCGTATTTCGACAAAGGCGCCTTCCGAGCATGAAGCTTACAAGAAGCTGGAGATTCTGGAGAAACAGATCAAAGAGATTTTGCCAGAACATTTATATGCAAATATTGATGTGCCGCTGGAGCAATTGATTGTGGATTGGATGGCGGATGCAGGTCTGACTTTAAGTGCGGCAGAGAGTTGCACTGGAGGCTTGCTGATGGAGAGTATAACTAACATTCCCGGCAGTGCTTCGATGTTTGCGGGAGGAATCGTCTGTTATTCCAACGACCTGAAGAAAAAACTTCTAAATGTGCCGAGTGCATATTTGGAGGGGCCAGATGCTCCAGGGGCAGTTAGTCGTGAAGTTGCCGAGGTGTTAGCTGATCAGGTGAGAATGATCGCGGATAGTGATTTCGGTTTATCTGTAACGGGTGTAGCAGGACCAGGCTATTCTGAACGTAAGCCAGTTGGACTTGTATTTATTGGTTTAGCTGAACGCGGGCGTAAGACAGAAGTGTATGAGCTTAATCTTAAAGGTACACGTGAAAATATACGACTGCGTACTGTTAAAGCTCTGTTGTATCGTCTATGGCGCAGACTTGAGGAACGGAAGGTGGAGACACCGCTAGAAGGCTCAGACTTGTAATGGGAGATTAGCCCAGTTATAATTGAGACATACGGAAGAACCGTGGCACTGAGATTTCTTTGCTGCGGTTTTTTGTATATCTGCGGAGATTTTGATCGCTGTTTTGGTTTTGATCATAAGTCGTTGATGTCCGGTGAAGTAGAAAAATCAGTTAACTTCTATGTCCGGAGGGAGGCTTACAATAAAAGGGATAATTAACGCTTGAGACAAAAAAAACGAATGTATGTTCGAAAAAAAGCTTGGCAAGACCTCAAAAACACGTTATTATATTATTATAAACAGTGAAGGAAGTGGTCTGATTGTCAGATCGTCGTGCAGCGCTTGATATGGCGCTTCGTCAAATAGAAAAACAATTTGGTAAAGGTTCGATCATGAAACTGGGAGAATCCACTCATATGCAAGTGGAAGTTGTACCTAGCGGATCTTTGGCACTTGATATTGCGTTAGGTATAGGCGGACTTCCAAAGGGACGTATCATTGAAATATACGGACCTGAATCCTCCGGTAAAACAACTGTTGCTCTTCATGCTATTGCAGAAGTGCAAAAACAAGGAGGACAAGCTGCATTTATCGATGCTGAGCATGCGCTCGATCCGAAGTATGCACGTAACTTGGGCGTAAACATTGATGAATTGTTGTTATCTCAGCCAGATACGGGTGAACAGGCACTTGAGATTGCTGAAGCACTTGTACGAAGTGGTGCAGTAGACATTATTGTCGTTGACTCCGTAGCTGCATTGGTTCCTAAAGCGGAAATCGAAGGTGATATGGGTGACTCTCACGTCGGTCTACAGGCTCGTTTGATGTCTCAAGCGCTTCGGAAGCTATCTGGTGCCATTAGTAAATCGAATACAATTGCTATCTTTATTAACCAGCTTCGTGAGAAAATTGGTGTTATGTTCGGTAATCCTGAGACAACCCCGGGTGGTCGGGCGTTGAAATTCTACTCTTCCGTACGGTTGGATGTTCGTCGCGTCGAAAGTATTAAGATGGGTAACGACGTTGTAGGTAACCGCACCAAGATCAAGATTGTGAAGAATAAGGTAGCACCTCCATTTAAACAAGCTGATGTTGATATCATGTATGGTGAAGGGATTTCCAGAGAAGGAAGTCTTGTAGACATCGGTACTGAAATGGACATCGTGAATAAGAGTGGTGCATGGTATTCCTATGAGGGTGAGCGTCTCGGCCAAGGACGTGAGAATGCCAAACAGTTCTTGAAAGAACATCAAGATATTGCACTCATCATTGAGAATAAGATCCGTGAAGCAAGTAATCTGTCCACTATTGTTGCTGCACCAAATGAAGCGGAAATCATTGCAGAGCAAGAGGAAGAAGAGAAGCTACTTCTCGAAATCGAACAATAGAATTTATTAAGGAATAGGACGCCCTGTGATTCATTGTTGCAGGGTGTCTTTTCTTAACAGTATAAAAAATATATATTTGGGGTCCCCAAAAGTACCTGAGTACGCATCGAATTTAAGCGACACTTTGTGGGGATATTTTATTGCTATGAGGTGACAAGTAACTATGGTAATACAGCTGGATATGGATTTTGAATCGGATGAGCAGGACGTACAGGTCCTATCTGATTTTCCTGATGGAGAACTTTTAGAAATTACTAAGGTAGAACGTCAGAAGAAATCGGACCACCGCTATATCATACATTTCGGAGCCTATAATATGACTGTACACGAAGACGTCATGATTAAATATCGGATGATTACTGGAAATTCTTTTATGAAAGCCGATTTGGAGGAAATTGTTGTTGCTGATGAGCGACAGCGAGCTTATGTAGAAGGACTTCGTTATCTAGAACGGAAGCCACGAACCGCTATGGAAATGACTCGCCGTTTACGGCAGAAGGAAATAGGGGAGACTATTATTGCGGAAGTGGTGCAACGGCTGCAGCAAGAAAGATTTCTTGATGACCCCTTGTATGCAAAGCAATGGGCGGAGCAACGCATTACGAACCAGCGAAAGGGGAAAATGTGGATTCGCCAAGAGCTACGTGAGAAAGGAATCGACAAAACCTTGATTTCGGAAGCACTAGAGAATGTCAGTCCTGAACAAGAACTAGAGAGTGCACTTCAGATTGGTCGTAAGAAATGGAATCTTATTCGTGGTGAAGCCACAGATAAGCGCAGAAAGACTGGAGCCTTCTTAATGCGGCGTGGATTCTCGGGTGATATGGTGCGACAAGTGATTAATACTTTACTTGAAGAAGACAATTATGAGGGTGAAGATGAGGAATTTTACTAGACTCACTGATTCTCTTGACATTAATGCGCATATCGACTCTCTTGACAATGTCTTTTTATAAATAATAAAATATAACATGAATCGGCATAAAGTAAGAATCCTTTTTCCTTCCCAAAAAGGGGACTTTTTAAAACGGTTCGCGTACAACTCATATGAAATGTAATCGCCGGATAAGGCGGGCAGTGTGCATGTGCAGCATGTGCAGTATGGCAATCGGTTATTTACCGGTTTTTTGTATGGTGATGAACGGATAGTTTAACAACTGCACAATTCCCAGGGATATACCTTGGAGAGGAACCAACGAGGAGGTGAACAGATGCAAGCATGGATCTGGGTCATTATCGTTCTCGTTGTAGCTGCATTATTCTTTGGGTTCGGTTATTTTATTCGTAAATCCCTTGCAGAAGCTAAAATTCAAAGCGCAGAAAGAGAAGCCGTAGTCATCGTGGAGAACGCGAAGAAAGACGCAGAGGCGCTGAAGAAAGAAACAGTATTGGAAGCTAAGGATGAAGTCCATAGAATCCGTACTGAAGCTGAGAAAGAAACTCGTGAACGTCGGAATGAAATCCAACGGCAAGAGAGACGTTTGCTGCAAAAGGAAGAATCTCTGGATAAAAAAATGGAATCGCTTGAAAGAAAAGAAGAACAAGTAGCTAACAAAGAGAAACGAATTGATGAAACCCAACAGCAAATTGATGTTATTTACAAAAACCAAGTCACTGAATTGGAGAGAATTTCCAATTTAAGCATCGAAGATGCAAGAAGTATTATTCTTAGCAATGTTGAGCAAGAAGTTCGCCATGAAACGGCTCAAATGATCAAAGAGATTGAACAGCAGGCGAAAGAGGAAGCGGATAAGAAATCCCGCGAAATCATTACACTCGCTATCCAACGCTGTGCAGCTGATCACGTAGCGGAGACAACAGTTTCAGTTGTTACCCTGCCGAACGAAGAGATGAAAGGTCGGATTATCGGTCGTGAAGGCCGTAATATTCGTGCACTTGAAACTCTCACAGGTATCGACCTCATTATTGATGATACGCCGGAAGCAGTTATTTTGTCGGGATTTGATCCAATCCGCCGTGAAGTGGCCCGTACGGCACTTGAGAAGCTTGTGGCAGATGGACGTATCCATCCCGCTCGAATTGAAGAGATGGTGGAGAAATCCCGCAAAGAAGTGGACGAACGAATTCGCGAGTATGGTGAACAAGCTACTTTCGAAGTGGGTGTTCACGGATTACATCCAGATTTGATCAAGATTCTGGGTCGTCTGAAATTCCGTACAAGCTATGGTCAAAATGTATTGAAGCACTCCATGGAGGTTGCTTATTTAACTGGACTGATGGCCGGTGAGCTTGGGGAAGACATCGTGCTTGCAAAACGTGCAGGATTACTCCATGATATCGGCAAAGCGCTGGATCATGAAGTAGAAGGATCGCATGTTGAGATCGGCGTTGAACTAGCGAAGAAATATAAGGAACATCCGGTTGTTATCAACAGTATCGCGTCTCATCATGGAGATTGCGAAGCTACTTCGGTTATTGCTATGTTGGTTGGTGCAGCTGATGCATTGTCAGCAGCAAGACCTGGCGCTCGCCGTGAAACACTGGAAACGTATATTAAACGTCTAGAAAAACTGGAAGAAATCTCAGAGTCATTCGAAGGTGTTGAGAAATCATTTGCTATTCAGGCGGGCCGTGAGGTACGCGTGATGGTACAGCCAGAGAAGATTGACGATGCAGAGGCATTCCGTCTTGCTCGCGATATTACGAAGATGATTGAAAGTGAACTGGATTATCCAGGACATATCAAAGTTACCGTTATTCGTGAGACACGGGCTGTTGAATACGCTAAATAGGTGGAATATAAGGTTAAGGGATAAGATGTAACTTATACTTTCTTATATTTGTTGAGAATTGGCCCCTAAGCGGGGCCTTTTTCTTTTGAATATGAGGCCTTATCCATAAGCTATAGCGGTTAAGATTAGGAGGAGAGAATCATTAAAGTACTATTTATTGGAGATATCGTTGGAAATGTTGGCAGAAAGGCTCTTCGTGAGATGTTGCCCTCACTAAAAAGTAAATATCAGCCACATATCATTATTGTTAATGGTGAAAATTCAGCTGCTGGAAGAGGGATCACTAAGGCGATTGCGAATGAATTTTTTAACTGGGGCGTTCACGGAATAACGATGGGGAACCACACCTGGGACAATAAAGATATTTTTGAGTTCATCGATGATGAAGCCCGGATTATTCGCCCTGCGAATTTTCCACCAGGAACACCGGGAAGAGGTTATACGGTCGTTAAAGGTAACGGTAAAGAACTGGCCATTGTAAATTTGCAAGGCCGGACATTCTTACCTGCTATCGATTGTCCTTTCCGCGTTGGAGAAGAAATTGTGGAGGAGCTTCGTAGAGATCATAAATGTATTTTAGTCGATTTCCATGCGGAGGTAACCTCTGAGAAAATCGCCATGGGATATTTTATGGATGGTCGCGCATCGATTGTTGTGGGGACACATACTCATGTTCAGACAAATGATGATGTGATTTTGCCAGGAGGAACTGCGTATTTGACCGATGCGGGTATGGTTGGTTCAAGCGAAGGGATTCTGGGTATGGAAAGAGATGCAGTACTTTATAAGTTCACAACTCAGCTTCCAGCGCGATTTGTTGTCGATGAAGGCAAGTGGCAGCTTCACGGTTTATTTGCAGAATTAGATGAATCAACTGGTGCGGCAACTCGTCTGGAGAAGATACGGCTTCGTGAAGATGAATGGGTTATGAGCTAAGCGTATTACAGAGTATTTTGTTAATTCGGGTAATTTCGCCGAGTTAGGGTAAAGTGTGATATTTTTTATATCGTAACAGAGTATCTTGTACACCGTTTTTGGAAGACGTGGTCCGTAAAAAGAAGGAATTATTTCTTCTCTCGCGAATAACATCTAAAGTAGTGGAAGAACACCATTATTTTCCCAGGGGAGGTACTTACTATGGATGTATTAAAAGTATCAGCTAAATCCAATCCGAATTCCGTCGCCGGCGCATTAGCAGGTGTTCTTCGTGAACGTGGATCGGCCGAATTGCAAGCTATTGGAGCTGGAGCACTGAATCAAGCAGTCAAAGCAGTTGCCATTGCCCGGGGATTTGTTGCACCAAGCGGAGTTGATTTGATCTGCATTCCTGCTTTCACTGATATAGTGATTGATGGAGAAGATCGAACCGCGATTAAACTGATTGTTGAACCCAGATAATAGACCTATAGAATGAATGAGCCTGTTTACTTTTGTAAACAGGTTTTTTGCTTTTTATTTATAGTCTGAAGTTTTTTGGCATAGGATTTGAAATAGGGTCTTGGAAGATGAATTATACGGCTAGAACTGCGAGAAAGTGAGGTTATAGAATGAGTGTTAATAAGCTTAAGGTAGCGGATTTTCATTGTGATGTGCTAAGCAAAATGCAAGCCTCTCCGGATATTGATTTTGACAATGATCCCCGATTAGATGTTACTGCAGAGCGGTTAAGATCGGGCGGAGTGGAATTGCAGATTTTTGCAATATATCTTTCGACAAGTAGGGGCAGAGCAAGCTTTGAACATGTCCTAGGGCAAATGGATCTCTTTAGGCAAAAGATAGTGAACACAGATGGGCTTCAGTGGTTACGGTGGAAGGAGCAAGTAGGGAATCGGCTAGTAGGTGCTCCTCCGCAAGCAATGCTCTCTCTGGAGGGCGTAGACGGCTTAGAAGGGAACTTGTTTTATGCCCAGCTCTGTTTCGAACTTGGAGTACGCTTTCTTGGTGTAACTTGGAATTATGCGAACTGGGCAGCAGATGGTGTGCTAGAGAAACGAAATGGTGGATTTACGGAAAAAGGGAGAAAGCTGATAGAATGGTGCAACGAAAGTGGAATGCTGCTGGATGTGTCGCATTTGTCGCAAGCGGGGTTCTGGGAGTTGGCTGATTTAAGTAATCGTCCGTTTATTGCCTCCCATTCGAATGCTGCAGCTATATGTGGGCATGTTAGAAATTTAAATGATGAACAGATTAAAGCTTTGATTGCAATGGATGGAAGAATAGGCCTGACCTTTTATCCGTGGTTTGTACGTGATGATGGGAAGGCTTGCATGGATGATTTGTTAAAGCACATTGAACATGTAAGTAGTCTCGGCGGAGAGAAGCATATGATGTTTGGCTCGGATTTTGACGGCATTGATACTTGGGTGGAGAAGTTGGAGCATCCGGGAAAATACCCTGATCTTATAGAACAGCTGCTTCGTTATTATCCAGAGGATACTGTGAAAGGTTGGATGTATGAGAATGCGACCTCTTTTTTAAGCGAAAACTTGCCCTCTCAGGTGTCTAAACCATGACAATCTTGTGCAAAAAACATAAAATGTCGAAAAAAGGGGCTTCGTTATGATGCAGCCCTTTTTATTTTTGGGTAAGAAGATGTATAATGGTTAATGGCTTGTACAGATACTAGAGAAAATACAAGGAGTGACTTTACAATGAGTAAGACTGTACCCGTAGGTGTGTCGGCTAGACATATTCACCTTACGCAAGAGCACGTGGAGGCTCTGTTTGGCCCAGGATATCAATTAACTGAGTTCAAACCACTTTCACAACCAGGACAATTTGCAGCAAATGAACAAGTAGCAGTTATCGGTAGCAAAGGTAAATTTGACAAGGTAAGAATTTTGGGACCTGCTCGTCCGGCTTCCCAATTAGAAATTTCCCGTACTGACTCCTTCGCACTTGGCGTGAAAGCTCCAGTTCGCGAATCTGGAAATATTGAAGGAACACCTGGCATTACGCTTAAAGGACCTGCTGGTGAAGTTGAATTAGAACAAGGTGTTATTATCGCAGCTCGTCACATTCACTTCCACACATCTGAAGCTGAAGCTTGGGGCATTGCGGATAAGCAATTGCTTAAAGTTCGTCTGGGTGGCGACCGCGGTCTCGTATTGGAGAACGTAATTGCTCGTGTATCTGACAGCTTCAAACTTGATATGCATATTGATACTGACGAAGCTAATGCTGCAGGTGCCAACAATGGCGACACTGCTGAAATCGTAGACTAGTCTTCATACGAATGATAAGAAGCGGGGGAGAAATCCTTCGCTTTTTTTTGTTTGTTTTCTGCGTGCAAAAATGTTATGTGACTAATATGCCCGCTCACTTGAACATTTTTCCGACTGCATAGCTCTTATTGTTTCGTATTTGTGCGGATTTGTGCCCGATTTACACGAATAGGTGCAATAGAGTCCGATCGCTCAAAAAGATGTGTATTCAGGAGCATAGGAATTCAGGAACACAGAACTCAGGGTGGATCCTATCCTGAAATGGATTTTTAATGAAAATTGGTGCGATGATAAAGAATATCTATTATTATTTGACTGATTATGTTATGATTATTGTTTATGACGTGACAAAAGGATTTTTTGTTAAGAATATATGTATTAGAAATTAAGGAGACAAAATGACATTTAACGAACTGAATATTATGCCTGCGATTTTAAAGGCTTTAACCAAAGAAAACTATACATCACCTACACCAATACAGGAGCAATCGATCCCAGCTGTATTAGCAGGTAGAGATTTACTTGGATGTGCTCAAACGGGAACAGGAAAAACAGCTGCATTCTCTGTACCTATTATTCAATTATTAAGCGAACAAACAAGTCCCAATAAATCAAACAATGTGCGACGTATTCGCTCACTGATCTTAACACCGACAAGAGAACTAGCGATTCAAATTGCTGATAACATAAAAGCGTATAGCCAATATACAGATATCCGCTCTGCTGCCATCGTTGGCGGTGTATCACAGAAAGTACAAGAGCGTGCCCTGAATCAAGGTGCTGATATTCTAATTGCTACACCAGGTAGACTTATCGACCTGATCAATCAAAAACGTGTGGACTTACAGTATGTCCAAATTCTTGTCTTGGATGAAGCTGACCGTATGCTAGATATGGGCTTTATCCATGATGTAAAGCGGATTATCGCCAAAATGCCAACGAAAAAACAAACGCTGTTCTTCTCGGCAACGATGCCTACTGAGATCTCCAAATTGATCAAAACCTTGCTTGTAAATCCAGTAAAAGTAGAAATCACACCCGTGTCATCTACTGCGGACAGAATCGAACAATCGATCTATTTGTTAGAGAACGGAAACAAGCAAAACCAATTGAATCTTTTATTACAGGATAAATCAATCGTTTCTGCGCTGGTGTTTACTCGTACTAAACGTGGTGCAGACCGTGTTACTCGTGATCTAGCAAAAGTGAACATTTCTGCACAAGCCATTCACGGCAATAAATCGCAGAATGATCGTCAGAATGCATTGCGGAATTTTAAAAGTGGTGCAACCCGTGTGCTAGTAGCTACGGATATCGCCGCGCGAGGAATCGATATTGATGAGTTGTCTCATGTAATCAACTTTAACTTGCCTAATATTCCAGAAACCTATGTGCACCGAATTGGTCGTACGGGTAGAGCGGGTTTAAGCGGGACTGCAATCTCTTTTTGTGAATCTGAAGAGCTTCCGTTCCTTAAAGATATTGAGAAATTGATCGGAAAATCGATTCCTGAAGTGAAGGATCACCCGTATCCGATGTCTCGTAAAACGCAGATGAAGACAGAACGATCTTCGAAACCGTCAGGTTCGAGATCTGCCTCTTCAAAACCGTCGACCTCTAGACCTTCTACAGCTAAACCTGCGGGGTCAAAGCCAGCGGCATCTAAGCCTGCCAAAGCAAAGCCTAAGTCTAACCCTCCACTAAAGCCAAAGTCTGAGTGGTTCACCAAGGGAAGACAGCAAACTTCGAGCAGCAGATAAGTTGTTTTGAACGCTGGACGTTTTATATAGTAAGATCTCAAAACCGTCAGAGAAATCTGATGGTTTTTTTTGTTTTTTGATGCTGCGGTAAGTTAATAGGTGATACTCTTTTATTTAAAATTAGAGGTGATGTTGTGGACGATACTAAACTATATACACTGTGGATAGAATCAGAAGAATGGTTAGAATAATATCGAAAAAGTTATTGCTGATCTTCTCGATGAGAGCGATTTCGACGTTAGATTCATTACAAAAAAGCCGCTACACAGTTCCCACTGTATAACGGCTGTTGTTATTATAGTTATGCAGTCGCTTCAATCGCGTTGTCCTGAATATAAGAACTAAGCTCTTGCTGAAGCGCTGTGCTGATGGAAGTCATTGGGAGGCGAAGCGTATCCGAATTGATTAGGCCATTTTGGCTAAGCATCCATTTGATTGGAGCGGGGTTCGATTCCTTGAACAAGAGACGGATGATCGGCAGTAGTTGTTCAAAGTTTTCTTTGGATAAGTCGAATTGACCCGATTTGAAGGCTTCGTATATACGGATACATTCTGCTGGATAAACGTTCGCAGTAGCAAGCATACCACCAGCTGCCCCGGAGCTAAGCATTTCAAAAAAGAGTGAATCGTCGCCGCCAAGCACAGGTTTGCTACCTGTACGAACTAGCTCAGTAACCATTTTGGTGCTACCAGAGCAGTCTTTTAATCCGACAACATGATTCATTTCTAGGATTGTACGTGCAGTATCTAGGGTCATAGCAGTACCCGTACGACTTGGAATGTCATAAGCCATGATCGGAATACCTACTTCTGCCGCTTTGCGGAAATGGGCAATGATGCCCTCTTGCGATGGACGACTATAATAAGGGACGACTACTAGTGCGCAATCCGCACCAAGGTTAGCTGCGATCTCTGTGCGTGCTACCGTAGAAGCTGTGTCATTGGTTCCTGTACCGACTACTAAGGGGATAGATGTAGATTGTAAAAGCTCACGAGAAGTGTTTACTAGAAGCTGCATTTCATTTACGGTTACAGTTGGCGATTCACCGGTGGTTCCATTAACGACCAGACCTTGTATGCTGTTGTTAATAAGGTTCTTTACATAACGCTGATACGAATCCAGATCGACTTCACCAGCAGCATTGAACGGGGTGACCACGGGGACATAAATTCCATAAATCTGTTGTTCTGTAAGCATAAATTATCGGCCTCCAAAATATTTTAATTCCTCTACATACACTTTACCATGGAATGTTGCATCGTCGTTAGCTATAATAAATGATGTGTATCATCAAAAATATTGATGTTAGGGTGAGGTTATGGAGTTAACCTATTTACGAACATTCCGCGAGGTAGCTAAACGTCAGAGCTTTACACGTGCTGCTGAAGAGCTAGGTTATGCCCAGTCGAGTGTTACGATGCAAATACAGAAGATAGAGAAGGAATACGGAGTCCCTTTAATAGAACGGCATGGTCGCCAATTGCGTCTTACCCCGCCTGGAGAAGAGCTATTGAAGCTATTCGTGGAGATTTTGGATCTGTATGATCGTTCTAAAGAAACCATCGCCCAGCAAATAGGAGGCACGCTAACAATTGGGACAATAGATTCATTAGCCGCATTCTACTTGCCCCCTTACCTACAGCAGTTGAGGACGAAATTCCCGAAACTTGATATCCATCTACAAACTATGCAGGAAGCTAGTCTTGTGGCCAAAATAAAAGACGGGGAAGTGGACATCGGCTTGATGCTTGATCGTACCACTACGGATTCTCTACTTGATCGTACGATCATTAGAGACGAACCGCTTGTATTGATCGCCCCCATTAATCATCCACTTGCCCGGAAGGATATAGTAAGCTTACAGGATCTAAATAACTGTGAATTAATTGTTTCTGAAGAAAGCTGTATTTATCGGAGTCTGTTCGAGAATCTGTTAAAGGATCACGGCATTATATTCCGCATAGGCTTTGAGCTTTCGAATCTAGAAGCGATCAAACGTTGTGTAATGAATGGTCTGGGAATTGCCCTGCTACCAAAAATCGTGGCAGAGGAAGAAATTGAGCGGGGGAACTTGGCCGAGCTGCCCTTCGCACATCCGGAAATTCACTTTGATCTGCAGCTTCTGATGCATCCTAAGAAATGGAAGTCTCAGCCGTTGCAATTTCTAACGCAAATGTTACTTGTGAATGAATCGTTAGCGAAAGGTAGCATTATTTAATGAAAGTCGCTATAAATATTGACATTCAAAATCAGTTTATGTTATATAAAAAGAAGAATTAGCACTCATCTAAGAAGAGTGCTAATCATAGAGTGTTGTACAAGAAGGTTATTTTGAAAGGAGATTTATTTATTCATGGCCAAAAAAGAGTTTAAAGCCGAATCGAAAAGATTGCTGGAAATGATGATTAACTCCATTTATACCCAACGAGAAATTTTCCTGCGCGAGTTGATTTCCAATGCAAGTGATGCGATTGATAAGATCTATTACAGAGCATTAGCTGATGAAGGCCTGGTCTTCAACAAAGAGGATTACTATATTAAAGTGAGTGCTGATAAGGCGAACAGAACCTTGACGATTTCCGATACAGGGATCGGGATGACTCAAGAGGAACTGGAGAATAACTTAGGAACGATCGCGAAGAGCGGATCGCTTGCTTTTAAAAAAGAGAATGAAGCTAAAGATGGTCATAATATCATCGGACAGTTCGGTGTTGGCTTCTACGCTGCGTTTATGGTGGCAGATGACGTTACAGTGATCAGTAAGGCACTAGGCAGCGACGAGGCCTTTAAATGGGAGTCTAAGGGCGCTGACGGCTATACTCTGGAGTCTGTCGAGAAGGATTCTGTGGGTACTGATGTTATTTTGAAGATTAAAGAGAATACCGAAGAAGATCAATATGATGAATATCTGGAAGAATATCGCCTGAAATCCATCATTAAAAAATACTCCGACTTCATCCGTTTCCCTATTAAGATGGACGTGAAGGAGCAAAAGCCAAAAGAAGGCACAGAAAACGAGTTTGAGGAAGTTGTTCAAGAACAAACCGTAAACAGCATGGTACCAATCTGGCGGAAGAACAAAAGCGAGCTGACCACAGAAGATTACGATAACTTCTATGCAGAGAAACGTTACGGCTTCGACAAACCGCTTAAACATATTCATATCAGTGCCGATGGTGCTGTAGTATATAATGCAATCCTGTTCATCCCAGAAAATACACCTTTTGATTATTACACAAAGGAATATGAAAAAGGTCTTGAGCTTTATTCCAACGGTGTATTGATCATGAACAAATGTGCAGATCTGCTGCCTGACTATTTTAGCTTTGTAAAAGGTATGGTAGATTCAGAGGATCTTTCGCTGAACATCTCCAGAGAGATGCTCCAGCATGACCGTCAGCTGACCTTGATCGCTAAGAACATTAAGAATAAAGTGAAGAGCCAACTGCAAAGCTTGCTGAAGGATGAAAGAGAGAAATATGAGCAGTTCTATAATGCTTTTGGCAGACAGCTTAAATTCGGTGTGTACAATGATTATGGAATGCACAAAGATACACTTCAAGACTTACTGATGTTCTACTCCTCCAAGGAGAAGAAGCTGGTAACACTGGACGAATATGTATCAAGAATGCCAGAAGATCAGAAGTACATCTATTATGCATCCGGAGAGTCGATCGACAGAATCGAAAAGCTCCCACAAACCGAGCTGGTATCGGATAAAGGGTATGAAATTCTCTACTTCACTGATGATATTGATGAATTTGCGATCAAGATGATCCAGTCGTATAAGGAAAAAGAATTTAAATCCGTATCCAGTGGTGATCTGGGAATCGAAGCTGACGAAGCGGACAAGCCAACGGAAGCGGAAGAGAACGAAAACAAGGAGCTTTTTGAAGCGATGAAGGACATCCTGTCCGGCAAAGTGAAGAATGTTAAAGCTTCCAAACGTTTGAAGACGCATCCGGTATGCCTCTCTGCAGAAGGTGAACTGACGATCGAGATGGAAAAAATCCTGAAATCGATGCCGAATGGGCAAGAGGTTCAAGCGGACAAGGTACTCGAAATCAACATTCATCACGAAGTATTCCAGTCCTTGAAAGCGGCAGCTGAGAACGATAAAGAGAAGCTCGGTTTATACACGAACTTGCTGTACAACCAAGCCCTGTTGATCGAAGGATTGCAAGTTAGTGATCCTGTTCAATTCACCAATGATATTTGTAAAATCATGAAATAATATAAAGTACAGGGACCATCCAATTGTATTATGATTGGGTGGTCTTTTTCATGGGAATTATGGCGAATTCATTATGTTTGAGCTTATGCATTGACATTACTCGATAAATTAAGTATTATTTCCAGTAACTTGAATATGTAAAAGCAAAGAAGAGAAAGAGTACCACGGCAATTCTTTCAACAGAGAGCTCCGGTCGCTGAAAAGGAGTAAAGAAAACCCTTGGGAATATGGTCTCAGAGCTGCGCATCGAAACCTTATGGGTTGTAGGCTGCGCCGGAACCTGCATCCGTTACAGTGCTAGGGTATAAACGTTAATTAACGTCGTACCTGAAGAGGTAAATGTCATGAGGCATTTATAAAATTAGGTGGTAACACGTGAGTAGAACTCTCGTCCTTTGTGGATGGGAGTTTTTTTGTTGTCTAAAAAAAGGAGGAGAAGGTTAATGAGTAATGTGTTAATAGGTGGTGCTTGGCCGTATGCGAATGGATCTTTACATCTTGGGAGATTATCAAGTGTGTTGCCTGGGGATGTGCTGGCACGATATTTTCGCTCCAAAGGGGATAACGTATTATATGTATCAGGCAGTGATTGCCATGGCACACCCGTAGCGGTTCAGGCTGCGAATGAAGGAATTACGCCCGGAGCCTTTGCGAGCAGATATCATGAAGAGTTTCTGAAGTGTTTTGAACAGCTGGGATTTAGTTATGATCTATATACTCGAACGGATCAACCGCAGCATCATAAGGTCGTGCAAGAGTTGTTTACAAAGCTGCTAGAGAATGGTCATTTATATAAAAAAACCATTGCGCAATGTTACTGCGAGGTAGATCAGCGCTTTTTGCCAGACAGATATGTAGAAGGGACTTGTCCGGTATGTGGCCAGCGTGCACGAGGGGATCAATGTGATTATTGTTCTACGATTCTAGATCCTGCCGATTTGTTAGACAGAGTCTGCAAATTATGTGGGAGTACGCCAACAGAACGGCCTACAGAACATTATTATCTTAGCTTATCTAATTTTCAGTCTGAATTAACGGAATATGTAGAGGAAGCACAATTTTGGAGAGAAAACGCTGTTAAACTGACCAAACGTTATTTACAAGAAGAGCTGCAGGACCGCGCGGTAACAAGAGACTTGTCTTGGGGTGTAGATGTCCCTGTGGCTGGATTTGAAGATAAAAAAATTTATGTTTGGATTGAGGCGGTAAGTGGTTATCTATCAGCCAGTAAGCAGTGGGCTGCGCAGTCCGGAGGAAGCTGGGAGGATTTTTGGTTAGAGAATAAAGGGAAGATTACCGCTTATTATGTCCATGGTAAAGACAATATTCCTTTTCACACCTTAATATGGCCGGCTGTGTTATTAGGAGTAGGAGGTTTGCATTTACCGGACAGGATTATATCTAGCGAATATTTAACCCTTGAAGGGCAGAAGTTCTCCACTAGCCGAAATTGGGCGGTCTGGGTACCTGATATTTTAGAGCGGTATCAGCCAGATTCTATTCGTTATTTCTTAATTGCCAATGGACCCGAGAAGCGGGACACGGATTTTTCCTGGAGAGAGTTTATTTATAGCCATAATGGAGAGCTGCTTGGAGCATTTGGTAACTTTGTGAATCGTTCATTGGCTTTTGTAGATAAGTTTTATGAAGGGAAAGTGCCGAACGGGCAATTGGATAAGGGGTGGAGGGACAACATCGACCTCTTGTATCTGGAATCAGGGCGGCTTATTGAGGCTGGGAATATAAAAGATGCGCTGGAGTATATTTTTTCTTACGTGCGCAAGGCAAACCAGTATTTCGATCTGCAAAAACCATGGATACAGATAAAAGAGGATCAGGTTTCTTGTGATTCTGCAATATACACATGTGTTCAGATTATTGCGAACCTAGCGAATTTGCTGCATCCGTTTCTCCCGTTCTCTTGTGACAAGATCAGGGGGTTCCTGTCGTTAGAACTACCGAATTGGCAGCCTTGCTCGGTGCCCCCTTACCAACAGATTACTGATTTACAATTGTTGTTTGAACGAATTGATATTAGTCGTATTAAAGAAGAAGAGGATAGACTAGTTCAACAACAAGTGAATAAATAGCGAAGATTCTTAACCATTCTTAAAGCTTTCAATAAACTTAGAAGCTAGTGATGATAAGTATTTATCCTTGATCCAGACGGCGGCGACCCGCGTGCGTAGTGATTCACTACTGATTTCTTTATAGATCAAATTCCGATTACTCGTTAATTCGAAAGCGGATTTGGGAATGATTCCGATGCCAAGACCAGCGTTTGCCCAGAGCAGTGTTGTTCGCGCATCATCATTCATACAGAAAATCAGCGGATCAAAACCATTCTCAAGACAGGTTTCCCGGATAAGCTGCTCAAAACGGCGGTAGATAATGAGCGGCTTATCTTTTAATTCACCGATCTCAACGAAGTTTTCATCTGTTTTCCAGTCATACTCTGGCGTCATTACGGCAATCATAGGCTCAGCCTGTGTGTAAAGACATTCTAAATTTGTAGCATTAAAGGGTGTCCTAACAATCCCGACTTCGACAATACCTTTACTCAAGAGGTCAATGATTCTAAAGGTATTTCCTTCATGAATCTCAAACTTCACACCTTGATACGTTTTGTGGAACTCACATAGCCGATCTTGAAGCAACGTAGCTCCAGAGGAAGAAACTGTACCAATGGCTAGGGTTCCTTTTAAACCTTTGACAAAATCAGTGAGCTCACGGGCAGTGGAATCTGCCAGCTCCAGAATTTGTTGGGCACGGTCCCGCAAAATGGCTCCAGCTTCAGTGAGCTGCACGCTGCGTGGACCTCGTTCCACTAGCTTTACACCGAGTTCTTCCTCCAGGAGTTTTAGCTGCTGGCTCAGCGGAGGCTGGGCCATTTGCAGCTTTCTGGCCGCGGATGTAATCTGTCCTTCCTCAGCTATCGCCATAAAATATTTAAGTTGTCTAATATCCATAAAAGAATCCTCCGAACTTGAGATATGTTAATCGTATGGGAGCGATACGAATCCAATATTATTAATATATGAGTAGATATGCCATAATCATAACTGTTCTTATACATATTTCAAGTGGTTAAATACTTCTTAGGTTGGGTGTGGATGAATTTGTTCAAAATTGCAGTATATTTAAAGCCGTACAAAAAAGAAGCGATCATCGGTCCAATCTTCAAACTGATGGAAGCGATTCTAGAGCTGATTTTGCCTACCATTGTCGCATTGATCATCAACAACGGGGTTGGTAATCATGACAGCGCCTATGTTTACCGCATGGGTGGCCTAATGGTTCTGATGTCACTGCTTGGTTTCGGTTGCTCTATGGTGTGCCAATACTATGCAGCACGAGCATCTCAGGGATTCGGCACGACACTTCGTAATAAACTGTTCAAACATATTACATCTTTATCGTACGCTGAGCTGGATACGTTCGGCACGCCTACGCTAATTAACCGGATTACCAATGACGTAAACCAGCTGCAGATTGCAGTCGCTATGCTGATTCGCCTGGTTATTCGTGCGCCGTTTATCTGTATCGGGGCAATCATAATGTCCATGATTTTGGATTTCAGATTATCGCTGATTTTAATAGCGGCAACGCCGATTTTTGGTATTATTTTGTATTTTATCATCACTCGAAGTGCGCCTTTGTATCGAAAATACCAGCAGAAGCTGGATGCCCTTGCGCTCGTTCTTAGTGAGAATTTGTCGGGGATTCGAGTCATTCGTGCTTTTGCAAAGAGACGTACGGAAAAAGAACGTTTTGATGCCTCATCTGAGGATTTAACCACTACAGCGATCCGGGTCTCGCGGATTTCCGCTTTACTTGGACCTATGACGACACTTGTAGTAAACGCGGCGATCATAGCTATTTTATGGGTAGGTGGAATTCACATTGATGGAGGGCGATTGTCTCAAGGTGAGATCATTGCCTTTATCAATTACGTCACTCAAATCTTACTGGCGCTTATTGTGGTCTCCAACTTGGTCATTATTTTTACAAAAGCCTCATCCTCTGCCAATCGTGTGAATGAAGTGCTGAGTGTCAAAGCATCCGTGTCCGAGGAAGGGAATGTCGTGATGACTGAACCTGAACCTGATTATACCGCTCCTGCCATATCATTCGAACATGTATCGTTTGGTTATAATACAACAGGAGAATTGGCATTAGAGGATATTTCGGTAGTCATTAACCGCGGAGAAACTGTGGGGCTGATTGGCAGTACGGGTTCTGGTAAATCTACTTTTGTGAACTTGATTCCACGTTTTTATGATGCAGTGCAAGGTGAAGTTAAAGTGGATGGAGTGAATGTCAGAGAGTATAAGCTGCATCAGCTTCGTGAGAAAATAGGGATTGTGCCGCAAAAAGCAGTGTTATTTACTGGAACAATCGCTGAGAATATTCGTTGGGGGAAGGAAAACGCAAACGAGGAAGAAATCATGCAAGCAGCCTCTGTTGCTCAGGCGGAAGAGTTTATTCGCAAATTGCCTGAAGGATTGAATACGCAGGTATCACGTGGTGGACTTAATTTATCCGGGGGGCAAAAGCAGCGCTTAACCATAGCTCGTGCAGTGGTGGGTAAGCCGTCGATTCTTATCCTGGATGACTCCTCCAGTGCGCTGGATTTCGCTACTGATGCGGCTCTACGTAAAGCGCTCAAAGAGAGCAGCCAGCAAATGACCCTACTAGTTGTCTCGCAGAGGGTGAGCACAGTAAGGCAAGCGGATAAAATCATGGTATTTGAGGAAGGGCGGATTGCCGGCGTCGGAACCCATGAGGAACTGATGCGTGGTTGCGAAGTGTACAAAGAAATCTGCCTGTCCCAGCTATCGAGTGAGGAGTCGGGCCAATGAACAAAAACAACATTTGGAAGAGACTAATTGTATATACAGGACATTATAGAAAAATAGCTATTGGGGCGGTTATATGCGCATTACTTAGTGTGATTGCTAGTCTAATCGGACCACTTCTTATCGGTAAAGCCATTGATTTTATGATCGGACCGGGAGAGGTGGATTTTGACGCCGTACTTAGACTGCTTTTGATTCTGGCAGCGGTATATATTGTCGGCAGTTTTTTTGGATGGCTCCTTACCTATCTGACAAATCGAATCGCCTACCGGACTGTATATGACTTACGTCGGGAGCTTTTTGATAAATTAAATGTGTTGCCTTTAAAATTTCACGACAACCACCCGCAAGGAGACAGTATCAGCCGTTTTGTTAATGATATGGATGCTGTCTCTGATGGACTGCTGCAAGGCTTCTCCACGCTGCTTACAGGGATCATCACCATTGTTGGGGCAATTGTGCTTATGATGTACATCAGTCCTCTGATGACCTTAGTAGTTCTTTTGTCAGCACCCGCTACCTTTTTTGTGGCCAGATTTATTACGATACGATCTCAAAAGATGTTTAAAGAGCAGGCCAAGATTCTCGGTGGTCTCAATGGCTATGTGGAGGAAATGATCGGCGGGCAAAAAGTAGTCACGGCTTATCATTATGAAGAACGTGCAATGTCTCAGTTTGAAGATCAAAACGAGACGTTATACCAGACCGGTGTGAAGTCACAATTTTATGGCTCCTTATCTAATCCGACGACGCGGCTAGTAAATAACGTTACGTTCTCAGTCATAGCTATGATCGGTAGTGTTATGGTAATTCAGGGTCATTTCACGGTAGGGGATCTATCCAGTTTCTTGATCTTCTCCAACTTGTTCGCTAAGCCTTTTAATGAAATAACTGGTGTGATTACACAGCTTCAATCGGCAACTGCCTCTGCACAGCGGATCTTCGCCATTCTCGATCTAACGCCAGAACCAGCTGATTCTAAGGACGCCAAAATCATGAGCACAAGTCAAGGAACCATTACCTTCGAAAAAGTATCCTTTTCTTATCATCCAGAACGTCCCTTGATTAACGATTTCAGTCTAGAAGTAAAGCCCGGTACCCGAGTTGCGATTGTAGGTCAGACTGGAGCGGGGAAGACAACGCTGGTAAACCTGCTCATGCGTTTCTACGATGTGGACCGTGGGTCCATCAAGATAGATGGTGTGGATATTAAGACAATTACCCGTGACAGCCTGCGAAGTAATTTTGGGATGGTGCTGCAGGATACTTGGCTCTTTGGGGGCACGATCAGAGATAATATTGCTTATGGAAAACCTGGGGCTACAGAGGAAGAAGTCATCGCTGCTGCTAAAGCGGCTAATGCGCATAGCTTTATTAAACGTCTGCCTGAAGGGTATGATACGAAGGTCAGTGGCTCAGGGGATAATCTCTCCCAAGGACAGAAGCAGCTGCTTACCATTGCACGAGTAATGCTTGTAGATCCGCCTATGCTTATTTTAGATGAGGCTACAAGCAGTATTGATACATTGACTGAGGTACGAATTCAGAAAGCTTTTCTGACTATGATCGCTGGTCGGACCAGCTTTGTGATTGCCCACCGATTGTCAACGATTCGGGAGTCGGATCTCATTCTTTTCATGAAGGATGGAGATATTGTGGAGAGTGGTACGCATGAGGGGCTCCTAGCCAGCGGCGGATATTACGCACGATTATATAATAGTCAGTTCGCGACAGCGTAGACTTTATGATTAAAAAGTAGCATTCGGGCCCCAATTTTGGGTGCGGATGCTTTTTTGTTGTTAGTAACACGGTATATACTGTTCTAAAATGAAACCGGAGATGGTTCCCTTCGTATCCTTAAATATGCAAATATTAGGGAGGGAATTTATTACAATGTCAATGTTTAAACGAATGCTCGCGAGCGCCGGAATTGGAGCGGCTAAGGTAGATCTCATACTCCATCAAGATTTTGTGAACGCAGGTGATACGATCAGTGGTACCGTCCAAATTCAAGGCGGGCGAGTGGATCAGGAGGTCGATGACGTCTACGCATTCGTTAAGACGCGTTATTTGAAAGAGCTGAATGATAAGAAGATGGAAGTGGAAGCGACGATATCCAAATTCCTGTTAGCAAGTAAATTCAAAGTAGATGCTGAGCAGGTCTATGAATTTCCCGTCTCATTCCAGCTTCCGGCGATAACGCCAGTGACATTAGGTAGATCGCCAGTTTGGATTCAAACCGGACTTGATATTAAAGAGGCAATTGATCCAAAGGATCAGGATTATCTTCAAGTAGGCCCTCATCCATATTATGCCATTATTTTGGATGCGATGAATCAGCTCGGGTTCCATATTCGTGAAGTGACTTGTGAATATGCACCACGTTACGGCAGGATCAATGGGTTAGATTTTGTTCAAGAATTTGAATTCGTTCCCCCTTCACAGTTCCGGAATCAACTAGACGAATTAGAAATCGTTTTCTTTCCAAATGAGGATGGCATTGAATTACTTCTGCAGATTGATCGCAAGGCACGTGGTTTAGCTGGGTTGTTCGCCGATGCGCTTGATACAGATGAGAGTTTTATGAAAATACGCTTCGATCACAATCAACTTGCTTACGGAGTTGACTATGTAGCTGATCAACTGCTCGCAACGATCCATAAGTACGTATAAACGAATGGAATAGGATTATATAAGAGAGGGGAGAACCCCTCTTTTTTCGTTTTTTATAAAGAAAAATATATTTATATGAAGGTATGAACTAAATGGACAAGATAAACGTACTATAGTAAAACTATCCTAACAACGTATGAAACGGTAGGCATTGATTACATGATGAAAGTTACTAATACGTACATGAACGGAAAGGGAGTGCTCAAATGCTGACAATAAAACATTTTACCAAGAGCTACAAGGGTGGTAAGAAGGCAGTAAATGACTTGAATTTAGTGGTTGAGAAAGGCGATATTTATGGCTTTATTGGTCATAACGGTGCGGGGAAAACAACGACAATTCGGGCAGTGGTAGGTGTTCTTGATTTTGAGGAGGGGGACATCGAAATTGGTGGATATTCTATCAAAAAAGATCCTTTAGCCTGCAAAGCGATTACTGCGTATATTCCAGATAATCCAGATCTATACGATCATCTGACCGGCATTCAATACTTGAATTTTATTGGTGATCTTTTTAGTGTATCGAAAGCAGATCGGGAGTTGTTGATTAAGAAATATGGTGATGAATTTGAAATTACATCTCATTTGGGGGATTTAATCTCCTCGTATTCTCATGGAATGAAACAGAAGCTCGCGATCATCTCAGCACTAATACATAAACCGAAGTTATTAGTGCTGGATGAGCCCTTTGTGGGACTTGATCCAAAAGCGGCACACACGCTAAAAAAAACCATGACGGAGATTTGCAGTCAGGGCAGTGCGATCTTTTTTTCGACGCATGTACTGGATGTGGCCGAGAAGCTTTGCAATAAGATTGCCATTATTAAAGCGGGTGAGTTGATCACCCACGGCAAGACAGAAGAGGTGAAGGGTGACAGTAGCCTTGAAGATGTATTTTTGGAGTTGATTAAGCATGATTAATATCTGGAGATTGACGAAGATTCAGCTGATTTCTTCCTTTGGGTTAAATAAGGCCTTGCATACACATGATGTGAAAAAAAGACGCAAAATGCTTTGGCTGAGCATCGGGATCCTAATTGGAGTTGTCATGATGGCTCTGGTTTCATTTGGTTATAGCTATATGATAGCAGAGACCCTTGAACAGATTGGCCGGCCAGAGCTGCTGCTTGCGATAATGATGGCAGTTACTTGCTTAATCGGATTTTTTACAACGATTTATAAGGCAAGTGGTGTATTATTTGGCTCCAAAGACTACGATCTCGTAATGTCGCTGCCAATCAAAACGAGTCATATTGTAGCAAGTCGGGTGGCTCAGCTTTATGTGTTAAACCTATTCTTCTCTTTGATGGTGATGGTACCTGCAGGCATTGTTTATGCAATAAAGCTGAATCCCGGCGTACTATATTATTTGTATTTTTTGATTACGCTGTTATTTATTCCATTAGTGCCGATCATTGCTGCAACGATTATAGGTGCTCTGATCAGCTGGGTTTCCTCAAGATTTAAAGGAAGTCGTATAATAACTCTCATCCTAACTTTTGTTGTAATTATTGCTTTAATTGTTGGTTCAGGTCAAATAAATGGTAATAATCCACAATTACTTGCGGATATGAGCGCTCAAATCGCTGATCAAATATACAATTTGTATCCTTTGACGCTTATGTATGTAAATGCGGTTTGCTCGTTTCAAATGGATTCCTTAGTACTGTTTATTGCGATTTCGCTGATTTCTTTTATGCTGTTTACCATGGTACTTGGCAGTAAATATAAAGCGATACACACAGGTCTTACGACTTCTTTTTCAAACAATAAATATCAAATGAAATCACTTACAGTATCCTCACCGCTTTACACATTGTATAAAAAAGAGCTGCGTCGCTATTTTAGTTCTTCTATATATGTACTCAACACGAGTATAGGAATGGTTATGTTACTTGTATTGGCGATCGCTTTACTGTTCGTTAGTGCAGAGCAACTAGGACAACTCGTTGAGATACCAGAGCTTTCAAATTATCTGAATCGGCTGGCTCCACTGTTTGTTTCCGTTTTTGTAACTTTAAGCTGTACGACATCCAGTTCCATATCGCTCGAAGGTAATAATATTTGGATTTTAAAAAGCGCACCTGTGCCGACATTAACGATATTGCTAAGTAAAATCGCAGTGAATCTTACGATTACCGTGCCGATTATAGTTGTCAGTAGTGTGCTCCTCATGATATCTCTAGGTACCGGATGGATGGAAAGCTTGTTATTACTGGTTATTCCCGTCTTATATGCTTGCCTTACTGCAATGATAGGTGTGCTCGTTAACTTGAAGTTACCTAAACTGGAGTGGACAAATGAAGTATCGGTAGTCAAACAAAGCGCATCCGTCTTAGTGGCGTTATTGATAGGGTTTATAAGCTTACTGATTCCTTTCGGTTTGAGTCTTCTTCTAGCCGATCTGAATAGTAATCTCGTTTTGTTAGGTCTTGGAATGTTGATATTAGTGGTGTGTGGTGCGATGTATCGATATATTAAGTCAAAAGGGGAGCTTTTATTTCGGGCTCTTTAAAGAGTAAGGGCATTCCAAAAGCCGGAATTGGCTACTGGGATGCCCTTACTGCATTTCTTGCTACGCATTGGCCAACTGTTCTATACCCCGCACTAATATTTTCAGACCTGTGTGAAACATCTTGTCAGAGCCTATTTCATTGAAGATATTGTTCTCGTACATCCGCTTTATAACATTAGGACCCTCTCCGTTTAAGCGCTCAAGGGATTGTTTAAATACCTCTCTAGCATCCCCGAGGACTCCATTTTTCATGGCTACGTCAATTCGATCCTGTTCATACTTGTCCAATTCGAAAGAGATCACATAGTTTAACACGCTTGAGATTATAGAGAACTTATCACTGTCGGTTAAAGGCAGCGGCTCCACAATCTGTAGCAACGTATTCAGCAAAGCTAGATAGTCTGGTTCCGAAGGTAATGTTCTCATCAAGAGCTGAGCGGAACAAGGATATTTATGTAAAACACCTCGAATTTGGTCCGCAAAATGAAACAATTGATCATTCCATTCCCCTTCGAGAGAGGCAGATTGTAGGGTTTCTTTTGCTACTTCATTGGCAAGTGTCTGAAAAATACTCTGCTTGCTCTTAAAATGCCAATAAAGTGATGCAGCTTGTATATTTAGTAGTTCTGCTAATTTCCTCATACTGAAAGCCTCTATACCGACATTATCTAACAGCTCCCAAGAAGCTTTGATTATATCTTGTTCGGTGATTTGTAGATTTTTGATTCTCATCGAATGACCTCCTGTTCCTATCTTCTTCCTTTATCTTAATCCATCCACGAGGGTTGGTCTACCAGCGTTAGATTAATATGCGTCACATTTGAAGAGCTGAAGCGATCAGATGATAATCTTACACCGTTAGATATTTCTGTTTACAGTCTATTATTCCGGTGCTATATTAATCTTACAGTGTTAGTTAAAAGGCGAGGCGGATTAGTGAGGAAGTTCCTGATAGAAATTTTGTTGAAAAAATCTAAGAGGATGTGTAAAGAACATGATGAATCCAGAAGTGAAAATATCCCAGCCAGTCACAAAAGAATTCTCCATAAAGGCAATATTCCCAGTAATTCTGGCACTAATAACAGGGATGTTATTAGTTATGCTCGACAGTACTATTATGAACGTAGCTATTCCACAACTTGAAAAAACCTTTGCAACCAGCTTAAAGACCATTCAGTGGCCGATTACTGGTTATACCCTAGCGTTATCTGTAGTTATCCCATTAGCCGGTTGGTTTTCGGATAAATTTACGGCTAAAAGAGTCTTTTTAGCTTCAATTGTATTGTTTACAATGGGTTCCGTATTATGCTCACTGGCAAAGTCACCGACAGAGCTGATTATTTTTCGCGTAATACAGGGGTTAGGAGGAGGGATGATTGCTCCAATCGGCATGGCAATGTCTTTCAAAATTGCACCTCCTGATAAAAGAGGGTCTATTATGGGCTTGCTCGGACTACCGATGTTGATTGCGCCTGTGCTGGGCCCTGTACTGTCAGGATGGCTGTTGGAATACGCAAGCTGGCACTGGATTTTCCTTATTAATGTTCCGATTGGTGTTATTGCGATGATCGTTGGCATTAAGTTTCTTCCGGTTACAGAGAAAGGGAAAAAGGTCAATCTGGATATTTGGGGTGTGATTTTATCTCCGCTAGCGTTCTCTAGCTTGGTGTTCGGGGTTCACAGAGGGGGAGTAGACGGATGGGGTGACAAATATACGCTTATTACTCTTATGTTCGCCATCATTACGCTTACTCTGTTTATTTTTGTGGAGCTGCGCCAAAAAGAACCGTTATTGGAGCTTCGTTCTTTCCGTTCGTTTGAATTTAGTAAAGGTATGATTCTGACCTGGATTAATCAATTCGCCTTATTTGGCTCGATTCTGTTAATCCCTCTATTTTTGCAACTGGTCAGAGGTTTTTCTTCTTTCGAATCTGGATTGATGGTCATTCCCCAAGCGATAATATCCTTTGTCGGCATGATCATCGGTGGAAAATTATTCGATAAATACGGCGCTCGCCTTCCTGTATTCTCTGGTCTTGTGCTGTTATCAACCGGACTCTTTCTTTTAACACGCTTGCAAAATGATACAAATGTATATGTTATGATCAGCTATCTCGCCATTATGGGATTAGGTCAAGGATTATCTACTATGCAGCTCGGTACACATGTACTTAAGGCAGCCCCAAAAGATTTGATTAGCCGTGTAACACCACTCACAGCATCCGCTCAACAAATTATTGGTTCCTTTGCCGTTGCAATAATGTCTGGATTATTGACATCCAATATTGCTTCTCATAAGAGTCAACCGAATATAGGTGGTGTCGCAGGATTTCATGATACGTTTCTAATTTCAATGGCTTTGGCACTTTGTGGTATGGTAATCAGTCTTTTCCTTCGTAAACAGAAAAACTGATCTTTTCACACGCTACCAATATTTTAGCAATGTTTATAGCATCTATCCTTGGTATAATTCGAAGATTGATAACCAAGGGGGAATCTCTAGCCCGTGAAAAGTATATTAGCTAGACTTGCTATAACTACACTTGCTTTTGTGCTCGTAGCTGGAGTATTTATTCAACATATATCGGCTGATGATGAGGCACCTTTTAAGGATATAGATACTAGTTATGCTAAAGATGAAATCATAGATTTGTATCACCGCAACATATTAACCGGCACAACGGCGACAAGCTTTTCACCTACTCAATCAATTACTAGAGCGGAATTCATCACGGTTCTAGACCGTCTGCTACAGCTAAGTCCCACAGTTAGTCCAGTCTCTCCATATACCGACGTAGTGAAGAGCGCTTGGTATTACGGCTGGATACAGGCAGCTGTTCAGCTTGAGCTGGCTAACGGAACTTCGGCAACTACTTTCGCGCCAGCAAAAGCAGTTACCAGGCAGGAAGCGGCTGTATGGATGGCCAAAGCTTTAAAGCAAACAAACCATACTTCTGCTCTAACTTCGTTCAATGATCGAAATGAAATTGCTAGCTGGGCAAGATCAGCTGTTGCTACTGTAAATGATCTGGGTTTAATGAAGGGGGATAATCGCAAGAATTTCCGGCCCTCTGATCCTATTACTAGACAGGAAACGGCCGTCCTCATGGACCGAGTGCTGCAAAATGAGAGTTGGGCAGCAGAACTTGAAGATGAGCCCGAGGATCGCATCGTTATAGGCTGGCAATATGGGCAGACGACGGCACAATACGAAAATACGGTTCTGAAATCCAACGTTAACACCTTATCACCACGGTGGTATTATGTAGGAAGTACAGGCGCAGTAACGGATTCAACGGATGCTTCGCTGATCACATGGGCAAAGAAGAATAATAAGAAAATATGGGCGATGGTAGGCAATCGATCGGATCAAGAAGCGACCCATCAAATGTTGTCGAGTGCAGCCACAAGGAATACGGCAGTAAATCAATTAGTAGCTTTAGTGAGCAAATATAGATTAGATGGACTAAACATTGATTTTGAAAATGTAGCCCCTGACGATCGTGAGTATTTGACCTCGTTCATTACATTATTAGCTGAGAAAATGCATGCTCTTAACGCGACGCTGTCGATAGACGTCTCTCCCGATCTTGGAACAGATTGGACAGATGCTTTTGACTACGCTGCACTAGGTAAGCAAGTGAACTATATGGTGATGATGGGTTATGACGAACATTATGACGGGAGTAAACTTCCAGGGCCCAATGCTTCTATTCCTTTTGATCAACATGCAGTGGATACTGTACTAAAGGACGTACCCAGCCATAAGGTTATATTGGCACTGCCTTTATATAATCGTGACTGGACATTGAATCCGAATGGTACGGTTTCATCTTCAAAGTATATCTCGCTTCCGGAGCAAAATCAGATTATTAGTAGCTATGGAATGAAACCCGTATGGAATGAGACTTTAGGACAATATGTGGCCAACTATTCGAAGCAGTCCATAAAGCACACGATCTGGATTGAGGATGGCCGTTCATTCATAGCAAAATACGACTTAAGCGTTAAGAACAATCTAGCCGGAATTGCTTATTGGTATATAGGAGGAGAAAGCGCAGATATATGGTCTAGCGTAAGTAATGCAGAGAAATTTTACGATTATACGTTTTAAAAAGAAAGACTGGATGCATATAGCTATCTTGCTATGGCATTCAGTCTTTGTATTTGGTTATCACAGCACCACGACCGCGTGTTAGAGTGAAAGCTCGGCACCCAACACATACACTTTAAATCTGTGTTTTAGTCATTATAAAATCTATTTGTTCTTCATTACCCATATAGAAAGAGTGAGTCCCTGTTTGAACGAAGTTCATTTTTTCATAGAATTTAATTGCATTCTTATTTTTTTCCCAAACGCCTAACCAAACCTTTTCTTTATTCTGATCTTTTGCTATGTCTAAAGCCTTATTTATCAGGTATTTACCTAGTCCACGTTTATGAAATTTCCCCCTGATATAAATCCTCTCGATTTCAAGCGAATCATTACCCATTTGTTCTGATTGGGCATCATTAAAGTTTAGCTTTAAATACCCTGCAACTTCCTTATTCAAAAAAATAAAATAGAATTCTGAACAATTATTTAATAATTCTTTTTCTAATTGTTTTAAATTAAAAGCATGATCTAAGTAAGCTTTCATAATTGCAGGTGAGTTTTGATTCTGAAATGTATCGTTAAATGTTTCAACACTAATTTCTTGGAGTAACTCTAAATCTTCAAACGTACACCTTTTTATATTTATGGTCATTTTTATTTGTCCTCCGTTTACTAAGTCAATAATCAATACTCTCTTTTGTTTCCTTTTTTGACTAACTCCCAGTCTTTTTCTACATTTTTTCTGACTCTCTGAAGCAAGATAAATATATTTTCTACTTCACTCTCAGAGAATCCAGATAATGCGACCTTATTGGAATGATCGTTTTCCCTTTTTATGTAAGGGTACAAAGTATCCCCTTTGTCTGTAGGAAATAGTTTTTTTATTTTTTTATTTTGATTGTCTTCTTTCTTTTCAATAAATCCATTCATTTCTAATTTCTTAATTGCACGTGAAGCTGTTGTTCGATCTACTTTTATCATCTCAGCTAACTTTTCTTGAATTATTCCTGGGTTTTCACATATTCGAACAAGGTACAAATATTGCCCTTTTGTAAGGTCATGTTCTGCAAATTCTATATTGCTTATTGAATCTAATGCCCTAGCTATCATTCCAATTTCACGTAGGATTTCCTTCATAAATAACTCCTTAACGCGTATTTTGTTGTAAATGCAATAAATAATATGTATTAACTTATCTCATTTTTGTTGCATTTGCAATAAAAAAATAAATAAAATCATTGTGAGTAAAGTGAAGTATGACTTCTATAGTATTAGAAATATATAAAACTAGCCCATGGTATTTCACTATTTGGTATTACCGCATAAATGGTAGTCCCCTCGTTATTGAATGGTTTTCCAGCTACATCAGCAAACAACTCGTTCTGGCCAAAGTCTGCATTTCGTATTTCATTAATTAAGGTGAGTTTTGTGAAACAATGTTCCCATAGGTTATAGCATAGGGAGGAGTGCCTCCGGTAGTACTCCAGCGCGGAGCAGGATGTCAAAGTCCAGCTGTGCCTTGATGATCCTCATTCTTAAATCTCTCCTGAAAAAGAAAATGCCCCCTCGAATAGGGGGCTTGTTGTTACGTCACGAAAATGATAAATGTCCTACATTTTGATTGACCATCTACTTATTAAATACAAGGGGATTAGAAGTGGACCGAAGGGTGATTATCGCGAATTTGATTGCGCACATTTCAGGGGCTGCACGTTATTAGTTTGATGCCGCATATTTCGCTGCTTCATTAAACGAGTATAGGAACATCGAATTCGAACGCGGTTTTCTGATGACGAAAGAACAGGCATTGGAAATTTCGAAAAAATCCTATGACAGCATCATTGAGGTTCTTGAAATGATGAAAGCAAACCCTGCACGATTACTGGAACAGCTGTATTTGGATTATCCGGCGTTCGACTTTGTCTCTTTGAACAATCGATTCACCGTCCTAGAAATGCTATATACATCGCAAAAATGAGGAAGGGATATTTGGTGTGGGATTGAACTTAATTCACCATAATAAGGCCACCCGGAAGGATGGCCTTACAACTTGCCCTTAGAGAAAGTGCGGAGAAGCGAACCATAAGTGACGGCGAAATTTGCGAGTCACGATACCGGTTCAAGAAGGCCGTCTACAGAAGACCAATTTAAGTTGCCAATGGTATGTCTTTAAGCTCTTATCCTTTTAGTGAGCCGGACGTGATGCCGTTAATGATATATTTTTGCATGAAAATATAGAACAGGATGAGTGGAGCGACCGCTAAGAGCATCATCGGGAAAAAATTCGTCCAGTCGGTCGAGAATTGCCCAATATTGCGGAATACTTCTAGGAGTAATACGCCCTTTGAACGGGATTGCAAGAACAACAACGGCGTCATGAAATCATTCCACACACCAAGCGTATTCAAAATCGCTACAGTGGCAATTACCGGCATAAGCAGCGGGAACACAATCTGCAAGAATGTTCTCCACACCCCACAGCCGTCTACCCTTGCCGCTTCTTCCAGTTCAAATGGAACGGCAGAGCCGATAAAGCTTTTAATTAATAAGATAGAGAACGGGAGGTTGTAACAAATTTCAATAAGAATAACACCCGTGTGAGAATTCATAAGCCCGAGCTGGGCTACTTGTTTATAAAGTGCCAGGATCCCCATTTGATACGGAACCATCATCCCAACCATGAATAAAAGGAACACGATCCGATTGAAATGGCTCGTGCGTCGTACCAAGCTGTATGCAGCCATCGCGGAAAACATAACAATACCCGAAACCGAGGAAATCGTAATGATAAGATTGTTTCCCAACACATGAATGTAGTTCATTGCCTTAAAAGCGCGAACGTAGTTGACGAACGTGATGTTAACTGGAAGACCCATTGGATGAGAGACCGCATCAGCCGGGGTCTTAAAAGTCGTAATGATCAAATAGTAAATAGGGATCAAAAAAATTGCACCTAAGACGAGCAAGAGAATTTCCGTGACGGCAGTTCCTTTTGTATATCGGTTCATGATTACCGCCGCTCCCACATTTTGATTAGAGTAAAGTGAATAAAGGTGATGAAGCCAACGAGGATAACGAAGACGATACCGAATGCGGCTCCGTAACTATAGAAACCTTCACTGAGCCCTTTCTTGATCATGAGTGATACGATTGTTTCCGTTGAATACCCTGGGCCACCGCCAGTCAAGGCATAAACAATATCAAATACCTTCATGCCGTTTATCATCCCCATAACCGTATTGAAAGTGATCGCTGGAAGCAGTAGAGGTAGCGTGATATAGCGGAACATTTGCAGCCCGCTCGCTCTGTCGATCTTCGCCGCTTCATAATAATCTGTGGAGATGCTCTGCAAGTTGGCCAAATAAATAACCATCGTGTAACCAACCCACTGCCATACGGAGGCGATGATGACCGAATAGAGTGCAAGATGCGGGTCTCCGAGAAAATTGATGCGTTCAAAGCCAAGAGCAACTACAAGTTGATTAATCAAGCCGAAGTCGGAGGGTGAGTACATAAAATTCCAAAGAAAACCGATAACTAATACGCTGAACACCGCAGGAAGGAAGAAAGCAGCCCGCATCAGATTTTTTGTTTTTAATCTTTTATTGAGAAAGACCGCTAATGGAATGGCTAGCAAATTCTGTCCGAGCATAGCGAGTACTGCATAGATTAAAGTATTTTTAATACCTGTCAAATAGATTGAATCTTTAAATAGAGCGATATAATTTTCTATACCAACAAATTTTACAACAACTGGATGCACATCCGACCAATTTGTAAAGCTGTATAAAGCAGTTTTTATCGTCGGAAATATGAAAAAGGTACAATAAATAAGTAAGGCAGGAAGCAGAAGCAGAACATAATTGATTTCTCGTTTGAAAAAGTTTGGTTTGTTCATGCGCAACAACCTTTAGCTTATAGGATGTACAAGGGGCAAAGCGCTTTGCCCCTTGTAATTTATACGACCTATTTAGATTTCTCCAATAGTTCAACTGCTTTCTTGTCTACCGCTTCTAACACTTGGCGGGGCGTTTTAGTACCTGCTATGATTTCTTGAATACCTTTTCCTAAATCTGAGAAAGCAGGACCAGCAACGCCCCAATTATTAACAGGGTACATGACATTACCCGCCTTGAAAGCCTCTTGAGCACCGTTGTACTCTGCCGGCATTTCAAAAGTAACCCCTTTCAAAAAAGAGGAACCTCCTTTATTATCAACCCAGTAAGCATTCTGACCCTCTGGTGTGGATAACAGGTCAAGCACCTTGTACGCTGCATCCTTGACTTTGGACTTCGCATTCAAACCAAACGATACCCCAGGACCACCGACCATCCAACCCGGGCCGCCTTTTGTACCCAGGTTCGGGAACATATCAATCTTCATGTCAGGTGCCTTTTGCTTAAAAGTTTCCATATACCAAGGTCCTGCTTGGAACATCGCTGCCTTGCCGCTTGTAAATTCGTCAATCGCTTGTTCTTCTTCAAGTCCAAGCATATCCTTGGTGAAGACACCGTGTTTCAAGTATTCGGTCCATGTCGTCAAAGCAGGCTCCAGCGCATCGACCATTTTTGAGTTTCCTTTACCAAAATCATCGTTCCATTGTTTTCCTTCTGCTGTGCCGATAAAATCATTGAGGGCCAAACCAAGGAAGGACTGGCCTGCTACGTTAGGATTCTTTAGACCAATCGCTTGGGGTTTAATTCCATTTTTCTTCAGCACGTCTGCTACTTGGAAGTACTCATCAAGTGTTGTTGGTATTTTCAGGTCATATTTGGCAAATAGATCAACATTATAGTAAACCCCGTTAAACCAACTAGCTTGCGGCAACCCGTACAGTTTATTATCAAATGTTGCGGTGGACGTACCGGTTTCATAATACTTGCTGGCATAACGTTCTGTTAAATCTTCGAAATACCCTGTCTTGACGGTATTTGCGTCGATTACTCCACCAATAATGTCAGGACCTTCGCCTGCTGCTAGCTGTGTCTTGATGACATCTACGTAAGTCTTGTTATCGATGAACTGATACTCCACATCTATATCGGGAAGTTTATCTTTGAATAATTGCAGAAGTGCCTTTACACTGTCTTCTTTGTTCCAATACGATAATCTGACCTTTACTTTCTTTACCGCTTCTGGAGCCTTTGATTCTTCCAGTGTCTTTGTATTATTTGGTGTTGCGCTTTCCTTAGCGCTACTGTTGTTCGTACTGTTCGAACTGCAGCCTGTAAATAGAATTGACAAGGTGAGTAAAGCGGTAGTGGGAACTAACCACGTTCTCTTCATCCAAAGACCTCCCAAATTTAGAAAATAAGTTTTTCGGTATAGATTTCATTGTAATGTAAATGCCATTTCCATCGAAATAACAGATTTTTTCGAAATCTAACAGAATCCATCTGACAATAGAAACCAAATCATGTGGTTAATGTAACATGGTATGAATTGGAATGCCTAGTGTGCTATGCTTTGGTTTGTAGTAAGGATCCTCTGGAAGCGAGTAAATACCGCCCGATGAACGGATAGGAGGAAAATATGTATCATATTCTAGTAGTCGATGATCAACAAGCTGAAATCGATGCGATTGAATGGCTTATTCAGAAGCATGCTCTACCTTTTTCTGTTGCTCAGGCCAACGATGGGGAAGTAGCGCTGGAATATATAAGGGGCCATCATGTAGATCTATTATTCACGGATATTCGCATGCCTTTCATGGACGGTCTAGAGTTAATCAAGCAGGCAAAGATTGTCATTCCGGACCTTAAGGTGCTTATTTACAGTGCTTACGGGGAATTTGAATATGCACAAAAAGCGATTCAACTTGGAACGGTTAGTTATATGTTGAAGCCGATCGATGTGAAGGAATTCCTCAAAGTATTCCAATCCATAATCTCTATACTAGATGACGAACGACTTCAGAGAGAGAAGGACGAGTTGCTGATCAAGGGCTTTCATAAAGGAGTGGCGTATGAGAAAGAAAAGCTCCTGTTTGATCTCATTCAAGGTCGTGAGAGTGACGTCCATTACGAGGAACGGGCAGCTTTTGCTGGCTTAAATCATCTGGAAAATAAGCGGATGTATTTAATTATGATTGGATTGCAAAGTCACTTTTTTGATCAACATCATACAGAAGCGTTTGAATTTCTTCAATCGACTAGTAAACATGAGATTCTTTTATTACATATCAATGAATACCAAAGCATCCTGCTCGTCGTTATTGATCCCGCTTCAAAGAACAGTGCTAACGGGCAAGAGCTTATAAATTATGGAGAAAAGGTTAAAGAATGGCTGGAGACTCGCTTTGATCGGCGATGTTTAATTATTGTCGGTAGTCCGGTAGATAAGCTAGAGGGGCTTCATGACGAGTTCACCCAAATGGAAGAGTTAATGAATTTTCGGTTTTTTATGGATAGAAGTGTCGTTTGTTCCAAAGATGCCGAAAGCATTCATGACCAGATAGACGACGAATCGTTAGAGCTTATGCTTAAGGAGATTTATACTTCCATTGCACGAAATGAATATCGTACACTCGAGCATCAAATAGAGTATCTCATTGCGGGTATGAGAAATAGTAAGCGCTTTAGTTCTATGTATGCCAAACTTTTATTTACAGAAATATTGAAAAAAGTAGTAGAGCTTCAAGGCAAAAAAAGCAGCAGTTTACTAAAGGAAGGTTTGGAGCGAATCGCACTTTGCAATTCAATTGCTGAGTTGAGGCAAGTCATTTTATCTGTTTTTCAGGAGCATTTGCTGCAAATTAAAACAAATACAGATGATCAAAGCCGCAAAGTAATTGAAGATGTACAGATGCTCATCCAGATGGAGTACGGAAATGATATTGGGGTTGACTATTTAGCGAATCGCGTCTTTTTATCGCCAAGTTATTTAAGTTTCCTCTTTAAAAAAAGTACAGGTCAAAGCCTAATCAAATATATTACAGCTGTACGTATGGAGCGAGCGAAGGAGCTACTGCGAGATTCAACGATTAAAGTTGTTGATATTGCCAGTACAGTTGGATTTGCGAATACTTCCTATTTTAATTTAATGTTTAAGCAGCATAACGGCCTGACTCCTATTCAATATCGGGAGGGTGGCGGAAGAAGATGAGTCTGCTCAAATTTATTCGTAATATCCGCCTGCGTCAGAAATTATTGCTTTCATATGTGATTGTTATCTTCCTGCCAACGATTGTACTGGGCTTGTATGCCTATCAAAGTTCCAAAGCTTCATTGAAAAGCCAGGTTCAGCAAAGCGCGGATAACGAGGCGAGGAAGCTGGCGTTAGAAATTAGTTACCGTCTTCAGAGACAGGATGTATCCATGAAATCGATTGTATTTCATCCTGCGCTTCTTGATTTGATGAGTAATCCAGATCAGGATTTGTACGCTCAATTTAAGACGTTGAATGATAAAATTGAACCTATTTTTTTTAATTTAATGTATATGGTTGGGGATATGACTGAGATTATGTTGTATTCTGAGAATCGGCAATCCGAATTAGGAAACTTCATTACGCCTTCTTCAGCAGTTAAGGATAAGGATTGGTATGAAGCGACAAAGAGCAGCGAGTCAACGAAGTGGTGGTTCGAGGATGGAGAATTGTTTGCCACTCGAGTGATTCGCGATATCGATCTTCAAATCGTGAGCGCTGAACTTTACGTCCGGTTTGATTACAATAAAATCTTCGGTGATTTCATTGGCAAGATGAATGAAGGTAGGGGCATCATTATTACCGATCAAAAGAATCAGTCGGTGTTAACAGAGCATGCCCCGCAGATGGATGATGTTCAGCTTCAATCCCTTTCAAGGAGTGGTACTTCAAAAGCAAGCTTAGGTGGCGAATCCTACCTTGTTATAAACAAAGATATTCCGCAAACCGATTGGGTCCTGCATTATTTGGTTTCCGATGATCAATACAATACAGGCATTCGCAATATTTTAAGCGCCACGGGTATCATTGTACTCATCTGTATGGTTTTCCTCAGTATCATAATCTTCTTGTTCTCAGAGACGCTGTTAAGAGGAATCGAGAAATTAAATACCAAAATGAAGATGGTGGAAGATGGTGATCTTACGGTTGTTGTATCCACGAATTCCAAAGATGAAATCGGGCAGCTTACTGATCGTTTCGGTTCTATGCTTAAACAAATTAATCAACTCATTTCGGAAGTATATCAAACAAAAGTCACGCAAAAGTCAGCTGAACTCAAAGCGCTGCAAGCTCAGATCAATCCCCACTTTCTATATAATTCTTTATCTTTAATTAATTCCAAAGCGCTGCGAATCGATGCTCAAGAAATTAGTGACTTGGTAAATAACCTTTCTAGTTATTACAGAACGACTTTAAATAAAGGGAAGCAGATTATTGCGATTCAAGATGAATGGACCAACGTTCAAGCATACATACATATTCAATTAGCTATGCACAATTCAAGATTTGACGTAGAATTTGATGCCGACGACAAGGTATTTCAATTTGAAATGATTCATTTGATTTTACAGCCGATTGTTGAAAATGCGATTATGCATGGCATCGATCTGAAGAGGGAGGGGCGAGGTAAACTCATCCTGCGGGCAAGTCTCGACGGTGAGGATATTGTTTTTGTCGTGGAGGATAATGGTGTCGGTATGGAGCCGTATATGATCGCGCGTATTCTTGAACATGAAAGTTCCGGCTATGGGATTAAAAATGTGCAAGAAAGATTACAGCTCTTATTTGGATCTGAGTACGGGATCAATATTCATAGTCAACCTGGAATTGGCACTTCCGTTATCGTACGCATACCGCAGTATCGTCACATAAGAGAAGAAGATTCATGATCGCATAAACGCCTTTGGCGTCCTTATTAGGACGCCAAAGGCGTTTCTTCTTATTTACAATCGAAATCTGTTAGATTTCAAAAAATACTCTTATATAGCAAGAATTCAATTGAGATTATAATGCATAATGTGAGCGCTTTAATTGTGTTCTAACATTAATTAAAGTATGAAAGGATGGTTGATCTATGTTCAAACGGGCAATGTATACAATGATCTGTTTCATGATTCTAGTAAGTACATTTTTCCAGGGCAATGCGCCTAGTGTCTATGCTGACAGCAGCAACCTGGATGTGTGGGTGGTAAATGCATTGAAGTCCTTATATAGGACCAGCACGATCCCTGCAAATCCTGACAACAGCATTGATCTTGTTTCAGCCAAAAACGAATACGAAAGTGAGCAAATTGCTGTCAGAGGTGCAAGCGATTTTAAGATTACAGGAATTGAATTTTCCGATCTTGTATCTCCTGGAAATACGATCTCAAACAGCAACTTAAGCTATCATTTTGAAGAATACGTGCTTGAGGATACCGTGCAGCCCAATCAATATCGACCGGATTTAGTAGGCACGCAAATCTACCCCTTATCGGAGATTCCCGACCCTCTTTCGAACGATACCTCTATAAATGTGGCGGCAAATTCAACTCAGCCCATCTTAATAACGAATTATGTCCCTGCCGATGCTGTTCCGGGCCTCTATTCCGGTATAGTTACGATGAAAACGACGTTGGGCGATTATCAAGTACCTATTAACGTTGAAGTTGCTAACGCTGCAATCCCTCCAACCTCTGAGGCTAATTTCGTTAATTATCAATGGTCGATGACGAATGGTTTTATGATTGGAGGTAATCCACCTGAGATTGTAGATGATCCTTTAACGCAATCTAGTTATGACGTTGGCGAGAACTATTATGGAGTAGATACGTATAGCGATGAGTGGTTTGACCTTATGGATAATTTCGCCAAAACTATGACCGACTATCGCCAGAACATGATTTGGGTTCGTACAGACTTATTATTAAACGAAAAGGGTACCAAGATGGTGTCTTTTAAAGACGGGATACCGGAGAATATCGATTGGTCATTGTTCGATAGATATGTTCAAACCTTTATGGATAGAGGAATTACTCATTTTGCGAACATTCACTTGATCCATGCGTTAGAACAAATGCCACAAAATGAGAGACCAAACAATAATAATCCCGAAGATCCGTGGAAAACGTCCATACCCGAATTCGATTCACTACCTGTTACAGATGCTTATCTTACGAACTACTTGACGGCATTGCACGATCATTTAGAGGAAAAGGGTTGGCTTAATGGTTTCACTTGGTATCAGCATACTAAGGACGAACCCAATGGTGCTAGCATTACAAACTATATGACGTATATCGCTAGAAAAATAAAAGAGATCGTTCCGGATTTCAAGACATTGGACGCTGATGCGGCCGGTACGCTAATGAACGAAACCATCAAACCTTATGTGGATGTTTGGGTCCCATTAACACCGGTTTTCGAGGACAAGAAAAGTCTCTATAAAGCGGAGCAGGCGGCAGGTAAAGACTTATGGGTGTATACTTGCGATGCGAATCCGGCTCCGTGGTTGAACAGATTCTGGACGCAGCCCATATTGACTGGCAGACTGTTATTCTGGAATCTTAGTCAAGAAGGTGTACAAGGACACTTACATTGGGGATGGAACGTATGGTATGTCCCTCATTATGGAGATTCTACGATCGTATATCCAGACAAGGAACATATGACGGTTAAGAGCTCACTGCGTTACGAGGCCCAAAGAGACGGACTTGAGGAATACGAACTGATGCACCAACTCAAGCAAACCAATCCTGGGCTTGCAAAACGTATAGTAGATAGCGCTGTTAACCCATCTGATCCGAGAAAATATACCCTGGATAATGAATATATCAGCAAGCTTCATGATTATCTGGTTAAAGCGGCGGCCGGAGAAACATTGGGTGAAATTCCTGTGCCAACTAGTCCCTACGATGGGCAGGATGTACCTATGACTTACATGACCGATAACGCGACCGGTGAGATCACTTTTGATGGTGAATGGTTTGCAAAAAGCCGGAAATACGCTTATATGGGCGGCGTTCAAGGCACGTTAAAAGCGGATGATGAATTGACCTATACTTTTACAGGGGCTGGTATCGATCTTATCGCGGAGAAAAATGAAGGCTCTGGTAAAATTTCCGTATCCATCGACGATTCCGCGCCAGTGATTATAGACCTATATGAAAAAGTTCAACTCGATTCGATATCGGTATACAGCAATCATAACTTGTCAGCAGGCAAGCATACGATCAAGGTAGTGAATCTGGAGAACAAAAACCTATTCGTTGACGGCTTCAGAGTAAGCATGTATGAAGGACAGGAGCTCTATGACGGAACGCTGCAAAGTTTGGACCTGACTAACGCGCCTTCGGTTCTTTTTAATAAAAACAATATTAATTACCAGGCCATTATTCCGAACGATGTAGACGTGATCACGATTACGCCAACGCTTGCGGATGCAAATGGCACCCTAGATATCAACGGGAAACGTTACGGCAGCGGTGAGAGGCTTACATTCAACATCCCTACAGGCAAAAGTAAGATCCTTATTCGCTCTACCGCAAGTGATGGGGAAACCACGAGACTTTATACGTTGAACTTTCTCAAAGGCAATGTAAATCAACCGACCACCAATATTGCGAGAAGTTATTCAGCTATTACAGCAACAGCTGCCAGGGAAGACAGTACCGGCTATGGTGTTTCAAATATGGTTGACGGCAGTTACGGTTCCATGTTTGCGAGTATTAGCGGGTATACGAGCATCGTACCGTTCCCGCATGAGATCAATCTTACTTGGAATCAACAGAAGACCTTTAATACGATTGTCATGGCTACGCCATCAGGGTTATTACAGGGGATAACGGATATTGATGTTGAGGCTACTTCAGATGGAACGAATTGGACCACCATTGCAAAGAGGGTACCGATTCAATGGTTTAGCAGCACAGACGACAACAAGATGGAATACACGTATGCTAATATCCCTACAGTTAATGACGCGCTGAAGCTGAGGATACGGGTCAATGACGCCAACAATACGTATTGGGGAATATATGCTTTATATGAACTTGAGCTTTATAATCTTCCAGATAACGGAGAGATTAACCCTATAGCAGACGGAACGCTGAGTAATTTAATAATCCCTAATGTTCCTTCTTTTAAGTTTGACAATAGCACGACGACCTACCCTGTAATGATTCCTAATGATGTAAGCACCATCACGATTACGCCAACGCTTTCGGACGGAGCGGGTACCTTGCAGGTCAACGGAAAGACTGTCGCCAATAACACAGCGCAGACTTTTGACATTCCATTCGGAAAAAGTGTGATTCATATCAGGTCTACCGCAAGCGACGGGACGACTACAAAGCTCTACACGTTGAATTTTCTCAAAGGAAATGAGGATGGGCTAGGTACCAATATTGCCAGAAGTTATTCTGAGATTACAGCAACGGCAGAACGTGAAGGCGAGGACTATAGTGCCAAGAAAATGGTTGACGGTATTATTTATACCATGTTCGCAAGTTCGCAAGGCTATAATAACGAACATCCGTTTCCGCATGAAATTAATCTTACTTGGGATCAAAAGCAAACCTTTAACACCATCGTCATGGCTACGACATCTGGATTAATCCAGGGTATTTCCAATATCGATGTTCAGGCTTCTACAGACGGAATAAACTTTGAAACCATAGCGCAGGGGGTACCGATCCAATGGAAAAGCAGCAAAGATGACGGCGTTATGGAGCACACCTTTGCTAGTATTCCTGAAGTACGAGATGCTCTAAAACTGAGAATACAGATAAATGATGCGAACTATATGACATGGGGCATGTACGCTATGTATGAGCTTGAGCTCTATAATCTCGCGGAGAACGGAGAAATTGGCGAGAACAGTAACACGATCACAGCGAGCGCGGGGGAAAACGGAACAATCAGTCCGAACGGCGCCGTTGTAGTCAATGAAGGCGATGATCAAACCTTTACCTTCAATCCGAACAATGGATATGAAGTCGATAAGGTGTTGTTAGACGGTACCGCCGTGTCGGTGACCGGAAACGTGTATATGGTTGCTAACATAATCGCCGACCATACGATCAATGTTACGTTTAAGCAAAAGGTGACAGATGGCGAGAACAGTAACACGATCACAGCGAGCGCGGGGGAAAACGGAACAATCAGTCCGAACGGCGCCGTTGTAGTCAATGAAGGCGATGATCAAACCTTTACCTTCAATCCGAACAATGGATATGAAGTCGATAAGGTGTTGTTAGACGGTACCGCTGTGTCGGTGACCGGAAACGTGTATACGGTTGCTAACATAATCGCCGACCATACGATCAATGTTACGTTTAAGCGAAAAGACACGGGTGGCGGGAACATTAACCCTCCGACGAGTGGTGGGAACAGTAGTATCCCATCTACCGGTGGTACAGTCAATGGAAATACCGATGCTCATATCCTTGTAGTAAAAACGGAAGATCTTACTTCTACAGCCTCCAACGGAGTCGTGACGATAGCAGCCAAGGATAAAGAGAAAATTGTACTTCCTGCCAATGCAGCCGAACTGCTCGGACATCATCAATTGGTCATTCAAACGGGTCTATTTACGTTGGAAGTACCCGCTGAATTACTTAAACAGTTGACGGATGAATTGTCCGCAGAAGATAAACGAAACAGTACGATAGAGTTAATCATGACTCTCTTATCCGAATCCGATGCTAACAACCTTCTAGCGATAAGGCAGTCTTCCATGCATGCAAAAATTGAAATTTCCGGCAATGTGATCAATTTTAGCTTATCGATTGTCGGAAAAGATGGTAAAGTGACAAGCTTGAACAGCTTCGATAAACCGATGACGATACGATTCAAAGCGGATCCTTCCTTAAATCCGAAACTGACTGGCATTTACTATTTGGCAGACAACGATACGCTGGAATATGTGCGAGGCACGTTTATTAACGGAGAATGGGTGGCTAATATTCACCATTTCAGTAAATATGCGATGCTCGAATTAAAAAAAATATTTACCGATGTTAAATCCACTCACTGGGCGGCCGATGCGATCGAACAGCTAGCGGCGAAGCAATTTATTGAAGGCACTAGTGCGGCAATGTTCGAGCCAGAGCGTTCTATCACACGGGCCGAATTTACGGCGATGCTTGTCAAAGCGTTGAGCCTGACATCAGTTGGTGAATCGAAATTTACGGATGTATCGAAGGGTGCTTGGTACGAGGGAGCTGTTTCCATGGCGGTCAAAGCAGGCATTGTTAAAGGAATTAGCACAACTTCTTTCAATCCCGATGCTAGAATCAAACGCGAAGAAATGGTCACTATGATGATGCGGGCGTACGTTATCTTGAAAGACGTCAAGTTGAACGGAACAACGGTTTCTTCCTTTACTGACGAATCCGCTGTGGCAGCCTGGGCGCTTGAGTCAGTAAGAGCGGCGGCGGCACTTCAATTAATTAACGGTCGAGAAGAAAATAAATTCGTTCCGAGCGGGATCACTTCCCGTGCAGAAGCAGCAGCTTTGCTCAATAGAGTTATACAGTAGCCGTGTAAACCCCCAATTTCTATATTGGGGGTTTACAAGTAATAATTTTACTTTGATGTGATGCGGAGAACTGAAGGAGGCAACCCGATGAACGATATGGAAATCAAGGAACTTCAGCAAGCAGACGCGCCGGAATTGAAAGAAGGCGTCCACGGTTACAGCAGCGAGACGAATTGGGTGAAGCCGGAAAATCCAATTACGCTGGAAAGATTGGAATGGTTCAAGGATCAGAAATTGGCTTTAATGATGCATTGGGGACCTTATTCGCAGATCGAGGCCGAGTCCTGGATTCTCAGCGATGAAGACGGTGATTGGGCGCGTAAAGATGTCGACTGGACGAGCGACTACGAAGCGATGAAGCGCGAATATTTCGGACTCAACCGCACGTTCAATCCGTTCCGCTTCCAGCCGGAGCTATGGGCGGAAATCGCCGCCGAAGGCGGGTTCAAATATTTGATTTTTACGACAAAGCATCACGACGGATATTGCATGTGGGACACACATACGACGAATTACCGAATTACTGGCTCCGAAACGCCGTTTCATGCACATCACTATGCCGACGTTTGCAAGCATGTATTTGACGCTTTCCGCAGCAAGGGGCTTGCGATCGCCGCATATTTCTCGAAGGCGGATTGGCAGTCGCCATATTACTGGGCGCCAGGAATGGAGCGGGGCAGCCATACGTGGAGAGGGCCTTCGTACTCCCCCGAGGAATATCCGTGGCTATGGGAGCAATTCGTCGATTTCACCCATGAGCAAATCATGGAGCTGATGAGACGTTACGGCCGGATCGATATTTTGTGGCTGGATGCGGGCTGGGTAAAAGATAGTGACCAGGTAAAGCAGGACATTCGGTTGGGCGAGGTCGTCGATCGCGCCCGTCAAACGCAGCCGTGGCTGCTATCCGCTGATCGTACAGTAGGAGGGCCTTACGAAAATTACGTGACGCCGGAGCAAACGATTCCGGAGCGTCCGCTGAACGTGCCGTGGGAAAGCTGCATTACGATCGGCACACAGTGGGCTTACAAATACGATGACCAGTATAAATCGGGAAGAGAGATCGTTCGCATTCTGATGGAAGTCGTATCCAAAGGCGGCAATTTGGCGCTTAACGTAGGTCCTCAGCCCGACGGACGATTGCCGCCTGGGGCGGTTAAGAGTATCAAGGAGTTGGGCGCATGGATGAAGGTTTACGGTGAAGCGGTATACGGCACACGTGTGTGCGGGCCGTATTTTGCCGGTTCCTGCGCGTTCACCTCGAAAGGAACTTCCGTATACTGTACGTACTTGTATGAAAGCGCAGATGAAGCCGTAGCCAAGATCGTTCATATTCCTTATCAGGAGCCCGTTTCATGCATCGAGCTTGTTGGAAGCGATGCTTTGCTGCAGGTTGAGCGTACACCGGAAGGAATCTCGATCACGCTCCCGGATTGCGAATTAAACAGGCAGACTCCAATCGCCCATGTTTTCCGCATGCAGAAGGGTGAGGAGACAAAGTGAACGATAAGATTCTTAGCTATAAGCTATTTTACGATGGGGTCTGTGGGCAATAATGCGAGCGAAGAGGTGAGAAGAAGAAATAGCCGGATGACAAATATATGTTTGAACACCAACCCACGTAAATCGCGGGTTTTTTCCTTTGTCAGCGTATATTCTTGCCAGAAATCATTGTCAAGAATAAGTACCGTTAGCTGATTCTCGAATTAGGCTTACGCTAAGGAAGGGGATTCAGACCATAGGCTGGGGCCAGACTTAATTGGGAAATTATTCTCAAATTTTTATTGCATCTCCTTCTCCTTTTTGCTATATTTGATATTAACAACGTGTTAATATCAAAATGTTACTAACAACTAACTGAATGGTGAAGGTTAGAGTATTTAATGAAAGCGAGGGGATGAAAGTGGATAAAACATGGGGTGGCTGGAATCTGTTTGAAATCGTCTGGCTAGTTTTGTTTACCTCTATTGCTATTGCGTTTACGGTTATATCTAAAGATTCCTTATTCGGTTTTACAGTCTTTATCACCGGGGTGCTATGTGTGGTGCTCGCGGCGAAAGGAAACCTGATGAGTTATGTTTTCGGAATGTACAATACCGTCGGTTACGCATACTTGGCTTATATAAACGGTTTGTTTGGAGAGGTCATGCTGAATTTGTTATTCTTTGTTCCTATGAATGTCGTTGGCTTCTATATGTGGAAAAACAACCGCCAAGACGGCAAACTATCCATGCGACAGATGGATCTTAAGGGGCTCTTCCTTGTTGGAGCGGTCTGCGTAATAGGCTGCCTGTTACTGGGAATCGGGCTATCGTTCATCCCAGGGCAGAACTCGCCTTATATAGATGCTATTACAACGGTATTATCCATTGTGGCTACTTTTTTAATGGTCAGAAGATTTAAGGAACAATGGCTGGTCTATATTGTTTTGAATATGTTTACGGTGCTGTTGTGGGTAATTCGGATGCTGGAAGGCAGTGGCGAGGGGTTGCTGATGATCGTCATGTGGAGTGCGTATCTGGTTAACGCTGCATACGGCTATTACAATTGGAATAAAGGGGCTAAGGAGGTGTCGGCATGAAGAGGCTTGGATTAACGCTGGGGAAGTTTGCCCCGTTGCATAAAGGACATCAATTCATGATCGAGACGGCGTTGCAAGAGGTAGAAGAATTGATTGTGGTAATCTACGAAACGACGGTGACTCCGATTCCGCTTCATATCCGGGCGAACTGGATCCGCAAGCTCTATCCAATGGTCCGGGTAATCGAAGCTTGGGACGGTCCAGACGGATATTCGAACGATCGGAAGCATGAGATTCGAGAGGAGAAGTATATTCTGGGGCTGCTGAAGGGCGAGCAAGTGACGCATTTTTATTCTAGTGAGTTTTACGGTGAGCATATGAGTGTCGCATTAGGCGCGGTGGATCGGCGGGTGGATGAAGCCCGTGAGCAGGTGCCGATTTCGGCCACGATGGTACGTGCCGACCCTTATAAATACCGCAGATTTATAAGTGATGTAGTGTATAGGGGGTTAATCACGAAAGTGGTTTTTGTGGGAGCGATGTCCACTGGCAAATCTACAATCACTGAAGCGCTGGCGCGGCGGTATCGCACAACCTTTGCGAGTGAATATGGGCGTGATTACTGGACCGAGCATCAAGAAGATCGTAGAATCAGCCTAGAAGCGTTCGATGAGATCGCTTTAGGCCATATCGAACGTGAGGAGCAGGCGCTGCTGGAAGCTAACCGATATCTCTTTGTCGATACCAATGCAATTACCACATATATGTTTGCCTTGGATTACCACGGCCGGGCTCCTGAGTGCTTATCCCGGATCGCATTAGAAAACGCGCAGCGCTACGATCTATTTTTCTTGTGTGACGATGATATTCCTTATGAGGATACATGGGACCGTAGCGGGGACCAGAAGCGGCATATTTTTCATAAGCAAATCATTGCGGATTTGAAAGAGCGGCGGATTCCCTATATCGTGTTGCGAGGAAACCTAGAGGAACGAATGCACAAAGTAAGTGAGGTCTTGACAAAGTTTGAGCCCTACCAGAACTATTTCGGAGAGTTACACGGCTAGGATAAAGAACAAAGGAGGCAAGGACACATGAATTTGTTGGATCGCGATGGACTTACGGAACAGCAATTTCTCGAGCAGTACCGTGCCGGGGATTTCGAGCGGCCTTCGGTGGCAGCGGACATGGTCATTTTCACCGTTACGAACACGGAGGCTGACAGCTACCGTAAGCTTCCGGAAAAAGAGCTGCGAATTCTGCTCATTCGTCGGGGAGGTCACCCGTTCTTGGGCAATTGGGCACTTCCAGGCGGCTTCGTCCGGCCGGACGAGACCACGGAGCAAGCGGCGGTGAGGGAGCTGCATGAAGAAACCGGCGTGGATGACGTATATTTAGAGCAGTTATACACCTTCAGCGATGTTGGAAGGGACCCTCGTACCTGGGTAATGAGCTGCAGCTACATGGCCTTAATCAACAGTGATCAGGTACAGCTGAAAGCAGGAGATGACGCTGACCTAGCTGCCTGGTTCAAGGTAACCTATCGGCTTCTGCGCGAGCGCAAAGAGATTATTGAGGATGGGTATGTGAAAACGAAGGAATACGAGCTCAAGCTAAGCAGCGATGAAGAAGAGTTTACGGCAGTTGTGGGTCGGACGATGACATCAAAGTCGGCCTCTACGTCAACCGCATACTCCATTGTATCAAATGACGGATTGGCTTTTGATCATGCAAAGATTATAGCTTGCGCTATTGAGAGACTGCGGGGAAAAGTGAATTATACCGATCTTGCGCTAAACTTGATGCCGGATCTCTTCACTTTGACGGATCTGCAGCAGGTTTATGAGGTGATCTTAGACAAAGAGCTGCTGAAAGCCGCATTCCGGCGTAAAGTAGCGGATCTCGTAGCGGAGACCGATCATTATACTGAAAATGCGGGACACCGTCCTTCCCGCTTGTATCGAAGAAATATGGAGGAATATCAATGATTTATAATATCGAGCAGTTAAGAAAAGCTTATATCGCGGGCAAAACGTTCAAGTTTGTGTTCTTCTGGGGCCATACACCGCCAAAGCACGACGGTGTCGACAAAAGCTGCTTCAGCCAATGGTGGATGAGTCCTTTCTTGGTAGAGGGGATGGAGTATTCCTGTGTCGAGCAGTTTATGATGGCCGAGAAAGCAAGACTGTTTGGAGATGACGAAATGTTGGACGCGATCCTTAAAGCAAAGCATCCCAAGGAGATGAAAGCTTACGGACGTGCAGTAAGAAACTTCGAAAATGACACTTGGGATAAAGAATGCTATAACATTGTCAAAAGAGGAAATATAGCCAAATTTTCGCAGAATCCGAAGCTTGGGGAATATCTCAAGTCAACGAAAAACCGTATTCTCGTCGAAGCTAGCCCACAGGATCGCATCTGGGGAATAGGTATGAGCCAGTCCAATCCGGATGCGGAGAATCCCGTGAAATGGAGGGGGAGGAACTTACTTGGATTCGTGCTGACCGAAGTGAGGGACGAATTGCTGCGAGATTAACTTCTACCGGAATTATTTTTGATAAAAGAATGAAAAGATAACGAGATCCCTTTGGATTTCGTTATCTTTTTTGTTCACTCTCTAAAAGTCTCTCCTTCATCACCCCAGGCGTACAGCCATAAGTATTTCGGAAGATTCGGATAAAATAATTCGTCTCCATTCCCAGTTGAACCGCAATATCCTGAACGAGAATATCAGCATTCTCTGTCATTAACTGTATCGCACGTTCTAGTCGCAGATTCTGTAGATATTTATGTGGAGTTACGGCATATTCCTGTACGAATAGACGCTGGAAATGCTGGACGGAATACCCTACAGCAGCAGCTAGATTGGAGATAAGGAGTGGCTCAGTATAATGTTCGTTAATAAGCTCAACCGCCTTAGCCAACGCACCATTACGCACAGACTCAAGTTCAAAACGACCGCCTGAGGTGTGTTTGGATTCAGAACGTCGTAACATCAGAAGTAATCGATATAGGGTTATAGATAGATCCTCCATCCCATGCTCGTCTTGGCGACTAGCCGTCTGAGTGTTCGCCGTATGCCAGATCTTTCCGATCTCCTCCCAACATTGTTCAAAACGAGCAGGGTGATAGGGGGAAAAAGGGAGAAGGCCAATCCCCTCCAGCAAGCCTTGTGATTGAATGCCTTCGATCCCGATGAAGCCGACATGCCACGGTTCATGTGAGGTTGGATAATATTCATGTCCTCGATCTGGAGGGAAGGCGAAGACCATTCCAGGTTCTAGTGTGATCTCAGTGCCGCTCTCCAGATCTCGAAAGAGTCCAGTTCCGGTACGAATCAGAAAGATTTGGTGCACAGGAAATCCAGCAGGACGTACATGATGAAATTGGATATGACGACCTACAGAATAGGGATATAAAGGAAGTGTCTCCGCGTCGCGCGGTAATTCTATCAGAGAAAAAGGAAGCAGGATGGTTCACCTCATATTCATTTTGTGCTATCACTTCGAGAGTATATTCCTACTGCTGAAGACGACTTTTCTTTTATTATAAATAGTATAAATGATGATTCGTGATTTAGATAGCTAAGGCGTCTAACCAATCATCAGAGAATAGTCCCATTCATAACATGGGCAGAATTGAGAGGATGATCTTACACAATGAGTAAAAAACATTCCCCGATTAGCAGCAAAGCTCCAGTGATGCTGCACGGTGCTGATTATAATCCTGAGCAATGGCTGAAGTACCCGGAAATTTTGCGTGAGGATATTCGTTTGATGAAGCTTGCGAACTGTAATGTGATGTCTGTTGGGATTTTCTCTTGGGTATCCCTAGAGCCTGAAGAAGGTGTATTCACTTTCGATTGGCTGGATAGTGTATTGGATTCTTTTGCAGAGAATGGGATTTACGCATTTCTCGCAACACCTAGTGGAGCGCGGCCCGCTTGGATGTCTGAGAAGTACCCTGAAGTTCTAAGAGTGGAACGTAATCGTGTTCACAATTTACATGGCTTCCGTCATAATCACTGCTTCACCTCCCCTGTGTACCGGGAAAAGACTGCAATTTTAAATGCGAAGCTAGCAGAACGTTATAGCCAGCATCCTGCGGTTATCGGTTGGCATATTTCGAATGAGTTTGGTGGCGAATGCCACTGTGATCTTTGTCAAAATGCTTTTAGAGATTGGTTGAAGGACAAATACAATAACAGTCTGGATGAGGTGAATCATGCTTGGTGGGCTACGTTTTGGAGTCATACCTATACTTCATGGACACAAATTGAATCCCCGGCTCCACACGGAGAGACGCAAGTGCACGGCTTGAATCTCGACTGGCGTCGGTTTGTCAGCGAACGGACGATTGATTTCTGTCAGCATGAGATCAATACTGTTCGCCCGTACAATCCAGCGTTGCCAATTACAACGAATATGCATATGATCGATGGCATTGATTACCGCGAACTGGCTAAAATTCTGGATGTTGTCTCATGGGATGCTTATCCAGAATGGCATTATACTGAAGACGGTGACGATGCTAGACTGGCCGCATGGACGGCGATGCACTACGATTTAATGCGTTCTTTTAAAAAGAAACCGTTCCTCCTCATGGAAAGCACGCCATCACTTACGAACTGGCAATCGGTCAGTAAGCTGAAGCGTCCTGCCATGCACAAGCTGTCTTCGCTTCAAGCGGTAGCGCATGGTTCGGATTCTGTACAATATTTTCAATGGCGTAAAAGCCGGGGCTCTAGTGAGAAGTTTCACGGTGCAGTGGTTGACCATAGCGGCCACTCCGAGACTCGTGTGTTTAAAGACGTTACAGAGGTAGGAAAGATGCTGGCTGGAATGACAGAAGTAGTAGGTACATCAACTCCAGTAAAAACAGCAATTATTTTCGATTGGGACAACCGCTGGGCGATCAAGGATGCGCAAGGCATTCGTAATTCTGGATTGCGTTATGAGGAGACTGTACTACAGCATTATCGTGCACTTTGGGAGTTAGGCATTCCGGTTGATATGATCGGATCAGGGGATGATCTGTCCGATTATAAGCTGGTAATTGCACCTATGTTATATCTGATCAGTGAAGAGAATGGAAAGCGTATCGAGAAGTTTGTTGAACAGGGCGGAACATTCCTGGCAACCTATTGGTCTGGTGTCGTTAATGAAACGGATTTATGTCATTTGGGTGGATTCCCAGGACCGCTACGTAGAACGCTCGGCATTTGGGCGGAAGAGACCGAAGGGCTGCATAGCCGTGATTTGAATGGTGTTGTAATGCAGGCGAGCAATGCACTTAATCTAAGTGGAGATTATGATGCGCATGAAATTGCTGAGCTGATCCACTTGGAAGGTGCAGAAGCATTAGGCACTTATCGCAGCGATTTCTATGCTGGCCGTCCTGCGCTTACGGTAAACCGTTTCGGTGAAGGAAATGCCTATCATCTCGCTACTCGTGTGAAAGACGCCTCTTTCTACGTTGAATTGTATGCTGCAATCACTTCTAAAGCAGGAATTACTCGTGCGCTTGATAGTGAGCTACCAACTGGTGTGACAGCGCAGCTTCGGACGGATGGAGAGAGCGATTATATCTTCGTGCAAAACTTCAGCGGAAGTCCGCAAACGGTACAATTAAATGGAGAAGAATACACAGATATAACTTCAGACACTGCTGTTCCGGCTGTGTTGAATCTAGCGGTAAATGATCTCGCAATGTTGAAGCGTAAATCGTTAGTATAAAAAGAAGGCAGGACCTGAGGAATTCAGGTTCTGCCTTTTTAAAATTAATCTATAAATCGTCCCATCATAATCGTGTTATAGAATTTTCCGTCTGCAAGAATCTTATCATTCTTTAATATTCCCTCGATCTCAAAGCCAAGCTTCTGATAAAGGGTAATAGCTTTGTCGTTTGTTTCGAGGACATTTAAAGTGATTTTTTGGATACCGTTAGCGTCGGCCCAAGCAATCGATTCTGCTAAAAGATTTTTTCCAATTCCATAACCCCAATAATCCTGCAGCACACATACTCCGAACTCGACTTTATGAGCCGATCTTGCTAATGAATGACCTTCGCATCTAGAGAACCCAACGATTTGATCATTAACTACCGCGATTAGAAATAAGTTACGTAGTTTCTCTGAATCAGATTGAATTAGCTGCTGAAACCCTATTTCGTCTATAAAAGCCTCCCCTGGTTCTCTGTCTAGATTCTCAGTCTCCCCATCGATTTGTACTCTTAATTTGGACAATGTCATTGCATCCGTAGTGTTTGCAGATCTAATGGTGTATTGGGTTCCTTTCACGGCAAATGTTCGTTGATTAATAATCATTTGTCCTCCGTTACTACTGCTGATTTTAGAAATATTGCCTCGATACCCTCGATAATACGAGTATAATAACTCACTTCATGGGGTACAAAATGGGTTTTGTCTACATCCTGCTCAATGGTAATTCTATGTCCATGCGCATCGATTTGAAAACCGTTGACTTGTAGACTATGTATTTCTCCCTGCCAAAATCTGCGGAAATCAGAGAACTTAGCTTTGACAATGCCAGCGACCTCTTCTTTTTGTAGCTGAAAATCTTTTAGACGATAGGGATTGTTATAAACAAAGACATGCGCTCGTTCATTATCGATAAGGTTTTCTTTTCTCATACTGTAAGGAATTGTCCCTAGCCGGATCAGGTCTTCAAAAGATAGCTCTAGTCCCAGCTCTTCATGAACCTCGCGTGTTCCATCTTCTACAGTTTCGTTTGCTAGCAAATGTCCTGCGGCCGTGATGTCCAGTAGTCCCGCATAATCTTGTTTCTGTTCACTGCGAAGTTGTAAGTAGATATAGGGTATTTCCTGATCTTTGCTTATAAACCAGCAGTGGAAAGTCTCATGCCAATGTCCTAACCGATGTACCTCTTCACGTGGAGCCGTACCTGTTCGGTTGCCTCCTTCATCAAAAATGGTAAGTATCTCATTATGCATAGAAAAGCTCCTTTATGATGATTTCCTCTTCCTAAAGCCTATCATAAAAACGTTCGAATTATCCTGAATGTTAGGAGGTTCTTATTGACAACAGCTAGAATGAAATGTATATTTTTGGATGTTAATCAAAGGAGGAGTTAAATGAATTTAGTAACCATGAAGCAGAAGGATTTGGACACATTAATTGATGAAAGACTAGGATGGGCCTGTATGGAGCCTACCTTTCAGCAGATTCGCGCAAAATCACCATCGATCAAATCCGAAGTGATCTCAAAGCTCACAGATGGACAGAAAGCACTTTGTATGTTCAGAGTAATGCATGATCACAGCCGTAATTCCGAAGGGGAGTATTATGCTTGGATTTCTTACATGCAAGACCAGCCGGGGTATTGGACAGGAGTGATGGGAGGTTTACTTTTTTTTGGCGATGAACCAATGCAACTTTTGCTTCAGGAAACAAAGGCATTTCTCGAAGAAAGAAACAATCGACTTGGAATACAGTGGGTTGATGCTACCCTCACGGATCTCGATCGTGACCCTGAGTTGTTGAGAGGGATGAGTGGTTTATTTGAACGGTTTAAGAACATAGCCGAAAATAGCCACCGATTGATTGGCGAGTATATTCGGGCACATCCGGGAGAATTTGTGGAGATAGAAGGCTAATAATTATGAAAAAAAGTAAATTATTTTTATTGTTTCTTATAGTAATAAATCTGCTTCTTTACGGAGTTCCCTTATATCACAGTTATAATTCATTTCAAAATCTTGTACTGGATCGAATCGATGCTACTCAAATCACCTCCATTAGAGTTCTTAAGAGTTCTAATGAACAAGATATTAAAGTGGATGACCCGAAAGAAATTGAAAAGATCATACATGAGTTTTCTGACGTGAAATTAAAAAGAAGTGATGCATCCGAACGACCTGCGGAGACCTATTGGATAAGAATATATGTAAATAAAGATCAGCGCTTTGGAATGACACTCTATGGCACAGATTACTTGTATTTCAGCGATCGATCTAGTAATAGTAAGTATCACTCTGGAAATTTTAAGATTACTAGTAAATTTGATGGGGAATCCATTATAAGCTTGTTTAAGTAAAAATAACCCGCTGTCACAGGCAGCGGGTTAAATATTTTAGGTTATTTATCTAGCCATCCATCCGCCATCTACGTTAAGAATATGACCATTCAAGTAGTCTGAAGCTGCGGAAGCCAAGAATACAGCAGGACCTCTTAGATCATCTGGTGTTCCCCAACGTGCGGCTGGAATACGATCTAAGATCGCGTCCGAACGACTTTGGTCGGCACGGATCGGAGCTGTATTTTCAGTCGCCATGTAGCCTGGGGCAATCGCATTGATGTTCAGACCGGAGCCTGCCCATTCATTGGCAAAAGCTTTAGTAAGACCTGCAACCCCATGCTTACTCGCGGTGTAGCCAGGGACATTGATTCCGCCTTGATAGGAGAGCATAGAGGCGATGTTAATGATTTTGCCGGATCCTCTTTCCAGGAAGTGGCGGCCAGCGATCTGAGACAGAAGGAACACTGTGTTCAAGTTCAGGTTAATAACATCGAACCAGTCTTTTTCACTATGGTCTTTTGCCGGAGTACGGCGGATCATTCCTGCACAGTTCACGAGAATGTCAACATGACCAGTCAGTTCAAGTGCTTGGTCAAATGTGTTTTGCAGGTTGCTATGATCACTTAAGTCAGATTCGATGCTAACCGCTTTTACGCCAAAAGCTTTTGCAGCGTTTACGGTTTCTTGACTTGTATTAAGTGATACGGCTGCTATATCCGCACCTGCTTCCGCGAAGGCAAGGGCAATGCCTTGTCCAAGACCTTGAGCTGCACCGGTTACGAGTGCTGTTTTACCTGCCAAGCTGAATAATGATGATGACATTATAAATTACGCCCCTTTGATTAAATGGATTTAATTCCGGTTATTACTCACATTCAATGGCAACGCCTGCACCGCGGAACTGTTCTGCCGTTTCGGGAGAGAGTCCTTTATCTGTTAAGATAACGTCAACTTCCTGCAGAGAAGCGAATGTACGCAGCGCAGTTTGGCCGAATTTATGATGATCCACAACCGCGAACACTTTACGGGCAGTAGACACAAGGGCTTGCTTAAACTCAATTAAATCTCCTGTATAAATAGAAAGTCCATGTTCGATATGAATAGCTGTCGAGGACAGAAATGCTTTTTGAATATTAAGTTGTTGCACATAGGAGACGGCTTCAGGGCCGGCCAACATATTGCGGACACGGTACCCCCCGGGAACGACGAGACGAATATGATCTTTGAGAACCAGTTCGCTGATGATGTATACATCATTGGTGACTACCGTTAGAGGCATATTGTCCAGGCGTCGGGCAATTTCAAGCGTTGTGCTCCCGCCGTCAAGAGCTATAATATCGTCCTTTTCAATATGGGCAAGCGCGCGCAAGGCGATCTCCGTTTTTTCGTCGGAATACTTATCCAGTGGATCCTTAGAGGGCAAAATACCAAACTGGTCGCTTTGTGCCAGCACAGCTCCGCCATGTACACGTACAATCAGTCCTTGCTCCTCCAGCTTGCTCAAATCCTCACGAATTGTTTTTCCCGTAACCTGTAGCTTATCGCTCAGTTCATTCACCGTTACATCTTTTTGGTTCAGCATAACTTCCATTATCATCTCATGTCGTCGTATCGGGTTCATCCGCTTGCCTCAGCTTTCCGTAATTGATTTAAATTATAAGAAAGTTTAAGTTTCACGCTAGACTCTTCCTTATAATTCTCGCACAAACGCTTATCGTCCTTAAAAGGACGCCGAAGGCGTTTTAGCTTGTCTCTATTGTAGTTCTTTCATGGATACGGGGTCCATATCATCATATCTTTTATTATCGCCAGCCATACTCCAGATAAAAGTATAGTTATGAGTACCAACACCACTGTGGATGGACCAGCTTGGGGAAATAACCGCTTGTTCGTTTTGCATTACGATATGGCGAGTTTCATTAGGCTCTCCCATCAAGTGGAACACAACGGAATCGTCCGGTAGATCAAAATAGAAATAAGCTTCCATCCGGCGTGGATGTGTATGTGCCGGCATCGTATTCCACATGCTACCTGGCTTCAGTTGAGTCATACCCATAACTAGCTGAGCGCTTTGTACGCCGTTTGTATGAATGAACCGGTGAATGGTACGCTCGTTGGAGTTCTCCAAACCGCCCATCGCACCGGATTCGGATTCAGCCAGAGTGGTTTTAGTAGTTGGATAGGACTGGTGAGCAGGTGCAGAATTCAAATAAAATTTAGCGGGCTTGGAAGCGTCTGCACTTTTGAAGATAACATCTTTAGAACCCTGACCAACATACAGACATTCTTTGAAATCTACTTCATATTCTGTACCATCGACAATAACCGCCCCTTTACCGCCAACATTGATGATCCCTAGCTCACGGCGCTCCAAGAAGTAAGTAACCCCAAGTTCTTTAAGGTCAGTTGTAAGTGCAACTTCTTCCTTAACAGGATTAGCACCGCCAACGATCATACGATCCTCATGGGTAAGTACTAGCTTCAGTTCATCGGGTGCAAAAATGACAGGAATATGGAATTCCTTGCGGAGGCGCTCAGTGTCAAACTGCTTAACTTCATTAGGATGGGATGCAAAACGTCTTTCCATGGATTATTCAATCTCCTTCAAAAGCATATTTTTGTTCGTATAGGTACAATTTACTCCATTTATGTTCATTTTACAAGTGTTTATTTTTATATATTGGTTCATTATAGTTTATTTATAAGTTTTAATAATTGCAAAATGAACGAAAAGTGTGCACAATAGATCTAAAATGCTTAGTTCTCATTTATAGGATTGTTATCATACTATTGAAAATTGAGATGTGGGAGGTTGAACTTGAATGCTGGAGTCGAATGGTATTCAGAGTACTTATCAGGACCGTCAACAAGAAATCATTATAAGTATAGCGCTGGAAGCGCAGAGACGGCCTCTGCTTGAGAGTGGACTCTGGTTCCACGATGATGTGCGAAATAACTTTTATTATGCCTCATATCTTTTTGCAGCTGCAGTAGATGATTCTTTGTCGTTGCCTTTTGACCGGGAAGAAGCAAAGCAGAAGGCACAGGATGTGCTGCTAGAGACATTAATGCTACAGAATCGTCAACCTGGCACGGAGCTATACGGGCACTGGCCGCTTGGATTGAATCCGGTTCCACGTGAGGCTTCACCGCATGAGTTACCTGTGGAAATTATGGGCAGCTTGCTGGTTTACTTTTGCAAAAGATATGGTGGAGCACTAAACGCTCAACTTCGCATTGTCCTGAATACAGCATTTGGACACATTTATCGGAGTGGTTTCTACCGTAAGCCGGTAATCACTTTTGGACATCATGAAGCGAAATATACAGCAGCAAAGCTGATTTTTGGCACTCTGTTTGCAGATGATGTGCTCGTTGAAGATGGTCGGCAAAGTTTGAAGGACACATTGACGTACATCCGCTCTAAGGGGATGCCAGAATACGGCAGTCTCCCGTGGTTCTGGCATTGGATACAAGCGTTTACCTGCGCTTTGGAGCTTGTCCCAACAGAGGATACGGATTTAATAACTACTCTTAAAGAGATGCTTGATCATCTTTGGATGGTAAGAGCTGAGTTTTATTTACGCGGAGCTTGGGTGGGTGCACATTCTAGAGGTTGGCCACATGATGTACCAGGAGATGCTAATGTGCTTCATGACTATATTCAATTCGGGGACTTCAAGCTTTCAGTGGCAATGCCACGTACGGAATACGCTGGACTCCTGTTCTATAAAGCACCAAATGAGGCTTTAACAGCTGCAATGAATCGCCAGACGCCTGTGGAAACCACTAAGATTACACAGAAGGTAGTCCCAGCAGATCCGAACGCTCAACCGTTGCTTCATTCTTATGCCTATATTACAGAGGATTATGCAGCAGGCGGGATGTGGGAGCGAGTAGAAGAATTCGACAATGAACAGCTCCGGTGGGCTTTTTCCTTGCCTGTAAGTGGAGAGGGTGGGGGGAACCAGCTGTATTTCTTCCACCCAGGTCAATACTACAATTCGGGAGATCCTCGCCATCAGAGTCGTTATATGGAGGTCCTTTATCACAAAAATGTAGTTATTTCTTTATTTCCCATTCCTCAGGGGGAAAAAAATACGATTATCGGTGTTCTTCCTCACGGGGAGTGGATGCAAGACCTGAACGCCTTGTTCGGTCACGTTGGCGATGTCTATTTCGCAATATATCTATCTCATCCATATCATCTGCAAAAACATAAGGGATACATTGAGGTAACAGCTACGGGGATGCCGGGTGGGGTGATCGTTGAGGCGATCGGTGTTAAGGAGTCTGCAGAGCGTGGAATCATCGGACTGGATGCATTTGTAATAGCTATGGCCCATAATGAACCCCGATTTGAGACGGAAGACGGATTGGCGGCTCATTATACGACCAGTAATGGCGATAGATTGCATTTGAGTATGAAGAGCGAGTCAGAGCCACCGCGAGCTTTGCTGAATGGTGAGAAGATCTCTTTGGAGAACTATACGGTTTAATAAGAACTCAACATATTTGTGAGTAAAGTTTGGATAGAGTCGACCTTAAGGTCGGCTTTTTTTATGTAATAATCCGATATGAACAGTTATGATTCGATTTCACTTTAGAGTCCGTGTGCAAATAGCCCGATGAACTTCTAATGCATTTACTGCAATAGAATCTAATTAGTGTGCATACTATGCTATAGCTTTATTTGGAAATTTACTCCTAATAAAAACCAGCTTTCCTTTAAGGGCAAGGCTTTCGTGATCTTATTTGAAATTAATTACATTAATCTCTAATTTTATGAGAGACATTTATCACAATAAAGGTTAATATCTAAGTGAGACATATGTATGAATGCGCTTTCTTAAATCCGATCAAACCTAACTCAAAGAATGCGAGGGATTTACTGTGACAGGAACTGAATTTCGTGTAGAAAATGATTTTCTAGGCAGCAAACAAGTAGATAAGAACGCATACTATGGGATTCAGACATTACGCGCAGTAGAGAATTTTCCAATTACGGGTTATAGAGTGCACAATGAATTAATCAAAGCGATGGGGATCGTAAAGAAAGCCGCTGCGCTTGCAAATATGGAAATTGGCAGGCTCTATCGTGGGCTTGGAGAAGTTGTTGTGAAAGCAGCAGATGAGATCATCGAAGGTCAATGGCACGAACAATTTATTGTAGACCCTATACAGGGTGGTGCAGGTACCTCGTTAAATATGAATGCCAATGAAGTCATTGCTAACCGAGCATTAGAGCTGCTTGGTCATGAAAAAGGAGACTATCGTCATTTAAGTCCCAACTCTCATGTGAATATGGCACAGTCTACAAATGATGCATTCCCTACGGCTATTCATATTGCGACGCTTTCTCTTCTGGAACAACTGCTTATTACTATGCGCAGAATGCATGAGGTATTTGCAGACAAAGCCAAGGAATTCGATCCGGTTATAAAAATGGGACGCACGCATCTACAAGATGCAGTGCCGATTCGTCTGGGCCAAGAGTTCGAGGCTTATCGCAGAGTACTTGAGAGAGATATCAAACGTATTGAACATACACGTCATCATTTGTATGAAGTGAATATGGGGGCAACGGCTGTAGGAACTGGATTAAATGCTGACCCTCGATATATCGAAGTGGTTGTAGAGCATTTGGCTGAAATAAGTGGATTGCCGCTAGTTACTGCAGATCATCTTGTGGATGCTACGCAAAATACAGATGCATACACAGAAGTATCTGCTGCCCTAAAAGTCTGTATGATGAACATGTCCAAGATTGCTAATGATCTTCGGCTCATGGCTTCTGGTCCGCGGACAGGATTTAATGAAATTTCACTCCCTGCACGTCAGCCAGGTTCCTCCATTATGCCAGGTAAAGTCAATCCAGTAATGGCGGAGGTCATCAATCAGGTGGCTTTTCAAGTGATAGGAAATGACCATACAATCTGTCTGGCTTCCCAAGCGGGTCAACTGGAACTGAATGTTATGGAGCCAGTTCTAGTGTTTAATCTCATTCAGTCCATCAGCATCATGAACAACTCCTTCCAAGTCTTCACAGATTTCTGTCTGGCTGGTATTGAAGCCAATAAAGAGAAGCTAGAGCGGGATGTGGAGCGGAGTGTCGGAATCATTACCGCAGTTAACCCACATTTGGGCTACGAAGTGGTTTCTCGTATTGCTCGTGAGGCAATTTTGACAGGAGAATCTGTTCGTGATTTGTGCCTTAAGTATAATGTGCTATCCGAGGAAGAGCTCAATCTGATTCTGGACCCATACGAAATGACGCATCCAGGAATCGCAGGCTCAGCTTTATTGCAGAAGCAGTAGGGGATTACCTAACCGTTAATCGCTGACTTTGTCATCCATGTGCTACGATATTTAATAAGAACCTACTTCAACGTTAGTTAGAAGTAGGTTCTTTTGTGTTTCAGGCTTACAGGAAAAAGAATGAACGTAATAGCCCGCGCTTCCTCGGTGGAGAGGGTATTCTTGTACTAGTAACGGGATGGGAAGCTTCATTTGACGTGAAGACGTTGACTTTTGTAGCTTGCATGGGTTCTAGGGTTGCCGCTAATTGTTTGATCATTATCCGCAGATCCTCAAGCTCCTCACGCTGCTGAAGTAACTGTATCATGACTACTTCGTCGGCTTTTTGATCAAGGGTGCGTTCAATATAATGAATCCGGGACAATATATCTTGCATAGGCTCAGTGTCTGTGGAATGTAGTGGATCTTGCGGTGACTTGGATATTTGATTTTCATTCGAGACAGGTAATTGAATACCTTCCAGTGGTTCTCCGTGATTAATACATTCTTTAATATGTGTGAGCAAGCTGATTTGCTGCTCTGAGAAAGTATAGTGGCCAAATCGGTCCTTTGGAAAAAAATCAGGGAACATAGCAGCCCAACGTTTGATCGTTGTTTGGCTAACAGACAACAGCTCTGCGGCATCCTTTGTTTTCAAAATTTCCATTTTGATTCCTCCAGTTCAGGTAGTCATGTTATGAGTAATTCGTTGTTCAATTGCTGCTCCCTGCACGGTTGACAAAGGAAGTGCGGATTCGATAAACAAAGTGTAATTACGAGCAATCTCACCATTCTTGGATTTCACTATCTTGCTTTTACATTCTAGAATGAGTACAGATGACCCTGAAGCGGGGTATACTTGGTTTAGAGGTGAAGCGTATGGATAAGAGTGGAGAAGTGGAAAAGATGACTGAGGAGCAATGGCAGGCTATTTTGCAAAATGATGCAGCTTATAACGAAAAATTCTTTTATGCTGTGAAGACTACGGGAATCTTTTGCCGACCTTCCTGCAAGTCCAAAGCACCTAACCGGGAGAATGCACGTATCTTTCAAAATGCAGAACAAGCATTAGAATCTGGATTTCGTCCCTGTAAAAGATGCAAACCGACGGGTGAGCGGCTGCCGGATAAGGAGTGGGTGGCTGTAATGACTGAATATATCGACAAACATTATCATGAACCTCTTACTCTTGAAACGCTGGCAGAAGTCTGTCATGGAAGCCCTTATCATCTGCATCGAACCTTCAAGAAAGTAACGGGAATCACGCCAGTGGATTATATACAGCAAAAGAGAATCGTTCAGGCATCTGAATATTTGGTTACCACAGATCGGGATATAGCTGATATTGGATTACATGTGGGTCTGCCAAATACGTCGTATTTTATTACCTTATTTAAGAAAAAGACGGGGCTTACCCCAACGAAGTATCGACAGCTTAACAAATTAGAATTAACGAATCATTCTGAATTATTCTTGGGGGTACAGAAAAATGGAGAGTAGACCAAGTGCAATCATATACTGGACATTGCTAACTTATAAGGAATGGAGTTTCTATATCGCAGCGTCGGAGAAAGGATTAAGTTATGTGGGGTCGCAGCAGAAGCCATTCGAAGAGATGAGTGACTGGATCAGCCGTAGATTTCCTGAAAGTGAACTGGTGCAGGACGATGAGAAAATGGTTCCATTTGTACAGGAACTGATCGAATATTTGCAAGGGGTACGGCAAGCATTCAGCATTCCTTTTGACTATCGTGGGACTCCATTTCAACTCGCGGTGTGGAAAGCGTTATGTGAAATTCCATATGGACAAACGTGGTCTTATTCGGACATCGCCACATATATTCAAAAGCCTGCTGCAGTACGCGCGGTAGGGACGGCCATAGGTGCAAATCCGATACTAATTACGGTGCCCTGCCACCGAGTGATTGGTAAGAATGGAACATTAACTGGTTACCGCGGGGGATTAGAGATGAAGACGAGGCTGCTTCATTTGGAAAGTGGAAAGACTGCTCAAACATTATGAACAATGAGATCCAGTACAAGACCCCAAAGACCTTACTTAATAAAGGGACGGGTTATCTGAACGGATACAGTCATTCTTTAAATCCATATACCGGCTGTACTTATGGCTGTTCTTATTGTTATGTGCGTCAAATGCCCGTTTCACTGTTTCGTCAAGAGGAATGGGGAACGTGGGTAGATGTCAAACAAGAAGCCGCAGCTATTTTGCGCAAAGAACTCCAGAAAGCAAAATCTAAAGGACCGGTCTCCATTTTTATGTCCTCTAGCACAGATCCTTACCAACCGATAGAGCATAAGGAGCAGGTAACCAGAGCTTTGCTGGAGGTTATGGTGGAGACCCCGCCCGATTTTCTGTTCGTGCAGACGCGCAGTCCGCTCGTACGCAGAGATATAGATTTATTATTACGCTTAGAAGATAAGGTTCGCGTGAGTATGACTGTAGAGACGGATCGTGAAGATATTCGCAAAAAATTCACACCAAGTGCTCCGCCCATATCTGCAAGATTAAAGACACTGCAATTACTGCGTGAAGCGGGCGTTCCTGTTCAAGCTACCATCGCTCCGGTATTGCCGAGCAGTACGTCTTTTCCAGAGATCCTAAGGAGCTTGGTGAATAGAGTCTGTATCGACGATTATTTTATGGGAGATGGCAGTGGGGGCAAACGGACACGGAGATTAGGTCTTTATTCCCTTTATGAAGAGCTGCAATTGGAAGAATGGTACGATCCGGCGGCTTATCGCAGAGTGTACGATGGACTCCGGAGTGTTTTTAATGAAGATGAGCTTTTCTTGAGCCAGAAGGGGTTCGAGCCTTAAACTGAAACATGATATAATAAACGAGAGCATTCATACTTAGTATTTTAAAATACTTAATACCTGTAATCGCTTATTGGAGGAGTAGAGTGGCAAAAGTAAAAGTGGCCAAGCGGCCCACAAGAGATGAATTTGTACTTGAAGAGCTAGGTAATCAGTTAGTTGAAGCCAAGCAAGAAGGTTCTGAGATCTTATTAACCGTATGGGGAAAAGAAGATCAGGTGCGTGGAACAATTGTTGAAATGGATTCACGGACTGGAAAAGTACACATCAGTAAAAACGAAGGTATCGAAAAAGTTCCGTTTATGGATATTATGCAAGTTAATTATCCCAGAGATTAATGGGAACGCAGCAATAAGAGGTCCTGTGAGCCATGTTGGCTTTGGGGCCTCTTTGACCATATAGTATCGAATAGATTAAAGAGAGGTAGATCAGATATGACAGTAACTAAAACCAATGCGATGCGAATGCTAGATGCGAAGAAAATTGGATATGAAGTGTTTGTTTATGACAACGAGGATGGACTAATCCATGGTACGGCAGTTGCGGAGAAGATTGGAAAGGCGGCTGAGACGGTTTTTAAAACTTTGGTCGCTCATAGCGGAGCAAATCTTTATGTATTTGTTATACCGGTTGCTGAGGAGCTGGATCTCAAAAAGGCGGCCAAGGCCGCCGGAGAGAAAAAGATTGAGATGCTGCCAGTGAAAGACTTACAGAAGTGGACGGGTTATATCCGTGGTGGATGTTCACCAGTCGGTATGAAAAAGCTATATCCAACGTTCATTGATAGCGGTGCAGAAAGTCAGGAAACGATAGCCGTTAGCGCCGGGAAAATTGGTCAACAAATAGATGTATCACCGCAGCTTCTTGCAGGGGTAACCAATGCAAAATTCACAGATCTAATTAAATAGATGAGCAACAAGAAGACCTAAATACTCCTTCAAGGCTGTGCCTGTAGTGGAGATGGCTCCTGGCGAAGGAGTGAACTTTGAGGGTTGCAACGAAAATTCAGCGCTGGCGATATAATCTGTAGGAAAAGCTTGCGCTGTTAGCCCTGCATTCTTGAAGTGCTGCATCGAGCGGGGCATATGAAACCCTGATGTGACTAGTACAGGACGCTTAAGTCCCTTCTCTTGTAGGATTGCGGCGGTATTTACAGCATTCTGCTCCGTATTAAGAGATTGATTGTCGGTCAGGATATCCTCTTCGGGGACACCGAGTCCAAGGAGTTGTCTTTTGGCGATATCCGCTTCATTGCCGCTGTCGGAGAAAACTTGTCCACCAGAGAATAGGATGGGTAAACCACTCGCATGATGTAGTCGTACAGCTGTAATTAGCCGATTTGCTGCTGATCCATATAAGTTGCCCTCGCCATCCATATCCGGTGTCCCGGAGCTTGCACCTCCACCAAGCACAACGATAACATCTCCTTGCAATGTATCCGGTTGAGGATATTTTCGTTCTAAACCTCCGATTAACGCATCGCTGACTAAGGAAGTCATGGAGAAATACATAAGCAGTGTAATGCCAAGCAAGACAAGCGCAGGACGACGGTTCTTTTTCCATAACCAAATGACAAGACCGAGCAGAAGTAGGATGAAAAGTCCTGGAGGAAGCACAAAGCTGTATACAAATTTGATGATGTAAATCAACAGTATCAACCGCCTTCGTAAAGTATGAGTTCAGGTTGTATTGTAACATGAGTTGGGGTGTTCGAAGTTGCACAAAAGACCGAAATGGTCTTTTTTTATTTGATGAGAAGCCTAATCAACGCCTTCGAAAGAAGGCTTTTTTGTTAGTCGATACCTTTCAATAAAATAGTTAAATATCGTGAATAAAAGATGGTCTCAAATCAGTATGAATATCTTACAATCTACTATGGTGGGGGCTCGGTCGATGTACAAGTCGGTACACTCGGCATGTCATCCCTACTCGATCTTACTCCATCCAGCGCCTAGAAAATTATTTGCTCATATAAACATTTTCATATTTATTTCCTCATTGAGTTCCTGGAGACATTTGAATATTCCTTCATGATCGTCATGCTCTGAGATTCCTTGACACTCACTCCCCGACCCGAAGATCGGTTTCATCCGTATGAATCAGCGGTTTTCGTAACAAAGTGGAGCGAATCTCCCATTTTGGCCGCTAGCACCTTTATGATATATTGTTATACTCTATGCGCTGGAACGCAAAAGAAGACAACTTCTACTGAAGGTGCTCCTAGAGTGTCGATAAAGTCCAATGAAATAGTTAGGGGAAGATGAGCTGCACGGGAATGACGGCGTTCTTAGGTGAATAAATATTCTCTATCTGTTCTAGTAACAGCTTTACGGCTGTTCGTGCCATTTCCTGTTCATCCTGCTGTACATAAGCTACGAATGAAAGATGTGGATTATCGAAAGATAGCAAATCGATATTTGAGTGATTGTTCAGACGGCTGATAGCAGCCGATGTAAGGCGTGCGGTTTCTTCGGTTAAGGAGAAAGCTGCCGAAATTCCACTATGCCCCTGCAAGAAGTCGCTTACATACTCCAATGCTTGCTTACCGCGTAGAATGTCGAGAGGGATGTGACACCACAAGCTCTTGTCGATTGATATACCTCGATCTGTGTACGCCTTCTCGAAGCCGAGCGTGCGATCCTCGATGGCTGTATTGGCATTCTCAGGTGAGATGAGCGCAATTTGATGATGACCCTTGGATAGCAAATGAGAGACAGCCTTATACGCACCGCCGTAATTGTCTGATGTAATCGTGTATGTCTCAATGTTGCGCAGGTAGCGGTCGATGAACACACATGGGAATTTATCGAGCGACAGACGCAGTAGTGATTCGTTGTACTTCTCATCTTCTGTTGGAAAAACGATCAGTCCCTTCACACCGAGCCCCGTTAGTGTACGAATGGCGTTCGATTCGATAGAGGAGGACTCTCGCGTGATGCTTAGTACCATGCTGAGGCCAGCTTCAGACAGGAATTGTTCCGTGTAGTCGACGAGCTTCTGAATGACACGGGTTACCATCGTCGGAATAATGAAGCCGATGAGCGGCAAGGACGACGCGCTGTGTGGAGATAATGGAGAATCAATGCTAGAAACATCAAGACTAGAAGAGACGAATGTGCCTTTGCCTTGTACGCGTATAATTAATCCTTCGTCAGCTAGCTGGGTTAAGGCGTTTTTGACGGTTATTTTACTTACTTTGAATTCGTCCATTAATTCTTGTTCAGAAGGGACGCGGTCCGTTGGCCGAAGCTGCCCAGATTTAATTTTCTGTACAATATCTTCTTGAATTTGCTTGTAGAGCACCAACTTTTTCAAATAAGTACATCTCCCTTAAAATTTAATGATTTTTATAATCAATTGGTTATATAAAATATATTACGTATATATTATAATGCAATTTATAAAGCGCTTACAATACAGAATTAGGAAATTTTTTACGAAGGGGTCTTTTCATTGAAAGGTTAGAATCATGTTAAGAAGGTTGGTAACGAGTCGTATTGAAACCGCTTAAATTAACAGAAGTGACCAGTCACCCAGCATCTCAAATGAGTAACAAAAAAAGAGAGGATGACGAACAAATGAAAAAACGCATTACATTACTCTCCATCGTTACAATCCTTATGATGTCACTAGTTTTGTCGGCATGTAGTAAGTCTTCCAGTTCATCAACGGAAACACAGCAGTTAGGCGCTGATGCCGGTGAGAATGCAACAGAAATGTCATTTTGGACATTCGTAGATTTGCATGGCAAGCATTTGGATAAAATGCTGGGGTTATGGAACCAACAGAATCCAGACAAACAGATTAAGTTGAATGTAACGGTTATGCCTTACGATGATATGCACAACAAGCTCTTATTGGCAGTTACAAGCGGAAAAGGTGCTCCTGATATTGCGGATATCGAGCTTGGTCAATTCCCTAAATTCTTGGAAGGGGACAACGTTCCACTGGAATCTTTGAATGATGTATTTGCACCATACAAAGACGTTGTCGTTCCCTCACGTGTCGATATTTACACCAAAGCAGACCAGGTTTATGGCTTTGATTATCACGTAGGTGCTACGCTTGCTTTCTACAACACGGAAATTCTCGAACAAGCAGGTGTTGACTACAAGACAATCAAAACTTGGGAAGATTACAAACAAGCAGGTATCAAGGTTTATGAAAAGACTGGTAAGTACTTAGGTACTGCTGATACATCCGCTACGTGGCAAGCCTCGCTGTTACTTGCTCAGCAAAACGCTGATTTTACAGATGAAAATGGCAATCCAAAAGTTAACTCACCTGAGATGATTAAAGCGTTTGAAATGTTAGTCGACCTGCAGAAGAATAATGTTATTCATACGATCCCAGGCGGACAACCCGACACAGAAGAAGCAAAAGGCGAATACAACAAAGGCAACTACGCAAGCGCATTGATGCCTGAGTGGTACATGTCCCGCTTTGTAAACGAAATGAAGGACCTTAAAGGTAAGTATGCAATTGCTCCATTGCCTGTATTCGAAGAAGGTAATCCTCGTTCCGTTGGCTTAGGCGGTACTGGCACAGTTGTTACTAAGACTGGTAAAGACGTTCAGTTGGCAAAAGAGTTTGTAGCTTTTGCTAAGCTTTCGAAAGAAGCTACTACTGAAATCTGGAATACACTTGGATTTGACCCGATCAATATGGAAGTATGGAAAGATGAGGCTGTAACGAAAAACCCAGATAACGAATACGTCCAGTATTTTAAAACAAATGCATTTGATACTTTGAATGAAATCAAAGACGAAATTAGAGCTATCAAATCCGTAAAAGCTTCACCGACGATCGGCAATGTGCTCAATACGGTTACTCTGAATGCGATCTTTGAAGATGGCCAAGACGTGAAGGAAGCTCTCGATGAAGCACAGGCAGCAATTGAACAAGAATTGAAATAAAAATAATAAGTAAATGGTTATGATTAAGCCTGTCGGCAAGAATGGTGCTCGGCAGGTTTAGTCATAGTCAAGGGAGAGTGGGATTATGATAAAGAAATTTGTATACTCTCAAAAGGTTGCACCTTATGTATTTGTGTTGCCATTCATAATCATATTCTTGATATTCTGGTCTTATCCACTTGTAAATTCATTTGTAATGAGTTTTCAAGATAGGATGTTGGGACAGGATCCAAAATGGGTTGGTGAAGCGAATTATTCGAAGTTATTCACAGATAAAGTGTTTTTGACGGCTATTAAAAATAGCGTTGTATACATGCTAGGAACCTTAGTGCTGTTAATCCCTTTCCCAATGTTATTTGCAGTTATGATAAACAGTAAGTTAATGCTGGGGAGGGAGTTTTTTAAATCTTCGTTCTTTCTTCCTGCATTGACATCTGTCGCAGTGGCGGGTACTATTTTTCGCCTAACATTCGGCGAAATGGATGGTTCATTAATGAACAGTTTTCTAGGTCTATTTGGTGTAGAGCCTACTAAATTCTTGAAAGATGCAGAATGGAGTATGGCTGCACTATTAATTCTTGCATGTTGGCGATGGACAGGTGTTAATATGCTGTACTATCTATCTGGTTTGAAAAACATTGACAATGATTATTATGAGGCTGCTTCAATTGACGGGGCATCTGCTTGGCAGAAGTTCAGATCGATTACAATGCCATTATTGAAGCCGACCACGATATATGTTACGACAATTAGTGTTTATGCAGGTTTGGCAATGTTTACCGAGAGCTTAATGATGTTTAACGGTAACAATTCACCGAAAAATATTGGCCTAACTATAGTGGGATATTTGTATAGACAAGGAATTGAGAAGAATAAGCTCGGTTACGCTGCAGCAGTTGGTATCGTTCTATTAGTCATTGCTATGATTATCAATTTAACGCAATTGAAATTTAGTGGAATGTTCAAAAAGGAGGAGGATTAAAATGGACACTAGTCAGATGAAGAACAACTTAATTGCTAGAATAGTCATAATTAGTATCTTTATTATACTATTCGTTATAATTATGGTTCCATTCTATGCAGTGGCCCTCTCTTCCTTTAAACCAGGTGAAGCTTTAATAAGATATGGTCTTAACTTAAGTTTGAATTTTGAAATAATGAGTTTTGATAATTTTATCTATTTATTTACTGGACAACATGATTATTTTGTATGGTTTTGGAACAGTATGACGTTAACAATCATTCAGGTTGCTTTAACACTGTTTGTAAGCGCTTTTGTTGCATATGGTTTTGCAGCGTATGATTTCAAAGGTAAGAACTTCCTCTTTATATGTGTGTTGCTCATTATGATGGTGCCATTTGAAATATTGCTGGTTCCTTTGTACAGCTTAATAAATGATTTGCAAATGGTGAATAGCTATTCGGCAATCATTCTGCCGGGTATAGCTAATGCCGGGACGATATTCTTCTTTAGGCAATATCTCAGAAGCATACCCAAAGAAATTATTCAATCTGGGCGAGTTGATGGAGCAAACGAATATGCGATATATTTCAGAGTGATTATGCCGATTATGAAGCCTTCCTTTGCGGCAATGGCCATTCTGAATGGTATGAATAGCTGGAATAATCTATTGTGGCCATTCATGGTGTTGGGAGATCAAAATAAATATACACTGCCAATCGGTTTAAAAACATTGTTAACTCCTTATGGGAATAACTATGACCTTCTGATCGTGGGCTCCTTCTTCTCTATCATTCCAATCTTCATATTGTTTATCGCTTTCCAGAAATATTTCATTGATGGTATGACTGCGGGTGCTGTTAAAGGTTAGTATCTATTACTTATGAAATAGGTGATAAGATGGGAGTCCAACAAGAGGAGTTACGCGTCATTAAACCATTGATCGAGCAACGAGCTGATCCTTTTATATGCCGACATTCAGATGGTTATTATTATTTCGTGGCCTCGGTTCCAGAGTATAATCGGATTGAAATCCGTAGGGCACAGGACCTTGAAGGGCTTATTACATCAGCTCCTATAGTGATCTGGAGAAAGAGAGAGACTGGCATTCTTAGCGCCAATATTTGGGCGCCAGAGCTGCATTTTATTGATGGAAAATGGTACGTATATTTCGCTGCCGCGCATACGTCGGAAACGACAGAAGGCTTGTTCGACCATCGGATGTATGTACTGGAGAATGAAAATACAAATCCGCTCGAAGGCAGCTGGACGGAAAGAGGACAGGTTCGTACCGCGTGGGAAAGCTTCTCCCTCGATGCCACTACCTTTGAGCACAATGGTAGCCTCTATTACGTATGGGCACAAAAGGATCCGGAAATCGAAGGCAACTCTAATCTCTACATATCTAAAATGTGCAATCCGTGGACGTTGATTGGGGCGCAAACGATGATTACGATGCCCGAATATGACTGGGAGATCATCGGGTATAAAGTGAACGAAGGCGCGGCATTTGTTCGCAAAGATAATCGGGTATTCCTCACTTACTCTGCTAGCGCTACTGATTTCAATTATTGCATGGGCTTGCTTGAAGCCGATGCGGACTCGGATTTGCTCGATGCTGCCTCATGGCGCAAGTCGAAAGTACCGGTTCTCACGACTGATGAGAGCATCTCGATGTATGGTCCTGGTCATAATAGTTTCACGATGTCAGAGACTGGCGAGAAGACGCTGTTTGTGTTCCACGCAAGAACGTATAAGGATATTGTAGGAGATCCGCTATACGATCCGAATCGCCATACATTTGTAGCGGAGCTGTTGTGGACGGATGACGGCAGACCTGATTTTCGCGGCTCTGTTGCGGCACTTGTACGTTCTGTACAATACGAATAGATCTGCAAGCGCCTTACAAAATTCTAAATGGATTTAGTTGAACTTATGTCGTACATGGGGAAGCCTTTATAATTAGAAATAAAAACAAGTACCCATCCAATCGATGGGTACTTGTTTGCAATGCAATAGAAGTGATGAATTACGTAATGTTGTACTAACTATTTGGTGATCGGTATAGACGAAATAGTAATCATAGCATTACTGATTGGCTAAATGTGTTGCTACTGTCATGAGTGTCATGCTAAGTTAAAAACAATCTATTTCATGAAGCAATAATCAATACGATGTGGGTAGTACAGACATAATAGTGATGTGGACGGAATCCTGTAAATGGTTCAAGGCACAAATCAACATCTTATATTAATCGTGTTAACGTAAATATATGTATTGTATGAAAGTGGGTATACCTATTGGATTCGAAGCTAGCAGCATATATAACATTAGTTTGTACTTCGGCTGTTCTGAATTTGTCTATACTTGTCTTTACTTATTGAAGGAGACATTATTATACAAATATCGCTAATTTGTTCATGTGGAATACATTAACTTCAATGATTTATTGCTTTGGTTATGCCTTTAGCTTAACATCGACTTCGTTAGAACAGCTTAGATTTTGGAATATTGTACAGTATGCAGGGATGCCATTTTTCCCTCCGTTAGGATTAATGTTTGTCATGCAATATTTGGGTTATAAAATAACGAGAAAAAGAATAATCGCTCTACTTACAATGCCTTGTATTACTTTTCTCATCAATGTAACTAATGAATCCCATCATTTTTACTATAGAATATATGATATCCATTCGGTGCTTGGGGCTCCATATAGTGAGATTGAGTATGGGGCATGGTTTGCCGTACATAATATTTACATTTTCTGTTGTATGTTAGCTGCGCTCTTATTGCTGCTTTCACGCTGGAAGGAAACCGTTAGTGTATATCGATCTCAATTATTTGCCCTCATCTGCGGTCAATTGCTTCCAATAATGACTGCATTTTTATTATTCATAGGAGTGACACCCGATGGTATCGATCCTGTACCCATGGTTATTTGGTTTTCTTCTGTTTTGTACCTTTGGTCTATTACCTCCTCTCGAATGTTATCAATAATGCCAATTGCGAAGGAAACGATCTTTAATAGTATGAACGATGGTGTCATTGTGCTTAATGATACCTATCAATTAATCGAATATAATCAAGCTTGTAAAAGTATGTTTAGTGAATTGGATCGATCAACGTTAGGGCAGCCATTTGATCAAGTTTGGTATATGCTAACGGATCAATCATTCCCTGTTCAATTAGATACGATCTCAGATAAATTGAATGTTACGATTCATCAAGGTAATTATATATATCAGCTACGTATTTCTATGCTTCAACAATCTAATAATAACTCTGGATTACTAATTATATTTACGGATATAACAGAGCTACATACATTACAACAAAAGTTAGAGCATCAAGCCTATTATGATGATCTTACACAAATATACAATCGTCGTGCCTTTTTCCAGAAAAGTGAGCAAAGCTTAATGAAAGCAAAGGGTGAACTATCATCCTTTGTGATTATTCTATTTGATATTGATTTTTTCAAAAAAGTGAACGACACTTATGGGCATCAAACCGGAGATCAAATGCTAGTACATGTGGCTCAAATATGTAAGGCTGAGATGGGAGAACATATACTATTTGCTAGATATGGTGGTGAAGAATTTGTACTCGCTTTACCTGGTTATACACTAGCGGAAGGGGAAAACTTCGCTAATTACCTTAGATTTTGCATTGAACAGAAGCCTCTAGTTGAAAATGAAAAATTGCTAACGATTACCTCTAGTTTTGGGGTATCCGTAACGACAGGAGCTGTGGAGGAAACAATCCATCAACTTCTTCATAAAGCTGATGAAGCACTTTATGCTGCCAAAAGAGCTGGTCGAAATCAAGTAAGGGTTTTTATTGAAAAGTACGAATATGTGGAATAGTACAGCAAATTAAAATAGAGGCGTACATCGGAGCCGTGCTTAGTTTAGTAACTTGGTGGATTGAGAGCAAGATGCCTATCAATCAAGAAGAAATATACTTATGAGTGACTGTTTCAACAGGATATAACAGTCAGTTATTCTGATATTGAAGGATCATATGCTAGTGATGCTATTAGGCAATTTACAGAAAGAGGAATTGTAAACGGTATAGGTATGAGAAGGGTAACCCAACAAAACTGTGCATGAGATGTCGGATGGGTACTTCCGAATCTTGTTATTCTGTACCTGAAGGGAGGTCATTTGAATGGATTGGCTTGCAAATCTGAATAGAGCTTTACACTATATTGAAGAGAATCTTGATGAAGACATAGATCTGAAGGAAGCAGCGAGGCTGGCTTGTTGTTCGGACTATCATTTTTCAAGAATATTCTCCTTCCTTGCAGGCATTACGCTATCGGAGTACATCCGCCGGAGACGCCTGACCCTTGCGGCATTCGAGCTTCAAGCCGGTGATTTAAGAATTGTGGACGTGGCAGTGAAATACGGTTATAGCTCGGCAGATGCCTTTTCTAGGGCCTTCCAAGTCTTGCATGGGGTTCCGCCCTCTTCAGTTAGGTCTCATGCCCCATCTTTAAAAGCCTATCCTCGAATGACCTTCCAATTAACTATTCAGGGAGGATGCGAAATGAATTATCGTATCGTTGAGAAAGAATCGTTCCGTATTGTAGGTATTATGAAAAAGGTGCCTATCCAATTTAATGGCGTGAGTTCAGAAATTGCATCGATGTGGAAAGGCTTAACCAGCCTAGACATCGACCAATTGAAAAAGCTCTCTAATGTTGAACCACAGGGGTTGATTTCAGCATCGACAAATTTTTCTGAAGGGCGAATGGAGGAGAAGGGAGAGCTTGACCTTTATATAGGTGCAGCTACATCCGAGGAGTGTCCTGAAAATTTTGCGAAATTAGAGGTTCCCGCATTGACCTGGGCCGTTTTCGAAGCTGTCGGACCGTTTCCCGATACTTTACAAAATGTCTGGGGGCGCATCTATTCGGAATGGTTCCCTTCCGCAAGTTATGAGGTAGCAAGGGGACCGGAAATATTATGGTATGAAGGCAAGGATGTATCTTCCCCCAATTTCAGGAGCGAGATTTGGATACCGGTTACGAAAAAATAGTATAGAGACTATGTTCATAAAATTAAGGACATACCGCAAAGGATGGCCTTAAAACTTGCCGGTACTGACAGAGCGGTGAACCGTATCACAAGTAGGGCGAATTATAACGGTCATTAATAACGAGTCAACCTTCTTCCCAATTGTCATCCCACGCAAATTCGGCTATGGGGCATGTGTTGTACAGCCGAAAGCACAGGAATTTACGACTTGAATGTCGAAGTTACTCCTAATTACTCATTTTTTGTCTTATGGAGGGCTTTCGATGATTACCGCAACTAAAATGCACATCCCTTATGTACGGCACACCTTGGTTGCTCGTACGGATCTGCTTCGTCTGCTTGATGAGGGTATGGACGCGAAGCTTATGCTCTTATTCGCTCCATCTGGTTATGGGAAAACGACGGCGCTAAGCGAATGGGCCAAACAAAGTGGCAAGCTTGTTGCATGGGTGTCACTGAGCAAGCAGGACGATGATTGGAGTACCTTCTGGAACATGGTCATCGTTTCGATCCAGAATCATATCGAGGACTTTGGCCTGACCATTTTGCCTTTGCTGGTGGAGGGGTCCTCTGCATCTTCCACATCGATGGAGTCGGCGATGAACGTGCTACTAAACGAGTTGAATCAACTGCCGGGTGAGCTGGTCGTCATGGTTGACGATTATCATCTGGCGACGATGCCAGCAATCCAGAATTCGATGAGCTATTTGCTTGAACACCTTCCAAACCACATTCATTTATATATCGCAAGTCGCAACGACCTCCCATTTCCGACAGCAAGATTATTTGCAAAAGGCGAGATGCGGCGGATTACGATCGAGCAATTGAGGTTCCGACCAGAAGAAGTAAACGATTTCTTCCGAGAGACGACGGAGTTGAAGCTGTCGACTGAGCAGCTCAATATGCTGTATGACCAAACCGAGGGTTGGATTTGCGGCTTGCGACTTGCGGCCATCTCACTGAAACGAAGCGGCAATGTGACTGAATCGATCCGTCAATTCAGCGGCCATCAGCAGCACATATCCGATTACTTGCTCGAGGAAGTCATTCGCGATCTGCCAGAGGCGATGCGCGATTTTTTGTTGCAAACTTCCGTGTTAAGCCAAATGAATTATGCATTGTGCGAGGCGGTGACCGGTCAAGCGAGAGGTCAGCAGCAGTTGGAACAACTGGAACAGCTTCAGCTATTCATCATTCCTATGGACGATCAACGCAACTGGTATCGCTATCACCATCTGCTGTCTGATTTCCTGCAGTCGATGCTTGCTCGAACATGGCCTGAGCTATGGATTCAGGCGAATGCGCGTGCCGCGCAATGGCACGAACATAACGGGTTTATTGTAGAAGCGGCGGAACATTATTTGGCGGGACGGCAGTATGAAGATGTAGCTCGCCTGATTGAAGCGCATCTGTACGAACTTCTTGGAGGCAAGAACACCGTCGTTGCTCGTTGGGTGATGCAAGTGCCTGAGCAATATGTAGCGAGCCGACCGCTTGTTGAACTTTTTTATTTGCTCGTGATGGTCGGCGTTCGGCAGTTTCATAACATTCCGGATCGAGCGGAACGGCTTCGTGTTCGTTACCAAGCTTTGAAGGATCATATAGATGCTGACGTATGGCGCATGACCATGGGGGACATCTATTATCTCTGCGGTACTGCTGCCTATGTGAAGAAAGACCTTCTGAGCACTGCTGACTATTTTATCCGTGGAGATACGTTTGCACTCGAACAAAGCTTATTTATTCAAGGAGGCAACAATAAGCATTATTCGGTCGAAGAGTTTGAAGACCATCTGGGCTACATTAACGATTACCATGGTGCAGCACAATTTTTCATTCGGATGATAGAGTATTGGAGAGATCGTGTTAACCATCCGTATGCGACACCGATGTATGCTTCCTATGCCAAGGTATTGTACGAGTGGAATCGGCTGGAGGAAGCGGAGGACTGGCTAAACCGCATTATGCATGTAGACGGATTCGCGCCGGTGTCTCGCAATCGGTATCAGCTCTTTGTGGCAGCTTCTAGAATTCAGCAAGCAAAGGGGAACTCACTAGAAGCAGCGACACTGCTAGAACAACTTAAGCTGATGATCGATTCACCCGATTATGAGATATTCATACGCAAAATCGAAGCGGAACAGGTGAGCTTAGCGGTGCGTCAAGGAGACATTGCGTCTGCTCAGCGATGGTTGGAGCACTGCGGGATGTCGCACTCGGACGAAGCAACGCTGGACCAAGTTTCCGAACAATTGGTGCTCGTTCGCGTGCTGGCTGCATGCGGACAATTCGAATCAGCGCTATCTCTCGCAGCAAGATTGTATCATCTGTTGACGAAGGAAGACCGTCTGCGGGACCGCATTCACATTCTGAATTTACAAAGCATGATGTTATATGGCGACAATCAAATGGAGCCAGCACTTGCGAAGCTGGCTGAAGCTTTGCGTCTCGCCAAACCTCAAGGGTTTATTCGCAGTTTCGTGGACGAAGGCTCGGCGATGGCAGAGCTGTTGTCTATTTATGTGCAGTCGTATGGAGACAAAGGTGCGGGATCGAAGGATGCATTAAGTTATGCGCGTCTCGTGCTGCAAGCGTTCCATGTTTATGACGCACATCCACGAGTTAATATCCGATGTTTCGGACGGTTGCGCGTAGAGACAGAGAATGGCTCTGTGGTCAAATGGCGGACTTCCAAAACTGAGGAATTGATGGCATTCCTCATTTACCATCGCGGCGAGGCAGTAAGTAGAGATCAAATTCTCGATCGTTTGTGGGGAGAGGTGGAGGTAGACCGGGCAGGGGCCCAGTTTAATACAACGACTCACTATTTGCGAAAAGCTTTAAGTCAAATCGGAATTGACGGTATCGTCCAGCATGTGGAAGGCGGTTATCGAATCGATATAAGCCAGTTGTACTGTGATCTCGATGAGTGGGATCGTTTGCTGGCCGCACAGGCGCAAATCGACGACTTAAAGCTGCGTGACTATGCCGGTGAGCTTGTCCAATTATACGGAGAGGGCTTTATGGCTGGCACTTCGTACGAATGGGCAGAGCCGACGCGAGTTCGCCTGGAAAGCGAGTACGTCGCAACCTTGCTTCGCCTTCATGAACGTGAGGAGAAGAAGGGGCAATATGATGCGGCTGCGGAACTGCTGCGGAAGGCGCTTGTACATGATCCGCTAAATGAGTCCATTCATGAACGGCTCATTCGCGTGCTGGTTATGGCGGATGACCGCATCTCGGCGATCAAGCAGTACGAGGTATTAAGAATGCTGCTTCTGACGGAGTTCGGGATTAAGCCGAAGGAAACGGTCAGGAGATTGCTGGATATAAATTGACGCATATTCCTCCATAAAGGGAGTGTCCCAAGGTTATGAAAAATAACGGAGGGATGCTCCCTTTTCACTAGCATTTGTTTAGGATTTGTTTAGACTGACTGTGATATGGTGAAGCAGAAATCGACATTATTCTGCGGAAAGTTTAGACAAATTGCGGGAGGGGAAACACGCTTGTATAAACGTATTATAAATTTATCGCTTTTGATTTGTATGCTCGTATCCTTAGTATCACCAGGGTTCGCGGCCGCTGAACGGAGTACTGACGCACCTGCAGCAGTACAAGAGCAAGGATCTCTAAACTCATCGAGTGCTCCGATAAATTCATTTCAAGATGTTAAAACGACGGACTGGTTCTATAATGCTGTGACGTATGTGAAACAAAACGGAATATTCGGCGGTACGGATAATGACAGCTTCTCGCCCAAAGGCACAATGACTCGTGCCATGTATGTAACTGCACTTGGGCGAATGGCAGGAGTGGACATCAGCCAATATTCAATTTCCTCCTTCTCAGATGTACAAGCAGGCACTTGGTATGCACCTTATGTGCAATGGGCAATTGAAAAAGGCATTACAAGCGGTATAGGTGACCATAATTTTTCGCCGAACGCTGCTATATCAAGAGAACAGATGGCAACGCTGACTTTGAGGTATTTTGAAAGCTATAAAATACCTTATCAGACGAACGCCAGCCTGACCTCTAAACCTAACGACATAGCCGATATTTCGCCTTGGGCGGTGGATGCGGTCGTAAAGCTTTGGCGGGCAGGCTTGCTTCATGGAGATGCAAGCGGTAATTCCAATCCAAAGTCAAATGCATCTCGCGCGGAAGCGGCTGTTTTCTTCATGCGAAACAACGAAGTTGTGAAGACATGGACTACCCAGAATCGAGTAGTTCCAACACCAACACCAACACCATCAACACCATCAACACCAACACCATCAACATCAACTCCCGACTCTGGCAGCGGTAATGGCGCTAACCCAGGCGACACGAACGCAGGTCCATATATTATTACTTTTGAAACAAACGGCGGTTCGGCCATTAACAGCCTTTCTCTCAAGCAAGGAGCGACGCTGAATAATCTTCCGGATCCAATGAAGTCAGGCTCTATTTTCGTTGGCTGGTATAAAGATAGCGCTTTGTCGGAGCCAGTATATACAGATGCTATCGTCAACAGAAATATGACGTTATACGCAAGATATGAAGAACCATTCGAAACTCAAACTATTCCTAGTGTAACCATGTTGGATCAGGACAAAAGCTTTACGATTGAAGTAATCGATGGTACAGGAAGCATGACAGCAGATAGAGTTAAAGCTGAAATGACCTTTGAAGCGCTAACTCATCCTGATTTTGCAACTCATGTGGGTATTCGAGTAAAGGGCTCCAATGGCGAATTTACAATAGGTGCAAATGGTGGTGCATTTGAAGAAGGCGGCACCTATCAGCTCAAGCTGAATAACGCCAATCTTTCTTTTACAGGCCAAGATAAATCCACTAGAACATACGTATTTACCATTGCTAAACAAGAAGTTCAGCATGTGACTCTGAATCCTGACTTGATTTATATTCCTTCTTCGGAAGTCACGAATATGACCCAGAATGGTAAGGCTGTTACCCCTGGTGCGATTCCTGTTATAGACTTGAATACCGGCGATGACGGAGTCGTTCAATCGGTGGGTAACGCTACAGAGGGTACATTCCAATATAATGGGAAACAGAATATACAAGTCGGCAATACCGTTGCTATTTATAACGGAGTTGCACCGAATCAGCGTAATCTGGCAACAAGCGTCGACGATGACGGTGAAGTGGTTTATGTAACGATTCGGGCGATCGACGGCAGCACATATACATACGAAACGGCAGACGCCAAAAAAGTTCTCTTTACGCCAGACGTCTTGCCGGTCAGCGATACAGCAGATATGGATGGGGATTTAAGCAATCACTCCATCACGGTAAGCGAGAATACGATGAACTATAGCGACAGCAAATATGCACAATTGGGTCTTACTGCAAGCACCGTTGTACAAGCAGGTGACTTCATCGCCTTCTACACAGGTGTATTCGGTGATGCTTCGTCCCAGCTTGCCGGCTATGCTCAAATTACCGGAGTCAGTTCTTCGGGAACTAACGAAGTCATTACTTATACAGATGTAACGCTAGAGCAAATAACGGCTTCGATGGATTACTATACACAGCAAAATATAGAAGGAAATCAGTTGCTGCAGAACACCGATGTAGCGGCTATGGAAGCTCAAATCGAGGAGCAAGCTCTGGAAAGCGGATTTGTGAATAAAGCTACGCAGTATTTAGCAGCTTTGGCAATCGATACGGATAGCTTCAAAGAACTAGATAGCGAATTCGATATGAAAAATTACTCTATTACGTATGCCAATGGCTCATCTGTTTCCGATCACAATGTTATGCGGTTGAACGGAAATAGAGTGCAAGTAGAAAATGTGAGTGTTAAAGCCGATATAGGTACAGAACTGCAACATTTTGCTGATATGTCCGGTTTAAGCGCTTCTCTTCAAGTGAGTTGCGATATTGTAGTTGAAGCAGGCGGCCAGCGCAACATTGTGATTCATTTGACCGGCACCTTCGAGCAAGAAGTACGAGTTTCGCTTTCTGCCGATGCCAATACCGATTGGGGACTATTTCTGGGGTTCATCCCTTATTTGAGAGAATACGAGGTTTCCCCAACCGTAGATGCCTATACCTATACAGCGATTAATTTCGACGCTGAAATCGGCACATTTGAGAAGGATGAAGAATGGAATTGGAATGATAAAAGCAAAGTACAGAACATCGCCAAACAAATAAAAGCTCTAATGGACGCAAAGGATGCTTTGGATGAAACTCTCAGTGGCGTAGATTCATTAGACAGCTCATTGCCGGCCTTATATCAGAATATGCTGAGTAACGAGACGGACTGGGTTGACCTCTTTGATGTAAATCTTGTTGATATCAAAATGCGTCTTTTGATGGGTGTCATTCAAGTAGAGTTTAAAGGGGATTTTGTTGTAAGCGCAAATGCGAATCTCTCTATCGGTAGTACGTTCAGTTATGAGAATGGGAAGAGATATATATTCAATGTGAAACTTTTTGCTAGAGAAGCGACGAACAAGACCGTAAGTCTGCTAGATGAGAAGTATCAATTTACATTCTACATCATGGGCACTTTGGGCTTTCGGGCAGGTCTTCGGCTGGAGTTGGCAGTAGGTCTATTCTCTACTGAGGCGAATAGCGTAGGTGTGCAAGCGGACGTTGGCGCTTACGCGAAGTTGTGGGGCTACTTCTATTACCAGCTGACCTATCTATCTTCTCAGGGCAAGACCTCCCATTATGCCGGAGCCATAGATCTGGAAGTCGGCGTGTACACGGAAGTCAAATTCAAGGCACAGCTGTTTAAGGGTACCTTCTCGTACGAGCCAACCCTGTATGAGGATGAATGGCCACTCTATACGGTAGGTTCCCGGCAGAACATTCTTGATTTTGCCTATTCACAGGGTGATGCGCCTAGAGTTAATCTGCACGGTCAGTCAACAAAATCGGCCATTTTACCGTATAGCATCTTTGATATGAGCACGATGGATCTGCAGACAGGCGAGGTTACGGAACAATCTTATGACAGATCCAAGGATTTCACGGTAAGCATATCCAACAAAAATTTCATATACGATGCTAAGACCAACCAAGTACTCTTACAGAACTATAATTACGATCCGACTGGCATGGATGCCACCATGACGATCACTTGGAGAAGGGCACCTTTAACTTTCGGTTCTGCTCCGATTGCGCGTACGATTCCATTACACTGGGACGATCTCAAGGATAGTTATAGTCTCTACTTGTACTCGCATGAAACGAATGATGGAAAGCTTACGCTATTAAAGACAATTAGCGGGAAGTACAATGATCCGATTCCGGTAGAGCCCGTTCCTACAAGAAAAGGATATAAATTCGATAATTGGTATAAGAATGATTCCGATGCTGGGCCAACTGTCCTACCGGGTAGAATGCCGTCTTACGACAGCATGTGGGTTGCAAGATGGACTCCGAAGACGGACACCCCTTATAAGGTGGAAGTTTACTTGCAAAATGTCTCCAATGATTCCTACACGCTTAGCGGCGAATTCACCTATAAGGGCACAACAGATTGGCCTGCAACCGCGCGGCCCCCTGCCTATGCAGGTTTTGCTACACCTGCCGAACAGTTCACTGCGGTTAAAGGCGACGGGAGCACTGTCGTAAAGTATTATTACGCTCGCAATGTGTACAAACTGACCTTTGATCCAGGCCATGGCAGAACGCCAATCACATCTTCGCTTAAGTTTGGTGCCCCTATTACTGCACCTATCGTGAACATGCCGGGCTATGTGTTTACTTCTTGGCGCGACACGAATCTGAGCGAGAACGTTCCTGCGTCAGCCAATGTTGTTGCGCCTACGATGCCGGCTATCGACACGACTTATAAAGGGAAATATAGCTTAGATTCACATGTGCCTATTACAGTGGAGTATTATCTTGGCGATACCACAGGTTCTAATTTCCAGCTAATGGAGGCAAAAACCAAGTATGGAACTGCATTTTTAGGATTCGATAGTAGAGATATAGGGACAATGGATGCGAGATGGATGTCACCCTACTCGAAACTCACAACAACGGTACCTTCGCCTTTATCGATTTACGTAGACCCAACCCTGGATCTTCGTATCAAGTTGTACTTCGTTCCTTATTTGTTTAACCTGACATTCGATGCCAATGGAGGCGTGGGCGGCACGGTATCACAGCTTGCATATGGGTCGCCGATAATTCCGCCTACGGTGACAAAGCCAGGCTATACGTTTGAAGGTTGGTCACAGTCCGTTCCAAGTACAATGCCCGGTAACGATCTGACCTTCACGGCCGTTTGGGAGGCCACGGGCTATCAGGTATTGTATTATCAGCAGAATCTGGACGATGACGGCTACACAGAAGTGGAAGCCGTTGCCGGCAGCGGTGGAATTGGATCAACAGCTACGGCAACTCCGAAGGATTATACCGGCTTTACCTATGACAGCAGCAATCCTAACAACGTTACCTCGGGTACGGTAACCGCTGACGGAACGCTCACCCTTAAGCTATATTACACACGTAACAGCTACACGTTATCATTCATTGATTCAGTGACGAGTACTAACTATTCGACAGCTCAAGTCAAGTATGGGGCGACGATCGTACCACCTGCTGATGTAACACCTTCAGACTTTTATCCCCCAGGCTTTGTACTAATAACTTGGGACCCGTTGGAAAATGATACGCCGTCGTTGGAGACGCCAGAAGGAGCAACCATGCCGGCACACGACGCGAGCTATAACGCAAGGTTTGGATTTCCGGGCGGTCAGATCGGACTATAGTTTTGGCGAGTTTCGGTCATTTGTACAAGCAGATCGAAATGAAACAGTGATAAGGATTATTGAAGGGCACCCGTTTAGGGTGCCTTTTGAATTCGCACTATAGATGTTATTGTCAAAAGATAATAAAGTATTAGACTGGTAACGTCCCATTACGCTAACGGGCAGGATAACGGAAAAAGATGGAATTTATGGATTGCTATTATTATAATAGAAGCTTAATAATACTTGATTATTGGAGATGATGGATGCGTGATTTATCGTAGAAAGACATACAAAATTGACCCTCAGATAGTACATGATTTTAATGAACATTTTAATCAAACACTCTTACCTGCACAGTTAAAATATGGTTCAAGATTAGTTGGCAGATGGTCAACCAAGGAAATAGACGGTGTGGTGGAGGTATTTGCTATTTGGGAATATGACAGTTACGAAGATTATGAGAAGATTGAATCACTAGTGAAAAGTGATGAAGAACACGTAAAGCGAGTGCAGGCTTGGTTCGATAAAATCGGGCGTGAGAACATAAGGAGATTTATAAAGGACAAGATAAAAGAGGAATTTATAGAAACGACAGTACCGAGAGAAAAAACTATTCTTACATAATGAATTACGTTGAGCTAACGGGAAACGTTAGTGGAATAGCGGTTGCTTCGGCAGCCGTTTTTTATTTGTTCAACTAACGGGCAGGTTAGTTAAACAGTGTTGTTTAATTTGTGTTCATCAATCGGTACATAATGTGGAATAAGAAAATTTGTCATTATTTTAATGTGTAGTAGACTTAGTAACTACAGTTTTTTCTTCCTATTTAGTTGGAATGAATTTTTTGTTTTTTAAACGAAGAGGAGAATCAATATGGAAGTAGTATATTTTGCAGGTGGATGTTTATGGGAAGTACAAGCTTTTATAAAAACTTTACCTGGAGTTAAGTTTACAGAAGCAGGAAGAGCTAATGGAACAAGTCATACACTTGAGGGTGATTATGATGGGTACGCTGAATCTGTAAAAACAGGATTTGATCCGACAGTTGTAACGATCAGGGAATTAATGGGGTATTTATTTGAAATCATTGATCCATACAGTTTGAATAAACAAGGACAGGACGTTGGCGAGAAATATAGAACAGGAGTATATAGTGAAAAGCTTGAACACTTAAAAGAGGCGAAGGCGTTTCTTAGCCAAATGATTATTGTCATATTCCAGAAGAAATATTAAGTAGGTATAAGTAAGGGAGAATATTAAGCTAACGAGACACGTTAGTGGAATAGCGATTGCTTCGGCAGCGTTTTTTTATTTGTTCAACTAACGGGCAGCTTAGTTCAAAGTTCGCGTGACAGTCAAACCTGCATCAGAAGCTTTTGCAGTGTGAGTCGTTGTGGTTAAAGTCGTATTATTAAAGTGATATGCAGTAGTTGTTCCGATATTCTTAAAGGAGGTCCAGCTTCCACCAGTATTCGAAAATTGTACATTTATCTGCTGTGCGGTACGAAAGTTTTCGGTGTTTGCAGTATTCTTGTCAAAACCTCGATTATTTCCTTTAAATGATGCAACGTAGGCGGGTAAACCATACTGTACTGGAGAATCTACTTTGTCATGAGGGATAAATGTTACCAATCGAATGTTAAAGTTAACTGCCATATTAATAAACTCCTTTTCTAAAATAAATTATTAGGCAAGGGGGTAAAATGAGAAGATCTGAGTACCCCTAATCAAACCTTCTATTCTTGCCTTCACTAAAATAAGAGTTTTAAAGGGTTAGAATACAACCGAGAAAATTTAATTTTTAAGCAAAGCACTCAACGCTCTTAGTCGTTTATATAGAACTAGATTGGGAACGGCATTAAGCTAAAGAGCAGGATAGTGCAACTTAGTTAGTAGGATTACGTTTATTAAAGGAAGATACTGGGGAGATAAAGGAGGTGTGTAATGAAGCGGAAAATTGCTATTTTACTTATGATGATTTCAATGTTCGTAAGTATCTTTTCTATTTGGTACTTCACACCTAAGCGGTACTCAGAGACAGTAAATGGTGTTTATTATCAACTAGGGACGGAAGGCATAATCGAGCGCATAAAAGTACATCTTGATGGGAAATTGCAAAATCATATAAATGGCAAAAAAACCTTTACAGGCGTTATTAATTTTGAAGGAAGTAAGGTTCCTCAAATTCCTAAAGATAGAACAGAATTAAAATTGCATTACGATGGTCATAATTTCACAACCATTTTCTCCGGTTTTCGAATCATAGATGATAAAGGTAGAATAGAGCCTAATATTTTCACTTACGGTTGGGTATATACTGATGATGAATTTTCTGGATTTACAATTAAAGTTATGGATGATAATGACCAGTGGTCCCCATCAAACGGACATATGATTACAGCACCAGCAAATGATAGGCAAGAAGCAATGAAAAGGTCTCAAGAGTTAATCAAGGAATTTGAAGAAGAAAGTAGAAATTGATTGAACTAACGGGATACGATAGTTGAAGAATGCACAATTTATTTTAAGAAGGAATTTAATAGAGAAAATGGTATAATTAAAAAGTCTAAAATTCATTGATATAATTTTAGGCAATAGTTGTTAGAGGAGGCGTTCATTATGAAAGATAAAAGAATTTATATTATTAATGACTTCAAGGGGATAACAACTAATTAACAAAGTTGTTTAGTGTTTCCCCGAATTTTGAAAGGGGAAAATTATGGTTAAAGAAAATGTAAAAATCGTAGAATTAAATGCAGAAAACTGGTACGACTGTTGTAAATTAGAGGTATCAACAGAACAAAAAGAATACATGGAACCTAATGCCATATCAATAGCTCAGTCAAAGTTTGAGCCTACTTTAAAGCCATACGCTATTTATTTTAAAGACATAGTGGTTGGTTTTTTAATGTACAATTCTGTTCAAGAAGAACTTGATGGTTATTGGGTTTATAGAATAATGGTGGATAAGAAATTCCAAGGCAAGGGTATAGGTAAAGCTGCAACTAAGTTAATGATCTCAGAGATGGTTAAATTATCGAATTCAAAAAAAATTGTTGTTGGTTATCATCCTGAAAATTTGGGAGCACATAATTTATACTCGAGTTTGGGATTTATTGATAATGGTGACAGGTTCGGTAAGGAAATGGCAGTTATTAAAAATATAACCGAGTGACAGATGGATAGTATTTCAAAAGGACCATTCTTTGGTCCTTTCTTATTGTGTATAGGATCACATTAGTAGAATAGCGGTTTATTATTTGTTCAAGTAATGGGCAGGATAGTGAGCAAAGGATAGATTGATGGAAAATGGTAAGTATTAGATTGACAGCATATTGTCGAGTTATGCGGATGCAATCATGAATATAATAGACAAGCTAGAAGATTCTAGATTATGAAGGATTAAATTTAATGGAGCGTGCCTATGAAAAATATATACAATGAATTGCATACAGCAGAAATACTGAACCGTATCGAGAATTTAAGTCCAAATTCAAAACCACAATGGGGAACAATGAATGTTGCTCAAATGTTGGCTCACTGCTCAGCATTTCAAGATATCGCATTGGGAAATTCCTTTCCCCCTAGATATTGGCTAGGAAGGTTAATAGGAAGGTTCGTGAATTCTATTTTCTATAATGACAAGCCGGTACCACACAATATGTCAACAATTCCGACCATACTTATTGTAGATGAAAGAGACTTTATGACAGAAAAAGAAAAACTGAAACAAAAGATTTTAACTTTCCAAAGAAACGGTCCGGAGAAATGTTCATCCCATCCGCATCCTTTTTTTGGCAAGTTTACTCCTGAGCAATGGGGTAAAGGGATTTATAAACATCTAGACCATCATTTAAGACAATTTGGTGCTTAGTATTTTTTCACAATGATTAATAATTGTTCAGTTTAGTGCAGTAACACTGCTTCGTTGTACTAACAGGACTCGATAGAGGAATAGCGGTTGCTTCGGCAGCCGTTTTTTATTTGTTCACTAACGGTAGTATAGTTCAATTATAGTTGTTTTTTATTTCCATATTTGAAGTTTGAATATTAAAATGGAACTAATTGAATTGATAAGGGGTATTAACAGGATGAACAAGGGTAGAATCGTATTTTTAAACGGTGTTACGAGTTCTGGAAAAACATCAATAGTAGATGCTTTACAGTTAAAATCACATGAATTTTTTTATGTTGTTGCCAATGACCTTTTTGAAGAAATGATAGGTGAACGTTATCTTCGTGAAGATTATTGGAAGTATTTAAGTGAAGCAATTATCATGATGTATCATACAGCCAAATTATTTTCTGACCTTGGTAAAAATGTGCTTATTGATGGCATTATGGTAGATAGACCTGAGTTGAAACCACATTATGAAAAAGTGAACAATATATTTTCCGGGTACCCATTATACATTGTTGATGTGTTTTGCCCTTTAGACATTTGCCGTCAAAGAAATATTGCACGAGAAAATAGAACCGAAGACCAGTCTGATTGGCAACACAAAATCATGGCAAAAGATATCCGGTATAATTGTAAAGTCAACACACATTTAAACACTTCCGAAGAATGCGCAGATTTGATTTTAAAAAGTATATTTGAAGATGAAGTTTGAATTATTATGTCCGAGGTGACACATTCCGGTAACGGGGAAGGTTAGTATGATAGCGGTTGCTTCGGCAGCCGTTTTTATTTGTTCAACTGTGTTCAGGTTAATTTAACAAGGAGCTTATTTAAAGATGAAATTTGAAGGGAGAGATGAAATGATAGAATTATCTAAAGAAAACTACGCTCACGTTCTGCCACTGTTGAAAAATCTTGCATATGAACCTGTGTTTGCATATTCCGTAATTGAGCGAAATCAATCTGGAAAAGTGTTCGTTGATCATAACGAAAATCCTACCTGCAGTCTTATTATCAATTCATATGGACAATATCTTTTGGTTAAGAGGGGCGACAATGAATGCTTCATGAGTGATGTAGTTGAATTTTTGCGGAATGATCAAAATCATTCAAAATACTACGATCTTTATGCTTCAACACCGGAACTACTGTTTCAAATTAGCGAAAGTTTAGCGGGAAAGACTGTATTATTGCACCGATCTTCTTTTACATTCCAGCTATCCAAATTCCAACATCTAAAAAAACTAAACGCATTGCCAGAACAATTTGTTATGAAACGGATGGATAAAGCGCTATTCGATAAATACAAGAATGAAATGGACGCTTCTTATGATTCGCTATGGAGTTCGGCACAACAATTTGCGGATCGAGGATTTGGTTACTGTCTTATGGTGAATGATGATTTTGCAAGTGTTTGTAATTCTTATTTTGTAGGTGGAGGGTATGCAGATATCGATATCGTAACCGTGGATGAATACCAGAATAAAGGGCTAGCAACACTCACGAGTGTAGCATTTATCGAACATTGCCTGAACCATAATCTAGTGCCGAATTATAATTGTGACGCTGGCAATGAACGATCGATACAGCTAGCGAAAAAGTTAGGGTTTGCAAAAAAATATGATTTTCCAATGTTATGGTGGCATCAGGATCAGAGTATAATTAGTGATTATTTGAAAAGATTCAATTATTAAACTTTCCAAAATGACAGAAGTGAACCCGTGATAAAACTATTATTAGATGAAAATACAGGGGAGGTTTAGCTATGACGATTAACCGTGAGACCATTCTAAACGCAATTGTATCAGACCTTGGAATTGAAGAATATATTTTAGCTATTTGGCTAGAGGGTTCAGATGGTACTAAAACTTTGGACGAGTATTCTGATATCGATTTGGTGTGCTATGCGAAAGAAGGCTACATAGATGCTGCATTCACCCGATTGGATGCCTGCATGCGTCAATTAGGAGAAGTAGATATTGCTTATGAAGAAACCGGTCGACCCACAAATAACCGCTACAAGGTTTACCACCTACAGGAGTCAGCAGATAGTCTCTTAGTTGACGTGACGATCCAAAGTGAGAGTGTCCCTGTTTTATTCATTAACGAAGACAAAACCGTCGTACCAGTTATATTGATAGATAAGACAGGTATCGTGAAGTATCAAAACGTTGATCATACGACTCACCATTCACAACTTCAATCACAATTGTTACATGCTCAGGGTATTTACAGTCAAAGGAACCGAGCTGTTAAATATACAAAACGCGGGCTTTTTCTAGAGTCGTTGATTTACTATCATAAGTATGTTGTGAATCCACTTGTAGATGTACTTCGGATAATCTATACACCATTCCAAGCTGACAGCTTCTTGGTTCATGCATCTCGGGATTTTCCTGTCGAAGTGGTACTAACCTTGGAAAAGCTATATGGTGTAAAAACCGTAGAAGATATAGTGGATCGCATCGAATTGACAGACAAGTTGTTTCGTAATGCCGTAGCAGAGGCTCATGTCATGCTATTACAATCTAAAGAAGGCGAAAGTTTAGCGGATACCAACCCATAAGCATTACATGGGCTATTGTGAGTGATCGCAGATATATAAGTACGGAAACGCTAGTATTATACTGATAGCTATAGGATTGCATTTATGTAGTATTATAGTTTCGGCCATACACATCGAACTTTTAAACAAACAAAGATCCAATTATAGATCATCCCTTCTTAGAAGATCCGTCGATAGACAAATCCCCAACCTCTATAACGATATGCTTGAAGGTGCCTTTCTTACGATTAATATGTTGAATGGTGAAAAGGGCAGTGGCTTATGGTGGGAACAAAGCGCGAATCCGTCTGGACGGAAAATCAATTAGACCTGTTCACCCTGTACACGATCAAGGAGCAGAGTATCTTGTTGTATGGTGAGTCCCATCTAGACAATATTCCATCGTACTCGAAGGAAGAGTTCATTAGTTTTTTTAGGAATATGCCAAGTGCATGCGGAAGTTTGGCAAGGGGAATAGTCTACATTCCATCGACTGGCTCCTATTAGCTTCTAAATTTATAGCTTGGTGGCAGGAAGGTGTCATCTTGTCTAAAAGCCATGCAGCAGATTGGGGGCTTTTACATCTTAATAGCGGATGGAAAGAGACTGTTTTTCCATTGTCGATTCACCGAATGAGAGTAATGAAAGAAACTCCGAAAACCCATTATATATAAGGGGTTTCGGAGTTCTTTTTTTAGAGTCAACCCTGCGTAGGGCTGGTCTTCATTTCATGGATTTTTTGGAGTGTATGAAGACACTTTGTTTTCTCGTCATCGTCCTCTGTGTGGAGATACCACTCTACAAGCCTGTACCCGAATATGAGAAGGATCATTTCGAAGACGCAATTATCGGCGATAGGGGATGCATCTGCATACTCCGAAAAACCTTTGTAATACGCAGGGATACATCGTTGGTAGTATTCGACCATGTGTTCGATATCCGCTTCATCCGCAATCAAGCTTGCGAGATCCTCACCCAGGTAGCCCCATCCGCATGTATCCCAGTCGATGAGCGCGATTTTCCCGTCGGCATAGATCAGGTTGGTCACCCAGAAGTCCCGGTGGCATAGCACTATGGGCAACTGCTCGATGCGGGCGAGTATCTCATCTGCGTGCTCATCGATGTCGATGAGCACTTGCCGCATGTGCTGCGGGAATTCACAGTCCTCCGAGCGTATATAATTGTAGACGACTGGCCACGACCGGTAATGCAAATACGTATTCTTCATGAGATCCGCATGGCTTAGGTTTGTCAGGCTCTGCAGCACAGCGGGCTTCTCCGCATACAGCTTGCCTTGATAACGGCCTAACTCCAGCGCGGCCTGTTCATACATGTCACCGGTTAAGTCTAAACCGGTTACGCCATCGATATATTCCACCCACAGCTGAAATTCATTTTCTTCGGCGTTCATCTCCGCATGGTAACATGTTGGCCAGCGGAAGGTATCCGAGAACGTCGTTCCCAAGTCAGACATATAGAGATCATATTCCCGGCGCCAGGAATTCGGATCGTTGTAACGTTCCCATTTCTTTTGAATTTTCAGCACGATATGGTACGGCATTTTTTCACCATCCGCTGTTTCGGCGATCCCGTTTACCAGGTGCACATTTCCTACAGTTCCACCCTGTAACGACATAGTTTGGAAGTCAGCCGAGTTAATATCCTTCTTGAACTGTCGGCTTAAGGCATAGATCAGCGTTTCAAATTTAATATTCATTTTTTCCATCCTCCATTTTTCTTCGTTTGCTTGCTTGACATAGCTATCGTTTTATTTCGAGCCCTCTTGTCGATGAGGTAGCTTGTTTTATCCTGGACATACTTGTGCTCATGCTGCTGGGCAACATAATACTCCCACCGTTCAAGCGGCAATGAGCCGTCGGCAAGCGCTGCGAGAACGGCACAGCCCGGCTCGCTCTGATGGCGGCAATCTGCGAACCGGCATTGCGGGAACCATTCCTCCACATCGGTAAAGCTTGCGCGTATGCCTTCGCCGGCATCAAAAAGCCCGAGCTCACGCATTCCCGGCGTATCGATGACCATCGTACCGGAGGGGAGCATGAATAGCTGACGGTGCGTTGTCGTATGCCGCCCCCGGCTATCAACCTCCCGGATCTCCTGAACTCTCATTACGTCCTGTTCTATCAATGCATTAAGCAGAGACGATTTACCGACGCCGGACATGCCGAGAAAGACGACTGTTTTACCAGGCATCAAGTAGTTAGCGAGTTCGTTCAGCCCCAGGCCGGTATGACTACTGATCGCATGGACTGGCACATCAGGGATACTTTGTGTAACTTCTGCGAGCGGGAGATTATAATCTTCAACGAGATCAGCCTTGGTCAGAATGACGACTGGCTGACTGCCGCTCTGCCTGACTTGTGTCAGGTACCGCATGATGCGGGTAACCTTGAAATCCCAATTCAGAGAAGAAAGAATGAACACATAGTCAAAGTTGGTTGCAACGACCTGTTCCCGTACGGTTTTGGCGTAACCTACGGCATGCCCTGAGTAATCTGCGCGTGAGAACTTGGAACGGCGGGGCAGTACAGTAACGATGAGCGAATCTCCGCTCTCGTTGTAGTGCAGCAAGACGAAATCACCGACGCACGGAAAATCTACGCGTGTTTCCACGTTGCGATAGAATGCTCCTTTGAGCACCGCCGTTACTTCGCCGCGCTCGGTCATGAGCGTGAAGCGCTCGCGCCGAAGCTCTGTCACCCTGCCGGGCAATAATCCGTCGGGAATTGCTTCTATTTCTGTATAGCCATAGGTTTTCAGATTCATCATAGTTTTTTTGTTAGCTCCTTTAATGTTGTTTTTGGACGCAAAAATGCCACGGACAAGCAGCCTCTAAAGAAGCTGCTGTCACGCGGCATCAGGACGCAAAAAAGACACGACCTTCATCGTATCCTGCAAACAGCAATATTCACGAAAGGTTACTTCGGATGGCATACCAAATAATAGGGAGCGTTTCCCCGCTTTTTTCGCGTATGCCTACTATTCAGTTTTAAGACCAAACCACCATATAAGTAGTTGCCATTAAAACACATCTCCCTTCGTGTCAGGAACTTGCTTATCGCTAAGCTTTCTATAAAATAACCTATTATGGAAAAAAAATCAATGCATGACAGCCCAGTTTGTCGGCCTGCTTCATCGAGTCTGCCGTTCATCAAGAACCCGCGAACATTAAAAGTCAGTGTGAACGCTTCCTCAAGCTGTTTGAAGGAAACGGCGATGGTATATCAAAGATCAGCGAAATTGCAGAAATCGACAAGATACTCATTGAATACTAATAATTCATCATTCGACTATACCAGCTAATAGCTTGTCAAGATTACCAGTAAAATGAACTTAATTCATGTGGTATAGTAAAAAATAGGCATGTCAAATAACCCTCCAATCCCTTTATTTTGGAAGGTAATACCAATATAAAATGGTCAGGCAATGCGGAAGGATTTTTTACTTTTAAGGACATAATGCCAATGAACCAGCTTATTTGCGCATGCAATTAAAGCTACTTTATGTGGCTTTCCTTCGCCTCTTTTGCGATCATAAAAATCTTTAAGTCGCAGATTACGAGAACGGATGAGTCCACACTGGACGGCCATAACTAGCGCATAACGAAGTTGCCGAGAACCACGTTTGGTAATTCGATTCCGTGTTGCCGTAAACTTTCCAGATGTGAATACACTCGGGTCAATGCCTGCAAAGGCTACTAGTTTCTTTGGATGATCAAAACGGTCGACTCCTCCAATTTCCGATAAAATGGTTGCAGCAATTTTAGGACCAATACCGGGAATCGACTGGATTAAATCATATTCTTCCATTTCTTCAGTGAGAGCATCTATGTTCTCTTCCAATCGAGATAGATGCTCTTGGTACTGAAGAATGAGCGAAATCAAAACTCTCAGGTTAACCATGTGACTAGAGTACATAGTCTGCAGAAAAGGATTTTGTTTTGCCGCGTTTAATAGACGCGTAACTCGCACACAGATCCAATTCTCTGACCGCCCTCGTCTTGAGGAAAGTAGTTCTGTGAATTTGGACTTTAGCATTTCTTCGTCCGATTGCAATACCAAATTTGAAGTTGGAAACTCATTTAAAAATCGAAGTGAAATGTTAGAATAGATGTCCCCGAAAACACCTTTGTACGTAGGGAAAACTTGAACAAGAACAGTTTGAAATTCGATTCACCTTCCTAATTTAGATTTACCGGCAGCCCCTGTGATTTCCTCTTGTCGCTCCATAGCATCACTTGTTATACGGGATCTCATGTCCCAACCAGCCTCAATCATGGTCATGACAAGTAGGGGTGAACATTATAGCGCTCGGGATCAAGTCCCACGGGCAGGTACGTTCGACCCGGCTACCTTAATTCTTAAAGCAAATGAAAAAAGGATCAACCAGAAAGAACTGGTTGATCTCATAATACGAACGGGTAGTTTAGTTCAAACCTATGCAATTAGTATTGTATAATTTTTACAGGAACTGAAAAAGAAAAATTGATAACCGTTGTTTATGACAAAACTTCACGAGATGACGAAATAGACGATGCCGTAATGGATTTATCTAAATTAGATGACGATGACATGATACGAGCCAGTGTAGGAGAATACAGAGATAGCTTTTAAAGAAGCATTTGCACTGATTAAATCCAAAGGAACTGATTGGTATACGAATTTTTCGGAATTATTCCCAACGAAAATAAAGTAAAATAAAAACCGAGATTAAACAACGAAGAATTTTAGTGAAAAGAACGGAGGGCTAAATTGTTGCTGTATCAAAAAATTCAGGACATGATTAAGGAGTGGAATCCCAACGAGATTCATCCACTATTGGACGATGAATACAATGATGAGGTCAAACAAATATACAACTTCATCAATGAAAACCAGAGAAAATGCGGAATTGGTGACCTTGGACAGTACATCTATGTTGTTTTCCAGAAATGCTGCGGGAACCTGTTTGAGAAATCGCAAGAAGAATGCGTTCAGATAGCCAATAAGATAGCCAATAAGATAATCAAATAGTACAGACCATCAACATGTTAAGCTAACGGGACACGATAGCTCAATAGAGATCAGGAGAAGGCTGTCGATGTGGATTACTGTGTTTTTAAAAGGAGATGAGGTTATGCAAGGCTTAAAAAAAGATGTTGTTATATTGCTTGAATCAATTGTTTTTTTGGCTATTGGCTTGTTACTTACTGTAAATGTAGCAAGTGAAATTTATGAGAGTTTTGGAATTGAATTTATAGGTAATGTTTGGGTTAATTGGTTCGGAGTTTCTTACTTTCTTTTTGTACTATACACGGTTATTACTGGACTATTTATTATGAAGAATACTATCTACTTTAAGCAACGTCTGAAATCAAAATTTTTTTGGTTTCTTTTTATTGGTTCAATTTACATAATCTCTATTCCATTTGTAAAAGGAGAAAACCCATTCTAATTGAACTAACGGGCAGGTTAATATGGAAGCCATGTAGAACTTTTACTGTATAAAGTTGGTATGGGGGAATATCAATGGAAAGAGAAGTTACGGAAGCCGAATTTTTAGATATGCTTCAAAATGGGCACAGACACTTTCACAAAATTTGCGTCGAAGCAGGTACTTATCATGAATTTGACTTTTCGGGTTTAATCTTCGATGAGTGTTTGTTTTCGGTTGACTTTGCGGGCTCTAATTTTGAAAACTCTACACTGATGAACTCTAATTTTAAAGCGTGTGATTTCTCCAATTGTGTTTTTAAAGGTGCAGTCTTGTTAGGTAATTCGCTCGATGGTTCGGAATTCAAAGGGGTGATTATAGAGGGTATTACCTTTTTAGAAAATACATATCATTCTATTATCCTTACAGAGCGACATCTAATTGACATGATAATATAAATAATCAATTCTTCAACTTGGGAAACTATAGTTCAATGATGAGATGGTGGCTCCGAGAGGAAGCCCTTTGTTCGGCTAACTGGCAGTATAGTGGAATATAGATTTGGGTTGTATAATCAAAACAGTATAACCATTTTTATCAAATGGATAAATAAGGAGAAAATATGAACACTGAAGATTACAAAGGTAATGATGATTTACAACTGTATGATTCAGTCATAAAGAAATTCGTTATTGACCACCAAAACAAGACCGTTGAGTTTTACTTTCTTAAGGTAATTGAGCGAGTAGACAGAAGTGAGCATAGCTTTACTTATAAAGTAAGGGAAGCAAGGCTGAAATTTTCAGGTGTGGTATATGCGAAACTACCATATTGGATGGAATTTGATGAATGGAGTGAATTTTACCGCTCCGCAGTTATCAAAACTTCAAGTATCCTACAAAGAGTTCCCGAACGAGCACAAAAACATAAAGAACTCCTACATATCTATTTGGGTATAGACAATGGTAATGAATATGCAGAACAAGATATAATCTGCGAAAGTTTTGCAATAGAATTGGAACCAGAAGAGTACATTTTGCATAATGATTTCGACTGGTTATATGTAGAATAATACTGATATGCAATCAACTAACGGGCAGTTATGCGTAACTTCCAGGGAATGTAAACATCTAAATAACGTAAGGAACGAGGAGGCAGACAATTCATGGGAGGAACGAATGTATGGGATGCGGAGTGGGAGGTTAACGAAGAGCAGGCACGGACGCTGATCGGCAGACAATTCCCTCAGCTGTCATCGAAGCAAGTGAAGCGATTGGGCTGGGGCTGGGACAATACGGTTTTTCTCATCGGTGACGAGTACGTGTTCCGGTTTCCAAGAAGAACGATTGCAGTTGGCTCGATTCGTATGGAAGGGAAGCTGCTGCCGAAGCTGGAGGCATATATGACCATCCCCTATCCGAAACCGTTGTTTTATGGCGAAGCAAGTGATGAATACCCGGCACCATTTCTTGGCTATGCCTACGTGCCAGGAGATTTCCCAGTCGGTTTGACGGAAGAACGCCGGGCTTTATCGGCAGAGACGCTGGCGAAATTTTTACGGAAATTGCATGAGTTTCCGGTGCAGGCGGCGCTGAAGTGCGGAGTTCAGCAAGATCATCGAAACTTGACGGACATAGCATCGCGCAAAGTGAAATTGGAGGGCTTTCTATCGAAGGTGGTTGAACACTTGTCGCCGGAGGAGTACGGTGTGATCGAAGCGTATATTAGCAGGCTTCAAAAGGACCGTGTCGAGGCGGTGAATGCACTGCTACATGGCGATCTTCATTTCAAAAATATGCTTGTGAATGAGAACGGGATCGTTTCCGGCATCATTGATTGGGGCGATCTGAGCGTAGGCCATCCGGCTTGCGATTTGAGCGTTGCTTATAGCTTTTTACCACCTTACGCTCGTGGCGTGTTTTTCGAAACGTACGGAGGAGCGGACGAGGAAACGAAGCTGCTGGCGCGGCTGATCGCGGTATACATCCCCATACTGATCTTAATGCAAGCGGTCGATGACAGGAATGAAGCGATTGCGGCAGAGGCGAAATCCAACATCATGCGGGCACTGTCGGATTAGGCTCATTATTTCGTTGCGGCTATGGGGCTATGCCTATCGGCACCATTTTGTCGTTTAAAGGCCACGATAAGGTACGATCCGCCTTCTCTGATGTCGCTTTATGTTGAGGAACACGAAATTCAACAGAGTAAGTCGTTGCGCTAAAGGGACACTATAGTGGAATAGCGGTTGCTTCGGCAGTCGTTTTTTATTTGTTCAACTAACGGGCAGTTTAGTTGAACAAGTTAAGTGGATGTTTTATATCACATATAACGCAAACTGCTCACTAGCGATTTCCACAAGAGTTCTTTTGAGGGTCCCAATATAAAAACCAACAGCTGTCTTAAAATGAAATATAAAAGCCTAGACCACTATTGGTTTATTGAACTAACTTTTCTCGTTATCGTGAGATTTATTAAATCTAGCGATTAGTTTCAGAAAACTGAATTGATTGAATTATTTCAGTTGACGGGTCAAATTGGATTGTTACAAAAACCCCAAACTCGTTACCTACTTTGTTTCTAATCCATAGTTTGAATTTCTCTTCAGACTTTTTTGGTGTTAGTTCAGTACGACCGATGTGCTTGTAATCGATTATGGCTGCGTTGTAATGTTTTTGTGTTTCCTCTACTGCAATTTTACCCCATTTTGCATATTCAGGCGCAGCCTCTATTGAAGCAGTGGGAAACATGAGCATAGCTAAAAACAATATCACTAATTTTTTCATAATAACCGCCCATTTGGAGAAGTTGTCAGTAATATCTCCTACTTTATCCAAATGTATTCATAATTAATTATTCCCGTTAGCTGATGCACAGTACGAAGATATTGTGTAACAAAAAGAAAGCGCGCTTGTTCAACTAACGGGCAGGATAGTTGAATGATTTCGCGAATAACTTAAGTCATGACGAATTTACGAAGTTCGCAAAAAAGACGTTAGCCGAAAGAAGTTCTTAGTTTAGGAGGAGTCTATATGATATTAGAAAAAGTTATAAATAGAATTGTAATACAAAGTGAATATAAGGATTTTGTTGATAAATATATAGATAATATACTTAGCGAATTTAAAGGTAAGATTCATAGCATTTATATGTGTGGCTCGATTCCAAAAGGAACTGCTAAACCTTTTAAGTCAGATGCAGACTTTACTATTGTATGTGTAAATCCCAAAGATATTGATTACGAAAGATTGTCAAATATTAAAGACGGGCTTTTGGAAGAATATCCAGTAGTAACTAAGATTGATACGATAATTTGCTCGATTGACGATGTATTAAGTAAACCAAATGAGTGGGGTTTTTGGGTAAAGATAATTTGTGTTTGCATATATGGTCATGACGTTGGTGAAAAAGTACCACCGATAATTATTTCTCCTGAATTCATTTTAGACTTAAATACAGAGACCAAGGAGGAAGTAGATCGTATACATAGTTTACTTTCTAATGCTAATGAGAACACAATGAAAACTAGATATATTAAAGGTTACTCTAAGAGATTAATTCGTGCATTATACTCTTTGGTTTTAGAAGATACAGGTGTATGGCAAGATGACATTATTAAGATGAAGAATGCCATATTAAACTATTGTGAGATTGACTCCGCTTTAGTTAATTATCTGTATGCTTGTTACTTGGATAGTAATGTACTTGTTGAAGAGTTTCTGGGAATTGCAGATGAAGTATATAGCTATTTTGAGAACGCATTAAATGCAATGGCTGCTTCCAGAACTTCCTTCGGCTAACACCATATTGACGCTCCGGGTAACTCTGAGAAGTGAGTGACCACATCCAGCCCCCTAAGCCCGTCGGGACGTCACTGCATTAGGTGTTCGGCAAGCCTCACAACTATAAGCAGCGACTCTAATTAAAACATAAGACTATTGAACTAACGGGGAACTTTAGTTGAATGATACACATTAAAGAGCAGCCGCTACGGTAGCCTGCTGTTTTCATTGAAGTAACGGGCAGGATAACTTGGACAAGTCACGGAGATTTGAATATGAAGATTGTTAAGGGATGTGTTATTAAAATGAGTCTACAATTGGTGCCATTAAATATTCCATCAGATTGGACTGTCGTATGGAATCATTTTTATGAAATTAATCCCGATGACTTTCATGACGACTCATTTCCTTATGTATGGGAGCTACATGAGGATATATTCTATTTTAGAAATGAAAAGACAGGTTTGATTTTGGATTTAGGATGGTATCCAGCTATGCGTTCAGAGGGTACGTGTACGTATACATTGAATTTAGTGAAAATAGGTGATGAAGAAACTGGACCCGAATATTGGGCTAACCCTATTTTGAAATATTGTTCCCGCAAAATTAACGACATAACAAATATAATTCATGAAGTTCTCAATAAAGAGCAATATGATTCGTCCGAAGCAAAGTAAATCATTAAGCTAGCGGAGAACGACAGTAGAATAGCGGCTGCTTCGGCAGCTGTTTTTTATTGTTCAAATAGCCAGCAGAATCCTTACAATTTGTGGGGCTATAGTGTTCCATTATTAGCATTAGGTTAAGTAATAATATTATGTAAAAAATTGGAACGATGTGGTAAAGTGGAATGATGGGAAAAGTACTCAAATTACAAGCTTCTTCTATAATATCTTTGTGCCAATCCTTGCGTTCCTCGGTATGATACTTTTCGTATATGGGTTTCCGAAAAAAATCAAATAAGATAACTTGTTCAACACGATGTGAGCACATTATGGATTGTACCATAAAGTTACAGAGGAGGTGCTTAGATGGCGGAAAGAAGATATGGAATTGTCAAATGGTACAAAGAAGATCAAGGCTACGGACGGATAATGCTAGACGGGCAGGAAGATAACCATGTTTTTGTACACTTCAGCGAAATACTACCAGACCCTATTAGGTTACCGGACGGCTTTCGGTTCCTTAAAGAGGGTCAAAAAGTTGCATTCGACCTATTCGAGTTTCCGGATATAGTTGATTCTCAGCGCAGGACAGCTAAGAATGTGCAAATATTAGAGGAATGAAGGAATCGAGACGCACTTGATGAATGTATGGACTTTCGGGAATCATAATTAAGCTAACAGGCGACGATAGTTCAATATAAACACGATAAGGCAGCCAATCAGTCAAGATGATAGGCTGCCTTTATTCAAATAACGGGCATTTATCTTCAACTACTAATTATAGTTTTCTTGCTTTAATTACGAAAGTTACAGGAAGCATCTTTGCTTTTTTCGCAAAATCGTCGTTATCGTTCCGGGATTGAATAAGTTCATCATCAGATTGCTCAATCATTTCCTCAATGATAAATCCCGCTTTTGAGAGCGCATTGACATAGGTTGATAGTTTACGGTCAGATAATGTTAGCGTACTTTCGTTAAGAGTTACCGAATACCAAGATTCATCGAAATAACATTTTTTAAAAACAAGCATATCATTTTCTGCAACAACACATTTGTGTATAGGGTGAGACCAACTGAAAATAAATACGCCGTCTACTTTTAGGTAAGATGCAATCCTGCTAAAAGTACCCTCAAGGTCGGTTGTCCAGCCTATAGCATAAATCGAATAAACAAAGTCAAAATAATCTTCAGGTAAGCCACATTTTTCTTCCATGGGTGAACAGATTAATTTTGCTGAAAGTCCGTGATCTGATAAGTATTCTCTTGTTTTTTCGATTTGGTTTTCTGATATATCTATACCCCATAGTTCAGATGCTTTACGTTCCCCGAGATATTGCAATGATTGACCGCTTCCACAGCCTATCTCTAGCATCTTTTTTCCTGAAATATCGCCAAAAAGTTGGCATTTTTCTTCTGAGACGAATGCTCCATATAAAGGAAGTGCGGTTGCTCCTAAAATATCATTTCCTTTTGTATCCCAAAATAAACTGTTAGTTTCATGAATAACATTCTTGTCCATATCGACCGAGATAGCGCTACCAACCTCCCCAGCGCCTATAATATTTGTTCTATAAACAGAATTCTTGTCCATGCAAGTACCATCCCCCAATATAAAAATATTAGCCTAAATATCCTGACTTTCGTACTATTAATTCCCAAATAATGTACCATTTTTCTATGAATACATCTACCTCAAATCTTCCATATAGCATCCATTTGATCTAGTAGACTCATTGCGCTAACCGGACACGATAGTGGAGTAGCGGTTGCTACGGTAGTAGTTTTTATTTGTTCAATTAGTGGGCAAGATAGTTGAAAAAGGAACTCAAATTTAAATCTCGAATATTTATTGAGAACGGATAGCTAAACAATTGATGACAGACAGGAGATAAATACGAGGATAAAAGGTTTCGGAGGAATTTTTTGGAGAACTAAGAATCTTGAAGTTATAAAAAAATGGTACAGTGAGGTCTTGAAGATTGAAATAGATCATTGGAATGGGACTGTGATAAAGCCCCAATCAGGAAATGAGACTATCTTTTCTTTCTTTACCGAGGATGACAGTTATTTTCCAACAGAACAACAAGTGATGTTAAATTTCCAAGTACATAATCTAGACGAGACTATTAAGCATCTTGAGCATATTGGTATACCACTTGCAAAGAAAAAAGAAATTAGTGAATTTGGAAAGTTTGTTTGGATTGAAGATCCTGAAGGTCGACTGATCGAGCTTTGGGAGAAATAAAGAGTTCTAACCAAATCCAACGGTATAACTCCAGAGTTGATGAGTTATAAAAAATGAGTTGACACAAAAGTAGTTAGGAACCATACTACACATATGAACAACAATAATAAAAAAGTAAGTGACATTGAGGCTATTCCCTCGCTTGTACAATCCAAGCGTCAGATTGATCGTTATAACCTAGACATAGACGCACAGGCTATACTCGTCGCGTCAAGGCTAATGGCAGCGGGAGCCATGCTTGGACACGCCTCGGAAATTCATTTCTCTAGATTTGGTTTATCAACAGGGCGTTATCGTTTATTGGCTGATCTTGAAGATAACGAAGGAGAAGAGTTGCCTTCGCAATTAGCGGAGCATTTAGGCGTTACACGTGCAACAGTGACTGGTCTTATCGATATTCTTGAACGAGATGGGCTAGTATCTCGGAGATCAAGCTCAGACGATGGGCGTCAGAAATCAGTCATTTTAACGGAAGAAGGAGCGAAAAAGCTACGCGAAATGGCACCTGAGCATTTCGCTCGGCTGGAAGCAATGGTGGGCTTACTCAATATCGAAGAGCGCAGCGTATTTCTTGACTTGCTAGACCGAGTTACACAAGGCATCTCAGCACTTACGGGTGAACTAGGCTCGAAACCAAAGGGAAACATCAGTAATGAGTAGAATGGGCTAGTGAAGCTAGCCTATTTTTATTCTTATATAGTTAGGTGCCTAATTATATCTCGCTGAACGTAATCGTTGGACTACTTCAAAGAAGAAAGGAGCAAGTAAATGAACCAGATGAAATACCCGAAGCGGACAGATGGTGTTTATGACATCAAGGCTGTCGGTTCCAAGAAAAAGACTTTTGTACTATGGCGTGAAGTTGTAATGGCCTATATGGCTCCCGCTATTATGGCAGGTATCGGGGGATTGGTTACTGCAGATAGGGGGCTTCAAATAGCGGCATTGACCACTATTGGTGGTGCATCAGCTTTGATGGCCTTGATGATTGGCCTTTTGTTGCGTAGCCGAGTGGGCCATTTGAAATGGGTCATCGGTGCACCTCACTTGGTTGTGGTAGGGGTATTCGCAATGGCCGGGTCCTCATTTGGACTATACGCTGCATGGGTGACATCTGTTTCTGTTGAAAGTATGATTCCGAGTAATCACATGGCCTGGGTAAATCGTGTCTGGATCGATTTCCCGTTGTCAGGATTCATAGCAAGCACGATAGTGACATGGCGGTGGCGACTTGCAGTCACAACTAATTTTTCATCTAAAAGGAGAAGTGAGAAATGATAGTTATTATGGGAGCAACAGGTACGATAGGTAGTGCACTTTTGGAACGTTTGGTTGATCTTGGCATACCTGTGAGGGCTCTAAGCAGAGAGCCAGAGAAGTTGCGCGATCAGATCGGAGAAAAAGGCCGATCGACTACCGAGGTCGCAAGGGTGGATGCTTCCGACCCCACATCGCTGCGCCGTGCGTTTAATGATGCTACCCAGCTCTTCCTTGCCATGTCCAACAGTCCAAGACAAATTGAATTGGAAAATTCAATCATTCAGATTGCCGTCGAATCTGGAATCAAACACATCGTAAAAATATCAAGTCCAGCCTTTGAGCAGAGCTCTCCAGTGGCCGTAGCGGGCTGGCATCAAGAAATTGAGAAAACGCTGAGAGAATCGGGTCTCACCCACACCGTATTGCGCCCCTATGCGTTCATGCAAAATTTAATGCGCTTTGCACCAACGATCACAACCCAAAATATTTTCTTCGGCTCCATGGGTGATTCACCATGTAACTTCATTGACTGTCGCGATATTGCAGACGTTGCTGCAGAAGTTCTGACCAACCACGAGGTATCAGGCCATATATATACTCTTACTGGTTCGGAGATTTTCAGTTATCCCCAGATTGCGAGTCGACTATCGGCCCTGCTTAATCGACCGATAAGTTACATCAACATGGAACCCCAAGTACTGCTCCGTAATCTTATCGAGCACGGGAATATGCCTCCTTGGCTCGCGAACCACGTTGTGGAAATTCAAACTATGTCTAGGATGGTGCCAGAAAGTCCAAATGACACTGTGAAGCGCTTGCTCGGCAGAGAGCCACGAACGCTAGACGCCTTTCTACATGAGTGTGTAGAGAATTTCCGGTAGAGGCTGAGTCCACCAATTCTGATATTTGTAACGTTAGCAGCATTTTATTCCGATTTTAGATAAGTCATTGAGCTTACGGAGAACGTTAGTGGAGGAGCTTCCTATAAGGTAGCTCTTCTTTTCTATTAAGCTAACGGGAGGTTAACGGGGATGGGACCTCAGCCGAAATAAAGGAAGACCCGATTAACGACATTCGAAGAATGGAGTAAGGAATTTACAAGTATTTAGACAAACCACTTAAAGCGTTGAGCGTATAGCTGTCAATTACGCTAACGGGAACGATAGCTCAAACACGACAGTCTGCCTTTTGTTCAACTAACGGGAAAATTAACGATATAAGCCTCTTATGCTTAAGTAAAAGAAGTATTCTCATGAATTCTCTAATGTAATTAAATGCAAATTCCACTTCAGTTAATCCATTTTCTATACATATTTTTAATAGTATATTGAGGTAAATAAAGTGATTGTTCATTTTGAGAAATCCGAAATTGCTTTGTCGGTTTTATTTTATGGCTTCGTAAGGATTGCAAAACCATCGAAATATGGGAGTTTAAAACAGATGTTGTGCCGTAGTTAGTTTTATGAAAGGAAGGTATAGGGGTGAGTATTTATTACGCTTCAAGCAAAGAGGATATCACTAAGGATGCACTCCAAGAGTTATTTCTTTCGGTAGAATGGGAGTCTGGCAAGTATCCAAACGAGCTTTTACAAGCAATCCGAGGGTCTCATTCACTTGTTACTGCTTGGGAAGGAGGAAAGCTTGTCGGTTTAATAAATGCTTTGTCAGATGGTGTTTTAACGGTATATTTTCATTATATGCTTATTAATCCGAGTTATCAGAGTATAGGTATAGGTAAGGAAATGATGAAGATAATGCTTGAAAGATATAAAGGATGTAAAACAAAAGTATTAATTTCATATCCTCATGCAGTGGATTTCTATAATAAATTTGGCTTTAATACAGAGGATGGAGCTACACCAATGTTTATCTCAGAGTTGATATGATTGAACTAAAGGGACACGCTATAGTCCGAGAACATTGAACGCCTACACTCTTCAGAACAAAAATGCTAATGACGGAACTAGGCGATACCGAGATAATGGAGATTACGTTGACTATACTGAAGGAATATTTGATGAAACAAGCAGATCGTTTGAAGCCAAGCAGTCTAGGGCATCGCATTCGACATACCTATGTGTGTAAACTCCTTGATAACGGTGCCTCATTGGATTTCATCAAGGTATGCTGAATCATGAGAAAGCCTCAAACGCGCAAATAAACGCACAACTCCGCGGCGAGAGCAAGAGAGAAATGTATCGACGATTTTTTAGCATATTATTGCGGTAAATCCCTTTTTAGAAATCTGCGGCTATTCAACTAATGGGCAGTTTAGCGCAGTGCCGAAGGCGAACACAATGGAGTATAATGGTAATAAAGACCATTGATCCCAAGAGGTGTGTTCTCATGCCAGAATATTCTCAAATCCAAACTTATATAATATGTGATCAATTCAATTTCCAAGACGTTATCAGGCTCTTTTCAGGAGTAATAAACTCGCTGGGACTTGATTCTAGATACTTTAATAGAGAACTGGAATGGGAAGTTTCAGAAAATGGTTTTATGTACATTGGTGGCGATGCTGAGCCTCAGTTGTACCAAAATAACGGGTTCCAACTCCATTTACGGCCATATGTACTAGGCTGGACACCTAAAGTTATTGAGGAATTAAAAGAATCATATCTGGAAATTAGTATCTTGTTTTGGACAGAAGAGATAGAACACAATTGGAGAATAGGACAAGTACGAAGCCAATATCAATCCTTGATTTGGCGGATTATGACTAAGTTCTCTGAGGAGTTTAGACAAACTGGAGTGTTTTTCACAAATGAAGCTATGGATGGAGCGCCTTGGGAGGCGTTAGTGTCAGGTCAGCAAGAGGGACTTTGGGCATTTGATGCTGCAATTTTACCTGAACACCTGTTTGATTCGTATAAGGATATTCCAAAAGATATTTTTATTTGTAAGGATAAAGAACTAGTATATGTTGCCCGAGAATCCGTATGGGGGACAGAACCTTGGTACAACAACGATTCAACTGACGCGTATAATATTTCCAAGGAGACTTGAAATGAAAAGAAAGATATCTCTTTTATACTTTATACCAAAATTGAATAAAAAAATCCTTCTTTTTTAAAGGAGTCCTTATGACGAACGAGAAAATTTTGGACTTACTAGGTAGATACGACGATATCCAACAACCTGAGATTATTTTTTTAAGGCATAACGAGAACAGAACATATCGTGTTAATGACAGAATGGGAAAATCATATTTACTTCGCATTCATGACCCTTTTATAGATGACATGAAAGGTCTGCAGCATACATACGACGGCATTCTTGGAGAATTGCAAATGCTTGAGGAGCTGGGAAGCTGGAGCATCAACGAAATACAGACTCCTATAAGAAACAAAGATGGTGAATTAATTACGATCGTCGAATACGAAGGTGAGCTTTTGAACTGCTCTGTCCTAACCTGGCTGGATGGAAGAGACATGATTAAGAATGATGTTAACAATCTTGAACTGGTAAAAAAACTGGGATTGCAATTAGCAGAGCTGCATACTTTTTTTCGGCAGTACAAATATTCAGATATAAAGATTCGTCCGAGTCAAGGCAGAGCCTATAATGAACGGATGATCCGTGTGATCCATTCGGGTGTGAAAAAGAATCTATTTACGTCTTCTGATGCCAATGTCATTGAACAAACGCTGCAATTGATTAACTTCCGGTTGGTTGACCATGGCGGGGAGGCTGGCCCTGACCTTATTCATGGGGACTTGTGTATGGGGAACATCATCATCACAACCGAAGGAGAGGCGCGCTTTATTGATTTTGGCTTTTTCGGAACCGGGTATGCCTTGCTTGATGTAGCCATGGGAGCTATGATGCTGCCATCCGATCGAAGAGATACTTTCCTTAAGGGATATTACGGAGAGCACGAAAATACAGCGAATGATCTACTGCAGCTGGAAGGTTTTATGCTGGTCGCTATTATCGGGTATTACGTCTTCCAGTTGGAGAATGAACATGTCCATGCCTGGATGCGTGAAAAAATGCCTAAATTATGCGCAGAGTATTGTCGTCCATTTCTTAATGGTGAAAGTATATTTTATAAAATATAAATAGGAACCTTTATCGGTGAATTAATGGGAAATGATAGTCAATTATCATCTTCTATTTAAAGGCCGTTTACAAGCAGTTGTTGAGCTGAAAATATAGCTGGCTATGTTTTCGGAAGTGACGCGTTTAAGCCTTCCTCACCCTTAGGGGTTTGGGGAAGTTTTTTGTTGTGAAGGAAAGGAATGACCTACATTGTGATGTCGCTGTTTATTATGATTTTGTGAAATCAGAGGCGGATGTTGAACGTAATACGATAGGCAGGATAGTTCAATTGCTTCTCGAATATTATCTGAGTTGGATAATTTTATAAAATTTATGAATATAACGTTATCTGAAAGATACGCAAAACTTATAGGTGAGGGTGATAGAAAGACTAGTATTTCTAATGAACTGATAAATCAGAAAGAGATTCTATTTCATCATTTATCAATAGATGTTTTTATCAAGGACTTTTTTAAACATAAATTTTCAGATATTGAACCTACAAGAGAAGTAGATGAGCATGTTATCGCACAAATAATGTTTGATTCCTTAGTCTCAATGTACTATACGACAGTTAAATTGTTTTCAAAAATGGGTTTGAATGTAATAGTAGATACCGCAATCGAAAATGACAAGTGGTTTAATGAGTGTCTTGATGTATTTTTTGATCAGCCTACATTATTTATAGGTATAATATGCTCGAAAGAAGAACTCATAAGAAGAGAGCAAATAAGAGGAGATAGAAAGATTGGATTAGCAGCTTCACAGTTCAATACAGTATATTCCATTGATGAATATGATCTCAAAGTAAATATAGAAAAGATGAATCCAATAGAGTGTGCCGAAAAGACATTAAGTTTTATTAAGTCCAATAAAGAATATCTCGCATTAAAAAAATTAAGTAAAAGAAATGTTTGTGTTTCCTAGATAGCTCGAGGGAATTCGGAATTAATCTAACGTGAGGCAATAGCTCAATAAACACGATAAGGCAGCCGTTCAGTTAACGCGATCAAGTACCTTTATTCAACTAACGGGCAGGCTACTTTAATAAGTAATGTTAAAACGAAGGACAGCAAAAGGGGAATCTGCGACTATTGCGAATAGATAATTAGTCAAACATTTCGCCGATCTAGGGAGCTTGAACAGGAATGAAAAAAATCCTCATTATTGGAATTGTTGCTAGCGGTAAAACGACATTCGCTAAACGATTATCCCAGAAATTCAGTCTACCCTGGTATGAACTTGATTCCATAGTCCATCATAATACAGCTACGGGACGGTACAAACGTTCCGCAGAAGAACAATTCGAAATTATAAAGGAGATCGATATTAAAGGAGCGTGGATATTCGAAGGAACAGATAGAGATTCCTATCAATGTTTGTATCAAATGGCAGATACGATCATATTCCTTGATACTCCATTGTGGAAGCGAAGGGTCAGAATCTTAACACGATTTATCAAGCAGAAACTTGGGATTGAAAAGTGTCACTATAAACCAGATATCATGATGTTGAAGATGATGTACAAATGGACGAGGGATTTTGAACAAAGTAGAAACAGTTTTGATGCCAAGTTGAATAGATACAATGAGAAAGTGATCAGGTTAAGAGATAATAACAATCTGGATCTTACAAAAGGGACACGACTAAGCTAATAGGCAGGATAGTTCAAGCGTTTCTCGAATATTTTATGAGATGGATGAAGAACGGATGAGTCCACATGGACGGCCATAACTAGCGCATAACGAAGTTGCCGAGAACCACGTTTGGTAATTCGATTTCGTGTTGCCGCAAACTCTCCGGATGCGAATACACTCGGGTCTATGCCTGCAAAGGCTACTAGTTTCTTTGGATGATCAAAACGGTCTACTTCTCCAATTTTCGATAAAATGGTTGTAGCAATTTTAGGACCAATACCGGGAATCGACTGAATTAAATCACATTTTTTCATTTCTTCAGCGAGAGCATCTATGTTCTTTTCCAATCGAGATAGATGCTCTTGGTACTGAAGAATGAGCGAAATCAAAACTCTCAGGTTAACCAAGTGACTAGAGTACATAGTCTGCTGAAAAGGATTTTGTTTTGCGCGTTTAATAGACGCTTAACTCGCACTCTCTTTGAAAGAGACTCGTATTGTCGCGTTGGATAACGCAGATTAAGCAGTTGAACACCTGTTTTTTAAAGGGCTCAAACTCTTCATTGTAGTACAACTCTCTCAATAGATAGGCATTAGCATGCTCCTCTAAGAACTATATGTTCGAATTTAAACGTTCCTTTGTACGGTTTACCACGCTGACCAATCATTGAATTCATTCAATGCACCTTCCTAATTTAGATTTACCGGTAGCCCCTATAATTTCCTCTTGTCGCTCCATAGCATCGCTTGTTATACGGGATCTCAGGTCCCAACCAGCCTCAATCATGGTCATGACAAGTAGGGGTGAACATTATAGCGTTCGGGATCAAGTCCCACGGGCAGGTTAGTGAAACCACACCGTTTTCTCTAACGTATAATCATTATTCAAATTTTTCCAACATGGCTCATGCGGAGGTGAACTTGACTGGAGCATTTTTATGACTTGGTTCAATTGGCATTTTCGATCGCTCTCATCTATTCCTTAGTGTCAATTCCATTCACCTATATTTCTTTACAAGAGATACACTGGGGTTATGAAATTGCTCCAGCCGTTTCAACTTGGTTTGTGTCTGTCAGACTGTCGCAACCGAGCAGCATTCAGCGGTGGATAGTACGTAACGCCAGACGAAGAGAAGCACCTGATGAAGACGACAATGGTCCTTCCCCACATTGATATTCCATACTTTCAATTAGGGAGGACAATGATGAAAAAGATTTTATTGCTTCAAAAATGGGCGAAGCCCATTCTCGTCATGTTGATTGGAGTTATTCCGATCATTGTGCTCAGCGGGTGTTCGACAGCATCCCAATCAAACTCGATTAATGCCGATTCATCAGGGATATTTAACCACTTTTTTATTTATCCATTTTCGATCTTGATCAAATTCTTTGCGAATACATTTCATGGAAACTACGGATTATCGATCGTGCTGATGACTTTCATCATCAGACTTGCGATCATGCCGCTCATGATGAATCAAACCAAGAAACAAATGGATATGAAAGAAAAGATGGTCGTCCTCCAGCCGGAGTTAACTGCACTTAAGGAGAAGTATAAGAACGACTTCAGTGCGGATGCAAAAAAACAAGAGCAAGTCGAGATGATGCAGCTCTATCAGAAGCATCAATTTAATCCCTTAAACATGGGGTGTTTACCGATGCTTCTCCAATGGCCGATCACCCTCGCATTTTACTACGCCATTCGTCGTACCCCAGAGATTGCAGCTGACAATTTTCTGTGGTTTAGCTTGGGGAAAACTGATATGATTTTGCCGCTTATTGCTGCTGCGGTGTATTACTTTCAATTCCGCGTGTCTCAATCCGTTTCAGCGCAGGTTCAGCAAAATTCAAATAACCAAATGGCTTTCATCGGATTGTTGTCACCTATCATGATGGGTGTGTTTTCTTTTCAGATGCCCGCCGCATTACCATTATATTGGGCGGTTGGCGGTATATTCATTATCGTGCAAACGACCATTCTCAATAAAATGTACACGAAGCCAAATGTATCGAGTAAAAACCGACCCACCGGTGTAGAAGATTTATAAATTTGAACAAGGTCATAAAACAATACTAAAAACAGAGCATCTGATGCGCGACCTCAGATGCTCTGTTTTTATGAGGCGGCTCGTTAACGGGGAACATAGTTCAATATAATGAAAAAAATGAAAGGGCCATCCCACAAAAGGATGGCCCTAAAACTTGCCGTTACAGACAGCGCGGAGAACCGTATCATAAAATAAATAACGGTTAAGCTATTGGGTAACGTTAGCTCAAATACAATTTGGCAGCCCGGTAATCAATGCGATCAGCTGCCTTTATTCAACTAACGGGTAGTTTAGATGAATTTAAATACCAATATGGAATGAGAAAACAAGTCATCTCCATATTGTGATCGACATACATATTATAACTGATCTTTCTAGTAGGGGGGCTCAGTTTGAGACTGCTGATTCTTGTGGTGGGTATAGTCTTACTTGCTTTACTTTGGACAAACCCTGATAGCTCCGATTTTGAAAAGTGTGTCCATAAGAAAGAACTGACAAATTTCCAAAGAAGCACTTCTTTAGAACCTGTTGGTTTTCGAAGTGAAAATTATTTGTTTTTCTTCTCAGTACACAAACTACTGATTGTAAGGCAACAGGCAGAATAAAGTAATGATTATCGACTTAAAGAGTAGTTATTTAAGGTGCGATAAAAATTGATTATAACTATGAATTACCAAACGGTTTATAAAAAAAACAGTAAAATAATGTTAAGCACGAATGTCGATAGGCTTTTTATTTTTTAGATTATCCTTTCTGCGTCTAACTAAGCACATGTTTTTCTTATGAAAATTATTTTTCTCCAATGTAACATTGAAATGAAAGAAGGGGATGGCGTTGATTGAACATAGCAATCTTGAAGAATATCTGGATCCGGTAAATTATGATCTTGAATTTGACGGTGAAATGGACAAATATCAGTTCTATCTTGAGCTTGCTAGATCGAGTCCTGGTGAAGTGTTAGAACTTGCTTGTGGTACAGGATTAACAACTATACCCCTGTCGAAAGCCGGTATAAAGATGACCGGTGTAGATATCTCTTCAGCGATGATTGCATATGCGCAGTTGAAGGCGGAAGGGTTGACTGCTACTTTTATGGAAGGCGATGCACGTACCTTTGAATCGGACAAGCGATTTTCAATGATTTATTTGACTGGCAATGCATTTCAGGCATTCTTACGTGATCAAGATCAAAACGATTTGCTTACTACCGTTCACAAACATTTACAAGCCCATGGAATCTTTGCATTCGAGACCCGTAATCCGGAGGGAACGGATTTATCTGATCAAGAGGAGACAGAATGGGGATCATTTATTGATAAGGATGGGAAAAACGTCAAGGTATCAGGTACACAAAGTTACGATGCTAGCCAGCATATCATGCATTGGGTCACGATGCGTGATTGGGGGGATAAACGAACGAATTCCCGAATTGCTTGTCGGTTCACAGATCAGGCTACGCTGCAATCTTTATTAACCCTTCACGGCTTTCGCGTCGAACATCATTATGCTGACTGGGATAAGACTCCGTTCTCTCCGTCATCTTCATCTATCATTAGCGTTTGTAGGAAATGTTAGGAGAGACGTAATGCATCGCAATAGGAAAAATCCCCTCGGTCGAGGGGATTTTTGGTGATCCTAAGTTTTAGCATGCCTTTCGCATTAATAAGCATTAATAACGATATATTTCCTCCGATGTCAGACTACAAGAACATGTTTAATCGACATTACACAATTCTGAGTACGTCGATTATCGTTTTTTATTAAGTGTGATGGGCTTAGTAGGGATAGACCATTGGAGAACCGCTTTGCAATCAACATTTACAATTCTCGGTTTTATTGCCCCAGTCATATTCGAATCTTGGGTAGTAGTGTAACGCTTATATGTGAATATTGTGGTAAAATGTTACAGTATTAAATGCCTAATTTGAAAGGTGAACTGCCGATGGAACAACTAATTATTGAACCCTATAAACCCGAAAGGGACGAAGCTTCAATCACAGCCATGTTGTGTAAAAATGAACAGTTTAATGTGTCTCAACAGAGTAACGAAATGCCCTCAGATGATATATTTGTTGCTCGTTACAACGACTTGACGGAAGGTTTTCTCTCTTTTGGTGGTTTTAAGAGAAGAGCGTTGACGACGATGTTTGTTAACGAAGAATACAGAAGAATGGGCATCGGTGGCACACTTTTGGAAAAGGCGGATAAAATACTTTTCCAAAACGTAGCAGTAGAACGTTCGATAGGTTTCTGTCCTGAGTTAGTTCAGGGATTGGGGAATTAATTATGATATGTGAGAAGAAATCTAAGCGACTTGAAATTGTTCGATCCTATGTTTATGAAAAGCAGAGCAACTTCAAAAATCAGAAAGCTTGGGCTCATCTTTCAGGAGTGTCTACCTTCGCTTCGATGCTCGCTATGAGAAGAGGACTAGATTCGGAAATCGCTGCGATCGCGGGGGTGCTACAAGATTTTTATTTCTATAAAACTGGAATAAATACCTTTCCTGGTCACAACAGTGCAGATGCGGTAAGACCTATAATACGCAGCACCCAAATCTTTACCGACGAAGAGATGTCAGTAATTCTTAGATCAATCTTTTATCAAGAAGATAGACATCGGGTTCATGGACCAGATGAGGAAGTTATTAAAGACGCTATTTTATTGCAGATGTACTTTCAAAATACAGGTAATAATATGCTTAAGACCGATATACATAGACTACAAAAAGTATTTATTGAATTAGGGATTCCGGAGGGAAATGTAGATACGGAATTTAACGTAGATGTGGAAGCATTAAATAGAGAAACTAAAGACAGGCGACTTATGCTGGCTGATTTTGCGGAAAAGCTCGCAGGGCAAAACATAATCGGGGTACCGGAAGATGAACGTTATCGGGAAATTTGCAAGTATTGGCCGGACTCTGATATCTATAAAGTACTAGAAGGTAATTGGTGTGCTGCATTTGTATACTACTGCTGTATGCAGGTTGGAATACTTCTTCCAATTAGATATCCTAACCGAATGTATCGGCTAGCTGGGGTTGGTGCGTGGTTGGATTGGGCTCTGCTGCCCGATACTAGATTTTTCTATGACGCTAAACAAGAAGAATTTAATCCGGCACGTGGTGATATTGTTATTTTTGATAAGCTACTCTCCGATCATTCTCACGATCATATCGGTATTGTTTTAGCTTGTGATGACAATGGAATTTTAATTGCTGAAGGCAATAAAGACAATAAAAACTACTCTAGTGTCTCATACAGGGATAGAGATCATTGTATACTCGGATATGTCCGAATAGATAACAGCTATCATTATCATTTTAATGGAGAGTATATACCCTGTTATTGATTTGGAGCAGTTATTACGCTAACGGATAGGTTAGTTTAACTAGAGTTACGTTGAGTTATTTTCGGGCTGGTTTAACTCAAAGGCGATAAAATGATATTAAACCGATTAGGAGGCAAATCCATGCTTGATATTGAAAGAATTAAAGAGATTATTCCTCATCGAAATCCATTTCTCTTGGTCGATAGAATATTGGAGATTAATGAGGGGAAGAGAGCTGTTGGAATTAAAAATGTAACCATTAATGAACCTTATTTTCTCGGTCATTTCCCTGACTATCCCGTAATGCCTGGAGTCTTAATTGTAGAAGCACTGGCACAGGTCGGTGGAATCGCAATGTCCAACGTTGAGAGCAACAATCATAAAATAGGCTTACTGACGGGTATTGATAGTTGTCGTTTTAAACGACAAGTAAAACCAGGAGACCAACTCCTTCTTGAATTTGAAGTAATTCGAATTAAGGGACAAATCGTCAAAGGAAAGGGAGTCGCCACAGTAAATAATGAATTGGTATGCGAATCTGAAATAATGTTTGCATTCAGTTCGATTTAGGTTTTTAAGGTAACAGGAAAGATAGTTGAACAATACACATTGATGAGCAGGTTACCTTTATAAACTAAGTAATGGATAAAATATAAATATAAGAGCTCTCTCTCAAATTATTAGAAAATATTATGGTTCGATGTCCTTATTCGGTCGTTTCAAGGGGAGGGAAGATACCGTGCTAGATACTCAGGATATTGCTATAGAAGCATTAACTTGTTATTCAATTACTTATCAATCAATAGCTCATATTGGCCAAAATGCAAACACCATCTATAAAGTGACAGATAAGGAAAGTAACTGCTATAGTTTGCGAATACATCTATAAAAAATGATTCGATGGAAAGTATTTGGTCTGATGAAAAAGTCATCCATTCAGAAATGATTTGGCTGGAATCATTAACAAATGATACAGATCTGGTGTTGCCATCACCTATAAAAAATAACATTGGTGAATACGTTACTAAGATAACGCAGATTTGATACCAAGTAATTTTGTGTTTCATGAACAAGAAGCTAGAGCTATTGATTTTGGAGCTTGTGGGTTCGGATATTATTTATTCGATTTAGGTTGGACACTTTCTTATATCCACCCAGCATTCAGAGACCAGTTGCTAGAATCTTACACACAACAATTCGACCTGCCTCATAACTATGTTCAACGTTTGGAAGGCTTCTTTGTAGCAGCCCAACTCGAAACAATGAATTTTTGGCTTGGGCTGCCTGAAGCTAATGAGTGGTTACCCAGTCACATTAGTAAATTAGCAAGACGGGAATTTAAGCGATGTAAATAAAGAAGAATTTCTTTTTAGTGGTACTCCTTACTGGGAGTAGTTTGTTCAATGATCAGGCATGTTAGTTCAAATATGCGTTTGGGCTAACCCAGGTGACTTGTATAAGTTTAACCCTCGAATTTTTCCTTCTAATCAACGATTTTGAATTGAATTACTGATATGAAATAGTGGGTAAAAAAAAACGCCGGTACCCTTAAGCTGGTGACCGGCGTTTTTATATTAGCGTTTCGGCATTCTACTCTCATCCATGTACAGCAGGTTCCAGCGGTGACCGTCCAGGTCGGCAAATCCTGCGCCGTACATCCAGCCGTCAATTTCACTCGGCTTGCCAAAGATGTTTCCTCCGGCAGACTCTGCTTTTTGAATAAAGGCATCTACTTCTTCTCTGCTTTTAGCGCCAATGGAAAATATTACTTCTGCGCTATGGGAAGTATCTGCGGTTTTAGAACCTGTGAATTTCTCGAACGCCGCATCCGGGAATAGCAGAATCGTTGTTTGGCCTATGTCAAGCTTGGCTCTCTCATTACCAACGCTCACTGCATGGAATCCAATCTCATTGAAAAAGGCAGTTGACCTCTCAACATCTTTAACTGGAAGGTTAATCCAGATCTCTTGTGACATGGCTGTTGCCTCCTGGAATATATTTTTACCCACTCCAACTATACTCTACTTCTGGCAGCAGAAGCGAATCTTACAAAAGAATTCGCAGTGACATTTCTGTCAAGCATTATGCGGTTTCCTTAGTAACTTCTCTCTATCGCAACTCACCCTTTATTGAAATACTCGATAGTTTTCTCAATAAATGCCTTGGCCGATTTTGTCAGGAAACGCTCGGACCGATGAATGATCTCAAAGTGACGGTATGGCGGATCGTCTGTAATTCGGATGCAGCGCAGAGTTGGTTCATTCATCGCTTGGATCAAACGATAAGGCAGCAATGTTCCTCCGACGTTGGCTTTAACCAAGCTAATAATGGAAGTAGCTGAACTGGTCTCCATGATCGTATTTAAACTGAATCCATATTTACGGCAATAGCCATCAACCAATTCTCTGCCTGTAAATCCTTCGGGGAACATCACGGTTTGGATATTACGCAGATCCTGGATTCCGATCGTGCTTCGTTCAGCCCAATCATGATTCTCGGAAACGACGAGTACATATTCTTCACTGCACAATGGAATGCGTACTAGCCGATCATCAGGAGCAGACGTGATCTCGATGCCGATGTCTACTTCATTATCCAGCACTTGATTCAAGACATAGATCGAGGAGACAACCTTCAGCTGTACCTTGGGAAATCGTGTATGAAAATTCACGAGCAATGGGGTGAGCCGGTAGTCCAGATCGGAAGGGAGAACACCAATCACCAACTTACCTCGTTGATCATTGCGGAATTCAGCTAACGCATCCTGGGTATTTTGTAAATGCCGAATCATCTGTACACAGTGCTCCAGGAACAGATTTCCTGCCTGGGTCATCACAATCTTTTTGCCGACTCGGTCAAATAAGGGAACAGCGAGTTCATCCTCCAACGCACGTATTTGTTGACTCAATGTAGGTTGTGAAATACCAAGTTTTTCAGCTGCTCGTGTAAAATGAAGCTCCTCACATACAGTAATGAAATTTTCCATCTGACGAATCTCCATATGAATACCCTCTAATCATTGGTTTTAGTAATCATTTTAATAGAAACTATAGTATTGTTCAATCATTCTAATGATTCTATACTTAATCATGCACCACCCAAAGATCAGTTATTAACAAATAGGATCATAGGTGAAATGCAACGATACTACCATGAGGTGATTCATAATGAAACTTTTTTATATTGTCTTGGCGCTTATCCTGGCTTCACTGAATTTACGACCACCCATTACATCCATTTCACCTCTAATGAGCACCTTACAGAATGATCTGGGTATAAGCGGGATTACCGCCAGTCTGTTAACCACACTTCCGGTATTATGCATGGGCATATTTGCTCCGTTCTCCGTAAGATTAAGCAGAAAGTGGGGAAATGAGGGCGCAATTGTTCTGGCTTTAATCCTCATTGGGTTAGGTACGGGACTCCGATGGTTTGTTGGAACAACTCCTTTAATGATGTTCACTTCTTTTCTGTCCGGTGTAGGAATTGCATTGGCAGGGCCGCTGTTGTCCAGCTTCATTAAGCAGTACTTCCCTGACCGGGTGGCAGCCATGGTGGGTATCTACTCTACAGCGATGGTGATGGGGGCTAGCATTAGTGTTGGACTATCGGTTCCGCTTCAGCATGCGCTGGGTGGATCGTGGAGGGGTTCGTTGGCTATATGGGCATTTCTCGCAGTCATTGCATTGCCAATCTGGTTGAAATTAGCCTGGTCTGCGCGCATAGATCGACAATCCGGTAAAATCTCGAGTGTACTTATTGCACCACTTCCAGTGAATAACAAGCGTGCCTGGGTGCTGACATTATTCTTCGGGCTGATGGCTGCGATCTTCTACTCGTTGACCGCTTGGCTTGCGCCAGCAATCCAAAGCCAGGGGTATAGTCAAGAGACGGCCGGAAACATCCAAACCTTATTTACATTGATATCGCTGCCCTCTACGTTGTTCATTCCCATGCTTGTACACCGTTACCAAAGACGTGTAATCTGGCTTGTCGGGTGTGCGTTATTAGAGTTGATGGGTGTCCTGATGCTGAACTTATCCTTTAGCCCCTGGCTCGCGGCGATTCCACTCGGTATTGGAGCGGGTGGACTGTTCCCGATTGCACTGATGTTGCCCATTGATGAAACAAGCAATGCTCAGGAAGCCAGTAGCTGGTCCGCAATGACCCAGTCAGGTGGCTACATTCTCGGAGCACTTGGTCCGCTAGCCATTGGCTGGCTCCACGATGCAACGGGCAGCTTCGTACAAGCTTTCTATGGTTTATCTGTAATCATTGTGCTTCAGATTATCGTTCAATTGGCTATAGGTAATAAAAAAAGTCCTCCAGCGAGTTATGATAAGCCCCAGAGCTGAGAGTTTGTTGAGGGAAATAAGTAGAGGAGATTCCTATATTATGTTATTTTTAATAATAATGCGGAGGAATGGTCTGATGTCTATTTATGATTTTCAAGCGAATTCAATTCATGGTGAGCCTGTTGAATTGTCAATTTATCGTGGTAAAGTTCTGCTTATTCTGAACACTGCCAGTAGATACAGCTATTCTCGCTAATTTTTATGAGTTGGATAATTTTATGAACTTTGTGATTATAACGTTATCTGAAAAATACGCAGAGATTATTTTTTGAAGGGATGATTAATTTGAAGCAGGGGATCTTAGTTTATCTAAATGGAACTTCAAGTTCTGGAAAGACCTCCATATCGACTGAACTGATAAATCAGAAAGAAATTCCTTTTTATCATTTATCAATTGATGATTTTTTTAATAATTACAATAATTTTATTAATAATAAATTTCCAGATGAACCTCCAAGAGAAATAGATCATCAAGTTGTCTCACAAATACTTGATGATTCCATATTCTCAGTGTACCATTCGACAATTAAACTGTTATCAGAAATGGGTTTTAATGTAGTAGTAGATACAGTAATCGACAATGACAAGAGATTTAATGCGTTTCTTGATCAATTTTTCGATCAGCCTACGTTATTTATAGGTGTAATATGCTCGAAAGAAGAACTCATAAGAAGAGAGCAAGCAAGAGGAGATAGAAAATTTGGACTGGCAGCTTCACAGTTTAGCAAAGTATATTGCTTTGATGAATATGACCTCGAAGTAAATACTGAAGAGATGAATCCAAAAGAATGTGCCGAAAAGATATTAAGTTTTATTAAGTCCAATCAGGAATACTCGGTATTTAAGAAATTAAGTGAAAAAAATGTTAGTGTTTCCTAGTAGGCGTATCCACCGATAAGTAGGTATTATCATATTTCACCAAATAGCAGCTCCTGTGTCCGTAAGACTGCGGAACAAAACTGCATTTTTCTGATCAGCAGTATGTTGGCGGGCGAAATGTGGGATTAAGCGAATGTCTTTGTGATTTATTCCCAATCACGCGCAACAAGCCCGGTACAAGCGTCGTCTATACTAAAGAATGGAAAATAGTCTCTGAGGAGCGTGGAGAACAGGTGCTTAAAAAGATGGCTCTTACCTTTCTATTTACGACGATGGTATTCACCACAAACGTGGCGGAGCAATCGCTGGCTGCCAGTGCGACCGTTATGCAGGCGCAGACAGGCGATCAACTGTATCCGATTGAAGTTAATGGAAAATACGGTTTCATCAACGGCAAAGGCAAGAAGGTCATCGAGGCGGTGTACGATGGATACGGATATTCAGGAGTATCCGGAGGAACGGTGTATGTCGAGAACCATGCGGCTAAAAAGCAATATTATTTCAGCTCGGCGGGCAGCAGGCTGTTCGAATACAAGCTGAGAGATGCCGGTATTCTTTATAATGACCGTGCGCTGTATACGACGCAGGTTCAGAACGCTGACGGAGCTACGGCGACACGGTACGGATATATAGACAGTCATGGCAAGGTGAGCGTACAGCCCATATACACCCGGGCGTTTAATTTCTCCGAAGGTTTGGCTCGGGTCAATGTGGGCAAAGCATCGGGGTACATCAACACCAAGGGCGAGCTGGTCATTCCGTACCGGTATAGCTCGACGTCCGATTTCTCCGAAGGTATGGCGACCGTAGTGCTTGCGTTCGGCGGCAAATACGGCTATATCGACACCACGGGCAAGCTCCGCGTTACGCCCCGGTATGATTACGCCACACCGTTTTCAAACGGGGCGGCAGTAGTTTACGTGAACGGCAAATACGGGTACATCGACAAAAACGGCAATTACCTGATAAAACCGCAGTTCAGCATGGCGCAGCCATTCTCGGAAGGACTGGCTTTTGTCGAGCGTAATGGAGTCACCTTCTACATCAATAAGAAGGGCACCAAAGTCATCCAGGGCTTTACAGCCGGAGGGTTGTTCAAGGGCGGCCTGGCTCCGGCCAGCCAGGGGCAGAGGTACGGCTATATCAATACATCCGGCCGCTTTGTGATCAAGTCGCAATTCTATTGGGCTGACGTTTTTAACGGCGAATTGGCGGTGATCAGCTTGCTCGATCAGAATTCACGCGAGGAAATCAGAGGGTACATGAACCGCAGCGGAGCGATCGTCTGGCCGCCGGCTTCCGAACTTCCGAACGGAGTGACAAAACTATAGTAAGGCAGAACAACCGAACTTCACGGATTGTATCGAAAAAAGAGCGCATTACAGCTAATGAAAGTTATCGAAACTAACAATATTAACTTGCGGCTAAATTCTAATGGCAAATGGATGATAGCGTCAATATTATTAAAAGAATAACAGATCCCTTAGATTAAGATAACGGGACATGTTAGTGGAATAACGGTTGCTTCGGCAACCGTTTTTTTTTGTTCAACTAACTGGCAATTTAGTTGAACAGAAAATGGTATAGTTTTCTTGTGGGAATTTGAAAGTTTGGGGTAATGTGGTTCAGCAACATCATTGGGACTTGGTGTTTCATTTTTAGGTTTAATAGTTTCATTAATTGCTTGTTTTAGGGGTGAACATAAAGCTTAAAAGACAAGTAAACAAACGAGACACGTTAGCTCAATAAACCTTCAGAAGTGTGTTTTATTTCCCTACATTGCTATCATTTATCTCGCTGGATTGCAAGGTATTCCGCAGGAATTGAATGAAGCGGCAACCATTGATGGAGCACGGGGCTGGCAACAGTTCCGACATATCACCTTTCCACTACTTGCGGGGGCGATGACTGTATGTATGGTACTGTCGATGATCAGCGCCTTGAAGATTTTTGATCAGATTGCGGTTATGACCGATGGCGGTCCGGGCTTTGAGGCGGAGACGTTAACTTATATTATTTATAAAGTTGGGTTTGGTGAATTAAGGCAAGGCTTTGGTACGGCGCTGGCCATGGTCTTGTTCTTAATCAAACTGATCATTACAGTCTTCCAAGTGAAAGTTCTCCAGAAGCGGGAGGTGCAGCTCTAAAATGACGATGCAGACACGCAGAAGAGTTGGGCAAATCGCACTTTTTATGGTTACCATAGTAGTGGCTATTCTATTTTTCTTCCCTATTTTCTTCAATTTGATGTCGGCCTTTAAGAGTAATGCAGGGATCATGAAGGATGCAATAGAACGTAGAAATACTAGTTGGACTCGATTTATGTTCGTATATTTTTGGCCGGAATGATGATTCCTTTTCAGGCGTATATAATTCCTTTGTTCAAAGAGCTTAGAATGCTAGGATTGTACGGTAGCCTTGCGGGACCCATTCTTATTTATGTAGCCGGTGCGGTAGGTTTCGGATGTCTGCTGTATACCAGTTTTGTCAAAGGAATACCTAGAGAAATTGAAGAAGCGGCATTACCTTCAGGACAGGCTAAGACGATGGTTATGGAAATTTACCGTTATATCGGAGAATTCTCTTCGCGTTGGGATATGATTTTTGCGGGAACAGCGATGTCGGTGGTACCTGTGTTGATTGTATTTATCGCTTTGCAGAAGTATTTTGTGAAGGGGATTGCGTCGGGAGCGACGAAGGGGTAATTCATAAGAGGGATGTATCCTGTAACCACTTAGTGGACAGCGGAATACATCCTATTTTCTTTGGCGTAACGATCTTTAGAGTGTACTCGGATTCGCAGTTAATCGGCGGTAACCCATCGGAGGCAGACCTGTCCATCGTTTGAACTGCTTGCTGAAATGGGACACATCACGGTACCCCAGTCGTTGAGCAACCGATTCGACAGATAGACTATTATCCATCAGCAGCAGTTTAGCGTGTCGAATGATTAAGCGGGATAAATACTGCCTTGGTGACATCCCATAGATTTGGTGAAAAGCACGATTGCAATGTGTTGTACTGTATCCAAGCTTTGCTGCAATATTCTCAATACCGCCACCTCTTTCGCCTGTGCTGGCAGCGGTGGAGACGGATTCCTGCAATAGTCCTTCAATGGCGTTAGCCAGGGCCACAGTATTTTCTGTAGCTTCTGTATCTGCTGGGAGAGGCATTTCCGATAGCACCCAACCGCTGAGTGCGGTCAGAAGCTGTAGGGAAGCATGCAAGGTGATCAGGCGATTTCTATGTGTATCCTTAGACTCTGACAAAATAGAAGAATTAATGATTACGTCTAGAGCTGAACGGATGGCGAGCAGTTCAGGCGTGTTTCCACTTAGACTAACAGCATCTGCTGTGAGTAAGGCCCGCCGTAAAATCAGATCATCGATATCAAAATGCAGGCAATAATATGTCATATCACGGTTAGCATTTGAACCTAGACTACTATGCTCCACACCGGGACGAATGAACAAAATATCACCGCTTTGTTGGATGAAAGACGTATTGCCAACAGTCATCTGCTGCTCCCCCTGAAGGACAACGTTAATCTCAAACATCGGGTGAGTGTGTACGGGATATTGCCAATCCGAATTCACTTTTCTCCAATGCGCGGCAAAGATATGGAAGGCTGCTTGAATGTCCGGAGACATTTGACCATCAATAGAATTATGGAAGGCGGGATCATTCGAGATCATTTCAATCCTCTTTTACAATAAAATTTGGCTTAATTATATCATAGGTTGTTATCGATGTTTGATTTGCCCAAATAATAGAAGGCTTTAGCCCTGTTGGACTTCCAGGAATATCGATAACATGGATATATAGCCCGGAGCTATCCGGGATCATGTTGGAGGGAGTGCATTTATTTATGGCACATAATAAATTCTTTAATGCTCATCATTCACCGATCGGTGCATTTGCGAGTTTTACTTTAGGATTTAAAGGAGCTAGTGGTGGTTTCGATTTGGAGATGGCCAAACCTCCTAGACAGAATATATTCATAGGATTAGAACGCACTGATGGGAAAGGGTATGACACACTGCCATTTCACGAGATGGGCGGAGATGACGAGAGCAAACGCTACGATATCGAGAATCCGGACCCCAATCCAGATAAGGAAAATATTCTGTTCCCTTTTCAAGAAGGTGAGATTTCTAGAGATTTTCAAGTAGCTACAGACAGCTGGAGTGCGGGGGATCTGTCCTTCCGAATTCTTTCGCCTGTTCGATCAGTGCCCGATCCTGAAACTGCGTCCGTGGAAGATTTGAAGGAAGTACTGCTGCCAGCAGTGCTGGTTGAGCTCGAAGTGGACAACACTGCATCAGCCGCTTCACGCCGTGCGTTCTTTGGTTTTCAGGGAACAGATGTGTATAGCGGAATGAGAAGACTGGATGATGTATCGACTGAAATTACAGGGGTTGGACAAGGAAGATTTATTGCGATTGCTGCCGAAAAAGGAACTGCAAAGTCCGCACTTCATTTCACGATGGAGGATATTCTAAGTGAGGAGCTTCAGGAGAATTGGACCTTTGGACTGGGCCGCGTGGGCGCATTGATCATGGATGTTCCAGCTGGAGTAAAAGAAACGTACCGGTTTGCGATTTGTTTTCACCGTTCGGGTTATGTTACCTCTGGTATGGATGCTTCCTATTACTATAATCGCTATTTTAACAATGTTGAGGCAGTAGCCGAATATGCATTAGCTAAATTCGATGTTCTTAAACAAGCAGCGGAGAAAGCTAACCAGATGTTTAATCATACAAACCTATCTGAAGATCAAACCTTTATGTTAGCGCATGCGATTCGTAGTTATTATGGTTCCACACAATTACTGGATAATAAGAATAAGCCATTCTGGATCGTCAACGAAGGCGAATACCGGATGATGAATACGTTTGATCTGACCGTGGATCAGTTATTCTACGAGCTGCGTCTGAATCCTTGGACGGTTCGTAATGAGCTGGATATGTTCGTAGAAAGATTCAGCTATGAAGATACGGTGCGTTTCCCTGGAGATGATACAGAGTATCCTGGTGGAATTAGCTTCACACATGATATGGGTGTAGCCAATGTAGTTTCACGTCCAAGCTATTCCTCTTATGAGTTATATGGCATTGATGGCTGCTTCTCTCATATGACACATGAACAATTGGTAAACTGGGTGCTGAGTGCGGCAACTTATCTTGAGCACACGGGTGATCGGAGCTGGATGGAACGTAATCTGAGTATCTTGGAGAAGTGCTTGGATAGTATGTTAAATCGGGATCATCCAGATCCTGAGCACAGAAACGGTGTTATGGCGCTAGATAGCTCACGTACGATGGGTGGAGCAGAGATTACTACCTATGACAGTCTGGATGTCTCTTTAGGTCAGGCGCGCAACAATATTTACTTGGCAGGAAAATGCTGGGCGGCTTACTTAGCTATGGAGAAAATATTTGCAGCGTATGATCGTGCGGAGCTGTCCAAAACAGCAGGGGTTCAAGCAGAGAAATGTGCCGCAACGATGGTGGCAAGCGTTACAGCAGATGGATATATCCCGGCTGTGATTGGAGAAGGTAATGACTCCAAGATCATTCCAGCTATTGAGGGTCTTGTATTTCCGTACTATACGGGTTGTAAGGAAGCTCTTGATCGCAATGGACGGTTCGCCGCATATATCGGTGCACTCGACAAGCATCTTCATGCGGTGTTGAAGCCGGGCATTTGTTTATTTGATGACGGTGGTTGGAAAATCTCATCTACCAGCAATAACAGCTGGCTTAGCAAAATCTATCTCTCGCAGTTCATAGCCCGCAACATTCTGGGACTGGAATGGGATGAACGCGGAGCGGCAGCAGATCGCGCTCACGCGGCATGGCTTACCCATCCAGAATTATCGATCTTCAGCTGGAGTGATCAAATTATTTCCGGGGAGATTACGGGCAGTAAATATTATCCCCGTGGAGTAACAGCGATATTGTGGTTGGATGAGAAGTAGGGAATTAGAGTTTCATTGAATAAATGGCAAACGGACCCCTTAATAGGGGAGCGTTTGCTTTTTTTTATTAAATTATGAATTTCTTTTTTTGATTTATATTCCCAAAACTAGTACTATAGTATTAATTTGTAATTAATTCTAATAGGATGCGGAGCGGTGTATATGGTAAAAGTTACACGTACAAGGATGCGACTAACAATTCGGAAAAAACTGCTCATGATGTCACTTACGCTACTAATTCTTCCCATCGGAATATTAGGAGCAGTTATTTATCAGATTTCAGTCAAAGAAACGAATCAGCTTATTGAGAGTAAATTGAGTTCAAGTGTAAACCTGGCTGTCGCCTTAATTGAGAATTTGGAAATCTCCGTCCAATCGGGTCAGTTGACTGAAGTGGAAGCACAGGAGCAAGTACGGACCTTACTACTTGGGAACAAAAATGAGGATGGTACTCGGCCCATTAATCAATCAATTGATTTGGGTCCAAACGGCTACTTCTTTATATTAGATAACAAAGGGGAACTGCTTGCTCATCCCAAACTTGAGGGAGACAATATTTGGGATAAACAAACCTCAAACGGTACTTTTTACATACAGGATTTGATTAAAGCAGCACAGAACGGTGGTGGAGCTACTTACTATAAATGGCCGCTACCTAAATCGGATGGTACTGGAAACGCAGTAGGAGAAGAAGCGTTGAAAATATCTTATGCTAAATTATCACCCTCTTGGGGCTGGGTCGTAGCAGCAGGCTCTTATATGCAGGACTATAATACCGGTCAACAAACTATACTAAAGGGAATTATTACTACATTGATTGTATGCGTTGTCATCGGAATCGCCGTAATATACATATTTGCACAACATATTTCAAGACCGATTGTACGCATAGCCCGTGAAGCTGAACGGATCGCTCAAGGGGATCTAAGCGGTAAAGCATTGACTGTAAGCAATCGGGATGAGATCGGACAGCTCGGTATCAGCTTCAATCAATTATCGGGTAACATTCGTCAGTTAGTTGGGAATTTAACCATAAGCTCGGAGTTATTAGCTTCTTCCTCCAAACAGTTGACTTCAACGTTAGGCGAGACCACAGCGGCACTTGTTCAGACTTCATCCTCAATGACTGAAGTGGCGAACAATAGTGAGAAACAAGCTACCTCAACACAAGAGACTTCACAGTCGATGGAGGAGATGGTAAAAGAGATTCAGCGAGTAGCCGAAGCCTCTACACATGCCTATCAGCTGTCCATGCAAACACTGGAAGAGGCTGATAAAGGAAATAGCCTTATCATTAATTCTTCCGAGCAAATGAACGCAGTAAGAAATACGGTTGATGATTTAGGGATCACCGTTACTAGTTTAAATGAGCAGTCTCAACAAATAGGCACCATTGTCAGCACCATTAAAGGAATATCTGAGCAAACGAACTTGCTGGCGCTTAATGCGGCAATTGAAGCTGCTAGATCAGGAGAGCAAGGCAGGGGATTTGCAGTGGTAGCCAGTGAAGTCCGTAAGCTGGCAGGACAAACAAGTGAAGCGGCTGAGCAGGTTTCAGTCATGGTTGAAGAAATTATTGCGAGTATTGGCCATGCCCATCATTCGATGAGTAAAGGTCAAAATGAAGTCGCAGCAGGGGTTCAAGCGATTGATGATACGGGTAAAGCATTTGAACGCATTTTTCAGGCCACCCGCACCATCGTAGATCAGGTGGAGCAATCCTCGACCGCCGCACAACAGATGTACACGGGCTCCGAACAAATATCTGCTGCAGTGATGGAGGTCGAGCAGGTTTCATTGCACTCAGCTTCGGCTGCACAGACTGTATCTGCTGCCGTAGAGGAGCAGCTTGCTTCTATGGAGGAAATTGCCGCATCTGCTCGCAAACTACAAGAGGGCTCGAATGAGATGCGTGCTTTAGTAAATCAGTTTAAATTGGAATAGATGTTCATACTTAGAGTTACAGAAATAAAATATGTAAAATATTTAAGAGGGGGATTAACCCCTCTTTTTTGCTGTTCTGACGTAAATAACCTTTTGAATACTAAGAGGAAATTAATATAGCTTTTACAGCTCATTGACGCGGAGCGTATACTGGCTTGCTATATTGAAGGGAAAAGGGGGATGAATATGAAAGAAATGGAAGAATCGTCCTTTGCAGCTACTCAGCCTGTCCTTGCAAGTGATACTTTTGGTTGGGATAAGCTTCAGGTTTCGCAATGGTATAGCCCGCAGCAAGCTTTCACCCCATCCTCGGAGTCAAAATATTTAATAGGCATTCACTGCACCGCATACTACGAAAATTACTACACTATTCATATTACCCCATGTAATGAGAGCCTTCTTTGCCCTTGGGGCAGAACCTCGCTCTATTTTTTGAAAATAGAAATTACGCCAGCGGTCCTCGAAGAGATTGCTCGTGAATCTGGTTATCTGAAGGAAGGCCATATCCAGTTGGACCGCAAATTTCATGTCAAGGATTCCAAGCTGCTGCAATTAGGGCTTTGGATGCTGGAGGAATTGCAGAATGGCGGTGCCAAAGGGAAAATATATAGCGACTCTTTATCCAATATGTTAATTATTCACTTGTTACAACACTATTCTTCAGTGATTCCCCAGCATTCGAACCGAAAAACGCCAGCCAATCAAGAAATATTTCAGGTCATTCAATTTATGCGTGAGCGTTTAGAAGATGAAATTCAACTGACTGATCTCGCTGGCATGGCTAATATGAGCCAGTCGCATTTTATTCGGATTTTCAAACAACAGACAGGATATACACCCCATAATTATTTAATTCGCCTGAGAATCGAACGCTCTAAATTTCTTATTCGTTCCGGAAAAATTGGTTTGAAGGAAATTGCATCTCAGGTTGGTTTTGCCGATCAAGGACATTTTACTAGATTATTCAAACGAGAAACCGGCCTAACCCCAAAGCTGTATGCGAATCAAAGCTCCTCCAAACCTAATCATATGATTTATTAATTTTATTATGCAAATGAGAGTTTTGTTCAAGGAAAGAAGTATTTTGTTCAATTAGAGAGCTGTTGCCAGCTCCTATAATAAGGTTGAAGTAAGGCGTACAAATGCCGAACTACAACCTTATTAGGAGGAGAGAAAACATGAGATTAAAGAGATTATTCAGTCTGATTTGCGCGGGGGTACTTACGACCAGTTCTTTATCTTTAGTAGCATCTGCCACACCAGTCGGACCGGATAACCTAGTAAGCACAGAGGTAGAAATCAGTGCAGAGTCAACTTCAGCTTCAGCTACAACTGCTGGAACTTGGCATGAAGTATCTAAGCAAACTTTCTGGTTACTTGATGCCTTGGAACGTGGACAAGGGGTGGCTACAGACGGGAATTCATGGATCTTTAATTCCTCGTATGGGCTCTTACGGACTGGGCTGGATGGCAAAACCGTAAAAGCACGAAATGAATTGGCTATTCCGCTGGAGATTGCCTCCCAAGGTGGAGACCATATCGGTGATATTTCCTACTATAACGGTAAAATATACGCTCCTATTGAAGACGGCAAAAACTATCAGCATCCTTACATCGCTCTCTATGATGTGAACACTTTGAAATATACGGGGACATCCTATGCTTTACCATTGAATCTGCATATTGGCGGTGTGCCTTGGGTAGCTGTTGATGCCGCTCGCGGTCAGGTCTACACAGCTCAGTGGTCTAATGCTAGCGTCTTGAATGTACTAAGTCTTGATGATATGCATGTAATCACAACCGTTCCACTTTCCCAAAGTATTGATCGAATTCAAGGTGCCGAAGTGTACAACGGTGTTCTGTATGCCTCTACGGATAACGCAACCCAAACGGTTTATCAGATTGATCCGGAGACTGGAAACGTATCTGTTGCCTTTGATCGCAATCTGCCAAGTGGTACTGAAGCCCAAGGAATTGCTGTATTGCCTACCGCTGATGGTGCACAGCTCCATATTCTTGATGTAGGCTCGAATCGCATTAGTGTGAACTTTCGCCATTACGCATTTTAATTTAAATCCAAGCGAAAAAAGGGGTTAACAGAAATGCTAAAGCAAACCAAAACTATTCTAACACTACTATCCGTTTCTATGCTGGCAGTTGCGGGCTGCGGACAATCTAAGAACAGTACGGCTGAAGCCAAAGAAAATAAAAATACTACTCAGGCAACAGCCATCGCTGCAACTTCAGAATCTACAGAGACTCCAGCCGCTGCTAAGCCGGTGGAGATTACCTTTTATTATCCGGTCAACGTGGGTGGCCCTCTCACTAAAGTAATTGATGGGATGGCTAGCACCTTCATGGAGCAGCATCCGGAGATTAAGGTGAATCCCGTGTACACAGGTAATTACGGTGACAATACCGTGAAAATTCAAGCGGGTGTGCAGGCCAAACAGCCACCTGATGTCGCGGTCATGATGTCAACAGAGCTTTACAGCATGCTCGATATGAATGCAATCATTCCGCTCGATGATTTTATTTCGAAGGACACGGATATTCAGATGGCTGATTTTTATCCCGCCTTTGTAGAGGATACACAGTCTGAAGGTAAAACGTACAGTCTGCCTTTTCAGCGGAGTACGATTGTTATGTATTACAACAAAGAAATGTTCAAAGCCGCAGGACTTGATCCAGAGAAACCACCCACTACATGGGATGAGCTTGTAACTTATGCTAAGAAGCTGAACAAAGACGGTCATACGGGGCTGGAAATTCCGGGAAATGATGATTCGTATTGGATGTTTCAAATGCTTGCACGACAAAATGCTACTGATCCGAAGCAAAACATAATGTCTTCCGACGGCAAAAAAGCGATGTTCGATACGCCAGAGAATGTGGAGGCATTACAATTTTGGTTAGATTTGTCCCATAAATATAAGGCGATGCCGGAAGGTGTTATTGATTGGGCAACCGTTCCAACGGATTTCATTCAAGGTAAAACAGCCATGATGATGCATACAAGCGGCAACTTAACCAACGTAAAAAATAATGCGAAATTCGAATTTGGTGTAGCGTTCCCTCCCGCACAAAAGCAATTTGGATCACCGACTGGTGGCGGTAACCTGTATATTTTCAAGGACACCTCTCCTGAAAAACAAGCGGCTGCTTGGGAATTCGCCAAATACATGACAGCTTCAGAACAAGCTGCCCTCTTTAGCAGCTCATCCGGTTATGTGGGCGTAAGAAAATCTGCCTACGATACAGATGCTATGAAGAAGTATACGGCAGATTTCCCGCAAGCATTGGTAGCGAGAGATCAATTGGAATATGCGTTCCGGGAATTGTCCACTCATAATCATGGTAAAGTATCGACGGCAATTACGAACCAGATACAAGCGGCATTGGCCGGAGAAATTGATGCAGCAGGTGCACTTAAAAAAGCTCAAGCAGAAGCAGATCAGGCACTGGCTCCCTTCAATAAGTAAGCTTTGAGGTATGGAATACGCCAGGACGGCTGGATAGCTTGTTCTGGCGTCATTACTTTTTTCATTAATCGTAGAAACCTTAATCATGGAAGGATTGAATGGTATGAATGCCGGATGGAGTGAGAGGCTTAGAAGAAACGGATTCGGCTGGGGACTTGTGTTGCCTTCGCTGCTCTTTCTTTGCTTGTTTACTTATTACCCTATGTTTAAATCGTTCTGGCTTAGCTTTTATGAGAAAAATTTGGCGACTCCTGAGCCTTTGTTCGTCGGTTTTGACAATTACGCTAATCTATTGCACGACAATGTCTTTTTGAAAGTGTTCAGTAACAATATATGGTTCGCCATTGGCACAGTACCCACTTCATTGGCTTTGGCTTTCTTGATGGCACTATTTGCCGACAAGGCGATAAAAGGGCGGGGACTGGCACGTCTTTCATTTTTCTATCCGAATATGATCCCGATGATCGCTGTGGCGAACATCTGGTTGTTTCTGTATACCCCTCATTTTGGGCTCTTTGCCAGACTGGCTTCATGGATCGCGGATCAGCCTGTGAATTTGCTGGGAACACCTGATACGGTGATGGGCGCATTAGTTATCATGATGATTTGGAAAGAAGCCGGATATTTCATGATTTTTTATTTAGCAGGAATGCAGCAGATTCCCAAGGATTTATATGAAGCGGCTGCAGTAAGCGGAGTCGGTACATTCAATTCCATCCGCAGAATAACAATTCCGCTCACGATGCCGACTACGTTGTTCGTGGCTGTTGTGGCGATCACGAATTCGTTTAAGCTGGTAGACCATCTCTGGATTATGACAAAGGGTGGTCCGAATAATTCTAGTAATCTGCTGCTTTACTATATCTACGAGTCGACCTTTAATTTCTATGATCAAGGGATGGCCGCATCGATGACGGTGGTCATGATCGTCCTGCTGCTCCTGATTTCCTCTTTGCAGTTTTTTGGCTGGGATCGGAAAATTCATTATGAATAGGAGGTGGAATCCATGGAGGATAATCCACTGAAGCTGCCATTAGCTTTAAGGCAGAATACACATAAAGCTTTAGAAGAGGAGCGTACGCTGAGCTCCGAAAGGACGAAGCGCCGAATCGTGCAGACACTGTGGCATTTGATTGGATTTGCTTTTTCGGCGATATGGATCATTCCCTTCCTATGGGTGGTAAGAACGGCTTTTTTACCCAAAGATGTTGCTATTGATTCGGGATGGTCTTGGGGCTTCACGTTTGAGAATTTGATTCATGTATGGAATGGGGCGCCTTTTGGACGATTTTTAATGAATACATTGCTTGTGTGCGGTGTTGTGCTTGTGGTTCAGCTGGTTACGATGACAATGGCTGCATATGCGTTCGCACGGGTACGTTTCTTCGGAAAAGATCTGTTATTCATGTTATTTTTGGTGCAAATAATGGTGCCGCCGGATGTGCTTATCTTTTCCAATTATCAGGTATTGAATGAAATGGGCTTGCTGGATACAAAGCTGGGGATTATGCTACCTTACTTTGCCACCTCCTTTGGAGTGTTTCTATTAAGGCAATCCTTCAAGCAATTACCCTATGAGCTGGATGAAGCTGCCCGGGTAGAGGGCGCCTCACGCCTGCATATTCTTTCTAGAATCTATGTCCCACTGTCACGCCCGATTTATGTGTCCTTTGCGATCGTGTCGGTTAGCTTTCATTGGAATGATTTCTTGTGGCCTCTCATTGTAACCAATTCGGAGGAGAATCGCTTATTAACCGTAGGTTTGGCTATGTTCGCAAAAGCCACGGAATCTGGTGCACAGTGGTCCGACGTTTGTGCGGCTACATTGATTGTGTCGGCACCCTTAATGATTGGATTTTTATTGTTCCAGCGGCAGGTGATAGGTAGTTTTATGAGCTCTGGCATTAAAGGTTAGGAGGAGGCATTTATGAGGCTGGCAATTATTGGGGACTTACATTATCCGGACGAATTGTTAAACAACAAGGTTATGATTAAAGAGGCACGAGATGCTTTTTACGAGCAATTTATGAATCTATTCTTGTCCATCCCGGCCGATTATCATATTTCCGTGGGAGATATGGTGCATGCAGGAGAATTTAGCGAATTTAATTATATTATGGGTAAGATTAAGGACAGCAAGCATTCCAGGCGTTTTCTACATGTTCTTGGCAATCATGATACATACACTTATCCTAAGGAAGAAATCCTTTCAGTCACTCGGCAGCAGCGATACAGTGTTATCGAAGAGACGAATGCGATCATTATTTTGCTGGATACCGCACGGGAAAATCGTGACGATTGGAGCGGAACACTTGACGATGAACAGCTAGCATGGCTCGAAGCACAAATGAAGCGTAAATCGGAAAAGCCTTTATTCGTCTTTGGTCATCATCCCCTGTATAATACGACGGCTAGATCCACTGAGCCAATGATGTCACTGGATCCCAGCTTGGACATTTGGCCGATATTGAAGCAATGGCAAGGTGTGGGTTTCTATTTCAACGGCCATAATCATGTTCATTCTATCGTCAGAAAAGAAAACTGGAATTTCATTCAAACGGCCTCTATCCTGGATATCCCTGCTGCTCGAATCCTTACTGTGCTCGAAGATGAAATCAGGTTAGAGATGGTGAATCTGGCAAGCGAGCAATTGAGTAAATGGTCTTCCTTATTTACCTTCAGTATTTTTGATTATGAAAAATATCCCCAGGCTGAAGGGGAGACAAGAGATCAGGAGCTAATCATCAATCGACTTCAAATGGATAGAAAGCAGGTGGACCAGCAATGAATCGTCAGCCAGTAAGATTAGCGATCGTAGGTGGAAATCGCGGAGCCAGTTTTATGAATGCACTGTACTCTCTATCGGATCGGATACATCTAACCGCCACTTGTGACTTGAATGAGTGGGTGCTTAACCAATGGAAAGAGAAGTTCCCAGAAATCCGAACGTATCGGGATTATCATGAAATGTTAAAAGATTCGGCGATAGATGCGGTGTTTATCTTAAGCCCCATGCATCTGCATGCCAGACAATCTATTGATGCATTAAAAGCGGGTAAGCATGTCCTAAGCGAAGTGATTTCGATTCAATCTTTAGAGGAAGCTTGGGAGCTTATCGAAACTGTTGAACAAACTGGACTTAAATATATGATGTCTGAAAATTACTGCTTCTCGCGCTCAAATCTGACGATTAAACATATGGCGGATCAAGGCATGTTCGGTGAAATTACTTATCTTGAAGGCGGCTATATCCATGATTTACGTCATTTGACGCATCATCCGGATGGTTCTCTGACCTGGAGAGGGCAATTACATCAGCAGTATAACGGGATCAATTATCCGACACATTCTATTGGTCCAGTTGCGCAGTGGATTAACCTTAATAAGCCTGAGGGTGATCGATTAAAAAGCGTCTCGTCTTTTGTTTCCAAATCTAGATCCTTACAATATTATTTCGGAGAGCATTATGGAAAAGATCACCCGGCAGCGCGGGAGGGATTCTGGCGGCAAGGGGATAGTGCGGTTGCAGTCATTCAAACGGAAAAGGGTGTACTGATTGAACTGCGTGTAGACTGGTCCTCCGTTAGACCGCATAATAAAACTCATTATTTACTGCAGGGAACTGAGGGAGCGTATATTACGGGCCGCCATCAGTACGAAGAGGATTTGATCTGGTTCAAGAATCTCTCGCCCAAAAATATAGCAGATGGAGAAGAAATGTGGGAGCCTTTAAGCAGTTATCAACCGTTCTATGATCACCCAACATGGATGAAATGGGGCGAATATGCCGCTGGGACGAAACATGGCGGAGGCGATTTTATGGTGCTTGAGGAATTCATTTCAGCGATTCAGGAGGATCGAACCCCATCGGTGGATGTATATGACGCTGTGACTTGGAGCTCTGTGTTTACATTGTCTATGGAATCTGTAGAGACTGGTGGAAAAGCCATAGCCTTTCCTGATTTTAGAGCGAAGGTGAGGAATTGACGGTGGATCAGGCCCTTTCCAAACTTGTAATGAAAAAAGAAAGGCTGACAGACTTACCTGCTTTTCACTGTCCTTCAGGGTATCGAATCCGCCATTTCGAGCCAGATGATGAACGGAACTGGGAGGAGCTGATACGCCATTCTTTTACTAGGGAAGTTAAATTTGCTCATAAAATCAGTGATTATGTACCCTTGTATTCGGATCGCTTGTTGTTCATTTGCCGCGGGGATCAACCTGTAGCTACTGCTACGGCCTGGGAGTCGGGGAATGAGGATAATAAAAACTGGTACTTGCATATGGTTGGAGTGCTTCCAGAATATTCTGGTAAAGGTCTCGGTTATGCTGTGAGTCTAGCTGTCTTGCACAAAATAAGAGATGCAGGGGGAATGGCGGCATGTTTAGAAACCGATGATTTCAGACTTCCCGCCATCCGCATTTATTTGAAATTAGGATTTCAGCCGGTGTACTTGGATGAAAGCCATCCCGGAAGATGGGAACGAATCCTGCAAAGGCTTTGAATTTATTGATGAATAGGGGGGCTTATGCCCCCTTATTCTTGTTGGAGCTTCAGGAGGGAATCATCCGAAAATTATGTTGTCGTTAAGAAGCATTCCTGCTATAGTCATACTGACTTATTAAATGCATTTAATAAGTCAGTATGACTATAGGTGGGAGAGCCATGGCAAGTGATAAAAGACTTCCTTCACAGCAACTCAAATCCGAAATTATTCGAAGTATTCGAACAGCATTATTAGAATTAGGAAGGGCTACGAAGGCGGAGTTAAGTCAAAGATTACAATACAGTTTTCCAACGATCAGTAAATTTCTAATGCAGATGGAAGAGACTGGGGAAGTGACGATCATTGGCCTTGATGAGTCTAGTGGCGGAAGAAGGGCTATAAGATACGCCTATAATCCGAATTATCGATTAGGGATAGCTATTTTTTTGGAGAAAAATGAAACAAACTATACGATCTATAATTGCATTGGCGATGTTGTAAAAGAAGGGAATTTACCTAGTATTCTTGAGGAAGACGTTAGTACACTAGTCTCGCTTATCGAAGGTGAAAAAAAGGCTAATCCTAAGATTCAATCCGTCGCTATTGGTGTTCCAGGTGCGGTGAGTTATGGGAAGATTTTTCTAATTCCAGGCTATCCGAAATATCAAAGTCTAGATTTGAAAACATATATAGAAGACCATCTCGCTATCCCGACTATTGTGGAAAATGATATGAATGCCGCTGTAATCGGTTATATGATGCAGAGAAATTTGAAGGAGAAGATTTCTCTGATGTATCTGTATTTAGGGAAAAATGGACCAGGGGCAGGGATAGCCGTTAATGGTGAAATCGTTCGAGGAAAGACGTTCTTTTCAGGTGAAGTTCAATATTTGCCCCAGTATGATAATAGAAATTTTATAGAGGCATTAACTGGAGAAAAAGGTGGTTTAGCGATGCAGTCAGAGCATAGAGTAGATGCGATTAGTCGGTTAGTGGCTACCAGCACCTCTATTTTGAATCCCCATTATATTATTTTTTGTGAGGATGAAGTAGCTCCAGCTATGCTAAATCAAATCGCTGAGCGAAGTGCTACATACGTTCCCAAAGAACATCTTCCAGAGTTAGCGGTAAGCAACTTAAAACGTGATTATCTGAATGGATTACAAAGTCTTGGATTAGGTTTATTGGTTTCACAACAAATAGATTAGAACCATTAAGGAGATAAACGATGGCAACTTTTTTTCTTATTATTATTTATTTAGCTTTTATTAGTTTAGGCTTGCCGGACTCATTGCTAGGATCTGCATGGCCGGTAATGAGAATAGACCTAAATGCCTCATTAGGTACTGCTGGAATCCTTTCGATGGTTATTGCTGTAGGCACCATTGTCTCCAGTTTGATGAGTGGTACTATCCTTAAACGTTTTGGTACGGGAAAAGTGACCCTTGTAAGCTGTATTATGACGGCTGTAGCTTTATTTGGTTTTGCTTGGTCACCTTCGTTAGTATGGCTAATTGTTGCTGCGATTCCACTCGGTTTAGGTGCGGGATCTGTAGATGCCGGATTAAACAGTTATGTTGCTACACACTATAAAGCCCATCATATGAGTTGGTTACATTGTTTCTGGGGAGTTGGCGCGACGCTGGGTCCGATTATTATGGGTTCTTTTATCTCTGGTAAAGGTCTATGGCGTGAAGGTTATCTTACGGTTGCTTATATTCAATTGAGCTTAGTTGTTATACTATTCGTTACGTTGCCTTTGTGGAAAAGAGTGGCTGGGAACAATAGCAACTCGAATGCGGATAGTGATCACGAGTTCAATGATCCGGAGCTTGAGCATATCGCAGAGAACACAAAACCTTGGAAATTAAGAGGGGTAAAGCTTGCGATGTTAACCTTCTTATTTTATTCTGCCATAGAAACAAGTATGGGGTTATGGGGGAGTAGTTTTCTTGTGAATATCAAAGATATCCCTGCATCGACTGCAGCGACATGGGTATCGTTTTTTTACCTGGGAATTACTTTTGGTAGAATGGTTACGGGTTTCATTACTTTTAGAATGAGTAATAAAAAGTTAATTCGCTATGGTCAGCTTATTGCTTTAATCGGTACAGTACTGCTAGTACTACCGCTTCCAACTATAGTTTCGCTAGTAGGATTTATGATTATAGGTCTGGGATTAGCGCCTATCTTTCCATGTATGCTGCATGAAACTCCTGTACGATTCGGGAAGAAGCATGCCCAGTCGATTATGGGCTTTCAGATGGCAACGGCTTATACCGGTACCACGCTAGTGCCGCCATTTATCGGTTTACTGGCTTCTAATTTTACATTAGGTATCTTCCCTGTGATGATCGTTATTTTCGCTATCGTTATGCTCTTATGTACAGAAATGCTTAATCAATACTCCACTAAAGTTAATGTAGGTTAAATTTGAAATGAATATATTACGGACTAACCCTTCATATATATAGATGTAGAAGGGGGGGAACCGTAATGTGGTTGTTAATGGTTATAGGCATTGGATGTCTCTCCGGTTTTATTTTGTTCAGAAAAAATACCTTGACCACTTATTACGAGCCTATTCAAGGACCGGAGAAATTGTCCATCATCATTCCCGCAAGGAATGAAGAATATAATTTGCGTTATCTGCTCGATTCACTTCAGTCTCAGACCCTTACACCCTATGAAATTATTGTGGTAGATGACTTCTCAGAGGATCGGACGAAAGAAATTGCCGAAAGCTATGGAGTTAAGGTGATTGCGAACAGCAGTCTCCCTGAGGGGTGGACGGGTAAGAGCTGGGCCGTATGGAATGGATATTTACAGGCCTCGGGTGATATTTTTGCTTTTTTGGATGCGGATATCCGATTAAAGCCGAATGCCTTGGCTTCATTATTAAAAGCAAGGGAGCTATCGAAAGGTGTCATTTCGGTAGTTCCTTTTCATCATACAGAAAAGCTGTTTGAGAAGCTCGCCCTAATCATGAATATGCTGGGGATTTTCACGTTCACCTCGGTTTTTGAAAGGAATAACGCCAAAAAAGGGCTGTACGGCTCGTGTATTCTAGCATTAAGGAAGGATTATGAAAAAGTTAATGGTCATCAAAGCATAAGATCTGAAGTGCTGGATGATTTGTCTTTAGGAGAACAATTTATTGCGGCAGGTGTTCCAATCACCAATTATATCGGTTATGGCTTAGTATCGTTTCGCATGTATCCGAAAGGAATCAAAAGTGAAATTGAAGGGTTCAGTAAAGGGGCTGTCTTAAGCACTTCAACGATAAGTCTGCGGACAATTATTCCAATTGCGCTTTGGGTGATCGGACTCGTTATTTCAGAAACCGTGTTTATTTTTGCGAATACTTCATGGTTTATGCCGTTATTGATCGGATATCTCCTTTATATGTTCCAGCTCTTTTATTTTATAAAATATGTAGGGGTATTTGGCATTGTCATACCTGTATTTCACGTGGTGGCAACTGTTTTCTTTATCTTGATCATGCTTTATTCGATATATCAGGTCGTTTTCCTGAAGCATGTAAGCTGGAAAGGAAGGCATATCCAGGTGGGAGGCCGTAAGGACTAATGATCATATTGTGGGTCACGGGTTTATTTTTGGCGGGATCTCTTATGTTTTCCTATTGGCTTGGTCTAGCGCGTAAAAAGAACCTGAAAGACATTGGCGACGGTAATCCGGGGGCTTTGAATCTATGGAAGTCGTCAGGCTATAAATTCGGCATATTGGGGATTATATTGGATTTTTTAAAAGGGTATCTACCACTTCTATGGGTAATGGGAAGTCATTATAGTCAGGGGTATTTCATTATTCCGTTAGCCTTAGCTCCCATTGCGGGTCATGCCTTCTCTCCCTTTCTTAAAGGAAAAGGTGGGAAGGCAATTGCCGTAACCTTTGGGGTATGGAGTGCATTGACAGGATTCAAAGCTTCTTTAGCGCTAGCAGTCATTTTAGCAGTGCTGAAAATGCTCAGCAGTTGGATTAAAAGCAGAGGGAATTCACCTGTCTCGGACGGTGTGCAAGTGGTTAGCGGAATGCTGCTTCTCTCCGTTTTTTTGTACATTAGTAATTGGTCTGCTCCTATCTTATGGGTATGGTTTGGGAGCTTTGTGATCCTTGTGTATACGCACAGGTTAGAATTGGCAGTGTGGGTGAGGAAGTATTCATCAAGGAAACGAAAAGGAACATAATATAGGCTTGGTATAAACGAGGGTGTCCCGGCAGCTAGAGCATAGCTGTTGAGACACCCTTGTTTGGTGAAGCAGTAGCATCCTCTTTTCAAAAATCAGTGTTCTAGGATTGAGGATTTATGTTTTGACACAGCACGGATAATAAACGCAGAAGCTAAAAGAAGGATAGTGGCAGTGGCAAGGACAACAATAAACGACTTATCAAAAGCTGATTGTGCAGCTTCAACGAGCGCGGATCCAGCGGCAGTAGGCATATTTTCTGCGGCTAGAAGAGCTTCGTCAAGGCTGTCGCGAACGATCGGTGGGACTGTTAGTCCATCAGGGAGAACTAATGATGCTGTATAGATGAATGACGAAAGACTGCCCAGAAGTGTAATACTTAGGGCGCTGCCAAGTTCGAACGATACTTCCTCTATAGATGCGGCCATGCCAGCTTTTTCGACGGGGACATTTAGCATGGTTGAATTTGAGGCGGCAGTCATGGCTCCCCCAAGACCTGCACCCAGAATCATTAAGGATGCGAATTGTAACAACATATTCCCGTCATGGAAGAGCAGAAGGGTGCCCATTCCTATACCTGATACTAACAAACAGACCCACTGTACTTTTACTTTGTCCACACGATGTAACACTAATCCGATGAGTATCCCTGAGATGAAGGACGCTATCGAAGTGAATACAACGTACAATCCCGCTTCCAATGGTGTATATTCAAGAACAAGCTGGAGCCGCTGAGTCACGATCAATTCCATTCCAATAAGTGCAAAACAAGACAATAGAGCTGTAGCCACTCCTGTAGAAAAGTGGGAGTCTCTAAACAGTGCAAAATCTATTAATGGATTCTGGCTCTTACGTTGATGGCGCATAAATATGATCATAGCTACGAGACCAATCACGGCAGATAACACAGCGATGGCAATTGAACCTTCACGTCTGCTGATCTCCTTAGCTGCATAAACAAGGGCAACCAGACCAATCATAATTTGAACAGAACCAATGAAATCCCATTTTTTATTCTTATTTCCTTTAAGATTTGGGATTAGTAAGATGGCTAAGATCAGTGCAAGAATAACTATGGGAATATTGATGAGGAACACCGATCCCCACCAGAAATGTTCCAGTAAAAAACCACCAACGAGTGGACCCATTCCTGCTCCTACAGAGGAGACAGATGCCCAAATACCTACGGCTAGTGAACGCTCACGCTCGTCCGAAAAGGTAGTTCGAATAATGGAGAGTGTTGCGGGCATCATCATGGCTGCACCAATAGCAAGTAGGGTACGCGCAGCAATAAGTACGAGTGGTGTCGGCGCGTAGGCAGCGATTAATGAAGCCAACCCAAAGATAGTAAGTCCCATAACGAAGAGTTTTTTATGCCCAAGACGATCGCCTAGTGTGCCTAGACCAAGTAATAATCCTGCCATTACGAGTGGATAAATATTTACGATCCATAGTTTTTCCGATGCAGAAGCAGCAAGATCATGCGTAAGTCGTGGTAGAACCGAATAAAGTACGGTCATGTCGATGACGATCATAAAGAGTGCGCTGGACACAATCGCCAGCACGATCCAGCGTTGGAATTTAGATAGATTTGGTGAAAACATGGGTAATCCTCCTAAGATGATAGTAGCGAATAACGTTGCCTTGACAAGGTAATGGTGTTCCGTTATTGTACTTTGAGGTATAGGGTAACCCGATAGTCAAGAGGGGTGATTTGAATGTCTATTGATTATGATCAATACTTTACGACGAGCGAGTTCGCAAAGGTATGTGGGGTAACGAAGCATACGTTATTCCATTATGATGACATTGGTATATTAAAACCGGAGATCGTGAAGGAAAACGGATATCGTTATTATTCCTATAAGCAGTTTTATACCTTCGATATTATTGCCGTATTAAAAGGGACGGGAACGCCGTTAAATGAGATCAAAGAATATATAAAAGATCAAAACACATTGCATTTTTTATCCATGCTTCAGCAAAAACAGCTGAAGTTGGTTGATGAACAAAGAAAGTTAGAGCGCATGCAGAGGCTTTTGCAAGGAGCTATAGATAATACGAATCGTGCGCTCCATGTTAATTGTGGAGAACCTTGGGTTGAGGCATGTGATGAAGAGTATTTTATTGCGGTTAGACTCTCGAAGGAGAAGGGTGAGAAGGATCATGTTCGAAAAGTATATCGAATCTTCGATTATTGCGATGAAAATCATCTTGAATATGACTTTCCGATAGGTTCGATTATTGGTAAAAGCAGTTTGGAAGAGGGCGACTATGACCCGGATTATTATTGTAATAAAATCAATGATAAACATAACGGCGAGTTACTCTATATCAAGCCAAAGGGTAAATATTTGATCATGAATCACAAGGGATCTTACGAGAGCTTACCTGCCTCCTATGAGAAGCTAAAGTCTTATATTGCAGAAAATAATTTCACTCTAACTGGAGACGCTTATGAATATGAATTACTTAGTTATTTAGCGGTTGGGGATCCAGATAAGTATGTCATTCAAATTGCGGTACAAATATAAGTGAACTCTGCAAGGATCTTAATTTGATCACTCCCAGTTCAGAGCATTGGAGTGACTTTTAAATTGGTATTCAAACTGAAACGCTTGGCTTCCAAGCGTTTTTTTGTTTTTTTTTTGGTGATTAAAGGAAATTCAGAAGGAAGTGGCAGATGCGGCATTGTTATTGTCTATATTGGTTGACAATGATAATCATTATTATTACTGTGTAAACAGGCATGAATCCTTATGCTCACCTTACCGACGCCAATGCCTCTGAGGTGGTGCACTATGATTGAGTTTTGTTAGTGCCTCTACATAGAAGAAACTACTATTGAAATGAGGTATGCATTGTGAAGATAGACGTTAATCAGTTAGCAGAGCATTTTGCACACACTCCTTTCCAAGTAGAAGGAGTATATCGATATGCTGAAAATCCTGGTGTGCCTTACGCTGACTATACAGATTCTTTTCCTGGATTTGTGTTTCCACTTACAGGAAAGATTAAATTTAAATTTAATGGCACGCCATATATCTTTTCGCCAGGAAAAGTTGTGCATGGGGGTGCAAAAATGAAACTTGACCAAAAAATGTATAGCAGAACTAATTGGGAATATATTCTTGTTCAATATCGGATATTTAACTCAGAAGTAAAAGAGTCAAGCTTTTCTCATCAGCATTTTGAATTATTAACAGGTCAATCTCCTCGTCTTGTTGAATTAATTATGCGTCTTTGGCAGGTGTATAATCAGCGTGGAGGCATATCGATGTTTCAGACTGAAATGCTGTTTCGCGAAGTGCTGAATGAGACCTTATTATGTGTTATTAATAGGGAGGATAGCTGTGAATCACATACTTTATTCGAGCGGGTATCTAATTATATTCATGAAAACTATTATCAAAGTCTTACAATTGCCTCGCTTTCAGAACAAAATAACGTTAATCGAAATCGACTATCTTACGTTTTTAGAACGCATGCCGGTATGGGACCCGCAGAATATTTATTAAAATATCGTATAAATATAGCACGAAAAATGCTATTTACTAGTGATGCACCTGTACAACAAATTGCGCAAACGGTTGGAATGGCTGACCCCTTTTATTTTAGTAGAGTGTTCAAAAAACAATGTGGTATTTCTCCTACCGAATATCGAGAGAAGTTCATCAATAATCCATGGTAAATTCAACCTGCATCCATTCTAATCAAAAACCTACTTCACTATAATAATGGTTAAGCAAAGAAACCAATATGTTGGAGGAATTTCGTATGAAAAAGATTAGAGGACTGCTAGTCGCAATACTATTATTAGCAGGTATACTAGCGGGTTGTACTGAAACACCTGCTGAAAATAAAGAATCAACTAAAGAAGGCGTATCTTCAACAGCAGTTAATGTAGATGCAGCTGATTGGCCAAGAACATTTAAGGATGCCTTAGGTAAAGAAATCGTTATCGAGAAAAAACCGGAAAAAATAGCCTCTCTATGGTATTTTTATCCTGAAATTTTAGTTGCATTAGGTGAGCCACCTGCTGCAACTACTGAAAAAGAGTATCTATCTTCTTTATCTTATTTAAAAGGAAAGCTGGATTCAGCTGAAGAATTAGGAGATAAAGTGTCTCCTAGCATTGAGAAAATTCTATCTATTAATCCTGATTATATTTTAGCAACAGAGCATCATGAAGCAGTATATGATTCACTAAATAAAATTGCACCAGTCATTACATTAAAATACAAGGACATCTATGAAGATTGGCAATATGGACTCCGTACAGTAGCCAAGATTATTGGCAAAGAAGACGAAGCGGAAAAAGTAATTGATAACATGATGAAAGATATTACAACTGGGCGTGAAGCATTAAAGTCGATGGAAAGAGAGACGGTAGCGCTTATATTGTCTTGGGATGGAAAAACTTTTAATGTTCTAGGTGAAGGCAATCCGGTCTATAAACTTGCGTTTGATAAAGAAAAGGGACTGGGGCTTACACCGGATAATACATATACAGGTAATAATAATGAATTTACTTCGTTTGAAGGCATATCAACTGTTCAAGCAGACCATATTTTCCTTATAGGTGATATTACAAAAAAGGAGGAATTAATGAATAACTTAAAACAAAGTAATGTGTGGAATGCTATGAATGCCGTAAAGAAAGGCAATGTCTATTTAATGGATAATTCCGCTATTACCGGTGGCCCATTAGCTATTAAATACGCTTTACAAAATATATTATCCGCCTTGCTTAAGCTCTAATAAATTGAGGAAAATAAGGAGTGATTACTATCCACTATCAAGCTATTAATCTAAAAGATAAATTATCTAAATTTAACGACCTTTGGTCTCCGAAAGTCATTGGTGAAATGAATGACTATCAATTCAAACTTATTAAGATCACTGGGGACTTTGAATGGCATAGTCATCCAGATACCGATAAGGTATTTTTCACCCTTGAAGGGGAGATGATCATTGATTTCCGTGATGGTCAGGTTAAAATTTCCGAAGGTGAGATGTTTGTTCTTCCAAAGGGAGTCGAGATGAAGCCTTCCGCCGAAAAGGAATGCCATATCATGTTAGTGGAGCCTAGAAGCTTAGTAAACACTGGCGGTACTGAGTCCGAATTAACAGCAGCCAATGATACTTGGATCTAGTGTTTGTTACTAGTACTCTATTAACTTTAAACGTATTTATAATGAAAGGCTTTCCTCCGCTATTCCCTTAAGGTTTTTGCAAATTGACATAACACCAAATGGTGTTATAATAAAAATGAAACCAGAAGGTGTTACATTAAAATGAATCTTGGAGGAAATTTATGCCGACTCAAGGACCACTACAAGATATTCGTCAAACCATTACACTCAATGCGCCCATTGAAAAAGTATGGAAAGCTGTTTCCACTGCTGAAGGAATAGCTGCCTGGTGGATGCCAAGTACATTTCAACCAGTGGTAGGCCATGAGTTTATTCTACATGCTGGACAATTCGGGGATTCCCCTTGTAAAGTTACAGAGATTGATGAGCCGAACCGTGTCGGTTTTAATTGGGGGAAGGATTGGCATCTTGCTTTTGAATTGAAGGAAATTGATGGGAAGACGGAGTTCACCGTGATTCACTCTGGATGGGACCCAGAAAAGGTAACTGAATTTGGTCAACCGCATCCAATCGTTCGTGGCTTTATGAATGGCGGCTGGGAGAAAATCGTCCAAGAAAAACTTCCTGCTTATATCGAGGCTTAAGATGCCAGTCGCTGAATCTGGACATGATGTATTTCAAGCGATAGCAGATCCTACCCGCCGCAGTCTGCTAAAGCTGCTTGCTAATAAGGAAATGTCCATAGCATCCATCTCGGACTGCTACCCGATCAGCCGAACCGCTGTTAACAAGCATTTACAAGTATTGTCCGATGCACAGCTTGTTAGCAGTCAGAAAGTCGGTCGGGAGACTAGGTACAAGCTTCAGCCAGAGCCTCTACTGGAGCTTCAAGATTGGCTTACCTTTTTTGAACAATACTGGGCTAATAAACTGTTTGCGCTTAAAGAATATGTTGAAGCAGATCATAACAATGAATGATAAACCGAGAGGCGTGAGATCGCGCTTCTCGGTTTTTTTGATGCATAGAAGAATCAGATATAATGAAAATAAATAAAAGGATAAGTTTAACTCAGTTTAAACCTTCGTTTAAATTCAGTTTATAAATGGCGTTTATCATCACAATATAATCTGAAACGTTGGAGGAATTACAATGGTGCATGTACAGAACAAGATCATTTCACCAGACGATCATGAGTGGGCCGTCGAAGCGCGTGGACTGGTCAAAACCTTTGGTGACAATCGCGCGGTGGATGGCGTGAATTTGAACGTGAAAGCAGGTACGATCTATGGCGTACTTGGTCCGAATGGGGCGGGAAAGACTACCGTTATTCGGATGCTGGCAACCTTACTTCGTCCTGATGCAGGCACTGGGCGAATCTTCGGGCATGATGTGGTGAAGGAGTCGCAGATTGTTAGGCAATTAATTGGTGTGACAGGACAATACGCCTCAGTTGATGAGTCATTAAGTGCTACAGAGAATCTTATTATCTTCTCTCGGCTATTAGGGCTTGGACGCGCAGAGTCGCGAAAAAAAGCAACAGAATTACTGGAAGAGTTTGGTCTGACTGAGGCGGCTAAACGGCCTCTTCGAAATTTCTCTGGCGGTATGCGTCGCCGTCTGGATTTGGCAGCTAGCCTGATTGCACAACCACCTTTAATTTTCCTTGATGAACCAACTACAGGGCTTGATCCTCGCACTCGTTCACAGATGTGGGATACCATTCGTCGATTGGTGAATACGGGATCAACGGTTCTTCTGACTACACAGTACCTTGAAGAAGCAGATCAATTGGCTGATCGGATCGCAGTTATCGATCGTGGGCAAGTCGTTGCAGAGGGGACGGCGGATGATTTGAAAGCGTCTGTGGGTACCACATCACTACACCTGAAGGTTCAACATCTAAAAGATATTGAACTAGCTCGCCAGCGTGTGGAACATGTACTCCAAATTCAGTCCGTGGTATCGTACGAAACCGGGAAAATAACGGCACCGATGGCGGACGCTGATTTAGTTACAGACCTACTTATTGCACTTCGTGAGGAAGGTATTCACTTGGCTGAGATGAGTGTGCAGAAACCGACACTTGATGAAGTATTCCTAACAATTACTGGTCATGGTGCTACGGATGAAACGTCAACAGCGTCCCAAGAGTCAAATGTTAAGGAGGCAGCAAGAGTATGAGAACCACTACAATAAATTCGGGTGTTAACCGCCCATTGAAAAACCATACGAGTTTTCGGCAATCTGTACGCAACTCATTAACGATGGCTTATCGTGGGATACTGAAAATTCGACGTACCCCTGAGCAATTGTTCGACGTTACACTTCAGCCAATTATTTTCACGCTGATGTTTACCTATATCTTTGGAGGGGCTATATCTGGTGACGTGGTAAGTTATTTGCCTGTTATTATCCCTGGTATTCTTGTGCAGACCGTAATCACTACCTCCATCGTTACTGGCGTCCAATTACGTGAGGACATGGATAAAGGCGTGTTCGACCGATTCAAGTCACTGCCAATTGCTCGTATAGCTCCGTTAGCAGGAGCTTTGTTGGCGGACACGATTAGATACACGATTGCTACTGTGCTTACATTTACCATGGGCTACATTATGGGTTACCGTCCTGATGGTGGACTGGAACATGTCGCATTCGCTGCGCTTCTTGTTATTGTTTGTGCTTGGTCGATTAGCTGGATTTTCGCTTTCTTCGGTGTGATTGCACGGACTGCTTCTAGTGTGCAGGGGATATCAATGATTGTGTTGTTCCCACTTACGTTTCTATCTAATGCCTTCGTGCCTGTCGATACGCTGCCTAACTGGCTACAATGGTTTGTTAAAGTCAATCCAATCTCACACCTCGTTTCTGCAGTACGACAACTTACTAACTTTGGAACCGTAGGTTGGGATTTCGCGATCTCTTTGATTGGAGCAGCCGTCATCGTCGCAATATTTGCACCTATTACGGTACGTGCTTATATGCGCCGGACATAATATGAAATAAAAAAACGGCAGAAATGCCGTTTTTTTTAATTATGGCTTCTAAAGAACGTATGAATTAAATTGGATACTGATCTATCACAATGTTTTTGCAGTTTCTTCATTTTGAATATGTCCCCCAAAATGCAGATGAATGACGCCATCAATGACGCCCACACCAGGTTCACAACAAGGAGGATGGATTATTCCATGCTACTACTTCTTTATGTCTTTCGATGGTACTATGATATAAAAATAGATGTAAATAGAAAGGGCGACAGTATGAGAAGCTATCTAATTTTGGGGGCAAGTAAAGGTTTGGGAGATGCATTTGTGAAAGGTTTACCTGAGTATGGTGATCGAGTGTGGATCGTCTCCAGAAGCAGACCGGGCAGTCTGGATCTTAATGATGGTATACAGCGGATATGGATTGCAGCAGATCTATCGCAGCCAGATGCCGCACAAGTCTTATCAAAAGGCATCCAAGCGGAGAAGATTGATGTTATAGTTTATAACGTGGGCATTTGGGAGAAGGAAGGTTTTGAGGATCACTATACTTTTGACAAGGATGAAGCAACTGATATTGCTAACATTATTAATGTGAATATAACTTCAACAATTACCTGCATACAGGCTGTAATACCTAATCTTCGCCAATCGGAAGCAGGAAAAATTATTCTGATTGGCTCCACAGCAGGACTGGATCATACCAATAACGCCCAGGTTTCATTTGTTGCTTCGAAGTTCGGTCTGCGTGGCATTACACATGCATTGCGTGAGCATGTTCGTAAGGATGGCATTGCAGTAACTTGTGTGAATCCGGGTGAGCTGGCAGCAGAAATTCCTTATGAGGATGGCGCAGAAAAAGCGATTGCAGAATATAACGGCACAAGAATTCCTGTTCAGGACATAGTCTCCATTGTGAAATGTATCATTAACCTCTCTAGCGCTTCCTGCGTCAAGGAAATTCATATTCCAGCAATGGCGGATTTGAATGCATAATAAATCTCATATATCCGTTAAGATTTCATTAAGATTTAATACGAAGATAAACCATATAATTGGATTATAGAAAAGGTGATCAAAAATTTAACTTGCTAGTTTTTTAAAAGAATTCCAGAGAGCAAAGCAGTAAATAGATAAGGCTGTCTACCAGTAGAATCATACTAGTAAACGGCCTATTTCTGTTGGAATTTAATAGAGAGTCGGGTGGTTTTTTTGAAAAGAAGGCTTATAAATTCCCAACTTTTTTTGGACATATATTGGGCTAACGAGAATATAACTATACAATAAAACACTTGTTGAAAAAGAGGAAAATACATTAACGGTTAGGAGAAATGAACGATGGAATTCGAACTAGGCAGCATTTTGAAACTAGTGAAACGTAGGCTGCTGTTCATCATTGTATTATGTATTGTTGCGGTCGGAATTGCTAGCTTCGTTAGCTATTATGTCTTGAAACCGAAATACGAGGCGACGGCTTCTATTCTTATTCAAGGGGATAGGCAACAGAAAGCAATCAATGACATTATGGCTGGGCAAAAACTAGTAACCACTTACGGAGAAATTATCCGAAGCAGTAGAATCGCTGAAGAGGTCGTTAGAAGACTGCAATTAAACATGACCCCTGAAAAACTATTAGAAAAAGTGAAGACAAGAACAAGCAGCGAGTCACTCGTGACGACGGTAATTGTAGCGGATTCTAATGCTCAGCGGGCAACGAATATCGCGAATGGCTTTGGTGAGGCCTTTAATGAGAACATCCAAGCGATTATGGGGGTAGAGAATGTTGTGCTTCTTGACCGGGCCAAGGTTCCTTTCGAGGCGATCTCCCCCAAGCCAGTATTCAATATGGTCGTTGCTTTCGGACTTGCATTGATTGCTGGGATCGCAATTTCCATTCTACGGGAATTGGCGGAGAAACCTGTGAAAAGCGCTAAGAATATTCAGTTGGATTTGCAGCTTCCTCTTCTGGGAACCGTGGGAAAATTGAAGCCGCGGAAATGGCGGGAGAAGACGAAATCCATTTCAGTAGAAGGAGCCAGCAGACATGAAGAAGAAAACGCCAAGATTGTATTGCCTGGAACAACCGAAATCATCTAATGGTGACCAATTCCGAACGATACGATCTAATATTCGCTATACCCGGGTTGGTGGAGAAATTCGATCTTTATTAGTTACAAGCTCACTCCCGGATGAAGGTAAATCAACAGTGGCGATGAACTTGGCTATAGCGATGGCGGAAACGGGAAGAACTGTGCTGCTGATCGATGGGGATTTGCGCACACCAACGGTGCATAAAGCATTCGATCTACCCAATTGGATCGGATTAAGTAGTATCCTAGTAGATCAAACCCGTGTGGATGATTGTATTTTCCCTATTGAGGGATCAGAAGGACTTTCTGTATTGACATCGGGTCCGATCTCTCCAAATCCAGCTGATTTACTAGGATCAACAGGAATGAAAAGGTTATTCGCAGAGCTTAGTGAGAGATTTGATACGATTGTTATCGATTCTTCTTCGGTATTAATGCCTTTTTCAGATGCGCTTATCTTGGCAAAGATGACCGAGGGGGTACTGCTAGTCGTAAAATCCGGGAAAGTGCTCTTGAAGCATACCAACTCTGCAAAACAGATCCTTGAGCAGCAAGGAGCGCATATTTTGGGAGCGGTTTTGAATTATCGAAAAAGTAGCAAACGTTACAAGATTCGCGGTGAAGATTTTGCCGATTGGGCCTCAACTTCAGGGTTGGTCTAACGCTTTATGACATTTGCATCTCTTCGTTATTTATTTGGAAATATCACATATGCAGGCGCTCAATTCGTGATTGTAATTTTGCTTAATAAATTTGGCTCATCCGAAATCGTTGGGCAATATTCGTTAGGGCTTGCGGTGACTGCTCCCATCTTTATGCTGTCGCATCTGCATCTGCGTTCGGTCTTGATCGTTGATACATCTGGAAAATATCTTTTTGGAGATTTTTTTGGCCTTCGTCTCGTGACAACCGCAGTTGCATTCACGGTTACAGCAGGTTGTTGCATCCTCAGTGGTGCTGATTGGAATACAGCTTTAGTCATATTTTTCATAGGATTGTATAGAATTGTTGAGTCGGTCAGCGATATTTTATTGGGTATTGTTCAGAAGCAGGAAAGGCTAGATCAAATCTCTTTCTCGAGAGCTGCTAAAGGATTGTTCTCCATAGTTGTCTTCGCCCTCGTATTTATCCCTACTCAGAGTCTCATTCTAGCGTTATTAGTCATGATTATCGGATGGTTAGCAATAACCATTGGATATGATGCTCGCAAAGCGAGAGTGCATACGTCGCTCAGGCCACTTTTTAACAAAAGACGATTATGGGGCTTATTGCTCGTAAGCTCACCCCTTGGCGTGGTGCTGGCGTTGATGTCACTAAATACAAATATCCCACTATACGCGATTTCATATTTTAAAGGTGAACATGACTTAGGCATATACGCTACGCTCTCATACATGATCGTTGCCTGCAATGTTGTTGTTACTGCACTCGGTGAAGCGATAACACCACGTCTTGCCCGTTGGCATGCTAGCGGAAGACATAAGGAGTTCGTCTCTTTACTCAGTCGAATGATTGCAATGGGCATAGGAATTAGTGCGATCGCTTGTTTGATCGGGTGGATGTTTGGTCATCAGCTTCTAACTCTTCTATTCAGTCCAGATGTGGCTGCAGAGATAGGTTTATTTCATTGGTTGCTCATTTCTACCCTATTGGTATTTGTAACGTCTTATCTGTGGTATGCCATAACGGCTACCGGGAAGTACAAAGCGCAGATTCCCTTGTTTCTGTGTTCCGTGATCACTAATGGGCTATCTTGTCTAATATTCGTGCCTATTTTTGGGGTGATAGGTGCTGCTGTAGGGGCTAGTATGGCCTTATTCGTTCAGATGATAGGCAGTGTGATCGTACTTTTCTTGGTAATCCGTCAGGCAAGGAAACAGGTACAACGGGAATTGGCCGCATAGAGGTCATTTCCCATAGGAAAGTAGGGGCTTGTATGACATCTGTACTCGTTGTAGGGAAACCCTACACCATGCGTAATTTATTTCTGTTTGCGGTTATGGGTTACATCATCTGCCTTCCGGCTCAAATTGATTTCGGTGGCGCATTTCGAATCGCACCCTCTGACCTTTTCTTAATGCTTGGTTTGTTTGCAGCAGGTTTACACCTCAAATTGGACCGGAGACAGTTCAGTTCATGGCATTGGGGGATGTTGTTTATTTTCGTCCTCGCTTCATTTGTATCCATTTGGCGTAATGGATTCATTACGCAATACGCTCTATTGCAAAAAGATTTTGGGTTTATACTCCTACTGCTGACTTACATCATGTTAGTTCAGGCTGTAGACAGCTGGGATCGGTTATATAAAATGCTACGAGCTTTTTTGATCAGTGTACTGATCTTCAATGGCGTTGCTTTGTTCGATTTTTTTAGTGGAGTCAGGGTTCCGTTTATGGTGCAAGACGGTCGCCTCTCCGGGATGCTAATTGATCCGAATGCATACGGCGGATTACTAGTTACGGCTTTTGCCATTCATATCATGACGAGCGGAGACGGGGTGAAGCTGCTTAGGGGATGGGTGAGTACGCTAGCGACGATCACCTTAGCCGGGGGCATAATAATGACTTTTTCGCGTTCGTCATGGATAGGTCTGTTCCTTGTCTTGCTTACACTCCTGCTGATGAATCCTTCTCGGCTTCTCAAGATCGGCATGGGCTTTAGCGTCGCGTTTGGAGCATTGCTGTTGTATAAAGGTACAGCTTATCTGGATGTGCTTGGGAATATGGCCAGTAGACCCTCGCAGATTCAGTCGCGCCTTGACATCATTGGGAAGGCTGTGGAGTGGATCGCTCAAAGTCCATTATTAGGGATTGGACTCGGTAGCTATAACTATGAACTGCGGATTATTATCCATAATACTCCGATCTGGTTTATGACAGAATTTGGTTTATTGGGCTTGATTGTGTACGGCGGATTCATGATCTGGTTCTTCATCGTCGGGATCCGTTCTTATCGCGCGGCAGATAGGGTGAACAGACCGATCATTATGGCATTACTGCTGTCTCACGCAGCGATGATTGGACTTTCGATGGGTATTGAAGCCTTATTCCAGCGATATTGGTGGTTCATGATGGCTATGAACGCAGCTTGCATCCGATTAACGAATACGGGACGGAAAGGAGTGAAGCGATATCGAACCAAGGGCACTGAAACGTCAACGGGTCGTAACTTACGACAACAAACAGAACAAGCGCAATAACAAGAGGTCCGGGAGCATACCTGCTGAAGACTGTAGACCGGTAAGAGTTGCTTTTGTAGCCTCCATTTTTGGGCATTTTGAGAGTTTCCATCTACCTTACATGGCGTTATTGCAGCAAAAGGGTTGTGAAGTGCATGCTTACGCGCAGCCCGGGGAAGCGAGATTACGGTTAGAAGAGAAGGGGATCGTGTGTCATGATGTACCCATTCAGCGTAGCCCTTTACAGATGCAGAACTGGAAGGCGCTAGGGATATTAACGGAAAGCTTCAAGGAGGAGGGGTTCCAGTTCATCCATGTACATACGCCAGTCGCTTCGATTCTCGGACGGATTGCGGCCCATAAAGCAGGTGTACCTTGCACATTGTATACAGCGCATGGTTTTCATTTTTTCAAGGGAGCTCCTTTTCTGAACTGGATGCTTTATTATCCGCTCGAGAGGTTAATGGCCCGCTGGACAGATGTGTTAATCACCATAAATAGAGAAGATTATGAACGCGCCCAGAAATTTTCTATACGAAAAAAGGTGACTTATGTGAGTGGTGTAGGACTTGATCTCCAGGTTTACGGCAGTGAACAGGGTCATCCTGAAACTGCGACGGAGAAGGCAGATAGGCGACGCCAACTGTTTGATCTGCCGAAGAGTGAGCATGATGAACCTCCCTTCGTCATCCTATGCATTGCTGAATTAAACGCCAACAAGAACCAGAAGCAGTTGATCGAAGCGCTGGGGCAGCTGGGGTCTCAAGCAGGCAACATCCATCTGGCTTTTGCGGGTATAGGACCGTTCGAGCAGACTCTATTAGAACTTGCAAATCGGCTGGATGTCAGCGATCGGGTGCATATGCTTGGGTACCGTAGTGATATTCCGGATCTACTCAGAGCATGTGATGTTGCTGCACTTGTGTCCTATCGCGAGGGGCTACCTCGGGCGATTATGGAGGCGATGGCAGTAGGAAAACCCGTTATAGGTACGCATATTCGGGGGATTCATGATTTGATCGAACATGAGTCAACAGGCATGTTAGTTCCTGTTGGTGATATTACCGCTACCGCTAAGGCTTTTACTCATTTACGTGATGATCCAGCATTAACTACGGCTATGGGAGAAGCAAACAAAGAGAGGATCATTCGTTACGGGTTGCCTGCGGTGCTCCGTGAAATGGACTCGATCTATATAGAAGCGCTAAACAAGGAGGAAAGAAAGCGGGTTCCGTCTGAAATGCATGCGAGCCTATCGGGGGATTGAATATTCACTCTCACTTAAAAGGGGAGTACATGAATTTTTAGTTAATTAGGGAGAAAGAAGTGATGAAAATGCGGATCGTCCGTTTGGTCATGTTGGATGCAGGGATTATTGCGGCTTCAGTGTGGCTTGTGTTTTTACTTCGGTTTGATTTTCAAATCCCTGAGATGTACGTGTGGATGCTTCCGTGGGCAATATTGATTCACATTGCGGTATATGCGGCCTTCTCATTTGGATTCAAAGTGTATAACAATATCTGGCGATACACTGGAATGAGAGAATTACTGCAGCTTCTAAAAGTGAGTGTATTAACCCTCGTTGGAGTGATTGTTGTCAACGTATCCACCCATGCAGTATTTCCTTCCTATCGACTACCAATTTCCATTTATTTTGCAGCCGGTTATGTATTTCTGGGCATTGTTGGGTTACGAATGGTTAAACGTCTTCTAAACGACGGGTTTGAGACAACGGGTGTGAAGGATGTCTTCGAAGGTAATCTTCTAATCGTTGGGGCGGGTAAAGCAGGAATCCTCGTTACGAAAGATATCAAGCATTCAAGGTTCAAATTTATGCATCCGGTCGCCTTCATTGATGATGATGCATCCAAACGAAAGCTGGAAGTAATGGGGCTGCCGATTGTGGGTAACCGGAATTTCATTCCCGAGGCCGTGAAACAGCTGGACATTGCGTTCATTATTATTGCCCTTCCGACAGCGCCACATAATGACTTAATGGAGATTATTGAGATCTGCAAATCAACAAAAGCACAGATTAAGCTAATGCCTAGTATGACAGAAATTTTGGACGGGAAAATGGCAGTCCATCGAATCCGTGAAGTGTCCGTAAACGATTTGCTGGGTAGAACTCCTGTTGAGATTAATACTGAAGAGATTCGTGAGAATTTAGGAAGTGAGTGTATTCTCATCACGGGTGCAGGAGGCTCCATTGGCTCAGAACTGTGCCGTCAGCTAGCTGCGTATCGCCCGAAGGAAATGTTGCTGCTTGGTCATGGTGAGAACAGCATTTACCTGATTGAACAAGAGCTACGCCAGTTATATCCCGATCAGAAGATTCAACCCATCATCGCTGATATTCAGGATGTGTCGCGGATCGATAGTGTTTTTCAGAATTTTCGACCTACGATTGTATATCACGCCGCCGCGCATAAACATGTCCCACTTATGGAGATGAATCCGGTGGAGGCGGTAAAGAACAACGTTATTGGAACAAGGAATGTAGCGGAAGCGAGTGCCAAATATGGTGCTAAGCGGTTCATTCTGATCTCTTCGGACAAAGCGGTTAATCCAACAAGTGTCATGGGAGCTACGAAGCGAGCGGCAGAAATGATTATTAATGATCAGAATTCATCTAGCAAGACGGTTTTTGCTGCTGTCCGTTTCGGTAATGTTCTCGGTAGTCGGGGGAGTGTTATTCCGTTATTCAAAAGACAGATCGAGAGTGGTGGCCCAGTTACGGTTACCCATATGGATATGGTGCGGTATTTCATGACGATCCCTGAAGCAGTGCAATTGGTTATTCAGGCGAGCATACTGGCAAAAGGTGGCGAGGTGTTCGTGCTTGATATGGGTAAGCCAGTTCGGATATACGATCTGGCAAGAGATTTAATACGTCTGTCGGGTTTAGAACCTGATAAAGATATCCCTATCGTGGTCACGGGCATTCGTCCTGGTGAGAAATTATTTGAGGAACTCCTGACAGAAGAGGAAGGATTGATGGTCACCAATAACTATCGCATCATGATCAGTCGTCCTCAAAGTGTTTCCAGATCTGAACTGAATTTGGTCCTTGGTGTTCTGGAGAATTTGTGCAAACGGTACGAATTTGTGCCAAGCAGTTATCAGATTAAGAAATTATTAAAGCAGCTTATTCCAAGCTATTCGGGCTTTCAGGAAGAACCACAGGTGGCTACTCATGAGCTTGAACGGATCAAATCCGAAGTTCATGCGGGGATCTAAGTGATGAAGTCGTTTATGAGTAGATGGAACAAGAAGTTGCGTTTGCGTGGTAAGAGTGACAAGGAATTCACAAGAAAACAAATAGTCATAAGGCGAATTGGAAGATTCGCCCTGATTGTTTGTCTGATTGTGATTGTAGTTGGCGGCATTTGGATTAGAGGGGTGTTAAATGCTGAGCAGCGATTTCAAAAGGCTGTCCTTAATCCATTGACGATGCCTAACTCAAAAATTTCTGCATTGCCTGTGGGGAAGACGCAGTCGGATGGGACTCTTATAAATCGAGTGAATTCGGATGGCGTGGTACTACCATCGACTGAACCAGCAGCATCGTCAGGTGCAACTGATAAAAAAACTTCATCCTTTAATGTTGTATTAATTGGAACAGATACGTGGGGTGGGGAAATCTCCCGTGCAGACACGATCATGGTTGTGCATGTAATGCCGGAACAGCGGAAGGTGAACATCGTCTCTGTACCGCGCGATACAAGGGTTTATGTACAGAATGTTGGATACACCAAAATTAATCATGCTCATATTGTTGGTGAGTCCAAAGGTGGGAATGAGCAAGGAACGCTGACGCTCATTCAAGCGGTAAGCGACTTTATGAATATTCCCATTCATCATTACATCAAGACGAATTTCTCTGGAGTTCGTGATTTCATCGATTCAATCGGAGGGATCGACATGGTAATCGATCAAGACGTAACAATAACCCCGGAGATTACCATCAAAAAAGGCGAACAGCATCTGGATGGTGTGCATGCACTCTACCTTGCTAGGGAGCGATATTCAACTCCGAACGGTGACTTTAGTCGTCAAGAGGAGCAATTCAATATCGTTAGAGCTGTGGCTAATAAGCTGTTGAGCCCTGAGCATCTTCCGGATCTGGCGGGATTATTACTCCATGAAAAGAAAGACATTATCGATACAAGCTTCAGCGACAGCGATTTGCTTAGCTTAGCTTGGTTATTCAAGGGGATTACTTCCGCGGACTTTCAATACGAACAGATTCCAGGTAACAACAGTTTTGCTCCTGATCCGCTAGTCGGAACTAAGGTGTACTACTGGAGTGCCGATTTAAAACAGGTGAACTCACTTAAGGAACGTCTTTTTACGGATTAAGAGAAAGGCGGGAGGAGTACTAACATGTATCGCCATATGAAACGAGGCTTCGATCTTGTGGGAGCGATCGTTATGTTATGTGTATTTAGTCCAGTCATGGCTGTGGTGGCGTTGTTGATTCGAATGAAGCTTGGAAGCCCAATCTTGTTCAAGCAGCAACGACCAGGGCGGGGAGAGAAACCCTTCTTCATCTACAAATTTCGGACCATGGCTGAACTGTATGACTTGCAGGGTCAGCCGTTACCAGATGAGCGAAGATATATCAAATTTGGCGGAATCATCCGGAAGCTAAGTCTGGATGAACTGCCACAGCTGGTGAATGTTGTGAAGGGAGAAATGAGTCTGATTGGCCCAAGACCCTTACTGATGCGGTACAGCCCTTATTATTCCGAACAGGAGAGGCTGCGTTTCTCAGTAAGACCAGGAATTACGGGATTAGCACAGGTGTCAGGACGCAATACTTCGTCGTGGAAAGACCGGCTTTCGTATGATGTCACCTATGTCGAGACTTTAAGTTTCAGACTTGATGCGCTGATATTATGTAAGACCGTCTTGAAGGTGATTCGCCAAGATGATGTTGTAGCCAATCCAGGTCGGCATAGCCTACCTCTGGATGAGTACAGGTTGAATAAAAAGGAGGGCCAGGCATGAGTGTGCAGTTTAGACCGCTGCATGAAGACGATATACATCATGCATGCCGGCTCTTGAAGAGCAATTTACCGGAGCATGTGTACAATCAAACGATATTTGCTTGTACGGGTTATCCAGCATATCTACAAGCGGCTTGTAAATGTGGAGGCCATTCAGCCACGTTGTTGATTGGAGCCTATCTTGGAGAAGTGCTCATTGGATTCGCGGAATGGCGAAGAATGGAACAAATATTGGTTCTGAATAATTTAAACGTGGATGCGGCGTTTCGCAAGGACGGCATAGGCGGAATGCTCATGGCTTATGGCGAGAAATTAGCCAAGAGTGACGATATTAAGAAGTTGGTACTGGATGTGTTCTCATGGAATGAACAGGCTCATGCTTGGTACCTTCGCCTTGGCTTTGTAGAAGAAGGACGTACTTATTGGTATGTGAGGGATCTGGAACGTTCATTAACGGCTAATGCAGATGTTATTGCTGCTGGAGCGGATATAGATGTTGAAGAAGTGACTTACATTATTGATGATTACCCAATGGCAGAGGCACATCATCTAAAATACGGATTTTCTTCATTTAGGATTAGAACGAAGCAGAAGACTTCAGTTGTGGGTCGGCTCGGCGAGCAGTATTTTCGTATCCAACTGCAGAGTGGGGAGTGGGACGGTGGATATCCACTAACCGATGTGTTACTCGACCTTGACCGGGAGAGAAAGCTGTTATTGCTTTCATCCGATGCATTCTTACGTGAGAGAGACCCAGCGTTAAGCTTAAGCACTGAAAGTATACGCATGATCAAGATATTGGATTAGCAGCGAATGCTTCTGGAGTAATTTTTGTCGAAGGACATCAAGGAAGCGTACGCTAACATAACTTTTAGGAGGTGACGTATGAGTGATTTCATTGTGCTTAATAGCTCACATTCTGAAGAGTGGGATGCTTATTTGAATCAGATGAATAGTAAGGATATCTATTTTTCTGCAGATTTTTTTCGGCTGTTTGAGGATGATCATCATCAACAGGCGGAGCTGTTTGTTTTTAAGCAGGGTGAGAAGCTCATCATTTATCCTTACTTACTTCGCTCTATTAGCCATCTTCCCGCAGTCATCCAGCTGGGACTTGAAGGAGAATGGTATGACATCAGCACACCTTATGGATACGGGGGGCCAATATCTAATGTGCCACTAGGTGCGGAACGAACGGAGTTGTACCGACAATTCAGTGAAACGTTCACAGATTACTGCAGAGAGAAAAAGATCATGACCGAGTTTGTAAGATTCCATCCTTTCATAGGCAATGCCACTGAATACCAAAAAGGGCTTACTACAGAGCTCAATCGGAATACAGCTTACATGGATTTGACAGTTGGCTCAGAGTCAGCGCTAATCCAGAACTATGGCAGCAATCATAAAAGAAATATCCGTAAATTAAAGTCTGCTCCATTCACCATTCGAAAGTCGGATCTTAAGGATCGGATCGAGCCTTTCATCGAGTTATATTACGGTACGTTAAATGATTTACAAGCAGATCCCTTTTATTATTTCCCTCAAAAATTTATAGAAGATACAAGCCTTTTACCAGACGGACGGGTAGCACTGTTCGAGGCGATGGATGGGGAGAGGAGTATAGGGGCAAGTATTGTACTCCTTGATCGACCATGGATGCATTATCACTTATGCGGTTGGGATCGAGCTTATCTGCAGTGGTCACCCACCAAATTTCTCATCCACGCAGCAGCTGTGTGGGGGTTGGAGAATGGATACGAAAAATTCCATCTTGGTGGAGGATATAAGGGGAATGACGAACTGTTTCAGTTCAAGCTAAGATTCGCTACGCAACTAGAGCCACTGGACTATTACTTAGGGAAGCGAATTTTTTTTCCCGAGGTGTATGAGCGAATGATAGCACTCTGTGACACTGGAGTTGCAGGGAATTACTTTCCGCTCTACCGGCATCCATCTCTTTTGAATCAAAATATCATGGACCACGCTCTGAAGTAAGTCAATAAGATATGTATTCCATTTGGATTAAAGCATCCAAATGGAGAAAGGAGCAAGGCATGAGTATTCGTCAATCAAGCATTCTACCCCGAATCTTGTTATCCCCACCGCATGTAAGCGGACGTGAACAGGCTTATTTGGAGGATGCAATTCACTCTGGCTGGATCGCTCCCATCGGACCGCAAGTTGATGCATTCGAGCAGGAGATGGCCGACTATACAGGTTCAAAGGGGGCACTTGCGTTAAGCTCTGGAACAGCGGCAATTCATCTGGCACTCCGTCTTGCTGGCGTTTCTCAAGGAGATTACGTGATTTGTTCTACGCTCACGTTCGTAGCTAGTGCCAATCCTATTTTATATTTGGGGGCTACACCTGTATTTGTAGACTCAGAACCAGAGACATGGAATATGTGTCCATTAGCTTTTCAGCGGGCCTGCCAGGATTTGAATGATAAAGGGATACTGCCTAAAGCAGCCGTTGTTGTCAATTTGTACGGACAGAGCGCAGACATGGAGCCCATTGTAGAAATCGCGAATCGTTACGGTATTACTCTAATAGAAGATGCTGCGGAATCCCTAGGTGCCTTTTATCACGGAAAGGCTAGTGGTACATGGGGCCGCTTCGGAATCTATTCTTTCAACGGAAATAAAATTATCACAACCTCAGGTGGAGGTATGCTTGTGTCGGATGATACCGATGCATTAGAGCAAGCCCGTTTCTGGTCTACCCAAGCACGTGACACTGCTCCACACTATCAGCATTCCGAAATGGGTTATAACTACCGGCTAAGTAACCTGTTGGCAGCCATAGGTCGAGGGCAATTGGAGCTACTTGAGGAAAGAGTCGAACGACGTAGATATATTTCTCAAGTGTACTCAGATCGATTGGGATCCATTCCGGGTCTTCATTTCATGCCGGAAGCGCCAAATTGCCGCAGTACACGCTGGTTAAGTGCGCTAACGATTGATGAAGAGATCGCAGGCTTCTCCGCTAATCAACTCTTAAAGTGCCTGGAATTCAACAATATAGAAGCTAGACCTGTTTGGAAACCACTACATCTGCAACCTCTATTCGAGAACGCCTTCTATTATCCATACATGGAGGAACATAGTGTATCTGATCAATTGTTCACAAAAGGTATATGTCTACCTTCCGGTAGCTCTTTATCGGATGATGATCTGGTACGCGTAATGGATGCGATAGAGTCTTGTATTCAGAACCGCTGAAGAATTACTTAGCGATCCATCCGTTAGCACCGGTTCCGCTTTCCTTCACATAAAAAGTGGCTTTCGCTACACCATCTGTTCGCATAGCCAGACTGCCAATCGGAGCGGTAATTGTTCCCTCAGGCGATCCTTCCACGATAAATACTGCAGGAAGTAATGTTCCACCAACGAGTCGGACTGCACGTTTGAAGTTGCCATAGGTAGAGAACCATTCAGTTAAAGCATACGGATTATACAAGGTACCAAGAGAAGTACCCTGCATGGCAACCAATGTTTCGAATTCAAGAATGCGTTTTACCTTTACAGAACGGGTATCAAACACTGCTACATTGTTCAGGTGCAGGAAGGGCTTAGCTGCACCATAAGAAGACGCTAGCACTACTTGATTGGTCCCGCTGTTACGGACAATCATATTGTCGACAGTAACCATCGCGTCAGACTCTGTTGTGAATAATTGCAAGGTACTGCCCGTTAAGTCTTGTGCATCTATCGTCCCCACATAAAGATCTCCTCCGTCGATTCGGACTCCGCTTGCTAAGGTGGAGCCCGAGCCGTACATCCCTAACGAGCCGATATGCAATCTTGGTTTTCCTCCAGCAGCATTAAACGCAGCGTAGATCGCAGGGCCGCCGATTCCATCGAACTTTGCGCTTGCGATATCAATAAATTGTGAATAGATCGTTTGTAAACCGTAATTTGCTTTATGATCCGTCGAGCGAATAGACAAATGGTTGATTTTTAGCGTCAATCCATAGGACAGCAATGCTGGACTTACTGATCCGCTTACACGCATATCTAGTGAACCGATGTCGAGAGTCCAGAGTCTCGTTATCTCATCTGAAAGCCCAGTTGTCATATCATTACCGAAACCAATAGTCGTCAAGGAGTCAAATCGCTGATAAAAGCTACGCGTTCCCTTGAATATATCGGGTTCCACATCAAGTGAATTGGCGCCATTAAACCCAGGTGCACCACCGCGACTGTTATTTAATACCGCTCTGTTGACATGAAGCTGGTCTACAAAATGGACTACAAAGTTCTTTCGACCAGCCGTTTCACAGAAAGCATATCCGATATGCACATTAACGGATGGGATATCTTCAGTCCCTCCAATGAAAATATTATCACCATAGCAATCATGAGAGTACACCGATTCGATCGTTATATTTTGCGAAGAAGAAATGAACAAGCCATGAAGTTGATCGTTGACGGCTGTTTTAACAGTCGAAGCACTTCCGTCTATTTCGAGGCTGCCGGATATCGTGATGTTTGAGGCATTTAACATAACAAGAACACGAGTATCCGAGGGTGGGTTAGGGGCAAGCACTAATTTTGAGCCGGCTTCAAAGCTCAGGTTAGTTCCGGTTGGAATACGAAGACACCACCAGTCGAGGACTGAAGGGTTACGCATGTGGCCGGAAGAGACTTTATATACACCAGGCGGAAAAATAACAACCTTGCGTTTGGCATTTCCAGCATTAATTGCATTTTGAATCGCGACGGTGTCATCTTTGGTACCATTCCCTGTAGCTCCATAGGATCGAACATTCACGTAACCGTTAGTTTCAGGATCTAATTTAATAGAAGTGACCGCGCCGTCCGCAATAACGGGCGTTGTTACAGAATTATCTGGAATAGGTGCAGTTGCCATATACTTCACTCCTTTATTTTTTGATTGGAAATATAAGAGTAATGATTGTCGTCCATAAAGGATGACAACATCGTTTCTTCATAAGTATTTTATGTGAACTTTTCTACAGATGCACGGTACAAAGAGCACTTTACAGGGCGAAAGGAGTTTTTTATTTGAAGGTATTAGTAACTGGGGGGCTTGGTTTTATTGGGTCACATGTTGTTGACCGGCTTATAAGAGAGGGGATCGAAACTGTAATTGTAGATAATTTATCGGGAGCTTCCGGCTCATTCTATAGAAATCCTTCGGCACTTTTATACCCGTACGACATTCGGGACGAGACACTGGGTGAAGTCTTTATCCGTGAGAAGCCGGATGTGGTTATTCATCTGGCGGCACAGATTGACGTAAGAGAATCACAGCGCAATCCATTGTTTGATGCGAATGTGAATATTGTTGGCACACTAAACGTTCTGCGGATGTGTGAGGTGCATCAGGTTGAAAAGATCGTCTACGCCTCGTCGGCCGCAGTATACGGTAATCCTGAATATTTGAGCATTGACGAGAAACATCCCCTAAATCCTGAATCTTGTTATGGGGTATCAAAAAGTGTTCCTGAGTCTTATATTCGGATGTTTGCAAGCATGCATGGGCTGAAGTACACCATTCTTCGTCTTGCGAATGTGTATGGACCTCGACAAAGCTCGCATGGTGAAGCTGGCGTCGTTTCGATTTTTCTGGATCGCTTGAAGCTAGGCAAGGAGCTTGTGATTTATGGGGATGGAGAACAGACCAGGGATTTTGTCTATGTTGAGGATGTTGCACAGGCGTTTGTAAATGCGGCTTGTACAGACGAGAATGCGGATAATCAGATCATAAATATTAGCTGCGGGGTGGCGACTTCCATTAATACGATTGTAGAAATGATAGGCGGTATTACAGGTCGGGAATCCCAGACAACCTATGAGCTTGCTCGACCGGGAGATATTCTTCACAGCTACTTAAACAACAGTAAAGCAATGGAGCTGATGTCCTGGTCTCCTCACCATGACCTTCATCAGGGACTCAAGAAGACGGTTACAGCCCGATTGACTGTAGGCAGTGCTGTGGACCATTAATCGCAAATATCGAAAGGGGTCATCCCCATGGAACGAAAATTAAATTCGGAAATGTTTGTTCTACGTAGTATAGCCTGCTTAAGTATAGCGCTGTTGCATGCTTTATATCGAGTCTATGACGATGGTAACACGTCTTGGGTAGACTCAGTGGGTCTACTGCTTACCTTTGGCACACCAGTATTCGTATTTATCTCGCAATTCGTATTGTCTTTTGCATACCCGGACGGAATTCCCGCGAAATTTTGGGAGAAACGGATCAAGTATATTTTGCTTCCTTACTTTTTTTTCGGAGCTTTGTACGCAGGGTTAAAAGGATTGGATATGGCGAGCAGTGAGGGGATTCCGCTTCTTCAGGCTTTTTGGTACTTCCTGTGGCGTCATTGGTTACTTGGCGATTTTCATGGCTACTTTATCCTAATTATCTTTCAGTTTTATGCTCTATTCCTCTTATTTCAAAGGCATGCCAAAAAATTCACTCCACGCTCTATACTGATTGCGTCATTCGTTATAAATATGGCTTACTTAGGCTTTTTTAATTTCACAAAACCCGTAGATACGGTAGCTGCTCAATATATTTGGGATAAATTGTATTGGGTTTTCTCTCCGGGGTGGATTTTCTACTTTACTGCGGCTTATTACTTGGGGCGAAATGAGACTTGGTTCCGGGAAAAATTAAAACAGTTCCGTTTAGCTGTCTACGTGCTTCCAGTTGTAACAGGTGCGCTTGTGCTATTCGTGAATGGGCAAGGCTGGATTACGGCACATAGTTCTAAAAGAATTGATATGTTACTTTTCGCCATGAGCATGATTCTGCTACTCTTCACAGTGGCTTCTTCATTGAAAAAAGTGCCGCGTATGCTGGAGTGGAGCAGTAGGTACTCCTTCGGCATATATTTGCTTCACCCGTTGCTGTTGGCTTTATTCGTCAAACTTCCTTCTTCGTTCGGGTTGCAAAACCTTGGACTATTCAGTGTGCTGCTCCAATTTGTCGGATGTGTGGTTGGATCGGCGATCATCATGAATATAGCGAATCGTATTCCAGGCGGAGCCTTTGTGTTTGGTCGAGTCGGAATTGGAATCAATCAGAGGAAGAAACCGAAATCGTCGGATACACCGATAACTACGAGTATTGGGAACCCTTCGAATTAGCTGAAAATTTACCACTAACCTTCCGTTTTTTTAGTTGATTAGTGGTCTTTTAACATTCTCTGGGTAAATGGTCATTCCATCGTACTAGTTCCGCCCTTCAAGCCTTATTAAAAAGGTAAATAGTTGTAAAAAGTACAATTGCGCTCAAACATTTGCTGCATAGTTTAGGTTTAATTGCATATTGTACAATTATTTTGCGAGAATTCCACTATATGGAGGTAAATGATCACTTTTAAGTGTATAGAGTGCAACTATATCCCAATAAGCTACCTAAAAAGCGCATATAGTTGCACAAAATACAATTAAACAGCGAAAGTCACGCCCACCGCGGCAAAGTTACAGTTTAATAGTGTGTTGTAGCCCGATAGAGCGTAATCCTGCTGCATCGGACCGTATTGCAGCTATTGCTTCATTTTGCAATCGTTTCAGACTGTATAGCTCTTATTCCCACTAGAATATACATTTTATAGGTGAATTCATTGAATAGTTGCATCTGAGTCCAATAGTTTAGAAAAATGACCAAAGTCATAAAAATAATGGCTCCTCTGTCCGATCTATAATCGAGGGGATCTAAAATAGTTGGAATTATTGGAGAATCCTATTATAATGAGTTTCTTGATTCATAGTAATCATGAATATTTAAATATTTACATCTAGAGAATAATGCAACGTGCAGACATTAGGAGGAAATGAAAAGTGGAACTTGGAATAAGTACCTTTGTCGAGACAACGCCCGATGTCCAAACGGGTGAGACAATAAGTCATGCAGAACGACTACGCGAAGTAGTGGAGGAAATTGTACTTGCTGAAGAGGTGGGACTAGATGTATACGGAGTGGGCGAGCATCATCGTAATGATTATGCGGCTTCATCACCTGCGGTTGTGTTAGCGGCAGCTGCATCGTTGACTTCGAAGATTCGGTTGACCAGTGCCGTGATGATCCTGTCTTCAGCAGATCCCGTACGTGTATTTCAAGATTTTGCAACGCTAGATGGCATTTCAAATGGACGTGCAGAGATTATGATCGGCCGCGGTTCGTTTACAGAGTCTTTTCCTTTATTCGGCTATGATCTGAAAGATTATGAAGAACTCTTTAATGAGAAGCTGGAATTGTTATTAGCTATCCAAAAGTCAGAAAAAGTGACCTGGAGCGGCAAACATAGAGCGGCCATAAACAATCTGGGGATTTATCCGCGTCCGGTTCAAGATCCGTTACCAATTTCGATTGGGAGTGCAGGAAGCCCAGAGTCAGCGATCCGCACAGGGGCGCTTGGTTTGCCTTTTGTTTTAGCAATTATTGGGAATGTTCTTCCGCTTGATTATGCGAAACATGTGCAGCTCTATAAAAATGCAGCGGCTGAAGCCGGATATGATATTTCAAACTTACAGGTTGCCTCGCATTCTCACGGGTTTATTGCTGAGACGAATGAGTTAGCTTTGGAGAAATTTTTCCCTTCAACGCATGCTCGAACCAATGTGCGGGCGATAGAAAAAGGGACGCCACCCTACCATCGTTCCGATTATGATAAAGCGTGCAGCTTTGATGGCGCTCTTTACGTAGGTGATCCAGAAACCGTTGCGAACAAAATCATTCATCTTCGCAAACATGTGGGGATTACGCGATTCTTTTTACATATGCCCCACGGTACAATGCCTCATGAGGATGTTATGCAGGCGATTAGACTGCTGGGAACGGAAGTAGCCCCTCGTGTTCGTGAAGAAGTAGCGCGCTGGGAAGCAAGTAATCGTTAATGAATAAGCTGCGTCCTTAGGACGTGGCTTTTTTTGTGCGGTATACTAAAATAACGAATAACGTTATATAAGGGAGGGGCCATGGAGACTATTCATTATTTATCTCAATTCAATTTGCTTCAATCGTTAGCGCTGGAAGATCTAATGGAAATGGAAGAGTTAACTCGAATAACAGTGGTTCCGAAAAATACATATATCCAAACACCGCCAACCTTCTCTGAAGGATTATTTTTTGTGAAAAAAGGAAAGGTACGTTTATACCGATTGAATGCGGATGGGAAGCAGTTTACTTCGGATATTTTGAGTGAGGGTAATGTTTTTGGTGAAATGAACGTGATTTCGTTTGGAACGAAAGATCATTACATTGAAGCCATGGAAGAGTGTCATATCTGTACAATTGATCCTGTAAGATTTGAAGAATTCGTAGCTACTCGACCTAGATTTTTGATGTCATTAATGCAAGTATTGAGCGATCGTATAAAAAGTATGAGTCAGTTAACTCATAACCTAGCCATCGGAAATCTGCATGATAAAATATTGTGCGTTCTTTTAAAGTTATCGGATCAACTAGGCGTTAAAAGTGAGGATAATTATTATAAAATCAATGTTCCACTGTCACATCAAGAAATCGCCAATTTGATTGGTGCGAGCAGAGAAGCGGTTACTATGGCATTGCAAGAGTTGGTAAAAGCTGAGGTGCTTCAGACTGGGTTCAGAACTATACTTATCCACCATGATAAAGTCTCCGAAAGAAATTTATAAAGATTATGAGTTGTAAATGAGATTACATCTTTATGGTTAGAAATACCCGTATCCTAAATATAAGAAGAAGGTTATTCAAGCCTTTAAAATCATAGGTGAAGGGAAGATTTCTATGGAGCATAGGAAGGGAGCTCGAAAAGTTAGCGATATTCCTGCTGAAGTTGTAGGACTATTGCATAAAGGACAATTACAGACTGTAAATCTAACGGAATGGCTTGCTGTGGACCATATGGTTTTGTTGGGAAATGTGCTGGACGAGCTAGGTTTTGGACAGGAATCCGAACCGATTTTACAAAGGCTTCGCGATTCATCGGAAAAGAAAATCATGAAGCTCATACCGGCTATTGCGCGGGAGTGGCAACAGGTGTTGGAATGCAAATCAGAGGCGGAACAAGTCCGAGTATTCTCAGCTTTAGCGCAACATCATTCCGATAGTGTCCGCTGTTGGGCTGCCTATATGATCGGTCTAAATCAATCTTTAAGTCTGTCGCAAAAGCTAATGGATATCCGTCCCTTTGCAGCGGATGATCATTTTGGGGTACGCGAGATTTCATGGATGGCTTTAAGGGAATCGGTCATTGCAGAATTGGATGAATCCATTAAGTTCTTAGAGAGCTGGGTTTATGATCAAGATACGAACATAAGGAGATATGCGATCGAATTGACGCGGCCACATGGGGTATGGGCGAAGCATATTATTGCGCTCAAAGAAAACCCAGTAATAGCTCTTCCATTATTAGATCCACTTAAATCAGATCCGGCAAAATACGTACAGGATTCTGTAAGTAATTGGCTGAACGATGCGAGTAAAAGCAATCCGGAATGGGTGCTGCAGCTTAGTGAGAAGTGGTTGATTTCTTCGGATTCCAAGGAAACGAAGCGGATTGTAACACGGGCAACAAGGAGTATAACTGCTCTACGTTGAAAATGAAGTATCACTTTAGAATGGATGATAGAACGTCAAACACTTTGGCTAATTACCTAATAAGTGTTGGCGTTTTTTTTATGTAACGAAGAAGCAGGCTTGGATAATTAAAGATATCTAATAGTTATAACTTATTATTTAAGCTTAGAAGTGTATAAATATTTATATTGTTAATCTGGAATCCATCTGTTATACTCAAAAACACGATATGTTATAAAATATAACATTAAATTGAGTTGAGGAGGATCTGACTATGAAAAGACAAATATTCCTGAAGGTTAGTGTCATTTTATCAACGGTTTTGCTAGTTGATTCATCAGTTAGTGTTATGTATGCTAACACTGATATTGGTGCTTATAAACCGAAAACTCATGTTCTAAAGGCAAACTCGGAGACTGTTCGCTGGGGGAATATTGGTAAGGGTAATCCAGCTTTAACGGTACAATCAGGAGATATTGTAACGGTCGAGGCAATTACGCATCATTCCGGTGATGATTACGACCGAATGATTAAAGGGGATGCGGGTGTTGAAGATATTTTTCACTGGATAGAAGGGGAGAAGAACGAAGCGCTTCGTGGACCAGGCGTACATATTATGACGGGACCTATCGCAGTAGAAGGCGCTGAGCCAGGGGATGTTCTGGAAGTGAAGATTTTGGACATGAAGCTGAGACCTAATGGAAATGACAAATACGCAGGTAAAACCTATGGCGTGAATGCCGCGGCGAACTGGGGTTATCTATACGGAGATATGGTTGAGGAGCCGAAAAAACGTGAAGTGGTCACCATCTATGAGATGGATACTGAAGGTGGGACGGATTATGCAACAGCTGTTTATAACTACAGATGGACAGCGCAAACCGATCCGGATGGTCAAGTGCACCCGACAATCGACTACCCAGGTGTAATTGTAGACCATAATACGATTGATAAGAACTTTGATGTATTGAAAGGTATAAAGATTCCAGTACGTCTCCACTTCGGCACGATGGGTGTGGCGCCTAAAGAAGCAGATATCGTTGATTCCGTCCCTCCTTCTTACAATGGTGGCAATGTAGATGATTGGCGGATTACTGAAGGTGCAACGATGTATTACCCTGTATCCGTACCGGGTGCGCTACTGTCGATTGGTGATCCGCATGCCGGTCAAGGGGATTCTGAGATTAACGGAACGGCTATCGAGACATCGGTCACTGGTGATATACAAGTCATTCTTCATAAAAAAGCAACGCTTAACAAAAAATTGAATGGGTTAAGTTTCCCATTACTTGAAAATGAGTACGAATGGGTTGTGCATGGCTTCAGTTATGCGAATTATTTGGAGGCTCTCGGAGCAAGTGCACAAACAGATATCTTCAAAAACTCTTCCATCGACAAAGCGATGAAGGATGCTGCTCATAAAACGAAAGATTTTTTAATGGGTGGAATGGATTTGAGTGAGGATGAAGCGTACTCACTGATGTCTGTGTCCGCGGATTTCGGAATTACACAGGTGGTGGATGGTAATTGGGGCGTGCATGCTTTGATCGATAAAGGCCAATTCGGTGATTCGGAGCGCAAGGCAGTGGGATTACGTAGCAGCTTTGAAAGCTTTGGTGCGAAGGTGAGCTGGAAACCGGCTACTCAGACAGTAACTATAAGCTACAATAATAATGTTCTAGAGATGAAAGTCGGGGCGACGACAGGAATGTATAATGGAGAGGTCGTTAAGCTCGTTGCTCCAATAGAAGTTGTAAAAGAGAAGACTCAGGTCAGTGAATATTTCGCGAAATTTTATAAAGCTAAGTTATCTAAAACAGAGTAGGTGAATTAGTATAATTAGCAATCATTTCTTAATCATTATAAGATCCAAACCAGAGGAGAACCGTCTTTATAAAGTCGGTTCTTTTTTTATATATTTAGACCGTCCTGATTTTTATGGCGCTTTAATAAGATTTGGTTTTCTACACGGACTAGACCGTCCAGACAGTAGATGGATTCATGCATAAACCGTTCCATCTCTTCAAGGTTCTCAACTAGAATGTGAATGTGAAGAATGCAAGGCCCTGTCATTTCATAAAGTACGGCTACGCGTTCATTTTCTTTCAAGATCCCGACTATATGATTTAAATGAGAAGGCTCTACTTCAAGCTCCAAATATGCGGAAATTTTCTTTCCTAGCTTTTCTGCGTTAATGACGATTGAGAATTGCTCAATAATTCCTTGATTGACGAGCCGGTCAATACGATCCTTAACCGCTACACTAGATAAATTAACTTCTTTAGCTAGATCGGTGTAGGAGATTCTGCTGTTTTGAGTTAGGCGTTCTAAAATATGATTATCGATTGGATCAAGCATACGGAGTCGTTCACCTCTTTTTTTGTAATTGTAACAGAAAAAAATAGGCAATGCCTAGTAGTGCATCACAGCAGGAGTGTGACTCAGCATTCTCAGCTTAAGATGTTGACATTGAAGAATTATTTCACTATACTGGCTGTAATCTTATATACGATATACGTTGAAGAAGCCCAGTAGTAGCTTAGTCCCTGTTCCAGAAAGCCGGGGGTTGATGAAACCCGGTACACACTAAGAGTACGAATTACACTTTGGAGTATCTCGGCTAACACCGAGCGGAATGGCGAACGATATCTCGTCACGAGTGGCATCAATGCTGTGTTTTAGCATTAGCGTTTCATTGGTGCAATCTGGGTGGTAACACGGTTATTCAATCGTCCCTATGTCTACAATAGACAAGGGGGCGATTTTTTTGTTTTTAAATATAGGGATTTATAGGTTTCACTTCATCAATTATCCTTATATTTGCTTGGCGGACTGATGATTCGTTATAGGATATCTACTAATTTAAGGGGTGTTAGGCAATGAATATTATCGACGAACTAGAATGGCGCGATGCCATCAATCAACAAACCGATGCCGAAGGGCTTAGAGAATTGACCAACAAGAAATCCGTTTCAGTGTACTGCGGTGTAGACCCGACGGGTGACAGTATGCATATTGGTCACTTGATTCCGTTTATGGTACTCAAAAGATTCCAGCTTGCAGGACATCGTCCGGTTATTCTAATTGGCGGTGCAACAGGTACGATTGGTGATCCAAGTGGACGCCAGTCTGAACGCTCTTTGCAGACACTGGAGCAAGTTCAAGCGAACGTGGATGCACTTACGGCACAAATGAAAAAACTGTTCGTAACCGATGGCGACAATCAAATTCGCATGGTGAACAACTATGATTGGACGCATAAAATCAATGTTATTGAGTTTTTGCGTGACTATGGTAAGAACTTCAGCATCAATTCGATGCTTGCCAAAGATGTTGTAGCGAGCAGATTGGACAGCGGAATTTCCTTTACGGAATTCTCCTACCAAATCCTGCAATCCCTAGATTACCTGCATTTGTACCAGCATGAAGATGTGCAGCTGCAAATTGGTGGCTCTGATCAATGGGGCAACATAACAAGTGGACTGGATTTGATCCGTAGAAAAGAAGGATCTGAAGCTATAGCCTTCGGTCTTACTATCCCGCTTATGCTGAAATCCGATGGCACGAAATTTGGTAAATCAGCTGGTGGAGCAATCTGGCTGGACCCGAACAAAACGACTGCGTTTGAGTTCTACCAGTTCTGGGCGAATACGGATGACCGTGATGTTGTGAAATACTTGAAGTACTTCACATTCCTTTCTAAAGAACAAATTGATGCACTTGCAGAAAAAGTACAGTCTGAACCACATAAACGTGAGGCTCAAAAAACACTAGCTGAAGAAATGACCAGATTCGTGCATGGTGAAGAATTGCTGGAGCAGGCGAAACGTATTACTGCTGCTCTGTTCAGTGGAGATATCAAATCCCTAACAGCTGATGAGATCGAGCAAGGCTTCAAGGAAATGCCGACTTACGAAACTACACTGGAATCCAAAAACATCGTAGAGTGGTTGGTTGATCTCGGGATCGAGCCATCTAAGCGTCAAGCGCGTGAAGATATCACCAAAGGCGCAATTTCCATGAACGGTGAAAAAGTTAGCGATGTAGCATTTGAAGTTACAGCAAATGAAGCGATCGGTGGCCGGTTTATCATTATCCGTAAGGGTAAGAAAAACTACAGCTTGGTGAAATTGTCCTAGCAACAAAAAGCCTTCCTTTTTATAAGGGAGGCTTTTTGTTGCGCTGCGCCGGTGTTTCAACAATTTTTACCAGACGTTTAAGTCGTTACCTTTCAATTTGAAAACAGCTTCCATAAAATAATAGTCACCATAGATGATGGCTGAATGTTTATCGTTATTATGATAAGCGGAAGAGCCATTGATGAGTATGCAATCGGAGTCTTTCGTCCAGTCACAACGGGTTTCGTCCAGTTTTCTTAACAGTTTGAGTGCTGTATTTAAGTAAACTTCCTTTTCATAGGGACCGACGACTTTTGCGATTTCTATAAGTCCACATGCTGCGATCGCTGCTGCCGTGGAATCTTCATAGATCGGTTCCTTCGGTTGCCGGAAATCGATCGGAATGATACCATTGTCTGGAATGTTAGCCATGAAATAATGCGCAACACGCTTAGCTGCGTGTAAATATTCTTTTTTTTCCGTATGCAAATAGCTCATCATAAAGCCATACAACGCCCAAGTCTGTCCACGAGTCCAAGATGAGCCGTTTTCGTAGCCTTGGCCACCGTAAGTTTTAACTACGCCGCCATGAAACGGATCAAATTCAACGATATGATGAACGGAACCATCCGGTCTAATGAAAGCATCAAGAGCGGTGTCCGCATGTTTCATGGCGATTTGCATAAATCTCGGATCGTTGCTTTCTTCAGTCGCCCAGTACAATAACGGGAGATTCATCAAGCAATCTACGATGGCCCATCCTCTAGAATCCGCTCCTTCGTCATCATTCCAGGCCCGTATGAACCCACCGGCCAAATTAAAACGTCCAGCAAGTAGATTGGCCGCATGCATCGCTCTTTTACGGGATTCCGAATTACCAGTTACTTTATAATTCACGACACTGGTCGGAAGCCACATAAAACCCACGTCATGATGTAGACCGTAATATTGCCGGAAACATTCATCTAGCGCATCTTCCGAGAAATTGGCGATTTCCTTATATGATTCAATCCCGGTCTCATGAAACATGAGCCACATCATGCCTCCCCAGAATCCGTTCGTCCACCAGTTGATTCCGTTCGTAACTGTGCCTTTTGGATTGTCGTCTATACGATTGTCATGCGTTCCGTTGATAGTTGTGTAAGGGATTTTATGTTTGGATTTATCACTGACCCAGTTCATCTTATACGCGAGTTTACCGATGACTTCGTTTAACCAAATTTGATCCTGCTCTTGTAAAGTTATCATTGGTTTTCGCTCCTGTCGATATTTTTGGATTATGAATAAGATTGAATAAAAGCGGTATATGGATCGTCAGGGAGTACCAGTAAATCGCCAGTAGCCAACATATGATTCCTTAAATGGTTAAGCATCACGTTGATTCTCTCCCTGTACAACTCTTCAAAGGCTAGATTGATGAGTTCCTGAGGATCAGTTGGCGTTTCGTACAGTTCAAGGAATAACTCATCCTTGAACATGTCCACGATGAGCTTGTAGTTTCCTTCGATAACGCATCGCTGGAAGTTACCTCTACCCCCGTTGCCATCAAATTGAATAAAGAGACGTTCGCGCTCCAAGCATTCGCCTTGAATGAGAGGGATTAATGATAACCCAGCTACGCCTTTAGGAATTGGAATTTCTAAAACATCGCATAAGGTTGGCACGATATCAATTGCGCTGACAAGGGCGTCCGTTTCATTCATTGAGGACTTGAAGCCAATCGGAAATTTGATGGACAAAGATGTTTTCACAGATTCTTCATACATGCACATTTTTTGCCAGAGGCGGTGAGAACCCAGCATTTCACCATGATCGCTCGTGAAGATCAAGACCGTGTCGTCATAGATGCCTTGCGCTTTCAATTCTTTTATGATTTGGCCTACGCTGTCGTCCAGAATCCGGACAAGCCCTGCATATACTGCCCATATCCGGTGCCATTCTTCCCTGGAGTAGCGGGTGCCGACCGTACCCGTCAAATTGTACAGCTGAAGTGGCGATTGATTCGTTGACCATACACCTACGTTTTCGGGAAGTGTTATGTCCGCCTCCGTGTACATGGAATACCACGGTTCAGGAATTTCTAAAGGAGGATGGGGGGCAAGGAACATGGAACTTAAAAACAACGGTTTGTTCCGGTCCCGTTCTCGCAATGCCCGAAGCGCATCGTTCAGAATGAAACCGTCGAAGAAGGCGTCGAAGCCTCCCTCGTAACAACCTGTTGTTGGAATGGAGTATCCTGCTACGCGAGTAGTGGTACCGCCAGTCATTTCCGGAACGAGTCCTTGGAATGGAGTGCCTCCAGGTTTGCGTATTCCTTGTTTCTTGAGATGCTGGTCATATCTTCCTTCAAGCGGCAACCAATGCGTGAGTGAATCTTTGGAAAGATCAAATCGATCTTTGGTCAACAGATGTTGTTTCCCGGTATGCCAACTGTCCCATTCGTTTTCAAGCAGTTGATAGAGATTTGTAGTACCTTCCCTTACGAATCCATGTTCGGCATCCCGCTTCTCCCACGGGTTGATAATACAGCCGGTTTCATTAGGATACAATCCGGTGAAGAAGGACCCGCGTGCGGGAACGCATAAAGGAGAAGTGCAGTAAGCTCGGTTGAACCGGAAGCTTTCCTGCGACAGACTGTATATATTAGGCGAAAATATGGGAGAGATCATGTCGGCGCGTAATTGATCCGCCATAATGATTACGACATGCGGCTTCGTATCATTATTCCTGTGCATAATTCCATCAACTCCTAACTTGTTACATAAATGTAGTTATCGTAAACGGTAAATTCAGTCACACAAGCTCCGTTTAATCGTATTGTCGTTACTTCAGGAGCATAGATCGCAATCGCGGAAGTACCTTTAGCAAGATTGACAATAGCAAGATTGGAACCTGAAATAGTCACATTTGTGCCGTTCCACTCGACGGCGATGTCGTTAATGTTTTGAGCGGAGGAGATTAGTGGGATCGATCTGTGTACGAGCGTTTGCCCTGATTTGACGATGCCTAGTCGCACATCACCATTCCTGTCTGTTTCGATATAAGCCAATTTCCCGTCATAATAAAATGCATCGAATTGACGTAGCTCACGCGGATTTTCCTCATGTGACAAATAATAATATCCTGTACCGCCATTTTCGCAGATATTGGTGATTCGAAGAGAGCTGGCAATCGTGATAGGGACTTCGGGTGTAAGTTCAAGTCGCTGAACTTCGATATCAGATCGTTCCCCGCCAGTGATTGGATAAAGGACGGTATCAAACGTAATATTGCCTTGCGCATTCTCTTTCGTATAAGCCACATATTTGGAGTTGGACACGGTGTAGAAGGCGTTAGAATAATAGCCGTCTTTCATAATCGCATCAGATAATCGTTCCGGGTTGGCAGGGATAACGAGAATATCGCCTAGATGATCATGAAACTTCGTTCGCACTTGTTTTGTGATAGGATCCAGATCGGCATTTGCAGTAGGGAGGAAATGCCAATGTTGGCGATACAGATGCTTGCCTTCCGGTGCACGAATATAATCCGATACGATGGTAAAGGAAGACTTTAAGAAGAGAACATCGCGAGAATAGACAAAACCAGGTACATTATAAATAACGCCTTCCAGAAAATTGAAAATACCATTATCGGTCCAATATCGGAAAGCCCCTTCAGTCAGGTCCTGAGACTGCTGATTGATTTCTATTGTGTTATGCGCTTCCGTAGAAAACCGCAGCCAGTTCGAAATCTGTTCGTCACTATATGAATAGCTGCCCGGATCTACGAGCAACTGCCTCCCATACGCATAATAAATAATGCTATTGTCGTCCGTATGCCTATGAGAGGGCTCTTGCTTCACATTCATAAATAAATATCTAGCATCGGTTCCCCAACCGCTGCGCATTGTAGCTGATTTACTAACCGGATAGATGGAGGAGGTATGTGCAGGCGGAGATCCTAACTCCCCTCCTGAGCCCAAGTACAGTAGTACATCATCTTCGTAGAGCTCACCCAGTCTTTTCACTGTCGTTCTGCTGTTTAGGCTGCTGCCGTCGCCGAAGAGTGGAAGATACCCATTGGGAAAAGCGAGATCGGCGATATAATACCCCATCCTTCGCAGACAGATATCGAAGGTCTCGCTGAAGCTTTTTCCGTTCATCTGGCCTAAAGACTTAATGGCCATACATGCATCCGCTGCGCCGATCGAATAGCTGGAGCTTGATTCGGAATAAGAACCGTCACTGAAATTCAACTTGTTGATCAGTGCATCTATCCGGCTGTTGGCCAAATCAATCCAGTCGTCTGATTCCATAAATTCCGGGAAATAAACGGCAATGCTATACAAACCCTGTGTCTCGTAGATGCCGTGATTGTTGCGGGGGTCATAACCGGCTTCCGTCGATAATGCCATCGCTTTTTTCCACAATACTTTCAATATCATCGTATGATCTTTAGCATTCATGGAGGGGCTATCTTTTAACAAATGGTATGCTTTCACCCAGTTGGCTGCCCGCAGAGATGCATGGAAGCATTTCGGGAAAGTACCGGCTCCCATGCTGATGGCGCCAGGCGTGACGTATTGCTCCGCATCTTGAATAAAATCGATCATATAATCGATGTATTTGGCAGCATAAGCTTCATTACTCGTGGCGGCGTATTCTGCGATAAGAGGATTCAGCCACGTAAAGTTGCCGATTTGCATCGGGTATTGGTTGTCGGAGACCGTGGCGGGAGGTCCGACCCAATCGGTGCCCTCTGACATCCCTTGCCAAGAGAAGGTTTTACCATTATGAGTATCATAAGTAAACGTATGTTCATCCCATGCGTTATCCCCGGTTTGGAATACCATGATGCCAACAGGTTCTTTGGAATCGGTGTATCCCGATAATTGCAGTGTTGCGGACGTCACGTCGCCACCGATGCTGGATAAATCGAATTTTAGATAACCTTTTCTTGAATATTGGTCATAAGGGGAGCCGGACTCTAACACCTCGACCAGCGGTTCCTGGCTATGATCGTCGTTGTCGTATCCCCGAATATATGTATCCATGATAGGAACAAGAGGGGCAGTATGTGCCCCTTGATGACCGATGTATTCTACGATGAGAACGGGGGAGTCCCCGTCATGCTGGCTGCTGTAAATATAAGCAGGTTCCGTGCCCTTATTGCGCCCCATAAGCATGCAGCTGATCACCTTGTCGGCGCCCATCGCTGCCTTAACATGGGTGAGTATATCCAATGAAAAGGTGGAAGGCGTTTGAATGACATGGAACGTATCCAAATACGTTTCTTTCAGTACGGGAATAATTTGATCTTCAAGCAGAGGTGCAAGCTTGGCGTTTGCCGCATTACTTTCATAAGGTTGTGCTGTTCTTGTTTGACGCTTTTGGAAGTATTGAAGCAGCTCGATTTCGGCATTCTCATAATCTCCATGCTTAACATAGGATTCTACGAGATTTAAATCCGGGAAAGCGGCGTACTTCAATTTTCCTGATTCGATCCATTCTTTGTTCTCTTTATTCCAAACGCCGAAGAAATCGGTATGAGGCATAGGCATTCTCATTCATTCCTCTCCGCTTATTCTTTGATGGCACCGACCATTACACCTTTCGCAAAATATTTCTGCAGAAACGGATAGACGAGCAGGATCGGTACGGTAGCAATAACGATGGTTGCATATTTAATACTTTCACCAATGGAATATTTGTCATCAGACCCTCCGGCCGCGCTGGTCATAGAATCTACACTATTTTGAATAAGGATTTCACGCAAAATGAGTTGAAGTGGGTAGAGCTCCCGATCGCGTAAATAAATCATCGCTGAGAACCAAGAGTTCCAATGTGCCACACCGTAATACAAGATCATTACCGCGATGACTGGCATGGATAGGGGGAGAACGATTTTAAGCAATATCGTAAACTCTCCGGCGCCGTCGATTCTGCCTGATTCGATCAGACTATCGGGAACAGCGGCAAATGAAGTACGCATTACGATTAGGTTAAAGGTGGAGATAGCCGTCGGCAGAATGAGCGCCCATAAAGTGTTTCCGAGATTCAGTCCGTTGTACACGAGCAGATAAACAGGGATCAATCCACCTGAGAAAAACATCGTAAATACAATCGCGATCGTCAGCGGGCGGATTAGCATAAGTCCCTTACGTGATAAAGCGTAAGCGCCAAGAGAAGTAAACATCAGGTTAATTGCGGTACCACCAATAACGATTAGCAGTGTGTTGCCGTATCCGGATAAGATATTCGGGTTCGAAAATACCATTTTGTAGGCATCTATCTGTAATCCAAGCGGCTGAAACAATAGTCCTGTGTGGCTAACCAGCATATTGGAATCGCTGAATGAAGCAAAAATAACATAAATGAAGGGATACGCTGTTATGATGATGAGTAAGCACATGAGCATGACGTTAACCATATCGAACAGCAAGGAGCCAAATGACTTTTTATGCACAAAGTTTCCTCCTGCCTTTTTTCTGTTCACTACCATAAACTTGTTTCATTTAATTTGCGGCTGATATAGTTCGCGCTAATAAGTAGGGTAAAGTTGATGATGGATTGGAATAGGCCAACAGCGGTCGTGAAGCTGTATTCAAAGCTGCCTCCCAAACCTTTACGGTAAACAAAAGAATTAATGACATCGGCTGTTTCATAGGTGTTCGGATTGTAAAGCAAGATGATTTTTTCGAAGCCGACATCCATCATATGGCCGACCTGCATAATAAACAGAATGACGATGACCGGCATAAGGCCAGGCAAGGTGATGTTCCATAGCTTTCTTAATCTGCCCGCGCCATCGACGGTGGCCGCTTCGTATTGTTCGGGATTGATTCCAGACAATGCGGCGAGATAGATGATAGAACCCCATCCAATTTGTTGCCATATGCCGGAAGTAATAAAAATGGTACGGAAGTTTTCGGCATGTGCCAGGAGTGCGGTTCTCTCGCCGCCGAACCAAACGATAATATCCGTAATAAAGCCGTCGCGTGCCATAAACTGCGTAATCATACCGCCAACAACGACCAAGGAAATAAAGTGCGGCATATAGGAGATCGTTTGAACGATCTGCTTGAACCATTTTTTTGAGATTTCGTTCAATAGCAGTGCAAGAATGATGGGTGCCGGGAAAGCGAACAGCAATTGATATACACTGATAAGGACCGTATTACGAAGTACCCGCCAGAAGTAAAAGCTTTCAAAAAAATCTTTGAAATGTTGAAATCCAACCCAAGGACTGTCATTAATGCCTAACGCAACATTGAATTGTTTGAAGGCGATAATAGCTCCATACATCGGCCCATAATGAAAAACCGCATAATAGGCAATGACGGGAATTAACATGATATAAATGGCTTTATTGCGGACTAGATCGTTTATCAATCTGCGGCCGAAGTTCAGTTCGGGGGTTCTTCCCGTTAGTTGAACTTCGGCCGCAGCTGTCTGTTTGGACGGTAACTGCGGCATGGAGCTCACCTCTCTCGTTGTTATCTTTTGTTGAAACGTTCCACGGAAGCTTGCTGCAATTGGATCGCTTCTTCAATTTTCATTTTTTTCATTTGCGCTACATATTTGTCGAAGTTGTCGAGTGATTCTTGACCCTGAATGAATCGGATATACATTTCGTCTGCATACGTGTTCACTTCAGCCATAATTTTGGCGAGCCGCTGAGACTCTTCCGGCGTAGCGCTGACTAGCGGCATTTTTACACCTACGGTATTTTTCTCGTATGTGCCCCATACTTTAATGGACTCCTGCTGCTGTGGAAGCTGGTAATATTGTTCCAAATAACGATCATCATTCACGAAACCTGGGGACGGATAATTTGATCTCAAATATTTGCCCATAGCTTGAGCGATTGAAAGTTTATCAGGATTTTTCATAATCAAATCCGTATATTTTGGATAGCCGTTTTCGTTCGTGTAAGTCAAACCTTCGACGCCAAAGTTTTTCAGAATATTACCTTCTTCAGTGAAATAATAGTCGAGCCATTTGATCGAAGATACCGGATCAGGGTTTTTCGTTGTAATGGCAACGCTTCCAGTCATGCGATAACGATCAGCCATATTAACGAATTTAGGCTCGTCGCCTTTTTGGAGGACCGGGTATTGTGCGGCCGTCAGATCGTATTTCGGATCTTTATCTTTATTAGCATTCATATAAACGCCGATGCTGCTTCCAGCAAAACCATAAACGGAACCAGATTTACCCGAGGCCATCTTCGCATCAAGGGTTTTCTTGTCATTGGCTCCAATGTCAGGATCCAGTAATCCTTCCTTATACCAATTGTGCATTAAGCTGAGATAATCTTTAAAGGCAGGCTCCATCGGACCGAACTTTACTTGTCCGTTATCCAAATAGAATTCGCGGTTGACACCGAAAGCTCCGACTATGATGTCATATTCTTTTCGGTTGAGTAGCATCGTAAATGGTGCGGTGGCTCCCTTTTTTTCTTTGAAGCTGCGCAGCATCGTCGTCCATTCATCAATGGTTTCGGGTGTCTGTAGTCCTAGATCATCCAGCCAATCTTTACGGACAAGCGGACCGCTGAATGTGTTTACGGTACCAATTCCGATGGATGGTACGACATACAACACGCCGCTGTCCGTCTTTACTTGTTTGGCGATTTCAGGATTTTCGTCGAGATACTTTTTGATGTTAGGGGCATGTTGGTCGATCAAATCATTGAGTTCGATAATAACGTTGTCTTTGATTGCTTTCTCTGGACCACCAGGATATACCAGCCATCCATATTCCATCATGTCCGGCAAATCCCTGGAAGCGATAAGCAAATTGAATTGCTCGTCCTCGCTGCCGACTGGAGGGTGGGAGAAGTCAATTTTGACTCCGGTTTTTTTTTCTAATTCTTTGTAAAACTCGACTTCTCCAAGCTGAGTGACGGAGGAGGAAGCATTCGCATCCAAGATCGACCAGTAGGAAAAGCTGCTGGCTTGTTGAGTTTCATTTCCGTTGCCATTCGTAGCAGGAGCCGAAGCTTCATTAGAACAGCCGGCAATGAGACTGGCGAACATGGCAAAAGCGAGTAGTGCACGTACAGTTTTTCTTTTTCCGCGAGAAAGATTGTTTTGTTTGCGGGTTAACATACATTTTTTCCTCCCTGAATTTAGGATGACTTTGTTTGTGTTAAATACCAATTAATCATATTTGGCATATTGTTAATGGGAAATCCTCCATATGATTTAGCCATCATCCAAACGAAACATTTGCTATAATCAGAATCCAATCTCGATATTCCATTTACTACTTATCGCAATGATTGATTGACAAGAATGCTTCTTCTCCTCTAAAGTTAAGACATTTCAAATACGGAAAATTCTATATTGAGAATAAAAAAATGTAAGTAAAATGACGATGATGAAATTACGATATAGATATGACGCTGTAAGGTACAGCCGGAGGGTGGGAGATAATTGAAATGGGAGGAACATTCGTAATGAAATCGGTCATCGGAATTCATTGGGCAACTCTGCTTCTTACATGTATGTTGGTTGGAGGTTTGATAACAGGATGTACAGAAAAAGTTTCATTCATAGAAAGCGTAAAGTCTCCAGTCAATAGTTCAGAGAAGATAAGATTTACATACTGGTCACCACTTAATCCGAATGCCGCTTCCGTCGTTCAAAATTTGGGCGAGGTGGAAATGTATAAAGAAATGGAGAAGCAATCGGGTATACATATCGAATTTTCTCACCCGCCACAGGGGAATGAAAAAGAACAGTTCAACCTGTTGATTGCATCAAGAGATTTACCAGACATGATTGAATTTGATTGGTTATCGTACCCGGGTGGGCCAGAGAAGGCCATTAATGACGGGGTAATCATTAAGCTGAATGATCTCATTGACCAGTATGCGCCTAACCTGAAAAAATTTTTGAACGAAAATCCAGATATCGCTAAGGAAGTCAAGACGGATAGCGGAACCATGTATATTATCCCATCTATTGGGATCGGCAAAGTGAATACGTTTAGCGGCCCTATTATTCGTAAAGATTGGCTAGATGATCTGGGGCTCTCGGTTCCGGAAACACTGGAGGAATGGACACATGTTCTTTGGTCATTCAAGGAGAAAAAGGGTGCCATGGCACCATATACGACTTATATTGACAAAACAGATCCCAACAAGCTCAATGACTTCATTGTAGGCGCTTTCGGTGTAGGAAGAGATTTTTACTTGGACAATGGAGAAGTCAAATATGGACCGATGGAACCTAAGTTCAAGGAATATTTGAATTTTTTAAGGGGCTGGTACAAAGAGGGTTTAATTGATCCCGATTTTGGCGCTAACGATATGAAGACGATCGATGCCAAAATGCTTTCGGGTAAATCCGGTGCTGCTTTCGGCTTTGCCGGTAGTGGTATCGGTGTCTATATGAAGAATGGCTCGAAATATAACCCTAAATATAATTTGGGAGCCGCACAATACCCTGTACTCAAGAAAGGAGACGAACCTCAGTTTATCAATAGTGCGAACAAGTATCGGGCTAATGGAAGTACAGCAATTACAGCAACAAACAAGAACCCGGAAGAGGCCGTAAAATGGCTTGATTATTTGTTTAGTGATGAAGGCCATATGTTGAAAAATTTTGGTATAGAAGGAGTTAGCTATAAGCTGGATAAGGGGTATCCCAAATATACGGATCTGATCATGAAAAATCCGTATAAACTGCCTGTCTCCCTCGCCATGACGAAATATACACGCGCCAACTACCCGTCTCCTGGGTTCGTAAATGATGATCGATATCTAGAACAATTTTACGAGCTCGAGCAGCAAAAGGAAGCCATTCAAGTATGGGGGCAATTCGAGGGAAATGTGGAGAATGTTATGCTACCTCTTGTAAGTGCGACCAAAGAAGAATCTGAGCAACTCGCGAAGATAATGGCTGAAGTTAGGACATTCAGTGACGAAATGTACACGAGATTTATTTTGGGTGAAGAGCCGATAGAGAACTTTGATCGATACGTCAGTCAGTTGAAGCTGATGAATATCGAGAAAGCAATCCAGTTGCAGCAGGCCGCGGTGGAGCGCTACAACAAGAGACCATGATTATGGTCATATAGATTCTCGTAATCGCATTTGTGTAAGCCATTTCAATTAGTAGATTATGTCAGAGAAAGATGAGATAAAGCGGCGGTGATCACCTTGAAAAGAAAATTTGAATTAAAGCGGTGGAGCATATTGTGGTCATGGTTTATCTCACATTCCCTTATCCTCCTTATTCCGATCCTGATAGGGCTGTTCGTATACGTGCAAGTTCGTCAATTGGTAGAGACGGAGATTAACCGTGCCAATGCAGCTCTTCTCCAGCAGGTTAAACAGGTATTGGATGGGCAAATCGAAAGCGTCAACCGAATGAGTGTTCAGACGGCCTTTCTACCCCAAGTCCGGGGACTTCTTTACGCAGACCAGCCGTTAACCGAGGAGGACCGGTATTCTATCATCCTTGCGCTCAAGGAATTTAAAGGATTAACGATGGCACACGAAATGGTCACAGACTCCTACGTTTATTACAAGAGAGGAGATTTTCTTTTATCGGAGAGCGCTTTGTATGATCCCGATGATTATTTTCAAATGCACCATAAAACGAATGAAAATACGAAAAAAGATTGGTATGCGTTGCTTGACAAACAATATATGGGGGATTGGATCGTGTACCCATATACGACCGATACGGGTAAAACTAAACAAGCTATTCTTTATATGCGATCCCTTCCGGTTGAAGACCGAGGAGAGTCATTAGCAACAAGTGTAATTGTGCTGGAACTAGAGCGATTTCAAGAACCGATACAGAAAGTGAACTGGATCAATCAAGGGTCCGTCCTTATTTTGAACGAAAACAATGAAGTTCTGGCATCTACCAAAGATATGCGTCTTCCTTCCTCTATTTCTTATGAACGATTATCCGGTGAGGGCGGTATCGTCTATGAAACCTGGGATGGAGAAAAGATGGCAGTATCTTATATTTCTTCAGAAAGTGCGAATTTAAAGTACATATCAGTTTTGCCTGTAAAAGTATTTATGGAAAAATCGTCCTATATCCGCAATTTGATGATCGTTGCGTTGTTAATTTCCTTATTATTAGGTGCTGCTGCTGCTTATTGGCTCGTCAGACGTAATTATCACCCGGTTCATAATCTGGTGCGATCCTTGTCAAGCCAGGCTCAGTTTTCACTAGCTGAAATCAGGAATGAATATTCCCTTATTTTTCATGCGCTGGATCAACAGAATAAAGTGCTGCGCAACTATTTCTTCGAGCGTTTGATGAAGGGGAGGTTGGAGACGAACTTTCCGCTCAGCGAAGCATTGGATACGCATGACATCGCGTTTATCGGTGAACGATACGTTGTGGTTTTATTATACATTGAGGATTATGCAGAATTGTTCAAACATCAGAATGGGGATGTGGAGCGTCAGCGAAAGTTTGTTCAAATGATCGTAGGCAATATTGTAGAGGAGAAGTGCAGGCAGAGCCATCTTGCTTATATTGCGGAGTTGGACGATATGCTGGCATGTCTGGTCAATGTACAGGCCGGCTCAGATGAAGAGGTACAGGGTGAACTTTATCGGTTAATCGGAGAAGCAAGACAATTAATTCACAGTAAATTTAATATTCATTTTACTACTTCGATAAGTCGTGTTCATACGTCAATTGGAAGTATTCCTTCTGCTTATCAAGAAGCTTTGAAGGCAATGGAGTACAAAATGCTGCTGGGTAGTACTGAAATTATTCAGTATGAACAGCTGCAAAGCAATGAACCTGAATATTGGTTTACATGGGAGAAAGAGCAAAGATTAATCACATCGATTAAGGCGGGTGAGACAGATTTGGCTCTCCTTATTCTCGAAGAGGTATTCGAAGAGATGCGATCCCATGGGCTTCTTCCGATCGAGATGGTTCGATGTTTTCTCTTCGACATGGGTGGAACGGTTATGAAAGCACTATATGAGGCAGATTACAGCAGGTCTTCCATGACGGCACATCAGAAGGTTCTGTGGAGGCTGCTTGCATGCGAGAGTGTTACCGAAATTCGGGTTGGACTGATCGATATCATCAAGCAAATCACGAATGAGTTAGGACAGAAGAAGAGTCGGCCTTCCGGATTGGTGGACGAATTGACAGCTTACATCCAAGCCAATTATCAGGATGCTAATTTGGGAGTAGCAACGATCGCCGAGCATTTCGGCATGAATCCAGTCTATTTGACCCGTGTGTATAAAGAACACACGAAAGACACCTTGCTGGACGCAATAAATAAGGAAAGATTACAAGCAGCGAGAACATTACTCTCCCAAAACAAGCTTGCGATCAAAGAAATCGCTGAAGAAGTCGGTTTCTACAGTAGCAACACATTTATTAGAACGTTCAAAAAAATAGAAGGCATAACACCCGGCATGTATCGAGACATGCTAAAAGGAATTGCGAAGACTGAACTTTGATAGTGAAAATCGGACAGAACCGTTAGGGGATTTCCTCAGGGGGTGCTGTCCGTTTATATTTTACATTCATTTTTTGACAGATGTGTTTGGATATGAAGGGAGGTGTGTGATTACAATTTCATGTCGTTATTCGTTACTTATGGAGTTCTAGTAAAAATGAGTTACATGGAATCACAGCATGTACTAACGACTTAGAAGGGGGATTTATGATTATGTTCTTAAAGTATTTGCAGAAAAAAGCAGTTCCTCTATGCATCATGCTGACTTTTGTTTATGTTCAGCTCTTCTCTCCATATTTTCTAAATACATCCTATGCACAGAAAACAAGCAACGCAAGTGATATATCTGACATCGAATTTTTTGGAGCCTGGGATCAGGCGAATAACGTGTGGTTAACCTCTAGTAAGCTTAATTATGAAGATTTTCCGGGATTAGCTGAGGTAGAATCGAATGTAAAGATAGGAAATTATGAAGAAGCTAGAAGTGAACTTCTAAACTATTTTGAAAATCGGACGACACGAGTTGCACCAGCGTATGCTCCCGGCAAGGCTAATCCTGAACTCGTACCGCTTTTGATGGATCAAATCATAACGCCACTGAAAGATAAATATCTAACTACATTTACGGTTACGGATATACCTTCAACATATAACATCGATATCACCGCAGTTTCCGATTCCAAAGTTCTTAGCTTTATTCTAATGGGTCGCTATAAAGGAACGAATGTGACGAATTTCTACAGCCGCGAACATAATTGTTCGTCAACGACGTTAGCGCAGTGCCAACCTACATTGGTAGTTAAATACATGTATGGTGATGTGGAAAAGACAGCAAACCTCACCGCCTCCATGGACACTTATATTCGTGGGAACGATTCGGACAGCCATGGCAGTGAACCTTTGCTTCAAGTGCTCGCATCTGGTTCTCCATACGACTCCAAGACACGTGAAGCATATTTGAAATTTGACTTATCCTCGATCAAGGGGACGATCACGGGAGCAACATTGAAACTGTCTGGCTCTACTGAAATGAGCGGAAACAATGATATTATGCTCTATCAAACGGGAAATAGTGCTTGGGACGAAGCGACGCTCATTTATAACAACCATACGGGGCTAACCTTTTCGTGGCAAGGTATAGCGTCGGGAACGGATTGGAAAGGTCCGCCAACGAATATTTCTGATGATCAATTTGCTATGCAGATTACGAATTTCAACTTTATTCAGCCACTTATAACAGAATACGTCTTAACGGGCACCGAAGACTATGCCAAGAAATATATCGATTATATGATTGATTTCATCGATGATGCCGAAGACTACATTACATCTGATAGTCCCAAAGGTGCCGGCACATTCCCCAAAAGCTTTCAAGCTTCCATCCGGGCGTATAATTGGGTGAAATCTTACAATGTCTTGAAAAACAGCTCTTCTATGAATCCTTCAGCCAATACGGATATTCTAAAAACGTTTTGGAAAAAAGCGGACTATCTGGTGACAGAAGAAGGTTATCATCCTGTTAATAACCACGGTGTGTTCGAAACATTAGGCTTGTATAGTATTGCTGTCTATTTTCCCGAGTTTACTGACTCTAAGGTCTGGCATTCCAAAGCCGATAAACGGATGAGTGAATTGATTGAAACGCTCAATTTTAGTGATGGGTCGTACAATGAATCTAGTAGCAGCTATGCGGTAACCGCAGCCAATCAGTTTTTTGAATTCAAGGAATTCGGTCGTATGAATAGCCAAACTTTTGATCCGGATTTTGATCAGTATTTGCTTAAGATGGGTAAATATTTTGCGGATCTCTCATTCCCCAATGGCTTTTTACCTCTATTCGGAGATAGCAGCCGTATGGATGCGAAAAATGCAATTAAAAGAACTGGAGATTTATTCGACGATGATACGTTACGTTTTGTAGGAACATCGGGAGCAGAAGGAACGCCTCCTGCATATTCTTCAGTGCTCTACCCGCAAAGTAAAACGGCTATCATGCGAAGCGGATGGACAACGGACGACCAATATCTGATGATGAATACCAAGCAGGAAATCTCTCACAGACACCCGGATGACAATGCGATCATTTATTATGCGAATGGCAGACCATTATTGGTTGATCCGGGTACCATGTCCTATAGTGACGAACCGATTTCGAACTGGTTGCGATACTCGACCGAAGCTCATAATACGATTGAAATGAATGATACCGCTCAAAATTGGACAGAGGGCTTTAGTCAAAAATTATCTAGCTATAGCAGAGCTGAGGGATCGCTTGAGCAGTGGGTTGATAATCAAAAATTTAATTTTGTTGAAGGCGATGTACGGAATGTTCCAGGATTCACACATGTACGAGATGTGTTATTCCTTAAATCATCTTTCTCGATTGTTTCCGACTATCTGCACTCTCCTGGAGGAACTAATAAATACCAGCAAACGTGGCACTTTTTACCTACAGCTAATCCAGTAATAAATGAAAACAGTAAGAGAGTTAGCACGGTGTTCAATGACACCTATGGAGATATCCAAGTCATTCCAGCCGATCCTGATCAAATTACAGCCTCACTTGATGATGGGTATTATTCGGAAGCTTTTTATTCAGTGACGAAATCGAAGTATGCCTCTTTTACAAAAAACGTTGAAGGTGATGTAACATTTGACACTGTCTTATATCCGACTAAAGGTGAAGATAACCGTGACATTCAGGTTAATCGCCTTGATATAACGCCATCTGTGTCGACAACCGTGGCTAGTTCCTTAAAAATAAACAATATTGCTGATGCAGGAACTAAGGGTTACTATTACGTGTCACACGAAGAAGTTCCGCGGTTTACACGCTTCTTCGATACCTTTACATTTGATGGTAAAATGACCTATATCGAAAAAACGGATGATGGGATCGTTCAATCTGCTTTGATAAAATCAGGATCAACATTAAAAAACAACGGAATAGATCTCATTGCCTCGAAGATGGAGATAAATGATGTCGCAGTGGATTGGAAGGGGTCATCATTAGATATCAATAGCTCAAATCTAGTCATGAACAACAACCCTAACGATGTATCATCGATTGCAATCTACGCACCAGGTGTTCAAGAAGTTAAACTAAACGGAAACTCATTATCTAATTTCACAGTCTATGGTGATTATATCTACGCAGTAGGCGTACCGACATGGAGTTCTTCCTCTGAGCTTTCAAGCACGGATCTGGGATCTGATCATACGGGAATCCAGACCATAGAATTTGATCTGATACCAACAGTGAATAATAGCGGTAGTATGATCGGTTATACAGCGCAAGCGTCTGCGGTGGCCGACGAAGCAGAACTTCCAATGTTATTATCGCTGAGTGAAGACGGTTTCTTCGAGGTATGGAACGGTACTGCTTTTTCACAATCAACCTCTTTATCCTATAAGGCGGGTGAACGTTATCATGTGACCATTCTTGCAGATCTTTATTCCAAGACCTATAACTTGTATATTGCTCCGAAGGGTAAGCCGGAAGTATTAGTAGCGGATCAGTTTGTTTTTAATAACAATACACCAGCGATATCGGATATTGGTCAAATCGTTATTAAGAGTCCTTCGAGCCACAAGGATTACATCTTTAACCATACCATTCGTGATGCAAGTTACTATACCATTAACATCGCGGCCGACACGTACAAGACGGAAAGCAATCCCACCAAAAATTACGGTATACAGAGAAAGATCGAAATTAGAAATGCAAGCAATCCAAAGTCTAACTACAGTGGCTACCTGCGATTTAATGTGGGTGAACTACCACCTAATGTGACACCGGTATTCTCTAAGCTTAGATTAACCTCTGCTACGACAGGAGAATACACCGATCAGCTTCATCAGGTTACTGATGATGCATGGGATGAATTAACCTTAGTTCATAATAACGCACCTGCCCCAGGGGAGATTATCGCTTCTTGGAATATGCCTCCTGCCGAACAAGAAGTGATGGTGGATGTTCAACAGCAAATTATAAACGAAATCGCAGGAGATAAACAGTTGACTCTCATGATATCCTCACAAACAACAGGCAACAAATCTCACTTTTACTACGCGAAGGAAAATAATAATGGAATGCAGCAGGCTCAAATCCGAATATATACCAAAAATATTTCTACGGAGTACGATAGAGTCATTCCTGAGACCAGAGCCTTGATTACGCCTTTTGAGCCGGATGGTTCGAATGGATGGTATGTAAATCCAGTGAGTGTTTCTTTAAGTGTCTACGGCGATTCATCCGAAGTGCTCAGCACAGAGTACAGCTGGGATGGCGGTCAAACGTGGAATAACTATTTGGCACCGCTTATGGTTGAAAAAGATGGACAGTATAGTCTCATTTACCGTTCAAAGTCGCAGGATGGGATTATGGAAGTAGCGAAGAATATTCGTCTGAAGCTGGACGGAGAGACACCTGGAATCACCGTCACCGGCATCGTTTACGGAAGCTTCAATTCTGCGGACGATATTACACCTGTCGTCACCTTGAGCGATCATTTGTCAGGGGTAGATCATAGCAAGACACAGATTGTATTGGATGGAGTACCGGTTCAGTCTGGTGAGAGTATTGCACTATACACGCTGTCGTTGGGTATGCATCAATTCATTGTGAATGGAAGCGATCTGGCTGGTAACAAATCAAGACATACTGTGACTTTCGAGACGTTAGCAAGTTTAGATGGACTGAAACAACTAGTCACGCGATTTGCTGATGACCATTGGATTGATAACAGTGGGATCACGAACAGCTTAGAACAAAAGCTGGAGCGTGGTGACTTACAATCCTTTATTGATGAGGTACGCATACAACGTGGAAAGCATATTCATTTAGAGGCTGCTAATTATCTGGTGCGCGACGCTGAGGCGTTGCTAACTTAAAACTTCTTAGTTATGGGAAGACCGGATTTACCAGAACTAATATTTCTGATGAGTCCGGTCTCTTTATCATGATATAAACTGACAAAACATCAATTAAGTCTGACTCTTCACGTGCTAATGATATTGAAGATGCTTGTATTGAAAATGATTATATGATATAAAATGAAAATCGAAGGTGAAATCGTTGGAATTATGTTAAGATTAGGATTCGTGTGATTTATAGATTAACATAATCATCAGAAACCATAATAGAAAATTAGGAGTGGTAATTTGAGAAGACAAAAACCAATGACCATGGAAGAATTAATGAATGAACTTCAAGGTCAAAAAATGAATCAAGAAGATCCCAATGAAATATCTTTTGAAAAGCTGTTTAATGAAGAGTTTATGAAAAAATACTCGAACTGGATGAGTTTTGATGAATTTTTAATCAAAGGGAACTTTCAAGTAAAGACAGAAGAAGATGTTGCTGACATACCTGATGAACTTTTTGATCGTCATGTAGCAAGAGAGACGAAGTTTGCAGATTGGAAATCAATGTTGGAAACAGCAAATAAGGAATACGTCCGTACAACATGAAACAACATTAGTATTTAAAGTCCCCGAAACGGAACTGACCCCGTTTGAAATTTGGGATTAAAGTACCTAACAAGTTTAAATAGCCAGTCGCTGGAAATTCAGCGACTGGCTATTTTTTTCGCTAAAATACTGTAATCAAACGAATCCCATTCTCAAATATACTGCACTCTCATTAGTTTATGGGGAGGTGTTTTTTATGTCCAATTATTCGATTAACTGTGATGTTTTACTCATTGATGATTTGCATCCTATGATTTAATTGAAGACATAGGAAATCGCTTTAACAAAGATAGTATATACATAGGAGGGGCAGACTCGTATGGCAACATGCATGCAAACCACAAGGCCACAAACCCTTAATGTCATGTGGAAAACCGTCTCAGAGGATTGTAATCTAGCCTGTGATTATTGCTACTACAGCACAGCAGGGGGGCATCCTCGGCAACCGATCCGGGTGATGGATATGGATCTTCTGGAGCGATTTATCGCTCAGTACATGAAAAGATCATCAGGTATAGCGACTTTTTCTTGGCAGGGAGGGGAGCCGCTATTGGCCGGACTTCCGTATTTTGAACGCGTGATTTCACTCCAAGCTAAGTACGCTCCACCTCAGACAATGATTAGTAATGCGCTGCAGACCAACGGAACGCTTATTAACGAGAAATGGGCGGAATTTTTTAAACGGTATAACTTTTTGGTTGGGATTAGTGTGGACGGTCCTGAGCCCATTCATGATGCGCATCGTATAACGGGCTCGGGGAAAGGTAGTTATGATCTAGTTATGCGTGGGGTTCGCCATTTACAGAATGAGGGTGTGGACTATAGTATTCTGACGGTGATCCATGAAGATAACGTAACGAAACCGGACGATTTGATGGCATTTTACCAAGAACAAAAATTTCCCTATGTTCAGTTTATCCCTTGCATGGATTTTGTTTCACAGAAGAGTGATATGCCTGGCCGCTTTCGAATTACACCTGAACAATACGGAGTCTTTTTATGCCGTACATTTGATCTGTGGTACAACGAGGGGTATCCAGAGCTTCCCATTCGTATTTTTGAGAATATGCTTCTAGTATTCATGCATCGGGAGGCAGAGTTGTGCGTTCACAGCTCATGCTGTCCGAAGATGATGGTGCTTGAAACCAACGGGGATGCTTATCCTTGCGATTTCTTTATTGATGAAGAGCACAGGTTAGGAAATATCGGCTATACCGACCTTGAAGCACTGCTTACCAGCCCTATATATGATGACTTTTTGTTAATGAAACCCAATATGAATGAATCATGCTATAAGTGTGAATATCTTAGCTTTTGCAATGGGGGATGCCCACGCAACCGGAATTGGCTTGATGTTCATGATCGTACTGAGGTTGATTATTTCTGCAGTAGCTATAAAATATTCTACTCATATGCCTATGAACGAATGATACTGCTAGCAAACCGACTTAAATCTGAGCAGATGCTGGCGTTCAGGAAAAGTGCCAAACTACTTCCAGGTAGAAATGATCCATGTCTCTGCGGAAGCGGGAAAAAATTTAAGAGTTGCTGTCAACCACTATAGCTCAAATTTTTAAAAAAGGTTGTTCCAACAATCATGCAAATTGTTGTGAAACAACCTTTTTGATATGTTAAAGAATCATTTGGTTTCTCACCATAATAGCCGCACCAGTCACCACAGCTTCTTCTTTTAATGTACCCAGGGAGAAATGAGGTTGGTATTCAGGATAACGGTAAGTGTTTCGCTGTGCCACTTCAACCGCCGTTTGGAAAAACAATTCGTGAGAGTGGATGAGCGCACCACCTAGAATGATGGTTCCAGGATGAAACAGGTTAATAACGTTGGCGAGGCCAATACCGAAGTGAATGGCGGCTTGGGTAAATAATTCACGGGCGTGTGGATTACCCTCTCTAAAGGCTTGTACCAATACATCATAAGTCAGCTTCTCCGGCGATACTTTGTATCTTTGGAGGATCAGATCTTTGTCCATCTTTGCCTCTGAACGTGCACTTTGTTCGAGCGCCTGCACAGAAACGAATGCTTCTAAAGCTCCGTAATTCCCTTCATTATTTAATCGGGGTCCGTCTGTCTGGATGATCATTTGACCAATGGCATCTTCCATATCCATCGTGCCATGAACAATACTTCCATGCGACATCATCGCATAGCGGAGCCCTGCTCCAGCATGAACATAGAGCATATGTTGAATGTTAGCGTGACGGATGGACCATCGTTCTCCAAGGAGTGCGGAATTGGCACCGTTGTCGAGCAGAGCTTTGAAGCCCGTTCGTTCCTCCACCAATTTGCAAATAGGCAGATTGTTCCAGCCAGAAGAAGGGAAGTGTAGCGGTTTTAAGATAAAACCATTATCCCGGTCAAGCGGTCCCACGGCTCCAATTCCTATGCCAATAATTTGACTGTCCACTAACTGATGATCCCTGAGGAAAGCGCGTATTTGACTACTTACATGATCCATAAATCTTTCAGGTGTGAATGCCTGATCCATTCTCCAGTGAACAATTGATTTTGGATTCATTTGCATATCAAATAAACCAAGGGAAGAATACAGCCTGGAAATCTCTAAACCGATGATGTAACCGTAGGAAGGATTGATCTGGTATAAAATAGGTCTTCTGCCTCCGCTAGATTCCCCGAATCCGCATTCTATCAGCAAGCCTTCTTCCGTCATTTCATCTAATATTCGGGTCATTGTGCTTTTGGTAAGTGAAAATGTTTGTAGAAGATCTAACTTGGAAACTGTGCCTTGTTCGGCGATTCGGTCGTATAGGAGTTTCTTTGGGGATGGAATGTGTGTCGAGCGCTTTTCCACGATATACCTCCAAGCTATATATAGGGTGAACTAGTAAGATCGGTTTTAATAAAGTTTGTATTTATTAACATTAATATAGTATAACGCATAACCCGAAGAATGTATTTTACCGTTCAAAAAACTTAATTCCATTTTGGGAAAAAGTGATATAATGAAATTACGACAGAAAATATAAGGGTGGAGTCCATGAGAACAACTATGAAAACAAATGCGATGACGAATACAGACCTAAGGATAAGTCTATTGCTCCAGTTGTTTTGGGTATTTGTTCGAATCGGTCCTGTTACTTTCGGGGGAGGTTATGCGATGATCCCTATGATCGAACGGGAAATTTCCACTAAACGGAAATGGCTAGCTGAAGAGGAGATGGATGAAATTTTATCTTTAGCTGGCGCAGCACCAGGTGGGGTAGGAGTAAATGCGGCGGCATTCATTGGTTATCGACTTGCTGGTGTGAAGGGTGCGATTGCTGCAATCGCTGGGATTACGATTCCAACCTTTATCATTGTTTGTTTGCTTAGCGCCGTTTACTCACTTCTGGCCGACCAACCAAAAGTTATTGCCGCCATGAAGGGGATTCATGGTGCTGTTATTGCCTTGATCCTAGTAGCAGCATATCGAATGGCCAAGAACGCTATATTTGACAAGACTACGGCTGTTACGGCGCTAATTATACCGATTGTTTTATTAGTTTCCGGAATCAATCCCATTTACGTGATCGCAGCTGGATTGATTATCGGGTTTGTATATATGCCAATCAAACAGCTCTTTGGGCTCCAAGTTCGGACAGAGAAGGATTCCTTGAATGATTCAGATGAAGAGTCGAATTATCCGGAGTATTACATCTAGGGGGAAGCGATGTGATTTGGAATTTATTTTTTATCTTTATAAAAATTGGACTGCTCTCCTTTGGGGGAGGGTACGCCATCATTCCGATGATTCAGCATGAAGCTATGGCTGGTGGTTGGTTATCTGAAAGGGAATTTCAAGAGGTAGTTTCCATCGCAGGGATGTCACCGGGCCCTGTTGCAACTAACAGTGCAACCTTGATTGGATATCGTGTAGCTGGAATTGAAGGAGCGATTGTGTCCACATTAGGCATGGTTCTGCCTTCATTAATCATCATCATTTTTATTTCCATCTTTTTTTATCGGGTGAGGGACAGTCAATGGATTAAAACGTTATTTTATGGGTTGCGACCAGTGATTACGGGTTTGATTGCCTATGCTGCGATTCGGTTTGGTTTAAATAGCGTGGAACACGCCTTCGTTACTTGGCAAACCATTGGCACGTTGATCATTGTATTCGCTGCACTTTATGGTTTAATGAAATATAAGCTGCATCCGCTCACCATTATTGTTGCCTCTGGCATTCTTGGTGTAGCCTTTTTTTAGACAGAGCCGGGACGATCCCGGATTGGAGGTAATACATGTCAGAGAATATACGGGCTTGCTGTTCAGCTAGTCGAAATCAAGTTGAGAAACAAGGTTCCATCGATGATGTTTGTAAGGAGAACACAACTATCCAAAGACCAGAAGGGGATACAGATTTCTCGGACATGATCCTTATTCCTGGAGGTACTTTTCTTATGGGGACGGATGACAAAGAGGGGTTCCCCGAAGACGGAGAAGGGCCCGCTAGGAATGTTACCTTATCTACCTTTTTGATTGATGCAACGGCAGTTACGAATAAGCAGTTTGCTGCTTTTATCAAGGAAACAAACTACGTTACAGATGCGGAGCGTTTCGGCTGGTCTTATGTGTTTCATTCTTTTGTTTCCATGGAGACAGGGAAAAAGGTGACCCAAGTAGCTACTCAAACCCCCTGGTGGTGGGTGGTAGAGGGAGCGAATTGGTGTCATCCGGAAGGTCCGGATTCCCATGTAGATGAACGCCATGATCATCCGGTGATCCACATATCATGGGCTGATGCTGATGCTTATTGTCACTGGGCTGGCAAACGTCTGCCGACGGAAGCGGAGTGGGAGTATGCTGCACGAGGAGGACTAGTTCAGAAACGATATCCTTGGGGGGACGAATTAAAACCGGGCGGAGAACATCGTTGCAATATTTGGCAAGGAAAGTTCCCTGATAAAAATCATGCCAGTGACGGTTATGCAGGTACGGCACCAGTAAAATCCTATCTACCTAACGGATATGGTCTTTATAATATGTCAGGGAACGTGTGGGAATGGTGCGAGGATTGGTTTACTAAGGCCTATCATTTAACTTCCGAATCCGAGAATCCGAGAGGCCCTGTAAGTGGTGTAGCAAGGTCGATGCGCGGAGGATCGTATTTGTGTCATAAATCTTATTGTAACCGTTATCGGGTGGCGGCCAGGAGCAAAAATACACCAGACAGCTCTGCAGGAAATATTGGCTTTCGATGTGCGGCTGATTATACCGGTTGAGAATACATAAAGACTACTACATTAGAAGGAGGAACTTCTTTGTCCTCTATCATTCATAGTCAGTTTGATATCACCGTGCTGGACGTCATAAAAATTCAATATCAGAAGCGGGTTATATTCGATTACGTCCAGTCTTGTTATACCGTCTCCTATATCCAAAAAGGTGAGGTATTGACGACATCCTCCGAGGGAGAATATGTTGCATCTGCCGGAGACGTGATGATCCACCGTCCTAACGAGCCTTTTAATGTGATTTCCAAAACGGATGGTGTACATTATCTGTTTAATATTAACGCTAAAGTTAAAGACGGAAATGATTTTTTTAAGTTATTCCCGCTAGGCAAGGTGATTCGGGTCCGGGATCGAAGCGAATATGAGCGAAGGTTTGACGAGATGCGGAGCCTGTGGTTGCAGGAGGAGGATGATTTCAGAAATGTTCAGGTCGGTTCATTGGCATTTTTTCTCCTTTATGAAATTATGGAGAGCACCAAGCTTGGCGGGCGCCGCTCATCTCGAGACCCCTATGTCACCGACCGTTTTAACGAGGCGTTGCAGTATATGGAGGAGAGACTTGATCAGGAGATTAGTAGAGAGGAGCTTTCCAAGCTCTATCATATGAATCCTGTTTATTTTAGCCGGGCGTTTCAGAAAATATATAAATTGACACCTATGCAAATGCTACGAAAATTGCGGCTGCAGCAAGCTAAACAAATGTTGGAGTATACGGATTATACCATCGAGCATATCTCCCAGAGATGTGGTTATTATGATGCTTCGCATTTCAGTAAGGTATTTCGTGGCGAATACGGCAAGGGTCCGGCAGAGTACCGAAAAAGTATCGAATATACAAAAACAAACATCGTTACTCCATAGCGGAGCTTACCATATTCATATACTCTATAAGCATGAGCAGATCATTCTGAACTGCCCGAATCGATGCGTAACCATTTCGATGAAAAGGAAAGGCAGGGTATAACTCATGAGAATCTTGTATTTGGATTTGGATTCGCTTCGCCCGGACCATCTGGGATGTTATGGCTATCAGCGGAATACCTCCCCGAATATCGATTCAATCGCTAAAGAAGGTGTCACCTTTACCAACTATTATTGTTCAGATGCGCCGTGTCTACCGTCCCGTTCTGCTTTAATGTCGGGACGATTTGGCATTCATAATGGGATTGTAGGACATGGCGGGACCGCTGCTGATATGCGTAGAGAAGGGGCGAAGCGCGAATTTAATGACCGGCTGGGAATGGAAAGTCTTCCAGCTATATTAAGGCAAGCGGCCATGAAAACCGCGTCGATCAGCACCTTCGCCGAACGACATTCAGCCTGGACCTTTAATGCCGGTTTTCAAGAAGTGTTCAATGTTGGCGGAAGGGGACATGAGACGGCAGAACAGGTGCTCCCAGTGGCACTTAAATGGCTTGAGGATAATGGGGAGTCCGAGCATTGGTTTCTGCACCTGAATTTCTGGGATCCCCATACACCTTATCGTACACCCAGGAGCTATGGTAATCCGTTCGAGAAGGACCCTTTACCTGAGTGGATCACTGAAGAGGTGTTTGAGCTTCACCGAAAGAAGAAGGGACAGCACAGTATCGAGGATATGAATGCGCTTGCTAAATCACATTACCAACAGCATTTCAGGCACAATCAGGAGATAAAGAACCATGACGACCTGCGTGTTATCTTTGACAACTATGATGCTGGAGTTAAATATCTGGACGAACATCTCGGGCAAGTCTTTTCCAAGCTGAGAGAACTTGGCGTGATGGAAGATACAGCTATTTTGATCTCAGCGGATCACGGAGAGAGCCTGGGCGAGCTAGGGATTTACTCCGAGCACGGCACAGCAGACGAGGCGACTTGCCGCATTCCGATGATTATCCGCTGGCCAGGGGGCAAGAAGGGAATCGTGGAGGATGGACTACATTATCACCTTGATCTCGGACCGACATTAGCAAGCCTTTTGAATTTGAAAGGGGCACCTTCTTGGGATGGTGAAAGTTATGCTGATACCATTCTGGAGGGACTTTCAGGAGGGCGTGAGTATCTCGTAATCTCACAATGCGCGCATGTGTGTCAACGCAGCATCCGGTTTGAGGATTGGTTATATATACGCACCTATCATGACGGACACCATGGATTTCCGAAAGAAATGTTGTTTGATTTGAAGCATGATCCTTATGAACAACATAATCTCGCCGAAGTGAGTAAAGACATTTGTATGAAGGCTGTCTATCTGTTGAATGAATGGCATGACAACATGATGAGCTCCATGGACTGTGATATCGATCCATTATGGACGGTACTTATGGAAGGTGGACCCTATCATGCGAAAGGATATGTGAGCTCATCCTCACAGGATGCTTAGCGCTGTCCCTTTGAATGAGGAAAGAAAGACAAATGGAAAGGAGGCTGCCCCTGAATGGGCAACCTCCTTTTTTACACTCTGGCTTCTTGCTGATCAATTAAAGCCCCGGGAAGCCTCAAAACGGTCTTCGTCCCGCTACCTTCCTTACTGTACAGCAGAACGCCGCAAGGATCACCGTACTTAAGATTTAGACGGTTGTTGACGTTTAGGAGCCCGATATGATCGCCGGACTCTATGTTCTTACCAGCAAGCAGCTCGGTTAGCTGTTCCAGTCTCGCAGCAACGATGCCAACACCATTATCTTCTACAGCGATTTCAAGCAGTCCCGCTTCGCTTTTCTCTACTGTGATCAGCAAGACTCCCTGACCTTGAGCCTCAAGCCCATGACCAAGTGCATTTTCGACAATAGGTTGAAGGATCATTTTAGGTACGGGAATGTGTAACCATTCAGGTGGACAGAACAGTTTGTAACTGAATTTGTCAGGGAAACGGCCTTGGTAAATCCTCACACAAGATTCTGCGATTTTCAGCTCTTCCCCAAGAGTGACCTCCTCTTTGCCTTTGATGCTATACTTGAGCATTGTGCTTAAGGCGGTAGTCATTTCATAAATATCCCGATTTCCTTTTACGATCGCAACGCCTTTGATTGTATCTAAAGTATTGCTTAAGAAATGGGGATTAATTTGACTTTGCAAATACGAGTATTCGGCACGTTGTTTTTCCAGATCTGTCTGGTAAAGCTGGGTGTTTGCATCGATTAATTGGTCCGTCAAATCGTGAATCCGCGTTGTCATATCGTTGAACTGCCGAGAGATGATTTCAATTTCAGCATAGCCTTTTAAATCGACCTTGTTGTTCAATATTCCTAGACTTCCGCCTTTTAATTGATTCATATAGCGCATAAGCCTAGACAATGGTCTTAAGAGATTCATCATGAGCACAGAGTAGGGAATAGAGACGACCAACAAGATTAATGCTAGAAGAGCATAGCTGACCTTCTTTAATTTCTCCAGTTCTTTCATTAAATTATGGACAGGAACAGCGGTTATGATTTTTCCAGAGATCTCCGGTAAGATAAAGGACTGAATAGCATATTTCTTTCCGTTGACTGTTTCAACGATTGACTCTCCATTCCTTCCAGTTGCCCGAGTTTGAAACTGCTGGAGCATGTCCTCCGGTTCATCACTATTTGAGTAGATCAGCCCTTTATCATCCATCATAAAAAAGCTGGTTCCGACCAATCGAGGGTACTCTGAAATTTCAGTTTGAATAGCCTTCATATCCACAATAACTGCGATGTAGCCGATTTTTTCGCCATATAGGGACGTGTCACCAGAAGCAAAGATGTTCATCCCGAACAGTAATTTTCTCTTGTCGATGACCTTGTCTGGAGGACTGTATCCGCGATAATGAACGATTCCATCATCCCCAGCCGTCTTCATAAGATCAACAGCATATTTTGTTCTTCCCGCTAATGAAATACGTGTGTTAGAGCTACCGATAACAATAATATCTAAGATGTCTGTATTCATATTTCGCGCGATACTCAATAGCCCCTCTACCTTTTGGGATAGGTCGTAGCCTCGAAGCTTATCATTCTCGACTAGGAACTTTTGGACGGTCGAATCGTACCCTACATTCATCATCATGGAAGAAACGTTGGCATAGTTGTTAGAAATCCGTTGCTTGAGAAGGGAGACAAGCTCTGTATTGTATTGCGTATTTTGATTAATGATGGTCTCGCTTGATAGTTGGTATACCCTAGAGACGATGATTGGGATAATAGCAACAATAAACAACCCGAATAGCAAAACCTGAGTACGGATGGATAGTCTCTTAAATGTCTTCATTGTTTTGTTCCCTATATTGCGTTGGTGTCATCTTGAGATGCCGCTTAAAAATTCGCGTGAAATAGAAATAATCCTGAAAACCGCATTTCTCGCCGATTTGGTAAATGGAAAGGTTCGTCTCGACCAGTATTTTACAAGCGTATTCAATCCTTAAACGACTGATATGTTCGATGATGGTCTCGCCGACTTCTTTCTTGAATAATTGGCATAAGTAATTTGGACTTAAGAAAAACTGATTCGCTAAATGTTGAATCGAGATTTCTTGATTAAAATGGTTGTGGATGTACAACATGATCTCTTTGACTTTGTTGTTTGAAATTCGTGAAATATCAGTTTCGTTTCTGTTCATAAAAATATCTAGCGTCATAAGAATCAAATCATCGATCATAGCTTCAGCCGTACCGTATCTATAATAGAGCTGTTCATATCCTTCAAAAAAACGGCCGTTAACCCGAGTCCCTTCCCGAGGAAATAAGTACAGGATCGATGTGTAGAGCAAATAGGCTTCTTTAATGGTAAACGTTCCCTCTTTGAATAATTTCTTTATCGATTCCATGGCTGCTATAAAACCGAGCCGGTCTTTATTATGAAGAATCCGGGAAATCTCTTTGAGCTTCTCATCGATCGGTATTTCCTGTTGCTGAATCAACCGATAACATCCTGGCATTCCCGTTGCGAACATGCTGAATGCAGCATGAGAGGCGGATTCTAAAGCCGCATCCAGTTGGTGTATATCCGAAATAGGAGAACCAATTCCAACCCCGCACTCTTGTAAAACCTCTGTATATTCAAGACCCCGAAGGAAGACTTCGTATTGGCACTCTTCCAATAAGTAGCCAAACCGACGGCGGCTCATCGGGAAGACCAGGGGAGAGAACTGGCCGACATCTACAGGTGAACTTAACCCTTGGATAACAATGGGGATATGTGGCGTATCCTTTGACAAAGGAATTCTCTTCTCATCCAACCATAAGCTAATTCGTTCGAGATCTCCGGAACAAACCGCTTCATATAGTTCGAAGTCGTGGACAGGGCTTTCTTTAACCACCTTCGATTCGTGCTGCTGGGCTATTCGGTTGAGCATTCCTTCAATTTCTTCGATTTCAAAAGGTTTCAGGCAATATCCGAACGTACCATAATTCATCGCTTTTTGTGCATAAGCAAACTCTGCATGTCCACTAAGTACGATAAAGATTGTATCAGGAGCGATAGCTTTGCCACGTTGAATGAGCTCAAGTCCATTCATTACAGGCATTTTAATATCTGTTAGAACAAGGGTGGGGCGAAGCGATTGAATTAATTGCAGGGCTTCTTGCCCGTTTTCGGCATCGTCGATGACTTCAAAGCCGTATTTCTTCCAATTCACTCCTGCTTTAATTCCCTCTACAATCCACTTCTCATCATCTGCAATAATCACTGAACGCATAAGTGAATCCCCCTTTCTATATGGAGCTCTTAGATTAATCCTAGCGATTGTGGATCAAGGGGGGTATGGACTATCTTACGCTCACTATGTCCGATATTACGTGTCACAGGAAGGTCACGCACTAAGGTGTGAAAAATCCACATGACCGGAGGTGTATCCTCTATACAAGATAATTTACACTCCCGATATAATTTACCATATAAACCGCTTACAAGCATAAACAATCTCATACAGAAAGGTGGGGAGAAGATTGGCTGATTCTGTAACCGCTCGTACGCCTAAGCGAAGCTTAAAGACTAATGCTCCTAAGCAAAGCTTAGGAAAAACGATTTTACATTACAAGTATTTTTACCTCATGGTTCTACCGGTGTTAATCTGGTACGCCCTCTTCAGCTATGCTCCCATGTACGGTGTAACGTTAGCATTTAAATCATTTGATTACAGTAAGGGGATCCTGGGAAGTCCCTGGTTAGGCTTAGAAAATTTTCAAACGCTGTTGACCGATCCCGATTTTCGAAGGGCATTTTGGAATACGGTCATTATCAGCTTGATGAAGTTGATCACTCATTTCCCGATGCCCATTATCCTGGCGATTGTTTTATATGAGTTTTCCAGGACAAAAATGAAGCGGTTTTTTCAGACGATCCTGACGTTCCCGCATTTTATATCATGGGTTGTACTGTCGGGGATTATCATCAATATTTTAAGCAAGGACGGGATTTATAACCAGATCATCATGTTGTTTGGCGGGGATCCAAATTCTCCGCTTGTAGATGAAAGTGCATTTAGACCCGTTTTGTATATCACACATGTGTGGCGAGAGATCGGCTGGGATTCAATCATTTACTTAGCGGCGCTTGCAGGAATCAATCCTGAGCTGTTTGAAGCGGCGGAAGTGGACGGAGCGAACCGGTTTCGCCGTTTGCTAAACATCGCATGGCCGGGACTGAAGAGTACAGTCGCAGTCCTGCTAATCCTTCAAGTTGGACAACTACTAACCCAAGGTTCGAGCTTCGAGCAAATATTCAATCTGTATAGTTCACCGGTATATTCGGTTGCCGACACGATCGATACATACATTTATCGGACTTCATTCACGATAGGGGGCGACTTTGGATATATGACTGCCGTGGGTGTCGTCAAGTCCATTATCAGCCTGATTCTTTTATGGGCGGCCAATTCGTTCGCTAAGAAAATGGGTGAGGAAGGACTGTATTAATTTGCAGGAAAAGGGGAGAAGGAAGTGAGCGACACAACGGTTAAAAAGGGGAAAAAATGGAGTGTCTTCGATATCGTCGCATTCGTAGTTCTGGGGCTTCTAGCACTAGTAACATTTTTCCCCTTCTATAATGTTCTTATTATCTCTGTTGCAAAGTTCGAAGCGATTAGTAAAAGTGACTTTTATATTTTTCCGCTTTCGTTTGACCTGTCTGCATACAAGCTGTTGCTTCAGGATATGAAGTTTTGGACTTCAATTTTAAATTCTGTCATTGTAACGGCGCTTGGCGTGTTGTTCAGCATGACGATCTCTGTAGCTGGAGCATACGCATTATCCAAGCGGGGCATGCCGGGAAGAAACATAATGCTTAGTTTGATCTTGTTCACTATGTTTTTTAATGGGGGTTTAATTCCCTTTTATCTAGTCGTTAAAGATCTAGGATTCGTAAACAATATATTCGTCATGATCATACCCGCCGGTCTCAATACGTTTTACCTGATCATTATGAAAAACTATTTCAATACGATTCCAGAAAGTTTGGAAGAGTCAGCTAAGCTGGATGGGGCAAATGATCTGTACATCCTTTACAAAATCATTATTCCAATCTCTGCCCCATTCATGGCAACCTTTGCTTTGTTCTATGCCGTGGAAAGATGGAATGAATGGTGGTACGCGTTGATCTTTATCAGTGATGCTGCAAAAGCACCGCTTCAAATTTATCTACGGGAGACACTCATTACTTCGAATTCCTTGCTAAGTCAAATGGCACAGACGATGGCCGAGCAGGAGCAGACGGGGAAGGTATACACACCTGCACTTCAAATGGCAGCAATTGTAGTTTCGAGTATTCCGATTATTGTTGTTTATCCGTTCCTGCAGAAGCATTTTAATAAAGGGATTATGGTAGGTTCGATAAAAGGATAAGAAAGATTTTAAATAGATTGATTCTATCCTAAAATAGTATAAAGGGAGGTTTCAAGCATGCTTAGAAAGAAAATGATGACACTGGCATTATGCATAACTTTATTGGCTTTGGTGCTCACAGCTTGCGGTGGAGGCAATAACGACAAAGGGCAGGCGGCATCAAATGGTGAAGGATCTCCAGATTCTTCTAATTCCACGGACACCCCTTACAAGGATCCAATGACCATTTCTCTTGGTTTCTGGGACGCGGATGCTGAAATTGCTAACATCGAAAAAGACCCAATCGCCAAACAAGTGTTGGAAAAGTTCAACATTACATTAAAACCTGTCAATATGACCTGGGATGACTATACCCAGAAGATTCAAATGTGGGCTGCTTCCGGTCAATTGCCTGATATTTTCGCGATCGACGCTGTGGGGACGCAATATCAGCGTAAATGGGTTGAACAAGGTGTTGTCAAAGCACTTCCGGAGCTTTCTAAGTACCCTAACCTTGCAAAATACTTCGAATCGCCGGACATTAAAGGTTTAGGTGTAGACGGAAAGTATTATACCGTTCCTCGCCGGATGTTCCCGAGTGTCGATTGGAGCGCACTGGATCGTATGGTGTTCTATCGATGGGATCTTGCTCAAAAAGCTGGTATCACAAAAGAACCTGAGACCTGGGAAGAGTTTGAAGCTATGCTTGATGCAATCGTGAAGTCGGATCCGGAAGGTAAGCATATTACCGGTCTTACGACGACAACTACCAAGATGCTGGGCGGATTCTTCTGGTTGTACGGTAACCCGGTTGCCACGAGTGATGGAAGCGGCAGTGACTTTAAATGGATCAAAGAGGATGGTAAGTTTATACCCGCTGTATTTTCGAAAAATGCGCTTCCAGCGTTGCAGAACATGAAGAATATGTACGAAAAAGGTTTGATCGATCCAGACATTGCGCTTGTTAAGCCGGCAGAGTCTTATGACAATTTCGTAGCAGGCAAAGCAGCTGCTCTTCTAAGCGGTGGCGGTTTTATAAATTTAAATAGCGATATGTATGAAAAACGCTGGAAAACAGCTTATCCGGATAAGGATATCATGGAGAGCATAAAGGCACTCAAGCCACTTATTGGACCTGATGGTGAACGCTCACATGCTATTTTTAAAACGTACTGGTCGGAAAGTTATTTCAGCAATAAAGTTGACGATAAAAAGATGGATCGCATCATGGCACTTTATGATTATGTGTTGTCTCCTGAAGGCAAGGACCTGTTGACTTATGGCATTGAAGGTGTCGATTACAAGATCGAAAATGGGCAGAAGGTTGTCATTGAAAAGGGTTCATTAAATGAGAAGTATCCAGCTAGCAGATTTCTAAAGAATTTGGTGGCTTATGAAACTTCAGATAGCTATAACATGGATAACCCGACGATCGCTAATGAAGGGATCCGCAAAGAAGCTGTCGATTATATCGATTGGATTCAGAATAATACGAAGGTTCCGGAATACGACATCCGGTTAACGTATATGTCCACCCCAACAAAGGATAAATTTACTGTGCTTGACCATGATGATCTGCTGAAGATTATGCTTTCCAAAGAACCCGTTGAAAGTTACTGGAATAACATTTTGAACGATTATAAGGCTAAAGGTCTTGATAAAATGATAGAAGAAGTAAATGCGAAGGCCAAAGAACAAGGTATTGAATAATTGATGGATAGAGAAGATCCGGGCTGAAACAGCCCGGATCTTCCGTTTAATGATTTGAAGAAGAATCAAGAATGTGCGGCGCTACTGATCGCATACTTATTATAAGATTAGGAGGGGAAAGTCTATGATTCATAGCATTCACTTGACAGGGTTAACCGAGAAACAGTTAGCAGCTGTTTCAGAAGTAGCGGGAATATTGAGTATTCGTATAGAACGGTCAGGGATTCCAGTGAATTGTAAGAAACAAGGAAAGGGCATTCGAATATCTTACGATGAGGTTCAGGTCACTATTACGTATGAACAGGAACATCAATTGATCAGGGCGCTCAGCCGATTTCTAGAGAATATACGTCGTGGTGAGAGAGTTGAAATTAATGAAATGCCGGTTTATGAACAGCTAGGATTCATGGTAGACTGCTCGCGAAATGCTGTTCTTAACCATGAAGGATATAAGGAATTGATTCGGCGATTAGCGCTTATGGGATATTCAACGGTTCAACTGTATACGGAAGACACCTACGAACTTGAGGGGTATCCTTATTTCGGTTATTTAAGAGGTCGATATACAGGGGAGCAAATTCGGGAGATGGACCAGTATGCCGCGCTATTTGGTATAGAATTGGTTCCTTGTATCCAGACGCTGGCTCATCTGGGCCAAGCATTGAAATGGCAAGCACATGCACCGCTAGTGGATTTCCAAGACATTCTCCTCATTGATGATCCGAGAACTTACGAGTTAATTGATCGAATGTTCGCTTTCATGGCAACTCATCTAAGTAGTCGCCGCATAAACATTGGGATGGACGAAGCGCATATGATGGGACTTGGTAAATATCTAGACAAGCATGGATACCAAGATCGATCCTCCTTGATGTTAAAACACTTTAGCACTGTTATGGAAATCGCCAGGAAATATGGTTTCCGTACGATGATGTGGAGCGACATGTTTTTCCGTCTGGCCAGTTCTGGAGAATATTACGATGCTGAAAGTCCAATCAGCCCCGATATTGTTAAGCTGATCCCTGAAGAAGTTACTTTGATCTATTGGGATTACTATTCGGAAACGCAGGAGAAATACGACGGAATGTTACGCAAACATAAGCAGCTGAATGATCATATCGGATTTGCAGGTGGGGCTTGGAAATGGATGGGCTTCGCTCCAAACAATGAATTCAGCCGCAAAGTCAGTCTGCTGGCTCATGATAGCTGTGTTAAGCATGGAATTCAAGAAGTGCTGATTACCGCATGGGGAGATAACGGTGCTGAAGCTTCCGTCTTCTCGGTTCTTCCTACCCTTCAACTTTGGGCGGAGCTGTGCTACACGGGATGTTTCGTGGAGAATCATGTCAAAGAAAGATTCAGTAGCTGCGTGCAAGGCAATTATGATGACTTTATGGCACTCGATGCAGCCAACCTGGTTCCAGGAAATTCGGCACCTGGGGGATGTTCTATCAATCCGGCTAAATACTTGCTTTATCAAGATATTTTGTGTGGTTTGTTCGATCGACATGTTATTCCTACCGTGTATTCGAAGCATTATCAGCAAAGTGCGAAAAAGCTCGAACAGGCGATCACTCGCAATTTGCCTTGGCAATCCTTATTCTCTGTACAAGCCAGCTTATGTCGCTTGCTTGAAATAAAGAGCGAAATAGGGATTTCCATACGTGATGCTTATCATCGAGGAAATGTTGAGGGATTGGCTCATTTTTCCAAGGTGACTTTGCCAAAATTATCAGATTTAGCCAGTCGATTTATGGATGATTATCGGGTGCAATGGGAGCTGGAAAATAAGGTGTTTGGTCTTGATGTTTTTGATCTTCGTATGGGAGGAATGCTTCAGAGGATTAGGACGGCTATTCATCGAATCAATAGTTATGCCGAAGGGAAAGTGGAACAGATAGCTGAATTAGAAGAAGAGCTACTGACGTTCGACGGTCTCGTTGACGATGACGGCCCAAGAGCGATAAGTGCGAATTTGTGGCACATGATCGCAACACCGTCCGTCATCGCAGGGGTATAAGAAGGGAGTGAGGTTATGACTGACACTAATCTGGAACATCAAAATGGCTCAAAACGGCCAAACCTTTTGCTTATCACAGTGGATCAGATGCGTTTTGATTGCCTGAGCATCATGGGACATCCCGTTGTTGAGACACCCAACCTGGATTCTCTTGCTTCAAGAGGGATATTATTTGAACACGCTTACTCAGCTACCCCCAGTTGTATTCCCGCCAGGGCTGCCATCATGACAGGAATGGGCCAAAGATCACATGGGCGGGTGGGGTATCAGGATAAGGTTGAATGGAATTACGCCTATACGATTGCCGGAGAGCTTGCACAAGCTGGTTATCATACGCAGTGTGTTGGCAAGATGCATGTGTATCCTGCACGTAATTTATGTGGATTCCATAATGTAGTGCTTCATGATGGATATCTTCATTACAATCGGGACAAGAGCCAAGTTATATATGATGAACACTATGATCAAGTGGATGATTATTTACAATGGCTGCGAAGACAAACCAATGCCAATTCGGATATCACTGACTTAGGCCTTGATTGCAACGCCTCAACGGTTGCCCGCCCCTGGCACTTGCCGGAAGCGATGCATCCCACGAATTGGTGCGTAACCGAGTCGCTAGACTTTTTGCGAAGAAGAGATCCTGGGAAACCATTTTTCCTATGGTCTTCCTTCGTTCGCCCGCATTCCCCATTGGATCCGCCACAATGTTATCTAGATATGTATAAGGACTTGGAATTTCCCGATCCTCCAGTTGGAGACTGGGTGGATGAGAGTGCCGCCTTCAACGGAGCTAAGGATCCAACCTCTTCGTTCACTCATTTGCCAAAGCGCAGATTGGATCGTGCCCGGGCCGCATATTATGCACTTATAACGCATCTTGACGACCAAATTGGGAGGTTAATCAATGGGCTGCAGGAATATGGAGTTTTAAATGAAACTTTGATTCTATTTACTTCTGATCATGGTGAGATGATGGGGGATCACCATTATTTCCGCAAGTCTCTTCCATATGAAGGGAGTGCTAAGATTCCTTTCTTAGTGTATGACCCGGGAGAAACGCTTGGACTTCTTCCAGGTACCCGGCTCGATTCTATTGTAGAACTTCGCGATATTATGCCAACGTTTCTTGAAGCTGCTGGCATCCAAATACCAGTTACAGTAGAAGGGCAAAGTGTGTTGCCACTGTGTAAGGGGGATCAGACAGTGTGGCGGTCTTATATTCATGGGGAGCAGGCCTATGGAGAAAAGTCGCACCACTTTTTAACGGATGGAAGAGAGAAATTCATTTGGTATTCTCAGACAGGCGAAGAGCAATACTTTAACCTAGTGACCGACCCCTTTGAGAAGGTTAATGCGATCGGATGTACCGATAATTTCGAGCGTATACATGAATGGAGAGATCGTCTTATTCACGAGCTGGAGGGACGAGAGGAAGGGTTTGTAAACAACGGAGAATTGATTGCCGGACGTCCAATTTCTCATATTCTAAAGGCATCTGAATTGGGAAAATGATCTAAACGAAGGGCAATCTGAACATTCAGGTTGTCCTTCGTCTGTTATGGAAATATTAAGGGGTTTAATAGGTGTTTTGATTTACCAGCTACTCCGGCGTTCTGGCAAAGGGTCCTGATCTTGAATCATTCGATGGACGAGCATTTCTACCATCGAATGACGAATTTTACTATAATCGGGATCTTCAAAACGATTGTGGTTTTCATGAGGATCCTCTTTTAGATCATATAATTCACCGTAGGTCTCTCCTGCAAAGATAACTAACTTATAACGTGTAGTGCGCAAACACTTAGCGTTTATGCCGCGATCATGAGCAATATAAGCGGTTAGGGCAGAATTACGTACATGGGACTCCCTGCCAGCTAGCACTTCCATCTGTGACACGCCTTGAATTCCGTAGGGGAATTTGAGACCTGCGGCTTCAAGCAGGGTAGGGACAATATCAACATGTTCCATCAAAGCAGACACCCGTTGCCCGGAAGCAATCCCAGGACCGCGTACGATCATCGGGATTCGTGTTAACCCTTCATAAAACCACGGCCCCTTGTAAATTAGTCCATGGTCACCGAGCAGTTCTCCATGATCGCTGGTAAAGAGGAGGACAACATCATCGTACATTTCTTTTTGACGCCAAGCTTTTATAATACGTCCGATCTGCTCATCAATGAAGGTAATCATCGCATAATAATTTCGAGTGAGCCGTTTCATATGCGCTTCATCAAGAGAATGCTCTTCACCGCCACCAGGCCAATATCCTCCCTGATTCTGACGCAGCAAATGTGGAGGACGAAGAAACACGTCGTCAGCTTCTCTGGTTGGAGACGGAATGTCAATGTCCGTGTACATATCCGTATAAACTTTTGGAGGGTCAAAGGGATGATGCGGATCAACGAAACTGGACCATAAGAATAACGGTTGCTCGGTTTTGTGGGCGAGGATAGCATCGATACTCCGTTCAGCAATCCAGTAAGTCTGATGCAGCTCCGGTGGAATTTCGCTCTCCCACACATCGTGTTGAGCATCGGAGGCTCTGAAACGGTCTTTACTGAATCGTTCTGCTACTTCCGGGTTGCGTTCCCTAAGCCACTCCATATATTCCCCGATACAATTGTCTTCAGTAATATGATGCTCATCAAATCCGTAGTACGTTCCATCGGAAGCTCTTCCGCGATCTCGATAAGCAGGATCTTCATATTCTTGTGAAAAGTCCTCCTTCATTTGTGGACGGAAGTGCATCTTTCCTATACCGATGGTTTTATAATCCGCTTTCTTTAAATGATCGCACAAGGTATGTTCGTCTTCTTTTAGTGTGGTACCGATGTTCCAAGCACCATGGACATGAGGGTACCTTCCAGTAAAAATGGAGGAACGTGAGGGCGTACAAACGGGGCTAGCGCAGTAAGCTCCAGTGAAGAGTGTGCCTTCCGAAGTAAGCTTGTCAAGCTCAGGTGTCAGTACGGAAGCATTCTCGATACCTAGTGCGTCCGCACGCATTTGATCTGTGGTAATTAACCAAATATGAGTTCTTTTTGACATCCGTAACCACCCCCCTATGGATATAGTGTATAGCATTACAAAAGCCTCTAGCAACCAATGAATTCTCCATATATTTCATTAGAATCGTCCATATGGGTTGCTATTTTTATTCCTTATAATGAGATAACCTATCTCAACGTTGGAGGAGAAATTTTATGCGGAAATTATCCATATCAGGGGATCATTTTATATTAGACGAACAACCTATCCGGTTGCTTTCTGGTGCGCTTCATTATTTCCGGATCGTTCCGGAATATTGGCAGGATCGTTTGCTGAAGCTGAAGGCTTGCGGATTGAATACTGTTGAAACCTATATTCCTTGGAATTTACACGAACCAGAGGAAGGGGACTTCAATTTCGCAGGCTTTGCTGACATCGAGGCTTTCGTTAAGCTCGCCGGAGAGCTCGGATTGCACGTGATTTTGCGGCCAAGTCCTTATATTTGTGCGGAGTGGGAATTTGGTGGATTGCCAGCTTGGTTACTTGCAGACGATAACATCCAACTGCGTTGTAATGATAAGGTTTATTTATCTAAGGTGGATGCCTACTTCGATGTGTTACTTCCAAGATTGCGACCTTTGTTAAGTACTAAAGGTGGACCTGTGCTCGCCCTTCAGGTAGAGAACGAATATGGAAGCTTTGGAAGTGATAAGACTTACCTGAAGTATCTGAGAGAAGGAATGATCGCCCGCGGCATGGATGTTCTGCTATTCACCTCAGATGGAGCTGAAGATCATATGCTCCAAGGCGGTATGATCGACGGAGTGTTCGCCACAGTAAATTTCGGTTCACGGGCAAAGGAAGCCTTTGCTAAATTACGTGAATATCAGCCTACGGGGCCGTTGATGTGCATGGAATTCTGGAATGGATGGTTTGACCACTGGATGAAACCGCATAATACCCGCCCCGAATCAGAAGTAGCGGAGACTTTGGATGAAATGCTGGCTCTAGGAGCCTCTGTTAACTTCTACATGTTTCATGGGGGGACGAATTTTGGATTTATGAATGGGGCAAATCTTTTTGACAAATATGAGCCCATCGTAACCAGCTACGATTATGATACACTGCTGGACGAATCTGGTAAGCCAACAGCAAAATTCTACGCAGCTCGAAAAATAATTGAGAAATACGTGACGTTGCCGCCACTGGAATTACCGCCGTTAATAAAGTCACAAGCTTATGGTAAAGTGTTGATGACAGAAGCAGCACCACTGTTCACTCAGTTAGACGTTTTGTCTCACCCAGAAAGTAGAGCATGTCCCGAGCCCATGGAGAAACTGGGTCAGGATTATGGATTTATCTTGTATTCAACGAAGATCAGTGGACCGCGTAGTCATGTGGAGCTCGTTCTTCAAGAAGTACGCGATCGTGCGCTTGTATTCGCGAATGGGGGCTTTGTCGGTACAGTTGAACGCTGGGATCCGAGAGGAATTTCACTAGAGATCCCGATTGAGGGACTGCAAATCGACATTCTTGTGGAGAACATGGGGCGTGTAAATTATGGCCCGCTGCTCCGTGATCCGAAAGGCATAACCTGTGGCGTTAGACTCGGCTATCAATTTTTGCATGATTGGACCATTCGTTCCTTGCCATTAACCGATCTTAAAGGATTATCATTCACTTCGATAGATTGCGAAGAACGTCAGCAGCCCACTTTCTATCGGGGGTGTTTTCAAGTTAGTAAGCCTGAGGATACTTTTTTGCGGCTGGACGGATGGAGTAAAGGTCAAGCTTTTATAAACGGCTTTAATTTAGGTCGCTACTGGGAGAAGGGTCCGACAAAAACGCTTTACATACCGGCACCGCTTCTGCGTCAAGGTGGGAACGAACTAATCTTGTTTGAATTGCATGGCGTATTGGAGCCAGTGGTTACTTTTGTAGATATACCAGAGTTCACATGATATTTAATGGGTGAATAAGTATCGTGATTCTATAGTATTGATCTGATGATTTTTAATATATAATCAAGACAATTGTCATTTCATTAAATTACCACTTGAAGTGAATGATTGAAGTTTTTTCAAGTCCGAAACTTTTTAGGAACTGAAAATGCACGATTAGGGTGGGTTAGAGGAGGATTTTAAATGAGCTATGATTTGATGGCGTTCGAGACGTCTAAAGCACCGCAAGAGAGAGCAGCGTTTATGAAGTGGTATGATCAGCAAGTGCAGTGGTCGGAAGACCGTGCCTATAGTGATCCATCAGTTTTATCGGAGGCGCTGCAACGCTTTTATAGTGAGTTGTCCGAGCAATTTCCAAATATGAATGTAGAGGATGAGATTTTTGAGGCGATGGAGGAGGCCGGAACGGATAACCGGTTGACTGACTACTCGCTTGGCACATCCGTCATCTATGCGGCGTTCGCGTATTCCGTAGCTGACGAAGCTTACACGGCGATGCGGGAGTTGGCTATAAAACACAAAGTAGGATTTTTTGATGTAAGCAGCAACGAAGGAGATATTATTTTTCCTTGAAGTAAAAATGATTTAGAGTGTAGACAGCTGGTCGCTCTTCTTGATGTTAATGAAGTGGCAACCAGCATGTTTCTAACATTACTTTTTTACTCTACTACAGACGGAATTATACAATCCTTAATCAGAGGCCACCGGTCACGAGGCTGAAGTGTGAATTCTGAGGCGATAGCTACGACAAGTTTTTTTTCTGGAATGCAGCAAATGACATTACCACCATCCCCTAAAGCTGAGTAAGTGTAAATCCCATCTTCTTCGCGTAGCCACCACAAATAACCATAATGATTAGGGTTCATCGCTGTTGAATCTTCAATCCATGTCTCCGAAATAATCTGATTGTTCTCCCATTTTCCGCGGTTCAAATATAATAAACCAAAGCGCGCCATATCGCGTGGAGACAACGTAAGTCCCCATCCTCCTGTGGTGATACGATTGGAGTCTTCCACCCATCCCTTCACATTTACCCCAAATAAATCATCAAACCCAAATGATTTCATCTCATAATCCGGGATTTCCGTCATACCGATCGGACTGAATAATTGCTCGTTACCAAATTCACGGGCACTTTTTCCTGTGCAACGAGTGATGATCTCCGACAGTAAGTGCGCCCCTGCGGTGGAATATTTAAAATCACCAACATTCCCTCGGTGGCCAAGGATATCAAGTGTGAATTTGACCCAGTCGGACGACCTACAGAGTTGCTCCAGTGGTTCATGCCAGTCTTCAAAAGCATAGGGAGCGGTCATGTTGAGCAAATGGCGTATCGTGATTTCTTGTTTTTGCGGGTGTGAAGCAACATCGTCGGGAACATAGTCAGGGAAAAAATCCAGCACCTTCTGATCAACATGCTTGATATATCCGGCATCAATGGCAATACCAATGAGGGCGGATAAGATGCTTTTCGTTACAGAAGCCACATGATGCAGATCATCCGGGCCATAGCCATTGAAGTATTGTTCATAGGCAATATATCCATTGCTCACCACTACAATTCCGTTTATATTACTATAGTCGGATTTAATCTTAGCTTCTAGTTCTGAAAGTTGTTCAGCATCCATTTTTAAGCTAGCCGGATCTGAAGTTTGCCAGTCTTTTGTAGGCCAGTAGTTTTTGTGCATATCGATAACTCCTTTAATCAAATTTTTATGTGATGATGAGTGCGGCTACGATCTTTTCTTAACTGGAAAATACACCTCAGTAACAAGATCCTCAGGATCAGTAGTTTGCGAGGGGTCTGTTATATATTTTTCATAGGGTGAGTTCACCATTTCATAACCTTCATTTTCTATCCATTCTGTGAGCTTCGCATAGACCGATGTCAATTCTGAATAAGGGCCTTTATAAACCGACCTCGCACATAGCTCCTCAGATAATTCTCTCGTTCCTTTTATATTCTCCTTAATAGGTAGGGCAAACTCTGTATCATTCCCGGCAGGATTATATTCTTGGCTGTGATAAATGGTTATTGGCGTGCCCTGCAAGGTCAGCTTTTCAGTGGCAATGGTTTCATACAGCTTGCTAAAATACTTACCATATCCGAGTGCATAATCATCACTGCTCAACATTTGACGCGTGAAAAGAATATGCATTGGTTTGGTTTCAACAAGCTGCACTTCTATCTTATTTAGGTAGGACATCATAGATATTCCATTCTCTAAATTTAGAACATCACTATTAATTTGCTTTAACGTATATTCGTAAGTTCGTAGTTTCTCTTGTATTTCTCTTTTTTTGAGATGAAGGACTGCACTAAGTTTCTCTTCAAACTGATCCTCCTCCCATCCCAGAATAGCTTTGATTTCTTCCAGAGAGAATTGATAAGATTTCAAACGGTTGATAAAGAGCATTTTTGATAGTTGTTTGATGGAATAATACCTATAACCGTTCTCAGGATTAATCTCATCGGGATGAATTAATCCGATTTCATCATAATACCGCAGCGTTTTGGTTGACACTTCGCATATCTTCGAGAATTCTCCTATAGAAAGCAACAATCTCATCTCCATTTCTTTAATATTTAATGTTCAATTCCACTATGCACCTTCCCCTAAGGGTAAAGTCAATAGCAAACTTTTGTATCCATTCCAAGGTAACGACTTCAAAAAAGCATCCCGAAAACCACATGAATATGATTTTTGAGGTGCTCTATTTTGTATTTGTTTTTGTATAAGAATTCTGTAAATCAGTATGGCTGCTCCGGCACGTGTGGAACAGGGGGACGGCATGAACTGCTGCTGAGCATCTCCTTTACTAAGATCTGCTGCTAATATGATCTCAATCCACGCTCTCGTATGGAGTGCGACGGAGGAGCAGCCAAAAGTATACGGATAAAGACAGCTGTCGGGAGTACGCTAAGGTGTCTTATTATTTTCTGATGGAAGTAACAAGACTTTTTTAAATTATGATTTATTCTAAGTTGAACAAGTGTTAATTAGTCACCTTGCCATCACTCCTCTGTTTATGTCGACGTTCTTCTCACAGATTGATTATTCGAGTCCATACATGATATGTTCAAGATAGAACATACGACTAGGAGGCTGCAGCTATGCTTGTACTGACAAATGCCCGAGTGATTCCTTGGGAAGCAGCACAGCAAACCGGAATTATTCCCATAGAATCGCCTTCGCTGGTGACCTGTACAGCCACGGTGAACTTCCACTATGGGCAGGTACATGGCGTTTTACTTAAAGGCCAGACCCTTTTCCTGTATCCCCCATGCTCCCTGGAGCTTATACATACTCCGGCTTCTGCCTTCACGATATATCATATTGGCTTACTGGAATACGGATTAACGAAAGAGACTCATGAGAAGCGTGTCTATGAACTTACCTCAGAGAACTTGCCTGCACATGGATCAAGGACTGGAACCAGTTCACAAGGGCTACGGATTCTTGCCATTATCCAGGAACTAACCGACAAACGTTCAGGCAGCATTCAGTCCAAAGAAGCCCGCTCCCATTTTCTGCTGAGTGAGTTGCTTGAGTTGTTCAAGCTGGCTGTTAAACCTGCCACAGAAATGGTAGACAGCGTAATTCGGGATGCTATTTACTATATCAATCATCACTATGGAGATCATATCACCCGGGAAGACATTGCCCGCATGACCGGATTTAACGCAAGCTATTTCTCTAGATTTTTTCAAAAACAGGTGGGACGCAGCTTCCAGGCTCATCTGACCCGAGTTCGGATAGATAAGGCAAAGCAATACCTCCTATCCACACAGGCCACATTGAATGATATTGCCTTGTTGGTAGGCTATGCTGACGGTCTATATTTAAGCCGCAAGTTTAAGCAATTCACCGGGATCAGCCCAAGTGAGTATCGATTACAGCCACGTGCGAGACGGATTGCAACCGTTCAGTATACAGGGGATCTGCTTGCCCTCGGCATTAAACCCGTGGCCGCTTCCTTCCTTCCTTGGGCCCTGTCTCCATTAATCCAGGATGAGTTGCATGACGTAATTGATCTGGATGAACATGGCGTGGAAGAAATGCTACGCGCTGAACCGATTGATTTAATCATCGCACCGGATTATCTGTACTACTTGCCGCACAAGCTCGAACAACTTGAACGTATATCCCAGGTCATTGTTCTCCCTTGGAACCAACTGGGTCGACTCGAGACTGTTCGTCTGATTGGCCGAATTGTAGGACGAGAACAGGCAGCCGAGGATTGGATCGAACATTACATAACACGGGCCAGAACCGAATCTGATCGACTAAAAGATTTTATTAAACCTGGTGAAACAGTTGGTCTATATGAGCTGTGGGAAGACGGCACCATTTGTATCTGGAATGCAACCGCTAGAGCAGCCTATAACGTGTATTATGGACTTCATCTTACTCCCCAGCCTAACATCCTCCGGGATGTTCTGGAACCTGACAATCATCAATACATCGAAGAAGATCAATTGGCAGAATATGCAGCAGATCATATGTTTCTTGTTCTTCCGGCACATGAAGGTGGCCTGTATCACGATTCACCAGATACACTTAGCGAGCGCCCGGGCTGGCGCAAGATTATGAATAACGGAAATCGTCGCATATACCCTCTCCAGCTGGAGCAATTCTGGTGTAATGATGCCTTGTCTCTGGAGAAGCAACTTGAACTTATGGTAGATATCCTGATTCGGGAGAATAGTGTTAAGGCTAGGTAACATTTGTCCATATGGAATTGGTCACATTTTGAGATGGACGATAATTGTGTACAAAAGCTAAGATACATAGGAGGTTTAATTGAGAAAGATAATCATTATTGATTGGGGAGAAGCAGAATGACAGGGGTTAAATCAAAATGGTCGGCCGGGCTCATGATCCTTTTACTCGTAATAGGAATTATTGGCTGCTCAGGCCAAGCGGAAGAAACAACAGAAAATAAAACTTCCGCTCCTGCCGTAACAGAAGAACAACCAGAGACCAGCGCACCAGCAACACAGGTCATATCGACAGTTAACGGAGATGTTAAAATTCCCGTAAATCCTCAACGTATCGTTACGCAAGGTTACCTTGCTGATTTTCTGGCACTTGGCGTCAAGCCTGTAGGCGCGCCAGATTATGAGCTGGAAAGCCCATATGTGCTTGATCATATTGAGGGCGTGGCAGACATTGGCCGGATTGACGGGGGATCAGTTGAGAAAATTTTGGCATTACAGCCTGACCTGATCGTTACTGTCGGTGGAGATGAGAAACTGAATGAGCAATATCGTAAAATCGCACCAACACTCATCATCCCTTACGGAACATACGACAATGTCCATGAAGAAATCACGGCTTTTGGTGAAATCTTGAACAAACAGATGGAAGCCAAAGATTGGTTATCCCAATTCGAAGTAAAAGTGCAGGCCGCCAAGGAGTCTATTCAAGGACTAGTCGAGGAAGGTACAACCTTCTCCAACTTCAGTCTGTTCGGCAAAGAATGGTATATCAACGGGGATGGTGTCAATCGCGGTGGACAGGCCATCTATCAACAGCTCGGACTGAAAGCACCAGCCATTGTACAGAAAGAGCTCATTAATCAGGATAAAGATACCGTAGCGATATCCGAGGAAAAGCTTGCAGATTACGCAGGTGACTATATCTTTTTGGATTTGTCTAACGGAGGTTCACTGGATGAAGTTTCAGCAGTTTGGTCATCCCTGGATGCCGTGAAGAACAATCGCGTGTTCAAGCTTGATGGAGAACGCTTCTGGCCCTATGATCCACTTGCCGTGGAAGCACAGGTTCAGGAAATTGCAGATATGATTAAGGAACGTTTCGGTAAAACAGAGAACTAAAGTTTAATTCCTCTTGTCCGATATACAGAGAAAAAGAAAGCCATTCAGAGATTCCTCTGAATGGCTTTCTTTTTTGGTAAGTTAAAGAAAGAACTGATAACCATTTTTCAGATCATATAGCACACTGAAAATGTTTTGTCTCGTCGTATTCTCTATACAGAAGTTAAGTAGACTATTTACGGACAGTACCGCAGCTATTAAGGCTATTTTGATCATTAAATCTTATGAGCATAAATGAGGTGGCTTTGAGCAAATAGCTGCAACTGAGTCCGATAACATGGCGAAATCCAAAGAATTCAGCAAAAAAAGGTCACCTGAGTCCGAACGACTTGCTTGTAACAAGCTATAGAGCATAATATAGCATAGTCCCATAGACCGAGTAATCACTTAATACTAATCGGTAATAGCTAACCAAGATTCCAATGAATTGTCGAAACATGAAGGAAAACAGAAAATTTTATAGAATTATTTTATCGTGATATATCATTTATCTTATATTCTACTGATATTCTATTTATTCCAAGTGTTGCACGATGCCCCAAGCGTTTGCTGCAGCTTTACTTCTCCATAGAAAAGGGGCCTACGATGCTCAAAAGGACGTTACTTATTTATTTAATCGCTTTCATCTCGATAGCAACAATACCGCTATCCGTTTTTATAGACAACGATCGGCATGCGAATCACCTGCAAGTTCAGAAGGGTAGTATGGATCTTTCAACGTGGGATTACCAAGAACAAGAGATTATCAAACTAGATGGTGAGTGGGAATTTTATTGGAACCAGTTGCTAACGCCTGAGCATTTTATAGGAGCAAACACAGAAAAACCAGTTCCTTCAGCATGGATGGAGGTCCCTTCACAGTGGAATGGCAAAGTGATTGATGGGGAACCATTACCTAAATTTGGTTCTGCTACTTATCGGATGGTGCTGAAAAATGTACCTGTAAACGGTGTATTTGCCATAAAAAAAACGAACATCCGCTTTTCAAGTGCGATATATGCGAATGGACATCTACTGATTGAGGATGGAAAGCCAGCTATGAGTACAGCCGATTACAAGTCGGGGAATATTCCGCAGGTTGGGCTGTTTTCATCTGAAAAGGGTGATGTTGAGATCATCATTCAAGTGTCTAATTATGAATATGTAAATGCAGGCATTCCCGTATCTCTGACTTTTGGCGAAGAAGCCGCGATGATGGAGAACCAGCAGAAGAGTATGGCTCGTGAATTTAGCACAGTTGCAATTTTGGGAACGTTATCCCTTATTTTTGTTATCTGCTTTGTAGCGGCTGCGTTATACCGTAAGAAGGACTACTCCTTATTAGTGTTTGCTATTATTTGTTTGGTGCTCGCGATTTATCATGGATTGATTGGAGAACGTTCGCTGTTACTGTTTTTCCCAAACCTTTCGTTTATTGTCTTATACAAAGTGAAAGATATTACCTCCATATCGGGTTTTATTGTTCTGGCTATATTTTTCTACCAAATGCAGAAAAGCATAATCTCTTTAAAACTTGCGCAAGCCGTAACGATTATACTAGGCAGCTTTATAATTCTGGTAGTGATTCTGCCTATTCGTACTTATACGGTCTTCTCTTCGTATGTGATTTTTGTATATGAATTGATGTTAATTTGGATGTTGTTTAGAGTGGCTCTCTTGTATATTAGAAGCGCAGAAGTAAATCGGATCAAATCGTTGCTGCTGTTCTTGGCGATTCTTGCTATTAATCTGTACTCCATAGACATTATTCTGTTTGCGCTTTCGATGAAAGAGAATCTTTGGCTTGGACAGTTCTACATTGTTGCTTTTAATATCATTATGATCGTACTAATTGTTCTCCGTTTTTTCGAGGCTTATCATACGATAGACGAAATGAAAAACCAGCTAATTGGATTGGACAAAATTAAAGATGAGTTTCTCTCCAACACCTCTCATGAGCTGAAAACACCATTGAATGCCATAGTGAATATTACCGCTACACTTCTTAATGGGGTTGAAGGTCCAGTTACCGACAGGCAAGCGCAGAATCTAGCGATCGTTTTGGGAAGTGGCAGAAGATTAACTTATATGGTAAACGAATTGCTCGATTATTCTAAAATGAAGCATGGAGATATCACATTATATAAAAGCACGTTAGATCTGAAAGCTGTAGTTGATTCTGTCATCGGTATTCATTCGTTCCTGCTCGGAGAAAAGTCGATCCTGCTCATAAACAGTGTTGCTCCAGATTTCCCTACGGTGCATGCGGATGGCAATCGGCTGATTCAGATTTTGCACAACTTGGTAGATAATGCGATTAAATTTACGGAGCAAGGTGAAATACATATTAGTGCAAGAGCTATGCATGAATGGGTTGAAGTTCGTGTAGCAGATATGGGAATTGGAATTGCACCGGATATGCAAAAACGTATTTTTATGGCCTATGAGCAGGTGGACGAAGCTGAAATCCATAGTCATGGTGGAACAGGTCTTGGACTCAGCATTACCAAAAAGTTAGTGGAGTTACATGGTGGGAACATTAGAGTGGAATCTAATATAGGTAAAGGTTCGGTTTTTATTTTTACCCTTCCACGCTGGGAGAAGTTATCTAATCAAATCACGGGTCCAATGGTTGAAAAGACACTTCCTTATAGAGAGGTTGTCTTCCCTCGTCAGGAGTACCCCGTATATATTAAAGGTAAAATCAATGAACCGATCTTGGTCGTGGACGATGATTTTGCTAACCTTCAATCGATGATCAACTTGTTCAAGCTAGAGGGATATCCCATTGTTGTCGTGAACCGCGGGCAGCTGGCACTCGATGAGCTATCGAAGAATTCAGACTTTTTCCTGGTTGTTCTGGACATTACAATGCCTGATATTTCTGGCTATGAGGTGCTGCAAAAGATCAGAGAAAGGTTCACTGCCTTTGAGCTCCCTGTATTAATGTTAACGGCGAAAAACAGACTTACCGATATGAAATTGTCCATGGACAAAGGGGCAAATGATTATGTGGGGAAACCGTTTGAAGCGGAGGAGCTAATGGCGCGAGTGAAAAGTCTGACCCGATTGAGAGCTTCCGTGAAAATGGCAAAAGATGCCGAAATCGCCTTTTTACGTTCTCAGATTAAACCTCATTTCTTGTATAATGCCCTGAATTCAATTGCTGCATTATGTGTGGAAGAACCTGAGCAGGCTGAGGAATTAACACTGGAGCTATCACAGTATTTGAGAAGTAGCTTTGATTTCAAACAGTTGGATTCGTTAACGACCCTGGAGAGTGAGCTAGAACTGGTTAAAGCTTACGTTAATATTGAAAAAGTGCGCTTTGGTTCGAGATTACAAGTCCAATATGATATAACCGCAAATTCAGATAGCCGGATTCCTCCACTGATCTTACAACCATTAGTGGAAAATGCTATAAGACATGGACTGATGTCCAATTTACGCGGAGGAAAGGTCACTATAGCTGTGAAAGAGTCGTCGGATCTTGCTGTGGTCAGCTTTGTTGTAGAAGATGATGGATGTGGAATGAGCGAACACAAGCTGAAGGAGATCATGCGATCAGATGTAGATAAAAGAGGCGTAGGGCTGTGGAATATCAGTCAGCGCATCAAACTTCTTTATGGAAAAAGTGTTTGTATTGAAAGTGTTGAAGGAAAAGGTACACGGGTTTCTTTTGACATCCCCAAACAGCATAGCAAGCGGGTAGGAGGTTGACACATGCTTCGAGCTATTATCGTAGATGATGAAGAACTATCAATTAAGCGGTTAAAAAGAATATTGTCTCAGAGTGGTGAGATTGAAGTATACAGTACTTTTCTGGATCCGACAGAAGCCTATGAATTTGTAAAGGGAAATTCGATTGATGTTGCATTTTTGGACATTTCTATGCCTGACACGAATGGAATGAAGCTTTCTGCCTTTTTACATGAACTAGATGAATCGATTGATGTGGTTTTTGTTACAGGGTATGACGAGTACGCACTGCAAGCCTTCGAACTGAGTGCTGTCGATTATCTGTTGAAGCCTGTAACTGCTCAGCGATTAACTAAAACTCTGGATAAGATCAAAAAAATAAATCGAGGAGTGACGGTTCAGCCTGTTATGGAAGTGCTTTTATTTAATGGACTAAAGATATACCGCCGGACGCAAGACAGAGAGCCCATTAAGTTGAGAAGTCCAAAAACCGAAGAGTTGTTTGCTTTTTTGGTTAGTAAAGGAACCGTTAGCCGTGAAGAAATTATCGACACCTTATGGAGCGGGCTGGAACCTGAAAAAGCGCTCAAAAATCTGAACTCTACCTTATATTATATTCGAAAAGCAATCGGTCCTAGTGTAATAAAGGCGAGTAGAAATGAAATTAGTATAGATGAACGCAGTGTTTATTGTGATTTGTATGAATTTGAGCGATTGTTGAAGCAAATTAGACATGTCTTGAAAAGAAATTCAGCGTGGTTCAATCTAGTGGAAACATTGTATACTGGAACCTTTCTCAAAGGAAAATCATACGATTGGGCCAGTGGGAAGACACTCCGTCTTGAACAGGATTTTATTGGACTGCTGGAACTGGCAGGTAGATTTCACATGGAGCAGAACGAACCTCAACAATCACTGCACTACTTTGAGAGAATATTGAAATTGGACCCCTTGAGAGAAGATATCCATCAGGAAATCATCCATTTATATATTGAACTAGGGCGAATGAATGAAGCCTATCGGCGATATGGGCAATTGGAAGAGACCCTTCAACAGGAGCTTGGAACTTCACCTGATCCTGAGCTCAAAGCGTTGATTAAGAAGATGATGAATTAGTATAAGAAAAAGAGAACCGACGAATCGATTAGATTTCGAGGGTTCTTTTTTTGTTTATTTTTCGTTTATCATAATTTTGTATAATACTCTCGATTATTGTCGAAATGATGACATGATTTAAGCTAGAGGGGGAAAAAGAGTTTGAAGCCATCATTTATGAAAATAGGCATTAGTATTTCGTTAGCCACTGGACTTGTGGTGCAAGGTGTGGGGCCGATCCATCCTCAAATCATGAGTGCAAAATCGAGCTTTGGTTGGCTCGAGAATAGCCCAGTAGTGATACCGTCCATTAATGAAGATGATACTTCCAACGCGGGCGTTGTTGTGTCAAGTCTTTTGGCAGCAAAGGTAACCGATCCAGCGACAACAGGGATTGCTGTGGTATCTTTTGATAATACCAATGGGGCCTGGCAATATTACAACACACAAGGAAATATCTGGTATAATATCGAGCCGGTGTCGGACACTAAAGCTTTTCTGCTGCTGAAATCGGAGAAAATACGTTTTGTCCCAGGGAAAGATTGGAACGGACAAGCTTCCATTCGCTTTAAGCTATGGGATACTACAGTAGCCGGTTATCAAAATTATCAAAAAAATGCGAATACCACAGTTTCTGCCGCATTCAATCCAGATTTAGGCACTGCCACAATTACTGTAAACCCAGTAAACGATGCACCTTATCTGACAGAACTGAATGGTGGGGACTATCTTAGTTTTGACGGTAGCGGGGATTATGTGTCGTTCCCGGATCAACGTATTTATGGGAACTCTTTTACAGTTGAAGGATTTTTGAAGGTCAATGGTTTTAATACATGGATGAGATTTTTCGAATCTTCAATCGGTGAGGCAGACCACAATATTTTTGTAGGCTTTAACGGAAAAAAAATGAACTTCACCGCGTACACCAATAAAGGAGACATTAATGTCGCTGAAGATTTTCCGATTTCCAAGTGGGTTCATGTCGCGATTGTTTATGATCACACTCAGAAAAAGGGACGTATTTATTGGGATGGCGTTCTTAAAGCAGAAGGACCTATGGATTTAAGCACGGTTGGTAACGTTGCGCGTCCGAACAATTGGCTTGGTAAAAGCACTTGGAGACAGGACGGAGACTATAACGGTGGAATGAGAGATGTTAGGTTCTGGAGTAAAGCCAAAACTCAGAGTGACATTGTGCGCGAAATGAACGTCGATTTGAAAGGGACGGAGCCTAATCTGGCTTTAAACTATAAATTAGCGAATAGTAATGATGGTAATGTTGCTTATAATACACTGGTCACTGCAGGTAAGAACGGAACAATTACGGGAGCAAGCTGGAAGCAAGACACTGGCTTCATGGGAAATACTACAACGGACAAAAATAAGTCGGTATCACGATCTTTTAAGGTCATTGATGTAGATGGAGATGACCTACAAGTATCCGCTACCTCCTCAAATACTCTTTTAATTCCGAATAGTGGCCTGAAGGTAAGTGGAAGTGGTGAGCAACGAACGTTAGAAATTACACCGGCGGTAAATGCTTTCGGTACCAGTGTGATTTCTGTCAAAGTAGATGATGGGAAATTAAGCAACACTTACACCTTTAACTTGACGGTAAACGATGTGGGGGATGTCATCGTAACCGGATTGACCTTGAATAAGACAACACTCCAGTTAACAGAGGGAGAAGCGGGAGATACATTGAAAGCTGTCATCGCACCTGCTAATGCCACGAACAAAACAGTAATTTGGAGCTCCAGTGATGAAACGGTTGCGACCGTTGTGAACGGTGTGGTGACACCGGTAGGTATTGGAACAGCAACGATCACAGCAACCTCTATGGATGGAAGTTATACGGCTACATCCGTAGTTACTGTGAGTGCTCCAATCCCACCAGTTGTGAACGTAACTGGAGTGAAGCTTGATCAGGAAACGCTAGACTTAACTGCTGGTGAAGCGGATGCCTTACTGAAGGCGACAATAGAACCTGCAAATGCGACGGACACAGATGTGTTCTGGAACTCTAGTGATGAAACTGTCGCAACCGTAGTGAACGGTGTTGTCATTCCGGTGGGTAAAGGAACAGCAACGATCACCGTGACGACTAAAGATGGTAGCTTTACGGCTAAAACGACCGTTAATGTGGCAGCCCCTAAACCGCCTATCGTTATCGTAACGGGAGTAACGTTAGACCAGACCACACTTAATTTAACAGTTGGAGAAGGCAATGAAACGCTACAAGCGACAGTGGCACCTGCCGATGCAACGAATAAGGGTGTCATCTGGAGCTCTAGTGATGAGACAGTAGCCAAGGTTGTTTACGGAGTAGTCACTCCAGTTGGTGTGGGCACAGCAATCATCACAGTAACGACCAAAGATGGAAGTTTTACAGCTTCAACAACAGTACATGTAAGTGAACCCATTCCACCAGTTGTGAATGTGACTGGGGTGAGGTTAGATCAGGAGACGCTCGATTTAACAGCTGGTGAAGCTAGTGGAACACTAAAAGCAACAATTGAGCCTTCAAACGCAACGGATCCAGACGTGATTTGGAGCTCTAGTGATGAAACGATAGCTAAGGTTGTGGATGGAGTAGTAACACCAGTTGGTGAAGGAACAGCCATCATTACAGTTACAACGAAAGATGGCAGTTATAAGGCTTCAACAACCGTTACTGTGAAGGCTCCTGCTAAGCCAATTACAGCACCGAGTGCTCCAACAGCCATCACTGCAAGCGCAGAGAATGGTCAAGCGATCATCACCTTTACGCCACCAGCTAACGATGGCGGGAGTGAGATCACAGGGTATATTGTCACGGCTATTCCAGGAGGATTGACGGTTACGGGAACGGGAAGTCCGCTTACGATCAGTGGTTTGACGAATGGTACAAGCTACACCTTCACGGTACAGGCCATCAATAAGGCTGGATTCAGCGAATTCTCTGTGGCGTCCAATGCGGTCATCCCGAGCGCTCCATCCAGTGTTGATGTTCCTTCACAACCAACCCCATCAGCAACGCCGGCACCTTTGGCAAATGATGCTTCCATTCTAATTAATGGTAAAGCGGAAAGTGTCGGGTCCGCGACCAATGGTAAACGGAAGGATCAAACGCTAACTACCATTGCTTTAGACCAGAAGAAGCTGGAAGACAAGCTCGCCGCTGAAGGTAAAGGTGCTGTGGTTTCTATCACTGCCACTAGTAAATCGGATGTTATTGTTGGCGAACTAAATGGACAAATGGTTAAAAATATGCAGGGAAATCAAGCAGTACTTGAAATCAAAGCCGGAAATGCGACATTTACACTGCCTGCCGGGCAGATTGATATTGATGCCTTATCCGCGCAGATTGGCAAATCTGTAGCTTTACAAGATATTAAAATACAGATTGAAATCAGCGCACCAACTGCTGATCAAGTTAAAGCATTAGGAGCTGCTGCGCAAAACGGATCATTTTCATTAGTCGGGGCACCGGTGAACTTTACGGCTAGAGGTATTTACGGAGATAAGAGTATTGAACTATCTCAATTCAATACGTACGTAAAACGTACCATTGCTATTCCGGAGGGAGTGGACCCGAACAAGATTACAACGGGTGTATATGTTGATGCTGATGGCACAGTGCACCATGTACCTACTAAAGTGGAAGTAATTGATGGTAAATATTTTGCTACAATTAACAGCCTTAGTGCCGGCACTTACTCTGTTATCTGGCATCCACTTGAATTTAACGATGTTGCTAATCATTGGGCAAAAGATGCAGTGAATGATATGGGTTCCAGATTAGTCATCGAGGGATCTGGCAATGGCCAATTTACGCCTGACCAAGCGATTACCCGTGCAGAGTTTGCGGCAATTGTTGTACGAGGCCTCGGACTTGAATTGAATCAAGCGGCAACACCATTTGCAGATGTTAAGACTACGGATTGGTATAATAGTGCGATCAATACTGCATATGCCTATCAATTAATTAATGGTTTTGAAGACGGCATGTTCCGCCCTGATGAACAAATTACCCGTGAACAAGCGATGCTAATTATCGCCAAAGCAATGAAAATCACAGCGTTAAAAGCTAAGCTTCCTAATCAATCCACTGAAGGATTCTTGAACCCATATACCGATGCCAGCAAAGCATCTGACTGGGCGATTAGCGCAATTACTGATTGCTTACAGGCAGGCGTAATCATGGGACGAAGCAGCAATGTGCTTGCTCCTAAAAATGATATGACCAGAGCTGAGGTTGCTGCAATCGTTAAACGTCTTCTTCAAAAGTCTGATTTAATTTAAAAATTGACTTACAATAAACATTGAAAAGAAAGAGTATTCATTTGATAACCTTCGAATGAATACTCTTTTCTTTTTTTAGCAGGAGAATGGTTTAACTATCCAGAAAAAATAAACTAGATCGTTTATCAGATCAATCGAAAAGAGGCGAAATCTAATGGAATTACAGCAAAGCATTAATGAAGTTTTTCAGTCGGCACAACAAGGTGATGCTGTACTGCTAAAACAAATTCTAGAATCCCATCCGGCTCTGGTGAATACGGAAAATAATGAGGGACTTACCCCTTTGGGATATGCAGCACATTTTGGCAAAGAAGCAGCGGTGCAGGTGTTATTAGACTTTGGAGCTAACGTTGATGCTGTGTCTCACTCTAAGCTTAGCTATATTCCTTCCAATACTGCACTTCATGCTGCGATTGCTGGGGAGCGGGATATGGGAGTTATCCAGCTGCTATTGAACAAGGGTGCTCAAACACATATTTTTGATAGCGATGGGCATTCTGCCTTGCATTCTGCAGCTTTTCATTCGGATAATGTGGAGCTGATACGCTTGTTAATCGAACACGGAGCTGACGTCCATGCTAAAATTGAAGGTGGTGAATCCGTATTAGCAATAGCCATCCAACAAGAAAACCACAATGTAAAAGAGATTCTTATCGAAAAAGGAGCAATTTGAATGCAAATCACATTAAACCGTAAAGACAATTCAACAGTAGCCTTGATTTCCAGCGAGGGCATTGTAATTAATAATGTAAATGATGCATTGGATCTAATGGCGAACGTTAGATATCAAGAATGCGATAAAATGATTCTAAGAAAAGAGCAAATCACGGATGATTTTTTTGAGTTAAAGACGGGGCTTGCCGGAGAGATTCTTCAAAAGTATACAAACTACCAGATGCGAGTTGCTATTGTGGGAGAATTTACTGGCTATAATAGTAAAAGTCTGAATGATTTTATTTATGAATGCAATCAGGGGAATAAAATATTGTTCAAGAGTACTGAAGACGAAGCATTGGCAGCACTTCATCAAAGTTAAATGTGACTAGAAACAGTGAGGGGACTTAACATGGAAGGTAAAATCACGTATGAATCGATCGATGACTATATTTCCAAGTTTCCACTGGAGCTTCAAGAAATCCTTAATACAATAAGAAAAGTGATCAAAGAAGCGGCACCTGATGCAAAAGAAAAGATTAGTTATCAGATGCCTACTTTTGCACTGCACGGAAATCTGGTGCATTTTGCAGCTTTCAAAAACCATATTGGATTTTATCCAACACCTAATGGGATTGAGGCTTTTAGGGAAGAACTATCCGTCTATAAAGGTGCAAAAGGATCCATTCAATTTCCACTTAATCAGCCGATGCCCTATGAATTAATTAGTAAGATCGTGAAATTTAGAGTGGCTGAGAATATCAAAAAAGCTGAAGATAAGCGTAAGTAATTGGTGTGTAAAGAAAAAAGCGTCCAATTGCACACCTGAAGCTTTAGATCCTCACTGGTTTCAGGTGTACAATTCTTCCGTGTTATCATGTACCCGATACTGAACGACGCACAAACGACAGGATAATATCCTGTGAGTAGTCTCCGAAACCACTTCCGAATAAATTCAGGCCTCGTCTATTGGGGGCATCCTCGCGAATCTCAAAGCGTACTCGAATGGGCTCATTGAATGCCAGCTTTAGTGAGCTAATTGTAGTAGGGGAAGAAGCAATTCCATTTATTTTGCTACCCTGTTCTGAGGTACTCCACTCTGTCAGCATTCCATATTCTGTACCACTCTTCCAACGTTCGGGTGTTAACTTTCCTTTCCGGTTACCGAAATCTGATGGACAAGTCCAAGTACCGACATGTAAGTCGTTTATAGTTAATGTGATGTCACTTGCCCAATCTTCTCGGAATGCAGGTGCTTCAGAACAAACCTCAGCAGAAATCCGGATCTCATCAAGCTCGACACCTGGGGGTAGTGGATTAGCAAAATAGTATTCGACATAGCCAGAGTCAGCGAACCATAAGAGAGATGCATCAACTCTTTCCGGCATGTAGAATACCCGAGGATCATCCTGAGAACCGATGACTCCGCCGTCTTTTCCTGCCATACCACAAGAGGGTTGAATAGAGCAGTGGGAGAACATCCCGATGGGCATATGTAGTTCTTCCGTTTGATGCAGACCATCACCTAACTTCGAAGGAAGATCGAGATGGATGGATCGGCAGGTGACCGCGCATATTTTCTCACGATTTGCACCTTGTGTAGATGAGATTAAGTTAACTTGCTCAAGGGTCTGTACATTGATTGAAATTGTAGGTTGAGCTACACCAAGTGTCTCGGCCAATTGACTTACACTCATAGGCTTGTCACCAAGGGCTTCAAGAATGCGGACTCTGACATCTCCAGAAAGTGCTTTAGCAACATCTAAGATGCGTGATGCAGGGTAGCGTATCGTTTCTTGCGAAATATCATTCATGGGTTATATTCCTTTTCGTTAGGATAGGTTGAGGATATTGTACACTGAAGTTTATATATTGTAAAATTATAATATACATTGCGAATTTTATATACTGATGCTAAAATGAGCTCAACTTCTTATTTTGAAAGGCTGTGCTCATATCATGACAACTCCCGTACTGAATGTTGAGAGTCTTCCGATTCCTCGTCCCGAACATCCGCATCCACATTGGCAGCGCAACGAATGGATGAATTTGAATGGGGAATGGTCATTTAGCTTTGATCCGAGCAACGAAGGAATTAGCGAACATTGGTATTCCAATTCAGAAATCACTTACAGTTCGAGGATTACTGTTCCTTTTTCATGGGTAAGTTCATTATCAGGTATTGGCAGTGATCATAAAGGGATAGGATGGTATCGGCGGACTTTGAAATGGCAGTCTATCGACTCACAGACACGACTATTTTTGCGATTCGGGGCAGTAGATTATTCATGTGACGTTTGGATAAACGGAGTGCATGTTGGTTCACACCAAGGTGGATATGGTTCATTTGAGTTCGAAGTTACTCAGTACTGGGTTGAAGATTTAGACAATACAATTGTCGTTAGAGTAGAGGACTTCGATCATGATTACCAAGCCCGTGGCAAACAAGGTTATGGAGAAATTCGCGGAATCTGGCAGTCCGTATGGCTAGAATCTCGGCCCCAGACTTATATGAAAGATGCTAAGTTTGTGACCACTATTGATGGGCAAGTGAATGTGACTGCAAGAATCTTTGCACAAGAAAATGGATCGGCAGAGTTCACGCTGAAATTCGCAGAGAATTCTATATTGCATACTGAGAACATTGATCTTACCGCAGGGGAGAATGAATTTAAGCTCTCTATCCATATAACAGATCCAATGTTATGGAGTCCAGATACACCTTATTTGTACGAAGGCGAACTACAGCTTAGCGGATCTTTTGGCACAGACACAGTCAGCACCTATTTCGGAGTTCGAGAAATCCAAACTGTACGCTATGATGAGCGTGGTTATCGCTGGATTACCCTTAATGGCAAGCCGATTTATTTAAACGGTACCCTTGACCAGTCTTATCACAAAACGGGCTATTTCACTTATCCGACTGATGAAGACATGCGGGATGAAATCTATCTAATGAAACGTTTGGGACTGAACTTTGTGCGTATTCATATCAAGCCAGAGGAACCACGCAAACTATATTGGGCGGATAAACTAGGTATTTTGGTGATGGAGGACATGCCTTGCTTTTGGGGGAATCCGGATGAAAAAGCACGTGCTGCGTATGAATGTGAAGCACTTGAGATTATTGAACGAGACTATAATCATCCATCGATTTTTTCTTGGGTAATGTTTAACGAGACATGGGGTTTGAAGACGAACGCTCAGGACACTAGTCTGACGAGTGATGTAGAGCAGCAGAACAGCTATCTTAAAGAAACACAGGAATGGGTTCGGGAAAAATATCATTGGGCAAAACGGCTGGATCCATCTAGAATCGTTGAAGATAACTCACCATGTAACTATGATCATGTGGAATCTGATATCAATACTTGGCATTTCTACATTAATGGTTATGATCAGCTTAGATCTCATTTGAATGAGGTTGTAGACAAAACTTTTCCGGGTTCAGACTTTAACTGTATCGGAGGTAATGTACAATCTGATGCCCCGTTGATGAACAGTGAATGTGGAAACGTATGGGGTATCGAAGGCGGGGCAGGGGACAGTGATTTAGCATGGCATTATCGCTATATGATGAATGAATTCCGGCGGCATGATAAGCTATGTGGTTTCGTATTTACCGAATTTCGTGATGTTACGAACGAGTTCAATGGTTATTATCGGTTAGACGGTAGCGATAAAGATTTTGGTTATGATGCCTTTGTTCCTGGGATGACGATTTCTGATTTGCATTCGCCGGACTTCATTGTGATCGATGCGCCGCCATGCCAGACAGTAAACGCAAAGGCTGAAGTTAAAGTTCCCCTTCTTCGTTCCAGTTTTTCAGATAAATATCATGGACAGCTTTTAAAGATAAAATGGGAACTTTGGTACGACAATTTGGGAACACGAGTTGTTTCACAAAGTGAGCATATGTCAGTGGAGTGGGACGGATATGGAGTAGCAGATTTACCTCCTCTTTATGTCCTTATGCCTGATCAGGACGCAGTTGCAGTGCTGGCAGTTTCATTGATAAATAATAAGGATGAGGTAATTACACGCAACTTCATTACGTTTGATGTTAGAAGCGGTAATCAGAGTGTAAGGTTTGAAGGGGATGGAGATTGTATTAATATCCCTGTGGATGCGTATAAAGAACACAATTTTGGACAACAATGGGAAGCTATTCAGTGCGCAAAAATCAATGGGGCTGGGCAAGGCCATTATGCATATGATATAACTCTTCCAGATGGTGTGGAGAAAAAGATGATTGGCGAGATCGAAATCATGTTCGAAGCCAGCGCAAAGCGAGTATTGGCTCGAAATCTTGAAGGTGCAAAACAAAATGAAATGGGACTTGATCTCATGCACGGTGCTGATGCCAGGGTGGAGTATAATCCGAATACGTATTATATGACCGACGAAGAACGTCATCCTTCATGTGTGAATGTTCTGATAGAAGGTCAACGGATTGGCTCCTTCTATTTGCCGGATGATCCGGCCGACAGCCGAGGTGTATTATCTTGGCATTATCAGCCATTAGCGAATAAGTTGGATGAGGCGGGCTCTTACGGCTATCTGTGTAAAGTAAGTGTACCGGGGCAGTTAGCAGCTAGACTAGACCGCAATCGTACTTTCCGTTTGGAGCTTCAAACAGAGGGGAGAGGCTTAGCCTTATATGGCCGCAATGCGGGTCGTTACCCTATAGATATATTGATTCGTTATCGATAACATAGATGGGTGAAGTTGGATCATTCCATTTTAAAAAGCAATCCAAGCCCTAAGGCAAGGATTGCTTTTTTTGTGATGAGCTTATCAGAGGATGGATTAAAGCTCTTTATCATTAATGCTGTTTAGCCAACCTTCAATATCCCCAATAACGGAGCTAATGCAGCCGTCTTCAAATGGTGAAGTCAGACCCGCTAGTTCAACTAGTTTGATAAAGGACTTGCTTCCACCAGCTTGGCATAGCTCCAAATAATCGCTCCAAGCAGATTTGAAATCTTCGTTCGAACGTTTCCAGAATTGGAAGGCACATAGCTGAGCTAGTGTGTAGTCGATGTAGTAGAATGGCGAGGCAAAGATATGGCCTTGTTTATGCCAGAACCCCCCTTGTTCCAGATAAGTGTTACCTTCATAATTACGATGTGGTAAGTATTTCTTCTCGATGTCTCTCCAAGCTTGCTTGCGTTCAGCAGGAGTTGCGTCAGGGTTGCTATAAACAAAATGTTGGAATTCATCGACAGATACCCCGTAAGGAATAAACTGAAGGCTGTCAGATAAGTGATTAAAGCGGTATTTATCCGCATCTTCCTCAAAGAACAAATTCATCCAAGGCCAAGCGAAAAATTCCATACTCATGGAATGAATCTCACATGCTTCATAGGTTGGAAAAGCATATTCTGGTACATTAATATTGCGGCTTTCATACACCTGGAACGCATGACCCACTTCGTGAGTTAAGACATCAATATCCCCAGAGGTTCCGTTGAAATTCGAGAAAATAAAAGGGGCTTGGTATTGGCTAAAATAGGTACAATATCCGCCGCCTTGTTTTCCTTTTTTGCTTACTAAATCCACCAGATTATTGTCTAGCATGAAGTTGAAAAACTCATCCGTTTCAGGTGAGAGTTCTTTGTACATCTTCTTACCATTAGCTACAATCCAGTCTGGATCCCCTTTAGGTGTAGCGTTCCCAGTCTTAAAGCTAAAGTTCTCGTCGTAATATTTCAATTCATCGAGACCCAGTCGTTCAGTCTGACGTTTCTTTAACTGCTGGGAGACGGGTACGATATATTCAAGTACTTGTTTGCGGAAATTAGCAACCATTTCAGCATTATAGTCGGTACGCATCATACGGTCATAACCAAGCTGAACAAAGTTGCTGTACCCAAGCTTTTTAGCTATGCGGTCACGGACCTTGACAAGCTCGTCATAGATGCGGTCAAATTCAGCCTCGTGTTCGGACATAAAACCAAATCGGGCTTCAGAAGCACTTTTACGCATATCACGGTCTGTAGACAATTCGAATGGTGCGAGTTGAGGCAGTGTACGCTCTTCACCTTCAAAAAGAATCTTGGCAGATGCAATAAGCTGGGAGTATTCTGTTGAAAGTTTATTCTCCAATTGTAAATCTTCAATGATTTCCGGACTAAACGTCCGCAGCGATACTTCAGCAAGCTGGAGTAACTGCGCACCCCATTCCTTTTCAAATTCGGCTCTATATTTGGAATGTACGAGTGCTTTGTAGTAGTCGGTTATGTATTCCTGCACGACAGGCCCGATTTCGTCCATGAATTCTTGTTCGGCTTTGTAAAATTCATCTGTCGTGTTGATAGAATGACGAACGCTAACCAATGTCTGCATCGTGTCAAACTCATTGCGAAGCTTGTTAATGGCAGTGACGGAAGCTTTTTGTACCTCTAGTGGTGATGTGTCGTTGAGATCTTTCAGCAGGGTGTTAAAATCTTGCTTGAATTTCTCTACATCCGGCCGCTCATAGCGGTAATCATCAAATTTCATAAAAAAATCAACTTCCTTTCTATACCAGATAATCTCTATTATATAATCTGAACAGCCATTTACGATAGACCTGTGTAAGCTTTTTATGCTTGAAAAAAGAACAAATCTACAAAAGTGTAAAAACTTGTTAGATGAAGTGTGGTTTGATATTATCTATGAATATACTAGATCTCATCAAGAAAAAAATGGTCCATCCAGATATACGAGAGCAGCGACCGAAGGGATCAATGGCAGGTAAAGATGGTCCATGGTATATTGAATGTACAAAGAAATCGCTCCTTTGGGAAGGGTTGGGTCGTACCTCCATTTTACCAAAACGAGCGATTTCTTTGTTTGTTTTTAAAGGATACAAGAGTCAATTCCCGCTTAAACAACGGTCCGTTCATGCAGCGTCCACTTAAGTGCACACGTTGATCCGACTCAAAAAAAGGAGGCGTCCCCGAAGCCATTACTTGGCTTTTGGGACAGCCCCTTATCTCTGTTTCTATACGAATCTTAGAATTTTTCCACTTTAAGCTATACTTCCTTCCTCCCTCTTTTTTTACCTGCTTCCGTTCAAATGTCGACAAACTTAATATATCATGATATATTATTATGTATAAAGATGAAAAAATTAGAGTCAGGAGATAACGAAAGTTATGAATGAGACAACGTCATCCAAACCGATGTATGAAAAAATATTTGATGAAGTAAAGCAGCTTATTGTTAATAAATCCTATGGACAAGGGGAGCGAGTTCCTTCAGAAAAAGAGCTGGCCGAAACCTATAATGTAAGTCGGATTACGAGTAAAAAAGCTCTGGAAATGTTAGCCGCCGAGCATTTGATTGTGAGAAAACCGGGAAGGGGTTCGTTTGTGGCTGATCCGGCAGTTGACTACTTAGATTCAGCTATGTCTTCTGAGACGATCTCCGACGGGACTGTTTTTAATTCCTTTAATCATGAGGAAAAAACGATTGGTCTGATTATTACCGACTTTGGCAACAGTTATGGAACAGGCTTGATTTATGGGATGGAACAGGCTTCCCGTGATAATGATTGCTTCCTCGTTCTACGAAGAACATTTGGCGTACCAGAGAACGAGGAACAGTCTATTCAGAAGTTGCTTAGCCTAGGTGTAGATGGTCTGATTGTTTTTCCGGCTCAAGGCGAATTTTTTAATGCTGAGATTCTAAAATTGGTGATTGGGCGCTTCCCTTTAGTTTTGGTAGATCGCCATCTGAAAGGAGTAGCTGCTGCTTCGATAGGCACGGATAACATACAGGCTGCACTTAAAGGGACGGAGTATTTATTTGATCTCGGGCATACTCATATCTCTTTCCTCTCTCCGCCTCCAGCGGATACGACAGCTCTTGAGGAGCGGGTGGAGGGATTTATTCAAGCGCATGCGGAGCGGGGGATAGCTGTAGATAAAGGGTTGTGGGTTAGTGATTTAACTTCAACATTACCTAATTCCTTTAATGATGCAAATATTGAACACGATATCTCACGGCTGGTTTCTCATATACAAGAGAATCCAACAATAACGGCGCTTTTTGCTGTGGAATATAATATTGCTCTGCTGGCTAGAACTGCGGTTGAACGGCTTGGGCTGCAGATTCCGGGGGATATTTCGATCATTTGCTTTGATAGTCCGCCAACTCCCCTCGGCTCGGGTTATTCGTTCACTCATTTGCGGCAGAATGAAGAAGAAATGGGGCGACTCGCAGTTGAAAATGTATTGCAAATTATGAACGGCCAGGCTGTATCGAACAAGATAATGCTGGAAGCTAAGTTGATTTCTGGTGAATCCACAGGTCCTGCTAAATCATCCAATTCTAAATAATTTTATACGATTATCCATAAATTAGTTGCTATGAAAACCTATCTTTTGGGATAGGTTTTTTGTTTGTTTTAGATAGATGTTTATCATTACATAACTATTGATATATCATTATTTATAAATAAACATATTGACATACTAACTACATGACAATATACTAATTTGTGAAAGCGCTTCAAAGGAAAAAGAAAAAAGGGGGTATTATAACTGAAAGCAACCAGAGAAATCCCTGAGTCGATGAAGAAACTGGCATCTAATGTAAAGGTCCAGCTGAATGATCGTCCAAAACTAGCAGAGATGTTCGAGAAATGTATGGCTAATACCTGGAATACAACGTTGAAACGAATGGCGAATGGTACCACTTTTGTCATTACCGGAGATATCCCAGCGATGTGGCTGCGGGACTCGGCCGCTCAGGTTAGACCTTTCCTAATCCTTGCTTCCGAGGATGAAGATATTGCCGACATGATTGAGGGACTTGTACAAAGACAATTCGCCTGCATCCAGCTTGACCCTTATGCGAACGCGTTTAATGAAGAGGAAAATGGGAATGGTCATCAGGAGGATCTAACGGAGATGAGCCCAGGAGTATGGGAAAGAAAATATGAGATTGATTCGTTATGCTATCCGATCCAACTGGGTTATCTGCTCTGGAAGAATACGGGCCGAACTAGTCAGTTCAATGATTCATTTGTTAAGGGTGTAGAAAGAATCATTGCATTATGGACTACCGAACAGAAACATGAGAGCGATTCCAACTATCTTTTTCAACGCCTGAACTGTCCATCTACGGATACATTAGTACGTGAAGGAAAGGGGACGTTGACAGCTTATACCGGAATGACTTGGTCTGGATTTCGTCCTAGCGACGATGCCTGTGAATACGGGTATTTGGTTCCTGCCAATATGTTCGCTGTGGTTGTTTTAGAGTATGTGTGTGAAATTGCCAGAGAGATTCTAAAGGATCAAGAACTGGAATTGAAAGCCAGAAGACTTTCTGAACAAATTAATGAAGGAATACGCCAGTATGGAATCGTAGACCACCCAGAGTATGGGTCAGTTTATGCCTATGAAGTAGATGGTTTGGGACAAGTGAATTTTATGGATGATGCCAATGTGCCGAGTCTACTTTCTATCCCCTATTTAGGTTATGTGAGTGCTGATGATCCGATCTACCAGAATACCCGTCGTCTTATTTTAAGTGAAACAAATCCTTATTTCTTTGAAGGCAAGATGGCTTCAGGTATTGGAAGTCCGCATACGCCACCACGTTACATCTGGCCTATAGCTTTAGCGATTCAGGGCATGACATCTACTAGCATAGAAGAACAGGAATATTTGCTCCATCTGCTGGAGAAGACGGATGCCGGAACCGGATTTATGCATGAAGGATTCCATGTGGATCATCCAGACGAATATACTCGTCCATGGTTCTCTTGGGCCAATATGATATTCTGCGAGCTGGTGCTCATGCGTTGCGGTTTGCAGGTTAAGCGAAGCTGATATTTGCAAGGTTGTTATTATCAACGCTAAAGGGGATAGAGAATATGAAAAAATGGCTGGTTACCATGCTTGCACTGGTTATGACTACATCTCTTGTTGCAGGCTGCGGGGGTACAAACGAATCTACTGATAAAGGAACAGGAAATGCAAGTAAACCTGGGAGTAGTGATGGGAAGAAAACGGAGCTTACCTTTTGGGGCGATTGGGGCGGAGAAGGGCAGAAGCAATTCGAGACCATGGTGGATGCTTTTAATAAATCGCAGGATAAGATCCATGTGAAATACGTGTTACAGCAAGATATGATTACGAAATTTCTGACTTCAGCAACGAATGGCGGCACTCCAGATGTACTGTTTTGGGATCGCTGGAGAACTTCGCTGTATGCCCCTAAGAACGTGCTGCATCCAGTGGACGAATACTTAACGCGTGATGGCCTTTCCAAAGATGATTTCTACGCTGAATCGCTTCGTGAACTCTCCTATGATGATAAATTATATGGTTTGCCCCTTACGGTAGATGCACGCGCTCTTTTCTATAATAAGAAACTGCTCGCAGATGCAGGGCTTCAGCCTCCAACCACGTGGGATGAGCTAGAAACAGCAGCCACTAAACTGACCAAATGGAATGGCAGCAAATTGGAGACAGCAGGGTTCTCTATGGGTGATTTAGGACTCTTTAATATGTATCTTCAACAGGCTGGTGGCACCATGCTCACTGAGGATGGGAAGACCAACTTTAATAACGAGCAAGGGAAGCAGGTGCTTGAGTTCTGGGATCGCCTGATGAACAAGGATAAGGTCTATAAAGTAGGTTTTGAACTTGGACTTGGCGAAGGGCAAGATGCTTTTGTTACGGGGAAAGTGGCTATGCTGTATTCGGGTCCGTGGATGCTCAGCACCTATAACAAATATGGTAAAGATCTCGATTATGGTATCGTTCCCCCACCCGCAGGACCGAATGGCGATAAAGGTAGCGTGATGGGCGGATTTGGTCTAGTGATTCCAGAAGGTTCTAAACATAAGGATGAAGCATGGGAATTCATCAAATGGTGGACGGCGAACAAAGATAATGCGCTGCTCTGGGCTAAGACCAGTCTGAATTTGCCGGGCTTTAAGCCGTCCATGGAAGATCCGTTCTTCAAGGATGATCCCAAATGGCAGCCGTTTCTTGAAACATTGGAGTTTGCTAAGGTCCGTCCAAATCACCCAGGTTATTCTGTGATGGAGACCGATGCGTTGGCACCTAATTTGCAGCTCAATCAGCAAAACAAGATGAGCATTGAAGAAACCTTGAAGAAATCTCAAGAAGAGGGCGACAAGATGCTTAAGGATAATGAGGCAGTGAAGTAAGACATTAGAAGCGATGGGGAGGTTCTGCCTCCCTTTTGCTTAGGAGGGGGAGCTAATGGCTTCTATCAGAAGACTTGAAAAACATCAGGCGCGGACGGCTTATTTGTTCATTACACCCACGGTGTTGCTGTTTACAGTATTCACGGTGATCCCCGTGTTCATGGCATTATATCTAAGTTTCACTAACTATGATGTGCTCAGTAGAAACGACTGGATCGGTTTTGATAACTATCGTCGATTATTAGAGGACAGTCTGCTGTGGAAAACATTCCAAAATGTATTTCTGTATTCGATTGTTTTCGTCCCATTAAATATCATTATTTCGTTATTACTTGCGATTCTGCTTAGTCGCACATGGCGCGGGGTGAAATTGTTCCGCACGTTGAATTATCTTCCAACACTTACATCCGCAGTTGCTGCGGCTACCGTTTGGATTTGGCTTTTACATCCTGAATTCGGATTAGTTAATGGGTTGTTGTCTTATGTAGGTTTAACTGGACCCGCTTGGTTATCCGAGACTCGGACGGCGATGCTGTCGATTATCATGCTCACATTATGGCAGTCGGTAGGCTCGAATATGATTATTTATTTAGCAGGTCTGCAAGGCGTGCCTGATTATCTTTATGAATCCGCAAGGTTAGATGGAGCCAATAAGCTCGATTGTTTCCGGTATATTACATGGCCGCAGCTACGACCAACGACCTTTTTAGTCAGTACGATGGCTATTATTGGTGCTCTGCAGTTATTTGATCAGGCTTTTGTGCTAACGCAGGGAGGTCCGGCGAATATGACGAAGACTCCAGTCTATCTGATCTATCAGCAGGGCTTCAATCAGCTGCAAATGGGGTATGCGTCGGCACAGGCATTTGTGCTTGCTGTGGCTATTCTCATTTTCTCATTAATTAACATGCGGATCTCAAAGGCGGAAGAGCCCATTGTATAGGGTGGGCTTGCCGAGGAGAAGGAGGTTTAAGGTATGGATAATAGCGGAGGATCGCTACTAAAAAGAAACATAAGTAAATCAATTTATTATATAGCCTGCATTGTTATTGCAATTGTAATGTTCCTTCCCTTTTATTGGAGCGTACTTACATCCCTGAAGCCGGACGAAGAAATATTCGCCATGCCGATTCGATGGTTTCCATCACATATAACCTTTGAGCATTACCGCAAAGCGTTCACAACGGTTCCGTTTGCCCTATTTTTCTGGAATTCACTTGTGCTTGCTGTGGCTGGTGTGCTGGCGAATTTGTTCTTCGGTTCCCTCAGTGGTTACGCGTTCGCGAAGCTGAAATTTAAGCTCAATAAACCGATATTCCGCGTGTTGCTAGCAGCGATGATGATCCCGGGCATTGTGACGATGATCCCGACTGTTTATGTCATGCGTCATCTTCCGCTCTTCGGAGGCAATGATATTTTTGGAAACGGTGGAAACGGATTGATGAACTCCTTCTGGGGGATTATTCTGCCGGGAGCCTCCGGAACCTTTGCGGTGTTCTTTATGCGGCAATTTTTCCTTACACTGCCTAGCGACATGATGGAAATGGCCCGAATCGAGGGTTGTGGAGAATTTAAAATCTTTTGGCGCATTTACTTGCCGCTGACGAAACCTGCACTTGCTACCCTAAGTATTTTCACTTTTCAAGCGGGATGGAATAGTTTCCTATGGCCAATGATTGTGCTGAATGACCCGGACAAGGCGACGATTCAAATGGGGCTTCAAGCCTTTTCGTATAATTTCCAAACCGATTATGGTCCAATGATGGCTGGAGCGTTGGTAGCGATCATACCGATACTGGTGCTGTTTTTAGCGCTTCAGCGTTATTTTGTACAGGGGATAGCGTTCAGCGGGATTAAGGGTTAAGGGCTTCATAACCTATCGGGGAGATGATGTTTGTGTTGAAGGCCTTGAAGAAAACGTCGTTATTCGCACGTGGCGCGTTGGCGGCGGTTTTGCTTATTGCCCCTTTTAGTGGATATCAGCGAGCGGATGCGTTTACGGCGGCCAATGCCGATACGGCTATGAATAGCTTTGTTAATACTTTCTATGATGCATCTGCAAAATATTTCTACACAAACAGCGACCATCTTATTCATTCCGAACATGCTAGTGGTCCAAACGGTGGGCTGTATACCGATTTTTGGTGGGAGGCCCAGTTATGGGAGACGGTCATGGACGCGTATGAGAGAACGGGCAGTAGCACGTATCGAACGATGATCGATGATATCTATACTGGATTTAATGCGAAGTATCCCGATATGATGCTCAATGATTTCAATGATGACTTAGGTTGGTGGGCCTTGGCTTGTATGCGTGCTTACGAGATTACAGGCACTGCTGAATACCGCAACCGAGCCTCTTTTCTATTTGACCAAATCTGGAGCGATTGGGATTCGACCTATGGTGGCGGGATATGGTGGAAGAGAGATGGGACCTCACCTCAGAAAAATATGGCTACAAACGCTCCGATGATCATGACAGCCATCAAGCTCAAGACTGCGACTGGAAATGCGGATTACTTATCGAAAGCACAAACGATGTACACCTGGATTAAAAGCAGGCTTGTTAACGGAAGTAAAGTGAATGATCATGTGGAAGGCAGTGGTTCGGGAACGGTCGTGGACTGGGATTTTACCTATAACTATGGAACCTTCTTGGGGGCTGCTCTGGCGATGAATCAGGCGACAGGGACTAGTTCTTACTTGACCGATGCACATACCGCCGCAGCTTATGTGATGGATAAGATGACGCTTTCTTATTCCTTGATGTACGAGGGCGAGAACGATTCGCCGGGCTTTAAAATGGTATTCGCCCGCAATTTGAACCAGTTGAGATTAGCCACAGGTAACACATCCTACTTAAACTTTTTGCAGCAAAACGCTACACAGGCTTTTAATCATCGCCGGGCATCGGATGGCATTATTGACAGTGACTGGACTGCACCCGCTCGGAGTGGTTACATCCAGAGTATCGCTGCTGGAGCAGGCGCGTCTATTCTACAGCTTGTCCCTGCGGATAATTACACCGGGCCTATAGCTGGGAATGGCATTTATGATGCTGAGAATGCAAGATTATATGGCATCAATAATGAATCCTCACAGCCGGGATTTACTGGAAGAGGTTATACGGCGGGTTGGAACACCAATAATACGCGGATAGAATTCCATGTGAATCAGAACAGTGCAAGTACGCGGACAATTAGCTTCCGTTATGCAGCAGGAGCTGGGAATGCTGGACGGTATGTCAAAGTGAACGGAACGGTCATAAGTAATAATTTGATTTTTACAAGCACAGGCGGCTGGAGTAATTGGAATACGGTCACGCTGAATGTACCTTTGAACGCTGGCTATAATTCGATTGAGATCGGCTATGATACGGCCAAGGGCAATAATAACTATTTGAATCTCGACAAAATGACAGGTCTATAAGATCGGAATAGGGAGAGCGTCTAAATGAACAAATTGGAGATTGGGGTTTGGGAGGAACGGGCGAATCAAGCGCAGGAAGCGTTGGATACGTTATTCTGGAATGAAGCAATCAAAATGTATAATATCGAAACACCATGTCCAAACGGAGCATGCAATACGATTTTTCATTATTGGTGGATGGCTCATGCCGTGGATGTACTCGTAGATGGATTACTGCGAACTGGAGAGAAACGGTACGCCGAAAGGCTTGCTGCGCTTCACACAGGTCTTCTTAAGCGGAATGGGGGAGTGTGGCCTAATGAGCTGTATGATGATATGGAATGGATGGCTCTTGCATGGCTGCGTGCATATGAGGCAACAGGACTAGAAGTTTATAAAGAAACAACCCTTCTTCTATGGAAAGACATCCAGACCGGCTGGAATGAGCATATGGGTGGTGGGATCGCTTGGCAGAAGACACAGTTAGATTATAAAAATACACCTGCCAACGCACCTGCTGCTATTCTTGCAGCGCGGTTGTATCAAGCTTTTGGAGAAGCTGAGGATCTCGACTGGGCGCTAAAAATATACAACTGGCAAAAAGGGCATCTCGTAGACCCGGAGACGGGATTTGTATGGGATGGCATGAATCGAACAGGCGATGGCTTGATTGATAAGGATTGGAAATACTCCTACAACCAAGGTATCTATATTGGTGCAGCAGTAGAGCTGTATCGTATCACTAAAGGGCAGGGTTATTTGGATGATGCTCGCCAAACCTTTACTTCTGCTGCCCGTGAGCTCGCTGAACCTCAGGGCGGTGTTCTTCCTGACGAAGGGAATGGTGACGCAGGACTGTTTAAAGGGATCTTGATCCGCTATACAGCAGAATGGGTCAAGATGGACTTTACAGCAGTTGAAGCTGTTGATTTCCTGCGTACAAATGCTGAATGTCTCTGGGAACAAGGGAAGTCCGTTGACGCAGTCTTGTTCGGTACAGATTGGACTTCGGCATCCAATGGTGTCATCCAGCTAAGTTCCCAACTCAGTGCGATCAAGTTACTGGAGAAAATGAGCGAATTGACTAAGGAACAGGTCTGAGGTGATCTATTTATGACACAACCGAAGGAAACGCTGGAGATGATCAACTGGAAGGAACGGGCGGAATGGTTCCAACAATGTATAGAGCGCAATTATTATAATGCTGAGACGGGTATCATGAACCAATGGTATCCCAGAGCGTATAACGTTGAGGGCGAGAATTTTTATTATTGGTGGCAGGCGCATGTCATTGATATTCTTGTGGATGGTTATGAGCGCAGCGGAGATCCTGCTTATTCCTTGAGAATTAAAGAGCTCACTCAAAGTCTTCAAGTCTATAACGGTGGGACGTTCTTGCATAATTATTATGATGATATGGAATGGACCGCATTGGCGTTGTTGCGTGCTCATAGAGTCTCGGGTGATGAAGCTTATTTAAGCGCTGTACTTGATCTGTGGGCGGATATAAAAACCGCTTGGAACGATAAGCTCGGTGGGGGAATGGCGTGGAAGAAGGATCAGCTCGACTATAAAAATACGCCTGCCAATGCGCCCGCTGCCATTCTAGCCGCCCGTTTATATGAACTTTGTCATAAACAGGAAGATCTGGAGTGGGCACTCCGCATTTATGAATGGAACCAGATGAATTTGGTTGATCCGGCTACAGGTTTTGTGTGGGATGGCATGAACAGACTTGGGGACGGACAAATCGATTTCGACTGGGAGTTCACGTATTGTCAAGGTGTGTTTCTAGGTGCTGGCCTTGAGCTCTATAAGAATACGGGTGACGCCCGCTACTTGGAAGATGCGAATCGAACCGCTGAGGCTTGTATAGAACGTCTATGCAATAAGGATACACTGATGCTTCCTGATGAAGGGATTGATGATACAGGGTTGTTTAAAGGGATTCTGATCCGCTATTTCGTGCAGATATGTAGAGAATCTCCTGAGGCAGCCCGCATTCATGAGGTAATAATGGCCAATGCTAACCGCTTATGGGAAGTGGGGCTGGATAAACAGTTAGGTCTTTGTAGTCCATCGTGGGAAGTGAAACCAGAGCTACCGGTTCAGCTGAGTGTCCAGCTCAGCGGCTTGATGCTGCTGGAGGGTGCAGCGGCACTGATGGAAGCATAAGATGCAGGTTTTAAGATAAACAAAACGTTAGCGAATTTAGGGATTTACCTTGCCTGTAGGCGTGGTGAAGCCCTTTTTTGCGTGAGATAAAATATCTAATCATGCATTTCGTTTTACGTTCCTATGACATTCAGTTGATATAATGATCTGAATTTTGAAATGGGAGAGGGGTCAATCAATTTGAAAAAAATAGTTCAGCGCTGGATTTCTGTCGCCCTTGTGACAGCATTGGTGGTGCAATCCTTATGGGTTCTGTCGGGGACGGGCTATGCGGCCGCAGAATCGGCGAACACCGATAATCTGGCGGAGAACATAGTAATCAGCCATTTTTATGGAGGGAAAAAAGACGATGTTCTCGATGTGTACTCAAGCGACTTTGTTGAATTATTTAATCCTACGTCGAAGCCTGTTTCATTAAACGGCTGGTCTATACAATTCGCTGATAACCAGAAAAACAACTGGAAGATAGCAAATTTAGGCGCACCGACAGCACAGATTCCTGCATACGGCTATTATTTGGTAGCGCTTGGCAGTAACGGAAGTGTCGGAGCTGAATTGCCACAAGCGGATGCCGTGGAGAGTTCTTTTAAACTAGGGAATAACAGCGGTAAGCTAGCCCTATTAAATACGAACCAAAAACTAACCGACAATGATCCGATGAAAGATTCGCTAAAGGATAATGTCGTGGATTTCGTTGGCTACGATGCGGTAGATGCTTTTTGGGGAAGTCCAGCGCCGCAGGCTGGCAAGCAAAATACGATGCAGCGCTTAGTGTTCGATCCATTGGATCCTGTGACCTACCAGACTTCGGCATCCTTCCCGAATAGCGGTAACAACTGGGATACGAAGAACAACGGAAAGGACTTTGAAAAAGTCAAAGGCGCAAAGGCCCGGAATTCCAGCAGCCCGGCGGCTTATGCTGTTGTGGAGAATAATCAGACTGTACAGATGAAGTCCAGCTCTGCCGTAGATTCAGATCATAATACTATTATTCTGAAAGCCTTCAACGCTGTTCTAAAACAGGGAGTATGGGCTTCGGCTGATTTCAACGTATTCGGTCTTCCGGCAGGTTTATCTGCAACGGCAGCCGCTAGTGGGGATCAAATCACTATTACGATTTCTGGAAATGCTTCTGGAAATTTAGATTCTGATGCCAATCTTACGTTTAATATTCTTCCTGGGGCATGGAATCAGGCCAACAAGCCAACTGAACCAGTGAGTGTTTATCAAAAGACCAATACAGTGACCTTGGCTAAGTTTACGCCTTCCAATAAAATTGTTGCTGTTCCAGATTCCTCTGCGATCCCTATGAGCAGCGCGAAGAATGTAAACGCACTTCTGCGGTTGCAGGTTAATGCAGGTGTTGCTGTTGATGGCTCGCTAAGTGCAAATGCTTACAGCGTGGAGGGGCTTCCTGCAGGAGATTGGAAGCTTACGGCTGAAGGACAAAGCAGCAGTAATACGATCACTATCGCCATCTCTGGTGCAGCAAAATTACCGGTTATGGACACTGTGCCGCTTAATGTGACTTTGAAGCCGCAGGCAGTACAGGATAGTGGTTGGATAGAATCCGATGGGATCGGAATCTCATTACTCCGGTATAGTCAACCTGTTCTTTCTGACGAAGCTCGAAAGCAAGTGGTTGAACAAAGAATTATAGCGGACAATACCGGATTTAATGATCCGGTTACTAAAGCATATAAATATGGAAGTGATGCGATGGGAGCTAATGCTTATACTTTTTTACGGGGTACGAATTCATTGTTCAAATCCGATCAGGCGAATCATCTCATTCCATCCCCCGATTCGGTTATCGCAGGGTGGAAAGACAAAGATATTCAAACCTACACACAAGGTGATGCCCATATTCAGAATGTGGGAACCTTTAATGACAGCACAGAAACGATGGTATTTAGTCTGAACGATGTGGATTCTGCGGGAATCGGAAGCTTCTATAACGATCTGGTTCGTTTTGTGACAAGTGTTTACGTCGTGAAATATGATAAAGACAGTTCTGGCATTTTAAATTTACAGGACGCTGATTTCCGTGAAGTATCTGATAAATTCTTGGAAACGTATAAAGATACTCTAGTAGAAATTAATAACGACAATAGTAAGAAGACTACCAAGTTGACCAAAAGCAATGTCACGCCTTATACGAAAAACGTAATGGACAGTGTCTCCAAGGTGTCTTACCCTGAGGCACTGCAAAAACTATTAGGTAAACGTACCTTGAACGGAAAAATTAACATCACCGGCAATTCGGATAAGTTTGAACTTGCGACTGAGGCTGAAATGACATCCTTGCGTGCAGATTGGGAAAATTATAAGACTCAGGTCAGAGGGAATTTTCCGAACCTAACCGACGAGCAATTTGAGGCTTATTTCACCATCAAGGACATCGCGCGCCGCATTCATCAAGGGATAGGCAGCATCGGCGTTGAACGCTATAACGTGCTGATCGAAGGTCGAAGCGTGGCGAACACGGATGACATCCTGCTTGATGTGAAGGAGCAGAATACCAGCGCGTACATCTCCAAAGACGCTTATATCAAGACAGCGGTAGACCCTGATGTTTATCTGGGTGTAGTCGAAGCTGCGAACCGTTCTTATCTGATCCGGGAAGTCTCGCCTTATAAAGGAGATTACACAGATAAGCCATTCAAAAATAAAGATGAATTGGAGCAATATTTAATAGATGCGGCAAAAGCCTATGCTTATTCGGATTCTCGTCTAGACAAAGTATCCGAAGCACTGAACTACAAATTTGAAGAGCGTTTTGTAACAGATGTACTTCCAGTGTGGAACGATCTTAAGAGCTTTATTCTGAATGCTGCCGAGGATTATTCACACCAAGCGGTAGCGGATTTTGCATTAGTCCAAAGCGATATGCTGGCAGGCAAGCTCATTGATGTCTCGACACTAAATGATTTGACTGTTCAGACAGGTACGTTATTCCCGTCATTCGCTACCGGTATCACCCAGTATGCAGTTAAGGTAGAACACTCCGTCGATTCTATTGAACTAATGGCGAAGGCTACCGATGGCAAAGCGGAGTTGACTGCCCAAGGACAACCCTACAGCAACGGAACCGGAATATCATTTGAGCTTTCAGTTGGAACGAATGAAATCCCATTCACAGTGACGGCTCGGGACGGCTCTACCAAGACTTATACCGTGATCGTGACAAGATCTAAGGCAGAAGAAGTGAAAGGTGTTACAGACTTGAGTGCTCTTACATTATCTAGCGGCACATTGGACCCTTCATTTGCTTCAGAAACCACCGAGTATTCGGTGCATGTGAATAAGGAAGTAACAGGCATTACGGTAACAGCTAGTGTGTACGATAGCTCAGCCACACTTACGGTGAATGGTAAACCGTCCACAAGCGGCCAGCTCAGTGACATGATTCATCTAGAGGTTGGAAGCAACAACATTCCGGTTGTGGTGACCGCGGTCGATGGCACGAGTAAAACCTACAACGTAGACGTTGTAAGAGGAGCTGAGGAAGCAGCCAGTCATGACATGGATTTAAGTGCTCTGATGCTGTCTCACGGTATACTGAACCCGGCCTTTAAACCAGAGGTAACAGACTATACTTCTAAAGTGGGCAATGAAGTGTCCAGCATTACGGTAACAGCAAGTGTATATGACAGATCTGCTGCCTTTACTATAAATGGTACTCCGGCAGTGAATGGACAAACCAGTGAAGCGATTAATTTGAATGTTGGCAGCAATGTTATTCCGATTATAGTGACATCATCAGACGGTATCCGCAAGACGTACTCTTTGACTGTGATCCGAGCTGAAGCTGTTACAACGTTACCAACGGAGCCTTCTAATCCGTCGACCTCGACAGGTGGGACGAATCATGTTAATCCTTCGGTCAATAGCGGAACAGTCACAGTGAATGGTGGTGTACTGTCTTTGAACGGGATAGAAATTAATGTTCCGGCTGGGGCAAAGGATAAAGGATTTACGGTAACAGTAACTAAACTAAGTGATATCTCGAACCTTTTCACTGAAGTAGAATTGAAATTGCTGGGTGATATTTATGAGATCATCAAGAATGTGGAAGGGGATTTTGCTAAAGCGATCACAATTACACTACCTTTTGATAAGCAGAAAGTGGACTTTAACAAATCCGATGTAGGGTTGTACTGGTTGAACGAGCAGACGAAAAAGTGGGTGAAGCTGGATAATCTGCAACTGGATCTGGAAAGTGGAACGGTGTCGGGAACAGTTACGCATTTTACGAAATTTGCTGTTCTGGTCTCTGATAAAATAGTGGCACCCACCCCTTCACAGGATGTGAATTTTGTTGATATGAAGGGACATTGGGCTGAAGCGAGCATCAGAGATCTGATTAAACTCGGTGCGATTAATGGCTATCCGGACAATACTTTTAAACCAGATAGTAAGATTACAAGAGCCGAATTTGTAACGATAATCGTCAAAGCCTTCCAGCTTCAGGCTGAAGTCGGCAAAGTGTTTGGAGACACGAAGACGCATTGGGCTAATGAAGCCATTGCAACTGCATCGGCGCTCGGTGTTGTTAATGGCTATAACGATGGTAACTTTGGACCAGACGAGATGGTTACTCGTGAGCAGGTAGCTGCAATTGTCGTTCGCGCAGCGCACCTCTCAGAAGCGGAGATGAGTGTGAACTTCTCGGACGGCGCCAAGGTCTCCACCTGGGCTCGTCCTGCGCTGGGCGCAGCAATAGCTGAGGGGCTTCTTAAGGGTTATACAGATGGAACATTGAAGCCACAAGGCAGTACTACTCGTGCTGAAGCAGCAACTATTATTCTGAGAGCACTAGCTTTGAAAAAGTAAATCCAAATGAAAAGGGCTGTTTCCTGGCAGGCATTCACCTGCCAAGGAAACAGCCCTTTTATGTGTCTGGCATCTTTACGAAGAGAATAGCTGCTTATTGATTAGAGGCAGCATATATCGCTTCTACAGATTTGGAGAGGAGCGCGTTAAACTCTTCGTCTGACTGCCCGGCGCTTAGTCCTTGCGATAACGCACGCGAGAAGCTGGCGATTAATCCTTGATTACGGGCGAGTTTATCGTTGGCCTCTGCTTGTGTGTAACCGCCGGACAAAGCGACAATTCTTAAAACGTGAGGATCATCCATTAATTCACGATAGAAGTTATTCTCCGTGGGTATGGAGAGCTTAAGCATGACCTTCACATCGTTGCCCAGCTTAGACAATTGAGCTGAAAGTTCTTCTTTTAACAGCTTTTCGGACGCTGTTTTATCATCAGAATGGATATCAACCTCAGGTTCGATAATCGGGATCAGTCCTGCTTCTAAAATTTGCTTGCCGACTTCAAATTGCTGTTCAACCACTTTTTTGATGCCGGAAGGATTGGCTTCTTTAATCACCGAGCGCATTTTCGTTCCAAAGATACTCCGTTCGTTGGCCCGCTTCAGAAGATCACTTAAGCCGGGAATTGGCTTCATGAGCTGTACCCCGTTTTCTGGTTCGGCAAGTCCTTTATCGATTTTCAAAAAGGGCACAATGCCTTTTTCCTCCCACAGATAATCAGCAGTATATTTTCCGTCGATGAGACGGTCCATTGTGTTCTCGAATAAGATGGCACCCAGTATATACTTCGAATCAAATGCAGGGCTCTTGATAATGCGCGTTCGCATCTCGTGAACCATTGCATACATTTGATCTTCATTGGAGTAGCTGTCCTCTGTAATGCCATATTGCAGCAGCGCTTTAGGTGTACTTCCACCACTTTGGTCCAAAGCAGCTATAAATCCCTGTCCCGTCCGAATTCGATCCCATTGTTTCATATTCATGAAAAAATCTCCTTCCTTTCGTGAACTGAATGGCTATTCATGCGTTCTTTAATTATAACACTTAATATACTGGCCTTAAACAAGAGGCAGGGTGAACAAGGGGATTGCCGTCCAACATGAGTGGGTCTCAAGCAAGGAGTTAAGGGCTTCTGAGTCCGATTCAACCAAGGAGATCAGCACGAGTTGACGTAACGGACTGCTTTGCAACTATTTGGTCTAGTTTGCGCATTTTTTGAGAGAAATCGGACTGTGTAGCTCTTATCATCCCTCCGAAGCATACTCTGATAATCTTCCTCGAAGAGGACCTTTTTTATGCTTAAAAATCTAAGTTGAGATAAAGCAAGATCGATTTGTAATATTTTATTGACGTCGTCCATTTTAAAATGATCAATTACTTGAAGTTAGTTTAAAGATACAAGGTAGCGTGAGTAAAGTTGACGACTGGAAATTTTATTCTTGTTACTAATTGGCTGTTGTGATGGATTTTAAACCGGAGGGAGAGGATTCAAGTTGGTTAAAGCCGCACTGGGATTGGAATTTTTCTTTAATCAACGTGAATATCCGAGTAATTTAATGCGAATGATCCCATACTATTTTCTTTGTGACATTAATCATAATTTCCAATTCACAGCTTTGTGAAAATAATAACTTTTCGTAAATGTCGAAATGAGGTTGACGTATGAAAATATCAGTCGTATGATTGATTCTACTGAGTATGTTAGTAATTAAAAGTAAGTATATAAATAATATATAACAACAGGAGGAATGAAAGTGGAATCATCAACATTTGTGCTATTCGGCGCTACAGGAGATTTGGCAAAACGTAAAATCTATCCTGCACTATATAACCTCTTTTTAGATGGTCAAATTTCAGGTCCTCTTTCTGTGATTGGATTAGGAAGAAGAGAAGTTTCGAATGAAGCCTTCCGTAAGCAAGTTCTGCAATCCTTACAGACTTTTTCCAGACAACCAGCGGTTGACTCACCGCAATTGCAGGTGTTCTTGGAAGCTTTTGAATATAGTGTTCTAGATGTGGGGAATACCGAAGATTACTTGAAGCTCCTGGAGCATGTTAAACGTCGCGAGCAGTTGTTCAATATTCCAGAGAATCGGATGTTCTATTTGTCTGTGGGTCCTGAGTTCTTCAAGGAAATCGCAGCTAATATTCACTCCAGCGGTCTGGGTTCCACGAAAGGCTGGAAGCGTCTGATTATTGAGAAGCCTTTTGGCACAGATTTAAAATCAGCAAGAGAACTGAATGATAGCTTGAATGCCGTATTTACTGAAGAAGAAATCTTCCGTATTGACCACTTCCTGGGTAAACCGATGGTCCAGAATTTGGAGGTTCTGAAGTATTCTAATCCAGTGCTAAGAGCACTGTGGAAAAATAGATATATCGCGAATGTTCAAATTACAGCGAGTGAGACTGTCGGCGTTGAAGAACGGGCAGGCTATTATGATAAAGCTGGTGCACTTCGTGATATGTTCCAGAACCATATGCTGCAGTTGATGATGATGATGGCAATGCAGCTTCCTAAAGGCAGTACACCTGAAGAAATCCGTGGGAAGAAAATATACGTCATGGAACATCTCATTCCAATTAGCAAAGATGAGGTTAATAAACATGTTGTCCGTGGACAATATGCAGAGGGTGAAATTAAAGGGAATGCTGTAACAGGTTATTTGAATGAGCCGGGAATTAATCAATCCTCGCAAAATGAGACGTTTATCGCAGCGCGTTTATTTATAGATGATCCGCTATGGAATGATGTACCTTTCTATGTTCGTACTGGGAAGAGAATGAAGGAGAAATCCACACGTATTGTTATTGAGTTTAAAGAACCGTTTAATGATAGTAATAACTTGAATAAAGGAAATGACGTACCGAATTTACTAATTATCGAGATTGGACCGAATGAAGCCATAACGCTACAGCTTAACACGAAAGATCAGCTGCAAAAAGGAAAGCTTGAGCCTGTCCGCGCGACTTATGAAGCGGGTACCTCAGATGTTCCGGAAGCCTACGAGAATCTAATCTTCGATGCACTTCGTGGAGATGCTACCTTCTTCGCTCACTGGAGAGAAGTAGAGCTGTCATGGCAGTGGGTTACACCTATTCAGGAAGCGATGGAAGAGGGGCTTATGCCACTTCACACTTATGCGTCAGGATCATATGGTCCAGATGCGGCTATGGAGCTATTGGGTGAAGATCGCTGGTGGTTCGATGAGGCAGATCAGGAGACAGAAGTTACGTCTGCTCAAGCTGAAGTTGCAGCAACGCAAGAATCTATACGGCCAGGGGCGTAAGCCCCTGCCTGTTTTTTTTACCAAATTTGGAGAAATTACATCACAAGAAGCTATATATCGGAGGGGAATTACATGAAAGTAGGATTAGTTGGATTAGGAAAAATGGGCTTTAATTTGGGCCAGAATTTGCTGGATCATGGGCATGAGGTTGTCGCATTTGATTTGAATGCACCTGCTGTGGAGGAAATGAAAGCAAAGGGCGCTAAAGGAGCAGTGACACTTACTGAACTGGTACAACAATTGGAAACGCCTAGAATCATTTGGATTATGGTACCACATCAGGTTGTGGACTCTGTCATCGCTGAGATCACACCTTTGTTATCCAAAGGAGATATCGTCATAGAAGCGGGGAATTCCCATTATAAGGAATCCATTCGCCGTTATGAGCAATTGAAAGAATACGGAATCAGCTTTATGGATGCAGGTACCTCAGGAGGAATGGAAGGCGCGCGGAACGGCGCTTGTTACATGGTTGGTGGAGATCCTGAAGCTTGGGAGGTTGTGGAGCCCATCTTCCGTGATACGGCTGTGGAAAGCGGCTTTTTATATGCCGGTAAAGCTGGTAGCGGCCATTTTCTGAAAATGGTGCATAACGGTATCGAATACGGCATGATGGCTGCCATCGGTGAAGGCTTTGAGGTGCTGGAGAAGAGTGAGTTTGATTACAACTTTGAGGAAGTCGCCCGGGTGTGGAATCATGGATCTGTTATCCGTTCTTGGCTGATGGAACTGGTTGAACGTGCGTTCTCGAAAGATGCTAAATTGGATGAGATCAAAGGGATTATGCACTCCTCCGGAGAAGGCAGATGGACCCTCGAAACCGCATTTGATCTGCAAGCTGCAACACCAGTGATCGCGATGGCGTTATTAATGCGCTACCGTTCACTTGAGACCGATACCTTCACTGGTAAAGTAGTGGCTGCACTCCGGAATGAATTTGGTGGACATGCCGTTGAAACGAAGTAATTAATGTTAATCATTAGCCCGAATTTCCTCGCAATTCATTCTGCGGTGAAATTTGGGCTTTTGTTTTGCAAAAATTAATAAATGGAGAGAATAGATCGAGTACGACTTTAATCCTTTTAACATATTTTAGAGTTAGATGGGGAAATTACGATAAGGGGGAGTTGACATGCGAAACGGAATTCGAGAAAGAATTCATTTTCTGTATAAATTTCTGCATGCGCCCCGACAATTAGGAAGCGTTACTCCCAGTTCACGCTGGCTGGCAAAAACGATGCTCGACATCCTTCCGTGGCAAGAAATGCATAACATAGCTGAGCTGGGTGCGGGCACTGGAGCAATCACAAGATTTATTCCAAGCAGGGAAGAGACCGGGATGAATGTGCTCCTGTTTGAGAAGGATCCTGATTTTCGTCATCAACTAAGACTTAAATTTCCTGGCCGTATTTTTCTAAACGATTGCCTGCGGCTAAGGCTTGCACTTCATAATAGAAGGTTAGAGAAGTTAGACTGCATCGTGAGCAGTTTGTCTTTTAGGAATTTCTCAGCCTCAGATCGGACGCTTTACTTTGAACAAATCATCTCTTCTTTAAAAGAGAGTGGCTGGTTCATCACTTTTGAATATTTTCCTCAAATGAAGAAGGAATTAATGCAGCATTTTGATATAGTGAGTGTTAAATGGGTACTGTTAAATTTCCCGCCAGCGCTTGTTTACATCTGTAGGAAGAAGGCTTCTACACAAGTAAAGCAGGCAGATCCTATTCATTCTTCCATAGATGTAATATCAATTTCTCAGGTTTCTACAGAAAGATAAGGCTGAAAAATACAACAAATGCCGTCACCCATAGCGCAATGGGAACGGCATTTGTTAAATTAGGCTCAGTATGTTATTACCTATGTTAATAGAGAACCTCAATATTGTCCTCGTTCAGACGTTTCAGCCAAGCTTCAGAAGGCTTGCGGTCCGTGATCAAGAAATCAATTTGGCCAAGCTCAACCAGCTTCGTAAAAGCAGTCTTATCGAATTTGGTGTGATCCGCCAGGAGCACGACCTTGTTCGCTTGCCGCAGCATGAACTTCTTAAGCTCACACTCCGGTTCGTTGGAATCTGTGATGCCTCGTTCCATATCCATTCCTTTACAACTGATGACCGCAGTATCCACATTGTATCTTTGAATGGTGTCATGGGCTACGGGTCCCACCAGCGATAATGACCGGTAGCGAAGTGACCCGCCGGTAGAGATGATATCCATTCCTGAATTCGAGAACTCATGCAAAATATTAATGGAGTTTGTGATGATGGTTAAATTGTTTTTGTTGCCGAGCAATTTTAGAAACTCAAAGGCTGTAGAGCTTGGATCTACCATTAATGTATCTCCATCATTGATTAAATCGAGTGCCTTCAAGGCGATTCCCCGTTTAATATCTGTATTCAAGGCATTTCGTGTAACAAAAGGCAGATCCTCATTCGTATGACGATTCAGCATAGCACCGCCATAGGTACGACTAAGGATGCCATCCTTCTCAAGCTTCTCCAAATCTCTGCGTATCGTCTCTTCTGTAACTTCAAACATCCGGCTCAAATCAGAGACCAGTACCCGTTTATCTTGATGGACGAGATCTATAATTTTTTTACGTCTTTCGGCTGCAAGCATAGGAATCACCTTTCCAAAGCTATATTTTACAATCATAGCGCTAAATATCTGTGTTTTGCAATGAAAACAACGTAAAAACATCTGTACTTTCCAATAATATTCACAAAACAGATATAAAACAAACAAAAACAACATAAATTATATTTAAAATGTTGACAACAAAGATTTAGCGGCATACGATGAAGAAGGAAATAATTCCCTTAGAGATTAGTCGAGTTAGTGTGATGCAAGGCCGGCCCAGCTGCTATTCAGAGGCCAGCCTGAGGCGCAGCAGCCGGAATACTGCGCCCTAGAATGCAGAGTAAAGTGATTAAACTTGGTGTTGATGAATTAACATTAGGAGGCTGGTCAAGAAATGAGCACACATGTGTTTTACGTTCCACCCGATCAATTTTCGTGAGTAAATGGTGTATGCATTTTTCCTAGGCGGACTTGGTTATTTGCATGCGATGGTGCATCAGCTTGGAGTAGATGAGGTCGATCTTGATCTTTTAGCCAGAGAACTCCATGAAGGACGCTTGTGCACCGGGTAATCCTTTTATCCCTACGAAGGAAGAAGTCATTGCACTATTCAAAAAAATACTATAATTCATCCCTTACTTTAGGAGATTCTTTATGAATAATCATATCGCCGTGGATATTGGTGCCTCTAGTGGGCGGTTAGTACGCGGAATACTGCAAGAGGGCGTCCTCACCTTAGAGGAGCTTCATCGGTTTAGCAATCGTTTTGTAGAACAAGAGGATTCTTATTTCTGGGACATAGATTATTTATTCGAGCAGATTATTATAGGGCTTCAGAAAGCTAAGGGGCAAGGCATTACAGCGTGTACGCTGGGGATAGATACATGGGCTGTAGATTATGTTCTTGTGGATGCAGAGGGAACACGTATTCAAGAGGTTTACGCTTATCGTGATCGTAGAACCGATAAGGCTATGGATGAGGTAGCTAAGCATATTTCTCCTCAAACTATATATGAAAAGACTGGTATTCAACAGTTATCTTTTAATACGTTGTATCAGCTTTATGTTCACAGTGAAGAAGAAATAGCCCAAGCGGATCAAATCTTACTCGTGCCTGATTATCTGTATTTCAGATTAACGGGGTACAAGATCAATGAGGTTACTAATGCATCTTCAACTCAGCTATTGAATCTAGAGAGTCGAGATTTCGATAATGACCTGTTGGATTTTCTGAATATTAAAAGAGATCAATTCGCTACATTGACTGAACCTGGAGTAATTATTGGCCCCCTCGATGAAGCACTATTTCAGGAATATGATCTTCCGGATTGCCAACTGATCTGTGTAGCCACACATGATACAGCCTCTGCAGTGCTGGGTGCCCCTCTTCAAAGGGACTCCGCGTATATCAGCAGTGGAACATGGTCATTGCTCGGTGTTGAACGAACTCAGCCACTCAATTCTATGATGGCCATGAAGGCCAATTACACCAATGAATGGGGCGCATACGGAACCTATAGATTCCTCAAAAATGTTATGGGCCTTTGGCTCATCCAAGAGGTTCGCAGGCTAATGGACGATCGTTATAGCTTTGCGGAACTAACAGAGCTTGCACATGGAGAAGAAGGCTTCCGGAGCCTGATCTCCTGTAATGATCCAAGATTTCTCAATCCTTCAAATATGATAGAAGAGATTCGTAATGCCTGCGCAGAGAGCGGGCAGCCTGTTCCTGAGACGCCAGGTCAGTTGGCTCGCTCTATTTTTGACAGCTTGGCATTAACGTACCTTACTTACTTGGAAGAACTAGAAGAATTAATAGAAAGCCGGATCGAGGTTCTGCAAATTGTGGGTGGAGGTGCTAACAACAGCCTGTTATGCCAACTGACTGCTGATGTTATAGGCAGAGAAGTTAAGGCTGGCCCAACGGAATCCACAGCACTTGGTAATCTAGTGGTGCAGATGATTAGCACGGGAAGCCTAACTGATATTAATGAAGCAAGAGATATTATCGCTGAATCATTTGAGATAAAGTCGTTCACACCGCGCCAGACCACTCATCTTGAAGAAATTCTAATTCGCTGGAAAGAGCTTCAGTTGTCCAAAATACAACATCAAATCTAATTAAACTTACGCTATATGATTTTAGGAGGTACTACAGCATGGATCAGAGTATTATCACTAGCTATAATGAAGCCAAAAAATTATACGCAGCCCACGGGATTGATGTGGAGAACGTGCTGGAGCGGCTCGCGCAAATTAAGATTTCCATCCATTGCTGGCAGGGCGATGATGTACAAGGGTTTCTTTTTAAAGATAAAGAACTAAGCGGGGGAATAGCGGTAACAGGAAGTTATCCCGGACGAGCTCGCACGCCAGATCAACTGCGTCAAGATTTAGAAAAAGCATTATCCCTTATTCCTGGTAAGCACAAAGTAAATTTACATGCGATCTATGCAGATACAGATGAAAAAGTTGATTTAGATGAATTGGAGCCACGCCATTTCCAATCTTGGGTAGACTGGGCGAAAGAGCAGGGGCTGGGCCTTGATTTTAACCCTACTTGTTTCTCACATCCTAAAGCTGCAGACGGTTTTACGCTAAGTCACTCTGACGAGAAGATTCGTAACTTCTGGATTAAGCATTGTAAGGCTTCGCGGACGATTGCTGAACATTTTGGTAAAGAGCTGGGGCAACCTTGCGTAACTAACTTTTGGGTGCCAGACGGATATAAAGATGCACCAGTCGATCGTTTAGCGCCAAGAGTGCGGTTAAAGGAGTCGTTGGATGAGATTTTCAGTGTGGAAATAGATCCTCTTTATAATATTGATGCTTTAGAAAGTAAATTGTTCGGAATCGGTTCTGAGAGTTATGTGGTTGGATCACATGAGTTCTACATGGGCTATGGTTTAACTCGCGGTAAAGCTATCTGTTTGGATGCCGGACATTTCCATCCTACGGAGATGATCTCAAATAAGCTATCTTCGATTCTTATGTTTAGCGAGCAGTTGCTGCTGCATGTAAGCAGACCCGTCCGTTGGGACAGTGACCACGTTGTAACGATGGACGACGAGCTGCTGGAAATTGCCCGTGAACTGGTGCGTGGGGATTTACTCTCCCGAACGAATATCGGACTCGATTTCTTTGATGGCAGTATTAATCATATCGCTGCTTGGGTGATTGGTACACGCAATACCATTAAGGCGTTACTTCGCGCAATGCTCGAACCGGTGGAAGAATTAAAGAGAATAGAGCGGATTGGTGATTACACTTCACGACTAGCGCTTACGGAAGAATTCAAATCGTATCCGTTTGGAGCCGTGTGGGATTATTATTGTGCATCACAAGATACATCCGTTCGGGAGCAATGGCTGGCGGAAGTGAAGAGTTATGAACAGGAAGTTCTGTCTGCAAGATAGAGTGCTAGAGTGGATGTGGAGAGCAGCATATACAAAGGAGAGATTGACAATGAGTACATCTGTTTTGGAATCCAAAGGGTATATTGCAAGTAGTGAGGCTCCATTTATTCAGGAAATGTCAGAGATTACCCGTCATATGTGGGAGCTTGGCTGGGATGAGCTGAATGGCGGTAATGTCAGCTATCTGCTGGATGAAAATGAGGTTGCTAAATATATTAACGTCCTAGAGCCACTACGCACCATTAAACTTACCTTCCCTGTAAAAGAATTAGCCGGCAAATACTTCATCGTGACAGGCTCTGGCAAGTATTTCAGAAATGTGATCAAAGACCCGGAAGCCAATCTCGGTGTGCTTCGTGTTAGTGCCGACGGTGAAAGCGTAGAAGTGTTATGGGGATTACGGAACGGGGCTGTACCTACAAGTGAATTGGCTTCACATTTCATGAGCCATATTGAGCGACTGAAGGTTGACCCTACGCACCGTATCGTATTGCATACACATGCTACGAATGTTATCGCGATGACCTTCACGCATGATCTGGATGAATTGAAGTTTACGAAGACGCTTTGGGAAATGTGCACAGAATGCCTTGTTGTTTTCCCGGATGGCGTTAGTGTCATTCCATGGATTGTTCCTGGCAGCAGTGAAATAGGCCGCGAAACGGCTAAGAAAATGAAGGATCACCGCCTAGTGATCTGGCCGCAGCACGGGATTTTCGGCACAGGCTCCACTATGGATTCCACTTTTGGTCTAGTAGAGACTGTTGAGAAGGCTGCTAAGATCTACAACTTGATTGGCGGAAGAGAAATGAAGCAAAAGATCACGGATCAGCAGCTGTGGGATTTAGCTAAGGCGTTCGGAGTAACTCCAAAAGCTGGTATTCTTGAGGGTTAAGAAGTTCGTAATAGGATAAAACCGGGCATTCGCAGATTTTGCGAGGTCCGGTTTTTATGATTTTTTCTTACATGAAGATCTTAAAATTTGCATTTCCCATCTTTTGGGTGGATAATAAGCTTACTTAAAGTTATCTAATAATTAAATGGAGGTAACATATGAATACTGAACTCTTATTCACACCTTTTCAAGTGGGGAATCTTACATTAGCCAACCGAATTGTCATGGCACCAATGACACGGGTATACTCTCCGGATGGTGTACCAGGGAGTAATGTTGCCGCGTATTATCGCAGACGGGCAGAGGGTGGAGTAGGATTGATTGTTACCGAGGGCACAGCCATTAATCATCCTTCGGCAGTCAGCCACGCCAATATCCCCAATCTACATGAAGAAGCGGCTTTAGAGGGCTGGAAGCAGGTGGTAGAAGAAGTTCACGCAGCTGGAGGTAAGATCATACCCCAATTATGGCATGTGGGAATGGCGCGGACTATAGGGGAAGGCCCTAATGTTGAAGCCCTTCCTATTGGCCCTTCTGGTTTGAATTTAGCAGGAGAACCTGTGACAGAGCCGCTGACTACAGCTGAAGTTGAAAGCTTAGTCTCAGCATTTGCTCAAGCGGCAGCGAACGCGAAAAAAATGGGTTTTGATGGCATTGAGATTCACGGCGCACATGGGTATCTGATAGACCAGTTCTTCTGGGAAAGAACGAACAAACGTACCGATCGATACGGTGGTGATTTGGCAGGTAGAACAACATTTGCAGTAGAGATCATTGAAGCGTGCCGTAAAGCGGTTGGAACAGATTTTCCGATCGTGTTACGCTTCTCTCAATGGAAATTGGGTGCCTATGATGAGAAGCTGGCAAAAAATGCAGCTGAGCTCGAAAGCTTCCTGACCCCACTTAGCAATGCTGGGGTGGATATTTTCCACTGCTCCACTCGTCGCTTCAGTCAACCTGAATTTGAGGGATCTGAACTAAATCTGGCGGGATGGACTAAGAAGATTACTGGGAAGCCATGCATTACAGTGGGCTCTGTTGGCTTACAAAGTGACTTTTTCGCAGAAGATAAAGCTCAGAAGCCAGAAGATAACATAGATGAATTGCTGGAAAGAATGGACCGTGAAGAATTTGATTTAGTGGCAGTTGGCAGAGCACTTATTAGCGATCCGGCTTGGCCTGCCAAAGTTCAAAGTGGAGCTATAGACGAGATTATTCCGTTCACTCCGGACGCTACTAAATCACTGTACTAATGCTTGTTGAACACAGCATGGCATTTTTTTGTGTAAGAGACCGTTTATCTGTTTCAATAGGATAATATCTGCTTATATTACAAGCATACCCCCCTTTAATATAATGGAATTTGACCCTGCCAATCGTTGGCGGGGTATTTTTTTGTAGAGAAGAACTATTCTATTCCGTCATTCAAAGGTCGGGTACTTCTAACTTAGCCCAGCAATATGTTATAATTTTAAATTAGCAAAGTATAAAAATAATTGTTTAACAATAGAGGACGTGAAAACAGCATGACTAAGGGGAACCATAACTCACCGGACTTAAAATCCGGCAAGGGTTCTAAAGATTATTCGAGATATTTTGATTTTAGCGACGCTAAGGTGATTAGTGAAGAAGAAGGTAAGATTACTTACCGGATTAAAGGAAGAAATGTGCAAATTAATAGCCAGCCTGATTACAAAGAAGGAAAACGGCGTGGCAAGGAAGAAATAGAAGTGCATTATGATTTCCAGATTCCTGAAGAAATGCAGAATTTCGGAGTAGACAAATATTATCATATTACGACTTATGGCTGCCAAATGAATGAACATGACACGGAAACGATGAAAGGCCTATTAGAACAGATGGGCTACAAAAGCGTTGACGATCGGAATCATGCGGATCTCATTCTGCTCAACACTTGTGCCATTCGTGAGAATGCCGAGGATAAAGTATTTGGAGAGCTTGGTCATCTTAAGAACTTGAAGATTGAAAAGCCAGGTCTTTTGCTGGGCGTGTGTGGCTGCATGTCGCAGGAGGAAGGCGTTGTCAATCGGATTATGTCTAAGCATGGATTCGTGGATATGATCTTTGGTACGCATAATATTCACCGTCTGCCCCATCTCATTAAAGAAGCTGTATTCAGTAAAGAGCTTGTAGTGGAGGTATGGTCTAAGGAAGGCGACATTATTGAGAACTTACCGAAGAAACGTGAAGGTATGCGTGCTTGGGTAAACATCATGTATGGCTGTGATAAGTTCTGTACGTACTGTATCGTACCTTTTACACGGGGAAAAGAACGAAGCCGCCGTCCGGAAGACGTCATTGCTGAAGTAAGAGAGCTAGCGCGTCAAGGATTCAAGGAAGTGACTTTGCTAGGGCAGAACGTAAACGCATATGGTAAGGATTTTACAGACATCGATTACACCTTTGGTGACCTAATGGATGATATGCGTTTAATTGATATCCCGCGCATCCGCTTTATGACCTCGCATCCACGTGATTTTGACGATAAATTGATTGAAGTACTCGGCAAAGGCGGCAACCTGGTGGAGCATATCCATCTACCGGTTCAATCGGGAAGTACTGCCGTACTTAAGAAAATGAGTCGCAAATATACTCGTGAAGCTTATCTGGAGTTAGTTCGTAAGATCAAGATAAGTGTGCCTAATGCGGTATTAAGTACCGATATAATCGTTGGTTTCCCTGGTGAGACGGACGAGCAATTCGAAGATACTCTTTCGCTAGTGCGCGAGGTTGGGTATGATATGGCATATACGTTCATTTATTCACCTCGTGAAGGTACCCCTGCAGCTGCTATGGAGGACAATGTACCGATGTCAGTGAAGAGCGAACGTCTGCAAAAACTCAATGATCTCATTAAAGAGAATAGTCGGATCATTAATGACCGTATGCTAGGTGAAGTCGTCGAGGTACTGGTAGAAGGCGAGAGTAAGAATAACTCGGAAGTCCTTTCTGGCCGTTCCCGTGCGAACAAGCTGGTCCATTTTGAAGGTTCGAAGGAGCTTATTGGCACCTTTGTAAAAGTGAGAATTACAGATACCAAAACATGGTACATCAAAGGGGATATTGTGGCAGAAGCTGCTGCTGTTCATTAATCATCACATACGAATGGGGAGATGGCTTGTGAGTACAGAGGAACAACGTTTGAATAAATATGGGATGAAGACTTATAATACCCGTGACTTGATCGTACGCGAGGATATTATGGGTAAAGCTAAAGAACTAGCTTCATTGATCTCGACAAGTGAAGAAGTAAAGCATTTTCAGCAGGCTGAGCAAAAAATCCTGAACCACGAGCGGGTTCAAGGTCTAATTGCAACGATTAAGAAAAAGCAGAAGGAGATTGTCGCCTTCGAAAGCTTTAATAATAAAGATATGGTAGCCAAGATCGAGCGTGAAATTGAAGTGTTGCAGGATGAAATTGACGGCATTCCAGTCGTGAACGAATTTCAACAGAGCCAGAGTGACATCAATTATCTTCTCCAGCTTGTCATTTCCGTGATTAGAGATACGGTTTCGGAAAAAATAAATGTGGAAGCCGGCACCGAAGCGCCTCCGACCACATGCGGATAACCCACACTCAGTTTAGGGGGCGGATGCAGATCCGCCCCTTTAAGTTTTACACTATACATAATCCTAATCTTTCTAAGTCCAGTTGTTGATTTTAGAAGTTAAGGTTTGGTACATTTAAAGATACGAATTAGTAAAATTATAGCTTCGGAAAAGGATGGGGCAAATATGAGCGAAAATGGGGAACAAACCTATAACGCCAAAAAATATCGTACACCGGACGGAGTTCCGGCCGACATCGTAATGTTTACACTGACCAAACGCGAACGTAAGACGGTCACGAAGACGCTTCCCTTACGTGAGCTTAAGGTAATGTTAATTAGACGAAAGAAATGGCCATGTGCTGGAATGTGGGCTCTCCCAGGCGGATTCTGTCAGGAGGATGAGTCCATTTATGCTGCGGCTACACGTGAACTCAAAGAAGAGACGGGTGTAGATGGCGGTCATTTGGAATATCTGGGTGTTTACAGTACACCAGGCCGTGACCCTCGCGGATGGATCATCAGTCATGCTTTTTTTGCCCTTGTAGAAGAATGGATGTTGGAGCAGAGACAAGCTTCGGATGATGCTGGCGAGGTAGGTTTATTTACGTTGCAGGAAGCACTTGAAGAGCTGGAGCTCGCTTTTGATCACCATGATATCATCAAGGATGCATACTTGCGAATTCAACAACAAATGCTTCAGACTACGATCGCAAGACAGTTTTTACCTAGACATTTTACTCTCAGTGAGCTTTATCAGGTGATTCAAACGGTAGTGCCTGAATTTAAGGAACCGAATTTTATTCGTAAAATCACTTCAACACGTAGCCGTCAGGGTATATTAAAAGAAGTAAGAGATGAAGAGGGAAATGCGCTTAGTTCAAATCAATACTCCCAGCGTCCAGCTCAGCTCTATATGTTCACAGATCATGAGCCTTTGTTATCCATCTACACGTAGTGGTTTAAATCAGGAGAGGGGATTCATCTCATGAGAGCACTAATAGTGATCGACTTTACGAATGATTTTGTCAACGGAAATCTGCCGGTGGGTCAGCCAGCCGTAGATATCGAGCCTAGAATCAGCCAATTAACGTCGGAGTTTGCCCAAAATGGCGATTATGTCGTTATGGCCGTGGATTTACATGAAGTGCAAGACCCTTACCACCCGGAGAGCAAACTATTTCCTCCTCATAATATACGCGGGAGTGAAGGACGTGAGTTGTTCGGAAGTTTGAAATCTGTGTATGAGCACAATCGCGATTCCATTTATTGGATGGACAAAACGCGTTATAGCGCTTTTAGTGGAACGGATCTGGAAATCAAGCTGCGGGAGCGTGGCATTACTGAACTTCATTTAATTGGGGTCTGCACAGATATTTGTGTACTGCACACCGCAGTGGATGCATATAACAAAGGATTTGCAATTATTGTGCATGAAGATGCAGTTGCCAGCTTTAATCCAAATGGACATACTTGGGCGTTAGAACATTTCCGGGGAAGTTTAGGAGCAGACGTTATTAAGGCATAATACTAGAACAGAACATACACATATAGCAGCGTAGATATTAGGAGATGAGGACTTGAGAAGAGAACTTGCGCTACATACGGATAAGTATCAGATCAATATGATGTACGCTCACTGGGTGAACGGAACGCATAAACGGAAGGCTGTATTTGAAGCTTATTTCCGTAAGCTACCTTTCGGTAACGGCTATGCTGTTTTCGCTGGGTTAGAGCGTATTGTTGGTTATATCGGCGGTTTGCGGTTTACCGAAGATGATATCCGTTACTTGTCTGAGCAAGAAGAGAACTATGCGCCAGCTTTTTTGGAGGAACTGTTACAGTTTCATTTTCAGGGAACCGTTCATTCGATGAAAGAAGGCGCATTGATTTTTCCAGATGAGCCATTAATCCGTGTGGAAGGGACAATTATGGAGGCTCAGCTGGTGGAGACAGCCATTCTGAACTTCATGAACTACCAGACGTTGATCGCTACTAAGGCTTCACGAATTAAACAGGTGGCTCCGAATGACATCTTGCTGGAGTTCGGTACCCGGCGTGCGCAAGAAGCTGATGCAGCGGTGTGGGGGGCTAGAGCGGCCTATATTGGCGGCTTTGATGCTACTTCCAACATGCTGGCAGGCAAAATGTTTAGTATTCCAACCAAGGGAACACATGCACATTCCTGGGTCCAGAGCTTTGGCAGCGAGCAGGAGGCTTTTGATGCCTATGCTAAGGTGATGCCGGACGAAGTTACACTTTTGGTCGACACCTTCGATACACTCCGTAGTGGGGTGCCTAATGCAATCAATACGGCCAAGAAGCTTGAGGCTCAAGGTAAAAAAATGGTCGGTATACGTTTGGATAGCGGTGACTTGGCTTATCTATCCCGTCAAGCGCGTAAGATGTTGGATGATGCTGGTCTGGACTATGTGAAGATAGTCGCTTCCAACGATTTGGATGAGAACACGATCATGGATCTGAAGCTGCAAGGCGCAGCAATTGATACTTGGGGCGTGGGTACACAACTGATCACCGCCTCGGACCAACCCTCTCTGGGTGGCGTCTATAAGCTGGTGGAAATTGAGTCCGCTACTGGAGAAATGATCCCGACGATCAAGATTTCTTCGAATCCTGAGAAAGTATCCACGCCTGGCAAGAAGGACGTATTCCGGATCATAGGTAAAAATGGCAAAGCACTTGCGGATTATATCTGTTTCCCAGAAGAGGAAGCTCCGCGTAACGGTGCACGTTTGAAGCTGTTTAATCCGCTCCATCCATACATGCATAAGTATGTTGAGCGTTACGAGGCATTGCCTATGCTAGAACCTATTTACGTTAATGGATTTCAAGTGTATACTTTGCCGGATTTGAATGAGGTTCGCCGTTATCATCGGGAGCAAAAGGATCTATTCTGGCCGGAGTATCAACGTAAGTTAAATCCCGAGGTATATCGGGTGAATTTAAGTGAAAAGGTCTGGACTAGCAAGCAGCAGTTAATCGCTGAGCATATACGACCGGATATAGAGTAGATTTTGCAGGAGCAATTCTGTCAACAGTGTTAACGCGGGAGAGTGAAGTACCCGCGTTTTTTTGTTTTTTCGGGAGCAAATAAGGAGGAGAACCTGATGGACAAGGCTAAGCATGCTTTTACCTCGAACATGAACTTTAAGCCGGGCGAAATCATTACTTTTGGCACGTATTCACAATCGAAGGATGCTAAAGAACTGCCGATTGAATGGCGGATTCTACATAACTCAGGTAGTGAACTGTTTGTTTTGAGCGAGTACATTTTGGAATGCAAGAGGTATCACGGCAAGAGCGCAGATATTAAATGGCGTGATTGCGTGGATATTACGTGGCACGAAAGTGATTTACGAGTGTGGTTGAACGATGAATTCTATCATACCGCATTCAATGCTGCCGAGAAGGAATTAATAAAGACGACTCATTGCACAGACAACGGAGAGGGTACCCCTGATACAGAGGACAACGTTTTTTTGCTTAGTGTTGAGGAAATAAAGGCATTCTCAGAGATACATGGCAAAGAACTACGGCGTGCGGTTGGCACGGAATTTGCTAAAATGAAAAAGTCCGATGGATGCAGCTTATATGTATATGATAAAACGGATAAAGATAACTATATCATCAAAGACGGCGAAGAGACTGGTTGCTCCTGGTGGTGGCTGCGAACACAGGGAAACAAACCTTCGCGTGCTTTTTTTGTCGGTCCGAGCTGTAGCATTCGCAGCTATGCGAATGTTAGTGTAGCCCGTGACGGCGTGCGCCCGGCTTTGATAATTAATCTTCCATGATCAAAAAAATTGGTCTAGAATGTATACATTTAAAAGAGGCGTATCCCACTCTTCGCTAATGTGAAGAGCAAGGGATACGCCTCCCATTCTAATAACTACAGTCCGATAAACATATTTCTGCTAAACGGCCCCCAGTTTGCCCCTGTATACCCGGATCTCCCTTCTAAATTAACAAAACAAGGGAGCAAGATATAAAGAACACCCATAGTAGCATTCGTATTGAAGGTCATAACAAATCTCATTTTTGAATTATCAATTGCAGCTATCATTCCCTTATCAGCACGAATCGTATTCTCTCTAGTAAGAGCCTCTCCCATTCCTACACTTGCTATGTCATTTGGATTTGGCATATTACTTCTTATCCAATAATTCGAAATATTTGTTGCTGATGCTAAATCCGCAGGTTGATCGTAAGTAACTAAAATTTGATTCATAGCAATTTGTCTTGCCTCTACGACGACAGGATGAGACATCACCATTTCTCTTTCGTCAACAGTTGTATTTCTCATCCCATTGGGATAAATCGAAGTAGGATTATTATACATAGACATTTCTGGTCCCCCCATTATTAATTACAATAGTCATTTGTCACGAGACATTGTATGTAAGGGAGTCATGATTAGTGTTAAATAAATAAATATACAAAAAAAGCGAGGGAGAGTAATGTAAACGCGTGGCTGCGAACTCGTTTTGAATGGCAACAATTAAAAGAGGCGCATCCCTCTCTTCGCTATTGTCGAAGAACAAGGGATACACCTCTTTTTGATACATCAGTCCTAGCTAATACTTTAGTTCTTTTTCTTGAATTTTACGAACGACCAAATCGTTAGCATCAACAGGACTCCTAAACAGGTGCCTATGCTGATACGGTTCTGGGCATCAAAGAGAAAGGAAACCGCAATAATAGTTAAACATGCAAGTGTAATAGCAGTTATATAAGGGAATCCCCATACCTTAAAGGTTGGTTCTTTCGGATAGGATCTTCTCAGCTTAAGCTGTGACATACAAATACTGATCCATACGAGAATAACTACAAAGCCTGGAACAGCCATTAGTAAACGGAACAGTCCATCCTGTGCGAAGTACGCTAACAATGAACCGATAACAAGAACAACGGCACAGAGCTTCAGACTGTTGATGGGTACACCTTTTGCAGAGGTTTTTGCTAAGCTGCGTGGTGCTTCGCCCTGTGACGCCATAGAGTGCAGCATCCGGGTGGCGCCATAGATTCCAGAATTGGCAGCAGAGAGTACCGCTGTAATCAAAATGAAGTTCATAACGTGATCGGCACCCTTAAGTCCTGTAGCGGCTAACACCTGAACAAACGGGCTTGTATGCTCATTCAGTTGATTCCAGGGAATTAATCCGCAGATGATTAAGATCGGTAAGGTATAAAACAGAATGACGCGCAGAATGAAGCTTTTGACAACCTTAGGTAAGACCTTTTCTGCATCCTGAGTTTCTGTCAAGGTTAGCCCAATCAACTCTGACCCGCCGTATGAGAACATGACGACAAGTAGTGCAGAGAAGATGGGGGTCCATCCTCGTGGGAGAAATCCACCATAGTCCGTAAAGTTGTGTAAGTATGGAGTAGCTTCCGTCATTGGCAATAGCCCAAAAATCAATGAGCTTCCTAAGATAATGAAGATGATGATCATAGCAATTTTGATACCGGCTAACCAAAACTCCGTTTCTCCGTAACCACCTACACTCATCATGTTGATGCCGATAATTAAAGCGCCACTTGCTAGACTAAGCAGCCATAATGGAACATCCGGTAACCAGTATTGTAAGAAGCTTCCTGCTGCCAGTACTTCAATTACACAGACGGTCAACCACATAAAGCAATATAACCAACCCACGATAAAGGAGAGTCGTTCTCCAAAAGCTTCACGAATGAAGTCCTTCATGTTCCTATTCGGGTACACCGTAGCCATTTCGGCTATTGCTCCCATGACCACTAAGAGTAGCAAGCCTGCTAATACATAAGTAAGAATAACCGCAGGTCCGGCAATGCTTATGGTCTCAGAACTCCCTTTAAAAATCCCCGTACCGATTACTCCGCCCATCGCCATAAAGCTGATATGCCGAGGAAGCAATTTCTTCTGTAATGATGCTTCGTTTGACTTCACAATTAATGCCTCCTAAGCTGTCTTCGAAAAATTACACCAAGCATCAGTTTATCCTGAAATGGACTAGTTGAAAAGTAAAAATAACACACATTTTTATAAAGAAGGCTGTCTTTTCACTGGAGTGTGATATTTATCATGAAGAATGTGATGAATTTAACATCTTAATTTTTAATTTTATTGCTAAATAAAAGTAGCTAAATAAGTTTAGGTAACACATGGAAAATGCAAGATTTGTCACTTCTCGACTTGCAAAATCAAGATACAATCTTTGAAAAAGTCATAAGGATATTATACGGATGACATTCTGAAAGGGGCTATGTCGGTGGTACAGTTACCAAAAGTGAACGAACTCGGATTTTTTGAGATTCGTCTGGAATCAATTGGAGGGCTAGGCGCGAACTTAGCTGGTAAAATGCTTGCAGAAGCAGGAGTAGTCGGAGCTGGAATGAATGGAGTGAGCTTCTCATCCTATGGTTCTGAGAAAAAGGGATCAGCGGTAAAAGCGCATATCCGTTTTTGTGATTTAAACACGCATATTCGCGACACTTCACCGGTAGAACGACCACATGTCGTAGGAATATTCCATGAAGCGTTGGCTAAGACCGTCAACGTGACTAGCGGAATTTATGATCATAGTACAGTGCTTGTGAACTCAGCCAAGTCACCGGAGGAATTGAAGTCTTCTCTAAACATGATGGCTGGAACTATTGCCGTTGTTGATGCTACGACGATCGCATTAGATGAGAAGAATCGCGTAAACATGGCGATGTTAGGCGCGTTGTTCCGGATGTGCGATTTCTTGGATCCTGAAATTATGAAGGGTGTTATTGAGAAATCTCTTGGCAAAAAATATCCGCAGGCTGTTCAATCCGCATTAACTACTTTCGAACGTGGCTTTAATGAGGTTACTTTCATGCATTTTCCATTGCCTGAAGGTGCGATTATGCCTGAGTTCGTCCGGTCCGATATTTCGGCCTTAGGTTATGAAACACAGCCGATCGGGGGTACCATTACAAATCCTGGCAGCAGCTTTTTAAAGAATCTCAGCATTTCAAGATCCGGTTTATTGCCTCATTTTAAATTAGATGATTGTATTCATTGTGCGCAGTGCGATACGGTATGCCCTGATTTATGTTTTGTTTGGGAGGAGCAACCGGATAAGAAGGGACGTCCGCAAATGTTCCTGCAAGGAATCGATTATCAATACTGCAAAGGCTGTCTGAAATGCGTAGAAGCTTGCCCTACAACGGCATTGTCTGGCGAGCGCGAGGAAGATGGCTACGCAGAGAGCCATACGGTCCGGCATATTTTCGATCTCGTTACTCAGGCCTAATATACGGAGGAAAGGTGGAACATACGTGGCTATTGATTATGAAAAAGAAGTAAGTTCTACGAAGGTAGAACAGAAATTCCTATATGAATCCGGCAATGAAATGGCAGCTTATGCTGCTCATCAGATTAATTATCATGTCATGGGTTATTTTCCGATCTCCCCATCGACAGAAGTGGCTCAATTTCTTGATACGATGAAAGCGAACGGCCAACATGATATTATGCTTATTCCATCAGATGGGGAGCATAGTTCTGCTGGAATTTGTTATGGCGCTTCGACGGCTGGCGGTCGTGTATTTAATGCTACAAGTGCCCAAGGATATATGTTTATGCTTGAGCAATTGCCGGTACAAGCTGGTACACGGATGCCTATGGTTATGAATTTGATCTGCCGCTCGATTTCCGGTCCGCTTAATATTCATGGTGACCATTCTGATTTGTATTTTGCGCTGAATACGGGCTGGCCGATACTGATGTGCCGTGATCCACAATCCGTTTATGATATGAACCTGATGGCATTAAAGCTTGCAGAACACGCCAAAGTGCGTCTTCCAGTAATGGTAGCATCAGATGGTTATTTTACTTCTCACCAGAAACGTCGTGTACAGGCATTTGCACATCGTGAGGATGTTCATAAATTCGTTGGGCCACAACCTCCGGTGGGCTTTACGGATACACTGGACCGCAATAATCCGGTTACTGTAGGTCCTTATATGAATGAACCTGACTACATTAACAACCGCTATCAGCAGTCGGTAGCCATGTATAATGCGGGTGAAGTCTTCGAAGAGATTGCGAAGGAATTCGCTGAATTGACTGGACGACACTATCCTATGATCGAAGAGTATCGGATGAAAGATGCGGAAGTAGCCGTATTCCTGATGAACTCTGCCTCAGAGATCATTAAAGATGTTGTAGATCAGCTTCGTTTGCAAGGGATCAAAGCAGGTGCAATTTCGCCGAATATGATACGTCCTTTCCCGCAGAAGCAAATTGCGGAAGCGCTGAAAAATGTAAAGGCAATCACCGTAGGCGACCGTGCAGATTCGGTTGGTGGTCACGGCGGTAATATGGTAAATGAGATCAAGGCAGCACTGTTCACCTATGGTAACACTACTACAAAGGTCATTAGCCGTATTTACGGGTTGGGCGGTAAGGACTTCTACGCAGAAGATGGTCATGCGTTCTTTGAATTGGCACTAGATGCTGTTGCTGCAAACCGTGTTGAAGTACCGTTTGACTACTATGGTCACAATCCAGGTACGCCGGACAAAGCGCCACAGCGTCTATTGAAGCCGATGAACTTTGATGCGTTGAAGACAGGGTTAATTACGGTTAAACAGGATGAAGCTACAGGGAAATTAAGTGTGCGAATACCCCCACTGCGCAGCTTGACGAAGAAACCTAAACGGCTGGCACCTGGTCATGGCGCATGTCCGGGCTGTGGGATTTTCTCAGGGCTGGAGACGTTCTTCAAAGGGATCGAAGGGGATATCGTTGCTCTGTATCATACAGGGTGTGCCATGGTAACAACTACAGGATATCCATATTCTTCTCATAAATCTACGTTTATTCATAACCTATTCCAAAATGGTGCTGCTACCTTATCTGGTGTGGTAGAAATGTTCTGGGAACGCAAACGCCGCGGTGAATTGGACGGACTTGGACTTCAAGACGACTTTACATTTGTAATGGTAACGGGTGATGGTGGTATGGATATCGGAATGGGACCTGCGATTGGGGCTGCACTACGCGGTCACAAAATGATTATCGTAGAGTACGATAATGAAGGCTACATGAATACAGGGGCTCAGCAGTCCTATTCCACACCATTGGGTCACCGTACTTCTACATCCAGCATTGGTAAGAATCAGCAAGGTAAAGTTACACAGCATAAGGATACTGCGCAAATCATGGCAGCTACTAACATTCCATATGTCTTTACTGGCTCCGAAGCTTACCCGCAGGATCTTGTGAAGAAAGCGGCAAAAGCACAGTGGTACGCTCAGAACGAAGGTCTAGTGTACGGTAAAATCCTGATCGCATGCCCGCTGAACTGGATGTCTGAAGATAAAGAAGGCACCAACATCGTCTCGCTGGCAGTAGAATCTTGCTTCTTCCCTCTATATGAAGTGGAACATGGTTCTACGAATATTACGTACAATCCAGAAGACAAAGGCAAACGCGTTGAGCTCTCAGCTTGGCTGAAGACCATGGGCAAAACCCGTCACTTACTGAAGCCTGAGAATGAGCCGGCTTTACGCAGCTTCGAGGCAGAAGTGGAGCGTCGCTGGAATCGTCTGAAAGCAAAACATGAGCATCCTGATTTGTAAAAGATAATGATGAATAACCCGGCAGATTTCTCTGTCGGGTTATTTTGTATATAACTGTATAGAACGGATGTACGGTTGACATAAAATACGTCAAAATGTAAGATGGGTTTGATTGGATTAGACATATTTTATGTCAATAAGGAATGGTGATCATGGAAAGTAATACTACTGTATCTGCCCTAACAATTTTGCAATACCTTGCATTAATTCATCAAGTGACGTACACCAATGTATGCAGAGAAGTAGGGCTGACCCCGCAACAATTTAGTGATTGGGTCAAGAAACGTCGTCCTGTACCCAAAGAAAGACTGCAAGCATTGGCAGAATTTTTCAAAGTGGATGCTGATCTGTTGATTGATGAGAACAATTACTTGCTTGATCTAACACCAGAAGTAAAAATCGAGGTGCAAATTCTTTTTTTAACCCGGATGTTAAGGAATGAAGAGGAGAATCCGGAGGAGGAAGGCTATCTACAAAAATTGCAACAGCTGCAATGGGAAAAAAGAAAGCAGACATTGATTACAAGATTCTCAGCCCTCTTAGATCAAAAGAATAAGCAGATTGAAGAGTTATGTTTAGCTTTTCTGGATCATATGGAAAATGAAAATAAAGAGGTTCTAAACAAGCTGCTATAAGAAAAGGGAGATGAACATGAGTACAACCTTCCATATGCTTAAAAATGAATTCAATAGAGTCTGTAAAAATCAAGATGTAATCTACGATGGAGTGTATCTTTTTACGAACCAAAGAGGTTTACAGAAGACTGCATTAATGATGCCTCCAGCTCAGCCCGCTTCTTGGATTTCTCAGTATGGAAGCCTAACCATCTCACAAATTGGAAAAGAAAATCCTAATGGGGGGATGAATGAAGTAGGGCTGGTGGTGGAGCAAACGACACTTTGGCAGACTAAATATCCTGCGGTGGATGAGCGACCCGCTTTAGGTGAACTGCATTTTATTCAATATTTACTTGATACCTGTGCTACTGTTCAGGAAGCATTGGTAGCAGCTACGACGGTTCGTATCGATCAAAGCACTTCTAGTTTACATTATCTGTTGGCTGACCGGAGGGGCAATCAAGCGATTCTTGAGTTTTTAGATGGAAGGTTGGTTGTATATAAAGGCAAGCTTTCCATGCCTATTATCGCTAATACAGTGTATGAGGAAGCTGTACAGGAGATTCAGAGGGTGGATTTCAAGGGCTGGGAAGATCGGGATGCTTATGAACAGAATTCACTGGATCGCTATAAGATTGCCTATGAAGCATTAAGCACATTAGCGGAGCAAACGCCTGACACGGATTTTGCATTTAAAGTACTTGCCGCAGCACGGCGCGAGGATACTGTGTATAGCCTGGTATACGATCTGAATCAGCTACAGATAGAGGTGATGACTCAGCGAAACCAAGAAAGAATTAAGATTCGTTTAGAGGACTTTGATTTTTCTGTAAAGGGGCCAGCTCAAGCTGCTAACCTACAAAAGCTGCGTGCAAACCACGAAAGAGCCCAGTTCGAGAATTACTCAGCTGATTTTAATCATAAAGCAGTCCAATCCTTTTTTAGAGATCCGGTTTTGACTTCCGTTTTTAGATGGGAGATCTCTGATGACATGATTCAATTTGTAGCCAATTATCCGGATTCTTTTATAAGGACTGAGTAATAATTTTGGGTTGTAAGACATCCATCTTTTTATACATATAAATTAATGCAATAAAAAAGCCCACAGGAATCAGTAAGCCGAACAAATTGATGTAGAACTCACAAAGTAAAAAGGCTCCAATAATTAACGCCCAATCCTTTAATCTCAATGTTTTTCGCTGATCCCAATAGGACACTAGTAATGAAACAATAAAACAAATCCAAAAGATCCAGCTCAATAAAACCAGTCCTCCTCTCTCCTACATTCTCCATATAATACCACTAGCAGTTTCTTTTCTCGAAAGCGCTTATTTTTGGGTTAATTAGTGTCTGTGTTATTTTCTATGGCCCTAAGATTAGTTTGAATGAAATCCATGAGCTAACGAAGGCTAATAAATATACTGAGCAATTTAATCAGATTAAATCCGTTTCACAATTTTCCGTCGAATCAGATATGAATGGAGTTCTTAAGGCGGCTGCGAGTCAATTGAAAGAAAAGAATCCAAAGTCAGAAATACCTGTAGAGGATCCTCATGTTGCCTTCAGTATATGGGTTCTCCAGCATAGAAATGTAGCAATTAAGGATTTAGATTGGTTATGGTATGAGGCTCCGTTAGAATTACATTATTATTGGCAATCTAACCGCCCAGATCAGCGGGTTACATTGGAATACGTTATTTTTAATGAGGTTGGATACATGGGTGTTTTTGAAAGGAAAAATGAAAAAGAACCCTATCATCTCCGAACGATCTATGAGTTTGACCGCCTTAAAGCATGGTCTCCGATGATACCCTGACTCTGAGTTTAACAAAGATAAATCATGAGTACCGATTCACGACCCAAAATGGAATTTTATTCTCATAGTCATCCAAACCTTTCGCTAGACAAAAGAAAACTGCAATTACGGCTTGACCCCCTTAATCTGTAGTCCGCCACGTTTCATATAAAGATGTACTTTTTGCAGGTTTATTCGACATTTTGTCTTTTACAGTGAGCGATTAGTTAAACGGAAGTATCTTCGAGTTACATTGTGCTGCTGTTTTACTTCTGATCAATCCTTTCTTTGAAAAAACAAGCCATTTGATTTTCAGAGGCTTGCTTTTATAGCTGTGCTATCGTGAATCACTAGAACAAATTCCAGTTGGCCCTTAACTCTAGCATATTGTTCTGTCTTAACTAATAGATAACGGGTAGAGATCATTGTCCCTGCGCTTCCCGCGATTGGTGCTCCGGTTGATAGAAGACATACAGACTAGATAAACGATCCATTTTGTCAAATGTTTTCTGCAAAAGAAGCGAGAGAAGACCCAATGCATTTAGCACGGGTCTGTCTCTCACTTATAGGGGACTTTTAATAGTGGTGTGAAGTAGAGTTATCTTCCGCCTCTAGGCATCATGTTATTGTCGCAAAAAACATCTTTCACAGAATAGGTGTAGCAATGGCGAGGAACGGGTACACAGTGATGACGTCTAACGATTTCAACTGGATGAATCACATTTACTACTTGTGGATGGAAGTGATCTTGATAAACCACCTTAGGTGGGTCAGTAACCGTTTGGGCCGGGCATTTTGGACATTCAGACATTTCCTTCAGCTCCTTTTGTGTGTGGACTTACCGTATTATACGCACAGAACAAAAGCCTGCTTGGTTGTTTGTCTATTGTATTTAAAAATGGGTATTTGCTTAACGCTTGTAAATTTCACGCATAACATGGCGAAGTTCCGGGATAATTAACCGTTCCATAGCCAGTTTTACGGCTCCAGCAGAGCCAGGCATAGAAAAAATTGCGGTCTTTCCCATGGTGCCTGCGATGGCTCGACTAAGAATAGCTGCCGAACCAATGTCCTCTGTAAAGCTTAGCATCCGAAAAATCTCACCGAAGCCAGGTAATGTTTTATCTAGCAAAGAGGCAACAGCTTCATACGTCGTATCCCGTGGAGAAATCCCTGTTCCACCTGTGAGGAGTACAGCTTCTATTCCGGCCTGGTCAACACATTTATACAATAGCTCACGGATATCCTGATAATTATCTTTCGTAATGGTGCTGCCTATCACTTCATACCCGGCTTCTTCGAGCATAGATTTAATCAAAGCTCCTCCGGTATCTGTTTCAGTAGTTCTGGTATCCGAGACAGTAATGATATAGCAGGAAACGGTTTGAGGCGCTTCTTTCCGATGTTCTTCAACAGATGACAAATGGCTCAACTCCTAGATTAGAGATGTTATCATGATAGGGGATGGCAGAAGTAAAGACAAGCTTACGTGTACTTACAGAATGCAGCTGGAATTTGGGGTGCCGCTTGCGTGCTTCGCGCGCATGTAGTACACTCGCTACACATAACTGTAATTTGCTGGGGAGCGATGAAACATGGAACAGGTCGTACCTGTGTATATATTGTCAGGATTTCTGGGGAGCGGCAAAACAACATTGCTGCAGCGCCTACTAGATCATTGGAAAAATCAGGGTTTACGCCCTGCAGTAGTGATGAATGAGTTGGGTGAAGTGAATTTGGATGGATTGCTAGTTGAGCAAACTGTCCCTATGGCAGAACTACTTGGTGGATGCATATGCTGTTCTATCCGAAGTGATCTTAGTACAGAGCTGGCAACACTCATTAAGAAGGAGACTCCGGATGTCGTAGTAATCGAGGCAACAGGAGCTGCAAATCCGCTGGAAATTGTAGATGGCGTAACCGAAATTTCGTTGTATCAAAAGGTAGAACTGAAAAGCTTGATCACCGTTGTTGATGCCGTACATCTTCTTGAACTGTATCGCGCACAGCAGGGGGCAACTTATCGTTTGATGCAGGAACAGATTCGCTGCGCTTCTGTCTTGCTATTGAATAAAATTGACCGTGTAACCGCTGAAGAGGCGGAAGAGGTTACCGCTGTACTACGGAAATGGAACGCTTATGCACCCATTCTGCCAACTGTGCGTTGTGATGTAGAACCGGAGGAATTGCTGCGTGATGCAGGTGGAGTTCTTACGGATGCACAATTGGAAGAGGTTGAGGATGCCAGTGAGAGCTTCTTGCATGATGAAGATGAACACACGACTAGAGGCACACATACTAGCCACGATCATGTTATGGCGTACACACATTATTTTAAACGTCCAGTAAACAGTGAACAATTCGAACAGTTCGTTAAGGAATTACCGCGTGATGTTTATAGAGCTAAAGGTATTGTGACCTTTAATGACACCTCCAGCCGCTTTCTTTTCCAATATGCCTATCGTGAAGCTGATTTTATGAAAATCACACCACAAGGCGAAGTGCCTGACGTTGCCGTATTCATCGGTGAACATTTCTCATCAAATGAACTGCGCACTAGGTTACTGGAGATGGAAGGGCGTACCTTCGTTCGTCCTAGTACAATTAAGAGAAGTCTATAATCAGATCTCCTTGTCAGAAGTTGTAATGGTTCATTCCTAATCTTGTAGGTTAATAGTATCGCATACCCTATAAAAATACAGGAGGTTTAAGGCTATGACCCGAATTCAATATCAGGAGTGCATTGACGCTTGTTTAGAAAGTATGAATGCCTGTAATTATAGCTATGTCTCAAGCCTAAAAGAATATGATCTTGCTTCTCTGCGTGAAAGCATGCGGCTAGATCGTGAATGTGCGGATATTTGTTCATATGCCGTACAAGCGATGACTCGCCAAAGTCCGTTTGTAGCCGGAATTCTCCGTCTATGTGCCGAAATTTGTGAAGCCTGTGCAGATGAAAGCAGCAAGCATATACATACACATTGTCAGGAATGTATTGATGCCTGCCGTAGATGTGCTGAGGCGTGCCGTCTAATTAGCGATGCGGTTGAGGTTTATGCGTAAATACATGTAACCTAACTCTCATATATGAACCGATAACCAGATTGTTGCTGTAGAAATATAGCAACAATCTGGTTTTTTATATTCAGAACAGATGAAACCATTTATATAGCCAGAGCTTGCACAGATCTTTGAATATATTTTAATGGGTGGAGCAAAATAGCAGCCCGATGGACCCGCCTGATCCGGTTGGCTCTTCAGAGGGGACAGGTTTATTACGTGAGCTATATGATTTGCTTATGTTCAGTCAGATTACACCAGAGAAAGCTGCAGAACAGTTCCGGCTTCGAGCTGAAGATATTCTGTCACATACCAAATAAACAAAAAGAGGGAAAGGATTAACGGAAAGCAAACAATTTTATAATAAAACTTCTGGATTTAAGAAAGGGCTGCTTTAGCAGTTCTTTCTTTTTTTGATTAAAATTTGGTTCATATAAGAGGAAATTCGTAGGGAACCGGAGAATTAACAGTAGATATGAAGGGAGCGCGATTAGTGACACACAGAGAAGAACTTAACTTTACTGACATTGGCATAGATGCTACTCCCCTAATAGTACTAGAACAAATTAGTAAGCAATTTGCACGACGAACAGTGTTGGAAGAAGTTTCGATGGTCGTTGAAATGGGAACTGTCACTGCACTTATCGGAAGGAATGGTTCAGGTAAAAGCACGCTGCTGTCTATCTTAGCTGGACTCATCCATGTTTCTTCAGGGAAGTTGAATCGCATTCATCATCATATGAGGATTGGATATGCGCCTGAAATTTTTCCAGGGTCGAAGCTTTCCCCAGAGCAGTATTTGCGAAGCATGGGTCAGATTAGCGGACTTGCACCAGCTCAGATCGAGCAGGAATTAACAATGTTATTCGAACTGTTTCTGTTGGAGAATTTTCGTACACAATCTATGCTAAACTTCTCCAAAGGGATGCTGCAAAAAATAAATCTGATCCAAAGCTTAATGGGAAGTCCTTCATTGCTGCTTCTGGATGAGCCTATGTCGGGATTGGATCTCACTTCCATGAATAAGCTTGTTGACCTTCTGATAAATTTGAAGAAAAAGGGCACAGCCATAGTATTCTCGGTACATGAGCCTCAGTGGATAGAAATGCTAGCCGACCATGTCCATGTACTTCAAGGAGGAAGGATTGTTAAGTCCATTGTGGGGTCTCAGAAGTTGAGAGCAAACCCCACTACTTATATCCGATTATCCAAGCTGTCCATTCAGAATCAGCAGTATCTGAAGGGTATGACAGGGTTTATTTCTTTAGGGGAAGTTAAGGATAGTGCTTATAGTGATTGTATAGGGCTGACTGTAGAGGCTTCACATTCTGACATCTTTCTGCGGTTTGTATTAGAAGCGGGTGGCTCAATACAATCGGTAGATCCCCGAGGGGGACGTGACGGTATAGAACTGTGGATGAGCCCAGCGACCAGAGCTAAGGAGGTCGATTCATGAATTCGCTTATCGCTTATATGCTGCGAAGCTATACCCGATCTCAGCGATATTTCGGCCCATTAGCAGGGATTGTGATTGCGGTTCAGATTTTGTATTCCTATAAACCTAATCCGGTAATGAATAGCTATGCAGCTACTGCAGTAATGCTTTTTATCAGCTGTGCCTGGATGGGCCTCAGCTTTCTAAATCATGAACATCCTGTACATCGGCAGATCGCAGTGGTTCATCTGCGAAGCGCGGTTAAGCATAGTGTAGGGGGTATTCTTTCACTTGCATTTCTTACGTTGCTGCTTGATCTAATCCTTGTTATTTATCCTTGGGTAACGGGCCACTTCGCAGAATCACCAGGGGTGTATCGGTTCAGCTTAGCTCTTGCTGGACACGGGTTATTAGGGATGCTTGGTGTGTCCATTTCCTTATATCTGCAATCTTCGTGGGTTAAGAAAGGCAGCCATGCTGCCGGTATCATGCTGGGAATTGTTATAATGTCACTTGGTGGGACCCAGATCAGTGATAGTTTGCCCGGTTCGTTACATTTTCTGATCTGGTTGTTACCACCTGTCGCCCCAGTTATGGAGGTTATGATGAAAGCTGATACTATACCATTAGCGGAGTTGTTAGGTTCATTTGCACATGCGCTCTTATATATAACACTGCTTATCGGTTTTTATTTGTACAGATCAAGACAGAGAGACTACAACAAAACATAACTTGTATAGATAAAAGTAAAAAGGATATTGAAGTGGAGGGGAAAGATGAAGCATACACAAGTACCAGAGAGTGAACAATCCAAGGAGTTATTTGCGTATTTTGGACTAGCAGTCTATTATGGTCAAGCCCTAGAACAGCAGTTGACCAATTTGTTATTGCTCACCAAATTATCGCAAGGCAAGACGCCCACTGAAGCAGATCTGACGGATCTGTATCAGCGAAAACTCAGCAATTCACTCGGTCAACTCATCAAAGAAATACAGCATCACTTTCCTTTCTCGGAGCAAGAAACCGCTCAGCTAGAAGAAGTATGGAAACAGCGAAACCATATCGTTCACGATTATTTCAAAGAACGGATACAAGAAACATTCACCCCTGCTGGAAGGGCAAAGATGATCGAGGAGTTAAAACGATTCAAAAATAAAGCTAGACGGCTAGAAATCAAATTACAAGGTTATTGTACAGAAATGTTCACGAAACTGGGGCTAGAAGAGGAGACCTTGCACTAATAACTCTTCTAATCCGCAGTCCTCTACAACCTCCGGTCTAAAATGAATCTTAGAAGCTCTAACGCAGCGTGATAGTGCAGATAGAGCTTCGCCTAATGCCGGAAGCATCTCTGGTATTAGGCGCTCACCCGGTTCCCACCACCAATTCATAATATTCAATGTTTGGCTCTTCTTATCCACCACCGGTTCAAATCTCGCAATAAAACGATCATTATATAATAAAGGCAGTACATAATATCCATATTCTCGTTCCAAAGCGGGTTTATAGACTTCCCAGCGGTAATGAAATCCAAATAATTGTCGGATCAGTTCTCGATCCCATATCAAGTTATCGAGTGGAGCTATTACAGCTGCAAACGAATAACCTGATTGACTCTCAGCATCTTCTGACTCTTGCTGTATTACAGCTTCTAAAGTTAGAGCGTCCATGCTACGGATGTAGAGTGGGAGCTTAATACCCTCCACTAGAACTTCCCTGAGGCTATCGCTTTGTAACAGCCTTTGAATCGCTGCCGCACGTTCCTTGCTCTTCAGACCGGAAATCCCCAGCCATCCGTCTCCGGATTTATTCCATAACAGTCCGATACTGCCTATTCTACGCAGCACATACCAATCATGAAATTGTTCATCGGTGGGGTTAGGGTCTTTCGTGTTCAAAAGATGATGTGGTAGCAGACGTTCAGCGAAATCGTAATACCGGCGGGTATGAACACGATGATGAACGACTATCTCCCCCCAAAAGTACATACTTTCCAAAGCGGCACGTGATAGTCTAGCCGGAGCCCAAGCCCAATCCACCTTGTCCTTTCCTTCTACATCCAAGGAGGAGAGAGGACCGCGCTTTATTAGCTCCTCACGAACCTGCTGTACGGCAGCCATTACAGGTTCATTAACCTGATGGTACAAGGCAGAAGCTTCTCTTCTCCGTTTGAAATAAGGCCAGTCCTCTGTACAATAAATGGACATGTTCTTGTCCCAACCATCGAATAGAAGTCGGTCTTGATACAGTAGCTCTTGGGCTTGCTCAGGCGTGAACCCGGGAACTCGTGCTTGGAGGACAAGCTCATGGTTATGGCCTGCGATGTTAAGAGGATCATATTGGATACAGCCTACGTGACGAACATAATCATAAATACTAAGTTTACCGGCAGGAAGAGCGCCCCTGGTTAACTTTTGGTGTGCCAGGAGAAAAAGTCGAGCTTGTTTCTTAGTTATAGTGTATGTACGCATCAAATGCCTCCTTCACCTATATGTATTATTATTTTTCATTTTACAGAACAAACGTTCTAATATCAAGTGTAGAAAAACCCTGAATCACAGATGTGACTCAGGGCATCGATTACATTTTCTCTAACGATGGTTGCAAGCTGCCTAACGAAGTTCGGGAGGATGCACTCTTATTATTGTCTATACTGTTAGAACCAGCACCTACTTGCAGCTGATACATCCGGAAGTATCTGCCGCCGAGTGCCATCAGCTCATCGTGGCTACCGCGCTCTACGATCTCTCCGTGATGCAGAACAAGAATCTGATCTGCACTTCGAATCGTGGATAAACGGTGTGCGATGATGAATGTCGTGCGTCCTTTTTTAAGGACTTCTAATGCATCTTGAATGACGCTTTCGGTCTCCGTATCGATATTGGAGGTGGCTTCATCAAGAATCAGAATAGCAGGGTCGAAGGAGAGCGCTCTGGCAAACGAAATCAATTGCCGCTGACCTGCAGATAGGGTGCTCCCTTTTTCAATAACGGGTTCATCAAAACCTTGAGGAAGGTGGGCCAGCAATTTATCTGCTCCGACTTCCCGTAAAGCCCGTTCAACCCGCTCGCGTGAGATTCGTTCATCCCCCAGGCTGACATTAGAAGCAATCGTACCAGTAAAGAGGTAAGGGTCTTGAAGAACAATCCCCATGTGATTACGCAACCATTGCTTCGGAATATCTGTGACCTTCTGGCCATCAATCGTGATTTCACCTTTTTGCGGATCATAGAACCGGAATAACAAGTTGATTATCGAGCTTTTTCCGGAACCGGTATGACCCACTAGAGCAACCGTTTCTCCCGGACGTGCTTCAAAGGAAATATCGCGAAGGACGAAGTCTTTTTTATAAGCAAAGGACACGTTCTTAAACTCCACTTTTCCTTTATAGCGCGGCATGGAACCGTCGGTAACATTTTCCCCAGGCTCATCCATAAGAGTAAACACACGACCCGCAGATACCATAGAAGTGTCGAGATTTGCAAGCTGGTTCACCATACCTGTAATCGGTTGGAACAAACGTCCAAGCACATCGACGAAGGCGTATAGAACCCCTAAAGATACAAAAGTAGAACCCGTAATACTGCCATGTCCGAAATACCAAAGCACCATCACAAAAGAGAGACTGCGCAACGAGTTCACCAGGTTGTGGGAGGTAAAGGCATTCAAATTCAGCATTTTATTCTGATATTTCAAGTAGTCATCGTTCAGATGCTCAAATTCTTCACCAAGCTGCTTCTGACGGCGGAATATGCGAACAATGGACATTCCTTGAATCGATTCATTAATGATAGCGTTGATCTCACTCAGACGTGAGCGGATAATCGTATTATATTTTGTAGCGATTTTGCGATAGAGCACGATCCAAAGAATAAGAATCGGGATGATGAACAAGCTGATCAGACCTAGCCGGACATCGAGCAAGAACAAGGCGATGTATACGCCTGTAATATTAATAATACCGGTACTGAAATTGGAGAGAACGGCAATGAATAGATCTTTTATCGCCTCAGTATCATTGGTTACACGGGAGACTACCTTACCTGCTGGCAAGTTATCAAAAAAGTAAACCGGAAGTCGCTGGATATGCGCATACACATCGGTTCGCAGTTTTCGGATCACCTGATTCGCTGAAGATTGCAGCCAATAGGTTTTACCAAATTCGGCAAAGATCGAAATCACTAGGAAGATAGCGTACAAACCGACTAGCTGATAAATGCCTGGAAGCTCAGGTTTGTAAAAAGCGAACAGCTCATCTGCTGAAAGCTTAACCGCAGGATAGATGGCTTCGTCCTCACCACGTGTGATATGCATTTCACCATTGCTGAACTTTCGCTCACCATCTGGTTGTGTTACAGCTTCATTAATAAAGTAGAAGGTTCTTCCCTCTTGAAGAATGCGAATTTCTTGACCCTTAGCTTCCCCGGGTTCAAAACGATCTCCTCGTTTATAATAAGCGTTGTTATACTGAACGGCCTCATCTGGAGAAGTAGTGCTAAAATAAGGCTTTTCAATGGCCAGCATATGATTGTCAATCATACTTTTGGCGATAAACGGACCTGCCAGTTCAGCCGCTACCCCGATGGAGAGGAGTAGAAGGGCTGCAATAAAGGTTTTTTTTGCAGTCAATGCGTATTCAAGCAGGCGTTTGCCTGTACTCTTTGTCAACGGTGACACCTCCTAAAAGTTTTGCTTAGTCATAGCTAGTATGTCTATTAATCATTCGATAAATTATTCTCTACTTGCTGCCGGTCATACTGCTCGCGGTACCAGCCATTCATATCTAATAGCTCCTGATGCGTACCACGTTCAACAATGTGGCCGTTATCCAGTACAACGATGATGTCGGCATGTTGAACAGCAGAGAGGCGATGCGTAGAGATCAATGTTGTTTTTCCTGCACGCTCTTGGCGAATATTCTCAATAATCTGGGCTTCCGTACGAGCGTCAACAGCGGATAAAGCATCGTCCAGAATCAGTACATCTGGATTGGCGATAAAAGCTCTGGATAAGGATACACGTTGTTTTTGACCACCGGATAAGGATACTCCACGCTCACCAACCAACGTATCTAAACCATCGGATAATGTGCCTAAGTCATTTTGGAAGGCGGCAGCTGTGATAGCTTTCAAGATCGTATCGTCGTCCGCGTTATCCAGACCAAATTGAATATTCTGACGAACAGATTTAGAGAAGAGGATCTGTTCCTGAGGAACATATCCCATCCAGCTGTGCAGTTGATCTAATGAAATCTGTTGAATTGGAACACCAGAGATGAGAATTTCACCATTACCTGTCGGATATTCTCGTAGCAGCTGTTTGAGCAGCGTTGATTTACCGCTACCTGTACGACCGACTACACCTAGTGTTTGACCTTGGTTCAAGGTCAGACTGACATTAGTCAAATTGTCAATCGTCGATGAAGGATAACGGAAGGTCACATCGTTAAGTTCAATTCGGGTAGGATTTGCAACATGAACCGGGTTAGCGGCACTCTGAACATCTGCTTTGGAGTTTAGCGTCTCATCAATACGTTCGAGAGAGGCACCCCCGCGTTGCATGATGTTGATCAGCTCACCAATGGCGAACATCGGCCATACAATCATCCCGAGGTACATATTGAAGGAGACTAGATCACCCAGCGTGATCTGATTACGGAATACAAGATAAATCCCATAGGTAAGACCGATAATGTAGCTGAGTCCAACGCAGAATCGAATTGTCGGTTCAAAGAAGGCATCTACACGGGCTACAGCCATATTCTTGTTGTATACATCTTCTGTAATATCCGAGAATCGTTTCTCATCGAGTCTCTCTTGTACATAAGCACGGATAACCCGCACACCGGAGACAGATTCGAGAACCTGATCATTCATATCTCCGAATGCATCTTGTGCTAAGGAATAACGATCATGTATTGCTTTGCCATAAAAAATCATAGCGATTGCAATTAACGGTAATGGTACTACCGCTGCGAGAGTCAGCTTCCAACTGACGAGAAAACACATTGCAAACAGTACGACTGTGAGATAGATTGTTGAATCCACCAGAGTGAGCATTCCGAATCCCACGGTAGCTGAGACCGCTCTAATATCGTTGGTTGCCCGAGCCATCAGGTCACCGGTTCTATTGCGTTCGAAGAACGATGGGGTCATGGTCATCAAATGATTCATAAATCTCGAGCGCAGAAGGCGCTCTACGAGGTTGGAGCCTCCGAATAATTTGTGCATCCATATGTAGGTAATCCAATAAATGACTAGCAGTAAAATGAGGATCATGCCGATATACTTGGCTAATGATGCTGTAGTAATAGAACCGCGTACTATGTCGTCAATGGCATTGCCTAGCAGACGTGGGGGTAATAATTCAAGCACACCTACTCCAATAAGTAAGATTAGGCCAATCAGGTAACGCCTTTTTTCTCGGCGAAAGAACCAGCCGAGATTGCGGAGAACGGAGAACAAGTAAATCCCTTCCTTTCAAGTTAAAGTAATAGCTGTGATGTTGGAAAAAAGCGCAAGTGGTTATCTCTATAGCCAGAAGAATCGACGTTATCGTCCTTCAAAGAGGACAATCGTTTCTCGTAGAAATATAAGGAAAATTTATATCGTGAAATATATAAATTCTTATATTTAAACAAAAAAGGCATATCATCCGAAAACGGACGATATGCCTGTAATTTACAGCTATCATGCGCACGGTGCTATACAGCACCAGGCATGTGAGAGACCTACAAGAACTAAAGTTATACGATCATTTACACTCGTATGAACTTCAGGATGGGTTCACCACTTGGGCTGCTTCGGTATTCAGTTGATTGGAAATTCCAACAATAGTTATTTGATATGGCTGTAACTTCGTAAACACCGCGCTCACCCCTTTCATTGTTTTAATGATTAATTTTGGTAATAACTAGCAGACGTTTAGTTATGTTCAGAGTTTATCACTCCGTTTGCAAAGTTGTCAAACTAATTTTTGAGGAGCTTGGGAAAACATTAATTACATAAAGGTGTTTGAAAATCGATTCATTTTCAGTATGATTAGACTATACAAAGGAGCTGAGAGAGATGAACATGGAAATTAGTCAAGCAGCGGCAGCTTGGTTTAAAAGAGAACTGGATCTTAAGAATGGCGACTATATTCGTTTATTTCCCCGCTATAGCTCGGGAGGTGGACTTCACCCTGGTTTCTCCTTGGGTATCGGGATGGAGGCACCTGGACGTCCAGCAATACAAGTTGAACAAGACGGTATTGTGTTCTACATGGAAGAGCAGGATTTATGGTATATGGAGGGCTACGGCTTAACTATTGTGTATTCTGAGGCAGAGGATGACATTGAATATAAGTATGAAGCCAATTCGGTGCCTGGCGGAGTACAGGTTTAAATGTCTTAATTTTGTTTTTTTACGAATGTGAAAAGCCCTTGCCAAAAGGCAGGGCTTTTTCTACGTTGATATAATCAGTGCGAATTGTGGAACGTTTCTTCCTCCATTGCAAAATCGAAATCGTCAATGTCGTATACTTGAACAGGGACCCCACCTTCAATAATGCGTTGAATCAGCTCGAATTGATCGGTAAGAATGGGCACCTTCTCACGTTGTGAAGACAATAGAAGCTCCGTTTCGATGGGATCGAATGTTTCGCCGTAGACAGCGGTATCCATGCTGTTAATGATGGTAATCTTTGATTGTCCGCCTAGTAGAATACCAGAGCTTTTTGCCCAAGGAACGGCCAGACAGCGGTTGATTTTTTTAGCATTTAGAGGCTCTTCGAAATAGGCAATGAGCTCACCAATCTTGAGTTTGACATGCTTGTCATCATCTGGACGGTTCATTAACGGATCATCACTGTCCCGAAGTTCGTATAATTCCATCACGGTCGTATAAGGCACTATATATTCTACAGGGCTGCTCGATATGAGAAGCTGGCCGTAAATCGCCATCATGACGGCTTCCGTCACAAATTGTCTAGACATCTTTATCCTCCTGAAGTTCGGGTACTGCAATCGTACTTATGGACTTAAAAATATAAAAACACTGTAGAGCGCAAAAGTCAACTGTACTTAGCAACTCAGTAAAGAGAAAGGATAGAATATCTCTGTGAAACAATGGAAATCATATTTTACTTTTGTACGGCCTTACATGAAATGGATTGTGTTTACGCTCTTTATAGGTATGATCAAGTTTAGCATCCCGTTGACACTGCCTATGATCCTGAAATACGTGGTCGATGACCTGCTGATGAACCCTGCCATGAGTGCTCAGGAGCGGGTATCGCAATTGATGCTTATTCTCGGAGGCGCTTTTGTTTTATTCGTAATTGTAAGGGGACCGGTGGAGTATTACCGGCAGTATTTTGCCCAGCTGATCACAAGTAAGATATTGTTCGATATGCGCAATAAGCTATACAGTCACTTACAGCGCTTGTCGCTGCGGTATTATCAGAATACAAAAGTGGGCGAAGCAATTTCGAGATTTATAAATGATGTGGAACAGACTAAAAATTTAGTAGAAGTCGGAATGATGAATGTATGGCTGGATTTATTTACGCTAGTGTTTGCGCTTGGTTTTATGTTTTATTTGAATCCAGTGCTGGCGCTAGTATCTATCGCTGTACTTCCGTTTTACGCCTTTGCGGTGAGTAAACTATATAAACGACTTAAGGTGTTAACCAAAGACCGTTCACAGGCTCTAGCTGGCATTCAAGGCTATCTTCATGAACGGATTCAAGGCATTTCGATTATCCGCAGCTTCACGATGGAAAAAGTGGATCAGAAGCAGTTCGAAGATATCAACGGTAACTTTCTCAAAAAAGCGATGGCTCAAACCCGTTGGAATGCGATTACCTTCGCGATTATTAACACACTAACGGATATTGCACCACTGCTAGTCATCGGATACGGGGGTTATCAAGTTATTCATGGCCATTTGACTGTGGGAACCTTTGTTGCTTTCTTCGGCTATCTGGACCGGATGTATGCGCCGCTGCGTCGATTGATTAATTCCTCGACAGTGCTAACTCAAGCCTCGGCTTCCCTTGAACGGGTGCTTGAGCTGCTAGAAGAGCCTTATGATATCGTGGATAAACCGGGAGCAAGACCTCTGACGAATGCACGTGGTGAAATTGATTTTCATAAGGTTTGGTTCAAATACAACGAAGAGAATGATTGGGTACTGAAGGATATCAATTTAAGTATCAAACCTGGGCAGACGGTCGCTTTTGTCGGAATGAGTGGTGGTGGGAAGTCCTCTCTCATAAGCTTGATTCCGCGTTTCTATGACATCAGCAAAGGTAGCCTCCAGATGGATGGTCAGGATATACAAGGTTTGACGCAGGAGAGTTTACGAAGAGCCGTTGGAATGGTGCTTCAAGATAATTTCTTATTTAGTGGGTCTGTAAGAGATAATATCTTGTTCGGTAATCCTAATGCTACAGAGGAGGAAGTCCTCTCGGCGGCGAAAGCTGCCAATGCGCATGATTTTATTGAGCAGCTGCCGCTAGGCTATGACACAGAAGTGGGAGAGCGTGGAGTGAAGCTGTCCGGTGGACAAAAGCAACGGGTTGCGATCGCAAGAGTGTTTCTTAAAGATCCGAAGGTTCTTATATTAGACGAAGCTACATCAGCGCTGGATCTGGAGTCAGAGCATTTAATTCAACAAGCGCTGCAATCCCTCTCATCGGAACGTACTACACTAATTGTTGCACATAGACTGTCTACAATTACACATGCAGATCAGATCGTAGTGCTCGAGAATGGTGAGATCACAGAGCGTGGTACACATGAAGAACTGATGGGGCTAGATGGAAGTTATGCGAGATTGTTTAACGTACAGCATTTGGATACATGATAAGAACTAACCTTACAATAAATTACTTAGGTGGTCTTCTCGGGAGAGAGGGCCATTTTTTTTAAACCCATTTGAGTCTTTTTGAATATCACGTGCGTCTAAAAAGTATAAGCAACATGAAAGGTAGTGAGAACTTGAATACAACAGAGCTGGAGGAAAAGGCGATAGCGGGTGATGAAGACAGCTTTACTGCATTAATAGATGGGATGCAGGAGCGTCTTTACCGTATGGCATACTCCTATGTGAGGAATAAGGATGATGCGCTGGAGATTGTACAGGAGACCGTCTACAAAGCGTATATCTCTATTCATAAACTGAAGCAACCTCAATATTTTAAATCTTGGCTTACAAAAATAGCCGTCAATTGTGCTTTGGACTTTATCCGGAAATCTAAAAAAATCGTGTATATGGATAAAAATCCTGAAGTCAGCTATGTTTCAAAACCGATAGAAGATGTCATTGATCTAAAGGAGGCGTTAAGTGTCCTTGATAAAAAATCAAGAATGATCATTGTTATGAGATATTTCGAAGACTTACCTATTAAAGAAATTGCGGGAGTAATGGAAATGCCAGAGAGCTCTGTAAAAACCGTCATCTATCGGGGTTTAGGGAAATTAAAAATAAATATGAAGGGAAGTGAGTACTTTGGATAATCAACTTGAACGGTTACAGAAAGCATACAACGATATTGAAATCCCCGAAGAACTCTCACAAGCTTCTCGTAAAGGGATTGAAAGAGGAAAACTTCATAAACAACAGAAAAGAGGAACGAAAATGAATGGATTAAAGTGGACAGGATCAGTTGCAGCAGCAGTTATTATTTCTTTTACAGTAGGGGTAAATACGGTGCCAGCCTTCGCGGATAGTATGAATGATGTCCCAGTGCTCGGTAAGCTTGTAAGTGTATTGAAATTTACGGATGGAAGTGCAGGCGGCGGTACGATTCAGGATGGAGTAGATGTCAATTTCATTTCATTGAAACATCAGAAGAACAGTGATCAAATGATTTTAAACTTTGCAAATTCGGACAATACGCAAGACCTAGCAAGCTCTTATAACGTAAAATTCACTGACAATCCTTATACAATGACCGTAACCGTGAGCGGGGCAAGGAACTTCTCAGCTGTTAAAGATCTCGAGACATTAAAGGAAAGCAAGTATGTTCAAGATGCTTATCCTTTAATTACATTGGATGACTCGATGATACGTTTCAATGTAACCTTCAAAGAGCCAGTTGCTTATGAGGTGAAGGAATATAAGGAACCGGCACAGGTTGCAATTACATTGGAGGATAAGAAGGGTAATGTGGGGGAAGGAATTTCTATATATTCCCTTAGAACACTCTCAGAGCCAGCTGGCGAGAGCCAAGGAATGGCTGAAGAGATGTTATTCGGGTTAGAGAACGTGCGCGTATTAAAGGATCAGAAGGGATTATTCCTGGTGGAAGCTGGGTATTTCAATACAGAAGCAGAAGCTTTGGCTCAACTGAAAAAAATTCAAACAGAGCATGAGGTTGGTGATCTGTTGTTTGTAGAAAAACGATCGTCACATGAAATTCCACAGTCCATTTCTCAGGCTGAGTAAATACACAATAGAGCAGCGATTCTCTCGTTAGTGGAGAATTGCTGCTCTATTTTTGTGTTGAATGGTTACCCACCGGTTACATTTTGCCAATCAAGAGCGACAATATACCGGCTGCGATAAGCGGCCCTACAGGGACACCCTTGAACAATGCAACGCCAATCACTGTTCCGATCAGGAGACCCGCAACAACTGTGGGCTGGTTGGTCATAAGGATGGCTCCACGCCCGCCAAGATAAGCGACGAGAATGCCGATCGCAATTGCAAGAAGAGACTTCCAGTGGAGGAAGGACTGACCGACCATCTGCAGCGATATTTTACCGCTGGCCAAAGGCGTCATGACCCCGATCGTAAGAATGATTATCCCGATGGTTAAACCATATTTCTCAAGCCAAGGGAAGGTCTGCTGCAGGCCAAGAACTCTTAGCAGTAGTAGGACGACCATTGCTATTGTTACAGGGGAATTACTGCTTATAATACCGAGCGCAGCAAGACCAAGCAAAAGCAAAGAGGTCATGTCCATCTTAATCGTTCAACTCCTTATTGTGAGAACTGCGCTTCGCAAGAATGTGATCCGCGATAAGTTTACCATGCCCACGACCTGTCTCGATAAATACTTCATTCGCATTACGGCCTGAAGCGATTACTCCTGCAACATAAAGACCTGGAACATTACTTTCCATAGTTGAAGGATTAAAAGCTGGCTTATCCATATCGTCATCCATAACAACGCCGGCAGAAGTGAGAAGCACTCGGCTGGGCCGGAAGCCAGTCAAAGCAAGGACGAAATCATTATCTATGGATTTTTTGTCTCCATTATGACTTGTAACTATAACCGAACTAGCCGTAATTTCAGTAACACGTGATTCCAGATGTAGAGTGATCTTGCCCTTTTGTACCATCCCTTCAAAGATTGGCCGAACCCAAGGCTTAATATTCGAGGAAATGCTCTCACCACGATAGACCATATCGACTGTAGCTCCAACACGCATAAGCTCCAGTGCTGCATCTACTGCAGAATTACTGCCACCAATGACAGTAACTTTCATCCCTGTATATGGATGGGCTTCACCGAAATAGTGGGTAACTTTAGGGAGTTCTTCCCCTGGAATACCGATCATATTCGGTTGATCAAAATAACCTGTAGCGATAACGACATTTGCAGTGATACGTGTGTGATGCTCACCACGCATATTGGACGTATGTACAGCATAGGTTCCATCTTCCAGTGGCTCAATGGATAACGCTTCTTCATAAGCAGCAATATCTAGACCATACTGCTCCGCAGCCCGGCGGTAATAGACAAGAGCTTCGTGGCGGTAAGGTTTATCATTGGTCGAGGTGAAAGGAACGTCTCCGATTTCTAATAACTCAGCAGTACTAAAGAATTGCATATTTGTTGGATACAAATAAATGGAGTGAACGATAAAGCTTTTTTCAATAATGAGACTGGACAGTCCTTGGCGCTGGCATTCGATAGCTGCCGAGAGGCCGCATGGACCTGCACCGATAATAATTACATCTTTCATACAGTGGGTTACCTCCTGATTGTTACTATCTTTTCTTTAAATCCTACCCTAAATTCATTCATTTTGCCATAACCATAAGATTAAACACAATAACCATTGCAAGCATAATGTTGATTGTTATATAATTAGATATATATCTAATGATCATCTAGCTTATGAAGGTGAAGGAGTGTGATTCCAATGCAGGTAGAAAAAATAGTGAACTATCATAAAGCTTTGGCTGACCCAACGCGTCTTCGTTTATTGTTGCTTCTGTCACAAGGAGAAATGCACGGACAAGCGCTGGCTGAGAAATTGAATTTATCGCAACCAACAGTAACTCATCATGCTGCGAAGTTACGTGAAGCGGCATTAATTAAGGAACGACGTGATAAAAATACGGTTTATTTCAAGTTGAATCCAGAGTTCATTAGCAGTGGTGCTGAGTCTTCACTTCAGTTTATTTTTTCAAAAGGAGCGAGGAATATGGAGGAGAAATCACCTGGAAGTAGTCTAAAGGAGTCTGTACTGCGTAATTTTTTTTCGAAGGATGGGCGGCTTCGGCAAATTCCGGCACAATATAAGAAGAAACTGATCGCACTTCAGTACATGGTTGAGAAGCTAGAGCCGGGGGTGGTTTATTCTGAGAAGGAAATTAACGAGTTCATTAAGCAGTTTCATGAAGATTTTGCTACTATTCGGCGTGAATTTATAATGCATCAGTTTATGTATCGAGAGAATGACAAATATGAGCTTAATCCTCAAGAAGTATGGACTCGTTGGGAAGATGTCAAATAATGTTCATGAAGTTATTAACAAAGTGTGTCTATTAGGTTTATCTTGATTAAGAGGGAGGAATTCGAATATAATATAATTGTAAGCGTTAACAAAGATAGTTTTTCGAAAGGAGACTTGTCTTATGTTTTTCAAACGCACAAAAAAACAACCCCAATCGGAACATTTCACCGTTACCCTAAATCAAGTCAAGCAGGCGATCAGACAGTTTGAAGAGGATATGCCTGCGCTCATTAATAGAACAGCTTTAATCCTTGATGACAAAAGAATAGATTTGAGCAGACTAACACGATATTTAGGAGGCATTCCAGAACAGAATTTCTACATGTCACGCGAGACATATGAAGTTTTCGAGGAAGAAGATAAGCTTGTTCCGTATTACCTTGACATGGTCCAGTCGGCTGTCGATAATTATATCAGTGATACAGGTCAGCTGCCACTTGTTGAAGATGCCTGGTTACCTGAGGTCCATTATCGATTGTTAGCGACAGAAAGTTATCTCAAAGAAACCCCTCCTTTTCCACTGTATATTACAGAAGAGGAAATGATGCTGACACATCGAGCGGAGCATTTTGAGCAATGAAACAATTTAATTTAAAGCATATATAGACTGTTCGGTAGAAGGGGAGACAGCTTTTCCTTTTTACAAAATGGTCTTTTCATTGTCTTTAGAGACATAGTACAATAGATTTCTGAATATTCAATTCTGAAATCAACAGCATATAAGGGGAATCGCTTGATGAAAGAGATACAAGCTATATTATTTGATTTGGATAATACGTTAATGGATCGTGATCATACCTTTCGCAGTTTTAGTATACAGTTTGTTCAGGACTTCCTAGGACATTTGGAAGCTGAAGAAGCGCAGAGGGTAATCGAGGATATGATTCACAGAGATGCTGATGGATACCGTGATAAGGACGGATTCTTCGTAGAGCTAAGCGAGGTACTGCCTTGGGAAACGCCAGTTACGGCTGAACATATTCGTACGTATTATGATGCAAGTTATATCAATCATGGTGTTACAATGAAGGATGCGGTGGACGTTCTGAAGTACTGCAAGGAGCGAGGTTATATACTTGGTCTGGTTACCAACGGCAAAGTAGATATCCAGAACACCAAAATTGATACCCTTGCCCTGCGAGACTACTTCAAGGCTATTGTTATTTCTGGAGAAGCAGGAATGGCTAAGCCCGATCCTAAGATTTATCAACTTGCATTAGACAGATTGGGAGTTACTGCAGATCAGACTTTGTTTATTGGAGATCACCCTGTAAATGATATTTGGGGTGCAGGCAAAGCAGGGCTACAAGGCATTTGGCTGCAAAGAAAACATGCCTGGGACGATCAGTTGGACATACAACCTTGGAAGATAATCTGCGAGTTGAACGAGCTTAAGTCCATTTTGTAATTTATCAAAATTTATAGTTGACATTATACGGCAGAGCCGTTTATGATAACAGCATCTTATTTCGGAAGGAGACGATGTTTTATGACAGTTTTAAATGTAATGAACTCAACTGTTGTGGATACGTGTCTTCCGGGAACAGCGGCTGCCGAATAAGTTATTCGTGCAGTTTAGCAGGTAAGCTCTATTACGCTTATTAGAGCCGCGGGAACCGTATTGGGTCCGGCGGCTTTTTTGCGTATATAGAATCGATAGGAATTGTAGTTAATTGTCTATTTCTCTATATATCGCACGGGAAAATGAACTTATCCTTGTCTTTAGGATGAGACATTTTTCTGATTATGTGTGCACTTTTTGTCCTTTTCGTCCTAGAAGAGTTCATGAAGTGTGACCGCCGCCGGAGTCTTAAATCCTGGCGGCTTTTTATGTTCTCGGAGAATGCTGGAAGTACTTAGTAAATAAAAATAAAAACTTAAACAGATCTTTAGGAGGATTCGAATGACTAACATACAGCAATATGGTTGGAATGAAAATTGGAGTTCAAAATGGGGTGAAAAGTGGAAGGAGACGGAGGATAAACGCCTTGTTCCCGGAAGAATTGTAGGCGATTTTGGTAGTAAGTATAGGGTAATGACTGATTTGGGAGAGACATGGGGTGAGCTATCAGGCAAGCTGAGACATACGTTTGTCGCTTCAGGTGATTTTCCAGCGATCGGCGACTGGGTGGCTCTTTCCATGCAGGATGGCGGCGAGCATGCGATTTTACATGGGATATTGCCTCGGCATAGTGTCATCTCACGCAAGGTAGCTGGTAACACACAAGAGGAGCAGATTGTTGCCTCGAATGTAGAAACTTTATTTCTGGTCAGTGCTTTGAATGATGACTTTAATGTTCGGCGGATGGAGAGATACTTAATCATGGCTTGGAACAGCGGAGCCAATCCAGTCATTCTACTGACCAAAGCGGATCTTTGCCTAGATGCAGAGAGTAAAATTGCCGAAATGGAAAGCGCCGCTCCAGGTGTGCCAGTTCATGCGGTTAGTGCATTGCAAGATAATGGCCGTGAGAAACTGCTGCCTTACATTGGGAATGGACAGACAGTAGCTTTAACGGGTTCATCTGGCTGCGGCAAATCAACGATGGTCAACTGGTTATGTGGAAAGAACCTTCAGCTTACACAGGATGTAAGAGAAGGCGATAGCCGTGGACGCCATACTACTACCCACCGTGAACTGTTTATTATGCCGGACGGAGGAATCATAGTGGACACACCAGGGATGCGTGAGCTGCAGCTATGGGAAGATGAAGGTGGATTAGATCTGGCGTTTAGTGATATTAGCAGCTTAGGTGCTGGATGTCGGTTTAGTAACTGTAGACATGAACGTGAGGAGGGCTGTGCGGTACTTGAAGCGGTTCAAAACGGTGAGTTGGAAGAGAAGAGACTGCTGAACTACCGGAAGACACAGCGGGAGCTGATGTACCAAAGCACGAAAGAGGTGAAGCTCAAGAGAAAAACCGCAGCTTCTTCTAAAGTTCATTCGACAAGGACTAGAGGGTACGGCTGGCGTAAAGAACTTGATGAGTATTAGAAGAACTTTATAGACAGCGACGGGGCCAAGGGTAGTATTTAAATAGGCTAGATAATCAAAAAAAAGGGTGACCACTCAGGGTCACCCTTTTTATTAAATTCTTTTATAGGCTTGTATTAGAACGATGCAGCAGTTTCCTTTGCCAATTGTAATCCGTTCTCAATGATTTCAGCGGATTGTGCAGGAAGTTGGTTATGACCTTCGATGATGACTTGAGTAATATCTTTAATACCCCAGAGGTTAAGGTTACCAACGATGAAGTTAACAGCCATTTCAGCACTTGCTGCAGGACCTTCGGAATAAATACCACCTCTAGCGTTCAGAACGATTGCTTTTTTACCTGTCAAAAGACCAACTGGACCTTCAGCAGTGTAAGAGAAGGTTTTGCCAGCTTGGCAAAGGTAATCGACATAAGTATGCAATACAGCTGGTACAGTCATGTTCCACAGTGGGAAACCGAATACTACTTTATCAGCAGCGATAAACTGTTCCAAATATTTATTAACTACAGCAGCACCTGCTGCTTCTTCAGCTGTTAGTTCGTAGCCTTGAGCAGCTTTGTACATACCAGTGATCAGGGTATTGTCGTAGTAAGGAAGTTGCTCTGCAAACAGATCAAGTTCAGTGATTTCATCTTCTGGATTGTTGAGTTTGTAGTTCTCCAAGAATTCATTGTAAAGCTTAACGCTTACGGATTGTTCTGCTGGACGGTTGTTTGCTTTGATAAATAAAACTTTAGACATTATGATTGCTCCCTTGAATGTGTGTATTTAATATTAACTATAAATAATATAGCATGTATTCTTTTGTTTGTAAATTATTTTTTTGTAATTGTTTTTTTGGGGAAATGAGTATTTTATAAAGGAAACAGAGTTTGAAAAATACAAATCCCGGTTAATAAACTTACAAGGTAACAGGAAAATATTCCCTATATCCATAAGGATCTGAATGAATTAAAAGGAGCGATGGACATGTCCATTGATCGGTTTATCATTAAGAAATTGGATAGCTGTCACGAAGAGCATACACGCCAAAATTTAGTGAGACTCTTTAAACTTCGGATACAGAAAGCTGAAAAAGCAGAGAATAAGAACTATAAAATTAGCTGAAATTGCTCCAAACTCATGTAATCATTCATTACTAAAGCAGCAAACTTAAAAACAGCAAGTCTCTTTCTGAGACTTGCTGTTTTGTCTGCCAAAGGATAAAAGAAACTTCACAAAAAAACTACCCCTCTATTAATAGAGGGATAGCGCCAATGAATCATTCTCACTATAACTGTGCAATATAGCCTCAGAGCCTTTAATTTCGATACTAATTAATGAATTCAGGCATTTCTGGATGGCATTCTTGCCCTTTTGAATTTTGAGCTCCAACGTACTGTTAAGTAATCTAAGTACTTTTTGAGTGGGCTGTTTATTTTCTGTTGTGAAATACACAGGTACAAGTTTGTTCTGAAATGTGATGAGCATTCTCATTTTGAAGACACCTCGCTAAAAGTATTTCATGTTAATGATAATACCCTTTGTTTCTTAATTTTACCTTAAAATTAGCTTATGATAACATAAAGATTGTTAGATTAATATACATATATATGAAATACAGGAAGGATACAATGATGTGAATGACAATGGATTGGCCGATTTAACGCATTTTTTATTTCCAGATGAAGCAAAGGGGCAAGCAGTTCTGGATCAGTTACATACAGGTTTAACCGCAGAACGGATCTGTAGATTGAAATATAAAGAGAAGGAGGAAATGAAGGATCTGTGTCTGCAAATACATAAAGACAGGATACTAGTAATCTGCAATAGTAACCCGGAAACCCTTCCCTATGAATTAAAGGATGAAAGTGAAATGGAGAGCTTTTGTCTTCAGCTGTTCGAATGTGAGAACATGAAAGAGCTTTACAATCATGGGATTCCGGCATTACTAATGTCAAAAATAAAGTTTGAGGAGCTGAAAAAAAGCTCATGTTCATCCACGCTGCAAATGCTCTCAGATTGTTTAGCAGCTGAGACAGGGGATGATGTACATTCCATCCAGCTGGCACGGGTGATGAAGTGCTTCATGTCGGAGGGAGAATTACGACTTTGCACATCCAGTGACAGTGGATGGAGGTTCCAGAAAGCACGCTTCTTGGGCGATCATTCCAGTGGCTGGTTGTTACGAATGAGCAGTGATCCATCCAAAGACTGGCTTATAGCCCTCCCGATTTCAAAAGCTCAATTATGTGGGTCAGTAACAAAGTGGGTGTTACATTCTTCCTCATTTCTCACTCCACAATAGCGGTTGAATAAGGAGGGAGGGTAAGTTGATCTGAATTCAAGATCGATTTGACAGCAATCGTCTTTAAGATCTTGGAGTAAGAGAAACCCTCGACATTGGGTTGCAGTACAACGGTTTGTTCTTCTCCAGTAAGGTTATGAACGACGAGCACCTGATCCTGTGTTGTTAGTCGTTCGTAAGCCATAACCCCGGGATTGCCAGAAGCATAGTCACGGATTCCGCCATCCCGGAGCGCAGGAATCTCATTTCTTAGTGCAATAAGCTCACGATATCTTTCTAGCATTGAACCACTGTCATTCAGCTGGCTCTCAACATCAACGTTTATCGCACCCGCATTATTACGTCCGGCCTCCCATGTAGTCTGCCCCTCTCCTTGATCGGCTGCACTCCATCTCATAGGCTCTCGAAGTCCTTCATCTGGCTTCACACCGAGCATTCCAATTTCTTCACCATAATAGATAAAAGGATTCCCAGGCAAAGTTAACAGTAGGGCTGCTGCCATTTTTGCATGATTCGGGTTATTGTCTAATTGACTCATAACTCTGTTTTGATCATGATTTGTCAAGAAAGTAGCATCGGTAAATTGGTTAACGGATATTTTGGAATACAATTTATAGGTTCGTTCCAGCGTAAAGGCCGTCCCGCTATCTTTTTCAGTTTTTACAGAGTTCACTAGTGTTTCTGCTAAGCCAAAGTTAAAGCTTGAGTCAAATGCTTGATCTAAATAAGCTCCGACAGTGACAGCAGAATTCTCCCAGACCTCGCCAACAATGTATGCCTCTGGGTTTACTTCATTCATAGCCTTGCGGAACTCCTGCCACCAGGATACATTTTTAGCAGTAGTAGCCTCAGTTTTGTCACTCAAGAGATCTTCGTAGATATGCTTCGCAGCATCTAGTCGGAAGCCATCCACTCCTTGCTCCAGCCAAAACTTTCCGATGTCCTTCATTTCAGTACGAACTTCTGCATTATCGAAATTCAGATCAGGCATGCCTTCCCAAAATCCGCCCAGATAATGACTGCCAAGGATAGAATGCCATGCATTGCCACCGCCAGCAGCGCTGGCTCCATTTGCGGGACGACCTTGATCCTCGGCCCAGACGTACCAATCACGATATTTGCTGTCACTGTTTTTAGCCGAGTCTACGAACCATGGGTGTTCTTTGGAGGTATGATTCACAACCAAGTCCATAATTATTTTAATTCCTCGTTTATGCGCCTCTGTAATAAGCTCCTGCATATCCTCAATCGTCCCATATTCAGGATTAATCGCACGATAATCAGTTACATCATATCCATGATAGCTTGGTGATGGGTTGATGGGCATGAGCCAAATCCCGCCAATCCCCAAATCAGTCGTGGTTTCAGGATTCCCATCATTTAAGTAATCCAGCTTCTGGGTGATCCCTTTGAGATCTCCAATGCCATCGCCGTCTGAATCATAGAAGGAACGAACAAATAATTCATAATAAACGGTGGAAGGTTGTTCGTCCGTCTTATTTATAACTTTTCCAGCTTGGGGTGCAGCGGTGCTCTGAATGGAGCCTGCTCTAGGGGAGGGCGTGGCAACAGGTGTTTTGTTGATTGAATTACCAGTGCAACCAGACAGCAGTAATGTGGTTAGGCTGATGCACACCAGAGAGCATATTGTAATTTTTTTGGTTTTGAACGTAGCATCTTTATACAAATGTAAAAACTCCTTCTATTGCAAATTTTCTAATACAAGAAATGGAAAGCGCTTTATTTCCTATAGTACTCGAATGCATCCCCTTAGGTAAAACGTTTGCACAGATACAAAAACAGCAAATGAATCGATATTTATCCATTATTTCAATAAAAGTCGCTAGTATCATGGTTATTCTCGGATTTCCCTATGTTATTGAAGGTTTTAACCTTTTAGTAGGCATCTGCATATGCTTTAAGCAAGGGCGAAGGACCCGGTAAGAAAGGAGAATGAAGAATGAAGATTAGGAAAAAGCTGTCATTGTCGCTCATGATCATTACTTTATGCTTTTCAGTGCTTGCCGGTTGCGGCGGAAAGTCAGAGTTGGTAAAGGTGAAGATTGGTGAGGTCACCCGTTCTGTCTTTTATGCACCCGAATATGTTGCCTTATCACAAAATTTCTTTAAAGATGAAGGGCTTGACGTAGAGCTACAGACGATCCCTGGTGGAGATAAAACCATGACTGCACTCCTCTCAGGTGCCATCGATGTTGCATTGGTAGGTTCAGAAACCTCCATTTATGTGTATCAACAGGGTTCAGATGATCCGGTCATTAATTTTGCACAGCTGACTCAGAGGGATGGAACGTTCCTGTTTGCCCGCAAGGCAGACGGAGCGTTTAACTGGGATAAAGTGAAGGGTTCTACCTTCCTGGGGCAAAGAAAAGGCGGAATGCCACAAATGGCAGGTGCGTTTACTTTATCTAAAAAAGGAATAGATCCAACAAAAGATATAACCTTGATCCAAAATATTGACTTTGCCAATATTGCCGGTGCTTATGCTTCAGGTACAGGCGATTATGTGCAGCTGTTTGAACCGCAGGCTTCAATCTTTGAACGTGAGGGCCGAGGGTCAGTAGTGGCTTCGTTTGGTGTGGAGAGCGGCTATTTACCGTACACCGTGTTTATGTCTAAGAACAGCTATATTAGTAAAAATGGAGACACGGTGCAGAAGTTCACAAATGCGATCCAGCGTGCACAGCTTTGGGTGAAGGAACATAGCCCTGAAGAAATTGCGGATGCGATAATGACTTATTTTGATAAGACAGACAAAGATATCGTGATTTCTGCAGTCAAACGTTATAAGGAACAGGATACCTATGCGGTTAATCCGATTATTGATCAAGAAGAATGGAACAATCTGCTCGATGTCATTGATAATGCTGGTGAGCTTAAAGAACGCGTTCCCGCTGACAAAATAGTGAATAATAGCTTTGCTGAGAAAGCAGAGAAGAGCATAAAGAGCAGCACTTCAAAATAAGAGAGAACCGAAGATCCTAAATAAGATGTGTAAAATTGAAGGAGGGGCTGACAATGCTTCCAGTAGTGCAATTAAAGGGAGTAACGCATGCCTATCTTGGCGACCGAGAAGCTTCACTGGCCGTTGAGGACCTAAACCTTAATGTCGAGCAAGGAGAGTTCGTTAGCTTAGTGGGACCAAGTGGTTGCGGCAAGACGACTCTTCTATCAATTATTGCAGGACTGCTGCAGCCCTCTCAAGGCGATGTATTCGTAAATGGCCAGCCCATTACGGGTCCCTCACCAGAGGTTGGGTATATGCTGCAGCAGGATTATCTTTTTCCTTGGCGGAGTATTCTGGACAATGCCGTGCTAGGTCTGGAGCTGACTGGAAGCTTGAACGAGGAGAGCAGAAAGCGGACTTTGGAGCTTCTTCAAGAGATGGGTTTAGAGGGAAAAGAGAACGCCTATCCTTCTCAGTTATCAGGTGGGATGCGCCAGAGAGTCGCTCTGGTACGTACCTTGGCTACGAATCCTGGACTGCTTCTATTAGACGAGCCGTTCTCGGCGCTTGATTACCAGATCAAATTACAGCTGGAGGATTTGGTCTCTGAGACCTTACGCAGCAGGGGAACGACTGCAATCTTAGTCACGCATGATCTATCAGAGGCTATTGCAGTAAGTAGCAGTGTTATTCTTCTACAACGAAATCCAGGGAAGATCCGTAAAGTATTTTCAGTGCCAGAGCAAATTCGGTCAGCACCTCCGCTGTTTGCGCGAGATCTGCCAGGCTTTTCGGAGCTTTTTCATGAAATATGGAAAGAGATGGAGATTGCAGGGAGGGAAAGCTAATGAGGCATACGGAGCAATCGGGATTATTAGCTTCCCGTGAACAGTGGCTGCAGCAAATGCACGGAAATTATAAAAAAAAGAAGCACCGCTGGCGTAATCAGGTGATGGTCGTAAGAAGCAGCCTGTTGCTTCTGTTTTTTGTTCTCTGGGAAGCAGGGGCAAGGATGGGATGGATTGATGAGCTATTATTCAGCTATCCCACCAAAATCTTCCGACAGATTTGGGGAGATATGGTTAGTGGAAGCCTGTGGCCGCATCTGGGGATGACGGTAGGTGAGACTGCGGTAGGCTTTGTACTGGGAACGCTGCTAGGGACACTGCTCGCTGTAATTATTTGGTGGTCTCCTTTTTTATCCGCAGTGCTTGATCCGTATATGGTCGTATTTAACAGTATGCCGAAGGTGGCGCTGGGGCCGATTTTTATCGTCATGTTCGGAGCCGGATTCACTGCTATCGTTGTTACTACTTTATCTATAACGGTAATTATTACGACGCTTGTTGTATACAACAGTTTTTGTAGCGTGGACCCGAATCTGGTCAAGGTGGTTCGCTCTTTCGGAGCTTCCAGAGTTCAGGTGTTCTTTAAAGTGATTCTCCCAGCTTCATTCCCAACGGTGGTATCCACCCTAAAGGTGAATGTAGGGATGTCATGGGTAGGGGTTATTGTAGGGGAGTTTCTGGTCGCTAAATCGGGTCTCGGATATCTGATTATTTATGGTTTTCAGGTGTTTAATTTTACGCTCGTAATGTCTAGTCTTTTGATTATTGCGGCCGTGGCTACGGCAATGTATCAATTAGTGGTATATCTTGAGAAGCGATTGTTATCCCGGCGATGAACCTTATGTAATATTGTGTCTGTACACAAAATCTTGTAACATGTCTATATCTTTACCTATTTATTGGGTTAGTGCTTGTAAGGAGAGATAAGGCTATGGGATTTCGTGTGATTAAAACAGCAGCAGCTACGTTATTATCCGTACTAGTTGCATCTGCAGTAGGTATACCTAATGCGCAGAGTGCAGGCTTGCTGGCAATTTTGGGTGTAGAAGTTACTTTGAAAAGGAGTTTCCGAACGATAACGGCTCGTTTTTTAGCCTCGCTCGTGGGACTCTTTTTTGGCTGCATCCTATTCTGGCTTCTAGGGTTCCATTACTGGGTGCTCGGGCTGTATGTACTCGTAGGCTTCCCGATGATTGTGAAATCTGGCTACAAAGAAGGGATTGTCACCAGCTCGGTTATCGTGTTTCGCGTGTTTGGACAAGCTGAACTATCGCTTCATGTCCTGCTGCAGCAAATAGAGCTTCTGGCTATTGGGCTCGGTTCAGCAGGGCTGGTAAACTTGATTTACATGCCTCAGACTAGTGGAGTCATTTATGGAATTCGTAAAGAAGTGGATCGCTATTTTTCGGTTATTTTTACCCAGATGGCCCGAACGCTTCGAGATCCTGCGTATATTTGGGACGGCAAAGAATTAATTGACGCAGATAATGCAGTACAGCGGGGACTAACGGCCGCTACCCGTGAAATGGAGAATCATGTTATTCATCCTGATGAAGCATGGAATGTTTATTTCTACATGCGGAAGGAGCAACTGGAATCAATTCAAAGTATGGTGCAGCTGCTCTCTCAAGTGTATCGCCATTTACCACATGGGGAGATGGTTGCTGAGTTATTTGACCAGCTTAGCGGGGATGTGCTTGCGGAAGAATATACTGGACGAACTGAGCATTTACTGGACGAGTTGACACGAGAATTCGAAGAAATGGATCTGCCAGAGACACGTGAGGAATTTGAAGTGCGCTCAGCTATCCTTCAATTATGCAGGGAACTGGCACTTTATTTAAAGATCGCTAAGCGACATAAAATCCCGGTCAGTTACAAGCCGGAGAAACGTCTGAAGATTCGAAATAAGGCTTAAATTGAGGCTTTAATAAACTGAAGTATTAACTATCTCTGTCAAAATCACGATAAGATATGTATGAGCTAAAAGTTGATCACAGGATATGATTAACGATTTTATGGTGAGTTCAAATAATAGCAGGAAGTTCGGTAGGCGAATTTTCCGCATTGGCAGGTGAGGCGTATGGATAAAGTTATGGAATCATTTATAGGAAAACAGCTTATAGCTAATCTTTTTAATGACAAAGGAGTATTTGTTTTACCCGCATTGACTTTATTAAGTGCTGAGCATATACGATTAATCCATCAACATAAGATCACGCTAGAGTCTCATGACGTCGTACAGCTGGATAGCGCGGAATTTTTCCAACTTGCAATCGATGATTGCACAGCTGCGATAGAGAATATTTTTGAACAGCTTCGTCAGAACAAAAACAAACGGATTCCTATGCTTGAAGTTCGAAATGAAGTCATTCCGTTTATCCAGCAGGTAAGCGAAAAGAATGACTTTTACGGCGTATTGGCTGCCTTGCAGTCCAAGGATGATTATACATACAGACATAATGTAGCGGTTGGTATTTTATCTACATTGCTAGGTAAATGGCTAAAATTAAAGCCTGAGGATTTAAGTATGCTAACGATCGCAGCGACCCTTCACGATATCGGAAAAATGAGGATTCCGGATGAATTATTAACCAGGCCGGGCCCGTTGACCGCTGAAGAGTATCAGCTAATGAAAAAGCATACGACCTATGGTTACGAAATGATCCGGGACACTATTGGAACCAATCATTTGCAAGCGCTCGTCGCCCTGCAGCATCATGAAAGAATGGACGGCAGTGGTTATCCCTTCGGCGTACTTGGGAATCGGATCACTGATTTCAGTAAAATTGTTGCAGTAGCAGATGTGTTCCATGCGATGACATCCGACCGGTTCTATCGTAAAGCTTCACCTCTTTATGAAGTGTTGTTGCAGATGGAGGAAAGCGTATTTGGCAAGCTTGACCCTTATATTTGTAGAGTCTTTATTAATAAGTTAATGCAGTCAATGATAGGGAATGAAGTGGAATTGACAGATGGACGGACAGGAAAAATCATTATGATTCTTGCTACTGATCCACTGCGTCCCCTCGTGAATATTGATGACGATTTTATTGACCTGAGCAAACATAGATCTATTGGTATTGTGCGCGTAATCCCGCAATAACGGGCTTTATAAAGGTTTTTTAACGTTCAGAACGGATATGTATTAGGCTGGACCATTTTTATAATCTACTCATATCTGTACAAATTTTGAAATAAAATGAACTATAAGTCTCCTGATAAGACGCTCTGGAGGGCTTACTCAAATTTATTTATAGACTAACAATCAACAAATGCCTAGAACCTGCATACACTTGATAGTGAATGATTGTATGGAGGAGGTTTAAAGATGTCATTAAGCCATAAACGTCAAACAAGGGAGATCATTACGAAGGCAATTTGCGGCAAAGGTCGTAAGTTCTCTACAGCAACCCATACCGTGACTCCGCCACATCACCCGACTAGTATTCTGGGGGCTTGGATTATCAACCACCAGTACGAAGCGGTTGCCGCCGGGAACGGAATCGAAGTAATTGGTACTTACGATGTAAACATCTGGTACTCGTACGACAAGAACAAGCAGACCGAGGTAGCTAAGGAAACGGTCTCCTATGTGGAGCTCATTCCGCTTTCGTACCTGGACACGAGACACCGCACTTCTACCGTTGAGGTCTCTGCGGAGGCAACGCAGGAACCCAACTGTGTAGAAGCGGGCGTATCGCCAGGCGGAGGCAGTGTGACGCTTCGCGTAGAGCGCGAATTCGAGGTGGAGTTGGTGGCTGAGACCAAAGTCCGTGTGTATGTCACTGAGCAAAGCGATGATCCGGAAGACAAGGATTATGATTTTGAAGGTGATAGCTTCGATTACGATGATCTAGACCCTGACAATCTGGATGATGAGCTGTAAGGAAGGATACGCCGCCGCTAACTGAGTACTGATGGGTTATGGTCCATTATATGTAGGGAGGGCGGCGGCGTAGAGGGCGAATGCCCTCCTTTTTTTTATTTATTTTTAGAATTAAAAATGGAATCAGAGCGGATTATGAACAACTTGATTCGTATGAATGGGCAAGAAGTGCTAATGCAGGGCTTTCAATCTTAGGCTGCGATGGATGGAGGGTCAGAAGGATGAATGAGGGCTTTAAGGTGTATTCGGGATTATCAACAGCACAGAGAGTGTCCAGATTATTACGGAGTGGGATTGAAGCGGCTCTTACTTCGTCTAGTAAGCAGGAACTATTGCAAATGAAGGGCTCAGAAGTATCTCTGCGGAGAAAACAGATCACTGGTGAAAGAAATCGCTTAGAAGTTACATATGATTCTCTGTCTTCCCATAAGGCCCATAAACAGTGTTATAACATACTCGTGTATAATTTGAGTGTTCTGCAGATCACTCCACTAGGAGCAGGTCCGGGTATGCGCGCAGCCTCCGATGTGCTAGCCGGGGCTGTACCAGGAGAGTGGCGAGGAGTAATGAAATTACTTCAGCGTATTGCGGTCCGGACTTTGTACAGCTTGGGGCTGGATAGCGGTGAGGTCGTGCTGAGGGCAATGGGGAACCGGAGGTATGTCGTGGAGGGAGTCACTCCACTACTACAAGGTTCCGGCAAATCATTGCCAGAGCCTTACCGTTCCGCAGCATTAGCGCTGGAACGTAGCCTTGCTCTGGAGCAGCCAGGCCGCAGCGGCATGCTCATGGGCATGGACCCGGAGTTTATCATCCTCCGGGAGTCCACAGGCCGCGTCGTGCCTGCGTCGCGGTACCTGCCCACGGACGGCGTCGCAGGGTGCGACGCCGGACCTCCGGGAACACGCGGCGCGTTCCCGGTCGCCGAGCTGCGCCCCCAGCCGCGCGGGGAACCGCGCGCGCTGCTGGCGCAGCTGATGTCCGCCGCGGCTACGGCGGACCGGCTTATCGCCGACCGCTCGCTGCGCTGGCGGGCGGGAGGCATGCCGCTGACGGGCTGGGCCCTCGGCGGCCATTTGCACTTCAGCGGCGTGACGCTGACGGCGCCGCTCTTGCGCGCGCTCGACAACTATCTCGCGCTGCCGATGCTTTTGCTTGAGGATGTCCGCGCGGGAGCGCGTCGTCCTCGTTACGGCGTGCTCGGCGATTTCCGGATTCAGCCGCATGGCGGCTTTGAGTACCGGACCTTGCCGAGCTTCCTGGTATCCCCGGTCATCGCTAAAGGCGCGGTCTATCTGGCTCACCTAATCGTGAGCCATTATGAAGACCTGACGCTGCGCCCGCTCGACCGGGAAGAACTGCATATCGCCTACTACGGCGGCGATAAATCCCCGCTGCGCGACGCAGTACCCCCTCTGCTGGCGCAGCTACGCTCTCTAGGCGGCTACGAGAAGGCCGCCCAATACATAGAGCCTTTATTTCAGTATATCGCCGCTGAACGAACTTGGGATGAATCTCGCGATATCCGTGAGCTGTGGTGCAGCAAAGTTAAAGCTTGAGCTTATATTTCAAAATATTAGAAAGTATAAGTTTTTCACATCTCCCTTATATCTAATATTTCTCGCATAACGTTTACCGTCCTAATAAGAACGCCGAGGGCGTTTATGCATGCCTACATGTACACGATGCTCCAAGAACCGATATCTTGGAATCCAAGTCGTTTGTATATGACCCCGGCATGAGGGTTGTCATAAAAGAGGCATAAATTTTTCCCTTCAGAGAGTAAGTCTGTGCATAGCTGTGCAACTACGCTTGTAGCTAATCCTTGCTCTCTGAATGCTTGATGAGTGGCAACCCCTACGATCATAGCTGACATGGAATTTTCCGCTGATGTTGAGGCCGTTGTAATCACTTGATCTTCACGTTTCATGTAATATGTGCGGCCAGTGCCAGTAGACAATGTTTTACGTAGGCTTGTCCTCGATCCAGCCCGACTGCTTTCAAACTCTTCGATTGTATCTGTAAGCGAACAAATCGCTTCCACATCCTGAATGGTTGCTCTATTAATGTCTTCAGCGGAAGAAGAGTACCGTTTAATTTTGGAGTTCATTTCCTTTAATTCAGCAAAGTACAATTGCTTTTCTTGTTTAAAGTTAATTACTCCGTCAAAGGCTTTTACCACTTCGGTTACACCGGAAATCATATGGATATCGTTATCTTGTCGCATGATTGTTGCGAATCCTTCCACATCAAACGGCCCATCTGCGTAAGGAAGATAGCTTCTATAGAAACGTAATAGAACGGCTTTTATAAGGCCATCAGATGGATCTATCTCTCCCCACAATGCCATGAAATCCTGTTCAAACCCGAAATTCTCTACATCTCCAAGGATGAACAAATTAAGAGCAGGCTCTTTTTGTAGCAACGCCATTAGAAGTTCCCGGTCATCCTCCGTAAGTCTTCGTATCATTTGATATTCTCCTTTGATTTTCTTATGATTTAACGCTCTGTGTTAAGATTCTACAATATTAAAATGCAGAAGAATACACCTCTGTCTAATGAATAATGGATACTTGAAAGATAAACAAAAGGTACTACCCTTTGAGCTTCAGTAATAGTGTCGGATTTTGTTTTTTTTGTCTGAGGATCGAGAAGAATGAACTTCTATGCGGTTGCAGGGTGACTTTGTACAAATTTAAGATAGTATAAGTTTCACCCTATACATAATCCTTATATTTCTCGCACAAACGCTTAACGTCCTTAAAGGGACGCCGAAGGCGTTTTTGCTTGGCCTACTTTCTGTTATAATGGAGGACAGCAATAAATAGGCTTGGAGGTTGACCATGGCACAATATACGCCGATGATTGAGCAATATTTAAAAGTGAAGGAAGGGGCAAAGGATGCCTTCCTATTTTTTAGACTGGGCGATTTCTATGAAATGTTCTTTGAAGATGCCATTTTGGCTTCCAAGGAGCTTGAAATTACGTTGACAGGTCGCGAAGGCGGGGGCGCAGAGAAGATCCCGATGTGTGGAGTACCTTATCACGCCGCCGAGGGTTATATTCAACGCCTGATTGAAAAAGGATATAAAGTCGCTATTTGTGAACAGTTAGAGGATGCTTCTGTCACAAAGGGAATGGTGAAGCGGGATATCGTACGTGTCGTGACACCTGGAACGGTTATGGATGGAAAAATCATTGCCGACAAAAGCAACAATTATCTTGTTTGTGTAACCGAAAGTGATGGGATGATGGCATTAGCTGCATGTGATTTAACTACAGGTGAATTGTATGTTACTTCAGTTTTATCTGGTGCAGAGTGGCTGCGCGATGAGATTGGCATTTATGAACCGGCTGAGATCATCGGGGACCCGACGTTATTGGAGCTTTTACGTAGTGAAACGCCTCTGTTGGCGAAACCTGTTGTGTACACACCTTGGGAGAAACGTGAGGAGGAGCTGGCACGTAGACAATTCGGTGAAGCCGCATGGGTTCGTCTGGAGAAAGAACGTGGACAATGTCTAGCGCTGCTAATCTCCTATCTAAACGAGACGCAACGGCGTTCAATGGGACAACTTAGTCAAATTTCTCCTTATGAACCAGGTAATTATATGATTCTTGATCCCTTCACACGCCGGAATCTGGAGCTGACAGAGACGGTCCGAGAACGTTCTAAAAAAGGATCTCTTCTGTGGCTGCTAGACCGTACCGAAACATCCATGGGTGCGCGATTGTTACGTCGCAGAATAGATAAACCGCTGTTGCAGCGCGCTCCGATCGAACGTCGCCTAGAAGCAGTTGATTATTTGTACAATCAGTTTATTGTTCGAGAGGACCTGCGTTTAGCGTTGAAGGAAATTTATGACTTAGAGCGGCTGGTAGGTCGTATTGCCTTTGGTAGCGCGAATGGTCGTGACATGAATGCCTTAAAGCTATCGCTGGCACAAATCCCTGCTTTGAAGGAATTATGTATGACTTCGGGATCTGCAACCTTACGCGAGATCGGTGCTAGCATGGATGAATGTGCCGAGATACGGGAGGATATAGATCGAGCAATTGTTGAAGATGCGCCGGTGTCCGTGCGAGACGGAGGGATTATCCGTTCTGGTTATCATGCCAGGTTGGACGAACTGCGGGAAGCTAGCAGTAATGGTAAACGTTGGATCGCCGAACTGGAAGCGAAAGAACGGCAAGCCACAGGTATCAAATCACTGAAGATCGGCTATAACAAAATCTTCGGTTATTTCATAGAGATCACCAAATCCAATCTGGCTTCGTTGCCGGAAGGGCGTTATGAACGTAAACAGACGCTTGCAAATGCAGAGCGATTTGTTACACCTGAGCTTAAAGAGAAAGAGGCACTGATTCTTGAAGCGCAAGATAAAATGACAGATTTGGAGTACAGCCTGTTTACTGAACTGCGTGATCGAATCAGCGGCCAAATTCCGCGACTGCAGAATCTTGCGGAAAAGGTAGCTGAGATTGATGTGTATCAATGTCTGGCAGCCGTCAGTGCCGAGCATCGCTTCGTAAAACCTGTCCTATCGGATGGGTACGGTCTCCGGCTTGAAGGTGGTCGTCATCCTGTCGTGGAGGCTGTGTTAAAGGATTCGGCATTTATAGCAAACGGAAGCACGCTAAGTAAGGAAGAAGGAAATATTCTTTTGATCACCGGTCCTAATATGGCTGGGAAAAGTACTTATATGCGGCAGGTTGCACTTATTTGTATTATGGCTCAAATTGGCTGTTTTGTTCCGGCCGCCAGTGCGGAAGTTCCGCTTATTGATCGAATCTTTACACGTATTGGGGCAGCTGATGATTTGATCGGAGGTCAGAGTACGTTTATGGTAGAAATGGCCGACATTCAGGTCATGACAGAAAAAGCAACAGCCAGGAGTTTGATTATTATTGATGAGCTTGGAAGAGGAACCTCGACCAGTGAGGGCATGGCGATCGCACAAGCGGTAATTGAGTATGTGCATGATACCATTTCTTGTAAAGCTTTAGTTTCGACGCACTTTCATGAATTGGCCCACTTGGAAGAAAGTCTTAAGGGGCTTAAGAATTACTCTATGGCCGTACAGGAGAGCGGGGATAAAGTAAACTTCCTGCGTAAGCTTGTTCCGGGAGCGGCAGACAGTAGCTATGGGATTTATTGTGCACGCCTAGCAGGGCTTCCTGAAGGGATCATTGATCGTGCTTACGGTCTGCTTCAGAGTATCGAGCAGTCGGCTCATCCAGGTGGTTCCTCTATTCATTATGGGGGTGGACTAGAAAGTCAGGCCGCTGCAAAAGAGATCGCAACTACATCTATCCAACAACCCGAAAATGTCATCGCAGAAACTTCGGGCATTCCTGCGGACTCCTATTCATCAATAGCAGATGAAGTAGTTCAACTGTCTATCTTTGGCGAGGAAGAACCGCGTAAGAATCGGAAAGGTAGTGCGAATCAGTCGGCTGTAGTAACTGAAGTACAAGAGGATCCTGCGATAAAAGAATTCATCACTTCTGTGCGTAACGCAGACCTTATGAATATGACTCCGCTTCAAGCTATGAGTCTGCTGAACGACCTGAAGATGAAAGCAAAGGATCTTTAATTATTGATTGCCTAAATAAGAGGTGAATGAAATTGGCCAAAATTCATATATTGGACGAGCATATTGCCAACCAGATTGCTGCAGGTGAAGTTGTAGAGCGACCAGCTTCTGTTGTGAAGGAGCTAGTTGAGAATGCTATTGACGCAGGAAGCACAAGGATTGAGGTTTCGGTGGAGGAGGGCGGTTTACAGAGCATCCGAGTAAAAGATAACGGCTCGGGGATCGAGCCTGAGGATTGTGAGACCGCCTTTTATCGTCATGCCACAAGTAAAATCGCTAATGGGCGTGATCTATTCCAGATCACTAGCTTAGGGTTCCGTGGTGAGGCACTCCCCAGTATTGCTGCGGTATCCAAAGTCTCTCTTCTAACGGCTACTGCCGATGACGGCAAAGGACGCCTGATTGATATTGAGGGTGGTAATTTAATTCGGAATGAGGATTCCCCTTCGGGCCGCGGGAGCGATCTAGCGGTGCGTGAATTATTTTTTAACACACCGGCACGGCTGAAATATATGAAGAGTATCCAGACAGAGCTTGGTCATATATCGGATGCCATGTATCGAATGGCGCTTGCCCATCCGGGAATCTCTTTTACCTTGCATCATAATGGCAATCAGCTGCTGCACACGCTTGGTAATGGTGATCTGCTGCAAGTGATCGCAGCGGTGTACGGAACCTCCGCAGCCAAGGCTATGCTGCCGATTACGGCAGAGGACTTGGATTATCGTATTTCTGGTTATATAAGTCGTCCGGAATGGACACGCTCAAATCGAAACGCTGTCACTACCATTGTGGGAGGACGATATATTCGCAGCAATGGTCTGAACGCAGCGATCATGCGTGCTTATCATACTTTGCTTCCGATTAACCGCTATCCACTGCTGGTGCTCGAACTGGACATGCATCCTTCACTTGTGGATGTCAATGTTCATCCAGCTAAGCTGGAGGTTCGGTTTAGTAAGGAGAACGAGCTATACACGTTTGTTGAACAAGAAATTCGTAAAGTGTTGTTAGGGCAAAGTTTGATCCCGCGTCCAGGTAAAGAAAGCATTGGGCCAAAGGGCAGCAGTTCATTTATACAGGAGCAGTTTGCTTTTTCTAAAGGGTCAGTTCCGGCACCCCCACCGTCTGAGGTAGGCAAGGATTCAGTTCCTCAGGGATCTGGTAGTTCCTTTAGTAGACAACAACCATCAAATGTTGAGCAGAGCGCCAGTGAGTTCAGAAAAGAGGGGCAGATTGATACTCCGATGACCCGTGAAACGGCTCCATCCTATGGGTCAGGATACCAGTCTTCCTCTTCGCAAGGACGTCAAAATAATGTAAGCAACAATTATACTAATAGCTATCGCCCGCAAGAGAATTTAAGCTCGCCCAAGCCGATTCTTTCTGCGCAAGCGATATGGGCACCGCCAGCCGAGGAAGAAGCTGGGCTTCCTGCCTTCCCGGAACTAAATTATATCGGACAGCATCATGGGACTTATATTATCGCTCAGAATGACGGCGGGCTGTATCTCATTGATCAACATGCGGCTCACGAACGCATAAATTACGAGTTTTTTTACGAGAAGTTCGGTCGTCCTGAAGACGCTTCTCAGGATCTGCTTTTGCCAATTACGCTTGAGTTCACGCCTTCGGAAAGTCGTCAGCTTAGTGAACGTCTACATTGGTTTCAGCAGGCTGGAGTGTACCTAGAACATTTTGGAGGTCAGACTTTTCTGATTCGATCTTTGCCGTATTGGTTTCCTGAAGGCGAGGAGAAAGCGATCGTAGAAGAAATGGCGGAGTGGGTCTTGAGTGAACGATTGATTGACCTAGCAAAGCTACGAGAGAAATCGTCTATTCTATGCTCGTGTAAAGCCTCCATCAAAGCCAACCAGAAACTAACAGAACAGGAAGTCGAGGCGTTGTTGTCTCGTCTGGCAGTATGCAGACAGCCGTATACTTGTCCACATGGGCGTCCGATTGTGATTTCTTTTTCATCCTATGATTTAGAGAAATTGTTCAAACGGGTGATGTAATTGTACGATTAGAAATTTGTTGTAAGTATGACTGGAGGCAACATGATTATAACTACGGGTTATAGCCCGATAATGGAAATTGTAGAGCGAGCTCAGCATCTCGCAGAGAGAACGGGCTGTAAATACGCTCCACGCGAGAAATTCTCCATACCCAAGATGGTGGAACATTACGGAGATGAGGATATACTAATTATTTCTCAAGAAGCCGTTCGTTTACACCGTTTAGGGATGGAGCCAATGGAGTTTCACCCAAGCATGGGTTTCGTTCGTGCGAAACGGATTCTGAAGGGTGATATAGAACCGATGCTTGTCGCTGCTCGAATGCTTCCCGGAGATAGCGTACTAGATTGTACAGCGGGTCTAGGCGCTGATTCCTTGCTGTTTGCTGTGCATGGGGGGGAGTCCTCGGTGATAACCGCTCTGGAGAGCTCATTGCCGCTGTACGCACTGCTCTATGAAGGGATGCGGCACTATACCTCTGGACAAGTAAGGGTAAATGAGGCCTTGCGTAGAATTAATGTCGTGCATAGTGAACATTTAGACTACTTACGTGCGCAACCGGATCGAAGTATAGATATTGTGTACTTCGATCCGATGTTCCGCGTGCCACTGACTGGTTCAGCTTCGATTTCCCCGTTGCGGCAGTTTGCTAATCGTGCAGCGTTATCACCAGAGAGTGTAGCTGAGGCAGTGAGAGTTGCTCGTAAAACTGTTCTTTTGAAAGAAAAGGCTCTGAGCGGCGAATTCGAGAGGCTGGGCTTTACAGAGCTGCTCCGGAGCAACTCCAAAACATCGTACGGGGTGATACACATTGACAACTAAAGAGAGACATAAGGTTCTAGTCTTACTAGGACCAACAGCTGTAGGTAAAACCAGGTTAAGTTTGGAGCTTGCGGCTGCATATAACGCAGAGATTATTTCTGGCGATTCGATGCAGGTTTATCGTGGTATGGATATTGGTACAGCTAAGATTACTCCAGCTGAGATGATGGGAATTCCTCACCACCTAATCGACATTCATGATCCACAGGACCCATATTCTGCTGCTGAATTTCAGGAACAAGGGAGCAGACTTATCGAGGAGATAAGCAGTCGTGGGAAACTTCCATTTATTGTTGGTGGAACGGGTCTCTATATTGAGTCCTTGTGTTACGGTTTTCAATTCTCTGAAGCTGTGGCTGACGAAGCTTTCCGGAAAGAACAGGATCAATTTGCAGAAGAACATGGAGCGCTTGCACTGCATGCCAGACTTGAAGCCGTTGATCCGGTCAGTGCAGCGAAATTGCATCCGAATGACCGTCGGAGAATTATACGGGCACTGGAAATTCATCACCAGACAAATACCACACTTTCCGCTTCTCATGCAGCTCAAAAGAAGGAGTCGCCCTATGACTTATGCCTTATCGGTTTGACAATGGACCGGAAAATACTATATAAACGTATTGAGGACCGAATTGATAGCATGCTTGCGGATGGTCTTGTTGCTGAGGTGAAGGGACTGCTGGAAAACGGCTACAGCAGAAGCCTTGTGTCCATGCAGGGATTGGGCTACAAGGAAATTGCCGCTTACCTCGCAGGGGAACTGACGCTTGAGGAGGCTGTGATACTGCTTAAACGCGATACTCGCCGATTCGCCAAAAGACAGTTGTCATGGTTTCGCCACATGAAGGAAATCGAGTGGATCGATGTCGAAGGTGAGCAAAACTTTTCTGAGAATTTCTCGAAAATACGTGCTATAATAGCAGGAAAGTTTCTCTCAGGTCTTGAATATACTTCTGAACAATATAATTGAACCATTGGGGGTACGTCATATGAACAAGTCCATTAACATCCAAGATACATTCTTGAACCAACTACGCAAAGAAAATATCCCTGCTACAGTATATTTGACCAACGGCTTTCAAATCCGGGGAATTATTAAAGCATTCGACAATTTTACAATCGTTATTGACAGTGATGGACGCCAGCAAATGGTGTATAAGCACGCGATTTCCACCTTTACACCACAGCGCAGTGTGTCGCTTATGCAGGACAATAGTAACGAAGAATAACATTAACAAAATTGAAGTGAAACCTTTCTTGTTAATAAATCGTTTGAATAGAGTGTGAGAGAGCAACCTGAGAAGGTTGTTCTTTTCATTCAGAGAAGTCCATACATGATTTATTCAAGGAAGGGAGTCAGGAGGCATCATGTCTAGAGATGATACATCAAGGACGAACAACAATAGAAATAGAGGATCGTCCAGTTCCAATTCAAAACCAAAACCGAAAAGTAAGAAGAAAAAGAAGTTTTTGACTAAAAAGCGTGTGCTGTGGAGCTTGTTCTTTGCTACAGCTTTGGCCATTTTCTGTGCGCTTGGCGGTTATCTGTTCATTATGCTGAATGGGCAAAAACTACTCCTAGAGAACCAAGATAAGCTAACTGTTAATGAAACGACAAAAGTATATGACCGCAATGCTAATTTAATCGGTGAATTATCGCTTGAGAAAAGTGATCCTGTAGAGTATGAGAAGATTCCACCGTTATTGATCAATGCCTTTGTGGCTACTGAAGATAAACGCTTCTTTGAGCATTCTGGTGTGGATTTATGGTCAATCGGCCGGGCAGCGGTAAAAGATATTGCTGCACGCAGCATGGTAGAAGGTGGTAGTACCATTACTCAGCAGTTGGCCAAAAACATCTTTTTGACACGGGATAAAACATTTTTCCGTAAAGCCACTGAGGTGTCCATTGCTGTAGCATTGGAGAACCAGAAATCTAAAGAAGAGATCATTACGATGTACCTGAACCGAATAAACTTTGGGGGTACGGTCTACGGAATTAAAGCAGCATCGGAAAGATATTTTGGTAAGAGTAATCTGAATGATCTGAAGGTTTGGGAAATTGCGACATTGGCTGCGATGCCTAAGGGGCCGTCGCGTTATAACCCTCTGCGTAATCCAGAGCTTTCAAAGGAACGACGCGCAGTAGTACTTCAGCTTATGAATGAACAAGGTTATATTACGGAGCAAGAGAGAGACGAAGCACAAGCCGTGGATTATAATTATAAGCCACCTGAAAAGAAACAGCGTTATCAAGCTTTTATTGACTTCGCAGTGGAAGAAGCAGAAGAAAAGTTTGGACTATCCGAAGATGACCTGAATATTGGTGGTTACAAGATTTACACTACCATGGATAAGCACGCTCAAGAAACCGTAGAGGATGCTTTTGCAGACAGTGATAACTTCGAGAAGAGTGTAGACGATGAGCTGGTACAAGGTTCTATGACCATCGTGAATCAGGAGAATGGCGGCATTGTCGCACTTCTAGGTGGACGGAATTATGAGAAAAAAGGCTACAGCCGTGTAAATGGCAGCCGACGTTCTCCAGGTTCAGCCTTTAAACCAATCGTTGCTTATGCTCCAGCACTGGAAACTGGAAAGTACGACATGTATTCTACGTTAAGCAACGAGAAGCAGTGTTTTTCTAACTACTGTCCAACTAACCTTCACGGGTATTCCAAGAGTATCAGTATGAGTGATGCTATACAGAAATCAGAGAATATTCCTTCGGTCTGGTTGCTTAATGAAATTGGAGTGAATACCGGATTTAAGTTTGCTAAGAAATTGGGGATTGGACTGGAAGATGAGGACAAGAACCTCTCATTGGCTCTCGGTGGCATGAGCAAAGGAACGAATACACTGGAAATGGCACAAGCCTACAGTGCTTTTGCAAATGGCGGTGAACTTCGAGAATCGTATTCCATTAAATCGATCACTGATAGTAGTGGAGAGACCGTCTTCAAAGCAAATATTTCACCTGAGCGTGTTATGAGTCAGGAGACGGCTTATCAAATGACCGAGATGATGCAAAAGGTTGTAGAGAGTGGTACGGGCAGAAAAGCTAGGATTGATCGTCCAGTTGCTGGTAAGACTGGTACGACTCAAAGTGGATATTCTGGAATCAGCTCAAACCGTGATGTTTGGTTTGTGGGCTACACACCTGAATGGACAGCTGCGGTGTGGATGGGTTATGACAAGCCAAGCAAGAAACATCTGCTTAAGAATAGCAGTGGGCTTGCCGCAGCATTCTGGGGTAAGGTGATGGAGGAAGCGTTAAGGGATGTTCCTAAGAAGTCCTTCCCACAGCCGGACAATGAAATCCCTCCTGCACCTACAGAAACACCTGAGCCAGCTAAGAATGTTAGTGGACTTACTGCAGCTTATGATCCATCTACGATGACAGTAAATCTAAGCTGGCAGGCAGTTCCTGTTGCAGGTGTAGAATATCGTATTTATCGTAGGGAGACATCCGAGGCTGATTTCGGTTTACTGTTAAATACGGTCACGACTAGTGCAGGAGACTTTAGTGCTATGCCTGGTCTGGTTTACGAGTATTATGTTACTTCCTACGATCCTGCAACCCAAGTAGAAAGTGAACCATCGAATGTGGTAACTGTCGCTGTGCAGGATGAGATGCCAACACCTGAGCCAACCATTGATCCAAATCTCCCGACACCAACCCCAGAGAATGGTGGAGATAATGGCTGGGATAATGGCAACGGTGGTAATAATGGTGGTGGTAACGATGGAAGCGGAAATAATGGTGGAACAGGAACCTTGCCTGAGTTCACTACGCCTCCACCGTCAGCAACACCGATACCTACCGCTCCGCCAGATGTACCTTCTGGAGGCGGAAGTTCGGGGAATGACAGTGGTAATGCAACACAAAGCCCTGATCAAGAGGCTAGTAATGTGAATGGTGATACTTCTGTTCAATAGTGACGCTTTGAATTTATGAAGTTAGCTTTTCTTTTCCTGAGGCTGTCTCAAAAGTAGCGAATGCTACTTATGGGACAGCTTCTTTTTTATAACTCCATATGTTTCTATTATGATCAGTGATAAAAATTTGCTGTATTTTGCGGGATGTTTTGAGTGTATCCTCTAAATGTGGTAAGCTGAAGAAACCATACTGGAGAGGGTAATTTCTATGAAACGTAAATTCGGAGACCGGGCCAACTGGCGCCGGATTACGCGTCGCCATTTTGCCTGCCGCTATGTGGAGAGCCGGGAATTCAGCGGATATATTACGCTTTATACCATCTACGGGCTGAAAGAACCACTGTGGAAGAGCTATGGACGGCATACATATCGTATTGCGGATAAAGGTTATTCCTGGCTGCAATATTTCCCCAAAGACAGTCACTATATTGTGACGGCTATGTTCGACGAACGGCAAAATATCATTCAATGGTACATAGACACCTGTAAGGTTCAAGGTGTCACAGACCAAGGCGTTCCATGGTTTGATGATTTGTATCTGGATGTGGTTGTGCTTTGGAACGGCGAGGTGTTCTTGCTTGATGAGGATGAATTAGAGGAAGCGCTGGAGAGGGAAGATATTTCCGAAAGTGATTATAAACTCGCCTGGGAGACAGCCAATACTATTTTACGCGGCATCGATGCTCATGCTTTCCCTTATTTCTCACTATCTTTGAAGCATCGTGCCGAATTATTTCATCATGGAGAATTCAGGAGGAAATAAAGAAATGGAATGGTACGTCTACGGAAGAGGTTCTTCCCCGATTCGGATTGTTTCCAAAAAACGAAAATTCTGGACTAAACGAACGTTGTTTGTTGCTTTAGCGTTTATTGTAATTGCTGGATTGTTGTGGTGTGCTTATGCGTTAAACAATATAAACAAAGCTGCCACGACAGATCCTATGCAAAAGGCGGATGTTGGGATCATTCTTGGCATGTCGATGTGGGGGGATGAGCCTAGCCCTGGTCTGAAGGAACGGCTGGATTACGGGCTGAAGCTTTTTCAAGAAGGAATGTTCCCGCATCTTATTGTATCTGGTGGTTTAGATAAACCTGATTTACAATACACCGAAGCTCAAGGAATGCGTAATTATTTGGTTGCTAAAGGCGTGCCAGATAGCGCCATTTACGTAGAAAATGAAGCTACCAGCACTTACGAGAATCTTTTGTTTAGTAAAGAGATTATGGGACGTGAGGGTTTGTCTTCGGCAATAATCATTACGCATACTTATCATGGGTGGCGGGCTCATGAAATTGCTGACGAGCTTGGATTTGTGAATTCTGAGCTGGGACTTACAGAATCCACCGTTCTATCGATGACAAGACATAAAACACGTGAGGTTCTAGCCTATACGAAATGGAAGCTTCAGCAGCTATTCCTGTGATTTGTCCAAAAAATCCCGAATCTTCTAATAACACTTCATTTACTGGAATAGACTTGATTAGAGAAGTCAGCCCTGGATAATGAGGTGATACCGATGAGCGGACGCGTAGCAGCGGCCAGTGGACGGGAAGAAGAAAGACCGTCCCGACAAATCAATATTGTATTGCGGAGTCAAGAGCCTCCGGCTATAACTAACCCTTCTGGAGAGAGTCGGCCGGTACCTCCCAAAAATCACGGCCACACTAGCCTGTTCCAAGAGTTAACGCAAGAATTGGAAGGTTTAGTGGGTCTGGACAATATCAAAGAGCTAGTCTTTGAAATCTACGCCTTGTTACAGATTGCTCAAATGCGAACTGAGGCAGGCCTTGCAAGCGGCGGGCAAGCTTATCACATGGTTTTTAAAGGGAATCCCGGAACTGGCAAGACAACCGTGGCTAGAATCGTAGCTAAGCTGTTCCAGCGTATGGGTGTACTGACCAAAGGACATCTCATTGAGGTGGAAAGAGCCGACCTTGTAGGAGAATACATCGGTCATACTGCACAGAAGACTCGCGACCTGGTAAAAAAGGCTTTGGGCGGTATTTTGTTTATCGATGAGGCTTATAGCCTTGCTCGCGGTGGAGAAAAGGATTTTGGAAAAGAAGCGATTGATACGCTCGTCAAGGCCATGGAGGATCATCGCAGTCAATTTATACTTATCTTAGCAGGGTACTCTGGAGAGATGGAGTATTTTTTGATGAGCAATCCCGGATTGCCTTCACGGTTTCCGATACAGGTGGAATTTCCTGATTATACGATCGATCAACTGCTGCAAATTGCTGAACTGATGGCTAAAGATCGCGACTATATTTTGATGCCACAGGCGATACTCAAATTAAAGCAGCATTTGTTAGTAGAGAAGACGGAGAGTCTTCATGCTTTCAGTAATGCGCGGTATGTTCGCAACGCCATTGAGAAAGCTGTTCGGGGTCAGGCTGTAAGACTGTTAAACCAGTATGAAAGTACCAGCCCTGGCAAGCAGGAATTAATGACGCTTCGAACTGAGGATTTCAAATTATGAACTACAGGATACTATCACCGTCATAAGGAGCATGACATACATGGCAATAACTACGCATGATACGGAAACAGATGTACAAGATCGGGCGATATTGGTAAGTCTCGTCACAGATAAAATTAAAAGAACCGGAATTGATCCGGAGCTTTCACTACAGGAATTAGTGCAATTAGCTGAAACAGCTGGAGTTGAAGTTCTGGATGTGCTGCGTCAAAACAAGGAAACGCCTGATTCTAGATGGTTTATTGGTAAAGGTAAAGTAGAAGAGCTACGGATGGCTGCAGATGCTCTCGGCGCTAATACAGCTATCTTTGATCAAGAATTGTCCGGAGCCCAAGTACGGAACCTTGAGGAGGCTCTGGATCTTAAGATTATTGACCGGACGCAGCTTATTCTGGATATTTTTGCGGGGCGTGCGAAGACGCGAGAAGGAATTATTCAGGTAGAGCTGGCACAATTGTCCTATCTGTTACCTCGGCTTTCCGGCCAGGGGAAGAACTTATCCAGACTAGGTGGAGGAATTGGTACCAGGGGTCCGGGTGAAAGTAAGCTGGAAACCGATCGCCGACATATTCGTGATCGGATTACAGAGCTGAAACGCCAGCTGGATGAGGTTGTTAAGACTCGTGAGCTGCATCGGGAGCGTCGCCGCAAGGCAGGAGCGGTGCAAGTCGCACTTGTTGGGTATACGAATGCAGGGAAATCAACGCTGCTTAAGCAACTAACCGATGCGGATGTCTATATTGAAAACCAGTTGTTTGCCACACTGGACCCTACTTCTCGTGTACTTGAGCTAGCAGGTGGTAAAGAAGTTGTGCTTACGGATACTGTAGGCTTCATTCAGAATCTTCCGCATGATCTTGTCGCATCTTTCCGTGCAACGCTGGAGGAAGTGAATGAGGCCAATCTGGTGCTACATGTGGTGGATGCCTCTTCGCCAATGCGTGAGGAGCAGATGGAGATTGTCCAATCCATCTTGCAGGATCTAGGTGCATCTGGTACTCCGCAAATCGTACTTTTTAATAAAATTGATCTATGTCAGTCTGAGCAACTGGAAATGTTGCCTACAGGTACAGGGTACTTGAAGATCAGTGCATTTAATTCTGAAGATTTAACTCGAATTACCGATATGATCGCCGATGAACTGGCTGGCGACACACTCAATTTCCGCATTCCCGGAGACCGGGGAGATATTTCTTCCTTGCTCTACAGGGTGGGAGAGGTTTTGGAAACAACTTATGATGAGAACGATGTGCTCTATAACGTTCGTCTTAATAAAGAGGATTATGAAAAATGGGGTTACATGCTTGCTGATTTTGTAGACCAGCAGTAATCTTGTCAGTCATTCCTAAAGTGAAATGCTTCGTTTATAGGTATAAAATAATAGCTAATCTAGAAAGCGTCAGTTTACTGCCGCTTTCTGTCATTATGATGGCAAGTAAATGTAAGGAGCGAATAAGAACGAATGGTAGTTTTTGCAGAGGATATTTTGAGCGCGGCAGAGGCCGCAGAAGTTGAAATAGAAGGCGCTGTCAAAGCCCTTGATCGTATTGTAGATAAGAATCAGTGGAAGGTTATAGAAGCATTCCAGCGTCATCAAGTCAGTGATTTTCACTTTGCCGGTTCAACGGGGTATGCGTATAATGACCGTGGCCGTGAAGTGCTGGATCTTGTCTATGCTGACGTTTTTGGTGCGGAATCTGCTCTGGTGCGCCCGCATTTCGCTTCAGGAACACATACCATATCAACAGCCCTGTTTGGAGTACTGCGTCCAGGAGATGAGCTGCTATACATCACAGGACGTCCGTACGATACCTTACATAAGGTGATTGGTCACCTAGGGGATGGGACAGGTTCTCTCGCAGATTTCGGAATTACTTATCGAGAGGTCGCTCTTACAGCAGATGGTAAGATCGATTGGGATGAGGTAGCTCTCGCTATTAACGAAAATACTAAAGTGATAGGTATCCAAAGATCTCGAGGATATGATTGGCGTGCTTCTTTCACGGTAGCTGAAATTGGTGAAATGACTTCGAAGGTAAAGGTATTAAAACCGGAAGTGATTGTCTTCGTAGACAATTGTTATGGTGAGTTTACTGAGGAGCTTGAGCCACCTCAAGTTGGTGCAGATCTAGTGGCTGGCTCCTTAATTAAGAATCCAGGTGGAGGCATTGCTGAGACGGGCGGTTATATCTGTGGCCGACAGGATCTCGTGGAACTGGCAGCTTATCGATTAACTGCTCCTGGCATAGGTGGTGAAGTAGGGGCTATGTTAGGAACAACTCGAGGGCTTTATCAAGGGTTGTTTATGGCTCCGCACACTGTCGGACAAGCTTTAAAAGGGAGTGTTTTTGCTGCATCCGTATTTCAGCGTTGCGGTTTTGAGACAAAGCCAGCGTGGAATGAGCCTCGTACAGATTTGATTCAGGCGGTTTCCTTTGATGGACCAGAACACTTAATTGCCTTTGTTCAGGGCATACAACGTGCTGCGGCTGTGGACAGCCATGTGGTACCAGAGCCTTGGGATATGCCAGGTTATGAACATCCTGTTATTATGGCTGCAGGTACGTTTATACAAGGTGGAAGTTTGGAGTTATCTGCAGATGCGCCTATACGAGCTCCTTATATTGGCTATATGCAAGGTGGATTAACCTATTCACATGTTAAATATGGCGTTTTGATGGCACTTCAAACTATGCGTGAAAGAAAATTGCTGTAAGAATATCTCACATACCATTGACACGCTGTATTAGGAAATGTACAATGAGATCAGAAAAAGATCATTGGAAGGTTGGATGAGTCATGGGTGATGAAATCCGCAGAAATATGGCACTATTTCCTATTGGAATTGTAATGAAGCTGACAGATTTGTCCGCGAGACAAATTCGTTATTATGAGCAGCACAGTCTGATCGTACCAGCACGTACGTCGGGGAATCAGCGTTTGTTCTCATTTAATGATGTTGAGCGCCTATTAGAAATTAAAGCTCTGATTGAGAAGGGTGTTAATATTGCTGGCATTAAGCAAGTAATGAATCCTGTCTCTAAGGAATCCGAGGAAGCTACTGTTATTACCCCTGATACAGAGGTTAGACGTAGAGAGTTATCCGATTCCCAGCTTCACCGAATGCTGAAGCAAGAACTAGTTTCCGGTAAAAGACCGGGACAAGTGTCTCTAATTCAAGGTGAGTTATCCCGGTTTTTTAATAAATAATAATATATAGAAGTTCGAAAGGGAGAGGATCACATGAGCTTTTCTAAAGAGGATATTTTACGCATTGCCAAGGAAGAGAATGTTCGTTTTATTCGTCTGCAATTTACGGATCTATTAGGTACTATCAAGAATGTAGAGATTCCAGTTAGCCAACTGGAAAAAGCACTTGATAACAAAATGATGTTTGATGGTTCTTCCATCGAAGGTTACGTACGGATTGAAGAATCTGATATGTATCTCTTCCCTGACCTAGATACATGGGTAATCTTCCCTTGGGTGACAGATAGTCGTGTAGCTCGTCTGATTTGTGACGTCTACATGCCAGATGGTACACCTTTTGCCGGAGACCCGCGTGGTATCCTCAAACGTTGTCTGAAGGAAGCGGAAGAAATGGGTTTCACAGCTATGAATGTTGGACCAGAACCTGAATTCTTCCTATTCAAGACAGACGAAAGAGGCAATCCTACAACGGAATTGAATGACCAAGGTGGTTATTTCGATTTAGCGCCAACAGATTTAGGGGAAAATTGTCGTCGTGAAATCGTCTTGACCCTTGAAGAAATGGGCTTTGAAATCGAAGCTTCCCACCATGAAGTAGCTTCCGGCCAGCATGAGATTGACTTTAAATATGCTGACGCGATTACTGCTGCTGACCAAATTCAAACCTTCAAGCTCGTCGTGAAGACGGTAGCCCGTCAACACGGCCTGCATGCAACTTTTATGCCTAAACCATTGTTCGGTATCAACGGATCGGGTATGCACGCTCACCAATCCTTGTTTAAAGGCAAAGAAAACATGTTCTACGACGAAAGCGACAAGCTGGGTCTGAGCAAAACTGCACGTTACTACATGGCTGGTATTTTGAAGCACGCTCGTGCTTTTGCAGCAATTACTAACCCAACAGTGAACTCATACAAACGCCTTGTTCCTGGTTATGAAGCACCTTGCTACGTAGCATGGTCTGCAAGTAACCGTAGCCCAATGATTCGTATCCCGGCTTCTAGAGGTCTTAGCACACGTGTTGAAGTTCGTAACCCGGACCCAGCAGCTAACCCATACCTTGCACTTGCTGTTATGTTGAAAGCAGGTCTAGACGGAATTAAACGTAAGCTTGATCTTCCAGCTCCGATTGACCGTAACATCTATGTGATGTCTGAAGAAGAGCGTATCGAAGAAGGCATTCCAAGCTTGCCATCCGATTTGAAAGAAGCACTTAGCGAAATGATCCGCAGTCATGTGATTACCGAAGCTCTCGGCGAACATGCTTTGGCTCACTTCTACGAGCTAAAAGAAATCGAATGGGATATCTATCGCACACAAGTTCACGAGTGGGAAAGAGCGCAATACATGACTCTTTACTAGAATGAATCAGCCCTTGGCGCTCTAAGCGTTAAGGGTTTTTTTCTGTGGGGGGTAAGGTTAGGGTTTTTTGTAGAGGTTTATGAGCGCCCCCGTAATGCCCCCTAAAAATGTAGTTTCATTCGAGGATACTTCTCATATGAGCTTCAAATTTCTCCATACTGCTTTCATTTATTTTCTTTGAAATATGTGTGTATATGTCTGCAGTGATTCTCATACTACCATGACCTAAACGTTCTTGTACGTACTTCATATCGTTACCAGCCTCAAGTAAAAGGACAGCATGAGTGTGACGAAGAGAATGGATCGGCATCGCTGGGAGACCAATACGTTTCAAAATTCGCGAATAAGAATTGAATAGAGAGGATTTCGGCATGAAATTACCATCATCTCTACAAAGTACTAGATTTAAGTTGTGCTTATATAACTCATTCCAAGCTAATTTATTCTGGTTTTGATGTTTAAAATGTTGTTTCAAATCTTGAATAAGAGATGTGCTAATTTGTATTGTTCGTTCTGAATTAAAAGTCTTTGTATCCCCGAAAAGTTCCTCATCACTATCAGCGGAAAAATCCAGTGTTTTGTTAATGGTTATCATACCTGTTTTGAGATCTACATCATTCCAGGTTAGCGCGGCAGCTTCACCTTTTCTCATACCCGTTTCAATTAATACACGATAGAATATCCAATAAATATAACCATATTGGTGGGCAGCTCTAAGAAACGCAGGTATATTTTCGGATTCTATAAATTTTAAACCTTTAGGTTTTACGGAACCTTTTATTGTGACTCCCTTACACGGATTTTTCTCTAGTTTTCCTATAGTAACAGCTTTCTCTAGTGCACTATTCATGGTATTATGCACAATCTCAACAGTGCTTTTACTATAGCCCTTATCCGCCAATTGATTTAGGAATTTTTGATAAAGAATAGGCTTAAGCTCTGTCAATTTAATCGATTGGAAGAATGGGGCAATATGAGTTTTAATATTGTTCTGATGCTGAATAAGTGTGTTTTTTCGAATTGTTCCCACCTTATATTCCTGAAGCCATTCATTCAAAAACGACAATAACGGTAGATCGCTTTGCTCGTAACCTTCTGCTAACTTTCTCTCAAAAGCTACTGCAGCTATTTGCGCTTCTTTTTTTGTTTCAAAACCTCTTTGAGACTTTTCTTTAATCTTTTGGGTAATCGGGTCTCTATACTTTAATCGAAATTCCCATCCTGTTGGATGTTTCTTGAAATTTGCCATTAGTACACCTCCGTTAGAACTTATGTTCTATTTATGTGTATGTTAAACCGCTTTGCAGCGGTGAGAGCGCAAATACTTAATTAAAAGCACCTTTATAATAAATAACCATTTCTTTAGGGACTTCTATTCTGCTAAAGTACGAAGAAATTGATTCTCCTTGTTCTATGGTGCCTATTGAAGTTAGAAGCATTACTGCAAAAATATTAGCTTGTCTTTCGTATTTTCCTGAAATAAGAAAGGTATGATCATCAATAAAAAAACGATTTGTGCCCGCATGTAGGATATTGTGACCTAATTCGTGGGCACAAATCAAGCGCTGCCATTCATGGCTTAGTTGATTGTTAATTACAATGTACTTCTGACGAAATTTGGTATAAAAAATCCCTTTCGTTGATTCGCCAAGATCCTCAAAAATTATTTTAATTCCTAGACCTTTTGCGATTTGAAATGGACAAAAAGTACGATACTTTCGTATGAGTTTATCTACGATTGTCTGCAATTTGAACCATCCTCTACACGCTTAATTATCATCTTTTTTATAGCGTTTATTGGTGAACTTCTCCTTGCTCGTTTTCTTCGCATCCCAAAATAAACCTGTTAGAATGTCCATGACACGTTGTCGTGACTCTCCATCAATTGGCACACCATCAAACATGATTGCACCTTCGCCTTCAAGCAATTTTTTAAAATCCTTAATGTCTTTTGAGTTGGCCCATTCGGGGATATTATTCATGCTTCTTCCAAGAATAAAATCTGTTGACACCTTGTGAATTTCAGCAAGTTTATCAACGAATTCGATGTCTGGTTTAGCGATATTATTCTCCCAAGCATTATAACGGGCGCGCTTAATACCTAACTCTTCTGCTATTTGATCTTGCGTCCAACCCTTCTTGATCCTTAATTCTGTCAATGTTTGACCTATCCTCATTTCGACAACCTCCAACGAATTGATAAATAAAATATCAAAAAACTTATTGACGATAATATAATTATCAAATATAATCAGAGGTACAAAGGAGGTGCATATTGAAATGTCTTCAAAGCGCCATTTCTTCTCGGAATGTCGTAAGTTGAAAGGTACCCAAGCACAAGTGGCTGTGGATAATCGCATTTCAACTGTTTATGTTCGCATGATCGAGAACGGAACATTTACTCCTGGCAGAGACTTGATGTTCCGGTTATCAAGCTATTTTCAACAATCAGCAGAAGATTTGTTTCCTGATTATTTTGACGGGCTTATTTATTATGCCAATAGCGATAATTAAATTATCTATCGCTAGTATAATAGATAAATAAATTATCGTCAATAATTTACAATTGTTTTTTTTAACCTAATTGATAATTAAATTATCAATAAAGAGGGTGTGGTGATATTTAATGCTAACAGTTCAAATTGATGAAGATGCAACTAAAGATTTTATAAAACAACGTATATTTGAACTCGTAAATGCAGTAGATGCAGAACTTGTTTTCTGGGATACGAATGAATTAAGACGTAGGACATGCATGAGCATTGAATCAATTCATAAATCATTCTTCTACGATTCAAGATTTCCTAAACATAAAATCGGTGGTAAATGGTACTTTCCAGCACGGGAAACTCGAAGATTCTTGGAGTTGTGGCTTGAGGAACAGTCTCGTTAGCTCTATCAATCATTCTAAACAACACAATCGGTTTTATGCCGGTGAGGAAAATGCGGGATTTTAAGGAGGTTGTAAATGAATAAAAAACGTTCTGATTTAGATGTAATATTACAAAACTGTCTTGATCGTGGTTGCACAAGACGACAACTACAAGACTTCATCGATCGGGCTCGAATCTACAATAATGATCGTCTGAATGTGTTAGCACTTATAGATGACTTAGAAGTAAGGTATATAACCTCTTTTGATTTACTGGAAGGAGTGGAGGTATGAACCGGGTAGACGAACAGCGTATTCGGGAGATCATCCAAGAAGAGTTACAGAAGGAACGGGAAATCATGCTCGAACTCATTCAAAAGCGAGTTGAAAAAGGAACAGCCGCCGCAGGAACGGCAGCTTTGGATAGGGCCATTAAGCAAAGTATGGAATTGAAAAGTAAAGGGATTTACTAATCAACTTCTTCGTACACCGCAAAACCAATTCTGCGTGCTGGTTTATCTGGGTCCGACTTAGGTCTGGCCATCAATAAAAAACTCAATTGGTTAATGTGCTGGATGAGTTGAGAATATTGGCCATCGACATATCCATAAAAAAGTAGAATTGAAGGCTCGGAATATCCAATTTCCACAACACTCATAAGAATTGACTGGCCGAAAGATGCCAACCGGACACAAACTTCTTCATCGTCATTAAGCTCTGATTCAAAGGCTTTAATCTCAGTAATCAAGATTTCGTATTGATAGTCACTATTTCGGTAATCTCGATGGAGCGAATCAATATCGAAATCAAAATGTGGCTTCGAAGGGTTTAGCATCTTGTCTCTTTTTGTTTGAGATTCAAGATATCTTTTCATACCGCCCAAAATTGAAGTCTCCTTTCATTGTTATTAGTGAGTCTGGACAACTACCAATATTCGACAGAAGGAATGAAATACCTACTAGAAAGGATGTGACAGCATGGATAACAGATTGCAAATATTTAATCATTCTGACTTTGGGGCTATTCGGACCGTGGATATTCTAGGGAAACCGCATTTTGTAGGGAACGATGTTGCTAGTGCGTTGGAATATTCTAGACCTTACGAGGCAATATCGACCCATTGCAAGGGGGCGGTAAGTTACCGTGTCCCTACAAATGGAGGAGATCAGGAAACGAGAGTGATTCCTGAAGGTGATATTTACCGTTTGATCGTTAAAGCCGCAGATCAATCACGTAGTCAGGTGATAAAAGCAAAGGCGGAAATGTTTGAACACTGGATATTCGATGAAGTGCTTCCATCCATACGGAACACAGGGATGTATGCTGCTGATGAGCTTCTAGATAACCCTGATTTACTGATTCAAGCAGCAACAAAACTAAAGGAAGAGCGTTCAGCACGGCGAGCTCTGGAGGCTAAGGTTAAAGAAGATCGTCCAAAGGTAGTTTTTGCGGAGGCGTTAGAGGTTTCTAAGGATTCAGTGCTTATAGCTGATTTAGCCAAGATCCTAAAGCAGAACGGAATTAATATCGGAGAAATCAGACTCTTTAAAGAACTGAGAGAGCGAGGATATCTAATTAAGTCCGGATCAGAATACAACATGCCAACACAACGATCCATGGAGCTGCAGATTATGGAAATTAAGGTTGGGCAGCGCGGAAGCGCCAGTGAAGGAATGAAGGTGACTCGTACCCCTAAGATCACGGGTAAGGGTATTGGTTACTTTATCAATAAATACAAAGGAGATTTATCATGAACAGAAAACAACGCATAAGAGTCTGTGGGAACCTGCAACAACTTATCGAAACGGCTCCTTCAACTAAACTTCGGGAACGGTATCGTAAGCAATATGTATCAACCGCAAGTCGTATAAATGAAAAACAGCCCACCGGGGTAGGAGCCGGGGAGCCAGTCACGCACATAACAAATTTAATTACAAGTAGTTTAACATGCAATGGGGGCGAACGCAATGATGATATCACATGCGGATATGTATCGTCCTTATGAAGGCAGCAATACACATCCTTATGCCGTACCATTTTACGATACCTATTTTCACGATCATGAAGAAGGAGTTGTATGGAGTAATTCGTATTTATCAGCAATTGTAGTGGTAATTGCATATTACCATCCTCAGACAGAGGTGGACTTTTCTAAAATCGAATTAACGACTGAACAAATGAGGGTTGTGGAATTAGCCAAGGAAATAAGAAGACGTAGGAACCTTCTTGATCGACATCATAATTTTTGTATTGATGTCCCTTTACATCATTACAAGATGGAAATGCAAAAGATGAAGGAACACCTAGCCTTTTTAGATGAGATTGAACCAAGAGTAAAAGTAAATCTCAAAGAATCATTATGTCCAGGATGTGAAGGGTTACTAAAGTCCGGCGAAAAAAATCTGCACTTACCTAATGGCAATGTATGCTGCAATTATGATTGTTATTCTATCATTCTAGCAAAAGAGCACGATCATGGACATTGATATCAAGCAGTATATCAAGGAAATCAAGACACTACGCGCCCAAGCTGATCAGTACGATGGGAATGCCCCGGGCGCGGACATTATGAAGATTGAACTACTGACTAAAGCACATATGCTCATGGGACGTGTGGCAGCTGTGAGAGAGGGTGAGTATTGGCGGATATATGCACTTCGTAAATCCACCTATGCTCGCGCCAAGATGGAACCAGGGCCCGGAGATAAAGAAACACGCGCTGAAATAGCTGTAGAGGAATTGAGAATGTTAGAGGCTGAAGCTATGGAAGAAAGAAAGATGTGGAAAAACGAGCATGAATCGCTGCTACAACAACTATTTGAACTACACCTTAAGGCTAACCGTGAGAATAGGACTCTAGGAGGTGGGCTTTGATGAAAGATGAATCTGCCATTAAGACTATACAAGTTACGGCCATTAGGAGACGTATTAGAATTCTCAAGGCTGAAATGGATAGAGGAACAAATCTTAGCCGGAATCGTGTGATTCAAATTGAAGGAGAAATTTCTGAGTTAAGACAGAAGTTAAAAGCTCTCAATAAAACACACCGTCCTAAACCTAAACACAAATCTCTTGGAAATTGCATTAACCCCAAGTGTCGCAAAAGAATAATGGTTGGACAATCAGTAGTCAAATACGGTCATTTGGGGCTGTGTTGTGATTTTAAGTGTCTGGTTGGTGCAATGAATGGAAGCTAATGAAAGGGGTCTGACATCATGGCAAGGCCATTAAAAGAAGGCCTAGACTATTTCCCGTTGGATATTGATTTCGATCAGGATGATAAATTGATCGTTCCAATAGCTAAATATGGAATGCAGGGACTCGGAGTTATCGTGAAAATTATGATGAATATTTACCGCAATGGATACTTTTATCCATGGGAGGAGCGTGAGCACTACGCCCTTTCTAGCAAGGTTAATGCTGACATTAACACGGTAAGAGAGATCGTAAATGAGTGCATTAACTGGGGATTCTTCAATGAAAATGTATACAAGAATTACAAGGTGTTGACATCAAGAGGGTTTCAGAAAAGGTATATTGAGGCAGCGAAAAGACGAAAAGAAGTAACTTTATTTGAAGGTCATTTACTCATTGATCCGTTAGAAGAAAGTAAGAAGGTATCACACTCAATCGTGATCGTCAGTGCTGAAAGTACACCAGTTAATGTTTACATTAATCCCGACAAACAAGGGAAAATGTTAGCAGAAAGTACACAAAGTAAAGTAAAGGAAAGTAAAGGAGAGGAAAGTAAAGAAAAAGAAAATGATATAAAACCAGCAGATCTAGTGGTGCCGCTGCCAGTTAATCCGTTCCGGATGTTTGAAGCTGAAGGCTTTGGCACAATCAGTTCTGTGATATCTGATCAGATTACTGATTTTATAAATGACTATGGTGAAAGATGGCTATGCGAGGCAATGCGAACTTCGATAATTGCAGGCAAGCGAAATCTTAGTTATGTTCGTGCCATTCTGAAACGATGGAAATCTGAAGGTATAGACGAACCATGGACAAAAGAAAAAGATATACGAAGCAATGCTGCCAGTAATGGATATAGGAATGGTCGGGGTGGACAAAGCGGGAAACCACAAATTGAAATTACTAAGAACCCTGTTGCTCCTCCTACTCAAGAGGAAATCGAACTTCATGAGAAGTCAATGGCTGAACTTCTTGAAAAAAGAAAACGAGCTGAGGAGGAAAAAAATCGATGAACTTTCTAAACTGGAAGACTGACACAGAGCTTCAACAGATAATCAACAATGATTCTCTCGACTATGACATACGCATCCACGCTACTAAAGAACTCATAGCTAGAGAGAAAATAAAAAAACTTATAATGCTGCTCGTCGATCGCAAGCGTGTAAAGGTATGGTGACTATGACTCCTGCTGAAAGACGAAAAGAATACTTACTAAATGAATTCGATAGAATCTTTGAACCCTTGGAATACCGACTGTTTGAACATCTAGCGGCAGCTGATCATATCGTAGCTAAAATTATCTCAGAGGCATCAACTGCAGGTGTTGGGTTATCAACTAGTCAAAAAGTTGTACGGGCCAAGATTGAAGACATGATTGACCAAATAGCCGAGAAACGTGAATTAGAATCTCCGACAAGAAGGAGGAAAGAACTGAAATGACACATTACGAGGTAGGTAAGAAATATAAGAAAATCGTAACCGTTGCAAAAATGTACGAGGGTCTGCCAAGCGTACTTGTGATCGATGACAAGCGATATGTTTTCGATCCGCCGCGTCCAGACGGAAAAGGGGGGCTAAAAGATGGTAGGACAAGGAAACCGCGGGGCGGCGTTCGAAAATCTGATTAATTACACAAATGAATCATATGAACATCGGGGAGTAGCGGTTATCAATAAACGATCAACCCCAGTAAAGGTAACAAAAAGTAAAGGAACAAAGGTACTCGCTGGATTCTTTGAGGCAAAATCAACTGTTGACTATGATGGGATTTATCGTGGAAGAGCTATCTTTTTTGAAGCAAAGTCAATTCAAGAACTTGATCGATTTGACCTAAAGATGGTTGAGGATCATCAATATGATCATCTGGATAAGTGTCATAAGTTTGGCGCACTATGCTTCGTCTTAGTAGAGTTTAGAAAACAACGTAAAACATATCTCCTACCCTTTACAGCATTACGTGCATACAAGGTTGAGGCTTCCAGAGGTGGCCGCAAAAGCATGACGTTGGATAACTTCGAGATTGACGCATTTGAAGTTAGGACAGGCCGTGTCCCTCTTGATTATTTGGCTGCAGTAGATAAAATCTGGTTTGCGGAAACGGCATAGACCCCGAGTATGACAGGGGATCGGGCACCGCCATAACTAAAAACAGAACTGGTGTACCTATTAATACAAATATTAGAAATGGAGTTGAATGCATGAAGACAAATATTGATATCGGAACTTTGGCAAATGGAGCTGTTGGAGAACGAATAAATCTAGAACTTCAAAAAGTTGCCGAGAACGTACAAGACCCGAATACAGATTGGAAGAAAGCTCGAAAGGTGACTATAACAATCACTCTAAAGCCTGATGAAGAACGTGAAATAGCCTTGGTTAGTGCAGATATCAAAACAACCTTGGCTCCTGCTCACGGAATTGCTACAAAACTGATATTTGGAATGGAAAAGGACGGTAATGTAGTTGCTGCTGAGCTTGCTTCGGGAATGAAAAATCAGATGATGATTGACAATGACGGTGATCTAGCAGACGACAAAGGACAAAAAGTATCATATTTGGAACGCAAACAAGCACAAGGGGGCAAATAATTATGATCAAAGAAGCATTGCAATATCTAATCGGACTAGGTAAACAAGAAACAATACGTGAAAATGGTCAAACATTTTCCAATCAACCACTCACTTTACTGAGACAACCAACACCAACAGCTCTTACGGTTCGGAGTCTTTCGGGGTTTGTTGATTATCTGAAGTCTGAATACGATAAACCTGGTGCCCTTATGGTGCAAATAGAAAGTCCAACGAAGGTTACGGCGTTTAGTAGTTTTAATAATGATCAGGTTCGGAAGACATATATTGAGGCTGAAGCGTTGTTACCTACTATCCGATTTGGAAATTGGACGGATGTAGAAGAATTCAACATTCAACTGCAATCTTTATTTCATCCAAATGATACCCGCGCTGATCTGTTGAGGGTTGTCGGTAACATCAAAGAAGAGGCTGTACAATCTTTTGGTGATGATGGAGTTTCGCAACAGGTCACCGCTAAGACAGGTGTTGCTACAGTTGCCACGGTTCCCGTTCCTAACCCAGCGACACTCTTGCCTTACCGAACTTTTATTGAAGTGCAACAACCAGAGTCTTTGTTTGTTTTCCGAATGAAAAATGGACCATATGCTGCATTATTTGAGGCAGACGGTGGAGCGTGGAAGGTCGAGGCAATGGATACGATTAAAGAATATCTGCAGGAGTCATTGAAGGAAGAAATAGAATCAGGGAAGATCGTTCTTATCGCTTAATACACTCATACTGGGGCGGCTTCGGCTGCCCCGTCTTATAAGGAGTGAACTTGAATGCCAAACGCTAAGGGATGGCGCACAAGAAACGAAATGATGGATACAGGCGCGGCCTGCTTTATACCTGATGCTCCTGGGGCATTAACAGGTAGATGGCAAGGTTCACCGCCAGAAGATGGAATTATGCTCACTCGCGGTCGTTGTGCTGAACTTGGCGCACCAGTGAAAGATAGAGAATATCCGGTTGTCTTCATTTATCGCGTTCAAACTAAGGATGATTATAGGTATGTACCTTTTTACCATAGACAAGCTCACGAAATTAATCGAAAGAAAACAAACTACTTGGAAGAAAGAGTACTTCAACGGAGAGAAAACGAGGAGGTGGGTAAAGGTGACCCATCAGACATTTTGGAAGCCTAAGAAGGAAGAGAAGCCTAAGAAGACAAATAGCCTAGGGAAACGCAAGAAGGAGAAAAAAGAGGTATCTCCTTTGAAGCAAAAGATATTTGCAGATCATAAACCCGGTAAAAGCTCAGCGAGCAGAGCGGAGTTTCCGCCTAACATAGTTAAAGAATTGATAACAGAAACGGATGGTATCTGCCAGCAATGCTTATCAGCGCCTGGAACAACCACCCATCACGTTTGGCCGCGTGGTCGAAAAGGAAGAGGAGTGAAAACCAACGGAATTCGATTCTGTGGAGGTTGCCACGACATCGTGCAAATAACTCCGGAATTACTGCAATATTGGATTGATGTGTTTCGGGAACGACACGGTGAATACTTTTGGTTTGATGAACAAGATTGGAACGAACACAATCACAAACTAAATAAGCAGTTGGAGTTAGAAAAGGCAAAAGAGGAACGACTGCAGGAGATAGAACCTTTGGCTGATTTAATCATGACGGCTGCTGGCAGGGATCTCCGAGCAAAAGAAATTAGATTCCTGGAATCATTAGAAACCAAGGATCTAAATACCTTCACAGCAATGTTTACTGATGCTCTTAATGGCTATGCTTCTCAGGGATCCTATCATCCAAATGACCGATTTGAAGATTAGTTAATTCTTATAACAACCAATAAAAGTTATTCTAGATAGGGGGTTGAAGATGGAATTTATTTCGAAAAAGCAGCAAGCAATCATCAACTTTATTGATAAATTCTCATTTGAATTCCAATATCCGCCCAGTATACGGGAAATTGGAGCAGCCATGGGCCACCAGTCAATATCGACAACTCACGGTTTTATTGGACGCTTGGAGAAAAAAAATCTTTTGTCCTGGAAGAGGCATCAACCAAGGACCATTGTGCTTACCAGAAAAGGGATGAATCAGGTAACTAAGGCAAGGGCATCTGAAATAATCGTCCAGGCTGAAGAACTGGCATAGTAAATAAAGGGGCATAGCCCCATAAGGAGAAAAAAACGATGAGTATGGATATGAACGCAATCATTAATGATAAATTGGCCGAACTTAACGCTGAAGGGTATGTAGAAAAAATTATTAAAAAGCAGCTTGAAGACACAATTAAGGATGTTGTTGAAGACTCTTTGAGAAGCTGGAGCGATTTCGGCAAGGGATTGAAAGAAGCCGTAAAAAATCAGCTACAGATTAATCTTGAGCAATTGGATATTCCATCTTATAACCACGTGATTCTCGATGCTATCAAAGCAGAACTGGAAAGATCTGTTCATGATGTTGGTGTTGCCAAAATGCAGGAACAGTTGCAGGAGTTACTGGGAACAAAGCAAGAGTCAATTAATTTCTCTGAAATCATCAAAGAAATGGTTGAGGATGAACTCAAACTTGGGGAACTCGAGTATGAGGATTATAAAGAGATCACGGTCCATGCAGATAAAAATTACAGCACACTCGCCTTCATTTACTTTGACCCACAACCCGATCAACCTAATTATCGCTGTAAATACCGCCTTGTTCTTGATGCAGACGGAAGCGTCAACAGCGTACAGATTTCCGACAAGACATTTGATAAGAAAGCAATTATGGGCGGTCTGCACGGACTTGAAGCAACGCTGTTTAAACTTTACACGCATGGCACGAAGGTCATTATGGATGACTATGAAACAGAGTTTAGCAACCCTGAATATGAGTAAGCAATCTTGAGAGAGGATTAACCACCCTCTTTCCTATATAGGAGCTGAAGAGTTTGAACCCCTTGGAAGAGATTACAAAGATAGCTCATCTGCTGCCTCTGAAAGTGTTACAGGACATAAATACCCGAATAGGCGATTGGTTGGCTTCTGGAGGCAATGAGACCGATCTATATATCCATCAGCAATTGAGATTCGCTAAAAGATTTATTGAAGGGGAGGCATAACCAGTATGAGCAGATCTATTAAGTTTCGCGGTAAGTCGAAAGAAACAGGCCAATGGGTATATGGAGGTCTGGTGCAGGTGAGTAGCACCGGATCTTTGGCAATAGCTACTTTAGACAATAAAGGACACCTTAAGCTGCATGAAATTATCAAGGGGACTGAGGGGCAATACAGCGGCTTAAATGACCGGAATGACCTTGAGATCTATGAGAGAGATATATGTAAAGCCGAAGAAATGTTATTCCCCCTTTCCGGTACTCGGACAGGGATCGTGAAGTATCATGATGGTTCGTTTCTGCTTGAAAATATGGACGGCAAAGACGGAGACTACCTGTTTAGTGAAACGGCTGAAACTACGGTCATAGGAAACATTCACGACAACCCGGAATTGCTCGGGGGAGAGGCGGCGAATTCATGACACCAGAACGGATAGAAGAGATCAAACATTATTTCACGGATGAGCAGTTAGACGAAATGAGTCGTGAGTATCGGACAATGCCCACAGATGGCGAAGGATATGCCATTGAACCAGAGTATGAAGGGATGGTAGCGCGTGGAAATATCGTAAAACTAGTATCTGATGTTAAAACTGCGAGGGCTGCTCTAGAAGAGTCACAACAACGTAATGGGAAACTTGAATTGTATGTTAAGTCACTTGAATTTAACCGCGAGGATACTCAAAAACGTGCTAATGAGAAGTTAAGGGAACGCGACACTGAGTTAGGAGAGGCACAGCAGACCATAGCCCGGCAACAACAAACATGGAAAAAATTACGGGATGTTGTGAGCACTAATGCAACTGGTAGTAGCGGCGAAGTAATTAATGATTACGACATTATGTTAAATATCATGGACGAACTGGAAGGTGGGGAGTCATGACACAATTCTGTCCACGGTGCGGATTTGAAACGGAGAACACGATACCAGACAACAATGGAAATGAAGAAGGACTCCTTTGTAATGACTGTGTATCTGAGTTAACAGGGGAGGTACAGTCATGACACAGTTACAGGTACAGACACTAAGCAATCAGGAGCTTAACTTAGCGCTCTCCGTGATGATGGGATATACGATAGATAAAAAACGACCTGGAAGGTTCTTGAGCGGAAACATTTCATCAATGCCTAGTAGTTACTGCACAGACCCTGCCGCCTCTCTAGAGGTACAGGCAAAGGCTATAGAAGTAGATCATGAGGACTACTTGCTTAAACTGATGGACGTTGTATACGGCGGTTACGTAGCTGTTTCGTCTGAAAGAATCACAGGACTATTCACCGCCACTCCCCGACAGAGGGCAGAGGCTGCATATATGACACTACAGTCATACCAAGTAGATAAGCAGTAGACGCAAACTGCTCAATAGTGAGTTCTAAAAAGAGCCCGTTTTTAGGGCTCCAATATACAAACCAACAGTTGTCTTAAACTGATAAATAAAGTCCGAAACTACTATTGGTTTATTGAACTAACGTTTCCCTTTAATTTAACCTCTTCTGATTATATTACCAAAGATAGCAGGTTTGTTATTTGCAAATTCCTGTATCAAATCCTTATTTATTAGAGTGACGGAGTTCTCCCATGGATGAGCGAAATAACACCATCTTAAATCCTTAGGAAAAAAGATGTAATAATCCCCATTAGGGTAGAAGGGAATAGTCCATTCCCGCTCTCCGTTTGGTAGATGCGGGTTGAACCAAAAACATTCATGCTGCCAATCCAATGCAAAAATATATTCATCTCTATGAATCAAACTTTTAAATACATGCCTGCATCTCTCTTCGAAATCTGATGTAGCATCCCAGGTACCTGTTAAAGAGAACGTTATAAATTCTTCTTCTAATACGGTAATGCTTGGCCAATCGTCTGATTTTGTACTTGGAAAGAAACTGAATTTGTTTTCAAATAAATCCCATGCTTTGCGATATTCTCTATCCGTTAACTCAATCCAATTCATATAAGCCTCCAATTATCGGCTAGTCGCACTTACGCAAACAAGTATAACAAAGAATTCTGGATCAACACTGCGTTATCCTGCTTGTTAGCTTGATGAGGCGCCCGCCAGTCTAATACTTTATTTTTACAGAAATGTTTTGGTAGATGATGCACATTACGAAGATACAGGGACAGAGAGGGTTAATAGCCTCCTCTCCCAAAAGGAGGATATAAGAGATAGTTTGGCTGTACTGAACTTATAAGGGGGCTGAGACCCCAATCAAAGGAGACGATACTCGATGGGCAGAGTACCGAAATACAGAGCGTGGTATAAGCCGAAAGGCGTTATGATCGAACCCGAAAATCTGGTAATGATCAACTTCTACACTAAAGTATTGGGCGTATACATGGAAATGGACGGAAAGGGATACCACGTTCTGAGGATGTCAGACTTCGAACTATTAGAGTACACCGGATTAAAGGACATTAACGATCAGGAGATTTATGAAGGGGACTTTCTACGGATACCAGACCTTTATGAGACTCCAGAAAATACAAGCACAACGTACCATACATCAGTAGTTGATTTCGAAGAATTTGGTTTTCGAGTAGGCGGCAGCCAATTGTGTGATGATTACCAATATATTTCTGATGAATGTGAAGTATACGGCAACATCTACGAGAATCCAGAACTAATAGAGGTATAAGGGGGAGAAGAGGATGAAATACAGGGACACTCAAAATGCATTGAGAGCCGGCCATAGACAGTTTATCTTTACTGCAAGCCCGGGCTTACCTGTAGAAGTATTGAAATGGGGACCGACCTGGGTGAGATTTAAGGATGCATATAACACGTATCCAATCAGCACAAACATGAAGATGTTTTCTATGATGGTGGAATGTATTTATACAGAAAAAAGCCCTGATGCGTCAGGGCAATAGCAGCTTTTATCCTCGACCAAATTATACCACAAAGGGGAATGAGGATGAACATCGCAAATAGTAAGGCTCCTGTAGTAAAGGTAACGGACTTAGGTCCAGCAACTGCCCTAAACTATCAACTCTCCCTCAAAGGCGCGGAGCGAGCATATAGGAAGGCTGACGCTGATGATAAGAAGGTTATCTCAGGTATGAAATCAGATTGCGAGTTTGCCATTGAGTGGCTGTCTACAGGACGGCGACCAGGTAATAAGAGAGGTATAGAACGGCGAGCTGGATATGAGCGCGAAGTACTACTTGATCCAATACGAATGCAGGCTTTCGCTAGTGATTCAAAGGCGGGAAGCCCGGCCAATCTTTCAGACGAACAACGGTTCCAACTAGAATATGCACTTAATCAATTAAGCGAGCGGGAACGAGAATGCTATACATTAGCACATGGTCAATGCTTTCCACATTCTGAGATAGCCAAGATGCTCGGGATTACTTACGGGAGTGTGAGTGAATATGTGCAGCGAGCCCAGCGAAAGATTAGTGACATAGTAGATAACTCTTTGTTTTTTATCTAGATTACACTATATAGAAATATATAAAAGCTATCAGCGATAATATGTTGATAGCTTTTATATATGGAAATTTAATGTATTTTCCAAAGTTTAACAGGAAAAAATAACATGTTATGCTACTATTGTCCTAAATGCAGTATTATTCGACGGGAGTGGTTAAGATGAGCAAAGATATATTGAGAGATTTACAACCAGAGAGTAGCGAGGAGGCACCAGAAAAAAATGAAAAAAAGAAGCTTTCGAAAGAGGAACGTCGACAAAAGGAGATGAGTAACCTTAATAACGCTTTAGCAAGCGGGAATTTGACTACTCTAATTTCAAAAGTAGCCTCTATTTTGAATAGGTTTGAAGAGACCAGAAATTCAGATATGGCGCTTAAAATAAAGTATTGGGAGATATTCGAAGGGTTTACAGGAAACTTTGTGGATGTTAGTCAGATGTTCAAACTAACAAGAGATACATCAATTTCTAGGGCACGCGCTAAAATTCAAAATGAATATAAGCTTTATCAAGCTAATGATAGAATAAAAGCATATAGAAATGATAAGGAAGAATTAGAAAAAGAAATTCAACTCTCAACCAAACCTGGAACTCCTAGTATTACTCTTTATACCGACGAAAGCGGAAAAAGTAACGCCGATAAATACATGATTATTGGCGGTCTTTGGATTTTGGAGAGTGATAGGGTTGCATCGTTACATAGGCACTTTGCTGAATGGCGTTCAGAAAGAAAGAATGAAAGAAATATGCCTAAAGAGTTTCATTTTACCGAGATGCGAGGTGGACAATTACAGCACTACAAGGATTTTTTCTCAGAAATGATATCAATGTCTGATATGTTAAGTTTGAAGGCAGTTGTTTTTGATAGAACCAGTAGTAAGTTTAAATCCATTGATGAGATGATATATGCACTATATTATCAGCATGTCCATCATGGTGTTCAACATGAAGTCAATTCAGGAAGAATAACATTGCCCAGAACGGTTAACTTTTGGAAGGATCAGGAGATTGGTGCCGATAACCTCTTTATGAATGAATTAGAACAACATCTTGTCACACACTTTGAGGGATACTTTAAAAAGAACTTGACTCTCAATACATTCAGCGCGATTGATTCAAAATGGAGTACATTAATTCAGCTCGCTGACTTATATACAGGGTGCATAAATAGGGCAATAAACTCACCTAAAGACGTAGTGAAAAATCATAAAGATGAATTTGCAGAGTTTGTCTTTGATATTCTTAATCTGGATTTAAGTGATCTCAAAAATCAAGAACAAGACATGGCAATGATTCATTATATATAAACTGTGAGCCGCCTTAGAGTAGGCTGTTTTTGTCTAGTAAACGCCCACTGTATATAGGAGGAACCTATTACATAAGGTTCCTTTATAGCGAATATGCATCATAAAGGGACCCAAATCCCATTATCGCGGTATATAGGATATTCGATCGGTATGTTGCTACTTATTAAGGTTGAGTTAGCGCATGCCGATTATTAATTATCAGGGTGTATTATGTACGAAAAACTCCAATTTCCTTTATCCAGAACGGCTATACTGTATACTTCTGTTTTTCTTATAGGGGGATTACCAACAGAATCTATATACTCATAGGTAACTTTAATTAAAGTTGGATTTTTATTGCTAGCTTTAGTGCTGATAATCTTAAATTGGTATTTGTCTTTTATCTCATTCAATTTTTCATCAAGAACATTTTGTGGATCTGTAATTGATCCACGCATTATCGCGAAGTCAATTACTACTTCATGTTCCAAACTGTTTATATTGTGTTCAAATGTCATTGGTTGTCCAATTAGTTGCTTTACATGTGCTAAATATTCGATATATTCACTATAATATTGCTTTTCTAAGTAGTAAAAACATTGATTAATATATTCATATAATGACTTATCATTGTAGTCTGCTGATTCATCATTAAACTGAGAATCAAAATCATCCTCCTCTAAATAGCTATAAGGTTCAAGTAAGGATCTTAAATTCATTATTTCACTTTCAGTAAAGAATTGTTTGTTTTTAAATTTTTCATCAAACTCTTTTACAATTTCTTTAGAAATTTTAAGCAAGTCTTTACTAACATATCTTTCATATTTCGAAGACAGGTCAAGTGTAAAAGTCAAATCCGAGGTATTCTCGACTTGTGCTGGTAATTCTACTCCTTTTATATCAGCTACCACTTGGAGACTCTTTTGATGAAATGCTTGTAATGGGGAACATCCAGTTGCAATTATTATTGATGAAGTAGTGGAAATGATAAGCAAAGCATTTTTTAATTTCATAGAAAAGATAACTCCCTTTTATGTAAAATAATAAAAAAGACATAGGTCCTACTAGTTTAACATCATTAGTAGGAAAAATGTACCAGTATTATAGTTTAAGATAAAAGAATGGAAACCTTTGATTTCTCTTTAACTCCAAAAGCTGCAGAGGTGACGACGAAGTGAGGTACATGGGTAAATAGTAGCAGGAAAATACTTCCTTTACGTCGAAATATGATGTCGAAGGGAGGTGGAAATATTGTTAGAGGAATTAATAAGTCAGGGGCAAGCATTTACTGAAGAAGTGAGCGGACTTGTAGGGACCCAAAGTCTTTCAATTGAGATAGAAAAGTGGGCTTCCCAATCTGTCATGTATCTCAATAAGGAAATTAAAGTTGATGCTGTGACTGATCGAGTGAATAGTGCTTATAAGACTCTGAATGTTAATGCTCATATGAAGCACTCACAAATTCTTGGTGCATTACTTGCTGCTAAAGAAATAAAGGATAAGCATAATGATTTTGCCAAAAAAATATGGGACATGAACAAATAGTGAGAGCGCCTTCGGGCGTTTTTTTTAGTGTCTTAAATACGGAGGTGGTGATAATGTAATGCCAAGAGCACGCGATCCAAACCGTGACCGCGCACTAGAGATATGGCGTGAACACGGTGGGGAAATAACAAACAGGCAGATAGCGGAGCAACTGGACATTGACGAAAAGAAGGTAGCGGTCTGGAAGCAACGTGACAAATGGAGTGTTGTACAACAATCATCAAATAACGTTGTACAACAGCCAAAGAAGAATGTTGTACAACAAAATAAACCAAAGTCCAGTAAACAGAATAAAGAGGTGGCTCGGGGCGATCCGCCGGAAGTAGAAGCTGAGCTAACTGATAAGCAAAGAATGTTTGTCCTTGAATATATGCGAGACTTCAACGCAACTAGAGCTGCATTAGCTGCCGGTTATTCAAAGAGAGCAGCTTATTCCATTGGATGGGAAAACCTGAGGAAACCTGAAGTTCAGGCAGAAATCACAAGGTTGAAGGATCAGATGGTTGGTGAGCTTGGGTTGAGCGTTCATCGGGTCATAGCCGAGTACCTTAAAATCGCATTTGCTGATACTACTGATTACGTAGACTTCGGTACCACGGAAGAGCCAGTAATCGGTATAGATGGACCTACTTATGATGAAGAGGGCGACCCGGTAACCAAAACAGTTAGTTTTGTTCACTTTAAGTCAGCTTATGAGGTAGACGGTACGTTAATTAGTGAAGTGAAACAAGGACGTGATGGTGTAAGCATCAAGTTTTACGATAAGATGCGAGCACTGAAAGAGCTGGAGAAGTACCTAGGTTATATGGATGAAGAAACTAAGCTTCGCGTTCAGAAAATGCAGCTTGAGGTTACGGCTATCAGTAAAACGGTAGAATCAGAGGTTGTATTCATAAAGGATGATCTCCATGAGTAAAGTTATTAGCTTACAGGAGACCGTCGGCAAGGGATACGCAAAGTTTTGGCATTTTAAAGGACGTTATCGAGTAGTCAAAGGCGGTCGGGGTTCGAAAAAAAGCGTAACAGCCGCTTTATCTATTATTGCCAAAATGATGGAATACCCATTAGCCAATACTTTAGTTCTACGTAAGACGTTCAATACTCATAAAGACTCCACCTGGGCACAGCTTAAATGGGCAGCTAATAGGTTGGGGGTAGCAAACAAGTGGCAATTCAAGAAATCGCCACTAGAAGCTATATATAAGCCAACAGGACAAAAGATATTGTTCCGTGGTCTTGATGATCCGATGTCAATCACCTCTATTACGGTGGACACCGGCTATTTGTGCTGGGCGTGGTTTGAAGAAGCCTATCAGATTCTTAACGAAGATGATTTCGATAAGGTGGATATGTCTATTCGTGGTCTGTTGCCAGAAGGGTACTATAAGCAGCTGACGATAACCTTTAACCCTTGGAATGAAAAGCATTGGTTGAAACATCGCTTCTTCGATACCGAGAACCCAGATACATTCGTGGATACTACAACTTACCGCTGTAATGAGTTCCTAGGAGACGAGGACCGCAAACTATTTGAGTGGATGAAGAAGTATAAACCAAAGCGTCATAGGGTAGAGGGTTACGGAGATTGGGGTATTGCTGAGGGTGCTATATATGAAGACTGGCGGGAAGAAGAGTTTGATTACCGAGCTATTGCCAAGCAAAAGGGTTACAGGGCAGTGTTTGGACTCGACTTTGGTTATACGAATGACCCTACTGCTCTTGTATGCGCTCTGGTTAACAAAGAGGAGAAGAAGCTGTATATCTTCGATGAACACTATGAGCATGGCATGCTGAACGATGATATTGCCGATATGCTGAAAGAAAAGGGCTACTCTAAGGAGCGTATCATTGCGGATTCCTCAGAGCCAAAATCCATCGCTGAAATCCGCGGTTTCGGGATTGGTAGGATTAGAGCCGCTGAAAAAGGCGGGGATAGCATCAAGGTTGGTATTCAGACCATTCAGCAGTATGAAATCATCGTTCATAAATTCAAATGTCCGAATGTCAGCATAGAGCTATCAAGCTATGTATGGGAACAGAATAAAGCTGGGAAGTTCACCAAAAAGCCAGTTGATGACTTTAACCATGCTATGGATGCGTTGCGTTATGCCATGGAACAAATCCGTAAGCCTGATGCATTCTCATTTGATTAATAGGAGAGGAGGAAACTAATTGAGTACAACGGAAGAGGTTATCCGAATCATCGAAAAAGGTGCAGCGTCAGCTATGACAAACGCGGAAATCATTAAGCAGGAAATCGATGACTGGTTATCTTCTCAGGAACGTAAGGATATGCTTGCTGGCGAACGCTACTATCGGAATAAGGCAGATATCTTAGAACGTAAGCGAATGACCATTGGAGAAGGCGGGGCGCTGGTTGAAGCTACAAACCTCGCTAATAATAAGATCGTTCATGGATTCTTGCGAAAGCTCGTTGATCAGAAAGCCGGTTATCTGCTGAGTAAGGAAATGAGTATCCAGACAAAGAACAAAGTTTATGATGAACTGTTGACAGGGATTTTTGATAAAGGATTTAAACGACTATTAAAAAGCCTGTTGAAGGAGAGCATTAAAAAGGGTCGCGCATGGTTGCATGTTTATTATGACGAAGAGGGGCATTTCCGGTTTAAAAAGCTGCCTTCTGAAGAAATCATACCGCTATGGAAAGATGCCGCTCATACAGAGCTAGATGCTCTTATTCGTGTATATGAGGTTGAAGCTTATGAAGGGAAAAAGAAAACAACTATCCAAAAGGTTGAATTCTGGCACTCTAAAGGTGTTAACCGTTATGTGATTGGAACGGGAAGTTTAGCTGTACCAACATCGAGCGGACTCATCAAGGATGTGGAATTAGGTGAGTTCAGTAGTCATTTTGAAGCTATTGATGGAGTTGAAAAAGCTGAGTATGCACTAAACTGGGAACACATTCCCTTTATATGTTTTAAATACAACGAGGATGAGCTGCCGTTGCTAACTCTGCTTAAATCACTGGTTGATGATTATGATACCAACAAGTCTGACAACAGTAATAATTTAGAAGATACACCGAATAGCATATTTAAGCTCAAGGGGTACGACGGTACAAACCTTGGAGAATTTCGCCGCAATCTAATGATTTATCGTGCTGTAAAAGTAACAGGTGAAGATAACTCTGATGTCGATACCATGGATATTAATATCAACACAGAGGCTTATAAGCTACACATGGATATGACTAGAAATGATATTTACGAATTTGGACGCGGAGTAGACACCCAAGCAGATTCATTCGCTACAGCTCCAAGTGGAGAGGCTTTGAAATTTCTCTATGCCGATCTGGATATGGATGCTAATGATATCGAAAACGAATTCCAAGCAGCACTTGAGCATCTTTTGTGGTTTGTTGATAAACATATCTTCAATACCACGGGGAATGACTTCTCAGAAGAGACAGTTAATTTCTTATTTAACCGAGATATCGTCATTAATGAATCACAGGTTATCACTGATGTTAAGAACAGTGAGGGAATCGTATCTAAAGAAACACAAGTCGCAAATCATCCGTGGGTTACTGATGTGAAGGAAGAATTGAAACGTCTGGAAGCTGAAGAGGCCGAAAGTCTTGCGAAAATGGATGAATACGGGCTCCCTAATAATGGCACTCCTCCAGGAGGTGATAAAAATGGCGATAACAAAGAAGAGTGAGATGTTGATAAATGAGCTGATTCAAGGTATGACTCGATCAGCAATTGAAACCTATAAAGCAGGGAATACCATAGACGCAGAGGATATTGAATCATTAGCTAGTCTGATATCTTCTATATCTTCTGTACAGGGTGGCGAAGGAGATGGATCATCTGTATGCGGTTTCGTAGTTCCTGCACCTACAGAGGGCGGTGGAGTTGATGAAGAATGAAATCAGCCGCTTATTGGTCCAAACGAATGGAGCAACTGAATGAGTCACTTCTAAATAAGGGAGTACCATTCACAAAGGCAATGAATAAGGAATATCGGAAGGCTCAGATATCCATCCAGACAGATGTTAACAATTTCTATCAGCGTTTTGCGGATAATAACGGGATCGTTAGCTTATCCGCTGCTAAACAAGTTCTCAAAGGCGGCGAGCTCAAAGAATTCAAATGGACCGTTGAGGATTACATTGCTCGCGGTAAAGAGAATGCCATTGATCAGCGGTGGATGAAGGAACTAGAGAATGCCAGCATAAGAGTACGTGTTACCCGCTTAGAATCCATTCAATTGCAGATGAAGCAACATATCGAGGAATTATCCGCTAAGCGTCTGACGGGCACAACGGAGCTACTAGGTAACGTCTACAAGGATGGTTACTATAGAAGTATCTTTGAACTGGAAAAAGGTATCGGTATAGGAGCTTCATTTGCTAAGATCGATAAACGGCAATTGGAAGCTATCTTATCTGCTCCGTGGGCTCCGGATGGTAGCAACTTCTCCCAACGTATATGGACTGATCGCGTCAAACTGACTGGAACGCTTCGTAACATCTTTACTCAGGGGTTAATTCGTGGTGATACCTCTAAACAAATGGTAGAGCAACTTATGGAGCGCTTTGATGTGTCACGGAAGAATGCAGAGCGGTTGATACTGACGGAATCAGCATACTTCGCAGGCCAATCTCGCATAGCTGGCTATAAAGAACTTGGGGTAGAGCAATACCGTTACACTGCCACACTAGACAGCCGCACTTCCATTACTTGCCGAGATCTAGATGGTAAGGTATTTGATGTTGAAGATGCTCAGGTTAATGTTAATTATCCACCTATGCATGCTTACTGCCGATCAACCACCATTCCTCATTATGATGACAACATCAAAGAGAGAGTAGCCCGTGACGAAGACGGTAAGACTTACGAGGTACCAGAGGACATAACATATCCAGAGTGGGAAAAGAAATACGCTCCTGAAGCTTCTGATGCGGTTACCGTGGAGGTGCCATCCAAGAAGACACCTGAAACTCCATTGCCTACTATCGAGATTCCAGGTGGACCAACAAAGGATATTCCAGTACCACAGCAACAATCGATGTCTTTACCTACTATGGATGATTTCGAAGCTGGAGTAGAGGAACCTCGAAGGGGTGTGGTAAACCGGAAATATAATCCGCGTGCCAGTTACTTTGCAGACTTGCCGAATCTGACAGATGATGTCTTGGAAAAGGTAGCAGATGTGAACCGCGAAGTTGCACGAAGTGGATACAAGGAAGCCAAAGAAATTCTTGTGATGCTGGATAAAACCACTGGGGAAGAAATCGCTCGCCTTTCTGGTTCCGTAAATAAGGTAACATTCAGCAAGGAAGTAGACCAAAAACTCCGGGAAGCTTCACCTAGATCGGTTATATTGACACACAACCATCCACGAGGAACGAGGGTCAATGTTAAAGACTCCATTAATCTGGGTGATTATCTCTCAATTGATACTGTGGTTGCTACAGGGCATAACGGGGGGATAAGCTTTGTAAATGCGGCTAAATCAACAGCTGATGGAGTGGCGCTTCGTAGTGTACTCCCTGGCATTTTCTTGGAGATCAATGCAGTGTTACAAAAGGATAAGAAGTATGCTACAATGTCAAAAACAGCACAAGATGAATACTTTGATTATCAAGTGCTGCTAAGACTCGCAAAAGAAATGGGGTGGGTATATGAGGAAGACTTCACAGCAACAAAAACCGATCCGAGAATATGATGACGTACCTCTAAGTCCGGATTTCAGTAAGTCCGGTGATGATTTTGTTGATCATTTGATGCAGCAGCTTCCACCGTTGCCTGATCACATGAAGGATAAAACGAAAGATCAATTATAGAAAGCACTCTCGCAACTAGGGGAGTGCTTTTTATAACTTTAAAGGGTGATCCAATTGGACAAAGAAAAGATCCGCGCACTTTTTGAACAACTTCTTGCAGCTTATAAATGGTCTGAAGAAATAGTTATTGATGAACGCGGGGGAGATTCTGAGGAACTGAAAAGCAACATCAATGGATACCGAGAAGAATTGAATGAACTTTTGAAGTAGTAGCACTCTCCTATATGCGAGGGTGCTTTTTATATTGCTGAATAGGAGGGTGCCATGAAGGTCAGTTTCAGTGATTACAGAAGGAAACTACCGGCTGTCGGTTGGATTGTCTGGGAAATTGACCACTGGACACAGACTATACGCTTATGTAGATGGTGGGCTTATCCCTTCAAGCTGATTTACGTATTCTTTCGTTCCCAGCGAGTAGGGCTATATCATTGGTTTAACAAAGTCGGAATCATGAAGACACCTTTAGGATGCCACATGAGACTTACAGACATTTGGAAACGCGATAAGAAAAGTTAGGCCGTGGGTGAGACTACCGCGGCCTATTTGCTCATGAACCGGAGCATATCGGTTCACTCCCTAAGCTGGAGAGCAGCTATACAAATCTATGGAGGTAGATGATATATGGATTGGCTGAAAGAGTTATTGAAGAAGTTGGGTGTTGAAGATTCCAAGATTGACGGAGCTATTGCAGATGCTGGCAAAGAGATTCCGAAGCACTTTGTTCCGAAGAGTCAGTATAACGATGTTTCTACGGCCAAGCAGCAGGCAGAGAAGGATGTCGCTGAGCGGGACAAGCAAATCGAGGACCTGAGTAAAGCTGCCGGACTGTCAGATGACCTAAAGAAGCAGATTGACCAGCTCAAAACTGATAACAAGTCAGCAAAGGAAAAATATGACACCGACTTGCAACAGATTAAGTTGGACAATGCTATTTCTGCTGCACTCACTGGTAAGGTGCATAACGAGAAGCATGTAACTGGGCTAATAGACAAGGAAAGGTTGGTCATCGGTGATGACGGTAAATTGGTCGGCTTAGACGAGCAGCTTAAGGGTTTACAAACATCGGATGCCTACTTGTTTAAAACCGAGGATAAAGGCGGTGGTGGAGGGTTCAAGTTTAAAGGAACCTCTCTATTGGACGGGAAGGATCAATCTAAGGGTGAACAAGGCGATGACAAGGTTGGTAGCTTCGGCAAGCAATTGGCTGAATCTACTAAAGGCAATGAAGGGTTGGATACAGCCCGAGAAAGCTACTTTAAATAAGAACGGAGGATAAACAAAATGAGTAAATTTAAAGAAACTACCTATGGGAATAAGAAAGAAATTCTTAAATTCCCAGATCACTATGTAGCAATTGCCGTCACAGTGAGCGATGCAGGTGTTATAGCTAACGCTGATGGTAAAAAGATTGTGCCAGCTGGAACTATTCTAGGTGGCGGTGTGATTGCTGACGATACTAAACTGGCGGTAAAGGCTACAACCACTACTGGAGTATCCAATGCTGAAGGTGTTCTGTTGAATGATACAGATGTAACAAGTGGTCCAGCACCAGGAGCGATGCTCATTCATGCGTTCATTAATAAAAATAAAATCCCGACTGCTCCTACTGCTGAAGAACTAACAGCATTGAAGCAGATCACATTTATCGACTAAGAAAGGAAAGGTGAAGATTAATTATGCCTAACATTCAAGATTTAGTAAGAGCTCCAGAGATCGCGGCTTATATTGCGGCTAACCCATCAAACGCTATTCCATATCTGGGAGCAACGTTGTTTCCATCAGCAAAAAAGCTCGGTTTAGATATTGGTTGGATTAAAGGAGCAGGAGGACTACCTGTAGCCTTGATGCCATCGGAATTCGATGCTAAAGCAACTCTGAGAGATCGAATTGGATTCGGTAAGGTAGAAACAGAAATGCCATTTTTCCGTGAAGCTATGCTGTTAAAAGAAAAAGATCGTCAAGAACTGCTAAGACTTTTGGAATCGAACAACAGCGAATATGTAAAATCTCTGATTACTCAAATTTACGATGATAGAGCTAGTTTGGTTAGCGGTGCTGAGGTTAACGCTGAGCGCATGCGTATGCAATTGTTGTCATCGGGTAAAATCAGAATCACAGCCAATCGGATTGACTATGATTATGACTACAACATGAAGGCTGGACATAAGACCATTCTTACAGGATCAGATAAATGGGATGATCCAACAGCTAATATCGTGGGAGACATCAAAGAATGGCAGGACACGATTGAAGATGAGCAAGGTGTACGTCCAACAAAGGCGATCGTTACTCGTAAGACGTGGAATAACATTCTAGCTAACGAAAAGGTGCGTTTGGACATGAATCCTCTTGGTGGGCTAAACATCATCATGACTGATGCGCTGATGCGTCAATACCTGGAGTCAAAACTGGGATTGACGGTTGCGGTTTACAACAAGAAATATGCTCTACAAGATGGCAGCTCACATCAATTCTATCCAGACGATTACTTCACACTGATTCCAGACGGAGCTTTGGGTAAAACGTGGTATGGTACCACTCCAGAAGAAGCTGATCTTATGAGCGGTGCAACAAGTGCAGAAGTATCTATCGTGAATACAGGTGTGGCTATCACAACAATTAAGCAGCCACACCCAGTAAGTGTGGAAACTATCGTTTCTGCAATCACGCTGCCATCATTTGAAACTATCGACAATATTTTTATTGCGAAAGTGGTTTAAGGAGGGGCTAACGCCTCTCCTATTTATTTTGAAAGGATGATGAGAGTGTCTGAAGAAAAGAGAATCGAGATATCTCTGATAACTGGAGCGAAATACAATCGGAAATTCTATAAGGCGAGTGATAAGATTTTGATCCTCCCTAGTGAAGTAGAATCCCTGATTAAGGATGGAGTAATCCGCCGTGAAGATGTTCCTGAATTTGATGATGATGAAGATAAGCAGGATGTGCCGCTGGAAGAAATGAAGCTGCCAGCACTAAAGAAATATGCCAAAGAGCACGACATTGACTTGGGCGAAGCTACGAAGATAAAGGAAGTACTTGCAGTTATTCTGAAAGCAGGTGAAGCAGATGCCGGAGGAGACGGAAAAGTATCTGGACAAGCTGAAGGGACTGCTACTGATCCCGATTGAGGACCTAAGCAAAAATTCCCGGCTACTGTTTGTCTTGGAGACCATCGTCCAGGAGATAAAAACCTACTGCAACATTTCTTCTATTCCTGAAGCCTTAGATAACGTAGTGCTGCATATAGCTGAGGATTACTACCGGACGAAGTATCCAACAGAATTCGAACAGACAGCGCCAGCAGTTACTAGTATCAAGCGTGGGGATGTTACAACAGTGTTCGGATCCGCTAAGGCTACGGTTGTGGTTGGATCTGGGGCAGCTTTTGTGAGGAATTATTCAGCACAGCTAAATGCCTTTAGAAGGCTGAGGTGGTAATATGCCATTCGGAAATGTAATAGCTGAACGTTTAGCTATAGAGAGTACCTATGAAGGGTTGGCTACAGTCTTCGAGATCCAGGATGTTAAAGACCCTGTAACTAGAAAGACCCGACAACAGCCTGTTATGGTGCTAGCAGCTGAGCCATGTGCACTCTCTCAAACTTCCTTGCCTGCTAGTACACAAACTGTAACAGCGGATCAGGTGAACTATGATGCCAAATTGTTTATCTCTCCTGATGTAGTTATTAAGCCAGGTAGTCGAATAACGATCGTGCAGGATGGTATGACTTTTGAAGGTGAGCAAGCAGGTAAACCATTTAGATATCCGACTCATCAGGAGATTAAGCTAAAAGAGGTCCTGAACGCATGAGCATGGGTAAATTCGATTTCTCCGATGTCAAAAAGCTTCAGAAGAACCTTCAACGGATGCAAAATGAATTTCCAGCATTTATGGAGGAGTGTATTCGTGAGCTTGCAGGACGGTTACTGGCGAAGACTATAGCTAGGACTCCGGTAAAATCCGGTGACTTGCGTCGTGGCTGGCAAATTGGTGATGTGGTTCGGCTCCCAGGAGGCGGTGTACACGTTGAGATTGTCAACAATGTGGAGTATGCACTCTATGTTGAGTACGGCCATGTTACCAGACTGCGTACCGGTTGGGTTAACGGTAAATTCATGCTGACCTTATCCGAGCAGGAACTTGAGAGAGAGTTGCCGGGGATCATGGAGAGGAAGCTTAAGAAATACATGGAGAAACACTTGGGGCGGTGAGTATGCAGGATATAAAAAACGCACTCATAAAGAAGCTATCGTTATTTACTCCGGAGTATCCGGTTTATGACGAAGCAGTAGAGCAGGGCATGCAGCAGCCGTGCTTTTTTGTGCTGCTGTTAGAAGGTAGCCAGGCCCGGGGTATAAATCGGCGGTATCAGCGTTTCAATCCATTTGACGTTCATTACTTCCCAGATCGAGATTCAAAAGCGCCTCGGGAAGAATGTGAACTTATGGCCGAACGGCTATATTCAGAATTGGAATATGTAAGTGGAGACAGTGGTATGTACCGTGGTACTAAGATGCGGCATGAAATTGTTGATGGGGTACTCCATTTCTTTATCCATTTCAACGTGCATCTGATCCGGGATAAAGCACCAGATATTAAAATGCAGACTATGAAGCAAGGGGGCGGTATTAAGTGAGTGTGAAAAATGAAAAGGAAGCTATTGAAGCTCCTGAGGCTTCGTATACAAAAGAGCAGTTCTTGAACTCTACCAAATACTCATACCAGGATAAAGATGTCCTGTCGGCGTTGTTGGAGCCGGAAAAGTTGTATACGGCGGCCGAGGCACAGCAGACCATCGAAGAATTTAAGAACAAGGAGGTTGAATAGATTATGGCCGGTGGAACATGGACCACTCAAAATAAAGTAAGACCTGGTGTATATATCAACGTGGAAACGAATGGCGGTGCATTGGGTACAGTCGGCAGCAGGGGAATAACCTCTCTAGCGCTGACACTCCCATGGGGAGCAGCAAAGATCATCACACCGATTATAGCTGGTGAGGATACATTCAAAACACTTGGGTTTGACATTACAGCTTCAGAACTGTTGCCTGTGCGTGAGGCGCAAAAGCGGGCGCGTACAGTATTGCTTTACAAGCTTAATGATGGAGTTAAAGCATCTGCTACAATCGGCGCCTTGATACCAACAGCAAAATACGGTGGTACTCGGGGGAACGATCTAAAGATTGTAGTACAAACCAACATTGACGACAGTAGCAAATTTGATGTGAAAACGTTGCTGGATAACGCAGTGGTGGATACTCAGGTGGTCGCTAACATCGCTGGTCTCAAAGCTAATGACTGGATTGTTTGGGGTGGGACTGGGGCTTTAACAGCAAGCGCAGGGGCTCCTTTAGTGGGCGGTGCTAATGGTACTGTGACTAATGCTGATCATACTGCTTATTTAGCTGCACTGGAGCTGTACGATTTCCAAACAGTTGCGCTCACATCCACGGACAATGCGCTCAAAGCGGTTTATGCTGCCTTTGTACGGCGTTTAAGAGAATCGGAAGGTAAAAAGGTACAGGCTGTACTTGAAAACTACCCTGTAGCCGATTTCGAAGGTGTAATCAGCGTTAAGAATGGTGTGGTTCTCTACGATGGGACAACATTAACAGCAGCACAGGCGACTGCTTGGGTAGCTGGAGCAACGGCCGGTGCAGAAATGAATGAGTCTCTGACCTATGCGGCTTATGATGATGCTGTAGATGTGGCGCCGCGCTATACCAATACACAGATTGAGGCAGCGTTAAAATCTGGAGAATTTCTCTTCACACCGTCCGTTAATCGGGCTGTGGTAGAACAGGATATTAATACGTTCCTCTCTTATACACCAAAGAAAGGGAAGCAACTTCAAAAAAATCGTGTACTCCGAGTGCTGGATGATATAGCGAATGATTTGAAGCGTATCTTTGAATCATTTTACATCGGTAAGGTATCAAACAACGTTGACGGACGAGTTCTGTTTCGCAAAGAGGCCGTTGTCTATTTGGATAGCTTACAGGGTATTGATGCCATTCAAAACTTTGATGCCCAAACGGATATCACTGTCTCTCCTGGCAATGATTCAGATGCTATATATGTCGAAGTTAATATCCAGCCAGTAGACAGTATCGAAAAAGTATATATGAAAGTGCAGGTGAGATAAATGACGTTCTTAGAGGCAAAGGACACGATCAGTGGACAAGAGGGACGAGCTTTCGCCACAATCAACGGTCAGGTAGAGGAAATGTTCTATATTAAGACTATTGAAGCTTCAGTTGAAAAAACAAAGGCAGAAGTGAAGACCCTAGGCCGCCGTGGTGTTCAGCATAAAACAACTGGATGGTCAGGCAGCGGAAGCATGACCATCTATTATGTGACAAGTCGGTTTCGTCAGTTGATGATCGACTATATCAAAACGGGTAGAGATACCAACTTTGATATCACGATAACTAACGAAGATCCAGGATCTACAATTGGATCTCAAACCATAACGCTATTAGGTGTAAATCTGGATAGCGTAGTTATGGTATCTCTGGATACAGAGTCCGATGCACTAGAAGAAGATATCGATTTTACCTTTGAAGATATTGATATGGGTCAAGCATTTAACCCACCAGCCAATTAAAATAAATTTCAGGAGGAATTAATAATATGAGCGACTTTTCAGCATTCTACGCACAAAATGCAGCGGTGGAGACTACAGAAGATTTTGTGGTCTCTCCTAGATTTAAAGATAAAGATGGAAAGGTTATTCCTTGGAAGCTACGTAGTATCACCGAAGAAGAAAATAAAGAACTTCGTAAGGCTGCCACAAAGCGAACCAAAGGTAAATACGGACAATTTACATCTGAAATGGATGCTAATGAATACATGGCGAAAATGGTGGTAGCTTCTGTATCTTATCCGGATCTCAAAAATGCGGAACTTCAAAAGTCCTACGGAGTGCTTGGTTCAGAAATTCTCTTACGCAAGATGCTACTTCCTGGGGAATTCTCGGCTCTCAGCGAGCAGGTACAGACACTAAACGGCTTTGACCAAGACATCAATGAACAGATTGCAGAAGTAAAAAACTAATCGAGGAGGGTGATGGTGAGGCTAACTTAGCTTATTATGCCCTCCACGAGCTTCACATTTTACCACATGACCTTATGGCGATGGGACAGCGGGAACGTGCCGCTATATACGCTATGATTTCTCTTCGGGTGGATAAGGAAAAGAAACAAGCGTCTAAGGCCAGTTCTAAAGGACGCAAAAAGTAATAGACCGTTCATTCCCTGTTTGGTATATTGTTAGTAAATATTACCTCTGGGAGTTGAATCATATGAAAGGCTTGCGTAATGTATTAGCTGCGATTTGTTTTATAGTGTCTATATTCTTCTTGGCTTTTACTATATATTCATTTTCTGACCCTGAAGTTGGGGGAAGAGTATTAGGGGTAACCCTTACAATTGTCTTTATTTTTTTAGGGTATACACTCAGAGTTAAATCTCAGTATAGACAAGAATTAGATAACAATAACGATGAGCAGGGAATATTAGTAACAAGTGCCTTGGATCATGTTGAAGGATTACCTCTAGGGGAGGGGACATTGTGCAACCTATCTGTAACACAAGATAAATTGGTGATAGATGGGGGTGGCACTGACTTTAACATTAACAACTCTCAGATAAGGGCTGTAGAGGTAAAAACGGATACGGAAATTGCGAATATAGTCCATAGCAGTGCAGCTAAAGGAATTGCTGGTGGCTTGTTGTTTGGCCCAATTGGTTTAATTGTCGGGTCAAGAGCAACGAGCAAAGAAAAAAGAACTAACACGCACTATCTCATAATTAATTATACGAATTCTAACGGCGATATGGCCGCTCTCATGTTTGATGGAGGTCATACAGCAGCTTCAGCACAAAAAATAACACATAAGCTTAGACCAATAATAACGAACAATCCAAAGCAATCAGTTCAATTGTAATGTTCCGAAGCACTCCACATTGGAGTGCTTTTTTATGTTATGTAGAAAGGAGGAAGCCAACTTGCCAAGCATTGCAGCGAGTCTTGCATTAAATGATGTCTTTAGCCAGCGCTTGAATCAGGTTAACGCCTCTTTAGCTGCGACTATTCAGTTAATGGCACGATTGCAATCCCAAATGCAGAATCCGATGTTATTAAGAATCAGTGCTTTTGATGTGATCAGCAATTTAGATATGATTAAACAGCAGATTGCCGCTCTAGGAACAGGTAGCCTGATACGAATAAACATTAACTCAACAGAAGTATTACAACAATTAGCTATGATCAGGCAGCGGTTGGGCGGCGAAGAATCAGCAATTAAAATAAGAATCGATGCTGCCGATGTTTCCTCGCAAATTGCGAATATAAAAAGACAGATTGAATCTGAATTAAGTAGTGTCGTTGCGCAGATTCGAATTGAGCTGCCTCGGTCTTTGGAGGCTATGTTTGCAAATCTCCAGCGCTTGGTATCTCAACTCATTAGATCAACGAGACAATTGAGGACGCGCAGTGCAGATGCAGGTGAATTGCAAAGAGCTTTAGAACGTATCGCTAGGCTAGAACAACAAATTGCCGATCTACAGTCTAGGGTAAATGGACAACTTAATAATGCGACAAAAAACACATCAAATTGGCTTAGTAGCCTAAAGAATGTGGTTGCTGCTTATCTATCTATTGCTGCAGCTAAAAAACTTTTGGAAACATCAGATGATGTGGCGCTAACTAATGCTAGGCTAGCAATGGTTAATGATGGCCTTCGAACTCAACTACAGCTGCAACGCCAGGTAATGGACGCGGCGAATGAAACTCGGGCAAACTACCAAGCTACAGCGGATATGGTTACTAAACTCGCCATGAGTACACAAGGTATCTTTAAAACAGATGACGATATTATCAAATTTACGAAGAGTTTTAACAAAGCTTTGGTAATCTCAGGGGCAGGAGCCCAAGAAACGACCGCCTCTATATTGCAAATGGGACAGGCGCTTGGTAGTGGAGTCTTACAAGGCGATGAATTAAGATCGCTTAGTGAGAACGCTCCAGCGTTGATGAGCCTATTAGCAGAGGGGCTTGGAGTTGCCCGTGGTGAACTTAAAGCAATGGGTGCTGATGGAAAGCTAACCTCTGAGATGATTGTTAAAGCTTTTGAAAAACAAAGCGGTAAAATCGATCAGATGTTTAGTCAAATGCCTATGACGTTTGGTTCTGCAATGACGATTATGAAAAATAAAGTAGTTGAATGGATTGGCACCATTAACGGTGCTGAGGGACCTCTTAGCAGGATCACTCAGATGGTACAGGAACTAACGGCATGGTTAAGTACTAGCGACGGAGAACAGTTTTTGAGTGGTTTAAGTGCAGGCATCACTACAACTGTTGATATTGTTGTTTCGTTAGGGGATGCTGCTGCACAGGTATATAGCTATATTACTACGAATTGGACAACTATTGAGCCAATCGTTTGGGGGATTGCTGCAGCTTTGACGGCGTGGAAACTCTCATCTATGGCTGTTGGTTCTGCCTCAATATTTGCATCAATCGGAACGGGAATAATGACGGCGGCAGTGTTTCTTCAAACAGCTGCTACAGGCGGTTTAGCGCTTGCTTGGAGGGGACTAAATGCCGCTATGAAAGCAAATTTATTTATAGCAATAATCACTGTAGTTGTTGCGGTGATAGCTTGGTTATGGAAGTTATACCAAACAAATGATACTTTTGCAGCTGGGTGGCAAAGGACATGGAATGGTTTGTTTAACTTTTTTGATCAGGTACCAATTTTCTTCGCACGTATAGGATATGCAATAGCCGATGCGTTCGGATGGGCGAAAACGAAGTCACTAATCTTCATGGAAGATTTAGCAAATGGTGCAATAGATCGTATCAATGATCTGATTAATACATTGAACAAACTTCCATTCGTCGAACTCGCGACCATTAGCCATATAGAATTAGCAGCTGGAAAAGCGGCTGAGGAAGAAGCAGCAAAACAACAGAGGGCTGCAAGTTTAGCGGCAATGGAGAACAGCGCAGCAACAAAAGCTAAAGAACGTGAGGCTAAAGTTCAAAAGATGTTAGATGACCGAGCTTCTAAACGAGAAGCTGAAGCAGCAGCTGCAGCAGCTAAAAAGGAACAATTGGAAAATGCGGGTAAATCGGTTGGCATGGGATTTGCCGCTGCTAGTGCAGGTGCCGCTACGTCTCCTAAAGTAGATAAATTAAAAAAAGTTGATAAGCTCGGTAAAGTAGAGAAGCCAATTGATATAAGTAAAGAAGACCTAAAGGTTATGCGTGATGTCGCCGAGATGAAGAACATTCAAAACTTTGTGACGTTGACACCCACTATTCAGGTGAAGACAGGACCAGTAACCAATGAGGCTAATGTCGATTCTATCGTTAAGAAGATCGGTAACATGCTTAATGAAGAAGTGGTCAGTACAGCCAAGGGGGTATACTCCTAATGAACGTCGGCTATAGCATTGAATTAAGCTTCAACAACCGAGCTATCTGGTTTGAAATTCCTGTCCTTCCGGAAGAAATTGAAATTGGCGGGGAAGGTGATGGGGAGACTTACAATATAACGGACCTTGGCGAAATCAACGTAATCAAAGCTGCTAAGCTCAAAGAGATCAGCTTCAGCAGCCTTTTCCCGGCTATCGCTGTAGGTGGTACCGTACCAAGCTATGTATCATCAAAAAACTGGGGGCAACCCGCTGACTACATCCAATTGATTGAAACTTGGATGAACAAGCGGAAGCCAGTCCGGTTTATTTTTACTTCAACGGGTCTTAAAATCAACATTGCGGCCAGTATTGAGGAATTCAAGTATAAAGAGGTTGCTGGATCCCCGGGTGATTTTGAATATGACATCAGTTTGAAGGAGTATGTTTTTTACGCTGCTAAAAAAGTGAAGTTGAAGACAACCGAGACAGCAGCCGGTACAACCACTACAACAAAGAAAGAGCCAGCGAAACGCGCAGATGAACGTACCAAGTCGAAAACAGTTACCGTCAAATCCGAGGATACTTTGATGAAGATTGCTAAAAGAGAGCTCGGTGACGGCAGCCGGTGGAAAGAGATTCAGAAGTTAAACAGCTTAACGGACGCGCAGCTGAAGACGCTCAAGATCGGTTCCGTCCTGAAGCTCCCGGGGTGATTGTATGGAATTGTTGATCGATAATAAAAATGGAGACGTCTGGGATGTATCCAGCATCGTTACGGATATATCCTGGAAGACGGTTCGAATTGGCAAGGCGGCATCTCTAGAATTTACTCTTGTAGATCGTGGACCATGGCAAGATAAAAAATTCCAGTTGAATAATGGTGATGTGGTTCGCTATACGGACGAGGGGCATAAGGTCTTTTACGGATATATTTTTAGTATTGAAATCGGGACGACCGAAGAAATATCCATTCTGGCTTATGATCAGGTTCGTTACCTCATGAATAGCGGAACTTATGTATTTACGAAGCAGACAGCGACTCAGGTAGTTCAGAAGATCGCTCAGGACATGCAGCTCAAGACCGGAACGCTGGAAGATACAAAATACATTATTCCTTCCCAGATCCGCGACGACAAAACGTTTATTGACATGATCTGCATGGCGTTAGATGAGACGTTGGTTAATTACGGGACCAACTTCGTATTCTTCGACGATTTCGGGAGTTTGACGATACGTAATGTTTCCAATATGCGTTTTCCTTTTGTGGTAGGTGATGATTCACTTATGACAGATTACTCTTACAGTCGTAACATAGATGATGAGACATACAATCAAATTGTTCTATACAGAGACAACAAGGAGACGGGTAAGCGGGAAACTTACGTCACCAAGGACAGCGCCAGCATTGCAAAGTGGGGATTGCTGCAGCTTTATCAGAGTGTTGATGAGAAGCTGAATCAAGCCCAGATAACAGAGCAGTTAGTACAACAACTATTTATGAAGAATCGAGAGAAGCGAACGCTTAGCATAGAGGCCCTTGGAGATTATCGGATGAGAGCCGGCTGTTACGTGAATCTATATATCAAGGCAATGAATATAAATAAGTTCTTCCTGGTCGATGAATGTACTCATAAGAAAGAAGGCGGAGTACATACCATGGACTTAGAACTAAGGCTGGTGTAATTATGATAGATGCGATAAAACGCGCCGCCATCGAAGCGGTGGATGCTGCTGGTCCGGTTCAGGTACAGCTAGGAATTGTAGAAAAAATAAATCCTCTTGAAGTGCTAGTCGATAATCGGCTTTCACTTTCAGAGGATTTTTTAATTCTTCCGGAGACACTTGCAGAATTTAAATTAGCTATAGGGTCAAATGAATACGAGATCAGAAAGCCATTGGCAGCTGGTGATAAGCTTCTGCTTATCAGGATGCAGGGCGGTCAACGTTACGTAATCATGGATAGGGTGGTGAGTAATTGATACCACAGAGCGATAATGTACTGCTGAATGAGGACATGGAGGAAACTCCCCAACCAAGCCTCACCTATAAACTAGATCTTGTAAACGGACGTGTAGGATCCGTGGTGGTGGACGGATTGGATGCCGTAAAACAGGCGGTTATTAAAATTCTCTCGACAACCCGGTTTGAAAATCTAATTTACAGTGACAATTACGGCAGTGAGGCAGATGTCGGAGCGGTGCGGGGCAGAGCGGTGTTTGAAACGGAAGTGGAGCGCTGGGCTAGGGAGGCATTATTGCAAGATGATCGGATCCTGTCCGTCACCAACTTTAGATTTACTTATGAAGGTGATGCAGTGCTCGTTTTGTTTGACGTTGAGAGCGACTATGGAAACTATACAGACCGATTGGAGGTGAATGGTGGTGTATGAGAACCAAACATTTGAAACTATCTTAGAACGGATGCTAGATCGGGTACCCGATGGGATGGATAAGCGAGAAGGCAGCATTATTTATGATGCAATGGCTCCGGCGGCAATGGAATTAGCTCAGATGTATGTTGAGTTGGATATTAACGCAAATTTAATATTTGCTGATACAGCTAGTGGGGATTATCTGGATCGGTCTATTGCTTGGTCTGGTGTGAGCCGCAAGAAGGCAACAAAGGCTCAACTCCGAGGGCTGTTTTATAATGCCGCCAACAACTTAATGGATATTCCAATTGGTAGTCGCTTTGCGATAGGTTCAATCAATTATAAGGTGGTTACTCGGCTCTCATTAGGAGAGTATCGCCTTGAGGCAGAGGTTGAAGGAATTGCGGGGAATCAGCATTTCGGTGTCTTAATCCCTATTGATTTTGTTAATAATCTAGCAAGAGCTGAATTGACAGAGTTACTTGTCCCTGGAACGGATAGAGAGACTGACGATGTTTTAAGACAGCGGTATCTTGATTCTGCCAGACGTCCAGCGACAAGCGGGAACAAATATCATTACATTGAATGGGCTCTTGAAGTTTCCGGAGTGGGCGGTGCTCGTGTATTTCCTTTATGGTCAGGTCCGAAAACCGTAAAGGTTGTCATCGTAAATACAGAAGGTGCTCCAGCGTCAAGCGTACTCGTAAATCAAGTACAAGACTACATCGATCCGATCGCAGGGAAAGGAGAAGGACAAGCTCCAATAGGTGCGGTCGTAACAGTTACATCAGCCATCGGCAAGACTATTAATATATCAGCTAAGGTAACCTTAGCGCCTGGTTATAGTCTACAAGGTGTAAAAAGTTCCTTTTTGGAGAGATTGGAAGCTTGGCGTAAGTCGGCATCATTTGTATCTACTTATGTAAGTCAGGCCGTAATAGGATCGCTCCTTTTAGGCACCGATGGGGTTATTGATTATGTTGGATTGCTACTCAATGGAGCTGCTGGGAACATTGTTCTTTCCGAAGAAGAGGTGCCAGTGATCGGTACTGTGGAATTGGGGGTGTAACATGGCCTACCCGAATAAAATAGATGTTTTTCAAGAAAAGTTGAACAAAAACCCAACAGGAAACAACTATGTTATTGAGGAAAGAATAACACTTGTTGCAGGCGTTTATGAGGGTTTATTGAATCACGATAATATCAATAACACTACTATCCAAGTCTATAGCGGAAGTAAATTAACTGGTGATAAATTAACAAATTGGACTTTAACTATTCCAAGTGATACACCATGGCGCCGGCTAATTAAGATTTTTAGTAGTGTTGCCGAAGTCTATGTAACCTATGAGACACCAGGGGATACCGTGGAAGCTGATGATATTAACGCACTACAGAAAGCAGTAACAGCCACACAAACAGAGGTAGAGCGTTATAAATCGAGTGGACTTATAGACGGTGGCTCATTTACGAGAGGGGTATAAGATGGCACAGACGATACAAATAAAACGTGGTACTAAAGCTCAACTTAGCACTTATGGTGCATTGCTTGTTGGCGAAATGGGCTTTTGTACAGATACTAAAGAAATATATATCGGAGACGGTACAACAAACTCAATGGTTGGGCGAGCTTTGTCAGGTGCAGAGGCTTCTCGTCCGGTGGCCGCCTCGGTCGGACGGCTGTTTTACGTAACGAGCGGGGCGAATAGTGGATATCTTTATTTTGATGATGGGGCAGCTTGGAGGCGAGTGAACGCCCAAGCACTCAGTGATTTAACAGGGTCGCTAGATAATATAGCGGATGGCGCTACTTATGCAAGGATATTAAAAGCTGATGTCAGTGCAGGGCATATCAATAAGGTGTCAGATGGAACCAATACTAAAACAGCCGCTGAAATCAAAACTCATATTGACGATGCAACTAAACACCGAGTCATTAATGACTCCGGAACAGCTATTACAGATATTTGGTCCGCACAAAAAATAAAAAATGAAATCGAATTGGCAAAACACAATATTGAACCGCAAGCTTCGGTAAAAGATCAACATCTATTAGCACCACCAGCAAGCCCAGTGGAAGCCGATCGTTACATTATTCCTGCGTTAGCAACAGGGGTGTGGGCGGGTAAGACAAACCAGATAGCGGAGTATCAGTCTGGGGCCTGGGCTTACTATTCTCCTGCTGTAGGGTGGACTGCATATGTAGACGATGAGCAGAAAATTTATAGCTGGAATGGTACGGCGTGGGTTCGGACAGGCGGCGCTCTTCAGACGATTACAGCGGGTAATGGTCTAACTGGTGGTGGTCAGTCTGATACAGTGACGTTGACAGTCGGAGCGGGTAACGGGGTTGTTGTGGATTCAACTACTGTAGCTGCCAAGCCAGGTAAAGGGATCGTTGTTAACGCGACCGGGATCGAGGCTAATATTGATGCTTCCAGTATCGTTTATGATGCGGCCAATGGAAATAAACTTACGGTCGCTACGATTGATGGGGGCACGTTCTAGGAGGCTTTGAGATGGCGAGAAAAGTATTAATCCAGATACGTAGAGGAATAGAAAGTGCAATCGGTACATTGGCAATAGGCGAGCTCGGCTATTGTACGGATACTAGTAAGCTATATATAGGTACAACTGGTGGCAATGTTTTGCTCGTAGCTGCTCAAAGCTCAGGCGACATGCTCAAAAGTATCTATGATACTAACAATGATGGGAAAGTGGATTATGCAGCTAACGCCGATACAGTCCCTTGGTCCGGTGTAGCTGGCAAACCAGCAACGTTCACACCTTCATCACATACACACTCCGAATATATGGGTAAGGGTCCGGTAACATGGAACCAATTAAAGGGGGTGTGATGGTTGAGCTATGCAGATTCTTTATACAGCACTCTTCTTTTTTCGGCTGATGAAATAGAAGACAGCGATGAGATAAATAAAGTTGATCTTATGAAATACTTACCATCCTTTTACAGGGGTGTACAAGAAATAGAAGAACTGCAGGAATCATTAGGTTTTGAGATACATGGCTTAACTAAAGGTGTACAGGACGTGCTAGATCAGGCTTATGTCGAAACTGCAACATGGAGCCTTGCACGGTGGGAGGCTGAGCTTGGTTTAAGTTCGGATCCATCAAAGTCTTACGTCAGTAGAAGAGAAATGATTAAGGCTAAACGGCGGGGCACTGGCACAACGACACCCGAAATGATTCAACGAACAGCATCGGCTTTTGCTGGCGGGGATGTATCCGTAGAAGAAGTTCCAGGCGAATATCGGTTCATTATCCGATTCATAGGCATTCTAGGCATACCACCGAATATGGCTGGACTAATTCAGATAATTGATGAAATTAAGCCAGCCCACCTAGCTTATGAGTTTGCTTATACGTATACCTTCTGGGATTCGCTTAAAGCAATATCATGGAATACTGCTGGTAGTGGTACATGGAACGACTTAAGAACTTTTGGATAGGAGAGTGACAAATGAAAACTACAGGGAATTTGGGCTTAAAGAAGCCAGAGGGAACGGATCTCGTTGATATTGCCGATCTGAACGGGAATATGGACATATTGGATAATGCCGTTAATGGCAAAGTTGATAAAGTTTCTGGAAAACAACTATCCACAAACGATTACACAACACCTGAGAAAACAAAGCTGGCGGGTATCGCAACAGGCGCGAATAACTACACGCATCCAAACCACACTGGAGACGTTACCAGTACTGGTGATGGAGTTACAGCTATTGCAGCAGGAGTAATTGTAGATACTGACGTTAATGCTAATGCCGGAATTAAGTTCAGTAAGATAAATGCGGCTGGTTCCATCATGGATAGTGACATCAATGATGAAGCGTATATTAACATGCTCAAGATTGGTACTGGTAGGATAAACAACGACTTGCTTGATACCCTTTATGGTGTGACTGGTCCAATTCAAGGGCAAATAAATAGCAAAGTATCTAAAATAGAGGGTGTAACGCATACAACATCTAATATGACGATTTATGTCCGTCCAGATGGCGTAGACACCAACACCGGACAAGCTAACACAGCAGCAGGGGCGTTTAAGACAATTACGCGGGCTATCTCAGCTATCCCGCAAGTTTTGAACCACGAAGTAGTGATAAACATTGCAGCGGGAACATATGCCGGAGATGTATTGATTTCGGGATTCGGTGGTGATGGATCGCTAAAAGTAACCAATTCCGGTACAATAGCGAGCGGTATAGTTGTCGTGCCTAAATTGACTGTTTCTAGTTGTTCGGCCCAAGTAACTATAACGGGAATAACCGCATCTTCTACAACGTCAACGGCTATCGAGATAATAGCCTGTACTTGGGTTTGGTTGGAAAAATGCTACACGATAAGTGGTGCGTCAAATCAATATGGCGTTTCTGTTTATGGTGCTACTGCTATATTAAGCGACGGAATATACTCGAATAGAGCAACGGCTATATGGGCACGAAATGCTTCTAATGTTTTCGTAACTAACATACAAGGCGCTAATAACGGCACTGGTTATTTAGCTACAGAAGGTTCTAAAATTGGTTTAAGTGCCAATACATTAACAGCCGTTTTGTTATCAGATGCGAGACAGGGTGGGTTGATTTTAGGAGATCCGAGAGAATCATCCATTCCACTACAAACGAATGCAGATGTCACTTACTATGTCCGTACAGATGGTAATGACAATAATGCAGGGGCTACGAATACTGCGGGTGGAGCACTTAAGACCATTCAAAAAGCACTTAGCCTGATACCGATGATTGTAAATCATACAGTGACTATTAATGTAGGAGCTGGTACGTACCCAGAAGAAGTTGCTATATCGGGATTCTCAGGTCGTGGGGCGATTCAGTTAAATGGGGACACGGTGGTAAGTTCTACGAGAACCGCTCATGCCATAGTCGTAACTGATTGTTCATGCCGTACGGAGATAGTAGGGTTTAATGCTTCCAGAACTACCACAGCCGGATTTACTGTCAGAGCATGCTCTGATATATTAATATCTCGTTGCTCCGTTATAACATCGTCTTCTACTTTCGGATTTTATATTGATTCTGCTAAGGCGTACCTAAATGAGTGCCAAGTAAGCAACCGCTATGTGGGAGTTTACGCCCATATAAATGGAGAAATATTAGTGCAATACATGAAAGGTTCAGGTAACACAATTGGTTATAATGCCTCATACGGAGGAACCATCAGCGTCTCTCTTTCTCAAATGGTGGGAACGCAAATGTACTCTACCGCAATGGGCGGCAATATACACAGTGCGGAGGGTGTTCTCAACCCATGGGGAGATAATACGACAATTTCGAGAAGCTTTATATCCGCATGGGCGAATGCCCCAGATCAACTTACGGCAAGTACATGGACAAAGTTGACGTTTGGAAATAAGGTTTATGACCACTTAGGTGAGTTTTCTACTACCACAAATAGGTTTACAGCTACAAAAGAGGGCGTGTATCTAGTGTCGGCTTCAATTAGTCTTGCTACCCCTGGTATTAATTCGGTCTGTACTATGAGCGTATATGTTAATGGGAATAGATCGAAGGACTTTGGGTACACTCAAACTTCCGGTACTCTTAACACCGGATATCAGGGAAGTACTTTAGTGAAAATAAAACCCGGAGATTACCTTGAGATATTCGCAAATTGCAATATGACCGTTGGAATTCCAGCAGGTAATGCATGGAAATATCTTGATATTATACAGGTAGCATAAGAGAGGAGGAGAAAAATTGAATATATCCCAAGCAATTATGTATCTATACCCAAACGCTAACCCAATGCAAGACTTTATAGTGCAGGATAATGGAGCTGAACCTGTAATACGTCCCGGAGCCGAAGAAAAAGGCCGTGTCCGTTATGAGATCAAGCAGCCGGAAGAGAACGAAGATCCCGTTGAGGGTGTGCATTACCGTTATGGCATTGATTACAATCTGCTGACAGTTGGTGAAGACTACGACCTTGTAGAGCGGGGGCCATATATTGCAGTATGGAACTTGGACGTACCACAACCGACAGAAGCTGAACTTCAAGCAGCTTGGAAGGCTTACCAGGAAGCTGAGGCAAATAAGCCACCTGAGTTGACGGAAGTTGAACTTTTACAGCTTGCTCTCACTGATACTTATGAGCAGTTGCTTGAAGCAAAGCAAGAAGCTGTATCAGCCCAGCAGGATGTCACAAGTGCACAGGTCGCTTTAACCGATCTATATGAGTTAACGTTGACGTTGAAAGCTGATGTCGCCACCCTGAAAGGAGGTGCGAACTGATGCCAGCTATTTATGCCAGTCTTATTAAAAAGGGTTTGAAGACATTGGAGCAAGTGCCGTCCGTTATTCGTGCGGATGTTTCTGTGTTACTGGAAGCTGAATAGATTACTAAGCTAGCGCCATATAGTAGGCGTTTTTATTTTGCCCTCGGAACCCCGGGGGCTATTTATATTGGGAGGATTAGAGAGGGGGAGTAGGGATGTCAGGAGGAGGCGGAGTCTTGGGAACAGAGGATAAACTTGTGGAAATTCAGATACAGTTGGCCAGAATCGAAAAGACACTTGAAGCAGTACCTGCCCTAACAACAACTATTGAAGCCACGCGAGATTTAGCGCGTGAAGCTATGCAATCTACTAAATCAGCGCATCATAGGTTAGACAGGATTGAGGATGCACAACGCTGGCTTTGGCGGACTGTTGGCGGGGCAATCATTACAGTGATTATAGGGGCCATTGTGGTGGCTATCAGAATGGGAGGAAACTAAATGATTAAAGACAAATACCCGATTGAACGGCGTTATATTAACAAGCGTCAAAATGTTCGGCCCGGCACCCGTTTAACATCGGGAACGCCGGGTTTTTTAGTTGCTCATGATACTGGCAATCCAGGGGCAACGGCGGATAACCATTTTACTTATTTTCAAAATCTTAAAGACCGCTCAGCCTCGGCTCAGACGTTTATTGATGATACAAAAATACTAGAGATCATTCCAACAGGTACGGGGCTGGATCCAGCAGAAAAGGCTTGGCATGTCCTATACAGCGTTACAACTGACAATAAGCTTTATGGAGATGATGCTAATGATATCGCATTAGGTGTGGAGCTATGCTATGGAGGTAAGATAAATACCCTTGAGGCGTACAAGCGCTTTGTGTGGTATATGGCCTATTGCTGTGACAAGTGGGGTCTAAACCCACTGACACATATCCCAAGCCATAAACAATTGGATCCTGCACGTAAACGTGATATTGATCAGGCATTGGCTACAGTTGGTAAAACTCTAAAGGATTTGCTTTATGATGTGGTATCAGAAATTAAGGAACAGCCAGTATCCGTTGTACCGCCTGTTGCTGTACAGATGCCTGCCTGTGTAGCTCAAAGGCTAATTGATGATTATGTATCCCCAGCATGGTTTGTGGCTCATAGGGAAAAGGATCAGGTGGGTTTAACGCACTTTCACAACCTTGCTGATAACCTTAGAACGGCTTCGGGTATCCCCTTACAGCCAGGTTCAACAGCGCCATTTAAACAATTGCATAAAAGTAATGCTCAAGAAATTATTTTCCGTTGGCTCTCGCCTGAATGGTATTCTGCCAAGTCTAATGGGGATAAATCGGGGATGGTGCTCTTTAATAATTTTGCAAATCACTTGCGTAGAGCAGCTGGTATGCCAGTAGAATAAGGGGGATTCATCTATGGGAAATCAAAACTTAACAGATGTTCTGGCGTTCGCCTCGGTGATTGCCGTTTTTGTGATGGCGGGAGTACAGTTTGTGAAGAAGTCGGTTAACGTGCCTAATAATATATTACCCTTGATTGGCTTAGTTATCGGCTTAGTGATTGGTGTTGTGTCTTATCCTTTTACAGAGTTGGAATTAACTCTACGGTTATGGGCTGGCGGTTTAGCAGGATTATCAGCAACTGGACTATTTGAACTGGCTTTTAGTAAGAGGAATGGCACTACAAAGGAGTAAAGAAGTTTGCCCACTGACTTCGGCGAGTGGGCAAATTAGCTATTTTATTAGTCGGTACTGGAAGAAGTGAATCGATTATTTGAAATATATTTATATTGAATATTATCTACTTCGAGTGCATAATGTTAGTATCAATTCTAAAAGGGAGGACCTGATGTGAGTATAAGTAAGAATGTGATTCTTCATTATATATCAAAAACAGGTACCTTTATGTTCCTTTATGGTTTGATATATATCATACAGGATTTAATTTTCGGGAGAATAAAATTAATTAATAATCATCTTATCTGGGGTATTCCCGTTAAGTTTCTAGTATTTTCCTGCATAAGCGTATTCTTAATATCTAAGTTTGTAAAAATAGGATCACCATATAAATAAAAAAACTCGACCGTTACTGGTCGAGTTTTTCTGTTAATTCTTTGGGTAATTCAGCTTTAAGCTTATCTTTATAGATGATATGTTGCTGTTTAATTTCTTTTAATTTTTGTTCATCTTTATGCTTAACGAATTTGAAAATCTTCTCGAATAAACCTTCGCTTTGTAACTCCAATTCATTTGAACTTTCTTTTTTTGCGTTAGTGTTCTTGAATTTAAAAGAACCACCCACAAGGCCTACAATAACCAATCCAAGTATAGTAACAACATATGGAAGGTTTGATATGAATTCCATTAAACCTGGTGATTGAACATTCAATTTGAGATCTACATCTTCCTTTTTGAATGTTTCATCAGGGCTTTCAGGATTCTCAATCAGCGGTACTAAGTCCAGTAATGTACTTACATATGTAATCATATCTACTGCAGAAATTTGATTTTCTTGTTTCACATTAACAACCAAGTGAGCCTTTTCACCTTTAATGTAATAGGAGTGAAGCGTGCGGTCAATGTAATTCGCATAATCATTTGCATTACTAATGGCTTGATGGGCCTGCATCATTCGGTATAGATACGGATCGAGCCTGTCCCTTTGAACTGTTTTTATCCAGTTCACTTTTCTCCTTTTAGCGAATGAACATAATCCCATATCCACAGCAGTTTCGGTTATTTCTTCAATATAGGTGTCTGATTCAATGATCCCAAAGCTTATGTGTGAAGAGTTATTCGAGGGGATCATAACAATATCATTCACTTTAAGCTCAAACAAAAATCTGTATATTTGACCGTAAATCCTACCGGGCTGAGGAGGTTTTTGTCCTTCCTCAGGCTTGTATGTAATACTTATCAGATCAGTTATTTCATCTTTGTCCGAATTTTTGAATTTATCAATATCAGAAAATTCATTCCATCCTATTCCTATGAACCCATCATGAAAAAATTCATCGTAAAATTCACCACTTTGAGTACGAACTAGCCAGTATTTACGATCTTCAGGTATTATAACAATTGGAATTTCATTCTCTTGAATAAATTGTAACAACTTTTCCATGAAAATCCCCCTTAAAAAACTGTCGATATATAGAGTTTAATTGAATACCAAGCAAGCATCAACAAATATATAATTTTCCAATATTAAAAGGCTTTGCGATTTTATGCGAAACTAAGCTGGATCTAAATGGGGCTCCAATGATTAATAGTTAATATAGAAGGGCAAATGCAGTAATATGAAAAAACAATAACGCAGGTATTGAAATCCTAGCCTGCGTATAGTTTTTTTAGTTAAAAAATCTATATAGATGCCAGACATGGCAGTAGGGAGATACTTTTGCTATTTCATATGCGTCAGACGAGTTTGTTTTAAATCTGTGTAATTTTCCTTACCAGTGATATAGAGTACATATACATAATGTTCCATATAAATTATACTGAAATCAATTTACTTTTTGATTGGAGTGTAAGAATGCGGAATAAACTATTGGAATTTTATAAAGAAAAAGTGAGTGTTGAAGCACTGATTAATTCTAAAATTAAAAGGGTATATCGATTTTTTTCTATTTCTTTTGGAATATTTATTATATCTATTGCATCTCTGCTTATTACCTACCTTATGTTTATATTCGGGTTCCAACAACCACTTGCAATTTCTATATTGGCGATAATATTATCTACAATTTCTTTAATAGTGGCTCTTAATATGTATTTGAGGAGAGCGAGGGCGGTTATTAAGGTAGATTTAAATCTTCCCCTAAAGGAAAAAACGGGCAGATGGCGCACGGAAGATTTCAATGATCATCAGAGAAAATTGATTTTAGAATTCATTAAAGATAATAAACTTGATAAAAAGTGGAAAATCGAAAAAATAATAGCGTCTTTAACTAAAGATAAAGAGTCATTAACAGTTCAGCCACTAATTGCCCCGACAGTTTTTATTTCTTTAATGATACCAATAATTAATCAGCTATTAACTTTCTTGTTAACAAACTACAAAGCGAATGCAGTAGCAATTTTTATTTATGCTGTTCTTTGTACTATAACAGCAACTATTTTCGCAAATTCATTAAAAAAGCAGTTTTGGAGTATTAGGGAAGATTTATCAAAAAACTATTATCACCGCAGAGATCTAATTAATATTCTAGAAGATGTCTTGTTATCACTTGAGGAGTAAACCATTTGAGCACTACATATAAAGTCCTGAAGAGCAATACAGACTTTCTACCTGCAGCCTTGTCACAAATCAAAGTATCCGTGTGGTATCGTGAAGAACCAGACCCAATAGGTCATCTTATGGATTATGGTGGAATTGTAGAGGGATATACACCAGACTATATTAAGCTCGCTGGAGCTCATTTTGTTCGAGGGCAATTTGAATTCAGAGTATACATAAAGTAGCCCGCTAACCTTACACTGGTTGGCGGGCTTTTTTCATAATATCTTTATTAAATTCTATCTACTAGAATTGTAAATGCCTTTATGTTTCCTGATGCATCATAGGCAAATATACTTGCAGCTCCGTATTGAACTGCACTAACCCATCCATTTTCGTGTAATATAATGGCTCCATCATTATAAATTAGTTCACGGAGGACGCCAGGGATGTATCTCTGTTCTCCTGAATCCATGTAAATAGTAATTTCTTCATAAGTAGGTGAACTCGTTACATTAGATACTGGAGTTGGGTCAATAGTTGTGGTAGGAGCAGTTGCTGCAAATGAGGTAGATCCTAAAGCGAAACAAGCAGATACAGTTAACAGGCCAGCTAAGATTTTCTTTTTCATTAATTCCACCATCCTTCAATTTATTATAATTATTTAAGAAGATTTTTTAGTGGTTTCTCAGATGATTTTTCTGATGGATTAAGGAAACAGTTTGAAATTGACCTTTTTTACAGATATTATTTTCTGTCTACGAGAATTGTATAGTAAGTTATGTTTCCATATTCATCTGTAGATTTTATAGTTGCGGCTCCGTATTGAACGGCCTCTACCCATCCGTCTTGATATAATACAATACCTCCGTCATTAAAAACTAATTCCAGGAATCCCGGAAGATATTTCCAATATCCTGAATCCAAGTGGACAATAACCTGTTCAAAAGTACCTTTAGCAGTTATTTCTTGGGAAGTTGCTACATTTGATACTGGTGTAGAGTTAGGATTAGTAGTTGGAGCACTGGCAGCAAATGAGGTAGATCCTAAAGCGAAACAAGCAGAAACAGTTAATAGGCCAGCTAAGATTTTCTTTTTCATAATTCAACCTTCCTTCCTATATTTGGGATACAAACCAATTATGATACATATATATCCAAATGTAAACATATTTTGTAGATTTATAGATTCTTTATAATATATTTGGGATATTAAATATTAATTTAACTTCTAATTCGAGTGATACTCTTATCTTATGACATATTATGTATACATAATGTTCCAAATGAATTAATCTACTATTATGAATAATGAAAACTATCAGTATAGAGATATATACTTTTCTGTGGGGAATCCAGCAATTTTATGGATCGCTATACTTGGCTTAATGCTACTAGGATTTGTTTTGTTTTATTTGATTAAGAAGTACATAAAGCAGAGAAAATGAGGTCAGGTGTTGGGGTGCTTTAATGAAGAAAATCTTTAAAGATTTTGGTGTCCATTTTTGTGCAGCATCTATACTTCTAGGTATTTCTTTATTGTTCAATAATTATGATGTTGCGGATGAGGAACAACTATCTTTGCTGGTTGTAATGATGTGCGGAGCACTCATATCTATTGGTGGATATAACTATTTGAAAAACAGAAAAGGCATAGTGATTATAATCGTGGGAGTTGTTGTTTTAGGAATAGCGCTGTTTACCCTCTCTTTTTAGGAGTGATCGTATTGAGTAATGTATACAAAGTCTTAAAGACTGATGCAGAATTTCTAACGGCTGCTTTGTCACAGTCTCAAGTGGATATACTTGAACGTCGTGGTGATCTGGCTGGATGTATAATTGATTGTGAGGGTCCAGTCCAGAAATGGAGTCCAGTTAGTGTTAAGGTTGCTGATGCTTATTACATGAGAAATGAATTTGAATTTAGGATGATTTTAGCATAAGTTTTATAACAAAAACCTGTTGGCCTTATTGGCTGACAGGTTTTTTTGTTTCAATCTTTTCAATTTTGTATGTTTTTAAACAAAAAAATGGAATTATTTCGTTATTTATTTTGCTTTTTATGTCGAAATTTTAAGTATAATATTTGTCGTATATTGATATATTATGTAATTTAAATAGTATTTTCATACTACATCAAAATAATCCATATTATAGTATATTTATCTAGTATTTAAAAATAGAGAGGATGTTTAAATTGAAAAAAGTATTATCATTTTTACTTGTTTTTGCACTAGTATTCCAAGTCGTACCAGTTTTTGCGTCCGAGAGTCAAACTACCAATACTGAAAGTTGGTGGGATATTGATGTAAAAAAAGCAGAGGAGAATAATCAACGTAATAGAATGAGTGACGAGGAAGGAATCTCTGCACTTAAAGAAATCGCTAAAGAACAACTGGATGCTCAAAACGCTTCTGAAGAGGTTTATCAGGTATTTTATGATTATATAGAAAATAGTTATTCGGAAAATGTTAATAACTTCAGCGCTCGGTCTACAAATGTTCGCATGCCTAGAGGAGGGGAAACTTTCACGCAAGTGTATTCTGGTAGCCTGTATGCAGGGACTCTTAGGGAGCAACTAAACGCGCCAACTGTAACATCATCATTAATTCAAAATTATCAAAATGGCAAGTTAGCTACGTGGTCAGATGTAACAACAGTTTTTGTGAGTTATCTTTTGTCTAGTAAATACCCAGTTATAAGTCACTTAATTGGTTGGTATGGTCTAGCATCGATAATGGATGATCTAATGACCGCTGATGTTATTAGACAGATCAGAGCAACAGGTGGGGCATCAAAATACACGAGTTATAATACAAGCTATGGAGAGAACACTATATTTTTACCATGGGCAGAATATCCATACGTTGACGCGCCAACCGACGGTACGTATAATAAAAATAGCTCGTATACTATTTATTAATTAAAATAAAAAAACTTCCTCATGCTATAATAATAGATGAGGAAGTTTTTTTGATTTCAATATAAAATAGGAGTTGACTATGTCTAGACTTCAGAGAAAAAGCGTTTTATGGCATTATGTTACTACAGGTTTTTTAGTAGCTTTGTGGATGGCATTGCAAGTAACAAGCAAATCTTTTGATGAAAGTTTTTTAGAAGTAATATTTAGTAATTATATCATTCCATTAGTCATTTTTACATTAGTCTTAGTCTCCATAATAATTAAGGAACACGATGAACTACTATCATTACTGCTTATTCTTTTCGCTACATATGTTCATCTCATACCGGGTATCGAAAAGAATTTTCTTATTACGTATGTTGTCTTAATTCTTTTTCCAATTCTCTTTTTAATCAGAGCTGTTCAATTTATTAAAAGAAAAGGCTTAAGAGATTTCCAATCTTATTTAAAATTGCTACTTTTGTTAGGCGTATATATCTATATTATTTTTTATTATCAGTATTAATAAATCCAATTGCACTGAATTATAATAATGGTATTCATAGAGCTGAGTTAACTTTTTTGACTAGAATACTTTTGATTGGGACGGCTAATGTTTATCTACAAGTTTCTCAAATATAAGTATTTCATTTGAATGGATCCTTCCCTAAACTGTGTTTAAAAATCTATAAAAGAAACCCTGGATTTCTCCAGGGTTTCTTTTTAATCTTCGAACAAATCGTCCATTAGCTGCTGAATGTCTTCTTTTCTCTTTTTCGAGTCATTCTTATCGATCAGAATTTCATTATCTTTAAATATAAGAGTATCTCCAGACTTTGCCTCTTTAGGTAAAATTGATTTTAAGATATCCTCAGTTTGCCCTTCAATTTCTACAACGGCATATACTCCTTCGAAGCGATCAATAATTCCTTTTCTCATTTAGAAGCCCCCTTAGTTGTCGTAAAGGATATTTTACTTCCATCACTAATAGCAGTAATTGTACCTTTTTGATCAGTTCGTAACACTGAAGCATTCGCATTTTTTAACCTTGTAAGTATTCCGGAATCTGGATGCCCATAATTGTTTTTACCGACACTTATTACTGCGTACTGTGGTTTAACGGCGTCGATGAATGCTTTGCTGGTTGAACTACTGGAGCCGTGATGTCCGACTTTTAATACGTCTGCTTTTAAATTCATGCCATCGGCTAACATATCGTTTTCAGAAGCCTTTTCAGCATCACCGGTAAAGAGGAAGGACTTGTTCTTATATGTGACCTTTAAGACAGCACTCCAGTCATTAAGATTATCCCCATACGATCTAATAGGTGCCAGAAACTTCGCCTCAACGCCAGTTAGAGGAATAGTAGTGCCTTTAGTCACTGCTATGATAGTACGTCCTTCATTCTTCACAGCGGTTAGAAAATCTTTGTATGTTTCAGTGGTATGTGATACCTTTGGGGCGTAGACAGATTTAACGTCTAACGCTTTCAAAACATCATCTAACCCACCAATGTGATCTGCGTCAGGATGAGTAGCAACGAGGGCATCAAGTGTCTTTACACCAAGGCCATTCAGGTACTTTACTACATTCTTACCCTGATCGTTATTACCTCCGTCAATGAGGACATATTGATTATTCGGAGTCCGGATTAAGGTAGAGTCACCTTGTCCAATATCGAAAAAGTAGACCTGAAGAGTGCCGACATTCTGTTTCTTTGGTAGAAGCAAAGTTGGAGCTGGAACTGGTGTGGCAGTAAGCTTTGCTGTTGGTTTCGCGGTAGGTTTAACAGCTGGTTTAGCCGTAGCATCTGGTTTGGAATTTGAACTACCACCATTGTGGTAATGGTATTCTCCGTCTTTCAATCCCCACTTTGCGCAATTTGTGCGGCAGTAATGACCGCCATCTGCATCTGTGCGTCCTGGTTGTGCCTCAGTAAGTACAGGCATCAACAATAAAACAAGGGATATAAAGAGTGGAACAATAATTCTTTTCATAAAAAATAAATACCCCCAATGAATGATTCTGGGAGTAGTCTATCAGAACAAGGTAATATTTTCTACTTCATTTCGTAACTATTCACTTACTTCTAGCTATATTTTCACTTATCCCTTATTAAGCTAACGGGCAGGTTAAATCCAGTATGTGGTATTATTGTGATGGTGAATAATAGGGGGGAATATAAGTGTCATATCCGTTTGATTGTATTACGAAGTTTATGTTTTTTGAAACAAATATTGATTTGGCTGATGTTATCATGGTTCCCGGAGGAAGCCATCCGCAGTTGATGGAAAGTGCAGCTGAACTATTTCATCAGGGGTTTGCACCTTATATATTACCTTCAGGTGGCTCGACACCGAATGTGAAAACTACAGAATGGGAATTTCTTCGTGACATTGGAATAAAACTAGGCGTACCCGAAAAAGCAATTCTACGTGAAGATAAAGCAACGAACACTTTTGAGAACTCAAGATTTTCGAAGCAAGTACTTCAACAAATGGGGATTCACCCCACTAAGGCAATATTAGTTTGTAAATCGTATCATGCACGACGAGCCTTACTGACTTATCAGATTGATTTTAACGAAACAGCTTTTTTAGTAGAATCTGTAACGGATAAGACTGGAATTACCAAAGATAACTGGTTCCTTGATGATAAGAAAATTACTCCTGTTATGAAAGAACTAACTAAGATTGGACAATACTTTGCCCATCATATACCGAATTGGGTTAGACCGGACCGTTTAACTAACAGGACACTATAGTTCAATAATGAGAGGGCTGCCGAGAGGTAGCCCTTTGTTCAACTAACGGGCAGTTTAGCAGGATACTCCATTAATCTCAAGGTAGCTTATAAAATTGTATTTTGTTACGATAGGTGTAACCAAATTTTGGATGATCTAATGAGGGGGCTATTCTATGTACATAGCTATAATTGATGATCAGACATACCTATCTATTCTCCAGCAGACACATTCTCAAGAGTTATTTGATTTAATTGATGGTAGTCGTGATTCTTTAAAAAGTTGGCTAGAGTTTCCTGATAAAACAATTACAGTTGATGATACAGAGGCCTTTATTCATCGATCTTTAAGTAGATTTGCAAATAATAATGGATACTGGGCGGGTATCTGGCATAAAGGAGAAATCGTAGGATCAATAGGATATTTATGGATTGATTCGGATTCTAAAAGAACTGAAATAGGTTATTGGTTAGGTTCCAAATTTGAAGGTAAAGGTATTATGACTAAGGCCTGTAATACCTTCATAACACATGCTTTTAATGATTTGCATTTAACTAAGGTTGAGATTGGAGCAGCAACTAATAATATCAAAAGTAGGGCGATACCAGAACGTCTAGGATTTACTCAGGAAGGGGTAATTCGAAACTACGAGTTGCTGCACAATCAATACCTTGACCGAGTTATATACGGTCTTATTAAAGAGGAATGGCTAGCGCGAAATTCGCTAACCTAACGGGACACGATAGTTGAATAATACAAATTGATGAGCAGGAGCTAAGGTATCCTGCTTTTTTCATTGAACTAACGGGCAGTTTAGCATAGTAGTTAGGTTGATTTTGTTGTGGTAAAATAAGTAAATACCTTTAGTGATGGGGGAGAGCATTGGTAGATAACGAATTGTATGTATATCACATTGTTACTAAGAAAAAAATGTCTCTGGGACAGGTAATATACTTTGATGACAACCAAAAAAACACCCTGTATCACTTCTTTTTTGAGAAGGAACGTTTGAATTCAAAAGGCGAAGACTTTATTCAGATTCTATATGGTCATTATACTGATGAAGGCTTGAAGATGAACAAAGAAAATGCCGAAATATCGATTAGTTATGTAGGGCAGACAATTAGAGCTATCAGAGAAGTTATAGTTGAAATGGTAAGACTACAAGAATATCCTGAATACCCTTCAAGATTGTCCTGTTTATACGTTGCTAAAAGCTATGAAGACGCATTGAAATGGAAAGATATATTTGATTCATACAATCGAAAAGTTTTACAACTTGTTAAACTGCGGGTTGTAGGAAGTTTCTTTGAGGGCGATGGAAACCTTTTACCGAAAGAAGATGGGGTTCCCTTTTCCTTAAAAATAGAACAGGCTAGGACGTATTGGAAGGGAAATGTTAAAAATGAACTTCCTGAGCTTTTGATTAATGGAAAAATCGAGGTAGTTGAAATTCTTGAAGATTTATCCGATTAATTTACAAGCATTGCTGAAAGCTGACCAATTTTCTAAAGAATGTATGGGTAAAATCATTGAGCTAACGGGGCACAGATAGTTCAGTGAACTAAGAAAATGAGGAGATAATTTAAATGGGACAAGGATACATTTTAGTGAATAAAAGCAAAGGAGAAATAATAAGCTTTGCCCATCTCCCAGCAAGTAAAGCAAAGGAATTAACCGGAAATCCCGTAACAGCAGCTATGACGACCTGGTACCTTTTGAGTAATATAGGCGATCAAATTAGTTTTATTGAAGAGGAAAATGTATTGGACGATTATCACGATGTAACCGATCTGCTCATTGACGATTTGATTAAAAGACAGCTTATAAAAGACGACGGGATTGAGGTATTTGACCCAAATGAACCTGAGATATTCATTCGGCGGCTGAGGAACACGTGGATGGATTGTGAAGCTAACGAGGAACTATAGTGGAATATCGGCTGCTTCTTCAGCCGTTTTTTATTTGTTCAACTAATGGGCAGGTTAGTTTAAAAGTTTCGCGAATACCCTACATATGAATTATTTATAGAGTCCGTGATAAGACGATATTGGAAATAACGCCAAGATACACAAATGAGGAGTACAAAATGATGAATAACCGATTCTCAATGCCAAGTAAATTAGTAAATCAGTCAGAATTACTTAAAACTACAATCATTGAAAAAGGAAGACATTATCAATCTTTGCACATTTTAGAGTTTGATAATTCTGTAAAATATGTGTTGAAAGAAAAAAATGTTGAAGATTCTGGAAGTTTAATGGACGAAGCAGAAAGACTAAAATGGGTAAATGATGTGATTCCTTCTCCTAAAGTAATAAGTTATCAGATGGAGAATGGAAAGGAATATTTAGTTATGACCTATATAGAAGGTTGTACTGCGGAAGAATACCAGCAGGAAGAGGGAGATAAAAGTCTAGGCTATATTTTAGGAGAAGGTTTAAGAACAATACACAATGTGCCCATTGATAATTGCTTTTTCAATGATTTTTTGCCAGAAAAACTGATTGATATGGTCAAAAACAATATTAATGAGAGAAAACATGAAGTCATAGAGGCTATTAATAACTCATTTCCCAACCATACTATTGAGCAACTAATTGATTTTTTGGAGATGAATAAAGCGTCGAGAGAGGAACTAGTTTTTACTCATGGTGACTATGGTTCTGGAAACGTTATGATAAATAATGGATGTATTGAAGCATTTATTGATTTAGGAGCTTCAGGGATATCAGATTCATACTATGATATTTATTATCTTGTAAAAAGTCTTACTTATTATACAGATAGGAAAGAAGAAATAGTTGAATTTATGAAAGGATATGGAATATCTGAATTAGACGAGGATAGAATGAAATTTCATCAAATTATCGATACTTTATTATTGTGATTTATATAGTAGTAACTCTAAGAAGGCGTTGACATTCTGTAGCACCGTATGCTGAGTCGCATTCACTTCTTGATTCTGTCCGAAGCATTTCTAGGAAGAGCAATCAGTCAGACAATTCTGCAATGGCGAAGTCCGTCAGACCCGTGCGTCATGCCGTTAAGCTAACGGAGAACGATAGTTGAATAATACATCACATTGATAAGCAGGTGCTTCGGTATCCTGCTCTTTTTATTAAGCTAACGGGCAGGTTTGGTTAAAAATTGACAGCACACTAAAATGAATTTATATTAATATAATTGAATAATCATACAAAGCGGAGGAGCTTGAGATGTTAGAGAATGAAGGAACTCAGTGGACAAACAATGATGGATTTACAATCAGTACGAATAAGGGCTTTTTGGATATAGATGCAATTCATGAATTTCTTAGTAAGGATTCTTATTGGGTAAATGGTATTGCCAAGGAATTAGTGAAAGAGTGTATTGAAAATTCTATACTTTGTTATGGAGTTTATAAAGGGGATCCCACTGTAAGTCCTGCTAAACAAGTTGGTTTTGCTCGGGTGGTCTCTGATCTTGTAAGGTATTCTTGGCTTGGTGATGTGTTTATTCTTCCTGAGTTTCGAGGGCGAGGACTAAGCAAGTGGCTCATGAGTGTCATCACCGAGAACCCAAAATTAAAAGGAACAGGATTTCATCTCGGAACAAGAGATGCACATACTCTTTATGAACAATATGGATTTAAGCAACTAGAACAAATTGAAAAGAGAATGATGGTTAGACCAATAAATTGGGATGTTATTTATCAAAGCTATAAACTAAGCCAACATTAAACTAACGGGACACGATAGCTCAATAAGACACCTAGCTAATACGATTGTGAAAATCGCCTCGTCAGTGATAATGCTGACGAGGCATTATAATTTGATAGGTCATATATCAAATTCAGCCCATCCTTGTGGCAGTGATTCAAAGTTGATTTCATCGAGGGCTTCTGGTTCAATAATTACTAGTAGTGGTTCATGTATGTCAATTAACGCACCACTTTTCGAATTGAATTACCTATCATATTGAAATATTAACTTTAAACTTTATAGGTACATATTAATAGAAGACATAAACAGGGGCGCCCCCAACATCGCCCCCGTTTTGCCCCCAGATATAACAGTTAATAACCCTATATAACTGTTTCGAAAAAAAAATTCTTCATTAATATAAGGTATTTACGCCCCTTACTACCTTAAACTTAGCGCTGGATCTAAATCGCACACAAGTTCACGAGTGGGAAAGAGCGCAATACATGACTCTTTACTAGGACTTTTAAACCCTTGACGCCTTTGGCGTTGAGGGTTTTTTTGTGTGGGCAATTTAGAATTTTTCATTGCATTTATTAAGTGCCCACAAAATGCCACGAGCAGAGTTTTCGCCAAACATAGTAAAAGAATTGATAAAAGAAACGCATGGTATCTGCCAGCAATGCTTATCAGAGCCGGGAACAACAGCCCATCACGTTTGGCCTCGTGGTTGAAAATACTGCAATATAGGATTGATGTGTTTCGGGAACGGCATGGTGAATACTTCTGGTTTGATGCTCTTAATGGCTATGCTGCATAGGGATCTTTTCAAGCAAATGGCCGATCTGAAGATTAGAAAATTCATATAACAACGTTATAAAGGTGGAATGGATCGGGAAGAAAGAACAGATAACTGCAAGGCAACAAGACATGCAAAAAAGAGCTGTTTTCACAGCTCCTCATAATCGTAAATTACTCAGGCATGATCCAAACAATCTCACATATCCGGACAAAGAACTTTCTACCTCTAGCATCTAACACAACATGGTCTGGTTTGACATCAACTACGCATCCGCTGATTCCACCACGAGTAGTTTCTAACACGACTTGTTTTCCAATAACGGATTTTAAGGTTTCTACAACATATGGATCAACAGGGTATACCACGATGGATTGTGGCATTTGGTGCATTTGATGCATTGAGTTCATTTGATTCATTGGATAGTTCAACATATTACCTCCCAATTGGTTATACGTCATCCTATGCTGATGCCTAGCCAATGTACTGGGCAGTAACCCATTTTCAAAATAAGCCTAAGCCATTAATTGGGTATAGCCCATAAGGAGAGATACACGATGCACTCTGAATGTAAGTATTGCGATAACTCTATGCCACCGACAGATTGCGGCGGGGACTTGGTATGCAGCAGATGCGGCGCTGAATGAGCGGACGCTCGAATTATCACCACATGTAAATTCCTGAATTATACCATAGGGAGGCATAAGCAGTATGAGCCAAGAAAAACGCAAGCCATGCACTAAATGTGGATTTGAATACGGCTTTATAACAGATTTTCAGGAAGACGGTACAGAGTATGAATTCTGCCATAACTGCGGCACTCTTGTTTAGGAAGGTGAAGGAGCGTGACACCAGTACGGATTGAAAAGATCAAGAAGGTATTCGGTTAAGTCGGATTTCTTACTGGCCCTATGGCTGTTGAGTTACTGGCTGCTCTAGAAGAGTCACAACAAAACGCCGAAGTTGAGCAAAAGTTAAATGAGGAAGGGACTGATACCAATAGATAAAGTATATATCCCGAATCATTTGGTTGTAGAAATGCTTAGACTGTCACTGGACGCTGAAATAGTAGATGTAGACCTTGAGGGGGCAGATGTGGTCTTTACTTGAGCCGAGGTTGTAGAAGGAGTTAAGGAGTCATGACACAGTTAAAGGTACACCATGAGGCGGCATATATGACACTACAGGCATACCAAGTAGATAAGCAGTAGACGCATACTGCGACATAAAAAAAGATAAAAGTGATTATACACCCTTATCTTTTTCAAGCAATTCTATTATTCTGTCAAGTTTTTTCTCTATGCTAGCAGTTTTATCTGGAACTTTGTCTTTGGTTCCATAACTACCTTTTAATAGTAAAACCAAGGGAATTGCCCAAACAAATGCCAACGGTATTAAAAAATAATATTGCAAGATAACACCTTATTAATAAGTTTTTATTTTATTATAACAAATTTCAAAAAAAAGGTTCTAATTAAAGTATTTACTGCGCAGTACGAAGATACACCACAATACCAATCTATTAAGGGGTGAGAGGATACATGAGCAAACTTAAAAGTGTTTCGAAATTGATAAATATTTCATAAATGGACGGATGGAAGTCGATGGCGTTCCATGGAAGATAGAGAAAATCAGAGGATTTAGGGTTGAATATTTGCCACAGGCCCCCGAATCGACCGAACAAGCTCAAGCCGTAAAAGAGGGTTAGAGAGTTAACCCTCTCTATCTACACAAGGAGGATATAAGAGATGAATGAGTTAGGAAAAACTCAAAAAACACCCATGACCTATGAACAGTTGAGGCAGTCTCCTGACGAATGTAGAATGCTTGCAATGAACAATTACGGAGTGGCAATAGCAGCAGAGGGAGGGGAACAACGACTGAAAGAGGCAATCGAGAAAAGGTTCGAAAAATTCCAGCATAGCAGTGTAGCAATGATGATTATGATCCTTACAGACGCTTGACATCCTTTACCCAGATACCCCAGCACCCAAGGAGGGCGAATAGATCGTGAATGCCCTTGAATCAATAAATCATATGCGGAAATATAACCAAAGTACAAACTGTGGAAACGACAAAATTATACCATATTTTGCAAACCGAATAATTTTAGTGATCAACCATTAAAGATAAACCATAGTAATCCATAAGCTATTCCGAAGTAAGTAACCACACCCAGTAAAGAGATGGACAGAAGAATAATTATAACTTTCTTGCCGTTCATAAAATTCACCTCGTAATTCGAATAAAACCAATTTTCAGTGTAGGGGAGAGGCCGAGAAAGAAGGATTGGGCACAGCCCTCATCATCCAACTTGATTATAAATTAATAAATACTTACCATCAATTGATTTAATAACTGGAGGTCATACCAAATGAGCGATTTTTTTGAATTAGCATGTCGAGAAGTTTCACAAACGAAGTTTACGAAACTTCGTAAGCGAATTAGGATTGATGACTTCATCTTCCGGCGCTATATCTAAAAAGTATTTCAAGGACATGTCATACTTGGAACGTTCTACGACATCCACATCGGATAGATCAAAGATCGACCTGAGCAATAAATATTTAAACATACGAATCGGAGGCACGGCATTACGACCATTATCAAGGCAATAGTTATTCTGTAATTCTTCATGGATGAAAGAAAAATCCACAAGGTCCATATTATCTTTAGGTACGACAATATCGTAAATGGCTATAAATGGACTGAGGTTAAGGGATTGTTGGTTTGAAATCATCCGGGTCACCACCAAGAATTAATACAATGATTCTACAGCAAAACAGGACCCCCTTCCTCGTAAAGATCGAGGAAGGGGGTCCTGAAATGGAGTTTACATAGCCCTTTATAAGATGCCTGTATAATTTGAATTTAAAAAACATTAGAGGAGGCGTAGCGAAGGAGAAATTTGGAACTGTAGGAGCGATAGCGACCGCCTTTGTCTCCGGATTTCATCCGCGAACAGCGGTACAATTCAAGAAATTCTTACGACAACAGCGGCCGGAAGTCCAAATGTTCTCCGTAGTTATAACTGACTCCTTAGATGTAGGTCTCAAATTAGTGGGGACTTTTTCAATGGCCTCCCTTTGGCGTTGAGGTTTTTTCTGTGGGGGATTTAGTTATGATGTCCATAGAACTTCGAAAGATATCGCAAATGTTTATGCTATGAGCAGGCAAAAGGCCACCTTTACAAGTTTAATGATGGTAAGCGGTAAGGGGTTAACGCTAATACCAAACGCTGAATATACAATGGTAGTATATAGTTTTCCTAGTCATGCTTCGTTGCTCCTTTTAAATATACCTCTGTTATAATCGAAGTAAAAGACGCTTGGGATTCTCATTTTCCCTTCGTTCAAAACCCTTTGTTGGGTTAGATTTTCGGGTTCTGTTAGATGAACACGAGGACGATGTTTATAATGGCTGTGAATAAAGTGATGATGACGGACACAGCTTTAATCGTACCCTGCCTTTCCTCACGGCGTCTTTCTCTTCTTTTTTATAATTACAATATTTGGTTTAGGATTGCAAATCAAATATCGTCCGGATTACAGTTATTGTTAGGAAATGTTTAGATTACAGATGATATAGTAAATACCGCAACCGATGTGGATACATAAGGGGAATTCATTAATGTGGAAACCTAAGATTCAGCAAATATTTAAGTACGTATTTATAATAATATGTATTGTAGCCTTTGGAATTTTCATCTACCCTGGAATATATAAGTATGATAAACTCGATCAAAAATTTCCGGTATTGATCAATCGAATAACAGGGGAAACAAAGATACTTTTTAGCGACTCTTGGTCCACTGTTGGCAATATAGATGAAAAATTAAGTGAGTTTGAAAGCTATAAGAATGAAATATTAGAAGCGATAAATTCACAGAATGAACAAATCAAAGAAAGTGTTATAGAAAGTGTACAGGCAGAATTAGATCATGGGAGAAATCAGTTGATTACTGAAACTGCAAGCGAACCAAATCCAACATATGAAGATGGAACATCAGTGTTTGATGCAGTAAGGAATAGAGACAGAGGGACAGAATCTGCATCAGAATTCATAGCCAGTAGTAAGGAAGCATCAATTAGCTCAATTGGAATCACAAAGTTTGGACTCGGTGATACTAAAGAAACAGTTAAAAAGTCTATGGGAACACCAAGCTCTATAATTAATGATGGAGACACATGGTTTTTTGGTTCATCTATTGTTAATTTTGACAACGGAATCGTAATAGGATGGGTCGATCCTCTTAATGCCTTAAGTCTAGAATAGATCCTATCACCATACTCAATCGGGTATGGTCTTTTGTTGCGCACCAATACGAAACGGGTCAGGGATGAGTATGTGAGTCGGCTTCATGCCATCGAATGGAAAAGGAGAATACCCATACATCATTTTAACTTTTCCGATTAGTAGTGGAGAATAATGTTAGAATATCTTATATATAGATATACAATACTTTCCTGGGAGGAGCACTAATATGCGCATATTCATATATATAGGACTGGCTTTTTTTGTGATCTCTGGTATATGTGTTGGAGGATTTACGACAGGTACTCAGCAAAGAGGGAATTTTTATTCGGAATCCAAAGAAGACCGTAAAATTAAAAACAAAGTAGCGAATTGGACTGCTTTAGGAGGGATTCTCTCCTTGGTTATAGCTGGACTCTTATATTTCTTGTGATCTTTACTTCACTCAAGTTCAAGCGTGGTAAAGAGTGCAATACATGACTTTTTACAAGAACCTTTAGACCCTTGATGTCTTTGCCGTTGAGGTATTTTATATTTATAGTTCTAGTAAAATGGAATTTAATATAACAGTCACAATTATTCTTATCATCTGACATTATTTTATATTTTTCTTGCAAAGGTATATCTTTCATAGGATAATATGGGTATATTTTCCTAGCAAAAGTTAGAAATGGATATTATCTGAGAGGAAGTAGAATATTGAAAACAAAGAAACCTTTTTTTAAAAAATGGTGGTTTTGGCTTATTATTGTTTTTGTTGTAATAGGGGTGATTGGATCACAGGGGAATGATAGTGAACCTACAGTATCAAAATCAGAACCAGCAGTGGCAAAGGTAGATGATACTGCAGCAACAGAGAAACCGGTCGAAACGGAAAAGCCTACCAGCAAGCCTACTGAAGAGCCAAAAGAAACGATGATAACTGAAGTTGGACAAACCATCACAACTAAGAATTTTAAGCTTACAGTTGAATCTCTTGATAAGCCTAAGGGAAACGATTATGTAAAACCATCAGAGGGGAATGAGTTTGTAGAAATCGGAATTATACTTGAGAATATTTCCAGTAAAGATTATATGGTAAGCTCCATGCTAATGTTCAATGCGTATCAAGACAGCTTCTCCATAAATGAAGATCTCATGGCTCATACTTTGGATAGTCAAATAGGAACAATGGACGGCGCTTTAGCTGCGGGAAAGAAAATTCGTGGCAAACTAGCTTACCAGCTTCCTAAGGATTGGAAAGAACTTGAAATCAATACTGATTTTACGGTTTTAAGTTTTAGTTCAGATGGAGAAATCAAAATCGTTCTTCAAAATAAATAGGATATCTCACATATAAGAGTCTCGCCAAAGCTGGCGGGGCTTTTTCATTGTTAAACCTAATAATCATCATTTACATAAAGTACCAAACCGATTATATTGAAAGAACGGCATAAAGGATGAGGGGTGTTATATTTGGTGAAGATTTTTAATGAAAATACAGTTTCGTTTAAGCAAAAGTTATCACCGATCCCTGAGTTTGCTTGGCATACGAGTGAGAGGTTAGCTGAGATCGCTAATTCTAAATATCTTGTCTTCGACATAAGATCGCTTGATCCAGATAAGTATTCCTTTCCTTATCATTTTCATAGAAACGCTGAAGAAATATTTGTGATTTTGACGGGAAAAGCGATGTTAAGAACTCCCGAGGGTTTTACTGAGGTTTCTGAAGGTGATGTGCTATTTTTTGAAATGGGACCTGAAGGAGCGCATCAACTTTATAATCATACGGATGCACCTTGCAAGTATCTTGATCTCCGAACGAACCAGGGCATAGATGTTTGCGAATATCCGGACTCAGGTAAAATCAACATTCTCCCCTATCAAGAAATTTATCAGGCAGATCAACAAGCAGACTATTATAAAGGTGAAGAGCAGGTAAGGGAGAAATGGAACGGAATGGAGGATCATACTTGATTCAAGATCGATGGTTCACAGTCACGAAAATTGATCCACTTACTTATGCAATCAGTGAATATGGACATTGGGAAAAGGTACACTCTTTTTTGCTGTTAGGGGAAGGGCAAGCGGTGTTGATTGATACGGGATTAGGCATCGATAATATAAAAAGAATAACGGATCAGTTAACGGATTTACCTATCGCTGTCATCACTACGCATGTGCATGCAGACCATATAGGCAGTCATGGACAATTTGAGACGATCTATGTTCATAAAGAGGATGAGGATTGGCTAATTAATGGAATACGAGGTTTGTCCCTTGCCCAGATCAGAAAAGATATGAGCCGAGATATTACTCTACCTGTTCCTGAGACGTTTGATCCTAATACGTATACGCCTTTTCAAGGGAAACCAACTGCTCTATTGCGAGAGGGAGATGTGCTTGATTTAGGCGGGCGTAGATTAGAAATTTACCACACACCGGGTCATTCACCAGGTCATATTAGCATCTTTGATCATGCCAACAGGTATCTGTTTACAGGAGATTTGTTGTATGATATTACGCCAATTTATGCTTTTTATCCCTCTACTAGCCCGGCAGATTTAGTGGCTTCTTTAGAAAAGATTGCACAAATTCCAAATGTATCTCAAGTATTCGGTTCTCATAATACGTTGGGTCTAGATCCAGTTATTTTGCAAGAGGTTATGAAGGCAGTTTGTGAATTACGTGAACGAGATCTTGTCGCTCATGGTACGGGTATTCATCAATTTAACGGATTTAGTGTGCAGTTTTAAAATAAATGTTGGCTGCAGCAAAAACGGCCCTCCCAAAAGGACCGTTTTTTCATTCCTTAAGATTTTCAAAATTTCTAATTTGGAAAAGTAAAGTGAAGTAATAAGGGGCGAAAGAGGTGTGTTTATTCGGATACGATCGACCTAAAGAACGCATGCAATTGCTGTACCTGGGAGTAAGCTTCTTTGTACTGATTGTCGGATTGTTGAATGGGCAATAAGCCTGGCAAGAAGGAAATGCTATACATAGGTATTTCATTGCTATTCATGTATATTTTAAGCGTAAGTTCCTCGATAACATCAGCCTCTTCGTCAGCGCTATTAAGCACATTAATATCCGCACTTGAAGCAGTTGTTTTACTGTTTTGTTGTCTTTTAGATACCTTTGAAAGGGTTAGTGCGTTAACGACAATCTCTGAACCCAATACATTTTCGAAGGAGTATAGCTTTGCTATAGCCCTTTTTCTTGTTTTCGGATCGCTGGTGCCTATAGCTATTTTTTTATAAGATTCGTTAAGCGCGATCAAGTGAGATTGATTGGGGGGAATGAATGTTTTGGTGAATATGATGTTAAAAGAGGAGATTGCGTTTAAGAGCTTAGACAGTTCAGAAGAAGTAGATAGTTTTTTCAATTCTAGAATACCGGCACTTAGCATTAAGACTACCCCTAAAATGCCAAACATGTACATCAAAAAAATCAGCATCTAACCACACCTCCAATGATCTCAGTAGAGCAAGGTTTATTGCTTATTGAAAGATATGCTTGAATCCTCTCTACTAGTATCTGTTATAATCGAAAATCGTGGGAATTTAGGAAACGACTACTGATTAGAAAAAGAGAAAGCACCCAGAGTTCTGCCGATTTTGCAAACTGAATGCAAAATTGGGGCAACTGCTGAGTGCTTTGTTGAGAGCTTTTTAAAATAAATATGTCTAAATCATAAGAAATTGAAGGCTGTGATTTGATCGGTATAAACAATTAGCTGTTTGTATTCGATCGGAGATTCATAGCTAGCATAGGGTCTAACAGAAACATCATTAAGGACTACAAAGTTATAACTGAAATTTTTATCGGGATGTTCCGCACCTAAATAAGATATGTATTCATCTACAATGACATCATCCATTAGAGATTTTAAGTCAAAAACATCCTCTTTATTGGAGGTAGAAGGGGAGATGGTCCCTTGAATACTGCCAAATGAGGTGAGTAGATTTACTTTTTTTCCACTAGCTTGATCGTTATTTAACAATAAGCCAGAGAGTTTAACAAGTGCATCGACTTTAAAATCGACGAGGGTTCTAATTTTTGAGTTGTTCAAAACGAAACACTTCCTTTCAATTTGAAATCCTGTTAACATTATTCGACATATAACCACATAATTCCTATTAGGTCATCAAAAATACATAAATACAAACACGCCCCCTCCGTTAAGCAAGGAGTGAGGCGTGTTTATCTATGGATAGATTTAATTTCTGATCGTTACTAGTGTTCCAATTGGAACAATCGCAGCTAGTGCTAACACATCCTCATTGTACATACGAATACAACCATGGGATACTTCGTGCCCTATGGATGAGGGATCATTATTTCCGTGTATCCCATAGTGAGGCTTAGATAGTCCCATCCAAAAGACCCCAAATGGACCGCCTGGATCGGGTTGTTTATTAATGATTGTGAATTCACCGAGTGGTGATTGAGTTAACATTTTACCGATTCCGACTGGGAAGCCCCTGATCACAATGTCGTTATCAAGAAGATAAAGCATACGCTGCGTCAGATCAACTATAATCCGGTAATTTGGCATTGTGCACACTCCTTTCTAATTAAGATATGAGCAGGATGCCTAAACGGTTATTCTTAAAAATGGTCATTTTAGCCTACGGGAACATATGTTCCGGATGGGAGTTAAGCTAAATGCATAGAAAAAAAGGCTGCTCCGCATTCGCGGAACAGCCTTTTTGGTAGGAGTGCATACTTAGTGGATATCTCGAAATAATCCGATAACTCTGCCGAGAATGGTCACGCGATTAAGGCGAAGAGGCTCGTACGCCGGATTCTCCGGCTGAAGACGTATATGATCACGTTCTTTATAAAAAGTCTTAACGGTTGCTTCATCTTCTTCGGTCATAGCTACAACGATATCTCCGTTATCAGCCGTTTGTTGTTGACGAACAATAACATAGTCGCCATTCATAATCCCAGCTTCGACCATACTGTCACCTTGAACCGATAACATAAATACTTTGTTATCTCCAACATAGTGTGTTGGAAGGGGAAAGTAGTCTTCAATATTCTCAGTAGCAGTGATAGGAACCCCGGCGGTAACCTTACCTACGACAGGAATTCGAGCGACGGTTTGTGCGAAATGGTGCACATTCTCAGAATCCTCTTGGCCAAGCAATTCTATCGCACGAGGCTTCGTTGGATCTCGACGGATAAGTCCCTTCTTCTCTAGCCGATCCAAATGACCGTGAACTGTGGAGCTGGAAGCAAGACCAACAGCTTCTCCAATCTCCCGGACGGAAGGAGGATAACCCTTGCTGCGGACTTCGCTACGTATAAATTCCAGGATCGCCAGCTGGCGACTTGAAATCTTTGACATTGGAATCAACCCCATATAGTAATGTTTGGGAAAATTATAACATAGAACTACCGTTCGCACAAACATAAGTTCTAACTATTATAAATATTAATTCGATAGAGTTAATAAATGGTAGTCTTGTATTGATTACATTTCCTTCATCTAAATGGTAAGAGCAGGTTCTTAGATGAATAATATGGTAAATATTGACCTCTGAAAAAAAGAGAACAATTGTTCTAAAATAGTATTGAACAAAACACATGTTCGTGTTATTATGATTTTGGAAGTGAGAACAAGTGTTTGGAGGATGATATTCATGTTAAAATACAGTACATACCGTAGCATCTACGATAAAGCCCCAGTGGTTGAATCTTTAGGACATAATCCTATTACCCGTTATTCAGCTCAGATTAAAGAAATCACAGAGTTTTTGCTTGAAGGCTTGATGCGTTTGTTCCGTAGAGATTTTGTTATTAAGCTGACATTGATCATTGTGCTCGTACTATCAGGACTTACAGTAGTGGGTAATGTATTTGCAGGATCTACTACTTTAATGAAGGATGAGAAGCGCGTAGTGGTTGAACGTGGAGATACACTTTGGAGTATTGCTCTTGAGAATAAACCTTCTGATATGAAGACGGCTGTATATATAGAAGGAATTAAAAAATCCAATGGCATAAAAGGTAGTCAGATTAATGCTGGAGATATTCTCTCTTTACCTATTTATTAATATTCTAAGAACATATTAAGAGGACATGAAGAGCTTGCAGGGAGTAAACCTTGACAAGCTCTTTTTCTCATGGCAGAGTTAGAATTAATTTATAAGGGGAGGGAAAGTTTTGAATATTGATGAGTTGGTCGCGCGTATTAACGAATTGGCACGCAAACAGAAGAGCGTAGGCCTTAATCAAGAGGAAACGGCGGAACGCGCCAAGCTTCGGGAAATTTATTTGGGGAATATCCGCAATAACTTTCGAGCACAATTGAATACGATTGAATTGGTTGATAATGATGAGCATGAACAAGGTAACAAGGGGCTTAAGCATTAACACCCTGTTCCTTTTCATAGATATTTCTGGATGACTAGGGGGAACGCATATGGCCCGTTCTTGGGAAAGAATGGTTCAACGCAACACGCAGCAAATCAACAAGCAAAGAAAGAAACAGGGGAAGGAAACGATTTACGCATCTAAATCTAAATCTCCTGGGAAGAACACCGAAACCTTTAAAGGCCGTAACATTGCATTTCCAGTAGTGTTATTAGTGCTAGGTACTATGTTTTGGATGATTGGTTCAGTGGACCAAGCCAAAGGTAATGGTATGCTTATGAACTGGTTAGGAGTCGTTTTGTACTACTTACTAGCAGCACTTCTGTTCTTCCGACGTCCGTACTTGAAGGTAGAGAATGCTAGACTATCTACTATAAAATTCAATCGCGAACGCTATCTGCCAGCTTCTGATATTGAGAAAATCATCCTCTCGCGTGGAGCAGTTGTCATTAAGCATAAAGGCAAACGCACGAAATGGATTTTTACCAGACTTATGAATCGTTATGATACAACTGCGATGGGGACTAGACTGGAAGCATTCGCAAAAGCTCACCAAATTGAAGTAATTCACGAATAGAAATTAACCAGCCATGGGAGAGGGAGACCTGTAATGCCAATTTCCGCCGTACTATTTGACCTTGATGATACACTGCTCTGGGATGATCGGAGCGTCAATGAAGCATTTCGTTCTGCATGTGAAGCCGCTGGGGATACGATTGATCCACAAGAGCTGGAAATTGCGGTGCGTAAAGAAGCCATAGGACTTTATGAATCCTACGAAACGAACCCGTTTACAAAAATGATTGGGATTAATCCGTTTGAAGCACTTTGGGGGAACTTTACTGCAGGTGAACAGCCGGAATTTCGTCAATTGGAGCAGCTTGCACCGGGATATCGTAAAGAGGCATGGCGTCGTGGTCTTGCAGCACTTGGTGTAGAGGACGAAGCTCTTGCTGGGACATTAGCAGCCAAATTCGCAGCAGAGCGTAGAAATCGGCCTTACATTTATGATGAAACGATTCAGGTGCTTGAAGAGCTGCAGGGTAAAGTGAAGCTATTGCTTCTGACCAATGGTTGCCCTGCATTGCAACAAGAAAAACTGGATGGTGTACCCGAAATCGTTCCTTTCTTTGATCACATCGTGATTTCTGGAAGCTTCGGCAAAGGAAAGCCGGATAAGGAAATTTTTCTGCATGCCCTAGAGCTTTTGGATATTTCACCTGAGCAAGGCGTTATGGTCGGAGATAAGCTTACAACGGATATTCGTGGTGGGTTGGCAACAGGTTTGACTACGGTTTGGATTAATAGAAAAGGCAAACAGCCAGATCCGGAAATTCAGCCGGATTATGAAATCAAACATCTTGGAGAGCTTCTATCATTAGTCCAATCTTTATAAAATTGAGCTGAGGCTTTCATTCATTTAAGCTTTAAGAAGGCAGTGAGTTCCTAGTTACTAGGAGACTTGCTGTCTTTTTTATATCTACATCATTTTTAGTATGATAGATGAGATTTACTAGTATATGATCTAAGTCACAAGAGTTTAGCTGAATTGCTGCGAAATACTGAAAAACCAATAATAATGTGTATAATAGATGGAGAATGTATAACATGAATTGGTAGATTCTTAGTATTCAAATCGACTGGGAGGAATCTAAATGAAGATTTCAAGAACAATAGTTCCTTTATTATTAGGCGCAACACTTTTAGTATTGGGAGGATGTTCATCAGACCAATCTAAACATTCTGGCGTACATAATATGAATATGAACATGGACATGTCTATGGAGCCTATTAAGGTTGAGTTACATTGGAGTCCTGAAGAGGTTGTTGTAAATCAGAAGGTGACCTTTGAGGCGGTGGTGACGCAAGACAACAAGGCAGTGGATGATGCGAAAGAGGTTCTGTTCGAAATTGTGAGCAAAGATGATAGTGAACAGAAAATTGAATTTAAAGGGAAGCTAGTCGGTGATGGAATCTATCAAGCAGAAGGAACACTTGCGAAAGAAGGACAATATATTGTTACATCACACGTAACTGCAAGAACTCAGCATTCTATGCCTAATAAAGAACTCTCTGTGAAACCATAATTAAAAGAATAGCATTTCCTGTGATTACAGATAATGCAGAGTGGAAAGGAAGGCTTTTCGAAATTCCTTTATTCTGCTAAACTTACTCTAATGTTTTACTGGGGGGACTATACGTTGGCTAAATATACACTTGAGGAAAGCTTACAACAAAGAATATTAATTCTAGATGGTGCCATGGGCACAATGATCCAACAGGTGCCTTTGACAGGTGAGGATTTTGGTGGGGAAGAATTGGACGGCTGTAATGAAATGCTAGTATTAACCCGTCCAGAAGTCATTCAGACGATTCATGAGCAGTATCTTGAAGCAGGTGCTGATCTCATTGAAACGAACACATTTGGTGCAACGTCTGTTGTACTTGCTGAATATGATATTCCGCAGCGGGCTCGTGAAATTAATCTGGTTGCAGCAAAGCTAGCCCGCAATGCCGTTGATAAATATGATTCACCAGATCGTCCCCGCTATGTCGTAGGTGCGATGGGTCCTACAACAAAGACACTCTCTGTTACAGGGGGCGTCACTTTCCAAGAGCTCGTTGATAGCTACGAGGAACAGGCAGTGGCATTGATTGATGGTCTTGTAGATGCATTATTGCTTGAGACCTCTCAGGATACGCTGAACGTGAAAGCTGGAAGTATAGGTATTCGAAATGCATTTGAGAAGACGGGTATCAAATTGCCAGTGATGATCTCGGGAACAATAGAGCCGATGGGCACCACACTTGCCGGTCAGAACATTGAAGCATTCTATATTTCTTTAGAACATCTGAAGCCTATCTCTATAGGTCTGAACTGTGCGACGGGTCCAGAGTTCATGCGTGATCATATTCGTTCACTTTCTGCAATCTCTTCTGCAGCTGTGAGTTGTTATCCGAACGCTGGACTGCCAGACGAGAATGGGCATTATCATGAATCTCCTGATTCGCTTGCGCGTAAAATTGCTGCGTTTGCAGAAAAGGGATGGCTTAACATTGCTGGGGGTTGCTGCGGAACGACACCGGAACATATCCGTGCTATGTCTGAGGCGCTTTCACAATTCCCTCCACGTCCGCTTGCAGGAAATCATCCACCGGCACTTTCAGGGATTGAACCTATTTATATTGAGAACGACAACCGTCCATACATGGTAGGCGAACGTACGAATGTATTAGGGTCACGCAAGTTTAAACGTCTTATCGTCGAAGGTAAATATGAGGAAGCCTCAGAAATTGCCCGAGCACAGGTGAAGAGCGGTGCGCAAGTGATCGACGTCTGCGTGCAAGATCCGGACCGTGATGAGACTGAAGATATTAAGCTGTTTCTAGAATTGGTTGTAAAAAAGGTTAAAGTTCCTTTGATGATCGATACTACCGACCCTAATGTTATTGATCTGGCATTACAGTACTGTCAAGGTAAGGCGATAATTAACTCTATTAACCTTGAAGATGGTGAAGAAAAATTCGAGCTGGTCACTCCTTTGATTCACAAGTATGGCGCAGCTATTGTTGTGGGTACGATTGATGAGACTGGACAAGCGATCAAGGCTACGGATAAATTGGAAGTTGCTAGACGTTCTTATGACTTACTGGTGAATAAGTACGGTTTAGCGGCAGAAGATATTATATTTGATACGCTTGTGTTCCCTGTAGGCACCGGGGATGAACAATATATCGGCTCGGCCAAAGAAACAATAGATGGCATTCGTTTGATCAAAGAAGCTCTTCCAGGTGTTCATACGATCTTGGGGATCAGTAACGTTTCCTTTGGGTTACCGGAAGCTGGACGTGAAGTGCTGAACTCAGTATTCCTCTATGAGTGTACTAAGGCTGGCTTGGACTATGCGATCGTAAATACCGAGAAGGTAGAACGTTATGCTTCTATTCCTGCTGAAGACCGTCGTCTTGCTGAGGAGTTAATTTATAATACGAATGACGACACGCTTGCTGCTTTTGTTGCCGCCTTCCGTGGGAAGAAGATTGAGAAAAAAGAAAAGATTTCTAACCTGTCCCTAGAAGAGCGCCTGGCTTCTTACGTGGTTGAAGGCACGAAAGAAGGGCTCATTCCGGATCTGAATGAGGCGCTTACCAAATCAGGACCTTTGGAGATTATCAATGGTCCGTTAATGGCAGGGATGTCAGAGGTTGGACGATTGTTTAATAACAATGAATTGATCGTTGCCGAAGTGCTGCAAAGCGCTGAAGTAATGAAGGCTTCTGTTGGTCATTTGGAGCAGTTTATGAAGAAGGATGAGACATCGGTAAAAGGTAAAATCATGCTGGCAACCGTAAAAGGTGACGTACATGATATTGGTAAGAATTTGGTGGAGATCATCTTATCGAATAATGGTTATCAGATCATTAATTTGGGTATAAAAGTACCACCTGAGACCATTATCGAAGCGTTTCGTCGAGAAAAAGCTGATGCGATCGGATTGTCTGGACTGCTCGTAAAATCGGCACAGCAAATGGTGCTGACTGCACAAGACTTACGGACGGCAGGGATTGATGTGCCGATTATGGTGGGCGGTGCTGCTCTGACTCGTAAGTTCACCAAAACACGGATACGCCCTGAGTATGATGGTTTAGTACTGTATGCTAAGGATGCTATGGATGGACTTGATATTGCTAATCGGCTGATGAACCCAGTTGAACGGGAGAAAATTGCCGAGGAAATTCGCGTGGAAGCTGAAGCGGCTGTTGCGGTAGCTCCAAAGCAAGAGCTTCCTAAGCTAACAAGAGCAGTACGCTCCAAAATTTCTCCAGATGCTCCTGTATTTGTTCCACCGGATTTAGAACGTCATGTCATTCGTAATTATCCATTGGGGCATATTATCCCTTATGTGAACATGCAAATGCTGCTGGGTCATCATCTGGGACTACGTGGTTCTGTAGAAGCTCAGTTAGCTGCTGGTGATCAACGGACTGTTGAGTTAAAAGGGACTGTGGATGACATTCTACATCAAGCGATGCTGGAAGGTACGATTACTCCTCATGCGATGTATCAATTCTTCCCGGCACAATCCAGTGGTAACGATATTATCGTGTATAATCCACAGAATACAGCCGAGATTCTGCATACCTTTACTTTCCCAAGACAAGGTGTAGAACCTTATCTCTGTCTAGCAGACTTTTTGAAGTCGGTCGAGAGTGGAATTATGGATTATGTTGGTTTCTTAGTAGTAACTGCGGGACACGGTGTTCGTGAACTCTCAACAGCCCTTAAGGACAATGGAGATTATTTACGCTCACATGCCTTACAATCTGTAGCGCTAGAGATCGCAGAAGGATTAGCGGAGCGTGTTCATCACATGATGCGGGATACATGGGGTTTCCCAGATCCTGCCGATATGACCATGAAACAAAGACATGGAGCAAGATATCAAGGGATTCGTGTATCCTTTGGTTATCCGGCATGCCCAGATCTGGAAGATCAGGGACCACTATTTAAGCTACTATCCCCGGAGGATATCGGTGTCCATCTTACAGAAGGCTTTATGATGGAGCCTGAGGCATCCGTTTCGGCGATGGTTTTCGCTCATCCAGAGGCGCAGTATTTTAATGTAGAGAAGCTGTAATTCTTTCATTTATACACCTGGTCTGTAGGGGAATTGTATCCCTATCAGCGGAACCTCCCGTAACTGGGGGGTTTTTTGCTGGAAGAAGGACGTTTAGAATAGATAAGAGATTGTTCAGCCAATAAGAGGAAGGGAGGAACAAGGATGGAATTATATTTTTTAGGTACGAATGCAGGGGTACCAACGATACAACGCAATGTAACGTCGATTGCATTAAGACTTCTGGAAGAACGCCGTAGCATTTGGATGTTCGATTGCGGGGAAGGGACTCAGCATCAGGTTCTTCGCTCACCGATTCGCCTAGGGAAGCTGGAAAAGCTATTTATTACACACTTACACGGAGATCATCTATTTGGTCTTCCAGGTTTATTATCTAGTCGTGGTTATCAGGGAGGGACTTCGCCTTTAACGGTTTATGGTCCACCTGGATTGAAGGCATACTTAGATATATCCTTAGCTGTGAGCCAATCCCGAATTCCATACAAGATTGAGATTGTCGAGCATACAGGAGGAACGGTATTTGAGGATGATGGTTTTAAAGTGGAGGCAGCATTATTAGAGCATCGTATTGATAGCTATGGTTACCGGATAACGGAAAAGGATAGTCCCGGGAGCCTCAATACGGAATTACTAAAGAGCTATGGCTTAAAACCTGGACCGTTATATGGAAAATTAAAAAAAGGTGAAGATGTTATAACGGATGAAGGTGTTCGTATCTGCGCTGCTGATGTTGTTAGAGAACCTAAAAGAGGGCGTATTGTTACAATCTTGGGAGACACAAGACCTTGTTCAGGAGCTTTAGAACTCTCACTTCATGCAGACCTTATCGTTCATGAAGCTACCTTTGCTCATGATCTGGCAGAAATGGCTTATCAATATCATCACAGCACAGCTCGTCAGGCTGCAGAGCTAGCAAAGGAAGCCGAAGCAGGACAACTATTGTTGACTCATTTCAGCTCTCGTTACAGTTCGTCTGAAGAGTTGATTCCTTTGCTGGAAGAAGCTGAGCTCATTTTTCCTGAGACATTGTTAGCTGAGGAATTCAGCACATATCCAATTTATCGAGGTCAAAACGGGCAATTGGGGAAATGATTATTTTCCGGGAAAGCGCAGGAAATGACAGTGCTATGCTAAAAAATGCTGGATGAGTCTCTCGTTCGATTTCATTCGACGAAGTGTGTTAGATTTAAAGTAATCACAGGGTGAAAGCAGTACGAATGGCTGGAAATCTTGCCGAAAACCAAGGGGCAATATCATCAAGAAAAAGGTATTACTAACTATTCTAAATCCAAGCTGAGCCTGGTCTTAGATTTTATTAATACAATTATTTATTCATTACATTAATTAAATTTCTTATGGAAATAGAGGGATTTATAATGGAACAGATTAAAGGATTATTGATTGATCTAGATGGTACGTTATACCATGGGCATAAAATGATTCCTGGTGCAGATTTACTGATTGAAGGTCTGCGTGAAGCGGGCATTCCATTTCTATTTGTTACCAACAATTCATCGCGTACAGCAGCTAATGTGGCTGCACATTTATGTGGAATGGGAATCGATGCGAAAGCTGAGGAGGTATGTACCTCATCAATGGCGGCCGCACGTTACATAGCTGAGGAATCACCTGGGGCTGCAGTGGCGATACTTGGAGAAGAGGGTTTGCATGTGGCTTGTACCGAAGCTGGGCTCCGCATCGTCACAGACTCACCCGATTATGTACTGCAAGGCATCGATCGATCTTTCACTTATACTTCGCTATCGCAAGCTTCTCGCTGGATTATGGGAGGTGCTAAGTTTGTACTCACCAATCCAGACTTAATGCTCCCTTCAGATGATGGGGTGATGCCAGGTGCAGGTACGATCGGAGCAGCCATCGAGGCTGCTAGTGGTGTGAGTCCCGTAGTGATTGGTAAGCCGGAATCTCATTTAATCAAGTTTGCAACAGATCTTCTAAATATTGAGCCTGAACATGCTGTGGTAGTTGGTGATAATATGCGTACAGATATAGCTGCTGGAGTAAATGCGGGCTGTCGTACAGTTCTTGTATTTACTGGATTGACTAACGCAGAGAATCTTGAACACTATAAAAACATTACAGGGATCTCACCAGATGAAATTTGTGCCGATTTAACTGAACTTAAAACGTTTCTCGGTGTATAATAGCTAGGATCTTATTACTTCACCAACCTAGAGGGGACGATGAGCTATGCCGGAACTGCCGGAAATGGAGAATTACAAAAAGCTGCTAAGTCAGCATATTATAAATGTGCCAATTTCTGATGTAATCGTGAACAGAGAGAAATCAATTAATATTGAGACAGAAGCTTTTAAAAATGCATTAATCGGTGCCCGTGTTGTTTTTGTTGAGCGGCGTGCCAAGTATATTTTGTTTCATCTTCATGATGGACGAAGACTACTTTTACATTTGATGTTAGGTGGACTCCTTTTTTATGGATCAGAGGAAGAACGGCCGGATCGAAACACACAAGTCGAAATCGTATTTGGAGATCAAATTCTTTACTTCATAGGACTTCGATTAGGGTATCTGCATTTGGTGTCCGTTAAGGAAAGTGAAGCTACAATGGGTAAATTGGGGCCTGAATTGCTGGATCGTAGAATGACGCTAGAACGGTTTACAGGATTATTAAAGGGACGGCGGGGTGCGCTAAAAAGCCTGTTAGTAAATCAGCATGTGATGGCTGGAGTCGGGAATTGCTATGCCGATGAGATTGCTTTTGAAGCTAGGCTGTTGCCTTCTACACTAGTTCAGAATTTAACGTCTGACTCCATAACCCGTCTATTTGAGAGCATCCAAAACGTACTAACTGAGGCCACGGAAATTGGTGGGTACATGGAAATGCCGTTTATGACTGGGGATACAGTTACAGGTTCATATAATAATCAATGTAAAGTGTATGATCGTGAAGGCGAGCCTTGCCTTCGTGACGGGGGAACAATTATCAAAACAGAGCTTTCTGGACGCAAAGTGTTTTATTGCCCAAACTGTCAGCATGACCAATAGTCTTCAAATAGGGGCTCATGTTAGCATTCGCGGTGGATATGGGAGAGCTGCCCGATTCGCTTGGGAGAGCGGTGCAACATGTTTTCAATATTTCCCTAAAAACCCGCGCAGTTTAAAACTTAAACAGTTGGATGTTCGAGATACGAGGGATTGTTTGCTCTTTTGTCAAGAAAAAGGGATCTCCTCGATTGCTCACACACCTTATGGGATTAACATGGCGGCTGGGCTAGATGATGTTACTCCACGAAAGGTTTATGTAGCCTCTCTCTTAAATGATCTGGAGATTGCAGAAGCTTGTGGTTCATTAGGCATCGTTGTTCATTTTGGACATTTTGGTGGAATGGAGCCGTTACAAGGCTATCAAAATATTATACAATGTATGAATGAGGTGCTTCAGTCCTGGGATGGTCGTACTAAGCTGCTTATAGAGAATCAAGCGGGCAACCATGGAAATGAAGGAATTACACTTGAAGAACTTGTGAAAGTTCGAGAGCTTAGCCAATTTCCGGAGAAAATAGGATTTTGTTTGGACACCTGTCACGCTTACGCAGCTGGTATCTGGAACCCTGAGCGAACGGAAGACTTCCTTGAACGAGGAGAGAGACTTGGATTTTGGCCACATCTTGTTGCTGTCCATTTAAATGATTCTAAGTTTCCTTTCGACTCAAGACGCGACAGGCATGCTGGAATAGGACAAGGACATATTGGAGAACAGGGGCTAAAAAGCTTAATGTCCTCCGGGCTTTTACGAAGCTCAGCTGTTGTCATGGAAACGGAGAAGGGTGCGGATGGCAGTCACCGAAAAGAAATTGCTACCGTGCGTGGTTGGTTTGAAGCGGAGGCGTAATTGTGATTCATATCTTTATGGATGATCTTCGAAAAGTACCTAAAGGGTTCGCTCTGGCTCGTTCGACGGAAGAATGTCTTCTAATGTTGCGTGAGTGCGAGGTAGATGTTTTATCACTGGATTACGATATGGGGCCGGATGATTATTCGGGTGGAGAAGTTGCCAGACGGATCGTATTGGAAGGACTGTTCCCCCGAGAAATCTATTTGCACACTTCCAGTCTTTGGGGGCGAAAAGAAATGTATGAGATCTTATATACTGCTAAACCTGAGGGGATGCTTTTGGTAAATGGTCCCCTGAGTTCTGATAAGCTTCACGGTATCGCCGGGGAGACGGACTTGAAATGAAGGCAATGAATGAAGTGGAATTACTGGAGGCGCTCGAGAGTTCAGGTGAACCGCTTATAATATTTTTACACACTCCACTGTGCGGTACTTGTAAGGCAGCTGAACGGATGTTAGAGGTGGCGGCTCATCTATTGCCAGCTGAACTTCAAATGGTTGCAGGCAACGTGAACATGCTGCCGAATTTAGTACAACAATATCGTATTACGAGCGTTCCTGCACTACTTGTAGTTTCTGCAGAACGGGAAAATGATCCGAATGTTTATTATTCCATGGTTTCAGTTGAGCGAGTACTGGAATACATAAGGAGTGTTATATCATAATCATTTCATTACAACATTTATCTCTCCGCAGGGAAGAAAGCTTAATCTTGGACGATGTGTCGCTAGAAGTTAAAGAAGGTGAGAACTGGGTCATTTTGGGACGGAATGGCTCCGGTAAAACCACAATTTTAGAGATGATGACTGGTTATTTGTTTCCTAGCAAAGGGACTGTAGAAGTGCTGGGTAATAAATATGGGCAATGTGATATACGCGAGGTTCGTAAAGAAATTGGCTATATCGGGCCTTCCTTGATGGAAAAGATGTCATTAAATGATCCGGTGTGGGAGGTCGTAGCAACAGGTGCTTACGCTTATTTGCGTTTCTACGAAACAATCCCTACCGAAGTAAAAGAGAAAGCAATCCGCATGCTGGAAGATATGAATCTAGGCAATATGGCATTTCATCCTTTTGGGACCTTGTCACAGGGGGAACGTAAAAAAGCTATGCTGGCAAGATGTCTTATGGCTGACCCTAAGCTATTAATTATGGACGAGCCATGTGCTGGCCTTGATCTATATGAAAGGGAAAAAATGCTGGCTGAAATAGATAAGCTGAGACAGCGTAATGTTTCTGTAGTGTACGTAACTCACCATGTGGAAGAAATTGTCCCGCTTTTCACGCATGTTGCATTAATTCGTGAGGGTAAGCTAGCTGGATCTGGACCGAAAGAAGAAGTATTAACGAATGAAATGATCTTGGCCACTTATGATATTCCTGTTGATGTTGAATGGGATAGCGGTCGTCCCTGGATTAAAATTAGACCTGGAGGCAAAACGATTTGAACGATTTAAGACAAGATACCGAAGAGCAGAACATTGCTCCGGAAGAAGAAGTATATTCCCGATATATTTGTACAGCTAATCACGGATTTGCGCCTTATGCGCAAGAAGAGCTACGCCGTTTATTCGGTGCTGTGAAGAGTACCTTGTTACTTCCAGGCGAAATCTTTCTGGCTACATTGCAATGTGAACCAGAGGAAGTAACGCGCCTACTCACACAGAATCTTCCCATTTTCCTGCGTCATATACAGCCTGTTCAGTTTCAGGATGAAGGAACCATGGAAGCTCTAGAGCGTTTGGCAGTGTATTTAAGTCGCCACAATGAGCTTGAGGGTGCAAAGGTATCCCTGAACGTTCGTAAAGGTGATCCTTCCTTCTGGCAGGACAGTCCGGGAGAACTGCGTGAATGGCTCCAAGAGCAACTGCAGAGCTTAGGCGCAGAATTTACTGTGCAAGATCCAGCCTGGGTTATTTCAGTCTACGCAGACGGGAATGCCTTATATGCAGGTGTGTCCAGACCAGAAGCTAATTTATCTAGCTGGAATGGCGGTGCCATCCGTTTCCGTAAGGAAGATGGACAAATCTCACGTGCCAAGTTCAAACTAATGGAAGCCGAGAAGGAGTTTGATATTCCTTTTTACAGCTTCCGTAATGCGTTAGATATTGGTGCTTCTCCAGGTGGGTGGACTTCTTTCTTACTGGAACGTGGAATGAAGGTTACGGCGGTTGACCCTGCGTTAATGCATGAGTCCCTTCGTAATTATCCGGGCTTGAAAATCCTTCGTAAAAACGCAGGAGAAGTAAAATTCCGGGACAATGAATTTGATCTGCTCGTGTGCGATATGAGCTGGAGTCCTAAGCTGATGGCGAAGCTAGTAACCGGGTTACTCCACAGTCTGTCACCGGGTGGGACAGCCATTGTGACCGTAAAACTGATGCATAAGAAACCACTTGCGATGATCAAAGAAATTATTGCGATGTTTGAAGGGGAGCGCATGCAGATTCAGCGTGCAAAGCAGCTATTCCATAATCGTGATGAAATTACACTTTATATGGTTAAGTACTAAATCAAACATATTCTAAATACTAAGGGAAAGCATCCCGTTATTAACGTTTCCGTATTTTGCGGTAAGAATGTTAATGGCGGAAGCTTTCTCTTTTTTTTTGCGAAAAGGGGGAGTTAGATTGTATTTTGAGACGAAGCTTAAGATTGGACAGGTTATTGATGACAGATACCGAATTACGGGCCTGATTGGTTCAGGTGGGATGAGTATTGTTTATCTTGCAGATGATTTGCGTCTAAAGGGTAAACAATGGGCAGTAAAAGAAAGCTTATGCTTAGATGCGCTGCATTCTGACATCCAAGCGGAAGCCGATATGTTAATTACATTAGCCCACCCACGATTGCCGCGTATTGTCGATTTCTATCTTCCGGATCGAGAAGGGTATTCCTATTTAATTATGGACTATATTGAAGGTGTGAGCTTGAGTCAGCTAATGAAGGATAATCCCGGACCTTTGCCAGGTGACTTCATCATTCAGGCGGCAAAGCAGCTTTTAGAAGTTCTTCAATATCTGCATGGTCATCAGCCACTGATTATCTATCGTGATCTAAAGCCTTCAAATATCATGTTGACACTGCAAAAAGAACTGATGTTAATTGACTTTGGGATCGCACGAAGCTACAAACACGGTATCTCTGAAGATACGGTTAAGCTGGGTACGGTTGGCTTCGCTGCACCTGAGCAATATGGAGGTGGACAGAGTCAGCCAGTATCTGATTTATATGGACTTGGAGCATTAATTCTCTATATGGCAACTGGAGGGCAATGTAGCCACTGGGAGTACGGAATGGAAGATCGGTTATATAACCATATGCCAGTTGGGATAATACCAATCGTAAGACGTTTGCTGCGGCATCATCCGGAGGAACGGTATCAGAATGCAGAAACAGTTCTAGAGGCGTTAGTTAAAGTGGAATCCGAAAGGGAGAGAGGAAGTGTTTTAGCAGTCTCACTACCGCTACCGCTTGAAAAGCGAAAATCGTTTGTTATTGCTTTGCTCGGTGTAGCTTCAGGTCTTGGAACAACACATACTTCTTTTGCGCTGAGTAGCTTTCTTGCACAGAAGGGGGCAACGGCTTGGGTTGATTGTTCACCCAATTCATCGGTTTATGACCGCATTCGCAACCTATTGTACACACAGATTACTCCTGTCCCATCTAAGGAGGAACAAGCTGCTTTTTCATGGAAAGGGGTGCATTATTGGAAACGTCCTATTCACGGAAAAATGGCTGATTTGCTGAGAGGGGATTATCAATTTGTAGTGTTGGATCTTGGCGTTGGGGAATATGAAGGGGCGCTTGCTGAGTTCAAATATAGCGATATGCCAATTCTAATTACTTCTGGTGCAGATTGGCGACTCGAAGATTTACTTCTGTGGATTAGGCGTAAGGGTTTACAGCCTGAGACGAATTGGAGGGTAGGGTTACCGCTAGCTGAACACTCGTCTGCACAACTGCTACAAGCGGCTATAGGTACAGATAAGGTTTTTGCACTACCTTTTCAGCAAGATCCATTCAAGCCTAAGGGGAAATTGATAGAAGTGATCAATGGAATGTTTGAGGAAGTATTAGATTTACCGAGTAAGGGGAAAGCCCGAAGTTTTTTTAAAAGAAAGGCTGAATGAAACGGTTCTCTATGCTTCCTCTTTTCACTCAACTAACTTTTAGTTCAGTGTTGCATTAAAGTGTGTTAAAATATATATTTATACGTGTTTTGAAAAAAATAAGAAAGTATAAGTTTAAGTATAGACAGGAGCTTGCGGAGAATTTATGAGTTTACTTAGTGTAGAAGACGTTTCCCATAATTTTGGGGATCGGACGTTGTTTAAAAATGTTTCTTTCCGGTTGTTACCGGGTGAGCATGTGGGAATCGTAGGAGCAAATGGCGTAGGGAAATCGACGCTTATGAATATTTTGACAGGAAAACTGTTGAAGGATAGTGGAAAAGTAGAGTGGACGCCTCGCGTCCGTTATGGTTACTTGGATCAGCATACGATCTTAACGCCAGGGAAAACCATCCGTGATGTATTGAAGGACGCTTTCTTGCCGCTTTTAGAGCTGGAACAGGAAATGCTAACTATAACTGAAAAGATGGGCGACGCTTCTCCTGAAGAGTTAGAGATGTTACTTGAGCAAATGGGAGACATTCAGGAACAGCTGGACATCGGAGATTTTTATCTTATTGATGTAAAAGTTGAGGAAATGGCGAATGGCCTCGGCCTATCCGTTATTGGACTTGACCGTGATGTTGCTTCACTAAGTGGGGGTCAGCGCACAAAAGTTCTGCTCGCGAAGCTTCTGCTTGAGAAGCCGAATGTACTATTGCTGGATGAGCCTACTAACTATTTGGATGTTGAGCATATCGACTGGTTAACAAACTATTTGAAGCAATATCCATATGCGTTTATATTGATTTCTCATGATACGGAATTCATGAATAAAGTCGTAAATGTGGTCTATCACCTTGAGTTCGGTAAACTTACTCGTTACACTGCGAACTACGAGAAATTCCTGAATATGGCCGAGATGAATAAAATCCAACACATTGATGCTTATGAGAAACAACAGGATTTTATTAAGAAACAAGAGGATTTCATTCAGCGTAACAAAGCTCGTGCCTCCACATCTGGACGGGCGAAAAGCCGTGAGAAACAACTAGATCGTATGGATCGAATTGATCGTCCAGAAGAAGCTGCTAAGCCTACCTTTAAGTTTAAAGAGAGTCGTGCCAGCGGTAAAACAGTCTTCGAAGGCATTGATTTCGAGATCGGATATGATCGTCCGTTGTTACCTATGCTAAATATGACCATTGAGCGTGGAGAGAAGATCGCTATAACTGGTTGTAATGGTGTCGGTAAATCGACGCTCCTGAAGACTATTCTTGGCGTGATTCCTACGTATAGCGGTAAAACGTATCTAGGAGATTATCTGAACTCCGCGTATTTCCAACAAGAAGTGAAAGCAGCTAATCTTACACCTATTGAGGATGTCTGGAATGAATTTTCTAGTCTAACCCAGAATGAAGTGCGTGGACATCTAGCTCGCTGTGGTCTGAAAAATGAGCATATTACCCGACCGCTTAGCATGCTGAGTGGTGGTGAACAAGCTAAGGTCCGTCTTTGTAAACTGTTGATGCGTGAGAGCAACTGGGTTCTGTTCGATGAACCTACCAATCACCTTGATGTTATTGCCAAAGCTGAGCTGAAGCGGGCATTACAAGAATATAAAGGCACAGTTCTGCTCGTCTCCCATGAACCTGATTTCTATGAAGATTGGGTTACGAAAATTTGGGATGTTGAACAGTGGTCAGCAGTACAAGTATAGAATCATCATACTCCCGGGGAATAGCAGACGATCTGCTGTTCTCCGGTTTTTGGATATGGGGAGGGGGATCGAATGATCCATAATGATGGGCGTGAAGAACGTTATTCGCGGCAGGTCCGCTTTGCCCCATTTGGCGTAGAAGGACAAGAAGAGCTCGCGCAGTCTAGTGTATTAGTCGTTGGTGCAGGTGCGCTTGGTACGGGAATTGCAGAGACGTTGGTACGCTGCGGGGTCGGTAAAATTATTTTAGCTGACCGTGATTATGTAGAGTGGAGTAACCTTCAGAGGCAGCAGCTCTATACTGAGGCAGATGCCCAAGAACGTATACCTAAGGCTGCTGCTGCGCAGAGCAGACTTCAACAGATTAATTCTGAGGTCGTTATTGATGCTCACGTTATAGATGTTCGTGCCGAAGAGCTGGAAGGGCTCATTTCAGGGGTTGATCTGATCATGGATGGTACAGATAATTTTGATACTCGGCTCATTATTAATGATATGGCGCAAAAGCACGGTATTCCTTGGATCTATGGTGCATGTGTAGGCAGTTATGGAATAACATATACGATTTTGCCTGGGGAAACTCCATGTCTTCATTGTCTTCTAGGCACAGTACCATTAGGAGGTGATACCTGTGATACGGCAGGTATACTACCGCAGGCAGTCCAACTAGTTACGGCAAATGCAACGGCAGAGGCGTTGAAACTACTAGGTAAGCGTAAAGCTCAATTAAGAAACAAACTGTTAACGTTTGATGTGTGGCGGAATGAATACCATGAAATTGGAGTAAAAGCTGCCAAAAAGAAAAACTGCCCTTCTTGTGGGAGTCATCCGATCTATCCCTATCTAATGGCAGCGAATACCGGACGAGGCGATGTTCTATGTGGGAGGGATACAGTGCAAATTCGCCCTGCGCGACCACAGAAGCTTAATTTGCAGGAAACTGCGGATCGGTTGTCTCGTTTAGGAAGCGGAAGTGTGGACAGCAACGCTTATCTGGTTTCTTTTATAGAAGGACCTTATCGGTTAGTTATTTTTGCTGATGGTAGAGCGTTGATTCATGGGACAAAAGATATTGCTGCTGCTCGAAGCTTTTATCATCGATATTTTGGATAAAGAAGCTGTAAATAGGTGTTGAGGCCATTTCTCAGGAATGGTCTTTTTGTTTTCCGGGAATTCTATATGTACCGCTGTGATGCTGGTGCAAGTCATATGGATATGGGGGGACTTTGTGATTGAACAAATAATATGGTATATGGCTGATAGCAGTAGTAGAGAAGAAGATCGAGCCGTTATAGAAAGTGTGCTACAAGATATTGGACTTGAAGCAACAAAAAGCGAAGATCCCGAGGATCTCCGCTTATCCATATCAAAAGTAGAACCGGTACTGCTGCTTGCTGAGTTATGCGAGGTGGGGACTTGGGAAGGCTGGGACATAATTTCCGCTGTAAGAGCTGAGGGGATGATACTACCGGTAATGGTGATTTCCGGTGAACAATCTGAATCGGGAACTGGGGCAGTTTCGGCGTTCTCAGCCGGGGGTAATGAATATATGACAAAGCCTTTACATACCGGTGAATTCAAACACAGAATTCTAAATTTGTTAACCCTTACTGGACGGCGTCGAAATTTAAACCAAATACTGAGAGTCGATGGTTTAATGCTCGATCCCAGCCGCAGGTTTGTAAGTCGCGACGGGATCGAGTTAAAAATGACACCCAAAGAATTTGATCTATTGTATTATCTCGCTGCGAACCAAGGAATGATATGCTCCCGCATCGAGATACTTAAGGAAGTATGGGGTTACCAATTTCACGCAGATACCAATGTTGTAGATGTTTACATTAGACATATCCGTTTGAAAATGGATAAAGGACACCGGAACAAGTTAATTCACACTGTTCGCGGAACAGGATATGTAATGAGGGCGCCCGAAGGCGGCACCACATCCTGAGACTAGTTCTCTCTTATAGTTATGACTCTACCACAGAGCGATTGTTTACAGTACGCGGCGAGCCTTTAAATATGTTTTTTTCCAATTACCGGAGTTAAGATCGGAAATCGTAACACCTGGTTTACCGTAAGTGTGCAGAATTTTGCCATTGCCTGCATAAACAGCAACGTGAGTTACATTTTTACCGTTTGCTCTGCTACCGCTGGAGAAAAATACTAGATCACCTACACGAAGATCAGCTTTTGATACAGCTGTGCCTACTTTGGATTGATCTACGGATGTACGAGGCAATGTTACATTATATTGTTTAAAGATGTATTTTGTAAAAGAAGAGCAATCAAAAACTTTAGTAGTAGAAGTGGATGCACCGAACTTGTAAGGCACGCCCATATATTTCTTCCCTAAATTCACTACACTTTGACCTTTAGACACGGTAGCTGCTTCAACTTTCGTTGCGCCTACGCCTGTTGCCATCATTGTACCTAAGCCCATTGTAGTAACCATTCCTATAACAATCGCTTTTTTAATCCATTGTTGTTTATTCATGTTGTAGTACCTCCAAGGTGTTAGTCTTTGTTGTTGAATTTGTTTGTCTTGCTTGCCTGATTCGTAGTATAGCAGGTTATCTATTACATAAAAATTGGTAGAGGTGCAATAAAGTGAGGCTGGGCATGGGTTGTAAGCGTTTTATTAAAAATTCATTAAAAGTTACAAAAAATTAATAATTTGATATATTGGGATCATAAAAAAGCCGAAAAACCCTTGGTACTAAAGAGTTTTCACGGCTTTTTCGAATTTGATATAAAAGTTACAATGATGTTTCTAAACTATAAAAAAGTAGCATTTTTACGTTAATTATGTTCCCTATGTATCTAGTCTTTACTCTGAATGATCAGCAGCAATCCACTTCGAATGTTAACCGTTCCTGAGGACGAAATCAGTTTGTTACTCACACCAAGTGATTGTCCAAGCTTCAGGGTAGCGTCAGTTAATGGATATTGAAACCCTTCTAAGGTAATACCTGATACTTCTGGGGTTAAAGGCAGTAAAGAAACGTACGTGTAGCCTAAATCGTTGATCACTACCTTGGAACCTGTAAGGGTTATATAGTTATGAGTGTCCATGACGTAGCAGTTGATTTGACGTTGCAGAGCTCTTGTCATCATTTGAATGCTAGCCAGGGAATGGTCAATACGAGTACCAGTAACACCTAATAGTAGAATCGACTCCGGTTGCAAATCCATCGCAATATCGAGCGCCATCTCGCTATCTGTCAAATCCTTGTTCACGGCATCACAGGTAATGGTCTTCTTACTTTTCTTTTCAATATTTTGAAGTGCCTCAGGTGAAACAGAATCAAAATCACCTACTGCTATATCTGGTGTATATCCGTGCGAAATGAGAAACAATGCTCCTTCATCCGCACCGATAATAAAATCATCTTCATCTAATAGATCGAAATAATCAGGAGATAATGCTCCACCGGCAAAAATAACGACTCGTTTGGATGACATAACATCCATTCCTCCTTTAAACCTCTTGTTGAGTATCCTGTCCAGTATAATGCAGATCGAAAGGTTGCACAATTGACCTCGAGAACGCTAAAATGATAGTGTGCGATCTTTTGAGTATAAATTCACATATAATTAGGTTTAACAACTGGGAGGTGAACAAAATCGTAAGCGTACTGTTTGTATGTCTAGGTAATATTTGTCGGTCACCAATGGCAGAGGCTGTTCTGCGGCATAAGATTAATGAACGAGAATTATCTGATAAGATTCTTGTAGACTCAGCGGGAACTGGAGATTGGCATATTGGCAAGGAACCACATGAAGGAACAAGACATATTCTTGATCAGCACAGCATTAGCTATGAGAATATGATGGCGCGTCTAGTTAGCAGCGAAGACTTCCAAAAGTTTGATTACATCGTCTGCATGGACAAGTCTAATGGAGAGAATGTTCGAAAGGTTTCAGGCGGGGAAGACGCCAAACTAATGTTCTTCATGGATTTATTGCCTGAGGAGGAACTGCGCGAAGTGCCCGATCCTTACTATACAGGTAATTTTGAGCAGGTATATGACTTGATTAACGCGGGCTGTGACATCTTGCTGGAAAGAATGATAAGAGAAAAGCTGTAACCTCTTTGGATTACAGCTCTCTTTGTATGTTTTATATTGTAAATCGAGTAAAGTTGCTGGATTATACTGTAAGCGCCATCAAGTAATCTACATACTGTTCTTTAGATGTTCACTATTTACAACTATCAATAGGTCTTTATGTGTTTAAAAAATAGAGTAGAGATTCTGGGAGTTCTTTCTGCCAGAAGCCCCAGAGATGGCGTCCGTCTTTCTCTCGGTAGGATACGGTTGCTCCACGTGATTCAAGCAATGTTTTTGTTTCTCGATTCATCTGAACAAAATCATAAATACCAGTATCCGTTTTGTAGTCGGTCTCCTGCAGACCAACGACCATATTAATGTTGAGCCAGGATAGATCCACTTCCTCAGCCAGCATGTCGCGGGATTCAGGATAGAATGCACCTGAAAGGCTGATGATACGGGTAAAGATCGCTGGATAAGCAAGGGCAAGATGGAGTGATACACTGCCCCCAAGGGAGTCGCCAGCTAAGATACGTTCGTCCGGCGTACGGCGTACAGGATATTTTTGTTCAATGAAGGGAATAATCTCTTCGGAAAAGCAAGATAAGTACTGTTTGAATCGGTTGCCAAAAGGAGCATATTCTTGGGTTCGCACCGCGACGTCTACTTCGACACCAACAATGATGAAGGGCTCCACGTCTTCTTCTATTATAAGACGTCCAGCAAGTGTAGCAATGCGGCCAAAGTTAAAGAATTCTTCACCGTCTTGGCAGTACACCACTGGGTAGCTTAAAACTTCGTTGTAGCCGGGAGGGAGGTAGATGCGTAACTTGCGTTCCTCCTGCAGATGTTCACTCCAAAGCGTTTCTTTTACAATTGTGCGTTTCAGAAAAACAGAATCGCTCATAGTTGCCACGTCACCTTTCTTGTCGAATTTTGCAATACACACGGATTTGCTCTAAAATGAATAGCTGAGTAACTGTGTGATTAATCATTTACTTGTTCCAAAAGCTTTAAACTGTTATATAAAAATAAATCACCTGTTATACATACAAAATTTAAAGGAATATAAATTTTATAAGTATTTCTTTGACGAAAGTAACCAAACAGGTGTATAATAATATTATAACAGAGGCAGCTGATATTCAAATTTTTTTATTGAGGTGAAGATAATGAGTAAAGTTCCTTATGAAGTGTATACAGAGGACGTCGAGGCTCTAACGGTACTTTCCCCGGATGGAGAAATTATCAACAAGGATAAAATGCCTGATTTAACCGACGATCAACTGAAAGAAATTATGTATCGTATGGTATTTACCCGTACTTGGGATGATCGTGCAGTAAATCTTGGCCGTCAAGGCCGTCTTGGTTTCTACGCACCGGTATCCGGTCAAGAAGCTACTATGATTGGTAGCGAGTACGCTTTGGAGAAAGAAGACTTCTTATGCCCAGGCTACCGTGATATTCCGCAGCTAGTATGGCACGGACTTCCATTGTACCAAGCATTCTTATATTCCCGTGGACACCAGCATGGTGGAGCGATTCCTGATGGCGTTAATGTATTGATGCCACAAATCATCATCGGCGCGCAAATCCTGCACGCTACAGGAATTGCAATGGGCTTTAAATTGAAAAAACAAAAGAGTGTTGCAATTACTTACACTGGTGATGGCGGTTCTTCAGAAGGCGACTTCTATGAAGGCTTGAACTTTGCTGGTCGCTTTAAACTGCCTGTTATCTTCTTTGTTCAAAACAATGGTTATGCGATTACGACTCCGTTCGCAAAACAAACTGCTTCCAAGTCGATCGCTCACAAAGCGGTTGCAGCTGGTATTCCAGGAATTAAAGTTGACGGCATGGACATCTTTGCAGTAATCAGTGCTGTTCGTGACGCTGCTGAGCGTGCACGTAATGGCGAAGGTGCTACATTGATCGAAGCTGTAACTTACCGTTTCCGTCCACACTCCCTTTCTGACGATGCAAGTAAATATCGTTCGAAAGAAGAAGAGGGACAATGGAGTGAAAAGGATCCAATCAACCGTCTTGCCAAGTATTTGGAGAAGAAAGGTCTTTGGACTGAAGAAGATACGCTGCGCGTGAAAGATGAAGCGAAAGCTACAGTTAACGAGCAGATCAAAAAAGCTGAACAAACCGAAAAAATGACAATACCTGGCTTGATCGACAGCATGTTCGAAGTAACACCTAAACATCTGGAAGAGCAAAAAGCCGATTTTGAATAAGGGGGATATCAGGCAATGGCACAAATGAATATGAAAGAAGCGATTCGCGACGCGATGCGCGTTGAACTGAATCGTGACCCTAACGTTCTTATCTTCGGAGAGGATGTTGGTAATGTAGGTGGCGTTTTCCGTGTAACAGAAGGTCTGCAAAAAGAATTTGGCGAAGATCGTATTTTTGATACTCCACTAGCTGAGTCCGCTATCGGTGGTCTGGCATTTGGTCTTGGTGTACAAGGCTTCCGCCCGATTGCTGAAATTCAATTCGTAGGTTTTATCTTTGAAGCACTGGATCAGATCGTTGTTCAAGCGGCACGTCTGCGCTGGCGTTCTGGCGGTAAATATAATGCTCCAATCGTATTCCGTACTCCTTTTGGTGGCGGGGTTAAAGCTGCTGAACTTCACACAGATTCACTTGAAGGTTTGATTGCGCAAAGCCCGGGTATTAAAGTAGTAATTCCTTCAAACCCATATGATGCTAAGGGACTTCTAATCGCGTCTATCCGCGACAATGACCCTGTATTCTTCATGGAGCATTTGAACCTTTACCATGCTTTCCGTGCTGAAGTACCAGAAGGTGAATACACTGTTGAACTTGGCAAAGCAAACGTAGTGCGTGAAGGTACAGACGTATCGATCATTACTTACGGGCTGATGGTACATACAGCTACCAAAGCAGCCGAGCAACTCGAAAAAGAAGGCGTTAACGTTGAAATTATCGACCTTCGTACTGTAAGTCCAATCGACATCGACACTATCGTAGCGTCTGTGAAGAAGACTAATCGTGCAATCGTAGTACAAGAAGCTCAAAAGAGCTCCGGTGTGGCTGCTGAAGTTATTGCACAAATCAACGAAAAAGCTCTGCTGCACTTGGAAGCACCGGTTCTGCGTATCGCAGGTCCTGACACCGTGTATCCATTCGCACAAATTGAAGATACATGGCTTCCAAACCCTGCGCGTATTATTGCAGGCGTGAAGAAAGTTTTGGATTTCTAAAATATTTCCTATGAGAAACGGTTGTCATCCTTTAGGGATGACAACGTCGTTTCTTCTTCTCTAATCATAAGGTCAGTCCCAATTTCACAAGGAGGTTTTCAAAGTGGCAAAGTTTGAATACCGATTCCCTGAACTAGGTGAAGGTTTGCATGAAGGTGAAATCATCAAAATGCATATCAAAGCCGGTGACAAGGTAACGGATGATGATATCGTAATGGAAGTTCAAAATGACAAGGCGGTAGTTGAGGTACCTTGTCCAGTGAACGGTACTGTGTTGGAAGTTTTGACTAAAGATGGTCAAGTATGCCGTGTTGGCGAAGTTGTAGCGATTATCGAAGCTGAGGGCGACGTTCCTGAGCAAGAAGGTCATGCTGCTGAAGAAGCTCCGGCTCCAACTCCAGCTGCTGCTCCTGCATCTTCGAATGCTAAATCAGCAAATTTTGAGTATCGTTTCCCAGAACTAGGTGAAGGTCTGCATGAAGGTGAAATCATCAAAATGCATATCAAAGCCGGTGACAAAGTAACCGATGATGATATCATCATGGAAGTTCAAAATGACAAGGCTGTTGTTGAAGTTCCTTGTCCAGTGAATGGTACTGTGTTGGAAGTTCTGACTAAAGATGGTCAAGTATGCCGCGTTGGCGATGTTGTAGCTATCATTGCAGCAGAAGGTGACGTTCCTGAACAAGCAGGTCATGCCTCTGCTGAAGCCGATGCAGCACAAGGAAGTGCAAATACTACTTCTTCCCCTGCAGCAACTAGCCCATCTGATGCTAAACAAGGCGGGTCTGCAAGTGTAACACCAGCTCCTGACCGCGATGTATTGGCTACACCAAGCGTTCGCAAATTTGCTCGTGAGCAAAAAGTCGATATTTCCAAAGTGAACGGAACTGGAAAAGGCGGCAAAATCACACGTGAAGATGTAGAAGCATTCTTGAAGGGTGGTTCAGCACCTGCTGCAGCACCGGCAGTAGCGGCTACTGAAGCTCCTAAGGCTGCTAAGACCGAAGCTAAAGCAACATCTGCAGCAGCAAGCGGTAATGTAAGTCTTGAAGAAGAACGTGTACCATACAAGGGCATTCGTAAAGCGATCGCTAACGCAATGGTTAAATCTGCTTACACTGCACCACACGTTACCATTATGGACGAAGTAGATGTTACTGAACTGGTAGCATTCCGTACACGTATGAAACCTATCGCTGAGAAAAAAGGCGTTAAGGTTACTTACCTTCCGTTCATTGTTAAAGCTTTGGTTGCGGCTTCCCGTCAATTCCCAGCGCTCAACGCTATGATTGATGAAGAAGCAGGCGAAATCGTCTACAAGAAATACTACAATATCGGTATCGCTACTGATACTCCTAACGGTCTGATCGTTCCAGTTATCAAAGACGCTGATCGTAAGAGCATTTGGATGATCGCTAGCAGCATCACTGACCTTGCTGTTCGTGGTCGTGACGGTAAATTGTCTGCTAACGAAATGAAGGGTAGCACGATCTCCATCAGTAACATTGGTTCTGCTGGCGGCATGTTCTTTACTCCAATCATTAACTTCCCTGAAGTGGCTATCCTCGGAACTGGCCGTATCAGTGAAAAAGCAGTTGTGAAAAATGGTGAAATCGTAGTTGCTCCTGTAATGGCGTTGTCACTCAGCTTTGACCACCGTATTATCGATGGTGCGACTGCTCAAAACTTTATGAACTACATTAAATCGCTGCTCAATAATCCTGAGCTGCTGGTTATGGAGGTATAATTATGGTAGTAGGAGACGCTTCTCTAGATATTGACACATTGGTCATTGGTGCAGGTCCTGGTGGGTATGTAGCGGCAATTCGTGCCGCTCAGCTCGGCCAAAAAGTCCTCATCGTGGATAAATCGGAACTCGGCGGTGTATGTTTGAACCGCGGATGTATCCCTTCTAAAGCACTGATTGCAGCAGCACATCAGTTCGAATCTGCTAAGCATGGTGAAGTTTTCGGTGTTACAGCTGAGAACGTTAAAGTGGATTTTGCCAAAACTCAAGAGTTCAAAAACGGCGTTGTTAAGAAAATGACTAGCGGCGTGACTAGCTTGATGAAGGGTAACAAAATTGAAGTATTTAACGGCGAATGCATGTTTATCAGCGACACAGAAGCACGTGTGTTCAATGATCATGAATCCCCACGTTATCGCTTCAAACACTGTATCATTGCTACAGGTTCCCGTCCGATTGAATTGAAACCTTTCCCATTCGGTGGACGCATTTTGTCTTCGACTGAAGCTCTGGAACTTCCAGAAATTCCGAAGAGCATGATCGTAATCGGTGGTGGATACATCGGCGCTGAACTTGGCCAAATGTACTCCAAATTCGGTACTAAAGTAACCATCATTGAAGGTTTGGATACTGTACTTCCAGGCTTCGATAAAGATATGACTCGTTTGGTTGCGAAGAACATGGCTAAAACTGGCATCGAAATCGTAACTAACGCTAAAGCTGAAAGTGCTGTACAGAACGACAAGGAAGTTACTGTGAAGTATTCTGTTGGTGGCGAATCCAAAGAAGTAACTGCGGATTACTTGCTTGTTACTGTAGGCCGTCGTCCTAACACTGACGGTGAACTTGGACTAGACCTGATTGGTCTTGAGCTCGAAGAGCGTGGATTGATCAAAGTCGATCACCAAGGTCGCACTAGCATTCCTAACATCTTCGCTATCGGCGACGTTGTTCCAGGTCTGGCGTTGGCTCACAAAGCTTCTTATGAAGGTAAGATTGCCGCAGAAGCGATTGCAGGACTTACATCTGTTGTTGACTACAAAGTCATCCCAGCAGTTGTGTTTACAGATCCTGAGTGCTCAAGCGTTGGTTTGACTGAGAAAGAAGCGAAAGACAAAGGCTACAAAGTGAAAGCTGGTAAGTTCCCATTTGCAGGGAATGGCCGTGCCGTATCTTTGAACAGCCCAGAAGGTTTCATCAAAATTGTTGCTAACTCCGAGAACAATCTTGTGCTTGGTGCACAAATCGTTGGTATCGAAGCTTCTAACTTGATCGCTGAACTTGGTTTGGCTATCGAAATGGGCGCAACACTTGAAGATATCGCTTTGACTATTCATGCGCATCCAACCCTTGGCGAAATCGTCATGGAAGCTGCTGAATTGGTTGAAGGTCACCCTATTCACGTAATGAAATAATTTCTTTACCCAATTGCTCTAGCAGGCACTGAAAGGCGGAACGCATTTGCGTTTCGCCTTTTTGAGTTTTCCACTTTTTTTGAAAATAGATATAATGGAAGGAGATGAAACAAATTGATCGAATACTCTATAAAATCATTCATCCGTATTTTAAAAACTTATATAGGGAGGACAAATGATGAAACCCAATAAGTTAAAGCCTGGTGATGAGTTGCGGATCATCTCACCCGCCAGAAGTCTGTCATTAATCGCTGCTGAACAAAGGAAAATTGCCAAAGAACAGCTGCAAAAATTAGGTTTTCGGATATCATTTTCCGTAAATTCCTTTGAGAAGGATGATTTTGTCTCCTCATCGATCGATTCTAGAATAGAGGATTTGCACGAAGCTTTTTTAGATCCGAATGTTAAAGGGATTCTTACGACCATTGGAGGCTTTAATAGCAATCAGCTGCTACGTTATATCGACTATTCCCTCATTGCTGAGCATCCTAAACGATTATGCGGGTATTCGGATATTACGGCTTTAAGTAATGCGATCTATGCTAAAACAGGATTAGTTACATATTCCGGACCACATTTTTCTAGCTTCGCAATGCTTCACGACAATGAATATACAACCGAATATTTCCGTAAGCTGATGATGGACAACAAAGAAATAGTGGTGAGGCCTTCGAAGCATTGGAGTGATGATGAGTGGTATCTGGATCAGGAGAACCGTGTATTTATCAGAAATGAGGGCCCATTCATTATCAATGATGGGGAAGCAAAGGGGACAATTATCGGTGGGAACCTTTGTACATTAAATCTTTTGCAGGGAACGGAGTATATGCCAAGTTTAAAAAATTCGATATTATTTCTAGAGGATGATTATGAATCATCGCCTGCAACGTTTGATAGGGATTTACAATCGCTGATTCATCAACCGGATTTTCGGCATGTTAAAGGATTGGTTATTGGAAGATTCCAACAAGGATCACGCATGACTAAAGAACTGTTGATCAAAATCATAACTTCGAAAGAAGAGCTATCAGACATTCCTGTCATTGCAGACGTGGACTTTGGACATACATCCCCTATGATTACTTTCCCTGTAGGTGGACAAGCCTCACTTCGTGCTTATGGGGTTAGAGTAGAGTTAAGGATATCGGAGTAGTGAACTCCCCAGATTATTAAATAAATTTAAAAAATATCTTACCTTCTACAAAAATCGGATTTTTCAGATATAATATATGAGGTGAAATATTACGGAGGTGCAGTAAATTGAATAATGAGTTAGAACAAACCTATTTGAATTTTTTACAATATATTTTAGATCATGGTGTAAAAAAAGAAGATCGTACCGGAACAGGTACAATTAGTGTATTTGGTTATCAAATGCGATTTGATTTATCCAAAGGCTTCCCATTATTTACAACAAAACGGACACCGTTCCGTTTAATCGCAAGTGAATTATTATGGTTTATTAAAGGCGACACAAACATCCGTTATTTATTGAAAAATAATAATCATATTTGGGATGAATGGGCTTTCAAAAGATGGGTTGAATCAGACGAATATGCAGGTCCAGATATGACGGATTTCGGGAATCGTTGTTTAATTGATGAAGAATTCAATCAAGTTTATCAAGCAGAGATGAAAGCATTTTGTGATCGTGTCTTAGAAGATGATGCGTTCGCAGCGAAGCATGGTGACCTAGGGAATGTTTATGGTAAGCAGTGGCGAAATTGGACATCTTCTACGGGTGAATCCATTGACCAATTACAAGATGTAATTCATCAGATCAAAACAAATCCTGATTCTCGTCGTTTAATTGTAAGCGCATGGAACCCGGAAGATGTTATAAATGCTGGGGCAAAAGGAAGTAAAGCAGCGTTACCCCCTTGCCACGTTATGTTCCAGTTCTATGTTGCCAATGGTAAATTAAGCTGTCACTTGCTGCAGCGCAGCGCTGATTCTTTTCTTGGCGCTAACTTCAATATCCCGTCTTACTCATTACTTACACATTTAATAGCACATGAGTGTGGTCTAGAAGTAGGTGAGTTTGTATATAGCATTAGTGATGCACATATCTATTCAAACCATGTTGATCAAGTAAAAGAGCAATTATCAAGAGACTTAAGACCATTGCCTACATTGGTCATTCATTCAAATCAGAAATCACTTTTTGATATCGAGCTGGAAGACCTTATCATTGAAGGGTACAACCCGCATCCTTCGATAAAAGCGCCGATCGCTGTGTAAATGAATTGTTATCAAGATTTTTTGATCTTAATAGGTAGGAAGGAGCGTGTTTCATGAGTATTAGCTTAATATGGGCAATGGGCACCAACCATGTTATTGGAAAAGATAATGATATGCCTTGGCATTTACCGCTGGATTTTGCTTATTTCAAAGCAGAAACACTGGGGAAGAGAATGCTTATGGGCCGCAAAACGTGGGATTCACTCGGAGGGAAGCCTCTAAAGGGCAGAACAAGCTTAATTATGACTAGAGATACTGGTTATTCTCCTGAAGGTGCAGAGGTTGTACACACGCTTGAGGAAGCTCTCAGCGAGGGTAGAAAAGGCGATGAGCTGATGGTGATCGGCGGTGCGGAAATTTATAAGCTGATGTTGCCATATGCTGACAAGCTGATGTTAACACAAATTGAACAGGATTTTGAAGGGAATACCCGGTTTCCTGATATTGACTGGAGTCTGTGGAAAGAGGTTTCAAATAAGAAGGGAATTCGTGATGAAAAGAATCCGTATGATTACCGTTTTCTTGTTTATGAACGTACGGAATAGCAATAAAACGTTTTCTCTGACATAACATGTGAAATAGTACAAAAAATCAGTAGATTAATCCATTACTGTGCAAAAGTAATGAGTGCTACTATAATTAAAATTAGAAATGATAATCTACAGGTATAGAATGTGCAGGTACTTCATTGCGCTGCTCACAACCATAAGAAGCCGCAATATGCTACAATGTACTATACTTCAACACGAAGAGAACGGATGGGGGAAACGTAAACATGTCTACACCTACAGGTTTTATGGAGTATAAACGGCAGCTCCCAGGTGATCGGGATCCTGAACAGCGGGTAAAAGACTGGGAGGAGTTCCACCATCATTTATCCGAGGACGAGCTTCAGACACAAGGAGCGCGCTGCATGGATTGCGGAACGCCTTATTGTCATACAGGAATTGATATGGCTGGTGGAACCTCGGGTTGTCCAGTTCATAATCTAATTCCCGAGTGGAATAATTTGGTGTACCGCGGACTCTGGAAAGAAGCACTGGAACGTCTGCATAAGACGAATAATTTCCCTGAGTTTACTGGAAGCATTTGTCCTGCCCCTTGCGAAGGCTCTTGCACAGTGGGTCTAATTGGACAGCCGGTGACCATTAAGACCATTGAGCTAGCTATTATTGATAAGGGCTTTGAAGAAGGCTGGGTTGTACCTAATCCTCCAGAGAAACGTACAGGCAAAAAGATTGCAATCGTAGGTTCTGGACCTGCTGGACTAGCAGCAGCAGCTCAACTAAATAAGGCTGGACATACTGTAACTGTATTTGAACGCAGTGACCGCATCGGCGGACTGCTGACATATGGCATTCCCACTATGAAACTCGATAAGAGAGTTGTACAACGTCGTGTAGATTTATTAGCTGCAGAGGGCATTAATTTTGTGGTGAATACAGAGATTGGTAAGGATATTCCTGCTCAACAGCTAGTGGATGAGTATGATGCGGTTGTTCTGTGTGGTGGGGCTACAAAGGCACGTCGGTTTAACGTTGAAGGCAGTGAGCTTAAGGGTGTTATGTACGCCATGGATTATTTAAATGGTACAATTAAGAGCTATCTAAATTCCAATCTTGAAGATGGCAACTATGTATCTGCAGAAGGTAAAGACGTGATCGTCTTGGGTGGCGGTGATACTGGTTCTGACTGTGTTGCTACAGCACTTCGTCATGGCTGCAGCAGCATCACTCAATTTGGTACACATGAAAAAGCACCTCTTCAGCGTGATCCGATTGCTAATCCATGGCCTCAATTCCCGAATGTATACAGCCTGGATTACGCGCAAGAAGAAGCTAAAGCCATTTTTGGAGATGATCCGCGTGAATTTTCTATCATGACTACTAAATTTGTTGGGGATGAAGAGGGCAACTTGAAAGAGCTTCACACCGTACAGATCCGCCGGATCGTAGATGAGACAGGTCGTAAGATCTATCAACCTGTTCCAGGCACTGAAGCTGTATATCCTGCTCAACTCGCTCTGATTGCCATTGGTTTTGATGGTCCTGAACAAGATATTATTCAACAGCTTGAACTTGAAACAGATCGTCGTTCCAATGTGAAAGCACGTTATGGTAAATTCAATACGAACATAGATAAAGTATTTGCTGCTGGCGATATGCGCCGTGGTCAAAGCTTGGTCGTTTGGGCCATCAATGAAGGACGCGAAGCTGCGCGTGAAGTGGATAAATACTTGATGGGTTCAACTGTTCTTGTTTAGGAATTAGGATTTAATACAATATTTAAATGATAAAAGCATTGACCAAGGATCTACGATTCAAAAAGCGTTAGAACAGAGAGGGAACCCACCGGGTGAAAGGTTCCTCGAACACGTGTGAATGGTATCCTGCCTTGGTAGCTGTAGCGGTAGTATTTTCTTACCCGCTGCCGGAATCGACCGTTATCCGATTTGAGAATTGCCATATTCAAAAGAATTGTATGTTGAGCTGGCAGTTGAATAAGGGTGGTATCACGACACATTCGTCCCTGACGAATGTGTCTTTTTGCATTTAAAGAGATAATTTATGGGGAGGGTATTAAGATGCGACAGAGCAATTTATTATTAACAACACTGCGTGAGGTGCCTTCGGAGGCGGAGACCATTAGTCATCAGTTACTGCTGCGTGCAGGATATATCCGCCAATTAGCTGCTGGAGTGTATACCTATTTACCACTTGGTCGGCGGGTTCTGCGGAAGATAGAAGCGATTGTAAGGGAAGAGATGGATCATTCCGGAACCCAGGAGATTTTAATGCCATCCATGCAGCCTGCAGAACTTTGGAAGGAATCAGAACGTTATGATGTTTATGGGAAGGAATTGATGACTTTTAAGGATCGCCATGAGCGGGAATTCATTCTCGGTCCAACGCATGAAGAAGCAGTAACCTCACTTGTGCGGAATGAGATTAGCTCCTATCGTAAGCTTCCTGTTACCGTTTATCAAATTCAGACTAAGTTTCGAGATGAACGGCGACCACGTTCTGGATTGCTAAGAGGAAGAGAGTTCTTGATGAAGGATGCGTACTCTTTTGACATCAGCACAGAAGGACTCGATAAATCATACCTCCAAATGTTCGATGCATATCACCGATTATTTACTCGCTGTGGACTGAAGTTTAGAGCAGTTCTTGCAGATTCTGGTGCGATTGGCGGAGAAGGGGGCAGCCATGAATTTATGGCACTGGCTAATATCGGGGAGGATACGATTGCAGTATGTTCCTCTTGCGATTATGCGGCCAATCTGGAGCAGGCAGAAGCCGTACAGCCTGTAAAGAAAGCATTAAACTTTGAATTACCCGAAATAGAGAAATTCCACACCCCAGATATCCGCACTATAAATCAATTAGAGCAGGAGCTGGAGATCCAGCCCGAGCAGATTATGAAAACATTGATCTATGAAGGAAACGGACAATTCTTTGCTGTAGTGGTTCGAGGAGATCATGAAGTCAATGAGATAAAAGTAAGTAAATATATCGGTGCGGCGGAGATTGCACTTGCTGACTATGATGCTGTGAAATCCTTAACGGGAGTAGAGAGTGGGTTTGTAGGGCCTGTGGGACTGCAAATAACTGTACTCGTTGATGCAGTAGTAACAGAAATGATTCAAGGGACGACGGGGGCGGGAGAAAAAGATTACCATTTCCGAAATGTTGTACCTGGAAGAGATTTTGGGCTTGAACATGTGGGGGATTTTCGTAATGTAGCAGAAGGAGAAGCTTGTCCACACTGCGAGAATGGTGTTCTGCATTTCCAACAAGGAATAGAAGTTGGGCATGTATTTAAACTAGGAACCAGATACAGTGAGAAGCTTAGAGCTACCTTTTTAGACCGTTCTGGCAAGAGTCAGCCTATGATCATGGGGTGTTATGGCATTGGGATCTCACGGCTATTGTCCGCGATAGTAGAACAGAATCATGATGATCAAGGAATAATGTGGCCAGTTGCATTAGCACCTTATCAGGTTCATATTTTGATGATATCCATAAAGGACTTGGAGCAACTGGCAGTTGCAGAGGAGCTGTATTTTCAGCTTACTAAACTCGGTATTGAGACGCTGCTGGATGATAGGGATGAACGTGCTGGCGTTAAATTTAAGGATTCAAGCTTGATTGGTATACCCGTAACGCTAGTAGTCGGTAAAGAAGCTGCACAAGGTAGGGTGGAGTATCTAGAAAGAGCCTCTGCGGGTAAAGAGGTCTTAGAAATGATCGAAGCCCTTTCTCGTATCCAAGAATTCTTTTCGCAGCAGGTATAATTTCTACAACTCATTTCGAAAGCCAATGTTCAGGGCGGGTGAGTGCTGGCGGTAATTTAGTGAGATCATCGCCTTTCGCCGCATTAATCTGCCCCTGAGTTAGAAAAATACTCTCTGATAGATCTGCGCCCCTAAGGTCAGTGTCACGGAAATCTGCACCAATAAGATCTGCATCTCTAAGATCAGCACCTTTAAGGTCAGCGGCAATCAAATAGGCTCCCCTCAGGTTGGCGCCCCTGAGATCTGCATTTTTAAGATTTGCGCCGACAAGGTCAGCGCCACGGCTGAAAGTTCTCGATGCTTTTTTTAGTTTACGACGAGCCTCAGTACGGACAAGTTCACTGACTTGCAACAGCAACAGATTAATCTTTGCTCGATGAGCGTCAACATTCACCTTCTGTAGAGAATCAGGGTTAAGTGAAGTTAGTTGTTCCGTCTCATCGAGTGCTGTTTGCAGCTCAACATGTATTGAATGGGTTATATCTAAGTTCAATGATTCATTTAAGTACCATAGCAATTCGTGCAAATGCCACATGGCCGGAAATACCTCGAACATTTGCTTCGCAGTTTTTGGATTCTTCCGCCAGTCCTCACCAGTATAAGTGACCTGAGAGAGCTTTTGCCCAGCCCCAAAACAGTCATATACAGTACAACCACGAAATCCAAGCGCTCTTAAATCTGTATGTACACCACAGCGAAAGTCCGATTGTAGGTTTTGGCACGGCTGGCCAGCTGCTTTATCCATAGCAAAATCCACTGAAGCTGAAAAAGGTAGTGCGGAACAGCACAAACCGAAGCAGCGCTCACATTCTGCTTTCAGATAGTGACCGTCTCTGTCCGTATAAGGTTCTGTAAATTTGTTGTTTTCAGACACGTTTTGATTCCTCCGATATATAAAACTCGTTTACCAAACTATTCTAATTCATAGAAAAGACTAAGGGAAGTCTGAATTTTTCCAATGCCTACTAACCAATCCATTAAAAAAAACCGAGGTTAATGTTATAATAGAATACTGGACGCATTTTGGACTTAAGAACGAAAAGGTAAGGAGCGATTGTTTTTGAAGACACTCATTATTGCGGAGAAACCGGATATGGGGCGGAATATCGCCGCCGCAATAGAACCAAAGGCCAAAAATTACCGTTCCTATCTTGAAGGGGAGCAGTACATTATTACATGGGCTATAGGGCATTTAATCGGTTTGGCCGAGCCGGATGCTTATGATGTTAAATACAAAAAGTGGAACATTAATGATCTGCCCATTATTCCAGACCAATTCAAACTGGTTCCTAATGCGCGGACAATCGACCAGCTCAAGGTCATTGGAGATCTTGCGAAACGTAGTGATCTTCTAGTGAATTCATGCGATGCCGGGCGAGAAGGGCAGCATATCTTTTCACTCATTCAACGGCATTTGAAGCTGGAGCATCCTGTGAAGCGGCTATGGATCTCGGATTTGACGCCAGAAACCATTCGCAAAGGATTTCAGGAGCTGAAGGATGGATCGGAGTACGAGAATTTAACCAAAGCTGCAAAGGCACGCAGTGAAGCCGATTGGCTCATAGGAATGAATGGATCACGTGCCTTTACTACAAAACATAATGTGCTGCTGTCCGTGGGCAGAGTTCAAACTCCCGTGCTCGCGTTGATTTACGACCGTCAGAAGACCATTGAGGCGTTCTCTTCCCTTAAGTTTTTTGAGGTGGAAGGACATTTTACTCAGAATGAAATGACCTATAAAGGCATGTGGCAGGGAGATCGGCTGACCGACGGGGATAAGGCGGAGGCGCTGGCTGCTAAGGTCAAAGGAAAACCGGGCCGGATTGAGTCTTACGAGGTTAAGGAAACGAAAGAGTATCCCAATAAGCTGTACGATTTAACGCTGCTGCAGCGGGAGGCGAATGGAAAGTACGCTTTTTCCGCGAAAAAGACGCTCGATATCGCTCAAGCGTTATATGAAAAGCATAAGGTGATCTCTTACCCGCGGACGAACTCCAACTATGTTACCGAACAGAATATTCCTGAGATGCATAAGACGTTATCTGCGCTGCAAGGGACGGCTTATGATGAATGGGTGAAGGGTGCGAACCGTAATCTGGTTCATAAAGGGAATAAATTCATCTGCAACCCCTCGAAGGTTGAGGATCACCACGCGATTTTACCTACATATCGTAAAGCATCAGGACTTAGTGCAGATGAGGGAAAGCTGTATGATCTGATTGTTCGGCGCTTTTTGTCTCAGTTCTATCCGGCAGCGGAGTATAAAGTGCATACGGTGATGACCGAGGTTGAAGAGGAAAAGTTCAAAACTACAGTTAAGGAATTATTAAGCCTCGGCTGGAAGGTCATTTACGCAGACCAGAAGAAGGATAAAGCGAAGTCTTCCAAGGGTAAGAACAAGGATGAGGAAGAGGACGAAGAGATCGAAGTGAATGAACCATTTTCTATTGCTCCGGCTGAAGAAGTGGTTTGTAGTGAAGCTATTGTTAAAGAGAAAGATACCCAGCCACCCAAGCATTACACAGAGGGTACGCTGCTTCGAGCGATGGAAAGTGCCGGAAAGCAGATTGAGGATGAAGAGCTTCGCGATGCTATGAAGGATTCAGGGCTTGGAACTCCGGCTACTCGCGCAGCAACGATAGAACGGCTGAAGAATGTCGGATACATCGAAATGCAGGGCAAAAAAATTGCCATTACACAAAAAGGACGAACAGCCATTGAGCTGATTCGTGGAGCGGGTATTGAGCTGTTGACTTCACCGGAAATGACTGGACAATGGGAACGTCGTTTGAACGAAATATCGAGAGGAACGGCTTCGGACGGGCAGTTTATGGAGAATGTAAAAAGATTCGCCTGCATGATTGTAGATAAAGTACGAGTACAATCTCGGGCGTCCAAAACCTCATTTGAAGGGGAGACGCCTTCTGTCAATACAAGTGCTAAAGGGCGAAGTGCTGGAAATACATCTCGTAAAATCACCGACAAACCTGCAGCACCGCGAAAGCGTAAGGTAAGTAGTGAAGAGGAATCCGCCAATTCAGGTCCTAAGGTCATCGGAAGCTGTCCGCGTCCCGGCTGTGGTGGAATGATTTTTATGGGTAAAAAAGGCTACGGCTGCTCTCATTACAAGGAAGGCTGCAAATTCGTGATATGGAAAGAGAATCATGGTCGTACACTCACGGATGCGCAAGTGAAGGCGTTGGTTGAGAAAGGTCGGACAGGCAAGCTAAAGCTTACCAGCGAAGACGGTACACCTCTGGAAGGCAAGCTAGTGCTTCAAAATATGGATACGGGCCAATTAGCAATAGAATCATAGCCGATCGGAACGAATGTGTGTACGGTAAAAAGGTGTCTCTAGCCATGATGGATACATGGCAGAGACACCTTTTTAATAACGCCTTATAATTATTCAGCGGATTTAGCCAGCTGCGCTTCAATCGCTGCAGTTAACCCTTCATAGGAGGAGTCAGGAAGCAAGGCACCGTTTACCATGAATTTAGGTGTTCCGTTGACGCCGTATGATCCCGCGATCTTGAAATCTTCTTTGACGTCGAACATGTAGGTGTGATTCTTGAGATCGGTCTCGAATTGTGTGTAATCAATACCTTCGATGTTATTTTTGACGAAATTTAGAATGAACTTCTGTGTGGCCCATATTTTGCTCTCATCACCTTGATTGGCGTAGAGCTTATGAAGATATTCCCAGAACTTCTCGTTGCTTTGCTTATAAATGGCTTCGCCTGCACTTGCAGCAAGATAGGAATCTCGATCCAAAAAGGCAAAGTTCATGAAGAAGAGCTCAACTTTACCGGTATCCACGTAGTCCTTAACAAATGTATCCAGATATTTCTCCGTCCAATTTTTGCAGGCAGGACATTTGAAATCTGCGAATTCGATGACTTTGATTTTGGCATCAGGGCTTCCAAGATGAGGTTGCTTTTCATATTTCAGCCCATCAACAACAATGCTCCCCTTCACATCGGTGTAGTTAGGTAGCCCCTCTGTACTGTCCGTCTTGTCATTTAGAATGAAGACAATAACAGCAATAAGGATTACAACAATTACGCCTAAGAGCATGGGAAGCATTGTTTTGTTAGTTCGAGAATGGTTGGACTTCACTTTCTTATTCATATCTCATCTCCTACCTCCTATGGGAATGGTACAAAAATAGTATAATCATCCCAAAGGAAGAGAAGATATGTCATTTGTAACAATGTCTGAGGTTACGTTACACCTAGAGTTTCTGCAGAGTAGCAGTACGAATAACAGGAGGAACCTCATGGATGGAGGAAATCGTCTTCACAGCTTGCTGCATCTCTTGCTCTAGTTCTATAAGATTGTAACTCCATTCATTCTGTTGTTTCAGATAGATACTGTTAATGCCTGCGGTTACTGCCGGAAGTACATCTGTGCGTAGCGAGTTACCAATCATCCAAGTACGTTTACGGTCAAAGCCTTGTGTAGTCAAAATATTCTCAAGCGCCTCAACATTTTTATGTTGACGAATATAGATCCGGTCATCAAAGTAAGCATCCAGCTTCATTTGTTCAATTTTACGTTGTTGGATCGTATCGTCTCCACCTGTATACAGGAATAAATGGTGACCATCCTGCTTCAGAGTATCCAGCGTTTCAACCATACCAGGGTAAGCTTCGATTTCTTGATCATAGACGCTTAATCCAAGCTTATGTAACTGTTGCTCTTGAAAACGGTCCGTCGGACGATTATATTTGGCGCAGAAATAGCGGTAGGTAGCGATTAGGGATTTAGGGAAATTATCGCTGGCCAGACCACTTGTGTTGACCGTGTGCACGTCAATTTCTATTTGTTTGTTACGTAATTCACTGGTACTTGGGCCAAATTCATTAAACCAATCGGTCATCAGCTCAAAATATTGCCCTAAAATCAGATCGAAATATTTGTTGCAGTGGACCAGTGTATCATCTAAATCAAAAATCACCTGTTGTGTCGTGTATTTCATATCTCTCACTCCTTGGATCTGTATCTGTATCGTGTTCTATAGGTAAATATAAGACTCTAGAAACATCTGAAGCTCTGATGCGCCGTCAGGGCGAATACTGAAACGTTCATCTTGTTCACCCCTAAGATGGATGCGGAGTAGGCCGGCTACTCGTAGAATCATAAGGTGATGCATCAGCATTTCTCTGGATTGATTAAGATCAGATTGCATCTCCCACAACGACTTGGGTTCATGTGCGACATAGCGTAGCAATCGAAGTCTGGTGGGGTCGGAAAGTGCCTTGGTCATGCGCAAAAGCACCATGGGTGGTTCGTTTTCGTCTTCTAAAGGTACATCTACAGGATACTGTACGATTACCATGGTTTTGTAGAAGCAGTAGGTGTTAATCGGACGATTATGAACAGTTGGTAGTAATACAATTGTTTTAAGATCCGTGATTTCCTCGAAAACTACACCGCCAGATGCGTATTCAATTAGAGAAATGGGGTCCATTTTGCTTTCAAGCATTTTTTTCTCAGAAGCATCTTCAATTAATAGCGGTAATATTTTGTGCTCCACATGGCGGAAGTATTGCTCGTACCAGAGACGCAAGAGTGGACTATAGCTGCTCCGGATCCGAAAAGCATCTTCAATCGTAAACTCCTGAATGAGCGGAGCGATCTGCTGATAACATTCTTCTATGGAGGCTGAATCCAGATCATCTAAGAAATGCTGAACTGACGTTGCGGGTCCTCGAATGTATACCCAGGCATATAGCACATCATAATCCGTAAAAGGCCATTCGGCGGCCTGCATTAAAGCTGTTACCTTATGAGAAGAAATGCGATCTTCCACATCACTTATCCAGTGGGGACCAATGTCCAAATTGGAGATCCATTTTCTAGTTACATATAACATAAAACTGTCCAGCAGTTCATAAACCGGCGATACGTCGATCTTTAATTCGTACTCCATGTCTCATGCACCCCCAGGAAATCCGTAACATCTTCATATTATCTCTTGTTTTGAAGAGGGTTGTCCACTATAATGTTCGGTGTTTGCCAATTGGCGTTAGAACAAATTAGCGTTATTAATCATAGGGGGATATCATCTGTGTCAGACCGGCCAAGATTATCTATTCGAAGTAACAGCAAAATGAATTTCATGATTCTTATTACCGCTACTATAGCGGCTGGACTCAGCCAAGGAATGCTGCTTCCCGTATTATCCATTCTATTGGAGCAGAAAGGAGTTTCCTCTTCGCTTAATGGACTAAATGCAGCTGCTTTATACATAGGATCATTCGGAATGACCTTGATTGCTGAAAGAGTTCTCGGAGCGATTGGATTCAAAAAACTGATTGCTGGCGGGATAAGCTTAGTCTTAGTAAGCTTGCTCTTATTCCCCTTTTTTCCTGGAATCAAAATATGGTTTGTGTTACGTCTACTTGTTGGTGTTGGTGATGCAGCTATCAATTATGCCGCCCAGCTGTGGGTGCTGCTAATGACGCCTGCCGAGCATCGCGGACGAAATCTTTCCCTGTATGGGATGTCCTATGGTCTGGGGTTTAGCTTGGGGCCACTTGGAATCAGTCTGCTGCGCTTTGGTCAGGCAACACCTTTTATTGTTCTAGCTTTTCTTTTTTTGCTGGTCCTAATACTTGCCATTACAATGCTTCCAGATTCACGACCAGATAAAGTTGATAGTGGAGAAAGTCAGGTACGCCGGTTTGGACGTTGTTACAGTTTAGCATGGTTCGCTTTAATTCCTGCACTCCTTTACGGTTTCATGGAAGCAAGCTTAAACAGTAATTTTCCAGTGTATGGCCTCCGGATCGGATACAGCACGGATCAAATTGCAGCCTTATTGCCTTTTGCGGGCATAGGGGGACTGTTGTTACAATTCCCGTTAGGACTGTGGAGTGACCGATTTGGTCGGAAGAAGGTGTTGATTCTTACTGGGATTGGAGGCGGAATTGCCTTCGCATTATTGCCATTAGCAGGTGACCATTTCAAAGTGACGATGGTGCTGTTGATGATTGCAGGTGGACTTGTAGGTTCCTTTTTCTCGTTAGGGCTTAGTCTGGCTGCGGATATTTTACCACGACATTTACTGCCTGCTGCAAATGTGGTTGCTTCTTTTCATTTTAGTATAGGCAGTATTATAGGTCCAGGTATCGGCGGTTTGCTCATGCAAGTCGGCTGGGGCGGGGGGATTTTCGGCTTAATGGGCGCTTTATATATCGCCTTCGGATTGTTGGGGTTATTTTTCTCGCCACGGCAAAAAATTTGAGGTAAGATAAGAACGAGTGCTCGCATGGAAATTCATCTGGCTTTCAGAGTACACTATAGATTATAGATAAAGACAGGGAGAGGCTGAACTATGATCACAGTTGAACACTTAGCAAAGGCAGTTGGGGAAGATAAGAACCCAGTTCTACAGGATATAGGGTTTCAATTAGAACCGGGTGAGTTCGTAGCAATACTTGGAGCTAGCGGTAGCGGTAAGACCACTTTACTGCGCTGTTTAGCGCTGCGTGAGAAGTGGGATAGAGGGAATTTTAGAGTGGACGGTACAGATATAATGGCGAGTGCCTTTACAGGTAAAAGAAAAATCCGCCGCGAATGGGCATACCTGGAGCAGAATGCAGAGCTCAATCCTAACCGTACTGCGTTGAAAAATGTACTGATCGGCCAGTCCGCGCAAACGCCGTTATGGCGAATGGTCACTGGGATGGTGCGTTCAGATGATTATATGGGTGCAATGGATGAATTGGATGCCCTTGGACTCCTGGATAAGGCGAAGATGAAGACAAGTCAACTCAGTGGCGGAGAAAGGCAGCGTGTAGCGATTGCTAGAGCGTTGACTCACGGTGCTAAAGTGATTTTAGCGGATGAACCGGTTACGGGATTAGATCCTAAATCTGCGGAGAGTGTCTTGGAAACATTGCGGAAGCTGTGTAAAGAAACCGGGCTTACGGTTGTAACGGTGTTACCGATTGAATTAGCGGAACGTTTTGCTACGCGTCTATGGGTACTAGAAGATGGCAGAATTAAGCATGATATAAAGGGGCGCAGATTAACGTTCCAAGAGCGTGCAAATCTTTAAATATAGGACACGGATAAGGAAAAGAGTGATGAAGTTGAATATGAGAAGTCTTAGGTGCTTTGTAGCCGCAACGCTGACGTTATCCGTACTGTCAGGTTGTACTTTCATCAGTGATCCTGTTTCTAAGATGAAATCCCCACAATTGTCTGCTGACAAAGCAACGCTTATGGCTGCTATTAATTCACTTAAGCCAGCAGGTTCCACGTTGATTCGTCCGACCAATGACGATGATAGTACCATCTTTACTGAGGATCTCAATAAGGATGGAGTTATGGAGACGCTAGTATTCTATAAGACGCCTGGAGAAGCCGTAATAATTCACGGGATGATACTGGAGAAACAGGGCGACACTTGGGTCAAGAAACTTGTATTCGATGGCGACGGATCTGTACTGGAGTCGGTTGATTTGAAGGATATGACGGGTGATGGGAAGCTTGAAATTGTTACCGGCTATTCACAAGGTGAAGAAAAAGGTCTTGTCGTTTATAGCTATTCCAGCGGATCATTAGAAGAAGTACTTTCACATCCTTATACAAAATATATGATTGAGGATATTAATGGGGATGGAATTGAAGACATCACCGTTGTTTACTTTAAAAGAAATGAATTTGCAACCATTTCGGTCTATCAATACAATGATGGCTTTAAGGTGCTCGATAAGCTTGAGAATATCGACCCTTATTTTAATAATTATTACAATATTGTTGCAGGAAAAATCTCAGAGGATAAAGAAGGAATCGTATTGGATGCTGCGGTGGATTCCCAATCTGCGTATACCTCAATTGTCGTTATGGAGAATAACAAGCTGCGCGTCGTATTACCAGGCGATGCGCGAACTTTTAAAGATCGTCGGATTGCAAGCGAAGATATTGATCATGATGGCATTATTGAAATTGGATTGCTTGAGGCACCTAAAGGATGGGAGTATTTCGATCCAGCTGAAACTCCATACTTTACCACTTATTATAAATGGGATGGAAAAGAAGGTCTGACCTTTGCAACCCAGCTATATCATGATCCATCGGATCGATTCAATATTAATTTTTCACCGGAATGGCATGGGAAGGTGACAGTGGATACGAAATCGGTTCTGGATGAGAACCTTAAGTTCATCATGTCAGATACCGGTGAGACGGTTGCTGAGGTTTCCTTCTTCTCTCCTTCAGAATGGGATCGCGTAAAGAATGACGGTTGGGATCTGCTTGCACGTGATGCAGACAAGGTCATCGCCTACCGCGGTAAGTTAGAACAAAGTACAAGAAAAGAAGGAAGTAATAAAATTGCTTCCCCTATAGAAAGGAAGGGAATAGATGAGTAAAGTACTGATACTGGAAGATGAGGAGTCCATTCGTAGTTTTATTGTCATTAACTTGAAGCGTAATGGGTTTGAAGTGATAGAGGCTGCGGACGGGCATGAAGCCCTTCACAAGTTAACCACGATCCCTGATATTGATATTGCTCTATTGGATGTAATGGTTCCGGGTATTGATGGATTTGAAGTATGTAGGCGGGTAAGAGAAACCAATGAACGTTTGGGGATTATTTTTCTGACAGCCAAGGTTCAAGAGCAAGATAAGGTATATGCATTATCTGTAGGAGCAGATGACCATGTTAGTAAGCCATTCAGCCCGACAGAACTGATTGCTCGAATTCAATCATTGCTGCGCCGAGTAAACGTTCATCGTGAACAGTCAGCGAAAGTTTCTTTCGTTTCAGGACCATTTACCTTGGATCTTATTTCCAAACATTTTAAACGTGATAATGAAGCGATTGAACTGACACCCACGGAGTTTTCATTGATCCAATTCTTTCTCGAAAAAGAAAATACGCCGCTCAGCCGCGATCTTCTGCTGGATCATGTGTGGGGCAAGGAGTATATGGGAGATCCTAAGATTGTGGATGTGAATATTCGTCGTCTGCGTCAAAAGATAGAGAATAATCCGTCAGAGCCAGAATTTTTGCAAACGGTATGGGGACACGGATATAGATGGAAAGGCCAAGTACAATGATTAAGAAGGGGATGCGCAGACAAATTGTTCTACACTACATTCTTGTAGTTTTTTTGGCGCTTCTCCTAGTAGAAGTTATCTTCCTGCTTGCCATCAGAACGTATTATTATGACAGTGTATATAGCAAGATGAAAAATCATATTACCACTGCAGAGTCGTTTTTTCATAAATACGAGCTAGAGGGCGATAACAACTCGACCCAGCTGCAAAAGCTGCTGGAAAGATTTGAGTTGAACAATACTGAGCTAGAAGTATTAACCTTGACTGGGGATATGATCACCAGTTCGACTGGTTTTCAGCCAGACCGTACGATTACAACTAGTGATGTCCCTGAAGCAGTGGGCGGGAGTATCGGGCGCTGGGTAGGGCGCCAGAGCGGTACTAACGAGAGTGTTATGGCTGTGTCTAAAACGGTGCAAATTCACGGACGTGATACGTATATTCTAAGATATCTTACTTCACTCGAAGGTATTAACAACGACTTGCTTAATCTTACATTACTGTCCATTGGTATAGGTGCGGCTGTTATGGCTGTTGTTATCGTGTTCAGCATCGGGCTTGCCAATTCAATTGTAAAGCCGCTCAATAACATTACGGCGGTTTCAGCCCAGATGGCTAAGGGTAGATTTAATGTGCGGATTAAGGGGAATTACAAATTTGAGATTGGTGACTTGGCTTCCACGCTGAATTATATGGCTCAGGAAATTGTGCGCAGCAATCAGATTAAAGATGATTTCATCTCGTCCATTTCACATGAGCTTCGGACGCCCCTTACTAGTATTAAGGGTTGGAGTGAAACCTTGGTCTCTGGAGGCTATGATCCGGAGGAGACGAAGCTTGGAGTCAGCATCATTTCCAAAGAAAGCGAACGCTTGATTGGTCTGGTAGAGGAGATTTTAGACTTTTCAAAGCTGCAGCAGAACCAGATGAAGCTGTCCATTGGGATTGTTGATGTGAAAGTATTACTTCAGGAGACCATACTAAATATATGGGCCAAGGCAGAGAAGAAACGGATTCACTTGCTTCTTGAATGTGAGGAAGGGATCTTTGTTAAAGGGGATGCCAACCGTCTAAAACAAGTATTCTTAAATCTGGTAGACAATGCTGTGAAGTTTTCCCATGAGGACTCCAGTATAGAATTGTCTGCGAAGAGACTTTCCAATACAGAGACTGCTATCATAGTTCGTGATAGCGGCATTGGGATTAGTGAAGCACATATCTCAAGGGTTAAAGACCGTTTCTTTCAAGTGGATGCGTTGAACGGCGGAACGGGCTTAGGTCTAGCCATCTCACAACAAATCGTGGAACTTCACCACGGGAAGCTCGAAATGGAAAGTGAGCTAGGTAGTGGAACTGAAGTTACCGTAATCTTACCTCTTACTGAGAAGCTGCCTGAAGTCAATTCAGATCATGTAGCACAAATTACAGCTACCTTACCTGAATCAGATGTCTAGGAGGTATGGAAATGGAAGTATGGGGGAATTCGATTCGGATCGTTCGTGGAGAGCCTGATCGGACAGGTGATATCTTGAGGCTGCTGCAGGAAGCAGCAAATTGGATGGAGCGAAATGGGATAAAGCAATGGACCCCCGGCCAATTTAACGAGGAGGATATTACAGGTTATTTCGCCGATAGGCATGTATATCTTGCGATTGACGGTGAAGCAGTAGTTGGAATGTTTACGTTACAATTCAGTGATCCTCAATACTGGGGAAGCAAAAACGATGAGTCTTATGCATATTTGCATAGATTAGCTGTAGCGGGATCACACCGCAGTCAGGGACTTGGTCAGCATATGCTTAAATATGCTGTGGTGCGAGCCATTGGAGCTTGGATACAGAGGACTCAGATTTGATACCGTCGCACATAACATTAAACTTAATCGTTATTATCAGAGCATGGGTTTTCATTACATGGGTACTAACGATATGGGAAATGGTCGTTTAGTGAACCTGTATGAGCATTTTGAGGAACAACCTGATGCCGATCGTCTGATTCTTAGATTTATTTCTGAATCGGACTTTGAGCACTTGAAACGATGGAGTGTTTCACCTGAGTATCTGAAGCAATGGGCTGGACCTTCGCTAACTTTTCCTCTTGACGATGACCAGCTTACTAAGTATTTAGATGGAGCTAATCATCCAGCGAATTCTGATCGCCTTATCTTCTGTGCGGTGCACGAAGCTACTCAGCAGGTCGTGGGACACATCAGCTTTTCAGGCATAGACCGGTCCAATCGATCTGCACGTATTGGCAGAGTAGTAGTAGATACTGATTATCAGGGAAGAGGCTTTGGAACAAGGATGATGAATGAAATGCTCCGAATCGGATTTGAGGGCTTGGGTATGCGTCGTCTTTCCCTGGGGGCTTATGCTTTCAACACCGTTGCCCTGAAAACCTATGAGGCACTGGGCTTTAAGCGGGAAGGTGTAGTGCGTGAATCGGCGCTGTTTGGGGAGCAATATGTAGATGGTGTGGAAATGAGCATTTTAGATCGAGAATGGTTAGCACTCCAAGAATCATAAAGATTAACTTCTAACAACCGAAGGAGCTGTTGCTCTGGTCATGATCGACCAGGACAACAGCCCCTTTTTATAAATATAATAATATATAAGTTTCACACTATACATTATCCTTATATTTCTCGCATAAACGCTTACCGTCCATTTGGGACGCCGAAGGCGTTTTTGCTTGATAAAGAATTTATATATATAATGGTTTTATGAAGGGAGAACTTCCCGTAGACGTCCTGTCTTCTCATAAACATCCTGAAACAGACGGGAGGGTTGATTTCGAACCGCTGGCTTAGGAGTTACGGTCTCATAGGGCCCAACAACTACAATATTATTAATACTTCCCTTGACGACAGCACCATCCTTAATAATGGCGCCTTCACCAATAATGGCATTTTCAATCTGTACTCCACGTCCAATGCGAACGCCAGGCATAATAACGCTTTGTTTAATTTGGCTCATTTTTCCAATTTCCACACCATTGAAGATTACTGAACGTTGCAGGCTGCCTTCTTGTGTGCAGAATTCATTCACGAGAGAGTCCGTTGATGGCATCTGAACACGTGGTTTATGAACAGCAAGCTTAGTCCGGCGAATCCGGCTATACATCGGCCAATGAGCTTTGTCGAGCTTCATGCCATTGTTTTTTTGCAGAAGATCCATATGTGCTTCCCAGAGACTACCCACAGTACCAACATCTCTCCAATATCCTTTGAAGCGGTAAGCGAATAAATCATCATTCTGATCAAGCATTGTTGGTATAACGTCTTTACCAAAGTCATGACTGGAATTCGGATTAGCTGCATCCCGCAACAAGTGCTCCTTCAGATAAGCCCACTCAAACAGATATATACCCATAGAAGCTAAATTACTTTTAGGTACTTTTGGTTTTTCCGCAAACTCAGAGATTTTCAGTTCCTCATTTACGTTCATCACTCCAAAACGGCTGGCTTCATCCCATGGCACCTCCATGACGGAGATCGTGGCTTTAGCAGCCTTGCCAACATGATAATCCAGCATTTTGCGGTAATCCATATGGTAAATATGATCACCGGACAGAATAAGTACATGCTCTGGATTACAACTATCGATATACTCAATATTCTTATAAATCGCATCAGCTGTTCCTGTATAGCTGTCTCTGCCTTCAACACCGGAAGGAAGCAAGGTGACACCTTTATCCTTTTGACTATGTAAGCCCCAAGGTTCACCTTCACCGATGTGATCGTGCAAGGATTCAGCTTCATATTGCGTAAGAACACCTACTGTATCGATTTTAGAATTTACACAATTACTTAGTGGGAAATCAATAATTTTATACTGTCCACCGAAAGGGACTGCAGGCTTAGCCATACTGGAAGTCAAGGGAGCCAATCTGCGGCCTTCCCCTCCTGCCAAGAGCATGGCGATACAATCTTTTTTGTTATTCATTTGTTATCCCTCCCATTATTTTGTCAATGCTTGTTATATAAACGCACGACAAGCACTTGAAACGACATAGGTGAAGTATATTGCTGTGTAAAAAGAAAAATTACAATTAATATTTCTTTATCAGAAAATCTTTTGTTTTCACATCAAATCATTTTCAAAATGGTAATATTCGGGTAATCTAATAGGTACAAGCATTCAAAAAGGTGGTGTAGAATTGGCTGAAATCGCAACAATCGATACCCTTCCGTCAGCTGCTGATATTTATTTGTTCCATGAGGGCACCAATTTTCGCAGCTATTCTATGCTGGGTGCGCACACTGCCGCTGAAGAAGGCGTTACGGGCGTGCGCTTTACCGTGTGGGCTCCTCATGCGACATATGTAGGACTAGCTGGTGATCATAATGGCTGGGATGGAACGCAGGACATGGACTCGTTATATAAGATACCCGATTCAGGATTTTGGAGTCGCTTTTTTCCGGGAATAAAGCCGGGAACTTTTTACAAATACAGAATTGTTGCCAGTGATGGTTCCAGCTTTCTCAAAGCGGATCCATTTGCCTTCAAAGCTGAGGTTCGACCGGCAACTGCATCCGTTGTTACGGATCTCAGTGGTTACCGTTGGGGAGATGCTGCATGGCGGAGAAAGAGCAAAGCTCCGTATCATCAACCGCTGAACATTTATGAGATGCATTTTGGAACTTGGCGTCAAAAAGAAGATGGGGAATTTTATAGCTACCAGGAAATGAGTGAAATATTAATTCCTTATTTGGTGGAAATGGGCTATACCCATGTAGAGTTTATGCCACTTGCTGAGCATCCATACGATTTATCTTGGGGCTATCAAGGAACGGGGTATTTCGCAGCTACGAGTCGGTATGGTGAACCCCATGAGTTAATGTATTTAATCGATCACTTGCACCAAGCAGGCATTGGTGTCATTCTGGATTGGGTTCCGGCCCATTTTGCAAAGGATGCACATGGTTTAAGAATGTTTGATGGCTCGCCACTTTATGAATATGCAGATCCAATGTTGGCGGAGAAACCAGGCTGGGGGACTCTTTCGTTTGACTTCAGCAAGCCAGAGATTTCATCGTTCCTCATTTCTAATGCGCTCTTTTGGTTTGAGTATTATCATATTGACGGGATGCGGGTAGATGCGGTTACCAGCATGCTTCGTCTCGATTTTGAAAAACAGGCTCATCAATACCGGCGTAACGTGAATGGGGGTCTGGAGAATTTAGAGGCCATTAAATTTATTCAGAACCTGAACAAAGCGATATTTCAGTACTATCCTAAGGCATTGATGATGGCAGAAGAATCCAGTGCGTGGCCTGGAGTTACAGCGCCAGCTCATGAAGGGGGTCTCGGTTTCAACTATAAATGGAATATGGGATGGATGAATGATACTTTGGGCTACATAGAACATGATTTCTGGGGTCGCCCTCATCATCATAATTTATTAACATTTCCAATATGTTATGCTTATGCCGAAAATTATGCATTACCGTTATCACATGATGAGGTTGTACATGGCAAGAAGTCGTTACTTGACAAAATGCCAGGTTCTTATGAGCAAAAGTTCGCAGGACTTAGGCAACTGCTCGGTTATCAAATTTCCCATCCCGGAAAGAAACTCCTGTTCATGGGAGGAGAATTTGGTCAATTTATCGAATGGAAGGATCAGGAGCAGCTGGATTGGCTACTGCTGGACTATGACAGCCATCGTGGCATGCTAGCTTACACTGCTGCACTTAATAAACTGTATCGCTCGGAGAAAGCCCTGTGGGAGCTTGATCATTCCCAAGAGGGTTATCAATGGATTGATGCAGATGACAATGAACAAAGCGTGATTTCATATCTGCGTAAAGGCAAGAAGCCAGGAGATACGTTGCTGTTTATCATCAATTTTCAACCTGTCCAACGTCAACAGTATCGTATAGGTGTTCCACGCCCAGGAATTTATGAAGAGCTCTTTAGCTCAGAAGATGTAGTGTTCGGAGGGTCGGGTATACACAACTTGCCTCAGAAGAGCAAAAAGTTAGAATGGCATAATCAGGTGAACAGTATAGAGCTAACATTACCGCCTCTTAGCTTCCTGGTGTTTAAGAAATCGTCACGAGTGGGTAAGAGTAAAGAGGCAAATGAGTCATAGATTAAAGAACGAATAGAGAATCCGTACACTTTAAAGGGGGAAATAATCATGAAAGTTTTATTTGCCGCAGCTGAAGCTCATCCATTTATCAAAACGGGTGGTCTGGCCGATGTCATTGGGGCATTACCTAAAGCGCTGAAGGGTGCCGGGGTGGATGTACGAGTGATTTTGCCTAAATATCGTGGGATTCCAGAAAAGTTCACTTCAAAAATGGAGCCTTTAACAGAAGTGTATGTGCCAATCGGTTGGCGTAATCAATACTGCGGAATCGAGCATATGGTTTATGACGGTATCCCCGTTTACTTTATCGACAATGAATATTATTTTGGACGGGACGGAATCTACGGATATATGGACGATGGAGAGCGCTTCGCGTTCTATAATCGTGCGGTGCTGGAGTGTCTGCCAGCGATTGATTTTCAGCCGGACGTCTTGCATTGCCATGATTGGCATGCGGCTGTAATCCCCATGCTGCTACAGGGGCATTATCGACATGATCCATTTTTCAAAGAGATGCGAAGTGTATTTACTATACATAACCTGTTGTATCAGGGCGTGTTTCCTTATGAAGTACTTGGGGAGTTATTGGGTCTCGACAGTAGTTATTTTCTAGGGGTTGAGTATTACGGAAATGTGAATTTCTTAAAAGGAGGCATTGTATACAGCGACCGTGTCACCACAGTAAGTCCAACCTACTCGGAAGAAATTCGGACACCTTATTATGGTTACGGATTGGATGGTCTGTTAAATGCGAGAGCGGATGTTTTGAGCGGTATTGTGAATGGAATTGATACAAAAAGCTATAATCCTGCAACAGATACAAGTCTTGTTACCCGTTACCGTTCTAATCTATCTAAGAAAACGGAGAACAAATTAGCCTTGCAGGAGGAATTAGGACTACCTGTGGATGCCAATATTCCGATGGTAGCTATGGTTACTCGTCTTGTGGATTCCAAAGGCTTAGATTTGCTTACTCGTGTATTGGATGAACTGCTATATAATGATGACATTCAATTTGTACTGCTTGGAACTGGGGATGAGTCCTATGAGCGATGGTTCAGGGAAGCAGCTTGGCGTTATCCGTCAAAGCTATCTTCGCAAATCCTCTTTAATGATGCTCTCTCACGTAAAATATATGCCGCTAGTGATATCTTTCTTATGCCTTCCAAGTTTGAACCTTGTGGCATCAGTCAGCTTCTCGCTTTGCGCTATGGCAGCATACCCGTTGTGCGGGCAACCGGTGGCCTGAATGACACGGTTCAACCTTATAATGAAGAATCCGGTGAAGGGAACGGCTTTACGTTCAGCAACTATAACGCCCACGATATGATGTTTACACTTCGCCGGGCGATCTCGTTATACAAGCAGCCAGAACACTGGAAAAAGATTACGAAAAATGCCTTCGCTGGCGATTATAGCTGGAATGTATCGGCTCAGCAGTACATTGATATTTACAATGAAATTACGGAATAAAGATTCATCAGATTCTGTAATAGGTTAATAAGGGAGTGCGCTGAAGTATGACTCATACTTTAGTGTACTCCTTTTTTTGATGGAAATTATTAAGGGCAATTTGCCGCATGATTTGGTTAAGAGAGGGAATAGTAAAAATGTATAAAATTATATAAAAATTAAATAAATTTGGAATGATAGGTCTAAGAAGATGAGCTCTTTGCTGTGAAACCCAATAAAAGGAAGTTATTGTCACAATTATGCCTTTGCATATTCATGCGTTCTGATTTATAATAAGTCGGTCAAAGGGACTACTAAGATTTTTTTTTCATAAGAATAGGGGAGATATAGAAATGAACAAATGGGGTAAACTTAGTTTAGGTATGCTATTAGCAGTAGGCCTGTTGTCAGGCTGCGGTCAAAATAAAAATGATAGTGATACCGCTGCAAGTGGAGATGCAACTAACGGTGGGGCTACTAAGAAGCTTACTATGGGCACAAGTGCAGATTTTCCTCCTTACGAATTCCATAAGGTAGTAGACGGTAAAGATACTATCGTGGGCTTCGATATCGATATTGCTAAGGAAATTGCTGCCGATATGGGTGCAGAGCTTGTGATTAAGGACTTGCCATTCGATTCACTATTAAACGAATTGTCCAGTGGAAGAGTAGATATTGTAATTTCTGGACTTAGCCCGACGGAAGAACGCAAAAAAGCTGTTGATCTTTCAGACATTTATTACAAGGCGGAGCAAGCGATTGTTGTGCGCGAAGCGGACAAAGATAAATACGCCACTATGGATGCTGTAAAAGGTACAAAGATTGGTGTACAAACCGGATCCATTCAAGAAGAAATTGCTAAAGGGATCGAGGGAGCGAAAATCACTTCGCTTGGTAAAATCTCCGAAATCGTTCTACAATTGCAATCCAATCGTGTAGATACTGCTATCATTGAAGGACCCGTTGCCAAATCATTCGTTAAGAATGTTCCTGGTCTTGTAATCACTGATGCTAAGCCAGAAGTTGAGGATGACGGTTATGCTATTGGTATAAAAAAAGGAAACAAAGAGCTACTGGATCAAGTAAACAGCACACTGACACGTTTAAACTCAGAAGGTAAAATTGATGAGTTTGTGACGGCAGCTAGTGAGCTTGCAGATAGCACGAAATAAAGAAATAACGTATTTTTTTAAAGGCTGCTTAAGTAAATTGTATGTGTATACAGAAAATAGCGGCAATAAGCTATTTTCTATTTTTTTGGAGATGGGAGGATAGAATATGGACATTAAATTATTTCAAATGGCTTATGATTATCGTGATTTTTTCCTGACCGGTTTGCAGTATACCTTACTGCTTGCTGTTCTGGGTGTATTCTTTGGTTTTATTCTAGGGATTATCGTTTCCTTGCTACGTATGTCCAAATGGGGTGTGCTTCGCTTCTTGGCAACAGCCTGGGTAGAATTCCTTCGTGGTACACCTATGCTTGTACAACTGTTTCTCATCCATTATGGATTGGCTACGTTTGGGATTGAGTTTACACCGATTCAGTCGGGTGCAATTACCTTATCCATTAACAGTTCTGCTTATCTTGCAGAGATTTTCCGTGCGGGGATACAGGGTGTAGATCGTGGACAAATGGAGGCAGCCCGTTCTCTTGGTATGAAGCAAGGGATGACTATGCGTCATATTATACTCCCTCAAGCACTTAAGAGTGTTCTTCCGGCCATCGGAAATGAATTCATCACTATTATCAAGGAATCATCCATTATTTCTTTTATCGGCGTAACGGATTTGATGTTTCAAGCCCGAACAGTTACAACGATTTCTTACGATGGTATGACACCCCTAGTAATTATCGCATTTATGTACTTTGTGCTGACATTTACGCTATCGAAGATTCTGGGTAGACTGGAAAGGAGGCTGAATACCGATGATCGCCGTTAAGAATTTGCAAAAAAATTATGGGAAGCTGGAAATTCTCAAGGGAATTGACTTGGAGATTCATAAAGGTGAGGTCGTCGTCGTTATCGGACCGAGTGGATCGGGTAAAAGTACCTTTCTGCGCTGTTTGAATCTCCTGGAGCAGCCAACTGGTGGCGAAATCACTTTTGAAGGTGAATCTATTACCTCCAAAAAGCACGATATTAATGTCACGCGTGAGAAGATGGGAATGGTATTTCAGCAATTTAACCTCTTTCCTCATAAAACAGTTCTGCAGAACATTACACTAGCACCGATTAAGGTAAAAAAACAGCAGCAGTCCGAAGCGGATAAATTCGCAATGGAGCTGCTTAAGACAGTAGGCCTTGAAGATAAAAAGGATGCTTATCCTGCTCAGCTGTCCGGAGGACAGAAGCAACGGATCGCGATTGCCCGTGCGCTGGCGATGCAGCCTCATGTGATGCTCTTTGACGAGCCAACCTCAGCCCTTGATCCAGAGATGGTCGGTGAGGTGCTGGAGGTTATGAAGAAGCTTGCAGAAGATGGGATGACTATGGTCATTGTTACACATGAGATGGGCTTTGCCCGCGAAGTGGGCGACCGTATTCTATTTATGGATGGCGGCGTGATTGTAGAGCAGGGTACACCTGCACAAGTATTCGGCAATCCTCAGCATGTACGTACTCAGGATTTTTTAAGTAAAGTGTTATAAATAAGTCAAATTGTAGCGGCGCTCGGGCAGGTTATCCGGGTGCCGCTTTATTTTTTTAACAGTTGCGTGATTTGAGGATATAATGGACTGAGTTCATTTATTTATGTAAACCATGTATAATAGATGGTCAATCAACTTGAAAAGGAGTACATACATAATGAGAGATGATCTGCGCCGGATCGGCATTATTGATATTGGTTCTAACTCCATACGTCTTGTAATCTATGATACAACGCCGGAGGGAGGCTATAAGATCATCAAGGAGTGTAAGTACTCTGCGCGTCTTAGTGAGAAGATTACGAAGGAAGGCCGACTGGAACAGAAGGATATGGAGACCATAATTCCAGTCTTGCGCCAGTTTAAAGAGATCTGCAATGCTTTTGAAGTGGAGACTATTCGCGCAGGGGCTACAGCGGCAATCAGAAATGCAGCTAACTCCAGTGAAATTATTACCTTTTTGTCAGAAGCATCTACCATTCCAATTGAGGTTATCAGTGGTCATCAGGAAGCTTACTTTGGTTTCTTGGGTGTTATAAACGCATTTAATGTTGAGGATGGCTACGTCATCGATATTGGTGGCGGGAGTACTGAAATTACACTTTTTCGCGGGCGGCGATATCAACATAGCATTTCCTTTCCGTTCGGAGCGGTGAATACCAATCTTATGTTTGGTCAAGGCGGGAACTGGAATGGAGAGCAGATTCAGAAACTTGAAACCTATGTTCTGGGGAGATTGGTTGAACATGATTGGCTTAACGCAACAGCAGGTCTTCCGTTGTTTGGTCTGGGAGGCACGGTTCGTTCTTTAGGGAAGCTGGATCAAAAGACTAGAGCCTACTCTTTACCAAACTCTCATGGCTACACCATGGCCAGTGAGACGATTGAACATTTTATGAACACATTACCTTCAATGCCTTATGATAAACGTAAAGATTTAGACGGGTTGTCTAAGAGTCGGGCAGATATCATTGTGTCCGGGTTGATTATTTTTCATACGGTATATCAGTATATTGGGGCTAGCCAGGCTGTAATCAGCGGGGAAGGGCTCAGGGAAGGTATGTTACATGATTTACTGAAGCCAGAGCAACCGGTGCGGGACAGTGCGCTTGAATACAGCTTAAATACGATCATTCGGTTTGATATTCGTACCTCTAAACGGTATTTAGATCATATTAATAAGCTTGCGCTAAGTCTGTTTGACGCGTTCAAGGATGAGGAGAATAAAGCTGAACATGAGATGTTAATTTATGTATCCATCATGCTACATCGAACGGGGTCTAACATTAACTATTATCAATCTAAACGGCACACCCTGTATTGGCTGATGAATTCACCGATTCGTGGACTGACACACCGCCAGCTTATCCTGTGCGCGTTGATTGCCTCGTACAGCACAAAAAGCCGGAAGCAGAAATTGTCCCAGATGTATAAGGACATTTTGCTGCCTTCCGACGAAGAGTGGATTCATAAGCTCGGATCGCTTGTACAGCTAAGCATTGCACTGGACAGCACCGAGATCGGGATTGTAAGCGGCTTGAAAGCTAATCTACACGGCAATACCCTTAATCTGGACCTTGAGGGCGCTTCAGCGCTTCTGATTGGTCTAGAGGACATTGAGAACGCCATAAAAGCATTTAAGAATGCTTGGGCTGTGAAGGTAAAACTCGATTTTCCTTCCAACGTGTAACATCCATTGCTGCGAACTGGCTCCGGAAAGGGGCCTTTTTGTCGTCTGGTTGCTCGTAATATCCATTAGGCTGTAAGAAGCTTGCCTTCACATTATCTTTAAGGGATAGTTCAAGAATCTTAACAATTTGTTTGCGTATATTGCTGTCTCTTACCGGACACATCAGCTCGATCCGTCGAGTTAGGTTTCTAGTCATCCAATCTGCACTGGATAAATACACCTCAGGATTCCCGCCATTTTCAAAATAGTAAATTCTTGAATGCTCCAGAAAGCGGTCGACAATACTGCGAACCGTAATGTTTTCGCTCAAGCCTTCAATCCCCGGACGAAGACAACAAACCCCCCGAACGATTAAGTCGATAGATACACCAGCCTGTGCGGCACCATATAAATCGTCGATGACTTGTTGATTAGAGAGTGAGTTCATTTTGGCAATGATACGTGCAGGTCTTCCAGCTGCAGCATGCTCCGCTTCACGCTTCATTAATTTTTGTAAGGAAAGGCTCATGTCCGTTGGAGCTACAATGAAGGAATTCCAGTCAAAATCAGCGGAATATCCCGTCATTTGATTAAACAGCTCTGAAGCATCAAGTCCGATATCGCTTTGAGCAGTAAATAGACTGAGATCCGTGTAGACTTTGGCTGTACTGTCATTGTAGTTTCCTGTGCCTACATGTACGTAGCGACGTAGCTCTTGACCTTCCTGACGGACAATCAAGGTAACTTTGGCATGTGTTTTGAGTCCAACAAGACCATATACAACATGACATCCGGATTTTTCAAGTTGACGAGCCCAAGCGATGTTGCGTTCCTCATCAAATCTGGCTTTTAACTCAACAACTACTGTTACCTGTTTTCCGGATTCAGCAGCATTAGCCAGTGCAGTAATCAGAGGAGAGTTACCGCTAACCCGATAGAGTGTCATCTTAATAGCCATTACTTGTTCGTCCTCTGACGCTTGAATGATAAAGTCCGTCATCGCATCAAAGGATTCGTAAGGGTGGTAGACGAGGACATCTCGCTCACGTAATACCTCGAAGAAATCCTCGTTCTCTTCAAATTCAGCTGGGTAGACCGGCTCAATACTTGGATAGTTTAAGTAACTAAAGCCCTTAATACTGCCGGCGAAGTTACGAAGGAAACTTAGATCTAGCGGACCTTCAATTTCGAATACGAAATCTTCAAGTTCAAACTCAGCTTGCAGCTGTTCCAAAGCATATGGATGAATTCCTTTTTGTACTTCAAGTCTTGCTGGAACACCGCGGCGACGCTTGCGCAGCTCCTTTTCAATCTCTTCCAGAAGATCCTCGGCCCCTTCTTCGTCGATCGTGAGATCAGAGTTGCGGGTCAAACGAAATTCACTAACGGCAACCGGCTCGTAACCACTGAATAAAGTTTGAATGTGATGACGGATGACATCCTCTATAAATACGAACTGCCGTTTCTTACTGTTAGATCGGTGTGGTAGTGGAATACATCTTGGCAGATTAGATGGAATTTGCAGAATAGCAAAAAAAGGCTCTTCTTCAAGGCCATTCTTACGAGTAAGAACAACTGCTAAATAGATAAATTGGCTATGAACGAGTGGAAACGGTCGACTCTGATCTACAGCCATTGGCGTAAGTACAGGATAGATGATATCCCGGTAATATTGTTCTATGGACTGTTCCTGTGCATGAGTGAGATCCTCATAATCCACAAAAACGATACCTTCTTTATGCAAACTCCGTGAAATATCACGGAAAATCCGGTATTGGTCGGCAACAATTTTGGTAACTCGTTTGATGAGACGTTTGTATAGCCCGGAAGGGGTGTAGCCAGTGAAATCTTTTTTAGTATAGCCTGCCCGGATTTGATCTTGAATTCCTGCCACTCGAACGCTTATGAACTCATCAAGATTGCTTGAGACGATAGCCAGAAATCTAGCCCGTTCCATTAGCGGATTATCGGGGTCTTGAGCTTCTTTAAGCACGCGTCGGTTAAATTCGATCCAGCTCAAATCTCTATTGAGGTAAGCAGTGGCTGGGCTGCTTTGGTTGTTTTTATTCTCTTCTGTATTCATGGGACCTCCAAATATGATTCGTTGTCTATATCTATTCTATTTATCATATTCTATCATTCTACTATTGGATAAAGCATGAAATGTTAACGCTATGTAAAATATTCGGGAATTTTATATGTTATTTTTTAAAAAAATGTGTATGAATCTTTAAATGTAGTTTACATAATAAAAAATATGTTAACCAGTACCTCCAAAAATGACAATATTGAAACTTGATTTTTCATAATGGTAACAATTACATAAGCACAGGTTACAAAATTGTGATATATTAAGTCCTGTCAGTTTTACAAAAGACTGCAACACACCAAGAAATCACACACGGGATGTACATAAGTACTTAAAATGTACACGAGCGTATACGGAAGTCATACCGTTCACGCCCATCTAATGAGGAGGCAATTATGAAGAACAAATTTAGAACAATTAAAACCCTTGCTGCAATTATGGGAATCAGTGCATTATTGCATGCTGTTCCAGCTCATGCAGACAGCGTTCATATCGCTAAGGATGGCAACACGTTTTATACTTTATCCAAGCAATATAATGTAGGTATGAATGAATTAATGAAAGCAAACCCAAACGTTGCAGCCCTTAACATTTACGAAGGTCTTGAAATTACTATCCCTAGTAAGATGCAGGCTGAGTCCGTAACTACAACTGACAAATCTCCAGTGATTACACCAAGTCTGAATGTAAACTCAGAGTCCAAAACAGTTGAAGCATGGGGGAAGTCGTTTAATTATGACAAATCGATTCAAGTCAAAGCTTCAGCTTATTCTTCTGCAAGCAGTGAGAATGGCGGATGGGGTGCAGTAGATTATTTCGGAAATCCTCTCAAGATCGGTACTATTGCTGTTGATCCAAATGTGATTCCTCTTGGTACCAAAGTATTGGTGACAGGGCATTCACATGATGGATTGCCTAAAGATGCATTCTTAGCAACGGCAACGGATGTGGGCGGTGCTATAAAAGGCAATCGTATTGATATCTTTATTCCTGGTAGCCAAAGCTTTGTATCATCATTTGGTTATCAATATGTACAATTATACATTGTTAAATAGATAGATAAAAATAGAGAAAATTTTAATTAATAAAGAGATATGAAAAGTTCTAAAATAAAGTTACACAGGAAACGGAGGGAGTCCTTAGCGGCTACCTCCGTTTTTTTACGTATAGAAAAAATATATTTGGGGGGTGTTTTATTTACTTTTGGACACCTGTAGTAATTGAGGAACGGTAACGAAAGTATAGCCCCGCTTGCGCATAATCGTGATTACTTCAGGTAAAGCCTGAATCGTTCCTTGTAGATGGCTACCTGGACCGCCTCCACCGTGCTGAAGAATAATCGCTCCTCTTCCAATGTGGGCCAGAATATTATTTCTAACTTGGTTTTTGGAAAGTCCTTTCCAATCCAATGAGTCCACATTCCAATTCACGAGCGTATAGCCATGGCTTTTCGCCCATTTTAGCTGCTGTTCACTGATATCCCCATAGGGTGGGCGTATTAGTCGTGGTTTATATCCGGCCAAGGTTTGTATAATATCCTCGGTTTTTATGATTTGTGATTGAAAATCATTCATCGCAAGCTTCACAAACTGAGGATGATTATACGAATGATTTCCAATCGCATGTCCTTCTCTAATCATTCTTTTCACCAAAGCCGGATGTTTTTTTGCTCTGCTTCCCACCACAAAGAAGGTTGCTTTGACATTATATTTTTTTAGGACGTTTAGCAATTGGGGGGTGAATCTTGGATCAGGAACATCATCAAAAGTAAGTGCTATGACTTTATTCCGAGGTCCACTAGTCTTAAAAGTCTCTGGGTATTTGTGTAACAGCTGACTTAATGTAAGACCTTTAGCGTTTTTAGTGCTGTTAAGCGTCGAACTATTTGTAGCAGCGCTATCTGCTGAAATGGCCGTATCTTCCTCTGAAACGGGTATACTTGGTGTTTGTTCTTGTGGAGTCTTCTGACTCTGCACAGACGCTGACGCAACCTCTGAAGAATAGGTTGGGAATAGCATAGTTATGATTGTTCCTAATATTACGAGCAGTTTCTGACCTCTCCGTTGAAAATACATCCCCATCTGCCTCCTTTACAACCTGATCACCGTCATATTCTTAATTGTTATCCCCATAGCTGGGTAGATTTATGCTGTTGACCATACAGTTTGCGTTAAGATTTCTTGAAGGTTCCAATGCATGTATACTAATAGAACGGGGAATTCCCGAACCCATTATAGATTACGGAAGGGATGGAGACATGAATGTCTGATTTGTTTGCACCGTATGAATTGAAGGGGTTATCGTTGAAGAATCGTATTGTCATGCCGCCTATGTGCCAGTATTCGGTGGATAAAGAGGATGGCATCCCTAATGATTGGCATTATGTTCATTATGTAAGTCGTGCTATTGGCGGTACAGGATTTATTATCGTGGAAATGACTGGCGTTCATCCAGATGGTAGAATCACTAATCGAGATACAGGAATCTGGAATGATTCGCAAATTGAGGCTTATCGTAGAATCACAGATAGTGTACATGCATATGGATCAAAGATCGCTGTTCAATTAGGACATGCGGGACGTAAAGCAGTGGATGCTGAGCCGCCGGTGGCTCCATCAGCCATTCCCTTTGATGCTAATTCCAAAACGCCACAAGCTCTTTCTAAGGAGGGAATTTTAGCGTTGATTGAGGCTTTCCGTGAAGGTGCACGCAGAGCTGTGGATGCAGGATTTGATACGGTCGAAATTCATGGTGCACATGGTTATTTAATTCACCAGTTTCATTCTCCATTGACGAATACCAGAGATGATGAATATGGACAAGATCCTGCGTTGTTCGGAGAACAGATAGTTAAAGCAGTCCGAGAAGTGGTTCCTGTGGACATGCCATTGATTATGAGAATATCTGCGAAGGAATATGTAGAAGGTGGATATGATGCTGAATACGCTCTGGATATTTGCCGACGGTACAAGAATGCTGGAGTGGATCTGTTCCATGTTTCTTCTGGAGGCGAAGGTCCTATAGGTTCAAATGGAGGGCCGGGTGCAGGCCCTGCTTATCAAGTGGATCTGGCAGAGTTTATCCGTAGTGAATTACAAGTGCCTGTAATTGCAGTGGGGCGGCTTGAATCCTTTACTGAGGCACAGTCCATCGTCGCAGAAGAACGGGCAGAGCTGATAGCCGTTGGCCGTGGGATGTTGAGCGATCCCTATTGGGCTTTACATGCGGAAGAGGCACTTGGAGGCGTACGTAATATACCCAAACCTTATGAACGTGGGATCTGGAAAAAGAGATAGCTCGCTTTGAATGTGAAGTTTGTCACAGATTTTATGCTCCTTCTAAGGCAATCTTAATAAAGATAAAATTTGAAGGAGCTTGATAACGTGGGGATGGTTTTAAGTAACGATCGGCTAACTGACGGAGTGTACCACCTTAAAGTTGAAACGAATAGCGGTGGTGAAATGGGTCAATTCTACATGTTACGGGCATGGGGTGCTTATCCGATCCTTTCCAGACCGTTAAGTATACATGAAGTAAAAGAAGATAGTGTTGAATTCTTATATCACGTAGTGGGGGAAGGCACTGAAATATTTTCACGGTTGACTCCTGGTGAATCAGTGGAGCTTGAAGGGCCTTTTGGCACGGGATTCCCTCAGGTGGAAGGAAAGGTTGCGCTTATTGGTGGTGGAATCGGAATAGCGCCGCTATATTATTGTGCAAAGCAGCTGCCTAGTAGTGATATCTTTCTAGGTTTTAGTCGCGAAGCTTACCGGACAGAAGCTTTTCGTCCATTAGCAGCCGAGCTTACAGTAGATGTAGGCGGATTTATTTTGGATCGTGTGGATTTTAGTCATTATGAGCATGTTTTCGTCTGCGGCCCACATCCTATGCTTAAGGCTGCACAGATTAAAGGGTTAGCGGCTGAAGAGGCGGGTAGCAATACAAAAGTTTATCTCTCTTTAGAGAATCGAATGGCTTGCGGTATTGGAGCCTGTCTTGTTTGTAGTGTTTCTTGTCGTGATGGTCAGCGAAAAGCCTGTGCAGACGGACCCGTGTTCCTTTCTGAGGAGGTGATTTTCCATGACTAAGATGAGCACAACAATTGCAGGCGTTCATTTTAAGAATCCGATTGTAATGGCTTCAGGAACCTTTGGCTTTGGTCGTGAATATGGAAAGCTGTATGATGTTTCTTTGTTAGGTGGAATCTCAGGGAAGGGGCTCACCCTCCATCCAAAAGCAGGTAACCCTGGCACTCGAGTATACGAGACAGCCTCTGGTATGTTGAATAGTGTTGGATTGGAGAATCCAGGGGTATCCGCGTTTTTGGAAAAAGAATGCCCTTATTGGGAAACACTCGATACAGCCCGTTTGGTGAATCTTGGGGGCGGAACGCTTGAGGATTACGTACTTGGAGCAGAAATGATCCAGCGTGATGCAGATCTTCGATCAAGCGCAGGTAAACCAGCTGTTGATATGATTGAGTTGAATATTTCCTGTCCAAATGTAAAAGAGGGCGGAATTGCATTTGGAATCAAGACTTCAGAAGCGCAAAAAGTTGTACAAGCTGTTAGGCGTGCCACTAAGCTACCACTTGCAGTAAAGCTGTCTCCAGGTGCTGAGAATATCGTTGAGATGGCTCAAATGTGTGAGGAAGAGGGAGCAGATGCCGTCTCGCTGATTAACACCATTTCCGGGATGAAGATCGATGTGCGACGTAGAAGTAGTGTATTTAATAACTTATATGCCGGACTGTCCGGACCAGCGATTAAGCCAGTTGCTTTGCGTATGGTGCATCAAGTCGCACAGAACATATCTATTCCAGTAATCGGAATGGGGGGCATCACCACAGCTACTGATATTATTGAATTTATTATGGCAGGTGCTTCGGTAATCCAAGTCGGAACCTACAATTTTATGAATTTGAGAGCAGGCAGCCAGCTTGTTGAAGAACTTGAGCAATTCATGGTTCAAGAGAATATTCAATCCTTAGATGAAATACGTGGCATTATATAAAGTGGAGTAGTGAGGAGATACTATTGACTTCAAACAAGATTAACCCTGAGGATATTGAGCTGACGGCGACGCCTGTCGGACGTGATCTCTTACTCGTAATCAGTGGTGGTGTTCGTCATATTGGAGCGGCAAGTACTGCGTATTTGAATGGAGAGCGGGTAGAAGTGCAGACCTCTGCCGTTCCTCATCATAAAGAGCATACGATAAGTGAAGATATTGCGATCAGGGTAGCTAAGGCTCTAAATAGGACCGTCACAGTTGTGATGGGGATTCATTACGATGATCTTTCGAAAGAAGGCATCATGAAGGTAGTAGAGATAGTAAATAATAAAGTTAATCAATATTTAGCGCAACAAATTTGAAACGGAATTGGCAATTCTGCGTAAAAGATATCAAGTGAGTTTTTAAATTATCTTTTGGAGGAATGAAACCATGTCTATATTTAAAAGATTGCGCGATTTAACAATGTCTAACGTGAATGCGATTATTGACAAAGCAGAAGACCCGATTAAAATGACGGATCAGTACATTCGTGATATGACCGAAGATTTGGAAGATGCAGAAAAAGCAGTAGCGGCTCAAATCGCTATTGAGAAGAAGTTCAAGCAGCTGTATGAAGAGCAGGAAGCGCTTGTTAACAAACGTACGCAACAGGCACATGCTGCAGCTCAAGCTGGTAATGTTGACCTTGCTCGCCGAGCTCTGGAAGAGAAAAAGTCTGCTGAAGCTAAACTGGTAGAATACAAAGCTAGCTTCGACCAGAACAAAGCATCTGCGGATAATCTTCGCGGCAAACTTGACGAGATGCGTAAGCAGCTCACACAAATGAAGAACAAACGTGAAACCTTAGTTGCACGTTATAATGCTGCCAAAGCCCAAACTGAAATTAATAAAGCGATGAGCGGCTTCAGCTCTGATTCCGCATCTGCTGGACTGAAACGTATGGAAGAAAAAATGCTGCAAGCAGAAGCTCAAGCCGAAGCCAGCAACGAGATGAGCTCGGGCAACAAATCACTTGATGATGAGTTCGAGAAGTTGAACAAAGATCAAGCAGTAGAAGATGAATTGGCTGCTCTGATGAAACAATACGAGAAGCAATAACATTTGATCTTAGCCGTTTCACGGCTGATGTTCACAGGCGAAGGGGAGACAGGACTATCGTTTCCTCTTCGCTTTATCTATGCTTATGACAGCATGCAAAATGAATAAGCGGGGGCTATAGAATGGATTTCCATATCCTGGTGTCCATGGTCGTGTGGACAGTGAGCGGCGCGGTGTTGCTGTTTGTGCTGATGTTCGTAGATTCACTTTTCACTCGATACAATGATTTAGAAGAGTTAAAGGCTGGAAATATGGCAGTTACTACACGTTTTGTAATGAAGCTATTGGCACAGGCATTCATTTTATCATCATCGATAGCTGCTTCTAACAGTCTGCCAGATGCTTTGCTGATCTCGATTGTATCTTTTTTTCTTTTGCTTATATTGGAAAGAACGGTCCGTCTCCTCTTGGCTAAATGGGGGAATCTGGATCTGGATCATGGTACACAGCTTGGCAAAATCGGGTACGGCTTATTATCAGGCTCACTGCAAATTACGGGAGCTTTAATTATTTCTGCATTTATGTAGGGGGAACGATCAAGTTGAGTATATGGAAACGTATAGGTAATCTTTTCTCCAAACCAGCGGCTCAGGAAGTTCAGAAAAGTATGCTTAATTTGTCTCCCGGAGACATCTGTGAAGTATCGCTCGTTACCTACGAGGTAACCGGCAGGACCCATAATCGTGGACGAAATGCGGTAGTACTGACATTAAGAGATGGTAGTCAAATTGCCTATTTGCATATTGAGGAGCGGGAACAGCTGCAATATGGTTTGTATAAACCAATCGATGGGCGATTAGATAATCCTGCTGAAGTTCCAACAACACTTGAACTGGACGATTATACTTATTTTCTGGAGGAAGAATATGACGGATATGTCGCTGTAGCTGGCCAAACCCCTTTTATGAATGGCGGAGAGCAGCATGTGTGGCAATATCAGTCAGATGACTCTAGACTCCTGCGTGTGGAATGGCAACATGGACGCTTTATGCTTTATGAAGGAGAAAAAGTAATTCCTGGAGATGTGAAGGTTATCAGAGCATCCTAGAATTGAGTTGTAGGAGATGTGGTCTTATGACCGCATCTTTTTTTGTACAACTTTGTGATGAAATAGATAAAGGATTTTGCAGTTCTGCTATTCATTTTACTTCTGGTTGGCTCATGTTAAAATAGTACCTATTGTACTGCAAAAACGGATGATTTAGAGCGGAGGTAAAGTATGAAGGATCATAAATTTCGGAGAACAGCGCTTCAAGTAAAAGAGGCACAGGCCAAAATAATCAAATTTGCTAATCCGCTAGAGTCACAGGAGGTCTCATTGAATCAGGTCTGTGGACGTTATTTGGCCGAGGAAGTGATTGCGCCACATCCTTTTCCCGCGTTTAACCGCTCTAGCATGGATGGATATGCAATTATTGCAGCAGATACAAATCACTGTGTAAATGGACAATTCGTATGGTTAGAAATGGTAGACAATATTCCATGTGGCGCTGTGGCATCGGTAGACATAACTTCGGGAACAGCAGCAAGGATAATGACTGGAGCACAAGTGCCGTCAGGGGCAGATACTGTAGTTATGCTGGAAGTAACGGAGACACGTGAGGAGGAAGGAAAGACTTACGTAGGTATTCGAAAGAAGCAGGAAGCGAAGTCTAATATCACAACGATGGGGCTGGAGTTAAGCTCTGGTGAACTAGTGCTGCCAGCGGGGCGATTAATCACTGCGGGGGATATAGCTGTTCTGGCAGCGTTTGGCATACATACAGTGAAAGTCAATCGTCGGCCTAAGGTAGCTATCTTTGCGACAGGAACGGAGCTGCTAGAGGTACATGAACCACTACAGCCTGGCAAAATTCGAAACAGCAACTCACCCATGCTTGAAGCTTTAGTCAAGGAGGCAGGTGGTGAGCCCGTGATGCTGGGATCTATTGTGGATGATCTGGAGCTGGCTCGAAGTAAAGTACAGATGGCGCTGGAAACCTATGATTTTGTAATTACTACGGGTGGAGTATCGGTAGGAGATTATGATATTATGGGCGATTTGGTTCGTGAACAGAGTGGAGATATGCTATTTAACAAAGTGACGATGCGTCCGGGGAGTGTAACCACTGCTGCTGTTAGAGGCGGTAAGCTGCTGTTAGCTCTATCAGGTAATCCAGGTGCTTGTTTCGTTGGTTTTCAATTGTTCGCACGTCCGGTTATCAGATTAATGCAGTGTGCGTCACAGCCTTTCTTACCAGAATGGAGCGCCACACTCGGTGCAGATTATAACAGAGTGAATGACTTTACCCGATTTGTTAGAGCGCGATTAGAGATCCGTGAAGGCAGCCTTTATGCCATTCCAGCAGCGATAGACGAATCTTCCGTGATGGTCACGATCAAGGATAGTGATTGTCTGATTGTTGTTCCACCAGAGGAACGAGGCTTATCTGAGGGTGCTAAAGTGACTATTATCAAGCTTCCGGGAGAAATACGCGGATAGGATAAAGGTAAAATGCTTTTTGATATTAACAATTGGACGGGAGTAGCTAATTAAATATGCCAGCGATATTATTTACAACATTTCAACATATGAAAAATTCACAATAGAAAAGCCAATAATTCAACATAATGCTACTCTGATCAGTCTTTCTAAACCATGTAAAAAGAGAGCCGGCCACACCTTTTCCATAAAATTCGGATAGGGTATGGCCGGCTTTTTGCAAAAAAAATCAACTATCCAAACGGCGTTCAATCGCCTCAGACATCGTTTTGTCCGTGAGATGAGCATAGATCTCGGTTGTTTCTGTCGAAGCATGCCCGAGCTGTTCTTTCGTTTTATAAATATCGTTTTGCAGGTAATAGTCTGTTGCAAAAGAGTGACGAAGCTTATGTACCGTTAGATAGGGCTTACCAAAGCGTTTTGCATATTTAATGATCATTTCTTGAATGGCTCTTTTGGTCATGCGTTTGCCTTCTTGCCGTCCATTGGGCAAAGCGATAAATAATGCTTTTTCCCTCTTTGGTGTTTTATAACGGGATTGACGAAGGCTTAGATAAAGAGCTAAATCATCTTTAGCTTGTTCTCGAAAATAAACAGGGGTTTTGAAGGTTTCATCATTGTTCCCTTTTCGGGTGACATAAATCAGCTTGTTGTTAACATCCAGATCATCCACGTTTAGATTGACTACTTCGGATACACGAAGACCAGAATTCAGAATTAAGCTGGCAATACAGGCATCGCGTTCACGATTTAATTGAAAGGAGTAAAAGGCCTGCTTGTTACCTTCAACATCTCGTCCATATCCTTCGAAAATGTACCCCACGAATTCCAGCAGTTCCTCATCCTCTAGAATCTTGCCCTTTAATTTAGCAGCAGTGTCCTTAGGTTTATGCGTTCGTTTTACTTCAACCTTGGCCATAATGTTACGCTTAAGCAATGGATAGAAGTTCTCGTCCTCAGCGATCTGACTTAAATAATGAAATAAAGAGCGTAATGCGGACAGCTTACGGGACACGGTTACACGTGTATTGGTTCCCTCAGCTCGGGTAGTGAGGTGCAGGCGGTATCCAACAATACTATCCATATGCAGGGTTTCTAATTCAAGCAATGTGATCTCTGTGTTGGAGCTGGCCTGTGAGAGACCTTCAGCACGCAGCCATCCGAAAAAGGACTCATAGTCCCGAATATACTCCAGAAGGGTGGATGGGGATAGATCAGGTCGCTTATAGTCAATAAACTGCTGAACGAACCAAGGCATGAGAGGTAGCTTTAGATCCAGTTTTTTACGGTCATCGTTCTTTTGAACGCTCATGTGATTCACCTTTTCCATAGTTTTCTTATCATTTCTTCCTTCTATCTTATCATGTTTTGTTCTCCAATAGGCTTAGATCAAAGCTAATCACAAGCGATGACCTTGCTCCTGAATCAACTAAGTTATATGATGTGTAGTAAACATAAATGTCAGAGGTGCACCTAATGGAACTTGGAATGGAGCTGGTTCCCAGAGAGCGGAAACAGACGATAAGCAAATTAATGCAGTTTTACCTATATGATTTCACCCGTTATTTGGAGCTTGATGTAGACCAAGATGGGATATATCCTTCGTATCCGGGACTAGAATCTTTTTGGAGTAGTGGCAACAATAAGTTCGCTTATTTGTTCAAAGTGGACGGGCATATTGCTGGTTTTGCACTTGTAGAACGGTTGTTGCGTAATCCCGAAGGACAGTTTTATATGACTGAGTTTTTTGTAATGCAAAAATATCGACGGAGCGGTGTGGGGACCTGGGCCGCGCATAAATTATTTGATATGTACCCAGGCGACTGGAAGGTGTCACAGGTACGCGCGAATACGCCTGCCCGTAATTTCTGGCATAGAGTGATTGGAGAGTACACCAATGGAGAATTTAAAGAGCGGTTTAACCCGCCTCAAGGAAATCCGAGTCAATACTTCAATACATTAAATAATAATAGGGTTAATATTTGAATGGGAAATAGCGATATTGTAGTCATCAAAAATCAATGCTTATTTTACCGTTCAAGAGATGTACATATATTTTGTTAACATAATAAATATTATGTTAACTTATAATGAATAACCCACAACCTCAACGGGATTGTTGGGTTATTTTTGTTCAAAATACCCAAGCAGAGATGGGGATTTAGCATATCTTATGATGTACTCAATTACAAAGGAGGAGTTAAAATGGGCGAATTCGCAGGAGGATACGGTGGATTTACTAACACAGGAGCTATCTTGGTTCTGTTTATCCTGTTGGTTATCATCACAAAAACTCTTTGTCTGTAATCCTTTAAATTCATGAATAAGGGTTCCGCCAGTCGATTTAGACTGGCGGATTTTTTTATGCCTGTGTATGTGATTAAAGGGTGGAGGATTTGCATGTGACTTACTATATAGAAAATAACTGTATACCATAATATATTTACAGTGTTCAATGATTAAACGATGTTCAAATTATAAGGAGACGTCAAGATGACTAAAGAACAACGGCAATTGCGTGATCGTGAGGAAATGAAGAAAAGGATATTACAGGCTGCGGCTTCGTTGATATCTGAGGAGGGTATTGACAAACTATCCATCCGCAAAATTGCAGAGAGAATCGAGTATTCTCCAGGAATTATTTATCATTACTTTCAGGGGAAAGATGAAATTGTAGTGAGATATTTGCAACAGAAATATACAGATATGGTTGACGGGCTTCAGTCTGTACAACGAAAGGCAGAGCATGAGCTGCCACCAGAGATGCTTTTGAGACAATCACTTGAGCAATGGATCAGGATGACCCTGTCCACAAGTGTAGAATACCGTAATGTAATGCTGAACGATACACCGGCTGTCCTTAGTTACACAGCTGTTTTATTTAAGGGAGCTGCACAGGAGCGTAAAGCGATTGGTATGCTCTGTCAATGTCTATCTAGGTTCGAATCGAAAGAACTCCATAAAGACTCTTCAATAGAGCTTACTGCTCAAGTGATATGGAGCGCTGCGTTCGGATTAATTATGCGTTTGATTGTGGAAAAGGATTTGCCTGAAGAACAGGTCGAAGCACTGATTTCTTGTTATTTGAATTCAATGGTTTCAATAGCAATCAGGGATATACATGAGCCTTTAACACAGTAGGAAGATCAGAGAGTAGGGAGGTAGCGATTAGAATGAAGACTATCATTGTGTATACTTCTAAATATGGTTGTACAGAGAAAGCTGCCTATTTATTGAAACATCAGTTGGGCGATGAGACTGAAGTAGTTAATTTAATGCATGCCAAAGAACCTACACTAGAGCCATATGATATTGTCATCTTAGGTGGATCTATTTATTTTGGGAAAATACAAAAACAAATGATGGAATTTGCTTCAAAATATCAAAATGAATTAGGTAAGAAGCGCGTTGGATTGTTTATTTGTGCAGGAGCGAAGGGGGAGCAAGCCACACAGGAATTGAAATCTTCATTTCCAGAGGGGTTGTATAACCAATCAGTTACAAAAGAAGTGTTCGGAGATGAGATTTACGAAGAGAAGATGACTGTATTAGATCGAATGGTTCTGCGAGTGGTAAAAGGGAAAAACAAGAGTGTAAATGGATTATCGAAAGAGACGATAGAGCGTTTTGCACTTGCGATAATGAAGCGGTGAATGAGTGTGGAAAATAGACTCCCTAGAATTAGTTAACATAATTATGATTATGTTAACTAATTCTTATCTCTGATAGCAATCATTATAAGTTCAGAGAGTGCGTACTTATAAATAAATTCTGTGATTTCATCATATGAAAAATTCACAATAGAAAAATCAAAATCCTGATCATACCTTATGCACTATACATCTACACTGCAACACACGATCACCCTATTAACAAAACCCCTCGAAAAAGGGTACTACACTTCCTCATACATTTATACAAGCTTTTTTTCAATACAAATAGCTAGTTCTATAGCTTGTATGGCATTGTCTAACTCAATTATTGATGAACTACCCTCGATTAGACATTGGAGTGCATACTCCAAACTTTTTTGATAGGGATTAGCTGGTTCTAACAAAAGATCTAGTTTACCTGCAGCGGTATATTCAATTAATGAGCTTTCAACAGCTCCATTCATGTTGTCACTCTCTTGATAGACAAGTTTACCCTGTTCAAAATATGCCTCATAACCTACCGAAAAAGGATAAGTGGCCGGCATCTGTGAAGACACAATGATCTCTGCGTACCTATTAGATTGTTGAAAAACAGCGCGTACTATGGCTTGATCACTTTTACCACCATCAGTTCCCCAAACGAAGTTCGGTTCTATAGACCCCAGCATCCAGGTCACAAAATCCAATTCGTGAATCATAAGCTTTGTAGCGATAGCGTGTAGACCGAGATCACCCCACAAGGGAGGCGTTTCTCTTTTTAAGGTGAGAGATAAAAGCTTTCCATATTTCTCATTATGAGTCGTTTCATAAAGATATTTGAACGCAGGATCGAATTTAATAAACTGGTTGACGAGAATTCGCGAATCATACAATTGTTCGGCTTCTTTCATCGCAAGGGCATCTTCTAGGTTGAAGCAAATGGGTGTCTCACAGAATACATGTTTCCCATGCATAAGCGCATCGACAGCATATTGCCTATGTAAATTAGAGGGCAAACAGATGTCAATTACATCGATGGTGGAATCGAGCATAATATCGTCAATATGAGTAGTTATCTCAACGCCTAAAGCTTGTTTTAGCTTCTGCAGCTTAGCTTCGTTCCGACCAAAGATAATTACTTTGTCTACTCGATCCATTGCCGTCCATAACTGCGCATGATATGCTCCGAATCCAGTGCCCAATACGCCTATATTCATGTGTATCAGCTCCTTTAATGTAATGAACTAATCATAACCTTCTATTGTTGACAACAGCTTGGCAAGAATTATGATGTATACTATAAAAAAGAAAAACTTGGAGGCTCCCCATGCGCTTGCATCGTTTGATAGCGATTTTATTATTAGTGGAATCAAGAGGGAAGATGAAGGCCAATGACTTAGCTGAAGCCTTGGAAACTTCCGTACGTTCTATCTATAGAGACATTGACGTACTTGCTGAAGCTGGAATACCACTGTTATCCACGCCGGGACCGAATGGTGGCATCTCCTTGATGGAGGGGTATACTGTTAACCTAAATCAGCTTCATGGGGAAGATGTAATCAATCTATTTCTAACAGGAATGGGGATTCATACTGGTGGACATACAGATTCCGGATTAAAGCTAAAGGCAACCCTCTTGAAATTAGAAAAATCATTACCCGCTTCCTATCAAAATGATATCCAGAAGGCACAAAGACGTTTTTATTTTGATGATACGCCTTGGTGGACAGAACGCTTAGAGATTCCATGTCTGGAATCGATTCGAACTGCTGTTTGGAGATCTAAGAAACTACAGATTGAATACCACAAGATTAACGGAGTCATTTCGATCAGGAAAATACTGCCCTATGGTCTTGTTGTGAAAAAAGAAGAGTGGTATCTTATAGCCTACTGTGAAGAAGTCGAACAAATTCGTACGTTTAAATGTGAGCGAATCGCCTCTACGCAGCGTATAGACGAAGAGTATGCTATCCCTCAGGACTTCTCTTTAGAAGGGCACTGGAAGCAGCAGGAGAGGGAATTTAAGCAAACTTGTAAAGAGGAAGAGATATATCCGGTATTGATTAGAACGAATAAGAGCCGAGAGGCTTCTATACACGGACTGGAGATCATGAACAGGGTAGAAGAAGGAGATCAAATAACCCTTACTGTAAATATGTTTAGCTATGATAGTGCATGTACAAATGTTTGGGGGATACTTGGTCAATCCGAGATTGTGGAACCTTTGAAACTGAGACAATATGTGAAGGCTCAGGTGAATTTGCTACAGGGGATTTATAATTATCATAATCTCGTTTGAAACGGTCCCGCTCCTTAAAAATGTAAATAGCTCAGTCATTAAGTTTACATAATTAAAAATATGTTAACTAATGTCTCTTTTTTCTTCAATGACCTTTGTATTTATTTATCCACGTAAAATTGCTTCTAATTTTGGTTACTCACTTGCTTTATCTATTGTAAATAATTTTGATAATGATCTTCTATGTTTAGATCCGTCTCATGGTGCAGTAAACCATCCAAAACATGAATTGCACCCCTTGATTTAGTATGAATAATTTTTGTGTAGTAAGAAGAGAATTGATCACTCGTAAATCGATAGATAGTAGCTCCTTTTCCAGTACCGTAATGTGGGTTTGCATCTGCATTTGTGAAATTACAAATGTGTCAAGGGCTTCATTATATAGAAAGCAAACGGAAGGAAAAATCTATTAGTTTAACAAAATGTTCAATATGTTAATAAATCAACATTCAAACTTAATAGCTAACCCCTTTACCATCAAAGGGTTGGCTATTTTTAGTGTACCCGAAATGGGCTGGCTATCCCTTGGTGGTGACAATCGACTTGTATTATCCACTTTCAAAATATCGGATAAATAAAAATTATGTCACAAAACAGCTCTTTGAAATGTTATAGGGGTGCAGTCGACTGATAAATAAAAGGAGGTGAGCTTATGGAGGAAATAGATATTGGAAGAAGGTTTGTTAATGGCGGAGAAGATGAACTGGAAGAGATAATCAATCTCTATGGTGAAAAACTCCTTCGCTATGCAACGGCGATTCTATGTGATTATCATGAAGCAGAAAATATTGTACAAGAAGTCTTTCTTTCAGCCTATCAAAATCGGAATATTTTTGATGGCAATAACCTATCCGCATGGTTGTACAAAATTACATATAATCGCTGCTTAAATCAACTAAAAAAGCGTAAGATCCATTATTTTCATGATATTCGCAGTGAAGTAGTTTTACCAGAGAAAGATAAAGGTTTGAGTGATGAGATGCTTCGTGCGTTACAGAAGCTTAAACCTATGGAACGTGCCTTGTTATATGGGCGGATTATGGATGGGCAGAGTTACGAGGAACTATCTCAGCTTACAGGAAGTTCTCCAGCTGCATTACGCAAACAATATCAACGGGCCAAAGATAAAATAGTTAAATATTTTAATATTGCATATGGTAGAAAGGAGTCTAATTATGGACAAATTTGATATGGACGAAAAACATATACATGAAATGTTTTCCCAAATTACGGTTGATTCAAGTAAACTTGCAGAACAGGTTAAAAGCCGATTGTATGAAGGTAGTACTGACATGCCTGCTAGACACCGCAAACGGTGGACAAGGTCAACAATTGCAGCTATTGCGATATCGTTCGTATTAGTTACTAGTGCAACTGCTTCATCTTTAGGGGATTTTGATTGGTTCATAAAGAGATTTAATCCTGATTTTGGTAAGATTGTTGAACCAGTAGGAGTCTATAGTGAGGACGAAGGAATTCGCATGGAGGTTATCGGTGCACAGAAATATGATAATAGAGCGATTATATACCTATCTCTTCAGGATAGAACAGGTCAAAACCGATTAACGGAACAAACTGATTTTAGAGACGGATTCACTGTAAAAATACATTCACCAACAAACGAGGGAGCCAAAAGTGGAGACGAAGTTTTATCAGCCCGCATGTCATGGAAACAAAAAATGCTTAATTTTAATAAAGATACGAATACCATTTATTATGAGTTTAATATAACGGCTGATCCAGACACACCATTAACAGATCCGTTGGAGCTTGGCAGTTTTCTTATTTATTTTAACGAAAAAGCCTATGAAGACGAACCCATTTCCGTATCCCTTACAGGAATTGAAGATGTAGAAACGATTCCTATTGAAAAAGCACAGATTTTTGGGGGGAGTAATTTACCAAGTAACCTCAGTTCATTAACAGAGGCACTTATGCCAGGCGATTATGCTTCCATGCCCCATGGTGAAAAAGATCAATGGGTTTCAAATATCGGTATTATAGATGGAAAATTGCATGTGCAGACAGGGAAAATTTTTAACAAAGAGTTTGGTCCTAGTGATGCCATGCTTTCTCTAAAGGGTCCAGACGGTAATTTAATCTCCAATGATTATAGTTTGGTATTTCTCAGTGATAAGAAAAATAATCTTCTTGATCTTGAAAAAAACAATTATGATGACGCTAAGTATAAATATGAAGAATTTGTATTTCCTGTAAGCTGCGAAAATCTTAGTAAATACACTCTTTATTATACTGGTTCCGTTTATTCTGGGGTTGAAGGCAACTGGAAGGTGGCGGCAAATTCAAGTGATACTACTGCCAAATTACGTACTTGGAAAAATGATATTTCAGTTGAAGGTCATCTTTTTGAATATATAACCCTCAGTCCTTTAGGATTACAAGTAATCGGTACCTATAAAGGTGAGAATTTCATGGTCAGTGATATGCTACTTGAAATTGAAACAGTAGACGGTATTATCCCATTGGAAGGTGGTGGAGGAAGCCAAAACCCTGATAAACATACCTTCAATTCAAGTTGGGATACGAAAGCGCCTTTAGATATTACCAAAGTTAAAGCAATAATTATAAATGGCACTCGAATACCGGTTAAATAACAAGATAAATAATGTCAGCTCCTGATTCTTTTTGATGCACGGTCACATCATTGTAGTGACCCAAAAGAGATGGGCTGCAAATCAAAGGTTTATTTTAACATCTAGTAAAGTGGAGGATCTCAACATCCAATGTGGCTACGTTGGAGGAAGTAGACACGTTAATAATTCGAGTTGAATTACTTATCATATCTTATCTGAATCGATAGACAATCTGTTTACGTTGTACTGATAAATTCAATTTATGCAGAATAAGGGAAAAATAGAAAAGAAGCATTGGGCTTTATGATATAATGTGGTAAAATCTTCAACTCCAAAAATGCTGAGACTATCCCACATGTAGCGTCATCTTTCAGAGAGAATATCTCTCAAATAACCGTTGTTTCCGGATTTTCTGGATTTGAAGAAATCCCAAGAGGAGGAAAACAGAAATGAAGAAGAAGCTTGTTACGACTTTATGCGGTACCATGATACTTTTAGTGGGCATGGGCACAGGTGCTTTCGCGAGCTCGCATCTCCAAGAAATTAAAGCGTTGTTAAACGGAGATTTAAAAATCAGAGTGAACGGGGAGATTACCCCTCTCAAAGATGGCAATGGCAAAGTGGTGCTTCCCATCACTTATAATGGAACTACGTATCTTCCGGTACGATCTGTTTCTGAGCTGCTGGATGTTCCGGTGAATTATGACGGAACAGCCAAAGAGGTGATTATTGGCGAACAGCAGGCAGGCGTTCCCGTGAACCAGGAGGATTTCAACACCAGTCTGCATACCAAGGACCCTGCACTGACCAAATACGGTGGCAAGAATTATAAGGAAGTTCTGTACAGCGCACCTAATTCCAATATTAAATATACCGCGCTCAGCCCTAACGGCAAATATCAGAAGCTTGTTCTGCAATTCGCTGCAGTCGGCAAGGAAGTGGAGTCTCTTGAAATTAGGGATAATGACAAGAATATGCTCCTTAAAAAAGTAGAGAAGATCTCGCCTAATAGTGATCTCCAGACGATTGAGGTAGATATTTCTGGAGTAAAGAACATCGCAATAAATGTGACACAAGCTGTTGACGGCGGGTTCATTATTCCGCTGGATACTTCAATTTACAAATAAGATTAAGCAGTGAAGCCCACAATGCCGGTAAAGGCGTAGTGGGCTTATTTTCATGTGAGATTATATTAGATTTTTTCTCGTTCTTTTGCATTGAAGAGATTTAAATCCATCCTCCGTTATACGTGGACAGGCTTACAGGGTTTGTGTCGTCGGAGTGTCAGAAGAAAATAAAGTATTAGACTCGATTAATTGTAGTAACGTAAATAGAGGAGGGTTAGTTCATTATATGAACTAATCTCCTCTATTTTTTGTTTAATAGAAATATTAACTTAGGCTTTAAATCTTAGTATAAATTATTTAATATATTGAGGATAAAAGCTTTCGTTGAGGGTGTTGTTGTGAGAGTACAAGAAGTAATTCTTAATGAAAATAAAAAGAGATATTTGCTGTTGGATGCGGTAGGTGTTCCAGTTGTTCCTGTGATGAAGTATTTAAAATACCTGGATCAGACAGGTAAAAGCAACAATACACTGAAGACTTATTGCTATGCATTAAAACAGTATTTCACTTATCTTGAAGAGCGGAAGATAGATTACAAAGAAGTAGGAGTTAAGGATCTTGCTGACTTTGTAGGGTGGTTGCGTAATCCGTTTGAAAGTGGAAAAGTTACCCCATTACAACAGATTGAAGCGAAAAGAACAGAAAAATCAGTGAATCTTATAATCACAGTGGTAACAAGCCTATATGATTGCTTTTTCCGTATTCAAGAGACCAAAACGATATGGTAGGTAAACTGGTAAGACAGGTGAACAGGAATTGTATGTTTCGCAGGGACTTATGGATTTATACGACGACTACCTATAAAACGTGATTGAAGATCATGAAATCGATACGAATTTCGTATTTGTTAAACTGCGGGGAAACCGTGTTGGACAACCGATGAATGACCGTGATGTTCGCGCCTTATTTAAAGTACTGTGTAAGAAAACAGGGATGCACATCCACCCTCACTTGCTGCGGCACACGCATGCAACAATATACTACCGTCAAACGAAAGACATCAAGCAAGTGCAAGAACGATTAGGGCATGCAAATATTCAATCAACTATGAACATGTATGTCCATCCATCGGAAGAAGATATACGTGAGAATTGGGAGAAAGCTCAACATGCATTTCAGCTTGGCAATATACAATCAAAGGAGGTAACTGACAGTGATGTTACAGAATAAAAAACATATGAAAGCGGATAGGTTGAATTATAATCGGCTTGAACAAGAGATCTCCAGCTATCAAGAGCGATTAGTTCATGATGATGGGACCGTATCGTTTCACAAAATAGAGAACCTCTATTTCATGACTGAAAATACTTGGAGTGTAGATGTAATTGGTTCAATAGCTAACTTTCGGGATCAACGAGACAAATATAATCGATCAAATAGAAATATTCGATTCGAATTTAATAACCCATGGGTTAATCTTGAAGACCATACAAAGAGTGGATGAGTCAATTAGGCGACTTGTAAAAGCCAAAGAGAGCATCAATTTTAATAGTGTGGCAACGGATGCTGGCGTAAGCAAAGCAACTCTCTATAATAATCCTGAGATACGTGGACGCATTGAATCGCTTCGTCAGCAGCAGCAAGCTCAAGTGCCAACACCAAAACAAATCAAGCGAGAAATGGATGAAAACAATAAGGACGCCATCATTGCTTCGCTAAAACGTAAGATGAAGAAGCTCGAAGATGAAAATAAAAAATTACGAGAACAACTTAAGTTTTCATATGCGGAGGTTTATCAGAGGATTTGAAAGAATGTATGTTGCCGCCCTATTCAACTAACGGGCAGGATAATGTAATATTCCATAATGGGTTGCATGTTCAGTTATTGGGTAAATTAGCTCAATAAATTCTATACATAAGATTATCTATGGTATAATATGTAAATATATTTTAAAAATACTAAAGCGTTATGAAATGGTGGACTAAACGAATGAATACAATTCAATTAATGGAAACCCATTTAAATATCGATCTTGGAAATTCGCCCTTTTTAAAATTAGATAAAGGGTTGCAAATTCCATACTCTTCGATTAAGGGAATAACAACAGGTAGACCCATACCAAATGCTTTCAAGCTTTATGGTGCTTCTTTTGGAGGAAAAAGAAATGGATTATTTAGATTTAATGGAGGTTATCATCTCTACTTTTTTAATAATGAGGTTGATACCCTTCATTTTGACTTGAATAATTTTCTTGTAGGTAAATTTAAAATATCAAAGTTAATCATTGATGTTAAAAACCCTGAAGAAATAAGTAAAACTATCTCCGAAAGATTGACGTGATAGTTCAATACCGAAAGGTCTACCGCACTGGCTTTTCTCAACTATACTAGCTAATAGCTTGTCAAGATTACCAGTAAAATGAACTTTAGTCATGTGGTATAGTAAAAAATAGGCATGACAAATAACCCTCGAATCCCTTTATTTTGGAAGGTTATACCAATATAAAATGGTCAGGCAGTGCGGAAGGATTTTTTATTTTTAAGGATGAAATAAAGCCAATGAACCAGCTTATTTGCGCATGCAATTAAAGCTACTTTATGTGGCTTTCCTTCGCCTCTTTTGCGATCATAAAAATTTTTAAGTCGCAGATTACGAGAACGGATGAGTCCACACTGGACGGCCATAACTAGCGCATAACGAAGTTGCCGAGAACCACGTTTGGTAATTCGATTCCGTGTTGCCGTAAACTTTCCAGGTGCAAATACACTCGGGTCAATGCCTGTAAAGGCTACTAGTTTCTTTGGATGATCAAAACGGTCTACTTCTCCAATTTCCGATAAAATGGTTGCAGCAATTTTAGGACCAATACCGGGAATCGACTGGATTAAATCATATTCTTCCATTTCTTCAGCGAGAGCATCTATGTTCTCTTCCAATCGAGATAGATGCTCTTGGTACTGAAGAATGAGCGAAATCAAAACTCTCAGGTTAACCAAGTGACTAGAGTACTTAGTCTGCAGAAAAGGATTTTGTTTTGCCGCGTTTAATAGACGCGTAACTCGCACACAGATCCAATTCTCTGACCGCCCTCGTCATGAGGAAAGTAGTTCTGTGAATTTGGACTTTAGCATTTCTTCGTCCGATTGCAATACCAAATTTGAAGTTGGAAACTCAATTAAAAATCGAAGTGAAATGTTAGAATAGATGTCCCCGAAAACACCATTGTACGTAGGGGAAACTTGATCAAGAACAGTTTGAAATTGCAGTTTAGTCTGTACACACATCTTTGTAAGAGACTCATATTGTCTCGTTAGATAACGCAGATTAAGCAGTTGAACATCTCTTTTTTTTAAAGGGCTCAAATTCTTCTTTGTAGTACAACTCTCCCAACAGATAGGCATCAGCAGCATCTGTCTTCACCTTTCGAAGGTTGGACTTTCTAAGCCGATTTGAGATGAGCGGATTAATGACAATATACAAATAATGATGCTGCTCTAAGAACTGAACAACGGGACTCTGGTAAAGCCCAGTTGCTTCGAGAAGTAGCATAGGACGTAGTCCAGAAACATGTTCAACATCCTGAACAGCTTGAAGTAGCTTCGTCAGCCCTTCTCGGGTATGTTCGAATTTAAACGTCCCTCTGTACGGTTTACCTCGCTCTAAAAAGGCTTGTCCATGGCTTTCATTTTTGAAATATCCAGACCAATCACTGGATTCATTCGATGCACCTTCCTAATTTTGATTTACCGGCAGCCCCTGTGATTTCCTCTTGTCGCTCCATAGCATCGCTTGTTATACGGGATCTCAGGTCCCAACCAGCATCAGTCAGGGTCATGACAAGTAGGGGTGAACATTATAGCGCTCGGGATCAAGTCCCACGGGCAGGCACGTTCGACCCGGCTACCTTAATTCTTAAAGCAAATGAAAAAAGGATCAACCAATACGAACGGGCAGTTTATTTGAACAAGATAAGTGGAGGTTTTATGTCCCATTTGACGCAAACGGCGCAGTAATGGGGGGAATGTTGGCCAAAAATTTTAATCGACGGCAGCTCTGAACTAGAAAATAGAGTCATAGGCTGTCACTGTTTTGTTGAACTAACGTTCCCCGTTACTTCAATAATTATAGAGTCTATTCACTTTTCGATGATTGGTACCCACAGTTCATGTTTTATCTTATGTCCTGGTCCTAAAAAATGCTCAATACAAGGTTGGTTTGCAAGCTCGTATCCGGACGTAGGAAGCCATTCTGAATATAACCTCTTCCAAGCATCAATAACATTAGGGAATACAGCATATGTGCTTGGGGCAATTCTAATTTCCTCCATATCGGAAGGTGTTTCAGTGTCATATCGTACTCCCATAAAGTAATCGAATACCTCATCAGTGATAGCCGCCTCTTTGCCGCAAATGCCGACTAAGCTCTCCAGCTTGCATTTAGGTTTTACCCATGACATGTCAATCAAAGCTTGTTTGAAGCCATCCTTATTGGATTTTCTCCACAAAGCGGGAATCTCCTTAAATGCACGAGATGTTTTTACACTTTGACGTTTTCCTACAAAACGCAATTCAGTATCCATTCTTTCAATTCGATATGCCAATTCTACATCCCCTTTAATTGTAATTTGAAAGGAGATTCGAGGATAGGCTTTTAACTGCACACCTGTATCTCTGACTGAATTGGGCGTGACACTGTGAAGCTTCTTGAACGCCCTTGTAAAAGCATCAGATGAGTCATACCCATATTTCAAAGCAATATCAATGATTTTGGCATTACTTGTTTGAATATCAAAGGCTGCTTTGGTAAGGCGTCTACGACGAATATATTCTGAAAGAGATATTCCTAATAATGATGAAAACATCCTTGAAAAGTGAAACTCAGAGCAGCAAGCTGCTTGAGCAACCGAGGAATATTCGATTTTATTATCTAGATTGTTTTCAATATAATCTACAGCAGCATTAAATCTATCAAGCCAATCCATATTCGATCCCCCTTTCAAAATTAATTATAGTGGGATTATTTTTAGTATACCCTGCAAACCATGCCTAAAAATGCAGGAGGTAACAGTTCGACTCTTCGAACACGTTTCATACTTCTCCATACTTTCTTCACTAACATTTCGCTAGCCAATCATTACAATCCTGCCAGTTAGCTTAATACATGTTTTTCATCGAGAGTCATAGCGATTGTTGCGCAGTACGAAGATATTGTGTAATAAAAGAAAGCGTGCTTGTTCAACTAACGGGACACGATAGTTGAACATAAAGGGTTTCACATATTAGTCATGACTAATATGTGAAACCCTTTAATATATCTATCTTTCTTAAATTTATGTCTTGATAAACTCAGAAAATAAAGTTGTAGACTGGCATAGGTAAGGTATTAACCTACTTAAATGATGATGATCACAAAAAGAAGGAGATGTAGATCAATTATTTGGTGAGATCCAATTAATATCATCTTTATTCTTAAAAGTAGCGGGCGATTTAGGTATTTACCCTGAAAATATTGAGTCCATAAAAAACCTTTAGAGACCAGAAATACTAAATTATCCATTAACCGTGTTGGTCTCATCACCATGCGATAACTTCTCTCTAGCAGTAAGCCTCTTGTGCGCTAAGAATAGAAATGGAAGACCTATAGCCGTGGTTAAAGCGAGTGGCAGGAAGATCGTAAGTCCGTTCTGAGCTCCATAATGATCCAACAACACTCCGCCGAAGATAGGCGCGATTACACTCCCCAAATTATTAAAGCCAATCGTTCCAAAGTACGTACCTTTCATTTCTGGCTTCGCAATCCGATCGATTAACATATCCATCATCGTAAAGAGCAGAACTTCCCCTATAGTAAACAGGATCACACTGAACATAAGCAGGGTTACACCTTCGGCTAAACCTACTAAGAGAAGACTAATAGCAACGCAGATATTTCCGAGAATCAATGGAATAATCGGCGAGAATTTGCTAGCCGTACGTACAATAGGATATTGCACCACTAATACCGTGATGGCATTGAGCGACAACATATAGGAGAATAATTGCCCACCATTTGTGAAATGGGTGTTCATTGCTAAATATTGCGCCATAGTTGAACCAAAATGTCCGTATCCAAGTACACAAAAGATAGTACCGAGTAGAACTGGCAAGAATACACGGTCTCTACCGGTTGTTGCCAAGGCTTCAAGTAAACGTGGTGGTTCGGCTTGCGTATGACTCTCCATGGTTGAGCGATGCAATTTGAATTGTACGAATAACACAAGCCCATATGCAACATATACAATACCAGCGATCATAAAAGGAAACGTAGATTCGGCAGAACCGAGCTGTACTCCAATAATCGGACCAAAAACAACACCAAGGTTAATCGCAGCGTATCTAAGATTGAATACTAGCAGCTTACTTTCAGCTGGTGTTATGTCAGATAAAAGTGCCCGTGAGGTGGGCTCAAACACAGATCTGCATAATCCGTTCAACGTATTGACCAGGAAAAATACCCACAGATGTTGGGCAACAGAGAATCCGAAGAATACTGCTGCCCAGCCAAATACGGAGATTAACATGACGATTTTGCGGCCTACAATATCCGAGATATATCCTCCGTAGAAGCTGGCCATTACGCCCGCCAAAGAGCTGACGGCTACCGTAATCCCCGTTTGTGTGGGGGTGGCTCCAAGGACTTGGGTTAAATAGATGGATAAGAATGGAATGCTCATTGAAGTTACCAAACGTCCGAACATCGTACCGACGATGATAGTCCAAGCTAATGGATGAATATGCCTAAGATGCTGGTTCATAATTGAAAAGGTCTCCTAATCTGATAGCTATAATTTAGTACTGCATATTCATTAACGATATATGTATAATTATAATGATAAAAGGGGGAAGTAAAAGTGTAAGATTTACTTACAGTGTTTCACCTTTAAAGGAGTGAGCGATCGTGGACCATATTAGTAATCATTTTTTATGTTTAGCAATAGCCATCCCATCCTCAATAGATATAGGGGAAGGTAATCCTGTGACCATAGATAGACTAGCTTCTATTCTGTGCTGCACTCCTCGTAACGTAAAGTTTATTCTGCGAAAACTTGAAGAGCAGGGTTTTATACACTGGCAGCCTGGAAGAGGGCGTGGAAATATCTCGCAGCTAACTTTTCTACGAACGATTGAAGAGGTGCTGGAGGACAGCTTTCAGGAACTGGTTAATAAGGGGAAGCTTAAGGAAGCTATAGAGTTATTAAGTCGTGGCCAGGTTAGCGACACATTAAAGGAACGGTTATTAATGGTGTTAAATAAGCAGATGGGCTTCCGTAGTGAAACGGAGTCGACATCAGGCTTGGATGTGTTACGAATTACACGAAACCGGCATATGGAAGTGCTGGATCCAGCTTATGTATATACCGCGTTTGAATCCTATTTACTCGGACAAATTTATAGCACATTAGTTACCTATGATGCGGCAAGTGATACCTTTCTCCCCGGATTGGCTCATATGTGGGAAACCAATGAAGACAGCACAAGTTATATTTTTTATCTCCGTAAAGGTGTACGTTTCCATCATGGTAAGATTATGACTTCAAGAGATGTCAAAGAAACCTTTCAGCGACTTATAGATTTGAACAGTCCGGCGTTGAGCTTGTACAAAGATATTGAGCGAGTAGAGATAGAAGGAGATCACAGAATCAGGTTTGAGCTGTCTCGTCCGAATCTCTTTTTTCTCCATATGTTCAGTTGTATTCATATGTCGATTCTTCCTCATGACGTAGATCTTGTAAAAGAAGTGAGTGGAACAGGGCCCTATCGTTTACTAGATCTTAATGAAGATGTGCTAGTTCTCGCGGCATTTGACTATTATTACGGTATACGCCCGCTACTAGATCGTGTGGAAATCTGGTATTTGCCAGAACAAGCTTCAAATGAACGATTGTATGAACTCCCTGAATCTGTTCAGGAAGGTTTATTACCTAATATCATCTGTAACCACAGTATTGACTACCCTGCCTTGGGATGCCGATATCTCTTGTTCAATTTCCATAAAGACGGAATTCATCAACACCAACTATTCCGGCAGGCTATACGAATCCTTTACAGCCGAGAAGCCTTAATTAAGGAGTTAGGAGGGAACCGTAGTACCCCTGCTGATAGCTTTTTACCTTGGGAGAGCAGTAAGAGAAGTATTATTGAGCCTACCCTGGAACACGCTAGAGAGCTTATATTGGCAAGTGGCTACCAGGGAGAGATCTTAACTTTAGCTACAAAGAATAAAAAAGAAGAGCGGGAAGAAGCCCTGTGGCTTCAAGCACGAGCTGCTTCAGTAGGACTGCATATTGAGCTGTATTTATTCAACGAGTTTAACTCTGCAGATATAAAGAACACTGCCGAAATCCTCCTTGCTGAAGAGGTTCTTGAAGATGATTGGCAGTGGGGAATGGTTAACTACTTTAATAATAAACTTAATTATCTTTTTTCTCTGCTGAGAGATGAACAGATCTTGTTATTCTCAGATGTACTTACCGATTTCACGCAATCCCCAAAGGAAGAGAGAATCAAGCTGCTGGATCAGGCAGAAGGTGTGCTTAGGGACAACTATTGGGTGTTATATGGTTGTCATATGAATAAAAAAGCGCAGCTAAATCAAAGCTTGTTTGGACTTCACACCAGTTCATTCGGATTTCTGGATATCTCAAAACTATGGATCAAAACTACTAGTCTTTAAGAAGAGTTACCTAAATATGCTTGTACAGGAATGTTTTCTTTTGCTATACTTTCCAGGGAGGCTGTATCGATAAATTATCGAATGGTGCTCTAATAGGTTTTAATAAAAATGAATATTAATTAACTTGTAGCCATGGAGGTGAACTCGTTGGATTTTGCTCAGATCCGTAAGGACCGAGACAAAAGAACGGTCGGTACTTGACTCTTTTTTTGCCTTTCGGACCTGTTTAGCAGATAGCTAAAAGGTCTTTTTGTTTGTTTAAATTAAGGGAAAAGAAGGGGAGACTATTATGCGTTTTCTTATCGTGGGTGCAGGAGCTATAGGTGGATATTTCGGAGGCCGTCTAGTTCAAAAAGGAGAAGATGTTACATTTCTCGTCCGAAATGCCAAGCAGATTCAGTTAGAAGCGGACGGTTTGATTGTAAAAAGTGTTCATGGGGATTTTCAGACTTCTGTACGAACGATTTCTAATAGGGAAGAAGCAGAGCTTTTCGACTGCGTTATTATAGCGGTCAAGGCATACCATTTGCCTCAGGTGATGAATGACATTGAACCCTACGTCGGTGAACATACACTGATCCTCCCGCTCCTCAATGGTTATAATCAATTTAGCATTTTGCAGAAGCGTTTTGGCCCAGAACATGTACTGGGTGGTCTTTGTTATATAGAAACAACTCTAGATTCAGCAGGTACTATCGTTCAAAGCAGTTCGTTTCATAGTATTGTGTTTGGTGAATGGGCAGGCGGTGAGTCAGAACGAACAAGATTGCTGCTGAGTCATTTGGATCATGCTGGCTTCACTGTATCATTAAGTTCTGCCATTCAGCGCGAAGTGTGGCAGAAATATATATTTGTAGCTAGTCTAAGTGGGATTACCACTTTAATGGATAGCTCTGTTGGGCCTATTTTTGCTTCCCCAAAAGCACGTGCAATCTATGAGCAGCTTCTTCAAGAGATTGTTAGCTTGGCTCAGAATGCTGGAATGCCTGTGGGACCGGAAAATATAGCTTCCACGATGGGAAAGATGCTTTCTGTGTTACCTGAATTTACTTCATCCATGCATCGGGATATGCATAAGCTACTACCTGTAGAAGCGGACCATCTGCATGGGGCACTTCTGGCTATGGCTGTTCCAGGTCAAGGCGCGTATCCGGTTCTCGAAACCGTGTATGCCCGTTTGAAAGTATACGAAAGCGTTAATGATATGAACTGATCTACTTTAAATCACAATAAGGAGCTGGACAATGATGAAGGAAACGAATCAAAAGATCATGACTTTTCTAATGTTCGAGGGTAAGGCAGAAGAAGCTATGAATTTCTATACGTCCTTGTTTGATGATTCCGAAGTTATTAGCATTAAGCGCTATGGAGCGAACGAAGCAGGACCTGAAGGGAGTGTAATGCAGGCCTCCTTTTCTTTACATGGACAAGTATTTATGTGTATAGATAGTTATGTTCAGCACGGCTTTACCTTTACTCCAGCGATATCCTTATATGTGAATTGTGAGGGTGAAGCTGAAATTGATCGGGTCTACGAATCATTAGCGCAAGGTGGACAGGTCCTAATGCCTCTTGGAAGCTATCCGTTTAGTCCGAAATTTGGCTGGGTAGCGGATCGTTTTGGTGTGACCTGGCAATTAAATCTTCTATAAGTAGTATCATACTATTGTTCTGTAACCTCCATTATAATGAGCATAGCTATTATAATGGAGGTTTTGAGATGTCCATCATTAATCCGTATCAGGTATGTCCGGTGTTTGAGAGTGAGCGTTTAATCTATAGATTGGTTCAAGAGGAAGACGCAGAGGACCTACTAGAATGTTATTCTGACGCTGCTTCTATCCCGCTCTTCAATAGCGATAACTGTACTAACGATTTTAACTTTCAAATGATAGAAGAGATGAGTGGCTGTATACGATTCTGGCTGGATGAATATGCAAGGCATAGTTTCGTTCGATTTAGTATTGTAGAGAAAGATAGTGATAAGGCTGTTGGCACTATTGAATTTTTTGCGAGAAATGAGAGTGTTGAAGGGGTAGGAGTGATTGGTGTTCTAAGGCTTGATCTGATCTCGAGATTGGAGAATGAAGGGGTTCTTACAGAGATCCTCTCTATGATTGAGAAGGAGTTCTATGATTGTTTTGGGGTTGATGCGATGATTACCAAGGCCATTCCTGCCGCTAAGCAAAGAATTACTGCACTATTAAATAGTGGTTATTCAAAAATTGAGGGCAATACACTGGTGTCTTTCTACGACTATTATATGATTTCGAGAGTTTCTGGTTAAGAGGTATAATCGCAAGCTACATAAATGATTAGAGGAGGTGAACCTAATAGGGTTTACATCCTCTTTTTTTGAAAATATAAGAAACGGATTTAATTACATTGCTGAACAATAGTTGTGCCCTTATTAGTAATCGTGACAGTTGAATAACCAGATAGATACTCTGTATAACCGCATACAGTTTCTTGGGTGGATCGTCCTTTTGCGTCAGTATACTTTAGGTATATAGAACCTTCACCACTTAAGCTCAGTGTAGGCTTAAACTTTTTCGTTTGTCCTTTCCTGATGGGACTTATAAATAATTCCTTGGAATCCGTATGGACTAAACCTATTTCAATAGAGCTAATATCATTATCCGACTGATTATCTACAGTGAGCAAGAAACTCTTAAATGGAGTTAGGATATTTGATATCGTACCGATCCCTAAAGCTATCACAATACCCACTGAAAATATAGAAATACCTATTAAAAATCGTCTCTTCATCATGCAGTCCCCCTATGTAAGTAAGACAGGGTTCATTCGAATAATGTTACAGTATATAAGAATTAATTATAACTATTCATTAACAAGTGAAATTGGAAGAGATGTGCTACCCTTAATGTATGCCAAAATTTATTTGAAAAGGGGTTTTGTTTTGACAAAATCAACGATTCTTTCATCAGAGGGAATAATGATTCGTCATTTTGAACAAGGGGACATGCCATTACTGGGTGAGTTATATAACTCGGTTACTTCGCGGGGAAATGCTGTTTTTTGGTGGGTTGGTGATGAGGAAAACTGGAAGAATGTGTACTGCGCCTTTGAAAATGGGAAAATGATTGCCAAAGGTCAAGTAGAGATCATAAATATTGTGCCGACTGGGCGTTCAAAGGAAAGCAGACATTCGATCTATTTGAATTTGAAAACAATACCTGAACGAGAAGAAGACTATGATTTATTAGAGAGCATGTATCAAACGCTCCTCTTGAGAGCACTAGAATTAAAGGAAACTTTACCAGAAGAGTATAAAACGACGCTATGTGTGGGGAATAACGCATCGGAGATCGCGAACACGCAGTTTTTTGAAAAAGAAAAGGGCTTCTGTCAGTACAATAGCTTATTTAAAATGAATCATAATCTTAATGATACTTTCTCCGTACCTGAACTAAATGAGAGATTTGAATTTGCAAATTGGATGATGGAGACCCCACAAGAAGAAGAACTTTATTTAGAATTGGAAGCAGAGGTTTGGCCAGAAACCCCACTCGGGAAAGAACGACTATCTCAGTTTAAGCAAAATCTGCTTTGGAATTCTTTGGTTGTTCGAGAAGGGGAGAGGGTTGTAGGCAGCTTGATGGTATGGCAAGAAGAGAAAAGTGGATATATTGAAAATGTTTTTGTACTAGAGCCGTGGAGAAGATTTGGAATTGCTAGGTACATGCTTTCTCAAGCGTTAAGCTATTTCAGAACACATGGACTTGAAGAAGCTTATTTAATGGTGTTAACAGATAATGATTCTGCATTGCATCTTTATGAATCTGTTGGATTCAGTTTATCAAGTGAAGAAAGACGGTATCGTATAGAATTATAGAACTCCTATAGTTTTTGAAGTGGAGGATTACTAAGCAAAGTGTGATTCGTTTTCATCGAGGCTCGATGACAGGATTGCACTTTTTTAGTAATCCGTTCGCCTTGTAATAAATGATGACTGGAACCTCTGAACAATTTTGTTCAGTTATTGTTAGTTACTTGTTTACCCTCGCATTTCTTACACACGTTAACCTTTTCGCCTGAAAGTCCTTTTCCGATATATAAAAGCTTAATACGAGTGCTGCCGCAGATCAGACATGTTCCTCTGCCTCGGGATGGCATACGCCAAAGTGCTTTGCCGCGCTTGTTTTTGGACATAAATAGCCCACCTTTGCGATTGATACCCTATCTTATGAGCGAAGGAACCTTAAAGTTCGGAGAATGAAGCTTATAAATTCCTTTGTAATTGCAGATGAAATAAAGGATAAATAAGGGCAAAAAATGCTCTAAAAAAACAGCGCATAACTTAAATTATACGCTGTTTTAGTTTTAAGACGTTTTTTTGAGGAGAGATCGCCACTTGGACGAGCGAAAAGGAGGGATTTTAAGGATTTTTTTATAAATAACGGATATCTATATCTCTAAATTTACCTGCTGACATTTTTAGCATTCTGAATTGTAATGAGCCTTGTTTATAAGTGCCTCTGCTCTGATCCGGATTGACTGGAATGGGGAGTGGGATGATCTCGCTATGATCTTTTCCAAGACCACTTAATTTGATTTGGGTTCGGTTGATTTGTGCCCATACACTTTCGGGGTGAATACCATTTGGAATACGAATTTTAGTAATTAGATAATTATGTGTGTCCAAATGCTCCACATGCAGACTTGAGGTTTCTTCGGTAAAAGATGAAGAGGTGGCTGCGGTAGCTTCTCTGATTATTTTTTCAACATAACCATCGATCTGGCTTGGATCCAGCTTCCATTGCTCTTCAAGCGACTTTAAGGATAACTTTTTCTTAAAAAAGGGATCTTCGTTCATCCAATCTAAAGGGTTCGATTTATTGGGGCTCATGAACGCTGAACCTCCTTCATTTTTTTATCCATTGTATGGGCGTATGACTTATTCAGTGACATCTGGGCGGGTATCTACATAGAATAGGTTATCATTCCGAAGGGAGGAGTGGTTTGGTGGTTTCAATCATCGGCAACATTAAAATTAACAGCGTAGGCCCCAGTTCCACAGTCTTAGTAGGAAATACGGCATCTGTTATCTTGAGCAGTAACTCCAAAATCTATGCCGGTGCCAACTCCTTCCCCATAGGTGATTCCTTTGGTACGATTATTACGAATAACCAGGCTAGCAGTACTAATACAATGGATTCGGATGTGGTGGATCAAGTATCGCCTCCTTAAGGGTGGGTTTATATGAATATTACGGTATATCAGTGCGTATCGGTCAATAATCTAAAAATTGGTACGATCTCAAATTCATCGGTCCTTCAGATCGGCACATCCGGACGAATTAATACCTTGTCTCATAGTTATCAGACCGGGGACGTTCCAAAATCTCCTCCTGCGCCAACACCAGCGGTAAGTGATTCAGCTCTTGTACCCTTGCCTCCACCAACTGAACTATATAGCCGCTAGAATTAGGCTCCTATACTTCGCATACAATAAACCATAGGAGGGGGTTGTATGCACCCGTATTATATTCAGCAAGTCTTTAATGCACTAAGAGTGCAAGCAGAAAAGATTCAACTACTAGAGAAACAACTCCAAGATTTAAAAGGGGACATAGACAGCATAAAGAACAATAAAACTGCTAGTATAGGTCCTATAAATTATCATTTTGAACAATTAAAAATCGAGAAGCTGGAAGGCACTTTAAATATAGGCATTACACCAAATGAGGGAAATAATCTGGATGAAGCGATGATCAATGGTAAGCCTATTGGGAAGGAAGAGGGAGTGATACCAACTGCATCTGCATTATCGGATAAAATTCGTCCGGAAATTCTGAAGTATGTACAAGAGGAAGTTCCTTCTCAATTTTCACGCTTAGAAAAAGAGCAGAACTTAAGTATTGATGAGCAGTATATCCAAATGGTAACCCAGGATCTGCTGAATCAGATGGATGGCCGGATTAACGAGTATGTAAGCCAGCTTCCTGCCGCAGAAGAAGGGCGTAGATACACAGAAGAGGAAAGTACTTCTATTGTTGAGCAAATCAAACGAGATATTGTTACGGCGGTAGAACGTCATTTGGAAATAAACATAACTGGAAGGCGGGAGCCGCATGAAAGTAATCGTGATTAACAGAGAGATAAATGTAAACGCGGTAAAAGTGTTTTCGATATCAGGTTCTTCGGTATTTTTAGTAGGGGATACGCAGACGATTAATTGTTCTTCGGCGTTTGACAGCGTGATAGAATATACTCCAAGTGCTCCGGATCAAGTCAAAAAAGGAAGTTAATAAATGCACACCTCACGTATCCTAGATGTGTATATCAATAATCTGTCTGACAGTTCGATTTTTTTATGTGGATCTGTAGAGCGGATTCAGTCTAAATTTGTAGGTAGTAAAGAAAATTACCTATATAACATAAAAGAGATTAATAGCAATAATAGAGAGGCTTCACCCTTAGAGATCCCACTCATGGCATGGCCGAAGCAAGTGAATGAAGATGAAGTTGAGATTTTGAATGATTCTAAGGAATCAACGATTAATATGCAATGTATTAGGATTTTATCGATTGGGTCTGGGACGACCTTCCAGATTGGAAATGGTGGCTCTGTTCATCTGGAGAGTCGAACCAGTGAGTTCAAGCGAGAAATAGCTTCAGAAGATGAGGGGTAATTTAGCATATTTGTTGATACTTATTTTATAAAAATAAATTAGTTTACATAATCATTATTATGTAAACTAATAAAAGGTACTGTCCTATAAGAAAGTACTTTTCACAAATAAGGGAGCTTCGAGCTACGAAAAGGAGGACCATCAAAGGTATTCTGCTATAGAAACAACATTAAACTCATAAATAAAGAAAGCCTGCAAATGTGCAGGCTTTCTTTATTTGGTGAAAGAACATATTTGTTTAGAAGCCTTCACGAAGCCATGACGTCGCCAGCTTTATGGCGGCTTTTTTGGCATTGGTTTCAGCTAAAGGATTTAGCATCACAAAATCATGTATGATCCCTTGAAAACGAACTGCCGTGACTGTGACTCCAGCTTCACGTAATTTGGCAGCATAAGCCTCACCTTCATCACGTAGAACGTCTGCTTCACCCGTTATGACTAGTGCTTCGGGTAGATCTCGTAACTGATCAACACTAGCTCGAAGCGGGGAGGCTGTGATCTGCTTCCGCTCCTCGGGGTCAGTTGTATATTGATCCCAGAACCATTTCATTCCATCACGCTGCAAGAAATATCCTTCGGCAAACTCATGATAGGATTCGGTATCAAAGGAGGCATCCGTTACCGGATAGAACAAAAGTTGTTTCTCTATCTTTGGGCCACTGCGTTCTTTTGCCATAAGCGTAATGGCGGCTGCCATATTCCCACCGACACTATCACCACCTATGGATAGCTTGCTAGCATCAAGGGCATGATCACTTCCCTGTTCAGCGATCCATTTCAGAACAGCATAGATCTCTTCGATGGCTGTAGGATATTTTGCTTCCGGAGAGAGGCTATAATTTGGAAAAACAATAGCAGCCTCCGCTCCGACTGCTAGTTCACGTATCAGACGGTCATGCGTATGTGCATTACCAAACACCCAACCTGCACCATGAATGTAAAGGATGACAGGCTGCGGCGCGGAAGAGGAACTAGGAGGGCGAACAATTCTTACAGAAACATCACCGTTAGGTCCACCTGGCACCATTAGATCTTCAATATCTACTTCAGGTTTATATATATCACTGGATTGTACGCTATCTACCGTTTCTCGGCCTTTTTCTGGTCCAAGATCAGGAAGGAATGGAGGTTTGGAATTAGCATCGGCAAATTTCTGCGCTGCTGGCTCAAGAACAATCTTTGGTTGATTTGGCATGATATATCGTCTCCTTTGTCTGGTCATAGTATAGTTTACCCTCTTCATTCCATAACCATCTAAGGAGCTGCTGAAACGAAAATGAAATAGAATCAACCCGTAACTAATCCTGGCAAAGGACGAGTTACGGGTTGCTGATCTTTATAATTTATAATACTTTTCGTTGACCTTCATACCTTTCACGACTTAAATCCTTCTTTCCGGTTACCGCTTGTTTATGTTTGATACGGAAGATCAAAATAAACATCAAAGTAATAAGCAACGGATAGCCTATCGCCCAGCCTGTAAAAGGAAACACAGCGGCGGTAGCTAGAAAAGAGATCCAGCTAATCGTTACGCCTAATCTGCTTCCCTTAAGAAGGCGTATCCCTGCGGCACAGCCTCCGATATAAGTCAGGATAAATGTCGCATTTGGAAACTGGATCAAAGTAGTGATAGATATCATTCCGCTGCTGTAGAGTGATATGACCGTTACAAAACAGAGCAGCAGGAAAGCTATCCCTCCGATAGGGGTATGATATGGTTTGGATAGTCTGCCCATCCATTGCGGGGCATAGCCCTGACGTGATAAGGCATAAGCCACTCGCGAAGCGGCACCGGCATAAGCAATAATGGTGGCGGTACAGATGAAGAGACCTGTGAGTCCTGCGATAAATCCTCCCCAGCGTCCAAGAGGCTGGCTGATGATCCAGACAAGTGAAGTACTCGACCCACCTTTAAGGTAGCTTTGTGTGCCAACCGTCGCTAAAGCAGATAAGAAATATAGAACACCTACAATAATAGCAGCGATGGTCACACCTTTAACTGCAGCACGTTGTGGATCTTTGAACTCCTCAGAGAGATGTGAGACAGCTTCCCAACCAATAAAACACCAAAATAGGATCGCTGCAGCCTGTCCAGTGCTCATCCAACCGTGTGGGGCGAAGGGAGTGAAGTGTTCAACCTCCATCCGCGGAAGCGCAGTAGCAAACGAGAAGACGAGGACAGCTACAATCGCAATCACTACAGCAATTTGTACCTTTCCCGCCACTTGCATACCAATCCAGTTTGTAATTAGCCCAATGGCCAACATCACCGCAGCAATAGTAATTCTCGCGGGTTCATCCCAGCCCATGGCGGCTGTCATATAACCAGCTCCAGTCAGCGCAGCGACAGGCGCACCAATCGGAACGGACATTAGGAAGAACCAGCCCACTAAAGATCCGGCTTTAGGTCCGAAAGCAAGGGTAACGAAGTGGGACACGCCTCCAGCGTTAGGGAATTTGGCAGAGAGCAGGCCCATCGATAAGGCCATTGGCAAAATCAACAGCGTCATAAATCCCCATGCCAGTAATGAAGCGGGACCAGCCATTTCTGCAGCCAGCCCGGGAACGATTAAGACTCCTGAGCCCAATACAGCACCGATATAAAGAGCTATGGCTTGCGGCATGCCGATGTTTCTTCGTAAAGTGGTTGAACTTGAATCTTTCATAATTTTTTAATCCTGCTTTCATTGTCTTTTGTTATAGAGTAGCAGATAATAGATCCATTGGAAAAACAGATTTTTTGAATAGTATCCATTCGAAATTCCGATGGATAACTATTATTCAGGGGGCATCTATGGAATCACGTCATCTTTTTACCTTTATAGTTGTAGTGGAAACTGGAAGCTTCACCCGTGCTGCACAGAAGCTTGATTATGCACAATCCAGTATTACCGCACAGATCCAAGCGCTAGAGACTGAAATAGGTCAGCCTTTATTTGATCGGATCAGTAAAAAGATTATCCTAACCGATGCAGGCCGCCGTCTGCTTCCATTCGCACAAGAGATCTCCAGAATGCACTCTCTAGCGCAAGATGCTCTTCGCTCCGAGAGTGAGTTAACAGGGTCTTTACGAATTGGCGCACCTGAATCTCTGGCTGCTTTTCGTTTACCAGGCATTATCAAGGAGTTTCGTGTTAAATATCCGAAGGTCCAAATTCTTCTGAAGCCTGGAGCCTGCTGGGAGCTAACAGATCTAGTTCGTTCCGGTGAACTGGATCTGGCTTTCTTACTGCAACCCGAAACGGAAGATAAAGATCTGAATATAGAAACTCTGGTGCATGAACAAATGACCCTGATCGCCCCGCCGGAACACCCTCTAATTAATCTTTCGGAGGTAGAGCCTCTACACCTTAAGGGAGAAACGATACTGCATACGGAAACCGGTTGTAGCTACCGTACTTTGTTCGAGCATCATTTAAACAGCCACGGGGTATTTCCTGACCCTACACTAGAGTTTTGGAGTATCGAGGCAATCAAGCAATGTGTTATGGCCGGTCTAGGCATCGCTTTTATTCCAATGATTACAGTGAACAACGAATTAGCGGAAGGGAAGTTAGCCAGGTTGAATTGGAATGATGAATCCCAGCGGGTTGCAACTCAAATAGCCTATCATCATAAGAAATGGAAATCTCCTGTTCTAACAGAGTTTTTAAAAGCTGTGCAAAAGCATGCTGAAAAATGGAGCAGCTAAGTTTAATTCATATAGCCATTCTATGGTACAATAGATTGTCGAAATCAAGGGAGGCTCGAAGCCATGAATGATTGGAGTGAAGACTACGAAGAGGGGCTTGAGGCTTTTTTAATCTGGATGAAGGATGCCGGTTACACTCCCTATACGCAGAAATCCTATTTAGTAGATGTAAGACAGTTTTTAGAAAGTCTGAATGGTAAAAAGCTAGAGTCCGTAAAGAAGCTGCATGTTATTTCTTTTCTTACGTCAGTGCGTGAACGTGGAGTAAGTGATGCTACCCGTAACCGGAAGCATGCCTCAATTAACTGTTTTTTCAAGGCATTAATTGAGCTGGAATTGCTTCTAACCAATCCTGCAGCTGGGATTAAGAAATCTAAAACGGAGATCAATCGCGAGCCGGTCTACTTAGATGAGGGTGATCTGGGGCGATTTTTGTCTTCTATAGATGGGAAATACAAAGGCCGTAATTTAGCAGTCTTTTTACTGATGTCCTATATGGGGCTTCGGGTGGGGGAAGTCCACACGCTTAATTTAAGTGATTATAATGTAGAAAGACATTCCCTTCGAGTGTTCGGTAAGGGACGTAAATGGCGTAATGTACCGATCCCAGAGGATGTGGTACCTTTTCTCGATCTGGCGATTGAAGAACGATTAAATCCTTGGCGCAGTAAAGAGGAAGCTATGTTCATTTCACAAAAAGGACGCAGGCTGTCCATACGTGGCATTCAGCAAATCGCTGCGGACACCTTCGATCGTTTCCAAAGGGATGTGCCTGCTGCACAACGTCGACCCTATTCCAGCCATAAGCTACGACATTCCTTCGCTACCATGCTGCTACGAAAAGGTGCGGATCTGCGGACGGTTCAAGAGCTGCTGGGACACTCTTCCATTCAGACAACAACGGTTTACACGCATATCACGAGCCGTGAGAAGGAAGAAGCCATGTCGAAATTGCAAATCCAGATTTGATAGAATTCTAAGTGCAATTCTTTTCATGAAAAAGGGGCTATCCCTTGCCATTGTATCATGACAGTAGGGAGAACCCGATGTATTCTTTTGCTTATAGTTCCAGCTTAGCTATCTCAGCTTTAAGCTTCTCGGCAGATTTCTGGAATAGAGCTCGTTCTGTTTCATTCAATGGAAGATCTAGTACTTCTCGTACACCGGACCGATCTACGACGCAAGGCGCGCCAAGGTAGACATCCGAAACTCCGTTATAATTATTCAATAAAGTAGATACGTTCAATACAGAGCCTTCATTATGAAGAATGGAGACTACAATACGATCTAGTGCTAATGCTATTGCGTAAGAGGTTGAGCCTTTGGCATCAATAATTTCATAAGCGGCATTCTTAGTATCTTGGAATATTTCATCTTGTTCTGCTTCGTCAAAACCGAGATCAATCCCGGCAACATTCGCTAGACTCCAAACCGGAAGTTCCGAGTCTCCATGTTCCCCGATAATCTGACCGTGAATACTGCGTGGATCAATTTCTTTGTGGCGTCCAATCAGGTAGCGAAAACGTGCACTATCCAGCACCGTTCCGGAACCGATGACTCTTCTGCGATCAAAACCGCTTATTTTCAAAGTGGCATATGACAAAATATCTACAGGATTAGTAGCAATAAGTAGTATCGCATGTTGATTATATTTGGTGATCTTTTGAACGATATCTTTGAAAATTGAAATGTTTTTGCGGAGAAGATCTATCCGGGTTTCACCCGGTTTTTGTGATGCACCGGCAGTTACAATGATGATATCCGCTTCCCGGCAATCTTCATATGTACCAGCCCATAGCTTCACACCACCAACAAAAGGCATACCGTGATTCATATCCAATGCTTCTCCAAGGGCTTTCTTTTGATTAACGTCAATAAGTACAAGCTCAGGCATACGTCTCCGTAGCAGTAATGTATAGGCTGTTGTTGTACCAACTGCTCCAGTACCAATGACTACGACACGATTGGGTTTCGGGGGGGCCATGATTCCATCTCCTCAGTAATTAAAATTTTTAGCTTTTAATCTTGTCCATCATAATCGCTAACGATATTGTTTTCAAGCAGGTCTTATTTAATGCATTACCCCATTTTGGGCATACTTAATAGAAATTCTCTAATCAATTTGACAACAAGACTAGACAGGAGAGAATGTAAGAATGGATTTATTTCGCAAAAAACCGCTAATCGCACCTTCAAACTCCGGTACAACCAAGTTAAACAAAACACTCGGTGCGCTGGATCTAACCATGTTAGGTGTAGGAGCGATTATTGGTACTGGTATTTTTGTAATGACAGGAGTAGCGGCAGCAGAACACGCTGGTCCTGGCCTTGTCATTTCATTCCTGTTAGCCGCGTTTGCCTGCGTGCTGTCAGCCCTTTGTTATTCAGAGTTTGCATCGAGCATCCCAGTCTCCGGAAGTGCCTATGCTTATAGTTATGTAGCTTTTGGAGAATTACTCGCTTGGATTTTGGGCTGGGACCTTGTGTTAGAGTATGGCGTTGCAGCAGCTGCAGTGAGCAGCGGGTGGTCAGGCTATTTACAGGGACTTTTAGAGGGCTTTGGTATCCATATTCCTACAGCACTATCCGGGGCGTATAATGCGGAAGCAGGTACCATTATTAATTTACCAGCAGTAATAATCATTTTACTAATTTCCTACTTACTAACACGGGGAACTAAAGAGACGGCTCGTTTTAATGCGATTATGGTTATTATCAAAATAGCTGTAGTGCTTTTGTTTATCGTAACTGGATTTTTCTATGTTAAACCAGAGAACTGGACTCCATTCCTGCCCTTTGGCTATCAAGGTGTTGTGAACGGTGCGGCAACTGTCTTCTTTGCCTACATAGGTTTTGATGCGTTATCGACTGCTGCAGAAGAAGTAAAGCAGCCTCAGCGCGATTTGCCTATAGGGATTATTTCATCCCTTGCTATATGTTCTGTATTGTATATCCTAGTTTCACTTGTATTAACGGGGATTATACCTTATACGGATCTCAATGTTAGTGATCCCGTTTCTTATGCGCTCCGTGTTGTAAATCAAGATATGATAGCGGGTTTAATCTCTGTTGGAGCTATTGCGGGAATGACCACCGTACTGCTCGTAATGCTGTTCGGTCAAACTAGATTGTTATTTGCAATCTCACGAGATGGTCTTTTACCACGAGGATTGTCTAAGATCAATGCTAAAACACAGACACCTATTCGGAGTACGTGGATGGTTGGGATCATTATAGCTGTATTAACGGGCTTTATTCCATTGGATCGATTGGCTAACTTAACAAGCATTGGAACACTGTTTGCCTTCTTTGTCGTTTCATTGGGGGTAATTGCCCTGCGGGTTATTCATCCTAATATGAAAAGAGGATTCAGAGTACCCTGGGTACCCTTCATTCCATTGCTAAGTGCGGCAACATGCGGATATTTGATGTATAATCTAGGAAGTGAGACATGGATTGGATTTCTGATTTGGACAGGTCTTGGGCTTCTGATCTATTTTCTATACGGCTACCGTAATAGTAAGTTAAATTATAAATAAGATTCCAATTGAGAGGAGAGAGGGCATTGACATCTAGAACCGCTGGATTGAAAACTCTAAGAATGTTTATGATGCTATTTTTTCTAGCGTGGATAGTCTCAGCATGTTCTTCACCACCACCGGAGCCTTCTCCACAGCCACAACCTACAGAAGCACCGGAAGAAGGACAGACGATTACTCTCATTACACCACCTAGTAACAATACTAACAAAGAGAGTGGCCCGAAATATCAGGTTCAAACTCGAATTACGGGTTTTCATCTGCTTAGTGAGACAGAGGGCATGGTATGGGGTGTAACAAAAAATGAACTTCGTTTGTACGTTACCCATAATAACGGGTCGACCTGGGCTAATATCTCTCCTGCACCCAATGTGCAGTTCCTTTCCACACCTGTCTATGGAAAAGGCATCTTTTTCACTGACTCTAATCATGGTTGGATTATAAGAAGTGCCTTTGGTACGACAGAAAATATAGTGTTACGAACCACAGATGGAGGGAAGAGCTGGAAAATCTCTTCATTAGGTGATGATAATAATGTATCTTCCGTTTATTTCAATTCACCAACTCAGGGATGGCTAATGACCTCTGCGAACGCTACTCCTAATAAGGAAAGCAAGGCGATTTATTCAACGACAGACGGTGGGGCCACATGGGAAGAAGTGATGCAGAATGAACAGTATAATCCGAACCTTCCAAATCATTCGATCCCGTTCACAGGAGTAAGTACTGGAATGATCTTCAAGAATCATGTAGAAGGATTTGTGACTTTGCAAACCGGTGCCCTTCCTAAGATCTTTATAACTAAGGACGGCGGGCAGAGTTGGAATCCAGGACAGTCTTTTCTGGTAAATGAACAACTGGAAAGCTGTGACAGAGTCATTACTGGCAAACCAGAGTTCTTCGATGCTAGTAAGACTAATGGTTGGATGTCTGTGGGCTGTCAAAATGATAAAGATAAGACGATTACTTACCACGGTTACTTTACCGCTAATGGTGGAGACAACTGGAAATTCACCCCTTTTGAATTAAAGAGTCCAACCGGAGGGAATCATCAGAGCGCTCCGACATTTCTGGATTCGCAAGTTGGTTGGGCCATTATTGGTGATACTCTTTACCATACCGTTAATCAAGGGAAAACTTGGCTCCCTCTTAAGGAGAGCAGTGTTCTGCAGTCTAAGCTTGAGGAATATCCTGAGACGATTAAGATGCAGTTTATTTCCGCAGAGGTGGGATGGCTTTTGCTTGAGAAAAAAGAACAAAAACGCTCGCTCCTCTTACAAACTACAAATGGTGGGATTAGTTGGCGTGTGATGTAAAGTGAAGCTGTTTCAAAAGTAGTAGATACTACTTTTGAAACAGCTTTCTTTAAAAAATAAACAAGAATGAACTTCCAAATCAATTTGTTTTTGATTGATTGAATATAAGGAAAAAACTTAATTAAAATTTTCTTTAAAGATGTGAAAAAAATCACATTACATTTAAATGATCGTGTGATATATTTAACACATAGAACAAGTTCAAATTTTCACAAACTTAACTTTCGAATAGGAGAGATTACAATGAAAACTTTTGAAACAGATTATATGACAAGAAACCTACTGCAACTTTGCTACAACTGTGATGATGCTCACCTGTGTGAAACGGAAGAACAATGCAGAGCATGCTGGGCAGACAATGGTATGTTAGATGTTGAGACTGATGAAACGAAGCAATTGCTAGACCTCGTTCATGCTTAATCTGAACACTCAATACTATGATTAAAGACCACACGATTTCTTGATTTCTAAGAAAACGAAGTGGTCTTTTTGCATGAAGTCTCACTAATTTAATGCTTTCTGGACTAGAAGAGGCATATACATGTACAGAAGTGCCTGAAGTTAAGCTAAGGGTTGAATTAATGGGTATGAAGGGGGACAATGTCATGGGAATGGGCCCGGATCTTTCATGGATGTTTGATTTCTCTGGAACAGTGATGCCAATATTTCTCATTGTAATGGTTGGTATTCTTGCAGTTTCAGCAGGCAGGGGTTTGCTTCAATGGAGCCGGAACAATAGCTCACCCATGCTAACTATCCCTGCCCGTATCGTCAGCAAACGGAGTGAAATAAGGCAGCAGCAGGTTCAAGAAGATAATGGTTCAAGTCGTACAAGTACAACATACTACTTAACGTACGAATTGAATGGAGGCACTCGAATTGAATTTAAAGTAGATGGCCATGAATATGGAATGAGTGCAGAAGGCGATAAAGGCATGCTTACCTATCAAGGAACTAGATATCACGGATTTGAGCGACAACCACAATACTCCACAGCGGAGTAGTCATTAGCATTCATTCTTAAACCATTCTTCTGTTCTATTCAACGGAGCAGAGGGATGGTTTTTATTTGCGGTCTAATAAGCAACTAGACGGAATGTAAATGGCTTTAAAATTAGGTGGGAACTGTCACCTCTTGGGCTAATGCACATACAATACACCATGCAGTTAAGAACGAGGTTGTTTACGAAGCAACCCCAAGGAGGAGACAGCATGGCCGTCATCAAAACGAACTCGGAAGATGTGAGGGTGCTAGCGCGGTTGATGAGAGCGGAAGCTGAGGAAGATGGAGATCTCGGTATGCTTATGGTTGGCAATGTTGGTGTCAACCGGATTCTTGGCAATTGCCTTGATTTTTTGAACATTCGTACTGTGAATGACATGGTCTATCAAAGTCCGGGAGGATTCGAAGCTCCGCAAAAAAGCTACTTTTATCAACGAGCAAGAGAAGCAGACATCCGTCTTGCTAAACGTGCAATTGCAGGTGAAAGAACTTGGCCAGCGACCAATGCTTTATGGTTCTTCCGTCCTGTAGGAGATTGCCCTCCAACCTGGTATAACCAACAAAACACTGGCCGCTTTAAAGCTCATTGTTTCTTTACTCCGACTGGAGAAGATTGCCCGGCTGTATTTATTGGTAATTAACAGGGTAACTGTGTAAAAGAGAATTACTCATTGTTATGAGTAATTCTCTCAGTAAGCTAGTGTAAAGGTTCTTTTGTATCCAAAGGGAGCAACTGCTCCGATAAATATTTAGGAGGTTTCATTAAATGATCGTTCAACCATACCGTCCCGTTACTTACACTATTGGCAGTGTTTCTTCTTCAGGTATGCAAATGCCAATGTCTACAGGAATGCAAGGCATGCAAGGGATGCAAGGAATGCAAGGCATGGGTAGCATGCCACCACAAGTTAGCAGCGGAAGTCCGATGACACCAGGAGGGGTTGTAGTTCAAAACCCGCCTCAACAGTTTGAACAATCGTATATCGAAAATATTTTCAGACTGAATTTAGGCAAAGTAGGTACATTTTATTTTACTTACGAAAATAACAAAGAGTGGAATGCCAAAGTTTACAAGGGTGTGCTGGAAGCTGCGGGCCGTGACCACATTATTATTAGTGACCCAGTAACTGGTCAACGTACTGTATTACTTATGATTTATTTTGATTATGCTACATTTGATGAGCCCCTTACTTATCAGTACCCTGGTGTGATCGGTAATCCTCCTACAACAAGAAACTGTCGTTAATCAAGGTCTTATATTTGTGTATGAACCCCATCACTTAACCGTGAGGGGGTTTTCTCTATTTATGCTGATATTTTGGAATAATAAGGGGAATAAAGGCCTATTTTTTTTCGAAAGGACACGCATGCTTGCGGTTTGCCCCAATATATTAATATAATAAAGTATATATTCAAAAACGTGATTCTAGACTGGAGATGAAAGCATTGGGAAATTGATACTGAAAGGAACAACTGGCAAGCGATTTGCCAATACTCTTAAAAAACGAAGGAGGTGGGCCTATCCATCCGTACGGAGAATGGTGGATAGGATTATAAATTGAGCGACCCTTTACCCGGTATATTACACGTAGGTCTTATTATTCTGTTGGTATTATTAAATGGATTCTTTGTTTCAGTTGAGTATGCAATGGTGAAAGTACGAAGCGGTAGAATCGATACCCTTATTGAAGAAGGTAGTAAAAAAGCTTTAAAAGCGAGAAGCATTGTACGCAACTTGGAAGGTTATCTATCCGCCTGTCAACTTGGTATTACATTGGCTTCACTTGCGTTAGGATGGTTGGGGCAGCCCGCTATAGCTAACCTTGTTGGGCCCTTATTAGGAAGTATAGGTTTTGGAGTAACCGCTGTTAATGTTGTATCTTTGATTATTGCTCTAATGTTTATCACTATCTTGCATATCGTGCTAGGAGAGCTTGCACCTAAGACTATTGCAGTTAACAAGGCTGAATCTGTCCTTTTGCTAACATCGGGGCCGATGAATGTGTTTTACAAGATCATGTATCCAGTGATTTGGATCGTAAACGGGCTGGCACGTGGTTTATTACGGATCTTCCGTTTATCCCCTGCTTCAGAGCTGGGAACGGCGCATACGGAAGAAGAAATCCGTATTATCATGCAAGAAAGTAATAAAAGCGGCTTTATTGATAATACCGAAATGGCGCTGGTTGACAATATTTTTGAATTTGTGGATACAATGGCCCGCGAGATCATGATTCCTCGAACAGAAATGATCTGCTTGAATAATCATCTTTCAACGGAAGAGAACCTTGAGATTGCTTTTGATGGAATGAGGACGCGTTATCCTGTCTGTGATGGTGATAAGGATCATATCCTTGGCTTCATCCATATCAAGGACTTAATTAGGGATCGTGAACAAAGCTATAATAAATTGATCCGTCCTATACTAACTGTACCAGAATCTATTCAGATTAGTGCTCTGTTGAAAGTCATGCAGCGCGCAAAGACACAAATCGCCATTCTGATTGATGAGTACGGTGGAACATCAGGAATGGTTACGCTGGAAGATATCATGGAGGAGATTGTAGGAGAAATTCAGGATGAGTTCGATGAAGAACGTCCTGGTGTTGAGAAGCTGGGGGAGGATGAACACTCCATCGACGGCTTGATGCTTATTGAAGAGATCAATGATCTTTTGGGGCTCCATATGGATACTGAGGATTATGATACGATAGGCGGTTGGCTGTATTCTAAATTGGAGGTTAATCCACCTCAAAAAGGACAGTCTGTAGAATTTGATGATCATCTGTTTATTGTGGAAGAAACGGATCATAAGCGGATTTCTCGAATTAAACTGCTGAAGTTACAGCTATTGACTGAAGAAGCTGGTGCATAACGAACTTATTAGAATGATTAGGACACAGTGCTATAGTGCTGTGTCTTTTTTTACAGAGTTTTTACAGTATTGTTTGCCAAAAAGAGACTAAAAATTATATAATTTTAAATGTATATGATAAAAACTACATTAGTCCACAGAGGACAGAAAGGAACTCTCCTTGAGTAAACCTAATAAAAGTACAAGCGTTCCCCAGCTTAGCAAACAAGAGAAACGGCGGGTAGAACAGGAGCAGCAAAAGCAGAAGACGAGAATTTTAATTATTAGTTCAATTGCTTTAGTAGTCATTATTTTTGTTGGATTGTTTATGTTAGCTTCGAAAGATGCCACAAAAAATGCCACTTCGGGAGAACCAGTAGCATTCAATTACAGTGAGCTACCTAGAGTTGGTAAAGAGGATGCACCTGTTAAAATTGTTGAATTTGGAGACTTAAAATGTCCAGCGTGTTCCCAATTTGCAACTTCAGTTAAACCGAAAATTGTTCAAGATTTTGTCAACGAGGGAAAAGCAGCGCTCTACTTTGTAAATATGGCTTTCGTTGGTCCAGACTCTGAAACGGCCTCACTTGCTGCATTATCTGTTTATCATCAGAATAATGATGAGTTCTGGAAGTTCTATGATGCTGTATATGCTCAGCAAGGTGATGAAAGTGAAGAATGGGCGACTGAAGATTTCTTAGTAAGCCTTGCGGAGAAAGAGAAGTTAGCTATCGATTACGAACTGCTTCGTAAAGATATTAAGGATCGTACGTATGCAGATGAGCTGAATAAGGGTATGCAGTTAGCTAGTGAAGCTGGGGTGACGACTACACCATCCCTTTACATCAATGGAGTAATGATTGCGGATCCTTTTAACATTGAAGCGATTTCAACTGAAATTAACGACGCCGCAAAAGCTGTGGAGGCAAAGTGACAAAGTTCCTATCTTTTTGCAAGCGTAACTGCCTGTATCTGGCCTGGTTCGTCTCTTTAGTTGCTGTAGCTGGTAGCTTGTATTTGAGCGAAGTATTGAAATATGAACCTTGTAAGCTTTGCTGGTTCCAGCGAATTTTTATGTATCCTCAGTTATTCCTCTTGGGAATTGCGACGTTTCGAGGAGATAAAAGGATTATCCCATATGTACTTCCATTAAGCTTGATTGGTGGCAGTATCTCGATTTATCATTATGCGGAGCAGAAGATTCCTGCGTTAAGTAAAGTGCTTCCTTGTACAATTGGTGTTCCTTGTAATAAGGATTACTTGAACTATTTCGGATTCATTACGATTCCTTTTCTTGCTTTAATCGCGTTTGCTTTAATAAGTATTTTACTTTGGTACGGACGCAAGGAAGAAGAAGTGATGGAATTAGAAACAGAAGAAAGTTTAGGATTTTGATTTTTCAACTTTGAAGGAACGAAAAAATGTGAAAAGTGACTAAAAACACGACCCAGAGGGATAATTGAAGAGAATGAAAGAGAGCATCCAATTAGACGCTGTATTTGCGCTTTTTGGATGTTTTTTCATTCTTTTTTCATTTTTTTCAACGCTTTACTGCATACACTTTGTAGACTAATATTAGACCTTGTGAGAAGTTGAATATGCGCTGAATTTTCTTAGGAAAAACGGGGGAACCAAACTTGGCATATGTGCCAATGGGGTGAATCGGAATAGGTCGATTGGACTTGTACCGTAGGGCTAAACCACAGCCCGAATCCGCCAGCTAACCTCGTAAGCAAGGTGGGATAATGACCATGCATAGCATGCGGATCATTTCCGTATGCTATTTTTTGTGTCTGCATTTATGAAATCCACCAATGAAAACAGCGCGCGGAAATTCCGTTTCAGCTCCCAAAGAAAGGAACTGTATCCACCATGGTAAGCAAGGTAAAACGACTATTGATCGGGCGTCCGATGAAGTCGAACGAACTCGATCATGAAAAGTTATCCAAGGTTAAAGCACTGGCTGTCCTGTCTTCTGATGCGCTCTCGTCTGTAGCCTACGGAACGGAACAAATTCTGATTGTACTGGTGGCTGCGGGGTTTACTGCCATCTGGTATTCCCTGCCAATTGCATTAGCCGTATTGGGCCTGCTGGCCATCCTGATTTTATCCTATCGGCAGACGATCTACGCTTATCCGCAAGGAGGAGGAGCTTACATCGTTGCCAAGAGTAATCTTGGTGTTCCGACAGGGCTTTTAGCAGGAGGGTCTTTGTTAGTGGATTACATTCTGACCGTAGCTGTTAGTGCCTCGGCAGGGACAGATGCGATCACATCAGCGTTTCCAAGTCTTCATAATCACACGGTTCTTATTGCTGTATCCGTAATTATTCTTCTAACATTGATTAATCTTCGCGGAGTTACAGAATCGGCTTCATTTATCGCAATCCCAGTGTATTTGTTTGTGGTGTCGATTGTAGTTTTGATTATCTCCGGTGTTATTAAATATGCAGCAGGTGGCGTACATGCGAATGTCCCTGAAATAGGCAGCGCCGTCTCCAATGTTAGTTTGTTTCTACTATTAAAAGCCTTCAGTTCTGGCTGTTCGGCACTTACGGGTGTAGAGGCTGTATCTAATGCCATTCCAAACTTTAAAGCACCGGCTGAAAAGAATGCAGCCAAGACCTTAATGGTCATGGGGGTTATACTTGGATTTATGTTTACAGGTATCACATTACTGGCCTATTGGTACGGTATAGTGCCTGATGAAAAGGCAACGGTTGTTTCTCAGATCGCTGAATCGACCTTTGGTCGCGGAACTTTATATTTTTTCATTCAAGGGATTACAGCAGTCATTTTATTCTTAGCAGCTAATACAGCTTACTCAGCGTTCCCGCTGCTCGCCTTTATGTTTGCAAAAGATAAATATATGCCACATGCTTTTATGGTTCGTGGTGACCGTCTAGGTTTCTCAAATGGTATTATTTTTCTAGGTGTTCTGTCTGCTGTACTTGTAGCTGCATTTCACGGAAATACAGAAAGCTTGATTCCTCTTTATGCGGTAGGTGTCTTCATTCCGTTCACATTGTCCCAGCTAGGAATGATGGTTCATTGGTTTAAAACCAAACCAGCGGGATGGAAAAAAAGATTTGTTGTAAATACCATCGGTATGCTGACTACATTGACAATTACGCTTATTTTTATCATTACTAAGTTCTCAAGCGTATGGATGGCGTTCATTTTCTTACCTGCTGTAATGTTTGTGTTCCACCGCATTCACAAGCACTATTTGAACACAGCAGATCAGCTTCGTATATGTCCGGCTACGGATAAACCTTTAATTAAAGGAAGTACGGTTGTTGTCCCTGTTGCTGGTGTAACACGTGCTTTACTGCATTCCATCAGCTATGCCAAGTCTCTAACAGATAATGTAGTAGCCGTGTATGTTGGCTTTGATGAAGAGGACATTCAAAAGATGGAGCAACGGTGGGAGGAATGGAATCCGGGTGTACGCCTGATTGTACTTCGTTCCAGATATCGCAGTATTATTCGTCCGTTAGTGAAATTTATTGATACCGTGGAGTGGAAGACCGCAGCGACGGATCATATCACGATTCTGATTCCACAGTTTATAACTAAGCATTGGTGGCAAGCTGTACTTCATAATCAGACCAGCTTTTTAATCCGTTCGTATCTAATGAATTCAAAAGATGTTGTAGTTGCGACTGTCCCCTATCATTTGAATAAATAATGGATTATTAAGGAGAGGCTATATCCGGAACGTTCGGAATATAGTCTCTTTTGTATTTTTTTTGAAGGAAAATGCTGCAAATCAACAAAATTTTAAATTTATAGGTTGACACAGAGAATGAGAATCAATATCATTTAAAAGTGAGACAGAGGTAAACAACACCTTTGAATATCAAAGCAGGTATATATTAGGAGGGTTTTTAATGTTTTCGTTAAACAGAAAAAGATTTGGAAGCATGAAATTGACGATGATCGGACTAATAGTGATGACGCTATTCCTATCCGCTTGCGGTAATAATAATGCTGAAAGTTCATCCAATGCAGGAACTGAGCCTACAACAGCGCCTACTGCAGAAGCTACAGAAGCACCGGCAGCACCAAAAACGTTAACGGATGCGATGGGGCATGAAGTAACGATCCCTGCTAATCCTGGGCGTGTTCTGGGTTCTTATTTGGAAGATTCTTTGGTAACGCTGGGTGTGACTCCAGTAGCCCAATGGTCTGTGCCAAATGGCGTTCAGGATTATCTGGCTGCTGAATTGAAAGATGTCCCTACCATTAGCTACGATCTTCCATTGGAGGCAGTAACCAGCTTCGCTCCGGATCTGATTCTTATCCCATCGGAGTCTTCCGTACAGAATGGTATCTACGACCAATTGAATAAGATTGCACCGACTTATGTGATCGGGGATAAGCTAAATCAAGATTGGCGTAAATCGCTACTCAAGATTGGTGAAATTCTGAACAAAACCCCTGAAGCAGAGAAAGCCATTAAAGATTATGAAGACAAAGCGGCGGCTGCGAAAGAAAAGCTTAAAGGAGCTATTGGTGAAGAGTCCGTGGCGATTTTATGGCTGGTACAAAAAAACTTCTATATTGTAGACGAAACTCGCAGCAGTGGTGCTGTATTATATACAGACCTTGGTGTAAAGCTACCTAACTTAGTAACAGAAATTCCTGTGGGTACAAGAGCTACTTGGAATCCAATTTCGCTGGAGAAGCTTTCTGAGCTGACTGCAGATCATATTATCCTTGTAAATAGTGATAAGACTGAGGGTTCGGAGATTCTGGACAGTGCCATTTGGAAAGGCATCCCGGCTGTAAAAGCTGGTAATGTGCATGAAATGAGCTCAACAAGCAGTTGGCTATACAGTGGTGCGAACGCTGGTGGCAAAATCATTGACGATGTGTTAACAAGTCTTGTGAAATAAAAGTCGTAATTCACCATGAATGAGACTGCTCATTTGGGTGGGGAAGGGCGTGCAGATCAGTATCTTAGATACAAAGATCTGCACCATTTTTTTATAAACTACGCCCATATTACGGGAAAATGGCTCCTGCAATTGTACAACATTAATTTTTTTGCGATAATGAGAATGATTGTTGTTATCATATAGACTATTGTAACTATCGATTAAGGAGACGACTCATGGTTTCACCCTCAGATTTCGCACATCGCAATAAAAATGATACACAAAAAGCTCTACATACCCGTCCGGCAGCTGCAATAGGTATTCTGATTTTTGGACTTGCTGCTATTGCCTTTGGACTGGCACTTTCAGTCTCAGTGGGTGCGGCAAATATCAAGCTAGCTACGGTATGGGAAGCAATATTTCAATTCAATCCAGATATACAGCAACATCAGGTGATTAGAGAACTAAGACTTCCACGCGTGATCGCAGGTGCTTTGGTCGGTGCTTGCTTCGCAGTAGCCGGGGCAATCATGCAGGGGATGACAAGGAACCCACTTGCGGATTCAGGTCTGCTCGGCTTGAATGCGGGAGCGGGTGTAGCGCTTGCTATAGTATTTGCTTTTGCACCTTCGCTCTCCTTCACTACACTTATGTTGTTTTGTTTTATTGGTGCCGCAGTTGCTTCTTTTATCGTATTCGGAATTGGGTCGCTTTCCTTTAATGGCCTGACACCGTTGCGGTTGACACTTGCGGGCTCTGCTGTCAGCGCATTACTAGTTGCTGTTAGCCAGGGCATAGCGATTCTTTTTAACTTATCTCAGGATATTGCTTTTTGGTTAGCTGGTGGAATGGGAGGAGCTAGCTGGACTCAGATCAGAATCATTTTCCCTTGGGTGTTTGTGGCATTAATTGCAGCGATGATGTTATCGCGTTCCGTCACATTGCTCAGTTTAGGTAAGGAAGTGGCCGTTGGTCTGGGGCAGCGGACTCGATTAGTCCAGTTGGCATGTATGATTGTTGTAGTCGTTCTTGCCGGAAGTGCAGTCTCGATGGTTGGCCCGATTGCTTTTATAGGACTAATTATTCCACATGTTACGCGTTATTTCGTGGGGGTAGATTATCGCTGGATTATTCCTTGCTCGGCAGTCCTTGGGAGCTTATTGATTATCTTTGCGGATATCGCCGCGAGAATGATCAACGCACCTTATGAAACGCCGCTAGGCGCTTTAATTGCTATTATCGGGGTACCTTTCTTCATTTACTTGGCGAGTAAGCGGAAGGGGGAACTGTAATGCACAGATTAACCCTTTCTCCAAATGAAAAAGAACGCCGCAAACGCGTGCTTACAGTATTATCGCTCCTAGCTATATTGATCGTCGTCATGTTTATTATCAGTATGAATACAGGGTTTATGCGCCTATCCCCATTGGAGGTATTACATACACTGCTGGGAGATGGAACACATCAGCAAAAGCTTATTTTATTTGATTTTAGATTACCTCGCATCGTAATTTCACTGTTGGTTGGAGCGGGCTTTGCAGTGTCAGGCTGTATCTTACAGAGTCTCGCACGAAATGCACTTGCTGAGCCGGCTACGCTGGGCATAAGTGCGGGTGCAGGTTTTGCGGTAATCATTTTCATCTCGTTTTTTCCGGCTACAACAGCAGCTCCGGTATTCGTCTTGCCGCTCTTAGCGCTTGGAGGGGCTAGCTTAACCGCCGCTTTAATCTATCTTCTCGCTTATCGGAAAGCAGATGGTCTATCTCCAACAAGGTTGATCCTTATCGGGATTGCGGTCGCTGCCGGAATTAATGCTTGCCAGCTTGTGTTGGCACTTCGGCTTGATCCTAATAATTATCAATTTGTAGCGACTTGGATCGCCGGTAAAATATGGGGTGGGGATTGGAGATTTGTCCTTGCTCTGTTACCTTGGATAGTGATTTTGTTACCGTTTGCCTTCTATAAAGCACGGATTCTTAATGTATTGAATCTAGGCGATCATACTTCACTAGGGCTTGGAATGCGAGTGGAGAAGGAGCGTATTCTTCTACTCATGACAGCAGTGGCGCTTGCCGGCTCCTGCGTTGCTGTAAGCGGAGGTATAGGCTTCGTTGGACTGATAGCACCACACTTGGCTCGCAGGCTCGTAGGGCCCCGTCATCAGGTATTATTGCCGGCTAGTGCGTTGACAGGGGCACTCCTTATGATTACTGCCGATACGATCGGCAGATGGGTATTACAACCTGCAGAAGTTCCCACGGGCATTGTGGTTGCAATTATTGGCGCACCTTACTTTTTATATTTACTCGCCAAATCAAAAGCGTGAGTATAGCTCCATACAACGTAGCGCGTGCTTACGAAGCAAAATTTATTATGTAGTTCATTCTAGGAGCATAGCTCCATAAAACTTATAAGGAGTTGTTATCATGTCAGAACGTTTGAATACAGAAGAATTAAGTATTGGGTATGCAGAGGCTACAATTGTTAAAGGATTGAACTTGACTATCCCTACGGGAAAAATCACTGCACTAGTGGGCGCTAACGGCTCCGGTAAATCTACAATCCTCAAAACGATGGCTCGGATCATGAAGCCTAAGAGCGGCAGTGTAATGCTGGACGGCAAATCAATCCATAACTTTTCAACGAAAGAGGTAGCTCGTCAACTTGCGATTTTACCGCAAAACCCAACAGCTCCAGACGGTCTAACGGTTTCTGAGCTTGTCAGCTACGGTCGTTTCCCCCATCAAAAAGGTTTCGGTACAATGACCGCAGAGGATCGCAACATTATCTCGAACGCAATCTCCGTTACGGGGATGGAACCATTCCATGATCGTCCGATTGACCGTCTATCGGGTGGACAACGTCAACGCGCTTGGATCGCTATGGCATTGGCACAAGAGACGGATATTTTGTTCTTAGACGAACCAACAACATTTCTAGATATGGCTCACCAGCTTGAAGTCCTACAGCTTCTGCAAAAGCTGAATGAGGAAGAAGGGCGTACCATTATCATGGTCGTGCATGATTTGAATCATGCTACTCGTTATGCGCAGCATATGGTAGCTATCAAGTCAGGTACTGTGATTAGTGAAGGATCACCTACTGAGGTTATGACCCCAAATGTATTGCGCGAAGTGTTTGGCATTGAAGCAGATATTGTTCCAGATCCACGTACGGGAGTGCCACTGTGCCTTCCTTACGAGCTTGCTGCCTATAAAGCGGTGTAATCATATTCGAGAATCATACAACGAACAGGCTCCCGTCATTGACAAGGGAGCCTGTTCGTTGTTACAGTTGGGGTTGCCTACAAATCCATGATACCACTACTAAAAATAGATTAAGGACCATCATTTATACATGGTTAAAGGAGCATGAAACATGAATATTGACAAAATTCAAAATGACCTAGAGCAGCTAATGACTGCAGGAATTGTGAAGAGTCATGAGAACTTAAAAGATCACGTGTATACCAAAATGGGCGGTAAAGCAGATATTTTGGCAGCACCAGCTACTTATGAGGAAATTCAAAAGATTGTTACATATGCGGAACAGAATGGGATCACCCTTACGGTACTTGGGAACGGTTCGAATGTGATTATCCGCGATGGCGGTGTACGTGGAATCGTTCTGCAGACGGCAGGACTAACGGATGTGGGGATTCGAGACAATCTCTTATATGCGGAGTGCGGCGCTAAGATTATTGATGTTTCCAGATATGCGCTGGATATGGAGCTTACGGGTCTTGAGTTCGCCTGTGGCATTCCAGGAACGGTTGGTGGAGCGTTATACATGAACGCAGGCGCTTACGGCGGAGAAATTAAAGATGTACTGCATAGTGCGCTAGCTATAACTAAGAGCGGGCAATTGGTGACTCTGCAAGGGGATGAGCTGCAATGGGGTTATAGAAAAAGCGTGTTCGCAAGCGGTGAATACATCGTACTTGAGGCCAATTTTGCTATGACTTCAGGTGATGCATTAGCCATCAAGTCGAAAATGGATGAACTTACTTACCTGCGTGAATCCAAGCAACCGCTTGAGTATCCTTCCTGTGGTAGTGTCTTTAAACGTCCTCCAGGTCGGTTTGCAGGTCAGTTAATTCAAGAGAGTGGCTTGCAGGGAACAAGAATCGGTGGTGCTGAGGTATCCAAGAAGCATGCAGGGTTTATTGTAAATGCAGATCATGCAACCGCCAGCGATTACATTGGGCTAATTCACCATGTAAGGGCGACTGTGAAGGATAAATTCGGTGTGGAGCTGGAAACTGAAGTGGAGATCATTGGAGAAGAGTAACTTATTAATCGTATAAATCGAAAGAGCCCCAGATTTACTGCGGGCTCTTTTGCTGTTATTACAACTTGCTTAATTTACTGAGAGGGTATATATAGCTCGATCTGTCGTAATTTCCGCCTTACGATCTCCTATATCCTCAATCCGAAGCCCGTCAATAGCTAAGTCATAGGTGGAGTGTGGTAGCGATACTAGCTCACCATCGGCGTTTAAAGTGCTGCCAAATCCTTTTAATATTATTGCACTCCCTAGATAATCATCGATAACATCCTCCGCACTCCGAAACTCAACGGCCTCTAGATTAAAATGAATTTTATCCAGATCACGAAGCTCTTTCTTTTCAATTACAATAGTTTCATTCACATGACTGTTAATCCAGTCCATAACTTTCTGTATACTTTGTTCCATTAGATGAGCCCACCTTTACCTCGAAGATTATTAAGTTTAAGTTACCCTTTTCTTAGGATTTGAATCCATATTTCTGCTATATTAGAACGAATTACTTTTGCTGTGAAAAAGGGCGAGGCCTTTGGGTTTCTAGGTCCCAAGGGTGTTGGGAACACAACAACAATGTGCATGATGACAGGTCTACTTCAGTCTACAAGCGGAGAAATTTTAATTAATGGCATGAATATTTCACATCATAAAAAGAAATTCATGCTCAAATTGGTGTTGTTTTCGAGCTTCCGAATCTATACATGCGTAGTTCTATTCGAAATAATCTGGACCTGTTCGCTGATCTGTATAGGGTAGCAGGAAATCGAGTGAATGAAGTCATGTAAACTCCAACTGTTTGACAAGGGAAAAGCTAAGGCAAAGCGTAGAACTTGTCAGGAGCAGGCTACCCATGGTATAGTTCAAGACGCAATATGCTTAAAGAAGAAGTCTGCACGGATGATGCAGGAGAGGTTCGCGAACTCCCTCTATAAAAAACTAAGAGTATATTAAATCATATAAGCGGATGCGCTCCTTTACCGGGACGTTGCTTCCGTTTCTTCTTAGTGGAGCCAAGTTTTCGAAATCTCGTTCTTCTTTCCATTACCGGCCAAGGCCGAAGGAAAAGAGAGGGGTTTTTTGTCGTGTCAGAAGGAAGAATGAAAAAGGAAATGCAAGAGGTTACTTTGCTTGGGAATCAGGGAACGCAGTACCAGTTTGGTTATGATCCAGATATTCTAGAGGTATTTGATAACAAACATCCTGGGCGTGATTATTTTGTTAAATTCAACTGCCCTGAGTTCACAAGCTTATGTCCTGTAACAGGCCAGCCGGATTTTGCTACATTGTATATTTCATATATTCCTGAGCAGAAAATGGTGGAATCCAAATCATTAAAGCTATATTTGTTTAGCTTCCGTAACCATGGTGACTTTCATGAGGACTGTGTCAACATTATTATGAATGATCTGATCGCACTGATGGACCCTCGTTACATTGAGGTGTGGGGGAAGTTCACTCCGCGTGGAGGCATCTCTATTGACCCTTATTGCAACTATGGAAGACCGGGTACGAAGTATGAAGCGATAGCGGAGCACCGCTTAATCAATCATGACCTCTATCCGGAAAAAGTGGACAACCGCTAATCCCAATAAGTTGATAAGGAGAGATTTAGATGAATAAGAAAGCACTCGTCGTATTCAGCGGCGGACAAGATAGCACCACTTGCCTGGTATGGGCTTTGAAGCAATTTGAGGAAGTGCAGGTTGTTACCTTCAATTATAATCAGCGGCATGCGGCCGAAATCGAAGTGGCTACAGAAATAGCGGCTAAGTTTAATGTACAACAGCATATCCTAGATCTTGGGCTGCTGAATCAGCTGGCACCCAATGCACTAACCCGCCAAGATATTGATATCGTTGCTGGCGAAGGCGATGAGCTTCCTAGCACGTTTGTAGACGGACGGAATCTGTTGTTTTTATCTTTTGCGGCAATATTAGCTAAACAGCTGGATTACTCCCATATCGTTACGGGTGTCTGCCAAACGGACTTTAGCGGGTATCCGGACTGCCGTGATGTATTTGTGAAATCATTAAATGTTACGCTGAATTTATCTATGGACTATGAGTTTGCAGTACACACTCCACTGATGTGGCTGGATAAAAAAGAAACATGGAAGATGGCCGATGAACTGGGCTATTTTGATTATGTTCGTGAACACACATTAACCTGTTACAACGGCATAATTGGGAGTGGCTGTGGAACTTGTCCAGCTTGTCTTTTACGTCAGCGTGGTCTTGAACAGTATGAGGCAGAAAGAACGGAGGTTAGTTCTTAATGCTAAACGAGGTTTCAGTCTGCAAAATATTCACGTTCGACGCGGCGCATCAATTAGTGGGCCACAAGGGGAAATGCAGCAATCTGCATGGACATACTTATAAGCTTGAAGTAGTGCTCAAGGGTAAACCTATGACCGCGGAAGGCCATTCGGATGAAGGGTTTGTTATTGATTTCAGCGATATCAAAATGACAGTACAACAAAGCCTTGTAGATCGTTTAGATCACGCTTTTCTCGCTATGGGGAATGAACCTGTATTAGAGACGTTAGTGAATACTGGCTCCAAAGTAGCTTTATTGTCTTTCCGCACCACGGTTGAGAATATGTCCTCCTATATTGCCTATAAGCTGAAGCAAGCGGGGCTGCCACTCTACGCTGTAAAGCTGTGGGAGACACCAACCTCCTGGGCAGAGGTACTGGCTGAAGATATCCCTGAGGATGGGCCGTCTTACCGCTTGTATGGAGGCTGTGACTGTGAGTAAGATTCCCGTAATTGAAATGTTTGGTCCGACCATTCAAGGGGAAGGTGCGGTGATTGGTGTAAAGACGATGTTTGTCCGCACCTATGGCTGCGATTATCGCTGTGGCTGGTGTGACTCCTCCTTCACTTGGGATGGCACGGTGAAAGACAAGGTTCGTATGATGACCTCGGATGAAATTATGAATGAACTTTTAGCTATAGCTGGAGATAATTTCGATTGTGTTACGATTTCCGGCGGTAATCCTGCTTTAATTGGTGATGGGATGGGCACTTTTATTAACCAGCTTCATGAGCGAGGGAAACAAGCGGCTATAGAAACTCAGGGCAGTAAATGGCAGGACTGGTTCAATGATGTGGATGTGCTGACCATCAGTCCGAAACCACCAAGCTCAGGGATGACGACAAATTGGGAGATGCTAGATACCATCATGCGTAAGATGGAGAATCCGGGCCGTTCTACACTTAGCCTGAAAGTCGTTGTGTTTGATGACAAAGATTTTGATTATGCAAAAGACGTTCACCAGCGATATCCCAATGTGCCGCTCTTCCTGCAGCCTGGGAATGATGATGTCACTGAAGAAGGAGACATTTCTGCTCGACTTTTGGGAAGGCTGGAGTGGCTGTTTAATAAAGTGATCATGGATTCAGAAATGAATAGAGTGCGAGTACTTCCACAGTTGCATGCTTTGATCTGGCATAATAAACGCGGTAAGTAAAAAGGATTGTAATGATGTGGGTGTCTGCTTAGCAGATGCCCTTTTTTTGTTGATTGGAGTCTTTAAATAGGTAGATAGAGTGTCCCATAATCTGGTATTATTTTTGTAAAAGCTCTAGGAGGTTATCCACTTGGAAAATTCAACTGCACTATTAATTATTGATGTTCAAGAAGCTATGTTCTCCTACCCTGATCAAAAGCTGTACGATGAAGAGGGGGTGATGGAGAGAATTATTTCCCTTCAGCACAAAGCTAGGGTGGCAGGCATTCCAATTGTTTATGTCCAACATACAGAAGATGAGGAATATACAAAAGGAACGCCCACGTGGCAGATTAGTCATCGTATCACACCGCAGGAAGGCGAAGTTATTGTGGAGAAGCCTACTTGGGATGCTTTTCACCGAACCGTACTGCAAGATGAGCTACAGAAGCTGGGGATCACGAATCTGGTGATTTGTGGAATGCAAAGTGAGTTCTGTCTAGATACGACGATAAGACGCGCATACAGCATGGGCTATAAAAGTGTATTGGTTTCAGACGCTCATAGCACCTTTGATAACAAAATGCTGAATAGTGAACAGATCGTTAAGCATCATAATGCACTGCTTGGAGGGAGATTCGCCCAGTTACGAGCTGAAAGCGAGGTTCAGTTCTAGATGAATACCCCTCAGGCTGCCATGAAACCTATTCAGCGTTCTCGACTTAGACTATTTGCCGGAAAGCGATATTTTATTTACAAAAGATATCTGAAATGGTGTACTAGCCGAAGCAAGGTGGCGAAGCAACGCACTAGTGAAGTTTTATCTAATGAAGTGATGACGCATGCTACACCGTTATTAAGAAGTCTACGGAATGTAGATATGGTGCTTCAATACAATAAAATAACCAATTTACGTCTGGCGATAGCGAAACTGGATGGACTTATGGTGCGGCCGGGGGAGACTTTTTCTTACTGGAGAAGCATTGGAAAGCCCACGAAGCGAAAAGGGTATCTGGAGGGAATGGTGCTGCATTATGGTGGGTTCCATTCCGGGGTTGGCGGAGGCTTATGCCAGCTGTCCAATCTGATCTACTGGATGACACTGCATACACCTCTTACGGTTACGGAACGGCATCGGCACAGCTATGATGTATTTCCAGATGAACAGCGTATACAGCCATTTGGAAGCGGGGCCACCTGTTCTTATAATTATTTGGACCTTCAAGTGAAGAATAATACGAATCAAGCCTATCAATTAAAGCTCTGGCTGGATGACAGCCATTTACATGGGGAATGGAGATGCGAGGAGCAATCCCTTTATAAATATGAAGTATACGAAAGTGATCACCGAATTAGTCTAGAACCTTGGGGAGGCTATATACGCAGTAACAAGATTAGTCGAAAAGTATATACACGTACCGGCGACCTAATTGGAGATGAAGATGTAACCGATAATTATGCGCTTATGATGTATTCCCCGCTTCTTCATGGATAAGAAGATAGGTCTTAGGGTTATAACATAGATGATGTTATCGTTACACCCTTTGCCATACTCTAAAGGAGCGGATGAACAGTATGAAGGCACTAACCTACCAAGGGAAGAAAAAAGTTAAGGTTAAAGAGGTAGCTGATCCGAAGCTTGAGAAAAAGGACGATATTATCGTTCGGATTACAACTACAGCGATTTGTGGCTCAGATCTACACATCTATAACGGTGAGATTCCAGGTATGCATGATGATTATATTATCGGTCATGAGCCTATGGGGATTGTTGAAGAAATTGGCCCTGACGTAACTAAAGTCAAGAAAGGCGATCGTGTCATTATTCCCTTTAATGTGGCCTGTGGCCAGTGTTTCTTTTGCCAGCATGAGATGGAGAGCCAATGTGACAATTCTAATGATGCTAAGGACACAGGTGGCTACCTAGGTTATTCTGATACTTATGGTGGCTTTGCTGGAGGGCAGTCCGAGTTGCTGCGGGTACCTTATGGTAATTTCGGCCCCTTTGTGGTTCCTGAGGATGCAGAAATGGAAGATGAGAAAATTCTTTTCTTATCAGATATTGTACCTACAGCCTGGTGGGGAGTAGAAAGCGGAGGCGTGAAGCCAGGGGATACAGTTATTGTTCTTGGCTGTGGACCTGTTGGTCTGTTAACTCAAAAATTCGCCTGGATGAAAGGTGCTTCTAGAGTCATAGCTGTTGACCATGTTGGTTACAGGCTGCAGCATGCGAAGCAAACCAATAAGGTTGAAATTTATAATTTTGAAGAGATCAAGGATATTGAGGCGCATTTGAAGGAGATTACTCATGGGGGAGCAGACGTAGTTATTGATTGCGTAGGTTTGGATGCCAAAATATCTGCTTTGGAAAAAGTGGAAACCACACTGAAGCTACAAGGCGGCTCACTCAGCGCATTTAGGATGGCCTCGGATATTGTGCGTAAATTCGGAACCATTCAGCTGGTAGGGGTTTATGGGCTTAATTACAATATGTTCCCGCTGGGTCATCTATTTGAACGTAATATTACTTTAAAGATGGGACAAGCCCCAGTTATTCACTATATGCCTTTGCTTTATAAGATGATTAAAGAGAATAAATTTGATCCTACAGATATCATTACGCATCGCCTGCCAATCAGTAAAGCAGAGCATGGCTATGACGTTTTTAGTGAGAAAAAAGAGAATTGTATCAAGGTTGTTCTAAAGCCGTAACCTTATAGAAGCATGAGCTCTCGTCAGAAATGACGTGGCTTATGCTTTTTTTAGTGAAATCTAATGAAAATAGATGCATTTTTTTACGGTCTGCGTTAAATTAACATAAGTGACTTTAGATATTGAAAGGACGCGTACCATGTGAATCTTAAAAAACCGCCACTTCCTATTCCAATATTAATGTTGATTGGGATTGTGGCCATCTCATTTTCTGCTATTTTTATTAAATGGTCTGCAGCACCAGCGTCTATTCAAGGCATGTATCGGCTGTTATTCACCTCGCTATTGATGTTGCCTTTTGCACGACCATACAGTGGAGCAGCGGTTGCGCTTCGTAAAAAGGACTGGATCATGTTAGTGCTCTCAGGCACTATGCTTGCTCTACATTTTTTGCTTTGGATGGGCTCTTTGAAGTATACTTCGGTAGCTAGTTCAACGATGATTATGGCGCTGGAGCCCGTATTTATTATGCTGGGCGTTTATTTTTTGTATAAGGAAAAAACGGCTGCGTCTGCTATTCTGGGACTGAGTATTGCTATTGGTGGTGTAGTATTTATCGGCTGGGGAGATATTGGAATCTCTGCGAATAATCTTAAAGGCGATTTGTTATCGGTTGGAGGTACTGTAGCGGTAGCTGTGCATATGCTTATCGGTCAAAAGCTAGTGGTGCGTATGCCTTCCTATTTGTATAGCTTGATAGTCTTCTTGTCAGCAGCTGGCGTGTTTGCCATATACAATCTGTTCATGGGGATTTCCTTCTTTAATTATCCTGCGAATGAGTGGGGGATTTTCATATTGCTAGCTGTGGTACCCACGGTATTTGGGCATATTTTATTTAATTGGCTACTTCAGTATGTATCCGCAACTACGGTATCCATGAACATCTTAGGAGAACCCGTGGGTGCTAGCATCCTAGCTTTTCTGCTCTTAGGTGAACAATTAACAGCGCTGCAATGGGCTGGTGGACTGTTAGTCATGTTTGGACTCGGTGTATATTTGTACGCTGGAAGAAAGAAAACTATTCGGGTGGCAGATACCATTCAGAATGCTTCATAACAGATATTTTAATCATAAAGGGGTCACAAGGAATGGAAGAACAAGATCACAATGTAGAACTACCTTCTGGAAAAGGCACAGGGCCAACCAGTGAGGAACTATGGAACGAAGACACATACACAGCTTGGGTTACTCGATTTGGTACACCTTCAGAAGCAGCAGCCAAATTAATCAAGGAACCAAGTGCGAAGCTGTACCCGCTCTCTTCTTATTTTGGAGAAGTAAAGGGTAAAAAGATGATGAATCTCATGGGATCAAATGGCATGAAGGCCGTCGCTTTGTCTTTACTTGGAGCGGACGTAACCGTTGCCGATTTCTCGGAAGCAAATGCGCGTTATGCCGCTGATCTCGCACAAGAAGCGGGTGTTCAGCTTACCTACATCGTATCAGATGTTCTTAAGCTTCCAGATCACGTCCTAGATGGTTCATATGACATCGTATTTGCTGAGTTAGGAATCATGCACTACTTTACCGATCTTGCACCGTTTATGGAAACCGTCCGTCGTTTACTTTCTCCTGGCGGGATTTTTGTTCTGCGTGATTTCCATCCAGTGACAACTAAGCTTATAACCTCGAAGGGATCTACGGCTAAGATTCGCAAGCACAAAGTTAGTGGGGATTATTTCGATACAACATTGGAAGAAAAGAAGGTCTCGTATTCTAAGTATTTGCCTTCCACAGGCAAACCTGTAGGCGAACAGGAACATAGCGTTGTCTATTGGCGCCGCTGGACGCTTGGAGAAATCGTTACAGCCGCTGCTAGTTCTGGACTTGTGATCCGCCAATTGGCCGAAGAGCCCAATCTATCCTCGGATGTTTTTGATAAAGGAATCCCAAAGACGTACACCTTGGTGGCTGGAAAGGGTTTGAATTAATAATTCTTATAAAAGACTGCATCGTCCATGAAAAGACGGTGCAGTCTTTTTTGCTTGCTTTAAAACATAAAATTTTAAACTTTTTTGCGGAGAATATTCCATTACATTTGAAGCCTATAGGCAATACAATAATTTTACATTCAATATTGAAAGCGATTACTTCAATAAAAAAGCACTCCTAAAGGATTTGAGGTGGAGATGAAATGGACGAATTATTACTACGAATGGCGGGGATTGATAAATTTTTCCCCGGTGTTCACGCATTGAATCAATGTCAATTTGAGCTGAAGCGTGGGGAAGTTCATGCCTTAGTTGGTGAGAACGGTGCAGGGAAGTCTACCTTGATGAAAATTGCCACAGGTGTCTATGCCAAGGATGCGGGTCAGATGTGGTACAAGGGATCTGAGGTGGAGATTGCCAATACTCGTGCTGCGCAGGAACTTGGGATTAGTATTATCCATCAGGAACTGAATCTAATGCCGCATCTTACAGTGGCCCAAAATATATTTATTGGTCGTGAGCCGCGTAAGGCACTGAAATGGTTCGTTGATGATCTGGAGCTTAATCGTAAGGTGCAGGAACTGTTTGATCAGATGAATCTAAAACTGGATCCGAAGACTTTGGTCTCAGATCTGACAGTTGCTAATCAGCAAATGGTTGAAATCGCAAAAGCTTTGTCTTTCAATGCCGAGGTACTGATTATGGATGAACCAACTGCAGCGTTGACAGATACGGAAATTAACGAGTTATTCCGTATGATTGAGCAATTACGAGAAGAAGGTGTAGGTATTATATACATTTCTCACCGCATGGATGAGTTGAAACGGATCACAGATCGCATTACAGTCATGCGGGATGGTTGTTACGTGGATACTGTTCGGACGGATTCAATAACCATTGATCAGATTATTAGCATGATGGTCGGTAGAGAACTCTATCAAACGTCAAAGCCGACGATTTCCAAACAGACGCAGCAAGTCGTTCTGGAGGTTCAAAATCTTTCTAGCGGGCAGTTGTTGAAGGATATCAGCTTTCATCTGAATAAGGGTGAGATTCTGGGTTTCGCAGGATTAATGGGAGCTGGACGTACTGAGGTTGTTCGCGCAGTATTTGGGGCTGATCCTATCGATAAAGGTGAGATTAAGCTGCATGGAAATACGGTACGTATACGACATCCTCATCAAGCAGTGCAGCAGGGTATTGGCTATTTGTCCGAAGATCGCAAACGCTACGGACTGCTTGTAGAGATGGACATTAGCATGAATAATGCGATGGCTTCCTTCTATAAGTTCCGCAATGCCTTCGGATGGATGAGGGATCGCGAGATGCGAAAGACAGCGGAGCAACATGTGGAAGCACTAGCAACCAAGACACCAAGTATAAGTCAAAAAGTCAAATTCTTATCCGGTGGCAATCAGCAAAAAGTGGTTATCGGTAAATGGTTGACGAGAGACTGCGATGTGCTGATTTTCGACGAACCGACACGTGGAATTGATGTAGGGGCGAAAAGTGAGATCTATAAGTTGCTTGATCAGCTGGCCAGCGAAGGAAAAGCGATCATTATAGTCTCTTCAGATCTCCCAGAGATTCTAAGAATGAGCCATCGCATTATTGTCATGTGTGAAGGACGTATAACCGGAGAACTAACCGCAGAAGAAGCATCGCAAGAAGCAATTATGAAATATGCGACGATGCGTTCATAATCGTTCAAGAGTTTATCGGAGGTGTCAAGGTCATGAAGATCGCAGATCAAGGGATTAGCCAACCTATCGGCTCGAAGCAAACCGGGGCGCAATCAGGGTTCAAACAAAAATTATTGGCATTCGCAAGTTTGATCATATTGGTCATCGTATTTTCAGTAGCCTCAAGTAACTTTTTTCAATTCTCTAATCTAGTTGGAATTCTGGTCTCTACTGCTGTAATTGGAGTATTAGCTCTAGGCGCAACCTTTGTAATTATTACAGGTGGGATCGATCTTGCTTTGGGTACGGTGATGACCTTCTCCTCCGTGATGGTTGGCGTCTTCATTACATTCTGGGGTCTACCCGTTCCACTCGGTATTGTAGGCGGGATTCTAGCTGGTGCACTATGTGGCTTTATCAGCGGTTTAATGGTGGCGAAAATGAATATTCCACCTTTCATTGCTACGCTGGCGATCATGATGAGTACTAAAGGATTATCACTGGTCATAACGGGTGCTAAGCCTATTTATTTCAATGATGATCCGATCTTTGCCAAGATTGCTATGGGTAAGATGATCCCAGGCATTCCGAATACCATCATTATCTTCTTATTGCTCGGAATTATCGCAAGCATCATATTGTCGAAGACCATTATTGGGCGCTATAATTTTGCGCTTGGCAGCAATGAAGAAGCGACTCGCTTATCCGGTGTAAATACGGTCAAATGGAAGATTGTAATCTACACCATCACAGGGATCTTCAGTGGAATCGCTGGTATCCTGATGGCCTCACGACTTAATTCAGCGCAGCCGTCACTTGGCACCGGTTATGAATTAGAAGCTATAGCGGCTGTCGTCATTGGAGGCACATCTTTAAGCGGGGGCGTAGGATCTATTCTAGGTACGATTATTGGTGCACTGATTATGAGTGTACTGACGAATGGCTTACAGATTATGTCCGTTGCTCAGGAATGGCGGACAGTCATTGTCGGTGTTGTCATCATCATCGCAGTGTATGCTGATATTCTTCGCAGACGGAAGCAATGAAAGAGGTATTATCTCCATACGGAGTGATATACAAAGCAAATGACGAGGGGGAAGATTTAAATGAAACAACGTCGAAAAGGGATTATTATGCTTGCCAGTTTGTTACTGGCTACTACCTTACTTGGTGCTTGTAACAACAGTGATAGCAAAAAGAGTGCATCCGGTTCAGACAAACCCTATATCCCAGTCATTTCAAAAGGCTTCCAGCATCAATTCTGGCAAGCGGTGAAGCAAGGAGCCGAGAAGGCTGCCAAGGAGTTTAATGTCGAGATTACGTTTGAAGGCCCTGAAAACGAGAGTCAGGTAGATAAACAAATTGAAATGTTGCAGACGGCGCTAGACAAGAAACCTGCAGCAATCGCTTTAGCGGCTCTGGACAGCAAAGCAGCGATTCCATATCTGGAAAAGGCAAAGGAAAACAATATTCCAATCATTGGCTTTGACTCTGGTGTAGATAGCGATATCCCTGTAGCAACAGCAGCGACGGACAATAAAGCAGCCGCCGCTTTAGCAGCTGATAAAATGGCTGAGTTGATTGGCAAGAAAGGTAAAGTAGGTCTAGTAGTACATGACCAAACAAGCAGCACAGGTCAACAACGTCGTGATGGTTTCTTAGAACAAATGAAAGCGAAATATCCAGATATTGAAGTGTTAGAGCCGCAATATGGCGGCGGAGATCAGTTGAAGTCCACGGATCTTGCAAAAGCGATGATGCAGGCCAATCCGGATCTTAAAGGGATCTATGGCTCAAACGAAGGCTCTGCGGTAGGTGTGGCTAATGCCGTAAATGAATTGCAGATGGGTGGAAAGATTGTGGTCATCGGATTTGACTCTGGTAAACAGTTAATGGATGCCATTCGTAGTGGTGTTGTGGCTGGCGCGGTTACACAGGACCCTATTGGGATTGGTTATCAAGCGGTGAAGGCGGCTGTGCAGGCGATTAAAGGGGAAACCGTAGAAAAGAATATTGACACAGGGTTTCATTGGTACGATAAGAACAATATGGATTCCGATGAGATCAAACCTCTGCTATACGAATAGAAGCTACATATAATAGAGGTTGCCTTAAATAGGCAACCTCTATTATCCTTATTTAAAAAGGTAAACATTTACATGTAAGCGATCGATAAGTTCATAGCTGAGGAGGTGTTGGATGTATAAGATTATTCTGGTTGATGATGAAGATGAGGTTCGTGAAGCGATTAAACAGAAGATATCTTGGAATAATTATGGTTTTGAGCTCGTTGGAGATTTCGATAACGGCAGAGATGCCCTTGATGCGATCGAGCAGTTTCGACCAGATGTGATTATTACAGATATTTGCATGCCCTTTATGGATGGTTTAGGACTGGCAAAAGCTGTTATGGAACGGTACCGCGACATGAAGGTCATTATCGTAACTGGTTATGAAGACTTCGATTACGCCAAACAGGCAATAACTTTGAAGGTGACAGAATATTTGTTAAAACCGATTAATGCTCGTGAGTTTGCAGAATTTCTAAACAAAATGAAACAGGATTTGGATGAAGAGTATTTACAAAAGGCCAATATCGCAAAGCTTCGCATGCAATTAAATCAGAGCTTACCTTTACTGCGCGAACGTTTTCTGGAGAAACTGGTTACGACTCGAATGAAGAACGATGAGATCGAGAATAAAATGAATTATTTTCATATACAGTTTCAGGGCGCGGTTTACCTTGCAATCGTAATCGAGATAGAAATGGAGAGTCGAAGCCAGGACATTGCTTCTGATGCTGAGCTACTACGTTTTGCTGCATTTAACATTGTGCAGGAGCAACTTGAGAAGGGGCAGTGCGGGGTGGTGTTTCAGACTAGAGATGGTAAACTCGCTGCGATATTATCAGGAGATTCAGAAGCAATTGAAGTTACAACACAGCTTCTCGCGGATCAGGTTCAGACCAGCTTGAATAAGTATTTGAAGCTGACCGCCACCATCGGCATCGGTAGAAAATACGCTAGCATGCAACAAATTCCACAATCCTTCCAGGAAGCGATTTCATCCTTAGAATATCGTTATCTTTTAGGCATCGATAAGGTGATCTCCATTCAGGATCTTGAGTTTGGCAAAGGGTTGGATCAAGCGCACTTCACTTCTTGGGAAAAGCAATTTATATCCGCGTTGAAGACAGGGAAAGCATCAGCGATCTCAGAGGTTCTCTCACAATGGTTTCAGGAATTAAAGAGCAATAGCTCTTCTATAGAAGGTTGCCGCAGTATCATCTACCAGATGCTCGTTTCTCTAATGAATTATGTGGCCGATATTGGATTCCCCAATACTGAGCTGGTTTCGCATAATATGTTCGCAGAAGTTGCTGCTCTAAAGACTTTAGAGGAAGCGAGAAATTATTTGGAGAGAACTTGCCATGAGCTGATCCTCAAGCTATCGGAACAAAGAACTACGGTAAGGGCTTCTCAGATGAAAGCCGCGGAAGCTTATATCCGGGAGAATTATTATAATGACAGTTTTTCACTCAATGAGTTATGTAGCCATATTTTTATGAGCATCAGTTATTTCAGTGTAACGTTTAAACAGCATACCGGTGAGACTTTTATTGAGTATTTGACTCGCCTCCGTTTGGAAAAAGCTAAAGAACTGCTTACCATCACACAGCTGAAGACTTATGATATCGCTGCTAGAGTGGGCTATGCTGATCCTCAGTATTTCAGTGTTATTTTTAAACGAAATGTTGGGATCACACCTAAGGAATATCGACAGCGACAGAAGGAGAATCTTCTTCTATGAAACCTAATCGTTTCTTCCGAAGTCGAAGTATTCATAATAATATCGCGATTTCTTTTTCGCTTCTTATCCTCTGCACCACTATAGTACTTACCTATACTTCATATCGACTCTCCTCAGCAGCCGTCATGGGGAATTCCGTAGCCTATACCTCACAATTAATAGAACAAGTAAAACTGAACATCGAGAATTATATTAGCAACATGGAGAGCATTGCTGCTCTGGTGTTAACTAGCAGTGATCTTGAGAAATATGTAAGAGGTTCGAGTTCTGGACAAGAAGGGGAGACCAAGGATAAGCAATTAGCTAGCCAATATCTACGATCTGTAGTCCAATCCCGCTCGGATATTTCTTCTATTGTGTATGCAAGCTCGGAAGGGATAACCGTTTCAGATCGACTGGATGCAGTTTTGAAACCGCTTCCCGAGTTGATTGCTCAAGAGTGGTATCAGCAAGCATTGAACCAGACGGGAGTGGCTGTCTCCTCTTCACATGTGCAGCACTTATTTCAGAATGAATACCGTTGGGTAGTGTCGATCAGTAGAAAGCTTTCCGATTCTTTTTCTGAAATGGAAGCAGATCGACAGGGTGTGCTACTCGTAGATCTTAATTTCAGCGTTATTAACAATTTGTGCAAACAAATCGAACTGGGAAAGCGCGGTTATGTATTTATCGTAGATCCGTCAGGGAGTTTAGTTTATCATCCTCAACAGCAGTTGATTTATTCGCAGCTCAAGTTTGAGCAATTGGATACTGTTCTTGGGATTAAGAACGGGTCAGTTACGGTGAAAGCAGGGAACGAACAGAAACTGTACACCGTGGATACCACTAGCTTTGGCTGGAAGATTGTAGGGGTCACCTATCCAGATGATCTGGTTGCTAACAAACAGCAGATGCAAGGGACCGCCGCCTTGTGGGGAGCCGTAAGTCTGATCTGTGCTATGGCAATTTCTGTGCTGCTGTCCTACGCATTAACCAAACCGCTCAAGAATTTAGAAATGAATATGAAAAAGGCTGAACGCGGTGAGTTCGACATTCGCGTGGAGATTGAGAGCACGAACGAAATCGGTAAGCTAGCCCGTACCTTTAACCTGATGATCCTGAAGATTAAAGAGCTGATGAGTCAGATCGTCATGGAGCAAGAGATGAAGCGTGTGAGTGAGCTTAAGGCCTTACAAGCACAGATTAAGCCCCACTTTTTGTATAATACGCTGGACTCGATCATTTGGATGGCAGAGACCGGTAAGATGGAGGAGGTAGTCGAAATGACCTCTTCATTATCGAAGCTGCTACGTTCTACGATTGGTGAGGGCGAGGAGCTGATCCCGATCGCTAGAGAACTAGAACATATTCGGCACTATCTAACGATTCAGAACATGCGCTATCGCCATAAATTCACATATTCGATAGAAGTGGATGAAGACATTCTTGAATGCAGTATTTTGAAAATGGTCCTTCAACCCTTAGTTGAAAATGCGATTTATCATGGGATAAAGCATAATCCTGAGCAAGGTCACATCCTGATTAAAGGCAAAAGAGAGCAAAAAGATATTACTATTCAAATTATTGACAATGGTGTCGGTATGAATCCAGATCAGATGGGGAAGTTACTGCTTCAAAAGCCAGATTACAGGATTGGCAGTGGGGTAGGCGTCGCGAATGTAAACCATCGCATTCAGCTTTATTTCGGGGACCATTACGGTTTGTCTTTTGCAAGTGAAATGGAAGAAGGGACGACGGTCACTTTAAGAATTCCTGCGCTCTATGAGGAGGAGAGTCCATGAGTTCACTTTGGTCAAAAATAGGCCTGTCTGCTCTACTGTTATTCTTTATTGTAGCGCTCGGTTGGGTAGGTTATCGTATGTTTACGAATGAGCTTGATCCAAAAGTCAGAACCATTATCTACGTTCCTAAGACTATCGATACCAGCATTGAATTCTGGGAGGTAATGAAACAAGGTGTGGCAACTGCTGCCAAGGAATTCGATGCAGATGTCCATACGGTAGGAACAAATACCGAGTTAGATGTGGATAAGCAGATTCAATTACTAGAACAGGCGATTGAGGAGAAGCCTGATGCCATTATTTTGGCTGCTACCGACTATTATCGTCTTGTTCCGGTTGCAGAGCAGATTAAAGCTGCGGGTATCACGCTTATTACGGTAGACTCGGGACTGAACGGCGGTGTATCGGAGAGTTTTATCGCCACAGATAATTATGAAGCAGGCCGAAAAGCAGCGCAGAAGTTGATTGAAAATATTCATAGCGACGATCTAGTCGCCATTATGAATTTTGTACAAGGCTCCGCTACAGCTATCGAGAGAGAGAAAGGGGTTAGGGATGCTTTATCTCAGAATGGAGTTAATCTTGTGCAGGATACCCTTTACAGTAACGGTTCTTCGAAGAAGGCATATCAATTAACTGTTGATCTTCTAAGGAATCAGCCTCAACTAAAGGGAATCATTGGTCTCAATGAGCCCTCTACATTAGGTGCGGGACTGGCAATTATGGATATGGGCTTAAAAGACAAAGTGAAGCTGGTGGGGTTCGACAATTCCAGTAGTGAGGTTCAATTGCTGGAGAATGAAATTATGCTGGGGACGGTGATTCAAAAACCTTTTACTATGGGGTACTTGGCTGTGAAAACTGCACTTGAAGCCGTTTCAGGCCACAAAGTAGCTCCTGTTATGGATACAGGCTCCGAATTCATTACGAAGGAAAATATGTACACAAGTGAGAATGAGAAGTTAATGTTTCCGTTTATAGAATAAGCCTAAAAAAGGGAGTGCTCAAGTCCGTAATGGCTTTGGGTGCTCCCTTTTAGTATAAAATATAAAGTCTAAACGTTGTTTAACATTTCAGCAAAAGACTGCTGCAACGGTGTTAATATATGATCTTTTCGCCAAGCCAGTACAAAACCGCCGCTCTCAGGCAAAACTCCCGGTAGAGGAGCATAACAAAGACGACCTAATGCAAGTTCTGCTTCAATGCTAACTCTAGAACAAATGCCTACACCATCTCCCTCGCTAACTAACTTCTTTAGGGATTCAGGTGAATTTAACTCGGATCGGTTCCACAAGCGAATATGATTTATTTCTGCCCATTGATCCGCAAATCCCCGTAAACAAGAACCACTCTCATACTGAATCCAAGGCTCAAGCGCGATCTGTTCTGGTGTTAGCTTCTCTATAGTTGCAAAAGGGTGACTAGGGGCAAAAATCAGCACAGGCTCGTCGCGGACAATCAGCTGAAAGTTAAAGGATTCATCATGCCAATCTGAAGTGTGCAAAATAGCCATTTGAATTTCTCGGCTTCGGAGTCGTTCCTTTAACAAAGTGTCACTTTGGATCGTCATCGAATTATTAATACCAGGATATTGTTTCATGAATTGGATTAGCGCTTTAGGTAAAATATAAGTTGCAGGTATATAACTTGCTTCCAGCTTCAAAGTACCATGTGTTGGGGAAGAAAACTGTTTAACAGTACGTTCAGCTTCGGCCGTAAGTGAGACAATCTTGAGCGCATATTGATAAAGGGCTCTACCCGCATCTGTGAGCAGGACTCTTCCACTTCGATACTGGAATAAAGGAGTTCCAAATTCATTCTCTAAATTCTTCATATGAAAAGATACAGTGGGTTGTTTAAGGCCCAATTCAGCAGCTACATCGGTTACTTTCTTATATTTTTCAAGTAGAATAACGATCTTTAACTTCATAATATTCATGACTTTCCTCCGAACAATGCTAAGTTGGATAACAAATTATATCTCCATTATAGATTAAATCTATACATATATATAGTTTCTATTGGTATTTTTATCGTTCGCTTTACAAAGTTAAGAAGTTTCTCTAACGAACGAGCTCTAGAATAAGAAGAGTCAGAGGGGCCAAGAAGCCCCGGACAACAACAATAACATATGCGTACAATGCACTTTTACAGTAAACAAGCATATGGGGGCCAAAGCTCCACAACACCATGTTAAAGCTTTCGAAGCCAGTTCCATATGAACTGTATGCGGAAGCCGTGCTAACAAAACATTTAGGAGGAGACAAAACAATGCAATTCAAAAAATCTTGGGTTATGACTTTGGCTTTAACGAGCGTACTGGCACTTTCGGCCTGCGGTAATGGTGGGGCAAACAACACGGGAGGAAACGCTGCAGCTACAAATGAAGGTAGCGGCGCTAAAATAAGTGGTTCTATTCTAGCATCAGGTTCAACAGCACTACAACCATTGGTTGAGCTGGTAGCAGAGAATTTCATGGATAAAAATGCTGGTGTGGACATTCAAGTTCAAGGCGGCGGCAGTGGTACTGGTCTTACTCAAGTAGCTGAGAAACAAGTAGATATCGGTAACTCTGATGTATTCGCAGAAGAAAAACTAAAGGATGCAGATGCAGAAAAAGCAGCAGCTCTTGTAGATCATCAAGTAGCAGTAGTAGCGATCGCAGCAGTAACTCATCCGGATGCTGGTGTAGACAGCTTGACTAAGCAACAGCTTATCGATATTTTCACAGGTAAGGTTACGAACTGGAAAGAAGTTGGCGGAGCGGATCAAAAAATCCAAATCATCAACCGTCCAGGCAGCTCCGGTACTCGCGCAACCTTTGAAAGCTTTGCACTTGGAACTAAAACGGAAGATATCCCAGGATCGATTCAAGAAGATTCCTCCGGTACTGTTAAGAAAATGATCGGAGAAACTCCAGGGGCTATCGGTTATCTGGCTCTTTCATACCTTGATGATTCAATCAAAACACTTAGCCTTGATGGTGTAGAAGCATCTGTGGACAATGTTGTTTCTGGTAAATATCCAGTATGGGCTTACGAGCACATGTACACAAACGGCGAACCAAATGAAACAGTAAAAGCATTCCTTGACTTTTTCTTGACAGACGAAGTACAAACAGGTGAAGTTGTTGAGCTTGGATACATTCCAGCAGTAAAAATGCAAGTTACTCGTGACGTTGCAGGAAATGTTACAGCTAAGTAATTCACTTCTAAGTAATTTGTAAGGATTAGAATCTCAAGTGATTAGAGGCGGATACATCTGCCTCTCTTTTCACTTTAGAAAGAGGGAGCAATTGAGGGTGAAAATAAAGAACTCACGCATCGAGAAACATCATATTGAAGATTTTGTGGGACGTACATATATGTCCTTCTGTGTACTGCTATTGATAACAATCATTGTATCGATGGTATATTTTGTGGCGTCTAAAGGGATTTCAACTTTCACAAGTGGCGATGTTAGCGTTACAGATTTTCTGTTCGGAACAAAGTGGTCACCTGAAGCAGATACGCCATCCTTTGGTGCATTTCCGTTTATCACGGGATCCTTCTTAGTTACTCTACTTGCAGCATTGATTGCTAGTCCACTTAGCCTTTGCGCTGCGCTGTTTATGACGGAGATTGTCCCAGGATGGGGCAAAAAATTGCTTCAGCCCGTAATCGAGCTGTTGGCAGGTATCCCTTCAGTTGTTTATGGTTTCATCGGATTAAGTGTTATTGTACCGTTTCTACGCAACAACCTGCCTGGTCAAGGCATCGGGGTAGCTGCAGGCGCGCTTGTGCTCTCGGTCATGATTCTTCCGACGATTACAAGCGTGGCTGCAGACGCGCTGGCTTCATTGCCGCAAAATTTAAAGGAATCCTCCTATGCGCTTGGTGCCACCCGGTGGCAGACGATCTCTCGAGTGATTATTCCGACAACGTTTCCTGCTATTATGACTGGTATTGTCCTGGGGATGGCACGTGCATTCGGTGAAGCCCTTGCTGTACAGATGGTTATCGGGAATGCGCCATTCGTACCAAAATCACTCTTTGAATCAGCTTCTACCTTGACGAGTGTAATCACGCTTGGAATGGGGAACACAACCATGGGTTCTGCGCACAATAATGCTCTGTGGAGTATGGCACTGGTTCTTATGCTGATGACCTTTGTATTTGTCTTCTTTGTGAGACTGCTTGAAAGGAGAAATAAAATTTGAAGCCGAGAACCGTAAATAAAATTGCCACAAGCCTTATTGTGTTTTTCGCATTGCTCATCGTAGCTATTCTGGTTGGTCTATTAGGATATATCCTCTTTCGAGGCCTTAGTCACATTAGTTGGGATTTTCTATTCTCTGCACCACAAAAAATTCGAGCAGGTGGAGGAATTGGTCCTCAATTATTCAACTCCTTATTCCTTTTGGTACTCACGCTAATAATTACAGTACCGCTTGGACTGGGTGCCGGTATTTATATGGCTGAATATGCTCGTCCAGGAAAAATCACCGGCTTTATTCGCTTAATTGTTGAAGTATTATCTTCGTTCCCTTCAATCGTAGTCGGCTTGTTTGGTCTATTGCTGATTGTTAACTATTTTAATCTTGGCTTTTCCTTAATCTCGGGAGCACTGGCATTGACGGTCTTTAATCTACCGCTGATGGTTCGGATTACTGAGCAAGCTTTCCGTAGTGTTCCGAAGCAACAAAAAGAGGCAGGTTTTGCACTAGGATTGTCCAAGTGGAAAATCGTAACCTCTGTGTTGTTTCCAGTAGCATTACCAACGATTATTACCGGTACAATTTTGTCCGCTGGCCGTGTCTTTGGGGAAGCAGCCGCGTTGATGTTCACTGCAGGAATGAGTAGTCCAAGACTAGATTTCACCAACTGGAATCCACTTAGTCCGAACTCACCACTGAATCCTTTCCGTCCAGCTGAAACACTGGCTGTTCATATCTGGAAGGTAAATAGTGAAGGCCTTGCTCCTGATGCCGCGCAAATTGCTGCGGGAGCTTCAGCAGTACTTGTAATTATGGTGTTGATCTTCAACTTGGCAGCACGTTATTTCGGAAGATTTATTTATCGTAAGCTTACAGCTTCAAAAAGAATGAACTAATTCCTAAAAATTAAAGTAGAGATGTAGGAGGAGTAATCGATGGGAACGTCGGCAACAGCAGTGCGAGAATCTTTTCAAACCGAGGACCTGAGTATTTTTTATGGAACATATGAGGCAGTAAAGGGGATTAGTCTTCCTTTTGCTGAAAATACGGTTACTGCACTGATCGGCCCATCCGGCTGCGGTAAATCAACCTTTCTTCGTTCACTGAATCGGATGAATGACGAAATCTCCGGATCAACCACCAAAGGAAGCATATGGATTGATGGAGTGGATATTAATGCTCCGGGCACAGACGTTATCAAACTGCGTCAGAAGATTGGTATGGTGTGGCAGAAGCCGAATCCGTTCTACAAATCCATTTATGATAACATCGCTTTTGGTCCTAAGTATCATGGAATTAAAGGGAAAAAAGCACTCGATGAGATCGTAGAGAGCAGCCTTCGCAAAGCAGCCTTGTGGGACGAAGTGAAGGACCGGTTAAAAGATTCAGCATTAGCTCTATCCGGTGGACAACAGCAGCGCTTATGTATTGCAAGGGCGTTGTCGGTTAACCCACAAATTCTGCTCTTGGACGAACCCGCATCCGCACTAGATCCGGTTTCCACTGGTAAAGTAGAGGAGCTCATCAAGGAGTTAAAAGAAGAGCTTCGCATCGTAATCGTAACGCACAACATGCAGCAGGCTGCACGGATCTCTGATTATACGGCCTATTTTTATCTTGGATCCCTTATAGAATATGATAAAACGGATAAGGTCTTTACTAATCCTGAGAATCAAATGACACAAGAATACATCATGGGCCGTTTCGGCTGAAGCCTTTTAACATCGTTCTTTAGGGAACGGTGTTTTTTTTCTAATATTTGCAAAAGGCAGATTGATACTGTATTATTAATGATAATGATTATCATTATTACTATAGGGAGTGGATCTTATGACACAAACTCAATCGACTCAAAAGAATAGCGTAGCAGAACTAATTAAAGAACGGCGCTCTGTTAAACTTTTTCAAAAAGATCCACTGCCACAAGGACTACTAGAGGAATTGTTAAATGTAGCGGTATGGGCGCCTAATCATGGGGTTCGTGAGCCGTGGAGATTCATTGCTTTTCAAGGTGAAGGTACAAAGTTCTTGGCTGAAGCAGCATTTGCCTTCGTGAAACGTGCCATAGCTGATCCTGAAGTGGCTGCCAAGCGCAAAGAATATATCTCAAATATTCCCTTAACGTTAATTGTGGTGATGCCTGAAGATCCTCGGCAGAGAGAGTGGGATGAGGATTTTGCAGCAGCGTCAGCACTTGTGCAGAACTTCCAGCTAGCAGCTTGGGAGCAAGGCGTGGGAACGATTTGGAAGACCGATCCTTATATCAATAATCCTGAATTCCGTAACAAAATTGGTGTGAAGCCAGGAGAGAAGATCATAGCTATGATTCATGCTGGATACCCAGAAACTGTGCCAGACAGCCGTCCACGCACGGATGCTTCTGAACTACTGAAGATCGTTGATAGCTATCCAGAGAACGATGTAGTGGAATAGAGAAGACTATAAGGGATTTGAATAGTAATCGTTTAAAGCATCCATTGGGGTGCTTTTTTTCTTGCTTAGAATCTCTAGGAAAGAGGCAGGGAAAAGATAAGGAAAGTCGAGTAAAGATGAATCGAGGATGAGTAAAGTTGAGTTGAAGAAGTTTCGAAAATGTTTATAGCAATATATATTGTGCATAATGATTAGTATAGATTACAATTTAGTGTAATGAAACAAATTGTATAAGGAGGGAAAAGCGTGGGGGAGAACAAGAACATCAAGATGAAACTGGCTCGTGTAGAAAAAGATCTTTCCCAAGAACAGTTAGCGGAATTAGTAGGAGTTACAAGGCAGACGATTGGCCTAATTGAAGCGGGAAACTATAACCCGACACTTAAGTTATGCTTAGCGATCTGCAAGGCATTGGATAGATCATTAGACGATATTTTTTGGGAGGATTAAGGTGAGAGGGACAAGGATTAAGGATGAGCGGATTATCTCAGAAGGTCAGAAGATTAGTACATACGGGTTTATGATAGTGGGTAGAGGAATGGATAAATCGCTATTGCAAAACTAATGGTATTAGTTTATATTTAAGCTAATACCATTAGTTTTGTGGAGGGATAATGATGAGAGTAACTCGTGAAGGTCATTTATTACAGCTGACTTGGATGCCAAAAGTGTTTCCTGTGAATTGTTACATCATAGAGGAAGAAAATGAATTAACTTTGATCGATGCGGCCATGCCGTTTAGTGTAAAGGGAATTATGGATACTTCAGCAAAGTTAAATAAGAAGATTACTCGTATTGTATTAACGCATGCTCATGGTGATCATGTTGGTGCACTGGATGAACTAAAAAAGCAGCTTCCAGAGGCTCAGGTGTACATTTCAGAAAGGGATTCCTCTTTATTAAGCGGAGATCGTTCCCTTCGTGAGGGAGAACCTCAGACCCCTATTAAGGGAAGTGTACCCGATAAGGTAACAACAAGACCAGATGTATTACTCTATGATGGCGATGTCATTGGTTCGTTGACAGCCATTCTAACTCCCGGTCATACCCCTGGCTCTATGTCTTTTATTGATTCACGAAGCAAAGCTGTTATTGTTGGCGATGCTTTTCAAACCTTCCGGGGAACCGCAGTTTCAGGAACCGTAATTCCTTGGTTTCCGTTTCCGGCTATGGCCACCTGGAATAAAGATCAAGCCTTAAAAAGTGCCATTAAGCTTCTAGAGGCTTCTCCGACTATACTGGCCACTGGACATGGAGACTTGCTTAGAAATCCAGTTCAAACCATGGAGAATGCCATACACAAAGCACAAATGAATCAAGGAAGGAGGAATTAAATGTCACCTAGAGCGGGATTAGATCGTCGTATGCTAGTTATTGCAGCAGCAGAAATTGCCGATCATGAAGGAATCGAGACCGTAACTTTAGCTGCATTGGCTAATAAACTAGGTGTTCGATCTCCGTCGCTATACAATCACATTAACGGGCTACAGGATTTGCGTACACAACTAGCAATTTATGGACTAGGTGAGCTTTCTACGGCCATGATTAGCGCAGCTAAAGGACTTAGTAGAGATAATGCTGTACAGGCGATGGGGCGAGCGTACGTGGACTTTGCTAGAAGTCGCCCTGGTTTATATGAGACCACGCTGCGAGCGCCTGAACAGGCCAATACGGAGCTAGAAGCAGCAAGTGAACATATACTGAAGCTTATCATTCAAGTGATGAAGGATTATCAGTTAGGTGAGGAGGGTGAAATTCATGCAGTCCGCGGGTTACGAAGCATTTTGCATGGCTTCGCCTCTTTGGAACAAAAAGGCGGTTTCGGAATGGCGCTTGATACTAATGTAAGTTTATCTCGCCTCATCGGTACATTCATTGCTGGGATTGGAAATATGAAATCAAAATAATGGAGTACATAAGGAGATGATGTAGTGATGCATGAGGGATATGAAGAAGGTAGTGTCACCACTTTTGAGGAAGCTGTAGGCATTGTTGCCAAGGTTGGGATTTTACCGCTTGCAAACCTGATTCCTGATCACCCATCTTTAAACGGATTAACGAAAGCAGAAAATTGGCATACAGGAACAGAGCTAGATCCTTGGTCATGGCGTGTAAGGTTTCCCGGGGAAGGATTGGCTGGATACGGCAAGTTTATTAAGAAAAAAGCGATCTTGGTCTCTAGCGGGTGGTTTCCAGCATTTGTGGCAGCTGTTGGAAGTACAAAATCTATAGAAGAACGTTATAATGACGGATTGGCCAGCAGAGAAGCAGTGACTTTACTGCAAATTATCCGTGAACGTCAAGGGATTGATACACGCATCCTTCGTGCTGAAGCTGATATGAAGGCTAAGGAAAAGAAGACGGCATTCGATAATGCAGTTACGGAGCTTCAGGCATCGCTGGACATCGTTATTTCAGGTGTAAAAGAACGCCAAAATGCAGAAGGTGAGAAAAATGGCTGGAGCAGTACCTCGTTTGAGACTGTAAGCCACTGGACGGAAGATAACGGTCTTTCCTCATTTGAAGGCGATAGAGAAGAGGCCATAGCTTGGCTACATTCCAAAATGAATGGCATATGGTCGCCTACAGCAATAGCCTGGACGAACAAAGCACTCTCATGGAAATAAAAACGGCTAATCAGTACTCCCAAGAGAGTGATTAGCCGTAAGCGTTTTCTAATAAAATCATATCCATCACATTATTGTTCCAACATAGGTGCCAAGTAAGCAATCAGGAAATACAAGAATCCGAAAAACAGCATAACATAGGCGGTATATTTGATTGCATTAGATGCAACAATTCTTGAATCCACCGGTGCTTGAATTTCGAGCTGTTCTTCTTCAACGCTGTCAATTTCATTGGATATTGGGTCTCTCAACATGATAATCCCCTCCTTGGAAATTAGATCCTTAACTGTATTGTGACATATTTGTGAACGGAAATCAACAATAGTGTGAACAAATATTGAACTTTTATTCAAATTTGGACTATTTATTTACTGGATATTCTAGTTTGCAATAAAAAACAACCTGCTTTTGTCCTCGGAAGAGGAACCAAGCAGGTTGTTTGGCATTTTATTTATTCAATAATTTAAGCGAACAATTTAAGCCCAATCTCCATCACGGAAGATAGGTACGGTTGTTCCATCATCCTTAATACCATCAATGCTCATTTCAGGTGAGCCCATCATAAAATCAACATGTGTATGGCTTTGGTTCATTCCTTTTTCCTGCAATTGTTCTTTCGTCATTGTCGTACCTTCTTGAAGGGTAAAGGCATAAGCTGCACCTAATGCCAAATGGCAGGAGGCATTCTCATCATATAATGTGGTGTAATATAGAATTCCGCTCTCGGAGATCGGAGAGTGGAAAGGCACCAAAGCGACTTCTCCAAGATAAGCAGAGCCTTCATCTAACGCAATAAGGGAAGCAAGCGTTTCTGAACCTTTTTCAGCGGTGAAATCCGTTACTTTGCCGTTTTCAAAGGTGAGGGTGAAATTGTCAATAAGATTACCCCCATAGCTAAGCGGCTTAGTGCTGCTTACCTTACCATTCACACCAGACTTCAGTGGGGCAGTAAATACTTCTTCAGTAGGGATGTTGGCTAGGAAAGGGACTCCTTTGCCATTGACAGCTCCTGCTTGACACCAGATATGTCCTTCTGGCAGCTCAATCGTCAAATCGGTTCCATGTCCTGTATAGTGCAGCTTGCGGAACTTATTATCATTCAAAGCAGTACAACGTGCTTTCAGACCATCTAAATGTTGACTCCATGCTTGAATAGGGTCAGCTTGATCCGCACGTGTGGCTTTAAAGATAGCATCCCATAGCAAATCAATTTGCTGATCAGGTGATGCTTCAGGGAATACCTTTGCCGCCCACGATGCTGATGGGAAGGCTACAATACTCCAGCTTACGTGATTCCCCATTAACAACTCACGATATGGAGCTAACGTCTGTCCAGAGATCCGCTGATTATCCGCAATTCTTTTGGACTCAACACCGCTCAATAGATCTGGATTCGTTGAAGTTATCGATAGAAATGCTGCACCTTTTTTAGCCAGGTCTTCCAATTCATCTGCTTGCCATTGTGGCGGTTCCAAAAAGGAATCGGATGGAGCGAGGTCATAACGAGTACGTGTAACAACCTCATCACTATAATTAACCTTGACGAGCTTCGCACCCGCTTCATAAGCTTTACGTACTACAAGACGCACCAGTTCTGCGGAAACGATATCGGCATTTACAACAAGGGTCTGCCCAGGTTGGATATTAACCCCAATCTTTACTGCCAGCAATGCATAATTCTCCAGTTTTTGCTTGAAATCCAACATAGTTCCTACTCCTTTCAATATCTCTAGTCTTTATTTCAAATATGCAGTTATTAGAACGCCCAGTTTCCATTAATAAATACAGGTTCTTCTGTTCCATCAGCAGTAATTCCGTAAATATTCATCTCCGCAGAACCGATCATGAAATCCACATGGGTGACGCTATTATTTAATCCATGCGCAATAAGTTCATCCGGAGCCATATCTTTACCGCCTTCTAAACAGAAAGCATAAGCCATACCTATAGCTAGGTGATTGGATGCATTCTCATCAAACAAGGTATTGTAATAAAGAATATTGGACTCTGAGATAGGGGACTTATGTGGAACTAATGCAACTTCACCTAGGTATTTTGCTCCTTCATCCATACTAATGAGGTGCTCTAGTGCTTCTTGTCCTTGTTCTGCACTAACACTAATAATTCGTCCGTTTTCAAAAGTAATAGAGAATCCATCGATAATGTTGCCGCCATGGCTAAGCGGTTTGGTGCTTCGTACGGTACCATTTACACCAGTCTTTAGAGGGGCGGTAAATACTTCCTCGGTAGGCATATTGGCTACAAAAGAATGACCTTTTGCATTAATGCTGTCTCCTTGTGCCCAAATATGACCTACTGGAAGCTCGATGCTTAAGTCCGTACCAGGTGCTATGTAATGCAGTTTCTTATATTTTTTTGCGTTGAGTACATTTGCTTTTTGATCTAAGGTGTCGAGATGTTCTTGCCATGCAGCTACCGGATCTTCACGATCAAGACGTACGGTGTGGAAAATAGCTTCCCAAAGCTTACTTACACGTTCTTCAGCTGGAACATCCGGGAAGACTTTATCCGCCCAAGCCTGACAAGGTACAGCAACAATACTCCAGCTAACTTTGTCGGACATTTGCATTTCACGATATTTGGTGAGTGCGGCTCCCCGTACTTTTTGATAATTTGAAATGCGTACAGGATCAATACCTTTAAGTGCATCAGGATCTTCCGCAATCACGTTAAGAATAGCCGCACCCTTCTCGGCGAGTTCGGTCATTTCACCTGCGTACCAAGTAGGAGGCTCAGTGAACACTTCTGGAGCAGCATGTTCAAACTGCTGGCGTGTAATGCTCGCATCACTCCAGTTCACCTTCACTAAGCTTGCTCCAATCGCATATGCCTTGGCGGTAATCATACGAACGAAATCAGCTGCAAGAATTGGTGCATTCACCACCAGAATTTGCCCTGGTTGAACGTTAACCCCAATTTGCACAGCTAAATCTGCATATTTACTAAGCTTTGCCTCGAAATCAGTCATCGATATTTCCTCCAATTACTAATAGTTTGGTACTTTACAAGTATTGTACTAAATTATTAACCGCCGGATGAAAAAAGTCAATTACATGGAATTTACAGTGTAAATTGAGGAATTACATTCATTTCAATGCTATACTGAAAGGGGAAATGATTTGATGAATGGAAGGAAGATTAGCGGATGAATTTAGAGATCGTAAGTGCTGAAATGAGCCGTAAAGAGGATAAAAGCTATGTAGGGAGGACGATATTTACTCTCGAAAACCATAAGGCTCCATATGAGATTACTTTTTTCAGTACAAGAGGAACGGAATGGGATTACAGCCTAAGCTTTGCTGGTGAGCCTGGAAGTGAAGATCAGTTCTTAGAAACTGACGCGCTACTTGAAAATGATGACGATGTATACAATCAATTGCTGGATGCCGCACTAGATAAACAAGAGATCGTTGAAGAGTAAAACATACATGTGTTGATTGATTACCAGCGGCAATATTCATTGCCGCTGGATACATCTCGCCTTATCCAATTGTAATCTTACCTTCAGGATATCTGTAAAGTTCCTTACTACCCTTAGGCTTGAGTGCATAAGCTAGAGTAAGCGGACCTGTCCGACCCAGAAACATTAGAATAATAACGAGCACTTTACCCGCCGTAGTCAATTCTGGAGTAAGTCCCGTGGAGAGACCAGAAGTTCCGAATGCAGATACGGATTCAAAGAGTACCGCAAGAAAGTCAGCCTTTTCTGTCACGGACAACAACATCGTAGCAATGACCACTAACATTAGAGACATTAATGTCATCGTCACGGCTCTATAGACATTTTCTTTGGCGATCCGATGACGAAACATTACAATATCCTCTTTACCCCTTAGTCTTGCAGAAACCGCAGCCACTAGAACAGCGAACGTAGTAATCTTAATTCCCCCACCAGTAGATCCAGGCGCAGCCCCTATGAACATTAGCAGAATCATTAGAAATTGCGTAGATTCCCGCATAAGTGGAATTTCAATCGTAGTGACGCCACCTGAACGTGGTGTTATCGCTTGTAAAAATGTAGCCATCATCTTTCCACCTGCACTCAAAGGCTGCAGCGTAGAATTAAATTCTAGTAAGAAAAATAGAGCAGCCCCAATGACAATTAATATCCCAGAGGTCGAAAGAACAACTTTAGAATGTAGAGTAAGCTTTTTGCGTTTTGGAAAGTCAAAAACATCAGATAGGACAATAAAACCGACCCCTCCTAGAAAGATGAGGAACATTGAGGTGAAATTCACTATAGGATCATTTACAAAACGAGTAAGTCCACTAAAGGGTCCATGAATGTCACCGAATAAATCAAAGCCTGCATTATTAAAAATAGATATACTGTGAAAAATTCCATAATATACAGCTTTTCCGAAAGGCATATCCATCATAAACCTACCGGCAAACAAGATGGCACCTGTGAGCTGAATAACAAGGGAATAGATCAGGACTCTGCGGATTAACTGGACAATACCTTGCATGGAATTCTGGTTCATAGATTCTTGCATAAGAATTCGCTCTTTAAAGGATATTCGTTTATTAAGGACCAAAGTAATCAAGGTGGCCATCGTAATAAAACCCAATCCCCCAAACTGAAATAATACGAGTAGAACGACTTGTCCAAAAGTTGTTAACTGTGTGCCCGTATCAATGACTGCCAAACCTGTAACACAGGTTGCCGATGTAGCCATGAATAATGCATCAATAAAAGAAATATGCCCTTCTACGGAGGCTACCGGCAAACTAAGTAAAAAGGTTCCGGCAGTGATAAGTATTACAAATCCTAGTGATAAGACTTTAGGTGGTGTTAATTTCAATCCACCGAAGTTCAGATTAGCCAATTCAATTCTCCTGTCATACGTGAAATTAGATTAGTGCTCACAAAATTATAACATAACTTGCCAGACCTTCCCTAAGTGGAGGGAGGTAATTGACATATTTTATCGAATTATTCTAGAATAACACCCTATTCTGCAACTTTAAAGAGGAGGCTTTCTTAATGGTGATAAGTCCGATTCTGAATCAGATTGGTGCAGTTTTTATTCCGGTAAAGGATATTGAGAAATCAAAAGAATGGTATTGCCAATTGCTTGGTTTGCCTTTGGATGGTGAAGTATTATTCGGGCATTTATACGTCATCCCCATGCAGGGACCAGAAATCGTATTAGACAGCAAAATTTACACCTCTGAGTCTGTTCTTAATATCCCCTCTTTTCATCTAAATACCGAAGATATTGATGCTGCTTACGATTATGTGAAAGCAAATGGCGGAGAGATTCTTACGGATATCGAGCATGATCATTGGTTTAATTTTAAAGATCCGAATGGTAATGTTATCATGGTCTGTCGTTGTTAAGAATGATTAAGAAAGGAATAAACTAATGATAAGAGAGGCTGTTCCTGAAGACACATTGTATATTGAAAATTTATATCGAATGTTGTTGCCTGAGCAAACAGCTATACAAGTGTCACCGGAACGACTGAAGCGGATAGCTGACAATACGGATAGTTTTCTTTATGTGTACGAAGAAGAAGGGACTATTGTTGGGACGCTCCATCTCCATCTGTGTATGGATGCTTTATGTGACGATCGACCCTTTGCTGTCATTGAAAGAGTCATCATATCACAAGAGGTGAGAGGGAAAGGTTACGGAGCGAAATTAATGAGATATGCTGAGCACGCAGCCACCTCTAGGGGTGCCCTTAAGATCATGTTATCGAGTGCAGTCAGTAGAGAGGATGCACATCAATTTTACGAACATCTTGGATACAATAGCAGCTCCAGTAAGCTGTTCAAAAAGTACTTATAGCTATTTACGATGGGAAGTGGGAATATGAGGGTTACATTGAGGGAGCTGGTGCCGGAGGATGCTGGTGAATTGCTTCGCCTTCAGCATCAGTTAGACCAGGAATCCAAATTCATGTTACTGGAACCGGATGAACGGCAATCCAGTCTAAATCAGGTCAAAGAGATGATCGAAAGCTTCGCTTCAGCCGATACTTCAATCCTTATTGGTGCAGAGGCTGATAACCAATTGATAGGTTTTATGTCGGTTAGAGGTGGAAGTGTTAGACGCAATCACCATAATGCGTACATAGTCATTGGCATCCTAAGACAATATCAAGGTAAGGGGATCGGTGCAGGTCTGTTCCGAGAGATGGATGTTTGGGCTAGGAATACTGAAATTGTTCGACTGGAGCTAACCGTCATGACACATAATGAACCGGCTGTGGCGCTATATATCAAAAATGGGTTTGAGATCGAAGGGACGAAAAGAAAATCACTTGTGATCGATGGCCAATGGGTAGATGAATATTACATGAGTAAGATTTTGAAAAAAGAAAAAAGGACAGAGGATCAGATTTTAATCTGATAACTCTATCCTTTTTTTATGATTAAAAGCTTATGAATTCTCAAGCTCTGACGATTCAGTATCACCAGTAGACTCAATGATGACCTCAACCTTGCGTACACGGTATCTGTTCATTTCACGAATGATTAAGGTTACGTTATCATGTACAATGCTTTTGCCAACGGCCGGATCCGGGATATGACTGTATAACCAGCCTCCAATCGTTGTCACTTCCTCATGTTCGAAATCAAGACCGGTAAGCTCCTTGACCTCAATTAAAGATACCTTACCATCGAACAGATAATTTGTATCGCTTAGTTTCTCAATTTCTCTGCGCTCATCACCGTCAAATTCATCTCGAATTTCACCAACGATTTCTTCCAAAATATCTTCTATCGTGATGAGGCCAGATGTTCCACCATATTCATCAAGCAGCAGGGCGATATGCACCCGCTCCAATTGCATACGGGTTAAAAGATTCTTAACAGGTGTTACTTCAGATACAGTTAGGACAGGCTGAATCAAGCCTTTGAAATCAAAATCTGGGTTATTGTCATATTGCAAATAAAGCTGTTTGGTATTAATCATTCCGATGATATTATCCTTGCTGCCTTCTGCAACCGGGAAGCGAGTATATTGCTCCTTACGGATAATCTCGAAATTTTCTTTCAATGAATGATTGGTGAAAAGACATACCATATCGGTTCTTGGAACCATGATTTCTTTGGCCAACATCTCATCAAAAGTAAAGATACGGTTTACATAGCCATATTCAGCTTTATTGATTTTTCCACTTTCATAGCTTTCGGATAAGATCAAACGAATCTCATCTTCACTATGTGCGTCTCCATGCTCACTGGCAGGCTTCATCCCAAAAAGGCGAACAAGCAGATTTGCGGAACCATTCATAAACCAAATGAGTGGGTACAAAATTCTGTAGAACCAAATAATCAGCGGTGATGTAATTTGACCGATTTTTTCCGGAATGTTTATAGCTACTGTCTTCGGAGCAAGTTCCCCGACAACGACGTGTAGGAATGTTGCAATGACGAATGCGAATAAAAACGCAAGAGGGTGACTCACACTTGAACTAATGTTAGCCCAGTCGAATACCGGAAGGAGCAGCTGCTCAAACGCCGGCTCTGCTAACGCACCAATACCCAGCGCAGTGATTGTAATCCCGAGCTGACAAGCAGATAAGTACCCGTCAAGATTAGCAGACACTCGTTGTACAGCTAGCGCGTTCTTCTTTCCCTCGATCACCATTTGACTGATCTGGCTACCTCTAAGTCTCACCAATGCAAATTCCGTTGCTACAAAAAAAGCGGTTAAAATAATCAAAATAGCCACCAACGTCAAACTAAGTCCTATACCCATATAATCTTTACCATCCCTTTCGTTCCTAAAATAGGTTATACTCATATTATGAGTTCTTATGAACTATTCTACGAACTTTTCAGAAAAATATCAAATGGTGGAGGGAAACAGATATGGAATCATTTGCATTGACTCGTGTGGAGATGTCCAGTCTTCTGCTCTCATTGACCGGATTATCAGACCGGAAACCGCTGAATATCCTCCAAGAGGCATGGACCAAATTTCATCTTGATGAAATTCAAAAGGGGACTTCGTTACCCGCTTTTTTATCTACAGATGTTCCACCCATTTTACAAAAGATCATTAAGGGCGATAATGTTAAAGGCTTTTCACTTGGTGAAATTGCTTCATTAGGCCATCTTATAGAGTATTCCACGTTGACTGTGACTACTATGCAAAACTGGGTGAAGCGCGACTTTAAGGAGTACCTCGGTTCTCCAAGAGAGGGAAAAAAGTATTCAGTCAATCAGGCAGCACTTCTGTTTATGATTGATGATCTCAAATCGGCCCTGAATTTCGAAAGTATTCGTCAGCTATTCCAACTGATGTTCTTAAAGCCAGATCGCGACGATGATGATCTCATAGAACCGGCAAAACTGTATTTCGCATACGCTGGACTTTTTGAAGAGATCAAGAGCAATCCCACAATACAGACGCAATGTAAAGTAGATCAACTTTTACATAAGGAGTTCTCCTGGAAAGAAGAATCCCTGCTTAGAAGTTCTACAGATCGTGTGATCAATCGGCTGACGCATCTTACAAGATCTCAGAGAGAATCTGTGCGCAACATACTGCTGATCGCCACGATAGCTGTTCAGACCTGTTATTTTCAATCACTTGCCAGACAATACTTTAATGCGGCTTTATTTCTTGATTTTTGAACGCTTCAATTTTAAAATGTATGAGTGAAACAATCAAAAGTAAGTTTCATAAGATATATGTTGGATATAAGGGGGCTTAGAAGTGAATCAAATGACACTGCTGCGGAATCCGAAGCAGAGGAAATTACTCTTCAGTGCAGGCTTAAGCTGGATGTTCGACGCGATGGACGTCGGGATGATTTCTTTTGTTGTAGCGGCTTTAGCCAAGGATTGGAATCTGGGACCGGAGCAGATAGGCATATTAACAAGTATTAACTCCGTGGGCATGGCCGTGGGCGCTGCGGCGGCAGGGATATTAGCAGATCGATTCGGACGTAAACCGATCCTTCTATGGACACTCCTGATTTTCTCGGCTGCGAGTGGGTTATCGGCTTTTGCAACAGGCTTCGGGATACTCTGCGTGCTTAGATTTATCGCTGGATTTGGACTAGGTGGGGAGCTGCCTGTTGCCTCAACTTTAGTGTCTGAGAGTATGCCTGCCCGTGAGAGAGGCCGCGCGGTTGTGCTGCTGGAGAGCTTTTGGGCGGTTGGGTGGATTGCTTCTGCGTTAATTGCATTCTTCGTCATTCCTGATTATGGCTGGCGTGTAGCATTCGGCATTGGTGCTGTTCCCGCTCTATATGCTTTATATTTAAGACGCGCTATAGATGATTCGCCGAAGTTTGCAGAGATTAAGAAGGCACCTGTCTCCTTAAAAAAACGTATCGCAACTGTATGGTCACCAGAGTATCGCCGTTCTACGATTATGCTGTGGATTTTATGGTTTACCGTAGTGTTTTCGTATTATGGCATGTTTTTATGGCTTCCTACAGTTATGGTACTTAAAGGGTTCAGTTTAGTTAAGAGCTTCGAGTATGTGCTAATCATGACACTCGCCCAGCTCCCAGGTTACTTTACTGCCGCTTACTTCATCGAGAAGTTCGGACGTAAGTTTGTCCTGGTCATCTATATGCTGTTCACTGCCGTTAGTGCGGCATGGTTCGGAAATGCGACGACTGAAGGCATGCTGATGGCTGCTGGTATTTGCTTGTCGTTCTTCAATCTTGGAGCATGGGGTGGCATGTACGCATATACACCAGAGCTATATCCAACATCTATTCGTTCAACAGGTGCTGGTTTAGCGACTTCTTTTGGCCGGATTGGTGGCATCATCGCTCCTTTACTAGTAGGTGTGCTGGTAGGTAAATCTATAGCAATTGGCTCGATCTTCATGTTATTTTTTGTAACGATTATTATCGGTGCGTTAGCGGTGCTCTTCCTAGGAAAAGAGACAAAGGGAACGGAGCTACTGTAAAGGATAATTCTTCATTACATACTTGATGTTAATCTATCAACAATGCTAAAATTTAATAAGAACAAAACGGTTCCTTCACAATTGTGAACAGGGCCGTTTTTTTTAAATTAGTCCTTCTTTTATAAGAACGGAGCGATCGAACATGAGTAAGGATGGAAAGCAGCCTCATTTCACGGAATTAGTCTGGGAAAGTACGGAGCAAAATGTTCCTATTCCCCCGCGAAATTCATCAGAACCAGTGCTGCCTAAGTTATCTACTGCAAATGTAGGGAAGTCTAAAGCGTCGTCAGAACCTTCTCTACAGCTTCAGCTTTGGGATCTGGAGACGGACACCCCAGAACCTGTGACAACAACAGAAAGCCAGTTTGTAACTAGAGCGAAGGAATTGGAGCATAGAACTGAGGATTCAGCACTCTTTGTTCCTTTTAAGAGCTACTGGCCCACGTATGGCCATATGACAGGCACGCAAAGTAGATGGTATTTTTATTGGCGCTATGAAGTTAGACAGGGTAGATATCCGAAAACGGATCTTTCATATATTTTTCTGCATGTGTATGAGCTTATTAATGGTGTAGGCTGGCAAGATCCTTATGATGGCTATAAGCAGCTCAGTCAAATCTGGGAAGCTTATCGAGAAAAATATAAACGTCTGGATCAATATTTGGGTGGTTGGATCGCGGACTTCTCGTTTGTTCATCATTTGGATGTGCCACTATCGCTAATCGTTGCTCGTTCACGCGGCCTTGCTGGAGATCTGGCTGAGCTAGAGTTAGAGAGATGTCTTACTGTATCTCCTGAGCAGTTAACCTTTACGGTATTAACCGCGATGTCGGACTACGATATTAGTAAATCGAAGTTTTATATGGGGGAAGGTAAAGAAGCCCTCGAACGATATATTCCACAGATAGTGGCATTAATCAACGCTTATGTCAGTCGGAAACACGGCTCGAATTTGGTTGAAATGTTCCCACCAGGCCCATCAGTTATGCGGGAGCGTTATTTATTCCGTAGCGCCGTATATGATATTTCGCTATATGGTTATTCTGTACTTATACCGGTTGTTCGTATCAGTAAATCTCCACCGCTTCGCAGTTTGATTACAAGGCTGTTCCGTTTGACTGAGAATAAATTACGGGAACTGCTGGGTTATCGTGGTCGGCTCAAAGGGGTTAACGTGGATGCTGATATGGATGATCTTATCACTCGTTTTCTGAAGCGGGAATTTGAGAAAGAGAAACAGGAAGACAAGGGGCCGGCAGTAGTCATTGATCGTGAGAAGCTTGAAAGGCTGCAGAGTGATTCCGAGATTGTACGAACCATGCTTACGGTTGAGGAAATGATTGAGCTGGAAGAGCCTGAGGATAGCGGTTTTGAGATTACTAATGAGGAATCCAAGCTTGAAGAATTAGTAGAAAAAGAAGAATTTGAAGAGATTGAAGATGAAATCATTGTACCGCTTCAGTCTCTTGAGCCTGAATTAACTATAGAAGAAATTCAATCTGCTAACGTAGGAACGGAGTGGGAGCAGTTCTCTAAAGCTTTAAGTCCACTCCAACACGAAGCTCTTATTGCGCTTATGAACGAGGATGGAACACAAGCCATACAGAAGCTAGCGGCTGCAAACGGCACGATGTCAGAGCTCTTGATCGATGAGATCAATGATATGGCAATGGACATTCTAGGTGATTTGATCATAGATGGTGAAGAAATTGCAGAAGAATATAAAATTTATCTGCTTAATATTTAATGAGGTGAACTTTGGATGAATGTTTTAAAAATACCTAAACGCATGACGACAGCGCTAGTCAATTCACTGACAGCCGGTGTGGTTCCGCGTATCGGACTAGAGCATATAGCCGTTGGTCGCCGGCCAGAGATTGAAGCGATATTGAGAGATATGGATAACATTGCGGAGGGTGGAGCTGCTTTTAAGCTGATTACAGGCAAATTCGGTAGCGGCAAAAGCTTTCTTTTGCAGATGATACGTAATTATGCGATGGATCGGGATTTTGTAGTAGCTGATGCGGATCTATCCCCTGAACGAAGATTAGTGGGAACGAAAGGACAAGGTCTTGCTACATATCGAGAGCTGATGAGTCACTTGTCTACCCGGACGCGTCCAGATGGAGGGGCTCTGGAGATTATTTTGCAAAAATGGATCATTACGCTTCAGCAGTCTGTGATGCAAGAGAATGAATATGGCCCTGATCACCCCCAGCTTGGAGAAGAAGTTGAGAAACGAATCTATGCTGTAGCCTCCGAAATGCGCGGGTTGGTGCATGGATTTGATTTTGCCAAAGTACTGGCTTCTTATTGGAATGCCCATAAGCTCGCTGACGATGAACTGAAGCAGGATTCCCTTCGCTGGCTCAGAGGGGAATTCGCCACTCGAACGGAAGCACGAAAAGCACTTGGTGTTGGCGTGATTATTGATGATGATAATTGGTATGATTATATGAAGCTGTGGGCGGAATTCACTTCTGCTATTGGTTATAAGGGACTGCTGCTGTTCATAGACGAAGGCGTCAATCTCTACAAAATCACGAACAGCATCTCACGTCAGAGTAACTATGAAAAGCTGCTTACGATGTTCAATGATACGATGCAGGGCAAGGCAGAGAGCCTGGGAATTTTTATAGGGGGGACTCCGCAATTTGTGGAAGATAGTCGACGCGGATTATTTAGCTATGAAGCGCTGCGTTCTAGATTAGTTGCAGGAAGATACGGCGCAGCAGGTCTGAACAATTATACCGGGCCTGTTATTGCACTAGACATGCTTTCACATGAAGAAATTTTGATCCTTTTGCAAAAGCTTAGAGATATCCATGCCCTTCATTATGGTTACGAAGCACAGTTAACACAGGAACAATTGGTTCATTTTATGGAAGAAGCAGTGGGCAGATTAGGGGCAGACGAGCTCTTGACTCCACGTGAAGTGGTGCGTGATTTTATGGATCTGCTACACACCTTGCACCAGCATCCGGAAATTTCTTTCGAGAAGCTAGTGGGCGAACGAGCCACTAAACCTGCTGAAAATGAACAAAACGAGTTAGATGGATTCCTCGCGGAGTTTGAATTATGAGTGATAATCCGTTTTACAGGCTGGCTCCCTTCATTAAAGAGTTTATCTATAAGAACCGATGGGAGACCTTGCGCGAGGCCCAGGTAGATGCCTGTCGTGTGCTGTTTGATACGCCAAATCACTTACTGATTGCTTCGGGTACAGCTTCTGGTAAGACAGAGGCGGCTTTTTTTCCAGCGCTTACTGAGCTGTATGAACGTCCATCCGGTTCGGTCGGTATTCTGTATATCGCTCCGCTGAAAGCTTTGATTAACGATCAATTTACACGGCTGAACGATTTACTACGTGAAGGCAATATTCCGGTGTGGCACTGGCATGGGGATGTCCCGCAAGCAGATAAGACGAAACTGGTGCAGAATCCTTCCGGCGTGCTGCAGATTACTCCTGAGTCGCTTGAGGGACTATTGATGAACCGTCCGAATGCTATTCCAGCTCTGTTCCATGATCTTCGTTTTATTGTTATAGACGAGGTTCATGCCTTCATGGGCGCTGATCGGGGGATTCAGGTCTTAAGTCAGTTGGCGAGAATCTCACGAATGGCGGGATGTCATCCGCGCAGAATCGGTCTATCGGCCACGCTTAGCGACTATGCTTCGGTGACGGAATGGCTGGCGGCTGGTACGCGGGAGAGCGTAGAGGTGTCCGCTCCACAGGGCGGGCGTAAGCTCCGATTAAGTGTGGAGCATTTCTCTTTCCCGGATGCACGGGATGAAGTGCAGGCGGAGCATTTAGAACGCGCGAAGCAGTCTTACTACGATTTCATTTACGATCATACGCATCTTAAGAAAGCGTTGATCTTCACGAATAGCCGCTCGGATGCAGAGACGGCGACCCTTGAGCTGCGGAGAACGGCCGCGAAGCGTGGGGAACGGGATGTTTTTCACGTTCACCATGGCAGTATCTCCGCGATGCTCCGCGAAGAGACGGAAGCTGCGCTGCGGCAAGGCTCCGGACCTGCCGTTGCGGCAGCGACATTGACGCTGGAGCTGGGCATTGATCTGGGAGAGCTGGAGCGGGTGCTCCAGGTCGGCGCTCCTTATAGCTGCGCAAGCTTTGTGCAGCGGCTCGGTCGCTCGGGCAGGCGCGGGGACGCCGCATCCGAGATGATCTTTGTCACGCCCGAGGAAGAGGATGAGGAAGCGCAGCTTCCGGCACGGATGCCTTGGACATTGCTTCGAGCGATTGCGGTGATAGAGCTCTATGTGCGCGAGAAGTGGGTTGAACCACTGGTGGTGCGCCAGTTGCCCGTTGGTCTGCTATACCATCAGACGATGAGCATATTGAAAAGTATGGGGGAGGCGGAGCCGGAGGAATTAAAAGAGGCTGTACTTAGCTTACCTTCCTTCAATAGCATTGATCCTGTGGACTACGATACTTTCATGACTTATATGCTGGGTATGGGACAAATCGAGAAGATGGATGAAGGCAGCCTGATTATCGGGATGGCAGGGGAGAAGATCGTGAACAACTTCCGCTTCTATGCAGTTTTCAAAGACGATGAAGAGCATGTTGTCTATAACGGAACGGAAGAGATCGGTTCGATCACAACGGTACCACCACCGGGTTACTGTTTTACTCTGGCAGGGAAGCTCTGGAAGGTAGAAGAGGTCGATAATCGCCATAAAGCTGTTTATGTAAAAACCTCACGCGGAAAAGTGGATACGTTGTGGCTTGGAGCGGGTGGGGATGTGCATACACGCATTATGATGAAGATTCGTGAAGTGTTAGGCGCAACATCCTTGTATCCGTATCTTGCTCCGAGTGCGGCCGCGCGGCTTGAACGAGCACGCCGTTTAGCGAAGGAAAGTGGAATGCTTGAACGTTCCGTTATGCCGGCAGGTGGAGATTCGATGTTTATCTTACCGTGGGCGGGTAGTCGGCAATTCCGCACACTAGAGCGCCTTCTCAAGAACAATTTAAAGAGCTCACAGGGACTTAGATCTATCGTACCGATGGAACCTTATTATATGGTGGTTGCAGGCAAAACAGATGCAGATACGCTGGAAGCAGAAATTATCGCTGAAAGCATGGCTGCAAGTGACCCTTTATCCTTGTTATCACCAGATGAGGCGCCTTATCTCGGGAAATACGACGAGTTCATCCCACATGAGCTGCTGCGCAAAGCTTTTTCTTTGGATGGATTAGATGTTCCGGGGTTGCTTGAAGTGCTAAAACAATGGCGGCAACCACAATAACTATTTTAAACATTTTTAATCGAGACGCCCGCTTATGCGGGCGTCTCTTTATGTTCGGACGCACAGCAACATGTATGTCCTTACGCCAATCTAGAGTTTCCTCCTATTCCAAAAGCTGCATAAAAATAGGGCAGGCGGAGAATAGTATCTAGAAGATTCCTATTAAGAGGATGATTGCGATGTGGTCTAAAATAGTCTCTTATATTCCCGATTGGACAGTTTTTATACAGGCGGCGATAACGTTGCTCTTTCCCATAGCGGTTTATTATCTTTACAAGCATCTATATTTCTATGTTGGAAGCGGACGCTCCAAGAATTCAGGGGCTAAATCTCAGGATGCTGAACCGAAGAATTCGGACAATCATGCAGCAAATCAACAGGAAACTGAAGCCGATCACCCGCCTTCTAAGTCTACAGGGTTTACTCAAGACTATGATGACGATTTAGCAGCGATAAGAACGGCATTAGAAGCAAATAGTGATGTGTGTTTTCGTGAATTCACAGTCAAAGGTATTCAGGCACGTGCCGCTTTGGTCTATGTTGAGGGCATGCAGAATGAACTGCTAATCAACCAACAGGTGCTACAGAATCTGATGTTTGCCAATGAAATGCAGGCTTCCGAAGGAATATACACCTATATGAAACAGAATATGCTACCGCTGGCTCAGCTAAACGAAACTAGAGATTTGGATCATCTGCAGGAGTCAGTCCTGTTTGGATACACCGCACTGATTGTAGAAGGCATGCGTGAGATGCTGCTGGTTGGCTTTCCACATGGAGCAGTGCGCTCTATTACTGAGCCGACTTCAGAAGCTTTACTGCGGGGACCAAGGATTGGATTTACCGAAGTGCTCAGTGAGAATACCTCTATGCTTCGCCGCCAAGGGCTCAATAAGCATCTGGAAATGCAAAGGTTTGAAGTGGGTAGCGAAATCAAGAAGAACCTGGTTATCGCTTATATGAAAAACATTGTAAATCCAGATCTGCTACAGGAAGTGAAAGACCGGATCTCCAAAATTGATATGGATTTCATTCTGGAATCTGGTTATGTGGAACAGTTAATCGAAGATGATTATTTAAGCCCGTTTCAACAAACACAGAATACAGAAAGACCCGATCGTGTGATTGCCTCCTTATTAGAGGGGAGAATCGCTATCCTGCTGGATGGCACACCGTTTGCCCTCATTGTTCCAGTTACGTTCAGTATGCTATTGCAGTCACCTGAGGACTACTATGAGCGTTGGTTTCCAGGTACACTTTTGCGGGTGCTACGGTTTGGCGCAGCATTTCTGGCTCTGTTAGCCCCAGCTCTGTATATTTCCTTTATCTCCTTTCATCCGGGGCTGATTCCTACGCAGCTAGCGATTTCCATTATCGAAACACGCCAAGGTGTACCTTTCCCTTCATTAATTGAAGTATTGATTCTGGAGATTTCTATTGAAATCTTGCGTGAAGCTGGAATTCGTCTGCCAAAGCCCATAGGACCGGCAATGGGGATTGTCGGAGGACTGATCATTGGAGATGCCGCGGTACAAGCCGGTATTGTAAGTCCCTTTCTGGTAATTGTCGTTGCCGTGACAGCGATCTCTTCGTTTTCCATACCGATGTACAGTGCCGGGATTACCTTGCGGATCTTACGATTCGTAGGTATGTTATTTGCGGCGGTCCTGGGTATGTACGGTACCATCCTTTTTTTTCTGCTAATTTGCAGTCATCTGACTCGACTTTCAAGCTTCGGGGTTCCTTACGTCACCCCAATCTCGCCTTTCCGGGTAAGTGATTGGAAGGATTTGTTCGTCCGTGCGCCGTTATCTATCATGAAGCGAAGACCGGAGATGCTGAAGACCCAGAAGAAAATTCGCAAGTCCTAGAGAATGTATCTAGCAGGAGCAGAGGGGGAGCGCAGTGTTCAAACGTACGGATGACAAGATCACAACCTCACAAGCTGCCATTGTATTGACTAATTCCATGTTGGGTGCTGGCATTTTAACTATGCCAAAAAGTGTTGTCAAGGCTGTACAGACTCCCGATGCTTGGCTTTCAGTAGCGCTGGGTGGTATCGTCGTGTTTTTGGTAATCTTGGTGATGGTGAAGCTTAGCCAACAATTTCCGGGTAAAACGGTCTTTCAGTATTCTAAAAAAATAGTGGGAAATCTCCCAGGTAGTGTGCTGAGTTCACTATTGATTCTTTACTTTATTGTCATTGCTGGCTTCGAAATCCGCGTACTGGCGGAAGTAACATTGTTCTTTCTTCTGGAAGGCACTCCGATCTGGGCGATCGTGATGCCATTTATCTGGGTGGGTACGTATTTGGTGTATGGTGGGATTAATTCCATAGCCCGCGTGTTTCAGATTGTATTTCCGATCAGTATCTTTATCCTGATCATTTGTTTTATTTTAAGCTCCAGAATATTTGATATTCATCATTTACGTCCTTTTCTAAGTGAAGGCATCATGCCGGTCTTCCGGGGGATGAAGTCGAGCATCCTGATCTTTACTGGTTGTGAGGTTGTGATGACGATGACGGCCTTTATGCAGCATCCGCAGGAAGCAGTCAAGGGGATGTTGGTCGGATTATGCATTCCGCTGGTGCTGTATCTGGTTACGATTGTGATGGTGATTGGCGGCTTGTCCATCAATTCAGTAATCACAAGTACCTGGCCTACGATAGATTTGGTACGGAGCTTTGAAATTTCTGGTTTCTTTTTTGAACGATTTGAATTCCCGCTGCTGGTCATTTGGTTGATGCAGATGTTTTGTAATTTTTGCAGCTTTTTCTTTAATGCTTCACTTGGAATCTCACAGGTGTTCAATCTGAAGATTCATCCGGTGATGTTCGCCTTAATGCCCATCATCTTCATCTGTACGATGATCCCTCAACGCATTAATGACGTCTTCAGTCTTGGTGATTCCATTGGCTATATGGGCGTGCTGATCTTTGTATTGTTGCCATTGCTATTGTCGATTGTATTACTGATCAGGAAGAAAGGACTTAAGCAGAATGTTTAGGCAGAGAGCTATACACTTACTAATAGTATCCATTATTTTAATTACACAGCCTGGCTGTTGGAGCAGTAAAGAGATTGAAGATCTAAGTGTTTATACAGGATTGGCGCTTGATAAGGGAGAACCTGATGCACTCGAACGGGAATTCGAGGAACGTGGGGGAAGCTACCAAAAGCAAAATAAAGTTACGGCAACTGTACAAATTATACCTGAAAGAACAATTGGAAATACCGGTAAAGATGGAGAAACAGCCAGAACCCATTTTAACAATGTTTCTGAGACTGGGGATTCTCTGCTTGAAGTATTCCGCCAATTCACCATTCGTCAGAACCGTCCGATTATCGGCCATCATCTCAAGGTTATCGTAATGGCTGATAATCTTGTGCAACAAGTGAAGATCAGACGTTTAATGGATTTTGTGCTGCGAGATAACGATATCCGCCCGAGCTGTCTAATATTTCTAAGCCAAGGGCGTGCGTCCGATACGCTTAAGACGAACTCGGAGGAGATTCCTTCCATTCGACTTGAAGAGATGGTCCAAAACAACTTCAGAACCAGTAAAGTTATGAAGGGGATAACATTGTCCAATCTAGATGCTCTGATGTACTCTAAGCGAAGTTTTGTGTTGCAAAACGTTGTGGAAGCACAAGGTGAGGTGGAATTCTCCGGGGCCGGTATTATCAAGGGAGAGACAGGGCATTGGATCGGCAACCTTGACCAACATGATGTGGAGAGTATTTCCTGGATCAAAGGCGATATTAAGAGCGGGAGCATCAAAGCCTATGATCGGTCGAACGACTCCATTACTTATGAGATTAAATCAGTGAAGAGCAAGATTACACTGAATAAGAGCGATGATAAGGGGATGTCATTTCATGTTGCGATTGAGTCCACTGGACGTCTAATTGAGAATTGGAATGTGGATGAGGATTCCTCGAGTGTAGCTTATTTTAAAGAACTAGAGAAGATATTTGAAGAGAAACTAACCCAACATATCAATGGACTTATCTACAAAATGCAGTCCACTTACAAAGTGGATGTAGCTGGATTCGGTGATTGGCTCAGCATTGAAAAGCCGCATATTTGGAAACAGATGAAGGATCATTGGGACGATGAATTTACGCGGATGCCATTGACCTTTGATATAAAACTTAAAATCACCGATTTTGGTTCCACATCTAAATGATCGCCTCACGTCGAAAATATGGTTCATGGAAGCACCCGAATTAGCGGGTGTTTCGTTATGTTCGGACATATATTGTATTTTTCTAGAAAAAACAAACCATTTATCTTAAATTTGACACCTTGTTGAAAGCGCTTAACAGTACAATAATTAGCCTATAACGAAAATAGGGGGCGTCAAACAATGGTCAGCAAAAAAATGAAGGCAACTTCAACAATTGCGTTATCAGCAGCTTTGGTTTTAAGTATGGCAGCGTGTGGAAATTCAAACAACAATGAGAGTAAAGGCGCTACAGAGTCGAAAGGGAATACAGCTACGAATGCTCCAGATGCCGGAACTACTAAAACCGAAAGCGGTAAGAAGGTCACGATTACTTTTCAAAATATTTATCCGGATCCAGCAACACCTGCTTATAAAATGCTTCATGAATTAGTTGACCAATATGAAAAAGAAAACCCTAACATTCACATCGAACTAGATACTTTGAATACAGACCAACAAAAAGTCAAACTGAAGACACAAGCTGCTTCCAAAGAAGTTCCTGATATTACGATTGTTAACCCGGCTGCACAAATGAAACCCTTCGTTGATGCTAAGCTGTTTGCTCCCCTGAATGATATGCTGGATCAAAATGGACTGAAAGACACTTATCAATCCGGTCTGCTTGATTACTACAGCTTCGATGGCAATGTTTATGCGCTGCCAGATGGTAATAACATCGAGGTAGTCTATTATAATAAAGAACTTTTCGAACAAGCGGGAATCACAGACACTCCTAAAACATTCGATGAATTACTCCAAGATGTAAAAACCTTGAAAGCAAAGGGCATTACGCCAATCGCGATCGGTGAAAAAGATTCCTGGACGGGTTCATTCTTGTTCATGAATATCCTGCTTCGCACCAATGGGGGACCTGGTTTCCTTCAAGATGTGCTGGATGGCAAAAAAACATTTGAAGATCCTGCTTTCATAGAAGCTGTTGACCGTTTCCAAGATCTCGTGCAAGCAGGTGCATTTCCAGATGGAGCTACTTCCATCGATGCTAACGCAGGTGGTAATATCTTTAAATCCGGTAAAGCTGCTATGTGGGTTATCGGTTCTTGGGAAACAGGTGCAATTGACGCATCCTCAGTGGCTGGTAAAGCAGGAGCCTTCCAATTCCCAAGTGTGAATGGTAAAGGTGATCCAAATGAATTCATGCTCGCACCAGGTAGCGCCTTTGCAATTTCTGCGAACAGTGAGCATTTACAAGAAACCAAAGACTTCTTAAACTTCTTTACACTCAACTATCCTAAAAAGCAATTTGAACTCAAAAATGCTGTAGGGATTGGTCAAAAAGTGGATGGAGACCTGAAAGCCGCAGGTTACTCTGATCTGGCGATCAACGTTTCAGGATTATTCAATCAGGTTAAAGGTGGCGACTTGGCCTTTGACAACACTATGAACCCAGCTACGGCACAAGTCCATCTCAGCAGTATCCAAAATCTTTTTGTTCAAAAAGTGGATTCCGCTCAAGTAGCTAAAGAACATCAAACCGCATTTGAAGCAAATAAATAAGAAGGTTTCCAAAACGCGATGCGAGGGTGCTTAAACGCTTCTTCGCATCGTGTTTACATTCTAGGGGGCGGAAATAATGAAGGTACTAAAGGTTCCAGCGCGCACAATCGCCGTCTTCGTGTTACCTTGCCTGCTTTTGTATGTGTGCTTGGTGTTTGCTCCTATTCTAGTATCCTTTTATACAGGATTGCTAAAATGGGACGGAATTACGACTGCGAAGTTTGCTGGACTTGCTAATTTCAAAGATATGTTTTTTCATGATCCGGTATTTTGGCCCTCTGTAAGGAGAACATTACTCTATGCTGTGGCTTCCATGGTGGAAATTCCATTTTGTTTGTTGATGGCTGTCCTTCTAAACCGGTACGTGAGAAAAGGAAACACTTTAGTTTCTATTTACTTTACGCCGGTTATTTTGTCGGTGGTTATCATTGGACAGCTCTGGAAAACGATTTATGACCCGGTATCCATGGGAGGGATGTTGAACGGTGTCCTGATCTCTCTTGGGCTGGATAGCTGGACTCACAATTGGATCACAGAACCTAAAATTGCGATGTTCGCTCTTTATGCAGTTTCTCTATGGCAATATTTCGGCTACCATTTGCTGATTCAATATACCGGTGTTCAGAATATTCCGGATGAGCTGTATGAAGCGGCAAAGATTGATGGGGCTGACGGATTCAAAGCCGATCGATACATTACTTTTCCGCTGATTATTCCAATCTTTAAAATATCTATCGTACTCGCCTTTATAGGGTCTTTGCAGGCTTTTGATCTCGTAATGGTCATGACAGCCGGTGGACCCGCTCATGCTACAGATGTTATCTCCACACATATGTACAACAGTTCATTCTTATCCTTTAAATATGGCTATGGTAGCGCTATCGCTTCTTTCTTGGTCATACTGTGCCTAGTGTTTACTGCTAGCATAAATACGATCTTTAATAAGCTTGAGAAAAAATTCAGTTAGCAAAGGAGTGCGCGATCATGCGGAATGTCAAGCATAAACGCCCAAAGCGTCCTTACAAGGACGGTAAGCGTTTAAGCGAGAAATATAAGGATAATGTATTAAGTGGAACTCATACGTTCTTATATTTCAAGAAAGGACTCGTGTATCTTCTCTTTGCGATTCCTGTCGTTACCCAGCTATATCCTCTTCTATGGCTAATGCTTTATTCCTTGAAGACCAATGAGGAGATTTTGGGAGGACGTTTTTTCTCATTTCCTAAAGTATTTCAGTGGCATAACTATAGCGAGGCTTATAGGTCAGGTAGTTACCTAAAGTATTTATCAAATAGTGTATTGGTTACTGGTGTAACGATGATCTTCGTTATCCTGCTTAGCTCCATGGTAGCTTACGCGATTTCTCGATTCCGTTGGCGTTACGGCAACTTGGTCATGACGATTTTCTTAATGGGGATGATGATTCCCATGCAGGCCACTTTGCTACCACTGATGATCATTTTCAAAAATATGCATATTCTGAATACGCATTTATCGCTCATATTACCTTATGTAGCTTTTTCTACTCCTATAGCGGTGTTTATATTAAGTGGCTTTATGAAGAGCATTCCGCATGAAATCGAAGAATCGGCCTTTATAGATGGGGCGAGCGTATATCGGATCTTCCGCGCGATCATTCTTCCTGTATCCGTGCCACCGGTAATGACTGTGTGTATTCTAACGTTCATCAACATTTGGAATGAGTATATCTTAGCGGCCACCTTCATTTCCTCCGAGAAATTGAAGACCTTGCCCTTTGGCGTGTACACATTCGTTAGTCAGTATTCTGTAAACTATGGAAATATCGGTGCATTTCTAGTGATGGGTGCGTTACCCGTCATTTTAATCTATTTCTTCTTATCTAATCAGATTACAAAAGGAATGGTGGCGGGAGCAGTAAAAGGATAACTCTATATTGCAAATTTCAATAATGGAATTATAATGAAGAAGCAGCAGGACAGATGAGTTTGAGGAGGGAAGCCTTTTTGAGAAACAGCTTTCATTCCATCCACCATCGATTGTTTTTGCTGTTTCTTTTTTGTATGTCTAGCATTCTATTAATTGTGAGTCTGCTCTATTACAACCGGACAACCGTACAGTTTCATGAGAAAATAAGTGATTTGTCGCAGAAGAATGTCGCCCAGACGGCGGATCTATTCAGCTTATTGTACAAAGGGTATGATAGTCTCTCTAAATCACTCAGCAATAACTTTGAACTGATACGTTTGATTAATGAGACAAGCACTGAGCCGGCGGTAGCTTACATCAATGAACAGACAATTACCAATATTCTAGGAGCTATATTTTATTCTCGGGATGATCTCGTAGGTATTCATGTCATTACAGATAAAGGTAAGATTTATAATTACGGAAATTATATGAATGTGGTTGATCCCGATTATATGAAGGAAGATTGGTACCATCAGCTGCAAGCTTCCTCCGGTAAAATGGTCTGGCTCGGCGTCTATGAACATTCTCTTATCGATCAAGTAGAGGATAGTCCTGTGTTTGCCTTTGGCCGTCAGATTTACGATCTCAATGAACACAAACCGATTGGCATTGTTCTGTACGAGACGAATCCGAAGCCTGTTCTGGATGCGCTAGATAATGTGAAGCTGGGTGAGCATAGCCAGGTGTATTTAATGTCGCAGGATGGACGATTCGTATCCTCTGCCGAAGATCAGGAACCTGATTTAACTCAGCTCCCGTCTTTACAGAACTCCCAGAATGTTGTGGTCGAACAGACAGCCAATCGTCTGCTTGTCGCTTCTAAACTGTCCTTCTCTGGTTGGTGGGTGCTTAGTATCACTCCTAATCGCGACCTAAATGTAGAGTTGGTAGAGATGAAACGTTATCTGTTCATTGTATTTTCGATTCTTGTGCTCGTCTCTACTTTAATAGCTTCTATGGTTTCACGAACGATTTCTTTGCCGCTTAAAAAGGTGATTCGAGAGATGAAGCAAGTGGAGATCGGAAATTTTCGGGGAATGGTGAATGTTTCTTCTTATCAAGAGATTAATATTCTTGTTGCTTCGTTTAATCGGATGGTTCGCCGAATCGAAGAACTGATCGAGCGGGTGAAACTTTCTTCCGTCAGTGAGAAGAATGCTGAGCTTCATGCCTTGCAATCTCAAGTGAACCCACATTTTCTATACAATACTTTGGATATGATTTATTGGATGCTGGATGAGGAAGGGAATGAGCAACTGGGTGAACTTGTTCTCTCGCTATCTTCGATGTTCCGGTACAGTAGTCATTGGGAAGTTGACGTAGAAGTCACACTACGAGAAGAACTGGAACAAATTGGACACTATCTAAATATAATTTCTATCCGACTGGAAGGTCGTCTACGGATTGAGATCAATATAGATGAACGATGGCTTGAGGTTCGCCTTCCCAAGATGACTGTACAACCGGTTATTGAAAATGCTGTAAAACATGGCTTGGAATCGCTCGACCGTCAAGGTATTCTGAAGGTGAGTGTAATTGAAGAAGCTGGAGTACTGAACATCGTTGTTCAAGATAATGGCAAAGGTATGGATGCAGAAAAGCTGAATGCGCTAGTGGGATCCTTAGATCGGCCAACAACGAAAGAAAATGGGAAAATGGGGATAGGTCTTCAAAATCTGCACCGGCGGCTCCAGCATATGTTCGGAGAATCCTATGGTCTTGTGATTCGAAGCTTACCTGGAGAAGGAACCGAGGTTGCTATCATGCTGCCGATTCCGCAGGAAGGAGAGCATAGTCTTGAACATTCTCATAGCTGATGATGAACGAGTGATCCGAGAAGGCATTAAGCGCACTATAAGAAGTATCTATCCAGATTATTGTGTACATGTAGCTGCGTCCACAGAAGAAGCAGTCAAGATTATGGAGGAACAATCCATCCATATGGTCTTAACTGATATTCTTATGCCCGGTATGAATGGCCTAGAGTTCATGAGGATTTCTAAGCGGCGGTATCCTTATGTCAAATGGGTAGTCATCTCTGCACACAGTGAGTTTGCCTATGCACAGGAGGCTGTTCGTCTTGGAGCGAGAGATTATCTACTTAAGCCGATCGGTAAAAGCAAGCTACTTGAGATTATTAGTAACTTATCGCTAGAAATAGAGCAGGATCATAAATTTATTAAAGATGAAGACCGATTAAGGTCAAGTCTCAAATATTTAAGAGAAGGTGTATTTCAGAGGCTCGCTTCTGGTTTTAATCTCGGTAATTTAGACATCAGCCAATTAATAGAAGATCATCAATGTTTCTATTTGATTTTGCTCCAAATGGATGCGGGTGATAAAAACATTCGGATAGAACATTTTATTGTAGAAAATGTGTTAACTGAGCTGATAGATCGGGACGGGAGCGGGTTTGTAGTCAGCTATGACCGCCAGAGTCTGCTGGGATTAATCACCTTAAGAGAAGAAGCACGATTAGAAACTTTTCTGGAAGATGGGCGTACCTATTTGAAGCAATATTTAAAAACACCCTTCCAAATGATCCATTCCGGACTTAGCTACGATATAAATACTGTACCTCAGATCGTAACGAGCTTAAGAGAGGCAGTGAATTCTCAAGTGTTGGATTTAACGCCAGCGAAAGGTAGTGGCGAAAAAGCCATCGACATCGCATTGCAATATGTAAAAGAACACTATTTCGAAGACCTTACTTTAGAAAAGATTGCCTCCGTTGTATTTCTGAATCCGGTTTACTTCAGTCAATTATTTAAACAGAAGACGGGTCAAGGCTATAAGGAATACGTGACATCCTTACGTTTGGAACAAGCAAAGCTACTGCTTGTAAACTCGAAGCTTAAGGTGGCAGAAATCGCCGAACGTATTGGATATCAGGACATGCGGCATTTTACACAGATGTTCCGCAAGCGGTTCCTAGTAACTCCGACGGAGTATCGCCAGCAGCTTAATAATGGAACCTACTGAATGGTTCATAGGATTGGAAAAAGGATCTCTGCAGCCATTAGGGTGGCTATAGAGATCCTTTTCTTCTGTGGATCAGTAATGGGGGTAATTTGCTGCTGCATATATAAAAATAACGAAAAATAAAATGAATATGGCGTAAAGTAGAGTGCCGACAATCCCGCATACCAGACCCGCAATAGCTAAGCCTCTTCCTTGCTCATACCGAATCCGTATTTCTTTAAGGGATAGGGCAGACAGAATAACCGCTACAATCCCTAACAAAAATCCGATATAAGGAACAATTATGGAAAGTACTCCTAAAACGAAACCAGCTATTGATTTGCCATTCATCGGTGTTGGTGGGGGCGGGGGAGGATAATAGTTTTGATTCTCGTTCGGCACATAACTCATTCAAATCACCTCCTATCAAGCGTGTTATTGGATGTAGTTAATCCAGTGTTCAAGCTGTACACAAGGAATGAGTCCAATAGATTCAGCTAGTCTGATGGACGCTTGATTTGTTTCAAGCACATGATAGCGTGGAATAAACCCTCGTTCTAACGTTTCTTGTATGGCGGTTTGGACCACCTTTTTCGCATACCCGTTTCTTTGTGAGGATTCTAATGTATGTAGAGCGCCGATTTCCCAGATGGTTTCTTCATTACGGAACGCTAGGCAGGTACTGACCGGATTGCCGTCTAGGTAAATTGACACGGAAAAAGCACCATTTTGAAAATAGTCTTCTATTTCATCTTTCGTGTAATGATTAGCGGCCCATAGCGGAATTAATCTGTCGTCAACCATATGACTGATAACAACTTCTTCGTCCTTCGGAAAGATTTGACCCTCAACTGTACTGTATGAGTAGAACCCCCGGACTTTCTCCATTGAAAATTGTGATGATAAGGCCTCTGTGTAGTTCACGTCTTGCAGTTTAAAAACAAATTTTGCTTGCGGAGGCAGCAATTGAAACAGAGCCGGAAATACATCTGGGCTGCTGTAATCCATAAATACGATGTAATCCGCTTGAGGATATACTCTATGATCATATGCGTAGGCTGAGGCAGGAAGAAGCAATAAAACACCCCATTGACTTCCTTGCTCCACAAGATGAGACTCCATGACTTTCTGGAATGAGGTTAGCATTTTTAATAAACTGACATTCTTCAAGGGTTCCTTGCGCAATTTGGTCATAATTCGGTCATTCTGGTGCATGTTATTAACTCCTCGCTAAATAGAATCAAATATAAATTGTACTTATGTAGATCATATATATTTGGATGATTATTATATCGCAGAAATACGTAAGCTTGACAGTGACTGCTATAATGTATTAGGAAAATAAAGCTTGCTGTTTGATGCAGCATACGTAATCGGAGGCACAGAAATTTCATGACACAATCTATCACACCCGCTGCAGTTCGTGTAGGAGGAGGCCTAACTAAGCAATTCATACTTATATTAGCTATTGCATCAGGATTAAGCGTGGCAAATATGTATTACAATCAGCCCCTTCTGGCCGATATTGGACGAACCTTCCATGCATCCTCTAACGCAGTAGGATATGTATCGATGCTTACTCAGATCGGTTATGCGCTTGGGATGTTATTGTTTGTTCCGTTGGGCGACATTCGTGAACGAAGAACACTAATATCCGGACTTCTTATTGCCGTATCATTATCACTCGTTGGTTTTGCTACAGCTCAGAACCTTATTTGGATGTATATTGCCAGTTTTGCTATTGGCATAACTACGGTGGTGCCGCAGGTTATCATTCCTCTCTCCGCAGAGCTTGCTCTGCCAGAAGAACGAGGTAAGGTTATTGGAACCGTAATGAGCGGGCTGTTTTTTGGTATTTTGCTGGCAAGAACGATATCCGGAATTATAGGAGATATGTTCGGCTGGAGAGCGATGTACTGGATTGCTGCAGTTATAATGCTATTGTTATCCCTTATCTTATACCAACTAATTCCAAAGACGAAACCAGAAAATAATTCATCCTATACGGATCTACTGAAATCAATGGGGAATTTGATTCGCAGATATTCGACGCTTCGTGAAGCATCACTGATTGGGGCTTGTATGTTTGGTGGCTTCAGCGTGTTCTGGACTTCACTGGCTTTCTTTTTAGAAGGTGAACCTTACCACTATAGTAGCTCTATCACAGGCTTGTTTGGGTTGATCGGTGTAGCAGGTGCTGCGGGTGCTCCATTTATCGGGAGGTTAGCTGACAGGATCGCACCGAAAAAGATAGTAGGTATACTACTGTTGCTGACATTGATTGCTTATGGATTCTTCGGTTTAGCTGGATTTACAATCTGGAGCCTGATTGCCGGTGTTATTATTCTGGATCTTGGCGTACAAGGGTCACAGGTTAGTAACCAAACACGGATCTATGCACTTGAGCCGGCGGCCCGCAGCCGAATAAATACTGTGTTTATGGTCAGCACTTTTACAGGTGGCGCAATTGGATCAACACTTGGAAGCTTTGCATGGCAGCATTGGGGCTGGAATGGCGTCTGTCTGATGGGTGGAATGCTAATTGTGGCCGCTATATGCATATGGATAGTCTATAGAGGAATTGAGAAGAAGGCATTAAACGCAGGAGGTGCATGAGCATCAATCTGAAGGCGGAAATGGTAAAGGTTGTCCCGTATGACCCCGAGTGGAAGGTAGAATTCAATAGAATTAGAGTTCAGTTGTTATCTTATGTTGGCGACCTCATTGTTACGATAGAGCATGTGGGGAGTACTTCCATTGAAGGCTGACTATCTCCGTTCAAATGGCGGTAACGCGTCAAGCATATGCAGAAGTCAAACAGCGTCTGGCGGAACAACACCGCTACGATAGGGATGCTTACTGTGAAGGAAAGACAACGTTTGTCACCTCGATTTTATCAAAAACCATGAAATAACCCATAAGCAATCATGTGCCTGATCGAAGATGGCTTCGATATTCACTGGGGGACATACCGCTCCACTTACGGAACTGCTTGGAGAAATATAACGCATCATTGAAACCGACCGAAGAGGATACCTGGTCGATGGTGAGCGTTCCTCCAAGCAGTTCCTTTGCTTTATCCATGCGAACCTTTAACAAATATTGCTTGGGTGACATTCCGATCTTTTGCTTAAAGGCCTTAGAGAGGTGAGCCCTATGATAACCAAGCGAGGATGCCATGTGGTCGATACTGATCTGTTGATGAAATTGGAGAGAGATCCAGCGGATCGCTTGATTGATCTGGCGGTCGATAACATCCGGTAAATGTGCGGAATTAGGGGTTAGCGAACCTATGTTCGCAAGGCCGAATTTGTGCACCAAAAGGCGCATCCACCCAGAAGCCTCCAAACTTTCCAACCTTGGATAAGCAGACTGCTGGAAGGAAAAACGAATATGTTCATACAAGTTATGTATCTCTAAAAGATTATCTAAGTGTATTAACGGCTTGTCCGGTGTAATCCCCACTTCTTTAAATAGCTGCTGAACGGCTTCTCCTTGCAAGGCTACCCATACATAAGTCCAAGGCTGTTCCATGTCTGCCTGATAGCTGAATAATGCCCCTGGGAATATAACAAAGGTATCTCCTGCACCACATACCTGAGAGTTACTTTCACTCTGAAACACTCCCTTACCATCCATTACGGTATGTATAAGGTAGTAATCGTGAACAGAAGGCCCCATCTTATGTCCTGGGACCGGTTTACCTTCTCCGCTGAACAATACAGTCAGGTCGATTTCATCTGGAGCAAGATTAAACCCTGCTGTGAAATGATAATGCTCTGAAGCCATTTGCTTCTGACCTCCTATACGTGATTTGAATTACATATAGATTATAGGACATACCACATAAATGCAACAAACATCCATATATGAATTGTATTTATCCATACTCATTGAGATCGCTCTCATTTATAGTGAATAGTGAAGAGAGAGACGGATACCCTCTGATATTCAAGTGTTTATAAGGAAAATTTATGGATATTTTCTGTGTCGTTAACGATGTCGGGACCGTAGAGCTCACTATTTAAGGAGGAATATTTCACATGTCCAAAATTACATTTATCGGAGCGGGAAGTACTGTATTTGCAAAGAACGTTTTAGGAGATTGCATGAGAACTCCAGCCCTTCAAGGCTTTGAGCTTGCCCTATATGATATTGATCTTCAGCGCCTAAAAGATTCTGAGAATATGTTGAGTAATATAAAAGCAAGTAGTGGCAGTACTTGTATCGTGAAATCTTATACGGATCGCAAGGAAGCTTTACGTGGAGCTAAGTATGTAATTAATGCGATCCAGGTCGGGGGGTACGATCCTTGTACCATTACAGACTTTGAAATTCCGAAGAAATATGGCTTACGTCAGACGATTGCGGACACGGTTGGTATCGGTGGCATTTTCCGCAACTTACGTACGATTCCTGTCATGCTTGATTTTGCCGCAGAAGTGAGAGAGGTTTGTCCAGATGCACTCTTTATGAACTATACGAATCCAATGGCCGTATTGACGAATGTGATGAACACTTATGGTGGTGTGAAGACCGTAGGATTATGTCATAGCGTACAGCATTGTATTCCAGGCTTATTCGAGCATCTGGGAATGGATCAGACAGGTGTACAAGCTAAGATCGCCGGTATTAACCATATGGCTTGGCTACTCGAGGTTACGAAGGATGGAGAGGACTTATATCCGGAAATCAAACGTCGCGCTGCCGAGAAGCAGAAAGAACATCATGGGGATATGGTTCGTTATGAAATGATGCTTAAATTTGGTTACTATATTACGGAGTCTTCAGAACATAACGCAGAGTATCATCCTTATTTTATCAAACGTAATTATCCTGAACTCATAGAACGGTTTCAAATTCCACTCGACGAGTACCCCCGCCGCTGTGTAGAACAAATTGAACGGTGGCAGCAAATGCGTGAAGAATTAGTAAATAACAAAGAGCTTGTACATGAACGTTCGCATGAATATGCGTCCTACATTATGGAAGCCATCGAAACGAATGTACCTTTTAAAATAGGTGGTAATGTTATGAATACAGGTCTTATCACCAATCTTCCGAAAGAAGCATGTGTAGAAGTTCCGTGCCTTGTAGACCGCAGTGGCGTGACTCCAACCTTTGTGGGAGATCTGCCTCCGCAGTGTGCTGCACTGAATCGTACGAACATTAATACACAATTGTTAACAATTGAAGCAGCGATTACTCATAAGAGAGAGCATATTTATCACGCAGCTATGCTCGATCCGCACACTGCCGCCGAACTGTCGATGGATGACATTACGAATATGTGTGATGAGCTGATCACAGCCCATGGAGACTGGTTGCCCGCGTATAAATAATGCGGTCTAATCTTTCATTGTATAAACACAAAAAGAGCCTGAGAAATCAGGCTTTTTTTGCTTATCTGTCTAGGACAACTGGGGTCTTAAAGAATACACATATATGGACACCTAAATGCGGAGGTGAAGCATGATGATCGTTGAGAATTATACTTTAGCATCGTCTACAACCCATGCCACTCCTTATTACGTGATCAGAGGCGGGCTCCCAGGTCCTGTGTTTATGGTGGTGTCCGGCATACACGGGAATGAAACGGCAAGCATTCGTGCGGCGAAAAACATCGTGAATCACTTAAGACAAGGAGAATTAAATATTTACCGTGGTACGCTTATTATTGTGCCTCTCATGAATCAAAAAGCTTATCGCAAACGAATTCGGGGCGTGCCGGATTTGAACCGGACGTTTCCACGTACTCGGAATGGATCTGCCAAACATCCGTTATCCGTAGCCTTGCTTCAATTAATAAGACGTTATCGCCCCAGCTGGTACCTTGATCTCCATGAAGCGAACGGTTTGTCTCAAAGAAATCCTAAACGCCTTGGTCAGTCTAATATCATTAAGCCTGGGAGCCAAGGTACGGTTACGGCTAGGCGTATCATAAAAGACATTAACCGTACAATCGCAAATACTTCTTATCATTTTAATATCCGTTTACGAGAGCGCCCCGGGTCGTCACGTGCGGCCGTCTCCCGTATCATAGGAGCGAAGGCATTTACTGTGGAAACCTGCTGGAGTCTTGATCGTGACCTTCGTATTCGTTATCAGATAGACATTGTTAGTCGCTTTTTAAGAAGTGCTGGATTGATGTGATGATAATTAGATATGCTGTATGCCAAGCAAGCTGACCCTAAGTTCAATAGGAATCGGCTTGTTTTGTGTGGATTTAAAAGATCATTGACAACAATGGGTATAGTGTATATATTACATATATACATTGAATACACATAAACTAGGAGTGAGGGCACGCGTTCATGAACATATTGATATCCAACACTTCCGGTGAACCCATCTATGCACAGATTGTAAGTCAGATCCGCCAGATGATCCTACAAGGAGAGTTAGTTTCAGGTACGCCTTTACCTTCTATTCGACTGTTAGCCAAAGAGCTGCAGATTAGCGTAATTACAACAAAACGAGCTTACGAAGAACTGGAGAGAGAAGGCCTTATTAATTCCATTGTGGGAAAAGGTTCCTTTGTTTCTGGTGCAGATCAGGAGTTTATTCGTGAGCAACGGCTACGGATCATGGAGAACAAGATGAAGGAGATTATTGACGAGAGTAAGCTGTTGGGGATTGATTTTGCTGAGTTCAGTGAGATGTTGAAATTGCTGTATGAGGAGGAGACAGAATGAACGATGTCATTCAATTGAATCAAATATCTAAAAAATATGGCCATTTTAGCCTATGCGAACTTACGTTCGGTATTAAGGAAGGGTATATAACGGGGTTAATAGGACCCAATGGGGCAGGGAAAACAACTTTAATTAAAATGATGATGGGTATGGTACAGCCCGACCAAGGAAGTATCGAGATTTTTGGCAAAGAAACATCCATAAAGAATGCAAAGTACAAAGATCGAATTGGGTATGTTTCCGATGAGAACTATTTTTACGATCCATTAACCATCGATCAGATGAGTAAGATGATTGCTCCCTTTTATAGCCAGTGGGATAAAGAGACTTATAGGAAATACATAGAGATGTTTAAGCTTTCCCCGCGGAAAAAGATTAAAGAGCTCTCCAAAGGAATGAAGATGAAGTATTCGCTCGCTATTGCCTTATCGCATGGTGCAGATCTGCTCATCATGGACGAACCTACTGCAGGTCTTGATCCCATATTCCGGAGAGAACTGCTTGATTTACTTAGTGAGCATATCCAGGATGAGAAGAAATCTATTCTTTTCTCCACGCATAACACGACTGATTTAGACCGGATAGCGGATTATATTGTTTTTGTGAATGAGGGGCGGTTAGTTTTTAATGAGATGAAAGAATCACTACCTAATAAATATATGCTGGTAAAAGGCGACAAGGAGCTGCTTGATCGGGATGTGCGAAAATGGTTCATCGGGCTTAGAGAGACGGAAGTTGGTTTCGAGGGTCTTCTGAACAAGCGCTCTGAGGGTGAACGATTCTTTAGAGATCATGCTATATGCGAGACACCTACTCTGGAAGAAATTATGTATTTTACGGTAAAGGGAAACGCTTTGTATGTTTAATCTCTTGCTGTTGATTCGGAAAGACATTATTCTCCTGCGGAATTTTATCCCTTTATTTCTCTTGAGTATTTTGTTTGTTGCCTATGTGCAAAAGGATAGCTCCAGTATGTTTGCTGCCTTTCAATCCTTACTGTTGCTCGTATACTCCTGTTCAATGGATGCACAGAATAACAACACAAAGTTTGTTATAGGATTGCCAGTAAGTCGGCAAGAGATTGTCTTGGCTAAATACTTATCACTGATTCCTTATATTTTCATCGGTTTGGTTTGCTCATTAGTTTTGTTTCTAATTTCTTTTTCATTTGGCTATTCCATTAGTCCAGTGTATTGGATAGGGGTATCTTTAACGTTACTTATGATTCCTTTGACTGCGTCTATTTATCTGCCGATTCATTATTGGCTTGGTTACAAAAACTTTTACTTCAATACCTTTTTTAATGTAGTTGTAACGATAACCACGATAAGTGCTGGAGCTTCACTCACCAATTCATCAGTTTTCTCAAAAATAACCCATTTAAAGCTGCAAGATCATCTGGTGCAGATAGGTTTGATAGGGATCGTTTATCTATTCATCTTGTACTTCTCATATAAGATTTCACTACGATTGTTCAGCAGGGAAGAGTTATAAGCTAAGGAGGACTTATAGTGTATCATTCATTTTATCTTATTCAAAAAGACTTCATTCTTCTGCGTAAATTTCTGATGCTGCTAATCCCTTTCTTTATTTTTATAGCTTACTCGAACTATCATAGCTTCAGTTTATTTACGGTGATGCCACCCATGCTGTTATTGATAAGCTCCTGTTCTATGGATACTCAGCAGATGACGCAACGGTTTCTCGTTAATCTCCCTGTACGGAGACAAGAGCTTGTCCGTGCCAAATACTTCTCAATCCTTCCATATGCGCTTGTTGGGCTGGCAGCAACTGCTTTTACCTATCTCCTGATTATTATGACAGGTAAAGAGGTAACCCCTTATTTTTGGCAAGAGGTTGGTATTGCGATATCTATTTTCCCACTCCTTGCTATGCTTTATTTACCGATTCATTACTGGTTAGGTGCTAAAGGAACGCAAGTGGTTAATCTCGTTTTTATGATGATTATAATGGTTGGTCCGAATGTGATCGGTAGTTTGCTTCAATGGTTTCCTGACCTAGAGAACTGGCAGAGCTATGGCGTGAAATCTAGCTTTATTCCTTATATCATAATAGGACTCGCTTACGTGTTTTTACTCAGCTGTTCTTATCTCATTTCATTGCGGATTTTTGAGAAAAAGGATCTGTGATTTTAATAATTTGAGATTTAGATTGAATTCATATACCATTATCACTACAAAGATAAATACTGTAGGGGAAGGGTATACATCCAATGCCTAAAATGATTTATAGTTTTCGTACAAAAATGATTATGCTGCTGATGGCCAGTATGCTAGTATCCGGTGGGATAACCTTTTTAATCTATAAGGCGCTCCAGCGATATTATCACTCTGAGGTGAAGTTTGAGAATCCACTTACCCAAGTTCGCTATGTAATAAGAGATATTGGAGATGTGAATACATTTTTAATTATCTTTATACCACTCGCCATTCTATTTTTCTTCTTATTCACTAAGCCGTATGCAAAATACTTCAAAGAAATATCAAAGGGGATTCATCAGCTAGCATCAGGTGATTTCTCTGAACGAGTAGATATACCTTCCAAAGATGAATTTGGGATCATTGGTCATGATCTAAATCTAGCCATAGAGAATATGCAAGAGGCCATTGAGCGGGGAGATATTGCCGAGAGCAGTAAAGATCAACTCGTGTTGAACCTGGCACATGATTTGCGTACACCCCTAACCTCGGTTATTGGCTATTTGGATTTTATTTTGAAAGACAATCAATTAACGCCTGAACAGACCAGGCATTACACGACGATTGCTTATACCAAATCTCAACGTTTAGAAAAATTGATCGATGAGCTGTTTGAAATTACAAGAATGAACTATGGCAAGCTTAAGCTTGAGAAATCCTCGATTGATCTCAGTGAGCTTCTTTTACAATTGAATGAAGAATTATATCCAGTCTTTGAGAAAAATGGTCTAATCTCCAGAATGGATATGACACAACCTCTGATGATATATGGCGACGGGGAATTGTTAGCACGTGTATTTGAGAACCTTCTTATGAATGCGGCCCGATACGGAAGCGATGGTCAATTTATTGATATTCACGGTTACTTGGACGCTAACGAGGTAGTCGTAGAAGTGATTAACTATGGGAATTGTATTGAGCCGGAAGAGTTGCCACGTATTTTTGATATGTTTTACACGGGTGATCGTGCACGAACACATCCAACTGGAAGTACGGGACTTGGCTTGTTTATTACTAAAAATATAGTAGAGCAGCATCATGGAACCGTATCTGCGCAAAGCAGTGTGGTGCGGACAATCTTTGAAGTGAGACTCCCGAGAAACAGTAATTGAAGACCATTTCTATATGATGAAGTACCAACCTAAAGAGGATTCGTTGGTGGATGATATCTAAAGATAGTCAACCTTTGAAATCCTCTTAAAAACATGATATAATTAGCTTGCTAATTAATTTGTAAGGTGGTCCGGAGGAACAAGCTGTGATTGAAGATGAGATAAGAGAACTACTGGACAGAATTTCTGCGGAAATGCGTAGAGATTATGCAGCATTGCTTAGAGAATTTAATCTTCATGTGGGCCAAGAACAGTTATTATGCCGGTTATGGAGATCAGATGGAATGACCCAGATCCAGTTAAGCGAAAGTCTGAATTGTGAGCCGCCAACGATTACGAACATGGTGAAATCACTTGAGAGTCATGGGTTTGTTGTTCGAAAAAGAGATCCTGAAGATGGCAGAGTAAGCCGAGTGTATCTTACTTCAGCCGGACGTAATCTTTGTGAACCTGTGGAACGTATATGGAATAAGCAACTGGATAAATTATTAACAGGAATTTTACCCGAAGAACGTTTATTATTAAGAAGGCTTATGAAACAGATGGCGGATAATTTATCTTGAATCTGGCATAGCTCAGCACATCCATTAGCAAGCTAACCAACACTTAGAAAAGAGGAACATAGATGATTACCAGTTTAACTCGTATTAATGAACTAGCCAGGAAAGAACGTGAAGAAGGCCTGACAAAAAGTGAATGGGTGGAGCAGATCGCTTTACGTGAAGATTACCTACGTGAAATTCGTGGACAAGTTCGTAACAGTCTGTCGGGAGTGACGATTGTAGATCCTGAGGGAAATGATGTTACGCCTGAAAAGATTCGGTTGTCGCGTAAAGAAACTTTGAACTAATTTATAGTTAATAAAATGGATGAGCACCTTTAGAATATCGTTGAATAGCCCTAAGGCTTAATCAGCGAATATCTAAAGGTGTTTTTTTATGATATCAATTGAACGAAAGTGGAATCATATTTATAAAAGTTATCTTAACGGAAGCTTAATTCTATTTCTTTAGTTGTGGTTGAGAATTAAGACTGAATTAATCTTGTGTTACACAGGATCTAAGACTGGATGGTTAGAATGAAATGGACAGAAGATAAGATATAAACATATGGGGAGCGGGAGATGACAGATGAAAAAAGCATTGTTCTTGTTACTTAAAGTAGTAGTAGTTATTATCGTACTAATCGTAGTATTTCTTGCCACTGTATTTACAGTTAATGTGGTCAGCAACAAATTAGAGAAAGGCAAAATTGAATCCTATGGCCAGCTAATACCTGTAGACGGAAAAAACATGAATGTCATGATTCAAGGTCAAGGCGAAGAAACGGTAGTGTTACTACCAGGTTTCGGAACGGCAGCCCCAGGAATTGATTTTAAACCGCTAGTTGACGAGCTATCTCCATTCTACAAAGTGGTAGTAATTGAGCCATTTGGGTATGGGTTAAGTGATATCACTGAAAAAGAACGAACGGTCGATAATATAGTGAGTGAACTTCATGAAGCTTTACAACAATTAAAAATAGACCGTTATATTCTGATGGGGCATTCTATTTCTGGAATTTATGGTCTGGACTATGTGAACAAATACAAAAACGAAGTCAGTGCATTCGTGGGGATCGACAGCAGTGTACCGGCACAAGGAGCAGGTGAGACGCTTCCAACTGCAGCCTTAAAATCACTTAAACAATCAGGATTCTTCAGATTGCTGGTTAAAATCGATCCTAACCAAATCCTCTCACCAAATGTGGATGATAAAACGAAAGAACAAAATAGAATGATTACGCTTAAAAACATGATGAACCCAAACATCATTAACGAAGCAGAGCATTTCCCTAGTAATTTTAAAGCTACCGAAACATTGAAGTTTCCTAAAGATCTTCCTGTACTTTTCTTCTTAGTGAAAGATACTACGGATGTTGAGGGCTGGGAAGCTTTACATGAAGATCAGATTAAAGATTCCTTACAGGGGAAGATGATTCTGCTTGAAGGCGATCATTATTTACACCATACCCGATCAAAAGAAATCGTCCAGAATTTCAGAAGCTTCATGAATGAAACCAAATAAGCATAAATGAGAAAGCGTCGAACGATTCGTTTAGTGAATCCTTCGGCGTTTTTTTATATGAATGATAAGCAACAAAAAATGATTGATCAACGCATTTGTGGGCACTCTAAACCTTAATCTTTATTATAGGAAGGACTAACATAGCATGTGCGGAATAGCAGGAATATTAAAATGTAATGGACACCCCCCGCAAGAAGAAACCTTAAAACAAATGACAGGTGCAATGAATCATCGAGGTCCTAATCATGAGGGAATATGGCTTGATTCTCGCATTGGACTCGGTTTTCGGAGGTTGTCCATTATAGACCTACGTGATGGGAATCAGCCGATGACGAATGAAGATCAGTCCCTGTGGATTGTTTTTAATGGTGAGATCTATAATTATAAAACACTAAGAGATCAGCTGAAGCTAAAGGGACATCATTTTCAAACACAATCAGATACAGAGGTTATTTTGCATTTATTTGAGGAATACGGCAAGGACTGTGTTCATCATCTACGTGGAATGTTTAGTTTTGCGATTTGGGATCGTAAGGAACAAACGCTTTTTGCTGCTAGAGATCATTTTGGTATTAAGCCTTTTTATTATTACAAAGATGAGAATAATCTTTTATTTGCTTCAGAAATCAAAAGCATTCTTGCCGTGCAAGGAGTGCCTAGAAAGCTTCAGTATCAAAGCTTATTTAGCTACTTAACTTTTCAGTATGTACCGCAACCCGATACGATGTTTGAACATATTCATAAATTAGGCCCTGCAGAGCGTATTTTTGTTAACCCGAATGGTGAAATGAAGATCGAGAAATATTGGGAACCCCATTTTCATCCGGTAAAACGATCCTTAGCAGACTATGCGGAAGAAATTCAATGGAAATTGAAAGAGTCTGTAAATCTTCATTTACAAAGTGATGTGAATAGAGGGTGTTTTTTGTCCAGTGGAATTGACTCCACAGCTATAGCTGCAATGATGAAAGCAGAAGAATCAACAAAGACTTTTTCGATTGGATTTGAAGGGGTGAACAATGAAACTATCATTGCAAATCAAACGGCAGCCAAACTGGGGACGGATCATTATTTTCACATTTTATCTACAGAAGACTTTTTTGAGAGTATACCGAAAACGGTATGGCATCTAGATGAGCCTGTTGCGGACCCTTCCGCTATTGCGCTCTATCATCTTAATCAGCTTGCCAAAGAGCATGTCACGGTTGTCCTATCGGGGGAAGGCGCTGATGAATTATTCGGAGGATACCGAATCTATAGAGAGCCGGATGCATTAAGACCCATTACATGGATGCCTAACTTCATAAAGGATACGTTACGAAAATCTTTAACCGTATATCCTTATCATTTTTATGGAAAAAATTATTTACTTCGGGGGCTGACACCTTTAGAGGAACGCTTTTTCGGTAATGCTAATATCTTTAACAAAAGCGGAAAGATGAACTTGCTTCACGAATCGGTACACGCTCAAAATAGCTTTTTACATCCGACCGATATCGTTAAGCCTTTTTATGATAAGACAGTGCACCTTGATCCTACGACAAGAATGCAGTTTATTGATATGAACTTTTGGTTACCTGGCGATATTTTATCAAAAGCAGATAAGCTCTCTATGGCACATTCATTGGAATTAAGAGTCCCGTTTTTAGATAAAGAGGTTTTTGAAACGGCCAGTAAAATTCCAGTCGCCAATCGGATTGGCAAAAACACAACAAAACTTGCTTTGCGTAAAGCTATGGAAGGTATTGTTCCGGACGCAATTGTGAATCGTCCGAAATTAGGATTTCCCGTACCGATTCGTGATTGGCTTAAGACCCCGATTTCAGATATAATGTTTGAGCAAATACGCTATAGTGGTATTGAAGAAATATTCAATATGAATATCATCGAAGAAATGTTTATCCAGCATCGGAGTAATAAAGGTGATTATTCGCGTAGAATCTGGCTAATTTACATTTTTTCAGTGTGGTACACACTTTTTATGAAAGAAGATCTGAAGCAATTAAAGAGTGCCGTGCTGTAATGGGGGAGTGATCGCTTGAACATTGAGGAATATGCATGTAAACATGAGCAGTAAATAAAGGAAACTTACGGATTTACTTACAGTAGTCCTAAGATAAAGATAAAGATTGTAGACAATAATGAATCAAGAAATCAACTTGAAGAGACACTTGAAAAATTACCACAGAAGTACCTGGCCAAATGGGCTTTGAGCGTTGCTGTTGAACGTCTGGATCAACATCTTATAAATTGACCCGAGCGTTCTAACTGGACATATGAGAGGACATACTATAGAAAGCAGTGACTATGCCGTTGAAATGGTAAATGTATCCAATTGTTCTTTAGTGGCCGAGGCTGCCACTAAAGAACGGGAAAGACAATTAGGGGTAGCTGAAGAATTGTTTTAAAATTAAAGCTATAAGACCGAACATGTGTGAAGATACTGATATAAGTTGATTGATGGTAATAATTAGCTTTTTTATTTAAGAGGTACTTAAAGAACAACCAACAATAAACATATAAATATAACCACACAGAGTTAAATCCGAGATTCTGATTACTTTAAAGTTTAATACTCGTTAGCGACAAATTGATCTCTATAAAAAAGAAAAGATGAAGATAATGTTCATACAAGGGACGTTCATTTGAACGTTGTATCGATAACCATTAATGGACAGCTGATAAGCAGTATTTATAGATCAAATTGGCTTACTCCATTAATTTATATACTACTTCATCACAAAACCCGTATTTTGTACATATGTCTATGAGTTGGAAAACGCCCTGTTTGGTTCTTATTGTCTGTGTGTCCGGTGTGGACAAGAACTTAGTCCCATTGCCGCCCCCCTATTCTGGCCATACCCTAATGAGTTGTTTTTTGAATAAATGCTTCTTTATAAAGGAACTCACGTAATTAAGTAGTTCATAATTTTTTGAATAATCCGTACAACAGGCCCATTTGGAGAACTAACTTCGGTCGGGTCTGTTCTTCATCAGCTGCTGGTAGACGATGAACAATCTATATCTATTGGACCTGCTTCACCGGCGAACTGAGTGGCCAACTGCACAACGGATTCTACAGCTCGTGCACCTTGTCTTATAGATGCACCAAGGCTGGGCTGCTATCCTTCCCCAAAGACAATTTGTCTTAGGGAGTTATGAGTACGCGCTTCGTATCCATGTAGCGATCGCTGAGCTTGACCGTCTTCAAATTTAACCCCCAATGAATTACTTACGTCTTCAATCAAGCCCTAACTCCGAGGAAGACCGGCACCGTCTAGGTATTCCAAAAAGGGAGTCCTGAACACCCAAATGGAAACAATTTCCACTCCTCGCACTGTGCTTTCCATTAGAAGAGTTCGTCGCAATTCCTTTCTACACCATTTATAGAGACTCAACGGCTTCGTACTCTGTTTATGCTTGATGCCATGCATCAGTTCCTTGAATTAACAGCAGCCGAACCCCGACTTTATCCTTTTCTATTTGAGCCAAAAACGGTTCTTATGCTGGAGGAGAGCAGCTCCTCTGCTAAGAAATTTTCCATTGTGAAACATCAAAAAAAACGCTACGCTATACCGATTTCAAAAAAAAATCGCTTCAAATTTATGGAACACTTCCAACTTAGTTGGGAAAAAGCGATGCGAAAAGAATATTAAGACTTACCGGTACGCCCGACCGGGATGGCGGCAGCCGTCGTCGTATGAAACGTCTGGTAACGACCACCAAGTCCCCGCGGTTAGCCGATGATAAAAAAAAGGACCATCTGGCCGGCCCCTTTGGCGGCGGTCGCCACCCACCGCCCTTCCCTGTTACCTCGCACCGGCTACGCCCGACTTTCTTCCGTTACTCCCGGTACGTGCTACCCTGGTGGCTGCAGCAACCGGATGGGAATTCACCGATGCTGCGACTACCGCCGTCGTCCGGAACGTCTGATACCGCAGCCGTTCAGGCCAAAGAGGTAGGTCGACCCTTTCCCCGGCTGCGGCCGGCGAGCAGCCACCGACTCCCATCGCACCATCTGGTTTCCCTTTGCCGATTCCCCCACTTTTTCCGGCATTTAAAATCCACCCATATAAATGACTTGATCAATAACCATGTTTTCTTACAAAATTAACGAGATGGGCCACTGACTTCGGTCGTTCCACCCACCTATGTGTCCGAAGCAACCAGGTGTGCTGCGCACAGCAGCTGGCCACGCCGCCGGCACCGATTCACGCAGCTCACGGTAATTGTAGATTTCCCCGTTAAAAATAGTGATACTTCGCCCGGCTCATTGTGCATCGGCTGCGAACCTTGAATCCATACGGTTTATTTAGGAAGGGTGTCACTTCAACTCATCCATGAATAGGCTGTTGTAATAAATTGAATAATGGAGGTATCCCAGATGACCTTTGGGAACGAATATCCAAACAGCCAGGCTAATCCATCCGTATACCCTTACTTTACCCGTTACGATCCTTTCCCGTACTCTCATTACTACCATCTCTTCCGTTCAGATAGCAGTCTATCAGATCAACCCTCAGACAGCGAAAACACCAAAAAAGAACTTTTAAAAGGTTATATGAACGAAAATGTATGCAGCGGGCAGGGGATTAAGCTAAATACCGGAGGAGAAGTAGGCGGTAAACACGGCATTGGTTTAAACGCTGGCGGGAATTTAGCCTTAGGTAGCATGGGTATGTATGCGGGCGGCCATATGGGCACTCCTTCATATGGAATCCATGCGCAAGGCAATACTCATCTGGACAGCAGCCAGGGTCTAGGGCTCAATGCCGAAGCTCAGGCCTTCGGCAAGTACGGGATTGCGGCTCAGGCAAAAACCCAAATAGGTGGCCAAGAGGCAGGTTTTCATACGGGGGCGCAGGTCGGAGGAGAGTACGGTATGAGTGCTGATACAGAAGGACACTTGGGGTTCACTCAAGGCGCGGGACTGCAAACCCATTTGCAGCTTGGTGGCGAAAATGGTCTCGGCGCCCAGGCCAAGGCACAACTCGGCGGCGGTCAAGGAGCAGGCTTAGGAGTTGCCGGACAGGTAGGCAAATATAATGGAAAGTTAGGATTTAATATTGGCGGCAAGGACAAAGAAACCAAGGAGTAAAAGTTGCCCCAACGTTAAGTATTTAACCTTTCATTAGATATTCATTTAATCGTCAATGCGACTATATACTTGTCCTTGAGAAAATAGTTAATTAATTCCAAACTTATTTGATGAATATCAAATCGGTAATAGGGCCATGTTCCTGTCCATTAACGGCTAAGGGATCAAGTTCTTGTCTGGAGTAAAGGACAAGAACTTGATCCCTTAAATACAAAAACCGCTCGGGGCTCGGTTCTTATAGGACTATGTTCTTGTCTCCTGACAGTAATAGTTAGTTAGTTCGTAACTTCATCCAGCTCCTTCTACAGTCTATATGTCGGTCTTTACTTCCATATACAGCTATTGCGTGGCATAAAAAACTGTGGTTTTACATCTTATGATTATTTCATTAATCAACTTAAATAAAGTTCTTCTCTCTGCGATTTTTCGAATGTCTGTTTATTTAAAATAAGAACCGCGACTACATATTGTAATTCGGTTCATCGTGAAATGTGTTGCGTACTATTTACTGTTGTCTTTTACTGTGATTGCAAAGTTAATTTTCATGGGAGTTTAACAGTCTGCCGATCCCGAACAAATCGGCTAAGGATGCGAGTTTTTGTCCTCTGACAGTAATAACAAGTAATCGGAAATTTATCTTTACTAAAAAAACTGACCTTCATTAAGAAAGGTCAGCACTGAGTTATTAATTTATTTTTTTTTTTATTAATATCATTGAATGTGTAAGTTGAATCAATTGAAGTTGTAATATTCCCATTTCCAATAAGACTATTTTCATAGTCATCTGATCGAAACACTTACTTAAAATTACAAATCAAATGATAAAAACTCAGGTAGTTGTTGTTCACGCTTGTCGAGCATAATCTGATCCGGCTTGATGCCCTGCTCACGCAGTACTTCAATGTTCTGAACGAGGAATTCGTCACTACCGACAACATAGAAAATTCCATCCTTGTCTGTAGCAAGATTTTCCACTTCTTCATAGTAGTCTTTACGATTATCGACGAACTGTGATGTGAACTTCTTGTCAGGAATGGATTCGAAAATATTAGTGAATAAGAAATTTTTTGATGAATCTATGTTCAGGGAATGAATTTGATTGACATTGTCAGCACGTTCGAAATAATCAAGAACAAGAGGTCTGAAAGTTGCCAGTCCGACACCTGATGACAGCAGGTAAACATTTTTATCTTCTCTTTTAAGCGGTAGATTCGAATGAGTTTTGAATATTGCAACTTCATTGCCGACTTTAAGAGTTCTTAAAATCGTTTTAAACTCAGAGCACTGCTCTCTGATTCGTGTTGTGATACCGATTGATTTTTCGTGTGGTAAAGTAGAGATTGACATATGGCGAATCAGGCCACGGTTTGGTTTATCTCCGGCATTAAAACCTTCCAGTGCGAAGTGGGTGTGGGAACCTTCTTCCCATGTAAAGTCTTTCGGACAGTCTAGCAGGTACGTTTTAACTTCAGGTGTTTCTTCAATAATCTTATTTATTTTAGTCCAATAGATTTGCATTATATATCCTCCATACTCAATTATATGTATCGTTCTTAATATACAACAAGTGATAATAATTCTCAATCAAAAGGATCGATAACTCGATGATTTGATTCTTTGCAAAGCTACTATTGATGTCATTAAAAGATGGCTTCAACAGCCATCTTTTATAACTTTGGAGCAACCTCCTCATTTTATGTTTTTCGCATCCTCCAGCCACTGCTGCAGCAACGTGTAATCTTCGATTTCGCCCAGCCTAATCTTTGCGATCTCTCCATCTTCATTAATTATGAAGGTTGAAGGAAGCGCAGTAATTCCAAAAGCGATAGAGATTTTCCCGGTAACATCAATAGTGACAGGAAACGAAAACTGGTGTCCTTTCAGATATTCTGATACCGTCCCTTTAGATTCTCCAACATTAATAAACAACGTTTCAACCTGATCCCCCGAAGACATGTGAATATCATTCAGCAGAGGCATTTCCTGCATGCAAGGCTTGCACCATGAGGCCCAGAAATTAAGCAGCACTCTTTTCCCCTTGTAATCCTTCAAGGTAATTTTTTCGCCGGTTAGTGTAGTAGCTTCAAAGTCAGGAGCGGCAGCCCCCACTTGAATCCTTTCAGATGGAACCTTGTTTTCATTATCTATAAATGTCCATACGACGGCCCAAATAGCCCCGACAACGACTAGCAAGGCAATGATTCGGTTTATCCTCATCTCAGACCCAGACTATGATTAAAGGCTGCGTATAAAGAACCGAATTCTGATTGAAAACCTTCAGTCGGACCTGAACCAACACATTTTCCATGGTTGAGAAAAACAATTTGATCGGCTACCTTATCTGCTATTTCCAGTTGATGAGTTGAGAACACCACCGTATATCCTTCTGCCTTTATGCCTTGTAGCAGATTAACGAATTCATTCATCCAGAAAGGGTCGAGACCGTTGGTAGGCTCATCCATAATCAACAATGGCGGTTTGGCTATCAACGCTTGACCGAACAAGATACGCTGACGCATTCCTTTGGAGAAAGTGTTTACCAGAAGATTACGTTTGTCCTCTAGTCCTACTAAGACGAGTATTTCTTCGACTCTTGCTTTCCGTTTAGGAACTTTACGAAGCGCTGCCCAAAAAGTTAGAATTTCTGCAGCAGACAGACCATGTGTAAACTGATAATCATCAGGCATATATCCGATCTGCGTCGAGAATTGTTTGCGTGAATCACTCCAGCGAAGACCATTTACGGAAATTTCACCTGCTGTTGGCTGAAGAATACCTGCAATCATCCGCAGAACTGTGCTTTTTCCTGCCCCGTTTCCGCCACATAGCGCTAATATACTTCCACGAGGAATTTGAAAACTGATTTCCTCTACTAATGTTTTCTTTTTTATAATCTTAGAGATTCCCTTCACATTTACAAATAAATTATCCACGGGAACGCCCCCTTTCCCAAATCCAATAAACGAATAGAATCGAGGTTAGTATCCAAATCAGGCATACTCCCACAAACAACAAAGTACCGTTAGATCCTCTAATCCACTCTACCCACTGGTAGTACTCAGGTCCCAGTATTGAGCCTCCACCTAGCTTTATCACAACGAATAAACGTACTAGCTCCGCAGGATTCAGAATGGTGAGTGCCACGAGCAGAGGCTTTATCCAGAGATAAGGTAGTAAACCTAAACCAGCTATCAGAAAAGTCGGCCAGCCAATGACCAAGAAGAACCATACTGCGACGGACACCGTCAGGGCTTGCCAGCGGTTACCGGACAATGAACCAATCAATAAAGCAATCGTCAAGAATAATATAACCAGACCGGCTGAAAAAGCCAGAAAAAGAAAGTACGTACTGGAATCGAAGGCCATGCCCATCAATCCAGACATCATCCCCATCAACCCATAACCAAAAGCCACAATGATGAGCAGCACAGAGGCCAGTCCCATATACTTGCCCAGAATAAAAGAGAACGTTCCAATTGGGTAAGTAGACAGCAGTTGCCAGCTACCCTCCTCCTTTTCCGAGGTCAATGAGAAAGAACCTAAAAACAAGGTCATTAGAGGCAAAAGATAAACAATAAGACTTAACATGGAACCCGTGACAGCTGTATACCCTTCGACCACATTTTGTGAATTAATTAGCAAAAGGCCTAAACTAAATGTACAGAATAGGCCCAAAAAAGAATAAGCCCAAGGATTGCGAAATCCCATTTTAATTTCTCTACGGGCCACTTGCAGCATGTCAGCCATAATTACATGCCCGTCTCTTGGTCATTAGGCATACCATCCTGATCCTCAGACATATGGTCGTCCATATGACCTTCTTCACCATGCATATCCATATTCATATTATCCGTATTTTGTTTCCATTCACGGGATGCCAAATCTCCGGCAGTCAGTACTGTACCTACCCCTTGCTCCTTTACAAAATCTTCAGCAGCAGTGCTATCCTTAAAGCTAATTACACCATAGGCCATAGGTGTACGCAGAGACTCATCATAGACATAGCTCGCTTTGCTAAATTCAATCCACTCTTTGTCGTTGTAATCCCTGACATAGTCCATTCCAATGTCCTTGGTCCCGTTCTTTTCCTTCCATTCGTTCATACAACCAATATCATCAAACTTATAATTTTTACCATCTTTGGTCGTCAATTGAGTGGCATAAGCATCATCCTTAACCTGCATGTTGCAAATCACACAAATATCTACCGCTTCATTTATAGCCAAAGGTTTGTACTTCTTGACTCCACAAGCTGACAAGACTAACAAACTCAGGACCAATATTAAACCTACATTCCATTTTTTCATAATCGTAATACCCCCAAGTATATTATTAAAATCACTGAAAAAAACATAAGCAGCCAACCTACTATCATTACTGATCCTTGGCCTCCACTTGTCTGTCCTTCAGCGCCCGCACCTATCTCCAATTGCATTAGCGGAGTCGAGTCAGTAGACCACTGTGCTTTACCGTCTGTATACATATCGCTTAAAAATGTCATGCCTGGTGATTGGAAAAAAATCTGATAAGCAGCAGTTTTGGAGATTAATTGCTGGTAAAAGGGATTAATTGCATAAGAAAGATCGCTCACGCCATCCCCAGTAAGATCAAGACCCTCGAATGAATCCCAAAAATTACCGTTCATCTCATTATTCCTGCTTCCTGTCGCTTGTGCCTCAATGACATTAGCAACAAAACCATTGCGTTGAAAACGATTACCTTCTGCTTCTTCAAACTGAATTCCAATATAGTTCCGGAGCACAAGGTTATTCTGGAGGTTGTTGTCTGAAGACTGCTGCATATAGATCCCCACACGATTTCCTTCCACCACGTTGTTCACAATTTTTGAGGTATGCACATCATATAGCAAAATCCCTTGGGAATGGACATTCTGTCTCTGCTTGCGAAAAGAATTGCCTGAAACCAGAACATCTTTCACTCCCATTATCATTGCTCCCGTCACATTGTATTCCCCAATGTTGTTGGTGACCGAAGAGCCATTGATATACATACAATGAACACCATAGCGTAAATACGAAAGCTTGTTCTGGTCAACTACCGTATTGCGACTGTTCTCCAGATAGATGCCATCCCGCAAGTAAGAGATTTCATTCTCACTTATGTTTGTTCCGTGAGAGTTATATAGGTCAATCCCATTGCCCCTTGTTCCCGGAGCAGTCCCTTTTGGAATAAACCAGCGGATTTTATTATTTGCAATAATGCCACCGTCAGCCTCACGTAATACAATTCCAAATCCCGCAGTATGGATCGTCAAATTCCTCAATATAAACCTATCTGCTTCCACCTGAACCGCTGCCGCATCCTCGTCGTTGTCTTGTTGAATATTCAGATTTTCCAACTGTACGCCTTCAGAGAGAATAAGGACAGCAATCTTAGCGTCTGGAGAAGAGTTTACTAATGTCGCTCTTCCCTCTCCACTGATGGTCAGCCTTTTGTCAATGCGAACCGGTCCCAGGTAAGTTCCCGGAGCGAGGGAAATTGAATCTCCGCTGCGAGCCGCATCTATAATCGGCTGCAGTGGAATCGCTTCCGGATTCGTATTAGTTGCATTACAATAGGTTGGTGTGATAAAGAAGAGAGTAGCTAATATCGTGACCAGAATTCTCAGAATGCCTGAATGATAGTTTCTCTTGGCTATAACCACTGCCCCCTTTTTTTACGATCCTTGGATACCTCCGAAGCTTGCATCAGTTTCATCATAAATGGTTCATACTGATTCAGCCTCCCGTTTCTCTGCGAAGCAGTTGAAGAAGTGCACGAAAAAGTTGTTTTACCTGCGCTATTTTCGCTTAGAATTGCTACTGACTCACCTAATAATGAATGAAAGCTTAATTCCTTCAAAATATTGGATTGATTGTACCCCCACTATATCGCGAGATTTTTATTGCTAGAGACGTTTTGTGCACACTAGTTTCAGTATCGTGAGCGCTCCTCTATGAATACGCTTTAAGTGTAAATAAAAGGAAGATAACTGCCTATAGCTCAATGTAGCTATACTCGTCAAAAAGATGTGTCTTTTTTATGATTTATGTCATATCTCTTTGTAAAGTATCTGACAATCGATTTCAAAAAAACGGTATATGTGATTTATCGAAATGAGTTACTTAAAAATAGTAGCTTGAATGCTATAAATCCTCGAAATTGCAAAAAAAGTCCTGATAAAGTTATCATCAGGACTTTTTTAATAGCTATGAAAATAAATTTTGTTAGCGAATACTATTTCATGATACGAATGGATTTTGTAGTATTATCGAAGAATACATCTGCACCAAAATACTCAGCAATGAAGCGTAATGGGAGCATAGTACGTCCGTTTACAATTTCAGCAGCTACATCCATTCCTGGTGCAAGTTCACCGATCGTTATCGACAAAGTCTTTCCTTCCAAGGTAATCAGTACGGTTTTCGTAATGTTATCCCAGCCTACTTTTGCTCCTAAGCTCTCGGCTACGAAGCGTAGTGGTACTAACGTTCTTCCTTTAACGACCATCGACGCAACGTCCCTACTCATTTCGTTTCCGTTTAATTTATACCCTGTCTTACCTAGCGTAAATTCCAATATCACAGGTTCAGGCTTCGTTGTAACGAAGATATAGCCTAGCCCTTTTGCTGTGAAGGTAAATTTACCTGTCTTATGGTCATAGTTACCACCTAAACGTTCCATGCTACCGTCTAACCGAAGAATGACACCGCATAACATGCTGATATCGTTATTCAACAACTTCTCTTTTGTCAGATCGAAGGTTACGGGTATAAGCCCTTTATAATCCTTTATTTCCCGGTCATCCGCGAAGATCTTCAACTCATAACCCCGCCCTATTACTAAGTCTCCTTCATCTACAGGTTTAATGACAACCTTCATTTTCTTGCCTGTATTCAATTGCTTCAACAATTCAGGTGATAATTCAACCGAAACGGTGTCATTCGTAACGATTAGTGGTTTGTCAGCTTTAATAATTGCACCGATCGTATCGCTATGAATCTCAAGCTCGTCTATTCCGGCTGACAACGTCAATTCTATGGAATCGCCCTTCTTCAGCTGCTCTTTGATTGTAGCATCCATACGATCCGCTACTGATGGTTCTGGCGAAGGCGTCGGCGTACTGCTTGGGCCACCTGAACTTTCGCCATTGTTATTACCGCCGTTGTCATTGGCAGTAATTACGATAGTTAACTCTGTCGTATCCCTGCCAGCATGATTGGAAGCCGTAACAGTAAATTTGTACGTTCCCGCTTCAGTAGGCACCCCTGATATCACACCCGTAGCTTCTTCTAAATTCAACCCAACAGGTAAATAATTATCACTCACTGTCCAAGTAACCGGTTCGTCGCCGTATACCGATAATGTTACCGTATAGGGTTGTCCAGCTTTGCCGTTTGGCAGATTCTTAGTGATAATCTCTGGAGCTGTATCTACTGGCTTATCCTCTTTAATCTCGATGCTTAATACCCGCTCATCTTTACCAAAGTCATTCGTTGCTGCAACATTAAATTCGTAATATCCTGCCTCTTGAGGTGTACCCAAGATTACGCCGGTTGTTTCATCTAGGTTAAAATCTGCTGGCAAAGCTCCTCCTTGGACCTTCCAAGTCATCGGTTGGCTGCCATATACCGCTAATGTTGCCGTATACGGTTGTCCTACTTTGCCGCTTGGCAAGTTCTTAGTTATAATTTCCGGAGCTGTGTCACCGTAGACGTCTTTAGTGATTACGATATTGAACCGTTTCGTGTCACTGCCTGCTTCATTATTAGCTTGAACTTTGAACGTAAATTGACCCCATTGATCGGGTGTACCAGATATAATTCCTGCATCTTCATCCAAGCTTAATCCTGATGGCAATTGACCCTCTACAATGGCCCATTTGATCGGTTTATCGCCATCAGTGGTAAAGACTGCCAAATACGGTTGTCCAACTTTGCCATCCGCAAGCGAATTCGTCGTAATCGTTGGCGCCGTACCTGCGCCTTCAGCCCATTTCGCATATAATTCAATATTCCATGTAACAGGATCAGCAACGAAATCCCAGGCATCGTTTAATCCTGCATCTTGATACCAACCGTCGAAAACCGTTTTTTCTTTTGTCGGCGCTGTTGGCTCGGTAATTGTCCCGCCCAGATCAGCGAACTTCATTGCAACATCGCTACCACCATTAGAATCAAAAGTCACCGCATAAGGGTTGTGTGCACCGATGGAAGGTGTTCTGCCGCTAAGTGGGTTGCCGAAGAAGTCTGTTCTCTCCGTCATATGAGGTAGAGCATTCGCGCGATCCACATATGGGCTCACAATTTCGGCACCTGTACCAAAGGCCAGGTTATTACCGTCAGCAAGACGGAACCCGTTCATCGCACTATAATCAAGCTTGGCATCAACTGTTCCACTGTTAGTAATCCAATGTTCCGGTGTAGATTTATAATCATTTAATATAGAATGTAGTTCCTCATCTGTTACATAGCGGTTGTCTGTTGCAGTTACGCCTGCACCTAGATACCCGCCCCCGCCTGCGTTCATGCTACCAAAAAGATTAGCCGGATACACAATGTTGTTCGTAAACCGTCCGGCTGCAAATGGAGCTGATGTTCCTCCGCCTTTCAGACCAACATGGTTGTTTTCCCCAGTGTAGGCAAAAATATTATTCTGGAAATAAATGTTCAAGTTGGAGGCTGTCGGGTCAAACACTAACGAACTGCTATTCTTTAATGGCGTGACGATAACATTGTTATAGTATAAGCCGCTTAATTCCTCGCTCGTTGAAGAACCCCCCGCTAGTAATATAAGACTATTAAAGCTCTTGTTAAAATCCGGGCTGCGACCATCATTCACGCTAATGTTATACCGAACGATATTGCCCTTGGCAGCATTCATCTGTAAATACCAACCGCCATAGTTATTTCGGCTGTAATTGTATTCATATACATTGTCCTGACAATAGTTGTCTATGTCCCAAGCCATACCGTCATTGCTAGCATGATAAGGGTTATCGACAGCTTCATTATAGCGGAAGATCGTACCTTTACTTGCCATAATCCACGCGGCCGCATAGTTTTGCGAACCTAGATATGTTGGGTTTGTATTATTTGGTCCCCAGTTCGTAACCAGGTTGCCGCTCTTATCGCTTAGATAGCTGTAACCGTTGTCTGTGACCACATTTCTTTCCACAAGGGAGTTGTTTCCCCCGGACATGACAATACCATCTCCAACCGAACTTGAAACCCAGTTGTTTCTAAACACAGCTTTTGATGCCCAAGGATAGCTTGAGTTACTCCAAGTAATACCTGTGTTATTGGTCCCTGGATTGCTTGGTCCATAGGCATTATTGCGAATACCTTCATTATCGCAGCGAAGGGTTTTGTTGCCTTCAACCAATATATCTACATAACCATTAATAATGATGCCGCCGGACACCTTATTTGCTCCATTTGCTTGGTGCAGCCCATTAACATCATGAACATAGTTATCTCGAATAACCATTCCTTGCATACGAGCATCAGCATACTCTTGAATATTAAACTGACCTTGACTCAGCTTGGAAATCCGCGACATTACAGCGATACCGGAACGGCCGTCACCTGCTGCATTGCCGATGTTCGTGACTTCAATTCCACTGACTACCCAATAGTTAACGTCATATAACTCAATGGTACCGTTTAAGGAAATCCCTGATGGGCTCGACGCTGTTCCACCACCATTAATGATCGGTCGTTGGTTAGGATCGGTCGTATTATATTTTGTAAGCGTAATCGGATTTCCTTCCTCACCATTGCCGCGCAGTCTGATTTGTTCATTCCATACGCTATTCGCATCCAGATAAATGGTTGAACCCGGCATAAATACATATTCATTAATCTTGGAGATTGATTTCCAAGCCGTAGCCGGAGTGAGTCCATCTTCCTGATCGTCACCGTTATTGGAGAAATAATAATCACGGACTTCAAGGGGTACAATGTTCAACTCGAATGTGATTTCGGCAGGATGCAGATTAAGTCTAACCGTATATTTTCCCGGTACGATATTATTTCTTGCGAATGATTCTTTGTTAATCTTCAATACATTACCGCTAACCTTATAATCCACATCCCGGAGTAAAGTTACAGTGCCGATTTCCACTCCAGCTAGATCCGCCAAATCAGGATTTACGGTGATATTATAGTCATCCAGACCCATAACATATGTGCTGTCTTCCAAGTGACTATACTCTTTAGGCAACAGCTTTAGCGTAATAGAAGCTGTCCCGGTTTGGGCTGTTTTTCCACTATCGATAACATATACGTCATCGATAAAATGTTTGTTCTGTATATCCTTAACCGTTCCAGCCTTGTTGCCCCAGTTTGTAGCAAGCTGCAATGCATCGATCTTGGAAATATTATTCTTAACTTGGGTATCAAAATTGCCACCATCTGTTGATTGCCTTTGAAGGTCTTGTCCATCGATTTTATAGGTCGTTCCCGTTGATGTAACGAACCATTGGAATTTATGCCAGCCTTCGCTTCGCTTGACATCTACAGGATAGAATCTTCCAGATGAACCGGGTCTGACTGCGTAATGGGTCAGATTTTCCGCCCAATCACCATCTCCATTGCCATAATTGATGGCGATATGTTCATTGGACGATGGGGTTAAGCCAAAGACAGCATGGTCATTGGAACCCGCTCTGCCATCATCATAGTACCAAGCAGTAACGATTGTTGTCTTACCGGTTGCAGGGGCGTAATTATAGGTACCTGGAACAGTAGCCACCTGACCGGCGCCGCTTGATGTCGCGGCCTTTCCTCCGGTACGGGACATCACATCGCTGTGAACATATCCGTTCGCACCATTTGAAAATTTCTTCTCCCCTTCAAACCCATCGTAAAACATAGTTTCAGCCTTATTGAAGTAATCAACGCTCACTTGAACAGTGACCTCTTCGTTCCCTGTCGGAACATAACCTTTCTTAACCGTCACGAATCCGGCATCATCTACTTCAATCTTATCCTTGTCTTGATCCGCTGGGCTGAAGCTGATGTTATCAGCAACGAACACATCAGCAGTGTCAACGATTAACCGCGTTTTATCTCCTGCACGCAGAGTATCGTTCTGGCGAATTAACGCAATGTTAGCTGAATATCGGGTGCTCTCCCCTGATTCAGCAGAGTCTAAGAATCGTGATGTTGCGTTGCCGTTTGCTGTTACTTTAAATGTATCATTTAAAGTCGGGGACAAAGCCACATCACTGGTTGTTGCTGCAATCGGGCTTCCATTAGCCACTCCATTCCTGAAGAGTTGAACCGAATAGGCAGCTGCGTTAGCGACACGGTCCCATGTAGCGTATGTGCCGTTCCATCTGACATTTACCGGTACAGGTAATTTCTCGATCTTTAATATTCCGGATGCTGCAACTTCTTCACTGATGTCTCCCGCATTATTAATGACAATGGCTGTAACAGTGTAGTTGCCCACTCCCAGTGCCCTAGCATAGGGCAGAACATGATGCCTTTCATGATTGTTAGGCTGGTCGGGTCCCCCATTTTTCGATAAATAATAACCAACAGGTCCACCGTCTTTGAACAGTGTTACAAGGGTATCTCCGTAATTGGAAGCACCACTATAAATGCCCGTATCTGAGTCAAGCATCGGGTTAATTGGCGCATTCACCTGTGTATTGGTGGTTATCAATAACGGTACAGCATTGGATTTCACCATAACTCCCTCTGCCGAGGACACTTCGCAATAATAGAAATTGCCTTGTTGTGAAGCTGAGTCCACATTGGGAAGCGTTAATAGCGCCTTATCAGCTCCACTGACTTTTGTCCCGTTCAAGCCAGTCTCGTCATCAGATACATACCACTGATAGGCTGAAGCAGCGGCTGATGCCGCAACGCTAAATGCTGCTGTCTCACCTTGTTTCACTTCTGCTGCTGTTGGCTGAGTGATTATTTCTAAATTTGGCAATCCACCGGGAGGTACCAAATTTAATGTTAATGTTCTGGTTCCTGTTGTTGTAGCCACATCTTTAACAACATAAAAATCGTCGATTAGATGTTTATTTTTAATATAAGCTTTGTTGCCTGACTGGTTGTTCCATCCTCCAGCTATTTTAGGCTGAATGGTTGTACCGCTCTTCATAGCTTTGTAAATATTACTTTGCGCTGAATCGGATATTAATGTTCCGTCTATTTGTAAAGTCGCACCATTCGGTGTAATGAGCCACTCGAATTTATGCCAGCCTGTGGAACGTAAAGCCCCGCTATCTTTCCAACGGTTGCCTGCTGTACCCGCTGATGATGGTGCATATGCCCAAGTATATCTAGTCGGGTTATGAATAACATCAGCCTCTGAGCTTTGATAGAATGTCCCGGCAAAGGTGGCATTTTTGCCATCTACAATAGCAAATTGAGTTCTATCCGTCGCTGTCTTCTCCTCATCAGGATACGGGTCAAAATACCATGCCGTCATCTTGTAATTGCTGCCTGCCGGCAATGCCACGTCTTGGGCTACATTTTCATTATTCGTATCATTCGAAGGTGTAATCGCTTTCAATCCAGAACGGGACTGAGCATCGGACAGCGTATATGACGAGCCTAATTTGCCCGTTGATGTCATCGGACCATTGTTGTTCTCGAAGTCCTCCATGAACAACACATCGGAGTCATGGTAATAACTCGCCGCGGCCGTGATTGTCACCGGGATGCCCGGAGCGCCTTGTGACGCAAAGGTATAACCGCTAGCTAAAGTAATGTTCCCCTGATTATTAACAGTTAAAAGATTTGTATTGCTGGAATCGTAATTAACCTCGTCAATAACCGGTCCTTTCACCAGACTGCTTAAAGGCGAACCTTTATAGGTAAGATTCACCCTGCCCGCCTGACCTGCCGCTTGTGTCAATTCTAGTACAACAGAGTCAAAAGATTCGCCCCCTCCCGCAGCTGACACTTCAGATAAAGGCGCCAAGCCGAACAGACCAGGGAATACCAATGAAGATGCCGTAATCATCGACAAAGCTTTTTGCATCCATTTCGATCGTATCATCCAAACACTTCCTCCCTTTGAAATTAATAAATGAATACTTTATAAAAAATCTGCATCTATAGAAGTCTCAATAGACATAGATTCTTATAAACTTAAAAACATAACTATTCTAGTTCACTACTAATTCACTGAATTGATTAGCGTTATACACGATCTTCAACTTATTGGTATTTGCAATTAACGCTCGTAAGTCAGATTCCGCCCATCCGTATAGAATGGAATCCTTCACTTCTTCCAGTTTAAGCTTGGAGATTTCCGGTTTTGTGATTAATGTGGCAATGACATCTTCACCCATATATTTACCGATTACTGTCTCGCCTACAGAAGCAGCAGCTAATGACTCCCAGAACTTAAGAGATTCGGTATCTTCTTTAGATATGTCCAAACGATTTAGCACTTTCTCTTCCTTAGCCTGCCCCGCTATCGCTAACGTGGCCGTTAATTCATCAGCAATACGAACATATTCCGCACTTTTTGAAGCATACTCAACTTGCAACTCGGATTCGCTCATTTTCGTTTTTTTAAGCTGGGTTTCTACCAAATCCGGCCAACGGGCACCACTTAAATATTGCATGTATTGATATAAGTCAAACTGAGGCAACCCATAGTAAGTCCCTCCTGAATCATCCATCTTTGTTCGCTTAACATTTTCATCTTCCATGTCGGATTTTAGCTCATCGAAGCTTTTGTAAGGGGCGAGCCCCCGCTCATCTGCAATTAATTGCTCCTGTTTGGTCTTTAGTAATGCAGACATCGCAGATTTTTTGGCGTATTCAGATGGGGTTTCATGATTTTCGCCGTATTGACGTGTCCAGAAGCCCTCATCTACTTGGGCCCCATAAGTTTTGAAGAAATAGTCTGTCGTTATAGATCTTTGCTCTTTGACATAAAATTGAAATTCTTCTTCTGTTACGGCGTATCCGCCTACTGTGAATATCCAATTTTCAGGCAGTCCCGCTTTTTTGTTAGTTAAGCTCAACACGAGTAAAATAAGAACAATCAGAGCGATAAATAAGATAATCACTGTTGGTTTTCGTCTTTTAATCCCCATGACGCCTCCTTTTCCAATGTTCAATCTAGCTTTGCAAGAAAGCCTATGACAGCATAATTCGTCGCCGTTGTAGGAGAAGTTCCCAAATTTAATGCTTAGACATCATTGTAAGTTTAGCCGCCCCCTAATGTAAGCGCTTATTTAGACTGAATTTGAACAAATTTGACTTATAAAAACTGTCCTAGTTCGCAATTATTTGTGTGCTAGGGGATCAATTTCCACAAGAAGGACCATAGCGAGGTGTTCGCTAAAGCACAAAAAACACAAATGGCTTCGTCCTCTGAAAACAAAGGACGAAGCCATTTGATATTAACGTTTAAATGCAATTATAGATGATCATAAATTTATGATAGCAACAGCTGTAGCTCGAAATCAATCCATAAGAGAATTTACAACCTTATAATGAAACCTGAAATTAGGCATCCCGTTTACGGTAAAATACAATAGCAACTGTAATAAAGATCAATGTCCATAACATTGAAATACCTGTCCCTTGCATTGATGTAAGGACATTTATCTCCTCAGAGGAGCGCGGCATATACATATAATACCCTGCCATATCCGGAAAATAATTTGTAATACTAGGCAGAAAATTTCTCAGCAGTGGACTTACAATGAAATAATAACCAAGCAGTAACACTAAAGCAGGCGTGGTTCGCCTTAATAAAGCACCTATAGCTGCACTGAGAAGTGTAGTTAATGTTAGATAGCCCGTTGCACCTGTTAATGTTGTTATCATAGTGTCTATTGTAATCACTTCTGCTGTATCTTCCATCCTAATAAAAGTATATAGTACACCTGATCCAGCAATAATAAACGCCACGGGAATAGTGATGATTGCCAACGCAAAATGCTTCGTGCATAATTGAAGCCCGCGCCAAGGTATCGTAGTTAAAGTAGTTCTAATCTGCCCGCCAGTATACTCTGAACATGTAGCTAAAATACCAAGAATAATGAACCCTGCTTGAATATATCTCATAGAAGCGAGTCCTATACTCAGTATACTTTGCGTCCCTGCTGCCCCTTGTAGACCAATAGAAGTAAAAGCTGCGGCTAAAACTAAATTAAAAATGAACGTCCCCATAAGCGTGAGCCATATCAATGGTAAGGTAACTAGTTTATCCAGTTCAGCACCAAGCATTTGTGTTAGCTTTCTACTAGATGAGACACTCATGCTGCAACGTCCCTCCTATGGAATACAATAGCTGCAACTATGAAAAGAACAGCTACCCAAATAGACATGATTAAACCGCCTGTGAATGGGGTGTTAAATCCGAGGCTCATAAACATATCAGCGCCAGCTATATCTGGTAAGTAAAACGCTAACTTTGTAATCTTAGAAAGCAGGAAACTAAATGACACAAGTGATGAATTTATCAAGAGTACAGTAAGCGGGATAATGCCATTCTTAGTAAGTATAGTAATCCCAAATGCTAAAAGAGCAGTAAATGTCCAGTAACAAACTGCACCGATAAGTTTAGACCATTCCAATGCAGGGGTATATTCACCAAGAATAAGATGGGTTGCTGACACAGTTGTCATAATAGCAACAATACACAGCAGTATACTAATCACTGTCACAGCCCCTGCTTTTGCCAGCAAAAAATGAAGTCGGGATGAAACAACAGTTAAACTTGTTATAATCTGTTGTCCTCCACCCGATTCACTGCTCTCTGTCATATACTCACTACTAACAGCAAGCACGCCAAGAAGAATGACACCTTGCACACCATAAACTAATCCAATATAGCCAACTTCCGCTAGCCTTGTGCTAACACCAGCAATAATCTCCTCTTTTTGTGCGGTACTGTCCATGGCAGCAATGACCGCTGGGGCAAATGCTCCAATGAAAGAGGCAAGCCAAATGCCCGGCAGGGAGAACAATTTTGATAGTTCCGCCTTGAATGCTCTCATACAACAACACCTGTATTCTCATTTGTCAGGGCAAAATAGGCATCCTCCAGCGTGGAATGGTTACCTTTTACTTCTTCCAATGTTCCATCTGCAACGATTGTTCCATGCTTAATAATCACCACATCATCAACAGTCGCTGCAAGCTCTCCCATTAGATGACTGGATAGTAAGACCGTGTTTCCTGACTCAGCACGTTCACGTAAAAATGTCCGAATCCAGCGAATTCCTTCGGGGTCAAGCCCGTTTACGGGTTCATCTAAAACCAATATTTTGGGGTCACCAAGGAGTGCAGCCGCCATTCCAAGTCTTCTCCCCATGCCAAGAGAATAATTGCCAACTCTTTTCCCAGCTGCATTAGTAAGGCCTACGATTTCCAGAACCTCCTCGACACGTGAGCTAGGCAATCCTGCGGCACGAGCAATCCAACGCAAGTGTGCCCGTCCGGTCCGCATACGATGAGCTCCAAAGCCATCAAGTGCAGCACCTACGGTTGCTAGAGGATTATGTAATTCTGCGAATGGCTTTCCATTAATGAATGCACTCCCTGAGGTGGCACGATCTAATCCAAGCAGGATGCGGAGTGTAGAACTTTTACCTGCCCCATTGGGACCTAGAAACCCAGTTACCCTACCGGGTCTAGCATTAAAACTGATACCAGATAAGATTACTTGTTTTCCGCGATGTTTGACTAAGTTATTAATGGTAAGCAACCATAACACTTCCTTTCTGTTATGGTTCTTATTATAAAGAAGCAAAGTTACATCCCGGCTATCAGCCCGTTTAATTCTGGGTTAACTTTAGGTTAAGCTCGGCCAATAGCTACTTTTGTACCATTTTCATTTGATGTAAAGTCAGCTTTCAGCTTCATTTTTTGCAGCATATAATTTGAAGCCGATAAACCAATCCCTGCTCCACGCTCATAGGAGAAGTTATCCATACCTGGACCTTTGTCTGCAACGATGATCTGTTCTTTTACTACATCAACCACAATGTTTGCATATTCCCCCTCTGCTGCATGGCGAAGAATATTCTGAAATAGATTGTCCAGAACCCGTGTCATCCATTGTGGATCGGCCTCCCAATAAAAAGTCTCCTCTGCCGGTAAATCCACATCGATCTGAATTTCTTTTTCTTCAAATACAGGATACCATGCTGCAACAGATGCTCTTACTAAACGTCCAATATCTGTTGAAATGGGTACAAAAGGATGTTTCCCTGATGTAAGCAAAGTGTAGGAAAGTAAATCATCCATCAGATCTCCGACTCTGGTAATCGTATGATTCATCTCTGTTAAGGAGTTTTGTCCTTCTAAACTTACTGCTTCTTTATTTAATCTGGTGACATGTCCTCTCAATATGGTAAGTGGTGTTCGTAAATCGTGAGATAAATTCGCAATGAGCCGATGCCGTAATAATTCTTCTTCATATTCCCGCTTGCGACTGTCTTCAAGCTGCTGAATCATCCAATTAAAAGAACTTCCCAACTGGTCTATTTCATCCATACGATCACTTTGAACAGAAATCGGTTTAGGAAAGGAGTTATGATTAGCTGAAAATGACATGACTTCCTGTAAGCAGGTAAGACGTTTACGAAGTCTCAAGAAGAACAGCCAAGAGGAGACAATAAATGCGACAATAATAAAACCAAACAAAAATAGTGTAATGTAAAATGGATTTAACGTCAGAGGTTCTTCATTGACAGAAAACCCAAAGAAGGTAAAGAAGAAAATAAGCACAATTGGAGGAAGGAAGATAAATAGAAAATGCACTTTTAGAAAACGGCGAAATAATGATCTGCTGTGTTTCATAGCTTCACCCGATAGCCTATTCCTTTTAACGTTTCAATAATCTCTTGTGAATCTGGATGACGTTCCAACTTCTGACGTAGTCGATGGATATGTACCATTAGTGTCTTATCACCGGTTATGTACGTTTCTTCCCAAATGGCTTCATAAATTTGTTCTTTTGGTAAAACTTGATTAGGGTGGCGTAAGAAGTACATTAAAATTTGATGTTGTTTCCCTGTCAGTATAATTTCTTCTCCTGTGGGCTTGTCATATACCATTTGGAGTCCTGGATCTACTTCAATATGATTACCTAATGAAATGCGTCCAGAATGTCTTCTGCCACTTCGGCGGATTAATACTTCTAATCTCGCAACTAATTCATCCGTATGAAATGGTTTCGTTAAATAATCATCAGCAAACTGTAACCCATCTACCTTATCATTTATCGATGTTCGAGCAGATAACAGCAAAATAGGAACAGCAGGAGCTGCCTTTTTTAATCGTTTTCCTACAGTAAATCCGTCTAACCCAGGTAACATGATATCCAAAATAACGATTTCATGCTGATTCACTTCTTTTTCGGCTCCTTCACCAGAAAGCAGCCACTGAACTGAAAACCCCCGCTGCTCCAATTCTTCTTTTACCCATTGGCCTATTTTCTCATTATCTTCAATATATAATATGTTTCTTTTCAAGTAACAACCCTCTCTCTAATGGAGTTCACTATTAGACAGATTAACACAATCTAAAGAATCGTTTCCAGTTAAGACCATTTTATCGTTTGTTAATATAGTTTCATAAAAAAGCCGAATGGATCGGTTTCATCCACTCAGCTCAAAGGATTATTTTACGATATCACTTATCACTTACCGTTGTTCCGCTTCCATTCAGAAACTCACTGCTATTATTCGAAAGTTTCGGTTTACCTGGCAGACCAAACAATACCGGACTAACGGAATGCCGTTCGAACTTGACTGCATCAGCCCTCGTATAGATCATATCAGCAGGCAGAGTTGGGGGATCTACCGTTGTCGGAGTAACCCTGGTTAAACGAACATACTCGCTGCCGTCTCCTGTAAAGTCGAACGTTCCTAGATTAACCCAACCCGACGAGCCGACGGTTGCATCGATATACGTGACCTCGGTAACCGACTGATGCTTCACTTCCACTTTGACATAATTATCGTTTGCTGTCGTATGGACGAGCTTGTAGATGGAGACCGTATATTTCCCCTCTGGAAACTGGCCTTTCCACGTCGCTGATGATCCTTGAACGGTAGAGTAACGGGACTTAACCCCAATTTTGTATCCGGCTAAATTGCTTTGGCTCCAAGACCCTTCTGTCGTGTACAACCCAGTCGTATTCGTACTGTCGACAATAACCGTTAAGTCCCTGATCGCAATTATCAAAGGCGATGTTGTTAAGGTCACCCCGTCAATCGTTACAGTGGCCCATACCTCAATGTGATCTTTTTCCCCGTCGAGACTTAGAAGAGTCAACAAACCGCTACTGTCCACTTCAGCCAAATCGGTTCGATCAACGAAATACTGCACATTTGCCTGTGATAGATCACCAATCAGACCGTTATCCAAATAGCCGGTTACGCTCAGTTGTGCGGTTTGAGTCATCTGCAGTTCGTTCCGATCCGACAGGATCACCGCAGACTCCAATTGCGGCATCTGGTTCGGGTCCACCCACATCATCGCATCGGCAACTACCCTTGACTTATTAGCCTTATTGGTTAATTCCACGTACCCGTTATCGCCTGCTGCAAAAGGAAAAGTACCCAGGTACACCCAAGTCCCATTTGCTGCTGTCTCATCAACGGTAACCGTCTCGGAGCCTCCGCTATAATGAACGGTAAATGTGGCATTCGTTGCCCAATTTTCACTGGCAGCGGTTATTTGCGGAAGCTTGTAATACACACTGTAAGTAACAGTTTCCGGCAGCTCAGGCCGCCATACTATCCTGCTTGTCGCTGTGCCTGCAGTCGATTTGGAATACACATAGTTATCATAGTAATAGTCGTTAGCCGTAGTATCCCGTATCCAGACGCCTTCTGTCTCTGCCTCCGTATTATCCACAATGATAGATGAACCCTCCTGCCAATCCGGTTGAACTGGAGTTTCGGTTACCTGATCAGGCAGATAGAGTGTCCGTTTGCGAGTCTGTTTCCCGTCCGATTCCACATAATAAGTGAAGGTTTGGGATAAGTCGTTCACCCGTATCGACCATTCCATCGGATAGATCGTATCTGGAATCGTCGTATACGTAGCTCCGCCATCCAAGGAATAATGGATCGTCGCCGGTTTCGTCGTTTTTGCCTGCACATAAGCATCGTAGGCCGTTTCGTCGGGCTTGACGATCAGCATGCCTTTAACCGCATCTATTGGACTGTGGATATCGAAGAAATAGCTTGCATCCGATAGATCAGCAGTTCTGATCTGGTGCAGCGGCACCTCAATGTTGAGTCCTTCTACAATGATAGCGGTTATTCCCTTGCTTGAAACCTTGGCTTGAATGATTCCGCCACTCATAACCGCTTGCTCTGGTGAGCCATTGTCGCGGATAATGGTTACGGTATAATCTTGTGCCGGGTTGAACCCAATGATTTGCGAATTCAACTCAATCGGAGTCTGAACTTCAGCTGACGATTCATTGCTTAACCCGATGTAGAATTTATTCCCGCTCTCTCCCGTTATCCAGTTCAATTGAGGATGGTTGGTCTGAATTATCCCCTTGGGCATCCAGAGCCAAACGTCGGAATTACCGTAAAAATGACCTGGTTTATTTCCATAGAGGTGATATTTGAACCATAAAAAATTTGTTTCAAATACAGAAGGAAATGTAATACTACCATTCGATTTCAACGATTGCTCGCTGATCAAATAATCCATCGTTTGCCCGAGCTGTCCCGGTATATGGTGATAATAGATGGATGTAGCGCCGCTTGGACCTTCCAGAGGGAAATTTGGCTCCAATTGACTAATGGCGAAGCCCTTATAGTAATAACCTGGATAGCTGGAATATCGTCCGATGACCGCATTATGAGCAATATCCTGCAGCAGTTTATCACCTGTATAGAGCGACAATCTCAGCATGAATGGAGCTTCCTGCGCATTCATCCGATAATAGCCAGTTGTACTTCCCGCTTCAAACGTCAATCCATTGGGAGAAACAAGCCAACTATCCGCTTGTACGCCTCCGGCTACATCTTCTGGGAGCTTGATCCGAGGATATTGATATTTACCACTTTCCGGCCAATGGAACGACTCCGCGTAATTATACGTCTCAGGCTGCGGAATCGTAACGGCACCTTCTGGAACCGGACGAGCAACGAACATCGTTGCATACCGTTTGGCTTCTTTATAAGCAGCATTCAAGTATTTGGGTTCCTGAGTTTCCTCGTAAAGCTCCAAGATCTCCATCCACAGCTTGCTATAATAATAAATGAACTCATTTTTACTCACATTTACGGATGCAGGCGTATCAATATGCTGCATGATATAGCTGTCGGCTGCAGCCTTGGCAGCCTGTAAATACTGCGCATCTCCCGTCATACGATACATCATCAGGGGCTGAATGACAGGACCCCGGTCTTTCTGGTCAGGATCACGCACGAGGTACTCTTCCTGTGCCAGCGCCCCAATTCCTGCCGAAGTCCCCATCATCTGATGGACAGCGGCTACGCTTGAAAAATCGAACGGCAAGGATGCCATTTTCCATAACGACGGCACACCGTATACTGGCTTCTGCGTCGGTGACCATCCAATTCCATTTCGCGATACACCGTTCTGGATGGACGGCAGCGCTCTCGTATCGTAAAGCTGGTCGTCTCCGGTCAAATAGTAGGCTCCCAGAAGAACTGCATTCGATGTGGTTCGAATGCTATCCTCGTTCTCAATATCAATAAATCCCTTGGCTCGATTCCACCAGCCGCTTGGCGACGGGACATAATTAACAGAGTCGTCCCCTTGCGGCTCTATCTTAAGTAAATCGATCATATTGAACATCGCGTCAGTAAGCGACTGATCGGATACATTTTCCCGGTATGCGGAATAACCATACTCATTGCAAAGAACATCCGCGTAGGACACATACAATTTGCTTTTTTGAGCGATTAGTCCCATATGAAATTGATAAGTGCTTTCTGCGGCCATTTTCGAATAAGTCCCTAATTGAGGAGCATACAAGATTGGCTGCACGCTGCCTTCATTGTTGACAAGGCTCATGCCAAGCCTTTGTTTCGTAACACCTCCCGTCGGTTCAAATTCCACCGGAAGCTCATCCGAAGGTACAAATACCCCATACGTCAATGGATTCCCCGAACCGTCATTCTTTTCCACCAGACTCATCGGAGCGCTCAGCTCCCTTAAGCTTGTTGATTCGACTGAACCTACCATTTTTGCATGTGACCTGAAACCATTTAACACTTCATTGACGCCTGAGATTTGCTCTGTTGTGAAAGACTGATAGCCGATCACATAATTGCCATCCCGGCGGGGTGTAAAGGTGAAGGAAACATCAGGTTTGTCCCCTGACATGGACCAGTTCACTTGTAAATCGTAATCACTTCCATGTGAAGTATCGGTTAATATCGCCGTGTGGCTGTCAGGGAAATCGATCTCGTCGAATGTAATCCAGCGTTTGTTCATCGTATCGTAGTAATTGGTTAGACTCCCGGCATTCCCATCTAATATGACCCATTGCTCTTCAAGTCTTTCCGCCACATTATTGACAGGCACCCAGTTCCCCGTATCCGTATCCTTGTAGAACAAATCACGAACGATGGATTTGCCACCATCCCAAGCTGCTTCATAGAAGGTTACTTTATAGTTGTCATTCTCGATACTGCCTTTTTCCGTGTAACTGAGATTCGCCAATGTACGGCTGCGCAGCGGAGGCAACGGCGGAGCTTGCTGCCGGATGTTCCCTTCAAACTTGACCGCATCGGCCCGCGTAATGATCTTTCCGGTCGTAGGTTGCGTTCGAGTCAGTCTGACAAATTCGCTATCATTACCACTGAAATAATAGGACCCCAAATCCACCCATCCGGCCGATGGGCCCGACGAAGGCCTCAGATCCATAAACATGACATCCGTGATCCCATTGTGAACAATTTCAATTTTAACATTACTGTCTGCTTTATCCGCCCAATCAAGCTTGTTGAATGATATTTTCGCCGTCCCTGCTTCCAATCGCGGATTCCATGTGATGCTTCTTCCTACTGCATCGGTAAATTTGGAACTGGAATTATGATAACCCTTCACTCCTGTACTTGTAGTCCAATAAGGAGCGGAGAACCCGTTATTTGCGTTATCTGCATCAGTGGTGACGACATCATCAATCGTGATGCTTCCATCATCAATGATGATCGTCTTCTGCGGCTCTTTTTGCTGAATATTCCCTTCGAACTTGACCGCATCTGCACGAGTAATTATCGTGCTGGTTGTACTGGTAGACCGAGTTAATCTAACGAATTCTTTACCAACCCCGGAAAAATAGTACTCTCCCAAATCCACCCATCCCGCAGGAGCACCAAATGAAGGTCGCAAATCCACAAAGAAAACATCCGTCGTTCCATTATGAACGATTTCAATTTTTACATTGCTATCGGCCTTATCCTCCCAGTTAAGCTTATATAATGAAATTTTCGCCATTCCCGCTTCCAATCGAGGATTCCAGGATATCGTTCTGCCTGCTGTACTCGTATATTTAGAACTGGAGTTATCATATCCCTTCACCCCTGTACTTGTGGTCCAATTTGGAGCCGAATAGCCGTTGTTCTCGTTATCCACATCAGGTGTCACAACATCATTGATCGTGATGCTCCCGTCATCGATGATAATCGTCTTATACGGTAAGGGCTCTGCGTAAGCGGTCCTTATCCCGACTAGGCTGAAAGGAACTACTATCGTCACAATGAAAACGATTAAGAAAAACAGCTTCCTTTTTATCATACAACTCACAGCCTCCCTTATGTTGATAACGCTTTCAAAATAATGGTGCCCTCCTTTGTTCGAAGATCGTAAAGAAGCAATTAGCCTTATCCTTCTGGCTAATCCTCTCGTTTTTATCATAGCATGTCACATCACTGTGAAATTTCTTTGATTTCAAGAATTTCTTATAAGATTTTAAGCAAAAAAGAAACCTACATCATAACTGACCGCTCAACTGCAGTCAGTTATGATATAGGTTTACCAATTGTAAAATGCCTATTGGTTAATTATAATGGCGGCTGCACCAATAACAACTTCCCAAGCTGAATCACCGTTTGATCGTACCAATCTGGATGCTTTCTAACGTGCTCTCTACTTCGTTCATTGCCGCATGCCTCAAACACGGCCGCTTTGTCTGTTTTCTCGGTATCGATTTCAAAGCGAACTGTATGTTTTCCATTCGGGAGCTCCGGTAAGAATACATACTGATTTCGATTATGATCGTTGTGTAGTGTGAATCGATCAACAAGAAAGGGTTCCCCACCATCCACTGACACCTTCAATCTGCCAGAATCAGGCCCCCCGATATCGAATAACCCGATATGGGTTCCCTCGAACTGCACTGTGATAGCCTCTCCAGGATCGACTGCTCGCCATAGACCGGGGAACAACCAATTGTACTCACGCACCAAAGCAAAATCATCGGGCGTCATGTATGACCATCCTGCGGAAAAAGTAGTATGACTATCCAATGACAGCAGGGTTGCATACTCCCAAGGATTAGCTGGAACCAACGGATTCTGAGGGAAGTGATGTACTAACCTTCCCAAATGATCTTGAAGTTCTCTAATTTTCTCAAATGACCGGGTGATAGTATCCGTATAGATCTGGTGTCCTTCGGGAATAGTCGGATGGATCGAATCATGCGTAAAAACAACGGCTCCGGAAATGGACACGTCTTCCCTTGAGGTGAAAACGAGTTTTCCCTCCGACACCAAGTGACTGACCGCTACACCCAGATGAATTGAAGGAATACCATAATAGTCGGCCACTTCCTCTTGCATCAGAGCCCCCTTCTGGTATTCCCCAGACTGAAATAAGGCCACATCCCGCTCCTTCAGCGTATAAACGAATAAGATATCGGTAAACCGGCTACGTTTGCGGATCTGGCGGACAATCCCTTCGATCCGCGCCTTGGATTCGGGATCTCCGCCATCGTTACCGACAAATTCAACAAATACTAGATCAGGCCGATGACGCAGTACATCTGTCTCCAAACGGGCACAGCCCAAATCCGATCCTGTCCCATTAATGCCTGCATTCACAGAGCGGATCTCCGCCTTAGGATATTTTTCACGAAGCCAATCCGCCGTCATGACCCTGTAGCCTTCAGAACGGGTATTACTACCGCCGAAATAGACGATTGTTACGGTATCCCCATTTTCCAATTTCTGAATTATATTGGGGAGTCCTTTACGAGGGAATAATTCCTTCATCGCGACCTCACCTGACCTCATTTATCAAATTTAGGAGCAAACCATTTTACAGCAAACACTTCAAAATAAGACGAACCATAAGTTGCACAGAAATCGAAGCGGATTCGGGTTACATCTTTCGCTTTCACCTTATGTTTATTCAGCGTGAGATAATTTCCACGAGTTATGATTGTCCTATCGGTTCCGTCTTCTAAGGTCAAGGTCATATCATAGTCTTGAATAAGGGACTCGATCGGGTCGTTGAAATGCTCCAAATCCAACTGTGAATTGAAGACGAGATGGATTTCGTCTACATTTTTGGGGCTTGCAAAACAGAATTCCAACCATTCCTGTTCTTCCGTACGTTCAGAAATCCAGCCGTTCGGCAGACCATAGGGTCTGGAGAAGCCGTTGACGACATTCTCGGGATTATACATATTCTGGGTTGGCAATAGCTCCTTAAAGCAAATGCTCTTATTGAATTTCTTCAGCCTAGAAGGTTCTTCCGGTCTATAATAGAAGCTAACCGCTCCTGTCAATTTCTCTTCATTGACGTAGACGGCAAGGCTTGCCGTACCTTCCAATACGATGTAGATTTTATCGTCAGCCGGTCTCTTGCAGCCCAAGTTAAGCGTAATCCAGTCGTCATGACCGGCTGCAATAACCAAGCGGTAGTCTTTTAACTCGCTGGTCGGAATATAATTTTCTTTCCGTTCCCCGCCAAACAGCTTCACCTGCAAAGTTTCCGAATGCTCGGACCTGTTTTTAATTTTGATGCGTACACTTTCCGCCAAGGATGTCTGTATCGGCAAGACTAAACATAACCCTTTCTCCAAGGAAATCTCTTCGGTTGGATGAACATTGTCATAGCTGCGCTGAGACGAGGCACGAATAGTTAATCCATCAGCAAAATAAGGATTCAATTCCTCTTGAAGCCCTACAATCGTTTGCCCGTCTCGAAGCAACAGCTCTTGCAGTTCTCCCATATGAGCTTCGACTATCGTTGCGGGGTCCACCTCATATTTCAAACATAACGAAGCAGCTGTTCCAACCGCCTGACCCATACAACCACAGGTTGCCATTACCCTCGTAGATCCGAATGCCACATGGGTAGCACTTATATTGCGGCCAGCGAACATTAGATTAGGAATATTTTGTGAATATAAACTGCGGAAAGGGATATTGTACAAGCCAGGCACGAAATTCCAAGCTGTAGCCGGCCCCTCATCATAGATGCCTTTAGCAGCATGTATATCCATATACCATCCCCCGACGGATACGGCATCTTCGAAATGCGGCTTCGCGGCGAGATCGTTCTGAGACAACATGTGATCCCCAATGAACCGCCTCGACTCCCGTTTTCCCGGGATTGGGCATACATAATCCAAGATGAGATTGTCCACATCATCAAATTCGCCGCTATTTTTGATATAATCCCAAATTCCGTAGACCAATTTCCGCAGTTCCAATGCGATGTCTTCATTATTCTTGATAATATCCAAATGTCCGCCGTATTCCAGCCACCACAATCCGCCAAGGCCGTTGATTTTTCTAGGTAAAGACCGATGGTTTAAGCCTTTTCTGATACTATCAAAAAAGGCCAACTTCGTAATATCATATGCAAAGCCTGGTCTTTTGTATGGAACGGAATATTCTACGTCACGGGCTTGAAACAGGATCGTATCGCCCATGGTGAAATGGTCCGCCACTTCAGGAGCCAATTCTTCCTTATATTCATGCTTCGCTTCTCTCCCCCAGCGGAAGAGAGCACCTGCTTGATATCCGACAACTCCATCCCCGGAGCAATCGATGTAGGTTCGGCTTTCGAAACGGAATTTTCTTTCGGAAGCCAATTGAAGGCCCTCCACCCATTTAATTCTGCCGTTCGCCATGCCCGTTTCATGCACGCATGTATTCAGAAATAGAGAAATGTTAGGTTCAGCATAAACCATATCCAACAAGACCGTATCCGAAAGCGAAAGCATCAGCTTCTTGTTGTATAACGGATTATAGTGAAAAATCTTCAACTTGAGTTCTTCCACCAATCCGCCCTCGCGTGCATAATAGGATGGACTGTTTCCAAGATATGCTGACCCGTTGATATGAACTCTGACCTCGCTGCTCGCATTTCCCCCAAGAACCGGCCGATCATTAATAAGTGAAACCTGCAGCCCTTGGCGTGCGGCAGCAATGGCAGCGCATATCCCAGCAATACCTCCGCCTACGACGGTTACATCTGCTTTAATAAGCTCCATTTTGATAACCTCCATGATTAGATCCTTCTATCATGGTAAGCTTTTTGATGCCTTTTTTTTTACATGATTTCACGAGAAATTTATACATTTTTTGCAACCTTATTAGGATTCATACCGTGTCATTTTTATCCGGTATTGCTTAGGCGTATCACCCGTATATTCTTTAAATAATTTGCAAAAATAACCTTCATTCACAATTCCTACTTCCTCGCACAATTCCAATAAAGAATAATCCTGAACATTTAACAGCTCGAGAGCTAAGTGGATTTTTTTTCGGTTGATGTAGCTGATAACGCCCTCGTTCATTGTTTTTTTGAATAAGCTGCTAAAATACGATGGAGCTAAATTCACTTCCTCGGCAATCGCCTCCAGCGTTAATCTCTGTTTCAGGTTTTTCTCTATAAATCGCATAGCACTCATGATTTCTATACGATGTAAAAGTTGGCCAGCGTGTACATATTCGAATGTGAAGTCGCCAATATAGGCAAGCTGCTCCCGAAATGTCATGAATTTTATAGGAAACTCTGATACATCCGTGGTCAACGATTTCCCCGATTTAAATTTCGCAGTAATGTCTCTGTACAAGTCTTGAAGCATAGGTTCCATGATAGACTTATGAATTTTATGATTCGTCACAAATTGATTTAAATCAGAGAGTTCTTTCTCCAGCTCTTCCTTGGAAACTTTCCTTTGTACCCATGTGAGAAAATCAGCCAATTTCAGCTGAAAGGCCTCCTTTTTGTCATTACGGTATTGGAACCGATGCATGGGGGTTTTGACTACTTTCTCTTCATGATAATAGAAATCCTCACTCACGTTATTAGCTTCCATGTAAGCTTGTTTGATGGATTCCCAGCCTCGGTGCGGACCTCCAAAAGCGACGGATACCCTTTGATTCAGATATTGATGTAAATGGGAGACGATCTGACTGCCCAATGAATGGCAAGCATATTCCGTGTCCATATCACTGCGATTATTTTCCCAGGAAAGAAAGCCAATAAAACGATTATCGGATAGATCTACAGCTACACCCCTGCCACCATTCACCACAGTTTCTTCGATTATATTCGTAATCGCATATTTCAAAATGTGTTGATCTGACGCTGAATAATCGTTCCGGAAACTTTCATACAGATTCATTTCAACAATAAAGCAGCAATAGTTGGCTTGAAAGAAATGGAATTGCATGCGATTGGCAAAATCCGATGCCCGATGAGAAGGGATTTCGCCTCTGATAAGCTCGTTAAAAAATTGCTTGCGGACTCTATATTTATTTTCAAGCACGGATACGTTTAACGATTGAATTTCCGCTTCTTTTTTCTTAACCTCATTTAAAATCCCGGCTGCCTTATCTAAAGCGCGAACTAAATCCGCTTCCCTGAGCGGAACCTTAACAATGTACTCCAATACGTTGGCTTGAATAGCTCTCTGGGCGTATTCAAAAGATGAATAAGCTGTCAAAAGTATGTATTGGGTATGGGGAAGCTTTGGTTTTAGCTGCTCAATCATGGAAATTCCATCCATCCGCGGCATAACAATATCAGATATTACGATATCCGGTTTAAGCTTTGCGATCTCCTCTATCCCTTTCAGCCCATTATTCGCTTTTCCCACTAAATGAAATCGCTTATCTCTATGGGAGAGCTCGTTAAAAAACAATTCCAATCTCTGAATGATTAGATCTTCATCGTCAACAATGAAGCAGGTGTAGTCTCTCACCATCATGCATCTCCTTTAAACGAGCCTGCTGGGAATAAGGCTTGAACACGGGTTGTTTCCTTAGGTATGCTTATGATTTGGAGCCCGAACTGTTCACCATAGTGAAGTCTTATTCGGTCATGAATATTATTTAACCCGATTCTTTTCCTTTTCACTTCCACATCACTCGGTTCTGAAATCAAAACATGCTTTATTTTATCAGTTGGAATTCCCTCGCCTTGATCCACTACTTCTATGATGACGTTGCTGCCCTCCCTGTACGCATGAATAGTAATAGGGCCTTCGATCCCCCCTCCGTTATAACCATGGAAGATACTATTCTCCACAAGGGGCTGCAGCAGCATTCGAAAAACTGGGAAATCTATTAAATCTGCTTCGATATTTTCAATCAAGTGAAAGTTCCTGTTATAGCGGATGTTCTGGATCGCGATATAGTCCGATACATTTTGCAATTCCTGACGCAGTGATACCTTCTCCGAAGCATCAGCTATCCCATATTCCAATATTGAAATGAGAGACTCGATTACCACATCTACTTTCTCTATTTGTCCGAGTCGTATGACATTGCTTATAGAACCAAGCGTGTTATACAGAAAATGAGGGTTTATTTGAGACTGAAGCACTTGGATTTCCAGCTTCCGCTCAAGTTCATTATGTAGCTCTGCTCCCCGTATCAGTTCCACAATTTGCTGCAGCATACGATCGAATGCTCGGGAGAGATCTCCAAACTCATCGTTTCGGTTAATCGATATTGTAGTTGTGAGGAGGCCTTGCTCCACCCGCTTCATTTTTGTTTTGAGCGCATAGAGAGGGGTCCTTATATATTTGGCAATAAAAAAGGAAATGAACAGACTTAAGAGAAGACCAGCAGCTAGAAGCCCGATATAATAGGTTTCTAATCTGGACAAAGCAGCTTTCAAGCGGGATTCATCGTTGATCGAGATGAGGGTCCAGTTGAATTTCTCAGTCGGTTTTTTCAGAAGGGAGACCGCAATGCCATCCTTGGTATGCAGTTGAAGGCTTGTTTCTGTAGTCTCCAGAATTTGTTTCGCTGACGTTTCACCGATTGAAAAAGTATGATCTTGAATATTTAAGGGTCCTTTATTTTCCGGAAATCCGGCAATGATTTTTCCTGATGCGGTGATTAGAGCCAAATCCATTTGTTCTTTTTTATTAATCTTGAACAAGGTCTCTTCAATGGCATTTAGATCCAAATCTACCGCAATGGCCATAGGAAACGGAGCACTGTTCAGATATCGAACCATCGTAACGGTCCAGCCGGAATATTTAGATTTGTAAGGATCACTGACAAATGTAGTCCTTTTGTTCTTGTCAGCCGCATCAAACAAAGGTTCTCTTTCAGCTAAAGGTTCATCGAATATTCGGGTAGGTGTACTCCCGCCTAGAATGGATAAATCGCTTTTGATCAAATAAATATTACTGACGTAATTACTGTTGAGTTCATACAGCTCTCTTAATTGCTTTTTAATCACTTCAGTATTCTCAATGTTGGCTTTCACCGATGTTTCGACCGAGAACAGGATCGTCTGGAAGGAGGAAAAATTAACTGTGAAATACTGATCTACCTTGTCAAGGATTTGGTTGGTGTAATAAATGTCAGTGGTTCTTATTTCCTTTTGGACATAGTGATAAGACAATTGGCTTATTAAGATTATGCAGCTTAATACAAATGCAAACACGATAAAAAATAACTTTAAAGGCAAGCTGATTCTTCTTCGCATCGATCATCTTCCTTTTAAATCTGTTTTAAACAAATAATAGCATATGATAAGAAGAAACGCCTTCGGCGTCCTTTTTAAGGACGATAAGCGTTTCTTCGAAAAATAGAAGGATAAAGTATAAAGTAAAACTTATACTTTCTTATATTTCAATAAAGAGAGGGGCTATTTATAGCCACTCTCTTTGTTGAAAAGATAAGAATTTATATGCTTCGCGCAAATTGTTCCTTATCTTTCTCGCTGAAACGGTACCGTCCTTTAAAAGGACGGCGAAGCCGTTTCTACTTGATTTACTTGATTAAGCCCGCTTCTTTAAATTGCTTGATTACTGTGTCCTTATATTTCTGCATATCAAACTTGGTCTCCAACGTATTGAGGAAATTGTCCCAGTTAGAAAGAGGATCTTTGCCGGTCATAAATTTAACCAGACTTTCATTAATGAAACGTTGGCGGTCAGCTGCCAATGTATCGTTCGGGTCTTCGGTCAATAAATTCCCGGGTAAAGTAGGCGCTACGTATTTCTGATTGTTCTTAAAAGCTTCTGCCGTCTTAGGATTCTGGAAGCTGAAGTATTCAGCATCATCACCGCGACGCGGCATTCTATAATGGTCAACCCATAGGTACTTTTCTTTCATTTCCTTTGATAATTCGGAGGTTTTATTCTTAATCTTGCCGTCCACTACATCCCAATGAATACCTTTGATTCCGTATGCAAAATTCGGATATGCTTCTTCGTCTGTAAAGAGATAATTCAGCATGGACAAGATCCGAATAATTTTATCCTTATCCGCTTTCTTGGATATGGCCCATGAATTGCCTTGGAACGATTTTCTCTCTACAATTTGATCACCATAAGGGCCTATCATAGGAGGAATGACGATCCATTCCGGCACCTCTCCACTGATTTCTTTCATTTTCTGCTGATAATCTGGTTCCAGCCTGCGGGCATCTCTTATCATGAAGCCAACTTTACCCTTAAATAACTTTTGGTCCAACAAATCGGGAGTATTCATCGTCACCCAGTCTGGATCTACAACTTTAGCTTCCATCATTTTATTGATATAAGCGAGTGCTTCTTTCATTTTTGGGTCGGTAAACAGGAACACCGGTTTATTGTCTTTCACATCAATGGCTGAGGGAGGATTGACGCCAAACATCCACATCAAACTATCAAAGCCGTAGGTTTGCAGATTGCCTTCTTTATTCATGCCGCCTATGAATCCGTAAGTATCGTTTTTGCCATTACCGTCCGGGTCTTTCTCTGTAAAGGCTTTCATAACTTCGAATAACTCGTCAGGTGTCGTGGGCACTTCCATATTCAGTTTTTTCAGCCAATCATTGCGAATGAAGAAGCTTCGACTGATTCCGTTTACATTATCATAACCTGGAACTCCAATGGTTTTTCCTTGATAGGACATCGCCTCCCAGGAGTCGTTGCTAAAACGTTTCTGCAATTCAGGAAATTGATCCAGATACGGTGTCAAATCCGCAAGAACGCCTTGGTCATAATATTGCGCGAGATCAGCCCGGCTCTTCAAGAAGATCAAATCTGGAATATCTCCTCCAGCTATGAGCGTATTTAATTTAGTCGTTGCTTGCCCGGATTGAGGAATCATCATTTCCAAGTCGATATTCACTGCTTTTTCTAACATTTGGCGTTGGATATCTTCTTCACGAGGAGGAATCGGAGCAGCAGCGTTGAAAGTGCCTTGGTTAAACATCGAGATTTTCAATTTGGTTTCAGACTTATTTGGCTCGCCTTGCGAATTACTCGAAGCTGTCGATTTAACCTCTTTTTTGTCCCCGCATCCTGACAATACCGTTCCCACACCGACCATTGCTGTCAGAATAGCCAATGTAATCGCTTTACGTTGCATAATGACCTCTCCTTTGCTTCTATATTATCACGGTTTCCCCGTAACAACTCAGGTTGGAATAGCTTTTTAACCTTTAACCGATCCCAAGAGTACACCTTTGGTAAAATGCTTTTGCATAAATGGGTAAACGATCAAAATCGGAACTGTAGTCACCACAACTGCTGCCATTTGTATAGCGAACGTACTGACAGCTCCGGTATTGGCAAGCGAATCAGCACTTTGTGTTGCGACGTTAAGCAGGATGTTGCGCAAGATCACTTGAAGCGGCATTAAGTTGGAATCATTGATATAAACAATAGCATCAAAATAACTGTTCCAATGCCCGACTGCGTAAAATAAGGAAATTGTGGAAAGGACGGGCAAGGACAGGGGTAAAATGATCCGCCATAACGACTGAAGCTCACTTGCACCGTCTACCCTCGCTGATTCCTCGATTTCAGCAGGCAATTGCTCAAAAAAGCCTTTAATGATCACCAGATTAAATGCACTAATGAGCTGTGGAATAATCAATACCCACGGACTGTTTAGCAATCCCAGAGAGCGGACTAGTAAATAAGTCGGAATTAATCCTCCCCCAAACATCATGGTAAAGACAATGAATAGTAAAAATGGGCTTCGACCCGGCAAATATTTTTTGGATAACGGATATGCCGCTATTACCGTAAAGAACACATTGAGAGCAGTGCCTACTATCGTTCGAAACAATGTAATTTTATACGCCTGACCGATACCATGAGAAATGAATACTTCTTTGTAGGCTAGAAAGGTAAAGGTTTCTGGTATAATAACAATTCCTCTTCTTAACACTTCCGATTCTGGCGTCACTGAAACAGCAACCACATATAGAAAGGGTAGTAAGCAAAGTAGCGCTAGCATAATAAGAATAAAATAAACGACTGCTTGCCAGACTTTCTCTCCGATTGTCAAATTGATCATATTGATAACCACCTCACCAAATTTGCCCATCGAATTTTTTGGCGAGCTTATTCGCTGCCAACACTAAAACAAATCCGATGACCGCTTTAAACAATCCCACAGCAGTAGCCAAGCCAATCCTAAGTCGCTCGAGCCCTTCACGGTATACCCATGTGTCGATAATGTCGATCTTCTCTTGATTAAAGCTGTTGGCAAACATAAATATTTGGTCAAAACCAGCATCCAGAATATGGCTTAATTTAAGGATCAGCATCAGAATCATCACGCCTCGAATGCCGGGAAGTGTTACATGCCAAAGCTGTCTCCACTTGGAAGCGCCATCAATTCTTGCCGCTTCATATAAGCTTGGATCGATTCCTGCTAATGCTGCAAGGTACAATATAGCTCCCCAACCAATATCCTTCCATATTTCAGATAAGATGATCAGCAGTCTGCCCCAGGCAGGTTCCGTTAGAAATGAGATGGGCTCAACACCAATTTCCTTGAAAATCATATTAAAAAGACCATCCCCTGGGGCTAATAATGCCACCATCATTCCATAAACAATGACCCATGATAGAAAGTGGGGTAAATAAGTGATCGTTTGTACGATTTTCTTAAACCATTGGGTATAAACCTCATTGAGCAGCAAAGCAAGTATGATAGGAGCTGAGAAACCGAACAATAGCTTATAAAGGGATATGATAATCGTATTTCTCATGATGTCCCAGAAATAAACGCCGTTCATAAAATCTGTGAAATTTCTAAATCCCACCCATGGACTATCCCATAGTCCCAATGCTAGGTTATAGTTTTTAAAAGCAATAATGATTCCCGCCATAGGAATGTATTTGAATACGGCAAAGTAAACTAATGCCGGGAACAAGAGAGCGTACATCACTTTATACTTTTTTATCGTTCTTATCCATGAATTCCGCTTTTTGGTGAGGGGAATGGCGTCCGCTGCCAATTTTGCTTGCATATCATCACCTCGTCTTTATTTATATTTGTATAATAGCATCCCACTACCCGGATAAATTTCTGTGATTTCAAGAATTTCTTATAAGATATTAAGTAAGTACAGCCTTGGAAAATCCCCATCCAATAGGCATGATTATCTTGCATTAAAGTTCGTACAATAAAACTGACCCGAAAAGTTTAAGTATAGACCAAACACAATCCTGAGGTCCCAAACAAAAAAAGCCCTAGAAAAAATTGGGCTTAATGGGACTGACCCCCGATTGTGAGACAAGGATCAAAACACCTAGCAAGTTTAAACAGCCAGTCGTCGGAAATCCACCGGCGACTGGTTATTTAGTTTCGCTTGAATCCGAATTGAGTTATAGTAAGTGATATAATCTTGAACGGTCTGTACAACGATTGCCGTCGTTGTACATGTGAGATCTTCGAGATAAAATGTTTCAGACTTTAGCGTGGAATGAAACGATTCAATGGAGGCATTATCAGCGGGCGTTCCTTTACGGGACATGCTCATGGTAATGCCTTTCTCCTTCACCGCTGTCTGGTAGGCTTGAGAAGTATATACACTACCCTGATCGCTATGGAGCAGCATGCTGGTTCGTTTTGGAAGTTGATTCAGCGTATCCATAACCAAAGACGTATCTTGCTTGTCCGCTATACTGTAAGCCACAATCTCCCCGTTGTACAGATCCAGAATGCTGGAGAAGTACAACATCTTACCCCCAAACGGCAAATAAGTAATGTCCGTGACGAGCTTTTGCAGGGGCGTATCCGCATGAAAATTTCGCTTCAACAGATTTTCTGCTAGATGTGCAGGTTGCCCGGTGGTCTTACGTTTCTTTATCCGTACACGGCATTGTAGACTCTCGCGCTGCATAATCCGCTGAACTCGTTTGTGGTTTATAAGTTCTTCTTTCTGAAGCAGAGCAGTGATTTTACGATATCCATACCGAAATTTGTGCTGAATGCATAAACTCCTTATCTTTTCTACCATTGGATCTACACTTTGAGTCTCAACAGCTTTCCAACGGTAGTAGTTAGCTCTCGCGATCCCAAGCCAGGCACAAGCCTCAGACACCGTCACTTCTTCTCGAATGGACTCGATCCAGGCAACGAAGACTTGTTGTTCCACCTCCTCTCCAACTCCTTGTACTTTTTTAGCAGGTCCAATTGCTGCTTTAGAAACCGGTTTTCAGCTTTTACTTTCTCGAGCTCCGAAGAGTATTCTGGACCTTTTCCATAGCTGTATTGTTTCCCAACAGGTTGCTCTAGACGGTTTGCTTCGCCATTTCGATACCACTTCATCCATGTCTTTAGCTGTGATTTATTCCGTATTCCGAGCTGGTCCATAACTTCTTTTACGGGTACACCTGCCATTCTCATTTCTATGGCTTTCATCTTTATTTCTAAGGGGTAGCTCACTCTGGTTGCCAACGCAAAAACACCTCCAAGGTAATCTCTCTATCTTACGATAGGATTGAGTTTTCTTGAAGGTGTTTTGATTTGTCTCACGTTATGGGGTCAGTTCCTAATTGAGTCATGTTTTTTATATAATGCATCCACGTATTTTATTTTCCATTACTAAAAACTACAATATGAGCAAAAAGGCGTCCTCCAGCGTGAGAGGGTTACCTTTTGCTTCTCCAATGTTCCATCTGCAACGATTGTTCCATGCTTAATAATCACCACATCATCAACCGTTGCTGCAAGCTCTTCCATTAGATGAATGGATAGAAATACCGTGTTTCCAGACTCAGCCCGTTGACTTAAGTTTTGACTTCTCATTAAATAATTTAATAATGCTTATGACTGAGCCAAAATTCCTTTAACAAACAATGAGACACTATGCTTGTAGAACTCTTCCTCGGTGACAAATTGGGATTGATATTGCCGGTGAATCAGCTCGCTCATCTGAAATCCGTAGCACATCGAGAGAAAAGACATTGCGACAAGACGCTCATTCTGTCTGGCTATAACTTTTTTCTTCTGCAAGCGTTCAAAATATTCAACCAGCAAGGAGTGAAGCTTCGCCGGCGGATCGGCCAGCACTCTGTCTAATTCGGGAAGCATTCCTTTGTCGCGGATGCCAATTAAAATGATGTCCGCATTTTTATGGAAAAATAAACGGTACTGCTGACTTACATTCAGCAGATCGACTTCCGGGTTATCGGTCGCTTCCTCTTTTAACAGCTTCTCAAACTGCGGGATATCCGAATGTCTTTCAATGATGGCTTCCAATATGCCTTGCTTGCTTCCAAATTGCCGGAAAATCGTAGATTCATTAACTTTAGCTTCCATTGCAATGGCTTTGGTGCTTACTCCCCGATAGCCATTCTTTTTGATGAGACGTGTCGCGGCTTCAATAATTCTGTCTGAAGTTTGCATTGTACTTCTCCTTTAACATATGTTAAACCCATTCTACTACAAGTATTGCACATGCAGCAGGATCGGGGTTCATCATTTTCATAAATGTTTATTTAAAGCAAATCGCTTCTTTTTTCCCAGCGGCTTGGTTCCGTAATCTTGATATGATCGGGCACCAATTGCGTGAGCGTACCTAATTTATCAAATGTAATCTGGATTCGGTCAGAGGGCAACAACCATTGTTCGGTCTCGATTGCACAGCAATCCGGTATCGTCCCCATTCCAATAATCGTGCCCGGGAGCGGCGTGAAAACTTTGAGAACCTCCTCCATCACTTTTGCAGGGTGTGCAGAATACTCAGATGTCCTACCCTTCCAGTGCAGTCTTTCCCCGATGTATACATCCACATCCAGTCCCATCGGATTTTCGATTTCATCCGGCGTAACCAGAAATGGTCCTATTCCTTTGCTGTGATCAAAATCTTTGCAGCGCGTCGGTCCGGTCAGCGCCAGGAAATCCGGCCATTGCACATCGCGGACAGTACTGTCGTTAAAAATAACATAACCTGCAATGCAGTTCTCCATTCCTGTAACAAAGGCCAGCTCTGGCTCGATATCCAGGTAGGAAGAGTAAGAAGGCCAATGAATCGTATCCCCATCGCCAATTAATGCATTATGGTTACATTTGTAATAACTGAAAGTTACTTTATTCGAATCTTGCTGGAATTTTCCAGCAATTTTTTGTTTGAGCTCTTCTCTTTCTGGCCCTGTATATTCTCTTTGCAGCAGATTTACGCCAGCATTTCTCAGATGTCTTGGCGTCAGCCCGAAGTCGATAAGCGCAGCCGGCTTCGGAACTGGCGGCAGCAGTTTTACCGCTACAATCGGGCAGAATTCATTTTCATTGAATTGATGCGACTGTTCGACAGCATATTGCATCAATTCCTTAGCGGCATCAAAACTTGCCGGCAAATAATGAAGATAGCGGTCCATACTTTCAAGACTGTCAACGAATGTTCCCTGCTTTTTCATGATTGCGGCAAAAGACACGACAAATTTCTCGTTAATTACAAGCCCAAACAAAGGTTCCTGGGATGTCTTGGTTCGAAAGGTTACTAGCTTCATGTTGCTCGCCTCCATCTAGTGTGATGTTGTTCTGTTACTATCTTATCGCATGGAATAAATGCATGCAAGTACTTGCTTGCATTTCTGTTTTCCATTCTCTATAATAAAGTCATAGTCAGTATGCCTTACCCCAAAAACATACGAAAAAGGAGAATTTTCATGAAGTATGGACGTATTATCCAAAAACCTCGCGTTAAATTTATTGAAGTCGCAGATAGCGTCTTTGCCGGTATTTCGCCGTATCGCGGGATTAGTTGGGCCAATGCCGGCTTCATCAATAAGGGTGAAGGACTGGTGTATGACACGTTCTTCGATTTGTTCCATGCGCGGGAAATGCGGGAGACTTTTATGGAAGTAAGCAACGGCGGCTCTCCCGCATATGTGGTGAACTCGCACTATAACAGTGACCATGCTTGGGGAAACAAAGCGTTTGAAGATGCTTGTATTATTATGCACAAGGAAGCCTCCAGAGAGCGTCTCACCGAAAATATCGCCTGGATGGACAGCGTCATCAGAAGAGGAAAGGATTCTACGGAATCGACTCCGGGTGAGCGGTTTTTTGCAGCGGAATTTGAAGGATTCGACCTGGAGGGCGTAGAATGGGTACTCCCGAATATTGAGATAAAGGACGATATCAACATCCGTCTTGCCGATACGGAAGTTATGATTTACAATGTAGCTCCAGCCCACTCTGACAGTGACTTGCTGTTGTGGATGCCAAAAGAAAAAGTGCTGTTCGCCGGCGATGTCGTGTTTAACGGTTGTACGGCATACAGCGAAGAGGGAACCCTCAATTGGGTTAAAGTGCTTGATCGCATTATTGATGAAATTAAACCCGAAATCGTTGTTCCAGGACATGGCGCCATTTGCGGCTTGGACTTCGTGAAGGAGCAGAGAGATTACCTCCTGAACCTGATCAGCGAGTTCAACAAGCATTACAATGATGAAATTGATTCCTTGTCCCTGACCAAGCAAATGGATATTTCCCGCTTCCTTCATTGGATTCAGCCAGAACGCTTATATGTTACAGTGGATATCTTATTGAAAAGCAAACGAGGGTTACCCCCCCTTCCAATTTGGAACGAGGTGCCTGCTAAGCTGGAAGACATGAAAGCTTTTTTGGCTGGAAAATATGACAATCAGATCAAGCCATGGGACCCTATGAGTGTTTGGCAAGAATAGCAATTTAAAGCTAACCTACGAAAAACAAAAGAACGGCCCTGTCGCAAACGATGCGAACAGCGGCCGTTCTTTTGAATTGTTCCACGGAATTAAAATCGGTGCTTAGAAACGATTATGATAAAAAATGGAGAAGGACTTATGACTTACTAGTAGCACTCTCCTAAAAGGATATAAGAAAAATTTGTTGTTAAGTGTATTATTGTGCTATCGTGTCGTTTAGCATACTACGTATCATGCCAAAAGGGGAATCCTCCTTTAAGTAATCTAGTTAAAGGAGCTGGAGTTTGGGGAGTTGAGGTCACTAAATCAACATACGTCAACTTCTCCGATCATTTGCTGTTCGATTTTTTTCATTTCATAAAAATAGCCTTTTTGCTCCATCAACTCCGAATAGGAACCCGTTTCGACTACCTTACCTTGATCCATGACCACAATTCGGTCCATCTCTTCCAATCCGGTAAGCCGATGACAAATCAGGAGAAGCGTGTCATTAGCTGCTTGTGCGAAGAGATGCTTCAAAACCTGTTGCTCTGTCACATAATCCAGCGATGAAGTTGGTTCGTCCAGAAGCCATACGCGTCCTTTGCGGAGCATCGCTCGCGCCAGAGCCAGTCGCTGCTTCTCGCCGTCTGAGAGATTCTCCCCTTTTTCATACACACTATCGGTCAACGATGTATTGGGCAGCTGCACTTTAGCCAGCACATCAGACAATTGTTCGTCCGTATGTTCTTCTCCATTCAGCAGCAGATTGTCCCGAATCGTGCCCCTGAAGAAATGGCTTTGCTGCAACACCACATTAGCCGTCTGCCAAATGCTCGACTCATCCAGTTCCTTTACCGAAATGTCGTTTAAACGGATATCGCCAGCCGTTGGTGTTCGCAGCTTGAGCAGTAATTCGATAATCGTTGATTTTCCTGACCCACTCGGCCCGACAATCGCCGTTTTGGAGCCCGGTAAAATGTGCAGAGAGATATCCCTGAGTGCCGGTCTCCACTCCCCTTCATATTGAAACGTAACATCGGATAGTTCCATCGTAACAGCATGATTAACAGACATTGTGCCACTTGGCTGCGAGAACTGCTCATCAAAGGTCTGAACTGTTTCCGTCAGTCGGTTGGCTGCGTGTTCGCTATCCTCTTTATACGCGGGTAATGTGGCCATAGCTGTCGCTTCTTCAAATACGGTTTGTGATGCCATGACCAGCATGGCAAGAAATACGCCTGCAAGCGCACCTTCCATAATTAAATAGGCGCCAAGCGTCAGCACTCCCCAGGAAACGAGAAACGTAACAAAAGTGTGCATCGATTGCCCGCGCAGCAAGTGCCCGGAAGCTCGTTGCTGTTCAGCTGCCAATACAGCGGAAGCATGCTGAAGATGCTCCTCCCGCTGTGCCAATTGACCGTATACTTTCAAATCCCGGAAACCGTACAACACTTCGGTAACTTCCGTGGACAGCTGCGCCCTCTGCTCACGAACGCGTCCATGTATTCTCCGCTGCCCGAGTAACACAATTCCCGGTACAACGAATGCCGTTATCAGCATACCTAGTACAAATAAAACGGCAATCCAGATCGAAAAGGTAGAAGTAAACAGCACCGTAGCCAAAAATACCATGACGACCATGATCGGAGGATAAGCGACTCGCAAAAAATAATTTTGCAAACTTTCCACATCTCCAACGATCCGCGCAAGCAGATCCCCGCTTCGATTTTTGTTCAATATACCAGGCGTTAAAGGAATAAGCTTGGCAAAAAAGGATGTACGTAAACGGCTAAGCATGGAGAATGTCGCTCGGTGAGAATACAAGCGTTCTCCATAACGACTCGCCGCCCGAAGCAGACCGAGCAGTTTGACCATCGAGGTGAGTACAATCAAAGTATAAAGCGGCGGCGCAAACACTGTTTGCGAGATCAGATACCCGCTCGCGGAAAAGAGTGCCACTCCGGCAATTCCGGCGATAAATCCACACAAAATCGAAAGAACGATATCCTTGCGCTCCTGAAACATCGCCTTTGATAGAACAGCTAGCTCATTCATGATGATACCCTCCCTTTCCGCTCTATATTAACCATTTCGGCATACTCGGGCAGGCGCTTCATGAGCTCGTCATGTCGTCCGGAGTCCACCAATACTCCATTGTCCATAAACAAAATCTTGTCGGCTTGTTGAATCGTATATAATCGGTGAGCCACCGTAATCATCGTAGCCGTTTTTGCCAGTTTGGCAATGGAGCGTTGCAGTACCTGCTCGGTATGCAAATCCAGCCCAACTGTGGGTTCGTCAAACAGAATGACAGCAGGTCGCTTCAAAAAAGCGCGTGCCAAGGCAAGCCGTTGCTTCTCCCCGCCAGACAGTCCCCGGCCTCCTTCACCCACAAAGGTATCCAATCCATGCTCCAATTGGCCTGTAAGCGCAGTAAGGCCAGCTTCCTCTCCCGCCCGCTCCATTTCAGCTCTGGAGATGTTTCCGCCAGCACCAATCGCAATATTTTCAGAAAATGTGCCTGCAAAAATATACGGATGCTGCGTAATGTAGCTAACATGTTCGAACCATACGGCCTCATCGTATTGCGAAAGTGGGCTTCCATTTACCAGAAGCGTTCCAGATTCTGGTTTCAGCAAACCGGCAATAAGATGAAGCAAAGTCGTTTTGCCGGAACCGCTTTTGCCAATGATGGCGATGTGTTCTCCTGGACTAAGCTGGATCAGACCCGTCTTAAGCTCGAATGAATCTGGAGCATACTGAAACCGTAGATGGTCAATTTCTATGGATGGCGGCATTGAAAGGTTGTCATTGTCGATCTCGTCGATTTCATTGGATGTTTCTACCTCTTCATTGCCATTCGCCTCCCTGCTCACCCCTGCCGTCTCCACAAGCATCTGTTCCACCTTACGAACCGCTCCCATACTTGTTCGGCCGCTGTGAAAGGCTGTTCCTGTATTTTTTAACAGGTTGTAAAATTCGGGAACGAGCAACAAAACAAGAAAGGCGGTGTGGAAGGTCATAGATTTGAAAACGAGCAACTGGATGGCCAGTTCGAGAGCGACAATACCGATGCTTAACATCACGATCGATTCCAGCATGAAGGTATTCGTAAATGCAATCTTCAAAATTCCCATCGTAGCATCCCGATAACCCAGACTGCTGCGTTCAATCTCCTGCTGCTGACGGTTAGCCCGTCCAAATATTTTCAACGTCACCAGCCCTTGAAGAGAATCCAGAAATGTCCCTGAAAACTCAGCCAGTTGCGCATATTTTTCTTCGGATTTGTTCTTTGTTTTCAGCCCTACCAAAATCATGAACAGCGGGATAAACGGAGCTGTAAACAAGAGAATGAAACCTGTGTTGGCATGTTGAGTAAATGTAACGACCAAAATCAGAATCGGGATGATAGCTGCTTCCATCATACGTGGCATGTACTGACTGAAATAACTGTCAGCCTCATCCACAGCATCCAGAGCAATGCTGACCTTCCCTCCCGTCTGCCCACTAAGAGTTTCGGCCATGGAAGCATGGGTCAAGTTTTGCAATACGGCTGCGCGCATATTTGTTTTGGCAGTGGCAGCCATTTGCAAGCCGACTTTACCGTTTCCATACGACAACAGTGTGCGTACAGCCATAACTGCCAGAAGTATGCCGAGTAACAGGATAACCGATGAGAACGAAGCCCTCTCCACAAAAATCCGCTGGACTGCTTCAGCAAGCAATCCAGCCTGACTCACAATAGCTACGCCAAGCGCGAGTGAAATAACCGCGAGGAGGGCCATATTTTTCCTTTGTAAAGACATTTGTTGAGAAATCAGACTGGATTTCCTCTTCACAGATCACACTTCCTTTATATACAGGCTTGTAGAGAAACCTCAAACACGCCGTAATAGATCAATCAGCTTTATTTTTTCCCTTTTACATAATCCGCATCAAACAGGAAGAGTTTGAAGACCAGAATAAGGGATGGGATCAACAGACATAGACCACCGATAAACACAATAACTAACGCTAAGCCCATTGCTGGCGAAGTTGCACTGCTCTGAATCGTGATGAACGGATCAAGAATATAAGGGTATTGCCCAATTCCATATGCGAAAAAGGCACAGAAAAATTGCAACATGATGCATATAAAAGCTAATCCGTAACGGCGTCCGTTATATAACAGCCACATCGCGATCATGAAGAAAGCAACGGAAAGTCCCAGCAGCCACCATAAATCCATCATATTTTGAAAATGCCGCTCATTGTGTTGACCTAAATAAATAAATGCTGTCAGTGCAAGAATTATTGTCGGTGTACTCCAAAACAGGGCGTAGTTACGCATCAGCTTCAGCGCAGAATGATCCTCTGCCCGAGATGCGTAAAATGTCAGAAAGGAGCCGCTTATGAACAAAACGGACACGATTGCCAGTCCAACGATGCTCCACGATAACGGATTGGTAAACAGCTCCCAGTAATCCAGAGAAACCGTCTCCCCCTGCTTCACGATAAAGCCGCCTTCAGATAAGGTTAGCGCCACTGACAACGAAGCCGGAATAAGTAAACCTGTAGCTCCGTATAAAAAAAGATACACAATGTTTTTCTTTGAGCCGTAATTTTCAAATGCATAGAACGAACCGCGAATCGCAAGAAGAATTACTGCAATGGTTCCCGGAACAAGCAACGCTGAGCCATAATAATAGGCTGTGTCTGGAAAAAATCCGACAATGCCAATGTAGAAAAAGATAAAAAATACATTTGTGATCTCCCAAACGGGTGATAAATAACGGGAAATCAGACGATTAATCAAATGATCTTGCTTCGTCAAACGTGCATAAAAGGCGAAGAAGCCCGCTCCGAAATCAATAGAAGCTATAATTAAATAGCCGTACAAGAACAGCCAGAGCACCGAGATGCCAATCAATTCGTAACTCATCATGCAGTGCCCCCCTTTTCTGTAGTAGATTGATCAGGATGATCCTTCATATATTTCTCCAGCTCAACTTCTGCCGGATTATTGTTGAACAAGCGTCTTAGCACGATTACACACATACTGCCGAGTACGATGTACAGGAGCAATAAGCCGAAGAAAATAATTCTAACATTCGGAGAAGTCGTGGCTGCTTCCTCTACACGCATATATCCACGGATAATCCAAGGCTGTCGCCCAACTTCTGCATAAAACCAGCCCAGCTCAACAGCCAGAAAAGCGAGCGGCGCGATCAGTGCGAGGATGCTTAGCATCCACTTGTTAAGCGCATTACGTTTTTTCCAGAACACAAACAGGAAATACAGGACCGCTATCGCGAGTAAGGCAAATCCAATTCCGGCCATTAAATCAAACAGATAATGAACGAGAAGCGGCGGCCATTCATCTTTGGGGAATTCCTCCAGTCCCGTTACCTCTGCGTTAAAGTCTCCAAAGGCCAGGAAGCTGAGCACCTTCGGCAGATGAAGAGCCCCTAGAACTTCATGCTCTGCATTCAGCCATCCCATTAGAACCAAATCCACACCGCTACCCGTCTCAAAATGCCATTCTGCCGCTGCAAGCTTCTCCGGCTGATGTTCGGCCAAAAACTTGGCGGACACATCTCCAGCTAATGTGTTTAGCAAGCCGAACAGCAAAACAACCGCCATCATGAGATTCAAGGATTTTTTGTGGTATGCGGATACCCCTTTTCTCAGCATTGCAAAGGCTGCAATTCCGGCTAATAGGGCAGCACCTGTTAAATAGGCCGAGCTTAATACATGGAACACCTTGGAGAACGTCGCTGTATTCAGCATCGCTTGCACTGGGTCAATCGCTGTGAATTGGCCTGCTTCCATGACAAAGCCTCCAGGCTGGTTCATGAATCCGTTCACCGTCGTAATAAAAACGGCAGACATCCCTGCACCGGCGACAATCGGAATCGTCAGCAGCCAATGGATATACGGATTTTTGAACCGATCCCACGTATACAAATAAATGCCTAGGAAGATGGCTTCAAAAAAGAAAGCGAACACTTCCATGAATAACGGAAGTGCAATAACATTCCCCGCCAGTTTCATAAAATTCGGCCATACCAGGGCCAGTTGTAGTGAAATCGCTGTACCGGTCACGACACCAACCGCTACAGAAATGACAAATCCTCGAGACCATCTTTTTGCCATAAGGGTATAATGGGGGTCCTTCTTTCGGATTCCTATGAACTCTGCTATAGCGATCATTAGCGGTATACCGACGCCAATCGTCGCAAAAATAACGTGGAACCCAAGAGTCAAGCCTGTAACCAGCCTGCTCCATAGCACCGTATCAATTTCCATTCTTTACTGCTCCCTTCAAACTCTGTTCATTTTTCGTCATTTGATGCTTATGATTAGGCCAGCTAACTGTAGGCTGCATTCAATATCAGATTAAACAAGGCTCAGAGACATCGTTGCCTGTTCGTTTTAGTATGACGTTCCTCGTTCTTTGCTATGTAAAAAGAGAAAAATTTCACAAAGCAAGAGATGGCGAGACCTATTTACCTGATACTGAAGCAATCCGATTAATATAGTGGCCTAATGATTAAAATTATCATATCTTAAATTTTTAGTAATTCAATCACTGAGACCTCTTCATCTCTAAACGTTCAAGAAAGGGACAAATCTTTTTAACAACTCGGTGAATAACACAAAAAGCATCCGAAGGAGCTATTGATTCATTAGCTTATATGTGATGCTACAAGTATTCTCGTATTTCGATGTTAGAGAAACACGATATTTTCTCATTCCAATCCTTTATATATACCCTTTTTTGGCAACAAAAAAACACTGACTCAACTCATCAGTGTTTTTGAATTAAAGCGAATATCATCTTCGTTATGACAAATCTTTTTTCATCTCATATTGCTCTATAAATACGTCAAGACCAACTTCTTTAAGGAAACGTATAGAATTTATATCTCTTTTGTCTACATTATTGACGGTGATGAGTGCATGTCTCTCTCCAATCCAATGAAATAAGGAACGTCCCAATCCCTGATTTCTTTTTTCTCGCAAAACGCCGAACTGTAGAACAGCTCCATTGGCTGATTTTATTACCGCGTATCCACAAATCTTGTTGTCTTCCATTATGGTGACCACATCGTACAGATGCGGGTTTCGTAAAATTGCCTCAGCGGATTGTTCCCAAGAAGGTTCGAAATTCCAATAAGCATGTACCGATGTCCAATCGAATTCTTCCAGTCGAACCATAGAAATGAATGTACGTCTATGATCGGCCGGAAGGTTTACATTAATACGACCCTTGAAGCAAACTAATTCTCTATGGATTTGAAATCCTAAAGCACTATACGCTTTTATAGCTTTAACATTGGTTTGGATGACTTCAAGCAAACATTTTTGAATATTGGCTTCTTTGAGGATGGGAAAAGCATGACGATAAATTTGTGCGACCAGCCGTTTTCCTCTATATAAAGGAACGACTCCGGTACCGGTATTAAAGGCAGTTCTTTCGCCGTTACGCTCACCGATGCCATGCATAACAAATGCAACCTGCTTATCTTGATCAAAAGCACCGAATGACATCTGATAATTAACACCCGCACCTGCAAATTTATCAGCTAAATGCTGCGCAGAAACTTGAAACGGAATGACATAATCGGAGAAGGCTTCGTTAAAGCAAGTTGTAAACTCTTGTAATTCAATATCCTCAACATTTTTGATTAACATATAGTTCTTCCTCCTTTTCTTCTAACACTATTACCACCATCATTTCGTACGACCATAGAAGAAAGAATACCCATCTGACTTCCCTAGCTTAGTCGTCTCCGTTGCGTCCACTAGCTTGACCGCTTTCAGCAACGATACAATTTGCGTATGCATAAGCTTTGCATCAAATTTGTCCATCTCTCTGTTTTCACTATCTACTAGTAGATAGTCTGGCATTGGAATGAAGCCAATCACGGGTATCCCTGCTTCAAATAAGGGCTGACTCTCTCCAAACTCAAACTTGTTATGTCCACGTAATAATACAGTCCGTGTGCCGTCTGTCTTTTCAATAGCCTTCAGCCAAATGGCTGCCATCATTTCATTGCCCGCATAGGTATTTTCTGTACTTATTTGTCCAGTTGGACCATATTTACCTGTATCATCGTCCTTCCACTCCATGCTGCCTAAATGCTCAACCGTAATTCCAGCTACAGCTTTCATATGGCCGTTCGCGCCATCCCAGAGCTCACGATGCCCCTCCATCCAAGTGGAAGTCGCCTGAGAGGATCCTTTGAATTCCGGTAATCTAAAATGCCCTGTTACAAAAGCGAAAATCATCGTACGTTCCGGCTGCTCCTGCTGCAAGTAACGAATCATGGACAGCATGCCCACAGCGCCATTCTCTTCCACCACATTAATCCCATCTGTATGGGTATTTACGATAATTGCTTCGTCTTTATTTTTACCGTCAATTTTCACATAAAAGGATTCTGTTGGGGCATTTTTTTGTATTTCCGCTTCTAAAATAACCGTACCTTCTTTGTGCTCATGAGCTGCGCTGATCACCTTTTGCCCTTCCGTTTCATTGACCCAGATCGCAGGGATTCCAGCATAATCGGTGGTAAAAGGTACATATTGCTTTTCTATCTTATCATCGGATACTCCTTTCCAGACTAAAATAACTGCTTTTACACCCATTTCCTTCGCTTGCTCCAATTTAGCTTCTTTTAAAGCCGTAGTGAGCACTAGATCCCCTTCATTTGGGGCAATTCGGCTTTCGATTGGAGATGAATCCCGCATGTTCATTACGATTCCACTAGGAAAATTTTTAAAATTTTCAATTTCAATGACAGCAATTTTTCCGCTAGCCTGATCATAAGCACCACGCTTCGTATATACCAGTTCCCCTGTTACACCTTTTTCGTCAGTTTCCCCGGAATAGGGAAAAGCTGAAGAGACATGAATGGGCTGCTGATCAATCCTTAACGAACTGCTCTTTTCTTCCCATCGGTCAAAAGAATAGCGATCACGATAGACTTGCAGCCCCATATCCGTTACCTGCTGCTCCAGCCATGCAATAAATTGATTGTGACCCTCAGAACCGGTTGTACGGCTTCCAAAAGAATTCATCACTTCAATATCCTTCAGCATCACTACTGCAGAATCCAATGTACGTTCATCGATCGTCACAGCTGCATCAGTTGCTAATTCCACAGGCGTTGTAATAGGTTTTGCATAGATTCCAATCCCCCAAAATGCAGTAACGGTAAGAACTGCAATGCTGAATAACACTTTTCGAACCACTAGAAACGGAGTGACTCTTCTGCTCACCGTTTGCCCATAGAGTCCTCTCCATGAACCCGCTACGATCAGCAGTAGGATGGAAAGCGCAAGCAGCCAAAATTCTTTTGTTAGTAAGAATAACCCTTCTGCCACCATTGCACTAATAAATACTAACTGTAACTTCTCACGCTTCTTTAATAGTAAAAGGGAGATGCCTAATTCAGCTAACAAAAGGATAATGGTCACTATCGAGATTACCGTTTCTTTACCAATAAATACCGCAGCACAGAGTGCTAGGATCAATAGCAGCACCGCTGACAATCGTCTATATACGCTCTCTAACATGATGCCCTCCCATTTTATCTAACTCCTATTTTGACATTACATTTGTAATGCCTTATGGTTTTAGCATATTGAAAAGACTCATGAAAAACAATAAAACGCACACTAGAATGTACAAACGGAGGGGAAATGTCATCCCAAATCATGAATTATACAGCCCAAATACCTCTCAGCATCAGTCCAATAAAGAAACCAACCGTTTGACAAGAGAAGCCATTTGCACGGCTTTGGTCTTCTTGATCCAGGAACAGCCTTTTAACAAAATTACCATCACCGATATTGTGAAGCGCGCAGGGGTCTCTCGAACGGCTTATTACAACAACTATTCCTCCAAGCAAGAGATTCTGGTGGATTTGGTCGATTCGCTTATTTTCGAGATTAATCAAAAACTTTTGCCTTACACCAATGAATTAACAGGCAAAGCCAAAGAACCTCAAAAATTTATCAAAGTGCTTTTTGAAGTTATTTATCAGCAGCGTAACATCTACAAAGCACTTCAAAGCGCGAAGTTTGATGATGTGATTCTGGATTGCTTGAATGAAATGATGCTCTCTACTGCTCATGACAAAAGCGATGAGAATGTGTACCGAATTTACTTTAAAGCGGAGGCCCTCTATAATGTTCTTCTCAAATGGATACAATCCGACTTTGCAAAATCCATTGATGAAATGACCAAGATTTGTCTTGAAGTGTACCATACTCCAATGTCTCAGGAATAAAGTTGATAACTACATTGGCTGGGCTGAGTGTACAGACGAAGCGAAAAACAAAGAAACCACGGAGCCAATTTCGGCACCGCGGTTTAATTATCAACTCTACAATTGGATTTGCTTCATGTACTCTTTGAATGCCTCGGCGATTTCTTTGTATTTTGTATGATGCAGGTAATGAGAACCTTCCATCGGGATCATTTTTCCCTGTGCGGATTGTTTGACTTGCTCCTCATGTAGCGGAATCCACTGTTTATTGTGCTCATTATTCGATTGAACGAAGAGAAGCAACGGCAACTCATTTGGCATTGTGAGTTTTTCTCCATTTTTGAAATTGGAACCGAGATGGCTCAATTCATTCATCAGCGTTGGATTGCCACCGACTTGATTCGAAAACAAATGCATCTGTTCTTTGGTATGCTCATCAAATGCGAGCGATTTATACGGATCTCCGCTCACTTTTTGGAACAATCTCATCAAACCTGATTTTTGAAGAAACTGCATGGATTTCAAAGGCAATTTGACATCCATGCCGGGTTGATTGGGAACGCTGCTATCGATGCCGACAAAAGCAAGAACCTCATCCGGGTAGGTGTTCACATAGGTTGCTCCGTAAAGTCCTGCGATCGAATGTCCCATTAGAATATAACGGTTAATCTCCAGTTGCTGCAGCGCTTCGTGAACCTCACTTACAATATTCTCCGTTGTTCTTTCTTTCTCGGTTTCATCGCTTAATCCATAACCGAAAGGCTCTACCACCACGACCTTATAATTGGGAGAAATTTCATCGATCAGCAATTTGAAATCAAGTGCAGGTGTTGGGGTTCCTTGTCCCGGAAGCAATACAACAGTTTGATCTCCGCTGCCTTGAATGTACACATTCATCTTTTTGCCATCTACATTGACATACTGACCATACGATTCTATTTTCTTTTTCTCGACCCCGTTGCAGATTACATTAACGATAAAAACAATGCCCATAAACAGTACGAGCGCCCCGACAATACCTCCGAATATTTTTAACCACAATTTTCGTCTCTTGTGGTTTTTAGTTCCAGTGGTTTTTATTTCTACTAATTCTGCCACGTTCATCTCTTCCCTTCCTTGTCCTTGTATCTTAAAGCCGCTGTGGCGACTTATTCAAAGTGTAACTAAGCAAGATGTCCTCTTCGTGACGACAATATGAACGGAATATGAACAAGCCAAAAAAAACGTTACATCTGAAAGATATAAGCACCTTTCTTTTGTCCAAGCTCTAAATATATTGATATCAAAACTAAAACAACCTAAGGTATGAACCCTAGGTTGTTTTGATCGTATGATTCTATAAGTGTTATAACATTGCAGCATATTGGTATATTACGCGTAAAATTTAGAAACTCATCTTATTAATTGCTGACAGTTACCTTAATAGTATCACTTAAGGTCTCTCCCGCTGCATTGACCAGCTCTGCTTGGTATTCATATATGCCGGAAGCTCGGCCAGTGACGTCAGTCGTAGCGATCTGCGCCGAAGGGGTGTTGGCGTTTAGCGCTTGTGTGTCGATCAGCTGCCCGTTCTCATAAAGGCGGTACTCTGTGGCGTTAGTGCCCCACCACAGATTCATTGTTACTTTATAAGAGCCGTCTCCGTCCCAGTTGTCATGGGCCAAGACTGGCTTGCCCGGAGCGGCGTCGCGGATCGTCACCGTGAGCGGCTGGCTCTTCGTTGTTCCGTATTTGTTGGTAAGCTCCACTGTGTATACATAAGTGCCGTTCGGTTTACCATGAAGCGCTGTGCTTGCCGTCTGGGCGGACGGAGATACATCCTTCAGCGACTTGGAATCGATTAGCGTGCCATTCTCATAAAGCTTGTAGCTGGTAGCATTATTGCCCCACCAGAGGTTCATGGTGACTGTAAAGTTGCCGTCACTGAGTCCATAACCGTAGCCGCTGTTCGAGGACAACACTGGTTGTCCAGGTTTGTCAGTTGCGAGTGCGGCTCCACCTGTAATTTGGAATGTGTAGCTCTTTTCTGCAGTGTTGCCAGCGGCGTCGATCACTACATATTTTACAGTATGGGACCCGGCACCCAGCTCCGCAGCATTCAGGGTCTGTTCTTCGGCAATGGGTTGTCCATCGAGCATAAGCTGCTTGGAGGCTACGCCGGACAGGTTATCTTCGGCAACCAATACAAACCTAAGCTGGGCTTCCTCCTCCACATCGCCGACCGCATGACCGGACTCCGTCAGCACTGCTGTCGGTGAAACCGTGTCGATATTAAGGCTCAGTGTCTTGGTTTCTTCGATCTTGCCCTTACCCGAAACTGCATGGTATGTCAGCGTATTTCGTCCGTCTTTACTTACGGACAACGGAGTGCTGTATACAGCTTCCACGCCGCCATTTAGCGAGTAATAAACCTTAGCTGTACCGGAGTTGGCTTTCAGAGTCACTTCGGCGGTCTGGTTCAACCAGCCGGCAGCATTCGGATTCGTCGACAGCGTTGCCGTCGTTACCGGAGCTGCCTCTTCTTCCACAACGCTGAAATCTCCGAGACTTCTAGGCTTGAGTTGGTATACTTCTTTGAAGATCGCGGCTACGCCTGTAATATCGAGCTTCTGTCCTTCCGCATAAGGGAAACTGTCCTTCGTGATGCCCGTCCGGACATCCACCCGGATGTGATTGCTTGTCCCGCCTTCGGCGATAGCGTCAAATTCAAAGGAACCGCTTGGAGTGGCGGTGATAATATTCGTCACTTTCACGTCTTTAAGCTTGAGCAGCTGACCTTGATTGGCATCGTTCACCGCCGGCACGACAACGGGCTCTGGAAGCTCCGCTGTGCCGGTTTTCTCGATCTTCACAACTTCGGTCAATTCTAGCTCCGAATTGTAAAGCGCCGTGGACGCTGTTACCTTAACCGTGTCACCGGCATGGAAGCCACTTTGGCTCTGGAAGATATAAAGACCACCAGTCTTATCTTGCAGGTAAAGGGCTTGCCCACCGAAAATACCCGGCTCAGTCGTTACGATACCCTCAACCGTCACCAAGGATCCAACGATCTTGGTCCGGGCTTCGCCGATGGAGACGGTCGCCGGAATCGGATCTTCCTCGTCTGGTAGCGGCTCTGCTGGGACGTTACCGAGCGTTACTGATTCAGTCTTCAGGTTCGTTCCGTTCAGGCGCAGCCGCAGGTTGGATGCAGCCGTGGTGCCCGGTTTAATCTGCACGGTCAAATCTTTATAGGCATGGCCGTTCAGGTCTGATGTCAAGCTAAAGTTGGCGCTGTAAGCATAGCTACTTGGCCAAGTGCCGTCACTGTTCTGGATCTTGGCGATCTGGGCACCGCTGCTCACCTGGTAAATGCCCAATTGAAAGCCTGATACGCTGGTATTCGCAGGGAGATTATCTGCGCTTACCCGAATCTGGAAATCCTGCGCGTTCGGCAGCACCGTCTGGTGCGTCAAATTGTACACCGCACTTGCAGTAGCTGCCGGTCCGCCGTAGGAGCCCGCTTTGAAGGTAGTGCGGTCAAACCATTTGTAGCCGGCATTCGGCGCGGCCCATGGTTCTGGCTGCGGCTCGGTGGAAAGTGCCGGCTCTTCGAACGGCAGCAGCTGCGTTGGCTGATCCAACGTCAACCCACTTACCTGGGTGAAATTTGTATAACTCTCCTGTTCGGCGAGCCAGTTAACGGTGTTTACCAGAAGCTCAGCATCGTCAGCCTCCTTGAAGCCGTCGTAAGTCGTTTTCTTGGCACCGGTATCCTCGCGCAAATACTTCGGCGTTGCATCTTCGACCGGGGAGGAGTCACCAATAAAGGCGGCTTTGCCCGCGCCTTTTTTCGCTACGGCCACGTAAGGACCTTCCGCTACGCCGCCGCCATTGTAGACGCCTTGGTCCACCGCGTTGCCCCATGCGTTGTTGGTTTTCGGCAGATAGACGATGCCCTTCGCCCGGGTCGGGTCGAGGATTGCCAGCGTGGAGCCGGCATGCATGGCTACACTTGATACTCCTGATGTAATACCGAAGGCCTGTGCGGGAGCCACGATGTTGTTTGCGTTAATATCACCGAGGGCATTGAAGCGGAATCGGACGCCGAATTCTTCTGCCAGCCAATCGGAGCTAACTACGCCTTGCATTGCCGCGGAGTCAGCCTCTTCGGCGCTCATGCCTTTAGCTGGATTATCCCAAGCTCCACGGCGGTAGCCGTTGAATGCCTCGCTTCCGTCCCAGCGGTTCTTATTACGGTCTGCATTGTAATGATCGCCAATGAAGAAGATACTGCCGCCGTTCTCCACGTATTCCGCCATTGCTGCCTGCTCGCTGGATTTATATGGAATATTTGATTCAGCTACGACGTAGACGTCATAGCTGGAAAGATCGCCCAGCGTAATTGGAGTGGTCTTACGAAGCTCCTTGACGTAATAGCCTTCCTGCGCAAGCGCATTGCCAAAGTCGGAAAAAGCACCGTCGATAACCCAGTCAGCCGCTCCGGCCGTCTGTGCGTGGGTATTGTCGAACAGTATTTTCTGGCCTGCATGCTCGTTAACCACTTTGGCTTCAATGAATGGTGCGGGATCGCTTGCCCCCTCAGCGTGTACCGCCGTATCGGCTCCGAATGCGAACAAATGCAGAGGTACGGCAACAGATGCAACCAGCATGCAATTTAGCAGCCTTTTTTTCCAACCTGAATGCTTCTCCATTATTTCCTTCCTCCTCGAGATATAGATCGGCGGATTTCCCCATAGTTGTCCACCGCTTTCGTCTAATATGCTATCTCATAAGGATTAGGAAAAACATAGATTTATGTAAAGTGTTGTAAATTTATACTTTCGGCCTATACTGTGGGTGAAAACAAGGTCGAATCTTGGAAATAAGCTATGAAAAAAGTCTTAGTAATGATAGCGTTTTGTTCCGGAATGTCCTGGAATAGAAAAATGGTCAAACATAAGAATCAAAAAAAATCCCCCCATGGATGCAGGAAGAGTTCACGATCATGTGATCTCTTATATACCTGTCTAACATAAGGGGATTGTTGACTTAAACGCAGGCTCTGCTTGATACAGCGCATGCTTCATCCGATTATTTATTGAAAGTAATTTTCTCCAAACCGTTCTCAAGAATGATCGAAGTGTTCCGCGGCTGTGTTTCCGCGATTTTGCGGCCGCCTCTGAACGAATAAAGCACTCCGGCCTGTTTGCGAATGGTCTCGTACTCGTTCTCTGCTTCAAGAACGATGAAGTTGGCTGGTTTACCTTCTTCAATGCCATACATATCCTCGATATTCAACGTTCTTGCGCTATTTTTCGTAATAAGATCGATTGAATTTACGATTTGATCGTATCCGAGCAACTGGGAAGCATGAATACCCATGTGCAGTACTTGAAGCATATTACCTGTGCCTAGCGGATACCATGGATCAAAGATGTCATCGTGACCGAAGCATACATTAAGTCCGGCTTCCAGCAGTTCTTTGACGCGAGTTAATCCTCTTCTTTTCGGATACGTGTCGAAGCGTCCCTGCAGATGGATGTTAACCAGAGGATTGGAGACGAAATTTAGGTCAGCCATCTTCAGTAATCTAAACAGTTTGTACGTGTATGCATCATTGTATGACCCCATCGCCGTCGTGTGGCTTGCAGTCGTGCGGGAACCAAGCCCGCGCTCGTAGGCTTCTTTGGCTACGACTTCCAAGAAACGGGATTGCTCGTCATCGATTTCGTCGCAATGGATGTCGATCAGGCGGTCGTATTTTTCAGCGAGGTCAAACGCAACTTTCATCGAATCGACGCCATATTCTCTTGTGAATTCGAAGTGTGGAATACCACCCACAACGTCAACACCCATTTTCAACGACTCTTCTAATAATTCCACGCCGTTCGGGAAGGAGTGAATACCTTCCTGCGGAAAAGCGACAAGCTGGATGTCAATGAATGGTGCCATTTCTTCTTTCACTTCAAGCATTGCTTTAACAGCAGTCAAGCTTGGGTCAGTGACGTCTACATGTGTTCGTACATGCTGGATACCCTGCGCGATCTGCCATTTCAGTGCAGTTTTGGAACGTGTTTTAACGTCATCATGTGTCAGGGAGGCTTTGCGCTCTGACCAACGCTGGATGCCTTCGAATAGTGTTCCGCTCAAATTCCATTCCGGCTCACCTGCCGTTAACGTTGTATCCAAGTGAATATGAGGTTCAATGAACGGTGGCAGCACAAGGGAGCCGCCCACATCAATGACTTCCTCATTCGTAGTTGATTCCAGGGACTGCGTGATAAGATCAAACTTCCCATCTTTCACAACAATATTCCATAAACCTTCTTTACCCCGCAATTTTGCGTTTTGTATAATCATTTGTATTCCCCATTTCTTTGGATTTTTTCGTAGATAGGATCAGCATCAATGCGGTGTATACAACCGCTGTTCCGATAAGTGCGTTTAGTGGTGTTATTCCTGGGGCTAGCTGGGCAAAGGCCACACCTATTGCCCAAGCAACCATCGCTATCCAGTTTACATTCTTGAAAGTCATGTCGGCAAATGGTTTATAGTTTCTACGCTTCACAATAAAATAGTCTGCGATGATTATGGCCCCGATGGAAGGTATCGCCGCGCCCAGCACATTCAGGAAACCGACGAAATTGTTGTACATCCACATGGCAAATACGGTACCCACAATGCCGTTAACGATGACGAAAAACTTTTTAGAGATTTTTGTGATATTTGCGAAGCCCAGCCCTGAAGCGTAAAGTGCGTTATCGTTGGTCGTCCAGATGTTCAGCCCCAGAACGACGATTGCAGGAATGAGCAATCCTTGCAAGAACATAACCTCTGAGATATCTGCCAGATTATAAGCCATTGCGCCGACTGCGCCGAATAGGAACATAAGTGAGTTCCCCAGAAAGAACGAAATGACTGTTGCAGTAACCGCCTGCCGGGACGTCTTGGCAAACCGGGCAAAATCGGGCGTCAGCGTTCCGCCGCTAATGAATGACCCTATACAAATGGTCAAAGCTGCTGCTGTGGTGAGCGACTGAGTCGGTGTGTAATCAAGCAACCCTTGCAGACCTCCCAGCGTGTCTACTCCTTCGAACACGGAGTAACCACCAAGAATAGCAATGGCCGGAACCGCTACATAGCCCAGAATGACGAGCGACTTCATGCCGAAGATGGCTGATGCCGTCATTGCGAGACCAAATACGAAGATCAACAGGTACACATTCCAATCCATCGCTCTGGCGACGGGTACTGCGAACATGGCCACGCCGACACCGAACCATCCGACCTGTGTGAAGCCGAGCAGGAAAGAAGGAAGGTAGGACCCTTTTTCACCGAACGCATATTTTGCAAGCAAATGCGTGGAAAGCCCTGTTTTGGCAGCGATATGTGCCAGTGCTCCCGTATAGATGCCTAGTGCAAGATTACCTGCAAGCACGATTCCTATGAACTCCATGAATGTCAAGCTGACACCTAACGTCCCCCCTGCCAGCATGCTTGCCGAAAAGAAAGTGAATGCCAACATGACGGAAAATGTCTTCCCAAAATGATTTCTCTGCGTTTTTGGCACTGCTTGCCACGAAAACTCTTGATCTTGTTTACTCATCAGAATACCCCCAGTATAAAGTGTCCTGATACCAAAAAAGCAGAAACAAAAGAGGCTACTTGTCAAGTTAAACTGACAAGTAGCCTCTTTTGTTCATCATAACCCGCGCCAAGACACAGAGCATCCCTTGACGGAATATGCCCTGCTTCTCGCGTGATTATAAAAATCCGCTGTCCTTGTCAGCCTCTCTGGACTGAATTAAAGGTACCAGTATTCAATTACATTCTATTATTTTAGAAAAACCTATGGATGTCAATGTCATTAATATCCATAGGTTTAAATTCTCTTTTAAATGCTGCACATGGAATTTTTATGGGGCGGATGTTGAACATGGCACTTGCTCCTAGCGCAAAGCCTTATGTGGTAAAGGATAACCTCACTTTTGGAGTGTCTCCTCTTCGAATCAGAAACGCCCTGTTCCATAGTCCAAACGGAGGGGTTATTTAATTAATAAATTCATAATTGTATCTAGCTGAAGCTCTAATGAAAAAGGGTCCTCCATTACGAATTCATCATGATAGTTATCACCATCGCCATTATATACAAAAACATAATCCCATCGGAAGCACTTCAAGTGAAATCGATTCAAACCCCTCCGCCATATTTTTTGCACTTTCTGTTGGTGGCAGCTGCAGCGTGTCAATTGCGACGAGCCGTTCGCTCTATGCCATCAGCGATTACTTTGTAAAGTTGGTGCGGTAAGTCGTGTCCCATGCCGTCAACCAACATTAGCTCAGCGCCCGGAATGGCAGAAGCCGTATCCTCGCCACACGCCGGGACGAATAGGGGATCGTCCACCCCATGAATGACAAGTGTTGGTACTTTTATGGTCGCCAGCCGCGGACGACGATCACCGGAGACAGCGATCGCAGCAATTTGTCGTCCAATACTGCCTGGATCGTAGGCTCGCTGGACTTCCTCCAGAATGAGCGCTCGATAAGCGTCCTCTTCAAACGGATAGCCGGTGCCGGCGATACGTTTAGCAAAAGAGACGCTGTGCGCCAAAAATCCTGCTTCATCCTCAAATGGGTTCGGCGCTGGTTTAGTCATCATCGCCATGACATCCGGGGAAGTTTGCGGAAGTGTTGGATTACCGGAACTGGACATAATGGAGGTGAGTGATAAAACCCGTTCAGGGTACTCACTGGCAGCAATCTGGGCAATCATTCCTCCCATCGACCTGCCAACGAAATGTGCCCGGTCAATTGAAAGGGCATCGAGTAGTCCGATAGCGTCGTTGGACATGTCATTGAGAGTGTAAGGGATGTCCGGTCGCTTTCCCGACATGAGAGCCGTCGCCAGTGCGTCAAAATCCAGCGTCGGATATTGGCTAAAATGCGTCGAGCAACCTACGTCGCGATTGTCAAAACGGATTACGTGAAAGCCCCGCACTGCTAATATCCGACAAAACGAATCCGTCCATCGGATCATCTGGGTTCCAAGCCCGGCGATTAGGATAATAGCTTCGTCATTTTCATTACCAAAACTGTCATAGGCCAATTCGACGCTTTTGACTTTCAGAATGTTCATGATTATGTTCTCCTCCAATTAATTCGGTATTGTAAGTTCTGTCATAGGCAGAAGGCGTGAATCTTCGATCGCTGCAGTCCGATGCCCGATACCGGCCATGTAGTCTTGATGACTTGAAAAAGCAAGAAACGACTGCGCGCTGCTCTGGCGGATCATCATGACAAGATCCCATCTTTCGTCTTCGGGTCCAATAAGAAACTCTCCGCCATCGCCAAGAAACATGATTTCACCTCCGCTTTCACGGAGAAATGGGAGGGTGTGCTCGATATGCGGTTGAAAGCTTCGGCACCGCTGATTGGAACCTCGGGTGTTAGTTCAGGATTGGCTGTGTAATCGGCAACATCACGAAAACGCATGAGGTTCAACATGACGATGCTGCCCTCGATGCCTCGCTTATAAACCTCATGCCAGCACGTTGCGATAGTTCGATGTAACGATTAAATTCAAATTCTGTCATAGTGCGGCTCCTTTCATCGTTCCTTTTTTTATTCTAAATTCCTTACGCATACACATTCTTTCGTTCATTTGTTCCCTTCGGGGAATGCATCAGCGGCTAATTTTTTGATATGGTTTCTGATATCAGGTGCCCAGTTATCGATAAAGTGGTAAAAACAATCCGAATTATCAGCATACAGTGCCCGCAGAGCTTCTTCGTATTGATGGAAGTTCCCGGCCATAGCTGTCATAAAGTAATATGTTGCTTCTTGTGACTCTCGTATCTTGCTCTGTTTTCCTCCAGCACGGCGAGCATCACCAACGAGTTTTCGTAATGTTACCGACGCCCCTCCAGATTGACTTTTCAGCCATTCCCAATCTTTTGGTAATAATGTAACCTCACCAGATACAACCCCCAGCTTGGGTCGACCGACCCGCCGTGTAGGCTGGTTATTCATTTCCATATCGGGCAAATCGCCAAACTGTTCTCCTAATCGTTTGAGCACGTCATCTGTCTTCCCACGGAAATCAACATCTATTTGCTTCCCCGTGGTATCGTCAAATATAAGCAGCTGTGTGAGGTCTCTGTCATCCAGAGTATCCTTCACTGTAGTAACAACGTGCTGTAACGAACCACTGGCGACGACTCCCACACCCAAAATGCTGTGCAGCAAAAGCGCGTTTGATCATCTTTCATTCTATAGATCCTCCTCTGAATACTTCACTAATTTTACCCGGGTAAAATATATTTTGTCGTTGGTTATGGAGGGATTAAATGCAAAAGGCGCGGCCTAAGAGAAACCGCGCTGTTGAGGGTTAGTGTTTGCTTTATGTTGTTCATGCAGTGTTTTGATGTTGCGTTTTAACATTTCGATGAGTATATCCTTATTCGCATCATTTACCTCACGCTTTGTTTGCTTTGGAGTGGGTGCTTGTGATTGTTGACGGCGTAAGGAATTCGATCCTCTCGCAGATGGCTGTACGGTCATAATTAACCATTTCCAGCACTCACCTTTCTTTTTATACGGTCTTGTCTACCGAAAATGTTGTTGCCTTCTTGAAGGTTAGTTAGTATCCCCTGATAACGTAGTAGATTTTTCTCGTTCTTCTCAGCCATATCTTCACGACCATGTTGTTTTGCTGCCACAATAGCTTTTGATGTGGTTTTAATATGCATTTCACTTTTTTTCAAATAACACTTGGATTAGAAACTGATCTCTGATATTTGTTATTGCGTATCAACATGTAACGTTTGTGTTATCCTGTAGGATAACTTCTTGTACTCGCATCGACCTTCCCTTCCAATATTCTGCTAAAATGTAGTTAATGTATAATGCAAATATCCCTCATGAACAAAGGAGAATTGAAAATGAGAAAACTCGTTCTATTTCTTCACGCATCGCTTGACGGTTTTGTAGAAGGGCCGGATGGTGAAATGGACATTGGCTGGGTTTCCTACGATGCTGATTTGGAGAAACATGCGAAAGAAATTCTGAGTACTGCCGACACTGTCATTTGGGGACGTGGGACTTATCAGATGATGCACAGTTACTGGCCATCTGTGCCTTCGAACCCATCAGCTTCGCAGCATGAACGGAATCATGCCGAGTGGATCGAAAAGACAGCCAAAATCGTTTTTTCCACGACGCTGGAGAAAGTCGAATGGAATAATTCGAGACTCATCAAAGAAGATGTCGAGGATGAGATTAATAACCTCAAACAACAGCCAGGCAAGGATATGGTCATCCTCGGCAGTCCTAGATTCGCACACCAGCTTATGCAGCTTGATTTAATTGATGAGTATAAAATCACAGTTTCTCCCGTTCTGATCGGTAAGGGATTGCCGTTATTCCAAGGTCTCAAGGAGAAGATCAATCTCAAGCTAACCGAAAACAAGACCTTTGATTCTGGAGCCATAGGCCTCGTTTACCAGACGGTAAGATGACCTTCTCACTTAAGGTGATTACCTTAACGTGGAACGTTATTGGAACGACAACTGCGGCAGTCTAATACTTTATTTTCACCAAACAACTGGACAAGATATTTATCTAAATAACAACAATCCGATCACCCTACAGGGAGCAATCGGATTGTTGTATAATAAATTATTGTTCAGCCGCCAATTGCAGAAAATGATCTGCAGCCAAACGGACAGCCAGAATACTTGCGCTGTTTAGTGAATTATCAAAGATAAGAACATGATTGTTTTTCACAGCTTCCAGTGAGTTCCATGCCTTTGAAGTTTCCTTCTCCTTGATGGCCGCCTTTGCGATATCCATATCATGCTGAATAATAATATAATCGGGATTCATGCTGTATAGCCCCTCCAGAGAAAGCGCTCCGCCCTCCTCGGGATATCCCTTTGGTGGCAACAACCCAAAGCCCGCTGTTTGATTGTAGTACATCGTGTTTTTAGAGCCTTGAGCATTGAAATTGGCTTTTCCATCGACCCGTAGCAAGGCAAAGGTCTTATTTTCAAGACTATTTAACTGTTTTTTCGTATTGGCAATCATTTCTTGGGTTTCCTTAATGGCTTGTTCCGCTAACGTTTCTTTTCCAACGATCTGAGCACACAGCATCGTCGTTTTTTCCCAGGTATCGGTGTAGTCAATTAAGATGACTGGTGCAATCTTATTTAACTCATCATAATTGCTATCAACAGAACCCTTGAAGGTTACAATCACATCAGGCTTTGCATCCATGATCATTTCCAGATTCGCATTGCTGTTGCCTAAATCAATAATCTCAGCAGTTCCGGCATAAGGCTGTAAAGTAGCGAAATCTTTCATTGCTTCCACTGCGTTAGTTGATGCGATTGGTGGAGTATCTAGAGCGAAAAAGTAATCTAAATACAAAGGATGAAGAACCGCTATCCGCTCAGGCCGTGTTTTGAGCACCACTCCATTGTCGCTGGCATCTGCAATTGTTCTTGGCCATCCCGCTTCCACGATCTTGCCGACTACAGGTGCAGGTGTGACTGAAGTTTCGGAACATCCAGCCAGTAATCCTGCAAGTATAATGAAGGATGCAATCCATCCAAATAATCTATTCATTTGACTCCTCCTTGAGTTGTTATCATTACTATCTGTATAAATGTTTCATTAAATCACGGTTTTTCTGTATGAACAGGTCATTGTGTGAAGACACCATCCCGGTCGAATTTGCCTCCGGCGTGATGTATTGTTTGGCCTGGTTTACCGCATTGGCAGAATCCTGGAACGCTCCCGCTATCAGGTGCAGCTTTCCTTCATGATGCAGAACATCACCTGCCGCATAAATGCCAGGCACGGATGTCCCGCTCATTGCTGATCCTGAAATCCGATGTTCCCACAGATCTAATTTAATTTCACTGTTCAACAGCAGTTCTTTGTCGCGTTCATAACCGTGATTAATGATGACCTCATCAACGGACAGCTCAAATCCTTCTCCGTTGTCATTGCTTTTTAGCAGAACAGTCCCTATTCTTTCGTGATCCGGCGTGGCAATCAATTTTTCGATTGAAGTATTTAACAAGCACACTACGCCATTGTTCGCCAAACGCGAAATATCGGCTTCATGCCCCTTTAAGTTCTCTTTCCGGTACGTTAAATACACTTTCTTGGCAATCGGAGCCAGTTCGTTCGCCCAGTCAACAGCAGAATGTCCGCCACCCGATATTAGAATAGTCTTCTCTTTGAAGCGGGCAAGTGACTTCACCGTATAATGCAAATTTGTGATTTCAAATCTTTCGGCACCCTCGATTTCAAGCTTGATAGGCTTCAGAATACCTCCTCCAATGGCCAATATTACAGTTTTAGTGAAATGCTTCTGGTTTGCGGCCGTGTGCAATACGAAGTAACCTGCTGCATCTTTCGAGATGGATGTGACCTTTTCGCTAAAAGCAACCTCCGGCTGGAACGTCATCCCTTGCGCAACCATTTGTTCAATAAGCTGTGAGCCAAGAATAGGTTGTATGCCTCCCACATCCCAGATCATCTTTTCCGGATAGACATGCACCTTGCCGCCAAGTACAGGCTGAAATTCAATGATTTTGGTCTTCATTTCGCGGAGTCCACTATAAAATGCTGCAAATAATCCGGCCGGACCACCGCCAATAATCGTAACATCAAACATTTCCTCTTCATGCATTGTTCAATCACCTCAACTCTCTTTTTTAAATCCCTAGATGCTCACGAAAAGTGCACCCCGTATATTCACTTCGGAACAAGCCTCTCTCAACCAGCTTCGGTACCAGTTTCTCAAAAAACAATTCCATAGATTGTTCTGAACCGCCCGGCAAGGCAATGAAGCCATCCATAGCCCCCGCATCAAACCGCTCAATAATATCGTTCAGTACGTCCTCGACTGTCCCGACAGATACCCAATGAGCAGATCCGACAACCTCCGGCCTGTCCAGGATCTCTTTCACTGTAGGCTGGTTTTTGATAATATACCGCCGCAATAGTTCGGCATGTGTCCGGCTGCGGACGGCTTGATTGGAATCGGGTAACATATTGGCAGTTACTTGCACACCTAAGGGGTACCCGCTTAAATCAAGACCCAACACAGATTTAAGCGAAGCATGTCTGCGTTCAAGATGTAAATTCGCATGTGCAGCCTTATGTAATTCAAGTGCTTCTTCACGCGTATCGGCCAGGAAAAAATATAATCCCGGCAAAACTCTGATAGCATCCGGATCACGGCCCTGCTCAGCCGCTCTTCTTCTCAGATCACTCCTTAGCTCCACTCCTGATTCAATATCCGGCATTGCTGCAAAAATAGTATCTGCAACGGAAGAAGCGAAATTCCGTCCAATATCCGAAGCGCCGGCTTGAAATAGCGGAGGCGTTCCTGACCTGTGAGCAGGTAAAGTAAGCGGTCCTTTTACACTGAAAAATTCACCAGAATGATTTATAGCAGTCACTTTATCCTTATCCGAGAACATACCTGACTGACGATCGATAACAATTGCTTCATCCGGAAAACTCTCCCACAGCTTGCATACAACATCCGTGAACTCTTTTGCCTTGGCATATCTCTCTTCCGGTGAAGGCATAGGTGAATCGCTGAAATTATCGGCGCCTTCAATAGAAGTGACAATATTCCAGCCGGCACGTCCATTGCTCAGCCAGTGTAAAGACTGAAGCTGTCTTGCTACAACATAAGGTGGATTAAAAGTGGTAGAAATCGTCGTCACCAGTCCGATCCGCTTGGTTTCACGGGCTATCGCTGCAAAAAACAATGCAGGGTCCGGGCTGCCGAAATTAGAGGAATCCCCTAACATCTGCGGGCTAACATACAGATAATCAGCCCTGAATAGAAAATCGAGCTTAGAATTCTCCGCCATTTTTGCCAAATCAATATAATATTCGATAGACCCCATCTTTTCGACTCCGCTATCCGGGTGCCGCCAGCCGTCTCCTTTCATCCAGGTTGCATTTAAGGACAACCCAATACATAATTGTCTGTTTCGTGTCATATCTCCCAGCCTTTCATTTATAAATCAATTTACTGATAATGATTCTCAGTTACAAGGGTGAGTTTATCAAAAATTTAAATGAATTCAAATATACAAATCTCAAATTCTACATGCATCATTATTTAATCTAAATAAAAAAGTCTGCACTTCTGGTTCATCACCAGTAGCTGCAGACTTCATTCAAGTATAAGTAACTCGATATGTATATTATCTATAGGCAGAGGGAGAAACGCCGAATTTCTTTTTAAATAAACGGCTGAAATACAGCGGATTGTCATAACCGACGCGCTCTGCAATCTCGTGGATAGGAAAATTTCCTGCTTTAAGAAAGTCACAGGCTCGTTCCATACGATAATTAACGACATAGTCGATTGGACGCAGCCCCGTATATTTGTGAAAGAAGTAAGAGAAGCGGTTTATACTCATTGCATGCCGTTCCGCTAACTCACCGAGTGTAAGTGAATTCATATAATGGAGTTTAATATATGCAAGGGCTTCGTCAACCATCCTTTGATTCGGTGAACTGTCGTTCTCTCTGTCACTGCAAGCAATCAGAACCTGATGTATTAGGCTTAAGAACAGCTCTTTGATACGCAGCTTTCCAATTTCTCCCGACGGATGGGTATTCTGATGAAGCATGATTAGTAATTCAATAATTTTTAGATTGGCTCCTGGCTCCAGCTTGAAATGAGAGTCGAATTCGGTAGTACTATTCATTTCTTCTGGCATATCCAATTTATAAAAAAGTGAGTAATACTCAAGCTCTGATTGTCCTATAACCTGCGAATCCATCTGCATGCCTGGAGCCGCATGAAATACTGAGCCTTGCCGTAATTCATATACCGTTCCATTCACTCGTATCCTGGCTCCCCCGCGAATGATAAACAGAAATCCATGCTTAACGGTGGTAAATTCACTTAATAAACTTTTGGGCTGGATAACTAACCTGCTTCTGTCTTCTATATCATAGACACCTTTAGTAAATGCCTTTGCTAATTTGTCCAAATTTATCAATGTTCTGCACCTGCCTTCTAGCTTCAAATCGTATAGTCAAGTAGAAACGGCACATAATACCGTACAAAATTAAGGATAGTAAACAATTCCTAGCAAGTCAATTTAACCATGTTGTTAAAAACACAATGTTTTCCGTCATAATGTTGAATACCATGGGCAGTAGGTAAGGGCGCTTGGATTCGAACTATGCTATTAGAATGAAATAAGAAAGGTAAGGTCCTTGGATTTACCAAGAGCCTTACCTTTAATAGTTGCATAAATATTAAATTCAATTTCTTCCTTAATAGCCCAATTATAACGGTAAATCTTTTTCCTTAAAAATACGAATCCCTAGTACATAAAGGACAATGCCTATTACAGCAAGTGAAATAAATTGTATGGAGTAGCTTCCACCATTTAAGATGGCATTCGTGTCGAACAATGCATTCATGGATATATATTTCAACTTCTCCAAACTGCTGTCAACATCCCCCATTAATTTAAGGAGGAAAAATGCCATTGGAATCCCCGCGCCCCATGCTAACGAGTTTTTGGAAAGATTGAACACACAGGAGAAAAAGAAGGATATACCACTTGTTGCAAACATTAGAAGAAATAAACCTAAGTTAAGCGTTAGATAATCGGTTTTATTGAAATCCATATCCCCTTGGAATACTGATATGGCAGTAAGACCAGCCAGGGTAATGATAGCGAGCATAATGATGAGTGACAGAATTAAGTAAACGGCTTGCGTACGAACTACCGTACTTCTCTTCGTCGGAGTAGAAAGTAAATAGGCCATTGAACCTCTATCTACCTGCGAAGCGACGAGACTATTAGCCGTCATAATGATAAACACGATAGGTAATAGTACACCCTGAATACCATAAAAAGTTTTGGAGAGCATGCCAAGGAACGTAGCATCCCCCATAAGGTTGGCAAGTGGAGTGTCTTTAACCATATTCGACATGTCGGTAAGGGTGCTTGGATTAAACACTGCGATAAGAACGACATGAAAAACGGACATGATTACTGTAAAGATGAGCCATAATTTAAAATTCGCTTTGAGTGTTTGTTTGAAAATCGGTTTGCTAAGCATTAGATGTTTCCCCCTCATATAATCCTTTGAAGTAGTCCTCAAGTGTGTACTTTATCTCTGCTATAAACTTGACGGGATACCCTTTTAAAGTCCTAAATAATTGGTTGATCTCTCGGTCATTCATTTTTAGAAAGACTTGGTTCTGACTGTCTCGCTTCTCTGCAAAATCAAAAGGTTCTGACAAAAAGCGTTGATAATCCTCATGGGACAGGAACTCGATTTTATAGACTTTATCTTCACTGTGTTTTACTTCAGCTGTTGCTTTTACAGCAATCAATTTTCCGTCTTTAATTAAAGCGACCTTGTCACAGGTATGCTCAACTTCCTCAAACATGTGACTAGACATGAATATCGTCTTGCCCTTTTTCTTCTCTTCATTCAAAATGTTAACGAACTCAGCCCGCATAAGTGGGTCTAATCCTGTAGTAGGCTCATCCAGAATTAATATCTCGGGATCGGCCATCAATGCTGCTACAATCGCTGTTTTCTGTTTCATCCCTTTCGACATTCGCTTCAAGTTGGCTGTGGGATCAAGCTGTAGCTTTTTAATGATACTCTCCGCATAGGACATATCCTTTAATCCCAACAATTCCGCTTGTCTTCTTAGAAACTCTGTTCCTGTAGGCGCATCTGGAAAGGCAATCTCTCCTGGAATATAACCAATAAGCTTTTTAATTTCGGCAGAATTTGTCCAGCAATTCATACCATTAATGGTCACAGCACCGCTTTTTGGTTTCAGAAAACCCATCATATGGCGAATGGTCGTCGATTTACCGGCTCCATTTGTGCCTACAAATCCAAAAACCTCACCTTTCTCAATAGAAAAATCTAGGTTAAACAGACCTTTTCCATCTCCAAAGTCTTTAGTTAAATATTTAATTTCGATGTATGGCATTAGGTTGGGCACCTCCTGTTGCGTTTGAACTCCGATCATAAAACTTCATGAAATAGTCCTCTAAGGTAAACTTTTTCTCCGAGAAAAACTTAAGATCATAGTCGGAAATAAAGGAAATAAAACGATTGATTTGATTGTCGTTGATACTTACTATAGCTTGATGTTTGTGTGGCGACAAAGATAATACTTCAATCTCCTGCTGAGCACTTACATCATTGTTAAAACCGTTAAAAGCTTCTTCAGATTTGAATTCGAGCTTAAAGGTTTTGATCTCGTTGTGTCGTAAGTCATTGGCTACAAATGAAGAGATTAAGCGGCCATCCTTGATAATGGATATCTTGTCACAGGTTGCATCGATCTCGGAAAAAATATGACTCGATAATAAAATGGTTTTACCTTTTTCCTTCTCTTCCTTAATGAAATCAATAAACAGAGCTTGCATCATCGGATCTAAGCCGCTGGTGGGCTCATCAAGCACTAGTACTGCGGGATCGTACATGAATGCGGTAACAATGGCTAGCTTCCGCTTCATGCCTAGCGACATCCGTTTCAAGCTGCCCGAAGGATCTAATTCAAATTTCTTAATCAGCGCTTGCGTGTGTGTCATATCCGTGATACCTCGCAACTCTGCCATCATTTTGATGAATTGTGTCCCGGTCAGAGCCTCCGGCAACGCGATTTCTCCAGGTAAATACCCCAACTCCCGTTGGATATCGCTTGCTCGCTCCCAGCTATTAAGCCCATTTACTAAGGTGTGTCCTTGCTGTGGACGGGAAAAACCCATGATATGACGGATAGTTGTTGTTTTTCCAGCTCCATTAGGTCCTAAGAAACCATATACTTCTCCCTTATTAATGCTAAAGGAGATATCGAAAATCCCTCGATTATGACCATAATCTTTGGTCAAATGCTCAATCTCGATAACAGGCATTATATTATCCACCCTTTCTGCTCAACACTCAAAAGAACAACGTGTTGTTTATCTTTATATTTTCAATTATAATCACAATGAAGACATTCAACAATAATCAGAACAGTCGAAAGTGCTGGATATCCAACACTAATTGGGATTGTGTACATTATAAAGATCAAGGAGATGACTTTTGATGCGAGAAACGGATAAGGATTTGCGAATTATTAGAACAAAGGAACTCATTCGGGAAGCATTAATTGAATTAATTGAGGAAAAAGGGTTCGAAGGCATTACCGTTAAAGACATTACAACTAAAGCCAGAATTAATCGAGGCACTTTTTATTCACATTATCAGGATAAATATGACTTAATGAACAGATGCCAAGATGAAATTTTGGCCGAAATGAAAAATATTGTTAAACAGAATCTTGGCGACGTTATTACAGAACATCATTCTAATATTCCCCAAGCCGCTCCCATAAATATTCTTGTTGGATTTTTTGGACATCTTGAGCTGAATAGAAAGTTTATGAAAGCACTTTTTAAAGCGGATTTAAATTTTCAAACGAAGATGAAAGCATTCATGTGGAAAACGCTGTTTGTAAACAATGAATTTCCTCTTATTAAGCAAGAAAATTTACTTGTCCCTAGTGAGTACCTAATTGCTTATTTAGCTTCAGCACATATCGGCGTACTTGAACAATGGTTGAATGGTGATGGAAAAGAATCTCCTGAGGAAATGGCCAGAATACTGTCTACAATCACGATCCAAGGTCCATTCACTGCAGCAGGTTTGAAAAACTAAGCCCGGTTAATAATTCACTCAACACCTAACCTGTCATTGTTGATTGATTAGAAAGAATCTATATTTTAAGATATAGTCAGATCAACGATCAACACGTTGTTCATTAACTAATCTAATGAAGAGGTGTTTAATATTATGAAAGCAGTAAGATATCATCAATACGGTGCAGTAGAAGTACTTCGATATGAGGAAGCTCCTACTCCAGATGTAAGTGCAGACGAAGTATTAATTAAAGTTGCGGCAACTGCCTTCAATCCTGCAGATGCGATGCTTAGAATGGGTGTTATGAAGGATATTCTGCCACTAGAATTACCTTTTATTCCAAACGTGGATGTATCAGGGGTTATCGAAAAAATAGGTGAATCCGTGAATGGATTCCAATTTGGAGATAAAGTATTTGCTTTTCTCGACATGACCAAAAATGGTGCGGCCGCGGAATATGTAGTCTGCAAAGCTAATGATGTAGCTTTAGCACCTAAAAATATTGATTTACAAGATGCCGCAGCTCTTCCCGGTGGTGCGATGACAGCTTGGCAAGGTTTATTCGACCACGGTAATCTTCAATCCGGCCAACGGGTATTGATCACAGCAGCAGCTGGTGGTGTAGGCTCCATCGCCGTTCAACTTGCAAAATGGAAAGGTGCTTACGTCATTGGAACGGCTTCAGAAGAAAGTATCTCCGCTCTTCAAGACCTGGGGATTGACGAAATCATCAATTATAAGAATGAATTAATAGAAGAAAAACTAACTGAGAAGGTGGATTTAATTTTCAACCTCTCCCCTCTTAGCTCAGAAGAAGTGACAAAATTACTGCTTTTGCTCAAAGATGGAGGCACCCTCGTCTCAGCTTACAATCCGGCAGACGAAGATGTAGCTAAAAACTTGGGGGTTCATGTGGTGAGAATGGGCGTGCAGCGTAATGCTGAGCAATTGTCCCAAATCGCAGATATCGTGGATCAAGGATATGTAAAGCCTTTTATTACGGAAAGATTAGTACTAAAAGAGCTTGCTGCTGTTCACGAGAAAGTAGGACAAACGCGTGGAAAAATCTTGCTTCTAGTAAATGATGTGGTGTGAGAATAACTACAAACCGGTATAGTTAGTATCTCAAAAAAGAAGCGTTGCTGCTCTCAGCCTCACTTCTTTTTAGTTTGCCTTACAAATTCATCCCGAAAAATTTGATCTTCACATAAATGATTGCCATTTCTTCAGGGGATTGTTTCATGTCACTATATAACCAATCCTCAATAATGCCAAGATAAGCTGAAGTTGCAAATGCTGAGAAATATTGTTTAGGGATCGACTCATCCTGAAAGCTATCGATTAATCCTGCAAAAACACCGTTTTTCAAAAACGACTTCAATTTTTGTGAGAAAGCAGGATCTCCTTTTGCACCTAATAGTCCGCTTAAAATCCTTCCCTTTTGTTTTAAATATTGAAAAACTTGAACCAACGGATCATACGGAGTGTTAGCCTTATGACATTCCAACATCTCTTGATAATTCAATATGTGCATATACTCTTCTAAACCTTCCAGTAATTCAATCTCCATTTGTTCGAGCAAGTCATATTTATCCAGATAATGGAGATAAAATGTGCCACGGTTTATTCCTGCCGTAAGTGTCAAATCTTTAACTGTCACATTACTAAATCCTTTTTCCTCGATTAATTGCATTAATGATTCTTTGATTAATTGGCGCGTTCTTTCAGCTATTTGTTCATGGACTCTCTCTGTCATATTCATCTAACCCTTTCGAAGACCTTTCATTTAGAATAACATCTTATTACATAAAAAGTATTGGCTATAATATTAAAGTGAGTAATTACTCGCTTTTTATTGACAGATAACCACCATGCCGTTAAAATAACAACGAGTAAGTAAGTACTCACTTTTTATCATTAACTTATCATCAAATCCTGAAAGTGGTGAATTGATTATTGAATATTAACAACCTGTTTAACGAGATTTTAATTTCGCAATCCACAAAGTTAACGGCAAAACAACAACGGATTGTAGAGGCAGCCATTCGATTATTTGCTGAAAAGGGTTATTCCAATACTTCTACTGCAGAAATTGCTAAGTTAGCCGAGGTGTCAGAGGCAAGCATCTTTAAACAATATGGAACAAAGGATAATCTGTTATTATCTCTTACTGTCCCCTATATTAAAGAATTCTTCCCTTCCCTCGCGAATGAGGCAGTTGATCAGATAATAGGGAATGCTGATTCGACCTTTGAAGGATTCTTAAGGGCTTTTCTTAAAAATCGGATTGAATTTATCACGGAGAACAAAGAAATTTTCCAGGTTCTCATCAAGGAGATTATTTATAAAGAGGAATTGAAAAATGAATTTCTTCCTTATTTTACAGAAATAGTAAAGCCCCGAATTGCTAATTTTATTGAAATATTCATAGATCGAGGTGAACTGAAGGACATCCCGATTGACAGACTTCTAAAATTAATTTACTCATTCATTGGCGGATTCATTGCTACTCAGTTTGTATTGTTAAATAAGGATTCAATCAGTGACGAGGAAATTGAGGATGCGATCCATTTTGTAATGGATGGAATTCGGAAATCATCTTCGGATCATTAAGATATTATAAAAAGGAGTGGGTTAACCATGAAATTCTTTAAAAACAAGTTCGTACTGATTTCGCCAATTATGGCATTCTTGGTCATCTTTATTTTTTCACTTGCGCTTTTCCCTTCCGTTCAAATCAAACCAAAGAACATGCCAATCGCTATCGTAAATGCAGATCAAGGAATTGACATCCCCAATCAAGGGAAAGTTAATATGGGGCAAACGATTGTTGAGATGATTCAGAAAAACTCGTCTCCAACCTCCGACGAGGAGCCAGCAATCAAATGGTTGGAAGTAAATAATATCGAGGAAGTACAAAACGGTTTAAACAAACAGAATTATTACGCGGCACTTTTCATTCCGGAAGACTTTAGTGCGAAGCAAGCCTCTTTGAGCAGTCCAACACCTAATTCACCTGAAGTTCAGATTTTTATTAATCAAGGTATGAATACTGCGGCTTCCACAATGGCTGGGCAAATCCTGAACGGTGTTGTTGATAACATGAACAACAATGTTCGTACTCAGATTGTAGAAGGGTTGAAAAAGAAAGGTGCAACATTGACGGTGGAGCAAGCTTCCGTTTTAGTAAGTCCTATAACCAAGACGGTCACTAATGTGAATGAAATCGGCACGAAGAGTGCTAATGGAAATTCCCCTATTTCCTTATTTCAACCGCTTTGGATGGCAAGTATGGCGAGCGCTGCGGTTCTCTTTCTTGCTGTTAGCAAGATGAAGACAACGACTCGAAAAGACGCACTTGCTGCGAAGTTAACACAGATTGTTATGGGGGCTGTTATTGCGTTAGTCGTTGGCTTTGGATTAACTTGGCTCGCAGAAAGTATGATAGGTCTTCATATCCCTCAATTTATGGATACAGCACTATTCTTAACCATTACATTCTTTAGCTTTTTCCTTATGATATCTGCCGTAATTTCGTTCGTAGGCATCAAAGGAATCGCTATCTTCGCCTTAATCCTTTTCTTTGGTGCACCATTACTTGCATTAGCCCCAGAAATGATGTCTCCATTCTATCGGGACTGGGTGCACTCTTGGTTGCCAATGCGTTTTATGGTGGATGGTCTTCGAGAGCTGTTCTTCTTTGGTAAAGGATTAAGTTGGAACGATGCCGTATCCACACTCACTTGGATTGGCCTAGGGAGTACGATCGTTATTCTTGCTTCTGTTTTGAAACCTGGAGCAGTAAAAGCTCCACAAAAGCTTGAAGGGTAGTTATAATCATTTTCTAAGCCGATCCAGAAAAGGATCGGCTTTTTTTAAAAGTCAGTCTTGTCTGTTTTCAACAGATTTCATGCGGTTTTGATCGTCAGGTACTCGATCATTACTGAATTCCTGGCCAGCTTCAACTTCACCATGACCGGAAGCACTTCGAGCGAAATTTGTGAACTGCCTTTTTTGCTCGTCTAGCTTATGTTTACTCTTAAGAAGCTCCTGCGGATCCTGATTTGTCATAATACTATCCTCCCAAAATGGAATCATGCTATTTATTTGCACAACAGAAGTTTTCCATAAAAGAATGGTGCTTATGCAAGAAATTCAAATTCCTATTTTCAACGAAAAATTTCTATTACTTTATTCAAAACAAGGTATTCTAAAACAACTAACCCAACGCAAATAATAACAAAAAACTGAAGTCTTGCAGTATTCATTCTATCCTTCCAATACTCTCCTCGGAATAATGAAACGATGTTAGGTGTAAAAGTATGTCTAATCGTTTCGTTATAATCATCATTATCCACAAAGAACACGCGAAACAATACTTTATATATTGGAATATTTATTAATAGTAGAAAAATAATCATCACAAGATCAAGACTCAATTTACACGCCTCCCCATATTTAGTTATCCTAATTTTACCACATAAATAACTGTAGACTTGGGAGGAGGATGAATTTTATATCGCGTAAAAAAGGGGTATCCCACACTGGGATACCCCTTTTTAAGCTTAGCTTATCGTTTCACCCTTCGTGCAAAATCCACGAACTGAAATTTATCCAGCCTATGCCTGGACTCGGTATATTGGAAAAGCACTGTGTTCTCCAAATAAACATAGTTTCGTACTACTACGATATGCGTGTAATTCTTCAAATCGAGCAGTCTATGATCCTCCTCTGTAGAAGGCTCAACGGATATCAGCTTCTTCGCATAACTGATTTTAAGTCCCAACTCTTGCTCCAGATATTCATAGAGTGAGCCTTCAGCGATTTCTTCGCTTAGGAATGGAACAATATCCGCTCGGAAATAATCCTTATCCAAAATGATCCGATCGCCTTCAATCTCTCTGGCACGAATAACTTTCCAGACCAGGGTTTCAGGCGGAATCTGCAGATGTCTGGCGAGCGCGGAGCCTGCCGGTTCACATATCGTCCGCTCTACCAGTGTCCGTGAGGCAGTACCCAGTGTATCGGCCATCTCTTTAAATGAAATCAGACCGGTAACGGGGAAATCCATTCTCGTCATATCAAGCACAAAGGAGCCTCTGCCCTTAATTTTGTGAATGTATCCTTCACGGAACAGCAGGTTCAGCGCTTTGCGAACAGTCTCTCGTGAAGTGCTATATGCTTCAGCAAGTTCACTTTCAGAAGGCAGCTTGGTTCCCGGCAGCAGTTGTCCAGAAAGAATTTGGTTGCTGTACTCATTATAAATTTGCAAATATTTATTTTCTCTCAATTTTGATCACCGCCCTTTATTGTATCACGTCATGCCTTTGGAAGCATCGATTCAATTAGAATACGGCAACAAGGAGAAACGATTTTGTTATCCTTTAAAGACGATAACCATTTCTCGTGGAAATATAAGAAAAATTTATAGCGTGAAACATACAAATTCTTATATTACAGAAAGACAGCCCCTAGGGGCTGTCTTTCTGTAATATAAAGTCTTTGCCAATAGAGTCTATATCAACCCTTGAGATGAATAGTCAAGATGCTAGATTGTCTAGCTGCAGCTGGTCCCGTCTTCTCCTCAATCTTCTCCACCATATCCTGACCTGCAGGAATGATGATTGGAGTAATCAAAGGGTAACCTGCTGCGCGGATGGCCTCCATATCAAATTCCAGCAGAAGCTCGCCCGCCTGCACCTTGTCGCCAATATTCTTATGGGTGGTAAAACCATTTCCTTTAAGCGACACCGTATTAATTCCAACGTGAATAAGTACTTGTACACCACTTGCATGCTCCAATATAAGCGCATGTTTGCTCTTGATTACATGAGCTACTGTAGCATCAAAAGGTGCATATACTTTACCCTCAGAAGGTTCGATTGCAATTCCCTCGCCCATCTGTTTCTCAGCAAAGGCAGGATCAGGCACCTGATCTAGAGATACTGCAGTTCCACTGAGTGGAGAGATAAGCTCCAGAATATTCACGGATTCCTGTGTCTCTTGTACTGTAGGGCGGTTATTCAAATCGTTTGTTTCGCTCACAGTACTAGCAGACTTTGTAGCTGGGTTCTTTTCAGAACGCCCCACTACAGAACGACCGTAGAGTACAGTGGCGACAAATGGGACAATGAGAACAATAAGCATGCCAATGAAGAACACGCCCCACTGGTTAGGGAATATCGAAAGGAAGCCGGGAATCCCGCCTACGCCAATGGAAGAAGCGCGAACCTGATTAACGGTAAGAATCATACCGGCAATCCCTGAGCCGATCATCCCGAAGATGAAAGGATAACGGTAGCGGATATTCACTCCGAAGATCGCCGGCTCCGTCACGCCGAGGAATGCAGAGACGGAAGATGTAGCCGCCAAGCCTTTTGCCTTCTGTTCTTTGACTACGAACATCATTGCCAGTGCCGCGGCACCTTGTGCAATATTTGATAGCGCTAACATCGGCCAGAGGAAAGTGCCGCCCTCGCTGCCGATGAGCTGCACATCAACCGCCAAGAAGGTATGATGCATACCAGTGATGACCAGAAGCGAATAGAATCCGCCGTAAATCAAGCCACCAAGAAGCGCAAAATGATCAAATACAAAGATCAGGCCGGAGGTGATGGCATTGGCAATGCCAAACGTAACCGGTCCGATAATGGTGAAGGCCAGAAAACCTGTAATCAACAGAGTCACTGGCGCAACAACCAGCAGTTTAATGGAATCATGCACCCGGCGGTTGAGGAATTTCTCCAGCCTTGCCAGAATATAGGCCGAAACCAGCACTGGTAATACCTGTCCCTGATAACCGATCTTCTCCAAATGCCAGCCAAACAAATTCCAAGTTGGAACAGTTCCCTCAGTGGAAGCACTTGCATAGTTATAGGCACTTAATAGATCTGGGTGCACGAGAATGAGACCCAAAACGATCCCGAGCAGAGGACTGCCGCCGAAACGTGTAACAGCTGCCCAACCGATAAGTGCTGGTAAAAAGGTAAAAGCTGTGCTAGCAATCGTATTAATAATCGCAGCAATGTCTTTCCATGCGGGATAGACATCCACCAGCGACTGATTATCAAAGAAGATACCAGGTCCGGTCAAAATATTATTGATCCCAAGCAGCAAACCTGCGGTTACGATAGCCGGAAGAATAGGAATAAATATATCAGCCAGCGTCTTGATCGCACGCTGCAGAGGATTCTGTTTTCGGACAGCAGCGGATTTCACTTCATCTTTGGAAGAACGAGAACCGCCAGTGATTTGAATCATTTCATCGTATACTTTATCTACTGTTCCCGGTCCGATAACAATCTGAAACTGCCCCTGGCTAGAAAATTGTCCTTTTACTAATTCGTTGCGGTCCAAGGCTTCCGAATCCACCTTGCTTTCATCATACAGCGAGAATCTCAGCCGGGTTACACAATGTGTCGCAACCTCTATATTCTCCTTGCCCCCAACTGCGCGTACAATATCCTCAACATTTTTGCGGTCTATAGCCATATTTTCACTCCTTACATATTTGATTTGTGCTCCTACTCAAGTACACTTCGTTAGCGGGTTAACCACATATAGGAAGCATAAGGACTAAGCTGAAGCTCTTGTGTTAATGCAGGTGTTTCTGTTGTATTTTCAATCAGAAGCTTGTCTTTACCAGATGATAACTCTGCCCAGTGACTTTCTTCAAAACGGAAGGTAATCTCTTTGCTGCTGAAGTTCGAGACCACTACAAGCGACTCTCCATCTCCTGTTCTGGCGTAAGCGAACACTTCAGGATGACCATTATCGAGTCTCTTGAAAACACCTTCAAGGAATATCTCATACTCCTTGCGTAGTGCAATCAGCTTGCGGTAATGATGAAAGATGGAATCGGGATTTGCTAGCTCCTTCTGCACATTAATGTCCGAATACCGCTCATCAACTTTCAGCCATGGAGTACCTGTGGTGAATCCGGCATTTCGGCTTTCATCCCATTGCATCGGCGTACGGGAATTGTCCCGTGAACGTTCCTGAAGAATACTCAGAGCAGTCTCAGGGCTTTTCCCCTGTTCGCACAAAATACGGTACATATTCAGTGACTCAATATCACGGAACTCATCGATGCTCTTCCATACCGGATTTGGCATCCCGATTTCTTCCCCTTGATACACATAAGGTGTTCCCTGAAGTCCATGCAGAGTTGTTGCAAGCAGCTTGGCACTCTCTACACGGTAGACCTTATCATCAGTGAATCTGGAGAGGGCACGCGGTTGATCGTGATTATTAAAAAATAATGCGTTCCAACCCCGGCCTTTCTGCATTTCCGTCTGCCACTCTGTGAACAAGCTTTTCAGCGCCTCAAAATCAAAGGGCATTAGCTCCCATTTCTGTCCGTTCGGATAATCGACTTTTAAGTGATGAAAATTAAAAGTCATGGAAAATTCCCGCTCTTTAGGACTCGAGTACCGGATGCAATGCTCCAGTGTAGTTGAGGACATCTCTCCGACCGTCACCATCTCATACGGACCGAATACCTCTTCATACATCGCTTTGATGTATTCATGGACCCGTGGACCGTCAGTATAGAATTTACGTCCATCCCCCGGTGAAACACTTCCGTCATCATCAGGGAAGCGCTGATCCTTGGAGATTAAATTAATTACATCCATTCGGAAGCCGTCTACACCTTTTTTAGCCCAGAATAGCATCATATCATTCACTGCTCTACGTACCTTCTCGTTCTCCCAATTCAGATCCGCCTGGGTTTTATCGAAGAGAGTAAGATAATATTGTCCCGAAGCTTCATCAAACTGCCAGGCTGGGCCCCCGAACTTTGACTGCCAGTTGTTGGGTAAGCCGCCGTCCGGAGCCGGGTCCTTCCAAATATAATAATCACGGTAGGGATTGTTCCTGCTAGAAATGGATTGTTTGAACCACTCATGTTCTGTTGAAGTATGGTTAACCACGATATCGATCATGAGCTTCATTCCAAGTCTGTGTAGTTCCTGTACTAACTCGTCGAAATCCTCCATCGTACCAAAATCCGGGTTGATATTTTCATAATCCGCAACATCGTAACCGTTATCATGTTGTGGCGAGACATAGACCGGCTGCAACCAGACGATATCAATTCCAAGCTTCTGTAAATAATCTAATTTTTCAATAAGTCCTTTAATATCTCCTGTTCCGTTGCCTGTAGTGTCCTTAAAGCTCTTTGGGTATACCTGATACACCGTAGATCGGCGCCACCATTCCGAATACTGGGACTGACTCAAGTTGAACACCTCCAAAAAAATACTTTATGTCAAATATTAAACCTGTATATACAAGTTCAAACACTTCACACAGTTTAAACTTGTATATACAGGTTGTCAATACTTTTGCTATCAAACCTTCTGGCGGTTCTTCTTTTATTAACCCATTTGATATCGATGATTTCTTCAGGCGTTAAATTCATTAGACTAGACAGACAAAAAGCCGCTTTTGAGCGGCTACCTGAAATTGTACAAAAAAACAGGATACCTATTTCTTAATACAAGTAAGGTATCCTGTTCCTATTTTTTATTTAGTTTTTTTAAGCTTTAGCTTCATTTTGACCTACAGGTTCAATTAAAAAATGATACCGATGATCAGAGCAGATAAAACGCTTACAAGTGTGGCACCAAATAACAGTTTTAAACCAAATCGTGCCACAATATTCCCTTGTTTTTCATTCAATCCTTTCACAGCGCCTACAATCGTACCGATTGATCCAAAGTTAGCAAATGAGATTAGAAACACGGAGACAATGGCGGTAGTACGCCCACTTAAACCATCTTGGATCTTAACAAAGTCAAGCATAGCAACGAATTCATTCGCAACAAGCTTTGTGGCCATGATACTGCCTGCATCAACAGCTTCATGCCATGGGACACCGATAAGAAAGGCAATGGGTGCAAAGACATACCCTAAAATTCCTTGAAACGAGATACCGAATACTCCGCTGAAGACCCCGTTAATTAAAGCAATGATCCCAACGAAACCAACCAACATTACACCGACTACTATGGCTACTTTAAAGCCATCCATAATATACTCGCCTAGCATTTCAAAAAACGTTTGTTTTTCCTCTACCTGAACCTCAACAATATCTTCTTCAGGTGTAACTTCATACGGATTAATGATGGATGAAATGATGAATCCGCCGAATAGGTTTAATATTAACGCAGCCACGACATACCGAGGTTCTAGCATCGTCATATATGAACCAACGATTGACATGGATACCGTCGACATTGCAGATGCACATAATGTATACAATCGATGTTTTGGTAATAATCCAAGCTGGTTTTTCACTGAAATAAACACTTCATTTTGTCCTACAATTGCGGCTGCAACTGCATTATAAGATTCCAATTTGCCCATGCCATTTATTTTACTTAGTACCAAACCAATATATTTGATAATGAACGGGAGTATTTTGTAATGCTGCAATATCCCAATTAATGCCGACATAAAAACAATTGGCATCAAAACATAAAGGAAAAATGTATGGGCCCCTTCATTTGCAATCCCACCAAAAACAAAGTCAGTCCCTTCATTGGCGTATCCAAGCAATTTTGCAAAACTATCGGCAAACCCTTTAATTAAGAATTCACCTATACTTGTTTTTAGTATAATTAATCCCAAACCGATCTGAATAGCAATCATTACAATGATTGGTCGATATTTAATCTTTTTCTTATTGTTACTTCCGAGCCATGCTAGTAATAGAACAATAACCAAACCAGCAATAGAAATTAGATAATGCATTTTTAGCCCTCCAAATTATCGGTTAATTTTTTCGGAATCCTCATATCGGAATGAATCTTTCCACATTAACCCTTGTTCCAAAATAATCGCCAACAGGCTTCCGCATATTAATCCATTATTTAAAATGGCTATCACGATCGGAGATAAATGGGCCGTAGCTGATGAAGGAATAAACATTAAACCCACACCCACTAAAAGGGAAATTCCACTAACGATAAATGTTCGTTCTTCATGAATGACCTTCTTCAATTCCTTTAGTGCTAGTCCGACCATCTTCACAAAAATGACGAAGGTAACGGAATAGCCTATGGGAGCTGGAATCGCTGATATAACATTCATCATTGGCGGAAATAAGGATATTAAGATCACAAAGCAACATCCAATTAAAAATGATCTGCGCTCCTTCATCCCTGTTTGTTCAACATATCCCGCCGCTCCCGAGATAGGGACAGAACCGACCGCTCCTAAACCGCCACTAATAAGATGCGTAATTCCAGAAGTAAACCCGGCGCGCAAATAACGACGATGATCCACTTGCTTTTGTTTCATAACGGTCTCCATCAAACGGATGGACGCAACTGCATTGGTTATTAATAACAGAGTTAATAAAAATGCAGTAGTGATCGTCCCGGCATCGAATCGTGGTCTGCCAAATGGGAATATTTTCGGTAGCTTAAATAGAGTATCCGCATGAGAAAACACAGGTATATTACCGCAGATAATAAATAATAGGCAGCCTATCAATATACTGAAAATTATTGAAAACTGGCTGAGTACTACAAAGCGACTTTTTCCTAACCAAAAGGTAATGCATACCACAATCACACTAAGGATGAATACTTTAACATCTAACATGGAGTGGGCTATGGTAATCCCCATCATCCCTTTCATAAAAGATCCACTTAATTGAAAGATCAATAAAAGTAAATAAATAAAAGTGATGGTTGGAGTAAATAGACGAGCGATTTTATCCATTAGCTTAAATGCTGAAATTAGGATAAATAACACACCGCTAATGATCATTGCCCCACTTAAAGCTTGTAAAGCACCATTGTTAGAAGAATAAAGTCCCCCCACTAAACTTGCGTAAATCGTAAAAATGCTCCACCATAGCCCTGCCGGACCTTCATGGATAGGGAATTTATGACCCATCACGCCTTGTAAAAATCCAGCTATCCCTAAAGTAATCATTGTGCTCTGGATAAGCCCGGAAGTCTCTATGGGTGTTAAGTTATATAAATCTGCGATAGCAATGGGGGCAGCAATTGCACCAGCGATCATAAAAATCATCCACTGCAATCCTGACAGTATTACCTTCATTTCTTTCTCACTCTCTTCTCTAACAACACTGCTCTTATCCATAAATCAGCCATCAATGACTGTGTTAAGAGCTACTTCGACCATTTCATAAAAGGATTGTTCACTTTCTTTATGAGTCAGGTGTTCCTGTCTTAACAATTGACTGCCGACTGTCAAAATCGATAACGCTTTTACACCATATTTAGCGGCTAAAGTGTATAGGGCTGTGCTTTCCATTTCCACTGCTAATACACCAAAATCCATAAACTTGTGAAGCCGATCTAAATTTTCACGATAGAATTCATCAGAATTATAGATGTTGCCAACAAAAACATTTGCATTTTTAGCTTGTGCTTGTTGATACGCTTTCATTAACAATGAGAAATCTGCTGTAGGTGCAAAATTACAACCATGAAAGATCTTCTCTGTCATATTACTGTCTGAAGACACCGCTTGGGCTATTATAATATCACGGATATTAATTTCACTCTGCATCGCACCACAAGTACCAATGCGAATCAATTTTTTAACTTCATAATCGACGATCAATTCTGTAGCGTAGATACTCATCGATGGATTTCCCATCCCTGTCCCCTGCACCGACACCGGCACACCCTTGTATAATCCAGTGTATCCATACATCCCTCTTACTTCGTTATAACAATTAGCCTCCTCTAAAAAGTGTTCTGCTACAAATTTTGCACGTAAAGGATCTCCTGGGAGCAAAACGCGCGCTGCTATTTCTCCCTTATTTGCACCTAGATGCCTACTCATAGTTCTTCCTCCAACTTTTAATAGTAAACTGAGGTTTACCGAAATCGCTTTCCACTTGCCCTCAAGTAAAATCAGTTTCGAAACTAGATTGAGCATAAGGTTTTTTGACATTACAAACTAGACCAAAAACTTACGTAGCTAACGGAAAATAATTGGTCAAATTATAAAAGCAATTCTTTACGAATATTGTCCAAATCTCTTTTAGAGGGGATCGTAGAAATAATAACAACAGGCACGGTCTTTAGTGCAACCGGGATATTACTAATGACAAGATCAATATTATTTTGCTGCATGATCTCGTCGGTTAGCCCTTTCATAATGGAAGTATTAAGGATCAACTGATCTCCTATTTCCTTCTTTATCAAATCTGCTATGTAATGACGAATTGAAAATTCCTCCCCGATCACTAAGAAAGCCCTCTTACTTGTATAACGTAAACTCGAACGAACAATTAAGGTTAGTTTTGTTAAATGGAAATTATTGAAGAGAACGGATGGGTAATTTTTATTCCACGTTTGCATACAGGTTTGCATTTCTTGATATATCTGCTGGCACTCCTGTTCGACATACGTTGTTAAATGACTTTTAGAAATCATCATCCATTCCGGAATGGCATTTTCGATTAACAGCTTGTCAAAGAACCCGTAAATCTCCAAGATAAATCGTTCATGCATATCCAAGTTCGGGTATACCTTTGCCAACAACAGGAGAAGCAGATTCCCCATTTGATATTCTTCTTTATCCTTATGTAATTCGACTTCTTTAATCGGAGTGATCTCTGACCCCTCATAATAATGATATTGGCTGAGACTAACCATGGATTGCATAAAGAATATTTCACTCTTTGGAAATTTGATGGACAGCTTTTCTTCAAGACGCTCTGCTATGGCTTTCACTGGTATATAAAACATCCCCTGTTTCCATGGGTAAGCATTTTCTTCGATTGTTACACAAGTTCCTTTAGCAGCTCTTTCTATTACAATTGCCAACAAAAAGGACAATTTCCTTTTGGAATTGATAAAATATACTATGTTATTCTCATTTTCTATATTTGTGATCAACTGATTTATATAGGCAAAATCGAGATTCACAAAGGGCCATCCTGTAAACTCATACGCATCACAATATAAATTCCAATAAAAATATCGAATATTCATTTCATTCCCTTTGATCGCAGGTGTAGAGTAACTAATGCGTAGCTTATACGCTTTTAGATCATTATTATTTAATTCCACAATCAGCTTCTTCAAAGATGAGGTACTCATAAACATGGCTTCAGAAAGCTCCTCCACAGACATTCGACCAGCATTCGTAAACAATAAATTCATCAGCCGATAAAAAATGGTTTGTCTGAACATAGAAGAAATCACTTCACTAATCGTACTTCGCCCATCACGTCGAAGAATAATTCCCTTTCCTCTAGACACTTCAATGGTTACAGTAGAGGGTAGTTGCATGCTGATTTCCTCCACCATCTTCCGTATTGTCTTATCTGAGATCCCTAAACTTTTTTCCACTTCGGCTAAGGTATACCATCTTTGTTCCGTATCAAGCAGCGTTAATAGTTGGCTGGCTAAATTAAATCCCTTATCCATGGTTATCCACCCTATTTCAATTTCATTTTAATTTTTATAGTATAAACAAATTCACATCTATAACCCTAATATTTTTCAATAAAAAAACTCGGGTTTCATTTACCCGAGTTTTAAAAATATGATTAATGAAATTATTCTTGTTGAGCAAACTGTGCAAACAGCTCATCAAACGTAGCTTTAAGCTTCATTGCGGCATTGTCTGAGAACATCAGCTTCAGGTTATCATCTGAAACCTTCGCAGACGACGAAGAATACTCATACATTTTCTCTTCGTAAGCTTGAATAGCCTTATCGAAATCATCATGATGGATGATAGCAAGTGCAAGTTCAGCTGCATCGTGCATTGCCAGGTTAACACCTTCACCTGCAAACGGTGACATTAGATGTGCAGCGTCACCAATGAGCGTAATCCCCGGCTTATGATCCCACTTAAGCCCGACCGGCAGCGTATAGATCCGTCTTAGCAGAATATTATCCTCTGACTTTCGGATATAGTTCTGAAGCGGCTCCGCCCAATCTTCGAAATACGCGAGCAGCTGTTCTTTCGCTTCCTTTGGTTGATCAAAAGGGATACCGCATGTATCCATCCAGTTTTGCTCGGCCGTGAAGGTTAAGGCGACTTTGATCTTACCGTCCCCGTTTAGCTGTGCAAGTATACCTCTATGATCGCCCAGCCCAAACACCTTGCCCCTCGCGTTAAAGGATGCCTGATCAGGATATACCTTGGAATCCACTTGCAGCTCTATCATTGTTAACCCGGAATAAGAAACCTTGGCATCCGTTAACAGCGGGCGCAGTTTAGAGAAAGCTCCATCAGCACCAATTACTAGATCCACTGTCTCCTTCACGCAGTTGTCAAAATGAAGCTCATGCTGGCCGCCTTCCAGAGCCACTGCCTCCGTCAGCTTGTAACCGTAGCGAATCGTATCAGGCTGCAACGCATTCAGCAGTAGGTCGCTTAACGTTCCACGATCGATCTCCGGACGGCCACCTTGTTCTCCCTCCTCTGCTCTTTCGTCCATATAGATCTTGCCGCTTTTATCAAACAAGCGAAAATCTTCTCCTTCGTAGCGCGCAATCGCCTGGAATTGCTCAAGCAATCCTGCTTCCTTCAGAGCTATCTGGCCGGAATCCTCATGAATGTCGAGTGATCCTCCGCGCTGGGCGTTGACATCCTGTAATTCTCGTTCATAAATCGTTACTGCAATGCCATGTCTTTGCAAAATTAAAGCTAAAGTAAGTCCACCTGGACCTCCACCGATAATAGCAATTCGTTTTTTGGTTTTATTTGCTGTCACCATAACCATCTCCTATATCCATGTATGTTGTCTGTTCCTTACACAGATATAGTAGTGCGGCTAATTAAACTGAATTTAAACGAGAATGGCGCAAAGGTTTCATCACATCTGCGCTTTTTCTTCAATAGGGCTAATTGCTCTCAGCTGCATCGTTATAACGGCTGCAATAACGGCTTTGATGATGTCTCCCGGAAGAAAGGCCAATGCTCCGACAAGACCGGCCCATATCGACGTATTTGTTATCAATGCCATGATAGGGGCGCCAATCAGACTCACTAGTAATACACCAAAGATCAGGTTGATTACTATCAGCTTCCAAGTTCGAACCTTCGGCCAGATTTTTTCAGAATACCAGCCGATAAGACCGGCCGCGATCGGGAAGCTAAATATGTATCCAGCAGAAGGACCAATGAGCACCGCGATTCCGCCGCGGCCACCAGTCAGTACAGGTAGTCCAATGGCTACCAGAATGATGAAAATGACTAGACTGAGGGCGCCCATCCGTTTTCCCAGAAAGCATCCAGCTAACATGACGCCAAGCGTCTGGGCAGTGATCGGAACGGGAATGAAACCGAGGGGAATGGGTGGAATCATGCCCAGCACCGCGATAAGTGCTGCGAATAATGCAGCATAAATAAGTTCTTTTGTCTTCAAAAAATTGACCTCCATTGGATATAAATAATTGTATTCTGGTTAGTAAATACGTCCAGTAAGCTGAATTATAATGGAGATATTCATGATTGTAAACCTAAATTTAATTTATAGTTCACAATAGAATTAAATACCAAGCTTGAGTTTTTCCAATTGTTATATAGAATTAGAGTATTCAGTCGCAATCGTTGGATGTTAATATATTCAATGGGTTTTGGTCGGAGAGTTATACTTTTGGAGGTTTAAGTTCATGACAGTAAAAGAACATATTCTTGCCTTGCTCGACAGTAATAAGGGTGAATACTTTTCCGGCGAGGAAATAGCCGTTCAGTTATCCGTGACGCGCAGTGCTGTCTGGAAAGCCATAAAATCGTTACAGACAGACGGATATTCCATACAAGCTGTAACTAATAAAGGATATTCCATGTCACCTCAAACAGACATCCTATCTGCCAGTGCAATTTCAAAATATCTGGATACCCAGGGGCAAAAGTTACGTGTAGAAGTCTTTAAGACACTATCTTCAACGAATGAAGCCGTGAAAAGCCTTGCCTCAAATGGAGAAGCTGAGGGTAAGGTGATCCTTTCCGAAGAACAGACCGCTGGGCGAGGGAGAATGGGCCGAAAATTCTTTTCTCCACCGGGAACGGGGATCTATATGAGTATCCTGCTGCGTCCCAAGCTGTCAGCAACAGATTCCGCTCTGCTAACCACTTGCGCCGCTGTTGCTGTTGCCCTTTCTATCGAGAGTGTATCCGGTAAAGAAACACAGATTAAATGGGTGAATGATGTCTTCATGGAAGGTAAAAAGGTGTGCGGGATTCTTACTGAAGCATCCGTGTCACTGGAAAACAGCTGGCTTGATTATGCCGTTCTTGGCATTGGTATCAATGTAGCGCTACCGTCCGACGGCTTTCCTAACGACCTTACCGAGATTGCAACAACTGTAATTTCTGAAAACAATTCTTATGGTGATCTCCGCAACCGACTGGTAGCAGAAGTACTGAACAATTTTATGGGATATTATGAGCAATTAACGGACAGATTGTTTCTTTCCGAATATAGAAAAAGGTTAATTTCACTTGGCAAACCCGTAACAGTGATAAAGAATAATGAACAGCTTAAGGCAACAGCTATTGATATCGATAACGATTGCCATCTGAAAGTCAGATATGAAAATGGTGACGAGGAATATCTTTCAAATGGAGAAGTCAGCGTTAAAATTTAGCTGTCGTTCTTTTTAAGATAGGCTAGCTTATGACGTTTTCGCAAAAGAAGCCACCTACAAGATGGCTTCTTTTGCGTATATGTTACTCGTGGTAATCGTCAAATTCAAACATGGAGGAATCATTTTTCAGTGGTTTCTTATTGCAAATTATTTTTTATCCAGCTAAGCAGCGACTCTTCCTTCGGAGCCCAACCGAGTAGATTTCTTGCATGGGTAGCACGTACACGGCTGTTCGAAGCGATAGCAAAACGCGCCCAGTCTCCAAGTTCTGCTATCGCTTTGTCTGCGGGCCAGCTTATGGTCTTGCCTCCAAAGCCTAACGCTTCGCTGACAGATTTGGCGATATCCCCATAAGATACCTCCCCATTTTCGGCAAAGAAATACGATGCAGACGGTGCTTTTTCAAGTGCCAATACATACAGTTGTACCAAATCTTTGATGTGGACATTAGACCAGCGATTTACGCCTTTACCTACGTGAACGCCTGCCTGCAGCTCTCTCGACTTGCGAATAATTTGCGGCAATTGATCGCTTTCCACAGGCAAAGCTAGTGCATCACCATAAATCATAGAGGGGACTATCACGATGCTTCTCACCCAATCCTCAATTCCAGCCTTGCGTACGAGGTTGTTTATCGCTACGCGGTTTTCTCTAATATCCATAGGCACAAATGGTGTTTCCTCGTCAAAAATATGTTCGCTCGCCGTTTCGCCACGGGCATCATCTCCAACCACACTTGAACCCGATGTATGCAAAAATGGTTTTCCACTTCCACGTAGAGCAGCTATAAAAGTTTCAACTGCTAGCAAATGATCTGAATCGGCTGTGTGAATTACTGCATCGCTGAGCTTAGCATATTTCGTTAGCGTATCCGTATCTTCCAACGTGCCGAGTATAGACTCTATACCAATATCCCTTAATGCTTCCACCTTATCGGGATTGCGAACCAGACCAAAGACAGTATGTCCGGCATCAAGTAAACCTTTTGCCACCGACCCGCCGATATAGCCTGAAGCTCCTGTGATAAATACTTTCATAATATTCCCTCCACATCTATGATGTTAATTCTTGTCCATTCGACAAAGTGTGGTGCCAGTCTCAATTATTTAATAATTTTGCTGCTTCTTTATTGTAAACTCCAAAACATAGATAAAACAAATTATGAAATTTCCACTTATTAATAAAAAAATTTATAAATAATACTAGCTAATCCATTTTCTTTTCCCTAAGGACAGATATGATCTCATGAATCAGAGGCAAATGCTTATTCTTTAACTGATAAGCGATATATAACTCGTTTACTACTTTTAAATGCTTAAAAATAACTTTTGATTTGCCTTCTTCTAATGAATTTTGCAAGAGGTATGTAGGTATGATGCTCATGCCCACCCCGAGCTCAACTGCCTTCAGGATCATGTGTAAATTAGGAATGATATGAATAGGTCTAATTTCAGGACGTTTCTTAAAATGTTCTCTCCAAATTCTTCTTATTATCGGCAATTCCAAGCCATAGCTGATCCATTTCTGTTGAGAGAGCCATTGCTCTTCAAGCTTTAGATTATCAAATTCAAGGATTTCACAATCACTTGGAGCTACTATAACAAACTCTTCATCCATCAATTTCAAATACTCGACACCGGGAGTTTGGAACTTTTTTGACATAATGAGAATGTCTAGCTTGTCTTCCTTCAGGAGCTCTAGCAATTGCTCGGCGGTTCCAAAATGCGAAATGGTACAAGGATTAAATTCAGGCAGCCGTGGCAGTATTTTTTCACTAAAAAACTCATGCGCCGCTCCCAGCTTGATTACACTCAGCGTTGGCAAAGAAGCCGATTTAAAGCTCATTGTCGTATTCTCTAATGATTCTATAAGTGGAGCGAGCTGGGAATATAACTCCTTTCCCCGCTCTGTTGCTGTGATTTTTCTAGTCGACCGAATAAATAAAGTTTCACCCACCTCCGCCTCCAAGGCGGCTAAGTGCTGACTCATGGCTGGCTGCGTCATCATGCGGGTTTTTGCGGCTTCAGAAATCGATTGATACTTATATATTGTGCAAAAGCTTCTATACCATTCAAAATCAACCATACTCTAGGCTCCACCTTTATACTGTAAAATTTTATATTAGAAGATGAACTTAATATATCAACATAAGACTCTGTATTCTACTGTGCTAAAGCATCTAAATCTGGCTGCATCTTGTTCCGAAGAACATACAGCATGATGGCACCAACAAGGAAGGCAACGGCATCCGAAATGACGAGCGACCAGATCACACCATGGAAACCATTCATTCGATTGGCTATATACAACACAGGGATCAGAGTAACCCCTTGAATAATTGACATTATAAACGCAGCAGTTCCTTGCGCTGTAGCTTGGAAGATCCCGGTAAACAACGAAGTCATTCCTGTAATGAACAACGATAAGAATGTCACATGCAGAATATAGCTGCCCATTTCAATTAATTGCAGGTCATTCGTAAATAAGCCAATTAAGTGGTCGGAAATCAGATAGACGATAACGCCGAACACGACAGCTAAAGCAATTATCGCTTTGATCGTGAATCCGATGGTATGCTTCATGCGTAATTTATTCGCTGTAAAAGAGAAGGCAATGAGCGGTACGACACCCTCGCATAAACCCATCAGAATGCACTCAGGTAATTGCAATAAACGTGATGAAATTCCGAAGCCGGCTATGGCTTGATCTCCATATTCGACAAGGAAATGGTTCAATACGAGTGACATTGCACCCAAGAAGATACTCATAATAAAGACGGGAACTCCGATTTTGAATACATTGCTCAGTATTTCCTTGGTAGCTTTGAACCATTTTAAAGAGATAGTTAAGAATGGGCTTTTATAACCCAAATGGTAGGCGTAGAATGCGCTAGCAACCAAGTTAGAGATGACCGTAGCCGTCGCAACACCAATCACGTCCCAATGGAAGACGAAGATAACTAGCGCATCAAGAATAATATTCACGACGACACTTAGAATCATCCCGATCATCGATATGATTGCTGAACCTTCCGAGCGCACGATATTCTCAAGTGTGAAGCATAATACAACGAATGGTGAGCCGATAAGCATAATCGTTACATAGTCCTTTGTAAATCCGAAGGAGTCGGGCGTCGCTCCCAGGCCATGAACTATTGGATCAATCAACGGGAGGCCAACAGCCATCACGATAAGACCGATTACTAAACTGCTGTAAAAAGCGAATGAAGATACATGCTTTACATCATCATATTTTTTCTCCCCTAGCAAGCGGGAGATGAATGTACCACTGCCCATGCCAATCAAGTTTCCTAGCGCCATAATGATCGCGAATAACGGCAAGGTTAGTGCAAGTGCGGTTAACATAGCCGTATTGCCCAGTGTGCCAAGGAAATAGGCATTCAATATGGAATATATGACACTCATTGACATGCCTAACATCATCGGTATACCGAAGTGAGCAACGGCTTTTGCGATAGGTGCTTTTTCAAAGTAATGGAGGTTTTCTGCGTCCATGTGGGTCACCACTTTCTTCATATATTGGGTATTTAAATTACTTAGAATTCTAACTATTAATTAAATATGAACCATGACGCAGCAACAACCAACCCCATACCGTAACAACAACTTTACAGGGTTGGTGTGCGAAATTGGACTGTTATTAAGTATCCAAGAAAGTACGTCATTATGCTGCCTTTGCCGTTCATCTTTCTCTTGTGAAAGGCTAAGCCCCTGCTACTGTTTGTGAAAAAGACTCTGCTTACTTATCGTCCGGATCAGGTGACTTGTCTGGTGATGAATTTCTGCCATCTCTGGAAGGCCAGCCGAATCCGCGCATGTCTCGATGCCCTTCCCCGCCAAAGCCAGGGAACCTTCCGCTAAAGCGTTCGTCCCTAGAATTCCCCCACATTCTTTGCATTTGTCCACGCATGGCCATTAATTTTTCGAATTCCTCTGTACCCATACGCTCCTTTGCGGCCTCCATCCACATTGCCATTACATCACGTTCTCCGTCCGTTCCAAGCTCTTCTTCTAAAGCCATAATTACGCGGGTTAAGTAATCCCCGAAAGCAACCTGCTCTTCTGAAGATAGGCTAGAAAATATGTTGACACTGTCTATCTCTTGCCCCTCTTCCTCTTGTCCTTTTTGGGTTAGGTAAATCAACATGATGCGTTTGTCTGTTTCTGATGGCTTACGGGTGATATATTCAGCTTTCTCCAATTTTGCAAGCAATTCATTGAGGGATGATACACGGATGTCCAGCATATAGGATAAATCTTTGGTGCTGATACCATCTTTCATCCGGAGAAATGCCAGTATCCTGCCTTGCCCGCGGGATGTGTCGGCCATAGGGCCCACAGCAGCGTGTGTTTTTAAGTGTTGTCGTTGCAGCAGCCATTGCAGTTTCGCGAGTTTTTCATATAATTCAGTATTCATGTCCATATTGGGTCCTCCATAAAGTTTTTATGGTACCTGTTAATCTTTGTGACGGTACCTGTTAGATATGTCAAAATGTTTTTTACAGGTACCGTTAGTATGTTGCTGATTGTTACCGGAGCCTTGTCTAAAAAACTTGCAAACAAAATAAAGAACCCACACGGAGCGCGGGTTTCTTATAGGACTATTTAGTGATCAGTTTTCACTTTTTTATATCTTCAAGCAATCCTTCAAACCATTGAACATTTACTATATGGTGGGAAAGTGAATTTTCTAACATTTTTTTAAAATAAGCAGTGATATTTTCATCGTTCTCAAGAGATAGCTGTATTAAAGATATCTTATTCTTAGTTTGTTCAATTTGTATTTCTATTAATTTAGTTAGCTCTTCTTTTTTATATTCATCTGAAAATAACATGGCTACATAAAAAGATAGGTTTATATAGTCTGTCTTAGACCCATATTTGAACATCAACTTTTCAAACTCTTTTTCCCCTAATTCAGTGATGTTATAATTATGCGTCTCTCTGGTGTTGTCTCTTTGGTCAACTTTTACAATATACTTTTTCTCTACTAATTGCCCAAGATTATAATAAAAAGACCCTTTGGTGAAATTCACTATATATTTATAGTGTTTTTCTTCCATTAAGGATAACAATTCATAACCGTGAGCCCCTGGATTTTGTTTTAATAATCCTAAAATTAGCAATATTATCAACTCAGCGCCTCCGTCAAAATGCTACTAGGTATTGTATTTTACTCATTGTTGATTTGTACAAACTGGGCTTGAAATTCATCAAATGATATTTTTCCTAATGCAAAATCCATGCTCAATATATACATTTTTTCCGCTTTAGTGTGTATTCTTGCATTATGGCGACTTAACAACTCATGTTCATTAATTAGTGGCTCAAGTACATGTTGCTTATTAATAAAGGCTTCAAAATATCGCAATCCAAATTTTCTTTGAGATATTGCATCGATATGAATACCATCCGGATTAGAAGTTAAACCTGAAGCTGTAACAAAGTAACAATCATCTTGTTCAAAAGCATATTTTTGTAACTCTTGATTCATCAACTCATATTCAGTACAATGTTTCCCGAACCCTTCTTTGCCTAAAAAATCCCCTAGGCCACCCATTATAAATGGAAAATTTGGAGCATCTAACTCTTTTCTAAGCGCCGTAAATATTAAAAGTAATTTCTGATAATAGACTTTGTAGTTGCCATTACTACTATCACTTTCTCCTTGATGCCATAAAACCCCTGATAATTCACTATTTTGCATAGCAAATTTAGTTTCTTGTAATGCATGTTTAAAAAGCGCCCCATCTACAGCCCATTCATCAATGCTGCTCCCACCCTCAGCACAAGGAATTAAGCCAATGATGTCTTCTTCATTTTCACGACACCATGCATCCGCAAATGATCCAGCCAGACTTATTCCTGAAACAGGACGGTCATAATTAATAGGTTCAGCCATCATTTGCCATCTACCATTACGTAGCATTTGGATTCTCTCGTTATAAATTGGGGGTACTTCATGTATAAATCCTCGTCCAGCCATATTTGACTGTCCAATCATTAGAAATGATTTGATCATTATTCTCATCCTCTCTTCAATAGTCTAATTAGACTGTTTATATTATTAGTCTAATTAGACTAAATGTCAACTAACCCCCAATGATATAGAAATCTTCAGTATCAGCTAATGAAGAAGAATCAAGACTAATCCTCTTCCATATACAAACTTTAACTAATAGAAAACGTAAAGTGATAATCCCCGGATCCAACCATTAGTTTTTGCCCTTCTGAAATTTGTTCCACTCTGGATAGACTTATGACTTGTTCTATTGGTGTCCCAGACTCCAAAATACTGTCCTGCTTCATCGTTGGAATAATAATCTCAGCTGTTGTATTGGATGGAATCAGCACATGCATTTCTACTGAATCTTCGTTCTGTTTTTTCCAAGTTACCTTGATCGTTCCATAGACAGATTCAAGCGAAGCATCAACCCATGTCAAATGTTCCCCGATCTGCGGCTGGATCCGTATTTTTTTATAGCCTGGTTCTAATAGTTCGATGCCACCGGCAGTGCGATAGAGCCAATCTCCAATAGCGCCGTAAGCATAATGGTTATAGGAGTTCATATCATCGCTCCAGAACGAACCGTCCTGTTTTATTCCATCCCAATGTTCCCAAATGGTTGTCGCCCCTTGGATTACAGAATATAACCAGGAAGGATACTCTTTCTGCAGTACCAATTGGTAGGCTACATCCGTATAACCGAATCTAGAGAGGACTAGACACAAATAGGGAGTGCCCACAAAGCCGGTCGTTAGGTGCACTCCATTTTCTTCGATGTGGTCGGCTAGCATCTTGGCCGTTCGATGACGATCCTTTTCCTCTAATAAGTCAAACATAAGGGCAATTGTATACGCAGTTTGTGTCGGTGAGGCTACCCGACCATTTGGTGTTACGAACTCTTGACGAAATGCCAGAACAATCTTCTCATGCAATGCTTCATATTTTAAGGCATCTTGGGGTTTTCCAATGACAGCCGCTGTCTTAGCTAGCAATTCCGTTGAATAAGCATAGAACGCGGTAGCGATCAACTCTTTGGGTGTTGCTCCGACGTAGCTGTTTTCTTTTGCATCCAGACCTAACCAATCTCCGAAGTGAAAACCTGTATTCCATAGATTTTCGTCTTCACCTTGCACCCGAATATACTCGACCCATGCTTTCATACTGGGATATTGCGTTTTCAACACACGGCTGTCTCCATAACATTGATAAAGCGTCCAAGGACAAATTACTGCGGCGTCTCCCCAAGCAGCAGAGCCATATCCTGCCGCTGGCACATCGGGAATAACATGAGGAACTCTTCCGTTCTCTTCCTGATCCGCGGCCAAATCCTTTAGCCACTTTTCAAAGAACGGGACGACATTCATGTTGAAGGCAGATGTGCGAATAAAGACTTGAGCATCCCCCGTCCATCCCAATCTTTCGTCCCGTTGAGGGCAATCTGTCGGGATATCTAGAAAATTCCCCTTTTGTCCCCATAAGATGTTGTGTTGAAGCTGATTCAAGAGTTCATCTGAACAGTTGAAATTCCCCGTTTGCTCCAAGTCCGTATGGATGACGCAGCCGATGAATTGTTCCAATAATTGATCTAGCGGTATGCTGCCTGTCACTTTTACATAACGGAATCCTTGGAAGGATAAATACGGTTCAAACGTTTCTACCTCCCCGCCATGGCATATATAAGTAACAGTCTGCTTTGCAGATCGTAAATTTCCGGTGTAGAAGTTCCCTTCGAGGTCCAACACCTCAGCATGTTCTAAAGTGATTATCGTTCCAGCCTCTGCATGAACCGTAAATCTTACCCATCCAACCATATTTTGTCCCATATCCAGCACGTGTTCGCCTTTAGGTGTAGTAATGACTGCGATAGGCTTGATGGTTTCTATAATCCTGGTCGGTTCGTTTTCCTGAGCAATTAATGAAGTGTCTGGACGGTCCTTGAGAATAGTCCTTTCCCACTTTACATCTTCATAACCGGGAGAAGACCAACCTTCTACCTCGAGCCTCGCATCATACGTTTCGCCATGATACAACTCCGACATCAAAAGTGGACCTGTAGAAGTACGCCAGTTGTCATCCGATATAATGATTTGTTCAGAACCATCGGATAAGGTGATGTGTAGCTGGATAAGCACAGCACGATCTTCACCAAAGATGTCTTTCTTCCCTTCCCAAGCTAAATATCCTTTATACCACCCGTTTCCCACTATGCAACCAAGAGCGTTATTACCAGCAGCAACCAAAGAAGTCACGTCATAGGTCTGATACTGAAGCCGTTTATTATAACTGGTCCAACCAGGGTTAAATAACGTATTATCTGCTGGTATACCATTTATATATAGGCGGTACATCCCAAGAGACGTTGCATACACACGCGCTGATACAACATTATCAGGGATTGAAAATTCCGTACGAATATAGTCGCAAGGATCTGCCCCATTCTCTTGTTGACTCGGAGGTGCTGCTATCCATTTTGCCTGCCACTCATCTACCGATAACAATGCCGTTTCCCAATACGCAGGTTTGCTCCATTCCGAAACCATCCCTTGATTGTCCCAAGCTCGAACCCTAAAGTAATACCGTGTGCGTGACTGTAAGGCGGGACCTTCGTATTCAATATGCACATTGCTATCCGACTCTGCCTTTTCAGAATCCCATATGATTTCTGAAAAGAATTTGTGATCATTTGCGACTTGAACTTGAAAGGCAGATTGGATAAATCCCCTTATTTCTGTAATGATCCACCAACTAAGCCGCGGGTATAAATCATCAATTCCCAACGGATTCTTTCTATAGTTCACTTTTAGATTTGAAACTTCAAAATTGGACATTTGTATTTACCTCCCATATTCATACGGCAGCTATTTCTATTGTATGAGTTGAGAGAGAATAGAATTGGGGGTAGTTCAGACATTTTTATAGGTGGATCTAGACATTCATTCATTAGTTTCGTACGATATGTCTAGCCTTAGCAATTTGAAAGGGGCCACGATTATGAGTATCAGACGCAGCACTTTTGTCATGTCTGGAGATAGCTTTTTCGAGCCTGGTGTGCCAATTTATGTGAACAGGGCTTATGAAACGTTCGAATTGAATGCGCATTCCCATGAGTTTATCGAAATTACTTATATCAGTGAAGGAGCAGGGGTTCACTATATTGACGATGAGGTTGTTCCTGTCGAGCACGGTACGTTATTTTATATACCTGTTGGGCGCAGTCATGTATTTCGACCTAAGACCTCGATGAAAACCCGCCCGCTCATCGTTTATAACTGTTTATTTCCAGTAAAGTATTTATCAGAACTTCAGGCTACCTTTCCTCACACCACAGATATTTGTGAATTTTTCACAGACATGCAATTGCAATGGTTCTCTATGAAAGATGTCAATGGCGCATACCATATTATGTTCCGTGAACTGTTTCGTGAATTCTCAGCGAAACCGCCAGGATATCTAGCTGTCCTCGATGCTCTAGTCGTACAAATATTAACAGGCTTGTTTAGACATCGGTTGCAGAATGTTGCGCCAGCAGGGGCTAAGCCGCAATGGATGGCAGTAGATGAAGCGATTGCATTTATAACTTATAACTATGCCAATGGGCTTAAACTTGGCGATCTTGCTAATAAAGCGAACCTTAGTGAACGGCAATTCAGCCGCCTTTTTCAGCATCAGACTGGAATGAACTTTACAGATTATATGCAAAGTATTCGAATGGATGCTGCGTGTCGTATGCTTTCGGGAGGTCATAGAAGTGTAAGTGAAATTGCCTCTGCAGTTGGATATGCTGACCTTAAATTTTTTCACCAAATATTTAAGAAAAAGATAGGAATGAGTCCCAAACAATATAGTAATTCTATACGAAGTGAGAAGTAGCTTCTAACATCCAAGGTAACAAAAGCTGCCTAGCATTTGCTAGGCAGCTTTTGTTACCGTATAAGATGATCAGGCAGTGTATCCTACTTATCACCGGCAAGTGTAAGCCACTTGCGATTGTGATGCTCCTGAACTTCAACGGGGGTATCAAAGAAATCGCTCAACACATCTGACTGCAAGCAATTGTCTGTCTCATCCCCTTTGTAGATTTCTCCGTTCTTCACCAATAAAGTATGCGTAAAGCATGGTGTTATCTCCTCGATATGATGCGTTACATACAGCAAAGTTGGTCCGCTGGGTTGCTTCGTAATCTTCTCAATCATTTGCAACAGCTGTTCCCGGGCAAAAATATCGAGTCCTGTGCAAGGCTCATCAAGAATTAATAGATCTGGATTGGCCATAAGTGCGCGTGCAATGAGGACTTTCTGACGCTGACCTTGCGACAAGGTATCGTATGTACGAGCAGCTAAGGAAAAGCAGTCTAGAAATTCCATCAACTCCTCGGCTTGCTTTTGATCCTCTTCATTCGTCTTGTCGTATAAACCGATAGTTGCGAATTTTCCGCTGAGGACGATAGTCAGTGCAGTCTGGTGGCCGTATAGCTTCTGTTGCAGCGAGGTGCTGACCCAACCGATTCGTTTCCGTAACTCTCTAAGATCCACATCGCCAAAGCGGTGGTCTAGCACTTCGACTTGCCCAGTCGTCGGCCATATATAGCCGTTCACTACGTTCAGCATCGTCGTCTTGCCAGAACCGTTTAGTCCGACGATACACCAGTGTTGACCTTGTTTCACTTCCCAATTCATATCGCGTAAGATCATTGTTTTATCACGTTGCCATGATACATTTTTGAGTGATATAATCATGCCCAAATTCCTCCTCTACATGAATGTCTATATTGAACTTAAAGCTCAGAAAGAGTTCCATTTAAAATTTTGAGGGTCGATTGTACTGCTTGATCTGGATCGCCATTTTTAATAGATTCATACACTTGTTCATGGTAATCGGATTGAGGATCATGAGAACTATAATTACGGTTTAATTTGCTCATTGCATCTGACAAAATATGAGTAAACGTTCTATATAAGTCAATGATTACAGCGTTTTTACATGCCATTGCTACAGCCATGTGGAATTCTATATCCGATTTGGCATACAGTTCACGATCATTCTGCTTTAGAGCCATATCTCTTGTATCTAAATGTTTTCGCATGTTGAATAAGTCAGTGTCATCATGACGTAGAGCTGCTAATCTTGCGATTTCTAATTCAATCATTTTTCGAGCTTCGAAGACCTCAATCAATTCTGCACGATGTAAACGATGGGTAAGTGGTTCTTGAATAATAGGACTGGATTTTAAGTAGGTTCCAAAACCCTGTTTTTTCTCTAAGAGACCAGCATGAACTAACACACGCACTGCTTCTCTTATCGTTGATCGCCCTACATTAAATAATTTCATTAATTCAGGTTCTGGAGGTAATTTGTCTCCTGGCAGGATTGTTCCTGTTGAAATTTTTTGTTGTATTTGATTAACAACATCGTCCACTAACTTAGTGGATTGAACAGGTTGGAATGCCCCCTTTTCAAACATCTGATCATCTCCTCTTTTTGCAGAATAACATGATATTCTTTACTTAACAAGTAAGATTTTGAAGTTTATAACGATTATTAGGGTAATGAAAAAGCAGCTAATCATTTTGATTAGCTGCTTAAGTAGCTTATTTAGCTACAGCCTTATTGCATGTTTCACTCTATTTTATTGTCCTTTTTCCATTACAGCAAAGTAGTTATTTTCACCATCTGCGAAATTGAATACTCTTCCACCGGGAATTTCTACAATATCTCCAACCGTAACATTCTTGTCCTTCAACTCTCGATTCAATTGATCAAAATTATCCGAAAAGAACATTAAAGAAGGTGTTCCGAGATTCATTTCAGGATTCATTTGGGCAACCAACTCTTTATTATGAAGAACAATGCTAGTCGCTGCACCTTTCGGAGCAAGTTCGATAAATCTCATAGGGCCATTTGTTTCGTCCAAAATCACCTCAAACCCTAGCTTTTCTGTCCAGAATTCTTTGGATTCCTCTTGGTTATTTACATATAACATAATTTGTCCGATTTTATTAATCATAATTTATACTCTCCTTAGTCGGGATAATTTATTGCTTGTTAAATATACCTCATTACGAATATTCCCGTCAAGGAATATAAATTGAACTCCCCTTTTCAAATACAAGTTGACTTAGTTTCTGGAGATTGTCCATATCCTCATATTATTTACTTTCTTTTCCTACATTAAACCGAATTTCAGATCAGCGAAAGAGAACATCGATAATTATTTTTATTTTTAAATACCTCTACAATATTTCGATATACCCTTCTGTTCCATTCACACGAATTTGTTGCCCGTCTTTTATCAACTTGGTGGCATTTTCCACTCCGACAACTGCTGGCAAGCCATATTCACGAGCGATAACGGCTCCATGGGTCATCAGTCCGCCAACTTCGGTGACTAGGCCTTTAATAGATACAAACAATGAAGTCCAGCCTGGGTCAGTAAAGGCGGTAACTAATATATCGCCATCTTCCAGATCTGCCTCTTCCATGTTTAAGATGACACGTGCTCGTCCCTCTATAACTCCGGTAGAAACAGGGAGACCTATTATTGCTTTGTCTGGCAGATTTTCTTGTTTGTATTTACCTGTAATAATCTCACCATCAGATGTGATTACACGTGGCGGAGTAAGTTTTTCAAAAAAATTGTAATCGTCTTTTCGTCTACTGATGATCTGATCATCCAGTTTATTTGTACGTACGACTTCGTGAAGTTCTTCAAAAGTGAGATAGAATATATCTTCTTTTTCATGAATAACGCTAGTTTGTACGAGTTGTTCGGCTTCTTTCAGTAAAGCTTGCTTATAAATGAAGTAGCGGTTAATCATGCCGTATTTTGGATATTCACGGTAACCGATATAATTCCTGATTAAACTGATAACTCGTTTTGTCTCTTCAGCTTTTAGTTCACCATCCGGTAATTGCTTTAATCGATCTAATAACTCTTGTTCTTTTTCTAAAGCTTCTCGTCGGCCTTGCTCAAATTTCCGTTTGCCAGCATTAGGCCCAAAGTTTTTGATATTACTGAGAATCATAGGTACAAGTGTAATCGGTTTTTCACTCCAACGCGTTCTCGAAATATCGATTTCACCGGCACATCGCATTCCGAATTTGTTGAGATAAGCATAAATTGCGTCTTGAGTTGCCTGTCCACCATCAAACTTAATCAGTTCATCCAAAAAATTATCATCTTTTACATGTTGTAAATAATTAATTATTTCCGGGTAAGGACGAATTACATCTGCAACATCCAAAAGCGCCAGACCCATTTCCGAGGTAATGTTGTTTGGTACAGACTGAGAAAGCGTGTCTGCTGCGTTTTTTTCACCTAACCACTCGTACATTTTTTCATTGATCCATGACGAAGCGTTCATAGCAGTCATAAAAACCTTTGTACTTTGTGGGTCAGATAAGAACTTCTTTAATTCCTGGAGATCTTCAAGAATAAAATCAAATAGATCTGCCCCTGATTTCGTTCGGATGTTTTGTCTTAATTCTTCTATCGATGTTTGACTGTTCTTAATCAAATCAGAAACGATTGCCGGATCATTTTCGATTAGTGCTTGAAAACCTTCTGATGAACTATCTTTACTGCTATTACCGGGATTCCGTTCTTTTCTATCATCTGGTAACGATTTTATATATTCTCGTTCTATTAGGGTCATAAATGCGTCTTTTATAAGCGGATCGGATTTCCCAAGGGTATTTATGAAATTTTCTCTGCTGACAGGCGAAGCCAGCATATGTGTAACATCAACAAACAACCTTCCACCGGCTTTTCGCATGGGTGCAGGAGTGATTAACAGGTAAAAAGACAATCCTAGTGGTTTCATGGGATCCGTCATCATTTGTTGATGACCGACAGATACGTAAACGTGATTTTCTTGATCATTCACTTCAGGGATCGGAAATAAAGTAGTGATTGGCCGACTCTGAACAATATAAAAAGTATCACGCTCCAAACACCATTCGATATCTTGTGGACAACCAAAATAAGCTTCGATTTCTCTACCTATGCGTGCCAGTTGTAAAATTTGTTGTTCGGTAAGGGTTTGAGCCTTTTGCTGATCGAGATCGATTTTCAGGGTCTCTGTTCCACCTTCTTTTAATCCATAGATAGCCAAATTTTTGGTTGCTATCATCATATCGACGATTTCCTCTTCTTGTACTTTATAGCAATCGGCAGATACCAAGCCAGAGACCAGAGCTTCGCCGAGCCCAAAACTGGCATTAATAGATAGCACCTTTCGATTAGAAGTCATCGGATCCGCTGTGAATAAAATCCCTGAAGCCTGAGGGTAAACCATCTTTTGCACGATAACAGATAAATATACCTGTCTGTGGTTAAATCCATTTTGCATACGGTAGATTACCGCGCGATCCGTAAATAGAGATGCCCAACATTTGCTTATGTGCTGCATGATTGCTTCTCTTCCGATGATATTTAAATAGGTGTCCTGTTGACCAGCAAAAGAGGCATGTGGTAAATCTTCAGCAGTTGCACTAGAACGTACTGCATAAGCCTGTTCTTCACCAAGTTGGGAGAGATAGTGAGTAACTGCTGTCACAACATCGGAAGGAATTTCTACTTCCATAAGGAGTTGTCGAATCTTCCTACTGATTTCACCAATTTGCTCTCGATCGTTTACGTTTAACATGGATAGTTGATCTAATAAAGTATGATACTTTTCGTTCTTTTCGATGGCTTTTTGGTAGCCCACTGTTGTAACACAAAATCCTTCAGGTACTTTTATTCCTTCGATAGTTGATAATCGCCCTAAATTCAACCCTTTTCCGCCCACGAGCAAAAGCTGTGTTGTATCTATTTCCCGAAAACCAAGAATCATTGAACGCATACAATATCTCTCCTAACCATTAAAATGAGAAAAAATTTGACAAGAGTTTAGCTGCATGGTATATTATGAATATAAGATGCGTTATTTATGTCTTTATATTTTTTATAGTTGTGATCCGATTATATCATCGTGTCTTTTTATATGCAATATAAAAGAACCTGAATACTATTCAGGTTCTTTTTTGTGTCTCCCGCTATTATTTGTTATTCAAAAGCCATGGTTCGAATCCAACTACAACCCGTAGACTTCAAACTCATAAATTCGTGCTGCTGTATCGGCTCCTTGGGTGGGCTTAAGAGTTATTAATTTTACATAGCGAGCTTTCACCAAAGCAATCGCGTCTGTCGACTCAGCTGCCGAGTTTCCTTGCACGTTTACAACATCCGTCCAGTTCGTTCCGTCGTTACTCACCTGAATGGTATAGTCGCTTGTATTAAACCCGGACCATTCTCCACCACTCTCAGCATGCTTGACGATAAAAGTGCTGATTTGATGCTCGGCTCCTAGATCGACTTGTAGCCAATGAGGCAGATTCCCAAGTGCACACCATTTGCTATTATCCGTCACTTTACCGTCAACTGCGTTTGGTGCGCCTTCCTTGTCTCCGCATGCATGATCGGCTGTTGCAGGTTTTCCAAGTGCTAAATTCTTCACCGCACCAGCTTCCTTACTCACTGTAATGAGCGCCTTTTTCATAATTGTGTCTTGGCCCGAGCTGTTGGTTGCTGTTAGTGATACGTTATATACACCCTCCTGATTGAACGTTACAACCGGGTTCTTCGATGTGCTGACAGCTGGGCTACCGCTTTCGAAGCTCCATGACCATTCTTCTGTCACTTCGGTCGACAGGTCGGTGAAGTTTACGCTCTCACCTGGAGCTACCAAGGTTCGATCAGCTTTGAACTCTGCAATCGGCTTCGGATAAGCTGGCCAGCTGATCTTCACGCTGGAGGCCTGACCTTGCTCGTATCTTCCATTGATTGCAACGACCTTCAATGCTGTAAGTGTTTCTTTGTCTATTCTTCTCATCTCAGGAACGTAAAACACATGATTTGATGTCGCACCCAATAATACCTCACTGCCATCTGGCAGTACTCTATAGATTTCGTATTGCTTCACCTGCTGATCAAGTGGCTTCCACTCCAATCTAGCATCTCCATAAATTCCATCGCGAAAATCGGATTGAGTAACCTTCAGATCGTGAACCGCCGGTAGCGTTTTAACCGGGTCGTTGGCATTTTGGATGGAGAGCTGGCCAATTTGAATGCTATAATTATTAATCGTATCCTTGGTATCAAAATATAGTGACAATGCTACGATTCGTTTCCCTTTGTATGGGGTCAAATTCAAAGTTTCAGTAGTCCAGCCTGGCGCTGTCTTATCCTTCACGTTTAGAAAGATAAATTGGTCTGGTTGGTCTGCAAAAGCAAGACCTACCTTCAAGCTGGGCTTGTTCAGCGTTTTATAAGTAACCGATAGCTTAGTGCTTGCTTCGATTTTAAGGTCTGTCTTGTAGAGCTTCAGATGCGTTGCATTGTTATGGCTCAGATCACCTGAAACCTTCAGCGAACTGCCGCCGTAATACGCATCGGACCAATCGAGCTCTGGAGTAAGTGAAGTTCCTTTGCTGTCTGCGATCCAGCGCCATGTTGGCAGGATATCCTGCAGGCTCCGGTTATTCCACCCCTTATCTCGTACCTGCTGCCCTCGGACATAATATTTCTGCCCGCTTCCTGTATTGAAATTGGTGATGAAAGGTAGCTTATTTATAGGGGATGATTCTACCACATTGTCCGCGATTCCTTTCCAGGCCTGATCGCTCACGGTGTTACCTGGATTCCCGTTTGGCCCCACCCAGAATTTGTTCTCGCGTGCGAAGAAATCCTCCATGCTTTCTGCGCTGTTGAAAGTCCAGTCTGGACGGTAGATACCAAGGGAAGTGACGGCAGGCTGACCAACCGGAAATAGCAGATTCCAGTTCACATTCGTATCGTAGCCCTTGGCTTCAACATCTATCCCTGCAAACAGGTCATACGGACTTCTATCTAAACTTTTGGCCTTATCTGCTGAGCTTTTAAGATCTTTCCACCAGAAGTTCAGGAACATATTGTCTGTTATTTTCTTATTATCGTCTTGCAAGAACATTGCATTCTTATCATTTAGCGCATTTTGCCAACTGATACTGCCCTCCTTGGTCATGGAGTCGTACCATACGATTTGCATAGATGCAGATTTATGCGATTCTAGATAACTTAGGAAAGCTTTCATTTTCTGGGCATCAGCTGGTGTTCCACCCTCTGTCTCCTGGTTAATAAACCAACCGTCAAATCCGTAATACTTCGCAACCTGGATCAGCTTATCTGCGGCAGGAAAGGAACCGTCGCTATTCTGCTGAAGCATTTGCTTCACCCATTCAAATTTCCCTCCATAAACAGTTGGCGGGAAGAACACCGTTCCGACGATCGGTACGCCATTCTTATGTGCTGCGTCGATTGTATCGGCGCTTGGCGGTACGATGATTCCTTCACCGGCAGATCCGCCCCAATAGACCAGCTTGTCAACATATTGCCAATAAGTAAACGTATTAGCTCCAAATTTGTCTGATCCCTGTGATGGCACACCACTTGTTCCTGAGTTCAGTGCTGATAAAGCCATAACTTTCGGCGCTTTTGTCGCATGAGCATTGACTCCATCTGTCACAAAGCGGTCTTGCAGCGGAATTGTACTTCGGTTGAATGCCGCATCCGGGTCGGATGCAGGACTCCACTGAAGCAACTGCTCTGGAAACCAGTAGGATGAATAAGGCTGTTTAGCGAACGCAGTAGTGGATATTGCTACACACATCACAAATAAGAATATAAAACCTGCACCAATCTTTTTCATGCCGTACTCCTCCAATCGATAGTTTTATGATTGCGCTTACATTTTATCAAGTTGGACGAAGCTCTAGATAGTGGATTAATGACAAGTTCAGGTGCAAATATTACAGATTGTAAGTCTGAAGCTTTAGTGCATGCATCCGCTTTGGCTCCATAAATAAAAAAAAGCCCCCATTTAAACCAATAGGTGCTCTCAATCTTTTATTATTCTTAGAATCACGATTGGCTTTGTTCAGGGTTTCATGTATGTACTAATAGATTTTTTTCCTAGATACCTACAGTGTTAAGCGTTCAGGTTTAAAAGAAATTGCCGTGTGTTCTGATAAGCTTCGTTCCGTCCACCTCTCTCTCCAAGCAAGAGGTGTGGAAGAGATCATGCCAGTTTTCCCAAAACGTCCCTGTTAGATCCTCCGCATTTACGGCAACGACGAAGTCCTTCCAAAATGCATAGGTCCCGTTGCCGTCAACAGCGATCCACCCATAGCCGTTAGTTGACCCAATATCCGCTGCAGCCATTCTTGTCAAAATGTCGATAATTTCAGGCAACTGAAGGGTTTGTTCCTCTGAAGTGCAATCGGTTAGGTTGCGTCCTTCCATTCGTTCCATGATCGATCACTGAATTTCACAACATAGCCCTTTCCTTCGTGGTTGAAAGAAAACACTTTGCTTATGTTGCCACCAGACAGCGGTGTAATCTCAACCGCACCGGGTCCAAGATGATTTCCTAATACATTTTCAATTTCACTTATGGTTAATTCCGGTTTTTCATACGTCACCTTTGCTTCAACTCCTATAAAATATCTCGTTCCTCATACTCAAAGGGTTTTTCACACGAGTAAATTTCTTAATCTTTGTTTCCAAATACGATCAATTTATGTACATTTTACAAGATAGTATTAATAAACTGGATAGTAAAAATAATTATAATTGAATTATCCGCACAATCCCTTATTGACCAACGCAATTTTTTAGGACTCCGGACAGAATATAAATTACGTACCCTTATACGAACACTTCCTTAATGGCAAAGAGATGTATTAAAAATGCTTTTGGAACTGATGCTGCTCATTTAAGTGTTACAAAATACTTACCCATAGATATACTCCTGGACGGGGGCCGGAATTGTTTATAACTATATAAAAAAAGTGGCAGTCACGAAGGCTTCTTTGCCTCGATTGACTACCACTTTACTAATTAATATCCCATATCCTTTAATATTTTGGATAATGTGCTCAGACGCTCACCGATCATTTCATCATCATCGCTAAGAGCTTGATTAAACAGCTTAATATCTTCATTAATTCGCTCATTATCTGTACATACCGCTACAGTCATAGCATCCCCTTGCAGGCCAACTCTGTCGATGACGGGCTGCTCCGGGTCATATAAATTCTCATATCGATATGCTTCGCGGAAATGTTCCAACGACCGGCAAATTAGAATGGACAAATCTAGCACGCGATGAAGAGGCAGTTCCTCAGATTGTCTGGACCATTTTTCTCCGGTATATCTCCATACCTTAGCCGAAATATCGACCTTTCCTCTATCATTCCACTGCGCCAATCCCAAGGAAAGACCTTTCGCATCTGTGTTTCCAGCCATTCGGCCGTCAACCTTCTCATAATTCTCCGACACGACAACAGGCTTATGTTTTAAAGTTGTAGGTATTTTCATATTTTTTTCTTCCTTCCAGTTACTATTTTACTAATTTACTAAACGACGGTTTCATTTTATCTTGGATCTCATCGTTAGTCAATTCGCGGTTTGTTATACCCTCTGTCTCCGTAAGGCTGTAATTTCTCTAACCATGGCTTTAAGATTTTCTTCCGTTCCCAGCGAATATCAGTTACCTTATCTATGTCCTTCTGTTCTATTACCTCATAGGTGAACGCATCCGCACCGAATTCGTTCCACTCCTTCTGGAGCTGTGCATTTGCAAATCTCCCTGAATCCAACTGCATTTGCAGGGTAAGCCATTTGTTTTTCAAATTAGGATAGCTGTCGATAAATATTTTGCCGTTAATTTGGTTTTTGATTTGAGCAACACCCATATAAATCTTAATTTGTTTATACTCCTCGATCAGCTCTTTGCGTTTATTCATATCCATATTTTTCTCTCCTTATCGTAGATATTTAATTCATGGTAATTGTAGTTGGAATTTCAATTTCCCAGCGATTCCAGCTCCACTTTACTTCGTTTCTTAACCACAATAGGAAGCAGAAAAAGCGCACCGATAATCACAAATACACCACTCGCCATAAATACGCCCATCAAGGAGAACGTATCCTTGAGGTAGCCGGAAATGAACATGCCAACCACCATCATCCCCATAAAAATAGGCATGATTGCTCCTGAAACTCGGCCAATAAAGGCCCCTTCGGTATTTCGCACAAGAAGTGTCTGAATCCCCCCTTGAATGCAAGGGTAAAACAAACCACTGATCACCAAGAAAATAATCGTCAGCCAAACTTGCTTGGAAGCACCCATTCCAACCGTACAGACGGCATTGACAAGTAAGCCTATCAAAAGCAATAGCTGTGGCCTTACTTTTTTGGCTATCCCGATTATTACAGCTCCGCCTACTAACATGGCTGCCCCACTAGCCATCACAAGCCACTGAAGAAATTATTTGTCCTTACCTAAATTCTCAATGACAAGAAAAATCTGAAGCGGCTGAGTTAGTCCTGATGCCAATCCCACCGCCGAGAAAGTTAAACTAAGTGTTCTTAAGGGTTTACTCGACCCGATGTAGCGTAAGCCAGCCGTTAACTCTTTGATGAAGCCGCTGGCTTTACCTGACCTCGATTCTTCTTCATCCCGAGGAAGGGAAGACAATATAAGCGAAGAGCCCAGAAACATAACGGCTGTCAGGATCAGAGATACGTTAATTCCAAACTTAATAAAAATAAATGTACCAATAACGGGTCCCAAAACCGTAAAGACTGCGACAAGGGTTTGGGACATCGCCATGACGCCCTGCAGCTGTTCAGCTGGCACATGTCTTTTGTACAGCTTCATCGCCGAAGGCTGAGAAAATTGAGATAAGCTGGCAGATACAAAAGATCCGACAAGAAGCGCAACCCATCCGCCATTCATGACCGCAATCAGCACCACCCCAACGGACAGGCCAGATAACAAATCGCTCCATACCATGGTTCTCTTCGGCCGCCATCTGTCGGCAAAGGTCCCACCAATCAGGCCAAATATAAAGATCGGTGCAAATTCAGCTACCGATATTAAAGATACATCTACTGGATTATTATTTGTCAATTCAGAAACATAAAGAAAGGACGGCATAATTCCGTATCCATATTCCGAGCTGCAACAACACACGGGAGAGGATAATTGTTCGAACATAACGATTAGAAAACATAGTAATACCCCAAATCCTTTTCTGTTTTTTTTATTTTCTCAAACTCTCCAACATGGCTATAAGGATTATGCTTTAACGTTTTTGATATTTTCATTGCTTCACTCCAATTTACTAATTTTATTATTTACTAATTTACTAAATCACTGCTTCATTTTATACAGGATAGAGTTGTTCGTCAAGCCGTTTTCAGTTCGGCTTTTCCACAATCCTTTTTTTAAAGGTGCTAAATGATTCTGTAAACAAATAAAAAAGTGGAGCAACTGCCGTAGCATTTGCTCCACTTTTTACGTTTAATCTAATTTCCAAAAAACTCTTTAGCGTATTCTACAACACCTTGGACATCTGAGAGACCACCATTCATAAGCTCAATAGCCATAAAATTAGCGTCACTTACTTCGAAGGGTGCTTTTATACCATATTGACTAGCTTTTTTATAACCAAACTTCGGATAATACTTATCATGACCCATAACGACAGCGCCCTTATATCCTAGCTGCCTTGCGATTTTGTGCCCTTCAATAATCAGTAGCTTCCCTATGCCCTTGCTTTGCATTTCTGGCAGAACTGCAACAGGTGCAAGCGCAACCAGAGTTTGATCACCCACTAGTATTTCTGTAAAAAGGATATGACCCACGATCTTATTCTCGTATTCTGCTACAAGTGATAACTCTGGAATAAACTTTGTCGAGCTCCTTAGTCTATTTACTAAATTGTGTTCATCATGATCTGAATGTTCCGCATTTTCAAATGATTTTTGGATTAAATGGTAGACTTCGTTAATATCTTGAACTTTTTCTTGTCTAATGATAATGTTCATTGATTTAACCTCCTGATCGTGGATTTGAGCTCATTGCTTTCTATTCTGGGTCTTGGATAACCGTTAATCGTTACTTGAATCATGGCTCGTCCCAATTGTTCCGATGTAATGACACTGTTTAACTTCTTTAGTAAGGGATAAAGTGGCTTCATCACATCATAAAAAATCTGATACACTTTTGTTTTGGATTGTATGCCATATAGGGGTAGAATCACACCTGGTCTGAACATATATGCGTCCTTAAAAGGTAGATTCAACAAATCGTTCTCTGTCTTCCCTTTCACTCTCGCCCACATAGAGCGTCCTTTTTCTGAACTATCCGTCCCACTTCCAGAAACATATACAAAGGTCATTTGAGGGTTCAATTTTGCTAATGTTGTTCCGGCGGATAGCGCGATATCATATGTTACTTTTTTATAGTCATCTTCCTTCATACCAGCAGAGGAAACCCCAAGGCAGAAAAAGCATGCATCAAAACCTGTGATTTCATCTTGTATACTTGATAATTCAGCTACATTGGATAGTTGAATTTGTCTTAGTTTTGTATGGTGATGCTCCGTCTTTTTACGCCCAATCGTAAGTATTTCTTGAACTCTATCATCTATCAAACATTCACGCAACGCGCTTTGACCAACCATACCTGTTGCTCCAAAAATAATGACCTTCATAACATTGTCACTCCAATCTATGAGACGATTCTAATTCCAATAGTAACAGGCATTTCCGAAGCCAACAATCTTTTGGCGTAATCATGGATTGTAACAATGTGCTTGCTTCTTCATCCTTTACAATCAAGCACAACGACAACGGAAGGATTCCCAATATCCGCGCCACCTAATATTAAATTCCTAGAAAGCTATACTATAAATCTATTGAAGTTTGACCTTGTCTAGGTTTAGTGAGACTAGCATATTCTATCGAGATTGATAATAGAATGAAAGAAATAAAACCCACTCCAAGCACTCCAATTGAACTATGATGCCCTAACCCCAAGCTAGTAGCCTGGGAGGAGTATATGAAACGAATAACGGAGGTGTATTTTATATGCAATGTATTTTGTGTGGTCCTGCCCCAGCTATCACGGTATTCCATGAGTATCATTCGTTTACGTTGATGCGGTGTAGCAACTGCGGTCTTATCTTTAGAGCGAATATTGCAGAGATTGATACAACCGGCTTAATCGCAGATATTTATAATACAGAATGGATTGCAATGCGTGAAAAATATGCTCAAGCTACCTATTCAGATCATGCTCTCTTTAATTTAATGCTGCTGGAAATGTTCAGTCCAGAAAAAGGAGCATTGCTAGAGATTGGCTCTGGAACAGGTGAATTTTTACATGCGGCTGGAAATGGCGGCTGGAGAGCGATGGGCATTGAACCCTCACAAATGTCTCGAGCCTATGCAAAATATAAATATGGTGTGGATCTGGTTAAAGATGAATGGAAAAGAACTCAAGACGATGACTCGGACTCGGCTGAAAATCCTGATCTTCCTCGTTATGATGCGGTAGTGTTCTGGCATGTGCTTGAGCATATTTCCGATCCATTTGCATTTTTGAAAGATATTCGTACTCTTTTGACAACACAAGGGAAAATTTATTTCAGTATTCCCAATAGCCATTCAATAACCAATGAAGTCTACGGACCTGAATCACCGTTATTTATTGAACCCGATCACCTGTATCATTACACGGAGGCTAATGTGCGTGATTTACTCAATCAGGCTGGATTTGAGATCAGTTCGATATTCACGCGGCAGCTGGTTCCCGCTTCCGTTGTATTGATCGATGCGCATCCTTACTATGGGCCGAATACTCCATTTGTAGAACGAATGGCATTATTAGCCAAATGGCAAGGCGAACGTCGCGGACATGAGATATGTTGCGTGGCCAACCTGAAGAAATAATATATTATACTCACAAAAGAAAAAAAGCTTGAGCCAAATACACTTGGCTCAAGCTTTTTTGTGATGATTACAATCCCAAAATTTTATAAATCAAAGCTGCAGCCTCCGCACGGGTGGTCAGATTCAGTGGTCTGAAGGTGCCGTCGGAATAACCATTGATAATTCCTGACTGCTGCAGGTGCTCAACCGCTTCTCTGGCATAAGCTCCGATTTGCTTCTGATCAGCAAATACTACGGTTTTGCTGGAATAATCCGGCTGAAGTGAAACTAAGCTCAGAGCGCGGTATAAGATAACAGCTATTTCTTGGCGAGTAATCGGTTCTTTTGCGCCAAATAAGCTTTCGCTGCGTCCGTTAACCAGCTTTAGTGCCTGAGCTGTTGAGACAGCTTGGGAATACCAAGCATCTGGACTCACATCTTCGAAAGTATTGCTGTTCTCAGCCTGAAGCTCCAGTGCCGATACCAGCAGTTGAACAAACTCCGCTCTGGTGATTTGGCGGGCAGGCTCATATTTGCCATCGCCTGTGCCGTGCACCAGGTCACGGGAAGCCAATGCTTCTAGGATAACAGCGAAGTCCGAATTGATATCAGAGAAGTGTATATCTCCATTCGCCGCAGCGTATAATCCGAAGTTCCGTGTTGTGAACGTGATGCTCCCTGTACCTGAAACGTATTTGGAGTTTTTGACCACTTCCGCCAGCCCTTCGCGGGTAATAGAATAGACGATGGCTTGATTCGGCGCTTCACTAGGATTCAATTTATATCCAAACGAGACCTTCATTGCCGCAGATTGACCTAGTGTTTCTATTTGCTTTCCGTCTACCATCAAGGAGATCCGGTACACGGCATGCGTTTGCCATTTCTCTTTTAATGCAACAGAAAGGGTTGAAGGATCAACAATATGAATGGATAGCTCCAACTGCTTGGAACCTTCCGGAATATTGCCACCCATCTTCTCAATAGGGAGCGTTATGATGGTGGCTCCTGCTTTTATTTTAAGGGAGGTAACCTTCTCTTTTAGTTCGGTAACGGGCACTTGAAAAGTAACACTACGTGCAATGGCCTCCTCCGCAGTAAGCTCAAGTACCAATGCACCATCTTGCACTCCCTTCATCGCTTTGTTAATTTCTCCAGTGGGAAGCTGTACAAGGCGCATTCCTTCAGTATCAGGTGAATCCTGAATCTGAATACGTCCGGCTGAGATTATATTCACTGGATGAACTATTTTCCCTCCACTGTTTCCACTGTTACTATTGTTCCCGTCATTATTGTTGCCGGACGAACTGTCGGGTGTATCTGTTCCCCCGCGGTCTTCACTCCGTACCACATTCAAAATGTAGCTTTTTGTTGTAGTTTCGTTTGCAGCCGTAACTTTGATATCGACTCTATTTTCTCCTACCTTAAGTTCACTTCCGCCTGTTACTGTTAATTTGGCTTTCGGATCTAAAGGTATCCCTGTTACAGTCACGGCTGTTTTAGAAAAGGGCACGTTAATTGTATAGGAAAGTGTGTTACGGTCAAACCCGGGAATTTCTGAACCCTCTATACTCAAAAGGCTTAAATCAGCATTATCACTCGGTTGCGTCTCCTCCTCATCTTCGACATTCATAAACTGGAAGGTACGGAAGAGTGTCGCATCTTTCGCAGCGCCAATGCCTGATCCCCACTCAATATATCCTTTTCGGCCCGCACCATCATTATCGTTGACCAACATCGAGAAGCTCAAGACATTGCCTCCCACTCCTCGAATTGGACTTATTTCGCTCCACGGCAGTGCCAGTGCATATGAGGTAATCTTAGTCGCTTCATTTCGGGTTACACTTAGTGTTCCCTTGGTCAACAATCCGGTAGCGGCTCCCTTCATAGACAGCCAACGGTAAATTTGTGGCCCCTCTGGTGTCTGCGAAATTCCATATTCATACCAGGATTGGCTATCGCCCGGTACACCGGGAGCAAGGCTGAACTGAATACTGTCATTTTGCCAAATATTAATCCCGGAAGCGTTATGGTTGAATACATCATCACGGATGTCGGCGGTCAAATAGATGTTATCCGCGTCCCAGCGTAGTTGTGCTGTTCCGCTAAGATCATCCACACCGTTATACCCGCTCAGCAAAGGGGTTCCGTCTGCAAGATCAATCAGCGCGGGAGTTCCTGTATCTGTCTGATGCTGCATCCGGTTAATATCTATGTTTTGCTTGAGGTGAACTGACTCATAGCCTTCAAGGTCAACAGTCAACTCTAGGGGATATTTAACGCCTTCAGAGAATCCCGGCAAAGGAATTGGATAAGTAAATCGGCTATTAGGAGCGATTTCGGCCAGTTGCAGCTGACTCCCGCTAATCTGGCCACTTCCTTCTCCTATTTTCCAGGAAATTTTGTTAATTCTCAGAGGGTCTACTCCAGAACTGTTTGTAAACTGAAGTTGAAGGGATATGCCTCCGTTTCTACCATCTGTAATATGAGGAGCAATTTTTAAGCCTTGAAAATATAATCGCAGATCATCTACAGGTGCTTCAGGCAGTATGGCAGGATCAAGTCCGGGTCCATTATAGGCTCCGATATTCGGTGGATTTTCTGCTGAAACAGCGTTTCCCCAATAGTCCCGACCGCCGTTACCTGCAATAATAGCACCAGCACCAAGTGCAGGAGAACCTTCTCTCAGCTTGTAACCGTCCACTGTATTCCAGCCAATTCCTCCGTTGCCCTGAGCAACCAAGAGCGGATTCGCTGTGACGGAATTCGTATTTTCCGGCTCGCTTACTGGATGATTTCCATACAACAGGTTGTGGTCGAAGCTGCCATTTACCCCGGGCAGATTATAACCCCCCTGTCCAAGGTTGTAGACCAAATTGTTCCTGAACGTATAGGGAGCGTTGATATTTCCTGCGTCATCCCATTCATGGTCGATTATTTTGGTGTTTTGCCCAGTGCCGATATAGATCGTATTGTTATAGATTTGCGTATCCGGCGTAACCCCGCCTGCAAAATTAAACGTATGCGTCAGATCATTCTGGCTGATGTTGTATCTGACTACATTGTTAGAGGAGCCGGTCAGCACTCCTGGAGTTAAACGGGCATCGACAAAAAGCATGAATCCGCCCTTATTGCCATGGCTGTAATTATATTGAACTACACTGTCCATAGTATCGATATCCAGATTGAAGCCCTGACCATCTCCCTCTGGTTTATTTGTGTTAAAGGACTCATTAAACTGCACGATATTATTCTTGCCCCGGGTCGGCCAGATTGCGGCTGAGCCGTTAAACTCGCCTTCTTCGGAGTAGTTGCCACCTTCTTCTGCTATGTTATGCTCAATTAACGCTCCGTCCGCACCGAAGGTGAGGATGCCGTCGCTGTCTGCTTGTTTGACATAATTTCCGCGGAGCGTAACATTGACCGTAGCATAGTCGGCTCCGTTGAAACGCTGATCCCATACCACAATTCCTGTCCGTCCAATTCGTTCGACCGTGTTACCTTCGATCCATACCCCATCAAATTTGTCCGTGCCCGTCGTTCCGCCCACATATACGGAGATTCCACCGAACGCATGTGGACCACCTTCTGCACCGGAAACTGTCGGATAACGGAAGCTGCTTGATACATCATGTATATAGTTATCCTGGATGCGGATATTTCTTAATGTTCCTCCGTTTGCGTTCTCCACCATTATGCCTTCCCGGTAAACGGTTCCTCTCTCGGAAGCATAGTTAGTGACCTCCAAATCCTGGATGCTCCAGTTTGAGGCGTTGCGCAGGTATACAGCTGCTCCGGCAATGCCTCCACCATTGATAGTCGGTTTACTTCCGCTGCCATAGGCAGTGATTGTTATCGGTTTATCGTCTGTTCCGCTACCCTTAGGATATAATTGTTCGTTCCAGATTCCGCCCTTCTTTAATAAAATTCGGTCTCCAGCCTCAAAGGTAGTCTGGTTAACTACAGAGAAGGACTTCCAGGCGGTCTCTGGTGTTTTTCCATCATTGCTGTCGCTGCCCGCAATTGAATCGACGTAATAATCACCGTCTCCTCCGCTGTTCCCTCCACCTTCAGGCAACTGGTTAGATATGGAGACTGAACCTAGCTGCATAAGCCAAGGGGCGGAATCGCCACTGAGCTCGATTTTTAAATAATGAATACCGGAAGGAACCCCTTGGGCTGGGGTATAATTCGTCCCTGTCCAAGCTGAATCTCCTGTGGCCTGTGGAGCTTCATGTATCGCTGAAATCTCTGTCCACGAGGATGCATCCGCCGACCCATAGAACTTGATGCTTCCGCTAGAGCCGGCAAAGGAATGCAGACGGATGATGAAATGCTGCAAATTATGCAAATGGTACACAAGTGATTCTGCCGAATCTGCTGTTCTCACCGCACGAGAGTGATCTCCGCCAAAAAAAGTAGGGTTGCTCGTATCTAAAGACCAATTTGTACTAAATGCATAGAGCTGTGAAACGTCATCAATCTCATCGTTAATCCTTTGGGGTACAAGTGATATATTGGAGAGCGTAAGATGTCCAAGCTGCATCAACCAGGTGTCGAGGTCGCCGCTGATCTCGATTTTGAGATAATTGATATCATTCGGAAGTGCACCTGTGGGCGTGTATACTGTTCCATACCAACCAGAACCAGTTGCTGTGGGACTGTCATTAATGGCCGGAATCTCCGTCCACGCTGTCGCATCACCCGATCCGTAGAACTTGATTACGGCTGTTGAGCCAGAGAAATAATAGGCCTGAAGCGTAAACGACTGAATCCCTTTTAATGAATAAACAGCATAACCAGTATCCGTGGATGTCCTGACCAACCGCGTAGCATCCCCGCCGAAGAATTGAGGATTGCTACTGTCAATCAGCCAATTCTCCGAACGCAGCTCCGCTGCTGGCAGAGCAGAGAAATCATCGGCATACGTCTCTTCAGCATGGGCAGAAGCACCCATTACAGGGAACACTGCCGTGAAGATCAGCACTATCATTAGCAGTGATTTTGCGAGTTTTTTTAACATTGTTGTAGGATTCCCCCTTGAATATTTATTGATTGGCTTGGTTTGCGAGTCTTTCGGCCATCGGGTAATTCCATTCTGCGATAACTTTGCCTAACTGATCGTCCACCATGGATCTAAATTTTTGCTGCGCCAAATGAAGTGTGATGGCATCCTTCACTTGATTGAAAGGTTCAACTCCTGCATCCTCTACCGATAGACAGTAAAGTAGATGAATGGCCCCATTTTCAGCAAACAAGCCACTAATCTGTCCCGGTGCAAGCTGATCTGCAGCAAGCAATGCCTTAGGATTTTCCAGAGCTGCTGTTCGTCGTGAAGCACTTGTTATTTTGACTTCGCCCAGGTTTATACCAAGCTCTTTTGCCTGCTGATGGATGCCAGTGTCTGATCTTATTTCTGCTGCTATTACTGCTGCCCTGAGCAATTCCATTTTCTCCAAGGCCTCCTGCTGATCCTTGTATTCTGTTTCCGGACCAAAAGGAAGTGACGCCCATTCAAGACGTATAGCTCCCGGCCGAGAATATTTAGCAGCTAGATTTGCTTCATATTCCAGCCTTACCTGTTCATCTGAAATCACGATACCTCCGTTGCTGCGCATTGCCTCAATCGTGGCATCCTCAAGGTCGCTCATGTAATAACTGTAATAGGCCTGCGCTTCCAGATGAAGAGGACCATACACCACTTCTTTATTCGCTACCGCCTGACTCCGCCGTTGATTCTCACGCCCCATTCCTTTTAGAAAACCTTCAAAGCTGATATCCGATACCACTCCTGCTTCTTGAGCAAGCTGCAACTCCATCCGCTTCGTCAGTAGCTGCGTCTGGGATTCTTTTATCCACCTGTGGATTGGTTTTTCGCCGGTATAGTCGGTAGACCAGAATTTCTCTGAGTAGTCGGCATCGTAGGTCTGTTTGAAGTAATCAGCAGTCAGTGCCCGATTCATTTGAAGATGCCAGTTGAACTCCGCTGCAGTGACCTCCTGTCCGTTAAGGGTCAGAAGTGGTTCTTCTACTTGTTGTGGAGCCTGCACATTCATCGCGCCAATCAGCAGCAGGCTTCCTGCAATCATTGCGAACAGAATAGTGATAAGTCGATTTCTTTTGGAATGAAGTCTTAAAGTCATAAGTTGATTCCTCCTCTCCGCACTCATATTAAGCGCTTTCATTCTCTTCGATCTTAGACATGTTACCTTTGAAAAAACAGGCGGGAATGCTGCGAAATGGTTTGCCATTTCACCATTTGCCTAAAAAGAGCAAGATGCTCCATCTATAAATATAAAAACAGCCCGGAATGTTCCGGACTGCTTAGCATTGCTCTTATGTTGGGGCTAACCCCGAAAACATACTGAAGCTCAGGACGCCGCCTTTCATAATATCTTCATGAGGCAAAGAATGGTGATTCCAAAGCGCATTGTTCCAGTGAATCGATTTACTGTATACATTGGTGGAGCTGTTGTTTTCCGCTTCAATGACCCATTGCCGCCCATTTTCAAGCTGAATCGTTACTTTATCAAAGAGGGGACTTCCGAGCACATATTCCGGAATTCCGGGACTTAACGGATACAGGCCGATGGCGCTCCAAATATACCAAGCACCCATACTGCCATTATCCTCGTCGCCGGGCAAGCCATCCATTCTACTGCTGAACAGCCGGGCCATAGTTTTTCGAACCCAATACTGCGTTTTGGACAACGCCCCGAGTGTGGCGAAAATATAAGGAATATGAAAGCTGGGCTGATTGCTGATGGCAAACTGCCCGAGATCGGCCGCGGCCATTTCTGACATTTCATGAATTTCCAAACCATAAGAACCCACTTTGAATATCGGTTCCTCGACCATTAACTGGTCCAGACGCTGAACAAAAGCTTCCTCGCCACCCATTAGCCCGGCTAATCCCGGGAAGTCATGGGGCACTGCCCAGCTCCCTTGCCAAGCCCCGCCTTCACAGAACGGATCACCCCATGTTAGGGGATCAAATTCCTCCTGCCAAGTAGCGTCCTCGTTGCGACCTCTCATAAACCCAACCGTCGGATCAAATAGCAGCTTATAATTCTGGGCCCGGGCCATAAAACGCTCATAGTCATCCATTTTGCCAAGTGCTTTGGCAACCTGAGCAATACAGAAATCTCCGTATACATAATCCAGCGTGTTACTTACGCTTTCATGGAAACGATCATGTGGCAGATAACCGTGCTGCAAATACAATTCAAGCCCTCGTCGGCCCAGCTTCTCGTCCGCTGCCGGACGATCTGCATGTTTCAGCAAACCTTCATATAGTAGCTCTACGTCGAAGCCGCCGATGCCCTTAACTACGGCATCCGCAGCTGACGCATCGATCAGAGTGCCGGGCATGGCACTGCGTTCGCCTGGTGACAGCCACTTTGGCAGCCAGCCGCTTTCACCGTAAGCTAATGTCCAAGCCTGCATGATCTCACCGAGCAAGGATGGAAACAGGATACTGTATAACGGGAAGCTAGTCCGGTATACATCCCACAGTCCGATATCTGAATACATTGGACCCCGGCAAATGCTGCCGTTAAAAGGACTGTAATGAATTTGCTCGTCCTGCTCGTTATATTCATGCCATGTTCTAGGAAACAGGCAGATCCGGTACATACAGCTGTAAAAGGTACGGAGGTTCTCTTCATCCGCGCTTTCGACAACGATACGGCTCAGCCGTTCTTCCCAGCCTGCCTCTGCTTTGCTCAAAATCTCTCCGAAGCTATGCCCACCAACCTCCCGATCGAGATTCAATTGCGCTTGCTCCCCACTAATAAAGGAAGTGCCGCATTTCACTTCTATTACACCGGATTCCGGTATGTTTAATTCTACGTATGCGCCCAGCTTATCGCCGGTTCCTTCATACGTCCCTAAAGGTTGGTACTCCCCGTCAAAGATTCCCGAATCCTCCATGAGAATGTCTGTGTCGAATTGGAAGACGAAATACATCGCGAAATTATCGGGTACCCCGGCGGTATGCCCCCTTGTAAAGCCGATGATCCTGCGTTTCTCCGGTTGAAAGGTGAGTTGAGACTCGCCTTTTAGCGGTGTTATTATGAGCCTGTTCTGCTGTCCCTTAGCGTATGTAATTCTAATCACCGCACAGCGCTCTGTAGGGGTCAGCTCCAGTCGGGTACGATATCGCTGAAGAGTCACTCCGAAGTAGTGTGGGGACACTTGCATCTCTTCCGGTTTAAAGGAAGAAGATCGCGAACCAGGACTGAGCAATAACGGTCCAGTCTGCGGCAACAGTGTCAGATGTCCATAATCTCCGATCCAAGGACTGGGCTGGTGAGTTAGTCGTATACCCTCCAGGTGGCGATGGTGCGGATGGAAGAACCAGGTCCCCCCTGCTTCATGGGTTTGCGGGCTCCAAGCCGCCATGCCAAATGGCATCGCTGTAAGCGGCAGCGTATTGCCGTGTGAGTAGCGGAAATCCGACTTAGTCCCCTGTAATGGATTAACATAATCTAACAAACCCAAATGGATACACTCCTTTGGCTGGCTTACACCAGCTCTATAATCTTCGATCTTAACTGCTGCCGGCTAAGATAATCGAAATACTTGAACATCTCCAGCTTCTACCCGTATAGACAGTTGAGTTGTTGAAGGTTCAGACGGATTTATTGGCTGGATTGTGGCGTTCCCATCATCAAACCATGGCTCTGCTGAAGTATAATTGGCAGGCAGCGTAACTTTGGCTTCTGCCAACATGTTCCCTTCATTATGCACATAGAGGAACGCACCTCTGTCTTCTGCAACTTCCCACTCGGAAAGGTCGGCGCGGACACCGCCGCTTACATGCACATTCGGCTGTAGCTTCAATTCCTGCTGTAAAAGATCGCGCACCAACTGTAGCGTTCCGGTATGTCCATCCTGCCAGTAGGCAGCCGCAAGCAAGGTACCGAACCATACAGCACACCCGTTGCCATAAGCGGCGGCCGTCAACACAGGCATATTGTCCTCGGCAAATTCGGCTAGGACCTTCACATGACTTTGCAGCGCAATATCTGATTTGTAATAGGAGCCGTGTGCCTTATCATCTGCGGCTGCTTCCCCTTCCTTGCTGTGCTCCAATACATTAAGGAGTGGGATCGCCGTCCGTGATTCGAATGCTACCTGATGATAGCTATGATCCAGATTCTCGGCAGAATGAATCCAAGTCTCCCGAACCCCAAAGACTTCATCAAATCCGTAACCGGGAACTGTATAGCTGTGACAGCCATTCTCTGCCTGAAGCGCTCCGAAGGAGCATTCCGAAATCAATATGCCTCCCTTTTCAACCCACTCACGAAGGAGGTTACACAGTTTACGGTTCAGATACAGTGGATAAGGCATCCACAGGCAGCGGTATTGGTCCAATGTCTGTTCCGTAACATCCGACTCATGCAGAAATTCCACTTTATAATTAAGGTCATGTAGCAGTTTATGGACGCCTTGCAGGGAATCGTTATAGGTGTCCAAATGATCATGGGCAGCAAAGTTTGCGATTTGGTTCTGTGGGCTGAATAGAATAGCAATCCCGTCCCCACGCCGTTTTGCCTGTAAAAGCTCTTGCTTATTGTCTTGCACAAGCTTATTTAGTTGGGCCATATCCTTGTACCATGGGGTTGGACTGCCGTCCAAATATACACTGCCCCAAGCTGGAGCCTCCTGTCCCAATACCTCCGGTCTATACTGCCAGAACAGATATCCCGTGATACCCCGGGCGAGCGGGGTCAGAATATGCCGTTTCATTTCTCGCAGCTCCGGCTGGCACGGCTTCATCGCCGTATTGCCCGGCAGTGCATGAATCTCCGAGTTGATGATCGGTTTACCTTTGGCGGCTGAGATCAGCAAATCAGCTGACCAGGCTGAGGACCCCAGACTATTGCCTGTCAGGTCACAGGGTTCAGCCAGCTTGAAGTCGTCTGAACCTGCTGTAATCATATTGAAGATAGGAGCTGGCACAGTATGTGCCATAACAGGATGCAGCAAATCTAGTGACTTCACAGTATCTACCCGGCTCCGCAGCTCATCTGTTAAAGTACCGGACATGAATAGCCGCCAGTCCACCAAATCATTGAATACGCCTTGCCCACGCGGTGCCTCTACTTCCTCCCAGTTTCCGTAAGTCCGCTGCCATGATTCGTTCAGAGCTTCCAGAGTAATATATTTATTTTTCAGCCATTCTTGGAATGCCAGCACGGAGTGCCCGCAATAACATACCTGGTTGTCAAATGACAACTTGCGCTTAATCCCTGTCGTCAGCTCAGGCTCATTCCATAAATCCCACACCCAGAGTGCAGGATGATCTTTGAATGTCTTCACTGTTTCCGACAGAAATTTCGCCTTCTCCGTGGCTGCAGCTGCATGGTGATAACAAGGTCCAGGAGCTCCGCCAATCTGGCGGCAGTTAATTGACCTTGGTTCCAGTACGGAACCGTCTGCTGTGATCATTTTGGAATCAGGATGTTTTTTATAAAACCAGGCTGGCGCCACATCGAAAATCACGTTCAAAATGACCTTTAAGCCGTTCCGTTGAGCAATATCCATCAGCTCCTGAATATCATCGAACTCGTAGATCCCTTCTTTAGACACGCTGGCGCGCCACTGCACCCAATATTTCACACAATTGAAGCCCTGCCCGGCGATATTGCTCAGGTCTTTTTCCCATTGATCCCGGAATGGGGTCGGGGAACGGTAATATTGAAACCCGAATGGAATAAATGAATTTTGCATCAAGGGTACTCCTCCTACAGCGTTCAATTTCGATGTCATGTATTTATAAAAGCGCTTACCGCTCTTTTACGGTTAAAGTCTATCACAGTACATTTTGCAAAAGTTAGGATGGAATCCTATGAAACGGTTTGTTAAGCTGTTGAAATATTTAGAACATCCGCTATGAGGTTATCGTTGTACAAAGCCACCGGGGAACATACTGCGAAATCGTTTGTGATCCTGACAACTAAGAAATTATCGCTCCTCTAAAAGAGGTTTCATGTTTATAATGGCTGTAAGACATATTAGAAACTACTTCGAGGTGAGGCCAATGTTGAAAGCGCTTATAGTAGATGATGAATATCTGGTTCGTATGGGCATCACTCAAACCATAGACTGGGCAGAATACAACGTTGAGATCATAGGAGAAGCCAGCAATGGTGAGGAGGGTTTGGAGCTTGCACTACAACACCGCCCGGATGTGATTATTACCGATATCCGTATGCCCTATATGAATGGTCTTGAACTCATCGAGAAAATACGGGAGCAGGACATGCTCGTAGGTATTGTCGTCCTCAGCGGTTATGACGAATTTCAATATGCACAGGCTGCATTGCGTTATGGCGCCTCCACCTATCTTTTAAAGCCCATTAACATAGAAGAACTCGCAGATACAGTAAGAAGCGTTGGTGATGAAATCCTGGGGAAAAAGCAACTCTCCAAGCGATATTCGCAGCTTAATGAGGAAATTGCCGCGATATCCAAACAATTCTGGCAGGATTTACTGCATGGCCAGCTGCATAGTGAGGAATTCATTACCAGCAAAATAAAGCTGCTGGAGCTGCAATTGGAACCAGGAAAAGCTATGCTGCCGCTGTCCATAGCCTTCCCTGCTGATAATGGTCTTCAAGGAACTGATGTAGGCAAAGCGTTGGAGGATGAAGCAGCGGTTATTCTGGAAGCGTATTCTTTTGAACAGCTCTGTCTATTCCGCGATAGTCATCTGGAGTGGGTTATGATACTCCGAACCGATGAACCTGAGCTTGCCGGTGATTCTGCCCGCAGATTAGGTAAGCAGCTATCGGAATGGAGCCAGCAGCACTTCGGCCAGGCTCTTAGCGTAGGCATCGGCAAACCAACTCAAGAATGGAACGGAATCGTAGATTCATACAAACAGGCTTGGCTTGCTGCGCAGCGTGCATTGTCTGGTATTGAACGCGTGTTGTACGCTGAAGAAGAAGCCGGAGCTCGATGCCGGCGTGAAATCAGAGACGCCCTCGCTTTTATCCGGGAGCATTATGCTGGGAACATTACCGTGGAGATGGTTGCTGCTGCGGTGTTCGTCAGTCCAACCCATTTAATGCATCTATTCCGCAAAGATTTGAACAAGACTTTCTATGAATGTCTGACGGAATATCGGATTGAAGAAGCCAAACGTATGCTGCGCAATCCGATGTACCGGGTCTATGAGGTGGGCAATCAGGTTGGTTTCACTGACTCCAAATACTTTAGCCAGATTTTCAAAAAGATGACGGGCATCCCACCGAGCGAATATGCAAAAACCTATGGTTAAGCTAACAATGGCCAACCGGATTAATTCTTGGATGCGGAGGTTCAAGATCAAAAGTCGGATTGTTGTTGTCCTGTTAGTGGGATTGTCACTGCATCTGGTGCTGATGCTTGTTATTTTCAACTTCTATTCCTATACCTATCTTCAAAAGGATCTGTACCGCCATGTCGTCCAGACTCAGCGCCAAATTGGTCTCAGTGTGGAGTTGATGGTCGATGATATTCAGATGTTGTTTCTGCGCTTTCTAGTGAACAGTGATATTTACCAGATCATTAATAACGATTCCCTGCCGGTAACAGACAAGGAATCACGGATCGGAGCTATCATCGACGGCATGCTGACCCAGAATGCTCTCGTGGGCAATGTGATTATAAGCACAAATGACAATATGCTTTATTCTTATCAGTCCAAGGAGCAGATGCTTGAGGTTCCCGAAGCCTTATTTATTAAACAGATACAGGAGAGCAGCATGCCTGTTGTTGGTGAGATCAAACGGGATGGTGACGGCAATGCCTATATTCCTTTCGGACAGCAATTCCGGAACTTCAATACGGGGCAAAATATCGGGGTTGTCATCATCTATGTCAGAGAATCCGCCTTGGCTGATCTTTATTCCTCCAGTTTCACTGGCATTGGCTACTCCTTCCTGACTTCCAGCGACCGGATTATATCTCACCCCGACAAGCGGCTCTTGGGCAATTTTTTGGAGGAGAACGCCCCCCTTCATCCGGGTCAGAAAGAAGGCTATCGCACCTGGTCAGATAACGGTAACTCCTACATCATTGCTACTTATCCTTTGAATCCTAGGTTGGAGACGCTTGGCGTTAGCTGGGAGTTCACCAGTGTGATTTCTAGCCACAAATTGCTGGAGGGAATTGCCAAGGGTAACCGAAATGCCCTTCTTTTCGCCAGTGTTACCTTCATTGTCCTACTGATTCTTTCCTTTTATCTGGCGGCCAAAATCACCCGTCCACTACTGAATTTGAAGAAGAAGCTGAGTCTGTTTGGCAAAAAAGACTTAGCTGCTGTCTATGAGCAGCGGGCACAGGTCGATGAGATTTTCCAGCTAGAGAACAGCTACTATCAGATGGTAGAACGGATCAGCCAATTAATGCTGGAAAAGGATGAAGAGAAAGAGAAGCAACGCAAAGCCGAGCTGACTGCGCTGCAATCGCAGATCAATCCTCATTTCCTCTACAACACACTGGATGCGATCGCCTGGATTGCCCGGCTAAAGAAGCAGCCCGACATTGAGCGGCTAATTTCTTCTCTGGCGACCTTTTTTCGGATTAGCCTGCATAAAGGCGACAAATTCGTCACTGTCGACGAAGAAATTCGCCTAGTGGAAAGTTTTGTGACTGTCGAGCAAATGCGTTTTCCGAATAAATTCGAGATTGAATACGACATTGAGGAATCGCTGCGCAAGGTCCGCATTCTGAAGCTGATTCTTCAGCCTATCGCAGAAAATGCGATCAAACATGGTATCAGTGAGAAACGTGGCATGGGCCGGATTTGGATTAAGGGTGAGTTGCTGGAGGATGAGATTCGCTTTACAGTGGCAGATGACGGAGTCGGCTTTGCCAACGGCGCGACACTTAGCCAAGCCAAGGAAGATGTGCTGTTCCAGAGCGGATATGGCCTGCGAAATGTGGACGAACGGATTAAGCTGGAATACGGCCCTCAATATGGGCTAAGCATCTCCAGCACTCCGGGTCAAGGCACTACGGTTACGATTAGCTTGAAGAAGGAGCTGCCCAATTAGCTAAGATTGTTAATGAATGCGGACATTACAAAGAAATCGTTCCTTTTTTGAGAGGTAGGTGGTACTTCCACTTTTCTCACAAAGAACGATTTCTTTTTTTACTAATTCCTTGGATACGTTTATCAGTCTCATACAGTCGCCACAACTCACTAAAGATCATAGTGCTTTAAAAGTAATTGGGGATATCAAGTGATATGGAGTCGAAATCATTTTCTTTTGAGTAATACATACAAACACTGTCTTTATATTTTTGACTATCATTAGGTAGTACAATAAAACCTAATCCTATGTAAAATTCTATCCCAATATCACTATAAAGGAAAAAATCGTTACATTTTTCTTCCTTTTCAAGTTTATTTATCGTTTCTTTGACCAATAAAGAAGCGTATCCTTTTTTTCTTAAATATAAAGGGGTAGCGATTGAACCAATCCCTTTTACAATTTGGCCTTCAGAAAGATTTAGATCATATACGATGAGGGAACTTAATAGTTGCTTTGTGTCTGTTGCTTCAAGAACATACCACGTTCCCTTTTTATACTTCTTTGAAGCCTGGCACATCGTTATATATTCTTCATATGGCAGATTATCTCCCCAAACATCATAGCCCATCTTATAAATTTCTATCATTTCCTCTTTTGTTGCTACCCTAATTTTTTTCAAAGTACCTCTCCTTCATTTTACGCGGTTATATTCTTTTCGACATTAAGCCTATCAAGACCTTTATTCTCCTAAAGCTAAACTGCCCGTTAACTGAAACAAATAAAAACGGCAGCCGAAGCAACCGCTAAATTCACTTTAGTATCCCGTTATCTTAGTGCTTCGCGGTACAATCCATAATGTGTTCACATCGTGTTGAATGAGTTATCTTATCTTATTTTATTTTTTTCGGGAACCCATATACAAAAAGTATCATACCGAGGAACGTAAGGATTGGCACAAAGATATTATCGAAGAAGCCTGTAATATGAGTTTCAGGTAAGGTCTCAAACATGTTTGCTTCGTATAACGCAACAGTTTCATGGCTGCGAGCTATCAAAGAGCCCACACGTTCAATAGCATAGATTACTCCAGCGGAAATTAGAAAGGATGCCCCTAGTTTTCTGTATAAGTCGTTTCCCATAAAATATTTATATCCTCCTCTATTTTCGTTAACTATCTCTCCCATTATTCCGCTTTACCACATTATTCCAATTGATAAATATTAGAATCTCATTTATTTCCCATAGATTCTGTCTGCTATTCTGACTGCCAATCTTAGTCTTTCATCGTGGAGTTAATTTTCAAGTATAACTGTTTCAGCGGATTAACAATACTGCCGCTAAGCTTTGAGATCAGCAACCAGAAAACTATGAACACCATGATGTTTAATCCGATCATTAAATACTTAAACGTCCGCAGCTCTGCATTCATTCCGTCTGCAGAGATATAGGTGACAATCCGCTCGTCCGATTCGGGCAGCGGATAGAGCAAAATCAAGCCGTCGGCCGTTTCACGCTCCAACAAATCCATAGCACCGCTACTAGAACTATCTTGTTCTTCCGGCATAGCCGGATTATCCTTCTCTGGTGTGGCCAGCGCTGTTCTAACTTCTTGCAGTCGCTTCATGGGCACATCCGCCGCATTCAGTAGCTTTCCGTTACTTGTCAGCAGATAAACTTCATTCTCACCGTAGATCGTATTCTTGCCTGACAGGTAGAAGCTGTACAGCTTGTCAATCTCAACTTCGAGCGAGAGCAGACCTAAAACTTGCCCCTCCGCATCCTGAATTTTCACCTCAAGTAGCAGGCGGTCGCGCAGATCAGAAGGCGCATTCATCAGATGTTCCCGGTTCAGCACCGTCCAGCGCAAAGCCTGTTCCCGATTATCCAGAAATTGTTCCATCACCGGAACTTTCTTGATCTCTGCAAAGGGGAGAAGCCCGGATACATTGCTCGAGGAGTACGTCCCCCCTGCTTCACCCCAAATATAAATGCCGAGAATGTCACTGCTAGAGGAGCGAATGCCCTCAAGTATCGGAGAAATCGCTCCGTCGTACGCTGGTTTTTTCAACGCATTCTGTACCACCTGATTGTTGGAGATAAGCTTGGAGGTCTCCTCTAGCCAGTTCATGAACAAAAGAGTGTTCTTATGCTGCTGGCCAGTGTATTGAACAGACAACTGCCGCAACATATCCAAACTTCTATGCTCCATAGTACGGTACAAAATGAAACTCGAAGCGGCAATGTAAACGGTAATAAACAGCACCAGGACAAGGCGGATGTTGCGGCCGAATGATCTGAACATATAACTCCCCATCCCCCTCTGGTGTATGAATCAACGAAAACGAAGATCAATTGAAATCAGACTATCAGCTAAAGTGACTAATGTCGATCGCCTTATAAAAAGAACCTGCATCTGTCAGCAGCACTTCATGATTAGGCAAGATAATTGTAATCGCCGAACCGGTTGGCCAGTTAGCTTCAAAATGGAAGCTTTTATGTCCCGCTTCTGAATGGATTTCCCATTTTACATGTATTGGACCCAGACTTGTGCTTACGATTCCACTGGCCTGTTGCAGATCGCCGCAATGTGGCTTTACGGTTATTCCCTCTATCCCTTGCCGGACACCCAATATCCCTCTTGTGAACTCAGTGATCGGGAGAGCGCTCCAGGCGTGACAGTCACTTCTGGTTCCAACAGAGTCCATTTCCGGGAGTGTAGTGAGGTTCAAATCCAGCTGTTTCATCCAACGAGCCCATAGTCCGAAGGAGCGGTCATACAATCCGCAATGTTCCAACGCGCGAAAAAGATAATAGCTCATCGGCAGCGAAAGTTTAGCCAGTGATGTGTCAGCCATTGTAATCTCTAGTAGTGCTGCACCCTCTACAGCGTCCACCGTGTCAGCTAAAATCGCCCAGACCTGCGTATGCTGGCTCAGCTGTGTTTCCGCTGTTGTCGCCGGGCTGTCGCGGAACATCAGGCTGTTCGTTTGGCGACAACAATCCAGCACTGCAGCGTTGACTGCGGCTTTTCGCTGACGTAGTTCACCAGCAATCTGTGTCCAGCTGCTGGCTGCAAGCAATTCAGCCGCTTGCTCCAGCGCGGCTGCATACATCAAACTAAGCATGGTCGCTGGTGTATCATCCGTACAGTCTGGTGCACCAAGTGGCCATTCTTCTACCCAGTCAAAATAATTCCAATATTGGCGAGGCGTTCTGTCCACCAGACCTTGCGGTGTCAGTCGCTGATCGAACCAGTCCAATACGGATAACAGTGGCAGTCGGTACCGATTTACCAGTGCCAGATCTCCAAAGGATCTGTAGTGGTCATGAATCATCCCGATCCAATATAAAGAGAAGGAGGGGATGACCTGTGGCAGCACTGAGGGGTAGCGGCTTTGCAACATGCCATTTGGCAGCTGCGAAGCCCTGTAATCTTCCATTGCCCTCCGTGCCAATCGGTCGTCTCCTGATAACAGGTACGTAAATTCCATCATCAGTTTGGTATCCATGGTATATTGCAACTGTTCATAATACGGCGTATCCTCGTAGGTCTCATGCATGCAGCGTTGAAGTGTTCGGACACTCAGCTCCCAGAGCTGGTTATATCGTTCATCGTTGCAATGAAAGCTTCCTTCCGGCAGCAAAGGATATCCGGTCTCCCGATAACTGAAGCCGGATATCGTCAAAGGTTCGGCTCCAGTATTCACCTCCAGCCGGATATACCGGAAGGTACGAAACCAGAATGGCTCATAGCTTTCCATCTGCACCGAGGTGCCATAACCGGCAGGATGATAGCAGTCATATCCTCCTCTTAACACATTCTCCTGCATATCATCACGGATGGATTTGCGGCGGATCTCGTCATCTCCAGTCTCTTCTTCGTAGCACTCGGCGTACAGCAGGGTGATTCGGCTACCTTTCCCCCCAAGAAGCTTAAGCTGCGGATAAGCTGTGATTAGCTCTCCTGCATCCAGCTCCAGCCAGAGTTGCTGCCACGCTTCCACGTGTATTCCTGCTAATGGCCGCGAAGCTCCACCAGCTTCATTCCGCAGCTCCAGACTATGCCCGTTTTCAAAAAGGGCTTCCCCTTCACCACTGCTGCTGCGCATCAGCTTCAGGAAGAGCTGATCGCGCTCATACAGCAGCGGAATCGGTCGCTCCGCCAATTGCCAGGGGGTTAATTGACCATAATCATCCCGCACCGGCTGTACAATCCCTGCGGGTAGCCAGGCGCTGTCGTCATATTCCGGCAGAATCCAATTCAGCAGCGACATGTCCCCCTCCACCTCTTCCAATCCGCCCATCCAGCGCATAATCGGAAACGGCTGAAGCCGGTAGCTGTGGTCCCTAATGCTTTTCCATGAGTTATCCGTATTAAGTTCCTGTACAATCTGCCCATTGTTCATAACATCCGCTTCTACAAGCAAGCCGCCTTTTTGCGAGCGCCAAATCGATAGAGGACCGTCTTCACCCAATTCAAATGGCGAAGTCCCAGCATAATGAACTACCATAACAGCAATCACATTTATACCTGGTTGCAAAACGTCGTCCAAATTGAACTCCTCATAATAGTGTACATGACCATGACCCTTGCAAGGACCGGCCCATAAACGCTGCCCGTTAACAAAGAGTCTGTAGCGGCTGTCAGCTGTAATGGCCAAATTCAGACTGTAGGCCCTCCCCGCTCCAGCTGGCAGCTCAAACATTTTGCGAAAATACACCCGCTCGTGTTGCTGCTCCCAACTTTCAGTTCCTTCCTCGTCCAAAGGCCAGATCCATCGCGCGTTCCAGTCTCCCCATTCTTTTGCTGCCATATAATGCACCTCTCCTTTATCCCTTAGAGTAGATTTTGGCAATGTACGCAGAAACGGCATCGCCGCCCTTTAGAAGGACGACGCCGCCGTTTGACTGTGTTTATTTCACCTTGTCGAGATAATCACGTTGGAATTCTTCAGCAGCCTTAGTCAAAACCTCCAGTGGATCTGCGTTTTTGTCCGTTAGGACGGTTTGCAGTACAATATCCAACTTCTGGTACAATTCCTGAGCATTGACCGGCTCTTCTGCCCGCATGCCTTTACTGCCGTTGTCCATATAATCACGGAACAAATCCAAGTTTACATTGTTGTATTTGTCGAGAATCTTCTGTTCTTCACCGATCCGCTTCTCATCTGTCCAAATCCGCAGTCCGTATGGGCCTACGATCAGCCCCTGATCACTCAGTGTCTTTTTCTCGATATCCCAACCAGTCAACGCCTCCTCTGAGGATTCCGGAGTGAATCCGTAGGTTTTTAGCCATTTGAATCCAGCATCAATCTGCTCAGGTGTTACATTAGGCGAAAACATATATAGACCACCTCCGAGCAGGGTTACAGGTTTTCCGATCGGCCCAACTGGAAGTGCGGACATTGCCACATTATCTTTAGACATTTTGGTCTGCTGCTGGATGACTGGAGACCAGTCATTCGTGCCGAAGCTCATTGCGACTTGATCGGTACCGATCAAGCGGAACATGTCATTTGTAACATCGACCAGATTATTATCTGGCAGAACATCATATTTCCATTTCAAGTCCTTCACATATTGCAGTGCTGCCGCTGCTTCTGGAGAATTGAACACCGCTTGCCATTTGCCATCTACCTGTTTTTCGAATTCCGCGCCGTATGCCCAGGCAATATTCATGAACATCCAACCGCCCTGGCCACTTTTTGTTGGCAGGAACATTCCCGCCTTACCAGTCTTTTGCTTGATGATCTGCGCGGTTTCTGCCAGCTCATCATATGTCTTAGGGAACTTTGGTATGCCTTTATCGTCCAACAGACCAGCTTCCTTAAAGAGATTCATATTGTAGAGCATGCCGATGACATATCCGTCCTTCGGAATCCCGTAATATTTCCCGTCTTTGGTAACCATCTTAAGCAGATCTGGATTGATCGCCTGATCATAACCATATTTTTTCATAGTATCCGTTATATCAGCTGCGTAATTTGCTTTGATAATTTTGCTTGTTTCTGTAAAAAAGGTTTCGTAAACCGTTGGAAGCTGACCACTGGCCGCTTTAGGCAGGAAAGAGCTGACGTCATACCCCCATTCATCCTTGTCCACAATGATATCCGGAAAATTAGCTTTCATCTTCGCCATAACCTGCTCATACTGGGCAATTTTGGCTTCCTCATTCGGCTTCGGCCAGTTACTGACCTTGATCGTCACTTGTTTGTTGCTCGCTTCTTCCGTATTCCCCCCGGCGTTCTCTTCTTTGGAACCTCCGCAGCCAGCCAGACCGGCCGTAAGAAGTAATGTTAGCGCCAGTGTAGCTGTAATTTTTTTGGTGTGTTCGATTCTCAATGTAATTCCCCCTAAGCTTATTGTTAAAGCATTCTTCACAACATGTAAAGCGCTTTCTTTTGAATCTGAAATCATCTTACCACGCACCTTCTGCAGCACCCTACGGGGCAAAACTGTGAAATGGTTTGTGATCGGGTGATGTTACCCTTTAATACTTCCACCAAAGGATTGCCCGTTCATAATGTACTTTTGGAAAAAAACAAACAGGATAATCGGCGGCAGGATCGCAAACGTCAGCGCAATAAACTGAATGTCCTGCGGCAAAGTCGCTTTCAGATTGTAAATGGCCACAATGACCGACCAGGTCGATTTATCCTTCAGCACCATAAAAGGCCAAAAGAAATCCTGCCAGACACTGTTCATCGTTAGTATCGTAATTGTTGCCATAACCGGTCCGCTGAGCGGAAGTATCACCCGGATAAAGATACCGATCGTGCTCGCTCCGTCAATTTTGGCCGCTTCCAGCAGCGCCAGAGGGATGGTATCAAAAAAATTCTTGAAGATCAGAATTACCACCGGATTCACAGCAGCCATAAACCACATCGGCCAGTAAGTATTGGTCAGGTTCAAGTGTAACAATGGAAAATCAATCAGGTTTTTGAACAGCGGCACCATCCCGACTGTATTCGGAACCATCATGGTCCACACGATCAGAGCAAACAGCAGTGCACTCCCTCGAGGCTTAAGCTTGGAAAAAAAATATCCTGCCAGCCCGTTAAACGTAAGGCAAAATAGTACAGAACCGACAGCTAAGTATGCCGTATTCAGATAATAACTGAGAAAGTTAAATTCCTGCCAGGTCTCCCATAGCTTGCCAACATTGAATGAGCGAGGAATCAGGGTGGGCGGGATCGCATAGAACTCTTTGATGTCTTTAAGACTCGAGACCATAATCCAGACCGGAGGCAGAATACAGACGGCGGCAAGCACAATCATCAGAATGAACATGCACCAATACAGCACGCGCACCCAAGGTGATCTATATTCTATATTGCCGATAATGCCAAATGCTTCTTTTGTTTTCATAGCTTCTACTCCCTGTTCAATTTCTTATCCAGCCGGAAATAAATAATAGTAAGCACCATCAGAACAAGAAAAGTAATAACCCCCAGCGCCATGGAATGCCCTGCTTCAAAACTCCGGAATGCATAATAATAGCTTTGCAGCATCAACGTCATTGAGGCATTATTCGGCCCCCCCTCGGTCATGACCAGAGGCTCGTTGAAGATCTGGAATACACCGCTAATCTGCAAAATCATCATCAATCCGATCATACTGGAGATTTGCGGAATGGTGATGCTTTTAAATCTTCGCCATACATTCGCACCGTCGATGGAAGCCGCTTCGTACAGATCATGATTAATGCTTTGCAGACTGGCTAGATAGAGCAGCACCGTTCCCCCAAAATTCCGCCAGGTAATCGTGAAAATAATCAGCATAATCGTCATGTCCGGGTCCTGAAGCCACTGCTGCACCGGGAATCCCAGAGCGCTCAGCATAATATTCAGCACGCCGCCCTTCCCAGGCTCAAACAGAAACATCCATAACATCGAGGCAGCAATGCCGGGAACCATGCTCGGAAAAAAGACTGAAAAGCGGAAGAACGATTTCCCATGCCTGAGCTCATTGATCACAACTGCGACAATAATGGGTACAGCAAATCCAATCAGCAGCGACCAAAACACATATACAAAAGAGTTGGTCAGTGTCTGCTGAAACGCTGAGTTCTGTATCACATCCTTGTAATTCTGCAGTCCGGCAAAGCTTACGGCATCATAACCCTCTGTATTGAAAAAAGAGAGCACAATGCCCTTGATCAGCGGCTGCCAGGAAAAAAAGAAAAAGGCAAAAAGCGTAGGGACAATTAATATCCAAGAGGACCAATCTCTAAATAGACGCCGCACAGGATAACCTTTCTTTTTCTTAGTCATTAAAGGATTTAGTTCAGTGGTTTTTCCAATCATGCTCCTGTCCTTCCTTCCTCCCGAAGCCAAGATTCACTCCGGTCAGGCGTTGTTAGTTGTTATATTTAAATGATAGCGCTTCCTTCGAATCCTCGAAATCCGGTAACCCTGCGAAAGCGTTTGTAAAGCTACTTATTTTGCTGGCAAGTGTTTATGCGAGAAATATAAGAGGTAGAGTATGGTATGAAACTTATACTTTCTTATATTTCAAAAAAAAGCGATGTACGCACCGAAATGGCCGTACACCGCTTATGTTCATGTTATGACGTTTAGGTTAGGCCTCACTTAGCCCTGAGCTAATACATAGGACGGCTGCTTCCGCCCGGAACGCTTCGCTCGCCGGATTGGGCTGCTCCTCCAATATGCGGAGTATCGCCTGCGGCTCCACGCCGGGCTGTGGCACACGGGATGGAGATACTACGTTCCAGTCCTGTTCACCCTTGAGCCTATAAGACAACTCATAGAGATAATAACCCTCATGCTGCCCGTCAGCGAGTTGGCTTGCCCCATCCTGCCACGAGCAGAGCTCAAGAGGATGCTGTTTATCTGGCAATTCACCGGACGCGAGTGTAATGCGCTCATTCCGGACTATCTGCTGCTTCTGTTCCCAAGCCTGCTGATCTAGGATTCCCAGCTCTAGGCGGTATTCCATTCCCGGCTCTCCATAAAGAGTCCAAGCCACTGGACTACCCACCGCAACGAACTTCGGTGCCTCCAGAAAAACTGGCTGATGAACCGGAACAAAACGTTCCGTCTGCTCCCACTCGCCCGCAGCTGGACTGCGTCTGCGATAATGCACCGTCCCCGTGAATTCAAGCTCCTGTTCCTGTAGTATAGCTTTTAGACACAGAGCAGCCTGCTCGTAAAGGTCCGTGCAGTTGTTATGCCCGAAGCGGTAGCCGATCTCATGGCGAAGTGGAATGCCGCGACTCCGGACTAAGGCCGCGAAGGCAAAGCTGAATCGGCTGAGGGTAAAGGCATCATGCGTGCCGTGGTTGATCAGCAGCTTTGTGCCGCTCGCTTTAAGACCCTCCAGGAAGAAAGTGGATTCCAGTCCGGTCGTTTCTTGTAGCCTTGCGGAGTCAGTAGCTCCCGTCAGCGTCTGTAGCAGCGTCTCGATTCCCGTACTTCCGGTCTGCGGACGCCGCCAATTCTTCTTCCAGATTTCCCGGTAACCGGTGTCTACCTCCGCAACATGCCAAATCAATGGGCAAGCCCCTTCCGCAAACTCACGGGTAAGCCCGTTCAGAATTAGCGGAGGTGCATAACACAATGTATACCGTACCCGGTACGGCAGTCTCAGAGGATTGCCTCCCGCCAGCAACGCAGTCAGCCCACCGCGTGAGCCACCCACGGCCACAACCTGCTCCGCATCACCGCCATAGCTATCTTGGCCTCTGGCAATTGCAGCTGCGATGCCGGCGTAAATGGAGCCTTGCAGGGAGCGGCTGCCGATGTACCCCCCGCCGTTCCAGAGAACACCAACAACACCTTTGCCTGTGCTGGCCAGAGTCTTGCCGATGATTTCCAGAAATGAGGGACCTACAGTGCTGAAATTATTTTCATTAGCATCATAATAACCGTTGAATAACAGCGGATAGCCCTTAACACTTTTCCCACTCCAATTGGGCGGCAAAATATAGGACGCAAGGCTATGCTTACCGTTCTCCGTAACTAACAGACTGCCGCTGATGAGCTGAAACACAGGCACATTGTTTAAAAGAGCCCCATCGTCAGTCGATTCATTACGGAAGACCACCGGATACCCAAAGGTCTTCAGGATACGGTCGCTCAAGGAGATGGCAACTAAATCATCTACTGCATAGAGACTGTAGCGGTCACCAATATAGTGTTCAAATTGCGGGGTTTTAAGTACTTTATCCCCTTCGTTACTGCCGAACAGCTGATAATCTTCGGTATTGTACACATAAGGGCTATCTGAATCGTTATTATAGAGCCGTACATGCTCAGCTACAACCTTCTCTCCAGCTTCGTCCATCCGCAGGGTTCCGATGCCGTCGGTTCCACCATAACGGAAGCCGCCTTTTCCCTCAGCAGCACTGTTATCCCAGTGTGATACTACTGGAAGCGTATTAATCAGCAACGGGCTGACCAATACGAATACTCCTTCTTCTAAATTCTGGCTTCCTTCCGTTTTTACTACCTCCGCCTCAACTGTATCCTCCCGCAGGGTTGACCAAGCTGCATTTTGGTAAGTCACTTCACCGCTGCGTAAGCATGCCAGCCGCAGTTCTGCGTTGTGCAATTTTAAATAATCAGCCACAGCCCTGGTAACTGGTACAGCAATGGGCGCAGTTCCACCATTCAGAATAAACCGACTTAGTGGAACGTATTTTCCCGGTACAAAACACAATGATTTACTCATGATCTCCTTCTCCTTCATCCGATATCGTTTCGCCCTGTGCTGTCAGAAACGAGCAAAATTTAATTTCTGGTAAGCCGTCGGTACTATTGTAATTCTCCCCAGCCAGAAATCCTCCCGACAGTTTCGGTGTGCAAGTAACCGTTACCGTCCTGTTTTCTCCCGGAAAAAGGGTGAGGAACTGTTCTTCTGCTTCCATCCAGTAGCGGTTCCCCTTCTCCTCAGCATGTACATGAAGCAGTACTTCACTACCAGTATTATGGAGGGTGAAGTGAGCTTGGTGACTTAACTCTCCTACACCAGTGGGTAGCCATAAGCTTTCCTGCCGCACGTGAAGGTTTCCACCTGTAAGCTCAAGTGCTGGGGCATAAAGATGTTTTTTGGCTGTGGAGAAGACATATAAATTTTGCTGCAGATCTTCTTCAACATTCCGGAATGACAATCTAACAAAATATAATTGATCCTCATCCTCAGACACGCTGAAATTAAGCTCGCCAGCACAGACAGCACGCTCTTTGTCTCCTTCTGCTTCAAAGAATTGCCGATGTAGGACCCGGCCCGCTGCATCGAGTACTTCCGCTTCAACATTAATCCTACCTCCATCCCCACCATGAACAAATACATTTCCCTGAAATCCGGTGCCAGGTATTAGCAGTAGACTGCGATAATCTAGCGATGCATGCAGCGGACGGAAGGCCTGTTTCACCCAATGGTAGGCCATCTTCGTTTCCCCATAATAATCGACAAGATTGGTGCAAGACACATTCGGCCAAGGCTCGTTGAACTGCCACACAATGCTCCCGCTGTTTCTGAATTTTCGGCGACGGTTGGCCTCCAACACGAAGCGGATACCTTCTGCTTGCATCCATTGGCTGCAAATGGTGAACTGCTTCAAATTGCTCATGCTACCAAACATTTCTTCTTCACGGCTAAGCGTATCCCACCACTCCCCGTGATGTCTCCATACCGCATTGTTCTCCATCGAGACAGGCTGTTGGTTGGTTGTCTTCAGAAATTTCTCTAGGCTTTTAAGAGAACTAAGTCCATCCACTCCGAATTCGCTATGCAGCAGATTATCGTTACTGCCATATAATTCGTAGTGATAGGGGTTGCCCATATACTTCCAGTAGCCATGAACATCATGACCCTGTCCCCTGGCTTCCGTAATATATTCCACCGGACCAGATGCCGAGGTAGGCAGAAAGAGCCGCTGCGGATCATACTGCTCTACCAGCCCCTTTAGCATCGCCAGATTGGAATCGCTGAGGTCTGAAGGCTTGTTTGGCTCACTCATTAATTCATTTCCACCGCTCCATACCGTCAGCGATACATGATTGCGTTTGTCGCAGAGTGTGGTGCAAGCCGTCTTGCGCAGCAGTTCCAGGAACTCAGGCAGCTTGGATGGAATATTATCAATGCCTGAACTCGATTGGATGAACTCCTGCCAGACCATAATGCCGTTTACATCACATAAGTCGTAGAAGGCCTTCTTCTCAATGATTCCGCCGCCCCATACCCGAACGAGATTGATATGTGCCGCTTTCATCAGATGGATCATCTGCTGATACTGTTCGACCGTCACATTTCCGTAGAGATGATCCAAGGGTGTGATATTAACCCCTTTTATATAAATCTTGCACCCGTTGATCACAACCGTATAAGGTAGCGCGTTGTCGGGGCTTCCTTCATTAAGGAGATAATTAAGTTTGCGGATGCCTGTCTGAAACCTTCTTGTATCGAGCTCCATATCGTATTCGTCCATTAGCTTCAACTCAAGGCTGTAGAGCGGTTGTTCTCCGTAGCCGTTTGGATACCATAGCTGAGGTTCAGGTATTTCGAGCTCCGCGTTTAGAACTTCTCCTGCAAGAAAGGAGTACGACTGAACCAGCAGCGGATTCCCCTTCGGATCAGAACAAGTGATGCTCGCTGTCACCCTCCCTGCATGTTCAGGATCAGCCATCTGTTTGATGCTTGCCTGAATAGAAATTCGACCTGACACCTGCCCGCCATTCTCACCAAGCTCCGCATCTGTAGTGATCGACACGTCTTGCCAAGAACAATCCCGGTGAACCCTCAGTACTACATCATCCCAGATTCCGACGTTGACTAACCTGGTGGAGAAATCCCATTTATAATTAAAACGGCTCTTCTGTGTGAAGGTGGCCGAGGTTTTGCCGATTTGCCCCATTTCATCCGGGGCTTGCTTCAGGAGCACTGAGATTTCCAGACTCTCCCGCTCCGAGAGTAGATCTGTAACATCAAATACAGCCGGCTCGAACATTCCCTTATGCTCACCCAACAGGAAATTGTCGGCGTAAACAGCTGCTTCATAGTCTAGACCTTGAAAGACAAGCTCAACTCGCGTTGACTCTAGCTCTGGAGGTTTTAATGTCGTGCGGTAAACCCACCAACGGTTCTCCACCCATTCACAGCTTAAACTGTTCAACTCTTCATAAGGATTGCTAATCCAGGCCTGTCTGTATAGATCATAATGAACTCCACCCGGCACGGTGGCTGACATCCAGTCTGTAACTCCCATCAATTCCTGCCCCAGCTCCATGCTGGTGCCCTTTAACGGCACCCAAGGCCAGTACCCTTTGACTTCCCAATTTAGATCGTTCAATAAAATTTGTTTCATGTCTTCTCCCGTTCCCCCAAATCCTGCATAATTTGGCGCTGTTCATGATTAAGAACGGCTCTGGCGCCATCGGTTAATGCGCTTACAATTCTATTCATCCAGCTTCATTATCAATGATAGCATCGGGTTATCATTTTCGAAGGCCCCTAACCCTGTGAAATCGTTTGTTAATCTGCTCAGTTGCAGCTAAGTACAAACAACCATTCTAGATAAAAACTATTTGTAGAACGCGAAAAAGGCTGAATTTTGGAAATTAGCGTCTTCTGGGTCCGAAACTCTCCAAATCTTAGAAGATGATTATACTGTGAAGTTAAAGTCTGCCCCCTATCTAGCAAAAAGAGCAGCGATTCTCTTGTTACATAGAGAATCACTGCTCTGCTGTTAAACAGCCCATCTTACTTACAGAAGCATAGTCCTTCTGTTATGTTCACCCATGTGAAATACAATGAGGAGCCCTTAGCAATCCCCTACTTGATCAACTCAAGAAGCTCATTCACAGTTGCTTTGTATTGTGGTTTGAACGCTGCGGATTTGATGTAACCCGCAAGGCTTGATAAGAACTGTCTTCCTTCAGGCGAATCGCTTACCTTGTCTGCATCTAAAGCGCACACTAGTAAGTTGCCTCCTCCTACGCTGCATTCCACGAGGAAACTAAGCTTATGATTTCTTTCAAAATTGTCGATGGTCTGCACCACGGGATTCCAACTGCGATCAGCTTCATCCATGATAATGGATTTTGAGTGCTGTACGATATTCCACCATGGATATGTTGAATACTCCTCGCTAGGGAACTCGTGGAATACAGGATGGCAGTTATCGATTAGCAGCCCCATGGTACCCACAGGAACTGGCCGGTTCATGCTCTCTGAGATTGAGCGGAACATTGGATAACACCAGAAATCTGTGCAGTAATAACCTTCAACAGCATTTTGGAGAGTTTCCGGTTTCGGCATCAGCAGCACGCTCTCACCTTGCTCCAGCAGTGCAAGCGCATCACTAGACAGCTTGTCGAATACATGGATGCCTTCCAGCATATTGCCGCTCTTTTCTGGGTAGATCCATAGCTCATAGCTCTTACGAATATCTGTCCCCTGTATCGAGAGAGACAATACGATTGTACTCATCCGGTCAACTACAGGCAGCGTTATCTCCAAATCACAGATATCGATGTAATTCGTTCCTGCAGGAACGTTCACCTCGGTTGTCCCTTCTGCCAAAATACCGTTATCCACAGTCAGTTCCCAACGTAATTCAAGTGTATCTGGCAAACCGCTGCGGAAGCAGCTTAGCTCTATATGAGCATCGAACGGTTCACCGGAGACATAGTTATACTTAGGAAATCTCGCCAGCAGAACGGCATCATTACAGAAGGTCCGCCATTCCTCAGGGCTAATCATTCCTTTGGAATCCATAAAGGCGTCGAGGACACCTACTAATGCTGTTCCCTGACCGCTGAAATCCTGAAGATCCAAGAGCTGGAAGCCGGCAAGTCTCCGGGAGCGGAATGCCGCCTCGAGTTCCTCTTTGTAACAGGCTACGGCCAACTGCCCTGAGCATTCGAAGTATTTAGCGGCTAAATGCCCCAGTCCCTTACTTTCTAAGCGTTCACGGAAAATTTTGAAATTCTCGGCCTTGAGTGGTCCATTATATTTTTCGATCTCTTCAAAATTTGGATAGGTTGCGTATTGTCCAATCTCATGCGAGACAACAGGAATGTGCGGTATCCATTCTCCGAAAGCCTCATCTGCCTTCACGGTCTTGGCTTCGGTACCATACTGAATCTGGATCTCACCGCCAGCTGTATCTTCCATCTTCTCTCCATTCAAGAGATCCAAGGGTACAATTTGATCATCATAATCCTTCATTGTACTCGGCAACGCAGTCTGTACATGTCCTAGTGGTGCATCACACATTGCATAAGAACCTCTGAAGAGTCGTTCTCTGGAGAAGCGCACACCGCTGAAGAAATCGTCATGTTCCAGAATTTCCGGTACCCATTGGTGGTTATTGGAGCCCTGTGTATAGAGAATCCGATTATCGAACGCTTTATATGCCTTCAGGAAAGAATCAATTTTAGCTTTACTGCCCCATAGCTCATTACCAAGGGACATCATCACAAAGGAAGGATGGTTGCCGAAAGCCTGGAGAATGGCATAACCCTCGTTGATCAGATAATCCTGTTCGGCCTGATTATGGCCCTCATCCGTTTCTTCCGTGATTGTACCCCAGAATGGAAGTTCTGGTTGCATATAGATCCCAAGCATATCTGCAGCGGTAAATGCAGCCTCCGGTGGACAGCAGGTGTGGAAGCGATAATGATTGATACCGTAGGACTTGGAAATGCCAAGGATTCTTACCCATTCCTCGACATCAGTTGGGGCATAGCCGGTGAGCGGGAAGATCAGGCCGTCATGTTTGCCGCGGAGAAAGGTTTTCTCTCCGTTGATTGTAAACTTGTCACCCTCCGCTCGAAATTCCTTCAAACCAAAGCTGAGCTCCTGTTGGTCAGTGATATGTCCATCCCTGTCTTTCAAAACAAGGGTTATATTATAAAGATTGGGAGCGCCTTCACTCCAGAGCAACGCGTTTTGGCCTAGCACATAATCGACGGAAATAAGCCCCGGTGAAACAGGAAACTCACGCTCGTCCACCGCGTGTGTCTCTTCACTGTTGAAGCTTTGGGCAGACACCGCAAGCGTAGTTTCACTGTTGCTGTCCAAGGTTGCTGTAATACGAACCGTACGTGCAGCCAGATTCGACTCCAGTCGGATATTAGTAAGCTGCGATTCCCCATAGAACTGAAGCTCCATACGACCGGTAATCCCATTCCAGTTGGTCTGGGTATCCTGCGAAGTCAAATGTCCGCCCTTGGTTGGGTAATCGGTATTGTCCACACGGACGGTGATTGTATGAATTCCAGCTTGTAGCTTCGGCAATTCATATATATGCGGGGTGTTCAGACTGTTACGGCTACCGATCTCCGTATTGTCGAGCCAAAGCGTCGTAAGTCTCGTCCGTTCCAAAAATAGATAGCAGGCCTTACCGGCCAGCTCATCCGGAATGAATACTTCTCTTGCGAACCAGACTTGCCCTTCAAACAGATATTCATCCGTTAGAGCGCTTACTAAAACTTCCTCGTTCTTTGGTCCTTTACGTGCGTATGAAGTTGTTCCCGGCAGTGTGATAACATCTGTAAAAGGCAAGGTTAGTCCATGTTTAGTCTTGTCCAATTGCAACTTCCATTCGCCTTCAAGGTTGATCTTTGTCTGCAAAATATCACTCCTATTATGGTAATCACTGAACTCTAGCAGTATAATGCTCTACTATATAAAGATTAGCATATTAAACCAGATAATTCAGTAGAGGGGTTATTTACACATTCTCCAACACAAGCTTGCACATGTCCTTTACTACCTCGGAGGCTCCTGCTACGAAACCGCCTCCAACATCTTGCGCATTTGAGCTGCACTTTTTTGGATATTTTTCACGCCAGGCTTATCGGTTTCAGAAATAGGTTTAATCAGGATATCCAGTCCTTCTTTTATCATTATTAGCGAAAGCGATTTCAAATCTGATATCGAGAGAAAAATTACAATACAAACAAGGACGACACTAATGTCATCCTTGTTATATTATTTTTATTTAACGAGTTAATCTAATCACCTGTACCTCGTGTGGTTGTACAACAGCATTTACCACAAAATTTGCTGTCACTTGCAGCGAACGCATTTGAAATAACGGCATGGACCGACCTTCAAGATAAGACCATTCTTCTGGACACATGTCCTTAGGTGCCCCCATATTCAACCATTCATCAAAGGCGCTTCCCCCAGCTGGACCTACCGAATACCTTCGCTCTGTATAAACACCCGACGTTAAGCCGTCTAGACGAATGTGATACTGACGGGTATTACGTATATTGAACACATTGTAACGTTCGGATTGAGTCAAGTGAGTAGTATGACGGTAGCGATATAGAGTATCATAATGACAATAATTATATAGAAATATCTGTATTTCACCTTTTGAGGAAGTTATAAAATACCCGTCACCTTCAGCTATCAGACCGCTTCCTGCATAACGTAACAATTGCAGTGCCCGATAACAGCTTTTGGGCAAACCTCCGCGAGTGAATAAACCAAACCCGCCATGAAAAAGATCCGACGAAGGAATAATCTCCTCCATATGGTCACTGAGCGACCAGTATCCCATAGCCTCAAAGTGGTCGTAATTCTCCAGGATATTTTTGAAAAGAAAAGCAGATTTATAGGAAGTATCATTACACAAATCACGCTGCCATATGTTATTACTCCACTCATCAAGAATCACGGGCAGACAAGCGAAACCACGTTGACGCAACAGTTTTTTGACCTTATGTAAGGAGTGTTTCAAAAACTGTTCATCACCACTTACCGCAAGTGGAAAAGCTTCATCCTCTGCCATGAGCTGAAGACCAGTATCTTCCTGACCCGGTAATATGCTGTGATAAGCACGTAGAGCCAGAGAGTCGGGCATACAATTCCCCTTACTGCAAGACACTAGAAATTCACTGATAAAATCAGTTGCATCAATATTGCTTCCTGGACCAACAATATGTAGTTGCGGATCGATTGCGCGGATGGCGAGGCTGGTTTCTCGGTAAAGCACCCAGTATTCTTCCATGGTAAACACACCATATCCAGAAAACTCTGGACTCACGAAGGGAGCAAGCCTCCATTCCCGCACGGACTCAATTCCATACCGATCAATGAAATGCCTAACAAGGGAAGTCACAAGGGCGAGCCATTCGTCTAGATGCTCAGGCATAGATAGGATACTTGGTCTCTTAAATGGAAACACGGCTTCCCTCGCTAATACAGAGGGCATATAACTAAATTCCACATAAGGCTTTAACTCCACTGAAAGCATGAAGTCCAGTACTTCATCTACATAAACAAAGTTATAATCTGCGCTACCAGACATTTTCCTGACAAACAGCATCATGTCATCGTCTAACAGACCTTTGCAACGCATATAGCGAAAGCCAATCTCATTTTGCAGCTTTCGTATTTGTGCCTGTACCGCGCCATTCAACAGATCCTTGGCGTATCCTGCATTAATCAACGTCCGCCAGTTATGACTCAGTGTCCGAATCTTACGGTTAGTGTCCACATGAAGATCATATCCCTCGTTGACCTGGGGTTGGACAATGGAGTGGTCGTTGTGATGCAAATGCTGCATTAGTGAAGTGAAATCAGTCGAAAATTCCGCTGAAATCATATCGTTATCCTTTGGATCTGTCGCATCATGTTCATTTACTATACGGTATTGCCCTGGTGTAACACCAAAGCGCCGTTTGAAGGCGTCGATCAAAGCGTTGGTACTTGGAAACCCAACTTCTGAGGCGATGTCCGTGATCGTTCTTTCACTAGGAAGAAGTGCCACCGCCTGACTCAATCTGACATTCGTAAGGTAGGCAGTAAAGGTAAGGCCAAGTTGTTTCTGAAATAAATGAGACAGGTAGGAGCTACTTAAATAGATAGTAGAAGCCAGACCACTCAGAGTGATATTTTCTCGATAATGCCGGTGGAGAAAGTCGGTTGCTTTGCGCAATCTTTCCTTACTTGAGGATTTGGCGGGATCCTTTTGCTTGCTCTGCTCAAGAAAAGTATGTACTAGACTGTTTAGCAATACACCTACACGACTACGCATTAGTATAGGTAAACGAGATTCGTTTTTGTAATAGGCTTGGAATACACTGGCGAACTCACTTCGGACTACATTAAAGCGATCTTGTTCGTCCTTAGAGTATAGAAAAGACTTACACTCTATAAGTATACTTTCAATCTCAGGACAAAAAGCTGCCAAAAATGCGGGCGAGATAAACAGCGACAGCGCCTTGCCCGAACCTAGCATATTTAAAGCGTGCAGTTGGTAGCTATTCAACACAATAATGTCATCCTGCCGAACTTCATAGGTAAACTGATTGTCATCCAGCTGTAGGACCCCAGTTCCCTGCAATATATACATTACCTCAAGTTCTTGATGCCAGGAAGCGATAGCGTCTTCAGGGAGGTTAATTGAAAACCTAAAATCCGAGGCTATCAATGTATTTTCTTGCATACCTAACCTCCTATTCATAAATCTTAGTAGAGCCCTTGCCTCCTCCAAAATCCTATCATATAAACCCATGAAATCAAGTTTACTGTTAATAATGACTTTTTGCATCAGTACTCGAACGTTGTATTGTTCCACCCGTTACTGATTACCAAAAAGGTAGAAGACTTATAGATCTGTCTTCTACCCTTTTTGAAAGCTGATTATCTGCAGCGTACACTTAGTATTTGCTCTGGGAATTTACTAATCTAAAAACCCTTTGACTAAGCCCAGCGGCAATGGCTTGGGCTGCTCGCAGCTGGTTACCAGCTGAGCATATTGCTTAGAGTCAGAACTTGTATGGAATGCATGCATGATCTCAAGTACGTGATTCGCGAGTTCTCCGTTTGCACGAGGATTTTCCCCCGTGTCTATGCAGTGTGCCATATCTGCTACTCCTATGCCTCTACTATTATCTGTATAATTGTAGATAAGTGGGATCTCTTGGAATTCCGAGCTGTGTGCCGGGCGTAAAAGGATTGGCCCTCCAAAGTTGTTAGGGTCCGGTACGATCAAGGTTCCTTGCGATCCGTAGATTTCGATCCTCGGCAAAGTACTGTGCCAAACATCAAAGCTAGTAATCATGGTTGCCACAGCACCACTCTCAAACTGAATCGTTCCAGCAACATGTGTGGGCACCTCTACATCAATGATTTTGCCAAACTTTTTGTCGCTCGTGATCGTTCTATGAGCAAACGAGGTTTTAGTGATGCCGCAAACTGTTTTAGCTGGGCCTAGCAAAGATACTAACGCGGTTAGATAGTAGGGTCCCATGTCAAACATGGGTCCTCCACCGGATTTATAATAAAATTCCGGATCAGGATGCCAGCTTTCATGTCCGTGACAAAGCATAAAGGCAGTTGCTGCCACCGGCTCCCCGATATAACCATCCGCTATCAGCTTACTGCAGGTTTGCAGACCACCTCCAAGGAAAGTATCTGGTGCGCAGCCAAGGAACAGGTTCTTTTCCTTCGCCAGACGAACTAGCTCGGTACCATTTTCCAGGGAAAGGGATAAGGGCTTCTCCACATACACATGCTTGCCAGCTAGCAAGGCTTGCTTGCATACGTCAAAATGAAAATTAGGCGTTGTTAGATTAACGACGATTTCAATATCTTCCGAATTAAGTAATTGTTCTGTCGTCCATACATGTGGAACGCCATATTTCTCCGCCGCTTGCTCTGCACGACCTTTATCCAGGTCGGAACAAGCATAAACCTCAGTATTAACGAAAGTCCCGTTCAAATTCTCAAAATAAATGCTGCTGATGTTGCCACAGCCGACTATACCTACCTTCACTTTGCGCAAGATCGTTCCCACCTTATCTCAGTTTTAGTTAGCCGCCCACAAAAAGCCTTTTCGCATCAGTTCCTTGGCTTCCGGAATATCGAAAACATCTGCATGATGTCCAAGTGAATTATAGAAAACCTTCCCTTTTCCCCATTTCTTCGTATATACAACGGGCATCGTGATGACACCATTTGCTGAATGTTCGCCCTCAGTCATTACGAAGGTAGTCGTTGCCAAGACATCCACTGCAGGATCTACATGTAAATAATATTGTTCCGATTTTACCTTGAAGTCTTGGATGCCCTCCACAATGGGACTGGAGCCAGAATGTACGATATTAACTTCGTACTCTACCCCGTCGTTAAATGGATGTGCTACCCATTGTGACCCGGTCAAAAATTGCCACTCTGTATTGTTACGGAAAGAGTCGCACATTCCTCCATGACAACCGGCAATTCCTACTCCAGAAGCTACTGCCTTCAGAACCGAGGATACCTGATCATTACTGATTTCTCCCATGGTCCATACCGGTACAATAAGACTTAAATCCGCAAGCTTTTCTGCACTGTTGAAGCTCTCCAACGTGTCAGACACTTCAACTTCAAAGCCCTCAGCCTCTAGAATACCAGCAAAAATTGCAGCTACTTCATTTGGTTCATGCCCATCCCATCCACCTTTTACAATCAATGCTTTCTTCGTCATCCTGCAATCTCCTTTTCCTTTACATATGTAATCAACCTTTTTTCCATCTGATGAAATTGTAATCCAGATCAGAGAGGTGTGCTCGCCATTTCACTTGTAGGAATGGTCATTTTTTGCTAAGTTTTACTGGTGAACCTAAAATTTAAACCGCATGAACAGGAGATCTCATGAAAGCCTTTCACGAAAATAGAACTTACCATTCCACTTTCCCCTTCACTGTAATAATGTCTAATGATATTGATTTTCTAGCCCACTGGCATAACGATCTTGAGATAGTTTATGTATTTGAAGGTTCAATTCGGATGGGAATTAACTCCGAAACGAGGATCTTGAAAGCGGGAGATATGGCTATATGCAGCAGCGGAGACATCCACTACTATGACAGTAAAGACAGCAGCTCCAAGATAATGATGGTGATATTCAATCCTTCGTTAATCGGTTTTCCTGGAGGATGGCCTTTGAATGTGAGACTGACTTCACCATTTATAGAGAAAATAATTGCTACACGAGAAGAAGAAGTGTGTATCAACAACCGTCTTTCTCTGATCCTGCAAGAACTTATGAATGAATATAATCAGAAGCTGGAATATCATGAACAGGTAATCATTGGCCTTTTGCACGAGTGGAGCGGACTCATTTTACGGCATGTTCCTTCGGATAAGATTAATCCACAGAAAGATAAAAGGCGCATCACTAACATGAAGATTATGCAAGGTGTTCTTGAATACCTCGACGTCAACTACATGCATCCCATCACACTTGCTGACGCTGCACGGCAAGCCAATATGAGCCTCTTTTATTTCTCCCGCTTCTTCAAGAGTCTTTCCGGTATGAGCTATATTGCGTACCTTAGCAACATCCGAGTCAACCAGGCAGAACAGCTGCTGCTGACCACAGACAAAACCATTTTGGATATCGCGCTGGAATGCGGTTTCACTAATATCCGCACCTTTAACAGAGTATTTAAACAGATTAAACAACGGACTCCAAGTGAATTACGTTAAATGATACATCGTCCGTTAGCTTACTTATGCAAACAAAAAACCGATGATCTTTTGGTTTAGATCATCGGCTTTATTTTAATCTTCCTTAGAAACCATATTTAGCTTCTTCAGCCTCTCGAATTTTGGCATAAGTCTCAGAGAGCACATAGGTATCTTCCACTAAGCGGTCTATACGGAATAGCACATCATCATTTACTATTTCTTTTCGATAAAAATCCTTCTCTTCTATAAATACATACGTTTGAACAATTTGCGCTTTCATATAGGCCAATATCGGTTTCAATTGCTGCTCAGCTACCAGATAGTGTCGTGCAGATCCTGCCGTGACGAGCATACTTACAACTTTGTGCTGAAATGCTTTTTCAGGCGCTAAATCGAATATATTCTTTAGTGTTGCTGGGATGGAGGCTTGAAATATAGGTGTTCCGATTACAATTACATCTGCATCCATGATCGTTTGAATGACGTACTTGGTATCCCCTTCGTATTCCAGAAAATTGCGACCATCACTGAACTGAACATCATACTCCGCCAGATCTAGAAGTGTAACTTCTGCATCTTGGTATTTTTTATAGAACGAATTTACTGTGTAATTCATGGCGATTCTGGTTTTTGAGCCTATCTTTGACCCCGATAACGCTACGATTTTCATATTTCTGACCTCCTAGAGTTTATTTTTTTGCCGTATATTTTTTAATAGCCGGTAGAATCTCAGAACCAATTAAATCTATGTTTTTCATTAAACTTTCAAAAGGTACGCCACCAAAATCCATTTGTGCGATATATCGTTGATGGCCGAAGAGTTCATGTTGATATAGAATTTTTTCAATGATTTCCTGTGGGCTGCCAATATTCATAACATCGCGCGGATCGGCTCCTTGAGCAAACGCCTGTTTAGGAAAACCACGTCCATTTGTTAATTTCATTCCTTCATTTATATATGGATAATAGGCTCTTTGGGCCTTCTGTGTCGTTTCATCCGCGTAAAAGAATCCAGCAGTCGCTACAGGCAGCTTCGACGGATCGAATCCGTTCTGGCTTGCAGCTTCACGATAAGCATCAATGGATCTTTTAAACAAGACTGCGGGACCCCCTAAATGGGCCAAAAACATAGGAACACCTGCAATACCTGCTTTGATCGCACTGGCAGAAGTTCCCCCTACGGCTCTCCATATCGGTAAGTTTCCCTCAGGACGGGGGAGGATTCTTGCATTTTTGAGAGGTTTACGAAATTCTCCCTTCCAATTCATAACTTCGTTTTCATTTATCTTTAATAACAAGTCGAATTTTTCTTCAAATAATTCCTCATAATCATTAAGATCATAGCCCAATAATTCATATAGCCCTACTCTAGAGGCACGGCCAGCTATAATTTCAGCTCGACCATTTGAGATCAAATCAATTGTAGCGAAATCTTCGTACACTCTAACCGGATCAGAGGTGCTTATAATCGTAGACGAGCTACCTATTTTCATTTTCTTAGTAGCCTGTGCAATAGCTGACAGCACAACGCTATGGGCCTGAGTAGCAAAATACTCTTGATGACTCTCTCCTACACTAAAAAAATCAATTCCTGCTTGCTCCGCTAATTGAGCCAAGTCAATAATTTCACGTATGCGTTGTTTGGCAGATATTCTGCTCCCAGTTTCAGGGTTCGCTAGATGATCACCTAATGTATAAAGTCCAAACTCTAAGCCGTTGTCTGCATTGATCCGATATTGTTCCATAATTATCCTCTTTTCTTTAAGAAGTTAGAATTCATTTATGATTTGCCCATTAAATATATTTAAGTTAGTCACTATAATAATTATAGTTAAGTGCTCTCATAATGTCAAACTAATGATCCTGTTAAGAAAAAAAACTACTCGAATCAAGCCTTTCTGCTAAGAATCCCTTATAATAATCTCCACATGGTATATTTAGGATATTGATTTGATTATTAAAGTGATAAACAAAAAAAGGAGACTTGTAGTCATGCACAGCCGCCGCTTCATGAACGTATTACTTATTCTTTTCTTATTGGCTTCCAATTCGACTCCGATCTTCGCATCGGCATCTGTTGTACCGAAGTTATCCGATGCTGTCCAACGATCTGCTATCCAACCCTCTGTCACAATTAATGGCATAAACTTTTTCTTTCAAGATGAGTTGCCTACGCTAAAAGTGGGAACAACGTTCGTTCCAACCCAACTTTTTGAGCATCCTGACATACAAGCCGATATTTCGAAGTTTATAGATAACCCTTATCCGCATGTTTTTATTTCTCATTTTAACGGAGCACTTTCTATTTATCCGGATATAAGTGATTATATGTTTAGCGATTACAACGAAGATATAGAGGATTCTGACGTCTGGATCGATTGGAAGAGTCCTACACCTTATCTCTCCGGCAGTGATATTATGGTCCCATTGCGCGCCATTGCCGAACGAATCGGGATCTCCGTTGATTGGGATGTAGCAACTAGAACAGCGAACATTACCACGGATGATGACTTTCGTGCTGAACTCGAATCTCCTGAGGCGTGGCAAGATTGGCTAGGCATGAAACCTATAGAGATGGATGACCCCTCAGGAGAGGCAATAACAGAGCAGGAGTTAACTCAATTTGCTATTTTGAGCGGACTTCCAGTTCTGGACTCTCGGATTATTGATAAATATACGGCTGTACTCTTACATATCGAAGAGGAAGATGGCGTAGAATCGCTTACGTTGAAATACGTCGATCGTTTAAAAAACGGGAGTTTGAACTGGAGTATGGATTTAGGCATGGGGGATGATGGAGACGACGTCCAAGTGAAGCGGAGCGGACAGCTCGTTAGTGTCGGTATGTTCGATCAAGGTCTTAAGAAGCAATTCAGTCATTTCGAGGTAAGTTATAAAGTTCATGATAAGAGAGTAACTCACACCTATGATATCGCAGGGAAACAAGGCATGTTTTTTGATATTCCTGAGGAAGTGACAAGCGGAGAGATAACATTCTTTGGGAAAAACGGTTACACATTCGAAACGTATTTCTGGTGAGCTGACAAGCTTAAGCAAAAGTAAAAGGTACCCAAATTGGGTACCTTTTACTTTTGCTTAACGCTGGACGAGCTATTATGCTGTATAGCGAGTCTAACCAGTATACTCGCACCAGGAACTAGCATCGCTTCATCGATATTAAACTGTGGCTGATGGATAGCATGGTAAATCCCCTTCTCCTTATTGCCGCAACCGATAAAGGCGAAGGCACCAGGGACTTTTTCAAGATACCAACCAAAATCCTCACCAGCCAGACTTGGCTGCTCCAGAAGTATTACCTGATCCTCTCCTAGAACTGCACGGGCTGCATGAAGCACCTGCTGCACCGCTTCCGCATTGTTCACTACTGCAATTCCTTCACGCAGCTCCAGCTTGTATTTCCCTCCGTAAGACTCAGCTATAGCTGAAGCATGGCGCTGTAAACCATTTGTAATTTCAGCTACCGTCGTCTTGGTAAATGCTCTGAACGTTCCTGTCAGTTCACTGTGTTCAGCGATCACATTAACAGCAGTACCAGCCTGCAACGTTCCGAAGGCCAACACCGCCGCCTCCTGCGGATCGATTCGATTAGCCATTAAACCGTTAATTTCTCCTATAAATTGTGCCGCCATCTGGATCGCATCTACAGCTCTGTGCGGAGCACTATGATGACCGGATGTCCCCTGAAATTCCACCTTAAAATGGCTGGACGCTGCCATGGCATCATGAGGGTGAATACCAAGCGTTCCGACTGGAAGCTCTGGCATGACATGCAGCGCGTAGGCATAATCGACACCTTCCAGCACGTTATCCTCAATGAGATCGCGGCCGCCCGAGAGTAATCTTCCATCAAGCGGACTCTTGACCGCGCCTTCCTCAGCTGGTTGAAAGACGAAAATAATGGTGCCAATCAATCGTTCCCGGAAGGCTGCCAAGGTTCGGGCAGCCCCCAACAGCATAGCGGTATGGGCATCATGGCCACAGGCGTGCATGATGCCGTCATTGACTGACTTGTAAGGCAACTCATTGCACTCTTGTATCGGCAGAGCATCCATATCTGCCCTTAGAAGAAGCGTGGGGCCACTATTTCCATTGCCTGCTAGGCCTTGCAGGAGGCCGACCACCCCCATTCCGAAATGTTTGCCGACATTTCTCCGTACTGTGATCCCCCACTCCTCCAACAATTCTGCTACTTTATTAGAAGTGCGGACGACATCATACAGTAGCTCCGGATGGGCATGCAAATCACGACGGTATTCAATCATTTCATCCTGCAGCTGACCGGCGTAATGCATCATCTCCGCAATATTTGAGTTTTGGTGGATTGCGAATACTGGATCAACCGTCAAATTTGCCCTGCTGGCTGAGAAGCTTTGGAATAGCGGTTCTCCGGCAACGGAATGCCGAGGTTTCCACGCAGCGTGCCACTTTCGTATTCAGTGCGGAACAAACCCCGCTCCTGCAGAATCGGTACCACCCGATCGATGAATTCCTCCAGTCCGTTAGGGACGGCAGCCGCGATCATAAATCCATCTGCCCCACCACTCTCAAACCAAGTTTGAATCTGATCAGCTACTTGTTCCGGTGTTCCAATGAAGCTGCTGCGTGGAGTAGCTGATTGCAAGGCGACCTGCCGAAGTGTCAAGCCTCTCTCCTTCGCATCCTTTTTGATTTTATCCGTTCCGCTCTGAAAGCTATTACGTCCGAGCTCGCCAAGCTCAGGAAAGGGCTCATCCAGCGGATATTGCGAGAAATCATGATGCTCGAAGAATCTGCCTAAGTAGTTCAGTGCATTCTCAATCGTTACAAGGCCAGCAATCTCCTGGTATTTGCGCTCTGCCTCCTCCGGTGTGTCACCGATGATTGGAGCGATTCCAGGGAAGATCAGCACCTCCTCCGGATTCCGGTCAAACGAAGCTACCCGTGTCTTAACATCGTTGTAGAATGCTTGGGCATCTTCTAGCGTTTCGTGTCCAGTGAAGATAGCATCTGCTTCCTTGGAGGCGTAATTTTTACCGACTTCCGAGGATCCTGCCTGAAATACGACTGGCTGCCCCTGTTTCGAACGAGCAATATTCAGCGGTCCCTTCACAGAGAAGAACTCTCCTTGATGGTCCAGGGTATGCATTTTTTGCGGATCAAAGAATACACCTGACTCCTTGTTGCGTACAAACGCATCATCCTCCCAAGAATCCCATAATCCGCGCGCCACCTGCAAATATTCGGTAGCAATGCGGTAGCGCTTGCCATGGTCAGGATGTTCTTTTTTGCTGTAATTTGACGCAGATCCTTCCAGAGGTGAAGTCACCACATTCCAGCCGGCCCGGCCGCCGCTGATTACATCCAGTGAGCCGAATTGACGCGCTACGGTAAATGGTTCACTGTACGAAGTAGACAGGGTACCAACTAAACCGATGTTAGTGCTGACGGCTGCGAGTGCGCTAAGAATGGTCAGCGGCTCAAACCGGTTAAGGAAATGAGGAATGGACTTTTCATTAATGTACAGACCGTCTGCGATGAAGATCAGATCCAACTTGCCTTCTTCTGCCTTCTGTACCCACTCTTTGTATAATTCAAAGTTTACACTGGCATCTGGTTTGGCATCTGGATGGCGCCACATCGACGTGCTGCCTCCTACCCCATGCAGCAGTGCACCCAGCTTCAGTGGTCTTGGTTTGGTCATGTTCATTCCTCCTAAAAGTTTTGTGAGCATACGCTTCTTAGATTTCAATTCATGAAAAACTGACTTCGGAAGCAATCATTGCACAAACGATGCATTAGCTGCGCCCTGTTTGATTCGTTCGATCTGGCCAAGATGTCTCTCCACATGTGCAGTGAAGCCGCGCACGATATCGGAAATTTTCACAGTCTCCCCCTTGAAATTAATTCCGCTTTTCTCCCAATCTTCTTCGCTAAGCCGTTCAAACAAAAGGCTGTTATAGTAAAGCAGGCTGCGGAACAGCTCCAAATTGTCGGAAGCATTGCCGCTGTTGGCGTACTGACCGCTGACCCAAGCATCCTGATTGAAGACCGGAAGCTGTGCAGTCGTAGCCGCTAAAATATCACGAATGCGGAACGAAACTACGATGCTGTGATCAGCCAGATGAGTCAATACCTCAGTCACACTCCAACTGGCGGGTTCTGCCTTCCATTTCAGCTGTTCCTCTGTTAACCCTGCGGTCGACTTTACCAATTGATGATACGTCTTTAGATAATCACTGATTTGAACTCTGCTCATTAAATCCCCTCCAATATAAGACTTGTTCGCGAATGATCCGGTGGTGCGTAACGAGATAACGAAAAAGGCAGGATGTTATGCGTTGTAGCTCCGCCGATCGCTAAGTCAGCCAGTATTTCACCCACAACACTAGAAAACTTAAAACCATGCCCCGAAAACCCTCCAGCTATCAGCACATTGGAATGAAGCGGATGGCAGTCTTTAATGAAATCTTCATCAGGCGTATGCTCATATTTACATGCAGAACCTTTTAGCAATCGACCAGCTGCACCAGGCATGTAAGACTCCAGTACCTTGCGGAGGTCACCCTCATCGCTGGCTTCACTGCCGAACGGGGCAAGCGGTGAACCCGGCTTCCATTCCAGCCCTGTATCGTGGCGGCCTATCTTTAGCCCAGCTCCATCAATGCTGGGAAATCCGTAATAGCCACCCTCCTCTGCTCCTAACGTAAAGCCAGGGAAATTACCAGCAGTAAAAGCAGGGGAGCTCTCAAACCAGCCCACAACTTTGCGGATTGCTTTAATCGGCAAATGTACAAAAGGTGCAAATTTGCCAAACCAAGCTCCTGCACTAAGAATAGCTGCCGCTCCGTGATAATCGCCATTTGTCGTATGAACCGAAACGCTGCCTTCGCGAGCGGTGACATTCACTACTGGAGAGTTCGTCAACAGTTCCGCACCATGTCCAAGGGCAAGCTGACGGTAGGCGGAAATACAGCGTTCGCTGTACAAATACCCGGCATCTGGTTCATACATTGCCGCGAATGATTCCGGTATGTTCAGTGCCGGCCAGCGCCGCCGGATCTCTTCGGCATCCAAATGCTGTACGTGCACCTTCCGTTTCTTCGCTTCTTCGAGACGACCGTTGAAGGAATACACTGTGCTATCTACGAGATTCAACACGCCTGAGCGGACAAGCAGTTCTGTTCCGCTCAACTGTTCCGCTTCTTTCCATAGTGTATCTGCCCGCAAAGCTAAATCAATGTAGGCGGGATCACCACTGTAGGCATGCCGGATCAGCCGGGATTCCCCGTGATGGCTGCCCTGTGTATGTGGAGGATCGAAGGCATCAACTAGCAGCGTCTTCACTCCACGCCTCGCAAGATTGTAACCAGCACTCAGGCCCATCGAGCCTGCGCCTACGATAATTACATCGTAACTTTTATGTTCAGCTATAATTCTGCACCTCCACCGGAATTGTAGTACTCAAGGGAACGTACAGCTGCATCCGCAAGGAAATGTGCTGCCACAGGAAGTGCCTGTTCATCCAGATTGAAGGCTGGATGATGCCATTCTTGGCTTCCTTCAGTACCTATAAAGACGAACAATCCCGGTACAACGCGCTGATAGAAGGCAAAATCCTCTCCGGCCAATGAAAGCTCTGGTTTGACCGTCCGGTAGCCAAGAGCTTCAGCCGACTCTATTCCTAACGCTGCTAAGGCGGCGTCGTTGATAACCGGAGGCGGCCCTTCGATCCAGCGGACAGTGGCTTTTGCTCCAAGAGCAGCTGCCACACCAGTCGCCACTTCCCGAAAGCGGTCAAGTACTTTGCTGCGCACCGTTTCATCAAAGGTACGGATTGTACCCTCAAGCACGGCTTTTTCGGGGATGATATTCCATGAATTTCCGCTGTGAATCTGCGTCACACTGACCACCGCACTTTGTAGGGGACTGACATTACGACTTACAATGGATTGAAATGCGGTCACGATATGCGAAGCAGCTACAATCGGGTCTATCCCCGCTTCTGGAACGGCAGCATGAGAACTGCCACCCTGCACTTCAATCACAAACCCGTCAGCCGCTGCCATTAGAGGGCCCGCCGTAATACCGATCGTTCCGACTGGCAGTTCCGGTTTGTTATGCAGCCCGATTACTGCCCGGACTTCTTCTAGCGCCCCGCTAGCAATGAGCCGCTGTGCCCCTTGCGCCTTCTCTTCGGCCGGTTGAAACAACAGGCGTACCGTTCCTGGTAACTGATCCTCGCGATGCTTCAATTGATAGGCGGCACCGATCAAGGCAGCTGTATGAAAATCATGTCCGCAGGCATGCATTTTGCCGGGATACAACGAAGCATAAGCTGCTCCGGGTTCCTCCTGGATTGGCAAGGCATCGATATCTGCGCGCAGCGCGATGACCGGACCGGGCTGCTTGCCCCCAATTTCTGCGATCACTCCGGTAGACAGACCGTAATCTATGATCCTGACTCCTGTCCGCTCCAGCAGGGAAATAATATATTTTGTTGTCTCATATTCTTCGTTGGACAGTTCCGGGTGCCGGTGCAGATGACGGCGTATCCCGATTAATTCTTCTCCAAGCGCTTCCGCACTCCGCTCTTTAGCTTTACTAGTCATATACAGTCACCCTCCATTAAACGATTTCCTGTGTGATCCTGATCCGCCGGCTCATGCCTCTGCCGGCACTTCAGCGATTGCTTCGCTCAGTAGCTCAAAGGAGCGATACCTTTTGTCAAAAGGCTGCACATTCGTAGTTATGATGAACTCCTCAATACCGGATGCCTCTGAAAGTGCCAACAGCTGTTCACGTACAGAGTTCTTTGTTCCTTTGGTAATCTCTGGTTCCAGCTCTTCAATCGTGTAGGCTTCATTGCTCTGGCGGGCAAACTCCTCCGCCTGTTCCCGGGTTCCAACGGTTAGCTTCTTCCCGCTTGCCAGCTGAATCCGAATCAACTTATGTGCGCCCGCCAGTTCTTTCGCTTCCTCTTCGGTCTCAGCCACCACTAGTGCTAAAGCGATAATTGCTTGCGGTTGTCTGCCCTGTGAAGAAACAAAACCGCTGCGGTAAGCACGAATAGCATCTAGCGCTACTGTCTTATCGCTATTAATAAATAGGGAGAACACATAAGGTAATCCAAGTTCAGCAGCAATCTCTGCACTGCCTGCACTCGCGCCAAGCACATACAGCTCAGGCGGAATACCAGGAAGGGGACCTGCCTTCAACCCAGCCAGCGGGTGGTTTTCTTCGAGCCGGTTATGCACATATTTCTCCAGCTCGATGATTTTGTCCGTTAGGCTAGGGGATTCGGTTCTTTCCTGCTGAAGCGCTTGTGTGCTGCGCGGGAGACCGCCGGGAGCGCGTCCCACTCCGAGATCCACTCGGGCAGGAGCAAGTGTAGCCAACACATTAAAGTTCTCCGCCACCTTGTACGGGCTGTAATGCTGGAGCATGATGCCACCGGAGCCAATGCGGATGCGCTCTGTTTTGGCCAACAGATGTGCGATGAGTACTTCTGGAGAAGAACCGGCCACCTGCTCGGAGTCATGATGCTCCGAAACCCAGAATCGACGGAATCCAAGCTCCTCGGACAGTTTTGCCAGCTTGATCGTATGCTGGAATGCTTCCTCTGGCGTTTCTCCCGGATAGATCGGACTTTGATCGAGTACGCTGATTGTAATAGCCATTGTTTTTCCTCCTATATGGAATAGTTAAATTCAGGTGTGATTCGCTTCAGGAACTGCTTCGTTCTTTCTTCGCGCGGATGATTAAACAGCTCTGTCGGCGTTCCTTCTTCAACAATGACGCCTCCGTCCATAAAAACTACATGATTCGCCACATCACGAGCAAACCCCATTTCATGGGTGACTACAATCATCGTGATGCCTTCCTTGGCAATTTTCCGGATAACAGCCAGCACCTCACCCACTAGCTCAGGGTCCAGCGCCGATGTGGGTTCGTCGAACAAGATAACCTCTGGCTCAAGCGCCAAGGCTCGGGCAATCCCTACGCGCTGCTGCTGACCCCCGGACAGCTGACTCGGGTAAGCGTCCAGCTTGCTGGCAAGACCTACCTTTTCAAGCAGTGCTATACTCCGCTTTCTCGCTTCGTCCTTCGGTAGCTTTTTGACAATTAACAGCCCTTCCATCACGTTCTCCAGCGCAGTTTTATGACGGAACAAATTGTACTGCTGAAATACCATTGCCGTTTTTTGCCTAAGCTGATGAATCTCCTTTTTTCGGGCGTGTTTGCAGTTCACTTTGAAATCGCCAATGGCGATCTCTCCGCTGCTTGGTCTCTCCAGATAATTCACGCAGCGTAAGAGAGTCGTTTTGCCTGAGCCACTGGGACCGAGAATGACGACAACCTCCCCCTTCGTCACTGTTAAATCTATATTGTTTAACACCTGATTACGACCGAATGACTTCGAAATTTGCGCAAGTTTAATCATGCTACTCCACCTCGATTGTAAAGATTAATCCTTTTCTCAATGACCGACGTCACGCGTTCGATCAGAAACGTTAGTGCCCAGAAGATCAGCGCTGCCGCCAGATATGCCTCAAAAAACTTCCAGTTCGTTGAAGCCACTATCTGTGCCTTAGCATTGATATCCACCACCGAAACCGTAAAAGCAAGGGTAGATCCGTGCAGCATACCGATAACTGAATTCGAAAGATTAGGCAGACTTGCCGCCAGCGCTTGAGGAAAAACAATCCGCTTTAGTGCTTGGGGCGTAGTCATACCGATAGAGTGGGCCGCTTCAAGCTGACCACGATCCACAGCGAGCAGACCGGAACGGACGACCTCGGACATATAAGCTCCAGCAGTAATCGAGAACGAAATATAAGCAAAACCGATCATCGGAATCGAAACCGACCTAAAGCTCCAGCCGAAATGAGCCGCCAGACCATCAATCAGCACAGGAAGCCCAAAATATATAAGCAGCAGATGCGTCAGCATCGGTGTCCCGCGGATGAATGTAACATAACCGACGGCCAGCGGATGCAGCAGTGGAACTCTGTAAAGCCGGATCAAGGCTACAGCCACTCCAATCACAAAACCAATCCATACAGAGACAACCGTAATATATAAGGTCGTAGGAATTGCACTCAGAATTTGTACCAGCGCAGTCCATATAAACGATGGGTCCAATTTCATAATCCGGTGCCTCCTTTGCCCGGTCCCAATTCTGCAATAATGCGTCGGTAGGACCAGCTTTTGTTAATTTTAAACAATTTTTTCTCAGGCGTATTTCGCTTTTCATGCCGTAGCAGATGGTGTTCTGCTACAAGCAGCAGCTTCTCAATCGTAAAGCTGATGACCAGATAGATAAGCGCAAGCGCGATATAGGTTTCAATAAAATGCTGTGTTAAGCTGCCAAGCGTCTGAGCTTTACCTGTCATTTCCATCACGCCGAGAGTAAAAGCTAATGACGTATCTTTCAGTAGTGCAATTACTAGATTGGAGAATACAGGAACTGCTATACCTAGCGCTTGGGGCAGCACGATTCGTGTAAAAGCTTGAAATCCCGTCATCCCCGCAGCATATGCAGCCTCCACTTGCCCCTTATCCACCGCTATCACAGAAGCCCTAATCATTTCGGACATGTAGGCTCCCGTATGCAGACCGTAGGTTAGAATCACAAAGACAAGTACTGGAGTTCGGGTCATATCCACATGGACCAGCTTCATGATTTCAGGCAGACCATAATAAAACAAGAAGAGCTGGATAAGAATCGGAGTTCCCCGAAAAAAAGAAATATAGATTTCGGAGAGGGTCTTTAACACAGGCACTTTATAAAGTCTTGGCAGAGCTACGAGAAAGCCGACAATAATTCCTGTCAGTAGAGAACAGGCGACAATCAGAAGCGTGGTGCTTAAAGTCCCTAGCAGCTTAGGCAAAAACGAAAATACAAAACTGATATCAAACTGTGCGCCCATATATTCCCTCCCTTCCCGTGCTCACCGGCTCAATCATTTAACCGAATCCGCTGTAACATCCGCACCCAGCCATTCCGTGCTCAGCTTACCCAGTGTTCCATCCGTCTTCAGCTCTTTAATCGCACTGTCAATCGCATCTGACAGCTTTTGTGAATCGGCATCATCCTTACGGAAAACATAGAGAATGTCCGCAGAGGACAGCTCGTCGCCCGTTGCTTTTAGCTGACTCTGCGGATCAATGATCGGGAGTACAAAATCTGCAGCCAGCGTAGCGTCCACACGCCCAGTACTAATCTGTGCGACGGTATCATTCGCTGCACCGTTCTGATACACGATATTAATCGCATTGTCATGCTCTTTATTGTAGTTCTCCAGAATTTGCGCTTGTGCGCTTGTCGCACCGACTAACACCTTTTTTCCTTTGAGATCATCCAGTGATTGGATTGAATCATTATCCTTCGCCACTACGATGCGGTTTCTCCAGTGGGCATAGGCTTCTTTGTTAAAAGAATATTTCAACTCCCGCTCCGGATTTTTCTCCATGACATGGGCAACCAGGTCGATTTTTTTAGTTTCCAGACTCAGCAGTAAATTGCTGAAATCCATGGTTTGAAACTCAAATTCATATTCAGGCAGCTGCTTATCGATTTCTTTGAGCAGTTCCACATCAAAGCCGGTAAGCTTGCCGTTCTCATCTATGAAGCAGACCTTCGGAAAAGCAGTACCCGTGCCTACGATGATCTTAGTTACCTTTGTCGAACCATTTGCCGTTGCCGAAGCTTCGGCTGCATTTCCATTCTGGCTGCTGTTCGTGCTGTTATTTCCGCAACCTGCTATCGCCAGTGTCAATAACGATGCAATTACTAATGAAATGGACTTTTTCATTGTTCTATCCCCTTTGAATGAATTGTGGTTTATTTATGAGTGTTTTTTTCATCAGATACATAATGCCGTCACCATTCTGCTGATCCAGTTCCAGAAACCGTTCATACCCCCGGCGTTCATACATTTGAACTAACCATGGGTGCTTCTTAGCCGTTGCCAGCGTGACCGCAGCCGAACCCAATTGTCCAGCAATAATGTGCTCTTCCACCCAATTCATAAGCTTTCCACCATAACCTCTGTTACTGTAATCCGGATGAGCAGCAAACCATTTAATAAAAGGCAGTGGGCTAATCTTCTTCATCTCTTCTTCTTTTGAAAGTGTTATCGTCGCAACTATCGTTCCATCAACTTCCAGCACATAACACTCATTCGTAGCAATATTGTCTTCAATAAGTGCCAAGTCAGCTGTAGCCGCCGGCCAATGCAGCCCGAGCTCGCGAATCAGCTCATACGCACGATATGTAACCTCTAGTAAATTCTCCGCATCTTTCAGTTCTGCCAATCTGTATGTCTCACTCATCGCAAGCCCTCCATCCTTCCAAAATTAAATTTATAATTCCTATAGAAATAGTCAACATTATATGCAATTAACTTTATCACTGCATGTGACCATGCGCTAATAGAGTTTTTTAATACATCTATACAATTAGTCGATCTCCTGTTTTACCAATACCGAGTTCAAGAAGAGTTTCTATGAATTCAGCGTTCTCCCCATTTAATGAAATCAGGCTGGTTCGTAAGGAGATGCCTTCCGTCTCCGCAATATCCACCCGTACTAACGTCCCTGCCGCTACTTCCTCTTGCACACTAAGTGCCGGAAGGAAACAGATGCCTGCTTTTTTCAACACCAGCTTCTTGGCTGTCTCCAGGTTATCCACCTGATATTCAATCTTCGGCGGCTGTTCCATGCTCTCAAATACACGATGCAGCCGCATCCAATCCAAAGACCCGCATTCAAAAAAGACCAACGTCTCCTGACGGATATCCTCCAGCGAAGCGCGTTGTACCTTAGCTAAGCGATGTCCCTCCTGTACATACAGAGAGATGGGATTTTCGCAGAAAGGAAAAGCTTGAATAGCCGGATTTACGACCTTACGGATAAAAGCCAGATCTAGCTCTTTCGATTTCAGCTTATCAATCAATACTTCTGTAGAAGCTGTCGTCAGCTTAATTGTGATATGCGGATACCTGCGCTTCAAATGAAGCATCAGATGCGGCATTAAATAATTGGAAACCGAAACAGTACTGCCGATCCTCAGTTCATTTGGAATATGCCCCTTGGCCTGCACCTGATATTTACCGTTCTGATAGATCTGAAGAATCTGCTGGGCATAGGGAAGAAATTGCTTTCCTTTATCCGTTAGGCTAATCTGCTTACCTAACCGATCAAACACTCTGCAATCCAATTCCCTTTCGAGCGATTGAATCCGTGCCGTAACTGTCGGCTGAGAGATATATAGGACTTCGGCCGCTTTATTGAAGCTTCCATAATGGTTGATGTAGACAAAAGCCTCAATATTTTCAATGTTCATCCCTAATCCCCCTAAACAAATATTAACTTTACTATTCCGATGTAAAAACAATGAAATATGACGATGCTTTCCTATAGATTTTGTTTATATCTTATTCACGTCCCCATTTTTTGTCAACTTAAATTCCGTGTAAATCAATCGGATTTCGAATCAAACGTTATGTTTATTTCATATAGAGCTTTTCTATTCATATATCAAAATTATAAAATACCCCTTATATAACTCGGAATTATCGTTTATAATGACTTCATTCTTATGAACTAATACATTGGACTGAAAGGGGATCCCGAGAATATGTCACAAAAGATTATTATCCGTGAAGCTGAGAATAAGGACCGCGATGCCATCGCTGAAGTGATACTGGACGCTTACCACCAATATTCCGAGATCATGCCCGAGCCGTTGTGGCTAGCTTACCAGAAATCACTTCTTGAATCTGTCCATGGCGATGCCCCGATCGTGCGGATCATCGCTGAAATCGACAAGAAAATCATTGGTAGCGCACTCTTGTTCAGCTCCTCGGAAACGGCATACGGTAAACCTGAGCTAGGCATTCACTCCCCTATCCTGCGCTTACTTGCCGTATCCCCATCCGTTCGCGGTCTCGGTGTTGCAACCCATCTAATTGATGAAGCTGCAAGGAGATCTCGCGAGTTGGGTGCCACCACTTTGAATCTGCATACCTCAGAAATGATGGCTTCAGCAATTAAGCTCTACTATCGCTTAGGCTTCAAACGGGCGTATGAGACCGATCTTATGAACGGCGAAACCCTGGTACAGGGTTTCCGGCTAGACCTACTGACTTCCGCCCGAACTACAGCAGGCTAATTATAAAATTCGGGTACAGATTAACCCGATGAATATAACGTATTCTTAAGCATTGTCTTGAAATTATAAAAAAGAAGCCTCGGGAAGCTTCCCAATGATCTTATGTGATCATTGCAGCGAGCTTCCGAGGCTCAATTAATTTCCTTTTTTATAGGTAATTTCTTTAAAACTCACAGTAATATTCCTTTCATTATCGGCATCGCTCATTTGATGATCTGGCGTAACGGTTGCGCTGGAGGGGATGGACGAAATGCTGGCCCCCCTCTGCTTCTTTTTTACATCATAGAGATAATAAGAAACATTCTTAACCTTCAGCCCTATAGTATCCTTGTACAAAAGTTCTACAGAATAGGACTTCATCACGGCTATATTAGCATCCATCCATCCTACAACTTCAACCGCTGCATCTTCATGGTCGCTTTCAGTCATAATAGTGCAGATGGGAAGCCCATCCTGATTATAAAAATTAATTATTTGTGGAGCTATTTTCAAATAATCGATATCGATGTCATGGATTCGGTTTTGGTTGACCTCTGCTGTATCCATCCAAGCAATCGTGCCCGCCGGGTTCCACTTTATTTTCTCAGAAGGTACATATCGCTCTTGTGGTAACGGTACAGTATGTAGCGAAGCTCCTTTATTATCGTAAAAGGTTAATTGCCCGCTCTCATCATCATGTACAAATCTCTTAAAGGTTGGTGAAAGAAATAGGGATGGCGCCCCAGTCGTCGAATGAGGGATTACGCGATATTTCAGAAGATGGACATCGTCCTGTCCTTTCTTCAGATCAAAGATCCATACATTACCGAGGTAACTCTGCATAAACAATTTTTGCTCATCAGCTTTCCATTGAAATTTATAAATGTAATCATAATCATCAGAAAGCGGCCAAAAGTCTTCCCGAAGACGTTCGATTTTTCCTGTAACAACATTGTATGAGGACAAATGATATTCCCCAGCTTCTTTCGTCAGATCCGATTCCAGAAATAATAGATGATCCCCGTCCAACGGGATTAGCATATTATAGTTGTTCATAAAGGCATTGTTCCAACGATTATTGGAATCGTTCAGCTCATCGCTCCATTTCACCTTCACCTCATCCGTAGCAGGATCATGGGCTAGCAAAGCATTGATTGCATTGTGATCTCCATAGAAAAAATGAATGGTGTGGTATGTGATTCCCTGCAGCTCAACTACTGCTCCACCGTTTAATATATAGTTATTTTCGGATATGCCAATTGGTTTAGCTACCAGATCTCCATTTGAGCTCCGTACTGCATTAAACTCCAGCCCCTTAAATGTTGAATCCATAAACGTAATTTTTTTTAACTTGGCAGTTGATTCCTTAGTAAGCGTGTAGCCTGTGCTCGTCTCATTCACATTCATTAACATGCCCTGCTCGCTTGATTCGTTAATCCATAAATGAAAGGCATATTTATTATTATCTGAAATTAGAACAATATCGTAGTTAGGCGTTGCGGTATTTAAATTCCCAGGTATTTGTACAGCGTTACGGATGGCTCGGACGAAAATTTCTATGGTTTCATGATCTATGTATTCTTCCTTTATGTTAGCATTCACAGAACCATGTGCTAGAGAGTCCGCTATTGTAATTCGCTTAATGTCCTCATCGATCTTTAGATTATCGGTTTCTGCTTGTTGATCATTTGATTGAAATAAGTGAAGCAATACTGCTTTTTCTGTTTCCGGCAACTTGTAATGCCCATTTTGTCCAGATTTGGTGATAAGACCATTATTCTCGCCAGAGATCCAGAATGAGAATTTTGCGTTTTCTTTATTCTTCATTTCAACAATGGCTTCATAATCAGGTGTAGCAATATCAAGCTTAGCGCTGTCATACTCAGCCGTATGTATAGCTTCATTGAATTGTTCTATTAAATTATTGTCCGTTATGGTCATCGATTCACCGCTGTCGTTCTGAATTGTTATGGAATGAACAGCGCTTAGATCGATCATTGTTTGATTCGCTTTATCCTTATTCCCTGTATTGATACATCCAACAATGATTACTGAAATGACTGCTAAAAGGGCTAGTAGATTTATCCTTTTCATATAGGCTCCCCCTTCGTATTCTCTCTTCTTTAACGTCAAATAGAGGATAAAGTTGCAAAAAGCCACCGTACAGGCCTGTTCTCCTGTAAGGCAGCTTCTCTTTTATCCCAAAGGCTGGATGAACTATTTAATCTTTATCACTACGTGTTCAGACCCGAAAGCCCTTTAAAAAATTCACAGCCTGGCGGATATCTTCCTCTGGATTAGTGCCAACTTCCCGTTCTATGGTCAGGAATCCTGTATAACCGATGTCGTTCAGCGCTTGCAGATAGTTGTTCCAGTCAACAGAGCCCGCTCCGAGCGGAACTTCACGAAAAGCTGTGCCGGTGTCGGCCATTTCAGCTATCTTCTCATGGTCTAATGCTGGTGCTTCATAACCATATTGACCGTAAACATCGCGCGGATCGATATCGGCAAGTTTGAGACCATCTTTAGCATGGGTGTGTACAATGTAGTCTTTTAGTGTATGAACACCTTGCACGGGATCATCACCAGTCACCATCACCATGTTGGCCGGATCAAAATTAACAGAAACCCCTTTGGAACCCAAACCGTCGAGGAACGTCTTCAGACGCGCAGCGGGTTCTGGCCCAGTCTCAATCGCAAAGTAAGAATTCATCTCATGCGCGTATCTGCTTAGTTCCTCACAGGCGATGTGCATGGTTTCATAAATTTTACTGTTGTTGTCAGAGGGAACAATACCGATGTGTGTAGTGACTATATCTGTACCTAGCTCCTTGGCCAGCTCCATAATGCGTTTGGACTTTTCGATTTTGGCATGGTTCTGTGCAGGGTCCTGAAAGCCATGTCCGCCTAAATCTCCAACAAGGGCAGAGATTTCGAGACCCAGTGAAGCGATGTATTCCTTCCATTCACGGCGTGCTGACGGAGATAGGTTAGCGGGATCAAATTCACCTTGCACCGCGTAAATCTGAACGCCATCAGCCCCTGCTTCTTTTGCCTTGCGCAAACCCTCTTTTACTCCGACCTGAAAACTGTCTACGATAACGCCGATTTTGTTAGTGATAATTGGTATAACCATTGTAATAATCCTCCTTTAAAATGAATTAGATTTGGTTCCAAACACGCTTAATGTATTCCAACCCAAGTCTCGTCCCCTTACGGCACTCTTCCATTCCCTCAAATTCTACAGAGATATATCCGTCGTAACCGCTTTCCTTAACGGTTCGAATGACACTCGGCATATCAATGTCTCCTTGACCAACGATGGCCCCCCTCAACCAGTTCCCACCAGTAGACTGGAACCAGCCTTCGCCAGGCTGGCGATCCTGCGGACGAATATAGAAATCTTTGAAATGTACCATCGAAGCAAGCTTAATATTGTTAGTCACAGCAATAAGCGGATTCTCATCGGCGCACAGGAAGTTACCAATGTCGAGTGTTGTACGGAAGTTATCTCTTCCTACTGCGTGAACCAACGCCTGTACACGATCGCTGTGCTGAATAAAGTAGCCATGATTCTCCACACTGGTCGTGATGCCCAAACCTGCGGCATAATCAGCAATTTCTCGACAGGCTTCAGCCAAATCTGGAAGCTCTTCCAAAAAGTGCGTAATTGATAGATCATTTGACGAGGCTACATCATGCCGCATCCGCTGAATGCCTAATGCCGCACAGACGTCTACTTCCCGCTTTACCCGCTCGACTTCCCGCTTTCTTTCCACTGCCTCCAGCCCGGAAAAATTCGCCCCGATAGCATAATTAGACAACTCTAGTCCACGACCTGCTGCCGTTCGTACAATCTGATCAATTAGCTCAGGATTCTCAACCAAATTGATGCCCAAGGGTACAATCTCCGCATGCTCCGCACCCAGATCGGCGATCGTCTCAATGACTCCTTCAAGCGTAAGCTCACCCGTTGAAAAAGCTGAATGCAAACTGTAGGTACTGATTCCTAGCTTCATAGTTTCACCTCTTCGCCTTTGGCAGCGGATTCATAGATCGCGCCGAGAATCTTCATGATTGTAACGCCGTCCTGCACAGGACTAATCGGTGTAGAGCCGTTGCTGATGTTGTTCGCAAAATGATTAATCTCATTCTGGAATGCACTGTTGAACTCAAACCCCTTATGATCGGTCTGCGGGTAGGTATTGACGATCGTATCCGACTGTTCTTTGACGATGACTATCTCAGGATCAATTTCAAACCCGCCCTTGTCACCGTACAGGCGCACCGAGCGCTCGTCTTCTTTGGCATGCAGTGTAAAGCTAACATCAACCATCAGCGAAGCTCCATTCTCAAAGCGAATTAGTGCATTTGCTAAATCTTCTACCGTATTGTTCGCTGCGTCGTAATCAGCGGCTTTATAGAAAGAAAGATTCTTGATATTAGAACGATTGCCGAGCTTACGGTAGGTATTGGCACTGACTGATACTGGATTCGGACGGCCCATCAAATACCAGCATAGATCGATCACATGGACGCCGATATCAATCAATGGACCGCCGCCGGAGCGTTCAATATCACTGAACCAGCCTCCGGGATTACCAAGTCTCCGGAACGTTGTTGCCTTCGCATAGTAGATTTCGCCGAATTCTCCTTGCTCCACCAATGTCTGAAGTAGCTGGGCATTAGAGTCATAACGCCGTACAAAGCCTACTTGCAAAATTTTGCCGCTCTTTTCCACTGCCTGCTGAACCAGAAGCGCTTCTTCTACCGTGCGGCAAAGCGGCTTTTCCACAAGTACATGCTTGCCTGCCTCAAGTGCCGCGATGCTGATCTCAGCATGAGAGTTGTTCCATGTGCAGATGCTGACGGCATCTATTTCGGAGTTAGCCAGCAATTCACGATAATCCGTGTATACGTTTTCCACGTTATACTCAGTAGCAACAGCTCGTGCACGCTCTTCATTCAGGTCACAAACCGCATATATGGTTGTCTGCGGATTATTCCGATAAGAACTTAAGTGCATGCCGGAGATAGAGCCGGTTCCTATTACGCCAATTTTGATCATATCCATTAATACTCTCTCCTTTATTTTGCATAGGTTATGATTCGTATTATAATGATTTCAACCCTAAACACCATGCAGAGCCTTGCGGTTTCATTTGTACAATTGTGCTATAGGAGGTGCATTCAATAAATGTTGGACTATGATAAACATCTACAGGAACCCATGGACATGCCAGATCCCGAGTTTCCGATTAAAGTACATACCCAGCGCTTCAACCAAGAGGGAGTTTTGTTGTTCCCGCATCATTGGCATGAGCATCTTGAGTTTCTATTTATTGAAAGCGGTGAGGCTGTTTTTGAATGCGGACGAACACCGATCAACGTACGGGCTGGTGATTTAGTTGCTGTGAACAGCAACGAGCTGCATTATGGGGTCAGTGCATCTTCTGATTTATTGTATTATGCGATTATTGCAGATACTTCTTTGCTGCATAGTGCGGTTAGCGACGCTGCCGAAACCAAGTTCATCGCCCCGATTCAGCAGAACCAGCTGCTGTTACGTAATCATATCCGTGGGGATCAGCACATTACTGACTGTGCGCTGACGATTATTCGGGAGCTAGAACTTCGCGAATTTGGATATGAGCTGGCCGTCAAGTCCGAGCTATACCGCCTGCTAACGCTGTTATTGCGCAGACATATCGTCACCGTGCTCTCACAGGCTGAGCAAGAAAGACGTATTCAAACCGTTGAACGCTTCGCACCTGTTTTACGTTATATCGATACCCATTACCAGGAACCCATTCAAGTTGACGAACTTGCGGCACTAACAGGGCTAAGCCGGTTCCATTTCAGCCGTCTCTTCAAGGAATTAACTGGTCATACGATATCGGAATATATAAATGCTGTCCGTTTAGACCGTGCAGATTATTTATTAAGGCATAGCCAGTTGACGATTTCTGAAATCGCTACCACTACTGGCTTCAGTGATATCTACTATTTCAGCCGGACTTTCAAAAAACATAGAAAAGTACCCCCAAGCAGTGTGAGAGGGTTCTAGTTAGGGTGAACAAAGGAAGCAGTCTTCTACTTGCTATCGCTCCTTAATTTTAACATCAAAAAGGTCAGGAGAGGGTAGTCCCCTCGTCTGACCTTCTCTTTTATTTTATTAATTGCATAAAAGAAACTATCTTCCATCTTATGGGTATAATTAACATAATGAAAATATAGGAGGAGATTTCATTGAGAAAAATAATTAAACTGACTATATTAGCACTTGGCATAATGATTCTACCGGGAACAATGATTTATGCCGCATCGAACCCATCTGAAGTTTCATTATATTTCAATAATGTGGTACAAAAACAGGCAGCAGTAATATCCGAGGGAGACATTCTCTTACCTGTTGAACAGCTCTCTAAAAATTTGTTTGCTTTAATCACTTTAGATGAAACAAGTAAATCGGTTCGAATCTACAAGCCAAATGTGAACATGGTATTGCTTGATAACAATGGAGAGATTTTCGGTAAGGTAAAAAGCCCTGCACGGTTTGCCTTTTCAACCTTATTACAAGTGGATCATTTAAAAACAGAAATTTCAGATATAAAACTTACGATCACTGATCCCGCTGACAAAACAGAAACTATCGATAATCAACAAATTAAGAAGAGTGAAGAAAACTTTTGGTTCAAAACTAACGAATTTACTTATTCGTTTAATACAAAAGGTACCTATACAATTCAAGTGTTTTTTAAAGACGTAAATTCAAAAACATGGTATCCTGTCTCTGAAATCGATGTATTCGGCATATGAATTTCCGATAGTTGAAATCTCGTTTTTTTAACTCCTCATTTCTTATTATTCTTAATCACTTCATTAAAACGGTCAGGAAAGTTGGTATGTACCCCGTCTACACCCCAAACCACGGCTTTGTCCATATTCACTTGATAATTCACTGTGTACGGAAACACCTTTAGACCAGCATTTTTCACCTGTGCGACATAGGATGAATTTATTCTTTGAAAGTTAGGGCTAATACCAACCGCATAAGTTTTCACCCGATTGATGAAAGATTCTGGTACTTTATAAACCGGAATATTATACCAGATAATTTGATAAAGCGGAATCTCCGGGTTAATCGAATGAAGCCTACGTAAACTCGCCTCACTAAATGAATGTACGGAAACATGATCAGACAGATTATATTTTTCAATTTGTTCGTTTAATATAGTTTCAATATTCGGATTCGAAGCGGGATCTTTAATCTCAATCATATAGTCCACTTCTTTTCCAAACCTTTCAAATACCTCTTCTAAAGTCGGAATACGTATTCCAGCATATTGATCCCTGGCAAACATGGGATACTGTTTGTTAAACCAAGAGCCAGCGTCTAATTTCGAAAGCTGCTCTACGGTATAATTCTTAACATAACCCGTTCCATTTGTCGTGCGATTAATAGTTTCATCGTGAATAACAACAGGAACACGATCCTTAGTTAACTGAATATCTAACTCAATATAATCGGTCTCCATATCAATAGCTAGTTCGAATGCAGGTAAAGTATTCTCAGGAGCATATCCCGAAGCGCCACGGTGAGCAATGGTATAGACTTTGTCCGCAGGCTCGAGAATTTCCTTCACTTTAGTACGAATCCATGGAGAATAGGCATACATCGAGGTACACAATAAGATCAACAAAAATATGTGAATAAATATAAAATACATCTTAGAATTTTGAATCCTTTGCATAAAGCTTCCCTCTTCTTTTCAATAATTTATTGTTGTTTACTTGGTGCTATTTTTCATAATCAATTCCATGATAGGCGCACCAATCAGATTAATCAACAATACACCAAAAATCAAATTTACGACAATCAGCATCCAAGTTCTGACTTCCAGCGAATCGTACAGCTTATAAAAACTCTTTGATTTTCATGAAAAAACCTTCATATTTCAGTCATTTTCAAACTAAAAAACACTGATCCAGTTTAGAATCAGTGTCTTGAAGCGACTCATTTTTTTATAGAATTGCTTTACTTGTTGATATGTTCCTTGATTTGCTCAGCGATTTGTTCCAGCAATGCCTCTTTCCCTAATGCAAAGAAAGCTTCATTGTAGTTTTGTCTGCTAGTCATGCGATAGATATTATTCGATTTCACAGCTTTTAGGCTGCTCCAGACCTTACTTTGATCAAGAACATTCTGGTCATTATCAGATAATAAAATGATATGGTCTGGATTAAAGGTAGATAGTGCTTCTAGACTTGTTACTTTTCCTCCCCATGGGTCTGGTTCAGGTGTACCTGGCGCGATGATTAATCCAAGATCATTAAAAATCATATCCGCAATACCTGTGCGTGAATAGATCCGGATTTCTTTCTCTGTAGCTTCGATTACTGCAAACGTCTCTTCTTTAGTAATCTCTGTGATTTGATCATGCAGCTGTTGAGCGCGTTGGTCATAGGCTTTCAGCCACTCATCCATTTCCATTTTCTTATCAAGTACCTCGGCAACAAAAGCAAAGCGCTCTCTAAAAGCATTAAAGCCATAAGGTACCCTTACTGTTGGAGCAATCATATTTAGTTGATCATAGATTTTCTCTTGCGTAGGCCCTGCCAGTATCAAATCGGGAATTGCTGCAATGATCGCTTCCAAGTTCACTTCCGTTTGAAACCATCCAGCGGGAGTTACATCCGGCAGTTCTTTTTTTAGAATAGGTGTGATTTCCAGTGAATTAGCCATATCTGTATTCCCAGTAATCACAGGTCTATATCCAAGCACCAAAAGTTCTTCGGTTGAGCCAGATACATCGGCAATTCTAACCGGGTTTACCGGTATTTCAACATCTCCCTTGGCGTCCTTAATGGTACGTGTTCCGGAAGAATTCGTAGCGACGGGTTCAGATTTCACCGCAGGTGGAGCGTTTTCTCCTTGAGTCTCCTGCCCTGAATTCCCACATCCGTACAACATCACCATCATGAATAAGGCAATTACGACAAAAGAGATACGTTTTAAACTGAACATTTTTCCAACCCTCTCCAATCTATTGATAATCATTCTCACTATTAGCAAGTCCGATCATACACTCTGCTGATAGGCTGTACTACCGGCAGAGGGATTGAATAACGGTTTGGCGGATATTTATTGGTTTTCTAACGTTTTTTTATGATTTCAGAAGGATTTATTCCATACTGCTTCCGAAAGGCCTCCGCAAAATGGCTAAAGTTGTTGTAACCTACCATCGTCGCTGTTTGACTAACACTACTGTCCCCAGAACGCATGATTTCCCATGCTTTTTCTAAACGCTTGTTCCGTAAATAGGCAAATACAGTCGTACCGTACTCTTCCTTAAAACCAACTTTTAATTTGTATTCGTTAATCCCCGCCAGCTTGGACAGTTCAATGAGCGATGGAGGGTATGCCATTTGCTCAAGGATGATTTCCCTGGCTCTCCGAATGCTTTCTCGGTCACTGCGAGATAAATGCAAGCTACGTTTGGAACGATTCTGTTCAAAAAGAAAAGCGCCAAAATAGGCGGAAAGGAGTTCTAATGCCTTACCTTCTACGTACAACCGACGCATCGAGATATGATAGGGGCAATCCCTCAATTGAACCAATAACCGGGAGGTCTCTGGAAGAATCGGCATACGGAACATCCGAAAAGATTGTGTATTTAACAGCCCGGATAAACTGCAAGAATGTGTAGATTCTTGCTCCAGCATCCACGAATCGAACAGTGCTACCGGCACACCAATGGACAGTAAACGGATGGGCTCTGCACTGCGATAGTGGAATTCGGCGTGGAAATCTCGCATGAGCTGCAATGAACAACTGTCGGGCACCAACTCGTGACTGTTGCCTGTTACATGAACTTCTCCACTGCCCTGTAGACAAAAGCTTAGCTCAATCATAGCTGCTTCGGATTGAACACGGACTAAACGATCCTCAGTGAAACGGTAATTACTATCAACAATTTCAATCCCGGAAGGTGTGATAACCCTATCGACGTATCCATGGTCACTAGGTTGTGAGAAATGCATTCGCTCTGTGGTGTCCCTTATAGCCGGAGTCTCAAACAAATCATTGAAGTACCCGTTATAGATATTATGGATTGATTTTCTTGACATTAAGTTATACCCACAGCAGATCCGCGGTACACTGAAACCCCAGTACAGTGTTTTATCATGAGAAGATCACCTTTATTCATTTATTAAATGATAACGATTATCATTTAGATCATTATATTCGAGACATTAGCTAAACTGCAACGGACAATACAAACACCCCCTCATCCTAAAGGATAAGGGGGGTATCAATTTCTATTCCATCGGCTTTTAACTTTCGTTGCATCATCCAGCTTCGGATTCAGCTTCTTTCATCTCTTATTTCATCGCTTTAGCTAGCTCTGTGAAAATAACTCCAAGCGCGTAAGCTCCCGCATCCGGATAACCAATGCTGCGTTCGCCTACTGTACCTGCTCTTCCCATACGGGCGACGATATCGGAAGTCTTCCGGGCACCGAGCACCGCCGCTTCTGCTGCTTTGATTGCTGCCACCTTGATATCTTCACCTTGCTCTGCACTCTGGGTCCAAGCATCCGCGAACGGAACGAGCGCATCAATCAAGGTCTTGTCACCAACGACAGCACCCCTACCGAAAGATCTTTCACCCGTATCCTGAATCCCTTTAACAACAGCCTGCATCATATCCGCAAACTCCTGAATAGACAATTCCCGCTTTTGCTGCGCGGACTTACTTGCTGCACGGAAGCCCGATCCCCAGATTGGTCCAGAGGCTCCACCACAATGCTCCATGATGATCAATGAACACGCATCAAGGAAGTCACCGATATTGTTAAGATGATGAGCTAGAATGTCTTCCCATTCTACTTTTAACTGCTTGAAACCTTTGGCTACGCTCATCCCGAAATCACCATCACCGGCGTGGGCGTCTAGCTCACAGAAAGGCACCTCATTCTCGATAATGAGCTCACTCATTTGATCGATCAAATAGACGATATTTTGCAAGGAGAACTGGTTGTTCTTAATCACCGCTGCTTCAGCATCCGTATTATTCTTAAAGGATACTGTGCTGTCTGCTTTCTCTTCCTTGATGATCTCTGTATAGTTCACAGGCTCAAATGGACCTTTAACCGACAATGCCGGTGTATCGCACGGAGCAGACAACCATTTCTTCAACGTCTCATCCAGCTTCATAATCGACACTGATGCGCCAGCCATATCGATGCTGGTCATATAGTTGCCGACAAATACTTTAAACACTTGCTTATTCTTCGCCGTCAATTCACGGATCACAGAATTATTCAACAAATAAAGCTCTTGCAGTGGTGTTCCACCAAATCCATTGATCAGAACCGCAACTTCTTGCTGCGACTCATCGTTCATTTGCAAGTTGCTTAGCAAGGACGTAACCATTCGCTGCGCCAGTTCATCCGCTGATACGGCTTTTTCCCTGCGTATTCCAGGTTCACCGTGAATTCCGACACCGTATTCCATCTCATCCTCTTCGATATGAAACGTCGGGGTTCCTTTGGCAGGAACGGTGCAAGAAGTGAAGGCGAAGCCGATAGTCCGAACATGATCAATCGCATGCTGTGCTGCTTCTTTCACTTCCGCCAGAGACAATCCAGCTTCTGCGGCAGCCCCAGCTATTTTATGAACAAGAACGGTTCCGGCCACCCCCCTTTTCCCTACCGTATAGAGACTGTCCTCGACGGCAATGTCATCGTCCACCTTTACATATTCCACTTGAATGCCATCTTCGCTTGCGAGATGGGCTGCATTTTTAAAGTTCATGATATCGCCGCTGTAGTTCTTAATAATAAGCAGAGTTCCCTTTTGGCTCGCAGAACGGCGGATCGCTTGATAGACTTGAATCTGAGATGGAGATGCAAACACATCGCCACACACGGCTGCATCCAGCATACCGCTGCCTACGAACCCGGCATGGGCCGGTTCATGTCCACTTCCGCCACCGCTAATTAAAGTAACTTTATTGTTGTTGATTTCTTTTTTAGAAATCACTTTGAATTTATCGTTGAAATCCAGCTCAGGATGCACCAAGACAAGTCCATTGCACATTTCCCGGACTAACGTTTCCGGTTTGTTCATAATTTTCTTCATCTTAAAGCTCCTTACTTAATTTGTATTGACGGCCTAATTGGTCGGCAGCCATAATGGCTGATGCAACCGCCTCCTCCGAAATTGGGAACGGCATGGAATGAATGGATTCCTCAGCAATACAAGCTTTTTTAGCCACCTCAAGAAGTTCTTCGTAAGTGACTTGCTCCACTCCAATATCCGCTAGGCACACGGGAAGACCAATCGACAGACAGAAGTCCAATACTTCTCTTAATTCAGTACGATCCGCATTCTCAAGCACTAACTGAGCAATTGTACTGAAGGCTACCTTCTCACCATGATAATAATGATGTGTTCCTTCTAAAGCTGTTAAACCATTATGAATCGCATGAATCGCAGCCAGACCTCCGCTTTCAAAGCCTAATCCAGATAACAAAATATTGGTTTCAATGATATTCTCCAAAGCTGGTGTTACGATATTCAGATCGCAGGCTTGTTTCGCCTTGAAGCCATTTTCAAGTAAAGTGTCATAGCATAGTCTGGCAAGACCTAGCGCGGTAATTGTCCCCTTAGCTTCCCCACATACTCCTTCACGAACTCCGCAAGGTAAGCCGGCATTTACGTTAGAATAAGAATTTGCTGTAGCTCTTGCTTCAAAATAAGTGGAGAGTGCATCTCCCATCCCTGCAACAAGAAATCTTGTCGGTGCTTTGGCGATCACTGTGGTGTCGATCATGACTACACTCGGACTTTGCTTGAAGTAAGCATAATCATCAAATTCCCCTTCAGGAGTATAGAGGACGGCGGAATGACTGGTTGGTGCATCCGTAGCTGCTATCGTCGGAACGATGATCAATGCTTCTCCTTCTGCTACGCATTTTGCCGTATCAATTGCCTTACCTCCACCCAAACCAATCGTACATGCACATTGATGTTCCTTGGCTAGAGCTTGTAATCTTGCGACTTCTTGTCTTGAGCATTCCCCTTGGAAGCCACTTTCAACAAGCGTTATATTAAATTTCTGTTTAGTTGACTCCAATTTATCTTTCACACGTGTAACATCATCTGGATGGGCAATGAGTAGTGCAGAATCCCCGAATGTTTTTACAAAATAACCTAAATTCAAAAGTTCATTCTCACCTTGTACATATTTCGTCGGACTGATAAACGCTCTTCTCATTTTCATTCCTCCTAGGTTGTATATAGTTATTATTATAGATTGCTCTATTTCGGTATGCATGAAACAATAAGATCAGATTAAAGCGTTTTCTTATCGAGTTTTTTTGTCTTCTCATTAATAAATTGTATTATCTTGTCCTTTTGCACAAAAATTCGCTATAATGTTCATTATGTTTCTATAACTTTCCTAGGAGATTATCGTGATGTCCAAATCTCGATTTAATTTAGAAGAAATAATTGATTTGAAGAAATGGGAGAAACTACAGGACTCTCTGTCGCTCGTGACTAAAATGGCGATTCTTACCGTAGATTATAAAGGGGTTCCCGTGACTAAGCACAGCTTCTGTCAGCCTTTCTGCCAAGGCGTGCGCCAAGATTCTACTCTCTCTCCCTACTGTCAAAAATGTGATGCTCGTGCCGGCATTGAAGCTGTTCGCCAGAACAAGCCTTATATTTATTTATGCCATTTCAATATTATTGATATTGCCATACCCATTATTATTGACGATCAATATCTGGGAGCAATTATGGCCGGACAGCTCAAGCTTCGTGAACCTGACGTGTCACATCTGGAGCAGATTGTATCTAGACCCCCTAATGTTGAGTCGAACCTGAAGTTTCAAGCACTCAAAGAGGATTACGAGGCACTTCCTGTCTTATCCTACGATGAAGTAACGAAGTGCGTGGACCTACTACTTCAGTTAAGTACCTACATCGTGGAAGAAGCGATCCAGAAGCGTACTACCGTCGATTTGTACAAAAGAGTGCTGACCACAGATATGGATACCTCTACTTCCGCAGAAACTGTTGAAGAGACAGACCTGGCCTATCGCAAAATCCAGTCTCTTCAGCAAGAGTTGTCAGGGGCGCTCATTGAGACCAAATTGAAAAATGGAGCTCAAAGGCTCGTCGCTTCAAATACTGTACTTCAGCCTGCGTTTGATTACATCTATGCGCACAAGAATGAAAATTTCAATCTAAAAGAGATGGCCAAGCTTTGTCATATCAGCCCCAGTTATTTCAGCCGCATATTCACCAAAGAAACAGGTGAGAATTTCTCCCTCTTCGTTGCCAGACTCAAGATTGAATGGGCTAAACAGTTGCTGGAGTCCACCGAAGCCCCCATTCATCAAGTGAGCGATGATTTAGGATTCTGTGATACGGGCTATTTTATTAAAATATTCAAAAGGTTCGAGAACCTCACCCCGGCGGTATATCGGAATATGTATAAGGGATAGGCTACAAAATAAACCCTCCGTTAAATAAATTAACGAAGGGTTATTTCTTATTCCCACCAGTGTTTCATTTCACTAAAACCAACATCCCATAACTTCACATTCCCTTTCAGGATAATGGTTAATTCGTTTACGGTAATTAACGAAGTATTTATAAGCTCAATATCCGGACTATATTGTTCAGCCGTTTGAAAGATTACGTTATCATCAGCTACAATAATTAGTTCACTGCTAGAATCATCTTTGACAGGGAAAGCAAAGTTAAGATACAACAATATCTCTTTTTTATCCCCCAAAATGTATTTGTATTGATGAGTTTCCTCACCTTCACTGCTATACAAGTTCATTTTCGGGTTTATGGTCTTACCTGTGATTGTTAAACTGGGAAGATCTTGCGTGATAGGCATATTTCCAGTAAGTTCTTTCACCTCCTGAAGTCCATGGATAACGCCTTCCTTTTTCTCCAAAGTAAAATCAATGATCTCAGAGATCCCCATGATTGCTATCAATAGAACAACAACAGTTAACGCCGATTTAACTAGTGATCTCCAAGTGATTGTTGTAATAAATCCTATCCTATAGGCACAATATCCGATGGTAGCTCCTAAAGTATTGGATATGATATCACTTACATCAAATGTACCTAGAAAAGTTAAAGATTGAAGAGTTTCCAGTACGAAAATACTAAGGATAAACATGAGGATAAACTTTTTAAAAGATGTAGAATACAATAATGGGATTAGTATCCCAAATGGGATAAATGCAACGACATTCCCCAAATTATAAATCCAAGAAAAGGAGAGGTCAGAAAGGTTTGGAAAAAGCAGCGGGACACCTTCCGGAATCCACATAAACGTATACCCATACTCACTGTATTGATGCGCTACTCTGTTGAAAGCAAAAAACAAAAAATATAAAATTAAAAGCGTGTAAAGAATAGTTCCTATACTAAGGATTTTTCGTAATTTCACTCCCATAATGTCTTCACAATTCCCTCCATTTTGTCAATGGATTTAGTATATCTCTCCAAAGTGACTCTTCAGTGACACTATAAGTGACGATATAGTCACTCAAGACTTTTCATTGCTGCATAAAAAAATGCACCCCTAGAATTTCATCGGAATTACCCTGAGGTTGATCCAATGTCTATTCTAAGCGGTGCACTTCTTTAGTTATTTTGTTCAAGATATTGATAAACGGCCATCATTTCTTGTTTATTCAACTCACGAATACGATTGAAGATTGGAATATCTGCTACGGCCGCAATATTTGAGCTTTCTGTCACGACATCACTTACCGTACCTGTTAGCCAGGTCTGCACATCAATGCCTTCAACCGTTTCCTTCCGGCCTTCATCATTAATGCCACTGGCATAACAACGAACACATGGAATGGTTAACTTATAAACGCCATCATGCAGTCCATCTTCTGATATGACTTTCTTTCCTTTGCAAAATGGACAGGGTTGACTGGCCTTTATCTTATTAATCAAAGTGACCAGTTTTTTGTACCCAAACGCTTCATAGACATAGGTCAGTTTCTTGTATTTTCCATTCGTGAAATACTTATCGATGATGTTTTCTCTAGTTTCGTTGATATTGTCAAAATCACAAATTGTAATCCGATTATTAACGCTGATGGATTCAATACTGCCGCTAATATTGCCCCAGAATGGCAAAGCATTTTGTAACACCATTTCATAGTGCGCAAAGCTTGCCAGCTCTAGTTCAAGCATTTTTAGAGCGACTTGTGTTTCTCTTGGCAATAGAGAGACATCCTCTGTCAGAACCATATCACCGCCGACAATGGCTTTCATTTTTTCAAGCACCTGTAATTCGCCAACGGTTCCAATCACTTGATCCAGAGGCATCCCGATAATCTCACGGATATCCGTGTCGCCAAACTTGAGCTTTTTATGATGATTCAGTACGGTTCCTTTACAGATTGGACAGGTAATCATTATTTTCGACTGCTTAATATGCTCTTTAATGATCGCCTTCGAGATCACCATGTAGTTCCCAATGATGTAATTAAAACCTTCCCAAGTTCTTGTTGCCTTGCTGGCTTTATCATAAAATGACTTTTCCCAATACCCATACCAAAACGTATGCTTCTCTGCATCCGTCATCTCATTATAGCTCTTGCTGAGATCTTGTCCGAGTTCATTCTTAATCTCTTCAAAGATGAATTTGATTTTGGGAAATTGATAGAATTTTAGAATATCCATTGCATCTGGATGTAATAAGCCCTCCCAGAATGGTACATTTTTGTCTTGAAGCACCACATCAAAATCAAATTTTTCAATGACTCGTCGTCCCTTACAGCACGGACAATGATTATCTTGATAGTAGAAATCGAAGCTGCTCGTATCTTTATTGGTTGGATGCGCCGTAACAATATGGTTGATCAAACCACCAATTTCATATAGAAAAGTATATTGACTATATAAATGTCTTTCCAGATCAATGGCAATGACCGGTGCAATCGTATCTGATTCATATTCACCATATATCAAACGTGCCATGGAGGATAAGCTTTTTAGGATACCACCTTTATAGATGTTTTCTGCATTTTTGAAATAGGCAATCTGATCTTCTTTTAAATAGTTGACGCCATTTTGTTGCCGCAGTGTGGAAGGAATTTGTAATGGAGCGAGATGATCTTCACGGTTAAGTTGACGATAATACGCTTCATGGCTGACAACATCGAGATGCTCCACCGGTTCGAGCTGTCTTTTGCCAAAATCAACGATAAAGTCAGAGTTTTCTAACATATATGAGTTATGTTCAATCATCATAATAGAGACGGATTCATCCTGAAGAATAACCCTGATGCTGTCAATGAACTGATTTAGAATATTTTGTGATAACCCTTTGGAAGGCTCGTCAAAAATAAAAAGCGTATTCGGGTTTCTAGAACCCGCAAATAGCTCGGAAACTAAATGGACACATTGAAATTCACCGGTTGATAATGACTGTGTTTTTCTCTCCAGCGTTAAATAACCAAGTCCAAGCTTGATCAATAAGCTTAAGCGTCTATGTGCAATATCTTCATTTGGGAGTTCATCAATAATATCTTCTATGGAGCGCTGGAAAAGTTCATCAATCTCTTCACTATATTTGGTGAGCTTTCTTTTAATATCTAGAAACGTCGCAACCGTCGACCGACTAGTTATCGATTGGTTCCGATCTTGCCCTACAATCACCAGTTTATCTTTGGGATAACGCTTCTGGAAATCTTTGGACATACATTCATTAACGAGTGTGGATTTACCGCAACCAGATTCACCTGTGAAAGTTACAACTCTATTGCGGGGGATCTGAATTTCGGCCATTTGAATATTACGGCAATAAAGATCATGAAAATGATAGTATTCTGTTGGTGCAACCTGATTAATGTCTCCATTGATCGGGCTTGGACGTGGCGATTCTTCAACAATTTTCCCACCGTACTTACCACTACCTGGTCCAAAGAACAATTGCTCGTCCGTAATATCTAATACCGTGTCAGAATGATCAATGAGCCAAATTTGATTTTTAAATCCTAGCTGTTTAATCTGTTCTAATATTTTCAAAAGGGTTTGATGATCCAGACCCACAGAGATTTCATCAATAATAATTACTGTATTTTCACTGGTTGCCATGAATTCTGCCAAGTAAAGTCGTGTTAACTCTCCTCCTGACAATGTGCCCATAATGCGATTTAAGGTTAAATAACCAATATTCATATGGATTATGTTCTTTAGAATGTTTTGTTTACCTTCACTAATATTCAGCACTTCTGCCAAAGAAAAAATAGTTTCAATACTCAAGTCATTGATATCGGAAATACTCATGTCTTGATTCAATACCTTTATTTTATATTGTTCAGTTTCGTGATTATAGCGGTTACCCTTACACTTTTTACATTCGATATTTTTAGTGGTGCCGCGACCTTTACAATCCGGACACCAACCTAATTCATTATTAAATGAAAATACCTCAGGAGATAGGTTGAATTGTTCAGCAAGCGTAACGCGAATCTCTGTAAACACACCCGTATGTGTGCCTATGGTTGATCGAGGATTGGAAGAAATCGATGATCTCCCTAGAAAAAGTACAAGTGGCATTTCTTCCATCTGGATCGCACTAAAGTTAGTTTCCATAATGTTAGGGAATAAATACTGATATTCTGCCTTTGGCAATAAAGAAACGAGACGCTTCTTGGATTCTTCGCCGATGGTTTGACAAAAGGTTGTTTTACCAGAACCAGACAAACCTGCAATCCCTAGGGATTGCTCTACTGGTAGTACTGCATCTAATTTATTAATATTGTTTGCAATTAATCGGTTTATTCTCATAGTGATTTCATCTCATCTCCATTCTCTTCAAATAGTATTGCCATGATTTATTCCATTAAAAAGGGCACTTTCCGTATTTCAGAAAAGCGCCCTATTCTTGAACCAAGCCAATGATTTTGAATCATTGGCGATTTATTTTACAATTCTGCTAATACCTTTTCAAGCTGGCTGCCCATATTCGTCCAGGCATATTTAGCCCCTTCGATCGCACCTTGACGTGCTTTGGTTTCTTCACTAAATCCAGATTGACCAAGATGAAGATGAACCTTACCGTCAGACTCTTTGCTCAAAGTCCAAGTAACCGTAGTGCCTTCTCCGGCACTATGCCAAGTATAAGATAATGTATGTGGCTCTTCTACTACGAGAACCTCGCAATTTACAATGCCATCCCACCATTCATTAGGCTCTGCACGAAATTGGAATTTATGTCCTACGACTGGTTTAAAGTCATTGCTCCAAATCCATTTCGCAAGTGTATCTGAATCCGTTAAAGCGTTCCATACCTTCTCGATTGAACTTGTAAATTGAAAATCTAAGGATACATCTGGTTTCATAGTTCTTCCTCCAATAAAAGTTTTAGTTTATCAATTCTTTCTTTCCAGAAACCTTCATAAAAAGATACCCAATCTCGAATTTCTTTCAATGGATTGGCATTCAACCTATATCTCGTTTCTCTACCAACCTTTCGAGCAATTACAAGATCAGCATCTTTAAGAATAGACAAGTGCTTAGAAACTGCAGTACGACCCATTTCAAAATGAACCGTAATTTCATGTAGGGGTAATTCATCAACATCAGCCAATATTTGAAGTAGTTTTCGCCTAGTTGGATCTGCAACAGCGTCATAAACATCCCTCACTTGACTATTATCGTTCAAAACCACCCCCACCTTTTCCGTAATATTACCTGTAGTGTCACCGATTATACTTCATCAGTACCCAATAGGACACCATTTAGTGTCATATTGATTATAGGACACCACTTGGTGTCTTGTCAAGATCCCTTTAAATTCCATCACAAAAAAGCGGGCACCTCCACTTAGGGGTACCCGCTTCAAATTAATTACGTTTCAATTTCAAAGCCTTTCGAGAATGATGTTTTTGTTTCAGTGCTGCTCTTCTGCATTTATCGCATGGATGAGTTTTGGTGCATTTATTGCATTTTTTTATTTGGTGATGTTTACGGATGATATTACATTTATCGCATTTATGAGCTTTGCCGCATTTTTTGCATTCTTTGCATTCCTCACCTTTTTGAATATGAATAATGAACGTCGAAGCATTGTTGCTTAGTTCTGGATCTGGTGTTGAGGCACTAACAGTCGCCGTATTAGAGATCATATCCTCTGCGAAAGAACTTATTTTCCCTCTAATTACTACGGTGGCAGATGATCCAATAGTAAGGTTTCCTAATGGATAAGAACCGGTCCAAGGCGCATAGTTCAATCCACCATTGGTGGAGAACTCTACATTTCTAAGCATACTTGAAACAATGTCTGTTAACGTTACATTTTCAGCATTCGAAGGTCCTGCATTTGACACTACCAACGTATAAGTGATCGACTGACCCGGGCAGGCCTGGTCCGGACATCCAAATTTAAGAATAGATAAATTCGCTGTTCCAATAATATTAACCGTGACCGTTGATGTATTATTGGCTGGATTTAGATCAGTTGTTGTGGTACTTACAATTGCTGTATTTGATAATGATCCACTAGAAAAATAGTTCACCATTCCTCTAATTAAAATCGTAATGGAAGCACCATTAGCCAATGTTCCTATACTTAAGGAACCGCCCCATGAAGCAAAGGTCGTTCCTCCATTAGTAGAAAACTCTACGTTTGAAAACATATTTGATACCGCATCGATTAAAGTTACATTCTCCGCGGTTGACGGACCATTGTTAGACACGATAACCGTATACGTAAGGAGTTGGCCGGGAGACACGGGATTTAGACTGGCTGTTTTTACAACTGAAATATCTGCCGACACGCTGATTGGCGTATTATTTGTTGATGTGTTGTTTGCTGTATTTGGGTCTGACGTAGTTGAACTTACAGTGGCTGTATTCGTAATAGTACCCGTTGCTGCGTTTATTACAGTTCCACGAAGGATTATCGTGAGACCAACGTTGTTTGCTAATGTGCCGATCGTATAGGCTCCCAGCCATGGATTAAAGGTTACTCCGCCATCAATCGAAAAGACTACGTTGGTAAGCTGGCTTGAAACACTATCCGTTACTACTACATTTTCCGCATTAGAAGGCCCTGCGTTCGTTACGAGCAAGTTGTAAGTGAGCCATTGTCCTGGGGTAAATGAATTCGTACTCGATGTTTTGACGATCGAGAGATCCGCTAATGCATTCACTGGAGTAACAATTGAGGATGTGTTGTTATCTGGATTAGGATCTGGCGTCGACGAGCTTACACTTGCTATATTCGTAATCATACCCGACGCTGAGTCTATTACCGTTCCGCGAATGATGATCGTAAGACCAAAGCTGTTTCCCAATGTGCCGATCGTGTAAGAACCCGACCATGGATTAAAGGTTACTCCACCGTCTATTGAATACGCTACGTTGGTAAGTTGACTTGGAACGCTATCCGTTACTACCACATTCTCCGCATCAGAAGGTCCTTCATTCGTTACCAATAAGTTGTAGTTAAACAATTGTCCTGGAACAACGCTGTTATTGCTTGATGTTTTGACGATCGAGAGATCAGAAGATGCATTCACTGGAATAACGAGGGTAGACGTGTTGTTCATTGGATCTGGATCTGGTGTTGTCGAGCTTACAGTTGCTATATTCGTAATCATACCCGACGCTGCGTCTATTACCGTTCCGCGAATGATGATCGTAAGACCAAAGCTGTTTCCCAATGTGCCGATCGTGTAAGAACCCGACCATGGATTAAAGGTTACTCCACCGTCTATTGAATACACTACGTTAGTAAGTTGACTTGGAACGCTATCCGTTACTACCACATTCTCCGCATCAGAAGGTCCTTCATTCGTTACCAGCAAGTCATAGGTAAGCAACTGTCCTGGAATTACGGAAGTAGAGTTTGATGTTTTTACGATCGAGAGATCAGAAGACCCGTTCACTGGGGTAACGATGGTTGACGTATTATTCATTGGATCTGGGTCTGGTGTCGTCGAGCTTACAATTGCCGTATTCGAAATCGCTCCTGTCGCTGAATCAGATACAATTCCTCGTAGAATTAGTGAGACGGTATCACCGTTTGCCAATGTGCCGATCGTATAAGATCCCAACCACAGATTAAAAGTTACTCCACCGTCTATTGAAAACTCAACGTTTGCAAGCTGGCTTGGTACAATATCCGCAACTTCTACATTATCCGCATCAGAAGGTCCTGCATTCGATATGATCAAGTTATATATGAGCAATTGTCCTGGTGCAATGGAATCAAGGATCGCCATTTTGACGATCGAAAGATCGGAAGACGCAGTCACTGGTGTAATGATGGTTGACGTATTGTTCGAAGGATCTGGATCCGGTGTAGTCGAACTTACAGTTGCTGTATTCGTAATTGTATCCGTCTCGGAGTTAAATACCGTTCCTCGAAGGATTAGTGTAATCGCATCACCGTTTGCCAATGTGCCGATTGTATAGGCTCCCAACCAAGGATTAAAAGTTACCCCATCGTCTATTGAAAACTCTACATCTTCAAGTTGGCTTGGAACGGTATCCGTAATCTCCACATCTTCCGCATCAGAAGGTCCTGCATTGGATATGACCAAGTTATACGTGAGCAATTGTCCTGGTGTAACGGGATTAGGCATCGACATTTTGACAATCGAGAGATCAGAAGACGGAATCACTGGGGTAACGATGGTTGACGAGTTATTCGTTGGATCAGGGTCAGGTGTGTTCGAACTTACCACGGCCGTATTCATGATGATTCCTGTAACAGAAAGACCTACGATACCTCTAATTAAGACAATGACGGAATCCCCGCTGCCTATAGTTCCTAAATCGCTGGAACCCAACCATGGATTGAATGTTATCCCCCCATCTTCAGAGAATTCTGGGTTAATGATTTGGCTAGGCACAGCGTCTATTAACGTAACTCCCTCGGCATCCGATGGGCCATCATTGGTGACGGTTAAAGTATACGTCAACACATCACCCGGGTTGACTGGATCCGGGTCAGCTTCTTTGACGATTGATAGATCTGCGGAAGTGTTAACAGATGTATTATCAGTGGATGTGTTGTTCGAAGGGTCAGGATCTGGTGTAGTTGAATCTACAGTTACCGTATTGGCAATGGTTCCTGAGGCAGATGAATTTACCGTTCCTGTTATCAGAACCGTAACTGTATCTCCACTCGCTAAAGCTCCAATGACATAAGAACCGGTCCAAGGGTTAAATGTTACCCCGCCATCTATTGAAAATGCTGCGTTTATTAGATCGCTTGGTACTACATCAGTTACCGTAACCGCTTCGGCATCCGAAGGTCCATCATTTGTCACGACAATCGAATACGTGAGTTCCTCTCCCGCGATGGCCTGATCCGTGGAGGCTATTTTTACGATGGTAACATCTGCACTTACGGTGACAAGAACACTGATTGTTGAAATGTTATTCGTTGGATCAGGATCTGGTGTCGTAGAATCTACAGTTGCCGTATTCATGATCATTCCAGATACTGAAGGCTCGACGATTCCCCTAATAAGAATGTCATCTGATGATCCGTTTACTAGTGTTCCAAGATTAAACGAGCCAGGCCATGGATTAAACGTTACGCCTCCATCCAGTGAAAACTCAACATTTGTAAGCTGGCTAGGCACAGCGTCTGTCAAGATAACAGCTTCTGCATCGGAAGGCCCTGCATTCGATATCACTAAATTGTAAGTTAATACGTCACCAGCATTTACAGGATCTGGGCTTGCCGTCTTGACGATTGAGATATCCGCCGATGGGTTTACAGGCGTAATGATCGTTGAAGTGTTGTTGGTTGGATCAGGGTCAGGAGTTGGTGAGACGACTGTAGCCGTATTCGTAATGGTTCCAGTTACGGATGAATCTACGGTGCCTCTTATGATAATGATAACCGTATCACCACTTGCAACGGTTCCTAAATCGACTGAGTCGCTCCAGGGATTAAACGTTATGCCTCCGTTAAGGGAGAATTCCGGATTCTCAATTTGACTAGAGACAGCATCTATTAACGAGACAGCCTCCGCATCAGATGGTCCCGCATTAGATACAACCACGTTATAAGTGAGTAGCTCACCCGGATTAACCGGATCTGGATTTGCTATTTTCACAACAGAAAGATCGGCAGATGCATTAACTGGCGTGTCTATAGTGGAAGTGTTATTCGTTGGATCAGGATCTGGAGTGGTAGAATCAACGGTTGCCGTATTTGTAATCATTCCCTCGGTCGATGGACTTACGGTTCCCCTGATAATGATCGTTTGGGAAGCTCCGTTTGCCACCATTGCAAATTCGGTCGAACCAGTCCAAGGAGCAAATGTAACTCCCCCATCGACAGAGAATTCTACATCTGAAAGCTCAATGGGAATGTCGTCTGTTATCGTTACGTCTAAAGCATCATTTGGTCCTGCATTGGAAACAAGCAACGTATAGGTGAGTAATTGTCCAGCGGTAACTGGATCTGGGCTTGCCGTTTTTACAATGGCTAAATCTGCAGCAGTGTTAACCGGTGTGTCTATAGTAGACGTATTGTTGGTTGGATCCGGATCTGGTGTCGTAGAATCGACAGTTGCCGTATTCGTAATGAGTCCAGTGGCTAAAGGATTTACTGTTCCACGGATTAAAACCGTTTGAGATGCTCCATTGGCCAAGGTGCCTATAATCAAGAAACTGGTCCACGGATTAAAGGTAACACCTCCATCGACGGAATACTCTGCTCCAGTAATTTCGAGGGGGACTACATCTGTTAACAATACATTATCAGCCGTATTCGGTCCGGCATTGGACACTGTCAACGTGTAAGTTAATACATTTCCTGCAATGACAACGCTTGGGCTTGCTGTTTTTGTAACGGAGATATCAGCGGAAGTATTAATGGGAGTAAGTTCTGTAGACGTGTTGTTGGTTGGATCCGGATCTGGTGTACTGCTGCTAACAACTGCCGTATTTGTAATGAGTCCAGTAGCAGATGGATCTACTGTTCCGCGGATCAAAATCGTCTCCGAAGCTCCATTTGCAAGCGTTCCAATATTCACCGAGCCGGTCCATGGATTAAAAGTTACTCCGCCGTCGGTGGAAAACTCAGCTCCAGCGATTTCAATGGGGATCGTATCCGTTAAAGTTACATTTTCGGAGTCAGAGGGTCCTGCATTAGCTATAGCTATATTGTAAGTTAATACGTTCCCAGCAGGGACTGGACTCGGACTGCCTATTTTCTCTACTGAGATATCAGCCAATGTATTTACAGGAGTAACGAAAGTGGACGTGTTGTTGGTTGGATCAGGGTCTGGTGTCGTAGAGCTTACGGTTGCCGTATTTTCTATCGTTCCAGAAGCAGCTGAATTAACTATTCCCCGAATGAAAACAGTAATGCTTCCACCGTTCACTAAAGTTCCTATATTGTATAAACCTGGCCATGGGTTATAAGTAATGCCGCCATCGATAGAAAACTCTACGTTAGTAAGTTCGCTAGGGACGGTATCCGTTAATGTCACGTTAGCTGCATCTGATGGTCCACTATTAGCTACGACAATTGGATAAGTGAGCAAATCCCCTGCTATAACTGGATCTGGATTACCGATTTTCACGACAGAAACATCTGCTAAAGCGTTAATTGGAGTGATAACTGTAGATGTATTATTCGTTGGATCCGGATCAGGCGTAGATGAGTTCACAGTAGCTGTATTGGTGATCGCCCCTGTAGCAGAATCACTTACTGTTCCTCTAAGGAGTACGGTGATGTTATCTCCTGAAGCGATTGTACCCAGATTGATAGAATCAGGCCATGGATTAAAGGTTACTCCTCCATCTACTGAGTACTCTGCATCGGCAATTACACTAGGGACAGCATCCGTAAGTGTAACATCTTCGGCATCCGATGGCCCTGCATTGGAGATGACCAAACTATAAGTGATCAGTTGTCCTGGATCAATTGGATTTGGACTTGCTGTTTTTACAATCGAAAGATCCGCTGATTCTGCAATTGGAGTGATGATCGTTGACGTGTTGTTCGTTGGATCCGGATCTGGGGTAGTAGAATCCACAGTAGCTGTATTGGTGATCGTACCTATAGCGGAAGTGCTTATAGTTCCTCGGATAAGGACTGAGAACGAACTACCGCTCACCAAGGTTCCAATGCTATACAAACCAGGCCACGGATTAAAAGTTACCCCACCGTCGATAGAGAATTGGGCATTTGTAAGCTCGCCTGGCACTGCATCCGTTAGCGTTACATTCTCCGCATCGGATGGTCCTGCATTGGACGTTAAAAGAGTGTAAGTTAGCAGCTGGCCTGCGGTGACGGGAGATGGGATTGCAGTCTTATCAACGGAAACGTCAGCAGAATTGATGATCGGAATATCCGCTGTAGAAGTGTTATTGGATAGGTCAGGATCGGGTGTCGTAGAATTTATAGTTGCTGTATTGACGATCATTCCAACGGATGAAGAAGCTGCTATCCCCTGAAGTATAACAAGAACGGTATTCCCATTGACTAATGTCCCAATGTTATAAGAACCGGTCCACGGGTTGAAGGTGATACCTCCATCTACTGAAAATTCTACATTAGCAAGCTCAACGGGTACATTATCTGTTAATACTACGTTATCAGCAGTGGACGGTCCTGCATTTGAAGCTGCGATCGTGTAAGTAACAATTTGACCTGCAAGGACTGGACTTGGACTGCCTATCTTCACAACAGAAACATCCGCCGATGGGACGACAGGCGTATCAATCGATGACATGTTGTTGGTTGGGTCTGGATCAGGCGTTGTTGAACTGACTACTGCGGTATTCGTAATCGTGTCAACGGTCGCTGCGTCTACTATTCCTCTTATGATAATGGTTTGAGAAGCACCATTAGGCAAACTTCCTAAACTATAGGAATTTTCCCACGGGTTAAAGGTAATGCCTCCATCTACTGAAAATTCTGGATTCGTTACTTGACTAGGCACGGCATCGATTAACACTACATTCTCTGCTAATGAGGGTCCTGCATTTGACACTATTATCGAATATGTCAACAAATCTCCTGCGACAGCAGGTGTTGGATCTGCTAATTTGACTACGGATATATCGGCTGATTGGTTTACCGGAGCAAAAGAAGTTGAAGTATTATTCGTTGGATCCGGGTCTTCTGTGGTACTGCTTACGACTGCCGTATTGATAATTGTCCCTACAGCAGTATCGCTAACCGTTCCACGGATCAGAACCGGAATGGATTCATTTGCTGGCAATGTTCCTAAACCTATACTTCCAGTCCATGGTAGAAAGGTTGCTCCTCCGTTTAAGCTGTATTGTGGATTAAGCACTTCCGGTGGAATTAAATCGGTCAACAGAACATTTTCAGCGGCATCCGGTCCGTTATTTATGACTTTAATATAGTACTCCAGCTCTTGACCCGGAAAAATGGGAATGGGACTATTGGTTTTATCTACCGTTAAATCTGCTATGTTATTAACTTGAAGAATGTAATCTTCTACCTCTCCGTCTGATGCAGCTCCCAAGCTCCGCGTATCCACTGCTGTTGGAGAAACATTTTGGTTAACTAACGTATCCGATGTAAGTCTGAGTCTGAGAAAGGTCTGATTAGGCGTTAAAATAATCCCTGAAGGTAAAGTGAAGGTTATTGGTACAATTTGAGTTCCGGGCTGGGAAGGTACTACCTGAACTGGTGACGCTTCATTCCCTTGAAAGATGCCGTTCATGTTGAAATCAAGCCATCCATACAAGTTTGCCGGACTTCCTATCGTATTGGTTACTGTCACAAGAAGCGTGTAACTGGCAGCACTTATCGAAAGAGTTGGGAGAGGAACAGTAAGTCCGTCATCCTGAATACCCTTTGAAATATCGTCACCGGTAGCTGTGGGATTCTGATAGGCGTCAAGTTCTGATGTTATTTGTGTACCGAGAACAAGTCCGCTTAGCAGTTGGTGACGCGGGCCGTCTTTGGCAAGCAATGTCGAATAGTTATTGGGTCCATTGCCTGCTGCAGTATCCGGAGCGTCACCAAAGTCCAAATTAATGACAGCTAGAGGGCATAATGTTGCATCATTAAATGAAGTGGTCACCGTGTTAGAGAATTGCCCAGCCGTAGCAGTGTTGCCGACGATGGTGTATCGATAGATGTTGCCCGTGCTGTTAGAAATGGCGTAAATGGTATTGTTAAAATCGATCGCTATTGCACCAAATGGTCCTGTGTTAAGTGGGGTTGTCGTTAAATTAGTTATCGCACCAGTTGCAGGATTTATTCTTTCCATTACACCTGTTGGCGTAATGCCATAAAGACGATTGTCAGCACTATTATAGACCCAGTCACTTGCATTCAGAGCTGAACTCAAGGCCACACCAAAGATGCTAGTCTGCTCAGAAAATCCAGTGGCTGGATTCACCAGCTTCAAAAAAGTAGAAGAGTTTGGCCGCAGATCAATTACATAAAATCGGGATTCATTATTAACAAAAATATAAAAAAATCCATTCAAATCAAAGGTTCCTGTGGTATAGCTATCTGAAGGAAATCCAGGCGGCAGTGGAAATAATGAAGTAACGTTTCCGCTGTTATCCACCCGAACGAGATTATTATTAAGCTGATCATACCCGTAGATATAATTATCTAGTGGATTATAACCGATTGCATTTATATCTACTGGGGGACTAACTGTTCCTTGAATAACGGTTGCACCTGTTACAACATTGATGTAATACCAGACGGAAGGCCTACCCGCAAACTGTATCATTCTTGTATTGCAGCTTAAGGGATTATCTGTAGTATCATGGCTAAAGTTCTGATTGGCTATAGTTGCATTGTTGTTGATATGAGCTGTAGTAACGGTTATCGTCAGTTTTCTTGGCCCATTTGACATTGTAAATCCGCTTGGCTGCGTGAATGTAGTTGGAGGACAGGTCACTTCCGAATCTGTAACCGTCTCATAAATAGTGTAAGTTCCTGCTACCGTAACGGAAAAACTATAAACTCCATTGACATTCGTTAGCGTAGAAATACAAGTTCCACTAGAATTACTATATAGAACAACATTAACGTTAGGAATCCCAGGTTCACCAGGATTAAACTGACCATTGTGATTCAAATCATTAAACACAGTTCCAGTAATGGTTGCAGCCATGTAGTTTAATCTCCTTTCTCAACTGAACATTTTCAATTGCATACTTAAACGTCCTAAATTCACTTCTATATAAAGAAAAATCAGTGTTCATTTTGTTCGTATTAGTAATACGCATATGACTATTAGTGGGTGAGGGCTAACGCACAATCTGGGTAAGTGTAATTCATTTCTTAATGACAAAGGCATCGAATCTATGGATTCGATGCCTTTGTTTTAATCCTAGTAAAGCGGCAGCACTTCTTGTTTAAGACCTGAAAAGAGCTCACCGGATTGATCAAAGAAGGTGTCAGACAATTGATAATAGGCATCTCCCATAGATACGACTTTTAATTCGGGAATGATATACATAGCCATATGGGTTCCATCCTTGAGGTTGAACTGTAGTTGATACGATTTTCCTTGAGACTGCGCCCCTGCTATAGCCTCGTATTCCTTATTGCTTAAATTAGCTGTTGTCGCGGTGTATAGCCCATCAATGATAGATTCCACAGCAACATGATCCGTCATTTTTTTCAACTCTTCATTCCCCACATGATTAAGAACATGGATATCTTTCACCTGCTTTTTCAGGTTAGACATATCCAGATATTCCTTAGCGGTCATCTTAGCATCGTTTACCTTCGCCACAATTTCAGCCAAATAGTACTGTTCTTCATACTTAACCGCAATACGGAACTGGGATGGGTACGTCGGAATTTCATATAGTTTTCCGCCAACAGCGAACGTAGAGGAATAATCCTTTTCTAGATCCTTATCTCCATCGTCCTTCCCGATCTCTTGGTTCATATCATACTCTAAGGTTCCAAGTGATTTCTCAGGCTTCATTCCTGTGAACTTAAACTGAGCACCATCACTTACGAATGCATAACGAAATCCGTTGTAATTTAAAATTTTCCGAACACCGTTGGGAGCTGATACTGGTGTTTGCTGCGATATTTGTGGTGAATTAGTCATTGATGTCTTCAGAGGAGAGCTGTAAATGGCAATTCCTAATATTAGTGCAGCGCAAGCAGCCATAGTTCCCCATTTCGCAAATGTTTTCTTATGAGTGCGTCTAGCTGTGTTAGCCTTTTCTACCAGATTTTCGTCTACATAACCAATCGTCTTAAATAGATCTTTATTATTCATAGGATATAGCCCTCTTTCATAAGGTATATTTGGAGTTTTTTTCGTGTTCTGAAAAGAACTGATTTGGTCTTACTTTCACTTATTGCAAATCGCGCTGAGATTTCAGCCAAAGAATCGGAGTACCAGTAACGTCTCAGAAAAATATTTCGATGATCTTCGTTTATCTTCAGCAGGAAATTGCTTATGGATTCAGCCATTTGTTCTTCCTCGTATTGACTCTCAACATTGTCTGGCGAGAATAAACAATCATTTAATTCATCAAGAATCGTATCGAATTTTTTATTCCGCTTTTTGGCCATATAATAATCGTATTTATTTAAAGCGATGTTTCGTGTGATCCTCCCCAGAAAAGATGATAGCTTTGCAGGTGATTTCGGTGGTATCGCTTCCCACGCCCCTAAAAAAGTATCGTTCACGCATTCTTCCGAATCTTCAATATTAGATAAAATGTTATGAGCGATCTTAATACAATAGTTCCTATATTTTCGGGAGGTTTCTTCTATTGCTGATTCATTGCGCGCAAAGTACAATTGTATGATTTCACTATCTTCCACTCCATCACTTCCGTTCAGTTTATTAAGGCCTTACTTATAAAGTAAGGAAAGTAGGGTTTAGGTTGCAAAAAAGTTTATTTTCTTAAGTAATCAAAGCAAGAAAACATTTTGGGTCTTCATAAGCTTCGACATTCCATGCTAAAAATATGACGCGTGAAAAAAAGCCGGTTTACCCTTTAATAGGCAACACCGGCTAATCTATTAAATCTTCCCTTTTTATTATAGTTGTTTTACAAACCAGGGCTTAATCAATGGTAACACCACGGTTGGCTGCATAGCTTTGGTATGATCCATTTGGGTTCCCCTTAGAATTTCAACATCCCAGCCTAAATCAGTCAATTGTTCTTTATTCTTTTTTAATATCCCGCCGATGTCCACAGTAACATTCCCAAAATTCTCACCATATACGATAGTATCATTTTCTCCTGCAAAAGCTAATTTTGGGAGACTCAGCAAATGGTGAATACTACGATCATCAAAAGCGGTAAGGCTCTCGTATAAGGCAACAAATTGAGCTGTTACACGGGTATCCATTGATACTTTGATGTTGTCCCAGTCTATCTCATCAAGATTCTCTGTTTCGATAGAGCTTTTTTCAGCTGCCTCATTTTGATTATTCAAAGCTTGGGTATGTGTTTTCCGAGTTACAATCAGCATCTCTTGATAGGGACCCATATAAGGCGGAAAACCTCCCATGACCAAGCTTTCCAGACGATTTGTTCTGATACCCAATTGTAGACCAATTAAAGCTAACCATGAATATCCGTAGTAGCTAAAGCTCTTAACGTTCATTTCATCAGCAATGAGGAGCAGATCCTTCACAATATGGTCTACAGTTAAGTTGTCCACTGGATGTTGAAAGAGATGACCTTCATAATCAAAGTAAAGCACTTGAAAGGTATCCGAAAGACCTTCAACAAAATGTTTACCTATTTCAGGATCTACGCCCCAAAGCTTTAGATTTTCTGCTTCCTGATTGTACACGGATTTTTTAGCGATAGGTAACATGATGGTTGGACGATCTGATCCTCCTGTTAATCTTACTTCTATTGCTGAATGGTTGTTTAATCGTATGATTTTTTTCAAACAATCCTCTCCTTAGTGTTTTATAGAAATAGCATATAACATTCATGCAATCTTTCGGTTTATCCCATTCTAAACCTTGATATATGTCGTTAAATTAGATTTAATATTGTTGTAGCACTTGAAGGTTTAACTTTAATGTTTTGGGGCGATGGCCATTATGGGAGATATTTATACACCAACAATGATAGCTAAGAAATTAAATGTAAGTACCACTACTTTAAGAAGATATGAAGATCAAGGCTTAATTCCCGAAGTCCCGAGGACTGCTAGCAATCGTCGATGTTATACAGACATTCATATTCAAGCTTTTATTACGATTCGGACACTTTTACAAGGATATGAGATTCCAGTTGTGTACGATGTGATGAGAAAGATTAAAGCCCGGCAAATGGAGTATGCACTTTGGTCAATCAATCAGGAACAGTATAATACACAAACGGAAAAACATAGGTTAGAGGATGTATTAAGCATGTTCCGAAACGCAGATATATCAAAATACAATGATTTAGAGGAAATAAACGCAATGACAATTGGTGAAGTTGCACAAATAGCAGGCGTTAAGCCATCAGCCATTCGACATTGGGAACAAGAAGGACTAGTTACCTCGAATAGAAACAAAGACAACGGCTATAGAGTTTATACGCTAACGGAATTAAGAAAGATTATCCTGATCAGCAGTTTAAGGAAGACCGTGTATTATATCGAGAATATGAAACAACTCCTGAATGAAATAGAGACACAAAGCTACAAGAAAGTTGAATTGTCTTTCGAGCTTGCGTTACAAAAATTAAATAGTCAATTAATGAAGCAGTTTTTAGGAATTTCTGAGCTTATGAAATATATGAAACACTATTGAGTGAGCATAGATTTTTGGAGGACCTAATCACGCTTCCTTAAAATCATTTATAAGAACGCAAAAAACTCCGTCCCTAAAGGGACGGAATTGATTCCGATAGATTAACAATCTAGATCTCTGCACGATGTGACCGTTTATCTAATGTCCATGAGCAAGGATGTTGATAAGTTTGCCAAATGGGTCGCGTACATAGAATCGCCGGACTCCCCAAGGCTCATCAACAGGTCCATATTCTATCGTGTATCCAGCATTCTTCATACGTTCAAACACCGCATCGACATCATCAACTTCAATTGATAGATCTGGAGTTGGCGTATTGGAGCCGCCCTGTGAGGCGAAGCTTATTTGAATGTTCTCCTTCCCTAGTAAGCCGTATGTTTCGATCCAACCATGATCCATCAATAAATCAAGCTCGAGGACGTCCTGGTAAAAGCTTTTTGCTGCTGAAGCATTCTGTGTTTTAATATTGGTTACAATTCGCTTTACTCTCATTCTCAGACCTCAATTCCAATGGTATACTTTTTTTAATTTTATTCAATTATCCTGTCCGTGAGCGGAATATCCGATTTTTATATCCAATCTTCGAAATGATCAGTTACAAAACGTATCTCACTCTCATAGTGGGCTAAGTGACCCTCGTCAACCATTTTCTGAAAGGCAGGATTCCCTTCAGCGGCACCATTTCGTAGCGTATCACACAGTACTATCAAACGTTGTATAATCCACTGTCGCAGATTATTTGGGACGGGAATTCCATAAGCTTCAAAAAACAAATGAATTCGCCGACGTCGCTCTACGGCATGGATTTCAAATTGATATGCTTCTGTGGTTCCAGAAGTATGGTTAGGTGCGAAACTCGCAAGAGGAACAGAAGTGTAAAGGCTGTACGCAATGTCCCACATCCGCGGACCTGGACCTGCCATGTCAAAATCAATCAACGCCACAGGAGCCTCCTTTTGAAAGACAACATTATACAACGCTGCGTCATTATGACAGATCACTTCGTGTTCGGCATCATCGGCATAGCTAAGCTGCCATCTGTCCTCCATATTGGGCCGGAACACTATAGTCACATCATGGAAACGACGCATAAGATGTGCCAAACCGGCAAGCGTTTCGTCCGTCCACATATACGGTTCAAGGTTTGGATAATTATTCCCTGGAACTTCTCCGGAAATAAATGTCAATATTTCACGGCCAGAATCATCGATTCCGAGAAATTTTGGTGCTCCCTCATAGCCCTGATGTTCCAAATGTTTGAGTAGTTTATGAACATTTGGACTCCAATAACCTATAGGGCGGCGAACAGTGTTCGCCATACGGACTATATGATTTACATTACCGCCTTTTAACACTTCTTCCTTAGGCATTCGGTTCATTCCTTTTCTTTTCAGTGCATTACCTATTGCAGATTTTTGAAAACTCCCTCTCTAATAATAACAATATTTACAAGTTATTGTTTATAAAGAACAATTATAACTATACTGGCCGTTAAGATCATGCTGGTATTTGCTCATCTTAGATTAATAAATCCATTTTAGATTCTAAATTAGAATTATTTGCTATAATGTTCTCATGAAAAATAATACTATCTTAAACAAATTAGCAATCATTCTACTTTTTATCAGCATTCTCTTTGGCCTACGCTGCATTTGGTTCAACATATTTAAGGTTTCCAACAATGTACCTATGATTAGCAACGGTGTACTGGATTTACGTGGCCAGGATCTGGAGAAGGCGAACTTATTCAGGCTAGATGGTGAATGGAGCTTCTATCCTTCGCAATTAGTTTCGTCCAAGACTTCCACTATCCCAAGGCAATCCCAAGCGCTTCAAGTTCCTGGGAATTGGAGCAATGCTATCGGAACTGATCACACAACATCATATGGATATGGGACGTACCGCCTGCGTATTTTGGTAGAACCGCTTCAGCAGCCTATCTCGTTCTGGATCAAACAAATTTATTCCGCCTCCAGTGTGGAAATTAACGGCAGCCCTATTCACAATAATGGGATAATTTCTCTCGATACCAATACATATGCACCAAAAACTACCTCATTTACAGCATCATATTTTTCGGAAAATATGACAGAAATAGATGTACTTATTCAGGTAGTAAACTTTGATCACCCCTATAAAGGCGGTATTAGCGGGCCTATTTTCTTTGGCTCTCAGGAAGTGGTTAACCGGACAAATTTTTATACCGTTGGATTTCAAATGCTTACTGCAATCATCCTGCTACTACATGGGCTGTATGCCTGTATTCTGTATTTATTTAATCCTAAAGAACGTGCTCTGTTCCTTGTAGGGCTAATGACATTATCTGTAGCCGTCATCCTTTTGGCCCGAAATGACAATTTAGTTCTAGTATTACTGCCGATTAATTACACTTGGTCTTTAAAAATCCGTTTAATCGCCTTCTTATGGCAGAACCTTTTTATTCTGCTTGTTTTCAGGAAATTCACCTCAGGTGCCGAAGTCAACAAGTGGTTACGCGCTTACACGTGGTGTCTTTTCCTTTATACCTTATTTATATTTATTGTTCCTGCTTATTTGGTCAGTACATCGATTCACTGGGGTATCATTCAAGTGTTTCAGTATATTCCCTTTATCTGGTTGATCTATAGCTTGGGACGCTTATTGTTCAAAAGGCAAGATGATAAAGATGTTGTTTTTCTACTGATATCAGGTGCGGCCATCATCTCTAATTTGGTATGGAACTTGTGGGATAGTAACGGCCACTATTCAATTGTCTACTATCCTGTAGATATTATTGCCGCCATCGTAGGCTTCTCAGCTTATTGGTTTAAAAAGTATTTTCAGAATGCCAAAGAGAACATGGAGCTAAATGAGCAGCTGAAAAAAGCAGATAAACTTAAGGATCAGTTTCTTGCCAATACCTCTCACGAGCTGCGAACACCAGTTCATGGAATTATGAATATCGCGCAAAATATAATAACGAAGGAAAAGGACAGGCTCAACGAGAGTAGTCGGCAAGATATGGAGTTACTGATTACCATCAGCCGCCGTATGTCCCATATGCTTGGTGATCTACTGGATGTAGTACGTCTTCAAGAGCATCGGGTTATTTTGCATCAGGAGCCTATTTTGGTTCAATCGGTGGTTCCCGGAGTCATCAATATGCTTCAATATATGATTGAAGGTAAACCGGTACGGTTATCCATGAACATACCAGAATCTATACCTCCTATTCTTGCGGATGAGAAACGACTAGTACAAGTATTATTAAATCTAGTGCACAACGCGCTCAAATACACCGAGCAAGGACTTGTTTCTGTTTCAGCTGAGGAAAAAGACGCTCATATCTTTATTTATGTAACAGATACCGGAGTAGGCATGACCGAAGAGACCATGGCGCGGGTATTCCTCCCCTATGAGCAAGGCCCTCACGGAATAAATGACGGGCGTGGAATTGGACTGGGACTAAGCATTAGCAGGCAGCTGGTAGAACTGCATGGTGGCAGCTTGAGCATCCTTTCTGAACTCGGCAAAGGTTCAACTTTCAGTTTTGCACTCCCCCTTGCTGATCCCTATAGCGAACAGATAGTAAGAGAGGCTGCACCTATAACAACGTATACACCAGATGAGATTTATAAGCAGATGGCTAAATGGGGGATTTCCGAACAAACTAATCAACATACTGACAAAATCCCGCCACTCTTTACAGACGCCAAGGTGAATCTCTTGGTGGTAGATGACGACCCTGTTAATTTGAATGTGCTAAAGGGCATTCTTGAAAACGAACCTTATCTCATTACGACGGTGAACTCAGCGCAAGAAGCACTGGATTGGCTAGATAAAAAGCGTTGGGATTTACTGATTAGTGATGTAATGATGCCGCATATGTCAGGATATGAATTAACGCAAAAGGTTCGCGCGCGTTATTCGTTATATGAGCTCCCAGTAATATTGCTGACTGCCCGCAGTCAACCTGAGGATATCTACACAGGATTCTACTCCGGCGCAAATGATTATGTTACCAAACCTGTGGATGCAGTTGAACTCAAATATCGCATTCGAGCCTTAACAGCGATGAAAATTTCTTTTAATGAACGGGTGCGTATTGAAGCGGCTTATCTACAGGCACAGATTCAACCCCATTTCTTGTTCAATACATTGAACTCTATTGCGGCACTCAGTGATATGGATACTAAAAAGATGCAAGAGCTCATTACTGCATTTACTTCCTTTTTGCGAATCAGCTTTGACTTTTTAAATATCGGAGAACTCGTGAACCTTTCTCATGAACTAGAGCTGGTAGAATCTTATTTGTATATTGAACAAACACGATTCGCAGAACGAATTTCCGTTGTTTGGGAGGTGGATCCAGACATTAATATCCTGTTACCCCCTCTATCCATCCAGCCCTTGGTAGAAAATGCTATTAAGCATGGTCTGCTCAAGCGTCAGCAGGGTGGTACCGTTTATATTCGGGCCACACGTCTGAACAATGCTATAAAGATCGAAGTGGAGGATAATGGGTTAGGTATGGATCATAGAACGCTTGCGTTGTTGCTGGAACCGACCATGAAAGCTAAAAGCGGCATCGGACTGGCTAACACCCATCGAAGACTGATGCAATTGTATGGTCAGGGTCTTTTTATTCAAAGTAAACAAGGTGAAGGTACTTTGGTATCCTTTGTTATACCGGAGGACAGTGAATAATATATCAAAAAAAGCCATTCCATAAGGCGTGGCTTTTTTTGTATCGATACTACATTTAGAAAATAGTAGGTACCATGCCCCCATCCATCCGGATCGGAGAGCCTTTAAATGCAGAGGCATAGGGACTGCTCATAAATGCTGCTAGTCTACCTATTTCATTAGGTTTAATAAATCGCTGTATTTCAGATTGCGGTAAGTTTGCAGCCATGAATTTTTTCTCTTTTTCTGAAAAAGTCAACGCTTCATCTGAATACATTCCATCAATGATTTGGTGCACATTTTCAGAGAGTGTTGGTCCTGGCATGATAGTATTGACGGTAACTTCTGTTCCGATTGTTAATTTAGATAAGCTTTTTGCCAACGATAATAGCATTGATTTTGTCATTGCATACTGTGGCATTTGAGCTGACGGCATTATTGCTTCTTCACTAGCGATGAAGATCACGCGTCCAAAATTGTTTTCTAACATTTTTGGCATATAAAATTTCGTTAATCCATTTGCAGCAAGAACATTCGTACGGATGTATTTTTCAAATATTTCATCATTAACGTCGTCATAGCTCATCAGTTCATAAATCCCCATATTATTAACTAAAATATCGATATGGGGGTATTTTTCAAGTAAAGCTTCTCTCTGTCCCATATCTACAATATCGGCAGCAGCATTCTGAGGAGAAGTTTCCGGAAATTTTGCTTTAATTTCATTTACTGTTTGTTCTACCTTTTCATAATTCCGTCCATTTATTAGTACATTAACGCCTTCGTTGGCAAGTTCAAAGGCGATAGCTTTACCAATACCTTTTGTTGATCCTGTAATTAAAGCTATCTTATTGTTTAATCCCATATCCATATTTCATTTCTCCTTTTATCATGGCGAGTTAATTAGCAGTTTCTCAAGCGCTGTACTGTGTACCGACTAGTAATTATACTATCTTACCGGGATTATTCAGTAACTAGCGTCTTGCGCCAAACTTCTTGTTTAACACGCCAATTTGAAGGAGTATCTCCTTCCCAAAGTCGGAAGGCACGGTAGAACGAGTTCTGATCTTCATATCCGATCAAGAAAGCCACCTCTTTAACATCGAGGGAAGGATCTGCTAAATACGCTCGCGCCTGCTCATGTCTAGCTTGTGCCAGCAAATGCTTGAAGCTCGTATTTTCTTCAGTAAGCCTCCGTTGTAAGGTACGAGCACTCATCCTTAGCTCATTTGCAACGGTTTGAATCTCGGGTTTCCCTCCGCTAAGACTGCGTTTCATAATCCATTTGACCCTTTCCGTAATGGAGTGACTGCCCTGTTGTTCAGCAAGTGTCTGATCCAAAACGGGAGTCAGAATCTCTAGCAACTCTTCGTTATACGAGATAAAGGGCAGATCCAAATCACTTCGGCGTAGTGTTAAACGGTTAGTCTCAGCACCGATCTGAATTCGACAGCCGAAATAAGCTTCAAGAACCTGTAAATCCCCTATGGGTTGTGAAAATTCTACAAACTGTGCTGTCATAGGTATACCTGTTCCCCGCCGCCCAAGCTCCAGTAAAAACGCCAGGGTAAGGCCAAGCAGCAGCGGTGGACCGGAATACTCGGGATGCTGCCAATTCAATTCGATTGTACATAGCTCTCCCTCCTCGAGAATATGCAAGCTTTCTGGAGGACACATTCGTTTGTAGCGCACCATTCGGTTTAGAGCGTCACGATAATCTTTAGCATGATAAGTAGCTAAGACGGTCGGCGGATATTGTGTAGTTTCAAAAACGGTTGCTAGCTTGATGATTCCCTCAGCAGTATCTCCAACGAGATCCGAATATGCCTGCCAGATAGCAAAATATTGGGCTGTGCTGACTACTGACTCCGTGATAAGGCTCAGGGGAAGACCTGCTTTACTGGCTATATCTTGAGCGGTTATCCCTAATTGAATTAATCCAGCCCAAAATCCGGGAGGGATTTTAATGGAGTCAGAGGGATTAGTCTGCATCTATGTGGACCTCCTTAATTGCATGAAGAAAGGGCTAGTTAGAATCCAAGCAAGCACGGGCAAGCAACTCAAACGAATGCAGCCGTTTCTCATAGTCTGGAATCATAGTAACGATAATGAATTCTTCAACTCCATACAAGTGAGATAACTGTTCCAGCTTTTTTTTAATGCTTTTGGGTGTGCCTATCAGCAGTTTGCGTTCCAAAAGTTTGGATTTTTCTTCGGCTGAGCCTTCTTGTTGAAATAATGTCATACTGGAAGAGGCTAGCTGCATTGCTTCTTCCTCTGTCTCGGCGCAAATGACGCCAACTGCTACGATGGCCCGAGGCATAGCATTAACTGAAGAAGGCGCAAAGGCTTCTCGATAAGCTTGCAAAATTTCTTCCCCGGCTACATCGCTCATGAATTGACCAAACACATAGCCTGCACCAAACTCGGCAGCATATGCTGCACTCTTCTTGTTAGTGCCCAGCATCCACAACTCTGGCGATTCGGGTGGAGTCGGACGGGCGGTTATCTGACGTCCTTCATATGAATAGTTCCCCTGCAACAATTCGGTAACTCCCTTAAGCAGCTCTGGCATTTTCCAAACATTTTCGAGAAAATTTCCGCTCAGCGCTAAACTTACTTCAGCAGCACCACCAGGAGCCCGGCCTAATCCAAGGTCGATACGTCCAGGATATAAACTTGCCAGCAAATGAAATGATTCTACCACTTTTAACGGCTTATAGTGCGGCAGCAATAAAGCTCCCGACCCGATGCGGATATGCTGTGTTCTCGCTCCAATATGCGATAACAACACCTCTGTGGAGGTACACGCTAAGCCCGGCATATCATGATGTTCGGCAACCCAATAACGAGTATATCCCAGTCTTTCAGCTGTTTGAGCCAGTTCCACCGCTTGTCCTAAAGCAAAGCTTGCATCCACATCATCAAATACAGGCACAAGGTCCAATACACTAAGCTTAATGGCTGTCATGGTCATAGCTACGTCCTACTCGTGGGTTTCGGTAAAATTCAATCATATCAATAAAAGTAACCTTGTAATCGCCAGCAACCGCTGCCAGATTATACATTCGTCCATGGCCGTCTTCATTGGACGCGAACACAACATCGTGCCGCAGCTTATCCATAACCACTTTGCCGATGAACTGGTGCTCGTATTCCGCATATTTCTTTTTAAACGCTTCGTTAAATTCCAGCAGGTCCTGGTAAGAACGCTCAAGCATTGCATTTACCAAGGTCAGTTCATTGTCCTCTTTGTGTACCGCTACGTAATAATTCCCACGTTCATCCTTGATCAAATCCTTATACAACTCAATGTTCAAAGTTTATTTCTCCTCTCTGATTCCTAAGGGATAACTACTGCTTTAGAACCTATCCTTACATACTTGATGTCAGCACTGTTGGCTGTGTAGTAATTTGTACGTTTCCTGCTACAGCTCTGGAGATCATGCAAGAGCCTTCCGCTTTATGGGCAATATGGATAGCTTTATCGATATCGACTTGTGACGCGTCTTTAGAAAGTGTGATTACAGGTGAATGTTTGATGGCTTCATATGTAAAAATGTTATTTGTTACATCCACCGTCGCCTCTGATGTTAAGGTCAGATTTGAAGTTATAAGCTCGGATCGCTCCAGCATGGCTGCAAGTGTAATGAGATAGCAGGTTGCTGCTGCACCCAGAAGCATCTCATCTGGATTCGTTCCAATTCCGGGCCCGCCCATTTCCTTCGGAATGGAAATTTGTGTCTTGAGCTGTCCGGCTTCAATCGTTCCATCACTATTACGTCCGCCGTTCCATACGGCATTTAATATAAATGGGTGTTTCATTTCTAGATGCCCTCCCTATCTTGAAATTGCATGACATATTTTTAATCGAATACTTTACATGCTAACATAGAAGAATGCGGGGAACAAACAGGCTCTGGCCTGCTGTTCGTGAGATTTATCTATTAATTAAATTTCAGGAGGCCTGATATCAAACACCTTCAGCGTTGTATTGAACTTACCCGAATTGTACTTGACGAGGGTAAGGATTCGACAAGATCAAGAAAGCAACATCTAAACTTTGTGGGGTATAAACTATAGTTGCTATATATACAGAGCCTTAAAGTTCTTATACCATTAACATTGTAAGCGATTAACTTTATAGGAGGAAATGACTTGACAAAGCCTGCGCAACCCAATGTGCCTCTCGTAACTCATATTTATACTGCGGATCCTTCCGCTCATGTATTTGAAGGTAAAATTTATATTTATCCCTCTCATGACCTCGATCACGATATGATCTCTAATGACAACGGTGACCAATATAATATGGAGGATTACCATGTTCTATCTATTGATGGAGAGGGCTCCCCTTGTATCGACCACGGTGAAGTGCTTCATGTGAAGGATGTCCCATGGGCCAAGCAGCAAATGTGGGCTCCGGATGCAGCATACAAAAACAATACCTACTATTTGTTTTTCCCAGCCAGAGACCATGACGATATTTTCCGAATCGGGGTTGCTACCTCAGCTTCACCTTCCGGACCGTTTACACCTGAACCAAACTATATTCCCGGCAGTTATAGCATTGATCCTGCTGTTTTCGTTGATGATGATGGCAAATCATATATTTATTTTGGTGGTCTTTGGGGCGGTCAACTTGAAAAATGGCAAACTGGCTCATTTGTTGCGGATGCCGAAGGCCCGGCTGAGACGGCGCCAGCACTTGGACCTATCGTGGCGGAGCTGAGCGAGGACATGATGAGCTTTGAAGGTGAACCTAGAGAAATATCCATCATTGATTCGAACGGAAATCCGATTCTTGCTGGAGATGAAGAGAGAAGATATTTTGAAGGTCCATGGGTACATAAATATAACGGATATTATTATCTTTCTTATTCCACGGGAACTACCCATAATATTGTATACGCTATCAGTAAAGATCCGTTTGGGCCTTATGTATATCAAGGAATAATACTTTCACCAGTCCTGGGCTGGACAACACACCATTCTATTGTTCAGTTTAAAGAGAAATGGTATCTATTTTATCATGACAGTTCTTTGTCTGGTGGAGCTGACAATAAGCGTTCTGTAAAATATACGGAGCTGAAATACAACGATGACGGCACTATTCAAACTATCCATCCTTAGTTTTTTAATGAAATAGGCGGCATGCTGTAGTTCACTGGAGGGGATTCTGATGTCAATAACACAACAAGGTGCTTTTTATACGGGGGAATATCGAAATTTATTTAAGGAGCTTGGCTTCTCTGAAGATGAAATCAACGCTAAAATTGATATAACTTGGAATGATTTATTTTATGGAGATCCGAACGTACGAATCTACTATCCGCAGGACGAGAATAAAAGCTATATTCTGGATACAGGTAATCTAGACGTACGGTCAGAAGGAATGTCGTACGGGATGATGATGGCCGTTCAAATGAATAAAAAAGATGAGTTTGATCGTTTATGGAACTTCTCAAAGACGTTTATGCAGCACAAAGAAGGTCGTTATGCCAATTACTTTGCTTGGCACTGCAAGCCTGACGGTACAAGGATTTCTCAGGGACCTGCACCGGACGGGGAAGAGTTTTTCGCCATGGCCCTGTTTTTTGCCTCAAAACGTTGGGGGAACGGTCTGGAACCTTATAATTATTCTGAGCAGGCCCGAACGATATTGCGTGCTTGTGTACATAAAACTGAAACAGGCACTGGTGACTCAATGTGGGATGCGGAAACGAAATTGATTAAATTTGTACCGGAATCCACCTTTAGTGATCCATCTTACCATCTCCCCCATTTCTATGATTTGTTCGCTTTGTGGGCTGATGAAGGTGACCGCATGTTTTGGCGAGAAGCGGCGGAAGCCAGCCGCACATACCTACACACTGCATGCCATCCTATAACTGGCCTTGCTCCCGAATATGCCAATTTTAACGGAACCCCGGCAGATCCCCAGCCTCATGGTGATTTCAGCTATTTCTTCAGTGATGCTTACAGGGTTGCGGCTAATATCGGATTGGACTGGGCATGGTTCCAAAAGGACAGCTGGCAGGTCGATCAATGTAACCGGATTCAAGCTTTTTTTAGGAATATCGAAGTTTCCGATTACCGGCGGTATACCATTGAGGGACAGCCCTTCGAGGAACCGGCGCTGCATCCGGTAGGTCTTTTGGCGACCAACGCCATGGCTTCCCTTGCTTCTGATGGCCCGGAGGCAGAGCATTTTGTCCGTTTGTTTTGGAATACGCCTTTGCGCACCGGACAACGTCGTTATTATGATAACTGTCTGTACTTCTTTAGTTTACTGGCCCTTAGTGGAAATTATCGCATTTATTGAAGGAAATCGAACAAAACAATAGGACTCCATTCCTCAAAAAGGTCGAGGATTGGAGTCCTATTAATCGTAATAAAGCTTTGCTATTATTTAATAACTACATATTCCAAGTTAACAAGTTTTGCGTAAGCAATAATTTGGTCTGTTGTAAGTGTTAATGATACAACGGTGTGATGACCGCCACCATTTTCGATCCATGCTTTAACCCCGTCTTGGAAGTTTGGTTTAACATTCCAAAGGACACGAGCTACTGGAAGGTTTGGAGCTGGAACAGTTGGTTCAAAAGCAGTAACTTCATTGATCAAAAGTTTGTAATGAGTACCGAAGTCAGCCATGGAAACTACGACACCGTCTCCTGCTTTACCATCAAATACTAAACGTGCTGGATCGTCTTTACCACCAATACCTAGCGGTGATACGATGATTTTTGGTTTGTTGCTTGCCAAAGTAGGGTCTACTTCAAGCATGTGGGATTGAAGGATCGATTCTTGTCCAACCGTCAATTCATATGTGTAATCTTCCATAAAGCCGGTGGATTGATTATGACTCATCACTTTAAGCAAACGATCAAGTGCTGCAGTCTTCCAATCGCCTTCCCCAGCAAAACCATAGCCTTGTGCCATTAGACGTTGAACAGCAAGTCCAGGAAGTTGTTTCATGCCATGCAAATCTTCGAAGTTTGACGTGAAGGCATTATAACCACCTTGGTCTAGGAAACGTTTAATAGCGATTTCATAGCTTGCTTGAACTCTTACGCTAGCTTCCCAAGCTTCTTTGCTGTTAGTACCATAATCAAACTCATACAGCTCCGCATATTCAGCGAACAAAGCATCGATTTCTTCTTCTTTAACATCATTAATAATTTGCACTAGATCGCCAATACCAAAATAGTCCACAGTCCATCCAAATTGAATTTGGGCTTCAACCTTATCTCCTTCGGTTACGCCAACGTTACGCATGTTATCACCAAAGCGAGCGACTTTGATATTGAAGCTTTCATTATAAGCAACCGCTACGTCCATCCATTCTGCAATTTGCTTTTGGACTTCAGGACGTTCCCAGTAACCTACTACCACTTTGTTTTGTTTGTTCAACCGTGCATTTATGAAACCATATTCACGGTCACCATGTGCCGCTTGGTTTAGATTCATGAAGTCCATATCAATTGTTGCCCAAGGAATACTTTCATTATATTGCGTAGCTAGATGAAGCAAAGGCTTTTGCAGCATCTTAGTTCCGCGGATCCACATTTTTGCAGGTGAGAACGTATGCATCCAAGTGATGACACCGGCAACTTCGTCACGGTAGTTAACTTCTTTCATGATGTTGGTGATTTTATCTGCGCTGACAGCCAAATCCTGCAATACTAGTGGGTAAGGCAAAACTCCGCTTTTATTCAAAGCATCTGTCATCGTTTGTGCGTGTGCTTTAACTTCAGCCAATGCTTCTTCCCCATAAAGATGTTGCGAACCTACGACAAACCAAAATTCTTTTGCTACCGCTGTTGACATATTCATCCTCTTTTCGTCATTTTGTAGTTTTATTATTTTTGTCCGTAATAAGCGCCTTTTCCATGTTTGCGCAAGTAATGTTTATCTAGAATACGTTGTGGCAATTCCTCTGCAAAATGGTTCAGTTCTCTTGCATATAAATTCATTTTGGATACTTCATCCAAAACTACGCTGTTCATTACCGCCGATTTCGCATCTTTTCCCCACGTAAAGGGACCGTGGCCTTTTAACAAAACACCAGGAACCGCCATAATATCTATCCCGCGCTGTTCAAAAGTCTCGATGATGACATTACCCGTTTCCGCTTCGTAACCACGATCGACTTCTTCTTGCGTCAAGAAACGCGCACAAGGAATGGAACCATAGAAGGTATCTGCATGCGTCGTTCCCATGACAGGAACATCTAGTCCTGCTTGAGCCCAGATGGTCGCCCAAGTAGAATGCGTGTGCACGATTCCGCCGATTTCAGAGTAATGCTTATAAAGCACTGCGTGAGTAGGAGTATCAGATGAAGGCCTCATATCCCCTTCAACCACATTCCCATCGAGATCAACAACAACCATGTCGCTGGCTTTCATTGTTTCATAGTCTACACCACTAGGTTTGATTACGAAAAATCCACTTTCACGATCAATCGCACTTACATTTCCCCATGTATACTTAATAAGTCCTTGTTTCGGCAATTCCAGATTGGCTTGAAAAACCTCTTCTTTAAGTTGTTCTAACATCTTGCCACCTCCATTTTCACACTAAATTGTCAACAGCGGACTGCTCGATCGCCAGACCCTTTTTATAACGTTCGATAAAGGTTTCAAATCCTTTAATGTCGGTTGCCTCTGGATGAATTTCTTCACCCTTAACATCTTTGAACACTTTTTGATCGAGGAAGTCTTCTAAACTTTCTTCCTGATTGTTATTCATCATGTAAGCGGCAAGAATAGCCATTCCCCATGCACCGCCTTCACCGGCAGTCGACATTACGGATACAGGAACATTCATTGAAGCTGCCATTATTTTTTGACCCACTACCGGAGTCTTAAATAAGCCGCCGTGGCCTAAAATACTATCAATGGCTACATTCTCTTCCTTCGTCAAAATGTCCATTCCAATTTTCAAAGCACCAAAGGCGCTGAATAGATGCGTACGCATAAAGTTGGACAGATTAAATTTGCTCTCCGGCGAGCGGACAAATAGCGGACGACCTTGTTCTAACCCAGTAATATTCTCTCCTGAGAGATAACCATAGCTTAGTAAGCCTCCGGCATCAGGATCTGCATCCAAAGCTTTATTTAAAAGCACGTTGTACAATTTATTTGCATCCACTTTGTGTCCCATGGCTTCATAGAACTCGCGGAATAACCCGAGCCAGGCGTTGAGGTCACTTGAACAGTTATTCGCATGAACCATGCCCACTGGACTTCCGTTCGGAGTAGTAACCATATCGATTTCCGGATAAACTTTGGAAAGTTCTTTTTCTAACACAATCATGGCAAAAACAGAGGTTCCTACAGAGACATTTCCGGTGCGTTTTCTTACGCTATTCGTTGCCACCATCCCGGTTCCGGCATCTCCTTCTGGAGGACTGAGCGGAATGCCTGCCTGTAAATGTAACAATGGATCTAGAATTTTAGCTCCCGCTTCGGTTAATACACCTGCTTGCTCCCCTGCAACATACACCTTAGGAAACAGATCACTGGTCTTCCACGGATAACCTTTGCTTGCAACAAGCTCATCGAACTGCTGTATCATCGATTCATTATAATTTCGTGTGGATTCATCAATAGGGAACATGCCCGAAGCATCCCCAACACCAAGTGCTTTATTTCCAGTCAATAGCCAATGAATATATCCTGATAATGTCGTAACAAAACGGATCTGTGGCACATGTTCTTCTTTATTCAAAATCGCCTGATAAAGATGAGCAATGCTCCAGCGTTCTGGAATATTAAACCCAAACAGATCAGTCAATGCTTTGGCAGCCTTACCTGTTGTTGCATTACGCCAAGTCCGGAATGGAACAAGAAGTTCATTGTGCTCGTCGAAAGCCATGTATCCATGCATCATTGCAGAAAAACCGATTGAGCCAACCGTTTGAAGGGTGATTTCGTAATTTTGTGCAACTTCTTCCTTCATCTCGCGATATGCGTCTTGCAGACCTTTGATAATATCTTCCAAGTTGTACGTCCAAAAACCGTCCTTCAACTGATTTTCCCATTCGTAACTTCCAGAAGCGATCGTTTGAAAGCAATGATCAATAAGTACAACTTTGATGCGCGTGGACCCAAATTCAATACCAAGCGAAGTTTCTCCCTTATTAATCGCTTGTTCGATGCTTAATCGATTCGATATCACGTTTGTCACCTCTCTGAGAGCGCTTTTTTAAACGGTCATGATAAGAATTAACTTTCTTAATTGACAGCTACAGTATAATTTTTTGTACGTACATTTGTCAATTAAATTGTTATATATACATACAAATGTGGAGATGATAATGATTTAACTGTATAAAAAAAGAGCCCCTTTCTATTTTTTTCGCAGTCATGCTATAATTTGTACATACAAATTCACCAAATACACGAATAACTTAGCGAACAAGTATGGAAAGAGGAATTACATGAAACCAAAGTATCAATTGATATTAGATGACATAAAAAGCAAAATCCTTTCGGGAGATTACAATGTTGGTGAACAAATCCCTACTGAGTCTGCTTTACAGTCCATGTATGAAGTTAGCCGGCAGACTGTTCGAAAAGCAATTTTAGAACTTTCCAATGAAGGCTTCCTGCGAAGCGAAAAAGGGTCTGGTACTTATGTTAGCAACCACTATCGTTCGAAGACCGGCGGGAGTTCCCATAAGAAGACAATCGGTGTAATCACGACCTATATTTCCGACTATATCTTTCCTTCCATTATCCGTGGGATCGAAAGTCGGCTAAATGAGGATAATTATTCTTTACTATTAGCTAGCACCAATAACGATGTTGCTCAAGAAAAAAAGGCGCTGGAAATGATGCTCTCCTACGGTGTAGATGGTTTAATTATTGAACCGACGAAAAGCAATCTATATAACCCCAATATTGCTTACTACCTCTCTTTTAAGGAACAGGATATTCCGATAGTAATGATTAATGCCTTTTATGAAGAAATAGAACTGCCGTACCTTTGTCTTGATGACGTGCAGTCCAGCTATTTGGCAACAAAAGAGTTGATAACCAAAGGCCACACCCAAATAGGACTCATTGCAAAAATGGATGATTTACAAGGAAAATATCGGATGAAAGGGTATATTAAAGCGCTCGGAGAATCCAAATTACGATTTTATCCTGAGCAGATTTTTTCATTCAACACGGAGACAAAACAGACGTTATCTACAGACTTGAAGGATTTTCTGAATAAAAATAGAGATACGCTCACTGCTATTGTTTGTTATAACGACGAGGTTGGATTGGAAGTGGTCCATGCCTGCAGACAGCTGGAAATCACTATTCCGGAGGAATTATCGATTATTGGACAAGACAATTCTTATATTGCCAAAAACGCGAACATCAAACTAACCACCTTGACACACCCACAAGAAGCCATGGGACGAGATGCAGCAGATTGGGTCATTAAGAAACTACAAGGAAAAAAAGACCTGCCCAACAACACTTATTATCAGCCTGTGTTAATTGAAGGTGAGACTGTAGTTGAGAGATAGATTACATTTGCAACCCACCAGTCATGGCTGGCGGGTTGCTTTTTTCATTTTGTCTCTACATTAAGCAGTCCGTCTCCAACTTCCATGTGTGGAATATTTACTGGATTTCCAGATAATCAAGGTAAGCATCCCATGTTCCGTTATCAGCTGTTACGACGAGCTGGATCTCTTGATTTCCGGTTCCATGACTGACATTGTTTAGCGTATAAACGGCTGGACTGCTTCCCCCGAAGTAAAAGGTACCCTTGGTTACACCCCCGATTTTCAAATCGACCCTCGCCATAGTGGAGTTATTCGAAGCCCCGCGGAGTGAAAAATTATGGGTACCGCTCGAGAAATTTTGTGTGTATTTCACTAAATCATTGTTGGCGTATAAAGCAACTCCGGAGAACGGTGAGCTTATATTGGCAGTATACTGACCACCTTTGGTCATGTTTTCAGCTTCAATCTTTGTGCTTGTGCCAGGACTTGGTGTAGATGATGGCGTTGGTGTTGGAGTAGGTGTCGTACCTCCGCTATCAGGTGCGACTGCCCGGCCTGTGCTCGTCGAGATCATGCCAGAGCATAGACCGCGGTTCTTGAGATTCTGTGCAATCTGTGGAATCGCTTGAACCGTAGTTTGGTACTGATCGTGCATAAGGATCACGTCGCCATTTTGCATTGTACCTACAGCATTTACAATCTGAGCGGTACTGGCTCCATTCCAGTCCTGGGAGTCAACGTTCCATAAAACTTCAGTGAGACCATTTTGGGCCTCAATGGACTTTAAAGTTGCGTTAGTCTCACCATATGGCGGACGAAACAACTTCGGAGCCGTGCCCGTTATAGACTGTAGTGTCGTTTGCGTGTTTGTAACCTCTGATGACATTTGTGAGGTGGTCAGTTGGGTCAAATGCGGATGAGACCAGGAATGATTCCCAATCCACATGCCTGCTGCCTTCTGCTGGTTTACTAGGGACGGATTATTTTGGGCATTCTGTCCAAGGTTGAAGAACGTTGCACGCAAGCCGTTTTGTTGTAGTGCATTAAGTAGTGTTACAGTGTTGTTAGGGTTCGGACCATCGTCATAGGTTAATGCTACATAGCCGTTCGAACAATCGGCCGCGAGAGCCTTGTCACCAGTCATCGTCAGTGAGCCTGTAAATAAGAATACGACTAGCGACGCAATGGCCGTCCATTTTATTACGTTGGCTCTAATCATCTTTTCATCCCTCCTAGCAACTTTACCTCTTCAAATCTTTCCATTAAATAAACGCATTCTCTTTGGTCTCATTTGCTTTCCTCCTCTTGGTTGTACTGCAACTAGTCTTACTAAGATGCTGTGCAACCCGTTTGATCAACCTCCTTTTTATTCCATATTTATAAATGTAAGCGGAAACAATTAAATTCTAACATTGTCCCAATTTTTTCATATGCATAAACTAAAGCTTATATCGTGAAAAGTTTAGATCTTTTGTAGTTGGAAATAAACGAAATTAAATAAGCTGCTTCCGGTTGAGTACCGGAAACAGCTTATTGGTAAGAACATTTTAATCACTGTCATGGAGTCCAAACTTAAAAGAAAATAACCTTCCCGCCGTTTACTCACCACGACTCACACGAAAACCTTGATCAGGTCCCATGCCATTTGCCTCAAACTTGCCCTGAAAAGATATCTCGTTGTTTGTGATGTTGCCGATCCAACCACCACCCTTTACAACCCGGAAAGAACCGATATCACTTCCCATGTCCCCGTACCAGTTCCAACACCATTCCCTGACATTTCCAGACATATCATAAAGTCCTAACTCATTGGGCTTTTTGACACCGACGGATTTTGTTTTATTATTGTTGTTTTCAATGATAGGCCAGTTCCATTCACCCGTTAAGTATTTATCTCCAGCATTTTTCCAATACCAAGCTACTTCATCTGCATTATTGCTTCCACTGTATGTGTAACTCTTGCTTAATTGACCTCCACCTGCAGCATACTCCCACTCTGCTTCTGTCGGTAAGCGATAACCATTAGCTCCCACATTGATCGTTACGGTCCATTTTATAATATCATTATCGCTCTTATTATTTGTGTCTTTCTTATTCTTATCTATATTGTAATAGGGTTTTAAACCCTCTTTTATACTCCGCTTATTACAGTACTCAACAACGTCATACCAGCTAACCATTTCAACCGGCAAATTGTCGCCCTTGAATTCTGAAGGATTGCTTCCCATCACCTCGATCCATTCTTTTTGAGTTACCTCATATTTACCAATATAAAAGTTGGATAAGGTTTCACCATTGTAGTTGGATTTTGAGTTTATAAAAGTCCCTCCCTCTACAAATACATTGTCATTACTCGTTTCAGGCTTTTCTTGTGAGCAAGCGCTGATAACAACTACTGTTGCTATGAATAGGAAACTCAATAGTTTTCTCATTGATTTATCTCCTTTGAACGGATAGGAAAATAATAAGTCGTGACGATGATCTTAGTAGTATGTAAGTAATCTTTTGGAATAAATAAGGCCGCCGGTTGTGAGACCGGCAGTCCTTAGTACTTTCATCGATTAAGAGCCTGATGTTTATTGGTTACCACACGGTTACGTTAGAGCTCCCACTACTTTGATATCCCTCAGTAGCTAACACTTGGTAAGCCCAACTACTACCCAAATTCATTCCATAATTCTTCCATGCATTAACGTGGTTGCTAAAAGTGATAGCGGCATTGCTTCCAGTTGCTCTCTTCGACTGTCTTACACTCCAGAACTGTGTGAATGTAGCAGTGCCGTCAATGGAAGGTGCGTTGGTTCGCGTAGTGGTATAAATATCATAGGTGCCTCCATCACTGGTCACGGTGCCTTTAAATGTTCCAGTTGGTCTATAAGTGCCCCAGCTATCAACAACGTAATACTCTATGAGTGAGTTTCTCGTCCATCCATAGAGTGTCAAATATCCATTACCGGACGGAGCCCAGACGCCGGCATTGTAGTTTATTGTTCTTGTAGGTGATCCGGTATTCCAGCCCTTACCGACAACAAAATTCCCGGTATTCGACCATGTAACACTGTAATTACCACCTGATCCATTGGTAGCATTTACTGTTCCACCACCATCGGTCCAATTTTGCCAATAATCTGTCGCTGCATTTGTGGTTGCTGCGAACAGGCTAAAGCTCATAGTTGCTGCGAAGAATACAGTCAAGATTTTCTTATTCATCTTAAACATAATCTACCTCCTAAGATTTTTTTGACTACATACTACTTGACTGAACTCTAATATTCCAAGCAATCGTCTGAGGTTTACTTTGTTGTTTGGTGAGAATCCCGGTATCCCACATCCTTCCATTTATATAATTGTAAGCGATTTCAACTAGAAGTTTATCATAGCTTACTTACATTTTATCTGTTCAAATTAAAGGTTTTACCCCAAAAAGTATTGTTCTTTTGTATTTGTAAATGGGGATATAAAGCAGTTGCTTACAAAAAGGGAGGATAGAGCCCCCCCATTTCAAAACTCCATAATAGAAGACAATAAATCCCTAAATGATCACATATAATGGAAGTTCGTTTAACGATATACTTTTATGTGAGCGTTAACATTCTGTTGCTGGAGGTGGCTCTTATTCGTGTATGCTCGTATCATCACCCTAGTGAATAATCTTAAACTCAGAACGAAGTTATTTCTGTCATTTGGCTGTGTTGTGCTTATTCCAGTCTTAATTGTAGGACTGTTCCTCACTATTGAACTACGGAATATGGCAATGGCTAATGCGCTGGAGCAGATTACCGCTAACGTGGATCGGGTGAAGAAACGGACAGGCGAAATGCTTAACGTTCCGATCGACATCGCTTACCGTCTATCAAATGACAGCCGACTTGAAGAGGTAGCTAATCATCATTATGAATCTGTCTATGATGTCGTGGAAGCTTACTGGAATTATCCTGATTTCCGTGATTTTGTCCGACTGTACAACGAAGTTTCCAGCATCCGCTTGTATATTGATAATCCAACGATTCTAGACAACTGGGAGTTTCTACAGACGAGCGAGAATGTTACACAAGAGCAATGGTACCAAACTGCGCTCAATCAAAGAGGACTGGTGTGCTGGAATTATATACGGGATAACCGTAATGGACGTTATTATCTAAGTCTAATCCGAAAGTTGAATTTTTTTAAGGAGAGAACCACAGGGGTCCTAGTTGTGAATGTAAATACGAATAAACTAAATGCTATCCTTAACCAGGAATCATTTGAAACGCTTATTATGGATGAGAACGACAATATTGTCGCCTCCAATCGGGTAGATACACAAGATAAATCACTGACGAACATTGACCTCATAACCCTATCTGATACAAGTCAAGGTCCCCACAATGTAACCATTGACGGTAAACCTTTCAAAATGGTGATCGATCACTGGCAGCCAGGCGGAAGCTTGAACAGCCTGCGTATCATTTCAATTTTTTCTGTTGCAAGCATTGTCGATGAGCCCAACCAAATTATTTTCCTAGCATCAATTGTAGTTCTTTCGGCATTGTTTATGGCTATTCTCTTAATTTATTATGTCTCGCGACTACTCACTGGAAGGATACTGCATCTTAGCAAGCATATTTCGAAGGTCGCTTCGGGTAATTTAGAAGCCACGCTTGTTATTGACGGCAAAGATGAAATCGGTCAGCTCGCCAGACAATTTAATCATATGGTACGGAACATTAATGAACTAATGAGTGAGGTTCAAGAATCCAACCGACAGAAAAATGCGATCCAGCTTAAGCAAAATGAGATTAAGTTCAAGATGATGGCCAGCCAGATCAACCCCCACTTTCTCTTCAATGCCCTGGAATCAATCCGAATGAAAACCCTAGTTAGGGGACAAGCGGATATTTCTCAAGTCGTTCGACTGCTAGGGAAAATGATGCGTAAAAACCTTGAGGTTGGCAATGGGATGATCAGTCTGCAAAGTGAGCTTGAAACCGTAAGCTGTTATCTAGTCATCCAAAAATTCCGTTATGATGACAGACTCACGTATGAGCTTCATGTGGACCCAAGGGCGAACCCTTTACAAATCCCTCCTTTGATTATTCAACCTCTGGTAGAGAATTGTGTCATCCACGGACTTGAGAATCGAATAGATGGCGGCATGATCCGTGTAGAAATCCGCTTAGAAGACCATTATTTAAAGGTTCAGGTATCTGACAATGGAGCCGGTATCTCAAAAGCGCGAATACAAGAAATTATCAAAATGCTAGATCATAATGATGACTATGAAACTAATAGTATTGGGATTCGCAATATTCATTTACGGCTCCAGCTGACCTACGGCCCGCAATTTGGGCTAACTTTAACAAGTCAAATCGGATTTGGAACGCAAATCAGCTTTGCAATCCCATTAAGGAGTGATTCATATGTATAGCGTGTTGATTGTCGATGATGAGCAGGCGATTCGTGAAGGACTTGTTGCTTTGCTAGACTGGGAGAGTCTTGGATATCAGGTCGTTGATTCCGCAGCGAACGCCTTAGAGGCAAAGCATAAATATGACCTTTACTCCCCTGATTTAATGATCGTAGATATCCGTATGCCCGGTAGAGATGGTCTAGAGCTTGTTGAAGAGCTGAGAGCTCTCGATCCTGAAATGCATATCATTATCCTCAGTGGCTATGCTGATTTCAGCTATGCCAAGCGTGCGATGTTTTTTGGAATTGATAACTATTTGCTCAAGCCGGTGGATGAAGCTGAATTGCAGTCATACTTAGAAAATCTGTCCATTGAGCTGCATGCACGTATAACCCATCATAAGAAACAGGCTGCAGTTAAGGAATGGAGCCGGGAAATGCTGGTTCAATCCTTGCTATTGGATCGAAGCATGCAGACTTTACCCATATTGGAGGCAACCGTACGCGAAGCAGGACTCCTTTGGGATTCCTATCAGGTGGTCCTAATTCGGCTGCTACTTCAGGACAATTCAGACCACGGACCTTCAACGGTCATAAAGACAAGACTTACAAATAGTTTTGAAGAACATGGCTGGGGCATAGTATTGTTGCTAGATTCTTATTTGGGAGTTTTGCTGCAGCCCTCATTTCAGAAAGAGCTTGTACGTAAATTAATGGTCCAAAATATACAGGAAGTAGTATTTGAACATGGACTTGAATGTATCATCGCTGCAGGTGATATGGTGAACAACTTGGAGGATATCTCGGTCTCCCACCAATCTGCTCTTACAAGGATGAAGGAGCATTTTTTCTACGATGAACCGGAGATGATTGGACCGGATTCCATAAAAATAAAGAAAGAGCTGATAGTTAGTCCAGAGGAAATAGAGAACAGGCTGGAGTCCGTTGTGGAACGAATATTTTTTTGTATGGATACTGGCAGCAGTGCGTTACTCTTTACCCTGATTCAAGAAGCTGGAGAGCTTATGATTACCGCCGATTATTCCGAGATGGGCGTGAAATCGCGTTATGTGCGTATTGTCTCTCATCTACTAAATAAACTCTCTCTTCAATATAAGGAGCAGAGTCCTCTCCACAACGACATGGATGAGCAAATTGAACAAATATATAAACATACCTCTCTGCCTCAATTGCAACGGTATACCACCACTCTTCTGGAGCATTATGCAAAAGATATTGCCCGTGACGATATGGAGGTCTTCCTAAAGCGAATGCTGGACCTCATCCATCGGCATTATAATGAGAATCTTAAGCTTGATACGCTTGCGGATGTATTCAGTTACAGTAGCGCTTATTTGGGGAAGCTTTTTAAGAACAGCACGGGGTATTCCTTTAACAGTTATCTGGATAAAGTCCGCATGGAAAAGGCCAAGGAGCTATTAATTCAAGGCTACAAAATCCATCAGGCCGCAAACGAAGTTGGCTTCAGCGATGTGGATTATTTCCGTGAAAAATTTAAAAAGCTTGAAGGTATCTCTCCCTCAGACTACCGCAGAAAGAACTTGATTTAATTTTACTTTTTCAGAAAACGCTTACGAAAATGACGGATTCCCCCCTGTTTTTTATATGAAATATTCGGGTGTTTCCTACACTTTCTATAGATTATGATTATGGCATATCGAAGGAGGGACATAAATGAAAGCGATTACCTCAAAAGCTCAATCTGAGCCGAAGAAGTCAACCTCACGCTTTTGGCCAACTTTTTTACAGCAAAAATACCTCTATATGATGGCCTTTCCATTTGTGCTCTGGGCATTTGTATTCAATTATTTGCCTTTATGGGGATGGACAATGGCTTTTCAGAAATACAAGCCCGGGAAATCCTTTTTCGAGCAAAAATGGGTCGGCTTACAGTACTTCAGAGAGCTTATTCAGGATGATCAATTCTTCAATGCACTTCGCAATACGCTCGCAATGAGCATCATGGGCCTATTGGCCGGATTCATCATTCCCATCCTCTTTGCCATCCTTCTGAACGAGTTGCGACTACAGTTTCTAAAACGGTTTGTGCAGACGGTCTCGTATCTCCCCCACTTCGTATCATGGGTGGTGGCTGCCGGGATTATTACCAAAATGCTCTCTACCGATAACGGTGCGGTAAACGACCTACTGCTGGGTCTTCATCTAATCAGTGAGCCTATTCAATTTATGGCTAAAGGTCATTTATTCTGGGGAATCGTCACGGCTTCGGACGTTTGGAAGGAAACCGGATGGAACACCATCATTTATCTTGCAGCCATCTCAGGCATTGGTCCAGAGCTTTATGAAGCAGCGCGGGTAGATGGTGCAAGTCGCTTGCAGCAAGTGCGAAACATTACACTTCCAGGTATCCAGACAACGATCATTATTTTGCTCATCATTTCCATCGGGCATTTAATTAGTATTGGGTTCGAGAAGCAGTTCCTGCTCGGTAACAACCTGGTGCGCGATTATTCTCAGACACTGGATTTGTACGCGCTGAACTATGGTCTGGGCATGGGTCGATTCTCCTTCGGTACGGCCATTAATATCTTTAATTCTGTAGTGAGCGTGATTCTGCTGTTTGTCGCCAACGGGATATTCAAAAAAATAACAAAGGAAAGCATCATATAGGAGGCCCTTATGCTAAGTAAAAAACTGGCCACCGTATCATGGTCGGACCGTATCTTCGATCTGGTAGTCTATATAGCGATCACTGTAGTGACCATAGTTACGCTATATCCTTTTCTGAATGTGTTGGCCATTTCCTTTAATGACTCCACAGATAGCATTAAGGGTGGAATCACGATCTATCCTCGCGTCTTCACTTTTAAGAACTATGAGACGATCTTTGCGTATTCTGGTCTGATGACCGGACTCAAAATCTCGATCTTGCGTACGGTGATTGGCACGATTCTTGGGTTGGTCAGTGCATCCATGTTAGCTTTCACTCTGAGTCGGGTAGACTTTCAAGCCCGAAAGTTCGTCTCTACATTTCTCGCGCTTACAATGTATGTCTCTGGGGGTCTCATCCCTGGTTACATCTTAATCAAGGATCTTCATATGATAGGAACCTTTAGTGTGTATGTCCTCCCCGGTCTTGTCAGTGCATTTAATGTATTTGTTATCCGTTCCTTTATCGATGGCTTGCCCTATGCGTTGCAGGAATCCGCTAAGCTGGATGGGGCTAATGACTTCACAATTTATTGGCGGGTTATTCTTCCGTTGACCAAACCTGCGCTAGCAACCATCGCTCTCTTTTTAGCCGTTGGCCAATGGAATTCATGGCTGGATACTTATCTCTACAATGGTTCCAAGGATGCGTTGACTACCCTGCAATTCGAGCTTATGAAGGTCATACAGAGTACGACAACTAATGCGGACAATTTCCGAGGTCGCAATATGACGGAGGTTATGGCACAAATTTCTCCGGAATCCGTCAAAATGGCAATCACGATCGTAGTCACAGTGCCTATTCTAATCGTCTATCCATTTTTGCAGCGCTACTTTGTTAAAGGAATGACTTTGGGTTCAGTAAAGAGCTAATACGCTTATGGTATCAGCAGGCTCAGCCTGTATACACAATAATTTTTTGACCAGAAAAAGGAGGGTTTCTATTCATGACAAGAAAGACAGTAAAATCGCATGTGATATGGATGGTCATGACTTTACTGATCAGTGTACTGGCAGGTTGTAGCGGATCAAGTAACAAAACAGCAGATAACAACGTAGAAAATAAATCTACGAATGAAGTCAGTGCCACTGCAGAAGCTACCGCGGAAGCAACTGCACAAGCCGAAGATTTAAGCCCGCTGACACTCTCCTTCTTCGCAGAAGATCCAAATCCGAACTGGAACAATATGAAAGACGACATCAGTAAAGTGATTACAGAGAAAACAGGCGTCACACTCGATGCTGAATTTGCGGTAGGTGATCCACAACAAAAAATCGCATTGATCGCTGCTGGTGGTGATTATCCGGATATTATCTCCGCCAAAGCGGATATCGGTAAACTTGTAGACGCTGGAGCAGTCATCGATCTAACCGAATTCATCGACAAGTATGCACCTAATATTAAACGTGTACTCGGCGACAACCTTGCTCGGGCAAAATATACGAATGAAGACCAATCCATTTATGCCATTCCGACCTGGGCGGCAGTTGATGAGAAGAAATTTGTGGCTGGCGGCGGTTTTGAGCTTCAACATCGTGTCTTGAAGGAAGCCGGATACCCTGAAATCAGAACAGTCACCGATTATGAGAATGTAATTAAAGCCTATCTGGAGAAGCATCCAACTGATGAAAACGGCAATAAGAACATTGGAGTCTCCCTGAACGCAGATGATTGGCATATGTATATTTCTGTCACTAACCCTGCTGTTGCTACGACAGGTGGTTCGGATGACGGAGAATATTATGTTGATCAAGAAACCCATGAGGCGATTTACCACTTCCGTCGTCCGGAGGAGAAAGAGTACTTCCGCTGGCTGAATCATATGAATGACATCGGATTGCTCGATAAAGAGAGCTTTGTGCAAAAGTATGACCAATACAAAGCTAAAGTAGCCACTGGACGGGTTCTAGGTTTGATTGACCAGGATTGGGACTATAATGATGCTCAGCAGGCGTTGAAGACGGCAGGCAAGTTCGAACAAACTTACGGTCATTATCCGGTAACTTTAACGAAAGAATACAAGGAAACTAGCTTCTGGCCTACCGGCTTCATGGGTGGCTATGGCATCTCAATCTCCAGCACAAACCCAGACCCGATTCGTACAATTAAGTTCCTTGATTTCCTCGCTTCTGACGAAGGACAAATCTTGAACAATTGGGGAATTGAAGGTAAGCATTATGTGGTGGAGAACGGCAAACGGGTCGTTCCAGCAGATGTACAAGAACGTATCAACAATGACAATACAGCCTTCACTAAGGAAACCGGAATCGGCTTCTACTGGAATATGATGGTTCATTACGGAGACGGCGCTAAGGATGCAAGTGGTAATTATTACACTAAAAACTTCCCCGAACAACTTGTACTTGGGTATAGCGATATCGAGAAAGAAACTTTAGCCGCCTACAAGGCAACAACTTGGAAGGATCTATTTCCGAAAGAAGAAGAATTCATTGAAAAAGCCTATGGTGCAGCATGGAATATCGCGATTCCAGGTGAAGATGAGGTCACCATTCTAGGCAACAAAATGAGAGATATTACATGGAAACGTATTCCGGAAGCCATTCTTGCCAAACCAGCAGATTTCGATAAAATCTGGGATGACTACATGGCAGCTTTAGAGAAAGCCGGCGTAGAAAAAATGGAGAAAGGTTACACCAAATACGTGCAGGATCGTGTTGCCTTATGGAGTAATAAATAAAAATACTCTGAGTCGTGCAGATGTCCGCACGGCTCTTTACGTTTCCCCCTACTCAATTTTCCAGAATAAATCACCTCCAAGAATGGCATTATAAGGTAGACGGTTCCGGTTTATTTAGGAGGATGAGGAAAATCAAAACAAATATTACGTTTATTCAAGCCATTATGATTATTATGCTGAGCACAGGCCTTCTAAATCATGTCATTATCATCCCCATCCTATTGGACGCGGCAAAACGTGACGCATGGATCTCAGTGCTGCTTGCTGGGGCATGTGCGCTAGTTTGGATCTTTATCCTGCACATTAGTACTACCAAAATCAAAAAGCAACATCTTTTCGCTTGGCTGGCAAAAGCTTACCCTCCTATCGTGAGCCATATTCTTTCGGTATTCGCTTGTGTATATTTGTTTCTCTTATGCATGCTTACAACTAGGGACACTGTCTACTGGGTGCATCTAACCTTTTCTCCAGAGACACCTATACTGGTCCTTACTTTCATATTGCTATTAATTTCCGTAATAAATGCATATTTAGGTATTCAATCTCTCGCTAACACCGCTGGTATTTTGTTGCCTTTTGTTGTGATATTAGGTTTTTTTATAATGATTTCTAACACAACGCATAAAGATTATTCCTTGTTAAGGCCGATGCTTGAGCACGGTATGCAGCCCGTTTGGAATGGGACAGTGTACGTAGGCGCAGGTTTTGTTGAGGTCATCATGCTTTTCTTTATGCAACACCACATCAAATCACGATTGTCATATCTATCGTTTATGATCATGATCCTGCTTATCTTAGGCCTAACGATGGGACCGATTATTGGTGCAATTGTTGAATTCGGTCCGGATGAGGCTGATAAACTCAGATTTCCCGCGTATGAAGAATGGAGATTACTAACGATTGGACGATATATTGAGCATCTGGACTTTTTTAGCGTTTATCAATGGTTCAGTGGTGCTTTTCTGAGAATTTCCTTAACCATGTTCCTTATTCTCGATATACTCCAAATTCAAAGTAAAAAAGTGAAAATGTTGGTTCTTGGGAGCATTTCTTTAACTATTGTAGTGTTCACAGCCATACCTTTTAGTGATCAATTTTTTCTGAGCATGTTAGCTCATTATGTACTTCCCTTTTCTTTATGGGGCGTACTCGCTTTTTCTGTAATTATTGCAGGGCTGATTAGCTTGGCTCAACGAAAGGGGAAAGTAACATCATGAAAGAGCCTGAGCAAAAGGAGTTAAATACGTTCGAGAATATGTTCTCACGAATATTTGGTTCAAGCTCAGACATTAAGAGACTGACTCTCTCTTTGTCTGACTCTGACAATGCCGTTCAACTGGTTTATTGCCAGGGGTTGTGCGACGAAATCAAAGTAGAAGAATACATCATACCCGAATTAAAAAAGATTCCGGAATCTATCCTCACATCCCATGAACTCGATCTCATGCAAAAGGTTCCGTTTCACATGACCACCCTTCCATCAAGTGAAATTGAAATTGAAAATTCAATGATTGACACTGTGCTGAGTGGTGATCTTTTCCTTCTATTTACGCCATCAAATCAAAGTTATCTCGTGAAATTAGCTGATCCTCCTAAACGACAACCTGAGGAACCAAATACGGAAGTGTCCACACGGGGGCCTAAGGATGGCTTTACGGAAGAATCATTTACCAATATTGCCCTTATTCGAAAAAGGCTCAAGACCGAATTATTAGCGGTTGAAGAATTCACGATTGGAACCCAAACCTCGACTGAAGTTCATCTTTTATATCTCAAGGAAACGATTAAGCCTCATGTACTTAATGAAATCAAGTCAAAACTAAACAGCATTCAAATCCAAGGATTGGTGAGTAGTACCCAGCTTGAAGAAAGTTTGACTAGATTTTCATTCTTTCCATTATTCTCATATACGGGCAGACCTGACTATGCAGCGAATTCAATTCTTCATGGAAAATTCGTGCTGTTAACGAATGGTTCACCTACTGTAATTATTGCGCCAGTGAGCTTTAGCTTCTTATTGAATACTTCGGAAGATGCACATATGGTAAATATCTTTGTTGCTTTTACTAGGTTATTAAGAGTCCTAGGTGTGATGCTTTCCCTGTTTTTACCGGGCTTTTGGATTGCGCTTACTACGTTTCACCAAGATCAAATTCCCTTTACACTGCTTGCAACATTAGTGAATTCGAGACAAGGCGTACCTCTTCCGGCTCCTCTGGAAGCAATTGTGATGCTCATTTTATTTGAGATTTTTCGAGAAGCCGGGATGAGATTACCTACCGCTTATGGCCAGACCTTATCGGTAGTTGGAGGTTTAATTATCGGTCAGGCAGCCATTAGTGCCGGCATTGCAGGCCCAGGTACGATTGTGGTTATAGCCATTTCAGTATTAGCTACCTTTACATTGGTGAACCAGTCATTAGTTAGCGTCGTTAGCTTGCTTCGAATTATTGTACTCTTTATCAGTGGGTTTCTAGGATTGTTTGGTACAATGACATGTCTGCTTTCGCTGGTGCTCTTTATGGTCAATTTACGTTCTTTCGGCACCTACTATCTTTCCCCTTTATCCCCGCTTCACTTGAAGGATTTTTATAAAGTTATTTTCAGAATGCCGTGGGGAAAAGGGAAATTTACAGACAATACGGGAACTAAAGGACGAGATCGATCATGAAATTGATCCGATGCATACTTATTACCGCTCTGCTCTCCACGCTGCTTACAGGTTGTTGGGGATCAAAAGAAATTGAGCATATGATCTATGTGAATACATTAGGAGTCGATTATGTAGATAACAAAGTCGTTGTTTATATTCAAATGGTTAACTTTAGTGGTATTGCGAAGAAAGAGGCGGGTCAGAGCCAGGAACAAAAAACTTTCATTGGAAAAGCCGATGGTGATTCGTTTGATAATGCGATATTCAATTTATATGCTACTAGTCCACAAAGAATTGTCTGGAGCAATGTGAAAACGATCGTATTTAGTGAAGCAGCGCTAAAGAAAACTAGCGTCATCAATCAAGTATTAGATGTATGGGATCGTTATTATGAATTTCGTTACACCGTTTGGACTATGGCGACCAACGAACCCATGGAAAAGGTGCTGAATACCTCTTCAATCGCTGATCTATCGGTGATTTACTCACAACTTAACAGTCCCATGCGAACCTATGAACAGAGCTCGATTATCGCTCCGCTATATCTGTACAAATTTATATGGAAATGGAGAGAGAAGGCCGAAACGGTGCTATTGCCTTATCTTAAGATTGCGCCAGACTGGACCAATAACCAAGCGCCTTCTCCCAATATTAGCATGACAGGGATCTGTTTTCTGCAAAATGATCAATTCCGTGGATGCTTGAAATCTAAAGATATTTTAGGAGTTCGATGGCTGGAAAAAAAGACACAAAGAACGCCAGTGGTAATCAAAGATGACAAAAAAGTATTAGCTGTGATCGTCATGAACAAAGTTAAATTCTCTATTCGTCCCAAGATGAAGAATGGCAAACCTGTCTTCGATATTAAAGTGTCTATGCAGGGCACACTTCCGGAGTTGAGCGCAAACCTTAATCGAGATGATCTTGAACTGAAAGCAATAAAAGTAATTGACGATCAGATTAGGGAAACTTACTTGAAAGGTTTAGAAATAAATGCCGATGTATATGGACTCTCAGGCATATTCTATCGTAGCCTTCCAAAGGAGTGGAACAAACTGAATGATAAGGGAATCTTACCGCTCGATTCAAGCAGCATCGAAAAGATTGATATCAGAGTGAATCTGACCAGTGGTGGGATATCTAAAATTGAAAATGAATATTCTTATAAGTTTAGGCACTAGAGGCTGACGAACAACTTTTGATTATCAAAGGTTGTTCATTGGCCTCTTTTCTTTCATTAGCTTCCCCCTCAGAAGGAGGAAATCATTGTCACAACGAATTAACAATATATCAAATTCTTTTTAAACTGGTGGGAGGGCTAAGATGCTGTATATAAAGGATTTTTTGTTACAATTACTGTTTGCCCTAACCCCCTTTGTCCTTTATACCATCTACTATCGTGACAAAGCTGAAAATTATTCAAGGCAATTCATTACCATAACCTGTATGATTTGTCTTTTCATGTCGATGTCATTTCCATTTACTGTGGAGGATGGAATTATATTCGACATTCGTTATGTGATCATGTTTTTCGGAATGGTGTATGGTGGTATGAGTACTGGAGTTTTTCTTCTCGTTGAATTTTTAACCTATCGCCTGCTTATAGGTGGGCAGGGACTATTTTCAGCGATCATTATTCTTTCCATCACCTTTAGCTTATCTGCGCTTTTATCCAACGTATACCGTCGCCGTTCCGAATACCGAAAACTTATTACATTCGTTGCAGGTTTTAGCTTTTCCGTCATTCCTATAGCTACGATGTTTGTAACGGAATATCAATATTCGATTCAGCATTTAAAGTTTAACATCCTGGTGATGCCAGTACTAAATTTCCTTGGAATTTGGATATTGATTTCTCTTTTTAATAAAGCAGTATCTGATAAGGAATTGTATTTGAGGTATCTACAAAGTGAAAAATCTGAAACGATTGCTCATGTAGCCGCTTCACTAGCCCATGAAGTCCGTAATCCACTTACAGCCGTTATGGGTTTCTTGAAATTATTAAAGGACGATTCTATCACCAGAGAAAAGAGTCAGAAATATATTGCTATTTGTCTTGAAGAAATTAAGCGGACTGAGGTTATTCTTTCTGAGTATCTTTCGATAGCTAAACCAAATCATGCAGTGGTAGAGAAAATTGAACTTGTGCAGCAGATCAACTCGATTGTAGAGATTATGACCCCGTACGCCATTATGAATAACGTCTCTTTGGAAATGCAACATTTGGAGGATAAACTATATATCTCTGCAAATCCTACTGAAATCAAACAACTGTTCATTAATTTTATAAAAAACGCGATTGAAGCTTGCGCTGTTCTCGCAACAGGTAATGTAAACATTCGTATCGAACGTCAATCCGAATATGCAAAAATAACAATCATTGATGATGGAGTCGGGATGAGCAACGAGCAGATGGAGCGACTTGGAATCATTTATTTTTCAACTAAAAGCAAAGGAACAGGATTAGGACTTACCCTTTCTTATCAATTCATCCGTTCGATGAACGGTGATGTAACTGTACGAAGTAAATCAGGAGAAGGAACTGAATTCATTCTCACTTTACCTTTGACTAATTAATATCGGAAAAATGTTCCAACAAAGCAAAAAAGACGCTCAGCTCAAACTTAGCGTTTGAACAGAGCATCCCGCTGAATCATTTAGTTCATAAACTTCAAGTATTGTAAAATTTGTTTAATCATCACCGCTGCCTCAGCACGTGTTGCTGCATCTTGCGGAGCAAATGTTGTTTCTGTTTTACCTTTGATAATTCCTTTGGCTGCTGCTTCTGTTACTGCTTGGGTAGCGTAACCTGAGATGCTAGCTTGATCGGTAAATGGAGTGCGCAATTGAGCTTCTGCTCTATGCTCTCCTTGCACAAGCTGAACAGCGTTCATGATCATCACGACCATTTGCTCTCTCGTAATTCGTGAATCCGGACTGAATTTCGCTTCACCAACGCCTTGAACCAAACCTAGTTTTGCTGCTGTGTTCACATCCTGTGCATACCACGCAGTTGTATTAACATCTGCAAACACATTCGATAGCGACTCTGTCGATAACCCTAGTCCTCTTACCAGTAGTGCTGCAAATTGAGCACGTGTAACTTTGCCTGCTGGTGCAAACGTCCGGTCTGACATTCCGTTAATGATCAGTTTAGAGGCTAAGGTCTCAACATCCTTTAGTGCCCAATGTCCCATCATATCATCGAATGTTTTCTTGTTCTGAACGATCGCGTATACGCCATTTGCTTGACTGAATATGGAGACTTCAGTCTTACCGTTCTTCACGGTGAACACCGATGGCACGAAGCGCATTTGTCCTGTAATCGGATCAAATATAACAGCGGTCGCAGTCGCTGGATCTTGAGTAACGCCATCCATATTTATGACATGTGTCATAAACGGATTTCCAAAGCGTTGAAGCTCTTCTTCTTTATCATTCGATTTTAGAATGACTTTGTACGCGATGATGTCACTTACCCGCTTCAATCCTTGTTCTAATTTGGATTGTTCAAACTTCTGCTCATGCTGTGAAGTCGCTTGATCCATTCGAATGATCAAAGTTGCACCCGTAACTTTAGCTGCTTTCTCAAGTTCTTCACGATTTAGACTGGCAAGCGGAAGTTCATAACTGCCTAAATGGCCTCTTAGTGTTATGATTGTGTCCTTATTCGCTTTCATACTGTTGTACAAGACATCCAATGGCAGATTGACTGCATTCCATGAAATCATTCCCGGAATCTCGATGTCAAGATTAGGACTTCCTGTTGCTTGGTTAAGTGCTTCTAATTTCTTCGCTAAAGCTTCCTTATCAATGTTAATGGTCAGGCTCGTAGTTCCGTTCTGTGCAGTTTCATTTTGTAGTTCTATACCAGTTGGCACATAACGATGTGGATCTTCTTTTGTAGGAGGGGTCGATGGTGTAGGTGTAGAACTCGTTGATGTCGTTGGGTTGCCTGGATTTGTTCCTGGGCTTAGAGTAGGCTCTGGGCTGTCATTTTGACCGCTTATCATAATCTCTTTTATTCCGTAAACTGTGGTGTTATCAACGGATGTTGCAACGACTTTCACAACGCCGTTCTTCGCAGCCGTCAACAACCCGTTTGTATTGATGATTGCTTTATCCGCTACAGTTTTTCCATCTGCTTCATAGACCGCCCACGTAACGGTTTTGTTCGTAGCATTAGCCGGTTGGACTTCCGCTTGTAACTGCAGCGTTCCTTTCGTCACTTCAATGGACGACGATGCGCTCGTAATCGAGATGGATTGTACTTTTACATGTTGATTCTTTGATGCCTCGAATACTTGATGAGCTGAATTTAAATCCAATGTTGCTTGTTCTAACTCAGTCTGGGTAGCTGAATCATTGTCAAGCACTTGCTGTGCTTCCATGATCGAATCCAATAATTTCTGTTTTGATCCAATCGGATACTGACTGACGTCCATTCCTTCCAAGGCTACATCATGAATGGCTTGAGCATCTGCGATACGCGCTGCAAGTTGTGCTCTATAAACATCCTCACTTATGATTACATTCGCAACAGCTGGAATCACCGTGCCGTCTACCACTCCACGCACGCTAAAGCTACCCGCTTCGGCATACTGTGAAGGATCGATTACGCCCCATACAACTGATTTATCTTGGGTTGTTCCATCGCTGTACACAGCCGTTACGACTGTTGGCAGCACTGGTGGAATTCCGGTCACCGTAGCTACATTGACTGGCATGATATTTGTAATCACTGGTGCGGCTACACGCACCCATTTCCCATAAAGAGTAATATCATTTGTTGGGACCGTATCAATAGTGAAATCCCATACTGTACTTAGTGCTTCGTCTTTATACCAATTTACAAACTTAAATCCTTCCCGAGTCGGTTCTGCAGGTGCAGTAATTTTCGTTCCGACTTCAGCCCCATACAAGGAAGAAATCGAACTTCCTCCATTACTGTTGAAGTTAATAGTCGTACCGGTATTGAGTTGGGAAACTTTCCACTCATCTTGCCAACTTATCGCAACTCTGCGATTCTCATTATCGAGTTCGAGCGGAAGCCAAACATATCTGGAATCACTCAGATTATTCGGGTACCAGCGATCGGCCATAAAGATAAATTTATTCGGCACGAGAGCGCCATTACCATCCCGATAAGGCAGTACAAATGTGCTTTGACTTCTGAAGGTAGTACCATCATAGTCGTTAACCATAGGATCGCCTTTATATTCCCACGGTCCAAACATTCCTTGAGTGGAGACGTGGTATTCGGCCCGATTAGGGTTCCAACCGGTCAAGCCGGACGAAATCATATAATAAGCACCGTCTTGTTTGAAAATAGCTGGCGCTTCTCTCTTGTAGCTAAATGCTCTCACATAGTGAGTTCCTTCTAAGGTTTCACCCTTCTCATTCTGAGCTGGACCTGTGTAATCATCATTCAACATCATGATCACGGTCGTTACATTTTCTTCGGAAGAATAAACCAAGTAGGCTTTATCATGCGTTGCTTCATTGCCATCTTCATCGACATACAAGGTCATATCTCGAAGCATTCCTTCATTGCCATCTTTATCACCTACATTTGGCAATCGGGATGTGCCAAGATATTTGAATGGTCCCGTCGGCGAATCGCTGACAGCAACACCACCTTCTGCTGTCCAATATTCACCAGCAATCGGCCCGTCTTGATGCCACCACATTACATAAGTGTTGTTCTTCTTGTTGTAGACGACTTTAGGACGCTCGACAACCTTATCCCAGTTGAAATCTTTATACATCTTTTGCTTCTCTTCATTCGAATAATTCACATACAGCGCATTTAACTCAGCGATTCGAGCCGGTGAATTGTGCTTACTGAGTGTATTGTTCGGCGCTTTCATGTTACCTGTGTAATCTTCATCTTTATTTTTAATTTCTACTTTCCTATCCGGATCATATGGTACCCCGCTATTCTTGTACGTTTCAGAATTTTCATCCAGATATAATGGAAGATCATTTCCAGCCGTCACTACATCTTCGCCAAGTTGAGGGTTATTGAAGACAGGCAATACGATGCCTTCATTTTGCCATTTGTACAAATCTTTAGACGAATATGCGTGAACTCCAGTAGGAAGATAACCTTCCGTCTTGTCTTCACCGTACCAGTAATATGTCTTGTTCTTTTCGTTATACAGAATACCTCCGCCATGCGCTTGAATCGGCACACCTTCCGTATCCAGCCATACTTCACCGCTCTTAATGGAACTTCTATTATTTACAGTCAAATAGACGTTATATAAATCGTTTATCTGCTTGGTGTAATGCGAAATGCTTTCTTCGGTTAAATCACTAAGATCACCCATCGTTGTGATTTGCTTTTCTATCGCAGCTTCCACCTTTGGACTAATAGATGACAATGTAAGCAAGTGATCGATTGCTGCTTGTAGTTTACTAGTATCAAAAGTCGCTGTTTGTTTTTGACTTACTGCAATTTCTGCTGTACTGAGTGTGTTACCGTCACCGCCAGTAGTTATAGCCTGAATCGCAATATATCGAGCTTCAACTGATTTGATTGTTGCAGATTGAACACTCGAGCTATAGTCATCAAAAGAGCCATTTGCTGCAAATTTAAAATTGTCGTCCAAATAAGCTTGCGTACCGACAGCGTCAGCAGGTAAATTCTTCAGGTTCGCATTGCTGTAATAGATTTTGAACTGTTTGATGCGGCCATTCGCCTTGTCTAGTCTTGGTGTAACAAGCACCTTCCCAACGTCAGGAACGCTCTCTCCCAGATCTATAACGATATAATCGCCCGATTTGTATTTCCGTCCATTCTTATCCCAGTTAGATTCGTAAAAGGTCGAAATATCGTTATCTACCATTAGACTAGCTGGATTCGCATGATAGGCTTCTGGTGTATAGAAAAGGCTCATTCCCTTAATATTTTGATTACTGTTTTGAATATTGGATATTTCAGTGAAGATAAGACTGGCAAATTTCACGATCTCTTCTTGAGTCGCTGATGCGCTCTTCAGCAAAGTATCAGCTTGAATAAGAATCGCGTCCAGATTCTTGAAGTAAGACTCATCTTTCTCAGAATTTGATTTGAACTTCTCTGCAGCTTGAATTGCGCTGTCTAAGCTGGAGAAATCCACTTTATATCCCTGCTTGTTAAAAATATTGATCTCTGCAGCAGATGCATATTGCTTACCTGCATCGCTTCTCGATTCAAGTGCAGTAAATCTAACATATTTAGCACCCTGTGCATTAAAGGTTGCTGTTTTCTCTGTCTTATCGGCATTCCAAGTTCCTTTTGCAACTACTTTGGTGAATTTATCACCATCGTCACTTACAGAAACTTCGAACTTAGTGATTACACCATTCCAGTCCGCATCCTGTCGTGGCAAATATTGAAGTTTATAGATACTGTTATATGCTTTACCGAGATTATAAGTAATGGAATGCGGAAGTGTAGAATATTCGTTGTTATATGCTGTATGCCATTTAGTCAAAATATCGCCATCAATAGTTTTCTCCGGTCCATCCTCAGATGCGGAATTGTCAGACGTTGCCTTCATCTGGCTTTGTGGGATAAGACCTTGGCCTAAAACGCTATATTCAACGTTCAGCTTGTAAACGATTTGTATGATCTCTTCCTGTGTTGCTAAAGTGTTCTTTTGAACAACTTTGGCTTCATCCACCAAATCTTGCAAATGCGATACATTTACATTTACGTTATTAGCTGAGATATAGTCTTCTGCTCTAGAAATTGCATTAGCGAGTAGAGTCGTATCAACTGTGAAATTGGACTTTCTCATAATATTTATCTCTGCAGCCGACGCGTACTTTGCTCCAGACCCATTACTTTCATCTACCTTTAGCCTTACAAACTTCGCTTTTCGCGAAGAAAACGTTGCAGTTTTTTCAGATTTATCATTCTTCCAGGTTCCTATCGCAACCGGTGTGAAGTTATCGCCATCCAAACTAACTTCAATGGTAAACTTCGTTACGATACCGTTCTCATCTTTATCTTGCCGAGGCAAATAGCTCAGCTTGTAGACATCATCATATTGCGCTCCAAGATCATAAGTAATCGAATGCGGTCCCGCATTATAAGGTTCCCATGATGTGTGCCAAATCGTCCAATTATTCCCATCCAATGTTCTTTCAGCTTCTTCACCAGACTGAGCACTACTTGCGGTTACCGTCATATCGTTTTGAGGAATAAGTAAGTTGCTTGTAAAAGAAGCTCCATCAATTACGAAAGTTGTAATGGATTTCGCGCTAACCGTCGCTTGCAGCATTTTATCCAAAACAGGAATTTTTCCCTTTTGTACGACATTCTCAGTCGCGGAAGAAACATAAGGCGTTGCATCCCCAGTGACCGTATCGAACTGTGACAAATCTAAAGAAATATTTTGACTGGTTACATTTGGATTTCTATATACAATATGAACTTTATTAGTTGAAGGATCATATGCAGCTAAGGTGTTATCATCATTGTCCCCAATGAAGTTGGAGCCCTGTGGAATAAATTTGCTGAATTGCTGCATGGCGTAATACTTCTTCGTATACCACCATTCTTGCGTGTCGAAATCCGCGTGAAGGAGACCCCAGTTCATGTTCTCCTTATCCTTCTGCATGTTCTTCTCGCTTTCAAACGCTTGCCAAGTAATCCAAGCCTTAGGCTCTAACCAAGTAATGTCTGTCATAATTCTTTCTGCCAATGCTAGTGCTGGCTCGAAATCATCGTGATCGTGCGCAATCCCAGAAGGACCTAAGTCTACTTCAGACATCCATAACGTCTTGCCTGCTTCTTTGGCGGCATCTCTAATCTCGGCACGCTTTGACCCACCGTAGGAGTGGGTATTCATTTTACCAATATTACTTTTTGTTGTCTCATCATAAGAATTCCAGTTACTAACAAAGGTATCCAGGATGGATTCATCCATGGCAGCAATTTGTACAGATTGTAGATTAGCTGCATCCAATTTAGCGCGTGTTGCATTAATGATCTTTATTTGGGAAGCAACATCCCAATGGGAACCCTCTTGACCTCCTCCAAATCCCCAATAATTCGTACTTGGTTCATTCACTGGTGAAAGATAATTGAAATCGATATTCCATTCTTCTTTAAAATGCTTAACCACTTCTGTCAAATAGTTAGCAAAATTTTCGTACTCATCTGGTTTCAAATTGTCTTTCGACGACTCCCAATGACCAGTCGTACTTCCACTGACCGTCATATAATACGGCGCAGAATTTGAGAATGCTTCCAGAATATTGGCGCCTCGTTCTTTAACCGCCTGCAGCCACCAACGCTGATTAGCATCTTGCGCCCAATCAAATACTCCAGGTGATGGCGAGAATCCGGGCACATCCCCTCCTTGGCGCATCGAATTGTAAGCAGGATTCTCTCCGCCGCCTATATTATATCTGGCAATATTAAAGTTTAATCCGTCTGGAGAATATAGTGCATCAGCCATTGCTTCTTTGACTTTATCGTTCCAACCGCCAGTGATATTACCGAACCAAGCAAGTGAGGTTCCCCATCCTTCCCAAGATTGCTGCAAATGGTTTGGATCTAGTTTAATCGTAGTATTCGCTGCATCTACCTTCTGGCCTGTTAAACCCATAAACATAGGTACAACCAAAGAAATAGAAAGAAAAGAAATAAATAACCTTCGTTTAGCTGTAGTGATCATCCAAATTACCCCCTTCTCATAAAAATAATCATAGAAACCACTTCGTAACTATCTTCCGATCAACCTTGCACACTATTTTTTAGATTCCACACACCTCCTTCATAGAATGTAAACGGTTACAAACATGCATAAATCAACTATTCTATCACTCACAAATAGGATTTGGTTGCCCCAACCTTATCCATTGAGGCAACTGCTATCCGTCTCTAATTATGCTCTACGAATTGTAAATTCAAAATCCAAATCTTTTGATGGATCAATTAGATATTCATCAAGAACTGGCGCTCCCCAGCTGTCATCACCGCCAACGCCCATTTGCCGACCGGCAATCGTAACAACGGTATGATGAATGTTCGGCAGCTCATATTGATGCGTCGCACTCTCCAGCTCCATTGCCGAATATGGCGATATGTTGGCTTCAACAGGGGTTGAGACTGGTGAGGATATTATAATCCCTTGACCAAGGTCGTTGGTTATCGATACTTCGCGTACACCTGTACGGTTGCCCGATTCCTGCGGTACCAAATAGGACGATACATTGTCCACCGCATGATTCTGAAAGCGACACAATCTCGCGCCAAAGGAACGGTCAATATAATTTTCTTCTGGTCCATTCGCATACCAATTCAGCTGGTAATAATCCGCTGGTACCTTAAAGGTTAAAGCAAAGAGGGGAAACTTCGGTAAACCCGGTTCTCCATAGTAGCTTGATTTCACCTTTATGCTCCCATCGGTGAACACCGTGTATGTCACACTTACTCGCACTCCCTCTGACACACTCAGTTTATATACATAGGTCACAGTCGCTTGGTCTTCTTCTTCCATAAGCTCGAAGCTTAAGGTTCTTCGGCTCAAACTTGCTGCATACCAAGCGGAAGAGTCGAAATGCATTCCCGCACCCTTGTCGTTATCTGTCATCGCTCTCCAGAAGAGCGGTGCCGGCGGCGAAGAGATCATTTCTCTTCCTGAATATTTAACGGAGATTAATGTACCAGCCTGCTTCGAGAACATTACGGAGAAGTCACGACCGTGAACGCCAATATTTACATCCCCTTCAACTACGCGAAAATCATTCAGGGCAGGAGTTACCTTAGGATGGATGGAGTTCATATCAGTCAATGTGCTCTCCACTTGGAAAACATGCTGTCCAAAAGCGATTTCATAACCAGCGTTCGCCCATAATGAATCTTCCTTGAGCACAAGAGAAACATCTAAACTATACTCACCAGACTGATTAGTCTCTGGTAAATCAAGTTCTACATAACTTTCTTCTCCGGGTTTCACCTGGACGTATACAATACCATGATGGAATTCCCTGCCCTCATAATTCAGACAATAGTTCAATTTATACGCATCCAAGTTAACAAATAAATTCTCATTTCTGATGGTAACGCCGTGGCAATCCGGGGACAGTTTGACGTTCTGATACAGAAATTTCACTTCTTGCATTTTCGGAGACCATCTCCGATCCGCATACACAATTCCGTTTCCGGAGAAGTTATAATCGGTTGAGCGGTCATCAAAGTCTCCACCATAAGCCATGTAGGGCTTGCCATATCGATCATTTTTTACAATAACCTGATCCATGAAGTCCCAGATAAATCCACCTTGGTACATTGGATACTTCTGCTCTAGCTCTGTGTATTTATGCAATCCTCCGACAGAATTACCCATCGCATGCATGTACTCACAGCTAATATATGGCTTTAATGGATTATCTTTTAAATACATTTCAATATCTGCTGCTTTCGCATACATCCTGCTTTCCATATCACTCGCATCATCATAATCCCGGTTATGGAACACCCCTTCGTAATGAACCAACCGCGTAGTGTCCTTCTCTCGAAAATAATTCGCTACATTCCGGATGACTTCTCCGGCAAAAGACTCGTTACCACAGGACCAAATCAGAATCGATGGATGGTTCTTATCTCTCTCCACCATGGAAATCGCACGATCCATTACGATATCCTGCCATTCAGGCTTACTGCCCGGTATGTTCCAAGACGGTTCTACAATGCCCATTTTTTGCCATGATCCATGCGACTCTAAATTCATCTCGTCAATAACATACACACCGTATTCATCACACAGTTCGTACCAGAGTGTTTCATTTGGATAGTGCGACGTCCGTACAGCGTTGATATTCGCCTGTTTCAAAGTCTTTATATCCCATAACATATCTTCTTTCGTAATGCTGCGACCGAAACGGGAATTAAACTCGTGCCGGTTGACACCTTTGAATACAATACGTTTACCATTTAGATGCATAATCTTATCTATCATCTCGAATTTTCGAAAACCAACCTTTTGCGGCACGACTTCTACAAGATCCCCAGATAAGTTGAAGACAGATACGTAAAGGGTATACAAATGGGGATCTTCTGCACTCCACAGATGAACCTTTGATGCTTCAAGCATCAGCGAAACACTATCACCTGAAACACCTGTCTCACCACGAACTACAAGATTTCCTGCTTTATCCTTAAGCTCTAAAAGAACTTTCGAAGCTGGCCCACCCATCATCTGCAAATCAGCTATCAGCGTTCCCTGCTCAAAATTCTCATCCAGATCAGTTTGAACGTGGAGATCCCGCACATGAACATTCGGCACAGTGTATAGATACACGTCACGAAAAATTCCGGAAAAGCGCCAGAAATCCTGATCCTCCAACCAACTTCCAGTACTGCGCTGATACACCTCAACCGCAAGCTTATTCTCACCTGCCGTCAAGTACGGTGTCAGATCAAATTCACTAGGCGTAAAGCTATCCTCGCTATAGCCAATAAATTCCCCATTTAGCCAGATATAAAAAGCAGATTCAACTCCCTGAAAAGAGATATACACTAGACGTTGCTCCCAGCCCGCAGGCACTTCAAAATATTTCACATAGCTGCCTACTGGATTGTGATCTTCGGATATCATCGGAGGTCTAAGATGCTCATGACCATCCCATGGATACATCGTATTCACGTACTGAGGCTGCCCAAAGCCCTGAAGCTGGATATGCCCAGGAACCTCAATATCATCCCATCCTCTACAGGACACGTTCTCCTTATAAAAATGCGCCTGTCGTTCCATAGCATTGTGAGCATAGCTAAATTTCCAGCTTCCGTTCAGGCTATAGCGCCAATGCATTTCTCCGAGTCCTTCAGCTTCAAGTTCCGTCTCGTAATACCGATGATCGGAGTGCGCGTGTGTTCTGCCTACTGCATAAATGGAAGGGTCTGACAACCATTCCAGACTTGGAGCGACGCCCCGTTCAACCTGCTGCTTCATCTAAATTTTCCTCCTTCTGCTGTAAAATGATCGCTAACTTATTTAACTGAACCCGTCATTCCAGCCACAAATTGTTTTTGCATCATGAAGAATACAAGTGCAGTCGGCAGCGTCGTAATGACAATCGCGGACATAATTAGACCATAGTCAGGCGCATAACCCGATCCAAGATTTGAGATTAAGAGTGGCACGGTCATATTTTCTTGCGATTGCAATACGATCAGCGGCCACAGATAATTGTTCCAGCTGTTTAAGAATGTGATAATCGCAGCGGCAGCGTAAGTTGATTTCATCGTCGGCATATAAATGCGGAAGAATAAACCGAATTCAGATAAGCCATCGATGCGACCGGCCTCCATCATTTCCTTAGGAAACATTTTTGTGTTTTGACGGAAAAAGAAAATTAGGAATGCTGTTGTAAATGTTGGCAGAATAACTGCTGCTGCTGTATCAATGCCAAGAAATGGGACAACGCTTGATACTTTGGCGAACATTTGAAATAGAGGTACCATGATCGCAGCAAATGGAATCATCATTGAAGCTAGCAAAATATTAAATACGATGTCTTTACTCCGGCTGCGGTACATTTCAAAACCATATCCAGCCGCCGATGCAACCAGTAATGAAAGCACAGTAGTCACCACTGAGATTTTTGCGGAGTTCCAAAGGGCTTGCCACATATCCACGGAATTGAACAGATTGTCAATATTTTTAAAGAGATGCGCACCTGGCAGTAATGTCCCTTTAGTTACATCAACCGACTGATTCGTGGCACTAATAACCATCCAGATAAATGGAAAGATAGAGATCAGCGCAGCGATGATTAGAAATAGGTAAGTAAACATGCGTTTAGTTTTCATTATCTCTTGTCTCCTCCTACTTTGTTCTGAATTAGCGTCAGAATGAGTACCATTACAACAATCGAGTAGGAGACGGTTGCAGCGTATCCAAAGTCAGGGGTGTATTCAAAAGAAAGGTTATAAATATATTGGGAAATCGACATGGTTGCATTGCCGGGTCCACCTTTCGTGATGTTAACCACCTCATCAAACAACTGAAGGGTTCCAATGGTCGATGTTATCGTCGTAAACAAAATAATCGGCTTCAATAGAGGAATTGTAATTTTGAAAAACTGAGTAAATGCACTGGCGCCATCAATGTGAGCTGCTTCATAAATAGATTTGTCTACATTTTGCAGGGATGATAAATAGAAAATCATATTATAGCCAGTAAAGCGCCAAGTGATGGCAATGATGATCGTAACTTTGGCCCAGAAGGGGTCTGTAATCCATTGAATCGGTTCGCTGATTAGATGTAAACTCACTAGAGACTTATTGATGATTCCTTCGGCTCCAAACATGTACTTGAAAACAACGGAATATGCTACAAGCGAGGTTACCGTCGGCAGAAATATGGCCGTTCTGAAAAATCCCTTGAATTTCAGTCTTTCATCATTTAGCAGGACGGCGATGAAGAGCGCCAATATCAGCATCACTGGGACCTGAATAATCAAGTAAATAAATGTGTTTTTGACTGCTGTAAGAAACGTGGTATCGCTAAACAGTCGAATATAATTATCAAACCCGGTAAAATGAAGATTGCTACCTCTACCCGTCTTAAAAGATAGAATTAAAGCTTGGATCATTGGATAAAAATAGAAAATACTGATCATAATGACCGGCACAAGGACGAATAACCAGCCAGTCAGATGGATCTGCCGTGACCCTTTTGAACGCTTATGTTTTTGCGGGCTTAACCCTGTCTTTATAGTTTCCACTCCACTCCGCACCCTTCTGTCTTATATATTAGAGATGAAAGCCCCTGCTACCTATCCTTCTGTAGAAATCCAATTTACAGGAGAAGAAGGAGCAAGGGCATCGGTTGTACAGCCTAAGTGCGATTATCGAATTTGAGTGTCCGCTTGCTTCTGCGCATCTTTCAGAACAGTATCTACATCTTTGCCACCTAGATAAGATTGTACTGCTACAACCATAATGTCCTCGATGGCGTAAGTGTTCATGCCATAGTTGACGTTAGGAATTTGCTCGGTCCATGCTGCAAAGTCTGATACGACCTTTTGGCCTTTGAAAAATTCATCCGCAGCTGAGTATGCTTCGCCGCTCGCCGCAGCTTTCAAGGTGCCGATAACACCTACTTTAGTATTTAACGTCTGATACAGCTCAGCATCAGAGGCAAAAGTCTTAGATAGGAACTCTGCTGCTGCTTCTTTGCCATCTACATTCATGACGTACCAGGAACTGCCTCCAAGGTTGGATGCGTGGACAGAGCCTTCAGTTGCACCTAACTTAGGCAGTGGAGCTACTGCCCATTTACCAGATTGGGAAGCTTCTGCTTTAATCGAAGGTGTAATCCAGTTACCTGTAGGTACACTAGCCACTTCCCCGCCATTGAATGCGCCTACAAACTGGCTCCAGTCTGAAATCACTTTTACAATACCGGAATCCATCATTTCTTTGTATATTACCAGTGCCTCTTTCAAAGCAGGGTTGCCTTCTATGGTCGGTGTCTGACCATCATCTCCGGTATACCATGCGCCCGTCGATTGAATCATCACTCGAATAAGTCCAAGATCGTTTGGATCAAGTGTTAGCATGCTTTTGCCGGTTTTCTCTTTTACAGCTTTACCGATCTCGATATATTGCTTCCAGTCGATATCCTGTAATGCATCCAGGCTGTAGCCTGCTTGCTCGAGATAATCTGTCCGTATATACATACCAGTTACGCCGGAGTCAAACGGAACACCGTATTGTTTGCCTTCTACACTGGTAGGGCCAATCTTATAATCCGCAAAGTCAGCTGCCTTTACAACATCCGTCAATTCATAAAAAGAATCCGGATACGCTTGTAAGAAGCTCTGAGCACGATAATCTTCGATCAATACAATGTTAGGCAAACCCTTTGTGGAACCAGAGTTTAATCCTGTATTCAGCTTTTGAACGATATCAGCTTGCGCGTTCTCAACAACGTTAACCGTTACGTCCGGATTAACTTTTGCATAAGCATCTTTGGCAACATTCATAGCAGCAATGTTAAACGCCGGGTCCCAAGCCCAAACTGTAATCTCTTTTGGCTTGCTGCTGCCTTCGGCTCCGGAGTTACCAGAGTTGCTCGTTTCATTTTTTGTTCCACCTGTGGAACATGCCGACAGTAGAACCACACTAGCCAGCATTACGGATAATAATTTCTTCACTACGTAAACCCCCTTATAATCTGTAAAATAATAAAGATGGAAGCGTTTTCCTGAGTACGCTTCCATCTTATCATCTTGTATCCGTTTTCTTTGGCAGTATCTTTATTAGCTTTGGTGTTATTATTGGGTCCTGTTGTGTCACGCTTATCGACTCTGGTATTATTTTTAGGTTCTTGTAAAATCTTTGGCATTCACCAATGGAAGCGTAATCTTGATGTTCGTACCTTCATGCCGTTTACTTGAAATGTTAATCCCGTAGCTCTCTCCGTACAACAATTTGATTCTGTCATCTACATTTCGTATACCGATCCCGGAGAACAATTGACGTTTATGCTTCGATGCTGGTAGCTGCTCCTCCTTCATCAAATCCGGATCAAGATCCATCCCATCGCCATTATCTACAACTTCACATACAAGTTGATCTTCCTGAACGGCAATCATGATGAGAATCCTTCCCTCATCTTTAAGATTGAATGCATGGAAGAATGCATTCTCTATAAAAGGTTGAAGAATTAGCTTCGGCATATGATAATCCAAGCTCTCGGGCTCCACAAAGAAATTCACACGGATCTTCTCACCATACCTTACATGATTGATGTATACATAATGCTCCAGCGACTCTAATTCTTGACGAACAGGTATGGTAGAGTGAACATCACTGACTGTATTCTGCAGAAGTGAGATTAGAGCGTTTATCGTTCCAGCTGCTTTTTCCTTGTCACCCTGCTGCACCAAAAATTTGATTGAAGCCAGCGTATTGTATAAGAAATGGGGATTGATCTGCATTTGAAGAGCGGCGAGCTCTGCATTACGCTGCTGCTTCTGGGTCTCCATCAATCGATCAACATAATCTTGTAGTGAATCAAGCATAAAATTGAAGGCGCTTCCCAGCTCCTTAACTTCATAACTACTATTGGCGACATCTACATGATTATCAAACTCACCTGTAGGGATACTAGACATCTGTTCAACGAGAACACGTAGAGACTTCGTCATTGTTCGGGTAATTAAAAATACAATAATAAGCGATATCGCAACGATAGCCATGATCGTCAAGGTTACTGCTTTGGCATTTACCATCTGTCCGATCACGGCGTTCTTATCGATGAGATTCACCAAATAAAAATCAAATTCAGGTAAGTATTCAGAAAACACAATTCGTTCATTCCCCATAAAATAGGTGGATTCACCATCTTTTCCGCCACCTTGCACTTCTTGCAGCAATTGCTTATCGAGGACCCCAATCATCTCAGTCTTGCTACTGGATACAATTAACCCCTTCTCATTTAGCAGTACAACATCATTACCTTCACTCGTAAAGTTAGCATAAAAGGGCTTGAAATCGCGATCACTAATGGCTACGTACATGGTGCCATAGATTCTACCAGTCGAATGATCAAATAAAGCTTTGGAAGCCACCAACATAGGTTCTTTTCCGTTCGCTTTATTATCCCTTAGATCGAGCTGGTACAAGATTTGCTCAGGATGGGCTTTGGTCTCCTTCGTAATCGGATGATCCTTCAGTTCCTCGGCGGAAATGGACCAATACCAAGGATCAGTTGAATAACTCCTGCCATTCACGCCCACAATCATGATCCCAACATCAAAAGCACTGAGGTTAGAACGTATTGCCCGCATGCCTTCTGTCATTTGATATGTTTTGATGGCGAGGTTTACTGTGTCCGTCTCTCCGCTAGATAAGTAGTTTCGAATGGCTTCATTCTGAGCCATCATAGTGGCACCAGTGGCTACAACATTGTTGTAAGATTCCAGGTTTGTCTTCATCTGGTTCAGAAGTTTACCGTTGGTTATGCTGAAGGTCTGCAGAAATAATTTTTCTGACATGCTGATGGTAATAGACAACGTCAGGAGCGATACTGTAACGATGCTAATAAGTGTAACGAGAAATAACTTGAGGAATAGCCCCTGCTTTCTAATCTTATTCTTGATGTTTTTAATCATGCTCCTCTACATCCCGTCTCCGGTACCGGCTTGGAGAAATGCCCGTCTGCTTTTTAAATACCTTGGTAAAATAACTCTGATCTGAATAACCCACGCTGGCACTGATATCGGAAATAGAATGTTCTGTTGTCTCAAGCAGCTCCATAGCTTTTTCCAATCGAACTTTGTTTAAGTACTCACTAAACCCTTCACCATTATGAGCAGTAAAATAGCTGGATAGATAAGAAGCGTTAAAATGGAACTGCTTCGCTACCTCTGTAAGCGTGATTGGATCTGCATAATGTTCCTGAATATAATCAATTAGCATTGTCATATTTGGATTAACTGATGTATTCGTCTCTCCTATAGTGCGCTCAACTTCTCGAATGAACGCTTCAGCAACAGCTATTGCATCCCCTGCATACAACGCTTCATCTATTCTTCGGAAGTAATCGTATTTAGCTTCCTCCAGCCCACCGATTTCATACTTCATTTTTCCAAGTGTGGTCGCTACGTTGAATATAAAGTTCCCCAATAACGATTTGAATTCGAAAATGTCGATGCGATAATCCATCGAACGCAGATGAACATTTTCAAGAAAAGCTGTGAATGCCTTCTGGTATTGCTTACGTCTAAGCTGTTCCATTAATTCTCCGATGTCTAATTCTTGGTACGCCCCTGGAAGACCCGGTAAATGATCATTTTCTATTAGGTTTCGTTCCGGCAAATAGAAACTGTAACGTGCAAGCTTTAAATAATTGTCACGGTAAATCTCACCAAGTCTTTTAAATTCCATAAAGCTCTGACTAATAATAAAATGCGATTCTCTTGCCCCTTGCACCATTTCGGAGACCAGGTATCTAAGCTCAATTACAAGTTCGTCCCATGGCTCCGGATTAGCATTAAGTAAATAAATAACCGAATCGTTGACAAACTTTAGCCGAATAAACACAACATCGTCCAAAGCTAACTTTTGTATTCCTCTTTCGATTTCATTTGCGAACGTTAACTTATCACTAGAATCTTTAATATGTCTCATATCCGTTCCGAAAAACGCGAACTGTCTGTAAGGAAACATCGATTGAAGCAATGTGGGCTCAACCATAGACTCATAACCTGTCATTAGCTTCTCGATGACTAGCAAAAGCTGTTTTTCCCCAGCATTGGAACCTTGATCAGTCGTCTTCATTCCTGTCATTTTGGCAGTAACTTTATTTAAGATAGACAACAGGTAATCGGCTTCTAGCTTAGGCTTTAGAATGTAGTCCGCAACACCACTCTGAAATGTGGATCGAACGTAATCGTATTCACTGAAACTGCTTAAGACGATGATTTCAATGTGAGGGTACTTCTCCTTTACAATCTTGACCAGTTTCTCACCGCCCATAACAGGCATTACGATATCTGTAAGTATGATATGAGGACTGACCTCGTCGATCATATTTAGTGCTTCAAGACCGTTAGAGGCCTCACCGACGATTCGATACCCTTCTTGTTCCCAATCCCAAAGATGTTTAATTCCCTGTCTAACCAGCATTTCGTCATCCACAATCATAATCTTAAATATTGGTTTCATATCTGCCCCCTTGCAGCTGTTAAAAAGTCATACCAATGATCAGAACGCCGTTCCTTCATTCTATCGAAGCATTGGATGTAACCGTTTTCTATTTATCTGTTACTGTTCAATCCATCCTACTTGGAGCGACCTTCTATACAAAAAAGCCTTGAGACTTACATGAATTTGTTTAAACCAAATAATAGTCCTCGCCAGCAATTATGGTCAAGTCCCCTTTTTCAAATCAAATTCTAAGCACAAGTTAATTCATTTGAATCACAATAATGATATATCGATTATCAATAAATTAATATTGATTTACAAGTTTGATTTGTGTATTATAGGGTTATTAAGAAAAGGAGAATGTCATATGAAAAAGAAATATCTATTAGCAGCTTCACCATTATTATTAAGCATCATCAGTTTAATGATCTCACGTACGGTCGGTTCAAGCGTGGGACCGGATGGAATCTTGCATGAGCCGGTTTTTTTTTTAATTCCGCTTAGTTACCTATTTTTTCTCTGCAGTATTGTAGCATTCCTATTCGTAGGTCTCGGGTCAGTCGTCAATAATAGAAAAAAAAATTCGTAATAGCGTTGTGTCGGGACATTAACGGTTATAGCAAAAAGAAAGAAGCCGCAATATTTCGCGGCTTCTTCTGCGTTAGATGTTCATTTTAAATTTGACATAGACTCTATAAACTCAACTTCTGCTGGAGCAAAACTACCAGCTCTTCAGCTGTATCCCAAACGATAGGACGGATATTTTTCACTTGTACGAAAAGATCATTAGCATCGCTGCTGTTTACAGTCCAAATTACTGGAATGTTCAACCCGAGTGCATATCCTGCAGTAAAATACACTTCAGGGGATTGGCCGGTTAAATCAGCGATAATCAGTTTGCTCTCTTCTATAAGCTCCAAGGAATACGGTTCACGGTTTTGCGTTGACGTATGCCTTAGTAGCCGTGGAATATAACCAAACTGCTCGATTTTAGGAAGCAGCTTATCCACCCACTCCGTGTGCAAATCCTCCGCATCTGACAATAGAACGATACAGGGTTTTAATTTTTTGCCTCCTGCGATTGCGGCAGCTTCATTCCATCCCTCGTCCGTCAGCTTAAAGGTCATGCCCTCCCTGATCATAAACTGCTCGTTTATCAGCTTATCTATGATATATACCAGTTCTTGCAGATTAGGTGAATACGTTAGGTTATAGCTACTGGAGAGTGGCTGAATAACAACGGATTCCCCTGGGGCTTCAGAATGTCTGTATAAGTATTGCAGTAAACGGTTGCCTTTATCTTCAATCGTCACTGGAATTTTCGAGGAATTTACAATGGATTCTAAATCACCGGCCGATAAACTGACCTTCTCTCCACGATCTGTCAGCTCCCGTATATAAGCCGATACTACATGAAACATATCGCGTTTCTTTGAATGCGCAAGAGAATTTATAGGCTCATAGCTGTCTCTCAATAAGCTATAGAACCCGTCAGGAGAACAATTACAGCCTAAATATCTATCGTAATCGCCTTCCGATGTAATGGATACCATCTCATCACAGAACAAGCAGTATTTCTTAATCATTACAACTCATCACCTCTTATTTATTGATATCCCCTTACCTTACCAAGAATATCTTAAAAAGTAGACAAGAAGATATTTCCTATTAGCACTGAACCTAGAAATTTAATATATGAATGCCCACAAAAAGATACGGATTTGGCCGTTTCTTTTTATGATCCGGTGAGTATTTTTTTGTTTTTGATATGCTCATTTAAAGCAGTTGACATTATTATTTTTATATAAATAGTGAAAAAAATCATATTGACTCATTATTTTATATTAAAGTATATTCTTAGCAAATGAACCATTATTTATTTATATTTAATCTATTTACTTTGAAGATAGATTTTTCAGATTCTATTACATGATATGCAGTACATTTACCGATTTAGGAGGTGATTAAATTGAATACATAAAACTTTTTTAAAATTGGACAGGCCGCAATTAAATTAAATTGAAGAAGGAGTGTATTTTCATGAAACGATCTCTCATTCGCTACGGTTTGAAAACGATTTTGGCACTTATGTTAGTTGTATCTGCATCATCACTCGCACTAACTTCAACGACGCACGCTGGAGTGCCAATCCCTCTCAGAATTATCAATGAACACAGCAATAACGTGCTGTCAGTCAGCGGAGCGGATTCACAAGCGGACGGTGCGCTTATCGTACAATACATCGATCAAGGATTAGATTATCAAAAATGGTATCTCGAAACTGCAGAGAACGGATATTATAATTTCAGAAACATAGCTAGCGGAGATTTATTGGATGTCAACGGATCATCATCATCCGATGGGGCCAGTGTTATTCAATGGCCAAGCAATACCGGGTGGAACCAACAGTGGGAACTTATTCCGACTGGTGAAAAAAACTCGTATAAAATTAAAAACCGTGCCAGTGGCAAGTTATTAGATATATCGGGACAAGATAAAACCAGCGGTGCGCAGGCCATTCAATGGAGCGATAACGGCGGTCACAATCAGCACTGGTATATAGAATATATACGGAAAAATTAAGCTATTGCCGAATACAAGAAATGACGGTGCTGGGATAACATCCCGAGCACCGCCATTTCCTAATTTAACATTTTTTTGGATTGTCATTCCTTTTGATAGCGGAACCAATCATAATATGCGATTGTTCGGTTGGTTGAGTAGTTATACATTCCAAAGAACACTCCGGTAAATCCGCCTGCCACTTCTGTAGAGATCAAGTGCGTCTCCGCTTCACCAAGTGGATGCCATAACTGATCTTCACCTCGATAAAAGAACAAATATTTCTCAGGTAATGCTTGAATCCTCAATTCTACGACTGTGCCTTCAAATGGAGAAGAATATTTCACATCACTTATGCTACCCACTTGTCTTCGCAGCGTAATCACATTTTCACCCTCTACCTGGGTTAGCCCGATTGCGTAGTGATACATCCGATCCATAAACACAACAAGACCTGCTTCATCACCATCTAGTGGGTTGAATTCTATTTTAGTAGAGATTTCACAATCCAAGTGGCGCTGTCTACAGCCAATAAATGCAGGCGTTCCCTGTTCGCTTAATCTCACATCCGCTCCATATAATGCTAGCCACCCTGGTCGCTCTTGCAAAGACCAATCGACTTTTTTAGCATTGCGGATAAAGTTCCAGCTCATTCTTAAATCAGATCGATTAAAATCATCGGTCTCAGGCTCCTTTTCCCATAGCACTGGTGGTGGAGTGTCAGCTTCCATTTCTAATCCAACAACACCGTGATCTCCAATCATCGGCCATCCATCTTCACTCCAATGGACCGGAGCAAGGAATGTCTCTCTACCAAGATGATGTCGATATGGATATCCTACTGGTCGTATCCCTAACAATACCGCCCACCAGCTGCCATCCTGTGCTTCTACCAGATCGCCATGTCCCGTAGCTTGAATAGGGTAATCCGAGCTCCGGTGAGTCAAAATGGGATTCCAGGGAGAGGATTCAAAGGGTCCATAGGGTGATTTACTTCTTGCTATGGTCTCCATATGTCCATATTCTGTCCCGCCTTCAGCACACATTAAATAATAGTAGCCATTTATATTATAAAGATGTGGTCCTTCAGGAAATTTACCGCCACTGCCTGTCCATATTAAGCGAGAATCGCTCAGCTTATGGCCCGTTTCAATATCAATCTCACATTGGTAGATTCCCATACCATCTTTGGTGCCAGTGCTTGTAAAATACACTTTTCCACCGTCAAAAAATAAGGAGGGATCAATCCCTTCCTGATCCACGTAAATAGGATCCGACCACTCACCTGCTGGGTCTAACGTCCAAACGTAGAAGTGTCCACCGCTATCCTGATTTGTCGTCACCATGTAGAATCGACCGTTATGATGACGAATGGTTGGTGCCCACACCCCTCCAGACACGACCGATGTATCAAATTGAAGCTGGGAATCACGCGTTAAGCAATATCCGAGCTGCTTCCAATGGACTAAATCTTTACTATGCCAAATGGGGATTCCCGGAGAGTAAGCAAATGAACTGTTTACCAAAAAGTAATCCTCGCCTACTCTGCAAATGCTTGGATCTGGATAAAAACCTGGTAATATCGGATTGTTATATTTCATGAAGCATTCTCCTTTTATTGAACATTTGCATCTATGTCAAGGATTATACTCCACTAGCTAAACGATAAACCTTGATTATCCAGTCGTAAAATAGCATGATATAGACATTCATCTAGACATTCTTTTGGAGGGTTACGGATTGAGCGAATTTTATTTAAATTGGTTTACATCAGATCAGAAATTCCCATTTTTTATTCAATACGGCTTCCACGACAATGATACTGACCTTCATAGACATGTGGACTTTTCAGAGCTCGTAATTGTCTTGAGTGGTACTGCTACTCATATTGTGAATACCGAAGAATCATTCATCAAAAAGGGGAATGTCTTTGTTATTAATGGTTCAACCCCGCATGCTTTTAAAGATCCTCAGGATTTTAAGATCTGTAATATTATGTACAAGCCTGAAATGCTGTCGACAGCTGGATCAGATCTGCGAACTTCGAACGGCTTTCAGGCGCTGTTTGTATTGGAGCCGTTGTATCGTCATAAACACGCCTACACAAGTAAACTAAGCTTGCCAATTCCCATGCTGGAATTTGTCACTACACTCATTGCCGATATGATTGAAGAATATAGCCACAAACTTCAAGGATATCAGACTTTGCTCGTCTCACGATTTATGGAGCTGGTTGTCTATTTATCAAGGCATTATGAAAAACAGGATAAAGGCAGCCTGGATAATCACCTAATACATTTAGCGAAGTCGCTCTCTTTTATGGAAGACCATTATCTTGAAGCGTTGTCGCTGGATCAAATCGCCGCACACTCAGGGGTATCCGTTAGACATTTAAACCGGATCTTTCGCTCTTACTATCAAACGACTCCTATCTCCTATCTCCATCGATTGCGTCTGGAACGGGCTTGCAGCTTGTTGAAGCATTCTGACTTCAGTATTACTCAGATCTCACATGAAAGCGGGTTTAGCGATAGCAATTACTTTACACGACAATTCACCAAAACCTACGGTATGTCTCCCAAAGCTTATCGGAAGAAGCTATAAAAGAACATCCTTAACATAACAATAAGCCCTCAAAAGAGGACTTATTGTTTACTCAATCGTTCAATTTTTGCATCCATCCGTTCCATTACTCTGTTCATCTCTTCCATTCTAGATAAAAGCTGCTTCCGCTGATCAATCAAGAGTTCTACTCTAGCATGATTAGCCTCATCGCCCTGTCTATACAGCTCGACATACTTAATCAAGATTTCAACAGGAAGCCCAATGCCTCGCATACACTTGATATGTTCAATCCACCTGCAGTCTTCTTCCGAATAATCTCTATTTCCACTTTTATTGCGATTCACGTGTGGAATAATACCGATGCGTTCATAATAGCGGAGCGTATCCGGCGTAAGATTAAATTTTCCACTTACTTCTGTAATGGTCATACTTTCATTATCCTCCGATCCTCAATATTAATTAAAACCAATGATTGGATGCGGTGTATAGGGTTCTTCCAAGAACGTAATTTCTTGAGGTGTTAACGTAATGGATAACGCTCCTACAGCATCTTCGAGATGAGACATTTTCGTAGCACCAATAATTGGAGCAGTTACCGGTTCTTTTTGAAGCAACCATGCAAGAGCAATACGAATCCGCGGAACACCATGCTTTTCGGCAATTGCAGCTACCCGCTCCACAACTAAACGATCAGCATCTGCAGTTCCATCATATTTGGATTTTTGTATTTGATCGGTCTCTGAACGATGTGTTGATACTGTCCAGTCGCGAGTTAATCTACCGGAGGCCAACGGACTATATGGAATAACACCAATTTTTTCTTCCTTACAAAGTGGTAACATCTCGCGCTCTTCTTCACGGTAGATAAGGTTGAGGTGATTCTGCATGGATACAAACCGGGTCCAGCCATTCTTCTCCGCTACATATAAAGCTTTCTGAAATTGCCAAGCATACATTGCAGAAGCACCAATATATCTTGCCTTTCCCGCCTTAACCACATCATGAAGTGCCTCCATCGTTTCCTCGATAGGTGTGTGATAATCCCAGCGATGAATCTGGTACAAATCCACATAGTCTGTTCCCAATCTTTTTAGACTCTTATCGATTTCACTCATAATTGCTTTTCGGGAAAGTCCGGCACCATTGGGTCCTTCATGCATACGATTATAAACTTTAGTGGCGAGGACAATTTCATCTCGATTAGCATAATCCTTGAGTGCCCGTCCAAGAATCTCCTCACTCGTTCCGTCAGAATACACATTAGCCGTATCAAAAAAGTTAATTCCGAGCTCTAGAGCTTTTTTTATGATCAGCCGACTCTGCTCCTCATCAAGCACCCACTGATGGATCCAGCGTTCTGCTACCCCAAAGCTCATACAGCCAAGACACAGCCGGGATACTTCTAAGCCAGTATTGCCAAGTTTCACATAGTCCATTTACAATGACTCCTCTCTTTCAATAGAAGGTAAGGTTCACTAGCAGTTATCTGTTATTATTTCACTTGGAGTTCACTCCAAGTCAAGCTATTTATAAAGTTGACTGCTTTTAACGCTGTTCACTCGCCCTTTTCCGAAGGAATTGTGTCGTTAAGTTCTTTGTTCCATAGAATAGCTTAATGATGTTTCTAGAGTTCTACTTGGCCAAAAGAGGTGAAACGATGAGTTTTTCTGTGAACGGGGGAACGCCCTCTGGATATTACCGGAGCATCTTGGAACTTGAAGCAGAATGGGGACAAAAAAGAACTATCCATGAAGCTGGACAGGTTATTCCCTTTGATTTCGGTAGGGCTGCCCATTTCATTGCTCCTAAAAGCACTGAATCGAGCATTCATCCTGCACTGACACCTTATTGTTTACAGCCTATTGGCGGATACGTAGCCACTATCTCGAGTGGAAGGGTATGGGGAGAATCTGGTGCTGTTCTATCTCCGGAAGGAAAGCTGATCTTTGATCTGTCACAGGAATATGACGCCATGCAAAATAGAATGCTAGAAGCAGAGGAACACCCTGTATTCCACCGGTGGAATGATCCAAAACTTCAATATTTAGAAGGAACTGTGGCTGTGTTGACGTTTTGCGGAAGCTATAACTATTTCCACTGGTTGTATGATGTGCTCCCTAGGTTGGCGATGCTCAAAATGAGTGGAATTCCTTATACCTCCATCCTGATGAATCCAAATCCATATGGACCATTTGTGGAACAAACCTGGGCTATGCTCGGGATATCAGAGTCTTCAGTAATCCGGACAAATCCTGAAGCTTTCTTTGAAGCTGATCAGCTACTTATCCCTTCTTTGATGATGAATTCCCACTATCCCCCGTGGACCACGGATACGCTACGTAAATTATTACTACCTCATAGGGAATCAACACTCGCTACACCTGAGCGCATTTATATTTCTCGAAACAAAGCAAGCACCAGGCGCTTGGTCAATGAAGAGGAAGTTATACGCTGCCTTGAAGAATATAGCATTCAACCTATTCACCTTGAGGATTGGACGGTTGCACAGCAAATCCAGTTATTCGCTTCGGCTAAGCTAATCTTGGGAGCGCATGGCGCTGGACTGGCCAATTTGGCGTTTTGTCAACCTGGAACACAAGTTATCGAAATTGTTCATAAACAGCATGTCGTTCCAACGTATTGGATGATCAGCAACCATAACGCTCTTGATTATTACATGATGTATGGTCAAGGCTGGCCAGATCCTGCTATTCGTTTTCCGGGATTCGAAGATATCTATGTGGATATGGATCGTCTGAAGCAGATTTTGCATTTGGCAGGATCGGTTACAGGAATTTATAGCTCCATTATCGGAAAACCGATAGATCCACAAAGCACCGCCTGATAAATTCTTCAGGCGGTGCTTCGCTTTTATTTTTCCGCAGAACGGTTCTTATTTCCGGTAATTTTTCGTTCTTGCATCCTCTATAACACCATTCCAATTCATTCCAAAGGCAAAATCATATACATGTCCTTCTGAATCCACATGACATTCCATGTCTCGCGCCACATCTTCCAGCTGCTCTTCTACCGTTTGCATACCTGATGGCATTTGTACTGGAAGCAATCCAGAAGGCTCCTCCGCACCCGTTAAAACCTCCATAAGTGCTTGATCCTGCAACCCAAAGTTAACAAGGATAACATCAGCCTCTCCCTCAAATTCTGCAACAACCGAAGGATTGGACAGCAACATTGACACAATTACCGGTTTGTCTTTCATCAGCTTGCGAGCTTCCAGGACATGATCCAGATCGCTCTCATTATGCGTAACAACGGTTTTTCCTTTATAAGAACGGTTAAGTACATCGTTATCCCGCGCATCTCCAGCTAAGCTCTGCTCCCGAGCATGTTCCGCAGTGTACGGTCTATACTGCAAGCTGATTGGCACGTAGCCGTTACCGCCTTGATCAGAATCTTCCTGACTAAAGCCTACTCCTGATTTGGGACTGCTTATGATGACGAGAGCAAAATCTGCTTTATCCGGCTGATCTGTCACATGATAATATTTAGACACAACCTCCAGGTTCACCGGATATTCTGTCTTTTCGGGCGTTGGGTTGCCGAACCAATCCTTTCCTGCTGGAGTATAACGCTTCGGAATAAATACGGTTTGTTTCGCTACCAACGGCAATACCCGATTTTTGTTCTTCAGCAGCACGATCGACTTCAGCTGTGCATCATAGCCTGATTGCATAAACGCCGGATTCCCAACAATCTGAGCGCTCGCCTCAGGCTTTAAATACGGGTTCTCGAAGAGACCCAGACGGAAAATATTAAGTAGAAGCCGAACAGCTGACCGCTCAAAGCGATTCCGCATCCATACCTCTCCATGCTCAGCTACTCCCATTCGGTATGCTTCAAGGACTGGCTCCATCTCATTATTGCCGCCGAATTGGTCAACGCCTGCCATCAAGAGCTTGTAATGCCGTTCTGCGACGGATATACCCTCCACTCCCCAAGGTTTACCACTGAGAAAGGAATCCTTACTATCTGATTCGTCTGCTGTAATGAGCCAATCTGTGCACACAACACCATCGTAACCGTATTTTTCCCGAAGCAGATCGGTAATAAGATAGGAATTATAAGAATTTCCGACATTCTCCCCGTTCAACTGATCTTGATCTGTAGAAATTGTGTAATATGGCATGACAGCTGAAGACTGCTTGGTTGGGCCATCCAGCTTAAAAGCTCCTTCTGTAAAAGGAATAAGATGTTCTTCAAAGTTACCGCCCGGATAGACGGCATACTTGCCGCAAGCATAATGCGCATCCCTTCCGCCTTCCCCGGAACCACCGCCAGGCCAATGTTTTACCATAGCGTTCACACTATCATATCCCCAGCCTTCGTGAATCTCCCGGTCATCTTCCGAGCTCTGGAAGCCGTCGACATAGGCTCTTGCCATGTCAGCAGACAACTTAGAATCTTCACCAAATGTGCCGTTAAAGCGAAACCATCGCGGATCTGTAGCTATATCTATTTGCGGCGATAGCGCCGTACCTAGACCCAGTGCGCGATACTCACGCGAGGCAACTTGCCCGAACTGATAAGTGATCTTCGGATCGAAGGTAGCCGCAAGACCCAGCGTCTCCGGCCACATGGAGATTTGTCCACCAGCTCCAGCATTAAACTCCGAGCTAGAATCTGAGCCATGGCGAGGATCGGAGCTGTTGTTGGCTGGAATCCCTAGACCGCTTCCTTCTGCAAATGCTTGTACCTGGTTGTTCCACAGGGCGGCAATTTCCGGAGTTTCCACGGTGGTCACCAGAATATGTCTTAGATGGTCCTGTGCCAGAAATGCCAGCTGTTCATCGGTAAGCTCCCATGGCTTGGCTCCGCTCTCCTCATAGGATTTACCGTTATACGTTCCTGAGAACCAGCTGCTGCTAACTGCTGGGATGGATTGATGACGACTATACAGCATGAGTCCAGCAATTTGTTCAATACTCATCTGTGAAGCCAAATCTTCAGCCCGCTCTTGTGGCGTCAATCGCCAGTCCTCATATTTATCCAGCTTGCCATTACGATTTAAATCTTTGAAGAACAGTCCGTCCTGCTGGAGAATCTGCACTCCAGATTCAGGGGAATAACCCAAGGTTGGACCGCCCTTATTGCTTACGTAAGAAATGGTATGATGGCTTTTAGTTTTAATAGTCTCTCTCTGATTCATTTGGTTTCCCTCCACTGTTTTCTTGTTTGTTTTTTCTTAGACCAAATTGGCTTTTTGTGATTGTGTTTCGACAGCCGTCAGTTCAGCAGTTTGAGCTCTTTTCTCTGTTCCCACTTCTGGAAGTGGCTTCACTGCCAGCATACCGAATATGGTGCAGACGGCAAGGAAGATATAAAAGAAGGTCCAGCTGCCAATGCCTAACAGCACGGGAGCAATTGCTGGAACAATGGACTGAGGCAACGCATTAGCTACGTTCATAATCCCAAAGTCTTTGGCTGAATCCTCTTTACTTGGAAGAATCCGTGCAACGAGTGCCATATCTACGGCTGAGAAGCAGCCAAAGCCCAATCCGATCACTGCAGCTCCGGCAATGTAGGCCGGATAACTTGGCACAAAGGCAAACAACAGAACCCCAATAGCAATGATGAACCCTGAAACGATCAGGAATGGTTTTTGCTTACCAAATTTATCTGACAACACCCCACCGAAGATACTTGTAATTGCAACACCCACTAGCATAACGATATTAATCGTAGCAACCTTTGCGGTAGCCAGCTCTTCCGTAAGTCCCATCCGGTTTACCAGCATGACTGTGAGGTATAAAGTGCTACAATATCCCATCATGATCAGGAACTTGGATACGAAAGCCCAAGAGAATTCCGGGAATTTACGTGGACTAGGAAAAATCGTACTCAGCTTCTTACCCAGCGATATTTGATTATTTGTCTTGGGAACAAGTTCTACTTTACCTTCTTTAATAATCAACGTACTGAGGAGTGGACCTATGATGCCGATTACTCCGAGCAAAAGCCACTTAATTTCTGAAGAAACTGAGGTCATCACTGTCATCATGATCATCCCTACCGTCATAGCGATTGGAATAGTGAGACCGATTAATCCGGAGATTGTCCCTTGTTTTTCCTGAGATACATGGTCTGGAATAAGCGCTGTATAGGCTGCCATCCCTACATTGAAGAAAAATTGTGCGACTGCCCAGCTAATCATGATCTGCCAAGGCTCGTTGGCGAAACCAGTACATACCAGCGCTGTACAGCCAACTAGTGGACCAAGGATAATCCACGTGCGCCGCCGTCCGAACGAAAGATGGGTTCGGTCACTGAGTGCACCGCCAATCGGATTTCCGATAAGTGCAAAGATTGCGCCAATTCCTGCAACCAGTCCATAGGAAGAGGTGTAACCATTCGGATCCACTTCAATCATTTTAAAGGTCAGCAGCAAGGTGGCAGGTGTCATCAGTGCCAGCATCATCATGCCGTAACCAAGCAGAATACCAAAGGTCAATCTACGAAAAGGGGTGAGAACCTGCCCTTTAATCGATGCTCCAGTCATTGTAATTCCTCCTCATCCTTTTAGAAAACGTTTACAATTCGATTATAAAATAAACCACCTCTTACAGGAGAGGTAGTCAATTACACACTTTTAGGTTCATTTTTAATCTAAATGAAAGCGTTTCAAAAATCTTTATCAAGATGAAGCTTAAAAATTGACTCATTTTCTCAAAACAATGGAGTCAGCTCAATGAGTTCTACGCTATGAGGTTCCATTCTAATGACAACAGAAAGCTCTTCACCTACTTCAAGAAGCTGAATCTGTCTGCCTGGAATAGAGGCAGCTTTTAGATAAGCAGTGTCCTCTGCAGTCAGAACGGTTGGAGCCCCCATCTCTACCCACTTGTCAAAACTGCTGCCATGTGCCCTGCTGATCGTATGGTTTACTTGCTTATATCTGCCAGATGGTAATCCAGTTAATGTGAGCTCAACTTTAAGAAGCCTCTCGTTTTTGAAGCCACTATAACGGCTAGTAGGTGTAATGAATGAAGTATCACCAAGCGCGTACAAATCATCAAAGTGACAGTAATTATAAGCCAGAATCTGATAACCGCCTCTACCAGCCGTCACGATATAACCCTCTTCGTGTGCGACTAGCCGATTCCCCAGCTTAGCGAGCATTTCATAGGCATGCATAGCTGCTTTCGGAATTCCATACTGAGCCATAAGTCCAAGCCCACCATGAAACATCCGGGATGAAGCCGCTGTTTCTTCAATATTGTCACTCAGTACCCAATATCCGAACCCACTGATGCTGTCGAGATTTTCGATGATATTCTTTACGATATATGCAGCTTTATATAATGTGTCATTGGTCAATTCGCGATGAAATGCTGTTGAATTCCATTCGGTTAAATATAGCTCTTGTCCGCTAAGTCCTAACTCAGCGAGCAGCCCGATTTCACGCTCCAGTGATTCCTTCAAATAGTCAGGGTTTGGGGACACTTTGTTGAACCCCTCAACTGTCAGGGGAGACATTTCTTTTTCACTTGATAGTTCTTTTTGCCCCCAATTGTTACTAAGCAGATCATCCATGTCCTCATGCGGATAAAAATGTAACGGGATAAAATCAGGAAGACAACCCCGTTCTTTGCAGAATGTGAAAAACTGTTCACAAAACGCATTGGCGTTCAGCGTAATAATTCTACCAGGAGCGCCAATCTGTAGGTTCAGAGAGATGGCTTTGAGGGTGTCGAACGTTCGGGCATACAATTCGTTGTACGCTTCTTCCGTCGCAGGCCAGAACAATCCATATTCCGGTTCATTCCAGAATTCAAACCTCCAGCTTTCCACCTCTTCTAGACCGTACCGACTGAGACAATGGCGAATAAAGCGATCAACCAATTCACACCAACGGTCCATGGATTTAGGTGGACTCACGTAACTCTTTTCATAAAATACATGTTTACTGCTGTCTACTGCGAGATCAAAAGGCATAAAGCCCAGTTCTATAAAAGGTTTCAAGCCGATCGATAACAGAAAATCAAACAACTGATCTACAAAGCGAAAATTATAATGTGCCTGCCCTTCGTGATCCTCCCGGTACACCATCATTGAATCATCAAAAATTCCATGAAAACGTAAATAGCGAAACGGACACCGCTCTTGTACATATTTCAAATGAGCTTGTACATCACTTTGAAGTCCTTCATTTGCTTTACTGATTGTAATAATATTTTTCCAGCTATGCTGAATTTGCCGCTGAATCCTGTCTAACGAAATGCTCGCAGACAGCTGAACAACCGGATGCACGGGTTCAAGCTGGTGCGACTGACTACGCCGGAGGAATTGCCGAATAATGCCCAGTGCGCTGGATTGATTAAACGCTAAGTATCCGGAAGTAGAACCTTCCTGTTTCGAGTGAGTTTGCGGCCGATATTTTTTGCGATATTCATGTGGTGTGATATGATATCGGCTTTTGAATGCAGTGTAAAAAGATTTCGCGTTTGGAAAGCCCTGCTCAAGTGCCAGTTCAGCAAGGGAATGCTCTTGATCTCTTAAAAGGGCTTCTACGGTATTTTTTAAACGAATGCTGGTTAAGTACGTCTGGAAGTTGACCCCAATATTCTCGCTAAAAAATTTGGATAAATACGGCACCGACAAATACTCTCGTTCCGCGATTATCTGCAGCGACACCGGGTCTTTATAATGTTCATCTATATAAGTGATGATGCTCATCATTCGTTCCATATATTTTATATTCATCGCTTCGCCGGAATTTGGCAGCTTGAACTGTTTGACCAAAACAGAGAAAAACCCAAGCATACGTGCTTCCATCCCCAGTTCATAGGCTTCCCCACCTTTGTATTTCAGCTGTACCATTTCAGCCATGAGCTGACGCATGTTATCTAAGCCATTTTGCTTCTCAGGACCGGCTTCTGCAGAATAACATTCAAAGCTGATCTTTTCCACATTGTGGATGTGCTGCTTAAGATAGGTTGTAGGGATTTGAAAGGTAGCGATGATATTCTCATCTAATCCGATAACTTCATGCACGTAACACTGGTTAATGAGTAGCATATCCCCTTCTTTAAGCCTATATTGACGGTTTCCGGTCGAAACCTCTAGATTACCAGACAGCACAAAAATCAGCTCCACACTCGTATGCCAATGATTCGGCACAAAGCTGACGCTATGTAAAGAAACATCAAACGGTAGTTTGCCTTCTGTCTCAAGCTGCTCATAGCTGGAATGGCTCACATAATCACTTCCTTGTTTACATTATCTTGTTGTAGCATACAATGTCGCGTTTCGGCGGTCAATTCGATGGTCTGTGGTCACCTCTCTAACAAAAAAACACTGATCCAAGTCAGTGTTTTTTCAACAGCCATATAATTATTTCTTTAAATCGCTCGTTTGAACTGGGTATTGTATAACTCGTAATAGGCGCCCTGCATTGCAAGAAGCTCCTCATGATTTCCTTGCTCAGCAATTCCTCCACCCTGGATCACGAGTATACGATCTGCGTCCTGAATCGTACTAAGCCTGTGGGCAATTACAAAGCTTGTTCGACCCTTCATCAAATTCTTCATTGCCTGTTGAATGTGCATTTCCGTACGTGTGTCTACGCTACTGGTTGCTTCATCAAGAATTAATATGGCAGGATCAGCTAAAATTGCGCGAGCGATTGTTAACAGTTGGCGCTGTCCATGACTAAGATTACTACCTTCTGCATTAAGAAGGGTCTCGTAATCATGCGGCAATCTTTTGATAAAAGCATCCGCATTGGCTAGCCGCGCAGCTTGCTCAATCTCTTGATCGGTCGCATCAAGTCGGCCAAACCGAATATTCTCACGAATGGTTCCCGAGAATACATGCGCATCTTGCAGCACCATCCCTAGCTGACTACGAAGTGAATTTTTATCTACCTCTTGGATGTCACGGCCATCAATCCGGATGGCACCTCCGTTCAAATCATAGAAACGACTCAGCAGGTTAACAATAGTTGTTTTACCTGCTCCTGTTGGGCCAACAAGCGCAATTTTCTCCCCAGGTTTGGCTTCAAACGTAACTCCAGACAGAATCGGTGTATCCAATTTGTAAGCAAAGGAAACGTCCTGGAAAACAACCTCCCCTTTTAGCCTTGGCAGATTCTCACTTTCTTCATCCCCATATTCGGACGGCATCTCCAAAACTTCAAACACACGCTCCGCTCCGGCAATTGCAGATTGGATTAAATTGTACTGGTTAGCAAGATCAGAAATGGGTCTACCGAACTGTTTGGAATAGGTAAGGAAGCTAACGATTATACCTACTGTAGCCATGTTATGGAAGGCCATCCAGCCCCCAACCCCGGCTATGATCGCAAATCCAAGATTATTAATCATGTTCATCACGGGTCCCACTAGTCCAGATACGATTTGTGCCTTAATGCTGACCTTGTTCAGCTCTCCGCTGATTTTGCGGAATCGCTTAACTTCCGCTTCTTCTCTATTGTATTGTTTGACCACTTTTTGTCCGCTGATGGTTTCTTCGATAAACCCGCCCAGTTCACCTAAATGCCGCTGCTGATTTCGAAAATAAGTTCGGCTTAAACCTATAATTTTACGACTAGCCAGTAGTACGAGCGGAATTGTGATTAGTGAAACTACGGTCAAAGGAACGTTCAGCATGAACATTATAACGAGCGAACCGCTTAGCGTAATCAAACTATTTAACAACTGGGTTACACTCTGATTGAGTGTGCTGGATACGCTCTCTATATCGTTCGTTGCCCGGCTCATCAGCTCTCCATTAGCTCGTGTGTCAAAAAACTTAATAGGTAGCTGCTGATACTTGCTGAACAGATCACGACGCAGCTCAAATACGGTATTCTGTGAAACAGATGTCATGACGTATGCTTGCACCCAAGCAACTACACTACCTAACCCATAAATGCCAATAAGGAGAATACAAAACCGCACAAGACCATGATAATCATGCGGAATAACCGCAGTATCAATCGCTTTACCGATGAGATACGGTCCGATCAATGAAAGAAGTGCATTCAACACCGTAAATACATACACAATAATTAACCCGAACCGTTGGCGATTCAAGTAAGTCCAGATGCGTTTAAGCGTACTTGCTTGATTCTTGGCGCGGACGATTGGTACAGCGCCGCCGCGTCCGGGGCCTGATCCCGGTCCTGGGCCGAATCCGCCTGGTCGATTGAAAGGAGTGGTGTTCATGCCGTTATTAGACTTTGACATAAGGCATCTCCTCCCCCTTTATCTGCGACTTCCAGATATCTCTGTATATTTCACTGCTGCTCATAAGTCCATCATGTGTACCTTGTATAGCGATTCGACCGTTTTCTAGAATTAATATGCGGTCCGCATCAATCACAGAAGTGACACGTTGAGCTATTAAAATATTTGTACTGCTATGTAGCCGTGTTTTTAACATTTGTCGAATTCGCGACTCTGTCGCCGCATCAAGGGCGCTAGTACTGTCGTCCATGATTAGGATTGTTGGCTGTATTAACAAAGCCCTTGCAATCGAAAGCCGCTGCTTCTGCCCACCAGACAAGTTAATCCCTCTTTGACCAAGCACTGTATCATAGCCTTCTGGAAGTTCTATAATAAAAAGATGCGCTTCAGCGGCAATTGCTGCTTGTTCCACTTCTTCATCTGTAGCCTCCGGTCTGCCATAGCGGATATTATCCCGGACTGTTCCACTGAACAGAATAGCCTGCTGCATAACATAACCGATCCTGCGACGCAATTGTTCCAAAGAAATTTGCCGAGTGTCGGAACCATCAATCGTAATAGATCCAGAGGATACATCATAAAGACGAGGAATGAGGCTAACCAAGGTTGATTTACCAGCACCAGTGGCTCCAAGGATGGCTACGGTTTCACCTGGCTCAGCAGTGAAATTGATGCCATCTAACACAAGGTTCTCATCCGCAGGATCATAGGCAAAGGAAACGTTGTCAAATACAATTCGACCGTTAGATATAGCATCTTTCTTAGCATCGGTTACTTCTGTAATCTCGCTGATTGTGGACAACACTTCATTCTCCCGATCTGCGGAGACTTTTGCACGCGAGAAGAATATGAGCATATTACTCAGCATTAACATGGACATCAATAGTTGGGTGATGTAGTTAATAAAGGCGATCAACTGACCTACCGGAAGCGTGCCATTCCAGCTCTGCGCCCCTCCAAACCAAAGGACAGCTACAATACTTGCATTGAGCACTAGCATCATGAGCGGCATATTTAATGACATTAGGCGTACCGCTTTTATCGCAGTCTCTGTGTAATCCTTGTTGGCTGTATTAAACCGTTTCTCTTCATGTTTGCCACGAACAAATGCTTTGACTACACGGATGCCCGATAAATTCTCCTGCAATACGGTATTGACTCCGTCTAATTTAGTTTGCATTTTCTCGAACAAAGGAAAAGAAAGTCGAATTAACCCATACAATATGGCAACCAGCAATGGCACGGCAACGACAAGAATGAGCGTCAACGTAGGACTAATCCGGATGGCCATCACCAAACTACCAATCAATAGCAATGGAGATCGGATATTCCGCAAAATCATCTGGACAAAGGTTTGTAGCTGCACCACATCATTTGTTAAACGAGTAATTAACGAACCTGTCTTCAATTGATCCAGATTCTTATTTGAGAATTTCTGAATATGTTCAAACAGATTGATCCGTAAATCATTACCAAAATTTTGAGAGGCGATACTTGAAAAAACGGTACAGCCCACCCCACCCAATAGACCGATCAATGCCACTCCAAGCATGATCAATCCAGTCGAATATATATGTGATACATCCTTCGTCATAATCCCATGATCCACAATGCTCGCCATTAATGTAGGTTGAAGCAAATCCATAGACACTTCGATCATCATCATAAGTGGTGCTAACACAGACCACACCCAATATGGCCTTAAGTAACTCTTAAGTTTCCACATTCCATCACCTTTTAAGATAAATATGTGATTTTTGATTTCATCGGTGTTCTTGGCTTAGCATTTGGAACTTCCTCTGGATATCCAATACCAAATAGTCCAATCACATCGTAATCTTGCGGAACACCTAGAATTTCACGATTATGAGGCAAAGCACCTAAAGAAGCCCAATAGGCACCAACCCCCACTTCATGTGCTGCTAATAAAAAGTTCTGTGCGAAACAAGCGGCAGCCATAACATTCTCGTCACGTTCAAACGCTGTTGCACCAGGTTTAGATAAGATAGCAAGAACGACAGGAGCGCTTCCAAAATTCGTCTTATGCTTTAATTTAGCTCTCGTATCAGGCCCGATAAATAGGAGTTCCCAAGGTTCATTCATACGATGGTTTGGAGCATAACTAGCTGCTTCCAGCCATTTCAATAAATCATCCTCATGAATGGAATCTGCCTTAAATTGCTTAATACTTCTACGCGTTTTAATAAGATCAATGGTTTTCATTTTCAGGATCAATCTCCTCTTTTTTAGTATCACAAACCGTCTTCTCTTCAGTTGTTACTTCGTGAATCTGAAAAATATGAATAAACTCTTCAATGATCGCTTCTGTTGCCTTCAGTTCACCGCTAATCACTTGCTTGATCGAATCCAGCTCCGGTGTTTGCAGCTGCCGCTGTAAAGTGGCTCGATTCACATTAAGCTTTTCCAAAAATGCTAGAGCTCTGCCGCGACGAAAAGTTTGAGCACTTTTTGGGGGACCATCCATAGAATCCATCCCATGTCTGCCCATATGCTCACGATCTCTATGCTCACCACGGTCTTTTTGTTCCCCATGTTCTCGATGGCCGCGTTTTCCGAAATGTCCATCACGCATATTAACCCCTCCTTTGTTGTATACATATGTATACGAGTCGCTTATGTATACAAATGTATACGCGCAAATGAAATCTGTCAAGTTATTTTGGAACACCATACTTACTTTTTATGTTTGTCTTTGATCAGATCAATAGAAATTAATTTTTTCATAATCAATCATATAGATGAGTTTCTCAATGGATTGAAGTCGATCTGGGCTTAACCTCTGCATATATTCAATGAAGTGCTTCTTCCATTCCTCTTCGCTTCCGGCATGTTCTGATACCATTGCTTGAAAACTCAAAAATCCGGTCCGCAGATCTTCGTAAAAAACAATCTTAGCCAAGATTGTCAACTCCATGCCGCCGAAAAGTACGAATAACGCTTCATATTCATCTCCGTAAAGACTATCCGATTCAAAAACATCCAAATAATCGTGAAGAGAATTCAGATTGGATTTGATGAGCTGGGCTTTTCTATCTTTCTTATCAATTTGCGTGACGTCAACCAACAATTTTCGTAGTTTAATATCACTCAAGCGATCTTTTAGGTTTAAAGAAAATTCAACAGGTTTAATTCTCTCTTCTTGCTGGGTAATAATGAGTCCCTGCAAACTGCAGGAATTAGCTGCATTGACGATCCGCTGCACCATCTGGTTCCTGTGTAAATTCATGTAATCTTTCATTCTCGAATCGCTGATATTCAGATCATTCAGAAGACTTCTGATTGCTTCGCCAACAATGATATCCACTCGATCTGGAGTCACTTGAGTTAATAACCGTTCTATTTGCTCAAATTGATAAGCCGAAATCTTAACCTGACCTGTATTCCCACCTGATAAAACGGAAAAAACAGCACTATTCAACATCAATTCATAAATATTAAACAATTCGATCCGGTAATCAAATTTATACATTCTTCCAAAACTCTCCAACGTATTGAGAAGATCACCTTGGCTGAACAACTGACAAAATTTCGTTTCCATATACAGACGTTCTAAATATTGTTTAATGTAAAAGACGCCCTGAAGACGCATATCATCGATCGCAAGCGGATAATCAATACTTGCCATAGTATTATGAGCATCAAAGATAATTCTGTATTTCTTCATAAAAATAGGCAAGGATTCATTAATGGTCATATTATAGGCGTCAACCGGAACATTCAGCTTATCTTCTTTGACTAGTTTATAAATTTGTTTCGATTCTTCAAAACATGTACTTACAGTCTCGATTCCTTTTTCATAGCTACTTTGTATATCAACCGTTTTTAGAGAAGTCATTGCCTTCTCTGGAGTTCCCAAGCTAAGGAAATAGGCATCAATTGCGTATAACATGGAAGTTAGAAGACTTTCTGCCGTTTCCGTGGGAACTGAAGAACTCTCTCCTTTAGTGTAGCGTTTGATCAGATTCTGTAGGACGAGCATGAGCCTATTTTGGATGTTGTAAATTTCCTGACGGTTCAGCAATCCATTACGAAATCCTTCGTTTAATAAGGACACCGTATACTGATTTTGTTTGAGATTCTTTCTTTCAATGATTCCTCGCTCAACTAATGTTTGAAAATCGTTGTAATTCATCGATCCCATTAGTCATCATCCCCTTCAAGAGCCTCATATAGCTGTATCTCACTTCTGAAGACCTCTGCGTACTCCTCAAGCTTACTTTTCAGTAAATTCAGAGAACCTCCGCAATCTCCGTCAAAAAGCTTTCTCATCATCTCGATCATCCTACAGTCACCGATCTTCTCTTCGGTTTCATTTTTTATATAGTAAAAAATTTCGTGAAGCTCATTTAATGTGAAAAGATAGTCGTCTTCATTGATATAGGGAGAAGCGGAAAATAACTCAATGATCTCCTTGGTGACCTCTATACTTAGTTCCACGCGTCCATAGTTGTTAAGCACCTGGTTTCTGGTATTCATCATTTGCCGTACTTCATCAGGTGTTAAAATAAGTCCATATTCTTTTGTTTTCTCATTTAGTTCAAGGATCTGAACCACCGCTAGTTCCTCTATAGAAGAATTTAAGGAATTGAATATTCGCGATAAAAACATAATTTCCCTCCCCCCACCACTTTTGCTGAATATCCTTGAGAAAACAGTTAAATGCTCCGAAAATAGTAGTTGACAACATATTATTATTGTGTTATAATATATAAATTATTTTCGCATATATAATATATTGTTAATTCCTTATTTTGTCAACAAAAACATCACAAAAGAAGACCTCTGAATGTATCAGAAGTCTTCTTTTTTAATGAATTACGCAGCCCATCTTAATAACAGTTAGAAAATTTCCAACAAATTATAGATCACTTGAGCTGCCTCCGCACGAGTCGTAATGCCTTTCGGATCAAAATTGCCTGAATCACGCCCTTGAATCAATCGCAGTGATACAGCCGCCTTTACATCATCGGCAGCCCATGCTGCAATTTGCGCTGCATCTGTAAACAAACGGCTTGAACCTTCGGCCTTGCTCCCTTTAACCGCATCATACGCACGTATGATCATGACAACCATTTCCTCACGCGTTATCTGAGCCGTTGGATCAAATCTGGAAGTACCTTTACCTTTTACAATGCCCTCTGCTACTGCGACCGCGATCGCTTTCGCATACCAATCGGTTGCTTTGATATCTGTAAAGGTTGGTTCACTTGCATCATTTGTTCCCTTCAGCTGGAGCGCTCTGACAATCAGTGCAGTAAATTCAGCACGGGTCACACTGCGCTGTGGCTGGAAGCTAGTCAATGAGGTACCCGTAATAATTTGCTTCGCCGCCAATTCTTTAATGATGCTAGCAGCCCAGTGTGTAGAAGGTACATCAGCAAATTTCTTTGTCAGCTCAAGAGCGATATACTTACCAGATTGATTAATCTCGCTAACAATGTTGTTATCAGCGCTTACCCCACCAATATATTCCAGTAATCCATTATTCCCAATCAAGTAAATACCCGTTAATGGCGAAAGGATCGAAGGGTCCAAATGGAACCGAATTGTGATGCGCGGATCGAATTTATCCAGCGTTGTTATGACTCCAGCTTTGCCGATCAGCGCCAGACTCACATCATATCCTTGCCCGGCTGAACGGATATCTGCATTCATCGTATTTTTGCCTGCAGCCATCGCTCCATTCACTTCAGATTGTGTAAGTGACGTCAGCTTTAAAGATATGCTGCTGTTTTGCAGATCCGTTGCACTAAGCTCGCCGCTTAGCTGCTTAAACAGTTTGGCAGGAATAACGATCGTGAAGTTATCCAGCTTCACTTCCAGCTTGCTATCGCCTAGTAGGTTAAAGGTATCGGAAGGAAGTATTAATTCTTTAGTCCCAGCTGGCATCTCGAGAGTTGCAGTTCCGTTGATGGGGACAATTTGTGCCGGCTTAATTGTCACCTCACCTACCTTACCCTTTTCTTCAGTAGGAGGTGTTGTTGTAGATGTATTCCCTCCCGGACTAGGGCTCGAAGGATTTGGATTGGACGGTTCCGGGTTTGAAGGACTGGATTGAACCGTAAAGTTTACTTTATAAAAGAACTTCGTACTGCCGTCTTCTGCAGTTACTTCGATCACCGAAGTTCCCGGCAGGCGATCCGTGGCCGTCACATTCACTGTTGCCTTCGAATCCGTCGGATTCGCGGTTAACGTAGGTACGTTTACTGTACCCGCAGGCAGAACAACTTCATACGTATCCACGCTGCTATCGAATCCTGCCAAGGCTGTACCGTCGATCATAATGCCGCTTAACGTGGCGTCACTGTTTTTCGTTGGCTCCGGTTCTTGCTCCTGGACCGTAAAGTTAATTCTGTAGCTAAGCTTTGTGATGCCGTCTTCCGCTGTTACCTCAATCGTTGTCGTGCCCGGTAAATGATCCGCAGCAGTCACAATCATCGTCGCATTGGGATCATATGTTGTAGCTGTTACCGTAGGAACGATTTCTGTACCGGCTGGTAAGATAATATCATAGGTATCCTTGTTGCTGTCGAACTCTTGTAAACCTGTTCCATCCATTGAGATCCCGCTGAGCCTAGCATCTGTTCCATAAGGTACATCTGCTAAATGATAAATCCGAATATCGTCGACGTACCCTCGGAAATCACCGGTATGTCCTGTGGCATTAAATGAAATGAGGATTTTGTCGGCAACTTTACCTGCGGCAACCTCTCCGATCTTAGCAGATACGGTATTCCAGGTATCCAGCTTTAATACCTCACCCTGAGCCAGTGGATTCAGAGGGGTTCCATTCTGATCCACTGCGTTTAGATCATGCAGATAAGTTCCATCATCAAACAAGATGTCCATCGAAATATAGGCACTTAGCTCTCTTTTATGCTCAAGCTGTGTAATGGCATCAGGTCCTTCAGGATGAATTCTGTATGTGAGCACCGTGGAGGGCTCAATCACAAATCCAGCTTCGAATACCGGATTATAAGAATAACTAGCTTCGGTAACCGTTACGTTGCCTGAATACAATAAAGCAGAATTCGTTATTCCTTGTTCTTGATCGATATCCACGCTGCCGGCTTTTGATTCCATCCCACCGATATTGCAGCACCATCCATTAACATTGTGTGTTTCTAGCCTGAAGTTGTTCCATGCCGGTAGAATATCTCCTGTTTCCAGTCCTGTTGTGAAGTCCTCTTCATGGGGTAGATCATTTCTGCTCCATGCCTTTACAACAACATCAAAGGTCTTGGTCTGACTAACAGCTCCCTTGCTTATTATCACTGTTAAGGTGACTGTTCGATCTGGTTGACCGACATCCGGACGCTTTACGACTTCACCCTTATCGCTTAATACCGAAGTGTCAGTGCTGCTCCAGGTAAGTGTCGTTCCCTGCATACCAAATTTCGGAAGCTCAATTCCTGTTGTGATATGACTTACATCCCCGAGCTGTAATGAGGTCATTGCGATAGCAACCGCGTTCTCATCACTCACATCATTGCCTAAAAGCTCGATTTCGGCCAATGCTGTACTAGTTCCACCGTTCGTTTCTGTAATCTCTAACTGGTAGCGAGAGTACTCTGCTTCACCAGTGATTGCAAAAGCACGCGTATATTGGCGCCACTGGAAGCTTTCATCCTTTCTAGCATCAAGGGTGTCCCAAGTGACCCCATCGTTTGAACCTTTGAGCACCCAGCTCTTGGGATCGCTCTTTTCGCTTCCGAGGCCGGAAGAAGTCAAGGTATACATACTAATCTTCTCTGGACCTGCGGTAAATTGATATTGAATAGTAGGATTTGTGCTATTAATCGATACCGTGCTGGCTGAATTATTGTCAAACAAATTCTTCAGAGAAACCGTAGAGGTTCCAGCATTATCCGTGACCTTCCCTAAACCTTGGGAAATCAACTTATCAGTACGATCACGTATAGGACGTGGTACGTCAGTGCCAGTGGTGAGTGATGGTGAAGCATTATCATCTCCACTCCCCCACTTCGAAGGCGTTGCACCCATATCGAAATCAAGTGTTGCACCATTTAATAGGTCGGAATGGAGCAGATAGTTTTTGCTGTAATCCACTCCGTTGAGCTTTAAGCTCTGCACATATTTATGGGTATTACTATTGTTTGGAGCATTAATAACGATTTGTTTACCATTTTCCAGATTGATCGTTGCTTTTTTAAATAAAGGTGCTCCAATCGCATATTCTGGACTTCCCATCTTCAACGGATAGAAGCCCATCGCACTGAAAATATACCATGCCGACATTTCACCGTTATCTTCATCTCCAGCATAACCTTGACCGATCTCACTGCCGATATATAACCGGTCAAGCACTTCTCGAACCTTCTCCTGTGTCTTCCATGGCTCCCCGGCATCGTTGTACATATAAGGAATATGATGGGATGGTTGATTACTATGTCCGTACTGCCCCATCCTTACATCTCTTGCTTCTCTCATTTCATGTATTAAACCGCCGTATGTTCCCGGGTATTTCGCCGTTTCTGGAGTGCTGAAGAATTCATCCAGCTTGTTGCTTAGTTCTTCTTTACCACCATATAAATTGGCTAGTCCCTGCCCATCTTGGGGCACATGAAAGGCCATATTCCAGCCATTCGTTTCGGTGTAGTCTCCTGAGCCTCCGCCCCAAGCTTCTGGATTGAAACTAGCTGCCGTATCTCTCCATTCCCCATTACTAGAACGTCCATTAAAAAAGCCCAGATTAGGATTAAACATATTGACATAGTTTTGAGCACGATTGATGTAATATTGATAATCGTCTTTGTAATGAGCGTTATAGGGATCAGAGGTATCATTTTTCTCGGCTAACGCTTTAGCCAGATTAGCAATCCCGAAATCATTGATATATCCGTCCATCGCCCAAGACATGGCTTCTCCCAGATTGTTATAACTCGTATATCCATTAAATACAGAGGTATTCATCCCTTTGCGTCCTACATTAGCGTTAGGAGCGTTGGTAGCCGCATCCCTAAGCGCAGCCTGATAGAAGCTCTGCACGTCAAAATCTGTAGCCCCTTTCAAATACGAATCAGCAAAAGCAACATCCGCACTGGTGCCCACCATAATGTTCGCATAACCCGGAGAGGACCATCTGGAGATCCAGCCACCGTCTTTATATTGCTGAACGAATCCATCGATTAGTTCGCTATCCTTAGATGGGGTCAGCAATGCGTAAGCTGGCCAAGTTGTGCGGTAAGTATCCCAGAAGCCATTATTCACAAAAGCTTTCCCTTCAACTATCGGAGCACAGGTTTCCGTCTCAGTACTTCCACTACAAGTTCCCGTTGCAGATTGGTTAGCATGCTTGTATATTGGATTCCCAGCACTGCCAACGTTCTCATATGCAGAGTTCGGCCATAAGTAGAGTCGATATAGATTGGAGTATAAAGTTACTAACTGATCCTCCGTTGCTCCTTCAACCTGAATGATTCCAAGCAGCTGATCCCACTGCGTTTGTGCTTTCTCTTTAATCTTGTCAAAGGAGTCTTGAGCTGTAATCTCTTGATTTAAGTTGTTTTTTGCTTGTTCTACGCTAAGTAGTGAAGAGGCGATTCTCATCTCCACAACCTTATCGGTTGTAGTATCAAATTTATAGTAACGAGATACGTTAGCTCCTCCACCGTTTGCGGTAGGATTTCCTTTGGCTACTACAGGCTTATCGAATGTTGCATAATAAAACATACGTGTAGCGCCATTAGAATTGCCACTCTTTTGATCTGAATAACCTTGAATCGATCCATCCGCATTTAGAGTCATTCCACCACTATTGCTTTGATTATCAAATATCAGGTTGGAGCTGTTGCCTGTAAAAGTAAACCGGAACATCGCAGCGTGATCTGTAGGTGTAAACTCCGTTTTGATACCGTTTTCAAAAGTAACTCCGTAATAATATGGTTTCGCTGTTTCATTAGCATGTTTAAATTCCAGTTGCCGTGTTGTACGATTCGCGCTAGGTGTACCTGCCGTATCGGATGGCATGACCTGGAAGGTCTGACGATCACCCATCCAAGGACTTGGCTCATGGCTCATCGCAAAGGCTTGAATAACAGGTAGATTGTTGGCACTATTATTCAGGTTATAGGCATAAGCCCAATCTGATCCGGCATCTGTTTTTGGAATCCAAAAGTTAAAGCCATGCGGGACAGCAACAGCCGGAATATTATTGCCTCTAGAGAAGGAGCCGTTCGATTGTGTCCCTCTAAGAATATTTACATATTCTGAAAGTCGTGAGTGAGAGCTCTCAACGGGATTCCCTTCAATTTTAATATCGTCAATCGTTCCTTTAAACCCTGTTCCTTTTTCAGCAGCGGGATTATCGTAAGCGATCAGTATCCGTTGGATGGTTTTTCCGGCAGCTACATCGCCGATCTTAGCGCTTTTGAAATTCCACTGGTTATTATATAACGTTTTAGACTTCCCTTGATCTTGAGGATTGAGTTTGATTCCATGCTGGTCTACCGCACCTAGCTCATGCAAATAGGTCCCGTCTGCGAAGAATAAATCTACCGATGTATAGGTGCTCGTATATAACGTCTGATCTTTATCTGTAAACTCCGGCGCAATATAATAGGAGAGTTCTGTAGAAGGAGTTACTAGGATATCTGTATCGTAAATTTTATTGTACGCATATGCTCTTCCGTTCACGGTATTCGTACCAGAGATTGTGATAGCTTTTAAACCCGTCCAACCCGTACTTGTTTTAGAGGTATATAGGCTTGTCGGGCCGTTAGTAACAGAAGCTTTCATGTCTACGGAGACTGGCTCTGGCTGGTCTATTCCATTAGATAAAGCTATTTCCGCTAGCTGCAACAAGCTTTCCCCATTATTTTTGGTAATATCGAACTTATAATATAAATATGGAGTAATTTGATTTGGAATATCATAGATTTGACGTTGGTAACGGTTCGGAAAACTCACATCCGTTCGCGTATCTAATAATGTCCATGTCGCATCATCATTAGAGCCATAGAGTTTCCAATCTTTCGGGTCTCTCCCATTCGCATCATTAGCTGAGGTTAAGGCATATTTGGTTATGGTATCTGCTGCCTGCAATTTGAACTTTATCCAACCGGTTGAGGTTCTGGTCAGCCACTTGGTTGTTTCTGTACCATCTATCAATTTATCTTTCGTTTCGTTGGGAGGATTTTCACCGTTAACCTGAACATCCACTATATTTTTTGTAATATCCCCTTGAATTCCTGTAAAAGGTAGATTTCCATCCACACCAAAAGTCATTTTTTCCTTATTTGCGTTTAGTTCTGTGGTATTCTCAATGGGCTTCACGTCACTGGATTCAAAAGAACTGAAGAAATTCGTAGCATCAACAGTGGGCGCAGCATTGGCTATTTCGATCGGTGAAATGGGAATACTCCCTATCAGTAAAGAGACTGTAGAAGCAATAGTGAACAAAACCCTAAATCGGCGTTTATTCATGTACACAACCCTCCAATGAAGAAATATCAGCCTTTAATTGAACCCGCAAGCAATCCCTTAATAAAGTATCTTCCTAGGAAAATATAAACCAGCAACGTCGGCAACGCGGCAAGTAACGCACCTGCCATCTGCACATTCCACTCCACAATCTGGCTTCCGGACAAGTTTTGTAGAGCCACCATGATGGGTTGCTGCTTCTGCGATGTGAGCGTGACCGCGAACAAAAACTCGTTCCATACACTCGTAAACTGCCATATTCCCACCACCACGAAACCGGAAATCGACAGCGGGAAGATTACATTTTTATAGATTCCGAAAAAGCCATTGCCATCAATTTGCGCTGCTTCCAACAATTCGTTAGGAATGCCTACGTAGAAATTGCGGAACATCAATGTACAAATCGGCAACCCGTATACCACATGCACAAGAATCAAACCCGGAATTGTATTATAGAGCTCAATCGATTGCAGAAACTGAATTAATGGAATGAGAATACTTTGATAGGGAATAAACATACCGAATAACATTAATGCGAAGAGAACATCTGAGCCTTTAAAACGCCACTTAGAAAGCACATAACCATTCATTGAACCCAATAAAGAGGAGATTAATGTTGCGGGAATGGCCAAATAAAAGCTGTTGATCAGATTCGGAATGAGCTTATTGTAAGCTTCACGATAACCCGAGAAATTTAGTGCAGAAGGCAACTTCCACATTTGATCCAATGTAATTTCATTCAAGCTTTTGATACTCGTAACCAGCATGACATAAACGGGAACCAGAAAGACCGCAGCAAGCACAGTTAATAGGATATATTTCATGGTTCGATTGAACCGTGACTTGGCCATGGTTAAGGTCTCTCCTTTCTGAAACCGGAAATTAAATAAGGGACAATGAAGAGAGAGACAAACAGCAGCATAATAATCGCGATTCCTGCACCCTGAGCGTAATGATTCCCTCTGAAGGTGGTCTCGAACATATACATACCGGGAACATCGGTAACGAACATAGCTCCTGGGCCTGTCATCGCATAGATTAAGTCAAATATTTTCAGAGAGATATGTGCCAAGATAATAATCAAGCTCATAGAGATGGGTTTCAACTGAGGAATAATCACTTTGCGGAAAATTTGCCCTTCTGTGGCGCCATCCACCCGTGCCGCTTCGCGCAAGTCATCAGAGATCGCCCGTAAGCCAGCCAAATACATCGCCATGGCAAATCCCGTCATTTGCCAGACGGCAGCGATCACAACAGCGATTACTGCGATCGGCAATCCAAATTGAATTTGTCCTAGATGTAAAGAAGGAATGATGGTTGTACTTACATACCAGTTGGGTACATCTTTAAGCCCTAACCCACTAAGGATCAGATTGACTCCGGTTTTAGGAGAAAGGATCCACTGCCAGACCACGCCTGTAACGATAAAAGATAATGACATTGGAAAAATAAATACATTTCGGAAAAAGGCTTCCCCATGAATTTTCGAATCTACCATTCTAGCAAGAAAAAGACCCGTGAACATGGATAAGGCAATAAATAGTACTGTAAATGCCAACGTATTCCGTAAATCAGACTGAAAACGGAAATCCTGAAACAAAAAACGATAATTATCAAGGCCAATAAAATGATTAGTCTTCACCAATGTATTCCAGTCGGTCAGAGATACAAAAGCCGTTCTGCCGATAAATCCGTATACAAAGATACCAATAACAATCAATGAGGGCAAAATCATTAGAATAGGAAGACTTTTCGTGAGATTCCAGCCTCTACGAGGCTTGGGGGAAGGCTGAATAGGAAGCTCGGCAGTTGTTATTTCACTCATATCTTCACTCCTAAGAAGGAGGGCCAGGAACGCAAGCAGAACGTCCTGACCCTTACTGTTCTACTTGATTTCTGTGCTTTGCGCCTGCTTCAGAGCTTTTAAGGCCTGATCGACATCTCCATTCGTTACGAAAATATTAACGACCTGATTAGCTTGTGTGGTGAAGCCTTCTGGCGCAGCAGAACCGTGCGCCATACTAGGAGCTAGTTTACTAACTTTGAAATCCTCGATCGTCTGTTGCCCATAAACATCATATTTGTTTTTGTCAGCATCGATCCGTGCAGGTATGGAGCCCTTCAGCGGATTAAACACATCCTGGCCTTCGACAGAACCTAGAACTTTTAACCACTCTTTCGCCGACGCTTCATTCTTAGCACCCTTAGGGATCGCGAATGTGTCAGTGATGACCATAAACATGCCTGATGTATTAGGCGTTGGCGTCCAGCCAAAATCTTTGTTTGCTGTTAGTTGAAGATCTGTGGTGAAGTAACCTTTCGCCCAGTCCCCCATAATGTTCATGGCAGCATCCCCTTTAGCAACCAATTGGGCGGCATCCTGCCAGTTCCGTGCAGCGTGATCGTTGTTGATATAGGTCATCATTTTCTTAAATGTCTCTAAAGAGCTCTTAACCTTAGCGTCGTCAAAAGAAAGTTCTCCCGTCCATAGTTGCTTGTAGCCGTCTGCCCCGAGTTCTCCAAGCAGGATATTCTCGAACACCATTGTTGCTGTCCACGGTTCTTTATCCCCTAGAGCAAGCGGCACAATTCCTTTTGCTTTAAGCGCATCCGCAACTGCAAAGAATTCATCAAAGGTGGTTGGAGCTTTCAAATTGTTGTCGTCAAATATTTTTTTGTTATAGAACACTACATTTCCCCGATGGATATTAACGGGCACCGAGTAGATATTCCCATCCTGACTGACAAGATCAATCAGATCTTTCGGGAACTTATCCATCCAGCCTTCTGACGCGTACAAATCGTTAAGAGGAATTACTTTGTCGGCTGCTACCCAACCGGAGTTTAGCTCCGAGCCGCCATGAACCTGGAAGGCATCCGGTGGATCTCCGCCTTGCATTCGACTGGCGAGCACTGCTTTGGCATTCGTTCCTGCTCCACCAGATACCGCTGAGTTAAGCACTTCAATATCCGGCTGCTTACCTTGAAACTCTTTGATCAGACCTTTAAGACCCGCTTCTTCCCCTGCTCCGGTCCACCAGCTGAAAATTTCAACCTGCTTTTTTTCTTCAGGTTTAGCCGGTGCAGGAGTGGATTCCACTTTAGATGAGGTTGATTCTGGAGATGGAGATGGCGAAGCGGAAGATGATTGATTCGAATTGCCGCCACCACAACCCGACAGCAGCATACCGCCCATGGCTACAGTTGTAAGCATTAGACCCAGTTTGCGTTTCACTTGATTACCCCTTTCAATCCACCGTATTGTAAACGCTTTACACTACTCATATTAATGGATTGAAAGGATTGAAATAATGTGGTGATTCTATCTTTTCTTCCGCTTTTTCACCCTAAGTCCCCCCGGCTCTATGCATTTCTTTTTCTGTAATCTCCTGGTGACATGCCTGCATTCTTCTGAAACCATTCACTGAAGTAACGTGGATTGGGATAACCAACGGCTTCTCCAATCTGATAAATTTTCAAATTGCTGTCGACCAGCATTGCATATGCTTTGTCCATTCTAATTCGGGATAAATAGTCGCTGAACACTTGCCCGCTCTCTTGACGAAATAAGCGACTGAGATAATTGGGAGTCACGAACAGCTCCCCCGCTATATGTGACAATGAAATATCTTCCGCATAATGTACTTGGATAAATTGCAGGGCTTTTTTGATTAGATAAGAGCTTGGTTCCTCTACCGGTTCAACTGTCGTAAGCGCAGATGATTCCTCGCCATCCTGCTTGCACAAGGCTTTAGCCTTCATAAGAGCGATTTCAATTTCTTCCACATCCGCGGGCTTAAGCAGGTAATCCACAGCTCCCAGTCGCAAGGCCTCCTGAGCATATTTAAAATCTCCATAACCACTGAGGAAAATAACCTTAATCTGTGATAATTTACTGGAGGGATCATTCCTCGCCTTCTCGCGTAACCGAGCTACCAGCTCAAGACCTGTCATATTGGGCATACGAATATCGGACAGAAGGATATCGGTCGAATCTTTTTCCAGATAATCTAGCGCTTCATTTCCATCTTGAAAAACTTTGACCAACTCAATACCAAGCTTCTCCCATTCGATATGCTCACTTAATCCTTCACGAATCCAAGCCTCATCATCGATAATCATTGCCCGACATGTTGTATTAGTCATTTATGCTCCACCTCTAATTATTTATTGGCACGTGCGCCCAATCGACGCAATTCAATCGCTGCCTCCCGAAAAGCATCCTTTGGCTCCTCATAAAGTGTTACGATTTTGGCCAAAGCCCTTTCCACGGTATCCACCATAGCTGGATAATAGGTAATCGATGGTTCATTCTTGGCCCATTTCATCGAATCTAGAATTAATGCGAAATCTGGACGTTTCTCTTGAAGATTAGGATCACTGAGCAGTGAACGTCTGGCAGGTACACCCCCGGCAAGCGTATAAATTCGTCCACCCCGTTTACCCGTAGAATAATCGATAAACTTCCACGCCAAATCCTTATTGTTGGAACTGGAATTCATCGCCATGGTCCAGCCATGCTGGAATGGGATATGTTTTACTACTCCCTGCTCATCTCTCATTCCAGGAAGCAAAGCAACTTTAATGACATCTTTATAACGACTATCGCTCGACTTGATCATTGGGTAAGACGAATTCCAATATGGAGCAGCCATCGCAACTTCTCCAGATAACAGCGCATCTCTTGTTTTAACGAAATCCCAAGATAACAAATCGTCAGGAATAATTTTCTCGCGAATAAGACGTGCCAGATAATCACCAGCTTGGATCGAAGATTTCGAATCCAGCAGCACTTCTCCGCTATCCTCATCCAGAAAGTCACCACCAAATGACCACAACAGGGAGGCGAAAATTTTCGACCTCTCCTCCGGCACAATGGCCGGCATGACTAACCCCCACTTTGTCGGCGATTGTTGATTCTCAAGCTGCGAGAAGTTCCTTGCAAGCTCATATACTTCATCCCAAGTTTCAGGGGGATTAGGGATCAAATCACTGCGGTAATATAAAAAATGTGTACTGATATCCGTAGGCAGCGCATAGATAGAATCCTGATATTTATAGACAGCCAAAAAATCATTCAGGTCCATTCCTTCTGGATCTGTTCTCTGTGCTTGATAGATGTAATTATCCAGCGGTACGATCGCTTTAGCTGACGCGAACTGTGCGATTGAAGTATTGGGCACGAATACGATATCGAAATCGTCCGAGCCCGCTAGCAATTGGGTTCCTACAAACGTGAAATAACCCTCTCGCCCCAATTCAACAAAATCAACCTTTATGCCCGTTTCTTTCTCAAACGGTGTGAGGAGCTGGCGTAATGCTGCGGACTCAGTGCCCGTACGGATCAACACTTTGATTCTTTTGGAGGGTTCCTGAAGTACTGCTGTAACATCCGTGTCCAAGTCCAGAAGAATCAATCCACTAAACGCCCATACAAGCAACAGTATAAAAGAAATAATAATTAACCTATTAAATTTCCAGCGGCTCACGTTTCCAACTCCTCTGTATCCGAATTAATGATATTCTTCGAAAGGAATACATATGGTCACCACTGTTCCTTCAACCTCGTCTGCTTCGATTTGTAATCCGAATTCCGGGCCAAATGCTAAAGAGATGCGTTTCTGTACGTTCCGCAGCCCTAAATGTTCACTGTTGGCATGATCAAATTGCAGCTTCACATGCTCCATATCGATTTTCTCACCTGTGTTGTGTATCGCAATATAGACGCGGTTCTCCTGCTTGAATGTCCTGATCGTTACTTTTCCACCTCCGCCAATCTTGGATATGCCATGTTCAAGCGCATTCTCAACAATTGGCTGTAAAATTAACGGCATAATCCGGCTATTCAAAGTCTCAGGATCTAAAGTGATCTCGTACTGCAGCTTGTCACGGTAACGGAAGGACTGGATCAACAAATAATTTTCAATATGATCCATCTCCTTCTGCACTGTTGTCCATTCTGACTCCGCATTTAATGTGAACCGGAAAAATCGACCCAGTGCGGTGACAAGCTTGCTGATGGAATCGGCTTTATACTTTTTAGACATCCAATAAATGGTATCCAAAGTATTGTACAGAAAGTGGGGTTGAATCTGCATCTGTAGTGCTTGAAGTAGAGCCTCGCGTTTTTCCTTCTCCTGCTGCTCATTCTCTTGAATAAGTTGTTGAATCCGAAGCATTAACCGATTAAAATTTCGCTGCAGAATGCTGATTTCCTGAATGGAGCCCTGAATCTCTTCTACATGCAATTGATCAAAGGAAAGAAACGGCATCAGCTTGGCCAGCTTAATTACAGGCCTTGAGATCGCAGTGGCCATTAGAATTGAAATAATAGTGAAAATAAGCGCTCCAAGCCCACCCATGACCAGCAAATATTGTAGAATTTTAAGATTGGGTCGCATCAGCTCTTCAAGTGGAACCACTGCAGTCATCTTCCATCCACTAACGGTTGACGTATCGTAGGCCATCAGCCATTTTTGAGAAAACTTCACGACTCCCGTCCCTTGCAAGGAAGAAGAATTTACAGCTTCAGCAATATCAGGCTCATCAAGCAAAGGTGAACGCTGCTGATAGATCTCATCTCCATTTGCATCGGATACGATTAAAGTCCCTGTTGAGCCAATCTGGATATTATCCAAATTCTCCTCAATAAAACGATCGTTTAATTGTATAAAAAGGTATCCCCGCACTTCGGATGTATTACTGTCGATTATCTGTCGCGCTGCAGTAACTGAGTTTCGTACCGGCGTATCGAAGCCATTTTTGCCCCTGTAGATAGCCCATTCATCACTGTACCAGCTCATTTGCAAGGGATGCTTTTGAACTTCCTCTACGATATGTTGATAGTTATCGATATTGACTTGTGAGTAATTTTGAAAGGCGCTGTCAGATGAAAATACGGTTTTGTTAGGGGTAATCAAATATACGGCGCGAATAAGATCCAATCGACCTCTGAACAGGTCGGAATAGACCAGTTCTTTGAACTTCTGATTCGCTTCCATAAGAAGATAAGGGGTATTGTATGAGGCATCCAGAAAATCGAGCGAATGTTGATAAAGCAGCGGCCAGGTAAGTCTATCAATTTCCGTAAGATCCGACTCAAGCACCCGCTGGGTCTGACTGACCGTTTGCAGTAAGTATTGACTAACTTGCTTCTGATAGATTTCATTTTCTTTCTCGTAGATGATATAGGTGATTACAACCAAAGGAAACAACATAAGGAGCAAAAAAACAGTAAGCAACATCGTTCGGATAGAAATAGGCCTATTAAGTAAAAAGATCGTCGCTCCCTCCATTTTATCCAGCTAAAATGTAATCGCTTCCAATAGTACAACTTTTAAATAGTTTTCTCAACACAGGATTTTGTCGGATATTGACTTGTTTTCATATATGCAAAAAAAACCCCTTATCTTCAATGCTGAGATAAAGGATCTTCCTTAAAGTTCATAAGATCGTGCAAGACGAAATCCAAGATCATCTACGCTAAATGTTGGATGGCTGCGACGACGACATGTAGCTCCACAACCCCTGGCTTCCTCAGCCCAGCTCCCTCCTCGAAAAATGCGATAGGAGCCATACACTTGTTCATCATATAAATCCCAGCACCACTCCCAAACATTCCCTAGCATATCGTAAAGTCCCCATGCATTCGCTTCTTTCGTCCCTACTGTATGGCGTTCGCCCTCTGAATTATCTTGATACCAAGCAATCTTATCAAGCTCTCCGTATTGATAACTAGTTGTGCCTGCTTTACATGCATATTGCCACTCTGCTTCTGTTGGAAGTCGATAGCCATCAGATGCCTTATCCCAAATAATATGTTCTCCATCATCGCTACTAACATAAGCTTCTTTCAAACCAGCCCTGCGAGAGAATTGATTACAAAAGTAAATGGCATCATGCCAAGAAATATTGACAATGGGCTTTAGCTCTCCGGTTACAGCGTTGTTAGTTATAACATTATACAGATCCATAGTTACAGGAAAAGGCGCTAGAAGAAACGGCTTTATCTCTGCTCTCCAGCTACTTTTAACTCGATCGTCCCTTAGTTCTACTTCTCCTGCTGGAATTCTAGCCATGGGATAATCCAAGTCACTATTCATATCAGCCGACACTTTATCTACCTCCAATAAAATAATAAAGTATTGACAGGGTGTAAAGAATAGAACTATAATCTAAACAATTCCTAGAAAAATACTATGAATTAAACAATATTCCAAGGATCTACTCATAATTGGTTTCCCAGAAGAAGGAGTGTAGACAAATGCCAAATGTTCAAACTTTCAAAGCAACTGCACATTTACAAGATGGGGTTAGGGTCATTACTAAAGCAAGACAATTCGAGCTTGTCATCGACGAACCACAAAATCTTGGGGGCACCGATACAGGCATGAATCCTGTTGAAGCTTTGCTTGCTTCTTTAGGGGCCTGCCAATCCATTGTGGCGCGAGTTTATGCCTCTAAATTTGAGGTAGAGCTTGAAGATTTCAGAGTAGATGTTGAAGGTGATTTGGATCTCGATGGATTCTTCAACCGTTCTGATGTTCGCCCTGGCTATTCCGATATTCGCTATACATTCTACATAAAGACCCCATCCCCTGCCGAGAAGGTCGAACAATTTGTACAATTTCTAGAGAGCAAATGCCCTGTAGGTGACACCATTGCTGCTCCGGTGAATCTCAAGCTGAATCGAATCGTGATTGAAAATTAATCAAACCATTGATAAGCTATCATAATTTATAGGACTGTGAGGTTGCATAAGCAACTTTACAGTCCTTTTTCATTTCACTCTCTCTTCCATCATATAATACTAAAAATGAAGGACTGCGGAGGTACCTAAGGAATGAATCCTATGCTGAGCACAGTAGATAATGAGATCGAGCGTTTAACAGCATTCCTGATTGATCAACAGCAGCAAGATGGATCTTGGCATTTTTGTTTTGAGAATGGGATCGTTATCGATGCGTATATCATCATCCTCTTTCGGATATTGAATGTGCAGAATGAAGATCTGATCCGACAGCTACATGATCGTATTCTTGCGGAGCAACAGTCCGCTGGATTCTGGCAATTGTATAGAGATGAAGAAGATGGAAACTTATCCACCTCGGTTGAAGCCTACTATGCCCTTCTCTACTCTGGGTACAGCAAGGTAACAGATGCGCCGATATTGCGTGCTAAGCATTATATTCAATCCAAAGGTGGGATTGGAAAAGTTACTAGCATCCTAACTAGAGTCATTCTCGCAGCTACAGGACAGAGCAAATGGCCTTTATCAATCTCTTCGATACCGTTGGAGGTACTGTTATTCCCAACTTATTTTCCTATTAACTATTTCGAGTTCTCCGGCTATTCAAGAGTACATCTCACGCCAATGCTGATTATGGCCGATCGGCGTTTCTCGATCTCAACTGCTAATGCTCCTGATCTGTCTAATCTCATTGACACTCGTATTGAAGAAGATGAACCAGCTCCTCGGGGATATGAGGAAATGAATGACGTTATTCAATCTGGACTAAGCCGACTTCTTGGAAGTCCCCGTTACATTCACGAAGCCGCCCGTGCCAAAGCAGAACAGTTCATGCTCCAGCGAATTGAATCTGACGGAACCTTTTATAGTTATGCAACCAGTACAATTCTTATGGTGTTTGCATTGCTGGCTCTGGACTATGATCAGCAGCATCCTCTGATTACGAATGCTATTCATGGACTTACCTCAATGCAGTGCCGTTCTGACGCTAAAACAACGATACAAAACTCTCCGTCCACAGTGTGGGATACGGCTCTAATTTCCTATGTTTTACAGGAGGCTGAAATACCCGATATTCATGTCGCTATTAGACAGGCTGCTTCGTATCTACTGTCCAGACAGCAGTATAAAACTGCCGATTGGAGCATCCATAATCCGGATACGATTCCTGGAGGATGGGGATTTTCCGAGTCCAATACGATCAATCCAGATGTAGATGACACGACTGCAGCGTTGCGGGCCATCCGAAGCTTAGCAGTTACCCAAACAACTTATCAGGAATCTTGGAATCGCGGACTGAATTGGGCCCTATCCATGCAGAATAATGACGGTGGCTGGCCAGCATTCGAAAAAAACACCAATAAAGAAATGCTTACTTGGCTCGCAATCGATGGCGCTAAATCTGCTGCTATTGATCCCTCAGAAGCGGATCTTACCGGGCGTACCTTGGAGTATTTTGGAAACTTCGCCGAACTAGATATGCGACACAAATTCATTAAACGAGGTGCCAAATGGCTGACCCAACATCAGGAGAAGGATGGCTCATGGTATGGAAGATGGGGCGTTTGTTATATCTATGGGACTTGGGCTGCAGTAACAGGTTTACAAGCAGTTGGTATGCCAACAGATCATGATACATTGCAAAAAGGAGCGAATTGGCTCCTTAGCATCCAAAACTCGGATGGGGGCTGGGGGGAATCTTGTCACAGTGATCGGTTATTGCGATATGTACCATTGGGTGAAAGCACCCCTTCTCAAACGGCTTGGGCGCTTGACGCACTCATCGCTGTTCAGCCAGAACCAACACCTGCAGTAAATCGAGGCATTAAAAAGCTTATCGCATCTATACGCGAAGACGATTGGAAAAGCTCTTATCCGACAGGAGCCGGTCTTCCCGGTAATTTTTATTCCAATTATCACAGTTACCGTTATATCTGGCCTTTACTCACACTGAGTCACTACAGAACGAAATACGGTCAAGAATAACACAGAGTTCTATAAGTAGTGTTGATCTGCTCCACTTCTTAACTGTCTTATTAAAGCTTGAATCGCCCCCATGTGCAGCCCTTCATGCAAAATCGTTCTTATCAGTACCTGTTCAATAGTATGCATCCCCATTTCAGTAGGAGCGAACTCTTCCTCTAGGCGATCTTGATACAGCTGCTGAATGACATGTGGCTGTTGCCGCAAAAGCGGAATGAGTTGAGTGATAGTGTTGACCCGTACCCTCACGTTCTCCAGGCGGCATGAGCCCTATGCTCTCATAATATCGAATCGTTCGTGAAGTTAATCAGCTCGTTTGGTTAGTTCTCCAATTCTCATACGAGTATTCAAATTATTCACCTCTATAAACATGACGTTTACGTTACATTCAGAGTAGAGATTCCATGTATGGAGGTGTCAATAGATCTAACTTTAGATAGTAAAAAGACAATCTGGTAGTGTTCTGGTTGCGTTCTTCAGTACTAGAGAATCTCTGCCTGATGTTTCGATTTGCGGCGGCTTTCTGGAGTGTATGCAGCAAGTACTATTTGACTGTAGCTAGGCTCTGAATAGTTGATGAACCCGGGCAAGTAACTGTATTCTGTACAACTATTCCGTATGCAAGTAGACAACTTCGGACTTTAACTGTATTTTATACAACTAAAATCGAGTGAATCCACCTATTTGGCTGTAAATCAGGAAATCAGGAGAATAGATGTATGAAGTACACTTATATCCATTCGTTGAGCGATTTAAAGGATTATAGTTGTACTAAATACAGCTAAACGTCTCGCTCATCTCACTTTCACCCTCTGCTCCCGTCAGCTCACCAAAACGTTTCATAGAAACGTTGAGCTTCTCTTATTTCATCGCCTTAGTCAGCTAATGGACCCATCTGCTGTTTGGAAAGCAGCATTCCAGCCAAGTAGATCAGTGATAAAACACAGTGACACGGCGGTACCCCGAGCCCATCTTTTATAAGCACTGGTGTAAGTCGTCAGATTTAATGGGTTGTGAAGGGTTACTTGGGTAGTGAACTTTTCTGGCATTTGGCTGAACGATGGTATCAACCAGTGGTGTGCTGTCACATGCATTCTTTTATCGCCTGAAGCGAATTTGCCATCTGCATATTCATTCATTCATCAGCAGCATTACTCGATTTACATTGGCGCGCGAACCCGAAACTACTCTCATTCAAGAAACAGGAGTAATCGTTGGAGGCTTCGCTGTTCTTTCCCAAGCATGGGTGACTTGCAATGTTGCTGCGTAGGTGATCAACGAAACGAATAGCGCTCCGGATAGTTCAAGGAACTGCCCCAGAGCCATTCGTTCCAGAATACCGTGAGCCGTCAACCCGCAGATCGTCATGACAATCCCTCCTGCACCCACCTTGAATACAATGCGAAAATCAAAATAAAATCCGATCGTTCCTGCCACAGACAAAAAATTCAACAGTGTCAGCAGCATGAGTCCCAGTCCGAACCCTATAGCAACCCCTTGGATTCCAATATTAGAACCGAGAACAAAGATCGTAATCACTTCAAAAACATTCGTAAGAATATGGTTCCACATGACGGTTGAGGCTTTCCCCAAACCAAGCAGAATCGCTTGCAATGGCGCTCCAAAATAATAAAGTAAAAACAAGGGTGCAATCAGCCTTAGCAGCTCACCCGCTTCTGGCGAATGATAGATCATAGTAGTTAATGGTACAGCCCATAAGTACAGGATGATTGTACATGGGAGACCTACAATAAGCGCCGATCGCATAGCCATATCCATCCGACTATGCATAAGCTTACTATTATTGCTCACACTCGCTTCGCTTATTGCCGGTATTAATGCAGTGGACAACGATTGTGTGAAGAAGCTGGGAAGAAACAACATCGGGAGAGCATATCCCGCCAGAAGTCCGAATTGCTTGGTCGCCATCTCAACACCTACACCAAACAGGACTAGACTTTTCGTAATCAGCAGTGGGAGAAACGCATGATAGATGGAATGAATAAAACCGCTGCCTGTCATCGGTAAGCCGATGCGCAGCAGATCTCTCAACGTACTGTCTCCCTTGGGTGAAAGACTTGATGGAGGCGGTGGGGAGGTTTTGATCTTCCCTCGATTTGCCCATTTGAAGACAGAAAACAAATAGAGCAAACCAAAACCTTCGCCGATCACGGAAGCCGCCATAGCGCCCGCAGCTGCATAGACAATCCCATAAGGCAGCAAAACGTTGACAACACCGATAATGACAATGATTTGCGCCAAATTCTCAATAATATCCGAAAAGGCCAGCGGGTTCATGTTCTGTTTCCCACGAAAATAACCTTTCAGTACAGCTGACATCGCAATAATTGGAATGATCGGCGTTATAGCGACCATAGCATAATACGCCCGCTGATCGGCTAGAAAAACCGACGCGATCCATTTGGAACCAAATAGAGCCACCAAAGTTAGTATAATGCTCAACGTACCCGTAATACTTAAGGATACTGTGAGAATACGCTTCACTCGCGCTTCATCCTGCTTAACCTCAGCTTCTGAGACAAGCTTTGAAATCGCAACAGGTAGCCCCAGCTCTGTCAGCGTAATAAACAAGGGAAGCAGTGGATGAGCAATCATAAGCAGCCCTACCCCCTCGGCTCCCAAGAAACGTGCCAGCAAGACGCCATTCAAAAATCCGAGCCCTTTTGTAAAAAATGCCGACACGGTTAAAATGAACGTTCCACGAATAAAGCTTTGTTTACGCATCGCCATTTCTACGCATCTCCACCTATGGTTTGTCCTGTCCTACTTTCTAACTTATTCGAATAAACGCTAGGACATGCAGACAAGTATTTGTAAAGTATATAATCTGCAAAAAGCCCGACACACCATAGTTGGTGTATCGGGCTTTTCCTCATATTTTAGTATCCGAGCAGACTCTTTGTTTTGTTGAAAATTTCATTAGCCATTTCTGCGTAACGTGAACTTCCATTAGCTTCTGTAGCTGAAACATAGGCATCCCATTTCGATAGGCTCTCCTGACCTGTTATGAATTTCAAGGTCATCGTACTAACATAGTCCATTAAAGGGGTTGAAATCAGGTTCATTTCCTCACTCTCGTCAGACGTACCCATGATAGGTGGTGCGATAGCACGTGGCTCACGAGTGGCAAAAATCCGGTCATTATAGTCTTTTTCTCCTGGTGTCATTTTGGATAACTTCAATTTGGAGGAACCTCCATAAGCGAATACCCCGCCGCCAAATCCGAAATCAACATTCAGTTTCTTCGTTGCGGTATCGTCATTTAATCCATTATACGAAACATCCGGATTCAGCTTGATGGTGCCATCAGCATTTTTGGTATAAGTCTCTCCTTCAACCCCCCATAAGCTGAGCGTCTGCCCTTCATCGGAGTACCATAACCAATCTACAAAACGAAGCATTTTAATAAAATTCTCTTCGCCAAGATCCTTTAAAGCGTTCTGACTGATCATAACGCCGTTTTCTAGTCGGGAGGTTTCGATTTGCAGCTGCCCTTTTGGTCCACCTGGTTGAACAATCATATACAGATCACTGTTCGGGTCCTGCATTTTGGTTTTAAAATCAGCCAGCAGCTGGTAATTGCCGTTAATCACAAAGCTGTCGCCTTTAAAAAACTTAGAGCGGGCAGTATCATCTTCTTGTGTAAAGGACTCTGGATCCATAAGCCCCTCATTAATCAGTTTATTAAAATAGGTCAAATAATCTTTAAACTCATTCGTGGAGTTGGCAAAATAAAATTCCTTTTTAGCCTCATCAAACTTCATTCCGTTCGCAAGTCCCCAGCCGCCAGTTACACCATATGGAACAGCAGCAATATTCAGCGTAGATTTCCCTTGGAATTGATCAGAGAATACATAGTCCTTACCTGTATACGCTTTCACTTTCTTCAGTGCTTCATAGAAATCTTCATATGTCCATTTGCCTTCTTCTGCTTCTACATCTACCCCTGCTGCTTTAAAAATATCTTTACGAATGATGTAGGAATAACCACCACCAGCTACTTCCCAAAGACCAGGCAATACATAATATTTTCCGTCCGCTTGCAATTTGACTTTCAGATCTTCTTCGAGATTCCACTGCTTAACAGCCTTCATGTAATTAGGCATATACTGTACCCAATCACTTATGGCTACAATTTGCCCACTAGGAATAAAGGCAGCTTCCTCATAAGTTTTCGGGATAATATAAGGGGCGTCTCCACTATTGACTAACAGTGACTTTTGATTTTCATATTCAGAACGGGCGGTTATAGATAAGTCGAAGCTTACGTTTGTTTTTTCCTTGATCGCACTCCATAGCCTCCAATCTTCTTTATACGGATAACCTTCATTGTCACTAAACATCATTGAGTAGGTCACAGGTTCATTAGAATTAAATGTTTGATCCTCTCCAAATTTGTAATCCAGTGTCGCTTCTTTATCAGGAGTATTCTCTGCTGTATTATTTGCCGATGCTGAAGGAGGTGGAGATGCATTGTTTTTCTCATTACTTGAGCACCCCGTCATACCAAATGCTAACACTAGCGCCATAGTGACCCCTAAAAATTTACTGCTTCTTGTTTTATTCATCCCTAACCTCCTAAAAAATTTGTGAACGAGAGCTTACTTGGTAAACTTGGACTCTATCTTTGATCTATATCCAGGAAGTAAATCCCCGTTACCCTTTTACAGAACCGATCATCATCCCTTGTACGAAGTACTTTTGCACAAACGGATAGATACAAAGGATCGGCAATGAGGTGAGAACCATAGCTGCTGACTTCACAGTTGCTGCAATCTGATTGGCGGTTTCGGAGGTTGCTCCGACCTCGGTTGGACTGATGGCGTTCTCAATAATTTGCCGTAAATATAATGCCACTGGCCATTTATCCTTTGATTGCAGGTACAGTGAAGGACCGAACCAGTTATTCCAAATGCCTACCATCACAAACAGCACCATCGTTGCTATAATCGGCTTGGACAAAGGCAATGTTATTTTCATAAAAATTCCGTAAATATCCAGACCATCCACTTTAGCCGCTTCTTCCAGCTCATTAGGCAAACTTGCGAAAAAGGTCTTCATCAAAATGACATTAAAAGCGCTGATCGCTCCAGGAATTACAATTGCCCAGATGGAATCCCTCATGCCTAAGGTTTTGGCAATCAAAATGTAGTTAGGGATCAGACCCCCTCCGAAATACATCGTAAAGAGCACAAAGGGAATGAAGAACTTATTCATGCGCAATTTATCCTTGGAGAGTGGATAGGCTAAAATAGCGGTAGCCGTCACTGAAATCAATGTCCCAACAACCGAATACAGAATGGTATTGCCGTAATACTTAAAAAAGTCAGGCTTACTCAAAATGATCTCATACGTTTTGGTTGTGAAGCCTATCGGATAGAAGCTAACCTTACCCGCATATACGGCGGCTTCCGAGCTAAACGACTGAGCTATCAAATAGACAAATGGATATAGGGTGAAAAATACAACAATCGCCATTATGAATCCGTTTACAATAGTAAATGTACGAGAGGATATGGACATCTTCACGCCAAGCTCTCCTTTCTACCACAAACTCGAGTTTGTAGTTTTTTTCGAAATTTGGTTTGCGATTGTAACCAGGATCAAGCCGATAACGCCTTCAAATAACCCGACGGCTGTAGCAAAACTGAAATTACCACCGGTAATCCCCATTCGATATACATAAGTAGAAATAACATCTGCTGTTTCATAGGTCAGCGGATTGTACAATAGCAAGATTTTCTCGAAATTGGAACCTAAGATCCCGCCAATATCCAGAATAAGTAGCGTCATAATGGTTGGTAGAATACCGGGAATCGTTACATGAAGCGCCAGCCGAAAACGGCTTGCTCCATCGATTTTAGCCGCTTCGTACAGTTCGGTATTAATGCTGGTCATAGCTGCTAAATAAAGAATCGTCCCCCACCCTAACCCCTGCCAAATCCCTGATGTGACGTAGATCGTCGGAAACCATTGCGGCAACGAGATAAAGGCTATTTTACTAAAGCCCAGATTAGCCAGCAGCGCGTTGATTGGTCCATTTAAAGACACCATTTCCTTGATCATGCCTGCCACAATAACCATCGAAATAAAATGCGGTAGATAGGATATGGTCTGCACGAGTTTCTTCACCCGCATGCGCACCAGCTCATTTAGAAGCAGAGCGAAGATGAGAGTTAACGGAAATCTGAAAGATAAATAAGTGACACTCAATACCAAGTCATTCTTAAATGCTCTCCAAAAGGTAGGATCATTCATGAATTTGCGGAAATAGGATAACCCTACCCATTCCGAGCCAAATAAATTGGGTCCCCCTCTGTATTTTCGAAAGGCAATTACATTCCCCAGCATCGGCGCATATTTGAAGATGAGAAAATAGAGTACGGGTATAACCAGAAACGAATACAGCTTCCATTCCTTTCTGACGTGCATCCAAAGTGAGCTTGTGTGCACTGCCTTGTTTCCGACTGCCATGACATCGCCACTTTCCTTTTTATAATGTATATTCGTTGTTAGCTGAACTGAGTGTTCAGTTAGCCGATTCTCAGCTACATAACAGGATGCCAATCCTTCAAAATCAATAAGGTCGGTCATCATTAGTTCTGTTGTTGTATAAATCTCATCCTCCTCATTAAAGAAATATTATGAAATAAATAGATAATTTACCAATAACGTGTTATTATTTTGAATGCGGTTTCAATGGCTTTATTATATCGGCTTTATTTTTACTGTTCTTCGTGAATTTTGCTTTTGACTGATCAAATATTGCTAAAATACACAATCCGTTATGAATGTCTTTTACGAAATCTTTGATTTGATTAGAATCTATCAAATGATTTGAACAACGAAAGGACGGGATACTGATGATCGAAACGCTGCATGGAGCGATGGAAACAGTCTCCTATAACGAGCATTTCGGAATTCGTATTTATTTAAATCAAGAAGCTGAGAATTACCCCATCCATTGGCATACCGCGGCTGAGGTCATCATGCCCCTCGAAAATACTTATACCGCCGTCATCGACAGCACCGAGTATAAGCTTAATTCGGGTGATATTCTCATCATTCCCTCGGGGCAGCTACATCAGCTCTATGCACCTGAGTCCGGTAAACGGCTCATCATGCAGTTTGATTGCTCCATACTTTTCAACCTAAATGGCTTAGACTCTACTTTTCATTTGCTTCGCCCATGCTTAGTTATTACAGCGGAACAGAATAAGGAGCTACATGGTTCACTCAAACCCCTGCTGTTGAATCTGATGAATGAGTATTTTAGCCAATATCTGCTTAAGGAAGCTGCGGCATATTCCATACTGGTTCATTTTTTTGTCGTTTTAGGACGAAATTTCATGGGTAAGGAGCGTCACTTTTATCATGTAAAACAGCAAAATCAGCATAAATACATTGATAGGCTTCTACAAGTCTGCAATTTTATTAATGAGCACTGTACGGAGAACATTCAGGTGGAAGAACTCGCAGAGATTGCTGGGTTTAGCAAATATCACTTTATGCGTTTATTCAAACAATTCATGGGAATGTCCTATTACAGCTATATCAACCAGCATCGCATCATGCATGCAGAGAAGCTGCTTATCGATCCGAATTTATCTATTATGGAAATTGCCATGAATTCCGGATTTGAGAGTCTTCCCACCTTTAACCGCGTGTTCAAAAATTACAAAAAATGCACGCCAACAGAATACAAAGGTCTTTACGGAAATCATTCACAGCATTAATGACGTGACCTACTCCCATCAGAAGTGGTTACTAGCGGTTCCATGCAACAATAGGTACAACAAAAAAACCGCGAAAAATATCGCGGTTTTTAGAAATAAACGGTATTAACGATCTATCTAATAATAAAACACGTGATACCTAGTCGACTTTATTGAATTCAATCCAATCGATCTGCAAACCTGGTTTGATGAACTCTAATGTCATATCATAAAGACCTGCTTCAAGCTCAACTTTCACAAGCTTTTGTCTAATCCATTGACCTTCAGTACCATTCGTTTGAATGGTTGTCATCAATTGATCATTCACAGACACATTGCATGCACTTTGAGCCAGTTCAGGTTCGGTTGACATGATATGCACCAGGATACGGTATTGACCAGCCTGTTCTACTTTAAAGCTAGTCGATCCTTCTACGACAGGTTTAACCTGTGGATTTTGAGATAACGATTGAGCTTGTTGTTCAGAAAGTGAAGGATTAGCTTTGAAGGACTCCACTGTTTCTACGATTTCCTGTTTTCTCGAGAATACAGGTGCATTCATGATAAACTCACAAATGTTTTTAGCAGAACGTTGCAGCTCTCCACGGGTTAACGTACCATTTTCCAAGGACTCAATGGTGTTATCATTCCATCCGTTAATTTCCGCACCATAGTTAGGTACAACCATATAGAGGTCGTTTTGTGCACGAATCATCCAGTTTGTAAATTTACGATCTGCTGGTCCGCCATTAACGACATCATTCATGATCGCCCACCAGTCTGTCATTACAATCCCTTTAAAGCCCCACTCCCCGCGAAGGATTGTGGTGTTCAAATCATAATTAGAAGCCGCCCAATGTCCGTTAACTGGATTATAGGAAGTCATGATAGAATTCGAACCGCCCTGCTTCACCGCGATTTCAAAACCTTTTAAATAAATCTCACGAAGCGCACGTTCAGACACTACGGCGTTTACCTTACTGCGGTGCTTCTCCTGATTATTACAAGCGAAATGCTTCATCGTAGCGGTAGAGCCGCCTTTCAGAATACCGCGAGTACATGCAGCAGCAAACACTCCAGAGATCAACGGATCTTCTGAAAAATACTCAAAGTTACGCCCATTAAGCGGACTGCGTCGGATATTAAGGCCAGGTCCAAGCAAGGAATCAACGTTATTTCTTAACAATTCTTGTCCTTCCAGAACATAAAGTTCTTCGACCAAATCCGCATTCCATGTAGCTGCAAGAAGTGTTCCGATGGCAACTTGAGTCGCCTTAGCACCGCTATCCATACGAATCCCTGAAGGACCATCAGCTGTAGCTGCAACCGGAATTCCGAGATTAAATAAACTGTCACTTACGCCTCCAAATGCAGAGGCCGTTCCCGGTGTAACTAAAGGACTGCTCATGCCTTCGCCCCGTACAATTGCAGCCAAATCCTCATCGCTGAGCTGGGCAATAAAGGCTTCCATACTAACCTTCTGTTCATATACGTCTCTTAATTTATATCCTTTATTACCTGTTTGTGAGATCGTCTCTGGAAGATTAGTTTCAATTCGCTCAGCTAACGAAATCTTACGTTTAGGAACTTCAACATAAACAATCTCGTACGAACCGTCCGACTTCTGAGTGCCTGGCATCATTCTCGTGAAGCTTTCTGTAGGCGCAAGAGCTTCTTGCAGTTGCTCCACAACTTGAAGAGTTTCTACAACGTAGCCATCTTTACCCTCAACTCCGACTGCTACCACTTGTTTAACACTAGTTCCCACATACAAGCGGTATGTACCTTCTTCGAGAACATAGGCAGAAGCATGCCCTGTCACGCCTGCGTCATCATAAGATGCCATCGACTGAGCTGAGAAACTCACGGTAAGGCGCTGAGCTTCACCTGGTTCAAGGACTTTTGTCTTACCGAATGACACCAGAGCTTTAACTGGTTTACCGAGCTTACCTTGCGGAGCTTCATAATAGACCTGAACAACCTCTTTACCAGCAAAGGTAGTTCCTGTATTGGTAACGGTTACGCCGATTTCAATGTAAGACTCGCCTTCTTTGGTCATCAATTTAGCTTCTTCTGGCTCGATACTAAAAGTTGTATAAGATAAACCATAACCAAATTCAAATTGAACCTTATCTGGGCAAAATGTCTCGAAGTAACGATATCCTACATAGATATCTTCCTGATACAAGTTCATAAATTCGTTTCCGTAATTCTGTGTTGAAGGGTAATCATTGATGGAATATGCGATTGTATCCGTCAGTTTACCACTAGGAGTTACCTCTCCAGACAGCACATCTGCAATCGCATTTCCGCCTTCCATACCACCCTGCCATGAATAAATCACAGTTGAAATCGGATATTTATAGCTTTCATCGTTCATCCAGTTCATATCAATAATGTTGGAAACATTCAGAACAACGATCGTTTGCTCAAAATATGTAGTTACTTGCTTCAGCATTGCCTTTTCATCATTCGTTAGTTGATAACTACCCGGAGCGTCGGCATTATCCTGATCTTCTCCTGCTGTACGTCCGATTACAATGACAGCCTTGTTGGATTTGTTTCTAGCCTCGGATACCAATACATCGTTCAAAGACATTTCCTTCTGATGCCAAGGTTCTGCAGCCCATGCGCCTCCACCGTTGTCAAATGGATTCTGCTCAATCCACTTTTCATAAACCGCTGCCAGTTCTTCGTTAACTGTAAAGTTCTTCTTAGTGCGAAGACCATCCAATAAATTGGTCGTATAAGTAACATGGACACTACCGCCGGAACCTGTACCACTTCGATAATAATTCACTTGGGATCTGCCAAAAATCGCAACATTATCGCCTGCGCCAAGCGGTAAAACCTGATTGTCATTCTTCAGCAGCACTGCACCTTCTGAGGCTACTGTCCGGCTAAATTCTGCAAAACCTTCTAATGGAATTCCCACATTCTGTGTGCTCAACTTATTTCCTCCTGTTGTTCAATTCTATAGGTTGTTTCTTGAAATCTTCATTCCTTTAATAACATGCTAACAATGCATCTATATCATTATAGTACATTGGAAAACTGGAATATATATAATAATTAACTTTATTAATATAATAATTTTAGTTTAGACCATTCACTAATTTAATAACGAGTAATTCACAAAGCAAAAATTAGTTGACTATATATCTCAAAGTCCAAAATCCGTAAAAGGTTTAGCTAAAAATACGCAAATGACGGTTGCTAATGTTTCGCAGCATTTACAGACACTACACTACACAACGCAAAGCTAGTAAGTTTCAAGAAGCAAGGAAATTTTGTTTTTTATGAATTAGCTGACTCTTCGATAATTGATTTCATACGCACGTTGCATAGTTTATCTGAGAAACAATTAGTTCAAGTACAACTAATTCAAAAGAATTTCAAAACAAGCATTTTCAGATGGATGGATTGTTTTTGATCGAATTGAAAAACCGTATGGATAATGGTGAAGTTTTGCTGCTGGATGTAAGACCGAAGGAAGAATATGATGAGGAACATATTCCAGGGGCTATATCTATTCCTATTGAAGAATTAAAAGAGAAGCTTGTATCCTTACCTTCAAATTGTGATGCAGTCGCTTATTGTAGAGGACCTTACTGTTTAATATCCGTGGAGGCAATCGAATTATTAACAACAAAAGGGGGTTAATGCTTTTCGCTTGGAACAAAGGTCCAAGATTAGAACGAATTCATACAGCTTCTATCAATAAAAAGAGCGTTATTATTAGAGCCACTGTAATGGTCTTAACACAAATTATTATGATCGCAATTATGACAATGACTGGTGGTGGCCTCCTTGCTTTATTCCTGATTCCGGTCGTTCTGTCATCCCGAACTTTAAAATAATAACAAAGGGTGATCTCAAGCACGCTATGAGATTATCCTTTGTTATTTAGCGGTCCTGTTTTTAGAATAGCATTCGTTTTATCCTAAGAGTGGGCTAACTGTAATTTGATTAAGACTAATTTCGCCATGGCCACCACTAATTTTGAGCGTATTGATAGCACCCGGCAATAAATTCACTGTAATATTCGTATTTCTACTAAATTCCTGAGAACCACCTGTGGATAGGGCATTCAGGAGGGAATAATCCTTATCATTGACGTATAATCTCACTTTTGCCAGGCGTTCACGCGTAGCATATTGAAGTTCTATAGACGCTCTTCCCCCTTCACCTCCATCTACATTATTGATGAGAACGTAAGAACCTTCTGTTTGTAAGTGGCTCACCACCTGCTGACCCGATGCCAGTGTCTGTATTTCTGCTCCTCCAAAAACGATTCCCTCGGCTGCAGGATACGTCTTAAGATAAGGATTCGCTTCCGGTGCAGCTCCAAGCGAAGAGACGCCCTCTTTGGTCTGGATAACCGTCTTGATCGTACCGTCTTCGTTAAATTCTAGGTAATCGATACACACACTGCGCAGATTGCCTTCTCCAGAAATGGCTTGATTATGATAGAACAAATACCATTGCCCCTTGAACTCCACCACAGATCCATGCGTTGTTGAACAACCGGTCGGCTCCAGAAAGATTCCTCTGTACGTCCACGGACCTAACGGATTCTCACTGGTTGCGTATCTCATTCGATTATTGTCTTCTAAGTTATCGGCATAGGTGAGGTAGTACAGATTCTTTCTTTTAAATACCCAGGCTGCTTCATGAAAATCTTCTAGTCCTTCCATTTCGGTCATTCCATTCTTCAGAGACAACATATCCTCACTCAATTCCCCACCTAGACATACACTGCCCCCGCCGTAATACATATAGGCGCTATCCTCTTCGTCCACTAATACACATGGATCAATCAAGGCGAACCCGCCAAGCCCCGGAATATATCCCTGATCCTTAAAATCACTGGCTGGCTTCTTGCTGGTCGCTACCCCAATTTTCCACGAATCATTCCAATTTGAACCACTTGGATGAGGATAATAGAAATAGTAGGTTCCGTTCTTGTACGCACAGTCTGGAGCCCACATGAAACCGCCTTCAGGTCTGCCCCAAGAGACATCATCCGAACTAAGAATTTCGCCTTCATCCAACCAATTAACCATGTCCTGAGAGGAGAAAACATGATATCTGTCCATAAGATCACAACCTCTGGCCGGGTCCATATCATGAGATGCGTAAATATAAATCTTGCCATCCTTCCAGACATGGGCTGATGGATCTGCTGTATAGATAGACGTAATTACAGGGTTCAAGGATGTTTTCTGATTCGTTTCGACATATAGTTCTTGCTTGTTGTAAGTCACGCCAAATACCTCCTGAAATTTGTTTTTTGATTGGATGTTACTCTAACTCTGTATTAGACCATGAGTATTTTGGTTGCCAAGACAGGAGCTGTTTAGCTAAAGCATTACTAACGATAGCCTCTCTATCTAGGAATGGCTTACGCAAATCTACGACTTCAGGGTAGAAGCTCTTCAGCAGCTCTTCCGTTGTCCGGTCACTTAATGTATCATCTCCAGTGATATTCAGATGAATGGCTCCATTAAGCTTCGCATCTAAAGCGGCCATACAAGCGCTAACTGCATCGCGAATATCAATATAACTCCATAAAATATGTTTAAATGTCTCCGGTTTGGCTATCGCTAAATGTCGATAATCTCCTGGGCCAGTGATCATTGAGAATCGGAGTGAGGTCACCTGCATACCATTTCTCCGGTGAAACATTTCGGAGGTCAGTTCGTTGACAACCTTGGAGAGACCATAACATTCCTGCGGGAGCTGGGGATGATCTTCATCTACCGGAAAATAGTGCGGAGAGAATGGTTGTGGAGCCCAGGCAAACCCGTAAGAGGACTCACTAGAGCCCATAACTACTTTTCGAATACCCAAGAGTGAAGCCGCTTCCAGCACATGATATCCAGCCACCGTATTATTCGCATAAATATAAGCGTGTGGATAATGAATCGGAGCAGGTATAGCTGCCAAATGAACGATAGCGTCGACGCCTTCTAGCGATCCCACCACTTGCCCGAAATCATTTAGATCGACTTTAACCTGCTTACAACGGATTCGATCTGACAGATGATTATCTAATGACACGACATTATAATGCTGCTCTTGGAGCATCCCGATCACTTGAGAGCCGAGTTTGCCCCCTCCACCCGTAACTGCAATAGTGTTCATTTCAATATACCTCCTTTATCAGCTTTTTTTCTCTGAATCTAAGGGCGAACCAACGTTCCGTCCGCTTTGCGGTCCAGAGGATAAGGCCGATGATATGAACTAGAATTCCATTGTTCTCTGAGAAGAGATTTAGCCATCACTTCATCGATATCAATACCGAGTCCCGGTTTGTCAGAGGGGTACAGATACCCACGATGTCTGATGATATGACCTGGAAAAGCCTCTAACTCCTTCTCCTTGAAATGATTGATTTCCTGAATGCCGAAATTCCAGACTGCCATATCCAGATGCACTGCAGCGGCCTGGTTCACCGGATCATTCTCGCCACCTTCTTGCCAGGCTGTACGGACGCCGTAGATTTCACCCAGTGCAGCTATTTTACGACATGCGCTGATGCCACCTGCCTTGGAGACTCGTACCCGAATAAAATCAATCAGCTTCTCTTGCATAAGTCCTGTCCATTCCTGCGGATTCACGAACAACTCCCCTACCGCCTGCGGTGTGGCGCTCTGTTGTCGAAGCTGACGGTACCAGCCCATCTGCTCGGGTGCAAGTGCATCCTCTAAATAGAAAAGACTATATGGCTCTAAACGTTTTGAAAGTTGGATCGCATGGATAGGTGAAAGATGCTCATGAACATCATGCGTAAACTGAACCCCTGAACCAAATTCCACACGGAGCTTCTCGAACATGTCAGGAATGGTAGTCAGATAAGCATGCTCGTCAAATACAGGACCACTGCTCCAAGGATAGACTGGGAGGTTCGCTTCCTTTCCGCTAACAAAACCACCGCCTCCGTATCCTCCCATCTGGACGCGGATCACGGTGTATCCTTCTTCTATAAATTTATGAACCTCTTCCTTAAGCTCTGTGATATCGGCACCACCCGCATGGCCATAACAAGGCACCGCCGAACGACAGGCACCGCCCAGTAACTGATAGACTGGCAGCTTCGCTTCCTTGCCTTTGATATCCCACAAGGCCATATCAATGCCACCGATAGCCGTGTTCATAATCGCACCATTTCTCCAATAGCCGCTCATATGCATGAGATGCCAAAGATCTTCAATATTTGCCGGGTCACGACCCACAAGTAGTGGTGCAAGCAGTTGTTCAACCACTTGAACTACAGCCTCGGGATTGTACAAATCTGATGCGGATCCAACTCCGTACAAACCGTCCTGATCCGTCGTTACTTTCACAATAGTCCAGCTTCCATCGTGTCTGGTGCGGATGCATTTTATTCCTGTTATTTTTGCCATGATTTCACCATCCCCTTATGTGTCGCTTCTATTTTAATGCAATCATCGACACTTCCAAACGGGGCGTTATTAAACTTTCCATCCCATTTCTATCCTCTTATTTAATTGTAGAATGGCAGAAAGCAAAAAGCGTCCCAGACTGTCGTTAAACAACAGCTCAGGACGCCTTTTTAATTATCAGAAGCTTTATAATTACTCGGCTTCCTTTGCTATGGCAAATACTGACTTTACTTTAAGTTATAAATCCGATACAGAAGGACTGCGGTTTCCGCACGGGTTAGCTTACCTGAAGGATTCAGATGACTACCACTTCCTTGTAACAAACCTGCCTCTACTAACATGTTCATACTGGTATGCGCGTAACCGGAAATGTGACTCTCATCTTTAAAGCTGCTCAGTTTGACTTCCCCTAGTGGTGTCAGGAGTAACTCTTTGAGTTTCAAAGCTCGAACAATGAAGACGGCTGCATCTTCCCGACTAATGATCGCATCTGGCATAAATCTTCCGGTACCGACTCCGGTTGCAATACCCAGCGCTTTAGCCGTTTCAACTGCCTCGGCATAGTAAGCACTTGGGTCCACATCACTGAACGGTGTTGCTTCTGAGACGCTTAGACCCAATGTATCCACAAGCAGCTTCACAAAGTCGGCCCGTTTTATAGGTGCTGCCGGTTGAAAGGCTGTGTTTGAAACCCCTTGTATAATCCCTTTAGCTGCTAATTGCTCTATAGCATCCTGTGCCCACGGTACATTCTCTAAATCTGTGTAGGATAGAACATTGAACGATACCACATATTGCCCCAGATCCTGCACCTTAAAGACTACAGCACCCTCTTTATATTTTGCACCGGGTACAACCTTTGTCTTCATATCCTGAAGAATTTGTAAGATGCCTAGACTGGAAGATTTATTGACCTCGCTCGCTGAGAGGTTATAGGGAATCGCCAATGTAAGCAAAGAATTCTTATCACTCCAAGAAACGATTTTGCCACCTGAAACAATAGTCAGTTCTACCGCTGGAAGTTTACTCAGCTTATCCTGAATCTCTTTACTCCATTTCATACGATCTGCATTTCGCAGATAGAAAGTAACCGTCGAATCGAGATCTTTACGGATAGATGCCAGTAAGTTGCCCGGCAGGTAAAGAGTACCTGTTGGCAGTACAAGCTCGAGTGTTTGCTCTGCAGTACCACTCGCTACGAATGTTGATGGCAATTCAATACCATATCCTACAGCCCCATTAACTGCTGTTACCTGAACGGATACCTGCTTTAATCCGTTTTTATCAGTTCTTGCTTGTGCGAATGCTCTGGCAAGCTCTTCCGCTGTGACTACAGCGTTAGCACTTTTCGATAAGGGATCAAGAACTGGTAAGATCTTCACTTCAACAATACCATCGGCTCGTAGAGTGATTGACACGTTATTACTAGGCTTAGGGGCAGCGGATGGAACTGGTGCTGGCGTTTCTGTGCCAGGTCCTGGTGTTGGCTTCACGGGATCTGGATCAGGTTTACTAGGCACTCCGATTGCTGCCAATCTGGCAATCAAAGCCGTCTTCACCATTCCTGCAGGTAGCAGGCTTACAAAATTAGCAGCCGAATCTTGTCGTGTGGTATCCTTGTGAATCTCCGCTTGAGCAACCTGTGCCGTAGCAGATTGGATAAGTAAATCTGAATAATCACGATTCAACAGGATCAGTTCTCCATACAACGCAGCATCCTTACTAGAGCCAATCCCCTGATTGTACTCCATGAACCCTGAACGCCCTGCCCCATCGTTTTCATTGATCAATACCGTAAAACCAATTACATCTGAGGGTGAGAACGTATAACCAGCTTTGTGTAGTTCACTAAACGGAAGCGTCAGTTTATAAGTCGTCTGATGATTCGCCTCGTCGCGAGTGATATCGGCCTGAACGTTATTCAGAGCTCCAGTCTGTACGCCCTCTGGTGCTCTCCATCTCCATTTGCTGACATTACCTTGGTTGTTCAAGGCAAAGCCTAATTCACTCACATTTTTACTGGATGAACCGTCCTTCTTGGACAGGTCTATACCAAGCTGTAAACTATCACCTTGCCAAATATCTCCGCCATTCCAGGTCTGTGCATGCACATCATCCTGAACCACAATGGTGGTGTACAAATTCTGTGCATCCCAATTTACATTGGCTTGTGCGCTGAGATCGTCTGTACCCTTCCATTGCCCGCCGACACTGGAATATTGGTCGATGCTCGACAATGTTATGGTCGGAGCAACCGCCGATTCCACTCCATGATGCTCGGCAAATGATTGCGCCAATCGGACAGAGGTTGTGTAAGTATAGCCATCATCCAGTGTAACGCGGTATTTCAGCGTATCACTCGACAAGTAAGGGAGCTCCATTTCCAAAGACTGCCCTAAAGCAATTTCTTTGAAGCGGACAGGTTTGAACCTGCCGGCATAAACGAAAGGCTGTAGCAACTCAATGCGCCCACTCAGCGCCTGTTCACTGGTCACATTAGTCACAGTTAGCACGCTGTTCGCTTTTTCCGGTTCGTCAGCATGAAATGGAGTTCTCTTAAGACTTAGTGCAACCGGAACCAGATTGGTGCCAAACACTTTATTTACGGCTTCGTTAACAAATTGCATGCCACCCTTAAAAATATTGTTCGTAATTACAAGTTTATCAATATCAGGTCCAGCATAAACATGCGTAGTACGTGGCTGCTGGAAGTAAGAATTATACAGCGTAGTATCACCACCTAGAGCATTAATCCCCCGCTCTCCGACAGTCGTGAAGTTCGCTTGTTGAATTCGAACCTTTCCAGCATGAACATCGATCGAACGAGTGGTGTCTCCCCACATAGAGGTGTTGAATAACGTCACTTTGGAATCGAAATCTTCGCCGATTACCACATAAACTTTATCAGAGGTGCTCATGGATACGAGCTCAGTATTGATTAGAGACAGTCCCGCAGGCCCAGCACTGTCAATCACCGCCCCTTTTTTACTTCCATCCGTTCCGTGACCGATAACAATCGCTTCAGGACCAAAGCCATTCTGCTCCTCGAAATGAATACCATACATAGAGCCGTACACAAATGTGTTAAAGATGGTTTCCTGCTTCACATGTCCGACGCGAAATGCATCCAGATTATCCTTCTGAAAGTTCCAGACTTTGTTGAAGTCAGCATCATTGGCCGGGTGATTCGGGTAATTGTTTCTTCCGTAATAATGCGGGTTGAATTGGACATTGCGAACCATGCCCCCCTCTGCTCCACCACCGATGTATATCCCTTCTTTTAGAGGAGAACCGGCAACATAATCAATATAATGTCCACTCGTATCATAGCTGCCAAAGTCGATGCCTTGATAGGAGTTGATCAAGGTAGTATTGATGGCGTACACGCCATGACCTTTCCCTTGGATCGTCCAAGAATAAGGCTTTACAGTGTTCCAATCCTGCTGGTCATAATATACTGACAAGCCTCTGACCCCGGAGGAAGCCTCCAATGTGATCAGTGGTGCTCCTTGCGGATCATTCTCCCCATAATTGGTGAACAGTACCGTTCCGCCACCAATCGTGTGGTGAGGCACATCCCAAGAACCCCGCAGCTCCACTCCACTTGGTATCGTAATTGCCGAATTCACGCGATAGATCCCAGCCGGTAAGTAAACTGTACCTCCTCCAGCTAGTTTCGCATCATTTAAAGCTTGCTGCAGAATCGACGAGACATCGCTTTGTCCGCTTTTATCTGCCCCATAAGGCTGATCTGTTATATTGTATAATTCCACAGTTGTAGGTTTCGGTTGTTGAGCCAAATCGAGAGAGGCTACTTCAGGCAACGTCTCCAGATTGTATTTCTCATCCCAATGAATATTCAATTGCGCGGCGTCGCTCTCATTTTGCACCTGCAGCTTACCTTGATACCCAGAATTGATTGCATTCAGTTCTGCTGCAGTTCCTTGTAACAAAACATGATGTGTTGGTTTGGCAAAAGTAGATTGGCCAAGGATAAGTGAACCGGCCTTTGCTGTAATCGCGTATCCACCAGATTGGTCATCCCAATTCTCAAAACTGCTGTTCTCGAAAGAAAGTACACCTGTTCCATCGTTAAGAACTGCTTGATGGGGATTACCACCTACGGTTACTTTATTGAATTGAACGATAGATCGAAAGCCGGTTGTAGCGTGAATTGCTACCGGGTTCTCTCCCGCATCCGCCTTGAAGCTGCTATCAGAGATCAACAAGCCATAATCATTGACACCTTCAATTTTGAGTGCGGTCTCACTGTTCTCAATATTGATTTTGTAAAGCTGCGCATTTGCAGTTTCTAGACTGTCGGTTCGAGTTGTCATGCGCAGACCTGTCTTGAAGCCGGACAAGAATACATCAGACATATATTCCCAGTCGGAGCGTCCCATAACAATCCCTTCGGCATGAGTAACAAGATATTCTGTTAACGTATTCTTTTGAGGCGATCCCGCCAGTCCTGAACCAGACCAATAATCTGGAGCTAGACGAAGATGTTCTATGCGTCCGATATCCGTTGTGAAATCAAGGAAAACCCCTGTATTTAAAACAGTGCCATATACATTTTTAATATAATGAAGCTCATTCCAGATCGGTCCGATCTTGATACCCTTATAAGCGTTAACTAAGGTCACGTTCTGAATCGTTGCACTATCGCCCGAAAGCTGCTCAATAGTCCATGGATATCCTGACGGATGTATAGCTGATTGTTCCGGGTACCAAACCGATAGATTAGTTACTCCACTGGAAGGAGAAAGCTGAATGAAGCTAGGTGCTTCCTCTTCTCCCTTGCCGCCATAGACATCCAGAATGGTCCCCTTCACTTCCTTGTTAACATCATCGGGGCTTATCCAATCCCCGCGGAGCGTAACTCCAGTAGGAATGATTAGACTCCCATTCATCCTGTAATGTCCTTCCGGTGCAAAAACAACGCCGCCTCCACGATTGCCTGCTGCATTCAGTGCATCTTGAAAGGCCTGCGTATCATCTTTTATCCCATCCCCTTTAGCGCCAAAATCCTTCACATTACTATCAGCAATAACGACATCCTGTGTTGTATAATTAGTAGAATATACTTTAGTCTGCGCATCTATTGCTGTTCTCAATGTTTTATTGACTGTCACTGAGGAGAGATAGAGCTCAGGATTATTGGCTGGAGCCCCTGCTCCACTTACACCAATTCGAAAGTCTGCACCATTCGTGCCATTCGCAAAGTACGCATCGTTTAACTTAAACGTATAGCTTTTCCAGCTATTCGTATTCTTGTAAGTGTACAATGGAGCATCTTTGAATGGGGCTGATTCCGCGTCATACTGCAGCACCATGCTTCCATTGCCGCGATCATAATAATCTACGGTAACGAATACATCTTGCGTTTTGTTCTGAAATAAATAGTCGTCATTTACATTGAAATAGAAATAGAGAATATTTTGCCCCGGATCACTGGCACTCACGGACTGGTTGGTCTGCCAATAGTCTTTACCATCCAGAATTCCCGTTTGTAATCCCGAAGCAGGCCCATCACCGGGTAATGCCGCAATTCCGTCGGATACCACTTGATTTCCCAGCTTGATGCTAACGCCATTTCGTGAATCCGCTTTCAGCTTCTTTGTAACTGTGACCGCAGCAACCTTTAAATCTCGGTTTGAGGCTGCATCTATCCCTCCACCTTCAACACTAAGCCGCATATCCGTACCGTTAGTTCCATTTGCGAACCGGATATCTTTTAAGGTAAACGTTTTGCTCTTCCAGGTCTTGGAGTCGCCATACTGAAATACTTCTCCATCCTTGAACGCCGCAGTCTGCGCATCGTACTGCAGTAGGAACTTTCCATTACCTTCATCATAATAATCAACGATAACATCTACATCATAATCATCACTGTTGTACAAGAATTCATCAGCTACATCTAGATAGATGTAGCTAGTTGCCAGATCTTTTCCTGTCTCCCAATAAGTGACCCCTGAAACTGTTCCGGTCTTCAGACCAGCTGGCGAGTCCCCAGCTCTAGCAGTAATACCATTCTCCATAGGTATTTCTCCTAAGCTGATATGCACGAATTCGGATTCGGCCTTCGCTGAGTTTAGCGGAAATTGAATACAGGACACAAAGAGCAGAATCGCTAATATTCGGGATAGCTGTACGCTGAGCTTTGACCGGGATTGATGTATACGCAAGTAACGCACCTCCAAGGATTATTAGTTGTTCATTTCAAAAAAAGAGGAAGCCCGCCAATGAAGGCGGCTTCCCCTTTGCCCTAAACCTTATTTTTTGGCAGCAAGATAAGCGTCTATTTGTTTCTGAGTTTCGGTAATAATTTTATCTAGTCCGTTTTTCTTTTGAGTCTCCACATAATCAGCTACAGCTTTATTAACGTCTTTCACCATCCCGTATTCAATCGGTCTGCTGAGCTCATCGGTGGCTTGATCGCGTTTAGCTATTTCATTCTTCATAGCGTCTTCGGCAATAAACAATCCATCGATAGGCGAATTCACATTGTTAGGCTGATTAGCAAAATCGGCTTCCTTTACCCAGAAATCTTTAGCATAGGTTGTAGTTGGGCGCATGAATTGTGGTTTCCAGAATGCCCATTGTCCACCCCACTCCATGTAATTGCTCGTAGAAGACTGCATGCCTTCTGGATAATCCGCTGCTTCACCGTTCAGCTCATAGGTTTTTCCTTCGATACCATATTGTAACAAATCATACAGCGTCTGATCGGTCTCCACCATATCGAGGAAACGCAGAACCCGGTCTGGGTGTTTGGAGTTTACATTGATGGCAACAACATTAGCGAGCGCTGTTCGGTTAACATATTTCTTGTCTGGATACATAAGTGACATTCCTTGTTTATAGTTGGCATCGGAAAAGCCTGGATCTGCGTAAGCCCATTCATGAGAGGTTACCGTAAAGAGCAGTTTACCATTTCTCCATTGGTCCTCCGCACCTTCTTTATCGATCATAGCGTCTCTGTTGATCAGTTTGTCGTCATACCATTTTTTCGCCAAAAGTGAAACTTCGAGGAAGAACGGCTGTTGTTCAACAGATTGAATAGTAATTTTCGGATCACTCAGATAGAAGCCTAACCCATGGAAGTTGAGATCAACCCATTCATCGCGGATATAATACAAAGATAGTGGTGTAGTACGGGAAAGCTTCTCGTTCGGGTAAGCCTTTTTCAGCTCACGAAGCAGATTGTCGACATCTTCAATCGTTTGAATCGAATCCGGAGCGATGTTAATGCCAGCTTTTTCAGCCAGATCTGAACGCCAGCCGGCAAATTTACGTTCATTCATTTTCATTGTCCATGGAAGTCCTACGATTTGTCCGTTAACCGTTGCAGCTCCTAATGTTCCTTGTTCTACATATTTCTTCTCAAGATTAGGCGCATATTTCGGGAGCAGATCATTTAAGGCCATGTAGGAGCCTTTCGCCGCCATTTGCTTATAGGAGAGCCAATCTCCATCAAAGTTCATATCCCAGTTGTCCCCGGATGCGGCCATGACTAGCATTTTTTCCTTAAAGTCTCCAAACGGAATGAAATTCACAGAGAACTTTACGTTTAGACCTTTGGATTTCACATAATCGCTGATCTTGGACCAAACCTCGTCTGTGGCTGCTTTTTTATCCCCACCAAAATAGAATTTGAGTGTAACCTCATCTTCACCTTTCGCGGTTTCTGTGTTAGTGCTAGTGTTGTTGTCTTTACTTTGATTTCCATCATTGGACGACGTATTTCCACCACTTGAGCTACATGCGGACATAATCAGTCCTAGCAATAGCGTTGCTATCAGGACGATCTGAAATCTACCCATGCGTTTGCGCATCCTAATCTCCCCTTATACCTTTAATTTATACTATACGACATTCGTCGACATAGTTAACCTTTAACTGCTCCAACCATAAGTCCTTTAACAAAATAACGCTGCAGAAATGGATACAAGAAAATGATAGGTCCGATAGTTATGACCGTCAGCGCCATTTTGATAGACTCGGAAGGAATCTGAGCAGAAATTCGCTGCATCGCAGCCGCATTTCCGGAGTTCTTCAAGAAATCGACATTGGAGATCAGTGTGCGTAGCAGCAATTGTAGTGGCTGAAGTTCCTGTTTATCTACGAACATTAACCCGAGGAACCAGTCGTTCCAATATCCGAGAGCTACGAACAGCCCAACGGTCGCTAGAACGGGTAGAGCAAGTGGCATGATCAGCCTGGAGTAGATTCGGAATTCACCCGCACCGTCCATTTTTGCCGATTCATGCAAATCCTCAGGAATGGAGAGCATAAAGTTTCGAATAAGAAACATGTTGAAGGCATTGCCCAGCGAAGGAAGAATAAGTGCCCATATCGTATCTTTCAAATGCAGATATCTGACAATGACGATATACCAAGGCACTAATCCCCCACTAAAGAGCATGGTGATGATGACAAAGATGGAGAGAATATTCCTATATTTAAAAGAACGTCTTGCCATTACGTAAGCACCCATGCTAGTCAAGAAGAGTGACAAAGCAGTTCCGACAACAGTGACGAATGTGCTGACTCCGTACGCCTCAAAAATCCGATTGGAGCCAAGAAGCAAAATACGATAGGAATCAAACGTTATCGTCTTGGGCCAAATAGAATAGCCGTACTGCATAATATCTTTTTCTGTGCTCAGTGAGCCTGCGATGACCATGAGGAACGGAAACAGGCAGGCCAGACTGAATAGACCGATTACCAGAGCAATTAAAAACTGGCTGAGTGAAAATTTTCTGGCTAACATTGTGTCGGATGACCTCCTTAGAATTGAATGTATCTATACTTCGGGACAACTGACCTTTAGAATATCGCTGAGTCTTTGTCGATCTTCCGTGCGGCATAGTTACTGCTAAGTACGAGGAAGAAAGCAACAAAGGACTGTAGGAAGCCCGCAGCGGAAGCCATCCCAATATCACCCGATTTCCGTAAGCTCCGATAGACGAAGGTGTCAATAACATCTGTGGTTGGGAAGAGCAGCGAAGCGTCTCCTACCATGGCATAGAACATCCCGAAATCTGCATTCATAATTCTTCCAACCGCCAGTAATGTCAGGATAATAATTGTTGGTCGCAGCATCGGAATACTAATGTATCTAATTTGCTGCCATCTCGACGCTCCATCAATGGAAGCAGCTTCATAATAGGAACTGTCAATAGAGGTTAGCGCGGCCAAATAGATAATTGTGCCATAACCAGTGATTTTCCAGCGGGCAGCAATGGTTAAGATCGCCGGCCATAATTCATCCCGACTATAGAAGTCAATCGGTTGTAGATGTAGGTACTCCAGGAAGCGATTAATTGCTCCAGTCTCATAATTCATCAGATTATAAGCGAATACACCTACGACAATCCATGAGATAAAGAAAGGTAAAAAGGTTAAGGATTGCGTAATTCTTTTGAAATACTTATTGCGCATTTCATTCAGCAGTAGTGCAAACCCTACTTCAAATACGAGCCCTACTACTATGAAAAGTGCATTCAGGAGAATCGTGTTTCGAATGGCTCGAAAAGCCACCGGAGAAGAGAATACATAGTCAAAGTTGCTGAATAGCGGGTCCATCCAATCACTTCCGAAAATTCCTTTGGAGAAATCAAAATTTTTGAAGGCGATTACAAGACCAGCCAGCGGCAGATAGTTAAAGAGCAAGAACAGTACCCCGACGGGTAAGAACATGAGCAGCAAGGTGCGATTTTTGTACAGTTCCTTGAACACTCCGTTTAGTTTCATATCGATTTCCCTTTCGCTGTTTGGATAATTTAATTGTAAAAGAGTGGATATGCACTTACTATGAGTCAATCTTGCACTTTGTTGATTCATTTTTATCCTGATCACCGAGATACGTGATCAACAGTCTAAAAATAAAAGTAGCGATTCTCCGAGAAGGGAGAATCGCTACTATATAAGATTTTAACGATTTAATAGGTCTAACAGCTCGATTAATGGGTATCATCTGTTTTGGACAGTTCTTCGCCTACCTTCATGGGATGGCGCAACAAAATACGGGTTCCCCCTTCTGTACCGATCTGAATCTGGAGCTTATACTCAGACCCAAAATACAGCTTCAAACGGTCATTCACATTTCTTAACCCTACACCTCGACGAGTTGTTGTATACATTTCCTCCTCCGCATCATCATGATCCAATTCATCAATGATACTCTGTGGAATGCCCTTTCCGTTATCTGCAATCTCGATGATCATATCTTCCTCTTCACGCCTAGCAGACACAATGATCTTCCCCTTCTCAAAGTCACTCCGCACACTATGTTGGATCGCATTTTCTACAAGTGGTTGTAGCAGCAAGCGAAGGAATGGGAAATCTAGCAAATCTTCATCTAAGGAATATAATATACGGATCGTTTTGCCCATACGGCCCTGCTCGATGAGCACATAAGCTTTCACTTGCTCTATCTCACGCCGCAGTGTAGTGATCTCCTTCCCTTGATTCAAACTCAACCGCAGGAGATTCCCAAGTGCAGATACCATTTCACTAATATCGCTGCGCCCGTGGTTCTCCGCCTTCCAGCGAATTGATTCAAGTGTATTATAGAGAAAATGTGGGTTGATCTGATGGCTCAGAACCTGAAACTCCAGTGCCTTTTTCTTTCGCTCGGAACGCCAAGCTTCTTGGATCAATACATCAATTCGTTGAACAAGGCTGCCAACCCCTCGATATAACCAGCCTACTTCATCTCTTCTTGGCGAAGTTAACGCTTCTGTTTGGAAATTCCCCTCCTCCATTCTCCGCATCAGCCTTACCAGACGTGCGATAGGTTGAGTGAAATACACTGTAATGTAGAAGACAACGGCAAAACAGCAGATGAGATAAATAATCAAGAAGATGATCAGCAAACGAGTCATTTCGTCACTTGATCCAGACAGTTCTTTCAATAACGTCAGACTGACAATCGCCCAAGGCTCACTGTCCAAGCTGACATAAGTAGTAAGATACTTGTGCCCGTCAATCTTAAGCGTCTGTGAGCCCTGCGAGTTCTGTTGAAGATGGGAGACGAATGAATTCGAAGGGAATTGCTTGCCTGCCCATTCATTGGAGGAGGAGTCATAATAAATGGTGCCATCCCGATTCATCAGCAGCAGCTTCTGATTTTTCAATTGCTCGGTGGGTGAGAAATAACGCTTCAAATGATCCTCTGAAATTTCTGTCACGACCATACCTCTGGGCTTCCGATCAAAGAGACCTGTAAAGCGCTTGATATACCCTAATAAAGGACGACCATATTTGCCTTGCTGTGGCATAAATAATTCCCACATTGGACCTACAGTTCCTTGTGACCGTTTAAACCATTCCTCTGACGTAATATTCGCCGCTTCTCCCAATGTATTCATATAAGAAGGATAAAGCGAAGGATTTATCGGATAGACCCGCACTCGGAAGGCATCGATTTGTGGAGTAGCCTGATAGAGTACAGTAAGCAGATTAACAGTGAAGTCCTCTTCTTCAGCAGGATTTGCTGGTGGATCAATCAGTAGATCTTGTACTCGTTTGTTGCCGATTAGAGTATTGACCTGATCATTAAGTGTATTCAGATAAATCTCAAAATTGTTGGTTGCTTGCTGGAGATAGCTCAGTGAAATCTTCGTATTCGTGTTTGTGATACCCTCAATAGACTTGATATGTGCAAAGTAAGCGAAAATAAGAAACGGCACAATAATGATCATTAAAAATACCAATATTATACGGTTCCTTAACGATGCGCCCAAACGCAGAGTGAACCGATTCATAACATTTCCTCCTTCCAGGCATATCGACAATAATCCCCGCGAAAATTTGCAATTCACTCATTGTGGTAAAAAATGCATTTACTATAATTAGGCTGTAGCGTTCATCATCTAATGGAAAAGAGGAAACGTATTGACTGGAGCTAGCAAAACCGTTGTACATGTCATTTCTCACACTCACTGGGATAGGGAATGGTATATGCCCTATGAAGCCCATCACGTTAAGCTTATTAAAACTATAGATTCCTTGATCGACACATTTGAATCCGACCCGGATTTTAAAAGCTTCTATTTAGATGGACAAACCATTGTAGTGGAGGATTATTTGCAGGTTTATCCGGAGAAGCGTGAAATGATCCAAAAACTGTGCGATGATGGCAAGCTCTCCCTCGGGCCATGGTACATTCTTCAAGACGAATTCCTAACGAGCGGTGAAGCGAATGTTCGCAACCTGCAAATCGGACATCGTGATGCAAGGACATTCGGTCCCATCTCTAAGATCGGCTACTTCCCGGATTCTTTTGGCAATATGGGTCAAGCTGCGCAGATTCTTCAGCAAGCTGGTATCGATACGGCCGTCTTCGGCAGAGGGGTAAAAGCCACGGGTTTCAACAATCGTGTGGAAGAAACCTCTGACCAAGAATCTCCTTACTCTGAGCTGATCTGGCAATCCCCTGATGGCTCCAAAGTGCTTGGTATTCTCTTTGCGAATTGGTACAACAACGGCATGGAAATTCCTGTAGATCCTGACACAGCTAAAAGCTACTGGGATCATCGTCTTGCACGTGCCAGACAATACGCCTCCACCCGGCACTTACTGCTCATGAACGGCTGTGATCACCAGCCCATCCAAACCGATCTTTCTGAAGCTTTACGGGTTGCGCGTGATTTATATCCAGACTGCGAATTCATTCATTCTAATTATGATGATTATGTAAAAGCCATTAAAGAGGAGCTTCCCGATGACTTAACCCTAACTACAGGAGAGCTTCGCGGGCAACATACAGATGGCTGGTACTCCCTAGTGAATACTGCTTCAGCGAGGATATACATCAAGCAGCTTAACCAACAGAACCAGACGTTGCTTGAAAAAATAGCTGAGCCACTAGCCGCACTCGCACACGGATTAGGCAAACCTTATCCCCATGGTCTACTGCAATATGCCTGGAAGACTCTCATGCAGAACCATCCGCATGACAGCATTTGCGGCTGCAGCGTAGATGAGGTCTACCATGAGATGAAGACTCGGTTTGCAAAAAGCATGGAGGTCGGTTCAGCTCTCATAACTGACAGCGCCAGATTCATTAGTGCTAAGGTCGACACCTCTATCTTCGCATCATTTGGAGAAGACGCCATTCCGTTCGTAGTTTATAATACTAGCGGCTATTCTAGCAGCAGCGTAGTGACCTTGGAAATTGAGTGGTCTCACCGTTTCTTCAATCAAAGTGAAGACCCAAGTGCCATATTCAAGCAAGTCTCGGACAGAACGCATGGCGAGGGCTACCTGGTCAACTCCCAAGGTGATCGATTAGACTGCACTGTTGAAGATCTGGGGGTACGCTTCGGTTACGAGCTGCCAAACGATAAATTCAGACAGCCTTATATGGCCCGTGCTTTACGGCTAACCTTTGAGACAAAATCGCTTCCTGCCCTAGGACTGGCAACTTTTTCTTGGATTCCCACAAAGGATTCAGCGATACCAAAGACTTTATCAGGCACTATGATCACCGAAGACTTCACTATAGAGAATGAATATCTTCGAATCCGCATGGCAGAAGATGGAAGCTTCTCTATGTTCGATAAAACCAGTGAACAGCTATACAGCGGTCTGGGTGTATACGAGGATGTCGGTGACATAGGCAATGAATACATTTTCAAACAACCCGAAGGTGATGTAGCCATAACTACACGCGGCATCCCTGCGGAGATTCACCTAACGGAAAATACCCCTTACAGAGCTGCTTTTGAAATCAGACATACCCTTGAAGTTCCGGTCTCAGCCGATGAACAGCTTCAGCAGGAAGTAGAAACCATGGTTGAGTTCCGGCAGCGGAAGTCAGTCCGGTCACAGCAGCTTGTCACTCTGAATATTGTGACCTGCATCAGTCTGCAGCGTGAAGGTCATTCCTTGCAAGTGCATACTCGTATCGACAATACTGCAAAGGATCATCGTCTCCGTGTTCTGCTACCATCTGGGGTTAAGGCAGCGCACCATTATGCCGATTCTGTCTTTGAAGTCGCCGAGCGCGAGACTGTACCTGCACCTGAATGGGAGAACCCAAGCAACTGCCAGCATATGCAGTCGTTTGTGGATGTACATGCTAATGAACGCGGCTTGACTGCATCTGGTAAAGGTCTGAACGAGTATGAGGTGTTGCAGGATGAAGAAGGTACTATTGCCCTAACACTCCTTCGTTCGATAGGTGAACTTGGCGACTGGGGCGTCTTCCATACCCCTGACGCTCAGTGCCTTGGCGTTAATGTAGCAGAGTGGAGCCTTATCCCGCATAGCGGAGGTGACAACCGCTTCGCGGCCTACCGTGAAGCCTACCGTTTTGCTGTTCCCGTCACTACTGTTCAGACAGGGATTCATGAAGGAACACTTCCTCCTGTGCACAGTTTTCTGGCATGGGAAGGTAAAGAAATAGCTTTTTCCAGCTTAAAAATCAATGAAGATAATGGAGATCTAATGGCACGCTGGTACAATCTCGCTGACACACCCACCGATCTAAGTATTCATTCCCATGTGAATGCCAATCTGTACCTCAGCAACATTCTGGAGGAGAAAACATCCGTCGTTCAGTCACAACCACTTCCGGTAAGTAAGGCAGGGATTGTAACCATAGGGATCACGAATTCTTAAGTCTTAACACTCGTAAATATCCAGGCAACCCGATTCTACTGAACCGAGTCGCCTGGATTCTTTATTCTTCAGCAATTCCAAGCTGTCTTCTGAAATCCTTAGGTGTGCAGCCTACCTGTTTCTTGAAAAGCTTTGAGAAATGCACCGGGTCTTTGTAGCCGACCTGATAGGAAATTTGATAAATTTTAAACTGCACATCGTATAGCATTTCTTTTGCCTTTTTAATACGAATATCTGTTAAGTATTCGAGAAAGGTCATATGCAGTTCTTTCTTAAATAACTTACTAAGCCAAACCGGAGTTACGTGAACCGCAGAAGCTACAATTTGCAGCGTTAGGCTTTCAGCATAATCACGGTGTAAAATCTTCTCAGCTTCGCTAACAATTTGGCTGGGTGTATGCGAAAGCTTTCGAAAGTCGGCAGCAATCTCATGCAGAAAGATCTCTGTTTGTTCACGAAGCGCCTGCAGAGTATCGTATTGCTCCAACAGCTCCCAAACTGCGATAGGATTATTTTTCCAACTCTTAAGAACGGTTCCCTCCGCTCCCCGCCGGAACACTTCGAACAGCCATTCGAAAATTTTCTGCTGGATATCCCTTAGTTGTGTAAGATGCCAAGACTGTATCATCTCTATGAAGTTATCCATCGCTTTTGTTATATCATCATCCGAACCATATCGAACCAAATCAAGCATTTCTTCCGGGTTCTGAAGTGACAAGTTATCACTCTCACCGTCGTAAAATAGTCCTTGCTCAGTGAATAATCTGTTACCCCCATAAACCGCCTTTTGCTCCATTACACTTACAGCCTCAATATACATATGGTGCAAGTTTCTTGTATTGCCCGGTTTAGTCAGCATTCCTGCACTAGCAGTGATTTTGACAAAATCATTGATTCTTTGAATGAAGAGCTGTGCCATGCCCTGTGCGATATCCGAATGCTCCTGCGAAAGGCTCCCCAGCACAATAATCCAGCGGTTATAACGGTCCTTATAGAGAGCAGAAGGATGGGCGTATTCCTCTTCAAGCGTCTGATGTAACACATTACTAATCCCGAATAGAATCAGTTCCTTCTCATGCGGATTTTTATTCTCTATCGCTTTTAAATTATCAGCCTCAACGACAATCAACATCGTGGGCTCCTTTAGCATCCATTCAAGCTCCAATGTTTGAAGACGGTGGTATCTACGCATTTCAAGATTAGGGTCATAAACCTGCTCAATCATTTCCTTTAATAATTCCTCGCGCATTGTGGAGATGGCGAAGACCGCCTGATTCTTAAGCATTTGCCGGTTCCGATGATCCATCTCCTTTTTATTGATGTTCTCTATCGATTTATCTACCATTTTACCTAGTTCATCCAAATTAATTGGTTTCAAAATATAATCGCATACCCCTATTTTCATGGCCTGCTTGACCAGTTCAAAATCATCATAACCACTTACAATAATCTTCTCAGGCTTATACTCCTCTTCGGCAGATAAGGCGCTAAGGAATTCCAGACCAGACATGCGGTTCATCTTGATATCTGTAATAATCAGAGCGGGCCTGATCTCAAGTGCCGTACGTTAAGCCACATCACCATCATCCGCAACAAGAACCTCTGTAATATTGTAATTCTCCCAATGAAAGCGATTCCGTAATCCTTCGCGAATCTCATATTCATCATCCACTATAAGTACACTAAGCATCTGATCTCCCTCCTGACTCACTTGGATGTACAACAATTTCTTTTGGAAATTATAGTCTTTAGTTTCATAGTACTCGACACGAGTTAGGATTGCACGGAGGTAATCCATAACTTTTATAGGGGGATATTAACTTGCTTTTTTAAATGCGCAGCGTTTGTAAAATAATACAAAAAAGCCGACAGATAAACTCTGTCGACTTCCCCTTCATTTCTTCATTTGTATTAAAGTTCAACGATCTTCGTAGCAACATTGTTGCAAAATTCCCGATCATGCTCCACAAAAACAAGAGTCGGCGTGTATTCAAGCAACAGTTCTTCAATTTGCATCCGTGAAATGACATCAATAAAATTAAGCGGTTCATCCCAAATGTACAAATGAGCTTTCTCACTAAGACTTTTGGCAATCAGTACTTTTTTCTTTTGACCACCGCTGTAAGTGGATATGTCTTTATCAAATTGGATTCTAGAAAAATCAAGCTTTCGTAGAATAGATTTAAACAGACTTTCATCGATTCCATTCTCTCTGGCATAATCCGTTAAATCCCCCTGAAGATTAGAAGTGTCTTGGGATACGTAAGAAATGGTAAGCTGATTATCCTTTATGAGAGTGCCTGTGAAATCTATATCCTCGTCACACATCAATTTGATGATACTTGATTTTCCTGAGCCGTTTTTACCCGAAAGCGCAATCCGCTCACCCTGCTCGATAGTGAAGCTTACATCTGAACATACCCTTTTTCCACCGTAAAAAATCGAAATATGGTCTAGCTCAGCAAGTTGACGTTTATGATAGGCAAGCTGTGTAATCTCTAAATTCTCAGAATTTTCGATATTTTTAAGAAGCTTAGACTTTTCATTGATCGCAGAATTTTGTCTTTGCTCAATGGCTTTAGAGCGTTTCATCATTTTAGCGGCCTTGTGTCCAATGTAGCCTTTATCTACCTTTGAGCCGGAATTTCTCGTTCCGTTTTTTGTTTTTTCCACTTCATGTGACCAGTTGCCTGTCCGTTTAGAAGAAGCAGACAAGCGTTTAATATCTCTTCTGAGTTTCTCGTCCTCTGCTAGCTCAAAGTTATCTTGTCTGACTTTATTATCCCACCAGCTTGAAAAATTTCCTTTTTGGATCTCAATATTAGTCTTATTTATGGACAAAATATGGTCTACACAATTATCAAGAAAAGATCTGTCGTGAGAGACCAGAATATATCCACTTTTCGTATTGAGATAATCACTGACCAGTTTTCTAGCCGTCATATCTAAATGATTGGTAGGTTCATCGATCAACAGGAAGCTATTTTCTTTAATGAAGAGAGTGGCTAACAGCACTTTCGTCTGCTCTCCGTTAGACAATGAGTCAAAGGGCCGATATAACACATCTTCAGACACCTTTAATAATGAAAGTTCACGCAGTAATTTCCAATGAACATATTCCGGGAAAATCCCGCAGATCACATCCAGAGTATTAAGCTCCTTGTTATCCACTTGAAAAGGGAAATATTCAAAACTGACATGCGCAGAGATATTTCCGCTGTATTCATATTTTCCTAGTAATAAACTCAAAAAGGTGGTCTTTCCTCTACCGTTTCTTCCGGTAAATCCTAATTTCCAATCCGTATCGATTTGAAAGTTAACATTCTCAAAGATGTTATCGTAGCTGCCTTCATAGGCAAAGGTTAGATTGGTAACATTTATTAATGACATATAAGTATCCTCCTGTATAAAAAAATAAAAGCCACAAGAAAGTTACTTTCTTGTGACTCAAATAAATACAGCAAATCTAGCCCCTAATGGAGTTAGATAAGGATATATTGTTCGAGTGAAAAGAAGTAGTAACTTTCTTGCATACAAAAAATAAAACAAACGAAATAAACCGTTTTTGTTGTTTTATTCATCATGTGTCGCAAGAATAATTACTACACTATACTTTTCAACTCCGATCATTAATTTGTATCCATGTTATCATGCCGATTTGTTTTTTTCAACTTTCCGATCCTTAACGCATTAAGAAATTCATTCGTTAGGCGTTCGCTAATTCATCTGCCGAGGGGCCGTAAAGGCCCGGAACTGGTATATTTAGAAGTCGGAAATATACCCCAAGCTGTGCCCGGTGGTGAATCATGTGATTCAATCCGATGGTACGAAGCGCGACTGCCCGTGTCTGACGGCGGATAACCGCTGTGCCATTACGCAGTGTCCACTCCTCACCAAGTGTCTCTACATTGCTATCAGCTATTAATTTTTCGATCTCGTGAGCTCTCATGTCGAACTCTTGCAGAACTGCGGCTGGGCTCTCCAGCGCTTCTCGACGATATGATACAGATGCTAAATCAAACTCCGAGTGAAGAAGAATGGCTGATTGCCAGTTTAGCAGATTGACGAGATGTGTGGATAGCCCACCGAGACTCATTGACTTTTCGTGTGGTTTCCATGTCATATGCTCCTGCGTCAGCTTCTCCAGCATACGACGCGTACCCGCTAACTCCTGCAAGACATCCCCAATGATCAGATCTTTATCCATTCCTCTATCTCCTCTCAAAAATGAAGTACCCACTAAGTTTATCATAGAGCATCACCCTTGAGTTTTTCGATGATACCCTTCTTCAAGGATTTCTCGTAAGCCTTGAGTTCTTTTTTGAATGAATGTATTCCAAAATACTTTACCTTTTTCAGCTAGTTCTTCGTTAGTATAATTTCCTTCTTCAAACTTTCCCCAACAACCATCCTGTGTTAACTTTTCCCATCCTAAATAATCTGCATACATCCGGTTTTCTGAAGGGATATCTGAGCCCATTGAATTGATCTTAACCAACTCAGGACAGAGCCACATAGCAGTACAAACGGATAATAATCCTCCATGCATCTCATTTAAATTTTCTAAGCCTGCCGCTTCAACGGCCTCTTCCCATGCATTATGATTATTATGATTTGCGGTAATTAAAATAATCTGAGGGTACTTATAGTTGATTTGTTTAACAAATGCTCCCTCCCAATAGGATCCACCATGTCCTGTACATACCAAGAACTTTCTAAATCCTTGTCTTATTAAATTACAAATAATTTCTTCTAACATGGTTGTTAAAATAATTGGACTTACTGTAACCGTTCCTTTGAAATTCGCATGTTCTTCAGAGGTATTGAACGGTAAAGTAGGTAACACGTAAGCATTTAATTCTCTCCCGTAAGCATCTGCATATAACTCTGCAATAAGCGTATCCAAATGCATAGGTAAACTGGGTCCAAATTGCTCCGTTGCCCCTACTGATAGAACAACTGTATCAATCCCACTATTAGATAATTCCAATGTTGTATTCTTAAAACTAAGCATAATAGCACTCCCTATAAAAGCTCGAATCTTGATATCCATCAGATTATACCATTTCCAAGACGTGGAAAATAACTATAAATAAACTATACCTGAAAACCTATATATTCTTGCAGAAGCATAAAAAAAACTCCCATAAATTGAACCTATTAGATCAAGGTTTCATGAAATGGAAGGATTATAAATGGCAGGCCTGATATGGAATTTTTAGAGAAAGTAGCGACTTCGCTGTCTCTGGTGCTTAGATACTCTCTACTAATTGCATGGTCGTTACACATGTATTATCACTCTTAAAAGTGGAAAGTGCGGCTTTCGCTTTTACCCCATCCTGTTCAATCGTTACATTATATTTCTTATCGCGAGGTAACCAAAGATCAATGAAGCCGTTAGATTGAGACTGTATAGTTTGATCCACAATCACGTTGCCCTCAGTGTCCTCGACATATACATTAAACGCTTGTTCTGTTAATTCCCCTTGGCATCCGGTCAAGCTATGTGTTGCACACGGGTGTGTATTCTTAACATATGGTGCGATGGAAACAAAAAACTCATCTTTGGGCAAGTCATATTTGGTTGATTTATTGTTGCTGTCGGTCACAATGAGCTGCTCTGAAGTGATGGAAGCAGAGAGGTCTTTCATGCTGCTTGAGCTATATTGCTGCACCAATTGCTTAACGTTAGCTGTATCGGTTGCTGCAGGAGATTTATTATCGTTTCCCCCCATAAATAAAACTGCCCCTAAAACAACTACAACTACTGCACCAGAAGCCATCCAGATTTTTGTTCTCATTAATATTCAACCCCTTCTCTTCGATTCAATCATTCTCATAACACCAATAGTTCACATATGTTTCCTATTATATCATTATTACATTAACATGAGATCTGACAGAAGCCACGTTATAATAGTGAATTTTCACGAAACCTTTATCATTGATATTAACGATGCACAAAAAAGGCCTCTTCTGGTTATTCACCAAGAAGAGGCCTTTAATCTTGATATATTATTTAAGCTTGCAGACTATTTACTAAATCACGAATGACATCCGCTAACGGAGTGACAGGACGACTCAATACTTTCTCCAGATCGTCACTTACAATATCCAGCCATCCTTCACGAATACCACGCTGAATCGCAACAACAATTGGCAGTGCAGCTTCTGGTACACCGACCTCAGCCATAATTTTCGCATAAGCTTCGTCATCAACTTGCATCATTTTGATTTCTTTACCGATTACGTCACATATAATCTTTGTCAACTCATCTTGTGTTAAAGGCTTGCCAGACAATTCATAGACCGTATTCTCATGTCCTTCCCCTGTCAGAACATTTGCGGCAGCTTCTGCATAATCGCCTCGTGCAGCCCAGCCAACCTTACCACTCCCAGCAGAAGTTACCCATGGAGCACCTGCTACTGCACCTTGAATCGATCCAACCTCATTTTCCATATACCAGTTGTTACGAAGGAAACTGAAAGGAATTCCTGTAGCTCGAATGGTTTCTTCAGTTACACGATGTACTTCAGCAAGGAACAGCTCGCTCTTCTCTGCATCTCCTACGCTTGTGTAGGCAATAAACCCAACCCCGGCTTTAACAGCTGCATCAACAGCTGCTTTATGTTGGCGAATCCGAGTCTCGTTATCCCCATCTGCAGAAACTATTAACAATCGATCCACACCGGCAAATGCTGTAGCCAGCGTCTCCGGCTGATCAAAGTCACCATGACGGACTTCCACTCCACGCGTTTTAAGATCACTTGCTTTATCTGGATTCCGAACACTAACTACAAGATCTCCTGCGGGTACAGTTTTAAGTAGAGATTCTATTACTAAGGATCCGAATTGACCTGTTGCTCCTGTTATAGCTATTTTCATTTAAATTTCCTCCTCAAATATGAATGATATGATTCCTCTTAATAAACGCTAACCTGTAACTATTGTAGTTACATTCTAAAAGGATGTCAACTCCTTTATATTCCTGAACTTATCTCAACCTAATAAATACAAATAACCCTCGCGGTTTCCGGTTGGAATACAGCGAGGGCTTGAATGGAGAGATCAGCTCCATATTAACTTAATAACCGTTCCTTTACCTACATGACTCTCTACAGCAATCTGACCACCCATGCATTCGATCAATCCTTTGGAGATTGCCATACCGAGTCCAGAGCCGTTGGAGGTAGATGCTGTATCCGTTCCTCGATAATATCGCTCAAATAGCCGAATCATTGTTTCTTCATCCATTCCATCGCCGTCGTCAGCAAATTGAATGATAAATCCGCTGCCCGTCTGATGATGAATAAGCGAGACGGTTAACTTCGTATCCGGCGGGTTATGGAGCAACGCATTCGCAGTTAAATTGTTGACAACTCTTTCCAGCCAAGGTGTGTACAATTGAGCTTTGACTTCGGTTTGTGCAGGCAGAAATACAATTCGCTGTTTCCCATAGGCAGGATTAGCAGCAGCTTGTTCTAGAGCTTGTTGCATCCAAGTATTCAATTCAACTCCCATGGTCTCCGGTGGTTTAATTCCTGTCTTTAAACGATAGGTCATCGCAAGATCACTGATCAACATGTCCATATGGGCTGATTTATCTAACATCGTTGTTGTAAACTTATGAACTTCCTCTTTTGACCAATCATATGACGGTTCGGCCAGTAAATGAGCATATCCTGTGATAGAGGATAATGGAGTTTTCAAATCATGGGTAACACCCGCGATCCATTCCTCTCGTAAGCTTTCCGTCTCCTCACGCAACACTTGATCTCTCTTCAAGGTTGCTGATAATTTCTCAATGGAATCCATCACATCAGCAAAAACACGATATCTTCGCCTCCATTTACCGATGGGTGTTCGACTGCGACGAAGGCCTTTACGATCCGTTGGTTCTGTATAAATGGCATTTCCAATGGAATCGAGCCATACGAGCATATGCAGCATTGGCGCACCAAAACGATGGGCTTGCCATAACGAGAGTAGTATAAACGCGATTAATAAAGCGATAAGCATAGCAACCGAGCCGATGATCACGACCTTAACCTCTTCTGGAACCCGCATTGTTTTTCCTGAATCTGCTCCCTTGATATTAGGTTCTCCGATGATCCAAGTACGACCTGACTCCTTATCAAAAGAAGATAGAACATGGTAGCCATATCGATCACTGTACATGGTTCTAAGCGCAAGCTCTTGAACGGAATACTCCGTGGGAATCATATTAGGTCTGTTATACGAAAGTAATTCCTTGCCTGATGAATCTATAAGCTGGACATAAGCTTGAGCAGATTTAATCTCTTTTTTTAGATCATCAGGAATTTCCGGCAACTCTTTCGCATCGACGGATGAATCTTCCTTTATTTTCTTTAATAAAGGATCTAATACATTAGGTGCACCATATACCAGTGTGTACTGTTTACCATTCTTTTCTTGAATCCATAAAGCGAGCTGATAAGGAAATGGCTGAGCCCCCATCCAGTAAGAAACTATTTCACCAGGACCATAATGTGTAGGTACATCTTTGGGTGTATTATAGGCACTTTCAACCTGCCCATCTTCATTAAGACTTTGAAGCCAGCCTTTATTTTTCTTCACTTGCTCCAGTAAGCTTGGGGAAAATTGAATACCGTTCTCATCAATCTTAGAAGATTCAACCAATTGCTCTAGACCCACATTAGCAAAATCACGCGTCAGACTGATATCAAGAAACCGCAGCAAGATCCAAGTTAGCGTCACAGCAGATATAGCGAGAACCACCACGCCAGTAATTGCAAGCTGAAGTACAAATTTTAACGTTAGTCGGCGTTTGATATTCATGGCATAGACAACCCTTGGCGTTCCGCTTTAACCAGCTTGTAGCCAAGGCCTCTAACATTAACGATAAATTTCGGGTCAGACGGGTCTGCTTCTATACGTTCTCTAATGCGGTGAATATGCACCATGACCGTGTTATCGTCACTTAACGCTTCTTCCCCCCAAACCCTTTCATATAATTCGCTTTTGCTGAAGATTTGATTGGGATGTTTACATAAGAACAAAAGCAGTTGAAATACAAGTGCCGGACAAGAGACCGACTCCCCCTCAACGAGTAGCTCTCCTGCTGTCTCATCGAGTTTAAACCTCCCATAATCGTAAACGGTCGCAGATTTATTGTGAACGGTCTCTGCTTTCTTTTCAGCACTGAAATGGGCGGGCGAGCTTAAATATCTCCGCAGTTGTGCTCTAATGCGAGCTACCACTTCAAGTGGATTAAAGGGTTTGGTGATATAATCATCGCCACCTATAGCAAATCCAGTCAGCTTATCAAAATCAGAGGTTCGAGCTGTAAGAAATAGGATGGGTGCGTCCGTCGTCTGCCGGATAAATGGACAGATTTCGATTCCGCTGCGTCCTGGCAACATCACATCCAATACAATCAAATCATATTTATGGGCTTCGCAGGCACTCAAAGCCTCTTCACCCGTCACCGCTGTATCAATATTCAGAAAACCTTCCTTGCGCAGCACTGTCTCCATAATCTCCAAAAGCGATTGCTCATCATCCACAAGTAAAATCGAAGCTTCATTCATTGTGTAATTCCCTTTCCAAATAACCGATGTTTTTATCATCATAGCATGATTTTTCTCGCGATCAATCGCACTTTCCTTAACGGAAGCTTAATTCGTGTTCGTAGATTTCCAAAAAAGTTAAGAACGAATTCATACAAAGTTTCAGAAGCGCTAAGACTGGGTTGCTACAATTTCACTATGGGAGGCGATAAACATAGATAAAAGCGCTAAGAAAATTACAAATAAACCTGGGGTGTCAGCAAAAACAATCATGGCGATAGGATCACTTACCTTACTATTAACAGCATGTGGAGGAGGAAAAGGGGATATTAATAATGCAAAAATGGAGCAAACATCCAGTTCAGCCGTAACATCAAACGAAACCGTATTCCTGCCAGATGATCTTCCTAAGTTACTGCTTAAAGGGAACTATAAAGAAATGTACGCTCAATTTAGCCAGTCTTTGAAAGATGAGGTAAGTGAAACGGAATTAGCTGAGACTGCTAAGGAATTTACTAAGGATATCCAGTCACTGAATCAAGCTTCTGACATGCAGCTTAATGGATTTGATCGTCGCACATGGGTGAGCGATGCAGGCAATAAGGGACTTATCGGAATGTTTGATCCGGATGGAACCATTTCATTAATCCAGATTCAAGAGCTTACATCCTCCCCTGAAACCGATACAAAGCTTAGTAAGCATGAATACGCATTGCCCTTCCAAGGTGACTGGTATGTATTTTGGGGTGGAGAGAATGTCCTCGTAAATTATCATTATGAAGTAGAGATCCAGCGTTACGCCTATGATTTCATCCAAGCCAAGGATCACTATTCTTATAAAGGGGACCCGCTGAAAAACAAAAGCTATTATGCCTTTGGAAAAAATATTGTTGCACCAGCGGATGGTACAGTTGTGTCGGTAGTGAATGATATTAAAGATAATGAACCCGTCGGTGTCATGAACCCTAATCAGGCAACCGGAAATAACGTGGTCATCGATCACGGTGGCGAATACAGCCATTTAGCCCATCTTAAGAAAGGATCGATTACAGTAAAGCCAGGCGATAAAGTCAAAAAAGGTGATGTCATTGGGCTAACAGGTAACTCAGGCAACACTAGTGAGCCCCATTTGCATTTTCAAATCTCTGACGGAGTGAATTTGTTCACCTCTCATTCTATCCCTGTTAGGTGGGAGAACGGATTGAAACCAATACAAGGTGAGACGATTGCCGCTACTGAATAGCGATCTTTCGTATAAGCCAATCGCTTCTGCGGCTTCTTGCACAGTTCTCATGCTTTCAGGCAGCTCAATAACTTGGTTAGCATGAACCAATAGAGACAACATTGCGGAGCCATTAAATTATAAAACCTCGTCAGCATTTTCCCTGACGAGGCATATTTTCACCAAGCTTATTATTCGGCCAACTTCTTTTTGATTTTTCTCCAGAAGCCGTCATTTCTCTGATTAACATGTTTCTCATTATAGATCAGCAGACTATAAGAGGACCACAGTGTAGATGTTCGAATAATTACATATGCGCCCATAGCGATCAAAATGACGCAAATTGGATAATAAGGGACTAAAACGCCTTCAGAGATCCCCTTTTTCTCCAGCAAAAAGCCCATTCCGCCTACCGCTAACATACCAGCGCCCACAATGCTCATAGTTACATACCTACTCTTTAATCTATTCAAACGTTCCGTCAATTGTTTCAAATAACCTTGATCCAACATCAGCGCCTCTTTATCCAGCACATGGTACCTTTCGTCATTCTTCAATATGGCGGACACAAGAATAACAATACCCCCTGCCGCCAACAAAATGATAATAAGAAAGGAATAAATGACGGGTTCCTTTCTAAGCATGAAATACGGTAAAAAAGCCATAATTAATAGGCACACGCCTGTCGCAATGCGATTGGATGACTTTTGCTGATGAATCAAATACCCTTCCGCCATCTCTTGACTGACATAATACCCACGCTCTTCAACACCGCCCTTCACCTCGCCCTCCTTTAGCAAATAATCGATGGACACATCGAATAAGTTACCAATCATAAGCAGCTTTTCGGTTTCAGGGAACCCTTGTCCGTTTTCCCACTTGCTGACTGCCTGTCTAGACGTGCACAGCTTTTCAGCCAGCATTTCCTGGGAATAACCTTTTTCTTTTCTAAGTTGCAACACTTTTTCGCTAAAAGACATTGGATTACTCTCCTTTGCTAAATATTACCTTTATTATAGAAAAACAATGGAGTAAAGGCTATATGATTGAGGTTGCGTTTGCGCCACTTGCAGTTGCAATTGCGTAATTAGCTACAATACATAACATTAGGGCATTTTACAAATATTAATAGATATATAATGACATCAATTAATGACTAAAATCAATCTACTTCTCTAAAGAAAGGAAGGTTTAAATCTGATGTCTTTACTCCTTGGGTCACATGTATCCATGACTGGACCAAAGATGCTCCTTCGGGCTAGCGAAGAGGCAGCATCTTATGGAGCGACCACCTTCCTGATATATACCGGAGCACCTCATAATACACGTCGCAAACCCATTGAAGCCTTGAATATTGAAGCTGGCCAAGCTCACATGTGCGCTAACGGCATTTCAAATATTGTGGTACATGCTCCGTTTATTGTGAACTTAGGGAATACGATATCGTCTCAGGTCTTCGAGCACAGTATAGAGTTTCTTCAATCCGAAATTATAAGAACGGAAGCTTTAGGCTCTACGCAAATTGTCCTACATCCCGGTTCCCATGTTGGTGCGGGTTCAGAGGCTGGAATCTCGCGGATCATAGAAGGCTTGAATGAAGTGTTAGCCGATAAACGAAATGTTCAGGTTTCATTAGAGACGATGGCGGGAAAAGGCAGCGAGTGCGGAGTTACTTTTGAGGAACTTGCAGCTATTATTGATGGAGTGACTCACAATGAGCGATTATCGATTTGTTTGGATACTTGCCATATCCACGACGCTGGTTATAATGTGAAGGAGGATTTTGATGGCATCTTAGATCAATTTGATCGCGTAATTGGAATAGAGCGCCTGAAGGTCATTCACGTAAATGATTCCAAGAATATTATGGGCTCGCGAAAAGACAGGCACGAAAATATTGGACACGGATATATTGGCCTTCGGGCATTACGATATGTAGTCCACCATCCTCAACTATCGACCATTCCCAAGCTTCTAGAGACCCCCTCCATCGGTGAAAAGAAGTATGTCAACGCACCCTATAAGCATGAAATCTCATTGTTAAGAGGGGAGACTGATGAGCCGATAAAAAAATAAAAACCGCATACAAAATGCAGTTTTTATATCCTTATTTATTCTTCTATAGAATTATTCACAACAGATGTGGTTTCGTTCGCTTGAACCTTTTTTAGAGAGTTTTTCTTAGCGGTTAACTCTTTTGAAAGATCAGATTGTGTACGGTTTAAGTTCTTTACCTCATCGTTCAACTTTTTGATTCGCGACATTTTACTGCTCAAATCCGTGTGAGACTTACTAAATTTCATATCCTGTTCTAATTGATTAATTTTGAATTTTGATTTTTCTTTTTTGTTCTGCGTGTTTTTGATCTTGCTTTCAAGCTCCGTAATTTCTTGCTGTAATTTAGTGATCATTGGTTTATTAAAATTAATTGCCATTCTTACACCTCATATCATATTGTGTTGCTGAGAGATTATTCTACTATAAAAAGAACAAAAAAGCACACTCCTTAGAGTATGCTTCAAAGGTTCGTGCCCTTTTAAAAATAATCAGAGAAATATGGATGCTCTGGTCTAATCAGTCCTTCAAGCAAATGGATCGTGACTTCATCCGTCTGAATACGGCCGATTCGAGCCAGGTAGGTTGGCCGCTTATAGCCCATTAACATGGTTGTTAAGGTAGGAATATCAAGCATAAGCGAAGGATTTAACCCTCCTTCTTGCAGGCTCCCCTTCCCTTCTCTATCTACGGATAACGTAAATGTCCCTCGATTCCATTCAAGCATCGGATCACTCAGATTAAAAACAAGCTCACAGTCCTTATCCTGTCGTTTAAAAGGATACTGTTCAATAAATAAACGAACATCCACAATTCGCGCCATAAAATAGGGAGCAATCGTCTCCTTGATATCCCCATCATCTAATAGGAATGACAACGGTTCACCTTTATAAATATCCCCTTTAACCAGCTTAATCATCGAAAAATGCGCACTAATAAAATTCCACAAACCCGTTCGAGCCTCTTCAACAATGTATACCATCTCTTTGATATAAAATATTTCTTCGGCGACCCAATATAACAAGTACCCCATGGGTTCATCGTTGTTATTGTAATAAATACCAACCGTCATATCATCCAAATCCCACCGCAGATATTCTTCCCATGCTAGCTCATTACGAATCATCGCCCCATGATGCTGTACGGCAAACTGATCATAAATCACTTTGATGTCTGGATGCTCAATGGTTACGCGTTCCACATTTCCTGGGACGTTCCTCATTTTTGGCAACTGGGTATCCGGTACTTCAAATGAGATTTTATCGGTAATGATTTCCCAGCCTTTTCTTCTATAATAAGGGATTGAATACGGAAAAAGATAAGATATCGATTGTTTACGATCCCGCATTTTAGTTAAAGCATGAAGCATTAGCTTATTCATTAGACCCAAATTGGCATATTCGGGATAGGTTCCAACACCCGTTAGCCCACCCATCTCATAGATATGCCCAAAAATATTCACCTGAAATGGGTATACAGCTAACTGAGAAATGAGCTTGTCTCCATCAAACCAACCTACAACATCAGCATACTTAAGAACTGGCAACTTTGCCTGAGTGATTTCACGGTTCTCCCAGCCAAAGATTTGCAGATCGCGATTGGTCACCTGAAATACATAACGTAGTAGATTATTAAATTGCTCTGCGTGCTTGGTTTCGACATTGGCTAATCTGATTCGATCTTGTAACTTACTGCGACTCACTGTTATTACCTCCGATAAATAGTCCACTTTTTCAGCTTAGAACACTAGCTTGATCACATTGACTCAACGCATAGTATTCTTTATATACGTTGAATCAATGCATATGGTGTCCATTATCTTGAGATTTCTTTATCCACACCCAGTGAGTTCTTTTGCAGTTTAGGGATCAAAGCATAAGCAAATGTGATGAATGGACTTAACCATAAGAAGGTTGCATAAGGTGCATATTCTATAACAGGTACACCCAGAGTCACTGCGAAGAAGGCGCCACTAACACCCCATGGAATCAATGGATTAACTAATGTTCCACAATCCTCTAGCGTCCGGGACAGTGTTCTCGCTGGAATGCCTCGGCGATTATATTCATCTTTGAACATTTGCCCCGGCAATAGGATCGAAAGATACTGTTCACCCGTCATGCCGTTTACCGCAATGGAGGATGCTCCGCTCATAAGAACAATGCTGCTTTTACGCTTAAGGGGTTGAATGAGTTTACGGAAAAAAGCCTCGATCACACCGCAATGCTGAATCAAACCACCTAAAGATAAGGCAATTAAGATTAAGGATACAGACCACATCATCGATTGCATCCCTCCGCGATTGACAATGGAAGCAACCATTTCATTCCCGATATTACTGTTATATCCGTTCTGCATCACACTAAACCAGACATCGATTTCTGTCTGCTGCTGAACGAAAGCCGTCACAAGAAGACCACTTATTATTCCGACAATTAACGTAGGCAGGATCGGCACCCGCTTGATCGAACAAGCAATGACAGCTATAGGAGATAGCAGCGTTAACCAATGAATATGGAAACCATCTTGTAAAGCAAGTTTAATGTCCGTAATCGAGGTTAAGTCGATTGAGTTGCCCTTTGGTGCGAACAAGAAAAAGATTGTAGTTATAACAAGCGCTGGTAACGTTGTGTAGACCATGTTACGAATATGTGTAAATAAAGGGATGCCGGCTACTGCGGGAGCAAAATTCGTGGTATCGGAAAGTGGCGACATTTTATCACCAAAACAAGCCCCACTGATAATCGCTCCAGCAGCCAAAGTTGGGGAAATCCCCGTAGTTACTGCAATACCCATTAAAGCAACACCGATCGTGCTTACTGTCGTAAATGAGCTTCCAGTGAACATCGAGACGATGATCGTGACATATAATGCGCTCACCGCAAAATAATTCGGATTAATATAATCCATACCATAATATAAAAGCGAAGGCACTGTCCCGCTCATCATCCATACCGCAATCAGAATTCCGATCAGCATGAGGATTAGAATTGGCATGATGGCCGTTTGTATCCCTTGAATAATGGCAGATTCGATCTTTTTCCAAGAGAACCCAAACATCCCTAATAAGACGGCCGTGCCTATTGTAGTTACGAGAAGCGGCAGATGCGGCTCCGCTTTCAATAGAAAGATGGATACAAATAGAAGTGCGAGAATAAAAATGATGATGATCATGCTTTTTGAGAAACTAAGCTGACGTTCCATGACAATAATGCTCCTTAACATTGTATTGGGATAATAATAATGATTAATCGCTTCCTCACTTTCAAGCTTTTTTGCTTTTTGGCATTGAAGCGCAGAGGTAATCTTAACGAAAAGAATGAGGACAGTCAATGTAAAGAACATACATTGAAGGAATTTCCATAAAAAGTTCATAAAAATATAAAAAAGTGCTGGCTATTATGCCAACACTTTTGACTTTTTTCTTAACCCAGCTTCCCACAATTTTAATTGCCTGAGCTACCATTACTATTAGAGTTTTTCGGTTCTGCTGAAATGTAAGTTAACGGATAGGACTGACCCCCTAGTAACATCCTATGACCCTGGAATTCATCATATAGATTGATACGAATGCTTCCTCCCCTTAATATTTTGTGGAAGTTACTATTAAATGAGGCTAAGTATGATTTATTCTTACCCATTGGCAAATCTGCCCCCAGTTCCAAAGTCTTTTCCATGGATTGTCCGTAAGGGTCAATGAGTTCTAAGACTAACTTATGTTCATAGTGACCTGCTTCAAAATCTTCTTTCTCGGATAAGCTATAGTTTACAACTACATCTAATGTGCCTTTCTCTTCAGTAATCGTCCCCGCTGCATTGGCAACCGATAAGTTGTAAGGGAATAGATCGACACTTGTTAGATTATTGTGTGGGATTACTGTTACTGTATTAGGAGTAAGTGCTAATTTAACACTATTAATAAATCCAGTGGATGTCCCCCCTAAATCTGTAAGCTTGCCGTCAGCAATCCCTTCCCCAATATAAAGCATAAGATCGGATGTACTCACTCCTTGCGGAAGTTTACTCCAGATAGTAACCAAATTTTTACCATTTGGGCTTGTTGGAGTTATCGATTGGCTAACCACCGCCTTGAAAAATTGGTTATCAGGTGTCTTGTAATAAGCCACAAGCTGTGCCTGTTTCGACTGGCGCGGCTCTTCGTTAATCATTTCCAGTTCCGTATAGATCAAGTTAGAACTATTTTCATTATAAGTGGTTGTCCGGCGCTCGCTAACTTTTGCTTTTTTGCTTAACGAGTTCATTTGATGAGTTTCACCTACAGAAATTGTATGAATTACATTATTTAGCGAACTTGTATTCATAGAGAGAAACTTCGTAACTTCATCTCCTGAGGTGGCCTGCAGTACAATCTTTAGCTGATTGAAACTATAAGTATATGGAACTTTCGCTATCACATAGATCTCTGTTGCTTCATTAGGAGCAAGCGACGTTTGCGTATTTGTGGTCACGATCTGGGCTGAGCTGCTCTGATCACTCATTCCTGCTTTGACTATAGCTTTGAGAGAAGGTAACTGTACTGAGGTTAAGCCGGTGTTACGGATGCTTATATTAGTTACGATTTGATCCGTATCATCCCATGGTAACCGCTGATAGGAGACCAGCTTCACCATAAATTTTCCGTACCTGTTCTGGACCGTATACTCTTGACCCATCAGATTATTGTTCTCCAGAGAATAAGGGATGTTAAACTGCGCAGTTGGAAAAATAACCTTGTCATCAACAGAGGGCTCCGTCCATTGCAACTGCAGCTTACCTTGATTAAGTTCTAATGGCACGTCCGCATTAAGATTGATAATTTTCTCTTCAAGCGGTTTCAATGTTACATTTTCAAGTGCTTTTGAATCTACCGGAATACTAAATCCTTCAGCAGCTTTAACCGTAAGCTCGTATGCAGGTAGCGTGATAGCTTTATTTCCAAAATTCTTAAGACGGAACTCAAGATTCCATTTCGCGGAATCATTTTCCGAATATACAGAAGCACTCTTCAATTGCATTTCAACGGTGTTATTCTTAATAGAAATCTTCTTAACAGCATAATTAGCCACAGCCAAGTCAGAAGTTGTTACTGCAGGAAGCTTGAAAGATTTAACTGGAAGCATTATTTTCAAAGTTTCATCTTCTTGCTCGAATTGCAATATCATTTGTTCAGTCTTCATATAAGAAGGAACTTCCGTTAAATAGTAAACCGTCTTCTTCTCTTGAGACTGTACATTGAAACTGCCACTGACGTTCTCCAGCTTAAGATCGAACACCGAACCACCGGCCGATTTCAGGTATGCTTTATAAACGGTGTCGCTGAGCACTTTTTTACCCAAATTCGTAAAGCTAACGCCTACTCTCATATAGATTTTTCCATTCGTCTTAAGCCTTTGCAGACTTTCTGCTTTGATGGTTACTAGCAGATTATCCATAGTGATTTCCTTGCTCTGACCTTGAGGAACGACAGCTGAATAACTAGCTGGAATGGTAAATACACCTAGCTTTTTCTGATAATCCTGGCTACTGAAATCCCAAGTAAATAGGGTTACTTTAGTACCGTTTAATCGTGTGGACTTTCCAATATTCACGTAATACGTGACGATTTGGCTACTATTAGGAGGTATGATTTTTTTGGTGACCTCTCTCGTGATAGGTTTGCCTTGAATGACTGATCCACCATTTGTAGTAACCCTAGAGAAATAATCAACGTGAGCTACACTATTGCTGCTACCATTGCTATAACTAAGTGTATATATAAGTATATTACCGCTCGGTTGCTCTAAAATATCCATATCTATCAGCTTCACGTTGACATTACTTTTCAAAGCTATTGAACCAAGTTTGTCAAAAATGAATACCGCTGCGTCTGAAACTCCTGTCGATGCTGCGTATGTGCCGTTTGCAAGAGATTGGCTAAACATCATTGCACTGAGCAGAACTACAGCATATGACTTTAATCGTTTGTACATGAGTTCCCCCTCCCTTAAACCGTTACTCGTTCAAATACGTCGTCGCCCGGTTTTGAATCAGCTTGGCGACCTCATCGGCTGACTTCTGACCGCTGAAGAAGGCGGGCGATTCATCTCCGATCATTCGCACGACTTTTCCGTCAATCCGCGTGAAATACCCCGCAGACCGCATGAACTGTTCGTACTGGGCGAACTGCTCAGCGGAAACTTGCGGCTTTTTTCCGCTTGGAAGCTTATAGGTACCAGCGTTCACCTGCTTCTGAACGTCCCTCAGTTCGTTCTCGTTTACCGAGTCCAACATCGAGAATCCGTAATCTTCCCTTTCCTTCATCGATTGCACTTCCTCAGACAACAGGAATGAGATGAATTTCCAAGCCTCATCCTTCACCGGAGAATTGTCCCTAATCGCAAGCTGAACGCTAGGGGCGAGCCTCGTACCCACCGTTCCGGCTTGCGGCTTCCCGATCAGCTTCGGATTCGCGAAATAATAGTGAATTTCATCGATCAAATTGCCTGGTGAACTCAACACGGTAGAGTAAAACAACTGGCGGCCGACTTCGGCCGGCTCGGCGGTCGCGATGCCGTCGTCGTACATCTTCTTGACCTGCTGCATGGCAGCGACGAATTTTGGGGAGTCGAAGGAAGCTTTTTTCCCCGAGACGTCCACAAAATTGGCATAGCCGTCGACGACGATTTCCCACAGTATCAAATCCGGCGGTTCGTTAGCCAAAGCGTAGCGCCGGTCCATGCCGCTTTCGCTCTCTTTACACATCAAGCCCTTCGCGACCTCGGCGAATTCGGCCCACGTCCACCGGCTGTCGTCGATACTCTCGTCGGCCAGTAGATTTCCGTCGCCAATAAACCCTCTCATGAAGTACCCGAGCGGTATGGCATATAAGTCACCGTCCGTCTTGAATACTTCGAGCTTCGCTTGCAGGTCGACACCACTCAGCGACGTGTCTTGTTTCAACAACTCGTTCATATTTGCGATAAGCTTTTTGCTTGCATATGATTCGAACGGCAGCTCTGCCACTTCGAGAATGTCCGCTCCCTTGCCCGATAACAGCTCCGTATTCGTCGTTTTCGTATACTTCTCGTAATCTCCGGGCTTCCAGTCTTCTTCCGCTTTTTTCACGGCTTGAATTTGCAGGTCGATGTCCGGGTATTTCTCTTCGAATCTTTTTTCCGCCGCTTCAAAGAAGGAACTCGACTCCCGTACCGAAAAATTCACGACGGTTTTTCCTTCTGCCGAGACGGGTTTTCCCTGATCGTTCGTCCCGGACTCGCTTCCCGAATTACTACAGGCGGCCGTCGCAAGCATAGCCATCCCCATCGCCAACATCCCCAGCTTGTTACTCTTCATTTTGATCATTTGAATTTTTCCTCCTATTTTCTCGATTATATGATTTCTTATTGCAGTCGAACTCGGTTCCCGTCTTCAAGAGGTTCACTACTTTCCAGAATAATTGAATCCTCCACATAGAGGACATCCGATTGAATCATCGTTTCTTTCTCGTTCTTTTCACTGGAATGAATACGAACTTTCTTAGCGACAAAAACATTGCCTAATGCCCCCCGCTGCTCGTCAACTTTATAGACAAACAAACCTTCGCGATCCTCATGAATAGCTTCTTTGGATAGGAGTAATCCCTCTTGGAGTGATCGTTTCTCGAATTTGACCCGAGCCTGTTCACCCCCTTTAAGTTCTAGATCAACGACTTTGATTCTCAAAGCCTTTTGAGGAATGGTTTGTGTCTTCCCCGAATCATTACTAGAAGAGCTATCAATACGTGACTCTGAATTCACAATTTCTTCGATGGAGCCACTTATGGTCTGGGCTTCTTGTCCATGGCTCATATCGACATCGACCTCTACCTTTTCTCCAGCAGAAATCCCTAAACTAGATAAATGTGCAGAATCCATAATAATATCTAATCTGTAACCCTGACTGCTGTTCGATACAATAACTTCCGGTTCTCCCAATGAAGTTAATCCTTCAACGGCATTCAGTTTTGAAATTAATCCATCAAACGGAGAAAATAGTTGTTTTTCGCTTGTTAGACGATTTTTTAATCCGCTAATCTTATTTTCCTGGGCTAAGATATCTAACTTACCTTTTTCGATATCACGTCTTGCATTTCGAATTTTGAATTCATCCTCTTCCAGCGCGGACTGAATATACTGATCTTGCCTATTCTGTTGATCAATTTTCAGCTTTTCCAAATTAGTTATTTCATCTTTCAATTCTTGCTCAGCCGTTTTGCTCTCATAGATAATAAGCTTTTGTCCCTTTTCTACACGCTGACCTTCTTTCACAAGAATTTGTTGCACCTTCAGTCCGGTTGTATTCGAAAGCTTAGCTTCAGCGAGTGGATGCAATATCCCACTAGCTTCAATCGTAAGTAACAGATTACCCTTTGTTGGTTTTTCAGTTCTCACTTTCGGCAACGTCAAAGACTGTATGGTGTTACTGAATACTGTGAAAAACAATAACAAACCCATAAAAACCATGAAGACGACTTGAATATTTCGTTTACGTCTACGATCAGTCGGCTCTATACCTAACTCCATATCCCGTCATTCTCCTCCAATCAACCTTTGATACCAGACAATTGAATGCCTTCAATAAAATACGATTCCGCATACAAAAATAGCATCACCATTGGAGCCATGTATAGTATGGATGCAGCAAAAGCAATGCCCCGCTCTTCTTCATTGATCCTCGATAAAAACACTGACAAGGGCTGCTTAAACGGATCTTCTAGAAAGATTAGCGGCTGCTCCACCATATTCCAATAATCAACGAACAATAATATAACGAGTGCTGCCAGACCTGGCTTAATCATCGGAATAATAATCTTGTAAAAAATCAAAAAATGTCCTGCACCATCCATTTTGCTCGCTTCGATATACGCGTAAGGTATATCCAGCATGAATTGTCTGAGCATAAAAACACCAAACGCTGCGAAAATTCCTGGTAATATAATCGCATATGAACTATCTAATATGCCTAGCTTATCTGCCATAATATAGTTCGGTACCAGCGTCACTTGGAAAGGCATAAGCATCGTTAGGACATAGATAAGAAACAAAGGATCTCGCCCCCGGAATTTCAGCTTAGAGAAAGCATAGGCAGCGAGTGCTGCTACCAATGTTTGTCCTGCAATGATGGGTACAACCAAGAATACTGAGTTCCAGAACATCGTCAGATATTTAGGGTTGTCTAGGAAAACCTTAGCATACTGCTCCAAGGACACTTGATCCGGCAGTAATTTTAAATTCACAAAGATAGCTTCTCTCCCTTCAATTACTTCGTTCATCTGCCCGATAGATCCATAATTGATCTCAATTTCTTTCTCTGTCATAAGCGAATTTGTGAATGTGATCACAATCGGGAATAATAATATGATAGCAATAACAGCCATGACGAGTGTTAATGCCCCTTTTCGTAACACTTTGACAACTGGCACAACCTTTTCACCCCTATTCCATGAATTGTCGATGCCTCCGCTCAATTGCAAACAATCCCAACACGATCAATAAAATACAACCAAACATTAAGGTCGCCGCGGCAGTCAGCTTCTGTACATCGAGTGTCATGAACATATTGTTCATATAATGCTGCAGTATGTAAATGCTGTCATGCGGATAATCACCTGCGATCAAATACGTTTCACGAAACACTTTAAATGAATTAATGATCGACATGATGACCACAAAAAACATCGAAGAGGTTAGATAGACCAGTGTAATACTGCGAAACTGGCGTAAGGGTCCAGCACCTTCAATTTGAGCCGTTTCATAATAATCCTTAGGAATTTGCTGCAATCCCGCTAAGAATAGAATCACGTTATAGCCTATGTTCTTCCATAAATAAACAACAATGATTACATTTCTAGCTGCATCCGTCTTCATCCAATCCACACGTTCGATACCGAAGTTGTTCAGCCAGGCGTTAAGCGAGCCATTCCAATCGAAAAGTATCTGCCAGATCAGAATGATAGAGACGACAGGTACGACAAGCGGCAACACGTATCCAGTCCTAAGCCAATTCCGAAAATATGTATTTTTATTCAATAACATCGCTAATCCTAACGAGAGTACAAGAATTAGCGGAACACTTATCGCGCTAAAATAAAATGTATTGGACGCTGCTTTACGGAAGGAATCGCTCTTTAATAACTCTCGGTAATTATCAAACCCTACAAAATGGCCCTCTATCGTGCTGTCCATAAAAGAATAGAATACGCCCATTACAAACGGTATAAGGTAAAACATCGCAAATCCGATACCGCTTGGTGCAAGGAACATCATTGCCGCTGAGATATCCTTACGGAGCCATTTCTTTATACTTGGGTTTATCATCCTTTCAGTAACCTCCTTCATGCACTTAGAATAAGAAAAACTTCTTAAAAACAAGTACGGTATATATTAAGTATTTCTTAAATTTCAAAGTGTGAAGTCTCTGCAATCACAAAAAAACCGTTGATAGATTTATCAACGGATGATTCATTGCTTCCTAATTCTTCGAGTATAACTCCACAGCCTGCGTATCCTTAATTGGATTTGAATATTTCTCTAACGTTATCGTTAATGGCTGAGGATAGTTCTTCGCTTCCGCGCCAAAATTATATCCAAACTCGTTCACGGCTGACCCATCCTTAGAAGTCGTATAGCTGCTGAAGCTGTTTGTGGAAGGTTCTCTATGATGTACCTTCCCTTTTGCGTCAGTAAAAGTCTCAGCAAGTCTAGTAGAGCGTTCTAAATATTGAGCATTCTCAATATTACGTCTTAGGAGGATTTCTCCTTCCTCTACGTTATTCTCTGGAGTTGGCGTGACTAACTCAAGTCCAGTTCCGGGCGCTTGAATAAGCTGATACTTGTTTAGATCCACGACAATTTTCATCTGGTCCTTTTCGACTGCCGAAATCCCAAAAGTCTTCAACGACACTGAATCTGGCTGACTACCCTTACTATGTTTGAACACTAACGTGAACTTGGAGTTGTCCGAATAGATTTCGGAATTGTCAGCGTTGATGGTATCCGGGTAATACAACTTATCAGTGGTGTCCCCTTTTTTACTAATCAGCACAGGATTAATCAATTGGAAAATCTGTTTATCATTATTCTGATCATACTCCAGATCTACATAGGTGCTTAGCGGAGAATACTGAACTCCAGTGATTTTAATCTTTTGTCCATCCACGGTCAGCGTTCCTTCTGTATTCAGAATCCGTTCTTGTGCTTTGAGCATGTCAGGATCAAGCTCGAAAGCAACATCAAGGCTAGTCCGATACTTATTACTACTGGATAGGAGTGCCTTATCTGAAGTTTCGGTAAGAATTATATTATAGTTTACTTTCTTAGGATATTTAATTGCTGGTGAAAGATTAGTGGAGTATATAAAATCCATAGACTGTCCAGGTTGAATTCGGCTTTCACTAGCGAGCATACTTAATGATGCACCTTTGTGAAGTGACGACTCCTTTATCCCTTCAAATTGAAGTCCAAAATCAGCGTGTATAACTACTTCGTCTGTATTGTTCTGAACACTGTATAGGACATACACCTTCCGTCCATCGGTAACTGCACCTGTCACATCTATTCGGTATCCCTTGTTTACCGCACTCTGACCTACAGGCATCACGAGATTCTGTTCAAGAGCACTGGCAAGTGCAGAATCTAATCTGGAGAATGTGCGATAAGCTTTGAAATCATTCGTAAGCTTAGTGCTAGCCGATTGTACTGAAGGTTGCAGCATTTCCTTATCCGGTAATCCGATTGTTGAATATGTAAATAGAAATGCAACTGCTGCAGCTGCAATCACGCCCATTCCTGTAGTATAGATCCGTCGCTTTTCTCGTTTTTTCCCCTCCGTAATTCCCTTTCTCATAGCGTTGTAGATTTTCATCTCCTGCATCGTTTCGACATTCTGTTGTACTTCATCAATGTTCTTACGAAGCATCCATTCTTCTTTTTCTGTCATTCCGTTCACCTCCAATATTACTATAGATAGCTCCGAAGCTGTTTGAGTCCCTCTCGCAGCCAAGTCTTAATGGTACCTTCTGGTCGTTTTAGCACTTTGGCAATTTCGATAGTGGTCATGTCATGGTAATATTTAAGCGTTACGACATGCCGATACTTAGGCTTTATCCGATTCATCGCACGCTCTAGATCAATTCGATCATTACTTTTCATTTCCCGATCCGCTTTCTCAATTATCTTTTCCGTAGGCACCACACGTTTTTTACGCCGAAGCTCATCCATACAGCAATTGATCGTTATTCGAATAAGCCAAGGTGTGAAGGACTGCTCATCCTTTAATTTTTTGCGTTTCATCCATGCTCTGCATGACGCTTCTTGGATCACTTCCAGCGTATCAGCCTCTGTTCGCAGATAACTATAGGCTATGGCATACATTTTTCGATGCTCCACATATAAACGACTAAAAAAAGCCTCTTCATCCATTTGCGCAAAATCTACCATTCTGATCTCATCCATTGTGTTTTCCACCTTCCACCACCCCCTCTGTCTTTATTCAGGAAGGAACATCCCCCTCATATCATATAAGTAAGACGGAGTTGACCGTAAAAACGATTGATTTTTTTCAAATTTATTTGTTATGTTGTAAAATAGTAACGTTATGTATATCCTTGAAAGCATTTTTGTGAAAGAAGGTGAATCGGTGCTAAAAGCTGACAGACAGGCATACATCCTGAAAAAAGTAGAGACGGAAGGCCGCGTTGTTGTCCAAGAATTAACACAAGAATTAAATGTAACCGAAGATACCATTCGAAAAGACTTACAAAGCCTGTCGAAGATGGGACTTCTCAAGCGAATTCATGGGGGAGCCCATAGCCTTATCAGCGACATGAAGGATTTCAATTCACGTGTAGAATTAAATAGCCAGACCAAAACGGAGTTAGCGAAACGAGCTTGCACTCTTATTGAGAATTCTAAGGTTATCTTTATTGATGGCGGATCTACGAATCTAAAAGTAGCTGAGAACATCCCAGAGTTTTTTGATGGAAGAATTATTACCAATTCCCCTTTGATTGCGTTATCGCTGTGCCGGTTGTCAAAAGCAAGTGTAACCTTGTTAGGTGGCGATCTTGATAAAAAGAACCAAGTTTTATTCGGAGCCTCAACACTTAGAGCGATTCAGCAAATTCATTTGGATTTAACCATCCTTGGCGTATCCACGCTGGATTCCAAAGTGGGCATAACCGTTCCCTCTTATGAAGAATCCATTATTAAGAATCAACTTTTTGAACAGTCCTCTATGGTTATCGCTATAGCTACGAAAGAGAAGCTGGAGAAAATATCAACTTTTTTTGTAGCCAATGTATCCTCATTAGACTATTTAATCACTGAAAATACAGTAGATCATAAGATTATTGATACCTATCAAAGACTTGGCGTTAACGTGGTTACAGTATAGACTATTCCTAATAATGCACAAAAAAAAGATGAACACCATTGAAGATTGTGCTCATCTTTTACAAATAACCAGAAACGTCACTCAGGTAAATTGTATTACCAGTCTTAACCGATTCTTCAACCGCCAGCATCGCTCGCAGGGTAGCCAACCCATCCTCAATCGTCGCCCCTACACCGGGCTTATGATGCAAAACAGAATCTGCGAAACCTTCAATCTGTAATCTATAAAAATGACCATCTGCTCCGAGCAGTCTGTGATAGCTGTTATCACTAGCTTTAAAAATTTCTACATCACTTGATTTTAGAGTCCAAGGATTATAAGTCTTGCCCATTACAGATCCAAACTCCCCATAAATTTGAAATCCTTCATGCCAATCCATCCGAACCGCAATGGTCAAATCCAATTGGGCTACAAAGCCACTTTCGAACTCCGCTGTAATAAACCAGCAATAAGCACCGAACTTTTGTGTATTCCACGCCTTAACACTTACAATATTCCCACCTAGATATCTTGCGGTATCAAACAAATGGCTTCCATGACCTAACATATAATAACGTTCCTTATTCGCTTTTGGATCTCCAGCCGGTCTCTTCATTTTGTTACCGGAGATGATTACTGGCTGAACATTCTCGGTGACCGTATATCGATAGGTGGAATCACAATACCAAGCTTTTAGGCCAATAATCTCACCCATTTCATGATCAACAAATTCTTTTGCAGCCACTATACCAGGGTCAAATCTCTTCATATTTCCCACTTGCACTCTGAGATCCGTATGATCCACAAGTTCTTTTAATTCCTCCGCTTCTTCGATCGATACACCCAAAGGTTTTTCTACCAAGACATGTTTCCCTGCTCGTACGGCTTGTTTTGCAGCCTCCACATGAAATTGATCCGCTATTCCGATAACTACAGCATCAACGTTAGGGTCTGCCAGCATTTGCTCATAGTCCGTATAAACCTTATCCGGTTCATAGATAGCATTCATTCTTTGGAGTAAATATTCATCCACATCACAGATCGCATATAGATTAGCATTACGTGATCTTTTAATGGAATCAAAATGAGCCGCCTGAGAAATCTGACCACAGCCTAGCACCCCAATATTCAACAATTTGTTGTTAAGGTACTTCAAAGCATACGTTACGTCATCTTCCTCTAACCCATGCATAATAACGGGTCCATCATAAGTTTTACTTAATTCATTCAGATATTCCTTTAAGGGTAAGTTCCCTTTACCAACAGATACAAAAGTGATCTTCTCTTCGGTTACAAAAGCATCTTTGCAATGGGCAATGGCAATGTAATCCTTCAGCGCTGTTAATGTTTTTTTGATTTTGCCAAGGAGGTCTTTATGATCCTTTGGAGTTACAAGATTTGCTGCATCGTACAGAAGCTTAAGATAAGGTGTGTCCAGATCTCTCAGTAGTCTTAAAGCATCCTCTGCCGTACTCACCACATTGGCTTGTTCAGGTTCAAATACTAAAGTCACTTGATTGGCTTCGGCAATTTCAAGCATCCAGGCAAGACTATCATGCAATAGCGACCATGCTCTCTCTGTATGATTCTCAGGATGAGGACTCCAAAAATCTTCTTGATTCAAACTTCCTGTAGAAATAGAAACAAACGGCACCGCTAATGCTGCTGCAGCTTCAACTACATTGTTAAAACATTGCTGGTTCTCGGATTTCTTCCCTTCATTCAGCTCCAGCGCATTAAAAGTTCCTGAGATCACAGCAATGCTAACCCCACTGTTCATGGTTGCTTCTTTGATTTGATGGATGATTTCCTGAGTAATTTCTTTAGGTAAGCTCGCCAACCCTACGTTAGCAAAATTGAATTGAACGGTACTCATCCCTTGGGCTTTGATTTTGTGCAAGGCGGTCTCCAGATCATCGTTCAAATATATTTTCGAGAAAATTCCCAGCTTCACAAGGTACACCTCCTTTACCCCTTCTTCAATCCATCATACACTTAGAAACGATTATAAACAATAAAATTCAATTAGTTTTATAATGTGAAAAACATAAGAAACCAATTAATAAAGTGCTGGCAATTATGCCAACACTTCATAATCAATTATCGATTTCGATTAATCATATAATTCAATAAATGCTTCAGAAAAGCAACATTACGAGGAATCTCCTTCAATGCTTCCATGGCGAGACAGTAGTGTTCCCACATCTCTTTTCGCGCACCATCGGCCCCAAGGATCGATACAAATGTCGAATTGTTATTCTCCACATCCTGACCGATCGGCTTGCCTAATAAATGATGATCCCCTTCCAAATCAAGCAAATCATCTTTAATCTGAAAAGCAATTCCCGCATGGTAGGCAAATTTTTTCAGAGACTGAATTTCTGACCCCTGCACCTGAGCAAGAATGGCTGGCATCACTAGTGAAGCTTCAAAGGCAATTCCAGTCTTATAGAAACAAATCATATTTAATTGCTCTAGTGTCAGCGTTTGTCCCTTAGAATTCAAATCCATCGCCTGCCCCATACAAGTATCTCCTGCTTTTTGGGCTGAATATTGCATTAAGGCAAGCACAGCTTTAGCATCAAAAGAATGAAGTGACGCCTGTTCCTCGATCGACTTCTGAATCAAAAACAGACCGGTTAATTCCGCCGTGGAGCTATTGTACACTTCGTGCAGCGTTGCACGACCTCTTCGGGTTGAGGCATTATCCTGGGACGGAAGATCATCGAAGATTAGGGAAGCCGTATGCATATATTCCAAAGATCGAAGAAGCGGTACAATTGCCGATTCATCAAGACCATATTCGTTAACGCCCATGACCCATGTTAATATAGGCCTTATGCGCTTGCCATCTCCTTCTAGACTATAGTTAGCCGCATCAATAAGCAGTTCTTTCATGGCTGGTGTCTCGTCTGGCTTGAATATCAGCAATTGGTTATTGACTTGATCACGGACCTTTTGAATCGTTTCTCGAAACTCCACTTTTTCCTTCTTACTGTTTTTTAAATTCAAAAGCAACTGGTCCCGAAGTAGTTTATCGAAAAAATCCACATCGTCCGCTTTCTGCACCAACTGCTGTACAAGTCGATTAAATTCTGGTTGACCCGAAGCGAAGATCTCCATGATCTCTTTATACTTTTCAATACCTACACGTTCTTTACAGCGCTTGAGACCATTGATGGCTCGATCTAATATGACCTCACGGGTTTTAGGATCAGATTGATACACCGTGTGTATTAAATGGGAGATGACCGTCCAGTATAGTTCAAAAGGGTTGATCAGATCTGAACGTTGACCACGGTATTTTAAATAATATGTATAGGGAGTTACCGCTCCCATTTCCATATCATCAAACATATCCGCAAAATCATCCGCGAGCTGATTGTAAAGCCCATAGAAGAAAGTACGTTGATCAAATCCGTCATCGGTTGGAGCACTAATTACGGATCGGACAATTAAACGGGAAGAAGAGGATTTTAAAATGATGGGTATAAAAAGTTCTTCATTACTGTATTCAGGGTTAGATAGATTCTTCATACGATCCAACTCCTGGGAATGAAAAAACACAAAGGACTGCTCGAAGAATGTATTCTGCATTTCTGGCCGCTGATATCCCCTAATATACTCAAAAGCCTCCTTGAGCTCCGAATGTACAAATCGAAGGAACGGTATATTCTCTCCGGACCATTCACCCAATTCCGGCACAACTCTATTAAGGATCGCCATGCGTATCATTTGAGAATATTGTTCTTTCTCAGGGTCGGTTAAGACACTGGAATCAAGAAGATCATCAATAAATGGATAAGTTAAGCCATACGAATAACCAAGCCTAATTGCTTCACCAATTCTTGCGGCACGCTCCACAGGCGATACTTTATCATCCATCTCTTCCATCACATGAAGAATTACTCCTATGATGATCTTTATCAATTTGCGCTGCGCTTGCTCAGGATTCATTTCCTTCGGAAGATGTGCTGACACCTGCTTAAGTTTGTCTATCACCCAAATCGTAGCAGTTTCAACGCCTTCCTTCTGAGCCCAACGATAAATCCCCGTAAAACTCATAAAATCTGACTGATCCCCCGAATTGGACGAACCCGGATGAATCATCTGATTTCTAATGTCGGCAACCATACGCTTAATTCGGATTTGTGTGTTCGGTGCATCCAAAGCTTGCCCCAGATCTCTCATATAAAGATAAGAAACGCTTCGATCCAAATAATCTTCCAATTTACCGGTTTGATTCAGCCATCCTAGATATCTATGGTAATCCTTTGAATCAGGTTTCCTTTTTCCTCTAGATAAAAAGGACAACCATGAACGACGATGAATGTGATTCTTCTTCCACAACCGAAAATCTTCAGTTAAGGTAGTCACGTAAGTTTTTTCTTTGAACTGTTCACGAAGAGATGTAAAATACTGAGCTGCCTTCCGCTCAGCGCTCGGGTATGCTGTATCCGCGTGATCTGTAAATTCTTCATTCATAGGTGATGACCTCAACTTCTCTTTTTGTTAACATGACCCATTAGGAAATCAGAATTTCTTCCTGAATGAAATGTTCATCAGTTAATACGGTCAAAACGCTCTTCGGTTACGAAAAAGAAGCCTGACTCATCAAGCTTCTTTCAATTTTTCTATACACAAATTATTCTATTTTGATTTATCTGTATTATGCTCCTTTACTTGGATGTCCAGCGATAGAGCTGCTCCTAATTCCTTTTGAACATAAGCTAGATCTGTGATCTGCTCAATATGATATATACCTCCCGGAAATGGTGAATCATACAGTAGCTTTGAGACTGCTGCAGTCACTTTTGCCGTAACGATGGATTGATTTTTCCCTTGCAGCAAAAGATCAGCAAACATGGGCTTCCCCTCACGATTTGTTCCACGAGCCTCAACCTTGATCGCGAACCGGTCACTACCTAAATGGAACCTCTCCATGGCGCGAACAATTGACCTATTCACCCCGCCTGTCTTCAGTAAACGAACGGCTTTTGTTATTTTAACTAATGCCAGTATTTTGGTAACAACGGCCGAATCTAGACAGAAACGTGTGGAGATGGACGATGCTTTGAGCGTTCGGGCAAGTGTCTGTTGATCTGAGAAGGGGAAACGATACGCATAATGGCTCTTTAAATTATCGCCAAAATGATACGATTTGCGGTCAGTGAAACTCTCCACCTCTACTAGACGATTATCCTGCTTCACTTCGAACGTTTCTCCTAAACTATTCACCGTCCATTCGATCGCTGCCTTCCCATGAGAATCACCAAGTCCGAGCATAATTGCGATTTCGATTTCTTCCGTTTGTTCTATCTGTCTTTCAGCTTCAAGTGCCATAAGATTGGTAATACCGGGTGCAAGCCCTACACTAAGAACAGCACTAGACCCATGTTGTGCAGCCAGCTCACGATATGCCTCAATTTGAGATAAAAACGGACCGCTCGCAGATACATCTACATAATGCGTTCCACTGCGAAAGCAAGCTTTTACAAAATCCGTATTCGTTTGATCCAAACACATAATAACTAGTTTCACTCGATCTAGTAAATGTGCAGGTAACGGCTTATTGATATCTAACTGCAACGGCTTAACTTTACCGTGTGTTGATTGACTGAACTGCTCTGCTTTTTCAAGACTTCTCCCGGCAGCAAATACTTTACCTGGGTACTTCTTCTCTAATATTTCACATATCGTACGCCCTACATGTCCATAACCACCAACGACAACAATATCTTCTTTATCCTGCATTTTATCACCGCATCCTATATAATAGAGTTAATTAATAATCATTCTCAATTATACGGATTTCGCTTTTGTTCACTATCCCACAAATGTGGGGGTTCGTTATACTACATTCATGACTAGAGGTCTACCCAATGAACACTAATAAACATTTCAGTCAAATAAAGAAACAAATCATTAAGCTAGGAATGGTTACTGATTCATCACATCACTACCGTACTTCCTTGTTGTCTCTTTTACGTGAAGCTGTTCCTTTTGATGCTGCTTGCTGTACTCATGTTGATCCACAGACATTGCTTTCTACGGGTGCAGTTACTGAAGATCATGTGGAGTCCATTCATCCCTACTTGTTCCAGAATGAATATGGGGAGGAGGATGTGAACAGCTATGAGCAGTTGGTTCATAGTAGAATTCTTGTCGCTACATTATACGAAGCAACCGAGCAGCAACCCGAGCGAAGCGCTAGATATCGAAAGGTTTTGAATCCAGCAGGTTTGGGGGATGAACTACGTGCAGTGCTAATTCTTGGAGGCGCATGTTGGGGTTATTTGACGTTGTACAGGAAAGCGGAGCAATCAAAATTCTTACCAGAAGAATATGATTGGATCGCCTCGCTCATCCCTCTCATTGCCACCAGAATACGTGCTTTCAGTCTTGAGCTTCCTGAGCGAGATGAGACTTGGCTTGATAATCATTATGGTTCCGGCATTGCTGTTCTATCTGATCAATTTGCTCTTCTCTCCTCCAATCCCACAGCGGATCGCTGGTTAGATAAACTTCGATCATTGGAAAAGATCGATGCTCATATCCTGCCACGGCCAATCCGTGCGGTTAGCACGCAAGCGCTCAACAGCCCCTCCGAATCAACGGGTCCTGCTAAGGTATGTATCCGTATGAATGAGGGTCCGTATTTAGTCATTCGGGCAAGCCGTCTTCACGCTTCCGACGGTCAGTTCCAGTGTGCTATTTCATTCGAACCCGCACGTCCAGCTGACATGCTTCCAATCATTTCTGAAGCATATCGTTTGACGGAACGCGAGCAGCAGCTATTACACGGTGTAATTCGCGGATTATCCACTAAAGAATTGGCTTCTGCTCTACATATTTCCGCATACACCGTTCAGGATCATTTAAAGTCTATTTTCAACAAGTCAGGAGTTAGTAGCCGTAGAGAACTTATTTGGTATTTGCATTCACGCTACAATATTATAGAAGCCTAGGCTGCTAAACTTTAGTCCTATGGCTGACTGACAAGCATATGATATAAACCATAGATACTACAGCTATTTAACACTTGAGATGAACATTATTTTTCAGAGAGCAAAATAAAAAAGTACCCTCTCTATCCGTTTAGATGAACGACCGGAGTGGGAACTTTTAAATGAAAACCTTATGCTCTGATCAAGTTACATAACGTTATTACTTCGTATCTATAGATATAGATAACGTCCCATTAGATTCAACTAAAGAAATTTTGGCGTTATCCGTCTGCCATACCTTACGAAAGTTTGTATCTTCGCCATCTTTTTCCGTATCTGTGGTGTTCTCTTCACTGTTAGTGGCAGGCTCTCCAAGCTGTTGCGTAATCTCTTCTGTTAATTCTTCCCTGCTAGCTTGTTCAAAATGAATAGTCTCTCCAATCACTTTTCCAGAGTCATCGTAGGAGACCTGAAGAGTTGCCTCGTGATTCACAATCTTCTCATCATATTCCCGTGATATAAGGGTAGCCTTCGTACCTTCATTATTAGGTGCTCCTTCGCCGAGTAATTGGACAACTTCAGCATCCTCTTTTCCAATCAGTGTGGCTAATGAGTCAAGCATATAGCTGCTCTCAGCTCCACTTGGTGCAGTAGTTGGAGGTGGAAGCTGAGATTTATCTGGTACTGGTTTTGAGCATGCACTAAGGGCAAAGGCCATAAGCAGTAACAAACAAGTTTGCTTTAATTTCTTCATGGGTTTCATTCCCTTCCTTGCTAGCTATTGATGTATTTTTCACAATTTATTCAACGATTATGTATGGATGGAGCAAATTCCACACAAAAAAAGACGATATCCCATGAAGTCAACTGACTTTGAGACACCGTCCTACATCATGAAACTATTCATTAAAGAGAAACTGAGGCTTGGCCGACCCAATTCACTAATTGAGCCATGTCCACGGTATCCCCTTTACGCAGTTTCAGTGTTTTTCTCTCCTGGGGGCCTTCAAATATCCCTTCTGGAAACACGAGCTCATTCGTATTAAAAATAACAAAGCTTACCGCATCTTTCGAAGTTGAAATAGCTGCTGCGTACTTACCATTTTTCAAAAAATGAGGCTTCTTATACTGAATTCGTTCCTGTACATCTGGGATTGCTTGGTGAACAACCTCTCGAAGATTAGTAGATAACTCCACCTGCCATGGTTCTTTTAACCCTTCAATAAAATCGATGACTTCCTGATTCATTATTCATCTCTCCTTTATGTACATAACAGTTAAAATTTTAGCATGTTTTCTACTACCATTTATTTCTTGCTCATTAAGTCAAAACCCTTCTGCGTGATTGTTAATTTCCACTAGCTACAAAATAAGAAAAAAAGGGAAAAGTTCCGAAGAACTCTTCCCTCAGGCTATCGTTAATGGATCGTTAGATTAAAACCACTCTGAATATAATTCAGGTTCGGGTTAGCAATATTCGTTGTTGTTAGGTTGTTAAACGTTGCTGAACCATTCCCTGTGTAGGTGTAGATGGCCGAACCCTGATGTGGCCCGGAAAAACGTGAAGTGGTAATTCCATCCAAGCCGGTACCATTAATATTGATGTTGTTGAATACGATATTCTCAAATCCACCACCATAACCGAACTGGATCGCATCGCGTTGTGTATTGATGATATCGATGTTGGTGAAGGTCACGTTCTTGATGGCATCATTTGAAGCTTCCAAATCAATAGCTCCACGCTCTCCACCATACAGATCTTTACTTGTACCACTTGTAATAATCGTAGTATCGGAGAAAACAATGCCCGCATTATTCTGGAAATGGTAGCCAGGGAACACGGTGTTCATCCGTATACCAGAACCACCTACAGTGTCAATGATGTAGTTGTGATCAGCCTTATGACCACCGCCTCCAAAGAATGCTATAGCTGCTGCACGCCAGTTATTCTCAATAGTGTTATACGAGAACGTATTATTCACACCTGCCGGAGCACCATTCGTATTACTGGTCCATACTGCAAGACCATCGTCACCATTATTACGTACATTGGTGTTTCGAACAATGGAATTGCTAGTGCCTTGGGAGTAGTTGATGCCATCGGCTAGATTGTTCCGAATCCGGCTGTTTTCAACCACAAGCCCACTGGCATAGATAGCAGGTGTATGTGCATAGTCGCCTACCCACATACCACATTCAAAGTGTTCTACCCAGACATCATGGATGATTGAATTGGTTCCGAAGTTATCCATAAATCCTTTGTAAATCGCATTTTGCCCATACCGGGATCGCAAATTCGAATTCATATACACATTACTAAAATCTAGCTTGCCGCTAATACGGAGTGAAATACCGCCACCTGCCGCATTAGGGTTGGTAAACTGGATGTTCGTATGCCAGATACCAGCACCCGTAACCGTAAAGTTGTTGATCATATTGCTGGCAGAACCGATTTCCCACATGCTGCTAAGATTGAATGTTCCGGCAGGAATATACATGCTCTTCCCGCTAGCAACTGCTGCATTCACCGTTGCTTTAAAGGCTGCAAGATCGTCTTGACCATCATTAGGTACTGCACCATAATCTGTCACCGACACGGAGTTAGCCGGACGAGCGACTGCCGTAGGAACGGGTTCGATTTCGAGGAAATCAACACCATATTCCAGGCTATCACCATTGTTCTTCTGTATCCGTATGTTATCTCCAGGTTGCAGAGGGGTATCTAATTTCCAGTGTACTTCATCAAATCGGAAGAGTGGACGCCCAGCACTAGGAGCATCACCAGGCATATCGCCTGAGAAATACTGCCAGCTGTAATAGGATGTTAACGATACCGTTTTGACTTTTACTCCATTAACATATACGTCAAGTGAACCATTCAATCCCATACCATCCGATGAGTCAGGCATCGTAAATCTCATAGTCACACCCGCGCCGCCTTGCCCCTGTCTGACCGTCCATCCTATGTTCGATCCATTCGAAGGAAGGGCTACATAACGCTGACCAGACGCTTCTGAAGCAGTTAGGGCTTGATCAAACGTAGGTGCAGTTTTTAGTATAGCCCCCCCGCCGAGAGTAGCATCTTCAGTATCATACCGACTATAAGGCATGCTTGCACCACGTAAAGCATACACAACCAGATTAGTCGTGCTTACATTGTTTGCTTGCTTAGCTGTTACTTCATTCGCATCCACTTCCAAGGTAGTGGTTACAGTGTAATTGCCGTTGACAGCTGTCCATGTCCCTGGAATCGTGACGTTAATGGAAGCACCTGAAGCTAGGGTCCCGGTATAAGATCCATTAAAGGTTTGGATCGTGGAGCCTGCTGAGTTCTTAAGGGCTACTGTAATACCATGAGCACCGCTTGCAGATGCAATGGTCCCTTGATTCTTAAGATTTACATTAAAAGCTACTGTACTATTAGCAACTGGATTACTTGGGGTCCATGAAACTACACCCACTAAGTCAGAGCTGGATACTGGTGCGATAACAAGCGATGTGGGATTCGAATAGCTGTTATTCCCTTCGTTCTGCTCGAAAATCAAATTGCTCTCATCTACTTTAGCGCTCAGAGCATAGGTCGCTGCGGCTTTGGCTCCAGCATTTAATGTCATTGAGGCTGTTGTCGAAGCGCCTGCAGCTAGTAAACCTACTGGAGCAGAACCGACTAGCTCATTGTTTAAGTAGAAATTTACAGTTGTTGCTCCGGAGCTAGCATTTCCATTATTCTTAACCACTGCATTTAAAGTAATTGCACTTGTCTCGACCGGAGATGCAGGTGACCAAGACATTCCCGTTATCATTAGATCAGGATTTGCCCCAGGTGATCCGAATACTTGAAACTCCGCAATTTGCCCCGCTGGAGCGCCAGAGTTCGAAGTAATATTCAACTGCAGACGTTTAACCGTTGCCGTAACCGGTATAGTTACTGTATTGCCTGAAGCTGGATTAAATGTATACGATTGAGCCGATACCAAATTACCGAAGGTAGTCGTGTCTTGATTGTGACCGAGTACTTGAATCGTTTGCGTGCGAGTGCTCCAAGCAGAAGATGGATTCAGCTTCAATACGATTGACGTAATGTTGTGGTTCGCGCCTAAGTCGAGCGTAAGCGAGCTTGGATTGCTGCCACCTTCCCAGTACGTACTTGTGTCGTTATCATTCGCATTTGTTGCTACGAACGTTTGTGTACTGGAAGAAGCGTTAATCGTCTTGCCGACAGCAATATTACTCCCAGGAGCAGGTGTCGGTGTGACCGCCGGTGTTGGTGTCGGCGTTGCTGTTGGTGTCGGCGTTGCTGTTGGTGTGACTGTTGGCGTTGGTGTTGGCGTTGGCGTTGGTGTTGGCGTTGGTGTTGCCGACGGTGTTGGTGTGGCTGTCGGTGTCGGAGTAGGTGTTGCAGGAGGTGTTGTTGTCGTCGACGCTACTGTGATTTGGTCAAGATTAACGTTACCAGAATCACCAGCATCATATTTATATGCGATGGTGTTGTTACCCGCATTCAGATTAAGAACTTCCACTTTAGTGCTCCATGAATCCCAATTTGCCAGGTTAGATAGGGAGGTCTGACTAGTTTTGGTACCATTGACATAAATGCTGATTGTCTTTGCACTGCCACTTGCATTAGCGTATTTCAATGTCACCTCACGACTACCTGCTGCTGGCACGTTAACCGTGAATGTCGTTGTTGCACCTTGTGTCAAATATCCATCCACGAAGCCCGTACCGGAGTATCCGGCATGATCTGTGTTCACTTTAGCTCCTCCAGATAGTGAAGCAGATTCAGCTTCATAAGTGCCGGAAGGCGTTGGAGTTGGAGTAGGACCACTAGTGCCGTAAATCTCGAATTCGGACAGCTGCGCTGCCGGCCAGACGGTGTTGTTCGTTACATTCAGACGAACGTAACGCGTACTGGTTGAGGCAAAGTCGATTGTAACACTGTTACCTGCCACTGAGGGGTTAAATTCATAACTCGCAGACCCTATAATGTTAGTAAACGTTGAACCGTTGGTGCTACCTTGAACGGCCAGTGTTTGCGTCCGTGTCTCCCAACCCGCAGGGAGCTTAAGAACGATTTGATCAATATTCGTATTTGTCCCTAAATCGACCTGAATCCATTGCGGAAATGCATTATTTGTACTTTCCCAATACGTGCTTTGATTACTGTCTTTAACATTATCAGGACTATACGTTTGAGATTGACCGCTCGCTGTTACATTTTTGCCGAGTGCCAGGTTTGGTCCTCCGGAGGCAGAAACAAAATTAAACGGACCCGCAGCCAAGAATACACTTGAAATCAGCATGGATACTACTAGGGACCATACAACATACTTGTTACGCATTTTAATGTTAATCCTCCTCAAATATGTTAGATTCTCAGTAATACACGAACCTATCAGAGTGCCCGAATGATAGCGTTTACAAATAAAGCCATCTCAGAGCACATTAAACAGAACCACACCCTCCCTTCGCTTTCAGACACTTTCATTATAGAGAAGTGAGCCTACAGCTATAAGATGTAATTCTACGGAAAAGGTAAGTGATACCATTATCACAAAACTATGCGATTTACGGAATCTATGACATCCGCAATTGGTTTCTTGATTCACTCAAAATCAAGAATGCGATATGTAAAAAATACTTATACTTAGGGCTACGAAAATCTGCCTTCGTCTACCGTATCGTCATAGAATTGGCTCTTTGTTTTACTATTCTTTTTAAACTTTCGGAAATGATAACCACATGAGCCGATTTCATTTTGTTTTTTCGTGAAAGATTCGCCAACTACATTAAAATCCTCAACATTACAGACGTTGTCATGATAGTAATCGCCTGCCCCTTTTTCAAAAAGTCTGAACCCGCTTTTTTGAGCGGTTCTGAATGAAGCTGGATTATCAAGCGCTACACTTGCGGTAATGTATTCCAGTGATAATGCTTCAAGTAAATAATCTGACGCTGCCGCGCCCGCTTCCGATGCATATCACATTTTGGTGTATAGACTTTTCATATACCACCCCATATGCACTTCATAGGAGATCTTTGATGGGTGAACTGAGATGACACCGATTACGTCGCCAGAATATTTTAAGCATATAGCAAATAAATTGCCACGTTCAGGATGTTGATCATCGATAATAAGGCCTTTGTCTTTCACACTTTGAAAGAATGCTAACATTATTTTAATAAAATCAATCGATACGTCACCTTGAAAAAATGGGTGTTTCATGACCTGCTCGTCGTTTTTCATTTCAAATAGCGCCTCTGTATCTTGTTCTATAAGGTCGCGGAGAATCAGTCTTTTGGTTTCAATGTACATTTCATCACCTTTATTCATCATTATTCTGTATATAAATTTTCATCATGAACATCCGATTAATGCAAGTTAAATCATACTTAAAACAAAAATTAAACTAAATAAAAAGACTATCGACAAGTAGAATGTCGACAGCCTGAGCGCCTGTTTTATCAGGCTGCTTCTTTTTTTGCAGAAGGTGCATTTAATAAAACTACCCCTCCTACGATTAAAACGATTCCGGCAAACATAAGAATACCAAATGAATCTCCCCACACGACAATGCCCACAATCGCAGTTAGAACAGTACCTACACCCGACCAAATCGCATAAGCTAAGCTTAACGGTAATTCTCTAAGACTTATGGACAAACTATAAAAAGCTATGACAAAGCCAATAATAACCCCGATAGAAGGCAGTAATTGCGTGAAGCCTTCAGACAGTTTCAACATAGTTGTCCCTACGACTTCGCTAGCAATTGCTATACTTAGAGCTATATATCCTACATTTTTTTTCATGCTGCACCCTCCAAATTCTAATGAGCCCCACCAGAGAGCTTCATAACAATTACGCCACCAATGATGAGTAGTAAACCTAATAATTTCTTACGGTTAAAGCTCTCTTTATAAATGAGTACGCCAATTAAGGCTGTCAAAGCTGTACCTACCCCTGACCAAATCGCATAAGCTGTCCCTAATGGAATGGTTTTAAGCGCTAAAGAAAGACTATAAAAAGCGAAACCCATTCCAAGGATGACTCCAATGGAAGGAAGTACCTTTTTAAATCCGTTAGATACTTTTAGCATGGAGCTACCAAATACCTCAAAGATGATCGCTGCTGCAAGTAATACATATGAATTCAAAGATAACCTCTCCTTACTCTGTCATATTTATTAATTTTCGAATGACTTTCTCGCGTAATTCATCATCCAACGCCCCTAATCCGAACATTTCAGAATACCATAAGCCATCTGCTGCCAACCTAACAATAGTAGAAACTACAGGATCAATGCCGTCGTTCTCTATGTTTTGTTGCCATTTGGCATATTGATTTTGAAATTTCTGAAGGATATCCGGATTTGTAAAAAGAGCAGCTGTAAGCGCTGTGCTTATCTCTCCGCCTTCCATACTATCTTCACTCATTACCTCCGTAAATGCTCGGCTCCACTTCCCTTTTTCAACCGTTGCATTCATAGCCCTGTCTTGCAGAGTGGTAAAAAAATCATTTGTTAACTCTTCCACCATCCCTGTTATCAAAGCTTCTTTATTGGGAAAATGGTGCAGTAATCCGCCTTTACTGACTCCAGCTTCTTTAGCCACAGCTTCAAGCGTAAGCTTCTCCACTCCGTTATTTTTCACAATCGTGGATGCAGCGATTAAAATAGTTTTACGTTTAGAATTACTGTTCACGTTGATCACCTCTGTTATTTACTATACCGTCTGGACGGTTTAGTGTCAAATTAAAAATAGCCTGATCATTCAGGCTTATTTCACAAGTATTAGATTAAATCTTTAATATACCAAGCATCACAGGCGAAATGCTCCGAGCCTGCTAAGGGGGCGGGTAAAAGCTTGAATCCATTTTTCGTATAAAAACGGTTAGCTCCATGCATGTTCTGTAATGTCTCTAAATAACATTTGCTATAATGAAGCTTAGCAAAATCCAGAGCCGTATGTAAGAGTTCGGAAGATATCCCACTACCTCTAACGGACTGAGATAGGTACATTTTTTGCAACTCACATATGTTCCCCTCATTCCCGAAAGGTGCAATTCCGCAGCCTCCTAATACTTCCCCGTCCTTTTCAACAATCCAATAAGCCCGATTCTCGCTTTGATTGTAATATTCATATAAATGACTTAAGCTGTCATCTTCCCACGCAAGCCCTGCTCTGTTCCCGCCAAACTCAATCAGGCAGTTCCTAATGATCTGTTCAATTGTGCGATTATCGTTCATATGTATGCGTCTGATGTTCATCTTTAAATTTCCTCCAAGCCGTTCTGATTCATTCGTGATTATACATTATTCTGATTCTAACACATTTAAAAGAAGACCCAATAATTCTGATGTTTGGACACCTTCCACATTGCTAAGTATAATAACTGCTGTTCCCTTAGAAATATCCCTATAGATAAACGATGAAAATCCATTGATCGCTCCGCCATGTGCGTAAATCAAGCCTTCTGCATCATTTATTCCCCATCCCAATCCATAGCCATTTTTCTCCGAGGTACGCATTGCCCTCCATGAACCAGCATTAATAACTTTTCCTTCTTCAAGCCCTTGGATCCATTTATACAAATCATTCGTTGTAGAATAGATTCCCCCTGCTGCATAAGGTACTGTCATGTCAATATCCATTGCCGGGTACCTTTCGGTAGCTTCCCAATATCCTGAGGCAATATCATCTGTAATTCTATCTTTTTTTAAGTATCCAGATCTCCCCATCCCTAATGGCGACATGATATGATCCTCTATAAACTGTCTATAAGATTGGCTACTTACATTTTCAATAACAGCCCCAAGTAGTATATATCCTGAATTACTATAAGCGAATTGGCTTCCGGGTTCGAATTCCAATGGTTTATTTAAGAATTTAGCGATATTCTCTGAGACACTTACCGGGATATCCATCGTGCTTATGAAATCTGGAAATGCTGTTAAGTTCGGAATTCCTGCGGTATGGGTTAATAATTGGTAGAGCGTAACATTTTCATAAGGATAATCTTCAATATATTTTTGAACAGAATCATTAATATTAAGTTTACCCATTTCTTGTAATTGCATGATCGCTGCAGCTGTAAATGCTTTTGTCAAAGAGCCGATTTGGAATACTGTATCTGATCCGTTTAATTGCATGGTCTCTGAGTTGGCCATATTATATCCTTTTGCAATCTTAACCTTGTTATCCTCGACGAGTAATATAGAACCTGAGAACATATTTTCTTCCATAATTTTATCAACTTTTTGTTCAAAGCTTAAAGTCTTCACCACAGGTTCTTCTTGAATCACTACCATATTTTCATCTGGATGAGAATCTACATTACTTATAGTTGAAGAAGAACATGACGAGAGTACAAAAATCAGACAGACGAATAGTAACTTCAATGAGAACCGATTCATAAATAACACACCCTTCATCCCAAATAAAATAATGGTCCAAGCTCTTAATAAGATTGTAAGCTTAAAACACTTCTTATAATAGGCTTTCTATTTCGGTTTTAGTGTTATTATTTTCGGATATGTGAAGTTATGTTTTTTACATGCCTCTCAACAAACTAAAGACCAATGGTAAAAATAACGTGAGACCGGCTAGAATCGCCGCTCCAACCGCACCTCGGTAGTTTTTTTGCTTCCACAGTGTGGGGGTTAGGCTGCCAATGTAAATGCTTCCCCACAAAGAAATGATCCAGAGTATAACGATCTTCATGACTTGAATAATCATTTTACCATTTCATCTCCTTCCACAGCGGGGACCCACTTGGTCACCATGTTTTGTCATCGTAAAGTCGATATCAACTTTGTATTTGGTATCCTTGATATGATCACGCCATTTATATCCATACCATTCCTGTAGTGTCGGAAAAGTTGCCCTTAATCGGTTACCAATATGAAAACAATCAACATTCCATTCATACAATGTTTTATCTAGAAGCTTTGAAGCCTGCTGGATTAGCTGCTCTTCCACTGCTTCCTCCAAAATTATTGTGTTTTTGGGTGTAGTGTAATCAACATTTGACATAGAACCTGATAACTCCCCCTCCATATGAGCAATAAATGTAACGTTAATCTGATTGTCTTTCCGCTTTAATTTAAGCTTCGTTTTTTTCTCCGCATTCATATTAAGGGTTACATTGTATTTAGAATCTAATGGATCGTGAAATTCCATGACTGTTTTTTCGAAATCACCACGTAGAATGTTAAGCAATTTCGTTTCCTGAGCGGTGAGATAACCTATCATTTTTTGACCTTTATACACGGCACTGCCAAAAAAATCGATAGGTGTTTCTCCAGTTCTATGAAGATCACCTGCATATATATCGCTAGCAATCGTTTGACGGTCTTTCGACTCTGATGATGCCTCACCCATCTCATGGTTATTGGTATTTTTATCAACACTAGGATGTACTGCGGACAAAATCGTTGTGCCTCCAGTTCCTGGTTGCTCGATATCCATAATAAAATCGTGAAACCGTGAGTTCTTAGGTGTAATTGCTCCAATATTATGGGGGTCCATTTCTAACTCAAACCATAAATCAATATCGTTTTCCATCTTAGGTTTAATATTATTAATGTAAGTTTCTGCGCTCCCTCTTGCCGTAATTACATTGACGGTTCTGCGGAATTCTTCATTTCTTACTACCTCACCTAAAATGGGCATGATCCCTTGCCGAGTGACTCCATCTCCCAGAATAAAAGCTTTAGAATGAATCAAGGTTAATCTTCGCGCTATAAAACTTTGGCTAGTAAGGAGGGCTGCGGAAAGACTAGCACCCTCTTCTGAAAAAATACTAACGATACGATTCTGCCCCGAAGGGCTGTTATCTCCACTATTCATGCCACCGTTCGATTTGGGCATCGCGAGTGCAAACGTATAGATGTAATCATTGTTAGGACCTGGATCAACGCCTATAGCCATAATAAAAGCCATGTTTTCGGGATCGAGTCTATCCCAGCAGCCTGATAACATAGGAACAACTAGCAAAAGAAGAACGTACCTGTTTATGATCCGTTTAAATCCTCTCATGTCTTTTGTCTCCCCATTTTAGTTCTGACTAGACCGACAAACCAAGTGAGCAATGGTAAACCTATGGATAAGATTGAACCATACGTTCGCAAAATTTCACCGTCCCAAGCTACGGCAGCCATCTCGCTTCTAGGTAGTAAAGCAAAAGTATATACAAGGATAGCCAAAGGAAAAATTAATGGTTTAACCTTTGTCAATCGCAATATTTGAGACATTGTTGCTGCAGCACAATATAACCCTATGGCCAATTTAATGACCGCACAAATCAACCAAGCGATAAGAAATACACTTTCTAATCGTTGAATCCACCGACCAAAAATGATCAGACGGCTTACTTCATACATAGGAACGTTAAGTCTAATGGCCGTTGGGTACGGAAACACAAAGAGGTACACGACTGTGGTGCTGAAAAGTATGATCGAGGAGATTGCAATACACCACCAAGCTGCTTTACTACAATCCTTAGCTTTTCGCATTCTGGGGAGCAAAAAACCGAATACAAGCATTTCTGAAAACAAAGAGCTTTTTATGATGCCTAACTTTAGCACATGTGAACGCCCTGTTCCCCAGAAGGGAGACAACGCGTTTACTTCTGAATGCGTAAATAACCCACCTAATAGGATAAGCAGAACACTTCCGATGATTAACCCAATCGTGATCCAGCATAAACGTCCAACAGCCTCAATCCCGGAATGCGCAATGAAAGCAATGGGAATGAGCAATGAGATTTGAATAATGTTCATTGGCGTGCGAGGTAAAATATCAGAGGCCAATAGCTCCGAGAACTCACGCAGGACCAAAAACGTGATCATAAAGAAAAAGCAAAAATATATAAAATTCAAAAAAGTACCGATCCACGCGCCCCAAATCTCTTCCGTTGCTTCAATTAAGGTGGCACCTTGAGAAGCATTGTTAAGCACACCTTTGATGGCCCACCAAGTCAGAGGACAAAGCGCTGAAGCAATGAGAACAATAATCCAGGCAGCAGTACCCCCAAGTTCAGCAAGTGATCTTTGAAAGGGTAAGAATATTTTTGTAATTATAAAAATGATCCCAATGGAAGCAGCTTCTTGAATCCCTATATGATTTTTTTTCATGAGTAAGCACCATCACCCTCTTGATCAGGTGTAGTGGGAACGTCCGTATTTTGAGCATCTGGTTGTTTAAGTCTCTTGCGAGGTCGCACTGATATCGGTCGCTTATTTTGTTTGTACATAGGACTACGTAATAGTGAATTTTCACCAGGATGATGAGGCGTAATCGGAGCAAAACTAGGCACACCAAAATGATTGGATGAAATCCAATCCGTCCACAAAATCATCGACAATAAAACAATCCCAATTAAGCCCATAAACGAAGCGCAGGCCAAAAAAACAAACCGGAGAATACGGGTTGTGAATTGCATGTTATAGTTAGGAATCGTATAGGATGCTAGAGCTGTAGCAGATGTAATGATTACCATGATGGGACTAACGATATTAGCTTGCACCGCCGCTTGTCCCAATATTAAGGCACCCACTATCCCGATCGTTGGACCAATAACGCTGGGAATCCGGACACCAGCTTCGCGAATCAATTCAAACATCGATTCTAACAGGAATGCTTCTGCTGCTACGGGAAGTGGGACAGATTCTCTTGTACTTGCAATCGCCAGAACTAGAGTTGTCGGAATCATCTCCTGATGATAATTTGCAACTGCAACAAATAGAGCAGGCAAATACATGGATAAAAAGAAACCCACCGTCCGAATAATTCTAAGAAAAGAACTATATTGCCAACGAAGATAACTGTCTTCAGCTGTCTGTAAGAACAAGGGAAACTGGCTGGGAACAATTAAAGCGAACGGTGAATTATTCACCATAATACACACATAACCATCTACAATTTGCGTAGTTGCCCGATCCGGCCGCTCTGTACTGAGCAGTCCTGGATAAATGGAGTTAGGTCGATCGTCGATCAGCTGTTCAATCATTCCACTATCACCGATATAATCGATTTTTATAGCAGCGATTCGTCTACGCACCTCGTTTACAAGCTCCGAGTTAGCAATTGATTTCAGATAAATAACCGAAATTTCTGTTCGTGAAATCGTCCCAACAACTCCTGTTTCGACCATTAGATCAGGAGTGTTAAGACGTCTTCGTATCAACGACAGATTTGTTTGCAGATTTTCCGTGAAGCCTACTTGCGACCCAAGGATTACGTTTTCTGTTTTAGGGCTTTCCAAGCCCCTTTCTTCCCTACCCTTAACGTCAATCGTTACCGCTTCATTTAAACCATCAACCATTAGGACTGCTGCACCGTACAGTATCTCCTGAACAATATCCTCCAGGGTTGAGGTTGAACTGATTTGACCATTCCTAAGAATTTCATCCTTGAACATATCAGATTTAAGGGGGAGATCCTCTGGAAACTTGGCCGTTAACAATGGATTAATGACAGTTTCGTATAATAAAAGGGAGTCTACTTGACCATCCATATAAACAACAGTACCCTTTGTTAGATTGGGACCTAGCACAATGGAGCGTATAATCAGCCCCTTACTCTTAGGATAGGAGAATTTTGTTTTCAGCCAATTCATATTCTCCTCCATATCACAAGACATGTTTAGGAGATTATTTGCTCCCTTAACAGACCTAGCTTGAGGCAAATTCACCTGAGTCTCATTCGTTGACTTATTGTCAATGTTTGTTGTCTCATCTATTTCCCAATGGCCAAGTGAAAAAGAATCACGGGAGTGAGTATCCTGCGATATATCCGCTAGCACGTATTTTTTTAATTTACTCCAGCCATTCATCAATCTCATCTCCTACAACGAATCTTCGATATGGATGAAAGTAGTATTTCTTCCAACCTGTTTAATTATGCGGTTTGAAATGCTGCCGGCAGCTAATTTACATTGTTTATCCATAAAAAAAAGCGATTCATTCATCCATAAAAATCCCGATGAGAATCGCTTTTAACCTTACCTATATGCCTTCAACGTGCTGCATTCTTCTGCCATTTCACGTTGAATATTAATAATTTGTTCCAGCCGGGCAACTCGATCCTGAAGCTTTAAGTAATCAGAGTCAGCACACAGCTGAGTGGATAATGAAAAGTATTGTGGTACTTCCCAGACACTACGTAAAGCAGTGCTTAAACAATAACCATATCTTGCAAGGGATTCGTCCCCCTGCCATCCGCTTGCCTTTAATCCCTTGATATACGAATGGAATAAAGACTCTTTGAATTCCTCGTAACGATCGATAGGAATCACACCAAGACTCATATTTACGCCAAACATTTTACCAAGATCTTCACCTAAACCTGATAAGCTCATAAATTGCCAGTCTATCAAGACTAACTCTCCGTTTTGAGTTAGCAGCATATTCATTTGACTAAGATCCTGATGAGCTAATACTCGCGGCAAGCGATGGAGAGCATTCAAATTATTGTCTATCCGCTTCATGAAGCCTTGGAACCAAGCCCAAAGACTTTGGTCGTTGTCTCTATATAAATGATGAATATATTCTTCAGGGTTAGGTGCATACATAATACTCGAAGTAGTCCAGGATCTAAGCCAACTTCTACATATCCATTGGTCATTAGGAGTGTTCTTTCCTGAAAGATAAGCTCCATTAAACCGGCCTAACCGTTCAGCGATAATATCAAACTGCTCCTTCGTATGTGGAAATTGCCCTTCAATTCGTTCCATCCATAACCATACAGTACCATCTACTTGCTCCTCAACAAGATAACACTTAGGAGCTTGGATTGAGCCCGGAAGCTCATCCAGAATCTTAGATTCAAAGACTAAGGCTTCTCGTCGCCAGTAATTGTGATGTGCTGGATCCTCTTTTTCTGCACTATCAGACTTAATGATTTTTAATATGATTGACCATGGAAGCTGCTCGTGATTAATTAATGCGATACCCTGAAGATGAAAGATACCCGCTGTTGTAAAGTTAGGTGTTTTATAATCTAAATCCTCGCATGTGAAATTAACTATTTCTACTTCTTGTTCTCCAAAAATTTGTTGAACACTGATGTTAAGCTGATCCATTTTATTCTCTAACACATAGCCCCTCCCATTATCCATAAAAAAGCCTATAAAGCGTAACTGATTCGTTAACACCTCATAGGCTTGTTCAATAAAGAATTGTCTTATTAGAATACTTTTGTTGTCCAGTCTTCGCAATTCCAGATATCCGTCACAATGTCTTGATAAAAATCCGGTTCGTGAGAGATCATGAGAATGCTTCCCTTATATGCTTTCAGCGCACGTTTCAGTTCATCTTTGGCATCGATATCCAAGTGGTTCGTCGGCTCATCCAATACGAGAATGTTGGTCTCACTGTTAATGAGTTTACATAGACGCACTTTAGCTTTTTCTCCACCACTTAGAACAGCAATCTTACTTTCGATATGTTTCGTGGTCAGTCCACATTTGGCAAGGGCAGCACGTACTTCGAATTGTGACAGGGATGGGAATGTATCCCAAATCTCCTCGATACAAGTCTTGTAATTACCTTCCTTCATCTCTTGCTCAAAATAACCAATCTCCTGATGGTATCCACGTTCTACGGAACCGGATAATGCTTGGATTTCGCCTAAGATGCTGCGTAGCAAGGTGGTTTTACCAATCCCGTTCGCACCGACCAACGCAATCTTTTGTCCACGCTCCATTAATAAATTAAGCGGTCTGGACAACGGGGTGTCATATCCGATAACCAATTCTTTAGCTTCGAAAATCATCTTGCCCGCAGTTTTACCTTCTTTAAAGTTAAACTGTGGTTTTGGCTTCTCTTTTGCAATCTCGATGATCTCCATCTTGTCGAGCTTTTTCTGTCTGGACATTGCCATGTTACGAGTAGCCACGCTGGCTTTGTTACGCGCAACGAAGTCTTTCAGCTCTGCAATTTCTTGTTTCTGGCGGTTATAAGCAGATTCAAGCTGTTGTTTTCTCATTTCGTAGACCTGTTGAAATTGCTCATAATCACCCACATAACGGGTCAGCTTTTGATTTTCCATATGGTAGATCAGGTTGATAACGCTGTTCAAGAATGGCATATCATGTGAAATCAGAATAAATGCATTATCATACTCTTGAAGATAACGTCTCAGCCATTCAATATGCTGCTCATCCAGATAGTTCGTAGGCTCATCTAGGAGCAAAATATCTGGTTTTTCAAGCAACAGCTTCGCAAGCAAGATTTTGGTACGCTGACCACCACTAAGATCAGCTACGTCACGATCCAAACCAATATCTGTGATTCCTAGACCGCGCGCGGTTTCTTGTATCTTCGCATCGATCATGTAGAAATCTTGATTTGTAAGCGTATCTTGGATCGTACCAACTTCTTCAAGCAGCTTTTCCAACTCTTCAGGCGACACGTCACCCATTCTACCGTACATATCATTCATCTCTTGCTCAAGATCAAAGAGGTATTGAAAAGCGCCTCTGAGTACATCTTGAATGGTCATGCCTTTGGTCAACACTGCATGCTGATCGAGGTAGCCAACACGCACCCGCTTGGACCATTCAACTTTACCTTCATCCGGTTGCAGCTTTCCTGTAACAATATTCATAAAAGTGGATTTACCTTCGCCGTTAGCGCCGAATAATCCGATATGCTCGCCTTTTAGAAGACGGAATGAAACATCCTTGAAGATCGCACGATCTCCAAAACCATGACTTAATCCTTCTACATTTAATATGCTCATTTATGGACACCTTTTTCTTATTTTTCTCGCTATATTATAAGCAGGATTACACAAAAACTCAATGGAGAAGCAAAAAAATATCATATTTCGGCCTATAATACGAAATATCTCAGGTAGTCTGTTCCTATCTGTGTGATGGAGATATTGCAGTGGCGATGGCTCACTATCTTTTATATGATAGTATGCAGAGATACATTATGGAGTTGAATTGAGGTTCTAAGGAGAGACAATGATGAACAAACTTGTATTTTTTTTAGGGCCAGCTGGGGCAGGCAAAACGACATTAGCTAAAGCGATCGCTTCCCGGCGTAAAGTACCCTTCTTTGATATGGATATCCTCTTAAGACCAGCGGCTGATGCCATCATGACCTTTCACGGATTGGACCCGGCAGACAGAGACTCCGCCGACTACAAAAGATTATGCCGTGATTTAGGCTACCGGATTACGATGGACGCCGCACTAGACAATATTAGCCTAAATGTAGATGCATTTGTAGTTGGACCATTTACCAAAGAAGCTGCCAATCCTGACTGGATCTGCAGTGAGTTATCTCATATCGGACGTTCTCTGCAAGATGTTGAGGTCAAAGTTGTTTTGGTCGAACTAGCTGATGAGGAATTGTACCGGAAGCGGATTCTAGATAGACAATCGCCATTAGATGAATGGAAGTTCCAGCATTGGGATGAATTTCGTAAAGCATTTGGAAACCGTAGTGTGAAGTGGCCGCTTCCAAGTTCCAATGTGAAGGTGGTCGATAATTCTAATCCAGACATAACGAAGACTGTGGCTGTGGTGGAGCATTTTATCTACGACTAGGAATGAATTAGCTCTTCAATAATCATTCGTTTACAAGCAAGCATAAACGGCTTCGGCGTCCTTATAAGGACAGTAGTGTTTAAGCGAGAAATATAAGGATAAATTATAGTGTACACTTATACTTTCTTATATTTGAATAAAGACCGGCAAAGAGAGAACTCTCCAGCCGGTCTTTTATTATTACTGAATATACTTCTGACTTACCAGATCCCCTGCTATGACTTCAGTTGGGATCACGAATTCAACAGAACCCATAGAACCTGGAGCTATATCATATTTATTAAACACAATCACAAGCTTGCCATCATCATTGATATAGAAGCTCTGATCTTTTGAAATAGAAGTAAACATATCAGTTGACACTTCATCCCCGTTCTCCGGGATCCAATACACAATATCGGGGTCAGCCTTCATTTGTGCAATCATCTGCTCTTTAATATTTTGGCTAATCCGCTCAATGTATTGCTCATCCTTAAATAACATTGGTAATGTAATAAGGATTTGGTTCACTTTGTCTATCGTATCAAAAGCAACTTCCTCAGAAGAAGAACCTGACGTTTCTACAACATATCTTCCAATGGAGAAAATACGATCATTGTCTGTTTTGACTTCATAATTCGTGTCCAGACCCAAATGACCTCCGCCCTGCTTCTTCAACTGTTCAATCTCAGATTGGAACTTTTCGTAGAGTGCCTTATTTTCGCTCAAATACTTCTGGTTTAATCCAAGCTCGAGATCCTTGTTCTCCATATTCGTAACGGCAGGAACTTTGATATTGGCATCGTAGTTATCCTCCGCTACTATATATTCTTTAATGGTTAGCACTTTAATGAGTCGATCGACACCTGGAATGGCAGATAATGCACTCGCCACGGTTATACTAGTGTTAATCGCAATCAAAAAGACAATAGCAGCAACACTCACACTGGCAAACCATTTATATTTCAACCGTTTTTTTCTTCTTTCTTTAAGTGATTGCTTCAGAGAGCGATTCACTATTAAATCTAATTGTTCTGGAATAGGAACCTCGCTATATTCCTTATGTAAATCTTTTAAATGGTCTACCATCTTACATAATCTCCTTTGAGGCTTCATCCTTCAGTTTCACCCGCAATAACTGAAGTGCCTGATACAGTCTTGTTTTTATCGTATTGTTGTTCTCGTTTAGAACTTCCGCCACTTCACTAATCTTCATATCTTCAAAGTATCTCAATACGATCACGCTTCGGTATTTCGCCGGCAGATCTTCAAGGGTTCTTTTCAAATCTATATCCGAGTAAACATCCTCTGCACCAGGACAATAGACATCTATCATCTCTGGCTCCATCGTCTGGACCTTTTTATTTCTGCGCAGAAAGTCTAGCGAAGTATTCACGACAATACGGTAAAACCAGCTTTTCACGGCATCAGGATTCTTCAACAACTCAAGATTATCCATCGCTTTATAAATGGAATCCTGAACAATATCAAGAGCATCCTCTTTGTTTTTGACATAGCTGTAGGCGAGTCTGTAGACATTCTCTTTGTTTTCGATGATACAATTGGTTAGTATTTTTTCGGTTTTCCTATTCAACTTCAACATTGTAGATTATCCTTCTCTGTTTGTTATCTAGTGTTGTAATAGGTGTAAGACGTTTAGCGAGTTCAAAAAGTTTGGAGAATTAATTATTTTTATTCACTATCCAAAGCTTTCGCGAGAAGTGAGGCGTAATACTTAGAACCCTCAGGCTTCAGATGCACGCCGTCTTCGTAGAAATAATCGTCTTTCCCTTCACTAGCAGAGTACCAGTCTACTACGGTCGTATTACTATATTCACTGGAAACTTTTGAAATGTTGTGATTCACATTATTTTCCCACTTCCTTGGGACACGTGTATTGACCAAAAGAATCTGCTCAGCATCACTTAGTGAATCCAGGAGATTACGTAACTGCTTTGAACTAAAAGATCCGTTAGTCCCCAGCTCAATGATCACCTTTTTACCTAACCGGCCTTGAGCTTTAAGCTGATCCACTACCTCCTGAGCTTTCGCCATCTGACGACCAATTTCGCCCTCGATGACAATGCCAGGTACTTTCTTTGAGAGGTATGGTGCTACGTCCAAAATGACAGAATCTCCAATGGCCGTAACGTCATTCCCAGCTTGACTCTTCACAGCCACAGGTTTTTTTTCTTCGGGAACAGTTTTGTTCACATCTGATTCAGGCTTAGACACTTCTTTATTAATAGTTCCCACTTTAGGATCAGGTTTGTTCACTTCAGGTTCGGATGTAGCTGTTGTCATGGCTGGTAAGGATGGTTTATCAGTTTCACTCTTGTCTATCGTTTTGCGATCTATGGGATCATCCTTTATTCCCGAATCTTGTTGTTCTTGCTGTTGCAGTTGTTGTTCTTGCTGTTGCAGCTGTTGTTGTTCATACTGCATATCTGCCGATTCGATCGCAGACGTATCCGATCCAGCATTTAACAAATAGCCTTTACATGCAATAGGGATAAGAATCACAGCAATAATAGCCATTAAGAAGCCTGGACGAAGACCACCCCGTCGTTTTACACTGATGTTCTTCCAAGTTTCCTTAAGTGAACCTCGACGAATAGGCTCCTCTACATACTTATATGATAATGCAGCTAGAAGAAAACTTATTGCTACCTGAATGATAATACGAAGTATGCCGCTTTCTTCAGTACTCACATTCGGACTGCTAAGGATAATAACTGGAAAATGCCATATGTACAAGCTATATGATCGCAACCCGATCCAACGCAAAGGTTTACAGCCTACGATCGATCCCAGGCGGCTAGCAGGATGAGCGAGTACAGCAATAACTACTGCAACAATCAAAGAAATCACTAGAAACCCACCACGGTAAAGCAAATCATCAAACTCATTAACCTGATTAAAAAGGACTAACAATAGTATGAGTCCTAATCCCCCAACAATATCAAGCATACGCCGAGCCGGTTCTGAGACCTTATCATTAAGTTTCTGACTTGGCCAAGCAACTGCAAGTGCTGCTCCAATGAGAAGCGCAAATACGCGAGTATCCGTTCCATAATACACTCTACTTGGGTCTGTGCCCGGTACGTAGATCAATGCCATCGCTAAGGCCGAGACTGCAGCGCAAGCCATAATCCATGCAATAAGCTTACCTCGCCGACGAGCGATTTTCATCACGAGGATGAGAGCTATTGGCCATAGAATATAAAACTGCCCTTCAATAGAAAGCGACCATAAATGTCCGATCGGAGATGGTGGGCCAAAGCTTTCAAAATAGGACATATTATGAAATATTAGCCACCAGTTGTTGAAGTAAAATAAGGAAGACATAAAGTCACCCTTGAGCCCAAACAATCTTGATGGTTCTATAATTAAAAGCCATATGGCAACCACAAAAAGCATGACGACCATCGCAGGCAACAGCCTCCGCGCCCTACGAACCCAAAAGTCTAAAAGGTTAAGTCTTCGGTGCCGCTCCCACTGCGTAATGATTTGGTCAGTTATGAGATATCCTGAGATAACAAAAAATATTCCAACGCCGAGAAGTCCACCCTCAGCCCATTTCAGATTCAAATGATATGCGATTACAGCGAGTACTGATAAAGCCCTTAGACCATCAATTCCTGGCACATAACGCCTGCCGCCTACAGATTGTATAGAAGACTGGCTCCTCATATTATTTCTGAAAAGCTTCGTGTTGTCTTTCATTATGTTTCAGTCCTTACCGTCGATTTATCGTTCCATTAGTAAGACGCTGTAAACGCATGAAAAGTTCTGTAAACAAGTGAAAATGTTATTAATTAAAAAAGATATCTGGCAGAGAAATCTGCCAGATATCTTTTCTATTAAATACCCTGCACTTCAATCTGTAGAATATCTGTTACAAATTGGACAGGGACATACGTTTTATTGTCTTGAAGCACTGGAGCAGTGCCTAATGCTTTAGGAGCCATTTTTGCTATAAAATAAGAATCTTTGTTAATAGAAACACTCGTCCACTGTGCTCCCTTCATTAACTCAGATGTTTTGGTAGATTGATTCCACTTCAATTGAAAGTTTAATTGATTGGCTAAATCACGTAATGATAGCATCAGCACACCTTGCTTGTTAGTGAAATTGGGGATTTTTTTCAAATCAAGCTTAGCTGCGTCCGTGGAATTACTATTCAAGCTGAAACGAAACTCTGGTGATCCTACATATCCAGGTGCAATACTATATTTAGGGAAGACAACCACTAATTCACCTTTATCGATATAAAATGACTGCTCGACTGAAGTTCCTTTGTACTCTTCCAAAAAATACTTGTCAGTGTCTTTTTTAATCTCCGCAAGAATATCTGCATCGAGCTTCTCTTTGTAGTTAGCACCGAGCAGATCTGAAAGAGTAACCAGTTGTGCCTCAGCTACATTTCTCACATTATAAGTATCAATCCGCGGCATGCTGGTTCCACCTTCAGAGCCTTCAGTAATAACCGTCAAGGAAATAACACCTGCTGGATTACCTGTTCCATCTGACTTCAGTTCATAAGCGATATTAAGAGTGTAGGGATGGTAGTCTTTATTATCTGCTTGTGCTTTTTTACCCATTTCAGCGGCGTCATGCTCCCATTGTGCCAAATCCTTTTCAGCATGAGACAAAATAATATCATTCAGCTCATCTTGGTATTGCTTGTCCAGCATGCCTGTTAGTTGTGGCACTTTAATATCAGCAATTAGATATTTACTTGTTGTGCTAAGAACTTTTTCTTGGATCTTAACGCCAGTAAGCGCTGGGGTCGTAGATTGCACCATTGAAGAAACACTAGCTGCTACTGATGTGGATGCCATCACATGAACCGGTAAGGAAGCTAAGCTCACCCCCATAATTGCCGCACATCCAACTGCACTCATTTTAAATAGATTTTTTGTTGTTTTGTTCATATCTCGTCATCCTCCATCTCTATTTATAAGTGCCTTCCGATGACACTCATTAGCTAGGACGCAGGGGGACCTCTAAAAAGTTTGCTGATTTTCTAATTTAAATAAAATTTCTTCTACTTCTGTACCCTGAAACTCTACGTAAAAAGGCTGGACAGCATCATTTAGACAATACTCTAGCCGCAGTCTGAGGTTTTTCCATGTGAGCATATTCATTGCTTGTTCTATGGAGAAAAAGCCCACTTCCAAGCTTCGAAATATACTTTGGAGGTGTCATATCGGTTACCTCCGTCATTAAAGCTCTAAACAAGCTTTGTCATTTAAAGCATCGTGGATATTGCGGGCAAGCCACACTCTATTCTCCTCACGTTGTGACTCCGAAAACTCTTGAAATAACAATAGCACTAATTCCAGTCGACGCTTCTCAATAAAGAGCGGGAGCTCTTCTAGCCACTTATTGTCGAGCGCATACTCTCGATTATACCCCTTCATAAAGGACTTCAACATGGCTGCCGCAAGACCAGAAGTTCTACTCTGCTCTACTTCCAGTTTGCTCCAATCCCCAAAGATAGTCGAATAATAAACGGCAATGGCAATATCATGCACCATATAGTCGTATCCGCAATCATCAAAGTCAAACACGGTGATCTGCCCCTCATGCACGAAAAAATTACCCGGATGCAAATCACGGTGACATAGTCCATAACCTTCTCGATGCCGCGGCAACTGGTTAATGTGATCATTTATTTGAAGCAACTTTTCAAAAAGCTGCTGTTCAACAATACCAAAGTTAGCAAAGTCAAACTCTAGCTTACCCTGATGTGGTCTTGCCAGAACACTCTCCGGACGCTCGTATTGCAGAGCTAAAGCATGCATTCTTCCTGTTACCTCACCCCATTGCTCAAAAAGATTTGTTCCCCAATAGGGATCGGAAGCATTAACATGACCACCAGGAGCTTTCTCCATTACACAGATCATAAATCTTTCCCCATCTTTGACTAGCGTTTGTACCAAACTACCATCCTGAAAGGGAATGGGGGGAGCCAGTTGCACTCCATGCTTTGCAAGATGATCCATAAAGTCAAGTTCAGAGATAACCATCTCCTGCTCCTGATGAGAATGATGAGTTACACGTAAAATAAATTCATGAGCATCTTTTGGAAAGCTATAAACAACATTTTCAAACCCACCAATATACTTTATCGTTGTCCAATCTACTTGAATCTGTTGTGCAGCTTGCTTAAGCATCTCTTCATCGAATTTCACCTGCCAGTTAGGCATTTAATCACCCTCCTACCTTCTAAAGAAAATACCATTTAAATGGAATGTTTTACAAAGTTGTGTTTTATAAAGATATTTTAACACTTCACTACCCATAAAAGAACAATCAAAAAGGTAGGAGCAGCCTAGACCTTTAACAAAGTCTATGACTGTTCCTACCTTATTTTTTTCATTACTTATGGACTTAAATTTATTTTGGTTACTTTTTAGCCGAAAGCTCATCTTCCGTTACCCATTTATGATTTTTCACTTTATCTCCACCCGTAGTCGGTGTGTAATCAATCATATATACCGTAGTGTGTTCAGCCGCGTTAATTTGAGCGGTTGCACCTTTCATATCTTTCATATGGTCAGCTTCCATTACAACTTCTGAGCCGGATTCATAGGGTTTGTCGGCTGCTTTTTTGATTTCTTCATGAATAATCCACTTGTGGTTTGTAACTGGCATTCCACCTGTTGTAGGTCTATAAGAAATCATATAGGCTGTAGTATCATATGCTCCAACTATCGTTGCTGTTGCCCCTTTCATACCTTCCATATGATCCGTTTGGATAATCGCTTTACTTCCTATTTCAAAAGCAGGATGCTCTGCCACTTTCAAATTATCGGGTACTTCACTTGAACTAGAGTGTGCGGTATGTTCCATTTTTCTATCGTTTGAAGACATTTTATTGCCATAGCTATTGTCATTACCACATGCGCTTAGAGTAAGTGCAGCTGCGATTATGAATAGAAATATTTGCTTTTTCATATATAAAACCTCCGAAGTTGATGTGCCTCTGATTATTCATTTACCCATTTCATAAGATCACAAACCGAATGAAGTATTTTTAAAAATATAAAGTGATTATTAGATTACCAATAAATGAGTGTTGTCTCAGTTATTGAAGGTTATTTATAATGTTTTCTGAAAGGAGGCTACTACAATGAAGACTAAAATATTCACTTTGTTGCTTCTTTTGGGTCTGGTAAGCATGGCTACGATCGGTACGGCTAGTGCTGCTCCGGTATTAACCGTAGGGAATTCTTCTGGAGATGTGTGGGATCTTCAGTATCGGTTAAAAACTCTGGATTTCTATACTCAGCCTTTAGATGGTGTATATGGATCACAAACGAAGGCTGCCGTTGCTAAATTTCAAAAGGCCTACGGATTAAATGCCGATGGAGTTACTGGTTCAAAAACTTGGAATTCTCTTAAAAAATATACGCTTAATATTGAGGAAATGGATATTCTGGCGAAAGTCATTTACAGTGAATCCCGCGGTGAGCCTTATAAAGGTCAAGTCGCAGTTGGCGCTGTAGTTATGAATCGCATACAATCAAGTCAATTCCCAGACAATATTAAAGACGTTGTATTTCAAAAAGGCGCATTTACAGCCGTATCTGACGGTCAATACTGGCTTACTCCAAACCGGACCGCCTATTTAGCTGCTCTTGATGCTGTCCGAGGTTGGGACCCAACAAACCATTCAATCTATTATTTCAATCCTGATACAGCTACTAGTGCATGGATCTGGACTCGTCCTCAGAACTTAAAAATTGGTAAACATATATTTGCGAGTTAATCCTTCGAATAAATGTAATAGCAGGTCAACCACTACGGTTGACCTGCTATTTTTTACTATAAACGATTTTCTTAATACTATCCTTAGAAAGACAGTATTCACCTGAGAGCTGGTCGACGGTTGCACCAGCAGCAAACCTCAGGCAGATCTCAATATTTCTTGATTTCAAATATTTTCTACTCCCTGACTTCTCGCCCCATTTTATATGTAATTCTTCAGGCTTTGAAACGTAGACCATACCACCGTTTATATATTTCTGTATTTCTTGTAGTAACTCTTTAGGGAAGATTGTATCTGCATTTACATATTTCATAATTAATCTACTCCTTAAACTGTTCAAATTAAGATGAAATAACAAACAACCTGTCTAACCATAATGGTCGGACAGGCTGTTTTTATAGAAAGCTTACTATTAAAGTTAAGATGGCTCGGGACGGGATCGAACCGCCGACACTAGGATTTTCAGTCCTATGCTCTACCGACTGAGCTACCGAGCCTTGCTATTAAAGTTGAGATGGCTCGGGACGGGGTCGAACCGCCGACACTAGGATTTTCAGTCCTATGCTCTACCGACTGAGCTACCGAGCCTTGCTATTAAAGTTGAGATGGCTCGGGACGGGATCGAACCGCCGACACTAGGATTTTCAGTCCTATGCTCTACCGACTGAGCTACCGAGCCTTGCAGGGATACAAATATTTCTTCTAAATGGAAACAAAAAGACCCCTCGTCCAAAAAGGGACGAGGAGCCGCGGTACCACCCTAAATTAGAACTATTCTGTACAAAAAACAGAAATGTTCTCACTTAAATATTTAACGGTTAAAACCGGTACACCTCTACTTGCCAAAAATGGTTTCAAGGGACTGCTCCGGAGTGAACTTCGATCAACCCTTTTCTCTAGAAACGCTCTCAATCTCCGGCGTTTCCTCCCTGTAAAGAGGTATTGAACTACTTTTCTCCATCAAAGCATTTGTTTTGATATGTAATTTTTCTTATTGTAAGCCCTGATCCACTATAAGTCAATAGAAGAAATAATTCCCTCGCTTCGATTTGATTAGCTTTATCCATTACAAAAATTAAAAATCATCTTTAATTCATCATCAAAAGACTTCTTACATGCTTCCTGAAAGCTATTACCAGTATATTCTTTTAGTGTCTTTCTCCAAAAATGCTGGGCTCTCCTATTTGTAGCTGTGGGATTGGTTTGCAGCTCCCATTTTCCAGTATGAAGATTAAAAACTTCCTTAGCCGCAAGTTCAGCGATTCCCTTACCACGGAAGGGCCGTAGGATAAAGAATTCGTTTAAATAAAATTCACAACCTGGTGGTGTATGAGGTGGTGTGGCTACTAATGCAAAGCCAGCAGGAATTCCATCTTCTTTTATTAAATAAGGATATAAAACCCCCGGCTTCTCCCACCATATGTCGAAGACTTTGTTCTGTTCATTCAGCGTCTGTGTTTCATTATCCTCGTATACCCCGTATTGATTAGGAAGGTTCCCCCATATCTCTGATAGATCGTGTAAGTATAGTGGGTAGAGATTGTTAATCATAAACTTCGTTGTGCTGTCAGTTAATGTTACGGTGATCTTCATTTCATTCACTCCTTCCCATCGAATGCTTGGATGTATTTATGGCGATCACTTAAATAACGTTCTGTGTAGTTATCTTTTGTATAATCCTTAAGCACTTTTCGCCAGAAAGCTATGGCAGGTTTATTATTTTCCATTTGAATTGTAGAATTGATAAAGATTAGTCAATGCCTCTTTATCTTCAAACGTTACTGGAACAAGATTAATTTCCATCATACCTCCACGTTTTTTTCTAATTTCACTTCTATACTCAGTATAATTACGACCACACTCCAGTAATATGCCATGTTCAATTAGAATTAAATTTTATATAAAGTCTTTATTTTCTAAAATAAAAAGAGTTCACCTGAGTTTTACACTCAAATGAACTCCAATATCATTAACTGATGGTTAAGTAAGATCTACAATAACCTTGATCGTTTCTTTTGCTGCAATCGCTTTATCGAAGGCGGCTTGAATATCCTCTAATTTATAAGTCTGTGTCACCATAGTAGAGATATTCGTTTTCTTGTCGTTAATATGTTCAATTACCTTTACAATATCTTCATGTGTGTATCCACTAGCTCCAACTATGTTAACTTCTTTACTCATCACTTGAGCAAGGCTTATAGGTACTTCATTTTTATAAACGGCAATGATTGCAATTCTTGCTTGTGGCTTTACAATCTGCATCACTTGTTCAAATAATATTGGAGCGCCCGCTGCGTCCACAAAAGCATCTACATTGGGTACACTAACACCGTATACGTTCACTTCGCCGAAGTGTTGGATTAAACCCTCTGCTAATGTTTCAGTCGACGTATTAACTGTTAATGCGCCTAATTCTTTTGCTTTATCCAACCGCCAGTTGTCAATATCCACTACGCAAACATCTTTAATGCCTTCACCAATTAATCCTGCAGCTGCAGATAAGCCAATAGGACCCGCACCTAGAACTACGATTTTTCCACCTAGTTTGGGCAGTACGCTAAAAGCGCCATGGAAGCCTACGCTCATGGGTTCCATTAATACAGCCTCTGTTGCCGAAACGGAATCATCAAATTCATAAAGATTATAATTTAGTGCTGCATCTTCAATTAAGACATATTGTGAAAAGGCTCCTACCTCCAACGAATAACGGCGACCTGCACGTTTTGCAGTAATTGGATTCACACCTACACGCATGCCAACTTTCAAATCGCTTTCCGCATCAGAACCTAACAGGGCGATTTCACCAAACATTTCATGTCCAAACTCTGAGCCGAAACGAATACCCATTTCAGAGCCTGCTTTCACTATATTAATATCTGTACCACAAATTCCACCCGCTAAAATACGAATCAACGCATCTTTTGCTCCAACTTGAGGTATTGGACGCTCTTCTATCCCCACACTATTTTGACCGTGATAAATGCCGACTTTCATCATTCATTAACACTCCTTATTACTATCTATTACTTTCAGTACTTTCATGGTAGTAGTTATTAAGGAGTTAAGCAATCTACAAAAATACTGAAAGCGTTAATAAAGCAACAGTTGATAAATATGTGTTGATTAAAATTTGAATAAATACTATCCTACACCCAATTTCAAACAGATGTACTTGCCACAATTCAGTTGTCAGATGAGTAGCTCTGCGTAGCAAAAATATCTGGATAAATTGTTAATCCAACCCTTATAGTCATTAAAATCGTTTATAATTAAATTTATGTTCAAGTTGATTACCTATCCTAAGTTAATAGGATAGTCATACGAAAAAAGGCATAGTGATGAATCGCCTATGCTATAAGGGTTATAGAGTTTTCAAATACACACTTATGTATAAGAGGAGGCGAATGATATGACGATAATGCCTGTTATAGTAATGATCTTTGTATTTGTACCTGCCATTGTACTCATGGTAAGCATGCCTTATTTATCAAGAGAGACGATTAGTTTTGGGGTCACCGTCAGCGCTGTACAATTCCAAAGTGAGCCTCTGCGCCAGATGCGGAAGTCATATGCTTGGATTAGTGCTACCTTGCATACCATCCTATTCATTGTTTGTATCATCTGTCTAATGTACGGTGATGAACATTCCAAGCAACAAAGTTGGATCACTGTCACTTATTCACTCGCCATGATCGTAATCTCCCTAGTCATAAACATAAGCTATCGTTTCAAAATGAAAAGTTTACTACCTATGCTGCCTGTTGCTCCGGAACCATCGATCATGGCAGTGGACACTGGATTTCGGAAAAGAAACATTGGCTTGTCTAGTATTTGGTTCCTCATACATGTTTTAATTATTGTTGTTAGTATTGTAACTGTGCTACGCAACTACGATCTGATTCCTGATCAGATTCCGATCCATTACAACAGTAGTTGGAACGTAGACGGCTATGCAGCTAAATCTTATAGTACTGTATTTATGCCTACGATAATGCAAGTGTTGATCACACTTTTGTTCATATTTGAGAATTGGAGTATTCGCAGAGTGAAGCAGCAGGTTCAACCCACTGATCCTAATCGATCCATCAGACAAGACGTAACTTACCGCCGTACTTGGTCATATTTTATGATTACAGCAAGCTTCTTAATAGTTATCCTGTTTTCCGTCGTGCAACTAAACATGATATCTCTGCTTAATATGAATTTCGCTATCCCTATTATCCTAATCATAATAGCCCTTATCATCCTATACGCCTTCGCCTTAACGTTCTGGGCTGGTCAGGGCGAAAGCCGCTTGGAGCGATCTGCCGATCACTCCAATGTCAGACCTGTCCATGATGATGATAAATGGCGATTAGGTATGATTTATTTCAATCGCAAAGATCCAAACCTAATCGTCAAGAAAAGGCTCGGAGTCGGCTGGGGATTAAATTTCGGTCACCCAGTAAGCTGGCTGTTTTGGCTCGGAATTATTGTACTGTTAGTTGTGGTGCGGTAACAAGGCTTGGAGGTTAATATTCACCGGAGTATTCTAGCTTTCAACAAATAAATATTTTCGCTTCCAAATTAGACGCCATCCACATTAAACAAGCAGATTCTGTATACAGCCTTTCATTTTCTTTTTAGCTCGTTGAATTCTTTTTGAGAAGAAACGCTTTATAGCAAAACTTAAGAGGAATCAGGAATATTATGGAATACAAGATTACTTCGAGTGACTACTAAATCAAATGATAAGGATGATTGCTAATGAAAAGGTTTAGTCAATGTTTTATACTTTGTACTATGGTTTTTGCTTTATTAATGCCATCCACTGTGTTTGCTGCTGATAAGAAATTACTCAATGAGGCAAATATTACTTTGTCTAGCGATGTTATTCCTGTGGGTGAAACTACAAAAATAAAAGTTCGCTTACTAGCTGAAATGACCAGTCTTACATATGCAAAATTGACACCAGAAGCTTCTGATGAATCCATACTTACCGTTGAATCGGATGGATATTCCGAGGTTGGACTGAAGAAAGATATCCAATTACCGTTCTATCCAAGGTTGCTTACGAACAAAAGATGAAAACACCTCAAGAAGTGTTAGATTTCACAACCTATTCTAATCAGATAGGAGCTTTTACAGCAGCAAATAAAAAAATGGATGAAGGCGTGAAATATGAAGGACATTTTGTAGACGGGATCGATAAATATCGGAAAAAGTATGGTATTTAAGATTGAATGATAATTAAATCCTAAAAATCCACGTCAGAGCTTCCTCTAACGTGGATTTTTAGGATTACAGCTATTTTTTTGTGTAAACAATCTTCTTAATACTGTCCCTTGATAGGCAATATTCATCCGAAAGCTGGTCAACCGTTGCTCCAACGGCAAACCTTAAACAAATCTCAATATTTCTAGATCTTAAGTATTTTCTGCTCCCTGACTTCTCGCCCCATTTTACATGTGCTTCTTCAGGCTTAGGGATATATACCAAACCACCGTTAATATACTTCTGAATTTCCTCTAATAATTCCTTTGGAAAAATCGTATCTGCATTTACATATTTCATAGTCACTCTGCTCCTTAAACTTTTTTTGAGTTTGAAGGTAGCAAAGTCTATTCTAAAAACAACCCTGCACAGTGCACTGGCGGTAAATCAATTTTTATTCGCTCTATACAAACAACCGCCGTTGTTTATAGTCTAGACTTTGCATAGAGCTTATCGCTAATTTTAATTTTCTCACTATTGTCCGCCCTCCTTTGTTTAATGTGTAATTACTTGTTCCAAAATACGTTCCGCTGTCTTCTCTCCATTTGCAATACAATCGGGAATACCCACACCATAATAAGAACATCCAGCAAGGATTACATTCGGATAATGATCTGCAATCTTCTTCTCTAAGGATACTACAATCTCATGATGGCGTTTGTGGTAATTTGGCATAACATCATGCCATTTGGTCACATCGTGGGTAACTGGTTGTCCAGTAATTCCAAGACTGGTCTGTATATCATTCAACGCCACCTTTAATAATTCCTCTTCTGAAAGCTTAATCAAGGACTCATAATGCGGTCCTGAGCTTTTATAAAAGAGTCTGACAAGCAGACGTTGTTGACCAGACGTGTGCTCCCACTTGCGACTTGTCCACGTACAAGCATTACAAAGAACATCGTCACTGTTGGCTGTTATGAACCCTGTACCGTTCGCTGGCAGTTGACTGTCAGGGATATCAAATCCTAGATACACACTAATCATAGAGCTGTTAAACAACTGTTTGAAATCTTCATTCAGCGCTTCGTCTTGAAGTAATGCTTGTGCAGTAGAATGCATCGTTCCTAGTACGGCAAAATCGCTGTCCAAGATTCGCCCATCGGCCAGTGTTACTCGGTACTGTTCTCCATCCTTTGCAATGCGCTCGGCCCGAATCCCTTTGATGATCTCTACATCGGACAGCTGTTCTTCCATAGCATCAATCAGAGCAGACACACCACCCTTAAAAGACATAAACTTCTTATCGCCGTTCCCCTGGAATTTAGCCTTATTCGCGGACAATCCCTGAATAATACTTCCATATTCATTTTTATAATCAATCAAATAGGGAAGGGTCGAGGCAATGGTAAGTTCACTCAATTTCCCGGAATATACACCTGATAGGACAGGTGATATCTGCTTCTCGACAAGTTCTTTTCCAAAGAAAGCTTCCAGAAAATCACCTACAGAATCGTTTTTCGTAAAACGATCATTCGGAGTATAGAAATCTTTAAGTGCTTCAACTTTACCTTCAGCAGAGATCAAATCTGTAGTAGCAAGCGATTCAATACTGAGAGGGATGCCAAAGACTGCATCTTTAGGTATTTGCTTCAGCTTACCTTCTGTGTAGATGTATGATATTCCTGTCGCGTTATATACAACCTCATCCTGAATACCTAATTCTTCAACCAATGGGGCTACATTTGTCTTGCGAGTGACAATTGAATCAGCTCCAGATTCCATGATGAAGTCCTCATGCTGAAGTGTTCTGATTTTTCCGCCTAGTCTATCGCTGGCTTCAACCAAAATGATTTTTACATCCAACTTATTATACTGTATAGATTTCTGTAGATAGTAAGCGGTAGACAATCCAGTAATCCCCCCGCCAATCACGACGACCGTTCTCAAGCGTTGACACCTGCCTCTAAAGTTATAATCTGTTAAATTCAATTGAATACATTATATCATAGGGATTTATATGTAATAACATACTGTTCGTGTCATATATGACACAAAATACCCCCAAAAATATATACCTTCAAATAAGTCTAAAAAAGCCGCGATGATCGCGGCTAAACTTTATATATTCTCCTGTTTTAAAGCATCAATAATATTTTCCTTCTTCACTTTTGAACTGGAGTACAGCATAGCTGAGCTAACGATGATAAATACAGCGACTATGACATACAAGATACTCATCCACGGAAGTTCGAATCCATAGGAGAAACTACTCATCATGGATCTATAGATCAAGTACATCACGACTATGCTAATCGGAAGCCCGTAAAGTAGTGATTTTATCCCATAGAAGATACTTTCATAATTAATCATTTTATTAAAACCGTTTGGCGTCATCCCTACAGACTTCAACATCGCAAACTCTCTTTTACGAAGTGATATGCTGGTTGATATCGTATTGAAAATATTCGCAATCGATATTAAGGTAATCAAAGCAATAAAACCATAGGTAAAAATAGACATTAACATGATCATCTGCTCACTATTTTGTCTATTTTGAAACACATTTTGAACATAGATATTCCGCTCTTTCATTTCCTCAATGGCCTGTTGTGTCGCTAACGGATCAGAGCTGTTCAGGTTTAGTCGGCTCTGTATATCGTTACTCATCGTATCATTTGTTAATTGATCGAAGACTTGGTCAGAGACAATGATGTTTAATCCACCAACTAGTGCTGAATGAACACCCATAGGACGTTTATCAGTTAATGCGACAATTTCTACTGGTGGTAATTTCGTCTCTTTCTCTGTGTTCCAATCCGTATAAATTAAATCAAGCTTCTGACCGATTTCCGAATGAAGAGCTTTGGTCTCAATAATCTTTTTGACGTTCTCATCCTCAAAGGTGACGGTATCATTCACAATAGCTGCCATCTGATTGAGATTCGTTAATTGTTCATAACTTACACCGACGGATTCTGCATAGGTTCTCAAACTCTGTTCATTTAGGGCATGGATCTGAATGTAGTAAGGATATTTCCCATTCTTTAAAATACTGCTATCCTTCTCCACGATCTCTTGCAATTCTTTTGCCATATCTTTTTCATCAATCCATGAACTCAAGCTTAGTTCCCTGACCACATTATATTCCGTTATATTGGGTAAGGCAGATATCGATTTCGTCAGCCGATCTACTTTTTGAGCGTCCTCTGTCCCCATATAAACTTGAATATCATAGTTCAAACCATCCTGTGAGAGTTCTACCGACTTTTTCATATTTGTAGTGAATGATGATACGGTTAAAAATAGAACAATACTAATGACAAGGGAGAACACAGTTGCTTGATACCTGCGTTTATTTCTCTTTAAATTCTTCAAACCAATTTCCGCTTCAATTCCAAATAACTTGCGAACGAACTTAGATGTTTTCACCGCTTTACCAGAGAGCTTAACATCGGTTGTTTGTCTGATTGCATCAATCGCCGAAATCTTTGAAGCTTTTCTAGCTGGAAGAAAGGTGGATATAAAAATCGTCAGTATCGATACTATACAAGCGGTGAATAGGGACAGAGGGGTAACAACCATTGTTAATTTTTCAGTTATCCCTAGTACATCTTGAATCATCGTATTGATGAACATAAAAGTGATCCCGATTCCTGCAATTCCGCAAAGGATCCCAATAGGGATACTAATTAAACCGATGATCATTCCTTCAAAAAACACCGAATTCTTCTTCTGCCTCTTTGTAGCACCTACGCTGGAGAGCATTCCTAAATGACGTGCACGTTCCGAGACAGAAATCGCGAATGCATTATAGATTAAAGAAACAGAGCCAATGATAATCACAGTCATAACGATGACCGACAATGAAAGAAGTGCATTACGTAAGCCATCGTTATTCGTCACACCATAATAGCGCAGCAGACTATTATTATAAGAAATCGACTCTATTTTGTTTTCTTTTGCCAATTCCTCTGCATGTTTGTATATGGAGCTATCCACCTTGTTTAATACAACTGTCGCTGTAGCTTTTTCGGCTGCTCCAATCAAACTTTCATCCACATAACTTAGGGCAGTATAACCCGGAGACCATGTTGGTTCCCAAGTGGGTCGCTTTATCACTCCCACAATCGTGTAGTTCATTGGTTTTTTATGAATGATCTCTTCATTCAGAGTATCCTCTTCAGTCCGTAATCGTTCGTTCTGAGATAAGGGCTGACCACTATTTTTATCATCCCTAGTGACTCGCTCTCCGACATCGAGCGTTAAAGTTTCACCAATCTTGTAGGTTAATTTAGCATTTTTTGCAATTTCTTCAGAAATGACTACTTCATAGTTAGTTTTCGGGAGTCTTCCTTCCAGAAGTTCAATCGGAAATTGTTTAAAACCAGCTGCATTATATTCCTTGATATACCAATAGGGCTTGTTCTCATTCTGTCCCCCCACTAAAGGGGCATAGCCACGATCATTTGAGATGACAAGTGTTTTCGTTGCATCATCATCTTCTATCGCTTTGAGCTGAGCTTTAGTAATATTTCTATATTGGACATGCCATTCTCCATTAGTCGAGATACTCTGCTTCCTCATTAATTCCATAAATGAAAAACCAAGCGTTGCCACAGCCGTCACCATAGCCACAGAAATGATGACTCCAATGATGGTAACCATGGTTCTTCGCTTATTCTGCTTCAAATGTCTAAGTGTTAATTTATTTACGATATTCACGGACGAATCACCTCATCTTTAGCGATCCTTCCATCTTCAATGGTAATGACTCGATCTGCTTGCAGTGCAATCCGTTCATCATGAGTAATGACAATCAGCGTTTGATTATAGGTTTTATTAAACATTTTTAATAAATCTATAATTTCACCACTGTTCTTACTATCCAGATTACCGGTTGGCTCATCTGCCAGCATGATTGCGGGATTACTAATTAACGCTCTACCAATAGAGACCCGCTGTTGTTGCCCGCCTGAGAGCTGATTCGGAAGATGGTTTAAGCGATTTTCCAAATTCAACGCCTTTACAGTATCCGCAAATTGTTTCTTATCTACCTTGTGCTGATCAAGAAGTAAAGGGAGAGTGATGTTCTCTTCGACCGTTAGGACTGGTATAAGATTATAGAATTGATAAATCAGCCCAATTTGTCTGCGTCTAAAGATCGCCAGCTGTGTTTCATTCAATTCATATATATCCGTGTTATCTACGAATACTTTGCCGCTTGTCGGTCTATCCACTCCGCCTAATAAGTGCAGAATGGTCGATTTCCCGGAGCCAGATGGCCCGATAATCGCTACGAATTCCCCTTTTTTAATCGAAAAAGATACATCATCCAATGCCTTTACCGCTGTTTCGCCTTTTCCATATGTTTTAGACAGATGTTCAATCTTTAAAATGTCCATTGTTAGACCTCCATTTGTTGATGAGATCAGTATATCTGTCTACAATGACTATCCAGTGACTCTAAAGTGACATTCTAGTCACTAAGCCATATGTGCTAAAAGACTTGTTTATAAAATTTGATCTGAAATTGTGAACCCTTCCCCACTTCACTCTTCACATCGATCGTTCCGGTTTGTCCTGTGATAATGCTTTGTGCCAAAGCAAGTCCAATCCCTACACTATCTTCGCTTGCATTCTTACCTTTATAGAATCGTTTGAAGATATAGGGGATCTCTGCCTTTGGGATTCCTTTGCCGTTATCTGTAATGATAATTTCCGTAAACAGTGTATTTTCTGCAAAAGAAATCGAAATCTCTCCCCCAGCAGGTGTGTGCTCTACACAGTTTTTCAGAATATTAATGATCGCCTCAGTTGTCCAATTGAGATCGCCCGCAAATGTGGTGCTCTCTTCTCCATCAATCAAGATGCGTTGTTCTTTAATATCCATTGGAATTAACATGGGCTCCAACGATTTTTGAACAAGCTTGGTCACCGCAACAAGATCTTTTTTAAAATGAATGGTTCCAGCATCGATCTTGGAGAACTTTAATAAAGAGGAGACTAGCCAACCAATTCGTTCGAGTTGGATCGTAATTTTCCGGGTAAACTCCATTCTCTTCTCAGTGTGCAGCTCAGGATCACTTAATAAATCTGCCATCACGGTCATGGAAGTAAGCGGGGTTTTGAGCTGATGAGAGATATCTGAAATCGCATTGGTGAGCTTCATTTTATCTTCTTGTAATTGCGCACTCTGCTCGGATAACATCAGCGTCACTTTATAAATGTCATTCTTCAGGATACTAAGCTCACCTTCCTGATTATCACGAACATCGAGCGAATAATTCCCACTGCTGATTTGACGTAGATATCCTGAGAGCTTTTCAATTTCACCATATCTCCAGCGGGTAAACAATACACTACAAGCTATAAGCAAAGCTGAAGTCCCAGCTGTGAGCCCTACCGCCTCTAACGATATAAATGTCGCCACCGCTGTAGCCACAAGACTGATCAAGCACATCGTAAACAATAACCATCTAAATTCTCTATTACGAAGCATCCTATTCACCTACCTTGTAACCCAACCCTCGAACTGTTTTGAACAGTGTTGGTTCTTGGGGGTTATCTTCTAACTTTTCCCTAAGTCTTTTTATGTAAACCGATAATGTATTGTCGTTCACGAATTCACCTGCCACATCCCAAATCCGTTCTAACAATTGATTTCTTGAGAGAACCTGACCAACATGGTTAGCAAAGATCAGTAATAATCGATATTCTAATGCGGTCAATAGCACTTCTTCGCCGTTCTTATATACCTTTCCTTCAAGCGTGTTAATCCGAATATTCTCTAATTCGATAGTGGATTGGGTCTGAGCCTGCTTGTTATATCTCCTTAAGACGGATTTAATCCGCGATAGTAGCTCCCGAATCCGAAAAGGCTTAGTTATGTAATCATCTGCCCCCATATCGAGTCCCATCACCACATTGACCTCATCATCAATCGCCGTTAAAAAAATTACCGGTATATCACTTTGCGCTTTCACGATCTTGCACAATTCATAACCGCTGCCATCCGGAAGTGAGAGGTCAAAGATGCATAAGGTGAGCTCTGATAACTGCTCTGATAACACCGCCTTGGCTGAGGAGGCGTCATAACATAGAAGGGTTTCAAAATGATCCTGCTGTAATGAATATTCAAGTCCTGATGCTATCGTTCTATCGTCCTCGACAAGAAAAATTTTCATGGATGATCATCCTAACCTTATAATATATTCAATCGTTCCATTCGTTCCGATGATCATTCTCTCATAATTATAGAGTTATACCAAATTACTATTCATATTAAAGTATTTACAACTCCACGGTAAATATAATAAAAACGTCTACTCCATGGAATAGACGTCTCTAAAAGGATTATATTGCAAAAGCACCACACTTATATTGATGTATCTGTTGAAACCCTAGCCGTAGTGCCAATTTTTTCGAAGCTTCATTATCAGTAGAACAATCCCAGTAAGGAATAAAGCCATTGGCAAGCACATCTTCAACTACTAGCGTTGCTAAATGTGCTCCTACTCCTTGTTTCTGATATTTAGGAAGGGTTTCAATTCCGATTGCGTGTGTATCCTGTGTAACAAAACTAGAATAACACACACCCATAACCTCAGATCCCTCAACAGCAGCATATCCGTAGCCTTTTTCGGCAAAGTCTTCTTTCGATGACCAGAATAAATCAATATTTTCATGTACAAATTCTATATTCTTTAGATCTGAGTTCTCCCAATCCAGCATTTTAAGATTTATAGTTCTAATCCCATTAGTCTGCGTCGCAGGCGGCTTGTGAAGTAACTTGAACACCATCTGTTCAAAAGGATATAGCTTCCTAGAAGGAAACATCAATTCCAGATTCCATTCATCATGTTGACCAGAAACTTCGAAATGTTCCATCCCCAGTTCCTTCATTCTAGGTACAATATGATCTGTTACATAACTGTCCAGTGCATGGATAAAGGCTTGATTGGTGTGATTACCGATAAGATAAAACCCTTCAATTCCCTGACTCCACACTAACGCACTCTTTGGTGCTGTAAGTTGATCGACAAAGATCCAACCTGGATTATTGCCTTCAATTAAAGAGAGAATTTCGGGATGGATATGCTCTCCTTGAAGTAGTGGCTTCACTTTATAATAATCCTCATGAGGTATTTCATGCATACAAACACTCCCCTTAATTTCCTTGCAGATGCTGTATACATAAGTATAAAGTAATCGTCCTTAATCGGTTGGTAAAATTCATTCATAACTGAAAATTACTGTCCATGCATAACTGTTTTCCTAGCCTTAATTAATATGAATGAAGGTCTCCTTCTTTCATTTATTAATTTGGGCATCTTCTCAAGACCCTCAAGGTTGGATTCAGGTTCAACAATTTCTTCAATAGCGAGTCCATTTTGGATCAAAGTATTAAGTAATGTTGAAAGCTTTCTATGGTATTTAATAACTCCATCGATTCCCCAAAACTGTGATCTGAGACCTTCTTCGCCATAATTATCAATAGGCCAATGAAGAATATTTTGATCGGGATCTTTAACCCACCCACTTTGGCTCTTATTCGATAGAACAACCGGATGCTCTGTTGAAAATACCAGGTGCCCATTGGGTTTAATCCAATCTGAAATCCTACTAATGAGGGTTTTATAATCCTCGACATAATGAAAAGCTAACGAACTTACTACCAAATCAAATTCATTGCTATTAAAATCGATTTCCGCCATAGAGCCCTGTACATAACGGATCTGAGATCGTTTCCCTGCCATAGCTAACATTTTCTCTGATATATCTACTCCTGTTACGTGTGAAGCATTGTTATCAATCATATAGTTTGCCATTTCACCAAAACCACAACCCAGGTCGAGAACATTCAAATCTTGTAGAGTTGGAAGCAAACCTCTTATTGCAGGTTGTTCAATAAAGTCATTGTATGTAATTCTTGATTCCCTTAAGTTCTTATACATTTGAAAAAACTCAGAGTTGTCATAAATGTTCTGTTGCATGATCCACCTCCACGATATTATTGATGATGTTTACGAAGCCGGTTGTAATATAGCCAAGTTCGACTAACATATGAGCCAAACATTAGAATTAAGATGGCGTACAAGATCAAATTCATGAGCTGCAATCGATCCAAATTCGAGTAAGTCGATAATTTTATATTTAATATTATGATATACACATATAAAATAGTGAGGGGTAAGAACATGGCTGTATACGTTAAAGCTATACGTCTAGCCAGTTTCAATTGATTTAACTTATCGCTATAAATTCGAGGTTTTACTTCGCCTGGCACATATTCTTGGCCCCATAAGACCCATTTCTGACTCCATGAACTCGAATGATACAGACATACCCAGCCAGAATCCGTGTGAATGTTGAAATAATTGGTATCAGCAGTATTTTGTAAGTCCGCACATTAACAGATCTTACGAGGCTTCCCTTTTTTAAAATAAAACGCAGTTCCTGTTTTGCCAACTCTGTACAGATTATATCCCTTTTCTTCCATTTCCTCTAGCCACGCCTCAAGACGATCCGGCGCATACATCCATCCAAGCTTCCACTTCATAACAAGTTGACCTGAACTTTTCAGACGTTTCTCTTCATTCTTACTTAACCTGTCTTTCAGAAAGGATGTCCCTTGGCCATTTTTCTTGTTTGGTTGTATGAATTCCCCTGTTAATCTCTTGTTAGTCTTGTTTAATGTGATCAGCGAATATACGGTGAAAATACATAAGATCACGCTAAGTCCTAATGCAGTAGCAGGAATAAAACCATACGGTCCGTTAAAGACATTAAAATGGCCAAACTCGGAAACACTCATGGCTATTGCACTTATCAAAATTACATTGAGGAATGCAACCATTAAATAAATCAATATCCCCATAAAAATATACATGATCTTCTTGTTATGCTTTACGATCCCTTCTCGATCAGGAAATGTTCTTATTTGTTCTAAAGGCAGCCTGTTCATCGTCACAACCCATTTGCCGCTCTGTAACACCTTCGTCCATCCAAAATTTGATAATCCTTTTGAAAGGGACTGATTTGGAACTTTATCAAATACGATCTGATAGGTAACTGCTTTCGGTTCGCCCTGCTCAAAGTAAAAATATCTAGTTAAACGGTTGAGTCGGATAAGTGCAAAGCCTTTTTCCGCCATAGAAGCTAACCAGTCTTCGGTTTTCTGAACATCATAAGTCCAAAAGGGTCTACATACTTTGATGATCATCTACGTCACCTCCATATTTTATAGCATTCTCGTGTAGCTCTTTAAGTCTATTAATCTCCGTAGCAAGAATTAGCATCCCTATGTCTGTTCTTTCGTAAACCGTTTTTCTCTCTTCATCCGCAAAAACAGTAATCATCCCATCTTTTTGCATCTTCGTTAACGTGCCATATACTGTACCAGAGCCTAACAAAAGACGGGCTTTCGTAATTTTCTCCACATGCTTCACTATTCCATATCCATGTCGTGGCTCATCTAAGGATAAAAGAATATAGAATGCCGTTTCGGTCATGGGTACATATTTCTTCAATACTTTCTCAGGGTTCAACATGCCCAGCTCCCTTTATGAATACGTCGCATTTAAATATGTCTTAACGTGACTATATCACGACGTGACATAGTCTGCAATATTATTTCTCGAAAACATAAAAAAAGTGTGTAGAATCGCTTCATCAGCTATTCTACACACTCTACATTCAACTGCTCCAACCTGCCTAACGAATATCTTTTACACGAATATTACTTCCTAACAAACTCGAATCACTACTTAATCGGAATGACGGGTAATTCTCATCTGCTTCAAGTCGCATCTGTTCATCAAATAAAGACTCCTGTTGCCGGTCAACCAAAAAAGTAAAAGGCTCTTTCTGCACTTCGATATCTGTGTGATGAGGTTCACTAATGATTTGAATTACGATTACGCCATTACAACCACAGCCCTCTGTATCGAAGAATAATTTAAAATATCCTGGTCGTTCATCAAGGCCTTTTTCTAACTTTTCAATAGTTTTGGGGTTCAATTGTATGAACATAGGATGATCTACTCCTTATTTATAATTGAGCTATTACTTTCCCAAGTATAATTTCATTTGCTTCCATCCTCGTGTGACTGCCATCACTTCTATTTTGACAGACATGCGACTGAGGGGAAGACTAAGCCGCCTTCTGCGTTTCCCGTTCGCCACCTAGCTTAAACACGAGAATACCTCCAACAATAACAATCACTCCGACCAACTGCTTCCAAGTAAAAGGAACCTTTTCAAGCCCTAACCAGCCTAGTGAATCCCAGAGCAGTGCAAACCCAAGCTGAGAGATTAATACGATCGAAATCGCATACGTTGGGCCGAGCCGTTTTGTACCTTGCACAAGGCATATTACTACCCCAACCCCGATCAAACCACTGATCCAATACCAAGGCTCCATATTTCTCAAAGTAAATATGCGGTTTCCTTCAACGATAAGACTCATGATAAATGAAGCTAGGAATCCCATCCCTAACACTAAAGTTGTCGTGGCCCAAGATCCAACCTTTTCATTAACTTTTGTATTAAATATATTTTGCAGACTCACGAATGATCCCGCGATAAGTGCTAATATCAAACCAATAATCATAACTTAACTCCTCCATTTATCGAGTTTGCACAAGGCCATTAGAATTTCAGTATCACTACGCCAACGATCATCACCCCGATGCCGATGAATTGCGGCAGTCTCATTTTTCTCTTTTCCATTCCAAACCAGCCTTTAATATCGATTAAGAACGTCAGACATAGTTGAGCAATCAATAACGAGGATATTGTAAACGTAACACCGATTTGCTGAATAGCCGTTACTTCACTGAAAATAATTACAGCTGCAAAAGCGCCGCCGATCAAATATAAGGGTTTTACTTGCTTAAATCCTCCCCATTTCCCATCTCTAACGAACAAAAGAATTAGGAAGGACATGATGAACCCTGTTAACTGTGTAATTGTCGCTGCCTGCCAAGTCCCGATATCCTGGCTAATTCGAGCATTTGATACGCCCTGTAGTGTAATACAAGCCCCCGCTAAAAACGCAAATATAATTCCTCTCATTTCTCTCTCTCCTCAACTTCGATCTCTTACATATTAAATAGCAATTCAAGGGTTTAAAAAAGGACATCTGTCCTTAATGAGAAGAAACGTTGCTATGGTCCAACGAACGAGCGTTACACGTAGAAATAAAAAGACCGTCTCAAGCCAACTTGCTGGCTTAAAACGGACTTCAAATACTATATATGGTTGATTATGAGAGCAAATTCTTCTCATGCAATTGATCAAAAATAATTTGGGTAACAACAGACACACGATCCCGATCCTTATAGCTTAACCAAGATAATTCCTCGATTTCGGACGCTGGCTTTAATGTCCCTTCATAATCCGCAATATAACAGGTCATTTTAACTATAACACCTTCTGCTTTACCATGAGCTTCTGCCTCAAACGTGCCAAAATAAGAGACCGTCTCTGTCTTGATCTGAACAGAAATCTCTTCCTCGATTTCGCGCACGAGTGTCTCTTCGTCTGTTTCTCCCGCTTCTCTTTTTCCTCCAGGTAAATAATACATATCTTTCCCTTTGGAACGCGCACATAAGACTTGTCCATTCTCGATATGAATCCAGGCGATTTTATCAATGATTGTAGTCATATTGTTCTCCCCATGCTTTTTTTTCAACAATTATATCATACAGCTGAACGTATACATTTATGCAACGTCAGCTTTAGATTTTTGAACGCGAAGCTTAGATTGAGGTAGGTGATGAAGCAAATAGTATACAGCAACTGAGATAAGCGTCACGAACCCTGCAACTTCGTACATCATACGGTAATCTGTATAAGAAGCAACTACACCCATAATATAAGAACCCGCTCCATACCCCAAATCAAATAACAAGAAAAAGGTTCCATTTGCGCTTCCTCTACGTTCTTTATCGGCTAATTTTAGTGCAAGCGTCTGAAAGCATGGCATAAGTGCGCCATACCCAACCCCCATAATGATGCCTGAGAACATCAGCATGAATCCGGATTTAGCTTGACTTAAGCTAAGCAGACCTACAGCAAAGATCAGAATTCCGGGATAAATGAGAATATGTTCATTATATTTATCGAATACTTTACCGATTAGCGGTCGAAACAGCACAATCATAATCGCAAAGGCCACAAAAAAATAACCGGTAAGCTGTGATTGGTTAATTTCTTTTGTAAAAGAAGCGATAAAACCAGATAAAGAACTATAGGAGAACGCAAGCGTAAATCCGACAAGCGAGATGGGCAGTGCTTTGGGTTCAATGACATCACTCCAGCGAAGACCCTTTCGCATCTTCACAGGTTCCCTAATGGCCTCTTTAACCGTATCCTTCGCTTCTTTGGGCATACGAACGCCTAATGTGAATAACAGCGAAAGCGCAGCAATCACACATACACCTAACAGCAATACATGAATGTTCTCATCTTTCCATAGAAAAAGACCCAAAGCTGGTCCAATGACCATCGCAATGCTCATAAACATACTAAAATAACCGATGCCTTCACCCTGGCGTGAGTACGGGATTAGTGTGGAAGCTATTGTACTTGTCGCTGTCGAAGCAACCGCATAACTCATACCGTGAATGAAACGAATCACCAGAAACAATACAATTCCATTAGCTCCGAAGTATCCTATACAGGCGAGTAGGAATAAGACCAGCCCAATAACCGCCATTTTCTTTTTACCGAATTTATCAACCCATTGTCCTGAAAAAGGACGGATCAATACACCTCCGAGGACATAGATGGTAATGGCTAACCCCATTTGCTGCTGATTCCCGTGCAAGCTTTCCTTCACGTATAACGGGAATGCAGTCGCCAGAATGTAAAAGGTCAGAAACATAAAAAAACTACTCAAACAAACAACAATAAAATTCCGGGTCCAAATTTTCTCTCTAATCACAGCAGACTCTCTCCATCCTACCTATATCTTTTTATATGTTACAATAGTATAGGACCGAAAATTAATTAAGTAAAATACATATTATATGATGGATATATCACATTAGAGTTATGAATAAAGAGAGGTCAATGTTATGGAATTCCTTCAGCTTCAATATTTCCGTGTAGTTGCTCGTCTTGAGCACATGACTAATGCCGCCAAAGAATTAAATGTATCTCAACCCTCACTTAGCAATTCCATCCAACGTTTGGAGAAAAGCTTAGGTGTTCCCTTATTTGAACGCCAAGGCAGAAATTTAAAATTGAACGAATTCGGAAAAACATATCTTCGTCGTGTGGAGCAAGCATTTCTGGAACTGGATGAAGGTCAGCATCAGCTCACGGATATGGCCGGACTTGAACATGGAGTAATATCTATAGCAGTAACACTACCGTATGTATTGCCCACTTTACTAAAAGAGTTTCTTACCCTTCACCCGCACGTTCGGATCATTCAGCGTCAGCTTGGCTCAGCATTAGAAATGAGAAACGATCTGGAGAGTGCAGTGATTGATTTTTGTATATCTTCGACACCTGTTACCGGACCAGACATCGAATGGTTTACCTTAGCAGAAGAGGAATTATGTTTAAGTGTGCCGAAGAATCATCGTTTTGCCAATCGCGAAAGTATTTCTTTGATTGAAGCTGCCGGTGAGAATTTCATTTCTTTGTCTTCTAGATCTAATTTCCGTGAAATTACAGATGCATTTTGCCGTCAAGCTGGATTCGAACCACTAATTGCTTTCGAGCTCGAAGAAGTAAGTGCCGTTCAAACCTTAGTTGAGATGGGGCTGGGTATCACCTTTACTCTCCCTTTAGCCTTAAGCAGGAGAAGTAAAAACACAGAAATCATTCAATTGAAAATAACCGATCCGTTTTGTCAGCGCACTTTTGGCATCGCCTGGAGCAGAAAACACTTTTTATCACAAGCGGCTATACAATTCCAGAAATTTGTTGTGGATTTTTTTAGTAAACCTCATGAGTATAGTTAAGGAGAATATGCCATCTTATATCAACCGCAATCACATCTAATAAGCTACTTATACCAAGAGGATTGTAAAGCGTACATGTTTGCATAAATCCCATTGTGATGTACTAAGTCTTGATGATCTCCTACTTCAGCAATTTCTCCATGATACATAACATAGATCGTATCAGCATTCTTCGCCCAACCCAAGCGATGTGAAATAAAAATAGCTGCTTTATCTTGGCAGATTTCTAATAATTTCGTATAGATCTCTATCTCGGCATTCGGGTCAATCGCAGAAGTAGGTTCATCGAATACTATAAGCTCCGCATCATTGTATAACGCGCGGGCAATCGCCAGCTTTTGCCATTGTCCACCTGATAGCTGCCTGCTTCCTTCTACTAATTGCCCCAAATTCACATCTAATCCGCCTAATTCATGGAGCAAATCTATCAGCTCACATTGTTCTAGAACCCTTAGTATTTTAGCATCATCTGAAGGTGTATTCGCATCGCCCAATAGGATATTTTCTCTTAGTGTCAGTTCAAACTTTACAGCATTCTGGAATACGACGGACACCTTTCCGTGAGGTTCTAAATGACCCTTCCAGTTAATCGTTCCGGAGCTTGGTCTATATTGAGCTAACAACATTTTAATCAACGTAGATTTCCCTGCTCCATTTTCACCGACGATGGCTATTTTCTCACCCGGCTTTAGGGTCATATTGATGTTAGATAAGACATTCTTGTTCGATTTGACGTATTTAAAATAGACATTTGAAACGCTAATTGGGAGCATAGCATCAGTTGAATTATTGATGTTATTTTTGCGAAAATCCCTGTTCTTATATGTAAGTACTTCATTTAAGTCATATAATTTGCTACTGCTGATGTAAAGCTTGCTTAATGGCCAGGTCAAACTCATAATCTTACCACCACTGGATAACAGCGCTAGAAATAACACCGAAATTGTTCCAATTGTAACTGTATTAGACTCCCCCATTTTATTTAACAGATACACTAGAACAACAAAGATAGCACTTGTCTGAACCATAGCCACAACCATCCCTGTTTTGATCTCGAATTTTCTGGCGCTAAATCTTTTATTATGCTGCTTCTTCATAATCATTGCCCAGAGATTTGTAAAATAAGAGATGGAGTTATACATTCGCATTTCTCTAATCGCATTAGGGTCTTCCAAAGTGTTAGCAAGATAGTCCCCCATTCTTCCATCAAAGGTGAGCTCTCTTCCTGTTCTTCTCACTTTAATTTCCGTAAATAATCGAATGGATAAGGCAGTCACGATCATTAGTGTTACTACGAATGTGACCAAGAAATAACCACTTGTCGCCGACAACCAGATGATGCTTATTAATCCTGAGATAATTCCTACACTAGATACCAAAAAACCTGTAATCCCCTCTAAATCTTCTCCAACTACCTTTTTAGCTCTTTGCAGTTTATTTCCAAACTCTTCATCATCAAAATCCTCAAAATCAACCCGGTTTGCAATATCTATCAATTCGGATTGAAAAGCTAGGGTTAGTTCCGCATTCATTCGATTCTTCATCATGTTGGTTATGCTTAATGAACAAGCTTGTACGCCATGAATCACAACAAACCATAGAATAGGGAGCAGGGTCATAACACCGCGAGCCACACCGTTAATGATATTCACTTGGACAGCGTAAGAATAAAAAGTTAATAATCCACTGATTATAGGGACTATGATAGTGATCGTTGAGGTCATCGGACTTTTTTTAACCATTCTCACGAGTATTATTACAAAATTAGATATGTCAGACTTCAGCATGAATCGCTCCTTTCTCATACATATAAAGAGGACTGGCGATTAAACATCTTTTTGTATTTACCATCCACCCTCATTAATTCATCATGTGTTCCACTTTCCACGATTTCTCCATGCTCAAACAGAAAAATTCTATCGACGAATTTGGACATATACAGCCGGTGAGTCACAATTATGGAAGTCTGCTGTTCTCCTAATTTCATAAAAGTATCAAACGCCTGTTGTTCTGCATAAGGATCCAAGGCAGCAGTCGGCTCATCAAAAATCATTAGAGCACCGTCATTGAGATAGGCTCGCGCAATTGCAAGTCTTTGCCACTGCCCCCCAGATAAATCTATCCCTCCAAACTGAGGACCTACTAAGGAGTCCAACGCAACACCATAATGATCAGCCTCTGCTGTTCTCATCGCGGATAATAGTCTTGAATCGTCATGAATAGTAGCCATATTACCTAACGCAATGTTTTCTCTAATTGGTCTTTGTAACTTAATGAAATCCTGAAAAACAACTCTGGTATCCTGTGTCACATTATGCGCTAAGACTTCATGCGCACCTTTAAACCACTGGATGTTTCCAGCTGTTGCAGGATACAACCCTAAGATCAACTTAACAAGCGTAGATTTACCCGAGCCATTCTCACCTACAAAAGCAATTCGTTCACCTGGATGAATAGTCATGTTTATATTACTAAGGGTGTTATTGGCGTTGGTCGGATATCTAAAAAACAACTGGTGAACTTGGACCTTCATCGGATCCGTGTTTCTATTTGAGTTCACCTCCTGATCTCTAAGTACCTGCTCTTCCAAATCTAAATAAGACGTATAATCCTCGTACCGTAAACGACTCTTCACCAAATCAGCGTAAACTCTTGTGAATGCAGGAATAACGATGAATAATTGACTGGATATCTGAAGTAATAACACAAACAGTCCAGCGCTCTGTCCGCTACTTCCAATCGTGATCGCCAAAATGGCAATCGTTGTCCCATTTAATAAGATCATGATTAAGCTTTGGGAGAAGTTGAGGCTTTCAGAATAAATAACCTTACGGTGCATTTGTTTGAAGTTACTCTTAAAGCTCTCTTTCATTGAGGAAAACAAATAGGAGGACATTCTATACATTCTTACTTCTGGAATCGTATTTCTATTAACTAACAAATCAACTAAATAGTTGATCATACGTATAGAGGAGGTTTGATCCGCTGAAATGGACTCTACTTTCTGTGACATTCGCTTCATAAGATAAAGCTGTAGAATCTGCACCCCTAAAATAATCAAAGCCAGAATATAGAAGCCATAAACAGATAAGACAACCATTAACGCAACTAATGTTATTAGGTGAACTGTTACGCTCGTCCATTGGTCTAACAGATCAATCAAAGAAAGTCGTTTCGCTTTTTCTCTTTTAGTTTTTGTAGTGGGGTCTTCCAAAAGTGCCGTAGATAATTTAGAAGTCTTTTCCAAAATACTATGTTCCAGTTCATAGATACAAGTGGATGTTAAATTGGTGATAGAAATGGCTCGAAGAGAACTATTAAAGCCCGCGAGATATAACATTAGGATAAGCAAACTCACTAATAACAAAATATGTTGGTAGGCGTTAGGATTGAAGTTCTGAATGAGGTCGATCACATATTTCGTTGTGAACAATTCTGCAAAAAGGATTGGGGCACTCAGTAAGTTAGTGATAAAATATAAAAGTGAGTTTCTTCTGTCTTTCACATATAATAGTTTTACAACATAGAGAAAGTCAGGCAGGCAGCATCTCTCCTTATAAGTGTATTCCATTCTGTAAACACTTTCATTGTTTAGATGTGGAAACCGATTATAACGTTTAATGTTTATAATTGGAAGAGGTAATTTTCGAAATAACCAAATGAACAGGAGTGTACATTCATGAAACTTCAATTTAACTTATTCCCGGGCGGATTGCCCAAGGCACTCACCATGAGCTATGATGACGGACAGAAACACGATATTCGCTTGGCGGAGATTTTTGATCAATATGGGATTAAAGGAACTTTCCATTTAAATAGCGCTATGATAAACGCACCCGGGTTCTTATCTTCTGCTGATGTTAAACATTCGCTCAAAAACCATGAAGTATCTGCCCATTCCGTTACCCATCCACATCTAGAGCGTCTACCTTTACCTATGGTAATCGATGAGCTGTTCGAAGATCGTAAGCGACTGGAGAAACTAGTAGATTATCCGGTACGAGGCATGTCCTATCCCTACGGTACATATTCTCAGGAAATCATTGCTCCTCTACAGTCTGTTGGGATTGAATATAGCCGAACTGTCCATTCTACCAAACAGTTTGATATGCCTTTGAATTTCATGGAGTGGCATCCAACATGTCATCATATAGAAGATCTGCATCACGTATGGGAGCGATTTACAATGGAAGGGCCATCCCAGAAATTGAGACTCTGTTATGTTTGGGGTCATAGTTATGAATTTGCACAGCAAAACAATTGGGAGCTTATCGAATCCTTTTGCCAACAAGCAGGTGGACATTCGGATATTTGGTACGCTACCAATATAGAGATTTTTGATTACGTTGCTGCGCTATATTCACTGAAAATGAGTGCTGACAAAACGGTCATCCGGAACAACTCGGCTATAGATGTCTGGGTATCCGTAAATGATCAACCTGTTCAGATTAAGGGTGGAAGTACGATGATGATGAAATAATCCAAAATACAAAAAAGAGCGATTTTAAACATCGCTCTCTTTTTGCTTATTACATAAAAGTGATTGAAATTAATTTGTTTGAAGTGTAAATGTCACTGTTTTTGCTTTTTCCTCAAGGATTGGAGTATAGGTGAATGTCATTACATTCCCTTTGCGACTCTTCAACACTAACATTCTGGTCAATACATATGGATCTCTGCCATCATTTACTCTATCCCATTCTTTACGATCCTCACTGGTAATGAGTTGTTCGCTGAGATTGATGATTTTCCCACTGCTGCTATAAACCAAATATAAGTGTGTCGTATCTAATAAACGTATGAGCGCCACATCTTCCGCAGCATACTCCACTATGAAATCTCCAGTTGCTCCTGTTAACTTTTCCATCTCAAATAACTTGCCCAAACCGCCATCCTTAGAAATATATTGCACATTCTTCCCATCGGTCATATACACCTGAGTGGAAGGCACTTGTGGTGCATGGATATAAGCCGAGTTGTTGTAATGATAGTCCATTTGCTTGAGAATAGTGCCCGCTTTGACCAATACTTGATAACTGCTATTGAAATCCGTGAACATGGCATAATGATTGTCCATCAACTGGAGTAGGTCCGTACCATTGGCCATTTTTTTAATCTCAAAAGCGTAGTTGTACGCAGATTCCTTAAAAGGTAGTTGCCCAATAATTACTGGTTTTCCAGCTGACGTAGCACGGTAATACAAATTTCCGTTTTTCTGAGATATCCAATAGGATCTTCCATCTACAGAAGCAGAAACCAATTTAGCTTCATCTACAATTTGGATAACGCCATCCGTTTTATTAAGCCCCGCTTTACCTCCAAGTACACTGACCGCTGAGACCAATGGCACATACACCGTGCCTTTTATAATACGCGGGGATTTTGTTAAGGTCATTACCGCCCCGTTCACTTTTGACTTTACAGTACCGGCTGTGAAGATAACCTCACGTTCAGGACAAACAAGCTTGGCCGTTTGGGATGATTGATCCCAAGATAATGTATACCCCATAGCATCTGCGAGTGATTTCAGGGGCACAAAAGTTGTATTCTCCGTGATCACCTGTTTACTGCTGATTCCGATTTCTTTATAGTTGAATTGAATTTGCTTTTCTGCTTGGGCTGATACCGATCCATACCCCGTACTTAAAATCAAAACAGTCAAGATTCCTAACGTTACCTTCCATTTATTCATTTCTTTTCGTCTCCCTCGGCTCTATAATTATATGTAATTAGACGGTATATTTTGGAAAAAGTTTCTTGTTTTCGCTTTAGGCATAAAAAAGACCTGATCCACAGTATTTTACCGCAGTCAGGTCTTCTGTCTTTTATAAAGCAATCTTAACTCCTAGCAAACTCATAAAACGCCAAAGCATCTCCCCATGTCGGGAATCCAGCTTGTGCTAATTTATCACTGCCTCCACCTTTTCCACTGTAGGTACTGAGATGCTTTTTGAAAAAGGCTCCACAGGAGACCTCCGCGCTGCCATTCTGTGCAAATACAACTTTATTCTCTGCAGAAGTAGCCAACAATACCGGAACATCACTTTTGGCAGTCAGCTTATTCGCTAAGTTTTGTAAATCTTTCAGCGATTTATCCTCGAACACTTTAGCGATCTGCTTTCCTTCTTGTTGTGTTAAAAGTTCCAGTACGACATAATCATCATTTTTCTCTTTAAGAAGGTTATTTTCAGCCTGCAGCTGCTTTTGTTCATTCTCCCATTTTTCAATGCGATCGATGATTTCATCTTTTCCCGTCTTCAATTTGGAAGATAATGTTCCTAGAATGTGCTGTGTGTTATTAAATTCCGCTAGAGCACGGTATCCACATTTAAAATAAATCCGTGTATTCCCTTTTATTTTCTCTGTTTTCAGTAGCTTAATCATACCAATCTCACCTGTTGCAGATACATGTGTACCACCGCAAGCGTTATATTCAACATCTTTGATCTCTACAATCCGGATATTCTCCGTCACCGTTGGCTGTTTGACCAGTTTAAGCTGTGAAGCCTCATCCCCTGTTACAAAATAGCTAAGGATGTTATGGTTCTGGTAAATCTGCCGATTAACCTCCCACTCTATGGAATGAAGTTGTTTAGGCGACAGTTCTGGCGCTTCAATATCAATAGTGCAATAATCCTCACCCAAATGAAAGCTTAGAGTCATAAACTGGTACAAGTCGAGACAGGTGGCTGAGAGCAAGTGTTGTCCACTATGCTGCTGCATATGGTCAAATCTTCTCTTCCAATCGATTTGACAAGTGACGGATAAATCATCAGGCAGACGTTCCAGCTTATGCAGGACAAGATCTTCCTCACTGATTACATCAAGTACCGGGATATCCCCAATAGTCCCTAAATCACAAGGTTGCCCGCCACCATGCGGATAAAAAGCCGTCTCCTCCAAAATAACATAGAGTCCATCTTCTCGTTCTATGGTTTCAGCGATACAGGTCTCCCAATCAGTAAGGTATGTAGAATTGTAGTATAGCTTGTTGGTCATATATGTATCCCTCTCTTTTATACGTTTTCAGCACATTAAGCTTATAGTATCATATCGGATTTCAAAGACAAACTGCACAATGAAAAACGCCTTGCGGCGCTTTTGGAAGGAATTCACTCTTTTGTTCTACTTTCAGTTGTCTTCTACCTTGTACATCAGTAATCCTGATCTCTCATCCAAGAATTCCGCTATCATACTCTAGAACCATTACCCTTGTTCAAGGAAAATAATGCCCTAGACTGCTGCATATTTATTGAAGTATCGTTTTTCGTCAGCTCAAAGACTTGTCTGAGATCGGAATAAAATGCTGCCAACGACGACACAAACTTCAAAATAGGTGGACTCCGCCTCTATTGGAAATTTTCTACACACTCTTGCAGAAAAGCATTTAGCGTACGGGCTCTCTGCCGAGCAAGCGCTTCACAGTGTCATTTGGACTTTCTGGCACCACTGTAGACATGGTTTGAATTTCCACAACGTGGTTCGCGAGCCAATGACCCACCTGTGGGGGTATGGTTGGTTTAGTGCGAATGATATTGAACTGCTCTTATTAATCAGGACAAGTGGGATCAATTATGGAATAGTGATGATTATCTATGAAAGCAGTTCATCAATCAAGAGGGCTTATCATCCATTCATTCTCAATAGGTTTTCCAGTTTTCCGAATGGAATTAGATCTTCATCGTTCGCGGCCTGCCATTTCAGTAATTGAAAGGGCAAATCTCTCCAATTCAGAAGTTATTAATCTCTTTTCGATGAATCGTGCTTCATGACTGCTTCTTGAGCTTTAAGGACAATATCATCTACTTCGGAAAGCTGATGCTCAATAGAGGCTAGAGCCTTTAGTAAAAACGGAGAACTGATATTTTAAAGCGATTAATCCAGATCTCTAGCCCAGCTAACTAACTCTTCATCGTCAAAATTATATGGATATTCGTAAATATTAGAGTAATAGTACTCCGATTCTAATAAATCTCTAATTACATTGAAAACCTTATTGGTGGCATGAAATCCATTCCTGATGGGCGCGGTGAAAGCAAGCGAGCCATTATGAAATCCATCTAAAGAACCGGAAAGCTCTCGTTTGACTATAGATTCCGCTGTCTCTATCTTTTCTTTAACAAGCTCCTCTTTGTAAATTTGAATGCAGAAGTTTCCACCATGTTTTATTAATTCAAACTCTCCATTGGGATGGAGTTTTATTGTATCTCCTTTCGCAAGCCCTAGGGCCAGCCCAGGAGATGCACATAATTTGAATATTTTATCGCTTATGCATTCTGCAGGAAGCTCTTCAAAGACTGCTTCCTCTGAATTTATGCCGGCAAAAACATTAATTAAGGTTAATTTATGTTCCATACGAATACTCCTCAAAACTGTCTCTTTTAATGTATGAGATTTGAGATTACATCCTCCATGTATCCGCTATCGCTTGTAATTCAACGGGTCGATAATAAAGGAGGTACCTCTTTTTTTGAAAGGGATGACTTCAGGTATTCAAGAAATCATAGCAGGTACTAAAACGCCTCGTCAAGTGTTAGAAGCGGTAGACAAGAAAGCAGTTGAGCTGCTTGAGAAATCTAAATAGGTCGTATAAATTACAAGGGGCAAGGCGATTTGTCTCTTGTACATTCTATAAGCTAAAGGTTGTTGCGCGTGAACAAACCAAACATTTTCAAACGAGAAATCAATTATGTTCTGCTTCTTCTTCCTGCCTTATTTATTGTACCTTTTTCATATAACCGACGCTAAAGAGATTGAGAATCACCAAGGATTGTGCAAGTAATTCAACAAAAGAAAAGTTCAAGTGGTATCTCTGCTTGAACTTTAAATGGTTATATTGAGGTGAATCTGGCGTTAAATCAATTCTTTCTCACTATCAACACACAGCTTTACCGCATATATGCTTATATATAGTTTAATTCTTCCTGTGTTATTCGTAACTCTACTTTCCGCTGTACCAAACAATATACGCTATACGCATTTTACCAATAAAGCGAACGAACAAAATGCTTATTTTCGGATCGAGGCATTATATCGGTGAGTGTATACTAACCATGTTATGCTTGCTGTTAATAATGCCGACGAAATCAGAGCTGTAAGAATACTATATGTTTGCCAAATAAGTATCGTTGGCCAATCTAATACACAGCACATTATACATAGGGCAATCGTAGCAATCAGCAAAATAGCTGTTACGATTATTCGCTTTTTTGTCATTGGCTGCCGCTCATTCGTTTTCCTTCTATGTAATCCTAAGAGAAAGAACAGAACGGCCAATAAGCAAAGAATAATTGTGGTAGACGATAAAATGATGTCCAAAAGCTGTATGCCGCTTATTTCATATGACTGCGTTAGATTGCCGTCTAATATATCTTTAACTTTTAGTACCATGCTTCTATTGATATTTGCGCCGTTGGTCAGCAAGCAGACGGCTGTTCGTTCATTTGGCAGTATGATCACTTCGGTTCCAAAATTGGGATTGCCCCCTGGGTGCTCTATAATCGTTTGGTTGGCGTTTACCGACCAGCCCGCCGCATAATACATTTCGTTTACAGCCGGAACAGACATATCCCCCTGATGTGACTTTTCGATAACCGTATGGAATATTTCGGGTATGTCCTGCACAATACCCAACTGTATGCCCATCCAACGCGCCATATCTTTTGTACAAGAAATGATGTAGCCTGCGGGTTTATTCCCGGAATAATCCGGCGCGTTATATGGAGTTGTCATAAAAAAGGAAGAACGGTAGCCCTGTGCCAACTGTCCGGTGGCTTGAGCATCTTCTTTATAAACATACGTCTGGTGAAGACCTAACGGCTGAAATACCTGTTCCCTCATAAAGTCTTCATATCTTTGTCCCGACACAATCTCAATAACCAAACCCAATACGTCATAATTAACGGTCCCATAGCTATACTGTTCACCGGGAGGGAACGCCAACTCAGCATCTACCAGCATTTCCACAGTCTTTTGCAGCAAATCTGGTGTATTGCCTTGTGGAATATTTTGAGAATGACTACCATTTGTTAGGCCGCTAGTATGGTGAAGAAAGTTATTGAGTGTAAGGCTTTGCATATCAACAGGTTCCCCTTGATACTTTAACGTAAACCAAGGTAAATATTTTTGGACAGTGTCAGTCATTGACAGTAGCCCTTGTTCCTCCAACAGCAGAATACCCATGCCGGTAAAGGCTTTACTGACCGAGGCCAACTCATATAGTGTATTTTCACTTGCAGACACCCCACTTTCACGGTCTGCATACCCGGAAGAAAAGTAGAACACTTCATCATCAGCAAGTATAGAAATTGACATTCCCGGCACACCTGATATACGACTGGCATCATCCAGCAACGCTTGTATTGTCCCAGATTGCGTATCTGACAACGACGCATAACTTTGTGCTGCGAATCCTGAGAATAATATAAGTATCGTTAATACAAAAACAATAGACTTTTTCATAAACTCTCCATTTCGAAAAAATTATGCGAGGATAATATAAACAACCCGCAGTACGCCTTATCTGCCTAATTCGTCGTTCCATTATACTTAATGCTAGACGTTCAATGATTAGTTTACTATTGTAAACTTCACAGACCCATGTATATATTTCTTGTTTCGCAAAAAAGGCCCCTCTGTCCCATCTTCCATATCCTTTATAGTATTTTATTAGGTATAGGGGGCTAAGCCCTATTTATGATACGTTTTCCCGCGTTTGAACTTCAACTATCCTGCCCGTTTGCTGAATAAAGGCAGCCGATCACATTGACTGACCGGCTGCCTTATCGTGTTTATTGAGCTATCGTTACCCGTCAGATCAATAAGAAAGAAAAACAGTATCCTCCTAATGTGACAAGAAAAAGCTTTACTTTGATCGTTGATACAAGGATCAGAAGGTTCAGAAGTTCAACGAATTAACAAGCACAAGTAACGTCTTTTAAATTTCTTATAGCTATAGCATTCAGTCGAAGCGCTTCTACGATTGAATCTCTTACTGCTAATAATTCAAATCTTTCACGACTACCCATAGGTAATCTGCAAAGCAATGCTTCAATTCTTTTAAGACTTTCCTTCAGAACCACTCTTTGCTTACGCAAAGCATTCAAAGCTCTTTGAATTCTTCTCTTCTCTGCTGCAGTCATATACTACCACCTCTTTTCGATTGTGATAGTATAAGAGATGCGACAGAGCTTCTATCTGCTTGTACAATCCGGAAGGTAAATAATTGATTTCACTGCTTTTTGCTAGCTTCCATGATAGGAACGGACCAGTCTACATTGGTATACAACCGGTTGACTATTGTGCGTATTAATTGAAGCTGATCAGGAATTTGTGTAAGGCCTTCAGCACGGAATTGGAAATATTTCTTTTGATTATTTGACTGAGACTCGATAAATTCAATATAACCATCTTTCCATCCTACCCCTTTAGTAGTAAGAGCTCCTTGTTCAGTGAGTTTGTACTCCTTGCCATCAAATGTCTTAAATATCCATTCACTATTTATAAACTCATTTCTCAATCTTCCTCTAAAATGTAATACACCTTCCTTCGCTGATACATTGTTATCGGGAGATGACTCCACTGTAAAATCATTTAACATCAGTTCATCCCCGTCAAATACAAAGGGAATCGGCTGTTCTTTCAACTTGGCAGGCTCAAATTGCACACTAGAACCATCCTTCTCTGGGATAAAGTATCCATCCAATACGAAAGTATAAGGCGTATCCTGCGGTAAATATTTAAATGTATAGCTCCAGTGCATAAGTCCCTTTGTTTCCCCTGGTACATTAGAGTTGGACATAACGCTATCCCTATTAGGAAACTTTCTAGCATTAACACTGTGAATCTCTTCTCCTGTTGTATCCTCAAAGTGGAATTTCAAGCCCTGTTGCTTCCATAGTTCGCCGGGAGAACGAGTCAACGCTTCTTCACTCAATTGAGTATCGAACTCAAAACGGACACCTTGTACCATATGAGTTAATCTTTTCAAGGTCAATGTCAAACCATCCGGAGAAGTGTAGCTACCTGATAGTGGCATAGAGGACGTTTGTTTATTGGCTTCTGTCATATCCATTGAAAAATTGAAGTTCCAATCTCCTTTAAGAAGAGGGATGTTATTTCGTACATTTCCCAATTCAGTAATATGACCATCGACCGTAATTCGATCGGTTTGCAAAGGTTCAGAAAAATTAACAATCAAATAGTAAAAGTCATTGGTAAATCCAATATCAGATAACTTCCCTAAAATCTTCCCTTGATCATCTTTAATCGCAATACTGTTTCCTTCATTTAGGACTAACCTCTTTTTCTCATGCTTCCCATCAGGTCCGAACAACTGTAGAGCAACAATTACCCGCGTAGGATCTGCCACTGCTTCATCTATTTTGACCGTATAGCCTTTATCCTTCACCTTAATATTAGGATGTTCTACCAACCCAAATTCTTGTGCTCGTAAAAGGCCAATGTCCACATTATCTTTTACAAAAAGAGAACGTAACGTATCTGCCAGTGTGGGTACAGAATATAAAATCGCGGCACTTAGTACAACCAGTAATAAAGCCGCACCCATGGTTAATCTCAGTAACCTCTTAAGCTTCGGGTTCTTTCGCTTCCTGTCAGGAACCTTTACTTTCTCTAGTTCAACAAATTCTATTGAAGCCATAACTTGAGCCGTAAAGGAATCTGGTAACTTCTCCTCAAACAAAGCTTGCGACCACTCCCCTTGTTCTTCCAATAGCGTATGATAGATTAAATTGCAATGCGCACAAGCAGCAACGTGGTCAGTGACCTCCAAAGACCGTAAGGTGGGTGTATTTAGGATGTAATATTGCTCGATCTCAAATGGACTTAAGCACTTCATCGCTCTTCACCTCCTGGTGTGTCATGATTTGCTTCAATCGCTGTTTTGCACGATAAAGATCATTTTGGATCTTACTTAAAGGAACCTCTAAGAGCGTACACATTTCTTCATAGCTTAAATCATTGGTGTAACGAAGCAGCAAAGTCGTACGATAATTAGGCGGTAGCTTCTGCATTAACTGATGCAGCTCTGTGCGATGCTCCGATCGAATGAATTCTTCTTCTGGATTATCTGAAAGAGATAGTTCAGCAAGATCGTCTGGTAAGCTCGCTATAGGACGAGTTTTTTTCCACAAATCCTTCAGTAAATTAGTCGCGATCGTATACAGCCAAGCCGCAAAGTTTTTATCCAGATCATGTGAGGCTAGCTTACGATAAGCTTTTATAAAAGTTTCCTGAGTGATGTCTTGCGCGTCTTGATGATCGGCCCCCATTCCTCTCAAAAGGCCATAAATTTTATTCTTATATCGATTCACAAGGTACGAATAGTCTTCCTTTTGCCCATCCAGAACGTTTAGGATACATTGCCTTTCTTCCTCTTTTCCAACTTTTGGTACATGTCCTTTCACCTTAAAGCCTCCTTGAAGCACGATACTGTATAGACGATTCCTATCAGAAAAACTCTCACTTTTATCCAAAAAAAGTAGATCTTCAATTATATTGAAGACCTACCCTGTTATTTAACCATATCGTTTAAGTACTAACTATACGAATTGATCACCGCAGTACCTGTAAATTTTTCTGGTTTCATCTCCTATGTTAAGCACACCATCAACCCACCCCTGGTAAAACTGTTCTTCATGAGAAACAAGAATCACAGATCCTCCAAATTGGATTAGAGCTTTCTGTAAAGCTTCTTTTGTTTCAGCATCTAAGTGATTGGTCGGCTCATCCATAATTAGAAAGTTATATTCTGAAAGCAGTAATAGGCACAACTTAACTTTAGATTGCTCCCCGCCGCTGAGTGTACGTATTGACTGTATTACAAGGTTATCTTTAACAACACACTGTGCTAGATAGCGACGTATCTCCTTTACAGTCAGTTTGGGATCATAAGCTGAAATCACCTGAATAGGGGTCATTTTATCGTCTTCCCAAGTTAAATCTTGTTCAAAATAACCCACTTTAATTTGTTCTGCGAACTGAAACCTACCGCTAATCCCTTGGATCTCTCCAACCAACGTCTTTAGCAATGTTGATTTCCCGATTCCGTTGAACCCGGTAATCACGAGCTTTTGTCCACCGCGAATGGAGAACTTCAATTTAGGCAACAAAGGCTTATCGTAACCTACGACTAAGTGATCCACTTTAAGCGCCACTTGTGACATGCATGGAAGCTCCTTAAAGCGAATAGACGCTTTGGAGACAAATGTCGGAGCAGCGATTCGTTCCACCCTATCGAGCTGTTTCTGGCGGCCACGGGCAATTTTGGAATTAACACCTGCACCGTTTTTTCGAATGAATTGCTCAGTGGTTTCTATTTTTTTCTGCTGTGTATGATATTGCCGGATATGACTCTCTCGTAAATGTTCCTTCTGCTTCACAAAATCTGAGTATTTCCCGTGGTATTTTTTAATCGTTTCACCCTCAATGTCGCAAATACTAGTGGATATTTTATCGAGAAAGGCATAGTTATGAGATACCACAATGAACGCTTGATTGAATGCAATCAGATACTCAGCGAGCCAGTTAACATGTTCCTTATCCAGATAATTGGTTGGTTCATCGAGCAATAGCACATCAGGTTGTTGAAGTAAAAGCTTGGCCAGTATAACTTTCGTCCGTTGCCCCCCACTTAATTGCTCGATGGGACGGTCAATTCCAATTGCGTTAATCCCAAGACCCGTAACCAGCTTACTGATGTTGCTCTCCATCGAATAATAGTCTAGCGCTTCTAAGCGTTCCTGGTAGTCTGCTGCCTTTTGTAATAACGTTTCGTCGCCAGTTACAGCGCACGTTTCATAAAGCTCATTCATTTTTCGTTCTAGCTCATATAATTCTGAGAAAGCCTGTCTTAAATAATTATGAACCGTACGGTTTCCGTCCATGACAGCGTATTGATCGAGATGACCGATTGTAATATTGGGCTGCCACTTTATCATTCCATCATCCGGGATCACTTCGCCCGTCAAAATGCTAATTAACGTACTCTTCCCCGTTCCGTTCTGCCCAACAACGCCTACATGCTCACCCTTGTACAGTTCCATAGAAACATTCTTGTATAGAACCTTATCTCCAAAGGCATGTGATAAATTAGAAACCTCAAGTAAACTCATTTTCTATTCCTCTTTTCTGGAATTCATTAAGAACGCAAAAAAGCAGAAGACACTGCACCTTTAGGTGCAAGCCTTCTGCTTGTCAGTACACGATTGAACGGCACAAACATACAAATGTCAGTGTAGAAACTGAGCACTATAACACAAAAGGCTGTAGACGAAAATTGTCTACAGCCTCTTAATCATTAACACCGAAAGATAGCATAACCAAATAAGCATGAAATTTCACACTAAATTGGACCACTATCCTTCGATGATATAAAAGCATTACGCTTTTGATTAAGCTCCGGACAACGTTTCATCGTTTGTATCCGTTTGTTCGGAGCAGCCTCTTGTACATAACTTTTCAGTTTCTACATGAATCATGTTAAACCATCCCTTCGTTTGGTAACAGTTTAAAACGCATGCCGTTACTTGTCAACTTAGCGCGGGAAATCATACATGATTTTGGTCTCTAACAGTTGAATAACTTCTTTTGCTTTATCTATCGCTTCTTCTAGAGAATAAATTAAACGATCCGTTACTGTGACAATATCTTCGAACTCTCCAGGCGTATCTAATATTTCTTTGATGCTTTGTTCCTTTGAGTGTTCAGCTGTATTTATTAGTCGAAGAATAGCATTCATTGAATAGTGCGCTGCTCGCAATGTACGAATAATCTTCATTCTGTTTAATTCTCGTTCAGTATAAATGCGATACCCATTCGGTAGTCTAGGAACCGTTAATAAACCATTTCTTTCCCAGTTGCGTAGGATCTCAGGCGATAAATTCAATAACTGAGTGACTTCACTCCGAGTATAGGTTTGATTAGACGATGATTCCTTGCCACTGAGCCACTGTTCAACCAATTGAATCGCTTCTAAAGCTAATTGATATTCTTGTTTAAGATGAGCCAAATAGACATGAGCAAGTTTAAAAGCCAGCTTGAAATCGCTTTTACCACTGGCTTCTGCAATTGCACGTGCTTTTGCTCGACTATGACCTTGAATAATCTCACAATGAAAAGCTGTTCTTGCTACTTGAAGCTGAAATAAATGGAGCTATGAAAATACTCGATATCCATTCTCTGCACGAGGAACTGGAGAAATATACTTCCACTCTTCATAAATGCGAACGGTATTCGGATGTACGTTAACAAGATTCGCGATTTCTTTGGTGCTATACATCCGTATCCCACCTTCACTTCCATTTAAAGAATTTGATAGCGCCGCCTATACCAATCAATATACATAAACCAAGAATTATAATGCTAATGAATAAGTGCTGAATAGGTTCTCCAATTGAAACTTGTTTTAGTAAATGAATGCCATGTGAAAGTGGTAAAATATCCATTACCCATTGAAAAAATCGTGGCATAATCTCATACGGAATCGTCGCACCCGAAAATAGAAGCATTGTGAAGTAGGCAACTGAGCTCCATAAATTTGCAGACTTTTGATCAGGAACGACACTGCCGATAAGAATCCCAATACTGTACATCGCACACACTACAAATGCATATGTGAGGAGAAAGACTGTCCATGAACCGCCCATTTTATAATCAAATAATAAAGTATATACAACAGTTACGCCAATAAACGAAACAAGTGCTGAAGATAACTGGATAACGACTTGTGCAAATAATATGTGTAAAGGGGACACGGGTGTTACTTGGAATCTTTTTAAAATCCCCCGGTGGCGATAGTCAGCAATAGTAAGGGGTACACCCATCACTCCTGTTGCAAGTACCCCTATACAAATGACAGCAGGGTAGGAGATTTCAAACATGGATGTTCCGCTGACTGGCACTTCTTTACTCATGACATATCCAAAAAGAGTCGCCAATATGATCGGGAGTATGATCCCGAATATAAGTATATCCATGCCTTTCCAAACAAGCTTACCCTCTATTTTTAGTAGTGTCCAAAATAATTTCATTCCCATTCCTCCTCACCTGAAAAATATAAATAAGCATCCTCTAACGTTGCTTGTCCACTAAGCTTTATAATTTCTTGAACAGAACCAGACGTGACTGTTTTCCCATCTCTTAAAATGATTAAATGATCGCAGAGAGCTTCTACTTCGTCCATGTAATGAGAGGTGAGTACAATCGATAGTCCTTTTTCTTTCATAGTTAAAAGCTGTTTCCACAGCATTTTACGCGCCTTAGTATCAAGACCCGTTGTTAATTCATCTAAAAAGACGAGCTGAGGATTGGGCAAGAGGGCCAACAAAACGGCTAACCGCTGCTTTTCACCACCAGAAAGTGATTTCACAACCTGCTTTTTCTTTTCATGTAATCCAAAGGTATGGAGTAAGGGATCGATAGCTTGTGGTTTTTTGTACAAAGCACGCCATTGAATACAAGCTTCTTCTAGGGTTAGGCGATCTTGAAAATTCGTATCTTGAAATTGCACACCAACTTTTTGAAATACTTCCTTTCGTTCTGTGATCGGTGATTTCCGAAGTAATACAAGCTCTTGGAATTCGCTTTTTTCAATGCCTAGAATTGCAGCAATACTCGAAGACTTCCCAGCACCATTTGCACCTAATAAACCAATTACTTCTCCTTCACCTAAATGAAAGCTTAAATCCTGGACAGCCAATTTATCTCCGTATCGTACAGAGAGATCTTTTACGGATAAAACCATATTCCCACCTCATTTCAGATATTAGGTTTACACTATATCAAATGAAGTAAAGGCTGGTGTTATATTGGAGGGTTTGTTTTTTGAAACAAAAAAAGGAGGAGGTCAGCTCGTATTACGAACTAACCATCCTCTGTCAGGTGCTTATATTTTCAAAAATCCAACAAATTTATTTTCTTTTTTTAACATTACTTATTCTAGTCCCTTGAGGAACTGAAATGAACTGGCTCTTCGATACACCAATAAGCTGTGAAGTATAAATACTACTATGTCCGGAGAATAAATAACTCACCACACAAGCGATGAACATGTATACAGCACCCTCTGAACCAAATAGCTCAATACCCATTAAAAAGCAAGCGATAGGCGTACTGGTAGCTCCACAGAAGACAGCAATGAATCCGAGAGCAGCCAGAAACGGTCCATATACATGTAAAATTCCAGCCAAAGCATTGCCTAAAGTGGCTCCAATCGCAAATAGCGGAGTAACCTCACCACCCTGAAATCCTGTTCCTAAGGTAAAAGCGGTAAAGAGCAGCTTCCATAAAAAAGCAAACGGCGAGACATCTCCCTCAAAAGAATCCTTGATTAATGGAATTCCAAGGCCTAAGTAATCACGGGACCCTATAAGGAAAACTAAGGCAATGATAATCAAACCACCCAGTGCACCCTTTATCATTGGATTGCTTATCATGGCGGTAAAGGTTCTTTTTAGAAAATGAGTCAGTTCACTGAAAAGCATACTCACGAGACCAAAAATCACAGAGGCCAATACCACTTTTAGAATAATCAATAAATTTAAGGCTGGAAATTCATTCACTACATAGTGAGTATGATGAACGCCCCACAATCGAGTGGTGACCAGATCACCAACAAAGCTAGCCACAAAACATGGAAGTAATGCCTGTTGGCTAATAAGTCCAATGGTTACTACCTCTAGACCAAATAAGGTTCCAGCCAGCGGTGTTCCGAAAATAGAACCAAAGCCTCCGCTAATCCCGCACATTAACAGTATTTTACGATCCAACGGGCTGATTTTGATTAATTTTCCAAACCACTCCGCGAGGCTTCCTCCCATTTGTACAGCTGTTCCCTCACGTCCGGCAGATCCACCAAACAAGTGAGTGACCAGTGTTCCTAACAATACTAAGGGTGCCATGCGTAAAGGAATGGTCTCTGTCCCATCCTGAATTTGTTCTATAATAAGGTTATTTCCTTTAGCGCTGTTTTTTCCGTAACGCATATATAAGAAACTAACAAATACTCCCCCAAGAGGCAGCAAATAAAGTAGCCACGGATGCTCTAAACGTACATCTGTTACATAGTCTAAGCTTTTCAGAAAGAAAGCCGAGGCAGTTCCTGATAAGAGTCCAACCACACTTCCGAGTACAATCCATTTGATAAATGTACTCCAAAGTGCAAAATGACTCCTTTTCTTCACGAATTCATGCCATGGTGCAGACCATTGATTCATAACAGCAACTCCTAAAGTCAGTATAAATGAGTCTCTACAACAAAACAGACTCCTACCAGTGAAGCACACTCTGGTAGGAGTCATTAGTCTGAAGAGACGGTTGTGGCGAACTCCATCGCCTTGTTATATGTTATTCTTAGTCCTCAGAATCTACGTTATGATACACCTGTTGAACATCTTCTAAATCTTCTAAGGCATCAATCAATTTCTCGAATTGAGCTTGTGCATCTTCAGGAAGTGTTACATAGTTCTGTGGTAGCATGTTAAGCTCAGCAACAGTAAACTCAGTGATTCCTGCATTTCTGAATACTTCTTGTACAGCATGGAACTGATCAGGTTCAGCATACACGATAACCGCTTCATCTTCTTCTAGAACATCACGTACATCAAGTTCTGCATCGAACATCATCTCAATCACTTCATCGGCAGTTTTACCTTCTACACCGATAACAGCCGTTGAATCAAACATGTAGGCTACAGATCCGCTGACACCCATATTCCCGCCATTCTTACTGAATGTAGAACGGATCAAAGGCGCTGTACGGTTAACGTTATTCGTAAGTGCATCGACGATGATCATCGAACCGTTAGGTCCAAATCCTTCGTAACGAAGCTCCTCATAGTTCTCATCACCGCTGCCTTTGGCTTTATCCATCGCGCGGTCAATAATGGCTTTTGGTACATTGTAAGTTTTTGCACGTTCTAAAACAACCTTTAAGGCCCGGTTTGCTTCTGGATCGGGTTCACCTTTCTTGGCTGCTACATAAATCTCAACACCAAACTTTGCATAGACGCGACTTGTGTTGGCGTCTTTGGAGGCTTTCTTTTCCTTAATATTATTCCACTTACGACCCATATTGTTCCCGCTCTCTTTCAACATGAATTAAAAACAATTGTTACTTATTATACCCTTGATTAATAGCTCTAGTAAAGTGCGCTGGTAGGTTAATCCTCTAAGCTGACACAATACACGCATAAAAAAGGCCCCTAAATCAAACAGGAGCCTTCTAAAAACTTATTTTATTTATAACCAAACCTCTTGGGCTGTTTCAATTACGAGACGTATTTTATCCCACTGTTCTTCTTCGGTTAGGATATTTCCTTCCTCGGTGGAAGCAAACCCACATTGAGGACTTAAGCAAAGCTTCTCAATATCTACATATTGTGCCGCTTCTTCAATACGTGCTTTGAGCTGCTCTTTGCTCTCAAGACCACCATGTTTCGTAGTTACTAGTCCCAATACCACAAATTGATCTTTAATAAAACGCAAGGGTTCAAAATCGCCCGCCCGCTCATTATCATACTCCAAGAAGAAAGCATCCACTTTAGTATTCGAAAAAAGCTCTTCGGCCACAGGCTCATAACCACCAGCTGCGAACCATGTGGAGCGGAAATTACCTCGGCATACGTGAAGCGCGATCGTCATATCATCTGGACAAGTGGCAATGCTCTCGTTAATCAGCCTAACGTAATCCTTAGCCAATTGATCTGGATCTGTACCTCTACTTCGTAAATGGGCCCTATGTCTGCCACTACACAGCGTTCCCCAAGTTGTATCGTCTAACTGGAGGTAACGGCAGCCAGCATCATAGAACGCTTGGATTGCAGTTCGGTAAACAGCAATAATATCTTGGAATAGGGTTTCTTGATCCGGATAAACTTCATTCCCGTTAAAATCCTCCACAAAGTGAAATAAAGCGGGTGAAGGGATCGTCATTTTCGGAATTCGGTCTCCCGCCATTTGTTTCAAAGCGATAAATTGGTCGATCATTGGATGATCTTCAAAGGCAATTCGGTCCACGATTCGAAAAGATTCCGCGCGCTGAGCGGCTTCCGCTCTTCCTTGATTTAAGTTAATCTTCTCAGTTCCTTTAATCCCTACAAAGAAATCGAGATGCCACCAGGAACGGCGAAATTCCCCGTCTGTGACCGCCAATAAACCCACTTCTTTTTGCAGTTCCAGTAGTTTGGCGATTTCAATATTCTCTATTTCATGAAGCAGACTGCCCGTGATTTCACCATTGTCATATTGGAGGCGGGCCGCTTTAATCTCATCCGTTCGTAAGAAGCTGCCAACGATATCGTATCGAAAGGGTGGAGCATTTCTCTGGGTGCCAATTACGGGTCTAATCATACCGATCCTCCTACTGCTATAGTAAAAAATGATTTAGATCAAAATAACTTCCAGAAACCAGGTCATTCAAAATCTCGATATACTTAGATGCCATTACACTCGGTCTGCGATCTTTATGCGCTATCCAGCCAACCGTAAATACTTCATTGCTCTCAAAAGGAATCGTCTTCAGTCCATCACCATTTAGATCGGATGCCAGAATTCCTGTGCCTACCGTATAGCAATCCGTACCCATTAATAAATTGGTCAGTGTCGCCCGGTCATTCACCTTAATATTCTTCTCAATTTGTGAAAAGCTTAACATTTCCTCTGAGAAGTGCAGTGAATTGTTCTCACCCTGTTCAAAAGTGATATAAGGGAACGGCACAATATCATCCTGAGTAATAACTTCCTTACGAGCCAGCGGATGTCCAGTTCGAACATAAAGATGCGGATCGGTATTAAAAAGTGGTGTGAATTTCAGATTGCCATCACTAAACAGTTTATTCATATGCTTATAGTTACTCTCGTTAATATAAAGAATTCCTAAATCACTGCGCAAGGTACGTACATCTTCGATAATCTCGTAGGTTTGCGTCTCTCTCAAGCTAAAGTTGTATTCTGAGACGTCATTGTGCTTCATGAGATTTACAAAGGCGTCAACCACAAAGGCGTAGTGCTGCGTAGAGATGGAAAAATAGATCGGACTACGCTTTTTCCCCGTATAACGATTCTCCATAAGCTCCGTCTGTTCAATAATTTGGCGGGCATAACCCAAGAATTCCATTCCCTCAACGGAAATACTGATTCCACGGTTAGTCCGCTCAAAAATCGTTATCCCCAGTTCACTTTCTAACTCTTTAATGGCATTGGACAGGCTCGGTTGAGAAACAAAGAGCTTCTTTGCCGCCTCATTCATGGAGCCACTATTTGCAATTTCGATAGCGTAGCGGAGTTGTTGCAACGTCACTCCTATTCCCCCTGTTCCAGACCTGTTAGTTCTGTATTCTGTTCTTGCTAGGTGATATCGTAGCATATTTTCATATGGCAATCCAAGATAATCCTTATCTTATTTACGTATTAAGAGTGCTTTAGCGTGTACGCTTCTTAGCAGCATCAATTTTGGAGGGGTCAAGTCCCTTCCAAATATTCGGCATATCGACTTGCTCAGGGTGCTCAAATACAAGAAAAGCCGTAGGTAAATATCGTTCCCCATATTGAGAAGATGGCTTGTTCATAATCTCGTTGTCTTTTACCAGAACGGTAGAAGAACCTCCATCCAAGTTTGCTGCAATCACAGCCCCATGCTTAAGAAGGATTTGTTGCACATCGTATAGATTTGCCCCAATACTATAAGTAGGTTGTCTTCCATCAATAACAACAAATATAATCGCTCCGTCAGCACGCTGACCCATCGCTGTTCGAGGAGCAATACCCCAGCCTTCTGCCGCGTTCTTAATTAATCCTTTTCCATTGACGATCAGACGAGGGCTAAAAGTAACCGCCTCCTGAACACCCATATTGTTAATCTCATCTAAAGTATAATTTCCAGCAACCATCTTCCCTTGTTTATCAAGACCTACGATTTGCGTGGATTTCTTGCCACCGAGACCGTTGTAATATAACTTACCTTGTGAAATCACAATACCGATAGGTTTAAAGCCGTTACCTTTCCAGTTGGGGTCAGCGAATCCACCACCGTTAACTCCAGCGATAGCACCTGTGCGCTTCACCATACTAGTTACTTTCTCACCTGACCCTACTTTATCCGGAATTCCCAAACGGACTTTAGTAGGATCATTAACGATCATGACATATCCTGAATATCCAGTACCTGAGACATTTTCTATCTCGACCAGTGGTTTCTCTTTTACTTCAGGTTCAGGAGTAATGGTATGTGTATCCTTTTCGACCCCCATCTCTTCAAATTGGGCGCTATATTCAGTCACTCTGTTCTTTAATCCGTCCTCACCAATAATATATTTAGCCATGTAGCGGTGCTGTGTTGTAATCAGTGTATCAGCAATTGAATAGCGCAGATTTTTAGCCGAAGGTGCAAAGTAAAACCAACCGCCTCCAGCAATCAACAAAATTAAGCAGAATAAAAACACTTTGGATAGTGTTCGGAAGAAGCTCCGTTTCTTACGTTTTTTTGTTGGCTTCTTTTTGCGTACGGTGGAACGTTGAGGTAATGATGAAGTGCTCACTTCTTTTTCCTCCCTGACTATTTCGGAATTTGAAAATAAATGTCTAACTTTATCATAGACGATAATTTCCATGAAAAGTTTCTGTTAAGGGAATTACTAGTTATACGTAAGTTTCTGAGCATACACAAAAATATCGCCGCACGATTCTAATCATACGCGATTGTTAGTTTTCTTTTATAATTTCGCCATTATTTGTGGTCTCTTTATTCGCTGCAATACATAACAAATGAAGAATAGATTTATTCCCAGCAAAATAATCATAATCCCCGCTGACCATACTAATGGATGCTTTACACCAAAGGTAACCAGTAAAGAAGGTCCCAACGTCAAGAAGCTTAGTGCTGAAGCAATATGTAATCCTTGTCGTGGATTTTGCATTACCATGGATAATATTCCTGTTATAAAGATCATGAATATGCAAATCAGAAGATTATCAAAGATTAATATACTTTGTGCTGTTGAGAACCAAATGAGGCTGGTTTCATGCATGAAAACATATTGGATGAAGTTTGCGCTGAGCCAAGTAAACAATGACGATATTACCAGCATTACTAGTGAAATCAGGATTGCAATCATACTCTTCCCAATGAACATTGACTCTGTTCGTATTGGCGTTGACAATAAAGATTCAAAGGTCTTATATACTTTTTCTCCTCCAATCGAATATGAGATCATATTTACTGTTATTCGAGGCACACCTAGAGCCATAATGATGATTGGATAATAAAAGTTCAATTTACCAAAATAAATATACGCTAACATCATAAAGATAGCTGGTGCAACGATTATGAAAAGCATGCTAAACCGAAATCGCTTTAAAGCTACGTAATATTTCCATTCATGATGAAGGACACTAGACATTTGTGATTTCATCAGATACACCTACCTTTTTATATGACTCCGCAAAATACGAACGATCTATTTTCTTCACTTTTATAAAGATAAAATAAGAGTTAACCCCCATCAAAACGACTAAAAATACTGCTGATAGTAAATAAGTAGCCACCATCAAATGCTGAGTAAATAAATTAAAAAGAATAACAATATAAATGTAAATCGGATAAAAAACTAAGGTTAGCTTACTATTAGCCGTCCGGATATCATCAGAAGTAATGGATCTATCTACTCCGATTAAAGTGACGGTTAATAAAATATGAATAAATAGAATCAACATACCTACCCATTCCCAAAAATTTATTTGAAAATACTCTTTTGTGAAAATCTTCACTAATAGCATTAGAATGAATATGGATAAATAACAAACTCCACTGCTAACGATGCAATACATACATTTTCCATAAAATAGGCTTCTGCTCTTAATTGGTGAGGATAATATTGTTTCTATCGTTTTCATTTCTTTCTCACCCGCAAAGCTATGGGCTGTCCATTGCTTTAACAGAGTAAGCGGAAATAAGATTGATCCGCTCAACAAGACAATATCATTCAATCGAAATAAAGGAGCAACGATCCCTATGAGAACTACAGCACATAAATGAAAGATCAGGGTGCCTTTATCCTTGAAATACTCTTTTATCTGCATCCTAAAGACGGTTTCTATTTCATTCATTTGGTTTCTCACCATTTTCCACCTGCATATACAGCTTTTCGAGGTCAAATTCCTTAGTTTCAATATTCTTCACATCTATCCCTAATGTGGCTAACACTTTAATCAAATTCGAAATCGCAATATTTTCTGTTAGTTCAACGATAATCGTGTTTTGCTGCACCTTATATTCAATATTTATTTCAAGACTAGACAACGCCTTATGAAGGCGTTCCAAATCAGCGGACAAATCTTGGTTGCAGATAATACGGACTTTACTACTGGCTTGCTCTTTCAATGCTGCCATTGTGTTAGTATATACGTTTTTCCCATGTCTCATTATTGTGATCTTATTACAGATCTTTTTTACTTCTTCTAAATTGTGTGTGGTCAAAATAATGGTGGTCCCATACTTCTGTACTAAATCATGCAGCATTACTCTTAAATGATCGATGCTTACTGGATCTAGTCCATTCGTCGGCTCATCTAATAGAAGGATTTTGGGTTTGTGAAGTAAGGCTCTAGATAAAGCAACCTTCTTCTTCATCCCTGTAGAAAAGCCCTTTACAGGCAAATGCTTCTTATCTAGTATTTCAAAATCACTCAATAACTCGTCTATTCGTTTGTCGTAATCACTACGTTTCATACCATATATTTGAGCAAAATAACTTAAGTTATCATATACACTCAAAGGCTCATATAACCCAACGTCTTCTGATAAAACACCACACATTTTACGAACAGTGTCACCCTCTAGATTGGGATTACAACCAAATACAGATACTTCTCCCTCATCAGGCTCTAAAAGTCCTAATAAGAAACGAAGAGTAGTTGTTTTCCCAGCTCCATTATGTCCCAATAAGGCGTAAACATCTCCCGTCTGAATGGAAAGGCTCAATCCATTGATAGCATTTACACTCCCGAATGTCTTTTTCACATCTTTCAGTTCAATTTTCCGCATCGCATATTCCTCCTTAAGAAACCCAAAATAAGTATAGCAGACTATACATTAATTGTATAGTTAACTATACTTATTTTTGATTGTGATAAAATTTTTTATTGATATAATAAGAAAGTACGACGTTGTCGCATTTGGTTTTCATCAAGAAAGCAATCTTCGATATTAATTATTACACGGGAGTGTGACATGAAAACAAGAATAAGAGAATTACGAAAAGAGCGAAAAATATCTCAAGAGGAATTAGCAAAAGCGGTTCGTGTCACTCGTTTAACCATTATTTCAATTGAGAATGAAAAATACACAGCTTCTTTAATCCTTGCTTATAAAATAGCTAAGTATTTTGGATTAATGATTGAGGGAGTATTTGATTTCTCTGAGGTGGAGGAAAATGATGAATCAAAAATATAAAGCGCGGATTCAAAAACGCCTACGTGCCAAAATAGTTATCGCTGTTATTGGTGGACTTGCTGTAATAGGTACCTATATCATTAAATTGCTTAATACCACGGCAGATTTTGCTTCTATTGATGCGTATATCACAGGATTTTTCTTTGGTATTGAGGGCGTCTGTGTGATGAACATAATACAGCTTAGAAAGCTGCTTAAAGACGAGAATGCGCTTGAAGAAATGGTGATCTATGAAGAAGATGAAAGAAATCAAAGTATCAAATTAAAAAGTTACAACTCCACCATAAATTTTATGATTTGGTTGCTTTCATTTGGAAGTATTATCTCATCTTTCTTCAATCAGGTTATCTTTTTCACATTGGCAAGTGTTCTTGTGGTCTTGTTAGTCATGTCTTCATTATTCAAATGGTTTTATACTAGAAACTGAGTGGGATTCAAAGCTTTTTTCCATTTAAATAGCTGTCTCAGTAGTAGAATTCCTACTTGTGAGACAGCTCCTTTGCACTTCTTTTTAACTGCATGATTGTTTAGTGTCTTCCCGCTCCGCCACCACTGCTGGCGCTACCTCCACCACCTGATGAGCCACCGCCGCCGGAAGAGCCTCCTCCACCTGATGAGCCTCTATCATCATTAGAGTAACTGCTGCTGGAAGAACTTGAAGAATGTCTTCCTGCGCCTCCGCCACTGCTGGAACCTCCTCCACCACGGTTCTCGTTGCTTGAGGAATAACGTCCTGCTCCGCCACCTCTAGTAGATCCGCCTCCACCACTGTTTCCCCAGAAGCTTGACTGTGAGTTATTGGATGGTGTGTTTCTATGATGGTGGTGGTGATTATTATAACGTCTGTGCCAACGTCTACCATAACCGTAATCCGCTTGACCGTACCAATTCCCATACCGACGAATATTTCTTGGGCTATACGGATTAAATGGCAAACCGTACATTTCAATATATTTATTGCGTCGTGAAACACCATATCCGAACAGTATGAGCGGAGCAAATATCAATAAGTAAATTAGAAGACCTTTGCCTACACTAACACTAGTCTCCTTTGATGAAGTGGTTGTTGAGGAAGAATTGGCGGCTGTAGTACCTCCACTATTTCCCGTCGCTCCAACGGATTGATCCGCTCTAGCCAATAAGAAGCTGTACAAAGCATTAGAAGTTGCCGTAGCTCCCGTTCCGTAATCTTTTTTCACAAATTGGGGCTCAAGTACAGTATCCAAAATATTGCTGATTGCATCATTAGTTAGAACCTTGTCGATGTCCTTCCCTTGCAGAACATGATAGTTGTCTCCACCTATGTCTAGCACGAGCATAACATCCTTAGGGCCAGCAGCAACGGAGGCAAACTTCATGTAGGTATAATCCTGAAGTGTTTTATCTCCTGCATTCTTTACAGTAACCACATAAATTCCGCTGCCAGTTGTAGTTTTATATCTGTTGCTAGATTCGTTCAAATAATCCTTTGTTACTTTTTTGAGTACACCGGCATTATCGGATACATAGTTTTTGGTGCCGACATTCTCCACCCAGGTCCCACCCATGGCTTGGATAAAGGCGCCATAAGTTTTACGTGCACCGTTACTATAAGTTTTAGCTGCAAAATCCGGTTCAAGATATTGAGAGAGAATATCTTTAATCTTACTGTTAGGCAACGTGTCCTCAATACCCTTACCTTGTACCGCCCAGTAGTCATCATCTTTTATAGAAAGCAGTAGCAAAAGCCCGTTATTCTTATCCGCAGAGCCTACGCCCCAGCTATTGAATAGCGAAGTTGCATACTCTTCCATCGAAACTCCATTTGTAGAATCGACTGTCACCACTACGACTTGAGCGCCCGTATCCTGATGTAATCGAATCCCATAGTTCACCATGTAATTCTCAGCTTTCTCGTCGATCACATTTGCAAAATCATTCACATAAAATGACCCGGTATGCTTAGGTACAGCTGTCTTGGCTGAAGTTAAAAGCGGAAGAAGCAAAACACTTAACATCAGGGTGGCAAGTATGGTAAAAAGCATTTTTCTGAAAATTCTGTAGTTCATATGTACCTCCTGCTCTATCATAATCTCTTTTATTTATCGGTTACGCTCAGTTTACACAATAGTTCCATTTTGTTCTATTCGATAAACCACACAGTAATATGTTATATTAAGCCCCGGCCTCCTGATTCACATAAAAAAATTAGCGCTTTCAGATTTAGATATAGCTATAATAATAAAAATAATAATCATCAGGTTAATCAATATGCTTATGAAAAACTCTGATAATTTATTTTGATCTCTACGAAAAACTAATCGATTTAACTGAAACCCTAATGATATTCCCTCACCTATTAAGTTGATTGGTAAATCTATAAACGAATAAAGCGCTATTACAAATAGTAATTCCCAAAGCAAATGCCCAGCAAAAAAAGAGAAGATTACAATACCAATATGTATCAACGGCCACATTAAAATGATTGTACTGAACACGGATTTCCCTTCTATTAAAAACCCAAGCATCATTCCAACACTAATCAACAAACAAATAAAACTCAAAGAGGACCCTAAGGGTACAGCCGCGTGGCTCAATAACTTTCCATAGAATTGATCAAATACTTCAGTACCATATATAATTTACTTCTCAATTCAGCTAAACGATATGTACTTATTTCACTATCATGAAATCTTTCTCTCCCTCATGAATAGGCAGATCGCTCATCGTCACTTTTTTTACTGATGCCCGTTTCAATGATTGCATGCAATCAACTAAAAAAGAGATTTGCTGCTCTTCTCCTTGTACCTCTACCTCTACACTTCCGTCGTTTAAATTTTTCACCCTACCCGTTAATCTCATTCTTACTGCAATCGTATATATTTCTAACCGAAATCCCACATTTTGAACTCTACCCGAGAAAACCACTTTCTTTCTAACGATAGGGCTTGAAGGAAAATCCAGTAACTGAATACGATTGGCATGCCAAATCACATAATTATTTCTAACTTTTTTGAACACATTCACACGTTTCATACTCCTTTTTTAGAACTTCTACGATTTATGCTATATTGTACCATAGCCGTTGGTAAAATAAGGGGATAAAATGATCACTCTTCAATCACTAAATACACAAAAAGACTCAGCTTTCCGCTGAGCCTCCAATTTCGTATTAACTTCAAGTCAAAGGTTAGTTCAATCTATTCGTTAATATCAAACAGAGTAGTTGTTAAGTAACGTTCACCCGTATCCGGCAGAATCACCACAATCGTCTTCCCTTTATTTTCTGGACGTTTAGCAATTTCTGTGGCTGTATATACCGCGGCACCCGACGAGATCCCTACAAGCAATCCCTCGGTTTTGGCAATTTCACGCGCTACATTAAATGCGTCTTTATTCTTCACCTGAAAAATCTCATCAACAACCTCTTTATTGTAAATCTCCGGAATGAAGTTAGCACCAATTCCCTGAATCCCATGCGCACTAGGCTTGCCCCCAGATAGGACTGGTGAATCAAATGGCTCGATTGCGACAATATGCACCGAAGGATTCTTAGCCTTCAAAGCTTCCCCAACCCCAGATACGGTGCCGCCAGAACCAACACCCGCAATAAAAATATCAACATTCCCATCCGTATCCCGCCATATTTCCTCTGCAGTTGTTGTTCTATGAATTTCAGGGTTAGCTGGATTGCTGAATTGTTGTGGAATGTATGCATGTGGGGTTTCAGCAGCCAATTCCTCCGCCTTTCTCAAAGCACCGCTCATCCCTTCAGCTCCAGGTGTTAATACAAGCTTAGCACCAAGTGCAGCCATTACCTTACGGCGTTCAATACTAAACGTATCCGGAAGAACGATAATCAGCGAGTAGCCAAGACTGGTCGCAGCCATGGCAAGGCCGATGCCGGTATTGCCACTTGTTGGCTCAATAATTACAGAATCTTTATGAATTAAACCTTTATCTTCAGCATCTTTGATCATCGCATAACCTATACGATCCTTAACGCTACCTCCAGGATTAAAAGACTCTAGCTTGGCAAGAATTTTTGCATCGACATTCTGAGATTTACTATATTTCGAAATTTCCAATAACGGTGTGTTGCCAATCAAATCAGTTATGCTTTTGTATATATTAGCCATAATATTCTCCTCATTTCTTATTACCCCATCAGCTTACTTTGTATTAAGTCTAACAGGGTTTAGAGTATATTATCAACTTGTTGTATTCCGTCTAACAGAAACGCTGGACTCTCGCACGATTAAACGCGGATCAAGCTGCACCCTCTGATACTCTCCAGTAATATTATCCTGTATCCGTTGTAAAAGAAGCTGCGTAGCTAATCGAGCCACTTCATTCCCCATGATAGAAACGGAACTAATTTGAGGCGTTGTGATGGTTGTCCAAGAGTTATTATCTACCCCAACCACAGCTACATCTTCTGGAACACACACACCCAGTTCTTTAAAACGGTTTACAATCCCTATAGCGACCATATCATTTACAGCATATATTGCATCTGGCATATGGGTCAGGCTGTAGAAATAATCTGCGGCTTGTACCCCCGTTTGAAGGGAGAAATCCTCTCCAAAATAAACCAAAGAAACGTCCACTTGATTTAAAGCCTGCTGATAGGCAAGATATCGATCCTCAATGAGATCTTTCTGAGCACCTGCATAAGCAATTCTAGTTCGACCAATACTATTTAGATGCTCCATGATTAGCTGACCTTCAAAACGCGACAGGCTAACGATATCCGCTTTCACATTCTCTGACATTCGCTTCCCGTAGTTAATGATGGAGACAGGAACACTCGATTTATTGATTAGCTCTACCATTGTCTTTGGATAAGCAAGAGGCATGATAATAAGTCCATCAACATGTAATTTCTTGATCTCACGAATCGTTTCGAGCTCTGTCCGCGGATTTCCGGAAGTATTAATCTGAATGACACGATAACCGTCCTGTTTAGCGGCTTGCTCCACGGACCAGGCGATATCTGGAATGATGGCATTTCGAATATCTGGAACGGCCAAGGCAATTTGCTTCGTTTGGCGAATCTTCAGGCTTTGGGCAGAGGTGTTTGGGGTAAAACCCATCTCCTCAATCACTTGAAGAACTAACGCCTTCGTCTTGGAGCTGATTCCCTCGGCATTATTTATAGCTCTGGAGACAGTAGCAATCCCTACTCCCGCTTTTTTTGCTACATCCTCTATGGTTACTTTGTTTTTATTAGCCAAGTTGATAGTCCCCTCATTTTCGGAATCGTTTCCTTTATCATTGCTATTATTAAATCTGCCCGTCTCCTTCAAGCCGTTTTTCCAATATATTTATTATAACATACAAGTGCTTATAAAAGCACTTGTAGCAAGTACACACAGTCTATATATGCCTGATATCGCTGAGTTTAGGTGAAAATTTTCACTAATTTTCGATATTAATATTTTAGTATTTAAATTTGACAATATGAAAATTGTGTGACATATTTGATTCGGAAACGTTTCCTCTTTTCCGGAATAAACACACTATTTATTATCAATTTATGAATCTAGGAGATGAATGATATGCAAGCATTAAGATGGCATAACGTCAAAGATCTACGTTTAGAAACGATTGATGAACCCGCTGCGCTTGAAGGAAAAGTGAAAATTAAAGTGGAATGGTGCGGAATTTGTGGCAGTGATCTTCACGAATATGTTGCCGGTCCAATTTTCATTCCTGAAGGCACTCCTCATCCCCTCACAGGCGAAAAAGCTCCAATCGTGATGGGCCATGAATTTTCCGGACAAATCGTTGAAGTAGGCCAAGGGGTTAGCAAGTTTAATGTTGGTGATCGAGTCGTCGTCGAACCTGTATATGCATGTGGAGAATGTGTGGCGTGCAGACAAGGCAAATACAATCTTTGCGAGAAAATGGGCTTCCTAGGTCTCGCCGGTGGTGGCGGTGGATTCTCAGAATACGTTGCAGCTGACCAACATATGGTCCACAAAATTCCTGACAGCTTATCCTATGAGCAAGGCGCTCTGGTAGAACCTTCTGCAGTGGCTCTGCATGCTGTTCGTTCCAGTCAATTGAAGGTTGGAGATAAAGCTGTAGTATTCGGTGCGGGTCCAATCGGTTTGCTTGTAATTGAAGCTTTGAAAGCATCTGGCGCGGCTGAAATCTATGTTGTAGAGCTTTCTGAGGAACGTAAGAGTAAGGCTAGGGAGCTTGGGGGTATCGTAATCGATCCTAAGCAATATGATGTGGTTGAGGAAATTCAAAAACGTACAGATGGTGGCGTTGATGTTGCTTTTGAAGTCACAGGTGTCCCTCCCGTTCTAACACAAGCTATCAATTCCACTAAATTAAGTGGTCAAATTATGATCGTTAGTATTTTCGAGAAAGATGCTACGATTACACCTAACAACATCGTACTTAAAGAACGTAATTTAACGGGTATTATCGGATACCGTGATGTATTCCCAGCAGTAATTAGCCTGATGGAACAAGGTTACTTCCCTGCGGACAAATTAGTGACTAAAAGAATTAAATTGAACGAAGTAATTGAACATGGGTTCGAGGCGCTTTTAAAAGAAAAAAATCAAGTGAAGATTCTTGTTAGCCCTAAACAATAACCATAAGCAGCCAAGTGGCTGATCTATAGAAGAAGAGTCCTTCTCAATATGAGAGGGACTCTTTGCTTCTTTTATCAAATCACGCGTACTTCTCATTTAATAAATAGTGCAGATTCTCTTTGACCGATGGCCATTCTTTATCCAAAATACTAAAGACAACATTATCATGAATCGAACCGTCAGATCTGATTCTATGTTGGCGCAGAACCCCTTCTCTTACAGCCCCTAATCGTTCTACTGCTCTTTGCGACCTCAAGTTAGTCTTCACCACTGTAAATTCTACACGTATGAGCCTTAGGTCTTCAAAGCAATAGTGAAGCAGTAATGACTTAGCCTCGGTGTTCACACTAGTTCTCCAATATTCAGGCGAGATCCAAGTACATCCGATTTCAGCATTACGATGAACTAAATCCGGATGCATGATTCGAGTGGTACCGACGATTTGTCCAGTAGCTTTATCAATGATAACGAATGGAATTTGCGATTCATTGTTTTGATTTGCGAATGCGGTTGTGATTAAATCCTGCACCTGCTCGTCCGACGTTATTTTTCGCCAGGTAAATTCCCAGATGTTTGGATTTCTTAATACTCTCGCTAGCCCTTCTACATGGCTGTCATCCATTGGAACCAGCTTGACTGTGTTGCCCTCCAAAATTGAATTACGAGGTTGGATCATTTCGCACACCGCTCTCTTAATGATATATGTTGGATGATAGCCGCAATTTCTTCTACTCGATAAGCGATATGATCTGCTCCAGCATGCTCTAGTTCTCCTTTAGGACCGTAGCCAAACGTCACACCGATAGATTCTACTCCACAACCAATAGCTCCGAAGATATCATGTTCGCGGTCTCCAATCATCACAGCTTCTTCTGGAAGAATGACATTCTGATCGAGGACGTACTGTATCACATCTTTCTTTTTAGAACGGGTGCCGTCTAGATTACTACCACCAATATGATCAAAATAATGATCTAGTTTGTAATGCTCAAGAATTTGTTCTGCAAAAACAGTAGGCTTAGAGGTAGCTACATACAACGAATATCCGTTATTCTTAAGACCTTCCAGCAATTGCGGTATACCATCAATCACCCTATTCTCATACAGTCCAACGACGCTGTAACGCTCACGGTAGAAGATAACCGCTTGACGCGCTTGTTCCTCTGAGAACTGATGTAGCTCAATAAAAGAATCGTAAAGAGGTGGGCCTATATAAGGAAGAAGCATATCTAAATGCTCGATTTGAATATCAAATTTGTTTAATGCGTATTCGACGCTTTTTGTAATCCCTTCTTTAGGGTCCGTTAATGTCCCATCCAAATCAAATAAAATACTTCGTAGTCCTCTTCCCACGCTGTCTTGCTCCCCTCGATTGTAATTAATGGATGTATTTATAATACATTCGTTTCTACATACTTTCCACATACTTCTTTAATACGATCAGTGCGAAAGTTATTTTTATATATCGGAGGAGTATTTTATGAATATGACCCATTATATGTCTTTGCTTGCAGATAATCAGCCTTGGAACTTGATTTTATTCATGGCGATCCCTGTGATTTTTGCTGAGACGATCACCATCACAGAGTTTATTATCTTGTTCACCAAAAATCTAAAGAGCTCTTTACGGACCTTTAACAAAATCTGTAGCATTCTGGCTGGGTTGTACTTCACAGGCGTATTCCTCTACTTGTTTCCTACCGCATTCATCCCTTTGACAGTGAATGGTGAGTGGCACACATGGGTTGACGTAGTAGCCGTAGGCTTCTATTTGAGCGGAGTGCTTTTCTTATTACCGCTAGCTTTGTTAGATCTTGGTCTGATCGCTCGTAAACGAACAGATGAACAGAAAATGAAGCTTCATTTTATATTCATCAGTGGATTCTTGGTTGTAGCGCATATCGCGATGATATTCGGGATGATCAATCCGGAAATTGTGGGCAGCATGGGTGGAATGGGCGACATGATGCACTAACTAAGGGTATAAAACATAAAAAAGCAGATCAAGGTTTAGCCCTTGGTCTGCTTTTCTAATGTGAAGCGAAGGTTATCCCGCACTCTGAACAGAAATCACACTACGCTTCTTGCGCAATAAAAACATAAGTGGTAATCCAAGCAACACGATGATTGAGCCGACTACGAATACATCATTCACACCCATGGTAAACGATAATAATCTTATCGTATCTGCATTACCTGCACCTGAATTGATCAATTCTTTAGAGTGCAGTATGGATCTTGTGGACAAAATAGAAGTGAACACCGCAATCCCAAGTGAGCTTAACACATTCCGAACCCAGTTGTTGATCGATGTGGCATGACCTGACCATTCGACTGGAATTTCCTCCATAGACGCTGTGCTGCTCGGGACGTTAGCTAATCCAATCCCTAAATTGCGAACGACCATCGCCCACATCACGAAGCTGTAAGAAACGTTCGTATGCAGCCGGCTCATCATGAATAAACCGATGAAAATAAATAAAATACCAGCAGAAATTAACTTCACAGGTCCGAACTTCGGATACAGCTTACCCACAATTGGGCTTAACAATGCAAGGAGGATCGAAGATGGTAATAAGATAAGCCCGGTCTTTAGTGTTGTTGCTCCTTCTACCGTCTGTAAGAACAATGGTGTTAAATAGGTTCCAGCATACATCGCTATCGTCACCAGACTATAGATACTTAGCATGGCAGTAAAGCGGCGATTTCGGAAGACACGTAAATTCAGCAACGGTACTTCCGTCTTGAGCTCGTGCAAGACAAAGTAAACTAGAAGAGCTATCCCCACAAGTATTAATAAAATAGTCTTCCATGAACCCCATCCCCAGCTGTTACCTTGGCTAAATGCGGTTAGCAATGATAAACTCCCCAGTACAACGGTAAGGAATCCGGGAATATCAAATGACTTCGGAACATTCATTCGATAGTAAGGAATTAACGTTACGGTCAGAATAATAGCAATGATCCCAATGGGAATGTTAATTAAAAATAACCAGTGCCAGCTTGCATACTGAAGTAACCATCCGCTAAATGTCGGCCCTATAGCTGGGGCAACCATCGCGGACAGCGACCACAAGCTCACGGCAAAAGGTCTGCGTTCAGCTGGAATCACTTGGAATATAATCGTCATCGTACAGGCCATAATCAGCCCGCTGCAAGAGCCTTGAAGCATCCGAAATACAATCAAAGTTGTAGGATTCCAGGCTATTGCACAGAGTAAGGAGAATATGGTGAATCCCGTCAAGGCGAATAAATAAAGTCGCTTATAGCTGAATCTGCCTCCAAGATAACCGGCAAGCGGTGCAGTTACACCCGTAGCTAGCATAAAACCTGTGACCATCCATTGCATAGTGTTCAGGCTCGAATGGAAATGATTCATTAAAAGAGGAACAGCAATGTTGATAGTTGTTGTACTTAAAACAGAGACGAAATTTCCGAAGAATATGGCAATCATTATAGGCCAAAAGAGAATTTTACTTTCTTGTTTAACGTCCACGCTAACCCTCCTATATCTTTTCATATGTCTACTTTTACATATATCAATTAACTTAAATAATGTTATAATTGTATGGATAATATGTCAATCTTGACATATCCCCAAAATTCACAATATAAACGGATTTATAATAACTGGAGGGTATCAGAGTAATGAATACACTGTCTTACGGACTTCTAGCTTTACTTACTGCTAACCCGTTGTCTGGATATGAATTAACTCAGAATATCAAACCGTTATGGCGGGCCGGACATAGTCAAATCTACCCTCTTCTAATGAGCATGGAGCAGCAGGGATATATTTCATATCAGCTTATTGAGCAATCCGATAAGCCGGATAAGAAGGAGTACTCCATTACAGAGGCAGGACTAGAGCAATTACGTAATTGGGTGGAAACCCCAGCTGAACCTCCAGTTCTACGGGACGAGCTACATTTTAAGCTGTATAGTTTATGGCTCTCCAAACCAGAGGAAGCAAAGGCCCTTCTGCAGCAACGTGCGGCGTTTTGTAAAAGCGAGCTAGAACGTTACAAGATCTTGCTGAGAGCCAACGATGTCTTACGTGATGAACGAAGGGAGACTCGTGAGTTAAAAGCTTCGACTTTTGGACGTTATTTACTCATCCGTAAACGAGTGCTTGATATGGAGAGTTCTATACAATTTTGTGAGTGGGCACTTGAAGAGCTTGAGCCAGCAAAATAGTTTAGTAGATTGCACATAAAAAGAGACTTCGCGTAAATACGCGAAGTCTTTTTCGGCTCTTACTTTTCGACGAATGGTAATCTAGGCAGCTGCACCTCGCAACGAGTTCCAATGCCAGGCTGACTTGTAATTCGAATCTTACCGCCGTGTAATTCCACAAGCTTTTTAACAATGGATAGTCCAAGTCCTGTTCCACCATATTGCCTGGATCGTGATTTCTCAACTCTGTAGAATCGTTCAAAGACATAGGGTAGTTCTACCTCAGGAATACCTATACCGGTATCTTCCACAATAAATAAAACGGAGTCCCCATCGACATCCTCATCTACATGGACAGTAATTTCACCTGCATCCGTATAGCGGATTGCATTCTCCAGAAGATTCATCATAATCTGTTCCATACGCTTTTCATCTCCACGAACCCTACACGAATCTCCATGATACGTAATATTCAGCAGAAGTCCCTTTTCTTTAGCCTTCAATTCCACTCTTCGTACCGCTTGTTCTGTCATGTACTTAAGATCTATCCAGTCCAGCGTAAGTGTGATTTTACCTTCTTCCATCTTTGCCAGTTCAAATAAATCTTCTACCAGATGCTCAAGCCGATGCGCTTCCTCGTGGATAATATCCAAATACAGATCTCGTTCCCCTTCGGTCTCATAAAGTCCATCCTTTACAACCTTGGTATACCCCTTCAAATAAGTGATGGGTGTTCGTAGTTCATGAGAAATGTTGGCTAAGAATTCCTGACGCGTATCCCTGTATCTTTGCAGATCTACAGCAAGGTCGTTAATAGCTCCTGCCAAAAACCCGATTTCATCGTTACTCCGTATGGAAAGTCTCGTTTCCAATTCACCGGCAGCAATTTTTCTAGTCGCCTTCTGCATCTTGATCAGCGGCCTGGATAACAATAAACTAATGATTCCCGTGATCCCTAGTGCCAATATAAAGGCCCCAATTCCTGCGAGCAACAGCAGATTACGGATAGAAGCCAAGGATTGCTTCATGTTCTCTGTAGAGGACATTACATATAGTGCAGACTGGATGGTTTGACCATTTGAAATTGGTTTTCCAGTGATGAAATATCTGTGTCCGGTAGGATCTGTATACTCAAAATTCACACTTTTTCCGGCAAATATCCGAGTAATATCCGAAGCATTGATGAATGAACGATCTGCGCGGTCATGAACACCCGAATGGAGAATGACACTACCGTCTTTTGAAATATTAAATATACTCACGTCCGAAAATTCTGCAAAAGCACTCATCATCTGCTCGTTTGAACTATCCGGTGATTCAGCCATTCCGATAAAATGCGAGGTTAACTCCTCAGTTTCTTTTTGCATCTCGTTATAATAAAAGCTGGTAAACATTCGGTCTATCGTTATCCCAAGAATTAGCAAAACAACTAAAAAAACAGACATAATAACTGACCCGAGCTTCAGTCCGATCATATTATTCTTCATAGATGATTACCTGGGATCTCAAATTTATAACCTAACCCCCATACCGTTTGAACAGGATTATAAGAGAGACCCGCCTTATGTAATTTCTCGCGGATATTCTTAATATGCGTGTCGATGACACGGTTCTCACCCTCATAATCGTTGCCCCATAAACGCTCCACTAGTTCTTCTCTCGTAAAGACACGGTGCGTATTTTGCGCCAAGGCCGTTAGCAGATCAAATTCCTTGAGTGTAAATTCAACCGCTGTATCCAGAATATACACCTCACGAGCATCCGGGTAAATCGCTAGCTCAGGGTAGCTCAGAACCTTTTTCTGAGGTTGTTGGGTCGATGTAAGCATTGAACGCCGTACCAAAGAATAAATTCTTGCCACTAATTCCTCTGACTCGAACGGTTTGGTGAGATAATCATCCGCTCCTATGCCGAGACCACGAACCTTGTCCTTAGTTTCCGAACGAGCTGTCAGCATTAGAACGGGGACAGAGCTTACCTCTCTAACGGTTTTACAGACTTGCCAGCCATCCATATCTGGCATCATCACATCCAGCAGGATTAGATCAAAGTTATGTTGTTTCAGCAAAGTGAGTGCCTCATGCCCCGTTGACGCTTCTCTAGTCGTTATTCCTTCTTTGGTTAAATAAATCCGAATTAAATTTCGCATATTCCATTCATCATCAACGATCAGTACCTGGAGCTTATTCAAGTCATTCACCCTCTTCATTGCCTAGTTCTAATTCTTCTTATTATACAAAATAAAAACAGAACAAGCCGACATCATTGCTAATGATGCCAGCCTGTCATACCCTTAGTGACCGGAATGGGAATTGCCGCCTGCAGCCGGAGAGATTTCCAGCATATCATCGATTTCGCTTTGGGCACTCTCTTTGATGGTATTGATGTCCCCTGTTAACCAAGCATGGTTATAAGGACCTTCTGCTGGCGAATCTTGAAATTTAGGTTGAAGGGTCATCATATATTCCATCACGGAATCTGGCAACCCGTCTTTTTCAGTAAAGATAAGCGGTGCATGTTTCCCTAAATGAGAAAAAGGTGCAGCGGCGATCGCCAGCATCGTTGAGTCGGTAGTCAACAAAGACAAATTATGGCCAGGCGTCGTTATGCCCCAGCCGAAACCGTTGCTGGCGTCCTTAAAAGTAGCAAAAGCAATGGCATTCTCATAAATGTCTTTTCCAGCTATACGGGTTACTGTGCCGAATTCCTGTAATTGCTTTTCTACTGCTGTAGATACAACTTTTTCAGGTCCTAAGATATAAATCGTAGCCGAACCTCCACGCTCTTTCAAAGCATTAACCGTAGGGCCTGGAATTTCATCTTTTGTTACATAGAGAAGCGGCTCTGGCATATGGGCGATCCAATTCACTGCAGGCAGTGTGTACTCAGGACTATCCATAGAACCTACAATGACTGCCTTTGGAAGTTCACCGGAAGCTTTTGCATAATAAGTATCAATGGCTTGTGCTATAGCTGCCGGCTCGTCTCCTTCAATTCGGTCTACTTTCAGATCCAGTGTCTTTAATTGTTCTTCGACATTGGAAGCCATGGGTCCGACGAGCACTACTTGTACACCATTATTACCTTCTGCGCCTAAAGGATTCAATCGCTTAAGCTCTGCTATCGTTGCCTCAGGAACACCCTCTTTAGTTGTAAAAAGAATAGGGCCATTATTCGGATGATGGATCAAATCCGCACTAACTGCGGCAATCTGCCAATGGCTTACATCCGTTAATACTACACTTGAAGGTCTGTTGTTCTTCGTCTGTGCAGTCCAAAGGGTTTGTGAAACAATAACTGCTGCCTCAGTAGGGTCAGAAGTATTTATACGAGTTGTGTTTTTTGTTGCGATCCACGGTTGATCCACTGACGATATAGAAGCTTTCTTATCTGATCCAGATGGGGCGTTATTGCTCGATTGACAGCCAGCTAACACTGCACTTAAAAGCAATGTAACAGCAACTATGGGTATGATTATTTTCATCCTAAACCCTCCATTTTGAATTTCTCGCTTGATTTAGAGTAGTTTAGTCTATAAATGTGTAGAAAGTATGTAGAATTTAAAATATATAAAATTTGTATATGATGCAAAAAGAGCACCTGTAAGCCACGAAAGACTTAGGATGCTCCATGCTCTTTTTCTTTAGAAATTCCGTTTCTACGATTACCAGTGTTTAGCGATAAAGGTATCCCGTCCGGATTGCTCACGATCCTCTTTATAATGCTTGGGATTCTTGTGATGATAGTCCTGATGATATTCTTCCGCCCGATAAAAGGTTGGCGCTGGAAGGATTTCCGTCACGACAGGACCTGAGAATCTGCCACTCACAGCAACCTGCTCCTTCATGGCAAGGGCTGCTAAACGTTGTTCTTCATTATAGTAAAAGATGGCTGTCCGGTATTGTGTTCCTCTATCCTGAAATTGTCCACCGTCATCCGTGGGATCAATCTGAGGCCAATATAATTCAAGCAGCTTCTCGTATGAAAAAAGCGCTGGATCAAACGTAATTTGTACCACCTCGTAATGTCCTGTTGTTCCTGTTTTGACTTCTTCGTACGTTGGGTTCTCGGTTAGTCCTCCAGCATATCCCGATACAATCCCTTGGATACCTGGTAACTCCTCGAACGGTGTAACCATGCACCAAAAGCAACCACCTGCAAACATTGCTTGTTCCATATGTTCAAGTCTCTCCCTATCCATCATCATCTAGTAAATAACATATGCTATGACGATAATGCTTCTAGGTTATAATGTCAAAGGAAATCATTCTTTTACATTCGAATTCGATGCTATAAGGCGTTATAATATAACAAACAACGGAATTAGAAAGGAACACCCTATGAATAAAAATCGCTTGGGCCAGTCAGATTTATATGTAAGTGAAGTAGGTCTCGGATGCATGTCCTTAGGTACGGATGAGGCAAAAGCCACTTCCATCGTCCATGAAGCACTTGATCAAGGCATTAACTTTTTAGATACAGCTGATCTGTATGATGAGGGTCGTAATGAAGAGATCATTGGTAAGGCGATTCGCCACCGCCGCGGTGAGGTGATATTGAGCACAAAAGTGGGTAACCGCATAATTCCAGGTCAAGAAGGCTGGAGCTGGGACCCATCGAAATCCTATATTAAATCCGCAGTCAAAGACAGCCTGAGACGCCTCCAAACGGATTATATCGATCTGTATCAGCTGCATGGCGGAACGATCGATGATCCGATGGATGAGACTATTGAAGCCTTTGAAGAACTTAAGCAAGAGGGGCTAATCCGATATTATGGGATCTCTTCTATTCGACCTAATGTGATTAGAGAATATGTAAAAAAATCAAATATAGTCAGTGTAATGAGTCAATACAGCATTTTAGATCGACGTCCTGAGGAAGAAATTCTCCCTCTGCTGGCCGAGCATGGGATCAGTCTTATTGCCCGGGGTCCTTTGGCGGGTGGCATCCTTTCGGAGAATGGCCGCAGCAAGGCAGTGAAGAAGTACTTAGATTACAGTAGTGAGGAGCTTCTGAAGTTGCATAATCAGCTTGTGCAGGAAACGAGTCACTCACGCCCCCTAGCACAAACGGCGCTTCATTATCCGCTTGGTCATCCGTCTGTGGCGGTTATTATCCCTGGAGCGAGTAGTATGGAGCAGTTGAAGAATAATGTAACGGCTGCTAAGTCAGCCCCACTGTCTTCAGAGGAAATCGAAATGATCCGCGGGTTGAGTAAAGCGAACCGCTACACACTACATCTGTAAGGTAATCAGTCATTTATAAAATTTAGAGCGCCAGTTAAGAAACTGACGCTCTTTTTTATTTTCTTTTACCGATGTATAACAAGTGTGATGAGATGCCCAAGATTGAAGGATCATTTGCTTTGGATATGAGAAAGTTAATCAAGCTCTCTTCCCCCTCTTGGTGAGTCCAATACTGTTGCTGCTCTGCAGATAACATGGCTGCAATGCTTGATGAACCAATTAAATCTATCGACTCAAATCCATTCCTTTCCATGAAAGGCTGAATCTCATCAATGTTAAAATAATAAGCACCTGTAAACCGGCCCTTGTCACTATGATTAAAGATTCCACTCTCATAGAATTCATTGATGGTGTTCATATTATCGTTCGGTTTCCATTGCTGCGGGGATTGTAACGAATTAATGGTCATTCTCATTCGACTTTGAAAAGCCACAAATACTAAGCCATCTTGCTTGGTCACGCGATGCAACTCTTTTACTGCTAAAATTCGTTCCTCTTCCTTCTGCAAATGATACAAAGGACCAAGCATCAATGAAACATCATAATTCTCATTAGGTATTCCTTCTAAATCTATAGCATTTAAGTTATAAAACCCGTCAAATTGCTCAGTTAATTCTAGTTCAGCTGCCTTTTTCGTTGCTACTTCAACTAATTTAGGTGTGATATCTGAAAGGGTTACTGTATATCCGAGCTTAGCCAGTTCCATCGCGTATTTACCGGGTCCTGCGCCATTATCCAGCACCTTCCCAGCTGATGGCATATATTTCTTGATATAATGGAGATTAATTATGAACTCTAAGGGTTCTCTATCCAGCCTGCCCCACTCGTCAAAGCTAGAGTAATAATCAATAATATTGCTCATCTACATAACACCTGCTTTCTTTTGAGATATATTATCTTCGATACGTCCAAATTTTTCTATAGTTCTTTCTTACATTTTATCATTAAAAAGTTTATCGACGGTTTATTGATCATGTCCTTGTGGGGCTCGTCAATTTCAGAGAACTCAACTAGTCCATAGGTTTCAAACTCTTGTGTAATGGATTCAGCCTCATAAAAAAATATTTTTACGCCATAATCTGTCTCGTAATAATTTTTATCCAATAGAGTACCTTTTCCAAACATAGGCGCTTTTTTCGAAACTGTTGTAAAAATCATATAACCACCTGGCTTTAACTGGTTGTAGCAATCCTTAATGAACTTTTCTCTTTCATTTTTATTCAACAAATGAATAAGGCCATGGCAAAATATTCCTTCATAGAGGTTATTATCATAAGGCATGTCATTCACTGAACCATGAAAAATGCTAATATCAAGTCCATTTTCTCTCGCCAAATCAATCGCTGTTTGAGAAATCTCAATACCCGTTACATTTATCCCACTCTCAATAAAAACCTTTGCATTTCTGCCATATCCAATCCCTGGTACCAATATGTCTTTAACATTCCTCTCAAGGAAAAAGTCCTTAGTGGCGATCGCAGAGTCTGTAGGTTCAAATCCCCACATTGTTTGTTTTTCTATAAAGCTTGATTCCCAGAATTCCGTCATATTTCAATCCCCTTTATATTAAAGTCATTACGGATTTATATTATCTTTAATTGTTTCCAAAAAAGAACGGATCTTTACTCCGTCTTCATTGTTTTCGCCAAATCTGCAATTTTCTTGTTCTCCAAGTACTGCTCCATCTGTCTTTCAGCGTCAATCACAACCTGTTGAATCAAGCACTCGCTACCGTGATCCAAGCTACATTCGAACAAAGATGCAGTCCCTTCGATCGCATGGATAATATCCAGAAAAGAGATCTCTTCGGACTTCCGTCGGAGACGATACCCACCGTTTGCACCGGGTGCAGATTGAATCAATCCAGCCTTGACTAGCTTGGTCATCATTTTGGACAGATAGGTTTGCGAAACACCCAGCTTCTCAGCAAGTAATTGAACGCCTACAGGCTTATCGGACGCCGCCGTCACCAGATAAAGCATTGCATGAAGCGCATAGTCTGTCGCTTGGGAATATTTCATTCAGCACCTCCATTAACGACTTTGAAAATCCATAATAACTCTAATCGTTAAAAAAGACAAGCATATCAACGTGCACCATCGGCTTTTTAAGCTGCATTTGAAAGATATTCAAATCTATTTCATTTCCTTTACAACTGGTTCCGATGTTGAAATAACATCAATGACATGGTCAATACAACAGATCCCATAGTGCTTATATGGTTTTGGAAAATCCTTTGATGCGAATATTCTATTAGAAATAAAATCAAGATACCTTGATTTCTTATAAATCCTAAATGTATTTCCGTCAAATTCCTCGTAATCATCCCAAGAAGTAAAGAATTCATTTTTAATCGAATATGCAATATAGGAGTGAAAATCAACTTGTATTATGGGAGAGTTTTTCTCACCATCCATAAGTGGCTCAGCTATATCACTAACTTTACTTTTACAAAAAGATAACCTTAGTTGATTTACCTCTGGCTCTATTAGACCAAAGAAAAATACATCCTGCAATTCTTTCAAATCTGTATATTCCATCTCATCTCCTCCTCAACACTAATTTGTTCTTACTCCATGTACTACTATTTCCTTTGAAGCCAATACTTTACTCTTTCGCTTTACGGTTAGCTTTAACATGTTTAAGCTGAGCAACTATAATGACACTAATAATGACCAGAAGGAACCATGAACTGATCTTACTAACACTAACCACATGCCATACCTGATTCTGATCAGGATATTTCCAAGCATTAAAGAATGTAGCGATATTCTCAGCTAACCAGATAAAGAAACCTACTAAGAAAAAAGCCAGTGTCAAGGGCATCCGATAAGTAGTGTTTCGTACCCGATAAATGATCCAAGTTTTCCAAAAAACAATGAGTACAAGCCCCTTTAGCCACCAGCGAAAATCAGGAATGAAGTGATGCGTGAAAAAGTTAAGATAGATAGCTGCTCCGAGCGATCCCGCAGCAGCAAGTCCCGGCCAACCCGTCATATCCATTTTCAGTCTACGCCAAATTTGACACATATAGCTCGCGACGCTCGCATACATAAACCCGCTATACAGTGGCACTCCAAACACCTTGGTTAGCCCGGGTTCAGGGTATGACCATGACCCCATTCTTATCTTATAAATTTCCAGAAGCAAACCTATAATGTGAAATACACAGATGACTTTAATTTCATCTAGCGTCTCTAATCCAGTACGGTACATAAGATATTGAACGATAAGCAATATAATAAGAATGGCATCATATCGGTATATGTAAGGCAGATCTATTAAGTTAGAAAGAGCTAAAGTCCCAAAGATCGCAATAGGAAATATGCAACTCATCGCCTGATGATAGCCAAAATGCAAAAGCTGCGTTATTGATTTCAAATGATTCTCTCTCCTTTCTAGGCAATGCTGATCTTTTTAATCTGCGGAGTCGATTACTCATTACGATTTAAGCATCTTCGTCCATTAGGTATTCTAAAATATCTCCAGGCTGACATTCTAAAGCTTTACAAATCGCATCAAACGTCGATAAACGAATCGCTTTTGCTTTTCCATTTTTCAATATAGAAAGATTGGCCATTGTTATTCCAACCCTTTCTGTAAGCTCTGTAACGCTCATTTTTCTTTTAGCTAACATCACGTCAATATTCACAATAATCGCCATTATCTTCACCTCAGACTGTTAAGTCATTTTCTGATTTTATTTCTATGGCATTTTTCAAGAGCTTTTGAAGAACAGCAGCAAAGACCGCAATCACAATTGGAGCACAAGTCATGACAAGTCCGAGTACAATTAGACCTGGTGCATCAGCTTCCTGTGCCATTTCGTAAATAAGTGGCATACCCGCCGCATATAGGATACTGATGATGATTGCACAGTAAATTATATTTTTTAAAGCCTTAATAGATAGTTCAGAGAACGCTTTGTTCTTGTCAATGTAGCTTAAAAGTCTTAATGCCTGATATAAAGCTACGAAATAGGCTATCACCGTTACATAAACTCCTATAAGAAGGGGATAAACTAAATATACGGGATATTCTCCAGCTGCCTTGTTAGGAATCGTAGGTAACCAAAAAATACACAAAGCAAGAACCGGGAGTCCAATAAGAATTACAACTATCTTCAAAAAGAGTGTTTCTCGTTTCATAAACTGCACCTCACAAAGTTAATAATCTGGATTCAATTTAGCACATAATATATCGTTTTACAATATATTTTGATTGTATTACAATTATTTTTTATCTTTATTATATCACCCCCTTTTATTTCCCACCTCCAATCATTGCACATCAAAAAGGCCCCCTCCTCATAAAGATTGAGAAAAGAGCCCTGCCTCTACCGTTCATTTATTTCTTAAGTCTCCTCGTCACTTTTGTATTCTAAAATATCGCCAGGCTGACAATCCAAAGCCTTGCAGATCGCCTCTAATGTTGATAATCGAACCGCTTTCGCCTTTCCATTTTTCAATATAGACAGGTTAGCCATTGTTATTCCAACCCGCTCCGAAAGCTCGGTCACGCTCATTTTTCTTTTAGCCAGCATCACGTCAATATTAATAATAATCGCCATTGTTTTCTCCTCAGACTGTTAAGTCATTTTCTGATTTTATATCAATAGCTTCCTTCAAAAGCTTTTGGAGCACTGCAGCAAACACTGCAATCACCATGGAAGCAAAAATCACAACCATCCCAATGACAAAGAACCCCGGGGTATCATCTCTCTCCGCGACGAGATAGAAAAGCGGCAATCCTACTACATAAATTCCACTGATTGAGATTGCACAGTTCCTGATGTTTTTTAAAACCTTTACAGATAATTCTGAGAAAGCGTTGTTATTGTCAATATACCCTAACAGTTTGATCGCTTGATACAATGCAAAATAAAAAGGTATCGCCGATGCATACAAAACAATATACAAGAGATATTTAATATAGGTTTGATCGGGATATAATTCTGCCGCATAATTCGAAATCGCAGGCACAAAAATTATACACAAGGCAAGAACTGGAAGCCCAATAAGAACAACAGCGATCCTTAAAAAAAGCGTTGATCCAAGTTTCATAAAACACACCTCACAAAGTTATTTTCAAAATTGAATCTAACATATAGTTTATCGTTTTACAATATATTTTAATCGAAATATAGTGTTTAATGACTGTTTTATATTTCACGACTAAAAGGCCGAGGAAAATGACTATTAGAAGTCATTAGCTCGGCCTTTGTCCTTTTTATATCTCTTTTTGTTTCTTTATGTCTCTTTATATCTAATTTTCTATTCTAAAAATTATGCTAGAACTGACCGAGATCGATAAAATTCAAATCCATGTTAGCTTCATCTTCAGCCTGATTTGCGGCCTCTGTTGATATTGCTTTTCCTTCGTACTCAAGGTTACCGCTTGTCAAATTAAATACATATAGACGATTACCTTTGAAATTCTTATAACCCATAATATAGAGATGGTCTTGTTTAAAAGCATAGGTAATGTTTTCACTTAAATCTATATTTGTATTCTTCAGAGTAGTCTCATATTCTTTACTCACAAGATCGTAAGAAATAACTGTGAATCCTATATTTTCCTTACTCGATACAGCTTTTTGCAGGAAATAAATTTTCTGTCCATAGGCATTCATAATATTATTCAATAACATTTCATGCCCTTGGAATGCGAGCGGCGAGATTTGTCCTGTCTTAACATCCACTTGATATACCTTTCTATGATTATCTCTACTAATCCTTAAAATCCATTGCTCAGTGTGCTCCAGATTTTGATTGGCTAACCATGCGTATTGAGTATCCCCGTCTGCTGCTACAGATTTACCGCCTGGTAACGCGAGCGGCTCATTCTTAATCTCTTTTGTTGTTAGATTGACACGGAGGATCTGCGGTTCAGATACATAGCCTTTGGCACTGTGATTCATAAACACCATAGCAACAAGCTGCTGATCAACAAGCTGTACATTTTGAACATAAATATCTGAAACATCATAATCTACATTGATATCGGATGTGATTTCAAACGTATTGTTCTTCTGCTTGTTGAGTACAGAAATACTAAGCTTTGCATTTCTCTTCGCTGATGAATCATTTGATCGCTTCGTATCTACTGTCGCATTAACATAAGCAAGCATTTCCTCATTCTCATAGAAACCAGATGTGTTTGTCTTACCGCGCATGAACTGACGATGCACTTCAATCCACTGATCCATTTGCGTTTTCATTGGTCTTTGATTTAAGCTTTGGCTTGTCGCAGACTTTTCATCTGGATAATCTGTACCTTTTGTAGTGATATAAGCTCGTTTGATACCAAAAACATTATCCTTACTCATGTAATTTCCGTATACTGCTATACCTTCAACGAGGGAAGCATCCCCTTGAACCGTCGTCAGCTTATAAATAGGTGGTGTCTCTTGTGAAGCCTGTACATAATACGTCCCGATTGTAACAACCGTGAACACTACAAGAACAGCGGTAAGCATATATTTTCTCATTCCTTAACCTCCATACCCCTTCTATTATACCGATATTTTCTTACGCAATAGATACAAGCTGTACCAAAGCGAACCTCCAACAATGATCACTATTAGTCCGAGACAAACGCCTATAATTTCTCTTGGATAGAAGTAGCTATCGTATCTGCTATAACCCATGCGATAGGGTATTGAGGCCAATCCAGCCAGAATCGCTAAGTATAGTACGATAAAGCCCATCCCTTTCAGTCTGTAGCTTCGCTCCATTAGAATCGCTGTGAACAAGACGATCAAGCCCGTAATGCCCAGTCCATAGTATAGTAAAAACTCAGAAAAGTAGGGCGGAACCAGAACTTTAAGTACAGTAGGATACTTCAAATAATCAAATATCGAGATGTTCCGATATAATTCAGCAGGAAGGATCGACTGTGCTATCAAACGCTCCAGTGGAACAAGGATAATTTGCAGGGCGACAAGTCCAAATGCGAATAGCAAGATCGTAACCAGTTTGGCAAAATATAAATTCGCCCGATTGGATGGCAACGTGAGCAGACGATATACTACCGTATTTTTACCTCTCCAGTCACGGTACCAGATGAAGCAGCTATATATTAGCAACACTGTTATGCTCAAAAATATGGGTCCGAAATATAGCAATCCATTATAGCGAGCATACATCATACTGTTTAGCTGAATATATCCTTTCACATTGTGATATTGCTCAAGCGTCCATTGATTCACTCTTATTGTTTCATTGGCAGAATCAAGCCAATGATTAGCACCAATGGTGACGGCTACAAGTTGCAAGGCGACTGTCAGCACCATGAGTCCAATATATATTTTGGCAAATCGGTTCATTTCAAAATTCAATAGCTTCACAAAAGCTCTCATTTCATGTACACCTCTCTCATTACGTCCGTAATGGACTTACCTTCCTGCTCGCGAACTTCTTCACAGTAGAATTCACGTTCTACCTTCCCATACTGTAGTAAGACTACTTTATCAATTAAATGCTCAATATCGTTAATTTCATGAGTTGTGATAATCACACCACGATTCTCTATCAATTCGCTCGTGAATACATCAGTTATTTGCTCGCGGCTGAACATATCAATCCCCGAGAACGGTTCGTCCATTAGGATGTAATCACATTCCAAGGCAAGTCCGAGCAACAAATTTAACTTCGCAGCCATCCCCTTAGACAATGAGGATACGCGATCTGAAGAGCTCAGTTGGAAGAACTTAAGCATTTCCTCTGCACGTTCAGCGTTCCAATTCCGATAAAAGTCAGCCATAAAGCTCAAGCAATCAGCAATTCGCATATTGGAGGGCATCGTTAACGAATCTGGAATGAAGGTGATTTTCTCATACATCGCAGGTGTTAGTGACGCATTATCGATTAAGACTTCACCTTTGTATGGTGTCAGTCCCATGATGGACTTCAGCACCGTTGACTTCCCGGCACCATTGATTCCGATCAGGCAGGTAATCTCTCCCTTGGCAGCTGTGAAGCTAACGCCATTTAGGACCTTCTTGAATCCATAATTCTTCACCATCTGATTCACTTGGATCATCTTGTGTCACCACCCTCTGGAGATAACTTTCGCTCCGATGTATATTTTGTCTTTATGATCTCTACTAGTTCTTCAACTGGAATTTGAATATTCTGAATGGAACCGATGAATATATCCACTGCACTTTCGATTAATTCAGCACGAATCGAGCTTAGGATCTTCTGATCCTGTGTAATTCGGCTCGGGGAATTTCCTTCTGTTACGATCAAACCCTGTTCCTCCATTTCCTTATACGCCTTCTGCGCCGTGTTCGCATTAATCTTCATTACGGATGCCAGTTCACGCCGTGAAGGAATCTTATCTCCTGCTCCGATTTGCCCTGTAGCAATCTGTTCTTTAAAGTAACGGACAACTTGAATATATACCGGCTCTCGAATATTAAAGCTGACACCTGATTTTTGTTCTTTTGTCATACAACCAACTCCATATACTAAGTGTGTGTACTAAGTGGTTCATACATCTTATTTATGTACTATACGTGTAATACACTTTTCTGTCAATCGTTCAGATTTGAGCATAGGCTTCTAAGATTATCGTTCTTAGCCATTGTATTTTGTGCAACAGAACTTATTTAAATCGAGCTGAATGATACTTCTGTTGTATTTTGTACAATCGATCCAATGAAAATTGCCCATTATAGCACATTTCCCGTAGTTTGATTGCACAAAGTACAGTAGATGGTAGTTAATGAGCGAGAATAGTGATTTCTATTGTACAATCTGCAATGGGAACGTAAAGTTGAGTTGTATCCACTAGTTTAAGTATTGATAATTCCATAAACCGCAAAAAAAGCTGCCGTGTGGCAGCTTTTTGCTTAAAAAGCATAGCATCTCAGAAAAGATATCGAGGGTAATAAACAATTATAATTAAACATGCGGGTGATGGCGGACTTTTATCCCCATCTCTCTAATTTTAAAGAACGATAGTTATTTTTTATGTAGTTAAAGCCAGAATAGACAGTTATGATTAATGTAATATAGATTAGGATTTGATCGATAGGTATATTCGTAATAAAAGCGAATGGATGATTGTTTAACATAACAGCTGTAATTGCAATCACTTGAGACACCATTTTAATTTTTCCGTATCGATCAGCTTGCAACACTATTTTCTGAGAGACAGCGACAAGCCTAATCCCTGTAATGATCACTTCCCTTGCTACAATAACTAAAGCAACCCATGCGTATAACATCTGCTGACTTACTAGTAGGATCAACGCTGCAGATATGAGTAACTTATCCGCTAATGGATCAAGTAACTTCCCAAGGTTCGTAACCTGATTATACTTCCTAGCAATATACCCATCTAGTTTGTCAGTAGCTGATGCGAGTAAAAAAACAATAGCTGCATAATAAATCCCCTCTGGCCAATCAGGGTATTTTGTGAAAAGCACTATAAAGATAGGGATTAATAATATTCTGGCGATTGTTACTTTATTTGCAAGATTCATAATTCCCTCCTGAATTCATTTTCAAGAATATAGCCTTCTTTGGAATTTTTTATAACGATATCAAAGTTTCGATGAAAAGGATGCATGAATAACTCATATTGAATTCTACGGTCTTCATGAGATTTTCTTAAATATTTGATGTCTGTTCCTCTTTCAGAGACATCACGTATACTCCTTCTCATCAATTCAGTGTCTCCATCCGTATATAAGTAAACCTTCAGATAAAATAAATTCGGTTCTGCAAAAGCAACGCTCATACCCTCTACAATATTCACTCTGTTTTGTGAAGCTATCATTGTACTCTTTACATAATTCGTATCTATTGTATAAAAATCTAAACCATCACGCATCATTCGGATGTCTCTCTCTAGAGCAAAAATATTATGAGCAGAAGGATGACAAGCTGTCATTTTATTACTATGACGTTCATTGTTATATTCATAATCGATTATAGTGTACTTTCTAAGATGAGAGCCGATAATATAGGGATCAGTATTCATATAATTCACATTCTCATGACCCAGAAGCTTTAAAAGATTATGGGCAAATGTTGTCTTTCCAGATGCACCATGACCCGAAATCCCAATAGTAACTCTTTTTTCCTCACTGCTTATCAAAATGGCTATTTCATTTAATATTTTATCCATAGTTTCCTCCATCTTGTCCTTATATGTATGCTCTTCTATTCTAGAGGCTTGTTATACCAAAAATAATCTTAAACGCGTTATAACTTTTCTTACTTTTTTTAAAACCTTCCTTTAAGTCTAAGATTACTACAGTTTTGCCAATCCAAATCCTGAGATATAACGAACGGAACCTTACCGGTTTCACAATTCCTTTTTCTTCAAATTCACTTCCATCCTCTAACTCCGTTTCAGTTCTAATAAACCATGTATTGCCGAGACCAAATTCAATATATTTCAGAATCTATCTCCCCCCATGAAAGAGTAGGCCTTACGCCCATTCATATTATCATACTAATTAGGATTAATATGGTAAATAACAATATTATCAAACTACCTTATCTGATAAAAGAACAGGCTGCCGAATAATTGTGGCAGCCTGTTGTGATTGTGTTATGATGTTATTTCCCTTAGATAAAACTCATATAATTGATCAATCGATGAACTTGAAAAGATAGATGTAGCTTGTTCGATTTTCTCACGTTTCCAATCGAACCAACGCATTTCCTTTAACTTTTCGATTTCACGATCTGCAAATCGTTTCCTAATCTCTTTAGCAGGGTTGCCACCAACTATTGTATATGGTGCAACATCTTTTACAACAACCGAACCTGCCGCAACAATAGCACCTTCACCTATTTTCACACCTGGCATAATCATTGCATTCATCCCAATCCAAGCATCACTTTCTATGATCGTATCCCCTTTGGGTTCATAAGAGGTTTCAATCTGGTCTAAAAAGGGATACACGGTAATCCATTCAGGATGATGATTGTGATTTCCACCCATTAAAATAATTACACCACTTGCAATACAAACATAATTTCCTATAATCAATTTATCTAAATGCCACCCAAAATCTTCGATCGGGTTAAATAACTTTCTTGACGGTTCATCTCCCCAAAGATATCTGACGCACCCGTCTTCAAAAGGATGACTATCGTAATAACCAGAGTAATACGAGTAATCCCCTACCTCAATCATTGGGTTGGTGACAATATCCTTCAAATACTTCGTTTCTGACCAGTGGTTAAACAATTGCTGTTTCATTCTTTCCCCTCGCTTCTAAGTAATTTATAGCATTTATACTTAGAAGCTTGATACAGTAGCGACATTCTTAAACCGTTTCAAACGACGAACCATCGTCCTCATCCTTTTCCTAATTGATGGGGCCATTGTAACAAACGAATGATTTGTTCGTCAAATCCCCTTATAGGATTCTTTAAAATTGTAATATGACATAAAGTAGTCTAGTTATAAATGCTAGGATATTAAAGAAAGGGGGTAACACAATGTTAAAACAACTACCACAACCTGTTGAAATTTATATGGATTCGTTAAACACTAATGATAATGTGGTCATGGATGTTTGCATGGCAAAAGATGCACACATTCATGATATCGGTGAAAATAATCATTTTCATGGAATTGAGGCTATTAAAGAATGGCGTGGAAAATCTAACGATGAGTTTAAGCTGAAGTCTGAAGTTATAGACGTTGAAAATAAATACGGGATAATAATTGTGACTTCATTAACCAGCGGAATCTTCCCGGGAAGTCCTCAACTGTTTTATTATTTCTTTACTATCGCCGATGACCTAATCACTAATATTGAAATTGTCCCTGGAGCAGAAAACGTTAATCAGTAAGTTCCTTATCCAATCTTCAGATAAAACAAGTTCAACATTTGGATATAACAAAAAGCCCCAGCGAGTGTTGGGGCTTTTTGTTGCTTCCAGATTTATTAACTTCATACGATCTAACAGAACTTTTATTTTTCTACCATACTGACAATCTTGTTCTGAAGTCATTTTCATTCGTAATGTACTGAACATCTTCATATCCATTTGCAATCGCATTATGGTACAGCGCTTCAAGCTTTCCTTGGTCTTTACAATAAACTGTAGCATATTCACAATCAACGACTAAAAGTACAAGCTGACAATCACTATTTAAGAACTCCTCATAGGTCTGAACATCAGTTACGTCCTTCTCTTGCGGAAAAGCCTTGAAGTTCGCAAAGATGATATAGTATTCGTTATTCTCCAAAAGTTCTTTCAGAACTCAACAAAAAACCTATGAATTAAATCCATAGGCTTTCTCGAAGAAAATCTCTGTCAATTATCAGACTTTCGAGCGATTGATCATTTTTTAACTATTCACTCGCTCTTTTCCACCTAGACCCAAAGTAGTTGCCGTTAATGTGTGCACTTCATGCAAAAGCTCTGGATTGTCCAGTAGTGACAGGCCATAAGAAGGAATCATTTCTTTTATTTTCGGTTCCCACTCTTTTATATGCTGAGGGAAACATTTATTAAGTACTTCAAGCATCACGTGAACAGCCGTAGAAGCACCTGGGGAAGCCCCAAGCAATGCTGCAATCGAACCATCTGCGGCGCTAATAACCTCTGTACCGAATTGAAGAATACCTTTGCCGTCCTCTGTATCTTTGATTACCTGCACGCGTTGGCCTGCTACGACTAGATCCCAATCCTCTATTTTGGCATTCGGGATAAACTCTCGTAATTCCTCCATGCGTTTTTCCTTCGATAACAACACTTGCTCGATTAGGTATTTGGTCAAAGACATGTTTTTTGCACCTGCAGACAACATCGTTAGGAGATTATCCGGTTTTACGGAAGTGATCAAATCAAACATTGAACCGGTTTTTAAAAATTTTGGTGAGAAACCAGCAAACGGTCCAAATAGCAACGATTTTTTGTTGTCAATAAATCTAGTGTCCAGATGCGGAACAGACATTGGAGGTGCTCCAACCTTAGCTTTACCGTATACTTTTGCATGATGCTGGGCTATAACTTCTGGTTTATTACACACCATAAATATTCCACTTACCGGGAATCCACCAATATGCTTCCCTTCAGGAATACCTGATTTTTGCAGGATATGCAAGCTTCCTCCCCCGCCACCAACAAAGACAAATTTTGCAGTATGATGTTCAATAGTACCGCTGTCGTTCTTCACTCTCAAGTCCCATGACCCATCGCTTGTACGTTTGATTCCATCCACACAATGTTTATAATGGAGTTCTACATTTTTACTCTTTAAGTGATCAAATAATATACGCGTTAAAGCACCAAAGTTAACATCTGTGCCAGAGTCTATTTTTGTTGCTGCTATAGGTTCATTCGATGGACGATTTTGTATAATAAGCGGTATCCATTCCATTAATTTGCTAGAGTCATCGGAAAATTCCATACCTTGAAACAATGGATTTTTTGAGAGCGCTTCAAATCTTCTCTTCAAAAAAGCTACATTCTTCTCCCCTAGTACCAAACTCATATGGGGCAAGGGCATAATAAAGTCCTGCGGATTATGTATCAGCTTACGATTTACCAAATAAGACCAAAATTGCATTGAAAGTTGAAACTGTTCATTAATTTGGATGGCTTTACTTATATCCACAGTTCCGTCGGATTTTTCGACAGTGTAGTTAAGCTCGCAGAGCGCCGCATGTCCAGTTCCTGCGTTATTCCATTCATTAGAGCTTTCCTCACCTGCATTTTCGAGCTTTTCAAACACTTTAATCTTCCAATCCGGCACTAATTCTTTTAAAAGTGTTCCTAAAGTCGCACTCATGATCCCAGCACCAATTAAAATGACGTCTGTTTCAGTTGCACTTTTGCCCATTATTACCATCCTTATCCCCTGAATTTTGCAGAAAGGATGTGGGCGCTCCTTCTTAGGCGTCACACCTTTTCTGTCTCAATTATACCCTTATCCGAGTGTATTACAATTATTTATAAATTTAATATCTACTATTATATGAAAAAAATAAATTATTTAAAAGCTTGCAAAAAAGAGAGAAATAAGTCCTCTACGGTAAGAAACTTAAGCTACAGCCATAAACCCGCTTCATGCAAGGATTAATAACACCTAAGCATTATTAATAAAATAAATAAACATGCTGCCCGCCGCAGCAAGATCAACGATTGCCCATAAGAAGCTTTTTCGAATTAACATGAGTAAAGCCGCAATTAAGCTAACGAAACAAGCAATGAGCATAATAAAAAAGGTGGTGAATAATCCGCCAGAAAGAAACATCAGTACGTATAATATGACAAAGGTAAAAACAATAGTCTGCACAATGGAAATTAGCTTGGTGTTCGTTCTAATGTTCTGTAATATTTCCTCCATATTGTATGCGCCCTCCAGATATCTTGCTGTATATAACCTATACTTACTTTAGATTATTCCACTAAGGAGAATTAATCAAATCTATCCTCGGCAAGTCGTAGTCTTCTTAGTGTTTAACCCAATGCGGGAAGTCCCTAAACACGAAAAAGCTGCTTCATTTGTAGATAAATCTACATATGAACAGCCTTCGCTATATTTATGACTTATTTGTTCCTCTGCGATGAGCTATAAATATGCTTCACCAGTTCCAGCGCTTTTATCCCCTCAGGACCATCCAGCCAAAACTTTGATCCACTGAAAATGTGGTCATAGAAGTCCTCGATTAGTCTCTTATGCCCAGTCCCCCAATACGATTTGCCTTCCGTAGGACTGAATATAGGCTCACAAACCAAGGTTTCCTTCCCATCTTTCCAAAGATACAAATGCTCTCGACGGAGGTTAAGAGTCCCCTCTTCAAAAACTAGCTCCAACTCCACGGGAGTGTTCTCGAGATAAGTATTTGTGCCATAAAATAGCCCGCGAACATTATTGGCGAAGTCAATACAAGCATGGGCAGTATCTTCTACTTCAATGACGCCATCCAGCACATCTGTGGTAATACTGCCTTTCACGGATTTAATTTCACCCCCATACCACTGAAGTAAATCCAAGGTATGAATGGTCTGATTAATTAGAACACCTCCGCCTTCCGTGGACCATCGTCCCCTCCAATTGCTATCTTTGTAGTAACTTTCATTTCGATGCCAGGTTACGACACCTTTCATACAAAGCAGTTTCCCTAATGCGCCAGAATCAATCGTCTTTTTCATATAAATGGAAGCATCATTATAACGGTTCTGGAACACCACACCAAGCTGGCCGGAGCTCTCTTCCGCTGCTTCCAGCATACGCTTGGCTGAAGGAAGATCGACGGCGATTGGCTTTTCTGTTAACACATGCTTCCCTGCACGTAATAGCTCTACAGCCATTTCTGCATGCAGATAATGAGGTGTACAGAGATGTACAACATCAATACGATTATCATTTAGTATTTCTCTATAATCATCTGTGGCATCGCAGGCATATTCTTTTCCTGCTCGTGTAGCTTTATCAGCATCAATATCTACAACTGTAAGTAGGTTCACCTCTTTTATAGCTGATATTACTTTAGCATGGAGAGGAGATATCGCCCCGCAGCCAATAATCGCTACTCCAAGTTTGTTCACCTCTACCACCTCCATTCATTATTCCATTCGCTATTTAAGTTGATTAGGGGTTAGATTCATCGCCTGGGCTTGAGCCTTCAAACATAGTTCAGCAGCTTTGAAGACATGTGCTTGAGTCATGGCCAGCTCCGTCCGGTTCAGACAATCGAGGATAAGCTCACCAAAGAACGGAAATCCAACCTTTCCAGCTACATGCTCGTAATGCTCCCCTTCCCCGTTTACCCAGTACACATGATCCGGTGTATTTGAACGACCAATATCAGTATATTTGCGCAGTTCAATGTAGCCTTCCGTTCCCATAATCATGGTGCGCCCATCTCCCCAGGTTCCGAGCCCGTCAGGCGTAAACCAATCTACACGGAAGTATTGGGTTGAACCATTGTCCCCAACAAGCGTAACATCACCAAAATCCTCCAATTCAGGGTAGGATGGATGATTATAATTTGCTACCTTACTGTGAACAACTGTAGCATCCTGACACTCTGTATAATACAAAAATTGTTCTATTTGATGACTGCCGATATCACACAGGATGCCGCCATATTTCTCCCGCTCAAAGAACCATTCCGGCCGACTAGAAGCATTTAATCGATGCGGACCTAATCCAATGACTTGAAGAACACGACCAATAGCCCCTTGACGGATCAACCGGCCTGCATAGATTGCGCTTTCAACATGAAGACGCTCACTATAGTAAACCATGTACTTCCGATTGGTTGCTGCGACCAAAGCTCTAGCAGCATCCAGCTGTTCTAGTGTTGTAAAAGGGGTTTTATCCGTAAAATAATCCTTTCCATGAACCATAACCTTATTTCCTAAGGGGCCTCGTTCTGAAGGAATAGCTGCCGCTGCAACTAAGCGAACCTCTGGATCTTCCAATATATCATCCATAGTCTCAGCAGCCCTAACTCCAGGATATTTGGCTATGAATGCTCTAACTTTCTCTTCATCCGGATCATATACCCATTTCAGCTCAGCACCCGCCTCAACGAGACCATTACACATCCCATAAATATGACCGTGATCTAGGGCAATAGCTGCGATGATGAATTCACCCGGCTTCACTACGGGTTTAGCTTCATATGTGGGTGCATAGGTCATCCCATCTATTCTATTCATCAGAATCCTCCTAATGGCGTTTTATCGATTCTATAATAGGCTAATAAGATAGCGCAGACTCACCTCTAAGCTCTCAAAAGGATCACGTCTACAAACATCCTGCTCCACAACGTACCATTCAACACCCGTCTCACGACAAGTAGTAATGATTTCTGCATAGTTCATGTTTCCTTCGCCTATTTCAGCAAAAACCTGTTTCCTATCAACTATCGCCATATCCTTTAAATGCACGACTTGCATTCTGCCTTTAACTTTACGTATCCATTCCACCGGGCTCGCACCACCAGCCTGCAACCAATATAGATCAAGTATGAAACCAACTGCAGGATCAGTCTCATTAAGCAGTACTTCCATTCCAGTAAAACCTTCAAAGCATTCAAATTCAAAATCATGGTTATGATAAACAAATTGCAGATCATGTTGTTCTTTTAGAGTTATTGCAATTTCAGATATCAATTTCGCGAATTCCCGGTAGCTTTCAAGCCCCGTACGAAATTCTTCCGGTAAACTTCCAAGTCCAATATATTTGCAATTCCACAGCTTATGCTCTGCGGCTAGCGCATCCAGATCATTCAATAATCGATCCCAGGACACATGGGTCGCACATATCGTCAGCCCTGATTCATCCGCATATTGTTTAACAAGCTTCGGATCGATTGGTCCAATTGCTGAAATCTGAATGCTCTCATAACCCATTGCCGATACCTTTTGAAAAGTTGATCTTAAATCCTCCGCAGTTTGAGTATAGTCACGTAACGTGTACATTTGAGCCGCAATCGTCGAACGTTTCATAGGATTTAACCTCTCTCCTTCGATTTAATGAGTTCCTTTAACATTCAATGTTTTAGTTTCTGAGGCTTCCTTTTGGAAAGTCGAATTTTTTACTTTGTCCATCAGCTTTTCGTAGAATAAATCCGAATCCATCGGAAGCTCCACCCAATTGTCCGTCCAAGCCGATAAATACATGGCATTTGAAAGGGTAAGCCCCTTAATCCCTTCCTCCCCGGGAGCAAGTAAAACCTCATCATGCAAAATGGCATTCGTAAAGTTCCGTAGAATCCCTTTATGCTGCTCCCCTCCGCCATCTTGTACAGGTATCTCACATTTCCAACATTCCGGACTACCGAAACCTCCCGTAAACTCTGCGTTGAACTGCGGCTCCGGTGTACGTAAACGCCAAAAGGTTAGCTTCCCGCCCTCCACTACGATTTTCCCATTATCGCCATTGATTTCAAAACGATTAGTTCCCGGTGCCTCTCCAGTTGTAGTAATAAACAGACCTGTAGCGCCATTCTCGTATTCCACATAAGCGGTTACATCATCTTCAACCTCAATGTTGCGATATTTTCCCAAGTGGCAAAATGCTCTTATCCGCTTCGGCATCATGCCTGTCGTCCATTGCCATAAATCTAGCTGATGAGGATCTTGATTAAGCAATACCCCGCCACCTTCACCCGCCCATGTCGCCCGCCAGCCACCAGAGTTATAGTAGTTCTGCGATCTATACCAGTCGGTAATAATCCAATTCGTCCGGCGAATCTCACCTAACTCACCAGACTGAATAAGATCTCTCAGCTTCTGATACAAAGGATTCGTACGCTGATTGTACATGATTCCAAATTTGCGGTCAGACTGTGCTGCAGCATCGTTCATCTGTTGAACAGCTTTCGTATAAACACCTGCAGGCTTCTCCACTAGTACATGATAACCATACTGAAAAGCTTCGATTGCAAGTGTAGGGTGATCATAATGCGGAGTACAGATTAATACCGCATCCATGATACGTGACTCGAATAATTCCTTCGGCGTAGAATATTTCCTAACATTCTCAGGTAATTGCTCTTCAGCCCATTTCAAACGTTCTTCTCTTATATCACATACGGCTGTAAGCTCAGCCCCCTTAATCTCACTCAGAAGACTTTGCGCATGTGCGGTTCCCATATTTCCAATACCAATAATCCCATAACGAACTGTACCCATCTCTGATCACTTCCTTATTAATGGTTATGGTTAGAGGATATACTTTATTTAAGGACATGAACATGATCGAAATTAAGAACTATTTGTATTTAAGTAAGATGTTTTAGTTAAATGAAACCGTTATAATGAGGATATAAAAGCTTTAAAGGAGTTAAATGATGAACAATTCAGGGAACTTATCAGGACGTCTCCTGCAGAATCTCAAGGTTACTGTGACCCATGCTCAACTTAGTAATAGATATCCCGGATGGAACCGCACGCTGGAAACCCCCGCTTTTAATCGGCTATATTTTATTGATGGGGGTGAGGGGAAAGTAATTATAAACGGGATTACCTACTATCCGAAGCCAGGACAGCTAATGATCATGCCTGCGGGGAGCACACAAACTACCGAAACTTCTATCGATGATCCATATATCCGTTATTACTGCCACTTTGATGCTGACATTGGAGAATGGCCTTTATTCCATGCGGAGAAAAAATTATACATCTGTGATTCGCCTAATCCAGATTCAATAAGGGCAATTTTCGTGGAGATGATCGAACAATTTCAAAAGGACGATATCTTATCTATCCTTCGCACTCAGGCTTGTTTGCTTAATCTCATTGCCACTTGTCTTGAATCAAGCGACAGTAGTCATACAGACTTTATGACGCAATTCATACACACCGGAGACCATGGGAAGCTGGCTCATGTGCTCCATTACATCGATAAATGTCTAAATAAGTCCATAGAGATTGATGAACTAGCAGAACTTGTCCACCTGCACCCGAACTATTTTATACCTTATTTCAAAAGATTCATGGGGGTGACTCCTATGGCCTATGTTCAATTGAAACGTATGGAGCACGCCAAAAGACAGCTTTCTTACACAGATTACAGCATTTCAGATATTGCGGAACAGGTCGGCATGGAATTGGCTCATTTCTCTAAATATTTCAAAAAGGCGATGGGTCTCTCCCCATCCGCTTATCGAAATAGTACGAAGTAATTTACATAGAGATGTTCCTCTGAATGAGATGAACTATAATAAAAAAACAGCATGAAACAACATTATATTAAGGTGGCGGATGATCATACATATTAGGACGGCTTCATTTAGCGACACACAAGATATTGCAAAACTATCCAGTGAGCTCGGATATCCTTTAAATATCGAACAGCTAGCAGATAGACTTCAAGATATCAGAAATCGTAAAGATCATGCTATTTATGTAGCTGAGTCGGATAGCCAATTAATCGGATGGATTCACGCCAATGTGCGAATGTTAATTGAATCTCCACCCTTTGTTGAAATTTGTGGTTTGGTGGTCGATGGGCAGTATCGTGGAGAAGGGATCGGCAGACAACTTGTTGAAACCTGTGAACGCTGGGCAGCACAAATTGGAGTGAACAAATTAAGAGTGCGTACCAACCAGACTAGAGAAGATGCGGTACGTTTCTATACACGTATTGGATTTTCGCAGAAGAAAGCTCAGTTCGTGCTTGATAAGGAATTTTAAATACATTCGGGACTTTTAGTGAGGGAATTCTATGATTGTGGATACATTACGGGTTTTCGTTACAGTTGCTGAGCAAAGTCATTTTTCTAAAGCAGGAGAATTACTGAATCTATCTCAACCCGGTGTCAGTCTACATATCCGGAATCTTGAGAATGAACTAGGCGCAAAGCTTCTACACCGATCTCCGAAACAAGTAAAATTAACCGAAGCAGGTACAATACTTTATAATCACGCCAAACAAATATTGGCCCACTTCGAAGAAGCTCATCAGGAAATACAAATGCTTCAGGATGAGGTTACTGGCAGTATACATATTGGTGCCAGCTTTACGATTGGTGAGTATATATTACCCTCAAGACTTGCGGAATTCGCAAATCAATACCCACAAGTCAAGCTTCAGGTGACGATAGGTAATACTGAAGAAATTATTGGTGGGGTTAGAGCCAATGAATTGGATATTGGGTTTATCGAAGGAGAAGCCCATGAAAATGATCTGATCGTCACTCCTTACATGAAGGACGAGATGATTATCGTCTCCCCTGCCAACCATCCTTTGTCCAAAATAGTCTCTGTGGAACATGGAATGCTACAAAATCAGGTTTGGGTTCTGCGTGAGCTCGGCTCTGGAACGCGTGCATTCAGTGATCATTTCATTCAAAAAGAAGAGATTTCTGTCAAAAGATCCTATGTCTTCAACAGTAGTCAAGGGGTTAAGGAAGCCGTTGCCTCTGGTTTGGGAATCGCGATGCTCTCCAGATGGATTGTGCGCAAAGAATTAGCAAGTGGTGAAATCTATGAGCTCCCCATCAGACATCATCATCTTGAAAGACAATTCTCGATTATTCGCCATAAAGAAAGCTCCTCCTCCATGGCTACCCATGTCTTTATTCAAAAACTACTTGTCTCTAGGAAAGATAAGTAATCAAGTAAATCTTATAACTATGCCGGTCAATCACCTAAGGATTGTCCGGCATTTTGTAATTTATTCGATTCATTACCTCTCTAATGATAATGTTATAAATTATAACATATACTATTATATTTTATTAGAAAATAATAGTATATAATAGCATACGTAAGTAAATATTAGATATCTTTTATCATGAGTATATTTAAGCGCTTTATTTATATGCCAGTAAACTTTACATTATAATACATTTATAGACATATTCCAAACATTAATCGCCTTTGTGTCACTTAAATTAACATAATCGTGAAGTTACATGCTCAGGCCAATCTATTTAACGCTATTAAACTAGCAGCTAGTGGAAAGACGAAGTATTACGGTACTGTGCTCATGCTAAATGATGAGATTCATACGGCTAGAGAGGTTACCAAGACGAATGCCTATCATACAGACACTTTTGAATCTCCACAATTAGGAATCCTCGGATATATCGATGAGAATAATATAAGCATTTATCGGGCGAATTCCAGAGCACTATTGACCGCTGACAAATGGGCAACGCCATTCGATCTAACGAAGATTAAGAGCAGCGATATGCCTAAGGTAGAAATTGCTTATGCTTATTCAGGCACAGGGGCTGGCGGCGTATCTAAAACTATGGGAGAAGCTCGTTCGAAAGCTATTAAGGAAAATGGAGTGATCTTCGTGTCTACCACGCATACGGGTTCCGGATCCAACTATGCTTCAAGTGACGGTATCATTGCCGGAGATAATCTGAACGCAGCTCATGCCCGGATTCTATTAGAACTGGCACTGTCATTCAGCAGTGATTTCAACACGATTAAAGGCTGGTTTGACACCTATGGCTCAGGTCAAGTCACCATAGCTGACAAATAAGAACACACCCTTGTTCACACAAAAAAAAACGATTCATGCCATAAATAGCATGAATCGTTTTTTCACTAATTTTTGCTTAACTCATGTTCAACCAAATGTCCATCTTCCAGATGTAGCACTCGATCACACCATTCGAGCATCCGTTCATCATGAGTGACCATTACGGCAGCTTTACCCTCATTCTTTACTTCGTCAGCAATCATTTGCACAACTTCTCTACCTCGTTTGAAATCTAAGCTTGCTGTTGGTTCATCTGCAAACAAGATTGCAGGTTTATTCATCCAAGCTCTTGCGATAGCTACACGTTGCTTCTCTCCGCCTGATAGTTGCTCAGGATAATGGTTTCGACGTTTCCAGATATCCAGACGCTTCATCAAATCAGCTGCCCGTTCCTTAGCTTCTTTAGAACTCATCTTCCCCTGTTTAGCTACAAAGAGAAGCTGCTCTTCTACCTTCAAGTAAGGCAATAGCTGTGCGCTTTGGAACATAAAGCCTATTTTTTCTAATCGTAGCTCTGTCAGCTCACTTTTACTTTTATCTGTAAGTGATTCTCCGTCTATGAAAATTTCACCACTGGTTGGCGTAAGAAGCGCACCCGCCGCTGATAGGAACGTACTCTTCCCTGTTCCAGATGGTCCAAGGACAGCAACGAATTCTCCTTCATTGACTATAAGATTCAAATTGTTCAGAACAGATACTGTTGTATCGCCGTCTCCGTAGGTCTTGGTTACTTGCTTCATCAATAATTTTGCACTCATGCTCCAGCCCTCCCAATTGCTTCTAATGCATCTACTTTTGCCACTTTAGCGACAGAAATAAGTGATCCTAAAAGAGACATCCCCACGAACAAGCCGCTGGTTAATAGAATCGTAGAAGGTTCCAGTTGGAACGGCATAGTGTCTGGTAGTACCTGATTCATTCCAAAGGTTAGCAGCAAGCTAATACTAAGACTTGCAATGGCCAAAATCATAACTTGCCCTACTACGCTCCAAGCCAAGTAAGACATTTTTGTACCCATGGCTTTCAGAATGCCAAACTGGCTTGTTTTCTGAATTGTAATGACATAGAAGAACACAGCCAGAACAAACCCAGCGATTACGAACAGAAAGGCAATCATCATAAGCAGGGAACCTTGTTCTGATGAATAACCCGGAATATTAGAGATCGCTACTTTTTGTGTAATAACTTCCACATTTTTTGAACTAGCAGAGATCTTATCCACTTGCCCTGCGTTTGCATTGAGCGCAATGACATTAAAAGGCACTCCTGATGTAGCCTCACTACCTTGATTAACGCCTTGTCTCATTTCCTGCCAATCTTTATTGTTAATATAGACTACTGGGGTATGGCTGTATGAGCTATTCTCAACATATCCTGTAACTTTAAATTCCTTCCCGGTTGCCTGATCTTGGATCGTACTGCCAATCTTAATACCCGACTGTTCCAAGTCATGATCAACGATGACACTTCCCTGCATATCATTCGTAATCTTGTCACCTTCAATCACTTTTGGAGCCAGTAAACCGTTCATATCGACTGCGAAAAAAGTCACATCTGCTTTAGCATCTGCATCGTTCGTAGTCACTGTACTCATCTGTAGAGCGAGTGAAGAAGCGTTATTATCTCCTACTACTGCTCGAACACTACCCAGCTCCGTATCCGTTAACTGAGAACGTCTAAACGTCTGATCCGCATCCTTCTGCACCACATAATAGTTCGCCGGCATATTCTCTATTGCTGAGATATTAGCATACGCTAATCCTCTGGCCAGGCCCGTTACGAAAAGCACAAGAAAGGAAACCAATAACATGATTACCATTATTAACAGGTATCTGGCTTTAGAATGTCGCATTTCCCTTAAGGCTAGAAACATATTACCACTCCTTCTAATCTGTATAGTCACAGTTTAGAAGATGAAAATGAACGGAGTATGAATAACGAGTTACAAAAGCGGAAGAGTTACAGTAAAGGTCGTACCTTTGCCAATTGTACTGGATACCTCTATGGTTCCGTTATGTGTCTCTACAATTTTTTGCGTAATCGCTAGTCCAAGACCGCTACTATGCGTTTCTCGTGTACGTGCCCGGTCGACTTTATAAAAACGGTCAAAGATGAGCGGTAAATCTTCTGCAGGAATGCCTTCCCCAGTATCCGAAAAGGTTACTACACAATTCCCTTCGTCTAGCTTTGCGGAAATCATAATGGACCCCTCAGCAGGTGTATATTTGATAGCATTAGTAATGAGGTTCATCCACACCTGATACAATAGATTAGAATCACCATGTACGCTAATGTCCGTAAGAATTAAACGAACCGCTAATTGCTTCTCTGTTAATCTCCACTCCATGATTTGTACAACCTGCCGCAGCTGTGCACGCAAATCTATAGGTTTCTTCTGCAGGGAATCCGGATCATAATCGATGGAAGATAACGTTAGCAGCTGTTTACTAAGCATCGATAGACGATGGCTTTCTTGATCAATGATATTGAGGTACTCTATCCGTTCATCCTCTGGTAATGTAGGATCTTTAAGGGTTTGGGCAAATCCTTGAATAGAAGTTAATGGCGATTCGATTTCATGCGATACATTCGCAACAAACTCTTGACGGGCACGATTGGTCCGTTCCAGCTCACGACTCATAATCATAAAGTGTGAGGCTAACTGGCCAATCTCATCCCGGCGCCACGTATTTAATTTAATATCATATCTGCCTTTTGAAATCCGTTTAGTCGCCGTTGTCAAACGAGTGATGGGTCTGACCACATGCAGTACGCTGATCATGACGAATCCTAGACTGAATAACACGGTAAAACCGATGATGACAGCAAAAAACACGCGCAGTTCACCGAACTGAACCTCTGCATCCGGCCGCATGAATAATGCAAATGTCTCATGATTGACTTCAATAGGAACACCTATCGTATTGCGTAATTGATTATCAAAAAAACCTGTAATAAATGCGCTGTCAGGAAACTCAGCAACACCGTGATACACTTGTCCATTCAGGACCTTCTCTAATTGTTGCGGATCTAAATCCTCTTTCCGAAATGGCTTGCCGTAAAACCGGGATTGACCTTCTGCATCAGTTATATAGATCTTATATCCCAGTACAGCTACACTTCGCAGGTAATCCTCCACAGATTCCGGGTGAGATTCTGCAAACTGCTGGATTTCAATGGCCATCCCCGTAAGCTTCGCATCGTTCTGCGATTTAATCTGAGCTTGGTAATAAATATTAGACACCAAGAAGCCAAGAAGGCTGCTCACCACAATGGCCGAGCAAAAGAGAATGCACATTCTCACATACAAAGACTTCACGAGCTCACCATCTCCAATTTATATCCAATTCCCCGTACCGTCCGAATCACAAAGTCATTCTGATAATCCACAAATCGTTGACGCAATCGCTTGATATGTACATCCACCGTGCGTTCATCACCTTCATAATCCATTCCCCATACTAGCTCAATCAACTCACTGCGTGAATACAGTCTTCCAGGATATTGGGCCAGTTGTGCGAGCAGTTCAAACTCCTTTACCGGTAACAAAAGTACTTCATCACCATCAGTGATCTCATAATTTTTACGATCGATAACAAGTGAATTCAAGCGAATCCGATCATCTGAAGCGATGGAATAACGCCGAAATAAAGCTTTGATCCGAAACAACAATTCTTCCGGCTCAAAAGGTTTCGTTACATAATCATCTGTCCCCCGCAAATAGCCTTGTTCTTTATCACTTAGCTGTTGACGGGCTGTTAACAAAATGATCGGTATATCATACGTTTCTCTTATATGCTGGCATAGCTCTAACCCATCTACGTATGGCATCATCACATCCACAATGGCTAAATCCGCAATGCTTTCTTTCAGTTTATGTATCGCGTCCCGGCCATCGCTGGCCTCCATTACTTGATAACCTTCTCTGGTCAATACATGCTTTAATAATGTACGAATATTACTATCATCATCTGCTACTAAAATCTTTTTCATCGTTTACACTCCCTGAATAACGGATGAACCCATAGTATCAACTTTAAAGGGTTAGAACAACTAAAGAACCGAAAGAGACCATTTTGGGCCATTGTACATATACTACTCTAACACTAACTTAACAGGAGGTTATTAAGAAATGTATTGGATACCCTTTTCTCAGAACAGATCTGAATTCAAACCTATATGGTCAACCTCTCTTCCACAAGCATTAAATTTAATTCAAGAAGCTGTGCAAGGTGAACGAAATGATGAGCTTTTCTATGATGAAATTATCCAACTAGCCCCGAACGCCGAGCAAGCCTCCATTATCACCTCCATACGAGATGACGAACGGGGGCACAACTTCATGTTCCGGGGGATGTTCAAAGAAATTACCGGGCAAGATATCACAGGGATTAGTAGTGAGCAATATCAACGGATCAGTTCCTATGAAGAAGGATTAGAAAAAGCACTCCAAGGTGAACTGGCTGCAGTCGAAAAGTATCGCAAAATATGGTTTGGTCTACCTATTGGAATATATCGCGATACTGTATTTGGGATTATATTAGATGAATTAAAACATGCCAGTAAATATAATTATTTACTTACTTTAGATCGAACCACTATATAGTAGAATTAGTCAGGATCATTATTTAAACCTGAAGAAAAGTGAAAAGACTTTCCTTCAAAGGGGTAACAGGCCGTCCCATTAGTCTCTCCATATCTTTTGAAGTAGAAGCTGTATCTATTTTCCCGAGGAATGAATAAATCCAGTGCTGAATGCTTGAATCCTGCCGATGAACGATTCTTTTTCCTGTCAGCTCAGATAATACCTCCGCAAGTTCGCTGAAGTCCCAAGAGCGCGGTGCGGTTAATTCATAAATTTGATTAAGATGACCTGTAATAGTAAGCACGACCGCCGTAGCTAAAGCGAGAGCCTTTCGTGTCACCGAATTAAATAACCAGTTCCCCGGATAGGTGATTAACTCACCGCTTTGGATCGCCTCTTTCAGACCTAGTACATCCACAAAATCCATATACAAAGCGTTGCGTAGAAACGTATAGTCAATACCTGATTTAAGAATCATCTGCTCTGTAAGTAAGTGAACATGACTAGTTGGAATTTGTCCTTTAGGTGGAAATGCGAAGCTTGTATACAGCAAATGCTTCACCCCTGCCTTTAACGCTGCATGAACAACCTCAGTATGTTGATTTAATCTGACGTTATCATCGGGATGTTTCATGTTTTCGAGACCACAACATTATTTATATCTAGCCATTGCTAAGCTTTTCTAATAAAACGATGAGTTGCCGAAGCTCTTCTTCATCCAGACCCTGCATACGTTCAGCGACCGCTTGACGATTTCCGGGAAGATGCTCCAAAAGTAATCGTTGTCCTTCACCCGTAATTGTAATAACGCTTTTTCTACCATCCTGAGTATGGTTCGAGCGGGTAATCCAACCATCTTTCTCTAGGGGTATCAGCAACAGACTAATATTAGCTTTGGTAACCCCGATATTGTGAGCCAATGTAGAAGGTAAAATCGTTCCGCCCTGTTTAGATATTTCTACTAGGATACGAATTCTTGCACCATTTAATCCTTTCGACTGCCAATATTTATCAGAGACAGAAACTAAGCTTGCAGTAGTATCAACTAAAGTGAAAAATGCCTGAGTATGTAGCGGCTGATTCAATACCAACGGTTGTAAATGATCCATCTTTGATTTTCAACTCCAATTTAGTTAAGTGCTTAACTATTTTAAACCATACTACAAGCTCTACTAATTGTAAAAAAAAAGAAACTGCCACATCTCGCAGAAAATTTCTACGGATAAGGCAGTCTCAGATCAATTATGTTTTCTGTTAGATTAACACCGTTTTTGTAGACACGGCTTCTTCACTGTATTGTTTAGTTCCTTCTAATACCACTTCAAGCTTGATGATCTCCGAACGGCTGGCTAGACGGATTGGAGGTCCCCAGGTCCCATATCCAGAGGAAACAACGACATGCAACTTATCTTTGCGGAGGTAACCCCAGTCCAGTTCGAACAACCGCTTGGTGATCCAGTGATTAGGAGCAATCTGTCCACGGTGCGTATGCCCTGAGAGCAGAATATCTACTCCTTCCTGGGCAGCGACATCAAATCCGGTAGGCTGATGATCCATCATGATCACAGGACGTGTCAGATCAAGGCCATTCAATAAGGAGTTAACGCTCAATCTGCCACCGGCTTCCATCGTCTCGGCAGTCTTATCTTTTCGACCTACAATATACGTTCCCGCCACTTCTTCAACTTCATCCTGTAGAACTTTAATGCCTATGCTTCTCATTAAATCTGTATATTCCTTAATTGAACCACCGTAATATTCGTGATTGCCCAGTACCGCGTAGACACCATGACGTGCTTTTAGTTGTTTCAGCTGTTCACTCATACGATTGCGAATAAAAGGCTCAATACTATCGTCAAGTACATCCCCAGCCAGCAATATCACATCAGGCTTCATAGCATTCATCTGGGCAACCATTTTTTTGAGATGCCGATTGCCGACGATATTCCCTAAATGTAGATCGGATGCAACCGCGATGGTAAGTGGTGTACTAGTTCCGATGGATTTATCAATGGGAATAGGATGTGTACGAACTACTGTACTCCAAGCGTTGATCGAACCCCAGACTAGAAAAACAACCAATAATATTAGCAATGTACCACCCGCTTCTGAGATGTAGCGCGTTCGATCGACACCCATCCAGCCCAGCAGCACATATAACAGATCAGCTAATGGCAACATGATAATAGCAAATTCCATGCAAGCTAGATAATACGACCCAATCACTTTGAAGAATCTGGCTAACGGCTTCACTATTGTAGGCCACGGTATCATTCCAATGACATACGCAAAGGCAACAAGCAGGAACAATGTCCAGAACAGAACAGCGGAAGCACCTGAGAACCATTCATGGACAAGCAGCCAACCGTGATACCCAATGTAAAAATTTACAAGGCCCAGAATAAGCAGCATAGCAAACCCTGAAGCTAACATTCGTAATGTTTTCATCGTTCCACTCCCCTTTACCATACTAACTCTATACGTCTTATCTCAAATCATAACACAAACCGTTAACCCAGTATAAATTACGGTGCTGTCTTCGGAAAACGTATCAAATAACATACCACAATTCTTTATCACATTCCCCGTCAAAAAAAAGAAAATGCCCGTCGGCATCTTCGTTGGTGGTAATCAGTTAGACAGCTCGATCACGGGTGGCCATACACTCACCAATTAGCTTATCGCATTTATTAATGTGATTCAGAAGCCAGTCGGTTAACGTACGGTTAAGCTTAATCGTTGAGAGAACGGAGACTCCCTTAGTTTTGATCGTTTCTTCTAATTCAAGAACGGCTTTTACAAAATCGGCATGCGTCTTACGATGTTCCGCCAATTCAGGAAAATCAATCTCTTCCATCAATTGCTCTTCATTGCTAAAATGCTCGATGGTATATTCCTTCAAGAATTTCAGCGTTTCTTCGATCTTCTCTTTCCCTTGCTGCTTGCTGCATGCATCAAAAAATTCGTTCAATTTCGCCAGCAACTGTCTGTGCTGACAGTCTATTTTCTCTACACCGATATCATAAGAATCCTTCCATTCAATCACAAAATCACCATTCCGTTCCCTAAAATTTAAATATTGATAAATACAATTAATTCTCCACCTTTCCGCATAAAAGATCTATTAATAACATCACAAGGAAAATCCCATATCCATCCAAAGGAAAGTCACACTTTATTGGCCGTTTCTACTTCATTACAGGTTCTATGTGGACAAGCACATTTGAAACTTGGTGCCGGTCTTTCAATTGTTCTTCGATTTCTTCCGTAATATCATGGCTCTGCACCACACTAAGCTCGGAATCTACTAATACAGTTGTATCTACTAGCACGTTATTCCCGTGGATGCGAGCTTTGATATCTTTTATAGATTGCACACCTTCAATTTCAGCGACGGTTTCTTTCATGAGTTCAAGCTCTTCGGCATCAAAACCATCCGTTAAGTCATGTGTAGCTTTACTAAAGATATCCCATGCCGTCTTACAGATAATCAGGCCAACAATAATCGCTGTAAGCGGATCAAGCCATGGAATTCCAAATCCAGAAGCTACAATCCCGACAAAAGCACCTATGCTAACTAAAGCATCTGATCGATTATCTAGTGCTACAGCTCGCATAGCGTTACTATTAATAGAACGGGCCAGTCTAATGTTATACATATACACGCCCATCATTATCACAGCACAAAAAACTGCCGTCCAGGCTGCTATAAGATCTGGACTTTCCAGTTCGGGTTGAATAAATTTGTTCACACCCTGGTACAGCACTTGAAGTCCTACCACAATCATAATGAATGAAGCAATTAAGGATGCTACGGTCTCTGCTCTAAAATGCCCATAGCTATGATTGGAATCCGGCGGTCTCCTGGAGATCTTAAGCCCGATTAGTATGGCGATAGAAGCGATAATATCCGTACTGTTGTTCAGTCCATCTGCAAGTAGCGCTTGAGATCCCGCGACCGTACCAATAAACAGTTTTATGGCGGATAGGAATATGTAGGTAACTATGCTTAGCCATGCTCCTTTTTCACCTTGTTTGATGTCGTTGTAATTTTCCAAAAAAAAGAACCCCCAAAGAATAGTATTGTTCTATACTACACTCCGAGATTCGGGTGGGTCTAGAGAAACAGTGTTGCTAAGAGGCGTAATAGTTCCCTCCGTCAAATAGAGTTGCTAGGTCATAACTGTTTTGCGGAGTGTAACATAGTTTGCCTTTGTTCAACTTTAATTCCATTCTTATGAATAGTAACTTTTTGCCATTTATAATGTCTAATTATAGTAATCACTATTTTGAGGAGCGTGAAACGATGATTCAGTCTTTGCACAAGACTATGATTAAAGTTTTAGCTGTTACATGCATTGCATCCCCAATAGCTTACAACGGATCATTATCCGTCATTTCCGCAGAACAAGCCGTCATAAGTACAAGCTATCCTTATTACAATGAAGTCAAAGCACCCACTCTTACTCCTGTATGGTCGTTTTCGACCGCTATCTTAAAAGAAGATCGGATTACTGAGCAGAACGTTACAGCCCTTGCCGAGAATGGGAAAGTTTTTGCCTTGCAGCGGAATGAAAAACTAGTCGCATTGAATGCTATAACAGGTAAAAAAATGTGGGAATTCGGAAGTGCATTAGCTCCATTGTTCACTTACAGTAATGGATATATCTACGGACTGACCCAAAGTGGCTCTCTGTATGCTGTTAATGAAGCTGGTAAAAAAGCATGGTCGGCTTCATTATCACTACCTAAAGCCACAAGTATACAACGGTTAGGCTCCACCATTTATGTAACACAAGAGAGTCAACTTGCAGCGGTCGATGCTGTCAGTGGGAAGATCAAATGGAAGGCTGTCGAGGAGAGCAATAACTTTACAGGCTTATCAGAACTTATGGAAACCGATGGGGTTGTTATTCGAAGTTATCTCTCTCAGGGAGCCTTAACAACTGCCGCTCTTGCCGCTTATGACAGTCTGACAGGCAAAAAACTATGGGATCAGACCCGACAATGGTGGCCACTAGCAGTAAAGGATGGCCTTCTCTACTCCATGACCAATACGTTAATGCTTGATGATAACCCTGTAAATCGTAATGTAAAAGTTTCTGTATTCAACGTAAAAACGGGTGAACTTAAAGCAGAACGTTTATATAAATGGACAGATACCGACAATAAAGATGGAGTGTTCGCATTTGGTGGTGTCAATGGGACGGCGTTCTTGGACGGAAATGACTTCTATATTTTTCAGGGCAGCAAGCTTGTGAAATATAATTTCTGGAATTACTCAGCGGAAGGTAAACCTGTTCAAACCTGGACCTCTATGGCTAAAGAGAAGGATTATCCACTTCACCAAGTTCATCAACAAAGAATGTTATATTCCAATTATGATACGGGTACGCTATCCGCACTTAAACTTGGAAATGGGCAGGCTGTAGTGCTCAATAGTGGGGAGAATCCTGTCGTTCAGACGGATCTTTTTGGAAACGTGGTGTATAGTGGACAATCAGATGGCCTATTTCACGCTTATGATCTGTTGACTTTGAAGCCTATTTTTACCGTGAATACAGGATCTCGTAACTTTACTCCTTCGCTTAAAACCGGAGGCATGCTGATGATTCGAACGGATAATAAGCTGCTTGCCATTAAACTACCTTCAGCCATAAAATAAAAAAGCCTGATTTCTCAGGCTTTCAGATCTTCAATACCTTCACTTACTCAGCAGGTGCTGTAAAAGTACGTGCAGCAAACTCAGCATCTAGCATGTAGAAGGCGTTGCTATCTTTATCAATTCGTTTCAGTTTACTAATGATGTTGCTAAAGAGTGCTTCCTCTTCTACTTGCTCGTCAATGAACCATTTCAAGAAATAGATCGTTGCATGCTCACGCTCATCCAGCGCCAAGTCAGCCAAATGATAGAACCGTTTTGTGTTTTGTTGTTCATGCGCAAAAGCATGTTCAAAAGCATCCAGCATCGAACTGTACTCGTTCTTCGGTTCAGGTAGAGCTTCAAGTGTTGCCCGATTATCGCGATCATTAAGAAACTTATAGATTTTCATGGCATGGAATCTTTCTTCTTCAGCTTGAATCAGGAAAAAGTTTGCGAATCCATCCAGACTTTCACCGGAACAATAAGCAGCCATAGCTAGATAAACATGAGCGGAATAAAACTCGAAATTCATCTGTTCATTAAGTGCGTTCACTAATCCATCTTTCATCTTTCCGTCACCTCATAATTCAATTTTTTATATGTAAAGATTTAAGTTCATCTTATCACCGAGTATCTAAGTCAGCAAGGATTCATCCTTCTGACATCTAAATAAGCAACGAAGGGACGTCTTTTTTAATGAACAGATTCACTCGCAATACCCTAAAACTGAAATTCTCTGGCACCCTCTTATTGACTTCAGCTATGTTATCTATGGTTCTGTTAACTAGCTGCTCCAATAGCAGTAACAGTTCTCAAGCTGTCGCTACAAATGCGCCGACTGCTGAATCTACACCTACGCCAGTTACCAGTTCCACAGCAGCTCCCTCCTCAGAGAGTGATCCAATTGCTGTTCAGGTTTCCAGTATGAGCCTTGAAGAGAAAATTGGACAAATGCTCCTTGTTGGTATCGATGGAACCGTTCTAGATGATCAAGCAAAAAGGATGATTGCCGAAGACAAAGTCGGTGGAATCATCCTTTATAAGAACAATATTCAAGACCTGAAGAGTATGGTCAGCCTCATTAATTCCATGAAAGAGAGTAACAGAGGCAACCCTGCCCCTTTATTTATGAGTATCGATCAGGAGGGCGGAAAAGTCAGCCGGATGCCTAAGGAGTATGCTTCTTTCCCCTCTAATGGAAAGGTCGGTACCCGCAAGGATGCTAATGCTGCCGAAATGATGGGCAAGCTGCTCGCAAGAGAAGTATTGTCAGCAGGATTTAATATGAACTTCGCTCCCGTCCTTGATATCAATAGCAATCCAAATAATCCTGTAATTGGTGATCGTTCCTTCGGTAGCTCCGCTGAACTAGTCAGTACGCTAGGGATTGCCGAAATGAAAGGCATGGAGAGTGAAGGTGTAGTGCCTGTTGTCAAACATTTCCCTGGTCACGGAGATACTTCCGTCGACTCCCACCTTGAGCTGCCGATTGTGAATAAGAGCGCTGAAGAACTCGCTAAGTTAGAATGGCTCCCTTTTCAAGCTGCGATAAAAGAGGAAACAGATGCCGTTATGGTCGCTCATATTTTGTATCCGAAACTTGATCCCGATAAACCCGCATCTTTATCAAGTAAAATCATTGGTGAGCTACTTCGTGATGATATGAAATATCAAGGACTCGTAATCACAGATGACCTAACTATGGGAGCGATCATGAAGAATTATGACCTTACCACAGCTGCGGTAGATACTATAAATGCAGGCAGTGATATCTTACTTATCGCTCACGGCTATGATAATGAGAAGCGGGTACTAGAATCGCTTCTGGACCATGTAAAAAAAGGCAAGGTACAGGAATCACGGATTGATGAGAGCGTCTATCGGATTTTAGCCTTGAAAGCTAAATATAATCTATCCGATGAGCCAGTTCCGGTTCCTGACCTTACCGAGCTAAATAAAAATATTAAATCTTGGCGACTCACGATTGAGAAATAGGCTTAGGTCTATTCCAATCTATTGAAGCACAACAACATCTCCAACCTTTAACCCTGAGACGGCCTCTGTTTTGTCAGCCGTCTCCATGCCCACTTTGATATCTCTTCGTTCATATTCCCCATTGCCTTTATCCACCATCACGTAGGAGAGATCCCCTTCATGCATGACTGCGATGCTGGATACAACGATGGCATTTTCCTTGCGAACCGTCTCGATTTCTCCGCTCAAACTTAGTCCACCAATTAAACGCTCGTTAGGTTGCAGTGAGATTACCACTTCAAATTGCGGAACCGAAGTAGCGGTAGTATTTTGACCCGAAGCAGTCTTAGCAAATTTAGATACCTTAGTCACTTCTCCAGACAGCTTTAAATCTTTTAAAGCTGTCATTTTAACATCGACCTTCATTCCCGTCTTAATACGGAAGACATCTTGTTCACCTACAAGTGCTATGAATTCAAGCTTGTTCATATCTACAATTTTGCCGATGTATTGATTATCTGTTACCGTTTGCGGAATTTCACTCGCACTGTCAAATAGAAAAACACCTGTTGCAGGAGCATGGTAGAGGGCTGTATTTAGCTTAGCCTTCTTTTCTTTTAATTCACGAGCCTGTATTTCAGCATTTACTTGGTTAAGCTCATTCCCTAGTCTTGCTGATTCTTGGGCTGCAAGTGCCTTTATACGTTCAGCTTCTGTTGCACCAAGGGCTGCATTCTCCTCGTCCTGCTGACTAACAAATTCATTTAGTTCCGCTTCTAGCTGAGCCTTACGAATGGTCGCCTCTTGAGTAGCAATTTCATTCTTTAGGGCTTCCTGATCGAGGGTAAACAGTAAATCCCCCTTCTTAACTTGAACACCATTCTCAACCTTCCACTTGGTTACCTTTGAAGCATATGGTGCATATACAAGCGTTTCCTGCTCATATTGTGAATTCCCTTTGACCTGAACAGAGTTGGTGATGGTTTCCTGTGTCACTTCAAAAGTTATCGCCTGTGGGGGTTCAACAGGTTCTAGCTGTGCCTCGGTTTTATACATCTTGGTGTATACAAAATAACCTGCTGCAATAATGATCAATACCAATACAATCCACTTGATTCTCCTCTTCATCACTTCTGCTTCCTTTCAACTAAAAAAATAGCTAATCCCGTTTTATCGCCGTGAGCGCATTTGTTCTGGATGCGCTGATCGCCGGATAGATTCCCGATAGTACGCCTGTCATTACCGCAAATGCGATCCCTATTGGAAGGGTCATCAGAGGAATAGTGATTACTAAGGGCTCACCCATCCCCATTCCTCCTGTGGAACCAATCAGCTTATTTATGCCAAACACAATCAAGTACGAAAAGCCTATACCGAGCAGCCCACCAAGCATACCGAGCAATGCCGCCTCTGTAATGAACATATTTCTGATTTGCCCCATATTGGCGCCTAGCACCTTCATAATACCGATCTGGCGACGACGCTGATGGGTGGACATGGTCATCGCAACAATGATCGAGATCGAAGCAATAATTAAAATGAATATACCAATACCAAGCGCTGCTTTTTTGAACATACTGAAAGTAGACGCCATCGCCTCTTTTTGATACAAATTCGTACTTGTATTTAGTGTGAGTTTCTGGATAAGCTTCTCCACTTGCACAATATTGTCAGTATTGTCGACCTTTACAATGGCTGAGTTATAAACACCCTTCTGCCCAACGGTTCCATTCATTAGTTTCAGTTGTTCTACTAGCCGCTCACCCGTCTCTAACGACACGTACATCTTCTTGTCGTACATCGCCATATCAGGGTTCCCCCCAGTATCCAATATCCCAACAATTTGAATGGGTGAGCTGACTAAGGACTGTCCACTTTGAGAAGCAGGATCATATGATTGTAATTGAACCTGTTGTTTGTACATATCCGACGGAAGCATGCTTAAACTGTTGTATTGTTCCATGATTTTATTATTATACGGATCTGAATTCAGCTGTTCAAAAAGACGTTGCCGAGTCTCGACATCTATTAACCCTACAGTTGCTCCATAGTTTAGCACTGCCATTCCAATCAAATCAGAAGGACCACCTTGCTTGAACGTCTTGTCGTATTTCGTTAGCAACCGAAGGTCCGTTCCGATAAGCTGTACATCTGTAATTTTATTATCGATAGTAGTCATTTGTATGTAGCCAAGCTCTTGAAAAGGTGCTGCTGCGGTAACATGCCGCAGGCTTTGGATAATTTCTAGTTTCTGAGCCGTCAGCCTGCCGGGATCGAGCTTTGCATCAGAAGCAGAAGCTCCACCCCCTCCCCCTTGTGAAGGGATGCCGCTGTTCGGAGTCACCGTTATTTCATCCATTTTGAAATTCCGGTTAATTTCCCGCTCCGTATAGCTTTGCGCGGAATCTCCTATACTTAAAGCAACAATAATAGCAGCACAGCCAATCGATATACCTGCCATACAAAGACCTGTGACAACTTTCCGTCGTTTGACTTGCTCCCAAGCCAAACGTGAAATATCACTAATCCTCAATGCGTTCCCCCCCTTCGAGTTCTGTATCCGAAGAAGTTGGTTTCTCAGTAATCATATATCCGTCCTGAAGCGTGAAAATCCGTTGCATTTGTTCAGCAACTTTGAGCTCATGTGTTACTACGATGAAGGTGGTCTTCATCTTCTTGTTCAGGTTAAGCAGGATATTGATAATTTCCTCTTCTGTCTTTGAGTCCAGATTTCCGGTCGGTTCATCTGCGAAAATAACGGACGGTTCTGTGATCAAGGAACGTGCAATACTGACACGCTGCTGCTGTCCGCCAGACAACTGTGAAGGGAACAGGTCGGCTTTATCCGGAATGCCGACCCCTTCCAGCAAGGCCAGAGCTTTTTGCTTACGTATTGATGGTGAAACGGATTGGAACACAAGCGGCAACTCAACATTTTCCCGGACAGTCAAGCTAGTAATCAGCTCATAAGCTTGAAAGATAAACCCGATATGCTTCCTACGAAATTCAGATAGCTTGTTTTCGCTCATCTTCACAATATCTTGGTCAGCAATGTAAATGTGGCCTTCCGTAGGCTTCATCAGACCTGCCATCAGGTTGAGCATGGTTGACTTACCGGAACCCGAGCTCCCCAGTAATGCAACCATCTCCCCCTTTTTCACAGAAAAATCTATTTGATGAAGGACTGCCGTCGTTTCATTACCATTCTTAAAAGAATGCGTTACATTTTCCACTCGCAACATTGGAGCTGCTCCTTCTCGTACATTAATAGATATGAATTCTTACTTCTCAGTTACTGATCTATCGATCTTTATGCTATATGCCTGGCTGGCTAACTCGATCCGTTCTCCTTGGAACTCATCATACAGCGTGATTCTGTAGGCGCCACCTGACAAGTTTTTATACATATTATTGGTAAAGGTTGCAGTATACGAGTTGTTATTTCCTTCGAGAAGTTCAGTCCCGATGTTCAAGCTTCGTTCCTGTGATAGACCATATGGATCTGTCATTTTGAGCACCAGCTTATGGGTGAAGGTTCCCATGTCATAGGTACTGTCACGAAGAAGGTTATAATTCATAACGATATCTATTGTGTTACTACCTTGCATAGATCGCCCTTCCGAACTTAGAACAGACATCGTGTACGGATATAGCGCCACCTTCGTCAAGTTATTCTCCGGTGGAGTAGAAACTGGATTTAGACTCAATGAAGCAATGTTAATGAACCCAGTTGGTTCCTGCCCAGGTTCAGACAGCTTATTTCCAGTAATCCCTGGACCTAGATACATACTAACGTCTGATGGAATAACGGATTTAGGCAATTTTGCCCAGTACGTAATTAATTGCTTACCACCCGGTGTAGCTGAAGTATCTGGCTGATTCACTGTTGCTTCGAATAGCTGGCCATCTCCCGTTTTAAAGTAACCCTGAAGGCGAGCCATTTTGCTTTGTCTTTTTTCCTCACTGCTAAGCAGTAGTTCTGTATATACGATATTAGAATTGAGACCTTCATAAATAATGGTTTTGTTCTCTTGAACACTAGCGTTCTTGCCTTTACCGGTTATTGCATAACTTCCCCCACGTTCAATAGTCGCTACAGCATTCATCGTACTGTTCGTGCTAAGCGATAGGAACGAGCTCTTCTCTTCTTTTACCGTTGTAAAGAGGTTCACTTTTAATTTATCGAACTCTTGCGTATAAGGGATTTTGGCAAATACATAGATCTCCGCATTTTTTCCTGGCGCAATGATCGAGGTTTCCTTGTCCATAAACAGTTCTGTTGAAGAAGATACATCGTCATTGTCTACCTGGACAGATCCTTTTAATTCTGGAAGCGTTAATGCCACCGATTGGGAATTCTTAATATTTATTCTTGCAACAACGATATCATCATCTTTCCAAGGAAAACGCTGTAATGACAGCAAGTTATAAGTGAAAGAGCCGTATTCATTCGATGCGCTATACTCCACGCCTTGTTGAATCTCGGGTCGTAGCGTATAGGAAATTGTGTAGTAAGCAACGGGTACTGTCAGCTTGGCTGTATTTCCCGTACTTACATTATTCCCTTCAGATCCAGTTCCCTCACCTGCACTGCCCGAATCTGGATTAGCTGGAGCTGAAACAGCCTCTATCATTTGCAATTGCAGCGAACTCTGCTCAACCTCAAGCGGAATTTGTGCGGTAAGCGGAATGATTTTTTCCTCCAAAGGCTTTATAGTTAAGCCGCTTAATCCCTTCGCATTGATCGGAAAGGCTGTCCCTGTTGAAGATTTAACGGCAAGCTCATAAGTTGGCAGCGTAACTGTCGTCTTCCCTACATTTTTCACTCGAAGCTGGAAGGTCCAAATCCCTTTATTATTCTCAGCGTATACGTTTGCGTTGTTTAACTGAGTTTCTATCGGATTATTATTAATGGTGATTTTCTTGGTCACACCTTTACCTACCACCAAGTTAGGTGTTGTAGCTGCTGGAAGCTTGTACGAAGATTTAGCGATCTCTAGCTTCAGTGCTTCATCTTTTTGCGTAAATTGCAGCTTCATATTGTCCGTCTTCATATAAGGAGGAATCTCGGCAAGATAATAGATAATCTTCTTCTCCTGCGGCTGAATCTTGTAACTAATCTGAGAACGATCAAGTGCTAATTCATACGAACTGCCACCTGCAGAGAGTAAATAAGCCGCATAACCCGGATCACTGAGTACCTTGCTGCCCTTATTAGTCAGGCTTATTCCCACCTTGGCATAAACTTTCCCATTATATTTATAGAGCTCCAAGGACTCACTTTTGGCGATGACAGGAATGTCATTCATTGTGGTGCTAACATTTTTTCCATTTACGGCAGTTGGGGAATAATTAGCTGGCACAGTAAAACTTCCTGCATGCTTTAAATAACCTTTGGTTTTGGAATCCCATACATACATGGGAATCTTAATCCCTTTTAAAGAATTGGTCTTGCCTATGTTGACGTAATATGTAACCCGCAAGCTTTCTTTAGCACCAATCTTCTTCTTAGCCGCGTCAGCGCTCAGAGGGTTACCTGGAATAACAGAACCCCCTGGCGTCGTCACTCTCGAAAAATAGTACATTAGGTTTGCGTTTTTACTGCTCCCATTCGAATAATTCAGGGTATAGGTTAAAATATTCCCACCAGGTTGTGACCAAACATTGACATCTTCTAATGTAGCTTTGATATTTGCACCTAAAGAAATGGAACCCAGATTGCTAGGGGGTGTTACTGTCGCCGCAGCAACAGCTGGATTGGTACGAACAGCATTAGCGGATGCCGCTGAAGCTGTATGGCCAGTCAGTTGACTGATGACAAAGGTACTTAATAGTAAAACAACATATGTACTGCTATGCTTTCTCATTTACTTCCCTCCACGAGTATTTTGCTAGAATTATTATAGTAGTAACTGCAAATCCAATTGTATCCATGTTGTAACACTTTTGAAGCGTTTGTAACCTATTTGTTCCTATTTACACGAATTTGAAGAATATTCTATTCTATAATTTCAATTCATCTTTCAATGCAGCCACATCATCCGCAGAAGGTTTTTCTTCTCCATATCTAACTTTTTCATATAATTCAATTAATGAATTCGACGTATTAACCGTACGTTCTTCGGCCTTATGTTTAACCTTGTTAAGAGCAGTCCATTTTATAATATCGTCTTCTGTTTCCTTCGGCGTAAGATAACTCTTAACTTCATAACCATGATCGTGCTTCAAATGAAGCCAACGCCGATATAACCAACGAACACGTTCCGTTTCACTATTCATCTGCTCCCAGCGGTCTTTTCGATGTCTTGGTGTAAGGCGAGTACTCCAGAAATCCTTAAGACCTTGAAGCGTTTGTTCCCATGTAAATACACTTTTTTCCTCATCAAGATAAGTTGTATTGTTCTTTGGAGTATGCTCTCTGCGCAGCATGGATAACAAGGCATCCATGGCTCTCTTTAATTTCCCGCCGGCATTTCTATACAACCACCGAAGTCCATAATAAGCTGCAACGCCCAATAACACTGCTCCAGCAACATATAAAGCAACATCTAATATAGCAGCTAGTAGACCAGGCTTTTCATCTCCAACAAAAGGTAGTTCCGGACTCGCTTGAGGCTGTTCTACGGGCGGAGGTAGCGGCTCACTTGACCCTGAGAATAAATTACTAATCCATCCGAAGAACGAACGTACCATATTCCATAGCAGTGTCCCTATAGCTTTTCCGACTCCCGCCGCTAACACTGCCGCAACAATTCCTATTCCAATGACATAAATACGATTATACCTTTGTAATCCTTTTGGCAAAGCTTTGCCCTCTTGAGAAAGCGTACTATATTGTAAATAACTACTATTATAAATAAATAATGTGAGCAATAGACACAAACTACCGCACCAGGTCAGGAGTGTAACACTCTCCTCCAAATCGGTAATTCTCCCAAAGACAATGGTCGCAACAAAATAGATTACCATACCTATCCAATACTTCTTACTGGATTGTTCTCTAGAGTCAGCAGTCATACCGAGAAAAGCGCATATAAAACCTGCGACACCTAAAGGCAGACTCTCGATAGACAGACTTCCTGCTGACAAAGCCCCAACCACCGTCCCAAGGATTAGAGCAGACAGCAGCTGCTTCCATCTAACACTACATTGTTTTCGTAGCAGAATACCTACTAATGATATTAGTGGTATGGCGGTCAGCCACATAGGTTCAACTTGCTTGGGTAGTACATAAACCTGAAACAGAATCCATACAGGTAAAACTAATAATAGTTCTAGGATGGAGAATATCCAGAGTTTGACCGTATTCCATACGTAACCAGATAACGGAAGTTTCATGCGCTCTCTCCTCCCTGTTCCGGAATATCCAGCCATTCTACACCATTGCCCAACACCAATAAGAGGTCAGCAGCCTCTTGTAATTGTGCTCCTCTATGACAGCTAATGATCAAAAAGTCTGTATCACTTATTCCACTCTCGGCCTGCATGGCTAGCAATCGACTCATAGGAAGCGTTCTGTCTAGCTCCAGTTTCGCTAACAGCTCTAGCAAGTCTTCCAGCTCAGCCATAGATTCTGCTTCAACAGGATCTCTTTCGCCCCCGTTATCCAATCTGCCGTTACAGATAAATCCCGTCTCAATTCCATGGCGCATGGCGTATTCGGCAATAGTGGCTGCATACCGTATCCCTTGCTCGATACGTTCAACATCTGTTACCGCTCTCCACATGGAATCACTGTCCTCTATATTCAAACAAATGACGAGCCTGGAATCCGCAGTGTAATCTTTCTTATGCACCTGCATAGTCCCTGTGCGCGCTGTTGCCTTCCAGTTTATAAGCCCCATAGAATCTCCTGAGCTATACTCGCGAATACCTGCAGTCAGGAAAGGATCTTCTACGATCCATCTTTTCACTGGAAGTTCACCCAGCCAGCTATGTATCGGAAGCGGAAGATCGTCTAAATTCAACAAATTAGGATAAACTAATAACTCTAATTGAAGAGGATACGTTTTATTTTTCCGGATCAATCCGAAGGGATCTCCAGTGGTCATGGTGACCGATTCCAAACGGTATATCCCGCGCCGCTCGCAAATTACTTGATGCCGCCGTTTAATATGACGGTAAGATTTAAGAAAGAACAAGCTGATATGATTCTGGTAGATTTCACCCGTGCTAATGCCGAGATTATCCTGACTTCCAAATGCCAAGCCTCTGGCAATACTAGATTCCAGTCGAAGCCAAGGTAAGGGCAGGAGCTTTGCATTCACGATCTCCTCAATCATCTCAAGGTTATCCCCTTCATAAGCGACTTTCGTCGAGAAATACCGAGTGTAACTAAGCGCTTTCAGACCATTCCATTCATAGATCACGGCAAGTAGGAACAGGAGCGCTATTGTAATAAAAATGAACCAAGGCAACGCCATAGCTCATTCCACCTTTCCGCCTCTTAAGGACGCAACAAGTTCTGTTGGCACTTCTACCTCACGAAGCACTTGTATCACAATTTCTGCGGACTGACCCTCTTTTGAACCTAATCCACGATGAAGCAGTAGACGATGTGCAAGCACCGGAACAGCTACGGCTTTAATATCATCTGGTGTAACGTAAGATCTACCTTGAATTAGAGCATATCCTTGAGATGATCTGAGCAATGCTCCGCTTGCACGTGGGCTCGCCCCTAGTTTTACTGCCGTAGATTTACGAGTAGCTTCCGTAATCCGAACGATATAGGCTAGCAAATCATCACTAATACTCACAGAAGCGGCCAAATGCTGTGCAGCTTGAATATCTTGAGCGCTAGCCACAGCAAAAGTCTCTTCAAGCGGATTATTCTCACGGAAACGCTGTAAAATATGAATCCCTTCGTCAAATGAAGGATAACCCGTAGTAATCCGCATCAGAAATCTATCTAATTGAGCTTCGGGCAACGGAAAAGTGCCCTGGTTATCAATCGGATTCTGAGTAGCAATAACGAGAAAAGGTGCTTCAAGACCATGAGTCACACCATCGATCGTGATTTGCCGCTCCTCCATACATTCCAGCAGACTGGATTGTGTTCTTGGTGTTGCACGGTTAATTTCATCAGCCAATAAAATATTCGCAAATACTGGACCTGGTCTAAACTGAAATTCACCTGTCTTTTGATTATAAAAATTAATCCCGCTTAAATCTGAAGGCAGCAAATCTGGTGTAAATTGTATACGCTTAAATGTACAATCTAAAGATTTTGCAAGGACCTTGGCTAGCAAGGTTTTACCAGTACCCGGAACATCTTCCAGCAGAACATGGCCATTCGCAAGTAATGCGGTTAGTAGCAGATCTACTCCATCCTCTTTTCCAACAATGACTCTAGCTAGATTGGTTCTAATAGATTTGATGAGTTCGGTAACTTCTTGAAGATTCATGTAAATGCACCATCCAATCTGAGGAAATTATTGTAATAATTCCTTTCATCATAACAGAAAGTGTATCCAATATATAATTCACAAGAAAAGGCCCTGCCAATTAAAAAGGCAGCACCTAGATTTCCCTCTCTGTTTTCATTTACCTCGCCGTTTTATTCCGATATCGAAAGTAAGCCGTGATGGCATAATAGATCGGGATGCTTTCAACAATTAGCCAAATGACAACAATAGCATAACTATTATAGTGTTTATAATAACTGCCTATGTGTCGTGAATATAAAAAAGCTATCGATATTGAAGCTATTGTTAAGAAGGGAATGTACATTTTTCTAGCTTTTGTATTAAACAAGCCCGATACACATCTAGAGGCTACGTAGATAAGAAAAGAGCTGTGAATGAACATAGAAGATGACCATATTCCAATTAAGAGCGGATCCGAATTACCTAGCAAATTATCTTGTTTGGAGCTACGCACCAATTCAAGGAAAGGATATTGCAGTTGCTGACCCAAGTGTGGACCAAAACTCATCATCGTCAGTGACCAACCAATTAAGACAGTGACTAGGACAAATACCCCTGTTAATACTAATTTTTTGAGCATCTTCGCTTCAAGCTTTAGATCGGGCACAACAAACAAGAGGACAATCCATTCTCCAAACCATGACATGACTACAATAGAGTCTTTCAGGGCAATCCCGGGATCATGATAATGAATGAAGGCTGGCAGCATATTGAAGTCCGCATTCGGTAGAAATAAATTAAATAAAATGATCATCGTGATGAAAAAAACAAGAAAAAGACCATCCGCCATATACGCTATCGTTGTAAAGCCTAAACTTGCCGTATACATAATCACCAGCCCAATTACACATTGAATAAACAGAGGCGGAGTTCCTCTCAAATAATTAGAACCAAAGAATAGCACAAAGTTCTCAATATCATAAGATGCATAATAAACACACCAGCTTAAGAGCAATAGAAGCATGAACTTGTGTGGCCATTTACCTATGATCTCTTTTCCAAAGCTAACCCACGCTTGATTAGGGCGCAACATACCGACGTAAAAAGTAAACCACAATAAGATCAACCCTAATAATGACCCCACTATTAATGCAATCCAGCCTTGATAGGATGAAGTAGCAATTAGAGTCGGAATCAAAAAAATAGTGGTTTGAGAGCTGAAGAAAATAATGAAAAAACGGAACAGCTGCCATTTCGATGTTCGCATAACTTCTCCCTCTAAACGTCTTATTTTGCTGTTCCAAAATCCACAATGCTAAAATCTGTCTTCACCTTTATATCAGCCTCTTGAGCGTAATAATTATCCCAGCGCTCTCTAACTTGCTTCCATTGCTTTGGATCGTTCCATTCCAGTAACAATCCGAGCTGTAGAATATCGGCACCTGCTTTTTGGGTATTACGAATAGCTTCGGTAAGATTATCAGAGACTTTCTCTTTAAGCTTTGCAATGATAATTTGGCCGAGTTCCTCTGCATCCCTATTCTTAGGGTCCCTTAAATAAATAACACTAGCTTTCCCCTTTAAATTGACTGTGAAAACAGGACCTTTATCCGTTTGATTTAACTTCTTTGATGATTTCGTGCTTACAAATATAACACTTGCGCCACCATTGCCCTCATCCCAATCGACGGAGTAAACTGCCAGCTTAAGACTGCCTGCCGCCCAAGCTAATGCCCTTCCCTCTTTAAGCTTAAGAACTCCTTTCATCTTATCTTTTTGAAACAGCATTGCCCCTTGGATTCCTGCCCAATACTCCGGTTTTCCATCCTTAGATGCTGCTTCTTCTTTTTTACCAAAGGAAAGATTGTTTATAGCAAAACCAACACCTGATGCTTCTGCAAACAAGCAATCCTTAACTGTAGTAGAAAACAAATATCTCTCTGATCCAAAGTTCTTTAGTACATCCGAAGGCAATTGCTCGTAAATAGGTGCTAGTGTACTCATTTCTTTGGCACTTCCGGGGCTAGCCATAACATACGCACCCAGAGGAAGACTAGGTTCTCTTTCAATCCATAGCAGTAGTTCACTTATGCCTTGTTCAGCAAAGGTTTTCCCTAAGACAATTACTTTTAATTGAGCAAGACTAAGTTTACGTGTTAAATCTTTTTGAATTAACAACATAGCGTCTGCAATCGTTCCTGAGGTCTTAGAAACTGTAGAATAAGTTTTCCCGTCTCCTCCTCCGCCACTTGAAGGTTGTCCAGCTGCGTTAAGCCGATTGGGCAAGGGTGAGTTAATCGTAATTTCAATAGTACCTTGTTCTTTGCCTTCATCAATAAACATTCCGTATACAAATGTTAGTTCATCCAATTCTACATTTGACGACCAGCAGCCTGTTATATTTAGGAGCAAGATTACAATCACTCCTATCTTCAGGATTCTCATTTCTCTTTCTGTCTCCTTTTATTCCTATCTGTATAGAGGTTGCTGCGTTTCGTCATAAAGTTCGAGGGAAACCGGGCTAATGTATCCTTCCAGTCCTGTAACACAAATGGGGCAACGGGTTGCAAATATGGAGCACCTAACGGCCTTAAATTAGCTAAATGTCCATAAATCAAAAAAGCTGTAATATATACCCCGAGCAGCCCCATGGTTCCACCCATAATCAGTAACGGGAAACGAAGTAGTCGGAAAGTCAGACCAAGCTCATAATGGGGGATGATATAAGTGGCAATTCCAGTAATAGAAACAACAATAACCATTGGTGCAGATACAATTCCTGCTTGGACCGCAGCCTGACCAATAACGATACCCCCAATAATTGAAACCGTCTGCCCAACAGGCTTTGGAATTCTAGTCCCAGCCTCTCTAAGCGCTTCAAAGGTTAGCTCCATAATTAAAGCCTCGGTAAGCGCTGAGAATGGAATGTTCTCTCTCGCTGAAGCAATGGTAATTAACAGATTCGGTGGAATGATTTGAGGATGAAAGGTTGTAATCGCTACATAAAGTGATGGAAGAATCATGGAAATGATTGAGAACATAAATCGAACAATACGAATCCAGCTTGCCGCATAAAAGCTTTGGTAATAATCCTCAGAGGATTGCAGCATTGTAAAAAGGGATGTCGGTGCAATCATTGCAGTTGGTGTTCCGTCTTGTAATATTCCGACCCGACCTTCCATCAGCGAAGCCGCTACTGAGTCAGGGCGTTCTGTATATTGAAATACCGGAAAAGGGGTGAAGTTTCCCTTTCTCAAATGTTCCGATAGGTAACTAATACCCAGTATCCCGTCAATATCTATTTCATCGAGTTTCTGTTTAATCTCAGCTAGAACTTCTTTTTTGTAAAGTCCTTCAATATAGACCACATACACATCAGTTTTTGTATATTTCCCAATTGAATAATGCATGGTTTTTAGATCCGGATGTTTAATTTTATGTCGAATCAAAGAGAGATTCGTTTCAATATCTTCAATGAAAGCCTCTTGGGGACCAATCACTACAAGTTCGTTTTGTGATTCGGTCACTGATCTTTTTTGATATTGGGTAATTTCAAAATAATAAACATAAGGAAGGTCCTCTATATAAAGCACTACTTTCCCTGCAACGATCAAATCTACAATCTTTTGTAGGTCATACATCTTAAAATAGGAGACGGGAAAAACAACGCCTTGATCTAACCGTTCTAAGAAGTCAGGCCATTCTAACTTTACATTGGCTTCTGCGATTAGCGGTAATGCAATACTTTCATGAAGTGTCTTAGAATCGATGATGGAGGGTAAATAGATCAACTGACAGGTATGCCCATGAACAGAAATGTTCTGATACACCGTATCACTGCTTCCCACCAGTTGATCTTTAATGGTCTCTAAAATTCCTGACATTGGCTGTATACCTCCTTTTTTTGCGTTGTATCAATCTGGCTTAGTTTGCCAATGGTTTACCAGGTTTATACTTTCTACTCCATTTAGCTGCAGACAAAGAAAGAACCGGAATGAATAACCGGTTCTTTCGTGTTTTTGTATGAGGTTTGTTAGCCCATCAACTTTGGATTAAAGGCTTTAGCACTTTCAAAGATGCTTGCAATTGCTCTGAGCACTGTTCATACATTTTTTTTGCTTTTTCATTATCTGTCGACAAACTGAACATTTCCAGATCCGCTTCACATTTTTTGAGCAAAGCATATAATTGTGGTTTATCTTGTGGCTGTGGAACTTTAAAGTTATCAGCATACAAATCGACCGTCAGCTCACCGTAAGAATCAACTTGCCCGAGAAATACATTCTCGACGGTTAGCCCCATTTTCTCAAGCGCTCCATCAAGCCAGCTGCGTGTCAGATTTAAGGTGTCTAGCGGTTTATCTAATACTTTCCCATCCATGATGACAGCTTGTGATTCTTTCTGTGGGGCTACCCTCACACCCAGATCCTTTGCCGATAGCGGGAGATACTCCTTCTTAAGCAGAATATTTATCGCTCCGTCAGACTCCATAATCGCAAACTCAACTTCAGATATGTTGAATACATCTTTAGCACGAAGTTTCGCTAATAATTCATCTGTAGTCAAGAGTTCCTTTTTCATATTATCTTCGAGTATTTTACCGTCCTTAATAAGTACAGTAGCCTTAAAATCAATAAAATCTCTTGCTTTCTTACTCTTGGTCTGAACAAATTCAATACCAAGCGAACAGGCCACCCAAACCACAAGTGCAATCAGGCCCAAATGCCAATACTTATCGGTGTCCATAGAAATGTAGGCGGCCAAGCTACCGATGGTTATTCCCGTAATGTACTCAAAGAACGAAAGCTGTGAAACTTGTCTCTTTCCCAACAATTTCGTTAATAAGAAAAGGACTACCACAGCAAAGAGTGTTCGAACTACAACCTCCAACCACTCCGGCATTACAAATACCCTCCTTTTAAATCAACCCTTGTTTATTAACACTCATTATTTGTTAAATACGGTTTATTCAATCCTAAATTAGACTACTTTTTTATGGAAATCGGGTTGCTTGAAACGTTTGTATTTTTTTCCTGCATAACTAAAGTGGGGGTTGAGGACAATAGGAAACGTCATGCTAAAAACTTTAAACAGAGGAGAGAAACCTAATGACAGTAGCCTCACAAGTAAAAACATGTTTATCTTCTTTAAAAGGTGCACAAGCGAGCCTTGAGCAATTTGCACTTGAAACACAAAACGAAAGTGCAAAAACGTTATTTACAAATGCAGCTGAGCAAACGCAGCAAATCGTAACACAGGTTGAAAATCGGGTAACTGAATTAGAGTCTGAAGAACCTCAATACAAAGGCTTCTAAATTTATCACTTGAACAATCAAAGGGGTCTTAAAGCTAGCACTAACTAGCTTTAAGACCCCTTTCTCTATAACACAACAACAATGCGCCTTACTTTCTTTTTTTGGCAGGAATCAAGATCTGAACTGAAGTGCCAATTCCGACACGACTAAAAATAGTTACGCCATACTCAGGCCCATATTGCAGTTTAATCCGTTGATCCACATTACGGACGCCATAACCGGTGTTCGTATGACCCTTCGAATCGAATATTTGATCAATCCGTTCCTGTCTGATGCCTATACCATCGTCAATGATTCGGAAGAGAATACTATCGCCTTCCTTACGTCCTACTATCCGCAAATGAATGTGATCGCCGCACCAAGCATGCTTTAGCACGTTCTCGATAAAAGGTTGTAGAATCAGTTTAATAGTCTCGTAAGGCCAGATCCCTGTATCAAAATCAAACATAACCTCCAAACGGTCACCATATTTAATTTTCTGGATTTCTAAATAGGCGTTGGCTTGCTCAATTTCGGTTGGAACCGGAATCATCGTACGGCCTTCATTTAGTGTTAAACGATAAAACTTCGCTAACTCCAGTACCATCTTCTGCAGCTTCTCATTTTGACCAAACTTGGCTAATTGAATAATAGACGATAATGTATTGTACAGGAAATGTGGGTTGATTTGCGATTGTAGGATTTCAAGCTCCGCTTCTTTCTTCTGGAGCTGCGTCAGATATACCTCTTTAATCAACATATCAATATTCTCACCCATATCATTCAGCGCAGTTGCTATCTGAGAGAATTCATCCTTCCCCCGATATTTTATACGCTTGTGAAGATCACCTTCCCGATAAGCATTAAGCACATATACGAACTTATTAATCCGAATCGAAAAATAACGGGATATAAATATGCCTACAAAGCTAAAAACCACACAGCATATGAGACACATTAAAATAATAAACAAACGTACCTTCATTGCATCCTTTTCAAGGATTGCAATTGGAACAAGCGCGATTAATTGCCATGCTTGGTTAGCAACCATAATCGTTTCTTTAATCGTAAGGTAATCCTTATTTAGTTCGGCTTCATTAGTATAGTTCTCCGGTAGTTCACCCGATTGATACATCGTTCTTCCAAACTCATTTTTTATAATTAAATTACTTCCTTTTCCTATCTTCGTATAACTGACACTGTCAAATAGATCTGGAATTCTTACATTAATCCGCAGGAATCCTATCTCTTTAGGCTTAAGAGGTTCGTATGTATCAATTAGTCTACGGAGCAACGAGATGCGGTTATTCTCTACATCGCTCTCGATCTGCCACCATTTCATAGTTTCTGCGTACTTTTCAGTTGGAAAATCATAGTACCAGGATTTACCTTCAATTCGTTTCATGTGGTAGAGATGATAAAAGCTACTATTATCCAAATAGCCCTCAAGTGAATTCGAATAGATCTCAGGGATCGATTCATTCTTTAAGAATAGCGACATTCCTATTTTCACACCTGTAGATTGAATAGCTACGTCAAGCTTCGGCAGCACCTTCTTAGACATCCGATCGTAATTTTCCCAGCCTTCCTCATAACTCCGAAGATTTCGATAAAAATCAAAATCACTGTATAATTGCGTTGATATTCGAGTAACTTCGTCCATTTTATAATCAATATTGTCACGTATCTGCAATAACGTTCCTTTAATATTCGTATTGATATGTTCGCGCAATGAATCATTATACATGGAATGAGAGACGAACCCTATCAAGGATATAGGAATAATAATAAAAAACATATACGTCAGCATTAACTTATACCCAATCGGCACATATTTATGTCTTCTTCGCATTTTCATAGAACATCATCCCCCATCACTTGTCGCGCTTACGATACTCCATAGGTGTCATACCATAAGCCTCTTTGAACTGTCTGCTGAAATAAGGGAGATAACGATAGCCTACCTTGCTAGCGATTTCATAGATTTTGCATGTCGGATCTTTTAAAAGCTTGCCTGCTTGATCCATTCGAAGCTGTGTAAGTACTTCGCTGAACGTTTTCCCAGTTTCCTCTTTGAATAGGTAACCCAAATAGTTAGGGGAGAAAGAGAACTGCTGCGCAATATCTTTAAGCGTAAAGTTATCGCTCATTCTGTCCTGCATCGTTTGGATGATTTCTCTAATCAATTTATGGTTCACTGAATCTGATTTACTACGCAGGTACTCTGAGATCTCAAACGTTTTGAGTACGAGCCATGAGCGAATATCGCTGATCGTATCGAATTGGTGTAAAACATCTAAACTATGTATCTCCATACCTAAAATTTCAAATAAATCCTCACTAACATCCTTTAACTGCTGATCCAGCTTCCAAATGATATACATTGCCAGATTATGAATCGTGAATTTGGATCTTAAACTACTTACAGAGCGGAATAACTTGTCTATCTCATCATAAATAAGAACTAACTCATACTCTTTCACCGCTTTAAACAGCGTATCCATACGGGTATCTAACATACGGGCATCGATCATCCCCGGTTCGCTGCTAACGGTTTCATACATAATTAGATTGCCCTTGCCAATAAACATTTTCCCATCCACAGCTTCCATAGCTTGTCGATAGGAGATATGAATCTGTTCCATAGAAAATGTTGGTTTGCCTACACCTACAGTCATTGTGACTGGAAACTTCGCTCGAATCGAGGCATAAATATCCGCTGTAAACTTTTCCATTTCCTGCTCGTTAATCAATAATGCAATCCGATAGGCCGATACCTTGTAACAATGTGGCATTCCGTGCTTCTGACCTATTCTATTCACTTCATAAAGGAAGTCCTTGGCCATTTGATGTTTAGATAGATTATCCTGTCCTTGAAGCCAGTTGAAGTAGTCAAGCTCCAAGACAGCTACACGAACAGGCCAATTCAGCTTATCCAAACCGTATGACTTCACAAGCGACAACATTCCGGCCTGGCTACCCTCTTCCCATTCTCCTTCGAATAAGCGGATTAACAAATCATTTTTGGCCATTGGAATCATATGCTGATAGGCTTCTTCAACATCACGGCGCTTACGTTCATCGTCTAAATCCTGCCTTACTTTCTGAAGTGCAGCAATGAGTTCACTATCATCCATGGGCTTAAGGACGTAACTATACGCCTTTAGTGACAAAGCTTGCTTAACATAACTAAAATCTTGGTAACCGCTTACAAATATCACGCGTATATCCTTTTTTTTCTCTATGGCAATTCGGGCCAGCTCAAGACCCGACATATTCGGCATATTCACATCACTTACGATAATATCAATCACATGCTGATCTAAAATATCGCACGCGGTAAACGCATTATTTGCAGCCTCCACAACTTCCATACCAAGCTCATTCCAAGGAATAAATTGTCTCATACCTTCTAGATCCAACATCTCATCGTCTACTAATAATACGTTGTACATCAACAAGTCCCCCTTTGAAATGCATTAATCAATCCTGTAAATTCTACCATTACTCTTTCCCAGTATACCATCCATAAATTTGTCTAACAGTCTATAAACAATGAGTCATCAGAATACAACGTAAAAACGAAGGCTTGCCTATTAGCAAACCTTCGCATTACTAATTATTATTTTCCTAAAGCTTTCTTGTTTTCTGTCCATACTTTTGTAACATAATCAAGGAATTTCTCATAGCCAACCTTCATGGAATCATCATGAGCTTTGTCAAGAATGGCTAATGCTTCTGCATCGGTCTTCGCATACATTGATTTCGCTCTAGCAGTTAGCCAGATATCTCTTACGCTTTGTCTGATAATGCCTTCTTCACTGTCTGGAGCCGGATCCCAGTTTAGGAACTCTGTAAAGTCGCCTTGTGAAGCCCACGTTACTTCCATCTGCCAGCGGTTACTAAAGTCGATCTTGTCAGCTGGAAGGGTTTGCAGCATCATTTTCTTCGTATTATCCAAGAAAACCGTGTTTCCTACCCAAACCAAGTCACCAGCCTTGCCACTGATTTCAGATAATGCTTCTGGCTCATTCAGATATTTTTCTTTATTGAATTTAGGAGTAAGTCCATCTGCTTCAAATCCATCCCAGTAAGCGTCTGGTCCGGGAGGGCCCCAGTTAAGCACCATAGAACCTTCTGCACCTGTCATCCAATCAAGCATTGCGAATACAGCTTCTGGATTTTTAGCGTTTTTAGTGATTGTAGCAACGTTCCAGCCTAACTGATTGTACGTTCCCGGAGTGATTTTACTTTGATCCAAGCCCGGTTTGTAGATTGGTTTAATAAACATATAACCCTCTTCCGGATTTTTCTTCTTCATCTCTTCATCAGCAGTAGCGAGCAATTTCATCGGATCGAATGTCGCAATCACAGCGAACTTGCCATTCATCGCTTTCTCTCTAATTTGGTCTTCTGTTTGGGTGTTCGCATCCTGTGTCATAAGCTTCTCACGCATTAATTTAGCACCAAAGACAACGGACTCACGGAACCCTTCATCTTTGTAAATGGAAGCCATTTTGTCGCCATCAGGTACAGCGTATATTCTAGTATACGAAAGGTTATTCTCTTTAAAAGAGGAGAACAACTGATCAATACCGTTACCATCTTTAGCTAAGCCAGTCTCAAACGGAATAACATCTGGGAACTTCGCTTTAACAGCATTTAAGTAAGCATACAAATCATCCGTAGTCTCTAGCTTTGGAGAACCAAGTTCTTTGTATATTTTCTTATTGATCGCATAACCGGCATTGCCGTTTGGCTGTGTTGTATAGTAATTCGGCAGCTGATAGATTTTCCCATCAGGAGAACGAAGCAATTCCAAATGTCCAGCTGTTAAGTACTTTTTAAAGTTTGGATATTTATCAATGTATTCATCCAAAGGAACTAGCATATCTGCTTGACGAAGACGCTCTACGTCAGCACCTTTCTCCGTCCACACAATATCCGGTAGCTCGTTACCAACAATCATCGTTTGCAGCTTTTGAGCATTATTACCACCAGAACTAATTCCAGTGACATTGATTTTCAAATTATCTAAAATCCATTTAGAAGCAGCATCTTTGCCCCATTTCGGCATTTGATACCAGCCGTAGTTTCCGTAGAATGATACTTCAAGCGGTTCTTTCCCTAACTCATACAAATCAGCCGCTGGAGCTTCAGTCGCTGTGTTAACCGCTGTTCCTCCTTCTTTCGCTGGTTCAGCAGTTGCAGCTGGAGCACTTGAATTGTTGCCACTACACCCCGCCACCACTGTCGACAATAGCAAGGTAGACAACGTTCCGAGAAGCATCTTTCTCTTAGTCTTCAATGTATTTTCCCCTTTCAATTTGTAATCTATGTTCAAAGCAATACGCTCTAAACCCCATCTCATTCTATCATCCTACTCTTTCAATGATCCGACTAAGACCCCTTTAACGAAGAATCTTTGCAGGAACGGGTATACACATACAATCGGAATGGTTGCAACCATGATCGTAGCCATCGTTAATGACTTCGACGTTATTTTCTTGGCTGAGTTAATATGAGCAATGGAACTTGCATCTACATTAGACAGCTGTTCAGAAGCAATATTAGAGAACAATATCTGTCTCAAGATGGTCTGAATCGGCATTAACTCTTCTTTCGTAATGTAAATACTCGCTACGAACCACTCATTCCAGTGATTGACTGCTGTGAACAATGATAATGTTGCGATGACAGGCCCTGACAAGGGAAGTACGATTCGGAGAAAAGTTCCCCAGTATCCGCAGCCATCAATCTTTGCTGACTCCTCTAAACCTTGCGGAAGACCTTGGAAGAAGGTCCGGAATATGATCATATTCCATACGCTGACAAGTGCAGGAATAATAAACACCCAAAATGAGTTGAAGAGGCCTAAACTTCTGATAAGCATGTATGACGGAATGAGTCCCCCACCGAAATACATTGTAATGATACACATAATCATGTAGTATTTGCGACCCATTAGTTCGCGCTTCGACATCCCATAAGCAAATATCGAAGTAGCCAATATGGCTGTTACTGTACCAATTACCGTCCGCAATGTTGCAATGACGAATCCACCCATTAAACGAGAATCTTCAAATACGATCTTATAATTCTCAAGCGTGAACTCACGGACCCAGAAAGTGATTCCGCCTTTGGAAGTATCCATCCCCTCATTAAAAGAAATCACAAGTGAATTCCAAAATGGATAAAACGCGGAGAAAGCCAGTAAGGTCAAGAATACATATATGAATCCAATAAACAATCGGTCTCCTATGTTAGTACGTTTCATAATTCAGTCCCCCTATATTGAGTAATTCATTACCACAAGCTGTTTCCTGCTCTTCTGGCAATGAAATTTGCAAAGGTAAGTAATGTCACACTGATAACGGCCTTGAATAATCCGATAGCAGTCGCATAGGAGTACCTGAAGTTATCTATACCGACACGTACAACATATACATCAACTGAATCTGATACCTCTCGTAGAGCCGGATTGGAAGCAAGGATCAAAATATCTTCAAATCCTGCATTCACCAGATTACCGATAGCCAGAATCATAAAGATGATCACAACTGGCATAATGGAAGGCAACGTTATCAAATATATCTGTTTAAAACGACTCGCACCATCCATCGAAGCAGCTTCGTATAAGTGCGGATCAATACCAGCAATGGCAGCTAAGTAAACGATTGAGGCAAATCCAATTTCCTTCCATACATTGGTTGTAACTAAAATTCCCCAGAAATATTCGGTCATAGAAAGGAAATTAATCGGTTCATCAATAAATCTCAATTTCTCAAGCAGCATATTTATACTGCCATTATCTACGGATAGCATCGAAGTAACCATCGAGCCGATAACCACCCAAGATAAGAAGTGAGGCAAGTATGTAACGGTCTGAATTACTCGTTTAAAAAACATCTTACGAACTTCATTCAGCATTAACGCCAGAATGATTGGTGCGGGAAATCCAAAACAAAACTTCAGTAAACTAATGATGATTGTATTTTTCATAACTACTTCAAATTCAGGTGCATTAAAGAAGTAAGTAAAGTGCTTTAATCCAACCCAATCACTGCTAATAAAGCTATTCCCTAACTTGTAATCCTGGAAAGCAATTAGAATACCGTACATGGGGATATAAGCAAAAATAAAAACTAATACGAGTGCTGGCAATACCATAAGCTGTAGATCTATTTGCTTAAAAAAGCGTCTTATCCCGCTGGTCTTATGCTTGCCGAGATCCGGTCTTGATGTCTTGTCTGGTGCGACGCTTGCGTTCGCCATATGTAAGTCCTCCTAAACCTAGATTCATATAAATAAAGCATCTTTCATGGCTTTCTCTCTTTTTGCAGCCTTGGCTCTCCTCTACTCTCCCTCCGTTGATTTGCTATCTTATGAATTAATCTTAATATCTAAGCGCTTTCAAAGGTATATGACAAAACAACTATTATTGATACTTTGACACTTTCTTGAAATAGCTCGTCCAATTTAATAAAAGCATAATTAATAAAAGCCCTATGCAGATATCTCTGCATAGGGCTCTTCCATCAATTCGTTAGAGCATTCAATATGTTATCACTTATTTTGTCTGTAAGTACCCTTTGGATCTTTCCATCATCCAGATAAACTATAGAAGGTACTGAATCTATTCCCAGCTTGGCAGCAAGTCCGGGTGATTTATATACGTCAACCTTTGTGACCCTGGTCTCAGTATGGGATTGTTCAAACGCTTCAATGCGCGGTAATAGCTCCCGACATGAAGGATCAGTTGCATTCCATAAATAGACAACGGATGGTTTTCCTTGATTTAGAATTTGATGCTCGTAAGTCTCACATTCAGAGATGTACTTCTCTGCACCATACCCTGCAATGGCACCATCACCGACAGCTGTAGCCACTTGCTTAAGGAACTTATCACACACATCCCCTGCTGCGAATACACCAGGTAGATTCGTTTCCATTTTTTCATTGACAAGTACATATCCATTTCGATTCAACTCGACTACACCTGAAAAAATTTCTGTGTTCGGTGTATAGCCAATAAATAAGAAACATGAATCGACCTTTATATTTTGCAAATCATTCGATTTTAGATTTTTTAAGACAACGGAACTCAAGCGCTCTTCGCCCTCGAAAGAACTTACTACCGTATTCCACATGAATTCCATTTTAGGGTTTTCTAGTGCCTGCGTTTTGGCAATTTCATTACAATCCATTTTGCCAAGATCATGAATGACAGAAACGATCACTTTATCTGCAAACTTAGTCAGAAACATCCCTTCCTCAATAGCTGCATCACCACTGCCAACGACCATAACTGTCTTCCCTGTATTTGCCGCAGCGTCACAGGTTGCACAGAAAGAAATCCCTTTATCATATAAGAACTTATCTTCATTAGCAGCTCCAGTAATTCTTGGCTTGCCACCACTAGCAATGATTATGACCTTGCACTCATAACGAACCCGAAAGGTCTCCACTACCTTAATATCTTCCGCTACCGAAACAGATTTTACATCTGTCATTTTAAAATCCACACCAAATTTCTTAGCTTGTTTATGAAATAATCCCATAAGGTCTGTACCGGTCGTACCTTCAGGAAAACCAGGATAATTTTCTATTTCATTAGTATAAGTGGCAAGACCACCTACCAGTGATTTTTCCAAGAGAAGAGTCTTTAATTTTGCTCGTCCACAATAGATTCCCGCTGTTAATCCAGCAGCCCCTCCACCGATAATAACGACATCATACTTTTCAGTCTTCTTTTCCATTTCTTTTGTCCCTCCTGTGAGTCTGTTCCTTAATAAAATAGGCTGACTCTCGTCAGCGCTATAAGCTCAGCCTATTTCACTTTTCACATAAAGAATTTGGCTAATAATTTACTGCCTATAAATGCACCTACCAGCAAGAACAATCCAAAAATCCAACCTGAAAGCGATAATGAAGCTATAGCCGTAAACAATGCACCAATATTACATCCATTAGCCAGTCTAGCTCCGTACCCCATAAGCAAACCACCAAGAACCGCTGCTACAACCTGCTTTTTGGACTTAATTTTCTTCAGCTTGAATTCGGAAGCAAACAAAGTTGCTGCTAAAGCACCTAATATAATCCCTACATTTCGAATGGAACCACCATCATTCAAAACTCCGGAAGATAATGTTTTTTGAGCTTTCTCAGTACTAAAGTACGCCCAGTTATCTACATTTCCTCCTACCAGGCGATACGCCCAAGCTCCCCAGTCTGCAAAAGCACTTGTTACTCCCCATCCTTTAGAGAAAACAGCCAGATGTGCTGTAGCGAACACAGCGAGAAGTACAGCTCCAGTTACATAAGTAAACGGTTCTTTGAGCAATTGCTTGTAAAAGCGGTTAGACGATATCTTCAACCAGAATTCATTCACCGTATCATTCACCGTCCTTTCCTACTCAGCGATCCTATTTTACCTTCTCAATAACAACTTCCCACTCGCCATCATCGACCTCTTCGATTTCCACATGATGTCCCTGTTTTCTCGCCCATTCTGGTACGTTTTTCATTGCGCAGCTATGATCAATAGCAACAACAAGAACGTCTCCAACATTTAGTTCAGTCATCTTCTTTTCTGTTCTCATTAACGGAACCGGACAAGCTTCTCCCATGCAATCAAGTGTAAATTCAGACATTTTAAAAACCACCTTTATATTTTTTTGAATTACTATTAGTGAAAATATTCACGTAATAACTTAAACTAATCTGCGCTTCCCATCTTTTTCTCTTGCCATTTAACTGCAGCGATGTACAACAGAAGAATTATCAGGAACTGAACAACCAGTGCTCCAAGCCAACCGAATACATCAGGCAAAAATACAGTTGGTGCATCCTTTATAACGTTAGCTCTCCACCACCCCATATCATGTGATCCCCAAAGTGAACCAATGACAAAGAATACAAGCGACAGCATCTGCATCGTGAACCCTTCACCTACACGCATCAATGTACCCGAAGCGCAACCACCTGCAATAACCATGCCAATTCCGAATAATACAGCGCCAATGATCAAAGCCAAGCTGATCTGACCCACATTATCCATCCCAGGAATCGGCTTACCTTCCAGAAACGCTGGGTACTTAATCGCTGTAAATCCGATGGTTGCAAGGGAAAAAGCAATCAGAACCGCTCTTGTAACTGATGTGCTGCCTGTAATACAGGGATCTCTTAGTGATGCAGTAAAGCAGAAACGTGATCTTTGCAAAATAACGCCAAACGAAATACCGAAAAGCAGGTAGACAACCATTTTATCGTGGGAATGGTCTAGGAAAAAACCAAACCCAATAATGAGAGCTGTGACCAGCAACGCGATGGGCAACTGACTCTTTTTAGGTTTTCTTGGAGCTCTGGTTCGGGTTGATCTCGTTTCGGGACTTACGGTTTGCCCCATAGTCTAACACCTCCATCGTTTTTATGTAATTGACTATGTGAAAATAGTAACACACTTATTTGAGCTGTAGTTATCGGCTTTCTTTATGCTGTATAAGTGTTACTAATGGCACAGATGGAGCGCAATCAAGTATGCTATAGTGTGCACTAACAGCGGACAACAGGAGGAATAAGTATGAATATGGAAACGCTTAAATTCTTTTTAGATATTGCAACGTTAAAGAGCATTTCTAAAGCCGCTCAGAAATCTCATATCACCCAATCCGCACTTAGTCAGCAGTTGAAATCCTGGGAGAGTACCTTAGGGTCTGAGCTTTTTGTGCGAAGCAACAAAGGGGCCAGCCTAACCGAAGCAGGAATTATTGTAGAGAAATATGCGGGGCAAATCATCAAATTGTATGATGATATGGTCACAGAGATCAATCATTTACAGCCAACACAACATGAGCTGTCTATTTATGCGATTCCAGAAGTCTGTAATTATGCCCTGCCATGTACCTTATATGAGGTAAAAAAACATTTTCCCAATTGCCATATTACTCTAAACGAAGGGGCATCGTCACTAGTAGAAGAACGTTTGCTTCTTGAAGAAGGTGATATCGGGTTTATTTCCGGTCCCTCTCCAAAATCAGAATTAAGCTCACATATGGTATTTTCTGATCAAGTTATGTTGGTGGCAAGCCATACGACCGTTTGTCCTGATAAAATCACACTGAATGAGCTCCCCAATTATCCTTTAATCTGGTCCTCACAGCTTCACTGTGTGCAAAGGGCTTTGAATACCGTGTCAGTGGGCGAGCTTAAATTAAATATACTATTTAATCTAGACTCTCTTGAGGCGGTAAAGCTTGCTGCCATTAGAGGGCATGGTCTCGCCTTTCTCCCTTATATGTCCATAAAAAAAGAGTTGTATAGTAAACAACTCAAGATCATTCCTATTGATCAGTTCCAGGTCAATAACGATGTCTACATGATAAAGAAACAAAATCAGCGCTGTGACAACGATACGAAACAATTAGTTCGATATATTGAAAAGACTTTAATAGATACTTTGTGTTGAGCTTAAGCCTCAATCGTAATTTCCCATACTCCATTAAACACTTCTTGAATGGAACAGTTTAAATTTGAACCACGACAGTAATCCGTGATAGAAACTTTCGCGCAGCTATGATCAGTGACTAGCATTACCTTTTCACCCTTCTGAATAGCTTTTTGATGTTTTTTTAACATGAGTACAGGTACTGGACAGATTTCACCCAGACAATCAATTTCTATCATGATGCTGCCTCCATTCCATAGATCATTAAACCTCTAGTAATGACCCAGCATAATCTTCTTCACAAAAGGGGTTAATGCAAGGCAGTTTAATTGTTTAATTTCTATCCACTCTGCCCCATCAGAGTCTAGTCCGTCCCCATCGGTCTTAAGCTCAAAGCTCACATCTAGCAAGGAAACATTATAAATGATGCCTATATGGTGTAACTCTTCTAACTGGGTATCATTGTATGGATAAACTAACGTATAGGAAATGGAATCATGAAGCAATCCTTTTAAACTTGTAATTCCGGTCTCTTCCCAAAACTCCCTCTTAAGGGTCTCATAAGGTTCCTCTCCAAACTCTATAGATCCACCTGGAAAGTCCCACTTTCCCGTATGAGGGCCTCTTGCTTTCTTAATTAGTAATACTTTATCGTTCTTCACTAAGACTCCATACACTCCAAGCTGAGTATATTTTATCATTTCCATAAATCCACCTCCCCCACAAACACCGCAGTTCCAGAAATAAAAACATCCATTCTATCAGAATCTAATCGATACACTTCTACATTTACTTTCCCATCTCTACCGATTTCTTGTCCTTGTTCTACATCAAATTGGATCGAGTCCATATGCGGATCAATATATTTCAAATAATAAGCCCCCATAACTCCCGATGCTGTACCTGTTACTGGATCCTCGACGGTTCCCGAAAAAGGCGATGAGAAATGTCTAGCGTGCATTAAAGCGTGCGGATCAAGCGTTTGGAGTGAAAATGGGTGTACAGATGCTTTTGGAAGCTGCGTTAAAATGTCTGGAAACAATGAATTTATCGGCTTCATTTTATTAAAGCTATCTATACTCTTAATTGGGACTAATAGAGTCCATGCGCCAGTACTGCCATAAACAATAGGTTTATCTTCTTCTAATTCATCCACATGTAATCCTAAGGCGTGCGCAAGCTTAACCCTATCACCGTCAAATTCAATAAACTCCGGTTGATCTTGCTTCATTTTTATTAGTAAGTGATTATTGTTGTCCATACTGAATTGGATGGGTAGCACACCCACATTTGTTTCGATCTTTACCGAGCTAGCCTCTCCAAGGATACCCTTTGTTTTCAAAGCAAATAAAGATGCCATTGTAGCATGTCCACAAAGATTGATCTCATGGCCAGGAGTATAATATTTAAGCCTTAAATCAGCTACATCTGATGAGATTACAAAAACTGTTTCGTTAAAACCGACTTTATGAGCTATTGATTGCATTTCACTTTCGCTTAAATGATCAGCTTCTAACACTACTCCCGCAGGATTCCCTTTGTTCGGATAAGGAGAAAAAGCATCATAATGAAGGACTTTGACATTGTTCACTGATCTGTCTCCTTTATGTAGATTGAATATAGACTGACTAAGTGAGAAACTCTGCTGTGAAAATCTCTATTTCGCTTAAAACTTCTTGGCGGTTAGATATCGCATTACATATATAAAAACGGTCTTTATTGTGCTCATGAAATTGTTTAATTACATTAGGCTGCTGATCGAAGAATTCTTTATGAAGAGCTTCACAATCAATTTCAGGATGAGTATCATGAAGTTCCTTGAGTTCAAATACAAGGGCGGCTTTTTTGCGCTGGATTATTTCACAGACCACATCTTTTGCGTATATACCGTGAGTTAATAAGATTCTTAATGCTGAAAGGTCATTGGCTTTTTCCTGTGAAATCTTAATTAATTCTGCTTGTATCTGTACGACTTGTATCGTATTCCAATGATTAATTAATACTTCAAAAATCCAGTACACCCATTCTTGATCTTCGCTGTGTTGATTTAGTACATCTTTAACATATGGAATCATCGGATCCCCTATTTCAAGTAAAAAATCAGCTATTTCCCCCGCGCCTGGCCAATTCCTATCTTGTATCCATTCAAGTAAACCCGGCAATATGCTTTTCACACGTGGATATCCTAAACGTATGACTGTTTCAGCCGCTCCATCCCAATATTCTTTTGAAATAGGCTGTAATAATAAATGAAGATCTTCATCCCTTATGTATTGTAACTTCTTCATTGCTTCTTCCTTTTCATCTTCGGGCGTGCCCCAGGATAACTTTTTGATTACATTAGATACATTTTCCATTACATCCACCTTCTCGTCATCATTTCGTCATCACTGCAAGCTTCATGGATAACCTAATTGGTAGCGCAGCATTTCCCATCTGGTTCAAATCCCCCACCATAAATAAATCTTTAACCGGTTAATAAAAGGCAAAAGACCCTGTCACCCAAAGGCATACGGATAACTCTAAACCATTGATTTCTTTCGTTTCATTATCCATATTATTAATAACACAATAATTAAAGACCCTAGTATAGAAATCCAGATCGTTTTACTTTCCAATTGACCATTGGCATATTGACCTTTATTAATGGCTTTGACAAATTCAGCTTCGTGGGTCTTAATGGCAATGATTTCTTTTGGATCAATATTCTTAATTGAATAATATGGTGTGCCCTTAGGGTAAGTATTTGAAAAGTTGCCGCTATACGTTCCTTCGTGGTCTGAATATCGTTTTACTTGCCCTATCTTCTTGTCAATTTCATTCGATGGGATGAGTTCGTCGTCTGATATTTCATAAATATCACCTGCGTAAACAACAAAAGAATAAGCCCAGTCCGCGTTCATAGAGCGCATTGGCATTAAAGCAACAATGGTTAAAATTACAATAACGAACTTCTTCATTACAACCTCCTCTATCTACGAGATTCAATTGATTCAATTGCTTTATAGAGTTCATTAATGCTCCACCTTTATTTAATCCTTCAATAAGTTCCGCTATGCCTGATTTTCCTACGACCCAAACCATCTAGCAACTTATAAATAGGCGATCTCATCAAAACATGGAGTTCTACGATAATGCCAAAAAGCCCCCTTCAGATTTCTCATTTTAGACGGAGGCTTGAGTTTAATCTTCATTCTTATTGGTGTTAGAGTGTGAAATAAGCTTTTTCCATTTACGAATCTTCGAACGAAAAGTCTTAAACGGTGCTACTGAATTAATATGAATCCATTTGACCATTGGCCATCTTGGATTGTTTCCTGTCCATTTCCGCACGCCTTGCGTAAAAAGTTCTTCATCACTTAAAGAATCAATCCAGTTCTGCCATTGTTGTTCTGTCTCTTTCAATAAAGATCTTAATTCGGCTAATGAGTTAATGGCATAGGTATGATAAAACGATTGATATAATCCGCCAAGTTGATTCCATTTATAGTCCGGTGAAGGCATAATGACAGTTAACCCTGCTTTTTCATCCCTATCCCATTTCATCACTAGGTTTAGCCATCCCAATTGATAAGCAAGAATTTCTGCAGGAGTACGATCGACGCCTTCCATACGAGTATCTTTTTGAGCATTTTCAATGCCCTCAAATTCAAGATCGAGAGATAGATAGGCAGTATGTATAGCATTTTTCAATGCCTCTTTAGATGGGTAGTCGTGTGTAGACATCATAACTCTCCTTTATGAACCAGCACTAAATCACTTTATAAAGGTATTTTTTACACGCTCTGATTTAATAAAATACGCAATCCAAATTGCACTCGTCATCACAGGTCTAATAATATTCCGGAGTGACTTTCCAGTTTCAAGTTCTCTTACAAGAGGAATTTGTATAAGAAGTACGTAATCAATGATTCCGACTAAGGGTACCAGCACATAAAAAATAATTAATAATCGAGGTAATATCGATTTCTTCCCATAGAAATTAATTAGTATGTATACACTGAAAATCAATATAGCTAGAGTAAATACTATTTCAAAAACAACGGTAGCTCCCCATAAAGGATGATAAAATTCTGATTCGTTTGATGTTAAAGCAGTCCAGACTTCAGTGTCAAACATCATAGAAGTATTCTGGAAAAACTGCATGATCTGAATGACAATCGTCCCATAAAGACCAATCTGAACAAGGATTAGCCATCCCCCAAGTCCTGACACTCCTAAAGGTTTGTAATCTTTTTTCTCTTCGATTATCTTTGTTTCCACGACAACGCTCCCTATTTTTACATCTAATGGATTATCAAAGGTTTCCTTATAAAGTTATATTCTCACCCACAACAATACACTTACTGTCACTACCATGCCCGATCTCGTTCGTCTTCACGATAGGAATCCAGCTGATCTCCTTCAAATACGTTTCAACGATTGAAAATTCATTATAGCTCTCAAGCTCAGTAAACGACCCAAGAATCACTCCAGCACATTTTTCAAAAGTTCTAACTTGCTGAAGCTGAGCAAATAAGGAGACGATTTTGTTAGCTCTACCACTTAAACTCTCTAAGAATAAAATCTTGTTCGAAGGGTCTGGAAAATAACTTGTTCCTGCCAGCTTCAAGAAACATCGAATATTCCCGCCAATTACAATCCCACTCATCTGGTTCCCACGGACCCAATGAAAGTCGAAATCGTAAAGATCGTTATGTCCTTCGAAAAATGTGCGATAAAAAGCAGCTTGCTGCTCCGCCCCATCAGAAGATACGAGATTCATCAACTGATAATGATAGGATCTTGAATTACTTTGCGTATATAATGCGTTTAAAATGACTGACAAATCACTCATTCCGTAAAAAGGCTTTGGATGTAATCGAATAATATTGTAGTCTATATACTCCAAGATCTGGTTCGCAGAATCCCCACCTGAAATATCAAAAATTGCATTGATTTCCTCATTTTTAAATAGACGATTCAGCTCCCATGCTCTTTCCTTAGGGCTCCCACTGAAATAACTATCTCTTCTAAACAAGGTGTTGGACATTACTACCTCTAGCCCAAACGAATTCATAATTCTAATTAATTCTTCTACTTTAGGCAGGTTCTCTACTCTCACACCATCAGAACAAGCGATAAGTCCCACTTTATTCCCACGAGTGAGCTTTAAAGCTATACTCATCTCAGTTCTTCCTCTCATTTCTAATATAACCGGTTCTCATAGCTATCCTTTAATGACTTGGATACATCATCTTGAGAGAGCCCCAGTTTTTTTGCATGCTCTGCTATGATTACCGAGGGTTTAGGCAGCATTTCTTTCAATGGCCAATACGTATTGTCCCATAGATGTGATCTCTTAAAAGCTTTAGCACAATGCATATAACATTCTTCCACTTCAACAGCAATGCCCAATCTTGGTAGTTTCCCTTGAGCCTCCATATGAACCAATATTTCAGGATCTTTAATAATCCTTGCATGCCCATTTATTCTTAAGGTCTCTTCCAGTCCGGGAATAATAAAAATCAAGCCTACTTTAGGGTTGGAGATGATGTTACGCAAAGAATCAAAACGCCGATTTCCAGGGCGCTCAGGAATTACTAAATGTTTGTCATTTAACACATATACAAAACCTGCAGCATCCCCACGTGGAGATACATCACAATAGCCAGAAGAATCACTTGTTGCTATAAAGAGTATTGGTGATTTGGAAATATAATCTCGGCAATGGTGATCGATGAAGGTTATACTCTTGTTATTTACCAATTCACTGGGATATCCATACATTGATCTTAATTCTTCTTCAGAGTCTATAACTTCTTTGAAAATATTATGGTGCATCTTTCTCCCTCCTACTTTCGCAGTTTAAAAACCAAAAAATCGCTGCAGCGAAAATCCTCCTCAAATGACGGATACTTCTCAATCATTTCAGCAGATGGCTTCGGCTCAATCATTTCTTCGATTTGAAAACCAGCCCGCACAATCGTATTTACATAACTGGATAACGTCCTATGAAAAATCAGAAACTTTTCCTCTTGATCTATAGGGAAGTTTTGATTATAAGTGCCCTCGAAGAAATAATTATCCACTTTCCAATACAGCTTTTCTCCGGTATCCGACTTCACCCATCCGCTGCCTGGGGTTACAAAGCAAGGGTGTAGAATTGAGAATATAAATGTCCCACCATCCACTAACAATCGGTTCATTTCATGAATCGCCATCTCATAATCGGATAAATCATGAAGCACCATATTGGAAACGATGAGATCAAAGCTCTTATTTTGGAGAAAGCTAAGCTCTTCACAATTGCCATGTCTAAAAGTAATCTTTAAGTCTTCCGGTGATTTACTCGTAGCCAGCTGAATCATGTTCTGCGAATAATCAACGCCAGTTACTGAAGCCCCTGCTTTAGCAATCATTCTGCTTAAATACCCTTCACCGCAACCTGCATCTAACACCTTCTTATTTTCAACTGAACCCATGAGCCTGAATAAGGTTGGATTCAAGAAAATTTCTCGATGGATATCCCCAGTTTCACCATACGAAGATGAGATCAGTTCTGCGTATTTATCCCATCTTTTTATAGCATCTGTACTGCTCAGTTCACTTTTCATTTGATCACCTCTAAATTTCTGAAATAATCCATTTTACTATCGATAAATCCATTGTCAAAGTCAGCTTGACCAATCAATTCACCTTCATCAAAACATAAAGCAAACAACCAAAGCTGTCTAAGCGCAACGAACATAGGAACAGCACTAATATCATTGTCACTGAGGTCTCTTAAACTTTTATATCCATTTAAAAATGCTGCCCATAACCGTTCTACTTCATCTTTATCATGGCCACTATGAATCTCTCTTGCCAATCTAAACTCGGCGATATCATAGGCTCTCCATCCGTAACCACAAATATCGAAATCATAATGTGTTAGCTTACCCTCGTCAGTGAAAGCCACATTCGTATTCCCATGCAAATCACCATGGCAGATACCCCAGTCTAAACCCGCTTCCAGATTCTTTTCCAACTCCGCTTTTAATCGCATTACTAGGTCATACAAGAATTGATAATCCTCTTGTCGATGTTTCATATATTGTTTGATCGTATGAAGAGGTTTCTCAATTAAATGTTCAAAATCAAGTGTGCCCCTCACATGTTCACTCTTAAAATTATCTGTAGCTTTGTGGATTTGTGCAACTGCCTGACCAAATAAGTAACTGTCTTCTACAGCATGAATAGGCTTTTCATTTCCTTCAGCATAACTAAACATAACGCCATACTTCACACCCTCAGGCACCAGAATTTCATTAATCATGATCCCATCTTTTCGAGGAATAGGAATGGAGACGTTTACACCTTTTTCTTGCAAATCGTTCAATAACTCTAATTCAAAATCAATATCCGATTTACTCCGTCTATCCGCTCGATAAACACGAAAGATGTATTTTTCCAATACCGTTTCTAAGATGTATGTATCGTTCATGCCTCTAAGAAAATACTGCAGCTGTACTGGTTCTGGAATCTCATAATGTTCTTTAATATGTAATAATAATCCGTCTGTTGCCAACAGTGAGTATGTAATAGGAAAAAAATTCAAGTGTATCCCATCCCTTTATGTATTTGATAGTAACACTAACACAATACCATATTTAGGTATTTGAATCATTTCCTTCTTGAATTTACGAAACCAATGTATGGTAATAGAAGTATAATAATACAGGATTAAATACATGGGGGTGCTCGAATGCGTAAATCACCGTTGATATTGAGTATAATTTTATTATCCCTAACGTTAATTATGGGCTGTAGCTCAGAAGTGGATGATGCCACTAAAGCCGCTGAGAAGTACAAAAATGTGGAATATACCGTTAAGGTTACTGAGGATTTATTTTCCGAAGAATCCATTCTAGCGCGAAATGAAGAAATGAAACCCTATTTTACGGAATACTATACTGAAAAAGCGATTGGGAGCCGAATCACAACTATCCCTTACAATATCGCTAATAAACAAAAGCTTTCTTTAAAACCAGATCACCTAAAGTTCACCCTTTCCGAACAAAAGAAAGATATTGTTGAGTTAAAATATACTTGTGATCTGGTTTTGTTGGATAAGGATGACAAAGAAAGTAAACGTGTCCCTTTAGAGGGAATACTGACTATGTTTGATGTGGATGGTCAATGGTTAGTGCAAGGAGATCGTTTTGACTCGGAGGCTTTAATGAAATTGATTTATGACTAAACCTTCTTATTTTGAAAAAAAGAGGGTGTCCCAAGGTTTCTTTTTTATGATTTTAGAAGATTTGTAGAAACTTTACCCGCTTAAATAGCGGAGAGAACGGACTGATTGTGGAAAAGCGTCAGCGGTCGCCTTGGTCTCCGGATTTTCACCGCTTAGGGGAATGAAAAAAATTTGGAGAGCACAGCGATTGGAACAACGATCCGTTCGCGAATATAGATATTACCCCGATTTTTAGGGAGGAATTCCCTGATTCCATTCATTTAGAGCAATTATCGGCTATTTTCAGGGAGGTTTTCCCTAATTACTCCAAAAAAAAAGAAGCTGCCCCATAAGTAGAGTAGCTTCACTACTTTTGAGACAGCCTCCTTTGAATTACATTAACTTTTTGCTCATCCGATAATTAACTAACAGAACCCCTCTTCGCTCTACACTTTGTTTCATCATAAGCTGGTATCCATGTCGTTCAAAAAAGGGCTTAGCTGTAATACTTGCTTCAGTATCCATTTCGTGAAGACCCAGTTCTCTCGCCTTCTGTTCAAGCTTGTGCAGGAGAGCAGAGGCTATGCCTTGGCTTTGGTAATCTTTATGGACATAAAGACGATCTAAGTGTCCTTCCACCGTCATATCCGAAAAACCAACGATACATTCGTTAATTTCAGCTACATAAGTAATGTTGTGACCTAATGAAGCACTCCAAGTCTTAAGCTTGTGTGCTCTTTCCTCATTAGGAGCCCAAGCGTCAAGCTGTTCCTGTGAATAGTGTCGTTTATTTACGGAATGAACCGTCGCATAGAACAATGAGATAAGCTGACTAATATCTGATTCTTGATAAACCCTAATTTCCACTATGAGTTCTCCTTGCTGTCATGGCTACAACCCCACTACATCTTTAAGCTCCAAAAGAGAACTAATCATATAGTTAGGCTTGAGGTCTTTAGGAATCTCTATATTTTGACGATTGTAATAGCAGAAGTCAATGTCAGAATTCACAGCACCATGGTAATCATCCTGTAAAGAATCACCAACGAACAGCACTTCATGATTGCTTAGCTGGAGATCTTTTAAAGACATTTCAAAAATCTGTTTATCAGGTTTTCGGATGCCCACTTCATCGGAGATCATAATGGATTTGAATATTTCATAGATCTTACCAGCTTGCAGTCTTTTTCTTTGTGCCTCACTGATCCCATTGGTGATGATTCCCAGCGCATATTTATCTTTAAAAGAGGTTAAGATCTGTTCCGCTCCTTCTTCAAAATAACAGGAATTGCAAAAATAATTCCAATAAGTATCTGACAGTTTACTGTGCAGTAGTTCTTCCTGTTTAAGCGTGTCTCTAAAAGAATATCTCAATACCTCTCCTATGGTCTTCACCTCACCACCACCCACAAAGTTCATCCAATGGCGAAAATTATGATCTGAGAACTCTCCATAAAATAAAGACCACGCATCAGTATCTTCTACAAAGAGATTATGATCGGTACAGGTTCTTTTCATTGCTTCAATTTCACAAGTACTATAATTTATTAAAGTATTATCTAGATCAAATATAATGGCTTTGTACATAATATCCTCCCCGAATAATGTTCTTATCTATCATAACATGAACATTAGCGTTTGGATAAAATTAACAAAGGGTTTCTCACAGCTCTGCGGTATTCATGAACTCCACCAGATTAATTTTTCGGCCTGTTTTAGCACTTTCCAGCGCTCCGAATACCATTGCCATACTATAACGATTATCTCGACAATTCGTCTCTGCAGGACGTTCCTCTGCTAGCGACAGGAACATTTCCTCCAGACAGCCGTGATGGAAGGTCTTGTTCATCGCAATCACTTCGCCATTTACACGTTCAACGTCGCGAATAAATTTATCGCTCTGGTCTCCTGTTGCGACTACTTCTGCATATGGCAAATCATGCCCATCCCAAATCGCAGTTCCTTTTTCCCCATTAATCCGCCAAGCTGCTTCCCATGAGGTAGAGGCACCTTCCGCACACCAAGACCCCTGATAAGTAAATATGGAACCATCCGACATCTCAAAAATACATACTGCCGATGCATTTCCCTCATACCATGAACCAGGAGGATTAAATTCCTGACAGTAAACAGATACAGGATTCGCACCACTAATGAAACGGGCCTGATCAAAGGTATGAATCGCCATGTCCAGCAGCAGCGGACTTGCCATGACCTCACGGAAACCTCCGAAATGAGCGCCGAGGAAAAAGCTTGCACCGATAAATCCGGTTCTTCCAATCGTACCTGATTCGATGATTGTTCTTAAAGAACGAATACGAGGATCGTAACGGCGGTTCTGCATCACGGCATGAGCATTTCCGGTTCGCTCCGAGATCTCAACGATCTTATTACATTCCTCCATCGTCTCAGCTAAAGGTTTCTCACTAAACACATTACAACCCAGCTCTAATGCAGTGCTAGAAATATTAAAATGACTTCCTGGAACGGTTACATCAAAAACTAGATTTGCATCGGTCTCCTGGATCGCCAGTTTAATGTCAGTAAACGTCAGACAGGGAATTTCATGTTTCGCGGCCATCGCTTGAGCTGACTCCAGCCGTATATCTACAAGGGCAACAATTTGAATATCGGAACGTGATAAAGCGTATTCAATCCAGGCGTTAGCCATTCCTCCACAACCTGCAACCGCTACACGGTACTGTGCTGTCATCATTCTCCCCCTCAACGGTTAAAGTGGATTAGGTACAAAGCTACCACCCCGGCATTGTTTTAAATAGTTCAAAGCATGAACTTGTCCCATCATCTCCAGCTCATCCCGATAAACTGGATCATGCCAGCCTTCAATATCAATGGTGCCTTTATAACCTGCCTGACGCAAAATAGAAATGATATCCGTCCAGTTCGTATCTCCAAAGCCCGGAGTACGATGCCATACATAAGGCTTAGGGCCGTGGATTCCATACTCTTTTACGATATCCCATGCGATTGTGGCATCCTTGCCATGTACATGAAAGATCTTATCTGTCCATTTACGTAGCTGTGGTATCGGATCAATCAACTGCACCATCTGATGACATGGCTCCCATTCGAGTCCAATATTGTCAACAGGTACAGCGTTGAACATCTTCTCCCAAGATAATGGATTGTGAGCAATATTCCAGTCACCTGATTCCCAGTCTCCACCCATTGAACAGTTCTCAAAGGCGATTCTCAAACCGCGATCCGCTGCTCTTTTGGACAACTCTCCAAATACCTCAGTAAACTTCGGAATGGATTCATCAATGGACACCCCTGGCAACCTTCCCGTAAAACCTGATACCATATCCGTTCCGAACAAATGAGCATGATCAATCAGTCGCTCCCAGCTCGCTAGTACATCGGAATTATCACCCGTATTCGTCAATGGATTGCCGAAGATCCCAACGGTGGAGATCACGAAGTCATGTTCTGCTGCAAGCTCTTGCACACGCTTTCCAGTTTCCACAAGATCTGTTTCCCCTGTAGTTTGCCAGAAGGTTAAGCTAAAAGATTCAAATCCATGTCCTACAATTTGCGGGATCACTCTGACAGCATCTCCACCACCCACTAATGTTCCAATTCGCATTGTATCCTTCATCTTGTGACCACTCCAATATTGGTTTATAGTAAGTTCTATAATCCGAGTATAACCTGCTTTTGAGCTTAAAACTCTTATTATCTTGTGTTTATATAGTCGTATCTTGTGGGAGTTGAGTGAATTATGAGCTATCCCAATGATCTTAAAGAATACCCTCAATTAGAAGGAAGCAACTATCCGTTTCGATTGTTTTTTAATGAATGCAGATATGCAAAAGCCGGCCAGAACATTCTGTTTCTTCATTGGCATGAGCATTTCGAAATCATCATGATGCAGGAAGGCAGTGCCATCTTTCACATAGACAGTAAGCCGTACGAGCTACATCCCGGAGAGGTATTATTCGTTCCTTCTGGGGGATTACATGTTGGGTACAGTCTGCGGGAAGATCATGTTCGTTTTATATCCATCGTATTTCATCGTTCTTTATTTAAGGATTGGAAGCAAGATCCACAGCATGAGCAATTCGTAGCTCCCTATTTAGAGAACCGATATCAACTTCCGGTTAAACCTGCGGCGCTTGTTCCAACCTGCTCCACTTACTACTCCTTGCTGGACACCATCGTAGATGAAGTGTATCAGAAAAGTCCTGCTTTTCAATTAATCATCAAAAATCAACTGCATCTGCTTTTTGTTTTGCTTTCCCGTACCTTTTTGCCTGAGCAGGCTGCTAGTAACACGAATGAACGTCATTCCTTCAACCGTGAGCGTTTCAAGCCACTGCTGGAGTACATGGAGAACCACTTTGATGAGAAAATGACCATTGAGAGCGCCGCCAAATCTGTAAATCTAAATCCGTATCATTTCTGCAAAACCTTTAAGAAGCTAACGGGTCGGACCTTCATCGATTATGTCAATCTGTGCCGAGTAAATGAAGCGGAACGGCTGCTACTAGAGACCGATTTCACAGTGACGGAGATTGCTGGAAAAGTGGGCTGCGATAATCCTAATTATTTTACCAAGCTGTTTAAGCAATATAAAGGGATTACCCCTTCAGGGGTTCGAAAATAGGAGATTCGGTCTCTATACACGAAAAATAGCACCGTTTGCCCTACCAAACGGTGCTGGCTATAGGATTATTCCGTAGCAGCAAGTTCCATCCGCCGCACACTTGCTTGCGCAGGAAAGGATTCAGCCACCATACCAGTACTCCATAGCTTAATCTGCTGCCCTACTTTCAAATCCTTAAAATTGAGCGATTCCCCAGCTTCATTGAACATTTCAGATTTCTCATTAAATGAGAACCAGTAAGAGGGCTCTTCGTTTCCAGGCTCCAGAATCAGAATCCGCTTCGCCTGTTTGGTATCGATATCTACGATTTGACCTATTACATGTGGTTCGCCTATCTCTGAAATGTCGTAAGTCAACATATCGGAAGCGAGCCATTTTTCTATCTCATGTATGGCTGTTTCAGCATAATCAGACGGTATTGTAATCGTTACTTTATTACCAATCGTATCCACACTGGAACCGTATAGATTAAGCTTCTGGTAGAGTTCTTGTTTATGCAAAAGCTCCTGTGCAGCTAATAACTCTTGCATCGAATATTTAACATCATGGAGCTCATAAGTACCTGCCGCGAAAGTCTGAGCAAACCGCTGCTCAATCTGCGAGTTCAAACCCACTATATTGATATGAACCTTATTATCCTGTAGATAGATATCTCCGTTAGGAATCTTCTGAGCAGATAGGAAAGCTTTAACCGCTTCAGGATCTTCTATTCCATCGCTCGCAGTACCCAAGATATCTGGAGTTGCAGTAATTGCAGCAGTTGGAGCCGGCTCCTTGTTCGATTGTTGATCTTCTGAACAACTACTTATGAACAGGATAGCAGCAGAAATCCATATCCAGCCGCTAATCTTGATCCGCATCCTTTTCACTCCCTCACTCTTTATTTTCTCAAACGGAGATTGGAAGTGATAGGTTGCAGTAATAGAATGATTTCTCTAATCCAGTGTATAAGGAGCGAGCCCAATCGGAAGCGCTTCAGGACGAGTGCAGGTACTCTCCATTTCGTAGAATGAATGACCATCTGAAGAATCATGGAACGCCCACATCGCTTCTAGTACATGATAAGCCAATTCTCCACTAGCGCGGTGCTGTCTTCCCGTCCGAATGGCATAAGCCATATCCGCTGGACCAATTCCACGAGTATTTTGATCATATCCAGATAACAGTGGTTGCTCCGTCCATTCATTCTCACCCATAAGCCGGTATTTCACCGGACCTCCAAAATTATTAGGATCCGGCACTTGAATCGTTCCAAGTGTTCCATAGATTTCTATATGCGGCAGGTTACTTCCGCCAAAGATATCAAAGCTAGTAATCAGCGTTGCTATGGCTCCATTCTCAAATCTTAATGTTCCAGCTACATGGGTCGGTATTTGCACAGGAATTTTATTCCCCAATTTCTTCTCACTTGTAATCGTGCGTTCTTCCAGCGCTTTTCCAGTCATTCCGCTAACCGTACGAATAGGTCCGAGCAACTGCACCAATGCTGTCAAATAGTACGGCCCCATATCGAACATGGGTCCTCCACCTGCGGCATAATAAAATTCAGGATCTGGATGCCAATGCTCATGTCCACGGCCCATCATAAAGGATGTAGCTGCAACAGGTTCGCCAATTACGCCCTCCTCGATCAGCTTCAATACGGTCTGAATGCCCGATCCGAAGAAGGTTTCCGGTGCGCTGCCCACAAGCACGCCTTGTTCACGAGCAGCAGACAGAACTTGACGTCCTTCTTCTCTCGTCACAGCCAGCGGCTTCTCAACGTACACATGTTTACCCGCTTCAATGGCTTTCAGGCATACCTCCGCATGAACAGCTGGAATCGTCAGGTTAATTACAATCTCTATCTCCGGATCATTCAGTAACTGCTCTGTGGTATAAACGTTAGGAATATTGTATTGATCCGCTTGTTCCTGTGCTCTAGCCAAATCTAAATCAGCACACGCAACTAGATCCAAGATCTCGAACTTTTGACAATTCTCCATATAGATACTACTGATTTTACCGCAGCCAATAATTCCGACTTTGACTTTATCCATTCGTTGATCGCTCCCACTGTTTATTGACTGTCTGCCATTCCGCTATAGCTGGTACTTACCGTTGAAAGATTGAATTGTGTAAGGGCTTTGCCTTCAGCCGCCCATAGCAGTCCTCTACGCATCATTTCCTTTACCTGTTGCATAGCTACAATATCCGCATGATGACCAAGAGAATTATAATAAACTCTGCCGAGCCCCCAACGTTTTGTCCAAGCTACCGGCATATCTACAGCTTTATTGTACGAATGAGGACCTTCTATAACTGGGAAACGAGTCGTTGCTAGTATTTCTACAGCTGGATCTACATGGAGATAATATTGCTCCGAACACACGCTGAAATCTTCTAATCCTTCTACCAATGGACTTGAGCTTTGACGAATCTCGACAGTATAGTTCACACCGTCATTGCCAGGATGAGCTACCCATTGCCCTCCCGTCATAAACTGCCAATCTACATTATTTCGGAAAGAATCACACATCCCACCATGGCAACCTGCAAGCCCTGTCCCTTGCTGCACAGCAGCCGAGACATTGTCCACCAGCTTCTGATCGATTGTACCCATCGTCCATACCGGAACGATCAAATCTAATCCAAGAAGCTTATCCGCATCGGCAAAAGCCTCAAGCGTGTTCGATACCTCCACTTCAAACTGTTCCTCTTGCAATACCTTAGCGAAGATATCAGCGACCTGTTCAGGCTCATGACCCTCCCAACCGCCCCATACAATCAATGCTTTTCTCATCTTCAGCACGCCTCCTTATGATAAATTACATCTCAGATAAATCGACCCAGCGGCGCTCATCAATAGAGCGTTCTACAGCTTCCAGCACAGCTTGACATTTCACCCCATCATGGAAATTAGGAACAGGCTGACGTCCTTCTTCAATCGCGTTGGAAAGCTCCAACATCTCGTGAATAAAGGTATGTTCAAACCCAATCGTATGACCCGGCGGCCACCAAGCCTCTGCATATTCATGCGCAGGATCTGTAGCCAGCACGCGCCGAAAACCCTGTACATCCTCAGCGTCTGAAGTCAAATAGACTTCTAATTCATTCATCCGCTCGAAGTCGAATTTCACACTGCCAAGACTTCCGTTGATTTCAAAGGAATTGGTAGAGCGATGACCTGCTGCGAATCTGGTTGCTTCAAAGCTACCCATGGCACCGTTTTCAAAACGGGCTAAAAACAATGTGGCATCGTCAACGGTAACCTTACCCTTTGGGGCATCCTTATCACCTTTGGCGCTTAATCCGGTCATTTCAGCGGCGAGTGGGCGCTCTTTTATAAAGGTCTCACTCATGCCGATTACTTCCTTCACGTCACCCACTAAGAAATGTGCCAAATCAATTAAATGCGCACCTAGATCTCCATGTGACCCTGAACCTGCAATCTCCTTCTGCAATCTCCAAACTAACGGGAATTCCGGATCTATAATCCAATCTTGCAGAAACCAAGCCCGAAAATGATAGATCTCCCCCAGCCTCCCGCTCTCTACAAGCTTCTTAGCCAGTCTAACCGCAGGTGAAAAGCGATAATTAAAACCAACCATATGTGTAACCCCTGCATCTTCAGCGGCTTGCAGCATCTCACGGGAATCCGCCAAGGTCAACGCGAGTGGTTTTTCACAAAAAATATGTTTACCAGCTTTGGCTGCTGCCAGAGCAATCTCCTTATGTGCGTTACTTGGAGCATTTATATCAATAAGATCGACATCCTTACGGGCGATCAATTCCTTCCAATCCGTTACACAATCCGCCCAACCTAACTGAGCGGCAGCTTCCTCAAGCGCTTCAGGATTCCGTCCACAAATCACAGACATTTCAGGTTTAAGCGCTTTCGGGAAAAACATTGGCAAACTACGATAAGCATTACTATGCGCTTTACCCATAAATTTGTAACCGATCATTCCAATGCGAAGCTGTTTCATCTTATTCCTCCTTAGGATTCATAATTATGGATGAAGCTCGAATAACTAGTTCTGTCGGTAGTTTAATCTGGATGACTTGGGAGGATGATGAGGTTTCTGAGAGGCTATTCCCCAGCAATTCTAATACCTTAGCCACAGCGATTTCACCTAGCTCATAAAAGGGAACTCGCACACTGCTTAAGGCTGGTGTAGTTAGCTCAGCGGCATCTGAATCATCATACCCCACAATAGCTGGAATATGATCCCTTGGGATACCTAGCGCCTGCAAGCCTTGCTGCAATCCAATGGCCATTCGGTCATTGGCGGCAACAATAGCATCAATCTCATTCAGCAGAGGCAACATCTCCTTAGCAGCCATAACACCGCTTTTACGACTGAAATTGCCTTCGAATAAAAGCGATTCATCCAACGGAAGGTTAGACTCCTCCAAAGCGCGTGCATAACCCGTTAAACGATCTCGGCTGTTCGAATAAGATGCTGGCCCGTTTAGAAAGGCAATTCTTGTAAAGCCCTGATCCAGTAAGTGCCTGACCGCTTGCCAGCTTCCTTCGACATGATCAGCATCCACCTCGTGAAAAGCTTCTTCTTCAAAATGCTGATTAATCAGGCAAAATGGATAACCTTCCTCCTTTAAACGACGAAGTGAATCCAGCTCACCAGGCTCTTCTTTGGCACCGAGTACAATGCAAGCATCGATCTTCCGCATCTTAAACAAACCGCAATAATCCATGGGCTCCTCGGCATTTCGAAAGAGCATTAGCAGATCATAACCCTCTTCTCGCGCCTTACTCCCAATTCCACTTAATATTTCAGAAAAATAATAAGTGGAGAACAAGCGTGCATTTGGCAAATAAGGCATTACTACACCAAGGTGCCCGCTTCTTCTACGAGCAAAGCTCTGCGCGAGTGAACTAGGGGTATATCCCAGCTTGAGCGCAGCTGCCAACACACGTTCCTTCGTTTCTTCCTTGAGCGGACCTACGTTGTTTAACACACGAGAGACTGTGGCTTCTGAGACTCCGGCAAGCTCGGCAACCTCTTTACGGCTGGCGATAGAAATCCCTCCTACGAAAGCGTATTCATTTAGATGTACGCGCGTACATTCTCTCATGAACCATGCCCTTCGTCAACCCTATTTTTGGATATTTATTAATAATAAATCCCCTGAATCGAATCAGGGGATTGAGATCATTTGAATTGGATTACTAACTATTCAGGGATTCCCCATTAACCACGCTTGCACATGCTTTAGGAATTTTCTAGTAGCAGGGGAAGCGTATTTCATGGAGTGTACAGCGATCCCAAGCGATCTAAAACTTCGTTCCTCCAATTCAAGCATGGTTACGTTATAATTTTGACGGGTTAAAACAAGCTCTGGCAAAATACTAATCCCAAGCCCCTTCTCCACCATTGCCATAATGGCATAGTCATCACCCGCTGAAAACTTAATATTCGGTTTGATGCCTGCCTTATCCAGCACACGTCTGACATCATAATCTGAACCTGCCTTCGGGATGATGAAATCCTCCTTCGCAATTTGGGATAATGACAGAAACGGCTCTGCGCTAAGCGGGTTATCTTTGGAAACGATACCTAACATCCGGTCCTTTTTTAAGGGAATCACTTCGAACTTCTCACGGGTAGGCAGAGAAATAAAACCACAGTCAACAACTCCGGCCTCAATCCATTGTTCTACCTCTAAGTAACCCCCCTCCATTAACCTAATTTCTATATAGGGGTATTCACTGCGGAATTGCTTAATCATCCCTGGCAGCCAATGTACGGATACACTGGTAAACGTCCCAATGGTAATGGTACCGACCTCTAGCCCATGAATATCCGCTACTTCCTGCTTCAATTGTTCATTCCACTTTAGAATTTCACGGATCGGCTGCAGTACTTGCTCACCGTTGACCGTTAATTTAACCCCAGATCTATTTCTAATTAATAACGTGAAGCCAAACTCCATCTCCAAGCTGCTAATCGTGTGGCTAATCCCAGATTGCGTAAAGCCCAGCACATCTGCTGCTTTGGTTAGGCTCCCCAGCTCCACAACTTTTAGAAAAATCTCATACTTATTAATGCTCAACCTCTATCCCTCACCTTTATAAGTTGCATAAGTTTTACTCATGTATCCTATGATAAACATTCAGTTACCTTATGTATAGAGCCGTATTATAATATGTTGAGTTGATGATAAAGAAGGATGATGACGAGATGAAACCGCTCAAAGCTGAGCTGCTGCTGTTAGTTGTAACATTATTTTGGGGCTCCTCCTACATATTTATGAAAATGGGTTTAGGTACATTAGGCGAATTCAATCTGATTGCACTCCGCTTCGGACTTGCTTTTATATTAGCCACAGTGATCTTCCACAAACGATTAAGACAAGTAGACATCAAAACAATAAAATATGGTGCTCTACTCGGATTCTTACTCCTCGGCGTGTTCACATGCATAACCTTCGGACTGAAGACTACAACAACCTCCAACGCTGGATTTTTAGTTGCCTTGACGGTCATTTTTGTACCGATATTAGATCGAGTTATTTTCAAAAAGAGAATCGCATCTGCGCAGGTTTTCGGCTCCATACTCGCTATAGCTGGAATTGGACTCCTTACCTTAAACGCAACCCTATCGATTGGGCCAGGTGACTTCCTTTGTATTCTTTCGGCGGTATTCTATGCGGTACAGATCTTATTTACAGGCAAGGCTGTAAAAGAGTGTGATTCTCTGAATATTGGAATCTTACAATTGGGTTTTGCCGGAGGCTTTGCTTTAGTGTTATCTGCACTGTTCGAGACACCTTCGCTTCCTTCGACTTTACCGGCATGGATTGCGATCCTCGCACTTGGGATTCTCTGTAGTGCCTGTGGCTTCATCCTGCAACCCATTGCTCAAAAATATACTTCCCCATCACGCACCGGACTGATCTTCTCCCTTGAGCCGGTATTCGCCGCACTGTTCGGCTATTGGTTCGCCGCTGAAAAGCTATCGATGCAAGGATATGCTGGTGCAGCCCTTGTACTACTGGGGATTGTGGCCTCTGAGCTATTGGGTAAATTGTCTCTAACCCCAGCGTTGGTTCAGAAGAAACCAGAACATCTATAGATAGATTCTCTAATACAAAAAAGGCGTCGTCAGCTAGGCAAGCTGAACGACGCCTTTTTATCATCTAATCTTATGAATTAATGCCCCATCATCATTGCTGCATCCGCCTTCTGGCCTTCTTCGGAGGAGGAATCACTCGAAGAAAGCTTAGGCTTGCGCAGAATAATCGACATCAATACTCCGACTACAGCAATACAGCCAGACAGGAAGAATACATCATCGAAGCCTAGAACTGCAGCTGTCAAAGGATTGCTCCCTGCTTCCAAAGCACCCATATGCACAGTGATTTGACTGGTCAGATAACCCGTCAAGCCTGCTACAGCAAAGGCCACAACCACCTGCTGTGCCGCTGCGGTAAGCGATGTAACACGGCTCACTAATTCACGCGGTGCTGCATTCAGAACATGTGTATTGAGTGGCATCATCGCTATACCCATTCCAAATCCTAATAAACCAAGATACGTCATAATTAAGTTTAGACTAGTATTTATCGTAATTCCTGACAGTAGGAATAAGGTAACCGTAATAATGCTCAGACCCACAAAAGCCAGCGGTCGTGCCCCTATCTTATCAAACAGTTTGCCGCCAAGCGGCATGCCGATTACACATGCTAAAGCTTGTGGAAGCAGTATTAATCCCGTTTCTAGTGGTGTATACGCCCGAATCTGCTGTAAGTATAGCGGCACGAACAGCATGGAACCAAACAATGCGGCCTGCATGACCCAAGTTAAAATAATGCCGCGGGTGAAATCTGAGGAGCGAAACACGCGCAGATCCAGCAAAGGCTGTTTATGCCGCAGTTCAACGATTATAAATAGAATTAGTGCAACGCCCCCAACAGATAATCCGAGGATTGCCGGAGTCGATGACCAACTATTCGCTCCACCTTCATTTACTCCATAAGCTAGCATAGAAAACGCAATCGGTGCCAGTATTATGCCTAATATGTCGAGGTTGCCTTTCCCAATCTTCTCCGTCCTAGGTAGGTACTTAACGCCAAGAATAATACCAACAATCCCAATCGGCACGTTGATCAGGAAGATCCAATGCCAGCTAACGTATTCAACAAGCCATCCGGACAAAATTGGGCCAAGGGCAGGAGCAAGCAGCATGGGAATCCCTAACATCCCCATAATCGACCCTCTTCGTTCTGCTGGAGCTAACTTAAACACCATAGCCATCCCAATAGGAGCTACCATCCCCCCACCAAGTCCTTGGATCACACGAAAAATAACAAGCTGCGAAGAAGTTTGAGCAACGGAACATAACATGGAGCCAAGAATGAACAACGTGAGCGTCACCAGAAACACTTGTTTAGAACCGAAACGATCCGTCATCCAGCCTGCGAGCGGTATTACAGCCGCTAAAGCTAATGTGTACCCTGTAATCGCCCACTGAATCGTTTGGAGATCGGAACCGAAGTAGTCCACGAGCTTGGGAACTGCTACATTAACCACCGTACCATCCAGAATAACCATTATCATACCGACGATAATTGCAAGAAGCGGGGGGATGATAGCTCTTAGCGAGAATGGTTGTTCTTCTGTTTGGCTACTCCCAGTTATTGATTTTGTCATCCAGTGCTCCACTCTTTTCTCTAATTTAGTTAAATGCTTTAACGATTATTTCAAATTTTAATTTACCTTCGATGAAGGCGAAAGTCAACAAATAAAACCCTTTTTTACAATAAAAATACATTGTATTTACGTTCCTCTCAGAATGTTAATCCAATCAAAAAAGACTATGCATGGTCCCCTTAAGAAATTTCCTTAAGGAACGTACGCATAGCCTGTTGTGCCTGAAACGGTATCATTAATATTCTTTCACTAAATGGAAGGAAGGTTTCCCTTTAATTCAATAATCTTACCAGACTTATTAAGAACAAACTCCAGAGAGGCTTCAGTCACAGCAAAGCCAAGTACACATTGTATGGACACTTGATCTTCTTTTTGACTACTTTCCGTAGACTTTATGCCATGATATGTACCTGCTCGTGCCGTAAATTCAGCCCAATATTTCTGTAAACCCGGGACGGAAAGCGAACGCTTCATTTCATCACTAAAGAATCGATTCTCTAATTCTTGAAATTGTCCAGTGCTTAGCAATCCAGCGATCACGCTTGCTGTAACCTCAGGCGCATAAACTTCCACTAGATTAGCGTCAGCATTATAGGAGGTAACTAGTCCTATGCTAGTGAAAAAAGAGAGGGGAACATATAAGTGTTCCTTCTTAAACACAACATTATCCTTAAATTCTCTTTTCTCTTTATCATTAATGGTAATATGGTCGTCTCCTACCTTATACTCAATCTTTTGTTTGACTCCAGTTAAGGTAATGGTGTCCGTGCTTTTTTGATAAGTGGTTTGATATTTCAAGACGCTTGTTGCTTCTCGAAGGGGAATCATTACCGTAGAACCGTTAGGATAGGCTGAATATTGATCTGCTTTTAGAACCTGACCGTTCAAAACTACCTTTACTTCACTTACATCTGCCCAAGCTGTAGAATAGGTAGTTCCTCCAAATCCATTTACCAATAACAGTACACTTAGCACTACAACAACCGCGATTTTGTTCATCCGTTCGAAACCTCCCTTTTTTTGACTATTAGTATTATGTGCGTTTCCAGCATCTGCTAATCCTAATGGTAGTCAAGCTCAACAAAAAAAGTGAATCGGTTCTTACATGGACATTCAAGTTCTAGGTTATTCCACTTTGAAGTCAAAGTATTGTTTAGGATAAGGTTCCTTCGTCAATGTAAAATGCCACCATTCCTTGCTGTAAGGTTTAAATCCCTGTTGTACCATTGCCTCTTTGAGGATCGCGCGATTTGCTTTCTGAGTCTTGTTGATTAAGGGTGTATCATAATAGGAGATGTCTCCGAAAAAATCAAACGGGCTGCCCATATCTACTTCGGCTCCCGTTTCTTTATTTACGATCGTTAAATCGATGGTGCTACCTCTGGAATGGCCTGATTTTTTAGCAATAAAACCAAGTTTAAATAGATTACGTTTATCCAGTCGCGGATAATATTGCTGTTTCATCTTAGTATCTGCGGCATTCTGCGACCATCTTACAAAATGATTCACCGCCGTCTGCGGGCGATAAGCATCATAGATTTTAAGAATATAACCTTTGTTCGCTAAATCCTCACTAACCGCTTTTAAAGCCGTTGCCGCTGTCCCCGAGAATATTGCTAAAGGCGCCTTATAACCATCCATCCGCTTCCCAACAAAATTGTTGTCCCCGTAGTAACGAATCTCATATTGTGCCGTAGGAATCACTTCATCCAAATAGACAAAACCTTGCGGTAAATGATTTTTCTTCGCAAGTTGCATCTGCTGCAGCACGGAGTCCGTTGAAGAACCGACATAAGCGGCTTCTGCACTACCCATAAACATACTGTTTGTCCACAACGACAGCACAACTGCGAAAACTGCGATTCTTGTTCTTCTTGATCCTATTCTCAATTCATCCAGCCTCTTCTCAGGTGTTGTCTTCACATACTCTAATAATTACGAGTTTACGGTTTCAACTAGAAATTTTTCGATTACAGGTGTGAATTTATTATTCGTGGAATTAAGTAATTGTAGTAGCTTTTCTAAAATCGAAAGAATTCTAGTATCAACCTTGCTATTTTTTAGTGCATTTTCATACGCCTTTTTTACTTCTGGCTTGATAACTTGCTCATCATAGTCGTATGCAGGTGTATTACTTGTTCCATATAATAAGCGAGACGTTGCAATAAGAAGTTCTTTTTGAAGAGCGGTTGAACGGTTAGAAGCAGGATATTTCGTCACAAAATCCTCTATTGCAAGCGCTCTACTCGTTAACTCGGTCCAACTGATTACAATCGCTGCATCAGATACACTCGGTTGATTAGATTCGGTGGCCATGATGTCAATATAAGCTGCGATGTCCTTCGTAACAGAAGGCTTAAAGATCTTAAATCCCTCATAATGCATCACCGGATAGTACATGCCCTCACTGGTCTCCAGCTTATATCCCTTATCCCGGCCTTCAATTAACACATTGCGTACGTTGGAATCTTTGATCGTATTAAGAAGTGCGGTATAGGTTAGATTTTTGTTTTTGGAAAAAGCACTATTTATCTCTTTCTGCATCTTGTCCGGAAAAACCTTTTCTGAGTATACAGTTAAATGCGCCTTCTGTGCATTCTCGAGCTGAAGTGTCATCTGAGTCGCTGTCCAGGTATCCACTTCTTTGATATGGTTAATTAAATAATTACGTGCGTTAGCAAGAGATGTCGGCTTCTGTACATACTGCTGAAATTGATTATAAACGCCTGCAGATTCCGTTGCCGTGGCGGCAAGTACTGGCTCTATGCCCCAAGTACTTAATCCCGTCACTGAACCAATAGTTATAGCAATACTTAATAAGCTTGCTTTTTTCCAGTTCAATCCATGACCTCCTTTTGCCATATGTGTAATTGTACTTAATATATGGACATACGGGAAGATCCTGAATCTAACCTAGTACTGTATTCTCTTGGACGCCTCCAATATCCTTCCTGCGATAAATGCCCATCAAAAGTCCAATGGCAGCATATTCAAACCACACATGACTCCCATAGCTGAGGAACGGAAATGGAATTGATGTCAGCATCATTCCCCCGCTCAAAACAGCAAGACCGTAGGCAAATCTTATCGCAAGAAAAAATGCTAAGCCAACAACAAGTGCTTGTCCGTAAAGTTCACGAATCGCTCGTATCGTTGAAAGCAGCTTAATCAAAAGCCAGGTTATAACAGCTGCCAGAAGCAATCCACCCGCCCAACCAAAGCAATGGATCAGATAGACTGGCAACATATCAGAGTAGACATACGGCAGCTTTTGTTCTACTGATCCGAACCCGTGACCCCACCACCCTGCTGAACTTAAAACTTCACGCATGACTTGATAAATATACCCATAACCTTCCGGATCTAAAGATGGGTTTATAGCATTTATGAATCTAGCCAGCAAGTAGTCACTTTTAATAATAAAAATCAGTCCAATTATCAAAAAGAACCCTAACAACACGACACTCTTTAACCAATCGCGAATAATCCATAAATACAATACGATTGAATAGGCAAGATACATCACTAACTCTGGAAGAGCATTTAAAGAGAGGAGAAACAAAGCGGGTAGTAACAGAATACCTACTTCGAACAACCCACTTCGCAAAGTTTTCTTGTTAGCTGCTTCCCTACGATTTACTAGAATCCCTGTTAGAGCGACAATCAGCATAAAAGGACGATAGGATGTCATATCAGGTAAAATCAAGAAAATCCTAGGACCATAGTTCATGCCATTAACTTGAGTCCCCCATAATATGCTCACTAAAATACCTATTAAGGAAGTACCATATAACACCCAAGAAAGTCCCTTTAATCTTCTGAAATCAATGAAGTACAATCCAAACATTAGAACAATTCCAATAAGTATATTAATCGACTGCCGTCTAAGCGCATTATCTAAAAAAGAACCTTTAACAATATCACTATAGCCAGCATCCACAGAACCCATTCCGATCAAACTAATCGCGGACAACAAAGCTATAACGCCAAACAATCCCCAAGGAACTCGTGGTTTATGTATTTGATGAAGTTCCCTCCCTAACGTTTGCGGATTTCCCATTTGTGCAATTGCCCAAGCTATTGCTTCATCTCTAGGCATGCCAGTCGCTTCTTTTTCACAGATTAATTCTTCCAGATGATTAGCTAATTCTAGACGTATCTCGGGGTGAGTTTTTTTCGCTTTAATCTCTGCACATACTTTATCCAAAAATTGCTGCTGCCTCTCTTTCATCATATACCACCCTCTCCCAGAACAGAGTCAACTGCCCCTTTAAACAAAACCCATTCCGCCCTTTTCTCCTTGAGCTTCTCTTTACCTTCATCCAGAATTCTATAATACTTACGCTTCCTTCCGTCTACCTCCATCCAATAAGCTTCCACCCAACGTTCGCTTTCCATCGCATGCAGAATCGGATACAAGGTTCCTTCTTTCAAAGCAAAAACACCCTCTGATCTCAGCTCCAGCTCTTTGATCAGCTCATAACCATATAATGGCTTCTCCAGTAAAAGAGTCAGAATCAACGTGCCTGTACTGCCCTTCAGCATTTCTTTACTTACTTTCAACGGTCTACACCTCCTGATCTCTAAACTCCATTGACTACATCTGATTATCACGAATATTATTTACCCCGTTATACCTAGGACAACTATACATCGTAAATCTATGTATGTAAAGTAGTAGCATAGAATGACAGTGATATATATTCGTTAAATATATATTGACTCAATATATATTGATCTGATATATTGTGATGGCGATATACAATTTTTTCTAACTACTAGGAGGTTTTGTTTTGAACAGTCAGGACGTTATTTTAGGCATGCTTATGAAAGAATCGAAGACTGGTTATGAAATAAAACAGTTATTGGAGGATGTCTTCTCTAATTTCTATAGTTCTAGTTATGGAACGATTTATCCCACACTTGCTCGAATGGAAAAGGAGGGTTTGATCACTAAGGAAAATGTGCAGCAGGAAGGTAAGCCTAACAAGAATCTTTTAAACATCACGGATAAAGGAAGAGATAGTTTTAATGCCTATTTACAAGCCCCACTAGAGGCAGATAGTATCAAGAAATCTGATTTTATGATGAGGCTATATTTTGGTGAGTTTGTTGGGTATGACAAGGTGATTATTTGGTTGAAGCAAGCCCAAGAAGAATCACAAAATAAGTTAGACCAATTACTTGAGCAGCATTCGCTCCATAAAGATGAAATGCATCCAGCACAGATTATCTGTATCCAAATAGGCATAGAAGAATATAAAGCAAAACTCAGAATCATCGCCGATGGTTTGTTAAACATGGAGCAGTTAGTGCTTACGAAGTAAGTTTTGTACGTACCAAGTGAAGATGTAACTCTCAGAAAACTTTTAGGAGGAATTGTTAATGAAAACAATTTTTATAACGGGTGCTTCGTCTGGCATTGGGAGAACTACAGCAAAACATTTTGCTGAAAGAGGATGGAACGTTGTAGCAACGATGCGTTCACCTGAACAAGAAAGTGAACTTATTACACTTGATAATGTATTGGTTTTACAGCTTGATGTTGAGAAGGCAGAGACGATTCAACCTGCGTTAGCGGAAGCAATTAAGCATTTCGGTAAAATTGACGTCCTCCTCAATAATGCGGGTTATGGAACAATGGGACTTATTGAGGTAGCGACAGATGAGCAGATCAGAAGACAGTTTGAAGTGAACGTATTTGGACTTATCAGTATGACTAAAGCCATCTTACCCCACTTTAGATCTAATCAAAATGGTTTGCTGATCAATATTTCTTCTATGGGAGGGAAAGTAACCTTTCCTACGATGTCTCTGTATCATTCAACGAAATTCGCCGTAGAAGGTTTTTCTGAATCCGTATCTTATGAATTAGCATCACAAAACATCAAAGTAAAGTTAATTGAACCCGGTGCTATTCAGACGGACTTTGGTGGAAGATCGATGGAGTTCTTTTTTAATGAGGCATTAACAGATTATAAGCCCTTTACGACTGCATTTTTAGGTAAGCTGGGTGAGATGGAAAAACAACCTGACTATGCTTCACCTCCAGAAATCGTTGCGGAAACCATATATCAGGCCGCCACAGATGGGACAAGTCAATTCCGGTACATCGTTGGAGAAGATGCAAAAATGCTCATTCATATGAAAGAAACTACAGATGAAGAAGAGTATCTGACTAATATTGCCCAGCATTTTTCTTAAAAAGAAGTTAGGTGGAGGCCGCTTCTCTGTATGCTACCAGGGAGAGGCCCTTCTTTCTTGTTGTAGGCAAAAAAAGTCCCCTCCGATCGACAGTGATGAGTCCATAAGTTCATGAACTTTCACCACTATCTAGCGTAAGGGGATAACGGTTTACCTTATTTATTAATGCATTGAAGTATTCATTTTATGATTCACAACTACTCTTTTAATGAAGAAAGCAAGAATTAGTCCTACAATCGCCATACTCATTCCGAAAATAAAAGCATTTTGCACGCCTTGCGTGAACGCAGGCAACATATTCGCTGGATCGGCAGGATCGGCCACAGTTTTCAAATAATTCTTAGAACCTGCGGACATAATGCTGACCGCTAATGCGGTACCGATCGCACCAGCAACCTGCTGCAGCGTATTCATAATCGCTGTTCCATCTGGATATAATTCTAGCGGCAGCTGGTTAATTCCGTTGGTTTGTGCAGGCATAAATACCATCGACACACCAATCATAAGGGTACTGTGAAGTACAATTACGAATACGACCGTAGAAGCTACAGTAATACTGGAGAAGAACCACAAGGCAGCCGCTGCAATAGTTAGACCCGGAATAACGAGCCATTTCGGACCGTACTTATCGAACATACGACCCATGATCGGGGACATCAATCCGTTAATAATCCCCCCTGGAAGTAGCAGCAAGCCTGCCTTGAACGCTGTATATCCTTGACCCTGTTGAAGATACATCGGCAGAATCAACATGGATGATAGGATAACCATCATACAAATAAATACCATAGCCACACCAATGGAGAACATCGGATATTTAAATGCTCGCAGATTAATCATAGGCTGCTTCATCTTCATTTGACGCAAACCGAATAGTAAGAGTGATACCACACCTACTACGATAGCTATGATCACTTTCGGACTTCCCCAACCAGCTTCTTCACCGGCGCTACTGAAACCAAACACGATTCCACCAAATCCGATTGAAGATAACACTATGGAGAGAATGTCAATCTTCGGCTTCGTAACCTTCGTTACATTTTGCATGAAGAGGATCCCGAATATCAATGCGATCACCAGGAATGGCAGTGACAGCCAGAAAATCCAGTGCCAGCTAAGGCTTTCAATTAGAAGACCAGCAATAGTAGGACCGATCGCTGGCGCTACCATGATAACCAACCCAATCATCCCCATTGCAGCCCCACGTTTTTCAGGAGCAATGATGATAAGGATGGTATTAAACATTAGTGGTAATAGGAGCGCAGTACCCATTGCTTGTACCACACGAGCTGTTAATAGGAACTCAAAATTAGGTGATACTGCAGCTAGAAACGTTCCAAGTATTGAAAAACATAATGCAGCAACAAACAACTGTCTAGTCGAGAACCACTGAAGCAGCATTCCCGAAATTGGGACTAGAATCCCCAGTGTAAGCAGATAAGCTGTCGTCAACCATTGTGCTGTTGCTGGAGTAATTTGAAGGACATTCATAAGATCACTTAAAGCTACATTTAGTGCGGTTTCACTGAACATTCCGATAAATCCTGCAAGTAGTAATGAGACTAAAATCGGAATGGTTTTAAACTTCTTTACTTCATTTTGTTGCTTTCCTTGCATAGTTGCTTCCACTCTTAATCCTCCTGATATTCTTATCTATTTTTCTATATCTAACCAAGTATTGCAGGGATAATCTTTGCCGCCGCGAGAAGCGGTTGTTCATCCCTTAAAGTCAGCGTCTGAAGAAGTGCTCCTTCAAATAATGAGACTATTACTGAAGCCTTATCGGCTGCAGTGTTGCTCTCCACACCTTCTTCCAGAAGGCGTTTCTTGATCACATCCTGCAAGTCCATAAACACAGATTTACATGCAGTCCGCAGCTCCTCACTAATACAAGAGGTCTCCGCCGCTAACCAAAAACTGAACGGAACAATCCCCTCGAATGAGGATTCTACTGCATCTTTAGCCATTCCTAGAATGAAATCCTCCATCGCTTCAGCAGCATTATTGCCACTCACCAAATGATGCTTAATCTTCTGAGCAACTATTTCACCAATTCGGTTAATGCATGTTAAAACTAGCTCTTCTTTGCCGTGGGGGAAGTAATAATAAAGAGACCCCTTCGGTGAATCGCTGTCTTTAATAATCTGATTTAGGCCTGTTGCATGATATCCCTGAGAAAAAAATAATTTCGAAGCGGTGTGGAGAATCGCCTCACGCGTATTCGGCTTGTTCGACAAGCTGACACTTCCTTTGTATTATAACAATTGGTCTATATAATAGAACCATATTTTAAAGAGATATGTCAACATATAAATTACTTAAATTCAAAGTAATTTACTTCCCATTCCCTCAACCTCAGCGTATACTATAATTATTCCAATGAGAAAGGTGTGAATAAAATGCAAGACGTGCCCAAAGGAATTCCACGGCCATTAGTAAAGACTAATCAGGCGTTTATCGTCATTTCTGTAATATTGACATGGCTAACAGGCCAGCACTGGATACTAGCGCTGCCCTTGTTTGCCGGATTGCTCGGACTGTTGTTCGGTTATAATCCTATTATTAAGCTAGCTGCCAAGTTTCTGACAAAAGAACGTTCGCACTATGTACTCGAAGACTGGTCACAACAACAGTTTAACCAAACCATTGCTGTATTCTGCCTAACAAGTGGTCTAATCAGCTTTATCGCGGGCTGGACGATTGCCGCCTATATTTTCACTGCGCTTGTTGCAGTGGCAGCCACTGTAGCCATTCTTGGTTTTTGCATCGGATGTTTTATCCATTATCAGTGGAGAATGTACAATTATAGACGTAAACAGAGCAGCACACATTAAACTTTTTAATGTTTCTCTTCTCCAACAACATCCCAGCGATGGCGAAATTTTAGAAGCCTAGGATGTAGTGATGAAGGGGCGGCTGGCAGCAATAACCGAATCTTTACAATCCACTCTTCAAAAGAGGAATACGAGGCAAACTGATTCGCCACCTCAGGCGTAAGATACAGAAAAATCGGCGAAGGGTAGATATCCATAAGATGTCGAAGCGCAGAATCAAGGGGAGTATATTTCTTTCGCTTCCCCTCCAAACTCTCTATCGTGATGAAGCTATGTCCTTGATCCCTCTTCCATTCATGCAGCCGGTCCTCACGCTTATAATAAGCGCTCACCGGCTCTTTGGTCATCCGTCTCACCGTTTCTTCATGAAGCGGATATAGCACTAGCTTAGTGAAACGCCGATCGGTGGCCGTTTTTGCCGCGATTACAAGCTCCTGATCTGTTATATGTTCAAAAGAATCGTAAAATACTAATGTCCCTTTACGTTGTTCAACCGGTGGCTCATAGCCGTAGGGAACATGTTGAATGTCTCTCCTCAATGAAACCCCTCCTGCTTGTTCAATTTATAAATCATATCATGTGACAATAGCAGGGCTATCATTCTTATCTTGCAGTTGAAGCAGTTCTCACTTCCCACCCGCCTCAAACATTCCCTGCTCTATCCCAAGCTAATTTAAATTCCGCTACACTCTGATACCGCTGCTCACGCTCCAGGCTAACCGCCCGTAAAGCAATATCGTAGTGCGCTTGGCTCGCTTCCCATTTTGCAAACGACCGGTCGGAGGCTCCTCCTAATAGAACAAATGCTGTTGCGCCCATATTGAATACATTGGTAACTTCATCAATCGGTGCATCCAAGATAAACTCTTCCGGTGACTTGAATCTGGATGAACCCCAGAAGTTCTCTCCCAGATCATTTACAGTTGGCTTAGGTCTATAAAAATCAATATCACAAATCCTTGTTTCATCGTTCGCGAAATTATAAAGAATACTTCCATCGTAAAAATCGACAGCGACATAACCCTGCAACTCAACATGTTCATGAAACGCAAAAATTACGTCTAAGGACACTAAACGTTTTTCAACAGATAATTGCTTATAGCGGTAAAAAGGCGATTCCGGATGATTCAACTTAGCTTCTCCCGAAAACAGCCAATGCGAATGTAAACATTCACCTTCAAACCATTCAAACACCGCTGCATATCCCGCTCCAACTTCAAAGTGTGACACCAGATTGATCAGCGATTTAGATTCAAGTTCATTATACAACGGAACAGCTTTAATCAAATTATCAACAGCATCTGAGGGGTTCCCATCATAAGTCAAAGGCTTCGCTCCAGCAAATTTCACAAAAACCTTCTGACCCTCCTTCTCCACCCCAAAAGAAAGATTTCCCGAGTCCTGCTGATCGAACACTTTGAACACCCTGCCAAGTTTAGATAACCAAGCAAAATCACAAGGCTCTTGCAATTGAAAAGTTACTGCATCGATTTCGTATGTAAAATATTTTCCGCTCAAATGTACCTCCGCATTTACTAACCTAAGTTAGCTCTATTTTCATAAAAATTCCGGCGATGATTGTTTCATGAGGACCTGTTCTTTTGACAATTTCATACGGCTTAAATCCTAACCTGGAGTATAATAACATCCCTTTAGTATTCACATTATGACAAACCAGATGTAACTCTTGAAGCTGTAAGTCCTCTTTAGCAGCAGCAAGCATGGTACGAATCAAATACTCCGCGGCTCCCTTACCTCTATAATCTGGTGAAACAATAAGATTTCCTAGCCAATATAAATCTTGTTCTTCTTGATAATATAAATTGGCGTATCCAATGACTTGGCCTCGTTCATTTAAGATCACAGTTTGCTTTTCCCTGTCTTGTGCAGCCTGCTCTAATTGGTCAGAAGTAAGCGGATATTCCAGCTTAGGCGACATAAAGAACACTTCCATTGAATCTTTAGGAAAAGCACATATTGTGGCATAGTCCGCAGATGCGGCTTTTCGATAACTGTACGTCATTCCGTTTCCTACCTTCTTAACTTCAATCATGATCTTGCTCGATATTTAAGCACTAGAATAATAACCAGCAGTACAACACATAAGGACATCGTATTCGTAATCAAAAATGCTAAACCTACCCCAGTAACCGCCAAACTGATCGCATAAGCTTCCATAAGACTAATCCCAAGCAGCATAAGCAAATACGACTTCAAATTTAAATCGGCTACGGATTTGGACTTCAAGATCTGAACAATCTGAGGAATCCATCCTACTGAAAGAATCACTCCACCTATTAATTGCATGATTGCAAACATAAGAGCACCTCCACGGACTTTATTACTGTTGTATTCCGGGCGGCTCCGTCTGGTTCCAATCTATGTCAAAATAAAAATAACAAGCAACGTTCAGTTACTCTGCTTCATGAAGCTTACTATACAAATAAGAGGCGGCACCAATCGTTCCGGCCCGACTCCCAAGCTCTGCTTGAACAATTTTACACTTACTGCCAGATAGCTTCAACGCATGCTGATTTACAGTTTCTCTAACAGGTTGGAGCAATTTATCGCCCGCTGCTGCCATCCCCCCACCTACAATAATAAGATCAGGGTTAAGCATATTCACTACATTTGCTAATCCAAAGCCAAGTATAGTTCCAGTCTCCTGCATGACCTCCATAGAGAGAGCGTCTCCGAGTTCGTAGGCTTCAGATATCATTAGCGCGGTAATTTGCTCTTCTTGATCATTAGTCCAGGTCTGAATCATGCTGGCTCGGCCTTCCTTCAGCTTCTCTTTAAAAGAGTTCACCATGCCAACCGCAGACACATACCGACCCAAGCAGCCAGAGCTCCCACATTTACATGGTCGTCCATTTCTGTACATATTCATATGCCCAATTTCACCAGCGCTATAAGATGTGCCGTAGATTACTTTCCCGTTGTTCACGATACCCGACCCTAAACCCGTTCCCAAAGTAATCAGAACTAGATTGTTGTAACCTTTGCCTGCACCTTGCTGCCATTCTCCATACAGATTTACCCTTACATCGTTATCAATAAAAATAGGAAAATCGTAAAACTGCTTCATCTCGTCAACAACATGTACTTGCTCCCATCCCGGAAAATTCGGCGAAAAAAAAGAAATGCCCGCTACCGGATCAAGTAATCCGGGCACTCCGATTCCCATACCTTCTACTAAATCTAGCGAAATATCCGCTTCAACCGTAATCAAACGTACTGCATCTCTAATCCGTTCCAACACATGTAATGGACCTTTAGCAGCTTCTGTTGGCGTGGATACTTCTTTTACTGAAATAAAATCGTTATCATAAATTCCTGCTTTAATATTCGTTCCACCGAGATCAATTCCTATCATGTAGCGTTTCATAAGAACCTCCAGAATTAGAAATAACTTCACCTTTCATTATGAATTATAGAGGGAACATTCAAGTTAATATGATGAAGTTCCAACATTTCTATTATAAATGACTACAACTAACTGTCGCTTCTGCTTCGGCTAACATCAGTCTGTTCACACCCATCTTAATCTGATTCTCAGTGAGATTAGAATAGCCTACCAGAAACACAGGTCCCTTAGGTTTACTCTCCAGAAAATAAGAAGATGCAGGATATACGCGAACTCCGTAACGGAGCGCCACTTCAGCTATACGCTTCTCTTCGGCATCCGACTCCAGCTCTATCAGTAAATGCAGTCCCGCTTCCTCACCATAATATCGCACACGACTCCCAAATTCAGTATTCAAGCTGTCTACTAGACAGGCTCTACGAGAAGCATACAGCTTTCCCATCTGTGTAACATGCCTTGCATAGTGACCATTCTGAATAAATTCAGCTAACGCTTCCTGATCCAAAGCAGAAGACATGCGATCTGTAATCCATTTAACGGCCAAAAAAGGTTGAAGCAAAGCCGGAGGCAACACAACATAACCTATCCGCAGAGAAGGAAATAATACTTTACTAAAGCTGCCTACATAAATGACTCGACCCTCAACATCAAGACCAGCAAGCGCGGATAATTTCGGACCCTCGTACCTATATTCACTGTCATAATCGTCTTCAATAATAAAAGCATGATTAGCCTTCGCCCAATCCAGCAGCTGAACTCTTCGTTTCAAGGACAGTGTCGTCCCAAAAGGAAACTGGTGAGAAGGCGTAACATAGACTAGCTTTGGCGATTTTTTAAGATTACCTTCTTTATCGTTATCACTGTTTGTTTGGATCTCTTCCACACAGATGCCATCTTGATCTACTTTAACAGGTATGACCTCTACCCCAGCAAAAGAAAATATTTCACGCACAACGCTATGTGATGGATCTTCAACAATGACTTGATCACCTTTAAATAAGAAAATCCTCGATAAAATATCAAGAGCTTGTGTAGCTCCAGAAGTAATCACGATTTGTTCTGGAACAACGGGCATAGACCGCGTGGAACGTAATAAACGAGCAATCTCTCGGCGTAGTCCCAGTGAACCCTCCGCAGGGCCATAGCCTAAAGTATCCGGTGAGGCACGGCGGCAAGCATTCATAAGAGCTTTTTGCCATTGATCCATAGGAAACGCGTCCCAAGCAGGTACACCATGTCGAAAATCGCAAAACACCGGGTTCAAATGATCAACTTCTCTAGTAGAAGGAGGATTAAGCGTAAGGATATCAGGTCCCTTCGTTATAAAATTGTAAGGGCTCTCATAATCTTTTGTAACTTTCTCCTCCAACGTCAACTCCGCAATAAACGTCCCCGCCCCTTTTTTCATCTCCAGATACCCTTCTGCCTGTAGTAGCTCATAGGATTGAAGGACCACGCTTCTGGATACGCCAAGCTGATTGGCCAAAGTTCTAGACGGAGGCAGGGGGTCCCCCCCGCTTAAAGCTCCTGAATGGATAGCATTTCGAACTTGCTCGTAAATTTGACGGCTAAATGGTATCTGTCGTTCTTTATCGAGTGTGATCAGCAAATCATGCTTCATAAGAGGTCCTCCCCTTCTGTTCCGACTTTTGATTTAAAAATATAGGGTTAGCATTTTTACGAGTATTGCTGCGGAAACAGAGCCTAGAATCACGAAGAGCAGCGGAATTTTTCTAATTAATACCAGTATAACAGCGACAGTCCCTGATGCGATACCCACAAGATTAACATCTGGGTCTACCTGAATGATTCCAGGTACCGTTAATGCACTAAGAACCGCTATGGGCAAATACTCCAGCAGCCCTTGGACTTTGGAAGAACCATTCGTATGGTTCGTAAGCAGTAAAGGCACAAAACGAAATAAAAATGTAATAACAGCCATACCTACGATGATTAGTATAGTCATACGGATACCCCCTTCTCCGCTTTGACTTGCCCTTTAATTAAGGAACCTACTGCCATGCCGATCAACATAGCTATAAGAATCGAAGAGTTTCCCAGCAAAGGGTTCAGTAGCCAAGATGACCCCGCAGCTGATATACATATAGCCATATTCCGTAAGCTGCCTTTCAATTGAGGTACAACAAGTGCAATAAGCAAGGCATATAATGACGTGTTTAGCGCCGGTAAATATAAAGCTGGGATATAGGAGGCAAGGGTTATCCCCGAAGCTGTTGCTATCAGGTTAGCAACATAGGGAGGGATTTGTAGACCTAGCAGATAAGGAAGTGCTAAGGGCTGGTTCGTTTTTTCATTCTCCGTTTTACGATTTACTTCTTCTCGAGGGATCATACTGACGGCATATACCTCTTCTGTTAAACTGAAGCCAATCCAAGTTCTCGCTAGTACACTGATGTTACGATTTAACTGCCCTCCAAAGGATAAGCTGATAAACAAATATCTTAAGTTAATGATCAGGGTAAGCAGTAAAATCACTGGAGCGGCTGCTCCTGCGGCAAGCATTTTTACTCCGATAAATTGACTAGCCCCCGCAAATACGAGCGCTGACAATAAGAATACTTCCAGACTTCCTAGACCTAACCCCTTACCGACCAATCCAAACGTAAAGCAAGCTGGGATAAATCCTGCAACAATTGCGATAGAATCTTTTAGCCCTGTTCTAAACATTACTTTCTGATCATTCATAAGTTCTTCTCTCCCTTATCGTTGTTACTAGAGAGAGCATACTTGGATACAGTTTCAGTGGAAATAACCACATTGGTGCGTATGTACCATACCAATTTCTTTTCTCACAAAAAAAGACCTGACGTCGTCCTTGGGGTAGAGTTACAAGCTGAGTACATCCGTAATTCCATACTCGTATCCATATACACCTTCGTAGTGAGGTTCCGCTTCGGACCCTAATTGCTGTATTACGATGAAATGAGCACATATATTAGGGACGGACCGTATTGCACTTTTTCTCTAATAACAAGCCCCTTCCCGGGTGATCTGGGGCGAATAACAGCGCTGGCTCGTTTACGCTACAGGCGGCACATTGTATTCGATTTTTCACATACATTTGGCTCGTTTACGTTACTGGCGGCACATTGTATTCGATTTTTCGCATACATTTGGCTCGTTTACGCTACAGGCGGCACATTGTATTCGATTTTTCGCATAAATTTGGCTTGTTTACGTTACTGGCGGCACATTGTATTCGATTTTTCGCATACATTTGGCTCGTTTACGTTACCGGCGGCACATTGTATTCGATTTTTCGCATACATTTGGCTTGTTTACGTTACCGGCGGCACATTGTATTCGATTTTTCGCATACATTTGGCTCGTTTACGTTACCGGCGGCATTCGATGTTTCACATACATTTGGCTCATTTACGACACCGTCGGCACATTGTATTCGATTTTTCGCATACATTTGGCTCATTTACGACACCGTCGGCACATTGTATTCGATTTTTCGCATACATTTGGCTCGTTTACGTACCGGCGGCACATTGTATTCGGTTTTTCGCATACATTCGGCTCGTTTACGTTACTGGCGGCACATTGTATTCGATTTTTCGCATACATTTGTCCGTAGGCTCGACTAAAACATGCATTTCGGAGGATATAAGTTCCTCGCGGTTTTTAGAATCTGACGGATGACTCCTCGTTTATTCCATGTCTCCTGCTTCTTCACGTTCACCCCTCCTTCCTATTTCTTCGGAGTTATCCACATTTTTTTGTATTGTATAATTTCCTAAACAACAAAAAAAGACCGCCCTCTAGAGAGCGATCTTAAATGTAGGTTTAAACCTCCAGTGGACTTTCAACAATCTCGTTGATTTCCTCTAAAATCTGCGATTTAATCTTGTCTACTTGATCAAAATCCACGGTTGAAGTATAGATTTGCTTTAACGCGACTAGGAATACTTTTGCGTCTGTAAGATGCTGTGTGGATTGTTTCATGGTGGTCGAATATCGCTCTTTAATGCCGGCTATAGCTTCGGAATATTCTTCATCTGTACCGGGCTGTATACAGCGGGAATACATATCGACGATCTCGTCGGTGTCCCGATCTGGATAGTACTCATGCGGAGCTGTGCTATCAAAAATAGCAAACCCAAGCTCACGCACAATAATCATATCAAGGCTATTTGGATCAAAGCCACAGTGGTAAATTTCAACATCGAAACCACGTTTGATGCCTTCAGCCGCTATTTTTTTCAGCAGTGTAGATTTTCCGGAGCCCGCACGTCCTTTAACCAAATATCTTTTTAGTCCTGAGGTTAGATTAGGAACAAAATCCACTGCCCCCTTAGGCGTCGCCGCACCTAAAAAACGATGATCTACTCGGCTAGCTGTTTCAGATCTCTGATCACAGAACAGAAGCAGAATATACTCCTGTGTCAGCTCGTCGGCTGCTTGAAAATCCATTTTCGCGATGTAAATCGCTTCCCATTCGTCATGTATGCGAAGAGCTTCAGCAAAGCCGGCATAAGCCAATTCATGTTCTTGTTTAATGGCTCCAACTAAATTATCGATTTCCAGCTTCTGCTGACACAACTGGAACTGATCAGCGGCCTGCTCCAAATCTACGAATACGATGGACTCTTCAGGCAGTTCAGGGTTTATTACTCGCGGAGCTGTTCCATCCACAATTCCTATATTTAATTTGGGAATAATCACACCGTCAAATGAATCGTTATCTGATGCAGTGTGGATGAACCAAATCTCAAAACCTTGTTGATTCAACCGCTCTCCGATTTCTCTAATCAGTTTGGTCTGCCCCGTACCTGGGCCTCCTTTTAAAACATACAGACGCGTTAAACTTTGCAATGACGACTCGTAGAGGCTGTAAAAGCCGTGAGCCGTATTCCCGCCAGCAAAGAAATTGAGGATTGTTCCGTTCATAATCGCACACCTTTCCGGGCTAATGTCATGGTTCATATTTCATCGTATTATGATTTGCTGGGAAAGGTGACACTTGGCGTAAGATGTTCAGTTATTTACTTGGCGATGTGATCGATAAATCTCATAATGACTGGAACATCAGGAGGTGATAACTCGCTAGGCAATTCTCCATAATTAAAAAAACGGACTTCTTGCACTTCAAATCCATCTTCTTTAAGCGCCCCATCAAATCCTGTACATAGGTAAGCGGCTACAACATTATATACTTCATCACCGTTTGGATATTTGTAATAAAGCTCTTGTCCAGAGAACATGTCAAACAATTCAAGCCCATTAGCATGTACACCTGTCTCCTCAAAAAGCTCCCTTTTAGCAACCTCTTCTAATGTCTCCCCTAACTCCATTGAGCCACCTGGTAATCCCCAGCAACCGTTATCCGTTCTACGTTGTAATAATAATTGTTGATTACTACATAATAAAACACAAGCTCCTGCCATAATAAGCGGTCTAGTACCAACTAGTTTTCTTAGCTCCATAATGTAATTACTCATTAAACAGCCCCCTCTCTCCTTAATGGCTTATATTTCTTTGTTCTTTTCCAGAAATTCATCTTTAGTAAGTACAAATCCGATTATCATGCCAATAATAATTGCTGTAATCTATATCTCGCAAAATACCCTCCGGAAAGTAGTTATTTATTCTGTTGATATACTTAAATGCTGTTGAAGTTTTGAATAATCATAAATATCCACAACTGCACCGTGTTCAAAATTAGGCTTAAACAAAAACTCAATGATTTGTTGTGCTGTTTCCTGTGCTGTTGTGAGCATCCCAGTATCCTTAACCACCTCAAATATCTCTGCTGATGGAAATTTTGATTTATCCTGGCTTCTAGCCTCTTTTTGCAGATTGGTATCAATCATTCCTGGCCAGATTGATACAATTCCAACTGGTGTTTTGGAGTGATTCTGTTCTAGTCCCACACATTGTGAAAAAACATCTAGCCCAGCTTTTGATGCTGAATACAGACTCATGCCAGGATGATGATTCTTAGCAGAAGAGGATGATATATTTAAGATCCTTTTGTCGATTAAATGACCATTCGTATGCTTTATAAACATTGAGGTTAGTATAATGGGAGCTAATAAATTCACATTTATATTTCCCGTTATTTCATCAACCCTAGCTGAATCAATAAATGAGACAGGAGTAATCATTGAAGCGTTATTAATAAGGTAGATTCCCTCCGCTTTTGACACGTCAATAGAATTGAAAATACTCCCCATCAGAGACTCAATCAGATGAATGTGATTCAAATCAAATTCATAGTAGGTTATATTGCTACTTTTACTTACTAAACTCTCATTTCTTTCACGTGAGATACAAAACAGATAGTGATCAGAAGAGACTAGTTGTTCTGCTATTGACTCTCCAATTCCTCTTGAAGTTCCTGTAATAACGAAGTATTTCATATGAGTATTCCTCCTCGAATTGTAACCTGATACTAATACCAACTACTAGAGTATCACATCACTTTGTAAAATACATCCATTCGGTTCATTTTCTCCCTAATATAAAAAAAGCCACCTTATGGTAGCTCTATAAATGCTGATATTACTAAAGGTTTATTTCATTTTAGGAACATGAAACCCTTTATCTTGTGCGTAATTTTCAATACTCCAGATGCCGATTCCCTGCTCTCTTGCTTGATCCTGAATAGCTCTAAATTGATCTACGTATTTCGTATTAGGTGCAAATACATATGCCACACGTGCATAACCCTGCTCTAGCAGAAGCTCATTAAACATTTTGCCATCGATATAGAGATAACAGAGTAGACGACCATATTTATCTCGTTCTGATACATCTAGTTCAATTTGCACATCTTTATTTGTAAGCATCTTTTTGGCATAATCAGAGGCTTCTATCGAAAATGGCTGAGGCTCAGGGATATTCGGATTTACGGATTCTGGAGTATCGACTAGTAGTAAGCGCACCGTTTCTTTTTTACCGTCAATCGTCAGCTTCATGGTGTCACCATCAACTACCCGTGTTACCTTAGCATCTAATAAGCGTCTGTTGTCCTCTTGTGCATTCTTTGCGGTAGCATCAGATTTAGGGTTAGGACTTGTTGTTATAGATGGAACTGGATCTGAAGTAGACTGTTCGGCGATGGTGCAACCGGTAGCTATCCCTAGTATGAGGGTGATGGCTAAACAAATTTTTAATAGATACATTTTACTCATGGATAAACCTCTTTCTTATACATATGTAATAGCTTCATGGGGTCTAATTAAAATAAATCAAAATAGTGAAAAACACAAGTTTGTATTACTTAATATAGAAAACAACGACAGCTATGTACCAGAAAATAAGATACATGGCTGTCGCTGTTTTAATAAATTCATAATGTCCGTTAATCACCCATCTTAGCTTCTGCTACGTTTAATTTCGAAATTTTTATTTTAATAATGATCGTTAAGAACGCAAGCAGTGAGAACACAATCCCAACCCAGATGAGTTGATGTATTCCCGAATGAGAAATAAACCAACCGCCGATGGCAGTCCCTATAGTAATTCCAAGATTAGAAAAAGAGATAAACAAGCTATTACCAAATTCAGGAGCTTCTTTTGCCTCGGTCGTTAACCAGGCTTGACTGACAATGAGTCCGCCGGAATGCACTCCCCCCCAAATGATTATGATTATAATCATCGGAATGAAATAAGATCCTAGATAATAAACGAAGAGGTAAGTTACCGCATATAGCAGAGGAAACATGATGACGGTCTTTGGAATGCTTTTATGTAAAAGGCCCCCAAATAAAAAGTTCCCAAAAATCATGACTATACCAAAGACCATCAACATGATACTAATCCATGATCCATTCATATGTGTTACTTGACCAAGATACTCAGCGAAGTAGCTATATACAGAAAACATAGCTGCAAAGATAAAAATAACCGTTACAATATTTAACCATAATAGGGGTTTGCGTAGTATACCAAGCTGCTTGCCATAAGACATTTTTTCTTTAACGGGCATGGAAGGAAGCCAAGCGAGTATCCCTAAAAAGGCAATTACACTTACAACAGCACCAAACAGGAAAGCAACTTCTAATGATATTTTGTCCGCGAGATAAGAAGTCAAAGGCACACCAAAAGCAAACCCGACTGTGATTCCAGCGAAAACCTTTGTAACTGCTTTGGTGCTCTTTTCTGGAGGGACAAGTTGAGCAGCGGTCACAAGAGCAACTGAAAAAAAGACAGGATGAAAAATAGCAGGGATAATACGAAAAATCAGCATTACTTCAAACATAGTTGTATAAGCGTACACAACATTTGAAACTGCAAAAATAAGTACAGCCGTTAATAGAATAACTTTACGATTAATACCAGAAGCCAGTAATGTTAGAAATGGACCAGAAATAGCAACGACTAAAGCAAATATACTTACAAGCCATCCAGTCTGTGAAGTCGATATATTAAATTTTTGAGTTATTTGCGGAAGAACACCTATAATCCCCATTTCCGTAGTGATAATACCAAATACACCTAAAGCCAGAATAATGATGAGCAACGGGTTAATCTTTTTCATTTTTAAAATAATCCTCCATTTTATATTCACATATACAGATTTGTAGATATGTATTATCAAAAAAAAGGCTTCCCTCCTCTCATTTATAGTTTCTGTTTAATATACTCGGAAAATTCCTGAATTGTCTTCTCGTTCCGACGATAGTACGTCCACTTCCCAATTCGCTCAGATTCCAACAAACCAGCTTTTTGCATAGTCAATAAATAGCTCGAGATAACAGACTGTGCTAGTCCCGCTTTAGCTTGAATATCTCCCACACATATACCAGTTCGAAAACTTAGGCCTTGTTGTAAATAAGGCTTCTCATCAAAGTATTCCTCCGGAGTTTTTAACCACATCATAATTTGACTACGTGTCTCGTTAGACAAAGCTTTAAATATCACTAAAGGTTCCATGCATTTCATTATATCTACTTTTATAGATTTGTAAATATAAAAGAGTTATTTAGTGCATGAGATATTTCCAAATTAACCAGCAAATCAGTACGGAAACCCACGAAATGAAACCAAATATCATCACGATTTTGTTTTCGCTCCATCCGTATTTTAAACTAAAATGGAAATGGATCGGAGCCATCCGGAACAGCCGCAGCTTCGTGCGTTTGTAGTACCAAACTTGCAAAATAACCGACACCTGCTCCGCAAAATAGACGAAAAACAAAATCGGAAGCAAAAGCTCGACCTTCTCAATGACAGCCAAAATAGAAAGGGAGCCACCGATCGCCAGTGATCCTGTATCGCCCATAAACGCTCTTGCCGGATAAATATTGTAAAGGAACAGCCCCAGCAGACAGCCGATCATGACAAGTGAAAATGTCTGCACTTCAGGTTTGTCCGAAATCATAAAAAAGAAAAAATACGTTGGAATGGCTACATTGATCAGTAGCCCATCAAGACCGTCCGTAAAATTGATGGCATTTGCGGAGCCCACCACAAACAGCAAAATGATTCCGACATAAAGGTACAAAGGCAATTGCAAATAGTGCCCTTGAAACAACGCAATATCGCTCGTCAGGCCGAATGAATGGAACAACACATACAAAATGGATCCAGTAAAAATAAATTGTAACACTAGCTTTGAGCGACCGGTGATGCCGGACGGATTTTGCCAAAAAGCCTTTTTGAAATCATCCAGAAATCCGACGGAGCTGAACAACAAAAACTTGACGCATAAGAGTAACATTAGAGGTCCGGGATGAAACTGTAACGAGATCGCTATTCCGATAAGCAGGACCAACCCTGCCATAAGCGGTGTACCACGTTTGGCCTGATGATCCGCTGGTAACTCGGAGCGAATTGGCTGCGTTAGCCTCAGCCTGTGCAGTGTCCAGATCAACAACGGCGTAAGTATCGCCACTAGAAGAAAAGACAGGCCGGAAATAGCCAAAATTCCAAACATATAACAAACTCCCCCATTTTTGAAAAGCATTATTTTAACACTTCCACTCCAAGTACTCTACTCTGGAACCTAACTCACACTCACAAAATTGTTTTGAGAGTGATTAAGATCGCTTGAATTATGTAAAGTTTTATCCCTCTCACTTGTATCTTTATTAAAATGATATATGTAAATAAAATTTTGATAAAGAGAAAGTATTCTATTTTTATTTCCTATTTTCGCTCGTCATTTAAGAAATACTTCCGATCAATAAATAAAGGACTGCCTATTCGGCAGCCCTTCATTTATTTCGCATCCCCCTTTGTTTTCAAAATCGATAATTACCTAAAAGTCTAGCTCTGCTAACTCCTGAAGGTTTTTTTCAATATCACCATCAGGATTTAACGCTTTGATCATCTCTTTTGTAATAGCTGCACCCTCATAAACTTGTGCAACAACCTCTAAGGGGAGTGTAAGTTCAAAATAACCTTCGGCAAATTCCACAAAATCCTCTGCTGTGCGGAAAATAGTTCCTAGCAAAAAGTCCGAACCATCCTCTGCTCCCGTTGGAATCTCTACCTTCCCCTTCTGCCACGTCAAGTCATTATTTTCACGCCAAAAACAAAAAGTAACATCATCCTTAGTTATCGCCTCATCTTCCAGTAAAGACAATAGTGAAGTTGGGGCTTCTTCATAGATTCCTAGCCAAACTTCATGTTCGTCGCGCGCATATGGACTTACTTCTGACTCATGATCAAATCCTTTAATTATCGTTCCTTGAGGTGCAATAATAATAAACAAATGATCACCTGATCCATTGTCAATCGATGCTAAGGAAACGTTCTTATCGAATTCAGAAACAAAACTATGATAGCGAAGTTATTAATGATTTTAGCATATTCATGAATTAGGAGTAAAAAAAAAAGACTACCCGAAGGTAGCCTTTCCAACATAACAAGACTCTAGCTTAACTCAAGAGCCCGCTCCCTTATATCTTCTAACACCATAACTCCATGCTAACAGACCAATCCCAAGGAATATCGCACCTACAACAGGTGTCATCAGCGCAAGGTTTGTCATCTCATCACGCTGCAGGAAGAGCGCTGCCGGATAGACTCCGACGAATGCAAACGGAATGACCCACGTAAGCAGCACCTGAATGGCGCGATTGTAGATCGTTACCGGATAACGACCGTAGGTCTGAATGTTGTACATTAACGGGAGAATCCCTGTTGGAGCATCAGAATAGAATGATAAAGAAGTCAGTGTCGTATAAATCCCCGTATAAATGGCGACGGCACTTAACGTAAGAATGATCAGAGCCGGTATCGTCCACCATTCAAAGGGAAGACCCAGATTACTACCACTGATGGCCATAATAATAATACCTATGAATGAGCCCATTAGTGCTGGTGGATCAACATTTTCCAAAAAAATCTGGAACAGATTATGCGCCGGACGCGTCAAAATACGGTCCATCTCACCTTTGACGATATAACGCTCACTAAATCCCCATAGATTCACAAAACAACTAAACACCCCAAAAGGCACCATAAAGAACCCATAAACGAACACTACTTCGTTCTGATTCCAGCCGCCAAGGCTATCCGTATGCATGAAGATTACTAGTATAAAGATAAAGTTTGTAGCCTGAAAGAGCAAATCCGATATGACTTCTACCCAGAAATCGGCGCGATAGGTGAGCCGGGACTTCATATAATTCTTGATGTATTCAATTAATAATCCAAGGTAATACACGTTTCCTCAACCTCCCTGCACGAAGAGACGCTGCCGCGCCGCATGATATAACCAGACAATTGGAATCAGTAAGGCCAGGAACCAAACGATCTGTATCCCCAGTACATTCCAAATCCCAACCCCTTGTACCCGTCCTGTAAATACAGAACCTGGCAAGTAAGTAATCGCCTGAAACGGCAGCACCTTAAGTATAGAAGATAGCCAGTCAGGAAACAGACTGATCGGCACGATCAGACCAGAGAACAGATCAACAATTACCCGCTTCATACGCATCATGCCCTCATTATTCTCAACAAAGAAAGCCGAGAGCCCCGTAATAATATTGATCTGTGAATTAATCAAAAAGCTGAAAAAGAGCATTACAAGAAAACCCGCCCAAGCAGTTGGTGCTGTCGGTAATTGAACCGGGAACAACAACATCGCTATAGCCATACCCGGAATCATAAACAAGAGGAAGCGGAACATTCCCTCACCGAGTCCTTGCATCATTTTGACTAAGACATAGTTATAAGGCCTTATAAACTGGATAGCGATACTTCCGTCTCGTATATCCGTAGAGATCTCACGATCTAGATTATTAAAATAAAACGCACGAGCCATCCAAGAAACAGCGACATAAGACGTCATTTGCGTTGCGGTAAAGCCACCAAGTGAATCCCCATTACCATAAATGGCCATCCACGTGAAATAGTTAACTCCGATATTCAGTGAATAGATCAGAATACCTGAGTAGTAGTTAATCCGATAAGCAAGCATGGTAAGGAACCGGATTCGTATAAAATCTAAGTACGCCCCAAATAGTAATCTACGACTATTCTCTGGAGGACCACCTGAAGAACCTCCTGAGGACGAAGACATAGCTGTTGCAGCATTAAGCTTATCAGACATGTAAAGCCTCTCTTTCATCCTTCAGAGCGGCAGCTTGTTTCTCTGGTTTATCCGCAGACCCGGATTGATAAATACTGCGAACAATATCGTCCGTATTCGTCTCAATGATTTTGATATCAGTAATGTCGGCTTTCCCTACTACCCGTCCCAAAACATCAGATACATTTAAATCCAGCGGTATCCAAACCGATGCTCCAAGATCGTTGTCTGAAGACCAAGTAACTGGCATCCCATCAGTCCAAAGCTCAAGCAATTGCCGTTTCGTTGCATTTCCGAATTGAAATTGAACTTCACGTCCGGTTCCCCAGCGCTGTTTCAGATCTTCTAGGCCGCCGTCATAAATAATCCGACCATCATCAAGCATGATCACCCGCGAGCAAAGAGCCTCAATATCTTGCAGATCATGTGTAGTCAACAGTATGGTTGTTCCATGCTCACGGTTCATATCTTTAAGGAATTCACGGATCTCTGACTTCACCACAATATCTAAACCAATGGTTGGCTCGTCCAGAAATACAATCGAAGGGTTATGAAGTAATGCTGCGACTAATTCACAACGCATCCGCTGACCGAGACTGAGCTTGCGAACAGGACGATTCAGTAGTTCTTGCAACTGCAATCGTTCGACCAATTCATCCAGCCGTTTCTTGAAGTCTTGTTCAGATACCCGGTATACCTTGCGCAGCAGCTGGAAGGATTCAATGACCCCAATGTCCCACCACAGCTGGCTGCGTTGCCCGAACACCACACCGATGTTCTTCACGAATTTCTCGCGCTCCAAATAAGGAACATAACCGCCCACCGTAAGATTTCCAGAAGTGGGTACGAGAATACCCGTGAGCATTTTGATCGTGGTTGATTTCCCAGCACCGTTCTCACCGATATAACCACAAATCTCACCTTCGGGAATGGAAAAGGAAATATCCTTCACAGCCGTTACTTCCGTATACTCCCTTTTAAACAAATCAGCGAAGGCCCCTTTGAGACCTTCGCGGTTTTTTTGTACTTTGAATGTTTTGCGTAAGTCTTGTACTTGAATAGCAGTCATATTGTACCTCACTAAGCTTAAAGTTGGGTTCCAGTAACCCATTATAATCGAAGGAGTGCAAAAGCACTACCTCAATTTTTACTTAGCCAGTCTTCCTACAATTGGATTCGCTTCTTTCACTGCCTCTAAATGTCCTGAACGAGCCACTTTGGTGCGTAAGTATTTCTCGTTAAAAGAAGATACATCTCCCCACAGCGCTACTCTTTTCACTGCATTCATACCTGCAGTCTTGAGAGCTTCCAGTTTCTTCGGATTGTTCGTAATTAACGTGACTGGTTTATGACGCAGATGCTGTAGAACGCTAATCGCTTCTTCATAATTTCTTGAATCATCAGAAAAACCCAGCTCTAAATTAGCCTCAACTGTATCGTATCCTTCTTCTTGTAAAAGATACGCTAAAGATTTGCTAAACAATCCAATGCCTCTGCCTTCATGGTTAGCAAGATAGAATAACGCACCTGAACCATGTTCGACGATCATTTTCATGGACTGATGCAGTTGGAAGCCACAATCACAACGTTTGCTGCCAAAAATATCGCCGGTATGACAAATGCTATGCATCCGTATCAAAGCTTCATCTGAAGCTTCGAAATCACCATATACTAAAACACTGGATTGCTGACCATCTGCGAGGCTCATGGAAGGTAACTTTGAAATCAAAGCAGCTGTTGCTTCACTATTATCACCAAGAAGCTCTGCATCCGTAGTGTTCAGCCAGTTGTACCATTTAAAAGTAACAGTCTCTCCGTCTAAATTCACGGGTAAAGTAATCGGTCCAACCAATATATTTGTACTGTTTTCTAAAGGAATTCGAGTAATTTTATTTTGTAGGATAGAAATAATATCTGGTTTTGTCATGTGTGACACCTTCCTCAATGTTCATCTAGTATAGTTTCAGCTATACATAAAGATTAAATATTAGTTAAAATATAAGTAACTATTTGTAAGTAAGTTTATCATTGTAATATAACTTCGTCAAGTTATAATATATCTTTAAATATTTATAATTACTTTATGTAAGTTTATGATATAATGAATGTCGAGGTGATATTATGAATGATTTCAACATGTGTCCTCGCTTTGAAAAAGCGGTAGACTTGCTAAGTAAACGTTGGGTCGCGCTGATCGTTTTCGTGCTTATGCCTGGCCCTCGTCGTTTTGGCGAAATTGAAAGCTGTCTGTCCAATTTAAGTGGTAAAGTGCTATCCGACCGATTAAAAGAAATGGAAATCGAGGGTATTATTGAGCGAACCGTATATCCAGAAATGCCAGTACGCATTGAGTACTCCCTTACTCCAAAAGGTACCGCGTTGGCTCCTATACTTGGTGAAATTGGGAATTGGTCTACGGATTGGATTGAGCTTAGTGTTAAAAATTAATCCGACTTATACTAACTTGAAGAGCCCTTTTTGTTCCGAAAATCCGGCAACAAAAAGGGCATTTTAAGTTTTTCGATATATTGTTAAACTGCTATAGATCCTTCCGTTGAAATCGATACAATCCAATTAAGAAGGCCAACAGTGTATAGAAAATCGCATAGACGATAAATGTATTAGATGGGACTGAGGTCAAATTATCTAATCCAAATAGACTATTGGAAGCATTAAACATCCCGTTCATTTCGTTAATACTAAACAGTTCAGCAGTCATTCTGCGCTGTAACCCGTCTACAGGCATAAGTAAGGACATTATCCCCGTCATATTATTTAGAGTGCTAAGTGCTTCGGGCTCAGATAATAAAGAACTACTTACCTTGTCAATCATTCCTCCAAGCCATCCTGCTCCATAAAGCATCGTCATAAAGACTCCATTCCCAAGGGCTGAGAAGAATCCTGAACCCAGCATAGAAACAGTTATTAGCAACGGTACGATGGAAGAAAAGAGCAAAAATGATTTGAATAACGCTAATCCATCTCTTGGAATTGCGGCATGGGCTTGCGTAATTAGCAATATAGAAATAAATAAAATCAGCGCATAACCTATTCCCAGTGTTACATAACCAAGCCAGCGGCCTGCATACCATTTCCAGCGCGGAATGGCTCTTGGAAGCAAGGCTTGCATCACTCCCTGCTCTGCCTCACCGGATATGGCGGAAAATGAACTAAAAATAGCTAAAAAAGCAATTACAAAAGCTCCGAAGAAAAATCCAAACGATAAAATAAATAAACCATTTGTAAAACGAATAAGAAGTTCTTCTCCGCTAGGAAAATTAGAACCGTGAGACATAGAACTTTGCCCGATCGTACCCGCAATAAACCAGAACCCAATAAGAAAAACCACGGTCATAAGTAATGTCAGCACCATTACTCTTTTGCGCATCAGCTCTTTCCAGGTCATACCCATTATAATTCTCATTCGTGCTCACCTCTGTGGCTTAGTCCTGATACAGCATTCATAAACCACTCTTCTAGACGTTCTTGCTGATGTGAAACTTCATATAAGGTCATCCCTTGTTCTATAATCAGTGTATTCAGCCAACCCACCTGCTCTTCACTTTCCAGCTCCGCTTCCAACCAAACCCTGCTACTATCTATGGATTCTTCGGTATGGGAAGACACCCGGATCTGCAAGCCTGTCTGATCTTTTAGCCACGACAATAAAATAGGCGCATAGCCGCCTACTTTAAATCGCCAGCTCATACGCTTGTTTAACACCTCGGACACTTTACCATGCCGGAGAATAACTCCGTTATTCAGTAGCGCCATTCGGTCGCAAAGCACTTCAACATCCTCTAACAAATGAGAGTTTAGAAATATCGTAACCCCTTTTTCTTTTAGAGTCTGTAATATACGCCGGACTTCCTGACGTCCGATTGGATCTAGAGCCGATGATGGCTCATCCAAAAACACGATAGCCGGCTCATTAACAAGTGCACAAGCTAATCCCAGTCTTTGCTGCATTCCTTTAGAGTAATGCTTCACTCGGTCACGTCCACGCTTACCAATTCCAACCTCATCAAGAAGTTGTGGAATTCTCTTATCTGCTACAGACCGCTGCATTCCGCATAGTCTTGCATGCAGCCTTACAACCTCCTCACCCGTCAGCCATTCCTGATAACGATACAATTCGGGTAAATAACCGATTAGCGATTTCGCTTCTAGCGAACCAATCTTATGCCCGAACAATGTTCCACTGCCACTTGATGGATGAATAAGACCTACAAGCATTTTTACAAAGGTGCTTTTACCTGCACCGTTAGGGCCGAGGAAGCCAAAGGCTTCCCCTTTCCCTACAGTAATACTTACATCTCGACAACCGCGCCCGTTATCATATTCTTTAGTTAGAGACTTGGCTTCAATTGCTGCAGTACTCACGATTCAATCAGCTCCTGAACTTTGGTCATAAGCTTCTCTTTACTCGAATAGAGCTCACCTGACAAATTAAATAGCTGTCCATCCTGAATCCATGTAGCTTGATATACAGGACCGCGGCTGTATTCATAATTGTCAACAATAACTAAAATGTCACCCACAGTTATTTGCTCCGTATTTTCACCAGCAATTAACGGCATTGGGATTTCTCCGGATAAGACCCTGCTTTGCATTAAGCTAGTCTTCAAGTAATCTGGCAGCAGTGGGAAATTCATTACAGCTTCCAAAGCCTCTTCCACTTTAATAGAAGGATCAACGTTTAGTACAGGCGCATTCATCTGCGACAGACTCGCCCAATGTGTTTCGTCAGATGAGAGATTATAATTCACAGTTTCCGGAATATGAAGTGTTATAGGTTTACCGTCAATCGATTCAGGCAGCAGATGATCTGCTCCAATTTTTTTCAGGGCTTTGTTTACTTCGTCAACTTTCAGATTAAGCGTGATATCTTGTGAAGCACCCACCGAAACTATATTGTGTCCTTCCACTAAAGCAGTCTTTTTCGCTGGATATCCAAGGGTGGACTTCAGTTGATCTGCAGGCAACTCACCAATGTAAGCCCCGCTAGCGTTTGTAAACTCACCGAATTGATTAATGGATCGATTAAGTTCACCGTCTTCAGCCACCTGTGTGAAAATATTACGCAGATCACTCTCATGAACAACCGTGACCTGTTCCATCCGGAACTGATTCAGAATAGATGCCATTGCTGTATTGCCTATTGGGGTCGCAAGTATGACTGCAAAAACAGCTACACTTGCAGCTACAACTCCTAGCTTCCGACGACGGTTCATACGCAGTCGGCGCGGACGTTGTACATTCTTATCATGAGTAGTTACAAGGATGTCCTGTACTACTGTTGGTGTTGACTCTGATTGAAGATTCTCGACATTTGCTGGCTGACTTAAGTTAACAGAATCCTCAGTTTGAGCTTCACTAATTTGACTCCATTTTGCCCATTGAGGATTATAAGGTTCATTTTCTAACTTACTCTGTAGCTTGAGCCAGGCTTCGTCTGTACTTTGCTTATCTTTATCTTGCTTTCCTGAATTGTTATTCATTATTGTACCTCCTGATTTTAAAGATTACTTCGTAACTTCTCCTCAAAAGAAGCCTACTTCGTCTGGGGTATCGCCTTCGTTGCATTTTGTCTTAGTTTCTCTGTCGCTCGGTGGAGCAGGGTCCCTACTACTGGAGGTCTTACTCCAAGCTCTCCCGCGATTTCCACATAACTGTACCCCGAGTAGCGAAGTAGAAGTGCTTGTCTGTCTCTTTCAGGCAATTCATTCAGCCAGGCGTGTACATCTTCCTGATCTAGCTTACTGATTATGACATCTTCACCTGAAGGGGGAGATTCACTAGCATCATAAAGCTGCTCTTGTTTATTCTGCAGTCGCCGTTCCCTTGCTTTTTTGTCCAAATAATCATATCCAATACGAGTAAGGACTCTATGAAGCCAGGCCCCCAGCGCTGCTGGATCATCTGGTGGATTTCGGTACAATCTCAGAAAAACTTCTTGAGCTAAATCATCAGCCGCCGATTCATCACATACCAAAGCGGCAAGCTTACGGCGGACAATAGGGTGATGTTCATAAAATATTGTTTTAAAAATTTCAGATTCCGGAATTTCCATCGTGTAAATCCTCCTTATCAGCTGCAGCTATAAGTAAGACGACTGTCAGTACATTTTTGTATCAGAATTCTTCATAATTATCATAACCCATCATAATACATACAAAAAGACAGCCCCTAATTAATAAGGTAACTGTCTTCATTATTTCTCTTACAACTCTATTTTGATCCCAATTATCGAATTCGAATATACCGATTAAGAATCTTCTTGGATAAAATACTCCGCTCCAGCTTAAGCTCTAGAAGCTGTTCTTTCCAATGTAACACTTCATCTGATTCTTCATTCTTACGCAGCTTCTCAAACAACTTCATGATCAATATGTTAACGGAATCAAACCGTGACCATAATTCTATCACACTTTCTTCTTGAACCTGAGGTTCTTCCGATACTGTGTTAAGATTCTTTAAACTCTCTATGATGTCAGCCTGCCACTGTCCATCGTTAATTGCTTTGGCATAATTTAAAAGGTCCAGATAATCGTCGACTGACATATGTACAGACTCCTTTGTAAGGTTATACCAAGTATTATACTAGGTATTGTGTATATTGCAACACTTTATCCCCCTGATAATACAAAAAAACAAGGGCTAGTATGCGGACTAGCCCTTGCTAATTAAATTTAAACGGAGTACGTTAAGTTATAGTAACTTCTCGATTTCTTCTTTGTATTGCTCCGATTTCGGACCAAATACGATTTGCACAGCACCTTGACCAAGTCTCATCACACCTGAAGCTCCGAGTTGTTTCAGTGCAGAATCTTTAACAGCTTTTTCGTCTTTAACGATCAGTCGTAGGCGTGTAATACAAGCATCGATATTTTCGATGTTTGAAGGTCCTCCGATGTGCTCAAGAATTTGAGCAGCCTTGGAAGAAGCAACTGAACCCGTTGCGTTACCTCCAGTTGGTGCTACAAGCGCATCATCATCATCATCCTCACGTCCAGGTGTCTTAAGCTTGAACTTCGTGATGATAAAGCGGAATAACACGTAGTACAGAACGAAGAAGCACAGACCTACAGGGATAAGAATCCATGCATTGGTGGATAGTTTCATGTTCACTAGATAATCGATCAAACCAGCAGAGAAGCCGAATCCAAGTTTAACATCTAGAATGTACATTAGAGCCATAGAGAAACCTGTCAGTAATGCATGCACCAAGTACAAAACTGGTGCCAAGAACATAAAGGAGAACTCAAGAGGCTCCGTGATCCCTGTTAAGAAAGAAGCAATGGCAGAACCGATAAAGATAGAAGCAACCATTTTGCGTTTTTCAGGTTTAGCTGTATGAATAAATGCAAGCGCTGCACCTGGAAGCGCAAACATCATGATTGGGAAGAAGCCAGTCATAAACATCCCAGCTGTTTTATCTCCAGCGAAGAAGCGATACAAATCACCATGTACCAATTCACCCGCTGCATTCGTAAAGTCACCAATTTGGAACCAAGCAATCGTATTAAGTACATGATGTAGTCCGATTGGAATCAATAGACGGTTAGCTGTACCAAAGATGAAAGCTCCAACCGCACCGAGAGACACAACCCAGTTTCCGAAATCACTAATCACATCTTGTACAGGACTCCAGATCATCCCAATTAATACGGCAAGGACCATCGTGGAAGCTGCGGTAATGATTGGAACAAAACGTTTACCCGCAAAGAATCCAAGCCAATCTGGCATCTTAATATTATGATATTTCTTATATAGGAACGCTGCCCAAGCACCGGCAAATATACCACCAAGCACACCCATATTCAACACTACATCATCATTGATGAAGGAGAATTGAAGAGGTACAACTGCTAGAATCTTGGTCAGAACCATGTAAGCAATTACTGCTGACAAGGCTGCTACAGCATCCTTAGCAAATCCAATAGCGACCCCTACCGCAAAGATCAAAGCAAGGTTACCGAAGATTGCATTCGCTCCAGCGTTTAAAAAGGGCGCAAAATATTGATTCAGGAACCCCCCTACCGTAGCTCCTAGATGCAAATCTTTTTCATAGTTAAGCAAACCAAAGCCTTGAAGAATAGCTGCCGCTGGCATAGTAGCGACAGGAAGCATAAGCGACTTACCTAATTTTTGTAGAAAAGCCAACATAACAATATCATCCTTTCGATTCAATAGTAGTAATGCTCTATCAGCCTATTACTTTGAAGCCACTGTAAGAATCAGATCCTGTCCTGCTGTAACCTGACCATAATGTCCGTTCACTTGAGGTGGTGTTTCCTCCGTACTAGTCACGATTACAGGCGAAATTGTGTCACAGCCTGCTGCGCGAATAACATCCAGATCAAATTCGATTAAGGTTTGACCTGCCTTCACTTGATCTCCAGAGGCAATATGACTGACAAATCCGTTGCCCTTAAGACTGACAGTATCGATTCCGATATGTAACAGCAATTGCACACCGGAGGAATGTTCCAGAATAACTGCATGACTCGATTTCACGATATGAGCAACCGTGCCATCAAAAGGAGCTTTTAGTATTCCTTCGGAAGGTCTGATTGCAACTCCGCTACCCATATGACCACCAGCAAAGGTTTCATCCGGAACCTCAGTTAATGAAACTGCCTCTCCGCTGATAGGTGCCATGATTTCGATTGTATGTCCAGTATGTTTCTCTTCTTTTTTTGATTTCCATTTGGAAAACATATGCTCCACTCCTCTAAAGATGTTAGTTTTGCTTCACTAAAGTCTGAAATAATCGGTGTAAGTGCATTGCCAGGAAACACAGCTCTTCTTCTGGGATATCTACACCAAGAGATTTTTGCATCACTTTACCGAGCTTTTGAGATAACTTGTATTCTTCTTTGTATTCCTTCTTAATATGTTTCACAAAAGGATTATCTATTAGTGATCCTTTTAAAATACGTTCCAGTGAAAACCGTAAATGGATCATTAATCGAATATGATTCATACTGCCATGCTCAAAAGTTATATTCCGTTCTTGCTGTATCATATCCAGAAGTTCACTTACAATATTAGATGCTTTTACTAACTGACCCACCGATACATTGTTAACTGCGGAGTACACATGATAAGTTAAAAATCCAACCTCATCTTCGGGAATTTGCACCTGAAATTCAGCGTTGATCTTCTCTGATGCCTTGTAAGCGATATCAAATTCCTTCGGAAAAGACATCTTAGTTTCTTGTAAAAAAGGATTAATAATATCCATCCCGTTGCGCAGACGGTAAATGGTGAATTGAATGTGGCTCGGGAGTGCCAAATAAATCTTGTCGTTTAATTTGTCAGGAAATTGACTTTGGATATCAGCAATTATTTCATCAGTTATTCTCATCACTTTGGGATCTATGTCTTCCAGCAATATTTGATACTGACTCCAGGATTCGCGGTCTTCTAGACGAAACAATTTCTCAATACGAGGATCGTTTCCTTCAATCACACCTGAACCTTTCACAGCAAAACCAATGCCTTTACCGATGATGACATATTCCTTGCCGTTCTTGCTTCCCTGAACCATTACAACGTTGTTCCCAATCACACGCTGTACTTGAAATTGCTCGATCTCCCGCGACAAGCTCATCACTCCTTTCCCATATTATCGTCAATTAGGAACAAAAAAAGCCAAGAAATGTCTCATCGAGATGAAGACAATCCTTGGCTCATGCCCTTAACGGTAACACGCCACTAAAATATAAATGATCATTTATGAACATATCATAAATCATGAACTGCTAACTCGTCAATGGTAAATTTATAAATGTCAAGCGCAGCTCCTGAACTCAAAATTCTCGACTTATAAATAGCTTTCGATTTGGGGAAGCTTATCTTTAAGCTGACGAACATTGGTTTCCAGTTTTAGAATGACCTCTTCTAAGTCCTTTGGGTCGATGCCTCGAAGTACTGGGACCTGAATAACCTCTGTGGCTTTGGTTTCTGATTTTAATTCGCGCATCTCTATTTGCTGCTCCTGCCATTTATCCATCAGATCAGCAATTGTGGCATAAAAACGTTCGTAATCCTTGATTACGCTATCTAAAAATGTATCCACTTCCTCCGCATCGTAACCACGAAGCTTCATACTGAATTCTTTTTCATGTATGGTTAGAGCATCTAGTGTGATGCCAAGTTGGCTGAATAGCTTACGTTGTTTGTCCAATCGACGTTTCATATGTTCATCCATCATTTGTTACCTCCAAGTATATACTGCAATTATCCGGCAGTAACCATTATAACAGGGTGAGAGCATCCTGAAAATATAACTATAGTTCCAGTTCTAGAAGTTATCCGCAACCGCCTTGTTCAAAATACCTAGACAGCGGTCAAGATCCGTCTTCACCTGCTTCTTATATAGCTTCGCTTTCTCTTCACCATCAGAAGTAAAATGATATAAGACAATTTCTTGAAAATCCACCTTCGGGTCATTCCCTTTTAGCTGTTTAGTACGATATAAAATCCCTTGCTGTACCAGCTCATGCAGTGCGCGATAAATTTCGCTCTGTGGGGGGGAATAGCCATGTGCCTTGAAATCTCGACGTAAATCCTCAAGCATTTGGTATCCATACCCGCGATGTTGTTCTACCATTGTTATAAGATACACCTTGATAAAAGCCCGTTGAGCAATCATAAACGCCATATAAGCCCTCCTCATGTTGTGTTTTTTTGGTTAATCTTACCTTCTATAACTCTAGTATAAGCACTATTTTCCAACTTTCACAACCTGAAATGTGGGAGTGGGTTCACTTTTTCCGATTTGTATAGAAATTTAATAGGGATAGATGATGAATTTATTGAAAGTAACAAGATAGAGTTGTTTTTTGTGATTTTCTATTGTGAATTTTTCATATGATGAAAGTACAGAATTATTTGGTTGTACATGGTTGTATACCTTAATTTATCTAAATTTTCTTGGGTTTGATCCGTTTTGCTCGTACGTAACTGCCATCGGACCCAGCTGATCCTAAACGCTGTTTTACACCCCTTTTAGATTGCTAACGGACTCCACTGACGCTATTGACATAAAAAGCAACAAAAATACAGCTATTCTTAAGGAATAGCTGCAACTGAGTCCGAAACTACGCTCTCTAATTCATCGCGTTTTTCTCCATAAATTCTTCCTTCGTCAATCCAAACAATATCAAATCATAATATCGTCCGTTCGTGTAAATAACTTTCCGCCGCACACCCTCTTGCACGCAGCCGACTTTCTTTAACATCCCTATTGAACCTTCGTTGCCTTCAAGCGCACATTCATTAAATTTATTTAGCCGTCGCTCAAAAAAAGCATACTTTAAGAGAATGGTTATAGCTCTCGTTCCATACCCTTTCCCTCGATGATCTTTATCCACCTGCACGCCAATGCTGAACGTACCATTTTTCTCGTCAATGCTATTCAGATTTACGCCTCCAACATTTTCACCATGCAAATCTTCGATCGTAAACATTAGTCTATCTGATGAGAACTCAGCGTAAGTCTCCGCAAAATTTTTAGCTTCGGCAATGGTAGGTGGTAGTTCTACAGCACACTGTAAGAGTCGCCGCGCTGGAGTATCGAAACGATTCGTATAATAGCCTTCCCAATCCCCTTCTTGAATTGACCGTAATCTGATTTTCTCGTCTTTCCAGTAATAATTACTATAATCTATCTCTCTCATTTTCTAGCCTCCAAATCATTTCGGGATTGTTTTTTTATAATAAACATTACTTTAGAACGGTGTAGTAAGATATAACCATTAAACGTGACTATGAAAAACACTTTGGAAAAGAGGCTTACTTATGAGCGATTACCAATTGGTCAGTGATTATAAGCATATCAAAAAATATAAAGAAAGCTTTAATATATTAGCTAAATCTATCTTCGGGATTGATTTTTCGCCATGGTATGAACAAGGAGGCTGGAATGACAAGTATATCTGTTATTCCTATATCGATGGGGACCAAATGATCGCAAATGCATCCATAAACAAAATGACGATTATATTAAATCAAAAAGAGTATAATGCCATCCAAATTGGCACTGTAATGACACATCCTGATTATCGCATGCAAGGATTATCCAGGAGATTAATAGATCATATTATCGCGAAGTACGAACAGGAATATGACTTCATCTACTTATTTGCAAACGACAGCGCTTTGGATTTTTATCCCAAATTCGGATTTGAACGCATGCAAGAAAGCAGCTTTTCGATTAACGCTTCCAATCTTAGAAATCAAACGTCTAAAACCTTCTCTGTGCGTCCCTTATCTATGAATAGCTCCGTTGATCTCATCATGATAAAAAAATTCGCTGAAGGAAAAGTACCGGTATCCACTATACTCAGCGTTGTAAACAATGAACATCAGCTGCTGTTTTATTTCATCCTTCCTTTTCATGATTCCTTTTATTATATTGAAGAAGCTGACGTTGTAGTGATCTTTAAACATGAGGGTCATCAGCTTCATATTTTTGATATAATTAGTACAACAAGTCTGGATATCGAAGCGATATTGAATAGCATTATTTCTCCTGAAACTGAAATTATCCATTTTTATTTCACCCCAGATTATGCACTAGAGCATATGGAAACAGAATTAATCCCCCAGAGTGAGGATACGTTATTTGTTCGTCCACTTTTAAAAGAACTACCTAAACATTTCATGTTTCCCATAACCTCACATGCCTAGATAGGATGAAGAAGGCTGCCATCCGGTAGCCCTTTTTTAAAATTTTAGAAAGTATATATTCCCCGCTATACTCGCTTAAACGCTTACCGCCCTTATAAGGATACCGAAAACGTTTATGCTTGATCGTTCACGGGAATATACATGCTCTGTATCTCTTGTACTCCTTGAACAAATCCTAGATTTGTATAGACAGACTCCGCATCATTACCTTCCATGACATATAATCTAAGGAATGGATACTTATCTTTAAGGAGACTTAGTCCTCTTTTCAACATCAGTGTCGCTATCCCTTTGCCTCTATAACCGGGCATTACACCAATACTATAAACTGCTGCATAATCTCCTTGTAAGCCCAAGAGACAATTGGCAATTAACTGTCCTGATTTCCTATCATACACAAGCGTTGACGCGGTAAGTAATGCTTCATTCGTATAATTCGGTTCTTCACTTGGAATAAAATCTTCAAAGGAGAATTGCTTTCTTCTAGTCGCTTCGAGGCTTCCGGCAAAGCTAGCGTAGCTACATTCGGCGATCTGATCTTCAAGAATAAACCGTCTAGTACCTTTTCCATCATCTTCGATCTGTGGACTTTCAATTCTAAATTCTTCGTTCCATTCCACCTCGAAATGATCTGTAGGACGCTGCATCCAGCGACATCTGAACTCATCTGGCCAAAATCCTGCCCGCGCAAATAAATGAACTTGATCCGGTAGAACCTCGAAGGTTTTTATAGGCTCCGTTCGGTCAGACCAATATATCAAAAGCTTTTTTAGCAGTTTAAGCACCACAAATGTATCGTTAAAAGGTGGAATAACAAATAGATGATAAATCCGATTAGGTGACATCCTTACTCCACCTATTTTCGCCTCCCCTTTATAGATCCAAAAAGCATTCTTTTGGGCAGAATTGAACCCATCTTCTCTAAAAAATCCAATATACTGAATATTGTAATAAATGGAGCAATACACTCCCCACTCTTCCGATTCAGCCTTACGAATTGAATAATGATTACTTAGCTCATACGATATTTCATCCTCAGACCATCCCATTAATTGCATGTACAATTCCTCCTCGCTGCTACTTCACCTTCTATCATCTATAGTATCACTTCTTAAAGTAAATGATTGGTAATAAACACTTATATATTAATCTTTACAGTTTTCTAGAGAGCACAAACGCAAACTAACTCAGCAAGCTCAAGGTTCCTTTCTAAACCTGACTATCCTTACTTTGAATTTCATAAGACACGGCAAGTAGTAACAAAATGCCGACTCGATTCGTTCGTCTAGCCTCACTTAACCGTTTGTCGAGTCATGCATGCTGACGTCCAATATGAAAAAAAGACCGCCTATTGGCAGTCTTCTCCTTAATAAATTCTAGAGCATAGCCAAATGGCGGTTCCCACAGCGATAATACCTGCTAACGTTACAAATAGGACATACCCTCTCTTTGTTGTAGTAACCGTGTGATTATCATAAAATTCGGGTTTTCGTACGATTCCAAACCATAGATCCGCGATTAAATTCACGACCACTAGAGAGAAATTTTTTATTACCCCCACGTCATCACTCCTTTTCAACATTAGCTAACCAAGTTTATTATTAATTTCACTTAGTGACTCATTCATTTCGTCCATTTTCTTGATCATCGCATATTGATTGCTAATCATCATGATTAAACCAATAAAGAACAAAATCACAAGAAGTAAACTCATACTGCACTTCCTTTCAGTAGCTGAATTCATTCACTCTGGACATTCAAGCTCCGAGCAAATCCTGACCTCCATGACCGGTACAGTGGACTCCATTCGTAATCCATTCGGGCTTTCGTATTGGAGGCTCCCCGTTCCCATCCTTCTCTGCCTTCTTGAACATTAGGAGCAGGAGCATCTATGGTATCTGAATAAGCTGATAACCAATCCAATCCTTTAGCAGGCTCGTCGTCTACGATGTTCACAGGGCCTGAAGGCCAGTTCAGAGCAAGCACCGCTGCGTTAGCTGCATCCTCCACATGTAGGAATGATACAACTGCATCTGTCGCTGTCACTCGTCCTTGACGAATTTCCTCTGCCATATAGCCATTAGTGTCATACCATGTTCCTTGGCCGTACAACATTCCATACCGCAAGATCACATGATTTGGGATCTCGGCAACTGCTTTCTCTAGTGAGTATATACCTTCAATCGTTCTTCTCCGAGGCTCTAAAGCCTTAAGATCTAATGGAGTTTCCTCCGTAGCTGGCTCCTCTCCAGCTTCATAAGCCCATGAAATACTTTGTGCAATAATTTGTTCCACGCCAGCTGCAAGGGATGCATCCACAATATTTCGTGTTCCTTCTATTCTTATCCTGGAATTATCTGAGAAATTCCGCTGACTTAGTGAAGTTAGCTGATGAATAACCACTTCTGGCTGTGCTTTGTGAATGGACGTAAATATGGCCTCTCGATCGAAAACATCCGCGATTACCGCCTGTGCTCCACATTTCTCAATAAATGCTCTATTTTCTTCCTTATGGGTCATTCCGACAACCTCATGCCCCGCTTCAAATAACTTAGGTAGCAATAGCCGTCCTATCACGCCCGCTGCACCGGCTACAAATATCTTCATCTAATCCCTCCTTAAGAACAGCCTCTAAGTATAAACATTGCTATGTACATCAGAAATATCTGCCATTGTAACTGCTTTGTGCATTTTTCAGTTACTTCTCAAATATCCGAATATAATTTGGATTATTATCCATATCATACCACATGTATAACAAAGACTGCACCTCACAGCTTATCGCTAGGAGGTGCAGTCTTTAATGAATTGTTCATAGTAAAAGTAGGCCGATTAACATTTTAGATTTTATCGCGGTTATAAACTTCAGCCGTTCGGTCTGCTCTGTTAGCCATTGAATTACCTAGACGAGTATCTTCGTTATAGACGCCTTCGTAACGCTGAGCATTTAGTGAGCGATTGTCTCGGAACACATCATGCGCTTGATACCCTCGTCCATTATCCTCAACAAGCACAAGGATCTTGCCACTTTCTACGTATCCTTCGTATTCTTTTGCCTCATCCTCAGGAATGCCAAGACCGATCAGGCCGCCAACTAAGCCACCTGCACCTGCACCGACGGCTGCACCTGTTAATGTTGCCACAATAGGTCCCGCTGCCAGAATAGGACCAATGCCCGGAATGGCGAGCGCTCCGATACCTGCTAGAAGTCCGGTAACACCACCTAATACGCCGCCCGTAGCAGCACCTGTTGCCACTCCTTCGGGAGCTTTTGTACCTGTATCATCCGAAATATGTCTTAGCTCATCGCGATCACGTGTGATTACTGATATTTCATCATTACTGAACCCTTGATTGTGAAGTCCTTCAATGGCTCTGGTTGCTTCTTGTTCTGTATCAAAGATACCTACGATTTTTTTAGTCACTTGAAGCCCTCCTTAGTAATTGTCTTCGCTAGTTAATTACCCTGTAAGCTGAAGTCAAAACATCTAATTTAAAATTCAAGTGCACGAATAACCATATTATTTCTTGGGACGTGTTCGATGGGTCGGAATAGCTTGCAAAGGGTCGTCTGGCCAATAGTGCTTAGGATACCGTCCTTTTAGATCCTTTTTAACCTCAAAATAAGTGCCACGCCAAAAGCTTGCAAGGTCAGAAGTCACCTGCATCGGTCTTCTTGCCGGTGACAAAAGATGAAGCAAAACAGGTACCTTCCCCCCTCCAATTCTAGGGGTGTCTAACTGTCCAAACATCTCTTGCAAACGCACAGCCAGTACGGGAGCAGCTGGATTAGCATAGTCCACCGGCACACGCGAGCCACTAGGAACTGTTATATGTGTCGGTGCTTCCTGTTCAAGAAGCTGTCGCTGATTCCAGTCCAGCAGCCCCTCAAGCGCCCGGGATAACGGGATTCGCTGAAGATCGCGCAAGTTCCGCATACCCTGAATGTAAGGTAATAGCCATTCATTCAGCGTCTCAATTAATGATTCATCTGAGACATCCGGCCAATCTGAACGTAAGGCATGCATAAACATTAACCGCTCACGAAGCTGCAGGGTTCCCTTTTCCCACGGTAAGATATCAATCCCATCCTCTGCGATTACACTTAGCAGTACTTTCGCTGTTTCTTCTGCGGAGGGTCTTTCATGTGACGTTTCTTTTAAGACAAGAGCGCCAAGCATCGTTTGGCGGCGTTTTTTCACGCTTCCACTTTCTTTATCCCAATACACGTCAGAATCCTCTATGATGTGATCTGCATGATATTTAAGCAGTTGTCCTTCTTCTAGCTCAGCTGCCAGCAAGATTGCGCCTTGTGTGGCTCGATCGTCAACAGATGCAGCCACAATATAAGCGGATCGGGCCAGAGGTTGCCCTTCCCGCATGGCCACGCCACGACCGGCGGATAGCAGAAACGCGCCATCACCGCGTTTCTGCCCGATACGGTCAGGATAGGCGAACGACAGAAGCAGCCCGCAGGGGCTGATGTCGTTCACGGTCCCGACCGGCGCTGCTTGCAGCTGCGCCAGAAATTGCGGCTCTCGCGCACCACCGCGCGCAGAGCCGCAGGGTCCGCTCCGCCCGTATCGGCGGAGCGCTCGAACCGGAGCAGCGCCTCTACGCGGAGCGTGAGGTCGCAATCTTGTGCCGCGGGACCCTTGAACAGGTCCCGCTCTTGCAGCAGCGCCGCCAGCCGGCAGGCGAGCGGTGCTGCGCCAAGCTCTGCCGCGCGCAGCAGCATATGCGCGGCTCGCGGATGCGCGCCAAGCGCGGCCATGCTGCGGCCGTGCGGCGTGATGGCGCCGCCGGCGTCCAGCGCGCCGAGCTGGCGCAGCAACGCGGTGCCCTGCGCATAGGGCGCAGCGGGCGGCGCATCAAGCCAAGCTAGCGCGGCAGGATCGCGCACGCCCCACAGCGCCAGCTCCAAAGCGAGCTGCGCAAGATCCGTCTCCATAATCTCCGGCACATTGTCATCCGGAAGGCGATTATGTTCCTCCTGACTCCACAGCCTGTAGCATACGCCCGGAGCTGTCCGCCCGGCCCGTCCACGCCGCTGATCGGCAGAGGCTTTCGATACCGGAACCGTTGTAAGACTTGGCATTCCCGTACGCGGAGAGAAAATCTGCGTGCGACGCAGCCCTGTATCAATTACCGTTCGCACACCTTCAATCGTCAAGCTTGTCTCTGCAATGGAGGTCGCTAGCACGACTTTACGTTCACCTTCTTTAGACGGAGCCACTGCAGCATCCTGCATAACCTGTGGTAATTGTCCATACAAAGGGCGAAGTACGACCCCATCCGAAAGCTTACCCTGTTCCAGCTCATTTTGGGTTCTGCGAATCTCTCGTTCACCCGGCAAGAATACAAGAATATCTCCCGGCTGTTCAGCAAGCGCACGTCTCACTACGGCTGTGGCCGATTTTTCAATTGGAAGATTCCCTGTAGTTGGGGTATAGATAGTTTCCACCGGATAGGTTCGTCCCGGACAATCAACGACTGGCGCATCGCCCAACATAACCGAGACCCGTTTACTATCCAATGTTGCTGACATAATCAGAATCCGAAGATCATCACGCAGCACTGCCTGCGCTTCCAGCGCCAGAGCTAGTCCCAGATCCGCATGTAGACTACGCTCATGGAACTCATCAAAAATAATCAGACCCACATCCCCTAGTGATGGATCACTCTGAAGCATCCTCGTTAAGACACCTTCAGTCACTACAACAATTCGTGTATGCTTGCCTACCTTAGTGTCGTTCCGCATCCGATAACCTACCGTCTGTCCAACACTTTCTCCAAGGCAGGACGCCATGTAAGTTGCAGCTGATCTTGCAGCAAGTCTTCTGGGCTCTAGCATAAGAATGCTTTTACCAGCCATCCATGGCTCGTCCAGAAATGCCGGAGGCGTTCCTGTTGTTTTGCCCGCACCGGGTTCTGCAATCAGAACAGCCGCCGGTGAGGAGCTAAGTATGTTTTTAAGGTCTGGAAGCACCTGTAAAATTGGAAGCTGTTTCATTGTATCTCTCCATCGTTTGTAATAATATGTTATGATTTCCTTTGATGTGGTCTAAACCCTATTTATCATGTGCGAAAAAACTTCAAAGATCAAGATAAACTGTACTTACCATTTCAAGTATAACTTTCTTATATTATAGAAAAGGAGGCTTTCTAAAATGCTTGTAACTACAACTACTGCCGCTATTTCAGATTTATCTATACTCAGCAAGATCGATAGCATGGTCATTGGCAGCGAAAATCGCAAACCTAAAATCGAGCAATACATTCTAAACGAGCAATGTGTTGTAGCTTCGATTAACAGTGAGCCTGTCGGTTATGCTTGTTACGATACCACTTTTTTCGAATGCTGTTTTATTCAGCTTGTAATTGTGAATCCTAATTTCAGACGTCTCGGCATTGCCGGTGCACTTATTCGTTACATTGAAGAACATTCTCCAACCCCAAAGCTGTTTACTTCCACCAATGAGTCCAATACGATCATGCAGCAATTGTGTCTTTCTCTAGGATTTGTAAGAAGCGGAATCGTTGAGAATTTAGACGATGGTGATCCAGAATGGGTATATTTCAAGCAAGCAAGATGAGAATACACTTATGAAGCGAAGTACGCAAAAAGGCAACTCTTTCGTCTAAACCGACTTAGAGATGCCTTTATATCATACTATTTATCCTCACGTCCAAACAAAAGAACCCTAATAATCGTTATTCTTCTTCCCTAATTATCTGTTCGTGTATTTGAACACTGTATTCCATAAAAGCAGAATTACTATCTAAGCCTCGTTCACGCAGAAGCTCTTGCAGACGCAGCCTTTTCAATGACAATTTTGCCCGGATTGCCTTGCCTTCACTAGTTTCAATACCTCCGCTATTGTGGCAGGCAACGAGCAGCCCTTCGAGGGTAACGCATTCTGCACGCAATGATACTTCCTCGGGCACCAGCCCGGAATTCTTCATAATTTTGAACGACATGCGCAATTCTTCTGGCACGCCCGATAAATCCTCAAGCTCCAGTGGCTTGCCATGCCCAGGTAAATCTCGAAATTCCCCATTACGCATAGATTCTTGAATTCGCTGCTCAACCAGCCAGGACATCATCCCCATATACGCAGCCCCCTTCCCATTCACCAATGCCACACCCTATGATCCTCCTCGCCAAGGCAAAAGTATGGCAAGCAGAATTGCGTCTATTTTAGCATAAAAAACTGTAGATATACATCAAACTGCCGCAATGTATTCTTATAAAAGGCGATGCTTTTCCGCTCTGTGAATCTTCCTCGTCATCGCAGATCGTACGGACTAAGGAGCCCTAATTTCGCAATTTCAGGCTATTTTGCTACACTATCGGACTCAGTTGTACCTATTCACACAAATACACCCTATTTTTAATAGAAATTGTGGAAATAAGAGCTATGGCTATGCAGTCCGATACCGCTAAAATAAGCACTAAAAAGCTCAAATAGCTGCAATGCAGTCCGAAAAGTCTGCGCATCCTCATATTCGCCTCCGCAGATCGCTCAGGACTCAAGAGTCCCCATTCCGCAAATTCAATTCATTCTGCTACACCATCATTCTCTGCTCCCTGTCCGTAACATATTACAGACGCCTAACCAAACCGTACAATAGTTTTTTTTCATGCGAACAATTGTTATACTCGTTCTAATAAGCCTCAACTCAACAAGAAAAACGCCTGACGTCGTCCTTGGAGGTAGAGTTACAAGCTGAGTACATCCGTAATTCCATACTCGTATCCATATACACCTTCGTAGTGAGGTTCCGCTTACGGACCGAATGGCTTTATTTCGATGAAATGAGCACATATATTAGGGACGGACCGTATTGCACTTATTCCCTAATAACAAGCCCCTTCCCGGGTGATCTGGGGTGAATAACAGCGCTGGCTCATTTACGTTACCGGCGGCACATTGTATTCGGTTTTTCGCATACATTTGGCTCATTTACGTTACCGGCGGCACATTGTATTCGATTTTTCGCATACATTTGGCTCGTTTATGTTACCGTCGGCACATTGTATTCGATTTTTCGCATACATTTGGCTCATTTACGTTACTGGCGGCACATTTGTATTCGGTTTTTCGCATACATTTGTCCGTAGGCTCGACTAAAACATGCATTTCGGAGGATATAAGGTCCGCTCGGTTTTTAGAATCTGACGGATGACTCCTCGTTTATTTCATGTCTCCTGCTTCTTCACGTTCACCCCTCTTTCCTCTTTCTTCGGAGTTATCCACATTTTTTTGTATTGTATAATTTCCTAAACAATAAAAAAAGGACTACAGCAGTAGTCCAAAGGAGAAATATAACATGATAGCTAACCTCAAAAAAGTTGATGATCATTATGTCGCTCGTTTCGAACGTCAACTAAAACATCCCGCATCAGAAATATGGTCCTTTCTGACAGAGAATGAGAAGCTTGCTTTATGGTTCACTGAATTACGTGTTGAAGACCTGCGTAAAGGTGGATTAATCAAGTTTGATATGCAAGACGGGACCTTTGAAGAAATGACGATTACCGCCCTGCAACATGAATCCGTTCTTGAATTTACGTGGGCTGAAGATTCAGTTCGCTTTGAGCTATATCCAAATTCAGAAGGATGTTTACTCGTCTTGAATGAAACGATCCGAACGCTCACGCCACACACCCCCCGAGATTTAGCTGGCTGGCATGTATGTCTGGATGTGATCCAGCATCTTCTGGATGGTACCACGCTAGAGTCGCGAAAAGCTGAATGGAACGTTTGGTATGAACAATACCAAGAAGCGATCTCTAAATTAGGATAATAAAGACTCTGCTCCATCAATCACAATTTGCGCACCTGTAATATGAATGGATTCATCGGAAGCCAAAAAAGAAACTAGATCGGCAACATTATCCGGTTTACCCGGCCCATCTGCCAGCGGCTGCGCACCATCGGGAAATTCAATCGGAATGACAATCGTTTCTACCTCTTCGTTCATTTCAGTGGTTTCATCTATATTGGTAGCAATCGCCCCGGGGCAGATCACATTCACTCGGATTTTAAACTTAGCAAGCTCAAGTGCAGCCATTTTGGCAAAAGCCACCTGTCCAGCTTTGGTAGTGCTATACGTAGACCATCCAAAGCTGGCAAATCTAGTATTCCCATTGATGGAGCTAGTGATGATAATGCTACCTTTCCCTTTATCCTTCAGATGAGGGATCGTATATTTAAAGGTCAAAAAGGTCCCCGTCAAGTTCACCGACATCGTGCGTTCCCAATCACTCAAGCTCAGTTCCTCTATAGGTCCGACCGCACCATTGATTCCCGCGTTAGCGAATACTACATCTAAGCTGCCGAATTGTTCGACTGTCCTGCGAACGCCTTCCTCCATCCCTTTTTCATCCGAAGTATCTACCTCTATGGCTAATGCACTATCTTTGCGAAACTTGTTCAACTTATCCGCTAAAGATGAGGTACGTTCAAGATTCAAATCAAAAAGCGCTACATTAGCACCTTCCCTCGCCAGCTTAATAGCGGTAGCCCGGCCAATTCCTGAGCCCGCTCCTGTAATAATTGCTGTTTTCCCAATAAATCTTTGTTTCTTAGCTATGTTTGGACTCATATGTAATCTCTCCTTTAAGATCTCTAAGTGATGTACTATGGATCAAGATTACCCAAAACCATGTACACTGGAATCATCTTCACAAAAAAAATCCCCGTTCAAAAGCTTGAACAGAGAGTTTCATCTATATTGATCCATTTAATTGTCCAGCTTCCGCACGTCCACTTTCACGGTCAGAGTGCCTGCTCCACCACGATATACGCCTTTTACAGGTACAATATCTTTGTAGTCCCGTCCGTGACCTAACTTAATATAACGCCAATTGACCTCAACATTATTCGTCGGATCGAAACCAAGCCAACCTGTACCCGGAATGTGAGTCTCCACCCAAGCATGTGAGGCTTGCTCAAAATTAGCATTACTCCCTTGCAAATCACCGACAAAATGATATCCACTTACATATCTGGACGGCAGACCGACACTACGGCAAACAGCAATCATTAGATGAGCATAATCCTGACATACACCGCGTTTAAGCTTCAGTGCTTTTTTTACCGTAGTATTTACACTTGTAGCCTCAGGGTCATAGGTGAACTGTTCATAAATCGTCGCAGATAATTTAAGAATCCATTCATACATATCCTCTGCTTCATTAAAAGGGTACTGTGAGGCAAACTCCACTAATTCAGGCGTCACCTCGGTATAACGAGTCGGCAAAATAAACTCAATATAACGGTTCTGAAATCCCTCGTCATTTAACAATCTAATTTGTTCTTCAAGAGTTGTTCTCGGGAGGTCTGTCCCCTGAGCTTTATCCAGTGTAACTACAGTAGCTTTAGTGTGGATGACCATCTCCGTATGCGGCTTATTAACCGAATAGGCATGGACCCGATTTCCGAAGAAATCCTCATAGGTTAAAAGATTTGCTGGCGGGTAAATATCCACTTCATGGTGATAACAGGATTGGCGATAATTCGTGCGTGGCGTGAGTCTGATCTCATTGACACTGTCCGTAACCGGCTCTGGATAGCTGTATGTGGTGGTATGATTGATTTGAATCTTCATACAGACACTCCTTCTCGCCGAAAAAAGGCGCCCTCCATTGTTTTACCAAGTTTTTGACAGGATATCACCAGCGATTTAAGCACATCTTCCACTAGCTCGCCGGACATTTCTTCTTTTTCCATATAATCCAGCTCTGCTTTTAGCTTACCCGCTTGACGGATAACCTTCTCATGGCCTGAACCTTTCTCTGAGGAATCTAGTTCAAGCTTTGCTAAATGCTCTTCCAGCTGATGAAAAGAAAAACGAATGGAACGCGGAAATTTGGGATTTGCAATCAAGAAATCTAAAATGCTCTCCGGGGACATAGCATCAGCATAATAACGGCGAAACGCCTGGTACCCACTAACAGATTTAAGCACCGCCTGTAACTGAGTATAAACCGCGTTAAGCTCCTTAAACCGGCATGAGACAATGACCGCCTGCAAGATACGAGTTGTATTCTCTGCCCGCTCTAGAAACCGTCCGCTCTCAATGAAATGCCACTCATTCCCTCTAAGCATGACCGACTGCTCTGCACCGAGAAACATGGCTGTACGCTCCTTAACCTGCTGATAGAACTGATGTGGACCACTCATAATATCTGCAACAGACCGCTCACCAAGCCATAGGTTGAAGCTGTTGACAACATCCCATAATTCACTTGGAAGCTGCTGACGGAGTGTCCGCAGATTATTTCTAGCATGATGTACACAAGAGAATAATGAATTAGAATTGCCTAAATCAAGTGTGATGAAAGATAGGACATCCTGCTCGGAAAAGGTTTCGAACTGCTGCATATATTCACCTCGAACGCCTAGCGCATCGATTAACCTTGACCATTTATGTCCTTCTTCATGAAAATCCTCTTCCTGCTGGATATGATAATGAACATTGATTAGCCGCGCATGATTCTCTGCCCTTTCAATATATCTGCCGATCCAGAACAAAGCTTCAGCATTTCGATTCAGCATCTCCAGCCACTCCCTTATCCTACAAATTGATGCTGCATTTTATTATTCACTTCATCTACATAGCAGTATCATGCCATGACCCAAGTATCCTTTACGCCACCACCTTGTGAGGAATTCACGACCAATGATCCTTCTTTCATAGCCACCCGTGTCAATCCCCCAGGTATAACATGCGGCTTCCGGTCAGCACCCATTAATACAAACGCCCGAAGGTCGATATGTCTCGGTGCCATTGTTCCACCTGATAATACCGGTGCTCTAGATAGAGACATGATCGGCTGCGCAATATAACGTTCCGGGTCGGCAATAATCTTCATTCTGAATTCAGCCAGCTCCTCTTTCGTAGCTTCACTTCCGATCAGCATTCCATATCCCCCGGATAAAGAGGTTTCCTTCACAACCATTTCAGATAGGTTCTCAAGGACATATAAACGTTCATCAGGTCTGCCTAGCAAATAGGTCGGGACATTTCCAAGAATCGGTTCTTCATTCAGATAATAACGAATCATATCCGGTACATAGACATACATCGCTTTATCATCAGCAACACCAGTCCCCGGGGCATTAGCAATCGCTACATTCCCTGCCCGATACGCATTCATCAGACCCGCCACCCCTAGAAGTGAATCCGGCTGAAAAGCTAACGGATCAATGAAATCATCATCCAAACGCCGATACAGTACATCTACACGGCGAAGTCCGTTCATTTCTTTTAAATATATTTTGTGATCCTTTGCAACCAAATCTCGTCCTTCTACCAAATGTATACCCATCTGTTGTGCTAGAAAAGCATGCTCATAATAAGCAGAATTGTATTCCCCAGGTGTAAGAAGTGCGATAACCGGATCTGACTTTCGTGAGGGTGATAAACTACGTAGAACGGACAAGAAGCGATTCAAGCTATGATCAACATCTCGGATGGAGCTGGCAAAGGACAATTCTGGAAACAACTGATTCATCAGGGTTCTGCCTTTAAAAAGATATGAAAACCCTGAAGGCGTTCGTAGATTATCTTCAAGCACATAATATTGCCCATCATGATGGCGGATCAGATCGATTCCCGAGGTAGTGATGTAGGCTCCACCAGGCACCCTTAGACCAGCCATCTCGGGACGAAAATAACAGTTGGAGATGATCATACGCCTTGGAACTATTCCATCCTTTACGATGTACTGCTCATGGTAGATATCATGAATGAACAGATTCAAAGCCGTGATACGCTGAATTATTCCTGCCTCTAGCCTCTCCCATTCATTTTTAGGTATAATGCGTGGAATCATATCGAAGGGAATCGTACGCTCCATGGGATGATCCTGAGCCGGATTGTATAACGTAAAAGTAATTCCTTCCTCCATCATCCTGCGCTGCATCAAATTCTGCTTACCCTGCAGCTCTTCCGAGCTCATTCCGGAAAACATGCGATTCACATGTCTGTAATGCGGCCGGACATTTCTCTTATCTGCATACATTTCATCAAAAAAATGTTGCAGCGGATATGGAGACAGACCTGGCAGAGGATCTAATTTGGACATGAGCCCGACTCCTTTCGATAAATGTTATCTTTACTAACAACCTATACTTTAATTCCTGAAAATATCCATGAAAATATTGTTTTGTATTCCCATAATACGTAAATTCTATTGCCGATGTCAATATATATAACAGAGAAATGTGATCTCTGAATATTTCCGCGGTTTGGAATCGCTTCCTTTCTCTCTTATATAGGCTGTCGGAGCTGAAGTGTAGTTTCTTCATTGAATTGTATGCAGGAGTAGTGACAAGCAGTACTATTATGAATTTTTCATATGTTGGTTTTTTTATATAGTTTTCTGGGGAGGTGAATTCAGTTATATGGTATAATTTGGAACGTTAGGAGAGTGAACAAATGGATCACAAATATACTATGACCATGGAGCAGGAAGAGGCTAGGCGGAATCATATTTTTCTTTTATTTGGCTTATCAGAAGCGGGTTCGATGAAGGTAGCACTTAGTCGTGTAGGTAGACGTCATTTAATAAGAGTACTTTCGTTTAATGAGACGTTCTCTGCTGGACCGCTGTGCAAATTAGATAATGATGAGGGGTGTCATGCCCGTGAGTTATGGTTTCAGGAACGATTTCCGGATCAGGGTTATCATCTCAATCCCCAGCATAAACTGGAAGCTATGATTCAGACCTTAAAAGAAATTCCCGAGGACAAAAAAATCACTATTTGGTGCGGAGACAACTCCCATGATCAGACAGGTTTACGATTTGCACTTTCTGTTCTTAGTGAGCGGAAGCAACCTGTTCATGTTATAAATCCAATCGAAGCTTATGAGAAGCTTCCCGGGATTACGGATCAATTTAGCATGGGCTTATCTCCCCAATCCCTGGGTCAGCTCCCAAACGAAGCGGTGCAAATTATTATCAAAAACACCGAAAATACGGAGCCCCTTACCTCCGCGAAGAGAAAACAGTATGAACTGGAGTGGCAAGAAATCAGCAACACTGAGGATATGCTTCGAGTATGGTCCAAGGGTCAACTAACGAATGTACCCGAAACATACTATGACGAAGACATTCTGTCCTTAATTCTGCAACTGCAAAAGAATGAACAGGGCGATCATTTCGTAAATGCGGGACTTATTGCAGGTACAATTATAGGGCAGTGGAATTTATTTATCAGTACCTCATTTATAGAATATCGCTTTTGGAGGCTTATTAGTGAGGGAAAGCTGTTATTTAAAGGGATACCCTACGCGCTGCATTTGTACTTTTTAAGAATTCCTTAATGGTCACTACATTAACAACTAACTAGCATTTAATAAAAAAGGAATGCCCTCATAACTAAATATAGCTTCGAGGACATTCCTTGTAAATGTTGCTTATGAAAGTTGTGTGGATGATTGAACTAAGCTTGCTCTTCCGATTCTTCTGACTCTTCTTCCTCGGTAATTAATCCGGCAAAAAGAGCATGCACGAACTGCTGAGAATCAAATGGCTGCAAATCTTCCATCTTTTCTCCCAGTCCTACGAGCTTCACTGGTAAGTTCATTTCCTGACGAATGGCTACTACAATTCCGCCTTTAGCTGTACCATCCAGCTTCGTCAAGACGAGCCCTGTTACCCCACTCTTTTCACCAAATAGCTTGGCTTGCGTAAGTGCATTTTGACCTGTGGTCGCATCTAGCACCATCAGCACTTCATGCGGAGCACTAGGAATTTCTCTTTGAATAACACGGAAAATCTTGTTGAGCTCTTCCATCAGATTACTCTTATTCTGAAGTCTGCCTGCCGTATCACAAATCAAGATATCTACATTCCGCTGCTTAGCCGCTTGAACAGCATCGAACATAACAGCGGCCGGGTCAGAGCCAGCTTGTTGCTTAATTACGTCTACGCCAGCACGTTGACCCCAAACTTCGAGCTGTTCAATCGCTCCGGCACGGAACGTATCCCCTGCGGCCAAAAGAACTTTTTTACCCTCTTGTTTGTAACGATGTGCTAGTTTACCGATCGTAGTCGTCTTGCCTACTCCATTTACCCCAACGAACAAGATAACTGTAATGCCATCCGGATTTTCCTTCAGGCTGTTATCGTCATCGCCGCGCAGCAATTCCATGAGCTTACGGGACAAAATGGGTTGCAGCTCAGCTGCATCTTCAATTCGCTTTTGCTTCACTTCAGCGCGCAGATCCTCGACAAGTGTCATTACTGTATTAACACCTACGTCCGCACCAATCAAGATTTCTTCCAGCTCTTCATAGAACTCTTCATCTATTTTTTTACGGCGGATAATCAGGTCTGCTACCTTCTCGACAAAGCCTTTACGGGTTTTTTCTAATCCGTCGCGGAATTGTTTGGTTACACTTTCCGTTTTGCCGGAAATGCTTTCTTTTAACTTCCTGAAAAAGCTCATTTGTTTCCTCCTAAAAGTTTTGTATTAAAAAGCTCTACATTTCGTCACGCCGTTATGCGATCTCTGCTTCCTCATCCTCTAAACGTACAGAGACAAGCTTGGAAACTCCGCCTTCTTCCATCGTCACTCCGTAAAGCACATCCGCCTCTTCCATCGTTCCTTTGCGGTGTGTAACGACGATAAATTGCGTTTGTTCCGAGAACTCACGCAAATACTGTGCAAAACGCACGACATTCGCTTCATCTAGCGCAGCCTCTACCTCATCCAGTACACAGAACGGAACCGGCTTCACCTGCAGGATGGCAAACAAGAGGGCCATCGCAGTTAAAGCGCGTTCCCCACCGGATAGGAGCTGTAGGTTTTGAAGCTTTTTACCCGGTGGCTGGGCTACGATATCTATCCCTGTTTCCAGCATATGCTCTGGATCCAGCAGCATGAGATCCGCTCGTCCGCCTCCGAACAGCTTCGAGAACACCGTACCGAATTGTTTACGGATCGCATCAAAGGTCTGTTTGAAGCGTTTGGACATTTCATCTTCCATCTCACGGATAACTTGATACAAGGTAGTCTTGGCTTCGACCAGGTCATCTTTTTGTCCGCTGAGGAAGGTATAACGCTCATGAACACGCTGATATTCTTCAATCGCACCTAAGTTCACTTCGCCAAGTGCAGAAATACTGCGTTTCAGACGCTGTACATCCGCTTGTGCGGCAGGCACATCTTCAGGTACAGGATAACGTTGCTTCGCTAGTTCATAGCTTAGCTCGTAGTCATCACTCAGCTTACGAAGAATATTATCAAGTTCAACATCCAGACGACCCACAGAAACTTCAGTTGAACGCAGCTTGTCCTCCACGACTCTAAGTGCCTGACGCTGATCCTTGGTCTTGCCCTCCTCTAGCTCAAGCTTACGGGTTAACGCAGAACGTTCCGCCCGAGCTAGATCCAAAGTACCGGCTGTCTCTTCCTTCTTCAGACGATAACTATTCAAATCTTCTTTCTGTTTCACGGTTTCCAAAGCATTACTAGCCAAATCCTGTTCGATCGTATGTAACAGATTTCGATTCTGGCGCAGCTCTTTATCCTGTGAACCCGCATCTTGTCTTAGACGACGTAATTGCTCCTCCAAGGAGAAGATCTCCTGATCGAGCTTGCCTTCCGAAACCTTCATACTGGTCAGCTTACCTTGCAACTCTTCCTTCGCAGATTCATTCGCTTTACGCGCCGATTCGGCATTACGGATACCCTCATGAGCTTCCTTCTCTTCCTTCTCGAGACGTTCAAGCTCAGCAGAGGCTTGTTTTCGAGTCTCCTCAAGCGCGCGAACCTCACTTTCAAAACCACTACGTTCCGCGCCTGTACTCTCCACTTGTTCCTGCACATGCCGAAGCTCCTGTTCAAGCTGCTTCAAATCGCCAGAAACACGTTGCTCTTCCAGTCTTTTCTCATCACCATCACGGCGCAGGTCCTCTAGCTTCACGCTAGCATTCTCCTGCTCTTCACGAAGTCTGGCTATGCCTTGCTTCAGCTTAACAATTTGACGCTCGCTCTCTTCGATCTCACTGCTCAGCTGATCCAGCTGGCGTTTACGACTAAGTAAGCTATTGTTCTTCTTATGCTGGCTACCACCAGTCATGGAGCCCCCGGCATTGACTACATCACCCTCTAGTGTAACCACACGATAACGATACTGGCATCTAGCGGCGATACGATTCGCCTGCTCCAGGCTCTCAGCAATAACTACATTACCAAGCAAACTGCCAATAATACTTGCATACTTATCATCGTATCCAACGAGTTCGGAACCAATTCCAACAAAACCTTCAGCATCTTCCACCATTCCACGGTCACTACCGGAAATTTGGCGTGGCCGGATCACATCGAGTGGTAGAAAAGTAGCTCGTCCCAATTGACGTTGCTTCAGGAAAGATATCGCTTGGCGAGACACGCTCTCATTATCCATAACCACGTGTTGCAGCGATGCACCCAGCGCAGTCTCAACAGCCATTTCCAGCTTCTCCGGAACGGAGATGAGTTCAGCAACCGCACCATGCACACCGTTAAGCTGTCCTTTACGGGCTCCTTTGAGAACTTCTTTAACCCCAAGCATAAAGCCATCGAAATCATCCTGCATTTCTTTCATGGTCTCGTGACGGGAGACTTGTGCTTCCCGCTTCTGTTCCCACTTTCTCAGACCAGATTGCGTCTCTTCAATCAGCTTCTGACGTTTACTAAGTTGTTCACTCTCAGTAATATAAGCACCACGAAGATTGCTTAGTTCTTTTCCAAGCTGGGCAATCTTATCTTTTAACCCTTTCTGGTTAGCAGACAACTCTTCATGCCGTGCAGTCCATTTGCCGCTTTCTTCTTCACTGCGGCTCATACGACGTTCCAGATTCTCCTTCTGTTGATCCGCGTAACGAATTTCGTTACGCGCATTCGCCATAAGGTTCATTAACTCCAGGAGAGCACTTTTCAGCTTCTCCTCCTGGCTCTGACTAATACCGTCAGCGACACCTTCGAGTCTTGTCTCTTCCGCTTCGATCTGTTTCCGAAGCTCAACAAGCTTGAGACGGGACGCTTCGAGCTTAGCTTCTAAATCTCCAAGCTCGCGTTGTCGATCCGCAGAACGTTCACCTACAGAACCTAATGTGAGCATTAACTGTTCTCGGTTGCTCTCAAGATTACGCTTGCGTTCTTTCAACACTTCCCCGTAACCTTCGCTCTTCTCATAAGCCTCACTATAACGGAGCAATTGCTCTTGCTGCTTCTCGATCTGTTCTTCTAACGCGCGCAGTTCGGCACGTCCGCTTTCCAGCTTGGCATCATGGGCTGAGACTACAGTAGATAATTCCAGTTGCTCATCCTTTAAAGTTTCGAGCTTTGTGTTACCTTCCTGCCAAGCTGTATGAATCCCTTCAATCTGATGCACATAGACTGAAATTTCCTGATGCTTCAGTTGTTCCCGAAGCTCTTTAAAGCGAATGGCCTTCTCCGATTGATCCTTTAGTGGACCAATCTGATCCTCAAGCTCACTAATCAAATCGTGAATACGAAGCAAATTTTGCTCCGTGTCGTCAAGCTTACGACTTGCATCTTTTTTGCGCGATTTATATTTTACAATACCCGATGCCTCTTCAAAGATGCCTCGCCGATCTTCGGAACGAGTACTTAGAATCTCTTCAATCCGACCCTGTCCGATAATCGAATAAGCCTCACGCCCGATACCGGTATCCATGAACAGCTCTGTGATATCCTTCAGTCGGCAGGATTGCTTATTAATTAAATATTCACTCTCACCACTACGGTGAACACGCCGAGTCACTGTAACTTCGCTGAAATCCAATGGAAGCGTGTGATCCTCATTATCGAGCGTAAGTGATACTTCACCATAATTCACAGCTTTACGCGCGTCACTACCGGCAAAAATAATATCTTCCATCTTGCCGCCACGCAGTGATTTAGCACTCTGTTCGCCGAGCACCCAGCGTATGCCGTCAGAAATATTGCTCTTGCCGCTTCCGTTCGGACCCACTACGGCCGTTATTCCGCGCACAAATTCCATTTCTGTTTTGTCGGCAAATGATTTAAAACCAGCTAATTCTATCCGTTTCAAAAACATACTTGCCTATCACCTCTGACCCATTATACCATAGCGTTTATTCGCCTAAAATAGCTTCAAAATGAAGCTTGGCTATTCTTTCGAAAAAGAGCAGCAACGGTCTGAGCTCCGCCTAAACGCCGGTATTCAGACCTTTGCTGCTCTCCTCCGCTTGTCCACATGATGCAAAATTCAGGCACCATCTTCTTTCAGATGCAACAGTGCAGCTGCTGCAGCCTGCTGCTCTGCTTCCTTCTTCGAGCGGCCGCTCCCTTTACCAAGTGAACGGTTAGTCATTAACACTTCAGAGACGAATTCACGCTCATGCGCGGGTCCCCGTTCTTCAATGATCCGATATTCCAACGTACCCATATTGTGCTGCTGAATTAGCTCTTGCAGTTCCGTCTTATAATCGGTCATCTGCATTTGCAGTTTCCCATCCGTCTCCACAAGTGGAAATACGTGATTATCAAGAAAAGACCGTACAGTTTCCAGTCCTTGGTCAAGATAAAGCGCTCCCACGAAGGATTCGAACACATCAGCCAGCAGGGCCGGGCGAGTACGTCCGCCCGTAAGTTCTTCCCCTTTTCCCAGCAGTACATAACGGCCAAAACCTAAACTCTCAGCGAACTTAACCAGCGAAGGCTCGCATACGATAGCGGCACGTAGCTTGGTCAGTTCCCCTTCAGGTCGATCTGGCAACAGATTGTACAAATATTCAGAAACCGTCAGCTCCAGTACAGCATCCCCTAGAAATTCGAGACGCTCATTATCCTGATGCTGATTGAAACGGTGTTCATTCACATATGATGCATGGGTAAAGGCCTGCTTCAGAAGCACAGAATCGTGAAATTGGATTTGAAGTTGCTGTTGTAACTGCTTCAGTTCTCCTTTCACCGCGCTGTCCCCTTACTGATTATATTTTTTTAGAATAACTGTTGCGTTATGTCCCCCGAATCCAAACGAATTCGACATTACAATATCAAGATCCGCTTTACGTGGAACATTTGGTACATAATCCAAATCACATTCTGGGTCCTGGTTGTCCAAATTAATCGTTGGTGCAATCATACCCTTTTGCAAAGAGAGTCCGCAGATAATAGCTTCTACACCACCGGCAGCACCTAGAAGATGACCTGTCATGGATTTCGTTGAGCTAATAGCTACTTTATAGGCATGTTCGCCCAATGCTTTCTTAACAGCAGCCGTTTCTGATCGATCTCCTACAGGCGTTGAAGTACCATGTGCGTTAATGTAATCAATATCTTCAGGAGAGATACCAGCATCGCGGATTGCCATCTTCATGCAGCGAGCTGCTCCATCTGGATCCGGTTCAGTCATATGGTGAGCATCAGCGCTTAGACCATAGCCGATAACCTCAGCATAAATCTTCGCTCCACGCTTCTCAGCATGTTCAAGGGATTCCAGAATCAAGATTCCAGCGCCCTCTCCCATAACGAAACCATCACGATCTACATCAAATGGCCGACTAGCTTTCTCCGGCTCATCATTACGAGTGGACATCGCTCTCATTGCACAAAATCCTGCCATTCCTGTTGGACGAATGGTCGCTTCCGAACCACCGCAGATCATAGCATCCGCGTCTCCACGTTGAATCAGACGGAATGATTCCCCAATGGAATGACTTCCTGTAGCACAGGCTGTCACTGTAGTCGTATTCGGTCCCTTTGCACCGAGGTTAATGGACAGCTGCCCAGAACCCATGTTAGCGATCATCATCGGGATAAAGAACGGGCTAACCCGTTTTGGCCCTTTTTCAAGCAACAGATTATGATTGTCTTCCCAAGTACCAAGACCACCTATACCCGAACCAACAGATACACCGATTCGTTCAGCATCGATATCTTCACCGATCTTAAGTCCACTGTCGCGCAATGCATCTTCACCGGCAGCCACTGCAAATTGTACAAAACGGTCCATTTTGCGGGCTTCCTTGCGGCCAAAAAGCGCCTCAGGATCAAAGTCTTTAACTGATGAAGCAATTTGCGTAGTGTATTCACTGACATCAAACGCTTCAACCATCGATACACCTGATTTACCGCTCATCAGATTATCCCAGAACGTCTCCAAGTCTTTCCCTAGTGACGTAATTACGCCCATCCCGGTTACAACCACTCTATGACTCAAACACAATCACCCCATCTATAGGTTGTATACATTATATTCAGTACTTATATACTGCAAATATACTGCAAATTATTACTATATGAACAGCGATCACCGCATCATTAAAGCTTACGCGGTTCTGTTATAATCCCTATAAAGCTGCACATGGCAACCTTTAATACATCTTTAATGCTGTATAAATGAGGAGAAGCCCCGCCCAAGTTGGAACGGGACTCTCAATCATATGACTCTAGGTATGAGATTGTATGTACTTCACAACTTCACCCACGGTCGTAATCGTCTCTGCATCTTCATCAGAGATTTCCATGTCGAATTCATCTTCCAATTCCATAACCAATTCTACTACATCAAGAGAATCAGCACCTAAATCATCTTTGAAAGACGCTTCTAATGTTACCTCAGCTTCATCGGCACCTAAGCGGTCGATGACAATGCGTTTTACACGCTCTAATACATCGGACATCCGGTTCACCTCCTCTTTTGGTATTATACGAGATATGAGGTCAAAATACCATAGACCGCAAAAAACGCTTTCCTGATCCCTCACATTTCATCTTTAAAACAGTGTAATTTCTCCCAAGCATAAAACGCCTTCGGCCTCCTTATAAGGACGGTAAGTGTTTTAGCGAGAAATATAAGGATAAGTATAGTGTGAAACTTATACTTTCTTATATTTTCAAAGGAGAGTTACATATACATCCCGCCATCCACGTGTAGTGTCTGGCCGGTCATATAAGCGGCGCCTTCAGAAGCCAGGAAAACAACTGCCATAGCTATCTCTTCCGGACGCCCAAGGCGAGCTAGTGGAATGCCCTTCTCTAGCTCACTGCGAACTTCTTCAGAAAGCTTACGTGTCATATCTGTATCGATAAAACCAGGAGCGATACAGTTGACAGTGATGCCCCGCGAGGAGAGCTCACGAGCGGCTGCTTTCGTCAGGCCGATGACACCAGCCTTAGCTGCAGAGTAATTAGCCTGACCAGGGTTACCTGTCACGCCCACAACCGAGGAAATATTAATGATACGACCATAACGTTGTTTCATCATCGGACGTGTAGCTGACTTAAGGCAATTAAACACACCTTTCAGATTCGTCTCGATCACTTGATCGAACTCTTCCTCTTTCATGCGCATAATCAGATTATCCCTGGTAATGCCGGCATTATTGACAACAATGTCAATACGTCCCCAGGTATTAAGAACCTCTTTCACAAGGCTCTCGGCCTGTTCACTATTGCCGACATCTCCCCGGAGCGCAATCCCCTCCGAGCCAAGCTCGGCAATACGAGCCACTGTCTCGTGTGCCGCTGCTTCACTCCCTGCATAGTTCACAGCCACCTTTACGCCGTGTTCTGCAAGTGCAAGCGCGATACTACGACCAATGCCACGTGAGCCGCCAGTTACAAGGGCTGTCTGGCCCCGCAATGCTGAGAACATAGTTTAATCCCCTTTCAATCATGATACTGTTGTCAAAATGTTAAACCATCCCTTACAAAACAGTTTGAACACTTTCAAGTGTATTAATGTTGATTACTTTGACTGTTTTGTCTATTTTGCGGATTAAACCGGCCAGAACACTGCCCGAACCGATCTCAACAAAAGTATCCACACCATCCGCAATCAACCATTCAATACTGTCCTGCCAAAGCACAGGAGAATACACCTGACGAACAAGCAGTTCGCGAATTTCTTCGGGATCTGTTACCGGTGATGCTGTGACATTAACAATGACAGGTACATTTGGAGTGTTGAAGGTTACTTTCTTCAACTCTTCTGCCAAACGATCTGCAGCAGCTCTCATCATTGAAGAGTGAAAAGGTCCACTTACTTCTAGCGGAATTGCCCGCTTGCCACCAGCTTCTTTAACACGCTGCACAACACCATTAACACCTTCCTGAGATCCAGAAACAACGATCTGACCTGGACAGTTAACGTTAGCCAGTTCTACAACACCACTCTCTTCAGAGATAGTTTGGCATAATACTGCCAGCGCTTCACGTTCAGCACCAAGCACTGCCGCCATTGCACCTTGTCCTCCTGGAACAGCTTCTTCCATGAAGCGACCTCTCAAGCGCACAAGTGTTACAGCATCTTCATATGACAACACACCGGCAGCTACTAGTGCACTGTATTCACCAAGGCTATGACCAGCAACATAATCCGGCTTCATACCCTGCTCACGCAGAGCTTCAAGATAGGCTACGCTTGCTGTAAGAAGCGCTGGTTGCGTGTTTACTGTTTGCTTCAAGTCACTGTCCGGTCCTTCAAAAATCAGCTTGCTCAGTGGAAATCCGAGAACTTCATCCCCTTTCTCGAACACTGCACGGCTGTTTGGAAGAGCATCATAAACATCCTTGCCCATTCCAACTGCTTGCGCTCCCTGACCGGGAAAGACGAATGCAATTTTACTCATAAGTATGAACTCCTTCCCGTATAACGGTCTTAGCTTATTACCAGATCAATACAGATGCGCCCCAAGTCAAGCCGCCGCCGAATCCAACCATCAGGACGGTGTCGCCTTCTTTCATACGTCCTTCTTCCGCCGCTTCAACAAGAGCAAGTGGAATGGAGGCAGCCGAAGTATTGGCATATTTATCAACATTGATCACACATTTTTCTGGTGGCAAATCAAGACGCTGCATAGCGGATTGAATGATACGAATATTCGCTTGGTGAGGTACGAACAAATCAATATCTTCCTTACCCAGCCCAGCTTTAGTAAGCACACGTTCTGTAGCAGAGCCCATTACACGAACTGCAAATTTGAATACTTCACGGCCATTCATATAAATGAAATGCTTCTTATCTTCAACGGTTTGCTGAGAGGCAGGTAAGCGCGAACCGCCGGCTTCTAGCTTAAGCAAGTTCCCTCCAGAGCCTTCAGCACCCAGATCAAAGGATTGGAAACCACGACCTTCTGGAACCTCACCAATGATAACTGCACCTGCTCCATCACCAAACAAGACACAAGTATTGCGATCCGTATAATCTGTGATGCGGGATAAAGTATCCGCACCTATAATAAGTGCATTGTTGTACATTCCGTTCTGAATAAAGCCAACCGCAGTAGCTAAGCTGTATACAAAACCAGAGCAGGCTGCTGACAAGTCAAAAGCCGCAGCGCCTTTAGCACCCAGTTTATCCTGCAAAATGCAGGCTGTAGAAGGGAAAGCACTATCAGGTGTTACTGTTGCAATAATAATAAGATCCAAATCTTCGGCTTTCATACCAGCGGAATCAAGTGCCTTGAGTGCTGCTTCATACGCTAGATCAGAAGTTGCCTCGTGAGGTGCAGCAATATGTCTTTCACGGATGCCTGTCCGACTGACGATCCACTCATCGTTAGTCTCCACTATTTTTTCCAGATCGCTATTTGTCAATATTTTCTCAGGTACATATTTCCCAGTTCCTATAATCCCAACCGGTCGCAACTGTCTCATGTCGTCACTCACTTCCCGCTAATTTCCTTGGATATACTTGGCACAAGATCGGCTTGTAGAGCAATCCGCGCTTGTCTTACCGCATTCTTAACTGCATTTCCGTCAGAAGATCCGTGCCCCTTAACTACCAATCCGCTAAGACCGAGCAGCGGTGCACCACCGTGCTCTTTGTAATCCATTTTACCCTTCAGAGCTCTAAGCTCCGGCATCAGCATTGCCGCGCCAAGCTTAGTCTTCAGAGAACGACTAAATTGCTCCTTGAGCAAAGAGAACAAAGCACCCGCCGTACCCTCAAGAGACTTTAGCAAAATATTACCGGCAAATCCATCGCACACAAGCACATCGCAATTCCCTGTCAGTACGTCACGTGCCTCAACATTACCGATAAAATGAATGCCTGGCAAGTTCTCAAGCAGCGGATAAGCTTCTTTCGTCAGTTCGTTACCCTTTCCAGGCTCCGTCCCTACATTCAGAAGTCCCACACGCGGCTTAGCAATACCATGAACCTTGCTCCGGTAAATGCTGCCCATCAGCGCATATTGTACCAGATGCTCAGGCTTCGCATCCATATTAGCCCCAAGATCAAGAGCCAATACGCCAACATCGTCAAGCGTCGGAATCATAGGTGCAAGTGCAGGACGTTCAATCCCCTGCATCCGGCCAACTACGAGGAGTCCTGTGGTCATTAGCGCACCCGTGTTACCCGACGAAATCATAGCATCCGCTTCACCTTCACGCACCATTCGTCCAGCTACAACCATGGATGAGTCTTTTTTACGACGAACGGCCTTAACTGGCTCTTCATCAGAACCAATAACGTCTCCTGCATGACGTATTGTCAGATTAGACGGCTTGTCTTTGAGTAGTGGCTCTAATCTGGCTTCGTCACCAACGAGCACAATCTGCGTATCTTTCCATTCCGCGGCCGCGGACAACGCCCCCTCGACATTACATTCAGGAGCGTTGTCCCCGCCCATGGCATCAATGGCGATCAGCACTATGGTTACCCCCTTCACTGTGTTCATCATTTGCAGACCGATACACTATAAAATGACCCTGAAACACTAGTTCTTCTCCGACATAGGTGAATACGTCCACCTCTGCTTTGCCACCCCTACCGGCAAGTGACCGCACCTGTGCTTTGGCAATGCACTTCTCACCTAGCTGAACTGTGCGTACAAAACGTATATCGGCTGAAGCGGTCAGAGCAATCTCATCGTTGATTACGGCAACCGCAAGCGAGTTCGCTTGAGCAAACACATAGTGACCACGAGCGATCCCATTTCTAGAGAATACATGGTCTTCGCGAATCTCAAATATCGAAATCCCACTCTTGTCCAGTTGTAAATCCACAATGTCTCCGATGACTTCATCCGCAGGCAAAGAGCGCACCTGATCATAGGAGTGCTCTGCCATTTGCTTCATTCGTTCACGCAGTTCCGGTATCCCCAGTTCCATTCGGTCTAACCGAATCGTCTGAATGCTAACTTTTAGCTGACGAGTCAATTCCCGATCCGTTACAAAAGGATTACCTGCAATTATATGTAGCAGCTGTTGCTGACGTTCTTTCTTGGACATCCGCTCGATTGCGGCTCACCTCCTGGCACGTGCCAAGCATAAACGCCTTCGGCATCCTTATGGACGATAAGCGTTTAAGCGAGAAATATAAGACATCAAGTATAGGTGCATAACTTATACTTTCTTATATTTTAAAGAAAGCATTCGGCCGCTTGAATGGCCGCTGTTATATTAGGTCAAATAATCACAATCATTATTTAGAACCAGGTACTAATATGTAGTATAAAGCATGCCGCACCAAAAATAAAGCATTGACTTCTGGGCGGCTTATGTTTGAATAAGCACAAACGCCTTCGGCATCCCTAATAGACGGTAAGCGTTTGTACGAAAATATAAGGATAATGTATAGCTTGAAACTTATATATTCTTATATTTCAAAAAAAATAGTACCTCACCGATAGTGAAGTACTACTTATTCCAAAACTATTGTTTGATGATTTCTCTTGCTTTGTAAGTTCCGCAAACTTTACATACGTGGTGAGCCAATTTCAACTCTCCGCATTGTTCGCATTTCACCATGCCCGGCACAACCAACTTAAAGTGGGTGCGACGTTTGTCACGGCGTGTCTTAGACGTTCTACGTTGTGGTACTGCCATGTATTCCACCTCCTTGTGATATTTCTGTCAGCCTGCTCCTCTAGAAGCAGAATGTGTTTTGTTGTAATGTTTCATTTGAAAAAGTCTTTCAACCCAGCGAGTCGAGGATCGATCACTGTGTTGTCGCAACTGCAGGTGCCTTCGTTCAAGTTCTGTCCGCATTTCTGACAAAGACCAAGACAGTCTGCCTTGCACAATACCGAATCCGGTAAGTGCAGTACGAAATTTTCTTCCACATAAGGAATAAGATCCACAACCTCATCCTTGACGTAAATGAGTTCCTCATCTTCGTCATCATCTGGAAGAACTGGCTGCTTAAGCCACTTGAAAGTCTCAGCAAAAGGAATGTTCAAATCACTTTTGACCTCCGTGAGACAACGTGAACATAACATGTCCACATCTCCACTCAGTTTTCCCACCACGTTCACACAATCGGTTCCCGCGGGCAGCGCTTTAAGGTCCACTGAGAGCGGAGCAACAGCTAGAATATCCTTGCGCCCTTTGACTACCTCGCTGACATCCACAACATCGTGAATATGTAACGGTTCGTCGGCATTCGCTAATTTGCGAAAGTGAATCTGCATAACTTATCACTCCCAAACAAACAAAATTTATTATACCTAGTATTATATACCTTTGTCAACCATTTTCCCTTTATATTGTTTCAGAAATTGGAGAGAATTATGATATAACTATTAGTGTAAATCAAAATGACAGCTTATGCGAACAGAGTTCCTAAAATTTATTCTTACTAATCTCTACAAGCATAAACACCTTTGGCGTTCTATAAGGACGAAAAGCGTTTAATCATGAAATATAAGAGATAAAGGATAGGTGCATAATTTATACCTTCTTATATTTTAAATAATGGTTACTTATGGAGGGAAGCAGCAGTGACAACGGTTGGAATAGTAGCAGAATACAACCCATTACATAACGGTCATGTACACCACTTCACCGAAGCCAAAAGACTATCAGGCGCTGATCGCGCCATCGTCGTCATGAGTGGCCCCTTTACTCAGCGCGGCGAGCCGGCGGCGGTAAGCAAGCAAGCCCGGACAGAGATGGCGCTACGAATGGGCGCCGACCTCGTCATTGAGCTGCCGGTCTCCTATGCTGTACAGCCGGCAGAATGGTTCGCCTTCGGAGCAGTTGCACTGCTGGAAGCGACCGGGGTCGTGGACAGCTTGTGCTTCGGCTCCGAAGCCGGCACTTTGGGTTCGCTGCTTCCTCTGGCCAAGTATTTGGCAGAGGAAAGCAGCGAACTTCAGAGCGAGATCCGCCGCCGTATGGCGCTCGGAGCGAGCTTCCCCGCCGCGTACAGCGCAGCGGCGGCGGTGGCCTTTGAAGGGACTCTCCATGAAGAGGAGAGTCCTGGCGATGCCGGCAAGCTGCTGCGCCAGCCGAATAACAGCCTTGGCTTGCATTATCTCATCGCCTTGCAGCGGCTAAATAGCAAGATCGAGCCGCTAACCGTTCCGCGAACGGCAGCCGGATTCCATGATCCTTTGCAAGTTGGCTCATCGATCGCAAGCGCCACTGCTATTCGCAAGCTGCTGCAAGAAGGCGGCTCTCCAGCAGCATACATGCCGGAATATAGCGTGTCCATATTAGAAAGAGAGCATGCAGCAGGTAGAGGTCCTCTGGAATTGGAGCATTTCCGAGGTCCCCTCCGTCACCTGCTCTCTACACGTACCGCTGCCGAGCTACGAACCATCCAAGACATGAATGAAGGCTTGGAGAATAGAATCCTTCGTCTTATGCCCGATCTTGAGCAATTCTCTATCTCAGGTTTGCTTCAAGCCCTTAAGAGCAAGCGTTATACGCATACACGACTGCAACGTCTTCTGCTACACATTTTGTTAAATCATACAAAGGAAGAAACGACCCCTTCTGTACTGGCAGAGGGGCCCGGATATATTCGAATCCTTGGTTTTAGAGAAAGTGGACGAGCTCTACTTAAAGAGATGAAACAAAAAGCAACCTTACCCATCGTCATGCGGCCGTCACTGTGCTCCCATCCACAACTTGAGCGAGACCTCCAAGCCGCATCTGCTTTCGCAGGAGCTTTTCGAGAACCTCACAGAACCGATATGTATCGCGATTATTTGGAACCTCCGGTCATGGTTTGACCGGTAGTTCCTCCATATACTTCAGTGCTTCATCCAGTGTCGATACGGGTACCAACTTCATCGATGTGCCGATTTTATCAGCTTTCGTTTTGGCTTCGTCGTAATTCTTAACAGGAACGAAAAAAATCTCCGCCCCTTCTCGATCTGCAGCAACAATCTTATGCTTCACTCCACCGATAGCACCTACCACACCCTCAGCGTCGATCGTGCCCGTTCCTGCAACCCTATGACCTTTGGTTAAATCACCAGGCGTAAGCCGGTTGTAAATCTCCATAGTGAACATCAGACCTGCAGAAGGACCGCCAACATTCGTATCCACAAAGCTGACCGCTTTGCCTTGCTCTTTAGGTTTTACCTTTTGAACTGCGGCTATAGTGACACCAAAACCAGGTCGAACTGCAGTACCTTCTTTATCTTTAATCTCGACTAGTGTCACTTGCTCCTTTACTTCCTTACCGTTTCTTTGTAAAACAACGGCGACCTGATCACCGATTTTTTTAGTTGAAAGCAACGTGGCTAGAGCTTCTGGATCCGGTACCTTCTGTCCTTCAACACTAATGATTCTGTCACCCGGCTGGAATTGCCCTTTATTACTTGCTACTGGCACCGAAAAAACATACAAATAATCCACTACATCCTCATACGGAATCCCTGCAGCATGATAGGCCGCCTGAACGGAGTAGGATTGCGAGCTGTTCATATAAAAAACCTGCTCCGCAGCATACTCATCTTCAGACTTATCTCCTAATCGTGTTTCTTTCCGGACAACCTCTGAATTGGAGTTAAATACAGAGGCGACCAGCAACGCCACATTAGCGTAACTAGCAGATACTGTAGTCATCATGAAGGTTCCTTCTTCAGCTGGATCAGCATTCTCCACTTTAATCATAGGGGCAACTTCAGATGCACTACCCGGTTGATATACAATGTACGGGGTGTTCATAAAAACAAATACATACACGATAACTACTAACGTAAAGAGATAAGCTGTGGCACGGAATCCCGGCCGATGCTTCAACTGCTTCACTACTCTTCCCTTCTTTCCCACGGCACATTTAGGATATGAATGTTTGAACTTCATTACCGCTTCGACTAGTGGTTTGGCATGATGGTTGTCTACTCTGCATAAATTGATAACACATCCGCTATGCCTTAAGTTATGAAGAGGTGATTCTAGAAATGAACAATATTAAAATACGCCGGCTAGCTAGTCGCTCCACACCTTTTTTATCCGGGGTAATCGCAATCCTGTTAGCCATTGCCATCATCATCTCACCAGAAAGCTCTTTCGAGGCTTCTCTCCAAGGGTTAAAGCTCTGGTGGACACTTGTATTCCCTGCACTTCTACCCTTCCTGATGCTGTCTGAGATGCTAACCGCTTCGGGCTTTGTGCATGGTTTCGGAGTGCTCCTGGAACCCTTGATGAAAAAGGTCTTTCGACTGCCTGGCGCGAGCGGTTGGACTTTGGCGCTTGGAATCACCACCGGATTCCCAGGCGGGGCCGGAGGTGTCATGCAGCTTCATAAGCAGGGCAGCATTTCGGACAAGGAAGCTGCTCGTCTCGCCTCACTTACGCATTTCGCCAGTCCAGTAACCTTGCTCATTGTGATTGGTGTAGCTTTCCTACATAGTCCTACAGCAGGTTACTTTCTGCTTGCTATCCATTGGGTTTCAGGACTTCTGGCCAGTTATACAGACGCTCTGTTAAATGGCCGGCTAGACAATCCGCAGCCTACTGTAAAGGAAAGCATGAATACTAAACGACCTTCTTTATATAGTCGTGTCCAACTTGCAGCCACCGAAGCCCGATCAAGAGATGGCCGAAGCTTCGGTAGACTTCTTGGGGAGTCAGTAGCTACAGCGGTGCAAAATTTGATGGTTGTGGGCGGTTACATGATTATGTTCGCCGTGGTCATCAATATCATTACTACGGCACTTCCTGCTTTGCCAGCCGCTCTGCCAGCAAGCTTGCTCGAGATTCATTTAGGAGCAGACGCTATAAGCAAAGGACTTTCGAGCATCGGAGCCGGCTCTTCAGGAGTACTAGCCTTGGCCTTACTCTCTGCTGCACTAGGCTGGAGCGGGCTCTGCGCACAGCTACAGGTGCTGACGTTGCTTAAACAAGCAAATGTCCGATTCCTGCCCTATGCTGTCGTTCGCCTGATGCATGGCGTTTATGCTTTTTTATTAACACTGCTATTATGGAAACCACTTTTGGTAATAAGTGAAGCTGCTTTGCCTGCGCTCGCGGATTCACAATCCATACCAAACAGAACCATTAATGTAACTGCCATATGGAGCTCTTTTCCACAGTTGCTTAGTTTGCAATCTCTTCTACTTATCATCTTATTGGCATTATCCGCAGTGATATATCTTGTTAGTGCTTTTCGTCATCGACTCGATTAAATTTAAGCTTCATCGCCTGTTCCACCTCAGGTGTCACGAAGTCGGACACATTCCCACCAAAATGGGCAATTTCTTTTACAACGCTGGAGCTTAAATAGGAATATTTCGGATTAGTCATCATAAAGATCGTTTCCGCATCCGGATCCAGACTATGGTTGATGGATGCATTTTGAAGTTCATATTCAAAGTCAGTTACGGTACGAATACCACGTACTATGACTTGAGCATCTTTTTGACGAACATAATTGACTAGCAGATCCCGAAAGCTGTCGATTTCCACATTGGGAATATCAGCTGTTGCCTGTCTTAAAAGCTCTGTCCGCTCTTCTACTGTAAATAGCGGGTTCTTACTCAAATTATTAAGCACCGTTACGATCAAACGGTCGAATTGCTTGGATGCGCGCCGAATAATATCCATATGTCCCATAGTCACTGGATCAAAGGTGCCTGGATAGATGGCGACACGTTCTTTTCTAATTTGCTGACTCATTCTCTACCTCCTCACCAGTCTCACTTTCCACTGAAGGATTAGCTTCATACTGATAAATAGAAATTGTCGTTTCACCGTATACGGCCTGACGCAACCTATAAAATCCCGGGATATCCTCAGGATAGGCATAACTTGATTCATGCTCCAGAACAATGATTGCGTCCTCTTCCAGCATTCCTTTTTCTACCATAGACAGCATCAGCTCATCTCCGTGCTTCAATCGGTACGGAGGATCTAGAAAGACTAAATCAAAAACACGTTCCCGCTTCTCCAATGCACTGAGCGCTCTTCCTGCTTCATTTCGGTACACTTGCGCACTTGCTTCAAGATTAGTCGCTTTCAAATTGGCACGAATTGTGTCAATACTCTTAGGATCCATATCTACAAATACGGCGCTTTCCATCCCTCTGCTTAAAGCTTCGATACCCAAACCACCCGTACCTGCGAACAAGTCCAGCACCGCTCCACCTTCAAAATATGGACCGATCATACTGAATAAAGCTTCCTTCACCTTATCGGTTGTAGGTCTTGTTCCGCTTCCCGGTACACTTTTTAGTGGTCTTCCTTTTGCACTTCCCGATACCACTCTCACCGTCAATCACCCGCTCTATGTCTCTGTTTGTTATACCCAAAAGGGCATAAGTCCACGCCTATCGTAACACATTTGCGCGATGAAATAAAAAATTTGTCTAGATATGAAAAATGGAAATATCAAGACTATTCCGATAAATAAGCCTTCCTTATGTATAAGACTGGGCTTCCAGGGACATCATGTAATTATCGACACCACAAATGTCGTAGACAACCGCGGAGCAGGCTTACGTTTCCCCATAAGCTCTTCGTCCGGTTTCTCCTCTCCCATGAAAGGGGCCCTAGAGATAGGGCCCCGAATTTATGTTTAAAGAATTTATATAATCGCGAAACTATTTCTGGTTGTTTCTACTCTTGCCTATCTTAAGTTGGAGATCAATGGCTTATTTTTGTAGATGTCTCGTAATGAATAATCCTAATAAATGGATCAGTATTCCAACAGAAAACACAATTAGAGCTGTGGGAATACCTCCTAATCTAAGAGGAATTATCAAAACAGATAATCCTATCGTAATTCGACCTAGTAGATGAATGTATTTGAGCATTTTAAATTCAAGCCTCCTATACTTTACACCAACCGAGTGAGCTAGCCAGTAGTTATATGTTGATCATCTACTATCCAAGCAATAGTTTAAAATAGAACGAACTTTTAAAAACAGACTAAGAAAGAACATCGTGCTCTAAGACCTTTTATGTCATCAGCATTCCATATCTTCATCACTACTTATTTCATCATCAATTTGCCTCTGTCTTTTTTTGTTTATATTCCGTAATACAAGATGTGTAAGAAAATGAATAATCGTGACAGCAACAAAGATTAAAGTCATATTCCACACTTTTCTTTCTCCCGCCAAAATTATAAGAAGCGAAACACAAATCCCGCCGGAAATAATACTGTTAGTGAGCAGCTTTTTGTTGGTTTGATTTGGGGGATCCCAAATATAAACACCCACTGACAAGTTTCGTATCGTTATATATATTCCACTACCAATCAAACAGAAAAACTCGACTGCAAATTGCGCAAACGGAGCATTCATTATGAATTGTTGAATCAGTACTGAAATCATCAAACAATATACTAATATTTGATAAGCATCACTTTGAGTCATTCTTCTTTGCGATACAATTCGTTCATCATTAATTTTACTTTTTTTCATTATTATCCCTCCCATATCCCCAATTATAATATATTTATTACATAATGCAATTTATATATTGCATTTATTTGTGAATAAAAAGCAAACTCACACTATAAGTTTGCTAACGGGTATGTCAAACACAAAAGGACTGCCCTTTCGGCCGGCAGCCCTTAAATAGACACTCACTTCACGAATTTCCCAATAAGCTCTGGAACTACGCTCTCATATTGAACCGGATCCATGCGGAAAGCTTCCCATGACCGTAGCTCCCCCATGGACACACCATGAAGAATCACTTATGTGTTCTGGCCATTCGCTTCCAAGACGCGCTGAACCCCCTTCAAATAACCCTTGCACTCCAGCCAACCCAACCCGAATATAATTACCACTGCTATCACCATGTCCTCTAGCATCAGGCAGCAATATCTTATATTCTAGTCTTACGTATTACATTCTGGCATATCCGCTCATTTGAGTCGCATTTCCAGCATAACCATGCGCAATAATTACCGTCTTATCGGTGTGCTCAGGAGCTGCTATGTAGTACCTTCAGTATCTTTAGATTGTTCCACTTCCAGACTTGATTGAGGCACGTGCAATAGCGACATGATGGAAATAAAAGCTTCCAGCTGTTACGACAATGACTAATAGCACAATCAACATAACACGATAAAAAAAAGCCCACTTCCAGCACTAATGCTAGAAGCAGACTATTTCATATCTCTAGAATATACATGCGCTCGTAATAATTACTAACAAGATGAACAACACTAAGATTGCGCCTGTATTAGTAAAAGCGCCACCAACCCCACCAAATTCTGCACCCATGAGAAGACCTCCTCCGTATTTTAGAATACACCACAGGATATGTATTAATCCTCCAAGAAGATTGGGCGAACGGTTAAAAATAAAACCCCGCAAACTGCGCGAGGTTAGTGTAAAGATGTCTAATCAGAAACTAATATACCGTCAAAGCTTTCCGGACCCACACGAACTGTGCCGAGAAGATTAGATGAAACAAATGCTGTATAAGTGAGTTGAGGTGTAATTGCAGGTAAGAAATCGTCTGCTGAAAAGGTTATGACTTGCGGAGCCAATATACTTAGACCAAAAGTTGAAGTAGCAGAATATATAAGCGGATCGGTTGGTAAAGTTCCCCTTACAATAGTAATTGTGATTCCAACTAAAGCTAAAGGAAGAGTTACAGAGATCGTTCCTTTAAGCAGCACACGCGGATTTGTAGTCACCCCAGCAGTTATCAGCCCAATCTGCCCAAAAAGCTGTGGTGTATTAAGAACAGTTATAGGAATAGCTATAGAGTTGGCGAGACTGGCATTTTGCGACGTTCTTCCATCAAGATAAGTTCCCATCGTTGCACCCCCTTTATGATTGACATAAGATAATATATTAGGGTTCTCGATAGATTGCATAGTCACAATACCTGTATAAAACGATTGTTTTATAAAACAGATAGGCCGAGTCTATTTATCATCTGCTTTGGTTCCATCCCTTTTGTTAAAAGCAAGCTCAAATAAACCCGTCGCCGAAAGTCCTGCTAGCCCTCCAGCCCATAGCCGCAGGATCAGATTCATATCAGTGAACGGATAGGCCACTGCTCCAACCAGCAAGCCAATAGCTAATCCAACTACCGGTACAATATTCCGCGGAAGTTGCACGCTATTCTTCACAAGTTGTACAAGTGCCATTACAAAAACAGCCAGCACGGAAGCAAAGGCAAGCACACTGTTGAGAGCATCATTATACATGGTGTTTAATCCTCCTTATTTCATTTTCCACTACCAGGAGCAAGTAAGCCTGCACGGTTCAGCACGGTTATTATGCGATAGAAGTCATAACTGCCACCTGACGGTGTATCCAGCAGCCCTGCAGCACTCGCTGCTTTTACTGCCGCTTCAGCCCAAGGGGGTACATTCATCACTGCTCGGCCTTCGATTAAAGTCACACGATCCGAAAGCTTAGTAATCGACTGACCTTGTTCCTGCATACCTGTTTTTAGCGTATCCTTGCTATCCGTAAGGCTCACAATAAGAGCACGCAATTCCTTTATTTCCGTTTCCAGACTAACCAGCCTTTGTTTATCCTCTGCCGACATTTCGTCATCACCTTCCTTGGCTTCATCATCATATTTATACAGATTGTAGGTATTCATGATTTGGATTAGCTTTGCTGCATAGTTTGGGTCGGTAGCATAACCAGCGGCAGCAATCTCTTGTGCGGCTACCTTCCCACTAGCACCAAGCACCTTGCTGTAAAGATTGCGATTCCACGAAACCCCATTCACAATCAACGCGGAATGATCCGCAACAGATTCTCCCCAGTTGTTATAGGCCCGAAAAAGAGCTTCTACTTTAACAGCTTTACCATTAACATATTCAGTAGTTTGCACAGTAATACTACCGGCTGGTCCGCTGCCTTTAATCCCAAACAAATTGTTGGCCTTAACAGTCAATCCGCTGCTGCCAAAGCCCGATTCCAGCGCCGCTTGAGCTATCGTTAGCGATGCCGGAACCTTGCTGATCTGCATGTCCTTCACAGCAAAATTTGCGATTTTCGCAATAAACTCGGTCTCCGTCATTTCATCACTTCCTCTCCTTTTATTAAATGCTGAGCATAATGAAATGCTTGTGCATATCCCTACTAATAGAGCGTCTTTGCTAGATTCCAATCAAAAAAAACGTCAAAAAACGCGCCCAAAGAGCGCGTGTGAATATTTTACAATTCGAATGTGAAATAAGTAACGGAAAAGAAATAAATGAAGCATGCAACCCACATAGGGCTATTGGTCCTGCTCACATGAGCATTTTTCTTCTCGTAGATTCATAATATGTAATTATAAGTAAAATTGTCTTGAAGTTTCTTTAAAACTAGCGTAACATATAGTATTAATTGACTATATAGGAGGGTCTAATAGACTATGCCTTCATATTACTTTAGAGAACTATGGACACCCTTACGCTGGGTAGGCATTAAATTTTTCCGTGATGACGAAGGTTTTCTTTGGATTAAATGGTGGGCCAAACCCAGAAAAAGACTGCGTTAACCGTTAAGCAAGCAAATATACATAAGAAGTTTCATACCATGTACATATGTATTTCTTGATAACAATCTAAAGGGGCATCAACCGCTACAACATTAGCAGCTGATGCCCCTATTCCTAGTTACCTACCTTAGCCCCAAAAGAGCGTGCTAACAGTACAGCCTGATCTATATCCATACGAACTCCCCGTAGATCCAAACTCTTTAAATCAATGCCCTCAACCATAGCATCCCGAAGGTCAGCCCCCTTAAGCTTGCATTGAGACAATTGTACACGGCTGAGATCAGCCCCTCGAAGATCACTTTTTTGCAAATCACAACCCATTAGATCCGCTTCTATAAATCGAATTCCACGCAGATCCTGTCTACTAAGATTGGTATGTCTTAGGTTCGTGTAGGACCAGTCCCCACCGATAAGTGTGATCCCGTCTAAATAAGCATTTGAGAAATCAGAACCTACCATTTTACAATCTTCAAATTTCGATACGAACAGATTCGCACCTGTGAACTTACAGTTAGTAAAAGCCGAGCCTTTATGATGTGATGCATTGAGCATGGCTCCAGTAAAATCGCAATCTATAAATCGGCAGCCGATGGAAGTCATCTCTTCCATAGAGCTGCCTTTGAAGGAACACTGCTCAAATGTACAGTTATTTAGTTCCCCATCCTGCAGGCTTCCTTGGTCAAAATTGTGTTTTTGGAACGTTTCATTCAGGTATTGGTACATATTGAGTCTCATCACCTTCATTAGTATTAAATAAATTTATTCTTATTAAAAATAGCACTTTAGTAGATTGTTCTCAACAATCCCTTTCGATATAATAGCAAATAAACGATAGGGAGGTAAATTATGGATGTGTCCAGCAGGAAAGAACCATTCCGTTATGTAATGAACCAGCCGCTTGAATGCTGGATTGAAGTTCCTATGAGTAGCAGCGGCCCGGGTGCCGGTAAGTTAACAGAAGCTGTGTTGCTCGATCTTAGCCGATCTGGCTGCAAAGTGCGCACCCCCCTGAATCTTCGATTCACGGCGGGCGATACAAAGCTAGTGATTCATCTTCAATTAAACGAAGAAAAGCTTCAACTCGTGGGCAGCGTCCGTTGGGGCTGGATGTTTGGACTCGGCCAATACCAATATGGCGTTAAACTTAAATTGAACGAGGACGAAGAGGAACTGCTACATAGAGAACTCGATATATGGACAGCCTCTCTAAATGTAGAGGGCCTGTAGAATTCTACATAACAGATGCCCTTCTCATAGAAAGGCGTCTTTTTTTTTGCATAAAAACGAAGACAAAGCTAATCGCTCTGCCTCCGTTCTAAAAAACGTTATTTCACCGTGGCCTAAGACTCCACTCTTTTTTTAACGAGCTTAACCATAGCAAATACTAGTATCGCAATAATCACAGCTTCGAACAGGGTAGGAAGTAAGCCAAGAACATACTGAGAGGTCTCAATATTATTTAATTTAGCGGCCTCATCCGTCACTTCAAATCGAAAAGTTCTTTCCAAAGTGATATTTTCATGATTGAATATCAATGTTTCTAATAAAGAAATTATATACTGTATTACAAAAAAAACGGCTATCCCAATCCATACTCTTCCTTTCACTCTCACACTCATTGCAACAGTCATGGAGAACATCACGAGCAACATAGAGTAGGCGGAAGCCCAAAAGACTATTAGCATTGTATATGCGGAAATCAGCCAAAATTTTTCCGGTAAAAACGAAGTTGAAAACATCATAATATCTACTGCTAAATGAATATAAGCGACTAGAAATAAAGCGAGTAACGACCCTAAAAACAGCATTAACGGTGAGAGAACGGTATACAGGACTGGTACTGGCACAAGCCTCCGATTGAATAATCTCAGGTTCTGACCGAAAGTGCGCAGACTAAAAAAGAGAAGCACTACACCTGCTACGGCATAGGAAGTGATGTTCATCATGAACATGTCTTGATCAGAATGAACAGTAAATCCTATCACAAACTGCACAAGAATGGTGATTACAAAAACAGCAAGAAACTTATCCCTATCCCGTCTAAAATCATACTTCACTAGCTTTAGCATTCTGCGTACACCTCTCTGAACAGTTCGTCTATGCTTTTACCTTGGCGCAGCCGGATATCCTCTACCGCCGTATGCATCACAATTTCTCCCTCTTTTATAAAAATCACATCATCAAAGATCCGCTCGATATCCGATACTAAATGAGTAGAAAGGAGAATGGTGCTGTCCTCTTCATAAAACTCTACTAACGCGTTAAGAATTTTAGTTCTAGCTACTGGATCAACACCACCGATGGGCTCATCCAGTAAATACAGACTAGCTCGGCGTGATAAAGCAAGTGTAAGCTGTAGACGTTCATTCATCCCTTTGGACAAATCCTTCACCTTATCTTGAGCTCTTAGCTTCATAAACTCCAACATTCGAGAAGCCTTAGTCTGATCAAAATCCGGATAGAAATCACTTTGGAATTTTAGAGCATCCATAACATTCATCCAGGATTCTGTAAGCGGCTTATCGGGCATAAATGACACTACTGCTTGACTATCTATGCCTACAGCCCCTCCAATAATGGATACACGACCGGAAGTAGGCTGTGTCAGCCCGGCGATGATTTTCATAAGTGTACTTTTACCGCTGCCGTTACTGCCCAGCAGTCCCGTGATCTTACCCGCATTCAGATTAAAGGATACTCCGCGGAGGGCGTGCTTTGATCTATATTTTTTTACAACGTCATGAACCTCAAGTATATTTTCCAACCTGCTCCCCCCTATTCTCCATCCTTGTTTCGGATACTCTCTGCTACTGCCGCTAAAATATCTTCACCTTGAAAACCAAGGTCCTGCATGCCGCGAATGAAACGATCTAGTACATCCTTTGCCATTTCTTTTTTGATGGTCAAAATCGTACCTTCATTACTAGTGACGTATCTTCCCATTCCACGCCGGGTCTCCACGATTTCTTCACGCTCCAGTTCCTGAAAGGTTCTTTGTACTGTATTCGGATTAATCTGCAGGTCACTGGCAAGCTCTCGTACCGAGAGAATTTTATCTCCTGGTTTTAACTTACCTGTGACGATTTCTCCTTTGATGTAATTCATGATCTGAATATAAATCGGCAGGTTGTTATCGAATTCGATTGTCATGATTAAGCAACATCCCTTCGTCTAAAGACGGAGAAGCCTATGAGTAGAAAGACAGCTGTGTATAAAACTAGCATTGCTATGGAAAAGGTCAGCGTCATTCCAGGCATAGGTGCTCCTCCACCTTCATAAGCAGCTAAATTTAGGTTGGGGAATAATACATATTTATAAAATTCACGAAAAATAACCAATTTGTCTATCATCAGCATAAACATTGTAGCACCAATTGTAACACCCGTAGATGTTGTCAAAATCCCGATCATAAAAGCTAGTGTTGTATATACAACTGTACTAACTGAGTTATACATTAAACTGGTTAACATCTCACGGATACCAGCCTCACCACCACTCAAGCCAAACCATAAAGCTCCTGATGCAAAAACCGCCAACATGCCGACAACTGCCACTGAGAACGCGTAAATCAACACTACAGCATATTTGGACGCAAGTATTGCTGTACGACTTCTCGCACGGATTAGAAGGAATTTGATGGTGCCCTGACTATATTCTTTTGAGACAATACCCGCTGTTCCGATGATTGCGAGAATGGTAATCACTTGCCCAATTCCTTGGGAAAGCAGCATCATTGCTGAAAAATCATAAGCTGATCCAAACAGATCAGGTGAGACAGAATGAACAATGTAACCTAACAGCAGGGATAACAGAATTAATATCAGGTAAGGCACAAAAAACGTGCGTTTCTTCGAGAGCTTGAGCCATTCATTAACCACCAAATTATTAAAACTACGCAATGCGGTTCCCTCCTGTCCATTTCAAGAAATCTTCTTCTAAGCTTTGTTTATTCTCTGTAATCCGGAAAATACCTACCCCTTTATCACTAAAAGCAGACACTAGCTCTGGCACTCTACTGTCATGCAGACTTACTGTCACCTCAGAACGAGTACTGTCCATAGTTAATAGTTCTGCGTATTCTAACCTCCCCAAGAGGATTATTGCGGATTCAACTGAGGCTACGCGAATCGTTAGCTTCACTTCTGCAGCTGTCTCCTGCTCCCCACCAATCGCTGTAACGGTCACCAATTTGCCGTTCTGAATCACGATGGCACGATGGCATATTTGTTCGATTTCAGTCAGCAGGTGGCTGGAGATTAGAATGGAAATCCCTTCAACATCTGCGATTCTACGCATATAATCACGCATTTCTCGTATTCCTGCTGGATCAAGACCATTCGTAGGTTCATCTAGAATCAATAATTTTGGTCGGTTCAGTAATGCCTGAGCAATCCCAAGACGTTGACGCATACCCAGCGAATAGGCCTTCACTTTCTTATTCATTGCTTCCTGAAGTCCTACCAATTCTACAACCTCATCAATTCTGCCAGCTTCAATATTATCTGTCATTCTCTGGTATTGCTTTAGATTATCAAGCCCTGTCATATACGGATAGAACTCTGGATTCTCAATAATTGCTCCAATATGTCCAATAGCTTTATTAAAATCATTCTTAACACTGTGACCTTGAACGATCACGTCGCCTTCACTCATCCGTATAAGACCCGTCATCATCCGGATCGTTGTTGTCTTCCCCGCACCATTGGGTCCTAATAGCCCAACAATCTCTCCCTTACGGATATCAAATGTCAGCTTATCCACAATGGATTTCCCTTTAATGATCTTGCTTACCCCATTCATTTGCAGCACGATTGAATCTTGCATGCGTTCGTTACTTCCCTGCTTCATGGTAATCCTCCCTGCCATCTTTTTTATTATTGATGAATTCATTTTAATGTGTCGGTGTTATAGTTAAATAGTACACTAATATATTATTGATGTAAAGCCCGAAATTATGGATTACGCAAAATAAGGGCTTTCTATTAGACAATCTGCCAAACCAAAAATTGAAATGAACATAGATTAGATAACAAAGGAGGAATGACAAATGAAAAAAGAAGTTCATGTATCCCAGACTTACCCACGTTTGACCGTTTACGATGAAGAAAACTTTAGGGGTAGCAGTAGAATCTATACCGGCAACCTTGGCATTCGTAATACGGACAACATTCTAGATGGTATTGAGAGTCTTCGATTCTTCTCTACTAGCAGCAATGCAACATTGGTATTGTTCACCAGAACCCGGTTTAGAGGGAACTTCCGTGTACTTCGTGGAAACCACAGCATCCGTGATTTGGACGATTTCATTTCCGGTAATGATGTGGAATCCATTATTTCAACGAATCAAAGATTAACTCTCGAACAGATTCGCAATATCCGCAGCAGCGGCACTTTGCCTGCAGGATATCGCTTGATCTAACATTTTCATTCAACAAAAAAGGAGCAATCTGGAGCTACTGCCCAGGTTACTCCTTTTTCCTAAGTTATCTTCTGAGGTCAAATAGTCAGGAGATTTACCTGCTAAGTCAATCCAACAAGGAGAGATAAAATATGGTAACCATAAAAGCAGCGTCCGTAATCTATCCCAGATTAAGAGTATATAGTGAGGAGAACTTTCGTGGACTCCGCAAAACCTATCGCGGCAACCTAGGCATTGCAGATATTGATGCAATCCTTACTGGAATAGAAAGCTTACGCTTTTTCTCCACGAATCCGAACGCTACGCTTGTGCTGTTCGATCGTTCTCGCTTCCGTGACAATTTCGTAATTCTGCGTGGTAACCGCAGCATTCGTGAACTGGATGACTTTCTCCGTAGAGGAGATGTCGAATCGCTCATTTCAAGCAATCAGCGGCTGACTCCAGCGCAGGTTCGCACCATACAGCGCACTGGTAGCTTGCCTTCAGGATATCGTTTAATTTAATCACTTAAGGACGTAGTTAAGCGATAAGCTTAAGGTGCGTCCTCATTTATTTTCCGCTATAATGACTCCATACATATTAATAGAAAGAAGGTATCTTTATGGAACCAATCGTTTCTCCCCGATGGCTGCTTGCTCGGTTATACGAACCTGAACTGGTTATAGTCGATTGCCGTTTTCTACTCACGGATCCGGAAGCTGGGCGTAAAGCCTATACAGAAGATCATATTCCCGGTGCAATCTATTTGCATCTAGAAGAACAACTCTCCGCTCCAGTAAGCGAACACGGTGGACGCCATCCACTGCCCGAGGTCTCCAAGCTTATCACCGTTCTTAGCAAGGTTGGCATTAACAGAGATAGTATTGTTGTAGCTTATGATGATCAAGGTGGTGCCTACGCTTCCCGTCTGTGGTGGATGCTTAAATACTTGGGGCATGAGCGTGTGTTTGTAATGGATGAAGGCTACTCTGCTTGGAAAAATGGTAAGTTCCCCGTTAGTGATCATCAAGCGGTACGTATTCCGAGTCAATATGAAGCTGATGTTCAGAAGAAGATGCTTGTTAGCATGGAAGATGTGCAAAATGTGGTTAACGACGGTGGCGCGCTTTTGATTGATTCCCGCGAGTCCCGTCGTTATGAAGGGCTGGAAGAACCAATTGATCCGAAGGCAGGGCATATTCCTGGGGCGATCAATAAGTTCTGGAAAGAAGTGTTGGATGAGCAAGGGCGCTGGAAATCCACGGAGGTGCTGAAAGAGCATTATGAGGGCATCGATCCTGAGCAAGAGATTATCGTCTACTGCGGTTCAGGCGTAAGCGCCTGCCCGAATGTGCTCGCGTTTGGAAAAGCTGGGTATAGGAATGTGAAGTTGTATGCGGGGAGTTGGAGCGATTGGATTTCTTATGAGGAGAATCCGGTGGTTACAGGAGAAGAATAGAATAAAGAACCCGCGGCGCGGGTTCTTATGATTCCCTGGATATCAGAGGCCTCATTTACCATACTGGAAAAATATCGTATTCGGTTTTTCGCGTATATTTGGCTCGTTTATGGTACCGACGGCACATTGTGATCGGTTTTTCGCATACATCTGCTTTCTTTACGTTGCCGGCGGCACATTGTGATCGATTTTTCGCATACATCTGCTTTCTTTACGTTGCCGGTGGCACATTATATTCGATTTTTCGCATACATCTGCCTTCTTTAGGTTGCCGGTGGCACATTGTATTCTTTTTTTCGCATACATCAGCTTTCTTTACGTTACCGGCGGCACATTGTATTCGGTTTTTCGCATACACATGCCTCCTTCAACTTGCCGGAGGCACATTGTGATCGGTTTATCGCATACATCTGCTTTCTTTACGTTGCCGGTGGCACATTGTGATCGATTTTTCGCATACATCTGCCTTCTTTACGTTGCCGGCGGCACATTGTGATCGGTTTTTCGCATACATCTGCTTTCTTTACGTTGCCGGCGGCACATTGTGATCTATTTTTTCGCATACATCTGCCTTCTTTACGTTGCCGGTGGCACATTATATTCGATTTCTCGCATACATCTGCCTCCTTCAACTTGCCGGCGGCACATTATATTCGATTTTTCGCATACATCTGCCTTCTTCAACTTGTCGGAGGCGTATTGTATTCGATTTTTCGCATACATCTGCTTTCTTTACGTTACCGATGGCACATTGTATTCGGTTTTTCGCATATATCTGCTTTCTTTACGTTACCGGAGGCACATTGTGTTCGGTTTTTCGCATATATTTGACTCATTTACCTACCGTCGGCACATTGTATTCGATTTTTCATACACATTCTCACGACGGCTTTCATCTTTAAATCAAATCTGGACTTTGTAGCGTACCAATATATTCATAGTAAATGATCCGCTGAGATGAACCTCTTGCCACCGGGCGAAATTTACCCTTATCCACCAGCTGACGGCAGTATTTAATGATCGTCATCGTGTGCAGTTCCAGCTCTCTCGCGGCATCAGCCGGGCGAAGGAAACGATGGTGCCGGATGGCTGCCCGCATAAGATCGCGCTCGATTCTGGAATAGGCTTTCTCAGCGGTTGGCTTCGCAGACTTTTCTGCTAACAAATAAGAAAAGAGAATATTCCGCAGCGCGGAGAGAATGAAGGATGGATTTTCTTTTAGCTCATCCAGCGAGATATAGAGCACCGTGCAGTCTTGAGACTGTAGAAAAAGCCCGCGGTTCAAGTCCATCCGGTATTTGCTACGATCCGTTCCATGTGAGCCATAGTCCATGATCTCAAATGCAATACGCGAGGCTCCGATCTCCCACAAAATATCCACAAAATAGGATCTGCCGCGCCAGTCCTTAACTTCATATTCTGGATGTAATCCGTGAAAATGTCCGGCTAGAGGCCACCACACCCGCTCGACAAACAAGCGGTTTCCGTAACCATGACCGCGTTTAAGTGCATCGAGCCGCTCTCCCTTCCTTTGTTTGAGATGATTACATAACCATTCCTTATGCTCCCTCTCGAAACCCATTACCTATCCCCTCGCTCTGCAACGAAATATATTTCTAATCATAAAAAACCCCGCCTCTATTCCAAAAGGAAAGGAGACGGGGCATTCTTTGCCTCGTTTGGTTTTATCTATACATAGTGTGCCACATTATCATTAGAATGCACAATAGGAAATCGGCAGGATCATTCAAAACAAGGCTATAAAGAAGGTTTGAGAGGCGATCCAGAATCTGTGAACTATAAAATAAATAAGCCCAGTGAAAACCATATTTCCATTTAAATCAGCTCGCCGCACCCGTCTGTATTAGCGCTGGAGAAGGCCGGATATACGAATATACAACTGTATGAAATAAATTAGAGTGATTGGGTTTCGTATGGGGATTACGGTTGCTCTTGAGGAAGATTAGAGTTAAAAGCGCGTGCTTGATATCTGGTTAAACGATTATATGATAGAGAAGCAACTTTCAGCATCCCGGAGCATCCGGCCGCACTTCTGCGAATCGGTCCGCTGAGGACTCCCGTTCCATTCTGAGTAGTGCTCACCCTATCTGATGACGGTTGGTCCGCGTTGGGTTCGACCAGGATTTTCTGTATAATGGTAAACGTTACGTCGGATGTGATGCTAAACGCACGAACTGACAAGTAAAAAAAGTCCATCCGGCGTTTGAAACCATGAACCGGAAAGGATGAATTAAATTGAGTTATACGGAACTGCTGGAACGGAAGAGCGAAATCTTGAAGAAAACGGTCGAGAACTGGGTTTTGAAAGAAAATCGCGACGGACTGAACCTTCAAGAGGCTCATATTTACCAGAATATACTCAAGGAATTTCATCAGAACGAACATGAATTGAATGGGGTTCGAGACGAGGAAGCAGTTAAGCGTCAGGACAACGGGTCCACGGAAAAAGAAGACACTGTAACTACTCGCAAACATGAGGCGCAAACGGCTTGATCTCAAAAGACGCACGCGTAAGAATATGAAAGGCTGCCCGGGAAATTTGGGCGGCTTTTTACGTTCAATCCGTTTGCCTCCGGCCTCCGAAGCAAACGCTCTTAAATCCAGACGTTCGTATGATCCAGCAAACTGGGGATATCGCTTTATGACGTTGACCTTGTCTGTGCCAAGTAAACCATTAGCGTACAGAGCTAGCTCCTGCACGTCACGACTGCGAATGTGCTGGCGGTGCTGGAGTTGGCCTATATACCTTACATTGGAATCTCTTAGATGGGTTTGAAATCAACAGTTTGTTAATTCTGTTAGGGTAACGTTTCGCAATGTATGGATTCATTTTTTCTTTTTTGACCACATACTATACTATTCTATTCTATTCTAATAGATGTTATTACTGGATGAAACTACCAACCTTCTAGACAATTCTTCCTTTAGTTGTATATAGTGTATAACGGGAAGTAGCACTTAGTCAGCAAGGGATTAGGAGGAGAAATACGGAATGGCAAATATATTGGTAGTAGAAGATGAACGAGCGATCAGCGATTTAATTACAATGAATCTGAAGCTGGTTGGACATACGTATAGTAAAGCTTACCGTGGACCGGAGGTTTGCGAAATTCTGGAACGTGAGAAGACGGATTTGATTCTGCTGGACGTTATGCTTCCGGAGCTGGATGGTTTTGAAGTTATGCAGCGGATTGCACATTTTCAGATTCCAGTGATATTGATCACCGCCAAAAATTCTTTAGCTGACCGCATCAAAGGCTTCGAGCTGGGCGCGGATGATTATATCATCAAACCCTTTGAAATCCTTGAACTGCTGGCAAGAATCAATGTCGTGCTGCGCAGGGGGGAAAAAGGCACATCCAGCTTCATTTGCGATGACGTCGAGGTGCGTTATCTGGAACGGCAGGTTTTGGTGGATCAGACGCCCGTTGATTTGACCGTTAGGGAATTCGAGCTGCTTGAGGTATTAATCCGCAACCGGAACATTGCATTGTCGAGGGAAAAGCTGCTGGAATTAGCCTGGGGCTATGATTTTGAAGGCGACACCCGCACCGTGGATGTCCACATCCGGCAGCTACGCAAAAAACTGGGCTGGGAAGAACGGATCAAAACCATTTTCAAACTAGGCTATCGCCTGGAAGTTCAGAGTTAATCATGAGATTCTGGCATAAAATTCTACTGTCGGTGCTCCCCCTCTTCGTCATCACCCTGGATGTAAGTGTGATTATGGTGATGAAGAAAAGCTGGCAGCTCAACATAGATAGTGAGACGCAGAGAGCCTCCAGTGAACAATTGTTGATCGTCAACAATATCTATGAGAACCTTAGTTCTATTCAGGCACGGGGTAACCCATTGACTCCCATTCTCCTGGCCAGCGTCTCCCAATCCTATGGTGATTACTACCGTAAGCAGGGAATTTATTTGCAGCTCTGGGAGAACGGCTTGATGATTTATCCTCCCCAAAATGAAAACATCATGGAGCAAAGCTCGGGAAATAGCGGCGAGCCTGAAGCCTTAGGCGCCCGGTCTATTCAGCTCTCCACACCGCTTCCTGTTCCTTACCAGCATATGCGGCTTGTCTATCAGCGTGATATCAGCGAGCTCTTCGCCAAACAACAGGAGCTGAACCGCTTTTTTGTAATGATTAACTTGATTGCGGGTCCAATTCTGCTGCTACTGTTGTATCTGCTGATCCGGCAGCTAAGTAAGCCGCTGAATCTCCTGTCCGAGACCAGCAAAACGATCGCCGAAGGCGACTATACGAAACGGGTGCAGCTGCGCAGTAGAGATGAATTTGGCGAACTGGCCCTGAACTTCAACCGGATGGCAGAGGCTGTGGAGCAGCGAGTCACCGAACTCTCGGAGATGGCTGAACAGAAACAGCGGATGGTGGATAATTTAGCCCATGAATTGCGCACGCCTTTGACCAGTATGCAGGGGTTCGCCGAATTTCTGACCACGGCCAACATCGGCCAGGAAGAACAGCAAACGGCGGGCGGATATATTCTTAGCGAAACCCTCCGTCTCAAGAATTTGGCCTTCAAACTGCTGGATTTGTCTGTCCTCCGGCATCAGCCGCTGGCACTCCGGCAGGTGGACATTCCGGAACTGTTTCAAACAGTCCAACAGACGGAACGCCCAAAATTAGAGGATGCAGACATACAACTTCATGTCCACCAAAGGATCACTACTGTTTGGGGAGACGCAGATTTGCTGGCTTCTTGTTTAGTCAATCTAATTGAAAATGCGATTCATGCTTCCAAGCGGGGTAGCGAGATCCAAATGCTGGCCTATGAGCTGAATGGAGAAGCTGTGCTGGAAATCCGCGATACAGGAGCCGGACTCTCGGCAGAACAAACCAACCGTGTATTTGAACCGTTCTACCGGGGAGACCAGGCGCGTTCACGCGAGTACGGCGGAGCAGGCCTGGGATTGTCCTTATGCCGGCAAATTGCCGAAGCACATCAGGCCAGGTTAACATTAGACTCTGATCTTGGCATGGGGACTTGCGTGCGTATCTTTTTACAACTTCATAACAACTGCCCTCCTACTCTATAACATCTTTGGATTAAGGTTAGGTAGATTCATCATCCAATCCTAATGGAGGTTAAGTTAATGAACATCAGAAAGATTTCCACTACACTCACAGTGCTCTTGTTCTCTGGAAGCGTACTGGTGGTTAGCGCAATGATTGTCCCAGGATTTGTGAATACCAGCGTTGCCAAGAGCATTCCTGTCGTGCAGGACACGGGCAAGCAGATCTTGAGCAGCAGCAAGACGCCTGTATTAAAGGTAGAAGCAGAAAAAGTAAAAACTACGTTATCCGACCTGAACAAAGAGCTGCAGCAGTTGATGACTCAAGAAGAATTGCAGCAAATTTATGATTTTGCGGACAAGCCTGATAATGAGATCACCGAGAGCAGGCCGATGACCGAGGATGAAATGAACCGGAGGCTGATATTGCAAGACCAGTATTTGTATGACGGTCTCCGTCCCAAGCAGCCACTTCCGCTAAAGCCGGGACAAGCAGAGCATTATTGGGACTTGGACAAAAACAGGATCGTTTATCCGAATCGACCATTGACTGACGAGGAACTCTTAGAAACTACTGACTGGCACTACCGGATGGACTATGCCATGTCCAAACGGAACATTGTAACTCCGCTGGACTCCAAAGATTTGAGTCAGACCGATGCCGTCGCCCTTGCCACTACAAGTGTAAAGAAGCTATTTGGTGCTGACGTCTCCAAGCTGGAAGTATACGCCAATTTAAACGAAATATTATTGTTTAATGGAAAATCATGGATGATTACATTCGCTCCTTATAAAGCGGACACCTTAAGAGCACAGGGTAAGGAATTCTGGCAATATACCGTAATCGTTGATTATCCTACCCGGACGGTAGTAGATACGACTGCCGCTAATTTCACTCTGAAAAGAACTCCGATCAGTGCTGAAGCTGCCAAGGCCATTGAAAAGGACGCGACCTGGATTCACGAGGCTACAAAAATAGTAACAGACAAACAAGGAGAGACCCAAAAAATCACTATGGCATACCTGATAGATACCGACAAAAATAATAGTCGCGGTATGGTAGACGTCAAACTTTTACTCGAAGACGGTAGCAGCTATATTGCAGAGTTACGCTACCCGGATAAGAGTCTTCGTTGCCTCCTCTATGAAGAAGCTGCCAAATAAGATCATCCTAGCGGTTCATCTCGTAAAGGGGAATCCCATAGCCATTGGGGAAGAATAAACATAAAGAGTCTGCGTCTTGGCGCGGGCTTTTTGTGCTTAAGTTATGGTGTATATCATGGTTATAACACTTTCCAGAGTGAATGCAATGCCCATGATCCGAATCTCCTGACTCCAATTCTTCCAGTAGGGACAGTTCATCGCCAAAACTTTAAATCTATCGTATTATGGACAAGCGGTTTATTCTCTCAGATAACAGAAAGGAAATACTTTTAATGATTCTCTTCATTCACCGCAAGGATCTTCGGACTAGTGATCTTCCAGCCTTTGAGGCCATACGTTCTTCTGGCTCTCGCAGCCTTCATGTGTTGATTCTGGAACCCTTCCTGCTGCGCAAACAACGCTATCTTGAGCATAGCGGGGTAAACTTCCTGACGCAGGTCTCAAGACTTCAGCAGGAGTACGCCACTGAAGGCAAGCAGCTACATATTCTTTATGGCGCGCCTGATATTATTGTTAAGAGGCTGAACGAAACCTACCCCATTCAGGAATTGATGGTTCACGCCGATTACACCCCCTATGCCTTACAAAGAGATATGAGCCTGCAAGATACGTCATCTGCACTCGGCATCCGTTTCAAAATTTATCACGACAGCATGCTCTGCGATCTGGAAGATTTCATGGATTGGTGCGGGCGGCTAGAACCCTTCAAGGTATTCACACCGTTCTACCGCCGCTGGCGCAGCTATATGACAGAGCGGTTTCGTCCGCCCTATTCTTCGACCTTGGCTCAGTTGTCAACGTCCACGCTGGACGAAAGGATTGTTGAAGATTTCAAGATTCCAGAGGAGATTACACTTCAGCTTAAAGAGTTAGCACCCTCAGGAAAGAAGATGGATGTAAACGATACGCTTGAGCAATTTATAAACTTGCATTTACAGGATTATCTTGTGAGCCGTGACAGATATGCACAGGAGGGCACCAGCCGGATCAGCCGGCACCTCAATACGGGTACCCTTTCAGTACGTACTGTGTATACTCGGATAGCGGAAGAAGAAACCGGAAGGGAAGAATGGCTGCGACAGCTGGCCTGGCGGGATTTCTATCTGTATCAGGCCCGGCTGGATGCAGATTTCTTCCGTTATGAAAAGGTGTATGATTTGAGCATTCTTGGTACGAAATACTTTGAGGCCTGGTCTTTGGGAAGAACTGGCATTCCGATAATTGATGCTGCAATGATCCAACTGAACACAACCGGATGGATGCCGAACCGGCTGCGGATGATTACCGCAATGTTTCTTACCAAAAATCTGGGCTGTCCATTTATTTACGGGGAGCGTTACTTCCGGCTGAAGCTGAGCGATTATGATAATGTACTGAACCGTGGCGGCTGGCTGTGGAGCTCCTCGCTCGGATTCGATGCCTCCCCTTACTTCAGGGTCATGAATCCGGTAACCCAGTCTCAGACTCATGACCCAAGCGGAGATTATATACGCACCTGGCTGCCGGAGCTTGCGGATTTGTCCGATAAAGCTATCCACCTGCCTAGACCCAATGCTATCGTTGATCTTAAGCAGTCACGGGCGCTGGCGATTGAGGTGTATAAAGAAATCCTGAACAGCAAAGGAGCGGCGGTGCAACCTAATAGCGGAAGTGAGCTATAGCCTGCTTGCACTTCCCTGCTCTTCTTGCAATATCACTAGAATTTCTGCTGTTCCTGCAGACAGCTGGATTAAATCTGCGGACAGCAGCTTTGTCTGCTCATGCAGTACCCGGGTTTCATCGGTACCCTCCAGATAACGGGTGACAAAATGAAGAAAGACATCGATTTTTCTCAGCAGCATCAGCACTGGAATGGCGCTGATTTCGGCTGGGGTGAGGCGGATACTGCGGCTGAAGCCCCGGCAGAAATCACGAATCTTCTTCTTCTCCTCCACATGCCCAAGCAGCCCAGATAGAATAACTGCTGGCTCCATGACCCGCAAATCATAGGTACAGAACTCAAAATCAAGCAGCGAGGATACCTGTCCGGGGTCTTCAAAACGTACCAGCAGATTAGAGGCATTCAAGTCACCATGTACCAGTTGGTGAGGCAATCCCTCCAGTTCATTCAGCGAACCTGTAATAGTAACATAAGCTCTGTAGAGCATCACCAGTTGATCCCCCAGATCTGTAAAAGGTTCCGGCGGATTCAGGCACAGCTCCCGGATCACCTCCGGACTGCATAACGGATAAGACGTCCACAATTCATAATATGGCCGGTACACCGGAGTAAGGCCTGGATCAATAACTGATAGAACTTCTGATAAAACTCCAGTCACCGCTCCAAAGGATTCTAGGTAGGAAACCTCTTCCTCCACCGGTGAATCACCATCGATATATCGGAACAAGCAGGCGAATTTGCCACTCTCCCTTAACTGAATCATAGTTTCACCGGTAGTCGTTAGAATGGGAAGAGGTACGTTGAAAGGCAAAGCTCGTGTTCCAAGCTGCTCCAGCACAGCATGCTCGAACTCAATCTTGTTTCTGTCCTTATGTGTATCATATATTCGAAGGACCGCGCGTTTCCCGTTATTTTCCACAAAATAAGTAGTGTTGTTCCAACCCCCGCTCCGCTTCTGTAGCGTTCCACTCCATTTTGGCCAAGCTTGACTTACTATAGTTTCCACAGCGTATGCCTCTCTCTCATAAGTCTATCAACTCATAGGAAATTGTAAAAGCAGCGTATGCCTGTGTCAAATCCCCTAAATCGGATTTAGGAGCCTGTATGCACCTCTTGTACTTTTCCGCTAGAGAATTGAAATCATCCACCTAATAACAACTTAAATAAGATGGCGATGAATGCTTAGAGTTTTAAATTTTACATTATGCTAGTCATGATTTGTCCAAATTGCATTTAATAGAATATTTTGGTAGATTGAATCCAAGGACATCTTAATCAACTGATCAGCGCAAATATTGTTCAAAACTAAGCGTATTTCTACCGAGGGGAGCTCAGATTTCTATGAATATAGCTGTCAAATTGATACAAAAATTCAAAGACCGCGATACCCAGAATAAGCTGAAAGTTTATCAGGACAAAGTGGAGCTCATCAGAAAACGGAATTTGGAAGAATGGGACGATGGGCAGCTTCAAGCGGAATCCCTCCGGTTACAAAAAAAAGCAAAATCAGGTACACCTTTGGATGAGCTGCTTATTGCTGCTTATGCGTTAGTTTGCGAGGTAGCGAAGAGAAAGCTTGGATTAAATCCTTACGACGTCCAGATCATGGCTGCCATCGCTCTGCACGAGAGATTCTTGATCGAGCAGCATACCGGTGAAGGAAAAACACTTTCTGCTGTTATGCCTGCATATCTAAATGCACTGACTGGCAAAGGTATTCATGTGCTGACTTTTAACGATTATTTAGCAAAGCGGGATGCGGAATGGATGGGCCCGATCTATCGTTTCCTCGGATTAACGGTACACTCGGTTCAAGCGGGCATGAGCCTGTCCGAGAAACAGGAAGCATACGCCAAGGATATAACCTATGTTACGGCCAAAGAAGCGGGATTCGATTACTTGCGTGATACCATTGCATTAAACGAAGCCGATACCGTACATCGTCCTTTCCACTATGTCATCGTCGACGAAGCGGATTCGCTGCTTCTCGACGAAGCACGGGTGCCCCTAGTCATCAGCGGCGATTCCCCCTCTTCCAGGAGCGATGGCTTTCGTTTCGCAGAAGTGGCTCGGCAGCTCAAACGAGATGAGCATTACGACTTCGACGAGTTCCAGCGGAACGTTTACTTAAATGAAACAGGCGCTGCGCAAGCGGAATCGCTGCTGGGATGCGGCAATTTGTACGATAGCCATAACAGCCACTTGCTGACTTCATTAAATTGCGCGCTGCATGTGGAATCATTATTAAAGAAAGACGTCGATTATATCGTCCGGGACGGAAAAATCGAGCTGATCGAAGAATATACCGGCCGAGTGGCGGAGAACCGGTATTTGCCGGACGGGCTGCAAGCCGCGCTTACGGCTAAAGAGGGGCTGTCCTCCACAGCCAGTGGACAAATTCTCGGGACGATCACCATTCAACACTTTATCAGCCTGTATCCGCAGATTTGCGGAATGACGGCTACCGCGCATGCTTCCGCAATGGAGTTCAAAGATATTTATGCGCTGGAGGTCGTACAAATCCCGCCGAACCGTTCAAACATCCGGATCGACCATCCGCACCGGATTTATAACCATAAAGAAGTCAAGCTTAAGGCACTCGTTCAAGAAATCTCCTCGGTCCATAGGACGGGGCGTCCAATTCTCATTGGTACGTCAAGCGTCGAGGAGTCTGCCATGCTGGCAGAGGCGCTAGCGGCTAATGGCGTACCATGTCATGTTCTGAATGCGAAAAACGACGCGGAAGAAGCCGACATCATCGCCAAAGCAGGGGAAATCGGCGCCGTGACGGTGTCTACGAATATGGCAGGACGCGGCGTTGACATCCGGCTCGGTGGCGGCAACCCCATGCAAGCCGAAGCTGTCGCTAAGTTGGGCGGGTTGTACGTGATTGGCACCCATGTGAACGAAAGCGTACGGATCGATGACCAGTTGCGCGGACGTTCCGGCCGCCAAGGTGACCCTGGAGCTTCCGTTTTTTATGTAAGCTTGGAGGATGAGTTACTGCTTCGATTTGGCATCCATAAAACGGATCGCGCTCTCAGGCAGGATGAGGCTCTTGAAGAGACGGCGCTTAGCAGCAAGATCACCAGTACTCAGCGTATTGTTATGGGCCAAAACTTCGATATCCACAAGGAACTGAATTGTTATTCGGATATGGTGGAGGATCAGAGGCGAATTCTATACGCGGAGCGGCTCCGAATTTTGAAAGGTGAGCAGCCGTTGAGTCCAGCGGAGCAGCGGGTACGGCTTTTTTATATCGACGAATTCTGGGCTGACCATCTTGCATACGTTTCTTACCTTCGCGAAGGCATTCACTTGGAGAGCCTTGCCAGCCGCAATCCTATCGACGAATTTCATGCGCAAATCACTGAAGCCTACGAGCAAATTCCTTCTAACATAAATATCGCGTCGGAAAATATGCTTGAGAAGCTTGGAGGTTCGAATGATCCGGCAGAGTGGGAAAAGTTCGGTCTGAAAAGCCCCGCTTCCACACGGACTTATATAATCAACGATCAATACCTACAGAATAAGCGAAACTCATGGACCGGAACGACCGTATTTGCTTATTGGCTTCGTACGGTTGCGAGGCCGATATTCAAGCTGTCAAAATATTGATGCCACGAAGGGGCGGTTAGCCCCTACTCCTCTAGCTCATCCAGCTTCGCTTCCAATTCAGCCAGCTTGCGATGCGCTTGATCCAATATCTCCTGTTGTTCTGCGGTTTTTGCTCGCATTATTTCTTTTTTGATGGCCACAATCTGCTGTTCCAAATAGAGAATTTCAGCTTCATTTTCTGCGTTGTTCCACATCTGTGAATAAGTCATTGTCGGTCTCCTTTTTATTTACACATGTTCGCCTTATTCTCGCAGGTACAGCGAATCCCTACTCCTGCTCTTGTGATGCTTCCTTTATTAACGGCATCCCGGCCTCAACCAAACGCTTGTTACGTATGAAAAAAATGGATAGTATTACAATAAACAATCCTGTTCCAATTAGGAGCCATTCAATCTCAATAACATCTGCAAGCGGACCGAATATCAGCATTCCAATGGGCATCATGGAAGTCGATATCATTCCGAACACTCCAAATATGCGCCCCATGTAATCCGGATCTACCTTCTCTTGTAGCATTACAGTTGTCGGCGTATTAAAGACGGGCATAGCTACGCCGAATACAGCCATCATAGCCAAGTAGATCCAAAAAACAGGTACAATACCCAAAGCTAATGTACATACACCCATAATTAAGCTAGCGAAAGTCATTGTATATACTTTGTTTCCAAAGCCGCCCCATGAGGCAATAATAGCTCCGCCAGCCATCATACCGATAGAAAAAGCAATTTCAATGGCAGTTAAACGCCAATAATCATCTCCAAAGCTGCGTGTCACTTGTAGCGGTGTTAAAAATGCTGCCGGTGCCATCAATACGAAGAAAAAGGCGAAAAAAATGAAAAAGGTTTTGAGAAAGCTGTGGTTTTTAATATAACTTAAACCCTGTTTAAAATCGTCCAAATAGCTTGTCGTTTGTTTATCAGTCGCTTTTTTATGCAACGGTATTTTCAAAAAGAAAGATAATGTAAAGATTGCTATCGCCGCTGTGACAACATCGATAAAGAAAATAACCTCTATGGTTGCCATAGCAAGCAGTGACGCACTTACGATCGGTGCAACAAACATCATAAGCGCTTGAAGACTTCCATTGATCCCATTTACCTTCGTCAGCTTATCCTCTGGCACGATTTGAGGTAATATTGCCCCAACTGCAGGCGACTGAATTCCAGCTCCGAGTGCACGAACTGCAGCAATGGCGAACAACAACCATATTTCATCATAACCAAGCAAAAATGTAATGGCTAAAATCAGTGTGACAAAGGCGATCATGGCGTCTGCTATGATAATAAGATATTTCCGGTTGAAACGGTCCGCCCATACACCTGCAAAAGGTGATAATAAAAAGGTAGGAATGAATCCACAAATAATAAATAATGTCATCATCATACCTGATTTTGTCGTCAGCGTAACGTACCACATAATTGCATATTGAACTAACGCAGAACCGAATAACGACAATGTTTGGCTACTTAGAAAGATAATTATATCGCGTTTCCAATGTTTTTTGTTTTGTGCTTCGTTTGGTATCACTATAACTTACTCCCCCATTTTTTAAAAATATCATTCATTCCCCATTCGCTTATTGAAAATAATCACCAAATCCGGTACTACTAATTCTATGTACAAAAATTTTATATAAATCACATTTCAAGAATAGCACAGAAATATTCACCCCACCATTCAGCCAGCATCTTAAAATTAGCCTGTGCACACAAAGAGCCGGTATCCCCCTCTTTCGAGAAGCCACCGGCTCTTTTATACGTCTATTTCATTCTCCGTTTATACACTCGCATAGCGGAAGCCCAGAAAAACCCAAGTATTGCTAAACTCCATAATACCCCCACAAGCGTAGTTTTATCTGCCGTTCCTCCGAGTAAAAGAGAACGAATGCTCTCAATAAGCGGTGTCATGGGCTGATATTCTGCGAATACGCGGATAGCCGAAGGCATGCTGTCAGTCGGCGCAAAGGCAGAACTAACGAATAAAAGTAACATCAAAATGTAAGAAAACACTCCTGCTCCTTCGAATGATTTAGCAAGCAAGCCGAAGGTGACGGCAATCCAAGTAAACGCAAGGATACTAAGCAGCAAAATACCAATGGCTAATATCCAACCGAGCACATCCGCTTTCGGCCGAAATCCCATTCCGAAGGCAACAAGGAAAATGGCGAGCAATGAAATGACGTTAAAAACTAATGAAGCAACCACATGACCGCCTAGAATAGAGGCTTTTGCGATCGGCATGGAGTGAAAACGCTCGAATATGCCTTTCGTGAGATCGTTATTGATACGAAGAGAAGAATAAGCCACGCCACTAGCAATGCAAAAGAGCAATATTCCGGGCACAATATAATTGATATAACTTACATCACCAGTATTCATCGCTCCGCCAAAGATGTAAACAAAGAGCAGCATGATCATGATCGGCATAGCGATAACGGTAATAATCGTGTCGATGCTACGTGTGGAATGGCGAATGACACGCCCACTCATGACGGCGGTATCGCCTAGAAAATGAATGAATTTCATCAGGAGTCCTCCTTTTTGCTAGTGACGATCGCGAGAAAAACATCCTCAAGCGAGGGCAGTTTCTGGGCAAACTCGGCAATTTCTATGTCAGCTTCCGCTGCTTTTGTTAGCAGGCGCATCATCTGTCTCGTACTTCCGTCTGTAATGACGGTGAGCGTGAGATTGTTCGAATCTGCCGTCGCGTTAAATTCCTTTAACAGATCTTGTGCTTGATTTAACATTGTTTCATTGTCGAATCGAAGCTCGATATGACCCTTAGGCAATCTATTTTTAAGCTCCGCGGGACTGCCGCTTGCCACGATATGACCTTCGTGTAAGATCGCGATTTGATCGGCTAGATGGTCAGCTTCCTCTAAATACTGCGTAGTTAGAAAAACAGTGACACCTGATCTCGCTAAATCCTTGATCATATCCCACATAGCAAGACGCGCTTGCGGGTCAAGTCCGGTGGTCGGCTCATCGAGAAAAATGACCGAAGGGTTACCCAATAAGCTCATAGCCAAATCCAAGCGCCGACACATCCCTCCGGAATACGTGGAGATTCGGCGATCGGCGGCATCGAGTAAGTCAAAACGACGCAATAACTCCTCGGCTTGTTTGTCAGGATCGGGCAAATGGCGGAGTTTGGCCATCATTCGCAGATTCTCGCGTCCGGTCAGGATATAGTCTGCTGTGACGCTTTGTCCTGTCAGGCTGATCTCCTTACGTACTTGCTCCGGTTGCTTAGTTACGTCGTCTCCATTAATCTTTGCGCTTCCGTTGTCGGGCTGGAGCAGGGTGGCAAGAATTTTGATCATCGTAGTTTTACCCGCACCGTTGGACCCTAGAAGAGCAAAAGTTGAACCCTTCTGAACGGTGAAGTCCACCCCACGCAACACATCCACGTTCTTATATGATTTTTTGAGGCCTATTACTTCAATCGCCCAATTGTTCGATGTCATCCTAATCCCCCCTATCTTCCAAGTTTTTTGTGAATGGACTCGTTCATTTTCGCTCGCATTTTCCCTGTCCAAGTCTGAGCGGAAACGTCCTCGAGCAGCCCGTCACAGAACGCCATTACGTCATTCCCTACGATCTCCAGAACATCTCGACCTTCAGCAGCTCCCATCTCAAACATGTCGAGCATTTCGGGGAACAGGTTGATGACACTAGAATCGTTTGATGAGAAGTTCAGCATGTAACGCGATGCGATATTGTAAACTTCTCGGTAATCATTTGGGAGCGCTTTTGAACGTTTTACGCACTCTTTGTAAGCCTTTTTTTGTTCACGTAAATCTTTAAATTTAGCGAGCATGTTCTTATACACGGCTATCCTCCTTCAATTGAGTAAGTCTTGACGAAACATATCCCCATTTCTCCCAAAACATGGACAGTTCCCGCCATCCCTCTTCATTTAGACTATAAAATTTCCTTGGTGGTCCTATTTCGGACGGTTTTTTCTCGATATCGACGAGTTTATTTTTTTCTAACCGTATCAAGATGGTGTAGACCGTTCCTTCAACAACATCTTCGAAACCGAGCGCATTTAGCGTTTTTACGATTTCATACCCATAGGTTTCTTTCCGGCTGATGATTTCAAGTACACAGCCTTCCAAAACTCCCTTCAGCATTTCTGTTAGGTTATCCATTAAAATCCTCCAATACTACTCTGTATTGCTTAGTACCACTATATAGTATCACTGAGTAGCCGAATTGTAAATAGGAGGAAAAGCGGATTGCTGAAAATATAAAATAAATACAACAGCAGTAGGGGCTGGATTTGGTGTGAGTGGAAAGCATTTGCTTTAAGTCAGTAACAATAAAGAAAGCCCGTGCTAGGCACGGGCTTTCTTTATTGTTAAGAGGTTCTTCGACATCGACATAACTATTTATACGGGTCAGCAATTTCTTCCCATTGACCGGTGAAGACATCCACTTTTATCGTGAACTCTCTGCCGCCTTGCCTAACATTACTGAACAAATAACCATCTCCAATAAAGCCGGAAATCCAATCCACATCTGTTGACTCGAAGCCTTCTGTATCAAATATTGGCTGAAGTAACCTATATAGCTCTTTCTGGTACTCCTTACCGTTAGATATGTCCCACAGATCTACCGCTTCTCGATTCACTAGGCTTCTCACTGGACTGCCAGAAGTTACATCATGAACTGTTCCAGTTAGCGGATTAATTTTATAGCTAAGGCCTTCCCCTTCGCCATTCGGTGGATCCATAAAATCAATCCTGTATTGATCGCCTTCTTTACCAAAGGTCCAGCCGCTAGCTGGAAGCTTTTTATCCAGCAAGGACTTAATATCCTGTTCACTGAGCGGAGGAGAAATAAACGAGCCATAGTACATCTGTGCGCTCTCAATGGTAAGTTCCTTTCCATAAATAACAATAACTTCAAGCGGAAACTCAGAGATGGATGCTGCTCCTGCCAACCGGGCTACAATACGATCTCCTTCCAACTCATACGAAACTACGGCGCCAAAACCAATCTTCTTGCCCCAAGCTCCCTCAGTGTGATCATACACTTTAGTCAAATGCTTTCCGTCTAGTTCAGCGGATACGTAGGTGTGGTTACTCCGGTGTGTAATAGAGGATTTCAGCCTCCGATTTAGCGCCTCGACCGGGTCTTCTACCACAAGCTCTTCCAGAGTGTCAGGCTGGAGCACATGAATCTCACTCATGGAGAGCCCTGTTCCCGTGCCGGTAGTAATACGAATGAAGATTTCTTTAATACCGTCCCCGTTAAGATCCGCTTCTTCAATGGAAGGAGGCCGCGTTTCATCTTCACCAGCATCCCATAAAAACGTTCTGTTAACTTCACCACGTACATCTACCGTGACTTCATGCAAAAGTGCATGCTCAGCCGTAGGCTTTGCAGTTATAGTAATTCCGTTTTTCTCCGCTAATAGGGTTCCTTTGGGATCGATCGCAGGTATATCTTTAACCTGAGAAGCTGACGGGATAACAACATTCTTCTCCGGGGCTGATGTAGAACTCAGCTTTGCCCCAGTCAAGGTACAGCCACTTAAGACCATAATTACTGCTAACCCCAACACCGTGTTTTGTGCAGTGATTTTTTTATGCCTGGTGATCATGGTTATCCTTCTTTTCATTTCCTTCTTGCTGCTTGAAATGCAGGCTGCACCAGCCACTCGGATTGGACCGGTCAATGTTTCCAATAGTTTAAGAAGAGTCCGTGCGTAGTCTTTGTGGTGCTCCGATGCAAGATGCTTTAAAGCCAGCGCATCACAGGCGACCTCTTGGTCCCGTTTCATTTGGCTAACGGCATACCAAAGCAACGGATTGAACCAATGCAGCGCCAGCAGCAGTGCTGTCAGCAGATTCAGCGAAATATCACGACGTTTCACATGCGCCAGCTCATGCAGAAATATATGACGCAGTTCGTTCGCCTCCAGCGTGTGCAGCATGGATGTCGGCAGCAGCAGCTTAGGGCGCATAACGCCAAGCAGTGTCGGCATGGCAATCTGCTTCGTCTCAACCAGCTTCACTGGGCGCCTTACCTTCATCTCTCGTTGGCACGTTTCGAACAACCGCAGGATATCTGCGGAACGAATCTCCGGTTCCCCTCGAACCCGTGCCGTGAATCGCAGCTGTTCACGAACCGACAGACTCATCATTACCACTGCTCCGCTAAGCCACACCAGAACCAGCAAATACATCGGCGTCCAACGTGCATTGGATATCTCAAATGGATCGTAGATTTCCGGAGTTATTGGTGTCATTCTCTCCGTTTTCTCGGCTTGCTGTGAAGTTCCTGTTCCTGTTTCTTCAGCGACCGTGGACGAATCTACCGCTTGAATGTCCATCGAAGACACAGACAAATCACCTACAATCGGCTGCGCAGAACGAATATTGAAAGTCTGAACTGATTCTGTCTCCAGCGGCAACAAATTAAAAATGCTGAACGTACTTTCCGGGGTCCAAGGGACGGCTAATCTCACGATCAGCGGCATCCACAGAAGATACGTCCAGGTCGGTTTCAATCGATGCTTGAACAAGAAACGCGTTGCCAGGATCAGCAAAGACAGCACGCTCGCCATAGCGGATAGTGACAATATCTTAACCAACAGATTGTATGCAGCTTCCAGCAAGCGACTCAGTCCTTTCGCTCATCCAAAATTCTCTTCAATTCTTCAATATCTTCTCGGGACAGCTTCTCATCCTGTAAAAAGTTGACTAACATCGGGCGCAGCGTTCCACCGTAGATCCGCTTCAGAAAAGATTGTGTTTCGTATTGGACGCATTCCTCTTCCCGCACCAGTGGGTAATAAGAATACACCCTTCCTGTCTGGTTGTAACCGATAGCCCCTTTCTCCGTCAGACGCTTAATCAGCGTCCGCACCGTTTTTGGGTTCCAGTCCCGGCTGCCCTCAAGAGCTTCAACAATCTCTCCTGCCGTACGCGGGGCTCCAGTCCACAGCACCTTCATTACTTCCCACTCGGCATCCGAGATTTTTGGAATTTCCGTAGACATAATCCTATCCGCCTTTCTTTTCACCAAATGACTACACTTGTAATCCAATGTAAAAAATATACAAGTAAGTCTCATTTATGTCAACCTTAAAGTAACAATACGAATCACTAGTTAGGTTGGCCCCTTCTCTGACTCGGTGTATGGACAATGTACAAGAAGAATTATGATTACGTACATTAAAAATAATAATACAGATCTTCAAAGAGGTGGAACATGTGCCTATTAAAAATGGTAATCAATACATCGAACGAATCGACCGGCAAAATATTAATATCTGGTACAAAGGAACGCGTATCGAAGGGCCTTTATCCAAACATCCTGCATTTCAAGGCCTCATACAAACACAAGCCGAAATGTACAACATGCAGTGTGACGAACGTTATTTAGCGCAGATGACCTACCCTTCGCCTGATACTGGAGAGCTTGTTGGTCTATCTTTTCTCCCGCCCAAAAGTGTTGAAGATTTAGAACGCCGAAGAAAAATGATTGAACTCTGGTCAAACAGACATCACGGTTTTTTAGGACGATCCCCAGATTATATGAATACGGCAATCATGTCTCTGTTTACTGCTGCCGATATCCTTGAGGACCTTCATCCAAAATATGCTGAGAACCTCAGGAAATACTATGCCTACTGCCGAGATCATGATATTACTTTATCCCATGCATTCATCCAGCCTCAAGCAAGTAAAATATCCGGTCAGGTTGATGCTACAGAGGATTCTATAGCTGCTAAAGTTGTAGAAATCAAGGATGAAGGAATGGTTGTAACCGGTGCTTTTATGATGGCAACACAAGGGGCTACATGCGATGAAATGCTAGTATTCCCTACGCCTTCCCCCTCCCTTGTGGATGATGATAATCCCTTCGCGTTTGCCTTTGCAGTACCTAATGATCTGCCGGGGATCACTTTTTTTTGCCGCGAAAGCTATGCAGCCACTTCCACCTACGACCATCCATTAAGTTCAAGGTACGAAGAAATGGATACGCTTGTTATATTCGACCGTGTGCTTATCCCACATGATCGTATCTTTTATTACGGGGATGAGAATTACTGTTCCCGATTGTTCGGTGAGAGTCACTTTCATACCCATATTGGTCACCAAATCATCACCCGCTATATTGCTAAAACGGAGTTCTTTCTCGGTGTGCTAGAATCTTTGGCAGAAGAACAAAATGCTGTCCTTGAACCCTACACGATTGTACCGATTTCCAAAGTAATAATGTATCTAGAGACCTTCAAAGCGTTAAGGCTCGCTTCCGAAATCGGGGCAGCTCATGACAAATTTGGATATCTCGTACCTGATAAAGGCCCCCTCCTAGCTTCAACCATTCACTTTACAGAGTTTTATCCAAAGATGGTTGAAATGGTTCAAAATCTCAGCTCAAGCGGTCTTATTATGATCACCTCGGAATCGGACTTCAGTTCAAGTGCCGGTTCATACCTCTATCAGTATTTAAAGGGTAATGTCTCGGATGCTCGGTACCGAAATGCCTTATTCCGGGTCGCATGGGAACTGGGAGCTGGTGCATTCGGTGGCCGCCAAACCCAATTTGAGCGGTTATTTTTTGGAAATTCAGAAACAATGGCCTGGCGTATGTACAATAGCTATGATAATCACGGATACTTCCGTCAAATCATTCACGAATTTATTTCACCAGAAGACCCTCTCCCTAATTCAACAACAGATGTAGTTTCTAATTGAGCTTTTTGTTATTTTTTATGATGAATTAAACTTTTCGAATTGCTCCCACGGCCAGGTGACATGAAATACTATAGCCCTGGCTGGAGCGTTAAGACTTAGAAATCGCACCTAATTATAAGAGATCAGTGTTACAATTTTTCAGCACGAATACTCATCCCTTCAGTTACTCCTTTGTTAATGACCAAAAAAGAAGAGCCAGAGCACTCACAATTGAACCTAACAAACTCACTCCGTTCCAGCCAAAGTAAACATAGATACTGGTAGATGCGATCGACCCAGTGGCGCTGCCAATGGAATAGAAAATCATGTAACCGGCAGTAAGCCTGCTGCGTGCCTCAGGTTGCAAAGTAAGGATCATGCTCTGATTGGTGACATGTACGGCTTGTACTGCAAGATCAAGTAGGATAATACCTACGATTAATGCAAGAAGCGAATGCTGAACATAACTTATTGGCAACCATGATATGAGCAAAAGAATCAAGGCTACACCGGTAGTCTTCTGCCCTAAACCTCGATCAGCAAGGCGACCTGCTCGCGCTGCTGCTAACGCGCCTGCAACACCTGCGAGACCAAACGCTCCAATCGCAGTATGTGAAAGAGAAAACGGCGGGGCGCTGAGAGGTAATACTAAAGACGTCCATAATATACTGAAAGCGGTAAAAATCATCATACCTAGTGCAGCACGGATTCTAAGAGTTCGTTCCTGAGCAAACAACGTGAACATTGAACGAATCAACTGTAGGTAAGATAATGATTTTCTTGTGTGCTCATAATGTGGCAGCACCCGAAACAATACACATGCCATAATTAGTGTTAATACCGCGGAAACAAGGTAGACAGAACGCCAACCTGCTAAATCCATTAATACGCCAGCGAAAGTTCGCGCCAGTAGAATACCAATGACGATTCCACTTGTCACAACACCAACGACACGCCCACGTTCGGCAGGAGCAGCCAAAGTTGCCGCGAACGCAACGAGCGTCTGTGTCACTACGGCAAGAAACCCAACCGCTGCTATACCTATGAATAACACTATACTGCTGGTGGCAGTACCAACGACAATTAAAGCCAATACGGATAGCAGCATCTGTCCAGCGATCAGCCAACGCCGATTTAATAAATCACCCAAAGGCACTAGTAGCAACAGTCCAAGTGCATAAAAAATTTGAGTAATTGTAATAACAAGTCCAACGAATGAATGAGAAATACCAAACTCGTTCGAAATAGCGTCCAGTAAAGGTTGCGCATAATATATGTTAGCAACAACTATTCCGCAAGCGACGGAAAATAAAAGTGCCACACTACGAGATATTATTGATACAGGCACTGGTTCCGACGCTCTAAGCCCTCCTTGTACTTTTTTAGCTTTTTTGTCTGTTTGATCCACTATAATAGCTTTCGATTCCTCAACAGATTCCCCCAAAATTAACGCCTCCTGAGATTGACTTTTATCAGATTCATAAATTACATACCGATCAGTACGTAAATATATTTGACAAATATAACTCTAAAAAAAGATAACTGTCAAGAGATTAGCTTATAGAACAACAAAAAATTAAATACAGACTATTTAAAAACCCATTTCTTAATTGACATACTAAGATTCAAACCATAAAATAATATCATACTGTTCGATATGAAAAGAGGGAGTTAGTATGGCTCGACCACGTGAATTTGATGAGGAAAAAGCATTAGATGCTGCTATGAAAGTATTTTGGGAAAAAGGGTTCGAGGCTACCTCTTTAAGCGACCTGACATCAAGAATGGGTATTCAACGGCCTAGCATCTACTCTACCTTCGGAGATAAAAAAGGACTATTTGAAGCTGCGTTGCGGAAATATACGAGTTCTCATGCTGCCTATGTTCGTAACAAGCTTCAAAACAATACTTCTGTTAAAGAGGCATTCCGTGACTTTTTCGAAAATATAGTGGCAAAAGAATATGGACAAAATCCGAACTGGGGATGCTTTTGCATTAATTCAATGGTTGAACTTTCACCCCACGATGAGAAATTTGAGCTCCTAACAAGAGAACACCAGATGTATCTCTCGGTAATATTTCAAGAAACGATTGATCGAGGTTTGCGCTCAGGTGAGCTTGATCCCGCTATTAACGCAAAGAGTTTAGCGCAGACACTAGTCATATCATTAATTGGACTTACTGTGATCATGAAATCCCGTCCTGAAAGATCATTTGTAGATAATTCTGTAAAAGAAATACTTACATTGTTACGATAAAATCAAAAATCAGGTATGCAGCTTTTGTAACTTCGAATCTTTAATATGTTTAATAACTCTTCACTAATCCTGTTTTCCTGTCGATAATTTATAGTAGATGGAAAAGTATGGAGGAGCATATGAACACTAATCGCAGAACTGAACCTTTTCGATATACCCTTAAAGAACCTGTAACCCTTGATCTTCATATTCTTAGTATTAACGGAATCCAGGTTCCTTCTAAGCCTGTAAGAGCTGTACTGTTCAACATCAGTCGAACAGGCTGCCACTTATCGTTACCCCTCAACATTAATCCAGAGAATAATCTAGTACGGATTGGTATGGAAATGAATCTTACGGATGAATCTATTTACTTAGAAGGAGTTCTAAAATGGAATAGAGAACAGCAGGACTGTTTCCATTACGGTATTCAATTAGACATTCCTGAAGCAGACATTGAGTTTCTTCCAAGGGTGCTACGCAGGCTCGCTGGAGAAGGAAAAATATTGGTTCGTTGAGATGTAAACAAAAGAATAGTACTCCATTAATAAAAAAAAAACCCGCGTGTAGATGCGGGTTTGTTTTAGTTTTTGCTGCTGTTATTGAAAATCAAGACAATTCCTAACACTTCTACCTTTGTTCTTGAGGTATATCTCCTTCAGGGGTTACTGGTATAACTTGCTCTTTCTCCAGCACCTCTTTTAAATCATCCTGAATTCTCCGGTCCCAGTGAGGAACACCGGAACGATATGCCGCTCTACCTGTTAGATGGGCGGATAAAGGCGCAGTTATAAATACAAAGACAATTCCTAATAATAGCTTTGCACTAATATGATCCTGAAAAAATGCAAAATATAGAAATGCCCCAACCAAGACACATAAAACACCGAGAGTGGCACTCTTCGCGGCAGCATGTGATCTTAGATATACATCAGGCAGCCGAATCAAACCAATAGCACTTACAGCGCTAAGCAATGCCCCTATAAGAATTAACAAGGCAAACAGCAACTCACCTGTAGTCTTGATCATTTCCATTTTCTAGCACCACTCCCTTTTCGATATATCTGGCAAAGGCTGTCGTTCCGATAAAGGAAAGAATTCCAATCAACAAAATAATTTCTATAAAAGCCTGTGTTTGGAGAAAGACCGATAAAACGGCCACCATGGCTAACAGATTAATTCCGATCGTATCCAGTGCAGCCACGCGGTCAGGCAAGGAAGGTCCCTTCACCAGACGCCAAGCACATACGCCTATTGCTACAGCCATGATCGTAATGGATAACATAAGAATAAAATGGATCATTAGCGGGTCACCTCCAGTATCGCACGCTCAAAGGTATCACGGATATTGGCCCTGAACTGTGCAGGGTCTTCAACATCCATGGCATGAATATACAATGTCCGATTATCATCCGATACTTCAAGTACCACCGATCCAGGCGTTAGGCAGAGCAATGTGATCAATGTAGCCACTTCCCAATCTGATTTCAGCTCTGTAGTATATTTGAGAATAGCTGGACGTATATTAAGCTCTGGTCTTAGAACGGCTTTTACCACTACATAACTAGAAACGATCAGCTCCCGCAGCAGCAACAGGATTAGCTTAAGGATCGCCCACACTTTTCCGAGATATAACCTGGGCCAAAAACGACGCATTCCGAGCAGAATGAGTATACCGAGCAGAAAACCAATGACAAAACGCGGACCAGTCCAGTCATTGTGCAGAAACATCCACAGGAATGCTATCATGAAATTCAATAATAGTTGAAATGCCATAGTATCTACTCCTTCATGACAGCGTTAATGTAAAGTGCAGGATCAGCCAGTACAGCTCCGGCTTGGCTGACGTATCCATTTACCGTCTCAGCACCTACACCCATCAGAATTACAATCGCAAACAGTACAGCCGCCGGTGCCATCATAGCTTTATAATGAAGCGGTTTGACTTGTTCTTCCCTTTTCTCGCCACCCCAGAATACCTGCTGGAATACTTTGATCAAGGAATATAACACTACGAAGCTGGATGCGAGTGCAATCAGCGCAAGAGCCACGTGATCCTGTCCAAATCCACTACGTACCATCATAACTTTTCCAGCGAAACCACTAAGAGGCGGAACACCAACCAATGCCAAAGTCAGTACAAAAAACATCCAGCCGGTCCACGGATAACGTCGGATTAAACCACCCATTTCTTTTAAGCGGTCGGTGCCCGATGCCGAGATTATCATCCCGCCCAGGAAAAATAATAATGCCTTGGCAACCATGTCATGCATTAAATAGAACACTACACCATTTAACGAATCCTGAGTCGCGACAGAAATCCCAAAAGCAATAAACCCAACACTGATAATGATATTATAATTAAAAATTCGCCCCAGATCGTTGTAAGCCAGTGCACCGATTGCACCAAGGATCATCGTCGCTCCCGCCATCCAGGCGATCAGTGTATGGGTGAGTCCCGGGTCTTGAATAAAAATCAATGTAAACGTACGTGTAATTGCATACAATCCTACTTTCGTTAACAAGGCCCCAAACAGTGCTCTAACAGCCACTGGTGGTGCGCTATAAGAATCCGGAAGCCAGAAAAAGAGCAGCAAACCCGCCTTTATCGAAAATACGATCAGCAGCAGAACCGCAATGACGTTCATGACACCGCCTTGTCCCGCTTCCGCTACACGCATAGATAGATGTGCCATATTCAGCGTTCCTGTCGCGGCATATAAATAAGCAAGCGTTGCTACAAACAAAGACGAGGAAATCACGTTAACTAATACATATTTTAACGTCTCTCTCAGTTGACCTTTGGAGCCACCAAGTACAATTAAAGCATACGAGGCAACTAACAGGACCTCAAAACAGACGAACAAGTTAAATAGATCTCCGGTGAGAAAGGAGCCAAACACCCCAGTTAATAGGAAATGGAAAAACGGATAGTAATAAAACCGTTCTCTTTCTTCCCCAATACTCGCGAAGGAAAAAAATAAGCAAGCTGCACCAACGATAGCGCCGATTAACACAAGTAAGGCCGCAAACATATCGGCAACAAACACAATCCCGTATGGCGGAAGCCATCCACCCATATTTAGGGTTTGGATTCCGTTTGTACCTACCTGATACACAATAATTCCAGCAACCAAAATATTTAAAAACACACTGACGGCACTGATCATACGCTGCAGGTCCACTCGTTCTTTTAGAAAAATCAATATCACTGCCGTAAAGGCCGGAATCAGCAGAGGCAGCACTAGCAAGTTGTTCATTGTCTCTCCTCCTTGGTGCCTTCCACATCATCCGTACCCGTCGAACGGTAAGTCCGGTATGCCAAAACAATGAAGAATGCTGTTACTCCAAAACTAATTACAATTGAGGTCAAAATGAGCGCCTGTGGTAACGGGTCTACATATGCCTCTGCTTTTTCACCAAGCAATGGTGGAGCCCCTGTCTTGAGACCCGACATCGTCAGCAGCAGTAAATGAACACCATGGGTAATCAAATTAGTACCCAGTAGGATGCGTAGCAAGCTTTTGGAAAGGACTAGATACACACCTACGGAAAACAATACGCCGATCGCCAAGGCAACAACGAGCTCCATTAGCTATCCCTCCCGATCGTAAGTATGATATTCATAGTGACACCAATAACAGCTAGATAAACACCAAGATCAAAGAACATTGCAGTGGTTAGTTCTGTTTTGCCCATAAGCGGCAATTGGAAATATCCAAACGTTTGGCTCAGAAAGGGTACGCCGAATATAAATGAGCCAACCCCGGTAAGGAAAGCAATCGAAATCCCGATCGCAATTAACTTACGATAATTAATAGGCAGCACCTTCTCAACCATATCCATCCCAAAAGTAATAGCAAGCAGCACCAAACCTGCAGAAGCCATCAAAGCCCCAATAAATCCGCCTCCCGGATTATTATGACCGGCAAAAAACAAAAACAACGAAAATATCAGAATGATAACGAATGCTACTTTAGCTACCGCTTGTAGTAACACATCATCACTTCGAGAATAACGAGGCTTATTATAGGGAACAACCCTCTTCAGTTGGGATGCTGTACCCTCTCCATCCAACTGCAGCTTGATCATGGAATAAATAGCAAGTGAGGCGAGGCCTAGTACTGTTATTTCAAACATAGTATCAAAGCCGCGGAAATCAACGAGCAGAACATTGACAATATTTTTACCGCCACCCAAAGTATAACTATTCTCCACATAATATTTCGAGATGGATTCGAACGGACTACTGCCTAAAGCAGCAAGTGCAACCAATGTCATCGTTACGCCCATCCCGATGGAAATAATAAGTTTAAGGAAATGCGCACGAGGCTTGAGCTTCTCTTTTTCCAGCCTAGGCAAATGCCGGAAACATAGCAGGAACAAGGTAACAGATACCACTTCAACAATCATTTGTGTAAGCGCCAGATCAGGAGCTCTGAACAGAACAAAGAGCAAAGTAACCATATAACCAACCATTCCTGTTAACAAAATGGCTGTTATTCTCGAACGTACAAACGGAATAGCTAAAGCACCTAGAAGCAAAACCATTACAGCAATAACCTCAAACAAAGAAAAAGGAGTATACTCCGTCGTACCAAGTGTAATTCCATCTGAATACCAGACGACACCGCAAATCGTTACGATCAAGAAGGAAAAAATATACATTAAATAATGTCTCATGGAACCAGTCATATAAGAACCAGTCACCCATCTAGACAATTTCTCAACCAGCCGAATTACTCCGTCATAAACTTGATTTAAAGTGTAGCCACTGCCCCATTCTTTATCGACCAGACTTAAGCGGCCATAGATTCGGTATACAGTAATACCAAGAATCACAACACCAAGTGTCATCCATACTTCTGGTGTCCAGCCGTGCCAGAAATGGATATTCACAATAAAAGGTTCCCCGGTCTGCAAGATAGGGTGAATAGCATTCATTGCAGGGATAATAAGTGTATTAGATAAAATATTCGGGAAAAAACCAATAAATATAGACAGCACTGCAAGCAGGCACGGGGCAAGCAGAAGTCCAAATGGGGCTTCATGCGGTTTTTTGTCCAGCTTCTCAGGCTGATATTTTCCGAAAAAGGTGTGGAATACCAAAATCATACTGTATGCAAAAGTAAACACGCTGGCAATCCAGGCCAAAACCGGGAAGAGCGTAAACAACGAGGGAATAGAGAATATATCCAGGTTTCGGATATTCAGAACAGCTGTAAAAAACATCTCTTTACTTAAGAACCCGGAAAATGGCGGCAAACCAGCCATCGAGAAACTGCCGATCATCGCTACCGTAAAGGTAACCGGCATAATGGAAATCAGTCCGCCCAGCTTTCGCAGGTCGCGGGTACCCGTCTCATGGTCAACTATACCGACCATCATAAACAATGAGCCTTTAAAGATAGCATGGTTAATAAGATGAAAGATAGCCGCTGTTGTTGCAGCAGTATAAAAGACAGCTTCTTCCCCTATATAAAATGCCGATGCCGATCCCATTCCCAGCAATCCCATAATCAGTCCAAGTTGACTAATTGTTGAATAGGCTAATAGAGCCTTCAGGTCCGTCTGCTTCATCGCCTGGATCGAACCATAGATCAAGGTGATCAAACCGACGCCTGACACAATCCAGAACCACTCATATTGCCCCGCAAAAATAGGGCTGAAACGGGCGACAAGATACAATCCAGCTTTAACCATCGTTGCTGAGTGAAGATATGCGCTTACGGGTGTCGGTGCCTCCATGGCATCCGGCAGCCAGATATGGAACGGGAACTGCGCTGATTTGGTAAATGCACCTAATAGAATTAATAGCATCGCTGGAATAAACAACGCATGCCCACTAATATCTCCAACCTCGCTCCAAATTTCCCGAATACTAAAGGTGCCTGTCATCACATACAGCATTAAAAAGCCGGCAAACATCGCTAAACCACCAAATACGGTAATCAACATAGATTTCAAAGCACCATACCGCGATTTTTGCCGCCGATGCCAAAAAGCAATCAACAGAAATGACGAGACACTTGTTAATTCCCAAAAACCGTATAGCACCATCAAGTTATCCGAGAGCACAACGCCAAGCATCGCTCCCATAAACAACATTAAATAAATATAAAAAGGGGTCAACGCTTCTTTTCGCTTGTCTAGATAATAAATCGAATAGATAATTACAAGACTACCCATTCCAGTGATTAACAAAGCGAAGAGTAAACTTAATCCATCCAGATGGAAAACCAAGTCAATCCCTAGGGAAGGAATCCACGAAACGGTTTCATATCCCAAATCCCCTCCCTTAATCACGGGAATCCGGGTTAAAAAATATACAAACAAAGCGAGCGAACCGGGGAAAACAAGCCATCCTCTATGAAGGTTGGATGCTCTCTTGGTCAAAAGTGCGATTACTAAGGCCATTAGAAACGGAACAAGTATGATTACATGCAGCAAAGGCAGTCCTCCTTTTCCACTTGAGCTTATCAAGTTGTGAACTTTAGTACTTACTTTTTTACCAAAAGCCAAAGATCATATGATTGGAAGGGCCCTTAATAATAGGCCCTCATGAAGATAAGGGCACGCCCGATTATAAAGAATCGGTCAATGTGCCATCACAAATATGCAAATATCTAGCCTTTCCATCTTCTTGCTCAATTCTGAATAAACCGTTCTCAAATTCTGTGTGTAATTCGTGAAAGAACTTTCCTTTAAGCGAATATTCTCCCTTGGGTTCATCACTGAGCTGATACTCATCCCCAATTTTGACCAGGTAGGCGATTACACCTTCCTCATGGGTTTCTTCCAACCCGGCGCGCATCCGTTGAACGGCCACGACATGCAGATCCATCATTTTCATTTTACCAATGAGTTCATTGATGAAATTACGTTTGGTAAGCTCCTGCCATCGAGTCTGGGCAGATTGTCCGATGACAATCTGTGTAACCTCATTCTTTTCAGCTACTTCTACAATAATATCAGTTGTTTTACGGCCTTCACGTTTCCGAATGATAAACTCTGCGCCAGCTTCATCGGCAAGACGTTTCCAAACCGTCATATACATTTCTTTGCTCTGATTATATTCATCATTGTCCGAACTATCGACATTTAATACAAACAATGGGGCCCCTATTATTTCAGACAGTTGCACACCACGCCGGATTAAACGCTCCCCATGCGGACCATAATGAACACAAACCATAATTTTTTCATTGTGTATGACCTTCACCCTCCTGTAACATGGCCAAGAAATACAAAAGGAGCCTACTGGCGTTAGGCCCCTTGCGTACATCAAAAACCGATAAGTTATACTTAATTATATCTATTCCTATGTTTTTTGTAAAGTTTAGTGGTTATCATGGAACATTTTTCTTCTTAATGCTTGTACTATGCCCTTCTTTTGAAGTTATCATACAATGAAAATTTTAAATATACCTTTACAGGAATATTCGCATAATGGTATATTGTAATCACGAATAGGAAATACGAATCAATTCAATGAATCGAAGTGATTTTTGTTTATGAATACTAACGTAATGAGTGCCTTAGCTGAGCCTCACCGCATGCAGATCGTTGAACTATTACGCGATAGCCCCCTAACCGTTGGAGAGATTGCGGAAAATCTTCAGCTGCGGCAGCCTCAAGCGTCTAAGCATTTGCGTGTACTCAGTGAAGCGGGGCTTATTGAAGTGCAAGCAGTTGCTAATCGGCGTATTTGCAAGCTCAGACCTGAACCATTTAAGGAAATAGACACTTGGTTAGAATCCTACCGCCATATGTGGGAGGAACGCTACGATCGACTGGATGATTATTTACAGAAGCTACAAAGCAAGGAATCAGATAAGGAAAAGTAAACGAGGAGGATCTATCCCATGACAAATTCTAACCAAACCAACCACCTAGTACACAAAGTTGAAGGCAGCACACTAATCTTAGAGCGTATTTTTAAAGCTCCACGTGAGCTAGTTTTTAAGGCTTTTTCTGAGGCTGAGCATTTGAAGCATTGGTGGGGGCCTAAAGGTTGGACGATTCCCGTATGTCATGTCGATTTCCGTCCAGGGGGGACTTGGCATTATTGCATGAAATGCGAGGATAAGAATCAGGGTGATTTTTACGGTATGGAGTCATGGGGCAAAGCGCTTTATCGGGAAATTACGTTTCCGGAGCAAATTATTTATACGGACTGGTTCTCAGATGCAGAGGGTAATATTTCGAAAGATCTGCCTGAAACGCTTGTACAACTAGATTTTATCGAGCTGGCTGGTCAAACGAAGCTGGTAAACACCGGTAAATACGCTTCTCCAGAAGCGTTACAACAAGTGATTGATATGGGGATGCTGCCGGGTATCTCTCAAACCTTTGATAATCTGGACGTACATCTTGAGAATTTACAGAAGAGCAACTAAAGCCGTGAAAATAGGACGATGCAAGGATACTCCCTCCTGCTCGTCCTTTTTATCATTTTACGGGAAACAAGAATCGGATGCTATTCGGAAAATATTGTAGGAAAAAGGTGTCATTATGCGTTCCCAGTGGATCTGTCTCAAACTTCACACGATGATCCGCTCCATCTATCTTCTCTTTTAAAAGATTAAAAGCACGTTTGCTATTAGGGACCATGTCCTTCTGTGCATTAGTCTTCTGGATACCTTCCTGTTCACCTACATACATATAAACTTTGCATTCCCGATCTAACCTTGTAATCTCCATGTAATCGATAAAATCTTTAAACCACACAGACGCAGATATGAGTATAAAGTTATCAAAAATTGGCTCCGTCCTGTACATCGCATACAGACTTATTAATCCACCTAATGAAACACCGCCTAATGCGAATTTGCCTGGCTCTTGAGAGATGCGATATGCACTTTTAATATATGGAACAAGATTCTGATAGACGTAATCTAAATAGGCATCCCCCTTGCCCCCAAAGGACCAATCCTTAAAAAGAGCAGGCATTTCCCAAGGTGTATATTCATCATTACGATGCTGAGAATCAATCCCGATAAAAATAACCGGATCCGTAATCCCCTCTTCCACATCATTTTCTATAGCTGCAATCGATTCTTTGAACAAAAAATCGCCATCCTGTAAGAAAACCGCGGGGAAGCTTCGTTCTGTAAACGATTGATATACTTTAGGAAGATACACGGTGATTTGTCGCCCCATATGTTCGAAGGTAGTTAGTTCTCCTAACATGATTTTCTTCATCCCCCTCCTTAACTATTCAACAGACGGAACGCTCTGCTCATGATGGTCGGCACTACTGACGCGTGGTTTTCATCTGGCGCTACGTAATGCTCAACCTGTAAATTCGGCAAAGAATACTCACAAAATTTTAAAAATAATCCTTTAGCATCATCGACCATAAACGCCTCTTCACTGCCCACTGTGATCAACAGCTTTCGTTGCTCGGGTCTTGTCATGTGACCCTGATTGCACCATTGATCCGCATAGGCCAGGATTTCATGATCATTCCACCAAATCGACGGGCTAGAAGCCAAATAATACTGGAATAACTCCGCACGAGTGAATAGTGTCCATAGGACAAACAAACCGCTTAATGAGTGACCAAACAAGGCTTGCTTCTGTGGATCGACATTATAATTTTTAGCGATCAGCGGCATCAATTCTAACTCTAAAAAAGATAAGAGCTTCTCGGCACCACCATGTGGCCCTAAGTCAGCATTTTTCAAACGATCTGGATATACATACTGCTCCGCAGTAGGCGTGAAATCATAAAATCTTCTTTTAGAAACCTCATCGTCTGAACCATAATGCCCAATACCGATCACGATGGCTGGTGCAATCAAAGTTTTCGGCGCATTTCTGGACTGCAATTTCACGACATCCCGGCCCAATTGAAAATATGAATTTCCATCGAGCATGTAATAGACAGGAAATCCCTTCTCAGGTGCTTCTACTCTCGGAAGTGAGACCTTTATATCATACGTGTAACCCATATACTGAGATTCTAGTTTCCATGATTCTGTGTGTTCGAGTTCAACTTGTGTTGACATATGTGCTGCTCACTCTCCCCTACACTCTAGACTTGGCTAATAAATATAAGAAATAAGGAATGCCAATAATCGAAACGACTATTCCCACAGGTAACTCTGCTGGCTGAAATAATGTTTTGGCAAAATAATCCGAGATCACAAGCAAGAACATCCCAACCACTGCACTGGATAACATAATATAGCGGTGATTTATCCCTACTAATCTTCTAGCGATGTGAGGAGCCATCAATCCTATAAAACCTATAGAACCGGACACAGACACACATACACTTACAATTCCTACACTGCATAACAGAAAGATTAGCTTTTCTTTTTCTACGGAGATTCCCAAGCTTTTTGTGCTGGAATCCTCCAATTGAAAATAATTGAGCAAGTAGCTTTTTCGATACATTACAAATCCTAAAATCAGCACCCAAGGTGTGATCATTATGATATAAGTCCAATTCGCGCTGTAAATACTTCCAACACTCCATACCGCAGCCATTTCGTAATCACTTGCATTCATTTTTAAAGAAAGATACAACGACAACGCCCCAAAACCACTGCTTATCGCGATCCCTGTCAATATCAAACGTTGCATATCAAGCGCACCATTCCGCCAAGAGAAAATAAAGATAACCACAACTGCGGCAAGCCCCCCCACAAAACCAAAGAGTGGCATGGCTAGTATCGAAAACCAGCTTTCTTTAAAAAAAGTAACCCCTGACATCTGAAAGAAAAACATAAATGCAACGATGGCAGCTCCGGCACCTGCATTAATCCCAAGGATACCTGGATCAGCCAGCCCGTTTCGGGTAATGCCTTGAATGACCGTTCCAGCCATCCCCAGACCTATGCCTACTAATGACGCAATAATGATCCGTGGCAATCGAAATTGAAAAATAACCAGGTCAAATTTAGGATTGGGATGGATTCGCAGCAGCGTTTTTATCACATCCATGACAGACATATCAAATGCGCCATTCGTTAGATGAAAATACCCCGCCACAAGCGTAAGCAGAATAAAAGCTAGTAGCGTCAATTGATAGCGACTATACTGTACTTTCCCTCTATCCACGCTGCTCTCCCCCTTTAACCCGAATTAAATAAAGGAAGAACGGGATGCCAATAAAGGCGGTCACAACGCCAATTGGCGTTTCAAACGGAAAGTTAATATACCGGCTTAAGACATCACAAAATGCTAAAAAAACAGCCCCAATGACTGCTGAGCAAGGAATGATGAAACGATAGTCGATACCAACTATAAAACGTGTAATATGAGGAATAATTAGACCAACAAAGGCAATCTTACCTACTAAGGCCACTGCTGTTCCGGTCAGACATATAACAGATAAAATACTGATGATTTTCACCCATTTTGTCCGTTGACCCAAGCTAATTGCTGTTTCATCCCCTAGGGAGGCAACCATTACAGATTTAGAAATACTAACCGCCAAGAGCAGACCAACGATTATAAAGGGAATGGACAATATTAGCATATCCGGATTTACAGTATGTATTTTTGAGCTATACCAAACGCTAACATTTTGTGAGACTTGAAAAAACATCGCTACTGCTGAGGCAATACTACTTAAAAATGTACCAATTACAGTACCAATAATGGCTAGTCTGACTGGAGATAAGCCGTTTTTGACCAATGAGCCAAATCCGAAAACCAACCCCGCTCCGATAGCGGAACCCACCATGGATAAAAGAATCATATGAACATTCGATAATCCAGGATAAAACACCATAGCCAACGTAATAACAAATGCCGATCCGTCATTTACTCCCATAATCGATGGTGATGCAAGATAATTCCGTGTAACGCCTTGCATTAATGCCCCTGGAACAGCCAGGGCCGCTCCAACTAATAAAGCGGCGATTACACGCGGTAATCTAGATGTCATAATAATGTTGTGGTCCACATTATTTGCGTCGAAGTGTGTAATCGCCTGCCAGATTGTTGCTATTCCAATATCCTTAACACCATATAAGACGGATACAACCATTGCTAATACGATGAATAATGGAGAAGTTGATAGGATCAATATAACTTTCCAATTTTTTGTATTCATCTTATTCATCGCACCTTCAGTTTTACTTCAACAGGTTTTCAATTGCAGTATCCAAGAATCTTACTTTTGACCAAGCCGTACCACCTTGCGCCAAAGGATCAATTGCATTTACAAAGACATGATTGTTTTTGACTGCATTCACGCTTTTGAAGATCGGATTCTTAAGTAAATCATCAAGTGCTGTTGCATTATCCGTATTCTCACTGGTCTCAAACTGCAAGAAAATATAGTCCGGATTAATTTCCGCTAAAGCTTCTAGTGAAAGCTCAGCTTGAGCTTTAGTAGTTGTTATTACTTCGGGAATGGTAGCACCTAAATCTTCGTAAATAACCGGATTTAGATAAACACCAGCAGGATATACACACATGCTGCCCTGACGAATACGGATCACAAGAATGGATTTATCTTTCAGTTTTTCTCCAATCTCAGCCTTTGCACCCGCGGCTTTAGATTCATAATCGCTAATAATCTTTTCCGCATCTGCTGACTTACCGGATAATTGACCTAATAAGCGCAAGTTATCTTTCCAGTTTGTTGAGATATGTGAATAAGGAATCATCGTTTGAATTTTATTAAGCGCACCCGACACATCTTCACCAAACTTGGAAGACCCTAAAATAACATCTGGATCTAGCTGCAAGATCGCCTCATTGCTCGGAGCAAATTTATCCCCCACTAAAGATGCACCAGCTAATTCAGTTGACAGATAACCTGGAATGGCATTTGCTATTGCAAGTACGCCTACAGGTTTCACTCCTAGGATTGCAGCATCTTCCATAGATTCCAGACTTGCAGCTACGATATTTTGAATCTCTGCAGGTACTACATAATCCTTACCTAGATATGTAATGGTTTGTTCAGTGGCAACTGTCTCTGCTGCCGCCGCATTTCCTTTGTTATTTGCATTTCCCTCTGTTGCTACTCCAGCATTATTTCCACTTTTTTCTGAAGCTGCGTTGTCCTTTGCATCGTTCCCACAAGCTGCCAAACTCAAAGCTAATACTGCTGATACCCCTGCTAATAAAACTTTTTTCTGATTCATTTTCTATCTCCCCATCTATATTTTTTTATCATTCCTTAATTCTAAAAAATGATAATGAGAATCGTTATCATATTAAATCATATGAGAATAATTATCAATACCTTTCTTTAAATAGTTGAAATTTTGTAAATTGTCAGATCAGTATAAAGGGAGAAATTCCCGTAGGTGACGTAATTGTTAAAAAAGAAAATGGAGCTGGCGGTGCATCCGTGTCACATGTACTGCATCTAATGCAGGTTGGTCTTCAAGAGGCGTACGCTCTGACAGAGCTTGTCGAGCTAGATGCACTCTCTGTCGTAGTTTGGAATAAGTTTCGTAAACAGTTGGATCTGCCAATGGCCTAGACTCTACCGTCCTATTAAGAACACCGAAGGCGTTTATGCTTGCTATAATAGAATTTTTGAAATTTCTAGATTGCGGAGAAATGTGAAATGAACTCAAGGGATGGGCCTATATTCTACTGTTGGCCATGGGGAGCCCTGTTTTTAATTAAGCACACGCCTCTTTGGGATGACGGACCGAGCGGATCTTAAATCCTTAGAATACATGTTTTAGTCGAGCTTACGGACAAATGTATTCGAATAACCGAATACATTGTGCCGAAGGTAACGTAAACGACCCAAATGTATGCGAATAACCGAATACATTGTGCCGAAGGCAATGTAAACGAGCCAAATGTATGCGAAAAACAGAATACATTGTGCCGAAGGTAACGTAAACGAGCCAAATGTATGTGAAAAACCGAATACATTGTGCCGAAGGTAACGTAAATAAGCCAATGTATGCGAATAACCGAATACATTGTGCCGAAGGTAACGCAAATAAGCCAAATGTATGCGAATAACCGAATACATTGTGCCGAAGGTAGCGTAAACGAGCCAAATGTATGCGAAAAACCGAATACATTGTGCCGAAGGTAACGTAATAAGCCAAATGTATGCGAATAACCGAATACATTGTGCCGAAGGTAACGTAATAAGCCAAATGTATGCGAATAACCGAATACATTGTGCCGAAGGTAACGTAATTAGCCAAATGTATGCGAAAAACCGAATACATTGTGCCGAAGGTAACATAATTAAGCCAATGTATGCGAAAAACCGAATACATTGTGCCGAAGGTAACGTAAACGAGCCAAATGTATGCGAAAAACCGAATACATTGTGCCGAAGGTAACGTAAACGAGCCAGCACCTATACACATCCTGAAGAACATTTAGAAGAACCCGCACCACATGCGGGTTCTTCTGCGCTATAAATATACTTCAACTTTTTTCATCAGTGGAAATTTTACGGCATATATTTCTCAGCAATGCTGGTGACATATCCGTCTTTTTTAGTGATCACACATGGGGGCATAAAATCAGTATATTGCTTGAAATATTCGATAAACTCCTGCTTGCTTACTTCTTTTAGAGCACCTGAATTAGCATCAACTATAGAATATTTGGTATCCTCTGTAACCTCTAATGGATCGGTATACGTATATTTGTTGAGGATATAAAATCCATTAGGCATATCATCATCTGGATTAATATTCAACCCTTTAAAGCGAGCGGAATCCTCCATTGTTAGCCATTCAATGTTATCAAAATCAAAGGAATGATTCTCCAGGCTAAGATTAAAAACATAGCCTATTAATATACTCTCGGGCGTGATCGCAAAATCATCAGCTGTAGCCTCATTGTCCACCACAAGCTGATCCAGCTTAACATGCTGACCCATTCCAATATCATTGCTTATATAATTCATTGCGACCTGTAAAGGATCAAGTTGTGCTGGCTCCTCCCCCTCATCAGCTAATGTCTGCAGACGGGCATAATATTCAGCTATCGTAACATCGGTTTGAGGTGTATTGTAATACTCATTTCCGTTCGAATCCTTCCAGCGCTCTACACTCCAAATCCCTGAAGCGCCTTGAATAACAGGTTGGGATAACAACAGTTGGCTTGTTTCGCCTGTAGTTAAGGGGAATTTCACTAGAATATGCTTCCCACTATAAGTTTCATGCGGAAGCTGATGGTTTGCTTCAAGAAACACACGCACTGCCATTTCTTGACCGGCTGGTGAAGACATATCATTCTCTCCGCTCCTGATGACGCCCAGATACTGCGGTGTTGAATTCATAATGGAAAAAATAAGTATCGGCTTTCCCATGCTTCCTTCTTCAGTAATAAATCCATCGACCATATTTTCCGTCATCGTCAGCTTAGTTGGATCATCCGGTTTCAAGCGATATTCTAAACTCCAAATTTCCAAGGGTGTTGCAAGCAGTTCGTCCAATGACGCTATTTTTTCAAGCTTAGTAATTTGACTATCAATTATTTTAATATCTGTACTGTTCTCATAGCTGGTAATGTTCTGCTCCATAAATTGCTCGCATAATCCTTTACGGTTAATGGATCATTTTTCGGATTACTTATGAGCCCGACACACAGTGCAGCCACGACTAAGATTGCGACTAAAATAACCCAAAAGGCTGGTTTTTTATAATTCAGAATATTTTTAATTCGTCCTTTTGTGTTGCTCTCGCCAAAGGCAAGTGGTGAACCACCCATAAACCGTCTTCCAGTAGATAAGGACAAAAGTGATGTCGAATATTCCTTTTTAATTCCACTGCCCATCTGTCTTATGACGCTTTCGTCACAGGACTTCTCCATATCATCACTCATCAGATAAAAAGCAAGCCAAACCAATGGATTAAACCAATGTACACACAGAACAGCGAACGCTAAAGGTTTTATCATGTGGTCGCACCTGTGTATGTGCACTTGCTCGTGTTTGATGATATAAGCTTTTTCATGATCGGAAAGACCGTTTGGAAGGTATATTCTAGGCTTAAAGAAGCCGAATACAAAAGGTGTAGAGATGCCGTTATGCTCATATACATTTTCGAAAAGTGGGGTTGCGTCTCTTAAGTTTCGTGAAAGTCGAATAGTAGTAACAATGCAGTAAATGAGCAGCAGCACAATCCCAATCAACCATAGATATTGGACAATGTTAATCCACACGTCTGAAGGATTTGAAGGGATGATACCACTTGGTACAGCAGGTGTAGAGGGGATAGGTACGGGTGATATATTATTTACGGCTTGCTCGGATGTGTTGATTACATTTGGGATTTGAGGCGTTTGTGTGTATAGCTTATTTAGAGGTGAGTTCTGGACTTCAGAAGGGATAAAACTAAATATACTCTCCATCGAGAACGGACATAGAAGTCGGAACAAAACCACAGACCATAAGGCAAAGGAGAATATTTTGGGAACTTTTCTTAAGAACAGCCGCGCCACGATGATAAACACAATCACATAACTTCCCGTAATGCTCATGTTTAAAATATGTCCAAACAGCTGAGCCACCGTTACTCCTCCTTATGCTCATGGATTAGTCTTAGAACATCATCAATTTCGCTTTCACTTAATTTCCGACTCTTTGTAAAAGCAGCCAAAAATTTGGGTAACGAACCGCCGAAGGTTTCCTTCACAAACGCCTTGCTCTGCTCCGCATAAAAGTCATCCTTTTTAATAAGAGAACCTACCACACCATTATCATTTTTAACAATCTCTTTAGCTTCAAGTCTTTTTAACATCGTATACGTCGTAGATTTCTTCCAGTTGAGCTCGGATTCACATAACTTCACCAGATTCCCTGAAGGAATCGGTTCGTGGTCCCATATTAATTCCGCAAATTTCCCTTCCATTTCGGTCATTCTGAGATCCTTCAACCTTGCACCTCCCGTTGGTCTACAATTCCTAGACCTTCCATTTGAATTAGAGTTTACAACTTGTAGACCGTTTTGTCTACAAAATATTTCCAAAAAAAAAGAGACTCTGTCTTTGTAAACATCGCCTCTTTGCTACCTTTATTAAGGGTAAAACACAGATAAGTCACGGAACAATAGTCCGCCCTCTTCTAGTCTGTTCAGCTCCTCTTCTACATCAGTTACAATATGGCTTTCTCGCTCATGAGCTGTATTGATTAACCACGGTTGCCCCTGTCTTAAAAAACAAAGATCATCAGGCACCCTAGTCTGCACCCATGAGTATAAGCTCGTAGAATAGGATAGTAAAATATCGACCGCATCCGGTGAACATCTAAAAAAATAAACATCTGCACAATGCCCCATAAGCCGAGTCCCAGGCCAATAATCATCTTTGACGATCTCTTTGAGAAAAGGCTGTAACCGTTCCAATAGTTCATATCCTTCTGGCTCTAACTCCATCTGATCACGTTTGACCAAAATAAATTCATCACATACTTCCATAGCTACCTGTATCAGCGTCTTATAGGCCTGACCCGTTGGGTCCTGCAAAATAGTATTTATAATAATGTCCGCCCCTTACTTATTTATATTATTTAAATACTCCTGATGCATCCTTCCCCAGCCACACATGCTATCCAAAACAGTAATTAGTGATTTGCCATGTTCTGAAATACTATATTCCACCCTCAATGGAAGCTCATGAAAAATCACACGATCGATAAGTTGATCCTCTTCAAGCTCCCGTAGTTGCTTAGTTAATGTCCCTTGAGAGACCTCTGGAATAATCCGCCTGAGTTCGCCAAATCGTTTGGTACCATCTATCAATAAAATAAATAAAATGAGCGGCTTCCACTTTCCACCGATCTTATCAAGCGTTGTAAGCACTCCGGCCAATCTCGGCTCCAGTAAATCCATGTGATCATCTCTTTCGATAGTTATTCTATTTAACAGCTAGTACGAACAATCGTACCTAGTACGAAAAAAGTGCGTACTGTGCAGAATTTCTTTTATACCTAATAATAAAAAACAGAACTTAAAAGTCCATTTAACTATGAACGGAGTAGATAAAAATGTCCAGGAATTCATTAAAAAACCAGCGAATCGTCATTATCGGAGGAAGCTCCGGAATTGGGCTCGCGACTGCCAAACAAGCGGTTGAACAAGGCGCATATGTCATAATCGCCGGGCGTTCACAAGAAAAATTAGAAAAAGCCCAACAATTTCTAGGGTCCGAATCTAACGAAATTCATTCGCTTGATAATCAAAATGAAGAAGACTTAAAGTCATTTTTCGAAAAAACCGGCAACTTCGATCATTTGTTCACTCCCGGCGCCTCCTATGTTAGAGGACCAATTACTTCAAGCTTAGAGATTGCTCATAGCTGCTTTAATGCAAAGTTCTGGCCTCAGTATAATGCTGTGAAATACGCGATCCCCTATATAAACGCAACAGGCTCTATTGTTCTGATGTCTGGCGCATTCGGTCAACGACCACTTGCCGATGGTGCCTCCTATGCAGCTTGTAACGGCGCGATTGAGAGTCTGGGAAAAGCATTGGCTGTAGAATTGGCTCCTATTCGAGTAAATGTTATCTCCCCAGGCACCATTCATACCAACTTTAATTGGATAGGAGCAGAACAAGAAACTAGAGACAATTCCTACGATGAATATACAAATATGAATATCCTTGGCAGGGTAGGGCATGCCGACGAAGCAGCACATACAACCCTTTATTTGATGACTAATAACTATACTACGGGAAGCACCCTATTTCCTGATGGGGGTTATATTTTACGATGAAAAATAAAAAAGCCCATATATTTGTGGGCTTTTTTTAATAAACTTAATCCTATGTAAGCGCCTGAATCGTTCCTCACTTGTTTCTTAATTAGGAATAGTATACTTTTTCTACTTTATATAATGTATGCTCGATAGTTGGGCAGAGATCGGCATCTACTTTATAAAATTTCACTCGAAAGTATAAACTTTTCAGAAAGTTCTTTATATTATTTTTTTGCCTAAAGGCAGGAAGAAACTCTGAACTTTTCTCCACATCACCAAAACTTTGAATCCATTGCTCTACATCAGTCTGACTAACTATTTTTCTATTTAAAATACTAATTATGGGTCTTACCATTCTCTCATCTTCCCCATCGGAGTAAATTCGATCTGTTATGATCATCTTTTCATAAACCAAATGGAGAATCGTTTTGAGGTCATTGTTATCCAGTTCGGAGCTTTGAGCTAAATCATCTAAAGCATCTGCTGCATGGGCTATGGCATGAGCCCAGCCCTTTTCTTCATCATACCCGCGGTAATCTCGCTCTTCTTGTACATTGTAAAATACTTTCTCTTTTATCTGATGAATTTGCTCTCTTGAGAGAAATGGTGATTCTCTATGTCTCTCTAAGACGAGTGGTATGACTAGCATTGAGAAAGATCGAGTAAAGACAGCGTCTGTATTTGTTTCACCAAGCTTAAAATGCAAATGGTTATGATCCAAAATAACTGGAAGAAGTTGTTCTAGTTCATTTGCAGTTAGAGAATTACCAGGAATCCAATGTGATAAGATTGTATAAATCAGGTCATCACGCAGCTCGGCATCCACAGAACCGATGTTATGTATCATTTCTTGTATCAACTGGTTGGTATCGGGAGGTGCTTGGTAGCCATTTTCTTTTATTACTATCAACTTTTCTTTTAAATTCATTTTACACACTCCTACTAGAAATTTCCGTATACAGCGCAATAGCGCGACAATTAACAGAGATATTAGTTTATAAAATGTCACACTATCCTTTCGGGTTGTTGGTATTTATCATGGTACTATATATAGTATTATGGGCAAACTTTTATTGTTAAGCGACACCCTTTTCACATTTTAGAATAGCCTATTCAATAACCAACCAAAGGTGGTACGAAAATGAACCAGAAACTAGGTACAACAGATTCTAAGCATCGTGTTATCCCCTTTAAAGGCGTCCTCAATTTCCGAGATATGGGCGGATACACCACCTCAGATGGCCGTAGAGTCAAATACGGTTTGTTTTTTCGATCAGCCGAATTAACAGGAATGACCGATCAAGATATAAAACTCTTAAAATCACTGGGGATAAAGACCATATTTGATTATCGGGGAATAGAAGAAATCCGTTTAAAACCAGATCCAGTCATTCCAGGAGTTAATAACATTTGTGTACCTGCACTAAAGCAAGAGGTGCCTGGAGACATGAGAGATGTGGTTCGTTCTGGATTCCTTGAACATTTTACGACAGACTTTTTGGTTAATATGTATTTGGATATGGCCTTTAATAACCCTTCCTTCAAACGACTTATGGCAACTATTATGCTTCCAAATGAATTCAGTATCCTGCATCATTGTGCCGGTGGAAGAGATCGCACTGGCGTAGGATCAGCATTCATCTTCCTGGCACTTGGGGTTCCAAGAGAGACGATTATAGAAGACTATTTGCTCTCCAATCAGACACTTGGTCCTTTGAATGAGCAAATAAAAAAGCAAGCCTCACAGCATTTGTCACCTAAGGAAGTCGATACTGTTATGGCTGCGCTTATACTGCGTAGAGAATTCATGGAAGCCATTTTCTCTGCCATCGACGCGCGTTATAAAAGTGTAGAGATTTTCCTCGAACAGGAATTCGGCATGACTGCTGATAAGCGCAAGCAGCTACAAGCCTACTGTTTAGAAGCTTAATAACTTATTGAGCCATGGACTAATCCATTAAGATAGCGATTAAAGTAGAAGAAGCGTAGCTCTTTAAGAGCTACGCTTCTTTCCATTTAATACTGACGTTCTTCCTCGTAGGATACAAACAACATTCTACGCTGTACATCCATCAACGATTTAATCACCCAAGTTGCGATCACAGAAACGACGAGTCCCGCTACAACATAGGAAATGTATTGCTGAGATAATGTCCAGTCGATATTAAATAAGGCAAACACACTATTCTCCAAAATATTCAAATCCATCGTTTGCAAGAAAATCTGATGTAACACAGGTAGTGTGATCAGACCGAGCGCAGCCGCTACCACAGTTATCGTTAATGAGAAGAAGATAATGCTGGATACGAATCGTCCCATAATCAGCATAATGTTACGTGCAAACTTTGAACCATCAAAGCCTAACTTCATGCGTTGCAGGAAGCCCGCTCCCTCTTGCTTCATATCCGTTCTACGCTCTTCATTCGGTCTTGGAATATCCAGCAGTGATCTTACTAGCTCTTGCTCAAATTTCACAATGTAGTCTAACCCTTTAGCTACTGCGAAAAATAAGGGAATACCGATAAAAATTGGTGTTAACGCAATGGATAACGCTAACCCTGTCACCATAAACACGAAATATACTATCGTAATCGGCAAAGAGATTATAAAATACAACATACTTCGATAGGTCTTGGGACTTGATCGACGTTTGCCTGGTTTAGATTGTGATTTCGATTCTACGGGAATCTGCATGGAATCTACCGCTCCGATCGGCATTGTATACAACTTATCATTCATTTCTTATGTCCTTCCTCTCACGTTATCAATTAATCTCATTATACGTGAGAATAAGAAGGCTCAAAACAGTCTTAGGACCGGAGTCTTACCAGACTAAAGGCTAGGATGGCTTTAGACCGGTAACAGCTACAAGCCCAGCTTATTTCCCTTCTCGAGCCGCACGATCTGCTGTTCTCCGCTATCTGCCAGCTCTCTGAACTGGTTAATGGTTTCACGCATTTTAGGAAGAGCTTCCTGCTTATACGTACTTATCGAATCTAAAGCAGATAGCACATCTGTAAATGCCTGTTTTAAAGTATCTACAGAAATACTTGATTCTAGGGATTGTTTATGGATTGCCGCCCCCTGATCTTTCAACATTTTTGAGGTGCCGCTTATTAGCGTGTTGGTCGTTTGGTTTAAGAGTTCAATTTTTTTCAAAACAATTCGTTGATTATAGAGTGCACTGGCCACCGTAACGGAGATTTTCAGGGCAGAAACCGTAACATTTCTGGCTCTGTCTACTCCTCTGATTAACTCTTTGTTATTTCGAATTACTACTTCGATGGCCATAATTCCTTGCTGATTCACTACCAGCATCTGTTGGAGATCCATCACACGCTGCCGTAGAGGAAACAAAACCTCCTCTGTTATGAACTTTACTCTTTCTTCGTCCTCATTGCGTAGCTTAGCTGCTTCTAGTTGAGCCTCAATCTCCTGATCCATCAGCATACCGAGCTGAATTTCCTTCTGTAATTTTTTAGTGAGCTCTCTAAGTGATTGCTGCTCGAACTCTAACGTTGTGTTATCGTTTTTCAATACGGTCTTACCTTTATCTAAAGAAATGATAATATCTGAGATTACAGCGTCTGCCTTTTGATACTTCGCGAAATAACTCCGTAATGGATTAAAGAACTTGCCTAGAAGACCACTTTTAGCAAAATCCACAGCGCTTGGGTCTAGATCTTTCAACTGGAGATTGAGCTCTGTTAAACCCTTAGCAACTTGCCCACCTTCATCCCCTGTTTTCGATAAATTCCCGACAGAAACTTGTAAAAGAGAGTTCTTGTCTGAAGATGATCTCATGGTGCTCATTCCGAAGCTGTCTATGGATTGCAGTACTTCTTTTCGTTTATCCAATGACTCTAAATCCAGCTCCAAAATCGTTGAGACATTGGTTATGGCCATTTCTTTCAGTTGCGTTACTTCCTCTGGCTCAGGTTTAACCTGAGCTTCAATCGCGGATTTCAATTTCTCTGGACTTACCACTTCCATCGTGAAAGACATAGAACCCCTCCTAACAAATTTAACTTACATTTGGACATTAAGTAGATTACCGATTTTATAGACTACGTCATCTGTATCCGCATTGATGTTAGCTGCTTCATTAATACTTGAAATGCTCTCCAGTGCTTTAATATTTGCGTTGTAGCCAATGGTGTAAATCGGAATTTTGTAGGTTTCAATTAAGCCCCTGATATCATTCAGTGAATGACCTTCATTCGTCTCTCCATCACTTAATACAAAGATTAATGGTTTGATTTCCGGGTTTATCTTCATTTCGTCTTGAAGCATTTTGAGCGCCACCACAATTCCATCAAAAGTCGCTGTTCCCCCATTCGCCTGAAGACCATCTATCGCCCCAACAAACATCGACTGCTGATTCGTGTCATATTTGCCAATTGGAAGATTTATCGTAACGTTATCGGAGTAGGAAACAAAACCAATACTATTATCTTTGCCTAAGTATTTCTGTCCATTTAATAATGATTGCTTTAAACGATTTAAAGGCTCCCCGTTCATGCTACCTGAAACATCGGCTACAAATACTGCTGCAATGGGCTTATTACCGTTTTTCTTCTCTTTCCACAGCTTTTGCGCCGAGGATAATAGATTTCCATCCACTGGATTAACTTCCGAATGATAGTCATTCAGTCCGTTAAAGCCTTTTTCCTCACCTAAACGCTGGTATTTATCCTTTTCAACAAACTCCGCGAATTTTTCAATAATGTCCAGCTTCTCTTGTGGTAGATCACCTAATGCGTAAAGGGGGCTGTCATGTCTTACACCAAAAGGAGTAAATACATAGCTCCCCTTCAGTTCAGGAGCATTTGCGAAAATTTGGTACTCTAAGACAAATGCATCCAGCTTTCCAGTTTTAGCCGCTTCGCGCATTTGTAAAGTCGTCGACGCGAGAAATGGGACATTGGCTTGGAATTTCTCAAAGCCCTGAACCGCTTGTTCTCCAAGCAAATTAGAACTGTCAAACGTCCCAAGTGCAGTCACAAGAAAGTTCAGACCTGTTGAGCTGGCAAAAGGATCCGTATAGCCCATAGATAATTCATTATTCGCTATTGCATCTGTGATCGTCTTGACGTTCAAAGAACCGTATTTCTCGACTAACTCATCATATTTCGTTTTGTTCGTAACAATACCAGCAACATTGCCAATCAGACGATTGGTTATAAGCTGCGTTTTGATGCCGTTTGCTTTCACCATCTCACCCCATAACTCATTGGATGGTGTAAACGCATCTGGTATATATTTACCAGACCTTATGTAATCCGTCGCTGTTCCTGAAGCAATATTGCGAATTTTTACTGAAACAGGTAATCCGTTCACTTCTATATTCGAACTATTAAAATCTGTCGCCACTTCATTAAGCCATCCATCATTACCCGTTCCTGATTTCTCTGTGGATGAAAAGATTTCGACAAAGCTATCCGTTGTATTGGTTACTGATATAGGAAATTTAGAAATATCCGGCAAGGAATCACCAATCGCTACAGGATCAAGGTCGATTTGTCCTTTGACCTGCTCTGCGGTGTTTACATTAATTTTTTTATAAAGTTTATCCAGTTGTTTACCTGCATCTTCCGTTGAGACCTCACTAGTGGATTTGCCTAAATTAGATGTTAAGGTGATCCCAAAATATACAAGTGCAAAAACGACTACAGTTATAATTCCGAGTACAAGAAATGTTCTCCCTTTCCTAGCCATTCGCATCGCCCTTTCATTGCTTATAGAATTTCGTCTGTTTGATCAATTCATCGATCTCCTTCATACAAGGCATTTCTTCAACATCTTTATAATTCGTGCTGTCTAGTAACGATATTTCAAGTAGCAATTGATCTAACTTCAGCAAAATTTCTTCGTTTGCTCCGAGATACCCCGTTACATAAGCCAAATACTCATGGTAAAGAGCTGTTTTTTTCTGCACCAGTTTTTCTGAGAACTGCGCAGTTCTCTGCTGGCTGGTAAAAAGAGTGAATTCTGAAGCGTCAAAAACACTCAACTTATTAAGAATCCCTCGGATATTCAAATAGAAGAGCTTCTCTACTTCACAACTAACTGCCATAAACTTCTTAAAGCTTAACTCCGACTGCTCAAATCTCTGACCAAGGACAACCATTAACGTGTTTTTCTTCTTTTCCATCCGAATGACTTGATCCAAAGCCAGCGTAATGTCCTTCTTCAGCACCTTTACATTTCTGTATTGCGATAGCGCTACTATATAATCCTCATGCGTCTTTATCTCTTTTACAGGTGGAGCCACCGAAGGTTTAAACAGCAAATTATAACTTCCATAGAGGACAACGAGAAGACTGATCACTACTAATGTCACGCCAAAGGAGGTCTCTAGAACACTTACTCCCCCAATTTCGAGCCCTAATAGCCCTGGTGACAAAACAATAATATTCAGTAACACCACGCCAACTATAAGTCCTAATAGCTTTACGGATCTTGCACCGTTCAACATAAACACCTCCCTAACCGATCCGGTAACTTTTTCCATCATTTGCTTTATTTTATCAGAAACTAACTCACCATACTCCTTTTATTTACAAAAAAACTAATTTTCCGCAGATGATCTATGCCCCTCGTTGATTCACTTCTATATATATGGAAATATTTCTGTGTTTACATCCCTAATCACAAAAAAACCTTAACAGGCCCAAAGCCCATTAAGGTTAAAATCTCATTTTCATACCCAAGCGTCATTCGAATATCCTCGTTGCTCCCAATATCCTGTATGCTCTCCCTCGATCAGTTCAATCCGGTTCAACCACTTCACTGACTTGTAAGCGAACATTTTGGGAACAATTAGCCGAACCGGTCCACCGAGATCGCTTGGAATCGGTTTCCCGTCATGCATAACCGCGACCATAACATCGTCCATATCCGCTTGTTCCAATGTAAGAGTATCAGTATATACCCCATCCCCTGAGTAGAACTTCACTGTCTTTGCAGTAGACTTCACACCAGCCCGTTGCAGAAGATCCTTCAACTTGATGCCCTCCCAGGTATTCTTATAGACGGACCAACCTGTCACGCAGTGAAAATCACTCACTTGAACCGTCCGATGCAACTGAACGAATTGCTCCCAATTCCATGAAAAGCTCTGATCAACAAGACCATCCAACTTAAAGGACCAATTATCGTTCGTGAACTCAGGAATAGGGGTTACAGTATAAACACGGAATTGACCCTGCGATCCACCTCCAAGAGGCGGTGAAGATGCTGCCAGTGGCTGCGGTGCTGGCAACAGCTGATTGCGATCATTCTCGATTAATTTATCGATCGTTTCGCTACCACCTATGTTACCAATCGAGCTGCCTAACCATTTTACAAATGAGGGTCCGATTGTAAGGGCAAGCCCTACACCGATCGTCCCTCGAATGAAAGCTCTACGTGTATAGACTGGCTGCGGAGTATTCTGAGAAGTTGTAATGACATTCCCCTCGCTCTTGATGGTCCGACGATTCGGCTCCTTCAGCCACTTCACACGAGTCAATGAGTGATAGATAATGTAAGGCAGTCCAATCCATGTCAGGACATCATGAACGACCAATGCAAGATTAGATACTTGCGGTCCTACCGTACGAAATTGCCACAACAATACGCCAGAAACGAACCACCCAAGCAACAGAAAGAGCACAACAAGTACATTAAACCGCTGCCAAGGTTTTTCCTTTAGCTGTTTCCAATGTTTACTGGCCAGCAGAAGATAATAGATCACTGGAAGGATAGATGCGATTCCTACCACAATATGCAAGCCTTTAATCCATACCCTGCCTTCACCAAGGAAACCTCGCCAGAAACCGCCTACTAGCACAAGCCCAGTCAAGGCCAATATCACGACGATCCAGCCGTTCCAGGTGTGAAGTGAACGCAGCTTTTTCCCGTATCCCTTGCGTAGCCGACCAAGTATATCACTCATAGCTTAGCCTCCTCCTCATGTGTATGATCCCGCATCCGAATTAATTTAGTCCAATAAAGTTAAAAAGGACTTTGATGCAGCAGAGAGAGGAACCCCTCGAAGCGTCGCTATCCCGATGTTACGCTCCGGAAATGGCGGATCTAAAGGAATTTCTACAAGCTCCCCACTTTTTAATTCTTCCTTTACATAATCACGAATAACAAAAGCTAAACCAAAGCCACGTAAAGCGAACTGAACAAGAAGATCTACACTGCCAAGTTCAAACTCTGGTGTTATCGTCACATGATTGGAGGCAAGAAACCCATCTATGTACTTTCTTGTGCTGCCTCCTGGCTCTAGAAATAATAATGGGTACTGCTTGATGTTTGAAAGCGGCATTGTATTATCCGCTAAATGACGGAAGCCCTTGCCTCCTACAAGACAATCTTGGAGCCGTGTACTCTTACGAAATTCAATCTGTTTGTCCGATGCCGGTAAGCTAACGATACCGAAATCAATTTTACCTTCTTTTAAAAGCGTGAGCGTTTCCGGTGTTGTTCGATTCGTAATATGAATTCGCACATTAGGATATTGTTCATGATATTGTTCGAGATAAGATAACAAGTAATATTTGCAGAGGGTATCACTTGCACCGATATGAATCTCCCCGCTATTTAAATTGTTCATTTCAGCTATCGCCCGCTCACCCATCTCCACATTCTGAAAGGCTTGCTCAATGAATCGCAGCAGTACTTTTCCTTCTGTTGTTAGATCCACCCCTCTAGAGGTACGAAAAAATAAGGGTCCGCCCATTTTTTCTTCCAATTGCTTAATCGTGTGACTCACCGCTGGTTGTGTGATATTCAGCCGTTCTGCTGCCGCAGTTAAGCTGCCTGTTTGTGCTACCCAATAAAAAGAGCGATACCATTCCAAGTTGATGTCCATTCCCAAGTCATTACCTCACCTTATAATAGATATTACATATATCAATTTTTCTAATATTATATCTAGCATTATACTTAGACCTGTAGCCAATCACAAGCTTGGGAGGTAATTACGTGACCGTAATCGCAATTGTAGGAGCTAACTGGGGAGATGAAGGCAAAGGGAAGATGACGGATGTACTAGCCGCTCAATCCTCCTATGTAGTTCGTTTTCAAGGTGGAAGTAATGCTGGCCATACCATCATTAACCAGTATGGAAAATTTTCGCTTCATATGCTGCCTTCTGGTGTATTTTACCCTTCAGTTACAAACATTATTGGACCAGGAACAGCACTTGATACAGAAGTATTAGTAAAGGAATTGCAGGCATTAGCAGATAGAGGGGTTCCAAAACCGAAGTTGTACGTATCTGAGCGTGCTCAAATCGTACTCTCGATCCATCGTTGTTTTGATGAGCTGGAAGAGGAACGACTTGGATCACAAGGGTTCGGTTCAACCAAGCGAGGGATAGCGCCATTCTACGCGGATAAATATGCCAAGCTCGGCATACAGGTTGCGGATTTATTTGATCCTATCCAACTTGAGAAACGTCTCGAACAATTACTTGCTTCAAAAAACATATTGCTCGAACATTTGTATAAGAAAGCCCCTTTCCAAGTTTCGGAATTAATGGCTCAGTTGCAAAAGGAAGCTGCGCAATTGACACCATACGTTGCCAATACAACAGAAATACTGCAAGAAGCTTATGCAAAAGATGAGACGATTCTGCTTGAAGGGCAGTTAGGCGCTCTGCGTGATCCTGATCACGGGATTTATCCTTACTCTACCTCATCATCGACACTTGCCGGATATGCACCTGTCGGCGCGGGTCTACCTGCGGCTGCCATCACGAATGTTATCGCTGTAACGAAGGCATATTCCAGTTGTGTTGGTGCCGGACCTTTTGTATCTGAATTAGAAGGCCCTGTAGCGGATGAACTTCGCACAAGAGGTGGCGATGCTGGGGAATTCGGAGCAACTACGAGTCGTCCTAGACGTATGGGTTGGTTTGATGCTGTAGCTACACGTTATGGATGCCTGATGCAAGGTGCAACGGAGGTTGTGTTGACCAATCTGGATGTTCTTGGTTATTTGAATGAGATTCCGGTTTGCGTTGCCTATGAACTTGAAAATGGGGATATCACTGACAAGTTTCCAGCAACAAATAAGCTAAACACAGCAAAACCGATAATAACGCATTTATCTGGCTGGAACTGCGATATTTCCCATATCACGAACTTCGACGAGCTGCCAGAGCAAGCTAAAAGTTACGTGGACTTTATTGAAACGTCTATTGGAATACGTATTTCTACTGTTTCTGTGGGACCTAGACGTGATCAGGTCATTCATCGTACGCTGAAATAATTTCATACCCAGCATAGTGTGAAATGTATACTTTCTTATATTTCAAAATAAGGATGCCTAGTTGTACTTACATGCAATATGCATATAGCTGCAACTAGGCATCCTTGCGTTACTTTTTTACACCAATACTGCATCCACTTTCGTCTGTGGAGCCTTGTCACAACGCTTACAAACCTTAACGACTGTTCCGTCCGTTTTTCTTTTTGGATAAAGTAGCTTAATCCGTGTGCTCTGACAGACCGGACAAGTCCCCCTCCCCCTGGATGGTAAACTCCACAGTGCATGTCCACGTTTTGACTTTGCCATGAATAAACCCCTCTTTTCGGTCAACAAATAGTCAACACTTCATTCTGAAAGTGCTTCTTCCAAAAGATATGCTGCAAGGACAGGTTGTATGATTAAAGACGTTCAAAAGTTCCTGTAGAATATAAAAAAGACGCCTTCGAGAATGAAGACGTCCTATTGTTTAGAATCGGATAGATATAGATAACTTAGTTCGTGTAAATCATGGAGACAACACCATTCGTAAAGGTAACATAGTTATAATTTCCATACCGCCAAGTCTCTACAGTAATTCCACTTCCGGATAGACTTGATTTGTCGATAGGGGTTCCCCAGCTTAGTTCTACTTGCTGCTTGGTCATTCCTGTCGAAATTTTACCTGCCTTAATTTTAGCCCATGTTGCATTTGACCATTTATAGATTTTGGTAGGATCAGACGTAAAGAAATACTCTTTGTTTGCTAGAACGCGAGTGACCTGATCATATTCCATATCATAAGTCTCCACAACTTTACCTGATGCCAATTTAAAAGAAATCGCAAACTCATTATCGTCGTTCACTAGAATATCAACAATCGTTGCTTTTTGGAATTTATAGTCGGAGTCAAACTGGTTGAACCAATAAGTCTTTCCGATTAGCTTAGCGAGATCCCCTTGAGATTCTCTTTTAGCTATTTTTAACGTATTTTTCGTATACGCAAATAACTCCGCTTTACCGAAATTGATGTTCAAAGACTCATAATGAGCACCAAAGTCCAACACTGCTCCCAATGAAGTTTTTAAGAGGGTTGCAGGGAATACAGCTCCTCCATCCACGGTTTGCACTTTACCAGACATTTTCACCTTATTCCCATTCACCATAGCAATATCACTGCCTAGCTGAAGCTGGATAGGCAAATCTCCCAGACGAATGCTAAAGGTCTTAGTGGCTGTGTTAGTCTGAATAGTTGCACCCAAGCTCTTAAATGTGGATTGTACAGGCAAATACATCGTGCCACTGATTAATACACCTGTTTCGATGTCCTTATCAGCACTGATAGATACCTTTAACGTTTTGGAATTAGTTCCTGAACGTACGGTTACATTTGTTTCACCAACGGCTATTGCTTTCATTGAGCCATCTGGCAGCTTTTGCAATAAGTAAGGCTTCTCGATCACCATATCTGCTTGAGACAAAGGAACACGATCGGATGAGCCATCTGGCCCTTTTGCAAAAATCTGCACAGGTACCTTGTCACCAACAGTCATCTCCGTATAATCCATTTGAAAAATCAAATCATCCGTGCTAGAAATTGACTGTTCGTTCACTACATTTGTGCTATTTGCATCTGCTGCCTTCGCTGTATGAATTGGACCATACATAGATACTGCTAGTACTGCTGCAATACTCCATTTAATAGCTTTCATTTCCCAAAATCCTCCTCTAGTAAATAAACCATTATTACTTTATCACAATTCCACTATTTTAGTAGATAAAAATGGAAGATTAGTGATCTTATATTTTTATAATGTGTAAATATTATGAAAAATAAAGGGAATCAGATGAATCTACAAGAAATTACAGAGCAAGCATTACAGAGTCTACCATTTATAAACTTAAATTAGGAGTGATCATCTGAGATAACTATTAACAATCATTGTATATGAGACACAAATCAAAGACTTAGACTAGGAGTGTTATCTTCGTGGAATTAATAACTGACAGATTAATATTAAGAGGGTATACAAGCAGTGATTCTTCTTTTTATGAAGAACTAGAACAAAATCCCCTATCCTACAAGTATGAGAACACTGCACCTGATGCCCAACAAATTAAAAATGACTTCCTTTCGATCTTGTCTCAAGCAACAAATGATCCACGGCAATATTATGATCTTGCAATATGTAGAAAGCCGGATATGAAGCCCATCGGTAATATCAGTATCAAGTTAAACTGGGAAGAAATCAGAGAATGGGAAATGGGTTGGGTCCTACTCCCGGACTATTGGAAAATGGGATATGCAACTGAAGCGGTAAAGACGCTGATTGGATACGCTTTTAAATCTCTTAATGTACATAGAGTAGTTGCTTATGCCAATGCAGAGAATATTCAGTCAGAGAAAGTAATGATTAGAGCAGGGATGATTAAGGACGGGGTACTTAGAGAAACTAGATTCTGTAATCAACAATGGTGCAACGAGATTATTTATTCCGCTTTGGAACAAGAGTGGACCTAATGGACCTAATATTTAAAGGGAGCTGTCTCATAAGTAGTGAACGCTACTTATGAGACAGCTTTTTTCATATGATAATCCAAGCAACAGGCTCTCACTTGATGTATTAACACTAATTAGGGAAAAACTCCCTATTAATAATCGGTATTCACTAATAATGAATGAAATTAGGGAATTCCTCCCTATAAATTAGGCTAATCCCTTTGATTTTCATCAAATCAGAGGAATTTAAGGGAATTTTTCCCTGATTATCAGTCTACTGACCAATAACCTCTTAATTTTAGGGAGAAATTCCCTAATTGTTCTATTGGGGCTTCACTTGGATCATCATTTGGAACGTCATTTACAGGATAACAAGAAGAGAGCCACTCCCAAGTAGTAAAAAAACTACTTTTGGAACGGCCTCTTTTCTCTTTACACTATCAACTCACGTACAACTTCAACCTCATTCCTGCTTACTTCAACGAATCCAAGGGATGTATATAAGTTCGAAGCACGTTCGTTTTCTATTCGATGCCCAATAACGATTTTGTCGCAGTGATGTTCCGCTTTTATAGTTCGAATCAAGGCATCCATTCCGGTTCTACCGAATCCTCTATTCTGATATTTCTGATCAATCATAAAAGCCATAATCCAATTACTTCCATCCTCTGGATCTATGGAATATACTGAGAAGCCTACCAATTCTTCATCTGCGTATAAAGCCAGCGGAGTCATTCCGCAATAAGCCGATTCTGCTAACCAATAGACTACCGGTACAGGAAAAACTGTTTTTTGCTCATTGGACACCTCTAATTGCGTGCAGGCATACCAGTTATTCTCAGTAATTGTCTTCAGCGCAATATGTGGATGAAAGCCATCCCGAATACGATCACAGATTCCTTCTAATTTCGATTTAAGCTGTAGTGCCCATTCTGGACTAATAGAAACGTCCAAATTCTCTAAACTCCGAAGCAGCCTAGCGAATCCATATAAATCAGAGAATCTTTGGAATTCTGGCAATAGCTTGATATATTCATCATCCAGACGCTTTACAGATCTATAGCCATTAATAAAATGATCGATGTTCTTCTTGCTCTCCTCATCATTCTGCTTGGATAGATCTCTCAACGCTGATGTGATATCCATCGCAAACCAGTGATACATAGAGTCATCAAAGTCGATCGCACTATATCGAGATTTCTCTTTCATATAAAAGATATTGTCGGTCTCAAAATCAAAATGAATCAGCCCCGTATGTCCAACGCCAAAAGAGAGCTCACTTAGCCACGCCTCAATTCGTTCATATTCCTTAAGCGCTTTATGCTCCTCGGGGTGTCTTCTTAATACGGATAAAATAAATTGAAGAGAATCGACCCAGCTTTTACGCGCGGGTGTGCTCGGAGCATAAGTTTCGGAGAAATTATGCAGTCGCGCGAGCGTTTGACCCCAATGTTGGAACTGCAGCTCCGACATCTTTTCAAGTGGAACGTACTCCCCCTGGGCTTGTTCAAAAACAACCCCGTGATATTTGCCATTACCAGTTGAAAGGGTCTCAATCCACTTCCCTTGCTTGGAGCGTGCTGGTGCTACAGTCTCATAGCCCTGTTCCAATAAGTACATCATAAAATCTAGTTCAGCCTGAATATTCTCTGCGCTATTATCCTCTTCGTGAGTAAACCTTAAATAATAGTGCTTACTATTCCATTGAAACGTATAAATAAAATTGCTGCTTGCTCTCACAAGCTTCAAAGTTCCAGGCTCATGATTCCAATACTTGATCATCTCTTTGGCAGGTAGATCGTTCTCAGTTCCCCGTACCATATTCATTAATGTCATCATTTCCGATAGTGCCTCCCGTAGTCATTGAGAGGTGTTCTTCCCTTACGAATACTGACCTCTCTCGGACTTCATTGTGGTGTTGTTCGTACTCAAACATCATCACTCCCTTTAAACGGATTAGAGACCTCAGAAAGATTTGACCTTTCTTCTCATCCCTTTAACATTATCGGTAAATTATTCTATTTAATCAAGAGATTTAGATAAAGCCTTTATTATAAGAAGAAAGGGATGGAACCCCGTACTCCCAGACCTGTAATGCCGCACCGATCATTCCACAGGAATTCCCACGATAGGCTGCTTCAATTCGAACCTTATCCAGCATCGCGGGCATCGTTCTCCTGCCCACTTCTCTTCTTATTCCTTCGAATAATAACTCACCAGCTTCAGCCACTCCACCACCAATAACAATGACCTTCGGGTTAAATATATGAATAAATGAAGCGATAGCTGAACCAAGCGCAGCGGTTGTATCTTCCATTACTTCTGTTGCTAGATGCTCTCCTGATCTCCATCTCGTGATCACTTCCCGTGAATCTAAGTTATAAAGTGGCAAGCTGTGTGTAGTTAGTTTTTCCTGCATGCGACGAGCAATGCTTGTTCCTGAGGCATAATGTTCTAAGCAGCCTCTCCCACCACAAACGCAAGCCGGGCCGTTGAAATCTACAGACATATGCCCTAACTCTCCAGCCCCGCCCCAAGAACCATGAACAAGGCGACCTTCTACAATAATTGCTCCGCCTACACCCGTTCCAAGGGCAAGACAAATAAAATCTTCTACACCTATACAAGAACCTAAATATTTCTCTGTTAATGCCAGTACATTCACGTCATTATCTACGATTACCGGAAGCTGGAACTGATTCTGAAGCAACGCTTTCAAAGCTGTCCCAGCATAGCCAGGAATAAGCTCAGAGGCAGCGCGAATACTCCCCGACTCCCAATCGATTTGTCCTGCAGTTCCTACACCAATCCCTTTAAACTGAATGCCTGCGTGCATCGCATTAACTTCACTCATAAGCTTTTGAATAGCCTGAATAGCTCGGTCCACGGTCTTCGTAAACCCAGCCATTGTACTCAGACTTACAGTATGTACTACATCTCCCTGTGGTGTAACGAGTCCAGCATTAATTTTCGTTCCCCCGATATCCACACCGACCGCATATTCCATTAGAGGATCATAATCTTTTAACACGGACTCGCCTCCTTAAGTCTCAGCAATCGATCACGGCTTTGACATATCGTGAAGTGATTAACTGTGGCCTTGTAATCGCACTTCCTACAACTACATAAGATGCCCCAGCCCTCTTAGCACTCGCCGCATCTTCAGGTGTCCATATACGCCCTTCTGCAACTACCGGAATCTTCACGAACTCGCATAATTGCTGAAGCAAGACAAGATCTGGTCCTTCTTGTTGTGTACTGTATGGTGTGTAGCCCGAAAGTGTTGTACCAATAAAATCTACACCTAATTCTTCCGCTGCCAGTCCCTCCTCCAAGGTCGATATATCTGCCATTACATGCACACCCATTTGATGGGCATATGCGATTAGTGGCTGAACCGACAATAAGCGACCTTCCCGATTCGTAACATCTAATGCAACAATATCCGCTTTTGCGGACACGATTGCTTTCACCTCATCCAGAGTTGGCGTAATAAATATGGCTGATCCGGGAATATCCCGTTTAATAAGTCCAATGACCGGTACATTTACTTCTTCTTTAATAGCTAGAATATCTGGAACCCCATTCGTCCGAATTCCAATTGCCCCTGATTGAACCGCCGCTCTTGCCATTTTTGCCATTGTATCTCCACCATGAAGCGGCTCATGCTCAAGTGCTTGACATGAAACGATCAGACCTTTCATCGGAAAGATATCGCTCATTCGAGTCATCATTAACCCTATCCCTTCGCTTCAAGAATATACTCTAATATTCTATTGTTGAGAGCTTCCACCCGATCCTGATCCGAAGCCTTGATGGGTAGAAGTGGCATTCTCGGTAGGCCCGTTTCAAATCCACGCAAACTCAGAATTGCTTTACATGCACCATATAATGATGGAAAGGATAATAATTCTACAATGAGATCATTGATGATGAACTGCCATTTCTGTGCCTCAGCCATATCACCTTGCCCATAACATTGTTCAACTTTTAAAAATAGCTCAGGCATAACCCCATAGGTTCCACCAATCCCGCCATCAGCCCCGATACTGCGGCCAGCCAAGTACTGCTCATCCGGTCCATTCAATACTAAAAAATCCTTCCCGCCTGCGGCTTTAAACTGCTGAAGCTCAAATGTGCTCTCCGCCGAAATTTTCACCCCGATCACTTTAACCTGAGCTGCCATCTTGATCAGCAAGCTTTTCGATAATTGAAAACCTGTAGTTTGCGGGATGTGATAGATCATAAATGGAAGCGAGGTGCTGTCAATAATCGCTTGCCAATGACTTTCAACACTATCCGGAGATAGGCGGTAATAGATCGCTGGAACAGCCGATACCGCATGTGCGCCAACTAATTCAGCATGTGCAGCTAGCTCAACACTGTCTCTTGTAGATGGAGCACCTACGTGAGCAATGATCGTAAGCTCATCTCCTACTTCTGCTATGACTGCCTCGAGCATTTGTTTGCGTTCCTCTACCGATTGCAGCATACCTTCGCCTGAGCTTCCGCCAACATAAAGACCTTTCACACCTGTAGAAGCATAATGACGAGCTAATTTCCGCGCCCCTTCTTTATTGATATTCCCCTCGGCATCATAACTGGAGTACAAAGCGATAATAATGCCTTTAAAAGCTTCAAGATCATATGATTTCATAGATAATAGCCTCCGTCGTTTAAATCACTATTGTTAATTTACGTTGTTATGAGAAACTAACCTTTAACAGCGCCCATCGTAATTCCTTGTGTGAATGCTTTTTGAAACATTAAGAAAATGGCAATCATAGGAATCGAAGCTAACGCAGCTCCTGCCATTAGCAGTCCATAGTTCGTTGTAAATTCACCTCGAAGTGTCGCTACCCCAAGAGGCAAGGTCATCATCGAAGTTGATCTCGTCATAATAAGCTGACTGAAATAATCGTTCCACGAAGTGATGAAGGTGAATATGGCTAGTGCACCAACTGCTGGTTTTAATAACGGTAAAATGATCGTTCCAAATAATCGAATTTCAGAACTACCGTCAATTTTAGCCGCTTCAATCAGCTCACCCGGAATCGTCTGCGCGAACTGTTTCATCAGAAAAACTCCAAATGGCCAACCAATTGCCGGTAAAATAAGCCCTTTATACGTATTGACCCAACCAAAGTCAGCTAACATCGTAAACAGTGGAACGAGAATCACTTGCTTAGGCAATGCCATAGCGGCAACAAACATCGTGAAGATAATTCCTCGTCCTGGAAATGATTTCTTTGCGAGAACATATCCGGCGCAGGAAGAGACAATACAGATCGCAGCCATTTCTGCAAAAGCAATAATAAAGCTATTAAACATCCAGCGTTCTACGGGATTCTTAAATAATTCTGTCCAGTTCTGAAGCGTCGGCTTTAATGGAAACCACTCCGGTGGGATAGTCGTGGCTACCGTTTGAAGTTTAAAGGCCCCTGAAACTACCCAATAAAAAGGAAAGATAAAAAATAGTGTAGCCAATATCAACAGGATGGTAGCTATTATTTTTGGTATTGTTAATTCTTTTTTCCATACGCTTGCTTTCTTAGGCCGGACAATAGGTGCTTTCAGTTCTAGTGGATTTGTAGAATTCATGCTGTCCCCTCCTTAATACTCAACATCGCTGCCAAAGTATTTGAATTGAATGATAGAAATGATCCCAATTACAATTGCGAGTATGACACCCATGGCTGAGGCATATCCGAAATGACCTAACATAAAGGCTTGTTCGTATACACCATACATAACGGTTGAGGTGCTATATACAGGTCCACCTGAGGTAAGGAGTTGAATCAGTGCAAAGCACTGAAAGGTATTAATCGTGGTAATCACGATAATATATAAGTTCGTTGGCATCAGCATCGGCCATAATATTTTCCGGAAAATTTGCCAAGGGGTTGCTCGATCAATCTCTGCGGCTTCAATGTAAGAGGTAGGAATGTTACCAATAGATGCCACATATAAAATGATCGGTTGCCCTACAGAAGTCGTTATTAAAACCACAATAATCGCAAGTAACGCGGTTCTTGTATCCCCTAGCCATGAAACAGGCTCCAGTCCAAACAAACCTGTTAAATAATTCAGAATTCCATAGTTGGGATGATAAATCCAGCCCCACACAACGGTGATACTTACGACCGAAGATACGGCTGGCAAGTAGAACACACCGCGGAAAAATGATCTGGCAAACTCTTTTTTCTTATAGATATTCATTGAAACAAACAGTGAAAAGATAATCACGATTGGTACAGTGATCACTACGAGTAATAAAGTATTTCCCATGGACTTCATGAAATTATCATCTTTAAATAAAGAAATATAATTATCGAGACCAATAAAGCTAAAATCTCTCAACGAGTAATCAAAGAAACTAATATAAACCCCTTTTATCATCGGGTAGGCTACAAACAGAAGAAAAAATCCAAACGCTGGTAATAAGAAAAGATAACTCATCATCCAGTCGCGTATCACATAACCTTTAATTTTGCGTACCGTTGTCCCCACAACCTTCTCCCCATTTCTCTGATGAAAAATAATGATATTTATAAGGTGCGTAGCTTGTAAATATTCATTTTTTTAAAAAGAATAGAGTGCTTCCCGCACTCTATTCTTTTAAACACCATTCACTTTTTATTTCATAGCTGCTTTTGCTTTAGTAATCGCTTCGTTAGCCTTCGTAGCAAAACTATCCAAAGCTTCCTTGCCGGTTGCGCCTCCAGTTAAAGCACGTTGCAATTCAGGGAACCAGAACGTACGAATATCTGCATACCCATCGGCAATCGTTGGTGCATCTGTCGTAAACTTACGAGCATATTCAGCGTATTTATATTCTGGATCGTCATAAAGACCAGTAATCGAATTACGAACCGAGAGACCTCCTGTTTGAATCAAGTTTTTCTTACCCCATACAGGATCATTAGCAATAAAATCAATCAGCTTTTTGGATGCTGCGATTTTAGCCTCATCCCCATTATTGAATACAGCCATACCACCCAGATAAGGCTCAAGCTTAGGTTCCGAACCATCTAGTGTAGGGAATGGAAGGAGAATGTCTTCGAACTGTACCATTTTTTTAGATACGTTCTGTGCTTTTAGTACCGCGGAATAGTTAAGTGTAAAGGCCAATTTCCCTTGCAGGAATAAGTCGTTCACATCAGCAGCCGCAAGTGAAGCTGCACCGGAGACACTGAGTTTATCTTTCGTAGCTTGGACAATCCAATCTAACGCTTTAGCAGCATTATCAGTATTGATAGCGACTGCTGAGTTATCTTCATTTAAGAATCGGGATACCCCTAAGTTAGCAAGATAAGCGCGAGTGCCTTGGTCTCCAGCTTGGCTCTTCGCGAAGAATCCTGTAGGAATAACGTCTGGTGCCTTTTCTTTTACGGCTTCCAACGCCTTTTTATATTCTTCAAACGTCCAGGTTCTATCTTCCTTATCCAGAGGAAGTAAATCTAGCGCGCCAATCTTTTCAAAAATAGACTTATTAACAGCCATCATAAAAGGTGCTGTGTTGATCGGGTACATAAAGATGTTGTTGCCTACACTTGACTGCTTCCAAAAAGCTTCTGAAATATCATTCTTCACTTCATCCGTCACCATGTCGTTAAGCGGTGCAAGCAAATCCTTTTTACCCCAATCGATAATCCGTCCAGGCGCATCATAGATCACATCGGGTGCAGTATTCGAAGCAATTGCGACATTCAGTTTTTCTGGGCCGCCTTCAAAGGTGATCATCTCAAGGTTAACTTTAATTTCAGGATTCTTCTCATTAAAAGCTGCAATGATTTCCTTCTCATACTTGCCTACTTCACCATCTAAAGCTTGAAAGCTCGGAAAATTCCACCAAGTAATTTCTACTGGTTTAGCAGCAACTTCAGTTGCTGCGGGCTCTGTCTTGTCAGCATTATTACTTGGTGTAACTGCTGAATTCGCTGTGTTCGTATTTCCACATGCAACTAACTGTGTACCTAAAAGTGCGACACCAACAATACTCATTAGCCCTTTTTTCATTGCTTTCATGTGCTACCCCCAATTATTTTTTGTGGAATAAAGTACGGCTCTTATTCCTTGCGCTAATCATAAATCAATTGCAAATTCAGGAGAATCCCACTCCTTTTACTTTTAGGGTTCTTTTCTGACATATCCCTTCAAACTGTACCTCTTCAATGTTATAATACATTACACATACCATTTATTAACAATTTAATTTATAATTTTTCACTTTTCCGCCTTAATGTAACCCTTTTAATCTTACATCAAATGACATTTCCTAACGAATGATCCACTATAATTCTAGTCTTCCGGAGGGATTTCATGTACAAACTAATGATTGTAGAGGATGAGCCATTAATTCGAACAGGCTTAAAACATTATTTTGCTTGGGAGGAGCTCGGGGTTCACAACATTATTGAAGCAGAGAATGGAAAAGAAGGCATAGCCACCGCACTACGTGAAAAGCCAGATTTGGTGATCACCGATATCCGGATGCCTGAAATGGATGGGCTTCAAATGATTGAGCAGATTCGTGATCTGCTTCCTGATACATTATTTATCATTTTGACGGGATTCAACGATTTCCAATACGCTCAGAAGGCTATACAACTAGGGAATGTACATGCTTTTTTGCTTAAGCCTTTGGAATACGAAGAAAGCCTTCTAATAATACAAAAATGTATAAACAAGCTTCAGCTAAAGCGGCAAGACCGATTAAAACGTTCCACGCTGGAAGGAGCACAATTTGTAAAACTGTTACTAGAGGAAGAAGATGCAGTAATCGATGATGCTCTAATCCATAAACTATGTAATTTCAACAGTAACTACTATCTTTATCTGCCCTTTGTTTTGACAGGTATCCCTATGAGAGAAAATGCGGAGAAGTTTATTCATAACGCAGTGGGCGAGTATCTGCTTGCCACTACACCGCACTCTATTTTTACATATTCATTAAAGACAAAGCTCTATGGTCTTATTGTATTGGGATCTCCGTCTTCTACTGACAACTTCCCTCTACAAGCTCAAGTGCAGACACGAATTGACCAATATCTGAAGGCGCTTACGCTAGAACATCACCTAGGCCTCTATTTAGTAATAGGTAAGACGACGGAGAACCCTGCACAAATAAATACTTTGCTGCACGAGTCTGATCGAATGTTATATCAACGCTTTTACAAAAGAGATTGCAGGTTATTCTATGTGCCACAATGGATAGAAAACTCAAATTCTATGAAACCTTCCCTGATTCAACTAGATGAGAATGATAAGAAACGAATGATTTCCTGCATAGAAAGTGCTAACGAACAAGAGACGCTTCAGCTAATGCACCGTCTGGCTCAAGATATTCTAAGTAAAACTGATGTCTCTTCTCCTGATTACTGGCTCGCATTTCTTCATGAAATCCTAAGTGTTATCATCCGCTTCGCCAATAAAAACCACATCCATATCGAAGGTGTGTACAGCGAAAAGCTCCTGAACCTTACCTTTGTGGATGATTTCGATTCGCTTGAGACGCTTTTCGACTGGCTTGGCAGATGGATGATTCATTTAGGGATTGTTTATACCGAAGGTCTGACGCATAACCACCAACAGGATGTGATCATCTTCGAACATATTAAATCCTTCATAAAAGAAAATATTGATCAAGACGTGACTCTGCAGATGGTAGCAGATCGATTCTTCTATAATCCATCTTATTTAAGCCGCCTCTTCAAGCGGAAACTCGATAAGAACTATATGCGATTTGTAACTGAAATCCGGATGGAATATGCGCAGGAATGCTTAAAAAAACCGGAGATTCTAGTGACCGATGTCTGTACGATGTGTGGTTATAAAAGCTATAAGCATTTCGTTAAAACATTCCGAAGTATCACGAATATGACCCCATCAGACTATAGAAAACAATCAGGCTGGTGACCAAATGATGCAGATTGAGCAACCCAAGCGACGATACCGGATGCGACATGTCAATCGTCAAATTTTCATGCTGATGATCTTGACCATTACCATTCCACTCCTGATCATATCCGCAATCATTTATATCTTTTCAAACCAAGCCGTCAAAAATGAATATCAGAGCAGCTCTAATCTGATCCTTAATAACCTATCATTTAATATTGACCAATATCTTCAAAGCATTGATAAAGGGACACTGAACGCACAGGTAGATAGCCAGCTCCAAACCGCACTGGAGCATTGGACGATCCATAAAGACGACGTCGGAAACGACCTGAATATTCAGTACGGAAACACGATTGAGCATTTCATCAGCGGGATTGAGATGACAATTAAAAATGTGGATAGTGTGCAGATTTTTGCAGGATCGCGTGTATTCTACTCTGCCAATTTCAACCGTGCGGATTATGATGTGAAGGATTATACGCATGAGGATTGGTATTTACAGACCCAGCAGAAAAAAGGCGGGGTGATCCTGTTTGGCAGCCATGTCCCCTTCTATCGCACCAATTCCAAACAATCCGTCATTTCTATCGCCCGGGTGATCAATAAAAAAGGAAGCAAACAGCCCATAGGCGTCATGTTAATCGATATCCGTTTGGATTCATTACGGGAAATCTTAAAGCTCTCGGAGAATAGCAAACGAAAATTCATTATTTTAGACGATAAGGGCGGTAGTGTTTACAGCTCTGATATCATGGAGACGTCACCCTTACAGCCCATCCCTATAGAACCTCAGACGCTTAATACTTTTATGAGCAATGATACGGGGAGCTTTTATGGTACTTTTGACGATAAGGACTCGTACATTAACTTTGTTACGTCTCCCTATTCCAACTGGAAGGTCATTCAGTATATTGATGAAAAAGAAATGACTAAGCAAGCTACTTTTCTCGGAAAAATCATTTTAACCTTAGCGCTCTTGTCGCTTGTCACTGCGATCTTATTCATGTATATCCTATCGGAGCGTGTCACTAAGCCCATTATTCTCTTAAGCCGAAAGGTCAAGCTGGTGGGGATGGGGAACTTTGATGTGGATTTGTATAGTAATCGTCAAGATGAGTTTGGTGTTCTATACAATGGAATCCGTAAAATGGTGAAAGACCTGCAAAATTATATCGAGCGATCTTCTATGGCCAAAGCACAGCAAAAAGTAGCTCAATATGGCGCTCTTAAAAGCCAAATCAATCCACACTTCCTTGCGAATGTACTTGAATCTATTCAAATGAAAGCCATCATTAATGGGCAAAGAGAGATTGGCGAAATGGTGGGGATTGTAGGTAGATTGTTTCGGATTCATATCCAGACCGGAAAGATAACCGTAACCTTGCGAGAAGAACTTGAGCACGTCCGGTTGTATGTAAAGATCCAGCAATTACGTTTCGGGGACAAAATTCAATATATTGAACAGCTAGAACCTAATACCGAAATCATTAAAGTCATGCACTTTTCCCTTCAACCCATCGTTGAGAATGCTATCGTCCATGGACTGGAGTGTAGAAGTGAACCGGGTCTCCTTGAAGTCTCCACGATGATTTCGGGGGATGACATGCTAATTATCGTTAAAGATAACGGAATTGGTATCGATGAAGAGAAACTTAAACAGTTACGTCTTCGTCTCTCTCAACCATCAGACACCCTAGATGAAGATCATATTGGTATAAAAAATGTTCATGATCGTATTCAATTTCATTTTGGTGAACAGTACGGAATTGAAATCACCAGTCAAGTAGGAAAAGGAACGACGGTGGTCCTCCGGCTCCCAGCATAATCCTAAACATTCTGCTCAGTGATTCCTGCTTCAGGATCGAAGGTAAGCATTTTCGTTGCTATTTTATCGATGAAGAAGCGGTCATGACTGACGGTAACTACGGCCCCCGGGAAATGAATGAGTGCCTGCTCCATCACCTGAATACTCGTCAAATCCAAATGATTGGTTGGTTCATCCAAAATAATGACAGCCGCGCCAGAGAGAAGGCATTTCGCTAACGCTACTCTGGCCTGCTGTCCACCTGACAGACTGCCGATCGTTTTGCTCAGATCCATTTCTGAGAATTGCAGCATCGATAAGAATTTGTTCACTTTTTTCCGTGGAGCGTCAAGTCCCAGCCCATACACATTGACAGCATGACTGACAGTATCCTTAACATCCAGTTCATCCCACATGCGATTGAAATAAGCATAGCTAACTCCGCGTTCCCATGTCACTTCACCCGTTTCAGGCTCTTCTTGCCCAGTCAATACCTTAATAAGTGTCGACTTCCCGCTTCCGTTAGGCCCCACAATAGCTATCCGATCTTCCTTTTGAATATCAAAGCTAATGTTCTGGAATATCGTCCGACCATCATAGCTTTGTCCAATTCCCTTCACTTCACCAAGCTTGTCCGGAAACCGTAAATTACTATAGATATCGGTGATCAGCACGTTCACTGGATGAGGCTCCACGCGTTTTTTCATATCGGTCAGCTTACGTGATAAACGATCCTTAGAGGATTTTTTGGTCCCGCGAGTTTCAATGGCCTCCGACTCCATAAGCAGCAGCTCTTCTTCCCACTCGAATTGACGATCAAGCACCTTTTTGCGCATCTTTTTTTTACGAACATAGTCGGTGTAATTGCCTTCATATTCCTGAAAATGATAATTCTCGATTTCTATCGTCCGCGTGACTACTCTGTCAATAAATTGCCGGTCATGGGAGACGAGAATCATTGCCCCATTAAAACGGTGCAGCCACTGCTCCAGCCATACGATCCCTTCGATATCCAAAAAGTTAGTAGGCTCATCGAGCAATACGACATCGGGCATTTCAATTAAGACTTTAGCCAGTGCTGCACGGTTCCTCCAGCCTCCCGATAACTCATCAACAGGTTGATGCCGTGATCTTTCATTGAAGCCCAACTTCGTCAGAACAGTGTTGATTTCTACAGATACATTCCAGCCATCCAAATGATCCATTTGTTCAAAAAGCGCTGCTTGCCGCTCTAAAAGTGTATTCATCTGGTCATCATCCGTCACTTGCCCAAGCTGTTCCCCGATTTGGTTAAGCTCCTGTTCGATGAGCGCTACCTGCTCGAAGCACAATTCTAACTCTTGTTGTACAGACAAGGACCCGGAAAGCTCCGAGAATTGAGAGAAATAACTGATCTTCACATTGGGATCTAACTCTACTTTCCCTGCTGTTGGCTCCTCTTTTCCCATCATCAGTTTAAAAACAGTAGACTTCCCCGCACCATTTCGTCCGATTAACCCAATTCGTTCACCCTTGCTCACTCGAAAATATATATCTCGAAAAATCAAAGTATTCTCATATTTCTTAGTTACGTTCTCCATACGGATTACGCTCAAATCTATCACCCCTAGTTCATATAGATCAAAATACAGCTCAGAACACTCAAAGAGCTATTATAGCACTATTTTAAAAAAGGACTTTATAATCATATTTAATCTTCTAGAAAACAAAAAAAGGTCGCTGTCAGCGAACCTTTATCTGCATTACGAATTCCAGCACATTCTCACTCTCATCACTTGTTGCTTATTTTCTCAGAATATCAATATACTCTTCTTTCTCGCGATCAGGCCCCGCATCAAGCTTCAAACGCAAGGATTTCGGGTGATCCAAAACATTACTGCTGAAGTAACTTATAAAGCCATCCTCACTGCCACTACCACCAATCGAATTATTTTTCATTTCGTGTTTCCCAATCCGTGATGTCAACTCACTAGGCGTCTCTCCAAAAATTTCATTCCTGATCTCCCAATCGGTTTTTAATGCCTCGCTTAACGTAAATTCAACTACTATACTTAAAGGAGATAGCTCCACCTGTGCAAGATTCACTTCATGCCCGTCAATCATAAAAGGCTGATTTAGAACTACTGTCTCGGTCTTCTGCTCCCAAAATTTCGAATCAATAGCGAAGCTCACCTTTAAACGATCAGAATAGCGCATGTCAGCTAGGTCCGTTCCCGTTTTTGGTTTTGCTAGCATTCCTGGGTCCACTGAAGCGATCTGAAAATTCGCCACCACCTCTTTTGGAAATGCTTTATCCTTATCTAGTGGATAGCTAGTTTTTCCGAGCCATGTATAAATACTATCCACAGCATGTAAACCCATCCCACCTCTACTCCCATTTTTATCCACTACACTCTGTCCCGTCACAGCATCTGTCAGCCATACACTATTCACATTGTAAATTTCCTGACCATCACTTGTATTCCCTGTATACAGCAGTATAATTTTATTTTCATCAGCGATTACAGCATTTAGAGTGATTTTATATCCGTTTTTCTCAGCACTCTTATTCACGATTTGCACATAATCGTTTCGAATAGCAGATTCTAACGTAAGGGCATCCACATCAGATTCAGCCAACTTTTTAAAAGGCTCCAGTACACCCCAATCACTTGATTCAATACTTGTAGAGGCTTGTTGAGGCATCCATTGGGTTGGATTAAAGAAGAGTAAACCTGCAATCAAAACAGATGCAGTCAGTACAGCCATAGCGCTTCTAGCGAGCACTAGCTTTTTTCCGCGCTTTTTACCTAGTTCGAGTCCTGCTTGAATGGCATAGATTTGTGCGGCTGCACTCTCTTGTTTTTGCTCCTGTGGGATTCGTTCAGCATCGATTAACATGGCAAGCTCCTCCTGACTACTCATGGTTCCAATCACCCCGATTCTTAATGATCATTCTTAACTGCTTGAGTCCTTTATGCTGCCATGTCTTGACCGTTCCTTCAGGTTTATCCAGAATGTTAGCGATTTCGCTTAAGGTCATATCGTTGTAGTATTTAAGCAGCAGCACATGGCGATACTTGGGCTTAACCTGTTCGAGTGCCCACAGCATTTCCATCCGATGATGGCCAATGTGCGTAACCCGCTCACCGATTCTCTCGTCTACAAGTGGCATGGAACGTTTTCTGCGTCTTTGTTCATCTATACAGACATAAATCAGGATCCGAATGATCCATGATTTGAACGCTTTGGGATCCTTTAATGTTTTTCTTTTGATCCAAGCCCGGCAAGTCATTTCCTGCATCGCTTCAAGCGCATCATTCCGGTTACGCAAGTAGCTATAGGCAATACTGTATAGTTGTTCTCTATGTACTAATATGGAATCGTAGAAATCCGTCTCGCTACGTGCATCAAGAATCGTTACTTTCTTCATTTCTGCATTAGTCATTGTCATATCCTTCCCTAGCCCCCTCTCCTAAACCTCTCATAGATTAAGACGGAGAAGGTTTAGAAACGGTTTTTTTTGTATTAACTTTTTTGGGGCTGAGCACTTTAAGATTATAACATCCTATAAAAAATGAACGATAAATGTTATGATAGATAAAATTGGACATAATCAATAGTACGCACTTAAAAGTACCATAGGCACTAAAAAGTGCCCATACATTGGAGGCTATCATGACAACAACACCAACAACATCATCAACCGTCAAGAAAAAATATAATATTTCTGTTGAAGCCACACTCGAAGTCATCGGAGGAAAATGGAAATGCGTAATTCTTTGTCATTTAACGCATGGCAAAAAACGCACATCAGAATTGAAACAATTGATGCCAGGCATTACTCAAAAAATGTTAACTCAGCAGCTTCGAGAGTTAGAGGCTGATGGAATCATCAACCGAATCGTATACAATCAGGTTCCGCCAAAAGTGGAATATGAGCTTAGCGAATATGGGGATAGTTTAAGCGATATTTTGACTTCTCTCTGTAATTGGGGAGAACAACATATCATTAAGCAGTATGGCGATAAATATGCTGTTCTGGAGGACAACATTTTAAATAAATAATTAGTGGAACCTTAAGTTCACTCTTAATAAACCCCATCCATAATGGTTGGGGTTTTTTGAGGATTATATTACGCCATCTCCACCAATAGCAGTTGCTGTAAATGATATGGGTCCAAATATATTTATAGGCAAGTCGCTATCATTCTGAATTACCAGTTCATAGTTGTGGATTCCAATATAAGGGCCATCAACCCACTGAACATTTAATTGAATATCAGTAGTTGTAGTAAAACGAAAAAAGGAGCTATAAATATCGACTCCAGCACGTCGGATTAAAACAAGAAATTGGCTATCAGCAAGTGCAGTAAGACTAAAACTACCATTTAACTCGACTCTGCTGGAGAAAGAGGCCGGATTAGCCGGACTAATATTTACTTGCGTGGTGGCTAGACCCGCTCCAGCTCCAGGAATCCCTGCAACCGTTATAGCAGTAGTAAACGGGTCTAACGGGATTTTTGCCTGTGACCCATAACTTATAATTGTCGCCATTGTTCATCACTCCATTTCAAGGTTATAGATTAGTATATTGTGAATCCGCAATGATAGATTGGACTTAATTCCTGATGATTATAAACATTTAAGTTATACCTTTACTAGATTATAAAACCTGGTTCCTTCGAATATCACCCTCTAATTTCCACCTATTGACAAACTCACTCATCAGAATTACAATTACCCAAATATCATGAACAACGCTGACAAAGGGTAAGTAGACAAACGAACATGGACTTCAGAGAGCCGGTGGTTGCTGCGAACCGGTGTCCAGCGCTTGATCGAATGGCCTTTAGAGTTGCTCTTCCGAACCATCTTGCTTGGATGCTGTAGGAGAAGCCGGGGTTCCCGCCGTTATCAAGGGACCTGTATCCGAGATTATCTTTAACCCTCTTTCGTACAGGTAAGAGAAGATCGTAAAGCCAACGAAACGTATGGTAACACGATCAATTAAGGTGGTACCACGACAACTTCGTCCTTATTGGATGAGGTTTTTTTGTCATTTTAAGGAGGTGATGGCCATGGGTGATGGCTGGTGGTGGCGATTCAATGTTAATCAGAAGCGACAAAACAGGAGGAATTTAAATGATAAAAGAACGTGTATTAACTGGAGATCGAGTGACTGGAAAGCTGCACCTTGGCCATTACGTCGGCAGCTTACAGAACCGAGTAACTCTACAGGAGCAATATGACACTTTTGTGTTTCTAGCAGATATTCAAGCCCTAACGACTCACTTTGATCGGCCTCAACACCTTGCTCAAAACTTGAATGAAATCACACTGGACTATTTATCAGCGGGTATTAATCCAGATAAAGCAACCCTATTTATTCAATCTATGGTTCCTGAGATCGCTGAGCTGACCGTCCTATTCTCCATGTTTGTTACTGTGAATTCGTTAAGGCATAATCCCACGATTAAAGCCGAATCGAAAAATTCCAGCTTAGATGAACTGTACTACGGTTTTCTTGGTTATCCAGTTAGCCAGGCTGCGGATATAACCTTTTGTAAAGCAACGATTATTCCTGTAGGAGAAGACCAGCTTCCCCATCTGGAGTTGACCCGCAAAATCGTACGTAGATTCAACGAGCTGTACAGCCCCATCCTTGTGGAGCCTAGAGCGCTCATCAGCGGGACGCCAAGACTAGTAGGAACAGACGGCAACGCTAAAATGAGTAAAAGCCTAGGCAATGCTATCGAGCTGGACTCTACAAAAGAAGAGATCACCTTCAAGATCCGTAAAGCCATAACCGATCCAGCCCGTGTTCATAAAAATGATCCTGGGCATCCAGATATTTGTCCCATTTATGCTTATCATCGTGCTGTTCGTTCACATGGCGCCCCAGAAATTCACGATAGCTGCGAAAGTGGCAGTATAAGCTGTTCTGCCTGTAAGCAGCTTATCACGGCAGCTCTAGACCAGCTAATTGAACCAATGCGTGAGCGGCGCTCCTATTATGCTGCCAGACCCAAGGTTGTTGAGGATATCTTATTATCCGGAACAAAGCGTGCCTGCGACATCGCTCAAGAAACGATGTCTGAAGTACGCGGGGCTATGGGCCTTAATTATTTTTCAAAGTAAAACTGATCTCTAAGGGTAATAAAAAAACGCCGGACTCTCTACTGAAGAGAGCGCCGGCTGTTTTTATAAGAAAATATTATTTAATATGGATTTCCTCTTACAGCACCCAATTCCCTTTACGGAATACCGGCTCAATCGTACCATCTGCCAATTCTCCATCAATATCCAGCTCAGCAGAACCAATCATGAAATCGACATGCGTTAAGCTGACATTAGCGCCTCTTGCGACAAGCTCTTCATTCGTAAGCTTTGTGCCGCCTTCAATATTGACAGGATAAGCACTTCCCAATGCAAAATGGCAGGAGGCATTCTCATCAATCCCTGTATTGTAGAAAATCCTATTTAAGCGCGAGATGGGAGAATCATGCTGCACTAAAGCCACTTCTCCTAGATAGGATGCGCCTTCATCCGTTGCCAGCAGCGAAGTCAGATGCTCACGTCCGGATTCAGCTTCATATGCTACTACTTTTCCATCTTTAAAAGTGAATGAAAGTCCTTCTACCAGACGTCCGTTCAGATTCAAAGGAAGTGTACTTCTAACTGTACCATTCACACCTGTACGATGCGGCATGGAATAGATCTCTTCCGTTGGCATATTAGCCACGAAATACACGCCTTTATCATTCTCTCCGCCGCCTCCACGCCATAGATGTCCTTCCGGAAGCTCCACATGCAGATCCGTACCCGGAGCGCGGTAATGCAGGCTTTTATAACGCTTAGCGTTCATTCTATCCTGACTTTCTTTCAATTGACCGATATGTTCTCTCCATGCGGCAACCGGATCCTCGCTACCTACACGATTCATCTGGAATACCGCTTCCCACATCGCTTCCACTCGATCTTCCTCAGGGAGATCGGCGAACACCTTGTTCGCCCAAGCGCGCGTTGGAGCCTTAACGAGAGACCAGCTAATTTTGCTATTACGAGTGTATTTAGAGTAGTTCTTACGAGCAACCGCTGCCGCTTTAACTGCTCTTGACACTTTGGAAGAATCAATACCATTGAACAATTCCGGATCTGGTACTTTAATATGTAAGATGGCGCCGTTCTCTTCCGCAAACTTCTCCATCATTTCTGCTTGCCACTGTGGATAGTAATCAAAGGAATCTTCTGGAGCTTTTTCGTAACGAATACGTGTAGTCGCTTCATCTTCCCAATCAACAATTACATATTTTGCACCTGCTTCATAGGCTTTACCTACAATCAAGCGAGTAAGCTCTGCCGTTTCAATAGGTGCATGCACCATCAAAACTTGTCCAGGCTGTACATTTACCCCTACTTTTACAACCAGGCTCGCATATTTCTCTAACATGACATCAAAATCTTTCATGAATTCTCTTCCTCCATCTCTATGGTTGCTTTACTGTCGCACCAAAGCACCGGAGCTCCTTAACAGCAGACGGTCAGCTTCACTTCTTATTTTAACGCAAAATGCTTAGAGTTGCGATTCGATATAATAAAGCGGCCCCCATGAAAGGAACCGCTCACGTAAATCCTTATTTTTTATCCACTTGCAGCAACGTTACGGTCTTTAAAGAATAGGTATGCCTAATCTTGTCCTCAGAGATTACGTTAAGCTTGGTCAAACTTGCTACCTTCGCGGGATCTGATTTGGAGAGCATACGCCACACTTCAGGGTCTGATAAGGTTTCATATAGCTTGTGATCATCATATTCTTTGCGATTTTGCATCACAAGCTTCACTTTGTAGCTTCCGATTTCAGTCTCGGTGGCCCCCTGCTCACTGCAATAGCTTAGAATATCCTGCCGAAGCTCTGCCAATTCTTTTTCGATTTCCTTGTGCTTTTGCTTTAGGCGATAATACTGCTGCACCTTTTTCTCCATCACTTCACGCTCCTCTATAGACATATGTATGCCGAAAGCGCTAAATAAATAAGTTGAGTTCCCTATCATAAAATTTTATAATGAGCCGGGAAAGCTAGTTTGCAGCAGACTACATTATTCCACAAAAACAATGATTCGGCAGGTGACTTATGTTTCATTCTTACTTTTTCCCCATTTCTTATGCCTTTATGTTGTTTCCTATAGCGGCATTGATCTTCACACTCCCATTTTTAATCGTCCAATACCGTAGACACGGCTACATCCATAAGCTTAGAGCTTTAATCTTATACTTATTGCTGCTCTATCTGATGAACGCTTATTTTCTCGTTTTGCTTCCGATGCCTTCCTCAAGACATAATATGGCACCTTCGGGAAGTATCATGCAGCTTGTCCCTCTTCAATTCATACAAGATATTATTGATGGTTCTAAGATCATACCTGATCAGATTTCAACGTATTGGTCGTTAATGCGTGAGCCTGCTTTTTTACAGGTGATATTTAACATCGCTTTGACCGTGCCGTTTGGATTGTTTCTGAGCTACTATTTTCGAACGCGCTGGGGAATGTGTATTCTCTTGTCTTTCATGCTTTCGTTATCTTTTGAGGTCACTCAGGTTACAGGCATCTACGGCTTTTTTGATCATCCCTACCGTCTATTTGATGTTGATGATCTTATTACCAACACGCTGGGAGGAATCTTTGGATTCCGAATTGCGATCTGGATAAACGGGTTACTGCCACGCATAGAACAACTGGATACGAATATCGATCGTTCTGCCAAAAGAGTCTCCTATACCCGCAGAGGGATTGCCTTTTTCATCGATAGTATGGTGTGGATCATTGGGTTTGGTGTAATTTATGGATTCGATATAAAAAGTGCTTTCTGGATTGTAACAGGGATTTACTTCATCCTGATTCCAGCTTTCACGGGTGGGCGGACCTTAGGCAAATGGATTGTACGTATTCGGGTGACGAACAGAGGTCATCGGGCTTCTTTCTGGGCGCTTATGATCCGATATGGTCTGCTATATTGGGTAATACTTGGACTTCATGCTATTGTTATCGATTCTGATGTGACGGGGCTTCTATCTTCACCATTGAGAACGGTCGCTTATCTCTTTGTTCTACTGGTCGATTTAGTTTTCTTTACTCATTTAATCATTAAGGTATTCAAAAAAGATGACCAGCTAATCTATGAGAAATTAAGCCGAACCTCGCATGTTATTTCATGGCCTGAGAAAAAATTGCATACCGATGCCTCAAACAGCAGCTCTATAGAGGATTGAAAATCCTCCCATTTATATAGTATTTATACAACGGGATTTGTTATAGAATAGGAAGGTAAGAATTCTCAAAATTTAGGAGATGAATGAATGGAAACTACAAGTAGCTTACAGTTATCTAGAAGTCTTCCAGAAGAGCAGGGCATTTCCTCAGCCGCAATATCCAGCTTTATTGATGCAGTCGAGACGCAAAGCTTAGGTCTGCATAGCTTCATGCTTCTACGGCATGGGTATGTGGTCTCTGAAGGCTGGTGGTCTCCTTATAAGTCCGATCTACCACATATGCTATTTTCCCTTAGCAAAAGCTTCACCTCAACTGCAATCGGGTTTGCGGTTACAGAAAAGCTAATTACGCTTGACGATGCAGTCATCTCCTTCTTCCCTGAAGAGGCTCCTGCGACTATCACTGACAATCTATCCAACATGACAATCAGACATCTATTGATGATGGGTACCGGGCATGTCGTGGATACTATGGACACACTTCATAAAAGTGCAGACGGGAATTGGGTTAAAGCTTTCTTCTCAGTCCCAGTGGAGAAACAACCAGGTACACATTTTCTATATAATACCGGCGCCACTTACATGCTGTCCGCGATCCTTCAACGAGTTACTGGCCAAACACTGCTAGAATATCTAGAACCGCGTCTGTTCGCTCCGCTCGGTATTCACGGAGCAACTTGGCAGTCTTGTCCACGTGGAATTAACACGGGGGGATTTGGCTTAAGCATTACCACAGAGGATATCGCTAAATTCGGTCAGCTTTACTTACAAAAAGGGATCTGGAATAATCAACGAATCCTGCCTGAACAATGGATTAATGAGGCAACTTCCAAACACATTTCCAATGGCGAAGGCGATCATGACTGGGCGCTCGGATATGGTTATCAATTCTGGAGATGCCAACACAGAGCCTACCGCGCCGATGGCGCATTCGGACAACTCTGCGTTGTTCTTCCTGATCAGGATGCGGTAATTGCGATTACTGCCGCCACCCAAAGTATCCAGGGCATTTTGGATACAGTGTGGGAGCATTTACTACCCAACATGAAGGATGCCCCTCTTCCGGAGGACCAAGTATTAGTAAGTAATTTGGCAGACCAATTAAAAAACTTATCAATAGACCCTCCACAATTGCAGCAGTCATCTTCTCTAGAAGATCAAATTAATGGTATAACCTACACACTCGAGGATAACCAATTTTCACTAGCTACTATCTCTATTTCCTTCAACAATGATGAAGCTGAAGTTACTTTAATCACTAAGCTTGGTGAAAAGAATGTCATTCGAGTAGGCCGAGGACAATGGCTCGAAAGCTTTGCACTCATCCTGGAGCCTTTCATGAACCGGATTATGTCCAGCTTTACTTGGTCTGCAGAAGATCAGCTTCAGTTGTCCTTGCTATTTGTTGAAATGCCTTTCTTGATTACACTTGATATTAATATTCTAGAGAACATGTTAATCCTAAAGCAGCGGATTAATGTGAATATGGGACCGCTTGAATTCGATGATATCATCGGAAGAATACAATAGGTATAGTTAGTTAATAAAAGAAAGGCCGCTTTGTCCTGTGCAGGAACTTAGCGGCCTTATATCACTTTTTTTATTCCGAAAAATCAGCTAGCTTCAACATGACTGGGCAATGATCACTACCCATGATCTGACAATCAATTTGAGCATCCATTACATTAGGTGCAAGTCTGGAAGAAGCTAAGAAATAATCAATTCGCCAGCCCACATTCCGCTCTCTCACCTTCGGCATATAAGACCACCATGAATACACTCCCTCCAGCTCCGGGTGAAGATATCTGAATGTATCTATGAAGCCCGACTCTAACAGTGTGCTCATTTTCCCTCTCTCTTCATCCGTAAAACCGGAGTTCCCACGGTTAGCCTTTGCATTCTTGATATCAATATCTTCATGGGCAACGTTTAGGTCTCCACAGACAACAACTGGTTTATGCTTGTCCAGCTCTAAGAGATAATTACGGAAACGGTCCTCCCATTCCATTCTATACTCCAATCGGGACAGATCTCGTTTGGCATTAGGTGTATAGACATTGACCATATAGAAATGTTCGAACTCTAATGTAATGATCCGCCCTTCTTCTTCTTCATCTTCTTCCATCCCATATCTCGCAGAGATTGGCTTGATTTTGGTGAATATTGCCGTACCGGAATATCCCTTTTTCACTGCGTAATTCCAGTATTGTTCGTATTCTTCACCATGCTCCAGTGTAATTTGCCCTTCTTGAAGCTTAGTCTCTTGAACACAGAAGATATCAGCATCTACTTCTTTGAAATAGTCATTAAACCCTTTTTTAACACATGCCCGAAGGCCATTAACATTCCATGATACCAGCTTTATCATCGGCTTTTCTCCTTGCATTTTGCTATAATTATTCTCAGTTTATCATAGTTTTATATCCTAATCATTCAACATCCATGATACAATAACAAAATTGACTCTATCTAAATATTATTTAATACGTGAGGTAAAGAAACTTATGAATGCACCAACACTATTACGAGGGTTTAACTTTTTGTATTTTGCGTTGCTGGCTATGTTCATTCCTTTTCTGCCAGTCTATCTAGGTGAGCAAGGTCTTAATCCGGCGCAAATTGGATTCATTATTGGTACTGGAGGGTTTGTTACTATTATTGCTCAACCCTTATGGGGGATGATCAGTGACAAAACAAGAACGATCCGCAAAGTGCTGTTAATTCTGTTGTTATGTTCTGCGGTGACCGGATACTTTTTATTCGATTCAAGCAGCTACGTGCGACTTATTCTTTTTGCGATGCTGCTCTATTTCTTCTTAATGCCTATCGATCCGCTAGCTGAGAGCCTAAATTTCCGTATCTCTGAAGCAGCTGGAATTAGCTATGGTTCAATACGTACATACGGAGCGTTGGGGTACGGTGTTATGGCCCTACTCACAGGTTATGTGATGAGTTATTTCGGTTCACAAGGGATGGCCTTGCTGTTCGTCGCGATTAGTCTTACAAGCTTTGTGGTCAGCTGGTTCATGCCAGATGCTCCGGTGACCGGTAAACCGGTCACACTAGATAGCCTGAAGCATTTTCTTAGTAACAAAGAAACACTGCTATTCCTAGTACTCATCTTTATTAGCTCCGTTCCCGCACGAATGAACGATACCTTCCTTGGGGTATATATTCGCGAGCTTGGAGGCAGTCCTGAATTAGTTGGTCAATCGTTCTTTATCGCCGCAATGAGTGAAATTATTGTGTTTGCCTTAAGCTTTTGGTGGCTTCGCAAAGGAAAAGAGCTAATCATCATTTCGATTTCTGGAGCCTTTTATTTTCTTCGGTTCTTTATTTCGGCCTGGATTTCTGATCCGCATTTATTAGCCTATCTACAGATTCTACAAATCCTAACCTTCCCGGTATTCTACTCCGCAGCTATTCAGTATCTATATAGTATTGTGCCTGTGGAATGGCGCGCTACGGGTCAAACTGTTTTGGCGCTACTGTTCTTCGGTGTATCAGGTATTCTCGCTTCTTATGCTGGTGGAGCATTATATGAAGCCTTTGGCGGTAAGGTCCTCTACTTAACAATTTCCGTGATGTCATTTATCGGTATGCTGTTCGGATTGATATTGTACAGAATCTATGGTAGTAAACACACCATTAAAAAGAATATAGCCACTCATTAATCTTTCGACAATTAAACGGGTATGTCCCATAGCCTTGTAGACGGCTACCGGACATGCCCGTTTTCTATGAATAAGTATCGTAGTGTCCGTGAAATCAATCTCCTTGTCCCCTATCAAAAAGTGCTAATTCCCCGTGTCATTCGCTCTCCCATCAATAGATTTATCGCATAGTATATCCTATCAAAAGAAAAGGAGGTCGTTACTATGGCCATCGTATTACCGCAACAATTTTTTAATTTAGTACCTATCGTTGGCAAATCTTATTACGAAAATCTGGCAGGTGGGATTAATGCCGCAGTTACAGTAAATAATAACTCGGGCTTCCCTGTAGAGCTAGTGCTAACTCGCGTGAATGCTCCAGTTATCACTTACACGATTCCAGCATTTAATAGCCTTACACTGCAAGTTCATGCACTGTTGGTTGCAGCACTCTTAAGCACTGCTGCAGGTACTACATTTGGATTTATTGAAATCTCAACATCAGATTTCTAATAGATTCATTTCATAATGCTCTCTAATGCATCTCTAGCTGATAGTTCAGCTAGAGATGCTTTTCTATGAACTTCTACCTAAGTCATCTTTATGCTGCTCCATAAGCTGCTTCAGTTTGATTTCAGTATTTGAATCCGCGGCAGGCGTATAAATACTACAACGTAAATCTGTGCTGCCTTGAACCTGTAGTGAGGTTAAATGAAATAACATTTTCCCTGCTTTGGCATGTCTGAATTCCAATAGCACATCTGGAGCAGAGCTAACACGACTTTGTTCCCATATTTCATTAAACGCTGGATGCAGTCCCTTTAATTCCTCAATAAATTCATCGTACCAACGATCCTCTACATATTGTCCGTAATACGCTCTAAAGATGGATAGATATCCACTTACGAATTGTTCCCAATTTACGGCTAAACGTCTGAATTCCTTGCGAACAAATAGCAAACGAATCATATTTCTCTCCTCGATGGGCAGTTTGGAGAAATCTAGAAACACATGTGCTGCAGCCTCATTCCAACCTACAATCCCACAACGTCGGTCTGAAATAATCGTAGGACAAGTCTTAAGCTCCTGTAAAATTTTCTGCAAAGAAGGACTAATTATGGAGGATTTCTCTTGCTGAAATAGAGCATTCCCTGTTCCAGTCTCTAGTGCTAGTGCAAAAAGATACTTCCGCTCATCACTAGTTAACTTTAAGGCAGTTGCAATACAGTCCAGAACAGACGAAGATACTTTAATATCCCTGCCCTGTTCTAGCCACGTATACCAGGTGCTGCTTACCCCTGCTAGCTGTGCAACTTCTTCCCTGCGAAGTCCAGGTGTTCTCCTGCGAGTGCCTTCTGGCAGTCCAACAGAGCCGGGTGAGATCGCAGCACGGCGTGCTTTTAAGAAATCTGATAATGCCTGCAATCTCGTCTGATTAGCCATACGCTTCCTCTCCTCTCTGTTACATTCTTTAGTATAGTACAAATTATACTAGGATAAACGCTAACTTGTAATAGGATAAAATAAGTGGAAAAATACCTATATACACTTCTTGAGGAGGTTCACTATGGAACGCGTAGTTATTACAGGTATGGGTCTAATCTCACCCCTTGGAAATACAATAGAGAAATTTTGGGATCGTCTAGTTTCTGGTGAGTCGGGTATTTCCCCAATCACTTCATTTGATACCTCTAACTTTAAGACAAAGATTGCGGGAATCGTGCATGATTTCGATGCGGAGGCCAGATTTGGCCGTAAAGAAGCACGCAGAATGGATAGATTTAGTCAGTTCGCCCTCGCAGCCGCTGAAGATGCCTGGACACATTCCGGTCTACAGCTAGATAAGATTGACAAGGAACGTCTCGGAGTTTATGTAGGATCCGGTGTTGGTGGAATTCAGACCTTGATGGAGCAAGGGAGTGTCCTAAAGGGGCGTGGACCAGATCGGGTCAGCCCTACTTTAATTCCCATGATGATCTCCAATATGGCTGCGGCGATGATCAGCATTAAATTAGGAGCCTTGGGTCCTACAATGTCTCCAGTAACTGCCTGCTCTATTGGAAATACGGCAATCGGCGAAGCCTTCCGGTTGATCCGTTATGGAGGTGCCGACATCGTAATTGCTGGTGGATCAGAAGCAGCCATTACCGAAATCTCTTTAGCCAGTTTCGGCAATGCCACCTCCTTATCCACTCGAAATGAGGAGCCGATTAAGGCGAGTCGGCCTTTTGACGGGGAACGTGACGGATTTGTTATCGGTGAAGGTGGCGGAATAGTTATTCTGGAGTCACTTTCTCATGCGCAGCGTAGAAACGCCAAGATTCACGGAGAGGTTATCGGTTATGGTGCCAGCTCTGATGCCTATCATATGGTCGCCACCCATCCAGAAGGAATTGGCGCTTATCAAGCGATGAAGCTGGCCCTGAATGAAGCTAATCTCCAGCCCGAAGAGGTAGATGTAATTAGTGCTCATGCCACAAGTACAGTTGTAGGTGACCGCTCCGAGACCCTTGCGATAAAGAAGTTATTCGGTGATCAGGCCTACCAGATTCCCGTAACCGCTAATAAGTCCATGACTGGACACGCCTTAGGGGCGGCCGGTGGCCTAGAAGCCATTGCCCTAATTAAGAGCATTCAAGAAGGAATCATCCCGCCTACCCTTAATCAGGAGGTCAAAGATTCCATCTGTGATCTGGATTATGTCCCGAACATTGCGCGAAAATCTGATCTTACTATAGGTATGTCTAACTCCTTTGGTTTCGGCGGGCATAATGCTGTCATTGTGATTCGAAAGTTTGAAGATTGACCACTCATCCATAAAACGGGGTTCCAGATTAGTCATTCTCAGGACTAAGTGGAACCCCGTTTCTACTGCCAATTTCAAAAAAAATCTATTATTCCATCGTTGATACATGGCTCCCCCAGATAGAGATACCTTCCTTGGAAACCGCAGTAAACGTCATAACGTTACTAGCTGTTGCTTCATTCCACACTTTCAGGAATACCCCATTATAAGTAGAACCGTCAATGGTAAGCTCCGCAGTATGATCATCGATAAGCTTCCATTTCCCCTTTACCGCTCCTTTGATCTTACCGCTTTTAGTTAATTCGATCCGCTCCGACTGCACGATATCAGCCGTAATGTCTTTGTTATGGTTTACATATTTATATTCGCCTGAAATTTGCTCTTTCGTGTATTTCTCTATGCTCTCTCCGCCATAGCGGTGCGGGGCTACCACCGGCCAGCCCTCACTGTTCATAAACATCTGATGAACTCTTACCTCATGCTTTTCTCCACGATTCGGGAAGCGTGTATGAAAGATCAGATAATACTTGCCATTCTCTTCATCATAAAACGCTGAGTTATGACCTGGTGATACATATCCTTCTCCACTCACTGGCAGCTCGTCATCCGTATTTAGGAATTCGAAATTCCCCATTAGCTTCACTCCGTAAGGAGCATATGCTGGATCATCGAACAATACCGTAGGAGATCCTTGTGCATTAATCATATCCTGACCCTCAGAATCTTCGAAGGGTCCATCGGGCGCCTTTGAACGAGCTACACGGATGTTATATCCACCGTCTGCAGCCAGACCACCGTAGGATAGGAACAGATAGTAGTAATCCGTTTCCGGACTGTATAGCATATATGGAGCTTCTATCCGAGCATGATTCGCACCCAGGAGCTTTTTGCCATAACCTTGATCTGGTAGCGGGAAGCCTGTATTAGCATCTAGTTCCATAATAAAAATACCACCGGAGTACGAGCCATAGACCATCCACAGCTTCCCTTCTTTATCAAAGAACACGTCCGGATCAACTACATTCGGCTTTTGAGTGGCATCATATATTTTTCCATCATCACCCTTACCCATCATACCTGACTTCAGTATGACGCCCTTATTCTTATAAGGTCCCTCAATATTGTCCGACACAGCTATGCCGAGTGCAGACAACGGGGAATCCCCTTTACAAGCATTATAATACATATAGTATTTGCCATCCGCCAATTGGATAACATCGGGTGCCCATAAGGTATCCGTCTGTGCCCATTTTAATGCTTCCGCAAACTCCTCTTTGACATTAGGAATGAGTACGTTTCCTTCTACCACCCCAGAGGACAGCTGAGTCCAAGACATCAGATCATTTGATTTAGCAGATGCTAAATGAGAACCGAATACATAGTATTTATTATCTGCCATAATAATCGACGGATCATGTACAGATACATTTTTGAAGATTGGCTGCGCAGAGTCAGCTGCGTTATTTGTGTCGATGGAACTGGCTGATTTGTCATTGCACGCGGTTACTGCTAATAATGAAACACTGATCATTGTAGTTATAATTGCTTTTCTCATCGTTATACCCCCTATGTATGCCTTTTCATTTTGAAACGAAAACGAACAATAGTCAATCCTTTTATTTAATTAAGTTCGTATTAATTCATGTTTATTTAAATAATAGTGAACATTCATGCACAAAAAAAACGCCAAGCCATCGAAATGGCCTGACGTTTCCTTTTATATTTTTCGAAGAATAATCTGTTTAATTAGCGCCTTCTTGTACCAAAACCGGCTCTGGATAAGCGTTCTTAAGCACACGTTGTCTATTCTTAACAACTGCCGGCGGTTCCACCTTAGGAGCCATCGGATGCATTAGCCAAGACTTCACCATATGGGTATCCGAAACCTTATACATTGGAGGCTCTTTCTCCATATCGATTTGCATAGCGTAAGTGCTACGTAGTGCAAAAGCATCGCCCTTAGGCGGTTTGATCAAATCTGGAGGCGTACCAGGAATTGCTGTTAGCAAAGAACCTTTGCTCTCTAGACTTGGCATGGAAGCTAACAAGCCCCAAGTATATGGGTGTCTTGGATCGTAGAAGATCTCTTCCGCTGTTCCCATTTCAACAATTTGTCCGGCATACATTACAGCTACACGATCTGCCATTCTTGCTACAACCCCGAGATCATGGGTGATAAAAATAATAGCCGTATCAATCTTCTTCTGCAATTCCTTCATCAAATCAAGGATTTGTGCTTGGATGGTTACGTCGAGCGCAGTAGTCGGCTCATCCGCAATCAGAAGTTTAGGGTTCGCAGCAAGTGCCATTGCAATAACAACACGTTGACGCATACCACCACTGAATTCATGTGGATATTGATTGAAGCGACGTTCTGGAGAAGGAATACCTACAAGATTGAGAAGCTCAATCCCACGTTTATTCGCATCAGCCTTGGAGATGTTCTCATGTTTAAGCAGCACTTCAGTAATTTGTCTGCCGACCTTCATCATTGGGTTCAGAGAGGTCATCGGATCTTGGAAGATCATACCGATCTCTTTACCGCGGATTTTCTGCATCTGCTTCTCTGTCTTGCCAATCAAATCTTGTCCATCGAACAGAATCTGTCCGCGTTTATATTCTCCTGGTGGTGTAGGAACTAGCTTCATAACCGCTTGTGAGGTTACACTTTTACCGGAACCTGACTCCCCAACAATCGCTAGAGTTTCACCTTTATCTACATGGAAGCTAACACCACGGATCGCTTGTACCTCTCCGCCATGTGTTTTGAATGATATCGCTAAGTCTTTTACCTCTAAAAGGCGCTCCATCTTGTCACCCTCTCATTTCCTCGTCAATTATGATAATGATTCTCAGCATGTTGTAAGCAATAAGTATTATTTTATCTAGTTTTAAGGGTTCTAGTCAAGATTTTTCTGAAAAAAATACGGCGAACCTCACACTTTAGTACTAGATCTAATTATTGCGTGCTCAATAGGTGTGATAGTTCCACTTTAAAATACGCAAATCAGAGAATAAGGAAGAACTACTAGGTACTGCTAAATATAATAAATGGTATGGAAGGAATACTGCCATGATTCTAAAGCCCACTATCAAAATATACACGAATAATACAACCAAAGCAAAAGTTACATGGTTATGTGATCAGTAAGTAATGCTTATTATGCATAAATGATCATGAAACAAACGTAGTATCGACAGCGGCTATAGCAAACTTACAGTATCCATATGTACACTCAGCCGTTCAAATATAAGAATTCTCCCCTACTGTTGCTCAGCCTCCCTATCTTTCATATTGTAGTTGTGTCAAAAATATGTTAATTCATGAACCGCTTCCAGCCCTCAAGCAGATTATCATGCGCCCACTTCAGGTGGCCCTGGCTATCGTACTTACGCGAATAACACTCGATGAAGTAAATTAAGTCGATATATAAGTCGTAGAGTTTTTTACGGGCACATTCATTTGGACTGTCGAAGCTATCTCCGTAACCTCTGCAGAAATGCTCTGAATTCTCAATATAGCGAAAATAATATTCCATAAGGGGATCGCCCCAAAGTGCCCGTTCCCAATCAATCAATGCAACAATGCGCCCCTCTCGCACAAACACATTGCCATCCCATAAATCCCAATGTATTAGACGAGGCTTAACGACTGCGTCCATAACATGTAAGCGAATTTTGATCTCTGCCTCAACAGATTCTAACGGAATGGGCATTTCTACCTTTAAACGACGTGCATCTTCAAGCAGGTTCATTATCAAATGCTTAAAAGTTTCCCGCCATGAAGTTCCTTTTACGGGTGTGGACGCACTAAATAATCCGAAACGCTCACCAGGAATTTCATTAATTAAACGGGAATAACGACCTAACTCTTCCTCAATACTCATTCTCTGCTGCGAACTTAGCTCTTCCTTAATTTCATTATAAGGCTGGCCAACTATTTTCTCCATGAAAAAAAACTCACTTGAAATCATTTCTTTACTGTTATCATAAGCGTATACCCGTGGCACAGGTACTGTCCCATTTGACTTCATCAGTCGCATCGCCGCAACCTCTACAGACATAATATCATGCTCGTAACTAAGGGTGTCTGCTTCAGCTGACGGTGCTATCTTAAGATAGCATGTCTCTTCCATCTGATAATAAAAGGTCATATGCTGCGTTAAAGTAGCCCCCTGTCAGTTCAGTACTTCGCTGAATGCTCACATGACTTCCAAAAGTAGCACCTACCAAATCACTCTGTTGCTCTGTCGTTAATTTTGTTTTAGTAAAGCTCTCCAAGATCTCACCACCATAATGAAATAAGTATCAAATAATAAACAACCCTTCTCCATTTGATTGAAAATTGTTAAAATTAGAACAAACGAGTCTCATTAGCCCGCTTTTCATGAAAGAGAGGAAACGATTAACATGATTATTAAACCTAGAACACGCGGCTTTATTTGTACTACCGCACATCCGCAAGGTTGCGCTCGTCAAGTAGAGCGGCAAATCGAATATATCCAGACACAACCCGAAATCAAAGGACCACGCAAGGTGCTTGTCATTGGCGCCTCAACAGGATATGGCCTCGCCTCACGGATTACAGCCGCCTTTGGGGCTGGAGCCAGTACAGTAGGCGTCTACCGCCAGAGCAGCAGCAACGGAGCCCGTACAGCCTCTGCTGGGTGGTACAATTCAGCAGCCTTTGAGGAACTTGCAGAGAAAGCTGGACTTCAATCCTACAGCGTAACCGGTGATGCCTTCTCCAAAGAAACTAAGGATAGAACTATACAGCTGATTCGCAGTGAATTGGGACAAGTTGATCTAGTCATCTACAGCGTTGCTTCTGCCCGTCGAACAGATCCTGTGACGGGTGAAGTTTATAACTCCGTAATTAAACCTATAGGCGATACCTACACGAATAAAACCGTAAACTTTCATACGGGTGAAGTCAGTCAAATTTCTATTGAGCCCGCTACAGACAAAGAAATCAATGATACTATTCGAGTGATGGGTGGTGACGATTGGCAGCTTTGGATGGAAGCACTTCATCAAGCCGGAGCTTTGGCCGATCATGCTACCACCATCGCATTCTCATATATCGGGCCGGAGATCACCCAGTCTGTATATCGGAAGGGAACGATTGGACGTGCAAAAGATCATCTAGAATTAACAGCACACACTCTTAACACTCAACTATCAAGTATAAACGGTCGGGCCTATGTAGCAGTTACGAAAGGACTGGTCACACAGTCTAGCTCAGCAATTCCTGTCGTCCCCCTATACACTTCTGCGCTATACAAAGTCATGAAAGAGAAAGAACTTCATGAAGGTTGTATTGAACAAACCTATCGGTTGTTTGCAGAACGTCTTTATGCGATGGAAGGGACTCCTGTGGATGAAGAAGGGCGTATCCGAATCGATGACTGGGAGATGTCCCCGGATGTACAGAATCAAGTGGCTCAAATCTGGGAAGAACTCACGACAAACAATATCTACGAATTGACAGATCTAGAAAGCTACAAACAAGAGTTCTTCCAGTTATTTGGATTTGAGACCGAGGGTGTAGATTATGAAGCTGAGACTGATCCAGACGTAGCGCTTATCAATCAGCGGTAAACAACAATACATTATGTTGGTAACTATTTTCTAGCAGAGGTTAGTGGTTGCTCAAGTGCATACAATTCTTCTTCAATGGAAATCATCTTTTGCTCAATCACTTTACGGGCATCTGCCAGTGCCTGATTATAAATATGAGGTGAGAGTTCTTTGAGCATAAAATCAAGAAGATTCTCACTTGCTAATTGGCCAATTTCGCTAGATAGCTCCGTTTCAAAATAATCCTGAATACTGGATGTAACTTGTAGTTTGTGTTCTCTCTGTATTTTTATCGGCTGCATGATCGTCCTCCAATTTGTATGGGTTAAATTTCGGATTATTAATACAGGAAAAATGACGTGCTTACGCACGTCATTTTTTATATTCTATGCCCTTAATCTAAACCCACCACATTTCTGCTAGTGGCTCCTCAATTAATACTTGTTGAAGATTACTTACCGCTTTGGAGAAGCCTTCTTCCACAGACATCAATCCATCTTCATGCTCAATACTGACCACATAATCGTATCCTACCAAACGAAGAGCGCTCATAATATCAGCCCAAGTCTTAAGATCATGTCCAAAACCAACCGAACGGAACTGCCATGCACGGTCAAGCATTTTGGTATAGGATTGCATATCTGTTAAGCCATGCATATTAACATTGACTGGATCAATAACTGTATCTTTGGCGTGGAAATGATGGATTGCGCCTTGGCGTCCCAATATATGAATCGCCTGCACCGGATCAATTCCTTGCCACCACATATGGCTCGGATCAAGGTTTGCTCCGATTACCTCACCCGCAGCTTCTCTCAAACGCAGTAAAGTACCCGGTGTGTGAACAGAGAATCCGCCGTGGAGCTCAAGACCAACCTTCACATCATGCTCTGCGGCAAAGGCTCCCCATTCAGTCCAGTAAGGGATCACTTTATTCTCCCATTGCCAATCCAGAATTTCTTGATAATCATTTGGCCATGGAGCTACCGGCCAGTTCGGATACTTGGCACCCTCATGATCACCTGGACAACCAGAAAACGTATTAACGACTGGAACACCTAGCTTCTGCGCCAATTTGACCGAGTTCACAAAGTCCTCATGATCCTTCTGGGCAAGCTCTTTTTGTGGGTGTAGGGGATTTCCGTGACAGCTCAGTGCACTGATCGTTAATCCACGGGATTCCACAGCATGTTTGAATTCTCTCAATGCTGTCTCATTCTCGAGAAGCATCTTAGGATCACAATGACTGTTACCAGGATTGCCTCCTGTACCAATCTCTACCGCCTTTAGTCCTTTGGACGCTACATAATCAAGAGCATCCTCCAGCTTGCGACCCCCAAACAAGACCATAAATACTCCAAGTTTCATTGTAAGTCACCTCTTTTGCAAATAGTTTACTTACCTTCACCATACATATCGAAGTCTTTGAGCACTTGATTCTTCTCAGCAGATTCAAAAATAGCCTCAATCAAATTCTGAACACGCATGACTTCAGCATTCTTAACAATGGGTTCAGCTGTCCCCTCAATTACGGCTGCGAAATTGTCATAGAAGCTAGAACCTAGCTCCGCAGGTTGAGGTAAAGCTTCTGTAATCGTAGCCCCTTCCGAAGGAGGCGCCATCGTTTTAGTTAATCCGACACCTGCACGGATAGGCTTAGGCTCGATCTTTTCGCCTTCATTGTTTCTGGTTACTAAACGTCCAGTTAAAGACCAATCTTCGATAATACCCGTTCCTTCAATACCCTTCACATACCATCTAGGCAGCGTAATAAAGTTAGTTGTCCCAACCTCAACGATAGCTTTTATTCCATTCTCAAATTGCAGGATGGCTTCAAAGCCATCATCTACATCATTGCCTAGAATAAAGCTCAGACTGCTGCTCACACTGATGACTTTGCTATCGATCATAAATAAGAGCTGATCTAATAAATGAACGCCCCAATCCAGCAGCATTCCTCCACCTTGTGCCTTGACATGGCGCCAGTCTCCTGGAATACCATTCGCTCCGTGTACGCGAGATTCAAGCTGGAACAATGAACCAATGGTCTCTTGATCATACATTTTTTTGATCGTTAAGAAATCCTCATCCCACCGTCTGTTCTGATGTACCATGAACACACGTCCTGCTGCATCTGCAGCAGCCAGCATTTCTTGAAGCTCTACCTTCGACATAGCGACCGGCTTCTCACAAATAACATGTTTGCCAGCTTGTAGCGCACGTACAGCGATTACTTTGTGTACATCGTTTGGTGTCGCAATAAGAACAATCTCAACTGCAGGATCTGCTAATACTTCTTCATAACTTTCATATACCTTGTAACCAGCATTGATGGAGTCCGCACGACGTGCTTCAAGCAAGTCGTATGTCCCTACCACTTCAAGGGAGTTAGTCTCCTTAATTAATTTCGCGTGATAACTTCCCATTCCACCAAAGCCAACGATGACTACGGAATGTATCTTTGAGCTCATGACTTCCACTCCTACTTCCCTATTAATTATCTGATGTGCCGTCAAAATACACAGCGCGACCTGTACGTGAAGATTCATAAATAGCTTCCAAGATTTGAGTAACAACGAGGGCCTGCTCAGGTTTAACTACAGGTTCCTTGTCTTCTCTAACCGCCTCAAGCCACAAGCGAGCTTCACGATCAGATTCATTTTCCTGTCCTCCATCAAAGAACGCTACTCCACCAGCAGACAAGTCTACTTTGGTCTCATACAGACGTCCACCACGGTCACCGTTTAGGCGCAGACCATCCTTCATATCTGCACCACCTTCTGTACCTGCAAGAAGCGTCTGAGCTTCTCGATACTCAGATACATTTAGTGCCCAGCTAGATTCAAGTACAATTGTAGCACCATTTTCCATGGTAATAAATCCAAAAGCTGAATCTTCTACCTTAAATTGCTCAGGATCCCAAGGACCAAAGGCATTTCCAGCGTTCTTTCGGTTACTCAGTTTATGGAAAGACGAGCCCATAACACTGCGTGGTTTATAATTATCCATCATCCATAAAGTAAGATCAAGTGCATGCGTACCGATATCGATCAGTGGGCCGCCGCCTTGCTTTTCTTCATCCAGGAACACCCCCCAAGTAGGAACCGCACGACGACGAAGGGCAATTGCTTTTGCATAATAGATTTCACCTAGTTCGCCGTTTTCGCAGAGTGCTTTAAGGTATTCACTATCCGAACGATAACGGTTCTGGTAAGCGACAGACAACTTCATCCCCGTACGCTTCGCAGCATCCAACATTTCTTGTGCTTGGGCAGTGGTTTTAGCCATTGGTTTCTCGCACATTACATGGTTACCTGCTTCCAATGCAGCGATAGTAATCACGGAGTGACTGTCATTTGGTGTACATACATGAACAATATCAAATCCGCCAGCTTTCAAAAGCTCAGTGTAATCTGTATAAACAGCAGCGCCTTCAGCGCCATAAGTCTGAGCGGCTTTCTGTGCACGTTCTTCAACGATATCGCAGAAAGCTACCATTTCAGCATCCTTCTGACGTGACAAACTTGGCATATGTTTTCCATTTGCGATACCACCGCAACCTACAATAGCAATTTTCAACTTATTAGACATTAACTTTTCCTCCTTGATTTGCGTATGCTTTTACCCATTTCAAACTATCTTCTACACTTTCTAATGGTGAACGACTGCAGAAATCCTGCTCTACTACCGCCCACTCCACATTCGCCTGTACAGCTGCATTTAAAATTGCAGTAAGGTTCACTTCACCTTCACCTAGTACTACAGTTTCTGGAGAGCCGTCTTCATTTTTCTTCAAATCCTTCAGATGGATGATCGGCAGTCGACCTGCGTATTTATTGATATATTCAACTGGATCATAGCCTGCATGATGTACCCAGCAAGTATCCATTTCCACTTGCAACAGGTCAGCCGGCACCTCTTCAAACAATCCATCAAAAGCAGTACGGTCACTATCACCATATTTATCTGTTAACTCGAAATCATGATTGTGATACAGAAGTACTGCTCCGCCCGCTTTGCACTTTTCTCCAATAACCTTCAAATTCGCGGCAACCTCTTCATAGTTGCGTTGTTCTTCTGACAAATAAGGAACAATCAAATTTGGATTTCCAATCTCAAGATTGTAAGAGATTTCTGCTTCTGTATCATTCAACAATGCGTCATATGGACGATGTGCGCCGAGCGCGACCAGTCCAAGCTCATTTAGCAATTGTTTAACTTCTGCTGCGGTGCGGCCGAAATAGTGGAAAAACTCTACGCCTTTATATCCAAGGGCTGCTACCTTACGCAGTGTCCCTTCAAAATCCTGTTCCAGTTCTTCTCTAAGCGTGTACAATTGCAGACCTATCTTCAGCATTTTCTAATCACTCCAATGGGTTTAGGGTTAGCTTACTAATTCATTTAAACTTCTTTCTGCTGCTCGTCCCCAAAGAGATCAACAGCAGCAATCACTTGAACAATAATGCTGTTGTAGAATTGACTAATCTGATTCCCATTAGTTTCCTTCAACTGCCATTCTTGTTTGCATAGCTAATATCGACTCCGTATAGCGTGGATGGTCGATTTCTTTCTTTATTGCTTAGGTACATAGTAATATGAAAGCGTATATAATAAAATGAATAATATGATTAAAACATGAACAATCTGATTATCATTTCTAGTCATCAAGGAGGACATATGAATCAATCTACTACCTGTCACGTTTTATCCGCTGGATTTTCCTTTCACCGCAAACCTTTCCATATGTCACATAGCCATGGAAATCAGAACTATTTAATTCGTCTGCAAACAGAGGGCCGAAGCCGAGCAATGATCGACGGTGTGATGACACCAGTGGAGAGCGGCGATATCATGCTGTTTGCTCCTAATGATCCTTACTATTTAATTATTGATAAGGAAGAGTATCCTGTAGGTAAGCCGCGGATTGAAAGCGGAGATTATCATATTTTTTGTGAAGGCACTTGGATTGTTGAATGGTGGGAACGTGCTCAGAGACCCTCACTCTTAAGTGTGCCACTGAGTGAGAATTTCCTCGGCTTATTTCGTCAGCTGATTCTTGAGCACAGACGTCTTTCCGATTTCTCACCAGCGATATCTGCCTGTTATTTGCAAATCCTGTGTATGGAAATCGACAGACTCATTACAGATCAGCCAGCGATTACGCCTAAAGGCTATCTAGCTTACCGAATGAAGCAATATGTTGAGGAGCATGCAACCTTACCTTTTCTGTTGGAGGATGTTGCCGCAAATGTAGATATTTCCGTCTCCCGTGCCGTTCATTTATTTAAGGAGGCCTTTGGGACCAGTATTATCAAATATGTAAATGATGTCCGGCTAGAGATGGCAAGAGAACGAATCACCTTCAGTCCAATGCCGCTGGAGCAAGTAGCAGAAACCTGCGGTTTCGCAAACTATACTTATTTTCACCGTGTATTCCGAAGTCGTTTCGGCATGTCCCCTAGACAATACCGTGTACACAGCAGAACTCAAGTATAACAAGAGATAAGGCGAATCAATGAAAATAGGGCTATCCCTGAAGTAGATAAACTCCTACTAGGATAGCCCTTGCTTCTATATTCAAAGAATAGGCATGTTAATGAGATAATTATTCTTTTTGAGCTGAAATAATCAGGAACATCGGTCTGCGATCCTCGTCCTTCATCCACGGATCATTGCTCATCTCATCAGAAGGCTTAGGCTCTTTAACTGCTTTGATAGCAAACCCGGCTCCAATCAAGTCATTGAAATAGGTTGAGATTGTGCGATGATATTTAATCACATTTTCTGTTAAGAATGTCGTTTCACGCAATCCCTCAGACTGATAATGATCTACAGGCCAATGGAGACGATTGCCTTGGTCATCCACATACCAGTCCTGTTCATTTCGAGAAGTAAAGATGGGATGCTCCACTGAAAATATAAAACTGCCGCCTGGCTTAAGGTAAGCATGAACCTTGCGACAGATGGCTTCAAAGGACGCTACATAATGCATGGCCAATGAACTAATGACCACATCAAATTGTTCGCTCGCAAATTCAATATCCTCAATCGGCATCTGGATATAAGAAATAGCTGGATCATCTGTTTTTCCACGCGCTTCTTGAAGCATTTTTTCAGAGATATCTACGCCAACGACTGAGCTTGCCTGCTGCTCGCGTGCATATAAACAATGCCAGCCAAACCCGCAGCCTAAATCAAGAACACTTTTATTATGTAAGTCTGGGATCAGAGGTTGTAATACATGCCATTCTCCAGATGCTTCAAGCCCGCCAATGGAACGAGGCATTTGTTTATAGGCTGAGAAGAAATTCGTATCGTCGTATTTATTTTGTTTCATTAGTTACACATCTCCTATCCTTTATGTATTCAATCAGTATATTCTTAGTGATATATTCATTTCAAATGGCCAAACAAAAAGGAGCATCATCTTGGAAGATCCGCTCCTTATATTTATTCTTATTCAGTTGCTGCTGCTTGCTCGGCATTAACCGTACATGCTGTGAAATGGCGCTATAATCCCTATTGGATCTTCGGCTTTGAGCTGCGCACCAGATACCTGAGCGCTCTGCCTTTAACAAGGCTTTTTGAGTCTTGGTTCGTGCCATGTGGCACCACTCTCCTATTCATTGATGAACTATCAGACAGCTATAGTTTAACATAAAACAGACTATGAGCGCAGCCAGAATTCCGTTACAATGAGATCACTGCTTGTTTTCTAACTTATCTAAATAGATTCGGAGGTTATTAGTGATGAAATACGATGTTTTGTACGAGGGTGCTTTTGCAATGTTGAAGGTATATTTGGACCCCGGCGAAAGTGTTAAAGCTGAGATGGGCGCAATGGTTGCCATGTCTCCTAACGTAGAGTTAAAAGGAACGGCTGATGGAGGCGTGATGCGGGGTCTGGGAAGAATGCTGAGCGGTGAAAAATTCTTCTTCCAGGAACTCAGAGCTATCCGTGGTCAAAGTGAGGTCCTACTGTCTCCAGGATCATTAGGTGATATCCAAGCTATCGAATTAGATGGTTCTTATAAGCTGTTAGTTCAAAAAGACGGATTCTTAGCCGGAACGGAAGGCATTCAAGTAAATACCAAAATGCAAAATTTAACACGCGGACTTTTCTCTGGCGAAGGCTTCTTCATTGTAGAAATCAGCGGCAGAGGAACGGTATTCCTGTCCTCCTTCGGAGCGATCCACGCCATTAATTTAGCACCAGGTGAAGAGATGATTATCGACAATGGACATCTCGTCGCTTGGCCAGATTATATGGACTATAAGGTAGAAAAAGCAGCCTCGGGTTGGTTGAACAGTTTAACCAGTGGTGAAGCGCTTGTCTGCCGATTCCGCGGAGAAGGTGTAATCCTTGTTCAGAGCCGTAACCCTGGGAGCTTCGGAACGTGGATTAAATCCTTCGTACCCACTCGAAGCTAAAAAATGACATAGGCTTTCCCAAAAAGCAGGATTTCTTTCTTTTAACTGTTTAAAACGCAACATAGCGCTTCTCCGGTTTTTAAGAAGCGCTGCTTTGCGTGCGAATTAAGGAATATCTCCCTATAACTCAGAAATTTCTGCGCATTTGAATACTAATTAGGGAAACTCTCCCTATAATTCAACTGATTTGTTGTGAAATATAGATTTTCCGCCGATTTATAGGGAGGATTTCCCCATTTCCATTCATATTGGCCAATTATCACTACTTTAGACGGAGTTTTTCCCTAATTACTTTCCAAAAAAGAAGCTGCCCCCTAAGCAGTATTCACTACTTCTGAGACAGCTTCTCCTTTTAGTTAGAAAGCGGCTTATGAAACCGCTTTGTTTGCTTTTTCTTTTTTACAGCCTGTTCGTTTACATGTGTCATAAGTGCCTTTGAAATCAAGGCGGTGATCCGTGACGTTAAAGCCGTATTCACGTTCCACTCTTTTCTCCAGCTCCACTAGCCAGTCATCCTTAATTTCCTCCAACCTGCCACACACGCTGCATATCAAATGATGATGCATGTGAGAATGATCATTCCCCCGCAGATCGTAACGAGCGACTCCATCTCCGAAGTTCATCTTTTCTACAATGTGAAGCTCGCATAAGAGCTCAAGTGTACGGTATACCGTTGCCAGCCCTAAATGCGGATAGCTGAGCTTAACAAGCATATATACTTCTTCTACGCTGAGATGATCTTTCTCATTGTCGAGCAATATGTTCACTATGGCCTCACGCTGGGGCGTTAATTTATATTTTTGCGCCGCAAAAAGCTGACTGATATTTGAAATTTGATCCATTTGATTTCCTACCTTCCCGGAATGATTTAACATCCGTATCCACTGAGACGCACCCATTTATGCATCAAAATATAAAACGTAAATAGTAATCGTTACGATATAATCATATCAAAATTAGTCACGAATGAATAGAGCCTGACATCATTATAACATTTTAGCTCTCTTATCCAAAGTTTCTTTCACCTTTTCCTGCCTATTTTTCTACCAAAATCTACTTTTTCGTGAAATATTGTAGGTTTGACCGCAACCTTTCCATATTTTTCTGCGTTAAAGGAGTTGATAGCGGCCATGAGGCCTATCCTTACAACGAGGTGAAATAAACATGAATATGAAAAAAAGAACATTAGCCGCGATTACAACCGTTACGATTCTCTCCTGCTCTTTGGGTGGCCAAATATTTGCAGCCGGAAACACCTTTAAGGATATTGACAATATAAACGGCAAAGAAAAAATTATTTCTTTAAAAAACCAAGGCTTGATCAAAGGGGTTAGTGAATCCCAATTCTTGCCCAGCTCCAAAGTTACAACAGCACAAGGGATCCAGTTCATTTCGGGTGGTCTCCAGCTTAGTCTTGCGGCTATTGATTTCAACAAAGCTCCCGTTGCTAGTGGCTTGTTCACGAAAGTCAAGGATAAAGCTTGGTACGCTGAAGCCTTTATCAATGCGTATTATAATCATGTCGAGCTTCCTAAGGATATTGATCCAACCAAAACAATAACCAAAGAAGAGTTCACCAATTATCTAGTGCAAGGGGTCGAAGGCATTGGGAATCTGCCGATGATTAATATAGTGCCCGTAGATATCGCTGACGATGCTGCGCTGAATCCTTCTTACCAAGGCAGCATTCAACGTTCGCTTAAATACAAGATCAATAGTTTAGACGCCAATGGGAAGTTTAATCCGAAAAGTGAAATCACTCGCGCCGAAGCTGCGATTATGCTCTATAATGCTTTGGAATTCCTGAAGACCGGTCTGAAATCCTAACCGATAAGCGGCATTCAACTGATCTGATTGAACACACGAAAAAGCAGTCCAGGAATGTTCCTGAACTGCTCTTTTTTGCAACTTAATCTTCTTCTATATCTCTTCACCACTAATTCTGTTCAAAAATTGCAGCGCACGAGGATGCTGCGGATGCTCAAGAACTTCTTGCGGAGTCCCTTGCTCTAGAATATGGCCTCCATCCATCAGAATGATCCGGTCCGCCACATCAGCAGCAAATTTCATCTCATGGGTCACTATCACCATGGTCATCCCCTCTGCCGCTAACTGTTTTATAACCTTAAGCACTTCCCCCACCAACTCAGGATCAAGCGCAGAGGTTGGCTCATCGAACAACAGCACCTCTGGATCTACTGCCATGGCACGAGCGATAGCTACCCGTTGCTGCTGACCACCTGACAGTTGATGCGGATAAGCATCCGCTTTGTCCGCCAAGCCAACTTTAGTTAATAACTTAAGGGCACGTTCGCGTGCTTCGTCCTTGGATCGCTTCTGGACCGTCACCTGCCCCTCCATTACATTGCCTAGTGCCGTCATATGCGGAAAAAGATTATAGGACTGAAAGACCATCCCTGTTTTTTGACGTAACGCCAAAATGGACTTCTGGGGGATTTTCTTGTTATCCGTGAAATTAATTTTAATATCACTGAGCGATAAGCTTCCTTGATCAGGGACTTCAAGCAGATTAAAGCAGCGTAAAAGCGTTGTTTTGCCTGAACCCGATGGGCCAATAATGACCAGCACCTTGCCATGCTCCATTTCCAGATCAATGCCCTTTAATACCTGCAGCTCACCGAAGGATTTATGCAAATTAAGTATTTCAATCATAATTGTCTCCCCCTTTAGCTCGCAGAGTAACGACTCAGTCGTTTCTCCAAGTAGTTTTGCAGTGCTGACAACACAGAGCAGAACAATAAGTAGAATAATCCGGCTTCCGTATACACCAGCAGAGGCTCATACGTTGTAGAAGCTACCTGCTGCGCAGTTCTAAACATCTCCGTATAGGTAATGATTGCTGCCAATGAAGTGTCTTTGACTAAGCTAATAAAGGAATTCGATAACGGCGGTACAGAAACACGGGCAGCTTGTGGCAGAATAATGCGGCGCAGTGCCTGGGTACGAGTCATCCCAACGGAGAAAGCGGCTTCCCACTGACCTTTATGTATCGACAGAATAGCCGCACGGATGATTTCAGATGAATAAGCCCCTACACTAAGCGTAAATCCAATGGTCGCGGCTATGAAAGGGTCGAGCACAATTCCCACTGCCGGCAAACCATAAAAAATAATAAACAGTTGTACTAACAATGGGGTTCCACGAATGACCCATACATAAAAGCGGGCGATTAGCTTCGGAAGTATCCACGGGGAGAGACGAGCCAGTGCTGTCAATATCGCTAAGATCATTCCCAGTGCAAATGATATCAATGCCAATGGAATGGTAAAAGCCACCCCAGCTTTTAGCAGGGGTAGCAGTGAATCTAAGAAAATTTGTATTTTGCGGTCATCCATTTTTAGACATCCTTTTTTGGCTCCAAGCTGGTAAGCTTCTGAACCCTTGAATTATTTTGAAACGTCAGCACCAAAGTATTTCTCAGAAATCTTTAAGTACGTGCCATCGCTCTTCATTTCAACAATTGCATCACTAACTGCTTTTACCAACTCTTCGTTGCCTTTTAAGAAAACAGCTGCGCTTTGCGAACCGTCTGGAATCTCATCTACCACTTTAATTTTCACATCAGGCTTTTGCTTTTTCAGGTCTAGATAAGACAAACCATCATTTACAGTTGCATCAATTCGGCCTGAGGTCAATAGGTCCATCGCTTGATTGAAGCCATCTGTAGCTACAATTTCAGCCCCGTTCTCACGGGCGATATCAGACAGGTTACTGGTCAGAGATTGTCCGGCTTTTTTCCCCTTAAGATCTGCAAAAGTTTTGATATCCTCATTGTTTTCACTCACTATCAATACCGCTTTAGATACGATATACGGTTCGGAGAAATCATATTTCACTTTACGATCTTCATTAATGGATACTTCGTTAAAAATAACATCAAACCGCTTGGCATCCATCCCAGCAAAAATACCGTCCCACTGTGTCTCAAAAAACTCTGGTTCAACACCGAGACGCTTCGCTACTTCCTCAGCAATTTCTACATCAAAGCCGGTCAGTTTGCCCGAAGCGTCATGATAAGTAAAGGGTGCATAGGTCCCTTCTGTTCCTATACGCAATTTGCCGCTAGCTTTAACAGCTTCCAGACTGTTTTGTGCAGTGGCTGTATTTCCAGCATTCGTTCCAGCTGAAGAATTCTTAGACGTACCGGTATTCGAATTATTGCCGCAGGCCGCTACAAACACCACGGTTAACGCCAATAGAATAGTTAAACTTAGTTTTTTCATAATTAATTCCCCTCTCTTTACCCGGAATTCATCCGGTAAATTGTATACTACACTGGCCGCTGTATACCGTCAATGATTTTTTCCGATTATATACATCGGAATTGTAATATTAGGTAAATCTCTACCCTTATATTACCCATTCTTAGAATAATCCTTCACAAGATCCTCTCTTTACATCTCAGAAAGATATGGTATATTTATAAACAAATTAAATATGGACCTGTTATTTCACTAGGGGAGTCGGCCGACTGAGACGGAGCTTCAAGCTCCGGACCCTTGGAACCTGATCTGGATCATACCAGCGGAGGGAAGTGGAGCAGAATTTTCATCCCATGCATTTTAGTGTTCCTATGCAGAATGAACTTTTTGACCCATTTATTTCCCTTCGGAAATGAATGGGTCTTTATTTGTTTACAATCAATCACAAAACTTAAGCATACAAGAAGTTTATCCATCACAAAACGTTTAGGAGGTTCAATCATCACGACAATCCTATCCATTCAAGGCTTAACCTACTCTTTTCCGGAATCTGAACACCCCCCTGTATTTGCAGATCTATCCTTAGATATCAGCAGAGGAGAGTTTGTCTCGGTCATTGGGGCTAGCGGATGCGGAAAAAGCACGCTTTTCAAAACTATAGCAGGCTTGCTCGAACCCACTCACGGGCAAATAATAATTCATTCGAACCCGTCATCCTCTACTCGCTTAGGTCAGATCGCTTACATGCCTCAGCAGGATTTGCTGTTGCCTTGGAGAACCGTGCTCGACAACTGTCTTTTGCCCTGGGAGATTAAACCAACGTTTAGCAAACAACAGACGATCTCTCGCATTCAAGAAATGCTTTCACGTTTCGGTTTAGCCGATGTAGAGAGGGCTTATCCCCATGAGCTGTCGGGTGGCATGAAACAGCGAGTCGCATTTCTACGAACGCTTGTAGCTGGTGGCGGGGCCGGTCTTATGCTGCTAGATGAGCCGTTTGGAGCGCTCGATGCTATGACCAAACGTGAGATACACCGTTGGCTATTGGAGCTTTGGGATGAGCTCGGTCAAACAGTGATGCTCATCACCCATGATCTAGAGGAAGCGCTATTACTAAGCGATCGTATTTATTTATTGTCTGGAGGAATCCATAGCGAAATCCAGGAGATTGTCGTTGATTTACCGAGGCCAAGACATTACAAGATGAACTATGAACCCCGGTTTATAGCGTTACGGGAAGAGTTGGAGCGGAGACTGTATGCAGCCCATACCTTTTAAAAAATATGTAAACAATTACGTTCCCTTCATTCTACTGCTGTTGTTCATTCTTGTGATCTGGGAGTCAGCTGTTCGTCTTCACTTGATTCCAGCCTTTATCCTACCTGCACCTTCTTCAATAGGCATCGCATTGATCGAACACAGGCAATTACTCAGACCGCATTTATTGGCCACATTGCAGGAAATATGGGTAGGCTTTGTTCTCTCAGTTATTTGTGGTGCACTGCTGGGCACCGGAATGTACTTGTTTCGCCCCCTTGAAAAGGCCATCTATCCGTTCCTTATTATCAGTCAGACGATTCCGTTAATCGCGCTATCCCCCATTTTTATTATGTGGTTCGGGTATACGCTATGGAGCAAAGTGGCTGTTGTGTTTCTAACTGCTTTTTTTCCAGTCGTTGTGAGTACATATGACGGACTTCGTACAAGTGGTCAAGCCTACAAAGACTTATTGTTAACATTTGGCGCCAACCGCTGGCAACTGCTCGTTAAAACCCAAATCCCGCTGGCGCTGCCCTCCTTTTTCTCAGGACTAAAGCTATCCATTGTGTACTCCGTGATTGGAGCGACCATCGGCGAATGGCTCGGCGGAAGCAAAGGACTCGGTTACTTTAGCCGAAGGATGGCCGGAAATTTGCAAAGTGCCGAAATGTTCGCCGCTGTATTTCTGTTGTCCGCGCTTGGTATAGTGTTGTTTCTAATGATAGCTCTGCTCGAACCATTATTTTTAAAGAAAAGAGGATCTAAACAATGAATGATTTGAATTTCCAAAGAAAATGGCTTATTCCCGTATTTCTCATATGTTCAGTCCTAATCTTCACCAGCTGCGGAAAAGCATCCAATGTAAGCAATACTCCTGCTAATTCATCTAATAACGAAATTAAACAAACGCACAAGCTGACGATTATGCTCGATTGGTATCCCAATGCCGTTCACTCTTTTTTATATGCAGCTGAGCAGAATGGTTATTTCCAAGAGGAAGGTCTGGACGTAGAGATCCAAATGCCCGCAGACAGCAATGACGCACTGAAACTTGTAGCAGCGAATCAAATCGATTTAGCGCTTAGTTATCAGCCTCAGGTGCTCATGGCACGCAGTGAGAACATTCCAGTACATTCGATTGCTGCGATTGTGAGACATCCGCTTAATCATTTAATGGTACCTCAAACTGGAGACATTCATAGTCCCAAAGACCTCACAGGTAAACAGATTGGGTATTCTTCCATTCCTCTTTATGAAGCCATGATTCGTACGATGATCCAAAACGATGGGGGTGACCCTAAGGCCAGCAAATTAATCGACGTAGGCTTTGACCTTATTCCGGCGATTGCGACGGGGCAAGTGGATGCCATTATGGGAGGGTTCATTAACCACGAACAATTAATCTTGGAAAAAGAAGGGCATTCCGTGAACTCGTTCAACCCCACGGATTACGGAGTCCCTGATTATTACGAGCTAGTACTTGTCGCCAGCGATCAAGGAATACAAAATTCTGAGTCCTATTTCAAAAAGTTTCTAAATGCAATTACTAAAGGACAACAATTTGTGCAGGAGAATCCGGAAAAAGCGTTGAATTTGCTGCTTGCACACGAAGATGAGACCTCTCCACTTGATAAGCAAATTGAAGAGAAGAGTCTGGCTATTCTACTACCGCTAATGAATGCGGGTGACCAAGATTTTGGATATCAAGAACCCGCGTCTTGGGAGAAGGTACGCCAGTGGCTATCAGACAATGATTTACTGTCTACTGACATCAAAGCTGAGGATGCTTTTATTAATCTTTAAACATTAGCTATTCGCCCATAAAACTTGAGGAGGAATTATCATGTGTTATCTATCCAAAGTACGGGAATTCAATCCATTGATCCACAATATCACCAATATCGTGGTAGCGAATTTTTCAGCCAACGGTCTTTTAGCGCTTGGAGCCTCCCCCTTTATGGCGGATGCTCACGAAGAAGTGGCAGATATCGCCGCATTTTCATCTGCCGTAGTTCTGAATATCGGCACACTGAATGACTACGCCATTCAATCTATGGTGCTCGCGGGACAATCTGCGAATAAGCACGGCGTTCCCTTAGTTCTTGATCCAGTGGGTGCGGGAGCCACTGCTTATCGAACAGCTGTCACTCAAAAGCTTGTGAATGAGATGCAAATTACCGCTCTACGTGGCAATGTGGCTGAAGTTGCCAATGTCATTGGTGAGAGCTGGTCTATCAAAGGGGTGGATGCTGGTGAAGGTGAGGGCGATGTCGTCGTCTTGGCTGAGACTGCTGCGCGGAAGTTAGATTGTGTGGTTATCATCACCGGAAAAGATGATGTCATCACAAATGGAGATAACACCTACATTGCCAGCAATGGTCACCCTATTCTAACAAAAGTAACGGGAACCGGTTGTTTGCTAAGTGCAGTAGTCGGTGCATTTCTTGCGGTAAGTGAAGGAGCATCTCTTGAAGCAGCAGTCGAAGCTCTCTCCTTCTATGGAGTGGCTGCTGAAATCGCCGCTGAACTAACGACTGGACAAGGTCCGGGGAGCTTTCAAATCGAGTTTCTAAATCAATTGAGCTTGCTCACAGCTGAAACTTACAAAGATAAATCAAAAATTAAACAACTCAGATAACAACCCTAAGGAGTGAACAGAATGACTATATCCAAAGCTTTAACTATAGCCGGCTCGGATAGCGGTGGTGGCGCTGGCATCCAGGCAGATTTAAAAACCTTTCAAGAGCTTTCTGTATATGGCATGTCCGCACTCACAGCTGTGACAGCCCAAAACACACTAGGAGTTCAGGGCGTATTTCCGTTGACACTGGAAGCTATTACGCAACAGCTTGATTCCATTGGAATTGATTTGAAGCCTGAGGCCGTGAAGACTGGGATGCTATTTAACAGTGACATCATTTGTATCGTAGCAGAGAAGATCCAGCAATACAGCTGGCGTAATCTTGTAGTTGATCCTGTGATGGTTGCTAAAGGGGGTTCCACGCTGCTACAGCAAGAAGCTGTTCAGTCCTTAATCAATCATCTCCTCCCGCTAGCCTTAGTGACGACACCCAATATTCCAGAGGCTGAAATGATTACCAACAGAAGCATCACTACTATAGACGATCGTAAAGAAGCGGCTAAAATCATTCATGCCATGGGCTCTAACTATGTAGTGCTAAAAGGTGGGCATGATACCTCAACTAAGGCTGTTGTGGATCTCCTATATGATGGTCACGAATTCATCTTTATGGAGAGTCAACGAGTTCAGACTAGACACACGCACGGCACAGGCTGCACCTATTCAGCAGCAGTTACTGCTGAGCTAGCCAAAGGCAAATCCGTTGCTGAGGCCATTCAAACCGCCAAAGCTTTTATACAAGCGGCGATTGAAGATGAGCTGGGCATAGGGGCTGGACATGGACCTACGAATCATTTTGCATATCAGAATAGATTGCGAGGGATGAACCTTGAAGCAAATAGACAGTGATCAACTACGTAATTTATTAAAAGTCTATTTCATTATGGGCAGTGTGAATTGCCTTAAATCCCCAGCCAAGGTATTAAAAGAAGCCGTTGCTGGAGGCATAACAATGTTCCAATTTCGTGAAAAAGGTACAGGGGCATTAACTGCAGAGGTTAGATTTAATTTAGGAAGACGGCTTCAAAAGATATGTCGTGCTAACGGAGTCCCTTTTATCGTTAATGACGATATTGATCTAGCCATCGCCCTTGATGCGGACGGCATTCATGTTGGACAAGATGACACCCCCACGCTAGCAATCAGGCAGCTGCTTGGGGAGGACAAGATCGTTGGTGTGTCCGCTCATTCGCTCGCCGAAGCCCAGCAGGCCATTGCAGATGGAGCTGATTATCTAGGGATTGGACCTATTTATCCTACCTCTTCCAAGGACGATGCCCAAGCCGTTCGAGGCACATTAGTCATTGAGGAAATACGAAACAGCGGCATTACGGTTCCTTTAGTCGGCATAGGAGGAATCACAGTGCACAATGCAGCACCAGTACTAGCTGCGGGTGCGGACGGTATCTCCGTTATATCAGCTATTGCGGGCGCTGAAGACATCACCTTAGCCGCTAGAGGATTTGTTCAAGAAGTTAATTTAAGAGGAACATAAGCTCACTCAGCTCTTCTCCGCTCAAATGACGCCATTGTCCTCGCTCCAAACTATCAAGTGTAATATTCATGATTCTTATTCGTTCTAGTTTAAGTACTCTATATCCTAACTCCTTGCACATTCTGCGTATTTGCAGATTAAGGCCTTGAGTTAGGATAATTCTAAACTCATCATCAGCGATCGGGTACACTTCGCAAGGTTTCGTTGTGACCCCAAGTATGTCCACACCGCTAGACATTTCATGTAAGAATTCTGGCGTCACTGGCTTATCTACGGTAACCACGTATTCTTTCTCATGCCCATTTTCGGAACGCATCATTTTGTTTACGATATCTCCATCGTTCGTTAATAAAATGAGACCTTCCGAGTGTTTATCTAATCTCCCGATTGCAAAGATTCGTGAAGGATATCCTACAAAATCTATAATATTCCCAGCCACATCAGGGGCTGCGGTACAGGTAATCCCGATTGGCTTGTTCAGCGCGAGATATACCAGCTCCCCTTTACTAGTCGTTATGGGCTCTCCATCTACGGATACAATATCCTCTGGCTCTATAAGATTATTCGCCTCACAGACAACTCCATTAACCGCGATTCGGCCAGCGGCAATTAGCCTTTTCGTTTCTCTTCTGGAACAAAAGCCAGTCTCGCTTATATATTTATCGATTCTCACAATGAACCTACTTTCTATTCATAAGCTTAGTCATATTTATCCAATAAAAAAACACCTGATTTTAACGATCAAAATCAGATGTTAACCTTCAGGAATAACCCAGTTCAAGGGAGCTATTTGGTGCTTCCGCTTTTTTTCACGTTATTGCCCTTGCTTCCACTTAGATCTTTAGCGCCTGGACCCGTGGTTGGAGCACCTTTTGCAGGTTTAACTGGCTTTGCTGTTTTGTTCCAGCGTGTCCAGCCCTTACTCCCCGTACCTCTGCCCGTGCCGCCACCTTTACTTTTTGCACCCATCATATCACTCCGTCAGTCATTCAGAATTCGTATAGTTTATACACTTCATCTATTTTACCACACTCTCAAACTTTCTGTTTAAGTAATAGCTCAGCTTCGTCTAACGATACTCTGATTAGTATTTAGCATCTTTATTCATTTCATAAATATCAAAGGTATCTTCATGTATTTCAATGGCGATGACAGTACCCTCTTTTTCGAAAAATTGCACATGCCCTAACCGCTTGTCCTCCAGCTCAACCCAGCCAGCATCCTCTAATTTATTAAAGTAGTGGTCAGGTCGATAGAGACCTTGTTCTCCCCCTATATTATCGAGTTCGTACTTTACGCCTATTTTTACATTAGGATTACTAGAAGTTGTCGTGACTTCGATTTCTTTGGCATTTTCCGGAATAGGAATTTCAGCATTTATGGAAGATACTCCATACTCTTGTACCTCTTGAGTGGATGATGTGCATCCGCTTGTGAATAGTATTAAAGGTAACCCTATAAAAGCTAATAAATATTTATACAAGTATATCAGCTCCTTCCCTGACTTATTTCACCAAATCAATCCATTAAAAAACACCCCACCAAAGACTAGGCTTTGATGAGGTGTCTATTTCGAATCCGCTTTATAGCTCATCCAGTTTATTTAGGCTGAATATATCCTTCTGCTTTCAGAAGCTCAGCGATCAATACAGCACCGCCGGCTGCTCCGCGCAGGGTATTGTGGGAGAGGCCCACGAACTTGTAATCATAGATGGCATCTTCGCGAAGTCTGCCTGTCGACACGCCCATACCGTTCTCAATATCGCGATCCAGTTTGGTCTGTGGACGGTTCTCCTCTTCGAAATAAGTAATGAACTGTTTAGGTGCGCTAGGCAGCTCAAGCTCTTGAGGACGTCCTTTAAAACTCTTCCACAGGTTCAAAATCTCTTCTTTGGATGGCTTTTTCTCAAAAGAAACAAATACAGCAGCCATATGTCCATCCGCTACAGGCACACGGATACATTGCGAAGTAATGGTTGGCGCTTCACTTTTTACGATGCCTTCTTCTTGCACGCTTCCCCAGATGCGCAACGGCTCTTGCTCGCTCTTCTCTTCTTCACCACCAATGTAAGGAATTACATTGTCAAGCATTTCTGGCCAGTCAGCAAAAGTCTTACCTGCACCGGAAATCGCTTGGTACGTTGTAACTACAACTTTAGAGGGGTTGAATTCTTTAAGCGCATGAAGCGCAGGCACATAACTTTGAATGGAGCAGTTAGGTTTAACCGCAATGAAACCTGTTTCTGTACCCAGACGTTTTCTTTGCTGCGCAATAACCCCAAGATGCTCTGGGTTAATCTCAGGAATGACCATAGGCACGTCCGGCGTCCAGCGATGCGCAGAGTTATTGGAGATTACTGGAGTACCCGTACGAGCATAAGCTTCTTCGAGCGCTTTAATCTCTTCTTTTTTCATGTCTACTGCGCAAAAGATCAGGTCTACGTCCGCAGCTACTTCTTCTACCTTAGAAGCATCTTGAACCATAATATTCTTCACGTTCTCAGGCATTGGAGTGGATAGTTTCCATCTGCCCTTGGCCGATTCTTCAAACGTTTTCCCAGCAGATTTCGCACTTGCAGCAATTGCAGTTACTTCAAACCAAGGATGATTCTCTAGAAGGGCAATAAACCGCTGACCTACCATACCTGTGCCGCCAACTATGCCGGCTCTTAGCTTTCTTGACATCAGAAAATACACTTCCTTTTGATTAACTGTCCTATTGTGAATAATAGGCTGATAATTAATGATATACGGCTCGGGAACATTTGGCGAGTGTTAACATCAAAATAACATTAAAAAATTTAATATTTTCACTTAAACCAGCCTTTTTCCTTAAAGCGAGTGATCGCTTCAATCCGATTCCCCACATCCAGCTTATCAAGGATAACTGAGATGTAATTTCGTACGGTACCGGTAGTAATGTACAGCTCACTGGCAATTTCTTTCGTATTTTTACCATCGGCGATCAGGCCGAGCACTTCCTTCTCCCGCTGAGTCAATGGATTCACTTCACCGCTGTAGGCTTCATCCATCAGCTCCGGTGCATACATGCGTCTGCCTGCCATAACATTCCGGATAGAGAGTGCCAGCTCTTCACTAGGACTGTCCTTCAGTAAATAAGCGTGAACCCCCGCCTTGAGCGCACGTTCGAAATATCCCGCCCGAGCAAAGGTCGTTAATATCATCGTTTTGCAGCCGCTATTCTTCAAGGCTTCAGCAGCGTCGAGACCACTCATCGCCGGCATCTCAATATCCATAATGCAGATATCCGGCTTAAGCTGCTGAACCATGGCAACAGCTTCTTCCCCATTGCTTGCTCGGCCCACAACCTTCATATCCTCTTCTAAATCGAGCAAAGAGGCCAGCGCCCCGAGTAGCATTCGTTGATCCTCAGCGATTACAATTTTTATCATTATAGGATGACCTCCGGTTCCTGATGCTTAAATGCATTGGGTACTTTAATCACAATTGTAGTCCCGCTATCTCTCACAATATCCATACAGCCATTTACAAATTCAAGACGTTCTCTCATACCTTGCAGTCCGTGACCTTTAAAATAAAGATCGTTCCCAGGTATTCCTTTCCCGTCATCTTGCACTTTTATGACTAAATCCGTTCGAGAGGGCTTAATCAGAATAGAGCAGGCTTGCGCTCCACTGTGCTTCACAACATTAGTGACTGCTTCCTTTATACACATGCTAAGTACATTTTCCGTAATCAATGAGGTATTGGTTAGCTTCGGATTTCCTTCCAATGTAAAATCAATTTCCGCAGCTGCAAGAAACTGCTGAATATGGATAAGTTCATCTTCAAGCCGAATGCCGCGCATTCGCGTAACCATTTCCCGAACCTCTTTCAGCGCACTTCTCGCCGTTTGTCGTACATCATTGATCTCTGCTTTTGCTTGGATAGGATTAGAGTCGATTAGCTTTCCTGCCAAATCACTCTTCAGACCAATTAATGAAAGCTTCTGACCTAATGTATCATGGAGGTCTCGCGAAATTCGTTGTCGTTCTTCAAGTTTAACGAGTTCGGATATCCGCTTGTTCGCATCCTCCAATTGATCTTGCAACTTGCCTTGATTATTTCGGTTATAGGTACTAATTGGAAGTAGAATCACTGCAATCATACTTACAAGCACAAACGGTAGCTGACTAATAAACACTGAATTACGTGATAGCAGCTCATAATTAATCGTAATGATCGTAGTTAACAGATGAATAGAGTACAGTGTGAAGAAACCCACTCGATTCTGTATGTTCCCAATAAAAAAGGCTAGGAAAAGTGCAAAATACATATATCCGAACAAAAGCGTCATCGTTATAGACACTATAATTTGAACACTCGTCCAGAAATAAACCAACCAGCCCTTAGATACAAAAGAAAGTACATAACAAACAAAAAATACTGCGATCATCAAGATTCCCCAAACTACTTGATAGGTTGAGGAGGAGCGAAATATAAAATAAAACGGTAGAATGTAAAAAACGACCCACACATAAGGGCTGAGACCTGTGCTTTTATGAAAAATATGATGCCACTTTTGCATGACCGCTCTCCTTTTCACCATACATTACTCTCCTTATTCTAGCATAAATTCAGTGGAAATCTGTTGTTTCACTACCCCAAACAGAAAAAGATTAGAGCCACGAATGATTTCTCCGGCTCTAACCTTTCTTTATACTGCTATTTTGTTCGAACCTATAATATTTATTCTCCTTGGAGTCTAGTCTTATGAACTTGTAGGACTTCTGCTGCTGCAGCTGCTACCTTAGGTTTGTTTAGTCTCGACTTCATCTGTTTAAAACTTATGAAGCACTTATTCTCTTCATCCCAAAGACGGAAGTGCAAAGCCTTCAAGCTAGAACTAAGTGTTATAGTCGTCGCTTTTTGCAAGGGTGGCGTGGCATTATGTGCTTTTTCTAAATTATAGTTGGGTACCTTCGGACTTAAATGATGGACATGGTGGAACCCGATGTTCCCTGTAATCCATTGCAATAGCTTAGGTAGCTTGTAATATGAACTTCCCTCTACTGCAGCCATAACATAACTCCACTCCGATTCATTCTCGAAGTAAGAATCCTCGAACTGATGCTGAACATAGAACAACCATATTCCGAGAAAACCAGATACAAAAGCGATAGGCAATTGCACCATGATAAAGGCCTGCCAGCCGATCGCCCAAATAAGCAAACCATAGAGAGCTGCAATAGATACATTTGTTAAATAGGTATTCATCCGTTCTTTACGTCTTGCACCTTTGGCATTAAAGCGATACTGGATCATAAACACAGCGATAGGTCCTATCCCGAACATCACGATCGGATTACGGTAAATACGGTAGTAAAGACGTTTCCAGAAAGAAGCTGCTTCATATTCGTCAACAGTCATAATCCATATATCGCCAATCCCTCTTTTATCGAGGTTACTAGAGCTGGCATGGTGAATAGAATGGCTATGCTTCCACTGTCGATAAGGAACAAGCGTTAATACACCTGTGATCGTTCCGATAATGTCATTTGCTTTACGGTTCTTAAAGAATGAACCATGCGTACAATCATGAAAAATAATAAAAGTTCGAATTACAAATCCTGCTGCAGGAATGGCCAACAATAGGGTGAGCCAGTAGGAAACGGATAAAGAGAAATACGCTCCGCCCCATAACAGCACAAGTGGCCCTAAAGTATTAATGAGCTGTCTTATGCTCGCGTTGCGGTCGTTTTTTTCGTAAGGGGCTACACTTTTTTTAAGACTGGAGAGCTGTGATGTCTGTTTTGTAGTCATCTTTATCGTTTCCTCCTTGATGTGTCTGGCTAAGGATCTTTTTATCTATTCTAAGTATAGGAGATAAAGTGTCATCCTATAAGTCACAAACATCAAGTAAAGGGTATGATAAATGTCATACTTATGCCCTATTTTTATCCCTTTTGCTAATCAATCCATGTACTTCTTCGCTAATTGACCTGCCTCGCATGCTCTTCTCGGTATTCCGTAGGTGTCTGACCACTAGCTTTCTTGAAGACCTGGGTAAAATACCGTGAATCCTGATAACCCACAAGCGGAGCGATCTGATACACCTTCACATTACTACTTTGCAATATATACTTCGCCTTCTCCATTCGACAGTGAGTCACATACTCCAAGAAGGTATAGCCTGTTATTTGTTTAAATAAAGTACAAAAATGACTGACACTAAGATCGGCAAGTTCCGATACTTCTTCAATACTTAAGTCTTTATGATAATTACCCTCGATATAACGTTTTGTCTTCTCGATGGAACTGCGTGTGTCCTCCCGATTTACAGGTTTACTCCCTTGATTCAATCGCACCCCAAATTCTTCCTTCAAAGCAGATATCATTTCAGTCAAGGTAACCAAATGGTGCAGCTTGCTTAGCAATCCATGTAGAGACCAGTCCGAATTTAGATTCAAATGTTCAAAATGTCTGTATAACACAACAACCATCTCCACAAGAAGACGTTCTGCTATTTCTTTAGGAATAGCTTGAGCTTCAATATATAATGCCAACTCATCAAACAAGGATGACATTTGGTTTCTATTCAAGGTACGAATACTCTCTATCAGCGAGGTCTCCAGCTCTTTTGGATATTTCACTTCTGTATTGCCTGCGAAGGCTGTTTCCTCATCTATGAACACCCCGGCAAGTCCAGAATAGAAACGTTGATACAAAGCTTTTGCAGCCAAAGGATACACTGTGCTTAATTGATCAATGCCTTGTGTACAGCGGCTAATCCCTACTGAGCAGCTTAGCTTGGAATATCTTTTGATCCCTGTAATCAATAGTTCACCGAGTTCTCTTCTGCTCGCGCTTAGAGATCCAGGGAAGAGCAATACCCACTCTCCGTTATGAAAAGGGAAGACTGTAAGTACTCCATGCTCCAGGGACCACTCTTCAACAATATTACGGATCGCAAACAGCCATAGTCGTTTTTCTTCCACACTCCACTGCCCGGTCAACGCAGAATAATCATCCAATTGGACAACAGCCATGAAATAGCCATCTTCAAGTTCGCTATTTTCCAGCCATTTCAGATGCTCTAGCGGTCTTGCATTTCCCAGAGTGATTTCAGCAAACATCCGTTCACGAGCGAGCATTGACAGCATCTGCACGGAATGCAGCATCTGGTCGTTCTCTCTTTGGTCATCCAGTCTTGTTTTCGCTCGGTATAGCATTTCAACCAGTTCGTCATGATCGATAGGTTTTAGCAAATAATCAAAGGCTCCTTGACGCAAAGCTTCTCTCGCATATTCAAACTCCCCGTATCCGCTTATAAAAATAAATACCAGCTTAGCATTCTTTGGCAATACTTCCTTCATCAAAGTGATTCCGTCAATCACAGGCATACGGATATCGCTGATTATAATATGCGGTGTAGTTTCTTCTATTAAGCGGAGGGCTTGTTCTCCATTTCGAGCCTCTCCCACAATTTCCATCTGGAGATCATCCCATGGAATAGCTACCTTTAGACTACGAAGAATAATCGGCTCATCATCTACGAGCAGTACTTTATATTTCTCTTCTATCTCATCCATTCCAGCACCTCCATGCTTATTGAACACTTGAGTTTTGGATCAGATTCCAGTATTCCATCGATGATGCCTGCACTAGCTTTAAAGCATGATCTGCAGACATTTCTTCGTTAATCATTTTTTCGATGACACTTAGGAACATTTTCTTAACTTCAGGTGATAATACGTTATCGTAAGGCACAAAGCTCTTGCGGTTCACTTCCATCATTTCCATCACTTGCGCGAATACCGGACCGGTCTTCTCCGGATCAAAAGCAATACGAATGGATGGAATTCTCAGTCCTTCATATACAATTCGGGTCTGAACTTCCTGCGTGTAAAAAGCCTTCATAAGATCCAAAGCGGCTTCCCGTTTAGCTCCATTTAGTTCGGAGGAAAGACCAATGCCGATGGTATAACCTCCTGCAATCGAAGGCTCCTCTCCTTGCTTCAAAGCAGGAAATGGAATAACGCCTACCTCATTCTGAAAATCAGCTGGAGCCGCACGTCCAGAAAATAAATTGATATCCCAGTTCCCGTTTAAATACATTGCAGCCTTACCGCTTGCAAACAAACTTACTGCATTTTCAGTTGAAAGATCATTAGACTTGGAACTAAAAGCACCTTCTTTTATCCATTGATCCAAATGCTCAAAAGCCTTTAAATAGGCCTCATTCTGAAAGCTCGCTTGATCTTCACCTGTGATTAGCTTCTGGATCAGCTCGGAGCCAGCATAACGATCCATTAAATAATGTGCAAAAATCCCGGCGGGCCAACGATCCTCATTCCCGAGTGCAAAGGGAATGTATCCTCCGGCCTTGAGCCCCAGTATGACATCATCGAGTTCTTGCAGCGTTGTAGGCGCCCCTAGACCCAGCTTATTGAATATAGTCTTATTGTAATACAGTGGTTCAGCGTTTCCTTCAATGGGCAATCCATAAATATGGTTATCAAAGGTCCATAGATGCAGATCCTTGAATTGATTGGTTAGACCGTTCTCTCGGACAAAGTCAGTCAGATCAACAAGACGATTAGAACGCACATATGGCTCTATTTCGGCCCCACCAAATAATACAAACATATCTGGTGGCGTGCCAGTAACCATCTCACTTTTCAGCTTTTGTTCACGGTGTATCGTCTGGTCTAACCCTTCGAAATTAACTTTTATATTTGGATGCGCAATTTGGTATTTATCCACGATCTCTTCAAAGATAGCCAGCAGTGGCCGATCATGCTCTTTGATCCAGAAGTGACGGAAAGTCAGCGTTATTTTTTCTGGTGAATTATCTTCAATCGGTTCATGATCTCCTAAAGTAATAAATAGAACAGCGCCAGATATCAAGACTAGATATATCCACATCCAGCCCCACTTCAATAACCACTTCATGTCAATCTCCCCCTGTTTCCTCTGTATGATCGATTATGGCAGTATTTTTGGTATTCGGATTCGAATCGTTGAACCAAATCCAGGGGATGAACACACAAGTAAGCCATATGGACTGCCGAATCTGATAATCAGGCGCTCATGAACATTCTTAAGCCCTACACCACTGTCACTATATTTCTTCTGGCCGCCTCCCTCGTTATCCCATAGATTCATCATCTTGGCTAAGTCGAAGCCCGGACCGTTATCTTTTACGATAATAATCATATCCGTACCCATTTCATAGGCTGTGATTTCTATAATTCCAGGGTCCTCCATCGGCTCAATCGCATGGTACAATGCATTCTCTACAATGGGCTGAACAATCAGCTTTTGAGTCATAAACGTTCTAAGATTCTCAGGAAGATTTATAATATACGAAAATTTATCCTCGAAACGGAACTTCTGAATATCCAGATAATGGCGAACATGCTCAAACTCCATTTGCAGTGGTATCAGCTCTTGATTCTGACTAATGCTAATTCGCAGCAGCTTGCCGAGTGAAATGACCATTTTACTAATATCTTTATTGCCTTGCAGCACAGCCATTGAATTAATTGATTCAAGTGAATTATAAATAAAATGAGGATTAATCTGCGCCATTAAGGCCTGCATTTCTGCTTCCTTCTTCCGCCCCTGCTCCGTCTGCACCTGTACGATTAACTCGCTGATCTGTGAGCTCATTCGGTTAAAGCCATCAATCAGAAAATCACTTTCATCATCAGCACGATAACGTGTAGTGATAGGTGTAAAAATCCCTTGCTTCACCCGCTTCATCCCGTTGACTGCGCTATTAATGCTATAAACGAGTCTTCTAACAAAATAGCGGTCAAATAAAATCGCCGATAACAATGAAACCGTACTCAAAATAATCGCAATATTGCGGATAGAAATGGACTCCGAAGAGATTAGATTCATCGGTGTAATCGCTGCCAAATACCAGTCTTTATTATGTGAAGGGAGGAAGGTTATGAGTGATTGTTCCCCCTGATAGTTATCGATGTAATAGTTTTGTTCCTTGGCATAATCATTTTCTAAAAAAGGGAACTCGGTGCGCTGCCCTATATGTTCACCGGATTTGTTAAAAACTATATTCCCTAGCTTGTTCACTAGCAGAATATCCCCCTTCTTCAGAGTTGCTGCCTCCCAAAAAATCTGATCTAGTAAATCGGGTTTTACGTTCACGACCAAATAGCCGATATCTTCAAGTGAATAATAATCTTTGATCACTCTGGCTTGCACAAGTACCGGATGGCCGGATAATGCTGAACCATTCTCACCGGGTCCTGACCATACAGGGCGCCCCTCCGCACTTTCCATCGCATTAAACCAACTCTGCTTCTTCATGTCCTCAAAGGACATCGGTGCATTGTATTGATAGAGCAGCCGATCTTTGCCATATAAACTAAATGAAGTAATCATCGGATGATTAATCAGCAAATTGTTGAGTTCCTGCTTGCGATCATAAGTGAGCACAAAATTAGTCTGCTTAAGCGATTGTTGAATAACCGGTTGTGTGATTGCAGCATTTGTGATCGAGGAGATTTCGCTAAGTGCGAATTTGAGCTTTCGATCCGTTTCGAGCAGTGAAACCCAGTAGAAGTTGCTTGATTTTTTCTCCATAGCGTTGGAGAAATTAACATATGTGACGATCCCCATCAGGATCACTGGAATAAAGACGAGAAGAATAATAGCGAACAAGATTTTCCGGCGGAGCTTCATGGTATTCCCCTTCCCCCTGCTGTCTCTGTTCTCTAGTATTCTTCACGAAACCGCCTATTCCCTGTAAAGACCTAAAAGTAAGATCAGCTCTTGATAGCTCCTGAAGTAAGCCCCGCAATTACCCAACGACTAAATAACAAGAAGACGATCAGCAATGGCAAGGTCGCCGTAAACGTAGCTGACATGATCATTCCATAATCCAGACCGTCACGATTGGAGAATAACTGTTGGAGCGCGATTTGTATTGTAAAATGTTCTTGGTTCTTTAACACGACCAAAGGCCAAAAGAAGTCATTCCATACGGTCATAAAATTCAGTATGCCTAGTGTTGCCATAGCTGGAGTGATCACTGGAATGGCGATGTTCCAGAAGATCCGGAAATGTCCTCCGCCATCAATCCGTCCAGCTTCGATCAGTTCTGTATGTACAGCTGTAGAGATATACTGCCGCATCCAAAAGATCCCAAAAGCATTAACCATTGCCGGAACAATCAGCGCCTTAAAGGAGTCGATCCAATGGAGCTTGGCCATAATGACATAAGTAGGTAACACACCAAGCTGCTGGGGTACAAATAGAGTAGCAATTACAAAGTAGAAAAGAATATTTTTAAACGGGAATTCATATTTAGCAAAAGCATAACCAGCCAATGTACAGAAAAATACGACCGATATGGTTACCATAGACGAGACGAATAATGAGTTTCCAAGGGCTTGGAAGAAATCCGTTTTATCCAGAACCCGCTGGAAATTATCAAAAAATTGGTTTCCAACCGTAAGCAAAGGGGGGACATGGAATACTGCGCCCCTATCATTTGTGCCAACTACAAACATCCAGTAAAAAGGAAAGATGGACACGAGTGCACCAAGAATCAGAATGAGATAAAATCCTACTTTGCCGAAAATCCCAAGATCATCCGGATCTTTTTTTAATAGACGCACAGTACTCACGCTTTACCCCCTCCTGTATCTCCACCCATGCGGCTTGAAACCAGCATATTAAGGACAGAGAATATGATTGTGACCACAAATAGTAGAACTGCTGTAGCCGCCGCCGTACCAAAGAATCCATTGCGGAATGCCTCACTGTACAAATAAGTAACCATAGTGATTCCTTCCTGACGGGTAGATCCAGTTCCTGATTGCCCCAAGAATACATAAGGTTCAGTAAACAACTGCAGCGCACCAATGGTCGAGAGCAAGGTAACGAATACGATAAATGGTTTTAGTAGTGGTAATGTAATGAAGGTTAATTGTTGCCTTCTGTTCGCTCCATCAATTCGGGCTGCTTCATACAAATCTGTAGGAATACTTTGAAGTCCTGATAGAAAAATAATGGCATTATACCCTGTCCAGCGCCACATCACCATAGTTGAAATCGCGATTTTGACTCCCCACCAGCCAGAGTTGAAGGCCACATTATCAAGTCCTAAACCACTGAGCATCCAGTTGATCATCCCGTTGTTCCCAAACAGCGTACTAAACACCAGGGTAACCGCAACGATTGAAGTAATATTCGGCATGAAAAAGAGAACGCGGAACGTTTTTTTGAAACGAGTCATCCCCGAATTCAACAAAACAGCAATCAAAAGTGCCAATAGGATCTGTGGAATCGTACCAAGCAGTCCCATAATTAACGTGTTGCTAAAAGAAATCCAAAAGGTAGGGTCGCTTGTGACCAGCTCATAATTTTTCATTCCTACGAATTTCATAGGATTCAAGGCATCCCATTTAAAAAATGAAAGGTAGATCGTAAAGAAGATCGGATATAGTCCAAATATCGAGAACAGAATAAAAAAAGGAGAGATGAATGTATAAGCGGTGATGCGGCTCCTTCTTTGTTCCGTTAAAAACGGTCGTTTGCTCTCGGCATGCGGACTTGCAATAACAGGTTCAGCCATGACACACCTCCAGGTAATCTAACGTATCAAGCAAAACGTCTTCGGCGTCCTTATAAGGACGGTAATCGTTTATGCGAGAATTAAAGCATAAAGTATTGCGTGAAACTTATACTTTCTTATAATTAAATCCGAATTCACAGAGAATACTGTTCTCTATGAATCCGGACCTTCAAGGCATTGCACGCTTTCTGTTAGAAGTCTTAGCTGCGTTCAGCTAGCTTCTTCGCTTGTTTAACAGCTTCATCCCACTCTTTAGCCGGATCAGCCTTTTTCTCCAACACGTTTTTCAGTGCATTTTTGAAGAAGGTATCGGTTTGGTCATGAAGTGGACCGTAGTATACCGGTTTTACACGATTAGCTGCTTTACCAAATTCAACTGCCGTTTGTTGACCACCGAAGAATTCATCCTTGAAATCTACGAATGCAGGATCTTCGTACAGGGCAGGAATGGAAGGCATCAACCCTTTTGTCTTGAAGGATTCCAGTTGATTATCCTTGTTATCCATCCAAGCGATGAAATCATAAGCTTCTTTCGAGTGTTTACCTTCTTTAGGCAGGGTCAGGAATGAACCACCCCAGTTTCCAGCACCTTCAGGAAGCTGTGCGATTTTCCATTTCCCAGTAGTATCTGGAGCATTACTCTTAACATTTCCCGCCATCCAAGCCGGTCCCATGACGACTGCAAAAGATCCATCGTTCATTCCTTGGCCCCATTCTGGAGACCAGAGCATTAGATTGCTGATCCAACCTTCTTGGATACCTTTAACCGTAAAATCATAAGCTTTGCGAACTTGCGGGTTGGTGTCTCCGATAAAGCTGCCATCCGCTTTGCTGAAGTAGATTTCATCCGCGGATTGGTCACGCAATGCATTAAAGGTAAGATCTGTAAGATCTACAAAAGGCTTACCTGTCTTTTCCTTGAAAGCTTTGGCTACAGCAGCGAATTTGTCCCATGTATCAATGGCTCCGCCGAATCCTTCCGGGTCACTTGGCAATCCGGCTGCTTCCGCCAAATCTGTTCTGTAATAAACAACGGTCGGACCGATATCTGTTGGTAAACCCAACTGGAAGCTGCCATCTACGGAAGAGGCTTGTTTCCATTTCCAATCCAAATAGTTCGCTTGAATATCTTTGGCTCCAAGATCATTCAGGTTATAGAATTTATCCTGTGCATTGATAAAGCGCTCCATGAAACCGATTTCAAGCTGGAAAATATCTGGTGCACCCGACCCCGCCGATAAAGCTGTGGTCAAATTATTATGATGAGCCGTTTGGTCACCCGTATTTTGAACCTTGATCGTTACGTTTGGATGTTCCTTCGTATACTCCTTCGCTAGATCCTCGTAGTTCACGTTGCCGAGTGTCCAGAAAGAAAGTTCAATTTTCTCAGCAGGCTCAGTACCCTCATCTTTTGTTGGTTCACTTGTGCTTGCTGCGTTGTTACCTGTATTTTTACTTGATGCGTTGTTCTCGGCGTTGTTGCCTCCGCATGCTGCCAGTGAACCTACAAGCATGATAGCGACTAACGAAAGTGCCAAGTGTTTTACTTTATTCATTCCCCTGTACCCCTTTCAAAGGTTTCTCTTACAAGATTTAGTGTACAGGGTTTATTTTCTTTTTTTGAGGAGGTAAACTTCCGATTTATGGTGGAAATACTTACGAACTCAAGATCAGCTTAAATAAATATTTCATACAGACCTATACCTACTAATAACAATCCACCGATAAGATCAGAATGTTTGCCTAGCCAGGTTTTGGACATTCGATTCCCGATTTGCATTCCGGCAGCAACAGTGATAAATGAAAAGGCACCCACTGAGATCGCTGTGAAGGTTGCGTTCACACCGCTGATCCCTGCTCCAAAGCCTGTAGCAATACAATTGATAGCCAGCGCTACACCCAGCCACACCGATTCTTGCCATCTTAAGACATGACGATAGCCAGTATCTGTAGAAGCTGTGCTGAGGACATTGGCCTCTATATCCATGCTTACACTTGAAGTTGGTTTCTTATACACCGCTCTAATACTCCAGAGTCCCATAAACAGAATCAAGCAGCCACCAATGGCATTGCCAAGTGCCTCCGAGAAATATTCTGAAACATATTCTCCTGAGGTAATTGAAAGGAAGGTAGCCAGCATTGAAAGAACAGCAATGATCAGATTAGAGAGAGGTGTAATTTTTGTGGACCGTGCGCCAAAGGAAACGCCTATTCCTAAGTTATCCAAATTTGAAGCCAGACCAATAATAATGATGGAAAGCCAGTGCATATTTAAACCCCCTTAGTACATTCATAACTATGTTATGTCTGAAGTGGGCGCATAGAATTTTGTCCAAACAGGTTGCTCATAAAATGTTCGTCAGCTACTCTTATATTGGATTTTTCATGCTTCCGCAGGTATACTATTTTTATTTCTACCTTCATTAAATGATCAAAAGGAGTTTAATATCTATGCCGATTAACCGCCCGCTGTTTACAGACAGTGATTTCCAAGAAGCCGTTGACCGAAAATTACCTGTCCGAGTCTTTCAGGACGATCATTTGGTGAATTCAGGAGCAACCGTTGTCCGCTTCACTGATTTCGATGTCGTTATTCAGTCCAGAGTTAGTGATCTGACTTACTACTCCCGCAAGAGCTGCCAATTCTTTGAGGTTAGACCCTAAAAAAAGCCGGAACACAGTGACCCTAAGATCACTGCATTCCGGCTTTTTTCAGCAGACGTATGTAGTAGCTTTTACTTAATAATTCTGTATTTTCCATACACTTTCATTTTCTCATCCAACACTTCCTGAAAACTCTGCTTCTTCTTATTAGATCTCTCTTGCTTAGGATTGACCACGGGCTGAGGTCTAAAAAACTGATGATTGTAAGCCATAAGATGATGTACGATCACATTCATTGGATTTCAAACTCCTTCCGTGACGTTCCTGAAATTTGCAATTCTGCTAGACTGCTTATGGGTATTTACCCAGCTTCTCCAAAGTTTAAACCATTTTAACACATTCTTATTAAACAAAATGAATAATGATTCCTTTTTATAATTCTCTAAATAGATCTTTGTATATCACGTATATCTGTCCACGAAATAAGTGTAATCTGCTCATTGATAATCACTTGCTTAATTTCAATATCGTTTAGTAGAAGATATTCCAATTCTCTTTCTGTATAACATGTCGTTAAGGCTATTAACTGCTCCGTTATTTTAGCTGGATGTATCGTTAATTGGGTTATTCCAGGCTTTAAATTCTTTAATCGTTCAGTTAATCCCTTTTTCATTTCACTGTACGTAGCAGTGGGGTTAATACAATAAGGAAGAGAAACTATATCATCGATTAGTAGAATGCTCCTCTCTTTTGCTGAAGAAATTCTTTTTTTAAACCTTCTCAATTGATCCATATTAAAAAACGGTTGTTCTACTATCCTAGTAGGTAAATTGAAGGGTAGACGGTACTTTTCACATAGATCAAATGTTATTTCTAAAAAATCTCGGCCGGTAAATAATCCCATAATACTTCCCCCGTGACTATCCAGATGAGTTGGATCAATGCCATGTACAATTGCACTTTGGATCTGCGCTTCTATCTCTACTCTAACCTCATCATCAGCAGCGTTTCTTTCCAGAAGTGTGGCATCTATATGAAAATTCCCTTCCTCCGTAATTAAACTATTTAAATTCCTATTTTGGAATACGGGCCTGTACGGATGCTGCTCGCCACTTGTTAAAGTTAAATGAATACCCATATTCTTTATTCCTCTACAATTACTTATCTCCATTGCTTCATTCGAGTCTGGGCAAGGCATCATAATAGATGTGGATGTTATAGCTTTTTTTTCAAATAAATCAACAATAGCTTCATTAGTTCCTTTAGTGATTCCAAAATCGTCTGCATTAATAATTAACAAGCGCTCGTCAGCCGCAAAGCCTAATTTTTGAATCATGAACCTACCCCCTATTAATGAATGATTTATTTAAAAATAAGGACGTAAACACCGTGAAGTGTTTGCGTCCTTACTGTGTAAAGCGTTCAATCGCTCCTTAGAGCCGTGGAAGCTTAAATCTAGCGCTGTGAAGGAAATCTAGCGTTCCCAAGACCTTTATTACTATGATCAACTTGACCTCTCATCAGTTCAAGCAAATATTCGGGATCAGCGTTCATATCTAACATTTTCATTGCATGTTTAGGAGCGAACCCTTCACTTACACTATGACTGATCATGGCTAGCAGTGGATTAAAATAGCCTCTTATATTCAGCAGCCCTATCGGTTTCTGATGAATCCCGATCTGCATCCAGCATAGGATTTCAAATAACTCATCAAAGGTTCCAAGACCTCCAGGCAGGGCAATAAACGCATCAGCCATACCGCTCATAATGGCCTTACGTTCATGCATACTAGAGACCTCAATCAGATTCGTTAACCCAGAATGCCTGATTTCATCTTTAAAAAGATCCACTGGCATGATCCCAACGACTTCTCCGCCATTGGATAACACTCCGTCGGCTACCTGTCCCATAAGGCCATTTCTTGAGCCTCCATAAACCAGCCTACACCCTTGTGCAGCTATATGATAACCCAATTCTCTAGCCATTTCCGTATATTCTGAGTTAAGACCTGGATTCGATCCGGCGAACACACATATTGTAAAAGCCATACCTATCACTCCAGACTGGTTATTATGGTTCAATTGAGATTAATTCACTAATTGTACCTTAGAATATTAAAATAAGTGTTAAATGAAAGTTATCTTTTTGTTGGAACCTCACTTTTCGCTTGCGGGAGGATCATTACAGCTATAAAAGTAGAACAAACAGCTAAACTAATCATCCGTAGTTTCCTTGTTAATAAGTTCGTCTTGATTTTCCCTTCTTATGATATTATTGTAATTATTATTCATCTTACACTAAGACGCTATTAAGCTGCTCAAAGTTGTATTATTTTTAAACCCCGGGATTCAGATTGCTTTGAATTATGGTATAATTAGCTGCCTTAGATCTACCTTTTCAATCGTAATACCGGAACCAAATGATTATGGAGGGAAGTTATGCTTAAATTTATAGGTGTTTTACTGCTCTTCAGATTAGTGGGCAACCCTTTTCTGGCTATTATTATCCTGCTTCTTATCTTGTATTTCTTGGATCGGCGATATGTGGGTATCTTCCCCAGCATTACAAAGCCCTTCAAAAGAATGCGTCAAATTTCCAAGCTACGTACAACTATTTCTTTGAATCCTAATGATGTCTCATCCAAATTTGATTTAGCGCGGAGTTTGGCAGAACGTAAAAAATATAGGGAAGCGAAGGATCTCCTACTTCAAATCGAGGATCGTTATGAACAATCTGCCGAATATTGGGTAGAACTTGGACATGTGAATCTAAAGCTTGGTGCTTTGGAGGAAGGCGAGGCACAGACGCTTCGCGGTCTGGAGATCAACCGTAAGGCTCAATATGGACAGCCGTATCTTTGGTTAGCGGAAACCTTCCGCCATACGAATCATGATAAAGCATTACATTACGTTACTCAGTATCAAGAAATCCAGTCTTCTTCTTCTGAGGCGTATTATCTAGCTGGCTCGATGTATAAAGCGCTTGGCAGATCAGAGGATGCAAAACGAGCTTTCGAAGAATCCACCGCTGTTTATCGTTCACTCCCTAAATATAAAAAACGGCAGGAGCGCGGTTGGGCGTTGCGCAGCTTTTTCGCCAAGATGAAATAAACTTGACGACTCCTTAACCCAAAAACGGAGATCACTTCTGATTATCAGAAATGATCTCCATTTTTTATAATAAATTAGGGAAAACGATGTTATTAGTTCGTCACTAATTTCCAAAGCGATAATGCCGACTCCGGATTCCAGTTGGTATCACCGAAACTTCTAAATGTCACTCGAGCTTCATAAACGTTACCCTTGTATTCAACTTTTGTTCCTACAATGTACAACCCGGTGGCATTCCAAGCTGCTACATCTGGTAATACGGGTTTCACAAGGGTTGTGACTGTATACAAAGAGCTGTTGTCTGAAATATTACCAGCAGCGTCTACAGCTCTCACATGATAATTGTACGTAGTGGAAGCTTGCACCGTTAAATCCGTAAAGGAAGTTCCCTTAGTTTGGGTCAATTCAATACCATCTCGATACACAACATAATGATCAACACCTACATTATCTTGGGCGGCATTCCACATTAAATTAACACTATTGTGCTTCACTGACATGGTATGCAGCCCCTCAACCATCGAAGGCTTCACAGTATCTGGTGTTTCCACTGGAGGTATAACCACTTCCGGGTTTGGTGTGCTAACAACAATAATATTACCTCCGCCTGACATGTTCCCTGCACGATCCACCGCAACAATATAATATGTATAAATTTTACCTGGTTCTACAGTAATGTCTTTAAAGCTCGTTGTTGAGGATGTTCCGGTTTGTTTCGCTATACCGACGCTATCCCCGCGATAAATCATGTAATGATCTACGCCTAAGTTATCTGTTGCAGCATTCCACATAAGCTCTACACTGCCCGATTCTACATTCATCGTGTGTAACCCTGTTACCGTTGATGGCTTCTCCGTGTCTGGTTGAACCCCAGGTCCTGATTCACCGTTCTTTAGATTCACATCAATGACTTGGTAGAAGGCATTCGCCGTATCATCAATATCCCACACCGCCAAAATAACATGGTATCCACTGCGGTCAGTTGGGACATTTACTTTATGTGTCACAGAACGCTCTGGCTGTTTACCGCCATTCTCAAAAGTTCCAATAAGCTCTAAATCGGAACGTTTAATTGGCGCATTAGGATTCCAACCTTTTTTCGTAATGTAGTAATGCCATTTTGTTGTTCTATGTTGTGCTGTAAGATACCACGTGATGTCATTTACTCCGCCAACCATATCGTGCTTAATCCAGCGATCACTGGATTGCTGATCCAGAATTCCTCCGAACATGCCACCCGCAGATGCAATTTTCCCGTCTGCAGGACCCGCCAGTGGGAAGCCCTTTGGTGCCTCTAGACTCTGTGGCTCATATTGAACAGAACCCACATTATTCGCTGCACCAAGCTTCGCACGACTTGCTGGTTCGGATACATAACCGTGTCCTAACGCTTTATCGGTATCGATAAGTCCTACTCCGGCAATAACCCCCGCTGTGATAACAAATGGAGCGACCTTCTTTGCGATACTGCTGTTCTTCATGTTTACTTTCATCATTCATCATCTCGCTTTCTAGTTGTAATTTGAAGACATTGAAAACGAATCAATGTTATTATAATTTTCAGAAAACATAATAACAATAACCTAAAGAACCAAACGACAATGGATAAAAGACCCATGACAATTGAACGGATTAGTAGTTCTCCCCGCTAATAATGTCCCATCGAAGCGATTCATTCTACTCAAATAAACAGCCAGCCACCGATAAATATATCGGTGGCTGGCTGCAAAAAAACAACTTGTGATGACTTCTGATTCATAAATGGAGTATAGTCCCATTTACATATTTAAATCCTGTTTGTTAGCTTCCCCGCTCTGTTTAACCGAAAATGGCCACCAATTTCCTCGGCCGAAGATCCGTACCATTACAGGGACAAAGAACGGCAGGAAGATTAAAGCATACAAGGCCAATCCTACGAGCACCACTGTAGCAATCTGCATCATCGACAATACCCCAGAAGGATACATCGAAGCGAAGGTACCTCCCAGAATAACTACAGCTGAAAGGATAACTGTGCCCATATTGCGCATAGCGTGTAGTATCGCTTCTTTTACGTCCCATGTTTTATTTTCGTTAAACCGGGCCATTAAGAAAATGCTATAATCCACACCTAGTGCAATCAGCATAACAAAACTAAAGAATGGCGTTGTCCAGGTAATTCCTTCAAAGTGCAGAAGATTAACGAATATAGCCTCTGTAACGCCCAACGCTGAAAAGTAAGTGATCAAAAGTGAAATAATAAGGTAAATCGGCATTACGATTGAACGAAGCAGCAACACTAATATGATGAAAATACCGCTCAGCATCAAGATTACTGTACGTGTATAGTCTTCATTGGAAATGTTCCGCAAATCGCTTTGACTGCTTGTAACCCCGCTAATAGCTGTTTCAGCATTTTCAAGCTTCGTACCTTTAACTGCGCGATCTACTGCTGCTTGAATATCACCCACACTATCTATAGCCTCTGAGCTATATGGATTCTCTGTGAATACCACGTCCAACGTCATCACCTTACGGTCATCAGACAAGTACGTATCAAATACCTGCTTTATACCTTCAGCTTTAAGTGCCTCAGCTGGTACGAAGAATCCGCTCAGTTCTTCATCCTTAGCCGCTTGAATCTGATTCAAGTATTCTTGTGCCGAGCCCAGACCGCTTGTAATTTGCTTCAATCCATCAGCACTATCGCTTAGTCCAGTGGTTAAGGCTCCAATCTGACCTGTCAATTCACCAAAACCATCTGCAAGCTGCTTCTGTCCGCCTTGCAATTGGTCAAGACCACTTGTGATAGATGGAATCTTATCTACGATCTGCCCTTGACCTGCTGCCGCCTGATCGAGTCCAGATTGCAGTTGACTCATTCCAGCTACAAGCTTAGCTAAGCCTTGTGCGAGCGCGGTTTGCCCAGCTGCAGCTTTGGCATAACCGGCATTCGCCTCATTTAAACCAGTAGCTGCACCTTTAAGCTGTTCTGAAACCTGACCAAGACCGGCTGCTAGCTGTGCTGCACCCGTACCACTTTGTGCTACTGTACCTTTGATCGTCAAATAATTTACATCCTGAACCATTTCCGGATAACTGCTCTCAAGGCCAGCAAAGGAACCGTCCAGTCCTTTTAATGCCTCTGCTACCCCTTGCAGCTGCTTCGGAAGCTGCCCGAGTCCTTCACCCAGCTGGGTTAAGCCACCACCGATTTTTTTATAGCCCTCAAGTAACTTCGCATTTGCATCTGCTAATTGTTTAGCACTTGTTGCTGCCTGCTGAAGACCGGCTTTGATCTCTCCCGCACCCGCTGAGCCACTCTTAATCCCGCTCTCAATCTGGGTGAGCCCAGCACCTAAAGCAACGATTCCATCTTTGAGATCAGCTGTGCCCTCTGTCAGCTTAGCACTTCCTGCAACAGCCTCTGTAAGTTTCGGAGCATTATCGCTAAGCTGTTTACTGGCTTCAGACAAGCCGGTTTGAATCTTGGTCAGTCCTTCATTACTCTGGTCCAGTCCAGCAGAAAGAGTACCCACCTGATTCGGAATCAAGAAATCACTAATCAGCTCACCTGTTGGACGTGACATACTCCGAACAGATTTTACGCTATCCACTTTTTCCAATTCACGGCTAATTTTCTCTGCAAGTCCCAGATATTCTGAATTGTCCATACGATCATCATTCTTGATTACGATCTTGCCAGGCATCGATTCACCTGGTCCGAAGCTCTCTGAAATAATATTAAAACCTTTTACCGAAGCATATTCTGAACCAATTTCCTCCAGGCTGTTAAAGGACAGCTTACCGCTATAGGTAACTAAGAAAGGGGCTACGATTACTGCAACAATTAGAAGAGCGGCCCACGGTCTTTTTAAAGAAAAAGAACCTGCCCATCCCCAAATACGGCTCTCACTATGCTCCAGCTTGCCTCGGGAAGGCCAGAATAGCTTTTTGCCTAGAACAGCCATAAAGAATGGAACAATCGTCACAAGTGCCAATAGCATAACTGCAATACCAACTGCAACAGCTACTGCTGAACGATAAAGAATAAATTTCGATAACCCAATCGCTACAAAACCTACAAACACTGCTAAGCCCGAATAGAACACCGTTCCTCCAGCTTTTCGATAAGTTGCAATGATTGCACTTTTAGTATCTTCTGCGGTCATCAATTCTTCTTTAAAGCGACTGATCAGCAAAATACAGTAATCCGTACCAATTCCGAACATGACTGCAACCATAAAGATTTGAGTAAAGGTAGATAAAGGAAAATCATAACGGTCCACCAAAAAAGCCACGACAGATTGGGATACAATATAGCTGATACCCACTGTCAGCAGCGGTACAAAAGGCGCTACGAACGAACGAAACACAACGAATAGAATAAGTAGGATAAAGACAACTGTAATATACTCCGACTTCTTTAGCCCTGCTTCTGAGCTTGCAATCATATCCTCTGTAATCAGACCTTCACTCGTCAAATAATGATCTGCTTTAACACCTGAGAGCATCTCATCCACTTTATCTGGCAGCGCAGTAACAGCCTCTCCTTCACCTTTTACGGACAACGCCACCATAATGGTCTTGCCATCTTTGGCAATCAGTGTATCTTTAAGCTCACTTTGTGAAAAAGGATCGGTGATGGAATCTAACTGCAGAGATTCCTTATTCGCAGCCAGCTTCTCAACGCCTTGTTGAATACTTGCTGTTTCTTCCACTCCGATTCCCTTCGGGTTATTGAACACAAGGGCTACTTGATGGAGCGATTCGCCTCCCTTGTCGCTTGACGCTTCCTTCATGATTTCTGCTGCTCTAGATGAAGGGTATCCCTCTGGAACGGTAACCTGCCCCTTCTCACGGACAAGATCAGAGAAAGACGGGGCCGTCATCACTAGCACCACCGCTACAGCGAGCCAGATTGCGATAACCGCCCATCTTGCTTTTAGAATCGTCTTCATTGGCTCTTCCCTCCATTATCATTCTGAATTAGACTTGCCAGTTTCTCAAACATCATGATGAACGTCTCAATATCCTTCTTTTCAAAATGAAACAAATACGGGGCCACTACTTCATGTACTTGCGACTCAGCTGCTTCAAATACTTTTTTACCATGCTCTGACATCGATAAATACACCTGACGACGATCATTCTCATCACGGGTTCGCTCGATAATGCCCGCTTGCACCAGTCTGTTGATAATTGCTGTAATGGAGCTTTTACCCACGCAAAAAGTTTCTGCCAGATATGTAGATGTACATTGTTCCTGAGCATGTATTAGACGCAGAATTTGATACTGATCATTCGTTGTATCTGCAGCAATGCTATCTTTAATTCTTGCGGCTACTTGTCTAGTCACCATCATATAAGCATCCATATAACGGTTAATCCAATGCTGAACTTCACCTTCCAAAGCTTCCTACCTCCAAATATAGTTCAACTGTATAATAGTTTCATTGTCAAACTATAATCCCATTTATTTCAAAAGTCAACTTTACAATTCTAAGGAATAATTTAAAATGTACCCCACAAAAAAACAGGCCGAGAGTTCATCTCGACCTGCCATTGTACGTCTTCTAACAACAGTTTATTCCTCATCCGCGATCTCTTCTACTTCATAAACACATCTCAGCGTTTCAATGCCTGCTGCATTTTCGCCGAGGCTATACACCATGAACCCAAGACTACGGTAGAAATCTGCAGCAATCTCATCCTCTGTTTCAGCTACCAGATAACGCGGCTGACGCGTAGTAAGCAGCTCCAGAATCATCCCCCGTGCATAACCTTTTCCTCTGTTCTCTGGCAATACAGCAATATGCCGAATATCCAAAGAACCATCTTCTGTTTCTTCAAAGCCTACAAGACCAAGCAGTAATTCTTCCTCTTCCCAGCCATATAAATTTAGCGCGGCTTGTTCGCTATAATCAGACGAAGTCTGCTGTAGAGCATTCGGATCATCTATGACCGCATAGGTCAGCAGCTCATTCACCTCAGGTGTACCAATGAGGGGTTTAAGATCAATCAACATTCTTCACATTTCTCCTTCTTTGTTCCTTTTAAAGCTAATCACTCGAAACAATCCGTAGCCTGTCCACACACCCAGCATGTTTAATAGTAAATCATCAATATCGAAGCTTCCCACATGCAGCAGCATTTGCAAGCACTCCAAAAGCAGTATACAAGGGACAGCATATAGCGAGATCCTAAGCCAAGAAACCGGACGTATCTTTACTAATGGCGAAAGAAAACCAAATGGAATAAAAACCACAACATTTCCTAGCAGATTTACTAGCCGATTGATAAGTGATAGACCGTTATCCAAGTTGAAATAAAGTGACACCGTGCGAAATGGAACCAGATTATACTGAAGAGGACCTCCGGTATGTACCTCACGTCCAAATCCGATAAACATCCAATAGATAACAGTAGCACTATACAGAGTTAGCACTACCCGTGTCAATCCTTTTAGCGGCCATGAACGGTAAGTTTCTTTATGTCTGCGGTTAATCAATTCTTAGATTGAGCTTCAATAATTTCGATAGTTCCATCAAGTTTACCTACGATCGCCATCGCTGCAATTCCAATAAATAGGCCGTGATCTACAACACCCGGGATGTTTTGGATGGTCAGTGCTAGCTTCGGTGCAGCTTCTATCGCTTCAAATCGGCAGTCCGCAATGTAATTGCCATTATCCGTCTTGTATAACTCTTCTCCGCTGCGACGCAATTCAGGTTGGCAACCCAGTTTGGCAAGCTCTGCCACAGTCCATTCCCACGCGAAAGGAACGATTTCCACCGGCAACGGAAATTTGCCTAGCGTGTTTACAACTTTACCTTCATCGGCAATCACAATCATTCGGGTACTATTACTAGCTACAATCTTCTCACGAAGCAAAGCGCCGCCGCCGCCTTTAATTAGTTGCAGACTGCTGTCTAGCTCGTCCGCTCCGTCAATGGTTAAGTCCAGACTATCAATATCACCAAAAGCTACCAGTGGAATTCCTAGCTCTCGTGCTTGCTCTTCGGAAGCGCGTGAAGTAGCTACTGCGGTAATTTTCAAGCCTTCACTGACTCGTTCACCGAGCTTGCGGATTGCCCAGTAGGCAGTTGATCCCGTACCCAGACCTACCTTCATTCCATCTTCTACATATTCCACTGCTTTTTCAGCTGCTAGTTGTTTAACGTTGATACTCATTTTAATACCCCCATGTTATCCATTATAAAGTTAATAGTATTTTGCCGTAACAGAGACTATCCGGATCACCTATGTAGGGACCAAATAAATCAATCGGTTGATAGCCATGCTTGACGTAAAGTGCAATCGCTTCTGGCTGCTTAATTCCGGTCTCCAATCGGATCTCTTTAAACCCCGCCGCTAATGCTTGTTCTTCAAGGAATAACAGCATATTTGTAGCTATGCCCATTTTACGATAACTAGAATCTACATAAAAGCGCTTCAACTCCATCGTTGCAATCTCTATTCCGATATAATCCAGTGGACGAAGCCCACCACAGCCCACTGGATTTCCGTTTAAGTAGGCTACTACGAAAGTCATTTCTTTAACTTTGGGATCCTCGAAATCAACAACATAGATCATCTCATGCGGATAACGTATCTTCAGTTCCTCATCCAGAAATGTAATAAGTTCTCTTAAATCAGCGTTCTCTGGATCAACTACTTCAAAATTCACTTCCGTTACGGGCGACACTCTATTTTCCTCTTTTCTTGTATCCAAATTCGTATTATCCTTCTTGCAGCCAAAAAAATCAATATTCTTCATTCTGTCTTATGTATATTGTAATTTCACTACATCCTCTAAATTTAGGATCATCTCTTTTTCAGCGTGGTTAGCAGTCCTATGTAAGTAAGCTTTATGCTCAATGAAAGCATCTGAGGGGGCTGCCAATTTAATGTGCTCCAGCACGCTGCGTTCGACATCAGCGAGAACTAGATTTCCTCTACCCGCACTTACTCTACATAGATTAATGATTGCTAAAGGCTTATTCACAACTGCCTGCCCGCTGGACTCCACAAAAACTGTGTATTGAACTAAAGGAATTACGTCTGGATCTTCCACACTAGCAGCACAAGATTGGTCAAAGATAGAATACATTAGAGAAGGATTGCGTGATAAAGCTCCTAATTTATTCTGATTAGATACCAATTTGCTGTTCTGGTAGGCCAAGAATCCGGCAACTGACAACACTAGCACAAGCAAAATAACTAATATCGAGTACATTTCATCACGTCCCACCCAATACTCCATAATAACAATACCGATTATATATTATCATGGATAACTGCATAGACCAATCCTATATTATCAACACTTTAACAAGTGTAAGCGATATTCAATCTATAAAGTTATTTTGAAATATTCAAAATAACAGTTGAAACTTCGTTTGACATGTCTCATAATGAAAATATGAATATTGTTTGTCAATCCATATGGAAATCAAGGGAGGAAACTTAAAATGAAGTTTTTCTTGGACACCGGAAATATTGAAGAGATCAAACGTATTACTCGCCTCGGTCTAGTGGATGGCGTAACGACTAACCCGTCACTCATCGCTAAAGAAGGAAGATTGTTTAAAGATGTTATCAAAGAAATCGTAGCCATCGTTCCAGGTCCAGTAAGCGCAGAAGTAATCGGACTTACAGCAGAAGAAATGCTTAAAGAAGCATATGAAATTGCTGAGTGGGCTCCAAACGTTGTCATTAAACTCCCTATGACTGAAGATGGCTTAGAAGCTTGTTATGAGCTTACAAAAAAAGGTATCAAAACTAACGTAACGCTTGTCTTCTCAGCGGCTCAAGGCTTGATGGCTGCAAAAGCAGGCGCAACTTATATTTCTCCTTTCGTAGGACGTCTGGATGATATCGGTGTTGACGGAATGAAGCTGATCAAGGATCTGAAGACCATCCTAACTAACTACGGTATGACTTCCGAAATTATTGCAGCATCCATCCGTAACATTGCGCATGTTGAGCAAGCCGCTCTTGCTGGTGCTCACATTGCTACCATCCCAGGATCGCTCCTGCCTACCCTCTGGAAGCATCCGCTGACAGATAACGGTATCGAACGCTTCCTGAAGGATTGGGAATCCGTACCACAAGCTTAAGATTGTCTTACATTCTTTTATCAAAGGGCTATCCTGCAAGCTACGGCAACGTAGCTTAAGGATAGCTCTTTTTTCCATCTAAATTCCTTGCAGAAGTCTGACGAACACGATTTGACAAGAGGCGCGGATTTACCTGCTCCTTTTCTTTCACGCCAGATTCTCCCTTGCTCCCCTTGCTTGGCGTTACTGCAAATAAGGTCAGCAAACCACCAATTGCGCCGACTGTTGCCATCAAAGCGAATAACACCCAATGGCCACTGCTTAACAGCAGCGATACCACTGGCGGTCCTGCGGCTACCCCTATAAACCTCATACTGCTGTAGAGAGCGGTAATCGTACCGCTGTTCTCTTTCTCAATTCCCTCCGTGATTAAAGCATCCATACAAGGAAGCACAATCCCGATTCCGACACAACCTAAGCCCATAAACCCGACTAAGAAGTAAATACCTTTATTGAACCCCGCAAAGATCATTGCTGCAGTTAGTAATACCATACCTCCAAAGCCCAGCCATTTCATTAGCGTTTTGTTCTGACCAATGATCTTTCCTGTTCCATATGAAGACAGACATAACAAGGCTAATGGTATTGCCAGCACAAATCCCTTCATTGCGCCATGCATATTAAATTTAGATTCCAGCATTTCCGATAAATAGAATTGAACGCCAAAGGTTACAAACATACAGATACCGCCTATGGCAAAAATAGCATACAACCATCGTCCTTTTTCACGCAAAATGCTCATAATTCCGGATAAAAATTCTCTTATCCCCTGTTTCTCAGGTTGTTCCTTCGCTTCCGGCTTTCGAACTAGAAACAGAACTAAAGCAAATGAAATTAGACATAGAACAGGAATAGCGATAAAAGGTGCAAACCAGAGCCATATTCCAAGATAAGCACCAAGGATCGGACTGAGTACTTTACCAAAGGTATTAGAGGTTTCAATAATTCCCAGACTTTTGCTTACATCCTCTTCTTCCTTGAATAAATCACCAACGAAGGGCAGCACAATAGGAAAAGCACCAGCTGCACCTATCCCTTGTAACAAACGTCCGGCCAGAATGACCCAATAGGCGCTAACGCCCTTCATAAACCAAGCCGCCACCACGCAGACGACTCCACCAATAGCAGCAATGATTAGACTCGGAAGAATCACCTTTTTTCGTCCATAAGCGTCAGACAGGTACCCTGCAATAGGAATCATCACGATAGCCATCAATCCATAAACAGTAATCAGCATACTCACCTGAAAAGAGCTAATGCCTAGTTCTTTAGATATCTGCGGCAAAATAGGGAGCAGCATGGAGTTACCGAGGGTCATAATTAGTGGAATGGATGCCAGTGCAAGCAGATCCCATTTTCTTTCCTTCATGAACTGACCACCTTTGTCATTGTTTGCGACGACTCTCTATATTGTGGTTTGTTCATCCCTCTTTATTCATACATATAAAAAGACCGTCCTCCGCCAATGCGAAAGGACGATCTTATGATCAGAAAATTGGGCTTTACAGCGAATTTGTTATCATGGTCTTTGCTTTTACAGATGGAAGAAACCGGTTTGGTTCTCCTAGACTAAAAATATGCAGCAAGTGCATTGCTCGAGTGCAAGCTGTATAGAACAGTTTACGCTCACTTTCTCTGCCATATCGTTCAGCTGAACCATCGTAGATGATGACAGCATCAAACTCCACACCTTTAGCTAAGTAAGCAGGTAACACCAATGTTCCCTTCTGGAAATTCGGCGTTTCTTTCGTAACGAGCCTTACGGGTAGCCTACTATGTAGTTCATCATGAACTCTTGCGCTTTCTTCTGCTGTTTTACAGATGACAGCCACGTAATGGTACCCCTTGGATTGCAAATTCCGGATATCCATTTCAACTGCATTCAGAAGCTCATCCTCACTAGACACCACACTTAGCTGAGGCTCTTCTCCTCTTCGATTAAACGGCACAATTCTTTCCCCTCCAGGAATCATTGAACGCGTAAATTCTACAATCTCAAAAGTGGAGCGATAGCTTCGGGTTAACGAGATCACTTCTGTGTTTTCTTCCCCATAAATGCTTACCAAACTAGACAAATCACCGAGCACCTCACCTTGTGCATAGATCGCCTGATTCAGATCACCCAATACGGTCATTTTTGCCCTTGGAAATAAACGGCGCATGAATTCTAATTGGAAAGGTGAGTAGTCTTGTACTTCATCCACAATCACATGACGAATCAGCGTATTGGTACGGAAGCCTTGGCTTAACTCCTTCAAATAAAGGAATGGTGTAGCATCTTCGTAGGCAAGCTCGTTTACTGCGATTGATTTTAGTGTTTGCTCACAGATCTCATCCCAGATTTCCGGCAGAGAATTAACACCATTTAGACGTTCCATAAGCTCACGATCCGTAAACAGCGCACTGTACAAGCCCTTAACATCCACAAAACGGCCTCGTTTAGTCCATCCGCGCAGTGGTTTTAAGCGTTGGCTGACTACATACCGGGATAACACTTCTTTTTCAGTATCAAAATCATCAAAACTATCCTGCGTGGCTTTCTTCTTACGTCGTAACATCTGATATGCACGATGGTAATCACTGGAGTCCAATAGCTCAATTTGATCTTCAACCCATGAAGCGTTTCTTTCCTCATGACTAAAATCAGCAATCTTCTTCAGTAACCAGCGTGTCATTAAGTCTACGCGGTTCGCAAGCTTAATGGTGGAATCATAGGCATAGAAATGACGTTCCATTTCTTCTTTACTGACTACCGCTCTACCTTGAAACATTAAAGGCTTGAACAACATGCCCTCATGTTCCAGCATCGTAGCATACCGACGAATCACATCGAGAAAAGGTACGGATGATTTATAAGCGATGCCTTCTCTGCGTATCCCCACTTCAGGACCATCAGGGGCATTCAATAGGTTTTCTGTCTGACTAAAGACATCTTCCAGCTGGAATTCATGTCCTAAACGATGCTCAAGATACATTTGAAAAGTGGTTTGTTGCATATTTTCTTCACCTAGCTCTGGAAGCACGGTTGAAACATAGCTATTAAACAGCGGGTTCGGTGAGAACAACAACATCTGGTCAGCTTGCAGAACTTCACGGTATTTATACAAAAGATAAGCTACCCGCTGCAATGCAGCAGAGGTTTTCCCGCTCCCTGCGGCACCCTGAACAACCAGCATTCGGCTTTTGTCGTTGCGGATAATCGCATTTTGCTCTTTCTGGATGGTAGCTACAATACTCTTCATTCGATCATCGGCACTATGGCTAAGCACTTGCTGTAAAAGCTCGTCACCGATCGTTACCCCAGTATCAAACATAACTTCAATGACACCATCAGAAATCACAAACTGACGCTTAAGATTCATTGTACCGGAAACAAGTCCACCGGGTGTTTCATAAGCTGCTGGGCCAGGAGCACCATCATAATATAAGCTCGAAATAGGCGCACGCCAGTCATAGATCAAGAAGGTGCCATCATCCTCCATCAAGGATCCAATCCCTAGATAAATCTTTTCCGTTTCTCCATTTGGTGCTTCTGTAAAGTCAATACGCCCAAAGTAAGGAGAAACGAGCAGCTTTTTATATTTTTTCAAAGCCTTGCTCGACTGTAAATGATGGCGTTCACGTTCATTCAAGATTTGGGATTGTTGGCGCAGACTTGTTGAAGTTTCCCCTAAATCATCTGGACTACTGAAGTTTACCGTTACCTCTTCCCAGAAATCTTTACGCATATCCACCACATCACTGCGATGGAGTCCAAGCTCCTCAGATAATCGCCGGATATGGGCAGACAAAAGCTTAGTCACTCCGTCAACCCGCTGCTGTTCCTCTTTCCATTCAATTTCATGATTCTCCACTACATTTCATCCCCTTTGGAGTTTCACCCTGAACATAACCCTTAAGCTTATATGTTGCACATCACAAGGTTATGTTTTAAGCTTCGTGATCCGTTTCTTTTTCCTCAGTAGCTATACGATTCATCTGATCTGCCACTTTATCAAGCCGTTCTAATTGATATCCGTAATCGTAAATAGCTGCGGCTACAACATACAATCGTAGTTGACCTATTTTCTCCGCATTATACCTCAGGATCGTTGAATTCAAAAATCCATCATTCTCTTCTCCCAAGGGTTCCGATTCATTAGTGTTTGGTTTTAGTTTATCTTCAAATTTCAGCAAGATCAGTTGATGATATTTGATTAGCTGCTCCAAATGACTGTCAAACAATGCATCTGTCTCTTCACTTCGATCCGCTTGAAAATAATGCCGATCCACAGCCTCAAGAACATCGAAGCCTTTTTGCAAAGAAGATAACAGGTTCTTATAGACAACCATTTGTCTAGTCTGACTGTACTTCGCCCTCTTTAGCTGTTTCTGCTCCTCCTCAAACAAAGCGTATTTATCGGCTAAAGATTTAATAGATGACTCTAGCGCAAGTTTTTCATCACGAAACACACTTTCCTTCATCTCATGAGATACAGCCGTTCTAAGTAGCAAGGAAAGACTGGCAAAGACGTTCTCGATTTGCTTGATGTACTGTTTCCGTGGTTTCGGAGGAACTACTATAATATTGATTAGAAAGGCAGAAACAATCCCTGTCAATGTTAATAAGAAACGATTCAGCGCGAACTGCCACTCTCCAGAAGCCTCCATCACTGTTATAACAGTGACGAGTGTCAGGCTAATAGTATCCGCTCGGTTAATTTTCATACTGATCATAATGACAAGAATGCAGACCAACCCAACCGCAATTGGACTATTGGATAACAGCATTCCCCCCAGAAGAGCGAGTACCGCACCCATTGTAGTCGTTGTCAGCTGATCAAGAAAATAACGCCAAGAGCGATAAATAGATGGCTGCATAGCGAAAATTGCTGCAATCGCAGCGCCCACAGAAGATGGAAAATGTAGCAGTTCGGCTAAATACAAGGCAAGCGTGACTGCCATTCCTGTTTTAAATATGCGAGCTCCAAAAGCCAAAAATATCCCCCCTAAAAATTGGCCCACTCTGCAATATGGACATCTACGAATTCCTCATTCCTCTAATTACCCAAGCCTAGAGTTGATGAATTTTATGATCATTTAAGCTCTCGCTTATGATTCTTTCAGCTTTCAGGGAATACTAATTCAGGTAAGTACCTATCACATAACATACGAGGTGAGTGAATGAATAACAACATCAAAAAATTAGTGACCATCACAGCTGTTCTTGTCCTCAGTCTGTCTCCGGCACTTGCTCCTACTCGGAGCGTGTCAGCTGAGAATGTAGCCTCCACTGCACCTGATTCTGGGCCTTCGGAAAACGGTCATAGACCCCCACCAGGGAAAGACGGGAAATTCAGAGCCGGCGGACATTTCATTATTTTCGAAACAGCCAAGCTGCTTGAGATGGATCGTACGGAGCTAATCAATAGCCTTAAAACAGGCAAAACGCTCCCCGAGCTTGCTCTTGAGAAGAAAGGCTGGACCGAAGATCAATATATTCAAAAGCTCAGCGAATCCGCAAGTAAGCGGCTGGATCAAGCCCTCAGCGAGGGACGTCTAACAAAAGACGAAGCTCAAAAGCTAAAGGCTGGACTTCCGTCTATGCTGAAGAAAAAAATAAGCAAAATGGGTCATTTCCAAGATCATAAATCTTCGGAACATCATGTGATGAAGCCTCAAGCAAAAACGCCTTCGGCGTCCTATTTAGGACGGTAAGTGTTTATGCGAGAAATATAAGGATAGTGTATAGCGTGACACATATATATTCTTATATTTTAAAATATCCCCGCAAAGACGGGTATCTTCATTTCTTATGAGGATATCCGTTTTTTATAGGCTTCAAATAGACTGATGGATAACATCAGCCACGCGCCACTTGCAGCAAAACCACCAATTACGTCGCTAGGATAATGAACTCCCAGGTAAATACGACTCCAGCCAATGCCCACAGTCATGAATACCGCAAACATTATTAACAGGATTCTTTCACTTCTTCGAGGCAAATGACGCCACAGTAAATAGGCAATTACCCCATATAGGGAGAAGGCTGCCATGGAATGTCCACTTGGGAAACTATAACCGAGCTCTTGGACAATACGATGGAAATTTGGACGCTCCCTTTGAAACCATAATTTCATAAGTGTATTCAACAGCTGTGAGCCTAGTCCAACCCATAGGAACAGAATTAGCTCAAGCCGATGTTTCAGCAGATAATACAGCAGTACCATCGTGCCGATAGATATGCCAATCGCTACCTTGGAGGAACCTATCAGAGATAGTCCTTTGGCGAATGTGGTCAGTCCAGGTGATTCAGCGGATTGAACAAAATGAATTATATAGTTATCAAATGATGATACCTTATTCATATGAACTAGAATCGCAATAACGACGAAACAAGCAGCAAACCCTATAAAATAACGAAAACCTCTAGACCAGTTCTGATAATAAAGCATAAATACCTCCGTGTCTATTTTTGTGCCAGTCGATCACATTTCCAGAGAAGCTATAACCCGTGCTATAATTATAGAGAAATAAATATACAAAAAGATGGAGTGCTGCCAAAGTGGAGAGTCTAAAATTGCAGGAACGTTTGTTGAACCAGTTTATTTCCACAAAGGTGCCCGTGACGATTTTTACAACAAATGGTGTAAAAATGCAAGGCGTCGTAACCTCGTATGATGCATTCACAATCACTTTACAGGGGCAAGGTGATGGCAGACAGAATGTGCTCTTCAAATCTGCAGTATCCACTATTGTACCTCTTAAGCCCGTCTCACTCAAATAGTTCACACATTTATTAAACTTCTTCATCTTATTTTCAATAATAAAGGGAACACCGGTCTACATCTCCGGTGTTCCCTTTATTATTTTCTTAAATTGTCTTATTCACTCTTCATAAACGAGTTTCTTTTAAACAGGGAAAATCACAGGCTTCACACACACCGGCTTGGATACCTCGGCAGTATTTCCAGTAAAGACGAGACGGCCACTGGTCTCTTCAATTGAGAACACAACCAGGTTATTACCGTCACGATTTGCAACAATAAGGTAAGCCCCATCCGGAGTTAATGAGAAGTGTCGCGGATGCCCTCCACGAGTAGATACATATTCAATTAGTGTAAGCTTGGCAGTAGCGTTATCCACTGCAAACACTGCGATGTTATCCGCTCCACGGTTAGAAGCGTAAAGATATTTTCCATCTACTGAAGTAGCAATTTCAGCGCAAGTATTCTCTTCCTTAAAATCCTCAGGCAAAGTTGAAACTGTATCTACCGTGTGAAGCGTCCCTGTAGCACTGTCATATGTAAACGATGTTATCGTGGAATCCACCTCGTTTATAACATAAGCAGACTTTCCATCTGGATGAAAAGTAAAATGACGAGGTCCCGCCCCTGGATGAAGCGCAGTATCTCCGTGAACTTCTAGTTTGTTCAAGTCCCTATTGATTCTATAGGACCGAATAATATCAAGCCCAAGATCAGAAACAAAAAGATACTGTCCGTCCGGACTGAAAATAGCCGAATGGGGATGCGGGCGATCCTGACGTTCAGGATGGTGACCATGACCGGAATGAATCGCGACATCTGCCAGTTGATTTGCAACTTTTTCTTCATCTAATGTGATCAAGCCTACACTGCCACCATGATAACTACATACCACAATGTATTCATCACTTAGATCTCTAGAAATATGGCATGTAGTCGTTTGACCATTACCTGAGGCAGGCATTGAGGTCATACGGTTCAATTCGCTCAATTTCCCACGCTTAGCATCGATAGCAAAGGTAACGACTTCTCCCTCTTTTCCACCCTCACCATTTGGCTTTTCTCCTATGGCATATAAACGTTGGGCTGAAGCATCTACATTAACAAAGGTGGGGTTAGTTAGACCCTGAACCGAGTCGATTAATTTTAACGTACCTCCTGCTTCGCCATCGAATTCAAATACCTGCACACCGCTTTCCGTGGCACTTGCATAGGAACCCGTAAACAGCAATAACTTAGTCTGCTTTTTCATCTCTACATCCTCCTCCAAAGTATTGCTATTATATAATTTACAATTTTTAAACGTTAAAGACAAACTATAAAGTAAAAAGTGTGACAAATAGTTCAAAAATAAGGCTTTCCAATGATTAGGGATTGTGCTATAATGAAAGCGCTAACATTAGTCTTTTATTAAGTACAAAGGGGGAACATGAATGAGTAGCATCCTGCTGGAAGCCAGAAATGTATACGAGGACTTCGAGGTGGAAACAGACATTCTGTTCTTTAAGGTCGGGGACCATGATTTGGTCATTTTTCACGGCAGAAACTACAACATAAAAAAGAGAATGACTGCCGAGCAATTAAAACGATTGTTATCCAATTCTACTTACTATCATGTGTATGGTGGCTGTTATGTCAATCTGAACAAGATCAGTTCTATCGAAGACGACTGCATTTATTTCGGAGAAAAAGGCCTATTCGCTAAAAACGTACGGGTCCCAAGACGGAAACAGGAAAGTATTCGTCATCTATTGAAAGGACTGAAGTAAACATCTTATTCCCATAAGCCGGAAGGGCATGTTACCGATGCCATTTCCGGCTTTTTGCTTTTTATTAATAGAAACTTAAAAAGATCCTATCTTTTTTTATACTTTCTTAAGGTTTAGGATCAGGATTTCTGTTAAAGTTGTAAATAGACAAGCAACACCTATATTGAAGGGAGTCATTACTAATAATGGACAAAAAAGATCTGAATGGAAATGAGAACTTAGAAAACAACGGTACTCCGGAAGAAGAATTGAACACTACCGAGAATACCAATGAAGTAAAAGAAGTGGAGGTCGTAGCTGCTGAAGAACCTGTGAATACAACAAAAGAGGAAGGTATTCCAGTAATGAACAAAGTCAGCAGTAATAATAATACGACACCACCTGCTCCACCAGTTTCTCCCAAAGGTAACAAGGGCTGGATGATTGCCTCTGTGGTTCTGGCTGCGGCACTCATCATTGTACTGATAAAGCCTCCATTCCAAAGTGGCGGCGACAACACAGCTGTTGCAAGCGTTAACGGAACTAACATTACTAAAGAACAACTTTATGATAAATTGATCGAAGCAGGCGGAGAAAGCACGCTGCAAGCTATGATTACTACTGAACTCGTTGATCAAGAAGCTAAAAAAGCCAACGTAACCGTTACTGATGAAGACATCAATGCTGAATTAGAAGACCTTAAAGCACAATTCGGCGGAGAAGCTGCATTTAATGCTGCATTGCAACAAAGCTCAATGACTGTTGATGACTTGAAGAAGCAAATGCCATTGCAAGTAAAACTACGTAAGATTCTTGAGCCGCAAGTAACGGTAACGGATCAAGAAATCAAAGACTACTATGAAGCAAATAAAGCTACTTTCAATGAAGAAGAACAAGTTCGTGCTTCCCACATTCTCGTTGAGACTAAAGAAGAAGCAGATGCAATTCTGAAGCAATTGAAAGATGGAGCAGATTTCGCTGAACTAGCTAAAGAAAAATCTTCGGATACTGGTTCCAAGGCTAATGGTGGAGATCTAGATTTCTTCAAACGTGGAGATATGGTAGCTGAATTCTCCGATGTAGCCTTTAAACTTAAAGTTGGGGAAACAAGTGGTGCTGTAAAATCCGATTACGGTTATCACATCATTAAAGTAACCGACCACAAAGACGCTAAAAACTACACTATGGAAGAAAAGAAAGATGAAATCAAAAAGACCCTTGTGTCTCAAAAGGTTTCCACTCTTTCCAACACTTGGTTGACAGATACAACTGCAAAAGCAAAAATCACAAATTCACTTACGGATGCCAAAAAAGATGCAACAGCTTCTCCTGAGCCATCTGCAAGTGCAGAAGCAGAAACTGAATCCGCTAAATAATAAGATAGTAAAAAGCAGGACAAGCGTTAATAAACGCTGTCCTGCTTTTTTTGTGCCTACTTTCGAACTTTTAATTAATGTCCTTTTTTACGGACCTGCTTATCACGATTCTCTCCCCACTCTTTCGCTTGTGCGGTAGCAATAGAGATGGCTCTTCCCTCTTCATATCCATCTTCTAGCAATGCATTAGCAATATCAACCGCCTTATTACGAATAGGTGCAGTGAAGTTCTTGAGTGAATCTGGATAATCTTCTTTGTTCCACGGCATACAAAAAACCTCCTTAACCTGACTATATAATTAATTAGCCTGGTCAAGGAGGTTTTAAACACTCACTTAAGCTTATTTAAAGACTTTAACGCGATCTTCAACCGGTTGGAATTGTTTCTCACCTGCTGGAGTTACCGTCTTGCCAAATGGCAATTGAGCAATCAGTTTCCAGTCTTGCGGGATACCCCAAGCTTCTTTTACTTCGTCATCAATTAGTGGATTATAGTGCTGCAGCGACGCGCCTAAACCTGCTTCAGAAAGCGCAGTCCATACTACGAACTGCAGAATGCCTGAAGATTGGTTAGACCAAACTGGGAAGTTCTCAGCATACAATGCGAAGTTTTCTTGCAGGTTCTTCACTACAGCTTGGTCTTCAAAGAACAATACGGAACCGTATCCTGCCTTGAAAGATGCTAATTTTTGCGCTGTTCCTTCAAATTGTTCAGCTGGAACAATTTTGCGCAAAGTTTCTGTAGTGATATCCCATAATTTATCATGCTGTTCACCTAAAAGAACAACCGCTCTGGAGCTTTGGGAGTTGAATGAAGTTGGGCTATGCAAAACCGCTTGCTCAACGATTTCAATAATTTGAGCATCGGCTACAGTGGATTCTTTACTGATGGCATAGATAGAACGTCTTCCTTTAACTGCTTCAAGAAAATTGTTAGACATAAAATAACTACCTCCATTTATTTAAGTAACTTACTTTTGTACATCTTATCACCTTTTTTCTGAAAACACAACATCTATTCACAACTTATTTTGTCGGATATACAATTAGCCTCGATTAGTAACATCTCCCCTTCACTTTTCCGATATACATTCCGGCTAAAAATAAGCTACAATAGTGCAGCAAAAGTACAGAAGGAAGGTTATATAAATGAATTTTTTAACAGGTAAAGTTCTTATTCCACATAAAAAAATGGTCATATTCTCTTGTGTAGTACTCTTTTTCCTTAGCTTGGCACTTACTGGCTGTAAAGACACAAAATCGTCTAATTTAAACGCTGGGGAACTTGATCAAGCTGAGCTAAAACCTCTCTCTTTCTGGGTCGCCACAGACACTCACTTTTTGGATAAGGCTCTTCAGGATGGTGGACAGGCCTTTCAAACTTATGTCACTGGAGGCGATGGAAAAATGCTGCCCTACAGTGATGAAATGGCTGAAGCTTTGGTCTATGACGCTGAACAGAAAAAACCTGCATTTATCATCCTCAGTGGCGATTTAACTAATAATGGAGAACGCAGCAGCCATCAAAAGCTAACCGAAAATTTAAAACGAATTGAACAACAAGGAACCTCTGTTTATGTCATTCCAGGCAATCACGACTTATTTAATCCTTGGGCTAGATCCTTCAGTGGCGATAAACAGCTCCTTACGGATTCAATTACAGATAAGGATTTCGTCAAAATGTATGCGGATTTCGGCTACAAAGAAGCTGCATCACGTGATAAGGAATCACTAAGCTATATCGTCAAGGCTGCCCCCAACTTATGGATTCTCATGATAGACAGTAGCCAATATCTTAATAATAAAAAATACGGTTTCCCTCAGACTGATGGGCGTATTGCTTCCTCTACGCTTTCATGGATGGATGAATCCGTTAAGCTCGCAGCCAAAGAGCACGCTTCTGTGATCACGGTGATGCATCATAATTTATTAAGTCACACTTCTATGTCCGTTTCAGGCTTCAAGCTTAATAACAGCCAGGAAGCTATAAAATCCTTACGGAAGAATGGACTAAATCTAGTTCTCTCAGGACATATTCATATGCAGGACATTCAAGTAGATCCAGCAGACGCGAATCAAGATACAGCATCCTCTGAACAATTGCCAATCTATGATATCGCTACGAGTGCGATGGCCGTCAATCCGCATCAATATGGAGCCATGACCTTCGATCCCGTCTCGCGAACCGTAAATTATATAACAGCGTCTTTGAACGTAGAAGGTTGGGCTGAAGCTAACCAGATTACAGATCACAATCTCTTAAACTTCAAGGCATATGCCGAAGAAACCTTTGCTACTAACTCCTATGACAAAGCTATGGATAGTCTTAAGGAAAGTCCTTTAACGGAGTCTGAAAAAGAATCCATGGCGAAGGTAATGTCCAAGCTGAATGTACAATACTTCGCCGGAACTGCAGGTACCTTTGCGAAGGATATTAAAGCGTTGCCGGGCTACAAGCTTTGGGAGGAACATCAGGACGGTTTCTTAGGAGGGTATGTCCAAAGTATGGCTGAAGAAAAATCGTTAAGTAATGTCGACCTAGAGGTGGTTTTAACGAAGCAATAAAAAGCTGCCCTATTTCATATAAAAAACCCAGCTTCACCCGCATTTCTGCGAAGTTAGAAGCTGGGTTTGTTTCTGTTAATTAGCCAATGAGGATCGAACTAACTATTTACGTGTAATAGTAATCCAACCATCTTCATCTACAAACACAGTAGCATGAAGTGCTTCAGCTAGCAGACGTAGCGATACATAGGCATCACCATATTCGTCAACAAATACAGGCTCTGCAAGCTTCACTTTGTCACCGTTAATCACTGCTTCGGAAGAACCGATTTTGAATACCAGTTTATCACCGTACACACCATCAGTTACGATAATAGCACGATTGACCGTATCCCATTCCACAGTAGCATCTAAATCTTCTGCAAAATACCGAAGAGGAATGTACGTCGTATTATTGTCAACGATCGGATAATAATATTCGTCGTCTGGTTCGATGACAATCGTTCTCTTGGTGATACCAAGATCGTCTTTCAAAATACGATAAACGTTAGAATTCGGATCAAAATTGTTCAAAGTCTCTCCAGGAGTCAGGTCACCGGAAGAAACATCAAGAGCTCCTTCTGTGCTGATTGGATCTGCCGTTACAGCCCCACCAATGTTCCAAATCTGACTGGAAGCCTTAAGAGAGAAGCTTTTTAATGGCATATCTTCTGTACCTGGAAGCGCCACTTTCAGATCAACATTCTGTTTACGAACATGTAATCCACTGTCTACAAAAATATCGACAGCAAGCTTCGTATCCTTACTCAGGACCGTCTTAAGCTCAGGGGTTGATTTGTAAAGACTGTCTAGTTGATTGTCATAAACCAGTAGTAAAGCATCAACAGCCAATTTTGCTGCATCATGCAGTACGGTTACAACAGCTTCTTTATCACCCAGAGGAATGACTCCAATACCTGGAATTTCATAATCACCGGAGCCTTTTTCGTCCATAGCTTTGATTACTGGATACAGATAGTCATATAGACCACCAACTAATTCTGTAAAGCCTTCCGTATCTTTAGAGATCGATTTCAGGAATCCTTTTAATAATGCCGGAAGCTCATCACCCGTCACTTCGGTATGTAACTTCGTCATATTCACCTGCTGGCCATAAACAGCCTCACTAACTGGTGTTACGCTAATTGCACTTGGATTAGGAAGATTCTTCACCACAAACTTCGTTAGCAGCTTACTAAGATCTTCAGCTTTAGTCAGATCCAATCCAACTTCAGCTAAGACCTCATCATAGCCTTGAACCGGGAAGTAAAATGGTTGTTTTGCTCCTTCAACCGTAAAGACTAAAGTTTGTTTGTCCATAAACATTGAGAATGGAATATTCAATTGTTTATAGCCGATCGTTCCATCGGCAGATACATTACCATTCTCTTGCAACTTTGCATGGCTAATACTCAGGGAAAAAGAATTTATGAGATCTACCATTTCCTTATCTTCTGCGCTCAGTCCTTCTGCAGGCTCAGCGTTCATAGAAAACGTCATGCTGGATTCTGATGATTTAACATCGACATCCCCGATCAATGCCTTATTAACATCGAAACCTCCAACCGATTGACATCCGGCCAGAACAAGCAGCAGCGCGACAAAAGGAATAAACCATTTTGTTCTAGCTATCATTTTCCTCATAGCAAGTCTCCTTTTTAAGAATTTTTTTAAAATCAATCCATTATCTCAGCAAAGGTAACATTTGTAAATCAAAGGATGAGTTATTGTAAAAATACTATAAATTCAACAAACTTCGCCATTCGATAGAAACCCATTCATTGTAAATCAAGCCTTTTAATACTGCCAAAATCAGTAAATGCGCAGGATAAAAAGACCACCAAACCCAGCGTTTCACCCGGTGACGCTCTAAATATCCCCAAAGTGCAGGTATCAAAGCAATCAACAATGTCGGTAAAATACTAAGCATTTGGACCACCCAATAGTTATAGAACATGTAAAACAAGTTTAATGCCAGATGTGCCATAACAAGCCAGTATGACCTCGTATAACGGAATATCAATACTAGCAGCAGGCCGTACGCATTATAATCTATCGGGAAGTAATCCATTAACGCGATAGCTGCAATGACAACAGGTATACCAAGCCATAGAGTAGGAAGTTTATCTAAAACAACTAATACAATTCCAGATAATAAAAGCGTAAACACCACATTCCATCCACCAGGATTAATCGCTAAATTGTATGGGATCTGAGCAATAATAGCGATTATAAGCAGTCGGAATAAATATTTCGGTCTGGATGATGTATGGATATGCCCCTGCACAAGCCCGTAACAGTAGATTGGAAAGGCTATTCTTCCTACATATCTCCAAGCGATATCCTCTGGAAAAAAGATATAGCCAATATGATCGATTAGCATCGTCAGCATAGCGAGAATCTGCATATCAAACCTCCTTAAAATAGGTTGATATCATACATTCGCCAAAGCGTACTTCATCTCCTTCGCTAATACACAAATGATGACCGCAATAAAAGAGATCTGAATTTCTGGTTTCTCGCCTCTTGACTTTATGGGGTGCAATTGAGTACTATGAACGAGCAACATCATATGGCAATGATCAAAGACAAGATTTCCTATACGAACTGTCCAGAGAGAGAGGTCTAGGCTGAAAGCTTCTCCAGTAAACGATTGTGGAGTTACCCCTTTGTAGCTGTGGCGCTGAATCCGTAGATCTAAATTTTACGGTAGTATGTGGCACCGACTTATCCACGTTAAAGGATACCAATGAGGTCCTATCCTTGTGATAGGTCGAATTAGGGTGGAACCACGAGCTGAACGCACTCGTCCCTTTCTGGGAGAGATGCGTTTTTTTGCGTTCACCACTAACAATTTTTGAGAACTGGAGGCTAACAATCATGGAGATCAAGGTAACACTGCAAAACGGAACAATTAGAGAGGTACTACAAGGAACGACGATTAAAGAAGCAGCAGGTGTCATAAGTACCAGTCTGAAAAAAAGTGCTGTAGCTGGAATAATCGATGGAAGATCCGTTGACCTAAACCAAACGATCGATCATGATTGCCAGCTCGAAATTGTTACGTTGGATAGCAAAGAAGGCCTGGAAATTTATAGACACAGTACAGCACATATCATGGCGCAGGCCATAAAGCGTATATATGGAGATAAGGGTGTCCAGCTTGGCATAGGTCCAGTAATCGAAGATGGCTTTTATTATGACATTGATATTGAAACACCTCTATCCACGGATGATCTTGTAGCAATCGAACAAGAGATGGCGAGAATTATTCAAGAGAATCACCCGATTGTCCGCCGTGTCGTTCCACGCGTTGAAGCAATCAAGCTTTTTGAAGCGATGAATGAGCCCTTAAAGCTGGAGCTTATCCGTGATCTACCTGAAGACACAGTATTATCTATTTATGAACAAGGTGAATTCTCGGATCTCTGTCGAGGCCCGCATCTTCCCTCAACTGGATTGGTCAAGGCCTTTAAGCTGTTGAATGTAGCAGGTGCCTACTGGCGTGGAGATTCCAATAATAAAATGCTGCAACGTATCTACGGAACTGCTTTTCCTAAGAAAGCTCAACTTGAAGAGCACCTACTCTTTCTTGAAGAAGCAAAGAAGCGTGATCACCGTAAGCTTGGCAAGGAACTGGAATTGTTCATGTTCTCTGAAGAAGCTCCAGGCATGCCCTTCTATCTTCCAAAGGGAATGACTATCCGTACAGAGCTTGAGAATTTCGCACGTGAACTACAAAGACAGAGAGATTACGATGAAGTTCGTACACCGCTGATGATGAATAATCGGCTTTGGGAGCAATCCGGGCACTGGGATCACTATAAAGACAATATGTATTTCACCAATGTAGACGAAACAAAATTTGCACTCAAGCCGATGAACTGCCCAGGTCATATGATGATCTATAAAAATAATCTACATTCTTACCGAGAGTTGCCTATCCGTATTGCCGAATTTGGTCAAGTACATCGCCATGAATTCTCTGGGGCACTTAACGGGATGATGCGTGTTCGTACTTTCTGTCAGGATGATGCCCATCTCTTCGTATTACCAGAGCAGATTGAGGATGAAATAAGCCGGGTAATCTCACTGATTGACCATATTTATCAAGTGTTTGGCTTTGAGTATAAGATTGAATTATCTACTCGCCCGGCAGATTATATGGGATCAAAAGAACTATGGGATCTAGCTGAACAATCTTTACAAAGTGTATTAGACAATCTCGGGATCGAGTATCGTGTGAATGAAGGTGATGGCGCGTTCTACGGACCAAAAATTGATTTCCATATTTTAGATGCGCTAAAACGAAGCTGGCAATGTGGAACCATCCAACTAGATTGGCAAATGCCAGAGAAATTCGATCTTACTTATATCGGGGAAGATAACCTTAAGCATCGCCCGGTCGTAATCCATCGCGCCGTTTATGGGTCAATTGATCGTTTTATGGGGATTATTACGGAGCATTATGCCGGCGCATTCCCGCTATGGCTAGCACCCGTTCAAGCGAAGTTATTGCCCGTCTCTGAGAACTACGTTGCTTATGCATTTCAGGTGAAACAATCCTTAGAACAAGCTGGCATTCGTGTAGAGGTTGATATCCGAAATGAGAAGCTAGGATACAAAATTCGTGAAGCTCAGCTGGAAAAAGCACCCTATATGCTCGTTCTCGGTGAGAATGAGAAAAACTCTGGCAGTGTATCTGTAAGAAAACGTGGTGAGGGGGATCTTGGTTCAAAGAGTATCCATGAGATTATTGAACAGATTAATAAAGAAATAGTTAGTAAAAATTAAAGTTCTGCTCCTAATTAAACGTTAAAGGGCTGTCTATTCGTAGAAATCTACGAACAAGACAGCCCTTTCTTTGATCACATATTATTATTCAAATGAACACTATTTCACGTACAGACGACTGCTTTCTTCCCAATATTCGCCTGGTTTGAGGCTGAACAAGCCAATCTCATCAGCCGGTAGATCCACCATTGGTGCGTTAACCAAGTTAATTTGCGGTTCAGGACAGAAGAACTGTTCTGTAGCACCATTGTTCCAGATCATCCATTGTTTGTACGAAGTCCCTACATCGTATACCAAGGTTATTCCAGCTTTACTGTCAGTAAGCTCCATCCGATTGCGTCCGTTCTGAGGTAATGCGGTGTAGTGATTATCCATCGATGCAAAATATGGACTCACACCTTCATCACGAAGCTGAACTTCTCCTGGCTCCAGCGCTTGGAATTTACCTGTTGGCAGCATGCGGTCATCCAGTTCCCAACGCTCGCCGATAGTTGCTTTTACACGGTAATCTTGTGGAGAACTTTCCGGTGCGAATGGTGCATTAATCGCGGTATGGAATGCCAACAAGCAAGGCATCACATCATCACCATCATTATGCACTTGCACCTGTTGAGATAAGCCACCTTCACCAAGGGTGTAACGTAGTTTCATCGTATATTTATGTGGCAAGTATTGATAAGAAGGATGATTCTCATCCACTTTAATGAATACGGTTACGAAGCTTTCTGTCTTACCGCTACCGAACTCTTCCACTTCCCAAGCTGCCGTATGTAAAAAACCATGCAAATGGTTGCCCGTAGCGACTTCATTTACTGGGAATTGATAAGTTTGACCATTCCATGGGAATTTGCCATCCTCATAACGATTCGGAGGAAATAATACAGGAATTCCATGGATACCTGGACTTGCCTTGAAGGCTTCCATTTCCTCAGCTCCCGGTTCATGCAAGAAACGGTAACCGTTTTCGGTATCACGGAAACAGATCAAGTTGCCACCGATACCCGGTAGTATAGCTGCCTCATAACGGCCAGCTTTTAACCAGATGGCTGCTTCTCCTTCATATTGTCCTTCATAGGCTGTGATAGACATAATAATATGTTCTCCCTTCCAGTGTCTGATAATTGTCTCTACTTGATAGATTACCACATCTGGTCATGACGTGACATGCCCTTTTTTACAGCTGTTCCACTTCAACGCTCATGACATGATCAATTTTCTTCACATCATAATAGATTTCTGTTGCGTAATCTTTATCTGGTGCTGAAATCACCATATCGATCATTTGCCTTCCATCTTCCAAATCCTTAATTTTCATTCTGCGGATCGCTCGGGAGGGGCTTCTAGTACTTCGTTGGGTACTAACCTGAGGCCGCTCGATTTTTTGGATCACTTCAGTAAGTACAAAATTAGCTTCCATGATGATTCTCACCGAAACTTCATGCTTGTTAAGCACCTCAGGGCCAATCGAACGAATTAAATGAGGAACCAAATTCACCGCAAACATCAAAAGAATAACTGCATACGCAGCTTCAATATAGAATCCTGCACCCACAGCTATCCCAATTCCAGAAGCTGTCCAGATGAGTGCTGCTGAGGTCAAACCTGATATCGCATCTCCACCTCTACGCAATATAACCCCGGCGCCCAAGAATCCTATTCCACTGACAATTTGAGCAGCGAGGCGCATCGGATCCATATTCGGATGCTCTGGACCCGCAAACTTATCAAAGGCATGAATGGACACTACGGTTACAAGACACGAGGCAATGCTTATGACCATACTGGTCCGAATCCCCAGCGGTTTCTGCTTGATCTGTCGGTCAATCCCGATGAACAGCCCGAACAGCATGGCCACTAGCAGCTTAATTAATGATTCAATATGAAAATCCATCATTCATTCTCCTTTCTCCAAGATACTCCATTATAACGGAAAACAGAGATAAAGATTAGCTTTATTTTACAGCAAAAAACGGCACTCCTATCCTCAATGTATATGCGCTCTAGATCAATTAGATCCCGCATAACAAAGAGGATAGAATCCGTTTTAAAGGAAGTGATTATTTACGAATATTTAACCATGAAGCAACGATTCAGCACCGTCACAATAAATCTCAGTTCCTGTAATATGATCGGAATCCTCGGAGGCCAGAAAAAGTGCCAGCTTCGCAACTTGATCAGGACGCCCGGGACCTTCCTCTAGCGGTTGATCCCCTTCCGGAAATTCAACAGGGATCTTTACCTCTTTCAGATCCTCGGATGGAAAAGTGTTGTCATCTATATTGGTCTTAATAGCTCCAGGACAGATCGCATTTACGCGAATTTGAAATTGAGCCAGTTCTAATGCTGCCATTTTCATAAAAGCAACCTGACCTGCCTTTGTCGTACTGTAAGCAGAAAAACCGATGTTAGAAAATACACGATTTCCGTTAATGGAGCTGTTAATCAGAATGCTGCCGCCGCTTTCTTTTAGATGCGGTATCGCATATTTAACCGTCGCGAAGGTTCCACGAAGATTGATGTGAATCGTCTGGTCCCAAGACTCAATATCCATCGTTTCAATGGGGGTCATGGCTCCATTAATCCCTGCATTAGCAAAAACAATATCAAGACGCCCCCATTTTGCGGCCGCCTTGTTTATAGCAGCTTCCACTTGCGGGGGTTCAGCAACATCGCATTCAATTACAAGTGCTTCTCCGCCTTCTTTCTCCACTTGTTTTCTAACCTTTTCTGCGTTCTCAACAGTTCTATCCAGCAACACAACTTTGGCCCCGTTACGGGCAAACTCAAGCACAGTTGCTCGTCCAATGCCGGAACCACCTCCTGTTACAATCGCTACCTTACCTTCCAGCTTCTTATCTGCCATGTTTAAGTATCCTCCTTCTTGTCATGCAAGCCTTTCCAGTTAAGTTCTTTCCTTAACCTTAACCTCGCATACAGAAGTTGAATCGGTAGATCTTTACTTGTCCTTATTCGCCTTGTCGAAGATGAATAATAAGATCATTTAATCCGGCCTCACGGATACCTTCTACGATTAAATCAGCAAGCAGACGCGCTCCTAAAATCTGAAAATGTGTATTGTCCTGTACACCGACTGGATGCAAGATATATTCTCCAGGATAACTCCACATGAACAGATCCTTCGTTCCTTCCACACCGTATGCTTCAAATAGCTTACGACTCTTCTCCGCCAAATCGATCAGTGGGATTTGCTCATTCTCGGCCAGCTCCTTCATTGCCGTTAAATAATCACCATGGCTGTCTACTATAGCTTCTAGATGATCAAATCTCCGGCGATGTACAGGAGTTACAAGTACCGGATAGGCTCCCGCTTCCCTAGCGACTGTAATCATCTGTAGCAAATATTCTTTATATGTAGTGAAAGGTTCGGTATGTCTACCTTCATCCCCTTTCGAATCGTTATGTCCAAACTGTATGAAAATATAATCTCTTGGCCGAAGCGCAGTAGAAATATTGTCCAAATGCCCTTCCTCAATAAAGCTCTTGGAGCTTCGACCAGAAATGGCTCGATTGTCCACTACAAGACCTGCTTTGAAGCAGCGAGGCAGCAACTGGCCCCAGCCAGCATAGGGATAACCAGCTTCTCCTTGATCGGTCACCGTAGAATCACCAGCCAAATATAAGACGAGCGCTTCGTTGTCAGGCTCAATGTCGAGAGCATTTATTCGAGGCGCAATACCTGAGAAGGAGAGCTTTAGCTGACCATCCATGATTCGCATCGCAAATGATTCACGTACGTACTGACCTGCCGGAACATTCAATATGTCTAATACGTACTTCCCAGCGCCTGCTCGAATTACTGTACTCGTATCTGCTAAGGAGTCACCAAGTACCAAAGAAATCCGGTAAATCCCATCAGGAATATCTAACAGGAAGACTGCCTTCTGCGGAATGCAGAAATCACTTCTTAATGTCTCTGATCCTCCCCTGGAACGCCCGAATACTGTCGAGTCTGAAGTAAAACCAAATCTCGTTTCCGGAGAGTATCGTGAGTCCGGCCGAATTTTGGTGTAGCCGGGCGCTGTATCTTTAATCCCAAAGTCAAAATGATAGCTATCCAAATTCAGCCGCACCTTTCTTCATTAGATATTTTATCCTTTCAAACCACTGGTGCTGATTCCTTCCACAATCTGCTTTTGAAAGAGAAAGAAAATAATCATGACGGGTGCCAAGCTAAGAACGGACATGGCGAACATGGGCCCCCAGTTGGACACGGACTCACTATCGAGGAACATTTTCAGCCCCATAGAAACTGTATATTTAGATGGAGAGTTCAGGTACAACACTGGCCCAAGCAGATCTTCCCAGCGCCAATAGAAGGAAAAGATCGCTGCAGTAGCCATAGATGGACGGATGAGTGGGAGAATGATTCTGAAGTACAGACCAAATTTCCCGCACCCATCAATCGTAGCCGCTTCGTCAAGTTCAACAGGTATCGTCCGAATAAACTGCAGCATTAGGAAAATAAAGAACGGAACACCGAAGAACTGTGGAATCACGATCGGCTTGATACTATCGAGCCATTCCAATTTGGCATAGATAATATATTGCGGGACTAGTACTACATCTGAAGGAAGCATAAGCGTCATCATCATGATGCCGAACCATAAACCATGCCCTACAAACTTATTGCGTGCAAATCCGAAGGCCACTAGTGAAGAAGAGATCACTGCCCCAAGCGTTGCTACAACGACGATAATTAATGAATTCTTTATGAAGACACCAAAGGAATATCCGGCAATCCCTTCCCAGCCTTTAGCATAATTCCCCCACACCCATGGATCGGGAAGAAGCTGCTGGGCGGTAACAAATACAAGCCGGCTCTCTTTAAAAGAGCTCATGATCATCCACAAAATCGGATACAGCATAATGATAGCGAGGCCACCGATAAGAATGTGATACAGCGGCCATTTCAGTTTCATTTTCGCCATGGATTATTTTCCTCCTTCCGATTCGTAGAAGACCCACGATTTGGATGTCTTGAACAAAATTCCGGTCATGATGCCGACTAGCAATAACATCACCCACGCCATAGCTGAAGCATATCCCATATTATTAAACATAAAGGCCTGACGGAATAGATATAGAGAATACAACATCGTACCGTCCATTGGCCCGCCTTCACCTTTAGAGATAATATAAGCTGGAACAAAGGTCATAAATGCACTGATCGTCTGCATGACTAGATTGAACAGAATAACTGAGCTTAGGAGGGGCATTGTAATCTTAAAGAACTTTCTGAAAAAGCCTGCTCCATCTACACTAGCTGCCTCGTACATTTCACCAGGAATATTTTTTAGACCCGCCAGAAAGATCAACATGGATGAACCAAACTGCCACACGGATAAGGTGATCAACATTATAAGCGCAGCGCTCGGATTACCAAACCAACTTACTGGACCCAGGCCGAAAAAACCAAGCATGCCATTAATAATTCCAGTATCACTAAAAATATTACGCCACATGATGGATACCGCCACACTGCCACCTATAATAGAAGGTAAATAATAAGTTGTACGATAGGCTCCGATCATGCGCGATTTTGTATTTAGAATCATAGCTACAAATAATGCAAAGGTGAGACGTAAAGGCACACCAATAAATACGTAAAGCAGGGTCACCTTTAGTGAATGTAAATATTTCGGGTCATTCGAGAACATTTTGATGTAATTATCAAATCCGATCCATTTAGGGGGAGCGAACAAATTGTATTTGGTAAAAGAAAGATAAAGAGAAATGATCATCGGGATCAATGTGAAGCAAAGGAAACCAATGACGAATGGACTGATAAAGGCATATCCTGTAAGGTTGCTTCGTAAACTCCGGCCTTTTAGCTTCTTTTTCTTAAAAGCCAGCGGATTCGAAGGAAGGGGATTCGTGGATGCCAAGGGTCTCCAACTCCTTTTTATGTGAATAATAAGGGAAACGGACTGCCGCCTAACCAAATGGCATGCCGTTTCCCATGTTAGACGCAGTATAGTTATCTGTTACCTTCTATTACCGGCTGGAGAGAATAGCGTTCGCTTCTTTTCGGAACTGTGCGGCGGCTGCAGCTGGGTCAATTTTGCCGAAGTTCATTTGTTCAGCAAGGTCTGTAAGGAGTGCTACTACCTCTGGCGATCCAACTGGCGGACTCATTGGAGAAGTAGTTGGCTCCATGTCAGCTACGAATTTAAATACTTGCTTACCGGAATCCGTTAATTGTGAGGCTACAGATTCTTTGATTTTGCTTGAAATTGGCACACCACGTTCGCCTTTGATTAGGTTGTTGGCTTCGGGATCATTAATCCAGAAATCAACGAACTTCGCTGCTTCTTCCTTCACTTTTGAGTTAGAAGTAACCGACCAATACATACTTGGCTGCATGTAGAGTCCTTTTTCCATATCTGGGCCCGGCATTTGTGCCAGTGCCATAGGACGATTTACAGCGATTTGCAAAGCAACATATTGGTTCGACCATTGCCATACGCCGATACCTGTTCCTTTAACAATATCAGACTCTTCGATAACGCCTTTGTTTTGGCTCAGTTTGTCTTGGGATGGAACCGCTCCATCTTTAATTAAACCAGACAGCATTCCAAAAAAGTCAGCGAACAAGGCATCATCCTCATATCCAAGTGCTGAACCATCATTGTTATAAAGTGCCAGCCCTTTTGTACGCAGATAATAGTTGAAGAATACGTCAGCTGCCATAGAACCGTCGATATACAGTCCAGCCGATTTAGCTTTCGCAGCAAGTTCTTTGTACTGATCCCAAGTCCAGTTCTCAGGAATGGAATCCACCCCTGCCTTCTTTAGCAATTCTGGGTCATATTGAAAACCAAGTACGTTAACGCCTAGTGGAATTCCGAATTGCTTCTCATGAATCACCCCAGTACTAAGTACGTTCTCATTCACATCACCGACTTGTATCTGAGCGTTTAAATAAGGCTTCAAATCTTCGAGCTGTCCGTTAGATCCATATTGATTAATATAAGAAATATCCATTTGAACAATATCAGGAAGTCGATTCGCCGCTGCTTGAGGGGCAAGCTTCTTCCAGTAATCATCGAATGAAGCATATTCAGGCTCAATCGTTACATTCGGATATTTAGCTTCATACATATCAATTACTTGTTGTGTATAAGAATGTCGTGTGTCTCCACCCCACCAAGCAATACGCAGGGTTACCGGTTCTGCTGAGGTCGTAGCTGCAGGCTTCGTTTCCGAAGGAGCATTTGTAGCAGAATCCGTAGCGGCAGCACTGTTATTGTTGTTCCCTCCACCACAACCGGCTAACATGGATGACAGCAACAATGGTACGGCTAATAAAGCGAATCTCTTTTTCAAATTCATGTCCCCTTTTCCTATAATAGTGTAAAGGCTCTGATCCCTTCAGGTAGCGCTTTCATGTTTAAATCTTCTCAAATATTCAGTAATTGTTGAATACAAAAAACCGTCTTGTTTGTTCAATAATCAGTTCGCTTGAGGGGGTTTCATGAAATCTGTGGGTGTCTGCCCAGTTACTTTTTTGAACACTTGACTAAAATACTGTGCATTCCCACCGAAGCCGAACATTTCAGCGAGTTCAAATACTCTTACATCACCACTATGCATAATATGTTCCGATGCTTTAGTAATCCGGTAGTTGGTAACGTAGTTAGAGAACTTCTCCCCTGTAATTTTCTTAAATATCTTCCCAAGATAATCAGGATTCATATATAACATTTCAGCAGCTACTGAGCTAAGTGACAGTTCTGCATTTTTATAATCGTCAGCAATAATCTTGAACATTTTATCTACGATTAACGATTGGCGACTCCGAAAATGACGATCATACATCGCTGTCAACCGAGCAGCAGCATCTTTTACATAGGTTTTAAGACCACTTAAAGTCCTGATCTCAGCCAGTTCCACCATACTTGAAGTAAAGTTATTTCTTTCATCAGGGACGGCTAGACGTATCATCGCAGAATACAATTGCAAAACATAAGAACGCGTTACATTAATATCCACACGCTGTTCAGCTAGCAGATTAAATAACCGTTCTAATTCAAATTCTACTGCACTTTGTTCGCCCGCCTTAATCAGCAGACAGAGTTGCTCTTCATCTAGTTCAATGTCATTTCTTCCGCTTAGTTCATCGCTAGGAATATCACTTCCTGTGATTAGACCTCCCTCTTCCATATAAAAACAGTGGTTAAGACATTGCAGGGTCTGACGATACAATCTCCGTGAATGTATCATGAAGTCCGCGTCACTAATCGCAATGGTTACATCCACTTTATAAAATTTGTAGAACATTTTCCTTACATCAGAAATTCGCTCAAGCAGTGTACTATTCAGCGCAGTCTCTCCTTCGACTTCCATTAGTGTCAGAATAAATCCACCTATCCTTGTACTAAGCAACGTTTCTTGTAGCATATCCTGTGCAATATTTTGCAAAGCAAATAGTTGCTCATATTCATAAGAACCTTCTAATCTGAACAAGATCATACGCACCACTTTGTCATTTAATTCGATGCCAAGCAGCTCCTGATAATACACTAAATCTTGACTCCCGTATGTCTTGTTAGAGATCCATTCCTTCAAAAATTGTTCCTTCACATGCGGCAGAACTTTAGTAAAACGCTGCTTCATATCAATTACAAATTCCGTCCGGCCTTTTAGTTCATTCAGCTCTGCTACCAGTTCAACTAACGCATCATGAATTTGATTCTCGTTGCAAGGCTTAAGCAGATAATGCTTCACTCCATGCTGCATAGCGATACAGGCGTAGTCAAAATCCTTATACCCCGTCAACATAACGAACTTCACCTCAGGAAACCGTTCACTGCATTTCTGCACCAAGCCTAGTCCATCCAATCCGGGCATGGAAATATCAGTAATCACGATTTCAGGGCGAAGCTCCTCTATTTTCTCCAAGGCTTCTATCCCGTTTCGCGCAGTACCCACAAGTTCCGTTCCTGCCTGAGCCCAGTCCACTACCTGAGATATGCCTTCTAGTATCAACCGTTCATCGTCAACCAGCAGTAACTTAAACATTCTCTTGCACTCCTTTTAAATAAGGTATACGTACATGTATTGTCGTTCCTTGACCTGGCTCACTTTCAATCACTGTACCCCATGCTGGACCAAATACGATTTGAATACGCTCTGCGATGTTCGCTAACCCAATGCCTTCGCCACGTGTCTTAACTCTTCCCTGCTGTAAATCTTTGATGAACTCGGCACTCATCCCCGGCCCGTTATCACTAACACGAATATCAAGGCCCTGTTCTTCCTCACTCACGGTTATAGAAATCGTGCAAGGCTCGATATTAGGCTCCAAAGCATATCGGATCGCATTCTCGATCAACGGCTGAAGCGTCAGCTTCGGGATTAAAGCGTCATGCAAATGTTCAGGAAACTCCATGCGGAAATCCAGTCTATCGTCAAATCGTGTCTTCTGGATAATGACATAATTACGTACAATGGTGAGCTCTTTTTCAATCGTAATCAAAGGGTCTTTAAGACCGATCGAACTCCGAAACAAGTAGCCGAGAGCTTCTACCATTTCTGAGATTTTAGCTTGTTTGTTCATCTTCGCTAACCAATTGATCGACTCAAGTGTATTGTACAAAAAATGCGGATTGATCTGTGCCTGCAGTGCTTTAAGCTCGGTCTCTCTAATAATGAGCTGCTTCGCATAATTCTCATCGATAAGTTCTCTGATTCTGCGGATCATCATTTTAAAGGTTCTGTTAAGCTGACTTACCTCGTCCTGCGCAGTCTGCGAAACGACACCAAGCGACTGTTCCTCCAAATTATCCAGATCTCCCTTTTCAATTTGTTTCATGTTTTTGGTCAGCTTTGAAATCGGGCGTACAATACTTCGGGCTAATCGATAGCCTAAGAGTAATCCAATGAGTAAGATGAGCGCGAATATGATGACAACCAATTTTTTTACAAAAGTAATATGTTTGAACATCTCATTGAAGGGGGTCGCATTGATATACATCCATTCCATATAAGATGATTTAGTCTTCGTTATAAAGTATGTTCCTTCTTCATACTTAGCCGTACGATAAAGTTCGGAACGTTCCGTTTCCGCTTTAAGCTCATTTGGCAGCAACATCGGAGTTTGGGGATAAACCGCTAGCCCTGAAGTCGCATCTGCAACAATCAACTGATCGCCATCCGAAGTGTTACTAGTGCTATCTGCAATAATACGATCAATCCGAATTCGAATGACTAACGTCCCTAAATCGTCCAGCGTAAAGGTTGATCCGGTGTAAGATTTAATCTGCCGAACAGCCAGGAGTGAATTCTTATTACCTTGGGGATACCACACAATACTACCGCTAGCTTCCTTAGCCAGAGGCTTTAATTGATCCTGAAGATCCTGTGATACACCTTCCCGATTCCCCGCAGTCATGGCACCGCCATTCGTATCCAACAACATCATGGAATAGACGTATTTCTCTGCTCCTGCAAAGGCAACCAACCTGTTTATGATTTTATTATGTAGGACCTGCCGCTCATATGGTTGAGGATCATCCTGCAACTGGCGAAGACATTCCTGAATTTGCTCATCAGAGACCACTGTAAAAGAAAGTTGTTCCAGCTCTCTTAAAGTACTCTCTATACTGATAGATGACATCCCCAGCACTTCAGATGCCTTTTCATAGATTTGCTTGTCATAAATTCGATAAACATACTGCAGGACGGTTAAAGAGAACAGAAAGGACAGCAGCAGCAAAAATGAAATGATCAATATCATTTTATTAAAAATACCCGAACTCCTGTAAGCGCTAACATTCTTCCAAAACATAAGCATCCTCCAATTCACTCTAAACCCTTATTATGGTATTTAATATTTATCGTCACTATAACCTATCATAAATGATATTGAATCATTTGGGAAAACTTACAACAAAAAGGACTTAAAGTGAAATCCAGAGTCAGAATTCACTTTAAGCCCTTATCCTGAGCCTAAGACACTCCTATAGAAGACTAACCAAGCATCATTCGATCATCCGCCAGTTTATGACCACTGATGGTCTCAAATTCTCCAAGCAGGCGTTCTACCGTAAGATCCTTTTTCCTTGTTTCATCAATATCTAGGATAATACGGCCCTTATCCATCATGATAAGACGATTGCCAAGACGTATAGCCTGTTCCATGTTATGGGTAACCATAAGCGTAGTCAGCTTCATCTCACGGACGATAGACTCTGTCAGTTTAGTAATCAGCTCCGCTCGTGAAGGATCAAGTGCCGCTGTATGTTCGTCTAATAACAAGATTTGCGGCTGGGTAAAGGTTGCCATTAGCAAACTCAGCGCTTGTCTCTCCCCACCAGATAATAATCCTACCTTAGCTCGCAGACGATTCTCAAGTCCGATCCCAAGACGGCTTAACTCCTCACGAAACATCGTCCGTCTCGCTGCATTTACACCAAACGATAATCCTCTACTCTTCCCTCTTTTAAAAGCCATCGCTAAATTTTCTTCAATCGTCATCCGTGGAGCCGTACCTGCCATCGGGTCCTGAAAAACCCGTCCGATCCAGCGACTGCGCTGATATTCTGCTAAATGGCTAATCGAATTCCCTTCAATACTCGCTGAACCAAGATCCGGCTTCATCACACCAGAAATAATGTTCATTAGTGTCGACTTACCAGCACCGTTACTTCCAATAATGGTGACAAAGTCACCGGGAAGAAGCTCCAAATCAATGCCAAGTAGCGCGATCTTCTCATCCGGTGTCCCAGGATTAAACAGCTTAGATACGTTATCCAGTTTAAGCATCGATGGTGCCTCCTCTCTTGCTGCTAAGCGCTTGTTCAGCTAATTCAAGCGAACGTTTACGCGCCATATTCTTCTGCTTCAAGAAACGCTGAATCGATGGGAATATAAGTGCGAAAATAACGATAATTGCCGTAATCAGCTTAAGATCCGAAGGTCTCAACCATGGTACATACAAGGCTAGTGCAACTACGATTCGGTAAACAATAGATCCCAGAACAACTGCCAACGTCGCACGGAATACATTTCCAGCACCGAAAATGGCTTCACCAATGATTACCGAAGCTAAGCCGATAACAATCATCCCTATACCCATGGAGGAATCCGCAAAAGTAGAATACTGAGTGATCAATGCACCTGAAAGTGCCACCATTCCGTTGGATAAGCTGACGCCGAGAATGGTCGTATTATCTGTGTTTACACCCAGACTACGGATCATTCTTGCATTATCTCCGGTAGCCCTTAAAGCAAGCCCAAGATCTGTACGCAAGAATAAATCCATTATAATTTTCACAAATAAAACAACAAAAGGAAGAACAAGAAGTGGATTGATGGACGAGAACAACGTGGTATCACCCATTAGTGACCAGTTAGGCTTGCCGCCAAAAATTCTCAGATTGATGGAATAAAGTGCGATCATCATTAGAATACCGGATAACAATCCATTAATCTTGCCCTTCGTATGTAATAGACCCGTACACATTCCTGCCAGCATCCCACCTGCAATAGCAGCAAGCGTGGCTAACCAGGGAGCATAACCATTGGTAATCATAACGGCAGCAATTGCACCGCCAGTAGTAAAGCTTCCATCTACAGTCAAATCAGGAAAATCCAAAATGCGAAAAGTAATATACACCCCTAAAGCCATAAATGCATAGAGCAACCCCATCTCCACAGCCCCGAGCATTGAATCATACATAGAAGTCTTCTCCCTTCAAGCGTCAAGGGGCGCCCTCATGGAATCGCCCCTATATAATGTCTTATTGAATAATATTGTTAGCTTGATCGGCAACTTCTTTTTTCATCGCATCCGTCACTTCTATCCCTTGTGCGGCAGCGGCTTTAAGGTTAAGGATAAGATCGAGCTTTTCTTGCATCGTTACTTTCATATCTGCTGGCTTTTTACCATTCTTCAGAATGTCCACTGCCATTTGTCCAACTTGGTATCCATGATCGAAATATTTGAACCCAACGGTTGCAAATGCGCCTTTTTCAACGGTATCCCGGTCACTGGAGAAGAACGGAATTTTCTTATCATTAGCCGTTTGAATGATCGTATCCACAGCACTCACAACTGTGTTATCCAAAGTAATATAGAATGCATCTACACGACCAGCAAGTGATTCAGCAGCTTGCTTCACTTCAGAAGTATTCGTGATGGCTGCTTTCACAAGCTCAATGCCATGTTTATCCAGCTCTTTCTTAGCAATATCCGCCATAATTACAGCATTCGGTTCACCTTCATTGATAACAATGCCCAGCTTCTTCACATTAGGAAATTGAGTAGCAATAAATTGCATTAATCGATTGATAGCTTCAGGATTCGTGTCAGATACACCAGAAACATTTCCCCCAGGATGCTCTAGATCAGTAACGATCTTTGCATCGATTGGATCAGTCACAGCTGCGAACAGAATCGGAGTATCCTTACTTGACTTACTAAGTGCTTGAACAACAGATTGAGCAGAAGGTGTCGCAATAGCTACTACCAAATCGTTGGTGTCTCCAGCAATCTTCTGAGCAATGGTCAAGTTATTCGCTGGGTCAGCTTGAGCATTCTCAAGGTCAACCTTCAGGTTTTCTCCTTCAACAAGCCCCGCATCCTTTAAAGCAGCAAGAATACCTTCGCGTGTAGCATCAAGTGATGGATGTTCTACGTATTGCGAAATTGCGATTTTGTACGTTTTGGAATCAGCAGTTCCAGCATTCGTTGGCGCATTACCAGTGTTCGTTGCGTTGCCTGAGTTTACAGCGGCGTTATTGTTGCCACAGCCAGCAGCTACTAACATGAAGCATAAGCTTAAACCCATTAAAATGTTTTTCTTTTTCATTAAAGTACCCCATTTCATTAGATTATTAACGCGTGCATCAAAGTGAGCGACTCAGCATTATCACTTTTATCGATAAAAGCATTAAAGCATAAGCTTACACGTACCTCACAATAATGATGGAAATCTATTAAACCTATATTATATGGAGGTTGTTTATCCGTCAATCACTTATCCTACTTCCATAGATTACAAATTTTATAGCGCATAACTCACCAATATAGGAAGGACTTGGTTATGTCTTACAGTGATTGCCTTGGTCCTCATTACATAAAAAATAGCCCCCTGCACAAACTTAAACTACAGTTTGAACATGGAGCGTGTCATATGCCTAATAACCACAAAAAATTACTATCCACTGCTACTGTATTGCTCGCTGCCGTTTTATCAAGTACCGCATGCGGTTACTCTTCACAATCACAAAAACCCAAGGTAAACGCTGTAACTCCCGATGGCATGCAAGCCTCAAGTTATTATGAAAAGTCCGCCATCACCGATGCTCAAGGAAAGTACTGGATTCCACTCAAACCTGCGATCACTTCACTCGGCTATCGAATGAAAGATGATACTACTCATGGTGGATACACCAAAATTGGCTACAGTGATGTTATGTATATGCTGCGCCCTGGCTCTACTCAAGTCTTCTCCCTAGGTGAGAAAATCACACTACCGCAGGCACCTAGACGACAAGAAGGTCAAATCTATATCACACCGCTAGCTCTATCCAAATTTCTTCAAACAGAAGTGGGTTGGAATCCTCAGTCTGGTGAAATCAACATAGCCACACCGACCGACCATGAGGCTATTATAAAAACGCCATCTGCTAAATCACTAAATGAAGCTAAACCATTTCGCATTCAAAGTATTTCTGAAGCAGACAAGAAGGAATTAGTTACTTATGCCAAAAAATTCTTAGGCGTACCTTATGAATTCGGTACCGGGCCTTATGAAGAGACTAAGAAATTTGATTGTTCTTCTTTTACAAGGCATGTATTCAAACAATTCGGTGTAAACTTACCGCGTCTTGCCAAGGATCAAGATAATATAGGTTCTCGAGTACAACGCAATGCACTAGATGTCGGCGATCTTATATTCTTCACTGTCCCAGGTCGGTTTGAAAGTGATGCTATACCAGGGCATGTTGGTATTTACATTGGGGACGGCAAGTTCATTCACACCTGGGGTGATCCCGGCGTTCAGATCAGTGAACTCGACTCAGGGTATTGGAGCAACGTAATCCTGCATATGCAGCGCATTCTGTAACCACATTCACTGACTAAAGGCACCTCTAAAGAAAGCCTGAATCCTCCGCTTTGGAAGGGTTCAGGCTTCTTTGTTGCAGCATAAAGCGGTATTCTTAATCCCAGTTCTTGCCCTTGCCACTTAAACGTACAAACAGCTTTACAAACTCTACAATCACTATAATCGCCAGTGCTGCAGCAATTACAATTCCCCACTGTAACCCGCTTAAATGTGAGACACCAAACCAATCATTCAGTCCTGGGATGATGATCACCAGCACCAGCATAAGTGTTGAAATCAGTGATGCCCACAGCATATACCGATTGCTGAACCAGCCAATCTGGAACAACGATTTCGTATTGGATCTGACGTTAAACGCATGAGAAATTTGCAGTAATCCTAATGTGGCGAATGCCATCGTAACCGCAATTCCCTCATTGTAATGGGTATGTGCCCACTGGTATACAAACAGCGTAAGAGCAGCCTCTAATATACCCTGGTAAATGATCCCGATTCCCACGCCACCAGCAAAGATACTGCTACTGGCTTTGCGTGGTTTCTTGGACATCAAATCATCCCCCGCCTTCTCAAGCCCAAGAGCTAGTGCCGGTAGGGTATCGGTAACAAGATTAATCCATAGAATATGAATTGGCTCGAGGATACGCCAGCCGATCATGGTTGCAATGAATAGCGTGAGCACTTCCCCAAGATTGGCCGAGAGTAGGAACTGGATTGCTTTACGGATATTGCTGTAAACCTTCCGCCCTTCCTCAACAGCAACAACTATGGTCGTAAAGTTATCATCTGCTAGTACCATGTCTGAGACGCCCTTGGCTACATCCGTTCCTGTGATTCCCATCCCGACGCCGATATCTGATGATTTAAGCGCAGGAGCATCATTTACACCGTCACCCGTCATGGCAACAATTTTCCCTTTTTTCCTCCATGCCTTAACGATCCGAACTTTATGTTCAGGAGATACACGTGCATAAACCGAATAATTAGTGACTTTCTCAGCAAATTCCTCTTCACTGAATTTATCCAGCTCACTGCCGGTCAATACGCCCGTCTCATCTTCGATAATACCTAATCTTTTAGCAATGGCCGCTGCAGTATCTCGATGATCTCCTGTAATCATTACAGGTCTAATCCCCGCTTTACGACAGATAGCTACCGCATCTCTTACTTCCTCTCTTGGAGGATCAATCATACCAACTAAACCGATAAATACAAGTTCTTTCTCCGTAGCTTCCGGTGAAAGGTTAGTCGGTAGCTGCTGTTCATCTCTGAAAGCAAATGCCAACACTCGCAGTGCATCATTCGCAAGCATTGTATTACATTCCATGATATGTCGTGAATGTTCATCCTTAAAAGGAACAATCTCTCCATCCACGTAGATATGGCTGCATTTGGACAAAAGCACATCTGGTGCACCTTTCGTTAACACACGATAACGTCCGTTCTCAACTTCATGAATCGTCGTCATCAGCTTGCGGTCCGAGTCAAATGGCAGTTCATTTTTACGTGGGAATTTCTTTTCTAAATCCCTTTTGTCAGTACCTATACTGAGCGCGTAGTCCACTAACGCTGTTTCCGTAGGATCCCCGATAATCGCTTTACCACTCTTAGTTTGTGGGTCCTTAGCTCCTTCATTCCCTCCAGGTTCTTCAGAGGAATTCCCTTCGTCAATGCTGGAATCATTACAAAGCGTCATAGCCTGAAGCAATAGTTCACCACCCGGTGTCCCTTCAAGACCTTCAGCAGCTTCTTTCGTAGTTCCATTGACATGCACTTTTTCGACAGTCATCTTGTTTAGAGTCAAAGTACCTGTCTTGTCAGAGCAAATAATTTCGGTGCTTCCGAGTGTCTCTACAGCGGGGAGTTTGCGAATAATCGCTTTTCGTTTAGCCATCCGCTGCACACCGAGTGCCAAGATAATCGTAACAATGGCTGGCAGCCCTTCAGGAATCGCTGCAACTGCAAGTGAGATCGAGGTGAGAAGCATATCCAGCAGCTCTCTACCCTCAAATATACCGACGGCAAAAATGACTACACAGACACCAAGAATAATAAAGGTGAAATATTTTCCTAGTTCATCCAGTTTCTTTTGCAGCGGTGTTACATCATTCTCTTCCTCCGAGATAAACCCAGCAATCCTGCCGACTTCAGTCTGCATTCCTGTAGCTGTGACTACACCAACAGCTCTACCGTAAGTTACATTGCTGCTCATATAAGCCATATTGGTGCGATCGCCGATAACAATATCTGTTCCCTCAAGCACACCTACCTTCTTTTCTGAAGGCAATGATTCTCCGGTTAATGCGGCTTCTTCCGTTTTCAATGAAGCAGCTTCTAATAGTCGAATATCCGCCGGAACTACATTTCCAGCTTCCAGCAATACGATATCCCCAGGTACAAGGTCTTCACTTTTAATTTCAGAGACCTGACCTCCACGTCGCACCCTGGCATGTGGAGAAGACATACTTTTCAGGGCATCTAGCGCCTGCTCTGCCTTATTTTCCTGAATAACGCCAAGTACCGCATTCAGGATGACTACTAACAAAATAATGACTGTATCTGTCCATTCTCCCAAAACCCCAGACAATACTGCCGCTACTAGCAAAATAAAGATCATTACATTTTTAAATTGTTCAATAAATTTCCCTAGCAGAGATTTGGTTTTTGCTTCTTGAAGTACGTTCTTCCCATACTGCTCCAGAAGTTTAGCGGCTTCACCGGAAGACAAACCATCTTTCCTTGTTTCCAGCCTTTTGAGCACTTCTTCCTCACTTAGTGTATGAAAAGGTACCTGCCCCTGCGATTTTGGATCCTTTGAGTTCAAGACAATAGCCTCCTTCCGGGATTGAGATTATGGTAAAACCTCTCATATGAGTCTTACCCAAAAAAGCCTTAGTGATTCTAGAACGTTATGTACAATTTTAGAAATTAAGCCGTTCAGTCTCCTTGACTCGATCAAAGCTCTTGAATCTAGTCCCTTGATAAAGGAGTTCTCCTCGATCCCCTTCTACAATCAGACCGTAATCCTGATCTCTAACCTGCAATTCCAAACGTCCACCATCCTCAAACTCAAATGTCACATAATAGCTAGTATGTGCGCTCGATTCACCCGATCCACCCCATACCTCAGTCCTTTTCGTCACAGCTTTAGAGCTAGCTTTTATCAAGGGACTTGCGTTGTTGGACATCCAGCTTCTCACTGATTTATATATTATAAAAACGAAAATACCTAGAATTAACAAAGCAAATAATTTAAAAAATAGGGGCATCTCATGAATGAAATTCCCGAAAAAGCTTTGTTCATCAAAACCGTTAAAATCCTGCCATTCGCTCAAATTTATTCCTCCTGACTGATAGAAGATAATAAAAGTCTTCTTTTCTACGAAATACGTCATTATTCCCGTTCGGTTTCATGTTTTCATCGTTTTCAAATGAATTTTTTTCACAAAACCATTTGGAATCAAATGAAAAGGTATGGTATGCTTTTTATACTACATACGGTTGGGAGGTGTTATTTCGGTGCAATATATAGCGCGTTTGTCACTACATTGGTTTCTTCGTATAGTCCTAATTCTAGGAATGATGTTTTCTTTTCCGCCGGTTTGGTCTGGAGGATTACTCACTACGGAGCAAGAATCAACGACAACCGAAATTGAACGTTACGAGCGAAAGTTTATACCTCCCGTAAGGACGGCACCCCAAATAACTCCTCAAATAGGAGCCATCAAAATAACTGAACAGTGGGGAACTAAATCTATTGCAGTAGCTGCAATACTCCCTGCACTTTCTTTAGTATTCCGTCCTGTGATCTATAAATTTTTGCTTCGACTGCGGCTGTACCTGCTAAAATTCACTTCTCACTTTCTAATATCAATACGCCATGCGAAGTTCATCTCTGCCTTAAATGAATGTTAGCTGAAAGGCATTTAGAACTTCCATTGATAAATATTCGAAGAAAGTGAAATGATTATAAGACACCTAAATGTAGGTAACGAAAATGAATAAAGTTGTTTCCCCTGCTAAAGGAGGAAAAACATTGCAGACTAAGACAACACAACATAAACAACTACGTAAAAATTCAGTATTCCGAGTTCTAACCGTTATTGCAGGAGCACTACTTGCCGCAGTAGGATTAGAGTTATTTCTCATACCACATGGGCTTGTAGTTGGTGGAATCACAGGTTTATCGGCATTATTCGCTCATACCACTGAAATGCGGCTGGGATTGTTTCTTTTCCTATTCAATCTGCCTTTTATATTCATGTCTCGAAAGCAAGTGAATCTTCGCTTTGCTCTGTATACCGTTCTAGGATTGACTTGCTTGACCATCGCTTCTCTTGCTCTACACCGTTTTCCTGCAGTGATTAGTGATCCTTTACCTGCTGCTATGGCAGGTGGGATCTGTTTAGGACTTGGTATCGGTATATCTGTCCGATTCGGTGGTGTGAACAAACATGCAAGTGATCAAGGATATTCACTTCTGAGTGGTGGACCGCCAAAGTCAACCGAAGTCATCATCATGATTCTGAACTGTGCTATTTTACTTATAGCAGGCACACTATTTGGCTGGGAGCAAGCCATGTACTCCATTATTGCTTACTTATTGGCCTTCGAAGGTGTGAGATTCTCACTCCGAGGCTTGTCCGATTCACGCGCTGCATGGATTACCAGCAATCGTTGTAAGGATGTCCAGGAAGCGCTCGAAAACTCACTACATCGAGAAGTCGGCCTTGCTGAAGGCTCAGGGCAAAACGGAGAGCTTAGCACATTGTTTTGTCTCATCAACAAAATGGAGGAACATCAACTGCGGACCATCGTCCTTGATTGTGATCCCAACAGCCAAATTGTGCTCAAATCAGCTGCCAGTGATCAAAGATTGAGTAACCTGCCATCATAACTGACAATCAAGTGATGACCCCTCTTATTTACCCATTTCTTTCACTAGAACAGAGAATTTCTGCAAAAGTACAGGAATATCCTCAATTATCGCTCGTAAGCTTCTTCTGAGGCAAGAATTCCTGCAGATTTGCATAAATCAAAAATAGAAGCTGTCCCAAGTAGCATTCACTACTTTGGAGACAGCTTCTATTTTTTTGAGCTAGCACACTTTCCTAACGGAACATTCCCCATAAACGGATCAAGTGGAAGGTGTTGTTCGGATCAATTTTCTGAGCGATAATAAATTTCACAATTTGGTCTTCCTGCGTCGAGGTCAATTTCTCGTTCAGTACACCTGACGCATTCCGTACCAGCCTGCGAACAACCGCAGTGTCCTGTAATTCTTGTTTCGAGACGCCGTTAATCATATTTTTAATACGATCTTTGACAGTCGCGTTTTTCATCTTCAGCTTGATGCGTTCCACGAGCTGAGGGCTAATTCCGAATTGTTGATAACCCAAGTGTAGCACCTCCCGTCATATCCAATCTTTCACAGTATATGAGGCTTAGGTGCTGGATGTGCCTACTTAGTCAATTAATTCCCCTTGGAAAATTTGCTCGCCTTGTAAATAATGCCGAAGAGGTGCATATTCAGGAGATGTCCAGAACTTCTCATCCTTGAGCAGCTCTGCCACATCATCACGCGCCTGCTCCAGCACTTCAAAATCAGCGGTCATATCCGCCAAGCGGAACTCCGGTAACCCACTCTGCTTGGTTCCAAAAAAGTCACCTGGACCACGCAGCTCCAAATCTCTCCGCGAAATCTCAAATCCATCATCGGTGTCCGTCATGGCAGTCATTCGTTCACGCCCGATTTCAGATTTTGGATCAGCCACTAGTACACAATAAGAGGCATGCTGACCTCTACCAACCCGTCCACGAAGCTGGTGCAGCTGTGATAATCCGAACCGGTCTGCATCCATAATAATCATCAACGTGGCATTAGGAACGTCTACACCTACCTCTACAACCGTTGTGGATACTAAGAGTTGCAGTTCATTGTTGTAAAATGCTCGCATCACTTCATCTTTTTCAGCTGGAGACATCTTTCCATGCAAAAGCCCAACTTTATAGTTAGGAAAAGCTTGGCTCATCTGAATATGTAAATCTATAGCATTCTGTACATCCAATTTCTCCGATTCTTCAATGAGCGGACAGATCAGATAAGCCTGACGTCCCAGCTCTATTTCACGCTTAATGAGATTCAGGACACGATCCATGAGATCATGCTTGACCCAATAACTGGTTATAGGTACTCGACCTTTCGGTCTTTCCGACAGCGTGGATACATCCATGTCTCCAAAAACAGAGATCGCGAGTGTTCGTGGAATAGGCGTTGCAGTCATTGTAAGTACATCCGGATTGTATCCTTTACGCCGCAATACACCTCGTTGGTTGACACCAAACCGATGCTGCTCGTCCGTAACAACAAGACCCAGATCACGGAAAAATACATCCTCCTGAATCAATGCATGCGTCCCTACAACAATATCGAGCATCCCCATTTGTAGTGAAGCTAACAATTCTTTACGTTTCCGTCCAGTTACACTCCCTGTTAACAGACCAACCGTAATTCCAAACGGCTCAAACATCTTCGTAAGTGAACGCATATGCTGCTCTGCTAAAATCTCAGTGGGCACCATAAGCGCACCCTGAAAACCAGATCGCACGGTAGCAAAAAGCGCGACGGCAGCTAGTACCGTTTTGCCGGAACCGACATCACCTTGAAGCAGCCGATTCATACAATAGGGCGATCGCAGGTCATGTAAAATCTCCAGTTCCACTCGTTTCTGAGCATCTGTAAGCTCAAAAGGCAAGCTGCGAACAAACTGACGAACGGTTGCGTTATCCACAGTATGAACTACACCATCCATCCTACCGCGATTGAGCACCCGGAATGCCTGCATCTTCAGTTGGAACAGAAACAACTCCTCATACACCATCCTGCGGCGTCCCTGCTGCCCTTCACGCGTATCCTCTGGCCTATGAATGGTAGCAATCGCCCGTTTGCGGGGCATAAAATCATATTGACGCATAATAGAATGTGGCAATATCTCGGGAATTAAATCTCCATACTGTTGAAGCGCCTGATTAATACTTTTCCTGATCCACGACTGCGTGATCTTTCCACCCACGGAATAGACTGGCTGTAGTGTCCCTGTCTTCCCTTCCCCACGATCGGGAAATTCAAAATCCGTCACTGTAATTTGATTTCGCTTCTGATCCCATTTACCTGTGAGTACAATTTCTCTTCCCACAGTAAGTTGCTCACGCACGTAATGACGATTAAACCATGTAGCTGTGAACATCCAAGGCTCCGCAACCATTTTGCAGCTAAGTCGTGATTTACCTCCAAAACGCTGCAGCACAGGGATACCGATCACTTTAGCCTCTGTAGTCACTTTATCCCCATGTTTGGTTTCACTCAGCGAACGCGGGCGATAATCCTCATAACGAAACGGATAATATTCTAACAAATCCTTTACTGTAAAGACGCCAAAGGCGTGAAGCTCGCTTTGCTTTTGAGCACTCACGCCAGTTATGTTTTTTACTTCAATTTGATTTAATGACAGTGTCATATTGATCCCTCATTTTGCAGGCCAAATGAATACAGCTAATGTACCGTTTCCGACATGACTGCCCACGACAGGGCCGACGTTCGTCAGCACTTTCTCTTCCAGTGTAAAATGTCCTGACAGCTCTTTCAGGAACTCTTCACCAGAAGACGGTTCAGCCGTATGACCCACGGCCACATTGATTTTGTCTACACCTTGAATATCCTTCTTAAATAATTCAATCATACGGGCAATAGCCTTCTTACGGCCTCTAACTTTCTCGACCGCATATATTATTCCTTCTGCATCAATAGAAAGGATCGGCTTAATATTAAGAAGCGTTCCCAGAATGGCCGAGGCCTTTCCGATTCTCCCGCCTTTTTGTAAATATTCAAGTGTATCTACCAAGAAGTAAAGCTTACGAGATTGGCGCAGACTTTCTACAGCTTCAAGAATCGCTTCGGGACTCTTATCTTCAGCAGCCAACCTGGCGGCTTCCACCACCATAAATCCAAAACCGTAAGAAGCGGAGAGAGAATCTACTACAGTGATCCCTTCTCCCTCTTCCTCCAACATCGATTTAGCCAATAGTGCTGATTGATACGTACCGCTTAGTCCAGAAGAAATATGAAACGAAAGGATAGGACTTCCCGGGGAACGTTCCAGAATATCTCGATACACATTCATGTATTCAACCGGTGAAGGTTGAGAAGTAGTCGGCAACTGTGACGAGCGGGGAAGTCGCTCATAGAACTGCTCCGGCGTCATATCCAGATTGTCCCGGAAAGCCTCTTCGCCGAACATCAAGGTCAAAGGGACGACCTCAATGCCATACGTTTCCGCCATTGCTGGCGGGATATCAGATGTGCTGTCGGTGACGATAATGGTACGATTCATGGATTATCTCCCCCATACTATAATTTTGCCAACTACGTAATTAGCAAGTTGCTTCTGAACTGTTATAGAACCCTCAGCATCTATCTATGGCTCTACGGAGAAAAGATAATAATAAAGGGGTTGGCCACCCTCATGAATCTCTACTTCCACATTCGGGTAAGTCTCTTCCAGCCAATCTCTTAAGGAATCTGTGACCTCAGAATCAGTTTCTGCTCCAATAAGGATCGTAACGATTTCATCACCATTCTCAAGCATGTTGGACAGCAGGGCCTGACTTGCAGCTAACAGATCATCTGCGGCAGCGACAATTTTGGAATTTGAAATTCCGATAAATTGCCCGGATTTAATCTCCAGATCATCAAAGCTTGTATCACGGACAGCATTTGTTACTTGTCCTGACTTGACCTGTGAGATTGCCTCTAGCATGTTCCCAGAATTAATTTCCACGGAATCCTCTTCTTGGAACGCAAAGGCTGCAGCGATTCCTTGAGGAATGCTTTTACTTGGAATAACCGTAATCTCACGTTCGCCCTCCAAGAGATCTTTAGCTTGCTGAGCGGCAAGAACAATATTGGAGTTATTCGGCAGAATGTATACATGCTTCGCAGATATAGAAGAAATCGCGTTCACGAAATCCTCTGTACTAGGGTTCATAGTCTGACCTCCAGCTAGGACAACATCCACACCGAGACTTTTGAAAATATCTGCAATCCCAGCCCCTGATGATACTGCGATGAATCCGTAAGGTGCCAAATCATCTGCTGGTGGTTCGGCTGGAGCTGATTGTACCCGGCTCTGTTCATCCGGCATATCAGCGAAAACATCTGGCATAGGTGCAATATCCATCCCTGCTGTTAGCAAGTCACGGTGTTGCTCACGCATATTGAGAATATGAATCTGCGTAATTTCCCCATAGAGGAGTGCCAGATTCAAAACTTCACCTGGAGCCTTGGAATGCACATGTACTTTAATGGTTTCATCATCCGAAATTACAATAATGGAATCTCCATTTACTGACAACGCTTTCCTAAAGGCTTCCTCATCAAAATCCGTTCTCACGTTACCGCCTAACTGGCGATTAATGAAGAACTCCATATCATATAGAAATTCTATGTCTTCTGTAGAAAGCTGTGATTGTGCAGAAGACTGTACAGAAGACAGTTCGCTTTCAGGTTTCTTTAACACCGGTACCGGTGTTGGCACGACTGGTGCCTGAGGTTGTCCTTTTACAGTTTCAGACACACCGGAGCTTCCGCTCGTCAGATGCTGGTGAAACCCTTCATAAATATAGACCAACCCTTGACCTCCAGAATCTACGACACCGACTTGCTTCAAGACAGGCAATTGTTCCGGTGTATAGGCTAAGGCTTCCTTTGCTTTGGCCAATACCTCTGTCATGAGCTCTGTAACATCTGTAGTTCGGCGAGCATAGTAGACAGCATGTCTCGCAGCCTCTTTAGCCACTGTAAGAATAGTTCCTTCTACAGGCTTCACAACTGCTTTATAGGCTGCGTCCACTCCGCTTTGCAGTGCAGCAGCAAATTGCTGTGTGTTTAGCTCATCATGCTGAGCTGCAGATCTGCTAAATCCTCTGAACAATTGAGATAAAATAACACCGGAGTTCCCCCGTGCGCCCATTAACAAGCCCTTAGAGAGTACACCTGCACATTGACCAACAGACATTGTATTATTTTTCTTCAATTCATTCGCACCTGCGGTCATCGTCAAATTCATGTTAGTTCCGGTATCTCCGTCTGGAACCGGAAAAACATTTAGGGAATTGACGTGTTCTGCATGCTGTTGCAGCTTATCCGCTCCAGCCAATACCATAGCGGTAAAATCTGTTCCGTTTATAGAACGCTTACTCAATTGAGAATTCCCCTTCCTAACTTCATGCCTAATCATTCTATGATTAACAGGACATAATGCACTAATTTACATTGTACTATAAGTATTAAAAGAAATAAATGTTTTTGAATCGGTTGACGTAGCAAAATTTGCTGTGATATTATAGATAAGTATTGTTTTATGCAGGTGTTAGGAATAAGGAGGTGTAATCTATGTCCCGCAAATGTGCAGTAACAGGCAAGAAACCGAGCAGCGGTAACAACGTGTCTCACGCCAATAACCGCAACCGTCGTACTTGGGGAGTTAACGTTCAGAAGGTCCGTATCCTCGTGAACGGTAAACCAAAACGCGTGTACGTCAGCACCCGTGCTTTGAAAGCCGGTAAAGTTGAACGCGTTTAGTCTTTTGCAATTTTAAAGACCGAGCGATCACTCATATGAAGCAAAAAGCACCCTTTACATTTGTAAGGTGCTTTTTTTCATGTTTTCTTTTCTGTTCCAAGCCCAAGATCAACTCTTCTGAAATGTGTTCAAAATCGCTTTAACAAAACCTCCCAAAAACCTTGGCAGCTTAAACGTGTAAAATTTCATGGTTTACCCTCCCATCAATTCATGCCGTACGCAGGAGACTTTCTTCTTGTTCTAACGGTAACGTACTGCAGTCCTCCCTGCCAAAACAAAAAAGGCTACATGAGATTTCTGCTCATGTAACCATATTTATGCGTCAAGGACTTGGCCTATACCTTTAGTCGTAATAGCCTATTTTTTTAACGAAGTGCCGCTTCCGCTGCTTCTCGAATTTCAAGGATCGCTGCAGCACGGTCACTCCGGCCAAAAACTGCATTTCCTGCAACCAAAACATCTGCCCCTGCACTAACAACCAATGGCGCTGTGGCTTCCGAAACACCACCATCGACTTCAATAAGTAAATCGGGATTAACTTCATTCGCCCATTCTCTAATTTGAGTAATTTTACGCAAAGTGTTAGGAATGAATGCTTGACCTCCAAAGCCAGGATTAACAGTCATCACGAGAACCATATCCACATCCTCAAGCACCTCACGCACCGCTGATGCCGGAGTGCCCGGATTAATAGCTACTCCTGCCTTAAGACCCAATTCCTTGATCTGATGCACCACACGGTGTAAATGAACGCAAGCCTCAGCGTGAACAGTAATCACACTAGCGCCTGCAGCAGCAAAATCAGAAATATAACGTTCTGGAGACTCAATCATTAAGTGAACGTCTAGTGGAAGTTTGGTATGTAACGAGACTGCTTTTACGATTGGTGGACCAAGCGTTATATTCGGCACAAAATGCCCGTCCATTACATCCACATGGATCCAATCTCCACCACTGACCTCAGCTTCTGCAACTTCTGAACCTAAACTCGCGAAATCGGCAGACAATATAGATGGTGCTATTCGTATCATAACTTAATACCTCCGCTTTTTATCTTTCATTTCATTAAAAAATAATTTGTAATGTTCATACCGGCTATCAGCAATAGTTCCGGCCTTCCATGCCTCGATAACTCGGCAGCCTGGTTCATGCTGATGACTACAACCACGGAATTTACAATCCCCAGCATAGTTTGCAAATTCACGGAAACAAGTAGAGAGCTCTTCAACCCCAAGCTCAAGAAAATCAAGCTGACTAAAACCAGGGGTATCCGCTACAAATCCGCCCCCGCCAATATCCATCAATTCTACATGGCGAGTAGTATGACGACCACGGCCCAGACGTAAGCTGATCTCACCTGTCTCCAGTTTAAGTCCTGGCACAATACGATTCAATAAGGTCGACTTTCCTACCCCAGATTGTCCGGCAAATACACTGATGCCACCCGTAAGCCGCTCTCTTAGTTCATCACTGCCAGCTCCTGTAATTGAGCTTGTAACCATCACTTCATAACCAATATCTTCATAGAGCTCTTTAACATACTTAGTGGCTTCACCGTTATCATTAGCCAAATCCTGTTTGGTCAGAACTATTAAGGGTTCCAGTCCCGAGTGTTCAATATGAACCAGGAACTTGTCCAATAGATTCAGGTTCATATCAGGTTCCCGCACAGAAAATAGTAGAACGGCAAGGCTTACATTCGCTACAGGTGGACGAATTAACTCAGATTCTCTAGGGAGAAGCTCATCCACCATCCCTTCACCATGCTCAGTCAGCATATACATCACACGGTCTCCTACAAGAGGAGCGATCCCCTTTTTCTTAAGTATGCCTCGGCCTCTGCATTGAACTGAATCTTCCTCTGTTGCAATTAATCCTTCACGAAGCGGTTTTACGTAATAATATCCGCTTAACGCCTTTACTATTATTCCTTCAGGCATACATAGTGAGCCTTCCTCTCCTGATTTTGCGAAAATGACCCAAGTTTGAAAATCCCCCGGGTCACTTCGCTGCCACAACTATTCATGTACTTCTACCCTGATTAGTTATCGCTTTTATCTTTAGATTTGTCTTTGTTTTTATTATTATGCTTGTCATCATTTTTATTACTGTTCTTGTTGTTACCACTATTGCTCGATTCATTATTCACCGAATTGTTAGTAAGGAATCCCGTCTGATTGACTGATCCATTATTAGTAGACCCATCGTTGTCTGAACTTGGAGGCAGAATCTCAGGTTCAATGGTCGGTTCAGCAGTAGGTGTAGGATCTGTCGGTGTCTGAGTCGGCTGCGGAGTCGGAACCGTCGGTGGTTCAGGTTCTTGCACCGTGCCATTCTTCGCATCAATATATGGGATCACATAAGTGTCTAACAGCACACCATCTCGGGTAACAATAACTGAGCCATCTTTATTCGGAGCAAGCACTAGATTAACGGATAGCACTTGGCTCTTTCCAATGGTACGCGTTCCCCAATCTTGTTTCTCACCATTATTGCGCGCATCAACGAACTCAATTCGAATCTTGCTCTTCTTTCCATCCTGTGCAGGAGCTACTGGTACATTAAAGGTATAATTCAGGGCTTCAGGTGGATAACCTGTACTTAAGTAAATCGTAATCGCTGTTCCAGGTGGAACAGAGGTACCTTTCTCAAAAGCCCAAGTTTTCGTTACCTTACCTTCATCAACTGTGAAGCTGGATTCTTCCTTTACATCTCCTAGCACCAGCTTGTATTGTTCCAAAAGCGCCTTAGCTTCACTCTCCGTCTTACCGATGAGGTCTGGCATCGTGACACTTTCTTCCCCTTTGCTGACGTAGAGGGTGATTGAAACCGTCTCAGGATCAAACTCGCTTTCAAAGGCCGGATCTGATTTTATAACCTTACCCACCGCCGTATTTTCATCGAAGAGAGGTTCATTCTTAATTTGATTCTGAGGTACACCCTTTGCCATCAGCGCTTTAACCGCTTCGTCGAAAGTGTAATTCGTTACATCTGGCATCTTAGTTAATGGTTTTGCCGTATTCACAGTTAGAATTAGGGAGGCTCCCTTTTTCACTTTGGCGTCCTTTTCCCTACTTTGCTTCATAACCACATTCTCTTCGAAATTCGGACTGTAGTCATACAGTATAGGATCAGCAACCTCAAGCCCCAAATCCTCAAGTTCAGTCTTGGCTTGTTCCAGCTGTTTACCGACCACGTATGGCACCGATACCTCCGGAACAACTAATTGGGATTTAACGTACCACACGAGACTGGCCATGGCCAGCAATAACACTAAAGTTAGACCAATCCATATCGCAGGCTTAGTCCATTGTTTTTTACCTTTTTTCACAGGTACCGGATCGTCATCGTCATCGTCATCATTATCCATCCGGTCGTGGCGATGATTACGATTGCCATTACTTCTTTGGATCGGTTTAATCGCTGGTATTACCCGCGTTCGATCCTCGTCTTCCTCATCGTTAAAAAGAACTTTTGCTTCACTACGCCGCTCCGGCAACAAGCAGGTTTCTAAATCCTGCAGCATTTGCTTTGCAGACTGATAGCGCTCTTCCGGATTTTTACGCATCGATCTTAGAATTACATTCTCAACGCTTTGCGGAATAAGTGGGTTTAAGAGCCTTGGTTCTTCAAACTCTTCTTGCAGATGCTTTAGAGCTACGCTAATCGGACTCTCCCCTAAGAATGGAAGACTTCCGGTAAGCATTTGATAGAGTACAATCCCTAATGAATACAGGTCGGATTTCTCTCCTGTTGAGACACCTTTAGCATGCTCTGGTGAGAAATAATGAACGGAACCTACTACAGAGCCTGTCTGAGTAATGGTAGTAGATGTTACCGCACGAGCAATACCGAAATCCGTCACCTTCACCCGGCCATTGCGCCCGATCAATATATTATGTGGTTTAATATCCCGATGAATAATTTGATTCTGATGAGCGTGATCAAGTGCATCACAGATTTGTGAAGCGATCCTTACGGACTCGTCAACCTGTAATGGCGCTCGTTCTTTTATAATTTCATTAAGATTCTTGCCTTCAATATATTCCATAACAATATAATGAATTTCGTCTTCTTGCCCTACATCGTAAATACTAACCACATTCGGATGAGACAAAGATGCAGCTGATTGCGCCTCACGCCTAAAACGGCGGATAAATTCCTCGTCATGAACAAATTGATTACGCAATACTTTTATGGCGACGTTTCGGTTTAAAAGAATGTCATGTGCTCTATAGACGAGCGCCATTCCACCTCCGCCGATCCGTTCGATGACTTGGTAACGGCCGCCCAGTTCGTGACCGATCATCAATCCCACTCCTTTGTTTCGGGCACAGCGGCCTCTCCATGATGTTCTAACAAAGCGACGCTAATATTATCGCCGCCGCCAGCAAGCAGTGCCAACTGAAGTAAGCGGTCCGCTCTTTCCTCTAACGGTATCTCATGTATTCCCGCTACCTTGCCCAAATGCTCATTGTTAACAAAATTACTTAAACCATCACTGCACAGAAGCAAAAGTTCCCCGGGTAGCAGGGTAACAGGGGCTAAATCAACCAGCACCTCAGCATCTGTTCCAAGTGCTCTCGTCAGCACATTCCGTCTAGGATGATTATCTAATTCCTCCACACTGATCTGACCGTTCTTGAACAGCTCATTGACTAGCGTGTGATCTTCGGTTAATTGAACTGCTGCACTGTCCTTTATTAAATAGGCTCTGCTGTCTCCGATATGGCCAATATATCCGTTTGAACCATTCATCAGGGCAGCAACGACTGTAGTACCCATATTGTGGTACTTATCGTCGCTGGAAGCCTCCTTGAAGACAGTGCTGTTAGCTTCCAAAATAGCAGCTGATAACGCATCACGCAGTGCTTCGTCCTGAAGCTCAGGAAGGAGCCCGTCCAGGGTATTCCTCATCGTCTCCAAAGCAAGCCTGCTCGCGGTTTCACCAGCCTGATGTCCACCCATCCCATCGGCAATTATGCCGAGTGTATAACCGTGGCGCGTCGCGCCGATCCAGACCGAATCCTCATTGACAGAGCGCACTCGGCCAATATCGCTGGCATGAACTGTTCTGATCAAATATCCTCACCCCAACTCCATATGTTTGGCACGCAGCTGTCCGCATGCGGCCGCGATATCATGGCCTTGCTCACGGCGAATGGTAACATTCACGCCGTTGTCAGCCAAAATACGTTGAAACTCAAAGATATCATTGCGTGAAGTACGTACATATTTCCGCTCTGGCACGTGGTTTACTGGAATTAAATTGACGTGGCACAGCATGTTCTTAAGCACGCCTGCTAATTCCTCAGCATGCTCCGGCTGATCATTCACCCCGCCGATGAGTGCATACTCAAAGCTGACCCGTCGACCCGTCTTAGCTTGATAATAACGTAAAGATTCAATCACATCATCAAACGGAAAGCGGCGGTTAACTGGCATTAGCTTCGAACGCAGTTTGTCGTTAGGTGCATGAATCGAAATCGCTAAATTTATTTGTGTATCTTCTTCTGCAAATTTATAAATGCTCGGCACAATCCCGCTAGTGGAAACAGTAATATGCCGTTGTCCGATATTTAGACCTTTCTCATGAATCATAAGACGTAAGAATCTCATAGTTGCATCATAGTTCTCAAACGGCTCACCAGTACCCATGATAACAATACTGCTGACACGTTCACCCCGCTCATCCAAGATCTGTTGAGAGCGTACAACCTGAGCTACAATTTCACCTGCGGTCAAATCACGTTTTAATCCACCAAGCGTGGAGGCGCAGAAAGTACAGCCGATTCGGCAGCCTACTTGAGTAGTTACACAAACGCTATTTCCATAATTATGTTTCATGATAACTGTTTCGATCGCATGATCATCATGCAATCCAAACAGAAATTTTACTGTTCCATCTTTGGATTCCATTTTAGTAATCTCAGTAAGTGCTGCAATGGAGAATTGCTCGTTCAGCTTCTGACGAAGTCCTTTAGACAAATTGCTCATGGATTCGAAGTCACTTACACGTTTTACATACAACCAATCAAAAATCTGTCCACCACGAAAAGCAGGCTCACCGTTATCTTTCGCCCACTGCTGTAACTCTTCTAAAGAAAAATCATATATTAAAGGTTTCATTATTATTAGCACCTGTTCTTTCATAAGGATATGCGTATTATTTCTCATTCTTCCTATTTTAACACAAATTTCAGAGACGGTAAAAGAAATAGCCCGCCGTACGTTAGCCCGGCGGGCGGAAGATACAACAATTGTCAGTAGATCTGCTATATTACAAGACTCTTTGAAGCTTGGAGATATAGAACCCGTCACTGCCATAATGGTGCGGTAATATCTGAATTCCCTCACCTTCAGCCAGCGCAGTACCTTCCAATCTGTCCCACAACGGGGAAGCAAATGTTATAGAAGTGAACTCAGGATTTTGTTTCAAAAAGGAAGCTACTACTTCACTATTTTCCGCTTGTTCAGTCGTACAGGTACTATAAACCAGAACACCACCTGGTTTCAACAGTTTAGAGACTGATTGCAGTAATTGACCCTGCAGTGACGCTACACTGACAACATCCTCAGGCTGCTTACGCCATTTGAGATCTGGCTTACGGCGGATGACGCCAAGCCCAGAGCAAGGCGCATCCAATAGAATTCTGTCGAAGGAATAATGCTCAAGTGTATGCTCCAGCTCCAGTGCATCTGCACTGCCTGTTACTACGCTTTCGAGACCTAACCGTGCAGCTTGATCCGAGATAAGCTTAGCTTTATGCGGATGCAAATCGTTAGCGAGAACAGATCCTTCATCTTTCATCAGCTCGCCCATATGGGCCGTTTTGCCCCCAGGCGCGGCGCAGCAATCAAGCACTCTCATTCCAGGCTCAGGTGCAACAGCTTCAGCTACAAGCATGGAGCTCTCATCCTGAATAGATAAATATCCATCCCGATACCAGGATGAAAGAGCAAGATTCCCGCCGCCTTTTACAACAATACCATAAGGACTTACATCAGAAGCAGAAGCTTGCAGACCTTGTTCAATCATCTGACTCAACAGCGCTTCACGGCTGATCATCGTAGTATTTACGCGTACACTGACAGCGGGTGGCTCATTGTTAGCAGCGCAAATAGCTTCCGCAGCGTCAACACCATACTCGGTAATCCAGCGCTTCACTAACCATATAGGATGGGAATACTGAATAGATATCCGCTTCGCAGGACTCAATCCATCAGGTATTACCGGCAGATCTCCAGCGCGCAGCACACTACGAAGCACGCCATTAACCATACCCGAAATTCCTTGATGGCCCTTTTTCTTAGCTATATTAACAGCCTCGTTTACAGCTGCATGAGAGGGTATGCGATCCAGGTACATAATTTGATATAAACTTAGACGCAGTAAGTTACGCACCCAGGGCTGCAATTTAGCGGTCCCTTTGCTAACAAATTCCTCGAGCACATAATCAAGTGTATTCATCCGAGAGATGGTACCATAGACAAGCTCTGTAACTAATCCAGCATCTTCCCTGCTGAGTGCAGACTTCTGCAGACTGCTGTTCAGCAATAAGTTACTGTAAGCCCCTTGCTGTTCGACCTTAACCAGGATATCGAGTGCGATATCGCGGGCAGAAGCTGTAACAGCTTTACCTTTATTTCCCGTGCCGCCCTTATTACCACCCGCGCTCAACCTAGCACCGTCCCTGGTTTCATGACACCGCCACGGCTAAAGTCCGCAGCGCTCATCGCTTTTTTACCAGCAGGTTGAACCGTAGTTAGCAGCAGACTTCCGTCTCCAGTCTTAACCTCGACACCCTGTTCAGAGACCGAAAGTACCGTTCCTGGCACAGTATCCGTTGATTTCTGCTCAGCAGGAATTTTTGAAGCCCATACTTTGAAGGTCTCTCCATTCCAAAGCGTAAACGCACCGGAAAAAGGTACTAATCCACGAATTCGATTATAGTTATCACGTGAGCCAGCGTTCCAATCCAAACGCTCATCCTCACGATTCAGGTTAGGAGCAAAGGTCGCTTGACTGTCGTCTTGCGGAGTCGCGTGAACAAGGCCGTTTACTAATCGCGGCATTTCAGACTTCAAGAGATCACGTCCAGCAAGACTAAGCTTCTCGAACATCGTGCCGGAAGTATCCTCATCCTCGATAGCCACCTCGACGCGCGAGATCATATCTCCAGTGTCAAGTCCTTCAGCCATATACATCAAGGTAACACCGGTAACTTTCTCACCGTTAATGATGCTGCGTTGAATCGGTGCGCCACCCCGGTATTTAGGAAGCAGTGAACCATGAACATTCACACAACCATTACGCGGCAAATCCAATACAGCTTTCGGCAAAATCTGACCATATGCAGCGGTCACAATTAGATCAGGCTCATATGCAGCTAGCTCTGCGACAGCCTCAGGCTTGCGCATCCGTTCAGGCTGGAGCACAGGTAAACCTAGAGATAATGCGGCTTCCTTAACTGGTGAAGGAGCCAATATCTTTTTACGTCCTTGCGGTCGATCTGGTTGGGTGACGACGGCTACAACTTCATAGCCCTCATCCATCAGCATTTGCAAGCTTGGCACCGCAAAGGCTGGGGTTCCCATGAATACAATCTTCATATTCTCACTCCTCAGTCTCGCTCAGTTCAGCTGTCATCTCATATACTTTTTCTGCGATATCCGTAAACAATACTCCGTTCAGATGGTCAATCTCATGTTGAAAAGCCCGAGCAAGTAAACCACTGCCGGTAATGGTAATTTCTTTTCCCTCACGGTTAAGACCACGTACGGTAACTGTCTCTGCACGGCGTACATCACCATTCAATCCAGGAATACTAAGACATCCTTCAGGTCCAAGCTGTTCGCCTTCTGTACCGATGATTTCCGGATTAATCATTTTGATCAGCCCGTGCTCTTCATCTGCATCCACCACAATTAGGCGCTTCAAAATACCAACTTGCGGAGCCGCCAGCCCTACACCTTCAGCGTCATACATCGTATCAGCCATATCATCTAACAATTTCTTCACATTAGGTGTAACTACAGTTACTTCTTTTGCTATTTTGTGCAACACTTCATCCGGTTCCTTAACGATCATACGAATCGCCATTACAAACACCTTCCCGTTCTGTACATCTCTATATTTAGAGTTTATTGATCTAGCTCTTTTTTTACATTGTAACATGATAACGATTTACATCAACATTTGCGGATCAACATCAATGCTGATCTGGAGCCCTGTATCCCGTACAGAATCCTCCAACTCCTCAGCCACTTGCCGAACAAGCCCTATCACATCGATGGCGCCGCGCCATTTTATCATACATTGGAATCTATATCTACCCTTTAAGCGAGGGATTGGAGAAGCTACAGGACCTAACAGATCTAGTACATCCGTAGTTAGCTTATCTAGACTCCCATACCATCTTAGATTTCTAGCCTTCCCCTGCAGATTCATAGCGTAATTCTCTGCCATCCGGAGGAGTAGCGGTAACTGCTCATGAGATAATGTAACGAGTATTAGTCTGCAATAAGGCGGATAATGTAGCCCTCTGCGATGCTTCAACTCTTCCCTTACAAAAGAGAGATAGTCATGCCCGCTAGCATGAATAATAGAATAATGCTCCGGTGTATAAGACTGAACAACTACCTCACCCGGTAGCTGATGCCGACCCGCTCTTCCCGCAACTTGTGTAAGCAATTGGAATGTCTTCTCCGCTGCTCGAAAATCGGGCAAGTTCAACGCGGAGTCTGCTGTAATTACACCTACTAGAGTTACGTCAGGAAAATCCAACCCCTTCGCTACCATCTGAGTACCCAGCAGAACATCCGCTTTTTTGTCTCTGAATTGATTCAGCAGCTTCTCATGCGAACCCTTTTCAGTCGTTGTATCCACATCCATACGAATCACCCGTATTCCCGGGAACAACTTACCAAGCTCTTCTTCCACTCGCTGCGTCCCCGTTCCGAAGAAGCGGATATGCTCACTTCCACACTCTGGACAAAGTTTCGGTGCTGGCTCTGCATGACCACAATAATGACAACGCAAATTGTCACTACGGCTGTGGTACGTCAACGAAATATCACACTCTGGGCAGCCTGCTACATAACCACAACTCCGGCACATGACAAACGTTGAGAAACCTCTACGGTTAAGCAATAACACTGTCTGTTCTCCACGTTCCAGCCTTTCAGCCAATGCAGAATGAAGCTTCCGACTGAACATGGAGCGGTTCCCTTCTTTGAGCTCTTCCCGCATATCCACAACATTTACCTTGGGCAGCTCGTTGCCAAGCGCGCGCGTAGGCATCTCAAGAAGTACTGGTGAAAAATGAATATCACTCTGCGCTCTAGCAGCATGATAGCTTTCTAACGAAGGCGTGGCGGAGCCTAAAATCACGGCTGCCCCACACTGTTCGGCTCTGCGAATCGCAGCGTCACGAGCATGATATTTCGGATTTTCTTCCTGCTTATAGGAGGTCTCATGCTCCTCATCCATAATAATCAAACCTAGATTAGAGAACGGTGCAAACACCGCCGACCGGGCGCCAACGGCAACCGTAGCTTTTCCTTCACGGATTTTCCGCCACTCATCATAACGCTCACCGACAGATAATCGGCTATGCATTACCGCCACACCACTCCCGAACCGCCCTTTAAAACGCTCCACCATCTGTGGTGTTAATGCGATTTCCGGGACGAGAACGACGGCCTGTCTCCCCTGATCCATACAACGTTTGATACATTGCAAATAGATCTCAGTTTTACCGCTCCCTGTAACGCCATGTAACAGAAATACTTCATGCATCTGTTCTTCTAGCGTTCGTGAAATACGATTGTATACAACCTCTTGCTCTGCTGTAAGTGGCAGAGGCGTAGTAGGCTTAAAATCACGTCCTTGATAAGGGTCGCGATAGACTTCAATTTCACTGATTTCGATAAAGCCTTTTTCCTCTAACCCCTTCACGGTACTTGCCGTGACTTGAAGCGCTGATAAGACTTCCTTAAGCGCCATGGGGAGTGTGGCTTCCCTTTCGATCAGAAAGCTTAGTACTTCCTTCTGTCGCGCCGATTTTTTCGGGAATTTGTTCAACGCTTCACGAGCAGCCGTAATTCCTATTGCAAGATCTACCGCTTTCAGTTTCTTCTTGCCCATCTTATCTTTGATCGATTGGCTCTCTACAAGCACTCCACGCCTTAGCATGAACTTCACCGTCTCCGCAGCCTCTGGAAATGCACGGGTAAGTTGCTTCATGGATACTTCGCCATTACGTCCAATAAATTCAGTAATTAGTCGTTCCTCATTCCCTGTATCGACAAACATAGGGAATAATTCATCATCCGGAAAGGCTGTCTCTTCCTCCACATCTCCCAGCGAGATCAGTCGTTCTGCCTTCCCCTTTAGAGCGGTAGGCAGCATCGCCTGCAGGGCTGATATTCGTCTGCATGCATATCTTTTACTCATCCAGTCTGCTAGCTCAACTAATTCAGGAGATAAAGGCGGAAGCAAATCCAGCACTTCTTGAATAGGCTTAAGACCCGGATTCACTAGTGTTTCTCCTGACTCCAGTGAAACGACAAAACCTTGCACTGTGCGGTGTCCGAACGGGACCGCTACCCGGCTGCCCACTTCAATCCATAACTTTAGTGATTCAGGAATACTATAATCAAATGGCCGGTCAGTGCTGCGTACAGGCACATCCACAATGACCTTGGCAATATCCATTATAATGAAGCTCCAGTAATTCGCTCTGCCACGAGTGTCAGCAAACGACGAGCAACCTCATCTTTGGACAATTGTGGCAATTCGAGCACCAATCCATCTACATCGTATATCGATACAATATTCGTATCCGATCCGAATCCGGCTCCTGCAGCCGCTACATTGTTCGCAACAATGAGATCGCAGTTTTTACGGACCAGCTTGTCCTTTGCATAAAATTCTGTATTTCCTGTCTCCGCAGCAAAGCCGATCAAGAACTGCTTATCCTTACTCTTACCTAACGTTTCCAAGATATCCGTTGTTTTTATAAGCTCAAGAGTTAGCGTATCTCCATTTTTTTTAATTTTGGAAGTTTCACTATGCTTAGGTCGATAATCTGATACAGCCGCCGCCTTGATCATAATGTCGCAGTTGTCCCACAGCGCAGTAACCGCATCATACATCTCTTGTGCGGATTGAACACGAATAACGGAAAGATCCGGGTCTTGAGGAGGTTCTTCATCTGTTCGAGCAGCAATTAAAGTAACCTCAGCCCCCATAGCACGTGCAGCACGCGCCAAAGCAAAACCCATTTTACCGGAGGAATCATTGGAGATATAGCGTACCGGATCAATCCGTTCTACTGTACCTCCTGCTGTGATGACGATCTTTTTACCCTTAAGCGGTTTAGACTTCACACTTTCTTGCAGCGCAAAAAACTCCTCAACATGACTTACAATCGTCTCCGGCTCTTCTAAACGACCTTTACCCACGTAACCACATGCCAGCAAACCTTCCCCTGGCTCAATAAACTGAATTCCTCGTTTAGCAAGGGTATCCAAATTGCTTAGTACAGCGGGATGCTGATACATATGGACATTCATAGCCGGTGCCACCATTATAGGTGCAGTAGTAGCGAGTAACGTAGTGGATAACATATCATCCGCAATGCCATGCGCCATTTTAGCAATAATATTCGCAGTTGCAGGTGCTACTATTACAAGATCGGCTGAATCAGCCAAATCAATATGTGAGATAGAGGATGGATCCCGTTCCTGGAATGTATCGCTGTATACTCGTTGCTTCGACAGTGACTGTAGAGTTAATTCTGTAATGAACTGCTTTGCCGAAGCTGTCATAATGACATGAACTTCAGCTCCTTTTTGGACAAGCTTACTGGTCAGGGCCGCTGCTTTGTAAGCAGCAATTCCTCCTGTAATCCCAAGTAAAATAGTCTTCCCCTTCAAGCTCTTCAACATGATCTCCCCCCTGTTCCCTACTCTTACAACGAATGATCTATTTCTTTACTACTTATATTTTATATTTTGAGAAAAAAATAACAACCTTCCGGTTGTCAGAAACAGCCCGGTCTTGGGCTATCATCATTCATTAAAGACCCATAAATGCTCCATAACCCAAGAAGAAACGGCATCGCCTAATTACAAATAGGCGGTATCCGTTTCTACAAAGGGTCTTATTTAAATAGGCTTGAGACTACTCTTCACCGCGGGTAAGAGTAATGCGATCTTCGTAAATTTCTTCAAGAGCAACACCGACAAATTTATGCGATTTAGGGTTCTTCACATCTGTCTTGCCACCTTCACGCAATTGTCTAGCACGACGTGCTGCCGCTACAACGAGTGAATACTTACTGTCAACCTTGGTCATCATTTCATCAATGGATGGATATAGCACAGGGACACCTCTTCATAGTTTACTGGTAATACAATTTGGCCTTCAGCATACATTACCTAACTTTACAATGTTCGGCGATAATAATGCTTTCTATTCTCTTACAGGCCAGATCAATCTCATCATTCACAACAGCATAGTCGTAATGCTGCATTAGATTAATCTCATCCTCCGCTACAGTCATGCGGTGATCGATTACATCTGGATGTTCCGTACCCCGTCCGCGTATGCGATCCTTCAACTCATCCATAGAAGGTGGAAGAAGGAACACAAAAATACCTTCAGGGAATTTTTCTTTGACTTTGAGAGCTCCCTGAACCTCAATTTCGAGAATAATATCTTTGCCGCTATTGAGAGTTCTCTCTACAAAATCACGTGGAGTACCGTAAAAATTACCTACGTACTCCGCATATTCAAGCAGTTGGTCAGCTTCTATCATTGCCGCAAACTGCTCTTTACTTTTGAAAAAATAATTCACACCGTCTTCTTCACCCGCACGCGGACTGCGGGTAGTAGCAGAAACTGAGTAGACAAGCCCGGGCATCTTCGGTCGTAGTGCAGTACATACAGTACCTTTACCCACGCCGGAAGGTCCGGATAATATGATGAGCAATCCTTTTGACATAATACACTCCATTTAGTTGTTATTCGTCGTTGTCGTCATCTTTACTGGATAAGCGATGTGCCACAGTCTCCGGCTGTACAGCCGACAGAATGACATGATCACTATCTGTAATGATTACGGCACGAGTCCGTCGGCCATAGGTGGCGTCGATCAGCATATGCCGATCTCGAGCCTCCTGGATAATACGTTTGATTGGTGCAGATTCCGGACTGACGATGGAAATAATGCGGTTGGCAGACACAATATTCCCAAAGCCAATGTTAATAAGTTTGATTGCCATGTTCCGGTAGTTCCCCCCATAAAGTTCTATGCTATTACCTGTTCCCGGTTACTCTATGTTTGCCGCTTGTTCACGAATCTTCTCCAGCTCCGCTTTCATGTCTAGCACAAGACCCACGAGAGTTAGATGATTACATTTCGATCCGATTGTATTCGTCTCCCGGTTCATCTCCTGAATGAGAAAATCCAGCTTGCGACCTACCGGTCCTTTCCCCTTCAGGAGGGTTCTGCATTGTTCGAAATGACTATACAACCGGGTCAATTCTTCATCAATATTACAGCGATCAGCAAAAATAGCGATTTCCATCCCGAATTTATGCTCATCAAAAGCGAACGTCCCATCATTTAACTCATTTAATCGATGACGAAGCTTGTCACGATATTCAATGATTACAACAGGTGCAAGTTCAACCATTTCAGCATGCATGGTCTCGAGATGATTGAGGCGCTGTTCAAGATCTGCGGCTAGAAAACTGCCTTCACGGGCGCGCATCTCCAGCAGAGACTGCAAACTCTGCTCAAGTCCCGTCTCCAACATTTCAGAGTAGTCTTCTAAGGCCGCGGACACGGCACCCGCAGCCTCATCTTTGCTTTCCATAATACCGGGTATAGAAAGTATATCACGTAGAGTCAACTCACCGGACAAACCATACTCGTTCTTAAGCTGATCTGCCGCCTTAAGATAAGACATGACAGCAGAGCGATTCAGAACCGGTCCGGAAGACGACTCATCGTGCTCTCTATTGATGGTAACATCTATCCTTCCCCGTTTGACGTGCTGCTGAACCTTTCTTCTCAGCACATCCTCATAACCCGTCCAATCCCGGGGCATCCGCAGTACAACTTCGCAGTACCGGTGATTCACCGATTTCACTTCGAACATAATCTTGTAGCCGCCGAATTGCAGGGACGATTGACCGTATCCGGTCATGCTAAATGACAACGGAATCACATCCATTACACTATTGTAATTGATTATTACTAGCGAAACAAGGGGGACAATTTACGTCCTGATTTCTCCCATACATACTCCATCAGCTGTGCGCTCATATCATAGAACATGAACGGTGTCATCAAATAGATCCCATTGAAATGAGCTGTAGCAACATCTAGCAGCTCCTTAGCGATGGCAACCCCTTCAGCTCTTCCTGCTTCCCCTTCAAGTCCCTTCATGCGGTTCCGAACTTCATCCGTAAGCTGGATGCCTGGAACCTCATTATGAAGGAACTCTGCATTACGTCCACTAGCAAGTGGCATCACACCAATAAACACGGGGATTTCCAGATGTGCTGTGGCTTCAGCGATCTTCACGATCAGTTCCTGATCATAGACAGGCTGAGTCATAATATAATCTGCACCAGAGGCAATTTTCTTCTCTAGCCGCTGTACTGCCTTATCTAAATGTTTGACATTCGGGTTAAAGGCAGCACCAATTACAAAGTTTGCTTTCTGCTTCAAAGGTTTACCAGAGAAGGAGATGCCATCATTCAACTGCTTAATCATCCGAATAATCTCAAAAGAGGTTAAATCGTAAACCGAGCTTGAGCCAGGAAGATCCCCGAATTTTGCTGGGTCTCCAGTCACCGCCAGTACATGATCAATCCCAAGCGCATCAAAACCCATCAAATGCGATTGCGTACCGATCAAATTTCGGTCCCGACAAGCAATATGTACCAGCGGACGAAGTCCCGTTTTTGCGTACACCAAATGGCCCAAGGCCATATTGCTCATCCGTGTAACAGCTAGAGAGTTATCGGCGAGCGTAAGCGCATCCGCGCCTGCTCTTCTCAACGCTTCCGCACCCTTCATGAACTTAGCAATATCCAAATCACGAGGTGGATCAAGCTCAACGATAACCGTATGACGTTCCTTTACTAGATCAACCAGATTCGGCTCACGACCATTTCTTCCCTCATCTTCGCCAAAATGCTCCTGCAAAGATACACGCTCCACAGTCGGAAGTGTCGGTTCTGGAAGTGGCTGAGGTACATAACCTTTCAATGCAGAGGAAATTTCAGCAATATGCTCCGGAGTAGTACCACAGCAGCCTCCGATAATTCTGCAACCCATGTCTGCAAAAGTCACTGCCATCTGTCCAAAATATTCAGGTGAAGCCCCATACCGGTATTCTCCGTCTACATAGTCCGCAACACCCGCATTCGGATAAACCGAGGTAGGTAAAACCAGATTACCCTGCACAGCTTTTAGCGCTCTCTTAATTCCATTTGGACCCGTATTACAGTTAAATCCGATGACATCCGCTCCGTCAGCTTCTAAAATGCGAAAAGCGTCTGGCAACGTCAGTCCATCTAATGTCCGTGCCGATTCATCCACAGCAAATTGGCAGATGACTGGGAGAGTGCTATGTTTACGTACTGTTCTTAGTGCGAGATGCAGTTCTTCGACATCATAGAAAGTTTCTAGCATAATACCGTCTACTTCTTCTTCAAGCAATGCGGTAATCTGTTGTGTGAAATACTTCTTCAACTCTGTTGATGAGAGATTTGCACGTTTACCGGCACGAATAGAGCCTACAGCACCTAGTACATAACCATTATCCCCAGCAGCTTTACGAGCGATTCTTACGCCAGCGCGATTAATTTCTTCAACCTTGGACTCCAAACCATATTTGGACAGCCTGTCAAAATTTGCTGAGAACGTGTTACTTTCTAGCAGCACCGCCCCTGCATCGATATAGCTGCGATGGACATCTTCAATAACACCTGGAGAAGTCAAATTTAATTCTTCATAGGAAATGCCAACAGGGAAACCCTTTTGATATAAATAGGTACCCATCGCTCCGTCTCCGACCAATACTTTGTTTCCCCATGCGGAACGTAAATCCGGCTTCACTGCAAGATCCTCCCTTGACACAATAGTTTCATACTAATGTATCATAAATCGGTATGGATGATAAGCTTTCACTATAAAAGATAGTAACAACATTTATACGCATTGCATGGTCACGGATTAAATACTACATACTAATAATAAATCTGTTATTTACGTAAAAAGAAGGGATGAATCAGATGAAGAAAAAAAACAGGAAAGTGTTACTGCAAAAATATCTGATCTTAGTATTTCTGACCACGCTCTCTTTGCTTTATCTTTATTTGGTGGACTGGATGTTCGGATATGGCTTTGGGAACATTGGATATATTCTAAATTACTTACTGTATACTGCATCTGAAAAGACAACAGCCATCTTCTTATTGCTCTGTCTGCTTGTTCCTGACATCATTTCTTGGATTCGAGGAAGTCAACCCGGTCGTGAAGCTGAAAAGTGACTTTTTATAGCGGCAATAATCACAAGTATAACTGGTATCAACACCATGAACAAAGGATAAACCGTGTATAATAATCTCCCCCCCTCATTAAGATGTTCAATAAAACTGCGAGCATTCAGCATAGAACTAAACAAAATAATTAAAGCTGTCGGATAGATCATTCTCCGATAAGGAATCTTAAATAACTCCGATATGCCTATAAGCGCTGCCGCGAAAAAAACAGACATTTTGAAAAACACACCTATAATTAATACCATGACAACTAGAATGTCAACGCGTTGGATGAAATCTGATATGGAGATTTTGCTGATCGTCGGCATCAGCGGCAGTGGTGAACGTTTAATAATATCTGACCCCAGTACCGATATATTCAAAACCATAGTAAGGCTGAGAAGTAACCCAGAAACGAAAATTGCCGCGGCAATCACCCAAGGTCCTTTTTTCGTATGGTTCAAATAAGGCATAAGCATAGTAAAACAGATCATTTCACCAAATGGAAACATATAACTCTGTTTGACTACAGAAGTTAATACAGGCTTAACACCATTCTCAAAAACGGGCTGCAGCTGTTGTAAATGAATAGACCCTGAAAACATCAGCATCATCGAGCAAAAGATACCGATCAAAATCACCAGAGCTGCAAAAACCAAAGAGGTTCTGGAGAGGACTTCTACACCTTTATGAAGCACATATGCACTGGATAATATCATCAGGGAAGAGACGATAAACAACGGCGTATGATGCATAGTAGCCATTACCAGCATAGAGCTTCCGTCCCTTAAATCACGACCCGCCAAATTGATAAACAGAATAATGTAAAGCACCGAGATCACCGAACCCAAATATTTTCCAACTAGTTTTCGGGTATACGCAGTTAGCGGCAGCTTCGGGAACTTTCTATATAAATAGGCATATCCAGCAAAAACTACAAGACCTATTACATTTCCAATCAATATTGAAATCCATGCATCTTTCCCCGCTTCCATTCCCAGATTCACCACTAACGCTGTCCCCATTTCGAACAATAATGTTAAGGTGAAGAATTGGAGCAAACCAATTTTTATACTGCCACTATGCATATACGCCCCTCCTTTTAGCTTCATTATTACTTATTGATCTGAAAAGAATCGCTACGCATGTCGGTGTGTCTGATTACAACATCCTCTTCCACTTTAATCTCGCATGTTGCAAATATATTCTCCCAATGATCTTTGACTTTTTTCCACCCTTGTGGATTTTCACGTTCTACTATTTCCCCGAAACCTATATAGTCACTCTTTAATGCTCGGGACTTGGCTATTGCTTTCCATACTTGATCACGAATGTTTTTTTCCAGAAGCTCCGTAAGATTATTTACCACATCAGGCTTCGTCAACTCCAAAGGATTGGGCGATTCTTTTAACCCTGCTTGCTGTGTAATTTTTATCGTAAAGACTGGATTTTCAGTATCCTTAGCATCAACAACGATACGAGCCTGAGAAAGATAAATATTAAAAGACAAATACTTATTCTCTCCGATAGATACGAATGCGGGCATTTGTGTAATTTTATTTTTTAAAAGCGAGGTGCCGATCGCTTCTTCTCCTTGAAGCCAACCCACCAGCTTGTCCTCTTTAAAAACTGCGATTCCAGTCACCCTCAAAGTAGCTTTCGGTTTTATCGCTTTTAAATTATCGTTCGAGTCTCTCTGCTCGACATCTCCTATGACTTCAACGCCATTAATCATCGGTCCCCCGCTTGGCATCTGAATCCCACGGACTACATCATCCACCTCCATTCGATAATTGTATCCAAACTGTTTAGAGGTAGTTTCCAGCTTTTCCACCAGATCGTTAGCTGGGATCCTTCCGAACACGGTCATAGTTGTCATACTGTCACTTGCCGGTTGCCCCTTGGAAATAAAGAGAAGGCTCGTCAGACGAGTCTCACTTTCTCTTTCCAGCACATCCATAATATCCTTAATCCCCTCCCGGGCAAATTTCTCTGAAATCACTATTACTCGAATATGCCCTAATGACAAAAATCGCGCGGTTTGCCGCGAAGCATCAGCTAAGGCTTCAAACATAGTGCGACCAGTCCCTTTATATATAGCAACAGGAGAAGTCCCCCTAGCGTTCTCACCTGAAATTTCGTCTGCAACAATAATTTGGAACGATAAGACATATTTATCTGCTTCCGTTGCCCCCCTATCAATCGCCACACCCGAAACAATCGCTCTTCTGTTTAGTTCAACGCTGTCCCAGCAGCCAGTAAGCATAAGGAACATCACTAAGGTTAACCCGATTCTTATATACACTGATTGTTTATCCTTCATCAAGAGCTCCTTTCTTTTGCCTCCCTGTATCATCAGCCTTATCTTCGATGACTGGAGCAAGATTCTCCGGATGACTTGCGTTTATCTTCTCACCTTCCGGCGAATTTCTGCGCTTACCTTGAGTTGATGATTGATCCACACTGTGTGTCCACATAGGTAATCTTAAAAAGGTATCTTTTTGCCGCTTCACAGATAAAGGCACTATAGGTGACAAATAAGGAATACCAAATGAACGCAAGCTGTTCATATGCGCAACGAGTATAATAAGACCCAGTGTAATTCCATAAAATCCAAACATCCCGGCAAATATTAAAAAAGCAAAACGAATAAGCCTGCCCGCAATCGCCATGTTATACGAAGGTATAGCAAAACTTGCGATACCGGTCAGCGCTACCACAATAACCATAACCGGTGTGATAATTCCGGCCTCTACGACAGCCTGACCTAGAATCAGAGCACCTACAACAGAAACGGTTTGCCCCACTGCGCGAGGCATCCGCACCCCAGCCTCTCTAATGATTTCGAACGCACCTTCCATCACTATTGCCTCCACGAAGGCAGGAAAGGGGACATTCTCCCGCTGCGACAATAAATTAATCAGTAAGGTTGTCGGGATCATCTCATAGTGGAACGTGGTCAGTGCTATATATATGGAAGGTCCAAGAATTAGAATAATAAAGCTGATATACCGGATGAACAGCATTAATATAGAAATATCAAACCTTTCAGCATAATCCGATGAAGACTGAAAGAATTGTGTGAATACCGCCGGCAAAATCAAAATAAAAGGGGTTCCGTCTATAACCAGCACTACTCTACCCTCTAACAGATTAGAAGCAGCGACATCTGGGCGCTCACTGTTATTAATGGTCGGAAATGGAGTAAAGGTTTTATCCTGTATCAATTCTTCAATATACCCAGATTCCAAGATCGCATCGATTTGGATTTCATTCAGCCGTTCTCTAACCTCATTGACCAGCTTTTCATCAACGATGCCTTTAATGAACAGCATACCCACATATGTATGAGATACCTCACCAATTTTCATATACTCCAGTCTTAAATTAGGGGTCTTTAATCTCCGCCGGATTAAGGAAATATTCGTGGCTAGGGATTCTACAAAACTGTCTTTCGGGCCACGGACAACAAGCTGAGAGGACGGTTCAGTGACTGAACGTGTTTCGCCACCTTGGGTACCACACACAATGGCACTGGCATACCCGTCAATTAAAATCACTGTTTCTCCCGAAAGAATTGCAAGCAGAACCTCTTTCCAGTCCTCTTGTATCACCGCATCACCAATTTCCAAAGTGCGATTCAAAATAAACTCTATTAAACTTCCAGACGCAGGGACTTTTTCATTTATCATTTCGCTCGTTACCCCGACTAATGAACCCACGATGAATTCATCAACAACTTCTTTCTGCACTAGACCACTGAGGTAAAGAGCCGCTACCGATACAGAAGAATCTTCCCCCACTTTTAAATGGCGTATTTTTAGATCGGGACTATCTCCTAGCTCGTTTATTATTTGTTCTAACGTTTGTGTGAGAATGATCGATAATCTACCCAGCGATGGCGGAGAATCTTGTTGGCTTTTACCGGATTTATTTCTTCTATTTAATCCTTTGATGTTCAACAAGATCCCTCCCTTTTGTTCTCAAGCTTGGAAGTATTATTCTCGGTTATGTCTTCCATTATTCCAATTCCAGTTCCAGCTCCAGTGTTTTCATTTATACAAAACAAAAAACGGCAATCCAAGAACGATCTCTTAGACTGCCGTTTATTCCAATGATATGATTCGAAAATAGAAATCTTTAAAGAGCCGCACTGCCTGTGAATACAACTTCAGCCGGTCCCGTCATATACACATGGTTATCCTCTTCATTCCATTCAATGTAGAGATCACCACCCTTTAGACTAATCCAAGCCGCTCGGTCTGTCAGACCGTTCAGCACAGAAGACACTAGAGTTGCGCAGGCTCCAGTCCCACAGGCTAAGGTTGGTCCAGCTCCACGTTCCCATACCCGCATATCTACTCGGCCTCGATTCAGAACCGTCGCGAATTCAACGTTAACCTTTCTTGGAAACAATGGATGCACTTCTAGTTTCGGCCCCCATGTCGCAAGATCAAAGGCTACGGCATCCTCGACATATATAACGCAATGAGGATTACCCATAGACACTGCAGTAAACTTAAATACGGTTCCGTCTGATTCAATCGGCTCTGAGAGCACTGGTTCTGCATCAATCGCTACCGGAATTTGAAGTCCGGACAATACAGGTTCACCCATATCCACCGTTACTGTTTCAACTACACCGTCTTTCACATTCAAGGTAACCTTTTGTTCTCCGGCACCAATCGTTTCTATAACAATCTGCTCGGAGTTCACCAAGCCATGCTCGTAGACATATTTGGAGACACATCGAATGGCGTTTCCGCACTGCTCCGCTTCCGAACCATCAGAGTTCATAATGCGCATCATAAAATCGCCACGTTCAGACGGCAGGATGTAGACAAGTCCGTCCGCACCAATTCCGAAGAACCGATTGCATAGTGTTATAGCAAGTTCCGCTGCATTGCTCGGAAGCTCTTGCTCACCAAAAACTACGATGAAGTCATTACCAAGGCCGTGCATTTTTGTGAATTCCATTAAACGTCCACTCCTAAAGGTTATGTTATGTTAGCATTCGCTTAGGCTTAATGATCTGTGTAATATAGCCCAGCGCACGTATACGAGCTGTTAACTGCAACAAGTATACCTTTAGGAATGGAGCATTAGTATTGACTTTATGCTGAAATTTTTGTACTTTTTATCATCGAATTACTGCCGCTACGTCCTTTGTTACGTTTACCACCCCAAACACTTCCCGCACCCATCAAGAAGGTCGGGATCCCCGCTGTCACAAATACTAGACACCATTCGCGGAAATTAAGCGGCACCGTTTTGAAGACAGGCTGGAGAAAGGGTACGTACATCACAGCCAGCATCAGAATTACGGATGACAATACTGCAAGAACCAGGTACTTATTCTGGAACGGATTTCGATGGAACACCGAACGGGAACTGCGGCAATCAAAGACGTGAATCAACTGAGCCATAACGAGTGTCGCAAAAGCTACGGACTGTGCTCGAATCAGCTGCGCTGGATTCTCTGGTGCCACTCGTAAGGTTAGCCAAAATGCACCTAACGTACATAAACCGATTAAAAAACCACGGCTTATGATCTTCCAGCCTAAACGGCGGGCAAAAATATTTTCCTTCGCACCACGCGGTTTATGCTCCATCAAATCCTTCTCGGGCTGGTCAACACCAAGCGCCATCGCTGGAAGTCCGTCTGTCACCAGATTGACCCATAAAATTTGAATAGGCACTAACGGCAGAGGCAGACCGAGCATCATCGCAAAGAACATGGTCAAGATCTCTCCTACATTCGATGCGAGCAGGTAACGAATGAACTTACGAATGTTCTCATAGATGTTTCTACCCTCTTCAATAGCGGCAACAATGGTTGAAAAGTTATCATCCCCTAAAACGAGTGAAGATGCTTCCTTGGTCACATCTGTACCGGTGATCCCCATAGAAATACCTATATCTGCTGCTTTAATCGCTGGCGCATCATTGACTCCGTCTCCGGTCATAGCCACAACATGACCCCGGCGCTGCAAAGACTTCACGATACGAAGCTTATGCTCAGGAGATACGCGGGCGAATACAAACACATTATCCGATACTTTATCCAGCTCATCATCATCCATCCGAGTCAGTTGAGCCCCTGTCAGTACCGTGCCCCCACGTTGTAAAATTCCTAATTGATGCGCAATGGCCTCTGCAGTTGTTCCGTGGTCCCCGGTAATCATTACAGTCTTAATCCCTGCTCGGCGTGTGATGCTAATGGCATCACGAACTTCACGCCGCGGTGGATCAATCATTCCAGCCAATCCGATAAAGACGAGTTGGCTTTCTGCATCTTTTTCACTATTTACATGTTCACTTGGGCGCATATCACGATAAGCCATACCTAGTACACGAAGCGCGCCCGAGGCCATTTGCTCATTCGCTTCAAGCACCTTCTGCCGTAAAGTTGGCGTTAAAGGCACCACACCGCCCTCCCAGAGCATATAAGAACAGCGATTAAGCAGTACATCAGGCGCGCCTTTCGTACATACCATTCGTCCTCCGGGATGACCAATAATCACTGACATTAACTTCCGCTCGGAATCAAAAGGAAATTCCTTCTCCCGGGAGTAAGTGACGGCTAACGTCTGGGCGGTTAAACCCATCTTCCCTGAAAGTGCCACAAGCGCTCCTTCGGTTGGATCTCCCTTGAGTTCCCAGATGGACGAGCTGTCAGATGACTTATCAACGACAATATCCTTATCCTTTCCTTTACGCTTACCCCTTACTTCGGCAGGAAAGGTCTCGATAATCTCCGCATTACTGCACAAAGCACCAACCTGTAGCATCCGTCGTAAACTTTGATCATTTTTGAGATCTACAGGCTTCCCTTTCTCCAGAACCTGTCCGTTCGGAGCATAACCTTCACCTGTTACATCAAGCCCACGTCCACCCGTCCACAATCGGGTCACCGTCATTTTGTTCTGAGTCAATGTTCCCGTCTTGTCCGAACAGATTACGGATGCACAGCCCAAGGTTTCGACCGAAGGCAATTTACGAACGATGGCCTTACGTTTTATCATCCTTTGAACGCCCAGCGCAAGTGCAATAGTTACAATGGCTGGAAGCCCTTCGGGAATCGCAGCGACTGCCAAGCTTACCCCAGCCAAGAACATAGCTGTGGCAGGCTGTCCATGTAAAATACCGGCGGCTACAACCACAATCGTTAAACCTAGTGATACATAGATCAAAATTTTCCCTAACTGTTCGAGCCGATGCTGAAGCGGGGTCTCCTGAGATTCCGTATTTTGGATCAGATCTGCAATCTTACCCATCTCTGTGTTCATGCCCGTTCGAACCACGATAGCTTTACCAGTCCCCCTGGTTACCATTGTGCCCATGAACCCGAGATTCTTTTGATCGCCAAGCGGAATCTCTTCTGCGTGGATCACATCCGAATGCTTCGAGACAGGCAATGATTCCCCAGTAAGCGCGGATTCCTCCACATATAAAGAACTGCAATCCAGCCATCGTATGTCCGCAGGAATTCGATCACCGCTCTCCAGCAAGACAATATCACCAGGGACTAACATCTTGGCTGGAATTACCTCGCTATTCCCCCCGCGCAGCACTTTGGCAGAAGGTGCGGAGAGCTGTTTTAAAGCTCTTAGCGAACGTTCGGCGCGAAACTCCTGGACAAACCCAAGGGCTCCGTTGAGAAGGATAATTGCGATGATCGTGATGGCATCCAAATATTCGCCAAGCAAGCCGGACACGAGCGTCGCACCCATGAGCACAAGCACCATGAAATCCTTAAACTGGTTCAACAGCAGGGTAAACGGGGATACCGTCTTTCCTTCGGACAGCTCGTTAAACCCATTTTGCTTCCGTCGCTCCGCGGCATCCTCTCCACTGAGGCCCGTCCTCGGATGGACATTGAACATTTTCTGCAGCTCTTCTGCACCGAGCCGGTGCCAACTGTTTTGTTCCATGACTTTTCTTTCCCTCCCGGTCGTTTCTTGACTTCCGGCGGCGCACAGCTTTTCCACCTGTTCATGACCAAGTGTATTCAAGGTCGTCCAATAATATCACCGCTTAACCAATTCCCCTTTTGCACGAATGTCCCAAAGTATGGCATCATAGAGAGGTAAGCTTTAACGACCTCGTCGTTCTTATAAGGACGGTAAGGGTTTAAGCGAGAAATATAAGGGATAAAGTAATGTATGAAACTTATACTTTCTTATATTTCCAGAAATTCATTTCACGTCGACAGGAGAACTTTATCATGGCATTAGACGGCATTGTTACCCGAGCTATCGTGCACGAACTGCAATCATTCATCGGTGCGCGCATAGGCAAAATATATCAACCGAATAATCACGATCTTATCTTCAACCTGCGGGGTGCAGGCGGCGGTGGCAAGCTATTGCTCTCTGCTAATCCGACATATCCGCGTCTGCATCTTACAGAAAGAAGCAGCATAAACCCATCAGAAGCCCCTATGTTCTGCATGCTCATGCGTAAGCATTGTGAAGGTGGGGCTATCGAGAGTATCACTCAGGTAGGCATGGAACGAATTATTCACATAAACGTTAAGACTAGAGATGAGCTCGGAGACGTCTCCGCCAAAAAGATCATCATAGAGCTCATGGGACGTCACAGTAATATCATCCTTACAGATCTTAGCACTAGTACGATCATAGACGGCATTCATCATGTTACTCCATCGATCAGCAGCTACCGGATTGTAATGCCCGGCGTCGCTTACACAGAGCCTCCCCAGCAGCATAAGCTGAACCCTCTGGAAATTGACAAAGAGCAATTTCTCAATTTAATCTCGGCTGCTGAAGAAGCCGCTTTACTGGAAGATGATGCGAAGGAGAGCGAACCGGAAGAAATCATAGAAGGCGAACTGGCTAATCTGATTACAAAAGAAGAAGTTGAGCAAAAACCAGACGGCTCAGGCGGTCCCTCCCCATCGGCTGACCCTGTAGGCTGGATGGTGCACGCCTTCAGCGGAATGAGCCCACTTGTTGCCGGAGAGATTGCTCTGCGCCTCAGAAATGACCTGGCGGCAGGCGGTACACAGGGATCTACAGCAGAATTTCCAACAAAATTATGGGACAGCTTCCAATCTGTTATGGGACCCGTACATCGTTGCGAATTCTCTCCAGTTTCAGGTGCGAATGCGAAAGGAAAAATGATATTCTCCGCGATTCCTTTAACTCTATTGGGTGAAAATGCGAAGACATACAACTCGATCAGTGAGTGCATGGAGGACTATTACGGGGATAAAGCCGAACGTGATACGGTGAAACAACGGGTCAGTGATTTGATCCGATTCCTGAGCAACGAAAGAAGTAAAAATGTTAAGAAGCTTGCCAATCTGCAGAAGGATCTAGACGAAGCGCAGGACGCAGATCGCTATCGCATTTGGGGTGAGCTGCTGTTCGCGTCATTACATGTCGTGTCCAAAGGGGATAAAGAAGCCTCATTGGTCAATTATTATGACGAAAATCAGGCTGAAATGGTCATTCCACTCGATCCTTTATTAAGCCCATCGGAAAACGCGCAACGTTATTTTAAAAAGTACAACAAATATAAGAACAGCCTTCTAGTCATTAATGAGCAGTTGATTAAGACCCATGAGGAAATCACCTACATGGAAAGTTTACTTCAGCAGCTTGCTCATGCCTCATTGAATGATATTGAGGAGATCCGCGACGAGCTTGTAAGTCAAGGATATTTACGCGACAGAAGCAAAAAAAGAAAGAAGAAGAAAAAAGCAACCAGACCTACATTGCAAGTCTTCACCTCGTCTGAAGGCATCGACATTTATGTCGGAAAAAACAATTTACAGAACGAATACGTCACCAACCGACTGGCTTCACCCAATGACACTTGGCTGCATACCAAGGATATCCCTGGCTCTCATGTGGTCATCCGAAGTGAAGAGTTTGGGGATGCCACCCTGGAAGAAGCAGCCCAGATTGCGGCTTATTTCAGCCAGGCGAAGCAGTCAAGCAGTGTACCTGTAGACTGCACGCTGATCCGCCATGTCCGTAAACCAAGTGGCTCCAAACCCGGATTTGTGATCTATGATCATCAGAAGACGTTGTTTGTCACACCGGATGAGGATCGAATTAAGCGACTTCCCAATACTTTGAGAAGCTAAACAACAAAAAGAACCGGTTGTCGTCCTGGTATGGATGACAAGCGGTTTTCTTTTTTCAGTGTATTATGTGCAACTGAATGAACTTAGTTTTAACGTAACATGCCAGCAACCTTCTTCAACTGCTCCAACACTTCAACAGATACCGTAACACTACCGATATCTCCGTGAAAAACAACCCCTTGGCGGGCACCGTGAAAATCCGAACCACCAGTTATAATCAGGTCATACTGTTCAGCCATTGTTAGGTAACGCTCTGATTCAGCGGGTTCGTGATCCGAATGATAGACCTCAATCCCTTTAAAAGTCCCCCGCTCCACAATTTCTCGTACCAGCTGATCCTCACCGTATAAGCCTGGATGTGCCAATACTGGAGACCCACCCGCCTCTATAATCCAATCACAGGCTTCCTCGGGCGTGATTCGTGGAGGCGACACGTAAGCTGCTGCACCTTCGGCTAAATACTTATTGAACGCATCTCTCATATCCGTAGCTGCTCCAAGACGAACAAGCTCATCAGCAATATGTGGTCGACCAATACTCTCATCAGGCTTCAGTTCCCGTCCAATCCCAGCGACAACTGCCTCAAGCGTAATTTCAATCCCAAGTCCACGTAATTTAGAGATGATCGCCTCATTCCTTAGTGCCCGGGTTTCTCTTAGCCCTTCCAAACGGGAAAGAAACAACTCATTTGCTGGATCTATGTAGTATCCAAGGACGTGAATATCTTTTCCTTCAGCACGAGTGCTGATCTCTACACCCGGTACAACAGTGATTCCGTACTTCTCTCCTGCTTCGAGAGCTTCCTTCACACCAGCCACAGTATCATGATCCGTAACGGCAACTGCGATTAGTCCCTTCTCTTTAGCGAGACGTACATTTTCCTCCGGTGGCTGCATGCCATCAGAGGCTTGAGTATGCGTGTGAAGATCACATCGTGAGGCGTCAATATTCTCCATTCTGTCGCCCTTCAGTTCATCCACTCTAGTTTCATTCTCCATTTCTATCACCTCTACCGCTAGTTTCTAAGTTTCCTGCCTCTGGTCATATAACTTTAGTTATCATTCGAATGCTCGCGCAGAAAAGTCAAGAACGTCACCGCAGATATTGGCAGCAGTGTCGATTTTAGATGAATGGCGTAGAATTGTCTTTTAAATGAGGCATCCGAGATATTCACGATTTTCAGTAGTCCAAGCGCAACCTCATGTTTAACAGAAGAAGTCGAGATAATAGTAACCCCAAGACCCGCCTCCACTGCCGACTTCACAGCCCCCGTACTACCAAGCTCCATCACTATTTTCATTGATCCCGGATCAAGCCCCTTCGAGAACAGCTGTTCTTCCATCACACGCCGCGTTCCCGAGCCCTGCTCACGCAGGACGAAGGGATGCTGAAGCACATCCTCCAAAGTGACCTTTTGCTGCTCTGCAAGCGGATGATCATGGGGCACAATCAACTTCAATTCATCCCCCATCACCGGCTCAATCACCATATCAGGATGTGTTACCGACGCTTCAATTAAACCAAAATTCAACTGATGTTTTAGGATTTCCTCCATAATCTGCGAGGTATTCATAACTTTCATCATGATTGAAATGTTCGGATATTGCTTTCCAAAAGGACCTAAGAGCCGTGGCAGCACATACTCCCCAATGGTAAGGCTTGCCCCAAGCTGCAAGCGCCCTTCCAACATATGCGTAAACGCCGACATCGCTTGATCTGTCTCACGCATCAATTGAATACTGCGCAGCGCGTATGGCATTAACGTATGACCTGCTTCGGAGAGCACGATTTTTTTGGTAGAACGATTGAAGAGTTTGGTTCCAAAATAATCCTCCAGCGCCTGTACTTGCATGGTCACTGCCGGTTGAGTCATATGTAATGTCTGTGCCGCTGCCGAGAAGCTCCCTCGCTCTAAGACAGTATAAAAAATATGTAATTGATGAAAGTTCATGCTCTGCAACTCCTTGTGCTATCTATAAAAGAATCTTAAGGATTCAGTACGATATGAAGCTTATAAAAGCTTATTTTCAAAAAGGACATGCAGCCAACGCCGCATGCCTCCTGTCTGTTCTTTATACACTATTTGCGTTTACGCTTCTTCTTCGTTAGCTTAGTGCGGCGGGAATTGCGCAGCAGCGAAAAGTAAGTTTTTAAATCTCTCAACTGAGGTGTCGCAGAGATTCTCCCAAGAAACGAAACGATGATCATAGAATATAATGGCTGACCTGAAATATCTTTTTCACCTATCAATTCCGTGAACTCAGCGATTACTACAGAGTCATCGTCAATTAAATACGCGTTAAAATCACTGTCTGAAAAGGGCTTGAGCCGATTCTGCATCAGGCATTGCCACATCCATGCGGCGACCTCTTCGTCATTGCTTACACCTTTACTGATCCGGTCCAAATAACGACTCTTCGCATGATTTGTTATAACGATGTCAGCGACCCTGTAGTCGTTCAGCATGATGTGGAAGGGCTCGTAAGAGCTGGGCCAATCCGTCCCTTTGTTGCGCATCATCATCACACTCCACCATAAGGGTCTTTGTATGTACTTAATGTTGTCATCTTACCTCATTGCTGAAAGTTGTACAAGTTCCATACCACGGTAGAAACCGTGTTCGCTCCAGATCAGAGCATAAAAAAACAGGTGCTACTTAAGCACCTGTTCATCTCCAAGAATTACATACCGTAATTACGGGACTTGTCCGGCCCATTACTAGTATACTCTGTCTTAATTTCGTTACGATAGGATCTTTCGATCTTACGAACGTAGGAGAGTCTGCGGACATTCTTCATAACTTCCTCGGCACGTTCTGCATTTACATACATCACTGCATAATGCATTTTCCGAGAAACATAATGTAATGTTCCGTATTTCTCAAGGTTACGTGCCGCTTTAACGTCACTTACCCAAATGATGTATCCTGTCCGTTCCGCAAACATAAGCTAAACCGCCTTTCTCTCTCTAAATCCTAAGGGAAGCTTATCCGCAGGAGCATTTTCCCCCGCTACCGCATCCACCTTTAGGGGAAGGATCATTGCTTGGTACTTTAATGCTATCCGATACTGAAAAAGCAATCGCTTCCGACATAGAATGCAGAATGTCATCAAGAGTCATCTCTGCCAGCTTAAAACGAGCAACCTCTTCAAACTTCTCCAATTCCGCTTCTACTGCCGAAACCTCATCCTTCGCTGAATGATAATTCGGATGAAAATGTCCGAATCGCTGTGTTTCTTCAAACAGCTCCTTCTTGGCTTGAAGTTGTTTGACCATGGCCTGAATTTCCGGGTTCGAATCAACCCGTCCTTTCCAGTATAAGTAATCCGACACTTCAGCGGATTGATTAATCATATCGCCTAATTCATAGGCGTATGTCAGCACTTCAGTCATATCGACCGTATTTAATTCCGCTACGCTCATGAACTCAGCTCTTTTCTACGTTAATGTTCTACCGAATTCAGTAGACTTTTCTATCATACCATAATCACTCGCTTCAGCAGAAGAGGAATTTCTTCGTCTTTTGGGAATTACTAACTTCATTTCCTTCCAATCTTCAGGAGTCAGCTCTATTTCCTCAACCGTTTCACCATCGTTATACAGCAGATACCCTTCCACTTTCCAAGGATTACCTTTTATTCTGGAGGGAATGAAATCTAACATTTGGTCCTTTAAGGAAAACCGCACCTTAATTCCCCATTTCAGCCCTTGCTCCATTACTTTCTGAGCGGTTGAGCTATGATAATGGCGCCATTCCTTGCTCCAGATCTGTGGCACATTTTCTCCACCTAATAAGATATCTTCCTCCTGCTCAGGATAAATTACAGGTAGGTTTAAAAAGGGATTCCCTCTGTCGAGTAGCCTAAGTTCAACATTTAGTACTGGAAGTGAATACAACTCTGGCTCGGTTTCGGTTGCTTGATGAAATGAAGACCAATCAGTGTCCACCTCTTCCTCACGTTCTCCAATCATCCTGGAAGGGGCCAATCCTGCTAAGAACAGCTCCTTACGCATCTGCTCCACAGATTCCGGAGCTACAAGGAAATGAAGCGGTCCAATACGTTTAAGGCTACTTTGCAGTCGCGGATGGGCGGCAATAGCCGCTCCGTCCTCCTCCGTCTGGCAAGTCAACAGAATCACTTCAGAGAGTGATGTTCGGCCAATGCTCTTTCCCCATTGCGCTAAAGACAGCTCCACCACAGATGGCAGACCACCCAGTGCATGTTCTTTAATCCAAGCTATCGCTTCTTCTGGAGGCATCCCTCGTTCTGATGCATGCACTAGCATCTCACGAGTCAGCCGGAAGCTCCACATCGTATCTGTTTGCAGAAGTTCAGCGCATTCAGCTAAAACCCAGCGCACAGTATAGAGAACATCAGGTGGAATCAGGACTTCAAAATCGGGCTGTACAATAAACTGGTCATTCGAATGCTCTGACACAGAATCAGGGAAGGACTCGCTACTGTACAACAGCTTCGGTTTTGAAGCAGTCCAGCGAAAACACTGGATACCCTCAGGCGTGCTCCCCAGTTCACACCATCCAAAGCCTGTTAGACAACGAAGCCAGTTCAAGCTTGATTGTTCCAGCTCTTTTCGGGTAACTGTTCCAGTTAAATTCATTTCTGCCATCCAGTCCAGAAGCTCAGGCAACGCTGTCCATTTCTCTGATATAAGAGCATTGCTGGATATTAAATAGCGAAAATGCTGATCGGCAGGCCCAATGCTTCCAAAACGATGAATACCAATCCCATACAGGATGTCAGTCATTCTTGTCTCAGGAAGTTGCAACCAACGTCTCAGCATATCCTTGTCAAGTCTATAGCCGGTTTTCAGTCTGGTAATAAGCCCAAGACACAACATAATATCTACTACAAGAGCCGCTGACAGAGCATCCATTTCATTCGATGGAGCGCCCATAGAGAGCCCCGCTAAATGCTTTTCCTGAAAAGAAAGCTGAGACGCTAAACGATTTAAATTCTTTTTATGAATAATTCCCTTAGCGGTTAAAGGTAAGCCTTCACGAGCGGTGAACAGCAAAGCCCGAAACAGATCTACTGCCAGTCCAGCACCCGCCTCCATGGATAGATTCACTGAATAACCCTCAATAAACTTAGGTTGGTATGGGAAGAATTCTTGCTCTAGAGCTGATAGTTGTTCAACAGGAATCTGATACAGCTTCTCCCCCAATATTTTATGCCTCGCAGTTAACAGCCCTGCGCGCCGCAGTTCATTCATTGCAAGCTTTTGCTCTGCCCGGCAGAGCGACGCAGGACGCAAACGCTCTTCTTTTCCCTCGTCAAAAGGCTGGGACGCGTGAGCAGCACATAATCGCTTTAAGACCTCTAAGGCTTCCGCTGATAGCTGGTTCAATGGATCGTTAGCCCCTTTCCGTTCGGCACCATTTTAACGACATATTCATACCCCTGTTCTGTCAAAAACATCCGGCGGCGCATAGCGAAATCCTGCTCCCGGCTATCTTCAGATACCAGCGAATAGAAGTACGCCTTGTTCTCACCCGCCTTCGGACGCAAGATTCGTCCCAAACGCTGGGCCTCCTCCTGCCTGGATCCAAAAGCTCCTGAAACCTCAATAGCAATCGTCGCGTCTGGCAAATTCACCGCAAAATTCGCTACTTTAGAGACAACAAGCACCTGTATTATTCCCTCGTTAAAAGCTGCATACAACTCGTCTCTTTCCCGCTGCTTCGTTTTACCCGTAATCAAAGGTGCACCGATCTTGTCTGCCAGTTCAATTAATTGGTCGAGATACTGTCCAATAACCAGAACCGATGATCCCTGATGGGTTTTTAGAAGCTCGACTATAACCTCAGCTTTTGCAGGATTGCATGAGGCCATACGAAATTTCTCTTTCGCTTCAGCATACAAATACTTCTGTCTCAGCTCAGAGCTCATCGGTACGATCATCTCGACACATTCTACCTCTGCAATCCAGCCCTGCTGCTCCAGCTCCTTCCAAGGCATGTCGTAACGCTTGGGCCCGATCAATGAGAATACGTCCCCTTCCTTCCCGTCTTCTCTAACCAGAGTTGCAGTGAGACCTAGTCTTCTAGTTGCCTGAATATCTGCTGTAGCCCGGAAGACTGGAGCTGGAAGCAGATGAACTTCATCATAAATAATCAAACCCCAGTTGCGTTCATTGAACAGCTTCATATGGAGAAAAGGACCGCCTTTGGATTGACGGTGCGTTAATATCTGATAGGTAGCTATAGTAACAGGCCGCACTTCTCTTTTTTCACCGGAGTATTCACCAATAGACTCATCATCCAAATCGGTTCGCTCAAGCAGCTCGTCTACCCATTGTCTTACCGAAGTTGTATTTGAAGTTAAGATCAGTGTTTCGCATTGTAGACTTTCAAGAACGGCCAATCCCACTACCGTCTTACCTGCTCCACAAGGCAACACAACTACCCCGCTGCCCCCCTGCCCTTCTATGCCTTGAAACATCTGAACAGCCTCCTGCTGATATTCACGCAGTCCAAAAGCTTCACCTTTCCCTCCATCCTTTACGTGATCTTTAGAATCCTTCCAGGCCAAACTTAGAGCTTGCCCGACATGATAACCAGCATAATCCAGTACAGGATAGCCTAGTCTTATCAGTTCTTGCTTTAAAAGCCCTCTGTTCTCCGCACGGCATGAGCTTTCTAGTGAATTTATTCTCTGCAAACCTAACGCCTTTAGACCTGATTCATTAACTAGTCCATTCAGAATTTCAGCTGTCTCAGCCTTAAGCGTAATGATCTCATTCGTAGTCTCCTGACCGTGAAGGGTAAGCTTCCCATACCTAGAGAGAAGAGCTGCGATCTCATCCTCCAGCCCGGCAGGAACACCCCAGCGCGCGAGTTGATGCAGACTTGAAATAATCGTTTCAGCTGTATAATTAAGCGCTGCTGCATTCCATAATGATAATGGAGTGATTCTATAGGTGTGAAAAGCCGGGGGACTCTTTACGAGCTCTGCAAAGGTTCCTAGTTCTTTTCTTGCCTTCTCAAAACCAGGATGTGCACATTCCAGTAAAATCGTCCGATCCCTGCGCACAATGCAAGCCCCTGTTTCATTCATAACGTTCCCTCCCCAATCATTCGTTTTATTCAAGCTTGCGCTATGTAATCTGCTTACATTCATACAAGCAAAAGCGCATTCGACGCCCCAAAAGGACGGAAAGCGTTTATGCGAGAAATATAAGGATAATGTATTGTGCGAAATCTATATTTTCTGATATGTGAACAGGAAAAAGCTCATCCCCGCATAACGGTCATGAGCTTCCCTATTAAACTATTTAATGTAAATGCTGCTGCGAAATATCATGAAGTGCTTCGCCAGCCTCGTCCGCAAAAATGTTGCGCACAGCCAAATCACCGATGGATACTACACCTATCAGCTTCTGGCCACTAGTCACAGCCAATCTGCGAATTTGCCAGCTCGACATCCGTTCTGCAGCCTCATCTACAGATGTATTCTCAGAGACGGACTGAATTTCTCTACTCATTACCTTTTCCACAGCTGTTGATCCAGGGTGTTTAGCCGCGTAACCTCTAATTACTAGATCACGATCTGTAATTACACCGAGTAATGTCTTATCGTCTTCATTATCAATGACCGGTATAAATCCAGTGTCATGATCTCTCATTTTAACAGCGACTTCATATACATTATCCATTAGTGTGACTGTTACAGGCTCCTTCGTCATAACCTCTTTCACTGTCTTCAAGAACGAACCCTCCTAAACATAATCTCCATGTTATGGAATAGGTTCTCCTCTATGAAACGAAATTATACGATTGTCTTCTCTTGCAAACAGGAATTCGCCATAGCGATCAATAATTTCATCCCATGCAACATAGCATCCTCGTCAAAATCAAATTTGCTATGATGATGCGGGTAAGCTGCATTTTTATCCGGATTCCCAGCCCCTACGAACATAAAACAGCCAGGAATTTCTTTTACATAGTAGGCAAAATCCTCAGCTGGCATCAGCTTTTCCATCCGAATCACTTGAACAGCTTCTCCTAGTGCTCCTGGTGCCACCTCGGAAAAACGCTGGTATTCCCCCTCGTGATTTACGAGTGGCGGATATCCCATAACATAGTCTATCTTAGCTTCTGCGCCGTATGCGCCAGCTATTGAAACTGTCATTTCTTCGATTCTGCTGCGGATCAGATAACGGGTCTCCTCGTCGAACGCCCGTACGGTTCCAGTAATGCGACAATGCTCAGCAATGACATTCTGGGCGAATCCCCCTTGAATGGTTCCTACACTAAGAACAGCGGGCTCCAGCGGGTTCACAGAGCGGCTTACGATGCTCTGAAGCTGAGTCACAAGCGCCGCCCCGGCCACAATACTGTCTACCGTACGATTCGGCATACCACCATGTCCGCCCCGGCCGATAATATCAATGAAAAATTCATCAGCAGATGCCATAAGAGGTCCTGGCGCACTGCCCACAGTCCCCATTGGAAGCGGAGTCCACAAATGCAAACCATACACCGCATCCGCGCCTTCCAGCATACCCTCGGCAATCAACCCCTGTGCACCACCCGGGCATACCTCCTCCGCTGGCTGAAAAAGAAAACGCAGCTCCCCTTCTAACTCTTCAAGGCGGCTGCTATAGTATGAGGCTACACCCAGCAGTATTGAAGTGTGTCCATCATGCCCACAGGCATGCATAACCCCTTCATTTTGCGAAACGTAGTCATTCTTATTCTCCTCTTTAATAGGTAGTGCATCCATATCCGCGCGAAGGACTACCGTTTTCCCCGGCCGAAGTCCTCGCAATATACCTGTTACACCATACCCAGACGTGCTTCTCCTAACTTCAATGCCGAATTCTGCTAACTTGTCTGCTATAAATGCTGACGTTTCCTTTTCATGAAAAGACAACTCCGGATGACGGTGTAAATGGCGTCTCCATTCCACGATCTCCGGCATGAGAGAATCAACCGCTAAGCTCTTCATACGTTCTCCATCCCCTTCTTCATAAACCCGCATCAACAGCATGCGACAGCAGTCCTGGACACTTTGTTCCAGCCGTACACGGCTATAATTATTTTATTGTAGCAGAAACGCAAAAAACTGGGTATCGTTAGGAGGTGGCTACTCTTGCACAACGTTTAGAAACATACTATCATGAGGTAGAACATCAGCAAACGGATCATGAATTCATCATTATACTTCATAAGGGGGATGTGCGTGCTATGATTTTTGAGAACACGGGCCTCGTAGGATTGAAGAGTGATCTTCTCTATCTGGACGAGAGTGCGACAAAGGCTGGCTTCATTCGCTGGCAATGGGAATACTATCGTGCCACTTACGACTGCAAAATTGAAGACCCACAGGATGGCGGCGAATACTTTCTACGCATCAACACTCGCGCTGTCGAGGGGAAGCTGGAGAAAGCTGATGCCGTACTTGCAATTGAAGCCGTATACTTAGGGAAAGCAACATTCCCCCATGGCCTCGATTATGACTCCCCGGTACCTAAACCAGTATTGGACACTGCTGCTACTCGGATTCTCGAATTAAAGCAGCTGTTGGAGGCTTGAGTAACAGAAAGGGAAAGACGAAACAAAATGTCAGCCTGCCCAAAAGAGGAACACCCGATTTCCAACTACTTATCTTAACACTACTACTTGTGGGTTTCGGTCTAGTCATGGTCTTCAGTGCTAGCTCCAGTTTGACTTTAGCAAGCTCGAAGTTCAGTAATGACCCTCTATATTTCATGAAACGCCAAATGATCTGGATCGTACTTGGAATCGTTGTTATGTTTACAGCCATGAACATTCACTACAGTAAATTCAAGAAGTGGTATGTACCTATCTTTATCATCACCGTGATCCTCCTGCTATTTGTAGCCTTCTCCGAAAGAATCAATGGCGCCAAAAGCTGGTTAAGTATCGGAAAGCTAGGAATCCAACCTACCGAGCTCGCCAAAATATCGATTATCCTGTATCTCTCCGCACTGATTACCAAAAAAGGTGAAAGGTTTAGAGATTTCCGTACTGGATATATCCCTGTAATGGTTATCGTAGGTATAGTTGCCGGGCTTATTATGATGCAGCCAGATTTGGGGTCTTGCCTTATTCTCGTGGCTACCAGCGGACTTGTCATTTATGCAGGCGGTGCCAGTATGAAGCATATCCTAGGTTCTATCGCCCTCTTGGTGTTAGGTGTAGGAATAGTTATGGGGGCTAAAGCGGCGATTGATTCTCTTGCCCCTGCCTCCGAAAAAGTAGTCGCTAATCAAGACTATAAAAAAGGTCGAATTCAAGCTTTCATAGACCCCTATCAGGATCCTGAAGGTGAAGGGTATAATATTATTCAGTCTTTGACCGCTCTCGGACAAGGTGGAGTCAGTGGCTCTGGCTTTGGCAAAAGCATTCAAAAGCTGGATTATCTTAAATACCCGTATACGGACTTTATTTTTCCTGTGATTGGTGAGGAATTTGGATTTATAGGAACGGCATTATTTCTGATGATATACCTGTATTTTATCTGGCGAGGTATTCTAATCGCACTAAGGTGTAAGGATCCCTTTGGCACGCTCGTTGGCATTGGTATTATGGGGCTTATTGCTATTCAAGCCTTTGTCAATATTGGTGGTGTAACGAAGACCATTCCGCTTACCGGTGTAACTTTGCCATTTATCAGCTATGGCGGCTCTTCACTTCTTGTGAGTATGCTGTCCATGGGAATAATGCTGAGCATTTCAAGAGAAACCAATCTTCCGGCTAAAGAGGAAGTCACGAAATCTGTAACTACAGTTAGACAAGTTCGTTCCCGGTAAGATTCATAAATCCGGATATGACGGCATATATAAAAAAGCAGTCCAAGTTAAATAACTTGGACTGCTTTTTTATGTACAAGCTCTTTAGCATTAAGCAATTTCATCGTTCTTAAAGGCTACGCCTTCAACTTTGACATTCACCTCAACAATATGAAGTCCAGTCATGCTCTCCACAGCCTCGCGTACGTTCTGCTGAAGCATCCGGCACACTTCATGTATCGGTGTTTCATAGAGAACTATAATACGCAGATCCACAGCTGCTTCTAGCTGCCCCACTTCAACGGTAACGCCCTTTTGAACGTTCTTACCACTTAGACGCTTCGCCCAGCCTTCTGATAGGCCACCTGACATGGCTGCAATTCCTGGAGTCTCCAAGGCAGCCAATCCGGCAATTTTCGAGACGACGTCATTTGAAATTCGAATATTTCCCATTTCCAATTGAAGTTGTTCTGCCATGCCATATCCCCCCTAAACTCATTATCAATTATTGTAATTCCTAAACAGGCTAAAAAGCAAATCAGTTTCTCGCTTTCTCGTTTACACTTAGGAATAATTTGGGTATATTGATTATGAATTGATCCTGAATACATAGATTGGAGTGTACTTTACATTGAAAAAATGGATTTCACCAGCTTTGCTGGCAATCACCTTTATCCTTAGTGCCATAGGCCATTATGCAGATTGGGACCACACGCTTCAGTTCGTTCTCTCTGCAGTAGCCGTTGTGTTCGTGGCTGGCTTTCTGGGCCGCGCCACAGAAAGTGTGGCACATTATGCTGGACAGCGGTTAGGCGGCTTCCTAAACGCTACCTTCGGTAATGCCGCAGAACTAATCATTGCCTTTTTCCTAGTGAAGGAAGGACTGTTCGACATGGTGAAAGCCAGTCTTACCGGTTCCATTATTGGCAATCTGCTGCTTGTCCTAGGTTTAAGTATTTTCGCTGGTGGGATGAAGTTCAAAGTGCAGAACTTTAACGTAACCCTCGCTGGTATGAACGGTTCCCTTATGATCGTAGCGGTGATCGCTTTATTTGTACCGGCTATGTTCTTCAATACCCATTCCATTACTGAAAAAGATACAGACGTGCTCAGTTTAATCGTTGCCGGGCTGCTCATCGCCTCCTACATGGCCTGGTTAATCTTCTCTATGATTACGCACAAGAAACATCTAGAGGACGTTACAGAAGACGGTAGGGAAGAAATGGCTCATGAGCATGCGCCTAAGTGGTCCAGAAACCGATCCATCCTTTATCTGCTTCTTGCTACCGTAATGGTAGCCTTTGTGAGTGAGTGGCTGGTAGGGACGCTTGAGACACTAACTGAGCGCTTTGGATTTAGTGAACTGTTTGTAGGCGCCTTCCTCGTGGCAATCATCGGTAATGCCGCAGAACATAGTGCAGCCATTATGCTGGCTATGAAGAATAAAATCGGTGCAGCAGTAGAAATCGCCGTCGGGAGTAGTCTTCAAATTGCACTATTTGTAGCGCCTGTACTTATCTTCGCCAGTTATTTTATGGGTGACACTATGGACATTGTGTTTACAACGATCGAAATTGTCGCCATTGGCGTCGCCGTCTTTATTGCCAAATCAATCACTCAGGATGGTTCGACCAACTGGTATGAGGGTCTCTTGCTATTAACGGTTTATCTAATTCTTGGAGTCTCCTTTTATCTAGTATAAATACTCCCCATTCATTCTATAATTCTCAAAAAAAAACGCACATGAGTGACGATCTGTCCTCATGTGCGTTTCTATGAATACTATAAATCAAAACTTATTCTTCTTTTGCTTTGTTATTCAATGCCTCATAGAGTACTGCTAAATTCCGCTCCAGCTTACTCAGCACCATTTTACCGGTAATCTCTGGCACCAAACCTGCTCTAACCGCAAAATCGACCTCTCTTGAGAAACCGTACATTTGGGTATCGAGCACTTCCTCATAGAGAGGGCAGTAGCGTGTTGCCAGATTTTCCATCTGCACTTCAATAAGTTGCTGAATTTTATCGGCATCTTCTTGTAGAAGATTGATCGCTTTAAGATTAAACTGTTCCTGTAATTCCGACGAAGTCATGCCTCTTCCCCCCCATGTCCAAAAGTTAAGCTGCTTTTACTATTTTACTTAATATTAGTCGAAATCGGATATCAATACAACAATTCTGTTTATACTAACCATTTATTTGAAAGAAGCAGCTATGTTGTTTATAAGGGATAGCATTAGTTCCTCATCTATTTCTAGAAAAAACGCCCCACCGTAAATCGGTAGGACGTCTTTACATACAACTATTACTCAGCTACAACTGTAAAGTTCAAACCGTGTTTAGCAAAAACTTCACTCATTGCCTTCTTAGCTTCTTCTGCATCTGTTCCGTGAACATGAAGCTCGTAGCTTTGGCTTGATACCAAAGTCGTGAACAAACCAAGGATACTCTTAACATCAATGTACTTGTTGTCCGCTTGAAGAACGATTGAAGAGTTGAACTGGCCTGCCGTTTGAGCAATATCAACGATTGCCGCATTGTTACTGGACATAGAAATCCCTCCGCAACTTGATTATGAAACATAAGTCATTTGTAATCATTTCTTATGATACCTTGAATCCGCTTACTTGTGCAAGGTGTTTTCTTACTTTTACAGCTTATTTCAAGTTTTCAGGATTCAGACCTTCCAGTTCTGGTAACACGAAGATTCCATCTTTACGGATTAATACATCGTCAAAATAAATCTCCCCGCCGCCATAGTCTGGACGTTGGATTAATACAAGATCCCAGTGAATGGAGGACCGGTTTCCGTTATCTGTAACATCATATGCTTGTCCTGGTGTAAAGTGCAGGCTGCCTGCAATTTTCTCATCAAACAGAATGTCATTCATTGGGTGCAAAATATAAGGGTTAAAGCCTATGGCAAATTCTCCAATGTGACGTGCGCCGTCATCTGAATTCAGGATTTCATTCAAGCGAGCGGAGTCATTGCTTGTTGCTTCAACAATTTTACCATTCTCGAATTTGAATTTGATATTTTCAAAAGTTACTCCATTATAAACGGACGGTGCATTATAACTGATCATTCCATTTACAGAATCACGAACAGGAGCGCTGTAAACCTCGCCATCCGGAATATTCTTTTGTCCAGAGCATTTCTCTGCACCGATTCCTTTGATGGAGAACTTAAGATCTGTTCCAGGACCTGAAATATGTACCTTATCTGTTCTGCGCATGAGATCAGCCAATGCATCCTGAGCCTTGTCCATTTTGGCGTAATCCAAATTACACACTTCGAAATAAAAGTCCTCAAATGCCTCTGTACTAATATTTGCAAGCTGAGCCATACTCGCATTGGGATAACGTAATACTACCCACTTTGTATGCTTCACGCGTTGTTCACTATGCACTGGATGGGAATACAAAGAATTATACAATTTCATATTTTCTTCTGGAACATCGGACAGGTCATTTACATTCTCACCTGCACGGATGCCGATATAGCAATCCATTTGCTTCATCCGGTTCAAGTCAATGTCAGCCCATGTCTGAAGACTCTCACGTGTTGCATATTTAAGCATGCTGCGTAGGACGGTACGATCTGTCAACTGTACAAAAGCATGACCGCCAGCTTTACCGATTTCCTCAACAACAGCTTTGATTAAATCTCTTTCATTGCCAATCATTTCTACAAGCACGTTCTCACCTGGCTGAACATCTACGGAATAACCTACAAGATTTGCCGCCAGCTTTTGAATTCTGGGATCTTTCATTGTGTACTCTTCCTTCCTCTGTCTGAAAAATAAGCATGCTGTTCTATTGTAGCACGCCCTTTATGGAGCGCAAGACCTGCTAAACAATGTAAAGATTAACGGTAACCTGTGAAATCCACTTTAGATACATAAGTTTCATTTTCAGATTTATTCATCATTTCACCGGAATAGCTTACTTTTCGATTCAAGGTAAGCCTTCTGGGAAGATTATGCTTCTTATCAACCGTTAGGTGGTAGACCGTTTCTACATTAGCCTGTTTCAGCTTTTGCTGTAGCTCATTATTTTTCTTCTGCCACAGCTTCTCCAAAGCTTCCGTCACTGCCTGATCAGCCTCTGCGTTGTTCTCTGCGGATTCAGGAACTTTAGGACGAAGGTTCTGCATTTCTTTCTCCAATTCAGCAGACAGCTGCTTCCTAGCTTCTGAAGGCGTCAATTCGATTCGCAGCACACTTGTCCCTCTGCCAGCTCCTGCCTCTTCGGTTACACTCTTCTCCATGGACTCAAGTTCCTCGAGTTGCTTTAACGGATTTAGCGCAGGTAATGGATTTCCCTCCTCCGAGGAATTTTCAGTGGTCTGAAGTTCCCATCTGCCCTCTTTTTTCTCTAACTGACTGTAATAAGGTTTCATAGCATATGCGTTACTCTTTAAGTCTTTAACGCCACCAGCAGCTGTTTTTTGGATCGTTGATTTATCTGGAAGAAGGGTGTACAGCTTTACTTTTTTATGATCCTGCACTGTGCCTCCGTAGAACAATAAGGATTCAGGAACCGTTGTTCCCCCTCGTGTCAGCATATTCGCCCCTTCAAAAACAACCTCATCACTTCCAGCCATCCCTGCCAACGCCAAACTTAAATCTTCCTTCGCAGGTTTGTCTCTTATAACGCTACAGCCGCTACATAACAGGCAATACAGTGTCAGAACTATAGGGAGGAGTCCTCCCTTAAGTAATAATAGCTTTCTCACGGACCTCAGGCCTTTCTCGGAGTATTTTACTTAAGTACAACCCACGCGTATAGGGTTCTCCCTTCCTGCAAGCCTTATACCGCAATTAGAGCCATAATAACTGCGCATATAAAAAAGAACCCCTGAGACTTTCCTCACGAGTTCTTAATATTGCTATCATTTTCTTTGGTATCAAAAACAACTTGGTTCCGACCGTTATTTTTAGCTTTATACAGCGCCATATCCGCTCGATAAAATAATGACTCAACACTTACTCGATCGTCCATCCAGCTCCATTCCGCTATTCCGCAGGATACCGTTACACTAGGTTCAGTTTCTTCCATAACGCGTTTGCGTATACGCTCAGCTACATAACCCGCCTGCTGCATTCCCATCAACGGTAAATAAACGGAGAGCTCCTCCCCACCCCATCTCGCGGCAATATCCCCTTGACGGATGGAAGATTTTACAATTTCACTAACCTCTTTTAGAATCTTATCGCCTTTTTGATGACCATAGGTATCATTCACGATTTTGAACTGATCAATATCCACAACAATTAAACAGCCGCAGAAGTCCGTAGACTGTCTTTCTTTTATCTCTTCGTCCAAATAATGACGAGCATAGAGACCTGTTAGGCTATCTCTGTTCGCAAGACGTCTGACTTCAGCATGTAGCCTGGCGTTACCTACTGCTAGACCTATATGTCCCGCCATCGCCTGCAACAGCCTGTAGTTGTCATAGGAAAAATAATGTGAATCTCGATGTGCCAGCATAATCGCACCTCGCACTTCTCCCCCCACACTAAGAGGTGTAGCAATCAGCGACTGTGAACCGGTAGCATTCATTAGTCGGGAAGTTGTCTTAGGATTATCTATGTAGTCAGACATAATCAGTGATTCACCTGTGGAATATACCTTTCCACCTAAACCTGCCCCTACTTCTAATACTTCATTCTGCAATGAGGGATGGTTGCAGGCAATAACTTCTAGGCCACCCTTTTCCTCATTCATATGTAAGATACAACAGTAATCTGCACCAAACATTTCAAGTAGCTCTTCAAACGCAAATTGAAAAATATCGCCTAATCGCAAGCTTTGATTCAAACGCTGGGTAAGCTCGTTACTCATGCGAAGCTCACGGATCAGCTGATTGGAGCGCTCATAAAGCTTGGCATTCTCAAAAGCAGTTCCAGCCGTATCGGCTACCATTGTGAGAAACCTTAAATCAACGTCAGGGAAGATTGGATTATCCATCACCATATGGAATACCCCATAAACCCCCTGCTTACCACCTAACGGAAGCCCTATTTCTACATTTCGGTGATCTTCATCACTAGTGTTCAGTGCAACACGTCCATCCTTGAACGCCCTGGCACAGACATCATCACTGGACATGTGGAAAGGTAAGGGTTTGACCTGCGGATTAGTGCTGCGATGATCTTGTGACATATACAGGTCGAGTCTGGCTCCAGGGTACATCGCAGAGATGCTATCAATGACTTCCGAAAGTACAGCATCAACATCAATATTGTCATGCATCCGCTGGACAATCTGAAATAACAATGAACGACGATTGCTTTCACGTTCTGCATGAATATGGGTACTTGCAAGATCAGCTACAAATATATGTTCAAACTTATGATAAAAACAGGTGCGGTAATGCAGCGACATAGCTTCTGCAGTATCTCTTCCACCCATTTCATATTGTTGCGTTGGCATAGAACAGCCCAAAAATGCAAAAATTTCATTATCGACGCGAGTGAATAGCGGTATAGTAAAAAAACTTAGATCCTTACCTTCTACGGTTAACGGAATGGCAGAGATTGATCCTGAAATTAAGCTGGAAGCCGCTGCCTGTTCCCAGTGCTGCCTCCATAGTTCTTGTTGACCCAAATTATTATTTAAATATTTACCTTCAAAATTCAGTACACACCATTCCCATGATCTGGAGAATGGGAGGACATCGAGCCCACCAAACCATTCATTGAAACTGTCTGCAATCAGATTTGCTAGATAAGGGAAGTCATGCGTTACTATTTCCGTTTCCCTAAGCCAGGCGGTGGGATCTTCGGAATCTCTACTAGCGTGTATGTTGTCCTGTAACAGCATACGGCTGTCTTTATGGACGTATGCTTTCTGCTCTGACATAACGAAGATCCCCTTTGCATCTTGATTAAGAAAACTATCTTCCCTAGTAACAACTAATTAACTATATTTTACTCCCTTTCTTTGTGCATTGCATTATATTTTCATCATTTCCGGGACTTTTTTTTAGGACCAAAGAACTATCGACAAAGATTGACAAAAACTCTTTTAATAAGCGCTTGACTTTGTATACTGTATTCATATAATATTTATTGTTGAACAAGACTGTAACAAGTCTTACTTGGGCGTAACGTTGTGTCACCCTCACGCATTTCGTTACTGCCAGGGCAGCGGCTGAACTTCCCTGGCAGTGTGGAAGCCATTAATGCTAATCACGGATACGAAATGCGGCGCAAATAGGCCCTACCCTGAAATTTCAATTATAAAGGAGTCTACTATAACATGGCACGTTACACCGGACCTAAATTCAAACTCAGCCGCCGTCTGGGCATTTCCCTAAGCGGTACAGGAAAAGACTTGAAACGCCCTTTTCCACCAGGACAACACGGAGCTAACCAACGCAGAAAAGTAAGTAACTACGGAATGCAGCTTTTGGAAAAACAAAAACTGCGTCACATGTATGGTTTGGGAGAGAAGCAATTTAAAACTCTCTTCACTAAAGCACAAAAACTTCCAGGTCTTGCGGGCGAAAACTTCATGTTCTTGCTTGAAAGCCGCTTGGACAACCTAGTTTACCGTCTTGGATTTGCTAACTCCCGTGCAGGTGCACGTCAGTTGGTATCCCACGGACACGTAACTGTTAACGGCAAAAAAGTCGACATCGCTTCTTACCGTGTAAGCTTGGGCGACGTTATCGGTCTTCGCGAAAGAAGCCAAAGCATGGCTTCCATCAAAGAAGCTCTTGCTAACCGTTCCCACCTACCAGCTTACCTGGAATATGCTGAAGGATCTTTCGAAGGTAAATACATTCGTTTGCCAGAACGTTCCGAGCTTTCCCAGGATATCGATGAGAAACAAATCGTCGAGTTCTACAACCGTTAATATCTCGCTTATAGCGAGTATGGCCAAAGCCTCCGGATTTATCCGGAGGCTTTTTGTTATTCTAATAGGTAATGAACACTCCGACTGCATTCAAAATCGCCAATTTGTGCTATAATAATTCCGTTAAAAGGAGGAATTATCGTCGATGGTTCAAGAGAACAAGAAAAAAAACGTAAAGAAGCCTTCACCCCGCAGATCTGGGCTTAGCAGGTTCGGCTCTGTAGTTAAGTGGATGTTTATTCTTGGCATAATAGGCATTCTGTTCGTCGGTGGTGCAGCAGCAGGATATGTCACTTCCATGGTGAAAGATGAACCTGTTCGCTCTGAGGAAATGATTCAACAGCAAGTCGGGCAAAATGCGATCACCGGATTCGCATACTTCCGTGATGGCGCACCGATCGGCCAGCTTCGTACAGAAGAAGATCGAAGGCTCATTCAATACAACGACATCCCCCAGATTATTATTGATGCAGTTCTCGCTATAGAGGACAATAATTTCAATGAGCATAATGGCGTGGATTTCAAAGGCACCTTACGTGCCGTCAAACAAAAGATATTAAATGAATCTGTTCAGACCGGAGGCAGTACTCTTACTCAACAGCTCGCAAGACGTGTATTTCTCAATCTGGATCGAACAGAAGATCGCAAAGCAAAAGAAATTCTACTTTCACTTAGACTAGAGCGCTTCTTGACCAAGCAAGAGATTTTAACGGCTTATCTGAACAAGGTTCCGTTCGGTAATGGCTCGAATGGCTATAACGTATTTGGGATTAAAGCTGCATCCAAAGGTATATTCGGTCTGGATGATCTAGACAAGCTGAATATTGCCCAAGCGGCGTATTTGGCCGGCCTTCCACAGCTCCCTTCCGCTTATTCAGCATTCAATGGCGTTGGAGAATTTAACGCAAAGGCGTTCAACAGAGCTATGGATCGTCAACAGCTTGTACTTCGTCGTATGCTGGAGGAGAACAAGATCACTACCTCCCAATATGATGAAGCACTCAAATTCGATATTAAAAGCTCTCTCGCTCCTCACACTAAGAAAGCCTATGCTACATATCCATACCTGATGATGGAGACGGAGCGTAAAGCAGCTGAGATTATTTTGTCACTAAATGAAGAGAAAAACAGTACAACCGATACCACTAGCTCTAGTGATAATGCCATACTTCTTGAGGAAGCAAGACAACAGTTAATGACTGGCGGTTACCGAGTCTATACCACGATTGATAAGAAAGTATACAGTGCAATGCACAGTATTTCCGAAGATAGCAGTAATTTCACCAAGGACAGCAAAACAAAAGGTATTGAACAGACGGCTGGTATATTGATCGACAACAAGACCGGAGCCATTCTCGGTATGATTGAGGGCCGCGATTTTAATATCGAGCAAATGAACTATGCAACCCAAATGGTCCGGCAACCTGGCTCAACGATGAAGCCGATTTCAGCATACTTACCTGCCTTAGATGCAGGACTGATTCAACCTGCCGGGATCTTAGATGATGCTCCAATCATTTTGAAGGATGGCGGGAAAGGCTTCCATATTCCTAAAAATGCAAACAATCGCTATCAGGGTTTAGTTACGGCTCGCTATGCACTTAATAAATCCCTCAACCTACCGGCACTTAAACTATTTAACGAAAAGGTCGGAATAGAGGATGCTTGGGCCTTTACTAAAAAGCTAGGGATCACTACACTCACTGAAGATGATTACAGAGCGCAGACTGGGGTTATAGGTGGTCTTCGATACGGTACATCCGTTGAAGAATTAACCAATGCCTATTCCGCCATTGGCAATCAGGGAGCATTTAATGATGCTTATATGATTGAGAAGATTGTGGATTCGGAAGGCAAGATCGTTTATCAGCACAAGGTTAATCCTGAACAAGTATTCTCTGAGCAGACTGCTTATCTAATGACCGATATGCTGCGTACAGTAATTACAGAAGGTACTGCAAGTACAGTAAGAAGAGATTATAAACACTTTAAAGACATTCCGATTGTAGGTAAGACTGGCTCCACTCAGAACTACGGAGATGTCTGGTTCATGGGCTACACCCCTGATGTCACACTTGGCATGTGGGTTGGGTATAAGGAACAAATTAATACCCTTACAGGAGATACACAGAAACGACAAGCACAGACCTTATGGGCTAAAGTCCTGAATGCTGTTATTGATAAGCAGCCAGACTTGTTCGTTACAGACAAATTCGCACAACCTGAGGGGATTATCAAAAAGACAGTTTCCGCATACAGCGGTAAACTGCCAACGGCCCTAACTGACAAATTCACAACGGATCTTTTCAATGTGAAATATGTACCTAAAGAGAGCGACGACGGGATATCCAAAGCCAAATATATTACTTACAATGGCGTCAATTATATCCCGCTCGAAGGTACACCGGAGGATTTCCTAAAAGAAAAAATCGTAGTTAAACGCGATAAACCGATCCAGGAATTAGTTAAGGAGCTCTTGGCAGCTTTCCCTAAAATGAAGGAGCATAAATCGCTGGAGTATTATATGCCAGCGGATGCCAAAACAGATTTCCCTACTGAAGTCGATCCACGCGTGGACGATGGCTCTGCTCCTACTGCCCCTGGAAATGTCAGTGTCTCTTACAGCACTGGAAAAGCTGTGATCAGCTTCTCTCCAAGCGGCTCTCCAGATGTCGTCGGATACCGCTTATACCGTTCTTTAAACGGCGGGTCATTCCAGAAGCAAGCTGTAATTATGGCTGACGAGAGCAAGGTATTCTCGCCAGGAACGCCTGCAAGTGCCAATGCAACATTCTATGTCAGTGCTGTTGATGTCGCAGGTAATGAGACAGCTTCTGGCAGCGTTGCTGGAGGCACTACACCGACTCCGGAAGCAAAACCAACTCCGGATCAACAACCGGAGACAACGCCTCCTACAGACTCTGAGAGTACACCAGGAGAGGATATTGAGATTCCAGGAACCATTCTTCCTACGCCTACTTCAACACCATCTGGCGAAGGTAGCAGTAACGGAAACAGTAATAGTGGCAAAGCCGGCAATACGACTGGAAACCATTAACCGGTAGTCAAGAGAATAACTTCACACAGCAAAACACCGTTCCCTTTAATTCATAAGGGAACGGTGTTTTTTTATGATCCATTCTAATCTTCTATCGTTGATAAATCACCAGTTGGGAGATGAAGCTCCCAAGCCTTTAATACGCGCCGCATGATTTTACCTGATCGTGTCTTAGGAAGTTTATCCTTAAATTCGATCTCTCTCGGTGCAGCATGCGCTGATAGTCCGGCTTTAACAAATGCCGCGATCTCCTCTTTGAGAGCAGCTGTAGGAGTATAGCCTTCTCTCAGTGAAATGAAAGCCTTAATAATTTCCCCACGCACCAGGTCTGGTTTACCAATTACACCCGCTTCCGCCACAGCTGGATGCTCTACCAATTTACTCTCCACTTCAAAAGGTCCTATACGCTCACCAGAAGAGTTGATAACGTCGTCAATCCGTCCTTGAAACCAGAAATATCCATCATCATCCATATAAGCAGAATCACCAGAAATGTACCAACCAGGAATGCGGAAATACTCCTCATACTTCGCCTTATTGTTCCAGATCGAATTCATCATGGATGGCCAAGGCGTCCGTATTGCAAGATTCCCCATTGAGAATGGTGGGAGAACATTGCCTCGATCATCTAAAATCGCTGCTTCAATGCCTGGCAACGGACGGCCCATAGAGCCTGGTTTGATATCCATTCCAGGATAGTTGCAGATCAGTTGCGCTCCCGTCTCTGTCATCCACCAAGTATCATGAATGCGCTGGTTGTAGAATTTATCTCCCCACCGCACCACTTCAGGATTTAATGGCTCTCCAACAGACAGGACATGGCGCAGGCTGCTCAAATCAATTCCCTGAATGGAACTCTCGCCCGCACCCATCAACATACGAAATGCTGTAGGTGCACTGTACCAAACACTAACCTTATTTCGTTCAATCGTCTTATACCAATCCTGAGGACTAAAACGTCCCCCTCTCACGACATTCGTTACCCCATTTAACCAGGGTGAAAATATTCCGTAAGATGTTCCTGTCACCCAGCCCGGATCAGCTGTACACCAGTAAATATCATCCGGACGTAGATCCAGCACCACTCTACCTGTATAATAATGTTGAATCATTGCTCTTTGCACATGATAAACGCCTTTAGGTTTTCCTGTAGAACCAGATGTATAATGCATGATAAGGCCATCGTCCAGGTCAAGCCATTCCAATTCGAGCTCAGAAGATGCGTTATCCATCTCCTCAGTAAAACCTAAGTTACCTTGCTCGATATCAGTGGTGCCGCCTACTAGAAAAACATGACGCAAATTCGGAAGCTCATCTCGCTTCACACGATGAAGTAGCTCCGGTGTAGTAACCAAAGCAACCGCACCACTATCTTCCAGCCGGTCCTTAACTGCTGTCTCCATAAAGGCTTCGAACAGAGGGCCCGCTATTGCCCCAATCTTCAGAATGCCTAGTAAACTAAAATATAGTTCCGGTTGACGAGGCATAAAAATAAATACCCGATCTCCCTTACCGATACCATATTTACGCAATACATTTCCGAATCGATTCGACCGTTCCTGCAGATCGGCAAATGTATAGGATTCATCCCGCACCGCATCACTGTAGAGCAGGGCCGTTGCCGCTCCCCGTCCTTCTTGAACGTGGCGATCCACTGCTTCATGTGCCATATTAACCTTTCCAGTGTCATACCATGAGAAGTTACGTTCAACATCCTCCCACTTAAAATTGGCTACTGCCTGGGTGTAATCAGACATATTGGAGCTCTGCACACGGCCAGGCAAAATTTCGCTATGGACTTGACCCATCACTCTTGCCTCCCTCACTCGTTTGATTTAAGCTTTAAGGGTAAGACTCTTTTCTTAGATAATGATGTCAATGCACTGAATGTGAATTTTTTATGTCTGAATTAGTATAACATAGCAAACGTTTACATTCCATATTTTATCATCCGGAAGGAGCACGGCTATGGAACATCGTAAAATCCCTGTTTCCCATACGCTTTCATATAAAGGCAGGACACTAACAATAAGTGGCCCCCGATCTCCAGAGGACCTCAAAGCCCTCCACATGCATCATGATCTTGATGCCTTCCGCAAGCCGATTGAACAGCATGAAGCTCTCATAGAGATTGCCAGCCTGCCAGAAGGACGAATAATTACAGCTGTAGAGGATGGCACTATAATAGGCTATGTAACCTTTCATTATCCGGATGAAATGGAGCTTTGGTCACAGGGTGGAATGATGGATCTAATTGAGCTTGGAGCTATTGAGGTGAGTAATGATTATAGGGGAGCCGGACTAGGCCGGCTGCTGATTTCCACTGCTTTTGAGCAAGAGCAATTAGAGAATTGTATCGTCTTTACAACAGAGTATTATTGGCACTGGGATTTAAAAGGAAGTGGACTTGATGTGTGGGCTTATCGTCAAATGATGGAGCGGCTAATGAAAACTGTAAATATGGTTTGGTATGCTACAGATGATCCCGAAATCTGTTCACATCCAGCAAACTGCCTAATGGTTCGTATTGGACAAGAGGTACCTATGTCCTCACAGGAGACTTTCGACAGAGTACGCTTTAGACAGCGCTTCATGTACTAAACGAGTATTAAAGATGCTGCAGCATATATTCTAATATAGAATGTGAGCGCCCCGAGGCTTCCACCGTGAACTCCTTAAAACTCACATTTGCTGACCCGTCAGACTTATCAGACATCGAACGAATTATAACAAAGGGAGTGGCGTTCATCACACACACTTGTGCAACCGCCGCCCCTTCCATCTCCACGCACGCTCCGTCCAATTCCTCTCTTAATTTGGCTACAATCTCCGCATTAGAAATGAATTGATCACCTGAAAGTACTTTGCCGATCAAGTACTTTTGGCCTAGCTCGTTACACGCCCTCTCAGCAAGGCGTACCAATGAAGAGTCTGCCTGAAAGACAGAATGATCCTGATAAGGGATTTCACCTTTTGAAAAGCCAAGTGCTGTAGCATCCATATCATGCTGAACACAAGTAGATGATATAACAATATCTCCAATATTCAACTCAGGGTGCACAGCCCCAGCAACTCCAGTAAACAACACACGAGACACACCAAAAGAATCAATTAGAATTTGTGTCGTAACTGCCGCATTCACTTTACCTACCCCAGATTTACAGAGCACTATAGACTTTCCAAATATATTTCCTATGTAATAATGAATGCCTGCCTTGACCTTCGTCTCCTGATTTTTCATCCTTTCTAGTAGTAGCTTAATCTCTTCATCCATCGCACCAATTAATCCGATTATTTCAGGCAAAGATAACGCCTCCTCCGATGATTTACTCTGTAAAAAACATAAAAAGCTCCAAAAGGAGCTTTTTACGGAAATACTGTTTAGTTCTTAAATTACTTATTCAGATGATTAACAGACAGGCGGAGAATCGTTTCATGAGGCAGGATAACCCGCGGATTCTCAACCGTCTCTTTCTTCATGAGTTTCGTCAAAAGTCTCATTGCTACCGCACCTAGGTCATACATAGGCTGGGCTACTGTCGTCAACAATGGACGAACCATCGAAGCCATACGGATGTTGTCCACACTAATAATGGAGAAGTCATCCGGTACTTTCAGACCTTCATCTTGAATACTGTGAATTGCACCAATAGCCATCTCGTCGGTTGCGGCAAAAATAGCGGTTGGCTTCTTCTTGAGTCCAAGGAAATACTTCATGGCTTCGACACCAGATTCATAGCGGTAGTTACCGATACGAACTAAATCCTCTTGGTATTCGATTCCAGCCTGTTCAAGGGCTTTCTTATAACCATGGAAACGCGCATATCCATTCGCAGGATCCTGCAGTGTACCACTGATCATTGCGATTTCACGGTGACCGTGACGGATCAATGTATTCACTGCATCAAAAGCAGCGGTTTCATGATCGATGTCAACGGAAGGATAAGTCCCCTTCTCATCCCGTGTAGCACATAGGACAATCGGAACTGCAGAAGTCTGGAAAGCTTGAATATGTTCATCAGTTACCGTACCACCCATGAAGAGCAGACCATCGACCTGTTTCTCCAAAAGGGTATTGATGACACGGATTTCCTTTTCTTTACGCTTATCCGCGTTACACAATATAATATTGTAATGATACATATTCGCGATATCTTCAATCCCGCGTGCAATTTCTGCAAAAATCGAGTTTGAAATATCAGGGATGACAACCCCAACGGTTGTCGTTTTCTTACTGGCAAGTCCTCTCGCCACGGCATTGGGACGATATCCCAAACGCTCAATCGCTTCAAAAACTTTCTTCCGGGTCTGCGGTTTCACGTTAGGGTTATTGTTCACAACCCGTGATACCGTAGCCATAGATACGCCTGCTTCTCGAGCTACATCGTAAATGGTTACCGTCAAATTACTCTCTCCATTGCGATAAATTTTATCGTTCGACTAATTAAAAATATGATACGACACTTTGTACAATTGTGCAATGATAACGCTTCATTTTCCTTTCAAAATTTCTTTCAAGGATGAAGACGTAACCCCTAATTACAATTTTTGACTAGTGTAGGTCTCCCTATTCACGAGCACAATAATGTAACTTCTATCTATCGTAACAAAAAGTGAGTGAAAAATCCAACATTCCGTGAAAGTTTTTCATTATTTTCACAGAATGTTTTAATAATTTGCGTTTTTAGTCGTTTGGAATGTTAATTGAGACAGCCTTCGACTAGTTTCTTCCATCCAATTCTGGTCTTCGAGCCCCTCAGCTAGTCGGTATAGATCAAGTAACATATCCACTCTAGCCTGAATTGTCTCTCGGATAGCCAACTCTAATTCTTGAAATCCGCCGACAATAACCTCTGTCAAAGATTCTTTTAGGACACTAGCTAATTCATTTCTTTGAGTAAACGAAAAATCTTGTCTTGGCAAATCCGCATTCAGTTCTTTCACTAGCTTTCCTAGATCTGCTTTAATAAACGACAAGGGCTCATAACTAGTACATTTCGGACAAGTATAGACAGGGACATTTGTAATCTTCACCCTCGTATTAAAAATCAATGAATGCATATGTAAGTTCATGAGGCCACCACAGCTGCACAACTTCTCCATTAAGTTATCTGTATACATCTTCTACACCTCTTGCAAGAAATGAATTAAGTACAAAGTATGACTTTTCAATTTCTATATTCGACCTCTCTCGATTAAAACCCTCCTTAATTGCATATAATGATTAAATTGGCAATTCGTCTATAATTTACAACACTCCAGATGACTTCGTATTTTAAATTTGATAGAATATGAAGGATCATGTGATACGAAAGGAGCTTTACAAAATGAGACTAGCTGGCAAAAAGGTCATAGCACTCGTAGACGATGAATTTGAAGATTTGGAGCTCTGGTATCCCGTGTACCGAGTAAGAGAAGAAGGCGCTGAGGTTCACTTGGCAGGTTTGGAAAAAGATAAAACATATATCGGCAAATATGGTGTGCCTGCAAAAGCAGAGCACTCCTGGGACGATCTTAATGCCGCAGATTATGACGGGATTTTAGTTCCTGGCGGCTGGGCCCCTGATAAAATCCGCAGATACAGTGCCGTACTACAGCTTGTGCAGGATTTCAATGCAGCTAAGAAACCTATTGGGCAAATCTGCCACGCAGGTTGGGTATTAATTTCTGCTAAAATTCTCGAAGGTGTAACCGTCACCTCTACACCTGGCATCCGTGATGACATGGAGAATGCCGGAGCGATATGGAAGGATGAAGCTGTGGTTACGGATGGACATATTATTTCTGCTCGCCGCCCGCCAGATCTGCCGCCTTATGGTAAAGCTTTTTGCGATGCGTTAGCTGGGGAATAAAATACGGTAGATTTATAGTCTAACAATTAAACAAGCCCTGTTTCTCACTAAACGTGAAGAACAGGGCTTTAGATTTAATTCGCTCGACATCCGAGTTACTCAATTCATTCGAATGGACGCTTTCTCCTTGATTACGTTTGGATAAGAATTAAACCAGAAAGTCAACGGTTGGGGTAACTTCTCCTTACCTACATTGAAGAAATAGGTTATTGTAGTTCCCTTACTACTTTCATTAAACTCTCTATACCCTGAGTAATCATTTTTGATAGTTTCCATCATATGCCCGCTTCCAGAGCTATCTTCAAAATAATCGCTCAATCCAAAACCTCTATCATTAAGCGAGTCCTCCTCTTCTTTAGGAATAAAGTAATCTAACACCAAAATTCCCTGCTCTTCGTTCTCCATTCGTTTGGAAATCGTCAGATTGTTATCGGGTACCTTCAGAATCTGCTGTGTTTCGGTATTAATCACAAGCTCCAGCTTAGATAGATCTAGAGCAGAAATCCCTTCAATTTCAAACTTAATCGGATCATCAGGTCTCATATTATCATTATGATAAATATTCGATCCACTTACCCACATTAACTCCTCTTGTTGCTCTCCTTTTCCGATGACAAGCTTAGGTGAAAGCATATTAAATATCCTCATTGTATTCTTTTGGTCATATCTTTCCCGCATATAAATACCCGTAGGTCCAATATAGATATTCTCCATGTTAATTTGCTGTCCGGCGATGGACAGATTATCCTTTAGATCAACTCTTTTTCCTTGAATATAAACCTTGTTGGTATCCATTGGAATCTGAATGTTTAAAGATTTAAGCTCACCGCTTGATAAAGCTGGATCATCAGGTGCTGGAAGCAACCTTAGAGAAATATTCAACGGGTCTTCCAACTCATCCTGATATTCATCCCATACGATTTGCTCGTACATACGAGTTGTCCCAGGAGATCCAACCTCTTGTGCGTTAATAGTGCTAAACCCGCTGTATCCTGTGCGATAAATATTACTTTCAGGAGTCTTTTTCAAGGATAGTCCAAACAGTTGCATTTTCCGATCTGTATTGTTTTCAATTGTATACAGAACCGCAATTCCTCTTCGATCGGCCATAATTCCGTTAACCGTCCACTTTATTCCGTCCACCTCAGCTGAAGAAATATTTACTTCCTTCATTATTCCCGCATCAAGTGCTGATGTTATAGTCAGATTATTAGCGATAATGGGTCTAAATACCTCAAGCTTCCCCCAGCTTTTTGGTGGTAACTGCGCACGAACAGGATTGGCCATCTGATGTACCCATGGGACAATAATCAATAAGGCGATAGTTAGGACAGCCAACGCAACAACAGCGTATCTTTTTCTAAAAGCCAACCTTTTACGGTTACCTTGTAACATCCCCTTACGGATCGCCATGTCCAGTTTAACTTCCGGGATTTCCTCAGCCTCAATATTGATTTTCTGAAAATAATCGTTCAGCAGCTGTTCTTCCGACTCAGCCATAAAATAGCTCCCCCTTCCGTTTCATTTTGTCACGCAGTTGTTTTAGTCCCTTGTTCAGCCAAGTCTTCACGGTACCCTCCGGTTTATCGAGAACCTCTGCTATTTCTGAAAGAGTCATATCCTTGTAATATTTGAGTATAAGCACCTGCCGATACTTCGGCTTAACCCCATCCAGCGCTTGTTCCATATCCAACCTGCGGTCACTCTTCATCTCCATAACCCCTACATCACTTCGAGCAACTTCTGTGACAGCGTTCCTATTTCTGCGCTTCAACTCATCATTACAGCAATTGATCAGAATACGAGTTAACCAAGGAGCAAACTTCTCGGAGTCCTTTAAGCTTTTACGTTTAATCCATGCGCGGCAGGTTGCCTCCTGCAAAACTTCTAAAGAATCCGCTTCGTTTCGCAAATAGCTGTAAGCAATGCTGTATAGCTTTTTTTTCTGTTCAGCTACCAGCTCGTAGAATGTATCTTCTTCCGTAGCAACTATTTCCATTTCGTCTTTAATAATGTGTTCCATGCTTGTTTTGTCCTCCCCCCTTGCTTTCACGCATAAATCATTCCTGTACAACATGCTCTATGTATAGACTGCGCCGAAGCGCAAACGGTTTTGTTTTTTTATAACAATCTAGTACAAAAGAAAAAGGCCCGGCAAGAATGCCGAACCTTGATGTGGGCTTGATGATGTAGCGCTTGATAACCTATGAAGAAGCTTTCTCCTTTGTTTCCACGCTTGATCCAAGTGTAATACCGCTTTTTTGAGCATAAGCACTTAGGATTTCTTCCGTCTCCGAGCTTGTACGATGATGGAAGCAAGCTTTGGCAACCCTTGTAGCGTCTATAGCCAGTGTATTCAGGGTACGGTGTTTAACCTTAAGCAGTGCCTGCGGCGACATGCTAAGATCACTAATCCCTAGCTCCAGCCAAAGTGGCAAAGAACGTTCATCTGCTGCCATTTCACCACATACACTTATATCTATTTTTGCATTACGCGCTGCTTCTACAGTCATACGGATCATTCGCAGAACCGCTGGATGATATGGATGATACATATGCGCAATTTGTTCATTCATACGGTCTACGGCTAGTACATATTGCACCAAATCGTTCGTACCAATACTGAAAAAATCTACTTCCTCAGCCAGTAAATCCGCAATCATAACCGCAGCTGGAACTTCAATCATAATACCGACTGGAATATTCCGATTAAAAGGTATGCCCCTAAGCTCCAGTTCAGCCTTCACTTCTTCCAATACAGCTTTTGCCGCTTGTACTTCTTCTACGGAAGATATCATAGGGAACATTAGCTTTACATTCCCATATGCACTCGCCCGCAAAATGGCGGTTAGCTGAGTTTTGAACATATCTTGTCGATTCAAGCTGATTCGAATGGCACGATAGCCAAGGAACGGATTCTGCTCTTCTGGCAGCTGGAAGTAATCCAGATGCTTGTCCCCGCCTATATCCAGCGAACGGATCACAACCATATTGCTGCCTACCTTCTCGACAACCTGTTTATACACTTCGAATTGTTCATCCTCCGTCGGAAAAGAACTGCGATCCATATAAAGAAACTCTGTACGGAATAGACCTACACCCTCAGCTCCATACTTGAGCGCTAAATTCAGTTCTTTGACGGAGCTGATATTACCGGCCAATCGCAGGTTAACGCCATCTTTAGTGACGGCATCGACTGTAGCAAGCAATTCCAGTTGTTCTTTCTTTTTATGCTGCTTATTTCGAAGAGACACATATTCATTGATCGTTACCTCATCAGGATGAATTTGCACAGATCCGGTGTCTCCGTCTATCACGAGCATGTCTCCGGTCTGAATTGGGTTAGACAAATTATTCTCCAAGCCTGCTACGAGCGGAATGCCCAGCGCACGAGCCATAATGGAGGAATGTGAGGTTTTACCGCCCATCATAGTAACAATACCTAGAACATAAGTTGGGTTCAAGTGAGCTAACTGGGAAGGAGACAACTCCTTCGCGACGAGAATATATGGCTGTGTATCCGATGGCAGCGTGACTTCAGGAGCACCTAAAAGATGCTTTAACAGACGGTTACCGACATCCTTGATATCAACCGCCCGCTCCTTCATGTATTCATCATCCAGCAGATCAAACATCGCTACAAAATGATCAATCGCTTCCTTAACAGCTACTTCCGCCGCCTTATACTGGCGTTCAATAATCCCCCGGATTTCACTCATAAACACCGGATCATCCAAAATCGCCAGATGAGCATCAAAAATGCTGGATTCCTCTGGACCGACTACTTCTCTGAATTCTTTTTTGATGAATTCAATCTCGTCCTTAGAGGTACGGATACCTTCGTATAAACGCTCAAACTCCTTAGCTAGATCCACTGGGTTCACTTGTGTGTCTGGTAAGCTCCACTCCCAGTTCGGTAAGACAAAGGCCTTCCCGATAGCTACACCTGCTGCTGCGCCTATGCCTTGTATCATCCTTCTATCCCTCCAACGTTACTTTCATGTAAGACTACGGACATTACTGAAGATTGCCCCTTTTTAACATTTTTAAATGGAGCATAGCTCCATGATTTTACTCGATCAGGATTCGTAATCACCATTGGTGTAGCCAGTGAAGCTGCATGCTCACGCAAATAAGCGAGGTCGAATTTAACAAGCAATTGACCTGGTTCCACACTGTCGCCTTCTTTTACAACCGCCTCAAATGGCCCTTTAAGCTGCGAAGTGTCGATCCCTATATGCATAAGTACCTCCAGCCCTTCCGGTGTAGCAATACCAACGGCATGCATTGTAGGGTAGACGTGCATAACTTTCCCGAATACAGGTGATGTAAGCTCCCCTTTTTCCGGCAAAAATGCAACTCCATCACCCACTAGCTTCGCTGCAAAGATGTGATCCGGTACTTCCTCAATGGGCATCATTCTACCCTGCATCGGAGAACTGAACAACACCTGCGGCAAATCACGAAGCATTAGCTTATTAATCTCCTCGCGGATAAGCTCTGAATACGTACCAAATACTACCTGAACATTCCCGCCACCGAGCTTGATAATCCCAGCAGAGCCAAGACCTTTTAGCGCCCCCGTATCTATATATCGATCATTATGGACGGTTAGCCTCAAACGAGTGATACAGGATTGTACTTGTACGATATTCTCCTTGCCACCAAGCGCCTCCAAGATCAGTGGTGCCTGATATGGGATATTGCCTGCCCAATCACCAAGTTCGGAACCTTCTTCACGCCCTGGTGTCGGGATCTGAAAACGGCGAATCGCCCAGCGGAATAAATTATAATATACAATTCCATAACCAATACCGATCGGAATCAAAAGCCAAGCCCTCTGCGACAGATGCATATTCAAAAAGAAGTCAATCGCTCCTGCCGAATAAGAGAACCCGTGATGAATTCCCAGCATATAGGTCAGTACCATAGCAAGACCAGACATTACAGTATGTATCGCGAATAAATACGGAGAAGCAAACAAAAACGCGAATTCAATCTGCTCTGAAACCCCGGTCAGAAAACAAACCAAAGCCGCTCGCATGAAAGTCTTTTTAATTTTAGGCTTCAAGTCCTCGCGCGCTTCCTGAATAATTGCAAAAGCAATGGCTGGCAGTGCGAACATCATAATCGGAAACAAACCCGCCATAAAAATGCCCGCCGTAGGATCGCCTGCAAAAAAACGTGGCAAATCCCCCTGAACGACAGTGCTACCATCAGGAGTTGTAAAGTTTCCAAACTGAAACCAAAACACATTGTTGAGAATATGGTGAAGACCGAAGGCTGTTAGTACTCTATATAGCACTCCATAAATAAAAACGCCAAATCCGCCTGTCTGCAATATTCCTTGAAAAAGATCATCCAATCCTCTTTGCAGCAGTGGAGAGATCCCTAACATCACCCATGCAAAGCCAGCCGAAAACAATCCCATGAACAGCAAAACAAAACGCGACCCTCCAAAGAACTGTATCGCCTCTGGAAGCTTGATATTTTTGAACCGGTTTTGAGCAATACCGGCAACTATACCCAGCAAAATTCCGATAAGTGTTGCAGGTTGTACAAGCCCGTCTCCCATATGGGTAACAATCCGGTCGTAAGTGAACATTCCAGCCAATGCGGCAAGACCCGCCGTTCCAGCTTGATTGGATAATCCCCATGCTACACCCACAGCGAATAAATAAGGCATAAAATAAAAGATTCCCTGCCCAGCGTATGTAGCCACTTCGGATACCGAAGAAAGTCCCCATGCAGACCAAGGTAAGCTGCCCAAACTAAGCAAAATGGCTGCCGCCGGCAGTACCATGGTAGGAAGCATTATGGCTCTGCCCAATTGCTGCAATGATCCGAGCCAATTCAAGGCTACCCTCTCCTTTCTTTCTATATTGAATGGTAAGCGCTGCGGGGGTTTTTGTCAAAATAAACTGAAGGAAAAGTTCCGGGTATATTTAAAACAAATACACACTCACTCCTCAATAAAATCACCTAGAAACACCATTCTCTGGGCTCGGGATTCCAAAGCACTAAAGCAAACAATGCTAAAGTTGGTTAAAACCGATAAAAAGTTGCTCTAAATGAATGTGCGTCTCTAATAATGCTTCAAGTGTATAGTTATATTTATTGAATGAAGTTTTGTATGCTGACTGAGTCTCTTTCTTTTGCTGCCGATGATTATAAAAGAAATTAATTGTACTTTGTGCAACTATTTATATCCTAGAAGCACTGAAATCCATATAAGTGTACTTTGTGCAATTATTTTTAATAATTTCGCCCTTTTTCTTACCTTTGGTGTGTAATAAGTGTACAAAGTACAACTAAACCACAATAGAATAGAGGTATTTCCGATATAGTTGTATATAGTGCAATTAATCTACCTCTCCTACCATATTTGATCTGGCCGCATAGTTTTCACCTCGTATTGTCGAACCCGTTCTCCCGTAATTACAGGCTTTATTAGTCCCTTCTCACTCAACGAGTGCAACAATCTGCGCGCCGTTCGAAAGTTAATGCTGAAATGGGTGGTCACATCCTTTGGACGGATCGCCCTACCCAGTCGCCAAGCCAACCGCAGAACCTCCTTCTCCTCAGACAAAATATCCACGCCTGCAGATTTGCGCGCTAAATGAGGTGCCAGCACCAATTGCAAAAGCATCCGGCACACCTCGGGGCGGTGCTGAAGATCATCAACAGAAAAATGAACCATCTTCCACCCCATTCCGGTCAGAAAAGTGTCCCGATTAGCTGCATAGTTGAATCTCTCTCGGTCCATGTCCTTCACATGGCTTTGAAACCCATCGCACTCAATCCCGAGACTACCGCCGCTCTGCGGAAGAAAAGCGAAATCCAGAAATTGAGATTTACGGTTCCAGTCGTACACTTCGTATTCTGGATGCAAATCATCAAGGCTCTCAAACAATGGCCACCATACATTCTGCAAGAACAACTTCTCCGCATAATTATGACCTCTAACCAGCCTCCCCTTTCTTTCTCCTGATCTTTCCTTCAAGTGCTTGTTAATGAACAAACCATGTGCTTCTTCAAATTCCATAATAGTATCCTCCCCGTAAAAATAAAAAAACGCCCTTCACCGCAAATCATGCGGATAAAGGACGTTCTTCGTCTAACTTCAGTATATCAAGTTTAAATGGTGATTTGCATTAGAAATTGTATAGGCTGTACAGCCGTCGTAATCAAACAACGCTTATTTACGCCCATGCATCGTGATTGCTTCCTCGACCTTGATACAGCGGTCCATAATTGCCGTCATACCGTGCTCAGCAGCGATTTCAGCGGCTTCCTGGCTAATGATACCCTGCTGGAGCCAGAGCACACGTGCGCCGATGTCAGCGGCCTCCTGTGCTACCTTTGCGCAGTATTCGCTTCGACGGAACACATTGACAATGTCCACCGGCTCTGGAATTTCCGCTAACGTATGATAGCACTTTTCTCCCAATATTTCACCATCAACCAATGGGTTTACAGGGATAATCCGATATCCCCGACTTTGCATAGCACCCGCAACCATATAGGAGGTACGATCTGTTTTGTCAGACAGGCCAACAACTGCAATATTACCTGCAGAAGCAAGGATATCTCCGATCTGTTCCCGACTTGGATTCTCAAAGCTCATACATAGTGCCCCTTTCCATAGTTACACTTTATGATCGTTATATAACTGAAGCTAAATTCACTAGCTCCCTTACTTCTATTGTACCCACTCCACATTCGCACCAAGCGCACGCAGATGATCAAAGTATTGTGGATACGACTTAGCGACATGGTGAGCATCCTTGATCAAAAGTGGTTTTCGCGCTCGTAAACCTACTACGGACAACGCCATAATTACACGGTGGTCGTAATGCGCGTTAATGGTCACACCACCTTCAACGCCTTCAGGCATGCCGTGAACGATAATTTCATCGCGGCGTTCCTCAACATTGGCTCCAGCACGAGTCAATTCTGCCAAGTAATCAGTTATACGGTCACATTCCTTATACCGAAGGTTCTCAACATTATAGAATCGTGAAGTGCCTTCAGCAAATACTGCAGCAGCTACCATAGCCAGCACTGCATCGGTGGCAGCATCTCCGTCGAATTCAACAGCTTTTAGAACGCCGTTCCCTTGTACGTGAACTGTTCCATCTTTATGAGTAAGTGGTACTTCCATCATTCGCAACACATCAACAATGGCTCTTTCTCCCTGCTTACTCTGTTCCACAAGTCGATGTACCTTAACATCTGATTTGGTAACAGCAGCAGCCGCAAGAATAGCCGCAGAGCCAGGATAGTCACCTTGAACAGTATATGTCTTTGCCGCATAGGCTTGACGACCTGGTACTTTAAAGGTCATATAATCATCCGCCGCATGAACCACAATTCCAGCCTGCTCCAATACTTCTAACGTCTGACCTACGACAACCTTTGATTTCAAATCATCAAGGACAATAATTTCACTATCTTCTTCAAGCAATGGTGTCAAGAATAGTAGAGCGCTTAGGAACTGGGAGCTGACAGCACCTGAAACTGTAATTCTCCCCCCAACAGGTTTGCCACCGCGGATCGTGATCGGCAGCTTACCTTCATTATGCTCTACCTTCACACCAAGCTGTTCTAGAGACACGATCAGATCGTCATGTGGACGTTTGCCCAAAGAGTCAGGATACGTATTTACGAATGTGACCTCAGGGCTTAAAGCAGCTACAGCCATTAGAAAACGTAATACGGCTCCAGCATTCCCCACATTAAGTTCCTTAACATCCTTAGGTTTACGTCCAAAGCCCTGAATCACAATCTTCTCATCATCTTCTGTGAGTACAGCTCCCAAATCTGCAATACAACGACGGATGGCATCGCTATCTTCACTATGTGCCGGATGATAGATCGTACTTACGCCTTCTGACAATGCAGCAACCAGCAAATAACGAGTGGTATAGTTTTTGGAAGAGAGGGCCCCAAATTCTCCTTGCAGGGATGGCGTTGGCCTAACAATAACGTCCATAATATAAACTCTCCTTAGTAGATATAGTTGTATGTAGTGCTTGTTTGACAGGGTATTCTATGCTTGTGTTATCATTAAACCATTCTTCTGATGAAAAGAGGTCACAACCATGCATAATGTTCCACAAATCACACCGCAAGAATTGCGGCAGTGTCTAGAGACAGGGGAAGACCTTGTACTCATCGACGTTCGTGAAGACGAAGAGGTCGCCTTCGGGATGATTCCCGGTGCACAGCATATCCCCATGGGAGAAATTCCACACCGCACTGAGGATATTCCAAGTGATGCCAAAGTGATCTTCATCTGCCGTTCCGGTGCTCGAAGCCAACGTGTCTGCGAATATCTACAGCAGTTTGGCATTCATGCTACAAATTTAAACGGTGGTATGATTGAATGGAATGAAACACTCTCTTAAAAGCTCAGCCGCGGTAATGCATTAAAATATGTTGCGACACTTCTGCCGCTGTCAGTCCCGTTGTATCGACCGTGTAATGCGCGAACAGGTAAGCTTCTCGACGGTCTTCCATGATACGTCTAACCCGTTCTTCTGCATTGCCGGCGAGCAGCGGACGATTCTGATCTCCGCTAACGCGGGCAATAATCTCTTCTTCTGTTGCCGTTAGCGCAACCACATGCCCTTTACTCAGCATTAAATCTGTATTCCCCGGCGCCAATACCGCGCCACCACCCGTAGATATTAATTTATTCTCAGATTCTAGCATACGCTTTAGTACTGCTGTTTCCACGCTTCGAAAGTAATGCTCTCCATCTTCCGCGAAAATTTCTGCAATGCTTCGGCCTTCAGTTTCAACAATGACATGATCCAAATCAACCAGCTCATAGCCCAGTTCCTCGGCCAAAATAGCACCTACCGTTGACTTTCCCGTTGCCATCATCCCTACTAAAATAATGTTCTTATTTCTTTGCTCTTCATTCAACTTTTTAAATTGTTCTGTATCCCCAGCCATGTCTATCCTCCAACCGCGATATTTGTCATATCATAACACAGGGTCAAAACATTAGACAATCTGCTTCACATAGTAAATACACATCAAAATTTCAACAAAAAAGGCCCGAAAGCCTCCCCATTTCTGGTGAAGCAATTCGGGCCACTTTTCTAACATATAAGAAAGTATAAGTTTCACGTTATACATTATCCTTATATTTCTCGCATAAACACTTACCCGTCTTTTAGGGACGCGGAAGGCGTTTTTGCTTATAACCGTAACGAACTAAATTATTCAGCTGACATCCAGTTGTGGTGGAAGACGCCTTCTTTGTCTACACGTTTGAATGTGTGTGCGCCGAAGTAATCGCGTTGTGCTTGAAGCAGGTTCGCAGGCAGTCTTTCAGTACGATAGCTATCATAGTAAGCCAATGCGCTGGAGAATCCAGGTACTGGAACACCCATCGTTACAGCTGAAGCGATAACTTTACGCCATGCGGACTGGTACTTGTCCATAACATCCTTGAAGAAAGGATCAAGCAACAGGTTCTTAAGATCTGCATTGTTCTCGTAAGCATCCGTGATGTTTTGTAGGAAACGGGAACGGATAATGCAACCGCCGCGCCAAATTTTAGCCAACTCACCATATTTCAGATCCCAGCCGTATTCGTCAGAAGCTACGCGAAGTTGAGCGAAGCCTTGAGCATAGGATACGATTTTACTTGCGAACAATGCTTTACGCACGTTCTCGATGAATTCAGCTTTGTCACCATCAAATGGTGTAGCTTCTGGTCCGTTAAGCACTTTGCTTGCTTCTACGCGCTCATCCTTCATTGCAGACAGGAAGCGTGAGAATACGGATTCGGTAATCATGGACAAAGGTACACCAAGATCCAGTGAGCTTTGGCTTGTCCATTTACCAGTTCCCTTTTGTCCAGCGGAATCAAGGATCACGTCAACCATTGGTTTACCAGTTTCTTCATCATACTGAGCAAAAATGTCTGTAGTAATTTCGATCAGATAGCTGTCGAGCTCACCGCTATTCCACTCTTTGAAAATGTTGTGAAGTTCTTTTGCATCCAGACCCAGAACGTCTTTCAACAACTGGTAAGCTTCACAGATTAATTGCATATCACCATATTCGATACCGTTGTGCACCATTTTAACATAGTGTCCCGCACCGTCTGGTCCGATATATGTACAGCAAGGCTCACCGTCAACTTTAGCTGAGATTGCCGTTAGGATTGGTTCTACTAGCTTATATGCGCTTTCTTGACCGCCAGGCATAATGGAAGGACCTTTTAGTGCTCCTTCTTCTCCGCCAGAAACGCCAGTTCCGACAAAGCGGAAACCTTTTTCTTCCAGATATTTACTGCGACGAACCGTATCAGGGAAATAAGCATTTCCTCCGTCGATGATAATGTCGCCTTGATCAAGATGCGGCAACAGTTGCTCGATGGTAGCATCAGTAGCTTTACCAGCTTGAACCATGATCAGAATTTTGCGCGGTGCTTCAAGCGAAGCTACAAATTCCTCTACAGAAAATGTGCCTACGAGGTTCTTACCTTCCGCTTCAGCTAGAAGATCATGTGTCTTCTCCGGTGAGCGGTTAAACACGGATACGGAAAAACCTTTGCTTTCGATATTTAGAGCCAAATTCTTGCCCATTACCGCCAAGCCAATAACGCCGATTTGTTGTTTTGCCATCTGGTCCTCCACCCTTTGCACCCTATATTTTTGGGAAATCCATTTCTCGCAGTATAAGAATACCACCCTTTATCAGAGACAGCAAAGCCTGCCCTGCGAATAAAGATCAAATTCATCAACAAAACCATTGCCAATATGAAAATGATCACAATGACTATTTTAACGTTTTTAGTGCCAGAAGTGAACCCCTGTCTGCAAGTTCTCAAACAAATCTAAGGCACCCCGAAATTCGGGGTGCCCCTAAACAGCTTATTTCAGCACCTTGTTTACCATTCTAACATATACAATTCCTTCGTCAAAAAGGTAAGCTGAGCTCGGCATTTCTCCGCACGAATCATATCCTCAGCCTTAAGTGCATCATATAATCGATCCAGCTGCTCATCCACTTCAATCCTACGCTGGCGAATTCGTTCCTCTCCTTCAACAGAATAATAGAGCTTGGTCAGCTCCTCATCTGTGAGCATAGGACCCTTCTGGTATAAGACTCGCTGCTGATAACCCGAGATTTCGACAAGACGGATCACTTCGCCGAACAAAATATTTTCAATAATAATCTGACGGTCCCGGAAGCGCTTTACTATGGCATGGCCCCGCATGTCCCCAATTAACTTCTCCATCCATTCTGACAAGCGAGCATCACGAATCATATAGTCTCCCACGAGTTTATAGCCATCTTTGATCCTTTGAAACCGTAATTTCACCAGTTTACGACCCGTACGGACCGAAATTACAAAGACCTGTTCGTTCTCGCTCCAATATAGGGAATAACCTTTTTGAATCAAATCCTTGATCAGGTCCTGGATATGCTGTCTGTCGAAACGTAACTCCAGGTTACAATACTCCACCTCGTCGTTTTTGTTCACGGCACTCCCCCCTAACTGCTTCACATCTGCAAAGCCAACACAATTGTTCAATTCCCGAGTATTTATGGCTGCCGGACCTCTTCAAGTAGTAGTTACTAATGCGTTCGTCTTAGTCTTATTTTATACTTCAGTTTATGTAGCGGTAACTTGGTTTATTGACTATTTTTACCCGCAACAGACTTTCTCCAAACGCTGATTGAATTTTTTATTTCTTTTAGTCCTTTTTGAGCCGAATCCTTCCTAAAAAAAGCCGCTGACAATCTAATTCTCAGATTGTCAGCGGCTTTTCACTTCTAAGGTCAACTAGGTTTAAATTTCAGCTTCGTTCTGTGTACAATTAGTAAATGCAACCCAAAGAGCATCAACATTACAATTGCACTCATCAGAAACGGTACACCGTGACCTACATGGTCCCATAGTCTACCTGATATCACCGGCCCTGCCACCATCCCTGAGCCTTGCAAGGTCAAGAATAGCCCCCACACAGTCCCTCGTTCCCCCTTAGGCACTTGCTTAGCCAGAAAGGCATTCCATGCCGGGAGAATAAGCGCGTAGCTTATACCGACCAATGCCACCGCGATAAAAGCAAGCGGGAGCCAGCGCACCTGTGAGAACAGGGCAAGGGAAAAGGCGGCGAGCAAAAAGCCAATGTTCAGAAACACAGTTGTTCCGATTCGGTCCACCAGCTTGCCTGCTGGAATTAGAGCAAGCACCGTAATTCCCCCACCTGCAATCAGAAGTAGACTAAACTGATTTGGACTAACATGAAGCTCCGTACGTGCAAACAAGGTAACTACAGGCGTCATCAAACCAATGGCAAAAGCCTGAAGAAATAAGGCTGGATATAGTAGGCGACTGACTTTAAGCGTCGTTCTGACCTGATGTAGTGTTCTTTTTATACTTTCTAATGGACTGATTTTTTTACGCTCAATAGCTCCGCCGAGCCCCTGCATGTCCCTTACAACTGCATGAGTTCCACTTGTCGAGATTCTCTTAGGTAGAAATAGGGCAACCACAACTACAACAGCAGCACACCCTAGCAGGACCAAAAAGGCTACACGATAGCTTTGTCCCCCCTGATCCATCAAAAAATTCACTACGATCGGACCGATTCCCGTTCCTGCGAGCGATGCCATCTCTACAGCACCCATAGCTGCACCACTGCTGCCGCTTTTAGTAGATCCCGCCAATTCCGTTATTCCGGTCATCACACAAGGCCAAAGCGGGGATGTCCCGATCCCAAGAATAAGACAGGCAATCGAAAGCGTAACTGCAGTTTTGGCATATATTATCATTCCAACAGCTACTAGGATCAACAACAAGGCACTTGTCATGGTCCAGCGAAATCCTATGCGCTCCATAACCCAGCCAGAAGGACTGCGGAATAGATTATCCCCCAAATACTGGAGCGCAAAGGCAAAGCCTACTACCGTAACAGATAGACCCAAAATATTCTCCATATATACGGGTAACAGAGCGACAAGTAGCGACCCTTTAACAAACTCAACTAAAAAAATAATTACCCACATCTCCATGATAAATGGCGACGTCAAACTGATATGTGTACGTTGTGCAGCTTTTGTGGACATTCTATCACATCCAAATCCTAGTATTCTGTAGATTGTTTTGTTATACTGATGCTTGCCTTAAATTTTAATATTCGCGAAAGGTTGTGACAGCATTAAATGAATCAACACCGTACTCCCCTCTTCACAGCTTTAAAAAAGCATGCCGCCGGCAATCCCGTTCAATTTCATATTCCGGGGCATAAGAAGGGGCTAGGAACCGATGCCGAATTCCGTGAGTTTATCGGCGATAACGCTCTATCCATCGATCTAATCAACATCGCACCGCTTGATGATCTACATCAGCCAACTGGAGTAATTCAGGAAGCTCAGAAGCTGGCTGCGAAGGCTTTCGGCGCCGACTATACGTATTTTAGCGTACAGGGCACGAGCAATGCCATCATGACGATGATCCTCTCTGTCTGCTCACCGGGTGATAAAATAATTGTGCCGCGTAACATTCATAAATCTGTGATGTCGGCCATTATCTTCTCCGGAGCCAAGCCTGTGTTTGTCTCGCCTGTTCAGGATGAGAATCTCGGGATAGATCACGGCATAACGACCAGTTCGCTGGAACGAGCGTTAAGGCGTCATCCAGACGCCAAAGGAGTTCTAGTAATCAATCCCACGTACTTCGGTGTATGCGCCGACCTGCGTTCGATTGTCGACCTGGCTCACCGTTACGGTGTACCCGTATTGGTGGACGAGGCACATGGAGTACTGATTCATTTTCATGAGGATCTGCCGGTATCGGCCATGCAGGCCGGAGCGGACATAGCTGCCACTAGTGTGCATAAACTTGGCGGCTCCATGACGCAAAGCTCGGTACTGAATCTTAATGCTAAGACGGGTCTGATTAACCCGCAACGGGTACAGACCATTATGAGCATGCTGACTACAACATCTACCTCATATATTTTATTAGCGTCTTTGGATACATCAAGACGTAATCTCGCGCTGAACGGTCATGAAATGGCGGAAAGAACCATCAGACTGTCCAACTACGCACGCGAAACGATCAATAAGATCGAAGGCCTGTACAGCTTTGGAAAAGAGATCCTTGGGACAGAAGCAACATTTGATCATGACCCAACCAAGCTCAACATTCATGTGCGCCATTTAGGGATCACAGGATACGAAACCGAAAACTGGCTGCGCGAGAAATACAACATCGAAGTAGAACTAAGTGACATGTATAATATTCTTTGCCTTATTACCCCAGGTGATACCCAAGAATCAGTAGATAAATTATTAGCTGCACTTCGGGTGTTGTCCGCCATTCATTATAGCAAGGGTGAAATCTACGAACTTAAGGTTCAGGTTCCAGAAATTCCACAGCTTGCTTTGATTCCAAGGGACGCTTTTTATGCGGATACGCAGTTAGTTCCATTCCGTGAATCTGCTGGCTACATTATTGCAGAGTTTATATATGTATATCCGCCTGGAATACCTATTCTTCTCCCTGGCGAAGTTATCACTCAGGATAACATCGATTATATTATCGACCATGTGGAGATTGGACTTCCGGTTAAGGGTCCTGAAGACCGCAGCATCACTAACATAAAAGTGATTGTAGAAGCCGATCCTATTTCCTAAGACCCATCATTTCCCTAAAAAAATTCATTCATTTATACAAAAACCCGATACCATAATAAGTATCGGGTTTCTGTATATAAACATCAACTGTCATATACACAATAGAACAGCTTAATTTAGTCGCTAAAATCTATTCTTGCTGAGCAAGCAGATTGTTGTAAGCTTCTTCAACAGCTTTCCATTCTTCTTCATCTTCGATATTGTACAATACCATTTCTTCGTCTTCTTCTTCCATACGAAGAATAATGCCATCCGCTTCAGGATTTTCCTTTTCTAACAGCAGCGCGTATAGTTTCTCACCGATGTCGAAAGTTTCAACCAATACCATTTCAACATCTTCGCCCTGCTCGTTCGTCAAGGTCAGCACAAACTCCTCGTGCTCATGGTCGTGATCATGCCCGCAACCGCATGCTTCACCATGCTCATGTTTGTGATCGCTCATTGTAATACCTCACTTTGAATTGTATTATCCTACATCTGGTATACTACCACGTTAGTTTAGTTCAGGTCAATTTAGAACCCTTAATTAAGAGCTGTAATTACCTTTTCTGACACAAGAACGTAATCCGCATTTTTGGAAGCTTTCATATAGAAGCCTACCCGATATTTGCCGGTTTCTTTAAAATCATAAGTAAACTCCGAGGTCGGAAACCAGAAATTATCCTTCTGCGAGCCTTCAAGCTCCTGCGACTGAATATCCTTAACATTACCAGAAGGGTCTGTTATGGCTACTTTCACAGCTGAAACCTCTTCTGTTAAGCTATCTACTTGGGTTAATATCTTAATCTTAAGCTTGCCTACGTTTACGTTACCAAAGACCGTATTATCTTTAAAAAGAACAATATGAACATTAGGCTTAAGAATCGTCACTTTTCCAGATCCGTCCCAATTCACTACCCCGCCCGCTTCTCTAGCGGGAATATATGTTTTTCCATCAATCAAATAACCGCCGTCTACAATTTCCGTCCCGTTGTTCCATACCCTGATTTTCTTACTCACAGAATCGGCGAACAATAAGGAGCCACCCATCAAGGAAAAAGCAAACACACATAAAGTGACTTTTTTCCATCTATTCATTTGAAACCCTCCAAATAATTCATGCTATTAATGTATACTTACTTTGTCTCAGCAAGTTGCGCTAATTGTAGGTAAATATTTCATTCATCTCCCTTAAAATGATATTATGTACTTGTTCAAAGTTGATATATTAGCTAACAGCGATTTCAGGAGGTACTTTCTTATGAGTCTGAGCCTACAAATGCTAGGAACTGGCAATGCTTTTGCAAAAAACTATTTTAACAATAATGGCCTGCTACTAGCTGATGATTATACCCTACTGATTGATTGCGGGATTACAGCTCCGCTTGCCATGCATGCCATCGGGAAATCCTTCCGTGACGTAAACGCTACTCTAATTACGCATATTCATGCGGACCATGTTGGAGGTCTGGAAGAGCTAGCACTTACGCTAAAGCACGTATACGGGAAAACTATGAGATTACATTTACCTGAGACGCTTGTTGAGCCACTTTGGACCAACACCTTAAAGGGTGGATTATATCAAAAAGATGCAGTAGCCTCCCTAACCGATATCTTCGAGGTTACACCTATGAAACCCGGAATTACGTACAAGCTCGCTCCTTCTCTTTCGCTCGAAATCATACATACGCCGCATATTCCTGGCAAAGATAGCTATTCCCTTCTAATAAATAACGAGATTTTCTATAGCGCGGATATGACTTTTCAGCCGGAGCTACTTATAAGCCTTGTCCGAGAGCGCGGCGTCCGAATGATTCTGCATGACTGTCAGCTTGGCGGATCAGGGGTTGTTCACACCACGCTGGAGGAGTTAATGACTTTACCTGAAGATGTTCGGCATATCATCAAGCTCATGCATTACAGCGATGAACAACCTCAATTCGTCGGGCTTACTGGAGAGATGGAGTTTATTGAGCAGCATGTAATTTATAAACTCTGATTATGATTAAAAAAAGACCGTACATTGACGTCCGATGACGTATGTACGGTCTTTATCTTTAGAACTATGAGAAACTCGGAAGATTGTCCAAATTGTTGGTTGGGTCCCCATCCGCGTCGCCGCGAATATAAGTTCCTCCGTCTTTACCTTTAAAAGCATTCACTCCGGCAATATTTCCGGCTTGTACTTCTTGAAGCGCTTGGTCATACGCCAGGACACGTCCTGTAGAGGTCTGGAAACTGGTTAAATCTCCGTCTCCATTTTTCTGTACAGCTACGAAACTTTCGCGTTCGTTATTTGGCACTTCAGCTCGCCCCTTGCACTTGGATTTGCCATCATATGGCACATCCTAGCTTGCTTCATGGAACGGTAAATTATGTGCACTATTTTTAAAGAGTTTTCTGCATCCGTACATGTAAAATACCTGCGTCATAAAAAGGTTCCGTAGAAATCACTTCATATCCCAGCTTCTTGTAGAAATTCTCAGCTTGGCACTGTGCATCAAGAATCGAAGCATCCAGTCCAAGTTCCCGAGCAAGCTCTTCCATCGCAAGCAACAGAACACGTCCGTATCCTTTGACTCGATAATCTTTCAGTACGGCGATACGCTGCATTTTGGCTGTACCTGCTTTGTAATAAATCAATCTTCCCGTAGCCACAGGTACACCTTCATCTATAATTAGAATATGGTGCACATTCGGACCGATAACATCGTATTCATCAATTTCTTCCTCAGCCGGTACCATTTGTTCCTCTACAAATACTTTGGTACGAATATCCAGCCCCATCTGAAGCTGTTCCTCTGTAGTTACCCGTAAGATTTCTGCCGCCATGTTAGTCCCAAACTCCTCTCTCTCTATGTATCCAACGATAGTTGTCTATTATATAAAAATTCGACTAGAAAGAAAAGCCTGAGCATGAGAAATCGTCTTCTACGCTGCACTAATCTGCAGAATATACTTCTTCAGGAATCGAACGATTGTATGTGTCTTGCATCACTGGTGACAATGGAGGATACTGACCTTTCGGCTTTCCATCCAGGTTAGTCATTTCTTTGATTTCTATGACTTTTGTTGGCTTCGCCTCGGAACATCCTCCCAAAACCATCAGTAACAGCAGACAAACACCGACTTCCCATTTCAAAAATTTAGACATGGTTTTACTCCTTTCACCGCTCAACTGCAGTTATTCTCTTTACAGCTTTGACGTTTCAGGAGTTTTATAAACCATTGAATCACTTCATTGCCCGATCCTATCCCTTATAAATTCACATTTCCAACAGCATGGACCATGTACATCATTCCTGCCAGAAAGCCAGCTAATACAAAATAAGCGATACCGTATTTCCAACGTAAGCTAGCCGGCACATCGTAATACTTATCGTTCTCATAGACCGAATAGCTGATATCACAATTCATCTTAAGATGAAGCCCATTCTCTAAGGTCACAGGCTCTAGCTGCGAGATACGTACCTTTTCAATGATGCATTGCTGCGGAAGCGTAGCTCTACCAATGTAGTTCAGCTGATCCCATCTCACCCCTACATACTGCTGTCTTTCCAAATCACTGTAAGTAGTAAAAGGTAAATCTCTTCTATGCTCTGGTCCTGGAATCATGTAGCCTGCATCTCTAAGTGGCACTACTGGAATTAAGAAACTCTTCGTTACAGAATAAAGGCGCTTGTTAGTGCGTCTCTTGACATATTTGTTATACAGATCGTAAGCAAATAATGCCCAAATAATAAAGAATAAGATCGAACGCATATAGATGATGATAGCTAAACCACCCACGAGCCCCACAAGCCACAGCCAGCGCGTCACCGCGGTTGCAATACGGCCACCGTCAAGCGGGTGAATCGGCAGCAGATTGATCAGATTAAGTAAAAAACCTATGTAAGCCAAGGAATAGAGAAGTGGACTATCCATGTAATAAGCCGCCCCAAAAACGGCTGTAGCCCCAATGGTTCCTAAGATCGGACCTCCAAAAGCAATATAAGCTTCTGTCTGGGCATCCAACGGCTGTTTCTTCATTGTAATTAAAGCTCCCAAAAACGGTATAAATAGCGGAGCGCTGACTGGAAGCCCGATCCGTTTCGCTGCTATTACATGTCCTAATTCATGGACTAGCAAGAGCAGGACAAAGCCCACGGCAAACCCCCACGGGTAAATCAAAGCATAAGCCCCTATTGAAATCATCATTGATATTAACGGCCCGGCAATTTTACCTATTTTCAGAAGAGACAAAATCGCCTTTCCTTTAAACAGGAGCATCGCCGCCCCGCCTCCCAACCATTTCCATGGCGTGGAAGAATTCTTTTTCTGCTCATTTTGCGGCAAGATCTCAAGCCCCTTTATCTTTCAATTTTTATCTAACTTCTGTACATTACCATCCATTTTATCATAAGCGCTGCAGGAGTATTTCCATAAAAAAGCACTTGGCTAAGTATACGACGCAACTTTAAAGATGGAATGGGACAAGTATGGCCAACGCGCCCGGTTCAAAATTAGGGGGTGAGGAAGATGCTTGCACTTCAAAGTTTTTCCTCCTCGATTTTAATGATCACCTTCTAGGCAAACGCCGTGAACATTGTAGGCTAAGGGCCATAGACTGTTATCAGGATTTAAACAATTGAGGAGGTTCTCCATGGAATCAAATACAAATTTTCATCAACAGGTCTGTTGGAATTGTATGAACAAATACGTTGGTGTTACAATGACTGACGGTCAATCATTTGACGGCTTTATTGCTCATGTAGATCAAAATTATGTTACCCTTGCGGTTCCAAGCAATGAAATGGTTGAACACATGAACGGAATGCCTACAAAAGAATCGGCGTACAGACAATTTGGCTTCCGCCCAGGTTTTTACCCAAGACGTCGCTTCTATCCACGACGCATTCCTTTTTACGGCATAAGCGATTTGTTTTTACTTCCGTTCTTTATCTGAGATAGTGTAAAGGGGATGTTAGAGTCATCCTCTTTTTTTATTATTTTAAAGACTATGTAAACTATCCTCCCTATAGATTGTAAAAAAAGAATTGCCATCCTACTCTATCGTATGGTATTATGAAATTCGTCGCAGGACGGTAGCTCAGCGGGAGAGCACTATCTTGACAGGGTAGGGGTCATGGGTTCGAACCCCATCCGTCCTATAGAAAAAAGCCTTGAATTTCAAGGCTTTTTGTTTTTATTCACTTATATTCTATTAAAAAACCCCTGTGATACGAATTTGATAGGAATCGCGATTTACTTTTCGTATCAGTTCATCTGATCCTCTGGGAAAATATCGCTTCTACCCTCCAACCAATTTCCAAATTCCGCTTTAATGATATATAATTCCCTTCCTGCTTTTGCAGCATAAAAAGGTGTATCTCTTAAGAATTCGTACAGCTTGGCTTGACTCATTTTCATTATCTTTATGTGTTTCGGGCGGAGTGTCATAGGTAAGCTGTCCCAATTAAGATTTTGTTTCTCGGTTATTTCTTGCAAATATCCTTGCCCTCCTTATTGAGTTCTTTTTCTTATACGAGTTTCAGCTCTAAAGCCAACTTGTAAAATGCTCTCCACCTAAATTTTAGTATAAGTAGGTGCGTTTAGTAACCGCATCGCACATCTCCATATCCTTTTGTCAGTCCCTTTGTGTCATTGGGCTTCCTCCCCCTCAAACCAGGTGAAATTGTCTCCGATCTGTTCCCAAACTCAATCTACATAAGCCTCTTGGATGTCTTTTTCTGTAGCTTCATCGTTAAACTCTTGAACTTCCGTGTATCTACTCTGTTCGCCCCAACCTCTGTTGTTTACGAAAGTTATTTTCCTCATTTCTTATATCCTTCTTGTGGAAGAGGAGGACTATTCCCCTCTCTGTCCCTGTATCTTCGGTAACTTACTTCAAATAAATCAAGTTGCATATCAATCAACATCCTCTTTTCTTTGCTCCTTCACGATCTGTGTCATACTGGTTCATATCTTCGTGCAGTGCAACAATTAATATGACTTTCGATGAAGATGCTTCTTTATGCTAACTGGCAGTATAGTTTAACTTAAAATAAACTTTCCGTTCCCCGCAGTTAACTTAAGATGTAATCTGAAAGCACCTTTTTTGAAAGTGATACTCATCAAGAAACATATTTATAAAGGAGTGGCTTAATGCAAGTTATTAAATCTATAATAGAGTGTCCAGAGCGTCATATAGAGTTTGCTGAATATGTTAAAGAAAAATGGCCAAATGTAAAGAAGGTAGTCCTCCCTAAAATTGACGAAAGTTTATCGGCTAAAGATGGTTTGCCATTTACATTTCTGCTATTGAAAAACGACAAAATAATTGGATTTTATCAATTGATTGTGCAGGAGTATATAATTCGTAAAGATTTATCGCCATGGATTGCACCTTTGTTCATTGACGAGAATGAGCGAGGGCAAGGTTTAGGTTCAGTATTGTTGGAGCATGCCAGAAAAATGGTGGGGCAATTAGGATATACGAAGGTTTATATAACGACCGACCATATTCGTTATTATGAGAAATATGGATTCAGAGAAGTCGGTTTAGATAATTTCGAATGGGGACGACCCACCAAAATTTATGAGCACGACACTATAAAGTAATTTATCGCAACATGGTTTGTTTTGGACTTAACTAACGAGGAACGTTAGTTAAGTCCTGTCACTTCTGGTGCGCTACATGCGTCTGCTTTGTCATAACCTTTATGAGAGAAGGGATACGCCTACTCCCTTAATGATCTGTACCTTCGTACTGTGCATCATCTAGCGGGCAGGATAACGTGGAAACATAATTCTCATACTTAAATTGCATGTTATAGTAATCTAGTGTTCGATTTAGAACTGTTCTCTTTCTAGCGTGTATAATATGTTTTCTCGTTAAGAATGGATGAATGTTAATAATACATATGGAGGTAATTAAGTTTGAGTACTCACTACTATTTCAGTTGGTTTAATAATTTTTTTCCAGAGAAGCTGGTCCATTATTTGCATGAGGATATACAAGACAGAAAATCGCTTGTTATGATTAGCGCTGATCCGTCTGGTTATACAGGTGAGCAAATTAACTTTGATGATGTTTCTGAATGGACATGGTTGAATCAGGCTAATATTATTTTTGAAGAATATCATTTCATTGATTACCGCATGCAGAAGGAAGATGCCCGGCGATTAATTCAAAACGCTTCTGTCATTTTTTTATGCGGTGGGTATCCTGTTTTGCAGAACGATTTTTTGGCGGATTATGAATTATCGGATGTTATTAAGAACAGCAATGCCGTTATAATGGGTGCCAGCGCCGGTGCGTTAAACATGGCTGCAAAATGGTTAAGCTTGAATAACACTGATGAAGCTGAAACAAGTACTATTTATGATGGTATTGGCTTTGATTATTTTGCCTATGAATCTCATTCTCAACGTGACTACGCCACGTTTGTTCAAGGCTATCTGTTCCCCTTATCTGAAGAGATTGATGTTTACGCGGCAGAACAGGAGAGCGCTATACGTGTAAAGGACGGCAAAATAGAAATAATGGGTCCTTTATATTTAATTTCCCGCTCAAAGATTCAGAAATTGGTTGAGACGCTCTAATTAGGATTGTCGGGCAGAAATGATGAATTTTTTAGACCGCCTTCAATGGCGGTCTTTCTATTTCCGGCAGATGCTAGTTGCTCATTTTATTGAACTAACGGGACAAGATAGTTCAATTAACCACTCAGTCGTAATTCTACTTGGTACACCAAGCATCAGGGTTGCATGATAGCTGAAGATAAGTCCAAGAAGAGGAATTTAGAAACATCATAAGAGTTCGCGGAAAAACCCAAAATGAAGTCTTTTTTATACATTGGAAAGAACTCCGATATTATTTTGAACGCATCAATAGATATAGAAAGTAAGGCACACTCAGCATTGTTACAATAATCCCTGCTGGAATATCCGACTTAAAGCTGACCGTCCGAGCAATCGTATCCGCTACAAGCAGCAATAGCGCACCAATAAGTGCTGAAGCTGGCAGAAGTACTTTGTAGTCGTGACCTACCAGCTTGCGAGCCACATGCGGACTAATCAATCCAATAAAGAAGATCGAGCCCCCGAGCGCTACACAACCAGAAGCAATGCCTACAGCCGCAATCGCCAGACGCAAAAATTTCTTCTTTACAGCGACTCCTAAGCCTATCGAAATTTCATTGCCTAACACCAAGACGTTCAATGTCCTGAAATTGGAAATAATATATGCGAATAGCAGCAATACCCAAGGTGCTAATAAGCTGATATAAGACCACTTGTCCCCCCATAAATATCCTGCTTGCCAACGCTGCGCAAAATCATACTTCTGGTCATCCAGCTTTAAAGTCAGGAATAACGACAGAGCACTTAACCCCATATTAATCGCAACACCAGTCAAGACAAGTCGTGTAGAAGAAATCAAACGACGTTTTCTATAGGCTAGAACATATATCAGAGCTGCTGCCAGCAAACCACCCAAGAATGCCATAGCTGGTAGTAATAATGTTATAGCGGTGCCTTGAATACCTACTGTTGAGATAATCAGCAACACCATAAGACCTGAACCTGAGCTAATACCAAGCATGCCGGGATCAGCCAGATCATTGCGCAGCAAAGCCTGCATAACAGCACCTGCCAGTGCCATCCCAAATCCAACAAGTATCGCTAATACGATCCGAGGAAGACGAAACTTATAAACAACGAGATTATGCTCTTCTGGACCTTGTCCAAGCAATACTTGAAATACTTCAAGTGGATTAAGAGACACCTTTCCCATATTAAGACTAAGAATAGCTCCTGCAATGAGCAGTATTATGAGAGATAGAATCCATATTGTAGCCTTATGCGATTTAACAACATTCATTTGAAGGCTCTCCTCTCTTTGCTCGCAATTAACAAGAAGAAAGGAACACCGATCATTGCAAAAATAATCCCGAGTGCTGTCTCTGCCGGACGATTAATCAGCCTTCCTGCGATATCCGCTACAACCATAAGTGCGCCGCCGTAAATGGCTGATGCCGGTATAATATAACGATAATCTACACCTACAAAAAAACGCATGATATGCGGTATAATCAACCCTACAAAGCCGATTGGCCCAACAAGTGCAACAGCTACACCCGCTAGTAAAAGGACCGCAAGCGTAGCTATCATCTTAACGAGAACGATCCGTTGCCCGAATCCTTTCGCGATCTCTTCCCCCAAGTTTAAAACAGTGATAGAGCGTGCAATGAATAATGATAAAGCCAGCCCACCTAAGAACCAAGGAATAACTAGCTTAATTTCCATCCATGTTGCTCCAGCCACACTTCCCGAGGTCCAATAAGCAAGGGCACGACCAATTCCATAGTTTAATGAGATAAATGATCCCACAGCTCCAAATAGCATTGTAATGGATATTCCAGCTAGCACCAATCGTTGAGGTGTCATTCCTGAACGATTCATTGAAGCAGCAAGATACGTTAATCCTGCACCAAGTCCTGCGCCAATAAAGCTAACTAGCAAGGTTGTCGTCTGCAATTGCCCTGGAAGGAAAACTAATGTAACGGCCATTGCAAGAGCAGCTCCAGCATTTACTCCCATTAATCCCGAATCGGCTAAGGGATTTCGCGTATAGCCTTGCATAACTGCTCCTGCTACCGCGAGACACATGCCCGCAATAATATCAGCCGCCGTACGTGGAATACGAAGGGCATGGATAATCTGATGCTCGGTCAGTTCAGGATCAAAATTAAAAATCGCTGTCCATGCCATCTTCAGGCTCATGGAAGCAGAGCCAAAAGAGATAGAAGCCGCTACTGAAAGTAGCAGCAGCAATATCCCTAGGAGTAAAAACAGACCGAAATACGATTTCCCTCTTAAATTAGGAATAACAGCTGTTCTATCATCTAGCTTTCTATTTTTTTTCATACGCTGATACTAGCTTCTCAACTACAAAATCTAGCTGCTTATCAAGAGAGTAGATATCTGAATAATATGAAAAATCAAACCCAATTTCGATCAATCTACCTTCTTTGATTGCTGGAATGCTGTTCCAAATGGGGTTGTCCGACAAATCATCAGCCCCATCCCATACAGAACGGAACACGAAGTCTCCTATATACTCAGGTAACACTTCTAAGGAAACAAACCCTCCAGTAGCCTTCTCCCTGCCATCAATCTTCTTCTGAAGAATCTCTGGTGCTTTTAGTCCTAAGTATTCGTAAATAATCTGAGAACCTCTTCCGTAAAGCTTGCTATCGATTACCGCCATCTCTTTTTTGCCGCCCTCGATAATGGTTACTGTCTTATCTAAAATTCCAAGTTCATCAAGCTTCTGCTTACTTTTCTCCAACTTCTCGTGGAAATTATCTAATAAAGCTTGTGCCTCCTGCTCCTTGCCAAATACCTCACCAATCTTCATTATACGTTCGTCTGTCGCCATTTTTTCATAAGGAATTGGAATGGTCGGTGCAATATCGTTAAGGATTTCGTAAGTTTCTTCAGAAGCAGCTATGATCAAGTCCGGCTTTACTGCCATAATAGCCTCTGGATTAGGTTCATACCATGAACCAAGATCTTCAATACCCCCCAGCTCTTCGGCAAAGGCCGCTCCTTCAAAGACACTCGAAGTACCTACTGGCTTAATGCCGAGGGCAACAAGATCCCCTTGAAGGTATAACACGACAACTCTCTCTGGATTAGCTGGAACGACAATATCTCCCTTTACCGTAGAGATAGTTCTTGTCTGAGCCTCTTTATTGTTATTGTCAGTTGCAATTGAATTATTAGCTGATGATGATGTAACTTCAGAAGCTTTGGATCCCTTAGAATTCGTGGCATTAGAACCAACGTTTGCAGATCCGCATGCACTTAAAAGCAAGGTAAAGCTAAGCAGCATCGCTACAATAAAACTTGATGTCTTTGTTATTCGCATAGGTGAAGACCCTCCGGTTATTTTATTATGATAACAGCAGTGATAATGATTATCATATTCAACAACATTATATCGGGAGGATATGTTCTCGCCAATGGAGAATCTGGCGGTGGTAAATGGACGATTCTCCGATAAGCTCACCTGCCTGCTTTCCTTGCGGAATCGGATGGGAGATTGACCATTGTATTTACTAAACATACGACTGAAATAATACACATCGCTATATCCAACTTCTTCTGCAATATCGCGAAGTGGAGCATCGGTACATCGTAATAGCTCTTCTGCATGTTCAAGCCGGTATCGTATCAAATATTCGATCAAGCTGAACCCCGTCTCTCCTTTAAAACGCGTTGATAAATGACGAGGGCTATAATTAAATTGCTCCGCTATAGATTCTAGTGATAAATTGTGACGATAATGCACCTCAATATAACGGACAACCTGCCCAATAACATCCGGTTGCCTGAGGTTAATTCCATCCTTTGTAAACTGCTTTAATAATTCATGTATAAACTGATAGAACAAGCCTTTAACTTGAATTCTTTCCAATAAGCTTCCTTGTGCCCAGAGTTGTTCCATTGCCATTAGTTGATAGTGCAGTGGCAATGGCTCCAAAGACTCGAAGCCATACTGCATCCGAAATGGGTTGCTTCGTTCCAAAAGTCTTGCTAAATCCTTTCTTCCTGGTAAGGAGGCTCTATAGAATAATAAATAGTATTCAAAAATCTTCCCTGCCTCTATGCTTAGTCTCATACCCTTGCCACCATGCACAATAAAATGACGGTCTGCTTCGTAATCTATACCGTTGAGATTCAAGCTGGCCGCACCCCGCACACAGTAGATAAATCCACATGCAGGTAATATATAGCCTTGCAGCTTGTCCCCAGGCTCCATCACAGCATGTCGAATATCCAGCACTTTAACGGCTGCATAATTCCATGCGGCAATATGATCTTCCAACTTCATCTTGCATTTCACTCCGATCCGTTACACAATCTATTTAAATTAATTACATCTTAAACATTGATAATGATTATCAATTAGTATTAGGCAGCTCTTCTATTTTGTCAATCGCTGTTTAGTGATTTCTTTTATAAATGTATTTGAACTAAACAGGAACAATCTCTCAATATTGCATCCCCTATAATTTAGCATTAATATAAAATAATGAGACTTACTGAAAATAGTTAATGAGTATCGTATTGAGGACTATTGCATTTTCGCAAACTCACTAAGGAGTAGGAGTGTTTTTTATATGTTATAGGGGGAAACGAATATTGGGACCAATGACTGAAGCTGATGCTCTACGTGAATGGTTTACTCTTTCCGGTACAGTGAAAGACATTTATATTATCGAGGTTGATGAGAACAATAAAGTAAGGCGCCAGATCGGACCCACAAAGAAGAAAAAGAAATAAGCTTAGCCTGCAGCAACCTACTATAACTTGATTGAAAAAGAAATAAAACGTAAAAAAGCCCCACCGACCTTATAGGTTGATGGGGTATTTTATTAAAAAGGAAATTGAGTAAGCGAGAATATTAAGAGTGCTATCCCAACAATCGAAGACAGAGCAGCCATTTTATCTTTAGTTTTAAAATAGGTAGCTCCGCCATTAAAAATCAGAGCTCCGCACATCCCCATCATTGTCCAAGACATAATCACTTGATCCTGATCACGGAAAAAAAATATTGCCAGAATGATTGTTGCTGCACTAAATAGAATACCGAACAGCCTTAGTGCTTTCAGCAAAAAATCCCCTCCCGAAATATTATGGGCTAATGAATTTGCAGCTTACTCGATATTACAAGAAAAAATGTAGCCAATGGGCCACAAAGCAAAGAAATTAAAAACCAGTTTAAACCACTTCTATTTTTACCTTGCGCTAACCCGGCATTTATTAATGCTAACGTGCCCCAACCCACAAAATACCCGTTATCCATCACGCACACGACCTTTCAACATCATTTTATAGAAATACGAATATCCAATATAATGGTTTCATCATACATAGATTACCATTCCTATAATAGAATCAGCTGATTATACAGACAAAGATGGTGGAAAAGATAAAATCGTCCTAATTCAAGGTGAAAAGTCGTCCTCCAGTAGTGAACTTATAATTTTTATTAAGGATGATAAAATTGGTTGGGGATATTCGTCTAATGACAAGAATAAAGAACCCTTTAACGAAATGAGAAAATTCTTCAAAAAGCCTGTAAATAACACATCTGATTCAGGTACAACTGAACAGTCTCCTGAAGCGACACTTAAAGAAATTAGTAATTTTGTCATTTCAGATATTTGGAATGTTGGATTTGTTGATATCAGTTGGTATGCAAGTTCAGGAACTAGCTCTACAGGTGAAGCCATAGATATAGATTTTACAATTGAACAATTAGGAAAAGCGATGAGTACAAAATTAGAATACGATAATTACATCAACAACCTGGGTGCAAAATACGATTCAATTAAAAACATCTGGTCTAAGCTCTCTGGTGAGATTGATCGTATGTACAAGCAAATCCAAGATACTCCTCCTATAGCAAATGATGCTACCACTAAATTAGATACAGGAATATTCAATCAGTACCAGGATGCTTTTAGTGATGAGGTAGATAAATTATCCAATTCTTAGATAAAAATAAATCCCTGCCAACCCCTCAGGTTGCAGGGATTTGTTATACATGCTGAAATTTCAACAACTACTTTATTCTTGTGGCGATAAGCTGGATCGTTTCATCAGAGTCTTTTACAAGACATTTCAAAGTAATGCCCAGTACAAGTGAAAATAAAGAGATCATAAAACAAATGACTGTGATCAGTGCTCCTCTTAAGTCATTTGTGAAATTATAACGCAAGATTTCTGAGAAGCTGCTAGTAGAAAAGAAAATTATAATCAAAATAAAAAACAATCCAAAAACACAAAATAAAATGTTTGATATTTTATTAACTCTTTCAAAATAACTCATTTATTCAACTCCTCTGATCAAGATAATAATCCACCAAGACATAAATGGTACCGGCAATACCAAAGGATTTGTGAACAACCCAAGAGAAAGGAAAAATTATAATTGGGTAAAGAAGGGCTGAAAAAAGAAATGCTAAGAAAATAAAAACAAACCCTATATTTTGAACCCCATAGTATTCAGTCGTGTTGATTTTATTTCCTTCCCATAGCTCTAATCCAAAAGTGGCCAAGGTGAATAAAATCGTCGAAACAAACCATAACATAATATGCTTAACTACACGCAAAGTAATCCCACCAATTTCAAGCTTTATATATCAGCCGTTTCATTCATAAGTTCTATTGTTAAATCTGCTTCCAATAATCATTTAGCACTTGGTTCTATTGAAGTTAAAAAAGGTTTTTGCCCTATTCTACTATTATAGGAAACATAGTACTCCTCATTTATATTAATCAACTTAAATATTCCTTTTGGGATTGTGATTGTAGTTTGATCACTGCTCATATTTTGTACTACTATTTCTCTTTTATCTACTGACACTACATTAACAACAGCAGATGTACCTGCCATCAAAAGGTACCATATTATAAATAAAAATATGATCAAAGGAAGAAAAGAGAAGATTTTACGATTATTCATATCTATCACCTCAGAGTAAGGATCATATAATGGACATGATAGTTACCTCCTATCCATTCCCGAACAATTCTTGTATATATTTTTCCGACATATATTCTCTAAACTCTTTATCTAATAAGTATATTTCATCTTGTTTTATCCACTGGTAGTTAAAAACAGTTCCACAGTCTTCTCCTTCACCCTCTCCAGTGAATCTCCACTTTTCAGGTAATCTTGTTTCTGGAATCAGAAGATAGTCATGTCTTTCAACATTTGCTTCTATATAATCCTTATAATGATATTGTGTTCCTATTTTCTTTACTAATTTAAATTGTTTAAGTCCACTTTCTTCTTGAATTTCCCTGAATAAGGCTTCTTCTTCTGTTTCCCCGGCATCGACATTACCACCTACTAATCTAAAGGGTACTTCTGGTACATTCAGATAAACTAATAAGGTTTTTACTCCAACTTCATTGTCTTGCAAAATAAAACCGTATACTTTCTTTCTAATCGGTTTCCCTATCTTCATTCATCATGTCCCCCTATTTAGCTTCTTATTAACGATAATAAAAAAGTATTTGATCATTGATCAAATACTCCTCGCGTACGGTATTATGAAATATATACTCCCTTGAGGTCATCAAGTTATACTAGTCGAACATACCATAAATTTACTTTATTGTATTCTGAAAACCTAAATTAAACAAGAGTAACTCTTGTTTTTAGTCCATACACTTGACAGAATACTTCCTCACACTCACTCCGCTTCTGTTTAGCACATTACAATCTATTGTGCATTTTATATAGAGAAGCTTAATAGAAAGGGGTGAATCAGAATGGCAACTCGTCAACCTGATTTAGTGTTGATCACTTGGAGCAAAAATCCTTTGGTTCGTGGCTCTGCGCGTAGGATTATTTCTGTCCGCATCATTGGAAATGCTGAGCCTTGTCGACCTAGCTTAAGACCCAACGGGCTACTTGACACCGCCTTAGCTTGTTTATTAGATAATGACGTTGGTTTTAAAGTGGTATTTCGTAAAAAAACTTCAAGGATTAGCGGCTATTTGCTGCTACAACGCCATTAATATTTTTAAGGGGCAGTTAAGTTGCTGCTCTTTTTTTAGCGTTAAATAGAATCTGAATCTGATTGAAATTAGGTGAGTCCATGAACTTACAAGATGTAAAAAAGAGCTATGATTTAATTGTAAGCTTAGGTATGTCTTGTGCTCCTGCTATAAATATGCAAAGAAATAACCTGAGAACATTCTCCATGCCTCTCGACTGGATGATTTCTTATTCATTAACTGATGTAAACAGACTTTATAAAAATAGATTTCAGAATTTCATGGAGTTAACAAATCTGCAAATGCTCGAGGAGACACATTTTTTTCTAGAGGATGGCGTACCTGCTTATCCTAATGGGAACAAAAATGCTTTAGTGAAATCATATTTTATTCAGGATACCTTTTATAACATTATCTCGGTACATGATTTTCCAATCACCTTGGGTAAGCATTGGTCTACGACCTATCCATCTTATAAAGCAAAGCTGGATCTACGAATTAAGAGATTTTGGGACAAATTACTATGCAGTAAAAAAATTCTATTCATTAGATGGTTCGCCACATACGAACAGGCTGTAGAGCTACAAGCGATTTTGTCTGATATATTAAAGCCGAACGAATTCACTGTCCTTATCCTTTATCCCGTTCGTGAATTAACATCAGTACGAGAAATCCATTGGAATATTAATCATATTTGTGTGTTAGAATTTCCTGATGATATGAACGATTATGCTAGCTGGGATTATATTTTGAAAGATATACAAGTAACGAGCGATTAATTTATCTCTTATTAAAAAATGACCCTCTCATGGGTCATTAATGTTGACGGCTTCGGTCCATCAAATGATTAATCATTTCTTGCGCAGCAAAAACATATGGGTTCAGATATAACCTACTGATACTTACAAATATAGCAATAGGGTTACTGACTCCAAAATCACTTTGGCTCCAAAGTGATTTTGGATTTATAAGTTCAGGCTCTGCAAGATCATACTTTTCCATCAGCCTTTCCTTTGTTCCACTATCCATTACAGCTCCGTTTTCTTTATCCGCAAAAACTGCTCCTGATGAAAAACACGCCATGATCATTACAAAGGAAATGATGAGTATTGCTATTTTCTTTTTACGCATAATACAGCTCCTAATTCTTTCTATGTTCTATACTAAACTCTAAACCTTATACCAACTCAAATATTTCTCGGGTAATCGCAGGAAATCTATGTATTCGACAATCTTGATCATATGTAGATAATATTCTATGCATTAAATGGAATAAATAGGTTCAAAATCTATAATACACCTTACTCCATATAAAAACAAAAGCACCCCACAGCTAAAATTAGTAGGGTACTTTGTATTTGTATGATTCGCTGATATTTTACTATATCCATATTCGGCAGAGTATTTTTATGGGGTTGGAGTTCCTCCGTTGGCATTTAGCGTTTCGCCACTGATATAGCTTGATTCCTGGCTAGCAAGAAATACATATGCCGGAGCCATCTCTGCAGGCTGTCCCGGACGACCTAGTGGTGTGTTCGCACCGAACTCCTTCAGCACCTCTTCCGGTTGTCCACCCACCACTTGAAGAGGTGTCCATACAGGACCTGGAGCCACTACATTAACTCGAATCCCCTTATCAGCGACTTGCTGGGCGAGAGATTTACTGAATGTATTGATAGCAGCCTTGGTCGTCGCGTAGTCCAATAGAATCGGCGAGGGGTTATAGGCTTGGATGGAAGAAGTGTTGATGATGGTGCTGCCTGGTTGCATATGCTTCACTGCCGCTTTGCACAGCCAGAACATGGCATACACATTCGTCTTAAAGGTATCGTCAAAATGCTTGGTAGTAAGATCAGCAATATCGGGGACGAATTGCTGCTTGCCCGCGATATTGGCTAAAATATCAATTCCTCCTAGCTGCTTAACCGCAGTATCGACGAGCTGTTCACAGTATTCCTCATCTTTTAGATCACCTGGAATGGCGATTGCGGTACGTCCTGCTTCCTGCACCAGCTTGAGAACCTCTTTAGCATCTTCTTCTTCCTCCGGCATGTAGGATAAAACAATATCTGCGCCTTCACGAGCAAAAGCAATCGCAACGGCACGACCTATCCCGCTGTCCGCCCCTGTAACAATCGCTTTTCGACCTGTCAGACGTCCGGTGCCTTGATAGGTATCTTCACCTGTATCAGGTACGGGATTCATCTTCTTCTGGAGCCCCGGCTCTTGTTGCTGCTGTTGAAATTCAGGTCCTGCCTTGATGTACTGAGTGGTAGGATCTTGCATCGTATATTGGTTAGACATCGATCAATTCCTCCTTTATTTTTAGAAAACCATTTTTATTTAACGAACTCTTTGTTATGTAAACACAACAGTACACCGCTAAACATACCTCATCGATAGCACAGTCCTGAATATTTCCACAAAAATACCCCAACAACCTGATAAGGTGCTAGGGTATCTCATACTCTAAGTATCATTGATCATTTAATGGCCTTAAATTTCCTCAGACCTGTCTGGAACCGACTCATAACGAGTACGTATTTCATGATTTTTAGCGTAGATATATAAATCTAAAGCCACTATTCCTCTACGTGTCAATTTTACAAGCAGGACGAAAAAGTAGATTCCCAAGCCAATGGATATCATCCAAATTAAAAAGAACAAAACACCTACTCCCCCTCCGAAAAAAAGACCTGTGTGTTCCATACGATTTATCCGCTCCTTAGGAAATTCCATTTTTTATCAGTCTATATTACATAAGATTAAATAAATATATGGAAACTCACACATGAATCGGGACACCCTCCACACAGTTTCGCGTATACATTACATAAAGGAGTGATAAATCATGGGCTTTTTTATTTTCCTCTTTGTTCTGTTAGCGCTACTTAACATCTTGTTCCCACGATTCGGATGGTACATGAGATACGGTTGGATGATCAAAGGCGACGTTGAGCCGAGTGAGGCTTATTTATTAATGACCCGCGTCAGCAGTATAGTGGCACTTATTGTCCTCTTTTTTATCTGGTCTAGCTTCTGACTTATCCTAACGCTCTTAATACATCCTCAATCTTGCGCTGATGCGACAATACGCCGTAATTCATCCAGGCCATAAAATCCACCTCATATACGCAACCGTTACGCACAGCAGGCAAGCTGCACCAGAGTTGTGTATCCAGCAGTTCCCGTCCTCCCCCTTCAAGCTGATCAAAGGTAATAAACAAATGGTCCGCCGTCAGATTGGCAAGCTCTTCTTTTGTCAGGTTCACCCGATTCTTTCCACGGGTCAACTTCCGAACCAAGCTGTGGGGCTGCAAGCCCAAATCATGATGAAGCACGCTACCTGTATACCCCAAATGCTCACATCCATAGAGAGTGATTCCGTAGACTGAGATTCTTAAACAAGCGATGGTCTGACTATGGACGGAACGGGTAAGCAGCTGCTTGGCTTGCTGTGCCCGATGCTCATAATTGCCAATCACTTCCTGGACACGCTCCGTTCTGCCAAAGACCGCTGCTGCAGAATATAATGTGGCACGCCAATCCTCTTGATGAACAGGCAGCTTGAACAACGGAGCGATCCGGCTGCACTCCTCCAGATGCCAGCGATGAAAGCCATTATCCAGCAAGATCAATTCGGGCGTATACCGGGAGAGCTCCTGCCAATTACGAGTCGAAATATCTACCGCAGGCACATCATGGAGAGCCAGGTACTCTTGCTTCCCCCACTCAGCGTGAGAATATTGCGCCACAGGAGTAATATCTAGAGCCAGCAGATAATCTTCCAAAAAAGGAGCGAACACCCTCATTCCATCCTGATGGAAGCTTCTGTATTGGCCGGGCGTAACACCAACCGATCTTTTAAAACGCCGATTAAAATAATACTCATTGCTGTACCCGACGGATAACGCGATTTCATGTAAGCGGTCATTCGTGAGCAGCAACTGCTGCTGCGCCCTTTCGATACGAAGCCCGTTCAAATGCTCCAAGGGAATCCGCCCTGTCACTTCTTTAAAGGTTTGTGTGTAGCGCGCACGTGTAATGCCTGCAACTTCAGCCAGTTGATCGACGGTTACAGCTTGATTATAATGTTCCTCCATATAGTGAATGGAACGCTGGATTGCCTCATGATCACCTGTGATCTGAACGACAGAGGAATTTGCACGCATGATTAACAGCAGCAGCTCCTGAAAGCGCGTATGGCCTGCGAACCATTCGATCTCATCTGTGCTTCTACGGCTATTGTAGATAGCCTCTAGCAATAATTTACATTGTGAAAAGGGTCTACAGCTTAACAACCCAGATCGAAGGATGTCCTCTTTAGTCCTTCTTTCTATTTCACTCTGCCTGTTTTCCCCGGTTTCGATGATTTCAAAAGTAAGCCGATAAAAGCTAAGCCCCCGCTCCTCGGCATTGATTTTGCTTAATAACCCAGGTTCGAACAAGAACCCAGTACCTTTTTCCAGTGGAAACTGCCTCGACTCAGCCTCAACGTACCCCTGTCCTTCCGATACAATGAGTAGCGTATGATCCTGAAATACTTCACTCTGTCCGCTTACTGACAGGGATTGGGTCTCTATATTTATCAAGCTATAGAATAGCTTCCTTCTATTGCTGTCTTGCAAATCTTTTGCCATTCTTCCGCCCCCAATTGAGAATCATTTTCATTCACTTCAGTGTAAAACAAAAAAGAAGGTCTATCAAGGGTGCTGATAGACCTTCTTTTTGCTATTCCTTCAAGGCGGCTGCCGTTTATTTCACCATAGCTTCCAGCAGTTCATCAAGCTTCATCGAATTGGCTGTGATGGCACCAGTCTGCCAATGGGAACGTTCCATTCTATAAACATTCCCGTTCTTCACTGCGGGCAGGCTCTTCCACAGCGGCCCATCAAGAATTTGGATCGCTTCCTGATTCCCTTCAGTATCCCAGCCCCCGTTGTCAGGGAATACGATGATATGATCCGCTTCGAGCTGAGGAATAAGCTCTTCGGAAATAATAGATTGATATTCGGTCATTTCTGCAGCCATAGGCACGGGTGTCAGGCCAAATTGAGAATAAATCACACCGATAAAACGGTTTTTAACACCGAACAAAGCAAAGGTCTTATCCGCTACGTTGAGCCGGATCACTGCTACTTTTTCTTGCCCCAGAGCTTGTTGCAGTTTAGCTTTTCCATCTGCCACTTTCTGATCATACTCGGCGAGTACAGTCTCAGCCTTCTCCGGAATACCGAGCGCATCTGCAATCGCTGTAAGCACTTGTCTTGAGTCCTGCAGCGCCGCCTCAGGGAGACGATACGTTGGTGCTATCTTGGAATATTGTTCATACCTCGCCGCATCCGCGCCTCCGTCCGCAATAATCAAGTCAGGGTCTTTCTCCAATAACGCTTCCAAGCTTCCGGTAATATCAAATTCTGGCACATCAAGATTTAAGTAATCCTGTTTGCCCCAGCTTGGATGATACCACTGAACCACCGGGGTAATCCCCAATGCCTTCAAATAATCTTCAAGGTAAATCCCGGCCACCCGTTTAGGGTTGACTGGAATCTCAACATCTCCGAATTCCCCTGTAATCGTCCGAGTTGCAACCTCTTCCGAAGCATTTGCACTTCCTTCGCTCGGTGTGCTGCTAGCTGAGGTTGATTCCTCTGCATTCTCTGTTTTAGCAACATTATCTTTCGTAGTATTGCTATTCGTTCCGCATGCCGCCAGCGCGGTCAATGCCATAATAAGTACTGCTGACCATAAAAACTTCCGACCCCATCTTACCATTATCCCTTCACTCCAATGCTATATTTTCATTGATTATCATTCTCAATAATCATTATCACAATAGTAGCATGACTTTTATAGCTTTCAATGCACTTTCTCCGCAAAAATCTTATACAAACTATTAACTAGTTTCTTCCCTTCCTCACAAATTTCTTTTTATTTACGATTGATTTATACCATGCTTTCGCTTACAATAAACTCATAAACGCGCGTTTATGAAAAGAGGGGAAACATGCGCAGCGAAGACATAGCTAAGTTGGCCGGGGTTTCCCGAAGTACGGTATCCCGCGTGATCAACAATTATTCTAACGTCCCTGAAGAGACCCGGGCCAAAGTGCTGCGGGTGATTGAGCAACATCAGTACGAACCGAACAGCTTTGCAAGGGCTTTAGCCGGTAAGAAGACCGATACGATCGGACTCTTCGCCATCAGTATGAACGAGAAGGAGAATACTACCCGAATTTATCAAAACAATTACTTTGCTCCATTCGTTGATGCCGTAGTCGACACCTCGAATGCCCGCGGATGTTATGTACTGATTCATACGGTGTACTCTCCCGACGATTTCATCAAGGTAAAGCAAGCTTTTCTCCAAAAACGGATTGACGGCGGTATCATTGTCGGCACTCAAAAGGATATTAATATCGTCCGAGAAATGGTAGGGCTCGACTCTCCTCTCGTATTAATTGATTATGATATTTCTGAGATTATGTCGGAGCATCTGGACCGCAATCATCTGGCCATTGTGAACTCCAAAGATTACGAGGGCACCACAGAAGCAATTGAATATTTGATCTCTCAGGGTCATCAAGAGATTGGCATCATCTGTGGGCAAATGAATACGTACTCTGGACGAGAGCGTTATACGGCTTATGAAGATACGCTGAAGAAACATGGCCTGCCTGTAAATGAGAGATTTATTCTGAAAGGTGATTTTCTGAAAGAGACTGCTTATGAAGAGGTCAAGAAGCTTCTTGCTTCTGGAGAATCTTTGCCAACGGCCTTCTTCTCCTCCAACGATGATATGGCTATATCAGCGATGGAAGCGTTCTCCGAGCACGGAATCATTATCCCTGAGGATATCTCCATTGCCGGATTTGATGACATTCAGCTAGCATCCCGTATCCAGCCTAAGCTGACCTCTGTACGCTTGCCGATCTATGAAATGTCTAAGGCTGCAGTTGAAAAAGTAATCGAGCTGTGTGATTCACAGCAACCTACGTTCAGCACGATCAGCTTTCCAGCTCGTTTAGTGGAGAGAGATTCCTGTCAACCGCCGAAGAAATAGCTTAGGATCAATTCTTCACTGAAGAAATCTACATATTTTTTCGTGAAGCTGCTATGATTCGGTACCGATGATTGAAGTTACTGTTTAATTATCCTGCTTGAAGCCAATGAAAAAAACTCCCTTCCCTCGAGGGAATTTTTTCTGAAACTTATAAACGCGCGTTCACAATCGAAAGGAGACTTTCTCACATGAAATTCGGTACCTTTGACGACACTCGTAAAGAGTATGTAATTAACACACCTAAAACCCCTTACCCTTGGATTAACTATCTTGGTAATGAGCAATTTTTCGGACTTATTTCTAATACAGCTGGTGGTTACACCTTTTATAGAGACGCTCGTCTCAGAAGATTGACCCGCTACCGTTACAACAATATCCCACTGGATACTGGCGGCCGCTACTACTATCTTTATGACGATGGTGATTTCTGGACCCCAGGCTGGATGCCCGTAAAACGCGATCTCGACTTCTACGAATGCCGTCACGGTCTTGGTTACACTTCCATTACTGGCGAACGGAACGGAATTTCTGTGAACCAGCTTGCTTTTGTACCTATGGGTCATAATGCTGAAGTTCATCGTCTTGTCGTGAAGAACACTGGCTCCGCTAAAAAGTCCGTGAAACTGTTCTCTTTTGCCGAATTCTGTCTCTGGAATGCACAAGATGATATGACCAACTTCCAACGCAATCTCAGCACTGGTGAGGTTGAAGTGAAGGATTCCGTTATCTATCACAAAACAGAATATCGTGAGCGCAGAAATCACTATGCTTTTTACTCCGTAAATAAAGAAATCGCTGGTTTCGATACGGATCGTGAAGCTTTCGTAGGGATGTACAACGGTCTGGAAAGCCCGCAAGCTGTAGTTGCAGGTGAACCTACTAACTCCGTAGCTAGCGGCTGGTCCCCTATCGGATCACATGCACTGAACATTACGCTTGAACCAGGCGAAGAACAAAGCTTCATCTTTGTGCTCGGCTACATCGAGAACCCTGAAGAAGATAAATGGGAATCCCTGAACGTAATCAACAAAAAACCAGCAGAAGCTATGATCGCGCAATTTGCTACAGATGCTCAAGTAGACGCTGCACTCGCTGCACTTGCTGCTCACTGGGATAATCTGCTGTCTAAGTATCAAATCCAAAGCGGCGACGAGAAACTGGATCGCATGGTTAACATCTGGAATCCATATCAATGTATGGTTACCTTCAACATGTCCCGTTCGGCTTCCTACTTTGAGTCTGGTATTGGCCGTGGTATGGGCTTCCGCGACTCCAACCAAGACTTGCTCGGATTTGTGCACCAAATCCCTGAACGTGCTAAAGAACGTATTCTTGATATTGCAGCTACTCAATTTGAAGATGGCAGTGCCTATCACCAATACCAACCGCTCACTAAAAAAGGTAACAACGAAGTCGGCACCGGCTTTAACGATGATCCGCTTTGGTTGATCCTAGGAACGGCTGCTTACATTAAAGAAACTGGCGACACTTCGATTCTTGATGAGCAGGTTCCTTTTGACAGCGATCCGGATAACACCGCTACTCTGTTTGAGCACTTGAAACGTTCCTTTGAGCATGTAACTAACAATCTCGGACCTCACGGCTTGCCACTGATCGGGCGCGCAGACTGGAACGACTGCTTGAACCTCAACTGCTTCTCTACTGAGCCGGGTGAATCTTTCCAAACTACTGCCAACATCGAAGGCCGCGTTGCGGAATCCGTATTTATCGCAGGCTTGTTCGTCTTCGTTGGACCGGACTATACTGAAATCTGCCGGATGCGCGGACTTAACGATGTAGCTGTGGATGCTGAAGCTAAGATTGACAACATGCGTGAAATCACACTGACGCACGGCTTCGATGGCGATTGGTTCCTGCGCGCTTATGATCACTATGGCGACAAGATTGGTTCCAAAGAAAACGAAGAAGGTAAAATCTTCATCGAACCACAAGGGATCTGTGTTATGGCTGGTATCGGTGTGGAAGATGGCCAAGCCGAAAAAGCGCTGTCTTCTGTTCAAGAGCATTTGGATACTAAATACGGTATCGTATTGCAACAGCCACCCTATTCCAAGTACTATCTGAACCTCGGTGAAATTTCTACGTACCCTCCGGGCTACAAAGAAAATGCCGGTATTTTCTGCCACAATAACCCTTGGATCATGATCGCTGAAACTGTCCTTGGACATGGCGACAGAGCGTTTGAAATTTACGCAAAAATTGCTCCTGCTTACCTGGAGGATATCAGCGAAATTCACCGCACAGAGCCTTATGTCTACTCCCAAATGATCGCAGGGAAAGATGCCGTTCGTCACGGGGAAGCTAAAAACTCCTGGTTGACTGGTACTGCTGCATGGAACTATGTAGCCATCACTCAATCGATCCTTGGTATTCAAGCCGATTTCAATGGTCTGAAGATCGATCCTTGTATTCCTACAGAGTGGGACAGCTTTGAAATCACACGTGTCTTCCGTGGAGATACTTACGTGATTCAAATCCAGAACCCGAACCATGTCTCCAAAGGTGTAGCTAGTCTTACCCTGGATGGCGTAGCTGTAGAAGGTAACATCATCGCTCCTGTTGGAGATGGCGCTGTTCACCAAGTAGTTGTACAACTGGGTTAATGCTTTTATTTAAAAAATCCGCTCAACCGTTCGTTTGAACGATTAAGCGGATCTAAACTAAACACTAGATGACTCCTGAGCTCTTCAGGGGTCATCTTTTTTTACCCTTCCACAACATCTGCTCTTAACTCACTCGCAACCTCAAGCATTCTCGGGATTACAGCTTCATTGCTGCCAGACACGTAAATATCCCCTTGATAATGTCTAAATGGGATTGTAGCATCACCAAAGCTCCACATAAAGAAATCTCCTTCAATGGTCATCGTAGTGGCGCCTGCTACTGTAAAAACGGATGTATAGGTGAAATCAGGTTTGGACGCGAAATACTGCTTGCACTCTTCTAAAGATATCGTTTGTGCCGAATCTCCATCATTCTGCATAGCTCTCGTAATTCGATAACGTTTGCTCATTGTGATGCCTCCAATATGTTCTGTAAAATAATCAACTACCTTGTCCCGATCAAATATAGCATACAATAAAGCTTACAATAAAGCGTAAATTCCAGCTATCCGAAACCATCCGATATGGCGAAAAAACCTGCAAAAGTACATTATTCTAGGATGAACATGCGCAGGGGGCGTAACGTGTCTACCTACCTCTTCATCAAAAAAAGGGACAGGCTGTAAAATACGGCCGCCCCGATCAGTGAATACTGTTAAACAGTAACCAGTCTCGCTATCTTTGCCTACCTATCTCTTACAGATTATCTTCCGGAATCCATACCTTCATTTCGCCACTGCCACGATTTCCCCATAAGTAATATGGAATAGCCTTAACCTTAACAGGTTGAAGGGGTGCTTTCTTTCTGCTGTAAAGTCCACCACTCCAGCCCTCTTGATCTACACGTAGTCCATCTGCCTCGACAACAACAGTACCACCAAGCAAAGTGTCATCAAAAACCGCAGTGAGTTTACTGTCTTCTATTAAAGAAATAGAGCTTAAAGGCTCACCATTATCGATACTTTCAAGGCAATACACAAGCGGTCCGCGTTGAATCGTTACTTTTTGTGCATCTGCACGCAAATTGGGATGAGCGTAAATGCGATGTGCCTCCATTGGGTCATTCACTTCGATTATGTCTCCTGCTCTCCACATTCTCCGAATAACGAGGTATCCCTGCTCCATGTTCTCAGCAGTATTCAGCGCTTCCCCATTGACTCTGATCTCCATTCCCAGACTCCACGATGGAATCCGCAAAGCAATCCCGAACTCCGCATCTACTTCAGGATTAATCTTCATTGACACTGTGCCTACCCATGGATAGTTGCTCTCTTGATGAATCGTAACATCCGTTCCACTCAGCTTAGTGTTTAGCTCACTTCCAATATACAAATTCGTATAAAGTGTATCGCCATGAACCGTGTAAATATATTGATTGAGCGAAGTCAGTAGACGTGCCACATTCGGAGGGCAGCAGGCGCAGCCAAACCAGCCTTGACGCTCAGACTTCACATGATGTTTCTCGGGGTTGCAACTGCATGCCTGAGGCCACACTTCCAGTGGGTTCACATAAAAATAGTGCTTGCCATCCTGTGCCATCGAGCCCAACACATTGTTGTAAAGCGCCCGCTCCATGACATCGGCATAACGTGCATCCGGTGACATTCTCAGCATACGCTGTGCAAAAAAGATCAGCCCAATAGAAGCACAAGTCTCTGCGTACACCGAATCGTTTGGCAGATCATAATCAAAGGTGAACGCCTCACCTCTATGTGTAGAGCCGATCCCGCCTGTAATGTACATTTGCTTGTTCGTAATGTTATTCCACAGTCTCTCGCATGCTTCACGGAGTGATTCATCTCCCGTAATAGCGGCAAGATCAGCCATAGCAGTATACATATAAACCGCACGTACAGCATGGCCTACAGCCACCTCCTGCTCTCTTACTGGAAGATGACTCTGGTAATATTTCAAATCAAGAACTTCCTTCCGACCTGTGAAAAAATTGATGCCACCCAAATTATCCCATTGTTCCTTTAAGAAATTGGGTTGTTGACCCCGCTCATTAATAAAAAAGCTGCTGAGCTTCAAATATCGTTCCTCACCTGTCAATTGATACAGCTTAACGAGCGCGAGTTCAATCTCCTGATGGCCATCATATCCCCGCAATTTGCCTTCTTCCGGTCCAAATATAGAATCGATATGATCGACCATCCGGCACATGATGTCGAGCAGTTTTCTTTTGCCAGTAGCTTCATAGTAAGAAACGGCAGCCTCAATGAAATGTCCAGCACAGTACAGCTCATGACAATCGTTCAGATTGGTCCAGCGTTTACCCGGTTCTTTTATCGTAAAATAAGTATTTAAGTATCCATCTTCCTGCTGGGCCTCGCCAATGAGGTCAATCACTTCATCCGCTTGACACTCTAGCTCAGGATCACGTGTGATGCTTAAGGAATAACCAACGGCCTCCAGCCACTTAGCCACATCACTATCTTGAAATACCCAGCCGTAAAACTCGCCTGTCTTCCGGCCCGCAGCAATCTCAAAATTAGCAATGGCATGACTGGGTTCAGCTCCTGGTGCTCTATCATGCAATGCTTCATATTGATAGGGGATAACAACGTCCTGGACCAGCCTAATGTATCTGCCCCAGAAATCATCTTGAATGGTAACAGTTTGATCTTTTACAACTTCTTGATCTTGTATATTTTTGTTCATCATCATCTTCCCCTCAGCCTTATTTCATACTCGCTAATTGTAATTATAGGGGGTAGAATAGATTAAAAATACAATCAGAAGCAACCCCTTTTTTGTACTATTTCACACTTTAGAAAGGAGGGATAATTACAAAATGGACCCTTCATGTATACATTTCGCTGCGCCGCCATTTCCTTATTTTCTAGAATGCAATCGCACGGTTTATCAACCAGGAGATCAGCATCCTAGTAGAAGCCATATTGGGGTATTTGATCTACTTATTGTAGAACAAGGCTGTCTATTTATCGGTGAAGAACATAATCAATGGGAGGTTTCCGCGGGACATACTCTACTTCTGCTACCTGATCGCTATCATTATTCCGTTAAGGCATGCGAAGAGACCACTTCATTCATATGGATTCATTTTCATACCCTCGCAGTTTGGTCCATTTCTGAGGGTGAACCCGTGTATATTAACCGTGAGACACATTTTCGGCAGTTTCTTACTCATCCGTATACCATTCGAGTGTCACAGTTCGGCCCCCTCCCTGACCCTTTTGAACGGAGCGGACAAGCCGAGATGCTATTACAGCTGTCTACGGGTCGGCGTTCCAGCGCAGTTTGGCAGCAGCAACGGATATTTGAAGAAATGCTGCGGATGATGGATCTAGCACAGCATGATACATCAGAAAGTCATGCGGTGGAAATCGCAGAGCAGACAGAGACTTATATCCGTAATCATTATACGGAGCCTCTCTCCAATGCCTCACTCGCGGACGCACTGCATTTTCACTATAACTACCTTACCCGCTGCATGAAACGAGTATATGGGCTGACTCCAATGGAATATTTGACGGATTACCGCTTGGTGCAAGCCAAGCTATTGCTTCTTAAGACAGAGCTCTCTATAGCCGGAATCGCAGAACGTACCGGCTTCGAGAGCGCCGCCTACTTCTCGCGTCGATTTGCTCAGCAGATTGGAATTTCTCCGCTTCGCTTCCGTAAGCGTTACTCCCGTTAAAAACACAGCCGCATGTCTCAAATTATTGGAAATGTGCGGCTTGTGTTTCATGAGATGCGTTTGCTAATGTGATTGGACAACACTCCGCTTGCTCACGCTTACCTATAACTCAATGTAGATCACTTTGCTCGATCCTCCGAATGTATAAGTAGCTTGATTAAAATGAAATTAACTACGGTGGTCCGATGAGTTGGCTAAGCGTAAACGGACAATCGCTACGTAAGGAAGGATGTTGTTGTTTGTTTGGTTTGATGGTTTGGAAGCCGGATTCATAATCAGGTTTTTTTGTTCAACTGCAATTTTTTGGAAGTGACAAGCATATTTATAGACATGCCTTTAATGTGGAGATGTTAAATATGCGGCCATTAAGATACCTTATCATTCTTTTAGGAAGCTTACTCGTTGCTGCGGGAACTAATTTTTTTCTCGTACCATATAAAATCCTGGATGGGGGAATAATAGGGATAGCCCTCATTATTAATTATTTATCCGACGCTAAAATTGGCGTAGCTATAATTCTCTGCAGCTTCCCTATCTTTCTGCTCGCTTGGTTAAAGGAACGCGATATCTTTTACAACAGTGTACTCGGCCTATTGATTTCATCCTTTCTGATCGAGCTTCTCGGTCCTTTCCAATATCACTTTCTGTATTATTTTGAGTTTGGTTCCATTTCTAGCGCCATTATTGGCGGTTTTTTGATGGGAACGGGACTTGGGATTATGCTGCGGTTTAAAGCAAGTACGGGTGGCACCGATCTGCTCGCACAATTTATAAAAAGGTATGTCCCGCTAAATCTTGGACTCATCATTTTTTTGACGGACTTCATTATTATCGGGGCTGGAGGTATTCTGATTTCCAAGGAAACCTTCTTCCACTCCATCCTCACGATTATCTCTGGGGGTGTGGCTACAGGTCTGTGCACCCTTGAAACTAAAAATAAATGGAAGAAAATATGAATATACACGATCATATGTTCGTATTATAATAATGAGATAAAATATAAGGTACCTCTACCTCACCTGGAGCGTGTGAACCTATGAATAAAGAGCGTGTCGTTATGCTATCTGATTGTCAAAGCTTCTATGCCTCCGTAGAAAAAGCCTCTAATCCGCTGTACAGCAATAAGCCGCTGATCGTTGCTGGAGACCCAGCTAGACGGAGCGGTATTGTGCTGGCTGCCTGCCCTATAGCCAAATCCTATGGCATTACTACCGCCGAGACGTTGAAGGAAGCGCTGGCAAAATGCCCCGAAGTCATCGTGGTCAGACCACATATGCAGCAATATATCGATGTCTCCTCTCAAATCACAGATATTCTACGTAAGTTTAGCGACCAGGTAGAGCCCTATTCTATCGATGAACAGTTTATTGATGTCAGCGGTAGCCTCAGCTTATTTGGCAGTCCAAGGGAAATCGCTGCCGCCATTCAGGATCTAATTCGTAGAAACACAGGTGTGCGTGCGCGCATCGGCATAGGATATTCCAAGGTTACCGCCAAAATGGCTTGCGACCTGTGGGCCAAGAAGAACGCGGATGGTATATTCACCCTCGCTCACGAGGAGCTTTCGAATATGCTCTGGCCCCTCCCTATTAGCGAGCTGTTCATGGTAGGTCGCCGTATGTCCGCCCACTTCCAGAGTATGGGTATTTCAACCATTGGCCATTTAGCGCAGATGCCGCTAAGCGAGCTAAAATGGCGCATGCGGGAGAAATTCCACAAAAAATGCGATATCGACGCCGAGCTATATTGGCGGATAGCCAATGGCATCGATGACAGCCCTGTGAGCCCAAGCACCTATGAAGTCGCACCCAAAAGTGTCGGGCACCAAATGACGCTTCCACGGGATTACAATAAGCTGCAAGATATTAAGACCATCATTCTTGAGCTATCTGAGCTTGTATGTAGACGTTGCCGCAAATTGAAAATGCATGGTGCAGTCGTGTCTATTGGCTGCCAAGGTGCCAGCTTTGATGACCCAATAGGCTTCTCAAGACAGACTACAATGAGCGATCCTACAAATGCCACCCTGCTGGTATATGAGGCAGCTCTTTCTCTCTTCAAACTCCACTGGGACGGTCAGCCTGTGCGTAGAATCCACTTAAGCCTGTCCAGTCTATCTGACGAAAGCCAGTACCAGCTGACCCTATTTGAGTCTCGCCCTCGCTATCGAGAACTCGAACGTGCGACCGATGCCCTCAAGAATAAATACGGGGAGACGATTATTGGGCGAGCAGCTTCTTTTACAGATACCGGGCAGCTTAAGGACAGATCTGGAAAGATCGGCGGACACTATAAATAAAAACTATATTAAAATACACACCATATCGTTTATAATGCTATATTGGGATTGTTATTTTCACGTAGATGAAGCGACAATCGAAATATGTAAACATAGATAATTACATTCCAGAGGAGGACCGGAGAAGTTGGATAGCACGAGCAACACTAACACTACGTATTATGAAATCGTTGATCTCTGTCTTCTTGCTGGCAAGATCATGCTGCAGAATGGTGCAGAAACATCCAGAGTGGAAGATACGATGACACGAATGGCAGGATCTCTCGGGTTCCCAGGAGCACATAGCTATGTGACGCCAACCGTTATTATGTTCACCACAAATAGAATAGAACCTGTTAAGTTATACAGAATTGCGGAGCGGACAACAGATCTGCAGAAGGTATCGGAGGTCAATGACATTTCTCGGCGTCTAAGCGAACGTCAGATTACAGCTGAGGAAGCTCGTGCAAAATTAGGAGAAGTCGATGAAGCCTCACCTGTCTATCCCGTATGGCTGCAGATCTTAGCAGCCGCTCTTACTGGTGCTTGCTTCACCGTTATGTTTAAAGGCAGTTTGTGGGATGCTCTCCCCGCCTTGCCGATTTCCGGACTAGGCTTCGCTGCGGTCATCTATTTGCATCGTTTAGTGCAGACTAAATTCTTTGCAGAGTTTTCTGCTTCCTTCCTGATCGGACTTCTAGCCTTCTGTTCTGTAAAGCTGGGGATAGGTCAAGAGATGGACAAAATCATTATCGGCTCCGTTATGCCTCTAGTACCCGGGCTACTCATTACCAATGCCGTTCGTGATCTGATGGCCGGCCATCTGGTCTCAGGCATATCTAAGGGAGCCGATGCCTTTCTAACTGCATTTGCGATCGGTACAGGTATCGGGCTTGTACTATCACTATTTTAATATCCATGTGAAAGAGGTTAGCCCTTCATGATTTTGCAACTTATAACCAGTTTTATCGCCGCGGCAACCTTCTGTATTCTATTTAATGCGCCTAAGCGCTCACTACTACAGTGTGGTTTTGCCGGAATGGTGGGCTGGATGGTGTATGTGCTTCTTAATGTAGATTTCGGGCCTGTCGTTGCTACGTTTGCAGCTAGTGTAATAGTGGGCATCGTCAGCCAATTTTTCGCGCGATCCTTCAAAATGCCGGTTATTATTTTTAGTGTAGGTGGTATTATCCCGCTTGTTCCGGGTGGTCTCGCTTACGATGCTATGCGTAAATTTGTGGAAGAGGACTATACCCTGGCTGTAGAAATCGCTGTTCGGGCATTAATGCTCTCTGGAGCCATTGCAGCTGGACTCGTACTAAGTGATGTAATTGGACAAATGTTCCGTCGTCGTGCGATCAAATAACAGCATACTTCTTCAAAAAAAAGAAATCGCCTGTTGGTACAATGGTGGTCACCCATCCATCTCCCAAGGAGCGATTTCTTTGTTCATCTCTATGCAAATACTGCTTCAGGGAAGGCTAAAGGCGCACTCGGATGAATACTATTGATGCTAGTGTTCTTGATCCAGGACAGCCCTACAGTACCCTCACCCGCATGAACAGCCACAGCAGGAATATAGGTCATAATCTCAGTTCGTAAGTCAGGCGCCATTGCTTTTATGTCCTCTTCTAGCTTGAGTGCCATCTCTAAATTATTAGAATGCATGATACATACATCACTAACAAGCCCTACATCCTGTTTAAATATCTCCAAAAGCGCCTGTTGCGTCTTCTTCATTGTACGGATTTTCTCCACAACAACGACCTTTCCTTCGTCAAAACGAAGCAGCAAGTTTATGCGCAGCAATTGGCTAAGTACAAATTGTGTTCCAGAAACACGTCCACTGCGATGAAGCTGTGTCAAGCTTGCAGGAATTAAGTAAAAGGACATATTCTCAATAATATTTTCAATCTTCGCTTTAATTTCTAATCCAGTAAAGCCCTTCTTCTGCCAATGTATACCGCGCATGATCATTTCCCGGATCGGATAAGCGCCAACCTTGGCATCAATTCCAATCACATTGGCCTCCGCTATTTCGGCGCCTTGCATCGAAGCATTGTAGGTGCCGCTAAGCTCTGACGATAGATGTACAGCGATAATTTCATCGTATTCTTCCTTCAGCCGTTCATATAGCTCAATAAACTCACCGATTGGAGGCTGTGAGCTGCCTACCTTTTCATGCTGGCGCATTTTCTCATAGAAGTCATCAATCGTAATATCTATATTTTCTTTATAACATTCGTTGTTGATAATAATCCGTAACGGAATAATATATACATGATTATTCTTAGCGAACTCCGGATCTATGATACTTGTACTGTCGGTTACCCAGGCAATTGATTTCATGGTCATTTGTCACTTCTCTCTCTCATAAAAAGGAATAGTAGAATGAATGAGGAGACAAGGGCCAAAAATTTCAGACCATTGAATCACACGCTCACCCTGAATAATCAACTTAAGAATTGAACAGCGGTTAAGGACTCCGCGTATTCGTAAATTATACAGGATAACAAGTGTGAATATAGGCAAAACAGGCCGTTCATGCAAATTTTAATCCATTTAATTCAACATTATTCGACATTTTTTCACATTATATATGACGAATATACCTATCCTAATAGCGCCACTTCATGTTATGAAAAAGCTAAACCACAGCAAAAATATCCCCGTCCCCTCCCTCACCGTTCTTCCATAAATCAACGCGCGGTAGTTACATTAATAGGTACACTTTACATTTGTAACAGTACGGGGCTAAATTATAATTTGGTCAGATATGGCCCGGCATCTGTCGATGGTCCAACTTTCCCTGTTGGCGGGCTGCGTTCACCTTTATGAAGATCAGTTACCTTCTGCTGTGGTAAATCTTTTTACGGTGTTGTCAAGGATACCGTCCAGTTCTTCTCCTGAATCTTAAAATCCAACTCGCGGTAAGCTTTGGACAGCTCATCCATCTGCTTCTGAATTTGAGCGACATCCACCGTTCTCTGAAAACGAACCTCCGTGCGGCTGTAACGATCCTGAGTAATAGAAGCCTGTTCGAGCAAATCGCTAAACAGCTTCCGTAGCTGTAACATTTTGTCCCGTTCCGCTAGCGCATCGGCGATACTCCAAATCTCATTGAAGGCTACGGATGAATTCGTTCGATTGATCGCTCGGATCAGAATTGTCTGTTCATTCACAGCTCTTTCTATCTCCTGCAAAAGAACTTCAGGTTGTTCAGCCGGCTCCTCACCCTCTTGAACTTTAACGACTCGCTCCAGCCGCTGCTTTAGCTGCGCGATTTTACGGGTTAGATCACTTCGATTCACTAACGCTTCCGCAAGTTTCATATCTGGATTCCCCCTAAAATTTTTTGATAGCTGGCGATATCCAGCCTCCGGCCAAATTTAGAGCCAATCTCCTTAAAGTAAGCACATTGTTCATATCCATTTTTCAGAAAAAGTTGGCAACTGCGCTCATTCTCTGAGCATACAGTAGCCACTAACACATGAAAATCCATCTCGACAGCCTTTTTTTCAATAAAGCGTAAGGCATGCCCTCCTATTCTTTTACCCACACAAGCTGGTTTCAAATACACACTGATCTCCCCAGAGCTATCATAAGCCGGTTTACTCTTATGTCTAGCAATCAGCACATAACCCTGAATGATATTATCCCAGGATAAAATCACGTACGATTTGAATCGCGGATCATCATTCATTACGGATTGACGCATTTCGTCCAAACTTAAGGGCTCCGTGTGAAACGATACCGTGGTGTTCAGCACATAGTAGTTATAAATATCAAGGACATCCGCCAAATGCTCTTCCCGAATTTCAGTGAATAACAAGCTTTCTCCCACTACTTTGTTCAACACAGCTAATCCTCCCAAATCGATGTCTCTAAATGATCTACGAACTTGCGTAATTTACCGGCTAGCTTGCGGTTAATGGTTCCATCCTGATACATCTGCTGCACCTTATCCCGCTGCTCTTGAATGGCTTTTAGCTTCATTTCAAGCTTTTGATCATCAACCAGACCATCCTTTGTCCAGCCTTTCCCTTGCTCAAGACGAGAAATTAGCTGCTCATAACTGCTGGCAACCTTCTCGGCTGCACTTCGGTTGTTCTCGTTCTTACTGACATCAATAGCAGCTATAGCAGCATGGGCCATGGCAATTTTCGCTTCTTTAGCACACTCAGTCCGTTCCAGCATTTGTTGACTAGCTTCCCCTTCATTCTGTCCTGAGAACATTCCCGCAAACAGCCGTCTAATCTCGGTAATCGATATTCTAATTTGTGAATTTAGACTTCTGGCTAAAAAGACCTCACTATGATCCAAGAATTCTCCCAGCTTCTGAGCCACTGAGGCGGGAATCTCATTGTTCTCCAGCAATCGGTTCAGTTCTTTACGTTCAGCTTGCAGACCTACAATCCTCGCTTCAACACCCAGTCGGCGGAAGTCCTCAAGTACTGGATCATTCGCTTGGTCCTCACGGTTTAGACTATAAACCTTTTCTCTAAATTCACTCAAAGCCGGTTGTGCGGATTCCTTACTTTCTTCTGTCATCATACTTTGCAGCATGGTTAAACCGGCAGCAATAACTTTAGACTTGGCCGCCTGCTCGGCTCCTGTCTCACCTGATTCGGCAACTGGCTCTTCTTTACCTGCTAGGATTGGCAAAAAGATACTGGCGATCAGAAGCGACATTAGAATAACACCTGCGGCGATAAAGATGATTAAGTCACGCTCAGGAAATGGCGATCCATCCCCAAGAAAAAAGGGAATCGAGAATGCACCTGCTAAGGTAACCGCTCCACGCACTCCTGAAATCGTGAGGATTACTAGTGACTTAACAGACGATTCCTCCATTTTTCGCATGCGAGATCCTACTAAAGAGAACACGTACACCCATACAAACCGTAGTACAAACAGCAGCACAGTAATGGCTAATACATAACCTACAACTATAAGATTATCCACGGCCGTATCACGGTAGATCACTTCAATAACGTCTGGAATAGATAATCCAAGAATAAGGAAGACCAGACCATTCAATATATAGAGCAGAACAGACCATGTACTAGCAGATACCAGTTGTAGCTTATACTGCGGAGATACGGCACGGTCCTTCTCAACCGCATGAATAATCCCTCCTGCAACCACTGCCAAAATGCCAGATACCCCTATCTCTTCACTGATCAAATAAATAATAAAAGGAGTTAGGATTTGCAGCAGCACATGCACTGTGATATCCTCCATCCCCAATCTGCGAATAATTACGCTTAGCCGAATCAGAAGAAAAGCCAATAATGCCCCAACGATCAACCCGCCTACAGCTATAACTACAAAGCTAATGGAGGCTTTTGGTAAAGAAAACAAACCCGTAACTGCTGCAGCAATGGCAAAGTTAAAGGCAACAAGTCCGGAGGCATCATTCATTAATGATTCGCCCTCTAGAATGCGATGAATACTCTTAGGAAGATGCACCCTTCCAGCGATTGCGCTGACCGCGACCGCATCTGTAGGTGATAAGATCGCTGCCAGCGCAAATGCAGCTGCTAGCGGTATCGTTGGAATCATCCAGTTTATCGAATATCCAGCAATAAGCACCGTAGCAAAAACCAATCCCAGCGCTAGCATTAATATCGGACCCCGTAAGTTCCATAATTCATTTCTTGGTGTCCGTTTCCCATCATTGAACAAAAGCGGAGCAATGAATAATACGAAAAACAGCTCTGGTTCCAAGGTCATATGTATTCCCAAAGGCATTAACACAACCATTACTCCCAGACCAATTTGAATTAACGGTATTGGCACAAAGGGAATGAATCGGTTTATGATGTTCGATATTGCGATAAGCCCCAGTAGGACGAGTACAACTAGAAATGTCTCCAAACCACATCAGCTCCCATTTTTTATTTGATTATTATACCGTAAAGCTTTGGGCAAGGGAAAAATTTAGAAATAGAAGTTCTCATAATAATGTCCCCTAGAAATTACACAAAAAATACATCAGATGAATATTGACAAAAATATTTATTTATGTTATAATTATAAATTACACTATTGAAATTATATTTTATTTTAAGTATTATATGCATTAGCCTAACGGCATCGCTCTTATCATCAATCACGGAGGGATCTTATGCATATTGCTAGTGGAATAGAAATGTTAGAGATTACAGCACAGGTTATGGGCGGGAGTGACACGATTTACCCCACACTGCTCTGGGATCACAATTCTGCTGTACTCGTAGACACTGGATTTCCGGGCCTGCTCCCAAAATTCAAAGAAGCTCTAAAAAAAAACCATGTATCTTGGGAACAACTACGCACCGTAATCATCACACATCAAGATCTAGATCACATCGGGAGCTTACCTGATCTACTGTCAGAAGAATGTCTTGAACTGACAGTTCTGGCTCACGAAATCGAGAAGCCTTATATTGAAGGAGAGCGAATGCTCCTTAAACACACCCCTGAAGCTTTAGCTGCGGCAGAAGCCATGATCCCCCCTCATGTACCAGAAAAATGGCGCCGCGCATTCCTATCCGTGTTATCTCATCCCCCTAAAGGAAAAGTAGATCGAACCATAGTAGACGGGGAAATACTACCTCTTGCCGGTGGAATTACGATTATCCATACACCAGGACATAGCCCTGGACATCTGAGTCTATACCATCATGATAGCCGTACGCTAATTGCAGCGGATGCTCTTACCGTACAAAGCGGTGAGCTGCACGGCCCCACGCCTTCGGCAACGCCTGACATGAAGCAAGCTTTATCCTCTCTGACGAAGTTCGCCGAGTATGAAATTGAAACGGTCATTTGCTATCATGGCGGAATTTATCGCGGAAACGCAAACAAACGGATTGCTGAAATTGCGGAAGCAAGAGAATAAACTGATACAAGAAAGCAGAGCCCTGATCTGGCTCTGCTTTCTTTTTATACATAGTCCCTACTCGTTATACTCACTTATGATTCCGAAACCACTGTAAACCGTTCACGAATATGCTGCGGCTGTTCAATTTCATCTACAATAGCAATCGCATAATCTTCATAGCTGACATAGCTCTCACCCTTGGAATTCACAAGCAGATGATCTTTGCCTTTCACATAAGAACCCGTTCTAGTCCCAATTGCAAAATTAGCGGATGGACTAACGAAAGTCCAAGACAGCGAATCTGTACCTTGCAGGATTTCCAGGTTCTTCCCTTGATTCATAGCCGTTGGCTTGATAAAGTCAGGGAAATCAGGAGTATCTACCACTTTAAGCGTCTTAGCCTCATCTACATATAGACTTCCCGCACCTCCAACTACAATTAATCTTATATTAGGGGCATCCTTTAATGCTTCAATAAGCACATTTCCGGCATCCACATGCAGATGCTCTTGTCCGAACGGTGCTCCAAAAGCATTCACAACAACATCAAAACCCTTCAAATCTTCAGCGGTAAGTGCAAATACATCCTTTTCGATGACCTTTGCCTTACTAGTTGCAACTTTCGATGCATCCCGTACAAAGGCTGTAACTTCATGGCCTCTATCTAACGCTTCCTGAGTGATTCGACTTCCGGCTTTACCACTTGCTCCAACAACTGCGATCTTCATAAGCTTGTCCTCCTGTATATGTTTACGATTTTTTTACTGTAGTATTTATATTAAGGAGCTCCTGAACGATGCTTCGGTCGATATCCAGATCTAACTTTCTCCCCAGTTCGTACATTATTCTTAAACGCACTATTCAAAATGATCGTATGGAAGAAGATTTCATCTCCACATAATGTGTTCTCATAGGCCCTTTTGAATGATTCCAACAACCCTTATCCATTGGTGATTAGTTATTTGGTATGACTTTTCACTATAAGTCTGATTCCAATATTCCACGGATCTTTGAATGTAGGGATTCCATTCTCTTCTACAACGGTGTAACCCGCCTGCTTAACACGCTCCACTACAGACGTACGCTCCGCTTCATTCGGAAGAAGTAAGGTGAAATAATCAATTCCTACTGCATCTGCAGGTGCCACAGGTGCGCCTTGCCCCGCCCATATATTCAATCCAATGTGGTGGTGATACCCACCTGCAGAGATAAACATTGCCGCACTGCCATAATTAGCCACTAGATCAAAACCAAGCAAACCAACGTAGAACTCCTTCGCCTTAGTTAAATTACCCACATGAAAGTGTACATGTCCGATCACCGTTCCAGCTGGAAGCCCGTTCCATTTCAACCCTTCAGAAGCCGCCAACAAACCATCTACATCCACTGGGTCCGTTGTCATCATTACATGCCCTTCCGCATCATACTTCCATGTATCCCTAGGACGATCTCGATAAATTTCGATTCCGTTGTTATCCGGGTCCTGAATATACAGCGCTTCACTCACCAAATGATCTCCCTGGCCCACTTCAATTCCCAAAGCGATCAAATTGCGCACAACGAGTCCCAAGCTAGGACGATCCGGAACAAGAATAGCAAAATGATACAGTCCAGCTACGGAGTTTGGACGAAGCACCCTTGCATTCTCAATCTCCCGCAGAATCAATAACACATTCTGACCATCAGCAGTCATTTCCACCTCACGGCCAGATTGCCGCAGAACACTTAACCCCACTACGTTCTGATAAAAGGTGAGCGAACGCTCTAAATTACTTACTCTAATTTGCACCAGACCAATCTCTACGTCCGGATGAAGTGTTGTTTTAGTTGTCATTATGTTTCCTCCCACTATTCCTGTAACTTAATCAGTTACAAATTAACTATCTTTAGTATAGTTACCTTCTATATGTTTGTCAATTACCAACAAAAAAATCATGCTGACTGATTCACAGCCAAACATGATTCATAAGAACACTTCATCCATTTACTAATAATCATCTGTTATATTCAAACAAATTATTCTTTTGCCGATTACACCCTCTCTGAATTTATATTGAATTCTTCGAACATGCTTCTTCTCCATCACAAAAATAACATCCGCCCAGCCCACATGCCCCTCAGAAAGTTTGATTCTCTGTTCCAGCAGATCTCACATCATGACCATCGATTCCTTGAAATATCTTCTCTGCAGTTAGACTTGCCAGCGATTCTGACTGCACACAAACAGTAGTTTAATTGAGAGCACCTTCCTTATCCGAGTAAAACCTTATTTCGTTTGTCCGTTTAGATAAACCCTCCTATTTAAGGAGGCATCCGAAACCCAGGTTGTTAATAAGTCTTTGTTAAAAAGATATTCATTACCAACTCTGATGTAAGGAAACATAGTTCCTTGAAAAATGCCCGATCTGCTTAAATTCTCATGCTCCGTTTTAATAATATTCATCACTTGATCTTCAGTCATATTTAAGTATAAGGCCGTCTCTTTAATATCGATCAAAAGCTTATCTGCCGTTACTATGGATGGCGTCTGGTCTTGATCAACTTCCAACTCTTTATCGCCATTAGTTATTAAACATCCAATAATAAATGAAACTCCTAGAATAAGACTCGCCACGATCATTGAGATTTGATTAGACTTCATTGATCACCTCCACCATACACTTCTTGAAGTGGTCTGTAGCTTGGGTGTTCTTCGATTTGCGTAACGACAACACCTTGCTCCGAGTCCATCACGCGGTAGGCCTTAGCTTCTTCTCTGGACGACATCACCTTATATTCATAATCCTTGTAGATGATGGCACAGCTATTATCCACTGCGATTCCGAGCAAACCTCCGTCTTTTACCATACGCGAAAAATCCTCAACCCGAATATCCTCATTATAATGTGGACAATGAATACCTGGCAGAATCCCCATCGCTTCAAGCTTAATATATTGCCAGTTTCCTTGGTCGTCGAACGCTTCAGAGTCACTATGCCCATAGTCAAACCAGCAAATGGAACCTGCACTCAGCCCTGCTAATATGGTCCCAGCGGTGTATGCTTCTTTTAGAAGCACATCCACGCCGGTATTTTTCCAAATTTCAAGCATCTTTCGGGTATTGCCTCCACCAACATAAATCAGATCAGCGGATATAATTAACTCTGCGATTTCTTCATGGGTATTGGTTTGGCTCACAAGCAATAAATGACTTGTTTCACATCCTAGAATCTCGCCATACACTTTGTTGAACGTATCACAATAACCTGGTGCATCACTGCTAGCTGTTGGTATGAATAACGCTTTCGGATTAGCTTTCTGGGTTAACTTCACAACTTCACGATCCATTTCAAGCGTTTCTAGATCGATTAACTCCCCCCCGCCGATTACCACGATAGTCCCCATAATTCCCCCTACTTTCACTAGGATCTGTTTTTTCCCTTTCCGTATTCCTCTGCTAAAATACTGTAAATCTCCAAATCAATGAGCCCTTTACCTGACCATACATGGGCTTGTCTTAACGTCCCCTCTTTCATAAAGCCACTTTTCAAAAGGACCCGCTTGGACCGCTCATTAAAAGGCATGACTTCAGCTTGAATTCGATTGACCTCTGCCGTCTCAAATAAATATTTTTTCACCGTTTCAACGGCCTGAGTTGCAATCCCTTTTCCCCAATAAGACTCCGCCAAAAAATAACCAATCGTGACCATATCCACTTTTTGATTAAAATCCATAGCTTCGATAATACCTAGCAGTATGTATGGATTATTTTTACGGAAAATTCCCCACTTCACTCTTAACCCTTTATTAAAATCACGCTCGAAATGTCCGATCATATTCTTTACTGTATCTTTATTATGTTTCGGAATGATTCCGCAGTACTCAAACACTTGATCATTGCTATAAATACCAAATACCTCTTCAAGGTTACTAACTTCAATTTTTTTGAGGATCAGTTGCTCTGTTTCTAAAATAGGGAATTGCTCAAACACCTGACTAAGCTTCAATACGTTCCCTCCGTTACTTTTTGATGGCATGAATTAAGGTTGCCTTAAATTATCCCCGACCATTCCCTCTGTACTGCGCAGTTCTAAGCTCTCGAATATAGGGCTCTGTGGCTGGCATAACCGCATCTATGGCTTGTTGAATGGCTAACTCAATATCATAAGGAACTCTTACAAATTGTATATTCAAAGATGCTGTTGTCAGGCCCCCATACTCCCCCTCCAAAATCACATATGATGCCTGAGTGACATCAAGAGGATTCCCCACACTGCCCACATTAAATAAAGTCTTCCCTTCTAAATGTTGAATAAAAGCATTGTGAATATCCCCATAGCCTACGATATCCGCTTGTCGTTTCTCCTGACAGAGATCGGAATAACCAAACATAGACAATCGCTTTTCGTAATCATCCCAAGGCTGAATCCGTTCATAGTAACTTCTTGGCGAAGCATGAAATAATCGGATAAACTTACCACTCATCATAAACTCAATCGAGAACGGTAATGTGCCTAAATAAGCCAAACGGTCCTTCCCTAACAATTCCCGGCACCACCGGGCCATCTCAAAATCAACATCCTGATTCATTAGATCATCCCAGTTTCCCATAACACTGATTTCACAATTGTTCTTAATGATATCAACGGCTAGATCTGAATTCGGCCCTTTTCCAACAATATCCCCTAGGCACAATATCCTGCTAATTCCACGCTGCTTAATATCCTCTAATACGGCTGTCAAAGCCGGGACATTCCCATGAATATCTGAGATTAATGCGATCTGTTCCACTGTAAATCCTCCGTTCATTTTTCCACTTCACCATCTTAGAGTTTCCCTATATGAAGTATTATCTGTTTTCTGCCTTCTAAATACAGATTCTATGATTACGCCCTACTTCCCTTCTTTGAGTCACTACTCTCAATCCCCGAAATGGCATGAAAGATATATTTCTAATAAAAAAAAGACCACAAGCATGTTAGCACATGTTGTGGTCTTCATTCTAAGTTGCGATATGAGATGGTTATATTTCAGGCATTTCATTCACAATCTGCTCCAAAGTAACCTCTTGAAGGACATTCTCCATTGCCTTTTGCGCGAGAGAGAATACGGGTACAATGGCGCTGGCTATATTTTTGCCGACTGGACATTCAGGGTTAGGGTGCTCATGAACTGAGAACAACGAATCCTCCTCCACCGCGTTTACTGCCTTATAAATCTGAAGCAGTGTAATCTCAGCGGCACTACGTGACAGCGAGGCTCCTGCGACTCCAGGGCGGGCTGTTACCAGTCCTGCTTTTTGCAGCATACTCGTTAGCCGGCGGATAACTACAGGGTTCGTGTTCACACTACCAGCTATCCACTCCGAGGTACTTTTGCCCTCTTTATTACTGTCGATTAACGTTAATATATGAATGGCTACCGCAAATCGGGTGCTAATGTTCACTATAAATCTCTCCTTCTGCCTTACTGTCGTACAATTAACAAGTGCATTAATCAGATGCAACAATAATAGTTACATTTTATGCATTTGTCAAACACGGAGGAGATGTCACTTCAGGATCGTAATTAATGAATATTATGCTTTTTGAAATTACCGCCCTTAACTTCTGCAACATCATATACTACGACAAAAGCGTTAGGGTCAATTTCATGAATGATTTCTTTGATTTTGCTTTCTTCCAGACGGTTAATTACACAGGTGATTTCTTTGAATTGTTCATTCGAGTAACCACCGTAAGCATCTGTATAGGTTGCCCCGCGACCCAATCGGTCACGAATCGTTTCTACCATGATTTCCGGCTGAACGGTGATGATTTTAAACGTTTTAGAACCGCTCAGTCCTTCTTCAACAATATGAATCACTTTAGAAGCAATAAAATAAGCAAGTGCGGATAGAATCGCCCCTTGTAGACCAAATGCAGTTGAAACAACAATAAAGACAAACATGTTTAGGAATAAGATTAGATCACTTGTCCCAAAAGGTATTTTTCGTGAAAGCAATACAGCCAACATGTCGATCCCATCTAACGCCCCACCATTACGTAACGCTAAACCCATACCAAAACCGATGATAATCCCGCCTACAACAGTAATTAATAATGTATCCCCTTCAATAATCGTTGGCACATGGTGCATAAGACTGGTACCAATAGCTAGTGAAGCAATACCAATAATGGAATAAATAGCAAAGCTTTTACCAATTTGCTTATATCCCAGCCAAACAAAAGGGATGTTAATTATAACAATTAGCAGCCCTAACGGTAATCCAAACAGCTGTGAGCCCACGATACTTAGGCCTGTCACACCACCATCTGAAACATTGTTAGGGATTAATACGGACTCCAGACCATATGAAGTAATAAGTGCCCCTATAATAATTAATATGACTTTTGAAAATATCTTCAGTTTATTTGATTTTTGATGCTGTCTTATACTATGCATTCCATTTCCCCGCTTCAAATTAGTTTTTTATATCACTGCAAGTGAATAACATCCACTGGACAAAAGCCGATAAAAAATAGTCTATAATAAATGTCACCACTTTTGCAAATCAGTCGCCGCTAGTATACTATCGATTATTTTACCCAGATGACTTAAAATAATTTTATCGTTCCATAAAAAATGAAAAAACCAGACTACGAAAATTCGTAATCTGGTAATCTGGTATTCTTATCTATCATACCTTCATATATTCGTTATATAATTCCTCAAAATTATCGTATCGCTCAACTTTCCTTCCTACCTTATTGTATTCTTCCAAATATTCATCCATGACCTGCAGGAACTGCTCTTTAAATAAATGCAGATGATCTGAATCAAAATACTGCATAAGATCAAACTTTTTTGTTCCCCTTGATTCTGTCATTTCATCAAGAAAATTTTGTGTGCCCATGGCTGCATAATAAGCATAAGATTTATCATTTGATTCCACACTGGCTATAACCTTATTACGACTGTTACACCATAATTCCTCATAGCTGCCACCAAGATTATCATAGGTTGGAATAGGCTGAATCACAAAAGTCTTATACATTTTATTATATAAATTATTAACGCTTTCTAAAAATCTATAGGATGCACTTCTGATTTCAACGATTGTCTTCGCATCAATCACAGCTAAATATCTATTTTCAAAATCATCAGGAATATACCGATACGTAGCTATTTCCTCCGGATATCTCTTAAGTCCCCTTTTAAAATAGGTATTGTTCAAATGTGTTAGCGCATTCACCAAGTTGTATACAACTTCGCTTGAAGCATATCTCACTGCTCCGATATCTTCAAAAAGTAATGTATTTGTATATTCTTGCTTTGCTATGTCTATACTCTTTTTCGCTCTACTAATACATTCACTCCCTATAGGCTTTGCCAAAGCATCGAGTGCTCTTTGTCTATATAAATTTAGCTTTTCCAGATATTCAGGTTTCGCACAATATAACAGCTCTAGATCTATTAGACACGAAATCATCGGACTCTCAAGATTCGCTTGTTCTTCTATCCTTGTTTCCCATGGCGTACAGTATATGTCGTAGCCAACATCCTCCAAAATAAAACATGAAGATATCCCCCAGCCTTGGGCCGTGTTATTAATTATGATTAGATCAAGATCGCTTTTTTCATGAAAATCTCCGGTACTGAAAGAACCTGTAAGCCCAATGATTGCAATGTCATCAGGAAAATCTCTCTTAGCACGTTCAATAACCATATGAATAAGTCTGTCATTTTTATTTAAAATTTTTTGTCTAATACCAGCATCCATATCCAATTCACCTCTAAATTCAATTTAATTCCATTGTATATGGATATGGCTCAAGTAAATATTCCGACTTTATATATATTCAATCTATACCAAGAAAATTTCATCTAAAACTCTTCCGTCACAAGGCTTAAAATCAATCCCTAAAATCTTTGCCATCGTAGGAGCTATATCTACCATTTCCAGATCCCCTATAGGAAAATCACTTTTCACCTTATTCCCTGAGATCACCAAGTTGCATCTATAATCCTCTTTATTGGGAGAGTAGCCATGCGTAGCATATTTAATCCCTTGTTTGTTCAAATCAACAATCGTAGGTTCGTCCATGCTCTCATCAAAACAATAGCCTCTCCTAGCTTCAAGCATATATTTAGCAGATGGGCCCACATGAAGTTGATTCAGCTGCTCTCTAGTATACATTTCCTCTATACCTGAAGCGTCATCATTCATATATTCCTGAATAACAGCTAACGCTAATTGTTCAGCTTCTTCATCACCTTCTTTAATATGCAGATAAGCGGCTCCGCCCCCACACTGAAAGTAAGCCCTCCACTTCATTTCGCCGTTATCTTCATAGATCAACCCTTTTTCCTGCAAAAGGTTGTTCAGATGCACTTTATACCTAACATTGAACTGGCCATGGTCACCCAATACCAAAAAAATCGTATCCTCCTTTATTCCGGCATCATCCACTGCTTGCATAATATCACCTAACCGTTTATCCATACGTGTGATTACCTGCATCACTTCATCGCTGTCAGTGCCGTAGACATGCTTGGCGTCATCCAGATCAATCAAATGCATCATAAGAAGATTTGGCTTTTTGCGCTTAATCGTTTCTATCGCACACTTTGTCGTGAAGTCATCCAGATAGGGCTGCTCAATCCCTTTTCGAAGCCGGCCGTATTTCAGCTCCATTTCGATACAATATAAGGGGCTCCCGCTTTTCAACACCTTCAGTGCCTGGTTTTCGTTATTGATGGCTCTGATTTCAGGGATATTGTATTGGATGGAGGATTTCCCTGATACCGGCCAGAGGATTCCAGAGGTACTCAAGTTATGCTCGCGCGCAGCATCATAAATCGTAGGCACCTTTATCGCATTTCTAAACCAGAACCAGCTTTGCTCCTTTTCCTTCACAAACGGCTGAAACGGATTGTTATGATGGATACCATGCTTATCTGGATATACACCGGTTGCTATCGTAGTGTGCACCACATAAGTGAGCGTAGGATATACACTTTTTAATTGATTACTATGTGCTCCGCTCTTTATCAATTTCGATAAGTTTGGAAGACGGCTGGCCATTTCCCATTGATCTTCTGAAAAGGCATCGTAAGAGATGACAATCAGATATTTGGCCATTGCCGTTTGTTCTACGCTTGACTTCATAGGATAAGTCCCTTCGGTTCATCTTGTTCAAGCTGCTCTTTAGGTAAAGTTATAAATACGAAGAATCCAATAATGAATAGTGGAATAATCGCTAAAATACTAAATTTAGCGTTGCCTGTCAGGGTAGTCGTTAAAGACATTACAGCAGGACCAACAATCGCCGCAAACTTGCCAAAGATATTGTAAAACCCAAAGAATTCATTGGATTTTTCCTTAGGAATAATCTTAGCATAATAAGATCTGCTGAGCGCTTGAATCCCTCCCTGGGCAGAACCAATTAGCGCTCCCAAAATAAATATATGCCACACTGAAGTAATAAAGTAAGCCGCGATACAGGAAATGATATATGTAAAAATCCCCACAATGATCATCGTTCTAGCGGAGTATTTTTTAGCGAGATTACCGTACAGGATAGCACATGGAAATGCGATAATCTGGATCACTAATAAGATTCCCAGTAGAGTAAAGGTATCAAAAGCATCCGCACCCAGAACCGATGTCGCATAGGGTACTACCATTTTAATAATGGTATCTACTCCATCAATATAGAGAAAGTAGGCGATCAAGAATACAAATACTACTTTATGCTGTCTGACATTTTTAAACGTGTCTCCTAGTCTTTTAAAGCTATTAATGATCGGTTTTGGTTCAGGTTCTATGTAATATCTTTGCTGCACATCCTTGATCATAGGCATGGTCAGCAGTCCCCACCAAAGGGCGGTGATTATAAATCCAATCTGATAGCCAATCGATTTATCCATTCCCATAAACAGAATCAGCAGTAGGCTAATACCGAATGGAATGACGCTGGCGATATATCCAAAAGCAAACCCTTTTGAGGATACCTTATCCATTCTTTCATCCGTGGTTACATCCACCAGAAAAGAGTCATAAAAAATATTGGCCCCGGCAAAACCTATGACTGACAAAATATAAAAAACAATCAATAACTGCCACTGCCCACTCGCGGGTGCAACGAAAGCCAGCGAAGCAGTAGCTATTACGCCGATCAATGAGAAAAATATGAAGAAGCGTTTTTTCTTATCCTTATAATCTGCCATCGTCCCTAAAATCGGGCTAAGGATAGCCACCAGAATACTCGCTATGGAATTAAAATACCCCAAATCCATGCTGCTGTTAACATTCGAAAACATCCCAAAAACAATGGGCAGTAAAGCCGTTGTAACTGCCATCGAATAAGCCGAATTTCCACAGTCATATAAAATCCATGATTTTTCCTCTTTACTTAGTTTCATCTAACAGCCACCTTTTCACCTAGTTCCTTCAGTTATATCACTTAAGCATATGTGGCATGTTAAATGTATGTAAAACTACACTTCATAATTCCAATGGAGATCCGATCCTCATGTTCTCTCCTGTATTGTCAAACTCTTGAGGATCTCAGCAACTTGTAGAGCATACTTTTTACTCAAACGTGACTTACCAAGATTACTCTTCACAATCTTAATAATCCGGTGATCAGGGCTCTTAGCGAATTTCTCCAGCATGGCAAAACCCGCTTCAGGTTCACTCGCCACAAATACACTTAAGCTGTATTCAAGTCCCTTAGATAATACACGAAAATGCTCAGCTTTCTCATATTGCACTTCCCCACTCCCCATACTCTCGATGATTCGAGTAGCCAACTGAAGACAATAAAGCGTATTCTCTTTCTTTTTTAAAAGAGGAGGATGAGCTAACGCTGCTACAAAAGCTCGTTGTTCAAACCCATTCGCACCCTCCTCCCACATGTCGATCAGCTGCCTGACAAGGGCAAAATCATCCTCCCCTATACTTTGCAGCGCCATAGCAGACGCTTCACGCATCCTCCACCTGGAGTCGTTCATAGCTGTCTTAATGATGCTCTGAATCATAATTTGCTGATCTTCTTTAGCGTAGCTGTAATAAGCACCCAGCGCTCTAACCGCACAAAACGGCAGAAACTCACGGGGATCATTCACCCCAGCTTCTGCCTCTGTAAGATTAGCCCATGAATTAAGAAACTCCCAGTCTGTTTCTGTTAGTTTAGGATGAGCGAAATATTCGGAAAAATTTCCTGAGAGCTCCAAATTCACTCGCGGCCCGGGAAGATTGCTCTCCTTCATCAGCAAATCTCTAAGTTGTACCCACTGTTCTGTATCGCTTACCCATTGCTGAAACAGCATAACCATCATTTTTTGTCCAGCCATCTCTGATCCCTCCGGTATTTAACTTCAGATTCGAACAATCCCCTGCATCTCGTATGGATAATCAATCTGCTTTTTTACCGAATTCTTTGCTGCTTCTCCAGCCAAGTGTGAAATCAGATATAACCCCAGATCAATGGAAGTGGAAACTCCACCACCTGTAATCACATTACCATCATGCACAATACGGGTCTCTAAGACTTCTTCACAGTAAGGTTTTAGTAATTCATAGGCAGATGGATGGGTAGTAGCTTTTTTTCCTTTTAGCAGCCCCGCAGCCCCAAGCAGCAGTGAGCCTGTGCAGACGGATACCTTATAAGGAACATTGTGAGCACCTGCAATCCACGATACAAAAGCTTCATCATACTGGAGTTTACGTGTCCCCATTCCTCCAGGTACAAATACCATGTCATACTCCGAAAGCACTGGCAGCACTTTTCCAGCTTTAACTGTGAAACCTAACTCATCCGTCACTTCCTCCGACGCTGCACATATATCCCAAGACAAATTTTTGCCGATTTCAAATTGCCCCAATCGATAAATAACATCATAGAACCCCGCAAAATCTAAGAACGTAATCCCGTCAAAAAGTATAAAGGCGATTTTCAATTTCGCACTCTCCTCTTTATGGATTGGTTAGGATAATAGGCTCACCTTTAGTCACAATAATCGTATGTTCAAACTGTGCTACCCGGCCATTGTCTACGACACTCAGTGTCCATCCATCCGACTGCTGCTCCACGTAATCTGCTCCAGTAGAAAGGAAGGGCTCAACCGTAATCACCTGTCCCTCTTTTAACACTGTAGTCACTCTTGGATTGTAGAAAGGTAAGATTTCAAATGGCTTCTCATGGAGTGATTTGCCAATCCCGTGGCTGCACAGATTACGTACCACTCTATAGCCGCGTTTTCGAGCTTCGAGTTCCATCATTCTGCCAATCTCATTGACCTTCATCCCTGCTCTCAGATGATTGATCACGCTCATCATAGTTTCCTCTGCACTCTGGCATAGACGAAGAATGTCATCATTATAAGGTGGTAATTGAAAAGAAACTCCGGCATCCCCATAATATCCATTTAGCTCAGCAGATACATCTATATTGATCAAATCACCAGCATTAATCACTCTAGGACCAGGAATCCCATGTGCAACCTCTTCATTCACACTGATGCAGGTGCTGCCTGGAAAATTATACGTTTTCATCGGGGCTGAAGATGCTCCGAATTCCGCTAGAATTTTAGCTCCAATGCTATCAAGCTCCGCTGTTGTCATACCTGGAGTTACTTTCTTTTTCATCTCGGCGATGGTATGTCCTACTACTTTCCCTATGGCTTTTAGCCCTTCTAAATCTTGTATGGTATCACTCGTCATCTATCACACATTCCTCTCACTTCTGGTATGAATCACTTGTCTAACTTCTGAAATGCACTTCCATTCCACTGAAAAATATCTTCCATCTGTTTACCCGCTACATTATCGTAATAACTTCTCTTGAAGCTATGATCATCCACTTTATCAAGCTTTATCGAATACCCCTTAGGACTGCTGATAAACAAATCAGAGTCTGGTTTGGTCTCTAATTCCTCTATACTGTTATTTTTCCTAAGCGTAAACAGCTTATAGAAGTAACCGTTACTGGATCCGTACTGACCAATCGTAAAATCCGGATCACCGTCGCCATTATAATCCTCAAATTGAATTTGAAAAAAATCATTAAATATTAAGGGGTCCTCAAAATGTTCGCTGAGCGGAAAACGATACAAAGTTCTTCCTTGATCATCGATAAGCGCAAGCCCAAATCGGCCACTCCAATTCCTTCCCATCAACGGACCTGGTATTGTCCAATCCTCACTGTAGGTTCCATCTAAAAGCTGCAGATCCAAGAATTCGGCTCTAGTAGTGACCGAAGAGAGGTCATTATGTGATATTGTTACTGGCCCTTTAACCTTGACCGGAGACTCCAACGACTCCGTCTGTTCAATGTTCGCCTTATCTGCTGCCCCAAAAATGAGTTTCCTTAATCGGTCCGAATTCTTCACCGGAATAGAGTAGCCCTGACCACCATTCTCGGCTGTAGTAAATACTCCTCTATAGCCGGGTTCATCACCTATTGCTATGTAATAATCCTTCGAGTAGCCATCACCGTAAACAAGCTTCATTTTAAATTCAGGAGCCCAATCCAGCTCTCCCAACAATTTATTGCTCTTGTTCATAGCTTCCGCAAGTGTCTTAATCAGAGTGGAGTCCTTCAGCATCAGGGTCTCAGAATATTCTGATTGGTCAGCTTGATTCTGATCACTGGTTGTTACTGAGGTTAATGACACTCCGGTGATCCACCTGGCATTTATGAAGCCCACATCATTCTTACATCCACTTAACAACGTAACCACTACCAACGATACAACACACAGTAAATGCCTAATGCGGACCGCCTCCAAGAAAAGAAACATAATCCAATTATAACAGCGTCCATAAATATAAAGAAATCGGCTTTCCGAACCGTTACAAGCATAAACGCTTTCGCATCCCTATAGGGGCGACAAGTGTTTATGCGAGAAATATAAGGATAATTTATAACATGGAACATATAAATTCTTATATTTTTAAAAAAAAGACTATAACCTGCTCCTTTAATGAGTGGTTCTAGTCTTATAGAATCAAGTAAATATGTAGTGATACGATCAGACGATTAAGCTTGAATTGCGCCTACCGTCTTAAGCCAAGCCTCTGCAATAAGCGCATGACCCGCAGGTGATGGATGTACTCCATCCGGAGCCCAATAAGCAGGTTCTGCTTTCACGGATGCCGCAGCAAACAGGCCATCCAGCGGAACAAGCAATGCACCATATTCACGTGCCAGTTCACGAACAATGTGAATTTTAGGGTCCAGATCCTGGCGCCAGGTTTTACGATCTTCTGGGACAGGCAACACGAATGGCTCGATTAAGACTAATTTAGCAGCCAGCGAATGCTGCGTGCGTTCGATCAGGTCACGATAGGCAGCTTCAAATTGTTCAGGCGTTGTTTCCTGACCAGAATCAAAGCGGCGCCAAGTGTCGTTAATCCCAATATATAAGGATACCCAAGTCGGCTTCAGATTCAGGCAATCCTTCTCCCAGCGTTCCTGCAAATCTACTGCACGGTTTCCGCTAATTCCACGATTATAAAACGTAAGATTCTTCTCAGGATATAAATGCCCCAGACGAGCGGCGATCATCAATGCATAGCCTACACCAAGCGATGACGCATCTTCATAATTGCGACCCCAATCCGTTATACTGTCGCCTTGAAACAGAATGACATCGTTTTGTCGGAATAACATCACGTAATCCTCCCCTATTTCCACTGTTAATATTAGCCAATATAGTATATCAAAAATGATTACTACGTACCAGGACAATCATTAACAATTCATGGTAGAAACCACTAGAGATCAACAAAAAAACCTGCTCTATTTAGAGCAGGTTTTCCAATAATACAATTAATAAGCTAAGCTAAACAATCCTTTAATGTGAGACAAGTAACGAATATTACTTGCTTCCTTCATCAAGGTTGCAGGCAAGCCTTTTAGCGGTGTTGAGCTAGCACCAACAATGGCTACACCGTCTTTACGACCCAAGCTGGCAAGCGTACCTGAGTTGATCGGACTAAAGGATTCAAATGATTTATCCTTCAAGTATGCATAAAGATTGTACCCGATCAATTCACCCATTTGCCAAGCGATTTGTGCAGTTGGTGGATATGGACGACCATCTTCGGCAAAGACAACAGCGCTGTCGCCAGCAACGAATACATCCTTGTGAGATGTGGATTGCAAGAATTCATTTACCGTTGCACGACCACGGTTCACTTCAAGACCGGATTCACCAATCAGTGGATTTCCTTGTACGCCGCCAGTCCATACGAAGGTGTTAGCAACAATTTTTTGACCATCTTTCAAGTCAATGACATTATCCGCTACATTCGTAACAGGTAGACCTGTCAAGAATTGAACACCACGTTTTTCTAAGCTAGCCACTGCACGTTCGATCAGTGCATCTGGCAATACTGGAAGAATCTTAGGACCTGCTTCAACGAGCATCAGTTTAATTTCTTTAGGATCTACGCCATATTTCTTAGTGAGTGTTGGCAACACATCAGCGATTTCACCAACAAGTTCAACACCTGTTAAGCCACCGCCGCCGATTAGGATGCTTGCATCTGCTGGATTCTTAGACTTCGCATATTCACGGATACGCTCATCAATATGACGATGAATTCTGTTAGCATCCGCTGCCGATTTCAATACCATACTGTATTGCTCAAGACCTGGAATGCCGAAATAAGCCGTAGTGCTTCCAAGACCCACAACTAGAGCATCATAGGACAATGTCACACCATCAGATAGTGTAATTTGTTTGTTCTCAACAGAAAAAGAGTTAACCTTTGCGATTTTCAGGTCGATATCTTTGCCGGCAAAAAGCTTAGCCAGTGGCATAGCAACAGCACCCTCTGCAACACTACCCGCTGCAAGACGATGTAATTCTGTAATAATTTGATGTGTAGGATATTGGTTAACGACTGTAATTTTAGCTTCGTCTTTCTTCAGGTACTTGCGTACAGTTAAGGCGCTTAGTAGACCACCATAACCTGCTCCTAGAATGACAATATGTTTAGACATGATGTTTCCTCCGTCCTTACGAATGAGATATAAAAAATATTATTTCTGCTGACTGCGTTCGCCGGCGACTTGAAGATAAGCATTTACAAAACGGAAAAGCTTCTGTGCTTGTGGATCTTTAAGCATCTTCATTAGACCAAATACACCGATCACTTCTTTGCTTTCATTCGCACGATCTTGCGCTTCGATCACTGTAGCTGCCATATTCTTCGCCGAATGCACCACAGGTTCAGCAAGTTCTTTAATTGCACTTACCGTATCACTTTTCAAGACTTCATCCGCAGCGACAGTTTGAACAAAGTCATATGACTTTGTGAGCACGCCGGCAAGCTCTGTTAATTTTGGCAACTGTTCCACTAGAACCGTTAACGATTCCTGAACTTCAGGTTTCAATAGCTGCTCCAGAACATTCATTTGTTCTTGAGTGACAGCTAATTTTGGTGATTCTTGTTCAGGGGTTGTTTGAGTGATTGTTTCTGACATATCCGAATCTCCTCTGCAAATAAGCTTTGCTGCTTAGTAGTAATAAAAAAATAATAACTTGTGACGCCATATTTCTATTATAGCACTTATCAAGTTATAAATGTCACAAAGTTTTTGAATTTCTCTAAAGTTTTGTGATTTTTATTACATTAAAACGGGATAGTTAAAATTCTTGATATCATTTATACACATTTGATTGAGTAAATGCTTATTGAGTAAATGCTTATTCAGTAAATTCATTCAGATTCATTTCCGCCTTCAATATAACGGATACCAAATCCGGATTCTTCTTCGGAAGCAACCTAAAATAAAGTGAACGAAGGAAATTCTTTGTATTCACACGAGCCACATACTTGTTACGACTTCGCGGCCACCCTCCGCATTGTTCCAAACTTCCGATCCAATCCACTATAGACAGCTCTGCAAGTAAATGATGATCTATCATTGTAGCTACAATCGTAGCGATCCGTTCATCCTCTTCGTCGCTAAATATGTACTGATCGTTGTAAAGCATCCTTTGGATGACTGCCAGAACCTCTTCCCGGATCGTTGCATCACTCTCTGAGCACAGTACCAGTTCATCCAAAGCATCTGCGCCATGGGCCGCAGCGTGTGCCCAGCCTGCTTCAGGTGTAAATCCTCGTAAATCTTGTTCTTCCTCATAATATCTAATTAAGGATTCCTTCACATTTGTAAACGCAGCGCTATCTAACAACCCCTGTTCCCTATGCCGCTGAAGAATAAGCGCAACGACCAGTACAGAAAATGTTCTGGTGAACACAGCCGGATCGTCCTTACTGCCAATGTGATAGAACAAATGCTGCTCATCAAGAAGAATCAGGAGCAGCTCACGAAGCTCCGCATCACTAAACCATTGTTTCTCGTTAATCCATTTGTAGAAGGTGGAATAGATCAAGTCATCACGTAGTTCCGGCTGTGGATCTCCTATATACTCAAGCATCAACTTCACATAATCCCTTAATTGCTCCCCACTTCTAAGCTCGTAATCGTTCTCTTCAATTCTTTGCAGGTCTATTATCAACTGCGCTCTAATATCGTTCAACATTCTCACCCTTTCATTAATAAAAGCAATTTAAATTTTTCATATCCTAATATCCTAATTTACATCCCAATATTTTACAACGTAGTATTTATTCTTCGACACTCCAAAGTACTTCGATAGCTGAATGTAAATGAAGTGAATTTAATCATTGACGAATATAATTAACTGTGCTATTTTGAGTTAGTAACTAATAGTTAGTTCATTTATAAATATCACCTATTTATAATTAACAAGCAAATACATAACATATGGAGGAATAACTCATGAGCACTTTTACAGATTTAATTGAATCCCGCAGGTCTGCTATGAATTTTGTTGAAGGGGTGAAGATCCCTCAGAATGAATTAGAGGAAATGTTCTCTTACGCTAGATTGGCACCATCGGCTTATAATCTTCAACATACCAATTACAAAGTGGTTTCTGATGAGAATTTAAAAGAGGAGATTCGTAAGGCGGCTTACGGTCAATATAAAATACATTCCGCCTCAGCGGTAATTGTAGTACTCGGAGATAAACAAGCTTATTTGAAAGCTCCAGAAATCTACGGTGGACTTAAAGCTTTAGGGGCGATGAGTCCAGAGGATTATGATGCAGAGATTGAAACGATTAACAATGCTTACGCAGGAAAGGATGCTTTTCAAAGAGATGAAGCGATACGAAATGCCTCCCTGTCTGCCATGCACTTTATGCTGATTGCCAAAGATAAAGGCTGGGATACCTGCCCGATGATCGGCTTTGATCCGGAAGCCATTCAATCCACTTTAAATCTACCCGATCATATGGTACCGGTTATGCTGATTACAATTGGCAAAGACAAGAAACATAAAATCAGACCACGTGGCTATCGTAAGCCGGTCAATGAATTCGTTGAATTTATCTAAGGGTTACAGGAAGATATCGATAGATATAACAAAAGCGTTTCATCCGATATTGAAGTTCGGACGGAACGCTTTTTTTACTAAGGATGAGGAGCTTAAACCTCTTCTCCACTACTTAGCATACTGAAGAATTGCAATCGCTGCTCGTTCCCGTCGTTCGGCGCTCTCACTAACAAGAGCTTCCTTCAAAATATCGAGCGCCATTGATAATGTCTCTTCATCCACATGCACTCGATTAATCACCGCTTGCTCTGAATCAGAAGAACCTGTAATCCACAGATCCACACGAGCACTAGGCATCGGCCCCTTATACTGTTTAACTATCCCACTATCGCTAAGAAATTCTTTTACCTCTACGTTTAGATCGGTTATAGGAAGACTTTTCAGCCAAGTTACACCACGTCGATGGCATGTACCGAGGTCTGGCGCGTCAAATAATTCATTGTAAAAATAATCGCCAAGATCACCTAGATGTACCCAATCTCCATCACACACCAGCACATAATCACCATCCTGCATCGTATGTACGAACAGATGAATGGCTTGTAAATGTTCTGTAAGCTCCAACTCACTGTATCGGTATGTATGAATCATCCGATCGCGGAGCTCCACTTTACTGATGTTCTCCAAATCCCCTATTCCGGGATATCCGATACTCACATAATTATCCTCTAAAAATGTCGTGATTCTTTCGGTCCCAAGCGGCTTTGATCCCATCTGAAACAGATTCACAGATCATCCCTCCAAGTAATTAATATAATATTTTTCAACGAAAAGAACTCTTCTTAGCAAGCTCATATGACTATCCTCCATCCTGCGTCCTCATTGGTGTAATTAAAAAAAGTGTGGATGAAGTCATGTCTACAGGCTGTATCACCAGTGGTCTTTCTTTTCCAGCAAACCTTATGATAAGCGTCTCACTATCAATCGCCCGAAGGATGTCTCTGAAATATTTCCCGTAAAAGCTGCTCGAAAATATTCACCTTCTAGATACTCCAATGGAATCTCCTCTTTTGCCTCACCTACGTCGGCGGTCCAGGATATTAAATGAAGTATACCGGAGGGAAGTACACCGAGCGTTACACTTTCACCAGCCAATATAGCAATACGTTCAACGACAAGCAACAAACGCTCTGTATTAACAATCACTTCGGAGAGGTACACCTGCGGAATTAAATGATCGACAAAGGGATATGTGCCCTCTAATAGCGCAGACTGAACCCTCAAGCCATCAGAAATAAATCTGATTTGTTTCTGACCTATCTCGATTTGGGTGCTGCTGCCCTCATTATCGTTTATCATTTTTAAAAGATCCTGAAGAGTGCTGCCCGGTATAATGACATTTAAAGGACTTGCTTCGTAATCTTCTACGTTTTCCACAACAAGCTGAGCCAGGCGGATGCCATCAGTGGCGACTACGCGAATATTGTGATTATCTATTTGAAGTAAAACTCCTGTGAGTACAGGTCTAGTTTCCAACGAAGAAACCGCAAAAACCACATGTTTAAATATTCGCTTCAAAAGTGTGTTCTTCATGCGTATCTTTTGGATGTTTGGATGATCCATGTAATGGATTCTTGGAAATTCTGCAGTGTCCATCCCGCATAAACGAAACTGGGTATTGCCCGATTGGATATTTAGAATCAATGTCTCTGCGATTTCCAGGCTAATTAATCCAGGGTCAAGCTTGCGGATGATCTCATAAAAATAACGTGCGGGCACTACGATCTCACCTGATTTGTGTACAATCATCGAATCCATCTTCACAGGAAGCTTATATTCAATGGTCATTCTTATATTGCTGGCTGTTAAAGTCAGACCCTCCGCTTGCGCCTGAATATGTATTCCGGTAAGAGCACGTGAGGAACTATTCGCGGTTATAGCTTTTAAGGCTGCTTGTAGTGCAGTGCTGAGAGAATCTTTTGACACATGGATTAGCAAAGATTTCACCTAACTCTCCTTAGATTCCTTTGCAAAATGCGCCTCAATAATGTTCCGAAATACCTGGGAGCGAGATACGTTCTGTTCCTCACAAGCCTGCTCTATCTCCTGCCAGATGTTTTCTGGAAGCGTCAAAGAGACCTTTTTAGTTATACCGGTGCTTTTTCTGCCAGCCCCTTCCCGAAGACCTCCCCTCGTAAAAAGAAACCCTAACTGCCCGTCTTTAGTAGCTACGCCTACCTTAACTTTATCCTTAGAGCTACTTGTGATATCGCTTGTGATTTTAGATTTGAATTCACTTAAAATTTCATCGCTGTGTTCGTCTTCGAATTTATGATCAATCAATCCTTACACCTCACACTTTGAATTTAGTAACTAAAATCAATATAACTACTATTTTCATAATACCATACATGGCAATAATCCACCACCGCTCTAGACACAAAAAAACACCCCATAGATCGGAGTGTGGTTAGCTGGGTAAGCGTTCGAAATTGTGATTGTAAGAGTTAATTACCGCCCTACCTCAAGATATTCTGGTAATTTGGTGAAAGATCAGACTTTCTCGGGTCTCTCAAATGCTTGAATGATTCTAACTTCACCTTAGGACCAGGAGTGATTCTAAAAGTCATAGTATCCTCTCCGACGGAAAGATGTGGACCCACTGTAGGGTGTATGTTGAGTGTAATTAAGAAATCGAACCGACGAAACCCATTCACTCGCTTCATATCAGTAACGTCCACTAAATAAGGATAGACAGTCGGAGTTATCGTTAGAAGTGGCGCATAAATCTCAGCCATTTTTTTCTCAATATAGGGTAAAAGAAAGAGCATCATTGTGTCTTTATACATGAGCTCGCGGGAATCCTGATCTGGAAGCTTCGGTTCCGAATCAGATCTGGACGGAGCCTCGGCTGGCGGTTGAACAAACCCATTAGCGGAGCAAGGTTGTTGCCCCAGCAAGAACATCACTGCGATAAGAAGAGGAGCAATCCAGTTTTTTTTCATCAAAACAGCCTCCTTAGGGAACTTTTAATAAATTCCCCAATGAGGCCCTATTTTTATACGCTAAATCTCAATGGTGTTAAAAAGGAAGGGAGCTCCCCTAAGATAATTCCTTAGAATCGCTTGCGCATAAGGCTGTTCTGCTTTCAGTCCCTCGGTTTCTCTAGGGTCGGGTGCGTGATGGCAATAATTTTCGATCATAACCATGACCATAAAATTCTCTAAAGTCTGAAACCACTCCCCATCAAGCTTGGCCACACTTTCGTAACCCCTAATGACCAGTTCTCTTTGTAAAGGATACAGCCCTAGAATGGTATGTGCCACATCATAAAGATAATATCCCCAGCCACATCTTCCGAAATCAATCGGTCGAGGTTCACCCTCTTTAAATATGATGTTCCCTTGATGTAAATCACCATGGATAACCCCATATGTCCTTCTGTTCTTATTTTTGTGCTGCTTGCTTAACCAGCCGTATAATTTCTCAGCCGCAGACTGATACCTAACGAACTCATCATCCGAAAGAAAACTAGGGTAGTGCAGCTTTAATCGGAGCATTGCTTTTCTAAAGCTATGTTCATCCCACACGGGACGATTAAAACCTGGAGGTAACTCAAGCTCCTGTGCCGCTTTATGTAGCTCGGCTAATAGAACGCCTTCTTTGTAAATTTGTTCTTCGGTAAGTCTTTCGTTCGCATGTTCACCTTCAACCCAGCGCATTAACGATGCATATATACCATCCCCATTACCTTTCTCCACTTTGAACGTAACAGAACCTGTTCGATCATGAACCCCTTTCGGCAGGGGGACATCCATTTTGCTCGTCAAAAGCTCCAGCCAAGCGATTTCAGAGTTAATTTCCTCTTTAGATCTCCCCGAGTGAAGACGCAGCAAAAAAGTCCCCTCTTTATTGGTCTCTATTACAAAAGTGAAAGTGTCCGATCGTTGGTTGAAACGAATCTGTGTCCAATCGAGGTCAAAGTGCTGGAGCGCCATTAAAGCTGCTTGCTTATAATTATTTCTCATCGCAATGGAATGTACACATCAACCTCATCAGGCCATGTAGGATTAGCAAACTGATAAACTTCAATCGCCAGTGCACGATCATTACTTTGCAAATCGTTTTCCCTTACATAACTATGAAGAACCTCATAGGAATCACCTTTGGATTTTACATGAACATACTGCTCTCGCTTCATCGCTTCTACTCTTTCCGTCTCGTCCCCTACAAAAGAAGAAGTAATACTCAAGCCTATTAGCTTCATCTCCGGTAATTCGAGCACTTGAACTACACCTTCATCCATCATGAATAATTCATCCCTTCTATGATTACTTAAAATGAAAATATCTGAAATAAATATTTCTCTTGAAAATAATTTCAGAAAACTAAATAATATAAAGCAGTACTACATGTCGGATCTATCATCTCAATAAGGGTGGAGCTTCATTACAGACAGAAGAAAGGTTGAACATCGGCACCATGAACGCAATTCCAAGCCTCAACAAGGAACCAGCCCGTGTGGAAAAAACACGCAAAGAACCTTTCCCCATCTCTATTCTTTCGCTTACGGTAGGCGCTTTTGCCATTGGAATGACTGAATTTGTCATCATGGGTATTTTACCAAATGTAGCCAAGGATTTACAGGTTAGTATTTCAACGGCAGGCCAGCTCATTACGATGTATGCCCTTGGGGTAGCCGTCGGCGCTCCTATCCTAACCATCCTTACACAACGAATTCCGCAAAAGAAACTGTTATGCCTGCTCATGGTATTATTTATTCTAGGTAACGGAATCTCAGTATTTGCTCCAAACTATGCCGTTCTTATGATAGCTCGGATCATCACAGCTTTAACACACGGAACTTTCTTTGGCGTGGGCGCAGTGATCGCTTCTAATCTGGTCAAGCCCAATAGGAGGGCCGGAGCCGTATCTATTATGATGGCGGGTTTAACGATAGCCAATATTGTTGGCGTTCCTTTAGGAACATTTATTGGACAAAGCATGGGCTGGCGCGCCTCATTTGCTGCGATAGCAGTCATGGGAGTCGTTGCACTAATCGGCATTCTTATTTTCATTCCAAAGCTTAAACAAGACAAACCTGCTAGTGTAATCCAGCAAATTTCTGCGCTAGCTAATCCTAAATTGCTTCTATTCTTACTGATCGGTGCGCTTGGTAACGCCAGCTTGTTCACGGTGTTCACTTATATTGCGCCCCTGCTTCAGCAGGTGACCGGATTTGCCGAGCATAGCGTGACATGGATTCTAGTCCTCTTTGGCTGTGGTGTAACCATCGGAAATATCATTGGTGGGAAGCTAGCGGATTGGAAGCTGATGCCTTCTATCGTGGGACTTTATTTTGCAGTTAGTGTCATTCTTACGATTTTTTCCTTTACAATGCACAGTCCAATTGCTGCGGTCATTACAATCTTCTTCTGGGGTTTGGTGTCCTTTGCGGTTATGCCAGGACTACAAATACGGATCATGAGTCTGGCTCAGGCCGCTCCCGCACTCGCTTCAACGACTAGCCACTCCGCAGGGAATCTAGGGAATGCAACGGGTGCCTTCATCGGTGGATGGGTCATTTCTCATCTTGCGATTACTTCGCTGCCATGGGTCGGTGCCGTTCTGGTAGGACTCGGTCTGGTACTTGGGATAGCTTGTTATATAGCAGAACGTAAAGAGAAAGTAGCGTAATTTTTTATAGGGCAATATTAAAAAAACAAGGGTGTCTCCAAAGCGATAAAAATAGCTTAGAGACCCTCGTTTTTATTTTACAAACTATAGCTATCTACTATCTTATGGCTTCATTCTTCTAATGCTTAGCATCTGATTTGCCCCTTTTTGAAATTCATAAGGAACCTCCATCTCCGCCACAGCAAAGCCTTGTTGAACCATCTCATCTATTAGGCGATCTAGATGCTCATATCTTTTGCAAGACAGATCAACTAAAGGGAAAATACGAAGCTCTCCTCTAGTCACCCGCATAAGTTCATTAACAGTCCTTAGATGAAAATCATAGTCCAGCCGATCATTATACGTAAATAGGAAATGCGCAGACAATGTCAGATCAAAATCCTCATCATTGAACGACAGATTAGGTAAAATCACAGGAACATATCGCTTCGGGGTTTGTCTCTGATCCTTGATGTTATCGTTTAAAGCCTTACTTCTCGCTTGTGTTAAATCCTCTATAGACTTGAAGTAGTCCCATACAAAATTGCCCTGTACCTTATCCAACTCAGACATAGCATGCTCAATATCCTGAACCCCTTTATCTCCAAGCTCTTCCGCAGAGTAGTAATAAGCGATATCCGCAGCAGTCACGTCACTCCCTAACTGATTCGATATCGCTGTAAAAGAGCAGGCACCTGCAGGACAATCTAAAATCCGCCGGCCTACAAGATCCGCTTCTTGCAATTTGAACATCTGCAAATACTCTTCAAAGGTCCTTCCAATAAAAACAATCCTCTCTAACTCAAGCTTTCCCTCTGCTCCGCTCATCTCATCTCACCTTTCCTCATCTCGGCTAATAGGCTCGCTTTTCACTTCTGTTTAAATATATGTATAAGATAATCTATAAGAAGTCCTAAAATTAGGAACGTCCCAAAATGAATTACATACGTGGGGAATTTGACGCTGATTAGTATACTGCTTGCAGCCCATTCCGTATTATTAACATCAACCATCCAGTTTGCAAAGGGCTGCATAAAGATCAGCGTATCTATAATTGGATTAAGTCGCACAAGAATGATGTTTGCAATCTCAATCCCCAAATAATCACCCAGACAGATGATGATACTAATAATCGAAAGCCAGAAACTGAATTTCCTCCTAAAAAACATCAAACACCGCCCTCTCTATTTTTTCTATTTCTTAACAATTCGTTTAAAATTCAAAATATCCTTGTTGAGATTAGTTCCTGCTTTAAAAAATGATACAATCTGGAGCTCGCTAGCTTGAACGGATAATCCGAAAGTTTGCATAGGATTCCGCAAGTCATATCAATCATTTCTCCCTCCAGCTTCCGCAATACCGTTCCTGCAGGCGCTGGATTCAGCATAATCTCAGGGACAAGAGCGACACCTAAACCACTTTCCACAAAATATTTTAGAGCTGTCATGCTTCCAATCTCCATAGTATCTACTGGTGCTCCACCTGATTCCTGCAGCACATTTTCTAGTTTTTTGCGATAAGGACAGTTCACTGCCGTTATAAGTAACCGATGAGCCCGTAAATCCTCTGGTGTGATATTCTCTTTGGAAGCTAACGGATGCTCTTCTGGCATAAGTAATACAAATTCCTCCGTAAATAAGGGTTCAAAATAAAGCTCTTTCCCCAGCTCTGGCGCTGAACAAACAGCCATATCAATTTCGCCTCGCAAAAGTAGTTCACTGAGTGCAGCGGTTCCCGCGATCTCCACGGAGACCCTCACTTTCGGAAACTGCGTCATAAAACTACTTAACAACTGCGGCAAACGATAGCTCGCCGTCGGATCCGTTACCCCTATGCGGACGCTGCCAGCCTCGCCTATCTTCAAATCGGCCAAACGGCTCTGTAGCCGCTCCATATCCTTAACAATATGTAAGCTCTCTTCATAAAACAATCTACCAGCTTCTGTTAAGCTGATTTGTTTTCCCCGCTCAAGCAATTGACATCCTAAGTCGGATTCAAGCCTCTGCATTTGCATCGTGACCGTTGATTGAGCATAATTCAATGCCTCTGCTGCACGGTTAAAGCTTCCTGAAATCACAATGGCTTGAAAGGTTTTTATTGTTTTTTGATCCATTCCTGAGCCCTCCACTACTTAGTTCAATTAAATTGAACCAAATCTTCAATTAATTCAATTATACGAAATCCGATAATCATTATAGAATACTCTCTATCAACAACATATGCCAACCAAAGGAGTGAATGAGGATGAATCTAAACCATAAAGTAGCCTTAGTAACTGGTGGTGGTACTGGAATTGGCATGGCTGTAAGTCTGGAATTAGCCCGACGTGGAGCCTTTGTTGCAGTGAACTATTCCAGATCCGAGGCAGAAGCTAATGAAACCGTGAATACGATTATAAATCAAGGTGGGCAAGCGATAGCAGTACAAGCCGATGTTTCTAAGGATCAGGAAGTGCGAAGTATGGTTCATTCGATTATTCAGCATTTTGGGACGGTTGATCTGCTGGTGAATAACGCCAGTATTACTAAACATATTTCGCTGGGTGATCTGGAAAAAGCAACGGAGGAAGTCTGGGATGAACTATATGCTGTAAATGTGAAAGGAATGTTTTTTTGCGCCAGAGCAGTTGCACCGTATATGCATAAAAGTGCCTCAGGAGCCATCGTCAATCTCGGCAGTATCGCCGGAAACACGGGATTAGGCTCCTCCCTTCCTTATGCCGTCTCCAAAGCTGCTGTTCATGGCCTTACGAAGTCTCTAGCTCATGCGCTAGCTCCAACGATTAGAGTGAACTGTGTCGCACCGGGTGCTGTTGCTACTCGATGGTGGTCTGGTCGAGAAGAACAGATGCATCAATTAGCCCCTAATCTGCTGCTCCAGCGTATTTCATCCACTGAGGATATTGCTCAATTCGTCTGCGCAACTCTGGAACAGGAAGCCATAACCGGGCAGATCATTACTGTAGACAGTGGACAAACATTGTAACAACAAAAACAGCTAATCGTATGTCAAAGTGAAGCATCGAATAATTAGGGAATTTCTCCCTGAAATTCTGAGATCTTCGATCATCCAACTAACAATTAGGGAAAACCTCCCTGTAATTTGGCTGATTTGGTGAAAAATTAAGAAATCGCCCCGATTTTTAGGGAGGAATTCCCTATTTTTGCTCATTTATAGCGAATAACGGCTATTTTCAGGGAGTTTTTCCCTAATTATTCTCTAGCCTACACCTGGCCATGGTTTGGCCTATTCTATAAAAAAGAAGCCGCCCCAAAAGTAGAAATCTCTACTTTTAGGACAGCATTTTCAATGTAATGCTTGGTGAAGATTCTTAGTTAGGTTCACTACCCCAAATCAGATTCCCTGAGACGTACACGGGTGTTTTGGTCCAGTCCACATAATTGGTATCCATCGCATTGAAGGAATAATCTCCAGTTTGCGTGTAATTCGTCCAGTCCTCTTTAGACACACGCACCTGGATATCGATGCTGCCACCCGCAGCAAGTGAACCTGCTGCACTTGTGAATCCGATCTCAAAATAATAATCCGCATCCGCTTTAGCGGTTGGCAGCTTCACAAACGCTCCAGTTACATTCGCACTTCCCACCTGTGACCAATCGCAGAAGAAGCTTTGCGGCTTCTCCCCATCAATCGTGTAATAGTATCTTAATTTCACATCAGAGAAAGTAACTGCACTTGTACTCGTATTCACCAGTTTAAACTTTGGATTCAGTGTATTTCCAGAAGCAGATAATGTACCGTTATACATCTGTACCTTCAGTGCTGCTGTAGGAGCTACTGTCGTATCTGCAATGGTGATCGCCAAGGATTGCGCAGCTCCTGCACTAAACTCAAAAGATAACGTTGTTGTTCCTAACGCTTGTGTCGCTAGATACGATTTTTTAATCGTCACCGTCGATCCGCTGACTGTGTAATCCGTTCCAGCTACGAGCGTTGCTGTTCCGTTCTTGATCGTGCTGAGTGTGTTTCCATTCAGCGTCATAGTTACTGCTACGTCTGCTTGATTCGCTATTTTCTTATCGAAGCCTGCAGTTGTTGGTGTTATCGCGGAGTTGGATATAGGTGTTGTCGTATCTGTCACCGCAACCGCTAAGGATTGCGTAGCTCCTGCGCTAAAGCTGAACGTCAGTGTAGTCGTTCCTAACGTTTGTGTCGCCAGATACGATTTTTTAATCGTCACCGTCGATCCGCTGACTGTATAATCCGTTCCAGCTACGAGCGTTGCTGTTCCGTTCTTGATCGTGCTGAGCGTATTGCCATTGAGCGTCATAGTTACTGCTATATCTGCTTGATTCGCAGTTTTCTTATCAAAGCTTGCTGTTGTTGGCGTTATCGTGGAGTTGGATACTGGTGTTGTCGTATCCGTCACCGCAACCGCTAAGGATTGCGTAGCTCCTGCGCTAAAGCTGAACGTCAGTGTAGTCGTTCCTAACGTTTGTGTCGCCAGATACGATTTTTTAATCGTCACCGTCGATCCGCTGACTGTATAATCCGTTCCAGCTACGAGGGTGGCTGTTCCGTTCTTGATCGTGCTGAGTGTGTTTCCGTTCAGCGTCATGGTTAGTGCTACATCTGCTTGATTCACTGTTTTCTTATCAAAGCTTGCGGTTGTTGGCGTTATCGTGGAGTTGGATACTGGTGTTGTCGTATCCTTCACCGTAACTGCCAGGGATTGCGCAGCTCCCGCGCTAAAGCTAAACGTCAACGTGGTTGTTCCTACCGCTTGTGTCGCCAGATATGATTTCTTAATCGTCACCGTCGATCCGCTGACTGTGTAATCCGTTCCAGCTACGAGGGTGGCTGTTCCGTTCTTGATCGTGCTGAGTGTGTTTCCGTTCAGCGTCATGGTTAGTACTACATCTGCTTGATTCACTGTTTTCTTATCAAAGCTTGCGGTTGTTGGAGTAATGGTTGAGCCTGTAGCTGGTGGATTGACAGGGTCAGCATACAAAGTGCCTCGGCCATTCGTTCCAAGATATACACGTCCGTAAATTCTTGGGTCACCAGTAATCGCCATATTAATCTTGGCGTATTGGTGGGCATCGTCATTAATACGAACCCAAGTTGCGCCAACATCATCAGAACGGAAGACACCCCGCACGCCATCAATCTTCGCTACCGTGTACAGTGCCATGTAAGTTTGACCCGGCGCAGGCATTCCATAACCAATGAGATCAGCTTCTTGTACGTTGCTTAACTTTGTGAAGCTCGCACCAGAGTTCGTGGAGTGCCACAAACCATACTTATTCTCAGTCGTATTTCCTCCAGCAAACCAGAGGTCACCTTCAATACCGGGAACGGCCTTCATACTGATCTGAGCTTCATTCGGCTGTAATCCAGCTACATTATTCGTTGGGAATCCTGAAGCTGAAGTGGCAGTAAATGTAGCTCCGCCATCCACACTAACATAGAAGACCCCAGCAAAAAATCCATAAAATTTGCTAGCATTCACTCGGTCAGATGCTACTTTTGCTCCTGCAGGTAATCCTGTGCTAGCTGTCCAAGAATTCCCTGAAGTTTTGGAGTAGTACACACCAATATCCGAGGTGCTCCACAGTATGGAGTTCCCAGTTGCAGACACTGCAACTTGTCCATGCCCTACTGTTGTTTTGGTCCCATTTGAAGGTTCGGAATTTGGCATGTACCAGTTCACTCCACCATCGTTAGAGATACCAATGGATTTCATACTTGGTGTCTTCTCTTTATCTGCGCTGCCTACCCGTACCATATAAGACGGACTCAACTCAGCATAATCAATGCTCATTGTTGTTGCCCATGAAGGACTGGTCTGGAATTTAGTTGGAGCTACCGACAAATCCTCATGACGGAAACCAGAAACGTCACCAAGTGCAGTGATTAAATGGGAGGTTCCTGTTGGCGGGCTTATCAGTCCGAGCACAGCCGTTTCCTCCACACCCTTTGCCATAACAGAGATATTCACCTTGCCTCCGGTATCCCATGAGGTCAAATTGTTCGAGCCATAAATGGTAGCCCCCGTACCATACATCATCCGGTTAGAGTTGAATGGGTCAATCTCCAGATCGCCCATCATCCAGCCGAGCTTCGGTGAAGGATCAAGCGAGGTCGAAGTCGTTCCATGATCGAGCCAAGGTGCTGCTGTGATATCCATACTGAACTTATAAGTTCGTTCTGGATAATTGCCCCAGTCCCAAATCCGGCTCCATGTTGCACCACCGTTCGTACTGCGGAAAATCACTTCATCAGGCCACCAAGCGTTTAAACTGGATACCATAACTGTGTTAGGATTTTGAGCATCCAAAGCTAAACCACCGAAGCCATACCAATTATCCGTTCCGGTTGAAGGACTGATATTCGTCCAAGCACCGCTTGTTTTATTGTATTTCCAAACCTCACCTTTACTTCCGTCATAAGGACCTACACCGTTGCTATAAGTAATATACAGATCGCCTGTAGATGAAAGCACGCCATGATGTGGCAAATAGCCCGTAGGTTGTCCTGCCAGAGCTGTCCAAGTCACGCCTCCATCTGTACTGCGATAAACACTGCTTGCTGTGTCGGCAACCCCTACATATATCGTTTGAGTCGCATTGCCAAGTGTTCCTGTGCTTTTATCAAACGTAATCCAGGATAAGCCCACGAGATCATTTCCATAATCCAGTGTCGGATTCTGAATATATGTTCCTACATTCGTAAAAGAGGTTACCTTCGCCCAAGTCACACCGGAGTCCGTACTTTTCCATAGTCCATTACCACTTCTGGCTCCGAAGAATAAAATATTATTCTTATTCGGGTCGATGACGAGGCGTTCACCCGCAGAGCGGCCCGGCATATTGCCACCTACCTTAAAAGGCAGTGGAGTGGTTTGCCAAGTGTTTCCCCGGTCACTAGAGCGCATGATCTGACCGTTATTATCCCAGGAGTTAGTATAAGTGCCTGTTGCCATATAGACTTTGTTTGGATCAATAGGATCTGTAGCAAGGGCATCCACGCCATTCTTATTCCAATCCACCCAGCCTACGGAGTCACTAATTGAAGTCCAACTAGAGGTAGCCTGATTCCAGCGATAGGCACCCCCGATATCTGTTCTGGCATAAATTAAATTGGGTTCAGACTGATTAAAAATAATACCGGGCACAAAGCCCCCGCCTGCTCCCGTTACAACACTTTTCCAGGTATACGGTTCACTTGAAGCTGCATGGGTAGTAGCTGGGAATGCAGAGAATAAAGAGCCTACCATCGCGCCAAGCAGGACTAATAGTCCTGTTTTTCGGATACGGTTACGAATCACGTTTTACGCCTCCTACAATTTTATTGGTTTGCTTTTTCTTTTCTCCTACTCTTAATCCCCCGCTTCATCCCTCCCCCAAAACATGAATTTCTAAATATACTGATAACGCTTTCATTATAATGTCAATCTTTTTCATTATCGAGAGAAAATGGTTATCTCTTTATGAAGTTTGTCACTAAAAATCGTACCATTTTCACACCATAGCTTACATTTCACAAAAAAACAGACGCCACCTTATAAGATGACATCTGTTTCTCGATGGTTTACTTTATTGATTTGTTGCGCAAAAGCTATTACTACTTAATGCGTAAGCACAAATTCATCCAGCATTTTTCCATCCACATCATAAGCTTGATAAGTTAAACTATCCTTGGTAACACTAATCCCTGCGAACATTTGCTTGTAGTTTTGAAAATGTACCGCATGATAGAACTGATCCTCTTTTTTCTCGTTAAATTTCCTTCCGGAGGCATTGGTCACCACATATACAGTCCCTCGGTAAGCCCCTTTAGGAATCTCGCCTTCTGGAACGATTGTTCCGCCTCGCAACGGGTAGGATCTGGAGTACTCATGATTATGACCCTGCAGTACCAAATCAACCTCATATTTATCAAAAATACCTGTCCAATCTTCTACTTTCTTATACGAATTCCCCCCGTAAGCCGGTCGGTGCATAGCGACTATCTTCCACTTCTTATCTGTTTTCTTTAAATCTTCTTTGAGCCACTCTGTTTGTTTTTTAATATTACTCTCTGTATTCAATACTGTGATATGCACAGGTCCGTAATCGAACGAATACGAGGTGCCTGCAATGGAGCCTTTTGCCCCGTTATCTGGCAGGTTGAAATGTGAAATATAATACTTCGCGTCATCATCCACCTCATCATGATTGCCTGTGACTGGCATTAACGGGATCCCTGAAATCCAGCCCTGAATATTGCTAAAAAACTCATCCCAGCCCGCCGAATCTTCCGGGTTCTCCGTCAGATCCCCGTTATGTACAATAAACTTGGCTTCTGGAAATGTCTGAAAAGCCTTATTCATTGTCTTCCCCCACAGTTTAAAATCCTCCGCAGACTCTCCTTGGGAATCTGTAACGTTGATAAACGTAACACTATCGAGTCCTGTCTCTTCTGTGGTGAATTCTGCAACTGTACTCCATTCCCCCTCAATACCACTGCCCACCCTGTAAGAATATAACGTCCCAGGCTCAAGTCCGGTTACCTCAGCTTTATGAACACCTCTGGTACCCTTATCTGTTTTTATAGAACTGCTATCTGCTTCTACCCTTAATACATCCGAATTTGCAAAAGAGACGACCTGTCCCTTTACGAACTCCAAAATTCCTGCGGCATTGGAATCATTAGTATACCAAGTAAACGCACGGCTCGTGCCCGCATCTCCCTTAAAGGTGGTGATCAGATCAAACGGGGTTGATGATTTCGCGGAACTCCCGGATTTGGACCACTCCATCCCAACAGCCACCAAGAGTAATACAATCACTAAGATCCCTAGGATGATGGCGAATTTATAGTCTTTCATCACGGTTCCTCCTTAAGTCCACTCTCTAGTCTTCTAACTAAGATAGCCTTCCAGAAAGTCAGAAGTCAAATTCATAGATCCATACTTTTGTTAACGCAGTGTAAAACATTCAGCTAACATTCAGTCTATTTTAAGTTAAACATAAGGTCTGTCTCCTAGAATTAGTTGTGCAAGAAGGTTAGCCAACAACAGAGATAGAGATAGAAACGAGGTGGGAAAATGAGTAACAAGCTGCAATTCCGGCATGAGCTAAAGTTCTTTATTAACTATCATCAATACCTTATATTGCGCCAGCGATTACAGAGCTTGATTGATACAGACCAACACGCCAATGAGAGTGGCGAATATCATATTCGCAGTTTGTATTTTGACGACATCAACAATACAGCACTTGCCGACAAACTTGGTGGTCTCAGAGAACGCGCCAAATATCGGATTAGAATTTACAACATTCAGGACCATATCATTCACTTTGAGAAAAAAATAAAAATGGACGATTACATCGCTAAAATCAAAGAGCCGCTGACCCGTCAAATGTACGATGAGATCATGGCAGGCAACTATGAGGTCCTAAATGTCCCGGACAGTCCACTGTTCATGGAATTATACAATCAAATGCGCCACAACCTGCTTCGGCCGAAGGTCATCGTGGATTATGTTCGCGAGCCCTATGTTTGCCACAACGGCAATGTGCGGATCACGTTCGATAAGGATTTACGTACTGGTCTGCATTCGACGGATATTTTTGATAAGGATTTGCATCCGATTCGGGCGATTGATGAGAACTTCATTATTTTTGAAGTGAAATTCGATGAGTACATTCCGGAATATATTAAAATTGCGCTGCAGTTAGAAGGGCTGAACAGACAGTCCGCTTCAAAATATGTGATCTGCCGCAAATTTCTAAAAACCAACACTTGGGAGGATTATTGATTATGAATGCATCACTTGCATCGCTAGCAGCAACTGCAACCTCAGATACAACCACAAATACTTTTTCAGATATTATTAAAAATTCGGTGATGGACAACTTTGTATCCGATATTAGCATCTCGAAAATGCTCATCACGCTGGGTGTAGCTTTTCTGATCGGCTACTTCATCTATCTGCTCTACAAACGTGTATTTAGCGGAGTATTGTACTCTAAAAGCTTCAATGTCTCCCTAATGGGCATGACCATGATTACAGCCACTGTTATCATTGCCATCAACTCTAACCTTGTGCTGTCCCTCGGTATGGTCGGTGCCTTGTCCATCGTTCGTTTCAGAACGCCGATCAAAGATCCGACAGATCTGATCTTCTTATTCTGGGCCGCTGTCGCAGGGATCGTAACTGGCGCAGGATTCTTCACTTTAGCTATTGTTGGTTCGATCATCATCGGTCTAATTCTATTTCTGTTCATCAAACATTCTGCTATCGAAACACCCTACTTACTGGTCATTAACTGTGATAGTGATGAAAGTGAACGTGAAGTTCACAGCCATATCACCAAATCTGTGAAACGTTATAATGTGAAGCAAAAAACCGTATCCGCAAACAATATTGAATTGACACTGGAGCTTCGGCTGGATGATAAAGTAGGCGGCTTTGTCAACACTGTCTCCGATCTTAAAGGTGTCAAAAATGCACTCCTGATCAGCTATAGCGGCGACTATGTATCTTAATTATTACAACAAGATGAAGGGCGGTGCCACAGATGAAAGCCAGAGGTAAATCAATCCTGCTGAGTTTTTGCTGCCTGCTGCTGGTCATCGCCGTAGTTGGTTGCCAGAACACAAGTCCATCTGCAACAAATAACAATGCGTCAGATACGCAGGAGAAGGTGATTTCAAGCGATGAGAAAAGTTTAGACGATCAGGTTTTCCCAAAAGACAAGGTCGTCGATGTCAAAATCACTCTGGACCCGGATGATTTTCAGGATATGCTGGATAATGCCAGCGCGGAAGAATATAAAGCCGCATCCGTGGAGTACAATGGCATTAAATTTGATAACGTGGCCGTACGGACCAAAGGAAATCTTAGTCTCAGAAGTGTAGTACAAATGACAGACTCTGATCGCTACAGCTTCAAAATATCTTTTGATGAGTATGTGAACCAGAATCTGTTTGGCATTACAAAGATCAACCTGAATAATAATTACAGCGATGCTTCTTATATGCGTGAGTTTCTAACCTATGAGCTCGCTGAAAGTGTCGGACTCCCAACACCGAAATATTCCTTCGTCAATGTATATGTCAACGATGAACTAAAGGGCTTCTATCTCGCGGTGGAACAGATCGGTGATGCTTATCTGGAACGCAATTTTGGCAACGCTTATGGAGCACTTTATAAAGGCGTTATGACTGGCCAGGGCAGTGATTTGACTTGGCTTGGCGATGATCCATCGCTATATACCGGACTAGAAATGAAATCGGATAAATCCAACGATGATATTCTCATCGACATGCTGGATGAGCTTAATAACGGGAATGATTATGAAAAATACATCGACGTAGAGGAATCCTTGAAGTATATCGCTCTAAATGCGGTAACGGCTAATATGGACAGCTATTTAGGTGGTAATAAGCAAAATTATTACCTGTATGAAGATGATGGAGTCTTCTCCATACTGCCATGGGATTATAATATGGCCTTTGGGGGTATGGGTAGTGCAGATGTGCTGATTGACGAGCCCACTCAAGGCACATTGTCAGAACGTCCGCTGATTGCGAAGCTGCTTGCTAACGACGAATACAAAGCGAAATATCACGAGATTGTCAGCGAGATGATTAATGGCTATCTAGCAGGCGAAACTTTCCAAACTCGGATGGATCAGCTGGACATGATGATTTCCAGCTATGTCAAAGCGGATCCATCTGCTTTCTATACCTTTGAGCAATATGAAGAAGGGATTAAGTCTGTTAAGACCTTCATGTCGAACATGGCAAAAAATATCCAACAGCAGCTCGACGGCACCATCCCTTCCTCCGGTGACGGATCGGGAAGCGGTATGAGTGGTGGTATGGGCGGCGGTGGCTTTGGTGGCGGTGCTAGGAATGGCGCAGCACCGGGAGCCGCTGGTACTAACGGCGACAGTGCTGCTGCTGGAATCGACGCTACTGCACAGAGTGCCGAAAGTGGGCAAGCACCTACGGATGGGCAGGCTCCCCAAGGTGGCACAGGTGGCGAACCTGGTGCCATGGGCGGACCTGCTATCCCTGAAGGCGGCAATGGTCCTGGCAGTAATTCACAAGCAGCGGCTGGTGGGCAGACCAATCAAGCTGACCAAACCGCTACTAACGGGCAGGCTCCCCAAGGTGGACAAGACAACACCAATGGGCAAGCTGTCCAAGGTGAATTTAACGGAGGTGCAGGCGGTGAGCCCGGTGCCATGGGTGGACCTGGATTCCCTGAAGGCGGCATGGGCGGTGGCGGCTTTGGTGGCGGCATACCTGGAGGTATGGGCGGTGGTGACTTTGGTGGCGGTGGTGCTGTCCAGCAAAAAGGCAGTACGAGTGAAGCCATCACAACTGGCGTCGCAATCCTTCTCTTGCTGCTGACCGCAGTTTTTGTAACCTTTTATAAGCGGAAACGTCTGTAGTTCAGTAAAGTTATCCTTATTATCCAATCATTCATACAAGAAGCCTCCGTCGTTTAATCGCGGAGGCTTCTTGTATGATCCCATATCATTTGTGAGCTCCACACAAAAAAACCGTGAACCGTTTCATACTTCACTACGAAACGGTTCACAGTTATAAGTTCAATCTTCTTTTTCATCCTACTCTGATCACGGAATACAACGATTCCACCTTACTCTTTCCGACCACGCAAAATGCTTATGGCCGCTATCAAAAAGGCAAGTAAAGATATCCCGACTGCGATATAGACCATTGGATTGACACTGGTTGAGTTGTTCTCATTTTCCATGATGGCATTATGCTCTTCCATGCTCATACCGTTGTCACTGGAACCATGAGAATGCTCACTACCACCGGAGGCTTGTACAATCGTAGTAATAGAATGCGGATTCTCTGTTCCAGCCTCACCGGACCATTGAACCAAGCTTCCATCGGCATAGTGCTGATAAGCATTCCATGCGATGTCGCCAGCGGCATCAGGGTTCTTAGCCGTGAAGTAGAATCGTTGGAATTGTCCTGCTTTAATTCCTTCTCCGTTAGCGATCCAGCTAACTTTGTTCCCGTCAATAGTAACATCCCAGCCTGGTGTAGCTTCATATTGCTTAAACTCGGCACCTGCCGGAATTCGTAGATCCACTTGTACAGTTGCCACTTCTTTTTCTGAAGGGACTTTAAGTGTGTAAGTCTCCCAAGCTCCAGTACTGGATTGTGCTGGGGCCACGGTTACGTGTGCGCTAGCTACAGCTGCAAACAATAGTAGCGTTGCAGCCGCTGGTGCGAATAGTGTCATTATTTTACGAGATAATCTGTTCATGGTTAGCCTCTTCTCATCCATAATTATATAACTTCATCCTTAACTTCTTGCTATACATCTTTAGAAAAATCCCGTTTACGTGAAGCAAGCCCTTGCTCCAAGGCATAGCGCGTTAGCTGTGTACGGTTTTGTAGTTGAAGCTTTTGGAGAATGTTCTTCAGATGATTTTTTACGGTATGCTCCGAAATCCCCAAGCTTAAGGCAATCTCCTTGTTCTTCGATCCAGAAGACACACAGCTCAAAATTTCTTTCTCCCTTGCCGTCAATGACTCCCCTTCATCCGTTACAGCAGGTACGGTGAACTCTTTCAAGATTTGAAAAGCCAGCTCCCGACTTAGGGGCGCTTCTTCATTAACAATGGCCTGCAAATATTGAATCCAGGTGGAAGGTGCCAGATTCTTTAGCAAATACCCCTGTGCACCTTGCTTCAGCGCTTCGAGGAGATGGGAAATTTCGTCCGATACCGTAACGATAACGATTTTGACATAGGGATATTCCTGCTTGATCCGGCGAGTAGTCTCCAAACCGTCCATCACAGGCATCTGAATGTCGATTAGAATGAGATCAGGCATCCATTGTGCTGTAAAAGCGATTGCCTCAGCGCCACTCTCCACTACACCAATGACCTCAAAACTGTCATCCATGGACAAAATCTCACACATAGCCTCACGTGCATGCGCATGATCATCCACAACTAAAACCCGGTATCGGCTCATAGACTGACTTCCCCTTTCATAATTTCAACCTGGGTGCCTGTGTCACCAGAAGTCAGCCTAAGCTTCCAGCCCATCCCCTCAACACGTTCCTTCATGATCTGAAGTCCATAGCTGCCACTCACTTCAAATGGATCATGCTCAAATCCCTCTCCATTGTCTGCAACAACTACTCTCCAGCGCTTCTCATCGCCAGCTCCAGTAATTGAAACCAGCCCCGCTCGTGTATGCTTGCGAACATTAATGATCGCTTCGCGGATACAGGATAACAATTCTGATTTTTCTGAAGGGAAGAGCGCATCATCTTGCAGGCTCCAATCGAGAGAGGCTTCGATCATAATCTCATTTGCCATCTGGGCTAACTGATCTTTTACCGACTGTTCCAATGAAAAAGAACTCTGTTCAGAGACCGGTATCTTCAGATTAGCGATGGCCTGCCGCACATAACGATTCACCTCATGGACCGTCTTTTTGATCTGATCCACACTTTCCTCACTGACTCCACCATTCTTGCGGCTTGCTTCTAGCCGGTCGATTTTGACAGATAAGAGGAATAAAGATTGCGCCATCCCATCATGCAGTTCCTTGGCTAGTCCTTCCCGAGCCTTCATTGCGTCTTTTAGCGCACGTTCCTGCTCCAGCTCCCGCTGATTTCGCTCCATAAGAGAAAACAAAGGAAGTAGCAATACAAGACTGACCAAAAACACAAGAACCGGCGTCAAATAGTTCCCCAAGTCCATTGAAATATAAGGCATTAGAAACTGATGGCGTACGACTTCCCAGATCCCTACCATTAGCGTTGGCAGTAACAGGATCATGTACTTTATTCGTGTATACGTTGCCGTCCCCTCCTGCACATCTTATGAATAACATTATCACCGTCTTATCTTAGCCACATGACTCGATCGGGCTATATTGACCTATTAATGTTACAAATTTAAGTATTTTAAAAGATGAATGCCGACATTTATACTATCATAAGCAAGCTTTCTTATATTGTAGCAAAAAAAAGATACATCTTACGATGCACCTAACCATTTCTACGTTTACAGTGAATTCCTATCTATATCGGCGAAGTATACCGTCCATATTGGATGTCCATTTCCTTAAATGAATCTCCTTCTTTGTGCAAGAAAAATGTATTGACTCCCTCTGCCCCCCACCAGTTCATACCGACTAGCGGACCCTCAGAGGTTTCAGCTACAAAAAGAATAGAGAACATTTCAGGCCTGACCTCTCCGCCATCATCCACCCGCCAAACTGAATATTCATCGCCTTGAATCACCGCCGGATAGTCCATGAAGGTAAATTCATCTTTTTCTTTCCAGACAAGACTAAATAACATCTCCTGATCCAACCTTACAAATTGAACGAGATACAGCTGCCGATTTGCAGATAGGTCTGCCAGCTTCCATATTTTCTGAATTTCACGTTTTTTCGTATCTACAATACGCTCTCGAACACTTACTTCCACAGTAGACAAAGCTTCTTGACCCTCTAAAGTTTCAACCGGCAAAAGCGCATCAACCTTAAAGTCTATTTGATCCGTCAAATAGTAGGTTTCATCCGGGGTCGCACTTTCCTCTTCCACCGTATAAAGATAACCCGCCAGATTCTCAAAATTATGCGCCATCTCCCGGCCATTACTGTTCTCTGTTCCATCCTGCCATTTATTAAATTTAACCTTTAATACATTCCCCTGATCACCAATAGCCTCATTTAATTGTGTCATCTCCTTGTCCAGCCCTTTTTCGTGCCCGGTGACTAGAATATTCCGCCCCTCTGCATCCGCAAAGCCAAAATTCCCTCTCAGCTTCTTGGTATCTAGATAAGCTTCTGTCTGCTGTATGCTTGGCGTTGGCTCTTCGCTAGGAGGAAGCGCTGGAGAAGGCGATACAGTTTCCGCACTTTGTTCCGGTGTAGAGTCTAAATGATCCTCATTACTCGTCAACGAGCTGTTTCCAGAACAACCCACCAACATAAGAACAATTAAGAAACTTATCATGACCTTATTCATTCTTATTCCTCCAAACGAAGTTAGAATATTCCCATGCTCAGGTAACGTTCCCCTGCATCAGGCGCAATACATAGCACTCGCTTGCCGGGTCCGAGGCGCCGTGCTTCCTGCAATGCAGTCCATACTGCGGCACCACCTGATGGACCGAGCAGAATCCCTTCCAGTGCAGCCAGCGTTCTCAACGTTTGCAATGCATCTTCATCCGAAACTTGAACGATTTCATCGTAGATCTTCGTATTCAGAATGGCGGGTACAAAGCCCGGACTGGTTCCAACCAGTTTATGCGGTCCGGGCTTTCCCCCGGATAACACTGGCGAGCCTTGCGGCTCAACAACAAGAATACGAATATCAGGAAGCTGCTCACGCAATACTTCTCCAGTTCCTGTAATCGTGCCTCCTGTCCCTGACGAAGCAACGAACACGTCCAGCTTTCCTTCCATTTGCTCCATAATTTCAAGCGCTGTCGTTGTCCGGTGAATGTCAGGGTTCGCTTTATTCTCGAATTGCTGTGGAATAAAGCTGTTCGCCACTACTTTCCCCAGCTCGATTGCTTTCGCTATAGCCCCCGGCATCCGCTCCGCTGCAGGTGTCAGGACCACTTCAGCACCATAAGCCTTTAGAATATTGATTCGTTCCTTCGTCATATTATCAGGCATGACAAGAATCGCTTTATAACCTTTTGCAGCGGCATTCATAGCCAATCCAATGCCTGTATTTCCACTTGTCGGCTCTATAATAGTCCCTCCGGGTTTCAGTAGCCCAGCTAGTTCTGCTTGCAGAATCAGATTATAAGCGGCTCTGTCCTTTACACTGCCACTGGGATTGAAGCGTTCCAGCTTTACATATAGTTCTGCATCTTGGGGTGTGGTCAACCGATTTAGTCGCACAACCGGTGTATTCCCAATCAGCTCAGTGATATTGTTAACAACAAGGGATGTCATTCCTAGAGCCTCCTTCAATTCTTTTCCTTCCATTATTGTAACTTGAGCGGCACCTCCTGTCGATTCAGACCTCCCGTTCCTCTAACCTGAAACAGCCGCCTCCGCATTATAAGCGGAGACGGCTGTTCATTACTGGCATGGTATCAATGATTGTTAAGGATTCACGTTAATCGTAAAAGTAGATGTATTATTCTTAATATTCGTTACCGTGTTCGTAATCTTCAGATTGTTGAAGGTTGCTGAGCCTCTGGCTGGACCTTGACCTGCCTCAGCTGCTTCATTCACCCAGATGCCCACCCCGGATTTACTATCAAAAGCATCGCCGCTCTTCTGCGCACCGGTAATTGTAACATTATTAAAGATGGTATCTGTTACTGGGAATTGTGGAGTGGAACCTACATAGTTGGTCTGGAACATGATGCCATGATAGGTTGGATCAATGATATCCACATCATTGACTCGGATACCTTGGAACACCTTGGATGCCGAGAATACCCAGATCGCCGGGAAAGTCTGCGCGCCCCAGAAATGCCCACCTGCACGAACAATAGAAATATTCTCAAAATTCGTAGTAGGTGAAGCTCCGAACCCATTCATCGGATATCCAAAGTCTAACGAGCTGATCGTAATTCCAGAGTAGCAAAGTGTATCTGCAATATAAATGTTACGGAAGGTATTTGCGTATCCACCATAGACAGCTACACCAGCAGCACGCCAAGTCAAAATGGAAGTGAGGTTCTCATAGATATTGTCTTTCATATCTGCACCGCCGGAATCAATCGCCGAGAACAACGCAAAGCTATCATCACCTGTTGCCCGTGCTTCAATATTAGATACAAGGTTGTTCGTGCTTCCATTCGTCATATTAATGCCGTCCGCGAAGGTGTTACGGATACGCGAGTTTTTAATCACCATGTTATCCGTATTGGCACCCCAGTACATACATACCTGATGTTCAGTCCAGATGTTATCGATCGTAATGTTCGCCACATTGGAGAAATCAAATACTTTACCAGGACCGTCGATACGTGAAGTATAGTTCCCGAAATAAGCGAAATTTGCAAAGGTAGACCCATTTGCTGTATCACTGGCTCGGAATCCGACATCAGTATTCTCTTGGGTGGTTGGAGCTATAAATCTTGTATACCAAGGGCCAGCACCGATTACCTTCACTGCCTTGCCGTAGACCTGAAACTTGCTAGAGGTCTGATAGTTGCCGGCTGGCAAATACACCCCAACGAGATTTCCTGTGGTATCCATGCGTACTTTATCTAGCGCATTTTGGACATCCTGATGCGTAAAACCTGCAGGAACAGTATATTTAGCCGGATCTGGATTAGCAATCGGTGAAACCTGCTCTAGACTGATGAAGTCAATGGCGTATTGAGAAGTGTTCGCTGTATCTTTTTGTAACCGGATCGTACTTCCTGCCGGAATCGTGCTATCAAACATAATGTTTGCTTCATCATAAATATGCCGCGGTGAACCTGCGCTTGGCGAATTACCAGGACTTGTCTCAGAACCGTACAACCATGCATATTTAGAGGTTAAGTTAATTGCCTTGTTAAAGACACCATTCACATAGATGTTAAGCGTAGCATTTGTGCCATCACCACTCGCTGAATCAGGAATCGAGAAACGAGTAACCAGCGTGTTCGTGCTGGCTTTTGTCGTGAATTCAACATAGCTACCTGTGGTGTTCAGAGTAACTGCTCTTCTGCCTGAAGCCTCACCTGCCAGATCACCAATGGTCCGATTAGCTGAAAGCTTCACGGCCCCACCACCAATAACACCATCCTCAGCCTCATACATGTCGTAAGGCATGTTCGCACCTCGACCGATGAATAGAGACTGCGTCTGAATATTATTAGCCCGTTTTACAGGCAGCTCATTAGCATCTACTGCAATTTCACTCTTCACAGTATATTTTCCATTTCCTGCTGTCCAATTGCCAAGAGCGACAGGCGCTGTGGTTACGCCACTTGCGATCACACCGCTATAGGTGCCTGTAAGAGTCTTAACTACCGCATTAGTTGTAGCATCTAAAACCGTCAGAGTTATGTTATGCGCCCCGCTCGCGGAAGCTGCTGTACCTTGATTCTTAATGGCAACTGAGAAGCTTACAACGTTGCCGGCTGCTGGATTTCCAGGTGTCCAGCTGACGGAGGAAGCCACCAGATCAGAACTGGATACAGGTGCAATAATAAGGGAAGTCGGGCTAGTGAAGCTATTATTTCCCTCATTTGATTCAATCACTGTATTATTCTCATCGACCTTTGCACTTAAGGAGTAGGTAGCTGCGTCTTTTGCGCCCATATTCAGAGACACATTCGTTGATGCACCAGCTGCTAACGCCCCCACGGGGCTAGTGCCTACAAGTGTTGTGCCCAAGTAAAAATTCACATTAGTTGCGGTAGAAGCAAGGGTGCCGATATTCTTAACTGTTGCGTTTAGAATAATGGCATCCGTCTCTACTGGAGCTGCTGGTGTCCATGTAAGAGCTGTGACCGTTAAATCTGGATTTGCAGATGGTGTACCCATCACTTGAAATTCAGCAATTTGTCCAGCACTTGAACCAGAGTTAGTGGTGATCTTCAGCTGCAATTCACTAGCCGTAGCCGTTACCGGAATCGTCACTGTATTGCCGGTTGCTGGGTTAAAGGTATACACGGTCGCAGGTACAAGGCTAGTAAAAGCCGTTGTATTCTGATTATGCCCAAGCACTTGAATGGTCTGGGTACGTGTCGACCAGGCTGATGCAGGATTCAGCTTGAGTACAACCGATGTAATATCGGCATTGCTGCCCAAATTAACCGTTAAGGTATTCGGATAACTTCCCCCTGCCCCTTCCCAATAAGTGGTCACATCACCGTCATTCGCATTGGTCTGCACAAAGGTAAAGACAGAGGAAGAAGCTGTTATCCCTTTGTTCAACGCCAGATTAGAGCCCGCCCCAGGTGTTGGGGTTGCTGATGGCGTTGCCGTCGGTGTTGGGGTTGGTGTTGCTGTTGGGGTTGGTGTTGCCGTTGGCGTCGGTGTTGATGTCGGTGTCGGTGTCGGTGTCGGTGTCGGTGTTGGTGTCGGTGTCGGTGTCGGTGCTGTTGTTGGGGCTGCTGTCGGTGCTGAAGATGGAGTAAGGATCAGGTTGTCCAGATTCACATTTCCAGTATCACCAGCATCATATTTATAAGTAATTGTGTTAGCGCCAGCATTCAAGGCCAGCGTTTCAATCTTTGTGGACCATGTGTTCCAGTTGGATAGATTAATAAGCGAAATTTGCTTTATTTTCGTCCCATTTACATAAATGCTAATTGTTTTTGTGCTGCCTGAAGCATTTGCATATTTCAATGCAGCATCATAGTTTCCAGCAGAGACCACATTGACACTAAATGCAGTCGTCGCTCCTTGCGCTAGATAACCATCTACAAAACCGGTTCCGGTATAACCAGTATGGTCTGTATTAACTTTTGCTCCCCCGGATAAAGAGGCGTTTTCTGCTTCATATCCTGTCGTTGGAAGTGTTGTAGTGCTGCCATAAATCTCAAATTCCGATAACTGGGCTGCTGACCATCCTGTATTTGCGGTGAACTCCAATTTAACATATCTGGCGCTTGCAGCCGTAAAGTTAATGGTTACAGTATTAGATCCGCTTGCAGGATTAAATGTATAATTGGCTGAGGTAGCTAAGGTAGTGTACGTTGAGTCATCTGAGCTCCCTTGCACCGACAAGGTTTGGGTTCTTGCTTCCCAGTTCGTCGGTAGTTTTAGAACGACCTGATTGACGCTGTTTACGTCACCTAAGTCCACTTTAATCCATTGCGGGAATGCGTTGCTTGCACTTTCCCAATACGTTCCTTGGTTTCCATCATTAGCATTAGCTGCTACGTATACATCACCAAATGAGCTTGAAGTAATCGTCTTCCCTTGGGCTAAATTCCCCGCCGCTAAACTCACCGAGGGATATAACGCTAATTGACCTACAAATAAAATGACAATTAAAAAATACATCACTGCTGACTTACCCATAATTTTTTTAGAAGCTGCTATCATTAGAGAACCACCTCCCAAAGATTTTGTGAAGCTATGCAGCTATTAAGAATACGCTTTCAAAATAGTATTGTTATAGACATTCGCCTCCTAAAACTGATCTGATAGTGTTCCGACGAAACTTAACAATCACTCTCTATTATTAGCTGCCAGTCATCCTCCTGTATCCTTGACTCTCACTTTAACAAGTCTCTGAGATGTATCAAGTGATTGACCATAACTAACTAATAATGGTAATAATATAAGTTATAGGTAGATATCCGTCGATGGCGATTTCTATGCTTTCTATGTGGGATATTACGTTCAACAAAACAAAAGCCTCAGAGAAAACAGCGGGGATGAAATCCCTTAGCTCTCTGAAGCTTCGTGTTATACATTAAATCTAGCTACCAAACCCTGCAGTCCACGCGCCATCGTACTTAAATTATTTGCTGAAGAAGCAATTTGTTCGACCGAAGCCATTTGCTCTTGCGAGGCTGCTGATACATGCTGTGTACTCGCTGCAGTTGTTTCTGAGATCTGCGTGACGCTGCGAATCGATTCCACGATCTCATCCGATGCCGCCGTAATCTCCTCCACCGCACCAGATACGTCCTGAACCTGTTCAGCTAGTGAATCTATAGATACGCGAATCTCACTAAAGGAACGACCCGCTTCCTCAATAATTTCCGTACCTCCCTTTACTTCACTCATACTGCTCCTCATGACTTTCATGGCATCATCTGCTTCACTTTGAATCCCACTCGCCATTTCTGCAATTTGATTGGCGGATTCTGCGGATTGCTCCGCAAGCTTTCGAACCTGGTCAGCAACTACAGCGAAACCTCTACCCTGCTCACCAGCGCGCGCCGCCTCAATGGTCGCGTTTAAGGCCAGCATATTCGTCTGCGATGCGATTCCTTTTATGACGCCTACAATAGTGCTGATCTGCTGAGATCGATTCACAAAGCCTTGGACTTGCTGGGATAAGGACTGAATGGAACAATTAATCGATTCCATCTGCTGTCCTGCAGCCTGAATGGATTCATCTCCAGCGATGGCAAACGCTGCGGAACGATGGGAGGCTTCGGATATATCCTGTACGCTGGCAGCAATTTGTCCGATTCCTAGCGATATTTCCGAGATTGTAATCGTATTAGTCTGTAAATCATTCATCTGTTTAGCGGTTCCCGAGGCCACTTCACCCATAATATCCGATATTCGTTCTGTAGCACCTGCCGTCACTCCACTATCTGAAGTAAGCTTAGAAGAGGAATCTGCTAAACGATTGGCTGATAGCCTGACCTGTTCAATCATCGTGCTCAGATTATCTGTCATTTTATTAAAATTAGAAGCCAGCTCACCAATCTCATCCTTAGAACGGACGCTCAGCTTACGAGTAAGATCGGCATCCCCATCGGCAATCTCCTTTAGCTGTGTGTTCACATCACGAAGCGGTTTAATAATTCTCCCAGAGATTAAGAGGGCAAGGATGACGGCGAGAATGACTGACAAACCGGTCACACCCAGGCTAGTAATCAAGGCGTTGTTGCGATGCGAATCTGCTTGACTCTGCCCATTCTGAATTTCCTCCATGAGCATATTCTGAAACACAATCTGAGATTCGACCATAGCATCTAGAGATAGATTCGTGAACTTCTTCTGCGCTTCAGGGAAATTACCCTCCTTGGCTAAGGCAAACGCTTCCTTCAATACTAGTAAATAATCATTCCATTTAGTCTTTAGTTCTGTTACACCTGTTAGTTCAGCTTCGCTTAATTTCGCACTCTCCAGCGCTGTAATCGCATTCTCAATCAATGGAAGCATTTCTTCATACTGAGACAAATAGGACTTTCGTTCCTCCTCTGTGTTGCTCATCACATAACGGGCACCCAGTTCGTCTGCTGTACGAATCTTATCCGTTAAGTCTTGAACTAATGACAGCTTGTCCCAGTTATGATTGACCTGATCTGTCAGTAAGGTAACCTTACCTTGAAACAAAGTGTTTCCCGCTATAGCGACTAAAAAGACTACAATTACCGCAGCAAAGCCTAGGACTATTTTTCCACGAATACTTTTCGTCATCGTATTTCCTCATCTCTATGTATGTATATCTACTTGGTACTTTTATCCTACTATCATTTTCTTAAGGCACTCTGAATTTGAACTGAATATTTGCTTAAAAAAAACAAAAAGACCCCTACTTCCGGCCCAGGCAGGAACTAATGGTCTTCAGAGATCTTTTTTTATTCGTATAAATTTCCATTTGCCAGCTCAGCGAGCTTGGATTCATCAAGCACACTTAAGCGTCCTCGATTTCTTGTAATAATTCCTTCATCAATAAAACGACGTACGATTCGATTCAAATGCCGATAGCTTGTACCAAGCAGTTCTGCTGTTTCTATAAGGCTGGAGGTTCTAATCTCCTCCACTCGTCGGTCTCCGTTTTTATCAGCGAATAAAGACATCAAATAACTGGCAAAGCGATTCTCCACCGGATACAACAGGTTAAGTGCGGAGGCTTGGCCGAGCGTATGCAATTTATGACTAAGTTCTCCTACTAGAAAACGGAGCAACGCTGTATTTTCCTCAAGCTCTCTCAGCAGTAATCTTCTCCCCGCAAAAAGAATCAAGCTCTCACCCACAGACTCCACTTGATTCTTAACAGGAAAGCGATGAAGCAGCTCCACATCCCCTATGACTGATATAGGATTTGTAAACCGCACCAGCATAGACTTGCCGTTTGGCAGCAGCGTCTGAATTTTGAGCTTGCCCTCGACTAATATGAACATTCCATCCAATTGATCTCCAACCAAACATAGCTTTTCTTCATCCGTATAACGTCTCAATTCCATTTTGTAAGTTACTAGCGGACTAAATATTCCATCCAGACCGTTCTTCACTGCCAAGGCACGGACTGCCTCACGGTCATTTATCGTCTGCATGTTGTGCCCCCTCAAGTGTTTGCTCAAATAAGTGTAATTTAGAATACCCCACAAAAAAAGGACATATGTCCTTTTTAAAGAGATATCCTAAAACACCTCACATCACAACAGAGTCCACACTATATCGGATCATATTCACTTTGTGATCTTGTAACCAAAATTCTAAACTCCGATAATTGATTTTATCCACATACCCGATAATATCAGCCCCTTGTTCCCCTCTTTTATAATAAGAAAAGCCGTAAGCTTCAATCACAGCATCAGCAGAAGATCCCACATGAATCCCTCTGCTAGTGCTCATCTTCTGATCGGAATAGACGCTGATTAGAATGATTTGGTGATCACCACGCGCAGTAGCTACTGTTGTCTCGTTATCCAAATTATAATATTGATACCGTTCAATGTCATCACGTGGTTTAGGCACCTGATTGAGTGATTCGAGGCTCTGAAGCAGCTGAATATCTCCCAGTCCCTCCTGTTCTAGATTAGTGCTGGATACACGAGAGTAATGACTTTGCCTTGGTGCATTATATAAATAGATATGATAAATCCCATAACTTAAACCTACCACAATAAAAATGATAATAAATGACCAACCTTTACTAAATGGCTTCTGCCTCATTGTCCTCACACCTTTTTCTAACCTTTACTGTGCAAAATATTTCTCCAGCTCGCGCTGTGCCCGATATTCTGGAAAATTAAAAGACTGCCAATTGCGCTCTCGTTGTGCTCCGTTCCACCATTCGTTTTTCAAAAATTGATCCAGCATCCCGTCTTCCTTCCGGCTGAACTTAATCAGAGAAGGGATGACCTCCGGTGATAGACCGACCAAATAATCTGCGTCCAGCTTACCACTTACCTCATAACGCTCCATATTCTTATTAGCAATAATGGCATCCATCCCGATATAGTTCATTACCATATAAGAGGCCAGACCTAGCACAATATAACATTTAGCCAGCGGCAAACGTGGAACGGCTATCCGTACAGCGGCAAGAATCAACAGCAATCCCATAAAAATCATAAATGCATGAACCAGGAATCGAATCGTAGTATAACCATACGCCTCTTCATACAGCGTTAATCTACTAAAAGCGGAATACAACATGACTGTGGAACAGCCGACCAAGATATACAGCAGAATATTAATGACTTTTTGGAGCAGCCCGCCCCGCTTTCCTTCCGATCCCACAGCCAGCAATAAAATCACAAAATTAATCGTGGTCACCATCATTAGTTCGAAAAATCCACTGCGAGCGTAATCAGCATAGGAACTCCCCTCTGGCACCATCCCTTCCCAAGCTCCAAACAAGTAAGAAAATTGGACGATTACGAACAGTACATATACCGTGTTAATGGCTATAAGAATTGTCGTCATAATTACTGGATCAACCTTAAAGGCGACAGGTGCCAGCGCAGGACCATACTCCTTTGGCTGCACATTCCAGTCATAGATCTTCGAGTCCACAAAACCCCACACTAAACCGAAAAAACCCATAGCCAACAGCAGTATCCACAGCGTCCGCACAATAATTTCACCAAATGAAATTCGATCCAACATATTTGGCAGCCAAATGAGCACATGATGAAACACACCATCGGCCGAGGCCAGCAGGGTAATCACAACAAGCAATATCGGTAAAGAGATCGCAAGTCCTGTGAACACTTTCCCCAGCACTTGCTTGCGTTCATCCTTCACCTTACTATCACTGTTACTTTTAATGTCCTTGAACACCGTACCCCAGTGACGAAAATTCTGTGGAAGCAAATGCTCGAGCGTATCCCAAAGTATTTTGAACTGACTCCAAGAGGGGCGTTTATCACTTAGTAAATAAGTCATATGTAATAAAATGAGCACTGGAATTACTAAAAGGTTGAGCCCAAAGTAGAATAGATTATGAAATAACACATAGGTCAACGAGAGTAGGAAAATCGCTCCGAACCAGAAGTAACTTATTTTAGTGAGTTTACGCAGCTTAGCCTTAGCGTAATAAAGCATATACGCATAAAATAGACACACAAAGATAGGATAAGAAACACCCGGCAAATTTCCATAGAACAACAACTGATGAACAATCGCCAGAAAGAAGGCAACAATTAAAGCGGCAAGTGATCGATTAAGATTAGGCTTAGGCTTAAGCTCCGTTTCATCGGTCATGGTAAACACCCCCATATTTTTACTTTCTTATCCTTATTTTAAATGATAAAATAAGAAAAAAAAGAGAAAGAATTTTTTAATAATTTCCTATTTTACGAAGGGATCTAAACCATGAAGCTGCATAGCCAATATTTAAAACTACACTCTCAGTTTGGGGGAGCGACAGAAATCTCAGTTACGATGGATGAACTAGCATTGACCTTCGGATGTACACATCGTAATGCCATGCACATTGTAAATAAAATGATACAGCTCGAATGGGTGCAATGGATACCAAAGCGTGGGCGCGGAAGTCGTTCTTTGTTACAGTTCCTTGTCCCTTCTGAAGAAATTGCACTTCAATCTATGATGCAGGCCATCAGCCGTAAAGATGTTCACAAAGCCATTGAAGGCATCAAAACCCATGCCAGCTCTTCCTCGCTGCAGGATACCTTACAAGGTTGGCTGCTGACCTATTTTGGTCATCATTCCGAAATCCGTAGTGACAAACAGATTGATACCTTGCGGCTTCCCATCACCCAGCAGCTACATACCTTCGACCCGCTTCATATGAATCTATTGGCAGAGTCCTTTGTTTCCAGTCATGTCTTCGACGGATTAGTGAGACGCAGCGGAGAGCGGGATAAGATTGTACCAAGTCTTGCTCATGCCTGGGAAGTGGATGAGAGCCGTACGATTTGGACTTTTTTTCTACGCAAAGAAGTGTTGTTCCATCATGGAAAAGTACTGACTGCAAAAGATGTAGTCTATTCCTTGGGACGGCTGATGCAAACCTCAAAGCGGACACTCTATAGTTATATTTTCAAAGAAATCCAGCAAGTTACCGCGCTAAATCCATCCACCGTTCAAATTACGCTTAAACAGCCCAATGAGCTATTTCTCCCTTTCTTGTGTACGAGTAGAGCGGCAATTGTTCCGCGTGATTTAGAAGGCATGGACGAACCTAGTTTTGGCCGTAGACCGGTGGGGACAGGACCATTTAAGGTTGTGGACATGAATGAGGACACTTGTGTACTGGAGGTTTTTCCTTATTACTTTCAAGGACGAGCTCATTTAGATCGAGTCGAAATAATGTATGTTCCGTGGGATACTGAGTCTGGTTCCTCCGATACTAGCTCAGCTTTTCATGTGATTCAGAATCCTTCATCCACCAATTCTTCTTCTTGGAGCCGGATTCATTCAGAGTCCTACATTCGTAAATTTGTTACCTGCAACACGCAAAAAAAAGGACCGCTTAGCGACCCCCTTCTTCGGGCAAAGATCGTATCCTGTTTAAAAGATGATTCAGTGTCTGTATCGCATAAGTCGATGGAAGACCATGAGGTCACCTTGCAAATAACTACCATTCCGCAATATGCTAACGATGCTGATTGTATTGCTACTAAACTAGAGCATCAAGGTTATCACTGTACGGTTGTTTCCGTGTCTCCAGAAGAGTTTAAAGGCCCGATTCGGCTGGAATCTGACCTGATTGTTTTCTCTTTATTTCGTGATGAGGATGAACAGCTTCGTTTATTTGATTTATACCTCACGCTCTCTCAACATATAGAACCACATACCCGTGCAGATATTGAAGGCTGGCTCTATACCATTGCAAGAGAACCCAATCCTGAAGCTAGATCTGAGAGCTTTAGGATTATCGAGAACCGTCTTCTTGAGGAGCATCATCTACACATCTTGTATGAAAAACCCACCCAAACTGCTTATCTCCCCTCTGTCCGAGGCGTAAGCTTTAATAGTCAGGGCTGGGTTGATCTTCGACATGTATGGTTCCCGCCGCTGCTCTCCAGCTGCAGCACTACATGATATACGCCATATTCCTTTAATTCCCGAATCATCGGAGCCCTTTTCCAATCAAATTAGCAGAAATTGGCTCCCTCCCGATTTCTCTTGCCCAGACGGACAACTGTCCGACATGATGAATCTCATGAGCGATCACATGACGCATCACTTCACCCCAAGTATCAGTCACGACCCGGCCATCCGCCAAATGATCCTCAAAAATATTTTGCTCCAAGCCCGCATGCCAAGAAAGTACAAAGGGTTCTACATCGGCCCGAAATTTCGCATCCAGTTCTCTTACCTGCTGCAAAGACTTGTAATGCTCGAATTCCTCCTGAAAATCCGGTTTACCTTGCAATACTTGAATCCAGCTCCACTCTACATCAATAATGTGAAAGAGAGTCTTCAATATGCTGCCTACGCCACCCGTACGTGCCCCAAGTAGCTCTTCCTCAGAAATACTCTCACACCACTCGTACCATTGTTCACGAACCATCCAGTTATATTTAAAGAATGTTTGCAAATCAAGACCTCCTTTTAATGAGAGCTTAGATGTTTCCGGTAACCTTCCACCTTCTCATCTCTATATCCTAACGACTCATAAAAAATATGCGCTTCCTTACGCTTCTCTCCAGAAACTAAAATGATATAGAAACAATCTTTCCCACGGGCCATTTCTTCAATGGCGATCATCAATTTTTTACCAACACCTTGACGACGAGCCCGCGAGGAAACGACCACATTTTCAATCACCATAAACGGTTTACAATCCCCTATTAGGTCATGACAGAGAATCCCCATCACAGACCCCATCAACTCCCCATCCACAAAAGCGCCCAACAATATGTATCGATGATCTGCCTTAATCACTTTAAATACTTCTTCGAATTTGTTATGATCCGATGGTTGATCCATCAGCTCCTGATATAAATCACCAAGTTCATGAAGAGACTCCACTTCTATTTCTTTAATAACGACCATGAATGTTCAACCTGCTTTCTTTAATTCAAGAAATTTTTCATATATGCACCACTATTTACGAACCTTCAGTTCAAATTCATCCTTCTGCCCATCCCACTCTACAACAACCCTAATAATCGAGTCCTCGTGTTCAAACGCCCCGCTTCCAGCTCTTTCGGACTTCAACTCACTTTTTCTTACTCCCTTAACATCTTCTAAGGTTTTACTTCCTCCACCTGATGTTCCCTTGAAGCTATATTTAAAAGAACTGATCTTATCGAGATCGGTAAGTTCACCTTTATACTTAAGCTCGAAGGTTGAATCAAACCAGGTTTCATACTCTGACCTTACGCCCTTTTTATCGATGAACTTCTCAGTCGCCTTTTGAACATATTCTGCCGACCAAACGTCTCCTTCACCTGAGAAGGTATAATTATGCTTATAGGTAGTTGTATTGCAGGCAGCAAGAAGAACTATGATTATTCCAGACAGCATCAGTGCGGATAGCTTCTTAATCATTAAAGATCCCTCCCGGTTCTGATAAAAAGCGAATCGTAACGGTTGTCCCCTTACCTTTAGAGCTATTATAATAAATTTCCCCGCCATATTTTTCCACAATATTAAAGCAAATCATTAACCCTAAACCGGTTCCATTACTTTTTAAGGAATAAAAAGGTGTGCCCAGCGACTTAACCTCAGCCTCGGACATCCCACTACCTTCATCTGTGATCATGATCTCGATAAAATTATTATTTCTATTTGCTATGACGGAGACTGATTTCCCTACATCCGAGGCTTCCAGCGCATTTTTTATAATATTAATGAGCAACTGCTTAAACTCAATTTTATTAATGGAAATATAACAGCCTTCCTCTACCTTTATATCGATTTGGTTATCAGATAACATGGCATAGGAATGAAGCAGACCCGTAACACTTTGAAGGACATCCTTCACATCTACTTTCTCTAGTCTTTGATCTCCATTTGGTTTGGATAGGGTTAGAAATTGAGAGATAATCTGTTCTACTGTGTTTAATTCATCAATCATTAAGTTGAACTTACTTTTTTTAGAACCATCAAATGAATCGTCCTCTTTGAACAATTGCAAAAAACCTCTAACCACGGTTATTGGATTTCGAATTTCATGTGCAACAGCAGCTGTTAATTGTCCTACCATCTTTAACCGCTCGGATTGCTGTAATTGTTCATAATACAGTTGCTGCTTTTTCATCCGTTTAAATGATAAATGGAAAATGAAAAATAATAATGCTTGAACAGCTATTATATTTATAATGTTGCCAATTATGTCATGATGTAAATAAGTATATAATTCACCTTTGTCAATAAAAATGACATAACTAAAAGTAATTACCATCAATATTCCATTTATAATAAAGGAAAAGTAAAACAATTTTAAATCGAAAAATAGAATAGAAAGTGCAGGAATAAGGCAAATCAAAATATAGGTGGTCCAAGTTTGTGGATATAAAAAGAAAAGCGTATAGAAGTAAGCAAATCCAAAAAGAATGATGATCTTTCTAAAAGTATATGTCTCATACTTAGGATAGATCCATAAACTAATGGATAGAATCATCACGCACAAAAAATGTACAATGTATCCAAAATTAATTCCATTCAACTCTGTTGTAGACAGTATTAATCCAGATATCATAAGGGTAATGTTTAATAACATTACAATGTAATAGATTTTTCGATTCACCTGACTGTAAAACTCTTTCATGAATTCACCACTTCTATATTAATTTAACCCTTTTTTAGATACTACCCTCTCTAGAGGCAAAATTTAAGGGCACCCAATTGGATGCCCTTTCTACATCTCATACATTATTGTAATTATATCAGCCACTTTACTAAAATGGGAATAAATACTTTTAGCCCTAATTATGATACGCCACAGCCTCTCAGTTATGTGTCAATCTATAAAAAAATAGACTGCTCTCTCACTAAGCAAAGCAGTCCATTTATAGTATCGCTTTTATTCCATATCCTTATCAATATCCTTAGGGATCCGGCGGGCTACATCCGTTGCAATAGCTGCATGGATCACTGCCAGACGCACTAACTCTACCACTTTTTCGTTAAAAATACTTGGGATTACATATTGCTCATTAACCTCATCCGGATGAACGACTGAAGCAATCGCTTTTGCCGCGGCTAGCTTCATTTCAAGGTTCACTGTTTTTGCTCTGCAATCCAGTGCGCCACGGAAGATCCCCGGAAAACACAGCACATTGTTGATCTGATTCGGATAGTCACTTCTACCTGTCGCTAATACGCGAACAAAAGGCTCGGCCAATTCTGGTTCAATCTCCGGTGTCGGATTAGCCATTGCAAACACAATGTTATCGCTGGCCATACTCTTGAGATGATCGACCGATAGAATCCCGCCACGCGACACCCCAATAAAGACATCTGCTCCCTGCATAACCTCCGTAAGTCCACCTTCAATACCTTCCGGGTTAGTTGCATCAGCAAGCTTCCGCCATTCCTGATTATCATACTGAAGATCTTTTCTAAGAACACCTTCACGATCTACCGCGTAGATTTTGCGAGCACCTGCCGCCAGAAGCATATTACAGATGGACACACCAGCCGCACCTATACCCACAACGACAATTCTAACATCTTCGATAGATTTATTTACTACTTTAAGCGCATTCAAAAGACCTGCCAAAACTACAACAGATGTACCGTGCTGATCATCATGAAATACCGGAATATCCAGCTCTTCGGCAAGCCGACGTTCAATCTCGAAACAACGCGGAGAACTGATATCTTCTAAGTTGATACCCCCAAATCCAGGAGATACTGCTTTAACGATATTAATGATTTCATCTGAATCTTTAGTATTTAAGCAGAGTGGAAAAGCATCGATGTTCGCCAATTGCTTAAACAGCATAGCCTTACCTTCCATAACAGGCATAGCCGCCTCCGGTCCGATATCTCCTAGTCCAAGTACAGCCGTTCCGTCTGTAACAACGGCTACAGTATTCCGCTTCATCGTCAACGAATAGGCTTTGTTTGGATCTTCGGCAATCGCCGTACACACTCGGGCAACTCCCGGAGTATACACCAGCGATAAATCCTCCCGATTTTTGATAGGCATTTTTGGTGTGATTTCAATTTTTCCGCCAAGATGAGCAAGAAAAGTTCGATCTGATACATTAATTACTTTGACTCCTGGCATCTTCGATAGTATAGACATCATTTCTCCATTCGAGGCATCTTGCACGTTTATTGTTATATCTCGAGTTGTTACATCCTTACCTGCACGAATCACGTCAATAGCGACGATATCTCCGCCTGCAGTGGCAATTCCTGAAGCAACATCACCAAAAGAAGCAACCGATTTCCGAATTTCGAGCCTGACAATCATCGTTGTTGCAATAGCCATGAATTAGCCTCTCTTTCTTCAACCCTAAGATTTCAAATACACTATACTATACCATTTAAACAAACTTTCTTCCTATTGAATAGATCACCTTAGTATTTTTCTTAATATAGTATTTCCTTCGGCACCAGGACCAAATACATCAGGGATCGTAGCAACGGGCACAAAGCCATTTTTACCGTAAAAAGCAATCACATCAAAATCTTCTGCATAGGTCAGCATAAGTAAACAGTAAGCTCCTCTACTCTTAACAACCTTTTCTACATGCTGAAGTAAAATACCTCCTATTCCTTTTCTACGATGTTCTTTACTTACTCCAATGTCTAAAACTTCAGCTCTTGCGCCAAGCGCGGGAATACCAATCGGTGCCTCCTCATGCAGAACGGCAACAATACCAAAAGCATCGCATTGTTCATTCTCATGATAGCCATAAAACAACGCCCCTCGCTGAAAATGTGATTGTATGCGACGTCTCAACCACTGCTCATGGTTACGATTGTTTCTATCCAGATGGATATGTTCAACCTCTGCTAAGAGATCCAAGTACGGCTCGATCTCATGTTCACGAATTAATTTTATAATAGACATTCAACAATTCTCCCTCAAAAACAAGTTATGTATCAGCAGTCTGAACTTAACATGTCCACTGCACAAATAACATGGAGAGTTTGATTATAATGTTGCAATACACATTTAAAAAGTCCTTCACGGAGTCTCACTTGCGTTATATCATAGACAATGACAAGTTAATTGGGCAGAATAAATATTATATAAATGCCTCACCTATAACGTAGTTGAAGGAGCTTACACTTATGACAGAATCATTTCAAGCATTAGTTGTCGACAAAACAGAATCATCGTTCTCCGTCGCTGTTAAGCCAGTTACCTTAGAAGAGCTACCCGCAGGAGAAGTTGTAATTAAAGTTGCATACTCCAGTGTGAATTATAAAGACGGATTAGCCAGTATCCCTAACGGGAAAATTGTAAGATCCTACCCTTTTATTCCAGGCATCGACTTATCCGGTATTGTGGTCTCTTCCACAGACGATCGGTTCCATGAAGGACAGCAAGTCATTGCAACAGGGTATGGTATGGGTGTATCTCATTTTGGAGGATTTAGCGAATATACACGAATTCCTGCTGCTTGGATCACCCCAATTCCGGTAGGACTTACACTAAGAGAAGCTATGATTTATGGTACAGCTGGACTAACTGCAGCCTTGTCCATTCAAGCTCTGGAAGACAATGACTTAGCACCAGACAAAGGCAAAGTACTGGTAACGGGAGCGACCGGTGGTGTGGGTGGATCGGCTATCGCTATGCTTAGCACAAAAGGCTATAGCGTAGTGGCCAGCACTGGTAATAAAGAAGCTAACGAATATTTGAAAACTCTTGGCGCGGAAGAAGTCATTTCACGCGAAGATGTTACAGGCGGATCTAGCAAACCATTAGAGAAGCAACTATGGCAAGGTGCTGTAGATTCCGTTGGCGGAAACTCACTTGCGTCGATTTTGAGTAAAATCTCCTACAGAGGTTCTGTTGCTGCAAGCGGCCTGACCGGTGGCACTTCTGTTCCAACTACCGTCCTTCCCTTTATTCTTCGGGGGGTTAACCTGCTCGGTATTGATTCCGTAGAGTGTCCTGCTGAGCTACGCGAAAAGGTGTGGACACGGATGGCGACTGATTTGAAGCCTGCACAGCTTGAGAACCTTGTAGATCGTGAAGTAACCTTGAATGAACTGCCACAAGCATTGGAAGATATTCTGCAAGGAAACACACGCGGCAGAGTGCTTGTCCGTTTATCTTAAACCCTAACAAGTAAACCTCCCGGGAGATTTAATCTCGGGAGGTTTTTGTAGTTACTCTTGATTATTTGAATATTGATAATTCGGCTGTTGTTGTACATAAGGCTGTTGGCGATAGTGCTGTTCATAGCCTTGAGTGTAGTATCCTTGCATTGGATAAGGCTGATACGTGAACGCTTGTGTAGCTTGGGGCATTTGTGAAGCTATAGGGATCGGTTGAGCTTGCATTTGAGCGTATGGTTGCATGTTTGGATGCATGTTAGGTTGCATGTTAGGTTTCATATTTGCATGCATATTCATACTTGGTGCCATATTTGGTTTCATATTTGGAGCCATATTTGGAGTCATATTACTTACTCCCTTTACTTTATCTTCCTCACAGCAGTCGGCAGGTGGGCCGATAAAGGTTCCAGGTTTAATAGGCGCTAAGGCTTCCTTTACCAAGGCTTCATTCAAACAGTAAGTATGAGCTAATACATTCGCAGGTGTTTTGCTCAGGATATCCGAGCCTAAGATGACCTCTGGAATAGGCGCATCAAAAATCGCAAGCAAATGTGTATTATCGACGGTTGCCACCTCATAATGCCACCAGCCTTGCGGCACGTTCGCCACTTGACCTGGACATATTGGGAAATGAAGAAGTTCATTTGTAAACGGATTGAGTATAGACACTACTGCTGACCCACAGATACAATAGACAAGCTCTGCCGCATTTTGATGATAATGAGGCTCTACCACATTCGATTTACTGAGGAAAATATCAAGGAGTGAAATATTCTCCAATGTGTTTAGTTGTTTAATCGACAGCATGTTAATGAAATTGTTGGCATCCTTTTTAAAGAGAGTATTAGTGTTCACATCGAAAGTAAATTGTGTATCAGGGGACGTATAATCCATGTATGAAGTCACTGTTTATTCCTACCCTTCTGTTCCCGTAAATTTTTGATTTCCTAGAACAACATATGCGTTAGCCTATGCCTAGGTGCCGGAGATTCAGTGACTCCAATAAAAATTCATCTTTCCCTGTTAAACGGGGCATCCTCTATAATGTTAAATTCTCACACTATACAGGAGGCAAAGTATGAAATCGATTCACACTAAAATAGTATTAGCGTTATGTATCTCTATCTTCACTATTATGGGGTTGCAGCCTTTGAATCAGCACTCCACGGTTGCGGCCGCTAACCACAAATCCTCTACCAAACAGACTCCATTAACCTTTGTTCTGATTCATGGGTCTTGGGCTACAGCAGGTTTTTGGGATGAAACAGCCGCCGAGCTTCGTAAGTTAGGGCATACCGTCTACACACCGGAATATGCGGGACATGGCGCGGATAAGAATAATAATGTAACACATGAGCAAATCACAAAGTCCGTTGTCGACTATATCAAACAAAAAGACTTGAAGGATTTTATTCTGCTTGGACATAGCTTTGGTGGATCAGTCATTCAAACAGTTTCCCAGCAAGTACCTGATCGGATCAAACGGATCGTGTTCTTTGATGCCTTCGCGCCGCTTGACGGGCAAAGTGTGGCAGATCAATTTCCTGCTGAGTCACTTAAATCCTTTGAACAGCTAAGAGACGCTTCCGGTAATAATACCATCACGCTCCCTTTCCCGCTTTTCCGGGATACCTTCGTCAACACTGCCAGTCTTGCAGAGGCACATGCCTTTTATAAACAAGCTCCGCCTGAACCAGCTACTCCACTATTTGAAAAGCTGGATCTCAAGAAATTCTACAGTCTCCAAATCCCTAAAAGTTATCTTTATCTGACGGAAGACACGGCTATCCCACAAGGCCCATATGGGTTTCACCCGACTCAGTCCAGTCATTTGGGCGTTTTCCGCTTCATCGAAGGCAAAGGTGATCATATGACCACTGTCCGAACCGAGCCAAAAATGATGGCGGAATTGATGGTCAAGGCGGGTAGAGACTAGAGACATTATGGTGAGCAAATTAGCGAAGCTATCGGACTCAGATGCAGCTATTCACCCAAAACTGCTCCAATAATGCGGAATTGAAGGGGAATAAGAGCTATACGGTCCGCAATGTTCGAGTGAAGAGATACTTTTTGAGTTGGCCGTCAGCGTACGCTGATTTCTTATGATGAGACATGCGTGCAGTTGATCGCTAGTGCTACAAATCTTATAAAAAAGAGCAAGCGTAAGGGAATCTTCCCTACTACGCTTGCTCTTTTTACAATTCTCCGCATGACATTTAAGGATTCGGCTTCACTCCGGTAATCACCCAGCTATTATGATCTTTAACAAGTGAGATCGTCAGTAGCATGGATGGTTCTGGACCATTTGAGGTTGCGGTATCTATACGCATTTCTATAACCTCTGAATTTGGGTTAATTACTGTTTCTTTAGTAACCTCGTACTTTGTAATCCACGGACTGGATACGCCCGTTACCCAATTCAGTTCAACAAACTGCGGATACATAACCTTTTTGAGCTCCTTGGAAAAGATCGAATATTGAATTGACGCATTCCGGTGCTGCAAACCGAACCCGTAGAGCTCAGCAGCTTGAAATGCAGAAGGCAATATAATTCGTTTAGACTCCGGGGCTGGCAAAGGCATGGCTGAGAGCAGCTTTCCATTAGACTGGATCACCGTTCCGTTGTTATCAGGCGCACCTATCGCGATTCCCGGCAGAAGCAACAGCCCTGCGATTAGGGTGGCTGCCAATTTCTTTGTGCTAATTAGAATCACCTCATAGAAAGCTTTTTCACCTCATGTAAATTGAATTCTAATTATTCCCCGTCGTCGCTGATAATTATGTATGTTAGGACTACCTGTCTAGATTTTTCATAATATCCCCCCCTGTGCAATAAACTGGTAATATAAAAAGAGAGGTTATTTTAATAACTAAACTTTAGAGGAGATGTCCCCATGAAAAAATACTTAAGGCTCTGTCTATCGGCAGGTCTGCTGCTCGCTCTAGCCGTCGGTACCGTAAGTACAGCAAGTGCTGAATCCAAGGTCAAAACTTATAAAAACTGTACAGAGCTAAACAAAGTTTACAAAGGTGGAGTCGCCATTTCCAGCTCAACCAAGAACAAAGGTGGAAAAACGAAATATAAACCTTTTGTATCTAAGGCGCTCTATGAAGCCAACAAAAAAAGCGACCGTGACAAAGACGGAATCGCTTGTGAGAAATAAGATTTACCCCTGACTCCTGCTTCATCTATTGTCTAAGCCGTTGATCAGGCGTGAAAAAGAGTCGGTAGCTCAGTACACTTAGCAGTATACTTGTTATGGCCGCAGAGGCGGTGAATGAGAACACAATCAGAATTTGATAGCGAACAGCGATTACTGGATCAGCGCCTGCTATAATCATACCCGTCATCATGCCTGGAAGCTGAACAAGTCCTACAGTCTTCATTCCGTCGATGGTAGGGATCATGCTGAATTTCACAGATCTTTTTCTAACTTCATGGATCGCTTGTGGAACCGTTGCACCGAGTGACAGCAGGGTCTCGATTTCCCCTTTGCTCTGCTGTATTTCGTGCTTGATATGGTTAATGAACAAACCGGAGACAACCATAGCGCTACCAATGGTCATGCCACTAATGGGAATGATATATTGCGGAGTTGCTTCAATAATATGTAAGCCGAGTAGAATCCCCATCATTAGGAGCTCCATAGTAGCGATCGCAAGTCCAATTCTCCAGACTAATCCATGCAGTCCTTTGCCTCTTTTCGCTGCATTCCATGCGGCTACACATATCATAAAGATTATTATCAAAACAACATAGATCATCTGATCGGTTTTAAAAATAAATTGCAGTACATATCCGACCGCAAGCAGTTGAATCGCCGATCTTATAGTGCCTACAATAATATCTTTTTCTAGTCCGAGCTTTTGCCATACCGAGAGCAGCATCGTCCCTAACACAAACAGCAGGGTAAAACTCAGCGCAGTATAACTCATATGAATGACGCTCCTTCTAACGGTCGGATAAACCTTTTCGCTAAAGCTTCCGCAGATTCAGCAAAAAAAGCTTCACTCAAGTGTTGTTCCAGCTTCCCTTTCCCCATAAACCATGTAGTTGTGCTTATTCGGCTAGCCTGCTTAAGGTCATGGGTCACCCAAATCATTGAAGTCCCTTCTTCTGTATGCCATTGTTCTAACAGATCCTCAACCCTTTGAGTGCTGTCAATGTCTAGTGAAGCAGTGATTTCATCAAGCAGTAGCACATTAGGACGCAATAGCAATGACCGAATCAGGGATATACGCTGCTTCTCACCGCCAGAGCAATCTGCTGCTTTTTTACTTAAATCCAATTGCTCCAGCCCTAGTTGTTCCAATAGCCGCATTACTAATTTAAGGTCATAGGGTCTGTCATGCAGCTTGCTGACGGTTCTAAGGTTATCCTCCACACTGCCAGGCAACATAACCGCTTGTTGTGCCACAAACCCGATTTTCATTCTCCACAGCCTTGAATCCATATTTTTGAATGAAGAGCCCTTGACAAGCATATCCCCTTCATCTGGAGCATCCAGCAGAGCCATTATTCTAAGTAGTGTGCTTTTACCTTGACCCGAGGCACCAATCAGAGCAATTCGGTCCGATTCAGATATTTCAGCAGAGATGTCCGAGAATAGATATTTCGAAGCTTGTTCACTGCTTTTCCAGTTCAATTTTGCAAGTTTTTGAATTTCAAAAATACTGTTCAATGCCATACCTCCTATTGCCAAACGAAAAAATATCATACCATTTCGTATTATAGCATTTTAGCTGCATAAAAAAAGAGAAAGGCATCTCCCCCATGAGACACGCCTTTCCCTAATATTAATTAATTTATTGATTAAATCGAGCCGTAACGAACACTGCTGGGGAATTCCAATAGATCGTTACCTCATTCGTAGAATAACTAAGCTCATGATCTGCAAAGCACTGAGCAGCAGGTTTCCCTTGTAAATGCTCTACAACATATTCATCATGAAGCCCACGATCTGGCCCCCCAGATACAAGGCCCGGCACAGGATCAGCCACATGGTCACCAACAGATGGACGATGATGCGGATGCATCACTGGATGATCGCCAAATCCGGTAACATAACTGATATCCAGTACATTGCGACCCATCAGATAGTGCAAATGATCTAGCGCACAGTCCGCAAAGCTCATATCGTCACTAAAATATTCAGCCACAACTAGCAGCATAGCATTGTTCATTACGAGCATGTTGCTTCCCCAAATATAGTCGTCCTCTTTTAAGGAGATCCTATAACCATCCCCACGACTCTGTTCCACTAACCGATCCGCTTCTGCTAGAAGTCCTTCTCTTAAGGAAGCATATAAAGCACGGTCTGACAGATCTTCACCATTTAACAGATAGGCAAGTGTGCCATAGCCCCCCATATCCGCCCAGCCTAGACTGTATTTTGGAAAAGATAATTCCACCAGCTGCATAACAGCATGATGGTATTCTTCTTTCCCCGTCGTACGATAGAGCTCCGCAGCTGCCCAATACCGCTCATCCTTGTCGTTCCCATCTCCATATTCCCCGGTGCTGATTTCTGGCGGATTTATAAACCCTGGTGCATCTGGATGTTGAACAAGCCATTCCCAAGCTAATGTTGCGGCATCCAGACATTTCTTCGCATAGGCTGAGTCAAAGGGCTCATATATCCGTGCTGCCATGGCCATGACTCCAGCAAAATCGCCAGTGGCGGTGGATGACACCGGTGAGAAATATAGATCTGCTGTATCAGCCTCTGGCATTACATCCAAGCCGGGAAAGCTCAGTGTAGTCAGTTTATGATACACTCCACCTGTTCTATAGTCTTGCATTTTGAACAACCAATCCAGCTCCACTTTGCATTCCAGCAGTACATCTGGAGTTATCCCCCCACTTTCAGGAATCGGGATAGCGCTTACAAAAGCAGAAGGATATAACTCATACGCTAGGAATAGATCAGCGATGGCCTTGGCTCCAGGTCCGCTGTATTTGCCATAATCACCTGCATCATGCCAGCCCCCAGAACAATCTAGCCTACGCTCGGTTTCACCATACACAATACCCTCTGCTGTATGACATGCCTTATGCTTCCATTCACCAGCATACTCTTCAGTTAACTCAACCCCGCAACGATAATAATAAAAGGCCTTCAGCAAGCCCTGTTGAAGCTCGTGATAAGGTTTATCTGAAATAATAAATGATGCCGAAGCTATCCCCTCACCTTGCTCAATCCGGTATCTGCCCACTGCATGAACCTCAGAAAAATCACCTGTATGTACAGTTACTCCGCTTGCCTCATCAAATCTGGGAGCACTTGTCTGCCCTTCAAATATAACATTTCCATGATCAACATCAACAACCTGAAAGTCATGTTCTGCACCAGTAAACACTGCAATCTTTTCTCCACCCACCGGATATCCGATTTGATTTACAGTGATGGTTCGGAGTCTACGCTCACTCATCTTCATTCTCCTTCATATCAATTTGATGAAGCCAATGATTACAAGTCTCTCTTTCAAGTTGAGAATACTCTATTCTAGTTGTACGTGGCAATGATAACTACAATAAAAAAACCTAGAGTTAACCAGAAACGGTAACTCTAGGTGATGTGATCAGCTTATTTGTCTCCAAGCAGCTTAATAAAGTTAGCCGGAAGTGTGAATTGCTGATTGTGAATCACTATACGGCGAAGCTCCTCAAAGGAACTAAGATCATCATCTTCATCGTCGTCTTTGATTTCCTTAATGTCCCGATGCAGTCGCTCCATTTGCAGATCAAGTGCATGAGCGGCATCCGCTGCATTTTTCAATTCACGCGTCATACTCTCTGGTACTGACTTATTATATTTATAGAAAATTTTATGTTCGAGACTTGCCCAGAAATCCATAGCAATGGTACGAATTTGTACCTCAACGCACACTAACTCCTGACGATCTGACATAAAAACAGGTACCTGAATCAGCAAATGCAAACTTTGATAACCGTTAGGCTTGGGATTCTTAATATAATCCTTCACTTCAAGAACCGTTAAGTCGTCCTGCTTCTGAAGCATTTCACTTACATGATAAATATCTGAGATAAAAGAGCAGGTAATTCGTAGACCTGCAATGTCTTTAATACAATTTCTCACAGAATCTAGAGATAATTCTCCATTTTTGCGGAGCATTTTGTTCATAATACTCTCGGGAGACTTGATTCTCGATTTGGTATGTTCAATAGGACTGTAATCGTGAAGAGACTGAAACTCCTGTTTGAGGATCTCAATCTTCGTCTCCATCTCATCAAGTGCAAATTTATAAATCAACATAAATCGGGTGATCTCGTGCTTAAGCTTCTTAAATTGTTCGATTTGATTCTCGGGGGTCATTATCCATTTCTCCTCTTGTAGCTTTTCTCTATATTTATCATAGCCAATCCACTAGTGAAATTCAAATTCAGCAAATCCCATATTTCAAATGGGGTATTCACCTACCCATATTCTACCACAACAAATGATTAGCAGAAAAAGAGCTCCCTCTCGGCAGCCCTTCCATCTGTTACAGTAACTGTTCTCTAGTTAAGCTGTTTCCACTTTTGTTCCAACGTTTGAGGGACATAGCTTTCTAGTTTTTTTAATAGTTCCGAGGGTTCTTGGTCTATATTTAACAAGCTAAGATGTGAAGCGTTAGAAAATCCCTCGTTAATGCTGTGTTGAATCAGATTCATCAGAGGATCAAAATAATTTTTGATATTTAAAACCCCTACCGGTTTCTTATGTATACCGATTTGTGACCAGCACAAAACCTCAAACAGCTCTTCATACGTCCCAAAACCGCCGGGTAAAGCAATAAAGCCATCTGCCAGCTCCCCCATTTTTGCTTTTCGTCCATGCATATCGTCCACTTCTATCAGCTGTGTTAATTCTCTATGTACCATCTCTCCATTAAACAATCCCCTAGGCATAACTCCGATCACCTCACCTCCACCGTTCAAGACAGCATTAGCGACTTCACCCATTAATCCAATTCTTGACCCCCCGTAAATTAAGCGATAATCGTTCATAGCCATATTGTTACCAAGTTCAACAGCTTTAGCTTTATATTCCTCATGCACCCCTAAATTCGACCCTGCAAAAACACAAATTGATTTCAAATCCTCATCCCCAAACTATATATTGATAATATCCGACATCTAATATACTATATGTTGGAGAATAAATCATATAAAAGATTAAGGAGTGCTACATAATATGGAGATCAATGAAGTGCAGAAATGGATTAAAAGTTATTATGGACAAAGAGGCTGGACCGATTATGGTCCTTTTATACGGGTTGGATTTCTTATGGAAGAGACCGGTGAGGTTGCACGGGCAGTACGCTCCTATGAAATCGGAAGAGATCGCCCAGATGAAACTACCCCTCCACCAGAGCAACTGAAACACGACTTGATTGAGGAAATTGGTGATGTGCTAGGAAATATAGCCTTGTTAGCCGATTTGTATGGTATCACTTTAGAAGAGGCATTTACTGCACATAAGGAAAAATTAGTTAAACGCTTTAATTCCTAAGGAGAAGTAGGAAAAGGGCTACAATCGGCATTTAAAAAAGGCTACCCCACGATCTTAGTGATCGAGTGGATAGCCTTCCCTTTATTTTCGTAACGAAAATATTTATTAAATAAATACTTCCTCAACGGTCAAATTTCGCTCCTTGGATAAATCCCTAAACGTAGATTCATCTACTTTCACTAACGGTTTAAAAATATCCAAAGGATTGTTCATAATAATCGTACCTTGCTCTCCGTTGCTAAGCTGAACACTTTTACCTACAAAGTTCGGCAGTAAATGTCCAATCAAAGCTTGTACCGCATTTCCATTCAGCTTTCCAAAGCCCAGCTCATGCACCTTGCGCAGAACGGTTATCAGCCCTTGTTTGGGTTGATTCACTCTTGCAGAGGTCATCCCAACATAGGCATTAGCAACAGCCACAATCAGTGTATACGGGTGCAGGTCCGCCTTACGAAGCATATTAGGATAACCGGTCCCATCCTCGAATTCATGATGCTGAAGCGCCACCAGAGCGGTCTTCTCGTCATTCATAGATTTAAGAATAATATCGTATCCATACGAAGTGTGACGCTTTAGTTCTTCAGTTTCTTCAGGGGTTAAGATCCCCGTCTTATTTAAGATAGAGGGGTCGATCTGACTTTTTCCTATGTCGTGTAAATACCCTGCCCGGCTAATCTCGTAGCGTTCTTCTTTGGTATAACCTAACCAAGTCGCTATGTAAAAGGATAGCAGTCCGACCTGTAATGAATGATTGTATGTACCAACGTCTTCCCGTTCAAGCAACAGCAATAAGGAAACTACATCCTTATGTTCATCCATTTTTTCCAGCAAGGGCTGCAACGTAAGATCTACATCTGACTGCGTGAAACTGCCATTGCTGAGTGCCTCTAGAAAAATAGATTCATAGTTTTGGATCGCTAGATCAAAGTTTCCATTTAGGCTTTGTTCCAGATTCGTTCCCTCATTATCCATCGCAATGCTGCGAGGTTCAATATCAACATAATCGATACGATGTCTCATCAGGAGGGTGATTTCTTCTTGGTAAACAATTGTCCCTTTTGGGAGCACGTGTAAACCAACACTATTAAAAGTGTCCAACATAAGACAATCGCCATGTTTGAGATCCGTGACATGAGCTTTCAAAATTCTGCACCCTTCCTATCAATAGGTATATTTTACCTTAAGGATAGCTAAATTATTCCAAAGTCACAATATGGTTAAAGTCTCATTAACACTCACAATTAGTTCAAAAGACCCCCGCTACATCACCTAAAAAGGAATACTAAAGTCCGCTATCACTTTTCCGATCAACTGATCCTTCGCTACAAAAGGAGTAGCCCAGAGATGAGCATCATTGCTTATATTCCGGTTATCTCCGAGAAAAAAGTAATGATCCGCCGGAACTGTAACGGGCCCAAAAGTATAGTCCATCCGCTCATTAAGATAGGGTTCATTGATCTCCGTTCCATTTCTGTAAAGGGCTCCATCTTTAATTTCAATGGTATCACCTGGCAACCCTATCAACCGCTTTACATATCTTTTATGCTCATCACCCGCTACCGGGGGCGTAAACACGACGATATCTCCATGATCGAGTGTCGTCATCCATAACATTTTTTCCACGATTAGACGGTCATTAATTTCAATTGTAGGAATCATAGAGCCAGTAGGAACCCTCATGGCTTCAGCAACATAAGTTCTTACAAACAAAGATAGGACCACTGCAATAGCAACACTTGGCAAATATTGTTTGATAAATTTCAACATAATTGCTCACCTCATATTCATTTTATAGACACTTTGATCGGTGCAGAAGCTTTTTACGCTCGTTCATATTCAGTTCATATTGTCGTCATGTAGGGTTCACCTTCATGGGGTAAGCTTCCTTTAGCAACTCATTAAGATAGCTAGAATAAACCGATTAGAACAGGAGAAGATGCAAGTGAAACCAGAAGAAGAGGTTATTAAAAAAAAGATGAATAAACCGCTTAAAATTATACTTATATCCTTAGGGGCTTTAGCTACTGCAATAGTACTTTTTCTAGTGACTGTTTTTGTAGCTAATATTTTCTTAAATAAATCGGACCAAGCTAAAATAAAACCCTATGGTCAGTCTGTAAGCGTCGATGGTAAAAAAATGAATGTTTTGATTCAAGGAAATGGCGAAGAGACAGTCGTGCTCTTACCTGGTTATGGAACGGTGGCACCGGGACTTGATTTTAAGCTGTTAATAGATGAACTATCCCCATTTTACAAAGTTGTCGCGATTGAGCCTTTCGGTTATGGATTAAGTGATAGAACTGAAAAAGAACGAACCACGGAAAATATTGTAAGTGAAATTCATGAAGCTGTAAAACAGCTTAATATTGACCGTTATATTCTAATGGCACACTCTATTTCCGGTATGTACAGTTTGAATTATGTGAACAAATATCCAAACGAAGTGAGTGCATTTGTCGGGATTGATAACAGTATTGCAACGGAAGACAGAATAGATGTTAAAATACCAACAGGAAAATTAAAACTACTTAGATCATCGGGCTTGGGCAGATTGGTATTGAAATCTAGTGGAAATCCCTATGCTGGATTGCCGTTTGATGAAGAAACTAAAGAACAATTGAGATTGTTTACGCTTAGAAACACTTATAATTACACTCACTTAAATGAAATGGGACATATGGCTTCTAATTATAAAGGGGCTCTAAATTCAACTTTTCCAAAAGATCTTCCTCTTTTGCTCTTTGTACAAGGGGATGATACTCTCTTAAAAGATTGGATATCATTGCATGAAGAGCAAGTCAAAAACTCCGTACAAGGAAAATTGGTAAAACTTGATGCAGGTCATTATCTGCACCATACCAAATCAAAAGAAATCGCAGAAAATTTCAAGACATTTATGAAAGAAATAAAATAATATAGATTGTATCGCTCAGATTGTCTAAACCGCGTTTCACCTATTCTCCGTGCTGCTGCATCATGTGCAAGCTTCCTTGCATTTCATGCCGCAGCTTTTTTTTCTTATTCACACTCGTTAATATTTACGTACCCACACTTCTAAAACCGCTCAATAATGCGATTCATTTCCCCATCCACATCGATCAATGTATTCTTAGGAATATGAATGACCAACAAACCGCCAAAGATCTGTTCACATTTCCCATCATTCTCTGTGATCCGTTGTTTAAAAGCAGAAATGGCTGTTGAATCAACAGCCTCTTTACTGAGGAGCCAAGCGTACCTTTTGAAATGAGATTTCTGTACCGTTTCCTGATAGTAATAGATCCCTAGTTCTTCTTTCACCCGTATAATATCACCCATTGTAACACTTGGATTAAAAATCGGTGTCTCTTCGATACGGTATTTATCTTTACCCACTGGAGTAACATCAAGGATTTCAATTTCACGGCCTGCTGGATCGAAGCAAATATGTAGTCCTGACGAATCTAGCATCGACACACCTCAATTCTATTCAAAATCTGATCTTGATGATTCTAAATAACGCAAAACACAATAAATACATTAAGCTTGTAATCCCGAACAACCTGAAGATTCCCGGCGTTAAAAACATATATATACTGTATGGAAAACTCCAAATAAAGGCGAGAAGCATGAGAGGACTTCTATCTAAAGAGATACCTATCGCAAGTAATCCGGCAGGCAACACCAGCATTACCATACTTATTATAATACTGGATTGATTCGTAACCTCAGCATACGGATTAATGAATATAAATATAAACCATAAAAAAACGGTCATCAAACTGGATACATATCCAATAAGTTTAATGATTGTTAAGTTTATGGATTGCTCCATTCCATCACCTCAATTCTTTCGCAATCATTCTCTCCAGCCATTTCCACGGGAGCAGCGTTTTGCCTAAGATCAAGATCCGGGTGCCTTTGCCGATAGGATACCGAAGCCTTGGTGACTTCATTTCAGTAATTCGACCGATGAGATCTGCCACTTGCTTTGGATCAGGTGCAGTTTCAGCGGTATGCTTGGAATATCGTAGCACAGCATCCAGACGATCTCTATAAGGAGAATCCTCGGCTGGACGAATTTGTTCCATTCCTTTTCCCCAAATCGGAGTACGGAATGAGCCAGGTTCAATTAATACTACACGTATTCCATAAGGAGACATTTCATGACGCAGACTTTCACTGAATCCTTCTACTGCAAATTTGGAAGCTGCATATGGAGCATACCCCGGAAACCCGGACAACCCGCTTATACTCCCCACGTTAATAATCGTACCACTTTTCTGTTCTCGCATAACTGGCAGCACAGCCTTTGTCACCGCGACTAATCCGAAAAAATTCGTCTCCATTTGCTGGCGCCATTCCTCCATACGTAGCTCTTCTATGAAGCCACCTATAGCAAAGCCTGCATTATTTACCAAAACATCAATTCTTCCGAATGTTTCGTGTACTGAGGATATAGTCGCCTGTATAGACTCACTATCGGTAACATCCATAGTCATAAAATGAAGCTGCTTTAAGAGTCCTGCTTGCTCTGCCTGCTGCTCAAGCGCGCCTTTACGACTCAAATCGCGCATGGTTGCTACAACTTTGAATCCCTGTCCAGCCAGTTTCAAGGCTGTGAGCAGTCCAAATCCACTAGAGGTTCCGGTTATTAAGGCCACTCGATCATGCATTCGATCTAGATGTGAATTCATCTTTGACTCTCCTTATGTTTCATTATTCCAAAAAGCAAACAAATGTTCTTTTTCAGATTGACTATCCATTAATTTCAAGTTATAGTAAGTGTATCATTTATATTTCTGCGAGAGAAGCACCTCGCAAGATAGGCATTCATGCCTATCTTGGAGGTGCTTTTTTGCGCGCATAGACTAATTAAGGAGCTGAAATGAATGTTTATTCACAATTTTAGTTATTTAAAGCGGTTTGTCCAATTCATCCTAGTAGTAGCCCTCCTCAACATCAACCTAACATTAGCTTCAGCAGGTACAGATTGGGAGTCAGCCTTAGATGACATTAACGGTCTCCATGCTAATTATACCTCACTTCAAGTAGCCCTCAAGTCCTATAGCTCAAAAATTCAAATGTTACGTAAGCAGAATAATGAAACACTGAAATCTATTCATTCTGTCATAGAGTCAACAGATAAGGTTCTGCTGAGTCGTTTATCATCTGAAGCTACGTCAGCTCAGAAGAAACATGCTCCCCTGCTGGAACAATACAGCACACTCAGTAAGCAGTCTACCGCAGCCAAGAAAGCTAAGGATTTTAAGACAGCCACTCTCCTGGATCTAAGACGCAATAAACTCAAAGCTGCGGTAACACTCGCTCGCACTGAAATGAAGGCGAAGACAGACGCATTGGCAACTGCCCGCAAGCAAACCGCTGCCAAGATCAAGCCTGTCAAAGATGCTCTGGCCCCGATCACAGCTTTGAAGAAGCAAATCACCGCCGAGAACAAGAATATCGCTATAGCACAGAAAGTTCGTTCAGAAGCAGATAAACAATATAAATCGGCTGTAAAACAAGGGGATGCGATTACGGCAGCAATAAAAATGAAAGCATCCTTTGAGCAAATGAAACGAATTCATGACATGCATCAAAATATTTACAGCTGGGAGCAGAAGATCTCCCTAGCTCTACGATCTGCAGAGTCTAAGCTTCCATAATGATTCGCTCCCACCGGCTCATATCAGCTTCACTAATATACTAATTAGTTGGGCTGCGGGCACAATCAGGAGCTGAGCAAATATAGTACCTAGAAATCGTGAACCCATCAATACCACATATATTTTTCCTAGCTGATCACGGTATTCTACATTTTCAGTGGCTTTATGGGTAATAAGACCAAGCTGTGGGTCGATAAATATGGTCAGCAGTATAGTCGCCATTCCATTAATCAATCCAGAGGCTTGAGAAGCAGTCGTGCTATATTGAGGCATTAGATGAGCAGCATACAAAGATGAAATGACCCCTACGGTGTAAAAGGCTGTAACAAAAACATTCATAACAATAAAACGTTTAGGAATCCCCAAGTATCTGAAGTTATATAGATTCACTTTTGGTTTTCTTATGTATTTTCTAGTATTTTTTAACTGCCCGATCGTTACGCTCGTAAGCAGCTTGGGAATAGAACCCTCGATTTCAAGCTTTGAGATGATTCTCCCAAACAAGCCTACGAAGGTTGGAAAAATAGCAATGGCTATTAATGTCCCTAATGAAGAAGCTAATAATATAATTCTCAGGTAATTAAGTAGTGGGAAATCAGAATGTATTTTGGCATAATCTACGAATTTAGCCGTCAGTGGAGCTTGAATCATGTTTGCAGTTCTTGACACGAGAACAATAATGCCTGTCAAAGACAAAGCAATAGCTATCTTGTTCAGCTTCACCCCGGCGTATCTTACCGAATAAGATAACGTTTCTGCTGTATGAATAATCATTGTAAGCAAGCATACTACAATCAAGCTATTTACCATTTGTAGGTTCATCTCCATTGAGAACTATTTATCTATTCGGTGCAGTTTTGAGCGAAAGTATTGATCCAGTCCGTAAGAAAGCGTAATTCCAACGGTATATCGTACAAGGTCAATCCATAGGAATCCCTTTCCGAGAATCAACCCGCCGGGTACGGTAGCACGGATGCTGTTGATCCACTCTGCTTGATACAGTTGGCTGAATTCTATACCGAAGCTAAACATCAGGCTCCACATAAAAGCGATCCACAGCTTCCGGTTCACTAGCAGAACGCGAAACATAAAGTAAACCATACTGCCCCACAGCGCGTCTCCAAAATGTCTCGTTACAAACAAGGGTAGCTGTTCCGAGAATGCTCTAGAGCATAACCCCAGTACAATAACAATTAGGCAGATGCATCCATAAATAACTCTTTCTTTTAAAGCCTTGACTCTCATTTCCATCCTCTATCCTGCGTCTGACTTGAAGTTTATGCTTGCTATAATATTTATCATCACGATATAAAATGGATAAATAATCATGGCCCCTATTATGATTAACCCTGTTACTGGTACTGGTTTATCCGCAGCTTCTGTAATCGGGAACCATGCTGCGAATAAATTAATGAACAGAATCAAATATGGATACCACAGGATCGTAGTGAAATACTTGGATTTTTTACCGTTCAAATATTTTTTTGTCATCCAAACAAACCAATAGAACAAAATATAAATAACACAAATATGAAGATAAGCTCTAAGTTATTTACTTTATCCAGCTCCAAGCCAGAAATTCTACTAATACGATAAATATTCACTAGTAGCTCTATTACGACAAACAACATAAAGGCATAAAGTACGCTTAACGAATTAAGCTTAATAAAATATTTCATTTACTCAGTACTTCGGGGTTCCACATTCGTTCCACACTAGTAAGCTCTAATTCATCAAATTCCAGCCTATAAATATCTGGTTTCGAAGTCTGCTCAAAGAACTCATAACCATACTCTTTATTGAAGTAATTCAGGATAATGGTCATGATATTCCCGTGGGTACCTAGTGCAATTTTGCCGCCTTTATTTTGCTGGATCAATTGCTTCATGATGGGGATCGCACGCTCTTGCGCTTCCTGAGTACTCTCTCCATTCGGCATTTTATATTGTAAGTCTGTGAATGATGTCCGGATCGCCTGAAGAAATTCTTGTTCACTGATCTCGATCTCCATGCTTGCTATGGCTCTTTCTCTAAATTCCTCATACAACTCAATTTCATGCTCCGAAGCTTCAGCCAAATATTTAATGGTATCTATCGCTCGTCTATAAGGACTGGAGACAAAATGTGTGATCTCTTCCTCCGCCAACAGTTCTTTAATTCTAAATGCGTCCTCATGACCTTTATCAGATAATCCTCGTTCTCTCTCATCCCCAAGCACAAAAGGTGATACGGCGTGTCTAATCATATAAATAAAAGTCTTCATGAATTACTCCTCTCCAGCTCATTCAAATATCGTCTTTGTCACTTCGCGGTCTTTCTTGAAAATCTCCACTGGATAGGGAATGGCCATCTCGGGCAGCTCACTCTCTTTAAAGAACTTAAATTCTTCGACTTCTCCATCCATTGCTCTCAGCGTTCCACGGATGATAGAACACTCAAATACGATGACTGTATATTCCACCTGATCTCCATTGTTATATTCGTATCTATATTTCCCTCCGCCAAAAACCCCAAGAATGGTAGTAGGATGCACCATTAATCCAGTCTCTTCATATACTTCTCTGCGCAAAGTTCTTCCCGGTCGTTCCCCTGGCTCGATGGCGCCTGCTGGCAATCCCCACAAAGACTCTTCAGGTTTTCGAATAAACAGAATTTCATCTTCTTTATTTCTTATTACTGCAGCTACGGAAGGCATCATTAATAACTCTGAACCCACTTTTCCTCGGATCTCCTGATAATACTCAGACATCGGCACGTTATTCATCCACCCTCTCACACTGTTTTATAGAACATCATCCATTTTCCTCCGGCTTCCCAAAAATCCACATTATGTATATATTAGACATCTCTGTGATGGAATCCTTTAGATTCGGCAATATGCTTAGCGCAGAACAAAAAAAGCTTCCGAACGGCTCAATACTTTCTGAGGTCCGGAAGCAGTTACAATGAGGTGAGACTTTGAGCTTAATGTTTCCCTTTGTAGCCGGCAAGCTGTACGATCATGATGACAAGAACAAGCAATGAAATGAGCTGGTCAATACTCATCTGCGTCCGCCTCCAATCCCAAATGAAGGATGGCTCTTCGGACGGCATTTCCTCTCCCAAGGACACTGCTTCGTTCCCCTTATACACACTATGTAACATGAGTTCCAATTATTACTTCCACATCATCTAGTTGATCTTCGCCGAACACTTTAAAGCCATTTTTGGACAAGACGTCCTTCCTCATACCACTTCAAGAAATGAGCATCCAGACACGGAACATCACCATTATACAAAACTGATATGTTTGTGCTTCATATACAAAAGAATGCTTATGTTGTTCATATAGACATCATTAATCTTGATATTGGGGGGTCTTCTCACTTCTATACCGACTCCAGCAAGTCCACAATAAATCAGCCATAAGATAGAGTCCCACGAAAGGATAAATAATTCCCCAAACGTTATGGACTTGTGAATATAAAAGCTCCATGAACGGCTGAATCCCAAATACACAAGCTACCGATAGCGCCCACCAATATAGGGAGAATCGAAGGCAAATATGCCCTTGCAGTTGATAAGACATCCCTGAGTAATCCCACCATTGCTTTTGAAAGACAGTCTTCAGCAACCTACCACTTACATATTCAACAGCTGAAGGAACGACTAACGCAAGCAGGAGGAAAATTGGGAAAGGTAGGGTTAAGTCTCTGGCAATCAGTAGAAGCAGTGGTGCAAATCCATACATTGGTTTAAAAGGACCTTTTAGAAAGCCTTCTTTGCGAAAGCTTCCATTACTATATAAGTTATATGTACCCTCCAATACCCAGCCTAAAAAAGAGTAGATCATAAAATAAAAGAAATATTGGCCCGCCACTGCCATCGCAGGTTCTCCGCTTGAAGAAAATATAGAAGTCATCATATTTATACACCGCTCCTAGTTGTCATTATTTTCTTAAATATCCATCCGGCCCTATTATGCCTTAATCCTTCAGGAGATATGCGCAACAAAAAAGACATAACCCATAGGTTATGCCTTCATTACAAAATATAAGGAGTAAAGTGGATTCTCTAGCCTTCCACGCTTATGGTTTAAGTTGTTCTTCAGGATTCTGAGCCGGGATCAGCGACTGATCGTCGTATTGTTTCTTTAACGTATCCATTGTAAGCTCACTTCTTACGCCAAAGTTTGAACCATATTTTTTCTCAGAGTTACCTGCTAGAGCCTCGCCACGTTTTTGCCGATATCGGCTGTTCTCGTTCCGACTACGCATTTCATTTCCTCCCTGCAACAAGAATGGCTGAGATCTGTGGAATTAGCGAAAAGCAACGACGAACTTGGATAAAATACTCTGATGAGGTTGTACTTGATTCCATTATACAATAATTACTAAAACGATCTCAAGAAAAAACAGACTGTCCGATGAAGGACAGCCTGTCTTCCGAATCATTTAGTCTAAATCGTTAGGAAGCGGATCAGGATGAGAGGACTCTGCAGGCTTGGCTACCCAATCGTCTGCTTCTGGCTCGATGTCCACGCCATTCTCCATCTTCTTAATTTCAGCTAATGAATCGCCGTCTTTATTTTCCTTGTTGCGGATTTCCGCTTCATCTTGAGAATAATCTGACATGTGAAATCCTCCTCAGGTGCTTTGCTTTATTTGTTCCTTAGTTATAGTTACCCGATGGAGTGTTTTGCAAACATAGTTATGATGATTGAATTTAAGGGTACATGATCCAAGCTACCACCGGACCGATACATGAACCGACAATAGCACAGACGGTCATCGCTACGGAGCTCATTGAAACTGATTGTTCTCCATATTCCAGTGCCTTTGCAGTTCCAAGTGCATGAGAACCCGTTCCTAACCCGATCCCAATCCCAACTTCGCTTCGAATCTTAAACAGCTTAATAATGAGAGGACCGCCAATCGCACCTGTAAATCCGGCAATCATTACAAATACGGAGGTTAGCGAGGAGTCCCCGCCTAAACCATTCGAGATCTGTATCGCTACAGGTGTGGTGATCGACTTTGGCAATATGGACAAAACATATATTTTAGAGAATCCTAGCCCTGCCGCCAAAAGCAAACCACTAAACATCCCTATTAACAAACCTACAATAGCGCCCCCTAGGATCGCCGGAAAATTCTCAACTAACACATTACGTTGTTTATATAATGGATAGGCTAGCGCCACTACAGCAGGTCCCAGTAGCTGATTAATCCACTGACCACCTATCATATATGTATCATACGGAATATGAAAGTATAGAAGTAGTGCTACAACAAGGGCTGTGGCTGTTAGCGCGGGAATAAGAACAGGAAACCGAAAACGTCTATATACCACGGACATCAATAAATAAATTGCAACATTAAGCAGGACAATTCCTGTCGCGATAAAAAACATTATATTTCCTTCCCCTTTTCGCTTAAGCTCTTGCTGTTCCAGCCCGCCTTACTCTTGTCTTTCAAGGTTGAAAGCCATTGACTGGTATGTGCTGCGACTGCAATAGTGAGCACGCTGCTAACGATAAGAATCAAGATTAACAGCAAACCTCTCCCACTAAAAATATCCATATGCTTCACGATCCCAGCCGTCGCTGGAATAAAAAATAACGGAAGATAAGCTAATATTGTTGTTGCACCCTCTTCAATCCACTTCACTGGTACAACCTTGAATAGCAATAAAACAAAGAGCAGAAGTAATCCGACGATACTCCCAGAAACAGGAAGATGCAGCTGCTTTTGCAGGAAGTCTCCAGCCAAGTAGAACAAATAAAGCAGGAACACTTGGATAATTATGCGAATGATTTTCATGATGCAGGATCCCTTCATTATTAAATTAACTCGATAAAGCTTAAAATGGGTCACCTCAATAAGAGTATCAGAGTTTTCATGAAAATTTCAATTACTTTTCGAATCTTGTAAGAATTAAACAAAAATAACCTGTATGATCTCCGGAACGCCGGAGACTTTACAGGTTAGTTATTTTCGTTATGCTGCTCTAAATTGAAATCCCAGCTTATTTAAACCCACTGAATGACTTGCTCTGCGCTTTGTCGTGTTTTTCCACGCGGTTCATTCAAACGATATCCAAAGGCTACCATGCAGGAGATTCCAAAATGTTCGGCCTCCATAATCCCCTCTTCGGTAAGAATCTGCTCTAGCTTCGCCTTATCGAAACCTTCCATTGGGCAAGAATCGATTCCGATTAAAGCGGCTGATGTCATCATATTACCAAGGGCTATATAAGTCTGCCGGCAGCTCCATTCGAACATTGCCCGCTCATTCTCCATCAATCCGAAATCAACCTTCAGGAACTTATCGTACATATTACCTTTCCCTTCCATCACTTCTGGAGGCAGCGCCTGGACATGCTCCATCATCCCTCTAATATAGTCGGAATCAGCAGACATATCTTTAGGAAGACGGGAGAGAATCAATACAAAGTGACTTGCAGTTGGCAATTGCTTTTGTGCTCCCCAGGCATGAGTTCGTAATTTCTCGCGTATTTCCGGACTTTGTACTACGACAAAACGCCAAGGCTCAAATCCGAATGAACTTGGTGACAGACGTCCTGTTTCCAGAATAAACTGAAAGTCTGACTCACTAATTTTCTTATGACTATCAAATTCTTTAGTTGCATGTCTGAATTGGTAGGCAGACAGGATTTCATTTTTGTTTAATGATAAAGTATCCATATTTAACACTCCTTTTGTTTGCTTAGAACCAACGACCCATTTGACTGTTTGCCGTTCTCATGCATAATATTAGAATATATATCACTTCTTTAAAAGTACGCACATTAATGTTATGTAGTATACAAAATGATACTATGGGAGTTGAACGGCTATGCGTGATCGAAAAGGTGGATTCGGAGATCACCCAGAAAGCAATAAGGAAGCTTGCCCTGTGGAATTTACGCTCGATGTTATAGGAGGAAAATGGAAGGGGATCCTCATCTATCACTTAATGGATGGAACGAAACGCTTTAACGAATTTCGACGGATATGCCCAGGAATCACTCAACGCATGTTAACCTTGCAGCTTAGAGAGCTGGAAGAAGATGGAGTTGTTCACCGTGAGGTCTACCATCAGGTTCCCCCGAAAGTCGAATACTCATTAACTGAATTTGGCAAGACGCTGACCCCTATTATTAAACTCATGAAAGACTGGGGAGAGGTTTACAAAACAAAACAGCTTTCCGCAGAAAGCTGTCCAGAAGGTATGGATATTACGGTGTAGCTCAAAGCTGCACCTTCTATTTTTCAAAAAATGCTTCAGCCTTTTCCTTATGTTCATCCGTAACCTGACCTGAGATCGCTTTGATTCCTGCTGCAATAATTGCAGCATCATCCGTAAATCCAAGTCCGAGAATCGCATCCGGTATCGCATCAATCGGGGAGATGAAATAAGCCAACGCTCCGAAGGCAATTCCTTTTGCCCATAAAGGGGTCTTTGCGTCGACTGCGCAATAATACATCGCAATAGCATCTTTAGTAAATGGGATCTTGCCTGCGAATTTTTTAGTTTTTGTCCAAAAATTCCGCGTCACCATCTCCTCGTTCTCTTTACTGTATGGAAACTTCTCTGCTGTGAGTTCCGTGGTGATCTTATCATCATCTTTCTTCATTAGAATTTCCCTCCGCAAGGTTCATATGAAGTTCATACAGTCAGTATACCCTCAGCTATTATTTATATCTTTAAGATAAACTATAGCTCGTTCTATGAAACTTACACAATATCATTTAATTTCTTTGATTTTATTCAAATCACTGCTGCATAACGCTTCAAGATTCTTAAAGATTCGCTCGGCATCCCAATCCCACCACTTAAGCGCTTCTAAATATTCGATCAGTTCGTCATCAAAACGTTGTCTAATTACTTTACATGGATTTCCTCCAGCGACACTATAAGCCGGGATATCTTTCACAACTGTTGAATTGGCCGCGATGACGGCTCCATTTCCAATATGTATACCCGGCATAACCGTAACATTCTGTCCAATCCACACATCGTTGCCGATCACCGTATCTCCCTTTATGGGTAGATCTGATAGTTCTGGAACCGCATGCTCCCAGCCATTAGACATGATATTAAAAGGGTAGGTCGTAACGGAATTCATTCGATGGTTCGCACCATTCATGATAAATTCAATACCTTTAGCAATCGCGCAGAATTTCCCAATAATAAGCTTATCCCCAATAAAATCATAGTGATGAGTCACATGCTCCTCAAACTTTTCCGCACCGTCTATATCATCATAATACGTATAATCGCCAACCGTAATATTGTTTCTTGTAATCACATTTTTGATATAACAGATGCTTTTGATCTGTTCATTTGGATAGAGCGCATTCGGATCGGGTCCATATTTCTCCATAATAAAGCCTCTCTCTCTTTTTTTGATAAAACATACCAGAGATCAAAGATCTTTTCAAATAAGTACGAATCATGAACATAAAAAGCGGCTACCGTGTGGTAACCGCCATTACAAGTACTTTATCGCTTTGATAAAACATCTACTTCGTATTGCTTCACATCGCTCAGCCAGCTTTCTCGGACAGGCACACCATTCGTCGCACAATAATAATCCCAAATAGCTCCGAACGGATAAGATTTCAATTCCTCTACCAGTGCAAGTCTAGTAGTATAATCTCCATCCAGTTCAATTTGCTTCAATAGCTCTATCGGTTCCAGCATCGCACGTAGCAGGGCTTTGATTGTGTTACGTGTTCCGATCACCCAAGCGGCAATGTGATTAATACTTCCGTCAAAGAAATCAAGTCCAATATGAGTTCTTTCTAGGAATTGACCTCTAACTAGTTCACGAGCAATCTCCAGCAGTTCATCATCCATAGTCACCACATGATCACTGTCCCAGCGTACTGGACGGCTAACATGCAGCAACAATTGATCACCAAACATCAGCCAAGAGGATAATTTATTCGAGATAGTCTCGGTTGGGTGGAAATGCCCAGCATCGAAGCATACCGCTTTGCCCCGGCTTAGTGCATAACCCATATAAAATTCATGCGAACCTACCACATAACTTTCCGAGCCAATTCCGAACAGCTTACTTTCTACAGCATCAATGTTATATTGCTGATCGATCTCCTCGCTGAAGATCTCGTCCAGTGATTGCTGAAGTCGCACTCTCGGTGACAGACGGTCGATCGGTGTATCTTTATATCCATCTGGAACCCAGAAGTTGGTTACACAAGGCTGACCCAGTGCCTGACCGAAAGATTCGGAGATTCGGCGTGAAGCCTTGCAATGAGCAATCCAGAAGTTGCGGATTTCAGGATCCGAGTGACTTAGTGTGAAGCCATCATTAGCTTTTTCATGAGAGAAGCAAGTGGGATTGAAATCTAATCCTAGTCCCTGCTCCTTAGCCCAGTTCACCCATCTTTCAAAATGCTTAGGCTCTAACGCATCAAGATCTACTGTTTCTTCCGTATCGGCATAAATAGCATGTAAATTAACTTTATGACGTCCTGGGATAAGTGCTAGTGCTTGCTCCAAATCACGGCGCAGTTCCTCCGGATTTCTAGCTCGCCCCGGGTAACTGCCCGTGACCGCGATCCCGCCACTTAGTTCCTCTTCCTTATTCAGGAAGCCCTTTACATCGTCTCCTTGCCAGCAGTGCAATGAAATTTTGATTGCTGCAAGCTGCTCTAATACTTTATCTACGTCAATGCCGTGCAGTTCGTAGAGCTTTTTCGCCTCATTATAGCTCGTCTGAATGCTCCTTAAGCTTTCTGTATTCTGCTCCATGCTTGAGCCTCCTGTTATTGTCTTTGTGATTTTATTTAGGGGGATTTTTGCTCCACTTTGGCACGTTTTCCGCTTTTTGCGCCCGATGAGAGGGATTTATACCCCTTTTTCACTCACTTTCCGCTTTTCACTCCCAATGTGGGGTATTTTCGCCCTTCTCCGCTCACCCGCAGCTATTTCACCAAATCAAAGTTACTCTTAAACGATCTGTAGCCGAGCAAACTCAGCCAATGCCGCGGTTTTTAGGGAAGCGTCCATCTCATGTGGAATGTAGATTGTTACATCAAATGAACGATATATAATTTCTCTTGCTTCTTTAATATTTGCGACCGTACCCACACTGATCATTTGCATAACTACATTACCTAATGCGGTGGATTCCGTCGGACCAGCGTAAATCTCCATCGCTAGCAAATCCGCCGCAACTTGGCATAGCAAACCATTATTCGCCCCTCCGCCTACAATGTGCAGACGCTCCCACTTCTCACCGGTTAATAGCTGAAGATCCTGAACATAGAAATAGTAAGAAAGAGCAAGACTGTCAAACACACATCTGGCAATCTCCCCTGGTGTCTTTGGTACCAACTGTCCGACTTCCGCACAATAGTCCTGTATCTCGCTGATCATGTTGGATGGATTCATGAATCGTTCATCATTGCAGTAGATGATTGATCTAAAAGGAATCTCTTGCTCTGCCAGCTCCACCAGTTCGCCAAAGCTGTATTGACCACCATATTCCTCACGAACCTTTTGGATCAGCCACATCCCCATAATGTTCTTAAGAAAACGGAACGATCCGAAGGCTCCCCATTCATTTGTATAATTGCGCTCCATCGCTTCTGGACTTGTGATAGCTGAAGCTCGTTCCACCCCGATGAGTGACCAAGTACCACTACTGAGAAATCCCCATTTGTCGCTACTTGCAGGAACGCCTAGTACAGCTGATGCTGTATCATGAGTGGCAACTGCTATGAACTTACAATCTGGAAGATCACCGCGTGCCGCCAGGTCATCAGTCAATCCGCCAATTTGTTCCCCAGGTTCCGTTAAGGGGGGGAATTGCTCTTTTGAAAGACCAAGCAGTGCCAGTAAATCAGTATCATAATCCCGAGTTTGCAGATTCAGCAGACCCGTGGTTGAAGCATTCGTGACTTCACTAATTCTGCGTCCCGTAAGCCGATAATAGAGATAATCAGGGACCAGCAGGATTGAATGTGCTGCTTCAAGATCTGCCTGATCATGCACAAACAGCTGGTACAACGTATTAATCGGGAGAACTTGTATCCCCGTCTTACCGTAAACGCTTACAGTTGATATATTACGATGTAGGCTTTGTACCGCTCTATCTGTTCTGGAATCACGATAAGAAAAAACTTCATGAATTCGTGTACCCTTCTGATCCAGAAGTACGTAATCCACGGCCCAAGTGTCAATTCCGATGGTACACTGCTCAATTCCTTTTGACTTCGCCTTCTGCAAGCCTTTTACTATTTCAGCAAATAAATAATCGACGTCCCAATAAAGATTACCATTCTTCTCAGAGAACCCATTACTAAAACGGTGGATTTCTGTTAATGATAAGTTTCCTTCCGGTTCTTGCAAGGTTCCGCAAACGACTCTCCCACTAGAGGCTCCAATATCAATAGCAATATGATTCTGACCCTGTTTATGCGCCCCAGCATTCATTCTTAAACAACACTCCTTATCTCCTCATCAACCTACCAGCAAGGCGAATACGATTCCCGGGCCATGCACACCTATCGTCAGATCATTCTCAATATCCGCTGAACGGCTGGGTCCAGAGATAAAGTGAATACCTGCGGGGAGACCCGATTGTCCCGCTTCATCAAAATCAATAAGCACCTCACCCAGACGAGTCTTCAGCCGTTCGAGCGGAATGATGGCAATTAATGCGGTGGGCAAAAGGCTGACAGAGCGCCCTTTATCCGCAGAAGATAACACTGTAATTGAGCCGGTATAAGCAACTGCATAATCCGCGAGCACAATCCCAATATCAGCTTCCGCCGCCCTAGCTTTCCATGCTTCTTGCATATCCGTATTCCAGACAGATACCCGCGTATTTTCAAGCTCCTCTTCTAATCGAAGTGCCGCAAGCTCAGCTACATTTTGCCGAAGAATATAACGGGCGAGCATCTCACTCGCTTTATTGACGATAAAAGCTTTAGCTTCATCCATCGTTGCCACGCGAAACACATGTCCACCTGCACTTTGAAAATTCGCAGTAAATTGATCGATGCGTTCTTCTGGACTCCACTGGAATTCTTGCCAATAATCTGGAGCGCCGCGAAAAGGATGTGCAGGAGCCGTAGTCGTTCTTGGATGCTTCAAGCGACGAGCGATATCGTTCATGAATACCTGCTGTTTCTCACGAGAATCATGGTCCATACGCTCCAGCCATTCTATGTGCGTTTCCTCAGTCATATCCGGGCTCTCCTTTCAGCTCTTCACGCTTTCGCTTCGCTAATAAATCTTCCATCCGTTTCTGTATCGACGGGTCCATCTCGCGAATATTATTGTCTAACTCCTCCTGCAGCCCTTTCCAGCTCTCGCGGAAGGATTCATCCGCCAGCTTCGGAGCGATCCGATAGTTATTCCAGCCTTTCAGCGGCCCAAACTTAGACGGAATTCCGCCGTCTCTCACAAGCAGCTTTTGTCCGATTCTGCCTACTTTCATCACATTACTGAATCGCTGTGACTTCGCCATAATCGCACCAAAGCCTTTCATGCCAAGACCTTCCGCTTTGTCTCCGTAACCTCGCTCTACCTTACGCCGACGTAAATAGATAAGCATATCATGCAGAGGGATTTTGACTGGACAAGCTTCATAACACGCACCGCACAGACTTGATGCACCCGCGATATCATCCCATTGATCTACATTTTTGTTCAGCGCTGGGGTCAACACCGCTCCGATCGGTCCACTATAAGTCCCGCCATAGGCATGACCGCCAATATGACGGTAGACAGGGCAGGCATTCAGACAGGCTCCACAGCGTATGCAGTTCAGTAGCTCCTGAAATTCTGGATCGCCTAGCTGCTCAGATCGACCATTATCAAGGATAATAATATGCTGCTCTTCCGGCCCGTCCCCGTCATCCTTCCTACGGGGTCCCGAAATACCGGACATATACACTGTTAGCTTCTGGCCAGTTGCTGAACGCGGCAATAACGTAGCCATCACCTCAAGGTCGCTCCAGGAAGGAATAATCCGCTCCATCCCCATCAAAGTGATTTGCGTCTTCGGCAAGGTGGTGACCATACGAGCATTGCCCTCATTCTCGAATAGCACCATGGAACCTGTCTCTGCAATCGCAAAATTGCATCCCGTCATCCCAATATCCGCTTCGAGGAACTTCTCCCGTAGCTTGCGCCGTACAAATCCTGCAAGGATTGTAGTCTCAGGCAAAAGCTCCTCCCCTGCCTCCTTGGACAACAGTTCAGCAATCTGATAGCGGTTTTTATGGATGGCTGGGATAATGATATGAGACGGGGTTTCTCCGGCAAGCTGGATAATATATTCGCCAAGATCTGTCTCAATCGTCTCCACGTCAATGGATTCAAGCGCCGTATTCAAATGCAGCTCCTCAGTCACCATCGATTTTGATTTGACCACGGAAGCCGCTTGTTTCCGCTGCGCAATCTCTAAAGCAATCTTCACTGCCTCTTCACCCGTTGCCGCAAAATGAATATGCGTGCCGTTCGCTCTTGCATTGTCCGCAAATAGATTTAAGTAATAATCCAAATGAGCGATTGTATGCAGGCGAATTTGTCGCCCACGTTCGCGCCATTCTTCCCAGTGCCCATGATCGTTCGCCGCTTTCTGTTTCCCGTCACGCAGTCTTTCCGTAGTAAAGCGAACCGCCTTGCGTAAAAATTCATTATTCAGCGCCAAATCTGCACGCTGTTTTACCGTAGCTGGCTTCACCTTATTCGATTCCGATTTAGTCTGAGCGGCATTCTGACTCATTGTCCACTCACCCCCTCATACAGTAGCTCTGCTAAATGCATGACTCGGACCGGTTTGTGGCGATAACGCAAATTCCCAGCAATGTTCATGAGACAGCCCATATCCAGACCTGTTAAGACTTCAGCTTCCGACTCCAGCACATGATCTGACTTCTCGGTAACCATCGCCCCGGAGATATCAGACATCTTCACGGCAAAGGTTCCGCCAAACCCACAACAGTCCTCAGCAAAAGGTAGTGGTACTAGCTCCATCGCCTTCACATTCTGCATAAGTAACATAGGCTCATCACGAATCCCCAGAATCCGAGTGCCATGACAGGAAGGATGATAGGTAACTTTATGCGGAAATACTGCCCCAAGATCCGTGACGTCAAGCACCTGTACCATAAACTGGCTGAACTCATAGGATTTACGCTGCAAATTCTGCGCCTTGACCAAATTAACCGGATCATCCTGAAACAGTTTCGGGTAATGATGAAGCATCCCGGTGCAAGACCCGGAAGGAGCAATGACAAAGTCACTGTCTTCGAAAGCCTGCAAAATCGTAAGCGCAGCTTGACGTGCCTCATTCCAATAGCCACTATTGTACGCAGGCTGTCCGCAGCAGGTCTGCACTTCGGGAAAATCCAGCTGCACGCCATATCTGGCTAGCAGACGTGCCATTGCTTCTCCGACCTTTGGGTACACAGCATCACTGATGCAAGTAATAAACATCGATACCTTCATGTCTTCACCTCCTGCAACACTATTATCTACACGGTTGTTATTGCGATGTTCAGCTCCTGTAGCTGCTTTAGCTGTTCTGTGGCAGGGCTGTAATCCGTTATTACAACATCCAGTTCACTAGTCGTGGCAACATGTGTGAACGCTTGAATTCCGAATTTGCTGGAGTCACAAAGTAGGATCACCTGCTCCGCAATAGAAATCATCTTTCGCTTTACCATCGCTTGCAGCTCATTCGATTCACTGGCGCCGCGTTCGAGATGAAATCCTTTGCAGGAAAAAAACATCTTATCCACGTGATACAACTCAAGCGAACGCTCGGCTAAATGACCAACAAAGGACATCGATCTTCGGCTCAGCTGACCGCCAGTTGAGATCACATCTATTCGTTCCTTCCCACTTAACTCCGCAGCTACCTTAATAGAATTAGTCAGTACAGTTAGTGGCATATCCGGCAAATGTGAGGCCATATACCATGCAGTTGTGCTAGCATCCAGCAAAATTCGATCTCCCGGCTTTATCATCAGCACTGCTTCACGAGCAATCTGCTGCTTCTCCGCTGCGTTCATAATTTCACGTTCAGCATAGGGCGTCTCTGGCTGACGATCACGCAGACTGACTGCACCGCCGTGCGAGCGTAGCAGCCTCCCCGCCTTTTCCAAGCGATCAAGATCACGGCGGATGGTCTCCTCCGTCACTTGGCATAATGTACTCAGTTCCGAGACACGAATGCTGCCACGTTCATTCACTAGTTCTACGATTCTTTCATATCTGTCTGCAATCAGCATGTCTTCCCTCCGTTATCCTATCTATATTCCATTTACCTCTTATCTAGTAAAAGCTGCCGGCACTCCACCGTCAATCGTCAGCATACAACCTGTCGTCTTCTCTGACTTGGATGAAGCGAAAAAGGCAACGCCTTCAGCAATATCACGAGGATAAATATTTACAAGCAGTGTTGTACGTTTACGGTAATGTTCCTCTAGTTGATCCGGGTCAATCCCGTAAGCAGCCGCCCGTTCATTCCGCCAGTTCGAATTCCAAATCGCTGAGCCTTGTAGAATGGCATCCGGCAAAATGGTATTGGCGCGAATACCGAACTCTCCACCTTCAGCTGCAATACAGCGAGCCAAATGTGCTTCTAGTGCTTTGGCCGAACTGTAAGCCGATACGCTCTTTCCAGCAAATATGGAGTTCTTAGAACCAATAAATACCATGCTACCGCCGATTTTTTGCTCCTTCATCACCTTGAAGGCTTCGCGTGCAACGAGGAAATAACCAGTTCCTAGCACGGAAATGTTCAAGTTCCACTCTTTTAATGAAGTCTCATCAAAAGGACTGGAAGTCGCAAGCCCAGCATTGTTAACAATAATATCTACTCCGCCATAAATAAGTGCTGTTTCCGCATAAGCTGCGGTAACTTGCTCCTCCTGCGTTACATCCATTTTAACAGCGAACGCACGATTCTCACCGTATTTATCGTTAATCTCCTCGGCAATTTTCTGAGCACCCTCCAGATTGAGATCTGCCAGCACAACATGCGCCCCTTCGGACACTAGACGACGAGCAGTTTCGCTCCCGATTCCTCCAGCTCCACCAGTAATAAACGCAACCTTACGCGAGAATTCTGCTTCTGCTGGTGCCAGCGATAATTTATATAATTCCAAAGGCCAATATTCCACATTGTATGATTCGTTCTCACTTAGAGAGACGAAATCTCCCAGTGCGGTAGCTCCGCGCATAACAGCAATCGCCCGGTGATACAAGGCACCGCTAATTTTGGAGTTGCTCCAGCTTTTGCCCGTATTAATCATTCCCACTCCGGGAATCAGAATCACACGCGGTGCGGCTTCGAACATTACATCTCCCTCATGCTTATTGCGATCGAAGTACGCTTTATACTGCTCTTTGTATGTGATAATCGCTTCGTTCAGCTTCGTCTTCAAACCATCAATATCACTGGCATTTGGTTCCCAATTCACAAATAGTGGCAGCATTTTGGTATGTACCAAATGATCCGGACAGGCTGCACCTACACTGGATAATTTCTCCGAGTTAACTCCACCTACAAAACGCAGGACATCCTCTGCATCATCGAAGGTCAGTATCATTTTACGTTCATCACTAACTGCGCCTCTGATCAACGGCATTACAGCCGCCGCGACAGCCCGCCGCTCTTTTTCCGGAAGCGCTTCCGCTTTGCGGCCCCCGAACAGGTTCTCATCTTCAATTCTATCATCGATGTAACGCTCAGCTTCATTAATGATAGAGATCGTCTTAGCGTAACAAGCTTCCGGCGTATCTCCCCAAGTTACCAGACCATGCTTCTCCATCAACACCAATTCTGCTTGTGGATTAGCAAGTACGCCCTCAGCAATCATTTTGGATAAAGTGAAACCTGGACGGATGTAAGGCACCCATACGAAACGGTCTCCATAAATTTCCCGCGCAATATCCTTACCGTTATGAGCACAGCATAAGCTGATAATCGCATCTGGATGCGTATGATCTACATGTTTGAATGGTAAAAAGGCATGAAGCAGCGTCTCAATAGAAGCACGTGGATGCTTAGGATCAATCATACAGTTCGCGAGGTAGGCCACCATTTCCTCATCAGGCATTTCCTCCCGCTCGAACAAAGGAGCAATATCCTGAAGCCGCAATCCTGTAAAATTCCCTGCTTTCATTGTAGCTAGGTCAGATCCGCTACCTTTTACCCACATGACCTCAACCTCACGACCACGGAAATCTATTTCTATCGTTTTGCTAGAGGTATTCCCTCCTCCAAAGTTGCAGACCCTGCGGTCTTCGCCCAGCAGATTGGAGCGGAACACTAATGCATCCAATCCCCCGTTTATTTCCGTTTCCCGAGATGAATCCCATAAGTTTTGTACCATTTGTGAATACCTCCGTTTTTGAATGTTTATTTTTCTGTTTATTTTTCTTTGTTTTGATTTTAATCTATTTGTTTGTGTTTGAATAGAGCGTTTTCAACAAAATTTAAAATTTATTTCACATTTTAGACAAATCGCCTTGGGTGAACTGAAATTCCATTGCAAAAAATCAAAAAAAGAGCTGCCCATTAGCAACTCCATCAGCAACTCCTTATCCCGCTATTCATCACGCCAGCTCTAGACTAACCCAGTAGTTACATTTTTCATCCTCAATGCCGGTTAATATTCCCTTATTCGCTTCAATAACCTTTCTCGAAGATACGTTGTTCGGCTCACAAGTCAGCATGACCTCATTAATCCCCCTATCCGCAGCTCTTTTTAGCAGCTCTGCTAACATCATTGTGCCATAACCCTTTCTTCGTTCACTCGGTCTGATGCTATACCCGATATGTCCACCTGACTTTCTTAATTGATCATTTAAGGCATGTCTTAGTTTGCCAACACTAACAGGATAAGAGTCAATCACTAACCAATAGTTGGTTTGTGGGACATAGTTTGGTAGAAGATTATCACCTCGTGAAAGAGCTATCCGCCCCCTGATGAAATCAGAAAATTCACTGTAAGCCATATCAAAACCATTGTTAACGAATCCATTCTCTCCCGGACCGATCTCCGCAATCATCTCAAAAATATCACGATCATCTGACAAACTCGCTTCCTTTAGTTCAATTAGAATCCTTAGCGCCCCCTCGAACATCATAAATAACTTTCCATATCCTAAAATTTACCGCAAAAGAGAACCTTCCGCATTATTTAATTGCATATTCTACAACTAAAAATTAATTTCAACGTTCGCACCTAGTGGTAAGTGTACTTTGTGCAACTAATCCCCTCCAATCTAGCGATATCCGCTAATTTCCAGAGATAGAGTTGTACAGAGTGCATCTATATCGCACTTATGCGCGTAAAGTGGCTATTTAGTTGTACGAAATGCACTTATCAGACTTCGGGATGGACGTTAGCATCAAAAAATCAAAAATTCTGTGTGCCGACTCACCTCCCACCTTCTTTTTCACAGTAATGTTTCTATTTCTTTCTCCTCCTTGGGAACTCTCGTAGTATACTAATTGGAATAAGATGTATATTTTTTATTGGAATAAGGAGGTTTGTGATGGTAAATAGCTTCAAGAATGCCAAGGCACAAGAACGAGTGTGGCAATCCTATCAGCAGCTTGTTGAACAGTGGCCCACTCCACTTGAGGAAATCGATATTCCCACCTCATATGGACTGACACATTGCATCCTTGCTGGTCAAAAGAGTAATCCTCCCATCCTACTGTTTCATGGTGTTGGTGATAACTCGGCGGTCATGTGGATCTTAAACATTGAGGAATTATCGAAGCATTTTTATTGCATTGCTATTGATACTTTAGGCGGACCTGGAAAAAGCATACCTAATGAGCATTTTAACAAACAGAATTTTGAGCAAGTGGCATGGATTAACGAAATAGCGACACATCTGAGGGTTGACGTCTTTAATCTCGCGGGTGTGTCCAATGGCGCCTATATTGCTTTTAATTATGCGACCAAGCAACCGGACAAAGTGAACCGTGTCGTTTGTTTGGAGGGTGGAATGATTAATGCACCGATTAAAGCCATGATCCAAACCTTAATGATGATGTTCCCGGAAATTCTGATTCCAACGGATCGCAATTTACTGAAAGTGCTGAAGAAGTTAAGCGCCCCTAACTCCCCTTTATTTGACAACCATCCAGTATTAGCTGCTCATCTGATCCTTTTAATGCGCACTCATAATCAGCAAGCTATGTTTGTGCATAAGCTTCATCCGTATGATCAAAACGCCGCAGTCGCAGTTAGAGACAAGCTCTATTTTCTAGTTGGAGAACACGCGCTAAAGCAATCGAAGGATTTCATAAATATTTTAGAAGCTGGAAAGTTCTATTACCAAGTCATCCCCCATGCGGGACACGGCATTAATCACGAGCAACCGGATAGAATAAACACTGAGATCATCAATTTCCTGACAAACGATAAGGATAAATCACTTGCATCCAGATGAAAGCGCTACTATTATGTTTGTAATTACACATACCTATCTTAGATAAGGAGATGATTACCATCAGATACGGAACATTAGCGCATACATTTGGTTGTTTACCCCTCAAATCGTTGACAGCAACGCTTCAGAATTATGATATCGATTTTGTTCAACTTGCTTTATCCAAAGCTATTCAGGACATCAACACCTCCACAGGTAAATTAAGTCCAGGCCTCGCAAACTATATTGGTGAACAATTTGAAAGAGCAGGTATACGTATCGGCGTGTTAGGCTGTTACATCAATCCCATTCATCCAGATCCTGTTATCCGGAGATTAGAGATAGATCGCTTCAAAGAACATCTTCGGTATGCCCGCCAATTCGGCGCCCCAATGGTGGCTACGGAGACGGGCGCTCTGACTACTTTCCAAGCACAAGACCCGCTCCATTACGAAGACATCGGCTGGGATATTTTAAGGGAAACTGTACAAGAGCTTGCGGAGGAAGCTGAAAAATGGGGTGTTTTTCTGGGATTGGAGGGTGTCTGCACACATACTCTTTCTACACCAGACAAGATGCGCCGCATCTTAGATGAAATTCCCTCAGGCAATATTGGTGTAGTCTTGGATCCATGCAATTTTATTGGTGACGCTGTAGATATGCAGGATCAAATTGTTGATGACGCCTTCAGGTTGTTCGGGGATCGGATCATTTTGGCGCATTTAAAAGACATCTATCAAGATGGAGAGAGAACTTACCACGGTAAGGCTGGTGGAGGGCATTTCCATACTGAAGCTTTCCTGAGCAAACTCCAGCAATTTAAGCCCATGATCGACGTATCTTTAGAAGATATAACGAACCTCGAGATTAATGAGACCGTTGCTTTACTAAAGAATATCGCTCTTATGGAAAAAAAATGATTTTTAAACTAGATAAATGGTACCTTTCTAAGCGAGTTGAATAAAATAAGAAACAGAACGATTGAGTAACTTCGTTTGACGATTAAGCCCTAACTTGGAAGGGACGGGATTACCGATGAGATTCACATTCCCTATTCTGACCTTATCACATGGTGGAGCTCAACGCATGCTGGTAGAACTCACCAATGGGCTGACAGCTATGGGGCATCAGGTTACTATCCTCATGCCTGTGGATGGTGTTGTTTCCTATGATGTCCGCTCCACCTTAATCCGCTCCACACATATGTCGCCTAAAGAACAGGACTATCCCCCAGGCGATGTTATTGTTTCTAATTTCCATACAACAGTCCCTACCTCTCAAGCAGCTAGCAATCAAGGAAAAGGAATTCATGTAAGATTATCATTATGTTATGAACCCCCCTTTTTACCAGATAGCTCGCTGTCGTTCCCTTCTTATCATGTCACAGAGCATCTAATTGTTTTATCGCATTGGCAGCAGGAGCTGATTCGTTTAAATCATGGGATCACAGGAAAAATCGTGCCCATTGGCATTAGCTCATCCTTCAAGAATATGAATATCCGTTACAGTCTTCAGGAGCCTTTAAACATAACAGCAATATTAAGAAAAGCAGAACGTGGTTTCTCATGGCACCGTGAGCAAGACTATCTTATAGAGCAACTGGATCATGTGAAAAATCAATGTCCCCATGTAAATATTAACTTTATCAGTCCGCCCGACGAGTTCAATACTTCAGAAGTTCTCCAAAGAATGAAAGCTACTGGCAAATATCGATTCTTCACGCCAGCGAATGATGAAGAGCTCTGTTACCATTACAACGGTGCAGATATCTTTGTTAGTTCTAGTATTTTTGATACGGGTTCTTTGCCGGGGCTTGAAGCCATGCGGTGTGGCGCAGCACTGGTCTGTGTTTATTCAGGTGGAAATATGGAATACGCAAATCACGAGAAGAACTGCCTGCTCTCCTATCGGTACGAGAATCGGCTTGGTGAAGATGTCATCCGCCTAATCCGAGACCCAAACTTAAGAACTAAATTGGCCGCACAAGGTGAAAGATCTTCCCACAAATGGACATGGGCAAATAGTGTCAGGTTATTTGAGCAAGCGGTTAGGGACTTCTTGTTAAAAACTAGACGATCTTAAAAATAGTGAAGGCTACTCTCTCTTACGATAGTTGCCTGGGGAGACGCCATAACGTTCCCGAAATACCCTGTGGAAATAGGTGTAGCTTCCAAACCCCGTCTCCTCTGCTATTCGCTCTAAGGTATAATTGGTGTTGTCCATTAATCGAAGAGCCATAGCAAGCCGAATTTGCCCAGCATATTGCATAATAGAGTAGCCGAATTGAATTTTGAATACATGTACGGCCCTCGTTACACTAATTCCTGCATGGGCAGCTACATCCTTTAATCTGATCTCTGATGTAGCATGCTCCTCTACATAACTCTTCATCTTAAGCCCGTGTAGCAGTGAGGCTGATGATGATGCAGGTGCTTCTTCCATAGCCCGATCTAACAGCAGGCATAGCGCTTTAAACAGCGCCTCAAGTATTTCAGGGCTCCCCCCATCTAATCTTCTATTCTCCAGATCAAGCTGTTGCCATATACTTTGCAGTTTGCCGTCATCCGCAATTCTAACCTTCTTCGGTCTTTCGCGCAGGTTCCACCACTGATCCACCCATTCCCCTGTACACATTACAAAATAGTCCACACTATGTCCCAGCTTACTCTTCTTTTCGCCGATTCTCAGATCATATATATCTTGAGGCTTAAATAATAACAGATCACCAGGCACCACGGTTACCATGTCTCCATCGATTAGTACTTCACACTCTCCTTCTGCTTGCAGCCTTATGATATAGGTATCCAGCCCACTGCGATATAATTGCCGAAAAGGCTGAGTATGGCGAATAAAGCCGCATAGGCTTATTTGGACACTATTAGTTTCCATAGCATTCACTCCTCTTCCCTAAGTAGTCGATGACCAGATTGTTGAGGTTCTTAGCCATATTGTTTCTTCAAAGAACAGTGAATCTCCTTCTATAATAAAGACAGAATTTATATGTACAGGAGGTTACCAACCACTATGAGTAAAATTGTTCGCGTCATTCAAACAGCAAAAGAAACTACCGACCGACTAACAGAAAAAGACCCTCTGATCTTCCTCCCCGATACGTCAGGCGTCGAATCAGAGCTCATCAATATTTATGATGATTTGGAGTATCAGGAAATGGAAGGTTTCGGTGGTGCACTTACCGAGGCTTCTGCTGTTACCATCGCTAAACTAAGTGAAGCTAAACAGAAAGAAATCATCGACGCTTATTTTGATCCTAAGGATGGTATTGGATTTACCCTTTGCCGTTCGCATATCCAAAGCTGTGACTTCTCACTGGGCAACTACGCGTATGTAGAAGAAGGCGATGCAGAGCTCCGTTCGTTCGATATTTCCAGAGATCAAGAGTCAATTATCCCCCTAATCAAAAATGCTGCAGCAGCTGTTGGCGAAGATTTCCGTTTGTTCTCTTCTCCTTGGAGTCCACCAGCTTTTATGAAAACGAACGGTCAAATGAACGGTGGTGGAGCTCTTAAGCCTGAATACCGTGAGGCTTGGGCCAACATGTTCGTAAAATATATTCAGGCTTACGCTGCGGAAGGCATCGATATTTGGGCCGTTAGTGTTCAGAACGAAGCAAAGGCTGTACAAATATGGGATTCTTGCCTTTATACTGCCGAAGAAGAAAAAGATTTTGTTCGTGATTACTTGGGACCAGCCTTGGAACAAGCCGGTTTGGCTCATGTAAAGGTTATGATCTGGGATCATAACAAGGAGCGCGTGTATGACCGTGCCAAGGTTGCCTTTGAAGATCAAGAAGCTTCCAAATACATTTGGGGAATTTGCTTCCACTGGTACTCCGGCGATCACTTCGAAGCCCTATCGGCCGTTCATGATCGCTTCCCAGACAAGAAGCTGTTCTTCAGCGAAGGCTGCCAAGAAGGTGGCGTTCATCTCGGCTCATGGAACACAGGCGAACGTTACGGCCATGATATCATTGGCAATCTGAACAATTGGATGTCATGCTGGACAGACTGGAATATTGTGTTGGACGAGCAAGGTGGACCTAACCATGTGGGTAACTTCTGCGATGCTCCAATTATCGGAGATACGAAAAACGATGAAATAATATTTGAGAGCTCCTTCTATTACATCGGACATTTCAGTAAATATATTCGCCCAGGTGCTAAACGAATTGGACATTCCAAATATACAGATAAGCTTGAAACTACAGCTTTCCGTAATCCAGATGGTACTATTGCTGTTATCGTTATGAACCGCACGGAACAAGAGCTTCCTTTCAGCCTGCGCTTCCATAACAGCTTGGCTGAGAACATGATACCGGCTCATGCTATTCAAACCCTGCTCATTAAATAGAAATTTCGAAAGCTAAAAACACAGCATGTCTCTGAGGGATTGGAGACTTGCTGTGTTTTGTTTTAGTCGAAATAGACCTTGGAAAGGTTCTTATTCTACATTCACATAACGACTGTAAGCATCGGTACGAATTTTAACCAGCTTCTCCAGTCCCATTCCCCGCAGCTGTTTCACATAATCAGCCCAGCCCTCGTCAATTTTACCTGTAATTATAAACTGAGCACGCATTGTATTGACGTAACTATCGATGTCCGTAGTCAAAGCCGGTAGCATCTGAAACTCTTCAGCGGTGTACATTACATCAGGGAAAGGCGGCGTTGTATAATCACTTCCCAGCTTGTCGAGCTGCAGCTTCAGTCCATCTCCGGTTTTTGGGTTAAGCAAGATGGATTTCTCAAACACTGGACTGACATATTTCGGCCCGAAATCCCGGAGTGATTGATCCCAATACCAGGCATCAGCACTGGTACCCATCGGTGGGTCCATTAATGTATAGGAACCATTGACATTTTTCTCAATAACGGTGTCTATCGCTCCCCAGAAATTTTGAATGCTTGCTTCATTGGTATAGAACTGGTCAGCCCAGCGGGCAGCAATCTCTGGATATTTACAAGAAGTAGAAATAAGCAGCTCGTTGCGCTCCAGATTCATTCCATACGGATTTCCTATGGTGTAGCGCTTACCCTCCGGTCCTGCAATCGGGGGAATCGTGATATATTGATCACTCCATTTACCAAACACGGCATCTGGCGTCCACTGATACGAGAATCCTACAATAGGAGCATCCGGATTAAGAAACTTGGCTGATCTCATCGTTTCATCTTGGGTGAATAACTCTTTATCAAGCAACCCGTCAACAAATAATTTATGCTCCCATTTGAGCCCTTCTTTGTATGCCTCTGAAACAGGGTAATATACGGCATTTCCGTCTTGGACAACCATAAAGTTATTGTTCAGATCCGTAATTCCAAAGGGACTGATGAGATCATTACTTACTTCAATAACAGGTATCTCATCCAGTCTTCCATTCCCATTAGGGTCACGTTCTTTAAAAGCTTTTAGCACGTTGTATAGATCGTCAATCGTACCCGGAACCTTCAATCCCAATTTATCCAGCCAGGTTTTGTTAATCACGGGTTGGCGCGAGCTTTTAGGGCGTAAAGGTAATCTTGCAGGCAAAGAGTAGATTTTCCCGTCCGGAAAAGTACTGATTTTTTTCAATTCAGGTTCTTCCTGCATGGCTGCTTTGAGGTTAGGCATATACATTTCGATATAGTCATCAAGCGGCCTGAATAAGCTTAAATTATTGACGATATCTGAATCTCCGAAGGTCTCACTCCCTAAAATGATATCTGGAAGTGTACCGCTTGCCAGCAAAATAGACTTACGTTCACTCCAATCATTCGCAGACATCACCTGCCATTCGATTTTGACATTCGTATTTTTTTCCAAATCCTTCAGCCATTGATTCTGGATAAAGTTATCTCCCATGCTTCCCCACCGAACCGTTAGAACCTTCAGCGTCATGGGCTTATCCACGATTGGCAAACCTTCTTTATGAAATTGACCCGGAGCAGATTCAACAGAGTTTACCCCTTTATCCCCTTTACAGGCTGTAAGGCCAGCAAGCAACGTTGTCACTAAAAGAATGACGGTGATTGTTCTATTGATACTGTTTTTGGGTTGCTTTTTCATTACGGTCTTGCTCCCTCACAAATGTTAGTAGAAAAGCAGAAGAGCTTATTCCTTCACTGCGCCGATCATTACCCCTTGATTAAAGTATTTTTGCACAAATGGGTATACACACATAATTGGAACAGTTGCCACGATAATAACTGAATACCGCATCATATTAGCGAGCCGTAACGCGATTTGTGCGGCTTCTCCGGTCCCCATACCAGACTGCATCTGATTGGTAATCAGAATATTTCGCAGGATCAGCTGCAAAGGATACATATTAGGATTCTTCAAATAAATCAAGGCATTAAAATATGAATTCCAATAACCTACAGCGATCCATAAACCTAACACTGCAATAATAGCCTTCGACAACGGTAGAACGATCTGTGCAAAATAACGGAGATTTCCACAACCATCAATTTGCGCTGCTTCCCATAAATCGCCCGGAATACTAGTCTGGAAAAAAGTTCGTGCCACTATGATATTAAAAACTCCAACTGCGAAAGGCAGTACCATAACCAAGAAAGTATCATAGAGATGGAAATCACGAACCGTTAAAAAAGTAGGAATCAAACCCCCGTTAAAGAACATTGTAAAGATGAAAAACAGTGAAATATATTTCCGCCCCACAAGGTCCTTTCTTGACAACGCATAGGCGGCTGAGATATTAACTACTAAACCGATTGCAGTCCCAACCACCGTGTACAGGATGGTATTCCAATATCCGATCCAAATATTCTCATGACGAAGCAGCTCTTTATAACCATCAAAAGTAAACCCTTTAGGAAATAGCCAAACTTGACCTCCTGCCACCGCGGAAGGATCACTGAACGAAGCAATGACGATAAAATACAGCGGATAGATCAGGATGATTAGAAAAATTGCCGATATTACGTACATCACAATTTCCATTATAGTATCTGATGAGCGATTCTTCTTTATTTTTCCTACATTTCCTTTTGTCGCTGTCTCTAAACCTCCCATTTCAATGCTCCTCCCTTCTACCACAAGCTATTTTCGCTTAATTTTTTAGAAATCTGATTGACCATGATCAATAAAATAAAATTAATGACCGTGTTGAACAGGTTGATCGCCGACGAAAAGCTATACTGACTGCTGAGCAGACCAATTTTGTAGACATATGTAGACAGAATTTCACTTGAAGTGATGTTCAAGTCATTTTGCATCAGATACACCTTTTCAAATCCAACCCCAAGCAGCCCCCCGACCCGCAGGATAAGCAATGTTATCGCTGTTGGCATCAGCATCGGAATATCGATGTAACGAATTTTATGCATCCGACTTGCGCCGTCCACGGTTGCAGCCTCGTACAAACTAGGATCAACAGCAGAGAGAGCAGCGATAAAGATAATACTGTCCCAGCCGACATGCTGCCACACATCCGACCAGACGTACACACTGCTGAATAATCCGGCAGAGCCCATTAGATCAGGAGCTTCTTTCCCAAAAAGACTATATATATTGCCCAGTAGTCCGGTGCTAGGTGAGAACAGAATCATCATTAAGCCCACCATAACTACGGTTGAGATAAAGTGAGGCATATAGGACACCGTCTGAAAAAAACGTCTGAAACGGTTTGGTCTCATCTGGTTAACCATCAGCGCAAGTATAATCGGAATCGGAAACGTAATCAGACTGTACACACTGATGATTAGTGTATTTTTAATCGTTGCTGAAAATTGATAGGAATTAAAAAACTTCTCGAAGTATTTGAATCCGGCCCATGGACTTCCGCCAATTCCTAATGCCGGGCTATAATCCTTAAAGGCAATGAGCACCCCATACATGGGTTTATATGCGAACAATAACGTAAGGACTACTGCAGGAAAAAGCAACGTATACAGACCCCAGTTTTGTTTGATTTGTCCGAGTTTCCTACTCAAATGAATTGGATTAGATTTCATAACATCCCCTCCTTATTAAAAATAGAGAATGCTACCCCACAGATTTATGTAGGGCAGCACCTTTTTCGAAAGACGAATAGGTTATTTTACACTCATATAACGACTGTAAGCATCTGTGCGAATTTTAACTAATTTTTCAAGACCCATTTTATTAAGCTGTTTGACATAATCATCCCAGCCTTCGTCAATTCCGCCTTTGCTAATAAATTGAGCGCGCATTGTATTCACATAACCGTCTATATCCGTGGTCAAGGTTGGCAGCTCCTCGAACTCATCGGAGGTATACATAACGTTAGGGAAAGGTTCTGTTACATATTCACTGCCCAGCTTATCCAGCTGAAGCTTCAGTCCATCTCCACTTTCAGGATTAAGGACAATTTTCTGTTCAAAGGATGGGCTCACATATTTGGGTCCGAAATCTCGAAGAGACTGATCCCAGTACCAGGCATCTGCGCTGGTTCCAGCAGGTGGATCCATCAATGTATAGGTGCTGTCATCATTCTTTTTAATTACAGTTCCAATCGCACCCCAAAAATTCTGAATGCTCGCTTCGTTCGTGTAGAACTGATCTGCCCAACGTGCAGCAACCTCTGGATACTTACTAGACGTAGTAATCAGCAGTTCATTACGGTTAAGATTCATCCCAATAGGATTCCCGATGGTATAACGCTTACCATCCGGTCCGGCAATCGGTGGAATCGTCACATATTGATCGCTCCATTTACCAAATACAGCGTCCGGGGTCCACTGGTAAGTAAAGCCCACAATCGGAGCATCCGGATTTTGGAACTTCGCCGATCTCATCGTATCATCCTGAGTGAATACTTCTTTATCTAACAAACCTTCCGCATACAATTTATTTTCCCATTTGAGTCCTTCTTTGAACGCCTCCGAAACAGGGAAATAGATCGCTTTTCCGTCCTTGATAATCATATTGTTGTTATTCAAGTCGGCAATTCCGAAAGGACTGATCAAGTCATTCCCAATTTCAATAAAAGGAATCTCATCTTTTTTGCCATTTCCGTTTGGATCTTGTTCCTTGAAAGCTTTAAGTACGTTGTATAACTCATCAATCGTTTCAGGAGTCTTCAGACCCAATTTATCGAGCCAAGTTTTGTTAATCACAGGCTGACGAGAGCTTTTTGGACGCGATGGAAGTCTTGTTGGCAGTGAATAGATTTTCCCGTCAGGAAAAGTGCTGATTTTTTTCAACTCAGGCGTTTCTTCCATGGCCGCTTTAAGATTTGGCATATTTTTTTCAATATAATCATCTAACGGCCGGAAAAAGCTTAGATTATTAACGATATCGGAATCTCCGAAGGTTTGATTTCCGAGGATAATATCTGGAAGTGTACCGCTAGCCAGCAGAATGGACTTCTGTTCGGCCCAATCATTGGAGGACATCACTTGCCATTCGATTTTGACATTTGTATTTTTTTCAAGATCCTTCAGCCATTGATTCTGCGTAAACGTGTCTCCCATGCTTCCCCAACGTACGGTCAGCACCTTAAGTGTTACAGGCTCATTAACAATTGGCAGACCTTCTTTGTTGTAACTGCTCGTCTCACTAGTTGCAGCATTATTCCCGTCTTTTCCGCCGCAGCCAGCAATACCAAATACCATAGCAGCCGCCAGCAGACCCACAGTCCATTTCTTTGCCGTCTTTTGCTTACTGTCTTGGCTCATCCTCTTAATCCCCCATTTCAATTAATCAAAGTTCATCGGAATAGCTTAATCATAGCTTCTTATTTTTTCGTATTCCGGACTCTTTAAGACGGTTATCCAGACCTTTGAATTCGCTTACAAAATCAAATATCCTCGCTTGAAGAGACTTAATAACAGTATCCCGACTTCTGTATGTGCTTTCCGGACTTTGCGGTAAATCGCTAGTGAGTTCTCCTGTATTTTTCCTGCAGAGGTCTTATAATGATTTTATGAACAAAAAAACAGCGGAACACAAAACCTACCCCATTCGTCATTATATAAAAGTCATGATGGCGGTCTCGTTCACAGTCCTCATTCTGGATTTAGCGATCAGCATTACTTCCATTTCTATCGTTAAGCAGCAGTCCACTCGAAATTTACAGGATACTGCGGCACTCTACATTAATCGCATCAATCATGATTTTGCCTACATTAATCACTATATGGGCTGGACGCTTGGGAACGATGAGAGCTTGCTTGCGATGAATACTTACGGGGTCAACAGTATCGAGTTCTTGAAAGCAAATGATAATCTGCATAAACGCTTTACCGAGCTGCAAAAAAACTACGGACATGAGTACAACTTTTTTTACTATTTGAAAAATGAGAACTACTTTTTAAATTGTGCACCGATCAGTGTGACCTATACAGATTACAGGCAGCTCAAAACGAAGATTATTTCTTATATTGATGATAAGGAGATGTATGAGAAGTTTTATTCCAAATGGACGCCAATCCTTGTTAACAACCATTACTACGTGATTAATATCGTTCCCTATTACAATCGTTATTTAATTGGACTGATCTCCGCCGATAATTTGATCCGCCCTCTACGCCAAATTAATCTGGGTGCTAATGGTTATGTTTCTCTAGTAGATGAGAATGAACAGCCTTTATCAAGTCCCATATCGAACAGCGGAAAGCTGATAACGGAAAAGGGAGGCTTCTCTAATCTTTTGCAATCGCGTACAACCATCAACAGCGCCTTCTCGGACACCACTTTCAGCACCAAAATGGTCATAAAATATGGCATATTTGAAAAAATAATCATTGCTCAGCTGCTTATAATGTTACTCTTCTTCATTGTGACGTCCACTTTATGCATCGTTCTGCTGTTTTTCAAGAAAAGAGTACTAGGCCCGATTCAAAGCTTCTCTGAGAACCTTGCTTCAATTAATGAGGCTGGGCAACCCGCAGATTTCAAAAGCAGTGAGATTATAGAGCTGGAACAAGCAAACACACAGTTCAAAGATTTAGTTGAACAAATCAAAACCTTCAAAATCACTATGTACGAGCAGGAACTGGAGAAGCAGCGGATACAACTGGATTATATGAAGCTACAGATCAAGCCCCACTTTTTCTTGAATTGCCTGACTAGCATCTATAGCATGGCCCAAATTGAAATGTATAAAGAAATTGAGAATATGACGTTGTCTACGTCGAAATATTTCCGTTATATTTTTCAAAATGGTGAGAATTTTGTCCGGCTGGAGGATGAAATCGAGCATGTCCGAACCTATCTGGAGATTCAAAAGCAACGTTATCAGGATGCATTTATTTACACTATTGAGCAAGAGGATCAGGCAAGCTGTGTAGAAATTCCGCCATTAGTGCTGCAAACCTTCATTGAAAATTCTATTAAATATGCGATTTCACGAGAACATGTAGTAGAGATCAGGCTTACAGTCCAGCGACTACGGATTGAAGAGGAAGATATGCTCGTTATCCAGCTCACCGACACCGGTCCCGGTTTTCCACCGCAAGTGTTAGAGAAGCTTAATCTTGGTGAGCCCTTGGATCAAAGCAACGGTATGCAGATCGGCATTATGAATACGCTTAAACGACTGGAATATCTCTATTTAAAAAGAGCAACTATCACCTTTTCCAATTTGGGGAGCGGCGGCGCTAGTGTAATCTTATCTCTTCCGGAGCTTCCTAAAAAATCTAAATGAATGGAGAGCTAACTATGAATGTACTGCTTGTTGATGATGATTTTTATGTTATCGCTGCATTGCAAAAGAGAATTGATTGGGAATCGTTACACATTGATACGGTCTATACAGCAAATAATGTCGCTCAGGCACGTGAAATAATAGAAAAGCATTCTATTCAAATTCTGATTTCGGATATTGAAATGCCTCAGGGTAGCGGATTGGAATTACTGGCATGGATTCGCGAAGGGAATTATAGTATTCAGACTATACTTCTTACTAATTATGCCGATTTCAACTATGCGCAGAAAGCGATTGAATTGCAAAGCTTTGAATATTTTCTAAAGCCCATCGAATTTGATAAGCTGATGCTGATTATCCACAAGGCTGTCACACAGGCAAAAGAGCAGCAAAGAAATGAAAAAGCCATTCAAGGCGGTTACTTTTGGCAAAAAAACCAGGCGAAGATTCTCGAACATTTTTGGCGTAAGCTGGTTAGTGGAAGCACATCATTTCCGATTAAATTAGCGGACATCACCCTTGCCATTGAGGAACAGAACCTTTCCTATCAAATGAGCGACACTCTGCAGCCTTTAATCTTCAACCTATTTCCATACAACGGTAGTATGGGAAAAGAAGAGAAGGATCTTTTTGATTTTGCCCTGCTGAACGTATTATACGAATTGTTACGGAGTCCTTGCTTTACCATCGAGAGCATTCTGGAATATAAAGATTATAATTGGATCGCTTTATTAAAATGGAACCAGACACCAGACACGCCCTTGCTTGAAGAATTATGCTCTTCCTTTATTCAAAAGGCGATTCCATATTTAAAATGCGACGTCTGCTGCAATATTGGTTTATCCGATAAACTGACTCATGTGGGGAATGTTCTGAAACAATCGCTTCGCATGGATGAGGAAATTACGAGATGCAGAAATCAGACTTTTTTAGTGGAAGCCTACCTCTATCAAAATAAAACAGGCTATACACCACCGGATCTTGCCTATTTGGAAGAGCTCCTGAACCAGAATCAATTCACTACTTTTCTTGAGGAAGTTACGAAATCTCTAAGGGTTATGCTTAACAATAGAACACTGGAGACCTCTGTCCTTAGCTTGTTCCGCTTAGATATTGTTCAGCTGGTCTATTCATTTCTCAACCTCAAAGGGATACGGTCACACAAACTTTACTCCGGCAAAACTAACGATAAATTATCCTTGCACTCTTTGAACTCGATTGAGGATATGGAAGAATATCTTAAATATCTAGTGACTACAGCCATGAAATACCGTGAGTTTGCCGCACAGACCAAATCCGTCGCAGAGGAAATCAAACAATACATTCATTCGCATTACGGTGACGATCTATCGCGAAATGATTTGGCCGAAATTGTCTACCTCAATCCTGATTATCTGGCAAGAATATTCAAACGAGAAACTGGTGTTTCATTAGGCAGCTACGTCATCCAAGTCAGAATCGCGGCTGCAAAGCATCTTTTGGAATCCACAAATATGTCTGTTTATACAGTCGCAAACAAGGTTGGCTATAACAACTACTCCTACTTCTCTAAGCTGTTTAAGCAAGAGGTCGGACTCCCTCCCAACGATTACAAAAAAGAACAACAATATAATCCAGCATATTAAAAAGAGGGATTATGCCACCGGCGTTGTACGCATACATCTGAACAGCAAAACCCCCAATGTCATAATCATGACTTTGGGGGCTCTTTGGTTAAGCTTGAAACGCTACATATTTGTCACCCAACAGATTTTTGAAATACGTGCGATTATATAACATGCTAGGATGGGATGGGTAAAAGCTCAGCGCCGTTTCATTATGCTGGTTTGCTAACTCATGTTGGCCGAGCCGATCGTAACAGAGAGCCAATTGAAGATGCGGGAGCCAGGTATAAAAGATCCCATTCTTCATCCCCATCGAATCAACATCCCGCGGCAGCTGTATCGCAAGCTCATACCAGTATGCCGCGGGTTGCAATTGACTTTTTTCCAGAAGAAGGGCTCCAATTCGGCAGCAGAACTCTGAACGTGGCTTATCGTATTGTAAGGTTCTGCATAACGCTTCAAATGAACCCTCTTTATCCCCCAGCCGTTCCCGGCATTCAGCAAGCCTTAGGCAAGCTTGGAAATTATCTTCTATCCAGCCTTGCCCACCTGCCAAAAACATCTCATAATATTTACAAGCCTCTTCATTCAAGGCGTGGTCTCGTAATTCATTTGCATAGTAATACTGGTCTCTCGGAGAGAACAGTTCACCTTCAGCCACTCTTTTTTGATAAATCCGCAAATTACGGTCCGTATATTCCTTATCTTTCTCATGAGTAATACAGACATCACTACTGAATGAAGGACCACTTACCTCTAGATATTCATGTACTGGGCCAATCCACTGAAAATTACAGCTGCGGCGAACAAGCCGGTTCCGACGCAAGCTAGCTGTGACATTTCCCGCCTCGTCAAAAGCCAGATTATACTGCATATTTACGCTGTGGATATGTTTTGGCAGAATCTCTTTTAGCTTTTTAAACAATATCTGATCCGCTTCCTTTATATAATCATCCGCATCGAGCCATAAAATGTACTCCTGAGTTGCTTTACTGAAAGCAAAATTTCGTGCGGCACTAAAATTATCAATCCATTCGAAATCATAAATTACAGCTCCGAAGGACATTGCGATCTCTTTCGTCTTATCCGTTGAGCCGGTATCCACGATAACCACTTCATCTACAAGACTTGCAATGCTAGACAAACATTTATGCAGGCTTTTTTCTTCATTTCGTACAATCATACATAAACTAATCGTGACCATACTCGCCCTCCTATAAGCTTTGTTAAAATTACTTTCTATATTGATATGCAGGGTTGGTGAAATGGAATCCTTCACTAACCCGACCGATAATGAAGAACTTCCGAAATATAAAGGTTATATATATTATGAGACTTATACTTTCTAATTTTCATAAGAAACTTCCCACTCCATTCTGATGTCTATATAAGATATAAGTAAGTTCAAAGGAGGTACAGCATATATGAAATCAAAACGAAGAAGCGTTAGAAACGGCTCGATCTTAACTTCAATAGTATGTGTCGTAATGGCACTAGTACTGCTGATTGGCTATAAAGGTCTCAACTGGGGAAAGTCCACCCCTCCACCTACATCCACCAACGCACCAACTAATCATGCAGCAAATAACGAATCAGAACCCATTTTCACCCAAGAAGTGCTTGAATTTCCTAACAGCGATCTCAACAATGGTCCGGTTCTCATTCCACTGCACACCACGCTGGCACAGTTAAATATCGATAGCGGTGACGAAACCGTAAATACAGTGGTTCCTCCCATTCCTGAAATGACCTTTGCCTTATCTCAAGAAATGAAAAATCAAGTTGAAGCAACGCTTGTCTATAGACCTGATATCGGTGGGGGTTATGTTATACTTGCACCTGCTGGATGGCTAGCCACCGCTGTTGTTGGTGCTAATGGTTCGTATGGGGTTACCTTTCAAGATCCAAACAATCCAGAACAAAACATGAACTATTCAGATACGGCTTGGAGCTGCACAGGCTGTGCTATCACTTCAATCGGGGCCTATTTCCCGGACAAAGCCGAATGGGCTGACGCGATGGGATTTACAATTTATAATCCCCTTAAGTTCAGCGAACGGCATATTTTAGGTGCTGCAGGAGCTGAAGCAAGAACCGTCAGATATACGCTGTCAGCAGACTCAAATGGCTATCAGGACGAGGGAGCTGCCTATTACGATGAAGGAGAATGGGGTTATTTATTCCGTAGCATTAAAATACATCTATCACAAATAACCCAGCAGCAGGAAGTAGTGGAAACCCTCATGAAGTTTTTTACAGATAATCATGGCCCCCTCTTTATTGCTGACCCCAATAGAGAGAAGTCGGACTAAGCGTGGGAATTTTTAGAAGAAGGTATTTTCAACCTCTACTCTTGCTTTTTAAAAGACGGATGTGCTAATTTTTGTTATAATCATTGCAGTGCGTTGTTTTTGAATTCAGTTATATAAAGGGGACGTTACCATGACTCAAATTATTAAAACACTAACTATTGCAGGCAGCGACTCCAGTGGTGGTGCAGGGATCCAAGCGGATTTAAAAACCTTTGAAGAATATGGAACCTACGGCTTCAGTGCCTTAACCACTATCGTTACCATGGACCCTGACAATGGATGGCACCACAATGTGTATCCAATTGATGCATCCATTGTTGCTGAGCAGCTAAAAACTATTTTCGCAGGCGGTCCAGTTAATGCCATGAAGACGGGTATGCTGGGAAGTGTTGAAATTGTGCGTGTTGCTGAGCAAGCGATCAAAGAAAATCTACAGACCAATGTAGTGATTGATCCGGTCATGGTCTGCAAGGGTGAAGATGAAGTCTTGAACCCAGACAGCGCAGAAGCTATTCGCGATTTACTGCTGCCATTAGCCACCGTGGTTACACCAAATCTGTTTGAAGCTGGCGTTCTTTCAGGTCTTGGAAAACTTTCTACCCTAGAGGATATGAAAGAAGCTGCTCGTCTGATTCATAAGCTTGGTGCACGTAATGTCGTGGTTAAAGGCGGCAAAGCACTCGGTGGCGATCAAGCAATTGATGTCTTCTTCGACGGTTCTGAGTACACCGTATTTCAAACAGCCAAAATCGAGCCTGCTCACAATCATGGGGCTGGATGTACCTTTGCCGCTGCCATTACAGGCGGTTTAGCTAACGGTCTATCCGTTCATGAAGCTGTAGCAAAAGCTAAGGATTTCGTCTCCGCAGCCATTCGTAATGGCTTTGCGTTCAATGAATATGTAGGTCCTGTATTTCATGGTGGCTATCGTTTAGAACGTTAAACCCCTAAGCTAAAGATCCAAAAACATAAATGGCAGTCCAGATGCTGAAATTCAGCTCTGAACTGCCATTTTTATTTTGCGAGTATAAATTAATTAAACCCTGGAAAATCAGCTAAATCAGAGAAGCGAATGAAAAATACGATAACAGCTAATACACCGAGCAGGATAATTGGAAACGTATGTTTAAACGAATCCTGTTCACGAATATGAACCAGAACTCCGCCAATGGCCGTAACACCAAGTAAAAGCGCACCTGCCGCTGCCCAGCTAGGCTCCCAGTAGCCAACAACCAAAGCTGCTGCGGCGACAAGCTCAACGAGTCCTGTTACTACGCGAAACCACTGTGGTAACCGCCATTTGTTAAAGTTATCCACGTGCATCGATGAACCCGCTACCTTTCCCAACCCTGCCATAACGAAAGCAAGTACCAACAAGCTTTGCAATACGATGGATACAATATTCATGATCATCACTCCCAATACCTTTATTTGCAACTAAGACAAGCACATATTAAAGTAAAAGAACTCCTTGCTAAAAGACAGTGGATACTTTCAATAATCCTCATCGTTCACTCCCCCTTGTTACTATATGTGCTCACCTCAAGCACAATACCTCTAAAAATAAAGTTACAGTGGAAACTGCAACTCTGATAAGCACATTATAGTAGCCGGAGAAACCATTGACTAGCACTTTTTTTATGCATTAAATCCTTAAGAAAAGAAATCTACCCGTTCCATCACATTAGTAATCGTATATTGACGTAAATACTCAATGGTTCGTTGTTCGGTCTCTTGGAGAATTCTCTCTAGTTCGACATCGAGCAAAGCACTTGCTCCACACGCCAGATCCACTTCTGGCTCCTCAATCGTACTACTTACTGCCTCATAAATTTCGCCCAGTGTAACCTCATCCGCAGATTTTCGGAGAACGTACCCACCCTCACGTCCACCTTTGGACTCTACGATTCCCGCAGTTGCCAATGACTGCATCACTCTACGCATAAAGGTCGCGTGTGAATTGACTTGGCTTGCAATCATTGCACTAGATAAAATGCTTCCGCTTTTAGCCAGCCAAACAATTGAATGTACCGCTATTTTAAAACGGGGAGGTCCGATGTTCACTCCGCGATTAGCTGTACTCATGCCCCATCTCCCCTTTCAACTGCAATTATATAAAGCACATTATAGAGTAAAACAAGGGGTGGAGCAAACCAAAAAGGACACCTCCCGAAGGAATATGCCCTGTAATATTTGGCGTTTCTATGATTTATTATTCAAAATCCGCAAATCGAAAACTTTGCTTATGCTTACGTTTATTATGATCATTCCACGAGAGAACGACTTCCAACTCTTTAGCCCCATTTTTTATAAAAAAATGACTAAAGTTCACCGTCTCATTGGGTCTCATATCATCGCTGAATGGATCTATTAAGATGATTTGCTCCTGATTAGGATCCTGCACTGGTCGGTACAACTCAAACGTTACATCTTTGGCATCTTCACTTAAGTTAGTGACTAATAGCTCGTAGCTCTTATATTTTTCCGGTTGTGGCGAAGGCAGTTTACTTTTATGAAGCTCCATCGCCCATTTGGGTGTTTCACGCTTTGCAGGCAACACATTTTTAACAGCAAAAATACTAGAGCCACCAGTAATCATCAAACACAGAACTAGCAGCGTTAGCACAAAATTTCTATTCAATGCTCATGTCTCCTCGCTATAGGGATACATTTAAGATTCACGAACACTGATTTTTTATGCGTATTTTCGCAAAAAAAAAAGCGCCCGAAGCGAGATTCGAGCACTTTAGAGATACATTTTTCAATTATTTTATTAAAATAGATAAGGCGCTTTTAGAAGCCAAACGGAACGATAGATCATCCTTGCCCTGCAATTTCACAGCTACATTCTCGTCCTTTTCACTATCGTTGAACAGAACAACCGCTATAGAATCATCTGTATTCTTAAAAGCTACGGAACGGATCACTTCTTGATTAGAGGAAGCGTCAATACGTACAGCCTTCGGACGAATAAATTTGCTGAAATGTGCAAGTGCATAGTAGTCGAGCGTATACGTAAGTTCTTTAGTCTCTTGGTTGACCGTTACAATACCCCGACAAGTGCTTTTGCCAAAGCCCGGCACCGTTGGACCGTTCTTCTCATCTAAGGCCATATTCCACAAGACGAAGGATTTACTATGATTTCTGAGAATATCAATTCCTGTTCTCATAACATTCGAGAAAGCTTGTTCAAACGGAGGAATCCATTCCCCACCGGAACCTTCTGTGAAATGCACTTCTTTATCCGCGAAAGCTTTCAGAACCTCTGACTGTGCTGACGCATTCCCTCCATACCAGTGCCAGGCAACACCGTCCACTTCATCTTTCGCATAATCGAGCACTGTGAGTGGATAATCCGGACGATCCCAGTTGTGATCATAGCAGAGAATTTTTGTATGGAGGTTGTGTTTCACAAAGCTAGGCTTCAGATAATTTTTAATGAAATCTCTTTGCGCCTCAGGCAGCATTAACATACTTGGATAGTGCTTGGGTTCAAAAAGAGGCTCGTTCTGCGGGGTTACCGCATAAGTTGGCAGACCGTGCTCTTCAAAAGCTTGAATGTATCGTACAAAATAATCGGCATAAGCCTGGTAATGTTCATGTTTAAGTTCACCGGCGATCATAGATCCGCTGGTCTTCATCCAGCCTGGTGCACTCCAAGGTGAAGCCATCAGCTTGATCTCAGGATTAAGTTCCAGCGCTCGTTGTAACAAAGGGATAATATCAGCTTCATCATGTGCGATGGAGAAATGAGTTAATTCTGTGTCGGTTTCCTGAGCAGGCATATCGTCATAGCTATAAATATCTCTAGCATAATCGGATGCGCCCATTGGATTTCTTAATACAGACAAGCCAATTCCATCTTGGGAATCAAAAAGCTTGCTCATGACCTCTTTTTTCTGCTCATTGTCAAGGACTTGGTTAATCAAATATGCGGATGAATCCGTAAAGGATGCCCCAAACCCATCCATTTCCTGAAAGGTTTGATTCTCGTCAAGGTTTACAGTAGTAACAGACTCATCTGAAGCGATCGGAGTCAATTGCTCTAGCGTCTGCTCTATGAACAATTCATTTTCCCCTGTAGATTGGTAAATTTTAAGCTTTGTCATGTTGTTTCCCTCCACTTTTCTATATATCTTATTTGGGTTCTGTAATGAAGAGGCCCCATTAAAGGGGCCATGCTCCACAATCCTGCTTATTTAAGACCTAGTTTTTCTTTGTTGTTCTTCATTTTTTCAGAACGAACTTCTACGATCTTATCCCAGTTGTTTTCGTTCAAGAAGGTTTTGTAAGCAGCCAAAGTACTTTCAAAAGTTGCTTCATCCTTTGAACGAATCAAACTTACAAGCGTAGTATTCCAAGTAGCATCAATTGCAGTTAGACTGCGCGCTTCAGGCGTTCCTTGAGCAGGGTTGATATTTTCTAGAATGAAGTGAGGTTTCATCTTTCCTTTGCCCCATTCTTGCATTTGTTTGATCGACTCTGCGAATGCATCATTACTCAATGCTTTATCACGGTCATGTCCGAAGAACATAAATTCGCCCATCCGGTAATCTTTTTTAAATTTATCTGCATTATTCAATTGAAGATCTTTGATTTCAGGCAAGAATTCAATTTTACCAGCATCGTTAACTTTATAGGTCTCTCCTTCAATACCGTAGTTCATAAGCTTCTGTCCTTCTTCACTTAGCAAATACGTGTAGACTTGAATGGCTTTAGCAGGGTCTTTAGCCTTTTTAGTAATGAAACTGATCATCCAGCCTGTAATTCCTGATTGATTTAATGTTGGTTCATGACCAACCGTGCTTTGCGGTCCATCAATAGCGATATATTCTTTGCCTGGATTTCCAGTCATGAAGATTTGCAGGTTACCACTTTGTTGAGGCGTTCCATCAAGTAGCAATGTAGCGTATTTGCCTGATTTTAATTTTTCTTCAAAGCCTGTGCCGTCATCAGCAAAACTGTCATCACTGATGTCACCATTTCTGTAGACTTCATTTAACGTTTTCAACCAAGTCAAGTAATCCTCATCCAGGTTACGGTTGTAGAATTCACCATTTTCAGTTTCCAGCGGTACACCGATAAAGTCCTGTAGTACATCTCCCAAAGAACCCGTACCTGTACCAATGGAGTTAAAACCAAAAGGAATCATTGCTGGAAACTGCTTTTTGATTTGTTGCATAACGCTCTTGAATTCTTCTGGAGTACCCATCGTTGGTTTTCCAATGGCTTCATAAACATCCTTACGGATGATAAATGCCGTTTTTGCAGGAATGTTACCGCTGTCATAATCGTTCTGAGTATTTGAATAGTTAGGATAGCCATAAGTCTTGCCATCTGCTTGCTGGAACCAATTCATAGTATCTTTTTCTGAAACTTTATTGAAATAAGGATCATATTTATCCGCCAGATCATTCAAAGGCAGCGCCCATGTGGAGGCTTTTTGTACCACCGGAGAGTTAGAATCAAATACAGTCAGCAAGTCCGGCATTTCGCCACCGGCAAAAATAGTATTTAACTTCGTGTCGTCCCCAGTAATAAATTTAATATTGATGTTTAAATCCTCTTTAATTTTCTTTGTAACAAGATCCTTACCAAAATCAGTATTCCACCAGTCTGCATTCACGTACCAAGTAAGATCTGTAATCTCTTTTTTTGTATCCAGCTTCCATGCCGGTGTTTCCGGATCTATCGTATAGCGACCTTCAATGGAGCTCAATTCTTTGCTGGAGTTATCAGAGCTCCCCTTCGATCCACAACCCGTAAATACCAGTACAACAGCCATAAGCGCTGTACAAAGCTTGAGTCCTTTTTTCCCAAATGCTTTATTCATCCTTGTTTCCCCCTAAAAAGTTTTGTAAGTAACGGAAGTGCAGATCTGATTGGGCTAGCTACACTTCCGATGGACACTTCGTCACCAATGCGTTCTATGAAATCCCTCCTAACTTTCTATTCTTTCACCGCCCCCATCATCATTCCCGAAATAAAGTACCTCTGTAATATTGGATACATCACAACAATCGGCAAAGTTGTAATGACAATTGTTGCTAGTTGAACCCCTTTAGTCGTAGTTTCGATAATGGCAGATCCACCGACATTTTGCATGGATTGCGTTTGCGACTGCACGATAATTTCATAGAGTTTCATTTGCAGCGGATAGAGTGCTTGATCGGTAATATATAACTTGGTGGTCATGAAGTCATTCCATTGCCCTACCCCGTTGAATAACGCAATCGTAGCCATAGCTGGCATGGAAAGAGGGATAAAGATTTTCAGGAAAATACGCCAGTCACCTGCACCATCGATTTTGGCTGACTCTTCAAGTGAATCCGGAACGTTTCTGAAGAAATTCATTAAAATAACTACATCATAGTAACTGAACAAGGCCGGGATAATATAAACCCAAAAGCTATTCAATAGACCCAGTGACTTAATCAATAAATACGTGGGGATCATACCACCCGAGAAGAACATGGTGATTACACCCATGGCAACGTACAGCTTGCGGCCACGTATGTATTTTTTACTCAAACCATAACCAATCATCGCGCAAAAGAATACGTGGGTAATGACACCGATGAAAGTTTTGGCAAGCGAGACCAGGAACGCTAGTCCAATCGTCTCATCTTTTAATACAGCCCGATAATTTTCTAAGGAGAACTCCGGAGACCAAAATATAAATCCGCCTTCCGCGAGCGCCTTGCCTGAACTTAAAGATGAGATGACCACATTCCATAAAGGTACAACGATAATTACAGTACAAATACAGAGTAAAATAATATTTATGGTATTAAAGATTCGACTGTCGAGATCTTCTTTAGCTACCGTACGATTCACAGAAATGCCTCCTTCTACAGAACTGATTGATTATCATTTAATTTGCTGGATACTTTGTTGGCACTAATCAATAGGATAACTGATACGATGGAGACACCTAAACCAACAGCGGTTGCATAAGAGAAGTCACCTTGCGTCATACCCATACGATACACATAAGAATTGATTACTTCTGCTTTTTCACGGTTCTGTGAATTCATCAAGACCAAGGTTTGATCTAAATTCGATCCTAATAAACCGCTTACAGTCAGAATCAGATTTAAACTGATAATCGGTTTCATGTTAGGGAGGGTAATATTCCAAATTTGTCTCATACGACTGGCCCCATCTATTTTTGCAGCTTCATAATAAGTAGGGTCAATTTTCGACATGATCGCTAGGTATAAAATCGTTCCCCAGCCCGCCTCTTTCCAAATATCCGATAAGGTTGCAATCCACCAATACTTGTTCGCATCAAGCAAGATATTTACCGGTTTCGAAATGATTCCCAAATTGAGCAGGATTTCATTAATCATACCGGAGGAAGAGAACCAAGCAATCAGCATCCCGCCCAGAACAATCCAGGACAAAAAGTGAGGTAAATAAGAGATCGTTTGTACTATTTTTTTGAAACGTCCACCGCTTAATTCATAAATCATGACGGATAAAATAATAGGAATAACAAATCCTATGGCTAATTTCAGAAAGCTGATCCCTAATGTATTGACTACAGCGTCCCAAAAGTATTTATCTGATAAAATAATTCTAAAATTATCGAGCCCTACCCATGGGGCCGAATCGAGCGTATCAATTACGGTGTAGCTTTTAAAAGCAATTGTTAATCCATAAATCGGAATAAAACAAAAGATAATCATAAAAATAATTCCTGGAATGATCATGGACTGGATTTCCCATTGTCTCTTATAATCAATCACGAACTCTTTGACCCTCTGTCCCATAGGCTTCTTACTGTTCATTGGATTCTTCCCGTTCACTGGCACTACGGCTAATTTATCCACGTTTTTCTTCTCCCCTCCAAATCATGATCCCCAAAACAATAAAAACGTTTTTATTTCTTTTTAAAAAAAACCTCCTAAAAGCAATAAAATTATAAAAAAATGATCGGATACTATCTTGTTGCCCTTCTTGAAAGCGTTAGTACCGATCAATCTTCACTTGAGTAGAACCACGTACAATTAGCTCACCCGGCAATTTCATCATTTCGCCCTGTTCCTTCTTCTGAATCATGCGAACCAGGTGATTTATGGATAGAATACCTTGTCTGGCAATTTGATTTCTTACCGTCGTTAATGGCGGTGAGAAATACTGCGCGATATCAATATCGTCAAACCCCATTACACTTATATCTAACGGAACTTCATATCCATGCGATTTCAAAGCTTGAATACATCCAATGGCACTCAAATCATTCCCCGCTAAAAAAGCATCAGGCATTTTTTCAGGACTTAAATGAACTAGAGACTTTATAGCGTTATAGGTGCTCTCTTCCTCAAAATATCCTTGTATAATATACTCTTCGTTCGTCGGAAGCTGATATTGACGCAAGGCGGCCAAGTATCCTTCTTTCCGCTGAACACTGTCATACATCTCATCTACACCAGATATGTAAGCAATTTTCTTGTGTCCCAGACTGATTAAATATTTTGTTGCTTCGTAAGCAGATTCAAACGAATTAAAAATCACACTTCCCATCGTTTCATTCTGAAGTGGTCGATCCAGAAACACAGCCTTGATCTTGTCTTTCACCATTGCAGCAATTTCTTCTTCATCTATTCTCAGCTCTTCGTAGATAATGACACCATCCACACGTCGGCCTAGAATATTGCTCATAATGACTTGTTTATCCTTTGTAACAAATACATTTAATCCATAACCTAACCGATCACATTCACGAGACATGGACTCCACCAGCTTATAGAAGTATGGGCCTGCTACACTTGTCGTGAAAAAACCTAGCATTTTAGTTTTTCCGTTCCTTAGGAGCTTGCCATTTAGGTTTGGAACATAATTTAATTGCTTCGCGATCTTAAGCACATGTGATTTGGTCTCCGGATTTAATACATCAACGTCATTTAGTGCGTTAGAAACTGTAGAAATGGACACTCCAGCCTCTCTTGCAACGTCTTTGATGGTTACCTTTTCCATAATGATTCAATCTTCCTTTACAAATAAAAACGTTTTTATAGATTTAAATTATCATAAAACCGTTTTCATTACAATATGTTTTTTTGTTTTTATAAATTATCTATTTCCCATCATTCATAATATCCGATTAGCAGATTCCCCGAGATCCTGATAATTTAATCTGCAGGCAGTTCGTAGACAGGGAGCAGTACTTATAAGTCCCTCCATCTACACGTCTCATTTTAGAGCTAATCAGACCTGCCTTTTGCAGCTTGGCAACATGTGTGCTAACCATAGCACTACTTAGATAGAGCTCGGCAGCCAGTTCTTTAATATGCATCTCTTTTCGGTCCAGTAGTTCGATAATCCTTAGCCTGACTTCACTTGCTAATGCTTCGTAGACCCGAAGCGATTCTGTATCTGTATTTAAGTGCATTTTATGGTCTCCTATGTCTTTGAATTAGTATTTTAAAGAATTCTAACTATGTATTCTCAAAACTATTTCTTAGTTAACAATAATATTAATTATTAATTTAACAAGCGAGATATGTATTGATGCAGTATAGCTGTTACCTGTGATTATATTCAAGCTAAAAAAAAGAGCAAGTAGAAAATTAATCTTTCGCTGGACGATTGGAAGATGCGCTGGTCGTGGGCTGCTGTCTCACTACATTACTAGAACATGCAGACCGTGTAAAGATGGTTTGCATTCCCCAGCTTATTAATAATATTGCACCTGTCATTAGTGTAGCCGACCACCATAAACGCCCCCTTGAATCTCTGTAATTCTAAGATTCAAAAGGGGCGCTTTTAGTTTTTATTTTATTCTAAAAATCGTTACGGATTGCTTCGGAAACTCATAAAAAAAGCAACTGCCCACTGTCGTAAAGTTTTTTTGCTTCGGGGAGACAAGCTCTTTATTCTCGAAATCATTTTCATCCTCAAGCTGGTATCCCGACAGTTCATATCCTTCGACGGACAAGTCCTTTTTTGCCAACTCTTTTAATATAATCTCAGCAGAAACGCTATTCTCTTGTACATTCACTGTCTTAAGTATGATATCCCCTGTGCAATCCTCCACACTTGCTGTGTAATACAGCGGTTCGATGACCGGAAGTTTATCCTCTGTTTCATTGATCAACTCTCCGTTAATGTATGTATGAATATGTCTGCCTGATACTTTTAGCTTTAGATCATATTCTACGTCTGTTTCAACAGTAAACATCGAATGTGTCAGAACAGAGTTTCTTCCGTTAATGATGGAGGCGACAATCGAATCCTGATTCTGCCAGCCACCCAGCTCCCAGTACAAATGATTCTGATCATCCGCTTTGCCAAAATAGAACTTAAATCCTTTATTCCCTGCGGTTCGTGTAGCCTTAAAATTCAAGGAATAGCTCTCCCACTCCGTCTCTCCAAGCTCTAATATATGTTTAGCCGTTCCATTCTGATCGGGGTCAAGCAGATTCGATACTTCTTCCGATAGATCAGAAAATGTCTTGTATTCTCCTGTGACATTGTTGACAAGATGGATTTCGGAGAAACGAGCAGCGGATGCATCGACGCCCAAGCTAATGGCTCCTGTGATTGCTTCAATTTTGCGTTCCTCAGGTACTGTGAAGCCGTTCGCTTTTATTTCTAGAAGCTGATCTCCCTGATGATTCATGAATAGCTTTTGAACATAGTAGTTCGCAGTTCCGTACACTTCATGATTATTAAACCAGATTAGATCCGGCTTCCAGTTGATATAATCCACATTGCAGAGCATAGGCGCATAACATGCCAAGCCAACCGCATGAGCGTTGTTCTGAAGTCCCGTCATAAAAGCCGCTTCCACCAACGCGTTATAATAGGTATTGCCCCATGAAGCATATTCACCTAAGAACACTTTCGGTTCGTCAGCCTTAAAGTCATCATAACGATGATGATTCGCCAGGAACCATTCTGGTGTACAGTAGTAATGCTCATCTACGAGATCAGACTTATTCTCTTTTGCCGATGTCCAGCCCCGATCATATTCTTTACCTGCAGAGAATGGACCGCTCGAATTAATGACTTTAATATCCGGATATTTCTCTTTTATGGCTTGATGAAAGTATGGATATCTCTCGAAAAAAGGTGCACCTACCTCCTCATTGCCGATACCGATATACTCTAGGTTAAAAGGCTCTGGATGACCCAGCCTCGCACGTATACTTCCCCACTCCGATGAAATGTCCCCATTAGCAAATTCAATCAAATCCAGTGCATCCTCAACCCAGGGCGTTAATTCATCCAGTGGGACCAATCGTTTATGATGCGGATCGTAGCCGCCCGGAAGAACGGGAATCGGCTTAGCTCCAATATCCTCACAGAACTGAAAATATTCAAAGTAACCTAACCCAAGCGTCTGATTATAGGACCAGTTATTCCGCCTTGCCGGTCTTTGTGCAACATCCCCAATTGTATTTTTCCATCTGTACATAGAATCTCTGTCATCTGGATTTAAGGAACCGTCATGTACCAGACAACCACCCGGAAACCGCATGAATTTAGGCTTTAAGCCGGCGAGTAACAGTGAAATATCTTCACGCATGCCCCCTGGTCTGTTCATAAAGGTCTTCTCCGGAAATAGAGAAACCATGTCCAGATATACCCTCCCGCTCCCTTTGGTAACGATTACAAGACGTGAACTAGTATCCGTAGTCTTAGACTTAATAACTGCTTCGTATCGAGTCCATTCGGAGTGATTCACAGCTATTTCCGCTTCACCATGAATGATGCCATTTGTACTTTCGATGGTTACAGTAAGGGGGACATCAAAGCTTGTCTCGCGACGAGCATAAATGGAGAACTTATAGTTCTCGCCTTCTTTTACCGGAATACCACGATTGAATCCCAGATTCATCAACCCAACGCCGTCACCTTCAGCCACAATATCAATAGCTACATAATGTGGATTACGATCATTCAAGGGCTCGCTATCTTCCACGGTGATTACGGATTTCCCCTCCCCACGTACTACAGGCTCCCAAGCCATTAACGCATGATAATCGGCCCGATCAATCGGATCAAATTCAAAGGATCGATTCTGAACTAGCTCAGCATAAAGACCACCATCTGCCGCATGATTTAAATCCTCAAAGAAGATTCCAAATAAATCACCTAATGCTGCACCACGCTTCTGTGTATGTATTGTCAGAGTTCCTTCTGTCTTCATTCTTTCATCACTCCCTTGTAATATTCAGTTTAGTTTATATTTATATTACTTAGTTCATATTCATATGAATTATTATAGTGAGTTCACTTCACATTCGTCAATTCAGATGCTTTGAATGTATATCAAAAAAACCGATATCGTATGAGAATCCATACAACATCGGTCTTTATAACACAGGTCCATTTATAATACTCATTTATTTGGCAGTCATTTGCCCTACTAAGAACTCAACAAAATCAGTTGATTTGTTCTTATCTCCACCTTCTCCAAACACCCCGATAATCATCTTCCGTGAATGAATTGGAAGATCTGTAGCAAATTTCGTATCTGTGATATCTACGCCAGTGATCCATTCTTCACCGTTCTCCGTATTTTTTATACGTTTCAAACGAATATCATCTAAAGGAAGTCCCGCTGATTTAACAAACGGCTCCAGATTTTTAAGTCCCTGCTGTTGTCCAATCCAATCAAAAGTAGCATCATCCAAAATGAGGATATCAGGTCTTTCCGCTGCCAGCATCGCCATTGCGCGCTGAATATAAGTCATGTCTAATGTTCCTCCACCCGTTCCACCTGTTGAGGGAAGGTACACTACATCCGTCTTTACCCGCTTCCAAGTCGGATAGCGATTGACTATCTCTTGTTTAAGCTCTTCATCCTTACCTGATGGATCTTGGGATTCATAATTGCCTAAGAACATGATATGTACATCCACTGGCGGGAGTGAAGCTTCATATTTTTTGGCTTGATATTGATTATAAAGAGCGTTACCTCCAAAGATTAGCACTAACAGCACAATGATAGATACAAAAGTATGGACTTTGTATAGCCTAAAAAAATTCTCTGATTTACGCGCTATGCCGGAAAATGCTCCCCATTTCTCTAGCCGCTTGTCCTCTGCCTCCTGAATTTCCTGCTGATCCAAGCCGTCTAGGATCGTTTTGAAAGCAAGAAATTCTTCTTCATAGGCTGTAGCCTCAGTTTCTGAGGAATTTGATTTACGGCGTTTCAAGTGCAAATCAAACTTTTTATTCAGTTCCTCCCGGCTAATGTCTACAGGCAAGTCCAAACGTTCATATGCCTCTTTTAACTTCTCATTCAAATTGATGACTCCTTCCTGATGCTTAACTAAATATCTGATCGTAAATTTGGTTCTATGTATTGAATTTGATTGAACATACACATATTGCAAAAAAATGAGCGGATTCGTGAAAAATACAACATATGAACTCAATTAAACTATATCATGGAGTGCTAGACGCTAACAAGTAAGCGTTTATCATAGGGCTTAGAGGCATTCTCTATTGCCCTTAGTCCAAACCATGCAGCTGTTTAAATTGCTCTGGACTCATTCCAGTCAACCGCTTAAACACTAGACAAAAATAACTGGCATTTTCGAAGCCCACTAACTGAGCAATCTCATACATTTTTTTATCTCGTTCATTGGACATTAGTTGTTTACTCAAGTTTATACGTTGCTTGTTGATATAGGTTACAGGTCGATCATGAATTGTTTTTTGAAAAAGCCTACATAAATACTGTGGCGACACTGTAATAACCTCCGCAAGTTCCTTTAATGGGAGGGTCCTATGAAGATTCCTTTCTATATGTCGCAACACCGGTTTAATTCGCTCCAATTCAAGAGCCTCGTTTAAAGGAGAAACTAGGTTACTTTTTAAATCCAGTAGCAGCGCGTATAATTGTTTGGATCGTTCCAGATTCGTTTCCAAATCATTGTTATCTGACAAGTTGAGCATTTCTTTTAAAGGATTTAGCCATTTATCCTCCTTCAACCTAGCAGGGCCTGATTCGCGAATTCCTGCGTACAGCAGCATTTGACCGGCCTCTCTACCATTGAATGAAATCCATGACAGCTTCCACTTACTGCTGATTGGCGCATACGAATGCGTAATATTCGGGAACAAAAAGAAAACATCCCCTGAGCCGACAATATATCGTTTCTCCTGAATGATAAGCTCGCCTTTGCCTTCATGAATCTGATGCATTTGATAGTCCGGAAATCCGGTAGGACGTAAGGTTTCTGCCTGATGCTCCCAAAATCCAATGGTTGTAGCATACAGCGGCAGCATATTCGTCTCTTCCGTTTGGCAAAAGATTATTTTGCTCTCCATCTGATCACTCGTTTCATATTTTGTTATATTTGATGAAAAATCTTTTATATCTCTTACCATTACTCCAATCTATAATATGAATATAATAACATCACTATTATAAAGGAGATTTACTCATGCGAGCAAAATTTGTTTACCAGCCTCCTGCAAACGGTTATCCAGAATGGAATAATAATCCGGAGATCTTCGAATTAAATCGCTTGGATGCACATGCTTCCATGATCCCATATAGCAATCTAACGCAAGCCCTGGTGGGAGATAAAGAAGCCTCTCCATACTACAAAACGCTTAATGGTATTTGGAAGTTCTCTTTTTCTGAAACACCGGATCTACGAGTCGTGGATTTCTATAAAGCTCATTTCGATTGCAGCAATTGGGCTACGATTCCTGTACCTTCTCACTGGCAGTTCCATGGCTATGATTACCCGCAATATACGAATGTGCGCTATCCTTGGGCGGAATCCGAACCTGATCTCAAGCCACCTTTTGCTCCGACAAAATATAATCCCGTGGGCTCGTACATCAGAACCTTTACTGTACCAGAATCTTGGAACGGTCAGCCTGTATACCTTAGCTTTCAGGGGGTTGAATCCGCTTTCTATGTGTGGGTAAACGGAGAACGGGTCGGATACTGTGAAGACACCTTTACGCCTTCGGAGTTCGATATTACCCCTTATCTAGTTACTGGTGATAATAAACTAGCTGTCGAGGTCTATCGCTGGTGTGATGCCAGTTGGCTGGAGGATCAAGATTTTTGGCGGCTTAGCGGTATTTTTCGGGAGGTCTATCTGTACACGGCCCCTTCTGTCCATGTTGCTGATTTTTTCGTTAAAACCGAGCTGGATGAGGATTTCGTTCATGCGGATTTAAACGTAGACATCAAAATGGAGAAATACTTTGATCAGAAGCTAAGCCCTTATACACTCCAAATGCAGCTATACAATAAAGAGGATCAGCCTGTATGGGAGGCACCAGTATCTACAGTTACTTCCATGGATCAAGAGGGCGTTCATCATTTCAAGCTTTCTGAGCATGTAAAAGATCCTTATAAGTGGAGTGCTGAGACACCGTATCTGTATACATTGGTTCTCTCCATTATTGACGATAAAGGAAACACTATTGAAACGGTCAGCTGTAAGGTCGGATTCCGCACCTTTGAGATCAAAGACGGACTTATGAAGATCAACGGCAAAAGAATTGTACTTAAAGGCGTTAACCGGCACGAGTTCTCTTGTGACACAGGACGTGCGCTATCCAAAGACGACATGATCCGAGATATCCAACTGATGAAAACACATAATATTAACGCGGTTCGGACCTCTCACTACCCGAATCAGTCTATTTGGTATGAGCTTTGTGATGAATACGGACTTTACGTTATCGATGAAACCAATCTGGAGACGCACGGCACTTGGCAGTACGGGCAACAAGGAATACATGAGGGAAATGTACCTGCCAGCAAACCGGAATGGCGGGCCAATGTGATTGACCGTTGCGACTCCATGATGCAAAGAGATAAGAACCATCCTTCGGTTATCATCTGGTCACTGGGGAATGAGTCCTACGGTGGTGATAATTTTATCGCCATGCATGACTATCTCAGAGAAGCGGACCCAACACGGCCTGTTCATTATGAAGGGATCTTCCATTGCAGAGAGTCGGAAGCAGCTAGTGATATAGAGTCGACTATGTATGCTAAACCGCACGATGTTGAAAAATATGCGCTGAGTCATCCTCAGAAGCCTTATATCATCTGCGAATACAGTCATGCTATGGGCAATTCCTGCGGTGGGCTACACCTATACACGGACTTGTTTGACAAGTACGATATTTTTCAAGGTGCATTTATTTGGGATTGGGTGGATCAGGCTATCCGAACCAAAACATCCGAAGGTGTCCCCTATTTAGCATATGGCGGTGACTTTGGTGAGTCGCCACATGATGGAAACTTTAGCGGAAACGGATTACTTTTTGCCGATCGTTCGGTTACTCCAAAGCTATTTGAGGTCAAAAAATGCTATCAAAATATTAAAGTAACTGCTTTAAATATCCGTGAAGGTCTCTTTCAGATTCATAATAACTTTTTATTTACCGACATTAAACAGTACGAACTTAAATGGGAAGTTACTTTAGACGGAGTAGCTGCGCAAGAGGGTTTGCTGCAAATCTCTGCTGTACCAGGAGAAATCGTTGAATGCACCATCCCTTATGAACTGATTTCACATAAAGGCGATCACGAAGCTATTCTAAATCTCTCCTTCATTCAGCGTTCAGAAACTTCTTGGTCTGATGCTGACCACGAAATCGCTTGGGAACAGTTTATTCTGTCCCCGCGTATCGTGACAAAGGCTCCAAAAACAACGGATGGAACGTTACATGTGCAGGAACATGAAGATGCATTGAGCGTACAGGGTGAGAATTTCACTCTAAACTTTAATAAAGCAACTGGTGAGCTAAACTCATACCATGCTGCCGGTAAAGAACATCTGCTTGAGCCCGTAAGACCTAACTTCTGGAGAGCAGTCACGGATAATGATCTTGGCAATGGATTGCCAAAGCGCTGTGCAGTGTGGAAGCAGGCTTCTAATGAGCGGAATCTGTTGAGCATGGTTTATAGAACCGAAGGAAATCTCTGTTTCGTTTCCACCACTTACCTTCTGCCAACGAATCCGTATTCCACCCTTCTGGTTCAGTATGAGATTCGCCCTGACGGATCTATAGAGTTCCTGCAAGAACTGAATCCGGGTAGCAGTGATCTGCCAGAAATTCCTGAGTTCGGAATGATGTTCGTGCTTGCTGGAAGACTCGATACCCTGTCATGGTACGGCCGTGGACCCCATGAGAATTATTGGGATAGACAGACTGGAGCACCACTGGGCCGTTATTCTGGCAAAGTCAGTGACCAGTTCGTCCCTTACCTCAGACCGCAGGAGTGTGGTAATAAGACTGATGTGAGATTTGCTTCAATAACGGAAGCCAACGATGGTTCAGGACTTTATTTTGATAGCGCCATCCCTATGGAGATTAATGCCCTGCCTTGGATGCCTGACGAGCTGGAAGCAAGTGATCATGTGTATAAATTGCCTCTCTCGAACAAAAGCGTGCTGAGAGTGAACTACAAGCAAATGGGTGTTGGCGGTGACGACAGTTGGGGCGCACGGACACATGAAGAGTTTACTCTACCAGCTAATCGCCCATATGCATTCCGTTTCACCCTCTCTCTTCTTTAATCTCATCTATTAAAAAAGGCCGTCTCTGGTTGGTTTCTACCAAACAAGACGGCCTTGTTCTATTTATTTCAATCCCACGACAGAGTTTTGCGTGCTCCTCAATACCTCCTTAGCCTTATCAATCTTTTCTCTGGCTACCAACTCCATTAACAATAGATTGTACAAATCAAATCGCCATAATGTGTTTTGTCCATTGAGTAAAAGGAGACTTTAAATTATGATAGTTTTCGTCGAGAATGATTATCATTATTGGTGATCGTTACATATTTTAGGGAGGCAATATTATATGAACAAGGTAAGACAACCCTTCGCCGTGTTATGTGTACTCTTTCTGATGACCACATTACTACTCGCGTGCGGAAACTCAGAGGAACAACCAGCCAAGAACACTGCGTCTAACGCAGCCGGAAATAATACTTCTGCTACCCCTGCACCTTCTCCAGAAACATCCGATAATGGCACTAATGCAGCTGCGGCGACTACTCGCACCTACACGGACTACATAGGCCATACTGTAGAAATTCCTGTTAACCCTAAGCGCGTAATTTATTCAGGAGAAACTTATGGCGATTTGCTCGCACTTGGTGTGCAAGCGGTAGGCTATCCACTATCTATGGGTGAGGGACAGGTTTTTGAAGATCAGCTTCAAGGTGTCGAAGATGTAGGGTTCCCTATCAATCTGGAAAAGACCCTGGAACTTCAGCCTGATTTGATTATCTATGCAGGAACAGATGAAGCTGATTTCGAGCAGCTGTCCAAAATTGCACCAACAATAATCTTTGATACCTTTGCCCCGTTAAAAGAACGAATGCTGGATATTGGCGGAATTCTTGGGAGAACGACCGAAGCAGAGGCATGGCTCGCTAAGTATAAAACGAGTGAAGATGCCTTGTGGGAACAATTAAAGGCAGCAGGCATAAAAGAAGGAGAAACAGCTTCAGTCTTTACTTATTATCCTGGTGACAGACTATTTGTTATGGCGACGACCGGACTTTCGCAAGTCCTATATGGAGAGAATGGCTTCAAGCCAACCCCAGCGATTCAGAAGGTTCTCGATGAAGGTATGGGATTCCAGGAAGTATCCATGGAAGTGCTAAAAGAATATGCCGGAGATCGGATTTTCATCCTAACTCCTGTGGCCGATGAAGCCAAGCAATCCACTTCTACTCTATTAAAGAGTCCGATTTGGAAAGGTCTCCCTGCCGTCAAGAACGGATATGTCTATACACAAGATATTATGAAGACTTCAAGTGATGCAACAACAAGAGAATGGCTGCTCGGTGAACTCCCACAGCTTTTGAATATGAAATAATTTTCACCTTCATGAAGCATTTGGCACTTAGCTGATAGAAAACTGCAAGAAGCATGTCAACAGCTGTTGATATGCTTCTTTATTTTATATACAATGAATTAATTGATAATGATTCTCACCAAATGAACGGAGGCTTCCTCTTGCTGCAAACATTACCCGTCGCTGCACCGCTCCGCTCGTTGCTGTTTCAGCTGACTGATGCGGAACTACATATTCAACCGGCAGGCTCTTGCTCTAAGACTCTTACCACTCACTTTTATAGACTTCTAATCTTCACTGGCGGAAGTGGACAGCTGATCCTTAGCGGTCAAACCATAACACTGACTACAGATACGTGTTATCTCCTATCTCCTGGAACATCCTATAGCACGGACAATCCAGAGACGACTCTTTATTATTATCTCATCACTTTTACAGCAATTAATAACTCCGAGTATCCCGAATATTATTCAGATGAACTCCTTCCGGGTAGGCAGGAGCTAATTGTCCACCCGTTCACTAGGGTAATCCGCCTTGCGGAAGATCTGCTTATGAGCAAAAAAAATGCAGATGATGTGCAGTTTTTTAAGCGGCAATTGAAATTCCAAGAATTGCTGCTCTTACTTTTTGAGCATAATTATCCTTCCGAGCAGGTGCCAAGTCCCGCGGATTCCGTGGAAAAGACCATCCAATATATGCAAGAACACTATACGGAGAGTATCACCGTGAAGCAACTGGCTGAGCTCGCGGGTATTACGCTGTGGCAATATACTCCGATCTTTCAAAAGCTTACCGGCAAAAGACCGCTCGATTACCTGACCGAACTGCGTATTAACCATTCGAAGCGTTTCCTTCTGGAATCCGCTGAACCGCTGCGTGAGATTGCTCGACTGGTTGGCTTCTCCGATGAATATTATTTTAGTCGCCGGTTTCGTCAAAAGACTGGAATTACACCCGGACAATATGCGCATCAGCAAGGCCGGAAGCTTACTGTGAAAGACTGGACTGGCCATGAGGTGGATATTCCGGAGCGTCCAAGGCGCATTGTCTACCATGGTGAGACGCTTGGTGACCTTCTCGCATTAGGTATAAAACCTATTGGAGGAGATGAAGTCTTTGCATGGAACAGAGTCTATAAACATCGACTTAAGAAGCTCTCTAACGTTGGCTTTCCTCTGGATCCGAAGCTTGCCTCTTCATTAAATCCTGACCTAATTATTATAGCTAATTCAGATGATAAGGCTTATCGAGCAGTCGTCGACATCGCCCCGACACTTACCTTTGATTCATTTGCTCCACTTGAACACCGTATGCGGACACTTGGAAGCTGGTTGGGTAAGCAGCACGAAGCTGAAGCATGGCTGGATTCGTTCGCAGCAAAAAATGCTGCCATGTGGCAGCAGCTTTATATGAATACTCTTCGACCTGGAGAAACAGCTTCTGCATTGATTTATGACCATGGAAATCATCTATATGCAATGGGAATGTCAGGTTTGTCTACTGCTCTCTATGCCCCTAACGGTTTACAACCCACAGATGAGATCCAAGCGATTCTCGATGAAGAGTTAGGGTTTGCAGAGGTTGATCCAGCAAGGCTGCCTTCTTACGCCGGAGATTATATTTTTATGCTTATTCCAGAACGTCAAGACTCTCGAGTGGCTATGGAGAAACTACTAGACAGCTCACTTTGGAAAAATCTATCTGCAGTACGTAAGGGGCAAGCTTATCTACTTGACGGAAGCAAATGGAACTATGGAGATGCGCTAACCCGAGAGAAGCTACTTATGCTGTTGCCTAAGCTGCTTGGAGGAGGTTAATCAATCGGCTCTTTTAATAAAAATCCTGATCATGATGCCCAAAAGGCTCAAGTGGAATAGAAGTCCCACCATAAAGTATGCAAGTACACTAAAACCACTAGCCATTTCTACAACAAAAAATAACTTAGCAGGCCAATACGTAGGAATCCACGCACCGATAAATTGCCAGGGTGATGGAACAAAGTATGCTAGGATTGGTCCTGCTATAAACAGACCACCGACCTTTGCTAAAGCTAATCCCTCTACCTTATTTGCAGCGAAAGAAGCTAGGAATAATGCAAAACAAGGGGCTTCAAATGCTAATAGTAAAAGGATATATACATGCTCTAATTGGAAGCTAGATAAGCCGGAGACTATAAAAAATAGCGATGAAAGAAATGCACAGAGTAGAGATGGAAGAACTAAACGATACACCATGTACCCTCTGCGCATTAATGGTGTAACCGCGTAATAAGAGATGACATTCTCATCTCTTTCATCAAGCATTAAAAGACCTGTCATCATACCGGTTAGCATGGGAAAGGTCATGACTAAGAAAATCGCAGCAAAGCTGCTATATTGATATAAATCAAAAGCATAACCATTCGTAAGCCAATCGGCTATCATTGGAAATCCAAACCTTGAGACGACTAGAAGGGCTAATGGAGCAAAGATGCCGACCATAAGCACTGGGTCCACACCAGTATGCCGGATATCGCTTATAAAAAGCATACGATACTTTTTCATTTTCCTGCTCCTCCCTTACCTATGCGTATTATTACATGATTTTCGAAGGACATTTTTGCCCATACGTATATCACTACATTCCATAGGAGTAATATCGATATGGAGTACATGTAACTGCCAAGTGACATAGCTGAGGTTCCCGAACTCAACAAGCGAAGCGTTCCTTCCGTAGGAAGCCATAAGAAAAATTTGGAGTTCCACACCTTAAAATAACCAAGCAATGGAAGGATAAAAGGCAATGCGAATACTTGTGAGAGTAGAATGAAGCCATTAATTGTCTGGCAACGAGCCACAACACCAATCGACAATAGCGTCATGAAGCTTGAAGTTAAAATGATTCCAGTAGAAAAGCCAAACGGGGAATGCGGAATCCCGCTAGCTGCTACATGAATAACCCAAGCGGCAAACAGGGAGAGTACAGATAATGAGCCAGCTTTTGAAAGTAAATATTCCCTAACACGAATCGGAGTAACAAATAAAGCATCATGGATTCCCTGGTCTCTTTCCAGCAGCACAATCCCCCCTGCGAGAATAAGTCCCAAAGCACTCGGATCGCTAAAGGTCAATAACAACATCGTTTGTTCTCGATAATGATCAGGAATAAGATGCAGCAATACCAAATAAAACGCACAGATAATGACGTAGACCCAATAAAACCCATGCCGCCATTGAAACCGGATGTCAAAGGCAAACGCAGATCTGAATCTCATGTTAACTGCCTCCCAGTTACGTCAATAAATATTTGTTCCAAAGACGCCTCCAGCGAATGAATGGTTTCTATTGGATGCTCACGAACAAGCTTTAAGAAATATTCATTCTCCCCTATATCATCAAGTGAGAATTCCTCATTTCTAACTTCATTATGATGGCGATATTCCAGCCGCACTCGTTTTTTTCCATTAAGAAGCTTAAGCTCCCGAGGTGAATCAATCAACTTAATTTGACCGTCTACGATAAAGGCGACCCTGTCGCAGAGCTCCTCCGCGGCTTGCATATTATGTGTTGTAATAATTACAGTTGTCCCATTCGCCTTTTTTTCCAGGATTAAATCCTTCATTCGTTTCGCATTAACAGGGTCGAGCCCGGAAGTGGGTTCATCCAGAAATAGAATTTGTGGGTTATTTAAGAGTGCTCTGCAGAAATTCAGCCTCATCTTCATCCCCTTCGATAACTGGGAGACCTTCAAATTTGCAGCTTCAGTGAGATTTACTTGCTCCAGGAGAAACCTCGGTTCCACCGTTCTCCCTGAATACAGAGTCCTAAATAGCTGCAAATTTTCCAGCGCAGTAAACTTTGAATAGAAATTTGGAAACTCAAAAGCTACCCCTATCCCCTCAAAATACTCCGGTCCGGTATTTCTTATTTCCTTGCCCATTACGTTAACGCTGCCGAGATAATTTTTTAAGACTCCAATTAGTATTTTTTGTGTTGTGCTTTTACCCGCTCCCGAAGGACCGAGAAAACCAAACACTTCACCTTGAGGTATGGAAAAGTTAAGTCCACTAAGGGTTGGCTCTTTTATTTTTGGATAGGTAAAATGAAGCTCCTTTACTTCGATCATATCATTCTCCCCCAGTCTTATTATCTTTCAAAGAAGTCATCCCTTCAGCCAGAACCCCAATCAAAAGCTCTATTGTTGCCTGATAGCGTTCATCACCGATCTCTTCCTTATGCAAAGACAGGAGGACTACAGAGCGAATCATGCTTACGATTAATTCCGGGTCAATCCCAACCATGATACCTTCGGCTTGCCATGATTGAATGAAAGGAATAAAAAAGTCTTTATCCTCTGTAAAATTTTGTTCCAACAACTCATTAGGCAACTTTCTTAATAACTGCTCCATTTCGCTTCTTACGAACATCTGGCGGACGATCGGACTCTCTTCCATCATCCGGAAAGATTTCAGTAAAAATAATTGGATTTCTTCCTTGTTTACAGGCACGCCTACGCTAAATGAATTGAACATTGTACTACGAATTCGTTGTTCCTCTTCAAGCAATATGTGATAGAACAATTCCTCTTTCGACCCAAAGAACATGTAAAACGAACCTTGCGCAATCCCGGCGGCTTTTGTTAATTCTTCAACACTAGTTTTTTTAATGCCATGTATTTCAAAGCAGCGACGCCCTTCTGTCAACAATTTATGTTTTATCCATTCTTTTTCTTGTTCAGAGAATTTTTTAGGCATATAAGTTCACTCGCTTTTTATGGTTTTATGAATATTTTTATTTTATATTCACAAGATAAACCAACTAACCATATTTTGTCAATCTTTTTTCTCTGTGAGGTACAATTAGTATTCTCCTATGCAACACCACCACAATCCTCCCCAAAATTAGCTTGAAAAATCTATGCTATAATCATGCAGTAACACGAAATGGACTAATGGGTGGGATACACAAATGAAATTGGAACGTTTGATTTCTATGATCTACAAGCTGTTGAACCACGAAGTTTTATCTGCCTCCAAGCTGGCTGAAGAGTTTCAGGTTTCTCAGAGAACTATCTATAGGGATATCGATGTCATTTGTGCCGCAGGCATCCCGGTTGTATCGTATCAGGGAACTAAAGGCGGATATGGCATCATGGACGGATATAAAATGGATAAAAGCCTGCTCCGTTCTTATGATGTCACTTCTTTGATTACCGTGCTGAACAGTCTCTCCTCTGTGTTTGAAGACGCGCAGGCGCAAGGAACCATTGAGCGGCTGCAAACGATTGGAGCAGAACAACAGACTTCTAGTCTAGCGGTGAATTTTGAAACTCGCCGTATGGATCCCGATGCACTTTCTCTTTTACGTACGGCTATTACGGAACGAAATATCGTCCGTTTTGATTACATCAATGTAAAAAACGAACGCACAACCCGTGATATGGAACCCGTAAAGCTTCATTTTAAATATAGCAACTGGTACATATATGGTTATTGCCGGGAACGACAGGATTATCGAGAGTTCCGGCTATCCCGGATGATGAATTTGCTTCTGACACAGAATATCTTTCATTCCCAACATGAGGTTCCCATAGAGGCCGGTTGTTCAAATAGGGCCGATCAGGTTGAGGATGTCGTAATCCGGGTAGGACCTGAGGCTTTGGCAGAAGCGCTGGATCAATTTCACCAGATGGATAAGGAATTTCATACCGATGAGAGCATGACGATGCGAATTCCTGTGTATAAGCCACTGGAAGCCCGCTGGCTATGGTCAATTCTGCTGAGCTTCGGCAGCGGCGCTGAAGTCCTCGAGCCTCTTGCACTGCGGGGTATCTTAAAAAAGCAGCTGCTAAATACCCTAAATCTTTATGAAGAAGTATGACAGTCTGCTGTCATACTTCTTCTTTTATATTAACAACAGCTACAAAAAAATCTATCACAACTCAAAAGGAGATCATACAATGACCAATCATCCAGTAGAAATGTTTAATTATCACATTTGGGCGAACCAAACGATCCTGGGAAGAATCAAGGAACTCTCTCCCTCTGTGCTAAATCAAGAAGTGAATAGCTCTTTTCCTACTATCGCTCATGCCCTTAGCCATATCTATGCGGTGGATACGATGTGGTATCTGGTTTTAACAGGCACTGGTATGCCTGAGGCTTTTCAAAAAAGTATCCCGCTAAATATGAGCATTCTAGATTCAGTTGATGAATACGCTAATCTTTTTGCCCAGCTATCTGAACAATACAAAGAATGGTTACAAAACCAACCCGATTTAGAGCAGACTATTCTACTTGATAACCCATTTGCTGGAATCCGGCAAACACGCCTATCAGAAATTGTGCTGCATGCCGCCAATCACGGGACTTATCATAGAGGTAATATATCCACTATGTTACGTCAGTTAGGGCACGCTTCTACCATGAATGACTATTCCTTTTTTTGGTATCAGATGCCTGCGAAAGCTATTTAATCTATGATGGGCAATGCTTTCCCTAGCTAGAAAGGAAATTGGAATTTAATGATGGAGATAGAAAATCTAATCACAGTAAAATCGAGAGAAGATTTACGGGTTTGGCTGCAGCAGAATCATACGACTGAAAAGTTTTGTTGGGTACTCGTAAGTATGACGCCAAATTCAGAAACATTGCTGTATTTGGATGTGGTTGAGGAATGTTTGTGCTTTGGATGGATCGATGGAGTGAAAAAGAAAGTTTCTGAAACGCAGCTGGCACAGCGACTGTCTCCAAGAAGCAAACGAAGCTCTTGGACAGAATTAAATAAAGAACGTGTCCGCCGCCTCGATAAACTGGGGCTAATGAGTGACGAAGGAAGAAAGGTACTTCCGGATATGAATCTCGCTTCTTTTAAAGTCGATAGGGTTATAGAACAAAGGTTAAAAGAGGAGCAGCAGGTATATGAGAACCTCTTAACCTTTCCAGCTCTTTATACAAGAGTCCGGATCGACACGATACAAAGCTATACACATCAACCAGATTTATTTAAGCGTAAATTAGATAAATTTATAATAAACACTAAAGAAAATAAAATGTACGGTCAATGGCATGATCATGGACGGCTTCTAGATTATTAAGCTGCTGGATCATAAAATTGCTTTGTAACTCTTGCTGATTGATTAAGAAAGGTGAGAAACCCAGTCATTCTCATGACCTCGGGTTTCTCTTTTTTGTATTTAATTATGGAAAAATAGCATAATGAACGACTTCCAGCTTACTTGACCTCAGCGTTCAGCCTCTCAATCAACTCTAGCAATTGCAGCGGCTCACTAACTGTATACATCGGACGTTCAGACTCATCTGCCGTCTCATGGGGATAACGGGGCGTCCAGCTCTGAAAAATGCTGGTGATGCCTAGCGCATTGGCCCCCTTCATGTCACGACTAAGATTGTTGCCAATCATAACGGTACAATCGTGAGCGAGACATTCTTCAGATTGTTCTCTCGTGCGCCTTTAATAACAATAGCTTCTTTCATCATGATTCCCCTCTCAATTAAAGCAATCACACATAGATATTTCTCTTATCCATAACGATTGCGAATGCTGTCATACTACTTCTTTTGCAAAAGTATGCTTATTTCGATAGAATGAATTTGTAAAATAACACATTTTAAAATAACTTCACAATCAAATATCTTGATTAACGAGATATAAAGATTTTAAAAGGGGCGTTATCCTTTGTCAAGCCATGAACAAGCTCAACCTACACCAGAGCAAGAACAATTCACCTTACTCATGCGTGGTCTGGGAACCCGAACGGTGGTATACCAGCAAAACGTAGCCGCCTCTCTTGGGTTATACAATAATGATTTTTTATCTGTGGATATCCTGCGTGAAAAAGGCCCCATTACCGCTGGAGAGCTGTCCAAACTAACTGGACTTGCCACTGGCAGCGTTACTGCATTAATAGATCGTCTCGAAAAAAACGGATACGTTCGCAGACAAAACGACCCTAATGATCGCCGTAAAGTAATTATTGTCCCGTTGTATGAAAATAAAGAAGATGTTATTGACACCTACCTGCCGCTTCATACTGCTATGGTTAAATTGGCTGCTTCCTATACCGATGAAGAACTTGCCCTCATTTCACAATTTTTAGGCAAAGCCAGCACCGTTTTAGACGAGCAAATTGATCATCTCAGTTCCGGAACACGCAGTAAGTCTTCTTCTTGACTCAAATGCTAAAAACAAGAAAGTCCGCTTATTGCATGAAGTGCACCCCTTAGAATAGACATTGGATAAAACCCCTGGTTTGTCCGATGAAATTCTAGGGGGTGCATTTTTTATGCCAGCGATAAAAGGTCAGAAGTTTAAAGAGTATTCGTATGAGACCAAGATAGAGGCGATACGCCTTCACGTCGTGGAAGGTTGGACCTATCGTAAAATCATGGAGAAGTTTGGAATCACAGACAGACATCGACTGAAAGCATGGATGAGGAAATATCGGGAACTCGAAGAGTTCGGACTTGTGGATCAACGGGGAAGGCGCGAGGAGTACGTCGATCGAGACAGGCAAGTAGAGCGGCTAAAACGGGAGAACGAAATGCTAAAAAAGTGCTTGGAAATCTGGATGCAGGAGATGAAGCCAAACGGTATGTAACGATTGAGAGAGCCGCAAACGAATATCCGGTTAGTCATCTTTGTAAAGTTTTTGGGGTCTCCCGAAGCGGTTACTACGCTTTTCTAAAGCGCAAAGAATTCCATCGGGACCGAGAAGATGAGGCACTCGTGAAGAAGGTCTATGAGCACTACAATGGAGTCTACGGCTACCGTCAGCTTCAACTGTTCTTGCTACAGGATCATGGGGTCTGGATGAATCATAAGAAGGTACTTCGGCTTATGCAGATGCTGGGCATCCGCTCACGGATTCGGCGGAAACATCGCTGCAACTACGCTTCTTCTACTGAAGGTCGTGTAGCTAAAAACCTATTGAAACGGGATTTCCAGGCGGATACGCCCAACCAAAAGTGGGTCACAGATGTCACACCATACCGGGTGGGGGAGTCGTGGATTTACCTCTCAGCGGTGAAAGACTTGTTTAAAAATGAGATTGTAGCCTACCACATGAGTCAGAGAAATGACAATCCACTGGTTCTACAGACCTTTGAGAAAGCCTTTAGCAAGACAAAAGACGTGACCGGGCTGATCGTTCATAGCGACCAGGGATTCCAGTACACGTCTCATGCATACCACGACATGCTGCCAAAGGTTGGCGCCCAAATCAGCATGTCTCGTCGAGGAAATTGTTATGACAATGCCTCGATGGAGAGCTTCTTCTCGCATCTCAAAACGGAAGGACTCTACCCTTATGATATCCGAAATATGGACGAGGTACAAAGGAAAATTGAAGAATATATCCACTTTTACAACAAGCATCGACCACAACGAAAGCTAAATAAGCTGCCTCCGGTTCGGTACCGGGAGCAGCTTATAGCCTAGGGTCTTTTTTCAGTGCCTATAAAATGGGGTCTTGACCATGCATAAAGCGGGTTTCTTGTTCATGTTCCACTTATGAGTGTAGGCTTAAAGCATCATCTTCTTCATTATCTCACTCGATACAGATCAAACAGCGCTGGTATAATCTCTGTTGATGCACCCGGCATTTGAGGAAGTATATAGTGCCCGTTGACTACAGTGGCCGGCTCCACAAAAATATGACGGATCCAAGGAATGTATTCCAGCATGATCGCACCCGGTGTTGCTGCAACCAAATGCTGATGAATTTGCCCCATATCACCAACATGCGGACAAATCGGAATATCGTATGAAGCGGCTAAACCTGCAATCTGTTGCCATTCCGTAATCCCACCAACACGCGTTACATCTACTTGGCAATATTCGAGTGCCCCATGATGGATATAATCCCGGAATGCATATTTCGTATAGACATGTTCACCTAACGCAATAGGTACATTTAATGCATCGGCCAGCTTCTTATGTCCCATGATGTCATCTGGATTTAAGGGTTCTTCTAACCAGAACAAATCAAATTCCTCTAACTTCTTCCCCCATGTCATCGCTGTATTGATATTCCACTGTTGGTTCACATCGATCATGAAGATGGTTTGATCTCCTATCGCCTTACGAACCGCTTTGCAACGATCATAATCCTCATGTGAATCTGCTTTACCCACTTTAATTTTGACTCCAGTGAAGCCCTGCTCTACTATTTCAGTAACGTCCTTAATTAAACGTTCTTTAGACCAGTTCAACCAGCCGCCGTTTGTATTATAAGCTTTTATTTGTTTGGATTTATGTCCGCCAAGATATTGCCACAACGGTTTATTGGAAGCTTTCGCCATAATATCCCAAAGTGCAATATCTACTGCAGCCAATGCCATATGAGTAACTCCCGCTCTACCAATCCAATGCATTTTTCCAAAACGCAGCTCATCCCAAATTTCTTTAACCATAAACGGATCTTTGCCAATTAATAAAGGAGCGTAATAACGGTCAATCGTATCAACGATCATATCATCACCATGTGCACAAGTTCCTGTATACCCATACCCCACAAAACCCTCATCTGTAAAAATCCGAACGCCTGCAAGTCCCCAATGCGTAGCAACATTAATTGCATCCGTAATTGGTGGCGTAATCGGAACGTGTAAGACGAAGCTTTCTACTTTTGTAATTTTCATTTTTTTCATCTCCCTAGCTTTAAATGAAATAATTACTCAATCCAAATGGAAAACCTCATCCATACTCGCCCACCATTCACCTTCTAATGCAGACTTCACTGGATACTGACAAGGATCTGTTAAGCTCCACCATTCTTGTGTACGAGGATCTGCAGTCATGATGGCCATATCAGCCGTGTAGTCATCCCCTGTATATTCATAATAACTGAACAAATAGCCGTCTCTATAAAAAATGGAATAGTTCTTAATGTTACACTTCCTTAATCTAGACAACACTTCTGACCATACAGATGCGTGTAATGCTTTGTATTCTTCCAGCTTCTCATCCTTGACATGAATAACACTTCCATAGCGAGTCATTACGTCCCTCCCTTTCTACTAACCCATTAATAGCCTAAGGCTGCTCCACCATCAACAGGGAGTGCTACACCCGTAACAAATCCGGATAAATCACTAGCTAAATACAACGCGGCTCTTGCTATCTCTTCCGTTGAGGCACATCTTCCCAATGGATGCATATCGATCAAATCTTGTACTGTAGTTGCCGGATTGGGCTGTTGACCGATCCACTCTTCTAATAAAGGCGTCATTACACCTGCTGGACATATGCAATTGACACGGACTCCATCGTTCGCATAATCCAACGCTAATGCTTTAGTCATTGCAATAATTGCGCCTTTTGAAGCAGAGTATACCGGATTTTGCTTTTGGCCTACCAATCCGCTTAATGATGCCATATTCACGATGCAGCCACGGTTTTCTCTAATCGAAGGAATGCAGAATTTAATCATCAAATAGACACTCTTCAAATTGATATCTAAGGTACGAGTCCATTCTGATTCAGAAATATCCTCCAAGGACTTCGGCAATACAACAGCTGCGTTATTGAATAGAATGTCAATCTTGCCAATCTTATTTAGGACCCATTCTACCAATTGTTTAACCTCTAGCTCCGATGAAACATCTGTTTTCACAGCGTAAGCAACAGAATCCCCACAATGAACTGAATGAATTTCCTCGACTACTCGTTTAGCTTCAGCCTCATTCCAGTCCGCAATGATCACTTTAGCACCCTCACTAACAAATAATTTGGCAGTCGCTTCTCCAATCCCAGAGCCACCGCCTGTAACAATAACGACTTTCCCTTGTAATTGCATAGGCTACACTCCAGTTTCAATAAAATGTGATGTCTCCAATTGATAAAAGCGGATCGCATTATTGCCAAAAACATCGTCTAGTTCTCGCTCTGTAAGCGCTTCAGGTAAATTGTTTAACAAAATGCTTACTGTTTGATCATAGCTTGCTGCAAGCAGGCACACTGGCCAGTCACTGCCGAATATGACCCTGTTTAATCCAAATGCATATATGACATGTTTGATATAAAAGTTAAAGTCAGCTTCTACCCAGTAGGGCATATTTGCTTCGGTAACCATGCCTGAAAGTTTGCAATACGTCTGGGGATATTGCGCGACCTCCGTAACCCACTCTTGCCAAGGTGAGGTTTCCTGCTGGGAAATTTGTGGCTTACCTATATGGTCAATGACCGCATGTAGATTTGGCACAAGCTTGAGCAATTTCAATACGGCTGGGAATTGTGCAGCATGGATCAATAAATCCACAGGGAATCCCATGGTCTCTAACCATTTTAAATGATGAATAACTTGAGGACGTTGCAAGTATTCATCAGCATCAATACTTTGAAGCATTAATCGGAGGCCAATAAAATAAGGATTTTTACGCAAAAGTTCAAAGGTTTCCGTAAAATTGTCCTGCTCTAAATCTAGCCACCCCACAACACCAGCTATTGAATCATGGATCTCGCATAAACTTAGTAAAAATTCAGTTTCTTCAACAGTAGCTGCTGCTTGAACAACAATGGTTTTCGTGATTCCATGTCGTAGTAATGATTCTGTCAGGTCATCAGGCATAAAATCTTTATATAGTAATGGAACTTCTGGTGTAGGCCATCCGTAATCGCCTCGACTTAATCGCCAATAATGCTGATGTGCATCAACTCTCATGCTTTCACCTCACAAAATGAGTACATTCTCAGTCTTCCTTAACGAGCCGATTCGTCAGCTTGCCGAGCTTCTCAATCTCAATCGTGACGATATCACCAGCCCTCAGGTAAATCTGCTGATCTACCGGATAACCGAGGACGACGCCTTCTGGTGTTCCAGTCAAAATGATGTCTCCAGGCACAAGCGTCATATGTTGCGAAATATAACTTACAATCTCATCGCATCGGAAAATCATATCTGACGTATTCGAATGCTGGCGGATTTCTCCGTTGACTGTACATTTAATCTCTAAATCATTCGGGTTTTCTATTTCATCCGTTGTAACTAGATAAGGTCCAAGAGGAGAGAATTTATCACATGACTTGCCTAACAGCCATTGCGGAGTCCTTAGCTGCAAGTCACGTGCGGACAAATCATTTACGTTGCAATAACCAAATACGTGGTTAAGCGCGTCCTCTTTCGTAACGTACTTAGCTGATTTACCGATAACGATAACAAGCTCTGCTTCGTAATCAACTTTTTTTGTCACTCTTGGAAGCGGAATATCGCCGCCATGTCCCGCCAACGTGTTATTAAATTTATTGAACAATATCGGGAACTCAGGGATCGCTGCGTTCGTTTCAACCGCATGCTTGCGATAGTTAAGACCGACACAGATAATTTTATTTGGATGAGTCACGCATGGACCGAGTGTCAACTTCGCTTCATCTAATAGGTATGAACAGTCTTCTCCAGCTATATCCAGTGCTTGAGTTGTGAATTGATCCAGCCTCGAAACCGCTGCCTCACCACCGTCAATGACTTCGTGAACGGTCATAGGTACGGAATACCCATACTGTCTAGGCAAATCTATTAAAGCGCTTGCAACATCCAATATTCCCTTTTCTGTTACGACCCCTAATTGGTAATCGCCATTGTTAAGGAATGTTAATAACTTCATTATTAGTTCCCCTTCCTTTTATCGTTTCATGCTGTTCAGGCGTTTTTCCCAAAAGTTGCGCCTCCATCAATATAGAGAGGAGAACCCATCATAAATTTTGATTCATCCGAAGCAAGAAATAAGGCGGCTTGGGCAACATCCTCAGGTAAGCCGAGCTCTTCACTAAGCTGACGTTTCTTAATTGACGCAATCGCAGTTTCCGGATTATCGTAAGAGGTTTTTAAGTAATTCTCAACGAACGGTGTTAAGATTGTGCCTGGTAAAAGGGCATTTACACGAATATTGTATGCTGCGTAATCTACTTGCATGGATTTCGTCAGGGCCAATACCGCTCCTTTGGTAGCTGAATAAGAAGCTCTTCTGGCGAGCCCGATTTCTGCGACGCAAGAGGACATATTAATGATGTTGCCGGATTTTCGTTTCATCATATGAGGTAGCACATATTTGGATGGCAAATATACACCCCGAATATTGACCTGAATTACCCGTTCCCATGCATCCGGTTCAACTTCATGTAAAGCGCCTACTCCGCTAATTCCTGCGTTGTTAAAAAGCACATCTATATGACCGTAGTGTTCAATGATTTGATCAACCATCTGCTCTACAGATTCAGCATGGGTCACATCCGCATGGATGAAATGACCTTTTCCTCCATCTGCATGAATATTCTTCAAAGTCTCTATACCTTTTGCTTCATCTAAATCGTTCACAATTACAGTTGCGCCTTCACGAGCAAACAGCAATGCCGTGCTTCTTCCGATCCCTGAACCTGATCCCGTGATTAAGATGACTTTATTGGCTAATCTCATTAATGATTGCCTCCTTGGTATAGCGATAACCGATTCGCCAAATGACGAATTTCAGCCTCCGCAACATCCTTCTTTTTCTCCCAGATATGCTGCTGCATGGTACAGCTCACTGCTGCGATAGCCTCACCTGATTTAGATAGGATCGGGGCTGAAACACAGCTGAACCCAACGATAACTTCCTGCTCATCGAAAGCAATCCCCTTATCGCGGATGATTCGTAGTTGCTTAACCAGATCCGCCTTAGTTTTCAATGAATACTCTGTAGCGCTCGTTAATTCTTGAATCGGGTATAATGAATCCAGATCTTTATCATCAATGAACGACAGAAGCAATTTCCCAAGTGCAGTCACATGAGCCGGGAACTTCATACCGGGACCGGATGCTAGCCTGACCATAGTCGGCGCTTCCTCCTTAGCCAGATACAACACTTCATTACCTTCAAGTCTGGCCAACTGAACCGTCTCTTGCAGGCGTTCTCTTGTGGCGGCAGCTTCTCGGTGGAATGATGAGATTAAGTCCTGACCTTGCAAGTAGGAATCTCCCCACCTTCCCGTAGCGGAGCCAATGGCATAAGTATCGTTAGTATCTCTATTCACCCAATCAAGTACTTCCATAGTCTGCAAAATAGAATACATAGAACTCTTATGGATACCAAGCTGATTGGATAAATCAATTAATCGATGCTTATAGGGTTCCTCGGATACAAGGCGTAGAATCCCGTCTGCTTTCTCCAAAGCAGGCACCCAATATTTTTTCTCCATGTGAGCACCTCCTTCGAACATTATACAAAACCAAGTTTTCTATACAAGCTAATTTTAATTTTATTAGTTATATTTGGCAATCTTTTTTTTTAAAAAAAGACGATAGCTCCCAAGCTGATGCCTAGGTTAACTATCGTCTTTATATTCATATTATCTCCGAATACCAATCGTTATAATTTCACATGGACCGATCTGTAAGAGCGAACTGCCTTTCTCTTCACTAGAGAGTGGGTGGCTCTCCTCTTCCAGGATCGACGTCTTATAGAAATACTGCTGCGGTATCGTTGAACGGATGGTCAGGTCGGTACTCTGCTGACTCATGTTGTACCAGCGAAGCAGTAGGTCTCCAGTCTGCTCGTTCATTTTTAGAGAGGAAAATGCGAGCTCATGACTCTCCCATTCGAATGGAGTATACACCGGAGCAATTGCTCCTTCATGTACATCAGTCTGACATACGATCCAAGGAATCTGGAATTGATAGGCTTCAGCAAAAGCACCTGAGGCTATACCATCTCCTGTGTGTGGGATGAGCTCCATACGTACAACGTGCTCTCCGAGACACTGCGCTTCTGGAGTCGGGAACAACCCCCAGTCTCCCAGTTCACCCACGCTACGGAGTAGTGTAATCGCAATGGTGTTACGACCGTCTCTTAGCACTTCATATTCATTTAATCCAAAGTTAGCGACGGTTAGACCGGCTGTGTCATTACTGATATCAACAAAGGCTTGCTGATGCTGCGTATTACTCGGATTCATCCATTCTACAGCTGGCTCAATATTCCGCTCCGCAACCTCAAACATCGAATCCACATGATGTGTGGCGGTGCATAAATCTGTCGGAAATAGCGCCCGAATCCGGTGATCTTTGGCTTTATTGTCTATCTTCGTTTCGATATGCAGCCCCTTCCCGCCCCGCTCCAAGCTAATTACGGTACGAAGTTTAAGAATGACTGTGTCATTACTGCGCTGTGCTTTCCGCTCTGGGTAGTACACAAGAGCACGCTGTTCCTCGTCCAGCTTATCATCTGCTGAGACTGGAATCTCCCAGTCATGCTTAATTTCCACAGATGCTCGATAAGGTGTGTTTTCCAGAACACAAATGTTCGCCTGTAGTCCCTTAGTCGTTAAAGCTTGTTCACCCTCTGGCTGTTTATACATGTATTCATTCCCGATATCACCTGTGTTCTCATACACACCAAGATCCCGGTAGGTCATGCCACTGGCTTTGTCACTCAGCGTAAATGAACCATTATCATGGATCACTACTTTGATGGACTCATTCTCCAACACCCGATCCCCTTGAAGCAAAGATTCAGGAGCTATAGGCAACCCTGCGTTAGACCGGCGAACCCACGCATATGCACGAAGACCCAGCGCCGGAACTTGCACAGCTTCAAAGGTAAGTCTTACTCGGCGGCACATATAGGGCTGGCGGAATTTATCGTCAGGCAAATCATAACCAAACTGAAGACCCAAATCCTCCATCTGGCATGTAATGGTATTCCCTTGATCGTCTACTAATTCACGGCCGTTTAAATCAATATCTTTCATACGGCTGGCTGTTTCTTCTAAAGAGAAACCCTCTCGCAAATATAGACGTGCCGCATCAATTTCTATGCTCACTGTACCCGTGCGACTCCATCCGGTCGTATTCATAACTACGAGTGGAAGCACTTCTTCACCATATGCTGTAAAACCAGACGTATCAACCGCATCTGCGATCACACGCTTACTATCATCAACAATGGTCTCTGCTACATGGCGGCTTTTATCAAAACGGGTGACCATTTCTCGATGCACCTCATCCACGCTGCAGCCGCAAATGCTGTCATGCGGGTGATTCTGCATCAGCGTCTTCCAGGCATAGGTGAACAGATGATGGGGATAATCTTTGCCCAGTAATTGTGCGAACGAAGCAAGTGGCTCAGCCACTTTTTCAAGCAAGACCTGACCTTCCTGATTCATCTGTTTCAAATAAACACGAGCAGATGCGGTATTCACTAGCGTCCCCCATCCGTCAGTGTGCTGGCTTCGCAGTTCGCCCTTTACGGTCGATAATTTGTTGTGATCCATTACATCCTCTACAGCCTTAAGGTAATCAGGGAAGTTAGAATGGACAAACTCCATATCTGGATATAGCCGCTTCGCAGTTTCGATCGCCTCCGGCAAATCCAGCTGAGCCGGCTGATGATCGCAGCCGTTCATGAATAGTAGCTCGCCTGTAGAGGCAAATTTCCGCGCATCTGCTAACTTCTTCTCCCAGAACTCTTGTGCCTCTGCTTCATTCACTGGCACTTCGTTTCCGTTCGAATACCAGTTTGCAAATAAAATGCCAAGCACTTTCGATCCATCCGGACCTTCCCATACCAGCTCGGAGAACGAAGATTCATATCCACCGTCCGATACTGTATTGTTGAATCCAGTCGGCTTTACACCTCTTCCAAAAAAGGCATTATTAATGCCCGATTGCTTCATTAATTGTGGAGTCTGGCCAACTAGACCAAAGGTGTCCGGAAAATAACCGATTTTGGAAGGTTCTCCGTAACGCTTCGAATCCTGATGACCAATCTGCATATTACGTACGTTTGCCTCTCCGCTGGTAAGGAAAGCATCCTGCAGTATATACCAAGGTCCGATCAGAAGACGACCTTCCGTAATATATTTTTGTAGACGCTCTTGATTTTCGGGACGAACTTGAAGATAATCCTCCAGAATAATTGTCTGTCCATCCAGAAAGAAACTCTTAAATTCACCATCCGCGTCCAATCGATCCAGCAATTCATCGACCAGTTTAATAAGGCGCACGTGATGCTTTTCATATGGAAGATACCATTCCCGGTCCCAGTGGGTATGAGAAATGATATGAGCAGTCTGAGGTTTAATAGATTTATCTGAGCTTTCCAAAGTGAAGACCTCCTTATATACAATACGTTTCTCTACTAATATGCTTAATGTAGTAGCTGTGGATAAGTTACATGGATTTCTACTTCCTGCGGGCGATACACGCCAAGCAGATTTCCTTTAGTATCCGTAGCGAACAGGACAGAACGTTCCTGTTCTAATAGGAATGCGTAGGTCCGGCCAGTAGCCGAATCCATTACCTCTATGTTCACATCCTGAGCATATTCCGACACGAAGGTGAACAGCGCCCCCGTATCAAAGCTCAATTTCCGTCCATAGATGCCTGCTAAGTTCCCACCACTAATCCATTCCAAATCACACTCCACACGAGCAGAAGTCATCGCGTAGCTGTACAGTGCAGCTGTAGTGTCACTTCGGTCGCTCAATTCAACGGGCAGTGGACTCCATAGGAGCCGGCCTTTGCCGAGTGGAATATTCACGACAGTATCTATGGCAGAACTTCCACTTCCGCCGGATTCGTGAATCATCGTTTCCTTCGATACCTCAGCAATCCGCCGGTGACCGAAGGAGACGGGTAGTTCTTGACCTTGAAGGCTAAGCACTTCTTCACGGCGCACATTACGCAATTCACGCTTGCCGAGAATATCACTAAAACGCTCTGAAGAACGCCAGTAAGCATCAATGTCGAGCGGGCCTGTAGCAAGTAATACCGCACCTGTTGCTTCAACGATGCGTAACAGCCTTTCCATCGCTGCATCATCGAAGTTATGCGCGCTTGGCAGCATAATAAGCTTCACAGGGTGCTTCTCCAAATCATTTAAGTGGTATTCAGAAACCCCTCTGAAAGGCATCTTCAGATCATATGAAAGAATACGGGTAAGCTCTGTTGTAGCAGCGAAAGCCAGCTTCCGGTTAGAGAAATCATTCGAATACGGAAACACCACAGCGATCTCTTCCAGTTTCCGATCTCCAAATACGTCACGAATGCCCTCTATAAACTTCCCGAAGTCATAAGAGACATCCGCCTCTGGCTTTTCGGTTCCATCTGCTCTCAATGCTCCGATATGGGACTCATTCGCATTATCCATATAGAAGTTCGTATTCCAAATCCAGTGTATGGCCCCCGCACCAGCAGTTCCAAACGCATAGGCATATTTGCGTTCGAGCAGATTTCGCAGCTCTAGCTCCGAACGTTTGGCTCGTCCATCAGGAGTTTCTACATACATGACGCCGGTTTCTTGAATCAGGTTTGGCTTATTAGGCGTCTTGGCAAAGATGCCATCCCACACCAGATAATCATTAAACCACCAGGAATGTACAGTGGTGTAATCCACCGCCTCCTCGTAGAAGAACGGCGAAGGTCGCTGTGCCCCTAGCCCTTCATCCTGCCCAACCGTAACCATCTGATCTGGACATTGCTCCTTAATGGTGTCATATAACTGCTTCACCCACCGGTTATGCATATCCATAGAGAACAAGCAATAATCAAGCCAACGTGTCCCTCTTTTAGCGCTGTGCATATCCTGTACATCGAAGTTCATCTCTTTCGCTTCTGGCAGCCCTGCCGATGCAAAGTCTGGAAGCAGTGCGGGTGTCATATTCCAACGTTCCTGTAGCACTTCGATTTCCCCATGTCTATGCCGAAGCCATTCTATAAAAGCTTGTTGCTCGAAGCGATCATGACATGAACTCGGACCCTCCGAGAAAATCCGTGCCGGATCAAACATCGACGGTTCATTAATAAGATCCCAATCTACATTCGAAGACGCTTTATGACGAGATACAATAGAACGAATGAACCGCTTCTGAGCCTCAACACTTTGGGGGTCCAAGTAAGGATTTACACCACCCCACGTTTCCGGTGTGAAGGAGAAGAACGTGAAAGTCACCTGAAGATCATGCTTCTTCGCCGTCATGATAAAGGCATCAATCGCTCGCAGTACCTCTTCTGAAACATGACCATCGTCTTGCATCACATTGCGATAAGCCGTCCAGATTCCTGTTCGGATCCAGTTAATCCCTGCCTTCCGCATTTGATCCATATCGCGATCCCATACCCCGACGTTCGGCAGAAATAGAAATTTCCGTGCCACATCACTCGTCATATATGTCATCCCCACAACAGGTAGCGGACGCCCATCTTTTATGAAATAATCTCTTCCACTCGTTACCGGTTGACCTGCTGCAAGAAGTTCAGGGGCATGCCCCCAGAACCCTTGACGAAGAATACGGACCTCACCATCACTGGCTTCCGCTTCGCAGATCACTTGGAACAGACCGCTCCTAATTTCCAGAGGAATAGGCACCCGAACGATGTTAAGCTCAGCATTAGCCTTCATCTCCAAACTGTGGGACCAACGCAAGGAGGGATCGGATTCATGCTCAACATGCATTGTTAACTTCCATTTGTCTTCATTTCGCAAAGAAGGTTTTACCCGCTCAAGCTGCTGAATCTGAAGTGTCAGAGAAGCGCGTTCTCCTGGCTCATATGATGCGTAATTTGGCTTAACCCACATTTCCGTTACACCCTTACTGCAGAAACGAACCCACTCAGACATCGCGGACAGCCCTTTTTCCTTCCATAAAGAAGACGTTGCAGCCGTATTTACGAACAACCAGCGTGAGCCTGCAAATAAACCAATCGTATTCTCCCAAAGAACTACTGGAGCGGCAGTTTCCCGGCCCTCATGCGTAATTCCCTTCAAAAGCGGGTAAATGCGTGTGCTCATCGGACCTGCCGACCCCATTTGATGGGGCAAATCACTCGTCTTCGTCGTATGTGGCACAAGGTTCCATGTCTCTTCACTCGCTGAAAAGAGAGCTTCTTGACCCTTAAGCAAAGGAATGACATCTGATGCTAGCAAGGATTGATTACGAGAACAATCAACACGTAATGCCTCATGAATATACAGCTCTTGATGATATGAAGTCTGCTCCGCTTCCACATGCCATTGTTCATTTTTCCAGCGAACGGGTTGTTTGAAGGGGGCGCCTCCAATGCTGATCAGCCCGCCACCTCTCTGCAAATATCCAAGAATGTCTATCCATGCCGCTTTTGGGAAATAGGGTGCATGCAGATTAATGAAACAGCCGCCTTCGGTTTCCCTAAGCGCTGCTGCAAGCTGATCTCCATTCACAATCGTACCGAACTCACGCATGGATTTAATCGCATCGCTAGGAATCGAATTCGAAATCGGAAAATCAGAATCATAGAATATAATTACAGGTCTGTTAGGGCTGCTCATAGTAGTCCTTCCTTCATCGCTTTATAGACGAGTTGGGAGAACAGACTATTGGACCAAGCGAACCATTTCCTAGTGAATATATTCGGGTCATCGACATGAAATCCTTCATGCATAAAACCAGTCCCCGCATCAGTTGACTCTAGCATCGCAAGCATGTCCAGCTTCTCTTCCTTCGTAGAAGCCGTCAAACCTTGCATAGACAATGCCATATGCCAGATATAATCTTTCGGAGTATGTGGACTGCCAATCCCTTTCGCTGCGGTTCCTTCAAAGTAAAAAGGATTCTCCTTGCTCAGCGCAAATCGGCGTGTATTCTGATAAATCTCATCCTCTGCCGTAACATAGCCGAGATAAGGAATCGACATGAGTCCCGGTGTTCCCGCATCATCCATCATGCAGTAGTTGCCATACCCATCGGTCTCGTAGGCGTAGATTGGACCAAACTTAGGATGACGGTAAATCCCATACAGCTTGATGCCATGATCAATGTCCGCTTCTAATGCTTTAAGCTCTTTTAGAAATTCAAGATCACGGAATACCCATTCTGCGAATTCCTGCATATGACGTAAGGCAACAACGGCGAACATATTCCCCGGGATATTGTAATGGAAGTCGCAAGCATCATCGCTTGATCGGAACCCTGACCAGACCATACCCGTGTAATTTACAGGCATACCAAGGCCGTTGTTGCGCAGCGTATCTTCAGGAATTCCGTTATTACGCGTAAAACGGTATGGAGATAATTCGTTATGGCGCTGTTCAGTTTTAAATAAGTTGAATATTTTGACCATTGCTGCCTTAAATCCGGCGTCGAATATATCAGTCTTCCCCGTTTCTTTCCAATAGGCATAAGCCAGACGCATAGAAAAACAGAGAGAATCGATCTCGAATTTACGTTCCCACACCCAAGGGGACATTTCCGTAATATCGCTAGTGCTCCAATGCCAGTCATTTGCTGTTTCGTTAAACGCATTGGCGTACGGATCAATATGTATATACTGAATATGTCGTTTAATTAGACCGCTAATGATACGTTGAAGATCCGGGTCATTCTTCGCAAATGGCACATAGTGCATAACCTGCTCTACAGAATCCCGCAACCAGGAAGCAGGGATATCACCAGTAATGATGAATGTTGTTCCATCATCCATGAGCTTAGTCGTTGTCTCAAGTGTATTCGGGAAGCAGTTCTTGAAGAGCTGCAGTAGTTTAGGCCGATGAGCTAATTTCTCCTCTGCTTCGTTCAATACCTCTTGAATCGCTTGTGGAAGCGGAAGCTTCGGCATTGAGATCGTTGGCAGTCTAAATTGTTCCATATTCCCACTCCTCTTGATAAAAATGAGTATAGATAGAGAGACGGGCAGCATAGCTGCCCGTCTCCACTAATCCTATTTGTGTTACCTTTAGATTAATCGTAGGCGTTTTGTTACGTTCAAAGCTTATTTCTTTGTCTGGTTCCACTCATCAAGTTGCTTTTGAACTTCAGCAATGACTTTTTCCAGTCCAGCTTCTTTAAATTTCTTGGTTGCTTTTGGCAGATATGTTTTAGGATCAACAGAACCTGTGTATAGCGCTGGCATAAATTCTTTAGTTACGTTGTTGATGGCTGCTACTTCTGTTTTTACAGGTGTAGGGTCAAATGCAAAACCGAAGGTAGGGGCTTCTTTTGAAGAATCATTAAACTTCTTGAAAGCATCCCATTTATCAGCAGGGTCATCTGCATGCAGATAAGTCAGTAACATATTTCCAAGCGTGAAGCCTGGCATTGCATAGCTATCTTGCATAGCTGGCAGATCTTCAATGACATTTTCGGAGATTTTCTTATAATGAGTGCCTTCAATACCATAGTTGAGCAAGTTGCGTAAGTACTTATCTGTGTTCAAAAGATTCAAGAACATCATAGCCCGTTCAGGATCACCTGAGGTTACGGAAATAGCGTGCATCGAACCTGCGGCGGATTGTGTATATACATAAGGCTCATGCATAGGCGAAGTTACAATTTCATAACCTGCTGAACGAGACCAACCTTTTTCTGCATAAGGCTGTGTGATTTCGCGATCGGCAAACCATTTACCTGTCTTAATGTTATCAATACCTTCAAGGGTTGCAACGTCTGGACGTAAGTAACCTGCTGTGTAAAGTCTACGCATCGTATCTAACGATGTTGCAAGTTCAGGTGTCTCCAGAATATTAACAACCTTGCCATCTGTGGAATCCATATAGACCCCGATAGGTAACTCATCACCTAGTACATAGTCAAATGGCATGAATGGTTTAAAGCCTTTTGGAACAGCTAGCGGTGTAATATCCGCAGGCTCATTCTCTTTAATTGTTTTAAGAAGTGGCTCTAGATCATCCAATGTACGAATATTGGAAATGTCCATGTTGTATTTATCAACATATTTCTTATTGAAGCGCCATACCCATTGCTGCCCAAGCTCCTTATTTACAGGAACACCGTAGATCTCACCTTTAATCTTAGTTCCTTCTAAGAAACGAGGGTCCAAAACTTCTTTCGTTTCCTTTCCATACTTATCTAGCAAATCGTTCAGACCCAAGAAGGTACCATTAGCTGCGTTACGGCGGAAATCATTTGTCCAAGAAGAGGTAAAGGCAATGTCATAAGGCTCACCAGAAGCGGTGATGACTTGCATCTTCTTATCGTAATCGCCCCAATCGAACATCGTAATGTTCAACGTCGCATTAATTTTTTCTTGGGTATATTTATTAACTTCTTTTAGTACAAGATCCAAATCCTTTTGAGGTCCACCAATTAAATACATCTTCAGCTCATATGGCTTTAATCCCGATGTATTCTCTGCTGAATTCCCTGCAGCCGCTGAATTGTTTGTTTCTTTAGCAGCATTTGTATTATTATTCGAACCACATCCAGCAAGAAGGCCAGACAAAAGCATTGTTCCTACAAGAGCCAGCGTTAAACTTTTTTTCGCTTTCATTTCTATTTTCCCCCTTTAGATTAATTAACTTTTTATTTATATCGTTTCCTAGTACTAGCGATTCGAATAAATACATCATAATAACGTTACTCTTTTAAAGAGCCTACGGTTAAGCCTTGTACAAAATATTTTTGGAAGAAAGGATACGCTAGTGCTATAGGCAAGGTCGCCAGTACAACCATCGCCATACGAACGGTTTCTGTCGGCAAGGTCGCAGCAATCTCAAAGCTTGATCCCATCTGCATACTGTTCTGAATGACGAACTCCATATTATTCTGGATTCGCATCAGCATCGCTTGGAGCGGTACAAGACTCGCATCATCTATATACAGCAGCGCATTAAACCAATCATTCCAATAGCCCAGCGTACAGAACAATCCAATCGTTGCAATCCCTGGTAAAGAGATCGGAAGTACAATTTGCAGGAACGTCCGAAACTCCCCTGAACCGTCAATTTTAGCTGCCTCAATAAGTGCATCAGGCACTGAAGTCTGGAAGAAGGTCCGCATTACTAGAATAAAGAATGCATTCATCGCTATTGGCAATATCAAAGCCCAGATCGTGTTGTACAAATGTAAAAACTGCGTTGCTACGATATAGTTTGGAACCATACCGCCTGAGAATAACATCGTAAAAAAGGCGAAGAAGCTGAAAAAATTACGATAGCGGAATGATCTTCGAGAAAGAACATAGGCGTAAGTTGTAATTAGAAATAAGCTAATGAGCGTACCTAGTACAGTAACAAGTAAGGTGACTCCAAAGGAACGAAATAACTGATCTCCTGTGTTAAAAACAAACTGATATGCCGCCATACTAAATTTTTCTGGAATTAAGCTAAATCCATTTAAAGCGAGGACTTTCTCATCTGTAAAAGAAATGGCTATGACAAACAAGAACGGAAACACACAGGTAAAAGCGAAAATTCCTATCACAATATTGAGTACCACATTCCAAAAAGGAGTAATGGCGTTGTTGTCGACTTCTTTCGGCTTACGTTTGAATACTTCCATAACGTCAATTGACTCCTTTCTAGAATATCGCGTTTTCTTTGCTGATTTTTTTCACAATAGAATTCGTTACAATTACCATGATAAATCCGACGATTGATTGATATAGACCCGCTGCTGTACTCATCCCTAGGTTTCCTGTCGTACTCATGCTTCGATAGATATAAGTATCGATAACATTCGTTACGGAATATAGAACACCGGAATCCCGAGGAATTTGATAGAATAGACCGAAGTCAGATCTGAAAATACCACCAATCGCAAGAATCGTTAGCGTTACCATTAAAGGTTTAAGCAAGGGAAGTGTAATAAACTTAATTTGCTGCCATTTGCTGGCCCCATCAATCATAGCTGCTTCATAATAGGACTTGTCGATACCCGCAATAGCCGCTAAGTAAACAACACTTGAATAACCAATTGATTTCCAAATCCCCATGAAAATTAGGATATATGGCCAAAAGCGAGTATCCCCATACCAGGAAACAGGATCGCCTCCAAAGTACGTAATCACTTGATTCAAGATCCCTTTATCTACATTTAGGAAGCTGAATGTAAAGAAACTAATAATTACCCAAGAAAGGAAATAAGGCATAAACATCGCCGTTTGATAAACTTTGGCCGTCCGTTTGTTCACAAGTTCATTCAAGGTGATCGCAATGCCCACCGCAAGAACTAAACCGAGAGAGATCAACGCCAAGTTATACAGTATCGTGTTTCTTGTAATAATATAGGCGTCTTCCGTCGAGAACAAAAAGTTGAAATTTTCAATGCCAACCCATTTACTATTTAAAACGCTTGCAAAGAAACCGTCCCGATGAATCTTGAAATCCTTAAATGCAATAATGGTTCCGAACATTGGTAAGTAACAAAAAATTAGGAACCATATTGTCCCTGGTAATACCATAAACCACAGTACTTTATCCTTATTTAAGCTTTTGAAAAATGCAGACACTATTCTACATCCCCCTTCTCTATCCCCAAACAATCCCCGTAATACCCTTTCGATCTTATTTCCTTGCCCCTTTAACTATCTTTTATTCTGGGCTATAAAAGCGGTTTCATAAAGTTGAAAAACTCCAGAATGATATGTAAAAATTAAAGATCGACCTATGATTTGAACAAAAAAAAAGGAAACATTCTCGTGACCAACGTTCGTGAACCCTCCACTTGAACGTGACACCCGGGAACATTTCCTAAATCCTACGCCTTTTCTTTTTTATACATCTTTCGAAGTTCTGTTGGAGATATGCCTACTGATTTTTTGAACTGGCGATAAAAATACGCTGGATCTAAATATCCTACTTCAGCTGCAATTTCATTGGTTAATAACGTAGTTTGAAGCAGCAATTGTCTTGCTTTTTCAATTCGGAATTGATTCACATAATCAGAGAAGCTTCGCCCCATCTCCTTCTGAAATAGCTGTCCCAAGTAAGTAGGATGCATATTCATTCGCTGACTGAGCGTCTTCAGAGATAGTTCTTCTCTATAATGTTTGCTCACTTGATCCACCATATATCTCATATTCGGACTGAGTTCATCACTCACTAGCGATAATTGGTCCAGCGTTTCATTCACACTTTCCTGCACATGATGAAGCAACTGCTCAATGGTATGGATGCGTAGCAAAGGATTAAACACCGCACTGAAATTACAGTTCTTCTCCATATTCTTAGCGATCAACATTAATTCAATCGCCACGTTGTAATTATCAATGCGTGTAATCACGCCACATCCGAACAGCTTTTGGAATGTTTCTGCGATAAATTGATTTGCCGCCTCACGCTCTCCAGATAATAATAGTTTAGTAAATGCTTCATAATCAATTTCGAGCTTTTCCTCATGTAACACCATCTTCGACAGTTGGTCCACATCTATAATCGGGTAGCCCGGCAGCATCAGATGATCCACATATAAACTTTTCGCTTTTTTATAGCTTTGTGGTACTTCTTGAAAAGAATGTTCCTTACTTCCTATCGTAATCCAGACAGACTTTCCTAATTCATGCATAATCTCACATTGCACTTGTTGCAGCATGCAATACATTTCTTCTTTGTTCTCATCTTCAGCCGACTCCGCAACAATAAGAACAAGATCACCTTCCATATCTATAAATACAATAACTGTTCCGCGCTCGGCTACGGACTGCACTGCGATACGATAACATTCTTCCATAAGTTGATTAGGGTGCAGTTGACTCTCGTCCTCTTCATGTTCCGTAATAAGCCGAATCGCAGCCACCGTAAAACATGAACAGTCCAGAGAAATATTTAAGACGTTTGAACGATGCAATAGCTCCTGTCGATCTATATTTCCAGTGACCCAACGATTTAAAATATTGTTACGTAAAACTTGCTGATCCTCCTTCGCATGAAATTGTTCAACATCCTCATGATTGAGGACCTCAACAATTTGCTCAATGGTCGATTCCAATTCTTTTATATTAATGGGTTTAAGAATATAATTCTCAATGCCAAGACTCATTCCAGCTTTTAAATACTCAAATTGTTCATAGCCGCTTAAGATGATAAATCTCATTTTTGAATCAAAAGATTTAATTTGTTGAATGAGTTCAAGTCCCGTAAGCTTTGGCATCGTAATATCTGTAATTAATATGTCAATGGCTTCGTTATGGCTATGCAAAAATTCTAAAGCTTCTTCCCCATTACTCGCTTGCCCAGCGATTCTTAGTCCATAATCTTCCCATTCGATCACTGAACGTAATCCTTCAAGAATAAGAGGTTCATCATCCACAATAAGTATGTTGTGCATTATTTAATACTCTCCCTTACCACTGGTATATTCATGATGACTGATGTTCCTACACCTATCTCACTAGCAATCGATAATCCATATTCAACCCCATAATAAAGCTTAATTCGCTCATTCACATTACATAGTCCAAGCGAGGAAGGTGGTGCATCCATTCGCATACTGACTTGAAGTGTTTTTTGAAGTTCCGTTAGCTTGCTGGGAATAATCCCATTTCCGTTATCTCTAATAGCAATTTGAATGCTGCCGTCAGATTCAGTGACTTCAATGCGGATTAGGTTATCGGAGCGTTCGGGCCTAAATCCGTGGACAATATAATTTTCTATGACCGGCTGAATCAGCAGTTTAACGATAGAACAATTCATAGCCACTGGACTTATTCGCGACTCGATTTGAAGCTTATCTTTATGCCTAATCTGAAACAGCTCAAGATATAGATTGCAATATTCAATCTCATCAGCGATGGTAACAACCATACTTTTCTTAATCATCGTTCGGAATAACGTAGATAAAATGTAAATCATCTGACCTACATCCTTCGCACCTTGCGAAATAGCCCGCATCCTTATAGCTTCAAGCGTGTTATATAAAAAATGCGGATTAATCTGCGATTGAAGAGCAACGAGTTCTGCATTTTTTTGCGTAATTTCTGAAATGTAAACTTTATTAATATACAACTCTAGTCTTTCACACATATAGTTAAAATTGTTGGCAATGAGCTGCAATTCATCCTCTCGGTTAAGGTGAATGCGTGTACTTAAGTCGCCTTCCTGTAAGCGCTTCATAGATTTGACAATGATCTTCACTTTTTTAGAGAAACGTAAAATGATTCCGTATGTAATGGACATTGCCGCAACAATAAGTGCTGCCGTTATCCCGATAATCCAATTTCGTACTACCACCATTTCTTTATTGACCTGCGACTTCTGAATGATCCCTGCCACAATAAGACCTGAGCTATTCGTTGTATTTAAGTTAACTTTGGATAATCCATCCAGTGCAGTCCAGTTGTCTGAATAAAGACCAGCGATATGCGGATACTGCTGTCCCATATACCTTCCTAAGGAATCATATATGACATCACCGCTTGGTGTTAGAACCAACACTTGACCATTATTCTCTGTACCTTTCGTACCAAGCCATTTTGAAATAAGTTCAGCATCAAAATCTATAATGAGCATACCGATCGTTTTCAATGAAATCGGATCTTTAAGCTCCCTAGTCATCGTATACAAATTGTTATTGTCTTCCCTTATTTCCTTAAGTAATAATTTTTTCTCATGCGAAACCCAACCATTCTTGGGTATGGGTGATTTTTGCTCTGAAATATCTATATCTCTTTTGTAGAGCTGTCGTGTATTATTTTTATATAAATAATAAAATTCTTTCTCAGTGCTGTATAAGATAACGTCAGAAATACCACTTTTCTGATTCAAATATGTTTTGAAGTAAGTATCGAATGTATGGGGTACGAAGCTCCCAATCTCAGCAAACTGATCTAAACGATATTTTAGATAATCTCCATAATCATGTTGCAAAAAGTAGGACAAATCCTCACTTACAGAAGCATCACTATAAATTTGCTGGATGGCCAATTGGATCCCTTCGTACTGCTGATTCATATATAAACTCACGTAATCCAATACCTCTCGATTAGCATCAACATGTTGACGCGTGATCGTCTGTTCATAGTATTTATAAACGGTAATGGAAGAGGCAATGAGCGTAATAATGATGATGGATGAATATATAGCTAAAATTTTATTAAACAGTTTTTTTCGTAAATGATTTTGATAAAATTTCTTTATATTCAACAAATTCACCTTCCTTCAAAATCTAGACCTTTAGGATTAGAAGCTTAACACCACCTTTCTTTTTGTGCAATGGGAGCGCATTCATTTTTAGATGTAAATCTTTCTTCCCCGCATACTTTTTCTTTATCATGAGTTTACATCTCGCTTAAAATCGTCTATAGTTGGTTTCTACCCCCCAAACAAACCTGTAATTACCCTATAAGTCTTATAATCCTCGTCCCCCATCAAGATAATGGAGGGCTATTACTCATGTTTCTAACCAAACGTAAACTCAACTCCCAACTAAACGAGATTTCCGAATATCGTTACCGGGATCGAATACACATTCCTTTTTTCAATTCTATGATTGACGAACAAGGTGAAATTGCAGCGGAACCACCCGTGGATGGAGAATGGTCTAAGCTACAGGTTGGCGATACCTGGAAAGGCCGCGATTTGTATTTATGGCTAACGACACAGATAGACGTACCCGCCTCTTGGGCAGGACGCAGGGTACTGGGTCGATTTGATTTTGGCGAGACGGGTGCCGGAAACAACTCCGGCTTTGAATCTTTATTCTTTTACAATGGTAAACCCTATCAAGGCGTAGATTCCAATCATACAGAAGTGTTCTTGCCGGATGAAACGGTAGGTACGAAGCTTCCACTTACCTTCCGTTTATGGTCGGGACTTGAAGGTGGCGGTCCTAAAAAAGATCAAACCCATGGCATTCGTATGGCAGAAATTTGTTGGCTGGACGATGCAACGGATGATTTCTACTTTACTGCACTTGCTGTAGTTGAGACGCTGAACGTACTCGATTCAAAAACACCAGAATATACACAGCTGCTAAGCACAGTAGACCGCTCGTTTCTTCTGATTGACTGGACTCGTCCAGGTTCAGAGGTCTTCTACGCTTCGATCGAGGAAGCTCGTAATTATTTGCGTGATGAAATTAATAAAATGGAAAAGTCTTCGCCAGTTACTGTTACCTGTATTGGTCATACCCATATTGATGTAGCTTGGTTATGGCAATTGAAGCATACCCGTGAGAAATGTGCGCGTTCCTTCTCGACCGTACTCCGTCTGATGGAAATGTTCCCTGACTATACTTTTTTACAGACTCAACCTCAGCTCTATGAATACATCAAAAACGATTATCCAGAAATCTACGAGAAGATTCGTGAACGTGTAGCTGAAGGACGCTGGGAAGCTGGCGGTGGCATGTGGCTAGAGGCGGATTGTAACTTAACCTCAGGTGAGTCTCTTGTCCGTCAATTGCTATATGGTACTCGCTTCTTGCGAAATGAATTTGGTGTTGAATGTGATTATTTATGGCTGCCGGACGTATTTGGCTACAGCTGGTCCTTGCCACAAATTCTAAAAAAATCAGGAATTAATACGTTTATGACCACGAAAATTAGCTGGAATCAATACAACCGCATGCCACATGATACCTTCCAATGGCGTGGTATTGACGGCACTGAAGTATTAACACACTTCATTACAACACCTGAGCCTTGGTCTGAAGAAGATTCTTGGTTCTACACCTATAATGGCCGCATCATTCCTAAGACTGTAAAAGGGATTTGGGATACGTACCGGGACAAAGAAGTGAATCGCAATTTATTACTTTCTTACGGATATGGTGATGGCGGCGGAGGGGTTAACCGTGAAATGCTAGAGATGCGCCGTAGACTGAGCGATCTCCCAGGACTACCGAAGATTGAAACAGGAACAGCAGGAGATTACTTCCGTAATCTGCAAGAAACCGTTGCTAATACAGATCGTTATGTCCATGTATGGGATGGTGAGCTTTACTTAGAATATCACCGCGGCACGTACACTAGCCAAGCCTACAATAAGCGGATGAACCGCAAGCTTGAACTGCTATACCGCGAGGCGGAATGGCTAAACGCACTGCAAAGTGTGGTGTCTGAAGATTGGTCGAACTATCGTCAGACCGACTTAGACGAGGGCTGGAGAATTATTTTGCGTAACCAATTCCATGATATTATCCCTGGCTCTTCGATCCGTGAAGTGTATGAAGACAGTACGATTGAATATGCTCAAGCCGAAGCCATTGGTCAATCTGTATGGGAACAATCTACAAAGGCACTAGTGAACGGAAGTGAAGCCGGTAAATATACCATCTGGAACAATGCTTCTTGGGAAGTCACTGAGCTTGTAGAAATCGCAGTAGAGACTGGGATGGAAGCAGGACATTGGGTAAATTCAGAAGGTAAACAACTTCAAGCTCAACGTGAAGGTGACCGTTGGATCATTGAAGTGTCCGACATTCCTTCTCTCGGATACACCACCATCTCCTTCGTGACAGATGTGAATTCTGAGCCACTAAGCACTCCATTCAAGCTAAGTGAATCAGGAATTTCAACGCCTCATCTTGAAATAGTGTGGAACGAGAAAGGTCAATTGTCATCCATCTTTGATAAACACGAACAGCGTCAAGTATTAGCTAATGGAAGTCACGGTAATGTGTTCCAAGTGTTTGAGGATAAACCATTAGCACACGAAGCTTGGGACATTGACATCTATTATCAGCAAAAAATGCGCGAAGTGATCGACTGCACTAGCATTGAAGTCATAGAAAATGGTTCATTGCGTTGTATTGTGCAATTCACATGGAGCTATATGGATTCCACGATTAAACAGCAAATGATCTTACACGCTGGGCATCGTCGTATCGACTTCGTGACGAACGTAGACTGGCATGAGAAAAAACAACTAATGAAAGTAGCCTTCCCTGTTGCGATACGAGCTACCGAAGCCACTTATGATATCCAGTTCGGTAATGTTAAGCGGCCAACACATTGGAACACTAGCTGGGATTACGCTAGATTCGAGACTGTGGGTCATCAGTGGGCAGATTTATCAGATCGTGGTTATGGCGTCAGCTTGCTGAACGACTGCAAATATGGCTACGACATCAAGGATAATGTGATGCGTCTATCCCTAATCAAATCGGCAACACACCCTGACCCTGATGCGGATCAAGGCGAACATTCATTCACCTACTCTATCCTGCCTCATACTGGGGATTGGCTACAAGGTGATACCGTCCGTCAAGCCTGGTCTATCAACAATCCACTGCGGAGCACTATGGGGCAAGCTGAAGTAGAAACAAAGTCCATGATTCGTCTTTCTACGAGTACGGTTATGGTATCTGCCCTTAAGAAATCTGAAGATGGCCAAAAATTAGTCGTACGTGTTCACGACTATTCCGGAAGCCGCCAGCAGATTGATATGACGAGTGACTTGAACATTATTTCGTGGCAAGAATGTAATCTAATGGAACGTCCTGAAGGTGAGGTTCACACTGAACCTGTCATTACCTTTGTACTTGATCCTTACGAGATTAGAACATTTGAAATCGAAGTGTAGAATCTAATTAAATGAAGTAACATACAACATCGGGGTGTCCCTGTAGCCATGTATAAAAGGCTGCGAGGACTCCCCGTTTTTCGATTATGATTGTTTATTTTGAATTTAAGTATACACATTGCGCAATGAGTTAACGTAGCGTATACTCCAATTAAGGGAGAGATGTATATGAGAAGAATGGGGAAAATTACGATATTCACATGCATTGGATTATTGAGCCTTGCTATGATTGCTATTCTTGCGATTAGCGCTTTTGTGATCAAGAGACCGGCCACCGCCACCCCCGTAATCACGGAAGTGAAGCCTTATGAGTGGAATAAAGTCAAGCTGGACGGAAATGTCATTTCAAGTGATGGATCAGAGTATTTCATCTGGAATAAAAAGGGTGAAACTAATAACTGGATCATCTTTTTTTCCGGGGGAGGGGCCAGTTGGGATGCCCAAAGCGCCGCACACCCAATCAAGCTATTGAACTTCATTAAAGGTGGAGATACGGGAAACTATTTCCAGAACATCCCCTTCTATATGCTGACATTGCTGAGAGGCATGATGGATACGGATAACCCTGCCAATCCTTTTCATGGATGGAACGTGGTCTACCTTCCCTATTCGACGGGTGATTTCCATATCGGTAACCGTACGGTTGAATATAAAAAAGAGGACGGCAGCACCTTTACAATGCGTTATAACGGCAGTAATAATGTGCGAAGCAGCCTTGATTGGATATATGCCAACGTGGAAAAGCCCGGCAAACTGCTAATTGCAGGTGAAAGTGCTGGTGGATTCGGGTCCGCCTTCTGGGCTCCGGAGATCGCCTCTCATTACAAAGACTCCGAGATCTTCCAATATTCAGACAGTTCCTTCCTGAAATCAGACAAGTGGCCAAATGTTGTGAATAAGGAATGGCAGGCAGACTTCGTTAAGAACTTTGGATATACCCCCGAAGCTGATATCATCGGGGCAGCATTTAAAGCGAACGGTCATCTACTGCCTGCGAATGCGGTAATATTACAATCCTACTCTGTATTTGACGAGATTCTGATCCACTTTCAGAACAACATCAACGATTACAAAGGGCCCAGAGATCAACGCATTATTAATGAATGGTCACAGGAAATGCGGCAATCTGTATCTTCTTTGGCTGCCACTTTACCTAATTATTATTACTATCTGACCGACTATGGGCTAAATGCAAAGACGGGTACAACCCCGCACACTTTTGCAACCAGAGAGACCTTCTTTCAGGCTGAACAAGATGGTGTGAAACTGCTGAAATGGCTAGGTGATGCAGTCAACCATCAGAATCCCTATTCCGTGGGCAGCAAGTTCCTCATGACGTCGAAGCCAGCTCAGAAATAGCTTAGAATTAGCGAAATACTCGCACAAGGCAGGAGAGAAAATTAATGAATTTGCGTGAAAAGCAGATGCAAATGACGAGGGAGATCATTAAGGATACAGCGCTCAGCTTGTTCTGTGCTCAAGGTATTGAACGTACGGATATGGCTCAAATTGCAGAACAAGCCGGGGTCTCCCGGCGCACTTTGTATCATCATTATAAGGACAAAGAAGAATTAGCCGCTCAAATCTATGTCCTTAACCTGGAGCGGATGTTTGGCCAGCTGCTGTTTGATTTTGATTTTGAACAGCCGGTACAATCACTAGAGAACATTCTGGATAAATATTTGGCGCTAAGAGATCATCAGGAGTCACTGATTTACTATGATGCCATTTTTGGAGTTTACTACAGCACGCTTTCTAAGAATCCTGCAGAACTGCCTGACTTTAAGAAGGCTATGGAAGGCTGGTATTCGCGACTTATACTGCTTGACACAATAACAGTGGCTCCAGAGGAAAAAAATAAGTGGCTGAACATTCTGCAGAAGTCCACCCACCTGTATTTCATGTATTTACAAAAAGCCGTTATTATTACGCATCAGCGGGGCGGTATGGTTACGGAGGAAGACCGGGCAACGGACCGACAATTCAAGGATTTCATTATGCATGGCGTACGGCATTCCCAATGATTAAAAGAGTCTTTTCGTTATAGGTTTCATTTCGGTATAATATACCAATCGGTATTGGTGCGGCTCTAGTTATATGGAAGGAGCAATGGCTGAAATGGACATTGGCAAATATGAGAATCTAGTTCCGAATGTTTTTTTGTTCGTCGACCGCAGATCCTTCCCGGATTGGGAGATAACGAGGAGCAAAATAGATTTCCATGACCTTACCTTCATTGTGGAAGGGAAATCGAACTATTTTATTAATGGGGAGAAATTTACGGTTGAAGCTGGTGATATGCTCTATGCACCTTCCGGAAGTATTCGGGAAGCGCAGACCTTTAAGGAAGCACCCATGCGTTCTTTTGCGTTTAATTTCTTCTGGGAGGGGGCGGACAATCATGTGCAGCTCCCTTTTGAGACTGTAACAAAAAATTGGAGAACTAAAGAGATCCTAGCAGACATCAAAGATTTCTCGCATGTATGGATGGGCAAACAGGCTTTTTATAAAATGAAGGCCAGAGCCATTTTTCAACTGATCGTGTATCGCCTGTTAAGCATAACCCACCATCAAGAGACACCTCTAATCGATCTGAGAATCCAAAAAGTAATGACCTATATTATGGATCATTATTCGGAGGAAGTTACGATCAAGGAACTAGCTGATTTGGTTGCCTTAAATTCTGTATATCTTGGCAAGCTGTTCAAGCAAAACACCGGTTCCACCTATAAGGAATTCATAAATAAAGTACGGGTGAACAATGCCGAGATGATTCTGTCCGCAGGTGGCTTCAATGTGTCCGAAGTAGCAGAGCACTGTGGTTATCAAGATGTCGCCTACTTCAGTAATGTTTTCAAAAATATCAAGGGTTATCCTCCGTCATCTGCCTTGAAATAACGGAGGACCCTGAAGCATTCGTGGATTCAGCCCTTCAATTAGCTCTAACTATGAATTAGTGCATCCCCCTAGTATAGAAGCTCTCCTCTGGGCCCAAATAGGTATACGGCAGCTCCGCAGCGGTCAACACAAGCTTTTGCAGGACCAGGCCCGCATCCAATCCGTAAAAGCGGAGGGTATGGATACCCTTCGTTAAAGCATGAATGGTGGTCACGGTATGGATATTATTCATAACCGCGCGGCACCACGGTTCATTATCATGATTGCCACCCGCAAAATCCGTAGGTAGAGCATCCGTAATCACTGGCGACTGTGCATCGAAGCCTATCGCATATTTTAATCCGCTGGACTGTGACAGGTTGTTCGTTGGGGCAATATACGCGGTTAAGCTGTAATCTGCATCCTGCTGTACTAAAACCTGATATTCCAGATAAGGTGCACACTCCGGTTGTTCAAAAGATACAGCATCCGGAAACATTTTAACCGAGGATAAAGAACGCCCATAGTTAGCAATGGTCTTCCATTCCACCCCTGATTGTGCAACACGGCTTGAGGTATGCTCCGCTTCAATTGCCACTCTATTATGCGCCTCGATAAAGGTCATCGCTGGCACATCCTGAATGTCAGTCCAGTCCACAGCTACATTCACCTTAACGGTGCCCCCGGCACCACAGATCGTAATTTCACCCGTCGATGCCTCACGGACCTTTTCCCAATCTACAAAAACCTGTAAGGACTCCCCAGCCTTGATCCACCCCGATGTTTTCTCAAGCTTGATCCAAGCTACACTGCTTTTTGCCTGATATTCAAAACCCGCTTCTCCACCGTTGCTGATTGTAATGCAATAATTTTCCTTTTGAAGATTTGTAAAAACCGGAAGATTCGCTGTACCCGCAACATACGCTTGCTCCGTACCTTCAACATCAACAATCAATATAGAGCCTTTAGCGGGAATCAACATGCTCACCTCTGGATATTTCCACCCTTCTGCATTCCAGTGAATATACCCGACATGAGGGGAACTCATCATCCCTTGCCATTTCCCTTCTGAAATTCCGCTATTATAAACCTGTTCCAGCTGTTTATCCCTTTCGATGGCTTCATGAGTCAGAGTAGCGTAAGTATTTGCCAATACACTGCCTCGTCCAGCATATAGCTCGTTAAGTCCAGCATATATTTGCATCTTGAGCACATTGGCTGAGGCAGCAGCAGGGAAATATACAAGCTGGTAGTACGCATCTTTTAATGATTCAGGAATAAGAGCATAGTATTGGTCAGCGGCATTCTCCATCCTAATCGCCTGCTTTAGCACTCTCTGTGCCTCATTGTAATGGATTGGACTGAAGGTTGACGAATAAATAATCTCCGGCTTGCGGCGCCCATTTATTCGGGTATAATCACTCAGCAATTGCGCGATGCCCAGGCATGTCTCATGTTCCAGTGCATATCCGAACTGCTGCTCTACCCATCGTTTGGTATATTCCTCAGTCCGGTTAATCGCTCCAGTACCCCAAGCTTCAAAGTCATAGGCCAAATCCATAAAGTAGGAAATGGGCAATTCCATAGGCTTCAAATCCCCGACGTTCACAATCCATACCTCACGGATGCCATAGTCGAATGCCATACACATTTGCTCCCAAACCTTTTCCAGCGGAATCGTATTTAACCATTCATAGGAATGCGGACCACCATGATAGTCAAAATGATAATACATCCCCCACCCTGCACTCCGATCACGTTCGTGTTCCGTTGGGATTTTGCGGAGATTGCCAAAGTTATCATCTGCCAGCAGGATCGTAACCTCATTCAGGACTTCCCAGTCCTTCAAGCCTTCAACCTCAGCAGTGCCATACCAATACTTCTCCACTTCCTTGTATACGGCTAGAATTTGGGGCGAGTGCTCAAGATTATATTTCTTTAATAATTCTTTTTGCGTAAGGATGATGTCCTTCAGCAGGTCAATATTCTCCTGGTCGGAGCCCTCCAGCGCAGAATCACTTTCTCCCCGCATCCCTAATGTAATTAAATTGTCAAAGTCCTGATTCCGTTTAATTCCATCTTCCCAGAAATCCGTAATGGCCTGTTTGTTTCGGGCAAAATCCCATAAGTTACTTGTTCCATATTGGTTATATACCTTCTGCCATTCACTGCCTGCCCGAAATAAAGGTTCATGATGGGAGGTTCCCATTATAATGCCGTATTCCTGTGCGTGCTGGGCGTTGGCGATTGGATTGCTTTTACCGTTAAGGCTGAATTCGGCACTCCACATCGCTGGCCATAAATAATTCCCCTTTAATCGAAGAATTAGTTCAAACACCTTGTCATAGAAATCTTCATTAAAATCACCAAATCTTTGAGTTACCCAAGAGCCTAAGGACGGCCAGTCGTCATTCAAAAAAATCCCTCTGTATTTAACCGAAGGTTCTTTGGAGATCCTATGTAGCTGGCTATCAGACAGGATCAAGGTTGCTTTCTTCTCTGGTACAACATCTGCCCAATATTCCCACGGACTAACGCCAATTTTTTCGGAAATGGAATAGATCCCGTACATCGTCCCGCGTTTATCGCTCCCCACAATGACGAGCGCCTTGTCCACTCCTGCTGTCGGACGTTCAACCACCTGAATTTGATAACATTCCCTTTTCCCTTGGATAGCGGACACATCCACAGTTCCCTCCGCAATTAAACGATCGATAAGCTCATTACTGCCGATCGATCCAGCGATTATGACTGTTCCATCCAATTCCTGCAATTCTGTATATATCTCAGGTTCAACCTCTGTTACCTGTTTAACATCTGCTGCAAAAGACTGAGCCACGCGGCGCAAACCGGCATAATCCTTCCCTTTGGGATCCACGTAAATCTTGGCAGCTTTGCCCTGCTTCACAAGGTTTAATTCCTGCGTAGGCATGATTATTCTCCCCTTAAGCATCCTATTTTCGTATGACTAGGCACATTATATAAGTAAGCGATTTCAACTTCCATGTGCAAACTAGCAAGTTTTTGTAATTATTAAATGAAACTTTGTTTATTGGTTGAACAATCTAGATATTTGATGTTACTGTTAACAGGTATTCCCTGTAGCAGAATCATTTCATTTGCAAGCGCATCCATAATAAGAGAACCTTACAAAGCGAGGATGATCCATATGGAAAAGAATAACGAATTCATTGCAGGCGAACAGATTGAAGGTCCGAAGGCTCCAAAGGACCCGGCTGATCGTAGAAACGGCTTTTTTGTGCTGTATGAAACAGCCATTGAAGCAACAGCAAGAGCCGAAGGCAAACCGTCACAGGAAGTTTATCTGGAAGGTAACTATCTGATCGATAAGGCCAAATTTTTAGGCGGTGTTACAAACGAGGCAATTCTGGAGTTTCTGGGGAGCAGCACTGGATTTCGCAAATTGGTCCATAGTATCGGAGTATCCGTCAGAAGGGCTAATGCGCAGGAAGATCCAGTCACTTTTTTATTGCAGCACTGGGGCAAAACTAGTAAATATGAAACCGGCAGTTATTTACGTGTACCCTGCCCCGCCGATGGTTCAGAGGTTATTTTGAGGTTAGCAGATTGTCCGGGTTCTGAAGAAGATGATGTGCTCGGAAAATTTGCTTTTGAATTTAATCACGCAGGCGAACTGGCGATTGCGAGTGTTATTTTTTATTTGCACGACGGCTATTCTGTTCCAGAGCTAATCCTTGAACCGCCGGTTGCTTTTGAATCGAATGAGTACCAAAAGATCATTACGCAATCCTTGCTGCACGCTGGCAATAATAAAAGATTAAAAGCTGCCATAAATAAGGCTATAAAGGGCGAGGAAGTCACGATCGCTTATATTGGAGGTTCCATTACTCAAGGAGCCGGTGCTAAGCCGATACACACAGAATGTTATGCCTATCAGTCGTATTTAAGCTTTAAAGACTTATTCGGCACAAATGGTGGTGAGAACATCCACTTTGTGAAGGCTGGGGTCGGCGGGACACCCTCCGAGCTTGGTGTCATCCGTTATGAAAGAGATATTCTTAGAGACGGGTCCGTAACACCAGATATCGTGGTAGTGGAATTTGCGGTAAACGACGAAGGGGATGAAACGAAGGGCAATTGTTTTGAAAGCTTATGCTTAAAAATACTTTCCGCCGATCATCAGCCAGCCGTTATCCTTCTATTCAGTGTGTTTATGAATGACTGGAACCTGCAGGATCGGCTCTCCCCCATTGGCCGCCATTATAATCTTCCTATGGTTAGTGTAAAGAATGCCGTATCCGAACAGTTCTGCCTGAGTAAAGCTAAAGGCAACATCATCTCGAAACGGCAATTTTTCTATGATATCTATCATCCCACAAATGAGGGACACCGGGTAATGGCTGATTGTCTCGCTTATTTATTCACCGAAACCCATAAATCACTAATGAATGAAGATGAGATCTTATTGGATCAACGACCGGTTATCGGGAATGATTTTGCAGGAACCCTCCTGCTGGATCGAAAAAACTATATTGACGCAGGTAAGATCGAAGCAGGCGGATTTTCGGGGATCGATACCGATTTGCAGCGGGTAGAAATGAATGCTGACTCTCACGGTACTCCGGAATTCCCTCATAATTGGATGCATTCAAGAGCGTCTGGAGAAGAAAGCTTCAAGCTGACAATAACGAGTAAAAATCTCATCCTCGTATACAAGGATTCCGGCAGCAGCGAATTCGGAAAGGCGGATATCTTCGTAGACGGCAGCCTTGCAGTTACTGCTGATCCTCACGTGAACAACTGGACACATTGCAATCCGGTAATTCTATATCAAAACGAAGCTAGCAGTGAGCATCAGATAGAAATAAAAATGGTGCCCGAAGATCAGGATAAGTGCTTTACTATTCTAGGCTTCGGTTATACGCTTTAATCAACCAATCATAGTAATCATGCTTATGACCATATTTATAAAAGATACCTATAGTGCATAACATAATAAAAAACCCGCTCGATAAGCGGGTTTTCGCTGTTATATGGACAGAATTGCTCACATTATTGCTCTCCCCTACTCCAGCTCAGTTCCTATCCCTTTTTCCCTCGCTTGCTTCACGTAATACACCGCTGTAGCAATATCGAAAACGGCCATCCCCATCGGGCAGAAGAAGATCGGTTCATCTTCGCTGAAATCAGCTAGGCTGTGGCGCAAGACGACATCGGTAATCCGTCGAGTGCCGTCACGAGTTAGCCCCTGTTTCAGATGAAGCTGCTCAATGTCCGTATTCTCACGGCACACTTCATCCCAATCGTCGACAATGATGGCTTTTACCGAAGCTAAAGCCTCCGGCTTATAATCACGAAGTGAAACATTCAGCAGAAGGCTACCCTTTTCAGGGGGGAGATCGATATACCGATGTTCTGATACGGTACAAGTAATGAAGATATTCGAATGCTGATAAACGTCCGCCCACGTCTTAGCCACTTCCATCCTATCTCTAAAGAGAGATGAGATTCCTGATAAGTCTACTCCCTTGATATCGAAAATCCGGATACGCTCGACTTGGTCCCCATACAGAGCCGTAACCATTTGACAATGATACTGCCCAACCGGTCCCCAGCCGATAATGCCTAGATGAATCCGCTCCACTGAACGCGCCAGCAAAAAGGAACGAATCATCAGTCCGCTGATGGAAGCCGTCCTAATGATACTGGGAAGCGGAGAGTTCAAGACGGCTGCAGGCTGGCCTGTACTTGGTTCATTCAAAACAATGATGCTATGCGCACGAGGAAGATCAGCCTGAATATTATCCGGGAAACTGGAAATCCACTTTATCCCTGCTGCGTTCACCTCTCCCCCTACGTAAGCGGGCATTGCAATAATCCGGTTTTGTGGACTCTTATACCTTAGGTAAGGCTTTATCGGCTGCACATAATCACCTGAATCAATGATACCCACAGCAGTTTCTATCGCCTCCACAAGAATAGGCCAATCAACACCTACTGCCCGTATATCTCGATCATTTAAGTACAGCATACCGTGACCTCCTTATGAAACATATCCTTTCTTACATCTCTGGGCAATCGCCACATTCAGCCAAAAGCTCCTGACCGAATTGGTTCAGAATCCATGAGTCAGAATATACGGTATCGAGGTAACGCTCTCCCTTATCATGCAGAATGACTGCGCAGACAGCTCCCGGAGTCAATTCTGGCTCTATTTGCTTCACGGCGGCAATGACTCCCCCGGACGATGCGCCAGCCAGGATGGATTCGTTCTGCGCCAACATCCGGCAACCTTTTACGATATCTGAATCCGAGACATGCACGATATGGTCGATTAGATCTGTTCTGCAGAAAGGTGGCACGATGCCGGCACCTAGTCCCGGAAAGCGCCGTGTACTCTTATTCCCTCCAAAAATCGCGCTTCCCTCTGCATCGACAGCCACGATCTTGGTCCGAAGTCCGCTATCCCTTGCGTATTCCGCAAGACCCCGTATGGTTCCGCATGTACTAACGCTGCAAAATAAATAATCCAGTTGTTCAAGATCAGTCACGATTTCTTTCATTGTCGTATGGTAGTGGGCTAAATAATTATTTGCGTTCGCATACTGATTCGGCCAGTAGCTGCCTGGTATTTCCGCCAATAGCTGCTGCACACGTTTCAATCTAGCAGGAAGAAACTCCCCTGTTACGGGATCGGGATCAGTGACATAGTCGATTTTGGCATCCAACGCCTTCAGAATTTGTAGATTCGTTTCCGTGGTTCTAGGATCAATAACGCTGATAAAACGCATCCCCAAATACTTACAAATCATGGCCAGGCTGATCGCCATATTTCCAGAGCTCGATTCAATGATCGTGGTTCCCGGACCTATTGTTCCTTCCTTCCACGCCTCTTGGATCATCCGCAGGGCGGGACGATCTTTGGCGCTTCCTCCCGGGTTCATCAGCTCCATTTTTGCATAGACGTCAAACTCACTTTTATAGAACAAGCTCTTCAGCTTGATTAAGGGTGTATTTCCGATCGTCGACAAAATACCGTCAGTGACGTCCATCTCTGCGCGATCTTTATCTTTCTGGTAATATAGCTTTTTGTTCTTAACCTTTCCGCTGTCCATCGGCTCGTCTTTCCCTACTATAATGACCTCAATATCATCCAGCAGATGGTTTCGAATCATCATGCCGATTTCCGGAATGCATTCCCTAATTTCCTCTTTGATCTTCGGGACAATGGTGTTATCCGCAGATTTACTTTTGATATAAACGCTCAGCGCGTTCTTCCTCACTTTGACCCGAATGATCGCATCTTCGATATGTCGGTATACGACCTGTTCGATATCGTACAGGCTGATTTTCTCCCCATGCTTCAGCTCCCGACCCACCCGTTTGACGATGGAACTAAAGCTCTGTTTCTCCACACCATCTACCATCACAGACCTAAAGTCCCTTACAACGTCATAGGTAACGAAACGAATCGCTGGCAGCATTGTGCGAACCATGGAGGTAAGAACAAGAACACTTTCATCATTACTAAGCGGACTTAGTTCTTCGCCAATCTCCTGCGCCCCGATCGCTTCTGCAAATATCCCATCAGCAAAAATATACCTGCCAAGATCATGTGAATAATAAGCAATCGTGCCTATTTCAATAGAGCCATACGTATCAATGATGTCGCGCGGTTCAAGACCGAACAGACGGGCCATATTCCGCTGCCACCCTAATGAGGCGATTTCCCCAACCAAAATAATCTTACGGATTCCAAAAGCCTGCGGATCTTTAGTAGCATGAACGATATGATCAAGGATGGAAGGCATAGTGTAAAGCAGGTCAGGCTTGAAGGTTTGAAGTTGTTCAATATGCTGCTCGATTGGCAATTCAAAGGCAATTGAACAATGTTGCAATCCTAACCGCTCAAAAATGGACAACGCAGTGTTCGCCGCATGCCCAGTACCCATATCCGCCAAAGCGCTAACGCATCCACTTCCCGCAATAAGATCACCGTACAGCTTCGTTTTAATATCTATATAGTGCTTATCGTCTTCCTTAGAGTAAAGAATGGCTTTTCGACGGCCAGTGCTTGTACCCGACGTCCTATATACGGTCAAAGAAGGATCAAAGGGTTGATTATAATAATAGGTATCTAGCGTTGTCGACGTCATAAGCGGAAGTGTCTCTAAGCTATAATTCGTTCTTTCGCCGCCGATCAGCCCCCTATACCAGGGAAATGCCTCAATTACTTTAAGCAACTTATCCTGTAATTTGTCTTTGTCGAGCAGCATGATGGCCGCCTCCTGTTGACCGCATGCTGCAGCCCATAGATAAATACCTACCATAATCATATGTCGAATTCTTTCAGTGTGTTCTACGATTTGGTAGTTGCCCAATCAAAAGCTAAGGCATTTCCGTAATATAGCCTATGGATCTTTTAAGACGGAGGGGCAGAATGATGAATCAGATCAGTCGAATATCCAATAAGCTGACGAAGACAAGGGTGCTGGTTAGAAATCAAGCGTTAAATAAACATGTCCCGCTTACAAGAAAAATGGATAAGAACACTCTCTATGAAATGCTACACAAATATAAGATGGTGTATATTAAGCCTTGCTGCGGATCATTAGGACAGGGCGTAATACGGGTTGAACTCACTCGTGCACTATACAGCTACCAGTCCGGTACCCACGTACACAAATATTCTAATTATGACACGGCATATAGAGCCATCTTACGAGAAGCCCAAGGGAAGTCCTATTTAGTTCAAAAGGGGATCAGGCTGTTGGTGTACAATGGCCGCCCCTTCGATATCCGGGTAATGGTGCAACGAAATTCTAAGGGTGGGTGGGAAGCAACAGGGGTTGCAGGACGCGTGGCGCATCCTCGCAAAGTAGTTACAAACGGGAGTCAAGGAGGAACGATTTATCCGGTTGAGGAATTATTGAAAGCCTACACAAGCGCAGAGAATTGTACAATATTGATCCGATCCCTGAAGCAAATTGGAGTGAAATCCGCCAGACAGCTTAGCACTGTCTATCCTGGCCTTCAGGAAATCGGTGTAGATATTGCCTTAGATCAACGTCTCAAGCCATGGATCTTGGAAGTGAATACCGCTCCTGATCCATGCCCGTTTACTAAGCTGAAAGACACCCGTATGATTGACCGAATTGTCAGATATGCAAAAGTATACGGTCGCACATACAATCTTAAGTGCATGAAATCAAAACAGGGTGTCGTGTGAAGCATAGAGATTAGAGAATCCATATGCCGCGGCGAACTGTGAATCCTCAAAACTACAATTCGCCTTTTTGTACAGAGGTATGTTTCGGGAGTTTATAAGATAGATGAGAATAGACGAGAAACGCCCTCTTTAAATTTGATCATTAAGGATCTTTCTTTATAACGTTCAGGGGTAAGTTCTGTACTTAACTGGCTATCTTCAACAAACAATTCTTGAAGCTGTTTAGCCACTTGCTCATCATATACAATCGCATTAACTTCGAAATTTAGTCTAAAGCTCCGGGAATCAATATTCATTGTCCCAACAGATGCTACTTCTTCATCAACTACAATTGTCTTAGCATGCAAAAAACCATTTTCATATAAAAGAATTTTTGCCCCATAATTCAATAATTCACCTGCATACGCCCAAGTTGCCCAGTAAACAAAAGGGTGGTCAGGCTTATTTGGAATCATAATCCGTACATCCACACCGGATAGGAGTGCAATTTTACATGCATCCATAAAACTGCTATCCGGAATGAAATATGGCGTCTGAATATATACACTCCGTTTGGCATTTAAAATAAGCTTAATATACATGTTTTTAAGATGTTCAACTAGCGAGTTGGGACCACTAGACACAATTTGAACAGGACTTGATCCGACACTTCCTTCAGTGGTAAAGGAAAATTGATCGAAGCTTACCTGATGCTGTTTCCGGGCATGCTTCCAATCCAGAATAAATCTGCCTTGAATTTGATTAACAGAATTTCCCTTCATTCTAAAATGTGTATCCCGCCAATAGCCAAACTTTTTAACTATCCCTAAATACTCATTTCCCACATTAAATCCACCAATATAAGCAATTTCTCCATCGATGATACATAGTTTTCTATGATTTCGATTATTCATTCGAAAATTTATCGGTCTAAGCAGTGATGGAAAAAATACCTCTACTTCTCCACCCGCAGAAAGTAGTTCTCTAAAGAACTTAAGAGAAAGTCTCTTGGAGCCGATTTCGTCATAGAGAACCCTCACTTTTACGCCTTCTTTGGCTTTTTTAGTTAATTCATCTCTTAATTTTGTTCCTAAATCGTCAGGCTGGATGATGTAATATTGAATGTTGACCTCTTTTTTGGCATTTCTAATATCATTAAATAAAGAATCAAACTTTTGTTTACCATCGTTAAAAATAGCTATCTCGTTATCTGTTGTCATTAGCGCATTCGATGAAACAAGGTTCATATGAATTAAATCAGCATACTTCGTTAACAAAGAGCTCTGATCCTTGCGTTGATCCTTTAATGTAGCCAATTGATGGTCTACAGTTGATTGTAGATAATTCCTTTCTTCCACTGAAAGGCCAAAGAAATTCTTTTTTGCTAAATTACGGCCAAGAAACAGATAAACAATAAAGCCCAAAATGGGAATGAAATAAAAAACCATAAGCCACGCCCACGTATAACCAATATCTCTCCTCTCGAAAAATAAAAAACCTGCAGAAAGCAATATGTTTATAATCATAACAAAAGAAAGTATCCACGTGACCAGACTGCTGTTGTCCATTAGGAGTTCCTGCCTTTCTTATCTTTCTATAGATGCCGGTATTTCTAGTTTTGCCAAAAGACAGTTTATCCATCGTCTGATAAATCAATACTTCTGTAAATGACTAGATAGAGTACTATAGCATAATTGTCCATCTAAGAAAACATTTGATAAAAAACTCAAAAATTAAAAGATAAAATCATAAAAATTCACATAAAAACAACAGCCCTAATGCAGTAGTTCTGCATCAGAGCTGTTGTGACTTTTTAATTAATGTGAGAAATATTTAAACAATTTATTGTAAATTAAGGACAATTTCTCTCCCAGAAAGAGTGACAATGGTTAACGCTCCATCGCTGAGCTTAACTTTCAAATCTTGCTCAGGTGAATGCTTGAAGACGTCATCAGCTTGATCAGCCTGAATATCCAAAGCCTCCTCTGAAGGTGAACCAAATATAGCCGACGCGAGCCAATGAATGCCCGGCAGAAGGGTGGTCGTCAGCATCGGCAGGACCGTCCGAGGGCGAAGGAGATTCGTATTGGCATTCGGCCAAACCAGCTCACCCTTCCGGCAGCCTAGCAAATCCTTGATTCCACTGGTTCCCCAAGCAGTGGAGGCCATCGCACCAGCCACATCGATCTTCGATAACATTTCATTCTCTTGCCCAAGTGCGAATCCACCCTCTGCGGTATCCAGCGACCGTCCAGTTTCGACTCGATGAATCCGAATATGCCAAGGAAGTCCGGCGACAACCCAAGTCTGAACCTCGACATTGGCCCACGGCCTCCAGACGGAACGAAGGACGTTGTCTATAATCTCAGACTCTATATTCTGGCGTCGTACCCGGTATAAGTTGTCTCCGCGCTCACTCAGCGCAAGCATAGAGTCGAACGCTCCTTGGGAGAGCCCCCATTCGGAGCGGGGCACGCTGAAGCCGAAGCCTGTTGAATACACGAATTTCTCGTATTTGGCCGAGGTATGGGTATGTTCATTCGTGTATAAATGTCCGCTGTTGAAGGCTGCCACATGACCGGAAGCGGGCTCGCGGACGATGACAAGATGTGCAGGCTTCTGAACCATGACCGCCGGAATGGCCGGCAGCGGCAGTTCCTCTTCCTTCCAGAACGGATGATCCGCCCCTAGAGCCAGCGGCAGGAATGTCTTTAGCGCCCAATACGGAGATCCGGGGGCATTGTAATTCTCCGCCATGACCAGATTCGGGTAAGTATATCCGATGGTCAGTACGCCATAAGCGTCAACAATCGGCTGGCTGAACCACCAACGCAGATTTCGCAGCACCAGACCTTTTACCACACCAGCGGGAAATCCTTCAACGTCTGCATAAGCCAAGGCGCTCCAGAATGCCGATTGGGCAAAACGGTAAGCCAAACTGCGCCCATATGGAAGCGCAGAGCCGTCGGGTGCGAACCAGCCGATGAATTCAGCAGCAAACAATCGAGCCCGATCTTTGAACATACGGGAACGTTCGGAGTCTTCCTGCTCCATCAGCTTTGCATACAGCAGCGCATAGTAATGAATAGCAAAAGGTACGTAATAATCGCTGTGGCCGTTAATTCCGTCGCTGTACCAGCCCTCACCCAGATAGAAATCATCCATGCGCTTCAAATTGTTTTCCAGCTGCTCTGCGTCGTAGGAACGGCCGATTTTACGGAATCCGACATTGACTAGAACGTTGAAGAACAGCCAATTACAGTCATAGCAAGGATGGGCATTTATTTGATTCAGCCAGCGGTATAATTGATCCTGCTCCTTCGGAGCAAGCGGCAACCAAATCCGTTCCGGAATGGCTGCCAATGCGAAGCCGAAGACCGCCATTTCGACCAAACGCTGGTCGTAATCCTTTACCTCTCCCCAATATTCTTCATGAGAAGGATCGGTGCCATGCCGAATACCATCCAGCACGATGTCCCAGAGTTCGCTGTCTCCACCACCAATGAGCAGGGGTACCAGCCCCCATAACACCCGTGAGAAACCTTCCATTTCAGCAGTTGCTGCCGAATAGCTCGCCCCGGTTCTACCGATTTCAAGTCGTGCGCTGCCTCTGCTGTAGTGCGGCCGAAGCGGATCCGTAAGCTGCTCAAGGGCGATCACCAGATCCTCACGGGTCTTCAGCGGGTTACCGCCGATCCGAGAAAGTGATTTCTCATTGTTCATCATAATCACCCCTACTCCCAAAAGAACGGCCCTGCGGATTTAATCCGGGCTAATGCTTCGACATAGAAAAAATCACCATAGATAAGCGGAACATCTATATTCCGGTCCTCAGGGTAATTACTTGTACCATGAAGCAGCAACCCTTCCTCGTCCGCATTGTCCCAACTGCCATAATTTTTGCAGAGAGATTCCACTATTCTTATAGCCCCATTCCGGTACACATGAGACTCCGAATCATCCACCTGGTCGGCAAGCAGCAGCAAACCACTTGCCGCGCAGGAACCGGCGGAGCTATCACGCAGCTCGCCTACTTCAACGGGAGCACGGAAATCCCAATGTGGAACGTGATCATCCGGCAGTCGGGTCAAGAAGAAATGCGCTACCTGCTTGGCTGCATCCAAGTAGCTTTGCTTTCCCGTATGATGATAGGCAAGCGCTAGGCCGTAAATAGCCCAAGCCGTGCCCCGTGACCAAGCCGATTCAGGCGCAAAGCCTTGTCCTCCAAGCTTCTCCACCACTCCACCCGTCTCCGGGTTGAATTTGACGATGTGGTACACGGAGCCGTCCGGCCGGATAAAATGCTCCAGTACAGTATCCATATGCGCCTCTGCGATATGACGATAGCGGGGATCACCTGTTGTCTCGGAAGCCCAGAATAACAGGCTGGTGTTCATACAGCAGTCGATAATAGCAACTCCGCTGTTGTCCTCCCCTTCACTCCATGGATTCCAAGCCCGAATATAATGTCCTTTCAGATTGAAGCGGGCTGCCAGGTAGTTGGCCGCCTTTAATGCCCGAATTTGTGACGCTTCACTACCCGTTAACTTATAATTTGCCACACTGGTAAGAATCCACATGAAGCCTAAATCGTGATCCAGCTTAACGTAGCCGTCCAGTACCTCGTCGAGTCTCTCTTCGCAGCGTTCCGCGATCATTTTAAGACTTTCGTCCCCGCTCTCAGAATAAAACTGCCAGAGCATTCCCGGCCAGAACCCTGCTGTCCACCAGTTCGGTGCCTCAAGCAAGTATTTACCACCTTGACTCGCGTGTGGAAATTCTGCACCGATCTTTCGACTGTTACATCTTGTCTTTTCAAGTGCCTTGTTCCAAGCTTCATCCACCCAAGTTTGTTTTTCCGTTATATTCATTTCAAACACCGCCTTCTTCGAATGGTTCGCTTTTATATAAATTGAAAGGTAAATGTTAATTTCCCTTCAGAATCAGGTTGAAGAGCATGAAAGTCGAGCGTATGCCAGACCGTATTCCTGCCAAAATGATCCTGGTACTCACGTACGGTAATTTCTGGCTCTACGACCTGGATATCATAAGTCACTTCCACACCGCCTACTTCAGTTCCGGGCAGCAGTACGACACCAGATCGAAGTATCTTTGGACGACGCCAGGTTACGAACCGCTCCGTAAAGCTCTCCGGCCTACCGTTATACCGATACTCGTCCATTAACTCTAAACGAGGACGCTGCTCTTTATACCAAACCATAGAGCGGATCAGGGATTGGAGATCTTCCGCTTCGTATGCCTGAGACAGCTCTAGCTTCAACTCGTCCCGCTCCACCCCAGCCGACGCATACAGAACTGTAGCACTATGCTTCCTGCCAGCCAGTTGATACTGGCCGCCGATGATAGGAACCGAATGTCCCTGCGAGCCATTGCAATCATATTGATAACGGCCAGCTCCAAAATATTCAGCCGTATACTCTCCACTCCCGAGATCAGCTGCATAGATTTCGCCTCCACCTAACAGAATGAACTGTCCCAGATCATTATGATTATGAGGTTCAGCGTTATGCCCTCCCTTCGCCGCGAAGCCGAACGAGCTTCCTCCGGATATATATCGTGAAACGAGCCATGCCGCATCAGGAAGATAATAGCTGGCCGCTTTCCAATCCTGGTTCTCTTCCAGATCACTGGTCTTTCTCCAAATCAGATTTCGAAAGGCCGGGGCCCAGCGACTACAGTGATCCTCTGTGAAAGGAGCACGCAGCTCAGAAGGTGGACATTCGACATCTGGATAGATATCAGCTAAATAATGAGACAGTCCCATATGAATGTGAATTTGAGTCTCAGAGTCAGAGAAATTAGCGACAAAGCTGCTCCCAAGAAAACATTTCTGCTGGAATTGAGCAATGCTCCGCACTTTGTCCGTTGCAAACCAGTCTGCTCTTCCCTTACTTCTAACCCGGAGAAGATCGCTGTAATACGTGAAATAGCCAAATCCGTAGTTCCAGTAACTCAGACCTTCAAGGCAGGCCCCATCTTCCCCGAAGCCTTCCAGATAGTAGCTCATGCTGCGCTCTGTTTTCAGCAGGATATCCGTCAGCGCAGCAGGATCATCCAACATCAATAAGGCGGCTGCCCCGATCGACCCTGCGCACACTGCTGCCCAGTTATGCCGTGCAGTCTCCCATTCATAGGGACCACAGTTAATAAAAGGTCGAAATATTCTCTGCTCAACTTCATGTCTGATTCGGGATCGAAGAAGCAGCGGAAGTCGTTCTCCCAGTAATAGAGTAATTTCTGCAAGGGTAAAAGCAGTCTCCGAGGAGAACAGATCAATAAACTGGTTGATATTCACTGTATTATGATCTGCAGGAAGATGGGCTGGTAGGCACCATGTGTACTCTTCGCATATAGACCACAGGATATTTTCCAGGTTCTCGAGAAGTCTGACATTATCCGGCTCAAGCAAGGTCATAAATACATATGTATTCAGCCTTCTTCTCCGTTCGAAATAGACCCTTTCATATTCCAACCTTGAACCCGTGCGCGCAAAAATTGAAAATAGCGTATCCGTCAGCTCCGATATAGGCTGGCTGTCTAATCTTTGAGCCTCCTCGCGGATTTCGATGATATCTTCCTTTAATATCTCGGATGATAAGGCCTGTTTCCAAAAAGCATCCGACGCTCCATTCGGATAATACAAGCTCAGATTTGCCGGCTTCAGCACTTGGACAATTTCGAAAAGCTCCTGTCTGTTCATGCTTTCTTCCTCCCTTTGCCCAGTTAGATCAGATCCACCTCTATCTACTCAAGGCATGATCTCTCATAACATCCTCACCGGCTGCAATTCTTTGTGCGGTCCATTTCAATTCTGTCCCTGCCCAGAAAGGATCTGCAGGCAGTAGCCCCAGTGGAAGGAATACCGAAGCGCATAAATAAAGACTTCCCGTATTGATGTAGCTCTCAGCAAGCTCCGGCTGGTAGCCGTATACCCCTGGACGTAGCCATCCGGCCTCATCCAATGTCCCCGTAAACCCCATAGTCCGTGTAATTACAGCAGTCAAGGCGCAGCGTACCTGTGAGGGGAATAGCGCATCCTCCAGAAAATGCTGCAGCGCCGCTTGGGATAGCAGTTGAAATGCACCAAAACGGTAAACGATGGAACGCCCGATGAACGGATACGTACCGTCTGGCGCAATCATTCGTTCCAGAACCGTTGCGTATCGTTGTGCCCGCTCTACAATCAAGAGCTTCAATTCTGAATATTGCTCCGATTCCCGTTCAAAGAGTGTAACCAAATCCACAAGCATCGGCTGAATGACAAAGCTATTGTAATAATCCCAGTGGAAATCCTTACCGTCCCCGTATATGCCATCCCCTTTGTACCAATCCATAAACATATGGATCGCATATCCCACGCGCATCCGGTCATATTCTGAATCGCCGAGGATATATAAAGCTGCTTCGACCATTGCGCTAAATAACAGCCAGTTGCTGCCGCTAGGCGCTGTCCGGCGCGTTTGCTTCAAAGCTGTTATTAAATTACCTTTCACCCGCTCATTCAGCTGCCCTGCAAGCCGCTTCGGTGCACGCACCAAAGCATGAGCGAGGAATGCCGCATCGACCAACGGTTGGCCTTCGGACTTAAAATCCATATAGTCAGGCGATGATGGATCAACAGCAGCATCGATGCATTCCAGCATCAATATGACATAACGAGCCCTGAGCACTTCTTCTTCACCCTCCAGCCCTTTAAGCTCTAGCCAGGGAGCCATTCCACAGGATAACCTAGAGAATGCTTCCAAGTGCGCAAATGAACTCCTGTCACTGTTAAACTCCGTAGGTAGCCGTTCCTTTAATTTTCTCTGCGACAAAGCGTCAAGCACTGGGTCCCCGATCTTTAGCATCGTGTCCAGCCAATATTTACGCTGTTTCGTACCATTCATACACAATACCGCCCTTCCAGTTGCGTCTATTCAGCAGATGCAGGTTCCCGTTACTCTTGTTCTGACCAGCTATATACTTGGTTGATTGCGTAATCTTCTTCTATAGTTTAGTGTTATGTTATTGCAATGTCTTTGCGATTTATGATCATTTATTGCGTATCTTGCGATCAATTTGAAAGGGGCTCTCTCGATGAAACATGCCCAGTATTATCAGCCGTTCGAAGGCGACATACTGGCGGGCATCGGCAATTCACCGATCTCACCCACCAAAGATTTTCATATTCATGATCACTTTGAAATCTTCCTATTTTTAGGCGGCACGGTGAACGGATTTGTGGATCAATATAGCTATCCGCTTCAGCGGGGCAATGTGCTCTTATTCAACAATCACGAGATTCATAAAATCATTAATCTATCTCCGGAGCCTTACGAACGTTTAACTATTCATTTCAAAGCTCCACTTGTATATCCCTTCTGTACCGCAACTACAAATCTGCTCGCCTGCTTCCAGAACCGTCAGAACGGAGAGTATAATCTGGCTCAAATGGATGAAGCGCTGCTTGCAGAGTATATGGCGCTTGCTTCCTGCCTGATTGCATCCTTGGAGAACCCTCAATACGGCAGCGAGGTTTTGGCCCTTACATATCTGATTCAGATCCTTGTCCTCATTAATGAGCTATATAGCCGTACCGTTTCCACTATACCTAGCATTATTTCCTCACATATTCAAACAGCCATGAGCTATATTGATAACCATCTCCATCTAAATCTATCGCTTGAGCAGATCGCCGGGGAGTTGAACGTCGATAAATATTATCTTAGTCACCTGTTCAAGCAACAGACCGGAGGAACAATCTACCGTTACGTCCTGCTGAAAAAGATCGCGTTATCCAAACAGCTCTTAACCGCTGGAAACTCCGTTTCCGATACCTGTTATCTATCCGGCTTCAATGACTATGCCAATTTCATTCGTACCTTCAAGAACATCACGGGCATTCCACCTGGAAAATACGGCAAAAAAAGCTGATCTTGCCACTTATCAACGCTCCGCAATTGTAATCTGAAACTATAAAGAACCTGACAGCCCGCTACAGCAGCTGCCAGGTTCATAGAAGTATGGGCCTTACAAATGCCCCAGCAGATTGGCAATGACTTGTGCACTTTCGGCACGGGTCATCAGCTCTTGAGGCGCGAATTGCTTATTGCCGCGTCCCTTAATGAGCTCCGTCTGCTCAGCAATCCTTGCTGACTTCTGTGCCCAATCATGAATCTGGGAATAATCACTGAACGAGCCCGCAGAAACTTCTTCTACCTTGCTGCCATGTAAATATTCATAAGCCCTGACGATCATCACAGCCATTTCCTCACGGGTGATGCTGTGATCCGGTGCGAAAGTATCCGAACTGCGGCCAAATACAATGCCCGCTTCGCTTACAGCTGCAACGGCTTCGGCATACCAGGCTTTGGAGTCCACGTCAACGAACGCCGAATGACCTCCTGTCTCTAACCCTAACGCTCTTGCAATCATGGTCGCGAATTGTGCTCTTGTCACTTTCCCCTGTGGATTAAATTCGGTATTAGAAATGCCTTGCATAATATGTTTGGCAGCCATGGTCTTAATAACATTACTAGCCCAACTATCTGCACTGACATCCGAGAAAACCTTGTCATATTCCAGGACCGCAAACTGGCTAAAATGCTGTATTTCCGCATTCCATATTCCAGTAGTTAGCGTTCCTCCCATAAACTCAAGAGCTCCGTCCCCGGCGATATAGTAGAGGCCGAGCAAATCGGTATTGGCATCCGAATCGACGGTGAAGGTAATCGTCAATGGCTTGTCAAAACGGGGGATCGGAATGGCAGTACCGTCCACACCTATACCTTCCAAGCTGAAGTTAATTACATCGCTTGCAGCAGTTAACTGAACCGAACGGTTGACAGCCGGGTTATTCATAAGCTGTTCCACGACAGCTCTTGATACCTTCCCGGCCGAGAGCTTGAGGCGTGCCCCATCTGCTTGATCTCCCCCAGCTTTCTCTTGGATGCTCTTCAGCGCTTCCGGAGTCAGCTGAATAGTTAACGTAGGCCATACGAGACGTAGCGTATTTACTCCGATGAGTTCTGATAACCCCTCAGGAAGCAGTACGGAATCTGTAGTTTCGTTAAGCTGAACCGTTATAACCCCTCCAACCGGAGCGGTAAAATCATCTCTGTCAAGAATCCGTGTGGTTTGCGTCAGCGGTGTTGATGTTGGTAATATCGTCGGCGCTGTTGTTGACACTGGGCCCGGGGTCACTGCAGGTGCAGGTGTTGGCGCCGGACTTGCTGTGGGTTCAACTGTCGGTGTTGGTTCTGCCGTTGGTGTTGAAGTCGGCGGTTGCTGAGCTTCGGCAATTGTAACTGTTCTAGTGACTTCTGCTGCCGCGTTGCCTACGGAATCGCTCACATTATAATGATAAATGTAAGTACCCTCCACTGTAGTATCTAGCGTTTCGATGCTGTTTCCATCCTTCGTAATCGTAGCTGTAATACGTTCTGTGATGTCGCCATCGCGGTCATCTACTGCTGTGGCTCCAGCATCTGTATAGCTAGCACCATTATCCAGTTGAACAGATGGTTCACCAAGCAGGGTAATGATCGGCTTCAATACATCCGGATCTTCCGATACGATTACTTTTCGGGTAACTTCAGTAGCCGCGTTGCCTGCAGCATCGCTGACATTGTAATGGAAAGTGTAGATATCCGCTTTCGCCGTATCTAATTCAGTTAGACCATACACTTCACTGCTGACCGTTGTAGTGATGCGGTCTGTGATGTCACCGTCTTCGTTGTCATACGCTGAGGCTCCGGCATCTGTATATTCAGATCCTATCGGCAGATTAACAGTAGCCTCACCATTCAGGGTAATCACCGGTTGAAGACGATCCGGCTCCGGCAGCTTAATCGATCCGCTGGCTGCAGCTTCCGCCTTCGCCTCGCCCTTGCTCAGCGTTACCGTGAAGCTGAAGCTGCCGGCTGTGTCATCCGTGGCTTCCTGGAACGAAGATAGGGTGATGTCACCTATCGTAACCCCTGTATCACTGAACCCGATCAAGCCGTTCATCGTTGTTTGGAGCAGCCAAGTCCGGACTTTGTCCTCGCTGTTAGCTGTTGTCTTCTGCACGCTGTATGCAGCGCCTTCTATAATACTCTTGGCCTCGTTCACAGCTTGCTCATTGGCAATGCTGACCCTGTCCTTCGCCACAGCTAAGTAACTGATCACAGATGCCTGAGTATTCGTATTGTTTATCGAATATTTCACGACGCCGCTCACCGGCAGCGTAAAGTTATGAGTGATCGTGATGCCATTAGGACCTGCGAGTACACCGGTCTTGACCGTTTCGTTCACCGTTTTCCCTTCAGCATCCATATAGCTAAGCGTAATATCCATCGTGCGGTTGCTCATATTCCACCAGTCCCGATGGAATGATGTAATCGTGTACTTCCCTGCGTTTAGTGGGAGGGTGTAGATCAGAGGTGTATTCTTTGTATTCGAGCTGTAGACACCTGTCTGAGTTTTATCCGTAATAACCACGGCACCTCCGAGCCCCTTGAGATTATAATTTGCTCCTGTATTGGTATGACCCCACATAGCACCTGTTGATAGTTGATCCGCAGTGCTGTTCAGGAGGCTGTCGCCCACGAAATTTTTGATCACCGTATAGGGTGGTGTGACACCATCCGCCGAAACACCAACATCCAAAAAGTATACGAGACCTTCTGGCACCACTTCTACATAAGCAGTGGTTTTTAGATTGCCATAAGTACCAGTTACAGCTACCCTTTCATACGGCGTGTTGAAGCTAACTGCACCTACATTCCACTTCACTGGCACAAGTAATTTAGATCCGTCTTCACGGGTAGCCTCCAGCTTATCAGGAAGAGTCGGCAGTTTACCGACAGAAGTGGCAGTATCCTGAGGAGCCGCAAGCTCCCTTACATCCCCTGTAGTCAACTGGTTCTGAGCGGAAGTGAGACGTCCCGCAAGATGAATGGCTCCTTCTTGATCCAATCTGTAGTCAGCCGCATTCTCCAGCGCTTCCTCTGCGGCACGCTGTGCGGTGGCAAAAAGCAGCCAATCTCTCTCAGGATACTCATCCAGCTTGTTAATTTCTTTTGCAGCGGTTACTGCGGCTTGCAGCGTTGCTGTATCCACAGCACCTTTTACTTCACCGGAAACAACTGCCACCGCGTCCACAACCAAAGTGCCGCTTAATACCCTTATCTGAACGTTATGCTGTCCATATTTAAGTCCGCGAAGCGTGTACGTTTGGTAAAGTTCTTTAGAGGCCATCGTATCGGCTGACAGCATGACAATTTCATCATCAACAGTCACTTCTAACTTAGCCGAGCCATTATTCGGTCCCAGAATATCTAGCCCAGTGCCTTCAAAAGAATATTCCATCGTTGCATCCGCACCTTGACTAGTGGATAAGGAACGTTGGTAAATATACATACCGGCACCATTTTGATGACTCCACAATCCGTTGTATTGCAATTTAGGGTTAGGTGTAGCTGCCAGGTCATACATTTCAAGATTATCCAGTAGTTCGGAATAGTACGGCGCATAGCCGTCAACCGTCTCAACTTTCAAATTGTCGAAGCGAACATGATAATATCCGCTGGCTAAATCTACCCGACCAGACAATTCAGGGTTGGGATCGGTATAAGAAGCCAGTTTCACATCTTCCAGATAAGCAGTTACTTTATCGCCTGCAACCTGAATGGCAATGTTATGCCAGGCATCATGTGCGGCGTTGAATCCAGCCAGCTTAACTCCACCGGAACCGCTCACTACATTCCCACTCGCTACTGCACTATTATTGACCAGTAGCTGCCAGCCTCCGTCAAACCAGAATTTCAGCACATAAGGTGTGCCGTTTATAGTGTGAGAGCTGCCACCTCCTTGATACCGTGCACCAATCGCAGCATAATTGGCTCCGCCCTGCGTATTGTTCGTCTCGAATGAAACATCTACACTGGCCTTGTAATTCGTCCATCGGTTATCACCGATAGCTGTTACGGGGTCTCCACCGTTCCAAGTGCCACCTAGCCCCATCATTTCGGTATCCAGCTGTTGGCGCAGAACATAGTTGTCCGTCCCGTCCGGAAGATAAGCCTCGAATGCGCCGTTACGGTCATGCGTATAGCGCGGTATCACACTTTTAGAGCCGCCACGGGATTCTATATAACTTTGGGTGCCAACACTCTGCCCACCTGCCCCGATTTTCACAACGGATTGATTGGAATAGTCAAAATCATCCGCATACAGGATATTGTCTGTGGTATTTTGCACCCTGCCCGTTGCATCGGTATCAAGCACGGTGCGGTCGCCTTCTACAGGTATCGGCGTCTGAAATGCCTCATTATCCTTATTCTCCAAAGTGGTCACGGTCACTGTCGAATATGGTTTGACATGAATGGTATAAACCCCACTGCCATCAGCAACGATATCCCCGAGATATTTCATATAATTGCTGTTAAAAGCTTTTCCCTCGTCTGCCGCACGAGTCTCCCACACTTCCAGTGATGGATTGTCCGTATAACCCATATTGACTGTCTGTAGCTTGTAGGTTTTAGCATACTCGCTGTCATTTACGATAACGGTCGAGAAATCACTCTTGTCAGGTGCAGCAAGAGTCATATAGCTAGGAGAACCGTTGCGGCCGCTGACAGGGTTAGTGCCTGCTGCCCCCGTAGAGCTAGCCTTAGGAACCGCTCTCCAAATCTCTGCCGTATTATTCTCGTTCTCCCAGCCCAGATTTGCGAACCAGCTGTAATGCTGCAGTGTAACAAGACCTGCATCATAGTGAATCCAGCCCGACCACGGATCACGCGCGCTAACTAGTTCCTTAAATGAATATTGTCCACCCTCGTAGAATGAACCGATGGCTGGCTGATAAATAAAATGCGTCCGGCGGGAATTGACGAATCCTTTAATAATCGTATTGCTCATCTCCAGCGGACTGCCAACACCGCCGATGCCGGTTCCTTCCACTGTAGGGTCTTTCACATTATTGTTGGGACGGAAAGCAGAGTTACTGAAGGTTGACTGCGCCTCACTGTTCCATACTTCAATATCATATTGCTCTGCGAGCTTTTTGAAATTTCCTGCGCTGTCGTCGTCAGTGTTATAGTGATATCCGGCGATCGGAGCCGCATCCCTTAGTGAAGCGTCGCTTACCATACTGCCGCCAAAGGAACCGATCCCTACTTCATCAGAGATCACAACCTTGATCTGGTTATAGAGCGCTTGCTCCTCTGGACTTGCAAAACCTTCGTTATCTGTTTTAACTCGCTCAGCGTACTGTTTGGTCCATGTCAAATCCGGCGAATGCTCGTTGATATGAGGATTCACGTAGTCGACCATATAACCATACTCTCGGTAAGCGGCAAGAATCGTCTTTTTATACCAGGTATAGATTTTATCGTTGTTGCTTGCCCAGGCCGGAGCACTCCATCGCAGAATGCTGACCTTGAGACTCGGATTCGTAGCCTTGGCGTCTGCCGCAAGCTGGAATCCGGGATGCCGGGTGACATTGGCTTCTTCATCGGCCGTACGCATGGTAGCCGGGTCCGGACCGGTAGAATTGTTGCGGTCATTGCCCATCTCGATTTTTACATGCGTCATAATGGGATGATCTCCACCGAACAGAATCCGCAGCATCTCCATGTATGCATCCGGATGCTCTGCCTTATAATCCATCAATAGGGCACTGGTGCTGTTGGCACTCAGTACGCCAAATCCCTTGAACGTGAGGCCGTTGACATTGTCTGCTTTAATATCGTTGCCGTCGAGCAGAACCTTGACCATAGAAGCTGCGGTCTGCCGAGCCTCTTCGATCTCTTTCTGAATCCCGCCCTTAGCAATGGCGAACCAGCTCAAGATAGGTTTCTCACCGGAAACATAGGCATAGGTTAATGTCATAGGACTGCTAGCGTCGATATCACCGGGAATAGTGAATTCGCCGGAAATAAGCTGAGTGACATTAGTATTGAATGGTGCAAACGATATCGTCTTTGTTACCCCATTTGTATCCTTATATTCGATCTGAGGCTGTATTACTCGAGTGCGGCTGCCATACCAATCATGGAAACCACTACTGAGTGTATAGGTTCCAGCTTCTGGAGCCATTAATTTATATACAATATGATTGCTAGTAGGGTCGGCACGAAGTCCTACTGTCCATATGGATGGATCAGTTGCAGGATCGGCAAGTCCCCCGTCTTTGGAGTTTTTCACTTTGTTTATGGAATCATCAAATCCCCAGATTGTCGTTCCGCTGACATATTTCTGATCCGGTGACTGGTTGATTAGCAAGCTACCTGTCAGCGTTTTGACTGCTTCGTACAGCGGCGAAGCAGTAGGGACATTTCCTACGGAATCTCCCCCCCTGCCGCTATCCACAAAGTAAACCAATGGATGGTTTGAAGATGGGATAACTTCTACGCTGGCAACAACCGGTTCTCCGTTCGCTGTACCAGTTACTGACACTGTGTCATAAGGTACGGCAAAGGTATCTTCGCCAATATTCCATTTCACAGTTGCAGACTGGCCTCCAATATCAATGCTAGCAGGCAAAGTAGTTTCTGCAGATGTCTGCACGCCCATATGGGCAGCTGCGAAGATCGGATCCATTGTTGCCGCAAATACAGTTGGCATATGGAATGCCGGAAACATTCCTACTACGAGCGCAGTGGTCATCATTATTGAGATTAACTTTTTTCCAATGGCGTACTTTCTGTTCATTCTCTAATCCTCCTTTTTGCTGCAAATAGCTTTTCGGTATACTCCATGCTGGAATTTGTCAACGGCAAAGACAACGAGAAAGCGCATTCATTTCATAGGTAAGCTAAAAAAACTGGCAGCATGCGAAGACTGCAACTGCCAGGTTCAACCTATCTAGCCTTTAATACCAGATGCTGCGACGCCTTGCACGAAATACTTCTGAAGTGCCAAGAAAACAATCACAACCGGAATAATGGAAACCACACTTGCAGCCATAATTAGACCGTATTCGGCGGAATATTGCGAAATAAACATTCGGAGTCCAATTTGAATGGTCTTAAGCTTTGTATCCGTCAAATAAATCATTGGTCCCAAAAAGTCATTCCATGTGGCAACAAAGGTGAAGATCGTCAATGTGGACAAGGCTGGCTTAGATAACGGCAGCATGATTCTCGCCCAAATCCCATATTCGCTCAAGCCATCGATTCGGGCCGCCTCGCATAATTCATCTGGGACTCCCTGATAGAACTGGCGCATCAGAAATACTCCGAAAGCCGAGAATGCCTGCAATAGAATGATTGCCAGATGGGTATTATTAAGTCCCATGTAACGCATCAAGATAAATTGCGGCACCATATATGCCTGCCAAGGAATCGCAATCGTAGCGATATATCCAAGGAATAATACATTTTTCCCTCTGAATTGCAGTTTGGAGAACGCATAAGCAGCAAAGCTTGAAGTCAGTAGCTGCAATATCGTTACGATAATTGATAATTTCGCTGTGTTATAAATGAAGCGGTCCAGCGGAATTCGGGTCCAGATATCCACGAAATTCTCCCAGCGCGGATTTGCCGGAATCCATTGCATCGGAAACGAGAACACATCCTTGTTCAGCTTGAGTGAAGAAGACAACATCCATATATATGGAACAAGCATACAGAGCACTGTCGCAAATAACAAAATATACACTAGCACCATTGTGCCGATTCTAATTCCTTTATTTGTACCCACCATATCTTTTGAATCCTCCTATTGTCCGTATTTCTTCTCGCCGCGGAACTGGACGATGGTGATGCCAAGTACCAGCAGAAACAATACAATGGCCATGGCGCTGGCATATCCGTAATCAAGCGAACGGAACGCCGTATTGTAGATTTGATAAACCATAACCCTTGTAGAATCGTTCAGCTGGTTATCAGCGCCGGCAAATAGGTTGATAAAGATATCGTAGACTTTGAATGAATTGATGACTAGAATCATCAGCACAAAGAAGGAGGTAGGCGCCAGCTGAGGGACCGTCACATTGCGGAATCTTCTCCATGCATTGGCTCCATCAAGTTCAGCAGCCTCGTACAATTCAGGGTTGATCCCCTGAAGACCTGCCAAGTAAATGACCATGTAATACCCCATGTTTTTCCATACCGTAAACAGTATTACGGTGAACATCGCCCAGTGTTTATCCGCTGCCCAGCGGGGAAGCTCCTCCAGTGGGATGCCGGTAAGGGTATGCAGAATATTGTTGATCGGACCCATCGTAGGGCTAAAGATAAAGTTCCATACGGCAGCAACAGCTACCAATGAAGCTACATATGGGAAAAAGAATACGGTTCTCATGAAATTACGGGCCATTATCTTCTGATTAAGCAGAATGGCCAGCGCGAGCGCCACAATCATAGTGAACGGTACTACGCCAATAGTGTAAACAATGGTATTCCATAATGCTTTGTGAAATGTTGTATCTTTGATAAGCCGGGTGAAATTGTCCAGTCCGATATACTTCATTGGATTGGCCCCGTCCCATTTCACAAAAGCAAGAATAAAGGCAAAGAACATGGGTACCAGCGTAAACACGGCAAATCCGATAAAGTTTGGCGCAATGAAGCTGTAAGCTACCAGGTTTTCCCGGACACCTTTAGACAAATGTCGTTTAGGGATCTTTTTTGTACCCAATATGGTTTCGTTCTGCATGCTTTCTCCTCCAAACCTTCTATAAAAGGCGGGCATACACCCGCCCTTAGAATTCACCAACTCTCTTCAGGTTAATTGTTCAAGAGCTGCTGTACGCGCGTATTCATATCCTTCAAACCTTCGTCGATCGAAGCGTTCTTGGTCATAATGTTATCGTGGGCTTCGTTCAGGATGACTTCAATATCTGCACTCTTTTCATGCATTGGCATTTCCAGATACGTCTGAACCGTAGTCAGTGCTGCTTTACTGTTCTCATCCGTAGGGAAACCGTCAATGGATGTGATGGATTGGATAACTTCATCGTTCTTAATCGCTGGAATGGTTCCGGTGGAAGCAATGACTTTGGCACCTTCTTCACCCGTCACAAAGTTCATGAAATCAAGGGCAGCTTCTTTATTTTTAGATTTCTGATTTACAGCCAGGGAAGTAATTGTACCTAGGGTTGTGCCTGCTTCTACACCATCCGGGTGAGGATATTTCACAATTCCCCAGTGGGTTGATTGGGACTCGCCGCTCTTCACCTTTTCAATTTGTGTCGCTATAAACCAGCTACCCATATTCATCATGGCAACGGAATTGTTGTAGAATACACCAGAATAATGCGTACTTGAAGTCTTCAGTGTGGCGTAATCCATAACGATTCCATCTTCCTGTTCTTTCAAGATCCGTTCATAGGTTGGCTTCAGGAAATCATAGTTGCCACCAACAACGTTGTTCTTGCCGTCTAGAATACCGAACAATTGAACTGCACTCCGCCAAGTATGGTAGTGGGCTCCATATACTTTTTCAGCACCACTGCCGGAGGTCATTTTTCTAGCTAGTTCATCATATTGGTCAAATGTCATATCGTTGCTCGGGTACTCCACTCCTGCTTTGTCGAACAAATCCTTATTGTAGTAAACGACCCAGAAATCACTACGGAAAGGAAGCGCATACACTTCGTCGTTCACTTCGATCTGTTCTACAGTACCGCCGTAAACGGATGGATCAATGCTTTTGTCGCCCATAAAGCCCTTGAGCGGCTCCAAGTGATTTTGTTTCACGAGGTTTGAGTATCCAGGAATATCCTTAATCGTAAGAACATCCAGATCGGCACCGCCGGACAACTGTGTACTTAGCATGGTCATATAGTCCGTGGAACCAAGATCGACATATTCGATTGTTACATTCGGATGCTCAGCTTTATAGGCTTCGATCAACGGCTGGTAGTATGCTGTGGCTTCCCAATCCCACAATGCCCATTTCAAGGTCACAGGATCCTGTTTCGGTTCAGCGGAAGCGTTTGCAGAATTGCTCTTTTGTGGAGCAGCTGTTGCAGCACTACCTTCGTTGTTGTTATTACCGGAACATCCGGCCAGCGCACTTAGGGAGAGTATTGTGGCGAAAGTCATGCCATAGAATCTTTTCAATTTCATATAAAAATCCCCTTTTCCTTCTGATTGTTTACACTGATCGGCTCATCCGATCTATTTCAAAGTTTAAGACTTTCCCATCTAGAATGGCATGTATTTTCAAACTCAGTTCATTCACTTTTCTTTGTTCTTCTTTTCCTCCTTGCTTCAAACCTGTAAAATCCTATTTAAAACATGTAAATTTCTCAGCTCCTCTGCCGTCCACTGTATGGAATTGCAGGAATATGCTATGTTGTTAATATGGATATCGGTAAACTAGTTAAGCATATTATAAATTATAAATAGAAGATTCACTTTACACATGCATTTATTCAAGGATATTTTTGAAACCGCTTTATATATTTCCGCATTTCGTAGAGGAGTGTTCACAACGGTAAGAAAATCCACTATTAAAAGCCGTATTATTCTCATCATGACTCTATTCGCGCTACTAATCGCCGCTCTGCTGTCTTTTTTCAGCTATGAATTGATCACCTATTATCAGCGTAAAACAACCATTCAGGCGACCGAGTTCAACCTTCAGCTGGTTTCCCATATTATTGAACAAGATTTGATTAATCTGTCCTCTTTGGCGATGACCAGCAGCACCAACTCGTCCACCAATACATTACTTACTGATTATTTTGTATCTCCAAAGGCAAGTGCCAAGGATGCTGTTAATGTCTTTAACGCCATGCAGGAGGATTTTCGGATCAACCGCTCCAATAGCTATGTCCGCCGCTTGATTGTGACGGGTAACAACGGAAAGTTCCTCCAGTTGGATAATTCCGTCAGTACTTCTATTCCACTTACTGTTCACAATATCGGTCAAATTCCCGGTCTTAACAAAGATGCTGTGGAGCAGTGGGAACAAGTGATCAAGGACCCGCTCTCCACCACGAACGGAATCCCATTTATTCTACCGATTTACGGAGATGGTGCTGCCCGGATTGGAACGGTTTATTTACTCGCTAATACTTCCTTAATTACCGACAAACTGAAAGGTTATTCCCTGCCAGAGAATTCCCGAATGCTGCTAACGCTCGGCAACCATCATTATCAGATCATTGGCGATAAAGTAATTTCCATTACACAACCTTATGAACCGGTATCCTATACCAATGAGAAACCTGTTGGACCACAAACCGAGCTGTCCATGATTAAGCTGGAGGAGGAAGAAAGCCAAATCCTGGTCTCTTATCCCGTACGCAACGGTGTGATTCTGTCTCAGACATTACCTAATGACTTGTTCGCACCCAAAACAAATATATGGATTCTAGTCATGCTCGGCGTTTGTTTATTGGTTATCGTCTTAAGCGGCATTATTACCTTGTACTTAACCCGTACCATCAGTCTCCCGGTAGAGAAATTAAAGAAGCGAATTGATAAGATTGCCCAGGGCAATTTCCTACTGGACCGCAATATTGAATGGAATAGTGAGCTCGGTGATGTCGGACGGGGGATCAACCGACTGTCTCAGGACATTGTTGCACTCATGGATAGTCAACTTGCAGACGAGAAGCAGAAACAGGAGTTGGAATACCGGATGTTACAGAGTCAGATCAATCCCCACTTTTTATACAATACACTGAATTCGATCAAATGGATGGCTACGATTCAGAATGCCACCGGCATTGCAGAAATGACTACCTCACTCTCCAGATTGCTGCGCAGCATTGCCAAAGACAACCGGAGGCTAATGCCGTTAAAAGATGAGCTAAGCCTGCTTGATGACTATTTTCTGATTCAAAAATACCGGTATGGCAGTACGGTCTCGATGGTGATGGAAATTGAGAATGAAGGACTGCTCTCCGGCCTGATTCCCCGTTTCACGCTACAGCCCCTGGTTGAGAATGCTATCTTCCATGGCATCGAGCCCAAAGGTAGAGGAGATATACTGATCACGGTGAAGAAAAGCGGTTTTGCCGATATCCTGGTCACAATTGAAGACAACGGTATTGGCATGAAGGAAGAACAAATCTCTACCATTCTGTGTGATGCGGAGGATGAAGCTAAGGGTGTGTTCGAGAACGTTGGACTCCGTAGTGTAAATGAGCGTTTACGGCTAGCCTTTGGGGAGAATTACGGTCTTTCGATTGAGAGTGCGTTGGGCCGATATACCCGAATGAAAATCCTTCTACCCTATATGCAAAAAGAGTAGATTGGCAAATCTAGCAAGGATGTGGTCATATTGATCAAATTATTAATCGCCGACGACGAAGCTCTAGTCTGTATCGGCTTGCAGTCTATGCTGAAATGGGAGCAATATCATATAGAGATTGTAGGCATCGCGCACAATGGTGCCCAAGAAGAAGAAATGATTGACACCCTCCGCCCGGACATTGTAATCAGCGATATTAAAATGCCAATAAAAAGCGGTTTGGAGGTTGCCGCTTCAGTACGCCAAAAATATGGTCGTCTTCCATTGTTCATTATGTTGACCAGTTATGAAGAATTTCCATACGCGCGTGCAGCCATAGAGGTACAGGCCACCGATTATCTGGTAAAGCTGGAACTCACACCGGAAGCACTGGCCGAATCCATTCGAAAGGCGATCTCCTTTCTTGAAAGCTACCAGACGATGGAAAGCTACCCTAAACTTGTTCACCGCAGCAATCTTCAGGCGCAGCGTGATAAATTCTTCATTCGTCTATTCAACAACCTGTTCGAGAATAAGAACCAGTACCTTCTGCAGATTGAGGATTTGGCGTTAGATTTGTCCGAGCCCGCCTACCTCGTATGCACTTGCCGGATTCTAGGACCGGACACTGTCCCACCCCGTGGGGATAAGCTGGTCGCCTTATGTTCAAGTACAGTACAAATGGCAAAGGACACACTGGCTTCTATAAAGCCCTGCTATGTAACCAGTCTGGACTTGCGCAATTTTGCCGTTGCTCTGCCTGTCCCCGGAGTAGATCCCCGTAACTGGATGTCTGACATTGAGAAGCAACTTAAAGACATGGCATCTGTACTACATAACTATTTCAATGTAACGATTATTGGTGCCATAGGGTTTGCAGTCGAAGACCCTTATTTGCTGCGGGAGAGCTATCTAGCAGCCCGAAAGGCATTGCCGATTGCCGTGAAAGAACGGTCTTTTGTTTTCTTTGCAGAAGGTGAATCACTTGAGCAGGAGCATTCACTCTTTGATTTCTCCGAATCTCGTTCGGAGATCCGCCGTGCTTTTGAAGAACTAGATACCCTTGCTTTGTACACCATCATCTCCAAAATGATCGAAATCTTCGAAGACCGGCCTGACTTATTGGTACCCGCTACCGATGCTGCCTGCAATATTCTATATATGGCTACTTCGCTTCTTGCGGATGGAGAAAACATTGTCGAGCATATCTTCGAAAATGAGCCGGAAGGTTACCGGTCCATCTATCAGATGCATACAATTGAAGAAATCGCCGGCTGGTTGGTTAAGTTCCGTGACGGCTGCTCGGAAATTCTCTCTACTCGAAGACAAAGCTATAAAGAACAAATCGTCAAAAATGTCCAGGAATACATCAAAAGAAATCTCGGCACTAAGCTTTCACTGAACCAAGTGGCAGATGTCTTTAATTTCAGTCCCAACTATTTGAGCCATCTGTTCTCCAAAGTCGCTAAGGTCAACTATGTGGAATATATCACGGAAACCAAAATCACTGCAGCCAAGGAAATGATGGCACGAGGAGATGGGCGTATTTACGAAATTTCACAAAAACTTGGTTATGAAAGTGCCTTCTATTTCAGTAAGGTCTTCAAGAAAGTGACGGGGAGTTCTCCCAGAGAATATATGCAACAAATTGAAACAGGTCACTAAGTGATCACCGAACCCAGCAAAGGAAGCTGCAATCCTACGCAATAATAGATACGACTCCATCCGGCAACAAAAAATCTCGTTTCCGAGACAAAGGTCTGGGGAACGAGATTTTTTGTTCGTAATACCAGCCCTATTCGGTAAGCTATCACCAGAGGCAAGTACCCGTAATTATTTCATTTGAGCTTGTTCTTCTCTAGTAGGACCAATTACGCCTGGTACAGGAAGACCTGCTTGACGTAAGAGAACTGTCATTTGACCACGATGATGTGTCTGATGATCAATCAGCGATCTAAGCATAGCACCACGAGGCGTTAATCCAGCAAAGGTCTGCACACTCTCAACCATTTGTTCGTCCGTTAATTTCTCTACTTCAGAAGCAATATTAGCCGCAATATTCTTATAAGCCTCAACAATCACACTCGCTTGAGCTGGAACTTCCTTCGGATTGCCTACTGGAGTAAGTGTTAATCCTACCTGACCCCCAAAGAACATCGGACAGGTTGCCAAATGCCAACCTAACCATCCCAATGAGCTGTGACCTTCCACAATTACCTGATCTAATTTATCATCGGTAAGCGATTCAAGAACACGAATTGTCCCTGCAGAAGCACTTGCCCAATCTCCTAGAAAATCTTGAACTGTTCTGTACATTTTAAAACTCCTTTATTAGTCGTTAAGCAACGATTACTTAGTCATACCAATTAAATTATAACCTGTCACATGTCTTGTTACAAACAATCTAAAAATGTGATTTTTCATTTTAGTGTGAGGAAAAAGGGCTTTTCGTAATATTCATGATTTCCGCATAATATACATCCCTCTTCAGCGGTCTCTATTTAATCAAAAATCTGGTCTATGGTTCAGGATGTTACATTTCTACTCGATTATATCGCAATCTGAAAGTATTTCCGGTTTATGGCGCATGCTATCCAAATTGGTTATTTTACGGATTACTTTACACGGTACACCTGCAGCAAAAGAATTTTCTGGGATGTCCTGGGTCACGACACTACCTGCACCGATTACGCATCGATCACCAATCGTAACACCTCCACATACCGTTACATTTGCTGAGAGCCAAACATCGTTACCAATGCTAACAGGCTTAGCATAGCATAAAGACGCAGCATCACCATTTTGATCAAGCATTTGCCTGCGCTCGGAGGCAACGAATGGGTGAATAGGTGTAACGATGGTTACATTAGGTCCAAAACTCACATGATCACCTATCGTAACCTGTGCATCATCCTGGACTGTAAGGTTATAGTTTCCAAAAAAATGATCACCAATTTTTGTATGAACACCATAATGAAAAAAAATGGGACCCTGGATAAAACTATGCTCACCTATGCAATCAAGTAACCGTGACAATATCGCTTCCCGCTCCTCTGTCTCATCCTCAAATGTTCGACTATATTGGCTGCTCAAATTGTGGGCGAGAAGCTTTATACGCTTTAGTTCTGTGTTACCTGGATTGTATAATATCCCTTTGAATATTCGCTCTTCTTCTGTCAAAAGGTTCACCTCTTTTAGTTTTTAGACAGTAAGTTCAATTTGAATGTTTTCCGGCCCTAAAATACTGCTTTCATAATATCCGTCACCTGTGGTCCGCGGCCCACTTAACGTTCTAAAGCCCGCTTCTGCCAATTGCTTGGTTAGCAGATCGACTTGTTCCTTACTGCCTAAGCTGAAAGCTAAATGAGTTAAGCCCGTCCGTAAGAGATCATGAACTCCTTCTACCATATCCGGTCTGCTCATAATCTCCAATCTCGCGCCGCCCTCAAACGTGAGGAAATAGGTTCTTAATCCCGTTTTGGGATTATGATATTGTCTATTTGACTCAGCATTAAAAAATTGACTATAAAATTGTCTACAGCTCTCTAAATCTTGTACATACATAGCAATATGTTCAATTTTCATATAAATCTCCCTTCCGTCACTATATGTTTTAGTTTCGAACATAATCCCTCGTAATATCGTTAAGCCATTTAAATTTAAAATAACGCATTAAGGCAATCGGGGCTTTAATAACCTCGTCTAAATTGAGGATAATAAATATCGTTATAGGGGAGAGATGCCACACAAACGCACTCATATATCCTAATGGTAATATGATGCCCCACATTACAATCGTGTCACACCAAAAGCCAAATCTAGAATCCCCTCCAGCAACAAATATTCCTCCAATTGTCGTGGAGTTTATCGATTTCGGAAGACAACAATAAGCACAGACAAGAAGCATTCCACTCAAATAAATTTGTGCTTGATCATCCAAATTGACAAGCAGAAACACTATAGGCTTCAGTATTAGCAAAGTGATACCTGCAACGATACCAAACAAGATAGCATATACATTTAATATTTTCCCAGCTTTTTTAGCCATTTCAATTTCGCCATTGCCTAGATATTTACCAACAAGCACGGAACCACCACTTGCAATACCTCCACATAATACAATAACCAGATTCTTGACGACCGAGGCAACTGAATTTGCAGCGACCATATCTGCATTAACATGTCCAATAATTGCAGATGTCACAGTTAATGCGCATCCCCAAACCATATAATTTCCTTGGACAGGTAGTGTATACCTCAAAAAATCCTTAATCAAATTACGCTGAACCATGTCACGTAAAGGTAACCTAAACTTTATATTTGATTTGATCGAGTGGATGATACAGCAACCAAATTCAACGATACGTGCCAAAACTGTAGAGAAAGCAACTGCCACTATAGCCTTTTCTGAATTACCCGGATAAAGTATGAAAATACTTATTACATTCAAGAGAATGTTCAATATAAGGCACATAGAACTGATCCAGGCACTCACACGGGCATTTTCCATGCTTCTAATTACACTAAAGTACATTTGGGATATTCCGCTTATTAGATAGGAGAACGAGATCACTCGCAAGAAACTCGATCCATATCGAATTAACATGTCGTCATTTGTGAAAAAACTCATTAATTGATCCGGCACCAACAGTGATATCCCAAAAAAGATAGCGGATATAATAATAGACATCGTACATCCGATATTAAAAACCCGTTCAATGGTCATCAAATCTTTCTTTCCCCAATACTGAGCAGTCAAAATCCCCACTCCTGCAGCCAATCCCATATAAAACAGTGTTAAAACAAATGTAATTTGCCCAGCCAGCGATACGGCAGACATTGTAGACTGGTTTACAAAACCTAACATGAATATATCTATTGTCACGGCTAACGATGAAATGAGGTTTTGTAAAGCAATCGGAATGACCAAATTTAGCAATTGGCGATTGAATTGCTTATCTCTCATCTCAAGTGTGCTTCTTCATCCAGATCTTCTTTAGTGATCTCTTTGTCCTTGTAATAGTATTTTAGGTCATGTTCATTAATGGTACGCATCACCCTGCATGGATTGCCCACTGCAATGGAGTTAGCCGGAATATCTTTTGTCACAACACTGCCGGCACCAATAACGGTATTTTCTCCAATCGTGACCCCAGGACAAATTGTAACATTCGCCCCGATCCAACAATTATTCTCAATTTTCACCGGATCAGCATACATATATCCTCTGTAATCTGGATGGATTGGATGTCCCACTGTAGCAATCGTTACAGATGGACCGAACATAACATTTTTTCCGATAATAATTTTAGTGTCGTCCACAAAATTACAATTAAAATTAATGTACGTTCCATCACCAATCTCAATGTTTGTACCATAGCAAAAATAAAAGGGTGGTTCGATCCACGCCTTCGTTTCTCTTCCAAATATCTCTTGCATGAGTTGTGTACGCTTATCTAGATCATCTGGCGTTGTTAAATTAAAGCCATGCATTTTTCTTTTTGCCTGTACTCTGTCTTCAGGCAGTCCTTCACAGTAATCAGTAAATAGTTTCCCGGAGGCAATACGTTCTCTCATTGTCATGTTTCTGGCTCCTTATAAAATCTATTGGATTTTGTGTTATTGTCGAGCAATATCAAAATTGTATATTTTCTATATAGTCCTATCCACCGAAATCAAATATAATTCTATTAAAATCGTATTTTGTTTGAGGGAGATGTGATTGTGAGTGTAGAACTGGAAGTATTCTCCGATTTATCGGAAGAACTAAATTATAATCTTCCTGATTTTCCGCTATACGTACGAAAAGGAGCACTGAATCATTTCGATAAATATGCAGCAGCATGCCATTGGCATCCGGACCTGGAATTTATTTTAGTGCTAGATGGGAAGATGGAGTATTTTGTAAACGGAGAAATTGTGCTGATTGAACGTGGTAACGGAATATTCGTTAATAGCAAGCGTATGCATTACGGTTTTTCCACTAAAAAATTGGATTGTACATTCATAGTCGTTGCTGTCCATCCTTCACTACTCGGAATAAGCACACATGTAGGCAAAGTATATTGGGATGAGAAATTCGGTTCTAATACTGAAGACTATATTATGATTACTCCACAAAGCACGTGGGGAAAGGAAATCCTGCATTCCTTACATCGGATTTATGAAGAAATGAACAGCACTCCTTGCAAGCCACTACGTCTTCTTTCACTGGCTACTTCACTTTGTGCAGACGTCGGAGATCATATACAGAGGGTTCCTGGGCAGATAAATGATGACCAGTCATGGATTGCCGTTTGGAAAATGACGGGATTTATTCATCATCATTTTGACCTTAAAGTGACCCTGAATGACATCGCTACCGCTGGGTCTGTTTGCAGGAGCAAATGTTGCGAGTTGTTTGGCACGTACATTGGCCAAACGCCTAATACTTATCTGATGCGATATCGTATTCAAAAGAGCTCCGAGATGCTGATGGGAACTAATCGATCGATTAGTGAAATTGCGATGAACTGCGGATTTCAAAGTGCGAGCTATTTTTCATCAGTTTTTCGTAATGAGACTGGATTGACGCCTCAGAATTACCGGAAGAAATCTCGAATACCTTCCCATTAGCTTGTTGACGGGTGCTTCCCAATATAATTCCGTTATTTTATTTATCATTTTCCATTATTTTATCCTCCTATTTGGTTTATCAAATTTTATTTTTTATGTTGTAATAGCTTATTTTTCGGTTTGGCACTCGCAATCTCAAATCCACCCTCTCGAATGCCAAAGAAGCCAGTAATTCCAAAGTAACCTTTGGCTTACTGGCTTCTTTCATTATAATCAAGATACAACGTATGATTCACCTAAAATATGCTTAATACTGTATGACCCCTCTATCATATCCGTGGCTATAAATGACTCCATATCACCAGATTCAATATCATACAACACTTCAATTTCCTTATAGAACAAAATGTTTCCTTCTTTGATAAGTTCAGAGAGAGATGGAACATTTTCAGCTTTTACATCTCCATTGTAAACTTGTTGAAGTCCTTCGACATAGGCTTCTAATGATCGTGCCCCCACAATTTTAACACCTTTATTTTCTTCATTCACCATGATAATGGTTGGAAATCCACGTACACCAAGTCTGCCTGCTAACTCAAAATCCTGCTCTAACAAATCTTGTGCCGATCCAAGAGCAGCATCCGCCACTATTTCTTCGCCATTTAGCCCAATGTTGTGGACTATATCAACTAATGTTTTTTCCTCTCCAATATTCTGATTAAAGGCGAATACAGCTTCTCTTGCCTGACGCAAAAACTCATTTTCTTTACCCGGATAAATATTTTGTATAACCTTGTATACTCTAGATGGCGGATACGAAGAAAGAATCGGATTGTTTTCCCACAAAGAACCATCGATAGGCATACGTGAATGTAAACCAACTTCTCTCCAATGCTCCGCAACATCTGAAGGCTGTTGAATGCCATTGGAGACATCTGCAAAACCATGCCAGCTAGAAAGCAAACCACCCATAATCGTCTTCACGTTAAAATATTGACCATACTGCAGAATAAAACGATTGAGTACCGGCTCAAGCGCCCAACAGTGGGAACAGATCGGATCTGTTGCATAGTAAAGTGTGATTTTGGGGGACTGTAGATTAAAGTCGATCATTTCCATTTGCTCTTCATCCCCTGGCCCACAGACACCGGTTTTAAGGTCACACATCATATTTGAATTATTCATATATCAATCACCTTTCGCTGGAGAATCAAAGAAAGTGCCCTCTTGTAGAAGTTCTTTGTATGGAAGTATTATAATACCAGTACAAATTCAAACAAGTACGTTTATTTTTAATACTAAGTATCTTTAATAATACTATTGGAGAGGAGTTATGTATGAAATACGAATTTAGACTTGATCAATTATGTCCTGCAACCTTCGCATTCCATGTAATCAGCGGAAAATGGAACCTCCCGATCCTAGCCATTCTTAGTGAGAACGACAACATACGCTATAACGAGTTAAAAAGAAGACTGCATGGAATAACAGGGACTACCTTAACCAACGCACTGAGGGATCTTATAGAATATGGAATCATTCATCGGGAGCAGTATAACGAAGTGCCACCAAGAGTTGAGTATTCTCTGACTTCATCTGGAAAAGAATTAGTGCCTTTAATTGAATCCGTTGTTGAATGGGGACAAAGAAATATTGGGATGAAGGATAATTCCTAGACTGCTTTCTCACTCCTATTCCTGAATCTCCAAATGCATATACGAAGGCGCTTCATCCCAAGGAACGCTATATCCCGCTCCCTTTGCACAGAACATAGAGCTGGAGGTGTACTCAGGATCAGCGCTGCGGTCGTATCCAATCCTTGCGATGACCTGTTCTGGGTTATGACATGGCTGATAACCGCCTAACTTCATCGAGATTGCTCCCTTGCCCTTCGTGAATGAAGCAAGCTCTACTGCATAATGCATGAACGTCGCGACAGGCGCACGTCCCTGAATAAACATCGATTCACCTAGCATTTCTGGCGGGTCAAATTCACCATGAGCCAGCTGTATATCAGACATTACGCGTCCGATAAGCTCTGCATCGACTTTGATTTTGAATTGATAATAAGGTTCCAGTAGAATCTTGTTCGCTTGCTCCAATCCCTGCCGCAGTGCCCGCAGTGTCGCCTCCCGAAAGTCACCGCCATGCGTATGCTTCTGATGCGCTGCCCCGGTTAAAAGTGTTACATACAGGTCGGTGACGGGAGAGCCGGTAAGAACTCCACGATGCTCCTTTTCAAGTAAATGCTGACCGACGAGATGCTGATACCCTGTGCTGAGCTGCTCAACATGGCATGTACTGCGATAGGTAATTCCCTCACCACGTTTCGCAGGCGCAAGCCGGAGATGCACCTCTGCATAATGCTTAAGAGGTTCGAAATGCCCACAACCAATCACAATGTCTGCGATCGTCTCTTTGTATAATATCTCTGGCTTGGAGAACGATACCTTGAGCTGGAAACGGTCTAACACCACCTGCTGAAGTACCTCTAACTGGATCATTCCCATCACATGAACATGAATCTCCTCCAGCTTGTCCTCCCATGTCACTTGCAGCGTAGGGTCTTCGGCTTGCAGGATCATGAAATAGCGCAGCACTTCTCTGGATGATATCCCCAAATTGAATACAACTTTGGATTTCAACGCTGACACAAGACGGGATTCTACTTGATCTGAATGATTACCAATACCCAGTCCAATGGCTGCATCGGTTAGGCCCGTAACGGCAACAAGCTGTCCCGCGGAGGCTTCATCGCATGAAGTATATTTCCCCCCATGATAGATACGAATAGAAGTGATTTTCTGGCTTAACTCCTCATGTTCTGAAGTGCTATAGCAGAGATCCTCCCGTACCCGTAACTTTCCAGCTAATATTTTCATAAAAGTCAGTCGCGTGCCTTGCAGCTCATGACGCACCTTATATACTCGTGCCCTGAACACTGCGTTAACTTCATAAGTCGATTCCATTAGTAGTTGCATCGTCTGCATCCATTCCGCAATCCCCTGATCCAATAGAGCTGCTCCACTCATAACAGGAAAAACCACCCGTTCTTTAACCATTTGTTTCAGCGTAGCCAATACCTGCTCAGGATAAATGTTGTCTTCGAGATATGCCTCCATCAAGGCTTCATCTCGCTCAGCAACGGCGGTAATGACCTCTTCAGGCAGCATGCTCTGTTCTAGACCTTTTGCCAAATACAACATATCCGGCGAAAATTGCTGCCTTAACGCTTTTAGTACACGCTGGACGTCAGCACCGGTACGATCTATTTTGTTAATAAATATAAAAGTGGGTATGCCATATTCCTGTAGCAATTGCCAGACCGTCTCGGTATGCCCTTCAATGCCCTCCACAGCACTTAAGATGACTACCGCATAATTCATGACCTGTAAAGCGCGCTCCATTTCAGCTGAAAAATCGACATGCCCCGGTGTGTCAATGAGCTGATACGATTGTTCGTTATATTTCATCACCGCCTGGTCAGCAAAAATCGTTATGCCCCGTGCCCGCTCCATCTCATGACTATCCAAAAAGGCATCCTGATGATCGACTCTCCCCCGAGTCTTAATTCCGGAAGCATGGTATAGGAGCTGCTCTGCGAAGGTGGTTTTGCCGGCATCAACATGTGCTAGCAGTCCGATGGTGATTGGTGATGCTTCTGACAGTTTACAATACATATTTCTACCATCCATTCAGTCAGTCTGTTATATAAGAATCGTAGCCGAAATTTAGTAGCTTGTACAGAATCTCTCACCACCGACAGTACAATAATGCAAGAAAGGCACTAGACTAGCTATTGAGATGATGATTATGTCCTATTAACTTATAAAAAACCGGTAACCCTTAACAGAAAGGATTACCGGCTCAATGAATAGTTAAAAACCCTTCATAAGCTCTTCATTAGTAGTTTATTCAATGCGATAACGTTAATATTTCTAATTTCCTTAAACAATAAATCATCTACTCTCTGGACTCAACAGCTTTTTATCTAGAAATGCCTTTACATCTTTAGCAAGCTGAATGGATGCTTCAATTTCCAACTTAGTTGTTGAAACACTTTCAATACTGCATCCAATTGGAATTCCCTTCTCCAGCCCGAACTCAAATAGTTCTTCAAATATTTTTTGAGATAGCTGAATGGATTTATCCAAAATGTCGTTCGAATATTTCAACTCGTTTTCTAACCATCCCGGGATACTGATCCCCAACCATTTCATAAATTGTAATGTTTTCGCTGTGCCACATGGTGCAAGATTAAATAAAATAGGAACCATTTCAAAACCCTTATTTGTATAGTAATAATATAAATCAGACAATAAATTCTTTGATGCCTCTACATTATAAGTTGCCTGAGTGATAAAAAAGTTGCATCCATTGTTAATCTTTTCGACAACCCGTATATGCTCATCATTCTTTTTTATATGTCTTTCAGGAATGACAACTCCTCCAAAATTCAAATTACTATTTAACTGTTTGCTTAGTTTATAAGCATCTGGTAAATTCAATTTCACCTCCTGCTTACTTGACGAAGCGCCCACATACACGGAAAATCTGTCTTCACTTTCGTCAGTCTTAATCCAATCCGCGAACGAAGCTCTTGTATCATTACCGACGCACCGATAAATTATTTTTGGGACCTCTACTTGTCTTAGATATTTATCACCATAGATAGCCGGATCAATCGTTGGTAAATAGGGGTAAGGTCTTTCATGATCAACTCTTTCTGCTTCCTCCTGGACGTCGTAAAGAATTAAAGCATCTAAATCAACGTTTTGAAGTCTTTCAACCTGTTTCTGTGCAATTTCTGATATCTTTTCTGGTGAATGGCTTGCCTTCGGTGGTGTCATCCCATATGTTAAAATACCAGGTTTCTTGCTCAATATTTTTTGTTTAAATGTACTCCCTGCCGCTCCCAAATTAAAAAACTCCTCTACACGTCTCTTTTAAGTTAAGGCTACCATGGCAGGCTTAATATGTATAACTTATATTTACTATATCTAGTTATATTTTAAAGCTATGATTCCCTATTGGTACTTATCGAGTAGTACATCATGGAGGCGGAACTTCTAGATTTTAATGTTGACAACCATTGGGTCTGACTATAATATTAGAAGTCCTGCCAACCTTAAAGTTGGCGATAAGGGGACCGAAAGGTTCATTCTTATTTAAAAAGGGTGAGTATTATGAATAAAGAAGAATTAATGGAAAGCGCACGTAACACAAAGAAAGCTGCTTATGCCCCTTATTCTAAATTCCCAGTTGGAGCAGCCTTATTACTTAAAGATGGAAATGTTATTAATGGAGTCAACGTAGAAAATGTATCTTTTGGTGCTACTAATTGTGCAGAGAGAACAGCAATCTTCACAGCTATTACAAAGGGCTATACTAAAGGTGATTTTCAGGCTATAGCTGTAGCAGGTGACACAATGGATTTTCTGCCGCCATGCAGTATCTGCAGACAAGTATTATCGGAATTCTGTTTGCCCGACATGCCTGTCTATTTAACCAATGAGAAAAAAGAAATCTTAGAGCTGAGTTTAAGGGATTTATTGCCTTACGCATTCAAAAATTTAGATATGTAAAAATAATACCTACCAAAGTGGAATATCAAAAACACGCGTACCTGTGTTAGACAAGTACGCGTGTTTTTGTGTTAAAAAGCTTAGTCAGAACACAGAATTCACAGACCAGACACACCGCGTAAATACGTTGTGACTTACCAAATCGCAATTCCAACCTTATCTTTTTCTTTAAGTACTACCTTTATCATTTCCAAAGCATTTCTTACCCCAAATTCAATAAATTCTTTATCATAGTCTGTATGTAGTTCTATAGTATCTAAATTATCAAGCAAAATAAGGAATTCACTTTCCAGTTTTTCTATTCCTTCATCAAATGCAAAAATATTCGTATTCTTTAAAGAATATATTAACTCACATCCGAGTTCACTAATTATATCATTTCCCCAGAGAGTTTTTCTGCATGATTCGAAACCAAACAAATTATTATGTGGTGCGGGTACCTGCTCCTCCAAAAAATTAGTATCTACAATTATACTTCCCTTTTGAATTACACTAATTATCAAACTCATATAGTTAAAACCTCTCAATGATTATCTATAATTTTTGAAAAAAAACAAGCGATCCATTGAGATAAAAGGTTAACACTTCCTCTCGATGATCGCTTGCTTTTAGTAGCTATGCATAGTTACATTTCTAGTTTTCTGTGATTTTTCATTTAGGATGAGAAAAAAACATCAAAAAGTCCTGTATAATCAACAAAGATTTTTCATTTAGTGTGAGAAAAATTTCAGAAGATTAATTTAGACCATCATATTTTTCACTTAACTTGAGAAAAAGGGCATTTTCTTAATATTCATGATTCTTGCATAATATACATTCCTCTTCAGCGATCACTATTTAATCAATAATCCGTCTATGGGTTTAAGACTCTTTCCGCTTTCTCCCTATTTTCAGCAAGTATGAACAGCTCAAATAAATGAGAGAGGCTATGACTAAGAAGGTGTTCCATAGTTTCACCTCCTTGGAATAATTATTTTGAAGATAAAAAGGATGCGCCCTCGATTATACCTTGGGCTACATCCTTCATGAATCAACAGCTCTAGTTGGACGGTTTGCCTTCAGCTGCAGAAGTGATGCAAGGATTAACTCAATAAGAAGTGAGACGAACACAGCCCGTTTAGTTGATGTTGAAGAAAGAAATATCCCGTTATAATCCAATTAATACCCAGTATTTACGTAATAATCCCATTCTTAATGGTATTCATTTGGATAAAATCTTGTTGTATCATTTCTATCCCCCCCAATTGCTTTATCGACTTTTAACCCATTCTAGTAATAAAACATTTAAAATTAATTTCGGAATTGTTGCTAAATTATTAATTCGTAACTACTTGATTAGGATCTATAGCCTTGTCGTTTAACTGCATAAAAAGGACGCCTCCCACTACTACGCTTGGGTTGCGTCCTCTATTTTAAATCAGATATAAGTACTCTTAACCGAAAAAGGCATGCCGCAATGCTTCAAGTGAATCACGCGTTTCAGCCTTCGAGATGCTTGCCTCCTGGATAGAGGCAAAACCATAGTGGCCACGTGGATACATGTGTAACTCTGTAGCTACGCCCGCACGTAGCAACCGTCTTACATATTCAATGGCCTGTTCTGCAAAGAGATCTATCGACCCAACGCTGATATAAGCGGCTGGTAATCCCGAAAGATCTTCTTCACGGGCAGATGAAGCGTAGGGCGTGACTACCTCCACTCCAGGTTCATGGTACGTTAAGCGAATCAAAACAACAATTATAAATAGTTACTTTATCACCATATATCCTTAAGAACAACCGCCTCTCCGCATGATGCAGAAAGTGCGGTTGTTGTAAGTCGAGGATTTTAGTGCGTTTCAGAATGATCATCAGAGTACTGAAATTCAGATTAATTGTTTTTATAAACTTTTACGAGAATACGCAAACGTTTTTATTCTCGCTTCTTTGAAAATCGGCGTTGGAAATAATAAGACATTGTTTAAATCAATAGGAAGCACTTCAATTTCAATTAAACTTAAGCTGTTCTTATGATCGACAATTTCGATGGATAAGATCTGTTTGCCAGGCATTGTTAAAATTAATGGAATTTCTGCGATACCATCATGAAATTGAACATCGATTAACGTAGTATCAGTAGCTGAGAGCTCTACATCACCGAATTTTCCGGAGGATTCAGTGCTTGATAGCATATAGCCGGAAACTCTTAATTTAACAATTCCATTAAAAAAATCAGTTTCAATACCATCCTCGCCATAGACATTATTATAGATGCTTAATCTAACATTAGTTGGTTCCCCAGCTTTAATAGTTGATTGGCTTATTTCAATGGAACTAGTCAGTGAGTTTTTAAGCTTAAGCGGAAACATATTAGTTATTTCCATCCAACCAGTATTTGACCAATCTGACCAAAGACTTTCATCCTTAACTCTTACTTTTATCTGTAATGGCTCAAATGTTGGAAGAACCGCTGTTGATAACCACGTAGAAGAGGTTGCGGTAACACTTGTGGCAACTTCTCCTGAGTCGTCAAGTACCGTATCTGATTCATTCATAACCTTAACTTGATAAGCAGAAAATCTTGTCAATTCCGCATCTGACTGGATCCATTTGATAGCAGGTTTGTCTATATTGGTTTGGGTTGGACTCTCCTGTGTTCCCATCGGATAATCAAGGGTTACAACTGGTGCCCGATTTTCTTGCATCTGCACAGGGGTTCCCCGTTGTATTGTAGTTCCATCCCCTAATTGACCCCTATTGTTTACTCCCCATGACCATACGCTACTGTCTGCTTTAGATATAACTGTAAATTGTGTTCCACTATCAATTGCTGCAACTTCTCCTATTCCTTTTATTTCTAATAATGTTGAGTTATGATGTTTCCACTCCCAAACCGTTCCATCTTTCTTCACGATAAAACTTGAATATGTCCCTATAGCTATTTTTTCAACATCACTTATTCCACTGATTGGAGCAGGCAAACTAAGTGAATCTATAATCTGCGTCCAGCTCCATACTTCCCCATTACCCTTCAATCCTATTGCACGATCATTTCTTGCTGCTATTTGGGTAATTCCATTCAGCCCCGAAAGTTGCTTCGAATCCCAGACCTCCCATGTATCTCCGGAAATTCCATAAACCCTCCCGCGTCCCCAGCCCCATACTGTTCCATCGCTTTTTAATGCATAACCATGATAAATTGACGCTGCAATTTGTGTTACTCCACTTACACCTATTACCTGAACTGGGGCAAAGCGTTTATTCCGCGTCGTCTCTCCCAACTGACCGTAATCATTATCTCCCCATGACCACACCGTTCCATCACTCTTCAATGCAAAGCTACTGTTTCCAGCTGCTGCAATTCCTATAACCTGCGTTAGGTTTGACACCTGTACCGGTGCTTCGGAAGACCCTACATTCTGCTTCCCGATACCTAATTGTCCTTTAGAATTCGAACCCCATGACCACACGCTGCCATCTCTTTTCAGTGCCAGATTATGTGACTCTCCCCCCGCTGCTACTGCGATTACATCTGTCAACCCCAGCACTTGTTTTGCTGTCGTCGTTCCGTTCCCCCAACTCCAAACCGTTCCATCTTCCTTAATGTAAAGTGCCCCTTCTGCACTTGCACTGATGTTCTGAATATTTTGATGCAGGTTTCCCTTCACTTTTAGCCAGCCTACTGACCATTCTGACCACAGAATACCATCTTTTACTCTTACTGAAATCTGCAGAGGCTCATCTAAAGGCAGGGCAATATTAATTATGCCTTGCCCACTTGATTCCCAAGTATTTTGATAGACCTCTCCTGTATCAGCCACTATATTACCTGTCGCATCTTTAACTTGAACCTGGTAATTTGTGAAATTTGTTAATTCCGCATCTGACTGGGTCCATTTGATAGCAGGTTTGTCTATATTGGTTTGGGTTGGACTCTCCTGTGTTCCCATCGGATAATCAAGGGTTACAACTGGTGCCCGATTTTCTTGCATCTGCACAGGGGTTCCCCGTTGTACTGTAGTTCCATCCCCTAATTGACCTCTATTATTTACTCCCCATGACCATACGCTGCTGTCTGCTTTAGATATAACTGTAAATTGTGTTCCACTATCAATTGCTGCAACTTCTCCTATTCCTTTTATTTCTAATAATGTTGAGTTATGATGTTTCCACTCCCAAACCGTTCCATCTTTCTTCACGATAAAACTTGAATATGTCCCTATAGCTATTTTTTCAACATCACTTATTCCACTGATTGGAGCAGGCAAACTAAGTGAATCTATAATCTGCGTCCAGCTCCATACTTCCCCATTACCCTTCAATCCTATTGCACGATCATTTCTTGCTGCTATTTGGGTAATTCCATTCAGCCCCGAAAGTTGCTTCGAATCCCAGACCTCCCATGTATCTCCGGAAATTCCATAAACCCTCCCGCGTCCCCAGCCCCATACTGTTCCATCGCTTTTTAATGCATAACCATGATAAATTGACGCTGCAATTTGTGTTACTCCACTTACACCTATTACCTGAACTGGGGCAAAGCGTTTATTCCGCGTCGTCTCTCCCAACTGACCGTAATCATTATCTCCCCATGACCACACCGTTCCATCACTCTTCAATGCAAAGCTACTGTTTCCAGCTGCTGCAATTCCTATAACCTGCGTTAGGTTTGATACCTGTACCGGTGCTTCGGAAGACCCTACATTCTGCTTCCCGATACCTAATTGTCCTTTAGAATTCGAACCCCATGACCACACGCTGCCATCTCTTTTCAGTGCCAGATTATGTGACTCTCCCCCCGCTGCTACTGCGATTACATCTGTCAACCCCAGCACTTGTTTTGCTGTCGTCGTTTCGTTCCCCCAACTCCAAACCGTTCCATCTTCCTTAATGTAAAGTGCCCCTTCTGCACTTGCACTGATTAAGCTTAAAGGTGTTTTGTCATAATAAATACCGTCAGCAGATAAATTTCCAGCTTCATCCTTCGCAACTATTTTAAATTTATAGGTCGTATTTACCTTCAAGTCATAATACGTATATTCAGAATTAACAGTAGACCCAATAAGTTTTGATCCTAAATAGACGTTATAACTCGTCACACCAACATTGTCCGTCGATGCAGCCCATGATATTTTTATATAGTCATAGTTTCTTAATTGGGTGGAGAATCCTTGAGGAGTAGAAGGCTTCGTTTTATCAACTTTTGCATCACCGACTACTTCATCACTAAGATTAGTAGCAATATCTACCGCTCTAGCATAAACGTTATATAGACCTTCATTATCGATGATAATTGGAATAGTGTAATCCTTCCACTCTCCATCTTTTCCTATTTTATATTGATATTTTTGAAATCCACTATTCGGGAACCCCTTATCAGTATCAGAACCACCAGTTAATGTAACAGTGACAAACTGATTCGTCCACTTCATTGGCTCTACAGTCATAACCGGTTGAAGGGGATTAGTCTTATCAACTTTAGCTACCCCAGTTACTTCCTCACTAAGGTTATATACATTATCCACTGATCTGGCGTAAACATTGTATAGTCCTTCTTTATCAATCACAAAAGGATCTTTATAATCTTTCCATTCTCCGTCCTGATTTATCTTGTACTGATATTTTTGAAATCCACTATCAGCATCGGTTCCACCATCTAATGTAATAGTGACAAACTTATTCGTCCATGTTGTTGGATCAACTTTCATTACTGGTACAGTCGGACTGGTAGTGTCAACTTTCACAATTTCAGTTAATACTTCCGAATCATTTCTATTTTTATCTCGAACATAAGACTTGAAATTATATATACCAGTATTAGGGAGTGCTATTGGCTCATTGTATTCTTTGTATTCAGAATTATTAAGATCGTAAAAGTATTTATAGATACCAGATGCATTATCTTCTCCGGTTAAGTTATAAAAAGCGTTTTTCCCATACCATTCATTTATACCTTTTACTCCATCAACATGTGAGCTTATTGTTGGAATTGTTTCGTCTTGAGTACCTCCTAGATCTAGTTCTACAGTAGGACTAACGCTACCTTCGAAGTTACCATCTCCATTCTGATCTATCTGAAGCACTACTTGTCCGTTCTGATTAACATCAGCTTTAAATATTGAGCCAGGAGTAACAGCAACATTGTCAAAACGCAGTGTTCTATCTTCAATATCTTTTTCGTTTGACCATACAATTGAGAAGGTTAATTCACCATATCCTGTCCCAACGATACGAACTTTATAGTTTTCAACATCATTAACTAGAGCAATCTTTGTTTCTCCATCTGTAAAATAATTGATATCTGGAATATTTGACTCAAACGTTTCAGCGCCTGTTGGTCCCGTATGATTACCAGATGAATCATTTATATGCAGCTCTACCGGGCATTCTGCTTTGAATTTTATAGTCTTTATTTCTTTTGTCTCATTACGAATTTTATCAGAGACAAATTCATTAGGTTTATCTTTTAAAATCTTTAGAATTTTTTGCTGTACTTCAGTACTTTTTACTAGACCTACATGAGATCTGGTAATATAAAAAGTTCGTGCCTTATCAAGCTTAAAACCTACTGTAGCACTGGAAACCGGAACAACACCATCTCCCTGTATACTTTTCACATCAGCAATAATTTTATCTTTTATTGAAAGAGAGTGGTATACAAGTTTACCAGGTGTTGTTTTTTGATCACCTACTATAAAGTAAGAATCTACTTTCTTAAGAGTATTGAGCAAATCCAAAGCAGCGTGGAAATTTTTTGCTTTGTCTAACAAACCATTATTTGACCAATCTCTACTATTTTTTATATAACTCTCTGTATCACTGAAAGTATTATACTTTGTAACCTTTACTCTCGGTCCGTACGGATCTTGATATGATTGGGTCTCAATGTATCCATTAGTTTGGTAAGAAAAATAATCCTTTGTAGGAAGTAATTCATATATAGAGGGAACATTTTTTGCCAGATTTTTCACTGCATCGCCTGCCGCTAGAACTTCTAACCAATTGTCTGTCAGATTCCCTGTTTCAAGCATGTTGATTGCTTGAGGAGCGCCTAGAAATGGTGTGCCTATTGTAATCATTTTTTTTATTAAATGACTATTTCCCTGTCTTATAAATTCAGTGGCGACAATTCCTCCCATGCTATGAGCAACAATGTAATAATTACTATATGGAGACGCAGCCCGCTCAATATTTATTCTTTCTTTCAACTTCTGTGCATTTTTACTGGAGCCTAATCTCCAATCGTAGGGAAAATCAACGACGTGAAATCCTTCGTTTTTAAAGAAGGCTAAAATGTCATCATACTTACTGATACTGTTGTGAACACTAATGTTATTTTTACTTTCTCCTAAAGTGGTCATTTGAAGGCTATTAATTTGGCTGCGAATGCGAGGAACATTGTAGCTAGCCTCAGGCTCCCATACCTGCTCATCGCCCAGAAACAACTCACTTCCCATTATTCCAGGTAAAAATATTATTCTATCTTTATAAACTGTAACTGTACACTCATTAGTATCGTAAGGTTTATCGGTCTGCTTTACAACAAATCTATAGCTTCCTTCATCTTTGGGTTCATAAGAAAAATGGTCTCCCCAACTTGATTCTTTATAATAATAATCCGATTGTAAGTCACCATCTTTATAAATATTAATGAGTACCGGGTGAGCCTTATCATTGAAACTATAATTGATGTATATCTTTTCTCCATATTTCACGACAGCATTATCTGGGTATACTGATGTACTCAATATTCCGATCGAAGATTGTTGGACTGGATTATTGCTGTATACAGATTCATGAACTGAATTAGCATATGTATAGTTTTGGAGCTTTCCAGTTGGACTAAATAAAGAAACAAAAACTGTAATAATTATACTTAATGAAAATATTCTTTTCATTTTACATTCCCCCTTTATTATTTCTTACGATTAGATTTTTTCTTATTTTGATTAGATAATATAGAGTTAAGATAAATTGTATAATAGAAATACTCCAAGGAAGCAGAAAGAGCATTTCCGCTTGATATTTTGGAAAAAATTCAATATCAACGACAACTCCATACTCACTATCACCGTCATCTTGAATTGCATTGAAAAATAAAAGAAGTAAGAGGCTTGATAGCATAGTTACCAAAAACCAAATGGCGTTGTACTTTATCCTCTGAGTCCTTATAAACAAAAAAGAATTAATAAAACATAATAAAAGTGGTATAAAGTACACCTTAAATGAGCTATTTAATAACTCCGTTCCCCATCCCTCTATTCTTATCTTTAAAAAATAGATTAAGATCAGATGCAGTCCAACCACCAGTATTACATAAAGAATGGCTTGTAGTCCGGTCTTGAATGACTTCATCTTTCGTCCCCCTTTTCCATTCATTCACATAATGCTCTAATGATGTCATCACCCTTCATCGAGATTTTCTTCTTACTTCAAGCACCTATATACCACCCCTGAAATTATATGGATTAATTTTAACTAAAACACTAAATATCCTTATAATGTAATCATCGGGAATTTTAAGGCGAAAATGAATAGTAAACCCCTCTTCCGAAAGAGCGTTATAAAATTGAGGCAAAAAATAGTGAACTCAAACATAGACACGGATATGATGCTGCATCTTCCTCGGGTCTAATTGGCATGCAGATGCAAGGCGCTATGGCGATATTTTCTGTTAATCTCAAGCGAATCATTAATTTGATGAAAGAATCGAAGTAAAAGTATAAAAGCAAAGGCGACATTTCGTTCAAAATCGAACAAAATGTCGCCTTTTTAATTTGAGGGACTCTTATAACTTTTAATAATACAGGTTTTTCAGTGGCCTCGATGAATTCCGAAGTCACCTGTTCTCTGCCTAATAAAGGTCTTCTTCACTTTATTTTTCAGAATAAAACATTACTCTCTTCTAACAATTACAACTTATATTCCTTGCTAACAGATAATTTGCACTCACCATCACTTCAAGTACAAAGAGTAAATGTCGAGGATGTTATTCAAACCACACAGCAATTCATTAACTTCTGCACTTTTCTCTGAACCAGCATCTTGATGTAAGTAAGTGTTCGTGATTGTTGACAATATAGGACTACGAGAGGTTGTGAAATAATCTTCTGGAAGATCAAATATTTTATTAATCTTTATAATTTGTGTATTGTATTGCTTAGAATTAAGACCTTCACCTTTGATGATCTGATCAATTGTATCTACTAATAATTTCTCCTTTATTTTTAGTTTTATAAGTAGATTCATAATTATCTAAAAATTCATAGAAGCTCTCTGGCCAATTTGAAAAAACCTCATATATTTTCACAACTAATTGGTGAACCAAAATATTCTCAATTTTAGATGACATAATCGATCTATGCCTATAAACCCTATTATTTATTACAAAGTGTTTAGCTAAGTACATTATTATATTTATCATTTCTATAGCGTCCATTTTAAACAGTGGAGTCTTTTGTAAGCTTTGATTAATTTCAATATTATATCCTAAGGCATGGTAGAAAAGTCTTGTTATTATGGTTTGATCATATGCTACTTCCACTAGTGGTGCGTTAAGCAAATCGAAACCACAATTACAAATAGTTACTTTATCACCATATATCCTTAAGAATTGGTTGCATTTTGGACATATATCAACCAGTAAACAATTATGAAATGGACAAATTGTTACAAGAGATAGATTCCATATTTTTCTGTGATATCCATTTTCGTTCAAGCAATTCGGACATAATTTTATTTTTGTTGTATGGATTGCGTATCTAAACTGGAGGGAGTCTTCTTTAACCACAGTTGTATAAAAGATTGGGGATATACAATTGAAAAGTATTTGGACATCAACATTCGTAAGTTCAGCTAAAATTTCTAATTGCTTCACATCAAGTGCATACGGTGAATACATTAATCTTTTACCATATAAAGAAGCTTTTTTTAAAAAGATAATCATCGATTCATAATTATTAATTTCAAATAATCGAGTAATGTACCCAGATAAACTCTCGTCTTTAAATGGCTTCGGTCGGATGAGTAGCATTAACTTCTGACACTCCTTCCCAATAGACCTTTATTAACTCATTTAAAACAAAAGAGGTAGATAACAAACATGTTACCCCCTCCAATGTATTGATATGCATTACAATGTATAATTCTAATTTTCTCATCCTAAATGAATATTTTTCTCAAACTAATTGAAAAAATTCTCATCCTAAATGAAAAATCACATTCCCATAAAACATTTATTGGCTCTACCGTTTACCCGCAGCGACTATACCCGCAATTGCCACAAGTCTTACAGCCCTCAATATTAATTAGCGAGGCGCTGCCGCAGGAGGGGCAAAGATCACGGGAAGCCGTAGCGTGGTTATGCCCATGATGACCACCGTGTCCATCTTCCGTAGCTGACGGAACGCTCGCTTTCAACTCTGCATTTAACGCTTCATTGAAATCCTCCAGCTCCAAAGTTGCTGCAATCGGAGCAGGTACATGATCATCATGAGCATTGTTCAGCACATGTGATTCCAGTGCCTTAGCTACAGCGTCAGCAATGGATTCAACTCGATTCGCACCGAAGCCGATAGCGCCTGACCCACCGATCCCTTTCAGATGTTTGATCAACAGTTCTACCTTCTCGCCATGATCTCCATAACGGAGGAACAATGAGCAGACACGTCCAAGTGCTTCTGCCATCGCAAAGACGTCAGAGCCTGCTTTACCCACATTCAGGAAGATTTCTGCCGGCGTACCATCTAGATCATTGATCGTAATATATGCCATGCCGAAAGGTGTGTTGATTTTATAGGTTGCACCGCGTAGAACTTGCGGACGTTTCTTGTATTGTTTATCCAGCTCTTTAGTAGACGCTTGAGGTGCTGGGCTTGCCGCTACAACACTTGTACTTGCTTCAGGAGCAGCTGTAACTTCAACAGCTGGAGCTACCTCTTCTGCTGTGTCTTCCTTCTTAGAGGTTTGCAGAACTTGCACATCACGGCTACCATCACGGTAGATCGTAACGCCTTTGCAACCCAGATCGAAGGCCATTTCATAGAGTTCAGCCGTCTCTTCTACTGTGAAGTCAGACGGGCAGTTTGCAGTTTTGGAAATCGAGCTATCCACCCAGCGTTGAATCGCTGCTTGCGCACGGATATGATCCTTAGCTGACAAATCCATCGAGGTCACGAAGTAATCTGGCAGCTCTTCACCTGGATGAGCTTCAAGCCATTCTTGAGCGATTGGAACGAACTGCTCATCGTATCCAAGGCGGCTTTGACGGAAATATTTGAAGGCGAAATAAGGCTCAATACCTGTCGAAGTACCTACCATTGTACCTGTGCTGCCTGTAGGTGCTTGTGTTATCACTGTAACGTTACGCATGCCATGTTTACGAATCGCTTCACCAACCTCTGGATACGATTCAAGCATATTTTTCATAAACCCGCTCATTAAATATTTCTCTGTGTCAAAAGCTAGGAAAGCTCCCTTCTCACCAGCAATCTCTGCAGAAGCAAGGTATGCTTCACGAGCCATAAAGCCGTAAAGCTTGTCCAGAAACGCCAAAGATTCCGGACTACCGTAACGGATGTTCAATTTGATCATCAGCTCAGCAAGACCCATCGTTCCGAGACCCACACGGCGTTCGTTTTTCTGATTCGCTTCATTTTCCGGGAAATGATAAGGGGTCTTATCAATAACATTGTCCAAGAAACGTACAGAATAACGCGTTGTAGTCGCGAGATCTTCCCAGTCTACATCATGATTCTTCTCATCGTAGAATTTGGACAGGTTCACAGCGGACAAATTGCAAACTCCCCAGCCTGGCAGTCCTTGCTCCCCGCACGGGTTCGTACAAATGATCGGATTAAAATACCAGCTGTTGGACATCTGATTATAGTATTCCATGAACACAACGCCTGGCTCAGCGGATTTCCAAGCGGATTCAATAATAGTGCGCCACACATCACGCGCTTTAACGGTGCGATAATGAATAACATTTTTGCCCGCAGCCTTCCACTTGTCTAGATCGCCGTCCCACACATCGTTGTAATCTGGGTCTGTGGTATCCGGGAACACTAAATCCCAATCTAGATCTTCTTTTACAGCCTTCATAAAGCTATTACTCACACATACCGAAAGGTTGGCGTTCGTCACTTGACCCATCGTTTGCTTCACGGTAATGAAATCCTCTACATCTGGATGCCAGTCATTAATCATTAGCATGAGTGCACCACGGCGGCTGCCGCCTTGTTCAATTAGTCCAGTGGTATAGCTGAACAGACCGCCCCAAGATACAGAACCACTAGAAGAGCCATTGACACCTCGCACAATTGCACGGCGTGGACGAAGTGAGGATAGGTTAATTCCTACACCGCCACCTCGCGCCATAATCTCCGTCATTTCAGCCAACGTCTCCATAATGCCGCCACGGCTATCTTTTGGAGAAGGGATTACATAACAGTTGAACAATGTTAATTCTTCACTAGCGCCTGCACCAGCCGCAATCCGCCCACCCGGTACGAGCTTCCAATCATCCAGAATCGAGCGGAATTTACCCGCCCATTCTTCTTGAAGCTCAGGCGTCTTCTCCACAGAAGCCATAGCTGTAGATAGACGATCCCACATTTCCTCTGGTGTTTTTTCTATATTAAGCGTCAGCTTTTCAACATCTGATTTTACAAGTTCGCCGCTCCGTGTCTTCACGGTTACGATTCTCTCGTTACGTTCTACGATCTCTCCGACTTCCTTCGTGGGAAACTTCGGATCATCTTTTGTCAGAACGAGTACAACATCGCCCACTTTAGCATTATTGCTGTCGGCATCCTTCCAAGCATAACGATCCAAAAATATTTTTTCACTTAGCCCTTCAAGGCGTTGCTTACGTTCCACTTTACCCAATAGAAAAACCTCCCGCAATGTAGTAAATATTAGTTCCAGTTCAGGTGTGGGCGTACATTTTGTGACCCACAACAAAAACTTCCTTACACTTATCTTCCGTCTTACGGGTGTATGTAGGAAGTTCATCTTGTCAATAACAAATAGCAGCTATGCACTTTAAAAAATCACATTTTCATGCTTTTGTCACAATATATTGTGTGCGTCAGCTTTTAAACTATACCACATATTGTATCGAAGGTCTTTTTCGAAAATAGAGTCAAGCAGCCGAAATATCGCAAACCTTGCCGCGTTTTCTCGCTTTTACTCTCTTTTTTAAAGGCTATCAAGAAAAATAGAAGGTTATGAATTCTCTTGTTTAAGAGCATACTACTCCTACGAATGATGATATAAATTAGCACCTGAGGAGGCTGTACCATGACGCAATTATTCCGTAATTCTCTACCTCACAAAGGTGGAAAGTCAGCGCCTATACTGCCTGTTCCTCTTTCTTTTGACCGGAATTGGCTACAGGATCTTGAACTTAAACTAGATAAAGGTGGTCCGTGGGGAGACTACCGTCTGTCCAAGCTTGCCTTGCAGGGTGAACAAACGGGTCTAGTAACAAGCTTCGATGAGCTGCAATGCATGAAGCATTTATCCGGATTATCCCCGCTTCCTCATCAGCTCGATACCGCGCATAAGGTTCTGTTTGAGATGTCGGGCCGCGCGATTCTTGCAGACGAGGTTGGACTAGGAAAGACGATTGAAGCAGGACTTGTACTCAAGGAATATCTTGTCCGCGGTCTAGTCTCTAAAGTGCTTATTCTGGTACCCGCTTCCCTCGTATTGCAGTGGGTCCGCGAGCTGAATGCCAAGTTTGGCATCTCTGCTGTTGCACAGAAAAAGGCATATTCCTGGGGGAATGCGATTGTCGTCGCATCTATGGATACCGCGAAGCGCGATCCTCATAAAGAAATGCTGCTGGAAAATGAATATGACATGTTGATTATTGATGAAGCGCATAAGCTGAAGAATAAGAAATCGACCAATTATCTATTTGTGCAGCAATTACGTAAAAAATATTGCCTGCTCCTAACCGCTACTCCCGTTCAGAATGATCTGGGCGAGCTATTTAATTTGATCACTTTACTGAAACCGGGGCAATTAGGAAATCAGGGTGATTTTGCTTCGAATTTCGTCGTTGATAAACGTCAACCTAAGAATGAAGGTCAGCTAAGGGACGAGCTATCGAAGGTGATGATCCGTAATCGGCGTGGCGAAGGTCCAGTTAACTTTACGAAACGAAAAGTCCGTAATATCCCGCTAGTTCTTTCACAGGAAGAGAGAGTATTATATGACGCTGTCACTTCTTTTGTTAAAGATCAGTATCAGGAATCAGGCGGCAATCTTAGCAGCATGCTTTCCTTGGTAACGCTTCAGCGTGAGGTGTGCAGCAGTAGGGATGCCGTCTTCATCACTTTAGTTAATCTGATCAAGAAGCTGCCCGCTGATTCGCCGAAACGCGATCGGATGATGGAGCTATTGCAGACACTTCGTACGGTTAAGACCAATACCAAAGCCGAAACAACACTATCTCTCATTCAAGAAATGAATGAAAAGGTCATCGTTTTTACGGAGTATCGCGCGACTCAAGAATATTTGCTTCAGTATTTCCGCGAACATGGGCTAATGTGTGTTTCTTATTCCGGCGGGATGAATCGTGGTAAAAAGGACTGGATGATGGACCTCTTCCGCGGACGTGCTCAAGTCATGATCGCTACTGAGGCTGGTGGTGAGGGCATTAACCTGCAGTTCTGTCACCATATGATCAACTTCGATCTGCCTTGGAATCCCATGAGAGTAGAACAACGGATTGGGCGGGTGCACCGGTTAGGTCAGGAAAATGACGTGGTTATCTATAATTTATCCACACAAGGTACGATTGAAGAACATATCCTTCATCTGCTACACGAGAAGATCAATATGTTCGAAATGGTCATTGGCGGGCTGGATGTGATTCTGGAGCGTTTTGAGAAGAAAGAATCGCTGGAGAAAAGTTTATACAAAATCATGCTCGAATCCCGCTCCGATGAAGAGCTGCGAAATGAGCTTGATCATATCGGTGAATCCCTAAGTGAGTTGACTCAGGGTATCAAAAAGGAAAGTGAGACTGCGACATGACCCTCAACTCACAGGAAGTACGTAAACATGTAATGGATTATCTGGAGGCTACAGAATGTTCCATTATTGAAGTATCGCCCATTCACGTAACTGTAAAGCTATCACCAAGAGCTGACAAAATGCTTACAGATCGACCTTATTATTGGGGATTCGTGGAGCGTACTGGTGTTGATCCGGAGACACTCTCTTTCACCTTTGTTTTTGATCCGGAAAAATACGATAATCAGGCAGCTATAGAAGTTCCGCCAGCGGTAAATCGCAGCATCGGAGCATTGAACCCGCCAATTACCGGAAGTCCAGTGGTAGATGCGTCAACCGATATTGAGGCCAGCGCGGATCTATTAGATTCAGCAACACCTGAAAATAATGTGGTTCATGTCCCTTCCTCAAATCCAGAGGATAGCATCCTAGCCCGCTACTTCGGTATTGTTCCAGCGCTGCCTCGCATTGGACCTGGCATGATAAGACGTGAAGATATCATCTATGGTAGCAAGCGCCTGCAGCAAATTTGGAGTGCGGCCCAAGATGAAGGGAAATGCCTTTACTTATTTGAAGATCCCGGTAGCAGGCAGCGGAATACACTCTTCTCTGCAGCCTATGAACCATGGCTCGGCGTCTGCTATAAAGTGGAGATGAGCTGCGATTTGAAACGGGAAGAACTGCATTATCTTGGAATCTCTCTGACAAAAGGGACCATCATTGATGACTTCAACGCTAAGATAGCCTCTCTGGAGATGATCCCCCGTTTACCAGAAAACGTCCATATTCAGCCTTATGAATTAACAGTGCCAGCCGCTACAGATTTATTAGAGGCTCATCTTACCTCACATCTGGCCGAACTCGATTACACTTGGGCAGAACAGGCACGTGAGCGTCTTAGAATCGAGCTGGCTATCATTGATATTTATTACGGAGAGCTGCTGAAAGAGCCTGATGAAGAAAAGCGTTTAGGCACTCAGGAGCAGTATAACCGTCGTCGGCAGGAGACCATCTGGCAATATGAGCCCCAAATTGCAGTTTCTGCGATAACCTACGGACTGTTTCATCTGCGAAGCCTATAGAATGCGACCCTACTCGCTAAAAGCAGGCAAAAAAACAAGAGAACTTTTGCCTTGAGGCGCGACAGCAAGCAACAGCCTTTTTATAGCCTGTCCACTACAATAGAGTAAAGCTTAACTTTCCTGACATTTCTTAACAAAGAAAGGTGATCGACGCCATGAAAATAAGTTTGCGGCGGAGGCTGAAACTTGCGGGACAAGGATGCCTCCTCCTGCTTCTAAGCTTTGGACTGTTTGTATCCAGTTCTGGTTCCCCTTCAGCGCTGGCGCTGGCCAGAGTAAGTGTGATCCAGTCAGTCACACAGGATGTAATTCCTGTATTGAAGATGAGTACCTTACCTTCTCCCAGTACGGTCCAAGAATTCGCTAAGGCTACACTGAACAAGCTCGCTGCAGAAGCTCCATTTACAGCCTGGAAGGATGCAGGGGTAGAATATTATCCCCTTGGTCCAGGTACTCATGGCTGGCTTGTAAATGTGATGAAGGGCGAAGAGCGGATCGGATACATGATCATTTCCGCCACCGATACAGGCGGATATATGCTAAGTGAATATGGAGCCGGCACTTATGGACTCCCATACAGTTTAAATGATCTGCGCCAGTTTTTGGTGCAGAAGGGTCTCATTACATCATCTTTTTCAGGACAAATAAAACTTACTGCTTTATATGCACCGCTTCTACCGGTCTGGAAAATAACCATTGACGAAAAGACGGTTTACATTAATGCTTCCGTGCCGCAAATTTTACCTTGGACACTAAGCAAGGCGGAAGAAGTTCTTAAAGAGCAGCCTCCTGCAACAGATGTAATTACTAATCTCAATCCTGACGTATCACCGCTATCGGCCTTCAATAGTGGAGGGTCAGATGATCCTTACGAAGATATCCTATGGCTGACGGCTCCTAAACTAACTACAGTGAGCGGCGACAATATCGCGCTTCTGATTAGACCCAAGGAAAGCATCGCTTATCAGGCTGCCGGACGAAATGACCTAGTCGGAGGACCGTTTATGATTACAGGCTATCAGAGCTGGCAGTCTTCTCAAGGTCAAGCTGAGAACAATAAAACTACCGTATACGCGGCCTCAGGCCCTGAAGGAAAACGATACTTGCCACTCGCTTCACTACAAAATAATGGAACACTGCATAAGCTCCCAAACAGAACGACCAAAGCACTCGGATATAATCGTTAACACAAGCATAAACGCCTTCGGCGTCCTTATGAGGACGGTAAGTGTTTATGCGAGAAATAGAAGGATAATTTATAACGTAAGCATATAAATTCTTATATTTAAACAAACGCAAATAACCTTCCACTGCCACCCATGAATAATGGCACTGGAAGGTTATTTGCTATTTAAACGTTTATTCTTTTTTGCCATGACTCCACTTGCTTCGCCAGATAGACCACCCAAGCGGGAGCATGCCGAACCATTTCTGTGACCACGGCTGCTTCGTAGCCGCTCTGCGAGCATGAATGGCACGCGGATCCTCGATATATACGACTACCTTCTCCGTTATATACTTTACAAGCTCATCGCCACCGGAAGCCATTTTAACACCTCCTAAAATGTACATAAATTCAGATTATCAGCATCCGTTCCATGGTCTTAGTGTGCACCACTCCACTTGGATCTAAACTACAGACTTCTGATTTGTCGAATAGGTTTACCTATTAAAGCACAATCTAACAAAGAATCCAGAAGACGTTATTCACTTGCAAGGAGGCGTTTCACTTGAACAACTGGAGAAAACAACCCTTTCCCAGAACAGCAGCTGCTATATTTGGCTTTCGAATCACTTTAACTACCCTAGGACTACTAATGTTGTTTATGGGCAGCTCCTTAGCCTCTGCGACACCAGAGAAACCCGTGATGAAGGATGACCGTCAGCATTTATTAGGTCACGGTCACCGTATGATTTTAATTGATGCGGGACACGGAGGCATCGATGGTGGAACTTCCTACGGTAATATTCTTGAAAAAGATATCACGTTAGATATCTCACGTCGATTATTTCTACTTCTGGGTAGCGATGGCTTTGACGTTGCTTTAAACCGCAATGGAGATTATGCCCCAAGTGATGAGAACCGCTGGCTGCGTAGTAAATCTCGACATCTGCGGGATCTTGCACAGCGTAAAGAACTTGCTGAGACATTACCTGCTACTGTAGTGGTAAGCATCCATATTAACTGGGCGCCTTCCCCATCCAAACATGGTCCACTTGTATTGTACCGTCAAGAGGGCCGTAGCTTCATCCTTGCTAAGTCCATTCAGCATCAGCTAAATAATCTTTATGATGTCGAAGCTCATCCACGACCAGGTAAGCCCTTTTATTTACTCAACAAAATAACCGCCACAACGGTTATCGTTGAGGCGGGTTTTGTAAGCAGTCCGACTGACCGCGCAAAGTTATGCACCCCTAAAGGGCAGCAACAAATCGCTGAAGCCATCGCTGATGGTATTGTAGCTTATCTTATGGAAGTTTAAGTTGGGAGCTCCATTTCATCTCGTTTTTAACCAGATCAGAGATCCCTATAAACTCAACATTGTCTTTCATCTGTTCAATACCGCTGCGGATTCCTGCGGCGGTCTCTTTCCCAAATACACCAACATGACCGATCGTTACACAAAATCGTTGATCCTTCGCCATGTCTTTGACGAGACCCATTTGTTTCAGAACATGACTTGCTGTATGTGTGTCATCTAAAAAGATATGGTTCTCTACGCGTGGGAGACCCATTCGATAAGCCATATTACCAGCAACAGAACGGTAGTTGGTCTTGCTGTCTACAAAAAATAATCCTCGTTCTTTGCATACAGATAAGATCACCGCCATAATCCGCTCATCCCCGGTAATTTTCGAGCCCATATGGTTATTTATCCCGATCGCATAAGGAACATTATCGAGTGCTGCCTCAACCTTTTGTCGCACTTCCGCATCGGACATTTTGGCCAATATGGCTCCCGGTCCAAGCCATTTAGGATTACCTTGGCGCGGCTCCATCGGCAAATGAACCAGAACATCATCTCCGCGTTCATGGGCGCGGGTCGCATCCTTTACGGATGTAGGTAAAAAAGGCATGACGGCTACAGTAAGCTTTATCGGTAACGAGAACATTTCATCTGTCCCCTTCATGCCATTGCCGAAATCGTCAATAATGATAGCGACCTTATCACGTTTTGGTACACTCTCTTCAAGCTGCGTAGTTGTAGCGTTGTCTTTAGACGTGGCAGCAGAGACAGCCGGCGTAGCCGGAACAATTGTGGTAATCAATACTGCAGCAACAGCAAGCCAATTCAGTAAGTAACGTTTAACCTTTCGACTGTCCTTCATCAAGAGGAACGCCTCCTTCGTCTTAAACAATTGTTCTCATTGTTTGGTTCACGAAGGTTAAATATGTACGAGGAGGGTTCGCAATAATTTACAATCGAGCTGTTGCTAATGCCCGCGCTCGTCTGTGGCAAGGATTGCTTCCAGCACATCCACAGATTGAACTTCAAATGGCATATTCTTCATTGGGCTATCCTGGGAGCAGCTAGCTTCTGCCACCACCATTAATTTATCGATCTCGCTACTGGTAATCCCAAGCTCCTTAAGTGTAACGGGAAGGCCGACTTTTTTGCAGAAAGCAATGACCTGAGCGATCTCATCTTCTGAAGCCTTCTCCAAGACCAACTGCACGATCGTAGCAAAGGCAACCTTCTCACCATGTAGCACATTCCTGCATCCCTCATGCAGGGTCAGTCCGTTATGAATAGCATGGGCTGCAGCAAGCCCACCGCTCTCAAACCCAACGCCGCTCAAGTAAATATTAGCTTCAACAATATGTTCCACTGCAGAAGAGGTGATCCCCTGTTTAACATCCAGGAGTGCGGATTCACCTTCAGCAAGAAGTGTGTCCAGACAAGCACGTGATAAGGCGAACGCTGCGATTGTGCCAGTCCCGCCTGCATGAGTAACCGCTCCAGATTCACGGCAAGCTCTTGCTTCGTAATAGGTGGATAAAGCATCACCCATTCCAGCCGCCAGCAATCTTGCAGGGGCTTTAGCGATGATATCGATATCTGCGATCACCATCTCAGGATTTCTTTTTAATGGAAGGTAACAGTCGAAGTCACCTTCGTCCGTATACAACACTGATAAAGCGCTGCAAGGTGCATCCGTCGAGGCCACTGTGGGTACAATAACTACCGGGAGATCTGCCATGTGGCTTACTGCTTTTGCCGTATCTAGGGTCTTGCCTCCACCGATTCCTAAGACAACTTCAACGTCCTCCAGGCCAAGTTCCAGTACTACCTCATCCACCTGATTCCGGCTGCACTCACCCTTGAGTTCGCGCATCATAAGGGGAATATCGTTCATTTCAAAGCTGTGTAAGATATCCTCCTTGTACATGGACAAAATATATGGATCTATAATCGCAAAAGCTCTTTTCACGCCTAGCTGTAAACAATAATCTGCCAGCTTACGGATTTCGCCATGCCCCTGAATATATTTAGTCGGTGAACATAAGATCTGCGTCATGGTTTCACTCCTCTTTTTGTATATTCTTTTATTCTAAGGAGTGTTGCATCAGACTGGCTATAAATAAAGATGCTATCGACTTTTGTCTTAAATAAATCCCCCGTTCACTCGAATCGTCTGGCCCGTAACCCACTGTGATTCCTTACTGGCTAGAAACAGCACTACACTCGAGATATCCTCAGGCTCACCCAACCGTCCAAAAGAATTCATACTCCCAACATTCGCAATCTCTTCAGCTGACTTTCCCACGGTAAATAGCTCAGTATTCACTGGACCCGGAGAGACCGCATTAATCGTAATTCCTTTTCGTCCAAATTCTTTAGCTAACTGACGAGTGAATTGTTCCACAGCTCCCTTTGTTCCCGCATAAACGCTGTAGGTTGGGAACATCTGACCTGTCACTGATGTCGAGAAATTAATGATCCGTCCGTTCTCACCCATATGTTTAGCCGCTTGCTGGCAAGCAAAAAAGGTACCCTTCACATTGATGGCGAACTGTTTGTCGAAGTCTTCTTCCGTCATACTCGCAATCGGCTTTGTGATCATAATGCCTGCGTTGTTAACGAGAATATCGATTTGTCCATAAGCTTCCAATGTGGCTTGGAATAATTGTTCCAGCTCTGTCACTTGGCTGATATCCGCCCGGATAGCGATAGCTTCTCCACCCTTTTGCTTAATTTCGTCCACAACTTCCTCTGCCTTACTTGAACTGCTTGCATAATTAACAACAACCTTCGCACCATGCAACGCCAAGTTCTCCGCAATTTCTCGTCCCATACCTCTTGAAGCTCCAGTCACTAATGCAACTTTTCCAACCAAATTTTGTTCCATCATTTATTCCCCCTATTCGTTTGTCTTTCTTGTTGGTCTGATTATAAATCGAACACCCGCAAATAACAAGTGACAATTATTATTTTTTGTCATTCAATATAATTGTTCTCCAGACGCAAAAAAACCTTCCGATCTTCATCAAAAGGTTTAGTCCATCATTTTTCTATTATGAAATATGCTATAACAATTTATGACGAAATTCCGGAAAGCATCAAATCCCAAACGGAGGCAAACTCCTGATCAATCGAACCCGACTGCCACTCTTTCGCGTGAGCAGGATGATGAAATCTTGATGTTGCATTAAAAATAGCTCTTGCCGTAACCTCTGATTCCAATGCTTTAAACTCCCCGGTTTGTATACCTTTTTCAAGAATGCGTGCGAGTTGCCCAATTAATTGATCTACGTGTTGGGTAATCATATCTACGGCTTCTAAAGTTACAGAGGCGTACATAGCAAACATTTCGGAATCATCTACAGCATAGCTTCGTTTACTGCGGACTAGAGTATCTAACCACAGACGTAGCTGCACTTTGGCATTCCCATCAAATTGCTCCGTAACGTCCTTCAATGGGGCTAAAATATTTTGATGCAACCATCTTTCGGTTACCGATTCGCGCAAAGCTGCTTTACTGGAAAAATGTCTATATAGCGTACCATGACTAACCTTCAGTACCCTCGCTACATCAACAACTGAAGTCTTATCCGGGCCAAAACGCCGGAGCACTTGTTCAGCCGCATCCAAAATGTTTTCTTTAGATAATGGAAGATCATTCGACATTGGTATTTCCCCTCGCTCTATTTCTGATGGTACTTATCATAGCATATAATATTCAAAAATGAACTGACAATAACGTTACTTTGTCATTTGTTGAATCAATCCAATTCTCATCAGCCGCTGAGTACCTACCATATCCCAACAACAAAAAACCTCCCTGTTTTCTCAAGAAGGTTCATTACTTTCATCTACTTTCTCACTCGTCCAGCTTCGCCCTAACAAACTTGCCAATCTTCGAAATCGCCTGCTCTGCTTCTGGGAGCATGTACGCTAAGAAATGAAAAACACTCCACATCTTCTCCCATATTTCCAGTTCCACATGAACCCCCGCCACTCTCGCCTCTTCAGCCAATCTCGTTGAATCACTTAAAAGCACCTCATGGTCGCCTACTTGAACGAGTAAATCAGGCAATCCCTGCAAATTCATTCTTAACGGCGATAATATTGAAGCCCTCTCGGTTCGACTACCTACATATGCATCGAGTATACGTTTATTTCCCTCTAAGCTACCTGTCGGATCAAGCGATGCACGACTCTGATACGATTCTCCGTCTAGATGGACAAGATCCGTATGAGGTGAGATTAAAAAAGCACCCGCTGGTAACTCCCTCCCCTCATCCCTCAACGAAATCAGAGTCATCAGCGCAAGGCTGGCTCCCACAGAATCTCCCCCAAACAGGATGTCACGGGCAGAATATCCATTCGCAAGCAACCACCGGTAAGCCCCTATACAATCTTCATTAGCAGCGGGATAGATATACTCGGGTGCAAGACGATACTCAATCATTAGTACTTTCATACCACTAGCTTTTGCAATTCGTGATACCAGATCCCGATAAAATTCACAAGTGCCTGCAATAAAACCACCACCATGAAAATAAAGTATCACTTTATCATCAGTTGGGGCTGATTCCACAGGAATGATCCACTCCCCACTTAATGTCCCAATCCTGACCCGCTCGACTGTAACATCAGAATGGCTAGGCAGACTCGCAGCCGCCTCAATCATTTCTTGCCGAATTTGCGCTACAGATTTACTTTCAAAGCGGTTTGTTTGTTTTAAATAGTCTTTGATCGCTGCAAGCTGTTCCATACTCGTTTTGTCCATATTCATTATCCCTCCTACAGATCTCTTCCTCTCGAATTGTAAAGCCTGTAGGAGACTACAAGGTCAAGTTAAGATTCCATTTTTAGTATTTCTAGCGTCGATTGCACGCCTGGATGCTTATCCGTGGCTAATAAATTTTTCCTCAAATCTGCAAGTGCGGTGAGCTTTATTTCCTGTTTTGCAATTTCACTACGGACTCGCTCTATTTTTTTATCTACAACGTTTACAAAATCATCTATGCTAATGCCACTGCTTTCCGATTTTAACAGTGCCTTTTTAATTTCCTTTAGGGTGAACCCGCATAGCTTTGCATTTTGGATAAACGTTAGTCGGTTTAGCGCCTCTTCAGAATAAAGACGGTATCCAGCTTCTGAACGCAAAGGTGATCTAATTAGTCCGAGTTCCTCATAATACCTCAGTGTTTCCATATTCACATTTGCCATCTTGGCCATTTGGCCTCGCAAGTACTTCGTCATGATCTACGCCCCCTTGGATTCCCTATATTATACCAAAATCCAGATAATCCAGATCATACAGAGGGTATCACACACAAAAAAACGGCATTTCTGCCGTTTCCCGATGTCTACTCTACTCTTTTACCTTACAGCACTTCACTTCGAACCGCATTTTTCTGAATCATAGAAATCTGTCCGGCATGAATACCTGTGTGATACATAAGTCTGCCTATTGCTTCAAGCGGAGTTGATGTGCCAAAAGACGACTCTACGCTTTCATGCCAAGCATCTTCCGGAAGCTCCCGCATCGCTGCAATTAGATTGTCATTAGAAGACGTCAGCAGGTCCACCAGCTCACTTAATGTAGTATATGCTGCATCGTCGGCTTGAGGTTTAGGTCTGCCAAAGAACCACTCTGCAAACATAAATTCTACCTCGGCATTATGAGAAATCAATCCTCCGATGGATGAATTCCCTAATTTAAGATTTAAATCTTCTTCCGGCAATGCCTTCACCATTTTATGAAACCGCTCTTGAACCGCTTGCCAGATGGGCAGTATTGAAGTTATAGTCATCGGCTATTTGCTCCCTTGTACTGTTGCTTCTTCATCTTTCTTCTTATCAATAACAACGTGATTAAATATATTTGCATCTACATCAATATCGAAGGCCAATCCAAAACCAACAACATAACGCCCCTTTAACGGATTCAGTTCGAAAAGGGAAAAATCCAGTCCGCGCAGCAATTTCAGCATAGCTTCACCATGATCAGCATTGAACAATTCAAAGATATCCTCATGTCCATCATTGCCGATATTGTTTGAGGTACAGCTCCAGCGCACACGCTCAGTTGCAAATTTATTGTTTGTTTCAGACTCATCCGCAATTAGAAAAGCATCCACAAAATCATTATTTTCCATATAGCCATAGTGCTCTGCAATCTTACTAATATAAATATACAGCTTGCCGTCTTTCTTTACGAAAGGCGCATAGCTAATAAAGGGCTTTCCTTCATCATCAATTAAACTCAGAATCAGATTCTTGCGTTTATTAATAAATTGTAAGTAGTTTTCTTTATTTTTTTCTACATCTACTGGCTTCTTCATACAAAAATCCCTCCATGAATAGGTTGTGTAATGACACTATGAATCTATCGAACGGTACTCAACAAATGAATACGAGGTTTCTTCTCTGTAGGCACATACTGGACTTCCGCATCCATCCGGTATATATCCCTTATCATATCGGTTGTCATGACTTCATTGGGTGTGCCATACATCGCCTTCTCACCCGCCTGCACTACAACAATACTATCGCTATAAGCAGAAGCTTGATTGAGATCATGCAGCACCATCACTACGGTCATGCCCATATCTTGATTTAACTCGCGAACAAGCTCAAGCACTTCATGCTGATGCGAGATATCCAAGTACGTGGTGGGTTCATCAAGCAACATGATCAAAGGGCGTTGTGCTAAAGCCATTGCAATCCAGGCTCGCTGTGATTCTCCACCTGACAATGAAGCCACTGCTCGGTCCTTATACTCTATCAAATGTGTCTTTTCAAGGGCCCAATGAACAATGTCCATATCCTCTTGGTTTAATCTTTCAAACCACTTTTTGTGTGGATATCTGCCATACGAGACCAGATCGATCACAGTCATATCACTCGGTGCTTGATTCTTCTGGCTCAGCATGCACATTTTTCGTGCGACTTGTTTGGCGCTCATGGTCTTCAGATCCGTACCATCGAGTATGACCGTACCCGTGTGATAAGGAATTAGCCGTGATACCGCTTTGAGCAAAGTGGATTTACCGGAGCCGTTCGGTCCTATAATGGAGACGATCTCACCTTTTTTTACGGAAAAAGAGAAGTTGTTAATCACGCTTTTCTGCTCATACCGAATCGAAATGGAATCGACAGTAAACATGTTAGAACGCCTTCTTTCTCATCAGGTATAGAAAATAGGGTCCGCCAATCACAGCCATAAGGATACCCGCAGGGATATCTAGGGGTGCAAACAGGGTACGTCCACCTGTATCCGCAATTAACAGAACCAACGCACCAAGAGCCATACTCATCGGCAAAAGATATTTGTAATCTGAACCCACAAGCAATCTCGCCATATGAGGTACAACTAGACCGACAAATCCGATCATTCCAATGGCTGCTACAGAAATAGCCGCTAGAAATACTGCCAGCAAGGAGAGCAGGATACGAATTCGGTTCACATTTTCACCCAGATTCGAAGCCACCTGATCACCCAGACGAATGATATTTGCCTTACGAATGGCAAAGAACGATAAGATCCAACCTGCAATCGCATATGGGAAGACCATCATCAACGCATTATTCCCTTTTGCCGCAAGACTGCCGTTAAGCCATTGAACCGCTGCAGGAAGTCTATCGCTGTACATGATTGTTAATAGGCCAATGAGACCTCCGCAAAGCGCATTCACAGCAACGCCAGATAAAATAATAGTAATCGGTGAAATACCGGTTCGTCTCCACGCTAATGCATATACAATACCGGCAGCAATCAGCCCTCCAACAAAAGCGGCAATCGGAATGAACTCAGTATACTGTGGTGCAGCAAGCATTATGACAAGAACACATGCAGCCGCGCCACTAGTTACACCCGTCAATCCAGGATCAGCAAGTGGGTTACCCATCACAGCTTGCAGCAGTGCGCCCGAGATCGCTATATTCGCTCCGATGATCATCGCCAGTAACACACGCGGCAATCGAATATCCCAAATGATGGTGGCATTCACCGCCTTAGACGATGAACCAAAGATCGTACTTAGTATGTCTGATACCGGAATGAATACAGAGCCTAATCCGATGGCAATAATCGCGGCTACGAGCGCTAATAGAACCGTTACAATAACAACTATTCTGCTACGAGATGTATTTATCACTTGCTGTCTCCTTTAATTATTCATAGAAGTATTTTGCGATTTCAGTTAGGGCTGTTTCTGCGTTAATGATCGAAGTTACACCGAACACACTGTAATCTAAAATCTGGATTTTGTCGTTTTTATAAGCGGACAGCTTCGTCCAAGTTTCATTTTTCTCTATTTCTTTTTTAAATTTGTCCTTGGTCGCTCCGTGGTCACCTGAAGCCAATACGAGAATAACGTCAGGATCAGCGGCTACGACGTTTTCCATGTTTATAGGAGAGTAAGTATCTGTAACTTTAAGTACAGAAGTAGCGATATTATCAGCGCCAAGCTTCTTAACCAAGCTACCCAGATAAGATTTCTCACTCATAACCATGAAGGAATCAGCGGTTCCAATAACGAGCATCACGCTCGGCAGTTCTTTTCCTTCGGCTAATTTGCTTAGCTCATTCTCTTTATCCAAAATCTTACTCAAAGCCGTATTCATTTCATCTTTTTTATTAAAATAAGTGCCTAATACTTTAAGGCTAAGCTTTAAATCCTCAAAGGATTCTGTGCGTAGATATGCTTTTTGCAAGTCCATGCCTTCCAGTGTCTTATCCAGCGTGCTTCGAAGCGATTCTGCCCCCAGCAGCAAGTCTGGCTCAAGCTTTGTTACTACTTCAAGATCCGGTGCCATTGGCGAGCCAATTTTATCTATCGATTCAAAGTCAGCAGGGATTGGATTGGTGGAGGTTGGCACCCCAACTGGTGTGATTCCAAGCAAATAGAGCATTTCTGTTAATGGGACAGATGTAGTTACAATTCGCTGTGGAGCTGTGGCTGGAAACTGGCTTAATGCTTCATTGAACAATGCTTCATCTACACCATCATTCTCCAGACTGTACACCTTTCCAGCATCCGCTGTTTTCGCTGCTTCTGTTGCATTCGCTGCATTTGCTTCTTTCGTTTCATTAGCAGCTGTATTCGTTACAGCTTCATTCTTGGTTTGATTGTCCGCTGTATTGGTGGACGAACATGCAGTCATTGCAGTAAGCGCTGCAACCACCAGAAGTACTAATAATTTCTTCAAAATCTATCCCTCCGAGTATGTATAATTATACGTTTCATGTAGTGATAATGATTTTCATTTTCATCTACCATTCCTATGATAATGGTTATCATTGGGAAGTGTCAAGAATTTTATTTAAATTTTAAACCAGCAAAAACGCCTTAAACATCCCAATTAAAATGGACAACCTTTCTTGTAGATAAATAGGAATTCAGTATTGAATGAAATTTTCACTTTTTTAAATTAACAAAAAAACCACATCTAAAGGACGTGGTCAATATGCATAATAAACCTAAATATTTAATTATAGAATGGAGTGAATCTTCACTCATTTCTCTTCTCGTTCTTCTTCCGTTAGCCTTGGACATACATAACACTTCTCGCCATCCTCAAGGCAATAATAGAGGCAGCAGGAGGAACGTAACACTAGTCGCTCTCCTGCATGATACGGTAATTCAAGGATCATCTATTGCTCTCTTCTTCACTCTGAATAACTAGTTGATACTCCACTTTTGCTTTGTCTTGTTCAAACAAACATAGCTTACCACGACGCAGATTATTTCTGCCACTACATAAAGAAAGCCATAAGCCGATATTACCCAATATTAAAGGAAGGATAAAGAAATTCCCTATCAACAAGACATATCGTAAAATCGCCAAAATCGCGGATGTTCTAGGATTGTTAATAGCTGTATACAAAGCGTTAATTATAATATTGGCCCCCACAAAGATAAAATTAAAGCTATAAAATGTGATGATCTCACTGGATGTATTCATGACCTGAAGATTGTCTTTTACAAAAAGAGAAATAAAGGGAGATTAAAAAATAATCAGTATTACAGTACAAACCACACCAACCAATGTAACTATTCTAATGGCCACAGCTATCAGTTCTGATACACAACTATCGAGACCTTGCGGCATTATGACCGAATCGACCTGCTGAAGCCTGCAAAAGTAGATCCCTCCTCTGGTTATCGCTATTATTCAGATAAAGAGCTAATTTATCTGGATGTCATTAACTTCTGCAAAAAAAAGAATATGCCACTTCATAAGATTAAAGATGTTTTTACGAATGATAATCTTGATTATATGATTAGTTTTCTAAAAACAAAGGAAGAGGAAATAGAACAGGAAATTAAGCAGCTCAAAAAGACGAAATTACAACTTGGAATTTTACGAGAACAATACGAAAACCATGCTTATTTATCTGATGTTCCCCTATCCTCTACCCATTTTTCAACCAAAGTCTCGGGACAAAGAGCAATCGTCAAAATTCCGTCACTACAGAAACCCAGCCTCGAAAGTTTCCATCAACTGCAGAATGCATTGAATCAACAGCTTGGAGATGAGCCAAAAGATGCATTTGCTTTTGATCTACCAAAAGGAACTTATCTCAATGGTTATTGCTCAGAGCAGCAGAGAATGGAAACGATGCAGAATATCACTGCGTATGCTAAAGCCGAATATACGGAGATTCCATTCGTCATCCAGTCAGTAATTTTCACCGGAATGTTTCAGTGGGTTTATGAGATTCAAGTATTGTTAAAATCTGCATGATCTATTCCTAGTTTCGTAGATTCGTAGATTCGTACCCACTGGATCAGTGGTGCATATAATGCACTTGTGAGGTGATCCATTAATAAATGAGCCGACAATTGTGGCTAGAGCAATACAATTCAAGAATCCATAGGGCGCTAAGAAAAAGAATTCAACACTCCCAAGTCCGTCGCGGTACATCCGCTAAAATCCCTATCATTATTAAATTCAAACAAAAAATGACCCCGGCACAGCTGAAGTCATTACAAAAACATCTAGAATCACACGACTTTCCTATCAAACATCATCTTCCTATACTAAATTCTGTATCATCACTAGTTTCGATGAACTGTCTGAAACAGATGTGCAGTTGGCATGGAATCGATAAAATCTATGTAGACGGAATTAAAAAAACATCACTTTATATAGCGACACCATCCATCGGTTCTACATCCGTCCAAAAGAAACAGGGACTTACCGGAAAAGGAATCAACATTGCCATTCTTGACACAGGAGTGTATAGACACCCTGATCTGATTCAGCCCTGTAACCGTATCGTAGCTTTTAAAGATTTTATCAATCACAGAAAACTTCCCTACGACGATAACGGTCATGGAACACATATCGCAGGCGATGCGGCAGGCAACGGATGGATGAGCAAAGGAAAATACAAAAGCCCTGCTCCAGAGGCAGGGATCGTCGGTGTTAAAGTACTCGATAAAAATGGTGACGGATATGACTCCACGATTATTAAAGGAATCGAGTGGTGTATTGCGAATCGAAAGCGACTAAAACTACGTATCCTTTCGATGTCATTAGGGGGTACGGTAAATTCACCTTGTTCTGACGATCCGCTGTGCCAAGCCGTAGAAAAAGCAATAAAGGCTGGAATCACTGTTGTGATTGCAGCTGGAAATAGCGGCCCTGGACGCAGGACGATAGAATCTCCTGGTATTAGTCCTTCTGCAATTACCGTAGGTGCAGTGGATGATCGCCGCACGCTCACACAAAAGGACGACCGGATTACTTCATATTCAAGCCGCGGACCTGCACCTGGAGGGCGAAAGAAACCAGACCTCGTAGCTCCTGGCGAGACCATTATTTCTCTTCGTGCGCCTCACTCCAAGCTAGATCGCGAGCTTCCTTACTTGCGGATCGCTAAAAATTATTTTGTACTGTCCGGTACCAGCGTCTCAACCCCAATAGTCTCCGGTGTGATCGCTCAATTGTTGCAGAGAAATCCATCTCTATCCCCTAAGCAAGTAAAATGCATACTGAAAAAGAACATATTCTCTCTTAAACTAAAACCTAACACAGCCGGCTCTGGTGAGATTAATGCGAGATTCTTATTGTGATTTTGCTTCCTTCTTTAAAGCTGTGATAACAGAAACTGACAACACTTCAGTAAATTTACCCATAGGCTCAATTTCTAATAAAGAAGATTTCAAATCCGCTTCAAATTGTTCTAAGTGATCTCCAAATAAACGCTTTGAAGCATAGGATGTGGAATACAAATTTCCAAGAATAGAATCCACCGTCCATGTCACTGAATAACTCGGTAAAATCAATCTTTCCACATCCTTAAAACTAGATCGCGCAACAATATCCTCATGTCTTTCTTTAGGATGAGTATAGATGCTGTCTCCTGCTATTCTTTCGTTACCTAACCAGCGTTTTACTACTTCATTTACCTTAAGCTGCCAAGATAATGGCTCATGCCCTACATTAAAAGTATCAATAATCGCTAATCCACCATTGTCGATCAAACTATGATGTAGAATTTCAAGAAGGGCTGTCCTATCCATCCAATGAAAGGCTTTGGCCAGGATGGTAAGACGGAAGGAACCCCAGTCGTTCTGCAACTCTTCTGCTCTACCAAGTATCCAACTAACGTTATCTACCCTATGGAGTGTTGATAGACGATTAGCCTCTTCCAACATTTCACTTTCCGTATCTACACCTGTCATTTCTTCAAACCAATCACTAAATCTTAGTCCCAGCTGACCCGTACCACACCCTAAATCAAGCAGACGGCCTTCTCCGTTAAGCGAAAACTTCTGAATTAAGTACCGAATAAGGGATGAAGGATACTGCGGCCGATATTCTGAATAGTACACTGCCGTACCTTTAAATAAATCCGGACCATATCCATTCATAGGTTCACCCTTCTCTTGTTTTCTAATAGGACAAAATCATAGCAGACATCCAACTAAAATAAAAGGCAGTTCGGTTTGACCGAACTGCCTTTTATTTATGCTGATACGGCAATTCGCTGGATTTGGGCTCAAAGGATCAAAAAATCCACATTGAAATGATTGACAAATAAGTCCATTACATATATGGTTAATTACATAACTAACTAACCAATGAACATGGCGGTGAATACATGGGAAGCTTAATGGATGATACTCGACCAATATTTATGCAGATCGCCGAACGCATAGAAAATGACATCATCGAAGAAACACTCCTGGAGGAATCACAGGTTCCTTCTACAAATCAATTTGCTGTTTTTTACCAGATCAATCCGGCTACGGCTGCGAAAGGTGTGAATTTGCTTGTCGACCAAGGAATTTTATACAAAAAGCGAGGTATCGGCATGTTTGTAGCTTCTGGAGCGCGCACAGTATTGATGGAAAAGAGAAAAGAACAATTTTATGAGCAATATGTTGTAACTATGATCCGTGAAGCAGAGAAATTAGGAATTACGTTGGATCAATTAACGAAGATGATTCAGAGGGGAGATAATCGGTCATGAATGAAGTCGTTGAGATCAAGGGACTGACCAAGTCGTACGGAAAGGTAACCGTCATCCAAGACATTAATTTTTCTTTAGAAAAGAACAAAATCTATGGTCTGCTTGGCAGAAATGGTGCGGGGAAAACAACAATCATGCACATGATTACAGCACAGTTATTTGCTACAAGTGGTGATCTGAAGGTGTTCGGGGAACATCCCTACGAGAATAACCGCGTACTCAATCAGATTTGCTTCATTAAGGAAAGCCAAAAGTACCCAGATACGTACCGTATTATCGATGTTCTAGAGGTTTCTGCGTTATTTTTCCCTAACTTTGATCGGGACTATGCCCACTCTTTAATCAAAGACTTCAATCTACCCTTAAAAAGAAGAATAAAGAAGCTGTCCAGAGGTATGCTCTCGGCGGTGGGTATTGTAGTAGGTCTAGCTAGCCGAGCTCCCCTAACTATATTTGACGAGCCCTATTTAGGTCTGGATGCTGTGGCTAGAAGCCTGTTTTACAATCGATTAATTGAGGATTATTCAGAATATCCACGAACAGTTGTCTTGTCTACCCATTTAATTGATGAGGTAAGCCAGCTGTTAGAGCATGTCATTGTTATCGACAACGGTAAGCTGATTATCAATGAGGACGCTGAAGCGCTTCGCGGGCGAGCCGCTAAGGTGATCGGTGCGACTGCGAAGGTGGAAGATTTAATCTCCGGTAAAGAGGTTATCTCTCGTGAATCCTTTGGCGGATTACTTTCTGCCACTGTTATTGGCTTAAACTCAACAGATCTAACACGTGCTGAGATGCTTGGTCTGGAGATCTCCCCCATCTCTTTACAACAGTTAATTGTTCATCTCACAAATAGAAGATCTCAAGGAAAGGAAGTGGCAGCACAATGAACCATATGACAGGAATATTAAAAATGCACTACAAGGATAAATGGTTTTGGTTATTTATGCCTTGGATCATATTATTGTCCAGTTTTCTCGTCAATCTCGTCATAGCTTGTTTCATGCAAGAACCAATGTATACCGGTGGCCTAGTCTCTATCTTTATTTATATGTTTGTCATAGGTATCATCATTTTGGTTCAGACCTTCCCCTTTGCCTTGGGCTTAAGCATACGGAGGACAGATTATTTCTTCGGCACCTCCTTAATGGCCGTTATAACAAGTGCCGGCTTCTCACTTCTTCTGTTCCTGCTATCTATTGTAGAAACCAAATTAACACCTGGATGGGGTGTGCAGCTACATTATTTTCATATGCCATACTTGAATGACGGTACTGTCCTAGAGCAGCTGTGGATCTATTTCGTGATCATGTTGCATATGTTTTATTGGGGATTTGTTATCTCCAGCATCTTCCGCAGATTCGGCAGAAGTGGCCTATTCATTTTCGCAGCAGTCATGTTTATTGTGTACAGCGTCGCTGGATTGTTAATGACGTATTATCATTGGTGGGGAGATCTATTTAATTGGTTCGTTAGCCATACCGCATTTGAAATTGCCTTGTGGAGCATGCCTTTGACGGTCTTGTATGCACTCTTATCGTTTTGGATGCTTCGGAAGTCTACAGTATAAGGCACTGCCTCGAATATCTAAACATTATAGGAGGTACTGTATGGATTATGTGAGGGATTACGCCATGTATGCTTCTATATTCGGTATGTTTAGTTTTAGTTGGTTTGGTTGGGCACAAGAAAATCCCAGATCCAGCTGGCGAAAATATATTGGCATAGCTTCTGGTGTATCCCTTCTCATCTGCTTGATTGGTGTCTATTTAAGTGTGACGAACTGGGATGCTCCCTCCGTATTAAATGACAAGACCTCTTTTGATAATTATCTAACTTCTGTCTATGTTGAATTATTTTTGGCTGGCGCTGGAGCTTCTATATTGATGAAATGTAAGTATAATGATTACGTTGCTCCTTGGATTTCTTTTATAGTGGGGATTCATTTTATTGGCTTAAAAAGTGTGTTTAACGATTTCAGTTTATACCTTTTAGCAGCACTTCTTGTTGCAATCTCTATCGTATCACTATTCATATCTAAAAAACTTAAGGTCGCAAACAGTGCAATTACAGGCATTGGTGCTGGGACAGTTTTGTTCGCCTTCGCTTTATTAGGGTTAATTCGATATTTATTAAGCTAAGTCATACCATGATCATCAGAACTTTCATGAACCATCCGCTCACATCTCAGAATCAAAATGATATACCTTTATTCACCCATACCCTTCACCGAACTAGAGAAAGCCTGCAAATGATCAGCTTTTTGTACATGATATCTTCCTCATTAAGTTCAAAAACTGAGAATGTACAGGTATATCCTCACGGATGGCTCGAAGATTTCTTCTGAAGTAAGAATTAATGCAAATTTGCAGAAATCAAGGTGTTAGCCACCCCCGTATTATTTATAAATGTAATTTTGTAGGCTGAGGCGACTATGGGAATTTCCGGGGGGCAATTCTGGTGCATATATGCCTCACTTTCTACTTTTTCTCAGTCTCAATCACGGATATAGGGAATTCCTCCCTTTAAATTTACGCTTTTGTCCATAAATCGATGGATATAGGGAAAACCTCCCTTTAATTCATTGGATTTTATCGTATTTGGGGTTTTATCCGAATTTATAGGGAGTAATTCCTTATACTCATTGAAAATAACTGAATTCTAATAATTATAGGGAGAAATTCCCTATAATCTTGAATTCTCCTTTAATAAATCCAACTCCAATGCTCCCTGACTTTCCCTCAGATACATACCTATTTATATACCTGTATGTTCACTGTATTATACAAAACTCTTATGAACCTAGGCTCCATCCAGAATGAAAATGTTATTCCCTTATCTAGGGTTACTGGTTAGTCAACCTTATATTCACAAAAAAGAAACTCCCTTGATTTCTCAAGGGAGTTTCTAGTGATGCGGTCGAGAGGACTCGAACCTCCACGGTATTGCTACCACACGGACCTGAACCGTGCGCGTCTGCCAATTCCGCCACGACCGCACATCGTAATGACTACATATCAATCTTGTGGTCACAAGAAATATCATATCATGCTGAGATTAAAGCGTCAATATATTTTATAGATTTTCTTGTCGATCATTATTTTATGGATAATTATTGCTTTTACTTCCGATTATAAGGTATAATGAGAACAAAAGTTCGCATAATATAAATGAGGTGATTTATAATGGCGACTACGAAGTTAAAGACATCCATTGTTGATGAAGATATTACTAAAGAAGAACTGTCCCTTGTCAGAAGCTATTTGCTGCTAACGTTTATTCATAAAGTTTTCGAGCGTGACTGCCGTGTAATCAGCAAGAGCGGCCTGTTTAAGACCCCTCAGCTTTATATGGAGCTCGTATCTGGTGCCACTAAGAAGACCTCATTAATGCTCCAAGAGGTTTCGCGCGAATTGAATTCGCATGATCTGAAGATCACAACCGTTCGCCAAGATCAACGAGGAGTTGAGGCCTTGTACTCCTGTAGAGGATATCAAGGTGAACTGAATATATTATGGCCAGGATTCCGTAGAGAGATGATGCTGCGAATGCGTGCATATCTGGGACTGTCCACAGAGCTCTCTATACTCTCCAGAGAAGAAAGTGACACCCAGCTAGCTCTAAGTATATAATCCGTCAGAGGCATAGATGTTAGCAGAACAGCTCCCCACCCAATTTGGGTAAGGAGCTGTTCTGCTGCGGAAACTATATATTATCAAGTTCTTTCCTTGGTTCGCTGAAGGGTTGGAATAGATAATTCCGATCTAGCTTTACTACTCGTCTATTCTGACGACGTATCATTACCTGCGAATCATCCCAAGCCAGAACAATCCCTTTTACATCGTTACTTTCTATGCCATCCCGGACCACACGAATTTTCTCGCCGGAAATTCGGTACGCATCCAATTGTTCATCGCTAATCATCATGAATCCCTCCCTCTGTATAGCTTATCCTATTTTCATTAAGAAAAAAGACCCAAATGAAAAATCATCTGGGCCTCGTATAAGTAATTGACCAATTGCATGTCTACTAAAGCATTCTTATATCAGCGCTTCATTCTTCTCGAACCAGAAATCAAGAACTTTAGCGGACATCACACGTTGCTCCAGATACTCCACTTGGTTTGTAGTGAATTTCTCCCTCCAAGGGAAGGAAAGTTCCTCACATAAACCTTTAATTGTCAGAAGCTCTGACCAAGCTACATAGCGTTTGTACCAAAAAAACTGAGGATGTTCAATCATATAGGGATACAGATCGTCGAATTCCGTGTGTTTGCAATCCAGCGCACGCTCGAAGTGATTCTTGGCCTCGGTTAATTTATCAATAAAAAATTGCTCAGTCACCGGTTCTTTCCCCATTGTGACGCCTCCTCCCTATGTCTGATTTTATTATAAAGGAAAATCTATAGGGTGAAAAGCAGTTGTTTGAAAAATAGGCCTGTTCTTATCTCTAAAACGGGTTATTCCCCAAATTCAATGGTGCCACCACTAAGAGAAGTAATTCTTACGAGTGACTCCAGTCGGATGCCTTGTTCTTTGATTGTTCGAGCTCCAGCCTGAAAGCTTTTTTCCACTACAACGCCAAGACCTACCAGCTCAGCGCCAGAGCGCTCGATGATCTTAATCAATCCACGTGCAGCATCACCATTAGCAATGATATCATCGATAAAGAGGATTTTATCCTCTGAAGAGATGAATTGCCGAGACAACATAATGTCGGTGACAATACCTTTCGTAAAAGAAGGAACTCTTTCACAAAGTGCGTCCGGATCTGCTAACAGTGTTTTTTTGCGACGTGCAAAAACTAACGGCACCTTTAACTCATATGCGGTGGCAAATGCCACGGCAATGCCCGAGGATTCCACGGTCACAATACGTGTAATTCCGCAGTCCGCAAACCTCCCGGCAAACTCCCGTCCCATTTCCATCGTAAGCTGTGGATCTACCTGATGATTCAACAGTGCATCCAGCTTCAGCACTTCATCCGAAACGACGACACCTTCCTCCAAAATCCGCTGTTTCAACACTTCCATGACTTTGAACCTCCAATACCCTTTATAATCGCAGACGTTCCGTACAAATGAATCACGGAAGTCATGTCCTACTGATCCTCATCATAACCTGTACTATACAGAGTACACAAGGCAATCCTGCATAGCACGCATTATGATTTTTCTTTTGTTCTTAAAACTATTAGGAGGGGAGCCATGAAATCACATGTCCGAACATTACAGATCGCATTCACTTACATTGGCACCATTGTAGGAGCCGGATTCGCCACCGGACAAGAAATATTAAAATTCTTCACTCGTTACGGACACTGGGCAGTCCTGACCATCCTGCTCTCTACTATACTGTTCATATGGCTGGGTACGAAAATGATGGTCATCGCTCGGCGCATAGAAGCAGAGTCTTATGAAGACTTTAACCGACACCTCTTCGGCGACCAAGTCGGAAGCACCATTAGTTTGTTCACGATGGTCATCTTAATCGGTGTCAACAGTATTATGCTTGCAGGCGCGGGCGCTATATTTCAAGAGCATCTTGGACTTCATTATCAAACAGGGCTAATACTGACGCTGGTTGGTTCTTATTTTCTGCTTAAACGGGGAATTTCCGGTATTCTGCAAATGAACAGTCTGATCGTCCCATTAATGCTTACGCTGTCACTCATCATTATTTTTAATACCTTTCAAATTCCAGGAGCTCAGCGGTTCTTATTCCTAGAAACAGATCGGACTATATTTGGCGCTTGGATGTCGCCGCTGCTCTACACCGCCTTCAATCTAGGTATGGCTCAAGCCGTATTAGTGCCCATGGCGCGACATACTGATGAAGAAAAATCGCTTGTCTGGGGCGGTATTATTGGTGGTGCCGGAATCGGCTTTATGTTGATCGCCGCACATTTCGCGATGAGCTCACAGATGCCGGGTATTCTCCAATTTGAAATCCCTATGGGCAACATAGCTATCCGGTTGGGTACTGTAGTACAAACTATATATTTGCTTCTGATCTTTTGTGAGATCTTCAGTACGTTTGTAGCCGACATTTATGGTGTTACTATGCAGCTTAAACAACGAATTCCTGTTAAACCCACATTAATTACGCCGATTCTAATGTTAGTCTGTTATTTACTGAGCCAGTTTGGCTTTAGCTCACTTCTCTCCATCTTCTACCCGATTTTCGGAGCTTTGTCGATGGTCTGGGCTGTCATGCTACTACGTACGCCATGGTCTACCCCACCACGTAGCGATTCCTCATCGGGTTCGAACGGAAAAGGGAACAGCCTTGTATCCATAAAACCAGTTACACGGAAATAACTGCTGCTGTTGGAATGATTCGTGCTGCCGCTTCCGCCACATGCTTGTGACAGGTCATCATTACAATCTGGCGGGAGACCGACAGTTCACCAAGCAGTGAAAGCGCAGCATGAAGACGAGCCTCGTCAAAATTGACGAATAGATCATCGAACAGCAGTGGCAGCGTTACTTGCCGAGACATCGTCTCAGCAAGTGCCAAGCGGATGGAAAGGTACAACTGTTCTGCCGTCCCACGGCTGAGCAGACCGCTGTCCAGCAGTCCAGCATCTTTGTGTTCCACTTTTAGTTCTTTATGACCTAGAGTCATAACTACTCTCTTGTATTCCCCTTCGGTCAGCTTGGAGAAATAGTCAGATGCAAGCAAAAGTACCTGCGGTTGCTTCTCCTGTTCATAAATACGGCGGGTTCTTCCGATTAATTCAGCAGTTAATGCAGCTACCGCATACTTATCAGCCACGATTCGCAGAGCAGCTCTCTGCTCTTCCAATTGCTGAATAACTGAGTCCTCCATACAGCGTTCTTTCAAATACTCCCTTTCCTGTAGCAGCTTCCCTCGTTGCTCCAGCAGGGTGTTCCACATTTCTTCCTCCCGTTCAGCTAGCTCTTCTGCTGCTGTTCGCTCTTTCTGGAGTGCTGAGGCATCATGATGAGCTAATAATACTTGCAGAGCGGTAACTCGCTCTTCCTCCCAGCCTCCAAACATAGCAAGCTCCCACTGGCGAATGGATTTATTCAGCTCACTACGCCGCTGTACACCAGCCGATCTGCGTAGGAAATCCTCACCACCAATTGCTCCGCCTTCATGCAGCAATTGGTCACGCTGTTCTCTAAGTTCATCTAATACCCTATGGCTCTCTTTAAGCTCTTCCAGTAGTTCTTGTAACCGGGAATGAATACCTTCCCGCCGAATCAGATCCTTTTTCAGCTCATCCCAAGCTCTTTTTCGAAGTTCCAGCCAGCTTAGTAAAGTTAGTGCAGATCGTCGCTGTCCATCCAGCGGATCCATCTCAAAGCTAGTTGCCGCCACGCCAGACTCGTCCAGAGGATCGGTACCTGAGTCATGAATAAGAGCAAGCAGTTCCTCCTCGAACACAGTACACTCCTCTTCAAGCTCCTTCAGTCGTAAAGAGAGCTTATGCTCTTGGCGCAGCAGTTCGTTCCCCTGCTCCACCATAGCGAAGATATCCGTCAGCCCTTCCGGGGACAAGCCTTCGGGCAATCTGCGCTCACGCAGCCATTCTTCATATTGCTCAGCGGTTTGCGTGAAAGCCAGCTCCGCTCGGCTCATTTCTTCCTCGAGCACCTTCTCTTGCGCCGCCAGCGTCTCCAGCTCCGTGCGGCAGGCATCCCGCTCGGCGGCATAGCGTTCAATGCGCTGCCGCCAAGCTGACCAAGCCTCCATGAGCCTGCGAAGCTCCCTCATAGAGGCCTCCAGCCCGCCTGCGTCAGGGCTGGACCCCGGGGCGGCCGATCGCCGCCCCGGCATAGTGCTCTCCGGCTCTGCACCGGAGAGCAGCTGCCCCCGCAGCCGCAGCATCTCGGCTGCGGCAGTGCCCACATCCCCGCCATGCCCTGGCGGGGATGCTTCCGGCCGGCGCGCTCCGCTGAGGCCGGCCCAAAGGGCCAGATCGGCCGCACCAAGCAGGCCGATCGCAAGCACGGCGCTGACCGGCGGTGCACCGGTCAGCCACAGCGCTGTGGGCAGCAGCACGGTTAGTGCTGCCCCAGCCCACAGCAGGCGCCGGTAGAGCGCGGCCATGCGCTGTGCGCTTGGGCCGTCACTTCCGGCGCCGGGGCCGCGCTGCGGCCCTGCGCTGAGCTGCGCTTCGCGCCAGCGCTCGGCCGCCTGCTGCAGCTCGTCCCACAGCTGCAGCAATTCTCTAGCGCTGCGCGGAGCCAGCTGCGCAAAGGATTCGGCGCCGGTGGCGTCTTCACGCGCCAACGCCCGTTCCGCTGCCTGCAGCGAAGCTGAGGCAGCGGCCAAGCGGGATCGCAGCGTCTGCCGCGCTGCGCCCTCCGCTTCCATGCGGCGATCATAACTCGCGAACGCCGCCGCAAACCTCCGTGCAGCTTCACGATCCGCCGCTGCACCCGAAAATGCAGTCAGCTCTGCCGCGCTCCAGCTGACATCAATGCCTCGCAGAATTCGCTGCAAATGCTCTTTCAGCGCGGTCAATTCACCTTCTAGCCGCTGTCTTTCCGCTCGCAGGTTCTCATAGCTGCTCCGATGACGGTCCAGCCGCTCCAGGGCAGGCCCTTGCGCTGTTAACAACGAATCCGGCGGATTCTGCGCCAGCTCAGCCGTAAGCTCACTTTGCAGACGTTCATCACGAGTTACTGCTCCCTGGGCATTCCGAATCTCACCTTCAAGTGCCTGATAGCGAATCGCTCCATCTTCAGGAAAGGTTGTAATCACTGGCAGGTCCTGCAGTTCGAGCTGCGCATCGCTCCATTTTAACCACAATTCACGAACATCCTGAGCTTTGCGAAGCATCACAAGCTTGTCTCCAGTAAGCTTACGTTGTTGTTCCAGTTGATCCAGCTCAGATTCCGTAACCTTTAAGGCAGCTATATTACCGTTATAGCGCGGAAGATAAGAGCGGCTCTCCGCCATCTGGCGCTCTAGTTTCTCAATAGCCTGAACGATTTTAGCAGCTTCCTGCAGCTTGCCCCGAGGTTTATACAGCTTCTCAGCTTCCTGTACCAATCGACGTTCCGCCCGCATGATCGTTCCTCCACCGCCCATACCCGCGTGAAAGAGAAAGCTGCCCATCTCTTCTGATTGAAGCGCAGCAAGCTCCTGCAGCTCATCGAGAGAAACCGCGAACAATTGATGGAACATGCTCCGAGAGATACCACCAAGCAGAAGCCGCTCCATTTCAGCTTGCCCTAGCTCTTGCGTGGTTCCATTCGGATGGTTAACCGTGATGTTCAGCTTCTCATTTCTTCCTGAGCCCTCACCACCAGCTGTATGGCGACGAATGGTCCACAGGGCACCATTACTATCACGTGCCTTTAGTATTCCCCCATGTAATCCGCCTTGCATAGGTTCATATCTCTCCGTAGGGTTACCACGACTTGGAATTCCGAACAGCATGGAACGAATAAACTGTAACGTAGTGCTTTTTCCTGCTTCATTCCGTCCATAGAGTATAGTAACTCCTTCCGATAGATCAATCTCTCGGTTATACAAACGTCCGAAGCCATGGATTTGCAAATGTTCAATTCTCATCTTCGGGAGCACCCTCCATTCCACCGAGCAGGGTAATCCCCTGTTCCGCTGCACTACGAAGCCAACTTAACTTCTCCTCTTGACTTGTCACCGAGAGCAGCAGTCGCAGCTCCTGATTCTCCATGAGCGGCTTAAGCGCACTGTTTATTAATTCTTCAAGCGCTTCTGCTGAATGTTCCGTACGCTCTGTAATTCGCAGCATTTCTCCAAGAAAGCTATCCTCCTCTAATAACCTTTCCCGGTCAATAGCTAACCCGGACTCTACAGCAAATCCTTCCACCCAGACAAGTCCCTTATAATCCTTACGTTCCGCCCGAATCGTCTCACGGCGCTGGAGTTCAGACAGCAGATCCTCTGCCGCTCCTTTTTCTGCTAATACTTTATGTACGTCCCCCCGTCCGATCAGACGAAGTCTGACCACTGACATCAGCTCCGGGAGTTCCTCTCTGATATCGTCAATCACCTGCTCTACCCTTTGTATCCATTCTGCTTCATTACTCAATCCCTCAATGGACAGATCCCGTACCTGCCAGCGAACATAATCAAGCTCATGAAACTCTAACAGTGTACTTCCAGCTTCATCAACATCCACAACATAACAACCTTTTGCTCCGGTTTCCTTGATGCTGCGCCCTTGTATATTGCCTGGATACACAATCGCTGGTTTCTCATGCAATACACTTCGTTTATGGATATGTCCAAGTGCCCAATAATCAAACCCCCGTTCGATAAGGTCCCTACGACTGCATGGAGAATACGTCTCGTGCAGCAAATCACCGTCTACATTCCCATGCAGCATAGCAATATGAAACAGAAGGCTGCCAGGCTTTCGAGAAAAGGTCACTGCAGTGTTGTCCGTAACTTTCGCTGTCGGATAGGAGATTCCACTAACAATAGCCACTTCTTGTCCATCTTTTCGTCGGTAAGCCGTAGCGAGATCAGGCTTCTCTCCTCCAAACACGGTAACATGCTTTGGCATTTCTGTAGTCAGACGCAATCCGTCAAGTGGATCATGGTTGCCATGGATCAGAAACACGTGTATTCCTTGCTGACCCAGTTCCTTGAGTGCTTCCTGAAATCGGAGCTGACCCTGTAAGGAAGCGTCAGAAACATCGTACACATCTCCACTGATAACAATAAAATCAACGTTCTCTTGGATGGCAACGCGGACAAGCCGCCCGAGGGCGGCGAAGGTTGACTCACGTAAATAAGAACGAATGGCTGGCGAAATATGCGCCAGCCCAGCAAAACGGCTATCCAGATGTAAGTCAGCAGCATGTAGAAATCGAAATGGAATCATAGCTGCTCACCCTTTCGTTCCTGAGGGATACTGTAAGTATGTTTTTTTAAGTTCATTCGCGACACGAGTCAGCGAATACAAGCTTTTCGCTTTATCCCAAGCTGAACGAGAAAGCTCGTAACGATAAGCCGGATCGGAGATCACCTTCTCTAAAGCGTCAGCAAGAGCAATCTCATCATCCGGACTGACCAGCAGACCATTCACACCATCTTCAATCTGCTCTGGTATCCCGCCGACATTCGTCCCCACTAAAGCCAGGCAGCTAAGCGCCGCTTCTGCAAACACCGATCCGAAGGCTTCGGCCCGAGAAGGCAGCACGAAAATATCAAAGAATGGCATAAATTCTTCTGGATGAAGGGTGTATCCATAAAAAATCGTTTCATTATAAATCCCTAATTGTTTAGCCATATTTTCCAAATCCGTACGGGAAGGCCCATCACCAATAATATGCAGGACATACTCATGGCCGCGATCTTTAAGCTCAGCACAGGCCTTAAGTAAAGTATCAATGCCTTTGGCTGGAACTAGGCGCGTCACAGTTACTAGCTGCGGTACAGCATTGTCATGCGGAACTGGCTTAAACCTTTTTTCATCAAAACCATTCGGTATTACTCCTATATTAGAAGGATCTAGAATATAAGGTGCCACATACTCTGCAAAAGCTTGTGACACGGTCATTAAGCGATCACTAACATGCTCAAGTTCACGATAAAGCGAAACAAGAAACTGATGCTCAAGCCCACCCTCAGAAATAGCTCCATTAAGAATCAGCTCTCGCTCATAACTCGAGTGTAAGGTTTGAATTAACGGAGTATCTGGAAATATTTTTTTCATCGCTAAACCAGCAATTGGATGATGGGAATGGATTAGATCATAGGCCTTGCTCATTCGCAGTTTAGTCCACCATAGATAATCACGATAGGTCTGAATATATTTCTGAACGATCTGACTTTCCCCAAACTGGGTCCAATCAAAGGTCTCGAATATGACTTCTTCATGTCCCTTGTTGCGAATCCGCTTAGGTAACCAAAACAAATCCATTTCCCAGCGGCTTGAACGGAACCTCTCCTGAAGATAAGGGATCATGGATGATACACCACCGGGTTGCTCCGGCGGGAAGAAGAGCGCTTGCAGCAAATTCATATGGTACATCCCCTTTACAATTGCCTTACGTACAGTAAGACTTGGCAATTATGATATAGTTGTGTATATGTAGAATTTCAGGTACGATTACGTTCCCCATACCTTGATTTTATCGGTATAAACATGAAACAGCAACTAAGAAAAAGGAGAATGAACTATGAAGGAAGAACAGCTGCCTGCCTCTTACACCGCATATATACAAGAAATGCTGGGGGAAGAGGCAAATGCTTTTCTAGAAAGTTATTCAGCACCACGAACGCAGGGACTTCGTTTTAATCCACTGAAAAGTATCTCTGATGCAGGTCAAGTCGCAGTAGAGCGCACAGTCTCACAATTTGATTTAAAACCTATCCCATGGTGCCCTGATGGTTATTATTATGAAGCACCCGCTCGCCCAGGTCGACACCCTTACCATGCTGCTGGACTATATTATATTCAGGAGCCTTCCGCAATGTCCGCAGCTGAAATGCTGGCACCTAAACCCGGTGAAACCGTTCTCGACCTTGCAGCAGCCCCTGGCGGTAAAACTACGCATATCGCTGGTTTAATGCAAGGACAAGGCCTCTTAATCTCTAATGAAATTCATCCAGAGCGCGCAAAAATCCTTGCAGAGAACGTAGAACGTTTAGGCATAATGAATACCCTCGTAACCTGTGCAACGCCAGAACAGCTGTCTTCGCGCTTCCCGCAAGTTTTTGATCGAATTATGTTAGACGCACCTTGCTCAGGAGAAGGCATGTTCCGAAAAGACCCAAAAGCCGTTCAAGAGTGGTCTCCTGATCATGTGGTTATGTGTGCAGCGAGACAATGGGACATTCTGCAAGACGCCTACCTGATGCTTAAGCCTGGGGGGACTCTAGCCTACTCTACGTGTACCTTTAACCGCCAAGAGAATGAAGAGACCATTTCCCGAATGACGGATCGATACCCCGATATGGAACTTCTTGCCCACAAGCGCCTTTGGCCACATTTAGAAAAAGGCGAAGGCCACTTTGTTGCACTCCTACGTAAACAAAGTGTCATCGAAAACGACGTTAATGATGATGCCAAACGCAGCACCAATAAACGTCGAGGCAAAAGCAACCTAAAAATTAATTCTTCCATTCGCGATGCGTATCAGTTATTCCAAGACTGGGCAGCGGTAGAACTGCCTGGTTTCTCATATCAAGGCGTCCCTCTGCTGTTCGGAGAATCCCTTTATTTGCTGCCTGAATCCTTTAAAGGCAACCTCCATACGGGGCTGCTGGATGGTTTGCGTATTCCACGAGCCGGGCTACATATTGCCCATTTGAAGAAAAATCGGATTGAGCCTGCTCACGCCCTTGCAATGGCGATTCAACACACACAAGTAACTCGTAGTTTTGATCTCAGTAGTGGGGGGCTGGAAATTCATGCTTGGCTCCGGGGCGAAAGCTTACCTGTGCCCGTGGAATTACATGGTTGGACACTTGTAACTTTAGATGGTTTGCCAATTAGTTGGGGCAAAGCGAGTGCAGGCCAACTTAAGAATCATCTTCCTAAAGGACTCCGCATCTTAAAAGCCCATATTGACGAGCAATAGGCCATTGACCAGTTCATCTAGTCCACTTTGGCATATGATGTCATTATCTCAGAAAGCTGCGACACCCGCTGCAGCAATGAGAATAAGTCATACGTTAAGGAGGAATATATCATGGGTGAATTTGGAGGAGGCTTCACTTCGACTGGTGCGATCTTGGTACTTTTTATCTTGCTTGTAATCATCTCCCGTTCGTTGTTCGTTTAATACCAACCCGACTAAATAGACGGTGAAATTAAAGCGGCTGTGTCGTCCTTTTTAGGGCGGTGCGGCCGCTTTATTTCTTTCCGATATAGCATCTCCATTTATTGTTCTCGTGAATATTCACCGTTTGAAAGCCGGATTGCCGAAATAACTGATCGATCTCATCATTTTTTGTATATTTTTTCATGTGATAATTGATTTTATAGATTTCGGAAATCATAACAAACGTTCCGCCTGCCTTCAGCACCCTAAACACTTCACTTATATCATGTTCAAGATCGGGCCAGAAATAATGCGTTTGAATAGCCGTAATCGTCCCGAAAAATCCATCGTTGAATGGTAACGCTGATACGTCTCCCCGACTAATCTTTACCCTACCCGCAGCTACAGCCTTATTGTTTTTTTGAATGGATGTCTCCACAGCTTGTTGTGAATAATCTATTCCGTAGATTTCCTGATGTTTATTTTGGTTTGAAAGCATATGTATAGTTTGACCGCCACCACAGCCTATGTCCAGAATAGGTGCGTTGTTTATAATCTGAATTTTTTTAAGCCCCCACGCTGTTATGCTAGTATGCGCCTGGTTCATGATCTTGATCATGATATTCCCCACAAACCCTCTCGGGTTCTTAGCTTGATCGATCAGCGTATTCAATAATCCCATATCTGTACCTCCCTATCAATTGCCCATACCAGCAGCCTGATCACTTGATATATGTTCCGTAAGATTTTCAGCTGTAACTAACCACTTATCTACTTGATACTCTATTTTATGAATACTAGTATATGAAGTCGGGAAATGGGCATTCTTATTCGTCCATGTTAGCCCTTTTAAAATATGGTATATAACATTGATTACGCCACCATGAGTGACCACAATTACATTTTCATTTGGATCAGTACTCTCCAGTTCAATATATAAATTTGAGAGACTTGAACTTATTCGCGTAAAAAACTCCTGAGGACTTTCTCCTCCTGGAAATCTTTCATCCATTCTTAAAGCCGAGAAATAAAGACCCGGGTATCGTTCATTTGCGATTTCATGGGGCATTCCAGCGATTACACCATTGTTTGTTTCTCTCCAATTTGAACTGCTTTCAACAGGCAAGCTAAGCTCTCGGGCGATCTCATTTGCTGTATCTAATGCACGTTGCAAATCACTACAAAGAATACGGGTAATGTTAAAGCTAGATTGATTTCCCTTAAGATAAGAACCAAGACGTTCGGCTTGCCTATAACCCTCTACTACAAGTCCGCGTTGACTCCACCCCCCACGAAAGCCCTCATCATCTATTCCATGCCTCATAAAATATATAGCCATTGAATGTATACCTCCAGATCAAAGATTGTTATACATTTCCATAACACACTTTATTTATCCTCCATTTTTGCCAAACATTTCTATCCTCCCAGCTAAAAAAGCCACCGTCTCATCGGTAGCCCTTTAAGCTGAGTATTTATTCCTACTGCCAATTCGTATAGACTATCCATTATACTTCGAGATCGCTTGTTTTTGAAGTTGATCCCAATGGGGCGTCGCAATGTTTGCTTTTTGCTTCAAAATATCGAACGAATCAAACATCGCAACAATTTCGCTGAAAGAACCATCTACTAATTTCATAAACGGTAATTTATGAATGATTTTTAGGCCATAGTATACAGCCTGTTTATGTTTTCGAATAACGTTAACTTGACCTGCAGGCGTGATCGTATACCCTAATGCCTCCATGATCTGAAATCCCTCATCCATGACTGAAATAGCTTGTTTTAATAACTTTTTGTCCTTGGATACTTTTTTCAAATCCCCGTCATGAAGATAACTAAGAGAGTTTAATGCCACGATCGGCACGATATGGCTTTTAAGCCAAGCATCCATATCCTCATGATAAGTTAGCTTATACTTAACATTGTTAAACGCATTTTCCAGTAAAGGCTTTATTGGAATCTCACCGTCTAGACTGCCAAGTACCATTTGCCCTCCTGCGTGTATTTTGATAACGCGACCGCTAGCTTCACGAATTCCTGCACTAAGCTGAAATCCGAAGACTATATTTTTCCTCACATTGCTCATTTCCTGTAAATCTTGTTGCATCCCATGGGCATCGCCATTATTCCCCACAAGAATTATATTCAGACTCTGATTATTAGCTAAAGTAGGTAAGACGGCTGGAAAATCATTGTATTTCATAACAACAAAAATTAGATCATAGCGATCATCCGTTTGAAGCTCAGAGATGACTTTTACAGCATCAACAGTGTTTTTATATTGAAAATAATGACGAAGTACAAGTCCGTCTTTCGTCAATTGTTCCGCACGCTTCCCTCTGGCAAGCACCGTAACATCGTTTCCCCCACGCACTAGGACATGCGCAAGATAGCTGCCTAAAACTCCCGCTCCAAAAACTAATACTCTCATAATAGTAACCCCTCTATCCCTTTTTAGACATTTGTTGATTTACAATCAACTGTTCGATAAAATCAGATTAGCACATCTCCAGTATGTATCAATCACTAGATTTATCGGTTTTGTTGGTTTTTCAACAGATCACAACATATTGTTTAATAAAAAGGGAGTATTACCATGGATAGAAGAATTAAAAAAAACCAAACAGCCATCATGAATGCATTCATTCAACTGATGGCTGAAAAAGATTTTGAAAAAATAACAATTAACGAAATCGCAGAGCGCGCTGATGTAAACCGCGGAACGATTTATTCCCATTATGCGGATAAATACGATCTGATGGATAAATGCCTGGCGGCTCAGCTCCAACAACTAATCGAAAGCTGCTCCGCAGTGGAGGATGAAACCGAACCTAATCCCTCTAAGTCATCATTACTCCGCACGCTGGAACAATTGGAGGAGAATGCTCTCTTTTATAAGACTTTATTAAGAAACAAAACGCTGCTCTCCTTTAGAAACCAATTACAAGATATGATAAATAATCAGATCAAATTACAATTCTTAGAAAACAATTTAAACCTAGATGAGTTAAGTAAGGATATATCCGTGCAATTTTTGAGTTCGGCGACTGTCGGCGTAATTGAATGGTGGTTTACTCATAACAATCCTTGTTCTGCAAAAGAGATCACCGAAAAGTTATGGTCCATGCTTGATCTTAATCTGCAGATGATCCGTACTCAGTCTTGAGACTGTCATTGTCTATCTCATAAATAGAGCTAATAATCTTTTCAATCGGGATTTCCTTAATGGATATATCAAGAATCTCTACCTTTTCGCTAAGAATATGAAGAAACTCACCCATTTTACACTGCTCGGTATCGATTTCTAATTCCACTTCGTAATCCGATATTCTATCCGATATCAGAGTCCCAGGCAGGTCAATATCTCCAATCGTTGTAGCTGCAGAAAGCCTGACCACTTTTTTAGCGCCCAGATGAAGTCGAAGTTCGGAGAACTTATCGTCATAAACTTTTTTACCTTGATGAATAATTAGTACTCTTTGCACCAAACGCTCAACGTCTTCCAAATCATGTGTCGTTAGAATAAATGTGGTGCCTTCCTGATTCATTTGCTTAATGAATTCTCTGATTCTTTGTTTAGCTATAACATCCAGCCCGATCGTCGGCTCATCCAAAAAAACCACTGGCGGAGAATGAAGCATGGCCATAATAAACTCACATTTCATTCGTTCCCCCAGAGAGAGGGTTCGCGTAGGTTTAGTGATAATATCGCTAATTTCGAACATACTTACAAACCGGTCTAGTCTTGTACGAAAATCATTCATGGGAATATCATATATTTCCTTGTTCATATAAAAGCTATCCAAAGGAGGAATGTCCCAAATTAACTGCGATTTCTGTCCGAACAATACCCCGATTTGTTTTACATATTGATTTTTCTGCTTATGAGGGTTGTACCCAAGAACATTTATTTCTCCCGATGTGGGATAGAGAACGCCTGTCAGCATTTTAATCGTCGTTGATTTCCCCGCACCGTTTGGACCTAGAATGCCAATGATCTCTCCTTTTCCAACACTGAACGAAAGATCCTCTACAGAGGTAATTATCGATTTTTCACGGTGAAACAGACTTTTAAATACGCTTTTTGCATCTTGTCCACGGTGATAGGTTTCATATTGCTTAGTTAAGTTTTTGACGGTAATAATGTCCAATGTAATTCTCCTTCATACAAATTCATCCTCCGGCACTTTTGTAACTACGAAGCATGTACGTATAGAGCCAAATTCCGAAGGCAGCAAATAACACACAAGGGATAATCGCTATAAAAAAATAAGCATCCCATCGTCCAATCAGAGTAGATGCTGGAAAGTAAGCAATCATGGAAACCGGAAATAGAAAAGAACTTACGGCTACGACTGCTTTAGGGAAAATCGTCCCTGGATACCGCCCAAAAGACTTAATACTTTCAAACATCTCCGGCAAGCGGGAATTCGCCACCCATTTGAAGGAAATCGCTGCAACGATAAGCGCCACGCCGAACATGACCAGCAGCCCAGCTCCAAACAACAACAGGAATAATAACCAAGAGCTGAAAGTCACCCCTTCGATTCCACTAAGAGCGTACGCGAACATAATTACCCCACCACCCAAAAGCCCGATACTTTCGAATTCAAAAGATCTAGCCAACAGTAAAAATAAGCTCGAGGTCGGTTTAATTAATACCACTTCCAGCGTACCCTCGACTACATGGGACATCGTATTCCACATAATTCCGTTAAAAAAAATCCCGGCACAAGCCGTAGACAGAATAAACACAGATTGAATTAATAGTGCCTCTTTAAAGGTCCATCCTTCAAATGAAGCATTCGAATTATAGATGAACACCGTTACTAAGGGAAACAACACATTCCCTATGAGCATGATCAAACTATTAAGAATAAAATTAACACGATAGGTGATCGCAGAAGCAATATTCGCCTTCATACAAGTTTTGTAGATTAGATACATACGTTTCATGCGCCCACCCCCGTAAAATGCTTAAGCGATACCGCATACAGCACCCGGCAGACTATTCCGGCAATAATAACAGCTATGAACTGTAACAACAAAACTTGAGGAATAGGTAAGGTTATATCAGCTAAAGTATAGCTACCTGTATAGACCATTGCAGGCAGAAAGGTCGTATATTGAAACGGTAAGAAAAAGGAAGCCATCTGTAAGGATTTTGGGAAAAAGACTAATGGAATCAGTGATCCTGAGAATATCCCCTCACAAAGACTGAAAAAGTTACGAATACTGGAGGATTGCACCATCCAAAAGGCGACCATTCCAATACTATAATGAATGAAAAAATTCATCATGAACGCCATCGCTATAGAAAGAATTGCGTATAGTAAATTTGCGGGTATAACATCAATATGAAAAATAAAGAAGAAGATCATAAAGCAGGGTATAAATTCAAATAGAAGCCCAAGTACCCTATGCCCTGCCTTCTGAGACAATGCATAGAACATATGATTCATTGGTCTTAAAGAGAACGTAATGAACTTCCCGGTGCGAATGAGCATTTGTAAGTTCCAATCGGCAAAATCCATGGTCAAGTAGTTGATCAACATCGTGGCGCAAAAATAAGAGAGCATCTGAGAGAGCGACATCCCATTAATAGAGGATTCTCCGCTATAAACAGCGCTCCATATATAATACTGCACTAGAAAATATACCGGGCCTACAAAAATAGAAACCATCGAATGCGTTCTGTACGCACTCCATTCCTTATAAGTAACAAAAGCAACCGCTCTCATAACGTGAAAGCGGTGCTTTATCTTCTCAAACATAAGTCACATCCTGCCTATCTTTGATATCTCACAACATATAATCTTTTTCTTATTCGAGTCCGGACCAGATCACATTGTTTGAGCCGAAAATCCCTCTACCGTCCCATATATTTTTATGAAAAGGGATATACCAAACGGCAATCAGCTTTTCTACCGGATCAACGACCAAAGAACAAGACCCCCATCCTTCGTGAAAAAAAGTGCCTTCAGAATAAGATGTACTTTCATTATATCGAAGGTCTGGCCCAAGACCGTAGGGTCTATCTGCTCCTCCATCTCCCCATGCGTAATTTGGAAGCTTCTCAGAATTAAACCGCTTGGTCATTTTCTGAACAGCCATCCGACTTAAGATATGACCCCCTTCGTATTCCCCTTGGTTAAGCAGCATGATTCCGAACTTTTGTAGATCATTAACGGTTGAATACAGTCCCCCACCAGTCCCGGGAGTCTTGATTTCCTCATCAGACTTTCTTTCTTCATCGGTTAGATCGCCTGCTTGAAGTTTCTGAAGATATTCCTTAGCCTCTTCCGAACGAATGGCGATCCTACCAGCTTTCTCAGGCGGTATATCAAAGAAAGTATCTGTCATGCCTAACGGTTTTACAATGTTGTCCATTATGTAATCTTCTGCAAACACACCTGTTATTTTCTCGATAATTGCACCAAGAACCACGTATCCGAACGAGGAATACATCCATTGCGTGCCTACCGGAAAACGAATACCATAAGAAAGTCCGGCTTTTATCCAGTTTTCTTTTCCGAGCTCTGATTCATAAATATACCACCATGCACTTTTATAGTAGGTATCACTTATAGTGCCATGATCAGGTGCGATGCCGGAGGTATGCGTCAGTAAATGAGCAATTGTAATCGGCTTAAAAGGATCGGCATCAAACTCAGGAAGAATAGAACTAACTGGCTGCCCCATGAAAATCTTACCGTCATCTGCTAGCTGCCAGATCGCTGTTGCCGTAAAGAGCTTAGTAATTGAAGCGACCCGAAAGATTGTATCCGTTTTCATTCCTTGGGTGCTATCTTCTTCGTAACTGAAGCGTCCCCCCGCTCCATTAACAAATATTTTTCCATAACGACTAAGAGAATAAATATAACCATCAGCCACTTTCTGATCACAGAGATCCTCATAAAAATGATTAAGTGCCTCTAAACGGTCCTCCCTGTAATTCGCCTCATTCAGCTTGCTTAGCTCTGTGGATGATAACATGATTCGCACTCCCCCTATCATTCTACGAATTGCAAATATCAATTCTCAAAAATGTAAATATGCACCTTACCAATAATACCCTTACACTACTATTCTTACAACAAAAGCCACCAAACTGGAAGGTCAACTTTATATTTAAATATTCTATACGGCCTCGCTTCCAGTTGGCTGCTGCCATGAATCGAGCTGAAAACGCTGTTCTACCTTAGTATTAACGAATAATTTCCATGTTACGCTTTTGGGTTGAACAGTCTCTCCATCAGCTAAGCCTTATGATCCATAAAACATCCTATGGTGCCTGGGGATAGTAATGGCGTATGTTACGCCTACCTGCTTAATTCAATTTTTTCTTTTTTCCCGTCCCATTCAATGCTTACATCTTTAGTACTTTCTTGATCGTGAATTGAACTAATTTGATCATCCGTGATTATTATTGAGCGGTTTAACAAACCATCTTCTTCTAAAATGAGCTCGTTCTTACCGACGGTTACAGTGTATTTACCAACATCTTTCCAATCATCTTTCTGATAGTTAAAGGTATATTTTCCACTCCTGCTATTTCCTGTAACACTAACTCTATAGTCACCTTTCCAACTTTCACTTTCCCCTTTTAGCATATATCCGTCATTATTACATACCAACAGAAATATAAGGAGAATTAACGGGAGTACATGTATTAAAGAACTTCGAATAACATTTCACCCCTTTAAGCTTTACTATGGGTTCCAATAGCTTAATCCTAGACGGATGTGCATTCATAAAATTACTGAACCTGATTAGCTAAGTCTATTAAATCAGAATCATTCAATTTGTAATCACCTAACGGATCAAGATACCCGTTGATATAATAAACAAAGCGGGCCAAGAAACCATCTTTACTTTCCCACCAAATGGATTGACTATTCTCATCCTCCTCGTAATAGGCTTGCTTACCATTTTTTAGTGTCAAAGGTGACTTACCTACCTCTGATATATTCTCTGGATCATCAATAACCTTACTAAGAATTAACTTTATTTCCTGTGTGGTCTGCTTATTTTTATAATGAAATACATATTGTTGGAGTGCATATGGATCATCCATTTCTACTTCCGTACGAACTTCATTCACTTCAAATGGAAATCTAAACGGTTCAGCGAAATCATAATTCATTGTTAAATTTCTATCTGGATTACCACCGCTACATCCACTTATTAGAATAATCAAAATTAATAACACATAATAAGAAGTACGCCTCATCCTTTCCCTCCTTCGTATTCATATCAGTAAAAGCTAACAACTTATCGGAGTCCGTATCCCATCATGTTACTAATTACATATCAACTAAATATTGGAATTAATATCTATCAATTATATCAAATATGATTAGAGATTGAAGGAGAAAATGAAATTTGCAAAGAGTAGTGGAACAACCGACTTTTTCAATAACAAAAAAGCATAAAACGGATTTAAGCCCGCTTTATGCTTTGCATCTAAACTTATTCTTCAAATTCAAAAGAACTTAGGATAAACAGTATTTAACCAGTGCATCACGCACACCATGCTCGTTGTTCGAACCCGTAACAGCATTCGCTGCCGCTTTTACCTCTATAGGAGAATTATCCATCGCCACGCCCATCCCCGCATAAGTAAGCATAGAAATATCATTAAAATAATTACCGATAGAGAGGACTTCTTCTTGCGGAATTCCCAGCTTCACAGCGAGATTTCTTAATGCGTTGCCCTTAGAAGATTCGGGATGCATCAAATCAACGAAAAATTCACCACTCCGCAAAATATTGTACTCAGGAGCCCAAGTACGCCATTCACGTTCAGCTTCGTCAAGGATTTCTGGCTGTGTAAATACAGTAAACTTAACAACCGGTTCACGGAAATCTTCCCAGGCTGGTAGCGTCGCTGGCACAATGCGGAAGTGCTCATACATATAATTAGCTTCTTTAGTCAGATTCTCTACATTATCAACATACATATCAAAAGCAGTATTCACATCATAATGAATATTGTGCTTACGGCAATAGTCAATATAGGGGTCAAGACCACGTGCATCCATACCATATTGATGCAGCACTTCTCGATCTTCCACTCGTACCGTCGCTGCTCCATTGTGACCAAGCACGTAACCGGTCAGCCCCATTTCCTTCATGAAAGGAATCGAGTTCTGTGGACTGCGTCCCGTACATAATACAATTTGACCGCCAAGACGTGTAACCTCAGCAATAGCTTCCTTATTCTCAGAGCTTAAGTGGTGATCATCATTTAATAGCGTACCGTCCACATCTAGTGCAATCAGTTTGTATCTCATACTCCACCATCCTTGTCTTTCTTTTTCTATATTATCCTTGAGATGATTCTGTACCTAAGAGTGCCAGTTCCTCTAACGTCAGTTCCCGACAAGCTCCCAGCGGCAGACTTTCATCCAGCTTCAATTCTCCCATAGATACACGTTTCAGAAAAGCGACTTTTTTGCCAACCGCCTGAAACATACGCTTCACCTGATGAAATTTCCCCTCAGTGATGATAAGTGAAATATGAGAAATCACTTTGCCGCCACGCTCTCTACCAAGAATGGTTAAGTGTGCAGGTAAAGTAACGTAGCCATCTTCCAGCTCCACCCCTGCTGCAAAAGCCGCGACATCATCCGCGTCTACATCGCCCTCGATGGTTGCCTCGTACGTTTTCGGGACATGCTTACGTGGCGACAGCAATTCATGGGCAAGCTTCCCATCATTAGTGATCAGCAGCAGTCCTACAGTATCCTTATCTAGCCTTCCTACTGGAAACGGCTCAAACTGTGCATATTCGTGCTTTAATAGATCCAAAACTGTCCGATCCCGCTTGTCCTCCGTAGCTGACAGGACACCCGGGGGTTTGTTCATCATAAGATATACGAATTCACGGTAGGTAACAACCTCTCCCCCTACCTCTATTTTATCGGCATAAGGATCCACATGAAACCCACTATCTTTTACCACTGTCCCGTTCACCAATATTAAGCCTTGTTTAGCTTGTTTACGGATATCACTGCGCGACCCCACTCCAATATGGGACAACACTTTATCTAATCGTTGTTTTTTGGCGGGCTTACCTGATTGGCTCATTGTTACATCCACCTCCAGCCTGCGGGATATTCGTTCTTGAGTATGCCATCCTGCCACTTACCCCAGCCTGCGCTGTAGCCATCAATGCAGACCAGAACATATCCCTTTTGGGCACTTCCTATTCTAATAGAGAGACGTTCTTGAGAAATCGACAACGTCTCTCCTTTAAGATAGGAAATAGCTTCATGATTCGTACTGGAGAGTGAGACACTTCGGCAGCTTTCTTCCGGATGCAAAGCTGTAGCCATCGGATGTCCCGGGATAAATCTTCCGTTACGGATTTGTCCTACATACCATCCTGGACGAATCGTCTTTAATCCATTTAGTCTTTCCTTAGGAAGTGGAGAAATGTACAGATGGTCACCGAACAGAACCGGATATCCTTTAGGTTCCCACCCAAGCTGATCTCGTACAAAATTCCCATACAGAGCCAAAGCTTGCTCCTCAACAGAGCCTTGCCGACCACGGTCAGCTCCCCCAGTAGGTTTGTGAGAAGGTCTCCCTTCTTTCCCCCGTCTTCCTTCTGATTTATTGGATGATTTAACATGTGCTACACCTTTTGGAGTAGTAGTTCTTGCAGATTCCTTAAACTTGACCTCTAAGTGATCACGTTCCTCCATTGAAAGCTTTGTTCCTCCATGTTGCAGTACAGCCATGAAATGTCCTTCGCCTTTCACCTTATGCGGCCACAGTCTTGCTGTACCTGAGAGTGCTCCAAAGCCAGGAGCGAATGAGCCTGTACCTCCTACCGTTACCACTGAGAATTGTGGATGTTCAGAAATAAACTCCGCTATAATTTCTTCATTTTCTTCTGTGGCAAACGTACAGGTGGAATAGACAAGTGTACCTCCCGGTGCCAATGCTGTTGCAGCAGAACGTAAAATATCCCGCTGCATGGAAGCATATTTGGCAGGTGTACCTGAATCCCACTGCTTCACCATGTCTTCATCTTTACGGAACATCCCTTCACCAGAGCAAGGAGCATCAATCAAGATCTTGTCAAAAAAAAGCGGGAATGCAGCCGCGATATGATCTGGACTTTCGTTCAGTACAATACCATTACGAACCCCGTAAAGCTCCAGATTTTTGGCTAGGGCTTTAGTCCGTTCTGGATGAAGGTCATTACTAACCAGTAATCCTTCACCTAACAGCTTGGCAGAAATCTGCGTAGATTTACCTCCAGGAGCGGCACATAAATCAAGTACACGATCACCTGGTTCAATATTAAGCAATTCCACAGGTGCCATCGCACTCGGCTCTTGAATGTAATACAAACCTGCGTGGTAGTGAGGATGTTTACCAGGTCTAGCCCCGTTCTCTGTATAAAATCCTGTCGGACACCAAGGAATGGGTTCCAGTCCTAAAGTAGAAAGAGCCTTTAAGCTCTCCACGGAAATCTTCAAGGTGTTAACACGGACGCCTCCGTATGGGGTTTCCTTATAAGAATCCGCAAATTGATTATAATCTGTTCCCAGCATGGCCATCATACGCTCGCTGAAAGAACTGGGCAATTGTGCCGCCATGATGCCGTCCTCCTGATAGTATTGCAAAAATTTAGGTGTTTAAAGATTCAAGGAACACCCTTACGGGTGTCCCTTATACAATACTCATATATAGAGGATCTTTTACTTACGATGAAAGGATGTCGGTCTCTGAGGACCACGTCGTTGAGGGTTATTTGGTGTGATAGCTACAGCTGCATTCTCCACTTGGTCCGCTAGACTTGGATCAATAATCTCTATGGTTAGATCGTAATAAGAAAATGGCCGCTCATCATATGATGCTAAGCGCCGAACATAATCTTTCACTTCCTCCACGAGTTTCGCCAGATTAATCCCGAGTGTCGCTGCTGGATATTCTTCCAGTTTGGCAGAAGCACCACTCAGCATAAGAGCTGCACCGCGCACATTCTGATTGCGAAAATGGTATAACCCTACCGCTACTTGGAGAAGTGCTTTGTACAAAGGATCTCGTTCCTGGGCAAGCCACAGTTCTTCGAGTACCTCGTGACATTCGAAATAATCCCTGTCACGATTAAAGTACACTAGGTATTCCAAGTACAATGGTTCATAAGCCATCCGGCAAACTATCCTTTTTAGCTGCGGAAAGAAGTCCCCGCACATGATCTAGAAGTTCCTTCATCGCTTCCATATCCTGAACCTGCCATATTTCGTTAAAGCGAGCCTGCGTATCTATAGCCTCATTCACCAAGTGATAGAAATACAATTGATGAATAGCCTTGAGAATCTGAGTGGTCATATTCGAGTTTTCCTCAAATGTCTTCTGTGCTTCCAGAATCTCTTCCCGAATACTGGACATTTCACTGTCGAGGATCGATGCTGCTTCGGCTGCCGTCTTTAGTCGAACACGCATTTCATCGGGCAGACTCTCACGATATTTATAGTTCAGGGAATGCTCTATGGTAGCCCAGAAATTCATAGCTAGCGTACGAATTTGGATCTCCGCGAGCACAATTTTCTGGCCAAGCGCTGTTTGCACAGGATATTTAATAATCATATGGAAGCTGCGGTAGCCGCTCTCTTTATAATTAGTGATGTAATCCTTCTCATAGAGTACTTCAAGGTCCTTACGGGCCCGGATATATTCGGCCACTCTGCGGATATCCTCCACGAATTGGCACATGATCCGAATTCCTGCAATGTCTTCAATCCCCGTCTCCAGATCTTCCATCTTCACATTCAGCCGTTTCGCCTTTTCCAGAATGCTTGACAGCCGCTTTACACGCCCCGTTACGAATTCTATCGGCGTGTATTCCTCTCTTTTCTTCAACTCCGAACGCATTGTTTTGAATTTAACTTTCAATTCTTCCACAGTCTGTTCATATGGAAGCAAAAAAGTTCCCCAGTCCCTGCCGTCCATCGCCTTCGTCCTCCTGTCCTTTCGTCTCCTTCAGTGATGATCAGCACCCACTGCTTCAGAGATATGACTGAATCCATCCCGCCGTAATAGCTGCCGCAATCCGGCATGCAATTTGCGGTTAACCTCCGGTCCTTCGTAGATGAGAGCTGTATAAATTTCGACCAGACTCGCACCTGCTCTTATCTTGTCATACGCATCCTGACTGGTGAAAATGCCGCCTGATCCTATGATCGGCATCTTCCCTTCCGTCTGGCGATAAATACTGCGAATGATCTCCGTTGAGCGGTCCCGCAGCGGTTTGCCGCTTAAGCCCCCCGTCTCATTAGCCTTTTTATGACTAAGTCCATCACGGTTCAATGTAGTATTCGTAGCAATAATACCATCCATACCAGCTTCTGTCAGCGTCTGAACAATATACTCCAGCTCTCCATCACTTACGTCTGGTGCTATCTTAACCAACAAGCTTTTGGAAATCCCGGTCGCTTTACGCTGAATCTCCATTTCTTCCTTCACTTGCGCCAGCAGGAACGATAATTCACTGCCATGCTGGAGATTGCGAAGACCAGGTGTATTCGGAGAGCTGATATTGACCACAAAAAAATCACCGTACGGATAAAGCGTACGGATGCACTGACGATAGTCTTCATGAGCCGCTTCATTACTAGTTATCTTATTCCGGCCAATATTAACTGCTATAGGAATTCTCCGATTCTTTAATTTCTTCAGACGCTGTGCCATAGCATCAGCCCCTTCATTATTGAAGCCCATTCGATTAATCAGCGCTTCATCCGAAGGAAGACGGAACAATCGAGGGCTATCATTACCCGGTTGACCCTTAGGGGTAACCGTGCCCACTTCCATAAATCCAAACCCGATCGAAGAGAATCCGACTACCGCATCGGCATTTTTATCTAAACCTGCAGCAAGACCAACTGGCGTCGGGAAATGCGTGCCAAACAGATCAACCGCTAAATCCGCCGTTTCAGGAACTCCGTACATTAAGCGTAGCGCCGCGCTTCCACCTGGCACGGATGACGATTTATCCAATCCACCTATGACGAGATGGTGAGCCTTCTCGGGATCAATCTTGAAAAAAATTGGTTTACCAAAATTACGATACAACACCGTTCTCGCTCCTTAAGGGGTACTTCACTAATCCACGTGTCTACCCGTTTCTGTAGGTTTCTTCTTAATTTTAGCCTTTTCTTGAACAAAAGAAAAGTATTTTACAGTGCGAGTATGTTGCGTACATAACGCAGAGTATAGTAATTTTCTTGTAAACGCATTACAATATAGGTGTAATCAGCGATTAAGAGAGAAAGAAGGTATGCCCAGTATGTCTACTAAACGTAAACCACCAACTTTGCAGCAAAAGAAAGAAGAAGTTAACCGTAAAGCGCTAATGTGGATCGGCGTCAGTTTAACTTTACTAATTCTTCTAATCATCGTTCTGTTTATCGTTGCAGGAAACTAATTCAGCCAGTGGTATACTTTATGGGGGTTGGTCTGATCATGCTTAGCAGTAGAGCTGAAGCGTTTAGCCGGCACAAGCTGCTTTTCAGGCAGAACCCCTTTACTAATCACTACTGTTGTACCTTTAGGAATCAGCGCGAAGAGCTCCTCCACATCTCCTCTGCCCATTCGAATACATCCAAGGGATTCATCCTTACCCACACTGTCAGGCTCATTCGTGCCATGAATAGCATAATTACTGTCTGAAAGCTGAAGCCCTCTGCTACCGAAATCCCCATCATCTCGACCATTTGGATTGACTACTTTATCTGTAATCACGAAATTGCCCTCTGGTGTCTTATCTCCGCCAAGTCCTACCTCATAATTTCGTAGAATAATAGAACCGCTGACTACCGCCAATCGGTGATTTTGTTTATCTACAACGACCCTTAGCGGCTGATCAAAAAAAGGAACGTCACTCGCAACACTTCCACTCACACTTAATGCTGTCTGTATAATCCTCACACCATCGTTAGATGAGCTTGAAGGCTGCGCTATGTCTTCTGTTCCCGGTGCCATCTTGTTCTTAGCCACCGCTTTAAGAGGGCTGAATTCCCGCTTCATGACGGTTGTCGTCCCACCTATCCAGTTCTCAGGAAAAGATCCCGTCAAATCCGCTAATGTATCTGGAAGCTTCCCTTTAGCATCTTGATAAGCCCGGATTGCACTCCATAGTGTGGCAAGCTCCTCTTGTTCACCCTGCCATTCTGCTCCATCCTTGGCGAGTTGCCCTTGCTCTGGCGGCTCACATGCACATACCTTAGGATCGTAAGACTGATATACCATCCGGCCCTTTCCATTCTTTTGCAGTGTGAAATTTAGCGGAAGCTTTTCTTTCCAGAGTAGCCACTTTCCCTCTCGCTCCATCCCTAACGCAGCAGCTTCAAAAGGTTCTTTACGTATTAGCATTTTCGCCATTAACTTCCCTTGCGAAGCCTCAGTTGCATTTTCCTGCGCTGTATACATCACTTTTTTCGCCTCAATAACTGGCTCTTGGACGGAGTCTTTTGGATCTGACAGATCTTTGACTTCTGGAGCTGCCGTGTCTTGAAGGACTTCTTGCTCTTCTGTAACACCAATACCCGGAGCCACTGCTGAAGGTACCATTAACAGTATAAGAAGCATTAGCGCCAGTGATATGTATCTCAATCTTTGTTGGCCGCGCTCACGCTGGCGACTCGCTTGCAGCAATCCATCTTCGTAATCGCGCAGCATTTCAGCAGGTACCTTACTATGCTCGAAAGCCTCATACACTTCACCAGCCTGATTGAAGCAATAATTAGCTTTTCCATGTTGACCGTTCTTATAGTATTCCTTCCCCAGCAAGTACCATGCCATTTTGTTATCTGGGTGCATCTGTACATATGCTTTGAGGTGCTGTGAGTTCTTCATCGGAACCTCCGAGAGTTTATAATTCCTACTTTATTAATATCGGTCAGACACAGCAAAAAAGACATCCCTAGCCGAACAAAATGTTCGCAGAAGATGTCTTTATCTGGTGTCGCACGTTACTCTTTATCGAGTAATTAACCTTCTTTGTTAAAAGGTTCGTCCGCAATTTTAATGGAGTCGGTTGGGCAACCATCACAGGAATCTTGGAGATCATCAAACAAATCGTCCGGAATCGCTGTCACACCGCAGTTTCTGTCATTTTCGTAAATAACTTCTGCCAAACCTTCATCATCGTAATCAAAAATATCAGGAGCCGTTGCGCCACATGCACCACAAGCGATACAAGTGTCTTTTTCGACCCAAGTGTACTTAGCCATTTTTTCTCTGCCTCCCGTTAAGCAATGCTGCGCTGTTGAACCAGCGTCTTATTTTTCTCATATTAATATAAAAAGAATACAATTTCAATTGATTTTCAATACGTTTGCATTTCTGACGCATTCTATAGTATCAATTTCGACACGTTTTTTCAATCTTTATCTGACTCAACAGACAACAGATTATCCTTTTGCAGTGAGGTGCCTCGTTCCTTATGATTACGGAGTCTTGCAGAATGGGTGTCACTTAACATCCCAGCGGTCAAAACTGCATTTTCACCAAACTTATTGCGAAGCATATCCATGGCCTTGGTCAGTGACTCTTTCTTAGGCTGCTGTTCGTAATCGAACAAATCCAGCTGAATGGCAGAATCCTCTTTTGCGATTAATCCTTGCAAGGTCACACCAAGCAGTCGGACTGGTTTCTCGCCATTCCAATGTCGAACATAAAGATCACAGACAGACTTGTAAATATCTTCTCCACTCTCTGAAGGTGCCTCAAGCTGACGCGAACGAGTAATGGTCTTCATATCCGGCGTCCGAATGGTAAGCTGCACACCTGAAGCCACAAGCCCTTGCTTTCGCAAGCGCCGCGCTACCTGATCACTTAGATTCAGCAAAATGGGGCGTACCTCAGCGAGGCCAATAACATCCCGAGGCAGTGTAGTGGTGTGTCCGATCGACTTACTTTGTTCTCGCTCAGGATTTACTATCCCATGATCGATGCCGTTCCCTGCACGCTTTAGCCATGAGCCCATAACTCCAAAGTTCTCAATCAGCATTTTCTCATCAGACGCCGCTAATTGACCAATGCTGTAAATTCCCAGCTTACGGAGCTTCTCTGCCGTTTTTCCACCGATACCGAACATTTCATTACATGGCTTGTTCCATAAAATCTTAGGTACATCACGCAGCCGCAGCACCGAAATACCATTTGGCTTTTTTAAATCCGAAGCCATCTTCGCCAGGAGCTTATTTGGAGCAATACCAATGGAGCATGGCAAGCCCAATTCTTCCATTATACGGCGCTGAATAGTTTCCGCAATTTCCATAGGCGTACCGAATTGTCGAGAGCCAGTTATATCTAAGTAACATTCATCTATCGACACTGCCTCCAATAATGGTGTATAGCTATAAGCAATCTGCATAAACGCATTAGAATATTTGCGGTATAAATGGAAGTCCGGCTTAATAACGATAAGCGATGGACAAATACGAAGCGCCTTCTGAACCTGCATACCCGTCGAGATCCCCAATCTGCGGGCGACATAGGAACAAGTAACAATAATCCCTTTCCGCAATTCAACGCTACCCGCAACCGCAGTAGCCTTACCTCTGAATTGGTCAGGATCCTCTGCCTCATGTACCGAGCAATAAAAAGCATTCATATCCACATGCAGGATGACCCTGCCACTCGTTGGATAATACTGATCAACATTCTGCACAATATCTACCTTCTTATCCTCAGGGTCTCTATTGTCCAATTTAGAATACCTCTCCGCTGCGGTTAGGTCAACTTAAGAGGCTGTAAAGTTCTTTGTTACATTCCCGCGTAAAAATGCTATAATATATAAATTCATTTCCCTTGCCAATGCTTCCGATGTGAGTTTTGCACGAAGTGAATCCGGAAGACGAAGCTTACAAAACTTTTAGGAGGACACTCATGTCTAAGTCCATCTCCATCTTCGATACTACATTACGCGACGGCACCCAAGGTGAAGGCATCAGTCTGTCGGCTGACGACAAGCTGAAGATTGCCAAGAAGCTCGATGATCTGGGTGTGCACTATATTGAAGGTGGCATCCCGGGAAGCAACAATAAAGACATTGAATTTTTCAAAAGAGTCAAGGAGCTTCATCTGAACGCCAAAATCACAGCGTTCGGCAGCACTCGGCGGAAGAATTCCTTGGCCGAAAACGATGACAATTTAAAACGTATGATTGATGCAGGGGTTCCTGCTGCTACACTCGTCGGAAAATCTTGGGATTTTCATGTACACACTGCATTACAGACTACGCTTGAGGAGAATCTCGCCATGATTGGCGACTCCATATCCTACTTGAAACGCCAAGGCCTTGAAGTGATTTTTGATGCCGAGCATTTCTTCGACGGATACAAGAACAATCCTGAGTATGCAGCAGCCGTCCTGTCCAAAGCCCGGGAAGCCGGAGCAGATTGGCTTGTCATGTGCGACACCAATGGTGGAACATTGCCTTTTGAAATTCATGAGATTGTTACCGCTCTGGCTGGGCAGCTACCTGGAGCAAACCTCGGAATTCACACTCACAATGACTGTGAGCTGGCGGTAGCTAATACCCTTAGCGCCATCGGTGCTGGAGCACGGCAAGTTCAAGGTACCATTAATGGTTACGGCGAACGATGCGGCAATGCCAACCTATGTTCCATCATCCCTACCCTTCAGCTTAAAATGGGATACCACTGTATTCCTGATGATTCTTTACCGCAGCTTACGAACACAGCACGTTATATTAGTGAAGTTGCCAATGTTAATCTGCCGGTAAATCAACCTTATGTCGGAAATGCAGCTTTCGCACACAAAGGTGGAATCCATGTCTCCGCTATCATGCGTGATTCACGGACCTATGAGCACATTGCTCCTGAGCTTGTCGGGAATAAACAACGTGTGCTGGTCTCTGAACTGGCTGGACAGAGCAATGTGCTCTCCAAGGCGCAAGATATGGGTTTGAATTTGGATCCAAGCAGCGAGCAAGCTCGCCGGGTGATCGAGAAGATCAAAACGATGGAGCATCAGGGGTATCAATTCGAAGGTGCCGATGCCTCGCTGGAGCTATTGCTTCGGGAAGCTACAGGCGAGATGAATGAAACCTTTACCTTTGAATCCTTCAAGATGTTAGTCGAAAAAACCGCAGAGCATCCAGTTGTATCTGAAGCCTTCGTTAAACTGAAGGTTGGCAATGAGAACCTTTATACCGCTGCTGAAGGTAACGGTCCGGTCAATGCACTCGACAACGCGCTGCGTAAAGCGCTGCAGACCTACTTCCCGCAACTGAAGGAAATGCATCTGTCCGACTATAAAGTCCGTGTTATAGACGAACAGGATCAGACTGCTGCCAAAGTACGGGTATTGATTGAATCCAAGAACTTCACAGACACTTGGAGTACGGTTGGCGTCTCCGGTAACGTCATTGAAGCCAGCTGGGAAGCGCTTGTTGACAGTATGCGTTACGCACTTCTCAATGAGCTCTCGTTGGAGAATGAGAAGACGACCAGCAACGAGCCAAGAGGCCTGGTCAATCATTAATTAATCCCTTATAGACTTTTGTAAGACAAAAAAGAAGCTTCCCAAAAGTAGTATTCTACGTATGGGGTGGCTTCTTTTTTTATCAAATAGGCTGTATAACGACGTCTGACTTAAAGCCATAGATTATGTACGTTAGGCGTTAGAGCGATCAGGGAAAAACTCCCTAAAAATAGCTGATTTTCGCTCTAAATGAACAGAAACAGGGAATTCCTCCCTAAAAGTCAGGGTGATTTCGTTATTTCCAACCAAAACAACTAAATTATAGGGATGTTTTCCCTAATTATGAGTTGGATGACGAAGAATCTCTGTATTTTAGGGAGAATTTCCCTGATTATTTTTTTTAGCCTCCGTTACCCTTGTACAACACAACCATTTTGTTAACCTTTGCGATTTTGATAGCGTGAATCAATTTTACGATTCGGTGAGCTTGATAATTTTCTCCTCCAGCTCTTCCGGACTAAGAACGCCCAAAATGATCTCAGAAATCACTCCATTCTTGTCAATAAGTACGTTGGTAGGAAATACAGCTCCGTTATATTTGCTATACACCTCATCTTTCATATCAAACATCACCGGGAACACAAGACCGTATTTCTTGATAAAACGTTCTGCATTGGGTTTATAATCTTGACTACTCACATTAATACCGTAAATATCTAGAACATCCTTATACTTAGTAGCCATGGCGTTGAGCTCTGGAGCTTCCAGCTTGCAGGGATCACACCAAGATGCCCAGAAATTAACAATGACCGCTTTCTCTCTTGGCCCATCTACTACATAGGTAGTCCCATCCGTACCTTGGAGTGTAAATGAAGGCGCGAGCAGTCCAGCTTTAGGTCCTACTTTCATCGGCGACTCATCTTGTTGTCCAAAAACAGCTTCAGCCTTCGGCTCACGATTATGCCATACAGCAAAACCTGCAATACACACAACTAAGAGTAATACGGTTATATTTAATTTGTTGCTTGGTTTCATAGCGCTCTGTTCCTTTGCAATTGGAATAGTTTTCTACTATTGTACCCTCATCAGGTTAAATTTCAAACCATCCAATTTTTATGGAAAAATATATGGATTATAATAAAAAAGAGAGTTTCGTCAGCGACGAAACCCTAATGAAGAGAGAGGGGTGAACAAATGGCAGCATTACAGGGAAATGTCCAGCCTATAAGACTGAAATATTCCGTACAGCAAGCACTGGGGAAGCACCTGCTGTCCAGTTATCCACATGAAGCATGTGGAGTCCTGCTGGGTGCTGCCGCAGCGGGTGGCATGCTCATCGATACTTACGTACCTATGCGCAACGTAGCGCCAGACCCGCTGCACACATTTACTCCCCACCCTGAAGAGTGGATTCATGTGCTTTACAATGAGCCGACACTCATCGGTTTATTTCATTCCCATCCTAATTCAGAACCTATCCCTTCGGTCGCTGATTATATAGGACTAGCAGCACTAGGATCTGAATTTAAGGTCTACCTTATTGGTTCTCCGAGAACTGAAGATGATTGTTCTCCATTGCTGAATGGATTTTATATTGAGCGGTCGCTAAATGAACAAGGAATACCATTCCCTGAACTATCTCATGCCCCGCTTCACGTTCTACTTAAATAAGCATATAAATCACCTAAGGTATCTACTTGGCCCCGTTCCGAAATTTCCCGAAGGTAAGCTACCCACAGCTGGGCTGTCATTTTGGCATCTTCTAACGCATGGTGACGGCCTTGAATTGGAATTCCATGAACTAATAGCAGTTCATCGAGCGAATAGTTACTTCGCTGTGGCTCGAGCCAACGTGCAAGCATCATCGTGTCCAGCACCCTGTGTGTAAGCTGAACTTTAGAAGTTTTCCATAGCGCCGCATTAAGGAAAGCTTTATCGTGTGAGCTTGCATGTGCTACCAGCACATTTTGTCCCACAAAAGACATGAAATTATGAAGACCATCTATTAAGGAGGGGGCAGACCCCGTCATTTCTTCCGTTATTCCTGTTAATCTTGTAATATCATCCGGAATTGCTGTCTGACAATTCACCAAGGTATAAAAGCATTCCTCTTCCTTAATTTCCTCTCCAACCACCTTAATTGCACCAAACGACATGATTTCATCCCCATGCTGATGGGAGAATCCAGTTGTCTCTAAATCAAAGATAACCGTCTCCAGTTCACACAGCGGAGTACGTAGCACCTCAGGACGACGCTTCTCTCGCATAAGTGAGCGGATATAGGCCATTTGCTGCGCAGTTTGATGAGCCGTTTCTCCACCTTTCATTGAAGCAATTGCCGAAGGCATTCCACCTTGTCTCAGATTATTCCAAAAGCCTCCGTTCTTGTTCGGCTCCCTCATGTTCGCCACCTTTCCGCTGAGCGGAGCTGACGCTGCAACACCCGATGAAGGCGTCTAACCAGCAGCAGACTTTCACGCAGCTCAGACAACAGCTGCTTATTCTTCAGTTCACTCTCCGTAACATAATCACTACTGACTAACAATCCATCCTGCACACTAATAGGCGTGTTCACTCGCATCCGTATAGCCAACAAGAAAGCTTGCCGAATAGCATTCAAATATTGATACTCATTAAGCCGGTCAAGCGCTTCAATTCGCGCTAAGGTCGAGCTAGCTTTAATGCCATGCAATAACGACAAGCGTCTGACAATGTTCACTAGCGGGATATAGACCCCATACTTAATGTCGAATCCACCTGCATAATCCCCAAAGCGCTCTGTCAAGACCTTCCCCAAAAGATTTAAAGTCGCTTTATGGCGGACTGTATTGCGAAGAACAGCCACAGACAACTCCTCATTATCAATAAAACCCTCATAGAAAGCCGCTTGCCACAATGCTGATAACTCCCTATTTCCCGCAACATGGCGCATATCCGAAGAAATGATAAGATACCGAATAGGCTCCCATTCCAACTGGTTTCTCCATTCCTTCAACTGCTCCTTCCATTCCGATAACGTCTTCCTCCACATCCCTTGGGAGCACATTACCTTTCCTGCACATTTCTCATATCCAACTTCTTCAAGCAGATCGGATAACATCATTCCAAAAGATTCAAAGTATCTATTCTTCACCCCATCCGGTTCACCTTCAACGATCAAACCATTATCCTGATCGCTCCACAGAGTGGCTTCTTGCCTTCCACTACTACCAAACACAATAAAGGAGTAAGCACAGGGAGGCGGGCCATAGCCCGCCTCTTTCATCTGCGCCTCACATATTAGTACTGCAGTCTTTGCAATAAGATCATGCATTGTATTCACACGAAACATCCATTCCTCAATAGGAATTACATTCAACTGTTCCAGAAGAATACTTTGGCAGGCAATTCGCCTCTCTCTAAGTTCCTGTGGCGAACCGGCTAAAACGATGGTCCTAAAGCTTTCTTCATTATACCCATCTGTTAACTCCATCGAAGCCACACGGTCCGCCTCCCTATTCTCAGGATTAATATTATTGTTTAAGGGTTTTGGATTCCGATTCTGCAATTAATTTCATTTGTTCAGGGTATCCATAAGTACCATGCTCACTGATATCCAGACCCATCAATTCTTCTTCTTCCGTAACACGAAGTCCTGTTGTTACCTTCATTACATATAGAATAATGAAAGAAAGCACGGCTACGAAAGCAAATGTTCCTACTACCCCAAGCACTTGAACACCCAATTGGTGGAAACCTCCACCGTAGAACAATCCGGCTTCCCCTACCAAAGCGCCTTTAGTGATAAGATCCGGTGCAGCGAACAGACCCGTGGAAACCGCGCCCCACATCCCCGCAATACCATGTACTGAGAAAGCATAAATTGGATCATCAAGTCCAGCACGTTCCAGCCATTGGGAAGTCATGAATGTGAACGCACCCGCTACTAAACCAATAATGATTGCTGCCCATGGTTCAACGTAAGCACATGCACCAGTGATCGCAACTAATGCAGCTAAAACACCATTCAGCATTGCTGGAATATCAGATTTACCAAAATACAACCAAGAAGCAATTAATGCCGCCAAGCCGCCTGCTGCTGCTGCGATATTCGTAGTTAATGCTACGTGACCAAAGAAACCTCCCATTGGGGACAAAGCACTACCTGGATTGAATCCGAACCAACCAAACCAGAGGATAATCACACCGAGTACAGTAAATACTTGATTATGACCTGGAATAATAACAGGTTTACCTTCTTTATTAAACTTACCAAGTCGTGGCTTAAGCAATATGGTTGCCACTACCGCTGCAGTGGCACCTGTAAGATGGACAACCGTGGAACCTGCATAATCTTGCATTCCCAGCTCAGCCAACCAGCCGCCGCCCCATACCCAGTGTGCTACGACAGGATAAATTACGATTGAGAATAGAATTCCGAATATAATGTACACACTTATCTTTGCACGTTCTGCCATGCCTCCAGATACGATAGCTAAGGAAACTGCTGCAAATGCCATTTGGAACAAGAATTTAACATTTAAAGTAACATCAGAAAATGCAAGTGATTCAAATGAAGATGCTGTTGAATCTCCGCCATACAAGAAGCCTGTAGTACCGAAGAAGCCGTTACCGTTACCGAAGCCAAGTCCAAAGCCAATGGCCCAGAAACATACACTCGCAATGGCTAGTGTCAGTACTGTCTTACCGGCTACGTGACCTGCATTCTTCATTCGAACTGATCCTGCTTCAAGCATTGCGAACCCTGCTTGCATAAAGAAAACTAAGATGAATGCCAGGAAGGTAAACGCGGTATCCAATCCGACCTGCAAATCTGCATTTGTTGGACCGTCTGCCGCAAAAGCACTCACCGGATACACCATCAGCGTAATCATGGCCAGTAACATCATCAACCATTTCTTTTTCATTTTTACCCCACTCCCCAATGTTATATTTTCTAACAAAGCGTGAAACTCTTAATGTCATTATAATCAGAAGTCAGGTAAATTGACAAGACTATTTTTGGGAATGTTTTTATTTTATTTTCATCAAACCCGCAAATTTCCCACAGTACGCTTGGACTATATCAGAATATTAGGACCATACAACCATGAAATTCATTGAAATAACTACGTGAACACCCGCTCTAATATAACTTTTCATCGAATTATTCTTATTGATTACTCTATAAACATAACATTAAATGTAATGTTTATAGTCGAGCTATTTTAAGGAGCATAATCGGTTCAAATTTGATATCATATGGAGTTTGAGTGTATTGTATATAAACAACGCATTTTCATTTCATGAATTAACCTCTTATTAATGCATATACTTTATGAAAGTATGACGTTTGACTGTATGGTTTCCAGTTTGTTATCATTACAGATAGCATAATAGAAACCACCAATATAGGAGCGACTCCCCTCAGTGGGCAGTCGAATTCGATTAGTGAGGCGAGGTAACATGGGGATATGATTCTATATCGAATCGGAGAATTAGCTAAGGCTGCTCATATCAGTGAGCGTACTATTGATTATTACACGAAGCTGGGATTAATCTCCCCAGAGTCAAGAAGCACCAAGAATTACCGACTTTACAGTCATGAAACCTTGGTCGACTTAGAACGTATTAATCAATTAAAGCATGACAAGTATTCATTGGAAGAAATCAAATCCATGATGAGCAAATGGAGCGAGGCTACTCCTGAAACTGACGTATCTGATAAATTAGTCGAGCTTGAGCAGCATATGCAGCGACTAGAACGTGAAGTAAAGGCACTTGAACCAATTATAAGCGGTCTGAAGCCGGGACAGGCTAGACGCGCGCTCTCTAACCTACTCCCACAAGGAGTGGCCTGCATGGAGGCGATTCGGCTTCTATTGCTTACGCAAGGACCGCCAATGTAAATACCATATTTACAATACAGTGGAGGAATGCAGCTATGGGAATGTATCTATTAGTAATTATCGCTTTTATTTTTTCATTATGGGCCCAGTTCAGAGTTAAAGGGACATTCAGCAAATGGTCCAAGGTGGCCAACTTAAACGGTCTGACAGGATATGAAGCAGCTAGACGTATGCTCGACGCAAATGGACTTCACGATGTTCCGATTGAGCCTGTAAGAGGTACACTTTCTGACCACTATGATCCGATTCACAGAGTTGTACGCTTATCAGAACCCGTATATTATGAGAGTTCTATCGCAGCTGTCTCAGTCGCTTGTCACGAAGTGGGTCACGCCATTCAGCATAAAGTAAGTTATCCTATGTTAACACTACGTCACCGGATGTTCCCAGTAGTTAATTTCGCATCAGGTATAGCACCATTCATGCTTATGGCAGGATTTATATTCGGTTACTTTAATCTTGTAGGCCTTGGTATCATTTTCTTCTCGGCCGCTGTTGCCTTCCAGCTTGTGACACTACCTGTTGAATTCAATGCCAGCAACCGGGCACGTCAAGTCATGGTAGAGCAAGGCTACATTCGTAACGAAGAGGAACGCGGAGTAGCCAAAGTCCTAAACGCAGCTGCATTAACGTACGTTGCCGCCGCGCTTGTTTCCTTACTCGAGCTGCTACGTTTGATTACCGTCTTTTTAGGTAACCGCGACTAATACAAATACAGCGCAAAAAGAAACCCCGGTAGGCTAAGAGCCAACCGGGGTATTATTTTGTCTTGCTTTAAAATAGGATATCAAAAAAGTCCGAAACGAACGTGCAACCAGCGGTAACTTACTATCTGTTCGGTATATCAAACCAACCGTCCTCGTCACAGCAGGCTCCACAACCCTTACTTGAGCCGGTTGGAGAGGGTTCGTCTGATAGAACGCCATCTCCGGAAGAAGGCTTACACCCATTCCTGCCGCCACTAAACCACGAATGGTATCAGTCTCCCCACCTTCAAATGCAATCTGCGGCTGAAAACCCGCTTGCAAGCACGCTTGCCAAACGATCGGTCTCAAAGAATAACCTTGACTGAATAGCACAAACTTTTCATTTTGAAGCTGTTCCAGTCGGATCTCAGATTCTCCTGCCAGCTGATGATTCTGAGGAAGTATTGCAAATAACTCTTCAGTCATAACAATATCTCCAGAGACATGCTCATCATTTTCCGGAAAAGGCGAAATAAATGTTAAATCCACCTCTCCAGATAATACGTCCTTTATCAACGAAGGGTAAGAGCCCTGCTTAAAGCGAAACTTGACATGGGGATAGTGCTGGCGGAATTCTGCAACGATAGTCGGGATAAGATGCGTTCCAAGACTGTGAGGAAACCCTATACGAATCTCTCCACGTTCCGGATCTAGAAATTCATGCACTTCATTTACCGAATGTTCCAATTCCTTAAGAATACTATCCACCCGCTTGCAAAAGAGCTGTCCAACCGGCGTAAGCTGCAAATTACGCCCTTTTTGCATGAACAAGTCAACCCCTAGCTCTTGCTCCAATTGATGAATCTGACGGCTTACCGCAGACTGCGCTACATGAAGTTCCTCCGCCGCTCTTGTTACATGTTCTTTTTGGGCTACCTTTAGAAAATATTGCAGCTGTCTTAGCTCCACTCCATCATCGCCCCTGTCTTAGGCTTTTATTGAATATACGAATAATAAGTCCATATAGGAAAAAGCCAGAAACCAAGCCTCCGATATGTGCAACCCAATTCACATTTGGTGTTGCAAACGACATAATGATCCCAATTACAAGCAAACCGTATAACGTCTTTCGCGAGCCTTCGTCCATCATCGCCCGTTGAATAACAGCAATGTATAAAAATGCGCCATAGACGGCGTAGATTGCTCCAGAAGCACCTACCGAGACCGTACCTACCTCTAATACTGAGCGACTGCTGATTGCAACCGTTAGAATATTCGCAATAACTCCACCTACCACATAAAGAATTGCATATCGCCACCAGCCAAGCAAGCGCTCCAGAGGCGGTGCAAATACCAGTAGAGCGAAGCTATTAAAGAATAGATGGGAAAACCCATTATGTAAAAAAATTGCCGCCACATAACGCCACAGTTCCTCTTTATACGGGCTAACATCAACTATTGCACCAAAATCAACAAGTGTTTGTATATTGGTGGATCCACCATTGAACGCCATGAGCATAAACATAATCACGTTAGCTACAATGAGAAGACATGTTACCGGGTAATACCGGAGATAACTTTTCCAATTTTCATACCGAATAAATATCATTACACCCATCCCTTTACATTTATATCTTGCCCTGTTGGACATCTCCCTGTAAATAAGATTATAATTTATTGTGGCAGTAAGAGCCAATATTACAATTCGAGGAGGAAAACAAGGATATGACGCAAGAAAGAACAGGCGTAGCTACTTTCAAAAGCAGCCCCATCACTCTCGTAGGACCCAAGCTTACAGCTGGTGATCCCGCTCCTGATTTTGTTCTCAGTAAGAATCTACTGGAAGAAGTTTCTCTTAGTGATTATGCCGGTAAAATCAAGCTGATCAGTGTTGTACCTTCTCTAGATACCGGTGTATGTGATGCACAGACCCGCCGGTTCAATAGCGAAGCTGCAGAGCTAGGTGACGATGTAGTTATTCTCACGGTAAGTATGGACCTACCTTTTGCTCAAGCCCGCTGGTGTGGCGCTGCAGGGATCGATCGTGTAATCACACTATCCGACCACAAAGCAGCCTCATTCGGACAAGCTTATGGCGTACTAATCAAAGAATTCCGGTTAGATATGCGTTCAATTTTTGTACTAGACAAGAACAACACACTCACCTATGTTGAATATTTGAGTGAAATGACTGAGCACCCTAATTACGAAGACGCTATAGCTGCTGTGAAGAGTTTGCTCTAATTCTCTAGAACAGTAAGTCAGCGGCCATTTTCGACAATACTTACTTATCACTGCAAGCATAATTCCTTTGTCGTCCTTATAAGGACGACAAGCGTTTATGCGAGAAATATAAGACCTAAAGTATAGGTGTAGAACTTTGCTTTCTTATATTTTGAAAAAAGCGGAAGAAGGTCCATCCTTCTCCCGCTTTTTTGTAATAGAAAGATTTATCGATAACGTCCAGAGCAGCCACATTTGCGTAAACGCATTCATACAATCCCTAAGTAAGAAGGTTTAGTAAGAATCTCTGAAAATTAGTCTGCTTTGTATTTTCCTAATTTTTTGTCCAAAGACGCATACAACCGCTGAATGACACGGTAATTAGCACCCAAATCACCTAGCGAACCTCTAGATGCAGAGTACATATCTACGCCACAACGTACAGGTGTGGTATTGAGCACAGAGACAGTAATGTCCAGTGTACGGCCGAATGCCGTTCTCTTCTCCAGAGTGATCTCACCTACTGACTCCACTTCATGGAGCACCTTGAATCCAGGAACCTTCTTAAGCGTTGATGAAACTTCCTCCCAAGCTTTGTCTTTCGTAAGATTGTAATAACGCGTTTTTAATGTCGGATCTTTTGCGCGGTCGCTTGTTCCATCATGACTACGGAATAAACCGACCAAGGTTCTTTTTAACGACAAAATTCTTCCCCCTCTACAAATCCCAAGTTCATTATTCTAAGTGTAACACTCTTGTCTCAGGAACAAAAGGGTATTACTCACTTTATCCTTGTTCCAGACACACAAAAAAGCGCCCGTTCCCCAACTTTCACGGGATACAGGGCGCTTTGGCCTAAACAATAGAAAACCCGCTTATGCCGTCCGGCTACAGTGTCTTCTGAACCTGCTAGAGCAGGTGGGTGATCGCAGAAAACGTTTTTGAATTCCCCAAGTCATATAGACAGGGCTGTTCAGCTGCGCTTCGTGTAGATCTCCCAAGACATTATCATTGGTTCAAAACAACGAGCAACCGTAACGAACATCGCAGGATTTGTTATTATTATATTGCGTTTTAACGAAAAAGTAAACCTGTATGCGCTTTATTTTACACTGGAATTAAATTACTGACGATTTCCGAGTGCTTAATACTCGTCTTTGTTAAATACGTTTTACATCTTTATCCTCAACATCATCTTCATAATCATCATCGTCATCGTCGTCATCCTCTTGATTGTTCAAAGCAGCTTCTCTCTCTTCTTCCTCTTTCAGTTTCTTCTGCTCCACCTGCAATTGCAGTTTATTATAGGTAGCATAGAAGTTAAAGAAAGCAGCCATCGCAATCAACGTTGGAATACAGATGAAATACAGTGCTGGATATCTAAGACCAATATAAGCTAGCACTGCAGCTGCAATCAAAGTTGAGAACACGCGAATTGGACGTGCTATAGTCAGCAATATTGAGTTACTCATCACTTGTTTAAAGCTCATTTGATAATGAACGACAATAGAAAAGAAGTTAAACATAGACACCGATAAAATAATCATGAGCACTAACATCAAAATACCAACAATTCTGAAGTTAGGCATTTGTGTCATGTAAACCGTTACATCGACGTACATAATAACGAACATCAATGTGTAGATAATTCCACCGAGCATACTTTTTAAATAATTCTCTTTATACCCCTGAAAAAACGTACGAAAAGTTCCTACATCCGTGTTCCCCATAACCCATTTGCGCACAACGGTAAATAAGGCCGCCGAAGCAGGAAATACAGTAAATGGCGCCAGAATCCCCATAGCCCAGTTTAATGTGAGCTGCTCATTTACTCCACCTGAGCTTGTCCCAAGCATCATCAATTTCATCAATCCAAAAAATAAAAACGGGGCGGAACATAGTGCCCATAAGATATTACTAGCTGCGATACGTGTAATCCATTCTGTGATGCGGTATAAACCACCCATTGCTCCTTTAAACTCCAATTCCCTTCCTCCTCTGTCTCTTGCATACTGCTTATCTTAACTATACCTCATTTGACCTACTCTTTTCCATAGCCCAACTTTCTGAATTCTAGGTCATTGTCTATACATCAAGCCTATAAAGTCCATATATTGGAATTGTAATCATAAGAATTTCCAAAATCACCACATTCTAAAGGAGGTTATTGTATGTCCTCACCTGTTGGCTACGGCGGCTGGACTTCCACTGGTACGATCCTCGTGTTGTTTATCCTGCTCGTTATCATCACTCGTACTTTCATTTAAATAAGCTGCTAATTCAATAAATACTATATTTAAGCAAAAAGAAGACGAGAACCGCTATTCGGCATCTCGTCTTCTTTGTATTTTGATAAATCATCCCCCGCGGGTTCTGATCACGTATTAATTATCAAAATCTTCGCGTTTTGCTGGACGTGTGCTTGTGCTGCTTGGGCGAGTAGATGGTTTGCGGTCCGCACTGCGGTTCGCTCCACCATCACGGCTAGCTGCGCCATCACGGTTGCCTTTATAGCCACCGCCATAACCGCCACTGCCACTACCATAGTTACCACTACCGCTGCTGTAGCCACCACGACTTCCGCCACCGTTGTTATCACGGTTTCCACGGTATCCACCAGTGCTGCCACCGGAAGTACCACGGTTGCCACCATAACCGCCATTAGGTTTGCGGCCACTGCGAATGTCGTTCTTACCACCACGACGTTTAGCACGAATTGGATCTTCTGGAGTCAATTCAATTGCAGAATCCTTCTTATCACCAGTCAGAAGCTTCATTGCAGCTGACAGCAATTGAACGGAATCATATTGCTCAAGCAATTGAATAGAAATACCTTTGTACTCATTCAATTCACCGCTCTCAACCATTTCAAGCAAGCGCTCTGCTGTTACGCGTTGTTTACCTTCAATAGCCTCAGCCATAGTTGGCAATGGTTTACGAGTAATACGGTGACGAGTAACGCGTTCGATCAAATGCAGGTGATCCATTTCGCGTGGGGTAACGAAAGACCAAGCTGTACCCTCTTTACCAGCGCGACCAGTACGACCGATACGGTGTACATAGCTTTCTGGATCTTGCGGCAAGTCAAAGTTAATTACGTGAGTAACACCAGATACATCCAAACCACGAGCTGCTACGTCAGTAGCTACCAGCACATCAATGCTGCCATCACGGAATTTACGCATTACAGCATCACGTTGATTCTGAGACAGGTCACCATGTAATCCATCAGCAGAGTATCCACGTTTCTGCAAAGCTTCTGCAAGCTCATCAACCCGGCGCTTCGTGCGTCCGAACACAATCGCAAGCTCAGGTGATTCCATATCGATCAAACGGCTAAGCGCTTCGAACTTTTGACGTTCAGGTACTTCAACATATGCTTGATCAATCAGCGGAGCACTGATTTGTTTCGGAATAACGGAGACGTGTTGCGGGTTGTTCAAGAATTGCTGTGCAAGACGTTGAATGTTTGGAGGCATTGTAGCCGAGAACAACATCGTTTGACGCTCTTCAGGAACGAGCTTGAGGATCGTCTGAATATCTTCCATAAAGCCCATATCCAGCATTTCATCTGCTTCATCCAATACAACAGTTTGAACATCATCCAAACGGATGGTTTTACGGTTGATATGGTCAAGCAAACGTCCTGGTGTACCAATAATAATTTGTGGTTTCTTCTTAAGACCACGGATTTGGCGACCAATATCTTGTCCGCCATAAATTGCCAACGAACGAAGACCTTTAAAACGGCTTAGCTTACCGATTTCTTCTGATACTTGAATGGCCAACTCACGTGTCGGTGCCATAATAAGCGCCAGAATTTTTTCGTCTTCGCGATTAATCTTCGAAATGAGGGGGATACCAAAAGCAGCAGTCTTACCTGTACCAGTCTGTGCTTGACCGATCAGATCCGACCCAGTCAATGCCAATGGAATTGACTGCTCCTGTATCGGTGTTGCCTCCTCAAATCCTAACTCTGTGATTGCTTGTAGCACTTTTGGCTCCAAGCCAAATTCTGCGAATGTTTTCAAATTATTCATGCTCCTTCTATACAGTGGACATTCCACATGCTTGTCTGTATTCTTAAGTAGCGGTAAACACATTTATATGCTGTCCAATCATGCTCTTTTTTCTGCATGATATAGCGCTTTTGGGACGAAAAGCCTCCCTTTCATCAGGTACTTCATTGTACCTGAGCAACTGTAGCTTTACATCCGATGCAATGCAAAAATACCATTGTAACGTCCTACTCAAGAATATCCTGTACATTATATCACAACTCTAAGTAGGAATACCAGTGGGTTCCTTTCTTTTCATTGCATACATGGTTTATTTTTAAATTTATTTATAGAGGTGGATTTGCTTGTTAAGACAGATTTGGAATTGTATTGCAGTTATTTTCGGAGCAGCGTTGATTGCCAGTGGATTTAATCTTTTTCTAATCCCTCATCGCTTACTCAGCGGAGGAGTATCCGGGCTTTCGATGTTAGTGGGTTACTTTACACCACTAAACATAAGCCTCTTATACTTGCTCTTTAATATCCCATTGCTTGTAGCTGGTTGGTTCCAGTTAGGCCGGAGATTTATTATTCTAAGCATGTTATCCGTTGTGGCAACAACCTGGTTTTTGACGGTCATCCCCGAATATTTGGTAGCTACTGATATGCTGCTTTCTTCTGTATTTGGTGGAGTGTTGGTCGGTATTGGCTGTGGCTTCAGCTTCCGTGCAGGTGGTTCATCGGGAGGTTTTGATATCCTGGGATCCATCATCACTAAATTCCGCGATTTCCCAGTTGGAAACGTGGTGGTGAGCTTAAACGGACTCGTTATTCTTGCCGCGGCATATTTTGATAACAACTGGAACTTGGCTCTTGCATCGATGGTATCTATATACGTAACGGGTAAGGTACTGGACATGATTCACATCAGCCATTTAAAGGTAACCGTATATATAGTAACGAATCGTACAGATGAGCTCCTTCAGCATCTAATGGGACTCCAGCGAGGTGTCACAAAGATTAAAACAGAAGGCGCTTATTCTCATGTTGAAAAGGACATGCTAATGACAGTAACAACCCGCTACGAACTTGCTGAACTGCAACGTATTATTCGCACGACAGATCCTCAGGCATTTGTAAATATTGTCGAGACAGTTGGTGTTATGGGCTCCTTCCGAAAAAGATAAAAACCGGCAGCGAAAAGTATTAATTTGGAAAATGCACCAATCACAGAATTGTGATATATTATAATCACGCAGAACCCTAACAATTTCATAAAGATTGAGATTTACCCCTCTTTTTTCCAAGCACTTCGTTTTCCGATGATTACTGAATTCCATTCAGACCTATCGAAAAAGGAAAGGGTGATTTTTGTGGAAATGGAAACGGTAAAGCTGTCAGCAATCGTCATGAGGTGGTATCCTGATATGATGCCGTTTCTCAAGCAGGACGAATTAAATTCCGTAATCGTTCTGCGTGACGGGCTTAGTATTCTGGAACCTGCAGATGCCATGGATATCATCCATTACAGTATCTGTGAACATCAGAATTCTGCGTATCTTCAATGAGTAAGCCGCAAGAGAAGTCTTGATAGTTGCCGCCTTAAGTTCGGCCATGTTGCCGTGTTGAGGCGGCATTTACTTTTTAACAAAAGGTTTAGAATGTGTGCGTCCCGGTTATATACAACAAGGATGGTTTTCCAGACCCGATCTGAGCCAACATTATTATTACAACACTGTTCTTTTTAGAAGCAACCGTTCCTATATAATTTAGGAAATGTACATAAAGGGAGAGAATACGAATGAACATCACCTGGGCTCTACTGATGATGGCCTTGGGAAGTGTAGGCGTGCAACAGAATCAACATGACGCTGAAGTGGCAATTGCATTGAAGTCTGCCATGAATCCCCCCATCATCGCTACGCAAAATAATAATTCAAATGTTGCAACTCCAGCTCCAAATGCTACAACAGAGACAAGCGACTCACAAAGTATGCTACACGCAGATCCTCAGCCTGATGCTCCAAAAGTAAAAGGCATCTATGTTACCGCATACAGTGCCGGTGGAGAACGAATGGAAAAGCTTCTTTCTTTACTTGATCAGACGGAACTAAATTCTATGGTCATCGACATTAAGGATGATGCAGGTTACATCACGTACAAAACTGATAACCCAGAACTTCAGAAACTCGGTAATCCGCAGCCATTTATTGGCGACATCAACAAACTGATGGAAAGATTGAATAAACATGATGTTTATCCCATCGCTCGCATTGTTGTCTTTAAAGACTCTATACTTGCCAAAAAGAACCCGCAATTATCCTTTGTTAATACAGACGGCACAGTATGGAAGAATAAAGGCGGCGATAGCTTTGTTAATCCTTATAATGAAGATGTCTGGAAGTACAATGTCGATATCGCCAAAGAAGCTGTCAAACTCGGCTTTAAAGAAATTCAATTCGACTATGTGCGTTTTCCTGAAGGTTTCGAAAAACGTGCAGACACACTTAAATACACTAAAACCAGTGATTCTCGCGTAGATATCATTTCTAATTTTGTAAAATACGCAAAAGCAGAGCTTGCTCCGCTTGGTGTTCGTGTATCCGTAGATATTTTTGGATATGCCGCATCTGCTCCTGCTGAGGGCATAGGGCAAGACTTCGTTAAAATATCCAAAAATGTGGATGTTATCAGCCCGATGGTTTATCCGAGTCACTATTCAACGGGATGGTTTGGAGTGAAAGAGCCTGACTTAGATCCGTATGCTACCATTAAAGGCTCCATGGTTGATACCCATAAAAAGCTCGATCCTCTTGGCAGCTACAAACCTGTTATTCGTCCTTGGATTCAGGATTTTACAGCAAGCTGGCTCGGAAAAGGTCATTATATTAAATATGGTAAAAAACAGGTGGAGGATCAAATCCGCGCTTTAAAAGATGAAAATGTAGAGGAGTTTCTGCTCTGGAACGCCAATAACCGATATACCTCCGATGTCGATTATGAGAAATAATGTATATAGCCCTTATTATTTATAATTGAAATCAGGTATGATATATAAAGATAAAGACCCGGCATCTGCCGGGTCTTTTAATGGAGAAAAAGGAGCATTTTACAGAACGATGATACAAACCACCTCTTTAAAACAAAAAGCAATACAATTTTTTCATATTTTATTTCCAATTCTGGTTACACAGATTGCTTTGTCAGCGATAACCTTCTTTGATACGAACATGTCAGGTAAATTTGGTACAGCCGATCTGGCAGGTGTGGCGATAGGAACCAGTCTCTGGATTCCAATTCAAACGGGCTTAAGTGGAATTCTTATGGGGATTACCCCCATCGTCTCTCAACTCATCGGAAGCAAAAAAGAAAAGGATGTAGCCTATCAAGTCACACAGGGAATCTGGTTATCACTGATCGTCTCTGTAATTGTCTTATTAATCGGGAGCCTCGCCTTGGCACCTATCCTTAATTTCATGAATCTGGAGCCTACTGTAAGAGATGTTGCATTTCGTTTCCTTAGTGCGATCTCCTTCGGAATTATCCCGCTGTTTGGATATACAGTTCTCCGTAGTTGTATAGACGCTCTGGGACAAACACGAGTGTCCATGTTGATCACACTCATAGCCCTACCCGTGAATGTTGGTTTAAACTACTTGCTAATCTTCGGGAAATTCGGGTTTCCTCGACTTGGTGGTGTTGGAGCTGGAGTGGCATCAGCTATCACCTACTGGGTAATCTTTTCGGTTGCCCTGCTGTTCATTTATCGGGCAGAACCCTTTGCAAGCCTTAGAATCTTCCGAAAGTTCTACTTTATATCGCTAAAAAGCTTCAAAGATCTACTAAAGATCGGTGTACCTATTGGCTTCTCGATTTTTTTTGAAACTGCAGTCTTCTCCGCTGTAACCTTGTTGATGAGTCGGTTCGATACTGTAACGATTGCAGCTCATCAAGCAGCCATTAATTTTGCAACAACGTTATATATGATTCCGCTCAGTATCTGTATGAGCCTTACCATTCTCGTCGGCTTCGAGACTGGATCCGGCAGGCAAAAGGATGCCCGTCAATATGCCATTATGGGAATTGGACTTGCGACCATCCTCTCCCTGGCAACTGCACTCCTGCTCTTATTTGCTGGCCATCATGTAGCTGGTCTATACACTGATGAACCTGATGTCATTTCATTAATTCAGCATTTCTTAATCTATGCGATCTTTTTCCAGATTTCCGATGCGATTGCAACACCTACACAAGGAGCACTTCGTGGATATAAGGATGTTAATCCAGCCTTCATTATTTGCTTTATAGCTTATTGGGTTATAGGGCTTCCTACAGGCTATGTACTTGCTACTTATACGGATCTAGGAGCTTATGGTTATTGGATAGGCTTGATCACCGGTCTTGCGATTGGGGCCACACTGCTCTTAACTCGGCTTGTTAAAGTCCAACGCCGTTATACCACACAATATACAGACGCTCAAACACATCATTAATAATCTAAAGAACACAAAAAAGGAACAGTGCGAAGTTCGCAACTGTTCCTTTTTTGTGTGTTAATTATTGAGAAAGACGGGATGCAAGCTCGTACAACTCCACGTCAAAGTCTTTCTTCGTATTCACTACAAGATCGATATCTGTAAGGGTTAGTTCTCCCTTGATGATACCGCAACCTTTATCAGACTCACCTTCAATTAGTTTACGAACGGCAAAGTCACCAAGACGGCTAGCAAGATTCCGGTCTCCAGGGGTTGGTGTTCCTCCGCGCTGAATATGTCCAAGTACAGTAACCCGTGCATCCAGAGAAGCATGACGATCCTTCAACGCTTGGGCTACATCTTCGCCTTTACCCACACCTTCTGCAACGATGACGATACTGTGACGTTTACCTCTGACAAAGTTGTCACGCATACGATCCGCAACTTCATTCAAGTCATATGGCATTTCTGGCACAAGAATGGTTTCTGCTCCAGAAGCCAGACCTGCATGCAGCGCGATATCTCCACAATGACGTCCCATAACTTCTACAATGGAAGAACGCTCATGGGAGGACATTGTGTCACGCAGTTTGTTAATAGCATCTACAACGACACCAACGGCTGTATCAAACCCTATGGTGTAATCCGTGTAGGAAATATCATTATCAATAGTTCCCGGTAATGCCATCGTCTTGATACCGAGTTTACTTAGTTTATTAGCGCCTTTATATGAACCATCTCCACCTATAACTACTAGGCCATCGATGCCCATTTCATTAAGAATATCTGCACCCTTTTGCTGACCTTCTGGTTTTGTGAACTCCAGACATCTTGCAGATTGCAGAATGGTTCCCCCACGTTGAATAATGTCACCTACGCTGCGAAGATCCATAGGGAAGATATCGCGATTCAGAAGACCTTGATATCCACGTTGAACTCCAAAAACTTCAATGCCGTAATAAAGTGCGCTTCTTACAACCGCACGAACAGCGGCGTTCATACCTTGTGAATCTCCACCACTAGTCAGTACTGCAATTTTTTTGATTTTTGTCATTCTGTTGTTCCTCCTTAAAGTTATGCAATGCCCCATCCGTTGTATAGGTGAAGCTTCGCAGCCTTGTTACAAAAAACGATTGCGTATCCAGCGGCTATTAGCGAAGAAGAACAGCCTTGTAAGCGGACTTCCTCTCATTAGGCTTTTAGACACACTGCGAACTTCCCGCTGTTCGCTAACTTTCGGATCAGATAAATAAAGTGCCAGCAATCCCTCAATCACCATACGATGCATAGATGATTCCGGTAGTTCACGTACATCCTTACGGGCCCACTCAACCATGGAAGCGATCCGACTTAACATGGTATCCGTGTCGTCATAATAATTGCAGAAATTAAGATCACCGCCTGCTCGGTCCTCTTCCTGATCAATCAAATAATCCAGCATAATGTGCAATCCACACACATGTGGAAAGTATGCAGCTCGAATCGATTCCGAAGAAGACTTATTTAGCTTCGGATCACATGCAGATAGAAAAAGCATGAATACGCCTAAAGTAGAGCCTGTCGCAGCCGCAAACTCGTTCCAGTGCAGATGCGGAGCACGGCTACCCTGCTGCTCCCACCATTCCTTCAGGGCTGTTTCCCTGAGTTCCGGGCGGATATGCTTATATACCTGCAAATCTGTATACAGCACAGCCAAATCACGAATCTCCGCTGCAGCAGCGGAATAACCTGGCAGCAAAGAGATCATCTCCTGGCATTTTCGAACTAGCCTATACAAGTATCCGCCGTCATTCTGTTCATCGCGAAGCGCATAATAATTGACAGGTTCAGCGTTTGGATCAATGGCATCCAGCATAGATTGATGCAGCAGCCTGAAATCTGCAGGATCAAGCGAAGTACTGCGATCACATAAGTTATCTAGATAATCACTGATAGTTTGATAAGCAACAATAAGCGGAATAAGTATATGTCTCATCGATAAATTGCCGGCGGCATAAATACCTCCACCTATGCAATGAAACTCTTTCGTCTCAATGCTGGCAAGTGCTTGCTTCCGGAGCTCGGGATCGGGAATCCCATTCGCATCTTGGCGCCAGAAGTTTAGACTTTCTCTCACTTCGGGCAGCACGTACTTATAGACCCTGTTCATAAGCCCAATAGGGCCACGCGGGCTAAGGTAACGGCCTTGCTCTAATTCACTCAATGATAGTGCCTCCACATTGTTGTCTCCTTATCCAAATCACCACTTATTATAATATGATCAGACGTATTTGTACAAACAACAAAATCACTTTCGTAAAATTATGAAAGATTCAGAAATAACGCAATTCAAGAATAAAACACATAACCCTCCATTGCTTTATGCTATACTAGCCATATTTCAATCTCAGAGGAGTGCACTTTCATGTTTTCAAATCGGACCGGAAGCCCTTACAGTGATCAGAATTGGCTTCGTTCCTTTCTTTTTACGATTTATGGCACTAGCGTTCTTGTAGTATCCTACTTTCCTTTATTCTACACACATTTAGGGTTTAGCAGTTCTCAGGTGGGCTACTTGTATTCCCTCGGTCCCCTCATCTCCATCCTATCCAATCTCTTCTGGAGTATGATGAGCGATAAGCTGGGTACCATTCGAAAAATCATGTTTATTTTACTCGCGGGGCAATTAGTTACCGGACTTTTATTAGCCAGAGCGACCGAATTTTCTTCCGTTATGCTTATTTTGTCCTTTTTCTACTTCTTCTATTACCCAGTTTTTCCGCTTGCTGATACAATGGCCATCAAAATTGCGGAGCGACACGGACGAAACTTCATTACAATTCGTGTATTTGGCTCCTTAGGCTATTCTTTCTTTGCTTTAACCGTTGGTTATGCGCTTAGAGCTTTAGGTGCTACTTGGAGTCTTACCTTATGTATTATCATCATTATAATCGCACTTCTAATTACAATTGGCCTAAAGGATGTCAAAAAAACTGTTCCAGAGCTCTCCAATCAGAAAGCTGTTAATACCAAACCAGATAAGAAAGAACATGGGCTTAAAGATATTCTTTTGCAAAAAGAGGTGCTGTGGTTCTTCGGATGTGTCTTTGTACTCGCACTGGGCCATAGAATGAACGAAGCTTTTCTCACCATCAGTTTAAAGAATTTGGGCGCTGGTGAGGAAGTGATCGGCTGGGCACTACTTGCCTCAGCACTAAGTGAAATCCCTGTATTATTTATACTCGGCAAATACGGCGACAAATTTAAAGAACTGCCCTTATTAATTTTAGCCAGTCTCATGTATGCCCTTCGTTTTCTACTCATGGCGCTCGCCGAGCATCCAGGCTCTATAATCGCGATTCAAGCCTTGCATAGCCTGACATTTGGCGTCTTTTTTGTAACATGTGTCCGTTATATCACTCGGATTATTCCTGATCGTCTCCGAGCAACCGGTCTTGCCATCTACACGGTTGTTTGGTCAAGTGCAGCTGGACTTCTAAGTGGTACATTTGGTGGAATGATCTATCAAGAAGCTGGGCGCTTCACCTTTTATATGGTAGCGGTTGGCTTCAGCCTTCTTGCCTTTGCAGGCTTTTTAGGACAGCATTTATTGGATACCCATCGAGATTCAATGCGCTATTTTAAGAAAAAAAACAAAAAAGCTTCTCTATAATAGAACACTTCTGATATTCAAAAATATTAAAAAGGTCTTTGCTATCCCTTCACTTGGGAGTGCGAAGACCTTTCATCTAAATTGATGTCTATTAGACGTAAAAAAACACAGTTCCCGAAAGAACTGTGTTTTATAGTTGGTAACCACTCTTGCAAGGGCTTGCCAAGTAAATTATATATTTATAGCAGACAGCTTAGCTGCCTTTGCCGTTTCTTATAATTTCACTACGTTTTCAGCTTGCGGTCCACGATTACCATCAGTGATATCGAATTCAACTTCTTGACCTTCGTCTAAAGTTTTGAATCCTTCACCTTGAATTGCTGAGAAGTGTACGAATACATCTTCGCCGCCTTCTACTTGAAGAAAGCCATAACCTTTTTCTGCGTTAAACCATTTTACTGTACCTTTCAATTGAACAACCTCCTAAAAAATAACCGCCATATATGGCGTATAACTATATTATACTGCAATCTTCTGCTCAAATCAATCTATCTCAACCTATAAATATGTGATTTAATTTGCTTTTCCCTTCACCAGTGCGTTATCATTGAGCCAAAAGCCAAAAATCGCCAGGGTGGTATTGATAATGATCAAAAAACATGAAATATACAAAACAGACAAATGGAATATGATGACGGTAGAAGTTCAAGGACGTTATATTGTACTTCGCGAAATCTCCGATCAATGGGGAGAAGAAACACATACTTTCCTTAGTCGTCCAGCTATGATGCAGTGGGTGAACAACCGATTCAACAAAGAATCTTATAAAGATAATGAAGAAGAGTACAAAAATATCATCGCAGCTTTCAAACAGGTATAACAGAATATGAACACAGAAAATATCGCGATTTATGTTGTCCTAGTCTTATGTCTAGGCGCAGTTCTAATTATGACCAAGGATCGTGTCCCGCCGCAGTTTAAGCGGGGCATGGCCTTAACTGCAGTCATTATGATTCTGTTCGCCTTCATCTTTGTTATTTATAGTTTATTGGCATAACTTATCCTTTCATATATTTAAAGAACACTAAATATTAATAATCAGGACTTAACAGGGCATAATAAGCCGACTCTACTTTCAAGAGGAGGACGTTATGCCTATTTCACACAAGTCCATCCCTCTTCTACTTGTGCTCAGCTTGCTACCGGGTGATTTATCATCTACAGTATTGCCGAGGGAGATTATGCCTACTACATCTCATCATTCTAGGAGGGTTTCTATGGAACAATTATTGAAAAGAAGCGAAGTACCTGCTGAGAATCGTTGGAAGCTTGAAGATGTGTTTGCTTCTCAGAAGGATTGGGATGCAGAATTTGCTGAAGCAAAATCCCTAATCAAAAAAGCTGCGGATTTTCAGGGTACACTAGATTCCGCAGATGCTCTAAAAAAATGTTTTGAGCTGGATGACAAGTTGTCCATCTTAACTGAACGACTCTTCGTGTATGCACATATGCGTCAAGATGAAGACACAGCTAATCCTGAATATCAAGCTTTGTCCTCCAAAGCGAAAAAGCTTGGTATTGAAGCAGGTGAAGCCTTATCTTTTGTAACCCCAGAAATTCTGGCGTTGCCAATTGAGAAGCTCAACCAATTCATCGCTGATCCGAACCTATCCGCTTATAAATTCACCTTAACTGAAATGAAACGTGAAAAAGCCCATGTGCTTTCTAAGGCTGAAGAAGCACTGCTGGCTCAGGTCGGAAATTTAGCTCAAGCACCTCAGAATATTTTCAGTATGCTGAACAATGCGGATCTGAAATTCCCTAAGATCAAAGATGAGGATGGCAAAGAAGTTGAACTGACTCATGGCAACTATATCAAGTTTCTCGAAAGTAGCGACCGTGAGGTTCGCCGAAATGCTTTTAAGGCAGTCTATGATACCTACCGGAAGCAGAAGAACACGATCGCAGCAACGCTTAGCGCCAATGTGAATAAAAATGTCTTTTACTCACGGATTCGCAAATATCCTTCTGTAATGGAAATGTCACTCTATGGAGATAACATTCCTAAAGAGGTTTACACCAACTTGATTGATACGATTCACGAAAGCCTTCCACTGATGCACCGTTATATGAAACTGCGTCAGAAGCTGCTGGGTGTCGATGAGTTACATATGTATGATCTGTTTGCACCGCTTGTTGATGAATATAAATTAGATATCACCTATGAAGAAGCCAAAAAAATCACTAAAGAGGGTCTCAAACCGCTTGGTGAAGATTATCTGAATGTGCTGCAAAAAGGCTACGACAACGGTTGGATCGATGTGTATGAGAACGAGAATAAACGGTCCGGGGCTTACAGCTGGGGGCCATATGGTACGCATCCTTTCGTACTGCTGAACCATAATGATAATTTAAACAGTATGTTTACACTGGCACATGAGATGGGCCATGCATTACACTCGTATTTTTCGGATAGCGCTCTGAATTATCGGGATGCGCAATATACGATTTTCCTAGCAGAGGTTGCTTCTACTACTAACGAGGCGTTGCTAATGGATTATTTACTCAAAAAGTCTACAGATCCTAAAGAAAAAATGTATTTGCTCACCTACTATGCTGATCAGTTCCGGACAACGATTTTCCGGCAGACGATGTTTGCTGAGTTCGAGAAAATCATTCATCAGCGTGTTGAAGAAGGTGAATCGCTTACTCCACAAGATCTTTCGAGCATCTACTATGACCTGAATGTTAAATACTATGGTAAAGAAATGGTTGTAGATCAAGATATCGAGATGGAATGGGCGCGGATTCCGCATTTCTATAACAGCTTCTATGTTTATAAATACGCAACCGGCTTCTCAGCAGCGACTAGCTTTGCCAAACAAATTCTTGAAGAAGGCAAACCTGCGGTGGATCGTTACCTCGGCTTCCTGAAGAGTGGCGGCAGTGACTACTCCATTAATATTCTGTCTAAAGCTGGTGTTGATATGTCTTCTCCTGAGCCGATTCGCGAAGCAATGAGTGTCTTCGAAGATGTTATCGCTCAAATGGAACAGTTGACCAAATAAGGCAGAGAGCTTAGTATTGCATTAATCCCTTGCCCTATTTGGGCAAGGGATTTTATTCTGTTATATCCCCTGAGGAGGAAGAATTCAATGAGAATTCAATGGTCTTTAATTGCAGGTCTAATCTTCGCGCTGCTAACAGCCATATTTGCAGTCATCAACGTGGATCCCGTTCAAGTTAATTTCGGTTTTGATGTAGTTAATATACCGCTGATCCTAGTTATTCTGGGCTGCGCGCTAATTGGTGGAATCATCGTGGGTTCTTACGGTATTTTTCGCCAGTACAAGCTACAAAAACAAATTAAAAGCTTAAATGCTGAGCTAACCAAACTTCGTGATGCCGACACTTCTTTAGATTCTTTTAACACAGACAATGATGGCCTAACAGGAGGACTTAACTAATGATTACTATTCAACCAAACGAAGATTACATACTCTCAATCCTAAAAAAATTACTTGATACACCGAGCCCCAGCGGCTTCACAGCACAAGTAATGAACCTTGTTGCCGAAGAAGCGGCAGCATTAAATGTACCGCTAAGCTGGAATGAAAAAGGCGGCGTAATTCTAACCGTCCCAGGCCTAGATCCTTCCCGTACAATCGGCATCAGCGCTCACGTGGATACACTTGGAGGCATGGTTCGCTCTATTAAATCTGATGGTACACTGCGACTAACCTCTGTTGGTGGCTTCACAATGCACAGCATCGAGAATGAATATTGTGTGATCCATACCCGCAGCGGCAGAACCTATACTGGAACCATCTTAACCAGCCATCCATCCGTTCACGTATATCCTGATGCTCGTGATTTCAAACGTTCAGAAGAGAACATGGAAGTACGGATTGATGAGCTAGTATCTAACAAAGAAGATGTACTTAAGCTAGGCATCTCTGTTGGTGATTTCATTTCCTTCGATGCACGTGCGGTGATTACACCTAGCGGGTATATTAAATCCCGGCATCTGGATGACAAAGCTAGCGTGGCTGCCCTTCTTGGCCTGCTGGAAAGCATGAAGCGCGAAGGCTGGAAACCGCTCCACAACCTTTCTTTCCTCATCTCCAACTATGAGGAAGTGGGACATGGCACATCTTGGATTCCTGGCGAGATTAATGAAATGATCGCAGTCGATATGGGTGCTATGGGCGATGATCTTAGCTGTAAAGAAACCGATGTGTCCATCTGTGCAAAGGATTCTTCCGGCCCTTATGATTATGTTATGACTGGCCGTTTGATTGAGCTGGCAGAAGCACTTGCTATTCCTTATGCCGTTGATATCTATCCCATGTACGGCTCTGATGCTTCCGCTGCCCTTCGAGGCGGCAATAATATTCGTGCCGCACTGATCGGCCCAGGCGTACACGCCTCCCACTCCATGGAACGTACACATAAGCAAGCTGTAGTAAACACTGCTAAGCTTCTCGCTGCTTATGTGGGCACTAACTGAGTCAAGCACTGGCAAGCTAACGCAGCTCTGGAGACGTAGACAATGGCTGATCGTTTCACTTCTGCTGCTCTTGGTAGCAGCGTCAGTGCTCGCAATGATCCTGTTATCCAGAAATCACACGGAAGATCCCTTTGCTGATCTTCCTCACGCCTACTCCTATTCAGAGGCTGTAAGTCCAGAAAATGTTCAACTCTATATGATGTCACTTTCGCCAGATGATGTTCAACTCAGAGCCGCTGGTGCACCTCTTCAGCAAGTTATGGCTTATGGGATTAATGGAGGCTTCTTCTATGAAGACGCACTCCTCTCTATTGCTATAATGAATGATGTCCCCACTAACGGGGTTAAAAAGGCATACGGCTCCGGCTGGTTTAACGCTAAATATGCACGCGGAACCCTGGTCTGGGATGGTGCCAGTCGTAGCTTTTCGGTACAAGTCGTCTCATCGGGAGAAGAATTGAACGTTACGGATCGCCAGCATTATTTTGCGCAAGGCGGCATTAGTATGAATCTTAAGCATGAAGATGTCTGGGAAGCTGTGATCGCGAAAGAACATCTTCCTTATGCTGATGAGCAACGAATGCGCTCAGGCATGCTGTATGATGATAATGGCAAGCTGTGGCTGATTGTTACGCCAACACTCTCGACGGCGGCAGAGTTCCGCACAGCCATCCTACAGAGCGTGCCTGCTGAAGGTCTCGAAGGTATCTTTCTTGATGGAGATGGCTCCTCACAGATGAATGCTGATGAAATCATCTTACCTGGCGACTCTCGTGCTGTGGTGCAAATGATCGCGGTGGACGGAACGAAATAAAGCAAAAAAGAAGCGATCTCTAATAGTAGAGAATCGCTTCTTTTTGTGATTTTATTCAATCCCAGACTTGCTCCAGCTTATCTGAGTAATATGAAATGGCCTTACTATAACTTCTTATTCCTTCATCCGCTGAGGTTTCAGCCAGCAATTTAAGCAAAATCCCCATAGCCAGACTATGATCTCCAAGATTGTGCAAGGTCATCGCAAGGAACACCGGAAACTCCTTATTCTCTGGGTATTCATGAACGGCCTGCTCCAATATTAATTTGGAGTTTTCATATTCTCCGAGTGTTCGGTAGGTGCTGCCCAGTCCCAATAAAGCGCCGACTCTCTGCTCCGAAGATAAGCCTAGTGTTAGGCTTTTCACATAAAAGGGTACTGCCTCACGTTCCAGACCGAGTACATCATGCGTCCAAGCTAATTGATACAGAAGTTCAGCATCATTACTATTCTGCTCATATAGCTCTAACAGCATCACTCTGGCTTCTTCAGCTTTACCTTCGTTTCGCAGGGCTACAGCTAACATAAGTTGATTCTTCAAACTGAGCCCTCCCTTATCGTCACACCAAGACAATCCGTTTCATGCTTTACCAGCGATTTTCTCTGCAAGCTCATTCAGATAGGTCCAGCGCTCCATTAGACGCTCCAGCTCGGCTTCGGCAAGCCGCTGCTCTTCCATTAACTCCTGCAGTCTCCCAGAGTCAGCAAACGCTGCTTCCATCTTGGCACTAATATCCGTCAAGCGCTGCTCTGCAAGCTCGATCTGCTCGTCAATTCCCTCATATTCACGCTGTTCCTTAAAGCTGAATTTGAGTTTGGTCTTAGGCGCTGAGGATGGCGCTGTGTTATTACTAGCATCTGTAGTCTCTTTACGCTTTGCATTTCCGTCATCTTTGTTCGATTCTGCATGGCGTGAAGAGACATTTTTGGCCAGCCATTCTTCATATTCCGTATAATCGCCAACATGAATCCGGATATCACCATTTTCAAAAGCGATCAGCTTATCTATTGTACGATCCAGGAAATAACGGTCATGGGATACTGTGAAGACGACGCCCGGGAATTCATCCAGATAGTCTTCTAAAACAGCCAACGTTCCGATATCCAAGTCGTTCGTAGGCTCATCCAACAGCAACACGTTTGGAGCTCCCATCAATACACGAAGCAGATACAGGCGCCTTTTTTCGCCACCTGACAGTTTGGAAATCGGCGTCCATTGCATCGCAGGAGGGAACAAGAAGCGTTCGAGCATTTGGCCTGCCGTAATAACGCTACCATCAGCCGTTCGTATGACTTCCGCTTCTTCCTTCACATATTCAATCGCTCGCATGCTGTCATCCATATCCTGATGTTCTTGCGTAAAATAACCCAACTTAACAGTCGCGCCAAGCTGAACCTCTCCCTTATCCGGCTGCAGCTTACCTGCAATCAGATTCAGAAGGGTTGATTTACCGCTGCCATTCGGACCTACAATACCTACGCGGTCTTGGGGTACAGCAATATAGGTCAGATCTTTAATCAACTGACGGCCATCCAGCGATTTCGACAGTTCATTGATTTCAATGATTTTACGACCCAAACGTGTGGATGCCACCGAAATATCCAGCGAACCGTTCGAACTGCTTCCTGTACTTTCTTTCAGCTTCTCAAAACGGTCGATTCTTGCCTTCTGTTTCGTTGATCGAGCTTTAGCTCCACGACGAATCCAAGCAAGCTCCGTACGTAGCAGGTTCTTACGCTTTTGCTCCGCAGAAGCTTCACGTTCTTCACGGTCGGCTTTTAGCTCTAGAAAACGGGAATAGTTGGCCTCATAACGGTATAACTGTCCTCCGTCCAGCTCTAGCATGACACTTGCGACACGCTCCAGGAAGTAACGATCATGCGTTACCATTAAGAGGGCGCCACGCCGTTTCTGTAAATATTGCTCTAGCCAAGCCACGGAGTCCGTATCAATATGGTTCGTAGGCTCATCCAGAATAAGTAGCTCAGATGGCGTAATCAGGGCAGCCGCAAGTGCTACACGTTTCCGTTGACCACCAGACAGTGTATCCATCAGTGCATCGAATTTCACTATACCCAGCTTAGTAAGCACGCTCTTAGCTTCACTCTCCAAATGCCAAGTACCTGCCGCATCGATAGCCTGTCCAATCCGCACCAGTTTGCCTTCCAGTTCTGCGTTACCTGGTTCTTTTTCAAGGCGAGACATAGTCTCCATATACTCACGCATGGTAGCAAGATCTGGATCCTCTCCGGCGAAGACCTGTTGCAGTACCGTATTTGTCGGCTCATAAGGAGGGTTCTGTGCCAAGTACTGCACTCTAACATTATTTCCGATCGCAATTTGCCCACCATCCGGAGTATCCAGACCGGCAATAATACGTAAAAACGTTGATTTACCCGTTCCATTCACACCGATCAAACCAATTTTATCCCGATCGTCCATACCAAATGAAGCATCACTAAAAAGTACTTTCTCACCATAACTTTTGGAAAGATGTTCCACGGTCATAATATTCATGCTATTTCCTCGCTTGCCTTATATTTTCATAAAACCGGTCGCAGCATAGTGCTGCTATTCCACCGATCTATCGTCCTGACCTAAATTCAAGTAATCCATTGCCCCTTTAATAAAAAGACCCGCAGCGAAACCAACACGTTTATACGCATCTTCTTCCTTAAAAGATGGATCGAACAAAATATCCATCTTCAGCCGATCCAACATCCCTATGTAGGACTGCGCCATAAGCTCAGGCTCAGACGCTCCGCCCTCCAGCAACACCTTCACCACTGCCTGCATATATTCTTCCATAAAAAGCGTCATATACGCCACAAGCTCTGGGTTATTGTTAGGTGCGCGGAAAAAGAGCTTCGTGTGTCGCTTTCGCTCATAATAATAGTAAAGATGATGTTTGGCGATGATCGACAGTTTACCTGCCAAAGTATCACTATCCTTCAGCTTTTCCTGTAATTGCTGAAGGAATCCCTCACAATCCCGGCGCGTTACCGCCATGAACAATTCTTCTTTACTCTTAAAATATAAGTAAACGGTGCCCTTAGCAATTCCGGCCTGAACCGCAATTTCCGACATCTTCGTTTCGTAAAATCCACCTGAACCGAAGAGCTCGTATGCGGCATCCAGAATGGCAGTATGTTTATGATTGGACGTGCTGCTCATCGGTTCCTCCTTTAAAACATCATTCCACACAGTAAAGCAATAGCCCCTCCGACGATAGAGCTAATAGCATTAACTGCATCATTGGTCATCCACTTCCAGCCACGTGCGTTTTCAACTTTTTTACCGCAGTGATGTGTACTTTCCACTTCGCGTCCGCATACGGTGCAGCGATTCATCTGCTGAACGGTTGCCCCAAGAATAGAATCCGTGAACGCACCCGCAAGACCTCCAGTGAGTCCAGCCAATGTAAGCAACAAGAAGGATTGATCTGACATGCCGGATATCATCCGCAGCAGCCATGAAGATGCACCGATAAGTGCACCTCCTGCGGCAGCGGCCAGCGTGCCCAGGCTGGATACGCCACCCGAGGCACCGGCCGGAAGTATTTTACCTGTGAGGACAGACCGAGGTGACTTCTTGCTGAGTGTACCAATCTCCGTAGCCCATGTATCAGAGGTTACCGTTGCCATCACCCCGATAAATAAAAATTCCCAATGTTCCATCGGAACCATCGCATTCAGTAGAACGAAAACCATCCCAAGCCCGCCATTAGCAAAGACCTGCCCAGCATCTCGGCGACCCGTCTTGGCATAAGTCTGCTCAAGCTCTGCCTTATTATCATGATGAAGCTTAGACAACAGGCTTGAAGAGATGAAAAAAATTAACAATATTCCAAACCAAAAGGCATTTCCAGCACCAAAATAGATGGTCCCCATAGCTACCGCGGCAAGCATGCCGGAGAGACTTAAGGATTGTTTCCTATAAGCCGCTCCCGCAACTAACAAAGCGCCAAGGGCGCCAATAATCCATAACATAGATTCAACTCCAACAGATGTTTTTAGCCGATCAGGCAAGTCCCCATCAGCTTGTCACCCCAGTACAATTCAAAAGAATCTCCTGATACGGTAGGGCCTACACCTTCTGGTGTTCCTGTGAAAATCACATCGTCTTTACCCAGCCCGTAACGCGCAGCGATAAAATCGACAACTTTTTGGAGCGAAAAAATCATGTTTTTAACATTTCCTCGCTGAACTTCAACACCATTTTTTAAAACCGTGAAATCCGTTCCTTCTAGCTCTTCCTTGTCAGGAAACGCAATGTAAGGTGTGAGTGGAGCAGCGTTCTTAAAGCCTTTAGCCGGTGTCCAAGGCAGACCTTTCTTCTGCAGATCATTATGCACATCACGCAGTGTGAAATCTAGTCCCAGTGCCATAACATCCACCAGATCCTCCACGCTCATACCCGGTACATAATCACGCGCGATCCGAAGCACAAGCTCTCCTTCATAATGAACCTGTCCTGAATCCTTTGGAAGCTGAATGACTGCTTTATCGAGGGAAACCGCCGCATGTGAGGGCTTCAAAAAAATGAGTGGCTCTACGGGGACGTTATTTCCTAATTCCTCCGCATGTAGCTTGTAGTTCCGTCCAACACAATACAAATTATTAACAGCAGCGCACACAGACAATCAGCTCTCTTTCCCATCGAATTGGATTATTTATACTTTTAGAAATGTGTCGCCCCAGATATCCGGACGGTTTGTACAAATCATTATATCAGAATGCATATCTGCTAAGCGACGCATCTCTTTCTCTTTGTTCACAGTCCAGGCCATAATCTTCACCCCTTGCTCCGTCAAAACCTTAGCCAATCTAGGATTTAGACGCGAGAAGCTAATCGACAAAAGAGAACATTCCAGTTCACGCAGCCTTCGAGCAGGATTACCAAATCTTGAATCAAAAATTAAGCCTGTACGAAAGTGAGGGTCTATTTCCTTGATTTTTTTCAACACATCTTTGTCAAAAGAGGTCAAAATCACGTCGTCCCGCATGCCTTTAGAGGAAATAAGATCCGTCACCTTCTGCTCGATGCCAGGATACATATTACCCACTGTTTTCAGTTCAATATTGAGACGCAGTCTACCAGAAGCTAAGGTAAGCACCTCTTCCAAGGAAGGCACCCGCTCTCCCCGAAAAGAACGCCCTTTCCAGCTACCCGCATCGAGACGCCGGATATGTTCCCAATCCATATTCTTCACCTTACCATGACCATTGGTTGTACGGTCCAGTGTGAAGTCATGAATGACAACAGGAACACCGTCCTTGGAGAGCTGGACATCCAATTCCATCCAGTGGACAAAAGGCATGGCAATGGCCATCCGGATTGCTGCTAATGTATTCTCCGGAGCTTTACCGGAAAATCCCCGATGGGCAACACACAAATTGTTCATCATAAGGACCTCCCAGGAACCCTATTTTGTAACTTGAGTGACTTTACCGTCACTGTCGATCTTAACTCGACCAGCAGATAAAGACTCTACTTTTTTCAGCAAAAGCTGTCCGTTCACCTGATTCATGGGCACGGGCTGAGCTAGCTCAGCAGTCATAGGCTTCAGCTGTAATGAACATTGACCTTTTTTACTGCATTCCGCCTGAAAAACAGCAGTTTCCCAAGTGGCGGGTACTGTTGATCTCGTAAAAATAAAATTACCGGTGCTGTAGGCGATCCACTTGCCTTTGTATGGCTCCACACCTTGCAATACATGCGGGTGACCACCAATGACAAGATCGGCTCCCGCATCGACAAAACTACGTCCAAGGGTCTGCTGAATATTATCAAACTGCTCTACCCGTTCTTTGCCCCAATGGACAACTACGACAACCAAATCAGCTTTTTGTTTAGCTGCAGCAATCGCTTTAATTCCTTCTCTACTATCATATACTGAAGCAAGCCCCGGTTTATTTTTACCCGCCATCCAGTCCGATGCAGGAATCACCCGTGTGAACCCCAGCAGGGCGATCTTAATCCCTTTACGCTCAAAATATTGTGCTGAGAATGCTTCCTTACTGTTGAGTCCAGCACCAACATAAGGAATGCCTCTTTCTGACAGATGACTAAGCGTGTCTCGCAGACCTTCTTCCCCTTGATCCAGCGTATGATTGTTCGCCATATTTACTGCATCCACTCCGGCTGCTTTAAGAGCATCTAGTGCTTTAGGCGAGCCTTTGAATACGTATTGCTTATTAGCGGCGCCAACCCCACCCGTGGTCACAGGGGTCTCCAGATTCACGACCGTTAGGTCATCCTTCTTGAACATTCCATCGAGCGCGGCATACGAATAGTCGTAACCTTTCTTTTCGAGCAATTCCCCGGCTTTCCCCGAAAAAATAACATCTCCACCAAAATTCAAGGTCACTGTAGTGCCAGAAGCCTGGTCATCTGATGGAAGTCCAGACACAGAACCACTATCTGCGACTTGGGAGCTACCTTCATCTGGCGAAGGGGTCTCAGTTGGTACAGGTGCCTGTGTTTCAACATTTTCTTCTCTCTTTGGCTCGGGTGTAGGTGTAGCTTCCGGAGTTACCGTTGGAGAAGGAATGGGAGACTCCGTGGCTTCAGGCGTTGCAGTCACTACAGGTGCTGTCTCCTGAGCAGTACTATCCGGCGTAGGCGAAGCCGTCATTTGTGCCACTGGAGGCGGCTCAGAACTTCCCTTGAATCTGTCATCCAAAAAACTATAGCTGAGCGCCACAATAATCATCAGAAGTAGACCTGCATTGACCCACATCCAGGCCGTTCTGCGCTTACGCTTGCTCTTATGTTTGCTCTTCTGTCTAGAACGCGATCGCGGCGGATACATTGTTTCTATGATCTCCTCTACTCTCAAATTGGTTCTATTATAGCATATCTAGCACCTGTCCCTCCAAATAAGAGAGTCCGCCAAGTATAAACGCTCTCGGCGTCCTTTTAAGGACGGTGAGTGTTTAAGCGAGAAATATAAGACATAAAGTATAGCCTAAAACTTATACTTTCTTATATTTTAAAATAGTATGTTCTTAGTTTTAAACAAAAACGGTGAAGCAAAAAAATCTTCGCTTCACCGTTCATTATATAGTTCTAACTCTCCCGTAAATGAACAATTAATTCGATATACGCTTTGCAGCGCTTTGTGCTGTAAGCTTAGCCTGCTTAACACAATCAGGCATTGCCACTCCATCATATCCCGCTCCAAAGACATATATCCCAGGAAGTGTGGTCTCAAGCTCCCTATGGAATTTAGAAAGATTGTCAAGATGTCCAACAGGATACTGTGGCATCGAATGTTCCGAACGAGTAATTTCCGTGAATATAGGTTTCGCTGTAATGCCCAAGATCTCTCGTAAATCCTTACTCACTAGCTCCGTAAGCGCCTCATCTGGAAGTTGAACATTCTGCTCATCTCCGGAGCGGCCTACATGACAGCGCATAAGCACTTTATCTTCCGGGCTCGTATGCGGCCAATTCGTAGACGTCCATGTACAAGCAGTAATATTGCGTCCTTCCTTACGTGGCACAAGAAAACCTGCTCCTGCATCATCAATTTCGATATCCTTCTTGTTGAAGGCCAAAACTAAGTTCGCAACCGATACATAATTTACTGCATCGAGTGCTGAAACATCCACATGTGGACGCAAAAGGTCGGCAGCAAAAGAATTTGGTGTGGTGATATATATTTCATCCGCAAGCAGCCGTTCGCCACTTTCCAGTTCTAGTTCATAACGAGAAGCTTTAGTTCCTGTAGCATGTATAGAGACCACCGTAGCTTCAGTTCGCTGTTCTACATCGTGCAGTTCATGAATCAAGCCATGCACGAGACTTTGTAGTCCTTTTCGAAAGGTCAGAAAAGTGCTGTTCTTTGTGCTCGTTTTTGTCTTGGAGGAATTCCGTTCTTTGATGAATCCACGAATAAGACCACCATACTGCCGCTCTACTTCTCCAAACTGCGGAAAGGTAGCCTGTAGGCTGACTTTGTGTAAATCCCCAGCATACATACCGGCTAATAGCGGTTCGGTCAAATTCTCCATCACTTCAGTACCTAAACGTCGCTCAATCAGCTGTCCGAGGGATTCATCGACATTACTCCGCTTAGGAGGAAGGATCAGGTCCATCAGCGCGCGTATTTTGCCACCGAATGAAACCAGAGCACTTGATAGAAATGGCTTTAGTTCAGTAGGAATTCCAAGCACCAGACCGGTAGGCATAGGATGAAGCTTGTCACGCTGTAGTATATAGGTCTTCTCTGCCTTTGGATTTGTGTTCACCAGCTCGTGATCTAGCTCTAATTCCTTAGCCAATTCAATCATCTCTGTTTTGCTAGCTAAAAAAGAATCCGGACCTTTCTCAATCACAAATCCATCCCGGTGCAATGTTTCGATCTTCCCACCAAGAGTCTTTTCTTTCTCTAGCAGCACAATATCAGGTTTCATGCCGGCTTTCTTGTAAAACTTACGAATGTAAAAGGCGGCGCTGAGTCCACTCAGCCCACCGCCTATGATAACAATTCGCCTAGAGGGACCAGTCATGATTGACCGGCCGGCATTTGATTCAGTCTTGTACGAACAACATCGCTCAATACGGACATGTACGCAGGATCGCTGTTTAATGATTCAATCCGCATAAGACGCATATCCAGCTCTGAAGCTACGGCTGTTGCCTCGATATCAAGGTCATACAGCACTTCTAAATGATCGGATACGAACCCGATCGGTGCCACTAGAACATACTCTACCTGTTCCTTGCTAAGCTGTTGAAGAGTATCCAGAATGTCTGGTCCAAGCCATGGTTCAGCGGTCCGTCCTGCGCTTTGCCACGTAAACTGCCAATTGGTTATCCCCGCTTGATCTGCAATAGCCTTTGAAGTCTCCAATAGTTGATCTTTATAAGGATCCCCCATAGCTAGAATACGCTCTGGAAGGCTATGCGCGCTAAATAATACCCTTATCTCATCGCGAGTAGCACCTGCTTCGATATATTGATCTATTTTCGCAGTTACTCTCCGGCTTAGAACATCGATCAATACTGGGTGCATATGGTAGCTCTCCACAAAACCCATGTTGATTTTACATGCATCAGCCTTTTCCTGAGCACGTTTGATGTAGCCGCCCACGCTCATGCTTGAATAGTGAGGGGCAAGCACAACACCAACCGCTTGGGTAATCCCATCCTTTGCCATAGCCTCGACGCCGTCCTCAATAAACGGATAGGCATGCTTCAAACCCTGATAGCAGACAAATTCTACATCCGCCCCAGCTTTATCCGCGTTTAGTGCTGCCTGTAATGCAGCTACTTGACGGTCTGTATTCTCCCGCAGCGGGAATACACCCCCGACAATCGCTTCATAGCGATCTGTTAATTCTTTAAGCTGCTCCGCAGTCGGCGGATTACCTCGCCGAATATGAGTGTAATATGCTTCAACGTCTTCTAAGCTTTTAGGAGTGCCATACGACATGACGAGAACACCTATTTTTGCTGTCACGGATTCCATCCCCTTATAGATTTAATGGGCTATTTTTAAGAACGCAGTTTGGCTGATTCTTTCAATACTTCCTGTGAATATTCGTGAATATATTCCGTTAATTCTCTAAGCTTCTCTAAGGAAGCCTCCGGGAATAAGCCATGACCCAGATTGAAGATATATCCCGGCTCTTGTACCCCTTCATCAATTAGCTCTTTCGCGTGCTCCTTCAAGACGTCCATCGGCGCTGTAAGTAAATACGGGTCCAGGTTGCCTTGAATCGCAAATTTCCCACCTGTTCTGCGTCGACCTTCGGATAAGCTCACACGCCAGTCCACCCCGATTACATCCGCTTGAAGCTTCGTAAGACTAGGTAGCAATTCGCCAGAGCTCACACCAGGAAAGTATATTTTCGGTACATCAAGATCGGATAATTCGGAAAAAATACGAGAAACCGTCGGTAACACATACTTTTCAAAATCGCGTGGCGCAAGGGCACCGACCCAGCTGTCGAACAATTGAAACGCTTTTCCACCACTACGCACGTGACTGCGGAGGTAAGCGATAATCATATCGCCGAGCTTGTCCATCAGCATTTCCCAGACACGGGGTTCACTGTACATTAGCTCTTTAGTACGAATATATCCTTTGGAAGGTCTGCCTTCGATCAGATAGCTGGCAATGGTGAACGGTGCGCCTGCGAAAGTAATCAAGGGCACGTCCAGCTCCTTATCCAGAATTGCAATTGTCTCCAAAATATGTCCGAGATCGCCTTCAACATCAATGGGCTTCAGTCTCTCGACATCTGCTGCAGAGCGAATCGGATTCTCGATCACAGGGCCAATATCCTTGACGATATCAAATTTCACACCGATAGAAGCGACCGGATTCATAATGTCTGAATACAAAATAGCCGCGTCCACACCTAGCTTGCGCACAGGCATCAAGGTTACTTCAGCCGCCAACTCAGGCTGTTTGCAGATTTCAAGCAATGTGTACTTTTCCTTGATTTTACGGTACTCGGGATCATAACGGCCGGCCTGCCGCATGTACCATACGGGAACGTGCTCCGTCTCCTGCTTTCTGCAGGCGCGGATAAAAGTGTCGTTGTAGGTCATGATAAGATCTCCATTATATTTTATAGGATTTTTTAAAATAAACGCTTACCGTCCTAATAAGAACGCCGATGGCGTTTATGCTTGATCGGCATACTTACTATTATGCCCTTTTTAAAAGGTTGTAACAAGCAAAACGAAGATCGTGGAATGACAATCCTATGACATTACTATGACATGTATTGCACTTTTGAAGCTTAAAAAATGATATACTGATAAAATGTCTATTTTTCTGTGAATCATGTATTTTCTGAAATTCTTTGAAAGGAAGTGAAAGCACTTTGAAGAAATGGGAGACATGGAAGGTCAACCTCTTAGTGCTTTGGTTCGGACAATTCTTGGTAAATGCCGGAATGACGATGATTACACCGTTCCTGACCTTGTATCTTGCTAAGGATCTTGGAGTTCAGGGTGAGCATGAAATTGGAATTTGGGCGGGCCTTATTTTTGCCGCAAATTTTTTAACTTCATTCATTTTCCAGCCACTATGGGGGAAACTCGCTGACAAATATGGGCGTAAAATCATGCTCCTGCGCTCCAGCTTTGGCATGGCTATCGTTATGGTGTTAATGGGTTTCGCACAATCCCCTATGCAGCTGCTCTTACTGCGACTGCTAAACGGTACAATCTCCGGCTTCAATCCCGCTTCCATCGCCCTCGTTTCGGGTACTACTCCCAAAGCACGCATGGGATTTTCGATGGGGCTGATGCAGTCGGGTTCTGTTGCAGGTACCATCCTTGGACCACTTATTGGTGGTTTTCTTGCTGATTTAATCGGATTTCGTCCGATCTTTTATGTCGTTGGCGCCTTGCTCTTTATCGCCTCTCTGCTGGCATTATTTCTCGTTAAAGAGAAATTTGATCGTGCAGAAGCGGCACAAGAGCCGCAGGTATCAGTAATGGAGGGCTTGAAGGAATTGATCAAAATCCCTCAGCTCCCGGCACTGTTTGGTGTAACCTTTTTGCTGCAATTTGCAATGATCAGCCCCATGGCCTTGTTGCCGCTTTATGTTGAAAAGTTAAATGGCCCTGCTGAGAATATAGCCTTTTTAGCAGGAATGGTCAGCGCAGTTACAGGGATCTCAAACATGATGGCTTCCCCCTTGCTCGGCAAGCTGAGTGACAAAGTCGGCGCACATCGCATTCTGACCTACGCCTTAATCGGGGCTTCACTATTCCTAATTCCGCAGGCATTCGTTACTAGCGTTTGGCAGCTAATCATTGTCCGCTTTCTCATGGGGATTTTTATGGGCGGCCTATTGCCCAGCGTTAATGCGCTTATCCGGTCTTATACCCCTGACGGGAAAGAAAGCCGCGCATTCGGCTTCAACGGCAGCACATTGTCACTGGGCAATATGCTAGGAGCTATCATAGGCGGCTTTCTATCTGGTTATATTGGTATTGAGGGACTGTTTATCATCTCCGGAAGCTTGTTGCTGTTAAACACCGTATGGGTCCGGGTTAAGCTATACAAAGCTACTCCGCCACGGCTATTTCGCTAATCTTCTGCTATTTCACCATTGCCAACGCCAGTCCATCATAGGCTGGCAGACAAGTGCTGATCAGACGGTCATCGGTGGCGATCATTTCATTGAAATGCCGTACAGCCAGAATGGCAGGTCCATTTCGATCTGTATTTAGCGTCCGTCCGCGGAGAAAGATATTATCACCAGCAATGATCGCTCCTGGATTAGCCATCTTGATGGCATATTCCAAGTAATTGGTATAGTTAATCTTGTCTGCGTCGATAAAGAAGAAATCGAACTTAGCTCCCTCTACGTCCAGTGCCTTCAGGCTGTCCATAGCGGGTCCTATTCTATATTCCGTAGAATCCCCGAATCCGGCCAGTTCTAAATTACGGCGAGCAAGCTCGGCATAATCGGCCCTCAGCTCTAGCGAAGTCAGCGTGCCACCTTCAGTGAAGCCGCGAGATAAGCAAATCCCGCTGTAGCCGCCAAGTGCACCAATTTCCAAAATACGCGTGGAGCGGGACAGTCTAACAAGCATAGTGAGCAGTCTTCCGTACCCCGGCTCGACAGACACCTCCGGCATACCCGATTGGACGATAGCTTCTTTTACCTGAAGCAGGATTTCATCCTCGGTATAAAGTTGTTCACTGTATTCTTCTTGTGTAAGCATAAAGTTTCTCCTTTGATGACCCCCCGTTTTCTCGAATGAAGGGATGACGGGGAAGATTTTATGATTTATGGAATGCCGGGCATTGTGAAGTGTCCCGCATTCCCCTATACTTGTATGGATGCTTTTCTTATGGTACTGGCTTTTCTTATTGTACTGGCTTTTTGTATTTATCTACAAGTTAAACGGAGTTGAGAGTATTTGAGCAAATTACAATTAATCGCTACTGCCCCCATGGGACTAGAAGCTGTAGTAGCGCGCGAATTAAACGAACTGGGTTATGAGACCACGGTCGAGAACGGTCGTGTATTGTTCAGTGGTGATTATATCGACATCTGTCGCTGTAATTTATGGCTGCGTACATCCGACCGCGTATTAGTAAAAATGGGTCAATTCCCCGCTAAAACCTTCGATGAGTTATTTGAGGGTGTTAAAGCGCTGCCTTGGGAAGACTGGATTCCCGAGAATGGAGAATTTCCGGTTGAAGGACGATCCCATAAATCACAACTAACGAGTGTACCCGCTTCCCAAGGGATTGTCAAAAAAGCTATCGTCGAGAAGCTGAAGCTCTCCTATCATACGGACTGGTTCCCAGAGAACGGACCTCGATATGTGATCGAAGTGATACTGTTAAATGATATCGCGCTTATTACGCTAGACACCACCGGACCCGCTCTTCACAAACGTGGATACCGCAGACAAGCTACAGAAGCGCCACTGAAGGAAACGATGGCCGCCGCTTTAATCCAGCTTAGCCGCTGGAATGGCCACCGGCCGCTATATGATCCATGTTGTGGTTCGGGAACATTGTTGATCGAAGCCGCGATGATCGCTTGGAACATCGCACCGGGACTACGTCGTTCCTTCCCTTCAGAACATTGGCCAGTCATTCCTAAGTATCTGTGGGAAGAAGCTCGCGAAGAAGCTTTCGATGCCGTGCGAGATGATTATCCGTTGCAGCTAACCGGCACGGATATCGATCCTGCTGCTATAGAAATTGCTGAAGCCGCTGCTAAAAGCGCCGGCCTGTCCGGAGAAATCACCTTCACCGTGATGGCTGCCGCCAAAGCAAGACCCCAAGGCGAATATGGCTGTATCATTACCAACCCGCCATATGGTGAACGGATCAGTAATGATAAAGAGGTGGAGAAGCTGACTCGCCAGTTTGGTGAAATGATGCTGTATCTACCGACTTGGTCATTCTTCGCGATTAGTCCCTATAAGGAATTCGAACAATATTACGGCCGTAAAGCGGACAAGCGTCGCAAGTTGTATAACGGACGTATTGAGTGTCAATATTATCAATACTTGGGTCCACTTCCACCTAGAAATCCGAAATAATTCGGAAGACAATTACGCCAAGCATGAACGCCTTCGGCGTCCTTATAAGGATGGTAAGCGTTTATGCGAGAAATATAAGAACGGACATCTCCCTCGATTGAGGACGGTGTCCGTTTCTTCTTACATACTCAACTTCTGCGCTAGGAGGCTTTAACGTGTCACGAGATCTATTTAGTAGGAGCAGCTCATCGATAACGGATAGAATGATCACTATTGTCCGCTCCCGTTATATTGGTTACATCCTTTTTCTTGTCCTTATGCTCGCTAAGCTAATGTTTCTTCACAGCGGCCTGCATGCCCCTAATATTGATATGAACCGTCTCGATAAGCTAATTGCTATCGGTTCAGTTATGCTGTTATCATTTTGGGTGTTATGGCTCCCCCGACGTGGACAGACCATAGCCCTGATAATCATAAACGTGCTCCTGACATTACTTATTTATTCTGATATTGTCTACTATCGCTACTTTCAGGATTTCATCACCGTTCCTGTTCTTTTTCAAGCCGGACAGATGGATGCACTTGGCGGAAGTATCTTTGCACTACTCCGTCCCTCTGATCTCTACTTGTTCGCGGATTGGCTGATATTTCTGGTTTACACCATTTGCGTGGTGTTATTCCGTCGGAACACGCCTACCTATAATAATAAACAGCCATCCTATTATGCTCGTACAAGTCATTTCCGTCCCTCTTCACGCTTAATGAGAGGACTAAAACAGAGCGTTAACGGAGTCGTTGCATTACTATTAGGCTGCATTCTGACCTTTGGTCCTATCCACTCTTACGCCACTACGTGGGCCAAGGGTTTATTCACTGGTAATTGGTGGAGCTTGGCGATGTATAACGTTACTGGACTCATTGGATTTCATGGTTATGATATTTACTTGTATACCAAAGATCATTTAGGCCCGCAGCCTGAGCTTTCACAAAAGGAAGCCAGCTCCATGAAGCTCTGGTTCAATGAACACAATGCTGAGCAAAGTGCTCTTAACGACAGCTTTGGAAAATACAGCGGAAGCAACATCGTTGTTATTCAGGCCGAAGCTTTTATGAATTTTGTAGTGGGACGTTCGATCAATGGACAAGAGGTCACACCTAATTTGAACGCTCTAATCAAAGAGAATACCTACTTCAGTAATTACTATCATCAGACCTCACAAGGACGAACCTCCGATGCCGATTTCGCCTCGAATGGTTCAATGTATCCGCTGGTCTCCGGCTCAGTATTTGTCCGTTACCCGGATCATCAATTCGACACGTTACCTGCCATTTTGAAGTCCAAGGGCTATAGCACCAATGCCTTCCATGCGTATGAAGGAAGCTTCTGGAATCGGCAGATTATGTATAAGGCGATGGGATATGACCATTTTTATAGCAAAAAAGACTTTAAGATCGACGAGCCTCTAGGCTGGTCATTGGGAGATAAATCATTCCTGCGGCAGTCCCTAAATATTATGGATTCTGCAGAATCGATCCAGAAGCCCTTTTACTCTTTTTTGACTACACTATCTAGTCATCACCCATATTCTCTCCCTGCGGCTAAACAAGGGCTTGATACCGGGGAGTTTAAAGGTACCATCTTCGGAGATTATTTGCAGGCTGTTCATTATACAGATGAAGCTCTAGGTGAATTGGTGAGTGATATGAAGCAGCGTGAGTTGTGGGATAACACGATCCTTGCCTTTTATGGTGATCATGATAACTCAATCCAAGACACCTCTTATTACGAACAATTTCTTGGTAAAAGCTTAAGCAAACTCGACATGCATCAAATTATGCATCAAGTTCCATTGCTCATTCATCTGCCGGGTAATAACACCTCGGTGCTTGATTCTAATCCGGCTGGTCAATTGGATCTCACACCTTCCTTACTCCATCTGCTGGGGATCTCACAAGATCCTTATTATCTTATGGGTAATAATCTGTTCAGCGGCAAAGAGCGACTTGTGACACTGCGAACCGGTGCCTTTGCTAATGCGAAGAGATCCTATCTACCAAGTGAAAATGGACAATTCAACAACGGCACCTGTTATAGCCTTGACAGCCGCGAAGCTATAGACGTTGCGGGTTGTAGCACCGGGTTCGAGACAAGCAAGCAAAGACTGCAAATCTCAGACGATATCATGAAATACGATGGCATCAAGATGCTCCGAAAAGAAGAATCCGCACCATAAATATTTGATTTTATAAACAAAAAGCCCTAGACTCCGTCATCAGAACGGGTTTAGGGCTTTTTAAGTTGATGGATAAGACCTCTGCATTATTTCTGAACGGCCGGTTGCTTGATAAAAGCTTCTACCTTCTTCAACACTTCTTCCTCTGTTGGAGCACTCACATAACGACCATTAACATATACAAAGGCCCGTTTGCCACATGGACCGCAGTACGACTTACAGCCGACCTTGATCTCTGCATCAGGCGCCATCTTTTGCAGTTTGGGTATGATACTTTTCAATTTCATAAAATTACATTCATCGCACACTTGTATATCGTTAGCCATGGAGCAACCCTTCTTTATGTCCCAAATTTAAGGCGAAACGTTTAGTGATCGCCGTGATTACCTTTAGATGGATTAGTAATAACAAAACCTTCTTCAGGAAGATATAAATAATCAACGACCACACCATCAAGGAGCGGTTGATTCGGATCAAGAATAACATCGATTTCTTTATCTGTCGAGACTACAACATCATTCTCATTAGGCGTGTCCAAATCCAATCCGTAGTGAGCATGATCACCGTGAGCATGCGTAATCGCTACGCGAAGCTTCAGCTCGCTGTTTCCTTCAAGTTCCATTTGTTTCTTTATCACTTTAGCCGCATTGCGGGTAATTTTGACCTTCATCTATCATCCATCTCCTAGTACTTAAATTAAATACTCAATTACCTATTTTAAAGGTAAATGATATCTAAAAGCAACTATATTAACAAATTAGATACACAATCCGAGCTAAATCTCACTTCACTGCCTTAGTTTCCGGCCTGAAGTGCCGGGTATTTCCGTCCCATCCGTGACACGAACCAGCCCATAAGGAGCATTGTCACACCAATATCATCGATCGGTAAAAAAGGCATGAAATCCGGCAACACCCAATAGAGCAGCACTGGGATTGTGAATAAAAGCTTGTCCCCTATTGCGACTTTTGGGGAGATCACATATCGCCAGGAACTACTGAAGATAGTAGACCATTGTTTCAGTGACAGCAGTTTTTTCAGTTTCATAGTGGCTCTCCTCCCAAGTAAAAAGGATACAGCCGCGGATAACGTGTAGTGACGACAGCGGCCATACCCTATGGTTTATGTTACGCAAGTTTACTGTAATTGTTTCATAATTTTTTCACATTGGATAGTATCGTTCCCAAAATCAGACCTGTTTCTAACGCCATATCCTCAAAATCTGCCAGTGGCAACGGATTTTTGCCGATCCCCAGCTCTACAGTAAATCCTGGTTTGCGAAAGGTTTGGATAAACCAATCCTTATATCCGGCATCGCTGCCCGTTAATTCGACTGCACGATAGCTACTCGCAGCCGCCAACCGTGTTGCTAATTCGCGGCTTTCGGGCGGCTCATATCCCCGGTAATTCCAGTAGATCTCTCCTCCTTGGCTATGCAAAGACACTGCAGCTTCTCCGGGCGCGTTCTCAGCAAGTACCGCTAGAGCGGCTGCCTCAGGTTCACTTAACGCCTCAGGACCACTGTAATCACGCGGAGAGGGCCCGATTACACCACGGCGTTCCCGTTCCTCTTCCCAATGGGCAGGGAACTGATCCCCGAGATCCACACCGCGTATATTGGCCTTCCAATGGCGAAAACTCCGCCGTCCCCCGTTCCATATCATAAGGTCCTCATAATAAGGGTGGCCTGGTAAAACGCCCTCCTGCACTAACTCCACACCGTCAGGGTTAGCCATGGGTACAGCCCATAGGGTCCAATTATTGTACCATTCCTCTGGACAATGACCATTCCATGCCAAACCTTTAACATAAGCTGCCGCATACTCTTCTATGAACGACATCAGGCAAGGCGAGGTCAGCCATTCATTAGCATGTAGAGCCGCATTAACATGCAAATGACGGGTTCCCTTGCCTATTTTAAGCACATGAATTGGCTTGCCGAGCACACTGTTGCCAATTGGATGTGCTTGTATAAAAGGATATTGTGCAATCAGACTGCTGATGTCCTTCTCAACATCAACCGGACCGTACTCTCCACGTAAGAATACCACTCGCTCTGGAATCGGAGGTGGAATGACGAGCACTTTTCCCGGTGTACAGAAACGCCCTGAGGACACACCTGGATTAAGCTTCTCCAAATCATCTAAACTCACATTGAATAATGACGTTATACGTTCAAGGTCGTCCCCTTCCTGCACCGCATATCTTTTACGTGGCGAAGACGGCAGAAATAAAACCTGACCCGGATATAAATAAGACTGTCTCCCAACCCATGGATTGCCTTGAATGACATGCTCAGGGGTTAATCCATGCAGGGCGGCAATTCGGCTTACGGTATCTCCCCTGCTTGCAATATATTGTCGCATTAGGTCTCATCCTCTCGGCCTTAAATTGCTGATACGGCGGATACAAAAATAGCAGCAAACAGCACTTAACTCTATTGTATGCAAGAGCCACTACCTTGCATGAAGGAGAAATGAATCACAAGAAGATAAAATAGGCTGGGAATTATGCTTCCCAGCCTATTTTATCTTACACTCCGTAGAGTTTGTCCCTATTCAATTCAACATTGCTCTGCTTATAACGTGGATACTTGCCATACTACTGGGGTGCGTTTAATTTGTTCTCCAAGCCAGTCACGGGCAATTCGCTGAAACATTTCAGCATCCCCACTGCAGAAGAACTGATGAATTGGACTTTCATCCCCGATGGACAGCTTGCCTTTATCGTATAAAATCGTACTGATCTCACGAGCTGTCTCATCTGCGGAACTGATCAGTTTGACTCCCGGTCCCATGGTCTCACCAATAGGCTCAACAAGAAATGGATAATGAGTGCATCCTAAAATTAAAGTATCGATGTTATTATCTTTAATGCCTTCCAATGCCTGCTCTACAATTTCATAACTTTTCTCTGAGCGGAACATACCTTGCTCAACGAGTGGGACAAGCGCTGGGCAGGCTTGACTTACTACCTCAACAAAAGGAGACAGCTGCTTTAGTGCATTAGTATAAGCCCCGCTGCCGATGGTTCCTATTGTACCGATCACGCCGACATGTCCGCTTTTAGTCGCGCTAATTGCAGCACGGGCTCCGGGATGAATCACCCCAATGACAGGAATAGAGACCTTGGCTGAGATATAATCGAGTGCCGCAGCTGTTGCGGTATTACAAGCGATAACAATCATTTTAGGATTAAACTGGATCAAATAATCTACAATTTGTTCTGTAAACAATGTTACTTCCTCGGTCGAACGGGGTCCGTACGGAGCTCGGGCCGTATCTCCGAAATAAATGATCTTCTCCCGCGGGAGTTGCCTCATCACTTCTTTGACAACTGTTAGCCCTCCCACACCTGAGTCTAATATTGCAATAGCTTGCTGCACGAACACACCGCTTCCTTCTACTTGTTTTGTGTAGCTTATGTAAGCCGAAAACAAAATGTACCTGACTTTCAGCCCCAATTGCAGATAATACTCCTTTTGGACTCTTTGTTCAAGACAAGACTTTTTACATTATTTCACAGGTCCTTAAAAATGAAATAAAAAAGCCACTCTCCGCCCAATGCGAAAAAGCGGCTCTATTAAAAGAGAATAAGTACTTTTTGACCGTAAAACCAAACACTCCATCCACTGTTTCATTATGCGATTTCGTTATTGTCCTTGTCATCTGTTTGAGCTTCTTCAAGGCTAGCTTCTTCACTGCTTACTTCATCACTAACAGGTAAAACCTCTAACTCCGTTACCTCTTCCAAAGTAGCCGCAGCCTCTTGAATCGTTTCTTCCGTAGCAATTCCACTTACTGCTACAGTAGCAGTATCTTCTTCTACAGCATTCGAACATGATTTGCTCCATTCGCGAACCTCATGGACTACATGACCTATAGAATCCTTAGCTTTGTCGTACAGCTCAACGCTCTTGTCTCCAGCCTGCACGGCAATTCCCTGTACCTTTTCAATGCCGGCAGCTGTTCCTTCCGCAATATCCTTGCGCAGCTCTTTACCTGGCTTAGGCGCGAACAGAAGTGCTGTCACTGATCCAACCACACTTCCGACTAAAGCTCCCCATAACAAACCTTTAGTGTCCTTTTTCATCGTTTCATCTCTCCTTTAAATTCATTGCTCCCCGCTCTACCGGGCTAATGCCTATATCTGCTATATCATAAGCAGCAGGAGTTTGTCTTGTGACTAATTATTACGACTTTTCAGAAGTTTTGTCTGTTACATTTTTGGGTGCAATTGCGTATCGGCAGCATTGTCCGCCTTCTGCCATACATTCACTTCGTGTAACCTTAGCATCCAGCAATTCCTCAAATAGGCTATGCTCGCATTGACAAGCTTTACGATACTGAGTAGCCACCTGGCGAATCGGGCAGTTGTATTCTCTTATGACAAACGAACCATCCTCTTCACGGTTCCACTCTGCCATATATCCACCGGCGTTTTGGATCGACGATAACTCAGCTACTCGTTCTTCCAAACTCCGGCGTTCCATCATTGGTGCATACTGTGTGAGCATCCGGCGACGGCGTCCCTCAAACAATGTATTAACAGCATCCAATCCACTGCCATAATCCAATTCACGCAGAAGCTCCAAAGCCAGATTGTGATAACTTTTTGGAAAATACTCTTCGGACTTCTCTGTTAAAGAATACATATGTAAAGGCCGCCCCATCGCTTGCCGAACCACTTTTGTCTTAGCAAGTCCCTCCTGCTCCAGCTGAAGCACATGGCGACGGACACCCATCTCTGTAATTCCCAATTCTTCTGCCAGCGCGCCGATGGTCAGTGGTCCTTTCGTCTTCAGGAGCGTCATAATCAAGTGCCTTGTCGATCCATTTTCCTGCCCCATCTTCATCATAAAGGAACCCCCTCTCTTTCACGGCTACCGCCTATTTTATATGATTCTATCTTATGCTATTATAGCGTTACACCGGACCCAAGTTCCTGATCCAAATAATTCCCTACTTCAACAGCAAACTTCTCTAGCACCTCTGAAAGGATTGGTGTGAGCGGGTGCAGCGCTTCTCTTTCCCAGGCAAAATAATCCTGCACGAGCGGCTTACGAAGTGCGACAAGCTCTATCAAACGCTCGTAGATCTCACTTTTACCTAGCACTTTTTCTTCATGTATGATTGAAATGATATCCTCATAACTTCCAGCATCGCGCATAATAAAACCGTCAATCAGACAACTACCAACGTCCGTAACCACCTCTATCGCCAGATGAAGGCAGCGTTCTTGTATTAGTCCGGTTAAAGTATTGCCATCCCATGAAGCTGTTACAGTCCGAAGACCCGTCGTTATATCTGGGATTTGAGCAAGAATGGTTTCGATTTGTTTGCGGTTGACATAATACACAGCAATACCCCCATGTCAAAAATAGTTAGAGAAATCTGCATTATCCCTACTTACCGCGTTTGCCGCGGCGTTTCAGCCAGAAGAACATAATGAAACATGCCGCAAGAAAAACTACCAAATAAGTTAACGCTTCCATCGGATACTCGAGCTCACGCATTCCTGTCACCGCTTCCGGTATAAAATGATGATGCTTGTTAATCAGTAGACCGCTTAAATTACGTAATCCACAGCAATTGAAAGTTCTTTAACCTCATTAATATGAGCTATAACTTCCTTGTGCGCCGGATGAACCTGATAAGCCTGTAAATCATCTAGAGAAGCTACCACCGTAACTAGAGCAATATCAAAGGATCGATCAGAATGAATGATATCAGCACCCACTTCAATCGAAAGGAGCTGCGGAATTTTACCTTCCATATTTCGCAGTACGGCTACCGTTGCCGCAACGCTTTCTTCGGACCGGTCCTTCAATTTAAAAAACACAATATGCTTGATCATTCTAACTCGCTCCCTGTTGTAATATTGTAATTAGATATTAAAAATATATCATAAGCTTACGTGTTCTGAAAGAAACTTAAAAGGTGATTACAGAAATAGCAGCATTAACCATTGCCGATGTACAGGAAAGTGTTGTAGTATATTTTTAAAAAATCGGAGGAATTATGCCTAGTAACCAACAAGAAACTCATAATATCCAGGCGTGGTCTCTGATCAACCGCAAATATCTTGGACAAGGCGTTCGTGTAAAAAGATTCCGCCGTCCAAAGCGTAGCCAGATTAGAAACCGTGTGTTACTTGCTGTATTGATGGCTAAGGATATCAAACTTTCAAAACTCGCAGAAGATCTGGGTATATCCTCTCGCAGCGTAAGTGCCTGGGTATACGAAGGTCGTATCCCTTCCAACAATAACATTGACAAGACCTGCCGCCTACTCGGGTACCCGCCCCACATTTTGTTTAATGAAGCACTGATTCGTCAAAGTCCAATTGTATGTCAACCAACACCTTCGCGATTTATGAAAAGAAGTATTACCAGTTCTCCACGTAGCAATGTGATTCTGACCGGTCTCTGTATGGTTTACGATTTTTCCGTTACCGATGTAAGTATTTGGATAGGCGTTCATCCCGGAACGTTTCGAAAATGGTTGCACAGCAGCCATCTGCCTACCCCTGCTCTGCAGGAAAAAGCCGAAGCCTTCTTCCGGATTCCACGCCATATTCTATTTGCAGACTGCGGAACGCTCTAATGTGATCACTTCGTTTATAAGTGCAATGCCAACCCTTTTTCATGAATTCATGAAAAGGGTTTTTTGCCATATTTTTTTCTCGGAAAAAGGTCATACTACTGCTTAGGTACCACGTACAGAACTAAGAACGGAACAGGAGGCGTAAGATGAGACTTGACGGAATACTATCTGAAGGCTACACCGATACTTGGGACGTGGCCCCTGGTGTCATCGGACTGCGAACCATGTTCGTAAATTGCGCATTCATCGGCCAGCCCCATTCGGACTGGATCATTGTAGATACGGGGCTAAGCTCATACACAGACCATATTATTGATTTTGCTAAGGAGAAGTTTGAGAAGCCTCCGGTGGCAATTGTCTTGACGCATGGGCATTTTGATCATATCGGGGGTGTGAAAAAGCTTATTGAGGAATGGAATGTACCCGTGTATGCTCATCCACTAGAGCTTCCTTATTTAACAGGTAAAGCGGATTATCCGCCAGCCGATCCGGCCGTAGGCGGCGGGCTGATGAGTATGGTGTCCTCATTATTCTCCCATCATGGCATCGACCTTGGATCAGCCATCCATCCGTTGCCGGAAGACAGGACCGTCCCTGGAGCACACGGCTGGAAATGGGTCCATACTCCTGGGCATAGTCCGGGACATATTTCCCTGTTCAGACCAGAGGATAAGGTGCTAATTGCTGGTGACACTTTCCTTACGGTCAAACAAGAATCGGTATTCGCTGTGGCGACTCAGCATCAGGTGGTGCATGGCCCTCCCTCTTATTTCACGACAGACTGGGAAGATGCGGAAAAGTCGGTCCGCACCCTTGCACTGCTCAATCCTCATATCGTTCTCTCTGGACATGGGGTACCGATGGAGGGTGAAAAACTATCTACTCAGCTTGCTCATTTATGCAAAAATTTCAAAGAAATGGCGCTGCCGGGTCAAGGAAAGTTTGTGTAAGTAAGGTGCTTTTATCATTCAACTAGAATTAGGGAAAAAGTCCCTATTTATCCGGGCGAGCATCCCTCTCAAAGCATAATCCGGGAAAAACTCCCTTTAATTCACTTGAAATAGCCAATTCAAAGGATATTCAACGAATTATTAGGGAGTTTTTCCCTTAAAACCATGGATTTCAAGCAATATTTGCTAAATTTCAGGGAGGTTTTCCCTCATTATCAGCGAAACAACTACCTCTCACGTTTCGAAGAGAATTAAGAGCTGCTCTACTTCTAGGTATTGAAATTTAATTCCACATCGCTGAAAAAGTGGGCACATTTCCCTTCTTTATATTCGTAGGTTCCCGGCTCCAAAAGTGCTCCACAGCCGTTATTTGCGTCCTCATCGGAAAAGCTGGTGAAATAGAGCCATCCATCTGGCTGTAACTGTTCCAGACAATTAGCCACCAATCTTCTACGATCCTCTTCGAGAAATAAATGCAGCATGTCATAGCAATAGATGGCATCTACCTTTTCTTCCAAAATAGAGTCTAGCACTGAACCTAAAAAAATGACTCCTAGAGTCCCACTCTGTCGCCATCTTTAGCGCCTCCACGCTTAACTCAACGCCGAAGGTCTTAAACTCTTCTGAGAATACCTTCGTATTTCGTCCATATCCTGAACCTGGGACTAGAATTGACTTCACATTATGCTGCCGAAAAATATTCCTTGCTGCCTGAGCTGTAGGACTAGGTTCACTCCCCCAGATCATGCCTTCTTGCGCAAATCTTCGACTCCAATATTCGGACATAGATTTTCTTCCACTCCTCACACTAGCTTCCCAGCACCCTATACCAATACTGATAAATCTCCTTAAAGCCCAGTTTGTCATACAAGGCTGAAGCTCCAGCATTAGCTTGTACCACTTGCAGGAAAGAGGCCATAGCTCCCTGTGATTTCCCCCAGTGAAGCAAAGCAAGCAGTAACTGCTCTGCCATCCCCTGTCTACGGTATTCAGAAGCAGTGACAATATCATACAGGCCCATGTAACCGTTCTGAATCACACCAAGACCACAAGCAGTAGGTGCACCATTGTTATACAATAGGACATAACCTTGTCTTAAATGCGACGCGGACAACATTCTGGTTAAGGTTTCACGATTCTTATCGGTCAGTTCGGTAAGCTCACTGAAGACGTTTAACCATTCTTCAGTTAAACTCTCTGACACTTGAACAGTAAATCGTAGATCAGGGGTCGCTAAGTCCTCCAGATCAAGCAATCTTACTGATGAAGGCTCCACTATGGTGTAACCATGCTCCTCTAGCCTCTCATCAAGGTTTGCAGGCTGGGTATAGGGAGTTATTTTAAAGACTGGCTTTAGCCCAGCCTGTTCATAATACTGCTCCGCAAGCTTGATTTGACCGCCTAAATCAGCCGTGCAGTGCCCTGCCCCATATAACGGATTGACCGAATTGGCCCGTTTTGTATAACCTGCTGCAGTACGTAGAATCCATCCCTTCAGAAGCACGCTCTGCTCTGCCGGCCAAGTATTCAGTGTGATTTCTTCTATGAATTTATACAGTTCAACCCTCTCCCTTCGAGGCACGTTTGTTGCGCATCGCAAGCAACAGCTTTACAGTAGTTACCTCTCCTTGGGAGGTGTAGAAGTCGTATTCGGGCGATTCTTTACCGTAAAGAGCTATCTTTCCTTCACTGTTAAAATGAACTCCCCAGCCAAACCGCTTCGCCAGCAATGACGCCCGCAGGCAAGGGTGGTTTCTGGAAAATAGCTCGTTCCATATTTCCTCCTTACGAGTCACTCGATCTTCTAGAGGGATTTGTTTATGATGCACATGAACCTCATAAAGAAGTTCTTCATGGTTGTATTGGTAAGGTTCATTCATAAGCAGTTCATATTGAATCACATGTGCAGGCGGGAGCGTTCGGCAAGACATCGGAGGTACTCCGGTCTCCACTGGACAATCCTCTGCTACACGAATAAAAGTATCGGTATAGCTCATTTGCATCGCCTCCATACGGAATAGAAATATATTCCTTATATGATAAATCATCATCCTATGCTAAGCATAGCCGAATTTTCTGAAGTCCATGAAATTGAAGCAACAAAAACAACAAAAACGGCCAATCTTCTAAATGATGAAGGGTTGACCGTTCTCTTAGTGTTCTCTGATTAGCAAAGCTTACTTCTACCAGCTCGACTTTGTGATCCCGGGAATTTGACCTTTATGCGCCAATTCACGGAATACAATCCGGGAAACATTAAACTTCCGTAAATATCCCCGCGGCCTTCCGGATACTTGACATCTATTTTTTTGACGAGTTGGGGAGGAATCACGCGGCAGCTTTTGCAAGGCCATATAGTCTCCTTTTTCTTTTAGTTCTTTTCTTTTAGCTGCATATTTTTCCACTAGCTCCTGTCTCTTCAATTCTTTCACAATTTTTGATTTCTTGGCCATTGTGGTTCTCCTTCCACTTCTGAATGTTCTACTCGTTTAATGCACTCTTCAAGGCTTCCAGGTTCTGACGCATGATCCCCAAATAATCCAGGCTCTGACTACGATCCTCTTCTGTTAAGCCTTCAATCGGGTTTAGAACGGCTGTTTTGGCACCAATCTCCTTAGCGATAGTATCAGCCACACCTGAGGATACAAGCGTCTCGAAGAAAATCGTCTTCACCTCATGCTCTTTTGCAAACTCCACAATTTTGCTCATATTCGCTGCAGAAGGTTCCTGCTCCGGTGATAATCCGGCAATCGGGACCTGAGTTAATCCATACTGCTTGGCGAGGTAACCGAAAGCCGCATGCTGGGTGATGAAATCCTTACGTTTAGTTTCCTTAAGTTCATCCTTAAACGCTTGATCCAGCTGCTCCAGCTTAGCTACATAAGCATCTGCATTCGCCTTGAAAGCTTTTGCATTATCAGGCGCAGCCGCAGATAAAGCCGCTTCAATGTTACGCACTTCTTGAATAGCAAGCACTGGACTGAGCCACACATGAGGGTCTAATCCACCATGGTCATGATCATGCGAATGCTCTTCATGGGCATGTTCGCCTTCTTCGTGAGCATGTTCGCCTTCTTCGTGAACATGTTCGCCTTCTTCATGAGCATGTTCCGCTTCTTCCTCTTCTGTACCTTCCATGATGTCCAAGCCCTTGCTGGCCTCTACCGTGATTAATGATTTTCCGGATACACTTTCCAGTACTTGATCCACCCAGCCTTCCATTCCAGCGCCGTTATAGATCAGCATATCCGCATCTGAGATTTCAGCCATATCCTGAGCGGTTGGTTCCCAATCATGCGGCTCAATTCCAGCTGGAATGAGTGCTTCTACTTCTGCCAGATCACCTGCCACATTTTTCGTAAACTCGTAAATCGGATAAAAACTGACTTTAATATTTAATTTCGAGGCTTCTGGAAGTCCAGTAACTTCTGCGGCTCCAGAGGCATTCGCGGCTTTCGAAGCAGTAGAATTAACTGCATTATTGTTACCGCAGCCTGCGGCAAAAAGTAAGGTGGATAGAGACAAAATAGCTAGATGATGGATTCTAAATTTCATTGAGAGATGTAGCTCCTTTTCTGGAAATAGATTTTTGAATGTGACGACGATTTTTAAGCCTGATCAGCTTCTGTACCAAGATTGCAATTAACAAAAAAAATAGCAAGATAAGCGCAATTGTCCCACCCGGCGGTGTATTGATGTAATAAGAGGCACTGAGTCCACTAAACACACCAAGCAGTCCTACGCTAATCGAGATCCATATAGCTGTCGCAAAACCTGATGCGATACGCAAAGCGATCGATGCTGGCAAAACAATAAGTGCTGAAACCAACAAAACCCCAACAACTGGCATCGCAGCCGCTACCGTCATCCCAGTGAGTACCGCAAACGAAAAGGATAACCAGCCTACATGAACTCCACTGATAGTAGCGGTTTCTTCATCAAAGGTCAGATTATACAGAGATCTGCGAAAAACAATAAAATAGAGCAGGCCGATTACAGCTACGAGAGCAATAATCATCAATTGGGTATCGCTGACCGCAACAATGGAACCAAACAGGTAGGAGCTGAAGCTTTTACTCAAATTCTGCTTAAAGCTCATAAGCACAACTGCCAACGCCAGTCCAGAGGTCATAATAATAGCTACCGGAAGCTCGCTGTATGTACGATAGGAACGTCGAAGCTGTTCGATAACAATACCGCCAAGAATCGCAACCATGAAACCACTTAATGCTGGATTAAGCTGCAGGATCGAACCTAGGGCTACTCCTGCAAGTGATACATGAGAGAGGGTATCTGCCATGAGCACCTGACGGCGAAGCATGAGATATACCCCGAGCAGTGGACCGATAATGCCAATTAACCCACCGGCCCAAAATGCACGTTGCATGAATTCGTAACTAAACATTGCCATCCTTCGTCCTCCTTTCGTTCCAAGCTGATCACCGTATCAAGATAGGAACTGGTCTCTTCCAGAGCATGTGTCACCATGATTACCGTTCGACCGTGTTCACTGACATCGTGGCGCATTAGCTTATAGAACCCTATGCGGCTGTCCAGATCCATTCCTGTAGTGGGTTCGTCCAGAACCAATATCTGCGGCTGCTGTGCCAAGGCACGGGCGATACAGATCCTCTGCTTTTGACCGCCTGACAGCTCTCCTATCCTCCGGTCTCGCAAATGCCACATATCCACCTGCCTTAAACTTCGCTCAACGATTTCGTCCTGCTCCGGTGTGAACCGTCTAAATAACCCCAGCCTTGGGTAACAACCTGAGCGAACCAGTTCAATCACCTTGCTTGGGAACCCCGCGTTAAAAGAAGCTACCTGCTGTGGTACGTACCCGATAACCAGCTTCCCGTTATCCGACAGCGCTTTATTCAAATGTACCGTTCCACTCCATGGACGGAGCAGGCCGAGCATAAGCTTCAACAGGGTGGTCTTGGCAGCCCCATTAGGTCCTGTTATCCCAATAAACTGTCCGGTATGAATCTCTAGTGAAATGTTATCAAGTACAGGTTCATCCCCATACCCGAACACTACATTTCGCATGGATGATAGGATCATATGCCTCGCCTCCCTTCTGACTGATTATGTCTGCCTTGCTTTTAAATCGTAAGTTTTACGATTAACAAAATTGATAATATCGTAATCATTACGATTTGTAAACCCAAATCCAGAAATTAATCGTAATAGTAACTATTATTTACTTGAGCATATAGCAAAAACCGGAATTCCAGCCTGCTGGATCCCGGTTTTTCATCTCTAACTCCCTATAGTTCTACTCTTCAGCGGCTGCTAGAAGCTCCTCAACAGGCCATGGTAATGGATTGTTAAACTTGGCCCAATCCAGCTTCAGTTCTTCGGCTGTCAGCAGACATCTGTCCAATCTGGCTTCGAGCTGAGCTTGATCCATGTTTACACCGATAAATACAATTTCATTAATTCTATCACCCCACTGCTCGTCCCATTTCGCCCGCAGCTCAGGTTCCTCTTCCAGCACCTCCAGCTGTTGCTCTTTAGGCATTGTAGCCAGCCAGTAACCGGCAGGTCCGAACTGAATCGAAGGTCCTGCCTGACTTAAAGTAGCTGCAAGATCCCCTTTGGCCGCTACCCATACTACTCCTTTTGATCGAACAACCTCTTCCGGCCAGTTGCTAAAGAAAAAACTTAATCTTTGCGGATGGAAAGGTGTTCTCTGACGATAGACAAAAGAGGATATCCCATATTCCTCTGTCTCAGGGGTATGCGACTCCTTATTCAGCTCCGCAACCCAGCCCGAAGACAAGCTTGTTTTGTCAAAATCAAACAATCCAGTATTCAGAATCTCCTTCGGATCGACTACACCGTTAACCGTGCGGATAAGCTTGGCCATTGGCTGCAGTTTACGGAGCACAGCTTCAAGCTTGTTGAGTTCATCTTCTTGCAGCAGATCACACTTATTCAGCAGCAGCACATCACAGGTTTCAATCTGATCAATCAGCAGATCTACAATATCGCGGAAATCTCCCTCACCAGCCGTTTGATTACGATCTATTAGACTATCCCCAGAGGAGAAGTCATGCCAGAAACGCCCAGCATCCACTACCGTCACCAGCGTATCCAATTGAGCAAGTGAAGTTAAATCGATATCTAGCTCGGGATTCGCGTAGGTAAAGGTCTGGGCTACGGGTACCGGCTCACTAATGCCAGAGGATTCAATCAGGATGTAATCAAATCGTCCCTCAGCAGTTAGTTTTTGCACTTCAATAATCAAATCATCCCGAAGTGTACAGCAAATACATCCATTAGACATTTCAACCAGCTTCTCTTCGGTTCTGGACAGCGTATTTCCCGACTTCACCAGATTTGCATCCACATTCACTTCACTCATGTCATTTACTATAACGGCCACTTTAAGCCCGTCACGGTTATGCAAAATATGATTCAGCAGCGTTGTCTTCCCAGAGCCTAAGTAGCCACTGAGCACAGTAACCGGGATTTTTTTCATTCAGAACACTCCTATCATTGATTAGCATTTATGTTTGGCATTTATAGCACTTACCGGGTTTCGCGGTGTAATGTAACTCTTTTGAGTCGTGGGCAATATTTCTTCATTTCCATACGTTCTGGGTGATTTCGCTTATTCTTCGTAGTGGTATAGTTGCGATCTCCTGTCTCGGTGCATGCTAAAGTAATGGTTACTCTCATGGGTTCCATCTCCTTTTTAGTTAAATCGTAATAATTACGATTAACACATCGTACACGGTTTATTCACACTCTGTCAACTATCGTCTTGTAAATATTTCAACTCTCTTAACTTTGTGGTCTTTCTGGCGGACAACTCACGTATAGATGGAATTATAAAAATATGATTCTTGTATTTCCAAGAGAATCAGGCAGGAGTGGAGATCATGAAGATACCAGTAATTATTTTGAGCGGGTTTCTGGGGAGCGGGAAGACAACTCTGCTATTGTCCCTGCTGAAAGAGAGCAAGGTAAGAGGTCTGAACCCTGGCGTAGTTATGAATGAGCTGGGAAAGAGAGATGTTGATGGGTATATTCTGCAGGAGCATACGGGTACAACCGTGACTAAGCTACTGGACGGATGTGTATGCTGTAGCCGTAAAGAGGATTTGGCAGACAGCCTGCTGGTACTGTTAAGAGGACGGCCTGATGCTATTTATATCGAGCTTACTGGCGTCGCGAACCCTGAAGAAATTTCCAAAACATTACAAGAAGCCGCTCTACAGGAAAGGGTCGAATTACATTTTACGATCACCTTATTGGATGCAGAGAACGCCTTGGAATATAACAGCAGACTCTCTTCTGACAAACAGCTGGTTCGTACCCTTCGCAAGCAGCTGTCCTCCGCTGATCTCATTGTCGTTAATAAGAGCGATCTTGTAGAGCCAGAAACCTTATGGCGAATTGAAAAGGGTGTCCGAAAACAAAATTCAGAGGCTGAAATCGTTTATACCCATTACAGCGAAATCAACCTTTCACCGATATTATCAAGAATCACCCCACGTAAAATCATCGCTCCCGCGCCACAACGTGCACCTCAAACCTTTAAAGGCGCAACACTTAAACAAATGAATTCAGAACAGGGAGCCACAGCAGTAAAAGAACGGCAAGAGGAGTCCCATGCCTCTTTTTCCCAAGTGACCGCCATCACGCTAACCATTCCGCAAGCAGGGACTACAATGCCTTCCAAAGAACGGCTAGAGGCTTTCTTTCAAGAATGGGGTGACAATCTGCTCCGTGCCAAAGGACATATCCTTCTGTCCGAACAGGAACCGGTTCAACTTGTCCAATATGCGGGAATGCGTACAAGCTGGGAGGCGTCACGTTACCCCGGAATGCCTTATGTAGTATTCATCGGGATAAATTTAGATGAGGAACTGCTGGCAGATCGGTGGTCCACCTTATTCGAGCCTTGACTACCCTTTCCCCTTTAAAAATACTGCCGCTGCTTCTACCGATCTCATTCCTGATTATCATTGGTTTTATATGGGTGCCTAATCAACTGGAGCTACTAGATAACGCGTACATTGACACGTTCAAAACCGGCTTTATCGGGATTTTGCTAGAAGCCTTGCCGTTTGTGTTAGCAGGAGCTTTATTATCCTCGCTGCTTCGTGTCTTTATCCCGGATGAAATGATCTCCCGGTGGATTCCGAAGCAGGCGTTTCTGGCTATTTTATTCGCTTGCCTGCTCGGAATTATATTCCCAGTATGCGAATGTGGAATGATCCCGCTTGTCCGCCGACTTATCCATAAGGGTATGCCTGTCTATGTCGCGATTGTGTTCATCTTATCCGGACCCATCCTAAACCCAGTCGTCTATGGAGCAACACTGACTGCCTTTCGCAACCACTCAGAACTGGCCTATGCCCGGATGGGTCTAGCTTTTATAGTCGCCTGTATTATAGGCTTGATTATCTATGCAACGGTGAAAAAGTCCCCTATACGCCTCAGCGTTCAGCGCGAAACCGATAACACTCATCATAATAATTCTCGTGGAGGAAAGTTAGCCGCCGTCTTCGTGCATACGTCGGATGAGTTTTTTGAGATGGGAAAATACTTAATCATTGGCTGCCTATTGACCGCTGGCATTCAGACGTTTATGGTTCAGGACAGTTTGGCTGCGATCGGAGATAAGCCGCTCGGGTCTTATTTTTTCATGATGGGACTGGCATTTGTGCTTTCGCTCTGTTCCACCTCAGATGCCTTTGTAGCTTCCACCTTTGTACATTCTTTTCCAACAGGAGCACTGCTCGCTTTTATGGTATTTGGGCCGATGCTAGATTTCAAAAATTCATTGATGTTACTTTCGCTGTTTAAGACCAAATTTGCTCTTTATTTGTTCTTTCTTATCTTTTCGAGCGTATTTATTGGAGCCGTACTCATGTCCTTATGGCTGTGATCATAAAGGTGACAAGCAGATGCTTACCGCATTGTTAGGAGGAAGCGTATGAATGACTCTCGAAGCATCCGATTTCACTATTTGTTAAGGGCGGTCATTCTGCTCGCCTTTGCTCTCTATATTGGGCAACTAGTGCAGCAGGACGCTTTGCATTATTATGTAGCGCCTAAGCTAGCACGCTGGGTTCAGTTATGTCCGATTCCTCTGACACTTATGGCGCTCAGCTTGGCTATTCAAGCCTTATTTGGTAAGGGAAGTGTGCTATGTGACTGCGAGCACCGCCTCCCTCATTCCATATTTAAAAGTACAGCGCTTTATGGATTATTCCTCTTTCCACTGTTGCTTGGATTTGTACTTCCTGATCGTGCCTTGGGAAGTATGGCCGCTAGTAAAAAGGGGATTTCGTTCTCCTCATTACCATCAGAGTCTACCAATGCTGTTAGATTCGAATCGATTGATCCTTATCATGAGGAGCTCACTGAGCTAGCTAAGATTCTATATGCGCAGCCTACTATCCCTGTGTATTCTGATATTTTTTCTGAAACACTAGGTGCTATTGACATGTATAAACAACAATTTGAAGGCAAAGAAATTTCCGTTTCCGGTTTTCTGTATCGCGATGATAGTGAAACGCCAGAGAATGCATTTGCCATTGGCAGATTTCTGGTTCAGTGCTGTACCGCCGATGCTACTCCATTTGGGATGCTGGTTGATTCCGGCAAATTAAAAAGCTTGCCCACTGATACCTGGATAGAGGTTCGGGGCAAGCTTCAAGTTGTGCAATACAAGGGCCAAGAAATGATGCAAATACGCGCAGAAGCAATTACACCTATTGCGCAACCAACAACACCCTACATTTACACGAGTGCTGACTCCATAACGGCATGGAAAGCTTTGCAGAATACGGCCAAACCTACTAAATAATTGCGTCCAGCTCATCCTCATCATTCACTCGGTTAGGGTTAAATACTTCAACCATAATACGGGCGGGTATACATATGATTTGTTGCTTTGGCCTAGAAATAAACCCCATTTCTAAAGCGATTCGCAAAGGAGCGTCAGAATATGTCATTTGGATCCCGTAATCAAATACCTTTAAGGTATTGTGACCAAACTCCGTTTGAATATCTATAATTTGCTCTTCTTTAGTCAAAGAAACGGTCTTGTATTCCTTACCATCGACCGTAATTATAGCTTTCAAATCTCCTTGCTGATACTGTTCATTACGGGTGTCCCACCACTTGATTCCGTAGATCAAACCTGCTGCGAATAGAGCTAAAAAAATGATTACAAAATCGCCACGCTTCATCTTTAACAAGGTATAGATCCTTTCATCGACAATATATTCGTAATGATTACGATTACAAATATATTAATCTTACGCCCTTTTGTCAATGACACTCCTCATCCTTAACGAATCCGAGTAGACCAATCTTTTAATACCCTATCAAGCTCCTTTATAGAGATAGGCTTGGAGATGAAATCCTGCATTCCTGCACTCAGACACATATCTTTATCTTCATTTCTGGCAAACGCAGTGGCCGCAATAATAACAGGAGACAGCCCGAGCTTCTCACGTATGATTCCTGTTGCTTCTATCCCATCCATAACTGGCATCTGAATATCCATAAAGACGAGATCATAATCCTTGGACAGCACAGCTCGAACTGCTTCCTCGCCATTTGATGCAATATCAGGGAAGTATCCCCTCTTTTTCATATAAGCCAACATCAGTTGCTGATTCACAGGATGATCTTCAGCGATGAAAATAGACATCGGTCCATATTCTCCAGTATCAGATGCTTTGGCGTTAGGTTTATTGCTTTTGTCTGCATCCACTGAAGGGTGGAGCATTACCTTCTGATTCCATTCCTCTTTGGGCAAAGAGACCTCCACGGTGAAAAAGAACTCTGAGCCATGTTTCTCACAACTCCTTACACCAATCGCTCCTCCAAGCAGCTCCACCAGCTTTTTACTAATGGCCAGTCCCAGTCCTGTTCCGCCATATTTACGATTAATGGAAGGATGCAATTGCGAGAACGATTGAAACAACAACCCTTGACTGGCAACTGGAATTCCCAAACCCGTATCTTTAACCATGAACTTAACGATAATATTTCCTGACTTTTGAGAAGCCTCCAGACTGGCAGAAATACTAATTTCACCTGTCTCCGTAAATTTCACCGCATTTCCCACTAAGTTCACGAGAATTTGGCGCAATCTCGCCTCATCCGTCACAACGACAAATGGAAGATCAGGTGCAATATTGATAGTCAGTAACAACCCTTTCTCTTTGACCTTCGGATAGAATAGCTCACTAACGTTCTGAATCACTTCACGTAAATCCACCATTTGCAGTTCAAGTGTCATCATACCTGCTTCAATTTTGCTGAAATCCAGCACTTCATTCAAAATATGAAGCAATGCTTCTCCACTACTGTTAATGATTTGTGTGTAGTAGCTTTGCTCTTCATCCAGCTCTGTACCTGAGAGCAAGTCTGCCATTCCTATAATACCGTTCATAGGTGTACGCAGCTCATGGCTCATGATCGCTAGAAACTCCGACTTCGCCCGATCCGCTTCCTCTGCAGACTCCTTCGCTCGCACAATCTCCTTCTCTTCTGTGATATCCCGGAAAACCACAACAGCTCCGATCCGCTCTTCTCCATCAAAAAGAGGAGTCATGTGATATCTAACTAAAAAGCTGGAACCATCTTGCCTCCAAAACACGCCCTCTTTCTCATCAAAAGAGCGATTATTGAAGTGCGAGGGAATCAGCGTCTTCTGGATGCCCAAGAATGGCTCATTATCCAGCCAAGTCTGATGAATCGTATGGAATTTGCTGTTCAACCATTCCGTTGGATCGTATCCTAGCATAGTAATCGCCGCTGGGTTGATGAACATCGTATCCCCTTCGAGATTCATACCAAATATGCCTTCAGATACTGAATTCAGTATTAGAGCATGCTCGTTACTTAACTTCTCTATTTCTTCAAAATGCCGCGCCCGTTCCGCAATGTCCCGGGTTACACACACCAGCTCTTGTCCTCCAAATGTCTCCGAGTAGATGTAGCGAAGTGTTGTCTCCGTCCAAATATATGTTCCATCTTTGCAAAGAAACCGAAAGGTCACAGGCTCGAGCTTCTTGCCTTCCATACAATTGCTAAGATAGGTTACTACCTTCTCCTTGTCCTCAGGATGTATGTAATCTATTCCTCTGGTTTCGTACATTTCTTCCGGTGTATAACCGAACATTGTCTGGCAAATCGGTGATGCATACAGATAGGTGAGGTGTCCGTCTGCTGTATTTCGTGAAATAAAATCCATTGAATTTTCCGACAGAAGTCGGTAATTCTGCTCACTATCACGCATCTGTTCCTCCATTCGATGACGTTCAGTCACATCCTGGGCAATCCCGCTGATCTGTAGCACTCTTCCTTCTTCATCCTTAAGCACTTCCCAGTGTACATCCAAAAACTTCAAAATCCCATCCGCACTTTTAATCCGAACCATAGCTTCGCCATTCGTCACATTTGCAAAGGATTGACGCACTAGCTTTTCAAGTCTTGTAAAATCAGCTGGATCAATACAGGAAAGAACATGCCTGTAATCAAAATAGGAATGAATACTCTCATCTAACGAAAAGCCGAAAATGTTACGCATTTCTCTAGAAACCGTCAACCGCGCTTTTGTCGCATCCCATTCCCAAGATCCCATTTTCGCAAGATATTGGGCTTTCGCCAGCATATCCTCATATTTCTTACGCTGTGTAATATCGCGGCCGATGGTTAATATCTGCTTGATTTGCCCCTGCTCATCACGTACCACCTGTGAACTGCTCTCGATCCACAAATAATGTCCGTCCTTATGCCGGGCTCTACGTGTATACACATCCGTATCCGAATAGAGTTTTCCGTGTTTGGTCATCTCTAAGGCATCATCTACGTGATAATAATCAGGTCTTTTCGTGCCTATCATTTCATCTGCAGGATATCCCAGCAACAGCTCCACTGAAGGAGACACGTATTGCAACGTACCGTCAGGTTCGCCAAAAGAAATCATATCCGGTGTATTTTTTGTGATCAAATTATATAAATGTTGATCTTCCTGAATCTTATCTTCGGCAAGTCTTCGGTCTGTGATATCCGTTAGTTCTGAAATCATGACAAGAGGTTCACTAGAATTCTCCTGAAGAATCAGAAATATATGTTGTGCAACCCAGATCATCTCGCCATCCTTACACAGGAACCGTCTTTCTAATTCCATCGCGGACCCAGGATCTGCTAAGAGATTGTTCAGGATAACGTAATGATCATCATCGATTTTATCGTCTGGATAAATAAGATCTAAATAATGCATATTCAAAAGCTCTTCTTCAGAATAACCGAGCATATGGCAAAGCGCCGGATTGGATTGAATCAAGGTTCCTTCCTTGGGAGAGACTACTGCAACCCCTATAGAAGACCGTAAGTATAGTTGCTTAAAAAGAAATTCAGACACCTGAGTAGCCTCCTCTTTTGAGATGGGGACAAACTTTATTACAATCTCGTAATCTATTCCAGTATACCTTTTTTTCGGTAATTAAGCTTGATAGCTGAGTCCTAAATGATAGGTTGGTATAAATCAAAGAGATTGCGTGTTATCCTCACAGACAAAAAATAAACAGCAAGTCCCCAACACTCGGGGAGCTTGCTGTTAGTACATAGCACAACTTAAAATAACTATTCTCTTATTAAATTCTCTTGTTGAAGCTTCTTAATTTTCTTACGGATAGGTGCACCGGCTCTTAAAAAAACAAGTCCCAAAAGGATTAAAAGCCCGCCTAGAACAACGTTTATTAAACTAATGCTGCTGGATGAATTGAAATAATTCGTTACCCCAATGAGAATGTTGGTTAAACCAACAATGAACTCTAACCACATAACAGAATTCCATAGCGTGTTAATTCGCTTAAAGTGTTTTATTTTGGATTCCAGATCCGTGTAAATATCAAACGAACCTTCGGATGACTTCTTCCTAAGATAAATCCAGCGAACATAGCTGCTAACACTCTCTACTCCATTTTCTTCTAAAAACTTGAGGTATGCTACGCTTTCCTGATGAGTAGGCACATTATCTAAAAGTTCAATTCTATACGTATACTCATTCTTAGGCGAGTCAGTAAACACATATTTACACCAGGAGTAGCTTGAAAGGGCAAACCCTTTGGCAGACATTTCATTAAGCCACTGTTCTTCCTTCTCAAAATCCCAAAACAGCTTGCGAACCACATGCTTCATTTCGACTCACCTCCAGCTATTCTCTTCCCATTAGCAATCAGCTCTTCCAACCGGATAAGCTCCCCCTGAATCACTGTCTTCCCTAATTCAGTAATTTCGTATTCCTTTCTTCGGGAGCCTTCTTCCCCTTCTATAGCTCTTATCCAGTTTTTCTCAAGCAAGGTGTTAATAGCTCCATATAAAGTGCCCGCTCCAAGATCCACTCGACCATGACTTAAATCCTTCACATTCTGCATAATTGCGTATCCGTGCATTGCGGTGTATAAAGACAATAAAATGTAAAATACAGCTTCTGTTAAGGCTCCTCTTTCTGAGCTTTCAGGCATGATTCCATCTCCATTCTATTACTGTTAGCGATATATCGGTTACCGTAATAACATTATTACGGTAACCGATATAATTGTCAATACAAAATACCTATAATATCTTCGCCATATTATGCTCCGAAGCATAGCTACAGTAAGAATTGGACCACCATCACTTTCTTCAGAAATAAAAAATAGGCTTATACAACTGCCCAAGAGCAATTGTATAAGCCTATTTGATGATGCGGTCGAGAGGACTCGAACCTCCACGATATTGCTACCACACGGACCTGAACCGTGCGCGTCTGCCAATTCCGCCACGACCGCACATTATGTACACCAATGAAATAATCACTGTACATAATACTATACATTTTTTTCGGATAAATAGCAACTTATTTTTAAATCGTTGTACAGATGAATCCAACAACGATATAACCGATTTAACATATTCAAATCCCCATAGGCATAACCAATCACAGTTATTCAGTTTATATATTTCACTTATAAGAGGCTGGTATGATACAACATAATTAAAGAATGTGCTACATCAGAAATATCACTGTAATTCCAAACCAGAAAGGACGAGTACGTATGAACCACCAGTGGAATACCGGAATCTATGATGCTGATATGGCCTTTGTATCTCAGTTTGGAGAATCCTTAATTGAGCTGCTTCGCCCCCAGCCTGGTGAACAGATTATGGATTGGGGCTGTGGAACTGGCGATTTGGCAGCAGCCATCGCGGCTAGAGGTGCAATTATAACAGGAATTGATGCCTCGGACGAAATGATTCAGACTGCCCGTGACAAGCATCCTCAGCTAAACTTCATCTTAGCAGATGGGCAAAATTACACTGCGGAACAGCCGGTCGATGCTGTGTTCAGCAATGCTGCTCTACATTGGTTGACCGACGCGAATGGAGCTGCCGCTTCTATTGCAGCTAGCCTGCGGACAGGTGGACGTTTTGTCGCTGAGTTCGGTGGGCTGGGCAATATGCATCACTATTGGAACAGCATGGACTGACAGTAGACCTCGCTCTTTGTTTCGACCGTCCAACCCCGCTAGAGGCTGGAGAGCAAGGGTTCCAGCGCTGGTTGAACACTTTTGCTAATGGAATCTTAAGTGTCCTCATCCCCTCTGAACGAGAGGAAGTCCTCACTTACATGGAACAGAAACTGAAGCCCACGTTATTTCAAGCTAACCGTTGGGTGATGGATTATCGAAGAATCCGTGTGTTCGCTTACAAACGGGTCTAATTCTGAGGGGAGTTTCTTCCTATGCTACAAAAAAAAGAGTGTACCGGTGCAGTGTCGCACCCATACACTCTTTATTAATTACAATAGATGTTACCTTTTATCTCCAATATATCGATCACTACCAGCACCAAGTCCGACAACCAGCAGCAATACGCTTGCACAAAGCAATAAAACTAGCGGCATTGTCCAGCTATTCGTAACATCATGCAGCCATCCAAATAATGCCGGACCCATTGCAGCAAGCACATAGCCCACGGATTGCGCCATACCCGACAGTTCCGCGGCTTCTTGAGTGCTTCTAGTCCGTAGACTGAAGAACATCATCACTAGGCCGAAGGCGAATCCTCCGGCAATCCCAAAGCATATCGCCCAGACTGCCATTAAAGCACTGCTGCCCAGCCAAATTCCACCTATTCCTATGAAATACAAAATAGCCGTGATGATTACCAGAATACGTTGGTTCTTCATCCGACCTGCCCACAACGGCACGAAGAAAGTAAACGGCAACTGCGCCATTTGCATCAGCGATAGTAACCAGCCTGCATGGCTTGATGACATTCCTCGCTCACCAAGGAGAACAGAAAACCAAGCTATAAAGACATAATAGAGCAGTGACTGTAGGCCCATAAAAATCGTTACTTTCCATGCAAGCGAAGAACGCCACATATTCCCACTGGAGACCGAGCCCTTAGCCCCAGTCCCTTGATCAAGCTTACGCATTTGCGGAATCCAGAACAAAGTGGCCAGTGCAGCGATCATAAACCAAATTGCCAAAGTCCCTCTCCAGCCAAATCCAGCATTACTGGCTAGCGGTACACTAATTCCTGAAGCGATGGCTGCACATAAATTCATAGAGACCGTATAGACACCTGTCATTAATCCAATTTTGTGGGGAAACTTCCCTTTAATAAGCCCTGGAAGCAGTACATTACACACTGCAATAGAAAGCCCGAGGATCGCCGTACCTGTGAACAATAATCCCGTTCCAGATCCAGACCGAATTAGAATCCCCATAGCAAGCATAACCATGGCAATCAATAACACATTAGCCATCCCGAAACGGCGGGCTAGCTTTGGAGCAAACGGGGACAAGATCGCAAAAGCCAACAATGGTAAAGTGGTAATAGCTCCTGTTAAAGTATTCGATAAGCCTAGATCATCCTGAATCATTTGTACCAGTGGACCAACGGAGGTGAAGGGCGCTCTAAGTGCCGCTGCGATAAACACAATCCCCAACACTAGCAGCCAGCGATCATATTTGGTGTCCGTTAAACCTCTATTCTGAATGTTTCCTTCTCGTTGCGATGCTTTCATCATGTATCCTCCTAAATTACAACAAGCATAAACGCCCTTGACATCCCTGTAAGGACGGTGAGCGATTACGCCAGAAATATAAAAATGTTTATTACATGGCATTAAGACCTATCATCCACTATTATTATAAAAGTTACAAGCCTTAAGTAATTTCATAACCCTATTATTGACAAAATCGAATGACATCTTTAGTATCCATATAATCAAGACAATTGAGAATCAATTTCATTCGATCCCTACATATTCCTATAGAAAAGAGTGAACAGAATGCTTCGAAGGTTTTTTTCCTACTATCGTCCGTATAAAAAACTATTTATATTGGACTTCTCCTGCGCTGTTTTTGCAGGTCTGCTAGAACTAGCTTTTCCGGTAGCTGTCAATAAATTTATTGATGATTTGCTCCCCGGTCAAGATTGGCCGCTGATACTCATTGCTTGTGTCGCGCTTCTAGCTATTTACGCCTTGAATACGGTAATGCAATATATCGTTACTTACTGGGGCCACATGCTTGGTATTAACATCGAGACCGATATGCGTAAAAAAATGTTCAATCACATCCAGAAACTATCCTTCCGATTTTTTGATAATAATAAAACAGGTCACCTAATCGGACGTATCACCAACGACCTAAATGATATCGGCGAGGTGGCGCACCATGGTCCTGAGGATGTATTCATTGCCATCATGACACTCGTCGGAGCTTTTATCCTGATGGCTGATATTAACCTGAAGCTGGCGATTATTACTTTTATTATCGTTCCAATTATGGCTTGGGTGATCATCTACTTCGGACGCAACATGACTTCCACCTACCGCCAGCTATTTGGGAATGTAGGTAGTTTCAATGCCCGTATCGAAGATAATGTGGGCGGAATCCGGGTTGTGCAATCTTTTGCCAATGAGCAGCATGAACAAGCGCTATTCGCCGTAGATAATCAAATGTTCCGTAAAACTAAGCTTCTTGCTTATAAAACCATGGCCAAAAGCTTATCCGTCAGCTATATGATGACCCGCCTCATTACGATCCTTGTGATGATCAGCGGTGCTTGGTTCTTCATCAATGGCGAACTTCAAATCGGTGAGTTTGTGGCATTTATTCTGTTGTCCAATATCTTTTTCCGTCCGATCGAGAAGATCAATGCCGTTATCGAGAGTTATCCTAAAGGAATTGCCGGCTTTAAACGTTATCTAGAAATTATTGATACGGAGCCGGATATCAGCGACAAGCCGGATGCTGTAGAGGTAAGCACTTTACACGGTGATATCATCTTCCAGAATGTCTTTTTCGGATACGACGAGGACCGTCCGGTTCTGCAAAATATTAGCCTGAAAGTAAAAGCTGGCGAAACGATTGCTTTTGTGGGACCTTCTGGTGCAGGTAAAACAACCATCTGCAGCCTGCTTCCTCGTTTCTATGATGTCACTGGCGGGGCTATCACCATAGATGGCATCGATATCCGTGACATGAAGCTAGAGTCGTTACGTAAGCAGATCGGGATCGTGCAGCAGGATGTATTCCTGTTCTCCGGTACGATTCGTGAGAATATCGCCTACGGAAAGCTGGATGCGAAGCTGCCTGAAATCTGGGAAGCTGCCCGGCGTGCCCATCTGGAGGATCTCATTCAGAATCTACCCGAAGGCATGGATACAGTGATCGGTGAGCGCGGAGTAAAGCTGTCCGGTGGACAGAAGCAACGCCTAGCGATCGCCCGCATGTTCCTGAAGAATCCGCCGATCCTGATTCTGGATGAAGCTACCTCCGCGCTAGATACAGAAACGGAAGCAGCGATTCAGCAATCGCTGGCGGATCTGTCCGTGGGTAGAACCACACTCGTCATCGCCCACCGATTGACGACGATTAAGAATGCCGACCGGATCATGGTCGTGAACGAAGAAGGCATTGCCGAGCAAGGCCGCCATGAAGAGTTAGTCCATGCCGGCGGCATATACAGCCGGCTGCATCAGGCGCAGTATAACGCCTAAGGACGTTATCTAGAGCTTCTGAAGAATGATTGATTCAGCTTCTGGGATTTTCAAAAAAAGCAAGCCTAGTCCCACGTCATTGGCGACTAGGCTTGCTTTTTCGTACTTCTCATCTATTTCCTGCATGAGGGCTAAATTGGTGAGTTAGGGAGTATTGGAGTTTAAGAGTAATAGGGAGTTATAGGGAGTTATAGGGAGTTATAGGGAGTTATAGGGAGTTATGGGCTTTTGGATTCGTGGGAATGAAAATTAGGGAAATCCTCCCCAATTTCATCGATATTACGGTCCTGATTTCAACAATTAGGGAATTCCTCCCCTTAAATTCACCTAATTAGCTCATTACAGTGGATTTCAGGCGATTTTCAGGGAGAAATTCCCTATAAAGCTTAAAATCCAGCGAAAATCCGCAATTTTTAGGGAGGATTTCCCTAAAATCAAAGACAACACAATCTAAACACTCGCTCAAACACAAACTATTTTCATCTGCGCCCAATTCGATAATTAATCCTCCGCGTTTAGGGTATCAAACGACCAAACTCATCCGTCCCTAGCATAAATAGAAACTTTTCAATGGTTTTGAAGGACGAAAAGTGAATCTCGTATTTCCATTCTTTATGTACAGATGTTAATCAATTACTGGTTTTTCCTTCGATAATATCATTATTAACATTAAAAATATTAAAATAGAATTCTCAAGCTGGGTAAAGTACTGATAACTAACCATGTAATATTGTACCTTAGCTTCCTCGTCTTTAAAGCCATCATGCAAGACATATATGTAAGAAATATTGATGCTGAATACATTAAGAACATCTGCCTTACTATTTCTTCATCCCAATCTTCAGTTTTCAGCTTCAAAAGATAGATAGTTATAAAATGCAAAAAAACAACAAATAGAACTTGCAGAATTGCTTTAATCCTAGTGTTCTTAAATTCACCTTTCACTCTACCACCTCTTTATTTAATAACAGTTTTGATTACCGATAGATTAATCCTCTATTTTAAATCTTTTTAAAAAAAGAAGGAGCCGTGTAATAAACACGACTCCCTCTTAGTATAAACCGCATCAAAGGCGGCATATGTGACATGATCAGCGATAGACCGCAATCCACCGTTTATTTCTTCGCAATATGCACTTTAAGCTGCTTGCCCTTTACGGTCGTCTCTCTCATCGCTTGCAGTACCATAGCACCCTTACCGTTCAAAATATCCACATATGTCACATTGTCCTGAATTGAGATAATGCCGATATCTTCGGCGGACATCCCCTCAAGCTTCGCGATAGTTCCTACAAAGTCCACGGCTCTTAGCTTCTTTTTCTTGCCGCCGTTGAAGTACAGCTTCATGATCTCTTTGTTCAAGCTTTCGCTTTTGTCCTTCTTGCGGACAGGCTGCTTGTTAATCTTCTGCTCAAACGCTTCCTTCGCGTAAGCAACGGCATCATCTGAAGGTGCTTTCATAGTTGGGATGCTGAAGCCTATATAGCCTTCAATGTCCTTCACCCACTTTTGCTCATTTGGAGTGACAAAAGTGATCGCTTTACCCGTCTTACCTGCACGAGCGGTTCTGCCTGTACGATGTACATAGCTTTCTTTTTCCAGCGGAATATCGTAATTAATCACGTGGGTGATGTTCTCGATATCAATCCCTCTAGCCGCCACATCTGTAGCGATTAGATAACGGAACTGCCCTCTTTTAAAAGCGTTCATGACCTCAAAGCGCTCGTCCTGCTCCATTCCCCCGTGGATCTTATCACAGGGATATTCCAGATCAGCCAGCCCTCTAAATACCGCATTCACCTGTTCTTGTGTGCGGCAAAAGATAATACAGCTGTCCGGATTCTCCACCGTAATAATATCGCTCAGTAGCGAGAACTTGGCAGCTTGTCTCACTTCGATCAATGCATGCTCAATTGTAGCGGTTGTAATTCCACTTGCTTGTATCTCAATTTCCACCGGATCGCTCATATATTTCCGGCACAAATTCTTAATCACTTCCGGTAATGTAGCGGAGAAAACACAAGTCACTCGTTCTTTTGGCAGCTGCTTAATGATCTTTTCGATCTGCTCAATGAACCCCATGCTCAGCATTTCGTCTGCTTCATCGATGATCAAATACTTGATCCGATTTAGCGGAAGCGTACCTCTTTCAATATGGTCGAACACACGTCCAGGCGTACCTACGACAACATGTGTTTTTTGAGTAAGCTCAATTTTTTGTGGAGCAAAGGGCTGCTTACCGAAAAGAGCCACAGCCTTAACCCGTTTAAATCGTCCAATGTTGGTGATATCCTCTTTCACTTGCATGGCAAGCTCCCGAGTAGGCGTTAGAATCAAAGCCTGCGGCTTATTCTCCACCCAATCCACCAAATCACAGACCGGGATTCCGTAAGCTGCCGTCTTTCCACTACCCGTTTGCGATTTAACGATCAGATCCTTTTGCTGAAGAGCTACAGGGATCACTTTACTTTGAACTTCTGTTGGCGTCTCATATTTCAGAACATCCAGCGCTTTAATAATGTCTTCGTTTAACTCATAATCTCTAAATTGCAATTCACTCATCGTTCAACCTCTTCTATGCCGATTGTTCTGGTTAAAGCGGAAACTCCGCGATCCTTCATCTTGTGCATACTTATCATTATAACAGCTATTGGCTCCCTTGATTCCATTCCTTATAGAACTGGTCCAGATAATTAAGCATAAAATCATGCCGTTCTTCTGCTAACTTGCGTCCATAGGTTGTATTCATCAGGAATTTTAATTTTAATAACTTTTCATAAAAATGATTGATAGCTGTTCCTTTGCTGTAATCCCTGTACTCCTTTTGAAGCGATTTATCTCTTGGAGACACTTCCGGATCATAAGCCGGACGACCTTTCGCCCCTGAGAAAATAAAGGTTCTGGCAATCCCAATGGCCCCAAGTGCATCAAGTCGATCGGCATCTTGGACGACTTGGCCTTCAAGAGTCTGCATCGGTTCTCCCCCGCCACCGCTAAAGGACATCGTCTCAATAATCATCATAATATGATTAATTTGTTCCTCATTTGTAAGATATGAAGAAAGCCAAGTACGTACTTTATGCAAACCTTCTTCTTTAGACGGATTAAGCTTCTCGTCAGCAACATCATGCAGCAAGGCGGCCATCGTGCAGACAAATACATCTGCGCTCTCGATCTTGGCAATTTCAGCGGCGGTGTTGCGCACTCTGTCGGAATGCCACCAGTCATGACCCGTAGTATCTTGTCCCAGTTGTTCTTTAACAAAATCTTCGGTCCGAGCTATAATTAAAGATTTATCCATCGTAGAAAAACTCCCTTTCCGTAAGGAATATCGAAGCCTTATTATAGCTGATAACTTATCCATTCGCCCACTAGAAATCGAACCTAATATAAATTCTTACTTGCATGACTCGGAATGATCCGCTATAATCGGCAGTATCAAATTTTCGAAGGGAATTGGTTCTGGTGAATACAAATACAATCATGCTGAATCAACTTCATTATTATCACAAACAGCGTTAGCATTCCTGAATTTTTTCAGGGAGGCTAACGCTACTCGCGTTGGCCTCCCTGCGGCATAGATACGCGCAGGACCAAGAGGTCCTGCGCGTTTTTTATTTTCTAAACTATGCCAATTCAAAGGAGCTACTAATGATGCAAAACATTAAAGGAACTTATGACTACTTCGGTAAAGAGCAAGCGCTCAGAAAGAACATTCAAAAAACGCTGCAGGATTTGTTCGAACTCTATGATTTTGAATCTATGGACACCACATTATTAAACGAACTGGAATTATTAACCTCGAAATATGCAGGTGGAGATGAAATTCTCAAGGAAATGTACCAACTCTCGGATCAAGGCAACCGCAAGCTAGGGTTACGCTATGATCTGACGATTCCTTTTGCTAAAGTGATCGCATTAAATCCAGGGATAGAGTTCCCCTTCAAAAGGTATGAGATCGGAAAAGTGTTCCGAGATGGACCCGTAAAACGCGGGCGTCTGCGTGAATTCCTACAATGTGATGTCGATGTGGTCGGCATTTCCGGCCCTGAGGCTGAAGCTGAGCTAATGCAACTGGCTACTGAAGCTTTCCGCAAGCTGGACATTCCTATCATCCTAAAATGGAACAATCGACGTTTTCTCGGTGAGATTCTAGCATCCATCGGCGTACCTGCAGAAGCGCAACTTTCCGTTATGCTCACCCTTGATAAACTTGAGAAAATCAACATTAATGGAGTGGAGAACGAGTTAATTGGCAAGGGGCTAGAATCTGCAACCATCGCAGCGATTCTTGCGCTTATCGAAATGGACAATCCAAACTTTGAGCAGTTATGCGACAAATACAATCTTACAACACAACCGGGTGCGTCAGAGGTTCTCGTCCTACAAAATCTAATCCACAACATTGGACTACAAGATACTTGCCGCTTCGATCCTTTCTTATCACGAGGTCTTTCATTCTACACAGGAACAGTTTACGAGATCTTTGATGCATCGGGTTCCTTTCCCTCAAGCTTGGGTGGTGGAGGCAGATATGACGCGATTATCGGACAGCTAGTGGGCAGAGAGGATATTGAATATCCTACGGTTGGGTTGTCTTTTGGTATGGAGTCAATCATGACGCTCCTGGCAGAACGACCTACCCAAGAAAATAGTGCAGCTAATGTTATGGTCATTCCCATTGGTGAGACACTACCACAAGCTTTGATTGCAGCGGCTGAGCTGCGTGCTTGTTCTATAAGAACCACTCTCGTATCTGGTAAAAGAAAATTAAAAAAGCAACTCGCCACAGCCTCATCCAAAAACATCCGTTACGTAATACTGATCGGCGAAAGCGAAGCAAGTGATGATAAGGTGCGTTTGAAGGATATGGCGGAACAAACAGAGGTTATCGTTCCGCTGGATGAAGCTATTTACCTCATCACTGGCTAAGCTGGTATTCACTTTAAAAAGATCTCATAAAAAAAGACCCCGCCGACGGCCGGCGGGGTAAAGTTTATATTTAAGGGAGGTTATATATGTACTATAACCTTGCAAGCTTAATATTTTATGAATGACGGATAAAGATTCCCTTAATCCTTCTTAGATCTTAAACCGATCTACCAGCGCCTGTAGCTCCTTGGCACTTTGGGTATTCTCGTCAGCCACCGTAACTTCATGGAATGTCTTCTCAACGATATCAGCCGTCTTCACCGCAATATCCTGAATCCCAATAGCCCCCTCATTTACTGTAGCAGCCACTTCATTGACCGCTATAGAAATACTAGATACCGCCATACTTAGATGATCGGCCGCGGTCTCGAATTGATTCATCAGCAAATTCACTGTAGTAGCATCTCTGTTATATTGCTGACTTACCTCCGTTAACCGCTCATAATCTCCAAGAACATTCTGGTCAATAAAAGCAAGTAACGCCTCTGAATTTTCCTTCATTAGTTCAACAGAAGCATATACACCTGAAACGACCCCTTGAATCCCAGCCGCAGTCTCTGACGATTTCTCAGCCAACTTGCGGATTTCACCAGCTACAACAGCAAAACCTCTACCCGCCTCACCTGCTCTAGCCGCTTCAATCGCTGCATTCAAAGCAAGCAGATTAGTCTGACTAGTAATCGATAGAATCGTATCCGCCAGTACATTAATCTCCGAGATCGCATTCGACTGTTCAATTGCTTTTTCCATATCGATACGAACAGATTCATACACTCGCTTCGCATTATCCGTAGACTCTAACGCCTCATCTTGTAACTCCATCGCCCGCTCACTGATCTGTTTGGAAACTTCCGCGCCTTCCTTTACATTAATGGAGATCTCGGATACATTAACATCAATTTCAGTAATCGCTGCCGTCATCTCTTGTGTTGAAGCTGCTGTCTCTTCCATCCCTGCCGAAAGCTGCTGTGTTGTTGCCGAATTGTCATGAGCATTCTCCCGCACATCTATAGACAGCTTTTCAAGAGTCTCCGCATTATCAAGCACCTTGGTCGAGATCGTGATTAGACTACTCGCCATATCACGAAGAATAACCCGTGTTCGGAGCATCGCAATGGCTATCGTACCTGTTTCATCTTTGTTTTTCGTCAGATACTCGTACTGGGAGTCATACGTCAAATTCAGCTCTGCCGTTCTATTTATCAAATCTGTCAGTTTAGTAATCGGTGAAGAGATTTTTTGGGCAAAATATAAAGCAATCAACAATGCAATAATCAAACTTCCTGCACCCAGCAACAGATTAAAGCTTCTCATCTCGTTCACTGGTTTTACAATTTCATCTAAATTTGCGGTTAGCCCAAGCAACCAGTGGGTCTCAGGCATAACGGTGTAGGCTGATTTTTTATCCACATCATTATATGTATAGCTAAGTAGGCTATCTTCTACTTTTTCACCAGATTTCACACGCTTCACCACAGCCATGATCTGATCATTGGCAACAGGCTGTCCTACTTGCTTCTTATCCGGATGGTATAGTGTATTCCCATTCTCATCGAGAAGATAAGCATACGAAGTCGTTGTATTTACTACTTTTGCATCTGCTAAATACTTAATCATACTATCTGCAGAAACCGCTGAAGCAACATATCCAATCATCTTCCCGTTACTCTTAACCGGATGCACAAAAGCCACCACATAAGCCCCAGTAGATTTTGATTTTAGCGTTTCGCTAATGACCGGCGCCGCGGTATCCATAACTTTTTTCGTATAATTTCTTTCACTAAAATCCGTACCTATAAGCTTAATGTCACTATCAGCCACAGCGATGCCTTTCATATCACTGACAAAAGCATGTTCAAGGTTCCCAGCATCCTTCACAATTCCCTGAAGGCTGATATTCACCTCATTCTGTAGCTCACTCCCCTTGGCGACTCCACCATTCCCTGCTTGGAGTAATAATTCGACAATTTCCGACCTTCCGGCAATAAGCTCAATACTTCTCTGCTCCTTCGAAATCATAGACGATATGGTCTGAGCTTTATTCGTATTGACCTGCTTCATAGAATTCTCAGTAAGGCTCACAATTGCCTGAGTTGACCTTAAATATGTAAAAACCCCCATTACAGCAATACATAATAGGGTCACACCTATCATCATAAGTGATAGTTTAAGACGAATCTTCATTTTTCCTCATCCTTCCGACTACTGTTCATTAGCGAACAATGCAATTGTAAATAATACAACTACTATCGGATATGACGATAAATTAGTGAATATTGATGAAGCGAAAATACGGAAAATATCAAAAAATGTCGAATTTTTGCATATAAATGCAGGAAAAACTAGTTCTACTAGTTTGGTCGCCTTCTTCATACTAGTTATTAAGACCTGTTTTAACTCTATGATGAAATAGGTGGTTCTGACTGGGACGCCGGGGTAACTTGCGTGATTGCACCATCTGTTAAGGGGTGTTTAGTGTTGCTACGTAAAAATAGACCAGACATCGCAGCGAGAATTTGCTGAAATAACATTCCTGAAATTACGGGGAGCGCGACAGCCGGAGGGAAATATTTTACTGCGAGCACAGCTCCCGCGCTTAAATTACGCATGCCGGAATTAAATTGCACAGCCACAGAATTTTCATAGCTAAAACGGAAACGGCGTGATACTAATGCTCCGATTACATATCCAAGAACCACGGTTAAGAAGGTTACGCCAATAATAATTGCCAATTTACTATCCGGGTGTTTCAGATAACGGGCAATGCTGGCACCATTAATAGAAACGACCATGAACAACCCAATCTTTACAAATGGGGAAAGCGGAGGTCCACATACCGTATTCACCTTACCTTTTGTCCATTGATTCAGAAGCATCCCGACCATTGAAGGAATGACAACCATCCATAGGAGCCCTTTCATCATTTCCCCAAGTTGAATCTCCACACTTGCTCCCATGAGCAAATACAAGGTACCCGGAACGACAATCGGTGACAAGAGCGTATCGATCAGAATAATTGCCAAAGTTAATGCAATATTCCCGCCGTATATGGATACCCACACCACGCTAACGACACCCGTTGGGATCGCAAACAACAGTACAAATCCAGTCACTGTGTAAGGATCTCCCGGAAAAACAGCACTTGCAACGAGCCAGCCAATGAGCGGCATCACGATATGAAGAATAATCATCAACACGATCAGCTTCTGTGGTTTCAGCAGTACGCCCAGCAGATCTTTGAGATTGGATTTCAAGCTTCCGATCAATGTCATAAAAGCGAATATCCAAGGGACGAGACCTGTGAATGGTAGCAGTCTGCTTTCATTAAGTACGCCAACGACGATGGCAGTAGGGGTTAATAATGGCATGATTTTTTCGAGTACAACATTGGATTTGATGAGTCCATTTTTTATATTCGTAAGCATGTTTCGCACACCTTATGTATGGATGTCATACATTCCTTATCCGCAAATTTATGTTGTAGCAGTCTCTATAAGCTTACAGAAATCATACAGGACTTTCCATTAATCTACTACACAAAAAAGGAACCAATTCTTTAAATTGGCTCCAAGTAGTAATTTTATAGAAATGCTTAACGATTTAAACCCCTTGCGGAAACAATGCATCCAGTGCTGGACATGGCAGTTTATCCAGAAACTGAGCCAAAGGCGCTGGCATGTTACTGTATAAGTCCTTCAGTGAGGTTCCCTGATAAATGTTGCCAATAATAACGGGATGACATAATTCAGAGATCAGGATGTCCCCATTTCCATGTAGATGAAGCTGTTTCTTGCCCTCTATGCAATGTGGAAAATAAACGCCCTGTTGTTCCTCGAACCCAAGCATATCCATAAAACGGTCCATGCAAGTGAAATACAAAATCGTATCCTCTTTCTTCATAGCGATCAGTTCACTCACAGCATTCTTTAATTGTTCGCGGGCAGCTATAGACTTCCAGCCTGTATGATCCATGATAATACTGTTCTGAATCTCATGTGTTCTAACACCCATCGCGTAGACATGATCGCTGATTTCCTTCATGTTATCCTGAGTTTCGCTGAACAACAGCGTCTCCAGCACCGTATCTACACTAGATGCCGCGAACATAGTAATGTTCTCTCTAATTTTCTCATAGATGCTTGGATGAATATTATAATAACGAGAGAAGGCGTCCGCAGTAGTAAAATTGAAGGAAATATGTATCGTCGTTAATCCTGCCGCGACCAATTGATCAATCCTTTCAGCATTTAAAAGACTGCCGTTCGAATTCAGCTGTGTCTGAATCCCTCTGGATGAGCAGTAGTTTACAATCTCCACACAGTCATCGAACTTTAATGTGACCTCGCCACCTGACAAGCGTACTCTTTTCAGATCAGGAAGCTCTTCAAGAATTCGGATAACCTCTTTAGAATTGATGCTTTGTCCATCATTTCTATTATACGCACAACAATAATCGCAGCGGAAATTACAGTTCGAGGTAACTCCTATTTCTAAGCCTTCCAGCTCATAAGTAAGCGGTTTGTCTAATTCCAATGCTTTATATCTCATACTTTAAAGTCCTCCTGAAAAATAATGATTTGATTCAAGGGCTCAATCTTAGAGATTATAAAGGTTTATGGATTAGGTTAATGTGAGGTTTATAACAGTCGAAGTGTGTTTGAGAAATCCAGGGCAGCAGCTTCAGTCGTAACTCCGGAATGTTTAGACTTCCGGAGACAGCCTATGCTTACGAAGTGAGCTTTCCTACGGAAAGCTTTCGGGCGGTCGCTATCGCTTCTACAGTTCCAAACTTCCCTTCGTCACTACTTAGCTGATCTCATTTTTCGTAATGCTTTCCTTCTTCGAAAGAGTTGCCACCTGATGGTATCCACACACTCTGGTGAATTTTCTTCTCATTTACGACTGAATAAACATAAATCCAACCTTCTTCGTTTTTAAATCTAACTTGTAAATGATAAGGATTTAGTGATTGAGCTGTTCTGTTTTTCGGGATACTTGATAATCAATCCAGTAGGGGCGAATAGCGAAGGATAATAGCAGAAGTACAGTTATTGAAGATACTATAATTAAACCAGACTTCCTAATCTGACGGGGTAAAAACAAGGCTACTCCAAATATAATGAGGACAAAAACAACCGCAACATAACCCTCCTCTGAATCAGGCTTCTTTCGAAGTCCATGACTCATTTACTGGTCTGAACCATTAATTTCCAGTATAATGCTTTATTGTAAGTAAACACAACTCATGCAGAACTCTTGAAAGGAGCCAAAAGATGAGGAAAATCATCCTAAACGCACTCATTATCCTAATATTCATATTTGCTACAGGCTGTACATCTAATGCTGATACTGTTGATACACCGCTGTACTCAGGGAAAAGCTTATTTATAGGTGTTGTTGGCGAGGTCCCTAAAATAAGAGAAGAACATGTGCACTTCACAAGTATTTCTTTTGAGGAGTTAGAAGATTACGATGAACTTGCATCTGATTATGATGCCGTAGTTATTATGAAGGAGCATCTGCAAGAAGCGGACGACAATAAGTATGTTAAAGTATATACCCATGCAGCGATTCCTTTTTTCTTTATACAGTCCACCAAGTCATTTATGCCATTTGTTCTTGAAGACGTATCATATGAGCACTCTTCTTTAAAAAACTTTAATAATAATATGTATGCCACAGGATATTTTCATAATGGTGAAAAATATAGATCTTGGGAATATGGGCTTTACAACGACAAAATAAATGAACCCAACATTAAAGATGCCTACTCGCGGATATTCACTACTATCGAGTCCATCGAGAATGGTACGTATGAATAGGCATATCCCCCTTCGTAAGAGAAAGATCATTTATGCCGTAAAATTTATAAATTCCGATCCATTTTAGATTTCATATCCCAAACTCCCCTACCTCCTGCACCCAGTCAATGAAATTGTGATGGGAGATGGCAAGGGAGATTTATAGGGAAAAACTCCCTATTTTCAGGATGATTTCTTCACAATTACCCATTTATGCGGAATTTCTCCCTATAATACGGGGAATTTTCTAAAAAACGATGATATCCGCTGAAATATAGGGAGAAATTCCCTATACTCCACCTGTACAACCCTAAAATGCAGAATTTTTAGGGAGGATTTCCCTATACTTTAATAGATCTATTCCATACTAGCTTTATGTGAGAAAGATAAGGATAATTTAATGCGTAAGCATATAATATTTTTCCTTATAAGAAAAAAAGGCTGCCAAATGGCAGCCCTTTTCTTTTGATAACGTATCATAATCCCGCCTACAATTCCACCGACTTACCCATCTCATTCCAGACAGGCTGTCCAATCAAGCCCACACGCCAGATTGCAATTCCTTTAAGACCATAACGTTTGGCAAGTCCAACCTTGGAATTTACTGAAGTTTCATTCTCACTATAAACGGAAATACCGAGAATCAGCTTATCCTTGCTCACTTGCTGAAGCGCAAGCCGGATACCTTCATCAACTAAACTCATCGGCTCTGGCATTTTTTTCTCCTGCAAATAATCATAAGCCATAATGACCAAATCGTCTGCGAGGCTGCCTAGCGTCTTGTAATCATAACCTTTATAAGAGCTGTTTAATGGATGAAGGATAACCGTGAGCTTAAGACCTGCTGCATGTGCTTTTTGAGACAGATTCTTCACAAACGCATTATAATCTGCTTGAACCTTAGCTTTATCTCCTGTGAGACCCAATCCCTCAAGATCCAGCGTGATGCCTTGGAATCCCTTTTGTGTAGCCAGATCAACGATTCCTGTAATCGTCTGCTCTTGAAGCACTTTATCTTCCAGGTTCTTCGTCAGCTCGGATGCAGTATCACCAGAAAAGACCATCAGATAAGGCGCTGTGCCCCCTGCTGCTGCATTTGAGATAATAGACTCTGGAGTTACATCTCCAGCCGCTTGAGGCCATCTAAAGTCAGTGCCTGTCGTGGTGAATTGTCCGCTTTTATTAATCCCGCTCCAACCAAAAGCTGCAGCATCAAAGCTAGGAAGCAAGGAAATTTCGCTGTATGAGCTAAGCGCATAGAAGCCCAGTTTGTACATATCCGTCTTGGGTGAAGTGATGGATACCGTCTTCGTCGCTTGATCCCAAGCTACCCCCGCACCAAACTGCTGGCCGAAGAAGCTAAGCGGAATCATCGTGTTATTGCGGATCGTTTGGGGAGCAACCCCTAGCTTCACCACTTCGCCATTTACGCCTGCATTTTTGCTGCCAAGCGTCAATGTTACCACTTTAGTACCCGCCGTATCTGTCTTGGTGGCGGTAATTTTCTTAAGCGCTTGATTCCACTCTACGTTGATCCCCAGCGCTTCAGAGATCGCCCGGAATGGAACCATCGTGGTTCCGTTCATCACAACAGGTTCTACTGGAAATGGTAGTGCATAACCGTCCAGCACAATACTAACTCCACCTGCTGGTGCTGCTTGTGTAGTATTTTGGAGTAATGCCGTGGTGCCACCTAGCGATATCGCCAGACATAAGACCAATTTACCAATCCGTTTGTTCATGACTGTTAAGTCTCCCATCTTCCATAATATGAAGTGTAATCTCTTAAACTCTTTATATGTCTTCTACCATTTTACCAAAGATTATCCAATTGTAAAATTAATAGATTGTCATTTATGAGCTTCGAAATTATTTTTCATATTAGTAGAAGTCGACAAAATTACATAAACACGCTCAAAAAGGTACCCACCGCTCGTTCAACATCTACATCCACAGCAACTTGTATGGGCTTACCCACTTTTGGCTGAGCCCGCAAATCCGCTACGACCATTCCAGATGTAAACTCACCTTTGTGCTCCACACGAACATTCATTTCTTTATAGGTTACTAGATCTGGTTGCAGCGCAACCATAAGCGCGAGTGGATCATGCAGCGGTGCACTGTTAATCAAAAAGTTCGCTTCACGATAGAAATTAAAATAATGAGTGAGCGATTGTTCCATAAACGAAATGATCGCTTTATTCTCTTCACGTCCAAAACGGTTTAATAAATCGATATGCTCTTGGGTAATCCGCGTCTTAAGCGTAACGTCTAAACCCACCATCAGAACGGGAAGTCCAGATGTAAATACATGATCAGCAGCTTCCGGATCTCCAGCAATATTCGCTTCTGCAACCGGTGTTCTATTGCCGGGATTAAAGATCGTACCGCCCATCACCACTACTTTTTTCAAAGTATTCCTAATACCAGGGTCCAAATCAAGCGCCATCGAAAGATTGGTTAGATGTGCCAGTGTAACTAATACAATTTCTCCGGGATTCTCATTAGCCATCCGAACAATAAACTCAGACGCAGTCTCGCTAATGGGACGCTGGCTGGATGGAGCAATTTCCACATTACCAATACCGTTCTCACCATGCACATGAGTGGCGTAGCCTGAGTGCTCACGAACGAGTGCCTTGGATGCTCCGATGGCTACAGGAATCTCATACCCAGGCTTAGCAAGCTCAATCAGTCGCAGAGAATTGTCCGCCGCCTTTTCGACATCAATATTCCCAAAAACGGTTGTAATTCCTTCTACAATTACATTTGGAGCACGTAAGGCATATAGAATTGCCAGTGCGTCATCAATACCTGTGTCTGCATCAATAATAATTCGTGTTTTGCTCATTTATGTTCTCTCCCACCCTGTAATGTCGTATGGATTATCATATCACGGCCTACCAGTACGCTCAATTTTATTCCTTTGCTGTTTTTTAAAAGTATGAATAAAGCTTTCAGGATCACACTCTACCAAATAAGTATATACACCTTTACTCGTGTACAGATAGAACATCCCCTCTGAACCTCCCATTGAGCGATAGGACATATCTAAAATATCTTTTATTGGAAATTCACGATGACGAGTCACAACTCTATCTTTGTACAAATACATAAAGCGATTGCATGTAATACTTCGTTGTTCTCCATCCTTAATTTCTCGCTGTATCTTATAGTACGGAAGCTGAGCTACCCATTTCATTTGAAGTCCTCCTGCTTGACGTAATGGACTCCATTTTATTATTCTTTTTACCTTTTTGCAAAATAAAGAAGCTCGACGATCCCCTTAGAAGGAAACATCAAGCTTCAGGAATACCTTTTATTTCGCAGTATAAGCTACAGCTGCCTGGCAAAAGCGTTCTAACGCTTCAACTAGAGTAGATCTAGGACAAGCTAGATTGATCCGCAGATGACCTTGTCCCTCAGTTCCAAAGACAGAGCCTTCATTAAAAGCAACTTTAGCCTCTTTGTACATTAGCTGTTTAAGTCCATCAATATCCAGATTCAGACCGCGGCAGTCAACCCATAGGAGGTATGTGCCTTGCGGATGCATCACTTGGACCTGTGGCAAATGCTCTGACAGATAGCTAATCGCATAGTCCACATTGCCTGACACGTACTCTAAAAGCTCATCCAACCATTCTTCACCATCATTATAGGCAGCTTCTACTGCACCCTGGGCGAAGAAGCTAGCCATATGTAAACTCAAGGCTTTCATTTTTCGATCAAATTTAAGCTTTAATTCCGGATTGGAAGACACGATAAAAGAAGATTGTAACCCCGGTAGATTGAAGGTTTTGGTCGCAGCAAGTGTGGTCAGTGTAATATTCGCAATTTCCTCAGATAAGGATGCAAAAGGGATATGCTCATAACCTGGAAGCGCCAAATCACAATGAATCTCATCAGAGATTACGGTCACTCCATAACGCAGACAGAGCTCACCAAGCTTCAGCAGCTCTTCTCTTTCCCATACTCTACCACCCGGATTATGCGGACTGCATAAAAGCAGCAGCTTGGCTCCACCTTGCATCAGCCCTTCCAATTGCTCATAATCCATCTCGAAGCGTCCATTACGAATAACAAGCGGATTCTTGGCGACCTTGCGATCATTCATTTGGATGACATCATAGAAGGGATAATAGACTGGCGACTGTAAAATAACCTCGTCCCCTGGCTCAGTAAACAGCTCTACAGAAAAACTTAAGGAGGTTACGATTCCTGGAGAATCCGAAATCCATTCCGGTTTAATTTCCCAATCATGCCGTCTTCTGAACCACGAGGTGATAGCTTCTTTATAAGAGTCACTAGGTACACTGTATCCGTAAACCCCTTGTTCTGCGCGGCGCAGAATCGCTTCCTTCACTGCAGGAGGACTTTCAAAATCCATGTCTGCCACCCAAAGTGGCATTATATCCTTCTCACCAAACAACTTCTCGGACTGGTCCCACTTGTAAGAACGTGTATTACGGCGGTCAATTACGCGATCGAAATCATACTTCAATTAAAGTCACCTCATCCTTATAAACTTGTCCCTTATTGTATCATGAGGCGGAGGATATCGCACTCTGGATAAGAAAGAACGCACTTGTCGAAAGTGCGCCCTCTTTAACTCACGTACAGCTTTGTATCATTTCTGCAGCCACTCTACCAAGTGTGAAGATATAAATTCATGTCCCTGACAGTGATACAAATCTACTCCTTAGCCTGAAAGCTCGCGGACAGCAGACCACTCACGCCAGGCTTAGCCATAAACAATCCTCCCGCATGCGGATACTGACAGATCTCATCTTCATTTAGACCTGTCCTTGCAGTCGTAATGTAAAGCTCTGTTAAATCACTACCGCCGAAGGTGCATGAGGTGACAAAAGGCGCTGGAACTCGAACCAGTCCAATCTGCTCCCCCGTATTCGGATCCCAGCGCGAAACACAACCCCCGCCCCAATGGGCGACCCAAAGCATTCCTTCGCTATCTATCGTCATTCCATCTGGCAAACCTGTAGCATCAGGAATTTGAAAAGCGACTCTCCGGTTACAGATCTTTCCGGCCACTTCATCGTAGTCAAATACATCCACATGTCTCGTAGGCGTATCAATATAATACATTCTGCTCCGTGCGTAATCCCACGCCAATCCATTCGAAATACCAATGCCAGACAACACTTGGCGACAAAATCCGTCGGGCTCAAGGACATACAATCCTCCAACTTTCGGCTCATTATCCATACTCATCGTCCCCACCCAAAGTCGGCCTTGTCGATCGCATTTTGCATCATTGGATCTGTTACGTGGAAACTCTGGTTCAATCGAAATCATTTGGACAGGAGATCCTTCGAGGGAAGAGAGATAGACTCCATCCTCCATAGCTAGAACAAGTCCACCGGCAGTAGTTGGAATAACTGCGCTGACCATAAGATCAAAAGAGCGGACGGTTTCACTGCCTGTGACTCTGTCATATATTCTAAGCTTCTTACCCGTAATATCTACCCAATATAACTGGTTGAATTCAGCATCCCAATGTGGTCCTTCACCCAGCTCTGCCTGAGCATCGATAATCAATTCTGCCTGAATCTCTGTATACTCCAAAACGCTCACTCCTTCCTATTTTCTACACATTAATATCCAAAAACCCTACATCCGAACCTTTCAAAAGCAATGTATGCCGATCACACTAGTTGTGACGAGCACGTAAAGGGATACATGCATTATGACCTTTTCACCTTAGTAGCTCAACTCTTCCAGCGGAATAAGAAGACCTCTCCTATTTCTGTCCAAGAGCACTACAACATAAGTTGAGTAAAAAAACAGCCCCCAAATCCTGGGGGCTTCAAATCATCAATTATATTTTATCAATAGGCTTACGAATCGCTTCGCCAACCTTCACAAGAATATCAGACATCGAAGTCTCATCATTCACATCATAATCATCAATGTTCAAACGAAGCACTGGACAAGCTGTAAACTCGTTGATCCATTTCGAATATCTGCCATGCATATGCTCCCAGTAGGAAACATCCGTTTGAATCTCCATCTCACGGCCACGTTCATTAATTCGCGTCAGAATGGAAGGCAGACTGCCTTCAATATAAATCAGTACATCAGGATGCGGGAAGTACGGCGTCATAACCATAGCTTCATACAGGCTGGTGTAGGTTTCATAGTCCGTCTTGGACATCGTACCTTGATCCGCATGCATTTTCGCAAAAATACCGGTATCCTCATAGATGGAACGGTCCTGAACAAAACCACCGCCGAGTTCGAACATTTTCTTCTGCTCTTTGAAACGTTCAGCAAGAAAATAGATTTGCAAGTGAAAGCTCCATCTCTCAAAATCATGATAGAACTTTTCGAGATAAGGATTGTGATCGACCTGCTCTAGCGAGGTTTGAAAATTAAGTCTTTTGGCCAAGGCGCCTGTTAAAGTGGATTTCCCCACCCCGACAGTTCCAGCCACGGTAATAATGGAATTTTCCGGGATATGATATGAATTCATTTGATTAGCTCCTTTATATAAGAGACAATTTCAGTGAAGTGTTCCGGATTCTCCACGAAATCGACTGCATTTCCATCAATGGTAATAATTACGGTCGAAGGCTCCTGAATGGCTAGAGAGGCCATCGCGTCATCATAATCTTTAATTAATTGCTCCAAATACGCAGTATCCATTCCCTCTTCAAAGGGCCGCCCACGTTTTTCAATTCTGCTTAATAATGTATCTAAATTGGCTTTAATATAGAGAATAATATTTGGCTTTGGCAGGTCATCCGTAAGCACATGATAAATTTGCCGATACTTTTCACGTTTCGTTCCATTCAGCGTTCGTTCTCCAAAGATGAGGTTCTTATAAATATGGTAATCGGAAATGACCAGGATCCCTTTATCTATGTATTGTGTAACGGTATCTTCAAGCTGTTTATACCGGTTACAGAGAAAAAACATCTCCAGTTGAAAGCTCCAATCGTCCATGTTCTCATAAAATTTAGCTAGAAACGGATTCTCATCGACAATCTCTTTGATGATCGGTAAATTTAATTCTTCTGCTAGCATAGAAGCTAATGTTGTTTTTCCAGCCCCGATTGGGCCTTCCACTGCAATAAACGGTGCTTGTTTCATTGACGCTGACTTCCTCCTCAGATACAAACCTTTCAATAGCTAAATCAAGAATAAACGCCTTCGGCGTCCTTATAAGGACGGTAAGTGTTTAAGCGTGAAATATAAGGATAAAGTATAGCGTGAAACTTATACTCTCTTATATTTTAAAAAACAGACTAAATTATTGTATCACATGAGACCTTTCTTGTGAGTGGGTAAATATGAAGAAACTTTTCCAGTAGTTCTAGCGTCTATATGTAAGATAATGGATTATAGTGTAGACATAATGAAAATATTTAATAAGAAAAGAGAGGTATTCCTATGAAAAAATGGATCAGCATGGTTAGTGCTCTTCTCGTATTAAGCCTCGCCTCTAATGTAAGCGCAGTTGCAGCAGAGAAGTCGGTCACAACTACTAACCTCACTTCGTATGGAGCGGATTATCTGACCAAAACAGATGGTTCCTTCTGGGTATGGGGAGGGAATCGCTCTGTCCCCACTCAAATCCATGACCTGAATGAGGTACAAGCATACTTTGGTTCTCAATATGTAATGAAGAAAGACCTTTCGGTCTGGCAATGGAGAACATCGGCATACTCTGAAGCTGTTAAAGTGACACCCGTTCAAGAGTTAGACAATCTGGCAGATATGTTCATGGCGGGAAATAGAACGATAGCCCTTAAAGGAGACGGGACGATTCTAAGCGCCCCCTTTTCATCCGATGGACTCACTTCCTCCGCGTTCACACCGGTTTCCGGCGTCGATAACGTGGCAGCTGTGGGCGGTTACTATGAGTCTGATCTTCATAAGAGCTGGACACGTTACGTGTTCTTAAAGAAAGATGGAACTGTTTCTACTACACGCGATGACTTCGAAAGCTTCGAAACCATCCAAAAATTGACGGATATTATTCAAATCAAAAACAACCTAGCACTCAAGAAGGACGGTTCCATATGGAGTTGGCCAGTCCAAGATTATTACAAGAACCAAGGAGCTCCAATAGATCTATCTGCAACGCCTATTAAGGGAATCAGTAATATTAAAAGTTTAAAAGGAAATCAGAACAGCCTATTAGCCATTGACGGGGCCTCCCAATTATGGTTCTGGGGCGCTACCATTACAGGTTCCTCTGACGGAACAACTTACCATGAACAATCACCGGTTCTCCTTAAAGGAATCAAGAATGTAGTCGATGTTTCTATCGTAGAGCGGACTATTGTTGCATTAACTGGGGAAGGAAATCTCTATCAGACTTCTATTGAAAACGAGAGTATGTCCTCTGATTCAAAATTCACACTTCTTGATACTGAGGTAAGCAGCATTAAGAATGGTGCACGACATATCATCATGCAAAAGAAAGACGGTTCCCTATGGGGTTGGGGTGTCAATAAGAACGCACAGCTAGGATACGGAGACTATGAATTCACCCATGAAGCACCCGTCCCAGTTCAAAAGCCAATTTCTATCTCCCTAAATGGTGAATCCATCCCTCTTTCCAATGGTGTTATCACTCGAAACGGGCAGAATTTCGTCCCCCTCCGATCTCTGTTCGAGAAATTAGGCGCGACGATTACCTTTAAAGAGAACTTAACCGCAGCCAAAACGGTAGATAAACAAATCATGATCACTCGTACAGCTTCAGATAAGCCAGCTCTCGCTATCGGTATTAACGGTGTAACAGGAGCGACAATGGTGAACAATAAATCCGTGAATCTCCCTACACTCCCCTTCATCGTAAATGGATCAATGTATCTGCCGCTTCGATTTATCAGTGAACAACTTGGCGCAAAGGTTGAGTGGCTCCCACAGGAGGAGCGCATCGCCATCACGATGCAATAAGGAGTAATCAAAAAAGGTGTCCCATCACGGGACACCTTTTTATTAACCTTAAGATAAACGTTCGCTGAAATCTTCGAAAGCGAACTGTTTGATCACTTTAATTCCCTCTTCTTCATTGTAACTAACAATAGAAGGCAGGTTCACACCGTTAAACATATGGTTCTTCACCATGGAATAATGGGCCATATCAAGGAATACGAGTCTATCTCCGTATTTCAAAGGCTCCTTAAAGGAATAATCTCCGATAACGTCACCCGCTAGGCAAGTCATTCCACCTAATCTGTACGTATAAGGAAATTCCCCAGGTTGTCCAGCATCAATAATGTTCGGACGGTACGGCATGGCCAGTACGTCCGGCATGTGGCACTCTGCCGAGGTATCGAGAATCGCAATATCCATTCCGTTATGCATCACATCGAGAACGGTAGCTACCAGATATCCGGTATTAAGCGCTACTGCTTCACCCGGCTCCAGATAGATTTCCACACCGTAAGTCTCTTTCATGTGTAGAATGCACTTGACCAGGGTCTCTAGATCATAATCAGGACGTGTAATATGATGACCGCCACCGAAATTAAGCCATTTCATTCCTTTGAGATAAGGTCCGAACTTCTCTTCGACTACCTTGAGCGTACGCTCAAGGGTATCCGAATTCTGTTCGCACATTGTATGGAAGTGTAGTCCATCAATGCCTTCAAGCTCTTCCGGTCTGAAGTTAGGGAGAGTTACTCCCATTCTGGAATAATTATAGCACGGATCATACAGCGGAACTTCGATCTCGGAATATTCCGGATTCACACGAATGCCGCAGCTGATATGCTTCGGTGCATTCTTAACGCGATCCTTGAATCGAATCCACTGGTCAAAAGAATTGAACACAATGTGATCGGAATATCCAAGAAGCTCATCGAACTCACTATCTATATAAGCTGGTGCGTACACATGAACCTCTTTGCCCATCTTTTCATAGCCAAGTCTGGCTTCAAACAAAGAGCTTGAGGTTACGCCATGCAAGTACTTTCCAACTAACGGATACAAGGAATGCATGGAGAAGCCTTTTTGTGCGAGCAAAATCTTTGCTCCAGTACGTTCCTGTACAGAATTCATAATCTCAAGATTACGTGTAAGCAATCTTTCATCTACAAGGTAACAGGGTGACGGGACCGCGCTGATATCTATATCCATTATCGCGCCTTAGTCTAACAGCGTTGGCGAGAAATCTTCTTGCCAAGGCAGACCATGTTTATTTAAAGCTTCCATGAATGGATCTGGATCGAACTCTTCAACGTTGAAAACGCCCGGTTTCTTCCAGATTCCTTTTATAATTAACATCGCTCCGATCATTGCAGGAACGCCTGTAGTGTAGGAAATGGCTTGGGAGCCAACCTCTGCATAGCACTCTTCATGATCGCAAACATTGTATACATAATAAGTTTTTGGCTTTCCGTCTTTAGTTCCTTGGATGATACATCCAATGTTCGTTTTGCCTTTTGTTCTTGGTCCCAAGGAAGCCGGGTCAGGTAAAATCGCCTTCAAGAATTGCAGAGGAACGATCTCTTTTCCTTCATACATGATAGGCTCGATAGAAGTCATGCCCACATTCTCAAGCACTTTCAAGTGAGTCAGGTAATTCTGCGAGAAAGTCATCCAGAAACGGATCTTCTTCACACCCTTGATGTTAACGGCCAAAGACTCTAATTCTTCATGATACAAAAGATAAATATCCTTTGGTCCAATTTCCGGAAGATCATATACTTTTTTCTCGGAAAGCGGTGCTGTTTCAATCCACTCGCCATTCTCGAAATAGCGGCCATTGGCTGTAATTTCACGAATATTGATTTCAGGATTAAAATTTGTTGCAAATGGATATCCGTGATCACCAGCATTGGCGTCTACAATATCAATAGTATGAATTTCATCAAAATAGTGCTTTTGAGCGTAAGCTGTGAACACGCCCGTTACACCTGGATCAAATCCACTGCCTAGCAACGCGGTAAGACCTGCTTTTTCGAATCTTTCTTTGTAAGCCCACTGCCAAGAGTATTCAAATTTCGCTGTATCTTGTGGTTCATAATTGGCAGTATCCACATAGTGCACTCCTGTTGCCAGGCACGCATCCATGATTGTCAGGTCCTGATATGGGAGAGCGACATTAATAACGACATCCGGCTCAAAGCTCTTGATCAGTTCAATGACTTCGTCCGTATTATCTGCATCGAGCTGAGCAGTAGAAATCTTCGTGCGGCCTCCGGCTAATTTATCTTTCAGAGCGTCACATTTCGCGACAGTTCTGCTAGCTATGCAGATCTCTTCAAATACATCCGGGTTCTGGCAGCATTTGTGAACAACAACACTGGAAACACCGCCAGCGCCAATAATTAACGCTTTTCCCAAAATAAAAACCTCCTAAAATTCCATTTGCAAAATCAACAAGGCTGATTATACATAATATTTTTGAATAAATCAATAAAAACCGACAAAAAATGATGTTTATTGTGTAAAATCTTCAAAGATTCTTGTTAATACTCTTGAATGCTCATATTTCCTCGATTATCCACCTATATATCTTATGAAAATCGCTGGAATGGAGTAAATTTCCGGAAACTAGGACAACTAGATTATTCTATCACAATAGGGGGCTACTTCATACGATTTATTTTAAATTCAATGTGAAACCTCACCACCCTTTCAACTCCGCGTAGAGACGTTCAGTTTCAGTGGCATCCTTATTGTTGTAGAGCACATATACATCCGGCAATTTAATCACAATATATGGCGGAGAATTTTTCACAAGATAGACCTTACTCTTCCCAAACCCGTCAAACTTAAAGTTTCCAATGGCTACTGTATCCGTCGCAACGCCATTTGTTCTTCGGCCTCTTGGTAAGCTGTCCACAAGCGTCAGTTCTTGCACATCCTTCATGGCGAAGCTGTAATTATACATTGGATATTCAATCGAGACCCTTCCTTTTGTGTCTGTAGTTAAGGTAGGTGTTGAGAAATCAGTCTGAACGCCCATCCAACCCGTCCCGATCAACAGCAATATAACGAATACAAAGAGGCCGTAGTATATACTCTTACCCGTTTTTGTCCCAATATTAATCGTAGTGCCGATCCCAAGACGCTTCGGAACCATAACAGAGCGATCATTGGGGTTATTATACGTTGTCCCATTAATCCAATATTCATCATCATCCGTATACAATATCTCATGATCACCATTTAGCAGCGCAGCTTCAAGTTTCTTCAATTTATGATGTACATAAAAAATACCTGTCACCGGAATAACGGAGAACAAGAAGATACCCAAACTCCATACTATAGTTGAAGCCGCTCCATTTAAGGATAAGGCAAACACCGAAATTACGGCGATACAGCTATTGATGATAGCCATTCCAAACCATAGCAAGGACCAATATCTACGATTAGCCTGGTTAAGCAGGATATTAGTCTCGCTGTTATTCGTGTAAATTTTAGTCTTCATTCGATTAAAGGAGATAGCAATAATACAGAAAAACACGGTCAGCCCTAATGCTGTACCACCAGCCATTCGAACAATTTCAATATTTTCCTCCGGAACTGGGATCATAAAAGATAACGTAGCAATTAGTGCAGGAATTATGTACCAGTATAAAGAAAGACTCATTTTCTTTTTTAGCAGAGATAGCTTGGTATCCATTCGAACCATTCGCTTCTCTCCCACGAACCACTCATTTTCCCGTTTCAGTTCTACCGCTGCATGATGTGCCTTAATGAATGGAATTCGAAGCAGAAGCATCATAACACTCGTCCAAACATAAAAAAAGATCAGTGTGAAAGAGAGATAGCCGCTCAAGAACAAAATAGGAATCAAAGCCAGAAATGATAGGAGTCCATACTTTTTATATCTCTTCTCAGTTGAAATTTGCAGTTCGCGCAGACGTTCATCCTCAAGAGCAAACGCCGGAAGACTAACCCCAAACCACAGATTATCCTTCAGCTTCAAAGTACTCCTATACGTAAAAAACATAATAACTAAAATAACTATAGCTATACAAAAGAAAACGATAGCCATCTGAGTGTCCCCCTATTCCGTGATGGATGTAGACTTAAACGATACGGATGAAAAAATTCCAGCACACATTTGCATAAACTCCTCCCGGCCAATCCCTTTTACACTTGCCTCCGAGATGACTAACCGTAGTTCATTTTCCAGCTTCTCCTTAAACTCTGGCTGTCCATTCCCTATCGGAGCAACTGTAGCACCATGCCTGCGATCTATCGATATGAAGCCTTCATTCTTCAAAATCGCGTACGCTTTGTTCACGGTCATTGCGTTTATCCCTAAATCTTCAGCCATTTGCCGCACTGTTGGTAATTTCTCCCCATCCGCCAGTTCACCTGAGCCAATTCCAATCACGATCTCATTACGAAGCTGTACATAAATTGGTGTATCACTTTTAAAATCAAGCGTTATGATCATATTATCCATCCATTCAAAAAAAGTATTATTTGTATTAGTGATACTAATACAAATAATACTTAATGTCAAAATACCCCTATTTAATTCGAATGGATTTGAACAGCATAAGCTTCTGCATCCCACTCTACTTTAGCGCCTAACATTTCACTCACCAGTCTTAAAGGTACATATACACTATCATTAATAAAGACTGGCTTTTGATCTGTGGCTATTACTTTTCCATTTACAGTCGTTTGTCCATTAACCGAATTTAAAATCAGCGTAGTAGATGTAGATTTCTTCACAGCAATAACTGATCTCGATGGAACGTCCCAACGTACATCCACTCCCATTTGCTGAAATATTCCTCTTAAAGGAACGTAAGTAGAATTGTTGAGCAATAAAGGAGGCATGGTCAGATCCATTTCACTATTGTTCAACAGGACCTGTATCGATTTTTTCACGGGCTGAGGTGTGTCAATCATAAAATCTCTAACCCCCAACCCAGTCTGTCCAAATTCATTCGTTCCCCATGCAAGAACGTGACCGTCTTTTAAGAGCACATAATGATTTCTGTTCCCGCTGGTAATCGAAGCTGCATTTTGAATACCACTAATCTGCTTAACATTCATTTTATTTTTATCATCAACGGTCCACTGCCATACGGTCCCATCAGCTTTTACTGCAGAGTCCGTTGTCATCGATACGACATCAGTGAGTCCTGGGAGCTGAATCGGCTGTAACGCTTTACCCGGATAACTATCTGTGTAATTACCCCATAACCAAACGGTGCCATCCCATCTCAAAGCTGCTCCATACTGCCCATTAATATCTACAGCTTTATATTCCCCATTCCCCTTAATTTGGGTAGGCTTTAAGACCGTATCCTTTTTAATGCCTATAGTTTTAGATGAACCCCACACCCACACCTCTCCGCCGTTCCCAAGTGCCACTGAATTATTCGATCCTGCAGCTATAGCTAAAATAGAAGGTAGTCCTTTCACCTGCACCGGTGTTAGCCCATTTTTCCCTGAATCGTTACCCAGTTCTCCTTGCTCATTGCCACCCCACGCCCAGACCGTCCCGTCTTTTCGAAGAGCCAAGCTATGTGAGCCTCCTGCCGAAACAGAAATCACGTCCGTTAATCCCTTCACTTGAACCGGCTCTACAAGGACCGTCAAGGATTGTACGCCAGTGCCAAGTTGTCCATGTTCATTCCTACCCACTGCCCACACGGTTCCATCATCTTTTAGCATTAAGTTATGCCGATCTCCACCTGAAACTTGCTTCACATGATCAATATGCATTTTGACGGGAGTATACGCCGGCGTAGTTGCTCCATTACCAATAGAGCCGTATCCACCACCCCAAGCCCAGGCTGTTCCATCTGCAGTGATGGCATAAGCACTTCTATCCCCCGCATCCAGCCCTGTGATGCCAGACAATAACTTCTTTTCATCCGGGAAATTCACTACACTGTCCGCCTTAACTATTAATGGAGAGACTGCAGCTAGGATAATTGCTGCCCCGACAACCACACTACCTATTCGTCTTATCTGAATTTTAATGCTTGAAATTTGTCTTCCCACTTAAAATCACTCCTTTTAGAATCGGTAGGGTCAACCTATTGATCTGCACCAATAGAGACCCATTGTATTCATTCTCCTTATATAGACTGTGGAATATTATGTAAAGTTGCGAGAAACTGTAATTTTTTAAATCAATTTATACGCATTTAGCCTGTAGTTTAGGATTGAAGCTGGTTTTAACTATTTATATGGCATAAATCGCTTGTTGCTGCGCTCTAGGTCTCTCGTCCGTCTTTTGACACACGAAAACTTCAAGAGCATAATAGGCATCGGCATATTGCAACGGATTCCCACAACATACAGGGTTATGCAGGGTGATAGTATGTTTTGCACCAGAGAGGATGATATCGAGTGAAAAAAGATTTTCGGATAAAAAATAAGCCCTTTCTAATCTTTAGCTTCGTCCTGCTCTTAAAATGCGCAGTGGCCTGGTTCGTGGTATTTAGTGACGGACCTAATTGGAGCATGCTGCTCACAGAGATTCCGTTCTTCTTTATCGTATTTGGACTCATTGAGTGGATGGCTTCCAAGCGGAAGTTTCTGTATTACATGATTGCGAACTTATTGATTTCAGTAATTTATTTTGCTGTCCTTATGTATTACAAGTATTACGGAGTCATTGCTACCTACCACGCCTTACAACAAGCGGATAAAGTTACCAAGGTTGGAGAAAGCACATATTCTTTGCTGGACCCTTATTATTTGTTCATTTTTGTGGATATTGTAGTCTTCATGTTCTTTATGTTCCGTCCCAAATATATTGCGGCCTGGAAAGAAAGAGGCATGAACCGGCGTATGAACCGAACCGCCTTGCTTGGGATCATTAGCGTTTCCCTGGCGATCTGTGTCTTTAATGTTTGGCCGAATCATGCCAGTATGAACGAGAATAAAAAGGCAGAGAGTATGGGGATTCTCAATTACGAGGTATATACCATCTTTGCTGACAGCACAGAAAAGCAAGAAATGATCGACAGCAAAGAAATTACGCAGCAGGCTGTGGACGCTACAAAGGGGATTACGGAGCCAGTCTCTCCGAAGTTTTGGGCAGCGTCTCAAGGTAAGAATCTCATTGTAGTGCAAATGGAATCTTTTCAGAATTTCCTGCTTGGCTTAAGCATCGACGGACAGGAAGTGACTCCCAATCTAAATAAGCTTATAGCAAGCGAACATTATTTCAATAACTTCTATACGAATGCGGGGCAAGGTACAACATCAGATGCAGAGTTTGTAGTGAACACCTCGCTATATGTTCCTCATCACGAAGTAGCTACTTCCTCCAACTATATGACTAAAGAACTTCCCAGCCTGCCTAAGCTGATGAAAGCTAACGGATACAATACGGCCACCTTTCACACCAACAGCGTAGAATTCTGGAATCGTAAAACTTTATATAAGGTGCTGGGCTTTGACAAATACTACGATCAGTCCTTCTATGGAGATGATGATCATATCGCATTTGGTTCCTCCGATGAAGTGCTGTTTGCCAAGACGGTTCCTGAATTAAGCAAAATGGATGCTGAAGACAATCCTTTTTACGCGATGGTCATCTCTATGAGTGCTCATCACCCTTATAAAATGCCTGAATCAAAATATAAGATGACGCTGCCTAAGCGGTACGAAGGAACCTTAGTCGGCAACTATATTTTAGCCCAAAATTATGCGGATTACGCCATGGGACAATTCCTAGACGAACTGAAGTCCAGCGGGTTATGGGAAGATAGCGTGATTGTCTTTTACGGAGATCATCAAGGTGTATCACTGTACTCTCTTGATGGCAACGAGAAATCTTTAATGGAGGAAATGGTCGGGCATGAATATGGATATACCGATATGTTCAATGTTCCTTTCATTGTTCATGCCCCAGGCTTAGATCAGCCTACTGTGTACACTCAAACCGGCGGTCAGATTGACATCTTACCCACTGTAGCTAATCTGTTAGGCATTTCTATGAAGGATCAGCTCCACTTCGGAGAAGATCTGATGAATCAACAGACCAACCTGCTGCCGGTTAGACATTTTCTTCCCACTGGTTCTTTTATTAATGACACAAGCTTGTACTTGACGGGTGTCGATTATGATGATGGAAATAACTATAATCTAATCGATGGATCTGAAACTGAGGGCGGTTCGACAAAAGAACAATTCGATGCCGTTCAGCGGCTGTTGAATATGTCTAATAGTTATATTCTGCAACGGCCGGATTTATCTTCTACGGAGGATGGCGGACAGAGCAAATAATTGATATAAACGCAAGAATGCCCTTCAGCCATTGGCCGAGGGGCATTCTTGCGTTTATTAAAATAATTAAACCGTTGTTGCAGGCACACTTTCACGAATTGCCTCTTGCTCTACTGGTGCGTTAACCAGCATATACACACGAGATTCGTAAGGGCGTAATGCCACTGTCTCGATCTTCTCGGCAGGGTCAGCTTCATAGTTATTCAACAGCAGCTCACTGGAGTCAAATTCCAAGTCAAACGGAAGATCGAACAGTGCTTCCTCTGAAGTCAGGTTTGACATGACCAGTAATTTCTCATTGCCAAGTGTACGAGTATAAGCGTAGATTCGTTCATCTTCAGGCAGGATCAAATCATAGGTACCATAAACGGTAATAGGATTAGCAGCCCGAAGTGCGATTAGTTTTTTATAATGATGATAGATGGAATCAGGGTCCTGCTTCGCACGCTCCACATTGATCTCCGTGAAATTAGGATTAACCTTCATCCAAGGCTTGCCGCTGCTGAAACCAGCATTCTCAGAGTCATCCCATTGCATTGGCGTTCTAGAATTGTCGCGACCGTTCTTCCAAATAACCTCCATGACTTCTTCATGTGATTTTCCGGCTTCTGTCTCTAAACGATACAGGTTCTTCATCGCCACATCATCATAATCATCCATCGAATCAAATCGTACATTGGTCATTCCAATTTCTTGACCTTGATAAATAAATGGTGTTCCTTGCATTAGGAAATACATCGTAGCCAGCGATTTGGCCGATGCCTTCCAATACTCCCCATCATTTCCCCAAGTGGAAACTGAACGTGGTTGGTCGTGATTCTCGATAAAGAGTGCATTCCAGCCTCTACCCTCAAGACCTTTTTGCCAACGCGAAAGTGCTGATTTCAGCTGCAGAACATCCAAGCCACCTGTAACACTCTTATTCCAAAGGGCTAAATGCTCGAATTGAAAAATCATATTGAATTTGCCCTGCTCCTCGCCTACCCACATTTCCGCTTGATCGACACTGACACCACTGGCTTCACCAACGGTCATAATGTCATAACGATCAAATGTTTCCTGTTTCAGTTCCTGTAATAAATCGTGAATGCCTTCCCGATTCATATGACCCGCACCGGAGGAAACGAACGGAAGATGATCTGGATTTGGCAGATCAGGAAGACCTGAAATTTTCTTAATATGTGAAATAGCATCCACTCTGAAGCCGTCAATCCCTTTATCTAGCCACCAATTAACCATACCGTATAATTCCTTACGTACTTCAGGATTTTCCCAGTTGAGGTCAGGCTGTCTTTTGGAGAATACATGCATGAAATATTGCTCTGTAGCGGGGTCAAACTCCCAGATTGAACCGCTAAAAATACTCTCCCAGTTATTCGGTTCCTTTCCGTCCTTAGGATCTCTCCAAATATAATAATCACGTTTAGCATTATCCTTGCTTGAACGTGCTTCAACAAACCAAGGGTGTTCGTCTGAAGTATGGTTAATGACAAGATCCAGAATCAGCTTCATGCCCCGTGCATGAACCTCGCTTAATAGCTGATCGAAATCGGCCATACTGCCGAACTCCGCCATAATATCCTGGTAATCTGAAATATCATATCCGTTATCATCGTTCGGAGATTTATAAATAGGACAAATCCAAATGACATTGATGCCAAGGTCCTGTAAATAATCAAGTTTTGAGATGACTCCTTGTAGATCTCCAACACCATCGCCATTGCTGTCCATAAAGCTCCGCGGGTAAATTTGATACGCTGTGGCTTCTTTCCACCATGTTCTGTTCAATGTATGCAGCTCCTTCGTATTCATATACCCTCTCAGGAAAATATTTTCCTATCCAATTCACGAATTAGTGATTTTCATCATAAAAATTAAGATTATCCACTAAAAAACTATCTATTTAGGGTTTATTTAAGGAAATTATTTTCCTATGCGATCATTATAGGATCTTTTATTTTCCTGGTCAATAACAATCTTTTGGATTCTTGAAGCTATCCGTGATATGCTTGCGATATATTCTAGAACGAATACAAGATTGGAAAGTTATGGTGATATTCTTGAAGGTAAAAATTAAAGATATAGCCAAAATGGCTGACGTTTCAATAGCTACCGTATCAAGGGTTGTCAATAACAGCAAACCGGTAAACGAGGAAGTTCGTAAGCGTGTATTGGAAGCCATGAAACAATTGAATTACCGTCCTAATGTCATCAGTTCAGATGCAGGCAGATCGGATACACCTCTGATTGGTGTCATTATTCCGCAGAACAGTAATACCGTGCTTGATGATTTCAATATTGGCATACGTGATCTCGCCGAGCTATATGGTTATGATGTTTTGGTCGGGTTAACAGACGGAAGTGTAAATAGTGAACTTCATTATTTGAACTTATTCCACCATATGGGGACTGAGGGTTATATATATGTAGGCTCGGTTCCGAGTAAGGAGCATTTGGGGATTATTCAAAAATCCGGGTCACCTTGCGTGTTAGTCGGAGAACAATCTCAGATTGATTCGATCCCTTCTGTCCATCTGGATAATGTCACCGCTTCCTATGAAGCCGTTACTTATCTGGTTCAAAAAGGGCATAAAAGTATCGGCATGATCCGGGTATCTGGAGAGAATGCGGTGGGTGGTGCTCGTTATCGCGGATATCAACAAGCGCTGATGGATGCTGGAATAACCTTAAGGGAAGAATGGGTAGTAGAAAGTGGAATGGCTGTAGAAGATGGAAGCGACGCGATGCGCCGGATTAAGGATAGCGGGGAGTTGCCTACTGCGGTTTTTTGCTCCACAGATTGGATAGCTGTAGGGGCGATGAATTTTCTGATCGATAACGGCATTCGGGTGCCAGAGGATGTTGCGGTGTTCGGATTCGATAATAGCTTTATTGCTTCTGTCGTTCGTCCCAAGCTGTCCTCGGTGGAATATTCCGGAACGGAGATTGGAATGACTGCTACCCGGACCTTAATCAAGCTGATTAAAGGGGAGACTGGTATTCAGCATCATGCAAATGTAGCTCATTATTTGGCGATTCGCGAAAGTACGGGTTAGGGAAAACTTCCCTAACCCTATTTTTAAATCTGAGACTGGTTATTGTGTAAATCCTACACGGGCGCGTTCCCGTCCTTTAGTATCTAGTGTGATGGAACAGACGGAAGTCATGGGAATATAAAGCTCCTCGAATTCTGTCCGATATTTAATGAACTTCTCAGTTACCGTTTCCAAAATGCCTTTTCTAGCGTTAGAGCCATCTACAAAATAAATGGTTACCTCTTTGCCTTGCAAAGCTTCCAGCATCACTCACTTCACTCCTTCGTCCTACAGATTTGTGATGACTTTGTCGATAATCCCGTACTCCACTGCTTCATCAGCTGACATGTAATAATCCCGATCCATATCTTGCATTACCTTTTCCACCGTTTGTCCGGTTCGGTCCGCTGTAATTTGAACAAGCACTTCCCTTATCTTCAAAATACGTTTGGCTCTAATTGCAATATCACTAGCCTGACCCTGCGCTCCACCATGCGGCTGATGTATCATGATCTCACTGTTTGGCAATGCAAAACGTTTCCCCTTGGCTCCAGCTAACAATAGAAGTGAACCAAAGGAAGCCGCCATCCCTGTGCAAATCGTGTTCACCTGTGGTTTAATAAGCTGCATCGTATCATAAATACTGAGTCCCGCCGTTACGGACCCCCCTGGACTGTTGATATACATGTGTATATCTTTATCTGGATCCTCTGCCGATAAGAACAATAGCTGGGCAACAATACTATTCGCCAATTGATCCTCAATCTCAGCCCCGACAAACACAATTCGGTCTTTTAGCAGCCGTGAATAAATATCGTAAGATCTCTCTCCTTGATTCGTTTGTTCAATGACATAAGGAATGTACGCCATGCGTATCTGACCTCCATCCGTTAATATTATTTTGAAATCTACCCTGTAAACGGATTAGTCTTTGGAGAGGATACGGGATGTGGGGAAAATATTATTTTTATGATTGCGTATCTTATTTTCGAGCTCATTCGTTTATTATTAGAAGTAACCGAAATCACTTTACCGGAAAAGGGGTTATGCAGAGTGATCAGCCTTGAGAAGCTTAACGCCGGCCATGAACCGGATGAGAATCATACCATGTGTTTGCAAATGACCCTGAAGCGGTATTGCCTTGCACTGACACAATCCCCGTGGGAAGCCGAAGATTTGGTTCAGGATACGTGGGTCAAAGCACTGGGCTATATGAAGACTTCCGAACATTCGAAGCTGAAGAGCGATGATATGAACGATACAAGTCAAATGAACAACAATACAGATCATACAAGTCGTACGAATTTCAGCTCGCTAACGAATCATCCGAATCCTGAGGCGCTACTCCTGAGGATTGCCAGAAATACCTGGACAGATATTATGCGGCGAAAAGCCACGTTGTCACGGGTGCTGGAAATGGATCAACCACGGACAGAGGAAGCAGCAGGGTATGGTTTATTTGAGATTGAGGCTGCTTTTCAAGCCTTACAGAAGCATCTGTCTCCACTACAGCAAGCGGTCTTCCTGCTTCGCGATGTCTTCGAGCACTCCGGACTCGAAGCTGCGGAAATACTCGACACCACAGAAGGAGCCATCAAAGCTGCTCTGCATCGCGCCCGGCAAGCCCTCCCTGCAGTCAGACAAGAGCTTCTTCAATCTAACGGACCCTCCATTGTGCAGGATACGGAATTAAAGATTGCCTTGAATCGCCTTGCATCCGCCTATGAACAAGGGCAAATCGCCGAGCTGATTGAGCTTGTCCTTGCGGATGAAAGTCAAGAAACTGTTATGGCCGTGTCCAGCCAAAGCTTCCAAAGCTTCCAGAGCGTTCAGCCTTTCCAATCTGACGGATTCAGCTCTATGGGCTGGAACTATTCCGAGCCAGGAATGCGGATGGTGGCTTAGCCTTTCGTGACGCTATTTCGTAATACTGGACTACACTTAGCTAAATGAAGCACATTACGTTACGTTATAACCGAACAAATATTAGTTTTGAAAAGTGTGAGTTTGATGAGATAGGTAAGTTTTGTGAGTCAGGTCAGTTAGTTGTATAGTTGGGTGATGTTTTAGCTTTGAGCTAGTGACGTTGCAAAATGTGCAACAGAATCCATGAAATCAACGCTAAAAAATGAAAGTACTGCACTATCTGCAATAGATTTTTAATATAAGTGACTTTTAAGGCAATTTCTCATCTTTTGATTGTATAGAGTGCAATAGAAACTCTGTCTTATTTAGTTTAAATTCTATTGCACAAAGTACAATCACACGAATGAAATCTCCTTACATACCTTCATGCATAATTCATAATTCATAATTCATAATGCATAATTCATAATTCATAATTTATCATTTATCATTTATTTATCATTTATCATTCATCACCTAACACCTATCACTCTTTTAGGCACACCCCCGCTTATAAAAGGAAGACTTCATTTAGACTTATAAATATACATTAGTTGGTGAGGAGTGGCATGATATGAGGAAAATTCTTATCTTAGGCGGCACGCGCTTTTTTGGAAAAAGGTTAGTTGAACGATTACTACAGGATTCCGTAAACGACGTAACGATACTTACACGCGGGGAAACTAGCGATTCCTTTGGAGATCGCATCCACCGGATCCATGCGGACCGTTTCCAAGCCAACGAGCTCGCTCAGGCGGTAGGAGATACACTATGGGATGTCGTGTTCGATAATATTTGTTATTCACCGGACGAAGCGGATCAGGCATGCCGGATTTTTGATGGTAAAACGAAACGGTATATTCTCACCTCAAGTTTATCCGTCTATGATTTCAGCGAAGAAGCGCTGACCGAGGACATTTTCGATCCTAAAGCTTACCCTATCCGCCACGGAGGGCGAAATGATTTTACCTATCAAGAGGGAAAAAGACTGGCGGAAGCTGTCTTTATGCAGAAGGCCACCTTCCCAGTCGCCGCGGTTCGCTTTCCAATTGTGCTGGGAATAGATGATTATACGCGAAGACTTCATTTTCATATTGAGCATGTCCGTAATGAGTTGCCGATTGGTATACCGAATCCCGGAGCATATATCTCCTTTATCCGTTCAGATGAAGCAGCTGATTTCCTATATTGGCTCGGATGTAGCTCTACTATGACAGGACCGTTCAACGCTTGCTCAGACGGTACAATTAGAATTACGGATATTCTCACAATGATTGAAGAAGAAACGGGGAAGCACGCCAGCATCCAGAGCCAAACCGCGGACGAGCATATGTCACCATTCGGAATTGAACAATCCTGGTTTATGGATACGACCAAAGCCCAGTCGGCGGGGTACAAGTTTCTCAATCTAAAACACTGGTTCCCAGAGCTAGTCAGCTCTCTGAACAAAACCTACGAGGAATAACAGTCAGCACCTTAATAGACCCCTTTCACTCACTCATTCATCTACGCAACAAAAAAGCTGTCCCTTAGTAGATTTTTTCTATGAAGGAGCAGCTTTTACATTGTACAAAACCTCTGCAAATGTTCAGTTAACTGCACGCTATACAACTAAATCAGGCCAGCCAAGCTTATGTTCGACTTTAGTTGTATTCAGTGCAATTAAAAACTAGCTAAACACCACTGACAGCCATTTCTCGGAGAAATAACTGCACAAAGTACAACTAAACACACATAGAGGAGGTCACATCCTTTAATAGCTGTATTGAATACACTTAACGCACAAAAAAAGGTAGTTAGAAGGATCTCCCCTCTAAGCTACCCTTTACGTTACAGAATTAGTGAATCAAGTCGCTACCGATGTGCGGGCAGTCAATCAAACCTTCCCCTATGCGGAGATTGTCAAATAAGAGCGCTCCTCAAGCGTTTCATCGCCAGGTGAGTCACTGTCATCCCCAGCGATAATCTCGTCTACTATGTCCGAATTAATCTTGAAGACGTTGATTTCCTTGAATAATTTTTGCGAAATCTCATTAATCTCAACAGCTTGACGGGCAATGTCGTGGATCGCGTTGTCCTGTTGCACGCTAGAGGCATTCACTTCCTGAACCCCTGCCGCAGTTTCCTCAGCAATGGCTGCCACGTTGTGAACAGACTCTGCGAGTCTACGATTCATAGTCTGTGTCATATCTACCTTGTCATGGATTTGCCCAATCTGCTTACTAATCTCAACGATCGATTCATCTATCGCTTCAAATGAAGACAACGTTTCTGCCACTTTTTGATCCTGCTCTTCAAGGTTTCCTTTGGTCTCCAGCATATATTGCTGGAATTCATCCATCCCTGCTTGCAGTTCGTTAATAATCTGACTGATATGTACGGAGGATTCTTTGGTCTGATCAGATAATTGTCTCACTTCATCAGCTATGACGGCAAAGCCCTTTCCATAAGCTCCCGCCCGTGCTGCTTCAATCGCTGCATTTAGAGAGAGAATATTGGTCTGGTTTGAAATGTTTGTGATCGATTTGGTAATTCTGGAGATGTCCTTCGATTGGTCACTCAATTTGGTTAAAGCAAGATATACTTTATTCACAGACTCACGGGAGTGCTCTGATACCTCACGCAAGGCGATGACGGATTCAGAACCTTTTCGAGTATTGTGATTAGCGGTTTGACTGGTCGAGAGCATAACCTCGGTATATTCCGTAATTTCAAGAACTTCCCGTTCCAGTTCCTGAATCAAGCTTGCGCTCTGCTCAGATTGTCCGGCTTGCTGCTCAGCGCCTACAGAGATTTCCTGTATTGTGCTTACGATTTCTTGATTCGTATGAGCGGTAATCGATGAAGATTGTTGAAAAGAGTGCGAATAAGTCGCAAGCGAAGAAGCTACGGATTGAGTCTGCTGAAGCATCTCTCGTACCCGCAACACCATATGGTCAAAATGATGACTTAAACTTCCAAGTTCATCATGATATGGCGAATTAATCTGCTGCCGCAAATCACCCTCAGCAATTTTACGTAGAGCCGCTTGCAACTTATTTATAGGATTCAGAAAGGACCGAATTAGCATAACCGCAATAACAAGTGTGAAAACAAATACTAATAATGCGGCATAAGTCCCCATAGAACTGGTCAGATTTAACAAATCAAAAGAATAATCTTGGGCTCTTTCTGCGTTCTCTGCTGCTGCGATGTATAGTTTCTCATTAGTCTCCAGCATCTCTTTATTCATAGCCAATGCTTTCGTATGTAATTCATCTATTCGTTCCAGAACGGCCATGGGATCAAGCTGCTCGTCCTGTATCGTATTCACTAATCCGTCAAAATAACCCGTATACCCTCCAATTTGATTACGTAGCTGTTCTAACTCCTTAGACGCTGGCGAATCTGCCTCAAATTCCACTTTACCCAATTGTTCCATTAATTTTGTCTGTTTGTCCTTAAAGGGTTGGGTAAACTCTAAATCGCTAGAGCCTGCTAGAGAGGTTTCCACACCATTCATTTCTTGAAGCAGTTGAGTAATGCTGGATACTGTAATTCTTTTTTCCATCTCCATTTTTTGTGTTTCCATAGAGATTTCTACTTGATTGATTTTATAATTTTGGTATAGCGCTACCCCTAGAAAGAATAGTACCACGGCAGAAAAACTCAAGATCAACTTCCACTTCATTGATAGATGCATAGACCTAGCCTTCAACAATATCATCCTCCGTATAAAGCCTCATATGGCAATAGGTACTTTTTACTAATATCTAAATTGTAGAAGCTGTACATTAAATACCGGACACAGTTTTGTATGAGAAATGTAAATTTTGTCGAGTACACGTTCACAACTCTCCTATTGCCATTGACGTAACGTTAAGTGCTAAAATACTTCTCATAGCGCGCCTTATCAATCTTTAGAACAGAAGTTGTCTATGAGTGGATTTGTGACCATTGATAAGCTTTCTACACAAATCGGGCTGAAGAGTCGGACGTTGCGTCACACTGGGAAGCACAAGGATTATTTGAAAGTCACCGTGAAGTTAGCTCGGGTTGGCGGATTTATGATGAACACGCAATCCTTGCTATTCATATCACCGCTTTATTAAGAAAGAGGTAACGATAGTCCCAAGGGTAGCTGAAATGAGTATGTATTAAATCTGCTCGAACCTATAAAAAAGAAAGCATAGAACAAAACGCTCTCCTTTGCCCATCATGGCATTGGAGAGTGTTTTTATTCTCATCAAGAAATACGATGATAGCTTATGATTGACTCAGCTTTAACAGCTTCGCTAACACTCGAGCTATTTCTTTACGAGTCGCTGCAGATTTGCGTAATGGTGATGTAAACATTCTCTATGCAGTAGCTGGAGTAATTTTCACAAATATAAATCGTGTAAGAGGCCCGACTAATAGAATTTGCAGTGGAAGTGCAACAATGAAATTCTTACCTATTGCAGACAGATAAGCCATCGGTAGTTCTGAGGTGAACCCTACATGAAGAACTGCGCCATAGAAGGACATAAACAGCACCATTCCGGTTACCATAAAAAAGGAGATGAACATTATTTTTTTGATCATCGGATCATTCTCTTTTACCAGCTTATATGCGATCCCTTTCGCAACTTTACCTACAACAAAGACATCCAGAATAAATGCAATTACAAACGCAGGTATGTAGCCGATGATCACATCTTTAACTAATGTACCTGACCAGCCCTCCATCAGAGCTACATTGTAAATACTCATACCCAGCACCATCAAAGCACACATGATGAATGTAAATAATAATGCTTCTTTTTTGTTTCTTCCCATCTTGTTCTCAGACTCCTTAGTGTTCCCTTAGTATTGTTATATTGTCAACTCGAATTACAATATCACAGTGCCTTAAACTAAGTCAACCAAGTTGACAATAAATATATATGACTTATACTTGGATTAACGAACGATGATTTAGGAGTGTTCACATGGATAACCATCTGCAAGAAATGAATCTAATTGATTTACTCAGCGAGAAGCATCTAGCCTTACGTAAAATAGTGACCGACCAAGACCCTGACCAAATCAACAAGACAGAATCCCATATCCTAGCAGTTCTTGAAACACATCAAATGCTCTCGATCTCGGAAATCAGTAGAATTATTCATATTTCAAGACAGGGTACGCATAAGAGCATTCAAGGACTGTTATCCCGTAACTATGTGGAAGCCGCCCAAGTCAAAGGAAATCAACGTGATAAAAACATCATCCTTACCCAGAAGGGGATTGAATGCAATCAAAGAATGATGATCACCAAAATCGAATTAGAGCAAAAAATCTCTAACAAGCTTGGGGCAGCTAACGTAGAACTTCTCAAATCTTTGCTAAAAGAAGAATGGATTTAATCTCCAGCAAAAAAAAGACGCAGAGTTGCCCACCCTGCGTCTTTAAAAAGATTCAATTATTTTCCGGGAAATTGTCGTTAATTCGCTTTTAAAGCACAGTGATTGCATCCTACCCGTAACTTGCACTAAAGAATACTCCTTCATCAAGTTTTCCACTTCCGGCAATGGAATCCCTATACTTCTGTACCATCTACTCATAAGCAAATCTCTTGCATCTAAATCAATAAAATATCTGTAATTATTGCTGTTATCTTTAGTGGGCCTAACAATATCATGTTACTCGTATAACCTCAGTGTATCTGCAGTTACACCGAGAATAGAAGCAAATTCTTTTTTACAATTCAATAGTATGCAAAAAATCACGCCAGTCCAAACCAGTGAACTAGGGTAAATCCAACGAAAGACAATAAGACTGAACCTATAAGCCCTGCTGCAAAAGACTTCATCCCTAGTCGTCTAAATGCCGCCAAATCAACGTTTAAACCAAGTCCAGCCATCGCCATAGCGATTAGCATATAAGCAATCGTTACAATTCCATTTGCCACTGATGCTGATACGATCCCTAATGAGTTCAAACCACTGACAAGTAAGAAACCGAGGATAAACCAAGGAATAGGAATGCTTTTCCATGAGGCTTTGGATTGGCCGCCCTGCACCTTTCTTTCCGCACGATTCGTCCAAATCCCAATTATTATGGCAACCGGAACGAGTAAGGCTACCCGAGTCAATTTAACGATAACCGCCATATCTACTGCTGCATTCCCACCAGCATCTGCTGCTGCGATGACGTGAGCAATTTCATGTAAGGTAGCTCCTGAGAATACACCGTATCCTAGATCCGACAAGCCTAGAAAAGGATACAAAAAAGTGTATAGCAACGTGAATATTGTACCTAAAATAGCAACTATAGCTGCGCCAATAGCAGTTTCGTCGTCTTTGGCTTTGATTTGTGGAGCAATCGCCACCACCGCCGCCGCACCGCAGATCGCTGTCCCGCAAGCCGTTAAGATACCAAGTCGTTTATCTACCTTGAACAGTCGGGTAAGTCCGTATACAACTGGGATCGTAAAGCCGATTACAATAAGCGCCAGTAGAAATACCCGCGGACCTGCAGCAACAATATCCATTAAATTCAGCCGCATACCCAGTAGGATAATTCCTAGACGTAGCAGCTTTTTGCTGGAAAAATCAGTGCCCTGGGTGATCGTACCCGGCACTCCTACGGTTGCCCGCCAAATAATTCCGATTAAGATGGCAATGACCAATTGGCCCATAATAGAGAGAAATGGAAAGCCTGCTAAATATTTTGCGACTAATGCAATGATTAAGGTTAATCCAATGCCAAGTGCAAAACCAACTTGTTTCTTATTGTTTGATTGGTATAATCCCTGTGAATCCCCCATGTCGTATACACCCCTTGTATGAATCTCTAGATGACGGAGGTATGTAATTCCCTTCCCCCATGAATCAACAATAATACGCCATGGCTCGAAAGTTAAATACCAATATACTATCCGTAAGATTAGGAATCCTTATGCTTGAATTTACATAAAAAAAACTCCTTCGAGAAGCAGCATGCCGGAGCATCCACCTCACCAAAAGAGCGATTGTGTTCCTATATTAAATTTTAAAATTTATACTTCAAGCTTCTGAAGCTTAGTTCCCTTCGGGAGTACAGAAGTTATATACTCGTGAACGGGATGTTGTCCTTCAGCTTCCGCAAGTACCGTCACAATTCCTTGGTCCGTACCCGTTCTGATCAGACGTCCCATTCCTTGTTTAAGTCTTAGCAGCATGTAAGGTAAATCCACATCTTCAAAAGGATTGGAAGTCTCCGCACGTTTTGCCATAAATACAGGATCAAGCGGAGGATAAGGTAGCGACCAAATGATCACATTAGATAGTGAAGGTCCTGGAATATCTAATCCTTCCCACAGTGTCACCGCACAAAGAACACTATGCTCATCCCGTTGAAAAGCGGAGATCAGATAGCTGATCTCCTGATCCCCTTCATAGAGGAAAGAATACTTGCTGGATTCTGCACTCTGCGAGTTGAGCTGCTTGAACTGCAGAAGTTCTTCGCGAGTACGGAATAGTAACAGAGCCCTTCCTTCTGTCTGCTGGATAAGCTTCATAGAGATCTCCATTTTCTCAGCAAAATCACCGCTCCGAAGCTCTGGTACATAGATATTCATCTGGTGCTCATAATCATAAGGTGAGTCTACCGAGAAAGACAGGAAGTCGTGTATTCCAAGACTATCCTTCAAGTATTGGAATGATTTATCCACGGATAATGTAGCCGAAGAGAAAACGATCGGCATTTTTTGCGTGAACAAGCTATCTTGGAGTACTTCCTTAACATTACGGGGCATGACCGACAGTGTTAAGCCATCGCTATCTTCCGTCGCCCAGCAAATTAACGCACCTGAATCCTCAAACAATCTCAACGCGATTTCTATGGTCTCCAAACGTTCTTCGACTATTCGCAACTGATATTCATCAATCGTGTACAGTCCACTTTCGAATACTAATTCTTCTTCGATAGCAGCAATTACACTACGCATGCGATGCACCTCACGGATTAGCGACGCATTTAACGCAATGCTTTTTCGATCTGATCCAGGAATGGTGCGGCATTGACGACGAATATATTTAAACATCTGCTCACTTTGCATAATCGCTTCATCGATAAGTACCGCGAGCGTCTCACGAATCTCATTCTGTAGCAGACGAGAAATCAATTCTTCAAAGACGACATGCTTCATTTTATAGCCTAACGCCTTCATGGCGGCAGATTCTAACAAATGCCCTTCATCAAATACAACTGCACAATGCTCTGGAAGTAAAGGAATTTGCCCTTCTCGCTTACGCGCTTCATAAGTCCAGACATGCTCCATGTAATAATCGTGGGAACAAATGATCAGGTCGCTTGATTTCCGGTAATGATCACGGGACAACGTTTGTCCACAGCGATGACGCATATCACAAGTAAAACAATCCTGAAACGTATCCCAGTTAATCTTATTCCATTGTTCGTCGTTCAGATCTGGATAATCCCTACGGTCGCCATAGGCATGGAACTGCTGCATCGGTGCATGAGAATGTACAAAATCAGGTAAAGTACCATACAAACTCTCCAGCGGCAAGCTCCCATCATCATTGTTGCGAGCATGATCCAGCTTTTTCAGACACATATATTTATCTGGAGATTTCGCCAGCCTGGCATCGATATTCATATTCAGATGCTTCGCAAGCTTGGCAATATCACCCTCTGGCTTCACCAACTGCTCAATTAAGGACTCGTCCGCACAGGCGATAATCGCAGGTTTACCCATATACCGCGCATAGCAAATGCTATATAACAAATACACTAAAGTCTTACCCGTACCGACCCCTGCCTCAGCAAAAATCGTCTTCTTCTCAGCAAAAGCTCGCTCCACCTGAAACGCCATGTAAATCTGTTCATCACGAACTTCAAATCCTGCCTCAGGAAGAATTTCATAGAATACATCGCCGACCCATTCCCCTACTTGCTCCATAAAAGGTCTGGTCCGATCGTATTCAAAAGGATACTGTGTCGCCAACAAGCCTACCTCCAATATTTGATCAGGCATAGCTCGTATGCCATGAAAAATAGAATCAACGGAAAAACTCTATTATCTCATAACTTTGGAGGAATTACAAAGTAGTTCAATTGGAAACGTATTAAATGTCGAGTTTACTTAGACAAAATAAAAACTCCCCTTCAAGTAACGGTTATTTATCAAACCCCTGTCTACTTGAAGAGGTGCTTATCAAAATCAGCAGCCTGTTACGTAATTTATAATAGTGAGGTTACGAACTTCACCTCCGGAAAGCGGCTATTCGGTCCTTTCATTAAGATTCCGCCTTGATTTTTCAGATACAAATCGAAGAAATCAAGCATATAGGCATTGATAACGGAGTTTGCTCTTTCGGGAGCAATCTTTCCGGTAATGCCCAGTATTTTGAATATCGGAGAAATGAACTGTATGTCGGTAAAATTCAAATGCTCCGTATTTTTGATATAGAGGACCTGTCCCCCTTCGTCGACTGTTTGGCGCATCCGTTCAAGCTCCAACTTTTTATCTTCCGTTACTTTATCCTCCCACTCTCTTGTTGAGCCCATACGGTTAAGCTCTGAATCCGTGTAGACCCGGTTATCCATCACCATTTTTAATTTTTCAAATTCGCTTTCCGAGTTGATGAACAAAAACGGCTTACGCAGACCCTCTCTGTCACGCAAACGATAAAGCCCTCCATCAAAGTCTATTCCAACCGCGATTCGCGGATCGTAAGAAGCGTCATAGGCCGTCGCTCCGCCGATGGAATGACCGAATACACCGACATTATCGAGATCTATTCTCCCTTTTAGATGACTTGGAATCTTCCCCGATTGGATGAGCTCCAATTGATCCAGTACAAACGCCACATCGTCGGTTAAAACTTTACCTAACTTGTCGCGATTCCCTCTTTCCGTCTGGTAATCATGGTCAGGCGAGAATAAATCGTTGGTTGTGCTGGTCGTGATTCGACCGTCCGGAAACTCGGTTGCAAATGTATTGTAGGTGTGGTCAATCACTGCCACGATATATCCGTGACTTGCGAGATATTCAGCTTGCGCCGTGTGGAGGAACCTGGAAGAGCCGAAGCCGGGATTCGCAAGGATCAGTGGGTATGAAGTTTGTGCAGAAGAGACTTCAGCCCCCGAATACGCATGACTGGATACGTACTTTAGGTGTTGTAAAGTAAACCCGGGAAGGCCATAGTTCGTAGCCATATAACGTAAAATCTGGGTATCTGGAATAAAGGGAGCGTACTTGCCTGTGCCATCTTGAGCCGGATACCATACCTGAATCATCAATTCTCTCTTGCCTGTCGCGGTTTTGCTAAATGTTTCCTCCCGGTTTTGGTCTATGAAATGAAAGATTTTCGTGCCTACCTGCAACTCGCCGGATAGCGCCGGAATGTCGAATACAGGAAACACATATAGGAAGCACCCCGTTGCAATTAGCCCAATCACGATAAAAAAGCGGCCCAACACCCTACGAATTCGCGAGGCAGTCCGAGCGACTTTCCGCTTTATGAAAACGTCTGTAAGCGAAAGCATAAGCATCAGGATCGTAAATCCGTATAAAAATACAAGCTGAACCCTGTATCCTTCGACAAGCAAATGTATCACTAAAAAAATGGAGCCTGCTCCGCTTGTCAGGAGCAAAGCAGGTCTTCGAATACGTTGATTTAAAATGAACTGGAGTGCCAAAAAACTAACACTTGAAAAGAATAACAGCATTTCAAAAAACCTCACGACTAACTCCCCCTTTAAATTAATCCTATCAATGGATTAGTATAGAGAAGCTGCTAGGTTGATGCCATTGATCTAGATGACAGTCACCTAACACTTTTGTAAGGTTTCGTGACGAGGGCATTAACATTTAAAGCAAGCAAGATATTTTTAGTATTAGGCAAAAGGGAGGGGACAATCATGCATTGGAAAAAGTATTTTATTCTATTGCTGCCAACGATATTAATTGGGCTATTTTTATTTTACATTCTTCCAGCAATCCAAAGACCTTATGTTTTAATAGTTCCTATGGTATTTTGGTTGATCTATTACTCTTGGACATATTTCAAAAGAAAACAAAAGAATAAACGATAAAGAGCTCATTCATTAAAAACGGCAGCCTAGGACTTTGGTTCACTCGTCCAAGACTGCCTCTCTTTATAGACTAGTCAATTACAGTATCTGCTTCCAAAAATCCGTCCCAGCAAAAACAAACTCTTTATCCAGCGCTTCTTCCCCTTCCTCAAAGCAATCCGCCCAGGGAACACGTTGCTTTCGCACATTAGCAGCATCCTTCACGCCAAATTCCTGATAACTTACGGTTAGCTCATTAGCAACATTATTCCAGTTATCCCAGCCTAAAGAATGAATATGCGAGCCCATCTGACAACCCACAAATACAGTCTTAGCGTACTCACGCCAAGGACGTCCTAGAAACACTGGAGCAATATCAGGTTCGGCTGTTAAGAAGCAATTCTTGAAAATATAACCATGTGGTTGTCCCTCGGGTGTGGAGGCAGCTGTTATATACCCTGTATTGTTTTCATAATGACGTAAACTGCGGATTTCACATTGATCAAAATAAGCCGCTGCGCTACCAAAAATAAAATCAATCGTTCCTTCTATATAGCAATGCTGATACAACTGATGATACTGGGCATGATGTTCTCTCAGCGGAACACCTCCGAATGCCCCTCGCTCTCGAGGAGCAGGTGGCAAAGGCCCTGTGAACAACGTGTCTTGATGCCCTTTGAAGGTACAATCTCTGAACACGGTTTGGTCGCAATGGGCATAAACGGCTATCGCCTGACCAATATGTTCTCCCTGCCCAGCACTGTTGGTAATCACCAGGTTCTCTAAGACCAGGTTGGTACCTCCCAGAAATAACGTTGGTGTAGCAAACGTATTGATTTCTTCACCCGCTTCATCACGCTCTTTGGCATAACGATTCATGGTTATTTCCACGAGGCCAATCCCTATGATCGTTAAATAAGAACGATAAATCCTAACTGTCTCATTATAGATGCCTGACAAAATATAAAGCGTATCTGCCTGGTCCGGTGGCTCGCGCTCTAGCGAATCTATCGCTTCTTGAATGTTGTGATAGTCGCAAAAGGATTCTTTGCCTACTACTAGCATCGTTGGTTCAGTTCCCTTCTATGGATTTTATAGATACTTCGCCAAAAATCGCTGCCATAAAGTCCGCATTTCCACAGTCTCCATATGCCCGCCACTTGAAATGACAGGTTGCCAATGTTCTGATTTCCCTGCCGTTTGATAAGCTTCGGACAGCCCCTTATCCAAGAGTTCTACTCCTTCAGCGGGACATAGGCGATCATTTCTGCCTACCAGGCTCATTCGCGGGCGGGGAACAATCCGCTTTTGAATATCGAGCGTTGTGAAATGCTTCAATAGCCCGGGCACATAAGAATAGTAACCATGATGATCTAGTCCTCTTACAGCCATTAGGGTATGCGCATCTACTTGACCACAAATATCGACAATCACCCCGACTCGTTCATCTAATGCAGCCAGCCACCAGGCCATCAAACCACCCATGGACATACCGATTGTTGCAACTCGTGACGTATCAATATCCTCACGTCGGCACATGTAATCTAACATACGAATATTGTCATATAACATCATGCCCCACATGACCTGCCCCTGCCACAGCATTTCCTTCACTAACTCACTCTCCGTTTTGCCACCACGCTCATTAAATCCCCACATGTCGATACAGCAAGCTGCATACCCCAACTCCGTTAGCGTTTTAGCAAAAGAGGGCTGTTGCAAATAAGAACTACTCCGAATAAACTCATTGCGTCCATTCGCGTAATTCCCTCCATGAGAATGATTAAAGACAACTAGTGGAAACGGCCCTTCCTTATCCAAAGGGACTGCTACGTAAGCAGGCACCTGTTCAATTCCATTAAGATCCAGTAAAAGGGATTCCAGGCTATATCCGCCCCGCTCCTCTTGGTTCATCACAGTTACCGAAATCGGCTTATCCGCCGGAACATCACCTAACAGTTCCTTCAGTTTATCAGGCTCCATGGTTCCCTCCCTTACGGACACACCTTCTGTTCTGTGCGCGAAACTGTAACTTGTTCTACTAGTTTTTCTGGCTTGCTCGTGTTCTTCGAATGACAATTCATGATCTCTATGGCTTCGCCATTTTCAATATAAAAAGCAGGTCCTTCATGATTCTCGATGGTCACCAGATGAAATTGTACATCCCTGGCATTGCCCAGATAAAATCCGCGATTGTTCATGTTCTCGATCCCTGTCATCATATCCGGATGCCCGGGAACTGCATTGCGTGCCATCGAGATATCAATATTTGTAAAAGTAATCTCCGAAACATACTGCTCCGCAAGTCCATATAAGAATCCCGCAGATGCATGAACATTACGTGCGGTAATATTGGCGAAATGAATTCGTCTAAAGCATGGCGTTTCATCTGTAATCGGATAAGGATTTTTGTCCCATACATACTTCTCTTTCCCGCGAGGTCCACAGAAATAGTATAGATTTAGTGTGAACGGACAAATGACGTCTTCCATTACAATATTACTGATCCGAATATCTTCAATCGTCCCTCCGCGTCCACGTCTTGATTTCATACGTATGCCACGATCGGTTTGTTTAAAGACACAGTTACTGATGGTTACATTACGAATATCTCCGCTCATTTCACTTCCGAGTACAACTCCCCCATGCCCATGAACCATGGTACAATTGGTGATCGTGATATTTTCGCATGGAATGCGCTCTTTCGTATCTTCAGTTCCCGCTTTGATAGCAATGCAGTCATCACCCACATCAATATTGCAGTTACTAATCCGAACATTCATACAAGATTCTGGATTAATACCATCTGTATTCGGAGAATCAGCCGGGTTATTAATGGACAGATTATCAAGCGTCACATTGTAGCAGCCCACAGGATTAACGGTCCAGCTTGGAGAATTCACTAGCGAGACATCCTTAATCGTTACACGCTGACAGCTATCAAATCCAATCAAAGTCGGACGGGGGTACTTCAGCTCTTCAGGGCGGTTCCGAAATACATCCCACCATGCTTTGCCATTACCATTAATAGTTCCGCTTCCGATAATCGATACATTGACTAAACCTTTTCCATGAATACAAGGCGTATGAACCTGCTGCTTCACTCCTTCCCATCTACATTCCACAGCTGGGTAATTCACCGGATTCGTACTGAATGAAAGGATCGCTCCCGGATTTAAATTTAATTCAATATTGCTTTTCATAACAATCGCACCCGTATAGTAAGTACCTGCTGGCACATACACAGTTCCTCCACCAGCCTCACTTGCCGCTTCAATCGCAAGCGTAATTGCTTCTGTCGCTAACATCCCGCTATTCTTAAGCGCTCCAAAATCCTCAATATTATATACGGACATTTTATAGCCCTCCTATTCTATATCAGATCCAGCCTCTTAATTGCTCGTACTCCACACAAGCTTGCAAGAAAGCACCGACACCCTTTTGGTCGTTAGTGACAATAGGCTCGCTAATGTAATAAGCAAAAGTGCCGTCGCGTTGATCTGCTCCACCTAACCCTGCTACTTGGCAATTCTTATTTAGATTGACCCAGCCTTCTTTGGTTTCGAGTACAAATTCGGCGATAAGTCCTTGGAAGGCGTAATCTAACGGTTCGTACCAACTAGCCTCTAATACGCCTAATCGAATACCTTTTGCCATAGCGTACACTATCATACTGGAGGCGGAAGCCTCTAGATAGTTCCCTTTGCGTTCTCCCAGATTCATCACTTGATACCAGACTCCGGACTCAGTATCCTGATATTTCTTCACAGCAGATAAAGTATCGTTTAGAATACGCACCAGCTCTGGATAATCGGAGTGCCCACTCGGCAATAATTCTAGAACATCTACTAGAGCCATAAGATACCAACCCAGTGATCGCGCCCAAAAGTTAGGGGAGCAGCCTGTTTCGGGGTCACACCAAGGCTGAATACGCTGTTCATCCCATGCATGGTATAGCAGGCCTGTTTCCCAATCCTTCGTATGCTTCTCACACAAGATAAACTGTTTCGTCACGTCTTCAAGCCCCTGCCCTTCTTCAAAAGCTTGCAAGTAGGCTAAATAGAAAGGCGCACCCATATAAAGACCATCTAACCAAATTTGATAGGGATAAATATTTTTATGCCAAAAAGCACCTTCCAAGGTTCGCGGATGTGTCTCTAGTTGCTTTCTAAATAAAGCAGCCGCTTGTTTATATTTTTCCTGCTTGGTTTCTTTATATAGCGTAAATAATAATTTCCCGTTATTGATGTGATCGATATTGTACTCATCCAAATGATAGCCCTTAACGCTGCCATCCTCCTGAATAAAGTAATCCAGCTGACCTTGAATGAATTGCAGATACTTCGCATCCCCGGTTAACTTCCACAGCCATTCAAATCCATTCAATATGACACCATAGTCATAGGTCCAGCTTCCGTTGTAGCCTTTATCTTCATAGAGCTTTGGTGTCCTTGCCATGATAGAGTCAGCTGTACGGATTGCCCAATGTGATCTCTTCATCCCAACCCCCTGAATATCATTAAATTTAAGGATACACATGAATCACTCTTGGATTAAGCTCTCCATCTCAACACAAGCCATCACCAACGCGCCTACGCCATGTAAATCATTTTTAACTTTAGGCCGCGTGACGTAACTCTCGTAATCCCCGGCCGAAGTACCAATACAAATGTCTGGCAAGATTAATCTATCCTGCTCATCCCACTGAATGGTTCGGATTAACCCTTCATAACCTTTTCTAGCCGCGGCTGTAGCAACTTCCACATCGCTTACAACGCCATGCTTCACTGCTTTGGCAATTGTGTAGACGAATAAACATGAACCTGAGCTCTCCAGCCAATTATCCGGCTCATGCCCCTTATCTACGACCTGATACCAAAGCCCACTTACCGGATCTTGATAACGAATAAGGGCATCTACGAATTCTCGTAAAGTAGAAGATAATTCAGCTCGTGCTGGATCTTGGACGGCCAACAGATCAAGAAATTGTGATAAGGCGAGACCATACCAGCCCAGCGATCTGCTCCAGAATTCCGGTGAGCACCCTGTCTCCGGGTTTGACCATGGCATCCGGCGGCTCTCGTCCCAAGCATGATACAATAACCCGGTTGTCTCATCTTTCATATACTTACGCATTAACATCTCTTGATGGAGAACCGTATCACGCAAGCTAGGATCACCATAGACATTCGCATATTTTAACGAGAATACGCCTGCCATATAAAGCCCATCTAACCACATTTGGTTAGCATATTTATCCTTATGCCAATACCCACCTTCAGAGGTTTTGTTTAACGTAAGCAATAAATTCTTCAGCTTCTCCGCAGCAATGTGATACTTGAGTTTACCTGTCCGTTTATGAAGATTAAACAGCAGTTGTCCAGCTTGAACAGCATCCAGCTCATCGCGGGCGAAATAAAAGTTACCATATTCATCTACCAAATCATCCACGTATTCCTGAATATAGTTAATATAGCGGTCTTCTTGATCAGCCTTCCACATAAGCTCCATACCACACAGAAATACACCTTGATGGTAATGCCAACGATGTGCTGGAGGAAGCTCTCCCGCTCTATAAGTATCCATTAAAGAATCGCATGCCTTTTTTGCCCAATCCATTGGTGTTGTTGGTAACCTGCCAGTCATCTCCAAGCTCCTTCCAAAGAATAATCTCTCTCTTCCTCTTATTAGCCCTTCATAGAACCTAACATGGCACCTTTGGCAAAATGCTTCTGCAGGAACGGATACACCATGAGAATGGGCAGGGTAGCTACCACGATGACAGCCATCTTAATCGTTTGATCCGGTGGTGGAACGGTTGCATCAAGCGTAGCACTATGGTCCATACCACTTGCAAGGACAACGATTTGTCTGAGCAGCACTTGAATTGGCCATTTCGCACTATCATCCAGATACAGAATAGCGCTCATGTACGTATTCCAATACGTAACCGAATAGAACAATCCAATAGTCGCTAAGGCTGGCAGGGATAAGGGCAGGACAATCCGGAACAAAATGCCGAAGTCGTTGCAGCCATCGATTTTTGCGGATTCCTCCAAGCCCTCAGGGATATTTTGAAAAAAGTTCTTTAAGATAATCATGTTAAAAGCACTAATGGCTGAAGGTAGAATGAGTGCTGCATAAGAGTCGATAAGACCTAATTCCTTTACTACCAAGAACGTTGGAATCATTCCTCCATGAAATAGCATCGTGAATACGACCAGGAAGTTAACCACCTTACGTCCATCCAGATCTTTTCTAGCCAGCGCGTAAGCCATCAGAGAGGTAATAAACATACTGAAGATTGTTCCGATTACTGTGACCCCGATGGAAACTCCCATCGCTTTAAATAATGTGTTCGTAGAAAAAATGAACTTGTACGCTTCGAGACTCCATACTTTTGGAATTAGCACAAATTTATTCGCTGCAATCTCGGCACTAGTTGTGAAAGATCCTGCTACAACGTGCACAAAAGGGAGCACCGTCACCAAAGCAATAATGGCTAACAGCGTAAAATTTATTGCTGCAAAAATTCTACCACCGATTGTTTTATCCTCTACCATTTCGATTCCTCCTACAACGTATCAATAAACGCCTTCTTCTCCCATTTTCTTGGAGATTTTATTCACCGTCATGACCATGATCAAACCAACAATAGATTTAAAGAATCCAATGGCTGTGCTGTAACTAAACTGTCCTTGTCTTAGCCCTGCGGTGTATACATACGTATCAATAATTTCCGCGACCTCTCGATTCATGGAGTTAAGCAGCAGATAGACATGTTCAAATCCAAGATCCAGAACGGAACCGATTTTCAAAATAAACAAGGTGATAATTACGCCTCGAATCGCTGGAAGTGTAATATGCCAGACTTGTCTGAGCCGGCCAGCTCCATCCATACGTGCTGCTTCATATAGTCCTGGATCAATTGCAGCAATAGCAGCCAAATAAATAATCGTTCCCCAGCCCGCTTCTCTCCAAATGACCTGAATAATGTACATCGGTCTGAACCAGCTTGGGTTAAGCAGGAAGTTGATTTTTTCAAAGCCAAAATAAGCCAGCAGTTCGTTGACAATGCCTCCGTCCATCGTAACCATAACGAAGGAGATGGAGACGACGATAACCCACGACATAAAATGGGGTAAATAGAATAGGGTCTGAAACGTTCTTTTGAAAAATGTACCTCGAAGCTCATTCAGCATCAGGGCTAATATAATCGGTATTGGAAAATAAATAAGAATATTCAATCCAAACAGGATCAGTGTGTTCACTAAAATATTTAAGAAGTCCGGTTCTGTGAACAACCTGCTAAAATGCTTCATCCCTACCCAATTGCTGCCCGTGATTCCTTGGTAGGGCTTGTAATCTTGAAAGGCGATAATTAATCCATACATAGGTAAATATTTAAAGATAATAAAGTACAGTACACCCGGCGTTAGCATGACATAGAGCCATTTATTTCTCCACAGCCGCTTTTTTAGTTCACTGTTACTCTTATATATACGCTTTGGTTGTGGGGCTGGCTGTGCGGTGAGTTCCTGCATGGTTCTCTTCCTTTCTCCTTCTTTATTCAAACTTTTTATTTCACCATGAGTTTAAAAAAAGGTTGTTGAAACAGGATCAACAACCTTTTTCTGCGAGAATCTATTTCTTGTACAATGCGTTATACTCTTCAATGATTTTAGCTCCGCCACGGCTCTTCCAATTCTCAACTTCTTTCTCAAATCCAGCCTTATCGATCTGTCCATAGATATACTTGTAGGTCGCATCGGTAATGATTTGTTGGAGTTCAACACCTTTTTCTGTATAAGTAGGAGAGTCCATAGCAGCAGTTGGGTCAGGTACACCCACCTTCACATTCTCAAGAACTAATTCTTCGGCGTGGATTCGACCTGGCAGCACGTTATAGCTTTGGTACATGCCATTCGTTTCATATTCTCCAATAACACTATCCTTAAAGCCCTTTACCTCACGCTCAATCAGCTCTTTATCATCGCCAGGCTTCGCTTTACCGTCTTCAACGGTATAATGAACGCCTTCAATGCCCCAATACATCAAGTTTGCAACTTCAGGGGTCATCATCTGATCAAAGAAAGCAAGAATCTTCTTCAGCTCTGCTTCATCTTTTACAGCAGATTTAGGGAACAAGACGACGTTGTTATACCCAGGAATCATCCATTGCGCAAACTTTCCATCCGGTCCTGCAACCATACTATGTGTGTCCAGAACTGCATCCGGGAAATTCTTGATAGTATCTTTATTCAGAGAATCGATATCCTGCATGGAGCCCCCGATATAAAGGCCGCCTTTACCACTGGTGAACATATTCACCGCATCTGTTTTACTTGTAGCCGCGAAATCTTGGTTCATGTAGCCGCCATCACGTACTTTTTTAAAAAAATCCATCGTATCGATATACTGCGGGAACGTAAAGTCAGGTGCTAATTTGCCATCCACTTCGCCCCATGTGTTCGGTGTACCAAACCAGGAGGATACTGTTTTGAAAGCACCGTAGGTTAATTCATTCCGGTCAATAATACCAGTGGTGTCCTTCTTGCCATTACCATCTGGATCTTGTTCTGTGAATGCTTTAGCCATAGCCAGTAATTCATCTACATTAGCCGGTGCTTTAAGTCCCAGCTTATCTGCCCAGTCCTTACGGTAAATGATCCCTTGGCGTGCTAGTGGGCGGCCGATATACAAGGTGTACAGCTTGCCATCCACTTTCGTGTTATTCAGAATTTCCGGTTTCAATTTACTCAAATTAGGGAACTCGCTTAAAAGAGGACCTATTTCCCAGAACTGACCGTCTTTAATCGCGTCTTTCATTTGAATAAAGGTGGTTTGATTCTTCAAATAGGTTACTTGTGGCAGTGAACCCGTAGCAAAGGATGAATTCAGCTTTTCTTCATACGTATCTGCCGGATAGAATTGATAAGTTAACTTGGTATTAGTCAATTTTTCAAGCTCAATTTTTATTCTGTCGGGTGGTGTTTCTGTAGTATTTAATGGAAGCATAATCTTAATTTCTGTCGGTCCTGCTTTCACTTCTTCTTTAGGTACTTCTGTCTCAACCGGCTTAGCAGTGCTCTCACCACTTGCAGTTTCAGAACTTGCTTGATTGTTGTTACCACCACATCCAGCTAACAATGTGCTGAACGCTAACAGTGCTGTCAACAACATGGTGAAGGATTTCTTCTTCATACCATTTTGACCTCCATAATTTGTATTGGTTACGAGTTACACGTTACATCGCCCGCAAGGTTACGAAAACAATCATTTCCCCATAAAGCCCTGTTCTTAAAGGGATCTGAGCAAATGATTATGGTGATAACACAAAAAAATCCACCGCGTCATCCGCAGTGGATCAAACTAACCCATTTATTTTTCTATCCCAAGCTCAGCCTCACCATATTCCTTAATAATCAGATCTCCTCCGCTAGCTCTCCACTTCTCAACTTCCTTCTGAAATCCCTCAGCGGTTATATTGCCTAATATGTAATTGTACGTAGCATCTACAATAATGGTAGACAATTCTACATTCTTCTCATCATAGGTAGATGAACTTAGAGAAACAGTCGGATCGTCGACCAAAAAAGATTCATTATCTTTACTTAGCTGATCCGCAAGTGAGGTCAATTGCTCCTTCTGAGCCACCTCCATAATGTTCTTATTACTAATGTCTGCAATCATCAAAGAATATAACGGATTCACTTCCTTCACCCGCAGCTCTGAGGTCTCCTCGGGAAGAATGATTTTTCCCTCCTCAAGCTTATAATGGCGTCCTTCAAACCCATACATCATTATATTCGCTACATCTTTATCCATGGTTCGATCAAAGAATTCGAGTACCTGGCGGAGTTCATCCTCCGTCGCAATGGCTTTTTTGGAAAAGAGATAGAGTCCGTTATAATTGGGAATCGACCACACTTTATATCCTTCAGGCCCTTTGATCCGATTGATTAACGTAAGTTCTGCTTTCGGATTCAAATTCTGAGCTTCAATAGAAAGCCGCTGAACATCTGTCATACTGCCAATAAATACGCCAGCAATGCCATTTATGAACTTATCACGTTGCACTTCTTTGCTCGTTAGGGCAAAATCCTGATTTATGATTTTCTCATCATATAATTTCTTCATGAAATTCATGGTGTTCTTATACTGAGCGGTCACAAATTCAGGAACGAATTGATGGTTCTCTAGTTTCCAATTATTCGGTGTACCAAAATACGAACTTAACGTCTTGAATACCCCATACACAAGATCATTTCGATCGACTAGTCCAAGGGTATCCTGTTTGCCATTCTGATCTGGATCGTTGTATGTAAATTGCCTCATGACCTCATACAGTTCATCCAGTGTTTGTGGATTATTTAAATGGAGATTGTCGAGCCAATCCTTACGAATAATGACTCCCTGTCTGGAAGAGGGGCGTTCCGTATATAGGCCATAGATCTTACTATCTACAGAAGTCTGCTTAAGAATGGCGGGGTTCAGTTGTTTAAGATTGGAGAACTCCTGAAGATAAGGTCCAATCTCCCAAAAGGCATCCGAACGAATAGCATTTTTCACCAGATTATAGTCTGAAAATTTTACAAATGTGACCTTTCCGAGGGAATTAGTCGTCAAAGCAGTATTCATCTTATCCGTGTAGACCCCCTCTGGAACCCATCTTATATCGAGCTTCACGCCTGTCAATTTTTCAATCTCCGCCATAATCTCTTTCGAAGGCTGTTGTGGAAAATGAAGAGGTGCCAAAATTGAGATACTCGGCCGAGCCGCATCTTGACCGGATCCGGTAGACTCTTTATCGTTGCAAGCGCTTAAAAAAGAAAAGACGAGCATGGTAAATAAGCAGAAATACAGCGTTGCCCTTTTACCCATAGATACTTTAGACATTTCTGTGGCCTCCTAGGTATTGTAAGGATTATCACTCTATATCTTGAAAATTTTACAATTTATAAGCATAATTAGAGCTAATGATTATCACAGAACAAGATGATTATTGTTATTTCCTACCAAATTACATACACTTAGATCAAGTGTCTACTTCTTCATAAGTAAAGGTGCTGAGTCCAGTGAGACCATTAAGCTTTCTAAGTAAGCTAACGATGTTTGCCTTTGTAATTAGCACACTGCCTGTGTTGTTCATCGGTTCTTTTTCATACTTCACATCGTCAAAAGAAATTCAAAAAAACGTTAACAACAGCAAAATGGAATTAATCTTACAAATCACCTCAAATGTAGAACATAAGTTAACAACTGTCAATCAAACATTAAACCAAGTGATCAACTCTAGTGTATTAAAAAAAGCACTAAACAACCCTTTAAATGAAACCGATTTCATTTTATACAATGATTTAAGAAACGAAATTCGCAATATGCAGTCCTTCGATACGAAGCTGGAAGATGTCATCTTATTAAATCAGCAGCAAAATTGGATGATCAAAAATTCTGGTGTTTATCGCTTAAATGAGTACAAGGACCATGCGCAGCTCACAAACTTAATGAATATTGCCGAAGATACCTCTTGGATCCTGAACCCGTCCTCCATATTTTACAGTGAGGAAAGCATTAACGTCACAGGCTGTAACTACAGCATTAGTCTCATCAAGAAACTCCCAACCAATAAGCTGCAAAAATATGGGCTCGCCTTAGCTAATATTCCTGTCTGCAGTCTTCAGGATTTCATTAACTCGGATGTACAGCTCCTCGACGATATTATCGTTCTGGATAAGACAGGTCGATTCCTGCTCCATCCGGATCGCAACTTGATCGGAAAACCAATGAAAGAAGGCGGATTCACTGAAGATTCTTTCATTTCTAATCCATCTAAACTTTCAGGTCAGTTTAAGACCATGATCCACAAGAAGGATTACTCTGTCACTTACATGCGCTCTCAGATGAATGGCTGGGTCTATCTTTCGGTCACATCCATGGAAAGTTTAACGAAAGAATCCAAAAAAATTAGCCTGTTTACGATATTCGTGTGTACCTTTATGCTTCTATTGTCTATTCTCTTGGCATGGATCGGATCAAGACGGATGTACACCCCCATTGAAAGACTGCTCAATCAAATGGGCCAACGCAAACCCGACATCAAATCCAGACATACGAATGAGTTTCAGATTATCGGAGAACAAGTTCATTCTTTATTCCAATCCAAATCACAGCTGGAAAAAGAAGTCCGTCAGCATATCCAACAGGTTCGTACCTTCTTCCTAATCAATGCTTTCCATGGCAACGTCAAGAAGCGTGATCTGCTTGAAGAACTGGAACAATTCGGCTATCATAAGCAGCTTGAAGAATGGAAGACGATGGCTGTGATTACGTTGTCGATCGATTTTGCCGATGATTCCAGCTATGAGAAAAAAGATCTTAATCTCTTATTATTCGCTGCCCACAATATAATTGAAGAGTTAGTCTGCCCTGAACAACGACTGGCTCCTGTAATTATGGATCATGCAGTTGTCGTCTTATTAGGGAGTCCAGACAGTGATACCGAGTCTTTTCACAAGACATTATATTCGTTAACTGAGAAGCTGCAGCAGGAGATAAACAACTACCTAAAGCTTCAGGTGAGCATCGGTCTAAGCCTCCCCTTCAACACCTTTGACAAATTATCCACGGCTTACAGAGAGGGACTCGAAGCACTGAAGCACCGGATCAAACTTGGTAAAGGTGTCATTATCCAGTATGAAAATATTAACTCTGGCAAGCACTATCTGAATTTGAACTACCCTACTCATAAAGAAAATGACTTACTGGACGCTATCAAATTAGCTGAAACAGATAAAGCAAAGGAACTCATTCATTTGCTCTTCAAATCTATCTTTGCTCATGAGCTTTCACCACAGGAATACCAGATTCCGTTGACGCGCTTACTAAATAATTTACTCATTATGATGCAGGAATCCGGTATTAGCTTAAATCAGATTTATCATGCCAATGGTTCCATATTTGAGGAGCTGCATGACCTTCATACTGTAACGGAAATTGAAGATTGGTTCTGGAGCATGGTCATTTATCCGATGATCAAGATTTTTAACAGCAGACAAAATGCTCAATATCACAACATCTCCGAGAAGATCATTGATTTGATACAACATGATTACGATACAGATCTTACTTTAGAAGAATGTGCTTCACGTCTGCATTATAATGCCAACTATATCAGCAGTGTCTTCCGCAAGGAGACCCAGTACTATTTCAGTGAATATTTAACGATGTACCGATTTAAAATGGCGAAAAAATGGCTGAAGGAAACTGATATGCCCATTAAAGATATTGCAGCCAAATTAAGATATAACAACTCTCAGAACTTCATTCGCTCTTTCCGAAAGCAGGAAGGCATGACACCCGGACAATACCGGGATCACAACGCTGGCACAAAACTTAAATCCACCTTCGACGAATCAATGTAAAAAGAGATGAATATGGTTCAGGTGGAATCCAAAAAAAGAGTCTCTCTTTTTTTCTCAAAATATGTTAACGTGTGCATATAACCTTTTAAGGAGGCACGGAGTATACTTATGACACCCACATTATTTATCGCAGGGGATTCCACTGCGGCTATCAAAGGTGCTGGAGAGAAACCTATGACTGGCTGGGGAGAATACCTGCAAGGCTATTTTGGGACTTCTGTTCGAATCGATAATCGCGCCATCAATGGCCGCAGTACTAAATCTTTTATAACTGATGGTCGCCTGGATGCCATCCTTAAAGACTTCAAAGCCGGTGACTACCTCTTCATTCAATTTGGACACAACGATGAGAAAAAAGAAGATCCTTTGCGCTACACTGATCCCGACACTGAATATCGCCGCAACCTAATTCAATATATTGAAGCTGCTCGGCAATTAGGTGGGACTCCGGTTCTACTAACCTCTGTAAGTCGCCGCCGCTTCAACTCCGATGGAGAGCTTGACCCGCTTGCTGTAGGCGCTTATCCCGAGGCTATGAAGCAGGTAGCTGAAGAAACGCATACACCGCTGCTTGATATTTTCGCAGCTTCGCAAGTGCTCTATCATTCATTAGGCGAAGAAGAATCCAAGAAATTATTCATGCATTTGCCTGAAAAAGCACATCCGAATTACCCAAATGGAGTTATGGATGATACTCATTTCTCTGATCAAGGTGCTCAGCACATCGCCAGACTTGTGGTTCAGGCTATTGAACAATCTCCTGCCTTACCATTAACAGACTTACAACAACTAATAAAAGGAGTGATCACATCACATGGGCATTCCCCTGCATCTGGGTGTTCGAGCACATGATTTCACACAAGTTCCATTGAAGGATTTAATTGAAAAGATTCAGTTTTATAATTTCGCTCATATTCAGTTTGCACTTAAAAAGTCTTTTCCTGACAGTACTCCGAGTCTGACTGCTATTAGCCCTGGAACAGCTAGTTATTACGGAAATGCCTTTAGACAGGCTGGTATTCAGATGGCGGTGCTTGGCTGTTACGTTAATATTATAGACACTGATCCATTCAAACGGGCACAAGCGTTAGCCGAATTCAATACGCATCTTCGCTTGGCCAGGGATTTCGGCGCTAGCCTGGTAGGAACAGAGACCGGAAGTGTAGGCCGGGGCTATACCACAGCTAATTTTACAGAACAGGCTTTTCAGGAGGTCGTTACTTCGGTAAAGGTAATGGTTGCAGAGGCCGAACGTTTTGGTGTGACGGTAGGTATTGAAGCAGGACTTCATCATCCGCTTTATTCCGCTTCCTTAACTCGCCGACTGCTGGATGAGATTCCTTCTAATAATCTTCAGGTCATATTGGATTGCGCAAATCTAATGTCACCTACAAATTACTTACATCAGGAAGCTATTATTATGGAGGCTTTGAAGCTCTTAGGAAATCGAATAGCCATCATTCATTTAAAAGATTTTATCGTGCAAGATGGAGCCATCAAAATTGTTCCTGTAGGTCAGGGCTGGCTTGAGTTTGAGCCGATTCTTCGTTATATGAAGTACGAGCGTCCGCATATTCAGGGCATTTTAGAGAGCACTCCTGAATCGCATCTAAGAGAAAGCATCGCTTTTTTACAGCGGATATATGAAGACGTGTAAATATAAGATCTCATACAAAAAAAATCCACGGTACACCTCATTACCTTGTACAGTGGATTTTTATATTCTGTTTAACATCCGTTTGACCTCCATGAAATAATAGGCTGTTATGATCAAGACATCAAGAGTACCTGGGAGGGGTTCTATGCGTCTTGCTTTATTTACAGACACATTTCTTCCGCAAACGAATGGTGTCTCACTTACGCTTCAGCGCTTAACCACTCATTTGAACCGGCGGGGTATCGAGCATCTGCTATTTTCGCCGAAATCTGCTCCTGAAGACAGTTATGCCGATCCCATACGTCCCATTACCAGTATCCCCTTTTTCTTATACCCAGAATGTAGACTCGCGCTGCCGAATATGTCCTCCATCCAGTCAGAGCTAAAAGCTTTTCGACCCGATCTGCTGCATTTGGCTACTCCGTTCAATATCGGTCTATGCGGCCTTCGCTATGCGAGAAAGCTTGGCCTGCCTCATGTCGCCTCCTACCATACCCATTTTGACCGCTATCTTGAATATTATCGGATGAAAAAAATTGTTCCTCTTTATTGGAAGTACATGAAGTGGTTTCATCGGTCCTGCGATGCTACCTTCGCGCCCTCCAACGAGACACTTGATTCCCTCCAAGCTCAAGGTTTTCAACGTTTGAAGCTTTGGTCTAGAGGCATCGACTGCAATCTCTACACTCCGAAAAAACGCAGCCATCAGGTCCGTGATCGTTACGGAATTACCGCGCCGATATTACTTCTGTATGTGGGAAGGATTGCTCCTGAAAAAGATATCAACACCCTTGCTCTCGCCATGCAGCAATTCCCCGAGTCTATGCAAGCTCAGGTGCATTGGTTAGTTGTTGGAGACGGTCCCTTATTATCAGAAATGCGGGCACAGGCGCCGCAAAATGTCACGTTTACGGGCTACAAACACGGTGAAGAGCTTGCCCAATTGTATGCCTCAGCTGATCTATTCGTCTTCCCTTCCAGTACGGAAACCTTCGGTAATGTTGTCCTTGAAGCCATGGCCTCTGGACTGCCTGTCCTCGCCGTAAATGAAGGCGGGGTGAAGGATCTGGTTACACCCGGCCGCACCGGAATCATCGCCCCACCTCGTTCCCCTGTTGCTTTTATTCGTGAGATTTGTGCCTGTATAGAGCAACCCCAAAAGCTGGCTGCTATGGGTTATGAGGGGCGACAGCTGGCGCTCGGCCGCTCGTGGGAGAGCATTTTTGATGGACTCATTCGCGATTATGAAGAGATCATTGAGAATAGGCGCTTCGATCTTATACCGGCTTTACTACCATTAATATAATAATGACGATAGTGAGCACATGTACAGCTGCTTCTAACGGAGCGATCTTGTTCATTGCGGCGTTGTAGCCTACAGGGATTTCGTCGCCTTCACTCGCCATCACGAGCTGGGTCAGCTTTTTCAATCGAGGCTCAACAAATCCAATAATAATGACTTCTATCACGATAAAAAATAATAACGAAAGATTGATCCACAACACCGACAAGCCCATTTTATCAATGATCATTAACAAAATGCCTGTAACGATCAGGGTAATCCCACCCGTTTTAGGGAATCTGTTTATTGTCTTCATCATGCCAAATACAAAACGAAGCTGGCTACCTGTCTTGGCAGAGCTTGTCAGTATTGGCAGCACAAAAGCTGGTCCAATTCCCACAATGGCCGCTATAACATGTATGACTACCACAATCTTAGAGATAATCTCCGTCAATTCCATGATTACAATCCTCCCTATCATTCGTTGTTTAGATTCATATGACGATGATAGTGAAAATAGTCTTGCAGAATCCTTTAATTCTTAGATAATCTCGAAAAAGCGCCTAGCCGGATATTACCGACGTAGGCGCATTTTTAACTATTGCTTAGTTATTTTACCGTGACTTTCATAACTGTACTTTCACTTACGCCTTGATTATTCATCAGTTCTACACGGTATTCATAAACACCTGGAGATTGATTCGTGATCGAAGTAGAAGCCATTTGGGCATTCGGAGTATTTGCTGTTAAAGTTTGTGTATCGATAAGCACTCCATTCTCATACAAGCGATACACTTTGCCGTTCATCCCCCACCATAGATTCATGGTCACTTTATACTCTCCATCACCATCCCAGTTGTCATTAGATAACACTGGCTTACCTGGTGCAGCATCCTTCACAATAACCATATGAGAAGTAGATACCGTTGTTCCAAATGAATTAGTTAGCTCAGCCGTGTAGGTGTAGGTACCGTTTTCTTTTCCAGTAACACTAGTCACTGCGGTCTGTGCGGTTGGGGAGTCATCGCGTAAGGTTTGCGTGTCTATTAAAGTACCGTTCTCATATAGCTTGTAGACCGTACCATTATTGCCCCACCACATGTTCATTGTGATTTTGTAATCACCATCCAAGAGTCCTGTATCCTGCCCATTGTTATTGGATAGGACCGGCTGCCCCGGAATTCCTGTAGCCTTTTGCGACCCATTTACGACTATAATTACTTGTTCTGTCGTCGAGAGTCCAGCGTTATTCACAGCTGTTGCGAGGAACGTATGTGATCCCGTAAGTCCTGTTAGGGCAATCTCATCACCATAGGCAACTTCTTTTCCATCAAAGGTGATATCCAAACTACGAACACCCGATTCAGGATCTTCTGCTACGACCTGTATTTTCAAAACCTCCGATTCACTCATTTGAGTAGAAGGTAAACCCGTAATTGCAGGTGGTGTAGTATCTTCTGTTTCCCCCGGTGAACCAACATATTGAATTTTTGGCGCCGCAGGTTGTTCCATGCCTTCGCCAAGAAAGAATCCAGGATGCGGAGGTTGATTATAACCCACGTTCTGCCAAACCACTCCCAGTCGGTAGATCGGATCATGCATCAAAGTTCGAATACGATAATCTGTCATATCCGTTGTTGTATAGATTCTTAATTCAGAACTGTCCGTTGCGCGCCAGATCACTTCTTCACGCCAATCCCCGAACAGATCCGCCTGTAAGCTTGGGTTCGCCTTAGTGCCATTATTAGAAGAAGCTCCAGTAGCCGTCAACAAATTAGCTGTTGTCTGGTTGGTGTAATCCCACTTATCCACTCGATTAGAATCCAGCAATTCCCGTAAAAGATCACCATCCCACCAAATGCCGAAATTCGTAGAGGAAGGCAGCTTATTCGTAATTAGCTCTCCCTGAGCACTGTATACGCCTGTAACAGGGATCTGCACTTCATTGGTGATCGTTGCAGCCCATACCTCTTCCCCAGCATAACGCGGGTCAATATCTGCTGACATTCCGCGTCCAGTATCAATTCCTGTGAACACACCCCATAAGGTTTCCCCTGTAGCTGCATCACGCATTTCAATACCATACTTGGAATCGGTATGCTCATGTACATCAAAGACCTCCAGCCCCGGTCTGGTTGGATCAAGATCTCCGAAATGGATCGCATCCCCATGACCAAGCTTTGTATTGTACAGCGGCAATCCATCATCATCAATGGCCATCGCGCCGAAGGTTATTTCGTCCTTACCGTCACCATCTACATCTCCTACTGAAAGATTATGGTTCCCTTGCCCTGCGTAATCGCCATACCCTTCTTCATTACTATCAAATCGCCATACCTTCTCTAGCTTACCTCCGCGATAGTTATACGCTGCAAGTACAGTTCTAGTGTAATAACCACGACTGAAAATCACGCTTGGCTGTTCACCATCTAAGTAAGCTATAGCTGCCAAAAAGCGGTCCACCCGATTACCATAGGCATCGCCCCAAGCGCCCACATCACCACGCGGCGGATCATAACTAACCGTATCCATTGCCCGGCCTGTTGCCCCTTCGAACACTGTTAAATACTCATTGCCGAGGAGCACATAACCCGAGCTGTTGCGATAGTCTGCACTAGCATCACCGATCAAAGTACCTTGACCATCAACCGTACCATCTGCTGTCTTCATCATAATCTCAGCACGCCCATCACTGTCCAAATCGTAAACCATGAACGGTGAATAATGCGCACCAGCACGAATATTAGGCCCTAAATTAATCCGCCATAAACGTGTGCCATCTAGCTTATAAGCATCCATATAGACTAGTCCTGTATAACCTGCCTGGGAGTTATCTTTGCTGTTCGAAGGCGACCATAACATGATGATTTCGTAGACCCCATCACCATCCACATCCCCTAGACTTGCATCCCCTGCACTATACGTATAAGGCTGACCGTCTTTGGTGTAATCATCTGCTGGTTTTTGCAAGGGAACTGATAGGTACTGCTTCTGCCATACGCTGAATTCTTCTGAAACAGATTTTTCGATTCCATTGTATACCGATGTGATTCTATATTTGGCATCAGCTGTGCCGGAAGGATCGAGATAGTTCGTGCTTTGCGTAATCAACAAATCATTTAGCTTCTCTTCCCCGCGATACAGATTGAAACCGATCGATTCCGGGTCCAGACCTAACATCCGCCAGCTGATATAAATGCCCTCATCTGTCTTAACCGCTACAGGCGCACGATCCAGCGCCTCCATCTTCCGATATAGTGTTGTCACCGCTGAGGTTTCCAGCGTAGCGGAAAGATCAGAGATACCGCCTGCATTTACCGAGGCAACTTTGTAATAGTAAGGAATTGTACTTAGAATGGTGGTGTCTGTGTATGAAGCTTCGAATGATTTGCCGATTAGAATGAACTCACCATCCGCGGATTTCGCACGATAAATGTTGAACATCCTTGCATCCGATACCTCATTCCATGTAAAGGTCACATCATTTTTGTTCGTAGACTGTACTGCTAGACCACTAGGTACGGCTGCTTTTGCTACAGATGGATCAATCATAGATACCTTTAAGGCATTAGATGTTACGGATTCCAGTCCCGTGCTATCTACCGAAGTTACCGTATAGATGTATTCCATACCGATATCCGCAGTGGTATCTGTGTAAAGCGGCTCTGTTGTCTCGCCCAGCAGCTCTGCACTGTTCGCAACCGTTGCTTGACGATAAACTCGGTATCTCAGCGCACTATCCATACCATCCCAAGATAGATTAGCTGCGATAGGCTCATTGTTTAAGTCCAGACTACCTAGTTTCAGATTCGTTGGGGCTAATAATAGAGGTGTGATTTCAAGTCCATTGAGATGAGCCGTTGTGCCGCTAAAAACAAGATTCATCTGACCGTCTTTGACAGCGATCTGGTTATACAGCTTCTCAGCAATATTTTCCTTACCTGAGGAGACTGTTCCATAATCTTTGCCTTCAATCGCTACGTTCGTCTTGGTAGAACCAATCCAATCTCCGGTATAAGTCTTAACGGAATAATAACCATTCGGTAAATCCACTTTAAATTCATACGAGCCTCCAAAATAGATCACGAAATCTCTACGAAGTGCATCAGTCGCACTACCGCGATCTCGATCACTCATACCTTCACTTGAGGACAAGCCATAACCACGTTCTGCTGTATAAAGTACATTACGGTTCACTTCCGTATAACCGGCGGCAACGGGTGAGCCAACAGGTCCAAAATCATAACGATATTGTGCGGACTTCGTAGTCAGCTTAACTTCATCTGAAGGCTCAGACTCACCTAATCCGTTTACTGCAGTCACTCGAACGGAGTAGCTGTTACCTTCCGCCATTCCGCTTAATGTTAAAGCTGGAATAGTGGCAGTTCCCGCCAATACGTAAGCAGTTTCAGCTTCTGACGCCAGCTTACGATAGATTTTATAAATATCAGCGCCCTCTACATTATCCCATTTCAGTACTGCACCTGCATTACTGATACTTCCCGCTACAAGACCTTTTGGCTTGGCAGGCACTGTTTCTGGCTGCTTAATGTCCTCTACAAAACTGGAGAGCGGAATGTTTAATTGCTCTATTCCTTTGGCCAGCAGACGAGCCATTTGAATCGCTCCGTACTCTTGAAAGTGAGTATCGTCTGTCGACCCATTCGGGAAAGCACCATATATCCCTGCATCGAGGTGAAGGAACACCGATCGTGTAGCTGCAAAACCGATCGCGTTGTAATAAGCGACACTTAGCGCGCTAAGATCAACCAATTCCACATGCAGCTCATTCGCTACCTCTTTCATCGCCTGCACATATTCAGGGAAACTCACATTAAATTGTTCCGTGGCAGCATTATAATCTCTACGTCCCATCGGGGTCACCAGAATCGGAGTCGCTCCTCTTTGTCTGGCTCCCTCGACATACGTTTTTAAATAATTTTTATAATCTGCTGGAGAGGCATACCGATCAGGAACGCTGATCGTTGCGTCATTGTGACCAAATTGGATAAGGAAATAATCACCTGGCTGTATCTTTCGCAGTACTTCATCCAGCCGCCCCTCTACAATAAATGACTTAGAGCTGCGGCCTCCTATAGCGTGATTCTTAAACGTTACTTCCTCACTAAAGAAATCAGGAATCATTTGTCCCCAGCCAGCCTGTGGTATCCAGTAAGGATCATAAGTCTGCACAGTTGAATCACCCGCAATATAAACTGTAGGCAATTCATTAGCAGGACGGTCTGGCTGCTTAGTAATCACCAGTGCATTGATATTAGGCTTAGTGCCAGAGAACGCCAAGTTCATTTGTCCATCCACCAAAGCGATGTCAAAGCTCATTTCCAAATACTGACCTGATGTTTTGCTCGTCTGTTGAACTTTTTGAATGGATTCTACTTTGATGCCAATGTCCGTATCTCCGGCGCTATCTCCAGCGATAAGTGACACAGTATAGTCACCATTCGGTAAATCTACATTAAAGGCAGTATCCTTAGGGACCACCAAATCCGATCGTAAAGGATCAGAGGTTCCCCGGTCTACAGCAGTTACCTTTGATATATCCGTAAATCCATATTTAACCGCAGAGGAATAAGATACTCCCGCATCGACCTTAAGATAACCTTCCGCCGCAGCACCTGGGCCAAAATCAAAGGAATATACATTTCCTTCTGGCAATGTTACAGGTGGCGTGTATACCATACTTTCCACTTTGTTAGATAACTGGGATTGTCCTTGGCCATTAGCAGCTTTTACCCCAAAATATTGACGCTTAGAGGTATCTACTGCTACATCCGTAAATGTCGTCTTTTCCGACTGCCCAATCTCCTGGAAGGATCCATCTGCTGAATCAGATCTTAAGATTGTATAACGGGTAGCTCCCGCCACGTTGTTCCAACTTAGCTGAACAGAACTCGCACCTACGCTGACAATCGAAAGGCCCGTTGGTGCTGCCGGAACCTCTGCCTCCGGAATTTTATCTACTGTCACAGATGCACTCAAAGCAGACTCCTCACCGCTGCCTTTAACAGCAGACACATTATAAATGTAGCCACTGCCTTGATTTACGTCTGAATCCACATAGTTGGTCGCAGGAACTTGACCAATCGATTGAATAGCCCCGCTAGGAAGCTCTGTCCGATATATATTGTAATAGACTGCTTCTGTCACGCTGCTCCACCCGAGGGAGACCGCAGCGGGCGAGAGATTCGTAACCGCTAAGCTCTCAGGAGCCTGCAGCGGACCCGGCACGATTTGCTGAATCATAAGTCCATTTAAATACCCGCCAACCCCTGTACCCGTAATGCCAACGGTCAGTTGACCGTCATGGACAGCCGTGCGGTAGGTGGCTTGATTTACAGCCTGCTTGCTGCTTATTGAACCAGCCGTAACACCTTCTAAGGTAATCGTAGTTTTAGTTGTACTTGTGCCTGCCAATAAATCTCCTGAGAATACAGTCACATCGTAATCCCCATTAGGAAGATCCACTAGAAAGGCGTAAGACAATCCCAATACAAAATCATTAGTCAGTTCATCTCCGCCCGAGCGATTTCTTGAGGCAACCGCCTGATCTAGACCATATCCTAGCTCCTTCGTATACAGCTTAGATTCATGCACAGCTGTATAACTACTCATTACAGGACTTGTTGCCGTTCCAAAATCATATCGCAAAGTTATTGGACCTGAATCCGCACTGGCTGGTTGCACTCCAAAGGTTGTAGAGGGAAATAGAGATGAACAAATGAAGACCCACGACAATAACACAATAAGTATTTTATTCCCCATTTTATTTCTCTTCATCTTCCGTGCTTCACCCGCTTTCTTAGGATTGAAAGAACTTAGTACGCATCTGGCCCTGCTGTAGTAAACGCTTACAATAAGCTTCATTGTCATTCGTTCTTCAAATATAAGTTCTCTTCGTGCGCGTATCCCCTCCTCCTTGCTCAGATACTTTTCTGGATAATCATTTCCAGATGCACTCATATCCAACACGATACTACCACCTAAGTTTCACTATGAACATTTAAAAAACAGAGTTTATCGTACACTAAACCGTTCAATTCACTCGCCTCTAGTTATAAAATCCTACGATTTCGTGACAAGCTGGGACATAAAACCCAGAATACACCTATACATTTTTAATTTCATATGAGTAAAATCATTTCAAAAAACAGCAAAAAGACCCCTTGGTTTCCCAAGAAGGTCTTTGAGTTATGGTTAGATCTTACCGTTTAAGCTGCCACCCGGAGCAAATAATCGTTCGATATGCTTTTGAACCGCTTGATCTGGAATTAATGGTGGCGCTTGATGAGGTTTTACACGCGCATCAATAATCACGTTATCACATGACCAATGCTTATACTCCGTTGAACTGTTCACGCCATATATATCATGAGAAGGATTGCTGCGCGTGAACGTCGCCCATAGGAAATTCTCAATTCTATCACTTAAGAACTTGCTATCATCACACACAATAATCATCGGACAAGATGGGAGTGCTCCCTCTTCTTGAATCGCTTCGCTAAGCTTGTTCATTTCCTGCGCTGCTTCAGCGTAAGTAGTGAATTTAGAGCCTTGAAGCGCCACGAGACCCGGCATCACCATACGCGCATGTTCAAATCCTTGTAGTTCTTGAAAAATGCCAGGAACCTCTGTACTTAGCTCTCTTTTCTTCTCCCCAACTGCAGCGAAAATCACCTTACTCCCGCTGTTTAATCCTGTGCCGGAATAATCAAGGGTATCAATCGTTGTATTCGTATAGAAATGAATATCTCTTCGAAGATTAATTCGCTCCAGAATATACGTCAAGAAATCTTCAACATCATGTGTACTAATAGGCTGTTGTTCTTCGGCTGTAATAAATAAAAACTTAGCTAAACTAAGCTGGCCTGTACCCAAAATCCGATTTGCAATGGTAAGAATCTCTGCTGGCTGCTTCACTTGCTGATAAGGCGTATAACGTTCACTGCCAATCGCAAATAAAAGGGGATGAACTCCCGCAGCATCAACGGCGTGAACTTCTTTGACACCCGGGATTTCTTGTCGAATAGCTCCGCCCGTCAACTCGTGAATTAACTCACCAAAAGCGGTATCCTCTTGTGGTGGTCTGCCGACAACCGTAAATGGAAAGATGGCATTCTTTTTAGCGTACACTTTATGTACTTTCATAACTGGAAAAGGATGAACTAAGCTGTAATATCCTAAATGATCACCAAAAGGCCCTTCCGGCTTCGTCTCACCAGGATGAATTTCCCCTGTGATCACAAAATCTGCATCATTACTAATGCAATATCCATCTACATAGCTATAGCTAAAATGACGTCCCGAAAGTAAACCTGCAACGATCATCTCACTCATTCCCTCTGGCAAAGGCATTACAGCCGATAACGTATGCGCTGGAGGTCCGCCGATGAAGCAGCTCACTTTAAGGGGTTCTCCCTTTCGATTGGCTCTTTCTTGGTGAACGCCGATACCGCGATGAATCTGATAATGAATACCAACCTCTTTATTGAGTTCATAATCATTGCCATTCAACTGAACGCGGTACATGCCCAGATTGGAATTCATAATGCCTGGCTTGTCTGGATCTTCGGAATACACTTGCGGCAATGTGACAAAAGCGCCACCATCCTCTGGCCAATGTGTGATCAGCGGAAGATCAGAAATACTGATTTCCTGAAAACCACTTGGCAGACCCCCTGGCTTTTTGATAGGCAATGCTTTTCTCGCGGATAGTCCTGTCCCTACATATTTAAAAGGATTTTTGAGTGCTTTCATAGGATCGTTACGAAGTGCAATTACGTTATGTGTGGAGTTCCAGGTACGCCGAAAGATAAACTTACTGCGCTCAATCGTTCCAAAAAGGTTAGACACCGCACGAAACTTCGAGCCTTTTACATTTTCAAATAATAATGCAGGCCCACCGGCTTCATAAACCTTCAAGTGAATTGCGGCCATCTCCAGATAGGGATCCACTTCTTCACGAATACGAACCAAATGTCCATGTTTCTCTAAATCATTTACACACTCTTCTAAATTGCTATATTTCATTTCATTACTCCGATCTCTAGAAGGTTATTACAAGATTTCTTGGATGTTTTAATTATACCCTGTAACTTATTAAAATAAAGCGATACCCTATGTACTAGAACATCCCGCCGTTATCTTGTATGTTCAGGTTTAGGTTCATCTCGCAAAATATTTCTGGCAGGAATCCCTACGGCCGAAGCATTATCCGGCACATCCTTAACCACAACTGACATCGCTCCGATATTAACATCATTCCCCAGCGTAATCGGGCCAAGTATCTTAGAACCTACTCCGATAAATGCTCTATCACCAATCACAGGTTCCCCTAAGTTATTTCTCCCCCCAATGGTCACTTGGTGAAAAATAGTAGCGTTGTTGCCAATCACCGCTTTAGGACTAATGATAATGCCATTTAACCCATGCGGTAAATGAAGCGCATCACCAATTTGCGCTTCTGCATGAAGCTCTCCACTGGCAACAATTCGAACAAACAGCACATCCATTATTCGGTATAGGAGCCACAAAGGTTTGCGGATCAGGCCACTTTTCACCCGATAATACACCCAATTTCCAAAACGATAAGTAAACAAAGCCATAATCGTTTGTGGATTTTTTAGATTTGCCTTCCAGTCCATTTTGAATGATTTCATCATTGTATCATCCTCCTATAGGGGCAAGATATGAACTATATTCTCGTGAAATGAAAGCAGCTATGAGGTGAAAATTAACTGGGAGGTTCGCAGGATGGAGAGTCATTCGGGTGATTGTGCTTTCACCAGTGTAAGTTAGATTCAGAGATTCATCAAGAAGTGGACAGTTCTCCCTATATAAACATCAACCGATTACAAGCCTTCCTAAACAACAACACGCGCCGAGGTGATATCGGCGCGCGCTCAATGCTATCTATTCTATTAAATAAGGTCCAGAACAATCACGTTCACAGAATGGGCAGCTAGATTTACAATTGCAGTGTCTTTATTAAACATGATTTCTGTTTCAACCGGAGTAACCTTCTCATCATTTTTTCTGTTCACATTAGGGGTGTGAATCAGCGAAGCATCGCCTGTTAAAGTAATCCATTTACCGGTAGTAGCTACGTTTAAGCCTTTCAATTCAAGCTTCGTTGCTTTCTCTACACGATCCGCATTCACAAGCTTCATATAGAGATGCTTATCATCTTTAGTAACGGAATTGTATACTTCTCTATTATACGCTTCGAGCTTATAATCAAGCACTTTACTTGTTGTCTTGCCATCTGTGTAAGAGCAAATCAAATGCTTGCCATCTGCTCCACCATAATTAACAGTGATGGTATATACCGTATGATCCGCCAGCTCTTCATAGCAACTAGCTCTCAGGTTACCTGCTGCTGTACTAGAGGAATAATCGCCGAGCGTATAAGCCTCAATCCCTTGCTTGTACACCTTGACTCCTGTGGCATCGCCATTATAACCAATCGCATATTCGATAACATCTTTATTTTCTGGTGAAATGTCTGTCAGACCTGCACCTACATAGAAGCCATCTTCGCCGGAAGCTCTTTCAAGAACAACCTCTACTTTATAATTAGTCCACGTGTCATTGAGGATATACAATCCATTCAGCCCGCTGTTCTGTGCCTTCAAGACTAGACCTTTGGAAGGATCAATCGTATATCCGGCAGAGCCAGGAATAACTTTCCAAGCTTCATGCAGCGGTTGTGTAAAATCTTGCTCAAACATAACGCTTCCATCCGTATTCGAAGTAACCTCCAACCGCTTCACAACCACTGATGCTTTTCCGGCAGCCACTTCAATTCCTCCGTGAGGAATGAGGTCTACCTTTTCCCCGTTGCGATAGGTCGAGAACGATGTGCCAACCACTTTGGTGCCGAGATATTTAGCGTACAGCTGTTGAACATAGTAGTTCGGCGTGTACCATACAGTTTCATCATCAAACCAAATGCAATCTGGTGTCCATCTGTAGGTGCCATCTGTTAATACCTTATTGAACAAAGGTGCCGTTGCAGCTAGTCTAATCACATCAGCGTTATTCTCGAAGCTGGACATGATCGCCGCCTCAGCAATCGCTCCTGCCAATGTATTTTTATCTGTCGAAGCATATTCACCCACAAAAACCTTCGAAGTTTCAGCCTCGTCCAAACTGCCGTCTTCTTTATAAGCTCTGTAATAGTAATTGTAGCGATCCGCATTCTCTAACAAATACTCGTTGGAACGGTAGTAATGCTCGTCCGCAATGGTATCCATGTAGTTCTTTTGTTTCTCATACCAGGTAACCGTCTCTTCAATACTCGATGTTCCATCCGTGAAGCTGATCTGTTCCGAGCCTTGTAGATTTCCGCTTAGGAATTTCCAGCCTTGTTGATAGGCATCATCATCTGCTTGTGCGCCAACCGTAGAAAGAATGGTCAGTTCATGATCAGGGTAGTTCTTCACCATATATTCATCAATTGTTATTTTAAAATATTCGAAGTTAGCAAAAAACTCTGTTCCCCAGTTTTCATTCCCCACACCCAAGTAACGCAGATCAAACGCTGCTTCATGGCCCATCTTTTTACGCAAAGCGGCCCACTCGTTATTGTCAAAATCCATGCTTATCGCAAAATCAATCAGATCCGTAAAGTTCTTCACATAATAGTCTCTTAATGCACCACCGGCAGGATTCGCATAATCCGAACGTGCTTGACAGAGTACCCCGCAGGCCATAACAGGAAGTGGTGTTGCATTCAAATCCTCGGCCAATTGGAAATACTCCATATAGCCAAGCCCCATCGTCATCATGTAGCCCCATACATTATAGTTCTCTTTGCGAAGCTCAATGTCGTTGACGGATTCTTTCCAATCGTACACATTCTCCCAAATATGAGACCCTTCAGAAATACAGCCTCCAGGGAAACGCAAGAACGTCGGATGAAGATCAACGAGTGCATTCACTAAGTCTTTTCTAAGTCTATAGTTCGGATTCCCTTTATAGTTCGCATGAGCTGTAGCAGAACGTTCTTCTTCCCCAGCGCCCCAAACCTCTTCCGGCATTAAGGAGACCATATCAATGGAAATCTCACCGTTAAAGGTTAACGCCAGCTGACCGAGTACAGTTTCAGATCCTGTTAATACAAGCTTAGAAGCCACGCCATATTTCTTCCAGTTACCGTCATCGTTCACCTCAACCACCGCCGTATCGCTAATGGCTTTACCGTCTTTGTCGAGCAATTGCAGGGTGATTGTTCCCGCTGCCTCTGCCTTCGCCCAAATGGTGAAGTTATACTTAGCATCCTTCTGAATAAACATTGAGCAGTGCTGATTGGAATCCGCAAAGCCTCTATTCTTAATCGTCGCGCCATCTGCCACTGTCACATAATGAGCATTCATATCTTTATCTTCGATTCCGAAGAAATCATTTAATCCGCCTGTATGATGAACCGTCACTTTATCCGTGTCACCAGACCATGCATGCAAAGGTGTATAATTTCTTCCCGTTGAAGTCCCATGCACCCCACATACATGTGAATAGCTGTCAAAAGCAAATGACTCAAAGGAACGATTCTGCACTAGCTCTGCATAAATCCCACCGTCTGCTGCATTATTAATATCCTCATAGAAAAGGCCATATAGAACATCGCTAACATCCAAAATCTCAAGGTTCCCATCGATCGTTAAAGTGTAAGGTGGCAACCCTTCTGGGAGCACAGACACATTGAAGCTCTTTTCTACTACACTGTCACCTTTTTTCAAAAGCGCGGTAAGCGTTACACCTTGCGCAGATTGGACTGTTTTATTCAGAATGCCCTCATTAGAAAGGATTGCTGAATCGCTGGACACCCAAGACACGTTAACTTTTCCGCCCATGAGCGTAGCGGGCAATTCGATATCTTTGGTGATGATGGAGCTAGTGAAGGTTAAATATTTATCTTTTGCAAGCTTAACGATATCTTCATCAGTCAACGATTCACACATAATCTCAATCACTTCGTCCTGCGTTAAACCCGCTTTATATACACGGAAGTCCGCTAGAGAGCCTCCGAAATCCACATCTGCAGTGTACTGAGACCTTCCGATCGTATTGTTACTATAATTTCCTTGGTCCTCAAATGTAGCAAACCATGTGCGCAGCTTAGCATATGTACCGCTGGAAGTCTGACTGATCATTCCGTCCGCAACGACCTCACCATTTATATACACTACAGGTCCTGCACTGCTTAGTGTTCCACCTTTTGTTCCAGTGACCGCAAAAGCGACATGTACCCATTCACCAGCAGTAAAGGATTTCCCAGGATCTGCGACTAAATCTTCCCCTGCAAAACAAGTTCCCCGGAAATTTCGTGTTAAAAAAATATAAGGACCCGTCTCGCCTTTGCCGAAATCAAAAAGTCTTTCCCATAAGCTCCCACCACTACTTACATGCATCCAAGTCGATACAGTAAGGCCAGTTTGGTCGCTGACCTCTTTAAGAAGATCATCCGGCAAAGAAATATAGGATGTGCCATGTTCTCCACCCGCTAGTGAAACAGCACTTCTACCCGCTACCGTCTGAATGGAGGGCAGCTTAGTCCCTGAAGCAGTTCCATCGTTCCCATTCCCTGAGTAATCTTGACCTACATGATCGGGGTTATCAAACTTATAATACGCTATCAAATTACTATTAATAGATTTGTTACTGTTGTCATTGTTCATAGAAGATCACCTGTCATCTTTTGTATTAGAAATCATAAAATCCTAACCAATCTACTGATTACTACGACAAAACCATTCCAACCGTGAATCATTTAACCTTTATACGAAACATAATAACACACTTTATAATCAATTAATATATTAACTAATTAATATTTTTATGAAATAAAAGAAAACTTTTTTATAATTAAAATTTACCAAATAGACCCTTTTATTCATGATAAAATGAATTAGAATGCATGAAGGAGAGATGAAATATGAATACCCATGTAGGTTATGAATCAACAAAACGCGATTTATTTACCATTGAATGTAAAGATATCCTGTTACGAGAGTTTAGCTTGGAGGATTTAGATGAGTTTCATGCACTTACCACGCAGCCTGAAATCATAGAATTTCTGCCCGACTGGAATGTCCCTAAAGAGCAACGGCTAGATTGGTTAATAAACTATGAAATAAAAGAAAACCAACAGTTTCTGCAAGCAGTCTCAGCGGATGGAAATATCGGGGAGCTTCGTCTTCGCTTAGGCATTATTTTAAAAGAGACGAATGAGTTTATCGGTTGGTGTTGTACAGGTATGAAGGATGAATTACCCGCTCCGAACAGAGAGATTATGTATGCCATATCCAAGGATCATCGCGGCAAAGGGTATACTACACAAGCTGCCAAGGGACTGATTAAGTTTTTATTTGAGCACACATCTACCGATGTATTAAACGCTATTGCTCTGGTACATAATACACCCTCAATTAGAGTCATACAAAAATGTGACTTTGACTTAATTAATGAAATTACGATTGAAAATGAAAGCTATAATTATTACCAGCTTTCTAAGCGGTAATGGAATAAGAAAAGAGCTGCCTGAATAATCTCAGGCAGCTCTTTCTTTAGTTCCAATTAGTTCATAAATTTAATCAATTGCAGTGATTGCTTGAGAATCTTAACCGCTTGAGCACGAGTAGCCAACGCTTTAGGAGCGAAGGTCGTCTCTGTCATCCCATTCATAACCTGACTAGCTAATAATTCGGTGACCGATTCCTTAGCCCAGCTTCCAATGGCACTATTATCCTTGTAAGAAGCTAATAGAGTGTTCTGATTCGTCGCAACAGATGAAGTATAACCTGCATAGGTCAGTGCACGAAGCGTCATCACTGCCATTTCTTCACGGCTAATCGGTGCTAATGGGTGGAAGCTGTTATCTTCAAGGCCATTTACAATCTTCGCATCTGTTGCCGCGGCAACAGCGCCATAGAACCAATCACTCGCCTTCACATCCTTGAACTTCACCGTTGTCCCTTGAGCATCCAGCCCAAGTGACCGTACTAGTAAAGCTGCGAACTCCGCTCTTGTAATTTGCTGTTCAGGTGCAAAATGTGTAGAAGTTTCACCCTTAACAATTAATTTAGAAGCAAGAAGCTCGATATCGCTCTGCGCCCAATGTCCTTTAATATCATTAAACGTAACATCAGAGTGAATGACTGTGTAGATGCTGTTTCCATTTCGTTTCATGTCTGCCAAAGTTTTGTTGCCTGTCACTGTAAAGTAAGTAGGCACGAATACAAGCTCTCCACTTGCTTCGTCAAAACGGACTCCGGTACTAATTCGTGGATCAAGTGCTGTATCCAGCGCTATCCCTCTGGACACATAAGTCGTACCAAAGTTATTAATCTTAACCGTCTTTCCATTGCCTTCAGCAGTGATTTCAAACTTAAATGCTGGACTTAGCAAGCTGCCACTCTTTTGGTTGGCTGCTTGATTAATAATTCCGGTTTGTTGCTCATCCACTTTTGAAATCATTATAGTGATGTTGATATCTTTAATATCCACACCCAGACTTCTTAATAGCTCTGCCGTAGGAATCACACTTGAAGGAAGATTATAGAAGAACTGACTGCTCTCAATCTTCAGACTGGAGTTCAATCTAGAACCATCCGTTGGTGCAAACGCCTGTAATGGCAGTTCGATTTTAATAGGATTCGTGGAAAGCTCCATTCCTAGAACCGCTTGCATATGCGCTTGAAGTGCTTTGGTAAGTGCATTGGCATCGACAGATACTTTATCGTATGTCACACCATCCTTACCCACTTCAGTTATCGTTGCAATCTTAACGTTATCCAACTGTGCCGCATGATCTGTAGGTACTGGTGTTGCTGTTGGTGTTGCTGTTGGTTTTGCAGTTGGCATTGGTGATGGTGTCCATACCGATACTGGTGACGTCGGATCTGGAGACGGTGTCACTACTGGTGTTCCTGTTGGTTCTACCGTCGGTGTCGTCGTCGACGTTGCTGTCGACGTCGGCGTTGCTGTCGGCGTTGGCGTCGGCGTCGGCGTCGGCGTTGCTGTCGGCGTCGGTGTTGCTGTCGGCGCTGGCGTTGCTGTCGGCGCTGGCGTTGCTGTCGGCGCTGGCGTCACAACTGGTGTTTCCGTTGGCGCTGGCGATACTGTTGCCGTAGGTATTGGTTCATCGGTACCTTTAGCCAGTTCCTTCGTATTCCGCACACGGATGCGAGTTCCTTCCGTATTCTTGCCGGTAACTCCCACAGCTACCAATGTATCGCCGATAGCCAATACCGGAACAGGTCCACTCTGTTTTACGATATACCCATCGGCAAAGACCAGAATTGGACCCGAGCCATCATCAATAACATAGGAGTTCTCATCGAATTGTGAACGAACCTTCCCCGTCACTTTTACTAACAGCCCTTGGTTACTATCCAAACTAGCCTGAGCTGTAGTTAATGTAAGTGATTGTATCGGATCCGTATGTCCTGTTTTAATTACGTCCATCGCGAACGAATCAAATTCAAGTTCATAGTTGTTCTCGAATAGCTTCGTTTTTCCGTAAATTCGTACGGTATCCCCTTCAACCAAACTTTTCTCAGGAACTTCTTTAAAGGCCATAATCCCGCCAGAAGCATCCTGAACATAGAACGCATCGAAGAAGATGTCCGAGCCCGTAACGACTGTTCCCTCAACTACTCCAGCTGTTCCTTCTGGTTGTGTTTTAAGACTAGCGATCGTGTCGATCTTCGTTTCTCTGTGAGCCAGCCAATTGATAGAATTCAATCCAAGCTCATTGTTGCCCTTAGGATTATAAGATTCATCCAGCTGCTTATCATTCACAAAGTTCATACCGGAGACAATAATACGTCCCTTTTCTACTTCTTCTGAAGCTATTGCAGGAATTGCAGAGCCACCAACACCGTCATCGACGATATCATAAACGTATCCGCCGGCAGCGATCTTATCTTGAAACGTCGTTTCATTTCCTGAAACAAGGACGGTAACTTTATCCGTATCTGTTAGTGCTTGATGTCCGACTTTTTCCAAGCTGGCCCCACTGTAATACTCAACGGTCAATGCCCGGTCTGTAATATAGTTTTTCACTAATCCTGGATGTAATCTAACCGTATACGTGTTCGTTCCTATAGGTTGAGACCAGAAGTTACCCTCAGGACTTGTGTCAAAAATACCGTCATTACTCACCTGGATCGTAGATCCTATCTTCTGTAATAGCTCATTACTAATCGTAGGCTTTGAGCTACCATTATTACTCTTCTCTGTTAAGAACAATGAACCTCCGCGCGCTACAAAATCTTTTATCGCCGTGCTTTCAGCATCAGTCACAGCGGCCGAAGGATGTGTAAACATTAGTACACTTACATCGGTCAATGTTGCATCTGTGATAGCTCCGGTGTTCTCTACGACAGTGTATCCTTCCTGCCGAAGCTGTGTGGTGAAACTTTTCAGATTGTCTTTATACGTACTTCCATCGGTCGATGTATTCTCATTTTTATGCGAGGCATCGATCAATACTTTAATTCCCAAGGAAGCCTTGATAGTCACTTCCAATTCGAACTGATTATCATCGGGTGAATCGCCAGGCGGCGCATCTACAACTGCAATTAATTTATGATTGCCTTGAACTGGATTGGACCATAACACTTGCGCCGTTGCTGTACCTTTTGATAATACGGAAGGAACTACAACTTCATTAATCAAATGAGCCGAGTCCACAACATCATAATAGAAGTGAACTTTAAGATTACTTAGATCCTGTGATCCAAGGTTAGTTAATCCCGCTTCCAAGGTAGTCGGACTACCGGAAACCAAGCTGTTGCCTACAATATTAATACCGCTAATCTTAATATCTGTAGTTACATCTTGTGACCAAATTGGTGCGGAATATGTTTGCTCACCATCCATTTGTGTTACCTTAACCACGAACCATTGCTGACCGCCCGTTACTTCAACAGAAGGACTCCAAGTGAAGTCTTTGGTCATTGGTGATACTGTTTTAATAATCTTATTGCCATTAGTGATCAACTCTACCTTAGCCACTCGATCATCAGACTTATAGGAACTGCTAAGATAGCTATATTCAGGTTTACTCTTATCTTCTGCAACATCATCTTTTCCTGCGATGGAGAAGTTAAGGGTATTGCCCTTTACGGTTGCTCCCATGTAACTGCCATTCGCAAGAACATCTAATGTAAAGTTTGGATCTTCGCTCATATATACGCGCATATTGCGCATCGATTGCAGCAAAGATTCCTGCGACAAATCATCGGATACGATGACTGTTCTCGCATTGGTCTGTCCCCATGTACCATCATGATTATCTTCACCATAAGTTGGGGCTACATGCCATCCCAAATCCAGCGCTTTGAAGTATTTACTTTCTGCATTCGCATAACCATAATGACCTGATCCATTACCCACCTCAAACATGGTGAACAATTTATCAACATTTTTGTCATAAGGTGCGAAATTATTAAAAGCGTTCGCTGACATATCGGGATGATTGAACTGGGCCACGATATCGTCATACGTCAATACCCATGCATAATACTTACTCAAATCTTGGTATTGACCTGAGTTTTGTTTACGATCAATAAAATTGTCGGTTCCAAACACATTGGAGTGACCCCAAGTAGTTGAAGTCATTTCAAACGCTGGGAATACAACAAAGCTATCATTTTTAGTGTATTGCTTCGCTAGATCCTTCGTTAATTTCCAGTCTTCTCCCCCCGTACGTTCCGGTTGACCTTTATGATCTACGGTATCCGAGCCTACCATCGCTGCATCAATATCATGCGAATGGTCTGAAAAAGCGAAGAAATCATAGTTATGTGCTTCGGCTGCCTTCAAAGCATCTTCTGGGGTACCCGCAGCATCATGTGAAATATTGGTGTGATTATGAGTCGTTCCACGATAGTGGTTACCGCCTGTAAAGATAGGTGTAATGGTAAAAGTCCATTTATACGTACCGGCATTATGCTTGTTATCACTAACATTCACGACAACCGTATGATCACTAATCGCAAGTTCGGAACTATTAGTAATATTAATGGTATCTCCGTTAATGCTAGCTGGAACAGTCTTTCCATCCAGCTTGACGACTAAAGAGGATGCATCCAAACCGCTTGGCTCATCATATTTCACAGAAATGGCTGGCTGTCTATCTTCGATCTTCGTACCTGACATTGGAGTCTCTTCGAAAAACTCAGGTGCAAATGTATCCTCAACTACAGAAACCTTAAAGGGTGCATCCGGTGTGCCCAACTGCTTAGTAACTTCACCCATCTTAGCTTCTATGTAATACTCAAAACTATTACCTGAAGCAACAAAGCTAGAATTCAAATGTGCTGTGTAGCTGCTGCCATCAGTAGTACTCATAGGTAATGAAGCATATACCCCACCCATGGTTCTGTAGTGAATAATTACAGAATCAGCGTTTTTAGCTTTAGCGGCAAATTGAATATCTGCATTCGTATAAGCCTGTGTAATCGCTTGATGTGTAAGTGCAAGCTCTTTAACTTCTTTCACATCATCGGTGGATCTAGGAAATACCTGATACCCACTCTTAAAAGTAGTACCTGACACATACTGACTGAATATCCCGGTAAATGTGTAGGTTAAATCCTTCTCCAGTTTGGTCGGAACATCAATTCCACTAGCTGTAGTAACACGAACCGTAATCGTTTTGTTCGTTACTGTCTCAGCAACGGTAATGTTATACCCATTACCAGCCATCGCTGGAATGTTAGTGATTTTACCTGTGAATTGAACTAATGTTCCTTCCAGTGGTTCTGCCTTTGTGTAGTTGATTAAATCTAACAAAGTAGATTCTGTAGGAATAGGAAGCGCGGCTTTTCCATTCTTTACAACTTTCGTAGGGGTTATTTCTGTTAAGCCATTATAAAATTGAATCGCACCTGTGACTGTAACTAAATCACCTTGGGTTACTGTAACACCCGTTGGAAGGGTTCCAAAGACCGCGATTCCTCCTGTAGCATCTTGCATATAGAATGTATTGCTTGCAGTCAATTCATTATTACCAATGACTACACCTTGAATCGTAAACACTTGATTAATTTTATCCGATTTACCGTTGCTATCATTCGTGTGTATCGTACTGATCGGTGTAATAACCGATGTGTCTTCTTTAGTAACTACAGTTCGAGGACCCTCCAAATTTCTACCATTAGAGTTGACGGTCAACTGTGCTACATAAACATCATCCGTACCACCTGTGAAAGTAAAGGTGAACGATCCATCTGCTCCAGCAACAACATAGTCTTTTCCATCTGTTGTATTGGAGTTACGGCTTCCAGTTGTGGAGCTATTGTAGCTGTAGATTGTTGAATTAGGAACAGCAGCACCTGCAGCTCCTACAATTCTACCTCCGCCTTGGGAATCAAGATAATAGTTAAGCTTGTCCGGATTAAGAGCTGCACTAGGCACAGCCAAACGAATAACTACAGGACTACTTGCACTTTTATCCAGATCTTTAGCCGTTAGGTAAACTTGTGTACTGCCGCCAATATTATCAAAGGTTAAATTGTTAAATGCCCCTGACGCATCTGCATAAACAGCATTCGTAACCACAACTGAACCTGTACTTGGATCATTTAGATACAAGGATACATATGTATCTGCTGTAACAGACGCAATATTTCCTGTGACCGTACCTACTGTACCTTCATTAGTGAATTGAATGTTCTGTCCAAGCGGTTGTGAACTTTTGGTAATCACAATAGCTGGTGTAGCAGAGTTTCTTGGAGCTAGAACGGGGCCCACAACGAAATCCGTACTGTTGTTATCAGTATCTAGTCCAGCACCTTTACCTGGTCCAGTATTACTTCCATCCTCTGATTTCCGTTGTGCACTGGTTGAATTGCTTAGGGCAGATAATTTCGTTCCTTCTGACTCGTTGGCACCACCGAAGCCTAGAAAGTCAACCACACTAGAATCTGAAACGCCAGAAATGGCAGCCTGTATGCTTGTGAGTGCAACCTTACCATCAGTTCCTGATAAATTTATATTTCCAATCACATCTGCTGGAACAGGAAGATCTGCCGGAGCATTAGCTCCCTTGGCACCCTGTATCAGTAAGAATCCATGTGATTTAATCATTTTACCTGTGAGTGGTGTCATACTTACGGTTCCTGAGGTAGCAGCCGTAAATACTCCCGCCTTTGCAGCATACTGAACAGCATAATCATTCAAATCTACATCATAGTCAGTCGGGTTATAGAGCTCTATAAAATCATAGGAATATGGAGCTCCATTATTCCCTCCCCCACCAAATACTTGGCTGATTACTACATGCGCAGAAGCAGCTCCTGCAGCCTTAGGCAATAGCAAGCCTTGCGGAATCATAGACAAGAACAGCAATACAGCTAATGCTAAACTTGTCCGTTTTTTCACTTTCTCAAACTTCAAACTCATGAACAAAATTCCTCCTCGTGTTACTAATCAGTTAGACTTTCATCATAAACCTCCTTTGTAAACGAGTTGTTTTCGTTTTATTTCGTTTTGTAAATTTTAATTAAAAAATAATTAGAATTTTTAATTTTTATTAAATAATTCGCTAAAAAACTCCCCCATATTATCTTTTCATTTAACACTCCAATGACAATTTAAGATTATGATCAACTGTAATAACATCATTAAATACATATTTATCTTCAAGGGGGAACAACTTTGTCAGCTCGTAAGAATCGCTTCAATCTATTAAAATCATTAATCTTTATTGTAATTTTCTTTATTTCCATGACTTTTTCTCAACTAACGGCTTCCGCACATCCACTTAGTGCCAGTTATACCACCGTTACTTTTGATAAGGACAAGACCGACTTTTCATTTTCATTGGACGTCATTTCGATTATTGAAAGCATGGATAATGTGGATATAAACGGAAATGGGATATTGGAAGAGAATGAGATTGAGAGTAATAAGCATCGTTTAGAAGAATGGATCGAAGATAGCGTCATCTTGGAAATGAATGATCAACAGCAAGCTCCAGAGCTTCAAGACTTATTCCTTGATAAAAAAGGGGATAAAGAGGTTCTTACATGGAATTTTACCTATCCTGCCTTTGAGCCTGGACAAACCATCGCAATCAACGACGGCCTATATTCACAAGCTACAAGTTCTCCGTATGTCAATTTAATTACTGCACATAACGGAAATCAGACTAGCGAAACCGTAATGCAAGGAAAAGACCGGACGTGGAGCATGCTGCTAACAGAGGATCAACAGGAGCAGCAATTATCATCATCCACCAATTCGTCCTCATCAGGTAGTTCTGGGTCCTCATCCGATTGGTTTTCTTTTTTCAAACTGGGAATGAACCATATTCTTACGGGTTATGATCACTTGTTATTCTTATTCGCTCTACTATTAAGAAAACAAACGCTCAAACAATATGCTGCAATTATCACAGCATTCACTTTAGCACACAGCATTACGTTAACACTCGCAGTTCTGGGCTGGATTTCCTTACCTTCACGAGTTGTTGAATCTGTCATTGCACTCAGTATTTGTTATGTAGCGCTTGAGAATATTTTCCGTAAAAAAATCCGTTTCCGCGCGCTCATAACTTTCCTGTTCGGACTCATTCATGGCATTGGCTTTGCGGATATTCTTCAAGAAATGAACTTGCCAAAAGCACATTTGGCTGTGGATCTGGTGAGCTTTAATGTAGGCATTGAATTCATCCAATTATGTATTGTGATTATTTTGCTTCCGGTGCTTATTTTTCTCCAAAAAAGAAATTTCTACAAACCGGTTATCGCTTATGGTTCGTGGTTAATTACTGCACTTGGCGCCTTTTGGCTAGTGGAGAGATTGTTCTTTTAGAATAAGTCCTTTAGTCTTATGCAAAAAACCTCTGCATGGGAAATGGAGATACGATCCATTCACCTAAACAGAGGTTTTTTTGAGCTGATTCATGATTGCCGCTTCAAGCGAAGCATTTGCTCTAGAAGCTGTTCCACATCTTTTTCCGGGAATGCCGTCATTAGCGTGTCTTTAAAGGTTTCTTGTGCACGGATGAGCTTGGCCTCACCAATGGAGGTTAAGGAGGTATAAATACTTCTGCGATCACTATCGCATGCTCTTCTCTCTAAAGCTCCACAGCCCTTAGCTTCAAACCGGCTAACTAGTCGTGAAACGGCACTTTGGCTTAAACCAACCATAGATTCGAGCTTCTGCAATTTCAGTTTTTTCTCTGGGGCTTCCGACAAGAATAATAATAAATAGAACTCTTTTAAAGATAAGCCATGATTCGCTTGCAAATTAACTTCTAATTCATTCGTCACATTCATTTGTATGTGGGTTAACGTCAACCAATTCGCGATAAGGTCATTGTTAAGAATTTTGTCCATCTATCTCTTCATCTCCTGAGCGTATGACTATTCATGAATTTTTTCTTCTATATAATAGTACTACACTCCACATCCATTGTGCCAAGCTTAATCCAAAAAAGAGAAAAGACCGTTTCTCCAAGAAGTCGGTCTTTCCAAATGATACAATTCAATTTCGTAAGTCCTTAGCCTTTAATTCTAGGAAATCCAAAGGCATACTGCTGAGGAACACCCGGGTCTTGCTGAAGCTCAATCCCAGCCTCTAAGGTCCAATATGGATTTCTCAGCATCCCCCGACCAACAGCAACAAGATCTGCTTCCTCATTCCCAATGACTGCATTAGCAAGAGCGGGTTCATCCAATCTGCCTACAGCAATCACCGGTACATTCAAACCATATTTGATCTCTCTTGCCAAAGGAACTTGATACGCAGCATGTGTACCTGGCTTGCCAGCAGCCGCGATAGGACCTTCACCGCCTGCACTGATATGGAAAATATCTGCGCCAGCTTCTTTATAAGCTTTACTGAAGGCCAAGCTTTCTTTAATGCCGTATCCGCCCTCAACATATTCTTGAGCAGAGATACGCATGATCAATGGCATTCCTACAGGCATTTCACTTTTCGCTGCATGAATGATTTCAGTACCAAACAAGGTCAAATCTTGGCCATATTCATCTGTTCTTTGATTCGTTAATGGTGAATGGAACTGATGAATCAGATAACCGTGCGCACCATGAAGCTCTATAACATCAAACCCCGCTTGAATCGCACGCTTCACGCCCAAACGGAATTTCTCAACCATACCCTTCACTTCTTCAGTCGTTAGGGCACGTGGTGTTTTGGAGTCAGCGTCAAATGGAACGGCAGAAGAGGATACAGGAACTCCTGCATCTTCAGCCTTACGCCCAGCATGAGCAATTTGAATTCCTACTTTAGCACCATAAGCATGACAAGCTTCAACAATTCGAGCCAGAGCAGGAATTTGCTCATCAGACCAAATACCAAGGTCAAAATCAGTAATCCGTCCATCAGGATCCACGTCTGTCATTTCAATAATAATCAATCCAGTTCCGCCAACGGCGCGACTTACATAATGATTATAATGCCAATCGGTAGCGATTCCGTCCTTGTTAGTCACTGAATACTGACACATTGGAGGCATAACCACGCGGTTCTTCAATTTCAAATCCTTCATTTCATACGGGGTGAACAAGTTCTTCATGATATCTCTCCTCTTTATAAAAAACTAAATTTATTATGAACATTAAAAACATGTTTTAGCAGAAATTAATTAATGTATGCTCATGCATGTATATTATTATAGAATATCTATGGTGTCAACCATGAATGTCTCCTGCGGCTTAATAACTCCACGTATTGTTGAAATCTTTGCCGCAAGGTAATATATGGGTATCTATTTTCTTAGAAAGGATGAACTCACAAGTGGACAAAAAGCTTTTACAATCACATAGTATCTTTCCTACTCTGAATATTGAGCAGACTGCCGCTTATTATAGTCAGTACTTAGGCTTTCAAGTTGTGCCCTATTTAGATACGGAGGAACCGCATATTTGCCTGTATCGTGATGATACAGAAATTATCCTTACACAATCCCAAGGACAAAGGGTTATTCCTAATCGAGAATTGTATGGCTATGGGTACGATGCCTATTTTATTACGGAACAGCAAGAGCAGTTGGAGAAAGAATTCGAAGCCGCTGGTGTTAATATTGTCCGAGCATTAATAAACACCGACTATAATAACAAGGAATTTGTTATTGAAGATGTCGATGGACGCTGGATTGCTTTTGGAATCAAAGGATAAAAAAAACGGCCCTCGGCCGTTTTTCTTATTTTTCAAAAGAGTCCAAATCTCTTCTTGCAGCTATTTTTACGTGAAGGATTCAGAACATCGGTAACCCCGATTTTATTTAACTTATTAAGTAATTCTTCCTCGCCATGCTTAACTTTATAATCTAACTCTTCTCCAAAAAGCGGAATTAAAGTATAGAAGTGCACCACTTTCTCACTGTTCATTTCCAAATTAAAAAATCCGGATTGATCTTCAACTTCTGGCACCCACACAAACATCCCTTTAAATCCTGTATCCTCACTATAAGGCTGTACTGGATTACCGTTGACTAGCGTATGCCCCATATAGAGCCATGTATTATATTCATGTGGAAACCTAGCCGTCGTTTTCAGGGCACGTACAGGCCAATAATTTCTTTCATCCTTAAAAGCCTCATCAGACAGCTTCCATGTAGGAGGAAGGCAAATCATTAATTCAGTATATTGATATTCTTCTGCGCCATCCGGAACCTGCATCGCAAATTCACTCATACCTGATGTAATTAAAGTATAGTAATTCCGCTCAGGCGTCGGGTTAACAATTAAAATATCAATGGACAGAACGTCTGAAATAACCTCTTTAAAAACATTATCAATTACCCCTATGTATTGTTCAATATGATTGCATATCATCTGGTTAGACTGATCAGAATACATTTATAATCCCTCCCTTATATGTTTATCGGTATAAAAGAGAGGTTTTTATTGCTAATTTACAGAAATTTCATCTCCACTGCCATTGATCCTACAGAAATCACTATGATTTTGGCTAATGAATGTAGAATAGTCCTTCCCTTGATCTAATAAATGCTCTTGAAAAAAATTAGCAACAAGCTCATTTATCTGATTATGAATCCCACAAGTTCTCTGATATAAAGTTTCGTCCTCCTCAAAAAGAGGCATATCACTAAAGGACATATGCGTCGCGTTTCGTATTTTCAAAAAAGATTTATATCCATTCCAATTCCGGAAAAGCTTCTCTTGTCCTTTGATGAAATCCTTTGCTATTTTCTCCTGTAAAATATTGCTTAAGGCTTCTAAAGCAGAAGCCTTTTGCCTTAATACAAGTAAGGGGACCGTATTATTCTTCACTTCATTCTCAATATATAAATGCATGCTTGCATCTAATAAAACTGCGGCTTTAATTCTATCATCTTCCATAGTTAAATCTAATGCAGTAGCACCGCCAATTGAATGTCCAATCATTCCAACCTTATCCATATCAAAAATTCCCATTCTTGAATTCAGCTTGGATAGGTGATCTAATACATGCTGTATGTCCTTTTTCCGAATAGAAATGAAGTGATGTAATTCGGTATAATCTGTAGCCTGTATTGTCCTCATCACCTCTGATTGATTCATAAATTCTCCACTTGGACAAACGGTAAACATCGCTTCATAAGCAGCACTGACGGTTACCACTATGAATTCTTGCTTTACCAGCGCTTGTATATTGTAAATATACATATCTCTATCTAAGCCTAGTGCAGGAGAGTAGATAATGACAGGATAGGATCGTTTGAATTTTTGTTGTAATGCTCCCTCGCTGATTGAGGTAGATAATCCATCTATGAAATCCATATTCATTCCAATATCTTGTAGAATTTCTCTTGCTTGTTGTTCACAGGGCCGGAAAAGATCCATATATTTCATTTCAGATTCATTGTTTTCGAGTAATCCATCCGGATCCGGATAATAAATACTTATCACGATTTTCCTGAACTCAGACTCTTCTTGGAACGTACCATTTCGCGTGTAATCCGTTAATATTTCAACTTTTCGAAAAACTCCCATGGTTCCACTCCATTCTTTCTCGTTCACTATATTTTAATTTATTTTCCTGTTTATTGAAATGAATTCTCCATAATGTCCATACTAATGTCGATTGCTATGAATGGAATCAAGTTGAATGAACGGTTATAATACCTAAAGGTAAATCTTCAAGCGTAAACGCCTTCGGCGTCCATTTAAGGATGGTAAGCGTTTATTCGAGAAATATAAGACTTAAAGTATAGGTACATAACTTATACTTTCTTATATTTTAAAAAATTCAGGGATGTGGAAACTTTAATGGTAAATAATTCAGCATATACACTTTATTTACGTGAGGATTGGAAAAAACTAAGCGATTTCACCGCTATCCAATTATCAGAAGAAGAGCTTAGCGATATCCAAAGTATTAACGATAAAATTTCGATTGAGGATGTAAATGAGGTCTATCTTCCTCTGTCCCAGTTGATACATTTGCAGCTTCAAGCCTCTCATACCTTTAAAGATTCTATCAATCACTTTCTTAACAACGATCTTAAAAAAGGTCCATTTATCATAGGTATCGCCGGAAGTGTCGCTGTTGGCAAGAGTACAACCGCTAGACTTCTTCAGAAGCTCCTCTCTCAATTACCTTCCCATCCAAAAGTTGATTTAGTTACGACGGACGGGTTCTTACTTCCCAATGCCGAGCTGGAAAAGCGTGGAATCATGAAGAAAAAAGGATTTCCTGAAAGCTACGACACACGTAGTTTAATTTCATTTTTAACTAAAGTGAAGTCTGGTGTTTCGAGTGTTCAAAGTCCTGTATACTCGCATCTAACTTATGATATCGTGCCAAATGAATTTATTACGATCGAGAACCCGGACATCCTAATTGTTGAAGGGTTAAATGTTCTTCAGACTAGTTTGACGATTAATCAATGTGTGCCAAATTATTTTGTATCTGATTTCTTTGATTTTTCAATTTATGTGGATGCTGATGTGAATAATATTGAGAAATGGTATATTGACCGGTTTATTAAGCTTAGAGATACCGCCTTCCAAGATGAGCAATCTTATTTTAAAAAATATGCACAGTTATCACTAGAAGAATCTATCGAGATCTCGAAAAGAATATGGAAAGAAATCAATTTTGAAAATTTAATACACAATATTTTGCCTACCAGAAATCGTGCAGATCTTATTCTATTTAAAAATAACAATCATCACATAGATCGCATTAAACTGCGAAAATAAATTAATGCTCTCACAAACCGAGTCTCTGATTTGCAGAGCTTGGTTTTTTATGTGCACAAAAAATTGGGTGAATATCGTAGGTGTAATGCCATTATCCTCTCGCCAGGGCAAACGTATACTGTGGTACATTCGTACACTAATGTAGAGAGAGGATAAATCAAATGATCGAAATCGCCTTAGCCTTTCAAGATAAGGATGGAAAATATGCAGAGCATGCCGGTGTCGTTTTAGCGTCAGTTTTTCATCATACAAGTTCCCCAATCCATGTTCATATTTTACATGATGCCTCTTTAACCGAAGTTAACAAACGAAAGCTCACCAGATTAACCACTAAACATCAGCATACGATTAGCTTTTATCCGATTACTTTACCCGAAGATATGCTCCAGGTTCTTGCCAATATTAATGCTATCGATATGTGGACACATGCAAGTATGTACCGGTTGCTGCTTCCCGCGTTAATTCCTGCTGACAAAATTATTTATCTGGATTGTGATGTATTGGTAAACATAGACATCGCGGAGCTGTGGCAGGTCGAGCTGAATGAAAAATATTTAGGGGCGATTTGGGATCAGGGCATTATGGATGTTGCACCTATTGTGAGCGCCAAAGGACTGAATCCTGAGATTTATTTTAATTCTGGAGTGATCGTATTTGCTTTGAATAATATCCGCCAGAATACGAACTGGTACCAAGAGATGCTGAACTTCTTGCGCACTTTCCCTGATGTCACCATGCCTGATCAGGATGCTCTAAATGCAGTTTTTGGAGCGAATTACCTCCCTCTCGATATCCGCTTTAATTCGTTTAATATGGCCATCCCAGATCATGACTACAATAATAAAATTGTCCATTTTGCCGGGGATGAGAAATGCTGGAATACAGATTCCTCAGGATTTGCGCTGTATCGTAAGTTCCTGAATCTAACCCCTTGGAGAGCTTTTAAAGCCAAATTAAAACGAAGAAAACGGAAGGTCAGCTATGTTAAGCGGCGGTTCACACGAAAAAGTAATAGACGAATCATTTATAGACGTAGAATTAAAATGATTCGCACAAGCATCTCACCCCTTTCGCTGTTTCAATTGAAATTAATTAGAACGATTAGAAGAAGAAAAGGGACTGTAATCAATACAAGAATTCATTATCAACAACGTATTAAACGTAAAAAAACAGCCCCTATTAGATAGGGGCTGCAGGTCTAATCAACTTAGATGTCTATCAGGCTCGAATACGGCGTCTTCGTTTGTGCCAGAATTTGATCCACACGCCCATATTATCATCCCGAAACAGACGGATTCCTACAATTTTAAGAGGCGTCCAGATTTCATTGAAATAGTAATTGGGCATTTCACTCATCCTTTTATAATAATCTTCACTTTATTTGTTAATTTGTTTTAATAAGTTCAATAAGATAGTTATAGCTTCTCCTCTGGTGGCGTGATCCTGGGGAGCATATTCATTATCGCCCTTCCCTTTTACAAGACCTGCTGACTTCAAGTAAGCTACACTGGATTTTGCCCATTCTGGAATGTCCTTGTCGTCTGCAAACCCGGTTGTGGCACTTGCTTCGTTAGATTTACCCAGAATCTTGGCAAGGATCACTGCCATTTCAGCTCTTGTAATTTCTGCATTTGGACGGAATGTGCCATCCTCATAGCCGTTAATAATACCTGCTTGTACCGCCTGTGCGACCGCTTCCTGAGCCCAAACTCCAATCTTCGCTGCATCTGTGAAGGTCAGCTTAGTTCCAGCTTCTTGCGGTTTCAAAGCATTCATCAGCATTAGAGCAAACTCTGCTCGCGTTAAGGTACCGTTAGGCTTAAATGTGCCATCAGAATAACCTTTGATAATGCCAAGGCTTAACGCTTCTTGAATGGCGCGCTGCGCCCAATGTCCAGAAATATCACTTAGGTTATTCGCTGGTGTTGGGGTAGATCCCGGTGTCGTCGCTGGTGCCACAGCTGGCATTGGCGTCGCTACTGGTGTTGGCGTTGGCGTCGCTACTGGAGCTAATGTTGGTGTGGGCAACCCACCACCGGAGCCTCCACTACCCCCACCAGATATAACTTCTTCTGCTACACGGGTTACAGTAACCGTATATTCCTTCTTCGTGATCCCATCTTCCGCTGTTACGGTTACCGTCAATGTATTCTTTCCAACGGACAAGGATTTCGAACCAAGATCATCTGCTGATATCGTAGCTGTTCCAACATTCGTGGCTGCTGATACTGTAGTACTCTTTACGTCATTAGCTACATTGGCTGTGTAAGCCAGTGTACCACTTGTAAAGGTTGGACTCAGTGTGACTCCGCTTAAGGTCAAATCGCTTAACGTGGCATCCGAACTTGCCGCTCGGGTTACTTCAACCGTGTACTCTTTCTTCGTAGAACCATCTTCCGCTGTAACGGTTACCGTAATTATGTTCTTTCCTACGGACAGAGGCTTCGAGCCAAGATCATCTGTTGATATCGTAGCAGTTTCATCATTCGTGGCTGCTGCCACGATAGTGCTCTTCACATCATTCGTTACACTGGATACGTAAGTTAAAGTGTCCTCATCAAAGGTTGGACTCAGTGTGACTCCACTCAAGGACAAGCCGCTTAACGTGGCATCCGAACTTGCCGCTCGGGTTACTTCAACAATGTATTCTTTCTTCGTAGAACCATCTTCCGCTGTTACGGTTACCGTAATTATGTTTTTTCCTACGGACAGAGACTTCGAACCAAGATCATCTGCTGATATCGTAGCAGTTTCATCATTCGTGGCTGCTTCCACGATAGTGCTCTTCACATCATTCGTTACGCTGGATACGTAAGTTAAAGTGTCCTCATCAAAGGTTGGACTTAGTGTCACTCCACTCAATGTCAGGTCACTTAATGAGGCATCTGAACTTGCCGCTCGGGTTACCGTCACGGTATATTCCTTTTTCGTTGTTCCATCTTCTGCTGTAATGTGAACGGTGAACGTGTTCTTTCCTACAGTCAGGGACTTCCAACCTAGATCTGCTACGACAATCGTAGCGGTGCTATCATTTTTAGTTGCTGAAATGGTCGTGCTTGACACGTTGTTCGCTACATTGGCTGTGTACGTCAATGTGCCACTAGCAAATACTGGACTTATTCTTACTCCGCTTAAGGTCAAGTCACGGAGTGTGGCATCTGAACTTGCCGCTCGGGTTACCGTCACGGTATAGTCCTTCTTTGTTCCATCTTCTGCGGTAACGTGAACGGTGAATATATTCGCTCCTACCGATAACGTCTTCGAGCCTAAATCACCTGCTGAAACCGTTGCGGTACCGTCACTCTTGCTTGCTGCAACGTTCGTGCTTGTCACATCATTTGCTACATTGGCTGTGTAAGTCAGTGTACCACTCGCAAATACAGGACTTAGCGTTACTCCGCTTAACGTCAGGGCATTTAATGTGGCATCTGAACTCTTCGCTCTTATTACCGTAACGGTATAATCTTTCTTAGTAATACCATCCTCTGCGGTGACGTGGACAGTGAATGTATTCGCTCCTACCGATAGCAGCTTCAAACCTAGATCTGCTACGGGTACCATAGCAGCCCCACTATTCGTGCTTGCTCCAATAGTTGTACTAGTCACATTGTTTGCTACATTAGCAGTGTACGACAAAGTGCCACTAGCAAATACAGGACTGAGTGTCACATCACTTAATGTCAGCGCACTCAGAGAGGCGTCTGAACTTGTCGCACGAGTTGCCGTCACGGTATATTCCTTCTTCGTGACACCATCCTCAGCTGTAACATGAACAATAAAGGTATTTACTCCAACGGACAGCGACTTCGAACCTAAATCTGTCACTAGGATCACAGAATCTTTATTCCCTTTGGTTGCTGTGATTGTCGTATTCGTTACGCTATTAGCAACAACTGCATTATACGTCAATGTATCCTTAGAAAATGTAGGGCTGAGCGTCACATCGGTAAAGGTCAGTCCGCTTAGGGTCGCGTCTGCACTTTTTGGGTTTATTACATCTGATTCAACGGTCAGCTCTTGTACCTCAGACGCAGGTAGTTTAGCTGTTTCCGCTATACGAACTGAGATCGTATCGTTTTCATTAACAATGAGGTTGTCAACACTCGTACCGGAGATCCCTTTATACGGATTCTCATTGATTTTATATTCCATCTTTTCCGAAACATCACTTAGCTTTGTCGTGCCACCAATCGTTCCTGTATCTAATAATCCAGTTGGTGCTGCTGCTGATTTGATATGCGCTAAACCAACTTTTAATTTTTGGTCGAAGGATGCTGGTTCTGAGGAAGTTGCCGCAAGACGAACAAAAATCGTATCGCCCGCATAGACAGAAATATTATCCTCACTTGTATCGGTAATTTCCTCATACAAGCCCGAATTGACTCTATATTCCATAGCTCCACTTACATTGATTAGCTTCGTAGTTCCCGCGGTGGTTCCCACCGTTAAGCTACCTAAAGTGGGTCCGGCCTTAATGTCTGCTACACCTACTGCCAATGTTTTGGTGCTTGTTATATCTCCTGATACTCGGACTTTAATTTGATCTCCCGTATCTACAACAATGTTATCTGCATCAATGTCTGTTATTGGAATATAATCGCTATCGTTAAGCGAATATTCCATCCCGTTAGATACATTATTAATCTTCGTTGTCCAGCCTTTAGTCCCTGGAGATAAATCTGTAAATGCCCACAATCTAGGATACTGATTAGGGGTGATATACCATGACGAATCGAAGTTCCAACCGCTAAAATTAGCCTTAGTATGCATCTCTGCAGTTGTTCTTCCTTCACCTTTTCCTGTATCCTCTTGCTGTGCTGTATCTTTATCATAGAAGCTATTCGCTAATGATCCAAAATAGTAATAATAACTACCTATCAAACCACCAACGTCTGCAGTCCCAGGTCCAGGCTTCACAGTTCCAGTCGCGTAGCTGTTTCTAATGTCTACAAAGTAAGAAACTCCAATCAAGCCGCCAACACCGTTTATTGCATAAAGACTAGTCGCGGTTACCGATCCTGACACATAGCTATCACTCACCACTCCTAAATAAGCATATCCCACCAAGCCACCTACATAATAATCTCCATTCAATGACCCAATCACATAACTATTAGTAATGGATCCATTTGTGCTATATCCTACCATCCCTCCAATATATCCACTGCCATTTATAGATACTCCAGTAACGTAGCTATTGTTGATGGTACCTTCACTACCTCCAGCAATAGCACCAATAAAAGTACCGCCACCTGAAATGTTGACGTTTTCCAATCTCATATTTGTAACATTACTTCCATTATCTAAATAACCAAATAATCCCGTATAATAAGTATAATTACTTTGAACACTAAGATTTGTAATTTTATATCCGTTGCCATCTATATTTCCTTTAAATCTTTCACTATCATTTCCAATTGGCATCCAGCTTGTATAACTTCCTAGATCGATGTCTGCTATAAGTTTGAAATAAGTACCACTTTCCATATGGTTTCTAACTTCACTCAGTTGATCGGAAGTCTCGATTAGATAAGGATCACTTTCTGTACCAGACCCATTACCTACATACTTTTTAATCATCTGTTGACTTACCACCACATCTGGATAACCAAGCGCTGTCACTCTAATGTCATGAATGCCTTTTGTAATCAGTACACCGGCTTTTATCGTGAGCATACCGGCATCAACAGCGTATTGTGTCTCTTTACTTAATACTGTCCCTCCATCTGACACCGCCGTAATCGCTTCACGCCACAGAGAATCGTCAGGAAACGTAATCGTTATATCTTTATCGGTATAGTTGTTATCCGTATCCGCTGTTAGAACAGGCGGGGTAAATTGAATATTTGTAATCTCAATGGGCTGACTATATGCGTTATCTGAGATATCCACAAATGCTCCCGCATCGATTTTCAGTGCATTTGAATCCCCTAATAAAGTGTCTTTAAAATGGATTTCTAGCGTACTACTTGTATCTGTGTAGGTTACGTTTGTAACGGTGTCCTCTACGTCAAGAGGTGCATAAGCGCCGCCGCTTGTTTTCTTCATTGTAATCTTTTCTCGCAAATCCTCTATTGTGCCTGCCTGTCTAGCATACACATTAAATGTAACCGTTAACGTCTTGTTCTGCTCGCTAACAACTTTAGTCATTTCGCCGCTATCAAGCTGAAGGTCACGATAATAGCATTGTTTTCTAATTCCGCCTTCTGGGTCACCGCCCATTACATCATTTGAACATATCGTGCTATCGGTAATAATTTTCGAATAATACTTATAATTCCCCCCAGTAGCCCAATAACGGACTTCTTTCCTCCCTGGAACTATGCAAGTGTTATCCTCTCCCTCATCAGCACAATAGGTCCAGCCGGGGCTTCCATCAGGTCCTGTATTTCCATCTTGCGCTGAAACAATGCCTGTAAATATAAAGGAGAACGATGAAAATATCATCAGTCCTACTAATAAACGAATCGTAAACCCTCTCAACCATCTTTGTGTAGAACCAGATATTTTTGTTATTAACATAGCTATATTTACTCTCCTCCAATGTAACTTACTAACAGGTAAAAATAATTCCAAAGTGCTTTTGTATGCATTAATTGATATTGCCCCACTTCCTTTTCAATTAAGTTTCTTGTTGCAAAATATCTTTGTATGTCGAATACTCAGCAATTACCTAACTATAAGACTAACTTTTCCAAAAAAAAACTCCCCAAAAGGGGAGGATAGTCTTACTTATAGGGGGGCTTCATACCTATTATATGAATGTATTGAAATATTGGAGCGCTTGCACACGATTGTTTACTCCAAGCTTTCTATACATATTTTTAATATGAAATTTCACTGTTTCACCTGTAACAAATAGCTTATCAGCGATTTCTTTATTCGACAGCCCACTTGCGATTAAATGTAGAACTTTCATTTCCTGTTCCGTTAATATTTCTTTGAGAGATGGCTTTCCTTCCATGGTTACATTAAAAGCCTGGATCAGCTGCTTCACATAAGACAACGAAAGCTTTGGATCGGGAATTAGACTGCCTATCTGTACCTTCAGATAAGTAGATAGCAGTTCCTGCATCTTAGGTCCTTCATCCAAAAAGCTGCGGATATAGCCTTCTGGCTCTGCTAGATGTAAAGCGGTCTCCAAGAGTAGATAAGCTGCCTCAGTTTGACCGATGGATTGATACGTCATACTTTGCGCAATACATACCTTAATTTGATCTCGGAGACGATCTTCCTTGGATAACAAAAGATTCAGTTGATCCAATACTTGTAAGGATTCACCTGAACGTTCACATGCAGCCAGCACTTTTGCCAAAGCTAGGTACTCTGCGATTCGATTCATGGGAATTTCGTCCGTATGTGCCAAACCGCATTCCCCCAACCATTCCACAGCCATTTGAAGCGAACCCTGCTGTAGAGATAAACATGCGTGCTCCGCTTCAACACCTAACATAAACAAATCATAGTCAGGAGAGTCAATTTGCAATTTCAACTGTGTAAGCAGCTGTGATGCTCGCTTTGGATCTCCTTTGGCTTGCTGAATCCTTGAAGCGCTAGTGTAATTGTGAATCAAAATTCGAGCGAAAGGCTGCATGTCCTTACGTTCAAGGACTTTACTTGCATACCGTTCAGCTTCGTCCAATCGATTCCATTCATAGAGCAATTTGCTATAAGAAGCATACAAATAACCAACAAAAGGATACTCCTGTTTGTTCTCCCAAACTGTAATCCATTTTAATAGGAAGGCTTCTGCTGCATGAAGATCATTAATAAGCGCCAAGTGATCATCAAACACATCATTCCCTTGATATCGATTACGCCCCATCGTTTGAAAAAAACTACCTTCTGGCACGAATTGCTCTACGAGCTCAAAGTATGCCGACGTTCGCTCAAGGTCCTTTTGCAGATAGGTGGTAACTGAACAGAAAAAGTAAATATTACCCATAATCTGATTCCACTGGGCATCATCCATTTTCCCCTGCAACGCTAGAAACCGAATTTCAGCCTGCTCTACTCTCTTAAATGCCGTCTTCCATTCTCCAACTCCCAGCAATACAGAGATATAAAACAATTCAATCATCGGCTTCTCTGCAAAAGAGTTCTCCGGCAAAGCAGACACCCATCGAATCAAAACAACGCTTTTCGATTGCACCAACGTATGAAGATTCTTCTCGATCAAACGAACAGCATCTGCGAACCGTTTTCCTTCTATATAATGTTCCACCGCTTCTTCATCAAAACCATGCTCCTCCAGCCATTTTGCCGCTCGAGTATGTACTTGCATCCACTTTTCCGGATCTGTTCTGAACAATATTTGTTGCAAAAAGTCAGAAAGCAAATGATGATACCTGTACCAATTCCTTTGATCATCCAAGGGGATAACGAATAAATTCAAATGGACTAACCTTACCAATTGCTCTTGGCAGTTCATTTGACCGGTTACAGCTTGACACAAGGAATGATTCATCCGATCTAAAATAGAGGTTTCCAGTAAAAAAGTGCGTACAGAATCCGGTAGATGATGAAATACTTCTTCTAGCAAATAATCAGATATATGCTGCTGTTGACCTCTAATTTGATGAATCGTCGCATTTATATTATCACTTTGTTTCAGACTAATCGCCGCTAGCTGTAAGCCGCTAATCCAGCCTTCGGTCTGATCATAAAGCTCGGTAATTTGATCTTTGGTTAATCGCAAATCGGTTGTATCCCGAAAAAATTCAAATCCCTCATCCAATTGAAAACGCAGATCCTGCATGATGATTCGATGTAACTCACCTTTTGCCAAAAGCCTAGTAGTGGGTATGGTCAAATCGGTTCGACTAACGATATATAGATGAATATGGGGAGGTAAATGCTCAAGTAGATAAGCCATAGACTGATGTATTGTGGGGGTTTCGATGACATGATAATCATCAAGAATAATAAGTAGTTCACTTGTTAAGTTATTTAACTCATTCAATAGCGCTACTATCGCTGGCTCCAAAGTCATAGAAGGCCCATTCATCAGAAGGGGTTGAACCGTTGATCCAAACCTAGGGCAACTCTCTTGGATAGAGGCTGTTACATAACTCCAAAACTGAGCCCAATCATTATCCTGCATATCTAATGAAACCCAAGCTACTTGCGTATCACAATGTCTAATCCATTCACTTAATGCTGTGGTTTTGCCATAACCAGCTTGAGCAGAAATAAGCGTCAACTTGTAGTCCATTCCTTCATTAAGTTTACGCATCAGCCTTGGGCGAGAGACCAATGTTTTACGAACACGAGGGATATGGAGTTTAGTTCCAACAATCAATGATAACCCCTCCGAATATGTATAAATGCTATAGGTAATACAATAAATTCAATCTATTTTAGTAGCATTTTTTAGAATTCAAGTCTATTAATCACAGTATATCAGATAGAGGAATATTAAAATATGAAATGATGCCTTCTGATAAGTGTATCTATATTCTACAAAAAAATAAAAAACGGCATCTCTGCCGTTTGTCTTAAACATGATCGTATAAAGATCCTTTTAGTTCACTTTAGTAAAAAACCATTTCTGAGCATCGCTTCCATTATCCGTCCACTGCTGAACCGCTGCGCCATCTGCCGTTGAGGCTCCGTTTACATCCATAGCTAATCCACTCACTTTAGAAATTAGTTTGTAATAGCCACCCCCTACATCTACAATACTCCACCGCTGAGCGTTGCTACCATTGTCATCCCACTGCTGCAACTGTACACCGCTGGTGGTTGATGAGTTTGGCACATCCAAGACTTTTCCACTATGCACTGCTGTCAGCTTATAGTAGCCGTCTCCTGCACTTTCCACCTTGAATTTCTGGTTATTAGCTGTGTAATTGGTCCATTGCTGCATCTTCGCCCCACTTGCTGTGGATACATCCACTACGTCCAGAACCTTGCCACTAGCCTTGTCGGCTAAGGTATAAATCCCACCACTAACGATGCTTGAGGTAGGCGCGGATTGATACACACGTACATAATCAACCAGCATTTGCGCCGGGAAAGCAGTTGAAGCGTTTGGACTTCCAGGCCAATTCCCACCAACAGCAAGGTTTAGCAGGATAAAGAAGGGTTTTTGGAACTCCTCTGTATTGCCCGTTCCATTCTCAATATAAAAAGCATTAAATTGGTTGCCATCTACAAACCACTTGATATAATTCGCATCCCATTCAACGCTGTACACATGGTATTGAGAGAAATCCAGATTTCCGGATACCTGCCCATACTCGGCATGCCCATTGGCATCCCAGTGTACCGTCCCATTAACAAAAGCATTATTGTTCACACGTTCCATAATGTCTGTTTCACCGGATTTAGGCCAACCTACTGTATCAATATTTGATCCAAGCATCCAAAATGCCGGCCAGAGTCCTTGACCCGAGGGCACCTTGATTCTAGCTTCGATTTTCCCATAGGTAAAACTTTTGAGTCCTTGTGTTTTAATCCGTGCAGAGGTGTAATTCATTCCACCGTAGGATTCTTTTTGCGCTGTAATCACCAGATTCCCACCCGTAACTTGCAGGTTCTGCGGACGACTAGTATAGTACTGAAGTTCATTGTTACCCCAGCCACCGCTCCCTGTGCCGATTTCAGCCGACCAATTATTCGTATTCAGAGAATTCCCGTCAAATTCATCGCTCCATACCAGATTCCAGTTAGAAGCTGCACTTGAATTACCAGTAGGCACTAGAGCAATCATGAGTGTAAACAGCAGAAATAGACTTAGCATTTTTCCTTTTCTCAACATCATCGTCTCCTCCTAATAAATAAAAAAAATTATAGGACACTGGAATGCTTAAGACGATATCTGCCCAGGGTCAGCCCAATAGAATCACCTCTTTGATCTTATTGATTTCATTGCACGGCGCGCTCGCACATTTGAAACCGGTTTCGTTTTAAAAAAAACAAAACACTATCCCCAAAACCAGCTATTACAGCCAGCGTCAGGTTAACGCATCACTTCATTTGCAGTGTACGTCTTCTCTATCCGTAATATGCCAAGATTTCAACCTTACTTATGTACTTTAATCCCATAGCCACTTCCTAGTTTACCTCCTGCAATTAAAAAAGCTTTTGCACTCCGTTGCAGTTGAGTGTTCTCTACGTACTCTTGAGGGGTCATACTTAGTTTACTAAATATTCTTTCTTCTGCTTCCTTGGAACTTTTGTCGACTTCATAAATGTAGAACCGACTTTGAAACTTAATAATGTTCGATTCTGGGTTCAATACCTCCCTTAGTTCCGGATCAAGCAGCCATGAATGACAAATAAACACTGGAGTTATTCCTCTAAAAAAAGCTCTGGCTAACTGAAAGGATTCCTCCACACTTTGAACTGATAAAGGCTCTCCTGCTGGAATGTGCACATTAAGCACGAGTTGATTGGTAAAGATTGTATAACCATCAACGACTAAATCACGGTCCATCGCAAAAGGTTGAAATTGCATTCTTCCCAAACGAAATAACCGAAGCTGAACATGCTCTTGCAGCCAGTTATATTCTTCAATACCATATTCTCCGTAATCACGCATACATTGCATGCACCAGATCTGAATATCTGAGAATGTATCATAATAGATCTCGTCCTCAATGTTACGAATACGATACTCTTCATAAGCATCTACTGCGAATCTCACAAATAAATATAATAATAGCTTTCGATAACCCTCCGAGAGTTTCACCGATTCAAAAAAAGAAAATCTATCAAAGTAAAAATGTTGTTTATAAACTAGATATTCATCCTCTTTCAACTGAAACTCATAAACTTGCTGTCTAGCCGCTGGATCAAGCTTTATCCCTTCACACAATGCTCTGATATTCACTAGAAAACCTCCTTAGTTCCTATGGAATGCCTATAACCGCTCTTTACAAAAGAATATCTCACTATTACTCATTTTTTCACATAATAAAACAAAGAAACGGCATTTTCGCCGTTTCTTTGTTTTATGGATGGCCAGGGCTCAGAGCCTGTTTTACTCCAATCCATGCTCCTTGCGGATGTTATACATACCTTGAACAAGCAGCTCGGAAGGATCCCGATTCAATTGCAAGTGCGTTAACAATAAATGCAGTGGAAACGCACATACGTTATTCCCATCGCTTATCGCTGGAAATCCAGCCTCGAAGACCGGACCAAGTTTTTCGTTCCAAGCTAGACCCACATGTACATCCTCTGGCGCAAATTCTTCGGTGATTTCTTTAATACATTGCGGAACTAGCTCATTGTCTATGATCGCTTTAGCTTCGTCTTCACTTGAAGGCGGTTTTGGAAGCGTTTTGCCTCCCTCAATCTTCATCAGATCAACAAAGAATGAAGCCATCCATGCTGCAGGGTCCTTACCCGATTGAAATCTTGCAATCAATTCACGCAGAAAAAAGCCACAAGAATAGACATGGTCTAACTCAGACTTTACGTGAAAAACAAAAACCGGGCCGTAGGCCTCCATATTCAACACTTGTCCTTCAACGTCTTGAAAGTGCACTCTCAAAGCTACGAGACCGTTATGATGAACAGCCATCACTAGCTTATTCATATCCTCCTCAGACATTTCTGGATCATTGGTTATTTCCTCGTTCTCGTTTAATGTTTCTTCGTTCTCATTTGTTATCTCATTGGTCATTTTAAATTCCCTCCCGCTCCTATCATACCATCTAGTGAATTGAACTGACACTTTAATAATAGACAAATTATAGTTTCAATAACAATTTAGCCAACCCGTCACAATGACTGGCCGGCTCTAACTACCTTACATTATCTTTACGCTGCCCCCAGAAACGAAGATCTATATTCACATCGATATTTTCCTTATCTAGAGAATTCTCCGTCAATGTAGTTCCGTTATCTTGAAATTGTTTCCAAATTTTGTTATTTCTTTGAAATAGAATCAGTGACAATTGATAAGGATCAGCTCCAATAGCTACAGCTGACCGGAACGTGGATAACAGTTCGTCTCTTAGAGAATCCTCTGTTAACTTTTGTAATTCCGCTACTTCTACTTTCTTGTATATACTTTGCACCATACCATGTGCTTTTATTTTAATTCCATACTTCATTCCATCTTTAGTTGGTATAAGCTCTACAGTGAATCGAGGCTGTTGCAGCATCACACTCCCCACAGGATCATCGTGAGGACCAACGATGACGGGTGCCTGAGTATTCCTATCTGCGAGCCAACGGATTCCTAAGAGCTCCTTCCGCTTCTTCCAGCCTTTGCTCTCTTTATTCTTAATGAGAAAAGCTCCGTCGATCTCGAGTATAGGATGCTGCCTCATATCCTCGCTCCAGTTGGCACTCGTAATAGATAGTGTCGGAAGTACTGCAGTAGCTGCTTTTTCCCTGTAGTGAATTATAAAATCATTAAACTGCGTTGGACGTATAAATGAAAGCTGCTTATAGCTCTCCATTGGCTCATGTAGCAAGGAATGCAGAGGTGACAGCTTGAAAAATGGTGTTGTTGTAAACAAATCCTTCAGTTCTCCATGCGTACCATAAACCCACTTGGTATACCTGATTTCCTCTGAGCGGTTTGTAATATCAAAAACCTGTTCCATTCGTTCAGGCTCCAGTACAGACTCTGTCAATACAAGAGCTGTAACCTGACCCCAGGACAAATACTGCTGATTCGTCTTATAAATATCCAGCAGAGCATCTGCTAAATTTTTGCCACGGCCCTTTCCTACCCACACCGGTATCTCCTGCGAAGCTCCCCCTCCCTCTTGCTTCGCAACACTAGAGAAATCAAGCATTTGAGCATAAATAATATATTCTCCATCTTTGTAATCAACACCGATGGCACTTATATAGTTTATATCCTGAACCTCGCGGATATCCCAACAGCCAGTCAACAACAGGGAGAGAGAGATCATCAGAATGTATAATCCTGCAACAGATCGAATCATAAAGAACCACCCTTTTTCCGTAACCCGGGAAGCCTCATGAAATTACGCAGGATCTTTTGGATAGAAAAGGGTGAGAAGGGTGCCAAAAAGGGTTGCCCAAATGGCCGATGACTAGAGGTGTAAAGAATGAGAAAAAAAACTGAAATAAAAAAACCAAATAACCCAAGTACAGAAGAAAAAAATAGCGTAAAGATCCTCATCAGGGTCTGACTATATACAAAATCCTGATTAGCAAGTGTTGCACCAGCAACAAAGGACATGGCAGCAATAACTGTCACCGTTGGCGAGAATAGTCCACCACGTATAGCTGCATCTCCTATGATAATCCCTGATACAACCGTTATAGTTCCACCAACTGAGGAGGGCATTCGGCTCCCAGCCTCACGAAGCAGAGACATTAGAAAAAGGATCAGGAGCATTTCAAAGGCACCTGGAAATGGTAAACCCAGTCGAGTATTCGCTACGGTCGACAGGAGTGAAAATGGGATTTGATCTTGATGATAGGACATCAAGGAAATATAAAATCCTGGCAAGAAGATGGAAATGATAACACCAAGCAAGCGTAGAACACGCCATGGAAAGGCAAAATAAAATGGAAGGTGAGGATCTTCAGCAGAAAATAACAGCTGCATAAAACTAGCTGGAGCAATCAGTGCAACTGGATTTCCATCGAGGATCAGAATGAGGCGGCCTCTCATTAAGGAATCATGGGTGAAATCAGGCCTACCGCTATAATCAAATATAGGGAGTAATGAGAACTTATAAGGGGATATATGCTCTATCAGTTCTCCAATGCCTGATGGTGCATCACCAGTATAGCTGTTTAACCTGTCTTCAATTTCCGTAACCATCTCCGGAATTACCCGCTCCTTCAGATAGAGCACCCCCACATTTACGCCAGCAACTTCTCCTAGCGTGTATGAGGTATATATCAAATCCGTTGTCTTTAATCTTTTACGAATTAGTGCTACATTTACCTCTAGACTTTCTACAAAGCCATCCCGCGCACCTTTAACGGAAATTTCAGTGCTGGCATCCTCAGGTGTCCGATTGATGTTGCTTGGAGCGTTAAAAGCATAACAGTCACTTTGGTCTGGAAACACAAGAACCGCATAACCAGAAAATACATTTTGAATAATACTTTTTTCATCGGCCGGCAATTTCTTTAATGATAGTTGAGCTTCCAGTTGGGTTGGGTTGGTAGGCTGCTGATCGGTTAAGGATTGGCCCCATAATCGATGGATAACCGGTAGGAAAGTCTCTGAAATCGTCACAGAATCGCACATCATTTTATCAAAAATGAGAATTCCCCACGGCTTATCCCCCACATTATATCCGGGATAGATTTTAAAGTGAACGTCTTCACAATCCTTAAACCGTTGCTTCAAGCTTTCTTCCGTGACAATCATGATGTTTTCCCTCCTAAGTCGGAACTGGTTGGTTCTGAACGACCGATAAACAAATACAAAAGTACAAGCAGCACTGTTGTATATACGGTAGAAATCACAAGAATATGATCGCCAATGTAATGATACATTCGCAGATTACTAAGTGGCATAATACACAAACCCGCCATCAGAACCGCAGAACAAAAAATTCCGACTAAACGTTTGGAAGCAGGAAATAGATACTCTGACATTAGGTACATACAAAGTGAAATGGAGATATACGCACCGCTTAACCATTGAAAGATAGAAAGAAAATCTACATGCTCGATAAATTTACCGAGCTTCACCAGCCTCCATTGTTCATACGCCGGGTAACGTTGAATTCTCATCTCTTCGGGCCCAAATTCGGAGATTCCAGCCATGGTCGGACCAAGCGTGAGCATAACCAAAATAAAATGAAAAGCGGCAACAGTGAGCAGTTTGGGATTTTTTTTAAGATGCGGGCGAAGAAAGATCACTAATATAAATTGTGTAAAGCCACCAAGTATCGCTGGCAATCCATGTAGTACTGGTGCAATTCCATCTTCTAAAACAGGTAACAACATGTCATAATTCTTATATTTCGCATTGGAAAATGAAACAAAAAAACCTAAAACTACAACCATAGGGAGCAGAATACCCGCAGCGGTACCTATAGTTAGGATACCTGAATACGCTGTAGCCACACATAGCAGGACTAATACTAAGGTTGTAACCGTTACAGGGGTTTCTAGTAAGTACGTAGATTTGGTCCAATCAATAACTTCCTTTAAAGTATAAAGGGCAAAGAAAAATAAATATAAACTTATCATGCACATTACAAGTCTTCTAGCCCACTTACCACTGCCTTCATCTATGGCTAATTTTAAGGTTCTATTCCCTATTTTTTTCATAATTGCATATAGAAAAAGTACCCAAGGAATACATAGGATAGCCCCCAGGATTACTGTGATCCAAGCGTCTCTCCCCGATTTCTCCAGCAGCACAGGGATAATCATTACGTGATTGGTTAGTCCTGCGGTCAACATCATCAGCATAAATCCTTGAGATACTGGAATCCCACGACTTCCCGGCACATACATCCCCCCAATTCTTTCTAGGAATAACCTGTGCCAACTGATTACAATTTATACATCTTCTCCATTCGACAAACCGCTAATCATATCCACCCAGTATGATCTCACTAGAAACTCCAAGCTTTAATGTTGATTCTCCAGAAATAGGTCCCCGAAGGCATTAACATCCTTTGAAGAACCTATGCCACTATTGTATTCCAGCCAGCCTCTACGCCCTTCGCCGTCATTATCATTGACCAGCAGCGAAAACTTAAGCTTCATTCCTTGCTTCACATGGTTAATGTCATGGCTCAGTTCACGCCAGGGTATGGCTAATTCGTAGCTGGTTGTTGAATCTGAGCGACTCACCGCATACTTTAGCTCTAGGGCATCATTTATATTGAATCCCCTTGGGGTTAACCAGCGCCACTTCAGCAGATTCCCTGCATTTCCCCGAGCCACGCCTAGTTCATGATACTCCGAGGGTACCGTTCCATCTATGTTTGCAATACCAATGCCGATCTGGATGCTGTCTCCACTCCAAATGGCATCACCCGATGCCGACTGTTCATGCTTGTCATCTATAACTTCTACCCCTAGATAAAGGTTATCCTCATCCCAAGCTAAGGAACCAGTCGCACTGATATCCTGCTCACCTCTCCAACCACTGATTTTGATATCCTTCACATTAAAGCGAGCCTGATCACTCCAATCTGATAGGTTACCATTGATTTCAACGGGCTTACTGAGTTTTGGCAACAACAGTGCGTTAAAGGAATCTAACGTCGACTGCAATAGATTACCTATGTCATTATAAGATTTAAGCGTCCGTTGTCCTCTAGTAAGTTCAGGAATCTCTAACCGCACACTCTTTCCTGGTTCTAGGTTCTCCACAGAAGAACTAAAGGTACCTTGCGTAGAACGTCCTGTCTCATAATCCGCTTCCACTGAACCATTGAAATTGTTCGAAGACTGATTAGTAACATCCATATGAGTTCTTATTTCCTTGGCAGCTTCATCATAAAATGTCTCATATTTCACCGTCAACGGGTCGATTACGTTAACATTGACAGCGAAGCTCATTTCCGTTTTAGGATCTTCGCCTCGTGAGACAAACAGCGTATCATTTCCTCGCACCAAGCCTTCCGGAACCTGTATCCGAAGTCTGTCAGCTTCCTCTTCACGAAGCTGCCATCCCTCGGGCAAATCGATGTTGATCGACTCCTTCGAAGGCGTATGATAGACCTCGGGTAGCTTAATATCAAAAGCATCTCCGGAAGCAATCGAAAATCCGGAATTCTCCGGTAGCTTTGCAAGATCAGAACTGTTCATGACATTCCATAGAAAATGTGTTGTCGTCTCCATAATTTCATCGATGTATTTATCATTCTTGTAGTCATGTCCGACACCTTCCATGGTGAGCAGGTTATGATACACCCCCTTCTCTTTCAGCTGTTCGGCCAATTCAACACTTTGCTGGTACGGCACCAGTTTGTCTATCGTTCCATGAATGATGAGCACCGGCGGCAGCTTACTGTCCGCACTTTTCGTCAGATCACCGCCATAAATATCAACAATAGAAAATATAGGTTTAATGATGGAAGGCTCCTGTGATACATATTGATTAACAAAGTTTATGGCTAGATGCCCCCCTGCTGAATCACCGCCGATCACAATACGGCTTGCATCCATTCCATAATTCTCTGCGTTATCATTGATCCATTGGATCACATCGCTTACATCTTCATAAGCGTCATTAAGCGTGCGGGTGAAATTAGTAAATGGATCTTTTTTTAGCCTATAATCAATGGCCAATACCGCATATCCACGCTTGGCCAGTCCCGTAGAAAAGTCCGCTGCATCGTACTTCCCTCCTTCTGTGTACCCTCCACCGTGAATGAAAATAAATACAGGTCTCTTCATGTTATGATCATCAGACGGCTCGTATAGATCAAGCTTCAGAGGTTCTACAGCATCTGTCTCATTTTTCTTACTCGCATACAAAATATCTCCCTTCACTGTAACTTTATAAGCGGGAGTCAGGTATTGAACCGGAATTTGTTTATTGTTGACAGTAACTTTTGTCGCTGTTGCGCTACTGTCAGCAGTATTCACATTAGCCACTTCTTTCCCTTCTTTTTCTAAAGCGCTCATATTCTCTCGGTTATGCAGTAACAACCAGGAACCTAGAACGATTACTAGGATCGTAAGAACGTAAACAAGCCTACGCTTCATTATGACAACCTCCCAGAATGATTTTGGATTTGAAAAAGTAATATACTTCCAATATCATCATTCTAGAATTCAAGGTAGCGTTTAACAATTATGTATTCCTTCGTGAATTAGGTTTAATATTACGAACTTTTAGTGAACAAGAAAGCGTATAATTAAGTAGAATCGGCTTTGTCATAGAAATAGATAGAGGAGGACATTACAATCATGAAGTTGAGCATGAATTGGGTAACGCTTAGGGTGCGCGATCTGGAGGCTTCCCTTGATTTTTATAACCGGATTCTGGGGCTTCCCATTGACCGCAGATTTGAGAGTAGAGGAAAACAAATTGTTATGTTAGGCACAGTGGATCAGCCCAAGATCGAGCTTATTCAGGGTAGCGATCCGGCACTGAAGCCTGAATGCGGCGTTTCTATTGGTTTCGAAGTGGAATCGCTCGACGATGCCATAGAGTATTTGAAAAACCAAGGCATCCCCGTCGCACGCGGACCGATCACGCCAAATCCTCATCTGCGATTCTTATATATACTGGATCCAGACGGCTTTGAGGTACAGTTAGCGGAGCATAGCTAGACTAGCTTTTTTCAAACCAAAAGAGGAGTGTCCCATTAGCCATGAAATGGCCGCTGTGACACCCCTCTTTTTGAATATGATGTACCCACCTGATGTTAGAAATCCTCCAAATGTGCAGGCATTTTCATTGTTATCGCTGGGTTGCTACTTCTAGAGCAGAAATAACTGCAGATTCTAGCTCATTCTGTTATTTTACGAGCTACCAGCGCCAAGTCGTTCAAATTAATTACGCCATCTTTATTGACATCGGCACGTTTGGCCTCAGCCCAATCCGGACTGTTGGTATCCTTGCCATAATTAGCAGCGACAATCGCCAAGTCACCAATGGACACTTTGCCATCTTTATTGATGTCACCAGTCATGCCAGGCTCCGGCTCTTCTGCAGTTATCTTGAGCTTATGGCTCGACGTGACAGTTTCGCTCTCCTTGCCTTCCGCATCTGCTACGATCACTTTTTCAATCTGAATAATACTCTCTGTAGCTTCCGCCACTGTCTTTGTACCAAAATCCAAGGATAACAGCTGCAGATTGCCAGTCACAGCATTTCCCACACCTTCACTCACTACCAGCAGTCGCAGTTTTCCAGGCGTGTGATTAGCAGTTTCAAGCACCTGGATTCCACTACGCAAGGAAGTAGCAGATTTGAATTCCAATAGTTTAGGATCATAATTCATGGTTACATCCATCGCATATACAGCATCTGTTACACTCTTTACCCCAAACACCAGTTGAAAGTCCTTACCTCCAGCTACAGTGTCTACCCCAGACAGAACAGAAGTCATCTTATCCGATGGATCAACCTCACCATTTCCGTCTTTTTTAACGGTAATGATCTCGTGGATCTTGGGTTTAGTCGAACCCTCCCACTGAATCTTCACTTCAAACACATGACTATACTTGGAGGTATCAAATGTATTATAAGAGGAGGACAGGTTACCTACCTTATGCCATCCACTCGCATCTCGCACGGACACCGCAGCGTTTGAATGATCCGACGGATTTTGCAAAACTATCACTTCTTTTACCCGGGTATCCTTCGACAACTTATAATTTAAGGAACCCGTATTCCCAGTACCCGGCATATAGAAGGTGGAGAGCTTTTGGTCAACGGACAGAGACGCTTCATTCCCTATAACTCCAGCAGGTTCAGCCTGAATAGCCGGATTGGCAGTTCCAGGTCTTTCAATCCCCTCATTAACCAAAATTTCATTGAGCGCGAGCCAGGCATCTTGTGTTTCTGTTGAAATCAATCTTACATATCGGGCTTGCTTGCCACCATCAACTTGAACTCGCTTATAACGGTAAGGCACCTCGTGCTCTGGGAAATTCAAACTCCGATCGCTTGGATTAGTAAACGTATGGATCGTATCCCATGTCTGTCCGTCTAGTGACAGCTGTAAATCTCCCTTACGGAAGAAATCTCCTTCACCGTCTCCAATCACAACAGCTACATTCTGGACATTCACCTCACCGCCCATGTCGATCTGGACATATTTCCCCTTCGCTTGAATCGCACCGAACCAAACCTTGTTCTCTAAAGAAGCATTGTACACGTTGTTGATAGAACCTTCATAAATGCTTCCGTAATTATGAGTAATCATAGGTGGAGAGAATTTGTTCAGCTTGATCATGAGCCTTGTCAGATCTACAGTGATATTCTCATTCCCCTTGTTTATGATCCGGAAATAGGCAGCACTAGCAAACGCCCCATTCCCGTTATTAACTTGTTCCCATTCCACGCCGTTCTTTGAGGATTCTAACCGGACTTCTCCGTTTGAAGCTTCCAACACCACTTGTGTGATTTCTTCAATGGATTTCAAATTAATCCCAACATATTGGGATGGCTTTAATGTGATTCCGTTCATATTCGATAATTGCACAGAATTATCTGCTACCATAACAGGAGTATCCTTCAACTCTGTCACATCGGTGTAAATGGCTACCTTATCTTTACCTGCATTTACGGAAAACTCACGAACTGCCGTCCATAAATCAGGCTTACCTCCAGGTATTCCAGCATGAGTCAATCGATATCGAACCATCCTTGCATTCACACTAAGCCCGGAAGCAGAAATTTTATACCCGGAACGCTCTTCTCCGATTGCAGTCCATTCTTGACCGTTCACGGAATACTCAAGAATTCCCCTTTGGAATATATCGTGATCCGCATCCGTTCTACCTTGTGTGATCGCTATTTCTTCCACTTTAATGGTTTTGCCAAAATCAACACCATACCAGTCTCCATTCTGTTGAAGGGTCTGAATATAGACGTTCGTTGCTAAATCTCCGTCTACCATCAGGTTTAATCCGGAAGGAGAACCGTAAGAGCTTACAGCTAGAGGTTTAACATATTCCGGGTCTACCAAAGTGTAAATCTGAGCATCTAATTTATTAATGAGCTGCTCAGCAAAAGGAACCAGCCGCTTTGCTCCTGCTTCAACCGTCACATCTGGAGAATTAAGTTTACTAATTTTGAATGTTTTGGATAAGCTTAATGCGCTTGTGGCTTTGGCAAGTGCCTCCCATGCTTGATCAACGTTCTCTTTCTGGATCGCGATCGCAGAGAGGACTGCCGATTTATCGGCAAGAACGACATTTTGCAGGCTATTGAGCCATGGATCAATTTCTTCTTCCATATTTTCATTCGTGTTATTTACTCTAAATGACGCGATAGCATCCAATATTAGATCAAATTCTTGAATCAATGTATTTCCCGTCGTTTCTGTCGGCTGACCACTTGAGTATTGACTTAAGAATTGCGTTAGCTCCGTTTTGATATTTTCCGATTCACCTACCACAAGTCCATGACCGCTAGGCGATGGGTCACTCATATGATAGGCAATCGTATTCAGCTCAGAGGCAACTTCAGGGGCAACATGCTTAAATGAATCAAGCCAGCTCTCCTCTTGTTCAAAATCATCTACATTCCAAGTGTAATCCGCTACCGCGAAGATCCCAATCTTAGATAATTCCGCATGCTTCATAGGATTAGTCACCACACCAGAAATATTATGTGTCCCTGGAATGAGCACTTCTGCTTTACCTAGCAGCAGTCTTGCATCCTTATAGTCATTCACTGGCCAGTTTAACCACATATACGGATCTCTTCCATGTGCATCTTTCGGCCACTGCATATCTGCCGCATTAACAGACGCAACAACACCGTTTCCGGTCCACATTATATCTACATTCTCTGGCACATTTTTCAAGGCTTCAAGATAGGGTCTGCCAGTCGTTCCGGTCCAGCTTTTATTGTAATATGGAGGACAATAAATTAATGATTTAACATCTTTCTTAGACGTCACCCAATTCGCAACATCTGTAATTAGCTTCACATGTTTATCTTTATCTACTAATGATTGTGAGGTGCTGATATCATCCATGAATAGTCCAAATTGCCGTACGCCCACACTATACAATTGTTCAAGCTTTGCAAGTAAGGTTTGGAGTTCTGCATTATAATTGTTCCAATTGATCATATTGAACCCTGGATGAATCGCCCATACAAACTGCGTCTTGGATTCATGTCCGACATCAACCAGTTCTTTGATCTTGGCAAGCTCAGCTGCAGGATAGGGTGTTCTCCACTCTGCGTTATGGTACTTGTCATCTTTAGGTGCAAATATATAAGTGTTCATCTTCAGCTCTCCACCGAAACGCATCAAGCTCATTCGATCTTCATGTGACCAGGGTGTGCCGTAAAATCCTTCAATAAATCCCCGCGAGCGGGTATCAGAGAAATCTTCGATAGTGAGATTACGAACCTTCAGATCAGGAATTTGATTAAAAATCATCTTCAGCGTTGCCAGGCCATAATAAGCCGCATCCGTATTTTTACCTAATATCGCAATAACACCTTTATTCTGTTGCTTGGTGCTAACGTTAAGAACATAAGCGTCCAGCTCATTGAAGTGATCCGCCTCATAGGGAATATTTTGAGTGAAGTAGTTGTCTACATAGCCTGATGAATTTTTAGTTCCCAAAAAAATGTTTGTTTTCCCTGCCACTACAGCTCCTGACTCAGTGACCTGAAGTGATTTGGAATCCAGTATCTTTTGAAGCAGCTTTCTTGTCGGCTGGTCAATCGAATCTTCAATAACAACGTTTACATTTTGTGTAATGGTTAAGGTTGTCTCTTCTTCGGTTTGTTGCTGCGGTAATGGATAGATTTCATAGGATTCCGTTAATTTTGCATCTTTTTCCGGAAGATCAGAAGCTACATCCGCTGCAGCTGCAAAACTGGAGAACAAGCCGGCCACCATCATAAGTGTAATGAAGATACTGAGAATCTTCTTCGGCATTTCCTTAGCACCTCCTAAAATACCAGCAATTAACCTTTCAACGCACCTGCTGTTAACCCACCCGTAATTTGACGTTGATACAACACATACATCACAATGACGGGAATCATAGAAATGGAAAGACCCGCAAACAATGGCCCCCATTCTGTTCTGTATTGCATTTCCCCTTGCATAATGGCTATTCCTACAGGAATGGTGTATTTCGCTGGATCGTTGATCAATACTGTGGCCATAATGTACTCATTCCACACCGTTAAAGCATTCATAATTCCTACTGTGATTAATCCTGGCTTCGATAATGGCAACATGATCTTGAAGAAAACGCCATATAGTGAAGATCCATCAATTGTTGCGGCTTCTTCAAGCTCACGGGGAAGTGCCTTGAAAAACCCAACCAGAAAGAAGATACCGAATGGAAGGATGCCAATAGTTCCGACAGAATAAACAAGCGTGAGCCCTACTAAGGAGTTGGACAAATTCATATCTCCGAGAAGAAAGAACAACGGTATCAATCCGAGTGTGGTTGGAATCATCATTGAAGCAACGTATACAAAATAAAACAAACCTCTAGATTTAAAGGTAAACCGGGCTAATATATACGCTGTTGTAGCAGCCATAATAAGGGATAACAGTGTACTAGCCACGGTTACTATAATGGAGTTAAGAAAGTAATCGCCAAAGTTTGCTCTGCTCCACACATTTGTATAGTTTTCAAAACGAAAAATAGATGGAAAATCCCACGGTTTCCCTAGCATAACCTGCTGATTATCCTTTAAGGATGTCAGGAATGTCCAAAGAACAGGATATAAGACTACCAAGCTCCACAAGATGAGGAAAAATCGAACTGCAATTTTTGATATCAGCAGAAGTGGTTTTTTGGCGGGATTATCGTTCAAAGTATTGTCCTCCTTACATTTCAATGGACTCCCGGTGAAGAATGCGCTGCAAAATTAGAGTTGTGATTAAAGATAACAGTAATATCAGCACCCCTATGGTTGCCCCGTAGCTTAAATGGAACTGTTTGAAGCCCATCTGATACAAATAATAACCGAGAACTTGTGTCTGATTATCCGGGCCACCATCCGTCATCAGCTTAACAATAATAAAGGAGCCGTTCAGTGTTGTGATTACGATGTGAATGATCGAGGTTTTGAATTGCTCCCAGATCAGGGGTAAAGTAATTCGAATAAACTGTTGCCATTGCCCCGCACCGTCAATACTGGCTGCTTCATATAGCGAGGAAGGAATACCTAGAATAGAAGCGATAATAAGCAGCATATAGAATCCGATACCAGCCCATACACTTGGAGGAAGAAGTGACCACATTGCGAGGTTTGAATCACCTAACCAGTTCGTTTCCACTGGTTTTCCTGTAAATAACGAGATGAACGCATTCAGGAATCCAAGACGGGGATTGTATATAAAACTCCACAATACACCGATAACGGCTACGGAAATGATATTCGGAAAGAAAAACACCACTCGGTAAAAACCGTATTCTTTCAATTTTAAACGGGTCAATGATACTGCGAAAAACGTTGCAAACAACATGATTAAGATGACCTTCCAAAAAATCAAGAAATAATCATTCGAAATGGCTTTTGGTATGATCTCATCCGAGAATAATTGTCTATAATTATCAATACCGATAAAATTCATCGATTCGGACCCACCTGACCAATCGAAGAAGCTTAAGTACAAACCTCGAAACAGCGGATAAATAGTGAATAAACAAAAGATAGCAAACGTAGGCAGCAAGAAACTCGCAATAAACAAATTACGTTTCCACAATTTATTGTTCTTCATGGGCGTAAGCCATCCTCCCCTTAAATTTGAAAGAACAATCAGAGGCACCTATGTCCTCTGATTGTTTAGAAAGAAGAGTCATGAACTTACTTCCGGATTTTGGCTGCCGCCTTCTCCATACGGTCCATCCATTCTTCTGGTGTAATGGAACCTTGCAGCAACGCAATGGTTGCATCATTCTCTGCCTGCTCAATGTCCGCGGCCAATTTAAATACAGGAGCAACAATCGTGTCACTACCGTTGAAATATTTCATTGCTGTTTTAACAACATCACTTGCGCCTGAAGATTCCAGATCTGCTTTGACGTTCATCAAAGCGCCTGTCAGCTCAGCCCAACGAACTGCGGCTTGTTTCGTAAAGATAAATTCAATAAATGCTTTTGCTGCATCTGGATTTTTAGCCTTCTTTGCAATTGCAATGTTACTAGTGTAAGGAATAGCCACAAATTTACCGCCTGGCTTCTGCATAACGGAAGGAATGAATCCAAATTTGAAGCCTTCTGGAACATCTTTTTTCATTTCATTTTCGAGCCACAAGCCATTAGGAATCATTGCATCTTTATGCTGCAAGAAGAGCATTTGGGAGTCTGTATGACTCATACCGAACGATGCGTTATCGAAATACCCTTTGTCCCTCATATCAACGATCTTTTTCAAGGTATTCGCTACAGCATCATTTTTGAAAGAACCTTCTTTAGCAGCTTCTTGATCCTTTAAGATCTGCGGATTGTCTCCATTCTCAGATACAAAACCTGTATTTAAGAGACCTCCCACGATGTAGTATGGGTATTTACCGGTATGAATGTAAGGATATACGCCATCCGCTTTGATTTTTTCACTAGTGGCGAGGAAGCTATCCCAATCTTTCGGAACATCCCATCCCTTTTCAGTAAACAGGGTTTCATCATAGAAGGTTCCCCATGATCCGAATACGAGTGGAATCGTATAGTTTTTGCCACTGTAGTCTTGTGGAGGTGCGATCAAGTTACTCGTAAGCGGCTCTCCGTCCACATTTTTTGCATCTTTAACCCAATCTGTAATATCCATTAATTGATCGTCGAGCACCATTTGCGTTTCGTTCGAGCCTGCTCCATCGATGTATACAACATCTGGGGGATTACCTTGGATCCAGCGGGGCTTCATTTGCTCGTTGATTTGTGAACCTGCAGACTCTTTAATGTTGACATCCGGGTACTTCTTCTTGAATTCACCAATGACTTCTTTCCACCAACCGTCCCCATAACCACCGACAAAATATTGGATTTCGAGGTCTCCCGCTACTTTCGGCTCTTCGGGCTTGGGTTCGTCTGTCTTCGCTGGCTCAGTCTGCGTCGCAGCTGTTGTTTTCTCAGGAGCTGGAGCTTCAGCCCCATTTGTCCCCCCGCCACCACATCCTGCCAGAGACAATACAATGGACATCATAACTAGACTTAATGCCGCTTTCTTTTTACCCTTGCTTTTCATTGGCTATCCCCCTCGAATAAACTTGCCTGACTTCTGTAAACACTTGATTTTGTAATTCTGAATGTAATTCTATTAACGCTTTTCCATTATATAGGCTATAAAAACGTAACCACATGATCTCTTTTGATGTGGAGTTGATACTTTTTGTCCTATAGAACCTTTTTTTATTACAAAAAAAGGACACCTGAGTAAAAACTCAGGTGTCCTTCTCTCAATTCAGTATTTTTTGAGCAATTGCTGCTAAGTCCATAATGTCGATCTTTCCGTCATTGTTAAGATCTGCTCGCTTAGCCGTCTGCCAATCTACACTATTCTGATCTTTACCATAGTGCGAAGCTGCAATCGCCAAGTCACCGATGCTCACTTTACCATCCTCATTTAAGTCTCCGGATTTTACTGGTGGCGTTTCATCTGCCTTAATCTCGACCTCAATGTTTGAGAGATCGGCTTCAGTCTCCAGTCCATTCGCATCACCAAATACAGCACTGCTTACCTCTATGCTCGCTAACTCGGACTTTGTCACTGACTTTGCTTTGAAGCTTAGTTCAAGCAACTTGGCATCACCGGTTAGACCAGTTCCCGTACTAGCCGTGATTAAGCGAATGGTTCCGCTTGGATCATTCTTTGATTCTAACACCTGTATCCCATCGTTCATCGATTCGCCCGAGATGTACTCTAGAAGATTCTCGTCGTACTTCAATCGAATGTCTTGCGCATAGGTCGCATCCGTGACATTGCTAACGCCCATGTCAACTGTAAAGGTCTGACCTTGATTTATAGACTTAGGTCCACTTAAAGTTATCGCAGTAGGTTCATTCCGTTCAACAGGAACATATTCAAAAGCATCAATCATTGCAATAGTATTCGAAGAGGTATTGTTCTTCGTTCCTTTCACGACAATCTTAATCGTATGTTCCCCTTTCGAGAGATCGGATTGTTGGAATAATACTTGCTGCTTCATCGTCGATGAACCATATCCATCAACACCCTCAGCGACTAGCTCCCCATCGAGATACACATCGAAATATCCGTGGTTTGCCTGCAAAGCGCTGATGAATTTAATCGCTGTTCCTGTAAACGTGAGCGACGCTGAAGCCCCTTTCTGATTACTATAGCTTTCTGTGCCTTTGTAATCGCCTGCGTCACTGTAAGGACTCCACGTTCCGGTGTATATAATCGAAGGATCTTTATCATCTACTTTTATTGGCAGCACAGGAGGTTTTACACTAGACACAATCTTATATTGCTGTCCTTTTACCGTTGGAAATTCAATCAAGTTCCCATTCGCAGTGAAGTTGATAGATTCCCCGCTTCCTACACGAACGACCTTGAATTTATTGGATTGTACAAATCCAGGGTATTTAACTGAAGCCTTATTACCTTGCTTAGAAGTAAGCAAGGCTTCTTTCAAGATCGTACCTTCCCAGCGCATATCCACTTCAAATCCACCTCTTGCCACAAGCCCTTTAACGTTTCCTGTAGCCCAGGCATCGGGTAAAGCAGCTAATAAATCAATACTTCCAGTTTGGCTTTGTAGAAGCATTTCTGCAATTCCTGAAGTTGCTCCGAAGTTACCGTCGATTTGGAATGGTGGATGTGTATCAAACAAATTGTCGAGCGTGCTGCCTCTAAGCTGCTCACCTAACAGTTTATGTGCACGGTTACCATCAAGCAGACGTGCCCATAAATTGATCTTATTCGCTTTACTCCACCCTGTTCCACCATCGCCACGAGAATTCAAGGTGACTCTTGCTGCTGCAAATAACTCCGGATTATTCACTTCATTAATAAGCGTACCTGGATACAAGCCAATCAGATGCGAGATATGGCGGTGCTGATCTGATGGACTATCGATATCATTCTTCCACTCCTGCACCTGCCCCCAGCTTCCGACCTGCGGCATCCATAGCTTGCTTCGTTTCTCCATGACCTCGTTACGCAGCTGTTCATCCACACCCAAGATTTCACTAGCCTTGATGAACTGTGTGAACAACTCCCAGACTAATTCCTGATCATAAGACACACCGATCGATATATCCCCTTGCTCTGGAGAGTAGGAAGGAGATGATACTAGACTTCCGTCTGAATCTTCGACCAGGTATTTAACCCAGAATTGTGTTGTTTCCTTGATAATGTCATACACTTGGCCTCTTAAAAGATCTTTATCTCCACTAAAAGCATAGTGATCCCACACCTGCTGCACCATGAAGGCGTTGGCAGCCGGTGACCAGCCCCAATAGAAATCTGAGCCTGGCGCAGTATAACCAAATGGGTTGTTGACGGTATGAATCGCCCAACCTTCCCCTTCGATTCCATGATGTCTTTGGGCTGTTTCCCTACCCGGCTCGCGCAGAGAATCAATATAATCAATGTACGGAATATCGGTTTCCGCTAAGTTAACCACCTCGGATGGCCAATAATTCATCTGTACATTGATATTCGTATGATAGTCACTATTCCATGGTGGATTATTTACTTGATTCCATACGCCTTGTAGGTTAGCAGGCAGTGAGCCTTCCCGGGAGGATGCAATAAGCAAATAACGACCATATTGAAAAAATAATGCCTCCAAGCTTCTTTTCTCTCCGTCACTAGCATTCGTTTTATAACCATTCAAAAGCTCATTCGTAGGGAGATTTGTAGCAACCCCACCAAGATCAAGAGAAACTCTATCGAACAGTTCTTTGTAATCTGCCAAATGAGCTGCGCGCAACTGATTAAATGATTTAGCATATGCTGCATTTAGGTTCGCTTCTACAATTTCTTTTGGCGTCTTGTCACTCTTATACGTAGGATAATTATTAGCATAATCTGTTGCAGCGGTCATCAGGATCGTGACAACACTCGCACCGTTCACCGTAAGTTTCCCATCTTTCGCTGTTACAGTTCCTCCTTCATGCTGTACTTGAAGCTGCGCTTCATATGCCATCTTATTACTGGGTACCTTCCCACTTAGCGTCAGTTTATTTCCTTCACCCTTCACCGTATTAGACGGCTGAGCACCAGTAAGGCGAACATCGAAGGTCATCGGCTGATGCTCATCCGTTGTCAGTCTCATCACCATGACCTTATCCGGATAACTGATGAAATACTCACGCTTGTATTTTACATTGCCCGAAGTATAGGACACTCTTGCCATGGCATCATTAAGATTCAATTCACGCCGGTAATCAGAGTACGATTGAGCACCGCTGTTACCTGCTTCGCTTGTCATCTCCATCTCGGACAATTGAATTTTCGTTCCGCCCTTGCTTACAAGATCGAATTTATAGAATTTATAAGCTGTAGTATTGGAAAAAGTATATGATTTCTTCAGCTTGCGGCTCGCAAACTCTTCATTGGATCTGTTATCTAGTGGGGACCACTGCTGCCCGTCATTCGAGCCTTTCAGCGTCCAGCTCTTCGGATCCCGATCAGGCACATCATTCCCTGAAGTGAATGAATAGCCGGTAATTACCTTAGCCTCTTCATATGCCCACTGCACCCAAAAAGGTGGTGCTCCATCCCCTGAATACCATTTCGTATTTTCCGAACCGTCGGTTAAATTGGAAATAGGCTCGCCGTATTGTGGATTATCCGAGCTCGCTGTTACCGTATACGCTGACTGACGGTTAAAATCTAAGAACACATCACCAAATGCTTGATACGCTCCGAAAGAACTATCACCAGCACCCATAACACCAGTAATCTTCCCTACAAGAGCCTTAGCTTCATTAATTTCCCCTTCTTTTAGAAGCTGTCTTATGGTCTCAACATGTTGCTGAGCACCGTCTTTAATACCATATTGGTAATTTGAATCTGCTCCAGGCCCACCGCTCCACAGTGTCTTTTCATTAAATTGAATTCGCTCCTGCTCAACACCACCAAATACCATGCCACCCATATAACCATTTCCAATAGGGAGCGCCTGCGTCTCCCAGTTCGTGGCCGGCGCTTGATACCATAATGACAAATTCTGATCTGCCGCAGCCGCAGTTTCAGCTGCCGACTGAACATCTGCATACACTTTTGGACCTAAGACCCCATTAGACGGAAGTATGCTGATAAGTAGCTGCGAGCAAGCGATCCATACAGATAGTAGAATTGCAGTCCTTCTGACTAATCTACTTTTACCGTTTGGCATGCGTTGATCCCCTCTCATAATAACCCCACTGATTGTAAAAATGAGGCAGCCAACTACTCCACAATCTTTTTCGCAAGTGCAGCAAGATCAGAAATATCTATTTTGCCGTCCTTGTTCAGATCTGCGTGCTTAATCTTACTCCAATCTGGACTGGAGGAATCCTTACCGTAATGCGCGGCCATGATTCCTAAATCGCCGATACTCACTTTGCCATCGCCGTTAAGATCTCCCTTGAGACCAGTATCCTCAGGGGCAACTACAACTGTCAAAGCGGAGCCCGTAACCTTTGTCTCAATACCATTTACATCACCCATCGTAACATCAGATATCCGAATTTCACCAGACTTAGCCTCAAGTAATGGCTTTGCTTTGAAGTTAAGCTCCATTAGCTGAATGTTACCTAATACCCCGTGGTCTGCACCCTCGCTGGCGAGGAGAAACCGGCTCTGTCCAGGAGCTGTAGTTACGGTTTCCACTACCTGCACACCATCCACTAATGAAATTCCAGATATAAAATCCACATTGTCTGTATTAAATTGAACTGTAATGTCTTGTGCATATACAGGATCCTTGATCTGTTTCAAGCTCAGTTGAACTTTAAACTCTTCACCAGCGCTCACTTGATTTGGACCTGTCAGAGTTGCTAAGGTACCTTGGTCTTCAGAAGCTTTGGACTTTATAACCGAATTCAGCTTATTCTCACTGGACTGCGTGTCTAGTGCTATTCCATAAGCATTTCTAATGTCCAGATTTGTCCCGAAGCCCGCTACCAACGGATAGTCGCCTGAAGTAAGCTCCGGGAACTCTGCTTCAAAGACATATTCTGTGCCCGCTGTACTTGAACTCTTCAATTTAAATACAACATCTCTATCCCCAATCCTACCTTTCAAAGTCTGATCACCATTAAGCATGACATAGTGATTAAAGACAGCTTTAATCTGGACTTTATCCTTAGCTGCATACCCTGCCGGTTGTACAGATTCAAGTTTGATAGAGGTCAACTTAGGATCTTGAATTTCTCCTTGACGCTGCCATTTGAGATATTCCGTATTGAATTTAATAAAACTCATGGCTTCACTACCCGTTCCTTCATAGAAAAGACCGATTTCACCATTGCCCAGATTAGACAAACTTGAATAGGCATAATAGCCTTCTTTGACCAGCTGGGAATACTTCCAATCAAACTTATACTTCGTTCTGCCGTTTGCGTAGGTTCCGTCTTCCTTAATTAAACCTACCTTCACCGTCCCGTTAATTCTACTGGTCGAGTTAGCAGGGCTTGCGAAGATAACAGCTTCCTGCCCATCTATCTGGCCGTCGTATCGAATCGCCGTCATTTGGCAGTAAGCAGCAATCAAATCACGTTCTGTCACAACTTCAGCAGCCCAAGTCTCTCCACCATCAAAGCTGGTCGCGATTTGGGCAAACCCTGAATAATTCCGCATGAACATCTTTAGCTGTCCATCTGGCAACTCCACTACTTGCGCTTCTGTAAGTTCATTATTAGAGCCATTAAAGGTTCTCTCATCAAGGGTAACCCCGTCTACGACCCGCCCATGATTAGGAGACTCTCCACGATGCCATGTTTCACCATGATCATCGCTGTAGATGGTTGCACTTGCTTGCCTGTTATTTTCATTCGTAAAGTACACGGGGAACACCAGTCTTCCAGCATGAGGACCTTTCGCCAATTGAATGCCGGTGCCCGGACCTGCCCCCAGAAATACCATCCATTCTTCTTTCACCGAAGGGTTTAAAGTTACAGGCCCCTCCCAAGTCGCTCCTTCATCATCACTGTGCCATAGCTCAAGATAAGAAGTAACAAGCGGTTTAAGTGGCGAATTGCTAAGAAAGATATTCCCGATATTTGTATTGTTGTTATATAAATTTCTCAAGGCGTCCACGCTGTAGGCAGTTTTTACATTTGAGCTGTTATAGACTTCTCCATTTTCCCGAACGGTAAATTCCTGATTGCTCGAATCTTTCAAAAGTAAATATTTTTCTCCATTGATCGTCTTGTATCCGGTACCTCTTTGCGAGGTAGGAAATCCTCCACCCTCGGGAAATCCAAGAACTAAAGAGAAAATCCTCTTCGTTTCCTTATCCTGTAGTAAGGACTGGTCTATGTTTGAGGCGTTGCCGGGATAGTTATTAATTAGAATTCCGTTACTTTCCCAAGTCTTTCCGTTATCCAGACTTCGTCTTACCATCATGTCAATATTAGCTGGTGAATCTCCTCCATGATTGATCCGCTTATCAATTCCTGCGATCAGCGTTCCATCCTCCGTGTACAGAAGTGACGGAATGCGGTATGCATTCGATCCGTACAGTCCTGGATAATAAACGTTATACGGATCAGTGATTAAAGCCTGCTCAGGCAACGGATTTTGAACCGGAGTCTTACTTGTTACACCCGTTACAGCAATCAAATCTTGATCCGCCAGCGGTTCGCTATACACTTCAGCAAAGTCAATCTCTCCATTAAACGGATAGTTATTAGAACCGGATTTTCTCTCTGTTCTACCTAACTCGGCACGGTTTGGTGCATAAATATTATTGAGAAACTTTTTTGCTGTAGTTGTGTCTTGCTTGAGGAGTTTCCCATCAAGGAAATATTTATAACCTTCTACTTTATCTACAACCATGGCTACGGTATGCACTTCATTCTCTTTCACCGTAACATCAGCTTTAACATGTGTATTAGACGCTGTCTTCCCAGGCTCTTCATACCGGTTCTCACTTCCGATGGCAGAAGGTGTGATATATAGATGGAAGTGACCATTCGGCAACGTATTATTACTTAAGGAGAATAACGACATAATTGTAGAACCCGTGTAGCGGAACCGGACAATGATAGTCCCTTCATCTAAGGCTTTAAGCGCATCTACCTTATCATCCAGATTCGTAAAATTAGCATTGTGAATTTGTTTATTCTCTACTCTAAGCACAAGTCTTGGATCGGTCTGTTTGTCTTGTTCTGCTGGATTGGCTAGCGCAGTGAATGGAAACATAATGTCCACCATCAAGATCGAAAGAATAATGATTGCGAATTTCTTCAAAATATTAGTCCTCCTTAGGTTTGGATAACCATGTATCTACTCGCCTTGACTACTCTTGTTCAACTATTTTCTTCGCTACTATTGCCAAATCAGCAACATCAATCGTACCGCTTCTATCGAGGTCAAGTCGTTTCACAGCATCCCACTCCGAACTGCTCGAATCTATGCCATAATTCGCTGCGATAATCGCTAAGTCACCAATACTCACTTTGCCATCACCATTCACGTCTATAGATAATTCCGTATTTACTCTGATCTGAATGGTTAAGGTTGCCGGTTGGAGCACGGATTCTTCCCCTTGACTGTCACTTATTATCGCTTGAGTAAGCCGGATAACTCCCGCTGTGTCTTGTATTACATCTGCTGCTTTGAAACCAAGTTCAACAATTTCAGCATCGCTAGTAATCGGATACTGACTACCCAAACTTGCCAAGAGAACCCGTAGCTTACCGGGAGTACTTGTAGTTGGTTCATTGATAATAATTACGCCTTCCTGCAGAGAGCGGATTGAATCTGGAAGGTATTCCATGACAGCCGGATCAAATTCAAAGGTAATATCCTGTGCATACACATCACTGGAGACACTGGTGATGCCATACTTCACGGTAAAAGACTCTCCCGGCGCAACAACCTTCTTACTCCCTGCTAAAGTAGCTGAAGGCGTAGCATTGGATGCATCTGCATTCACTACAGGGTTCGTAAAAGATACACAGCTTAAAATCACGGCGATCATGGTCATTATTACCGCCTTTTTGTACCATCGATTACTGTTCAAATTCTTCTCACCTCATTTTTATAATTTTGTTCAGGATGTCAGCCTCTGTTAGAGATTTACGATTTGTTTCGCTAATTGAGCAAGATCTGTAATATCGATCTTACCGTCACCATTCATATCCGCACGCTTCGCTTGCTGCCAATCAGGACTTGATGAATCTTTGCCGTAGTGTGCAGCAACGATACCCAAGTCACCAATACTGACTTTTCCGTCGCCGTTAAGATCGCCTGATACTCCTGTTTGCTCTGGTTTCACTATTACAGAGATTGTGGCTGGTGCAGTTGTGGTTTCTGTTCCGTCTTCATCACCTAGCAGTACTTCTGACACACTGATATTAACGGTAACCGTCTCCGATACTTCCTTTGCCTGGAATGTCAGCTCGGCAATTTGTTGATTTCCGCTTAATCCGTGTTCCGCACCTTCACTCGCCATAATCAAACGAAGCTTTCCAGGTGTTTTAGTTGTCTCTTCAACAATCGCAACACCTTGGATCAGTGATTTAGCGGACACATAATCCATGCGGTCAGCATCATACTGAATGGTGAGGTCCTGTGCAAATACCTTCCCGGAGATATTGTTCACATCATACCGGACAACAAAAGGCTTGCCGGCAGTAACGGATGCATCTGCACTCAATACGGCTTGGACTTGAGCCGATTCCTGCTTCACTTGATACACCGTAATCTCAGCTGCGGATGCGAATTCACCCGCGCCTTTTACAGCTTCCAGCTTAATGTGAGTCGCTTTCACCGGAGCGAAATTCACTTCCTTAAGCTGTTTGCTTCGCAGCCAGTTCCCGCTTGTCATGAGCGTGTAATTCACACCATCGGTGCTTGTGTACACATTGTAAGCAGTAATTGTGCCATTGCCTTCATCCGGCCGAGGTAAGTATCCTAGCTTGCTGATGGTATACTTTCCGCCCAGATTCACCATTATCGACTGCGGAAGTGGATCAACGTTAAACCACTTCGTATGCCAATGTGTATCCGGATCGCCATCCAATGCCAAATTCGGATCGTTTTCGCCTGCTTCATAGCTCGTAGCTTCTGCACTCATTTGACTTTGCGGAATTTCGGTTAGGTTGCTCTGTCCAGTGACCGTCACCACACTTGTTGCTGTAAATCCGCCTTCTTCCGTCGTCGCGGTAATCGATGTCGTGCCCTGCCCTTTTGGTGTGACCAATCCCTTACTGTCCACGCTGGCAACACCAGGATCGCTGCTTACCCACTTAACTGTCTTATTACCAGCATTCTCAGGCTCAATGACCGCTTTCAATTGAACCGGGGCATCCAACGCCTTAAGTGAGAGGGCCTCACGGTCAAGCTTTATGCCAGTAACCTTCTGTCCGTCTTCCAGTGGGATGCCGAACAGTTTGAATTCACGAACAGCAGCCTTTGATTGAGCATCAGGCCGTCCGGTGATCGTAATTCTAGCGAATCTACCCTGGCTTCCAAAAGTATCCTGAATGGTGCCAGTTTCCTGATTATTCGTTCGATTCGTTACCGTAATCCAATTGGAGTTCGCGGTTTCCCGAACTTCAATTTTGTACTGATAAGCCTTGTTACTATGCTCAAAAGAAACCTCGGAGGATTTAATGGAATGCATCATACCAAGATCAACCGTCCAGCTAGTACCATTGTTCGTATCCGCCGCTGACCAGAATGTGTCCATATCCCCATCATTAGCAAGGCCAGCCGGATGCGCTTGATCCGTACTGTCTGCTGTAGCAGGTTTGCCTTCTGAAATCAAACGGACTTCAGGTGCTGCCTTCGGCGCCTCGTAGACATCGACCTCCGAAGCCGAAGCGAATCCTCCAAGTGCAACAGCTGCTTCAAGCTTCACATAGCGGGCTGAAACACTATCGAAAAGGATGTATTTTTTCAAGTTGTTTCTGAGCCATGTACCACTGGATACCTTCGTATATAATTCTCCATCCGTGCTGACGTAAAGGTTGTATGAGGTAATGGTTCCGTTCCCAGCATCCAGACGTGGTGCATACCGGAATTGGCTAACATTGCGAACCTTACCTAAATCGAGAATGATGGATTGCGGGAGCTTATCGGATCCATCCCATTTCGTATGCCATGCGGAATTCCGGTCCCCATCAATCGCTTTAGCTGCTTCCGCACCAGGCTGGAAGCTTTTCGCTGAGGCTGTCATCTCATTTTTAGGTATCGCTGTCGGTGAAGGCTGTGATAGATCACGGTACAGATTGATCTCTGCAGCAGATACGACACCCCCAACAGCTTCTGTCGCTTCAAGCTTCACAAAAATAGCTTCTACTGTATCAAAATTCACCGTCTTCTCTAGTTTGTCTTCATTCCATTGTCCACTGCTTACGAGCGTATAGTTAGTTCCATCCTTACTCGTATACAGCTTGTAACCTGTAATTATGCCGTCTTTGCCACCATACTGTCTTGGCAAGTATTTTATTTTATTCACATACTGTTTAATCCCCAGGTCTAAAGTGATGCTCTGCTTACTTCCAGCATTTGCTGAAGAAAGCCATATCGATTCATAGCTGCCATCCAGCACATTAGCTGCTGGCGTATCCGAAGCCGCATTCGTTGCAGTTGCAATCATATCTTCCTGCGGAATACGACTTGGGTCTGTGTCCACCTGAGGCAGCTCAATTTTGACAGCATCTACTAGTGGAGTCGTATCTGCTGTAAAGCCTGCGACTTTCACAACAAATTCCTTATCAGTGGATATGGATGGTGTTTTAATGTACAGGATGCCGCCTTTGTCTTGCTTAGCATAGTACCAGCCACTTGTTGCTCCATCCCATGCTGCTTTGGACTGCAATTCAGGATAGGATGTTCCATCTACAGAAACAGCCTCCGGGTGATCTGGCATGTGGATTGTAAACTGATTCTTACGTGACTCCAATTTGCCTTTATAGTCACCTACGCTTGCTCCAACCTTGATAATCAAGTCTCCACTCCCTTGCTCAGGAGCGGTGGAGGTTATTAATGTTTTTGCAAATTTGCCTGTACGATGCTCCTTCGATGTACCATCATCTTCATACATCGTAAAGCTTGAGGATTTATAAGGATATATATCATAAGTAATTGGATCAGGAGGAACCTGACCATCGTATAACGATTCAGGATACATCGGGATGATTGCTCCACCCTTTACTAGAAGCGGCAAACGATCCAGTGGAGCATTGTATTCGTCTAACATTTTTGAACCGTAATGTTCTTCTCCTGTCCAGTAATCGATCCATTTTCCTTTCGGAAGATATATTCCGTTTCGCATTGTCGTGTCGGTATAAACTGGTGCAACCAGGAACGATTCGCCGGACATGAATTGATATTGTGTTAACGTTCCCTTCGAGTTCGGATCATTCGGATAAGAATAGATCATTCCCCGCATGATCGGGGCTCCGGATTCGTAAGACTCATTGAGATAGGTATAAAAGTATGGTGTCAATTGCTGTCTGAGCTTCAATGCCTCTCTGTTATAGCTCGTATAAGGTTCCCCCCATACCCAAGGCTGCTTATCTTTGGCTGCCCAACCAGACATGTTCATCAGGATTGGAGTAAAAATCTTCCACTGCAAGTCTCGTACGTAGGTTTTAGCACTACCTCCGAATATCCCATCAATATCACCGGTTGAGTATGGCATCCCAGATAGCCCTGCCCCGATCATCGACGGGATATGGAATCGAATGTATTCCCAGTTGCCCGACTGATCTCCGGACCATACGGTAGAATATCGCTGGGTACCTGCCCAGCCACCAACGGACCAGACATAACCTCTGTCATCAGAGTTATCTTCAATTCCTGTAAACGCCTGTTTGCTGGCACCCAGGGCGAAATCGTATCCAGGTCCCACCCAGGCAACGTCGAGTTTAGCCAGCCTCGTACCCTCTACACCAACTTCCTGTGCGATTTTATCAACACCATTTTGAGTCCATAATCCGGTATAGAAACCTTCCTTATGTAGTTCGTCAACGGTGTTGCCTAGATTCGTATAACCGCAACCATATCCGTCATTCGGTAAAATCCAGGCTCCTGGCATATCGTTTTCCCGATATTTTTTGGCAATAAGGTTAACGACATCGGAGGTCTTTTCTGGATCTCTGTTGTAACAATCCGCATCACCAAGTCCCATACCCCAACGAGGAATCAAGGACGGTTTACCTGTAAGATCTGTATAAGCGTTCAAAATATCTTTCATTGTCTCACCGTAGAAATAATAAGCATCAAACCGATTTTCGTTATGCGTCAGCTTGACGGTCGAATCAAAATCATAAGTACCGCTTTGAAAAGTGTTACGAAGCACTCCGTATCCTGCAGTACTCAAATAGAATGGTGCAGGATTCGAAACTGTACCGCTTCCCCAATCCCCATAGTTGTTAGCGATCGTAATTTTGCGATCACGATGGTTGAAGAATCCATTCTGCATACCGCCGCCGTAGAAATATTCATCCTCACCCCGGATAAGCTGTTGTGAGACTGACTGTCCGTTATAGTTCAATCCAGCAGATTCTTCCCACACCACCGTTTGGTTGTCACTTTTGTACATGGCGAACTTTAACGGATTCTTGTAGGCTCTCAGCACGAATTTCCCTGTTTCCATCTTGTAATACATGCCTTCATCAGACCACTTTACATTAACAGGTCCGAAATTATCCTTGATGACAATTGGCTCAATCGGCTTTTCCGCACTTTTTCCTGCCAATTCTTTGAATTGCCCATTCACACCAAGCCAAATCCGGAACATATCCTCCCGCTCAAAAATTACTCTAATCTTGTCAGAGCCTGACGTGATTTCAAAAGTCTTATTATCTTTCTTTACGAAGTCAGAAATGTTGCCAACGGAAGCCCCATGGGCGCTTTCCGGGCGAATCATGAGCCCTGTAATCACAAGGATCATGATTGCAAGCCTCCACATACCAAAGCGATTATAAATGGTTCTCAAACCATTCCCTCCATTCAAATGAAGCGGCAAGACAGGATACAGCATCAACTGTAGTTTGAATTCCTTGTCTTGCCGCTTAGATTCATGTTGCTATTGGTCTTCGTTTATTACTGCAATATTTTCTTTGCGATAAATGCTAGATCACTAATGTCTACCTTACCGTCCTTGTTCACATCAGATTTCTTGAACTTGTTCCAATCCGGATCAGCTGATGTTTTTCCGTAAGCAGCCGCTGCAATGGACAAGTCACCGATAGAGAATTTACCATCTCCATTAAGATCACCGATCTCTCCAGAAGGTTTAATGACAGATTCCAAGAATGTGTTCAGTGCAGTAGTCAGATCAAGGATCGACTGATCTACTTCGGATTGTTCAGCACCGGTATTATCAGCTATGCCTTGAGCTTTACGAATCACATCTTGAAGCACTGCCTTAGAACCAACCGGATATTGCCCTTCCTCGGTACCTTCTTCTGCCGCATCGAGTTTACTTTTCGCATTGGAAATAAGACTAATAAGAGCTTCTTTATTAACTGTTGAGCCTTTCTTGATCAGTACTTGATGTGAACCGCCAGACAGCTCTTTCTCTTCACCGAGACTATTTGCAATCTGCAATTTAGCAAGTGTAATCGTCGCAGCTCCTTCTTTCTCTGCTGCACTCGCACTAAATCGAAGTCTTAACATGTCTCCCTTAGCGTCGTTACCCTTCGGGTTCGCAAGAATGATACGAACTTGACCCGAAGTTGTTAATTCATTAACGATCATCGTATTCTCACCCGCTTTTTCGGCAGATATATACTCGAGCTGGGCTGGATCATATGTGAAGGTCAAATCCTGGGCGTATGCTTCCTGTGGTGTATTGCCGAGGCTGTAGACCAAGTCAAAGGTCTTACCAGCTGTAACTTCATCAGGGCCTGTAAGATGAGAATCCGGTTCTGGTTCTGCTTCATCTTCTTTGATCAACTTGGCGTCCGCCCAGTCACCATGGTCCTCCTCGTTACCGTCACCGTTATCTAGGACAACAAGCTTTAATTCCTTGACCTTACTAACGTCTAAGCGAACTTCTTTGGCTGGTGTAGCCGCTCTCATTAATCCACTGTCATAGGCTTTTTTCCCGTCAAGAAACACCTGGAATACGATCGTGTTCTTACCAGCAGCCGTGCTGCCGATTTCTTGGTCAACCCCGACAATAGTTTCGAAGGCTGTGAAATGTTTTCCGCTCAGATCGTAAATGATTTCTGAGTTCGCATGCGTACCCATACCTTTTTCGTAAGTGTCGACTCCAGAGGATCCCATGAGGCGGATCGGCTGGCCTTCCACGCTCTTATCCTTCTGTACAGTCATCCATCCTGACGTTGCACTTTTCCAATCCATATCGCTGAGGTAGTAATCCACCACATTAAACTTAATTTCATAGGTTTCAGTAGTCTTTCCGTCGGCAGAGGTTGCAGTAACTACAGTTGTTCCGGTTAGATCTTTAGCCGGTTTGATACCAATCACAACGCTTTCGCCTGCAGCATCAGCCGTAACTACAGGCACCTTCGTTGTGCCACGAAGCACATTGTAGGTATAACTGGTCTTCTCTGGATCAAATCCCGCTAAAGCTTTCCCGTCTATTTTAATCCCCCCAACAAGATGGACTGTGGAGACCCCCTTACTCAAGCTCATGAGATCGGTTGTGTTAGACGGAATAGGTCTAAGCGTATAGCTGTAGTTATACGTCTTATTAGCTAGAAGCATATACGGAGCATGAGGTTTAGCTCCCCAGCTGTTGTCTCCTCCGAGTCCCATCTGCTTATAATTCAGTCGAAGTGTAATATCTTCTCGATATGGCACTTCATGTGGATGCTTTGGACCGTCAAGGTCCTCTGGTGTATGATGCAAAGCATTGGCTTCGATGGTAGGACTTCCAATGGCCATAAGTCCTGCTCCATCGTTATTGGTCAATGCAACCCAGCGTACATCCGTTTTATTACCTGTTTCTGAAGGCTCAATATAAGGAAAAAACTGATCTTTAACTTTACCGCTATATTGACCAACATCCGAACCTGAATTACTGTCCTGATAATTCTCTTGTGGACCGCGTCCGTACCATGTCATCTGCTCAAATTGTCCCGGAATCGTCATGAGATTACCGACTTCAGGAATTTCAGGCAGGCTTGCACCACCCGGCTTCAGTTCGCTGGCTACCTTAATATCTCCATTCCCAAAAATTGTATAAGAGGTCTTATACGTAGATACGGTTGATGTAGGGAGTGTTTCTTCAACATCGATTCGCACAGCCTTTTCTCCGATTTTGAATACCTCAACACGGGTGACAGATCTATTCTTTCCTGCATTTTTCCATGTTGCCGTTCTGCCCGGATGGCCATTCCCTTTATCATTGTCGATAGGGGCTCTCCAAAAATTCGGCACAGGTCCATTATTAATCAGTTCAGTCCCGTCGTAGCGGAATGAATCAAGCGTGCCTGTTGTTTTATTAAATACAATCTCCATATCTTCCGCAGATACGCTTACACGTTCCGTAGTCTCATCCACTTTCAAATCTGACATTGTTGAAAGATCAAGTGCCGATGAATGGTCTGAATCCACTGGAAGTTTAAACTGCTGTTTAGCAATTTCATGCCCTTTTTTCGCCCAAAGTGTGTCCTTCTTCAATTTAAAGCTAATATTCATCCAGTACTCCACACCAGGCTTAGAGGAAGGCAGCTTATACGGAAGGGTCACCTGTTTCGAGGAAAGTCCCGGTACATTCAGGGATGACGCATCGATAACTCCCTGTTCAATCACCTGATTATCCGCTCTAACTTCCCAGGTTCCTTCGTACGCATTAAGATTTGTGAACAAGAACTCATTTTTAAGCTCGATCGTTCCAGCACTCAAATCAATGGCCTTTACCAAAATATCTTGATACACCTGCTTTACTTCCCATAGCTCAGGCTGAACAACCCGGTCAGCTGTAATCAGACCATTCGCCATGAAATTACCGTCATTAGGGGAATCTCCAAAGTCTCCCCCGTAGGCAAGATACTGCTTCGATTCAAGTGTCTCTGATTTAGCATCCTCCGGATTAAAATCCATCCAGAGAACCGTGCTGCTATCCGCAGTCCGTCCATTATTATTCAGCTCTTCAAGGGTTAGTCCCCTGTTGTAGATACGAACCTTGTCAAACATCATGTTAGAAGACCTGCCCATTTCCGTATCTTTACCAATTGCAAGCGGATAGGTGCTTGCTGCGATATTGCCTGTAAATGCCCTTGTAGCAACAATTTTTCCGTCTACAAAAAGCTTCAGATCTGTTCCGTTATACGTGCCAGCCACATGATGCCAATTGTTCAGCCAATTCGTGGGCAAATCCGCAGTAGCAGCTGTCCATACACCGTTTCGGTAAACAAAAAATTCGAGCTTGTTATTCCCGTTCATTTTTAATGCAAACTGTGTATCCCCTTTTGCCACAACCGGACTATTCGCAATGTTGGCAAGCGGCTTCACCCATGCTTCCAACGTTAACGGCCCTGTAAGATTAAACTTGGAGTCATTAGGTAGTGTCACAGAAGGCGCAGCACTTTTGCCAGGTTTTAATACACCAACTACATCACTCTCATTAGAGGCGACCACGCCGGTATAATCCGCTTCGTAAGAATGAGTAGCATCAGTTAGATAGGTTCGCTCAGATGGTGTACTTACCCGAACCGCTTGATCTACCCAGTCCCAAATATATCCACCTTGCAAGTTCGGATATTTGCGTATAAGATCCCAGTATTCTTGCAGATTTCCAACGCTGTTCCCCATTGCGTGAGCATATTCACACAAAATGTATGGTCGTGGATCACTGCCTTTCGCATACGTCTCTACCGTCGTAACCGGAGAGTACATCTGGCTGACCATATCGGTAACTCTCGGATCGTTATAACCCTCATAATGAATGGGCCGAGTGGGATCCAGACTGCGAATGTATTCAGATTGTGCGATAAAGTTAGATCCCGAACCAGATTCATTACCAAGTGACCAGATCAGAACGGATGGATGATTCTTATCGCGCTCTACCAGACTCGCAGAACGATCCTTGACATTCTCTAACCATTCCGGTCTATTCGTCGGAACTGAATTCCAGACCCCATGTGTTTCAAGGTTCACTTCGTTTAAAATATAAATGCCGTAACGGTTAGCAAGATCATACCAAAACGGATGGTTCGGGTAATGGGACGTCCGCACAGCATTCACATTGAACTGTTTCATTAATTCGATGTCTTTAATCATGAGATCCAGATCGAGCGTCCGCCCCGTGTCTGGACTTGTTTCATGACGATTCACACCTTTGAGCAAGATCGGCTTACCATTCAGCTTCATCTGCTGCTTACCGCTACCGCCTTCCTCAACCTCAATTTCAAACTCTCTAAACCCAACTTTTGTTCCAGCAGCTTCGATCACACGTCCACTTGAATCTTTTAGACTGAAGACAAGAGTATATAGATTCGGAGCTTCGGCGGACCATTTCAGCGGATTCTTCACTTGTTTCGATCCACTAACCTCCATCTCAGACATTCCATTCAATTTGGCATCCATTGTGATTGGCTCTTGAAACACAGGTTGTTCGTTCGAATCGTATAGCATTGCTTCAACGGTATGACTACCCGGTACTGCATTAATTAAATTACGAACATCTACCTTTACATTCAGAGAAGCGTCTTTATACTGTGCATCCAAATCAGTCACTACCGTAAAATCTCTGATCTGAACGGATGGAGTGCTATACATGAACACATCCCGAATGATACCGCTAAGACGAAGGAAATCCTGATCTTCAAGCCAACTTCCGTCTGACCAACGATACACCTCAACCGACAGTTTATTCTCTCCTGCCTTCAAATAAGGGGTAATGTTAAAGTCCTTGGCTGTAAAGCTATCCTCGCTGTAACCGACCTTTTGGCCATTTACCCAGACATAAAATGCACTTTCCACTCCCTGAAAGGAGAGGAATACCTGTCTGTCGTCCCAATGATCAGGCACTTTAAATGTCCGCTGATATGAACCTACCGGGTTGTATTCCGTTGGAGCATATGGCGGTTGAACATTTGTGCTATTGCCATTGCCCCAGAAAGGATAGGTAACGTTCGTATAAATCGGAAAATCGTATCCCTGGAGCTGCCAATCCCCAGGAACTTTTATTTCCTCCCATGCGCTTGTGTCATAAGTTTCTTTGTAAAAATCTACCGGCCTGGAAGCTGGATTCTTCGCCATGTTAAATTTCCATTGTCCATTCAAGGATTGGTAATACGGCGAAGGGTTCTCCAGCATAGCCGATATCATATCCGCGCCTTTCAGTGCGGAGCCGGCGTCACCATATGGAATAAATGAAGCATGAGCGGGTTCACGGTTGATCTGGAAGACATCCGGATTGTTATTCCATTCCGGATCATCTGCCGAGTCAGCCGCATTCGCTTGAAGTCCGGTAAAGCTCGTGGAAATCATGAATATGAATAATAAGCACAGCATAGCCCGCTTTAGCTTCATATGATTTTTCACCGTCCACTTCATTTAATAAGAGAGATAATACAACCTTTATTCAATAACAATGTCTTTAGCTATAAGCACCAGGTCCGTCAGATCGACCTTGCCGTCACTATTGATGTCTGCCCGTTTCGCCTTATCCCAATCTGGGTCGGCTGAAGTCTTACCGTAGTTAGCGGCGACAATAGCCAGATCGCCGATGCTGACTTTGCCATCACCATTCAAATCCTTAGAAAGCTCTGGCACTGTTGATGTGGTGAACTTCACCTGAACCGAGGAAGTGGCTGCGCTTATTTCCTGTCCTTCGCTATCCCCAAGCGTTGCACGCTTTACAGCAATCTGTCCGGTTTGGGGTTCTGTCAGATCCTTAGCCTTAAAGGTAATCTTTGCTACTTCAACATTCCCTTTAATCGCACTCCCTGGACCTTGACTAGCCAGAATCAGACGCACAATGCCTTCAGTATTCATCGTCTCAAGGATACCCATGCCGTCCACCAACGCATTAGCTGATACATAATCCATTAGTGAAGCATCGAATGCAATCGTGATGTCTTGGGCATACACCGCCTCTGTAACATTGTGTAGGCCTAACGTTATATCGAAATTCTGACCATAAGGAACGGTTTGCAGAGCAGCTAAGCTTGTTGCTGCTTCATCTAAAACCTCCCTTACCACTGTAATCTTGCTCACCGCTTTATATCCGCCGGATACAGTAGTTGCTGTAATATCAGCGGTTCCTGCCTTTAACGCGGTTATGACAGCTTTCCCGCCTTGAACTTGAACAGTCGCAGTTGCTTCATCGCTGCTGCTCCAAGTCACCTGTTTATTCGTTGCATTTCCCGGTTGAAGTGTCGCGCTTAACGTTTGTGTTTCTCCGATCTTCATCGAAAGCTCAGCTTTATCCAGCTTGATACCGGTTACCGGAACTTCAGGAACGTTATTGCTGTACATAAAATTATCAAACACGGTAACTGATGGACCAAATACTCTAGCTCCCATTTTCCCTGCATCTGTTGGGATCTGCGCAATTGATGCCTCAAAATAGGTCGTTCCATTGACAATCAGCGTTACATGTTTCCCTTCAAACTTCACTTTTACGGTCGATGTCTTACCTTTTTTCAATTGTGCGTCCTGGGCATTGGTTAATAAACCATAGGAATCCTGAGCGTTCACCCAATACCAAGCCCCTTGATCAAAGCCTATAGAAGCCCAAGCGTCATTATTGAGATAGCGTAAAATAACACCCGTTCGGATAACATCACTCTGCGGTGTAATCTTAAACTCGAGCTCACCATCTCCAATGATCGGAGATTGCTGATCGATAAACAGATTATTTACACTATTCGAGGTGAACTTAACGGCATGCTCACCTGCTTGATCAGGTGCTTCCACAAGCTCCATACGTCCAACACCTTTACCGATGACATGCTCCCAACCTTCGAGCGAGTTATTCTCAAAGCTTGCTGAATATCTCACAGGCGCTGGAACTTCTACAGGATCATCTGGGTTAGGAGCGTAGACTTCAAATTCATACATGGAGTAACCGTAGGTTCCCGCTCGCTTCGTACCTAACATTCGAACATATCTCGCTTGTTCAGTTGGGAATTTGACAATCTCTACTCCGCCAACGCCTGCGTTAGTCGTATAAACGTCCCGCCAATTCTCCGCATTATCGGATACTTGAACTTTATAGCCTTTGGCATAAGCACTTTCCCACTTGAAAATAACCTTGCTAATGTCTGTACTTTGGCCTAAATCAATATAGATCCACTCGTTGTCGGTATATTTAGAGGACCAGCGTGAAGCACCCGTATCAACCTCATCCACTACAAGACTAGCCGGAAATTGAGGTACCTCGACGGAAGAAGCTACTGCTGTTTTGTGCGCAGCTAAATTGATGGTCCAAGCGGGTGATCCTGCTTCCTCCGCAATTTCTTTACCGGACAGCACCCGATTAAAAATCTTAAATTCATCCAATCGTCCATTGAATGCTTTGGATGAGCTGCCGATTATAGCCGCAGGTAGCATGCTCGTTACAGCAACAGAACCTTTTAAATCCCCGTCGATATACAGGGAGGTTCCATTTAGATCTCCTCTGAAGGCAACATGAACCCACCGCCCAACAGGAATCGCTGCGTTAAAGCTGTAATCATAGCCCTCTCGGGTGAATCCGGCATTTGGTGTCCCTTTCTGCTTCAGCTTAAGTGCACCATATTCGGATTCCATCAGAATCTTCTCATCCGCTTCTTGTTGATCATCAAGCTTAACCCATGTGGAGACCGTCCAAGGGAAGCCCTTTATTGAGAGCGGTGTTTGAATATGATCTGTGGCCCCTGCAAACCGCACGCTTTTTCCTGTCTTTCCTTCAGCCACTCGAGTAACGCCATTTCCTAATGTAGCATCATAAGAATTTCCGGACTGATCAGAGACCGTCTGCGCGCCGTCTTCAAATGGATAATGAACAACAAGATCACCGACCGTATTCACTTCATGTAATAAATTCGTTCCAGGACCCTCGCCTAGCTTCACTGACAACTGCTGGAACTCGGTGAATGTGCTATCCGTGGACTGGCCTCTCCACATTTTTTCCGCAAGGACAGGCATCGCTTTCTTCACACGGTCGTGGACATCCGCCTCACTGACTTTCTTGCCCATCATATCGTTCCAAGTCCCGAACATCGCACCGAGCAGGTTCGGATCACCCTCCTGCAGCTTCGTGCTTCCACCAAAGTTCGTAGGGTCCCAGTTATTAAACAACCATTGTGAATCCAGATAATCATGGTAATATCCAGCCTTCGGTACAATATAGAGCGTGGAATCAACCGTATTAATAATTTTGAATCCATCTCTCACCGATGCCACTGGATCTTGCCATCCGTTATTCCAGGCGTTTACAGCAATATCCTTATCAACAACCGTTGTACCTGGGAATGCACTCAAGCTGCCCCACATTCTTGATTTCTTCCCCTTACTCTTCATGTGTTCATTCATCGTGTTCAGAAACTCGCGATACTTCTCAAAAGTAGTCCGGTCATTAGGTGCGAATTCATCGCCTCCAAAATGAACCGTTTTCGAATCAAACCAATCCCCATCTAAATATTCGTCCCATACATCCTTAATGAAATCGACCGTTTCCTGACGTGTAATATCCAGATGGTCGACAGGTAAATTATCCTTAACCAGATCTGGTCTAACCTTTGTAAATGAAAGAGCATGACTGGGGGTATCAATTTCCGGTGTGATGTTAAGTCCCCGTATTTTGGCGATGTCCTGCAATTCACGCATATCCTGTTTCGTGTAGTAACCATCCTTTGCCGTTAATTCCGGGTATTTGGTACTTTCTAAACGAAAAGCCGTATATTTGTTCCAATGCTCCCGGCTGTTATCCTTAAAAATTTCGTTATCGTTCAAATGAAGCTGGAAATCATTCATTTTGTAATAGGACATAAATTTAGCGTAATCCTTCAGGAAGTCTAACGTGAAAAACTTGCGTCCTACATCAAGCATAAAACCGCGTTCTCCATACTTAGGAAAATCCTTCGCTACCCCTTTTACAATGCTGGTCTTCTCAGGATCTTGCTCCAAAATCTGTAGTGCCGTTCTTGTTGCATAGAACACACCGGTCTCGGTGTTTGCATGTATTTCCACATAATCTCCTACTTCAAAGTAGTAGCCCTCCTTGCCAATCGATTCATCAGCTGTCTTATCGAGCCTAAGCAGGAAGTCCCCTTTAGAAGCAGGCTTATTTTGAACAATTGGTAAATCGTATCCAGTTAATTCTTTAAGATCCTCTTGAAAGACCTCTGCGGTAGCTGGTAGTTCACATAAACATTCACTCGTGGGGATTACGATTCTGGAATTGTCAGTCATCTTGAAGGAACCACTACCGCCAGTCCACTCTTGTAAACTTGGTATCACTTTTGGTTTAGCGTTCTCAGCTTCAGCCGCTGCTGCAAATTGTAGTGGAATAGAGTAAAGCACTAGACAAAAAACTGTAAAGCCGTACAACCATTTTTTCATCTTCATCCTCCTACGAGTCAAATCATCCCTTTTGAAAAAAACCAGGTACATCATGTTTAGTTACTCACACATGTACCTGGCCTATGATCTTGATTACTCTACAATTTTGCGAGCTACAATAACCAAATCTTCCAATCCGACTTTGCCGTCACCGTCCATATCTGCTTTCTTCGCTTTCTCCCAATCAGGGCTTGCTGTAGTCTTGCCATACTGCGCTGCAACCATTGCCAGATCCCCGATCGTTATTTTACCGTCACCGTTGATGTCTCCTTGCGTTCCTTTCTTACCAATCTCGATATTTACGGAAGAGTTCGCTGCCGAAATTTCTTTACCCTGATCATCTGAAATAATTGCACTCTTAACAGCAATTGCCCCATTCACCGTTTGGCTAACTTCCTTCGCTTTAAAGATTAATTCGAGGACGTCTGCACTGTTACTAACTCCATGGGTCGTACCTTCACTTGCTACAATAAAGCGAAGTTTACCTGGAGTGCTGTTGACTGAATCAATAACGCTTACCCCACTAATTAACGAACGCGCCTCAACGAAATCCATAACATCCGCGGCATATTCTAGGGCGATGTCCTGCGCAAAAATCTTATCAGACAGATTCCGTAGTCCATATTGGACTTTGAACACTTCTCCCGGCTGAACTCGACTTGGCGCTGTCAAAGTGGAGGAAGATTTTAACTCGCCGTCTGTTTCAGATACGATAACCCGGCTGGTTGCAGCGAAGCCCCCATCCATTGTTGTTGCCGTAATTACGGCTTCGCCTGCTTTCAATCCCCTAACAAGTGCATGATCGTCTTGCTGTTCAACGGTTGCTACAGCTTCATCACTGCTGCTCCAGAGCACTTTTTTATTCGAAGCATTCAGAGGCTTTATCGCAGCGTTCAATTCGCCCGTGCTGCCTACTTTAATCTCCAGCCGTTCTTTATCCATAACGACGCCTGTGACTTTTACTGCCTCTGCCTCATCCTCCGTCTTGAACACATTGAGTTCTGCAGCAGATGCGAAGGTACCCACGCCTTCTATAGCCTCAAGTCTCAAATGTGTTGCTTCTACAGCTGTAAAGCGAACAATTTTTGTGGTCTGATCGAGTGACCATGATCCTTCTGCCATTTTTGTGAAATTCGTTCCGTCAACACTCGTGTACAGGCTATAGCTTGTAATCGTTCCATTGGTTCCAGATACTCTAGGTGAATAATTGAATTGATTAATGTTATATTTGCCTCCAAGGTCCAAAGTAATGGATTCCGGTAAGTGTGCCGGGGTCCATTTCGTATGCCAGATTGTAGACATATCTCCATCGAGTGCAAGACTCGCTTCACCTCCAGGCTGGAAGCTACTTGCCGTTGCAGTCATTTGTGATTGTGGAATTTGCGTGTTAGGCATATACACATTAATCGTCGAGGTTGCACTTTTTTTACTTCCATCTTTTGCGGTAGCAGTAATGACCGCCGTACCGGCTTGAAGTGCAGTAACTTTTCCGGCCTGATCCACGGATACAATTTCCGGGTGGTCAGAAGTCCAGAGCAGTGTCCGGTCATGCGCATTTGCTGGTTTAACCAGAGCGCTAACGGAACTAGACTCTCCTTTGTTCAGATCCATCTTATTTGGCGTTAATGTAATAGTCGAAACAAGTACACCTTCCTCCGGAATGATCGCACCCTCATCATCGACGCGAATGTTATCGACCACCAGCGTACCGGTTAACTCCTTCTGACTATTCAGCTTGTTTTTGATAATAGCCAGATAGGCATCTTTCACCCCTTCGGTTGTAAAAGATAGATCCAGCGTGTCGCGTCCTTCTTTCAAATTCTCACTAACCAGATCACGAACTACCCCATTCTCCTTCACTCGAACAGCCACTGTGTACATATCCGTCTCATCTGAATTGTAGTCCATCGTCAGATGGTAGCGGTTATCCTCCTTCATTCGGAGCGTGTGAGGCAATGTACGTAGCCATTCACCTGTTGCATCTTCATTCGTTTTAAGCGACCAATTACCATCCAGAACATAAGTCATGATCTGATTGTCGCCTTTTTCAACTAAATGCGTACGAACTGGACCTATTTTAGAATAAACGAAGGGACCCCAGCCCTCATCAACGTTCTCGAAATCCTCGAACAATATAGAATTACCTGCGTCAGTTTTGGTTGGATTCTCCCATACTCTCACATCGTCAAAGGTTACAGTCGAACTTCCATCTTCTACATTTAAATAGAGATTGGCGGTCTCACTTACCGCATCAAAGGTAACCTTAATCCGCTGGAAATTCGTGCTCACATATTTATGCTGCTGGGCTAAAAAGCCATGCTCCGTGTTATCCAGTGTATTGACAACCTTGTCAGCCCCTTGCTTCACAGCGATTTCCACAGTGCGTTTTCCATCTACTTTCACCCATACTGATGCAGAATACGTCTTGCCCGGTGTAAGTCCGGTCATCTCCTGCTGAATTACTGCATCACCAGGACCCTTCACTTGAAGCTGGTCATCGGCGTTACTGTTCTTCACAAATTTAATGTGATCATCACTTGCAGCTGTGGAAGATTTCTTCCAGTTTCCGAACGTTTGGCTGTCAAAGCCCGGATCTTTAACCGAACTCCCTTCGCCCCATACCATTTCCGGCTCTTCAGCAGCTGTTGTCTTATACAGGGCATAACCAATCCCCGGCTGCGCTGTAAGTGTGACCTTACCTCCAGTTACTTCTACACTGCCAACATGCTCACGTCCCAAATCTGTCAGCTTATATAACTGTGCCGTCGTTACGTTACTCCATGATTCTGGAAGACTCCAAGTCGTTTGGCCACCTGCTGGATTCCAGTGATAGATTTTATCCTCTGTCTCAGGACTCCATGGAATAAAGACCGTACTGTCACTAATGTTGCTGCTATCTGTCATGATAGCGATTTCACGTCCATCCTTACTTAAATGGATCTTACCGTCCTGCTTACGTTCAACTACAACCTTCTCTGCAAAGTCAATGCGGTTATCGGTCATCTTGATAATCGGGAAATGCTGCATATATTTTGTTGGTAGATTGTGATTGAAGAATGCCGCACTTGTTGATTGGTAGCTGTAGAATGGAGCACTGTTTTGCCAGTAACCCACGCCTACCTGCTTATTCCCTTTCAGTAAAGGGGTTGTTAAGAAGCCATCCAGCGATTGATTCCGCAGGAAACGGGTAACTTTACTATCGTCACCTTGGTTCGGGTACCCCGGATCTGTTCCCCAGTGAACCCAAGAGGCCTGCTCAAACAGAGGTCCTGCAAATTCTGTACCGAGCATCCAGCCGTTACCGTTGATATAATCTGCGAGTTTCTTCGCATTATAATCGGCACCGTCATATACATCCACATATACAAAGGAAAGGTTGTCGCCTGTGTCGCTTTTCAGCATATCCAGACGTCTTTTTAATTCACCGGATTCCACATCTTTGGTTTTGTTAACATAGAATGTTTGATCCAGCCAGCCCCAGCCTTTACTCAAAGGCTGATTCATATTTTCCATTTTGGTGCCGAAAGCATCCAGCGCGTATTCTGTTGCGTTAATGTGTACACCGCCGCGGATATTGTATTTCTTTCCTTCACTCAAAATATAATTAAAATCCTTCTCTCCACCCTGACGAATACCGATATGACCGCCGTAATCCGGGTGAGAGTCATCATGACCTTCCGCTTGATATCCTTTGAATAGAATCAGCTGTCCAAAGCCATCCGTGAGATTAGATATCTTCTTCGCATTATCAAAAGCACGCAAGAACGGTGAAGTTGTAGTAGATCCGATATTCATGCTGATATAAGAGATATTGTCCCTTATCATTTCACTGCCGGTTGGAGCATCCGTATTCTGACGATATACAATGGCCCCATCTTGCCAGTCCACAACGTTGTCTCCATTCGCATCTGGTGTCAGTACAACTTTAGCCCAAGGCAGAGGTTCCGGATCGAGCACTGCACTTCCACGATAAACCCATGATCCTCCCGATATTGTTGCTTTTTTCGTATGGAGCGCCGTATCATCGCCTACCTTAATACGCACCTTATCATAGCCGTTTACTACATTCGTAATTACACTCGCAGCTAAGACGTCGGAGTTAACGAATGCATAGGTACGGCTCCCACTAACGTCTGCTACTTGCGTCTTAATGTTGTTAAATTCGTCCTGTACAATGTTCCAGCCACCAGTTATGCGAACGGCCGTTTCCTGCGCTGTAGGCTGAGTTCCAATGACAGAAACAAGGTCATGATTCGGGAAGCCAATGGTCTTCACTTTTTCGGTACCATTCTCTTCGATGCTGGCCACTTTGAACTGAAGAATGTTATCCTGAACCTCCATTTCAACTTTGAGGTTCACTTTAATTTCTGGAATCTGAATTGTGTAGGCTGCAATCTCACCATGTGTGGCATCTGCTGCTTTTTTACTAAAATCAGAAGCGACAACGAAATAAGACTTCTCGTTGATTTTTATTTCATTAAATCCATTTAACTGTCCATACATTTCCGCGCCGCTGTCTAACCATGTGTATTGTTTAACCCGTGGGAATTCTTTATCGATTTCGACCTTCATCGTATCCGAGCTTAAAGTTTCTGTAATCGTAATCGGCCTTGGTACTGGATCCGTGGATACAATTGGAGTTACCTTCACATCGTCAATCCATAGGGTCTTGTTATTAAACCAGCTGCGAAGTCCAATCTTTCCTGCACTTGTCGATAAAGAGGGAAGACTCGTCGTAAGCACGTTGTTACCATCGATTGATAAACTTACGCTATCCTTCTCATATCGCAATTTGAGGGTATACTGTTGGTCCGCAGCAAAAGTAAAACTAGGAGCCGTAATATTTCCATACGATTCCGTCCCTCCTTTCATTGCATCCCAGCCCCAAGTACCCGCATCATATTGGATAACATTGTAGTTATTGCTATCGACGAATCGGTAGACCAGTCCAAATCGAGTGGCAGGCTGGCTAAACTTTAACTTCACCTCATATTCAGCGTTAGCTACCTGAGGTGAATCTTGGTCTGCTATAATAACAACCCCTGTTGTCACCGCCTTAACAGCACCTTGATCCGCCGAAAAAGTAGTTGTCCCCTTAGCTGGAGTCCATCCGCTGATGTTGCCATCATTATAATCTCTGAAATACACATCCGATTCTTGAGCTGCAAATACGGCTGCCGATGGCAAGCCAATCTGTACCCCTAGCAACAACGTCAATAGTAAGCTAAACGCTTTGTAACGTTTTCTCATCTCTACGACCTCTTTTCACTTAAATATAAGTAGAATGAACATTATAAATTCACATATTTCCTTTAATTGTATGTTTTTAACATCGAAAGGCCATAATGAGCCCTCCTTCCATAAGAAGGTGCGTCATTATATGTTTTTTTGTATTACTTGGAATTTAACAATCGCTTGATAACTGCGGCTGATTCCGCTCTTGTAGCAGATTCTTTTGGTGCAAATGTAGTCTGAGTCCTACCTTTCATTAATCCAGATTTCAAGGCAAACCCCACCGACGCTTTAGCCCACGGGCTTATTTTACTATCATCTTTAAATGTAGTAGTGGAATCTGAGACCATACTTTCGACCTTTACGCCGGAAGCATAAGCTTTCGCTCGCATCAGCATCGTTGTCATTTCTTCACGAGTAATGCTTTTTTCCGGAGCAAATTTCGTCTTGGACAAACCACTAATAATTCCGGCCGCATAAGCTTTCTTTACCGTATCTTCGTACCAAACCCCTGATTTCACATCCGTAAACGGATTACTTCCAGAACCTTCTGTAAGATCTAATGCTCTAGCTATAAGAGCTGCAAATTGTGCACGAGTGATGTTATTATTCGGAGCAAAGCTGTCGGCATCCATGCCTTCAACAATTCCTTTAGTGACCATTTCCATGATATCTTGCTTCGCCCAATGTGAGACAATGTCGCTGAAAATCTTGGTAAAGGTTGAGGATTGATTCGGGGTGAATTCCTGATCTTTCAAATTACGATCAAGAACTTTTAATGCGGTCCATTTTACTGCAGTTGTACCAGCCCTTTTAGCTTTAAAGGTAATCGTGGCAATGTCCAAATTACCCTTATCACCATTCACATTTCCAATTTTGGTATGGGCAATCGTAATTTCATTGTTTTTAACGATTGGAGATACAGAAAAGCCTTTGATCTTCGTTTCTGCTTTTACAATCTCAAGCACTTTCGGGTCAAAATTAAATTTAGCTTCATATGCGTATAAGTCTTGAATATCTTTACCCTTTAATGTAACGGTGAACGTAGAATTAGCAGATTCAGTAGCTGATGTCTGCATCTCGAAGTCAGAGACTTTTTCAGCATGGACTGTACTTAACCACATGGAAGAACATAACGTACAGATTAGTGCGAACGTGAATCGTTTGCGTCTCATAAGAACATCCCTTCACCCGTGAATTTTAACTCCCCCCTATCATATGGATTTTGAAACCGGATACACATGATTTATTTTGTTCAAAAATGATTATTTTTGTTATTCTTTCTCTCTGCGATAAGCTAAGGGGCTAATTCCTGTGATTTTTTTAAAAATACGACTGAAATGTTCCGGATTCACGTATCCTACTTGCTCAGAAACCTCATATATTTTCATTCCGCTCTCCAGCGCCTTTTTAGCCTTTTCGATTCGCAGATTCGTCAGAAATTGAATGAAATTAACACCTATTTCTTTGGAGAATTGTTTGCTTAAATAGCTCTCGCTTACACCGACGATCTGACTAATATTTGACAAATGGACATCTTCGTTAAAGTTTTTCTCTAATAGCTCTTTCGTTTTAGCAACAACAGGGCTGAGAAAGCATTCCTTAGGTTGGTCTTTCGGATGCAGCTTTTGATGCAGATGTTCCAAGAACAGTCGGCACCAATGCACCGTAGTCTCCCAGGTTTCCTGCTTATAAATATGATCCGTGATGGGATATGGCAGCTTATCATGAAGCTTTTCCCAAGAAACGCCTTTTTGATAAATTAATGCGCTTGCCTCCCAAGTCATATCGACTACATCTGATTTAATAAGCTCAGGTGAACAAGGGTATCGCTGAATCAACAAGTTACAGCAGTGTTCATAGACCTCCTGCCATTTCATTAAATCCGGATCACTTAATGACTTCAGCATTTCGGTTCTAGCCAAATACCATACTTCTTTCCAGTCACTTTCCTTAATAGATGGACGCCTTTCAGCTTCCGGATAATATAATCGATTGTACCCTTGGTAGAAACTCAAGCCTGCTAATCGTTCCGCTTGGCGGAATAATCGGTTCCACTGGTGAAGACCATCTACAATGTCACTGATGCCCATAGACAGCTTCAAATTAATAAATTGCTTTAATCTCATGCTCACTTCTGACAAGATGATGTCTGTCAATCTACGAACGGCAATAATGCTGCATTGCTCTGGAAAAGAGAAGAACAATACGTAATGCCTGTCATCATATCTGCATACTTTGCAGATCCCTTCACTTCTACTCCGATTCGTTACTGTTCGTATCGTCTGCATGATCATACGGTGTGAATCTTCAAATTGAACGGTATCTGATAGCCTAAGAAGTGCAACCTCCAGATTTTTTTCCCCCATATGCTTTCGAACAAGCTCCAACGAAGACGTTATATCATCGTCTGTCACTTCTAAAGAATCCGATAGGCACAGTCGATGCAGAACAGAACAGATCGAGGCTTCTACGTCCTCTAAGTTTGATGCTGACTTTGAGGAGCTTTGCCGCCGCTTCAATTCATCCACAGTCTTAGTCAGTACCGGTGCAATATAAGTTTCATCTAACTTGGCTTTAACAATGTAATCAAAGGCACCGAGCACAAAGGAATCTCTTACAAAAGAATAATCTCCGTATGCGCTAAGCATGATGGTTAACGGTTGATTCGAAAAAGTAGTGTTATTCAGTGCTTCGAGTAGTTCTACTCCATTCATATTTGGCATTTGAATATCCGCCAGAACTAGATCCACATCCTGATGGATTTTCAGCATATTTAATGCCTCCTTACCATCTCCTGCTTCCCCTGCAATCTCAAAATCGGTCGAAGCAATGGATATATACTCCCGAAGAGCTAATCTAGCTAATGGTTCATCATCAACAATGAGAGCTTTAAATTTCATCATAAATCCCTCCATAATTGATCTATAGGATTACCTCAAAGCCTCAACCGCTATCTCCCAATCATCATTCAATTTTTCTTGAATATCGGACACCTCAGCACCTGAAAAAATTTCTTGTGCAGCCTTCTTCTCATCGAACTGTATAGCATTTTTTACTTTTTCAAATTTCTCATCGATTCCCAGGTACATAAACGGCTCAAAGGGGTGCTTTTCTTGAACATTGTTGAAGAACGGCAGGAATGATTCAATATTGATCACTGTCGATGAATTTTGCGAATAGTTAATATACACTTGGTAAACGTCTCGGCTAAATACCCATTCCAAAAATGCTTTAACCTCTTCCGTATTTTTGGAATTTTTATTGATCGCCATATATTGATCTGGCATAGTGATTGCCTGCAAACGTTCTGAAGCAGTCTCTCTCCAGGGTAAGGTGAACGCATCTAAATCTTTATCATCCTTCATTTTGGACAAATGATCTCTAAGGTACCACTGGCCGAGTGCAAGCATGGCCGCTTCATTATTTTGAAACAGCTGCGTTGCCTGATCCACACCAATGTTGAGTGCATCGGGCCCAGCTAGTTCATTCTCTGCTATTTTCTTGATCATCACTGCTGCTTTCTCAAAGGGAGAACCTTTTCCGAAAGGACGTTTCGTTTGTGCAATTGAGGATAAATAATTCTCATCCTTGGATAGTAGAGGCGGCCCGAACTCAGTGAAAGGATAAAATGTCCAATTCTCTTTCCCGCCAATCGCAATCGGAATATATTTACCATCCGCTTTGATCTTCATCATCACATCCATAAATTCATCCATCGTTTGCGGTATCTCTACGCCGACCTCTTGAAAGATACTTGGATGGTAATAGACATATTCAGAGAAGGATACAAGCGGCAAACCAAGAATGGAATGATCTATTCTAGCGGGATATTTATTGTTTTTTGCTGCGGTTAATCCATCCAGTGGAAGAAGTACTGCTTTGTAAGTGATTAGGTCATCTGGCTTCAGGTAAAAAATATCCGGCAAATCATTGGCTGCTAATCGAACCTTTAAATACTGACCGCTATTATCAGGAATCGTCTCTACTTCAACTGTTACATTAGGCTTAATTTTAGAGTAGTCTCTTACCTTCTCCGTCCAAAATTTGATATCTGTTTTCGCTTCCCACATGCCAAATTTTATTTTAATCGGTTGATCCAGATTCACCTTTCCCTGTTGTTGCTCTATTGCCCCTCCTTTGGAACTGAACTTACTTAAAGAGAAGAAGCCACCTACAAAAATAAGAGAAATGATCCCTATTAAGGACAAACGGAGTATTATTTTCACTTCTATTAATCACAGCCTTCGAAAAAAAGTTTATACCATCATACCTCCTCTGAGATTACACATGAATGATGTTTTCCCTCTGGACTATGATCTTTTATGCTCCTCCGCAGCGTTCTTCATCCTCCCTCCCCTAACAACTGATCCTGCATCTCTTCCTCCGGCGTGTCGATCAACGGTAGTCTTATCGATACTATCGTTCCCTGAGGTTTATTCTTTTCGTACTTTAAGCCGAAACGCCTCCCGTAATGTAGCTGAATTCGCTTATTAACGTTACTGTTTCCCATACCACTGAAAGAATGCTGATGGCGAATACCATCGCTATCATATTCCTGAGCATCCATATCCAACATACCTACCCCATTATCAGCTATGGTTATAAGAAGATCTTCCGCTTGTTTGCTCACTATGATTTCGATGATACCAGGATAGTCAACATTCTTTAGTCCATGAATAATGCTATTTTCTAAAATAGGTTGTAGTAGCAATTTCAATATATAATAACCTGCTAAATCCTCATCGACTTCCCATCTCGTTTGAATCGGTCTACCAAAACGAATCTCCATGATATACAAATAATTCTTTAAATGATCTATTTCCTCATCAATCGTAGTCAGAATTCCACCTCGATTAAAAGAAGAAGCCAGCAGACGAGTTAGGGCATGTGTCATATTCCGTATGTTATCTGCTTTACTGATTAAAGCCATAAACTTGATTGAATTGAGCGTATTTATTAAAAAGTGTGGATTAATCTGCGACTGAAGTGCCGCAAACTCCGCCTTTCGCTTCTCCACCTCTTGCCTTTCATGATGATAGAGTAAATCCTGAATACGCTCCGTCATATGATTAAAAGAATGCCCAAGCTTAATTAGCTCCAGGCTGCCTGTTCTCATAAATTTAGCGTTTAAATCACCTTCAGTCACCAGATCCATTTGCCGGAGAAGCTCATTTAACGGCTTAGTAACATTAGATACAAAGTAAAATGAAACAAGAATAAACGCTAAGATGATCATCAATGCAAACACCCAGACGATATAATTCACACTAAGGTAATTGGCTGTTAGATCAGCATATGGAATAGACTGTACTAGCCACCATCCGGTCTGATCAATCTTGGCGTAGGTTATCAGATTTCTATCATCACCATGAACATCCACAACGTACCCTTTTTCCTCCGGCCCACGATTTGCGAACCAGTGCATTTGGAATTCCCCCCCTCTAGAGGCAAGGGTATTGGATGAGATAATTTGACCTTCCTCTGTGACGATGAAAAGGCTGGATTCCGTATTATCACGTGACTGCAAAATATGATCAAAGGCACTACTCTCAAACGTAAAAAGAATCATTTCTAGCTGGGATAAAGGATTGATTACACTTGGAGATAGGGCAGCAACCATATTGTAAGGATTGTAGTTACCATATAAAATATTGGGCATCATCCCCAGAAAATGAACGCTATCGGGATTATTCAGCACCTGCCCATACCACGTTTTTTGGCGAAAATAAGAATCATCCAAATTCAAATTCTTTAAGTACGAATAGGATTTATGGTCTTTAAATAGGAAGTTCACCGACAGTACTCGTCCTGAGATAGAGGCCGTGTACTTCTCTATTAAGACCTTTAGTTCATAGTAAGCCTGCTGTTTCTCGACTCCACGCTTACGATTAATTTCATAAAGTTTTGCCATCACATCCCTGTCCATACCGATGGAAGCAAATAGACCCGTCAACCTCCTTATTTCCTGACTAACGGAATAGGAGATCGCTTGAGCTGTTTGTAGAGATCGTGATGTATTTTGCTGAAGAATATCTCGCTTATAAATATTTAGAATAATGATGGAGAATAAGATGATCGGCAGAATGACTACAAGTATAAAAAAAATCCTTAAAGTGCTAGACATCCGCCAATTTTTTCTCATAAGTTCACTCCCCTTAAAAAGATAACTTATAAACGCTCACTTCCACCTCACCATGAATATTGAAGAAACATATTCCCTTAAATTTGTTCTACTTCCTGCATGGTGACAAAAGTACTCAGAATATTACACACATCCATTCACTTAATCTTTAAATCCGAGTTTTTTCCCAGTTTTCGACAACGTTACGAGTTGATTCAAAACGAAAAAGAGCCGACACTAATGTAGAAAGTTCTACTTTAGGATCAGCTCCTTTTGTCATTGAGTTATCTGATGTATTACTAATCGCGTATCATTCCATAATTCATTTTCCATTTTCTTATCTCCACCTGGATGTACGGGCACTATTGGATTGCCTGTTCCAACATTAAAATATCCCCCTGTGGTCTCCTGATATTTTGGATCGATCATTAAACGAATAATGATATCAGCTCCCTTACGTGGATTCCCAATATGAAGAAATTTCAATACCCGTTTAAGTATAGGTGCAAACCATAACTCACGCCCCAAACCCGTTACATTAAAACCAGGATTTAATGCGTGAACAATAACTCCGGTTCCTTTGAATTGGCGAGCAAGTTCAGCGGTAAACATGATATTAAGCAGCTTAGTTTTTCCATATATCTCTGACGAACCTCTAGCCGAAAAATCAGATGTATTTATCAAATCCTCCGGAAGCTTAAGTTCTCCATGATTGCGTGAAGCTTCAGAAGCTACATTTATAATTCTTGCACTTCCCGCTGCCTTCAAAGAAAGCTGTAAAGTATGAGTCAATATCCATGGGGCAAAATAGTTCACGGCCATCATTTCTGATATTCCTTCAGAAGTGATCCGCTGTTCAAACGCATGAAGTCCTGCGTTATTTAATAACACGTCTATCTTCGGATATGCGTCAGATATTTCTTGCCCCAAACGACTGACATCCTTCATTAAGGATAAGTCCCCATAGAAAAAATTTATTTCGGCAGCAGGTACGCTCTCTGTAATCATTTTCTGAGTAGCTTCTGCGCGACTTTCACTCCTAGCAGTCAGAACAAGATGAGAACCACGCTTTGCCATTTCAATGGCAACGAGTTGTCCCAAACCACTTGTAGCTCCAGTAATTACAATAATCGGTTTTGTCGTCATCTTCATTCTCCTTTATATAGGACTAAAACAGCTGCAAGTTCATTTTGACAGGATGTTATCGAAAACATATAATTGATATATGTCAACTATATTCAAGTGATTGATATATGTCAACTAATTAAAAGTATAAAATTTTTGAATAATAATCTACGTTAGGTGGTTCAACCAATGAATGTCGAACGCAAAGATACGTTAAGAGGACAACTCGAGCTAAAGCTCGGCGAACAAATTAATGCGCTTATTAGCGCCTCACATGCACTGAATGTCAGAACTGCCGCCGCTTTCGATTCTTCTATACAACCTGCTGCTTTCCATATCGTCCGTTGGCTGTATTCCTATGGTCCGACTAGCGCCTCTGCTTTGGCGGAAGCAACAGCTATGGATCGTAGTTCGGTTAGTCGTCTTCTCAAACAGCTTGAGAATTTAGGGTATGTTAAAAGGGAAGACTCTCCACATGATCGTCGAGCTGTACTTCTTGCGCTCACAGAGCTTGGACGACAACAAACCTTTGCTGCGCTGCAGGATAAGGAGTTCGTATTTTACGAGCGTATTGCTCAATGGGATAACCAGCAGCTTGAGACCTTTACCGAAATGCTTAAGGAATTCAATGGATTTTAGCCATACTATGCATTGTGGAGTTAATTTTCATTTGCATAAAATAATTTAATTTGATAGTATAACTGACGAACGTTCGTTAATATTGAGGTGAATTTTTTTGAAAAGTAAAGAGATTAAAGACATTGCTTTGAAATGCTTCACAACTCACGGGTATGAAGGTGCTTCTTTGTCTCAAATTGCTGAGCAAGTCGGGATGAAAAAACAATCACTTTATGCCCATTTTAAAGGGAAAGATGATCTCTTTCTACAAGTCTTACAAGATGCTAAAGAGACAGAAATTTCATCCAAACTACAATATTTGAGTAAGGTGGGGACTCAAAATCCTAAAACGGATTTATTAGGATATCTGCAGTTGGTCATTGATATGTTTCAAAAGAACGAGCAGTTAAAGTTTTGGCTGCGTATCTCTTTTTTTCCACCGCCCCATCTTGCTAAAGCGATTGATGAAGAAGTCATCGACACAGAGAAAAAGATTCAACCCGTACTTGAAAGTAAATTCCAAGCTTGGATCGATGCCAAAGTCATCATGGAAGATGCAGCCTCCATCCCAACGCTTGCCTTTTTAGGTGTAGTTGATTCGATTATGCTTGAGCTTGTGTATGGCAATAATGAGATCCGTTTAAATGAAAAACTGAATGCCTCATGGACCGTATTTTGGAGAGGTATTTCACAGCTGTGATTCTACAAAGAGAGGTATTTACTTCATGAAGAAACCATTGAAAGAACAAAAAACAGTCTTACTCATTTTGCTAAGTAATATATTCATTGTTTTTCTAGGTGTTGGACTGATTGTCCCTGTTATGCCATCCTTTATGAACATTATGCATTTGTCAGGTAAAACGATGGGGTATCTTGTAGCAGCATTTGCGTTCGCGCAATTACTCATGTCTCCTCTGGCTGGGCGATGGATTGACACTTACGGCAGAAAAAAAATGATCGTAATCGGCTTAGTACTCTTCAGCACGTCGGAATTAATCTTTGGTTTAGGCACACATGTATCCGTTCTTTATTTTGCCAGAATTCTTGGAGGGATTGCTGGTGCATTCATTATGCCTGCCGTCACTGCTTATGTTGCGGACATCACCTCAGTAGAGGAAAGACCTAAGGCAATGGGTTATGTTTCTGCCGCCATTAGTATTGGTTTTATTATTGGCCCAGGAATCGGAGGATTTATTACTGAACTAGGTATACGTGCTCCATTCTATTTTGCTGCTGGCTTCGCCTTAATCACTTGTATTTCGTCGATATTTATTCTGAAAGAGCCACTATCCAAAGAGCAGCTTTTGGAAATCAGTAATCTTAAAAAAGACACCAACTTTATCAGTGATCTGAAACGCTCGTTTCACCCAGCATATATTATTGCGTTTATTATTGTGTTTGTCCTCGCCTTTGGTTTATCGGCATATGAAACTGTGTTTAGCCTGTTTTCTGATCATAAATTTGGCTTCACTCCACGGGATATTGCAACCATCATTACAATAAGCTCAATCTTCGGGGTGGTTGTGCAGGTCTTTTTATTCGGTAAAATGGTAGATAAGCTCGGTGAAAAAAAACTCATTCAAATCTGCTTAATTGCTGGCGTAGCCTTAGCAGTAGCCTCCACCATGATCAATAACTATTTAACTGTTCTGCTAGTTACCTGCTTCATCTTTCTCGCTTTTGACCTACTCCGTCCAGCATTAACGACCTATTTATCAAAAACGGCTGAAAAAGAGCAAGGCTTTGTCGCTGGCATGAACTCAACCTATACTAGCCTTGGTAATATCATCGGACCTGCATTAGGCGGAGTATTATTTGATGTAAACATCAACTATCCGTATCTCTTTGCGGCTGTCATTATGTTTATTGGACTTCTAATCACAATGGTATGGAAAGAAAAACAAGCTACTAGTGGGTTGGTAAACTAAGCGGTGGATCACTCACAAGAACAAATAAATATGTGACAAAATATTTTTTTGTATATTTTAAATCAGCAAAAAGACACCCGATCAAACAAAACCGGGTGTCTTTTATTTTGACAAATCTCTATCGAATAATCCTCGCAACAGAATAATGCTGCCTGTAATACCTGAAAGCCACCGCCCTTAAAAGTGCCTATTGCATCGGGAGCCCTGTTTCGCGAACTCCACATGTGTGGAGTATTCAGTGGGAACAACTTTATACGATGTGCCCCCATTAAATAAAATGCCAGACTACAGAAAACTGTGGTCTGGCAACTTGTTTATACCTATTCTTAGTTTGTTAGGTTTACGTATTACGTTTAAATCATACCTTAAAGTTCCTGTATTGCGAATTCAGTTTCGATACGATTTCATAATTCCTCAACCTAGAATGGATTGATCACATGGAAAAAGACGTTAGGCGACGCCATGCGGTAATAATAACTACACCAGCCTGCACCTTTGTCGGTGAAACGGTTCGTCGTGCTATACAGCAGTCGTTCCTGCTCCAGCTCCTCAATCCGCTCGAGCTTTCCGTCCGCATATTCTAGCAGCCTCATGCTCGCTGTATCCAACCGGCTTATGACGCCGCCGTAACGAATATCGAGCACCTCCCAGCCAAACGGCTTGAACATCGATAGCCATTGCTTCCGGTGTGCGACCCTAAGCTTTTGCACAGCCTGTGAGATTTCAGGCAAAATGTCCTCAGCAATCCGCCTAAGCAATGCCTTGTCGCCACTGTCATAAGCCCTCTTCAGCTCAAGCCCGATTTCACTCTTCTGCTTCAGCACCGCACACAGCTTTTGCGGCACCTCGAACAAGTAATCCAGCTCTGCCTCAGGCTTTCTGCGGCTAGCAATTTCACTTTCTGTCCATGCATAATGTGCCGTCATATCTAACCCATCAATCTGTTTGTCGAACAGCCCCAGCAGTACATCCTGATACAACAGAAACTTAGACGGATTGCTCTGCTTCTGATTATTTGGTGCAGCTCCTGGTGTCTCGTCCAAATACTTCAGCCCCATGTAAGCATCTGCCTCGATGCCGGTGCAGAACCGAACGCGCTCGGCCAGTACCTCGTCAGACGGCGTGGAAGAAGAATAGGCATGCTCCGCATAAAACTGCAAGCCGAGCAAAGCGATGTACGGATTGCTCTCCATTCCATCGTCACCCCACATCGTCGCATAAACTTCGCGAATGCCTTCCTTCTTGCATACCGTCAGCGCTGCATCGGTCGCCGGCAAGGATAGCCCGTAATTGACACCGAACGTATTGAATACCCACACCGCACCCGCAAAAATAAGATTATTGCCGAGCGGCCGGTGTTTGGCGATCAATGTTTCGTAGTCCCTCTCCTCGACGTGGTTATAGTCCCAGTAAACCATATCTATGTCCTTCGGAATGCGGCTCGACATGTCCTCTGATATTTGCGTCTCATGGCCGTAATAATCTTCACCGTTCGCCGAAGCCAGCTTCAGGAACATATCGCTCCACATCATCGCTTTCAGCCCTAAGGGTCGAGTTACTGCGAGCACCCGTTCCAAATGGCCTGTCATAATATCAAAACGGCTCATATGTCCATTGCGATCCAAAAATTTACCCCGTCCAAGTTCTTCCGCTTCATCCATGCCGATGTGGATTTTCCGGCTGCGGAACGGTGCGCTAATGCTGACAATCATATTTTCGACCAGACGATCAGTCTTCTCCGCTCCAACTAGCAACGCGCCTTTTGTATCTTTATATTCCTTTACCGGCTCCCATTTCAGAAACTCCTCCAAATGAGCCAGTGTCTGAATGCTCGGGAACGCTTCAATGCCGAATTGATCGGCGTAATCGTCGATTTCCTTCAACTCCGCAGCAGAGTAGCGGCCGCGCATATAGCCGAAATAAGGCTCATCTTCGATCTCGTAAGTGTCTTCCAAATAGAGCATGACGCTATTCAAGCCCATCAGCGCCATTTTGCGCAGCATAAACTTGAAGCTTTCAACGGTCAGCACTCCATTGCGCGACAAATCAAACATCGGACCAATCGCATCGAATTGTTGTTGCTCTATAATTTGAAACTTCTCTCCACCACTAAACTTCTGAATCAACAATCCCAAGCCGCGGAAAAATTGATGTTTAGCGCCGTAACGAATATATGCGCTTTTACCATCATAGCCAACTTCCAGTTTTCCTGAAGACGATTCTATCCACACGGGAATTCCGTCCTCCGACGATTCTGACTTAAGTTCGGCAAGCAGCAACTGAAGCCCTGCTTGAAGCTCGCTCAATTCTCCTATAAAATGTAACTTCACTGTCAATCCCTCCACAAGAATGAAATATGTATAAAATTACACTAAAAACTCGATCAAGGGTGTTAACCTTTGACCGAGCCTGCAACCATGCCTTTCATAATTTGCTCTTGGAAGATCAAAAAGATGACGATGGTTGGTATTGCAGCAATAAACATCGCTCCCATTGTTAAGCTGTAGTCCGTTCCGAATCCGTCGGAGAAGAGCGACAAGCTGAGGGGCAGCGTCTTCAGCGCTTGAGAATTAATAAAGACGAGCGCGAAGGAGAAGTCATTCCAAAACCTTAAAAATGCAAGAATTGTAATCGTAGCCACGATTGGCAGAGACAGCGGGAAAATGATGCGTCCGAAGATTCCCCACCAGCCATTGCCGTCGATCATCGCCGCTTCCTCTACTTCTCTTGGAATAGATACGATGTAGGCCATTCCGAGGAAGATTGCAATTGGTAATTCAAATGCCGTATAAGGCAGAATGAGTGACCAGTACGTATTCAGCATCCCGAGCTTGTTCATGAAAATAAACAATGGAACGAGTGTGCTATGAATTGGAATGAGCATGCCGAGCAAGAACAATCCTTTTACAGCTCCACTCCACTTGAATGGGAATCGGGCAAGCACATAAGCAGCAAGCATGCCGAGCACAATAGTTAGCAGTAGCGCTGACATAGTAACTACTGTGGAGTTGAGCACCGCCCGGCCCATATTTCCGAGATCCCATGCCCGGGTTATGTTGTCGAGCTGCCAATGCTGCGGCCAGGAATAAGGACGATTGAAAAATTCCTGATTCGACTTGAATGCGCTTATTCCTAACCAGTATAGCGGATACAATGTAATTATGGCATAAAATAACAGAATGATTTTCGCAATTCCGGAAATCGGCTTACGTAACAGCGAGCCTCTCATCTTCTCCGACCGAGCGTTTATCATTACTTGCATAGCGATTCACTCCTTCATCGGCCGGGCTAACATTAGCCGACCGCCCATTACCCGCGTCTCTTCGTGATGATGTGATTTAGGCCAATGAGCACGGCGCTAATCAGAATAATCATTGTGGATACCGCAGAGCCGTAGCCGTAACGGTATACCGTAAAGGTGTTATTGTACATATATGTGGCGAGCAATTCTGTAGATTGTGCAGGTCCGCCACGCGTCATGACGATAACATGGTCGAATGCCTTTAAGCTCCCAGATATGCACAGTACGATGGTTACAACAACCGTTCCCCAAATCATCGGGAGCGTTACGAAAAATAGCTTCCTCCAACCAATCGCCCCATCGATCTTCGAAGCATCATTAATTTCCGAAGAAATATTTTGGAGTGCAGCGATGAAAATGATAAGATATGGCCCGATATTTGCCCAGTTAATCGGAATCGATACGGCAAACATATTGATTTTAGGGTCGTCTAGCCAAGTTCGAGTCCAAGATTCCAGTCCCAGCGTCTCCAATAATTGATTCAGTAAACCAATTTGCGGGTGATAAATATAACCCCAGATAAGACCGACGACGACTGTAGACAGCACCATCGGGAGAAATACGGCGGAGCGCATCAAGCGATTGAACATCGTGTTCTTAAGCAGGAGCAATGACAGCAGCAATGCGACCGATACTTGACCTATTACTGCCGAGACAACAAGGATCAGATTGTTTTTCAGCGCTCTCCAGAATACAGGGTCCTCTAATATCATTCGATAATTATCCAACCCGATAAGCTTGGCAGCACCGAGTCCCTTCCACTCAAAGAACCCGTAGTACGCTGACCAAAAAATCGGGACGATCGCAAAGATGATAAAAATGAGTAGTGCAGGAAGCAGCGCCATGATGACGAAGCTTCTGCTGCGCAATGATGCAGGCATGGCGGCAGCCTCCTTTACTTGCTTTTGTCTGATTACTTTTTAGTCGAACGCGCTTGCGCATCTTGCAGTTTTTTAGCAACATCCTCCGGCTTACCACCCATCATAAGCTCTTGAAGACCGTTGTTAATCACCTCGCCTGCTTCAGCAGATAAATAGGCGTCATATACCGGTGTAATTTCAGAATTCACAGCCAATTCGTAAGCTTTGAAGTAAAGCGGGCTTACTTTCGACTTATCCAGTTCTACTTTGTACATAACCATCGAGTTGCTTTCTGCAATCGCCTTTTGGCCGTCCGGTCCGCTTACTGCGTAGATCAGATCAAGTGCTGCCTGCTTTTGTGCACCTTTTGTATTTTTGTTAAGCGCGAAGCCAGCGCCAGCGCCGCCCGAAAGTGTATTCGCTTTGCCTGCTCCACCTTCGATGCCAGGCATAGTTGTGACTTCGATAGGTGCTAATTGCTCAGGTGTTGAGGATGCTGCAAGATTCGTAAGTGACCATGCACCGTTAATCATCATGGCTGCCTTGCCTTGAATGAAGTATTGCTCTGCCTGTGTGTTGTCGATGCTGTTTGCGCCATCTTGAAACGCTTTATTGTCAACGAGTTCTTTGTACTTACCCAATGCATCAATGAACACAGAATCTGTAAAAGACGCTCCATCTTGAGCTGCAGCTTTCAAAAACCATTCCGTGCCTGTCACGCGGTCAGCCAACGAACCGATAATCGTCGATTGTGCAACCCATGGCGCTTTATTGCCGAGGGCAATCGGCGTAATGCCGTTGTCGTTGAACGTTTTGATCGCAGTCATCATCTCTTCCCAAGTCGTCGGCACTTTTACACTATGCTTCTCGAAAAGATCTTTGTTGTAATACATGAACGAAGTTGCTGACATCCCGAGCGGCGCTGTGAAAATTTGTCCTTTTTCAAACTCATAGCGGTCGAATGCCCCTGCCAAGAAATTATTCTTCCATTCAGGGTATTTATCCATCAACTCTGTAATCGGTTGAAGCTTCCCGGCATCATAGAACTCTTGGGATTGGCTGCCCGCATAGACGAAAAATACGTCTGGCATTTCATTTGCTGCAGCCACTGTGCTTAGGCGTTGACGATAACCGTCAACCGGGATCGCTTGCGCGTCTACCTCAACATCTGGATGTTCCGCTTTATACTTGTCGATCAGGTCTCTAACCGCTTTGGCACGAAGGTCATCACCCGCGAAGTTATGCCATATTGAAATTTTCGTCTTTTCTACAGAGCCTTTGTTGCCTTCATTGCCCTGCTCCGTTTTTCCGCCATTGTTGCAAGCGGTTGCCAAAAGGGCAATCATCAAGATAATTGTCGTTACAAACGCAAATCTCTTCTTCATTCGAATATTCCCCCTTTAGTGATAACCCTAGTATAGATAAGACAGACGATAAGTCGTAGGGGGGATAATTAAGCGCTTACGGGGGATATTTTCACCTTCGGCCATTCATCTTGATCGATATTGCGAAGGTGTTTCACCACTGTACCGCTTAAAAAGCTGGTTAAAATGCTTCATATCCTCGTAACCTACCCGCCTAGCGATCTCGCTTACCTTCGCCGGCGTTTCCTTCAACAAACGGCTAGCCCATTCCATTCTCGCTTCCGTTACATACTCAATATAGTTTTTACCTGTTTCCTGTTTAAACAGCTTGCTAAAATAGTTTGGATTCATATGTACGCTTGCCGCTACCTGTGCCAAAGACAAGCTGTCAGCAAGATGCTCGCGTATATAAGCCACAGTTCGGTTTATGGCTTCATTTCTGCTCCCATTTAATCGTTCATACTGCGCATGGATTGCAAGCAGCATCTGCTGCAGTATTTCTTCTGGATTCGTTGAAAGCAGCTTCATATCCAGCTGTTCAAGCTGCGGAAGCTTCGGCATCGATTGACCCACGGATGCCGCTGCACGCTCTAACCAGCGGTATCCCCCAACGATCAACGAATGCAAATACGCTTGAACCGAACTAGGCGTCGCTTCCGTATCCTGCCTAATGCTCGCCAGTTCACCTTTAATCCACTGCTGTACGACTTCTCGGCTTCCGCTTCTCAGAACGGCGGTTAACTTACTCTCCACTTCTTCCGTACAAACGGTCCGCATTCCTTTCCGGTCTTTAATATCCTCATAAACCAGCAGCCTTGCTTCCTCTGCTAACCATCGGAAAGAGGTGGTATGTTCGGCGGTACGAAGGGACTCCCTCAATTCTGCCACATTGCTGGCCCATACACCGCATGCTGCAAAAAAAGGCTGGCGATAAACGCGCTCCGCCCGCTCCATCGACGCCTTAACCAATCGCTTCGCGCCCGGCTGCCCCCTGCGGAAAATAAGCAGCCATCCATATTCCCAATCCAGAATGACACAGCCAAGTGAATCCCTAATCATCGCAGCCGCCTCATTCATTTCACTTTCCGTCTCCTCCTTCATGGTCAGTGGAGACGCTGATGTCACTAGCCATAGCTCTAGCTTCTCCATATCCGATCCGAGCCTCAGCTCAGGATAATAGATCAACAGTTCCTCACTTTCACGCTCCGTCAGGAGATTGTCCCCGCGAAGAAACCGATCTAGCTGCTTCCAACGGAATGCCGTTTGATGGATGGCGCCTTGATGATCAGCCTCCCTTCTGCTGACGATACGCTGCTTCACGCGCATAACCGCAGTCATGATATCGCCAGGACGGCTATTTTTAAGCAAATAATCACTTATGCCTTCCCGCATCGCTTGCTGTGCATATGCGAAATCATCGAATCCAGACAATATAACAATTTCAATGTAAGGAAAATTCCGCTTAACCTCACGAGATAATTCCAATCCCGTCATTCCCGTCATCCGAATATCGGTTAGAATGATGTCAGGACACTCAACCGGAATGCGCATCAAAGCTTCCTCTGCGGAAGCAGCCGGCACAAGCAGCTCAATGCCATTCTCTTCCCATTTAATAACCGTGCTAATGCCGGTCCTAATAATGACTTCGTCATCTACAATTAAAAGCTTCATATGCAGACTCTCCTTCTTCCCCACAAAGGTTGCAATCTATTTGATTTCTGATTGGAGCGGAATAATCGTAAAGCTAACTTTAGTGCCGCTACCTTCTGCACTTTCAATCCGCAAGCCAGCTTCGTGCCCATAATGAAGCTGTAGCCGATTATGCACATTACGCAATCCGTAGCTGCTGCCTGCCGAGTCATTATTCTTCAGCGGATCAATGCCCAAATTTGCGCTTATCTTCTCCCTTAGCAGCTCCACTCTTTCCTTACTCATGCCGACACCATCATCCTGAACAATAAATGTTATACGCTCTCCCGCAGACAACGCTTTAACAATAATGCTTCCTTTACCCTCTCTTTTCAAAATGCCATGAAGCATCGCATTTTCAATTAGCGGCTGGAGCAGCAGCTTCAGCATTCTCAGATCCAGCAGCTCCGCCGGAATATCCGCCTCGTAATCGAATTTATCTGGATATCGAATGGACTGAATCTTCACATAATGATCTACATGCAGAATTTCTTGGCTGATTGCACAATATTCCTGTCCCTTATTTAAACTGAACCGAAGAAAATCACTCAATGAGCCAACCATATCCGCGATTCTTTCTTCTCCCTTCATTAGCGCCATCCAGTGGACTGACGACAACGTATTATATAGAAAATGCGGATTGATCTGCGCTTGAAGCGCCGACATATCTGCTTCCTTCTTCAACGCTTCGCTCAGCTTCACCTCATCGGTTAAATTAATAATTCGCGAGCTCATCCGATTATAGCTAATAATCAGTTGTCCAACCTCATCGATCGATGTGACGGGCAGTGTCGGCAACGGCTCGTCCGGGCTGGAATTCCTAAGAAACTTCGTTAATGCAGACAATGGTTTCGTTACCTTTTGAATAAGTACAAGTACGAACGCGATGACAAAGAGCATCGAAATGCTGACTGCAATTGCAGTTAACGTTAAAAAATACTGGTTCTGCGCTCTGTAAGCTTTTGCCGGAATGATCCCTACGAGCCTCCAGTTAACATTCGGCATCTGATAGTACAGTACTGTACTCCGTTCCTCCGCTTCCCGGTAATCGAACGAACCCGATTTCCCCTTGAAATCAACTATTCCGGGGAAATACTCGTTTAAGTTCTTGTTAGTCGAATATCCTTCTGGCCCAGCCAATATCTGATTTTGTCCGTCCAACAGCAGGGCGACGCCTTCCCCCTCTAGTCCAGCTTGCTTTAAATGGTTAGAGATAACCGATTGCGTCAAGCTAATTTTAAGCATGCCGATACTGTAATATTTGGATGTGCTGCGAATCGGCCGCGACATCGTAATGACATCCTCCTTACCGTCCGACGTAACGAAATGATGCACCGGAGACCACCACTTGGGATATTCCTCATAATAACCGGGATATTCGCTCTGAATATCGGCCCATTCTGATTCAAGGACGGATCTGAAGGAAACCGACGGCTTATTATCTTCATTCGATTCGATCATGACATTGGCGATATATGGTTTGGAAATCGATAATGTTGTAAGTAAATTAACGATCGAGGTTTGCTTTAACAAATCATGTTCCGGTGTTTTCAAATAGCTTTGGACATCCGGGTGGCCGATGAGGAATAGTGATAGATTCTCAACATCGCTCACCATATTTTCCAAATAGGCCCCAATTTGCCGAAGCGTGTTCATGCCTGAACTTTTCGCTTTCTCCTCCGTTAAACTTTCAGCAATATAATAGGAGAACAGTCCCAGAGACAACACCGGTACCAATACCGAAATAATAATCAACAAACTCAGCTTCTGCTTTAACGATTTACCCAACCAGTTTTCCATCGTATCCTCCGTTCATTACCTTTATGCTCTGTAGCCAAATTGTAGCTTTCATAACTTCTCAGAAAATATGTTTGCGCTTTCATAATACCCTAAGTCACACGTCCCGACTAGAGTCTATTGTTGGCTTGATGAAGCAATGCCTGGTCTTGAGGTCGTCGATGTACCGGGAGAGAGCACTGGATCTTACCTCAGCGCAAAAAAATAGACCGCCCTCTCACAAAGGAATACGGTCTATTTCCTGACTGATCATGCGAAAGCCGCTTCCCTTAAAAGCGGCTTTTGCACCGGGAGCTATGTTTCCGCACGGCTCTCCTTGCAATGAACGTTTTTTCTACCCAAAGTATAAAAAGCCACTCCGTCCCTAAACAACAAAAAAACGGCATTTCTGCCGTTTCTTTTAGGATGGACTCTCAGGGGCTCGAACCCTGGACAAATAGATTAAGAGTCTACTGCTCTACCAACTGAGCTAAGAGTCCATATGAAGTTTGGTGGAGCCAAGGGGGATCGAACCCCTGACCTCATCGCTGCCAGCGATGCGCTCTCCCAGCTGAGCTATGGCCCCGCGAATTACTCCGTTATGTCAACGGTCAGTCAACGTACAATCCGCTCGTATCAACGGTTTTTAGCGTTCAGTCAATCCGCTCGTATTCTTTCCGCCTAAATAATATATCACACGGGAGCGCATCGCTGCAACTATTTTTTACGCATATCTGTCGAATTGTGCGCGGAGTAATTTCACGCCTTCCTATACGCCCTCCCCCGCGCCTTAATCTCCGCTAAGACATCCGCTATCGGCCGCCCATATTTCCGCGCGTGTTCCTTCGTGATCGCGCCATTATCCACCGTCGGATAACGTTTGCCTACGAGAGGCAACGCGTCTGCTACGAATGGCGCTTCGTACTCTCCCTCACGTAGCCAACACGCGATAAACTGGTACTGCCGCGTAGCCTCGAACGCTTGCTGCGGATCGTCGAACGTTTTCGATAAATACGGCATCAAGCGCTTATACGTATCGACGTGAGTATTGCGAAATAAATGCCAGTTGACCGACGCGGCGAGTAACGTGTCTACGAATCCCGGATACGAGTGGAACGCGCTGAAATCGTGAAACGCGATGATCGGCGCTAGTTTATACTTCGGACCCTCGCGCAGCATCCGCTTAGTAAAGTGAACGAGTCCGCGCGACATAAATTGATGCGGCTCATTAAGTACGAGAAACGTTCCGGCACCGCGTCCATCTTGCGCTAGTTTAATAAGAAACGTTAGCATAACGATCCAGTATCCGAGTATCTCCTTTATGCGCTCGGGCATCGGTATTCCATCCGGCATCCTGCAGCGTATGATTACGACTTTACCCTCCGCGATCCAGCGGTATAAATCCATTGCGGGATTGTGCGCCTGGCAGAACATCGGCTTTAAAAACTCGCTGCTCGTTACCTGCGAAATCCTGCGCATGACCGGTCCGAATATCTGCCCCTGCTTGCCTTCGCTCATCTTATCGAAATCGCGCCACGTATCCATATCGAAAACGTCGTCCAACTCCGCTATCTTCTTCTTACGGAATGCCGCGCCAGTAAACATCGCCTTCATATCCGTTAGATCCCCGTTACACACTTTCGCCGCATCACGCGTAAACTCTGCCGTCTGAAACTTATCTTCGTCACCATCCGCGAGTAAAAAGTCCGTTAGATACTCCGCAATCACATCCGCCGCTATCCGTTTATCGCTTACGTTATTAAGTATCGTCTGCAGTCCGAGATATGGCGCGTATGCTGTATCCGCTAAGTTAATGTCGATCACGTCCTCCGGCGCTAAATGGTCACGTATCGCATCCGCCATGCCGCGCCGAGCTCCGCCCTTATCGCGATTACGTTCGTCTATGAAGTCCGGTATAACCGCGCCTATTCCGTGCTTACGTTTCGCCTCGACTACGAGATTGATCACGTGTTGATCCTTGCCCATGCGCGGCGATCCGTTGACCACGCGCGGCATAAACAGCTTATCCGGTCGATTCGTCGGAATGTAAACGGAATGCTCAACGCCGCGGTCCGTAGCTGTTCCCGCCAGTATCCCGCGTTCATCCAGGAAAGCGCGCGGCAACTCGATCTCAACGCGCCGATTAGACGCAAGCACATCCGCAAACTCCGCCTGTATATCCGCGGTTGGTAGCTGCGTTAATTTGCCGAGCTCATCTACGCTCATTATATTCGGAGCAATTTCGCGGACTTTCCACTCGCGTAGCTCCTCCGTAGCCTGGCGCGCTCTTACGTTAACCTTTACGCATTCCAAGCGATTATCACCGGAAAGACCCCCGTAGGCACCTGCGACTGACCGCGCCAGCATCTCGCGCTTAACGGGATCGGACGAAGTGACTGCGCACCTTATCGACGTCTTAAACACGGGCAGATTGCGCTTATTCTTTGTCTGCGTAGATAAGTCGCCATTAACGAGTAGCTCCGCGCGATCGGGATTAGGCAGCGCAGCTTTTACGGATTTCGGTGCGCGATTAGCTCCGTGAAATAGCGATTTCTCAACGCCGCTCATTACGTCTTCAAGCAACGTTTTAACTTCGAAAAAGATATGCGCTGCGCCCATCGCTAGTGATCGGAGTAACCGCATCGGATCGAATCCAGGTCGATATAAAAGACCGCCGCCCTCCCACGTTTCCCACGCATAGTCCGCGAGTTTCTTCCATTTAGCACGCGCTACGGTTTCAGTTCGGATAAACACGCTGACCGATTCGCCGGCGCTTAATTCGTTTGTAACGCCGAGTAATTCGCGGATAGGCGTTGTCTGCTCGTTATACCGGAAGTCCAGCGAGAACATGTCGTGTCGGCGGTATTTAAGCGCATATAAATCCGTATTGTCCTCCGCAGGTAATTCGAAGTCATCCGCTATCTCCAGCGTAGACTTGCGCCATTGCTCGTGGTTGCGAAACTTAACGCGGAACGCTTCGGCAAACTCGGCGGGCACCGCGCAATAGAACGAAATGGAATCTGCGCTCATTTGCGTAATCCACCAAAAGTCCGGAGCCGGCTTCGTAACAATACGATAGCCCTCGCGTCGTGCCGGAGTTCGCGCGGAGAATAATTCGTAGAGTGACCGCTGTAGATTACGTGAGGCAGAGTTCAGCGTTGTTACATGCGGAATAATTCGGAATACCGTGTACATCGCGCTCGCCTCCCCTACGTTAATACGCGCCATATCACGCCCACCCAAAACGTCAGAAACATGCGCCCCATCCATTTACCGTTGTTGCCGACGATCGGCCCGACCATCATTCCTAGCGCACATATGACGATGCCGAACGTTATGATTTCCGGAGAGTATGCGTTCATCGCCGCTATAATTCCGTGCGCTGTATCGCCGAGTACGCGCGACACAATTCCCGTCACTGTTTCCGTTATGTTATCGACTACGCCTCCGCCAATGTCCGGCAACGCTACGCCATTTAATCGGAGTATCATAGCACGCGCAACCAATTCCGAATATCTACCGCGTGGCGCACGATAATATATCCGATGCTGCCGCCCATTAGAAATTCGATCGCCTTCGTACGGTTGCCGAACATCCACGTAATGCCGGCGTATACAATAATACCGACGCAGAGCCAATCGGATATTCCGAGTACAGTCGTAAACACGGTCGCCCAAGTTGCGGAGCCTGCCGCTACTGATGACGCGAAAACGGTCTTAGGGATTAACGCGAGGTGAACGGTGGCGGCCGTTTTAGTTAACGCAGTCGGTACGTGAGGTCCACGAACTTTCGGCGATATAATACCGGATTGGAATGCGCCCCAATCGAGCGCAACGGTTTTAGTCATACGTATCATTCCTTTCGGTTTGGGTATACTAGGCGTAAATTTAACGCAGAGGAGTTGTTAATCATGGCGTTTGTTATCGGATTAATCGTCGGCGGTACTGTCGGAGCGATCACGCTTCTGTTCTAACTCTGCGGTCATTGCCGCGTACAGTAGCGCCTTTACGAATCCGCTAAAGTTCTTCGGACTCTTCTTCTTAGCCCATGCGAAGACTTTACGCTGGTGCTCGTTCTCAACGTTGAAATTAACGCCCTTGCGTACGTACTTACTCACGGTGGCTACCGTTTCCTATTGGGCGCATAGTTACCGGTTGAGTATTCGTTTGACTCGGCAGATCGTCGGCGGGCTTAGATTCCGCTACTACTGCGGCAGTCTTCTTACGCTTCGACCGATCAACTTTAGGCGCTCCATTACGGCTCTTAATCTCCGCCGTCAACGTTTCAATCGCGCTAACTACTTCAAGCACGCCGTCATCAACGTCTTCGGCTTCCGTGATTCCTTGCGCATAATCTGCGATCATCTCAGCGAGTATACCAACGGATACTTCTCCGGCCATACGTTTCAATAACGCTTTGTTTACCACCGCTATCGCCTCCTACGTTTTACGTATGTTTGATGTTATGCGGCAAAGCTCGGTCATTATGTCGTCAAATTTTACGACATTTTAGCGTGTGGACATGAAAAAGGAGCGCAGGTATCCACCGTCGCTCCCAAAGCGCGGATCGCGTAGGCGACCGCTTTACCCCTAGCGTATGACGGCGGGCTTGTACGTTATGCCGGACAGACTCGCGTAATTAACGCAAAAAAGGCGCAGCCCCTACGGATATTACTCCGTAAAGACTGCGCCTAATATTATGTGTTTACTTCGTTATTAATTCGCCGCTCGATGTCCGCACAATTAGCGTTTTACACTTCGGACATTTCGCGCTTCCGCCCGGTAACAGAGTCGTACGTCCGCACGTAGGGCAATCGACTTTCTCCGCAGTTGCGGTCTGTTTAATTGCGATAACTACCGCGATGATTATGCCGACTACAACTCCGAATACGATTACGCCTAAGAACATATTCGCCCAACCTCCGTTTATTTACTTTATATCTTATTATCGGAGAGTTTCCGCATTTTGTAAATATGCGTAACCTATTCCGTCTTATCTTTATTCGCTGCGTCGGAAATGCCTTCCGCCAACATATACGCAACACACGCGCCGACCGCACCAATTACGCCTGTTACGTGCAGCACCGTATTATCGCCTGCACCACCTGCCGTAAGTACCGACGTAGCTAGCGCGGCCAATAGCGCCCAAAACTTCCGCGAGGATAATTTACGTAAGATATCGTTTTTGCTCATCGTATTATTTCGCCTCCTTCGTAATAGTTGCGGTCTTTGTTACGTTATCCCACGCAATTACAGCGCCAAACTGATCGGACATCTCGCGCAATGGAACGTACACTGCTCCGTCAATCAATACGCCGTCCTTTGCCTTACATCCGTTAACTACCACATTAGCTTTATACACGATCATATCGTTGACCTCCTGTTTAATCGGATTTAACTTCGCCTCTACTAGCGCTTTAAACGCCGCCCATCCGGTCCATTTGCCGTTGTCGTACATTAAGCGCGGACATATTTTACCGGACCAATCGTAATGTCGGCGCAATCTATCTACGCCCCATCCGCGTTCCTTTAGCATCGAGGCTACAAGACTCGCCGCGTTATCAAGCGTCTTTACGTAGTTACCACTTTCGCATATCTCTACGCCGATCGACGTACGGTTGCCGGATTTCGCTGCGCTACCGTCTCCGCTATGCCATGCGTTCTCGGTCAGCGGTAGACATTCGATAGCCTCACGTTCGTCGATTACGATATGGAATGACGCTTGGCGATCGTTAGTGGGATTCGTTAGCCATGCGCGCTCATTTGCCGCAGTCGACGACGGATTGCCTGTATTGTGAATCGTAATAGTAGTCGCAGACATAACGTATCCCGGCCGCCGATTACACGCGGTCCCTTTCGGAATATAGTCCTTGCGGTAGTTAAACTCGCCCATATCTAAGCCGCATCCTTTCCGTTAATACTCGATTTAATTTCGTGTACATCTTGCGCCAGCCCTTCGTATTGACCCGCGAGCGCTTCGAACCGCGCCGTTAAACCTTCCGCTAAGCGCATCAACCGGTCTTCGCGCGCTAATGCTTCGCTGTGCATCCGTTCGCGCTCCGTCTTGGCTTCGCTACTAATCCGCTGCTCCCGTTCTTTTGCTTCGTCGGATATGCGGTTCATCTGCTTCCATAGCGCGTAGGCAATGACCGCAGCGGCTAGCGCAAATATTCCGTTCTTGGCGACCTCCGCCCATAGCGTTTCCACTAAGCGACCGCCTCCGTTTCAGGCGCGAGATAATCCGCTAATGCGCAGCCGATTTCGTCGTCTAGCGTACGAAGTACGGATAGGCGTGCTTCTGCGTTTGGCAGAACGGCTAAGACTGCGCTAATAGTTGCGGCGAGTTCAGCGGCGGGATTTGCGGTGTCTATCGTACATTCGAGTAGTGCGCGTGCTTTCATATAACGTCTCCTCTACGTAAAAAGAGCCCCGCCGGGAATGGCGAGACTCTTCGTTATTTATTCGTTTGTTATTCGGCAAGCTTAGCGTCAAGTTCGGCCAGTTGTGTTTTTAATCCGAGTAATTCCGTTCTCTGCTTAAGAACGACGCTTCGATACTCATCAGCGGTCTTCTTTGCCGTTTCTGCAAGTGCTCCGTTGGTGCTCATCTCTTTCGCTTGCGCTTCAAACATAGGGATCACGTTAGTTTCTAAATCTACTATGTTAGTTTCTAGTTTTGTTATTTCAGCGGCAACTTTAGCGCGGTCAGCCTGCATTTCCGCCGCAGTTTTTGTAGTAGGGGTTGATACTTCCTCCATAATTATTTTCTTCCCTTCCACCGTCAATTTAGCGCCCGATGCCTTCGCAACTGAACGAACGGGCGCATATGCTGTGCCGTTGATAATTATGGCGTCGTCTACCTTCGTACCGCTCTTTTCTATCGTAAATAACCCTTGGACTTTTTGACCAATTAGGCTAGCTGAATCAGCAAAGACAGACACGCCCGAAAATAGTAACGCGCCACCTATGACACCAGAAATAAATTTCTTCATCTAATAACCTCCGTAATAGTATTTACCTAATAGTACCATTACGCAGCAGATGTCGTAAACGTTCCACCGCCACTAGTTGCGTTAGCAGGGTTTCCGTGATTATGATTCGGTACGTTAACTGTATGTGTATGCCCGCGATCAGCTTTTGCGTCAATAGCTTGATAGAGTGAATTAATTACTTCTTGCAGAGTCGTACCTGATCCGTTCATTAGCGTCCCCCACGATCCGATCCGTACATATCCGCTAGAAGGGTTTAGGTAGACGTTAGACCCTGATATTGTCGCATTACCGTAGCCTTGCATAATAAAACCAGATGTTGGCGAGTTAAATAACACTGATTGATTACCGTTAGCATTAAAGATAATCTTACTTACTCCGCCATCAAACGCAGGTATTTGAATCCCGTTATTCGAGTCCGCATAAACGCCGAACGCGACGCTAGTAGGGTCGATCACTACGCGTGGATAAACGGAGTCCGACGTCTGTATCTTAGCGCCCGTTATCGTGCCGCCGCTAATTGTAGACGCGCTAATGTGTCCGCTAAAGTTACCGGAAACTGCGCTCATGATTCCGCCGCTCGTTACGGTAAACATCCCGTTGCCGACGTTAATTGACGAACCGACAATCGCGCCGTCCGTAAAGTTGGACGATAGGATATTCGCTCTATTCGCGGTCAGACTGTTCGCGATTAAGTTGCCCGCCATATCCAAACGGAAGGGCGCGCTGTTGAAATCGTTATGACCGGCGCTAATTCCGTTCGTATTGATCTTAACTACGTTATTATCCGCGCCAATCACCATTGATACGAAGCTTCCGAGTTGCCCTACGATTGTTTCCGCCACTACCCGTCCGGCCACGATTGCTGCGCGTGCTGTAGCGCCACCGTCCGTAGTTATAATGATCCCGTTTGACGTGAGTATGACTTGATCGCGCGCCTCCGTTTTACTCTGCAGTACGATTCCGCGCTCATCGTATTTAATCTCCGTTTTACTCGCGTTGATCTCATTAACTGCCAACCGCGCGAACTCCTCGAACACTTCCGCACGAATGCGCCCGCCGCTGAACACGTTATCGATTGTACGGCGCGACGATTCCAAGTCCGCAAGTATCTGCGTAAAGTCACGTTTCATAACGTTGGCGACCTTGAGGGACGTGTGCTTATCGGCGGCATACGGATATTCCGTCATTTCCGTGATGCGCGCGGTTATTCCGTCGAGTCCGAGTTCCGGATCAACTAGCGTAACGGTATCGCCGAGCTCCGGTCGCGCTTCGTTTTTGTCGAGCTTGAATAAGTCCGCAGCGCTAACGGATACTTCAAGCGCCGGCACTTCACGCTCAGCCAACCGTAGACGCGCCGCCGCCAGCAGTTTCAGCGGATCGGTAACGTCTTGCTCCGTAATCACATCGTCATAATACGGAACGCTGTCGGATGTCCAAAGCGCCGCGTATTGGCTGACGAGATAGTTAACGCGGAGAATGCCGTCTGTAATTGCGCCAGGTATTGCGGAGAGTCGCGCGCGCTCATCCGCAGTTAAGATGTCCGCAGATTGACCGACCCACGTCCGCGAGTCTTTCATTTCGCTGTACAGGCGCGTACACAGCGAATTTACATCATCCGCTAATGAGGCGCTGATCAAATTGCGGGTAAGCTGTACGCGATAATCCGCGTTTGCGTCGCCGATCTTCTTACGCAGATGTAGCGTAAAGTTATCTGGCACAACTTCCGCGCCGTACAGCGTAAGGACTGCGTTGAGCGCTTCAAGACAGTTACCGCCGCCGAAGTCTTTTACGTCAACGAGATCGAACGTATCGTCGACCGCAATAGAAAAGCGACCGTTCGTGGCGGCCGCTATTAGCGTAGTGAGTTGCGATATTTGAATACCGTAGGCCTCGCGGATGTACGAAGTGTACGGAACTTTATAATCCGCGAGCTTAAACATAACGTGCGAACACGTAACCTGCGCGGTTAGTTTGCGGTCTTCGCGCGATCGTTTCCGCGAGTTGATTACGTAATATTGACCGCGCTCATCCTTAACGTGACCTTTCAGCGGCAGCTTATCGCGGAAGTCATCCGACGTCATAGGAACCGCGAAGGTCATCGTATAGTCTGCGTTGATCCGCCGCGTTCGCGTAATATCGTATGCGCTGTTTAATATGCCGATCCGCTGGAAATGGCGGTCATACGATTGCAAGTAGCGTGACATATGCGCGCTCCTTTCGTGTTAATAGAGATAACGGTCGCGATGCGTAATCCGCGTAAGGACTGACCGTGTGGCTTCGTTATCTGCGTAGGTAACTTCGTTAAGTCCGAGGCCAAGCTCGAAGAAGTCGCCGTCGAGCATGTGAATCGCGTTGACTCCGTTCAGCGTTATCGTCTGTTTCTTCGTATCGATTACGAGTTTATCGCCAGGCGCGAAGTTTCCGGTAAAGCCGAGTTTATCAACGTGCATATAGCGGACTTTCGCGTTAAATTGCGTTGCCGACCGAATGCTCGCGGAGTTTAGGCGTTCGCGAATCATTTGCGTCAACATTTCCGTAGCCGAGGTGAAGGTTGCGGCGGACGGGATATCGCGCGTTGGTGCTCCGTCGAACTTTGTCGCGGTGTCAAATACGATACCGACCGCGAAGTCAGCGTTAAGGCGTGCGCGTGGTTCCGTTGCGGATTCTATAGTTACGTTGAAGTACGTTCGGATTACGTAAGGGCGATTAAAAGGTGCGCGGTTGAACGACATAGGCAGCGTCTCCTTTCGTGTGGGATATGTAAAAAAGCCCCGCGCGTGGATGCGAAGGGCTTGCGTTTAGTGCGTAGTATGGTCCGAATGTGTATTAAGAAATCTTTTTTCCGGTTTCCAAGTCAAACGTACATTTTTAACAGTCAGTTTTCTACCTATTGCTATGGAAGGTTTTTCAATGTATCTGTGCGTAATCCATGCTACGGGCAATGATACAACAGGAGTCAAAAAAATTGCATACCCAATTCCAATCGAGTTTCCTAGAAGTATAGCAAGTAACATTAAAACTAAAATATGTGTCAAATAAAGACTGTAAGATATCTTCCCTAACCATTTAAATGGGTATAGCATTAATAACTTCTGAGCTAAACTACTAGATAACACAACGGAAAACAATAACACAATTCCCACCCCTACAGTTAATTCATGTATATATCTAGGAAAGACGGGGATTACCTCACGTATTGCACGTGAATTTATAATAAATAGAGATAGAATAAATACAGCGCCTCTAAATACCGAAGACTTGTTAGATAAATAACTAACTATAATTACCTTGTATTTCGATAAGATAGCACCAAAAACAAAAAACATTGTGTAAAATGATGTAAGGGAGAAATCATATGTTAAATTGGACATAAACCCCTTTGTATAATTCGAAATAATAAAAAACACCACAAACGAAGATCCGATTAAAAATCCGATTATTACAAATGACTTTAACGCATTCCATTTGACAATGACCCATAATAAAAATGGGAAAAATAGAGAAATTCTTAATTCGTGGTAAAGCGTCCAAACAACTCCGTTCACATTTGGGGTATCGTAATTTATCATGAAGATATATGCTAACATCGCTTTCCACGAAACAGAATGATCCCAACGATTATCAAATGTGGCGCTCATTTCCTCAATGTTTTTTACACCCATTAGCGCTGAAGCGAGTAAGGTTGAAACAATCATAATTAAAATATAAGGTATATAGATACGAGAGAAACGTTTTAGTAAATAGGGATAATAATTAAATTCGTTGCCTTCATAAAAAGATATAGACAAAACAAAACCACTAAGCACAAAAAACAACAAAACAGGCTCCGTCCCTGCCCATAACAATTTTAAGGGGCTTTCAGTAATAAACTTAATGATGTCACTCTCATATACATTAGAATAATTGGCAGAGTGGAAGATTTTAAAAGAAATCATGCAGTGAAATATAACTACAGACATTGCAGATATACCACGCAATGAATCCAAATACTCTATTCTATTTTTGTTCAAATTTGAACCTCCTAATCCACAAATTGGTATCGATGCTTCACATATAATACCACGGAATTGAAATTAGGAGGCTGTAATCAAGATAAATTATTCAAGGCTTAGCCTATAGATTTTCTTTTTTTTTGATTACATCCCTTCAGGTATGGAGATTCGAGCTAGCAGATTATAGCTGTCCCACCCATTAGTAAAATAAAGTGCTCCGATGAGTAGTCGGGTTCTATCATCATTAGTCGGTATATTTAAGGACATATCCGCATTCAACACTTAATCATATGTGTTCTCTTCAGTAGGATACTAACAGTGTGGCTTATTTACTTCCACTTCCGGCCCATAGAGATGAAATTAATATATCGACTTTTTCAGTAAATGAAAATTCCAAGATGTGTTAGGTACTTCTTGTTCCGTGGCACTTACATTTTTAAATCGAATCGTTATCATATCATTTTTAACGACATAGAGAGTATAAATAATAGCAGGGGATAATAAAGTTGTAGGAGATCCAACAATAGTATCAGTAACAGCAGCGCCAACGAACGGGACGTCTATGTCCGTATGACCGTTTGCTAATACCACAAAGGAACTTACATTCCGAGAACCGGAACTCTTCACGGAATTCAGAGCCCAAGAGCTCCACTGATTGGTCGATAACCAAGAGCGTGTGTATTCATTATGCGAATCATAGACTCGATACTTCTGTGTTATGAAACTACCCAAAGTAGATTCAATGTAATCAGTAATTAATATACCCGCCTTGCTTTCCGGGAATATATTAGCGGTAGCATGTGGCGCCAATATTTTCGTATACGTTATACAATCCTTTTTAAACGCGCTTGGTCCATCAATTGGTGTATAAGCGTTTGTCGGAGTGTTAATGATTCGAGAGGAACTTAATGCAAAATCCCCCCAATCATCCGAATCTGCCCTGACCGAACGAGTATAGAAATCATTACTTCCGTGTACGAAAAAGTGTTGTCTCTGCCTACCCCTTTCTGGTATTGAGTTGTCTGTTATAAGTGTCCCAACCTGCGCAGGAAATCCATTGCCTTGAAATATTTTTGTGATCGTAATTTGATTTTTTGGGAAACGATTAATCTTGTCGGAAGCAAAGTAAAAATTCGACGGGCTTGTAAAGGTCTTGACCTCCGTCTTACTACCTCTTAGTCCTAATGTTAATGGAGAGTATCCAGTAGTAAGCCCGACCTTATACTCGTTATTTTGGCTTATCGAACCGTAGTAGACGTACCACATATCTCCTACTTTTACACATGACGCTTTATACACTTGGCCGCTATCATGAAGGCCTTGGCCGAAAGTGGGCTCAATAATCTTGATAGCGCGAGAGTAATTTACATTGTCAAGTGAACTGCTGTAAAATACTGCGGTGTTCCCTCCAACTTTGGTGTAACAGTGCAGTGTAAGTTCATACTTTCCGTTTGTTACGATGGCGTCAACATGCCAAAAGTAGTAAGACGAATCAAGTGGGATATTAATCTGCCGTCTTCCCGTCCAATTCTTACCGTCGATGCTTTCGGCGTATATTATTTTATAGTCTGAACCGCTATTTGTGTCATACCACATTCGGTACTTGCCATCAAAGTACCGAATTGCGGGACTTCTAACAAGGTCAAAAGTTTGGTTTGTAAAGAGGAGCTCTCTAGCTGTCCAGTTCACCCCGTCGGTCGTTGTCCTGCGAAAAATATGCACGTTTGATTCGGACGTGGCGGCGCGATACCATAATTCCATAGTGTTCCCCCGCATGAAAATATGACCATCCGAGTTAAAAGTGCCTTCTCCAATGGTTATTAATGCACCAATTGGATTCGGCGCAGGCTCAGTCCAGGTAACATTATCGTTTGAAGCTACAATGCTGGGATTTTCTAGTTGGTTATCTCCAAAAGCATAAGGAGTGTGGCACATCCAAAACTTATACCCGTTCCATCCCTCAGGGAAATACAGGACACTTGGGTGAGTCGTCTGTCCGCTGCCTTCATACGTAGGTATATTGAGCGGTAATACCGCATTTGGTATTTTATTATATGCATTGTCCTCTGCGATGACCTGAAAGGGAGTTGTTGCGCCTGACGCAGCTTCCACCAACTGCGCATTAACCATCACCAGTTCTGCGCTATGCCCCGTCACATTCTCCCGCAGTGCATCCACATCGTACGCCGTAAAGTACCGCGCAACTCCTACGCCGATCGCCCACGCCTTCGCCGCTGTCCCGTTAAATCCGCGCGTTACTCCCGTCAGCGTATTTCCGCTTTTCCCTTCGTACCGCACCGTCTCTGCGCTCTCATCTACGCCGATTGTCGCAATATTCGGAGCGTCCGGTAGCTTCGACGCATCGAGCAACGTAATTGTCGTTTGAATATCCGTAATTGCTGCCGATAGTTCCGTCGCCGGACTGTTCGCGACCGCCGGAAACATTTCTTGTAGCGCCATCTATTTGTTCCCCTCTCCGTTATTATTGCGTGAATTTAACCGACGTACTTGATACCGCGAATCTCGGACGGTCGCCGACGAGTAATGTACGCGGATTATCCAGCGGTTTCGTCCACAGTAAAGACCCGCCAGTCGCCGCCGTACGTAATCCGATATGTGTTACGAGTCCCCAATCCGCAGTAGCAACGGGGAATACTACTTCCGCGGTATTCGCTACGGATTGTTGTCCGCTAACGAGCGCCGGCGCTCCGAATGTTACCACCTGGCGCGCGTATGAACCGCCGCTTACTTCCGTTCCGGTATCCGCCGCGGTTGGGTCCGACGTGTATAGCGCGATATAAATCGTTGATGGCCCGGTATAGGGAACATTACGTAGAGCCGCGTTAAGAAAAGCCGCTGATAGTGCGTTCGAAATTTGCATCGCCATTTATTCGATCTCCTCCGTTAGATCAACGCAAAAAGACGCCGGTTTCCCGACGCCTCTCGCGTTGTCTTTTTATTCGAGCGTATATTCGTTCGTTATCGTAAATCCGCGGACTATATTTCCGCCCGTATTCGTCAGCGTAATAACTGGCTGCGCATTAACGTCCGCATTCGATTCGATATCTACCGCTGTCGTCGACGTTGTTATCGTGTACTCCGTTACGGACTCGTTACCGGTCGGCCACGGATCATTCATGCGCAACTCTACGTCAATCAGCCGCGAACCGGTCGCACCAAGCGCCAGTGTTCCGGAATAAACTGCGCGATAGTACTTGTCCGGCATGTCCGCAAACTGTAGCGTAATCTCGCCGCGCTTCGCATTGAATGTTCGCGCCAAGTACGCCAGCGTCCGGTGAAACTCCGCAGCCGATGACGTTATCTCAAACGTTAAGCCGATCGTTCGCGCACCGTATGAGCCGCCGAAATCGACTACGCCATCTGTTCCCGCGAGCTTAACGGTGTTATCGTCCATTTCCGGCAGAACCGGCAAGCGCCGCTCAAATAACGAAGCGCCCACCGTTGATAGCCATACGCCATTTACCGCTACATCGTACGTAATCATCCGCCCTTCACTCCCATCGTTTGCAGGCGTTCTATGGCGCGTGCTCTTTCGTCGTAAACCGTTCGCATGTCCGCTTTATCCGCGATCTCTACGTCATTGACGCTCATGTCGATATGATTCGTAATATTCGTAGGAGCCGCTGGTGCAGATGGCGCTATATTAGGACGCTCGATCATTCCGAATAGCGTCGCCTGTTGCTGCGCGTTAAGCACGATCTCTCCCGCATGTGCTACGATCGGAACCGCTGAGCCCGCCGCGCCTTGAACAATGCCGCCCGTTGCGAAAGCCTGTAATGCGCCAGTATCCGCCGATACTCCGTAGAGTTTACGTAGCTCTTCGTTACGTGCGTTTAGTCGCGCCATTTCCGCCGTGTTGCCGCTCGTTTTAGCCGCTGTCCACGCGGTTTTATTCGCGTTGTACTCCGCAAGATCGGACGCCTTCTTCGATTCCGCATTTATTTGCGTAACTTGCGCCATCTTTGCGTTATACTGCGCAACGAACGAATCGAGCTCCGTAAGAATCGCGCTATTCGCGGAACCACTTACGCTAACACGATACGCCGCGATTCCGTCCTCTATCGACTTGATGTCGCCTGAGTACGCATCAAATGCCGCCGTGAGTACGTCATATTGCGCTTCGGCTGCGGTCTTCTCCGCTTCATACGCTTTCGTCTGCGCATCCTTTTCGTCCTTGAGCGCGTCTTGTTGATCTGCGAGCGTACGGTCGGTTAATTCGCGGTCGTGTTCGAGTTGCATGCGCGCGATCTCTTTAAGAAGCGCGTCACGTTCCGCAATTCCTTCCGGACCGACTGCGCTTGCCAATTCCGCCAATCGCGCTTGCTTCTCCGCTAATTGAGTCGCGTAATCGGCGTCAACATTGAGCTCTTTATTGGCGTCACGTAAGCGCTGAATCGCGTCAATCCGCGCGTCATAATCGTCGAGGGCAGCCTGCTTGCGCGCTTCGATCGCTTTGAGTTCCGCATCCTTCGCGTCCTTAATCGCGGCTTTCTGTTTTTTTACGAGATCGTCCGCTAGATCCTTCGTCAGCTTCGTTAGTGACTTGCGGAGATTGTAAAGTTGCTCGTCAGCCTGCGCATAATACTCCGAGTCCTTGGCGTATCGATCCCGTACGCGAGTCCACGCGTCGATCTTCATTTGCGCGATCTCCGTTTCCGATTTGCCTGCGTCAGACATGCGGCGTTCCTCTGCGCTAACCCACTTGGACGATGCGCTATACTGAGCACGTGCTTCCGCTTCGGTTGCGGTGGCTACGTTCTTACGCGATTGGCGGACTTGATCGTCGGCGGCGATATACTCTGCGCTATCCTTCGCGTAACGATTACGTAGCCGTGTCCAGCTTGCTAGCTTCATTTCCGCAATCTTTAGCTCCGACTTGCCGCTGTCCTCCATCCGTTTAGACTCCGCATCAATCCACGTAGTCGAAAAGTCATAGCGTGATTGGGCGCTGTCCTCCGATAACCGCTTAAGCTGCAACTGCAACGTACGCGCGTCGTCGATGGATTCCGCTAGAAACTTTGCGTGTTTCGCCTTAAGCGCGTCATACTTTTTAATCTGCGCGTCGGCGGTCATATCGTAAAAGTCAGCTTGAAACTGGACGGTCTTAAGATCGGCATCGTACGCAGCCTTACGCGCTTCGGCGGCAAGTTCCGCGGCTGTCTTACCCTTCGCTTTCTTTTCCTTCTTAGCTTTCGGACCATCCTGCGGAATAATATCCTTCGTAAACGTCTGAGCTCCGGCTTCCACTTCCGCCGCTAACTTCTCCATCTCGCGTGCTGCGTCCGAATATTTCTGCTGTTGTGCGAGCGCTAGATCCCGTCCCTGCTTCGCTTCCTCCGTAACTTTATTCGTTAGGTAATCGTTGTTTACGATATCCATAACGTTAGGCGTCTTACCGTTCATGCGCGCCTCGCCTTGCGCTACGGACTCCGCAAATGTTGCCGCTTTTGCTCCGGATACTTTCGCCATAGCTTCGATCAACAGCGTATAGTTCTTAATCTGTGTCTTGACCGATTCCTCTTGCGCCTTATTTTCCTTCGCGAAGTTACGAATCCGTGCCGCAGCTTGATCGGCTGCTAAGTCCGTAAATTTCTTATCCGCGGCGATCTGCGCGATAATCACGTCGATATTGTCCGCACGAATACGGCCATCCTCGCCTTGGCGCGCGTTCAGCTCCGGGTACTGTTCGATCAACTTCTCCGTTACGTCAACGAGGCGTCCTTTTTGCGAGGCGTCCAGCGTTTGGGAACCGGATAACTCCTTAAACTGCGTCGCTAATGCGCTCATTTGTACGAGCGTTGCCTTCTTCGTTGCGAGTGCGGTTGCTTCCGCTTTGTCTTGCGCGGATATTGAGTCTACCGAATACTTGAGCGCTTTGTTCATATCTTCGAGCTTTGACGTTGCGGCTTCAACACCGTCGAATCCCATATTGCGCAGCTTGTCGTCCATCTCACCGAGTGCTTCGTTAATGTCCAGTGCTTCCGACATCATCGCGGGATTCCCTAAACCTTTTTCACCAGCCGCTTGGATTTCGTTGAGGCGCCTTTCCATCGTTGCACGTTCGTTGAGTGCGTCCGTAAGTTCCTTCGTCTTAGCCGTGAGCGTTTCGATGTCTGCGGCTGATTGATCGACGGGCGCTTTATCGAGCAGCGTATTAAGTTCCTTCTGCGCCTTAAGCATGTCCTGCGTTGCTCTCACGTCTTCTCCCTTTTTCGCAACCAACGCGCCGATTCCGCCCGCCAATGCTCCGATAGCAACGATTGCTAATCCGATCGGCCCTGCGGAAGCTCCTAGCGCGACGATTCCCGCTTTAATAAGCGCCAAGGCAGGAGGTACAGTAGCTAGCACGGTAACAAACGCAAGCATTCCGGCTGTTCCCGTTGCAAGTCCGGCTACAAGCGCTTTATGTTCCGTTACAAAGTCCGCGAGTGCGATTATCGTTGGAGTCAGCGACTCAAGCGTTTTTTGCACAACGGGAGTAAACGACTCCCCGAGTGCGACACGTGCCTCGTTCGTAGCTTGCGCGAAACGGTTCTGTGTACCGGTGAATCCTTGCATCGCCTCATCCGCGTTCCCAGTAAAGATCGCGCCCTCACGCATAAATCCGTAGTACGCCGCTTGAATCTTTTCAGCGTCCGTTAATCTGCCCGCTGTTGTTCCAATAGACGCAGCGTATTCCGCTTGCATAACGGATAGATTCTTTGTTACGCCGACTGCGTCAGATAGTACGGAGTTACCGTTCTTGATACCATCGAGTGACGCTTGGATAGCGCCGCCCATCGTATAAAAGGACTGGCGGTTATATGCGGCCGAGTCCGCGAGCGAGTTGATAAGCTTCGTAGACTCTTCGAGATCAAGTCCGGAAGACATCGCGGTCTTGAACGCCAGCACCGATTCTGTGAGCGTTAAAAAACCGCGCTTGGCTAACTCCTGCGCGGCTTGTTGTGCGTCTCCCGTTTGGATGCCGAAGCCTTTCGCAACGGCGTTAAGTCCCTGGAACGCGTTATATAATTTCGTACTCTCCGCGACGACCGATTGCATCTCGCGTACAAGTTTCGTCAAAGCTGCGCCCGCACCGAGTCCAGCAAGCGCGGAGCCTAAGTTCCGCATGCCGTCTGCGCCGCGTCTACTTTGATCTTCAAGATCCTGTATCCTGCGCCGAGCCTCGTCGATATTCCGCCTAAACTCCGCAATGTCTAGTATAATCCGCGCCTGTATTTCACCTACGTTAGTACCGCCCGTACTCATCTCAACGCCCTCCTTACTGCATCCGCGATAAATTGTTTATATATCCGCTCATTCGTTCGGAGTGGTCGCGATAAGAACTTCGGACGAGTTCCCGGCGTCGTCGGATTCTTATACTCGCCCATTTCGTGTACGCGTAACGCATAGTTAAAGCGCGCTCCACTTGCGCCCGTTTCTGTTGCGGAGTAAAATACCTCACCGTATATCCGTCCGTCCCTATTCACGACTTCCTTACCGGCGGTCATCCGCAAAGTACCGGTATCTAACGGAGCCTCATTACGCGAAGCCGCGAGTAAGTGGTCGGTAGCATCGTGTAATCCGATAGTCGCCCCGTCGAGAACGCGCGTTTTCTGACGCTCTAAAAACTGACGTAGAGCCGCCGTTTCCATCCGAAAATCCACCGTCCGTCACACCCTCCCCGCGGTCATTTGATCGCGTAATAGATTAAATCCGGCCTCGTCAAACTTCGGCGTACTCTGCGTCGTGAAGCCCGCCTCACGTTGCAGACCCGTTGTAAACTTGTGGTAATCCTCTACGTTAGTCGTATGCGACATGACGTTAACGTTTAGCGCGTCCAATGTTTCGCCAGCCTTGCGCCGCTTGTCCGCATCCAGTACGTCGAGCAAGTCCATAACGTAATAGCCGCGCTCGAACTCAACTTGCGTTTTGCCGAGGCGTACGGCTGCGTCTATGAAAAATTCGTCTATCGTTACTCGGCGCTCGCTTCCGCTGTCCCCGTCTGCAGGTTCGTTAGTTGCAGAGCGCCTTGCACGTTTTTTAAGAGTCCACCGAAATTGTTAACGCGCGCAACGGCGGTAAAATACGCCATCAATTCGTCCGGCGCTACGTTAGCTTCTATCCACTCCGGTTCGAACTCTGTTAGGATACTGACTACGCGTACGATGTCGGTGAGTGCGTGATCTATAAACGCAAATAAGTAAGCTACGCGGTTGTCAGCCGGCGCCGCCATTACGCCCATAATTAATTCCGGCAGCATATTAACCGCGGCAAATAGTTCGCGCCATTGTCCGACCGCTACCTTTCGTACGATTACCGTTCTATCTCCGAGCTTAATTACGTTAGGGTCAATAACGATTTCTGGCGCGGGTAGTTCCGCTTTATCTGAACGCTTGAAAATCGGCATTATATTCGCTCCTTATAAAGAAATAGAGGCGCAATTAAGCGCCCCTTTGGTGTCGTGTGTATCTTACGGAGTTGCAGTAATCGTGTCGTCGCCCATGATAAGGATGACGCCATCTTCGTCCGGAGTTGAACGGAGTGTTACGTTCGTGATGCGTTCATTTTCGTTATTAAAAGAATAAGATACATCAGTCTCGCTGTACGCCAGAGGTAAGGTTAGCCAGAATTTTGGGTTTGTTCGGTGCGCAAGCGGTTTAATTACTGCGACCTTTGCAGTAGAGAGAAGACTTAAGCCTACGCCAGTTTTTACGACAACCTTCGAACCACCAGTACCCGTAACAATCTCTGCGCCGGTCATAATCTTCGGAATCGTGTCCAGGTCGTATTCACCGAACGGGACGGTTACGCTGACGTTACGGCCAGTAATGCGCTTATCGACGATAGTCTCTCCGGTCTGATCTGTCTTCTGTTCGCGGTATGTCGTTTCGGTAGTTAGTACGACACCGCCAATGGTCGTTTCAAACGTGACCATACCAATGCCCGTACCGTACTCAACGATTGCAGGGCCTATTTCGATCTTTTTGAAATCTTGAGCCATTCGTTATTTCCCCCTTTATTTTTCACAACAAAAAGAGCCGCCCAATTACGGACAGCCCTGCGTTTATGTCGATGTGGTAAGCGTAAAATTAACGGAGTATAGCGTACGGTTATTCGCATCGGGACCGAGATACCAAGGCGCACTCTGATCCGCCAGGCACTTAACTACGCGCGTTGTTCCGATCGTAAATTCCGTCTTACCATGTAGCGCCGCGAAGATATCGTTAGCCTTCGTTTCGGCCGTCGGCATAGACTTCGCGCGTATTACGACTTGTATTGACGGATAGGCAACGGATGACCACTCGCTAGGCGGCGGGCCGCCCGTTATCCGCGTATAAGCGCAATCGTCCGGATTCGCCGCTACAAAATCGTTGCCGACTACGGTGAATCCCGGAATGATTAAGCGGATAGCTGCGTTAACATCCGCGACAGTTAAGAGCGCCATTATACGTCCACCTCCGTTATTAGCGGCTTACCGTTGAGCGCCCGTTTTACGCTGATTGCGATTGGCGTGTACGTTGTTTCCGCTAATAGTTCGTTGGTGTACGTGAATGTGTCGCTGAGCGATATGTCCGGTAGCTTATCGAATATAAACGTGCCGACGCTAGCGACTTCGGCTCCGTGCTGATTACGTACAAGTTTAACGCCCTCGGAAAAGCGGCATTTCACCGCGTATGGGACGCCGGGAATCGGTTCGTTATAATCCGGATCGAAGCCGCCGACTGGCGTTATAATCACGGTCTGACGCAGCGGTATGATCGCCATTACATCGTCACCCACTTCGCGGTCTTGCGTCCGAGTTTAACTCCGCCGTTTTCGGCGCTAATGAGGTCGAGCGCAATATCCGGTATCCATGCGTCGAGGCCCGATTTCGCCCAATCCTTAAACGTAAAGTTTGCGACGCCCGTTAATCCGAAGCTCGCTACGCCTTGTTGCTGTAGCGCGTTCGTATCGTTAAATGCCGTTGCCAATTCGTTCGCATATTCGCACACAGCCGCGTCCGGTATCGTATATTGAGCGTATTTGTTCGTCAGCGTCCGTCCTGCCACGTTAACTATCCGTAGTTTTTTGGCGTCGTCTGCGTCCGTCCAATCGTCAATATTGATACAATTTACGCTAATGTACGTTGTTGCGTCTTCTACCGTAAGAGCCACGTAAACACCTCCGTTTATTTTGCGGAGGTAGCTTTACGAGTACGAGGCGCAGGTTTAGCGTCAGTTTCCGCCACCTTTTCGTCCTCTTTCGTTACCTCCGGTTCTTGCGTATCAATGCGCTTAATCCACGTTGGTACTAACGAGTCTAGTTGCACGATCTCGTCTACGTCTTCCGTCTCATAAACTCCGCTCACGCCGAAATCAATCTCTCCGACAATGGAGTAATGCGGACTTGCGGTATATTTCGCCAAGCTTCAATCACCTCCGTAAAGTAAAAAGGGGCCGAAGCCCCATGTAGATTAGCTAACCTTCGTGCTGATGTTCTCAAGGATGGCGATTTTCTCTCCCGCATTCTTGACGGTTACGCCGTACTCACCGCGAATCTGACGTGCTACAAAGTCAGCGCCGGGAACGGTTGCGTCAGTATCAAACAGACCGCGTCCATTCAGTGGGTCGATAGAAAGAATATCGCGGTCAAACAGTGCGATCTTATTCTTCGGGAAGTTCGGATCGACGATAACAGTAGCGACGGAACCGCCTACGATATCGGATACGAACGTTTGGATCTTGTGACCAGTCGCGGTATCAGTACGCTCAGTGCGAATAGTATCCGATGCAAACTTCGTAATCTGACGCGCGCCTGCGGTATTAGTCAGGATCGTGTTAGCGGAGCCTCCACGCAGATACATTTTTTCCGCAAGGTCATTCAGCAACTTCGGAGTGATTTCGCCGCCAGCCGCGTTCTCTTTAGCTGCGCCTTTCTTATCCGCAAAGTAAAGCAGACCGCCAGTTGTACGCGGAGTTCCTGCGCCAGCATCAATACGGCGTCCGTAGATCAACCAGTCGTTTTGCTCGCGCGCAATCTCTTTCAAACGGAGTTGGACTTGGTAGTCAAGCTCATTGGTAACGTTATAAGTGCGGACGTTTTGTTGCGTACCGGAAACAGCCGCATAGCGTTCGATAATCTGCGCGTAGTTGTAATCAACCAAGCGGTCGTGTCCTTCATCAACGCCAGGTAGCGCGCCTTCAAGTTGTGGACGGGAGACGATGCGGATTTCAGCGCCGAGTGCTACGGCTGAGGCAGTTGTACCGTCATATCCACGCACTACAGTAATAACGTCGCCCGCTACAGCTGTAACGCGTAGGTACTCTTCGCCAATTACGACGATCGCGTTAACACGGAATTTCAAACCGTCGCCTGCTGCGACCGTAATCGTATTAGCTCCAATCAGGGCAGCTTCTGCGGCTACAGCGCGGTTAGAGTTGAGGTTGTCCGACATCCACTCGTACTTCGTTTGATATAGCGGAGTAGTGCCGAGTCCGATAAGACCAAGCAACGTTGGAGAGTCTTCGATAATTAGAGAAATACCTGCTTCGAGCTGGCGTACTTGGTCTTGAAAGTCATAAGATTTTAACATTAATGAGTTCCCCCTTGAGTTTTGTTAAATTAAAAAAGGCCCGGAATTATCCGTAGCCTTGGCTTACTTCTTGTTTAATTTGTTTGAGATTTCAATAACCTTAGAAAAGTTCCTCGCCTTTTGTGCCTCTAGGAGTTGCGCCTCAAGCGTCTTTCTCTCGTCCTCGTCCGGATTACCTCCGCCACCGCCGCCAATAGGCTTCGGCTTTGTCTCCGCTACTAAGTATGGTTCCGCCACAATAAGCGCCTCGACCGCTTCTTTCACGCCGACCGGATTACCCTCGTCATCGACGGATGTGGCGCCTAAGTCCGCCAGTTTTAACGCAGCCGCCAAACGATCGGCTGGCACGTTCTTCTCGCGCGCTAACGCCCTAAACTCCGCGTTAATCAATCGTCTATTAGCGGCGGTTATTGCGGCAGTACCGCGATTCTCCGCTTCCTGCGCTTTAATGCGTGCAGCTTCGAGATCGGCAGTTAAGCGCTCCGCCTCTGTCAAGTCCGCTTTTGCGCGTTCAGCCTCCGCCAGTTCTAGCGCAGTCAACTTCGTTTTCAATTCGTCGTAATCTGCGAATTTCTCCGCTTTCTTACGTTCACGCGCGAGCCTGTCCGCTACGATTAAGTCGAGTTCCGCTTGCGTAAACGTCTTATCCGGTGCCGGCGGCGTTGGGTCCGGATCGGGATCGGCTTCCGCAAAGTGCTGCAGATTCATCGTATATCGTGAGCGTTTTAATTCGTTTTCCATCGTAATACCTCCGTCCGTTTTGAGCCCGTCGGCTATCGTATGTCTGACCGTAAAGTTTATCGCGTCAATTCACGTCTGGACGCGGAGCCTAGCGCTCCAATAGTTTCGGATCGCGTATCGCTGTTACAACGTGGGCGCAGCACGGATGAAAGATTTCATTGCGCGGTAGGTCCCCAATATAACGGTAATTCCCAGGCGCATCCGGCGTAAGTTTAACGATCATTCCTTCGTACTCGCGGCATTTATCGACCGCGTTATGCTTCGAAATCACGCCGTAATAAGCGCCGCGTCCTACCGCTTCGTTAATCGTTGACTCGCGCTGTGTCGTCGCCATCTTCGTACGAGTCAGCATCTTAACGTAATTTTCCGGAGCCCAGCGCCTTGAGGCCGCATCAATTATTCCGGTATCAACCGCGCTGCCTAACGTCTTCTTCATCCGCTGTAAAATGTCGGCGTTCAGCGTTCGATTACCGTTAATTCCGCGCGACAGATTAGCGCGCATTGAATCGGCGGTCGCTTGGCGGATAGCGAGCTTAACGCGGCGGTCTACGTTTTGTGTAACCGCAAGTAAATCCGCTTGTGTATCCGCAACGGCTGACGCGACAAACTCGCGATTGATTCGGTTAAACTTAACGATCTTCTTCGCCTCTTCTAACGTTTCAGCAGCGCCGAGGTTAACGATAGCGAGCGCGATGCCGTCCGTTGCTGCTAACGGTATGTGCTTCGCGACCCATTCGGCGGACTCCGTATTCAGCCCACGCAAAATAGCCGCAACCTCGGCGAGTGCGGCGCGTGAATTAGCGCGTGACATTGCGGTTAAATCTAAGCGTGATAGTTCCGCACTTATCGCGAGTATTGCGTTTTTATATGCGCGGACGAGGACGGCGACTTCGTAATTGTACGTTGGCTCCGGGATTAGCGGCGTCATTCGTTAAACACCGCTGAATCGACCGTGCCGAGCGTGCGTGACTCGTCCGCATCAATCCGCACTATAATTTCCTCCGCCATTGCGTCATCAACGCCGTCTAGCGTCTTGATTGCGTCGTGTACGGAAATCGTCGGCTTACCGCCCGTACGTATCTGCGCTACCTCTGCGGCTTCTTTTTCGTCAATAGGAACGCCATCGCGCCACTTGATACGCGGGTAGATCGGATCATACTTTTCGAAGCCGCTCACGCCTTCATTAGCGTAGTTTTCGAGCTGCATCGCGGTCCAAATAGCGTCACGTAAAGCGCGGTCAACGTGCGCGCGGATGCGGTTAACCTTCGCCAGGATCGGCATAAACCGCGCTTTAATTGCGCCGCTGTCCGTATGTGACGTGCCGGTTCCGCCTTTGTCCGAGGCGAGCGTTGTACCGAATAACCACTGCGGCGTTTCTGACATTTGATATACGAGTCCGAGTAATATGTCGAGCTCCGTAAACGCGGACGTTAGCTGGCCTTCCCACGTCATATAGCCGGGAGTTGCGTCTTCTTTGCCGACCGGGATATAGCGTCCAACCGAGCGTATCGTATTATCGGTACCATCGTCGTCTCCGATATCTTCCGGACCGTACATCCATGGGTCGCTGTGTTTCCAAAGGATATAATCTATCTGCGCTAAGCGTTCGTTAATCGCGCTAAGCACACTCTCTAATTTCTCGACGCCATTAATACCTTCCCATCGATCATCAACGCTTTTATACGGAATGTGGTGGATGAGTAATTGGTCCGTTCCCGTTGCCTCAATGTCTTCCTCGCGTCCAGTAGCTACCTTATCGCCGATTAAATACGTTGAGATCGGCACGCCCCAGTCGTTGTTTACGCCAGCCTCCGAAAGTTCATAGCGTTCATGCAAGATATATCCTGGAATATAGCGCTCGACTACGAGATAGGGCACGTAGGAAGCCGCCTTACCGTAGAGCCACCGTACGACCTTTCCGCCGGGTTCTTCGACCCAATCGACCCACGCGGCGTTAATCGCTTTGAATTTCTTACGCGAGCCCGTCGACAACTCCGGAAATACGATGTCCGCGCGTACAGATTCGATAATAGGTTCGAGCGTTGTTTCCGGCGCAGCTAAACCGAGTGCTTCCGTTTCGCTGACGTCGGCACGCGTATCATAGCGGACTTTAATAAACGAGTCGCCCCGGTAGCCGCCGCCTATAACGAGCTCGTGCGTCATTAACGTAATATCGTTCTCTTCGACGATCGAGTCGAGCCGCTCCTGTTCGCGTGAACCTGCGCCAGTTCCGGCTTCAAACGTTGGCGGCTCACCCGTTAGCAAATCCGCCGGCTTCGTCAGCAATATGTCCATGAGGTTAACCGCGATGAACAGCGTTTTAAGCTGCGCGGCGTGCGGCGTATCTTTCAGTAGCGATGACGCGCGATCGTATATTTCCGGATGTCGTCCGTCAAATATCGTGCGTCCGCGTTTATAGCGTGCAAGTCGCGGTATGTGAGACGGCGGCGGATAAATAGCGCCAGTCTCGAATAATTTCGTAGCCAAGTGCGTCCTCTCCTCCGTTTACATTCCGTTTGGTTTATTCCGTATCTTCTTACGTCCAGTTTTCGCGATACTTATGGCCATCTCCAAAGCGTCTGGTAAATCGTCATGCGTGCCGGATGGGTACATTTCGAATTGTTCAAGCATTAGCGCATGTTTCCGCGAAAACTGTATCTCTCCGCTTTCAATCGCCGGCATCATCGCCTCAATCCGTAGCCCTTTGCGCGAACGCTGATATATTTCCTTAACGCGAGTTTGCGCCGGATATCCCGCAGCCTTAAGCGCATCTTTAAGCTGCATAACGAAAAACTCTTGCGCTGCTTGCGATTCGGCTGCGATCGCATTCGGCTGATACTTGAGCGCCTTCTCTACGATTACACGCAAAAAAGCGTCCGGTTTAATTCGCTCACCGAACGCATCAATTACGTATTTAGTTCCCGTTTTCTTATCGCGTGCAATAACGACAATGGCGCTATAGTCTCCGCGCGTTTTCCCCATCGCAAAGTCAACGCCCATATAAACGTCTAAAAACGGAACATGTGTCGGGCGCGCAAAGGTCGTCAAGGTATCTTTTAGAGGTCCGTTTTCCCAATACGTGAACGCCTCCGGATTAAATATCATCGACTCTTCATCGACCGGATTGTTCATATACTCCGTGTTAAACGCTTTGCTTCCGTTATCCCATTTCCACGTCATTAGTTTCCATATCGGCTGTGCTTCCGGCCACAATACGACGCAGCCACGATCCATTTCCTCGCGGTTCAATTCGTATAGTTCCATAGCGTCGATAACACGCTGCTCTTTGGGCCTATCCGGATCTTTATAAACGAGTCGGCACGCTTCCCACAAATCCATACGCTCGGGCCATTCAATTACTGCGCGATAGACTTTCGCTTTAAAGTCAGCGCGATTATATAGGACATCAACGAGTAGCGCTTCGTGATGGACGGTCGTTCCCATATATACGAAGGCTGTGCGCTTACCTTTCGGATCACCTAGCGGCATCACCGTTTGAGAAAACCAGTCCTTCAACTTCCGCCGGAGTTCCGGAGTGGCTGCGTTAGACTTGATATCTTCGAGGTCATCGCAAATAATGAGGTCCGGACGCTTTTGGTTCCAGTTACGTCCGCGCAGTGCTTGACCGGTTGACGCCGCCTCTACTTTCGCGAGTAAGCGTTTCGTACCGTCTTCGCGCGGTTCCCATGCGATAAACTCCGAGCTATTGTCCTTCGGATTCTCTTGCTGTTTTGCGCTTAACAGGGGTCCAAAGTCCGCTCGGAGCTTTTCGTTACTCTTGAGCTGCAACGATATCCAATCGAGGTTAGCGCTTGATACCGCTGGCGTTTCTGATATCGTTATTACATACCGACGCTTACGGTAACAAATCTCGCGTAAGGGAAACGCCTTCGATAAATACGTTGATTTCGCGTGAGAACGGGGCGCTGCCTCCGCTACCTTATCGTTTGTATGTACGTTACTTACATCGTCCATTAGCGCGGCGATTTCACGGTGAAACTCAGGCGCTTCCGATATGTCTAAGATATCGAATCCGTCCCAATTTCCGTCGTTTCCGGGATTGCGCGCCTCCGAAAAGTATTCTAACGCGAAATCGAGTAGCGACGTTTCACAACGCTGTATACGCTCTAGCCGCTCAAGTTCCGTTATCTGTTCGTCGATCGCGCGCTGATCCTCTTCCGGAAGAGACGCGATATCTACGCCAACCAACGAATCAATGAGTCCGTTAATTCCGCTGATTACTTCGCTGCGTTCGTTTCTTGCGCTCCATTTACCGTTAATCCATGCGATAGATACCACCTCCCTTCCGAACGTTGATTTTCACCGTGAAATTAGCGTGTTTAATGCGCTACCCTTCCGCTAATACTCCGGAAAGGATTCGCGGGCTAATTCAACGGTGATTATACGGTTAAATTACGTGTGGCTGCGCTTGGCTACCGAAACCCAAACGTTAATTTTGATACGCGGAAATTTCGTACGCCAGAAAGCGCCCTCCTGACGAGGGGCCTTGGGGGTATTGCGTGCTTTACTCCGCTAAATCATCGTAATCATTACGTTATACATCGATATACGCAGACTACCGCATAAAACACGGATTTTGCACTAAAGCACTTCACCTTGACACCCGCATAAAACCGCGCCACATCAACGTTTATGACCGCACATATTCCGCAGCCTAAAACGCCATTATACGTTGCATATACATTTACCAGTACACGCGCAGCAAGAACGTTGTAACTGCGCGGCTTAACGGTTATTAACGCTATATTCCGTTTCCAGTTTATGCAACGTAAGCCGAGCGCCTATTCATACGTTTATGCAGCGCTTATGCAACGGTAAATACGCTTTATTCCGGTGAAGTCCGAAAGTTTACGGAGTGGCGCGCGTCAGGCGAGCCGTGCAGGTAAAACGGAGCCGAGTCGCTGTTAGTCGCATCTACCTGCGCGAGTTCCTTCATATAATAGCGCGTTATTCCTCCGTATCCGACTCGCTATCCTTACGTACCCTTAACGCCTCTATGCGCTGTCTCAACGCGTCTACATCCGTACTTGCGTCAAGCTTCGTATCTATCTCGACCTTATCCGTAAGCAATCCGTTAATCTGTAGTGCAAGCTTCGCCATAGCCGCGTTACCGTCCCGCATAGCTATCACCGCTAGTGACTCGATCAGCTCCGGTAACTTCTCCTGACTATTACGTACCATCTGACGCTTCAACTCCGCTTCGAATGCGGTATTCTTCTTCCACTCAAATAACGTTGATCTATGTACGCCGATGATCTCCGCTATCTCTTCGTACGTCTTACCTCCGCGTTTAGGTTGCGCCATCCACGCTATAGCATCGTACTGTTCTTGCGTTAGCTGTCTCGCTATTTCGTCCGCCTCCTCTCCGTCTATTAGCGCTTATATACGCTGTCCTTACGTTTATACTCATGCGCTATTAAAGCGCCTAATTTAACGTTAAATCAACGTAATAAAACAGCGCTACTCATACGCTCGGGCAAAGCGTAAGAACAGCGCTATGTATTACGTTATCTCGTACTTATGCGTTATGGCTCCGCCTCTACTACGTGCACAAGCGTAATAACTACCGTTGTTATACTCAACGTTATCTACGTCGGTACCGATAACCAGCGCCAGTAGTTTACGCGCGTAATCGTGAGATACGTAGTCATCGCGGTGCGCTTTAACATCCGGTGGTATAATCCCGCCTTTATGTTCACACCATCCCTCCGTAACTATAACGCTGCGATAACCACCGTTTGTATCCGTAATATAAGCGCAAGGTTGTCCGTATTCGTACGTCAGTAATAGCGTGCGCTCTCCGCTTACGATACGCATTCCTTCCGCTGTTATTTCAACGTGATTAACGTCAGACATTACGCTATCCCTCCGCTCACTGTACGTTCGCTACCGCTTTAAGATCCGCGTTGTTATAGGTGTTGCCTACATGAGATACTTCGATGAATAAGCTTCATGTATCTATCAGACAAAGGTTTAGTTCAAGTGCTGATTCAGCCAAAGTTCAGCTAAATCCCTCGTCGCTGTCGCGCCTTCGGAACATGTTATTTAACTGCGCCCAATCTTTTATTTAAGATCCGCGGATTAAATATATGATACACAAGGCACGATTTTAGCCGCAGTGTCGGAGCGATCTTCTCCGAATCTTCGGCGTCTTATGGCGTTAGCTCATAAGATAAGAGGAGCTCAGGCCCCAAAACGGCTGTAACCCGCGCCGCTCTAAGGCTGAGTCCCCTTTTGAACTATGCAGTATTTGATACCCTTTTAGCCCTAAGAATGCAGTATTTGATACCCCCTAAAAAGGAAGATCCGAATCATCCCCGTCAAAAGCCGCCTGCATAGCGCGTTTATTCTGCGTAAACTCATGACGCACCATTTGCGTATGTTCGTCGTCGCACGTCTCTTTCCGGTACATTACGTCAGGATTCATACGGATAACTACGGTACCGAACGAATCGGAACGCATAATAAATCCGTGCTTACTCAATTCCCGCAACCCTCTGCGCGCTGTCTGTTCGTCTATGCCGACGATTCTAGCGAATGATGCCTGCGTAATGTGGTTGAGTGCGTCGGTATTCGGATCGTCTGGATTCGTACACAAGTAAAGCATCTTGTAATGTATGTACGGTATCATGCAATATAAAAGGCCGGCTGCCTGGACCGTTAAGTCCCGCACATCCGACCGCAATTTCGTTTGATAAACCTTCGTATAGCGCCCGTCATTCAACGTTCGTCCGATCGCGTGATACTCCGGATTGACTCCGTATACTTTACGGCGACCTTCGCGTTTCTCCGTTAAGATGTCGCAGCGCATAAGCGTACTAATTAGCGTAGCTGTCCAGCGCGGCGCTTTACCGATCGCCTTCGCTATTTCAACGGAACCCATGCGCACGCCTTCGTAGTACAAATCGCCCGCCTTATCCATACGCATATACGGAAGTAGCTTCATGATTGCGCCTAGCTCGTTTAAGCCGAGCATTGACGTAAGCTTGCGGACGGGCTCGTGATAGGCTTGTACGTAATGGCGTTGGTCACGCCCTATAGCAGCCGCCCGTTGCGCATGATCGCGTTTGCGTTGGCGATCCTCTACCGACTCATGTATGTAGCCATCTACCGGATAACTCTCGCGGTATTGGCCGAGCGCTTCGTCATAGTAAACGTGGATGCCTGCGTTATTCATTACGCACACCTACCCTTGAATACCGCTGTGAGAATAGGTGCGGGCTCTGGATTTTCGTGAACTGCGTAAGGATTCGCTATAAACTTCACATGCGGGCCCATCTTGAACTCCGCAAAAGCGCGGTCATCGAGTGCTTCCCGTAACAATCTACATGCGTGACTGTAGCTTAAGCCTAAGTATTCGCTAATATCTCTGCGGCTCATGTGCGTGCCGTCAGTATTTGTAAGAATGAAATGCTGATTAATTCGAGGGAGTAGTGACCCAAGCAGCGTATTCATTCGCGCTCACCCGCCTTTACCTGCGCACTCTCTAAATCGCGCAATGCCTGCGTAGCTTTTTTCGCCTCGCGCTGGATCGCCTTGAGTCCGCGAATTGTCTCCGCGATATCAACCGTATCTACGTTAATCTTTACGCTCATTTCAGCGATATTTCCGCTCATATACAACGCCTCCTATTCGAATGTGTAACGTAAGGTGCGCGGAGTTTACCCGCGACATTCGTTGTCCTTATCGCTCTGTACTCTCTTAGTCCGCAAATCACGCTAAATGTCGGGTATCGGACGGACTCATAAAAAAATTCCTTACATATGTATAGCCGTGAAATCACGCTTTTTATAGGTATCGGCGCAAATAAAAACGCCACCTCCCCGGAAGGAACTGGCGCTAATCTGTCGAAATTGTACGGACTAACTTACGAAAGGACTACGCAAATGAGCCGATTTATGAAGCCGCTAACCTCGAACGTTCAACTTTATACCGCGCAGCTAGAACGCTCGCCCATCGTCATATTCATCGCAGACGAACTCGTAGGCAGCGGAATAATCGAAGATATTACGGACGCCTCCGTTAAGGTGCCCGATGAGTACTTTATGCGCGCGGCCTGTATGTTTAAATACGCAAGCTAGGCGGGACAGTGATATCGCGGTATGCGCGGTCCAGGTCGCGTATTATCGCCAGCACCTCCGCGTCTGTGTGCCACGGCTCACGCAATTTATCGCTAACTATGCGGGCATGAACCGCGCTAACCATGTCCGATCCGTATTTAGCGTAAAGAACACGTAAATGTACGCTGTGGTTAGTATAATAGTCCATGTTATTGCGCTCCCTCCGCCAACAATAGCGTAATCGCTACGTAATTGCCGCCCGCTGTCCTCACGTATAGCCGCCCGTTCATGTAGCGCCCTGCTACGAATCTACTACACACTACGTGCCCTTTGTATTTCATTTGCGTCTGCCTCCCGTAATAACCACTCCGTAAAGTTTACGTGGTCGCCTTCGTTAAAAAACGTGATCCCCGCGATGCTCATATATTCGTCAGCCTTGCGGGATACCCACGACATGTACTCGAATAACATAACGGAACTGCCTTCGATAACGCCAAGACTCCGCAACCATGCGCGGAACCTCGGTTGATACTGCGTGAAATTTTCGACGATCACGCGGTTAGCCCCGCGATACGATTTAGGAAGAATGCTCTGCGTTGTCCTTGTGGAATCGTAACACCTTCTTCAACGGTTGCTGCGATCTCGCAAAGCGCGTTTACTTGAGCCAATGTTTCTGGATTGCTTAGAATTTCCTTAATTCCGGCTGCGGAGTTGTCCCCGTTTCCTATTACCTGTTCGATAAAGTAACCGCGTACTTCGATTGCTAATTTGCTCATTGTTTTCATTTTAATTACCTCCGGTTTATCGACCCGTTTAACGTGTCGTTCTTATGTACTAAATATACCACGACTCGTTTAACGTGTCAACAGGCAATTAATATCTTTTTTACGTCCGCGTATATTGCAAGACCGACGATATACCCAAGAACTGTTACGCCCATCCCCAAAAGAAACATTACAATATACATAGACCGCGCGTACCCGATATAATCTTCAAACATTCCCACCACCGCCCTCCTACAATTGACACTTTTACCGAGTCGTTATATAGTAATTACCTGGAGGTGTTTCTTACATGTATTTACGATCTAACCTTAAAGCACTAGCGGACTCCCACGGTATCTCCATACGCGAGCTGGCGCGGGACATCGATTACCGCTTCGATTCTGTGCGTATAATGTACAATGACGAAATGGAACGATACCCGCGCGAACTATTGTCGAAGCTGTGCGTATATTTCAGCGTTACGGCTGCGGAGTTACTTACCTTTGACGCAGAGGAATAATTATGCGATCTTCTTCCAACTTCCATCCCATTTCTCAAAGTAAAGCAACTCACCTAGACGTTCCTCGGCTTCCTTTACCCTCTGTATTGCTCGATCGCACTCTAGGGCTACTGATTCTTCATAGTCGCCGATCGCTTCGCGGGCTATGCTCACCAATTTAGGGGCGTTCCTGTTGTAAACTCCCCCGCCATTATAATACGAGTGTCTAAACACGCCTCTAAATCCGAACCACCTCCGCTTAACTAATAAGGTCACCTCAATCCCGTAGCCCCTGTGTGGGCTTGTGTACTCACGTAGTTTAACTAAAAAGTCATCCCCGTAAGGCCCTTTGACGGGGAACTTCCGCGTGGAAATACCGCTCATTATCATCTCTCCTTTTTATGGTCTCGTGATTAAGCTGCGACTCTATTTTCGTATATGGGGATTGGTGCAGGCTCGGCATAATAAGCGTCAACTATCCGATCCTGCCATCCGAAGTCGAACGTACTAACCTCCTCGCCTTCCCACGCTATCTCCACGCCCGCCCCGAGCGTCAACTCATTCCAGCGGTAAGGCCCGTCAGGATACGTTCCTTTCGCGCCCCGATATCCGTCACAACTATCGTTAGCGTGTGAGAACATAAACGCGCTGACGTCTTTAACGCTGTGCCACGACGGTATGTGCGGATACAGATTCGAGCGCACTAAGTAGTCGTCGGTAAAATCCGCAACTAACTCGTCCATTTGCGTTAGGCCGTCGCCCCATTTATCCGTAGATTTACCGTCCTTATCGTAGCCAATGTCCGTTACCAGCGCGAAATAAGCCGGCGTTTGTCCCGCTAGAAACTTAGCGCAAAACTCTGTTATATCTTCGTAGCCGCCACGCCTAAAATTCGATCCCCAACGTGTCTCAGCGGAAGGAATCAGCGGAGTGCCTGGCGGCGCTTTACGTACGATTAGTATCTGCGTCTGAATAGTCGTACCTGTCATCGCAAATGTCTCGCTGGGAAGTCCGATCGTCGCAACGTGCCAACACGTATGATACAAAAGCTTACGTATCGTATCCGCATAGTTGGCGTAATTCAGACCTAGCGGAAGCACGAACGCAATGTAGCCGCCGGGCTTGACCGCTTTAATCGCAAGCTCAATAAACGCTGATTCCGACTTCCCTTTCGCGCGTCCTTTCGTAATCTTCAACGTTTCGAACGCGTCAGGTAGATCCGCAGCATCTACGTCTATACTCACGCCATACGGAGGATTACCGATTACGTAATCGTAGTAATCGCGGCGGTCGTGCAGGAACGCGTCTCCCTGGATAACGTTGGCCTGCGGATATATTAGCGAAGTTACACGCGCGGATGTCTCGTCAAGTTCGAGCGCTGTTATTTCCGCGTCGGGCGGTAAGTGCTCGATAAATACGCCGGAACCTGCGCTCGGCTCAAGGAAACGGGAGCCCGGCGGAAATGAACCTCCGGATAGCCCCCGCAATGCTTCCGCTATAAAACGCGCTACGTGAGGAGGCGTATAAAACGCTCCCCCTGCGTATGCGTTCGGTAAAAGTCCGCCGGTTGACGTGTAATTATCGCGTAGAAACTGTACGTCATCCGACGTGATATCCGCGTCCGACTTCGCTACAATCGCCATCGAGCGTACATTACCGTCCCATCTAGCGCGCGATGCTTTACCCATTACGCAGCCTCCTTCACTATTTCCTCCGCCGGCTCTACGGTCACTTCGTTAACCGCTGACATATCCGCCAGCCACCGCGCACCTATTCCGACGCACTGCGTAAACGGCTCCGTAAGCTCGCCACCAGTATCTCGCAGATTGTACGGCACAATCCGGCCCGGCGCTGTATCACGCTTATAGCGCGCAGCCCTCGCCGCATTCCGAATCTTCGCGCCAGCATCGACCATTCTCCGTTCATAAGGCGTACGCGCTCGCTTCGTCGGCGTTCGGTGATCGCGTCCATCAACTCCGTGTGCTTCCGCAGCCGAATCCGAGGTTTCACGATCGCGCCGGAGATCGAGCTGCCTTTCGGACATGAACGGATATTCCGTGTGTGCGATCTTATGCGGATTCGGGTCCGTAATCTCTTCGTAAAGGATAGCGTCAGTCAAGCGGTCCATTAGCGCGGAGTCCACTTTAACCGGAGACGGACGTTGGCGCGTTTTCTTACGTGAGCCTTCCGCTTGTTCCGCGTACCATTCGTCGAGTTTACGTTGGTTGTATTCGCCATGCTCGCGATAATAAGCGTCCTGGATTGCGGCAACGAGTAATATGCGCGTTTCTCGGTCGCGAATATCGTAAGTGGCGCCGTTATACGTGAAAGGAATGGCGCGCGGTTCCTCCGCTTTAAAGTACGTACGAAGCGCGGATTCTAGCGCCTCAATTGCGGCTGTCGTGCGTTCAATATACGTTTTCTCAGCCATTACGCCGCCTCCGTTTCGTTATCGTCTTCGTCCGTCAATACGTAAGCCGCCGTAATCTCTCCGTATTCCCACCACTTATATACCGCCGCTATCTTCTCCGCCGCCTCGTCTACGGATTGCTTAACGGTTGGCTGCGAAATGCCCATCGCTTTCGCCGCGTCAGATTGCGTGAGATCAGCGCCATAAACCCACGCGATTGATTCCGTTTGGCGATCCGTAAGGCCGGCGCTATTGATGGCGGAGTTTAAGTCGATGAGCGTGTCTGCTGCGTTATAGTCGCCGTTAAACTGCGCGCTGCTTACGTGGTGTCGATCGCGGAGGAGCTTTTTTACGCCTGCTGCGTCGTTTAAAACGTATTTAACTTCGTATGTGCGTGCGCCTTTTTCTACGTCGATTTTTACTGATCCGATGATAATCCGCCCCTTTTATACGGAAGCCCTACGCTATATGAACGTTGCCGCACGCAGTAACCTCCGCTATTGTGAAATATTCTAACGTTGAATTTAGCGAATCTATTCCGCAACTAACCGCTCGAGTCCAAGTTCAGCCGCAATATATCCGCTCTCACACTCGCCCTCGTGCGATGTATCGTTATTGGCGTACAAGACTAACGTGTCTCCTACGTAGATCTCTCCACCACAGTACGCACAGACCGCGGATACTCTCGGCTCATCCGGCGGAGGGAAGCGATCAAGCTGCGTCATTGTACTCGACCTCCTGCGTAAGTACGGCGTTAAGTTGCTCCGCTAGCGCGACTCCGATCACGTAGGAGACGCGCGATGCGACTCCGTTGCCAACGATACGGTATTGGGCGGATAGCGATATTGTGTCAGGCAACACGTACGAGTCAGGTACGGATTGGATTCGTAGGCATTCGCGGACAGTGAAACGGCGGGGTTGCGTTGGAGAAAAGTACATGCCGTCCGGAGATCCCTTCGCGAGATGTGCGGTTAATGTGGCGCTCGGTAAGTCCGGCTCGGCTGCGGGATGTTTGCGCAAATACGTTTCATAGCCGCCACTATTTAAGCGTTCTCTAACATGTGGAGTTAGCGGTTTAGGATCGTGATTCTCAGGGCCCGGATGAATCTCCGCGTGATCCAGCCGATTAGTACATACGGTCTTAGCTGGCGTATCCCAATCGGCTTTATACGCGCGCTGATTATAGACGCCTTCTGTCCGCTTGACCGTCGTAGCCTTCGTTTGAGTATGCGCATTAATACCGCTGTTAGGCTCCGGTAAATCCCCGATCACATCACGTAGTACTTGCGTCCGGTAATCCTCTACGCTCGGCTCCGGAAATTCGAACGTGAAGTCGAGATCCTTCCGCACGCCAACGATAAATACGCGCTCTCTTTTCTGCGCAACTCCGTAGTCCCATGCGTTGATTAGGCGCCAGGTGACGACGTAGCCGATGCGGTCAAACTCCGAGAGTAGGGCGTCAAAGGTTGGGCGGTGCTTCTTCGTAATCAGTCCCTTAACGTTCTCGAATACGAAAGCTTTCGGCTGCTTGCGTCCGATTATACGCTGATAATTCCATACGAGTTTTCCGCGCTCACCTTCTTCGCCAGCGCCAGTTCCCGCAACGCTATAGTCCTGACACGGCGGCCCACCTGCGATAATGTCCGCGTCAGGTATGCGCGCCTGCAGCGTATCGTCCGTAATGTCTCCGCAGATTACGTGATCGCCGATGTTGTATGCGTACGCTTCTGCCGCTCGCTTATCGAAGTCATTCGCGAATGTGATATCGTAGCCAGCCGCTTTAAGTCCGACCGCCATTAATCCGCCGCCGCAAAAGAGTTCAGCCACCGTTAGTCCGTTCGCAGGTAATTGCGGTGTTACGTTATAGTTGCGTATGGATATCGTCTCCTCTTCGCTCAATTTACGGGATGAAGCGATGCGTCCCGTGCGCTCGTCAGCACCGTATAGGCGGCTTCGTCCCAATTAACAACGCGCTTGCGGGAAAGATAGCGCGATGAGTAGCGTCCGTCTTGCGGATTTTTAACGTGGTTGTTCGGCGTCATTGTGCGCATCGCCCTCCGTTTCCTCACGTTTAGCCAGCGGAGTCCGATCGTCATACTCAGCGCCGTTAATCGCGTCAATCCGCCCGTAGAAATAACCGCATTCGAACGCTTCGCGGTACTCTTTCGTAGTCATTACGCCGCCTCCCGGGAGGAGCGCAGCGACTCCATTATCTTGTCAATCTGCGCATACAACTCCGCCAGCCCCGCGTCATTCGTTACGGTAAAGTCCGCAGCGTATCCGTCGAGCGACGTTTCCGTTCCGTGCATCAAGTCCGCGTAATTGAACGTGTCGCCCGAGTTGACTGCGCGTTCGATGCGGAGGCCGTCCGGTGCTTCTACGCGGATGAGGACGTAAGAGCGTGCGGCTAGCGCTTCGGCCTCGTTTAACTGCCTGCAATCCGTTATCACCGCGTTGACCGGATAGTACACGTGCTCACCTACCTCGCGGTTAGCGGATTCTCGCGCGCCATTCATCCGGTTGATACGGCCGAGACATTTGCGTATCCATATTCCGTCCTCAATCGCGCGACATGCTTGTCCGAACGTTTGATACAACGCACGCGGCTTCGTCCCAGGCGCAGGATCGCCGAATATTTCGTGTGCATAGCGCTTGAGCTCGTCGCCGAACGCGAATTGCGTGTAGCCGTATTTCTGCGCGAGGTAGTCGCCAGCAGCGGACTTTCCTGAACGGAGCTTGCCGATCAATCCGATATTAGGTAACGTCATTATTCGCCCACCTCCGGAATTAGAATCGCGGTCATCTTACGGTACTCGCCGGCCGGATGCCAGCGGCTATTCTCGTCCTGATCGCTGAGCCGGCGGACTTTGCGCCCGTTCGACCATACGTTAAGTACGTCGATCTCAGCGTCAAGTGGAAGCGTGTTAAGCATCGCAATTACCTCGGTGACTGTGCGTTTCATTACGCCACCTCCACGGTAAATGTCTGCGCTGGGCTCACGGTTATTACGCATTTGTCCCCGACGTTAAGATAGCGCTTATTTCCGTACAGTGAATCCGTAACGGATACCGTAGGCGCGGACACCTCCGTTTTCTCAACGTTGACCCAATTTCCGGCTGCGTCCGTATCCCACGCTAGGGTTACGCTACCAGCGACCCGTACAATCGCGTAGTCCTTGATCCAATTTCCGCAAGCCCTGCGCGCTGCCTGCTTAGCGCCACCGGCATCCGCATAAACTGCGCGTTTCCACGCCAACGCTCCGGTAGATTTGCGAATAATCGCGTATAATTCCGTTGGCATATTACGCAGCCTCCTTGCGCGGGGAAGGCGCGGCTTTTACACCGCTGTCCTCTGCGCGTGAGTCATCGATAATGATCGGGATACCGCGTGAATTACACATACCGTTTGAATACATCACATGCGAGTCTAATACGGCAGCCACCGTTCTAATCACGCCTCCATACGGGAGTCTTACGATGTCACCTACGCGTACTTCCTCCGGTTGTGGCGCGTTCAGATACTCCGCAGGAACCGCCAAGCCTAGCGCACGTCTCAGCGCGATAGCACGTCCGATATGCGCGTTGAACGTTTCGCCTGGCGCACAGCGAGCGATGCCTCGCGCTACAACACGCTTCTCGCCGAGACTGTACACGTCGCGCATGACAGCGACTACCGTCCGCTTTTCACGGTTGATTACAAACTCGGCGCGCACAATATCAAAACCGTATCTACCGTCCGTCCCGATAGCGTAGAGACCGTTCTCATCCGCCAGATTCTCAACGTCAGCCTTCGCACGCTCAACGATTTCGTCGCGGATTTGTTGAGCGGATTTTGCGTACGAAGGTAGCGCGTTATCAACGGGACCTTCCGCAACTTTAACGTAAGAAGGCACGAGAGCCGGCGAAGTATCCGTTTCTAGCGCAAGGATACGGCCTTCGAGCGCGACAATCTTACGTGTGAGCACCGTAATGTTCTCCGCGTATTGGTCGGCGAGAGGTAGCGCAGATAGGGGCGTTGGAGTCGGCGTTTGTTCCGCGGATGTTAGCGGTTCGAGTACGGCGTAACCTTCGCCCGCATTGTCGATAAACACTTTACCGTAGCCCTCCAGTTCCGCGTCAATCGAAGCGTCGGAGAACTCGTCGGTTAGCGTGCATACTCCGATGTCTCCCGGCTTCATATTAAACGTGCGAGACTTCGTAACAACAACGCGCTCGCCCACCGCAGCCTTACGGTCGACTATGCGGAAGCGCTCGTTATTGATGCGCAGGATATCTGTAAGTTCGAGGACTACGTATTCCGCGCGAACAACGTCAATGAATCCGTCCTCGTCGTGTGTCAACGTCGTATCAATCGACTCGTCACAAAACTGGTCATTACGTGTACATACACCGATACTACCGACAACTCCGTTATCTGCGCTATCCGATGCGACGACCTTCACCGTTTCACCTACGTTCGCCTTCCGCTTAACCTCGCGATATTCCCGTTGAATGCCGCCGAGTGATTCGTCCGGGAGCAGCGTAATAGCCGCGGAGTCAGCGTCCGTTTCTAGCGTGAACCAATTGCGGTAAGTCTCTCCGTCTTCGTCCGGCTCAATCGGCCAATGGCTACGGTCACCGGCGTCGTCAATGATTACGTAATAGTCAGCACCGTGTACCTCCGCCGTTTCTTCGATTTCATAACGCGTACCCACTGTGAGGTCGCAGCGTCCGTCAATACTAATGCACCGCAAATACTTCGTTGTTTTCTCCATTAATAACCGTCTCCCTTATCGTTTAATTTAACGTTTGCCCACCGTTGGCGCGGCGAGTTCTTGCGTAGGGAAAGACGCTTGCCCGTTACGTCTTTCTCCGTTAATACTCTACGTAATTCTCGCGGACATAAGCGTCAATCAAATCGAAATGCATGTGCGTTAACATTACGGCGCGCTCCGAAATATCCACGCCTTGCCAGCCGGTTAATACCGCAGGCTCGTCCGGTCCAGTAGCCGCGTACATGACGCCGGTTATGCGGCCAGCACGCGCTAGTTTGGCGAGCGATTCGAGTGCGTCGGCGACTGCGTTAGGGAACGGTATTATCTCCGCGCTCATCCGCATTCCCTCCGTTCGGCGAGTTCGTTATACTCCGCAAGCCATTCGGTCGGAACCGGAAGGCCCGCGTCCATATAACGCACAACCGCGTCTTTAATTTCGTACATACGAGGTGCTTCCGCAATGTAGCGCGGTTTGAGTCCGAGCGGTTGTTTAGCAGTCAAAACAACGCCTCCTTTACGTAATAGCCGACCGCGAACCAAAATGCGGCGGAGAAGATGAGAACGGATATCCACGCCATACGTTTCATTTAGCGTCAGCCCCTTCCGGTTTAATCGCGAACATTAACCGCGCTACTTCGTAATAATAGTCGCCACGACCGTACCGCGCATCATCGGCCGCCTTATCACGCGCTGACCGTTCCGCCGACTCTCGCGTTTTGTATGTGCGGAGAAAGCGGTTGTTAGCGGAAATTCCTAGCGGATAGCCGTCGCGTAGAATTGCGTAATGCTCTTTCGGACGGCTCATATGCTGACTCCGCTATGTCCGAATCCGCCATCACCGCGCTCCGTCTCCGATAATTCCGCAACGACTACGAAGTTAGCGCGTGAGACTGGCGAGATTACAGCCTGAGCTATGCGATCTCCTTTACGGATGAGATACGATCCATCTAACGCATACCTTGGGGCTTCCGTATAAAACTCGTCGTCATAGTGTGCGTTTCGGTAATGGCGCACAGTTTCCGTGGGTACCGACTCTCCGCTGATAGTTGCGTATGTTTGCGAGGTATGCCTCTTCACGTCAGAGTGACCGTAGTAGCGAACCTGCGCAATATTATCGATGATTACCTTAATCTCTCCCCGGTACGATGAGTCTCCGGTTCCTGGCGAATTAGCTACGCGCAGCTTCGTATTTAGCGATATTCCCGAACGCGGCCGCACTTGGACTTCGTAGCCATCCGGTATTTCTAGCGCGATTCCCGTCCGCACAAGCACGGTTGCTCCCGGTTCGACTACGTAATCCTCTTGCGCTACGAGATCGAAGCCACTATCGGCCGGCTTAGCGTATTGCGGGATTTCTGCGCCTGGTAATAGCACAAGCTTAACGTTTACTACGCTGCTTTCGCGCTCTCTCACACGCTCACCCCTTCGTAATTTATCGAGTTGTTGCGCTCGCTGACGCTTTCGCTCCGCCATGATTTCGGATTGCGTGCGGTCGATTATTCGCTGAATCATTCGTCCGCCTCACACAGCATTTCCCGCGCATCACTATATCCGTCCCAATTATCTACGCCGCATGCTTCGAGACAACCGAGAAACTCGCAGGCATTTACGAGACTTTCTTTCTCCTCCGATGGTATCGTTATTGTCGTCCCCGCAGCGGTTAGTTCCGCCTTAATCGCGTCGAGCATTTCCGTTAACTGCGCGAGGAGAACTGCGTTAGATTCAGCGTCCGATATGCCCGTTGCAAATTCGTCAGCGGACGTGAGGAGCTCGTCAATCTCCGCATCTATTTCGTCCGGGATTTCGAATTCGAAGTCCGACAGCGTTACCGCGTACGCGCCGAGCGCCGCGATCATAGCCGTTAATTTAGCGTTCATCATTCCGCCACCTTCTCTTGCGCGATTTTCCGTTCCTCAATTACGTATATTGCGCCGCGCTGTTCGATAATTTCGTATTTACGCGCGTCGATAACGCCGTCTGGGCGGAGTGTGACTTCGTGGCGGACCTGTTCAGATGCGTTAGACCACAAAGCGAGCGCAAGGACAGCGAAGAGTATCGCTACTATAATCGCTAGTGGCTCTTCCGTGAGAACCGCCCCAACAAAGAAGAATAGCGCAAGCAATCCGCAGATAACCGCGAGAATTAACGTAAATGTGCTCGTCTCTCCACCATACGTATTCAACACGTCCATTAGGCGGCAACTCCTTTCGTGGTCACGGTGCTGTAGTCAACGTCGGTGTCGTCGAGGATTTTACCGGCGCTTATAACGACGCTACTTACGCAAGCTGTACCGCGTGTATAATTAACGTTCCAATCCGTATCGGGACGAGCGGTTACGCGGTATCCTTCGAAAAGTACAACGGTTCCTACCTCCGCTTTCTCCGGTTGCGGCGCGTCCGTATATTCGGTCGGCACCGCTAATCCGAGCGCTTTACGTAGCGCGATCGCTTTGCCAAGATCCGCGTGGAATACGTCGGCTGGCGAGCATTTTGCAATGAATTTAGCGTCAGGTACGCGCTCTAGCGTAACTCCGAAATTGACGAGCGCAGTTACCGTCCGCTTTTCGCGGTTAACGTGGAAGGTGGCGGTATAGCAACGATTATGGAACGGAGATTCGTTCGTGATGTCCGAGTGACTATCGTGTCCAATCCGTATCAACTCCGCTACATCAGCGCGTGCCTTCGCGATAACTTCCGCTCGAGTCAGCGGCTTAATCGGTGCTACTCTAATCGGAGGCTTAGCGCTTAATTGCGGCTCTTTCGGGCTGTAAAGCCCCTCAACTTCCGGCAGAATCGCGCGAATCTCAGCGGCGTTGTCCGCGACGAACTGGCGGAAGGCTGCGTAGAGGGGATCGGATGAGAGCGGTGAAGGTGCGGCGGATTCTAGCGGTTCGAGCGTGACGTATTCACGCGCATATACTCCGTGACTTCCGTAATTACTTCCGTCAAACGTTACAAAAATACCGGCATCTCCGCTCTGGTTAACGGTTCCAACATCTCCGTTTTTATGCCGAGAGTCACGCGGATCACTGTTAACGATCTTAATCCGTTCTCCCACCGCTGCCTTACGTTTAACTTCGCGATATTGTTGCGTACTCATTAATAAACCGCCTCCTCGTTTATATTGCGGCGCTTCCGTTGTTCCTGCGCCCTACACTATATATAAGGACAGATATTCTTTAAACTGGGACATTGGAAAATAAAAAAAAACGGAAGGCTAACGCATTTAAGCGCCGGCCTTCCGTATTCTCATTGCCTCGTCAATTTTACGCGACTCCTCGTCAGTCAAATCCGCCATGCTATTCGCTCGCCGCAAGTACGGATGCAGGCGTATTGCTCGCACGATAACGATCCAATTAACGTATTGGACACGCGCCTCCTTCGCAACTATCCGCGCCCTCAAGGTCACTCACCCCCGTTGTTTCAAATAACCGCAGCACCTCCGGATCAAACGGCTTCATGGCGGATGTCAGCGCGTCGTACTGTTCCTGCGTAATCGCTTCGTACGGAGCTAACGCATAGGAGCCTCCGTCTAACGCGAGGAAAGACACCGCAGTAAACTCGTCCCACTTATCGTAGACAATACGCTCGACATCCGCCCATTCCTGCGGCCGAACGGTGATCGTATTAGACGAATTGTGCTCCGTATAATGGCGCTGAAATGCGAAGTACGTATCGAGTTGTTCCGTTGCGCTCACATCATCCTTCGTACGCGCGGCTCCGGATGCTACCGGAAAATCAATAACGAGAGTTCGCGCATTCTGCAGGCGCTCGGCTTCCGTTTCGCCTGGCGTACCCACTTCGGGGCTAACCGGCCATCCGAGAAACTGGACCGTCTTAGCTAACGGATCGGCGGCGTTAATACGGATGCGGCGAATATAATACGGAGAGTGCGACCAATGTAGGCCGCTAGAAACTCCCCCTGCCACTTGCGATATCGTGCCTTCCGGTTTAACTGTTGTGACGAGTAATGGCGAAGATACACGTAGATGTTTTGCGTATGTGTCCGCTTCGTACCTTGCGGTATCCCCTAAGTCCGCAAGTAATTCACGCTCATCAAACGCCGATAATTGCGCGTAGGCTAGCGCATCCTTCACGCCGGTCAGCGACGTACCAAGCAAGCGATCGCGCTGCTGAATCGCGTTCCAATGAGGTAGCTCAAGCTCCGCAAGTGTCATACGCAAGCCGGCGCGAGCAGATAGGCGCTGAGCTTCGGAAAGTCCTGCGTAATCAAAGCGACCTTCATGTACAAATGCGGTCATGTTAACAGTCGTCAAATTACACACACCATAACTGTCGAGAAGTATCTCCGCGCACGGATTAAGCCCTTCCGCGTTTGGACGCCGTCTGCGCGCTTCTTCGAGATTAACGAATCCTGGCTCGCCCTCTGCCTGCATCATCTCGAACACTAGATTTAATTGTTCGCGCGAGGGCTTAGTTTCGAACGCGATCGAGTTATTTGACATTCGGCGGTGATGCAACGGACGAGCATTCGGATCAAATAGCGGCAGGCTTTCAAGGAACTGAGCTTCCTTATCTAGTCCGAGCGCTCTCGTCTTTGCAATTACCTTTCCATGTTTATCCGCGTCCCATATTCCATTAAGTCCGTACTTAGCGAAGATACATTCGTAATCGTCCGCATCCATGAGGAATATTTCCGCTGTCCTGCGAACTCCTCCGACAACTACGTTATTACCGATGAGGTTTCCAATATCGAGAACGTGAATCGGCCGTACACGCTTGTATCCTGTAGGATTTCCGCAGTCATCCGTTTCATCATCGTGGTAACACGTAAGGACTTCTTCAAGCGGAGCGAGTCCCGGATCAATCGCGTTCTTCAATACCGCGTCAATTCCCGCGAACATCTCACGTAGAGGTTCTGGTCCGGACGCCGTACCGCCAAACGTAGTCAAGCGCTCGCCGTTCGGACGTACGCTGTTATACGAAATCTTAACGGTATGAATGTGCTCATACGCTGGCTGTGTTAGGATATCGAGGTATATACGTAGTGATTCGACCCAACCTTCCTTCGAGTCACCTACGTAAATCTTAGCGTACCCATTCGCCATATCGCGGAGTTGCGTATGCTCATAGCGCGCAGCCCTCGGAACCGGCTCGTAGTCCGAGTGAAGTAACGTTGTGTTCGTTCGAATTGGAGCGAGACCGGCCGCGAGTTCCTTTGTGCACTTGAATCCTACGCCAGTTCCGACCATAAGAAGGTAGAATAAATCACCGAGATCCGCCCATGACGCGATATTAATAAACGAACAGTTGAAGTTCGCCAGCGGGTATTTATCGGCTACTCCGTTATCGGCGCCACCAACCCACAGCGTCCGGCCGCTGAGAAACTGGCGCAGGTTGAACATGTTATCGAACAACAACTCCGCCTCTCTCCGGTGCCACTCGATATCTGCGCCATATCCGATTTTATCCATGTGTTTAACGCCGAGGCCGACGTTATATTCCGTAGCGCGGCGCACCGTTTCTTTCCACGTTTCACGGCGGCCTAATTCCGGCAGAAACCGGCTATATGTCCGTAGGTAAACGAATTTTCCCAGTGCGTTCATTTGTTCCGGAAACTCCGGATATTTCGCAATAAATTCATCCGTTAATAGTTGCGTATTAATTGCGCATCTCTCCTTTTATATGGCGTTCAGTATCCGCTAACCTAGCGCGTGCCTCCGTTAGTTTCCGCTCATAGTCCGCAGCCAAGCCGCTGAAAACCGCGACCGACCGTTCGTAGGCGGCGACTTCCTGGCGTTGGGCTTGCGCGAGTCGAGCGAGTTCACGCGTCATGCGGCAGCTACCGGTTCTCGTGCGATAATTAAAGCGGAGAAAAGAACACGTCCGTCAAGCTGCGTTGATTGAGCGTAGTTAACCTCGATATCGAACCCGCGTCTTGTCAGTTCCTTCGCTGCTAAGTCGAATTGCCCCGGAAACTTATCGTTATAGTCAGATACGAAAGCGTATGTTCCGTATTTATTCATGCCGCAATCCCTCCGATTTCATCGATCATATTTTCGCGGATTAAATACGCTAAGATAATCGCGCACGCATCCGAATCGTCATAGCCGGCGCTGAATTTATATTCCGGATCAAGCCGCAGATAACGGCGCACCGCCTCCGCTACCTGCGCTTTTTCCGCGTTACCGTTGCCGGCTACGAGTTTCTTAACGGTCTTCGGCGAAAGGTTGTCGGCCACCGTTAGGCCAAGGCGCGATAGTGCGCGATCAACCGCGCTCCAGGCTCCGTGAACTTTATCGTTCTGCGCAAAGTTACGGCTCGGCGGCCATATCTCGCGGACAATGGCGCTGTCCGGACGGTGCTGGCGGAAGAATAGCAGCGCGTGAGCTTCGATAACTTCGTAGCGCAATGGCTGCGCCTCGCCTGCGTCCGTCTTAACGGTTGACGTTGCAACCAACGTAGGCACGCGGTTTTTAACGTCGATGACCGCGAACCCCGGCGATGTTAGCGAGAGGTCAAGTCCGGCATGGCGCGCGGTTGGCGTTTTAGGCTGCGTCCTGTTCGCGATTACCTCCGCCTCCTTCCGATAAATAACCGAGTATGAACGCCCAAACAATGAGGAGCGCCACTATTACGCTGATGTACCACAATCCGCAAGTCAGAAGCGAGAACCATACGAGTCCGCCGACCATTAGCGCACCAATCAGTAATACGTATAGGATTCCGTTAATAATACGTGAGATCATTACGCCGCCTCCTTTACGAATGAGTATTCGGTGTTATGCGTGAAGACTACGACTTTCTCCGCGCCATCTGCGTATAGTACGTTCTGTACCGCTGACGTCCGCAGGATCTTATTACCGTCATCGCGGTAACATACGATTAATGGCGCGCCGACTTCGCAACGCAAGATTTCTACGCGCTGTCCTTTGCGCCGAGCTTCGCGTTCGTGCGCTGTTCCGTCGAGATTGCGGATGGATTTGATTACGTATGATTGCGGTGTTTGCATACTAAGCGGCCTCCTCCTCTACAGTCGCGAGATAATTCCGGAGACTCTTATGCGCAGCTTTACCCACCATCGAGCCACCCGCCATCGCGGATTCCGCACGCTGCAGCCGCGCCAAGTTATCCGCACTTAACGTAGCCGCGCAGTGACCGCGAAACGCGCAGAATCCGCATTTATCCGTCATCTCAACGCTGACGTTCGGAACTTCTCCGGAGTATACAAGCGCAGCCTGGCGCGCTAAGTCGTCGAGAAGCTGCGCCCGCATTGCGTCAGTTATACGAACGTAGAATGCGCGCATGTCCGGAAGGGGAACGCCTTCTTTCCACGTTTTCTGTCCCTTCGTTACTGACGATGATTCTTCGTCCGAGAACCACGACGGCTTATGCGTAGATTCATATACGATTAGCGCTTCGTTAATTCCGAATACGAGCGACTCCGCGACTACCTGGCGTTTGTGATCGTCCTGCGCGCCCTTAAAGTCGAGCTTACCGTTCATCGGACGCAGACCGCTAGCCTTCGTTTTATACTCGAATATAATGCGCGAACCGTCCGGAGCATAGTCGAATTTACCGTCAGGCTTAGCGGTAATCGCGAACGAAATGAGCTCGCCTGTTTCTGGATGTGGGTGCGTAAATACCGTACGTTCCTGCGCCGCGTCTTCGAAGTCCCAATCGCCGTCATCGCGTACCGACATCGTAAATAGCGCGGCCTTACCGATACGCTTCGGCATATGCAGAATATCGAGCTGTACGTAATCGACAACGGCCGTACCTTGGCGGCGCTGGCGTCCTCGGAACGGAATGTCGGCGGACTTCTCTGCGCGAGTTCCTTTATCGTTCTTAAAGTAGAGTTGGCGGTCGCACATATTCGTACCGGACGCGCCGAACGTTACGAGACCATCCTTCGGATACGGCTTGAATCCGATGTGGCGGAGTTTCTGTTCGTAGAACTTGCGCTCAAGCGCGCTATCATAAAAAGACGTGTCCGGCGATGAGTAGTACGCATCCATTTGCGTTAGGAAATCGTTAACTAGCGTTTCTGCTCTCGTGATTTAAACCGCCTCCTTCGTAATTAGCGCCCAGCCATACGCTGAACCTTTCTTCGTCTCTTCCAGCGTCCGGCTTACTAGTTGCAGTCCGTTAATCATCGCGAATACGTCCGACATATACATTGGATAACGCTTGCCGTCCGCGTCCTCAACGATAAGACCGGCGCTCGAACGCGATGAAAACCAATCAACAACGGTGAAGTCTCCAGTTACTCGGAGTTTATCGCGCCTAACCAGCGGCTTACTTCTGCGGCACTTAAAACACCATGGTTCCTCCGGACGTGACTCGTCTCCACACGCAGCGCACATATGAACGTTAATTTTTCCGGGCATATTACGCAACTCCCTTCGTTTTCTCAACCGTCACTACTCGCGCACCCGGCGGCGTATACGTTAGCGGCCGTTCTGCGCTCACTCGTCCGCCTCCTTTACCGTTTCCCATACGAGAATCGTCCGCTCAACCTGAGTGACTTCCTCGATATCCGCGCTGCCACCGTCCCATTCGGAGCCCCACGTATAATCCGTAAATGGCGATCCCTCGCGCATTACTTCTCCGCGATAATGACGCTCACCGTCCGTGAAGATTACCGTTTTGGATTCGAATTTACCTTCGGATACCCAACGGCCGTCTTTAACTACGCTGAGTTCGGCGCCGGACTTCATTGTGATTGCGCCCTCAATCGTGAGGTCTTCGAGCTCGCTTACCGTTAATTTTAGCGTTGTCATTCCGCGTCATCTCCTTCGTTATAATTACGTTCCTCTTGCGCGATATCCCACCCGCAAGCGCATCCGTGGTCGCCGTATTCATCTGCAAGCACGCGGATCTGGCGGAGGCATTGCGGACAGTTAACCGTTGTGGTTTCGCGGGGCATTACGCAGCCTCCTCTTTTTGGCGGAACCATTCGTCCGGCGTCATTCCCTTGCCCCAACGTCGCATTATCGCGATATCCGTTCCGTTTGCTACGCTACCCCACGAGTAGGATTGCGTCATTATACGCTCAATAACCGCGATATCCTCACGCGTGAAATCCTCGGGAATCTCGAATACAAGCTCGTCGTGAATCGTTCCCCATAGCGCCCAACCTTCGCGCTTTTGACATTCTTCGTGCGCTTTAATCATCGTAACTTTCGTTTGGACGGCGGAACTCCCTTGTACTCGAGCATTCGTACCCTGGCGCATAGCACGGTTAATCTTACCGTTATGTTTGCGCCACTCCTCGTACTTCGGATCGTTCCACTTTCCGTACGGGATTTCCTTGCGCTTAAGTGTTCCGTCAGGCAAGCGCCGCTTACGTTGCTGTTTATCCGCCCATACGAAACCATACTTGGCTACGTGTTCCTCGTTCGCCTTAAGCCACGCGGAGAGCTTCGGCATGCTTCCGAACAGCTCTTCTTTAAACGCGGTCGCCTCCGGTTTCTTTAACTTGAGCATCTCCGCGAGTGAGAAGTCGCTCATTCCGTACAGCGTCGCGAGCCATACGACTTTCATCGCTTTACGTTCCGGCGTATCCTCACCGTTTGGCAGCTTGTAAACTTCATGGTACGGACGCTTGTAATACATGCTCGCCATATTAGCGTACGGATCTATTCCCTTTTCGAACGCTTCGATTAGAACGGGTTCGCCTGATAAGTACGCGGTGCATCGGATTTCCTGCGCCTTAAAGTCCGCGGATACTAATACCTTGCACTCCGGCGCTACGAACATCTTGCGCGCGTCTTCCGGTTGGTTTTGAACGTTGAAGTGCTTAGATTCCGTAGCATCTTCGTCCTTGCCTGAGCTAAAGCGTCCGGTGACCGTGCCCATCGGATTGTACCGCGAGTGCCAGCGCTTAGTCGTCGGATTCTGCTTCGTTGGTAGCGCGTCAATATAAGTACCGCTGAGCTTCGTGATCTTGCGGTATTCTAGTAAGTCCGCAATTATCTCGAACTCGCGTCCTAACGGCTTTAGCGTCTTCTTCGCGTCCATATTCGGAATATCGCGTCCGATCTCCGCAGAGAGTACCGCCTTCATTTGTGGCGTAGAGTTAAGGTTAAGTTCGGACTCTCCTACGTGATGTTTCGCCAGGATTCCGACAAGCTTCGTATGCAGCTCTTTGGCGCGAGCGCTCAGTTGCTCACCGTATTCCTTCGCGAAATCTAAATCGAGTATATATCCGTTAGCCTCCAAATCAACGATCACGTAGAGCAGCGGCACCTCGACCATTTCGTAGTATTCGAGTACCGTCGGCAACGTCGCGAAGTGTTTGCGCTGGAATTGGTAAAGCCGCCAAGTCAAATCGGTATCTTTTGCCGCGTATGCCAGTGCAATATCCAGCGGTATTTCATTAAACGGCGTCTTACCGAATAGCTCCGCGAATGTGTCCGACTCAACTCCGAGATATTTCGGCGCTAAGTCTTTGAGGCGGAATGACGGCTCGTTTTCGTTAAGCAGATGCATCGCTACCATCGTATCCCACGTAACTCCGCGCAAATCGGAGCCATGCCGCCTAAACATTGCAATATCGAATATAGCGTTATGGAGAACCTTCCCGATGTCCACGCTATACAGGAACCATCGTAATTCCTGCAGTACGTAATCTCGCGATAATTGTCCGCCTTCATCGTGCGCAACCGGAATATATACGTGCATTCCTTTTTCGGCTAATGGCGGAATACTTACGGAAGGCAACGTTAGTGACAGCCCGACAATTACGTCAGTGTATACGTCAACTCCCGTAGTTTCCGTATCGACCGCCACTTCCGTTTCATTGCGCAGCCTATCGTTGAGTCGCGCTAGTAGCTTCGCGTTATCAATAAGAAAGTAGTTCTTCGGAGTCTTCGTGACCATACTCCGCAATCTTTCCTCACGGATTGAAACGCGCAAGTCCTCATAAATCCGCATAGCCTCCGCTTTGCTGAACCGTTTGCCGACGCAGGACGGGTGTCTGCCCGTAGCACCCGTCTCCATTGCGTCTTTTACCGCGATTAACTTATCGCGATCGGCATCCGTATTCTTCATCGCAAATATTCGCGCCCATGCTTCCGTTAACGTCTCCTCCGCGGCAAGTTTTTTACGTTTGGTCGCGTCGGTTATACGCGCTACGCTATCTTCTGGCGCTTCAGTAGGCGGCGGCTGGCGGAGATTGAGCGTTAGTTTAACGTTGGTAATATCGCTCACTCCTTTCGGTGAATTAGGCGGCGGTCTTATCGAAGCGCTGTTCGACCGGTACAATTAACGAAGCCATAGCGCCATTTCTGAAAGATACCGAATAATAGGCAGAACCATCGTATATCTTTGCGCCCATTCTGACGCCGACAGCGCCGTCTAAGGTTCCGCTGTCCTCAACGGTACCTACGCCCTTTAATCCGTCAGTACGTTCAAAGCTAACGATATCCCCACGCTTAAACTCGCCAACCTTACGCCCGATCGCCGCCCATTTCAGCTTCTCGCGTCGCTTTTCTTCGGCTTCCTGCGATTCCTTTTCCGCGCGTTCAGCCGACGCTTTAGCTTCCGCTTGTGCCACGCTTACTTCTTCGGCGGTTGCGAGTACGAAACGGTGCGAGAACATTCCGTAACTACGACCGTCCGTAGTCACCACGTAAGATAGTCCGTCAGACAGGACCTCCGTAACCTCCGCAATATCACCGACTTTTGCGCGATCATCTCCGGAAGAATCTACTACCTTAACGTAGTCGCCGGCGGAATGTCTCGTAGGCTCAGCGGGTGTTACCGGTTCGAGTACGACGTAATCTGCGGTTGCCAAGTACGGGGCGATCTTACCGGAGCCTTTCCGTTGAACACCGTATTTCCCAGGTAGCCACTCCTGAATGATCTCCGTTACCTCGCCGATATCATAGCCGTGAGAATTTCCGCCCATTGTATTTGCGATAACAAGAACGAGCTCTCCTACGTTCGCCACGCGGGACACCTTACGATACGTAACGCCGTTATGAATGTGCTGTTCACTAACGCTTGATGGCTCAGTGACCTTTTCGTACACGTCGCAATCACATCCGCAGGCATCGAAGTCGTCTCCGTCGTCGTCCGTAATCTGCGGATCGCCAGCCCAGTCAATTTCGGTAACAAGGTACGGCTTGCCTAACGTAAGGAAACACTCAATTTCGTCCTCGTCCGTGAATACAATAACGTCGCCCTCCGCCGCACTGCGCTCAACTTTACGGTAAGTAGCGTTCTCGAACGTGATCGTCGCGGAAGGTTCCGTGATTGGCGCGAAGACTTCGTGTTGCCAAAGAGATAGTGATCGTCCGTCTCCGTTGTTGTCGGCGAAATGACCTTCGTAAGTTACGCGATAAAACGCGCCCGAATCGATATCTACACCGTCTTTAAGCGCCTTTACGATATCGCCCGCCTGCGCCTTTCGGTAAACTTTGCGGTAAGCCTGTCCGTCAACCATTACGTCTACTGCCGGAATTACTACGTTTAATTTCGCCATTTATTTGCGTCTCCTTCGTTGGGACTGTTCGCGAGAACCTCCGCCCCGGTTCGTACGTTTACCGTTCTAGGCCGCGTTAGGTATTTCCGGATCTGCGGCTGTCTCTGTATAAATCTCGCGATTCAGCGCAAGTGACAGCTCTACCCAACGTTCGGCCGCACGCGCTTCTCCGCACCAGTACTCCGTAAGACAGCGGTTCTCGAACATGAACACGCGCGGAACTTCGCCGGCATTATTCCATACGCCAATAATGTAATCAGCGTCGGCCAAATCGTACGTTGTTCCGTTGCCTTTCTTCGCGTAGACTACGAGGTCGCCGCCGCGATCATTGCGCTGCCTAATCGTTTTAACTTGAATCCGCGCGTAGTCTCCCGTTACGGGATCTTGTGCCAACACGTCATACGCTTCGTCTGTCTCCGATTGGTGAACAGTCCATCCGTTAGCCAATAGCGCAAGTCGCGCGGCGAGCTCCGAATACTTACCGGTTATTTCACTGATATGTGCGATATTAACCACGTCCCCTCTCGTTATAGTCACCGCCAGCCAGCGCAACGTACACGCGGACCGGCGGTTTATTACCGTTGTTACCTGATGTCAGCGTCTGCGGCCGTTCGGGACACGCGATCAAAAAGGTAAATCCTCGTCAGAAATATCAATCGGAGCGCCTTCGTCGGCTGGCGGCGGTGTTTGCGTAGATCCCGCGCTGTTTGCCCCGCTGGTGGCTCCGATTGATAATCCGAGACGTCCGATATCAAAGCCCGCGACTACGAGATTCTTCGTTTGTTCCGCCTCGTCCGCTACGTATAAGCACGTTTCGAGCGACGCCATATCGAACGGAGTCTCGCCGAGTTTAGCGAAGTTAGCGCGTTCTTCTGGCGTCAGGTCTTCGTCCATGTCAATGATCGGAGACAGCGCAACTACTGCGTTTGTACTCGATCCGGTCTTCGCTAGTTCGAACGCGATTGTTCCGAGCTTCTTCTCGTATTTCTTGATTACGGCTTTGAGTGTTTCCTCTTGCTTCGGACTCAGATCGACTACTACGTCCTTACCAGTCGCTAAGTCAAAGAATGCGCGAAGGAAACGTTTTTTACCGCGATACAAGTACGCCTCATCCGTAATCTTCTTAACCGCGTCTTCACTAGCGCCGGCATTCTTCGCCGTATCCGCCTCTTTATAGAGAAGCGCAGCCGCTTGATCCCATACGGTCGGATTAGCGTCGATATATCCGCGAGCATTACGTGTTGCGGGATTCTTCGGAACGAACGTGTTAACTTTCTTGAAGATGCTGTAGCCGTAGTACTCCGCCACATCGTTAATCGACTTGACGCCGACCTTGAGCGTTGTTCCCGACTTGAACGAAGTAATCGGACTCTCCTTCGCGCCACCTTCGTTGTTACCTGCCGCCGCTGCCTCTGCGCCAACCTTCGTAAACATGCTCATTCGATCACGTTCCTTTTCGTTTTATTTTCGGTCCGCAGTTTCCTACGTCCGCAACACGGCACTAACGAATGACCGCCCTTCCTCGTTAATACCGCGTTGCTGGCGTAGGAGTAACGCTCAGCTCATTCGTAATTTACGCTGTAATGGATACGTAACCCTCCGCGTAGCTCGTTAGTTCGCGCTTGGCACGTTTGACGGCCGCCAACACTTCGCACAACTCCGCTTCAACTTTGGTGAGCTCTGCGGTTAAGTTAGCGATGCGCGCCGCGGATTTCGTCCGCAATATGGCGATGTTAATATCGATACGGCGCGCTTCTAGTTGCGCCTTCTTATTCGCATAACTCCGCTCAGCTTCGAGTGCGCGGACTTGGCGCTTACGGAGTTCTTTTTCTGCGAGCTCAGCGATACAGTCAGCGGCCAGTTGCGTACGGGATGCGTAGCGTACGGATTTAACTATGTCCTCATATAGCGCGGCGAAGAACATCGTCTTACCGTTAACGAATAGTCGCGCTTCACTTCCGTCATCGTCGACCGTGTTGCAAACGTAGCGAGCTGACGTTAACTTTTCGTTAAACCACGCATCTACGTTGTCAGGCGAAACTCCGAAACGTTCAATGGCGCGTTTAGCTGCGTGGGAACTTGCGGTCCAGGTCATGCGATGACACGCCCCTTAATTACGTTGCGGATATCGATGTAGTCCGCTGCGTCTTCGTAAATTTCGAAACAACCGTTATACTGGCGATCAATGAGCCTGTTTGAAGCGTGAGGATTGCGGGTATTTATATGTGATGATTCCGTTAATTTAGTACGATTCATGGCGTTAACCTCCGGGTTTTAGAAGTGGGCGCAGTTAAATAAGCGTTGACAACCGCAAATTTTTTGCGTAATATTGAAAACGTGAAGTATGGATTGGATATATTTAGGAAATACAATACATAAGGTAAGTAATACCTACGGATTATCTTTAAATCTTTGTGATATAATTAATACTGGAACGGACATCATGCCCGATAGCCCGTTCCGAAACTTAATAAGTCAGACTGCGTTTGCCAACGCTTTTTGACACTCGGTTCTAAATCTTCCTATAAACTTCCGATGTGACTCTGCCTTACCTCCACTAGTCTGCGCCAACAGATTAGCGGTTTTAGAGTCATTATATTCGGGGTCTAACCAGGAGTTTAGAATCGCCAATTTCCTCGGGTCACCGGCCGCCAAGCCGGTGATTCTTTCATTTAATAAGAGTGTTTCATCGACGACCGCCAAGTCGTCCACAACAACATACTCCGTGAATCCATCCTGATTACCTGTGGTTTGAGGTAGTTCAGTAAAAGAAACACAATACTTCTCAAGAGAGCTTTTATACCTTTTGCTACTTCTACCTAATCGCCTTTTAATAAAATTAATAACTAATTGCGAGAAATTACCAAGGGACTGGTCATACCTTTCTATAACACCGTCTATAATCTTGAAGCACTCTGCTTCAAATGCTTCCTGGGACAAAAACCTATTCCTGTTCAATTCAGACAGCATGTGAATGTAAGCTTGGAAGTGACCTTTTACCTCCCACATAGCATGAACGTCTCCCGCTTTGGCTTGTGTAGCTAAATTATTTAGTTTTTTATGGTTCAACTTAAAACCTCCTTATCTTTTGGTTATATTATATATAAGGACAAGGAATTCATTATTTGGGACATCTGAATTAAATCTTTTTTACGGAGGCATTTAAATGTACGTTGTCGGTGAATGCCGACTTCGGACGTTGCTCAAAGAACGTAATATGTCGCAAGCTGAACTCGGCCGCCGCACCGGCTATTCGCGCTCACAAATCGGTCACTGGATTAACGACCGCGATAAAGTCGGCGTAATGGGTCTCGATAAAGCACGCACGATTGCGAAAGTCCTCGGTCTCGACTCGCCGTACGATCTATACGCGTGGACCGAAGTTTCTGCGGCAACTCCCGATAAGGCAGCGAGCGATTAATTTCGTTCGCACCGTACAAATGTCGCCAAATTTTACGACATTCAACGTATTAATAAACGCGGCCGTACCGTTAATAGTTGCGTAGCATTCGCGCAAGCCTCGCGCGTAGCCTCGATACCTGCCGCGTTAAAGTCCTTCGCGTCATTAATTTCTACGTTGTATAGCCGCATATAGCCGCGCATCTTACGCTCGATCTGCCAGCGGAGTTTTTCGCCGGCCGCATCGTTATCGCCCGCAATCAGCAGCTCCTCGATCGGACTACGCCGCAGTAACTCCGCCTTCTCATCCGTAAATTCCGACCCGCCGACCGCTAAGCCGAACGTACCCGCGCTCGCTGCTGTCATGGCGTCTATCTCAGCCTCCGTAATGACCGCGCGTTTGATACACCGCCTGTGAGCGATATCTACACCAAATATCATCGACTTAACTGGCGCTCCTCCACGCGCATACCAGAACTGTTTACCGTAGGTTGACCGCCACTTCGCGTTAAGAAACGTTCCGATCGGGCTTGTCCACGGCATAACTACCGCGTTCCTCTCGCTATCAAATCCGCATCTATAAAGCCGCTGAATAACTGGCGCTATGTTACGCCCCGTAAGATACGGGACTTCTCGTTGTATGTACGGAGTCATGTCGATGGGTCGGCGTATTAATTCCGGTTCGGGCGCGTTCAGTCGGACACGGAGCGTTGGCTTGTCCTCTACGTCTCCGCCCGTTAATTCTTCAAACGCTTCCTGCAGCGTAATGTTGCGTAAAAACGCATATAACTTAATCGGACTGCCGCGCGCCCAGTACGGATCAACCGCGCCAGCATCGTTCCAGCAACCGAAGGCCTCCGCGTCGGGATCGATCACAACCGAGAAAGATGGCGTATTGTCCGCGCGATCACCGAACGGGGAGGATGCGATTAGGCGTCCGCGACTATTTGGCTGCGTGTTACGCCAGGGATAGCGTTCGATGGCGGAAAGGAATAATTCGTTATTAATAGCGTTCATTAGGTCACCTAATCCTTTTTAGACTTTTGAAGTCTTTTAGTAGTTAGTTCGAACGCTGCTACCATTTCACGTGCGATGTATAAGGTATCTTCATCTGAAAGGTCTCCTCGATACTCTTCAAGTGCACGAATAATACGCATGGTAAATATTTGCGATGCCTCTTTCGTTGCGTAATCATCAAGAACACTACTAAGTACATCATGCCTTTCATACGTGGCGGAAACCTCACTGAACGCGTAGCCCCCGAGTAGCTCAGGAATGTACAATGCTGCTTCCGCTTTTGCATCATTATTCAACTTACCTGCTAACGCATAGATTGCATTTCTATCCTCATTTAAAGCGTAAGAGATTCGATCTAAAGTGTCCTCATTAGGGCTCTTCACGAGTCCGCGCTCAATTTTGCTTAGTTGCGACGGGCTCAGTTCAGCTTTTTCTGCTATTTCACGCAAAGACATTCCTTTAGTTTTTCTCTTTTCTGCTATGAACTGACCTAGTAAGTTCTCATCCACGGAAATTGCCACCTCTATTTCACTATTTATCCATTTGTCCACGCCCCCATAATAACTTGTCATATTTCTTTTGTCAACACAATAAACTTATAAGTGTTTCCAAAGAGGAAACGTTTTATTCAAAAACTTATTTTTACGAATTACGGACTAAACTGCGCAGCCTCCACCGCCCTATCCGTCTCCTGCACGATGCCCCAATTCGGAAGGTATACGAGCTCTATCGTAGCGTCCTCGCCACCATTACGCCCCTTCCCGATTCCGATAACGCCGCGCCCTTCGTTATTTAGCGTGTCGACTCCAAATAGATTCGTAGCGTCTTCGAGTATCGCCTTCGTTTTCTTAACGTCGGCGCGTTTAGGTAGGCGCAGTTCCCTTACGCCATCCTCGCCCTTCTCTTTTTCATCCTCGTCCGCCTGCGTAACGATGTGCATCACCACTTTTAACCGTCCGGCCAATCTACGCAGCTTCTTTGACGTTTCCGCCACGTCTCCGCCGGCTACTCTCGACGTATTCGCCTCGAAGTCCATGAGATAGATCGGATCGACGACGATGACATCCGCCTCAGTTTCGATTATGTCCGCCTCAAGCTGCGCGACCGTGCGCTCCGTGAAGCCTTCGCTATCTGTTGCGCGTAACAGTATCCGACCGGGGATGATTTCGTTAATTACCGCGCAGAACTGTTCGAGTCCGCGTTCGTACGCCTCGTCCAACTTTCCCATAAGCATTGCGCGATTATCGAAGCCAACCGTATAGTCGACGCCGTCAATACGCTCAACTGTGCCGCTTATCCGTGCGCTGATCGACGAGTATGCTCGCGCCATCCATTCGTATTTGTTCATTTCGAGTATCCACGGAAGCACCGTTGCGCCCTGAAACGCCGCCTCAATTACCGCGTCTTCCATTACAATAACGGATTTTCCGCGACCAGATCTCCCGTACCATGCGTACATATTACCGCTAAAGTAACCGCCGATCTGCTCGTTAATTGTGGCGAATTTACTACGCCAAATCTTAAACGACGTCCCTGCCTTACGCGCTCGATACTCCGCCAGGTATTCGCCAGCGGATTCGGTAATATCTGTAAATACACGAACGCCTGTTCTTGTTTCCAGTTTAATCCGTTCGAGCCGTTTCGTCAATGATACGACAAATTCTTCCGTAGTCTTCGTGTCGAATTCGTGTTGCATATTCGGATCACTCAATAACTCCGCAGTCGCACGCTTACCCGCCGCATCCTTTAACTCTCGCGCTAAGTATTCGAAAGAGTCCGTAACGCCAGCGATATACTCAACGTCGGGACACGCGCCGAGGAATGACGCGAGTGACGGCGCAGCTCCTGCGTTTTCCGCGGCGTACTTAAGGAGAAAGTCATGCGCAGTCTGTTCGCCTTTTGACGGATAGTCTGCGCGTTTTACGCTGAGCCGTGTTAAAGCGGATACGTCTCCGGTGTCTAATATCTTAGATAGTAGCTGGGTTCCATATAGCGCCAATAGATACACCTCCAATTTTACTCCCGCTTAATAGTTAGTCCAAACCGCAAATAAGGTGATTTTAAAATTGACACATTCGACATAATTGGGACTTTTTATAAATAATTGGACGGCATTAGGAAATATTTAACGTAATTAACTTCTTTCTCAACGCTCTCTCATAGCGCAATTTGTCGAATTGTCGTGTGAGCCTTCGTAACACGCCGCTTATCTCTCGTTTGCTTACCGTAGCAACGTATTACGCCGTTTTACGCAGACCTCGCTTACTTTCTCCGACAAAGCGTATTTCAATACACATGTCACGTATACGGTCCGCTAACCGCCGATCGAACACCGTAGCTAAATCGTCCATCAACACGTTAGATGTATAAACGGTCGGCATAGCGTTAGTTACACGGTGGTTTATCACGCTGTGGAGGTCGCCGCGGAATCCATCGGTCGCATCTCGTACGCCGATATCGTCGATGATTACGAACGGCGTTAACTTTGCCGCCTGCAGCCTACGATAATATTCGCGTGATGCTGGCTCCGCAATATCGTCCGGAACTTTCGGTCGGTTAAACTCCGTATACAAAACCTGCGCTTCATTCGCGTCGAGAAAGTAGCCGGGCCGTTCTTGAGGCTGTAAGCCTCGTTGGATTGATCCGATATAGTGGCGGACGATATACTCGTTTAACAACGCGGCGGCCGTCGTAGTCTTGCCCGTTCCGGGTTCCGCGCTATATAAATAGAGCGATTTAATGCGCTCATCTGACGCATCACCGAATTGCCGCGTGAAAGTATGCGCGTATGTCTCGGCGTGTTTATATGCGGCGGCCTGCTCCGTTCGTGCTGGCGAATTGGCGAGTGTTACGCGCCTGTATTCCGCCGGTACGTTCGCAGCGCCTACGCGTCCGCCAAGTCCGTTATAGCCCATCGTAGCAATATAGGACGAACAACGCGCGTTACATTTGGCGGTATTGGCTAGCGTACATGGCTCCGCGAGTATGCAGTTTTTAGAATGCGCTTCGTGTGACATTGCGTTCCTCCTTCGGTATTAATTCTAGCGGTTTATACTACGGTTATCACTTCGGATTTGCGGTCATATACCCTCATATTCGTAGATTTCTGCGTAATTTTATGCTACAATCACGCGCGCGAGGTTGTCATAGTCTTACGCGTTATTGCTACGGATTGCTTCTATTTACGTGATTCCTAATATAACGAAGCCTTCTTTCACGTACGCCGGATCGTCGAGAATGTACGTGACCATGCGAATAGCTGTCCGTTCACCATACGTTTGAGTTTCCGGATCATATTCGCTAAGCGCAAGCTCATCACCTACGTTATAGTCGCGGTCATTCTTGCGTACTTCGAACGGCTTCCGGCGTTCCCATACATCCTCAAAATGAGGTTGTACGAGTTTCAGTCCGTGGATCATTACGCGACCTCCTTCATCTTACGTGTGTGCGCCTCGTTACAGTATACTTTATCCCCGATTATTAACGGTTTGTCCTCCTCACATAATCGTACACAGCATCGGTACCCCCGTTCGTTCCATCCGTAGCACTCAAACCACCATCCGTTCGCGACAAGAACCTCCTTCGGAACGTACCCCTGTTCCGCATAAACGTCGAACGCGGGCTCTCTTGTAGCGCGTATCTCCGTATAATACCCTTCCCATTCATATGCTTCGCTCTCAACGATTGCAATACTTCTCTTTTCTGCGAATACAAGTTGCTGATGCTCACCCGATCGATCTTGAACTAGATAGCACTTTAACATTTACGGTTCCCCCCTTCAACGTGAATATTATCGAATTGTCGGAATTCTGTAAAACTCGATATAACGCCGTCTGACGAATTCGTGATACTCTTAGATTATCGATTTAAACTCGTGAATACTCCGTTTTACGTAGAATTACGCGATTCTCATAAAAACTCCGCTATCTCCTCCGCAGTCATCCCGCCATTAACTACCGCTTGCTCAGCGCGTTCCTTACGTTGCCCGTTCGCAAGGACTTGCGGAATAATGCGCGGCAACATATACGCTACTAGAAACCCTGCGGTAAGTTGCGGATACTGCGTTGTTACACGATGTTCCGCAAAGGCACGTTCGATCGTTTCGCGTAAGGCTGGCGCACCATATTCCGCTAATGAGCGTTTGATTACACCCTGCTCAAACTGCCATCCGCGTAAAGGTACGTATTTATTTACGCCGAATTTCTCCGCGTTCAGATCGATAACCATCGCGTGGCAGGTCAGCGTATTCCAGTCCGCGAGAGGTAGCGTTCGCCAGGACTTGCGTTGCTCGGCGGTTATCTTTTTTGGCATAGCGCTCACCCTTTCCGTGGTACATCCGAAATATAAACAATCCCGTTCCACTCCGCCACATCCTCGATGTCACACTTTACAAAATCAACAGGCCATATTGCGACCTCCATGGCTTGAGGCATTGTTTTCAGCAATTCGATTAGTTTATTTACCCTCACTCTCGACAACCTCCTCTATCGCCCATTTAGCGAAATTATCTTCGTACGTGACGCCTTTGCGCCCGTTTTCAATTCGCGTATAGTGCACGTTGAAAAGGAGCCCGTCCGAATCCATCCCGCACACAACTATGCGTGCTACCTTACGCACGGTTCCGTATGCACTTTTGTACGTACGTCCGTCTATGCTAGTGTAGACGTGACCTCTACCTAATCCGGGATCATGTATATTCCAAGGCCCCGGTGTTGCTTCGTCACATACCGCCAAGTCCGCGTGTAAATTCCTGCGGTCAGTCCGTTTAGTTTCCGTTGTCATCCGTTGACACCTCCGATTATAGATTGATAGATCGCGGATAGTAAAACGCCATATTCGGCGATTCCGCTGTTTAAGCATGTATGTGACTATCTAAGATAAACCCGCTTTTTGAACGGTTTCTACTACATTCTTGTAATTCAAACTCGATGTCAGTACGGTTTTTCGTGCAAATTCATGCATTTTTTAGAGTGTCCGATATACCGTTCATCTCCCGTTTTCGCTCGAATACTCCGTTAATCTAACGTTTTCATTTACGCCACCTTCCGATATTTCTGCGCATAAAACTCAGCCACTTGCTCGCGCCAACTCAGCGTGTGATAGCGTGGGTTATCGTACAACCACAGGTTAAACTCGCGGATACCTTCGTTCGTCATTTTCGTCATAATCACGCCGCCTCCAACGAGAGTATACTTCCGATTACGAGCGCGCAGATTGAGACGATAATCGCCACGTCTGCGCTGAGTATTAGCGAAATAACCGCCGCAATTAGTCCCACGGTAACTAACGCTTTACCTACGAGAAATAATACAATTCGGTCGCCTAAGTCGAACATTCCGTTTCCTCCTCGTCTTCATCTACGGAGTTGTCTCCGCGATAATGCGTTATAATATCCGCTACACTTTCGAATTTCACTTACGCTACCTCCCGTCCCATTTACGAAATTTATCCACGGAGCTTTTACGAATAATGTGCGGAATGTGGTAGAAACTCACGGCCACTCTCGCGATCCTTACAAAATCCGGCTTGTCCGCGTCGTAGAAGCCATTACCGTGTCCGAACGATTCTTTCGCTACCCTACGCCATCCGAAGTATTTCCTCCGCGCATATACGTCAACCTCCGCCCATTGAATACCCCACGTAACCTCGCGTATTTTAACCCGGTATTCTGTTCCGTCACTTTCATATACTCGCGCCTTCATCCGCTACACCTCCGTTTCTATTCGTCCACCCCATGCGTTAAAGCGTTCTACTGCGGCCAGTTTACGCGCGGTGTCTTCCGCTTTCTGCTGCGCCCACCTTTCGTTAGCTGCGAGGCTAGAGTAATATGCCGTTACTACCTCACGCGCTACTGCGACATACTCAACGTCGTCAGGGTCATATTGATCGTGATATGAATATAGCGTCATTGTGTATATTTTTCGGAATCCCCATCGTTTACGAGGAACGTACAGGACGGCGCTCAGACACGGACCAATTAGCGATTCGCGCCACTCTTCGATCTTAACGCGATACTCCGTTCCGTCCGGCGCGGTTACGGGAAATTTACGCAGTTCCATTCGTAGTCACCTCCGGTAACTTAACGTTGAAATACTGGCGGAAATGCGCGAACTCTGTTTCATTAAGTGTGCGCTGCTTACCGCACAAGGCGCAGCTTACCACGAAGAACGGAACGCGTTCCATATCGTAATCAAGCGAATATGGATCTGTATCAATCTCGCGAATAAACGTATCAATCAGGCGCCAGCCGTGATCGCAGCAGGGAACGGACTTTTTTCGCTTAAACGGCCACATCAACGCTCACCTCCGTTAAACGAGCGGTAATGGCCGCGAGACAGATTGATTCCGAGGCGGATAGCGATACCGCGTATTCGTACTCTGAGGCACCGGCGCCGTCCCAACGCGCCCAGACTTCCGCGCGATAATCCTCGCCCATGTACGCAATACTTCCGTAAATCCCATTACGTTCAAGCACCGCCCACGCCGCGTAGATATCCGTTGTATAATGCGGAATCAATACGCGCACGCCGTTAACCTCGCGAAACTGTCCGAACGTCTCTCCGCCGAATACTTCCCGTTCAACCCACGCGTCACGTTCCCGCGCTGAAATCCCCATCCACTTTGCGATAATCTCTTCGCGTTTCATTCTCCGCCCTCCTCATAGGCAAGCACAGCCGCCAACACCGCTTCCGCTACGTCTTCTTCTTCGATACGCTCGCAACGCCCCGCAGATACTTCGAACGAAGGCGTCGTACAGTAACCGCAGTCTAAGTGCGCCAATGTGTCAGGAAGGCGTAAATACAACTTACCGGAATAGAAGTTTTGCGCGAGACATCGGAATGTTTTCTTTCCGTCGACCTTTACGAGATAACCGCGGTAGTCATCCATTACGCAGCACCTCCCCGCGCAAACTCCGCCATCGCCGCGTAAAACATTACCTGCGCATCCGGCACCGCTAAGACTACGTTGTCTGGCGTAAGTTCCGCGCCGTGCGGGACAACTAGCGCTCCTCTATCCGCTTTATAGTGAATATCGAATATACCTCCGCCACTACTTTCGGACACGCTGCGCTGAATCTCGAATAGCGCCGCGTTAATTGGATCATACGTCATTTCATCCGCTCCCTTATTCGTATAATAACTCCGCGTAAATATGGCGAAGGTGTGTTTATGGCTGATTTTCGGCGGTAAATAGGCGCTTTTACCGCTACCCTTCCGCTAACACTCCGCCTGCACTATCCGTACTAATTTCACGCGATTTAGACGCCCCAAACGCGTCTCTTTGCGCGTTTCCAACGTTGATCTCCGGCCACGTACCGACGGCTGCGCTCATTGACGTTGTTATCCGCTGTGTCTCCGCTCGCAGCACCGCCATAAACTCCGAGAGGCGCGCCGTATCCTCCGCAACCGCGCTCTTAAACCGCACATAATCGAGTGCCGCGCGAAGTCCTTCCGAATTTACCGGATAATACGCGACATCTACGTATTTCTCCGTCATTGGCGGGGCTTCTACGCCGGCTACCGCTTTATATCCGGGTGCTTTCGTAGGGTCAACGGTGCGGCGCTCCTTTACGATAAAGTTGAGCGCTTTGTCGTCGGATACTAGCGTGTAGGCTGGCGTTAGTTTTACGTTTAACATTAGGCAGCGCCTCCTTTTTCCGCGTTGTTAGCTTCGCTGTTTATTTCGGAGATTACGATGCCGAGCGTGTTTAGTGCGCACTTAATTCCGTCCGAGAATATCCGATCCTCACGCGAGGTTTCATACGCGCCCTCACCTGATCGATGCTCAGCGTACACTTGGCGGAGCTTTTCGTACGCTTCTTCTCGCGCCTCTTCCTCCGTCAGCTCGCGTTCGTATCCGTCAAGTAGAGCGCGCATTAACGTGTCAAATGGAATTTTGCGGATAGAGAGTGCGGATACACTTCTGTCGGAGATGGTTGAGTATTTGTACGCAATATCTTCGTTTGTAAACGCCGAGGACTCGTCGCCTTTACGTAAGTTCTCAACTGCGTCCGCCACCTCGCGCGGAATTGTTACTTTTGCTTGCGTTGTCATTACGCGTTCACTCCTTCGATTTTTATTCCGAGCGCTTCGAGTACGTGATGGACTCCGCGCACAAAGCCGCCATAAGTATCAAACGGGTCAGCCGCCAAATCTACGTTACTTTCGTAAGCCTCGCGTATCCTTTCGTGCGCTTCCTCTTCGTGTGGCGGTCCGTCGGCGGCTTCGTAAGTCTGCGCAAATATCTCCGGCTTACACGGATAACGCTCGCCGGCCACTCCGGTTATAATCCAATCGTCCGTGCTGATTTCGTGGAATCCTTCGATCGTCTTAATCGCGGGCACCTTGCGGAAACTCGGCGGAATCGGCGTCCGCTTATCGTGGTAGCCTACGAAGCGCCCTCCGTCACCAACAACGTAACATGCGTAGCCGTCTTCGAGGCCCGGCGTAAACTGGACCGCATCGACGAGTACGGGTTTCTTGCGGAATTTCATAGCGTAACCTCCTCCGTAATTAGCCGGTTAGCTACGCCACTCGGCCAGTGTTATTTCGTGCTACTTGTAGTACTCTGTGGAATCCTATATAATCATCGAAGTACTGAGCCTTGTACGACGTAGGTAACCCCTTCCTAGTGTGATCACGCGTGAGATAAAGTGTTAGGTGACGCTCATGAACAAGTTCCGCTCTGTGAACGTAAGCTACGCGCCTACTAATCGGATCAACAACGGCGAAGACATCAACCTCTTCCGCTGTATACTTCCGACATTTTGCGGAGGGTCTGCGGATATCCGCCTTTAAGTTAGTTCCGGTATTATCTCCGCGCTTAATCTGTATACGCAACCCCTCAACTACAAGGTCAAACGTAGATGTCGCGGTCCTCGGCGATAGTGGTTCAAACCCACTCTCAAGTACGTCGAGCATTACATTACATTCTGCGGATGCGCCTAGCGCTGATCTCCACTCCATTAGCGACCACCCCTGTGTGAAATAGTGCAAATTTTAACGCAGACAAACTGGTAAAAATGACGCGTGTAAAATAATAGTTGACAATGGCGGACGGTTGTGTTATTTTATTATATCTTTTAAAGACTTAAAGATTTAAGACCTTAAGATCTAGTTTATTAATCACTATCGTTCTTAATAAACTCCGTAACGGGTACAATTCGACCCTTATACGGGACATATAAAGGGATTACGCGCGGATTACCTTGTATTACACATATCTAATTGCGCGGATTTTAAAATATAAAAGATAAAACCGTATCTGATCCACCCCGTTTCCGCAATCCCCACCGTACCCGCCGCGTACATTACGTGTTATCGCCGTGAAATCACCGTTAAATTAGACGTTTTGGTAGCGTTTGGCTCCGTTTATCCCTCCGCGAGATTAAACACGTTAATTTCACGGCGATTTTACGGTGATTCGCAGGCGGGCGTAATATTAGCGTTAGGCGAGCGAACTGGAAATTCGTAAGGACTTCGGTTGTGTGAAATAGTGCAAAAACGTGTTTACGCTAACTTTACGTAAGTGTAATAAAGTGCAAACGATTAAGCTGCAAACAAGGACCAAACTACTGACTGATCTTCTATAACACCTAACGCAATGAGTTCGTTAGTTAATACCGTTTCAATACCATCAAACTCCGTATATTTGATTCGAATTAGAGGAATATCGTTAGCTCGACAGAAATCTGTTTTAATACGATCCCGACGTTTTATAGTAGCAAGTCCTTCATCCCCTCCCCACGCATTAACGGCTATAAAATGTTGTGCACCATCATACTCAATCAGCACCTTACCTATAGGTGTTTCTACACAGAAATCAAAAGGCAGTGGGTATTTATTTCTACAGGCTTTAAACCTATACTGTTCAGTAAAATCTAATCCCAACTCCTGTAGCTTCATTCTTATTTTCCCTTCTCCTTTCGAAGATCTACAGATAGGACACCTAGTACCATTTAAGACGCTATTAGGGGTTGTATAAAATGATTCACCACATATAACATGTAAAAATTCGGTTTTAATATTAGATTTTCGATACCTCCCTAAAACTTTCAGCGTTCCACCACTTCTCGCACTGACCTCAGCCGCAAAACTAGAGGTAGTCCAACGTCGAACAGTGCCCAATTCTTTTCCGTTAGCATCGGCTATTTGTTGTTTCTTGTCCCTTTGTCTCTTACTTTCACAATATACACAGGCGTTGTTAAGCCCTAGCATCGAACTTGTCCTAGTAGTAAACTGAGAGACGTTTCTCATTAGTTGACATACTGTGCACTTTATTTTGATGTATTTTCTGAACGTACCATAACCTTTAGCTAAAAGATAACCACTCAGACCCCCGTAAGTGGAGTTTAAGTACTTCCGTTCCTCCAATCGCACGTCATCTAAAATAAGTTCGGCCTCACCGTGTAGGAACACATCGCTAATTATCCCATCCCAAAACTCCTCATACGCGAAATCGGTAAGATGATCAATTTCAGTGAGGCTGCTATCGTTCTCGTCAAAAGCAACGTACACTTCCAGCGCATACTTACTTATAGTTCTTCTAATGTTGTTGTGGTGCACGTCTAGCTTCTTAGCTATCTGGCAAACGCTATATCCACTATCGAGTAAGTCTTGGATTAAATCTTTTTGCGCATTAGATACACTCTGCTTACTCAGTACTGGCACGCCTCCTTATCCGCCCTCACTATATATAAGGACAGGTTTTAATTGAATTGGGACATCAAATAAAAAAAACGCAAAAAAGCACCCGCCCTAGTACGGACAGATACTTCGCTAATGATATCCACATAGTATAAGTAACCGAAGTTAAATTGTTTGTAAACTAAAAACGCCCACACATCCGGATTACCTCCGAAAGCATGGGCGTTAGCCTAGCGTATTATTTTGCGTGATTTCTCTGCCTTATTAAGTACTGCGTTAATTGGCGAAAATTCATCGTGATTCTTTTTAACGTTTTTATCCGATAGATGCGTATAGTGGTTCGTCATCCGTCCGTCAGAGTGTCCGAGTATAACCTGTAGATGGCGCTCAGATCCGCCTTCCTCAAGAAATAACGTAGCGCCCGAATGCCGTAGTAAATGCGGATAAACGCGCTTCTCAATTCCCGCACGGTCAGCGTATTTCTTCAATTGATGGCGGAAGTGATTCGGCTGCATCCGCTCACCATAGTTAGTAAGGAATATATACTCGCTATCAAACTCCGTTGTTTCACGAATTAACTCCGCGAGTAGCTTCGCCGTTCGCTTCGTGATAGGAACAACGCGCGGTTTACGTGTCTTCGTGATTTCGCGGCGCAATGAAGCGTAACAGGCCGCTAAATCCACGTCCTCTTTACGTAAAGTTAACGCTTCGTCTATACGTAGCATTCCGTCAATTAGCAGATTAAGCACGACGTAATCGCGGAAGTCGCTGTACTTGCGCTGATTCGGCGCATTTAATAGAGCGCGAAGCTCGTCTGTAGTGAGTACGTCGATGTCGCGTCCGATATCCTGTACGTTCTTGAGATACGTAAATGGATCGGAGTCGATAACGTTTTCTTCGTGAAGGAACTTAAACATCGTCTTCAAATTCTTGATACGCGTGTTAATAGACTTCGGTAGTAGTCCGACGGTGCGGACGGAATCCGGCACGTTACATTTATCGCTAAACTTCGTTTTCTCATCGCGTAACCATATTATATACTCGCGACCTGTCTCTACCGTGACATTACGAATATCGCGAATGATCTTACGCTCGTCCAAAAACTCGCAAAAGTACGTGTAGTTTTGTACGTACGTCTTTAGCGTATTCTCCGCGCGCCCCTCCGATTTCTTCGCCTGGTAGTAATAGTCGAATAAGTAGTCGAGTGAGTAGCGCAGGCGATCGGATGTCCTATCGCTTTTCCTCGCGCGACCTTTACTTTTATCTCCGCTCAAACTAAAAAACCCCTCCCGTATTATTACGGAAAAGAGCCGATTGTATAACGCATATCTTCGTTTTATTGGAGCGTATATCTGCGCATGTCAGCGCACAGTCAACGTTACAGTCACCGTACAAAACACGGAGTAATTTGCGGGATTTTGCCGATGCCGCTGCCAGCGATGCGCTCTCCCAGCTGAGCTATGGCCCCAAACGTAATATTCAGATGTATGTAATCACATATTCTAAAATTCAGTTCGGTGTATTTAAGTCATTCTGACAAATCCAAGCGCCGTAGGCGACTCCTATATAATATAAAAAATCGCCTTCGCTGTCAACACTTTTTTTTGGTCATTAGACAAGCCACATCCCTACAATCTTTCCAGATCCCCGGTGCTCTTAGATAACAGACCCTTCAGTTCCTTCATAAACATGTTAATATCCTTGAACTGGCGGTATACGGACGCAAAGCGAACGTAGGCGACCTCATCTACTGGATAGAGCTGTTCCATAACCAATTCACCGATCTGTTGGCTCTCTACCTCAGCTACGGCGATGCCGCGAAGGGATTTCTCCACCTCAGAGACGATCTTCTCTAGACGTTCTACAGAGACGGGTCGTTTCTCGCAAGCCCGGATTAAACCACGCAGAATTTTATCGCGGCTGAATTCCTCACGGCTGCCGTCTTTTTTGATTACGATTAACGGTGTTTCTTCGATCATTTCAAAGGTTGTAAACCGTTTGCTGCAACGCTCGCATTCACGCCTGCGGCGGATGGACTTATTCTCATTCGCTGGTCGCGAGTCAAGAACTTTAGTATTTGTGTGATCGCAGTAAGGGCATTTCATAAGCTTCATCACTTCCTATTACATAATGTTTTTTGTCCCCGGTTTGTTAAACAACCGGCTTTTAAAGGGCTATTTCATTTTTTCCAGAAATCACCGTTTTTTTATTGTAATGATTATGGCAAGTCCGGCACATAATACAGTTACCAACAGAGGAGGTGAACAGCAATGAGCCAAAACAACAGCTCCAATAACCTTGTAGCTCCAAATTCCCGTGGTGCTTTGGAACAACTTAAATATGAAGTTGCCCAAGAACTCGGAATCACGCTTTCCCCAGATGGTTACCAAGGCAATAAAACTTCTTATGAAAATGGTTCGATCGGTGGTTACATCACTAAACGTCTTGTAACCCTGGCAGAACAACAATTGGCAGGTCAATACAAATAACCTGTCCACATAAGCTTACTGAAGAAGTATTAAACGACCCGCAGGTCGTTTAATGCTTCTTTTTATACATAACACGGTTTTAGAATTCGTTGTAAATATCCGTGTACTGATCATAGTAATAGTTGACGCGCTGTACATAATGGCGGGTCTCACCAAACGGAATATCCTTAATCGTAGCATCCGTTCCATCCCAGATCCCTTCATCCAGCCATTTTTGAACTTTACCCGGTCCAGCATTATAGGCAGCGATAACCGCTGTACGTTTACCTTCGAATTGACGGGATAATGTTGAAAGATACCAGGTACCTAGCTCAATATTTGCTGATGGTTCATGCTTAAGCTCCTCCATAGAAACATCAGGAAGCTTGGCCTTTTCAAGGGCCCATTTGGCGGTATCCGGCATAAGCTGCATTAAACCTATAGCACCTTTTTTGGATTCTCGTCCAGTTTTGAAGTTCGTTTCCACCCGGATAATCGAAGCCACTAGAAATGGGTCTATATCGTACGTAATGCTGTGCTTACGGATCTCATCTTTATAATGGATCGGATAAAACCAGGACATCCAGTTCGTACTCAGAAACAATATCGCAGTAAAACCAATAAATAATAGAAGAAGGACTCTTTTTTTACGTAACCATTTCATGATAAGCCCAGCCTGTCCCAAAGAACAGCAACCTGTTGCTCAGTGTGCGCAAGTTCGCCACTGTTGTCAATGATATAGTCCGCTTTGTTACGCTTTGCTTCAATATCCATCTGTGCATTTAAGCGTGCTTCTGCTTGTTCTAAAGAAAGTCCGTTACGTTCCATTAATCGAGCGATTTGCACTTCACGAGGCACGTAGACCACCAGTATTTCATGGAACATGTTCTCGAGTCCTGATTCGAAAAGAAGAGGGATATCCACAATTGTTAACTTCTCTGGATCTTCTACCTCCAGGCTGTTCATACGTTCTTTAATTTCCCGCCGGATTGCGGGATGCGTCAGATTGTTCAGGGCTTGCAGGGCCGCTGGGTCTTGAAATACAATGTCCCCCAGCTTGCCCCTATTCAGGGTGCCATCCGGAAAGAGGATCTCGCTTCCGAATTGTTTCACAGCCGCAGCCAGCACCTCATGACCGGGGAGCATTACTTCTCTGGCGATCACATCCGCGTCAACCAGCCTCGCTCCCTTGCTCACAAGCAGTGCGGACACCGTGCTTTTTCCGGATGCAATGCCTCCGGTTAAGCCAATAATCATGTACTCACCTCATAATAGCTTCAGTATTCCCATTGTAATTAATAATAACGCAGGTAGTGCAGCAGCATGCTTCATCCAGTAGTTCCCGGCGAATCTTAATCCAGTCTTCATGCCCAGCAATAGAAATGTACCACTAAACAGAGCAATTGTAAGTGATGTCCATATCGGATTGAACCCCAGCAATGCTGCGCCAAGTCCAGCTCCAAAAGCATCTAGAGAGAGGGCAATCCCGAGCAGCATAGCTTCCATCGAAGAAATACTTCCGGAATCATCCATATCTGCAGAAGACGGAGTACGTAGGATCTGTACAACAATCCCCAACCGTCGTAGCTCAAGGGAAAAGACAGCCGACTTTGCCTGCTCAGGAGCCATGGCAACCTGTTCTACAACATCTTCAGTAACAACAGCTACCTCTGCCCGAGCTTCTGTGGATAGTACATTTTCTTCACTATCTACTTTATGCTCACCTGTCTGTTCCTTCTCCTTCTGCATTAGCATCTGGACGAGCGACCAGCACCCCATTAGCACAAGTATAACAGCGCCAACCTCAGAAGCTGCATGTGGAGACACTACCTTGGCAAGCAGAACACCCACTTGCATAGATACACAGATAACTACCCCCGAACAAAGCGAGATAATCAGAATGGAGAGCAATGGTATTTTCATTTTACGCAGTCCATATGTAATACCAACGCCAAAACCATCCAGACTCAAAGCAAAAGCCAGTAATATTAGTGAAAAAAATGGGCTGAGCACCCGCAATCCCTCCTGTGAAGAACCGGAACACTGAACAATACACTTCATTCAGCTTCCGTTCTCTAATAAGCATTCTTCACACAGTATATGGGCGGGACAAGTAGTGGGTGCCAACCTAATTACTTCTTCAGTTTTCTGCCTTACGCTGACAGCTTGGACAATAATGCGTGCCGCGGCCACCTACAACCGTTTTCTCAATCATCGTTCCACAGTGGTTACACGGCTGATCTTTACGACCGTAAATCAACAGCTGCTGCTGATAAGTGCCGCTCTCACCTTGACCATTCACATATGATTTTACAGACGAACCACCAGCGTTTACCGCTTCCGTCAGCGTACTGACAATAGCGTGATGCAGCTGATCAAGTTGCTCATCCAAAAGATCTTTAGCGCTGACTTCAGGATGTATCCCTGCACGATGCAACGACTCATCTACATAAATATTACCTATGCCCACGATATATTCCTGATTCAGCAGCAGCGATTTAATTTTTGTGCTTTTGCCTGATACAATCTGCTTAAACTTCTCCGGCGTAAAGGATGGCTCCAGCGGCTCCTGTCCTAGCTTATTAAGAGGAGGCAACTGCAGGTCTTCACCAATCTGAAAAAGATGCATCGTACCAAACTGACGAACATCCGTGTAACGCAGCTCAGTACCATCGGTAAAATGGAATATCACATGCGTATGCTTGTCCAGTGGATCTTCGTTCGAAAAAAGTCCGTAACGGCCCTCCATCCGTAAATGAGATACCAGCACCAGACCGTCTAACACGATACGCAAAAATTTTCCTCTTCGTTCAACATTAACAATGCTATGACCTGTGAGCAGGTTGGCAAAAGCCTGAATATCATCCGGCCGCTGAATAATCCGGGCCAACCGGACGGTTACATTCTCTATCTGCTTTCCATTAACTAAATCATTCAGTGTTCTCTTGACTGTCTCTACTTCCGGTAATTCCGGCATGATGTCTTCACCTCAACTACATTATAGCTGATATGCACACCTTAAAGGGAGCCTATTTCGCTTCGTACCAGTTGCTGCCAAAACTTACCTCAGCTTTAAGCGGCACAGATAACTGCAATGCTCCACCCATGACTTCCGGCAAAAGCGTCTTCATGAGCTCCATTTCATCCTCTGGCACCTCGAATACAAGCTCATCGTGCACCTGAAGCAGCATACGGCTCTTTAGCCCACGCTCGAAAAGCGCCTTATCCATATGCACCATCGCCAGCTTAATAATATCAGCTGCAGTTCCTTGTATAGGTGTATTCATTGCCGTACGTTCCGCAAACGAACGTAGATTAAAGTTCTTTGCATTAATCTCAGGCAAGTACCGACGACGTTCCAGCAGCGTGGTTACATATCCATGTTTCCTTGCATCAACTACGATATCATCCATATATCGACGCACACCTTGGTATACCTCAAAATACTGCTCAATGAATTGAGCGGCTTCTTTACGAGGAATATTCAAGTTCTGCGACAGACCATAATCACTGATGCCGTACACGATACCAAAGTTAACGGCTTTAGCAGCACGACGCATATTGCTATCAACCTGATCGTTAGTAACTCCAAATACATCCATCGCTGTTTTCGTGTGAATATCCATATCATGGAGAAAAGCTTCCTTCATCCGCTCATCACCGGAGATATGCGCTAGCACCCGAAGTTCAATCTGAGAATAATCCGCCGCCAGAATGGACCAACCCGGTTCGGATGGAACAAACACTTTACGGATTTTGCGCCCTTCCTCTAGGCGGATAGGAATGTTCTGCAGGTTCGGATATTGACTGCTGAGACGTCCGGTAGCCGCAATCGTCTGCCGATAGAAGGTATGCACCTTTCCTGTTTTCGGAGATATTTCTTTAAGAAGTCCTTCTACGTATGTAGACTGGAGCTTCGCAATCGTGCGATATTGCAAAATCAAACGTACCACGTCATGATAAGGCGCTAGTTTCTCAAGCACCTCAGCATCGGTGGAATAGCCTGTCTTCGTCTTCTTAACAACAGGCAAACCTAGCTTAACGAATAAAATCTCACCCAGTTGCTTTGGTGAATTCAAATTGAACTCCGTGCCACTTAATTCATATATTTCAGTGACCAGCTTGGAAATCTGAGCTTCGAATTCTTTTCCTAACTCTTTAAGATCCCCTTCGTTGACTGCAATCCCCTGTTTCTCCATATCCGCAAGAATACGTGATAATGGCATTTCGAGATCCTCGAACAGTCCGGTCATTGCCGTTTCAATCAATTCCTGCTGTTGTTTCTGGGCAATACCAAGTACCGCAGCACTCTTACGTGCGACGTGATTTCCTAAGATCTCAAGCTCAGGAATCTTATATTTGGCCCCTTTACCAAATACATCTTCATCAGGTGACAACCTTGGCAAGCCGTATTTCGTAGCGAGATCGTTCAGGTTCTGATTAGCTTCCGTCGGATCCAGCAAATAAGCCGCCAGCTGCACATCATGCGCTGCACCTGCAAAAGCAATCCCCTGCCAATGCAGTGCCAAATCAGCACGGTGAAGATCATATCCGCTCTTCGGAGCCTTCTCATCTCCTAACCAGTCGCGTAGCTTCGCGGCCGCTGGTTTCTGTAGTAATTCAAACGGCACATAATAATGTCGCTCCAAAGTAGATAGCCCTACCCCGATCACCTCGGCACGATGCGGATTATCCCCATTGGATTCCACATGCAGCGCTGAAATACTAGGCAGCGCTTCACTTAGCGCCTCAAGTTCATCTTCACTCACGATCGAAATATCGAGTGTTGCAGCTTCTACTTCCGTTGCACCCTCTTCTCCATCAGCTACTGGAGCATAGGCACTTAGTGATAACCTTTCCAGAAGTGATTTGAATTCTAATTTTGCGAGTGCGGGTCCTGCTGTATCCGCAGAAATCCCGTTAAAGATCATATCTTCCCACGAATGCTCAAGAGGCACTTCACGATAGATGGTTGCCAGCTTCTTACTCATGACAGCGTCTTCCGCATGTGCTTCGAGCTTTTCTTTCATTTTACCTTTAAGCTCACCGGTTCCTGCTAATACACCTTCAACGGATCCAAATTGATGCAACAGCTTGAGCGCTGTTTTCTCACCAACACCCGGAACGCCTGGAATGTTATCACTCGCATCACCCATCAGTCCCTTAAGGTCTATGATCTGCTCTGGTGTCAGGTCATATTTCTCACGAATTTGTTCTGGTCCATAAAGCTCGACCTCAGTAACTCCTTTGCGGATCAACGCAACGGTCGTGTGTTCGGAAGCCAATTGAAGCATATCCTTGTCTCCCGACACGATCATAACCTGCCGGCCTGCTTCATCTGCTTGGCGAGAAATGGTTCCAATAATATCATCGGCCTCATAATTGCCGATTTCAAACTGCGGTACACCTAGATTTCTGAGCAAATCTTTCAATAGTGGAAACTGCTCGGAGAGCTCGGGAGGTGTCTTTTGCCGACCGCCTTTATAATCCTCATAGCCTTCATGCCGGAATGTGACTTTCCCTGCATCGAAGGCAACAATCATATGTGTCGGCTTGTGTTCTTCAATTAAACGGAGCAGCATAGTGGTAAAACCGTACACCGCATTCGTCTGTTGCCCTGCTGTATTCGTTAGCGGAGGCATCGCGAAGAATGCGCGGTAAATAATATTGTTTCCATCTATAAGTATCAACTTGTCCATAGTGCACCTCGCCTTTTTCATGCTTACTTCTTACATCTTAACATATGGCCTGTCCAAGTAGAAACGGCTATACAACAAGTAGCCGTCCTAATATAAGGACGGCTACTCAATTTACCTAAAAATAAACAAAAGATGTGAAGGTGCAAGTAATGGAGGAGAAGTTTGGAGACAACAATGGCCGAAAGTCCAAACATTCTCCGCAGTTACGACAATTACCAAACATCTTTTGAATCAAAGCTATTCATTCAAATCTGGACGGCTACCGGTAACCAGGTAAACTACGCTTTCGCCAATGTTAGTGGCGTGATCGCCAATCCGTTCGATATAACGGCCTACCAGCGTCAATAACATAGCTTGGGATACGGTTTCCGGCTTTGTTACCATATAAGAATACAACTCATTGATCATCGCACCATACAATTGATCGACCTGATCATCATCCTGAGCCATTTTATAAGCCAGATCAGTATTCTCATCCAGGTAAGATTGAATGGCCTCATCGATCATAATCGTCACGATTTCAGCCATGCGAGGAATGTCAACAAGCGGCTTAATCAGCGTTTGTCCTTGAAGACGCATGGTCGCTTTTGCTACATCAAGCGCCAGATCACCCATACGTTCCAAATCGCTTGATATTTTAAAGGCAACGATAATGCGGCGCAAATCCTTAGCTACAGGCTGCTGAGTAATAATTAAGCGTGAGCCAATTTCCATGATTTTATCTTCCATGGCATTCAACTGTAGATCCGCTTCAACAACTTCTTGTGCGAGCGTTGTATCTAGATTTTGTAATGCCTTAATTGCGCCTTCAAGAGCATCCTTAACATGCTCACCCATCTGCTGCAGCAGACTGCGCAGTTCTTCCAAGTCTTTATCAAATTCTTTTCTGCGAATCATAATAAGAGCGATCCTCCTCATTAACGTATGGTCAGCTTGCCATTTCCAGGGACGAACACCCTTTTAAATCTGATCAGCCGAAACGTCCGGAAATATAATCTTCAGTGCGGGAATCTTTAGGGTTCGAGAAAAGCACCTCTGTGTCCGCCGCCTCTACAATTACACCATTTAAGAAAAACACGGTTCGACCGGATACACGTGCGGCCTGATGCATGTTATGAGTTACCATAACAATGGTATACTCACTTCTTAGTTCCTGAACAAGCTCTTCTATCTTGAGAGTGGATACAGGGTCGAGGGCAGAGGTTGCCTCATCCATTAGCAGAATATCAGGCTGTACCGCTAACGCTCTAGCAATACAAAGCCGCTGCTGCTGTCCACCAGACAAGCTAAGGGCAGATTTCTTCAGAAAATCTTTCACTTCCTCCCATAGGGCGGAGTGACGCAAGCTTTTTTCTACGATCTCATCCAGTTCACTTTTGGAACGGATGCCGTGTAAACGGGGACCGTAAGCTACATTGTCGTAAATCGACTTAGGAAAAGGATTCGGCTGTTGAAACACCATACCGACCTGCTTACGCAGGCTTTCCACCTCTACCTCATCACTATAAATATTTTTGCCACCGATGTTTACAGTTCCTTCTATACGTGTGCCAGGAATCATATCATTCATACGATTCAATGTGCGAAGCAACGTGGATTTCCCACAACCGGAAGGTCCAATAAAAGCGGTAACCTGTTTCTCCGGGATTTGCAGATTCACATTCTTCAGTGCGTGGAACGACTCATAGTAGAGATCAAGATTCTCTATGTCAATGATGGATTTCATTAGTGTTTACGTCTCCTTCTCATCATCTTCGATCTCCATGATAAGCTTTTAGTGTAAATACAGTTGGAGAGAAATGTTAACGCAATGTAAAATCAGTGAGATGAATGGGTCCACATCACAGTATTTCCCCAGAAGCCAACTAGTACTCCGAGCATTTCTTATTTATGAAAAGTATAGAAAAAATAGAACTCCAGTCACTCTAAATGACCGGAGCTCTTTTTTTATTAACCACTAATTTATAGCCTACGCCTCGAATCGAATCGATATGAACGGATTCTGGATCCAGCTCAAGCTTTTTACGAAGTGAACTCACATGCACGTCCACCGTACGCTGCCCGCCAATATAATCAAAGCCCCATACAGCATTCATGAGATCATCTCTCGTCAACACAACTCCTGGCTTACGAGCCAAATATAATAGCACTTCGAACTCTTTCGGCCGCAAATTAATACTATGACCACCGAGGGAGACTTCATATCTCTCAGGGTAAATCTCTAATTGACCTAAAATAATGGTAGAAGCAGAGATAGGTGTTTCTGTCGGTGCTTCCTCAGCAAGTCCAGAAATCCTCCGAAGTACAGCACTTACTCTAGCGAGCAGTTCAGAGACGCCGAATGGTTTGGTTATATAATCATCAGCTCCTGATTTCAGCCCTCTAACTACATCTTCTTCCGCATTTTTGGCGGTCAACACAATAATAGGTGTACGGATACCTTGTCCACGCAATTTATCAAGGATGTCTATGCCATTCATACCTGGCAACATCAGATCTAATACGATCAAGTCAAAAGGTTCCCTCGTCGCACGATCATATCCTGCCGTACCATGATCCTCTACTGTTACCTCGTAACCTTCCTGCGTTAAGTTATAGGACAGCAGCCGGGCCAGTGTCGGTTCGTCTTCAATGACAAGCAATCGTTGAGCCATAGGTTCCCCCGTCTTCCATTTAGTTTGATTTTTACAAAACAACAACAAAACAATCATATCACCACAATGTTAACTCGGTGTAAAATCGATGAGGTGAATTCACAAAAATCTAATCCACCTTTTCTTCCTGCAAGAGCGGCAACTCAATAATAAATGAACTTCCGATCCCCAGATCACTTTTAACCGAAATCACACCATGGTGCAAATCAATCAAGTGCTTCACAATAGACAGTCCCAGCCCCGTTCCACCGGAGCTTCTGGATCTTGCCTTATCCACTCGATAAAAACGTTCAAAAATACGCGGCAGATCCTTTTTGGGAATTCCCATCCCTGTATCGGTAACGGTAAATTGGACATTCTCAGAACCATCTGGCTTCAGTATATTCTTAACATAGACTTTTACGCTACCCCCTTCATGCGTGTAATTAATCGCATTGGAGAGCAAATTCATAAAAATTTGACGTAGTTTATCTTCATCGGCCTCAATGAACAGCTCCTCAGGAACCTCTACGTTAAGACTAATACTTTTCTTCTCAGCCACTTTGCTAATGGTTCCCAGCACGGAATCAAAGAATTCAATGATGTGAACAGGCGAGCAATCGAGTTGCACACGTTTAGATTCGATTTTAGATAATTCAAGAATATCTCCAATCAAGCGATTTAAGCGTTCGTTCTCATCATAAATAATTTGCAAGAAGGAACGGGCGGTCTTCTCATCCTTAACCCCACCACCCAGCAAGGTCTCAGCAAATCCTTTAACAGCGGCAACCGGCGTCTTCAATTCATGGGATACGTTAGCGACAAATTCACTTCGCATCCTCTCCAGGCGACGAATCTCTGTTACTTCCTGCAGCAGGAAGAGCATGCCTCTATACGTCCCATCCTGGATCATAGGCACTGCGTCCATGCGTACAATCCGCTCTCTCGGATTGTAAATACTTCGTTCTTCATGGAGCGGTTCTTTATTCGATACCCCTTCTTCAAGCAGCCGCGTTAACTCATAATGACGCTTTAGCTCCTTGTACGAATGACCCGCCATTTCACTGTTGCTAACATCCAGCATCCGCTCTGAGGCTCGGTTCAGCAGGGCAATTTCTTCGTCCGCATTGATCATTATAATGCCGCCAGTCATATTGTCCAGTACGCTTTGCAGCAAATCCTCATTATCACGAATGGTCTTAAGCTGAGCTTGAAGACTGTCAGCCATGGCATTTATCGCTGTTGCCAGTTGCCCGACCTCATCTTTACGCTTCAAATGGACTCTTGCATCATAATCAAGATCTGTAATACGCCGCGCAACTCTCGTGATTTGTTCAAGCGGTGAAGTCATACTAGATGCCACTTTGTAGCTGACAATAGTTGCTGCCAGGAACAAAATAACTAACCCCCCAGCCATAATCATCCAAGCACGGTTCAGTCCTTCCGCTACTGCATCCAGTCCCATCGAGACCCGAATGTAACCATCAAAACCTTGATTTGAAGTCACTCGCTCTGCTACATATAACATCTCGCGATCTAAAGTTTCGCTGTAACGAATGGCTCGGCCAGTCCCCTCTTTAGCCGCAACAATCTCCTCTTCACGATTAGCGTGATTGTCCATCTCCAGAGGATTTTTCTCTGAATCCCCTAAAACTTTACCTGACTTACTGATAAAAGTAATCCGGGAATCTAGAAGCTCGGCGACATGCTCTGCCTGCTCCGTGTAATACGGAATGGCATTGGTGGCGTTCATATCTACAAATTCCAATGTGCCTGCGAGTAGATTTATTTCCCGGGACATGTTCTCTTCGAGAGCAGCTATATGGGAGCTCTTAAACAGATGAGCCATCGTAAATCCAGTGCCAATCATGGAAATACCGATTAAGGCCATAAGTATAAACGTAAGACGAGCGCGAAACGGTTTCATCTGAAGTGTGCCTCTCCCTTTTTCATTGTATCTTTTATCCTAACTTCATTTTCATCAAAAAACCAGTGCAACTATTTTCGTGACATAAATCCCTACTATAATAGATTATATAAAAATAACAGCCCAAGTTGATTATCTCTGGACTGTTACTTTGTATTACTTTTGTAAAATATTATGATTTCATTCTATACAGGTTGCAAGAAACCACTGATTGCCCTGAGTATCCCTAATCCCCGCTCCTCTTTCCCCATAAGGCTTATCTAATGGTTCTTCAATGATGGATGCCCCGGCATCCAAGCACTTACGAAAGGTCTCATCCACATTTCTTACGTATAGATGAATAGCGAGCTGTACGGGTGAATATTTCTCATTCGCTTCGGAAACCTCAATAATCGAATCTCCTATTCTAAGTTCTGCATGTCTAATCTTGCCTTCATCATTCCGCAGCATATCATTAATTCTTGCATCAAAGCAGTTCACAACAAAATCAATCAATTGATCTGCATCAGCCACAATGAAATACGGAGTAACGTTAAGAAGACCATTTCTAATATAATGTGGTACCATTCGTAAACCTCCTTTAGACAAGCATAAACACCTTCGACGTCACTATCATATGGACACTAAGTGATTACACGAGGAATATAAGGATAAATTATAGCGTGGAACATATAAATTCTTATATTTTTGATAAAACCGGAGAAAAAGCCATAGCAGCGGATGTCCCCACTTTATGACTAATTCACCGGACTGTACCTGACTTATTTAAATACAGGTTCTTTAAACTGAGTTAATTTTGCTGCGGAATCTTTCTCTACATCTGCGTGCAGACTGTTGCCATGGGCATCCATCGTTACAATAGCAGCAAAACCATCCACATCCAAATGCCACATTGCTTCAGGAATGCCAAATTCCATAAAATCAACAGCATTTACCTTCTTGATGCATTCCGCATAATACTGTGCGGCGCCGCCAATTGCATTGAGATATACGCCCCCGTGCTCCTGAAGAGCTTTTAACGTTTTTGGACCCATTCCACCTTTTCCGATGACGGCACGAATTCCAAATTTTTTGATGATATCGCCTTGATAGGGCTCTTCACGGATACTAGTAGTCGGACCCGCTGCTTTAACATGCCAGCCTTCCTCGTCCTTCATCATTACAGGACCACAGTGATAGATAACTGCACCGTTCAAATCCACCGGAGCCTCATGATCCATTAGATATTTATGAAGTGCATCGCGGCCCGTATGCATTTCACCGGATAAAATTACTACATCCCCAACTCGTAAACTACGAATATCTTCTTCACTAATCGGTGTAGTCAGGCGGACTTCGCGAGATCCAGCAGCTGCATTGTCTTCACTTGCATCTGCCACCTCCGTTTCCGACGCCTGGTCCCGTCCATCATCAACCGAAATCCCTGTACCACTCTCGTACAGCCAGTCCTCTATATTGCCCGTTGACGGATCAACCAGCACGCCTTGGCGTCGGAAAGCCCAGCAGTTGTAGGCAACAGATACGAAAAAGCTGGCTGGTAAACGATTCATAACGCCGATCTTACAACCAAGCAGCGAAACTTCCCCACCAAAGCCCATCGTTCCAATACCCAGCTTATTGGCGTTTTCCATGATGTAGTCTTCCAGCTTGTTGAGATCCTCTATTGGATTAACATCCTCCACTTTGCGGAACAACTGCTTCTTAGCCAGCTCATAGCCAGTTGTTCGGTCACCGCCGATACCAACACCAATAAAACCAGCGCTACAGCCTTGCCCTTGTGCCTGATAAACAGCATGTAAAATACATTTACGAATTCCGTCCAGATCACGGCCTGCCTTGCCCAATCCTTCTAATTCTGCTGGAAGGCTGTATTGAATATTCTTATTCTCGCAGCCGCCACCCTTCAGAATCAGTCTGACATCTATTTTTTCCTCTTCCCATTGTTCAAAATGAATGACCGGTGTACCTGCTCCCAAATTATCTCCGCTGTTCTCACCTGTCAGTGAATCTACAGAATTTGGACGAAGCTTGCCATTCTTTGTTGCCCGTACAATGGCGTTATGAATATCTTTTTTCATCTCAATCTGATTGATTCCCACAGGTGTGTGAATAATAAATGTAGGCATTCCCGTATCCTGACAGATCGGTGATACTTGCTGCTCAGCCATTCCGATATTTTGAGCAATCGTAGTTAACGCAAGACCTGACCGGGTAGCTCTGTCCTCTAGTGCGCGACCCTTGGCGACCGCCCGGCGTACATCACCCGGCAAGTTCGTGGACGTTTCAACAATTAGATTATAAATGCTGTCTTCAAAATGCTGCATATTCATTCAAGCTCCTCTCAGCAGATCCAGATTATCAAAAGTCTGATACAATTAGTATAATAATATCATACCTAGCAGCTCATGAAAGGGGTTACTTTAAAATTGAACTACCATTTTTCCGCCTATTTATACCGGCTTCAATATATTCAGCGCTGGAGCCTAATGCGCAGCACCGCACCTGAGAACGTTGCTGAGCATTCTTTTCATGTAGCTCTGCTCACACATATGCTCTGTTCCATTGGCAATATTCATTATGGACGTTCATTAAACGCCGAAAGAGCAGCAACTATGGCCCTGTTCCATGATGCCAGCGAAGTGTTCACGGGTGACATTGCCACACCAGTGAAATACAATAATCCTCGGCTACTTACCAGCTTCCGCGAAATGGAAAGAATTGCTGCGGAACGCTTGACCGGTATGATTCCTCCCGAGCTTCAGGGTATTTACACGCAGCTCATGCAGCCGGAAGACAGCTCTCCAGATTCAGAGGACGTTCTGCTCCACAGCTACGTTAAGGCTGCCGATCGACTGGATGCTTACCTAAAATGTGTCTGGGAGGTTGCTGCGGGCAACCGCGAATTCGCAGCGGCGAAGGAGCAGACGGTAGCAAAGCTGCGCGGGCTTGGCTTAGAGGAAGTGGATTATTTCCTAACTCATATGGCTCCAAGCTTTGAAATGTCTCTGGATGAACTCTCTAACGGAAACTAAAATCCCAAGATCAATACAAAAAGCTCTAATTCGGCTAACCCTGAATTAGAGCTTTCTGTATAAGAATCTAGGTTTGGTTGGCTGAGCATCTACCCGTTTACGACCTCGCCACCATTTACATGGATAACCTGTCCGGTCACATAACTCGAATCGTCGGAGGCTAGATACACATAAGCTGGAGCCAGCTCCTCCGGTTGTCCCGGTCGCTTCATAGGCTGTGTACCGCCGAACTCACTAACCTGCTGTGCATCAAAAGTAGATGGAATAAGCGGTGTCCAAATTGGCCCCGGAGCAACGCCATTTACCCGAATGCCCTTCTCTGCCAAATTCGTAGATAAGGAACGCGTGAAGCTCAGAATGGCTCCTTTCGTTGACGAATAGTCCAGTAATTGTGGACTACCACGATAAGCGGTAATAGAAGTCGTATTAATGATAGCAGATCCTGCTTTTAGATGAGGCATAGCCGCTTTGGTCAAATAAAACATTGCAAATATATTCGTACGAAATGTACGCTCTAGCTGCTCGGACGTAATATCCTCGATTTTAGCTTGTGGATGTTGCTCCGCCGCGTTATTGATGAGAATATCCAGTTTCCCGAGGCCCTCTACCGTTTGTTTAATGAGATCTTTACAGAAGGATTCCACACCAATATCTCCAGGAATCAAAATGCATTTGCGACCTTCCTGCTCCACCTGACGTTTCGTTTCCTCTGCATCAGAGTGTTCATTCAGATATGAAATAACTACATCAGCGCCTTCTTTTGCAAAAAGAACAGCTACTGCCCGTCCGATCCCGCTGTCTCCTCCAGTAATAAGTGCCGCCTTGCCCTGCAACTTACCTGCCGCCTTATAATTAGCCGGCTCATATTTCGGCAACGGCTTCATTTCACTCTCAATCCCTGGTTGATGATGTTGTTCTTGCGGGGGTAAGGTTTTTGTAGATTGCTTGTTGTCTGACATAATCCCTAGCTCCTCTCGTGAAGCAATTGATAGTTAACTGATTGTCTTAGGATGGCTCAAGCGTATATGTTTATACGCTGGCTTTATCATTTTTTTCAAATTGCCGTATGGAAAGTTACTTACCACAATACAGATAGAATCAAACAATCCGAAGTTTTTTGAACACAAAAAACCCGCTCTCCTTTACGGAAGCGGGCTCATAGTCGTACAGATTAAATAATATCGTTAAATACCATGAAGAATACCATAAGCAGCAATGACACGGACAGCAGCGCACTAAGTGTACGCAATTTGCCTGTTTCTGCTTTGACGTCACGATTCTCACGAATTCCAGCAGCAGCAAGACGCAGAGGCTTGCTCATAATACCACCAAGTGCAAACATAGCTAGCAGCAGGACAACAATAATAATCATCCAGGCTACAGAATAATCGCCCTTGGTCATCATGTAACCACCTGTAAGCAGTTGAATCACCAAACCGTACTGTGCAAAGCGGTTAAATCCAGTAACTGCACTTAATGTACCTTCTTTTGCTGCAGGCGACAATTTCTCAGCACGACCGATGATGAAAGGCAGTACAAGGTAAAATCCTAGCGCCAGTGTCCCGATCATATGTAAGAAAAACAAAACATTCCAATCCATATCATATCTCCTCCAATTTAACTGTGATAATAGTTACATATAATTATACCCATAATATTAGAATAAGAAAAGCAACTTAGGTGTCCATTTATTGAAGTTGTTGATATAAAAAAAGAGAGCGCCCTTAAGCCTTTTCACGGCGTTCGGGACCCTCCCTTTCTTCTGACACAATCTACACAGATAATATTGCAGTTACGCTACGTACGGACTCCGCGGACTTATCCAAAGCCACTTTCTCCTCAGCCGTAAGCTCCAGTTCAAAAACCTTCTCAATCCCATTCGCACCTAGAAGAGCTGGAACGCCCAGAAATAGATTGTCATAACCATATTCGCCTTCAAGCAAGGCAATAACCGGAATGATCCGTTTCTTATCCTTCAAGATCGCTTCTGTCATTTGAACTAAAGAGGCAGCAGGAGCATAATACGCACTACCATTTCCTAAAAGGTCAACGATTTCCCCGCCACCCACACGTGTACGCTTCACAATCTCCTCGATACGATCCGCAGAAATCAATGTATCAATTGGAATGCCTCCGACACTAGAATAACGAACGAGCGGTACCATATCATTGCCGTGTCCGCCGATTACGAAACCACGTACATCTTCAACGGATACGTTCAGTTCTTGCGCAATAAAAGTGCAGTAACGGGCTGTATCCAGCACGCCGGATTGTCCGATTACTCGATTCTTCGGAAAGCCTAACGCTTCAAACGCAGCATAAGTCATCGCATCTACCGGGTTACTCAAAATGATTACGATAGATTCAGGAGCTACTTGCCTTACGTTCTCGCATACGGACTTCACAATCCCTGCATTGATATTCACAAGATCGTCGCGGCTCATCCCAGGTTTACGGGCAATCCCTGCAGTGATAATTACAATATCAGAATCTACAGCGTCTTCATAACTTGAGGTCCCTATAATATGACTGTCGAATCTCTGCACAGGACCAGCTTCTTGCATGTCAAGCGCCTTTCCCTTGGTTGGGTTCTCCATTTGTGGGATATCGAGCAGCACAACGTCACCAAGTTCCTTTTGAGCTAACATAAGAGCTGTAGTAGCGCCGGTAAAACCGGCACCTACCACTGTAATTTTATAACGCTTGATCGCCACAGATTCGCCTCCTAGAAATGATAAAGGTAAGGCTAATGTTATCTGGCAAATCTAACCTAAAGGTGGTTAATAATTTCGTCAGCAAATGCGGAGCATTTCAGCTCAGTTGCACCTTCCATCAGACGGGCAAAGTCATAAGTCACGGTCTTATTGTTAATAGCAGTTTCCATACCTTTATAAATCAGGTCCGCTGCTTCCTGCCAGCCCAAGTGCTCCAAGAGCATTACGCCGGACAGAATGACAGAACCAGGATTCACAACGTCTTTGTCTGCATATTTAGGAGCTGTACCATGGGTAGCTTCAAAGATGGCGTGGCCAGTAATGTAATTAATATTCGCTCCAGGAGCGATGCCGATGCCGCCGATTTGTGCTGCCAGTGCGTCGGACAGGTAATCCCCGTTCAGGTTCAACGTAGCAATAACATCGAAATCAGTTGGACGAGTCAGAACTTGTTGCAGTGCGATATCCGCAATTGCATCCTTGATAATGATTTTGCCAGCAGCTTCAGCATCCTTCTGAGCAGCATTAGCAGCAGCCTCACCATCACGTTCCTTAATCACATCATATTGGCTCCAAGTGAAGACCTTATCTCCGAACTCTTGCTCAGCTACTTCATAACCCCAGTTTTTGAAGGCACCTTCAGTGAACTTCATGATGTTTCCTTTGTGAACAAGCGTTACGCTCTTACGTCCGTGCTTGATCGCATATTCAATGGCAGCGCGCACCAAGCGCTTCGAACCTTCGGAGGATACCGGTTTAATACCAATACCAGAAGTTTCAGGGAAGCGGATTTTGTTAACTCCCATCTCTTTTTGCAGGAATTCGATGACTTTCTTCACTTCAGCAGAGCCTTCTTGATATTCAATCCCTGCATAGATATCCTCTGTATTCTCACGGAAAATAACCATATCCACCAGCTCAGGACGTTTAACAGGAGAAGGTACACCTTGGAAATAACGAACTGGACGCAGACATACGTACAAATCCAATTCTTGACGCAAAGCTACATTTAATGAACGAATACCGCCTCCGATTGGAGTAGTAAGTGGGCCCTTGATCGCCACAAAATATTCGCGGATAGCTTCGAGCGTATCATTTGGCAGCCATTCACCATATGTATTGAAAGCTTTTTCGCCAGCAAATACTTCGTACCAAGCGATTTGCTTAGTGCCACCATAAGCTTTAGATACTGCTGCATCAAGTACGCGCTTGGAAGCTTTCCAAATATCACGGCCTGTGCCGTCACCCTCGATAAAAGGAATGATTGGATGATTAGGAACTTGTAGTTTTCCTTCTTTAATCGTGATTTGTTCGCCTTCTGTAGGTAGATCGAATTTTTCTAGTTTCAACATTTGAGTGTATTCCTCCTAAAGTTTTGTGGGATTTAAATAGCATTGACAAGCATCGAACAAAACTCTCGTCAAAATTAAAAATATAAATTTAAAATACTATGGCTAGGGTTCATTCTACTAAACTTTAGGAGCAGCCTGCAAGGCTGCTCTCCTATCTTTCATCTACTGGAACGTATTTCTGTTCGACCATACCCGTGTATTCTGCACGTGGACGAATAATGCGGTTATCAGTATATTGCTCCAGAATATGTGCAGTCCAACCTGAAGTCCGGCTAATTGCAAAAATAGGAGTGAACAGTTCACGATCTATGCCAAGCTGTGTATAGACAGAAGCCGAATAGAAATCAACATTAGGTCTTAATCCCTTTTGCCCGGTAATCAATTGTTCAATATTTACGGACATGTCGTACAGGGTGGTGTCATTTTTCATCGTGCCAAGCTCCAGCGACATTTTCATCAAATGCTTTGCACGTGGATCACCATTCTTATACACACGATGACCGAAGCCCATGATCTTCTCACGGTTATCCAGTTTCTTACGGATAAACGGTTCAACCGCTTCCAAACTTCCGATCTCTTCTAGCATCTTCATAACAGCTTCATTTGCCCCACCGTGAAGCGGGCCTTTGAGCGCACCAATAGCGGAGGTAACCCCAGAATAAATATCGGATAATGTCGCAACTGTAACCCGGCCAGCAAAAGTTGAAGCATTCAGCTCATGGTCCGCATGAAGAACAAGTGCGGTATCAAGTGCTTTGACAGATACGCTGTCCGGATCTTTTCCCCACAGCATATACAGGAAGTTCTCAGCAATAGAAACGCCTTCTTTCGGAGCCACTGGTTCGAGCCCTTTGCGAATACGCGACAGTGCCGCCACAATTGTCGGGAGTTGTGCCTGCAGTTTTACCGCCTTAATCTCGTTCGCTTCTCTGCTCATATCGTCCGCCGCTTCATCATAGAGAGCAAGGCTTGATACAGCCGACCGCAATGCTGCCATGGTGTTGGCGTCTTTTGGATAGAGCTTCATTTGCTCGATTACCTGTTCAGGAATCTGTGCGAAGGCACTAAGATCCCGCTTGAGCGCTTCCAGCTCTGGCACCGTCGGCAGACTGCCGAACCATAACAAATAAGCTGTTTCTTCGAAGGTAGCATGTTCTGCAAGTTCATCAATATCATAACCGCGGTAAGTGAGTACACCATCCACAATGGAGCTAATGGATGAAGTTGTTGCAACGATACCTTCCAAGCCTTTGGTAGCTGTCATAGCATATCTCTCCTTTGCCAACAAGGTATAAAAACAATCTTAGTTCCATGAAAACATTTCCAATTAAAAGCATTAAAAAATCTAATAAGTGCGTGTAAGAACATCTCCGTCAGGAATGCTGTATGACCAACTTACTTTTTATCTTTATTTATCATACTGGATTTTGTCGGTTATGTGAACAATGTGGAAGCTTTGCAGCGCATCAAATGATTTTATCAGAGAGATAGAAAAAAACTTCTAACCCCCTGATTCAATGATTCCATTTCAGTTTATAGTTGCCGGCCCATTCTAATATTTATCCCGCATTCTAGTCTTTAAATCGATCCTATGAATATATATGAAGACGAGCTCTTATTCCCCTGTCTATGCAGGAATGAAGAAGGTGTGGTCTCGGTATGGATCGTTTGGTATTAAAAAGACTGCTGCGCGGCCTGTGGGTCGTTCTGGCAACTTCCATCCTCCTGCTCGCAATCTATTTATTACTTCCGCTGTTATACCCCTTGTTGCTTGCTTGGCTGCTCGCATATATCATGCATCCATTAGTGCTTATTCTTAAAGGCTTTAAATTACCAAGCTGGCTTGCGGTATCACTCGCGCTCCTATTTTACATAGGCGGAATCACACTAGTCTTAACCGCAATGATTACAAGACTCGTAAAAGAATTAATCGTCTTGCTGCAAACCTTTAATCTCCACACCGACCAATGGAAGGATCTTCTGATGTCCTTAAGCCAGAATGCAAGCATTCAGAATATCATCAACCAGATTAATCAATTTTACCAAGACAATCCTGACTATCATGCTACGATTGACAGCAATATCAGCAGAACAACGGAAACTGTAGGTTACGCAGTCACGCAAGTGGTCACGGGATTCTTTAATATAATATTGAAACTGATCTCCGCACTTCCTAGTATGGGTACGATTCTTATTGTGGTTGTCCTCGCTGCCTTTTTCATTAGTACGAGTTGGGAGCGTCATAATGATAAACTTACAGGCTGGCTGCCGACAGCATTCCTAAAGCCTGTGTCAGGTATCTGGAAAGATTTACGCAGAGCGCTCTTTGGTTATCTTCGCGCCCAGGTAATCCTGATCTCCATCACAGCGATCATTGTAGTCATCGGGCTGCTGCTGCTGGGTGTGAAGTCTGCATTCGCTATCGGCTTAATGATTGGCTTTGTGGATCTACTGCCTTATCTCGGTGTGGGAATTGTGATGCTGCCTTGGGCGCTATATTCTTATATGACGGACAATCTAGCGCTAGGGATAGGAATATCCATACTCTACGCTGTTATTCTTATTACCCGGCAGGTACTTGAGCCGAAAGTGCTCGCTAGCAGCATTGGACTTGATCCCCTTGCCATGTTGATTGGCATGTTCGCCGGTCTGCAGTTGTTCGGTATGCTAGGGCTGATCATCGGACCCGTTATCCTTGTAGTCCTTGTTGCCTTTAACCGAGCTGGCGTATTCCGAGCTTTACACAGCTACATTGTTAGCGGCAGATTAAGATAGGAACCGAAAAGCATCGATTCGTAAAATAGCAAACAGAGCGGGCCCTTCAGCAATGACAGGGGTCCGCTCTGTTTATTGTTGTAAAAAAGATTACTAACGACGGTAAAAGGTGAAGGTGCCATTCTTCATCTTCTTCTCAATCCACTTCAGCAAAAATATACGGTACAAAGGCCGGGTCAATGGAAATACTAGCGTAAAACCGACAATATCGGTTACGAAACCTGGCAATATCAGTAGTAATCCTCCGAAAAAAATACATAAACCATCCAGCATCGTCCGTCCAGGAACGCGGCCCTCCTGCATATGTGTTCTGCTGTCCTGCAGCACTTTTTTACCTTCAAATCGCATCATTAGTAGACCGATTACTGAAGTGGTCAGCATAAGCAGCAACGTTTTAAATGCTCCAAGTTGATCTGCTACGTAGATAAAACCGAATAATTCCACAGCAGGAATAATAAATAGTCCAGCCCATAACCATTTGCTTCTAATCATACTGAACCCCCTTCTTCCCGCAGCGCCTCTTTTATTGCGTGAAAGAGCTCTGGAAGGGCTCTATCCAGCCTAGCAGGCCTCCATTCCTGGTTCACCCAAACATGACTTGTCGTGCCGGTAACCAGCAGTTCCCCAGGTGGATCCATCGACCGCAACTCCCCTAGAGTAGCCAATAAACCTTCTGAATTTCTACCTTCTTCTTCCGAGAGCCTCCGCACTTGATACTCAAATACGACTCGCAACGCTGAGAAGGCAGTCATTCGCGCATACACGGAGATAAGATCATCATATCGTGCCGGACTTTTAAATTGCAAATCTGCTGAGGTGACAGGAAGTAAGACGCCTTGTTTCTCAAGTTCGCGATAAGTAAAACCAACCTGACGAAACATCTCCGTACGACCAGACTCAAACCAGTTCAAATAATTCGCATGATATACGACACCCATCTGATCACTTTCCTGATAGCGAACACGCAAGGTTGACTTATACCATCGGCTGGGCAATCCAGCTCTTTCTAATTCCATCTATTAATACTCCTTTCAGCATAGCAGCAGGGGAGCGTTTAAGCCTGGACCCCGCCTGAAGATAGCGTCGTCGATAATTTGCGCCGAGAGCTTCTGGCAACATAGAACAGCAGCATTGCTCCTGCGATAGAGCTCAACATACAAGACAGATTCATTACTTCTACACCGCCTTGATTGAGCAAGAATCCATTCAGTAAATTACCGACAATGCCAGAAAAACCTGCAAACACCATATTAAATACACTTTGGCCAGTGGCCTGCATCTCGTTAGACGTGATCTGAGATACATATTCGACTGCAGCAATATAAAAGAACCCAAATGAAAGACCATGCAGCACTTGCACTCCGATCATTACCGATGGATAAGGAAAAGCAACCTGAATACCCCACCGCAAAACATAAATAAGAGCCCCAAGGAGCAAGGTCCGCTCCCGACCCAACCTCTTAATCACTTTAGAAGCAAACAGCATGGAAGGCACATTCGTCACCGATGCGAGAAAGAGCGCAATCCCTGCATAACGCGTAGACCCACCAACCGATTGAAAAGCGATTACAAAGTATGTACCAAAAGCAGCCATCGTCTGGTTCACAAGAAAGCTCCCACCCAAAAACGCAAGGAAAACCCGATTCCCCAGCAGTTGTCTTACCCCCTGAGTAAACGATTGCCTCATCATATGATTCTCTTCCGCCTGCTTCGGCAATGTAAACGCAATAAGGACTGCAATCAGATTAAAAAAGAGAAAAGGCAGCCATATCGTGGATACAGAGAAGGTAGAAACGTATACCCCTCCTGCATAAGCTCCCAGAGCCGCTCCAATGCTCATCATAAGCCGGATGCTACCGTAAGTGGCTCCAGCTCTATTCGCCGCCGAGATCGCGTAAGAATCAGCTATAGGAGCCTGTGTAGAGGAGAAGATCGTTGAAGCGGTATAGACCATTAGCAGCACTATAAAATATTCGGAACGGTAAAAGACAGCTAATAAAGCTGGAACCGCCACACTTAGGATTAGTACTAAACGCGTCTGATTATACCGATCAGAGATAATCCCCCACATCGGCTGAATGGTGATTGCAACTAGTGTGCCTGTTGCCATTAGTATACCTATCTGTCCACTATTAAGTCCATTATGGACCAGCAGCAGCGAAAGATAAGAGCCAAATGAACCGCCGGCCAATCCTAAAAACAGATAAAAGCCGCGCAGCTTCGATAATTTTTCCATTTGTACTATGAGTCCTCCAGCTTTATATTTTTATATTTTAACAGAACACCCGTACTTCATATGTAATCATCGCATTTAATATAGCAGTACTATAAAAGGCGGTGGACAAGTTGAGCACAAAATATAATTCTCTCATGGTAAATCATCCTTGTCTAACAGACAAATCTAATGCGAGCAATAAACAAAGCTCTGCCTTTGGCTGGTCTTCTAAGAATTGGAGTGGTTACACTGTTACTGGTAGAAAAGGGGCATTCAATCGCATTTCTGGTGAATGGATCGTCCCATATATAAAACCAACCCACAAATCTACCTATTCCTCCGCATGGATTGGCATCGACGGCTTCAAGAACAGCAGCCTTATCCAGACGGGAACAGGTCATGAATTCGTAAATGGGAATGCACGTTATTACGCCTGGTGGGAAATACTACCTGACGCTGAGACCGTAATCCCTTTTCCAGTATACCCTGGAGATCATATGAAAGGTACTATCACAAAAATAAGCCATACGAAGTGGTCTATCTCACTCCGGAATTTAAGCCGAAATTGGACCTTCCGAACGCTTCAGCGATATACTGGTCCACAGACCTCCGGCGAATGGATTATGGAGGCTCCCGAGGTCGATGGTTCCATCGCAAAGCTGGCCCGCGTTGGTACTACCTATTTCAACTGCTGCCGAATCAATGGAAAACGACCTAGGTTAACTCTTTCAAATGGAGGGATCATGGTCCAGAATAACACCACCGTTGCGGTTCCTTCCAGTCCAAGCCCTCGAGGGGACTCTTTTAGCGTCAAACGTATATACTAACAGCATAAATGGATTAAGTACAAAAAAAGAGCTGCCTCATTTGTAGATTTTCACTACATCTGAGACAGCTCTTTTATTTAAAGAAATATAAGTTTCACACTATACATTATCCTTATATTTCTCACATAAACGCTTACCGTCCTTTAGGGACGCCAACCGCGTTTTGGCTTAGCTAAGTAAAAACTATGAATCAGGCAAAGCACTGTCGAGTACTACTCGATTGTGCTTACTTTTACCAAGTTAGTGGAACCGGAACGTCCAAGTGGAATTCCTGCAGTAATCACAACTAGGTCGCCAGCTTGAACCAGACCGGAATCCTTACCACCTTGGATTGCTGTTTCAAGCAATTCATCTGTGGAAGTAGCTACTTTACCGAATACTGGCGTTACGCCCCAAACGAGGGACAATTGACGCATAGTTCTTTCTTGTGTTGTAACAGCAATGATTGGTGCTTTAGGACGGTATTTGGAAACAACGCGTGCAGTATGACCTGTAACAGTCGAAGAAAGAATAGCCTTAGCGTTCAAATCCAAAGCGGAAATAGCAACGGATTGGCTAATAGCTTCTGTAACTGTAGTTTCTTGTGCAGTTTGTTGTTTCGAGAAAATTTCATGATGATCCAAAGCGGACTCCGCTTTCTCAGCAATACGGGACATTGTAAGAACGGATTCTACTGGATATTTACCAGCAGCAGTTTCTCCGGAAAGCATGATTGCATCTGTTCCGTCGAAAATAGCGTTTGCTACGTCACTTGCTTCAGCACGAGTAGGACGTGGGTTACGTTGCATCGAATCCAGCATTTGTGTAGCTGTGATTACTGGTTTGCCAGCAACATTACATTTTTGAATCATCAATTTTTGAGCCAAAGGTACATCTTCAGCTGGAATTTCAACACCAAGGTCACCACGAGCAACCATCAGGCCATCGGAAGCTTCTAAAATTTCATCAAGGTTGTCAACACCTTGTTGGTTTTCGATTTTGGAAATGATTTGAATGTGAGAAGCGTTGTTTTTCGAAAGCAGCTCACGAATTTCCTGAACGTCGCTAGCTTTGCGAACGAAGGAAGCGGCGATAAAATCGATGTCCTGTTCGATACCAAAAAGAATATCGTTGGTGTCTTTTTCCGTAATACCCGGCAAGGAGATGTTTACTCCTGGTACGTTAACGCCCTTCTTGCTCTTGATCGTACCACCGTTTACAATACGGGTCTTGATTTCAGTTCCTTGAATGTCGACAACTGTCAAACCAATCAGACCGTCATCAATAAGGATGGTGGAGCCTACTTGAACATCATTAGGAAGCTCGCTGTACGTGATGGAAATACGTTCTTGGGTGCCAAGGATTTCTTCCGTAGTTAGTGTCAGGTACTCGTCCTGAACTAGTTCAATCGGTTCTACTTCCAACTTGCCTGTGCGAATCTCCGGTCCTTTTGTATCGAGCAGGATAGCTACAGTTTTGTTCAGTTCCTTAGATGCTTGACGGATCGTTTTAATCCGAGCACCATGCTCTTCAAAATCGCCGTGGGAGAAATTCAAACGGGCCACATTCATTCCAGCCAAAATCAATTTTTTGATATTCTCCAACGATTCACTCGCAGGTCCGATCGTACATACAATTTTACTTTTCCGCATTAGGTTTTCCTCCGTTTTTTCGTTCTCTCTGTCTCACTTTTTCCAACTACAAAATCTACTACAAGGCTAACTAATTAAATAGGAACTTTGTCACATGTGCCTTTAACTACGCCCTTATGAATATTACTGCAACTTAGACACAAAATCAATGTTGTAGGCTCTTTTAGAGTAATTTGAGCTCGAATTATCTGTATGCACAAAAAAAATTAAAATAATCCCGAAATTACGTCGAGATTATTTTAATTCCAATAAAATCTATAATTTACACGAAATTGAATATGGTCCACTAAGTATGGTTATATGTCTTAAAGTGCAAATGGAAACACTCTTTTTACACTTCAGTTTCCACTTCTTCTTCAAGGAAAATCTGCTCCTGCTGGACTTCAGCAAACTCACCTATTTTACGGAATTTACGATAACGATCTTCTTTCAATTCCGCTCTATCCAGAGGAATTAGCTCCTGCAAGTGACGCCATAACGCATCCTTAATCGCAGCTGCCGTAGCTTCGTAATCACGATGAGCGCCGCCTTTTGGCTCAGGAACAATCTCTTCAATGACTTCCATTTCAAGCAGATCAGATGCCGTTATCTTCATGGCCTCCGCAGCTTGATCAGCCTTCGAAGCATCCTTCCATAGAATCGATGCCGCACCGTTAGGGGATATCACCGAATAAATGGCATGCTCCAGCATAAGCACTCTATTACCAACTGCCAGTGCTAGTGCGCCACCACTTCCGCCTTCACCAATAACCACACAGATTACAGGGACACCAAACTGAGACATCTCGCGTAAATTACGGGCAATTGCTTCAGATTGTCCTCTTTCCTCAGCTGTATTGCCTGGATATGCACCTTTCGTATCCACGAAGGTTATAATGGGACGATTGAACTTGTCCGCTTGCTGCATCAAACGCAGTGATTTACGGAAGCCCTCAGGGTGTGCACTGCCGAAAAAGCGTAAAATATTCTCTTTCGTATCCTTACCGCGCTGCTGGCCAATGACCGTAACCGGGACGCCGTTAAGCTTGGCGATACCGCCTACAATAGCAAGATCATCCCCAAACATTCGATCCCCGTGAAGCTCAATAAAATCTGTGAAGATCTGCCCCATAAGATCAAGAGAAGTCGGACGTCCCTGATGTCTGGCTAGATGCATTTTTTGGGAAGGGGAGATGTTAGAATAAACTTCCTCCTCAAGCACACGGTACCGTTCTTCCAGTCTTGCTATCTCATCCGTAAAATCAATACTCTTCTCTTCGCCGAACTGCTTTAGCTCGGCAATTTTCTTGCGCATTTCAACCAGAGGCATTTCAAAAGGCAACTCTCCTGCCAACCTAAAATCCCCCTTTCACATCATGCAATTCCAAAATTTTGGTCAGTGTGGCGCGCATTTCTTTACGATGCACAACCATATCAATCAAGCCATGCTGCAGATTAAATTCAGCCGTCTGGAAATCATCCGGAAGCTTCTGGCGAATCGTCTGTTCAATGACTATACGTCCTGCGAAACCGAATACCGCCCCAGGCTCAGCAATAATAATATCGCCCAGACTGGCAAAACTCGCAGAGACTCCGCCAGTTGTCGGATCCGTAATTATAGAAATATAAAGGCCGCCCACTTCGTTGAAACGAGCAAGCGCTGCACTTGTCTTCGCCATTTGCATAAGACTTAGAATACTCTCCTGCATTCTTGCTCCACCAGAAGTAGAGAAAATAAGGAGTGGAAGCTGCTTCTCCGTGGCTTCTTCAATCGCCCGGGTAATCTTCTCACCGACTACAGATCCCATACTGCCGGAGAAAAATTCGAAATTCATCACAGCTACAATCACTGGATGTCCGCCAATAGATCCCTGCCCCGTAATCACGGCATCAGTTTGTCCCGATTTCAGTTGCTGTTGCTCCAGTTTAGAGGCATAACCCGGGAATTTCAGCGGATCTATAGAATACATTTCACTATCAAACTCGATAAAGCCCTCTGGGTCTAACGTCATAGCAATACGCTCAACGGCGTTCAAGCGCAGATGATGACCACAAGTAGGACATACTTTAAGATTCTTTTCCAATTCCTTGCTATACTGGATCGTTCCGCATTTATTACATTTACTCATTAATCCTTCTGGAATTTCCCGTTTGGGGCGTTCGCCTTCTGCAGGCACGCCGCTTCGCTCCAGACGTTCTGAAGGAATAGTCGCGTACTTCCGTTTCTTCTGAAATAAATCTTTGAACACACCCGCACCTCTTCAGCCGTTTATTTGCGTTATGCAGCTTGCCGCTGTCATGACTTTTCTCTTGATAGAAATTCAGGGATGCAGAATAAGATTAAGGACTTCCTGTACTTCCTCCAGTTCACCCGAAGGAACCAATATCTCAAACTGCTGCTTGGACATATTGATTGGACGGCATTTTACTAAAAAACCTTCTTCAGTCAGCTTACTCTTAATCATATCCGCCACTTTGGCGGTCGGCGCGATATATATTACCGTCCACATGCCTTGCAAGGCCTCCCCAATCTTAATTCCCAGCCGTATCCCGTATAATGGAATTATGATAACACAGTTTTCTTTTTTCCCGCAACAGGCGTAGGGCAAAGGAAGCAAGACTGAGGAACTCGTTCAATCGAAATGAATCGGGTCATTTATTCCGTGTCCGTGACTAGAGGATATACTTTTGCCCCTTCCTGCCGATGAGCGATTCTAGCAGAAGCAGCTGCAGCGATACCCGCTACTAAGTCATCCAGGAACACGTGAATCCTCCCCTTATCATCGTTCAATTCACCAATGATTCCAAGCTTTATTTTGTCCAAGTACCCAAATCCTGTAAGTCCGATCATCCCATATACCCCTGTGATGCCAAGGGCTAGAGTCTCGTCCGCTCCATAAAGTGATTCATCCGCTTCCATTACTGCCTGAAGCGGCTGCGGAAGCAGTCTCTTCTCGGCCAGTTCATCAAGTGCGATCCCCGTCATTAACGTGTACTGCACTTCTCTTTTTCCCAATACAGATTTCACACTGGAAAGGCATTCTTCCTTGGATAAACCGGGGTAATAGACCGATTGTAAAATATATACGATTTCAGCAATGGAAGAAAGTGATACGCCTCTACGTTCCAACAGATCAACTGCCATTTGATAGGACATGATGTGATTCCCCTTTCCGCCCAGGGATTCGCCCTGTGGTTTCCTAATGTATGCGGAAAAAGGTGGAATTGTTCTTATTTTATTCTTACAGTACCTTCCCCGAGCATAGACTCGATAGCTGCGATTAGCTCTTCTGAAGGCTTAATCCGATAGTTATCGCTAAGGGCCAGGAGCTTCTGATCCCGTTCGTAGAACAGAATCGTCGCGACTGGGCCTGGATGATTCTGCAGCAGCTCCTTCAGATGCGACAGCTGCGCAGCATTCTCGGCGGCCGGCGTGATTTTGATAAAGACACGCTGGCCTGAGCCCGGCGCTGGCGCAGCGGCCGGTGCAGGTGTTGCAGGCGCAGCTGCGCCGCCTGCAGGTCTGCCAGCGGGGCCAGTAGCAGCCCCGCCGACCCGCGAAGCAGGAGCTGCGCCGCGTGGCGGTGCTCCTGCTGAGGCCGAGCGTCCCGCGCTATACGAGCGGGATGCGGCGGTACTACGGCGCTGCAGCAGGGCGCGGAGAGTCTCCGCGGATAGCAGCGCCACTTCCTCGGCCAGCAGCTTGAAGCCTTCGTCCTCCTGCTGCACCTTGGCGCGCAAGGCCAGCAGCGCGCCCTTGGCAATCAAGCTGCGGCTTCGCTTCCACACCTCGGGGAAGAGCACGACTTCGCAGCGCTCGATCTGATCTTCCCATTCGATGAAAGCCATCGATTTTCCTTGCTTCGTCGTAATTTCCTTAACGGAAACAACCATGCCGGCCGTAACCGTCTGACTCTCATCTGCGGCTTCACCAAGATCCATTAGCCGCTGTATGCCCGGCTCCTCCAGCAGCTCAGCGCTATCATCGAGAGGATGACCTGATAGATACAGCCCCAGCAGCTCACGTTCCATCTCCAGCTGCTGTCCTACAGTGAACTTAGGGATATCCGGATACCGAATTTCCCAGTTCGGCGTCTCCACCAAATCGTCGAACAGCTGAATTTGCAGCTCATCTCGCTCTTTGCGCCATTTCAGTGCAGCGTCAACGGTCTCGTCCAACATAGCCAGCAGCTGGGCCCTATGACCCGGCAGACAGTCAAAAGCTCCTGCCTGCAGCAAAGACTCCACTACCCGCTTGTTGCAGACCCGCAGATCCACACGTCGACAGAAATCGAGCAGGCTGTCGAATGGCCGCTCCTTGCGGACCGACATAATATTCTCCACTGCTAGCGTGCCGACGTTCTTAATCGCTGCGAGCCCAAAGCGGATATGCCCTGTTCCCGTTTCCTCTCCTGGAACAGGGGTAAACAGTACGCCGCTCTCGTTCACATCCGGCGGCAACACGCCGATGCCCGTGCGGCGGCAATCCAATACATATTCTGCCACCTTACGGTGAGTACCCATCACAGCGGTCAGCATAGATGCCATAAACTGCACCGGATAATGCGCCTTAAGATAAGCCGTCTGAAAAGCCAGCACGCCATATGCCGCCGCATGCGCTCGGGGGAAGCCGTAATCGGCAAACCTTACGATCATATCATAGACGGCATTGGCATCCGTTTCGTTATAGCCTTGCTGCAAGCTCCCCTGTACAAAATGGCTGCGTTCCTTATCCAGTGTCTCGCGCTTCTTCTTAGAGACTGCTCGGCGGAGCAAATCCGCTTCCCCAAGGGAGAATCCAGCCATAAGCGAAGCAATCTGCATGATCTGTTCCTGATACACAATAATTCCATAGGTATCCGCTAATATAGATTTCAAATCAGGATGCGGATACTCTACTTCGATTTGACCGTGCTTACCTGCTATAAATTTCGGGATAAACTCCATCGGACCCGGACGATATAGCGCTAGAACGGATACGATATCTTCAAAGCCATTTGGCTTCAAATCCTTAAGCACACGTCTTACACCCGCCGACTCCAACTGAAAGACCCCAGTCGTCTCACCAGCACCTAGCATTTCATACGTGAGCGGATCATGATCTGGTATGATTTTAAAATCTGGAACACTGCCACTCATTTCTTTAATCGAATTCATACAGCGCTCAATAATAGACAAGGTGCGCAGTCCCAGAAAATCCATTTTCAGCAGCCCAACACTCTCCAAATGCTCCATAGAGTATTGAGTTAACGCTGTACTTTCATTGCCCTCTTGAAGGGGCACAGCATCAGTTAGAGGTCCTTTGGAAATAACAACCCCGGCAGCATGTGTCGAAGCATGACGAGGCATACCTTCCACTTTCATTGCCATATCCAGCAAGCCTTTGATCTTAGGATTACTGTCATACAGCGCTTTAAGGTCTGGAGTAGTCTCCAGTGCTCTTGCAAGGCTGATTCCTAGTTGCCCTGGGATGAGCTTCGCAGCTTTGTCTACCTCGTTATAAGGTAAATTCAGCACCCTGCCCACATCACGAACCGCAGCCCGTGCAGCCATGGTTCCGAACGTAATGATCTGCGCCACATGTTCTTTGCCGTATTTCTCCACCACATAAGCGATAACCTCATCACGACGCTCATCACTAAAATCGATATCAATATCCGGCATCGTGATCCGCTCTGGATTTAAGAAACGTTCAAAGAGCAAGTTATACTTAAGCGGATCTACATCCGTGATTCGTAGGGAGTAAGCGGTAAGACTCCCCGCCGAAGAACCCCGGCCCGGCCCAGTAGCAATCCCCTGGCGATGACAATAAGCGATAAAATCCCACACAATTAGAAAATAATCGCTAAAACCCATACTCTCGATAACGCCAAGCTCATAGGCAAGACGCTTTTCAGCGGTCTCCCTTTGTTCAGGCGATGCCCAAAGCGGTGTGTCTATATACCGTTCTTCAAGCCCTTTAAAGCACAACTCCCGCAAATAAGCAGCGGAGTCCTTACCTTCTGGAATAGGTGAATAGGCAGGCAGAATATGCTGGCCAAAGGTAAGCTCCAAATTACATTTTTCTGCGATTACCAGCGTATTGCTGATAGCTTCAGGCACATGCGGAAACAATGCCGCCATTTGATCACTACTTTTTAGAAACAGCTGATCTGTTCCGATCTTGAGCCGTTCCTCATCATCCACCGTTTTACCTGTTCCAATACAGATCAGAACATCCTGTACCTCAGCATCTTCCTTGGCTAAATAATGAACGTCATTCGTAGCTACAAGTGGGATCTCACAGGCCTTGGCAAGTGCGATCAGCTTCGGATTTACTCGCTTTTGCTCGGAAATTCCGTGATCTTGAAGCTCCAGGTAGAAGTCTTCGCCAAAAATCTCCTTATATCGCAGCGCAGCCTTTCGCGCCTCGTCATCTCTTCCATGCAACAGATGCTGCGGTACTTCGCCGCCTAGACATGCACTGAGGCATATGATCCCCTCCGAATGAGCGGCCAGAACCTCCATATCAATACGCGGTTTATAATGATGACCTTCCAGATGGCCGATAGAAATCAGCTTCATCAGGTTCTTGTAGCCGGTTTCATTCTTGACGAGCAGAATCAGGTGATAAATCGGTTGATCTTTACGACTGCCTCGCTCACGGCGAGAGCCCGCGGTTAAATAAGCTTCACAGCCGATAATCGGCTTGATTCCATTCTCTTTACACGCTTTATAAAAGGGGATCGCCCCATACATCACTCCATGATCCGTAAGCGCCAGCGACTTCATGCCGTATTCGCCGGCCCGGCGCACGAGATCGGTAATGCGCGCCGCCCCGTCCAGTAAACTGTATTCGCTGTGCACATGCAAATGCACGAAAGGGCTCATTATCCCACTTCCTTTCTACTACAAAAATCAAACATAAATAGTTGTTCAAAAAGTCCGCTTTTGATCACGAAGCAACCCAAGAAGCTTACTCGACATCGAAGATTGAATTCAGGCGAAACTTCCGGTGCTCACGTAGCTTCCACTACGCTCCGCTCCTCAGTTTCTACCTTCTTTCAATCTTCTCAGTGCTGAAAACCGTACTTTTTGAACTCGCACTATAAGATGAAACTATTTTATCATATTAAAGGGGGACCCGCCCATAGAATGGATTAAGAGCACATGGACAGGCAACGATTATAGATGCCTCGTCCGGGAAGGGGCCTTTATGAGCATTTTTATGAGCAAAGCGATCCTCGATTTCTTTATCGCCTTCGGCATCGTCCTTGGCGGAGCTATGGTCGGCGGAATCGGCGCTGTAGTATCCCTGCAACCACCGACGCAAACGATGCTAGATGTAGCAGACCGGATTAAAATATGGGCACTTGCCGCCGCTGTAGGGGGTACTATGGACCCTTTACGGGTCATTGAAAGCAATATGATTGGAGGCAACCTCTCCCCAGCCATTAAGCAAATCATGTATATTGCCTTCGCCTTTCTCGGCGCTCATATGGGCAGCGAGCTAGTAAAATGGGTGTGCGGCAGGGGGTAACGCCAGTGAGAGTTCCACCATTCAGTCGTTTTCGTAGATTCACCCAAATTTCCGCTATATTCATGCTGGGGATCGTCGTAGGAGCCGTCATATACAACGCTATATACCATGTTGGATTTAACGTGTTATGGCTGAATAATGCAGACCTGCGTGTACAGATCGAGCAATATCAAGAGGATATTAAAACACTCAAAAAATACAATAATACCTCTACCGTAATCAGAGAAATCAAAATTCGATCAGAGGAAAGCAAAGCAGAAGGCTCAACCTCAGTTGATCCCGTAACGTTAAAATTAATACTTAGTGAAATACGATCTGATCTGGAGCCCATGCGTGGCCGCAGCATGTTCGATATTGACACAGACAGTAAACTGGTTAGGCTGCTGCTGGATGGCAAACTTTACATTGTGCGTGATAAGGAATACTCTGTCAAAATCCGGACGATGCTCGTCATGGAAGGCGTTCTGCAAATCTGGGTGGAAATCAATCCTTTTAAGCGCAACTAACAACAATCGTGTGATACAATAATGGACAGACAAAAGTGGAAATTACTTCAAGGCTTTTGCACGACATGATAAAGGAGCTGGCTGTCCATGGTTTTATTTATCAAGTACTTATTGTTCATCCTGCTGGTGATCTTTGTAATCGGCGCTGCTGTGTACAGCTTATCCTCTCGCCGTGCCTTAAATCCCCAAGATAAGGGGCTAAAACGCTCCGTCATGAATGTGATGCTGGGCGCTATGCTCGTAACGCTCTCCCTGATTTCCATGTTTCTATTTCGCGGCTCCACCATTAATATCATTGTTGAAGCTGCCTTTCTTCTAATCGGTGTATTTAACATCTTCTCAGGAATACGCAGCTATAGTTACTACAGCCGTAGCCGTAGCCAGGAACAACACCAGTCGAAAGCCTAGACTATCCCTCTGATAGGATTACAAGAATAAAATAGACTACCCTCTCTATCATCGTTGAGGGCAGTCTATTTAAGCATGTTTGTGATTCATTGTCTATTAGCCGTGATCAATGGATTGTAGCATCAGGACAGCTTTCGCTACCAGAGTATCTGAATAGCTGATCTCTACTTCAAGCTTACATGTACGGCGACTAATCTCGAGCAGTCTCGGCATTACAATAATGGCGTGTTCAATCTGTACCGGCCGGATAAAATAGGTGGACATATTATCTAATACATAGTCATTTCCTGTAATATCCTTAGCGGCCTTAAACGCAGAGAGCGTCATTAGCGTAGACAATATACCTTCAGAAATGGTACCAAGGTCTGTGGCCATCTGAGGCGTAATAAAACCATGGAAAAACAATCGGCCCTCTTCATCCCGCTCATCCGCAAAACCGTTCCAGATGAGATGATCGAAGGTCTCCCCAAGCTGTGGAGTGTTACGGACATCCCGCAGACTTTGCAGCACCTCTTTACGGGTTAGGGAGCCCACCAATTTGCGGTTACGGTCTACAATGGGTAGGAAATCGACGCCTTCCCACATCATGATCTGCGCAGCTGAAGCTAGTGAGGTATGCAGTGCGGCGGTAACCGGACTCCGAACCATAGCCTTTTCAATACTTTGCCCTTCTGTAAGGTCCTCTACTTCACGTCGGCCGATAATACCAATCACTCGGTTCCATTCATCTGTAACGGGAAAACGCTGCTCTCCAGTTTCCTCTGAAATCTGTCGTAGCTCACCTACGGTGCTTGAAATTTTTAACGTAATCATACGCGGTTTGCTGTCAACAATATCTTCTACCAGCATAATTTTTTTCTTAATCAATCTATCAAAAATCGCACGGTTAATCATTGATGCCACGGTAAACGTGTCATGTCTTGATGAAATGATGGGGAGATCCAGTTCGTCGGCTAATGCCTTCACTTCACGGCTCGTCCCGAAGCCACCTGTAACCAGAACTCCGGCACCCTGCTCTAGCGCCAAGGAGTGAACATCATCGCGGTTACCCACAATAAGCAGACTGTCTGCGTCTATATAACGAATCATCGCGTCGACCTTCATCGCACCGATTACATATTTATGTAGATGTTTACTCAGTCCGCTAGCACCGCCGAGAACATGGCCTTCCACAATATCAACCACGTCACCAAACGTCAGCTGTTCAGAAATGTTACGAGGCTTCTTTTCTACACGTACTGTACCAATCCGTTCCTTCGTAATAACAATCCCAAGATTCTCAGCTTCCTTAACGGCACGATAAGCCGTTCCCTCACTGACCAGCATTTCTTTTGCAAGCTTACGAACAGATATTTTGGAGCCTACCTTAAGACTTTCAATATGCTGCAGCAGTTGCTCGTGTTTAGTAATTGCATCGCCTTGACCTTCCAACTGTTACACCCCCGTACTCCGATCTGTACTATACTGTACTCATTATACACGGAGAGAATAGCACAGTACAACCGATTCATAAGCATCGAATTCGAATTTAATTGCCCGTTATTTAGCAACCTTTTCCTCTTTTTTATAGTCTGAGAGTTAAAGAAAGAGGAAAGGAGTATTATGGATATGAATAAGAACATGTTAATAATATTTACCAGTACTTTACTTTTCATAGGACTGATCGGCTGTGGAAATACGAGAACTGAAGTAAAACAATCAAGCCAAATAGAGCTGGATGCACAAAAAATAGTTTCTATTAACTTAATAGAAAAAGACCAGCCGGTGACGACTATTTCTGAAGCATCATCCTTGGAACGTTTCGTTCAAGTCATAACTACTGCAGAATATGATAAAGGACAATTAGATATTGCTCCAAGTGATTACAGAACAACCGTAAACATGAAGGACGGCATAAGTTATGAGTTCTCTTTTTGGATCGTCGGAAACAACAGTGGGTTACTCATTAAATCGGGACAAATGGGCCACTACCGTCTTTCAGATATCAGCAAAAAGGAGTTGTTGGACTTATTCCAATCGACTGTTAAAGAAGTTAAGAATTCTCCAGCAGACACTACTAACCCACAACCCCCTAACGTTCAAGTTACTGTTGGCGGTGAGCAATTCGATGCCATTCAAGGCTCTTATTGCTGGAATGACAATGGCAAAGGCGTCTGTGTAGATATGGCTTCTTACGATCAATTAGTTACCAAGCAGAAGGTACATCCCAAAGCCATCAGCCGTGACCAGGTAGAACTCAAATTCTCATCTGCACCCAAGGAGATAGAGGTGGTGGCTTCATTTCCTGGTGAGGAACGTCCGGACGAAGCTCTTTCCGTAGAAAATAACAGTTTTCAACTCACAGCAGGTAGCGGAAAACATCTGTATATAATCCAAGCAAGATGGCCTCAGGGGAGCGCCAGTTATGTATTTGAAGTGGAATGCTCTGTCAGTAAAGAGTAACCCTTTTGTTAGACAAACCGGGTAGTGGGTAGACGAATAGAGAATAGTCCCTAGAAAAAAGGGAAAATATGTTATGATGGAGAGGTGAAAGGGGATGACTTTATGCAATTTCTTTTTATACTCGCGATTCTCGTTCCTGCGGTATGGTACTACGCGGCTCTAGGTAAACGGATATCTGCAGAAGAAAAGAAAGCTGGAAAAGATCTCTCCGATGAGATCAATCCTTTTACAGGTGCAAGATAACTTTAATCCCCCTGCTTTGCGGGGCAATTTTAAAGCCCACCGGCTTAATCTAGTGGGCTTTTCTGTGAATCCAGGGGATTTATACCCCTCTTTTCGCCCATTCGGCGTTTTCACGGGAATATCAAATCTAGTTACTTAAGGAAGCTACCCCAATTCTATGATCTTTGTGTAACTCTAGTTTCTTCTTTCCATTTGGACTGCCATTGCTCCATCTTTGCTTTTCGCACAGCTTCCAAACGCTTGGTCTTCTCCTCATCAACACCGATAATAAAATGCAGATGTGCCGCAATGACCATAAAGGCGAAAAGTGACCAGACCACCCCAAAACCAAATACCCAGCTAGGCCCATTCGCAAGCGATAACTTCGGCAGAGCATACAAAAGCATGGCCAACGCCAGCAACAGATAGACACCATGTTTAAACTTGTTTCTTTTTCTCATAACTAACAGCTCCTCGTAGACAAGATATTCGATTGAATCTATATCTCTACTCTATGAACATGAAGCCCATAATATGAGACAAGTCCATAAAAAATATACTTCTATTCAAAAAATTATATAAAATAGTACGCATTTATATGGCTAGCAAAGCTTATATATGAGATGATAATTTCATTTAGGGGGCGATTTGGAATTGAATGCAACTTATACTCATACCGAATACATAATTCGAAAAAAGGTATTTTCGATCATGGGTGCGAAGCTTCATATTTATGATAATGCTGAGCAGCTTGTACTCTATTCACAAATGAAAGCATTTAAGTTAAAAGAGGATATTGCACTGTACACAGATGAATCTATGCAAAAGGAGCTTCTGCGAATAAAAGCCCGTAATGTGGTCGATTTTAGCGCTACTTATGATGTGCATGATACGGAGACTGGCGAGCACATTGGTGCACTGCGCCGCAAGGGACTCAAATCTATTTTGAAAGATGAATGGCTGATTCTCGATCGCCATGATCAGGAAATCGGAAAAATCAAGGAAGATAGCACCGCGATGGCTTTACTCCGCCGCTTCATCTCTATTATCCCTCAAAAATATAATATCGAGATGAATGATACAACGATCCCTACTTTCAAACAAAATTTTAATCCATTTGTTACAAAAATCATCGCTGACTTCTCTGAAGATCCCAAAGGAATGCTTGATCGCCGCCTAGGTTTGGCTGCTGGTATTCTTCTCTGCGCAATCGAAGGAAAACAAGATTAGCGGGTTTGCTCATACTAGTCACAAGAATAAATAGGGTGTTCCCAAAGCCAACCGGCTTCGGGAGCACCCTATTTAGATTGCACCTTTAATACCTTTCAGATGAATACCCGCTTACTAAAAGCGTTTATTCGCCATACAATTGCGACAAGCTCTCGGTAATGATCTTGTTTACATCCTCGATTACAACACTCAGGCGACGTTCTGCATCGAACAGACGGCGAATCCCAAGATTCATGTTAAGCACTTCGAATAATTTCTCCATCTTTTCCATTTCTTCCTGTGGAGGCATATCTCCGCTCATCATCCGTTGTTGAAGCTCCATTTGACCATTGCGGAAGTTGTCAAGCATCGCTTTGGCTTCAGGATCAGTTTCTACCAGTTTCATTGCGTTGGTGATATCCGCTACCTCAGTGCTTTCTTTAATGGCTTTCGCCAGTTCATGTGCTTTGTCGTGAATACTCATTATGATTCCTCCTAAAAGTTTTGTGAGCATATGCTTCCTGATTTCACTTCGTACAAAACTCACTTCGGAAGCATGAGCTTAAGTTTTGTGAGCCACTACTTCTCGATTCGTCTTCGTACAAAATTCACTTCGGAAGCGTTGCTTAAGTTTCCAAATATTGATTCATCCATGCTTGTTTCGCTTCTTGGGTCAGACTTATGAAATGATGCGGCAAGGTTTTTAAAGAGTAGGTCAATCACCAAGGGTCATATGTCTCCATATGATGAATGATATGTAACCCTTAGCTACCAAATTGCCGGCATCATGCTGCCTACCGGAAGGAGATCCACGATGTCCCAATTCAAGATCCCGGTCCATACGGTCCACTCGGGCATCCTGCAGGAAAACGCTATAATGCTTGGCGAACGATCCATGAAAAGACTCAAAATCCCGGCTCACGGAACGCTCCAGCTGGCTTTCGGCTCTTTCCGGCAGGAGGTTACCATTATCCCGGCTCCCAAATCCGAAAGCCTGCGTGTAAGCGAAGGACTGGCGCGGCGGACCGGATGGAAACATCGGCAAACCCTCAACGCCTCTTACAGCTCCGTAAGTCGTACCTTGCGACTTGGACCGTTGATCGGTGTACTCGTCAGCCGTGACCATCCAGATAATCTCGACAGGCTGTTTGGACCCATTACCATGTTCTGTCGAGAATTAACAAATGCCTGCCACGCACAAGGCGCCTATGTATATTTCTTTACCCCGGAAGCGCTGGAAACAAGCAGCTCTTCCATCCAGGGCTGGGTATACAACGAGGGTTGGAGGAAAATGAGTCTGCCCATCGCCGATGTAATCAACAATCGGCTAACGACGCGAAAGGTGGAGAATAAACCTAGCGTACAGCATTTTTTGGCGGATGTAAAATCACGGTATGGAACGCATTTCTTCAACGAAAAATTTCTTGACAAGACAGAAGTATTTGAAGCTTTAGCGCAAGACCCTTCATTGAAGCGGTATTTACCGGAATCGCATGCTTTAAACGGTTTTGCTGTGGTAAAGAAGATGTGTAGCCAATATCCAAGCGTATTTCTAAAGCCTGTACGAGGCAGTCTCGGCAAAGGCATTCTCCGAATCTCCAAAGATGAAGGCGGAGGATACCGTTTGTTATCAACTACCTCTATAGGTACACGCAAGCAAAGCTACCCGACTTTAGCTAAACTGTACCAGTCTATTGCTCCCAAGATGAAAACAACGCGCTACCAGATTCAACAAGGATTGCCCTTGATGGAGCTCGGTAAGCGTCCTGTAGATTTTCGAGCTCTTGTACAGAAGAATGGTACCGGTAAATGGGGCGTTACCTCCATTGTCGCTCGCACCGCTGGAAGCAATCATTTCGTCTCCAATCTAGCAAGAGGTGGCAGTCTTAGTACTGTCCGTGAAGCCGTTAGCAAGAGCAGCCTTCCTCCAGGTACCAAGGATAGCGTACAGCTTCAGCTTCCAAGAGCAGCACTTGCCATTGCAAGAGGCGTAGAAACCTTTATCCCTGCACATTTCGGAGAGCTCGGAATCGATCTGGCACTGGATCAATCCGGACGAATATGGCTCTTGGAGGTTAATTCCAAACCTTCCAAGAACGATAACACACCGCTAAACGATCAAAAAATCAGACCGTCCGTCAAGCAAATGATTCTGTATTGCCGCTATTTGGCCGGTTTATAAGGAGGACACAATGACTGAAACAGCTATGGGGTTCCTCGGCATTATGACGGGCCGTCGCCACGGGAATCCTCCGATTGCCGAGCCAGAATTTTGCAGTCATTTATGCCGTGCAGCTCCGCGATATAACCTTAAAGTCCTCGTGTTTCATCCGGACGGAGTAGCGGCAGACGGGTCATCTATAACCGGTTATACATGGAAAGACGGAAGCTGGCACAATACAACCTCTACACCACCAGATATCATTTATAATCGTTGTTTTTACAATAGTCCGAAAGAAAGAAAAGAAGCTTCGTCTGCCCTCTCTTTCCTTCACCGTTCACTACCTTGGTCAAGAGGTTTACCTGATAAATGGGGCGTATACGAGATCTTGAAGCGCAACCGAAGAGCCGCTATTTTACTTCCGGAAACTGTACTTTATACCGGTACACGCAAGTTAAGCAATATGCTTGCTGAAAGAGAATACGGAGTTTTCCTAAAACCCAAAGCAGGCTCTCATGGCAAACGTACATTGCATGCCATAATGCAGAACAGACGCTCTGGAGGAGGCATAAGAGTACGAGGGCGTGATGGAACAAATACACCCTTTCAATATGTATTCAGCTCGCAGGATGAAGGACTGAACTGGATTCATGAATTTATCGGCACACGCCGCTATATTATACAGCCTTATCTGCACCTAACTAATCGTGAGGGGCAACCGTTCGATGTGCGTGTATTGATGCAAAAGAATGGCCTCGGCCGCTGGGATCTTACAGGCATGGCCGTTCGGCTGGGTAATCATGGTTCACTGACTTCGAACCTGCATGGCGGTGGAACTGCGGTTCCTCCTTTGCCCTTTTTGCTTGCAGAATATGGTCAGGATGGAAAAGACATCATGCAGGAGCTTGCTACAGAAGCTGCATACTTGCCTCCTCTTCTGGAGGCCGCATGCGGTAGGCTTGGAGAACTCGGCCTAGATTTCGGTATTGATTCGAGCGGTCGGATTCATTTACTAGAAGCAAATTCCAAGCCAGGGCGCACGGTATTCCGGCTGACGGGCGACCGCCGGGCTGCTAAGCTCGCCGCCGAGAATCCACTGTCTTATGCGCGCCATCTGCTACTCACACAGCGACGGATACCATCCCTATCTACGGACAGCTCCGTTATAAACGGGAGAATGATAACAATGGTTCCTAAGGAGGATTCATAAATGAGTCTCACTTTTTGCAATGTGCATTTCACTAAGCAGCCCCAAAGAGTTGTATATGTATCAGGTGCACTGATGAAAAGCTTGAAATTAACCGGGAAAAAGAACATACGCCTTAGACTCGGTAAAGATGCCATCCCGACCATGATTAAGCCCATCAAGCGTGCCGGAAATCATCTATTCCTTGCCACTGGTGTAAAGAGTGCTATCAAGGTTCCGAAATCTGGTGGGATCTATTTACGCAATCTACAGAATGACGAAGTACAGCTTGGACCTTTAGTCGGTGTATTGTCCGATGGACCAGCATCTTCAAATCAACCCTTCGGTTCTCGCACTGGCTTCATAAAGCAATTGCTGCGGGAAGGCAGTAATAAATGTTATATATTTGCCTTTATGCCGCGTGATATCAACTGGCAGCAGGAGCAAGTCTATGGTTATTTCTTAACCGCAGGCGGCAAATTCGAACGTAAAATGGTTCCTCTACCTGATGTTGTCTACAATCGGCTACCCAGTCGGAGAGCGGAGACTTCACCTTATATCAACCAGCTTCGCGAACGATTTATGCGTAAGAAAATCCCTTACTTCAACTGGAGCTTTTTCAATAAATCCGATATTTATCGGTTGCTAGAAAATGACGGAGCTGCAAACCGTTACGTACCTGAGACCCACAGCAATCCCTCTTCCGAAAAAATGAGAGAAATGTTGGATCGCCACCACTTTGTGTACTATAAACCTTCCGCAGGCAGCCTGGGTCACGGGATTTACCGACTCACTTATCTGCCGAAAAAAGGGTATTTTGCCCGCTACCGCAAGGGTGGAAAAAACGTACTTCTGCGCTTCACTACCTTTGAAAGCCTTATGCGTATGCTTCGGTCACGACACGGTCAAGGCCTGCAAAATTATATCGTCCAACAAGGAATACGTTTGATTGAAATTGATGGCTGCCCGATTGATTTCCGATTCCATATGCATAAAAACGGCAGTAATCAATGGATTGTAGTCGGCATAGGCGCTAAAAAAGCCGGCCGGGGCAGTGTCACCACTCACCTTAAAAATGGGGGGGCTTTGCTTACACCTGGGCAGGCGCTCGGGCGTGTATTCGGGGGCAGAGCAGATGAAGTATTACAGCGTGCGAAGAGTACAGCCATTAAGCTGGCAGAATCCTTAGAAATCCAGCATCGTCATTTGCTCGGTGAAATTGGCTTTGATCTCGGCATTGATCAGGATGAAGACATCTGGATGTTCGAGGCCAACGCCAAACCAGGACGTTCCATCTTCCGTCATCCTTCCCTGCGCGCTGAGGGCAAAGCTTCCATCGAGCATATTTTGGAGCATTGTCTATACCTCAGCAAATTCCGCAGGAGGGATGAGATGTGAACACCCATATTCCGGATGAAACAAAACCCGTTATTGCCATACTGACAACCAGCGATAAAGTAAGGCAATTTAATGGCAACCGTAATAACTTCCGGGACATCATTCGCACAGGCAAGGAGCTGGGATTTCTTGTCTACGTCGTCACTGTCCGTGACTTGAAGCTCGAGGAACGGATGGTGAACGGTTATGTCCCATCATCCAGCGGAAGAATATGGTACAGCATTCCTGTACCTCTTCCACAAATCATCTATAATCGAATTCCTACCCGTGAGGATGAGGAAAAACCTGCTGTCGTACGCAAAATAGCTCAATGCCTGGAACATCCAGGCATTAAGCTATATAATCCATATTTTTTCAATAAATGGAGTCTATTTGAATGGTTGAAAGGCTCGTATGCTACCTCGAAGCATGTTCCAAAAACCAGACGTTTACGCAGTGCAAATACGCTTATCGCCATGCTAAATAATCATACCAGTCTCTATCTTAAACCTGAGAATGGCAAAGCAGGTAAAGGAATTATGCGTTTAAAATACCGTGCAGATACCACCTTACCCTATCGGCTGCAAATTCAAAGCGGCAAAAAAAATGTGACCTACAAAGCTGCCTCAGTAGAACGCCTCTGGGCACGGATAGGAAAAGAAAAGGGAAGCTCACGCTATATCGTACAGCAAGCTATTGAACTAGCGACTCACCGAGGACGCCCCTTTGATCTGCGTGTACTTCTACAGAAAAACGGCAGAGGCGGCTGGGCAATGACCGGCATAGGTGCGCGTCTAGCTGGTGCCCGCAGCATCACTACGCATGTACCTCGTGGCGGAAGTATCGAGGAGCCCTCCACCATGCTGGAAAGCACATTTGGAACTGAAAGAGCAGCCTCTATCTTAAAAAGTGTACCTACAACTGCTCTGTTAATTGCCAGACAAATTGAAAGAGCCTCTGATTCTATGCTCGGGGAGATGTCAATGGATCTCGGTATCGATGAGAACGGTGGACTCTGGTTCTTTGAAGCGAACTCCCGGCCGATGAAATTTGATGAGCCTGCGATTCGCAAGCTTTCTTTGGAGCGAATCTTTCAATATGGTCAGCACTTAGCACGCCATTCCAAGTAGAATTCATTAAAGGATGTGACACTGCATGCAGATATCCTCCATCTACGACACTGATCCTAAAAAGTGGAAATCGCGGTTAACCGGACTGCTTGAGTTTATAAGAGAGCATGGGGAGCGTCGGATTACAAACCAAGCTTGCAAGGTAATGGCCCGATTAACTCCAGAACAGTTGTCTGAGCCAGGTGTCTCGCTGCTTGTCGCCACCGTACGCGGTCAGAATGGGCGCCAGCTAGCAGGCGTAAGCTTCGTATCCGGTTTCGGTGAAGAGGCCTGTCTCGTTGCCGTGCATCCCTTATACCGAAATAGGCATACAGGCACCGCCCTTATGGCCGCCCAGTTAAATCGTTTAGGGCGTCTCGAATGCAGTGTTGCCAGCGATAATACAGCCAGTCTGAAAATGTGTTTCAACGTTGGTCTTGCCGCAGTGGCGCTTACTAGTGGCCCTACTGGCAAGCCAACTTTATTGATCCGGTCACCACAGAATACCGTCAGTACTACAAACTCTCCACAAGAAGGTGAACTCCTGTGCCAGAGCCCGTCTTAGGCATTCTTACTTTGTATATAAATGAAGCCAAGCAGCTTGAAGAAAAGGCCGTGTACCGGAGAATGATCATTGAGGGTAATCGAATGGGCTTGGATATTTTTGTGTTTACCCCCATGGATGTCCATCCCAGCAAAGAGCAGATCCATGCTCTTGTCTTTGATCCAAAGAGCGGGAAATGGTCACGTAAATGGCGTTCCTTCCCGAACATGATTTATGACCGTTGCCGTATCCAGCGCAGCACGCGCTTTCAGCAATTGCTTCGTTTCCGTGAACGCTATAAACATCTGCTGTTTCTGAATCGTCCACTGCGCAACAAATGGACCATACACCAAACGTTCTCACAAAAGAGTCGCTTCCGGCAGCATATGCCAGAAACATTACTGTATCATTCCTCTGCCGATCTGCACCGAATGCTGAAGCAGAGCCCGGTACTCTATATCAAGCCAGCAAACGGCACAGGTGGGCGCGGTATCCTTAGAATTGAACGGGTGAAGGGTAGTAAAGGGGGCTTTGATATTCAAGGCCGTCGTCAAGATCGCCGGATTATTCCACCCCGAAAGGTCTCTGCCTCCCGATTGGATTCTATCGTTCGACAATGGTGTATTGGTGGACGTTTCCTCGTCCAACAGGGGATCCCACTTCGTCTGCCTGGCGGACGTTTCCATGATTACCGCATGCTCGTTCAAAAAAATGGGCAAGGCGTCTGGGAACTGACAGGTATGGCAGCAAGAGTCGGAGCAGCCCGAAGCGTAACCTCCAATCTTCATGGCGGTGGGCACGCCGTTCGGGCGGAAACGCTGCTAAAGGAATGGCTGGGTAGTCAGGATAAAACCGATAAGGTTATGAAAACTGCCGAGAGGTTAGGACTTGATGCCGCTGCTTTCCTGGAAGAAAGTTTCGGAGCCTTATGTGAGCTCGCTCTGGACCTCGCTATAGATCGCGAAGGAAGAATCTATGTGCTGGAGGTTAATCCAAAACCTGCCCGTGAAGTGTTTGCCCGCTCTGGGGACGGTAACACGTATCGTAAAGCACTAGTACGTCCTTTGGAGTATGCGCTATGGTTATATAATAATAAAGGTGCCCCAGCGGCGGCTAAGACTACTGAGGAATAATATGATACACAAAAACAAAACAACCGCCACTCTGCAGGATGCAGAAGGTGCGGTTGTTTGTTGCGTCGTTTTTTCATTTTTGGCTAAAGCAGGCTTTATGAATTCATTGCTGCCATTATGGATTTATGATTCCGGACTGAATCAGAAGTCTTCTTACTGCAGCGGCTGCCTCGGCACGAGTTATATTCTCGTTAGGCGCCAGCCGCTCATTTCTACCTACAATGATGCCGGCAGAAAGATTCATTTTCACCTCTTTTTCTGCCCATTTGGCGATCGAACCCGAGTCCGTAAAGGACTGTAGCAGCTGTAAAAACTGCTCTTCACTGCGGGAAGACACTAGCTCCGTAATTTTCATCGCTCTGCTGACGATGGTCATTGCTTCTTGCCGGGTGATGCTGTTATTCGGTCTGAACGTTTCGTCAGGATAACCGGCAATCAGCCCCCTCTCTATCGCAACTTCCATTTCCCGTTCATACCACACATCTGCCGGGACATCACTGAAGGATACAGAACGCTTATCATAATTGACAATTCCCAAAGCTCTGACCATCATAGCCGTGAATTCCGCTCTGGTGATTGCACGCTGTGGCTCATAGAGCGTATCGCTCGTGCCGTTCGCAACGAGCCTGGAGCCCATAACATTAACATCCTGTTTGCTCCAATGCTGCTCGACATCCTGAAACTCTTCCGGATTCCAGATTAATCCGAAGACTCCGGTCTCGAGGCTGTTAATACGCGCATAATAACGTCCATTCTCTATATTTACATAAGTTGGCTGATGATAAATCTCGCCATCCTTGTAGAGAACACCTGTTGTAATCCTCATTCCTTCCGGTACCGGCAACGAATATTCTCCCCAACCTTGACTGGATACGGATCGGGTCTGATTTTTATACGAAGCTTCGATATAGAACTTAACAGGTTGACCTACGGGCTGTACCTGCTCCCTCTTGGCTGCAAGTTTGAATCCTTCAATGTAGCTCTGATCGGCTGCGGTTAATCCTACACGAATCACAAGGTCTTTCGGATTCATATGTTCTTGTCCAAACAGCTTCTGGATTGTATCCAGACTTACATTACCAGCATTCAGCTTGATAGTACCTAAGTCGGTTTCAACCTTAATCACTCCATCCTGATCCTGGAGTTCCTTCAGCCTCTCGCCAGTCAGTTCAGTACTTCTACTGTCTGCTGGTACTTTTACTGGTACTGGATCAGTGCTGACAACATTCGAGTTGCCAGGGTTCTGAGAGTCGCCCGGTTCCTTAGCTGCAATTTGAACCATCTGGAAAATACTGAATTTGTCGATCTGGAACTCTACAAAATCCGGTTTACCTTCAGCGGTGTACCCAATCCGCAGAGGAGAATACACCACAATATCACCGTCACTATGTTCAACATAGATTCTTAGGCGATCTAGGAAGGCATCTCTGGCACTGGAGCTTTGAACAGGAATCTCATTAGCCAACTCAGACAGTGGAATCCGGATAATCGTAGTGATCCCACTGTAGTTAGTCTCAATTCCTCGCGGCATTCCCTGCACTTTAAGGGTCTGGTCACTGGCTAGTGACAACTTCGTAGTACCGATATTAATAGCGTTCGTCTGGAAGGTCTTCTGTTCCTTCAAATCCTTTACCGGTACAATTCTGAAATACAAGTCTGTACCTGCAGCTTCCAGCTGCTTGATACTCGCTTCATCCAAATGAATAGATCCCAGACGAGTGACGATATCCAATGTAATATTACGTCCTGCAAGGGTCAATACGGCCGATGCTGGAATTTCTATAGCTATCTCGTCCGCAAGTGCAGAAGAATCGTCCACGTGATTTATAGTCAGACTTCGATTCGCCAGATCCGGATCATTCGGATTCACCACTTCCACCAAATTAAACATTATATCGTCGTCCACAATGATTGTATCAATCTTAGTCCCATCCGACATGTTGGTTCTTAGTATGTTGATGCCTTGCTGCAGCGTATTGCCATCGTTATTGATGGACAACTCGGCCTGTCTGGAGGTGGCATGACGGATAGCTCCGTCCTTTGTCACACCTAGTGCCTTGACAATCAGCAGATATTTTTTGGTTGCAGTTTTTCCTTTTCTGGTAAAGGTTGCGGTCAGAATGACGTTGGTCTCCTCATTTTTCCGGTTCACTCTGCCCTTAGCTTCTTTAGCGTTCTGCTCAATTCCGATGACTGCCGGGTGGTTAGAGGTCCATGTAATATCAGTGCTGTACTTTCCAGTCTGCAGCAGCACGAAGCCTTCAGTTACACTTTCCCAAATGTCACCTTCCGCAAAAATTGCAGCATCGTCTATCTTCAGATTTCTTGCTGCCTCATCCACTGCTTCTTGATCACTCAGCTTTATAACGATGACCGTAAACGTCCTCACTCTAGGTTCATCCGGCTTGTCCGGATCGGCAAGCTGCACGGTAAGCACTACCTTTACGTCCTCTTCATCCGGACCGGGTCTGCTAATCCGCCCATTGTTGGAGAGAATATCAGGATTACTCGATGTCCAAGTCAATAAGGAACCCGTATCTCCTTTGGTCGTCAAAAACACATTTTTCTTTACAGAAGTCTCGGAATCTCCTGGTGCATATCCAATATTCACATTAAGTTCATCCTGGGGAAGATCAACCAGACTGGTTCCCTTAACCGTGATGTAGAAGTCCTTTTCATGAAAGAATCCATCCTTCGTTACACGAGCGGTCAATCTGACAATCGTATCCTTCAACGGTCGTTTGATTTCACCTGTGTCACTGACAATATCGCTTCTATGGCTGATCCATACTACTTTGGAATCATAAAAGCCCTCCGAGATCAGCTTAATATTATGCGTTACGCTGTCTGCCGTATCCTGATCGGTATAGCCGATTCTCAACAAAGAGATTTCTTCATCCAATTGATCATTAACATCCGCAAGCTTTGCCTTAACGTTAAGGACAAACTCTTTCGTTAAGGTTACTTCACCCTTGCTTACCAGTGCAGTCAGAGTCACCATCTGGTCCCCTTCCAGATAACCAGGACGTGTTACCTTGCCGTCTGTGCCGATGACTTCCGCATTTGACGTACTCCATGCAATGCTGCTGCTGTTGCTGCCTTCCCTCAGCAGTTTCAACAGTGTCTTCACGTCCTCCTGGCGCTCATTATCAGCCCGGATCATCTTCCAGGTCAGCCCTGCCAGGTCTTCGCTTACGGCTTCACTGTCTGTCTTCGGCTGCTTGATGACTGTCACAACGAATTCCTTGGTCTGGACAGCTTCACCCTTGCTTACTTTCGCAATCAAGGTTACCGTCTGGTTCCCATCCAGATAACCAGGACGCGTTACCTTGCCGTCTGTATCAATGATTTTCTTATCCGACGTACTCCAGGTGATGCTGCTGCCGTTGTTACCTTCCTTCAACAGCTCTAGCAGCGTCTTCACGCCCTCTTGGCGCTCGTTATCGGCTCGAATCATCTCCCAGGTCAACCGATCTAAATCTTCAGTAACCGACTGCTCATCGGTACCCGCTGCTTTTTTGACAATAAGAATAAAGGTCTTGGTCTGGACAGAGGAACCGTTCCTGAACTCCGCTGTTAAGGTAACCTCTTGATCCCCTTTCGCGAATGAAGGTCTAGTAACGGTACCGTCAAGCGAGATGACCGCTTCATTCGTAGATGTCCAGATAATCTTACTTCCGTAAGCACCCTTTTCAAGAAGATAAACATCCGAGGTGACAGAAGCTTGCTGGATATTCTTTTCCCGGATCGCGTCCCAGGTAAGATCAGTCATATCCCGAACAATTAGAGAAGCTTCATCCGGCACCTGCAAATCGAAGTTATTCGAGGTGAGTGATGCTGCAGCGTCAATGACAATGGCAGGATCAACTGTGACCGAAGCAAACGCGGAAGCATCGAATTTCTTCGTTGCCTGTCCCGTAAAATGGACTTCGAGTATAGTGTCACTGATGCGCAACACAGTAAAGTCCAGTCCCTCCGGTAGGTTATTGATCGTTACACCAGTGTTAACCTCTTCGGTAAATCTGCCGTTTTTCAGGGTTACCGTCAAGGTCTCCGCAACCGAGCCATCGCCCGCGTCATGGAGAATGTCTGGAGAAGCCATAATGATCGGCGGCGGAGAACGGAATAAGACTGAGAAGGTTGTTGACGGGATTCCTGCAACCGTCATCTCCGCATTATTTATACTATCCGTGATTTCGTGGCTGTTTGCATGTCCAGCAATAGATAAGGTTATTTGGGTAGGATTGTCAATCGTAATACCGCCTACATCCAGTCCAGCCGGCCAATTCACCGCATATACTGAATCTGCAACGGATGCATCAAAGATTCCGTTCTTGAGTTCCAGGACCAGTGCATCGGCAATGCTGCCATCATTAAGATCGGATTCATAAACAGGGGAGTGAACGACCAGAAAAGGCTCCTTGTCCTTAAAATCAATCTTAAACGTATTCGTGCTTAGAGATGTCGGACTTCCGACAAGCTTATCAGCCGCTACTGTTACGTAGGCATTGTATATGTCCTCCGTCTCCAATGCGATGCCGTCAAAGCCGATTTGAAGCTCCTTATCAGAGATTCTCTTCAATGTCGTACTTAGTCCTTCAGGAAGATTTCGAATCTTGATATCAGTTGAACCAATATCCGAAGCAAATTTGCCGCCGGTAACGGACAAAAGCAATGTCTCGATAATCTGTCCGCTGCCGTATACGGCTTCCGAGACAAGGCCTTTATCCAAGCTCAGCATAGCTGGATCAATAAAGGTAAGACCGAAGGTCTTGGTTGTCAAATCAGAGGATGCCCCTATCAGATTCTCTTTGCCGACTGTCACAGATAAGTTATCTACACTAAATTCCTTGCTGTGGTTTACCGCTGCACCGGTCAGCTTGAAGTTAAGCTCGGTATCACTCAGCCGGGTCACCTCAAAGCCCAGTCCAGCGGGCAGGTTGTTGACCCGTATTTTATTCACATCAATCGATTTGGCCAGGGTTGCTCCAAGGATGTTGACCTTTTGGCTGCCCTTCACCGTACCATCATTGACCTCCGTCTCAGTCAGGGCGCCGCTGCCCTCATCCAGCTCGATTTCAGCGAGAACCTCTTTGAAGTCCCGCTCGTCCAGGCTCGTGTAGTAGGTGAAACTCTTACTCTCACTTGGAGCCAGAGCTCCCGAATCCCAGGTCATCGTGATGCCCGCATCTGCCACCACTTCCTGATTTTTAGGCTTCGGACTGTCATACGCCTCAGAGGCATAAGGATTTACATTGGTAAATCCGAATACGGATGCCTTAGCCTGCGGATTGCTTGAGTAGAAGAAGATAGGTGCTCTCGAACCAAATGCTTTATAGAGTGGATCTGCGTCCGAATTGGTCTTCGCTTCTACGACAGCAACGCCATCCTCCTCTACAGTATGAGTTACCCTATTAGCCGTTACATATGATCCGCCCTGGTCTACCGTATTATCCGGATCCATTGAACGCATATACCTCGCTCCATCCCAGGTCTGGTCGGAGAGATTCTTAAGTGTGACGTCATTACGGTAGAACTTGTAATCTTCTTTAAAGCTTATAACCTGCTTAATTTCCATTTTTCCGGCCCATGTTGAGACGATAGTCGCACTCAGGAGCCCTTTCTCCTTCTGCGAGGTATTCAATACCGTGGTCGGCATTTGCTTGGTGTTCATCACAGCCGAATTGGATTTCGCATATGTATTTCCGTCCACCTTATACCCTACAGCGAACCGTTCCTCGGGAGACCCCGGCAAATAATAATCCACCGGCAGATCCAGACCAGTGCCATAGCCGTCATGGTCTGCACTCATGCCAAGATTACTTCTACTGTTTGTTCCGCGGAAGTCCGCGGGTTTATTGCCCTCGGTGCCGAAATCGCCCCAGTTGCTGATTCCAAGCTCTATATATTTCCCTCCCAGGAAAAGCTCAGTTCCGCCTAATCCGCCATATTCGGCCCTTGCCCCCGCTCCATCTGCAGCCGCATTTACTGTTGCAGGAGCAACAGGAACGATGGACAATACCATAGATAGCACCAACATTATCGCTAACAGCTTATACCTCTTCATTGTTCACTCTCCATTCCTTATAGTCATTTTACTGCCATCAATTTTCAGATGTATAAATTCGCGCCAATCTTTCATTTATGCACCTGCAATCCTCCTTTTAGAGAATGTTGTAGTTTCATAAAACCAAATCAATCTCACAAAAAACTCACAAAAACTCGATTGGTGTCGAGATATTTACCCGCAGTACAAAAAAACAGAGCAAACGATGGCTCGTTGGCGCTCTGCCTGCATTGGTTATGAAGACTGTCGAGAGGTTAGGATTAGATGCGGTGGCTAAGACCGCTGAGGCGTAAAATAATAATCAAAAGCAAAATAACCGCTTCTTTGCAGGATGCACAAAGGCGGTCGTTTGTTTATTTCTAAATATTACCTATTCCAATTCCAGCACTTAAAGCAATAAAAAGAAAACTCATTATCATTTTTATGCTCCTTAGACTTACTTCCCAGTTTCTCATCATCAAATAACAATAAATTGTAAATATTCTCTTTTAGTTTTGATTGAAAGCTGAAAGCAAGTCGCCGCTTAGTTATCTGCATATTATCTTATTTTACATACCGATTCCTGATTGCAAATACGACCGCTTGTGTGCGGTCATCGACTTGAATTTTCTGGAGAATTCGATGCACATGAGTCTTAACCGTACTCTCACCAATATAGAGTTTACGGGCAATCTGCTCGTTGCGCAATCCATAAGCCATCTGCTGTAGAACTTGCAATTCCCTTTCTGTAAATGGATCAAGCAATGGTTCATATGAAGCTGAATCCAACGCTTTATCCTCAGGGGCTGACCGCACAGCTTGACCAATCACTTTGGCAGCTACAGTTGTACGATAAATAGCCTCCCCACGGTATGCGGCACGCACAGCATCAACCAATTCGTCAGGTGCAGCATCCTTAAGTAAGTATCCTACTGCCCCTGCGCGGATTCCTCGGTATACGTAGTCTTCTTGGTCAAAAGTAGTTAGGAAAACCACTTTGCAATCCGGCAGAGTTTCAACAATTCTACGGGTCGCATCAATCCCATCTCCCTCATGCATTTGTACATCCATCAGCACTACATGGGGTTCAACTTGAACTGCCAATAGGACGGCCTCATGGCCACCAGATGCTTCACCTACTACCTCCATATCCTCTTGAGCATTAATAATAAACCGCAAGCCATGTCTTACCAGATGCTGATCATCAGCCAAAAGCACCCGGATACTTGGGGTGGTCATAACTTCTCACCTCTTGTTCTATCTTTCGTATCATGCAGTGGAATGTTAAGTGTCAATTTCATCCCCTGTGGCTTCACAGCTTCAACACTTAAAGAACCTCCAGCTCTTTCGCAACGAGCCTTCATACTGGATAGACCAAAGCCAGGAACAACGACATGCTCTTCGCTGTATATGCCATTATCCTCCACAGACATCGCTAGTTTGCCTTCAATCTCCGAGATACATATTTCAACCTCTGAAGCCTGGGCATGGCGAATAACATTCGTCAGCGCTTCTTGAAGCGTACGATATAGTAATTCAGAAGTCTCTGGAGTCCAAAGACTCGTAGGTTCAGGAGTGAAGAACTTAATTGTAAACCCTGCCATTTCCCGTACCTGATTAACCAAACTGGATAAAGCAACTAAACCAAGCCCAACTTCATCGCTGCCCATCCGGTGTGCAACCGTACGTACTTCTTGCAAGCTATGTTTAACTACGTTCAGAATAGTAATCATTGCTTTATCCGCTTCTGCGGCATCTTTTTTCATCATATAGGGTAAAGCTTGAAGCTGTACAATCGCGGATGTTAACCCATTGCCGATGCTGTCATGAAGATCCATAGAAATCCGACTTCGCTCTTCAAGCACTGCATAATGTAGTAAACGTACAGTCGCCTCCTCCAACTCCCGATGTGTATCTTGCAGTTCTTCATGCGTTTGTTTTAGCTGCGCATGAACCTCCCGCAATTCCTCATAATGGCGTTTAGCAGCTTCATTAGTTTCACGTTTTACTCTGCTCCCCCAAAATAAAATATAGGTTCCTGCATGGGCAATGGAAAAGATCAGGATCTGATTGGGTGCCATTTGACAAATTCCAAAAATGAATGCATCCATACTAATTATGACTGTAGTTAGCAAAAGAGATGTGTAAATCGGTAAGCTTAACACAAGGTATCCTATAAGATAGAAGATGAATTCAGCAGCTCCATTGGCTACATTAAAAAAAATAGCATAGGAAACCGTGACTATCCAGATTATCACCACAGCAGCTATACGCACACGATTACCCCGAAGCCACTCTGGAACCCAAATCAAAATAAGGTAAGGAAGCCGGATTAATATTCCTATGACTAACTCTGTCCAAGCCGCCTCCTTCAGAAGACCAACAAGACTAAAGCACAATAGCAAGCTTAAAATAACGTTTCTAACCTGAACCGAAATAGACAGCCAAACCGCTGCAAAGGTCTGTTTAATGATATCCATCCCATTTCAATTAAATATTTTTGGGTTTATTACTGCAAACGTTGCACCTTTAAATAGAGAAAATAGCGGCTTGCACAGATGTTACCCAGCGGAATAAAAAGCATCGCCGTACTTAAGGAGAGCACAGAATAATGTGCCCCCCACGCGCCTGCCAGTTGACGAATGAGCATAATCACAATAAAAATAACGATGCTGGCCAAAGAGCCTTTAGAAGTTATTCTACCTGTAACAGGATGAATACGCACCTTCATTAGCTTTCCTCTCCAAGCACCCGCAGCTAATCCAACGATCAAGCACACGATACACAGCAGGATTCCAAATGGAGTAATTACAGACTTGCCAATACCAGACAGAAGGGAGTATGCAAGTACAGCAGGCAATATCCATAAGCGGGAGGCTTTCACCTCTTTCTCTCGTAATGCTAATAACATCACAACAATTACAACAATTACATAATTGAGCATGTTGGTCACCCTCTTTCGTTTTTCTATATTTGTTGAAAATAATACTTTAAGCTTAATTGAACTCCGGCACGTTGAAGTCCATCCACAGATGGATTCTGAACTCAACCGGAAGGTATTAAACGATGCGAATGCAAAAAAACCGCCCATTCATGGGCGGCCTAATCTACATGTTACCTTGTTTAATCCAAGACCATATTCGGTAAGAGCCAAACAAAGACGCAAACAATAAAAGTGCCAACATGATCAGCCAAATGCCCAGCCGATTTATATCCCGTAGCCCAAATACATTAGAGAATACAAATACACCACAGACTATAAAAAGAACATACATAAAAACATTAGGAATTACCCAAATAATCCGCAGCTTTATGTTTCTATTCTTCAACCCTGTCGCCTCCTTTGGAGTGTCATCTTTATTATACAAATAATTGATAGCAAAATTTAGAAACATCAAAAAAAGGCAAACCTCCACTTACGAGGTTTGCCTTTTTTTGTTTTCCAAATCTAAATCGCGATACTCCTATTCGCTAACCGATGCGTTGTCGTACAAGTCTATCAACTCATTGAAGGAGGTGATAATTACATCGGAGCCCTTCAGCTCATCCTGACGTCCAAACCCTGCATATGCACAGCCGATGACAGTTTGAGCATTTCCCTTACCTGCCTCCACATCGGACGAGCGATCGCCTACCATCCAGGCACTCTTGATTCCATGATTGTCCAGCAAAATGCGCAGCAATTCTGTCTTCGTCGCAGTGCCTTGACCACCCGCACTATACAATCCTTCAAATAACTCTTTAAGCTCATGCACCACAACTATACTGTGAATGTATTCCTCCAGCCCATTACTAGCCACAAACAATCGTACTCCACGCTCTTTTAGGGCAGTCAGTGTTTCGACCACTTCAGGATACAATAACGTCCCACCTGCTTCAAGTCCTTCGACCTCTAGCTGCAACAGCAGCTCATCTGCACGGCGGTGTACCGCCTCATCGGCATCAGGCATAACCTTCTTCCAAATATCTGCCAATAGCATCCCTAAGCTGCTTAGAATACGCTCCTCCGGTGGTGTAGGTCCTGCATATAGTCCCTCTTCCCGCAAAATATCGAACATTTTATGATATGCAGGTAATAAAAGACTTTCAGTCTGGAACAATGTTCCATCCATATCAAAAACAATCGCTTCCGGCTTGTTCAACTCCGAGTGAACCGCGTTCAGTTCTGTTCCTTGTACCTCATTACTCATCTGTTGTTCCTCCCCATTCTCTTTTGCTTCAGGTAAGCACATTCATCTGCACGAATTCTCCAGTACAAGCCCTATGATATATGATATCACTTCAGAATGTCCATGCTCTCCACATTTCTTGTTGCAGTTTATATTTCATTATGATATATTTCAATCTGTAATATAACACATTGAAATATAAAGGAGAGATATCCATGTCACTTCAATTAATCATGCGCTTTCTCAAGCAGCCTGCTACTATCATCGGGATCATAACTGCACTGTTGTTCCAAGTCTTTTTCAGTTTGATCTGGATTACAGGCTATGACCATGTAACCGATCGAGTAGATCGGTTGCCCATTGCTATAGTGAATGAGGATGGTGCCAATGCCCAGCCCATTGCCGAAGGGATTGCAGGCTCGCTGCAGTTCGTAACTAAACAGGACTTCACGCTGAAGGAAGCCCGGAAAGAGCTGGAAAATCGGAAAATTCGTATGATTATTAATATTCCGCAAGGGTTTACCGGACAGATCAGCAATCCTTCCACAAAGGCTGAACTCCGTTACCTCGTAAATGAATCCAATCCGCAAATGGTTAGCAATGTTATGCAGACTGTAGCCCTTAAAGTCACGGCTGCCATGAACACTCAAAGCAGTGATGCAACACTAAACCAAACCCTTGAAGCTATGAAACTGCCGAAGGCACAAGCAGAGGTCATCAAAAGTGCGGCAAGCAGCCGAATCTCCGCAAACGTTCAAATCATCAATCCCACAACTAACTTTGCACAAACTATGGTTCCGTTAATGATTGTTACTGCCTCCTTTACCGGAGCTATGTTGCTCGCTATGAATCTCCAAAAATCGTCCTCCAACCTGTCTGGCCAATTCGGTAAATGGGATCGTTTGGCAGCACGATTCGTAATCATGGGTGGAACAGCCATAATCACATCACTAGTGGGAACTATGATGGTTAACTCACTAGGGATTCACTCTAGCCGCGGTTTTCTACTCATGTGGCTGTTTGAATTCACCGTTATTCTCTCCTGTATGATCCTTGCCCAGTTCAGTCTGCTGCTTCTTGGGGACGCTGGCGCCTGGTTAAATATTGCGCTGCTCTCCATCCAAATGTTGGCTTCCGGCGCAACGATTCCTCGTGACGTATTGTCTCCGTTTTATAGCTGGATCGGTCCCTTCTCACCTGCTTACTACGCGGTAAATGGTATGCTCGACCTGGTTATCGGAGGTAATGGTATATGGAAAGATATGTTCTACCTACTCTGCATTGGCGCAGCAATAGCTGGATTAAGCATTATCCTAACCTTCATTCGTAAGGAAACTCAGTTATCGAGAGAGCAAGAGCCTGTACCAACAAATGCGTAATGATGTAGTTTGTCACTTCGATTATGCCAATTCAAATTGAGAGCGATATGCAGTTGTGATATGGTAGGAGGTGAACGAAAGGAGCGGTAACGATTCATGAACATACAAGATGTGATTCTAGGATTATTATGTGAAAAACCTCAATCGGGTTATGAGATAAAACGGCATTTCGAGGAATACTTCTCTTTTTTCTTTGATGCTAGCTACGGCACTATCTACCCAACCCTAAGTAAGATGGAAAAGCTAGAGCTAATCACCAAAGAATCCGTACGCCAGGAAGGCAAACCTGACAAAAATATATTTACTATTACCCCTGCCGGCTTGAATCAGTTCCATGCTTACTTGCAAAGACCGGCCGAAAAGGAAGTGCTGCGTTCAGATTTTTTTATGCATCTGTATTTCGGAGATAAGACCGATAAAGAGAACATAGATAATCTACTTCGGCAAGCATTGATAGAAAAGCAGGCAATGTACGATGATCTTGATCAGAAATTAAAGCAACTAGATTGCAAACTGTCCCCTTACCAAAAGCTGTGTATGGAACTCGGCCTTGTGCAATATGAAGCCTTTATCAAAAAAGTTCAAAGTGTGCTGGAGCCTGAATAAATATCGTTTGGGCAGTGGGTTTCCTATTTTTTAAGGGGATCTGCTGCTTTTTTAATGTGATATTAAAAAAAGAACCGGCAGCATGCACAATTCTGTGCTTGCTGTACCGGTTCTTTTTTTAACAAAAATGTGTAATCTATCGACTACACTCTGTCAAAGCTAGAAATTAGCTCATCGAGAACATCTTTGCTTACCATTTTACCTTTGAAATTGATGAGGTTCTCTGCGCTTCCGGAGAAGATACAAGTTGGCTCATATTTTCTAAGAATAATTTTCTCTCCATCTACAAAAATCTCGAGCGGGTCTTTTATGTCAATTCCCATCGTTCTACGTAGTTCAATAGGAATTACGATACGTCCCAATTCATCTACTTTTCTTACTATGCCTGTCGCTTTCATCATCGTACATCCTCCCTTGAATTAACATTAATAATCATTTTTGCTAAAAGCTATGTAGGCTTCTATGTGATAGTAATGATTACGCTATACTCTAATATTAAAGTGCTATTCATTCCCTGTCAATTTTATTTCTACAAAATATGATATTTATCGACAATTATTCGACAAAATGATGTACGTTTTCGACAAAATGCTGTAAAGCGAACCAAATTATTCGTCTTGAAATTAATAAATATCCAACATTGCGATTACAAATTAGCTTGCAGAGTATCCCTATTGATACCCTCATTTACCCAATACATCAAGTCTGGAAACACTCCGACGTAAATAAGAGCATAGATATGTTTAGTAGATTTAATACAGACTATTTATGCTTTATGCATCAACTTTTTTCGACAATCTAGCTTTCAACTATGTACTGGTTTAATATAAGTATTACATATTATTAATAGAAAGATCAAATATTGGATAAATTTAGTATAATTAATTGAATTTAATTACAAAAAAACCGACCAGTGATCTCTGGTCGATCTATTCTATCGTTATAGTGGCTTCTCCGTAACCCTGCCATTCGCATCAACAATTGCATTATAAGAAAGGTTATTCATTAGCTTGATCGTCTTCCTATTGTAAGAATCATCCATAAAGTTGGGCTGTCCCCCAATAATCTTGACTGGTGTAATCTTACTCGTCACCTGGGCATCATTAATCTCAAAATTCACTAGCATCGAGTGAAGCGTCTTTTCTCCACCACGTGTTGAACGATTAAACACAAAGTTTCCAAGTGAATAATAGATCGGTTTATTTTTGTAGTATTCAATGCCCATCAGGCAATGGCTGTGTGCGCCGAGTATGATATCAGCACCACTATCAATCATCTGTTTGGCTAGCGTACGGGCATATTTTTCAGGGTAATCCTTAAACTCTTCATTCCAGTGAATGTACACAACCGTGTAATCATTCTCCTTAGACATCTTCTGAATAGCCGTAAGCATAGGCTGCGAGGTGTACGCTGAGGCAGCTCCCGGTTTATTGTTGCCGGCATACCAAGAAGGGCCTGAAAGCACTCGACTTACCCCTAAGATAGCGATCTTCTTCCCCTTTACCGTCCGTGTATACGGTTTGAACGCTTCCTCTACATCTTTGCCTGCTCCTGTATGGCCAATTTTGTTTCGATCCAGATGCACCAGTGTGTCGAGCATAGCGTCTGTTCCGAAATCTAATATGTGATTATTAGCCAAAGATACGCCGTCAATCCCAGCATAGGTTAAGCCACTAAGCACTGTTGGTTTGGACCTAAAGGCAAAGGTCTTCTCTGCAGCCTTCCCTCGAATAGACACTGGCGTTTCTAGATTCGCGAAGGCGATATCTGCCTTTTGCAAGGTAGGTGCGACTTTCACAAACGGAAAGTTCACTCCGTATTTCGCGATCTGATCACCCACAAAACCATCCAAGAGAATATCACCAGCAAAAGCAAGTCTGATAGGTTCTGAAGATGGCGAGGCTGCACTAGATGCAATCGTCGAAGGGAGGATCAGTGATAACATAAGGGTTGTGAGTATCATTCTTCGCAGCATATTCGACCCTAATCTCAAAAATACAGCCTCCTATCATCAGCATTATCTATATTAGCTTATTCTAGCTTACTGGAAATAGATTACTAATTTAAGGGTAAGAAGACCTGTTATCCCTTTGATTTTTTCAAAACAGCCCGGAAGCACTGTAACCCCCCCCACAAATCTGTGGACACAGCATCTGCAGGCAACTCAAAATCCGTCTCCCCCCAATATTGAAAACCAGCCTGCAGCAGCAAATCATTCATAAGATTTAAGTTTACCGTTGGGTAATCGAATGTTAGCACGAGCAACCCTTCTTCATTCAACGTTCGGTGAAATTCCCGTAAAGTGCCCACCGTATCCTCTAAGGTCAAATGCTCCAGCACTGATATGCAAAAAATAGTGTCAAAGCTCTCGTCCTCATATGGAAGAGCCGCAAGATTGGCCTGAGCAAGATGCAAGTTGTTAGTTCTTCTAGCTATAACCTGTTTCGCCGCTTTTTCCCCGATCTCATCTGTAATTGCTTCTAGGATGTCCTCCCGGTAAATAACCCTGCTGTCCATATCGCAAGCATAAACCTCTGCACATACCCCAGCTAAATAAAATTTCAAGGGATGAGGAATTCCACAAGCAGCGTCCAGCACCACACCATGTGGAGAAATGAAGTTAATACACCACTCATATTCAAAGGGACGGCTCCACCAGGATTCTGGCAAATCATAAATTAACTTCTCACGACTTGCATCTGAGTTTACAAAAAAACGCGAGACAAAGGGATGTGTTGGCATGGCCAGGACTCCTTTTTAACGGAATTTAAGGTAGTGAGAGTATATTCATGATTTTCTGATTCATTCCATAACCTTACATAGACAAGAAAAAGACGGCTGCTCCCGAAGGAAACAAACCGCCTTTTTAAGGACCTACACTTATGAGAAGTATGAAAGCGGCTTCGCTTCAACTCCATGTTTCTCGATCAGCGTATCCAATAGCTCAGACCATTCTGCATCCACCGTGCATTGTTCAGGATGTGCCTCAAACCAAACAACCGACTGCTTTATCCCTTCAGTGAAAGGGACGGTCGCCTGGAAATCAGGCACGAGACGTTTGATTTTACGATTGTCAAAAACACTGCTGACCGCTTGATCGCCGATCAAGCCATCCGCCGTCCCTGAAGGAGTGAAGGCTGTGATAAAGTCTGTAGAGATATGAACCACTTTCGGCTCCACCCCTGCCGCTCGCCCGATAGCCGCATAGATCTGATTCCAGTTCAATACCTCGTCAGATGTAATATGAATGGCCTCCCCAATCGCATCCGGATGCCCTAGCAATCCGACGAACCCTTTTGCAAAATCTGAGTTATGCGTCAGTGTCCACAAAGATGTTCCATCTCCATGAATCACTATAGGCAAGCCGCGACGGATACGATCTATCAAGGACCATGGATGCTGTCCACTCGTGAGTGCCGCAGGGATGGCAGTGTTTCCGTAAGTATGGGAAGGACGAACAATCGTAGCCGGGAACCCGCTGCTCTTGTGTGCTTCCATCAATAGCTGCTCGCAGGCTATTTTATTCCTCGAGTATTCCCAATAAGGGTTCTCCAGGGGTGTCTCTTCTGTGATTACATAATTACGCTGCGGTTTCTGGTACGCCGAGGCTGAGCTGATAAATATATATTGCTTCGTCTTCCCTCTGAACAGGTCAATATCTGTCTGCACATGTTCCGGTGTAAAAGCAATCCAGTCCACCACAACGTCGAATTCGTAATTTCGTAATATTTCGGCAGCCTCCGCCGGGTTACGAATGTCTCCTTGAATCACCTTCGCCCCATCCGGAACGAATTCGCCTCTTTGTCCTCTGTTGAACAAATACAGCTCGATCCCTTGCTCTACGGCAAGCGGGGAAACAGCCTGACTAATCAGTCCCGTACCTCCGATAAATAATACCTTCATTTCAAACGCTCCTTATAGAGGATGTTCAAAAAGTCCGCTTTTGCTCACGAAGGATCACAAGAAGCGTACCCGACATCGAATATTGAATTCAGGCAAAACTTCCGGTGCTCACGTAGCTAACACTACGCTCCGCTCCTCAGTTTCTACCTTCATCCAATCTTCTCGGTGCTGAAAACCGTACTTTTTGAACTCTCATTTATAGTAAAAGTAAACCTGGCTCGTTATTTAATCGTTAACATAATCTCGCCATAAGTGCTTTGGCTGCCAACTCAGCAGCTTCTTAGCCTTCGCATTACTGAGTAACGACTCATGGCCTTCCAGCGGCTGACGGTAGTCCGTCACTTCTGGATAACGTGCGGCCATTAGCTCTCTGCTAGGTATAGCCATGCTGGTCTCATCTGCACATATGTTAAGTGCCACCGCACCGAGTCCGTCCGTTTCGATCGCCAATTGGCAAGCTGTCGCTACATCCCGTGTATCAATATAGCTCCACAATATCCGATCGCGCTGCGCTGGATCATGAATGAAGGAAGGGAAACGTTCATACGCGGATGGATCAATGACATTTCCGATTCTTAGGGAAACGACCTGTATGCCCGTTCTGCGCTGGAACATCTCTGCGGTCTGCTCATTCACAACCTTGGACAGACCGTAGCTGTCTTCAGGCAATTGTGGGTGATCCTCATCCATAGGTACATACTGTGGTCCTAGAGGGTTAACCGCAAAACAGATGCCATAAGAGGATTCACTGGAAGCAATAACGGCTTTGCGAATGCCTAGTCCAGCAGCAGCCTCCAGAATGTTGTAGGTGGATACTACATTGTTTTGAAAAGTGACTTCACTTGTCTTTATATTTGCGGCTGGGATCGCAGCCAAATGTACGACTGCATCAGCGCCTGCTAATACGCCATACACTTCACCCAGATTATTCAAATCAGCAATCAAAGTTTGGCACAAAGAATCCGGTGATTTCTGCGTATCTACATTCACAACCTCATACCCTTGTTCTACAAAATGCCGTACTACCCATCTGCCCAGCATCCCGCTTCCGCCAGTAACCACTACTTTCGCCATGATCATATCTCCTTTTTTTATAAAGCTGTCTCTATTTAAGAATCTCTTCAATTTTTTTCAAAGTATCCTCGGTAAGCTCTATCCCCGAAGCCTTAACATTCTCTTCAACCTGCTCCGGACGACTGGCACCCACCAGCGCACTAGCTACATTAGGCTGACGCAAAATCCAAGCCAAAGCCAGATTTCCCACAGAAATATTCAGCTCTGCAGCGACCCCGCTTAATTGACGAACCTTTTCAATCTTCTCTTCCGTAAACGCCTTCTTCAACCGATCCAGCTTAGCCGCACGACTGTCTTCAGGGATTTCTGCGTTATATTTTCCAGTTAGCAGCCCTTGAGCCAGTGGAGAAAATACAACCTGTCCAATGCCACGGCGCTCGCCGAGCGGAATGATTTCTTTTTCAATATAACGTTCGAACATATTATAAATCGGTTGGTTAACCACGATATGATCCAGCAAATAACGATCGGCTACAGCTAAAGCATCCGTCATTTGCGCCGCAGTCCACTCACTAACCCCGACATAATACACCTTACCTTGACGAACCAGATCATCCAGCGCACGCAAAGTCTCTTCAATTGGAGTTTCTGTATCAAAACGGTGGCAATACATAATATCCACGTATTCTACGCCGAGACGCTGCAAGCTTGCATGACACTGTTCCATAATATGCTTGCGGGATAATCCACGATCGTTAGGCCCTGTCCCCATTTCGCCAAATACTTTCGTTGCGAGCACATAGGATTCTCGCGGATAATTCCGCAAGGTCTCGCCTAGCACTTTTTCAGCAGCACCCTTTTCGTAAACATTGGCCGTATCAAAAAAATTCACGCCTAAATCGTAAGCGGTTTCAATGGCTTTAACAGCATTATCTCTTTCTACGTAACCTCCATATGTCAGCCAGCTTCCCAAACTAATCTCGCTAACTTTAAGGCCCGTTCCACCTAATCTACGATATTTCATAATAACTGCTCCTCTCCATAGTTCCGTGTTATGATTTCAGCAGGTTGCCTAGCGAACATATTCATTCTAGAATAGTTTGTATATAATAGGAAGAAGTGAAATTTAGTTTACTATATGATCTCTAGAGTAGTTACTATACAAGAGTATAGTGGCACCAAAACAGGAGGAGATTCCTTGACAACAGCTAAATCTAGCAATAATTATATCCCTAAAACCCCACTTACTATTGAATGTAATGTAGAAAAAACACTTGAGGTATTGGGCGGAAAATGGGCTTTTCTCGTACTAAGAGAGTTATTCGACGGTACCCAACGCTTTGGAGCGCTTCAGCGAAAAATCACTAATGTCAGCCCTCGCGCGTTAACTAGTACGCTGCGCCATTTAGAGGAACACGGGGTACTAGAACGTCACGTGTTTCCTACCGTACCGGTTACCGTGGAATATTCGTTAACTCCAAAAGGTGAGGACTTGCATCAAATTTTGAAGGAAATGAAACTTTGGTCTGCCAAATGGACGTAGCTTTGGTGAGCCGTGAACTAAATTAAAAAGAAGCTATCCAAGAAGTAGAGTACCTACTTATGGGTAGCTTCTTTTTTAGAAACAGGCACAATGCAGTCTTTACTTTAACCGGATAGTGTATGTGCGCTGTGCGCTAGAGTATTTCTTTGTTTTCTACCAAAACAGCCAAATGACAGGGAGGAATTCCTTAATTATTAGTTAGATGATCAAAGATCTCAGAATTTCAGGGGAAATTCCCTAATTATTTCAGAGATTCAGTTACGCTTGTACGGTACCCAGTTGTTTTAGCGTTACTATACGGATCTAATATTTATCCACAATCGCGCCGAGAACTGCCGTATTAACATAGGGCTTTCCTTTGAGGCTTAGCAGCTCCTTCGCAGTTCCTGTAACGACGACTCCATATAACAGTACGTCGCTGGCCTCCGGTGCCGCTTTACCCTTTTTCAAATAATTCGTGATTCGCTCAAATTCTCCATAATACTTGCCCTTCTTCTGAAGTCCATAGGCTAGTGATTGCAGAAATTCCTCTGGTTTCGGGTTAAATAACCCCTCCCATTTGACACCGTAACCGTATACTTGTCTCGCTGATTCTGGCAATGCATACTTGTTTGGACTACTTTCATTTGTGATAAACTCAAGTTTCTTCTTATTGTCATACGTATCTACCCAATACCATGCCTGTGTCAGCTCAGCCGGCAGCATTGTTTCAACCTCGGCCTGTGTATAGCTTTTATCAAAAGAAACTGCCATCTCTACCAGCTTACCTGGATCCATTTGTTCAAGCGCAGGGAGGTCATTCAACACTTTTCCGTTATAATTCACTCCCGGCACGTAGAATAACATTTCCCGCTGTCCATTTTGACTGTTATATCCTCGGTAGTATTCATAATTTTGGCTTGTCATTACCGGGTCAGGCACATTTATACTAGAATATCCCCTATTAAGCAGAGAAAAGCGGCTGCTCATACTAAAATCTAATTTTCGGGTATCCCATACAACAGGTACCCCCTCAATAACCTTGTAAGAGCTGATCTCAACTTTGCCCGCTAAAAATCCTAGATCCAGCTCCGTTCTCAACTCATGAAGGTTAGGACTACTAATCTCCATCATGATCTTCTCCTCATCCAGACCACGCATCGCTAACCAGCTTGTTAAATGAGCGTTGCCCAGCATGCCTCCGAACAATACTATAACGGTCACGACCAGAGAAACGATCGTATTACGAATCATTGTTTTTCGTTTTGCTTTCTTAATTACTTTTGAAAGGTTCTGATCATCCTGTTGTTCCCATGGAGCCGTCATTCCACTTCACCTCTGTACTTTTTTTGGAATTGCTTGCGGGCACGAAACAATGCCGATTTGACCGTATCCGTCGTGATCCCGAGGAGCTCTGCTATCTCCTGATAGGACAGCTCCAGCTCATATTTCATAATAATGAGTTGTTTATGGAGAGGTAGAAGCTCATCCAATACACGTTCGATGTCTTCTCGTTTCTCTTTTAACAGCACATAATCCTCCGGCAGTTCCATAACTGGCACATCCACATCATCAATCGGAATGACTATCCGCTTGCCGCGGCGGCACAGATCATAGTAGCGATTGATCGCCACTTTATATAGCCACGCACTGAATTTGTTCTCATCAATGGAATCGATATACAAAAGAGCCTTATACACCGTTTCCTGTACGATATCTTCCGCGTCGGCTGCAGGTGCCCCGAGACGAATCAAGTATTTTTGGATTTCTAACATTTTCGGTTGAAGTATCTGATGTAGCTGCCCGGGCTTCATCCTGCACCTCCCTTCGTATGTATAACGGTAAAGTTCTCGAAAAGTTAGCTACTCTTAGAAATAAAAAACAGAGAGATTTCTCCCTCTGCTGAACTCTTTTCATATAAAATTAGGCCAGATATGCAGCTACATGCGTTTTAAACTCCGCTGAAGGAACCATTCCCAGCTCCGAACGATAAGCCGTCTCGAATCTCTCATAGAGTCTTGTGATCTTTTCTTTATTTCCAAGTTTGGCATAAATAACAATCATTTGCTGGTTCATCTCTTCATGTAAAGGATATAAGCTTAAGAACTTTTCTAACCGTTGCTCTGCTTTAGGCCAGTCCTGTGAGGCACAATCATTGTCAATTAGGATACGCGTCCAGTTTGTATAATACTTAGCATAAACTTCCTCCAGTGAAATCTTCCACAGATAGGGCTTTCCATCCAGCAAGGGCCCCTGATATAAGAAACAAAGACGCTCCATTTGCGCAGTGTTTTGCTTCCCATCAACCATTTCTAAATGAAATCTTTGATAATCAAGCGCATCATAACTTTCATTTCCCGTCTCCAGCATATATCCATCATTCATTTTGCGGATTTCCATGCCGAAGCCTTTTTCTTTCAGCATTTTTTTCAAGAGGTATATCGTATTATACAAATTGGATGCCCCTCTCTCATCCTGCATATCAGGCCATAATAAATCTATCACTTTCCATTTGCTGATATAACGACCTGCATTACATAAGAAATAAGCGAATAATTCCTCCGCTCTGCGTGTGCGAAAATGAATAGGCTTGCCTTCTGAATCGCAGACTTCAAACCCACCGAAACAGCGGATCATCGGACCCATTTTCTTGGAATCTAGTCTCACCGCAGGTCTCATCCGTTTAACAAGTCGTTCAGTAACCCTGCTGATCGCTTCGGGTGTTATCGGCTTGAGAATATAATCTAGCGCACTTACCTCGAACGCTTCGAGTGCATAATTTTTATAGGCGGTTGTAAATACAATTTCCGGTGGATGCATCAGCTTCTGAATTCTGCTCGCCAGCTCAATGCCGTTCATTTTTGGCATTTCGACATCTATAAACACGACGTCTGGCTGTAGCTCAGGTATGCACTCCAGTGCCTCCAATGGATTTGAAAAGGTCCCACTAATGAGATAATCTGAATTGCGGCTGATCAGTACCTTCATCAAATTCAAAATCGGTTTCTCATCTTCAACAATCACTACACGAATCATCTTGTGTCTCCCCCCATGCCCCCAAGGCTTACTGGTAAATACATCGTCACTTTGGTCCCATACCCAAGGTCAGAATGAATCGTTAAAGTGGCTCCGGGTATAGCGCCTATGCGCTTTCGAATGTTATGGATACCGATACTGCCATCCAACTGCTCGTTTCCGGTTAATTGATATAACAGATCATCTGGTATTCCCACACCATCATCTTCGATGATAACTTTCATGTAGTTCCCTCCAGCTTGAACGGTGAGCGAAACTCTGCCCTGACCCTCTTTTTCAAACAGTCCATGTCTGATCGCATTTTCGACAAATGGCTGAATACATAAGGATGGGATTTCAACAGAACGCAGACCCTCATCCATACGGAAAATAAAATCGAACCGCTCTCCAAAACGAGCCTTTTCAATCTCCACGTAGGCTTGAATCAGCTCTAACTCCCGGTGCAAAGGAACCACTAAAGTGGAACGATCCATATCGAGAATATAACGAATGTATTGGCTTAGCATAGATAACAAATAGGCGGCTTTCTCGCCATCTGTATAGCAGAAAGAGATCACGCTGCTCAGTGCGTTATACAGAAAATGAGGCTTAATTTGGGCCTGATGAAAAGCATACTCATTTCGTATAGCTTCCTGAATCGATGTTTTCATCGCAATCAGCGTATGGATTCTCGCAATCAGCGTCTCTCCATCAAAGGGCTTCGTGATATAATCATTCGCCCCTGCTCGGAAACCTAATGCAATATCCGTTGGCGCGTCCTTAACTGTAGCAAACAGAATAGGTAAATTCAGAATGGAGTAATGCAATCGCAAGGTTCGGCACAACTCAATGCCTGAAATTTCCGGCATCATGACATCCAATATCACTAGATCCACATTGGGGTATTGCTTCATTTTGTCCATCGCTTCATTCGCCGAAAACGCCGTAATTACATTGTAACGATGCCGTCTTAGAATGTTCAGTAGAATATGGATATTAGATGCTTCATCATCCACGATTAAGATCGTATAACCACCACTCTGATCCATAATATCAAGCGAGGTATGCTCAAATTGCGCATGTTGCTCCACGCCCGTAGCAGCTACTTCATGATAGCCTGGAATCCGCTCTATTTTGGGCAAGGTGAAGATCATTCGAGTGCCATGGCCGATCTCGGACCAATCTACCCAAATCTCACCACCCATCCGCTCGATCAGTTTCCTGCTAATGTACAAGCCAATTCCCATTCCAGTGTAACCATCTTGTGGCAGCGGTTTATCGACTTGCTCAAAATATTCGAATATGGCTGTTTGCAGATCTGAAGCTATTCCAGTTCCCGTATCCTCCACTGTGACAGATACTGTATTCCCTGCTACACTGGCCGTGATCTTAATGATTCCTTTATCTGTATGCTTAATTGCATTGTGAACCAGATTGTACATGACTTGTCTTAATCGACTATCATCTGCCAGAACCCAAATATTAGGTTCCACTTGGTTATCTAATACAACGGACTTTCCTGCTAGTTCGAACTGAAGTACATCAAATACAATCTGTGAAGCCACCCTTAGATCAACCACTGTCTGCTGCAATCTTAACTCACCATGCTTCAAAAGACTCACATCAATCAAATCCTGAATGAGCATAGACAGCTTAGTAGAAGTGTCCTTAATTAACCAAAGATTCTGTTTCTGTATAGGATACAGATTATCTTCCCCGTCTTCTAATAAAAACGATGTCATATTCATAATGCCATGCAGCGGAGTCTTGATCTCATGAGAGGTGTTCATTAGAAATTCATCTTTAAGCTGGTTCGAGATTAGCAACTGGCGGGACAGCGTTTCCGTCTTGTCATACGTGTTGGAGAATCGTACAGCTAACATAATGTTGAAGAACACAATAAAACCAATCACTCCGAATTTACCCACCAAATCAGTCTGTAGAACATTTTCAGAATAAAGACTTACATCAAAGAAAAAAATCAGGAGCGAGATCGCCCCGCCAATGAACAGAAACAATTCTTTGCGATCCGTCGTTTCGCTCTGACTGCGAAGATATAAATAGATCATTCTTACGATGATCACTAGCATAACGATTCCAAGATAGGCTACAAACAAATATTTCGCACGAATATGTACACCATACGGGAGCACCAAAACCGAAGCCAGATAAAGGACAAATGGAGATAATACGAGCCTCATCCTCTTACTTGACATTAACCGGGACTCAACCGAGCAGTAAAACATAATAATGATAATTGCGCCGATAAACTGGCTAATTTCCAACAACTTGTAAACTTGTTCAAAAGGTACCCTGGGTAGTAGCTGCTGAAATATTTTCTCGCCATATAGTGAATTATTCAATGAGAGAATTAGCAAATATAAACCGCTGAGTAAGTATGCTTTTTCTCTACGCCCCACGAAAAAGAAGCTGAGATGGTATGCCCCAAACATGCCCAGTATCAAAATAATTCCAATATCTGAGCCGATCTGAATACTGTTCACTTTGGTAATATCCGCATGGACGCCCAGCGGGATTGAATTCACGATCCCTCCCGTAATAAAGTTGAAGTTAGACACTTGTAATACAATTTCTATCTCTGGGGTATTGGAATGAAAAAAAACCGTATACGGCGTATTTCCTGGCTTAAAGAACTCACTGTCCGTTGATGGAACCCCGCTCTCTCCCTCTTGCTTCCCATTGATAAATAACTTTTGAGACATACGGATACTTCTTATTTTCAAACCAAGAATCTCATCCGAATCTTTGACCAGCACTTTGAGTCTGTAGGTGCCCGCACCTTTGCGGTCCATCCCACCTTCTATAATCTTACCTTTCCATGTGCCTGGGACCGTTAAATAGGTAGATTGCTTATCTATTTTGGGCTGAATCTCAGATGGACTCAGTAATTCATTTTCATAAAACTCCCATTCTCCGTCCAGATCAACTAGTCCCTGCTTTTCAAAATCCCATCCTGATAAATCCAGTACGCCATGCTTTGCCACCGGGGTATCAAGGACCTGAATCGTTGGGGAATTTATACTTACTAATAGGGAAAAGGCAAGAATAAAAAACAACCCCATCCCGACTAATCCACGGTATTTCTTCGTCCTCAACCTTCAGGCTCCTCTCTTTGCGAGTAATTCTACTATTCTACCCTGCTGATCTCACCAAAATCTCGCAAATTCCCGCCTGTAAACTAATTCCAGACCCTTCATACTTTGCTGACGTTACTCAGTATAATCGGCACATAGGTAGGCGTCTATCTACTCTTTTATCCTATCCACCCCAAGCATCTCCAGCCCAAGCCGTACACGAATATCTTCTGCATTCTCAGTTAAATAAAGAGCGTAAGCTTTGATAATCGGCGTGTCTAACTCACATTGAAGTTGAAATAGCTTTAGCTGATCGAGATAAGGTTGGGCTATAGATCGTGGTAGAAATCCAAAGCCTGCTCCTAGTAGCAGCATGTCCAGCATAATCATCGAGTGATCAGTTTGAAGTATAGGCACATAGCCCGTTCCAACGATACTAGTAAACCATTCCGGAAACGGACCTCCCCACTCTAAATGACAATACTCCCGCTGAAAAAAATCCTCCCTGCTTACAGGCGTTTCTCTTAATTGTGTGGAGACCAGAATAATCTCATCTTCAAACAGGAGATGTCTGGTCACCTTAGGATGTTCCGGCGGGTCATATTTAATAGCAACCTGGACTATTCCGTCCAGCAAAAGATCACGTATCATATAGCTAGAATCAATATAACTTAGGAATTTGATGGCTACCTTGGGATGATCACGTCTAAATGAAAGAATATGCTGCAGGTAATAATAATGCCATACGGACCCGGGTCCACTCAAAATGATATAGTTCTCCAGTTCTTCGGATAGAGTCACCTTACTCTCTTCAAACAAACGAAGCATCCGCTCAGCATAGGGAACAAAAGATATCCCTGCCTGCGTTAAGCTAACATTCCGGTTATCACGTGTAAGGAGCACCTTGCCCACGGAGTTTTCTAAAGCTTTTATTCTTGCGGTAACGGCGGACTGGGAGATATGTAGATGCTCTGAGGCCTTGGTGAAATTTCGAATTCTGCATACCGCCAAAAAAGCTTCTAATTGAGATAAGTCCATGGATAACACCCTCTATGATTCAAAATATTAATGATTACGATCTATAAAATTCGTTATACAAATTATATGTATTCAGTTATGATTTCGCTATATTTTTAAACTTATAAGTGCTGGAGGAATTTATATGGTTAGCAAAGTGAGCATCGAACAATTACTAACGATTGAAGAATCAATAGATGAGCTTTCAAAGCTTCTGACACTGGTGGTGAAGGATGGAGCCTCCGTTGGTTTCTTACCACCGCTAGATCCATCAGCTGCTACATTATATTGGCACAATGTTTTGGCGCCCGATGTGATTCTTTTTGTCGCAAGAATGAATGATATTATCGTGGGAAGTGTACAACTACATTTATGTACAAAAGCAAACGGAACGCATCGAGCCGAAATCGCAAAGCTAATGACACACCCTAATTATCGCCGTAATGGTATTGCTCGTTCTCTTATGGAAAAAGCCGAAGAAAGAGCTAAGCAGGAAGAACGATCGTTATTAGTGCTTGATACAAGAGAAGGCGACCCTTCCAATCTCCTTTATACTTCAATGGATTACATACAAGCTGGACGTATACCGAGCTATGCAATATCAGCAAATGGTGCATTACAAGCGACGATTTTTTATTATAAAATCATTGGCTAGACATTTTGAACTTAAAAACATTCTAAATGGAAGTGTAGCGGAGGGGAAGTTTGGAACTGTAGGAGCGATAGCGCCCGCCTTTGTCACCGGATTTCAACCGTGAAGCACGGTATATAATCAAGAAATCTGGGGACAACAGCGGCCGGAAGTGCAACGCAGTCACGCAATTACCTTAATAGATAAATCTTAAGTTCAACTAATATAGACATTTGTGAAACACCAAGTTATAGTATTGATAATACTTTTAATAACTATTTTCAAAAGTCTAGAGGTGAATAAAATAAACCAAATCGCAAACAATTCTATTCGTGTTAAAAAGATAAATCAGGAGCTCATCAAGCAAGCCTTGAAATCGATGAAAGAAGGAACCAAATCAACGATTGCTACCGCCACCGGGTTAAGTGTTGCCACTTGCGGAAATATTCTGAATGAGCTTATGGAGACAGGTGAAGTCATTGAGACGGAGCTGGAGGCTTCGAATGGAGGTCGGCCGGCCCGAAGATTCATCTATAATGTCGATTTCTCCTACATCGCATGCATCTATGCCAAAATTGAAGATGGCCAACAATCCTTAACCTATGCCGTAACGAATTCCGTTGGCGAGCGTGTAGATGATGGATATATCAAGGCTGAGAGTATTGACGCTACAACCGTTGATCATTTAGTAGGCACACTAATTCAAGCCTATAACAACATCAAAGCCGTTGGCATTGGAATCCCGGGACTGGCTCACCGTGGTGTCATTAATATTTGTGATATCAAGACTTTAATTCATGCTCCCTTAGAGTCACTCCTCAGAGAGAAATATGAGGTTGAAGTCACAGTCGAAAATGATATGAATCTAACCGTTTACGGATTCTATAAGCAGCAGGATTACGAAGAGGATAAAACCATCGTCGTGTTGACCTTTATCAAAGGAGCCTTTCCAGGTGCAGGGATGATGATCGACGGGCATATCCACAAAGGCAATACTAGATTCGCGGGTGAAGTCTCCTTTTTACCGTTTGGAATGTCACGTGAGGAGCAATTTATCCGTTTGGGGCAGACGGAAACGTTTATCCCCTTGGCAGCGCATACCATCGCCTCATTGACAGCAGTTATTAACCCTGAAACGATAGCACTCACAGGCGAACAAGTTAAACAAGAGGATGTGCCACTTATCTATCAAAGTTGTCTGGCGTTCATTCCAGAAGAGCATATGCCTCATCTAATTGTGCTGGATCACCCTGATGATTATTACATGAACGGATTAATTGCGATCACGCTGGAAAGCTTGACCTATTCGTTGCAGCTGGTTGAAAAGCGCCGGTAAACCAACAAGAACTTCAGGAGGAATTACGAATGGCAACAAACAAAGAGAATATGATTGCAGGAAAGCTTTACATGGCTGGTGGAGAAGAATTAGCTAGAGACAGTAAAAGATCCAGAATGCTCACTCGTTTATTTAACAATACGACGGAAGAACAAGGCGAATATAGAGTAGAATTACTTAAGCAATTATTCGAGTCTACAGGTGAATCGTTGCATATTGAGCCACCTTTCCGCTGCGATTATGGCAGCAATATTACCGTCGGAAATAACTTTTACGCCAATTTCGACTGCATTATCCTGGACGTAGCAAACGTAACAATAGGTGAGAATGTTCTCTTTGGACCTAGAGTAAGTGTATATACCGCTGGCCACCCCATCGATGCGGACGTTCGAATTAGTCTGCTCGAATTCGGTACACCGATTACCATTGGAAACAATGTCTGGGTTGGCGGAAATGCCGTAATCAATCCTGGGGTAAATATCGGCAACAATGTAATCATCGGCGCAGGTTCAGTCGTGACAAAAGATATCCCTGACAATGTAATTGCGGTGGGAAATCCTTGCAGAGTGCTAAGAGAAATTACAGAGGACGATAAACAACACTGGGAAAAGCTTAAAGAAGAGTACTACAGAGACACCGAGCAATAAAGATACCCGATTCCGGAGGTTCTCAAGTTGAAAAAGCGTTTTGGAGGATTTAACAAGGTTTATGCCATGCAATTGGCAACGATCTTCTTGGGTTTTATTGTGTTTGGGATATCAGAAAATATTAAAGGGCCAGCCATTCCAAGAATTCAGTTTGACTTCAGTCTCGACGAAAAGCAGCTGGGCACCCTTTTATCCCTAAACGCACTGGGTTATTTGATCGCCTGTTCCTTTACAGCTGTATTGGTTCGGAAGTGGGGGATCAAGGCTGTCAGTATTATTGCTTTCGCATCCATGATATTCTCTGGCGTTCTAATTTACATCTCACATAGCTATCCCCTCTTCTCGGCTTCATACTTCCTGATGTATATCGGAAACGGAATGCTTGAGATTGGACTTGCCATTCTGGGAGCACGTATCTTCGTTAAAAATACCGGGACCATGATGAACTTATCCCATTTCTTTTACGGATTCAGTTCCACGTTAGCTCCCCTACTGGCAACAGGGCTGATGACGGTAAGTGTATTCGGTCATACTCTGGATTGGCGCGGAATGTATCTAATAATGCTTAGCCTTTCTTTACTGCCTATTGTATTTGCCTTACGGAGTACGTTTCCGGGTGATGATCTTCCGCATGAGGACCGAATCCCTTTAAAAACGCTCGTTCGTGATCCTGCTCTATGGCTCATGGTCCTAATCCTTTCCTTCGGGGTAGTGTCGGAGCTTGCTGTAGGCGGATGGCTCGTAAACTTCCTTGAAAAAGCATACCTGTGGGATACGGTTACTGCATCCGGGATGCTGTCTACCTTCTTTCTCTGCTTCTCGTTAGCAAGACTCCTACTCGGACCCGTTACTGATAAGATTGGATTTAACCTATCGCTTATCATCTTTTCAGCCTTCTCTGCCCTGTGTACGTTTGCCGCAATTTTGGGTGGAGAAAAGCTCGCATTTCTATTTGCCGCTGCAGGAATCGGGATTGCGATGATTTATCCCACGGTTATGGCTTTTATCGCCAAAAGATATCCACATGGCAGCGACACCGCCATCACATTTACAGTCACTTTAATGGGAGTAGGTAGCGTAATCGGCAACTATGCTATAGGGGCAGTGATCGAAGGTGTAAAGCGGCTTTACGATACGGAGTCACAAACAGGCTTGCTACGCGGACTTCAAGCTGGCTATGGTTTTATCGGATTATGTGCGGCGATATGTGCAATATCCGGTTGTGTGTTATATCGTTATTTACATCGCCGCCAAGAACTTATCTAACCTCATCTATATTACTTAACAAACCTGTCGATTTAATCGGCAGGTTTTTTGGATTTCAACTATAGCTTCCCTGTATGTGCTGCACCGAAAGGTGACCAAGATCATCAGTTGATGGACTAAGCGATCCGCAGCCCACTCATTAGCTCCAGTATTTTTCTAACAATTTGCTCCTCTTCGTTGCTCACCTTTTCCATTGCCAATTCACCAAGCTCTGTGTGTTCTCCAACACAAACCGAATGAGCGGAATGTCTAAACATTTCTATGTCGTTAGCATCGTTACCAAAAGCAATAAATCGCTGCATTTCTACGCCTAATTGTTGTAATCCTGTCCATTTATTTATGCCTTTAGGGCTAATATCTATAATGTCCTCTTGACCATGTCTATAAATCACAACAGGTAGTTTATGTAGCTGATCTAATAACTGTTCTCCGTTTAGGCTATTCAAAATAACTATCTTCACAAGCTCATCTAGCTCAGATGGATTTACATTTTTGGCAAGTTGTTCTGGATCTACATTTCTCCGAATGGGATGATCATCAGAACCCGAATATGAATAATCCCAGTGACTGTCAATCAAATAAGCTGCATTAAACTCTTCTATTAATTTCAAGAGGATGTCCGAAGTTTGCGCGTCAAAATGTATCGTCGAAATAACCTCTCCGCCTTTTGCAATAAATGCACCATTCCCGCCAACCATTGAAAAATGGTGCATATGTGCAGGCAACACAGGCAATAAATCACGAATAGGCCGGGCTGACGCAAAAATAACCTCATGTCCTTTTTCAATTAGAGTATCCAAGACTTGTACGATTCGTTTACTCAAAGGTTTGCCGCTAAAACATATGGTTCCATCTAAATCAAAAATAAATTTCATCGTCTATATCCTCCCCTTTTTCTCTATAATAACGAGTTCGTATATAATAGAAAGGACCGATGTCCAAAAAGGAGTACGCAATGAAAACTATTCAGGATCCAAATCTTATAGCACATTACATTACACAATTTAATCTAAATCAAGTATTCACGACATCAAAACATGCTTTAATTCAGTTACGTGTCTATGAGCAGAATGAAATCATTTTGCATGAGGGCGATGAGCTGGACGGAATTTATTTTCAAGTGGAGGGGCGTACTAAGGTCTCTTCTAGTGTGGGAACGGGAAAATCCTTGTTATTACGGTTCTGCTCACCCTTGTCATTATTCGGGGACATTGAATACGTGCAGGAGGTTGTGGTCCAATCCCAAGTGGAAGCGGTACAACAAACCTCTCTCTTATTTATCCCGAAACAAAAGATTGAGTCTGACCTAATGGACAACCATAGCTTTAAAGACTTATTGCTGAAACATCTTTCTTACAAGCTTCTAACCTGCACATCCGCATCACGAACGAACTTACTAGGCGCTGTCGAGGAACGACTTGCAAGTTATTTATTAACGATTAAGCTCGAGCGGGAGTTTGGAAAAGAAATTCAGACACCCTATATCCCAGATATAGCTTCGTTAATTGGGACTACTCCCCGCCATTTAAACCGTGTCATTCAGCGGCTCACCGACACGGAGATCTTATATAAAGTTAAGCAAGAAATTGTCGTGCTCGATTGGGAACGCTTGGACGAAATGTCTAACGGAATAAGATTTGAATAACCTAAAAGCCCATCATTTAATTGAAGATAAAATGATCGATGTCATCATAACGGATATCGATTTTTTCTCCGTTTCTTTTGACAAGATTTATATACAGAGGAGCTGCATCAACACTTCCGCCACCAACTAATACATGGTAGTCATCATTGATTTCATATTTGCGGATGTACAAACCTGAACCGACGTCTTCAAAGGGATACCCTTTAAAATCCTCCCACGACAACGCCTCGCCTTGCTGAGCTAGATCCCGTACTTCATCCATGGACAATATCGCAGCTTTTTTATCATTACAGGCTGAAAGTATAATCGTCAAAGCAAACAATAACAGCATTATCAAGTTACGCTTACTTCTCATTCATAAACCTCCAAACTTTATATTTTGTTATTTATAGGAAAATATAATGTAATAATAACATAGCTTAGACTAGATGTTAAAAAGGAGTAAAGCCCTTTTGGGGGTGCTTTACTCCTCTTGAAATCTTTACTAGGGAGGGATATTGGATGGGTCCGCAAGCTGTGACACTGGAAAATGAATATAAAAAAACAAGTCAATCATGGGGGTATCTGACCATAATAGACCTGTTCTATGTAAGGCTCTAGCTTAATTAGGTTATACCTTTCAAGCATTACTGTGCGTACAAACGAAATGACGAAATCTTTATACGGGTATTACTTAGCTTAATTGTGTTACTGGTTGAATAAAGAATTCATTCGGCACTGGGTAGCCCCCACCCTTGAATGGAAGCAAAAAGGCGTAAACAAAATTTTGCAAGACTCATTCGGTTAACATATTTAGAAACTCATCAAAGCTGTTACTTGTAAAATAAGTTACAGGGTCTAAATCTGAAGATTCTTCATGATTCCAAACGCAAACAGATGGCTGTATTTTATCAGTATTTCTATAGTCTAAACACACAAAGTCACCTGCAAATAGAACAGCTATTGGTAATAACTCAGTACCTACTAAGTTTTCGTCTGAAACAATTCTCTCATCTAACTGAGTTCTAACTACTCCTATATCGTAGAATTCATCATCCCTCTCCCCAGTTACCTTCAAGATACTTAAAAATCTATCAATTGCATAACTATGGTTGTTACACATAAAACTATCTTTTACAGGAGAAGCACCATTAAATTTTTTTATAAATTCTTTATATTCATCCGGTAATTTAATTCTCCACTTGTTTTCTTTTTCAGTCAGCAGAACATCATCCGGCAATGGATATATTATAGTTTCATCCTTAACTTCCATGTCTCTACCTCCTAAAAAATATTATCTCGGAGCGTCAGCCCACATACCTGCCGTCCGCCCACCATTGTGAGGTGTAATATTGTGAATACCAAATGGAACAAGTTCCATTTTACCAGGGATTTCCGTATGATGCCACGTCATTCCTTTTCTTGTGCCACCTATCTGCTCATCTAACCACTTAAACTGTTCTTTATCCGATAACTTCCAAGATTTTTCTGGTAGCTGAACAGTTTCTTTAACTACACCTGCACCGGCAAAATCAGCAAATCCATATCTCATTCCATCAACTTTTGTAACCTTTATTTCAGGAATATGTCTATTTGCTACTGCCATTTCTTTTATCTTTCTTTTTTGAGCAGCAGACAAGCTATCCCCACCAGGGATAGTATCATCCCAAGACCAAGGTTTGTTTGAATCAACTTGTTCTTTGTATATTTTTGCATAATCTTCAATTACTTCATTAAAATTCTTATTCCCATTTATAAAGTCATCTATATTTTTTAGATTTGCTTTATTTGCTTTACCCGTCCCCTCAATCTTACCACCTTTCACATCCCCAAACCCATTCATCTCATTTATATAATGCTCCTGCACAAATGTTTTGGGCAGTGAATTCGAATCCATGGGGATCTTTCCTACACTCAAAGGCACACCTTCTGGCGTGCTTAAAAATGGCTTGAATCTCGGGAGTTCAGCCAAGTGACCGGAATTCTGAAGGACTTTATTAAGGTCTTTCACGCCTTCCATCGCTTTAGTGGCAAAATCTTGTACCCCATCGGCCACTTTTCCTACCTTTGTACCCTTAGTCACAGATAGCCCCGGTACCAATACAGAAGCAGCTGCACCCAGCATGGAAGCCTTTTCCTCCGGCGTTCCCTCATTAAAGTTATGATACATCTTCTTCGCTGCTTCTGCCAATACTTCTGGATGTTGCATGATATAAGATGCTGTATCTGCCATTTCCTGTGTCGTCTTCTCCGGGTCTATGACAAAATGGAATGTAAACGTCACTGTATCCACTACACCCATAACGGTTTCCTCGATAAGAGATCCTACAAATGCCCGCGTAACCGCATCCGCTTGTACTACTTTTTTCCGCCATTCGGTCATTCCGTAGGTTGATTCCAACCACGAATAATATGCCGATAACGAATTGGTCTCGTTAGGTTTTAATACATGCGCATTAAAATAGTTGAGTGTTATCTCATTTTTATTGTTATATGCGGTAATCGGTGTCCCATCTGGAAGCTTCATCGGCGGAATATTCAGTCGTTCCCCTACGAGTTGGCGCTTAGCCCAGGCTCCCTGATCTCCTGGTTCCATCGCCATTCGGAGCATTAGCATATACGATTCATTCTGAACTAATGGTACGCTGCTGGTAGTAATCGACGGATCATAATCACACGCCTTAACCACTGGCTTCTTGAAATAACCGCTTAGATCCTTACCTGCTTTGTAATGGACTTCGTCTATGCCTAGATATTTCAGCTTTTGGCGTGCGTCTTCCGCCAGCTTATGCATTGCGTCCATTTGAGTCTTGTTTCCAAACGCTTGATATACTTTATATGCGGTCTGCGCTTTTGCGATTTGATCCCGTGCCTGGTAGATATCCTTCAGCTTGCTATGGGCTGCAATAGAGTCGATCGTTCCCAGTCCGGAATTCTTAACCGTTGTTTGGAGTTTCTGCACCAAAGGATCGCTATTCAACTCATCCCGTCCCATTAAAGCAGCAACCGAGGTGATCAGTTTCGTGACTATCTTCTGGGCATACGTTGGGATCGGAAACTGTCCACTTGCACTGCCTCCCCCAAGTTTTCCGAACATCCCTCCAAGAGTACCAAGCTGCTGAAAAAGTTGATTAGCCTGCCTCTTGTTCTCATCCTGTGCACCTTGAACACCTTTTACTGCAAGACGAATAATATCTTCAAGCTTTTCAGCTTCTACCGTCAGTTCATTGATAAGTGTCTGAGCTCGTATCAAATCTGAACCCAGCGGAATACCACCCCAGTTATTGGTCTGACCTCTCAGCTGCAAGTAAAGCCGGTTGGTATCTTGGCTTACCAGTTTGATTTTTGTCTGCAGGCGTTCGACTTCATCTTCTTTAAATACCATTTTGTCCAATGCCATTTATGACCTCCAGTTCTTACATTTAGACCATCCAATGCAATACTTCCTTCGACCCCACAGGTCTTTATGTACTACTTCATCTTTAAAAACTTAAGTATTTGGAGCGCATACCTAACCTATATATCGGCTTTACTTCCCATTATTTTACTTTAAATCCTTTCTTTTAATTTCTTTAATTCTAATCACTGCTGTAAGAATAAGTAGATAGCAAAAAAACAGGTGAAGGGTTGGGGAAACACATGTGACTTTGGACAAAACACAATTGCGAGAGTTTATCAAGGAGAGTAATTTAGTTTCTGCAAAAGATGAGCAGAATGCCTTAAAGGATCTATCTACCGAAACGATTCAGGAGATGTTAGAAGCCGAAATGGATACTCATTTGGGCTATGGCAAGCATGAAGACAGGGCGAAACTCACACCAAACAGTCTCAACGGAAAGAGTCGGAAAACGGTAGTCAGTGAGTAGAGCAGGAAATCGTTATCCCTCGAGACTGTCCATGGTAGTTTGAGCCTATTGTCGTTAAGAAGTATCCATCGCACAAAACGGGATCGAAGAACAAATTAGTTACCTTACCTGTATATGTTGACTGGTCGTCACCAGATTGCTTTCGTACACCCTAAACATCGTTACAAGGGTCAGTTAAGTTGCGGATAAAGTCCTATTCTTTGCATTTCACCTTTACTATAGTTGTCGTGCTATCCATCTTGAAAGGTGCGTTTTTTTCTTTCTCAGTATCACATTTTACAGTTGCGAGTAATTTTGAAAAAAACGCAGATAACAAAGGTAACAAAAAACAGGTCAATCATGGTTGTATCTGACCATAATCGACCTGTTTTATGTAACGCTTTAGCGTTAAATAGATTATACTTTTCAAGCATTACTGTACGTACAAGCGAATTGAAGAAATCTTTATACGGGTATTACAGGGGTTAAGCGTGTTACTGGTTGCCCCCGACTTCAGATTATAGAACTATATCTTGGAAGCCTACCTCAACTATTTCTTCATCCTCAATTTTCACGGCAAGCCCATGCTCTATTTCCCAAGTACAATTAAAAAGCAAACCAATTCTTCTAATTCCATTCTTACGTACTCTTCTTATAGTCAATTGAGTGGGTTCAACTAATTTGCCCATTTCTTCTTTATTCTCTATAATTGGTGCAATCTTATCAGCTTCATCCTCTCCTACCATATCTCTATACTCCATATAAACTTCTTGATAATAGTCAAAGATAGCATCCTCTATTTTCGTTATCATATTTTCCATATTGCCAACAAAATTAATATACGCTTCTTTTTGAGCATCTTGAAATTCACCTTCTTCGTTTCCATCAATACTTAAAATAACAATTCTCTCTTGTCCAAAGATCTTTACCTTCTGCTTTCCACTCCAGTATAAATCGTATGAAATTCCACCGAATAATTCATGGTTAAGGCTAGCCATTATGCCATTCTCCTAACTTTTCTTTAATATTATGTTCTCCTACTCCACCCAAGTGATTAAACGTTCCATTAATTTTGCCTGGTACAAGTTGCATACTCTCAAGATCATTTAGTTCATGCCAAGTGTAATTGTTGTCATCTCGCCAATCTGCTACATCATCAGCAGTCCATTTTTTCTCAGGAGTCGACCATTGATTAGCCAGTGTCTCATCAGCATTAGCAAAATTCTTTCTTCTATCATTAGTCATATTAGGGATTTTAACCTCGCCCTTGGTAAAAGGGAAAAATTCGGAATTGCATTCTTATATTCTACTCCATCAACACCTGCTTCATCCAGATACTCTTTAACTTCAGGTTTCTCAGAGACAAACTTAGACTCTCCTCTTTCTGCTTCCCATGTACCATTATTCTTTGGTGTACGGTCTAATCTCTCTTTATAAGAACTATACTTTGGTGTTACGTCATACCCTTTTGTTACATCAGCACCTTACCCGCCCCCTCAACCGCCTTCACTTCTACATCCTTTATTGAATGATTACTCTCACTCTTCCCTTCCAGCTTCTCTCTTAATATCCGGTCCATTTCATTCTTAAAATTGATTTGCATCGGAGTCTGTGGAAGTGCCGGGGTATCTACATCTAGATTATTTATCTTGAATTGAAAACCTTCATTTGTGCTGAATGCCGGCAACGGTTTTTGTACCTCAAAACCTTTTACAGAATCTAAACCTTTTGGAGGCTTTAGACCTCCGCCTCCTGTAGGAAGCAAAGATTTTTCTACCGGACCATACAACAGAGTTACCATTCCCAGACTGTTGAGCCAATGATCCGCTGACCATGCTTCGTCTGGATTAAATGCTCCTTTCGCCATCTCCACTGTTCCAAGTGTTAACCAATCCGCAAACTTCTCCTTTGAATCAAACATATGCTCTGATCGATCTTTGGCTGCCTCATATATCCCGACCGGGATATCTCCTGTTATCCCTAATGTTAACCAGTTGAAAAAGTCATAGGGGGAGTCTGTGGCCTTATCCGCACGAGTTCTTAATGTACCTACAAAACCCGTTCCAATCTCTTTAAAACTGTCTATCGATTTATAAAAGGCATTTTTTAGAATCCTCGGGTTTTGCTTGATCCTCCGTTTTATTCTTTCTAAAAAATCACTGTAGGGTAATCTACAATTGGGATAAATTCGAAGAATCCGCAAGAAAACGAACATAAAAAAACAGGTTGACTATGGTGGTATCTAACCATAATCGACCTGCTAGACGTAACGCTATTGCGTTATTTAAGTTATAAACCTAAGCATTGCCGTGCGTACAAACAAAATAGTAAAAATCTTTATATAGGTAATATATGAGATATATGTGTCATTGTTTGAATGATGGATTGAGTCGGCAAATGATTGATTCCCCTCGAGTTTAGACTCTTTTACTCATCATGATCTTCATCAAAGATAGCTTCAAACTCTTCATCGCTATAATTTCTATTGCTTGGTATATGATAACGTTGAGGTATCCCGTTATGATCTAGCACATGATCAACAGCACCGTCTTCATCAGAAACAACGAAAGTAATTTCGTCATCACCTTCATAATCTTTAGGAGTTATATCCGCCAAAACAAGCCACACACAACCCTTAATTCTATAAAACTCATTATAAAATCTAACAGACTTTTCTATATCATCATGTATAACTCCATACAGTTTAAACTTATCCTTATAATCTCGGGCTATCTTCAAAGCTTGGTTAGCTGTTAGATTAGTATTTATTCTTTCTTGCATTAATCATCAAATCCTTTCCAATTCGATAAAGGCCATTGTCCGTTCCTTAGTTTGAATATATATCTTTGTGCTTCATATATTTCTTCAATACTAAATTCACCTTTATTTTTCATAATTTCTCTATAAACATACTCTTCCTTTTCTAAAGTCGATAATTTCATATAATTTTCTTTTCCAAGTTCTCCAAAGTGCTTAGCGTGATAAGATTCATGAACTACACTTAAGTAAGAAGCATCAGGTCTTAATACGATCTGTCCAGTATTTGGATTGAAACCTCCCACAGCCTTTTCAGGTAGAATAGTTCCCTTCTTATCCATAATAACTTTTATATTATTTAAATTCATTTCGCTTTTAAACTTCTTTATGTCTCTGATACTCATAATTCTTAATCCATCAGTGGTTAATTTATTTTGTCCACTAACAGGCATTTCTTCCCATAATTTAAAATCAATAGTCTCTTGCACTAGATCTATTTCTTTTGGAATCTTTGGCTTTAGCAATCCGCCTTCTGTGGATAATAAAGATTTTTCTACCGGACCATACAACAGAGTTACCATTCCCAGACTGTTGAGCCAATGATCCGCTGACCATGCTTCGTCTGGATTAAATGCTCCTTTCGCCATCTCCACTGTTCCAAGTGTTAACCAATCCGCGAACTTCTCCTTTGAATCAAACATATGCTCTGATCGATCTTTGGCTGCCTCATATATCCCGACCGGGATATCTCCTGTTATCCCTAATGTTAACCAGTTGAAAAAGTCATAGGGGGAGTCTGTGGCCTTATCCGCACGAGTTCTTAATGTACCTACAAAACCCGTTCCAATCTCTTTAAAACTGTCTATCGATTTATAAAAGGCATTTTTAGAATCCTCGGGTTTTGCTTGATCCTCCGTTTTATTCTTTCTAAACAGATTATAGGAATCCAGTTGGGCGACTGATGAAGTCAATTTTATAACATCTCCCCAAGCCTTTCCACCTTGGTTTGTCATCACGTGTACACCCAGACTTACTCCAGTAGCAATCATCTGTTCCATGGTGGTTTGAATGCCTTCCAGTTGGCCTTTTGCCCAGGCTCCCTTCTCCCCTTTTTCCATTGCCGTCCGTAGTAGCAACTGATACGCTTCATTCTGAACTAGTGGTACGCTTCTACTAGTGATAGACGGATCATAATCACATGCCTTAACCACTGGTTTCTTAAAATAAGTGCTTAGATCCTTACCCGCCTGGTACTGGACCTCGTCTATACCCAAGGATTCCAGCTTCTTGCGTGCGTCTTCCGCTAGCTTATGCATTGCGTCCATTTGAGTCTGATTTCCAAACGCTTGATATACCTTATAGGCGGTTTGCGCCTTCGCGATCTGATCCCGCGCCAGGTAGATATCCTTCAGCTTGCTTTGCGCGGCTATGGAGTCGATCGTTCCCAGTCCTGAATTTTTAACAGTTGCTTGGAGTTTCTGCACCATAGGATCCCTCTTCAACTCATCCCAACCCATCAGAGTAGCAACCGAGGTGATCAGATTCGTGACTGCTTTCTGAGCCGTCGTCGGGATAGAAGAATTCCCTATTGCACTTCCGCCCCCAAACCTTTCGAACATACCGCCAAGAACACCGAGCTGTTGAAAAAGTTGATTGGCCTGCCTCTTGTTCTCATCCTGTGCGCCTTGAACACCTTTTATTGCGCCTCGAATGATGTCTTCCAGTTTTTCCGCTTCTACCGTCAGTTCGTTGATAAGCGTCTGAGCTCGTACCAAATCTGGACCCAGCGGAATCCCACCCCAGTTATTGGTCTGACCTCTCAGCTGCAAGTACAGCCGGTTGGTATCTTGGCTTACCAGTCTGATTTTTGTCTGCAGGCGTTCGACTTCATCTTCTTTAAATACCATTTTGCCCAATGCCATCTATGACCTCCAGTTCTTACACTTAGACCATCCAATGCACTACTTTTTTCGACCCCACAGGTCTTTATGTACTACTTCATCTTTAAAAACTTAAGCATTTGGAGTCGCACACCTAACCTATATATCGGCTTGACTTCCCATTATTTTACTCTAAATCCTTTCTTATATTTTTTGATTCTAATGACTGCTGTAAGAATAAGTAGATAGTAAAAAAACAGGTTGATTCTTGTATCTGATGCTTTATATTATTTAATTAACATTGTTAGAAATTCTTCGAAGTACTTACTTGTCAAATAAGTCTCTAAAATATATTGTGTAAACTCTTAAACCATTTAAATGAAAATAATAGAAGGGTTGGGGAAACACATGTGACTTTGGACAAAACAACAATTGCGGGAGTTTATCAAGGACAGTAATTTGGTTTCTGTAAAAAATGAGCAGAATGCCTTAAGGATCTATTTACCGAAACGATTCAGGAGATGTTAAAAACCGAAATGGATACTCATTTGGGCTATGGCAAGCATGAAGTCAGGGCGAAGCTCACACCCAACAGTCTCCACGGAAAGAGTCGGAAAACGGTAGTCAGTGAGTATGGAGAGCAGGAAATCGTTATCCCTCGAGACTGTCTATGGTAGTTTGAGCCTCTTGCCGTTAAAAATCCATCGCACAAAACGTGATCGAATAACAAATTAGTTACCTTACCTGTATATGTTGACTGGTCGTCACCAGATTTCTTTTCTGCATCGTAATCGTCGTTGCAAGTGTCAGTTAAGTTGCGGTCAAAGTCCTATTCTTTGCATTTCACCTTTACTATAGTTGTCGCGCTATCCTTCTTTAAAGGTACGATAGCGTCTTCCTCTCCCTCACTATCGCCACAGGGTAATCTACAGTTGCGAGTAAATTTGAATAAACCGTAAGAAAGCGAACATAACAAAAAACAGGTTAATCATGGTGATATCTGACCATAATCAACCTGTTCATTGCAACGGAATAGCGTTATTAAGTTATAAAATTAAAGCATCTTATGTGCGTACAACCGAAAGGGAGAAATCTTCAAACAGGTATTACATGGGTTATTTGTGTTATTGGGTGGATGATAAGTTCATTCGGCACTGGGTAGCCCCACCAATGAAAAAAACCTTGAAAGGCACGAAGCCAATCAAGGTTTTCATTAACATTAAGATTCAAATGTAGTTCTATCGGGGAAATGTCCATTTTCCCTAATGAAACAAACTGATAACTTTTGTGCTGCTCTATCGAAATAAAATTTTGTTGAAATGTTCGGGTCAGGAATCGGGTCTAATTCGGCAAACTTCCTTGTTATTTTATTTAATTCAATTCTCCCCATAACAATCTCATTCGGACCAAATTTATAAATAACCTTTTCCTCATCTTCCATTTCCTTAAGTAACAAAACGAATGAAGCCAATATATGTCTCCTCCTTATTATGGATTCCACGGACGACCTGATTCTAAAGTTTTATCATGTGCTGTCCTATAATTTGTTTTGAAGATTCCTTCGAATCTCGACTCAAACAATTCATGATTTAGTAAATCTATATCACTTTGATTGTACGTCCCTTTTTGTAGTCGTTCCCAAGCTTGAGCAATATCATAATCAGCATCAAAGCGCCCAACACCATGATCTTTTATATGTTCTTTGATAAACAAATGCTCCTTTATTCTCTGAACCCTACTATCCTTCATACCAGTATTTCTTGTTATTGATGCTACATCCGTGGTTGAACTCCTAAAAGTATCGTACATTTCATCGGCTTTATCAAGATTTCTTAAATATTCATCCGGGTCAAAAATATCAGATTTCCCACCTGACTGAACTTTACCCGTCCCCTCAAGAACCCCTTTCTTCTCTATCTCTTTAAGTAATTCCTTCTCTTTCTTTAAATACTCGCCGTAATTTGAGGTTTCTCGGGCGGCTTTACTTTCCCCAATGTTCTCCAATACTTTCTTTCTGATCTCTTCAAAATTGGGTACCTTTATCTTCGACAGCTTCCCACTTACAAATTTCATCGTACTTGCAAGTACTTTGCTTCCCGCCCTGATCGCTACATCTCCCGCACCTGCAATTACGGTATTGACTCCAACCGTAGCTATCCGTTCTCCTAAGCTTTGCTTTCCATCATCCCGATAATCATTAATGGTATCAAATGCTTCTCCTATCGTACCACTGATTGCACCCGATACCATCGATTTCAATAAAGTTGGTGAGAATTTCCCTAGCATGCCTGGGGTCTTTACTGCTTTTAAATACTTAAACGGTAGTCCTATGCTGATTAGTTGCCCTGCAAATTGCCCAGCCTTTTTCCCGTACGGATCGTCCATAGGATCTACATAACCCTTCGGTTTCGGTCCTACAATCCAATCGGTGATCGTTCCTGCCATTCCAAACGACGCCGTATCGATGGCATGGGTCAGAATACTACTTCCGCCCTCTAAAATATTGGCAATTGTCTGATTTCCAACGCCACTTCCCAGTAGACGGTTTTTGTCCGCTACCTCCTTCTCATGTTTTTCATAATAGGCCTTTGTCTCTGCAAATCTCCGATCCTGTTCCTCTATCGATAGGTCAAACCAGTACGTACCTTGCAATCGCTTGATTACTTCAGGATTGTTCCGATTTAAGATATCCTCATCCGAAACAAAATCATGTGGGTCATATGATCCTATCGTAGACTGTGGCTTCATCATTGCCAATTGTTGCTTCGCCCAGTCCCCCTTCGTGCCTTTCTCCATCGACATTCGTAGCAGAAATGCATATTTTTCATTCTCCATAAGTGGTACACTTTTGGTGGTAATCGACGGATCATAATCACACGACTTGACCGCCGCCTGCTTGAAATAGCCGCTTAGATCTTTCCCCACCTGGTACTGAACCGCGTCGACTCCCATGGATTCCAGCTTCTTGCGTGCGTCTTCCGCCAGCTTATGCATTGCATCCATTTGCGCTTGGTTCCCGAATGTTTGATATACCTTATAGGCGGTTTGCGCCTTCGCGATCTGATCCCGCGTTAGGTAGATATCCTTCAGCTTACTTTGCGCGGCTATGGAGTCGATCGTTCCCAGTCCTGAATTTTTAACAGTTGCCTGGAGCTTCTGCACCATAGGATCCCTACTCAACTCATCCCAACCCCTCAGAGTAGCAACCGAGGTGATCAGATTCGTGACTGCTTTCTGAGCCGTCGTCGGGATAGAAGACTTCCCTATTGCACTTCCGCCCCCAAACCTTTCGAACATACCGCCAAGAACACCAAGCTGTTGAAAAAGTTGATTGGCCTGCCTCTTGTTCTCATCCTGTGCGCCTTGAACACCTTTTATTGCGCCTCGAATGATGTCTTCCAGTTTTTCCGCTTCTACCGTCAGTTCGTTGATGATTATCTGCGCCTGCACCTGGTTTGATCCTAATGGGATACCACTCCAGTTACTAGCTTGACCTTTCAACTGGAGATACAACCGATTGGTGTCCTGGCTTACCTGTCTTATTTTCGTCTGCAGGCGCTCGACTTCCTCTACGTTAAATGTAAGCTTCGTTGACGCCATGTGATTCCCCCTGCTTGCTTCTAATAAAATTAGCTATGCAGCACTCTGCATAGCTAATTGCATTCTTATGTAGTGGGGCTCATGTTGTTGAAAGTATATTGATAGATTCTTAGAAACCTTTTTGAGAGTTCTTAATATTTTTAGAAAGTTCTGAATAACTCTTAGATACATTATTCATATGAGTTCCAATATCCTCAAGCGCTTTGCCAAATGCATCGAAAGTTTTCTGCATACTTTTTACCTTTTCGGCAAAATCTCTAGCTGCTGCATCCTCCCAAATACTATTCAGATTCGTTGCTGTCGTCATAATTTTTTTCATTAATGCATCGTACTCTTGTTTTTGTTTCAAAACCGTATTTGCCTGCGATGCCAATCCCTCGTAACTCAATGTAACTTTGTCTGCCATTCTTAACCTCTCCTTTAAGTAATTGTTTTTTATATAAAAATGAACTTAAAAAATACTTTTTTTCAGATCAATAAGATCTTTTAAGTTCATTATTATAGCTCCGGTTTTCTTATCAGTTTTTTTTGCAAACCCTATCTACCCTGCCCCTGATAGTCATTACGTACCGAGAAATCTGATTCAAACAGAATGATATCCCCAGAGGAAAAAGAGAACGTCTGTCCCATTTCATCTGTGCTCCCATTCATCTGGCCTTCAATCGCCCACATGTTAGCAATCGGTGCCTTGTAGCCTAAAATACGAGTGTCTGCATCTCCATTTTTAGTCGTATAGATTTGGAAATTCACCAGAATATAACCACCAGTGATGAACTCCTTCTCATGCCCATCTAATGCACCTCCATATTGATTCGCCAGAGTGACGATGTTTGTTCCCTTTTGCAGGATATATGGTGCAATCGGCAAGTTATACTCCCCGTACCAATGCTGTACGCTGCGGACGGCTGTGATTGGATTAACTACATTCGGGATGTCGGTCGGGCCGACTAAAGTTCGCGATTCAAAGGGCAGGACTTCCATGTCGTAACCGTAAGCGATTTTGGTTTTTCGCTTTAGATACTGTTTGTAGAACTTAAACCAAGGCGTCTTATTTCGCTCCGCTTGAGTCATTATATAGTTGTATTCATAGCTAGCTGCCGTCGATAATTCACCACTCGATATATTCCGCAAGCCATCCGCCAAGCGGTAGGTCCGGGTGTAGCTCAGCTTGTCCTTTGGGGAGCCGACGCCGATCATCTTATTCTTCGAACCGGAAATATCATAGTACAGATCGACAGGTGTCGCTGTACCTCCGTTTTTCGGAATAAAATAGAAGCTTGGCTCGATCCGGATACCCTCGCCCGGCTGCCACAGGTTCCCGATGGTCCGGAAGTCAAACAGGAAGGAATAGCCGTTATGTGGTACCGTCCTTTGCTCCGTGGGGTGAGAACCCTTGCGGATCGGCAGCTGCCACTGTGGCTGTCCACTTAAAGCGGTCGGTATGCCATTCTCATCATTTCCGCCGGTATAATACATCGCGTTGCTATGCTCAAATGTCCCGACACCCGTTCGAAACACCTTCTCAAACCGGAAATCTCCAATGTCCCAGATCCGGAAATTGAACAGCCGACCGACCACACCCACATTGAAGCTCTCCGATGCGCAGTAATTCCATAAGTCTCCGTTCCGATTCACTTCGCAAAGATCTGAACCATCCGATGGAGCATTAATCGCCCAAGACTGCGTCTGAACCGTATAGTTTCCTTCATCAACCCAGGTTGGCATCTTAAAGATCATGGACGGCGTCCCTACAGGAATGTAGATCCAAGTATCCTCCGGGTAATAATTGCCATTTTGAAACACACCGAAAGGAAATTGAATCCGCTTATTTTTCGTGTATTTGGCATAATCCCGGTTGCCGTACCCAGGGATATTGAGATGCTGGCCGCTCTCTGTAAAGTGTACGGTGAATGGCCGATCCAAGATCAGCACCGCCCTAGTCATATCCGGTGTCATACGTTGATCGAATGGGCGGTTATCGTCTGGAAGAAGCGAGTAGTTGACGACCGGTGTGTGCACGGTGACAGTATTAATTCCGTTTATCGGAAGCACCCTCTCCTCTGTTCCACCGTTGATATTTCCATCCATTGGTGTGTAGGTTACCTCCCCGGAGCTTGGAAGATTAGGAACATTCAGATGTGTAGGCTCAATAATATTGCCCGGACTGTACAGTACGTTTTCACCTATGGGCTGCGGGTTCGGGATGGTCGTAGGCGGAAGACCCATTTCTATAGCTTCATTCCCGTTCATGATCGTCTGCCCAGTGAAGACAAGGTTATCATTTTGCACTTTGATTTTCTTGGCGGCTTCCTCGGCTTTCGGCCGGAAAGTCTCTGTTTCATCGTCTGGTTCCGGCCGGGTCGTTCCTCCATCTTTAACAGTGGATGGAACAGTAATTGAATCCGGAGCATCAGGAGGATAATACTTGCCCGTGGTTTCTGCTGTAAAATCAGGGGCTATATAACCGTTAGGGTCTAAAGTAATCTGTCCTCCAGAAAAAGCATCATTCACCAATAACGCCCGAGCTAGGGAGTAAACTTCCAGTGTATCTATAGTCCAATAAGAATAAGGGCGTTCAATAGTGTAAGAGTATTCGACTTCCTTCGGTTCACTTGTCGGAGCGGGCACAGTCCCTGTGCCTGTGGGAGCCGGTTTTCTAGGATCCCATTTTAGGGTATATGTTTTTTGAATTTTAATGTTATACGTGCAAGTACCTTCCATCTCTACAAAACTATTTCGATAAAGATAACTCTGCGTCGAGACATGGCCATACAAGCTTTCAGAGCTTGGAATACCCTGCAGAACATCAAATTGTTCATTCCCGCGCTGATCTGCTCGTATCTCAGCAGCCACCTCAGGATCCAGATATTCGCCGGGGATCTCCTGGCCTGGAACAGGATCAGTGCATTCTACTGAGGAGTTTCCAGGGGTTGGGGTTGGTCCGGGTGTACCTTTGATATATACGACATATTGATCAGGATAACGGTAGCTATAAGTTTTAAAAATATACTCAAAGTCAGCGTAGTAAAACAGCATAGCTGCATTACCTGCGCTCAATTTTCGATAATACTTTGCATTATCATGCTCTTGTGTGTAAGTAATCGTTGCTCTATCCAAGCTCACTTGACCAGCAACATTAATAGAGTAGGGTAGATAATTGTCCAGCTTAGTCGATAAATCTGTCTTTCCGTGATCAGTTTGATTGGCCTCTACATCTGTTAAATAAAGTATTTTCACATGCTGATTCATGCTAGTAGTATTCTGAGGGATTAGTTGATCCAGAACAGATTTCGTGTTATCCATGTAGGCTGTACTAGTTATATTGGGATACAACGAATTCGTAAAAGGTTTACTGCGAATAAATTCATCTTCTTTTATACGAATAAATACATTTGGATACGCATCCGCTGGGGGACTTGTTCCAGGCCTACTTGGAGGATTACCTAATTTACTTATTATATGATAATCACCTCCAAAAGCTCTCCAACTCGTATCCCCGCTACCCATTTGCCAAGCAAACCATCCGCCATTTCCGGTATTCTCACTAGATACAAACTCAACAGGATCTCCTGAAAATTGTATTTCTTCATTATAGGTCTGGCTATTCACGGGTATTGTTCGAACCACTTGGCCATCTCTCTTGAACTCAATCTTGGTAATAATGTTTCCCGTTCCCGCATTCAGACCTAACGGCTTTGTTTTTAGTCCTGTATAACGATAAAATATCGCACCCGAATCTTTTTTTACAGCACTTCCGTTTGTATTGTATTTATTAGATAAATCTACGGTCTTCCAGATGTGTTCCCCTACTTCGGCGGCTCTTCCTGTTTGTGACTTCAATGTGATAAGCGTCAAGACTAATACCGATACCACTACACTGATTACTTTAATACACTTCATCAACATCCTCTTCACTATTGTTCACTATGAGGATATACACTTAAAATACGTACATTGGAACGAAAGTATCCAGAATTCGGTGTAGTTATCCATATCCACACTGATTCTCTCAACTTATCTTTCGCAACTTTAGGAATAATTAAATAAGGAGCATCACCATATTCTTTGTGAAAGACAGGGGCTGCCATAGTTAGTATGTCCTCTTTTTGCTTAGGATTGGGTAACCCTACTCCTTCAATTTCTATCTTTGCATATCTATCACTGAAATAACGATCTGGTGCATCATTTTTAACCGTTGACTTCCAATAGAGAAGATATGCTTTTTTATAGTTCGTTACGGGGTGACCAGAATTCCCATATTCTCCATAACCCCATTTAAGTGTGCTTAAAGAAGCAATTTGTTTTAAATTAGGATCATTCGGATCTTCTAAGTCAATCGCGATAAGTTCATGCAGGGTCGCCACGTACTTGTTATCCTTGGAGGTTAAGGTTAACTTATCTTCTTCCCATTGATCTTCTATGCTTTCATAGCGCGACCACTTTTCACCACGATATCCAACAATCTCCGGCATCACCGTAAAAATATTCGTCTTATGCCAGGCTATTTCTGCGCTACTAATCGCATACTTATCTGTCGGCAGCTTCCCTCCGCCTTTTACCGTTAATACACGCTCTACGGTAGCTACAGATTGCGCTCTAGTTGTATTTTCCTTTTCTCCAAGCTTACCTGCACCAAGTCCAGAGATTAAGCCCGACTTCGTAGCCAGATACATCCACTTGTCATCTTCCTTTGTCACTAATCCGGTTGCCCGGGCAGCGATACGCGCCATCTCTTGACGGGTTATTGTTTTGTTCCATTCCAGCTCCGAATTAGCAAAATCACTGCTCACGTACAACTTCGCCACTTCCGCAGCATTAACGTAACTTTCATACCATTTGCCTGCGGTCTCCTCCACGCTTTGCCCAGTCGCTGTCACGATCATTTTGATAAATTCCGCACGGGTTACGTTGGCATTAGGCATGAACAGCCCTCCCGGATATCCCACTACATACCCTTTTTTCACCGCCGTATCAATTCCTGATTTCGCCCAATGATTCGCCGTAACGTCACTAAATTGAACGGCGTCAGCCTTAACAGCTGAAGTTGAGGATGAAACTAAGCACACAGCGAGCAGTAAGAAGATCGAGACTGCTTTTTTACTTAGTTTTAATAGAGTATTCATATAAAACTTCCTTCCGTCGCTATTATGTATTAATAGGTAATTCTATTTATTAGACAAATCCACCGTCTTCCAGATGTGTTCATCTACTTGTGCGGCTCTTCCTGTTTGTGACTTCAATGTGATAAGCGTCAAGACTAACACCGATACCACTACACTGATTACTTTAATCCACTTCAGCAACATCCTATTCCCTACTGTTCACTATGAGGATTTACAATTAAAATATCTGCAAAGGAACGAAAATATCCAGAAGTCGGTGTAGCTATCCATACATATACCGATTCACTCAGCTTATCTTTCGTAACTTTAGGAATAATCTTATAAGGAGAATCATCTCGTTTCTTGTGAAAAACTGGTGCGGTCATCGTTAATACACCCTCTTCTTGCTTAGGATTGGGTAATCCTACTCCTATTAATTCTATCTGTGCAAATCCATCACCGAAATAACGATCCGGTGCATCATTTTTCTCCGTTGACTTCCAATAGAGGAGATATGCTTTTTTATAGTTCGATACGGGATGTCCAGGATTCCCATATTCTCCATAACTCCATTTAAGTGTGCTCAATGGAGCAATTTGTTTTAAATTAGGATCATTCGGATCCTCTAAGTCAATGGCAATAAGCTCATGTAGGGTCGCCACGTATTTATTGTCTTTGGAGGTTAGGGTTAACTTATCTTCTCTCCATTGATCTTCAATGCTGGCATATCGCGACCAATCTTTACCACGATATCCAACAATCTCCGGCATCACCGTAAAAATATTCGTCTTATGCCAGGCTATTTCTGCGCTACTAATCGCATACTTATCTGTCGGCAGCTTCCCTCCGCCTTTTACCGTTAATACACGCTCTACGGTAGCTACAGATTGCGCTCTAGTTGTATTTTCCTTTTCTCCAAGCTTACCTGCACCAAGTCCAGAGATTAAGCCCGACTTCGTAGCCAGATACATCCACTTGTCGTCTTCCTTTGTCTGTAATCCAGTTGCTCGAGCAGCAATACGTGCCATCTCTTGACGGGTTATTGTTTTGTTCCATTCCAGCTCCGAATTAGCAAAATCACTGCTCACATACAACTTCGCCACTTCTGCAGCATTAACGTAGCTTTCATACCATTTGCCTGCGGTCTCCTCCACGCTTTGCCCAGTCGCTGTCACGATCATTTTGATAAATTCCGCACGGGTTACGTTGGCATTAGGCATGAACAGCCCTCCCGGATATCCCACTACATACCCTTTTTTCACCGCCGTATCAATTCCTGATTTCGCCCAATGCTTCGCAGGAACGTCACTAAATTGAATAGGGTCCGCCTTAACTGCTGAAGTTGGGGATGAAACCAAGCTCACAGCGAGCAGTAAGAAGACCAGGGCTGCTTTTTTGCTTAGTTTTAATAGAGTATTCATATAAAACTTCCTTCCGTCGCTAATATGTATTTATAGATCTAGATTTACCTAACCGCACAATCCTCAATAAAATACCCTTTTCGCACGGCCTCCTCTGGATCGAATAGACTTTCTATAACAGTAACCCCCGGGGATACACAACTTTCTCCGTAAGCAATATGTCGCCCAGCTGAATTTCGGGTACCTACCAGAACCTTTCGTCGCATTACTGCCCCACGACCTAAGGAATATGCATCCAACAGTTCTCCACCAGGAAGCGGATAACCTTGAATAAAAGCCATGATCCCTACATCCTGTATGGATTGCTCCTGCAAGCCGCGGGGAAGGGTGAACTGAATCGACAAGCCCATTCGTTTCACCAGCTCCAAATGTCTGTTAATGGCTGTTGCCAAGTCTTTTTCAACGAGTGATGTGATCGTACTCTGCCGGATTTCGTGAAATAGTTCTATTGAGGTCAGAGGATTAAGATTGGTCTCAGCCGCCAGGGCTGTATAGTCCCCCTCATAGAATTCATTAGAGCTAGTATCATACACCCGCGCATTGTCATCCAAAGTGAAATAAAGCAAATTGCCGTTCTGAAGCTTGTAGTAGTAGGGACGCTCAGGCCAACTCACAGGCATAAGTTCGTCCTTCCCGCTATCACTAGCCGTGTCGTCCAGAGTAACCAACGTATAGCCGCTATATCCAAACATCACCAGTGCGGGTATATGCATTTTTAAATTGTTCATTTCAGTCTGGTTGTTCTCCAGCCCAAATTTCAAAGCTAAATTACTGTAAAAAACACTTAGCACATCCTGATCCAGTTGCAGCTGGCGTTCCCGCCCATAGTGCACTGCTGTGGTAGTAGGCTGCTGTTCCAGTCGTGACAGATAATCGCCAGCATCATCCACTGCGGCTTGAAAATCATCCGAATAGCGTTTATACATGTCCTGATTGAAGACCTGAAGATCTTCTCGAGTGTCGCCCATAAGAACAAGAGGAATGACCAGAATTAGAAAAACAAGCACAACACTAAGGGGCTTCACTTCGTACCATCCCCCCATACTTCAAATTGACCGGAATCATTTCACTATGAAACAAGAGCGATCGCATCCGTGAGGCAAGTGTCGTCCCTTCAGATTCCAGCCGGACATTAAACAGATCGCCTACATGCATGGTAAACCTTCTAGCTGGATCATCTGCAGCCAGTAAAGGTCCTGAATGCGGATATAAGATTTCCAAAATATCCTTGCTGAAATATCCGTCATATCGGACACTAAAGCTGTTCTGGAATGTAGAATAATCATCAGGATTCGTATATAAGGGCTGTAAATTCTTTTTGTAATACTCCATTTGCACTTTGAAAACACCATATGAAGCATCCAACGAATGAAGAAACAGCTCATAATCGGAAGTATCCACGTACCCTTTAGCACGAACGGTATCCACGAATTCCACCACGGCCGCATTGGCGGCGAGCTTAGTATTCCTTTCTACAACTTCGGATTGACGGAATGCCGGATAGACTCCGAACACAAATGCCAGCAAAATAATAATAATTACACCTTTCAGCGCGTCTGCCATGCGGCTCCTCCTTTCTAACGGGTGGCGGAGATTTCCGTAATCATCTCATCGGTTCGCGTGACTCTTAACTGATAAGCAGCATCAGGCACTCCACGAAAATCCACTGCTGTAAGGTCTGTTTCTTCATTAATTGCAATGCCATCGATATATAAAATATATTCCCCCTCCAGTGCTGGAGGGATCATACCGATGACCTGCTCACCGCTAATTTTGTTCAAATCACCTGTCCCTTTGTAAGGTGCCGATGCAACTGTCGGCAGCTCATAGTGCCTGTTTGGAACAGCACTCTCCATCTCCAGCCGCAAAAACGTAAATCCGCCTACGGCGAACAAGATCCAAGCAAAGAGGGTTAGTAGGAATTGGGTGCTAGTTTTCATTTAGCCTCATTTTGATCGAACACAATTAATCGGACCTCACCGTTATTGTCCCTATGTACGTTAGCCCTGAATAATGAAAGTGTATTTATATTATAATTTTCATCATTTTTCAAATCCTCGCTCTGATCCAGCATTTCCGAAACACTGTGTGATTTTGCCGAATGATTCTTAACAAAACCACCAGTGGGATTCTCATCAGTCTTTCCTGTTTCAGTATCATAGTAAGTCTCATAAGTATTTTTCGCATAGAATCCTTTGTCATTTATTCCTGTCTTAATAAGTATAGAAAACTGAGGGCGACCTTTAAATTTCATAGCCGCATTAATAACATCCTGACCCGAAACATTCTTATTGTCATAGCTATTGAACTCCGCCTGATCGATCATCTGAGTCTGGGCCAACGTCTGCTCTTGGGCACGGATGAAATAATTATTGATCACCAGATAGATACTTACACCCGCAGCCACAATTAAAATAGTCACTATAATTCCGATAACCCATTTAAGTCCTGTCGAAATATTCTCCATATTTGCTCTCCTTCCCCCTTATTTGGGCTGTGTAAATACAATCAGCCTAACCTCTTCGTTCTTATCTCTGAAAATTTCAGCCTTGAAGCGCCCAAGCGTATTAATGTTATATTTATCATCTTCTATATCCATCATTTGAGAAATAGTTTTAGAATCGCCTTTACCCGGAGTAGTAAAATCTAGCACTCCCCCAGAAGAAGATGGGACTGCATACTTAGTCCCATACGTATTATCCGCATAGAATCCATCTGTATTTTCCCCTGTTTTAATAAAAATCGCGAACTGCGGACGTCCCTTATACCGCATGGCCGCATTAATCACATCCTGGCCGGATACATCCTTATTATCATAGCTATTGAATTCCGCTTGATTAATCATTTGGGTTTGGGCCAGAGTCTGTTCCTGTGCGCGGATGAAGTAGTTGTTGATAACCAGATAAATACTTACGCCTGCGGCAATAATCAGAATGGTAACAATAATGCCGATAACCCATTTAAGTCCGGTCGAGATATTCTCCATGATGTTTCCTCCTCACCTTATTTAAAGCTGGTTTTTATTTTTTTGCTCTTTACGGATCTACTCCGCTACGAAAAAAATAGCTGCAATCCGCTCATTTTTATCTTTTATCAGCTTCGCCCTATATCTAGCTTGCGGACTAATATAATATCTTCCTGAAGCCTCCGAGAGTTCTTCTACATCTACACCTCTAGTATCAGGTCCCTCTTTGAAACTCCCACTGGAATAATCAAACGCACGGCAATAATCTTCTCCGTTTGGATTCATGCTAAATCTTCTTTCTGCCTCATTCTGACCATTGGCATATGGTTTTTCAATGTATAAGCAGAAGCCCTGCTGCGATTCGTACCTCCGATAAGCCGTAAGAATCTGGGAGCCGCTGACGATCTGATTGTCAAATGCGGAATATTGCTGCTCCGAAAGCTCCCTGGCCTGTGCCGCCGCCTGGCTATTCGCCAATTCGACAACTGGCTGTGTCTTCCCCCACAAGAACAGACCGGATGATATAATGGCCAGCGTAATCAGAATCGATATCGTTGTTTTCAAAAAGCTTGCTATATTCTCCATGCCTGTATCTCCTTCACATTTTGCCAGTTACAACAGTCAGGTCACCCAGCTGCTGGAAGGCCATATAGACGAAGGGAAGCAGTAAATATAAGGTGAACGTTGCCTGCATCGGCAAGAACCCAAACATTTTACCCAGTGTACTTTTCCTGCTGATGACCTTCTCATAGTGCTCCTTGCGCTGATCCATCGCGAATGCCCTCTCCGCATCCATATCATCAAACGCCTTCTTCACCGGGATCAGATCGGCTGCCACCTGCAAGCGGTCTGCGAGCCGTTCGAGGGGAACGAAACGTGCGTCCTCCTTCAGATTCTCAATAGCACTCCAGCCTCCAGCCTCATAATCCAGCATGCAGCGCAGCAGCTGCCGCTCAAAAATATAGCTGTAACGATGCAGCCACTCTATCATTTCGTACACGCTGATATTCGGAAATTGAGACAGCATCATGGAAAGTGTATTGAAGCCATCCACCTCATTCTGCATTTCCCACTTTCGCAGCTGAGTACGAATGATTAAGTAAGCATCCGGAAGATAAAACCCTGCCAACGCCAGCCCAAAAGCCAGCAAAAGCTCATACCATTTGTAATACTCCTCATGATATTGCTCTACCCTGTTCATTAACTGTGCAGCATAGGCATTCTGGTTCAGATTGTTCTGAAGGAAAGACTTATTCTCCGCTTTCTCCTGAATGTAGGGCAACATCTGATCCGGTGTAATATCCTTCGCTACCAGTTCTCCAATTAAAGTCTGCTCAAAAGCGTACCGTTCCTCGCTAAGCATCTTCTGAGATTCTGTCTGATTGCCGCCTGTGGTGATCTGCTTATTGGGGTACAGGATGTTATGCTTGATATTGGCATGGATCGAGAATTGAAGCGATACGATCAGCATAAAGATAACGAGTGCCGCTAATGTTTTCTGCAGAAAGAAGGCATGTTGCGACAACCCAGAGTTAGCATCCTTCAGTTTGCCGGCTACCTTGAAATGAAGAGGCTCATGTTCTGCCGGTGTGATCCGATCCACCAGTTTGAAAATCCATTTTTTCTTCAGGATCCGATTTAACCACTTACCCTCATCTTTGATAGATTGCGTGTCTTCATCCACACCCTTGAGAATCCGCAAGGCAATAAACGATATTATGAACGTGATATACAGTAAGATTAAAGAATATAACCCCCAGGCCGAATTGTAGTAATTAGATACAATAGGAAACATTCCCTCCGCCCAATTGCGGATTGGATCCAGCATGAATACCGGTGAAATGGCTACAAAAACGATACCGTATAACAAACGATCGATTCGTTCACGGCGATTAATATCCATATGAATCTCTTCTCTGATATTGCCAAGCATCGATAGATAAATCGAACGCTCCCCTTTATGGATATCCGCATCACCATATTCACCTATTTTGTAACTCACCCCAGCCAGTTGCTTCATATAACGGTTAGGTGCAATCTCATAATATTTCTGCAGTTCATCTTCCGGGTCCACCGCTGCCAGAATCCCGGCAATCTGCCTGGCATGCACGGCTACCATTGGTTTCGAGCGTTCCGCAGAATTCTCCAAGCTGACTTGCACCATATGTGTCTGATGATATTCATGACGAATATCCAGAATCATGGACGATTGGTCGTATAACATCTGCTTCACTAAACGCCCAATGAAGAGATCGCTGAGGACACCTCCAAGATATACTGAGACTAGCATAATAGTCGCACGGCTTACCCAGGATGAAGTCCAGAGGAATGAACTCAACGAAATGATCAGAATACAAGCAACAATCATTAGCGTCAGCGCAGCCGCACGACTTCTGATCATGATTTCATTGCCTGCATGAACCAAGGTCAGACGCGAGCGCATCCGGTGAAGAAGTTTCTTCACTAATGGCAGTTCATCAAGTACCGGATAAGTTTTATGGGCCTGCTCCAACCATCTTTTTTCCTTTGTTCTCGTTGGCAGGAGAGCCTTTAGTCGCCTTTGCTCTTGATATTGTGTTCCCTTCAATTTACGCTGCACTATGTTAAGCAGCACAAGCAGGACAACCAGTAGCACTCCCGAGGTTCCCAAAATAATCAACAATAGGTTTTGCAGATTCATGCGGATTGCCCCCAATACTTCTCAAGAAATGCAGCGAATTCTAGTGCATCCTCTTCATCCATATTTTTGCGCATTTCATCGATTTTACGGCTGCTGATCGGATGCTTGGTCACGTATTCTCCGGCTTCCCACATAATGACATCCTTATAGTCATAGGAACGCCGATCTGTCATCCGGCCAAAATATTCGGTCATGGTATCCATAAAAGCATCCAGCTTGTCCGTAATATTCTCAGGATCTTTGTAGTTCTGAGGATATTCAAACTGGGGATCAGCCGGGATAATCTCTGTAATCCGTTCGATATATCTTTTCCCAGCACGCAGTACCAGGTGGACGTTGAAGCCAAGTGCCTCAACAACCTGAACCTCAGCAATTTTCTCATTACTGAAGGCTCCCGATGCGATAAGACTATTGCGCAAAGCGCTGACCAAATTGGGCAGCGTTTTGCCGTGGTGTGTAAATAATGTATATTCAGAAGCTACCTGGGCTGCCTGAATCACATAACTGACCACACTATGAGTAGCCGCCTCACCAACAATATTCACAGCGCCATCCGTTTTTTTCTGCACATCCAGCCCATCCTGCCCACTAACGGAGGGGGTTTCTCTAAACGATAAAATATTTTTACCCGGATACATTTTTCTTGCCCAGATCTCGAAGGAAGTCTCCTGAATCCGGATATTCTTCGCATCAATATATTTGATCAGTGCCTTAAGCAGCGTTGTTTTCCCCGAGCCCTGTCTGCCAGTGATAGCAGTGACCTGATGGCCCAGGATGAGAAAAACAAGCATATCAATCGCAAGCTGTGCCCCTTGATCTTGAATCTGCTGATCCAATTCCACGAGCGAATCGTTAAATTTGCGGACAAAAAAAGCCCAGCTTTCAGCCATTTTGGGCCGCACAACCACGACCCGGCTGCCATCAGCCATATCGTTGATAATATAACCCTTTGATTCATTTAATTGCCCAGGGTTACCAAACCCATAGATATTTTGGCAAACCCGCTTAAGTTCCTTCTCAGAACCAAAACTTAAGAATTCCAGGTGAAGCGACTTTCCCCGATAGAACGTCCACACCGCATCATAGGATTGTGGTATGAAATGCTGCTGCTTCGTATATTCCAGAAAATCTGTAGTCTGAACGACATCAGGAGGCATGCCACTTGTTCCTCCATTGACTCCGTCGATGTTCTGATCTCGAAGCTCATCAATAACGCCGAGCCCCTTATAAATTTGATAAGCTCTCTGGACAATAATTTCAATCTTGTCCTGGATGGACAATCCCGGCTGCTCGGACTGATAGATATGGCGAATCTGCTCTTCGGTGATCTTATACCCCTTAGATCCATCAGGCAGCTTTTGCAGTGTATCCAGGCTATATTTGCTTACTATTACATTAAATGCATTCTGACCATGATCTTTTTTGAAAACATAAAGCAAGATATCGAAGCAATCCTGTGAAGTCAATCGATTCGTATGGCCGAAGCTGATAATCTTATCTACATTTCCTTCATCCAGACCGTAGGTCTGAACCAATAGATCCTTCATATAAAGCTTCACGTATTTTTTAGCGGATAGATCGCCGTGCATGCAACTTCGGAGCGCTTTCTGCAATTCCCTTCGCCGCGCCTTCCGACGGTTGTATTCTTCCTCACTTGGGCTTCCTTCATAAAGAGACGCAGCTATAATCTCCTCAAAAGCCCTTCTCAGAAATAGCACGATTTCATTCATATCATATTTCAGTTGGACGGAAGGTGGAGCAGCATCCTTACGTCTGCCCAGCCATAAGTAGAGGAACACTCCAATAGCTATCAGGACTACAAAGATCAGAATCAGATTAATCATTCGCAACATCCAATTCCGATACTGGAGAAATCTCCAGCATCCGGAAAATAAGCTGTCCCATATGTCGTACCGCCTCAGTGAAGTTTCCATCCTCACTAAACTCCAGAAAACGGGATTTAGCCTCTCTTGTCTTCAATAGAAACTGAACAAAACGCCGTTCATTTTGAGCATCCATATAACCAATATGATGTGGGATAACACCTACTGCTTTTTTCTTCAATTCATACAGCTTAATAATTCTCTCTTTATTGAACCTGGAGCTGCGCTCATAAGCCCCAATACAATAGAGGACTGGCTTATGGCTCGGAACAGGAGCTTTGTTCTTGTTCAAAAAATAGGTATCCAGACTTACCTGATTCTGATTTAGGTTAACCACAATCAAATCTGCCTGCTCCATAACCAGAGACACAACATCCGGATCATCTTCAGAGGAAAGGTCCACAAATAACAAATCATAAAACCTGCGATAATCCTTGTAGATATGCGGAAGCAAGAGCTTTGTCTCATGTTTCTCAGTACTCATAGATCCCCTAAGCAGTTCCAACCGATCCTTAAGAATGGACTCCGCATGATCTCTAATTCCTTCAGGTGTCAGCATTCCACACTGCACTAATCTCTCAATCGCATCCATTCCGCCGGTGGTCTGTGCAGACTGAAGCGTTGTTCTTGTCTGTGAGAATAAATGCTCAAGCACCCCTTGCTCCAAATGCGTATGTGTCATTAACACGCGGATATGATGATCTAGCGCTATGGTAGCCGCAACAGCTGCCATATTCGAAGTTGTTCTCCCCTGCCCTTGAGCAGGTCCCCAGAAAGCTACAAGCACAATTACCTACCCCCGTTTCCTTGCGTACTGCCACAGCTTCTTGATGTCTTGCTTTGGAACATCGCAAATTTCAATCAAAAAGTCATTTACAGCTTCGGCAAAATCCTTATCTACCTTAAGATCCACCCTTCCATCATGGACCCAGTCAATTCTTCGCTCCGGACTACTGATGTAACTGATTTTTGAAGTAATCACTGGATAATATTTATCCACATACTTCAGTCCAAGTCCGCATTCTTCTTCTATGATAAGCAGTACAGTAGGCATTCGTTTCTGATCCAGCAACATATCTACGTTCTCCATAGCCTGACGTTCATAGGTGGTTGCGAAGACAATAATCTCCTCCTCAAGACCCTCAGGATACCCATGATGCCAGTCATACAGAACGATATCCGGTTTGTCAGCTACGCTTGAATCAGCAATCTTTATACCAGACACTTCGCCTTCAAAATACTGATAATTCCTGCTGTTATCCGAAATAATCATGACATCGTTGTTGAAATAACTTTTCAACAGAATAGCCGCTGCCAGTATGAAATCGTGCTTCTCGCAATCCCCTGCGACAACAATGTGCAAATCGGTCACTCTCCTTCCAGCAGACTGTCATCTGTGGCTGCTTCTTTATTCGTCACACCCGTTGAACTCTGGTCTGCACTTGAATCGATCGGCGCTTGATTGGTCCGATCTATCACTCCGTTCACGGATTGGCTTTCATCAACTTTCGCAGCTTCCTCTGCTGCCGCCGCTCCCTGCACAGCCTTTCTCTGGATCACACCACTGCCGCTTGGTGCCTGTGCTCCCACACGAATTCTATCTTCATCCTCCATAACTTCGAGCCGTTTCTCCAGTTCCTTACGAAGATTGGCAGCAAGACTCCACTTGGCCTGATCTATAATGAAAGGATTATCCTTAATTACTCCAAGTACATCCAGATTAGGGACATAATTGACTACAGGTTCAGGCTGAAGCTCCGGTTCTACGTACTGTTTCATATACAGCTCCGCGTTATTTATGTATGCATCCACCAGGGCAGCTTGCAGGAGCTGTGCTTCTTCTTCATTGTCATTAAAAAATGTATATTGATTCGCTAAATCTACGTCCTTCAGCGACTTCTTTCCTACGACTATGTAATCCTCGCCATTCGGGAAAACGATCCGAATATCTACGACATCTTTTTTCGTTAACCGAAGCGGCAGTTTAATATATTCAGTCTCTTCTTTTCGTTCTGATGGCTCCAATCTCGCTTCATCACGTACCATTTCAGTAGTTACCGCTGTGCCTGACAATGCATCAATCTTCAAGTACTTGCCTACAATCGCTTTAGACTCACTGATCAGATTATCCGGTGAGGAGAATTTGGGTAGCTTCTCTTCCATTACATCCTCAGCGGTAATCACCTCTCCAGCTAGCTTTGGAGATATCAGAACATAGGCTGTCTGGGATTGATCCATATAGCGCTGCAAGACTTCATCTTTATCATTCAGCTGTTCTTCGTAAGCTGCCCGCTCGTCGATCAACTTAGCGTTATAATGGCGATAAGTTGCAAACCATACCCCGGATGTGGCAACGGCAACAAGACAACCTGATAGGATCGTATATCTCAGTATTTTTTTCCGCTTACGTATTGCCACTTCAAGACCTCATTTCCATCCCTATTTGATTTTCCCTTTCGATTTTGCGGCCGCCGCTGCCGCTGCTGCCCGTTCGGTGGCTTGTCTTTCAGCTTCCTTAATTCTGGCTGCCTCTGCTCTCTCTTCCTCCACCTGTAATTTATCTGCATAGTTCATCATATTTGATTCAATTTGGGCTATGGCGGCTTTAAATTCGTTCATTTTCTTTATCCATTCCTCACAATGCTGCTTAAACTCTTCCCCACCCAAATCTACCCAATAACCAGACACTCCTGTGATTGCTGCTCTCATCTTATCGCTGCACTCCTGGGCAGGGGAGAGAAGTCGATGGCAATCAAAAGCAATGCCCCTTACCATACCTGAATTCATACCCAGCCTCCTGATTGATAATTACCGGCTCTCCGGAACAAATGAAAATCCTATGCCTATTAATAACAAGGTCACAAACAAAACCGTCCCAACAATTCCCCAGAGCAGCGTTTGCTTGCGAAAGAGCTTTTTCTGAACGGTCAGCAGCTTCATTACCCATTCAACAGCCGCTTTATCTGGATACAAAGGATCTTGATGTGCAGGCATCAGAGTCGTTTGAATTTCTGCAAAATCCTTTTTCAACATTTGTAATACTTCCTGATGTCCATTTTCCAGCAGTAGCCTGCACCGCTTGCGCTCATAAGGATTAAGGGTGTTCAGCTTCTCTTTCAGCAGTTCATACTTCCACATAGCCCCGTTGCCTACCAAAATAGGAATTTGCGAGTTCCACCACAGCTCGAGTCCACTGGTGCCCTTCCGCTCCCGATGGATATCCACCCATAGAATGATATGCGTGAACTCACTGGCCAAAAGCTCCGAAATATCCCACGAATACCCTCTGCGATAGAAAGTGACTCCTTCATATTCGAACATGGTAGAAACCGAATCTTCTTTCTCACCCTTAAAAACAATCTGTTCAAGCGAACTGATTTCGGGCCTGTCATCTCCGCATACCAGGGGCTTCCAGCCCAGTTCTGCCAGACCCGCGGCCAGTAGAAACGCCGCTGCACCTACGTCTTCTTCCCCTCCGACACCACAAACTCCGATGACAAGTGGTACATTACTGCCCAGAATTCTCGCACTAACTGCTGGCGTAGATTTTTCTTCTACCGGAATAGATTGTTCCAGACTCTCCAGCGTTTCCGCTTCGGTTAATGACGGGGTCTCCTTTCTGGCCGGAGGCCCCGGTCTAGACGGAGTTGATCCTGCTGAAGAGCGAGGAGCAACGGATGGTCTCCTGTTGGCGGCATCTGCTACAGTTCTGGAACCGGCCGCCACTGGCTGTGGACGGGTAAGCGACTCCACCGGTCTCGGAGGAGCAGACGGTGCCTCTTCCACTGCCGCGTCAAAAGCTACTCTTGATGATGAGCCTTTAAACGAAGAAAAAAGGCCTTTCTTTTTACCCAGGATATGATAATAATCCCTTGTAGTTTTTTTCTCTTTGATCCAATTCAGAAGATCATCGCCCTGGAATTCCGTAGTGAACTGAAGATCATGTATGTTCATATTTACCAGGGTCCGTATAAATTCAATATCCGTTTGCAGCGCCGGGTCTAACTGAACGATCAGCCGAGTATGTTTAAGATATTTGCGGATCAGTGTCATGAAACTGATAATATCCGCAGCCTTGACCGGTGTGCCCAGACCCGCGCCGCCCTCCATAATTACAATGGATGAAGGATCGACTTCCTTGCTACTGAAACCACTTATAAAACTATGTAATGTAGAATGTTTACCAGAAATTACATAACCCTCATGCTCCAGCGACCTGGATAGCAGCATTATAAGTTCAGGTGAGCAGACTAAGTGTACGTTTTTCATAGGAATCCTCCTTTACGATCTCCCAGCTCAATAGGGCAAAATACGAACTATGGCTCCGTCCCCTTGTATAATCTCTGCGAGAACAGCATGCGGCCCCAACTCCATCCATTCTTCGCCCGTACGGCTGGCTTCACATTTAAATTCCCAGTGATCCGGAAGCCAGTTGGCTTGCTTAAGTAGCTCGATACATTGCCCTGTAGAAATAGAAAGAGAGACTTCCAAATCCAAATACTTCTCTCTTTCACCTTTAAATACAAAAGTAGTCAGTGCAGTTGACATAGTCTGATCCCCCAGATTTGTTAAGCTTCTTGCAGCCAATTACATAATTCATTTACTACTGTAGACAAGGATTGTGTGGTTTGACTGGCGTCTTCTTCCACCCCACGCAGCAGCCACATTTGATCTTCATGAATCAACAGGTTCAGTTCGCGAATCACCTGTGCCTCCTCGGTAATGCATTGGATTTCTGCCAAGGAAGTTATGAATGCACCTGCTTGAAGAGACTTTCCCACCCACGTTTCAAAATCCACTTCTTTATTTATCGCTTTTTGTAATTTATCTTTATCGCTCAATTCCCACACTAAAGGGATTCTCTCAATGACCTGATACATCAGCTCATGTATTGCATAAATCTCCTGAAGCTTATAGGTGTTACTTTCCGGCTGATGCTCAAGTTCAAACCAAACTTCATCCTGAACAAAATAGAAGACCTTGCAAGTCTGTCGATTCGTATGCATAAGCTGGCAAAAATAAGATTTGCAGCTGGATGCAACAGCGATACCTCTATGAAGCACTTCATTCACTTTGGCGAGCCCCGCAAAATCAACCTCTAAATATCCCTTCACTTCCAGCGACCTCATCTGAGCATCCATTAAGGAGCGTAAATTACGCTCCGACTCGTCTTTGAGATCGATTTCCAGACCTGGAAAACTAGTTCCTCCTATCAATGCAGTCAAATAGATAATTTCTAAAGGATGCAATTCAAACATTTCACGAGCCGGCTTCATCGCTTTTTTCACCTGCTTATCTATAGTTCTGTAATCATTTTGAGGCGTGAAATGGTCCCCTCAGTTAGCAGTATCGCTTCAGTATTATCCAATACCTCGTTCAGCTCATGGTATTCCATACTCTCGAGTAGTGGAGCATAAGACAAATGATCATTGGGTCTTCCATCGGACAACAACGCATGTCCACTGTTAATCAGTTCACCCGCAAAATCAGTGACCAATTGCATTTGATTCAGTTCAAACGAATCGCTGCCGACCAGCAGCATTACACCAAGTCCACCGCCAAACCTCGCTACCCGCTCCAAATGATCCAGTGAATCATTCTCCATCAGATCAAAAGCGGACTTAAGATGAGGCATTACAATGACGAGAAGCGGATACTTAGACAGAATATACTCTGCCTCGTCAAACTCTTCACGGTTTTGGGCATCTGCAAAAGCTTGCCGTGCATCATTTTTCCTTAGTTGCAGCTGATCCACTAAAGATTGTGTGAGCTGTAAAAACTCTTCAGCTGTGCACATATAGCGGGTAATCGTTGAACTAGCTTTCAAGCTCGGTATACTGACAACACCACTATCAAACAGATGGAATTCCATATTTACTTCGCCTGCCGATTTATCAAGAGCTTGTACTAAGGCGTTAAATCTAAAGTCCACATGCTTTTGAGTAGTATAAGACACTACAAAATTGCTAACCTGCTTTACATTAATCTCTACCGGAAGTGTAGTATCCCAATCCAGCCCGAGCGGTACCAGATAATTCCCCTGCGCTTGTTCCTTAGGCACACGTTCCAGAAGGTCTGCCAGTGAAAGCTTGTCCGGGATCACTGAAATCCCCACAGGGTTATTCACTCCTGCCACTGCTTTCATCTCCGAACTAATCCGGCGGAGAGAGGCAGCAATCTGATCATCCGAGCTGCCATCCACAGGAAGCGCGGTATGAAATTCCAGAATCCGGTTATCTTTGAGCAGTCCGCGCCCTACGGTATTCGTTGGTTCCATCCCTTCTGTTCTGCCCAGAATACTGGAATAATCCAATCTATCAGACATTTGATATACTAGAGCCTGCTTAATATTCTGGCTGATTCGGTAAGGATAAGAGTTTACAGCATTGGCAGCGAACACGAAGTATATCCCGTAATTACCGCCTTCACGCACCAACTTGGAAAGCTCTAAGATAAAGTCATCATAGGCTTCTGAGAATCCTGTGTAATTATCGAGCAGAATAACAATATAAGGAACCTTCTCTCCAGTGGCCGCACTGTACGAGACCAAATTGCTGATTCCAAGCTGAGAAAACTTACGTTTGCGTTCATCCAATTGGGACAACAACCAACTGATCAGTTTTCCAAGCTTTTGTTCGTCCTCTGGAAAAATAATATCCCCTACATGTGGAAGCTCGTGGAATACTCCCAAGGTGCGTGTACCAAAATCCAATATATAGAAATGAACGTAATCAGGTTCATATTTCAAGGCGAGGGACATGATAATTGTCTTTAACAGCGTAGTCTTACCGCTGCTCGGCGCTCCATAAACCAGTAAATGTCCATCCTGATTAAAATTAATATCCAGATTGTATTGCTCCTGATCTGACGGATTATCAATTCGTCCAACGGTGGCAATAAGATTCTGATCTGGCTGCTTCCATGATTGCCCATCCCAGATCTGATTCTGATCCATAACATCCGCTAAAGTCATAGTCTCCGGAAGTGGAGGCAGCCATAGCTGAAAAGCCTCTCCGATCGATTGCTCAGCAGAAATGGCAGCTATATGATTAACCACAGCCTGCAGCTCACTCAGTTGCGAGGCATGATCACTGTTTTTCACCTTAGGAATCAGAGCTCTGCGTTCACCACTTAGTGAAACGATATCCATCTTTGGACTTCCATCCTGATCTGTCTCCCCTGCTTGATAAGGCGCTCCGCTCCAGGAGGATTGGAACAAAGTGAACACTTCATTATTACCAACTTGCAAATACCCACGGCCTTTTTCTTTGATCTCTGCTGCCTCCGTGCGTTTCAGCATCTCCTGACTATCCGAAGGTGTCTGCACCTTCAGACATAGCTTAAATCTGGAGTTACTCCAGATCTGGTCATCGACTACGCCAGAAGGTTTTTGTGTTGCCAATATTAAGTGAATCCCCAAGCTTCTTCCGACCCGTGCCGCACTGACTAGCTCTTTCATAAATTCCGGTTGATCTGATTTAAGTTCTGCGAACTCATCTACCACTATGATCAAATGCGGCAAGGGAAGGTTAACTTCTTTATTGCGGTAAAGAACGATGTAATTATCAATGCTGGTCACTCCGGCTTCACTGAACAGTCGCTGTCTCCGCAAAAGCTCACTTTTGATGGAGGCAAGGGCCCGATTGATCTGATTACCGCCAAGATTGGTGATTGTCCCCACCAGATGTGGAAGTCCAAGAAAAGCATTAGCCATTCCTCCACCCTTATAGTCGATCAGTACAAAAGCAATCTCATGCGGATGAAAGTTCACTGCCAGACCCAAAAGTAGAGACTGAAGCAGCTCACTTTTCCCCGATCCGGTAGTGCCGGCTACTAGACCATGTGGACCATAGCTTTTTTCGTGCATATCGAACAAAAGAAATTTCCCGCCTGCCCCGAGCCCCAGAGGAATGGACAATGTACGGTTAGCCTGGTTTTTTGACCAGCGCTCCAATACCTTTAGAGCCTCTACCTGCTCAACCTCAAAGCTCTCCAGAAAAGTTACCATTGGTGGGATATAGCTGTTATTTTGACCTTCCTTAATTCTGAGCGGAGACAAAGAACGGGCAAAAAACTCTGAATTTTTTTTATCCAGAGAATCGGCAGAAAAATAATCCGCTAAATGACTTAACAGCTGATTAGTATCTTTTCGAACCATCCCCTTACCATCCTTGATTTCCAGAATAGCCTGGGAATTCAGCGGCAGCGCAACATCAATCTTTTCCGATGTAAAAATGCTGGTCACCCCAAGTGAAGCATTGGCCGAGAGCAAATACTTCATCATATCCGTGCTGTCCCACAGTTCAGGAGCAAAAACCAGAAAAACATAATGCGGGGTCTGCATTGGCTGTAGTCCATAACCATTCGTGCTGTTTTCTTCTCTTTTTCTAAGCTCTGGAAGTAATTCATCCGCAATATTGGAGGCATCAAAGGATGTTGTAGCCAAACTTCTCTGGCTTCGATTTTTATTCCATGTATGGGGCAACCATTTCAACCATTCCCAGTGCTGCAGATCATCAGGCTGCATCACGCATATTACCCTTACATCATCGTAGCCTTGGTGTGTTGTTAAATGAACTAGAACACCATTGAGGAAATCACGAACCTCCTGCTGTTTGCCGTAAATTCCGAGCGTATTAATATTCCTTAGCGGTATGTAGACCGGAATATCTCGCACAAAATACATCTCTTCGCATATTTTACTGGCGATTTCTTCAAGTGGGTTGTCATCGTCAATCGCTTTCGCTTTCGAGCTATATATTGGCACCAGAGCAATCGGCTGGATACCAACACCAACCCTGAGATTCAAAAAGTCATCTTCAATTCCGGTTTTTTCCCACAGCTGCTTGCTTCTCACCCGTACGATTTCAACACAAGATTGAATACTTGGATGGATATATGTATAGGCTTCTCTTTGCGTACTGGCGGCACTTTGTAAATCATTACGAACCTGGAATAAGTAGTTGAGATATTTCTTTTCAAGTTTTTTGTTCTGTTCATGATGTTTTTTCACACTGGATTTATAATTCAAAATTGAAACCATGACCGTCAGAACAGTCATACCCATGGTTGATATCAGCATGGTAAACGACCTGGTCAATGTTGACATAAATATAGAGATGACTAACATCCCGATGGGAGGGACTATAATCGTCAACCATGAGAAGGTTGGTTTTCCCGATGGTCGGGCAGGATCCTCCAAAACCAATTCGCCTTCCGGGTAATTCGGTTTAATTCGAGGGGTTCTTTGTACCTGATTAGTTAGCATTTCTTGAGTACTCATCTTTTTCATCACCACTGGATAGGAATTTTGGATTAACAAGAATAAATAGTGTAAATTTTAAATAAAAAATAAATTATTTTCCAATTTAGGAGATACATACTGCATTATCGGTTCGACGACTAAATAGTTTATATTTTCCATAACATTTTTTGCTAAAATGGTTCAAAGATCCCCAATAAATTACCATTATTTTCATAAAAGTAAAATTACTAGTGTATATAGATCCAGTTCTAAGGTCACCTGATCGTGCTTTATTTTTGATGTAATTTAAGACATTTGGCACATTTACTTTTTTTATTTCTTTTTTGTTCATCTTACTTCTCGGTACTAAAATTACGAGTTTTTTGTATCCAATATTCCATTTTAGACCCTATGCATCAGACCATTTCTACCATACTGGAGAGAATTCATACTTCTGGAAGGAATTAACCCGTGAAAAAACCAGGAAATCCCTGCTAACTCGAACTATTTCCCGGTATCAAATCTCATATATGTTTAAGCAAATGCAAACAGACAACCTCGTATGAGGCTGCCTGGCTACCCTGTATATTCATATTTTCGATTATTCCGAACATCAAATACTTGAACTTGGCTTTTAACGCAAATTTAAACGTTTATTTTCAAGCATATGAAATGTACTCAAGCGTAAAAACTTTCAGGCAAGATCCCCATCGGACTCAGATGACCTTGTTTGCTTCAAAAGATGCCGAAATGAGCTTTTTCGGACTCCAGAGGCGCTATTGAGTTGTTTTTGCGCAAAAACGAGTGCTTTTTGACCACATAACGGCTCCTGAGTCCGAACACTCCGCCAAAAGAAGCAAAATCATAAAATAGCGACTATACAGTCCGCAATCATGGTGCATTCGTAGCTCCATCCATACATTTGCATACGCTTGGTGCATGCAACAATGGCGTCTGAGCTAATGACCACCACTAATCGAAGATCACAGCCCACCCACCAGCTCCATTATTTTTCTAACAATCTCCTCTTCTTCGTTGCTCACTTTTTCCGTTGCCAATTCACTAAGCGCTGCATGATCGCCAACACAAACCGAGTATGCGGATTGTCTAAACATTTCTATGTCGTTAGCATCGTTGCCAAAAGCAATAAATTGCTGCGGTTCTATGCCTGATCGTTGTAGTCCTGTCCATTTGTTTACGCCTTTAGGGCTTATATCAATAATGTCCTCTTGACCATGTTTATAAATCACAACAGGCAATCTATGTAGCTGATCTAATAACTGTTCCCCGTTCAGGCTGCTCAAAAAAACTACTTTTACAATCTCATCTAGCTCAGATGGACTAACATTGTTGGCGAGTTGTTCTGGATCTACATTTCTCCGAATGGGATGGTCGTCGGAACCCGAATACGCATAGTCCCAGTGACTATCAATCAAATAAGTGGCTTCAAATTCTTCGATTAACTCTAAGATACGATCCGAAGTCTGCGCGTCAAAATGTATGGTTGAAATCACCTCTCCACCCTTTGCTATAAACGCACCATTCCCTCCTACCATCGGATAATGATGCATATGGGCAGGTAACACAGGTAATAAATCACGAATAGGTCTGGCTGACGCAAAGATGACCTCATGTCCTTTTTCAATAAGTTCATCCAATGCTTGTACGATTCGTTCACTCAAAGGTTTGCCGCTAAAGTATATCGTTCCATCTAAATCAAAAATAAATTTCATAGTCTGTATCCTCCCCTTTTCTCTATCTTAACGAGTTCATATATAATGGAAAGGACCGATGTCCAAAAAGGAGTACGCAATGAAATCTATTCATGATCCAAATCTTATATCACATTACATTACACAATTTAATCTAGACGCAGTTTTCCCTGAATCAATGTATTCTTTGATCCAAATACGTGTTTACGAGCAGAATGAGATCATTTTGCGTGAGGGCGATGAGCTGGACGGAATTTATTTTCAAGTGGAGGGACGGACTAAGGTTTCTTCCAGTGTGGGGACAGGAAAATCCTTGTTATTACGTTTCTACTCACCCTTGTCTTTATTTGGAGATATTGAGTTCGTGCAAGGGGTTATGATCCAGTCACTAGTAGAAGCCGAACATCAAACCACCCTCTTATTTATCCCGAAACAAAAGGTTGAGTCCGACCTAATGGATAATCACAGTTTTAAAGACTTATTGCTAAGACATCTATCTTACAAGCTTCTAACCTGCACATCCGCCTCACGAACGAACTTACTTGGTGCTGTAGAGGAACGACTCGCAAGTTATTTATTAACGATACAGCTTCAACGGGAGTTTGGAAAAGAAATTCAAACGCCATATATCCCAGATATAGCCTCTTTGATTGGGACTACTCCCCGCCATTTAAACCGTGTTATTCAGCGACTCACCGACATGGAGATCTTATATAAAGTTAAGCAAGAAATTGTCGTCCTCGACTGGGAGCGTTTGGATGAAATGTCTAACGGAATACGGTATGAGTAGGAACACTGTTAATCATTCCAATCATCAACTGTGGTAACTGCATAATCGAAGATATAAGGATCGATGTCATCCTAAACGGAAATCGATCCTCTTCTCTTCTCTTCTCTTCTCTTCTCTTCTCTTCTCTTCTCTTCTCTTCTCTTCTCTTCTCTTCTCTTCTCTTCTCTTCTCTTCTCTCCTCTCCTCTTCGTACCAGGGTATGTAAAGTTAGATTGCCCGTACCTGTGTAGCAGCCCCCAGTTGCACTTTATACATCTAAAAGCTCTCTATCCAACGCTATCACCCATTTAGTTGCACATTGTACAATTATTTAATCGAAAATGAACAGAATGGAGTGAGATCGGGACTTTTAGTTGTACGAATTACACTTATTAATCGAAAATAGTAGGCACACCCTCATATAGTTGTACTTTTTACAATTAAAATTGCCCATCAGTACCAGTGAAACAATTAGGGTTCAGACAAACCGCTAGAATGCACACTGAAATGTCAGGAGCTCCCCCCCAAGGGGCAAATCCTGAAACAGGTGCTTACGGATGTATGATGTGATGTATACGGAAAGATTAACTTTAGCAGCGACACCTCCTCCAGTAAACAAAGCAAAGAACCGATCCTTAAAAACCGGATCGGCCCTATCACTTCCTATTATTAACGTGTAACCAAGGCCAACTTTTCGTTTATCTTCACAGAAGTCCCCGCCTGATTTATGACTTTTGTCGTTTCGGTCGTATTCGTAATGATGATCGGTGTAATAATGTTGAAGCCTTCACGGCGGATGCTTTCCAGATCAACTTCCATCAAGATGTCACCTGCATTCACCGTATCCCCCGGCTGAACCCGAGTATTGAAGTATTTACCTTTCAGCTTAACTGTATCTATCCCCACATGAATCAGTACTTCTGTACCATCATGGCCTACTATCGCAATCGCGTGCTTCGATTTCGCCAGGGTAGCTACTATACCGCCAATAGGTGAAGCTACCTGCCCGGAGGATGGCTCAAGTGCCAACCCTTTTCCCATCGCCTCACTTGCGAACGCCTCATCCGGCACTGCTGAGAGCGGCAATACCTTGCCTGACATAGGACTAGTCAACAATGCGGAATTAACCTTGTCCGTTTCTATAGCACTGGAGTTTACTTCAATGGTCCCTGAATCTTGCACAGGATTGTTTCCGGACTCCTGAGCAGCATCAGCTGCAACCAGCGTATTATCTTCAACATCTTTGAAGCCGAACATGAGAGACAGCAGAAACGCTGCGACAAAAGAAACGACAATCATAATCACACCATAAATAATGTTTGTAGTTCCTCTTTCACCGGAAAAAGCAAGCAGAGCCATAATATTGTTCTGCGGAACATATAGAGTTACATGTACAATCCCCGCGAAGCAGCCTGCGATGCCCGCTGAGATAGCGGCGGCTAACATCGGTTTCTTCAACTTCAAGAGTACACCATACAAAGCTGGTTCGGTGATGCCCATCGTGGAAGAAATCCAAGAAGCGGAAGCTAATTGCTTCATCGACTTGCTCTTAGAGCGAATGGCAACGGCTAACGTAGCTCCAGCCTGAGCAAGGTTCGCACAAATCTGAGCTACCAGAATTAAGGCTTCCTGCCCGGTAGCTGCAAAGGCAGAGATGAATATTGGTGTAAGCGCATGGTGCATCCCAGTCATAACAATGAACGGGAAAGCAGCAGCAAGGAGAGCTACCATGACAAAACCGAGCGTGCCTTGCATCAATTCAATCACATAAGCCAGTCCTTGTCCGGCATAGTTCCCCAGCGGTCCGACAACGATTAGCGCCAAAGGTGCGCTGATCAACAATAGCAGCGTTGGATTTAACAGGATTTTCAGCATATTAGGAACGATTCGATCTATATATTTCTCAATATAGGACATCATCCATACTGTCAACAGGACAGGAATGACTGAGGCTGCATATATGACAGGTGAAACCGTTATCCCCAGGAAGGAGATTGGATCCTTAGAAGCCACCCAGGAAGAGAAGTTAGGATGGAGTAGAACACCTGCGACGATAACTGCAACTGAAGTATTGACTTTGAATTTCCGGGATGCACTAACCGCTAACAGAATCGGCATGAAATAGAATGCAGCATCCCCGATAATATCCAAGATTCGATAGGTGTCTGCTTCTGGTGACATCAGATCGAAGGTGGTCAACAGCGACAGAATGACCTTGATCATCCCTGCAGCCGTTAACGCCGGAATCATTGGTGTCATACAACCGGTAATCGTATCAATGATCCGGCCTAGGACTCCTTTGGTTTTACCGTTCCCTGGAGACTTACCGGAACCACTTTCATCTGCACTTTGCACATTAAGATCAATAATTTCTTTATAGACCGCATTTACTTCATTGCCGATGATGACCTGATATTGATCAGATGTTACGTTTACTCCCGCTACCGCTTCCATGCCGTTCAACTGTTCCTTGTCGGCTTTATCATTGTCTTTTAAACGGAACCGCAAGCGAGTCATGCAATGCTCCAGGTCAATGATGTTTTCCTTCCCGCCGACGAGAGATATGATTTGTTCCGCGATTTGTTTGTAGTCTTTTTTCATATGGTCTTCCCCCTTAACCGTTTTCATTCGAGCCCTTTGAAATTAACGGAGCCGCAAGTCCTCTTCCAGAGGACCGCTGCTACGTATATAGAGACCTCTCTAGAGGCACTCACCATTTGATTCAATCACCTTTTTATACCAGTCGTAACTGGCCTTTTTATACCGTTTAAAAGTACCCTTGCCATAATCATCAGCGTCCACATAAATAAATCCGTAACGTTTGGACATTTTGCCTTCACTTACACTGACCAAGTCGATGCAACCCCATGACATATAACCAATAAGCTCGACTCCATCCTGTTCTACGGCATCCTTCATATTGCGTAAATGATCGGATAGGTATTCAATTCGGTAATCATCTTGAACATGAAAGTCCTGATCTGGTTCATCAGCGATTCCAAGGCCATTCTCGACAATAAACAACGGAATCCGGTAGCGATCATATAATTGATTCATTGTTATACGAAGTCCAATCGGGTCTATTTGCCACACACTTCCACTTGGTGGTAGATAAGGATTCTTCACCGTCTCAAAACCATTCGTACGACGAGTCTCCAGTCCTTCCGTGGATGCTGCCGTACAAGCGCTTGAATAATAGCTGAAGGAGACAAAGTCTACTGTATGGTTCTTCAGAATTTCAAAATCCTCCGGTTCTGTGTGAATGTTGATCTTGTGCTTAGCAAAATACGGTGCGATATAATTTGGATATTTGCCGTATACCTGCACATCGGAGAAGAACAGTGTATGTTTGTCACTTTCCAGAGAAGCGAATACATCCTCCGGCTTACACGTATATGGATACGTTTTTCCAGCTGCTAGCATACAGCCGAACTTGATGCCCGGAACCATTTGCTTGCCCGCTTCCACGGTCAGAGCGTTAGCCAGAAGCTGATGATGCGCAGCCTGATATTTTTTCTCAAGCTTGTTATCTTCCGCTGTAAAGGTTAAGCCCCCGCCTATAAAAGGAATATGCAAAACCATATTCATCTCATTAAAAGGGATCCAATATTTTACTCGGTGCCCAAATCGGTTAAGCAGCGTCTTAGCGTAATTTACGTAAAAGCCAACCACTTGGCGGTTTGCCCAGCCCCCATAATGTTCCACCAAATGCATCGGCAAGTCAAAGTGAGAGATCGTAATCACTGGCTCAATGTTGTATTTCTCAAGCTCGTCCAATATGCTCTCATAAAATGCGAGGCCTGACTCCAGCGCAGTAGCTTCATCCCCATTCGGAAATAGGCGCGGCCAAGAGATAGAGAATCGGAAAGAATTGATGCCCATTTCCGCCAGCAATGCGATATCCTCTTTGTAATGTTCTCGGAAATGAATCCCGGTATGGCTCGGATAATGTTGGCCTTCTTCTGTAAAAATATTATCTTCGTCCATCATAACGTCTTTTAAACGACGGTCATTCATAGGCAGTACGTCAAAATTAGATAGACCTTTTCCATCCTCTAAATACGCACCCTCGGTCTGTATAGCCGAAATAGCGCCGCCCCACAAGAAATCTCGGGATAATTTCATGATAAAACCTCCAAGTTGCTAACAATTTGTAAATGCTCTCATTGATGAGCACACAGCCTGTTTTCTTTAGTTGCCTATGCCTATAATAAGGCTTGCTACGAAAGATTGAATCCCTTGATTTTGTCAAATTGTTCTCATATTTGGTCCTGTCCAAAGGCACCTTTGATGGTTGAGCTTTTATATTGCAGAGGCGCAATTCCAATACTTTCCTTAAACAAACGATAGAAGGTCTTAGTACTTCCGAAGCCCACCTTGCCGGCGATCTCCGTCACAGGATCATCTTCATTGAGGAGAATCCATTTCGCTTTATCAATCCGATATTCGTTCAAAAAGGTGACAAAAGTTTTGCCGGTATGCTTCTTAAAGAATTTTGTGAAATACGATGGGGTGAAGCCCAGAATTTTGGCAGCATCCTCAAGTTTTATAGGATGGGTATAGTTTTTCTCCACATACTGGAAGACCATGGACAACTGCTCAAGAATTTCACGGGAATAAGGCTTATTGCTGACCATACGCGGTTTAAAATGATCCAGTTCGCGATACATCACAGTGATCAGCTCACATAAAAGGCTTTTAATGGCATATGCGTAACCGATCTGCTGCGTCTTGCCTTCCTGATATAGCTCATTCAATAACTGAAGAATCTTTTTCTGAACCTCTGGCCGCCAGTACGTGGAATACGGTTCAATTGAGGCAAACAGCTCCTTCAGCGTAAAAGGTGTGTTGTTCAGAATCATCACGTCCTGAAAAAAACTAAGGTCAAATTGGAAGACCAGCCGCTCACTTTTAGGTGAAGCCATCACATAATGAATGTCTCCACCTTTGATGAAGACGAACTCATTTTCTTTGAGCTGCATCGGCTGGTCATTTACTCCAAGGTTCACTTTTCCTTTTACAATCCAGATAATCTCCATTTCCTTGTGCCAATGCGGTGTAGTCAATATATTGCCATCGTTCTCAATACAGCGGTACGGAAAGGCTTTATCCAGTCGTGGGAATTCCAAATAAATGGCCATCTTATCATCTCTCTAACTTAATTTAGTGGATTAATAATCTCATTTATCACGGATAAAGGCGAGTTTGGCTATTGAAGCTGAAACGTAAAAAGAGCTATCCAGTACCCAACCAGGGAAGCATGGACAGCAAATTTTAGGGATCATTAATGATTCCATTTCTCTCATTTCGTAAGTGCTCCACCGTCCCGGCGAAACTGCTTGGGGGTCAGGCCAGTGTATTTTTTAAATAACTGTGTATAGTAACTTTGGCTGCAAAATTTAAACATTAAAGCGATTTCGGAAATAGACTGATTCGTATGAATGAGGATCGACTGCGATTCCTCAATTCTACGCCGGTTGATAAATTCCGTGAGCGGCATACCCGTTTCACGCTTGAAGCGGTCGGACAAATAACTGGGATGCACACCGACATGTCCGGAAATCAAGCTAAGGTTCAAATCTTGAAACAGATGCTCGCGTATAAAATATATGGATAGATTGACAATATGTGAATAGTGAAGGTTCTCCTTCTGCTGCCGCATCACTGTGATGAATTGCAGGACCATTTCATATTCATATCGATGAAGTGCATCAAGCTCCGTCGAAGCTTCCACTGCACGGATGAACGTATCACTCAGCTGAAATGCTGTCTCAGGGTCAACACCACCGCGGATAATCGCACGTGTAAACAAGGTGCAGGATGCAATCATAGCGTTTTTCTTGGAGCGCAGCGGATATCGGGCTAGCGTAGCGGCTTCCATTGCGTTAATTCTATGCAGTGCTTCGAGTGCCCGGTTCTCGTCTCCCAGTCGGATAGCTTCCAAAAGCTCATGTTCATAATCCAGCGGAGGATGGACAAATCCCTCTGTCAGATCCACAGAACGTGTGGACCAATATTCCGGTAGTTTATGTTGTCCTTTAAATCCTTTAAGTTGATCCATACTTGTTAACCTCACCTAAAAATTTTGATAATATGCTAAATAATTTAGTATAATCTTAGCTCTTTCGGACTTAAAATTCAATTCATAACCATCAAGGGAGGAAACACTAGCATGAGCTGGAGCATTGCTAATCAAGGGTTATCAGCAGATACCCTGCTAAATTTGGAAAGTATTTTTGCGCTGGGGAACGGATATTTGGGCGTGCGTGGAAATTTTGAAGAAGGCTATTCCGATAATGAAATCCGCAGTATCCGCGGTACGTATTTGAACGCTTTTCACGATGTGATTGACATTCCCTATGGGGAGAAGCTGTTCGCCTTTCCAGGGACCCAGCAAAAACTAGTTAATATTATTGATTCCCAAGAGATAAATATTTATATAGGCGAAGATAAGGAGCCCTTTGCACTTACTGAAGAGAGTGTGCTTGCTTATGAGCGTAACCTCCATATGGACAAGGGCTATTCGGAGCGTAAAATCCACTGGAAATCCCCCTCCGGTAAAGAACTCAAGCTGCATTTCCGGAGACTCGTTTCTTTTACTACCCGGGAGCTATTTGCTATTCATCTTACACTTGAGCCTGTTAATTTCAGTGGTCCAATTCAAGTTGTATCCCGTGTAAACGGCGATGTTAGTAATTATACGAATCCGAATGATCCACGTGTAGCAGCTGGCCATGCCAAACGCCTAAGTGTAGTAGCGTCTGATGTTCGCGGTGAATATATATGCCTGGAGAATAAGACGATGGCTTCCGGTCTGCGGACCTCCTGTGTCACCCGTCATGAATGGGACGGTGATTGGCTGGTTGAAACTCTAGCTGGAGAAACCGATGCTACAGTGACAGCAACTGCATCTATATCCGGTCCGATGTCTATGACCAAATGGAATGTTTATACGGATACACTACGCCATGAACAAGGTCTTGTAGATAGAGGAATTCAGGTACAGGAATCACTCCAGAACCGTTCCTTTGAAGACATGCTGGAACAGCAGGAGCAATATTTAGCTGACTTCTGGAAGCGTTCCGATGTAGGGATTGAGAATGACTCATCACTTCAGGAGGGGATACGGTTCAACCTTTATCAGCTGCTGCAATCAGCCGGACGCGACGCGCACAGCAATATCTCTGCCAAAGGTTTATCCGGAGAAGGATACGAGGGTCATTATTTCTGGGATACGGAAATTTACATGTTCCCTGTGTTCCTGATGACTTCTCCTGACTTGGCCCGACAGCTCCTATTGTACCGGTACTCCAAGCTGGAGGAAGCAAGGGATCGTGCTAAAGAGATGGGCCATGCCCAAGGTGCATTGTTCCCATGGCGGACGATTTCGGGTACAGAATGTTCCTCCTTCTTCCCATCCGGCACAGCCCAATATCATATCAGCGCGGATGTAGCCTACAGCTATATCCAATATCATCTCGCGGAAGAAGATGACGCCTTCTTGCTCCAATACGGCGCAGAGGTGCTATTTGAGACGGCGCGGTTGTGGATGGAAATCGGTCATTTTTACGAAGGTAAATTCCACATTGACGAAGTAACCGGTCCAGATGAGTACACTTGCCTGGTGAACAATAACTATTACACTAATGTAATGGCTAAACATAATTTAAAATGGGCAGCGCGCAGTTTCGCTCGACTTCAGGAGTATGACAAGGTTGCATTTCAAGCACTATGTATCCGTCTGCATGTTACTGAACAGGAAGCGGATAGCTGGCTGAAAGCAGCGAATGCCATGTTCCTCCCTTACGACGAGAAGCTGGGCATTAACCCGCAGGATGATACTTTCTTACGTAAAGCGGTCTGGGATTTCGAGAACACACCACCGGAGAAACATCCGCTGCTGCTGCATTACCACCCGCTTACCCTGTACCGTTATCAGGTCTGTAAGCAAGCGGATACCGTACTGGCTCATTACTTGCTGGAAGACGAGCAGTCGCTAGAAACCATACGCAAGTCATATGATTATTATGAGCAAATCACTACCCATGACTCTTCCCTGTCTTCTTGCATATTCAGCATTATGGCCTCGAAAATCGGGTATAAGGACAAGGCGTATAACTACTTTATCGAGACTGCTCGGCTGGATCTCGACAATACACATGGAAACACCAAAGATGGATTACATCTCGCCAATATGGGTGGAACGTGGATGGCTATTGTGTACGGTTTTGCCGGAACACGACTCAAGGAAAATGGCTTATCGCTCGCTCCGTCCCTACCTACTGGCTGGCAGAAATACAATTTCCGCCTCACCTTCCGCGGGCGTCTCATTGCTGTAACCATTCGCGAGGAAGGCGTGGAGCTTGAATTGCTAGAGGGTGAAGCACTGGATCTAATTCTCTACGGCCATTCGGTGACTCTGGGCAACGACAAGCCAGTAACTCAAGCACTACAAGCCTAATTCATAAGGAGCACAATACAATGAATGCAACCTCTCAAATTCAAGCCGTAATCTTTGATCTGGACGGCGTTATTACCGATACCGCAGAATATCATTATCAGGCTTGGGGTATGATTGCGAAAGAGCTGAGCCTCCCGTTCACCCGAGAGTTCAATGAGAACCTCAAAGGTGTATCGCGCATAGCCTCTCTGGAGTTGCTACTTGGACAAGCGACAACTCTGCACACCTACTCTCCCGAAGAGATGGAGGAGATGGCGAACCGCAAAAATGAGTTTTATCAGCAACTCATTAAGCAGTTAACCCCGGCCGATGTGCTGCCTGGTATTTCTGAATTGCTCGCCGAGCTGAAGAACCACGGAGTGAAGACTGGCATTGCCTCCGCTAGCAAAAATGCCTTTACTGTTATCCGCCTTCTAGGTATGGAGAAAGACTTCGGAGTTATTGTAGATGCAGCCAAGCTTGCCCGCAACAAACCAGACCCGGAAGTGTTCCTGACCGCCGCCGATGCGCTTGATGTAGATCCGCAATTTTGCGTCGGGGTCGAAGACGCAGTCGCCGGGGTAGAAGCGATCAAAGCGGCAGGTATGTTCGCGGTATATATCTCCTTACAGGAGAGCTTGTCCATCGCTGATATGAACTTGAACAACACTGCTGAACTTAACTACTCCGAGCTAAACCAGCAATTCTCTAATAAGAATAGAGTAAGCTAAATAATTGGGTATCCCAGTCTAAATATATGTAAGTTACGAACTAAGCCGGCAAGCTCATAAGGGAAGCTTGCCGGCTTTTGTTTGAAATATGCTTTTCAGAACATCCGCTTCTGATTTCGATTGTCAATAACCTATTGATAATATTTCGCTTGTGCTTTCCACATCGTGCTGTACTCCTGCTGATCTTTCAACAATTGATCATGTGGACCGTATTCACGCAATTCACCATTGTTAAAAAGTGCGATTTTATCGCAGAATTTACAAGCAGATAACCGATGCGAGATATAAATAACGGTTTTATTTGCTGCCAAGAGATTGAAGTTGTTGTACATCTCAAACTCCGCATAAGGGTCTAGCGCAGCTGTAGGCTCGTCCAGAATAAGAATAGGTGACTTTTTGAGTAAAGCTCTAGCAATTGCTATCTTCTGACTTTCACCACCCGAAAAGTCTGTGCCTCTATCATCAAAGATTTTAAATACCTGTGTATCTAGTCCTCTTTCTAAATATTTCATTTTTGCTTCCAATCCTACTTGATTAAGCACTTCTTCCATTTCCTTATCCGATGTTTCGCTATCCTTCACGCATAAGTTGTCTTTGATAGAAAATGAAAATAATTTATAATCCTGAAACACAACACCTAAGATTTTCATATATTCATCGTATTGATAATCTTGAATAGATCTTCCATTCAGAAGAATCTCTCCTTGATCAGGTTCATACAATCGGCACAGCAGTTTAATAAAAGTCGTTTTACCTGCGCCATTTTGACCTACTATAGCTAACTTCTCTCCATTTTTTATGGTCATTGATACATTTTTTATTGAATAGCTCTCGTTTCCCGCATATTTAAAAGACACATTACAAATTTCAATCTCAACATTCATGAGTTTCTCAAGACGCTCTTCTCCGCTTTTCATTGTCGGACTTAGACTTTCAAATTCTCTAAACACCTCAATATATTTACACATTTGTCTAAACTCTACATAGGCATTCATTGCTAACGAAACTTGTGCAGAAAAGCTATTGGCGGCAGAAATATACATAACAAAACCACCCATTTGAATTTCACCTGTAACTACTTTCACAACCATGTAGGTGTAGATAATGACCATTTGCAATTGAAGATTAACACTGGCCAGTCCCTTATATCTCCCCACTTTTTCGTATAGCCCTCCAAAACCACGAACACTTTCATTATGGTAAGTATCCACTTTATTCAGCAAATAAGGAGCCATCCCAAACAAACGGACATCTTTAGCCATGGAAAAATCAACAGCCAGTTTGGAATAATAACCAAATTTCCGATTCAGAGGAGTTAATAATTCATGAAAATTGAATTGAGCTTGCTGCGACTTTCTAAAGATAAAGGTATTAAGTACAATCATCCCAATAATTACCACGATGATTCCAACGTTTAAAGTAGAAACTAAGGCTGTTAATCCCAAAAGGGAGAGCATTGTTTGCAGCAAAGTCTTCATACTAACTAACATTTTACGTATAACATCCTGCTGACGAATGGGAGCAAGCGCCTGTTCTTTAAGATCTAGCACTTTGGAATTTTCTAAACTCTCATAATCCAGATTCATAATATGATTTCCAATATGTAGCTCTAAACTATCCATGACCAAGAAATTGGACAGTTCAATTTGTTTATTTAGGTAACTCTGAAGTAACCCCAAGACAGCATTACCTGCCACCAAAATTCCTATCCAGAGGATAATATTCATTTCGCGGCCGGCCCCCATCAATTCATCAATCAAATATTTGGGAAGGATGATGTTTATAAACGGGAAGATTGCGCTGCATAATGAAGATACCACCATTAGCGGGATGTACGATTTAGACATGGAATGTACCAGCTTCCAAAAGTAGAGGGTCACATGCCAATCCTTTTTCAGCGCAGGGAATGGATTCATAAGCTAGGCTTCACTCCCATTATAATATTGTGCTTGAATCTGATACATTTGATTGTATTTTCCTCTGCGTTCCATCAATTCGCTGTGAGAACCAGCTTCGGAAATCTCTCCTTGCTCCATATACAATATCTGGTCACAGAACCGTGTGCTAGACAACCGATGAGAAATATATAATGCTGTTCTCTCACCGATCATTTCATTAAATCTTGTATACAGGTTGAATTCAGCAATTGCATCAACTGCTGCAGTCGGCTCATCCAAAATAATCAATTCTCCATTCTTATAAAGCGCCCTTGCCAACATCATTCTTTGGTTTTCCCCTCCAGAGAACTCAACACCTTGATCATCCAAAAACTTTTGCATTGGGGTGAGAATGCCTGATTTCAAAGAGGCGACTTTTTCGCTTAGTCCCGCTTTTCCAAGACTGTCATGAATTCTTAAAGCATCAGACTCTCTATGCTCTTTTAGAGAAATATTCTCTGCTAGTGAGAAAGCGAGTACGCGAATTTCTTGAAAAACCGTAGAAAATAATTTCCAATAATCCGTTTTAGCAAACTGTTTGATATTGATTCCATTCAGCGTAATCTCTCCACTATCGGGTTCATACAACCTGCATAACAATTTGATAAGCGTTGTCTTACCAGCACCATTATGACCCACAATAGCAAGTCGTTGATGCGGAGGTATGATGAAGGATATTTTATTAAACACAGGCAAGCTGTTACCAGGATAAGTAAAGGAAACTTCTTTAAATTCTATCGAATAAGGACCTGTTGGGAGTGCATGCATTGCTCCTTCCCCCTGCTTATCATGCGGCTTCTCTAAAAAGTTACGGAGTTCCTCTATGTATAAATTCTGTGTGCGCAGATGGGCTAAATCTTTCATAAATCCCTGAAGAACGCCAGAAAATCCAGCGACAGCAGTTGTGTACATCACAAAATCACCTATAGTTATCCTCTGATGAAGGTAAAGATACGCCAAATAACCATATACAATCCCCTCACGGAACAACCGGATCAAAATATCTAATATTTCACTCTGAAAATAAGAGCTGCTGATAGAGGACTGAATTTTCTGTCTATTTTGAACGCTTGAATGGTATAGTGACACCAATGTATTGTTAAAGGAATTAATCCGAATTTCCTTACCAATAGTAAAGTCTTGCATAATATCCGTATAATACCTTCTCTTCCTCTCCAATTCCGAAAGCTGTTGTTCATGTTCATACTCATAACGTTTAGCACGAAGGGAAAACACATAAGAACACCCAATACTTACAATTAGAAAAACAATAACACCAAAACTTAATCCTCCAATTACAGTTATATAACCCGCAAAAGCAAGAAATCCAGCCAGACTTGCAAAAAATGTATGGAATAGTCCCTGAAATCCATTCTCCACACTTTGTAGGGAACGCTTGGCCTGCTCCATCTGATTAAGATAACCGGGATCTTCTGTATTTTTGAAATCAACATTCATATTTTGTGCAGTGTGGGCGTGGATCTGTTTAAATACAACTTTCATTAATTGAGTTAAACCCAAATTTTGTAGATATCCTGTAAAGTAGCTAATGATAGTCAGTAATAAAAACATCAGTGAAATTAGGAAGATAAACTGCTGAAGTCTTTGCTGTCCGGTCAATTCATCTATAATAAATTTTGGGAATAGGATCAAAAGGAAGGGCTGTATAGCCGAAAGAAGCGTTACAGTTGAGTAATAAATAATGGAACGTCTACTGTTAGTCCAGGATGTGTAGAGGACATAGCCAATGCTGGTACAAGTGGAGGTTAAGGATTTTGTTCTCATTACGGAAAGTTCTCCTTAGTATTTAAAATGTTTCTTGATTACATACATTTTATCAATACTATTATTTGGAAACAGTATGAATAAATTAGTATAAACAGTATTATTTTAGGTGGATTAACTCATGAATTCATGCATCACAAATAAAAAGGTTCTTGATAGCCGAAGCTAGCAAGAACCTTAATCTTTAGTTTCATCCTCAGAACACCGACTTCTAATCGCCATTTCGGGCATTTTCACAGCATTTCAGCTTTATCAGATCTATCTTTAAAAAGCTTCTTTATCGTGAGTCCAAATAAAACACAGCAAGTCAGTGCCGCACAAAAATCAGCAATAGGCTCAGCTATAATCACTGCATCTGTTTTCGGGCTAATAAATGTCGGGAGCAAAAGTACTAATGGAATAAGCAAGATAATCTTACGCAAGATTGCGATAAAAATAGAAACCCGGGCTTGTCCTAAAGCAATAAATACTTGTTGAAACGCTAATTGAATACCAAAAATACAAGTGCCAAGGAAAAATATCTTCATTAATCTAGCCGTCAGAGCCACAAGCTCAGGATTATTGGTAAAAATGATAATGGGCAGCTTCGGAACAAAAATGGCTACGCCCCACATCGACAATCCGAAAGCTGCGCAAAAAACACTGCAATATAAAATAGTGGATTTTACACGTTCGAAATCGCGAGCTCCATAATTATAGCTAATAATAGGCTGTGCCCCTTGCGCAAAACCAGATAACAACGTCCCAAAGATTTGCATCAGCGTGCCCATAATCCCCATGGCAGCAACGTACAGATCGCCTCCAAATTTAGCTAAGGACGTGTTAAATACAATTTGAATTAAACTTTCGGTCGACATCATAATAAACGGAGAAAGCCCCAATGCAAGTACACTTGCAGCTTCTTTAGGTTTAATGCGCATATTCGATAGACGCAAGCGCAGATGAGCTCGTTTAGAGATTAAGAATCCCAATACCCAAATCGCCGAAATAAATTGGGCAATTACAGTTGCCAACGCTGCACCCTTAATGCCCATATTCATCTCAAAAATAAAAATGGCGTCAAGGACGATATTCACAACCGCTCCAATGCATACCGTGAGCATGGCTGTTTTGGCGTATCCTTGTGCTGCAATGAATGGATTCAATCCTAAAGAAATGAGCACCGCCACAGTTCCTAGAAGGTAAATGCTTAAAAAATTGTCGGCTAGCGGCAATGTATCGTGACTCGCCCCGAATAACGTTAAGAATGGCGACTTAAAGATAAGAAACAAAGCAGTTAGGATTATGGATGCCATCAGCAGCATAGTAAAACAACTTCCCAGTAATTCTTCTGCTTTTTTATGTTCTCCTTCGCCCATCTTTATGGAAGCTAGGGGTGCCCCACCAGCTCCTATTAGAGCAGCAAATGCTGAAATCAACATAATAATCGGAAAAGATATACCTATAGCGGATAAGGCTAGCGTCCCCCCCTCCTCCATTCTTCCGAGGAACATCCGATCAACTACACTGTACATGGCATTGATTAGCTGAGCTATAACGGCAGGAATAGCCAATAAGAAAATAAGCTTGGGTATACTTTGCTTGGCAAAACGATCCTTCATTTGATTATTCATTTAATTCAATTCCACTATAGCTTCTCGCAGGCTTTTAGGAAGCTTTTTGACAACCATATCGTAGGAATGGTCTATCATGTCAAAGACATCCGACTCTGACAAGGAACCATCGATCATGATTGAATTCCAGTGTTTTTTGTTCATATGAAATCCCGGTTGAACGCTCTCATGTTGCTCTCTAAGGTTTTCCGCAATGATCGGGTCACATTTTAGATTTAAGCGAACGACCTTCCCTGTTTCCTCAAAAATAAGCGCGAACATTTTATCAGCTACTTTGATGACCAATGGAGTGGGGCCAAACGGATGCTCTTGAGTCGCTCCTTTCTTTTTCAAACAGTATTCGATGATATTATTCTTCAAATCTCTCTCTCCTTCGCTGATCAACAATATGATCATCTCTGCCTTTAACCACGTTTCTTAATTATATCATTTTGTTCAGCTGAGCAGTTTCTGTATAATTTTTTCAGCTTTGAGATAACTCATATTTTTGGAGCAGACGACCGCAACATCTGAACATTTATGGGCATACTACCTACGTTTAAATTTAAATATAAAGGAGCTTTCTTATGACAGGAATTTTAGGTGGCAACCCCAAGGATGAACCCATGCATTATGGAGAGATCTTTAGTGTATGGCAAGCTTCGATGGTAGCAAAGGGCGCCCTTTCGTGTTACCGAGCTTACTTATATCATGCCGGCGACAATGATCTCAAAAAAGTATTAAGCACATTAATTGATCAAGCTGAGCTTGAAATTAGTGAGTGTGATACGCTGCTGGCAGATAACGGGATTGCTTCAGTACCAGCGATGCCGAATAGACCCGAAGTTAAGCTTGAAGATATTCCTATAGGTGCACGATTCACAGATCCCGAGATTGCTGCTAAAATTGCTGCCGATACTGCTACAGGATTGGTAGCTTGTAGCCAGGTTATGGGTCTTTCTATCAGAGAAGATATTGGTGCATTATTTGCAAAATATCACCTAACTAAAGCAGCGATAGGCGTTAAAATCCTCAATTTGAGCAAGAAAAAAGGGTGGCTAATTCCTCCACCACTTCAGGTAAAAAGACCAGCGTCTGAATAAGCCTTAAATTTGTTTAGCTCCTTTCCGTTGCTGGTGCGGAGCTTCTATTTTAAAGCCATTTCTCATTAGTTGATTGCACCCTGAAAAGGCCTTCGATAAATCGGAGGCCTTTTTGGTTGTCCCACAAATTGTTTCTTTTGAATAGGCTAAGCGATAGAAATGGCTAAGCCTGAACCTAAGAAATGCAAAGGGAATGAGAGCTGTATAAATTTAAAAAGAGTAAAGTGACCTATTGGTCGCTTTACTCTTTAGTATCACTCAGAATACCCGCTTCTGATTCCGGTCATCAATAATAATCTGCACGGCTTCTTTAAACCGAATCGCATGGATAATCTCCCGCTCCCGCAGGAACTTGAGGCTATCCTGCAGATCCACATCATCTGTCATGTCAATCAGCCACTGATATGTAGCCCGGGCCTTTTCTTCCGCTGCAATGTCCTCATACAAATCTGCCAGTGGGTCACCCTTAGCTTGAATATAAGCCGTCGTAAACGGTACGCCTGAGGCATTATTATAGAACAGGGCATGATCATGCGCGGCAAAATGAGGACCTAATCCAGCTTCCTCTAATTCGCATACCGACGCGTCCTTTGTCAGCTTGTAGATCATGGTAGCAATCATTTCGAGGTGGGCGAATTCTTCTGTAGAAATATCGTTCAAAACGCCAATAACTTTATCCGGTATCGTGTATCTTTGATTCATATAGCGCAGGGCTGCGGCCAGCTCGCCGTCTGCTCCTCCGTATTGCTCACTTAAATAACGCGCCATCCGGATATCACATTTGCCGACCCGTACCGGATATTGCAGCTTCTTCTCATATATCCACATTCGGGAACTTCCCCTCCTCTAGAAACTTAGTTCTTTACAGTACACACTTCTTATACCTGCCAAGGCCAAGGCGTCTGATTCCATTCCCACGGACATTTCGAATAAGCGCGGCCAAAATTCTGCAGCGGACCATATAATTCCTGAAATTGATTCGCTAGCTTGGTACGTTCCTGAGTCAGCTGATTAAATTGTTCAATACTTCTCAAATCATCAGGATGAGTATTTAGATATAAGTTCAACTCCACTAAGGCAAAGTCAAGTGTCTGCAGCTGCTCAAGCAATTCATAATAACGTTGATCGCAAGGATTTGCCTCCATAATCTATTTTCCTCCTCCTTTGCACTTGGATTCATACGGACTGTAAAATGCTGGCCATAACGTGCCATACCTTAGAGCCTCCTGCAAACTAAACTGAGGTAAATCTGGCGGCTGAAAATTAACAAATTGATTGGGTGGAACTACATAAGTCTTAAACGGCACCGGCGGGCAAGGATCAAATGGGCCCCTAAAGGGGGTGTACCTCCGTACCTGTGATTCCATCTTTTCGTACCTCCTTTGTTCCTGTTCCTTTTTTGAAGACTCTGAACATAGCTTCCTTAGCTAACTTATGACAGCAGAACACAATATAAAACGTTATTTACAAAAAAAGCTCCCAGGCTTGTACTTTTCGTGTAATTACACGACAAATAAGCTGCCTTCGGAAAAGTACCGAAAACAGCTTGTAACTTGGATCATATTGAGTATTAAGATCAAGACTTCACTTTTTCGGACGACTCTTCGTGGGTAATCTCAAGGATATCCAACATAAATACAAAGATGGGAATACCAAGAAGAAGTCCCCACACACCTATATAATGCTCAGAAAACAACAACACGATAAAGGTGTAGAACATCGGCAAATTCATTTTTGTAGACATCAACTTAGGATTCAAGAAATAGCCTTCGATAAAATGCAATACCGCAATAATCCCCAGCACATAAGTGACTGTTGTCAGACCACCGATGTTGTAGCCGATGATTAAGAGCGGAATGAGCGAAATCAAAAAACCAACCACCGGAATGAGACTGAGCAGAAAAATCAAGATCGAAAGGGCAAATAAATATGGGAAGTTAAGCAGCCACAAGCCAATTACAGTAAGACAGGTGTTGAACATGGCAATGAGAATTTGTGCTTCAATTACTTTCCCAAAGGAAACGATGAATTTTCGGCTGAAATACTCCAAATCTATATAAAACCAGGCAATCCGGCTCTCTCTCATCCTAGAAGTGAAACTGACTACCCGGTTCTTCTCCAGAATAAACACAAAACTTAGAATGGTCGATATAACAAATGTCGCACCCCAGTTGCTAACCTTCAGCACATAATCGATACCTCTTTTGATGTAGGACTGATAGTTAAGGTCCCTGAACATATCATACAAATACAATGTAATCTTGTTCTGCGGAAGATCTTCTGATTTGAGATTGGTAAGGAAGATGGTTAATTGCTTAATCTGTTCCAATACTTTAGGGAGATATTTAGCAAGGGCCAGTACAATCACTGCGATTAAAGCGAGGTATAAAATGACAATAATCACCTTACTGTTAACCTTCATAAATTTACCGATTTGTTTACTAAGCAATGTCTGAAAGCTGTTCATGACAAAAGCAATCAAAAACGTCAGCAACACCAGATTAAGCATCCCTCGAATACTGAACAGCAGCAACCCGATAAGTGCGAGAATAAAAAAACGCCTGGTGGTTATATTCGCGTAGAATCGCTTCAATACATTCATAGATCTTGCTCCATTCAATTGCGATTAATATTGCTGATCATCCATTGGCTATAAAAAGGAAAACCTTGCCCCCACAAAAAAGCCGATGGAAACAAAAAGGAGTGACCAGGTTAGGGCTCCTGCAGTCGTTATGAGTATATATTTTTTGAAAGACATCGCACTGATTCCTGAGATATAGCTTGATACATGCCTCAGACCGGGAATGAAATAGGCAATGAAAATCGCCCAGTTGCCGAACCGCAAAAACCATCTTTTCATACTGGCAAAACGCTTGGGTGTAAGTCCAACCCACTTGCCGAATTTTTCTACCACAGGTTGCCCTAGTCTTAAACCAATGGTATAGCTGATAAGCATTCCTGTGATAGATCCCATGAAACAAACCAATACAGAAAGTGAAAAGTCCAAAACCATAACGGATGATAAATAGCCTACAAACAGCATTAACACCTCATCCGGTACAGGAAGTCCGATAATCCCAAGTGCCATAAGGGCAAATATGGCTAAATATCCGTACTGCGAAATGATCTCAATAATCCAAGGCATGGGTGTATCACTTCCTGTTGAAGGATTTTTTAAGTGACGGAAATGGGATACGACTGACCATCATTACGGACAGTATTGCCATTAATACGATGACTAGTCCTGGTTTCATGCGTTCATCTAGTAAAGAAATCATCGACAGAATGACTCCAGCAGCAGTAATGGGCATCCCCACGAACCCTTTGGAAGGCGCCGACAGATTAAATCTGGCCAAACGAAGTGCACCACAGATCAAAAAGAAAACTGAAGCTGCAGGTCCAATCCAGTGAGCATCTTCTAACCTATACAATAAGATAAGGAAGGTTGGCGCTAAACCAAATGATATAATATCCGCCAATGAGTCCAATTGTTTACCGAATTCACTGGTACATTGCAGTATTCTTGCCAGTAATCCATCGAGTACATCGCATATTGCCGCAAACAATATCATTAATAAAGCCAGGCTGTATCGTTCTTGAACCGTGAAATACAAAGATAGTGATCCAAGCCCCAAGTTTCCAAGTGTGCACATTGAAGGCAACCAATTCAATTTCATACGGTTTCACCCCTTTCATTGTAGTATTTTTTGTAGATCCGTTTAACCTTCAAAGGTCACAGTAAAGCTGACGCCGTTCTCCGTATTTTTCACTGTATAAAGACAAGCGTGCATATCTAGTATTCGCTTCGCAATGGAAAGCCCCAGACCTGTACCACCCGTCATTCGACTGCGAGACGGCTCAGACCGATAGAACCGTTCCCAAATTTGCTCTAGCTGATCTTCGGGGATGGATTCTCCTATATTTTGAACTGTGAATACAATAGTCTGGGCATGACTCTCAATATTGACAGTGATAGAACTTCTTTCTTCCGCATGTCTGATAGCATTGGTCATAAAATTCAGCACAACTTGTTCGATCCAGTTCATATCAGCATATATTGGTAATTCGTTCGCAGGAATAATGATGACCTCCAAATGTTTTTCACTCAGCAAGTGAACCAGCTTGTCCGTCACCTTTTCCGTCAGTTCACTTAACATGAAGGAAGTTTTCCGAAGTTTAATCGTGCCCGACTCCAACCGAGCTAGATCTAGCATGTTTTTAACAAGAAACTCCATTTTATCTGCTTCCTCAATAATCACCTTAATGTAGTGATCCTGCTTTCCGGCGCTAACACCGTCTTCTAATCCCTCCGCAAAACCTTTGATAATACTGAGCGGTGTCTTCAATTCATGGGAGGCATTAGCAAAAAAGTCCTGCTGCATGATCTCCATTCTTTGTTTCTGCTCCATATCCTCAACCAGCTGCTGGTTGGCCTCTCTTAACTCTCGTAAAGCAGAATCCAGACTTAGTGATAAAGTAAACATGCTATTAGAAAGACTGCCTAGCTCATCCTTCTGCCGAATCGATGTATCCCCTGTAAAGTCCAGAGAAACCATCCGTTTGGCTATGTTGTTTAACTTAATTAGCGGACGCGTGACCATTTTCGAAAAAAAGAGAGAAAGAACCAAAATCAGAACAATACCGCCTATTCCCAGATATAAAAAGAACCAACGCAACGCCTCGTTCGAATCCTTGACTTCCTGTAATGAGGTAACTGTGAATAGTAGTTCAATTTCTCCGTTACTTTGCTTAAGGGGCATGATAATCACAGAATTACGACTCCCACTCCAGGGAGCAATCCAGTCTTGCTTCTGCAATTTCAAATTTTTGAAGTCGTCTATCTGCGCCGGCGTCAAAGGAAACCATTCCTCTAGAGCCTCAAACAGTATGCCTTGGCGTGGATTCCATATTTTCATATCAGGCAGTACAATTTCTGCAACTGTACCAGATGCATGAATCATCCCGGTTTCTTCCGTCTCCCCTATTGTCCCGCTCCCTTTTTTTGTAATACTTATAGGGTAGAGTATAACGGGTGAAGAACTGTCTTCATCCAGAAGTTCACCTTCAACGCTCAACTGATCATCTACTTTTATGTTTGCTGCTCTAAGCGCATCCCCGTACTGATTCATGAATAGGGATAAAGAAACAACCATACTCTTTCCATCATCATCAATTAACTTTATATGAAATGGATCTTCCGAATTCATTTTTCCATCCAGCTTCAAAATAACCATTTGTGTTTTATTCCGCAGCATAAACCGAACGAGCTCCTGGGAGGTTCGAGTGCTTCCCCACGGCTCGCTTATATATCTTGCAGCAAAGCTCTTAAGATGTTTCTCCACGCGGTTCTCTTTTTGTTTTTGGTAGAAATTATCAAACAATAGCGTTTGGCTTAGAATGACCATCCCATAAAAGCAAAGGAAAAAGATAACAGTCATCACAAACAGTTTAAAAGTAATTCCGCGTCTTCTCATGCCTCTTCCTCAAACATGTACCCTGTACCAATCACCGTACGAATAAACCGAGATTCATACCCCAATTTACTTCTAAGCTTTTTAATATGACTGTCCACAACTCTGGAGTCTCCTTCAAATTCAATTCCCCAAATCCGACTAAGGATCGTATCCCTTGAAATGACAATCCCTTTATTTCGTATTAAAAGCCATAAAAGATCGTATTCCTTAGGGCTAAGCTCCACTTCCGCATCTTCTACCTCTAACCGATGAGCTAAGGTGTTAAACATCGCAGAACCAAATTTTATTATGCTGGATTCAGGCTGATGGGTGCCTTCAACACGCTTCATAAGTGCATTTGCCCGGGCTACCAGCACCTTTGGACTAAATGGCTTTGTAACATAATCATCCGCACCTAATTCAAATCCATAGATCTTGTCTTCATCTGTGGACTTGGCAGTTAACAATATGATTGGTATCGCTGATTTCTCACGAACTTCTCGGCACACTTCAAAGCCATTCATGGCAGGCATCATGATATCCAAAATCAGCAGATCCGGCAGCAGTGAGTCAAACCAAATCAATGCATCTTTTCCATTATCCGCTTCGAGCACTTCCCAATCATTCTGTATGAAATAATCAGACACCAGTTCACGAATACGAATTTCATCCTCAACGAGAAGAAGCTTCTTTTTCAATCTAGACCCCGCTTTCAAATCATTTATAAACATTAGCATAGTCGAACGCTATGTCCTTTATGTGTCCACAAAAAACTCCCCCTGTCATGAGCCATGCAGCTCTAGCAGGAGGAGTTCATTTTATCCCTGATCACCCGGAACAATACGTACTATTTTCAATAGGTTAATCTTTATCCTCGTCTTGTTCTGAAGAGGTTTCTTCATCCTCCACACGCGGTTCGTGATGAATATTAATTCTAGTAATCCGTAGTCTTGTCGATTCCTCTACTTCAAAAACAACATCTTCAACTTTAACTCGTTTACCCTTACTTGGATTACCTTCCAGCTCCTTAAACAACCAGCCACCTATGGAATCCACTTCATCATCTTCGATCACTACACCTGTAAGATCGTTGACATCTTCAATCAACATCCGGCCCTCAACGGAAATATACTCTCCATTACGCTCCACACTTGGACGCTCATCTTCGAACTCGTCATGAAGATCGCCTACGATTTCTTCCAGAATTTCTTCTGCTGTCAGTAGCCCGGCTGTACCGCCGTATTCATCAACAACTAGCGTTAGCTGAGCTTTATTCTTCTGCATAAATCGCAGTGTGTGGCTAATCTCCATCGATTCCGGTACGTTAAGGATCGGTCGAACCAAAGTCGTAAGATCATTCTGCTGCTCAGGTGGAGCAAACAACAGGTCGGTAATATGAATAAAACCGATAATACGGTCCTTATCTTCAAAGGCAACCGGATAACGTGAATGTCTCGTTTCGGTAATGATCTTCATGTTTTCTTCGAGCGAAAGATTACTGTACAGCACATCCATGTCCGTACGCGGCATCATAACTTCACGTGCGAGCAGATCAGAGAATTCAAAGATATTATCCATCAGCTTCATCTCATCTTTATCAATGACACCACTCTTAGCACTCTGATTCATCAGGATACGAATTTCCTCTTCTGAGTGGGCGGCTTCTCCCTCATTCGCAGGCTCAACACCCACTAAGCGAAGCAATGCGTTCGCCGATGCATTCAGTACCCAGATAAAAGGCATGAACAGATTATAGAAGAACATCAGAGGTGCCGAGAGCAATAGCGCAGACCCTTCTGTTCTTTGAATTGCAAGGGATTTCGGTGCAAGCTCCCCAAGTACAATATGTAAAAATGTAATAATTGAAAATCCAATAACAACAGAAACGGTAGAAATCAGAGTACCATCGGTAATTCCCATCTTATACATTAACGGTTCGACGAGCAGCTCAGAAATGGCCGGCTCACCGACCCAACCTAACCCCAGTGAGGCAAGTGTTATCCCGAATTGGGTGGCAGATAAGTACGAATCCAGTTTCTTATTGACCTTGAGTGCATATCCAGCCATTTTATTACCTTCACTGACAAGTTGGGTCAGACGAGACTGTCTGACCTTAACTAATGAGAACTCCGCTGCTACAAAAATACCGTTCAATAATACGAGCACCAGAACAAGCAAAAGATTAAGCATTAATCTCCCAACTTCAAATTCCGTATGCACCACGTTAACAACGCCTCATTTCTACAGATTGATCGCTTTTCTAGTTTTGAAGTCCACTTCCGGATAATACATATCCGCTACTAACAGGTTAGGTCCGCAACAACCAGCTGCATCACAGTAACAGTTTACCTTCTGGTTCAGCGGATGCTTCGTCTGCCAATCGATAAATATATCATCCAATTTTTGGTTATCTATGTTGCCAAAGGCTGCGATATCCGCGAAATCTGTAACAAAAACATCTCCAGTAAACATATTTACGTTCACACGATTCCGACCATCCGGATCATTACGAAGCGTAACATTCTTCTCTGCACGCATTCTACTTAGCAACTTCTGATCTTCTTCCAGGAAGCTACATGCAAAAAACGGAAGCGTGCCGAACAGCATCCATACCTCTGGATCACGCTGGTCCAGTAACGAATGGATCGCAGTCCGCATTTCATTTAAGGACAACACTGGCAGTGCGGAAGCAAAGCTTGAATTGTACATCGGATGAACCTCATGTCGTTTTGCTCCCATGTCAAGAATCAGCTTATGAATTTCAGGCAGCTTAGTGTGGGTACGGTAATTAATCATAGTTTCCGCAGAAATTAACATACCATCCTCATTTAACTGACGAGAGTTCTCAATCATTGTATTATATAACCGGTAAGCGGCTTCCTTGGCAACCGCATGACCACTGTTCGCAAAACCGACTTCATGAAAATCATCACCGTTCACATAATTAAATGAAATATGCATAACGTCCAGATAAGGAAGCAGCTTCTCATATCGGGAATATGGCATTGTCAGATTAGAATTAATTTGTGATCTGATTCCCCGCTCCTTGGCGTACTTCAACAATGGCACAATGATATTATCTACTGTTCCGGCGCGGAACATAGGCTCTCCGCCTGTAATACTAATGGTCTCCAGATGTTCAACTTCCTCTAAACGGTCTAGCATATTCTTAAGGGGTAGCATATCCCCTTCTCTAGAGGTTAGACTATCACCTACAGCACAGTGCTCGCATCGCATATTGCATAAATTGGTTACAGTGAATTCCACACTCGTTAGCACATGGCGGCCATGCTTACGTAGAGAAGTGATTGGATCCCATGGATCGTAACTTGGCGACAGCTCCCTCGGTGAAGATATTAATGGTCTTAAAACATTCATTTGTACTAGCTCCTTTAAATCTTATTCCTATTATTAACCCAAAATCATGAAGAAAGAACGATGACTTACCCTATATCATACCACGTTAGTCAAAAAAACTGCACTTTGGATGTCTTTCTGGCCGTCTTTACTTACCTTACATTTCAAAAAAATAAAAGCAGCGAGACGAAAAATAGGCTTCCGACATCTCTTCGGACAAGCCTAATCTTCTCTCCACGCTGCTATAAATAATCAATTTTGCGTTTCCAAAGAACCGCCTTGTTCTGCGACGTCAATAATAACAACGGAGAGGGCTTTACTAAGATCTCGTTCAAATGGTACGACTTTCTCTCCTTCAGCACCCGTAAGCACACGTATGGTGGGCCTGTGAGGCGTACTTGGATCTATTTTGACCACAACCCCGCTCTCACCCGTACTAAGCTTCACCGTAAGTCCCAGCGGATAGATAGCTACGCGATCTCTAAACAGCTCTAAATGCTTCTGCTCATACAAAGTACCGGAACCAACATAGAGGGCCTCAACGGCTTGATGTGGCAGCATAGCCTTTTTGTAGACTCTATTGGAGGTCATGGCATCGTAGGAGTCCGCTATACCCAGCCACTTGGCATATTCATGGATTTGGGGTCCTGTTAATCCCCGAGGATATCCGGAACCGTCGATGCGTTCATGATGCTGCAAGGCACAATGTGCTGCGAGCAGCGGGATATTCGGTTCCTCCTTTAGAATCTGAAACCCGATCTCGGTATGAGCCTGCATGTGGCGGAATTCTTCATCACTGAGCCTGCCGGGTTTCTGTACGATTTTTATCGGAATTTGTGTCTTCCCAATATCATGCAGCAGCGCGCCAAGCCCAATCACTCGAAGTTCCTCTTTGCTATACCCGTGAGCTATACCAAGCACTAAAGTGTACAAGCAGACATTCAGGGAATGGACATATAAATAGTTATCAGCAGTGTGCATATCCATCAGCATGATCATCGGATCTTCTTGCAAAGACATATCATCTAAAATATTATCCATGATCTTAGAAAATTTTTTGTCCAGATGATACAGACCCTTGGTAATTCCTGAAGCCCCAGACATATGCTGAAATTGATTACGAATCACCTTTAGGGCCTGATTGCGCGTCTCATCCTGTAGAATACTAGTAATCACAATATCGTCTGTGACAGAATCCTCTATGTAGATATAGCCGATGTCAATCCTTGCAAGACGCTTGATCAATGCATCCGTAAGCTCCACCCCATCCGCGAGTAGAGTTAGACCTTCATCATTATATATTTTTTTACCTAATTTCATGCCTGCTTGAAGCTGATTCACGGATACTAAACGCACTAAACTCACTCCTGCCTTTAACGGTAAAATACTATTCTGTATTGAAATCCTTGGGCAACACGCTTTGTCTATACCGTTTTGATGGACATTCAGACAGGTGTACCTTTAAGAAAATCAGATGTGTCTAGGTATATGCCAATGGACATTAACGCATAATAAACAACCAGAATACAGCAGCAAGTATGAATCGATAGATCGCGAAATGCGTTAATCTAATTTTCTGAATCAATTTCATAAACAAAATGACTACTATATACGCCACTACAAAAGAAATCAAAAATCCAATTACAAAATAACCAATCGACTCACTTGTGAAATCTTTATACGAATCCAGCAGTTCATATCCGGAAGCCGCACACATGATAGGAATCGCTATGAGGAAAGAAAAATCCGCAGAGGCCTTATAGCTGACCCCGCTTAACATCCCTCCAGAAATCGTAGACCCGGAGCGGGAGAAGCCAGGCCAGAGGACCGAAATAATCTGATACAATCCAATCGCCAGCGCCTGTCCGTAAGACAAATCATCCAGTTCGTGAGCAGTAATCCGTATTTTGCGTCTGTTCACCCATTCTGCTACAATCATTAGAATCCCTCCGGCCACAAGCGCCCAGAGCACAGTGGAAGCACCAAAGAGACTTTTGATAAAATCACGGGCAAAAAATGCCACAGCAAGCGCTGGGGCAATCCCAAGAATCACATGAATTAAATTCAGACGGGATGCCGGCATAACGCCTCCTCTGCCCGAACTACTACGTCCTATCCCTAACAAATTAAGCACACGCTTGCGGTAAACAAGTGCAATCGCCAAAATCGCCCCTAGTTGAATTACAATTTCATAAGTCTTCATAATCGAATCTTGCTCAGCGAAACCCAATAGCTTCGTAGTCAAGATCATGTGCCCGGTCGAAGATACAGGAATAAATTCAGTGATCCCTTCGACAATTGCTAGAATAATAGCGGTAATCGTGTCCATAACTGTCCTCCTATTTTTGGAAATCTAGCACTGTTAGATCGAGCCTATAAGTGTAGATTATGAGCTGTTGGCCTTATTCAGACTTAGCCTCCCAGCGAGTAAGCAAGCATTCATCGAGGCTGTTTGGACGCTGTAACTCCATCCGCAAGAGATCGCGCAAAAAATGTGGTAATAGAAACAAAGCATCCTTCCCATTCGCGATCGTCTCATAGCCAGCCCTGAAAGTAAACATGTCCAGCGTACCAACATTATACTCTCTTTCATCCTCCAGTGGGTTTCCTTCGACAAAAACTGCAACACTCTTATCATACGGTATCTTTAGTGGGTCGTACAAGATTTTTAATCCATCTACTGCCAAACTGCCCAGATGAATCCCGCGGAAACCGTACCCGTAGATGACCTTATTATAAAATTCCTCTGTAAGGCTCTGTTCCAAAGCTGTGCGAATATCTTTACCCTTTAGCTTAATTATGCAAGTATTGATGGGAGAAGGACAAAGTGCGTGTAGCATCCCTGTCGTAACCTCGCCTTCCGGCAATGGTCCTAGCAGTTGACCCGTGTTAACTAATGACAAACTAGTTCCTGTAAATCTACGTACTGCTTGTGCCAGAAGATTGCCAAAAGGAGACTCTCCCTGCAAATCCAAAGGAAGCTCACGATCTGTAATCGCTACTACTGTCTGAAGAGATTCACGACCATGCTCCAAATGAATTGCGACGGCAGGACCTACAATCCCTTCCTTAAGTAAGGGGTCAATTGAAATACAACCACCTGTAACCAGGTAGAATTCAGCTTGTTCATCTCTCCGCTCAAATTGCAACTTCCCGAGATAACGCCCGAATTTCCCCGCTCCGCATACCGCTGTTCCGTTAATCATGAGCGGCTCTTCCAGCAAATGATGCGTATGTCCACCAAGAATGGCATGTACGCCCTCTAACCGTTCTGCCAGAATTTTATCCGTAGGAAGTCCGAGATGAGATAGAACGATTAAAATATCCACCTGTGGCGCTAAAAGTTGGCATTGTTCCCGGAGCGCAGTCTCAGGATCTAAAGCATCCCAGCCCAAAAGGGAATAGAACGAAGTAAATGCCGCTGTTGCTCCGGTCACTCCAATTCTAATTCCATCCTTCTCCAAGATCGCATGACACTTCATCCAGCTTGGTGGCTTTCCTGTCGAAGACTCTACAAAATTACAACAAACTACCGGACACTGTAACCCGGCAAAAATAGATGACAACATTTCCTGTGAGAACGTAAGTCCCTCATTATTGCCAATGGTTACAGCATCATATCCTGTTAAGTTTAATACGTCGATGTTAGCCTGACCCATAGTGCCTTCTGTTTCAACAGCTGCACGATCCATATGATCACCAATATCCAGCAGCAGTACAGGCTCTTCTCCCGCTGCAGCCCTTTGTGCGAATATTTCCGCTGCCATCGGACTTACCATTTCAAAATGGCTATGTATATCATTGGTATGAAGTATGGTCAGTCTTTGCGGCACATGCCCCATAAGCAACATTCCTCCTACCCTTGAGCTGCTCTTTAATGAAGCAGTCGGTGCGTGATCTTATAGAGCCTAGCATAACATTTTCAGACACATTATGGTATATTGAAGACATCAGATCATACATCAGAGGAGAATAAAAATGCATATTACTATCCGACTATTCGCGGGTCTGGCTGAGACAATCGGCTCTTCTTCTCTGTCCTTCCAAGCGACTGAGATTCCCTTAACAGCTGGCAAGCTGAAGGAGCTTCTATCTGCCTCTTATCCGAACGCAGCATCCCAAATTGGGGCTTCTTTAATTGCCATTGACCAAGAATATGCTCCTGATGATTCTATCATCACAGCGTCTTCCGAAGTCGCACTTATTCCTCCAGTTTCCGGGGGGGAGAATGGCACTATATATGAAACTTCTACTAATGGTCTCTACAGTATATCGGACCAGCCTTTAAATGCAGAGAAGCTTCTAAATGCTGTTCTTGACGTCGATCACGGAGCATCCTTAGTATTTATCGGCACTACACGTGAAATGACCGGTGAACAACGTACAACCGCACTTCATTATGAAGCCTATATTCCTATGGCCATAAGTAAACTAGAGGAGATTGGTAAAGAGGTCAAGAACCGCTGGAGCGCAAACTGCGCCATATCTCACCGCATTGGGCATGTAGGTTTAAAGGAAGCAAGTGTTATCATTGCCATCTCCACACCCCATCGCGATACCTGTTACGAAGCCAGCCGCTTTGCCATTGAACGATTGAAACAGACGGTTCCCGTTTGGAAAAAAGACATTAATGAATCGGGCCAACATTGGGTGAACTCTGATCAAAAAGCTTTCGATATAACCTCCAAATAATCTTTTCTCCTTTTTGATTGAAAAATCTGAACTTTGTTGATATTCTGGATAAAATCGGATAAAAGGTGGCATAGGCATTGAGAGTACACGTCTCGGATCTAAAACCTGGTAATCACCTTAACGCGGACGCGTATAGTTCTAGGGGTTTACATGTATTACCAAAAGGATCGCTGCTCCAAATAAATGATATTGCCAAGCTGATGCAGCTCGGAGTTGATTATGTTGATATCGAGACGTTAGAGGAAGAGGTATCACCCCTCAGCAGACCTTCAATTATTCAAACGGTGACCACTAGTTTTGATACCATGATTGACGGCTTCGAGTCTCTTTATATGGAAGCGTTATTAAAAGGAAGCTTCAACCAATCCGTGGTAAACGACATTCTTCAGCCTTCGCTTCAAACTTTGGACAAGCATAAAGATGTAGTGTCCCTCCTGCTTTTGCTAGATCGGGAAGATAACTATACCTACAATCACTCCCTTCAGGTAGGCATGCTCTCTTATTATATTGCGATATGGCTTGGTTATTCCAAACAAGAATGCTATGAAATTGGTCGTGCAGGATATTTGATTGATATTGGAAAATGTCGGATTTCACCCTCTCTCTTGAATAAACCAGGCAAGCTAACGCCAGATGAGTTCGAGGAAATCAAACTACATACAAAGTACGGCTACGAAATTATACGGAATTCCATGGACGATTCTTACACAGCTTTGGCTGCTCTCCAACATCATGAACGTGAGGACGGCTCTGGCTATCCGAGCGGTCTAACCAAAGCCGATATTCATCCTTATGCACAAATCGCAGCTGTAGCTGACATCTATAGTGCGATGACTTCTAAACGAGTCTATCAGTCGAAGCAAGAGCTTATTTCCGTCCTGCGTGAAATAAACAATCTAAGCTTCGGTAAACTGAATGCTAGAACGGTTCAAGCGTTTATCCAGCATTTAATGCCCAATTTCATCGGCAAGCGTGTGTTGCTGGACACAGGTGATATTGGCGTGATTATTATGAACAATATGGTCGATATTTTCCGTCCACTGGTAAAGATTGACGGAATGTTCGTGGATCTTTCCCGCGAACGGAACGTTGCCATTGTAGAAATTTATATGGACTAGGGCGCTTTGATCCCCCGTTTTCTTTAGGGGGGATCTTTTCTGTCATCATATTTGATGATTGGAGTACAAATTTTTTGGCGAGACTAATATATGGCTTAACTATTTCCAGGAGGTAAAATGTATGCTTCCAGTCCATGAACGTCTTGCCGAGCTATTCACTCTAAGTCGTCTACGTCAGCTTACAGCCTCCGAAGAAACGGAACAACAGCAATGCCTTCAGGTGAATGCTACTTACTGCTTCGAGATGGCTCGGCTACAAAATGAAATACTGTTAGCGGAACAAACAACGGATACACAGTGGCATCAGGATATTTGTGCCCAAATGTTTGAGTTACGTGTAACGGGTAGATTGCCTAAACGCCCGAAATAATTGGATGTACGATATAAAACAGCCCACTCCTCAGTTGCTTTGGCAAGGGGAATGGGCTGTTGTTCTTTGCTATAGAAAGCGGAACTGCGCTTCTATTAAACCGTTATACACACCATCACGTGATGTCAGTTCCCGGTGGGTTCCTTCTTCTTTAATCTCACCATGGTCCAGAACGACAATTTTATCCGCATGGCGAATGGTAGATAGTCTATGAGCGACGATAAAGGAGGTCCGGCCCTGAAGTAAGATTTTGAGTGCCTCTTGAATCTTCAGCTCCGTTTCTGTATCAATACTTGCCGTAGCTTCATCAAGGATCAGAATCCGTGGATTCGCCAATAGTGCACGGGCAAAGGAGAGCAGCTGACGCTGTCCCATGGACAAGGCACTACCACGCTCTTCTACCTCTGTCTCATACCCGCCAGGAAGCTTCATAATAAAGTCATGGGCGTCTACGGCTTTCGCAGCATTTTCCACTTCTTCATCGGTAGCATCCAGTCGGCCAAATCGGATATTATCGCGAATCGTTCCTGAGAAGATGAAGGTGTCCTGCAGCACGATTCCGATCTGCCTTCTCAGACTATCTAGTGTAACTTCACGGATATCTTCACCGTCAATCGTAATTCTTCCGCTCTTAATATCATAGAACCGGCCAATCAGATTAATAATTGTACTTTTCCCTGAGCCAGTATGACCCACCAGCGCGATCGATTGCCCAGCTTTTACATCCAGATCGATGCCTTTTAAAGCCGCCCGACCTTTTTCATATTCAAAAACAACTTTATTAAAGGTAATATCTCCACGAATCATCCCTAGTGGTTTAGCCCCTGGATTATCTTGAACCGAAGGCTGCTCATCCAAATATTCAAAGATCCGTTCTGAGGAAGCCATCGCTACCAGGAGCTGGTTATACATCTGCCCCAGACGGTTGATCGGGTCCCAGAAGTTGCTGACATAAGAACTGAACGCTACCAGCAAACCGACAGTAAGCTCGCCAGATTGGATGAGATACGCTCCTAGCCAAAAGAGGATCATCGTTCCAAAACCACCAGTGATCTCGATCATCGGCCCGAAAGCTTGGTTCATCGCAGATGCTTTATTCCAGGACTTTTTGCTGTCTGTATTCATAAAATCGAAATAATTCATGTTTTCACGTTCTTGTGTATAGGCCTGTGTGACTCTGATCCCCTGAATCGATTCGTTTAAGTGAGAATTAATTCTAGAGTTCTTCATCCGCACATCCTGCCAAGCGATCCGAATCTTCTGACGCAGCTTAGTAGAAATAAAGAACATGATCGGAACCGTAACCATTACTGCAAGACCAAGTTTCCAGTTGATCAATAACAGAATAATGGTAATCCCCAAAAGCTGTACACAGTCAATCATCAGATTGACTACCCCGTTCGTGAACAAATCCTGCAGTGAGTTGATATCATTCGTTACACGTACTAATACCGAGCCTGCCGGGCGTTTATCGAAGAAGTTAAAAGAGAGCTTCTGAATATGCTTGAACAAGTCAGAACGCAAGTCATAAATGACTCTTTGTCCAATGATGTTCGTGTACTTAATCCGGTACACACCTGCAATCCATTGAATGAGATATAAGACAATGACACCTGCCGTAAGCGAATAAAGAAGTGTTAAGCTTGGATTCCCAACCTTAGGCGCTATAGCACGGTCGATAGCTAAACTTGTCAAGAAAGGAACGGTCAGCTTCGTAATGGTTCCCAGAATCATCATGATAGATACCAGTGGAAGCATCTGTTTGGCGTAAGGCTTCATATAGCTGAATAATCTGGTGAACTGCTTCCAGTCAAACGCTTTGTCGATAACATCATCGTCTTTGTACACGAAACGTTCATCAAGTGTCTTCTGCTCGGCTGCTTTACGCTTTGCTACCGTAGCGGTGTTCTGTTTGGCTTCAAGTTTCATATGCCTCACTCCTCCCCTCTTCCGGTAGCTCTGGCCAGATAGTCAGCATATTGTATCCGGTATACATCTTGGTATGGGCCCGGAACCTCAATTAGCTCCTGATGAGTACCACGCTGCTGAACATGACCTTCGTTCATGACAATGATCTGATCCGCATGTCGCAAGGAGGATATCCGATGGGCAATTATAAGTGTTGTACGCCCATTCATGACCTCCTGGAATCCTGCTTGAATCTCATGTTCCGTTTCCATATCGACCGCACTAGTCGCATCGTCGAGGATGAGAATACGCGGATTCTTAAGCAGGGCTCTTGCGATCGCAATCCGCTGCTTTTGTCCGCCAGAGAGCCCCATCCCGCGTTCACCCACTACAGTGTCATAGCCGTCTGCCATCTCCATGATGAAATCATGCGCCTTTGCCAGCTGTGCAGCACGGATAATCTCCTCCATGCTTACATTTTTCAAACCATATGAGATATTGTTGCGGATGGATGAGGAGAACAGGAATGTTTCCTGGAATACGGTGGCAATCTGTGACCGCAGACTGCGCACACTATATTCTCTAATATCAATGCCATCCAGCGTAATACTCCCTTCATTGACATCATAAGCACGCATCATCAGTTGAGTAATAGTGGATTTACCTGAACCTGTGCCTCCAAGAAATCCGATAATTTCACCTGATTTGGCTTCAAAATGGATGTCAGTAACAGCAGGCATTTTGTTCCCGTACGCAAAGGTGACATGATTAAAGGCAACGTCCCCTTTAACCTCGGAAGGCACCAGTTCACGGGCATCCTCTTTATCCTTCACATCAATTTTTTGATTAAGTACTTCAAGTACACGTTCTCCCGAAGCTTTGGACTGTGTATAGTTATTAATATGAAAGCCTAGCCCCCATACCGGTCCAATGATGTACCAAATCAAACTGAAGAAGGCAACCAATTCCCCTAGTGACATTTTCCCGTTAATGACAAGTGTACCACCCACGCCTAACAGGATAGCTATACTCACCGATGCTAAAAGCTCCATGACAGGAAAGAACTTACTCCAGAGCTCTGCGGCAAAAATCTGATTATTCTTATAACGTTCATTACGGTGTGAGAATTTCTCAACTTCGTGAGCCTCTCTAGCAAACGATTTGACAGTTCGCACACCCGTGATATTCTCCTGTACAGCCGTTGTCAGAGAACTCAGCGCAAGGCGCATCTCTTGGAAGGCCGGATGAATCTTGGACTCAAATCTTAAAGCTACTGCTGCCAGAAATGGCATAGTAATCAAAGTAACCAATGTTAGCTGCCAATTAATGGTGAACATCATAATAGAACCAAAGAACACCATAAAAAACACATTTAGCAACTGAGCAAAACCAAAACCGATAAAGTTCCGAATCGCTTCCAAATCCCCGGTCAGCCGGGACATCAGATCTCCTGTTTTCGCGGTATCATAATAACGGAAAGATAGAAATTGCAATTTCTCATAACAAGCGTTACGTAGCCGATATGCTAGAAAATTACCTAACCGCCCTCCGTAAAAACCATGTGCAAATTGCAGGCATGCTTTTACGATTACTACAGCTAACACACTGAGAGCCAACACAGGCACCTCTTTAAACTTGAGTGGAACAATTACTTCATCGATCAGCTTCCTTAACAAATTGGGGGTAATTAGCCCCACTGCAGTTGCGGCGGCCAAGCATACAATCGAAAGAATTAAATAATGCAGCTTCTCTCGGTAATAGCCTCGCAGTTGCCTGAGAACATCCATATCTCTCCTCCTTAAAGCTTTACGAAGTAAAGCTGACCTTCGTAAGCATAGACTTAGCTTTACTTCGTAAAGCTATTTTTTAGCGCTTTCAATTTAGTGACTTTAAGCAGTGTATCATCCCTAATTTAAAGCGGCAAAGGGTAGAATTGAGCGTTTATCCTGTTATTTCGGAAAAAAGACCCATATATAGGTGATAAACGACCATCATTGTCTTAAAATACTCGAGTTTCCTCCTTAATGCTGTTGAATTAAGAAACATCATAATCCTTAATGTGACCGCCTCCTCCAAAAAAAACTTTTATCATGCTTTTTTGCATAAAATTTGGATTTTAGGCCTCTCAAATGAAAACCTCACTTCAATTTCCAATAAAAAAATACGTATTCGAGTGACTTGAGCATAAAAGCATCAAGATCACTGCGAATACGTATTTTGTATTACTTATTAGAGTGAAGCCGGAACCTTGATAAATCAAGGTTAACCGATACTTCCCTCCATTTCGAATTTGATCAAACGGTTCATTTCGACTGCATATTCCATCGGCAGTTCTTTGGTGAACGGTTCGATGAAGCCCATAACGATCATTTGAGTTGCCTCAGCTTCTGTTAGGCCGCGGCTCATTAGATAGAACAGCTGCTCCTCAGAAACTTTGGATACCGTTGCTTCGTGCTCAAGAACGATGTTATCGTTCATGATTTCATTGTAAGGAATCGTATCCGAAGTGGATTCGTTATCCAAAATGAGTGTATCACATTTGATGTTCGATTTCGCACCTTCTGCCTGACGGCCGAAGGAAGCAAGACCACGATAAGTCACTTTACCGCCGTGCTTACTAATTGATTTCGATACAATGGTGGAAGTTGTGTCTGGAGCCAAATGGATCATCTTGGCGCCTGCATCCTGATGCTGGCCTTTACCCGCTACCGCGATGGACAGCACTGAACCTTTAGCTCCACGGCCTTTAAGAACAACCGCAGGGTATTTCATAGTCAGCTTGGAACCGATGTTGCCATCGACCCATTCCATCGTAGCATTCTCTTCTGCAACCGCACGTTTTGTAACGAGGTTGTAGATGTTTGGAGCCCAGTTCTGAATCGTAGTATAACGAACGCGTGAGTTCTTCATACACAAGATTTCAACAACCGCACTATGCAGAGAATTCGTGCTATAGATTGGCGCTGTACAACCTTCTACATAATGCACGAAGCTGTCTTCGTCAGCGAGGATCAAGGTACGCTCAAATTGTCCCATGTTCTCGGAGTTAATACGGAAGTAAGCCTGCAAAGGAACTTCACATTTCACACCCTTAGGAACGTAGATGAAGCTTCCGCCTGACCAAACTGCACTGTTAAGTGCTGCAAATTTATTATCGGTTGGAGGGATGATCGTCCCGAAGAACTTCTTAAGAAGTTCTGGATGTTCACGCAGTGCAGTATCGGTATCTGTAAAAATAACCCCTTGATCTTCAAGGCTCTTCTGCATGCTGTGGTATACAACCTCAGATTCATATTGTGCCGAGACGCCGGCGAGGAACTTCTGTTCCGCTTCAGGAATACCCAGCTTATCAAAGGTTTCCTTGATTTCGGAAGGAACTTCTTCCCAAGTCTTCCCTTGTTTCTCGGAAGGTCTTACATAATATTGAATATCCTCAAAATCTAAATCGTCCATATTGCCGCCCCATGTAGGCATTGGCATTTTACGGAACTGTTCAAGGGATTTTAAGCGGAAATCAAGCATCCACTGTGGTTCATTTTTGATTGCTGAAATTTCTTTAACAATTTCGGCCGTCAAACCTTTACCAGACTGGAATATCGACTTATGCTCATCACGGAACCCGTACTGGTATTCTTCCATATCAGGCGCTTTCTTAGCCATGGTGTCAGCCTCCTTGTTCTACTATTATTTATGTTGCTCTTCTTCGTCAATTCCTTTACGAAGTGCGTTCCAAGCCAGTGTTGCGCATTTGATCCGCGCAGGAAATTTATTCACACCCGATAGGGCTTCGATATCTTCATACTCTCCAAAATCCACATCTTCACCCTTCATCAATAAGGAGAAGTTATCAGCTAGTTCAAGCGCACGTTCAACCGTTTGTCCTTTGATCGCCTCAGTCATCATCGAAGCCGATGACATACTGATCGAACAACCTTCACCGTTATAACGGGCATCTTTTACGATTCCATCCTCTACCTTAAGCTGAAGTGTAATACGGTCACCACAAGTTGGGTTATTCAGTTCAATTTTCAGAGCATCATCTTCAAATGAACCACGATTCCGAGGACTTTTATAATGATCCATAATTACGCGTCTGTACAAGTCATCCAAGTTCATAGCCGAAGTACTCCTTTGTCTTGATTAAAGCGTCCACCAGTCGATCTACATCCTGCTCGGTGTTATACAGGTAAAAGCTCGCACGTGCTGTTGAACTGGCTTCCAGCCAGCGCATCAGCGGCTGACAGCAGTGATGACCAGCACGGATGGCAATACCCTCCGCATCTAGTACTGTAGCGACATCATGCGGGTGAACGTCACCCAGATTAAAGGTGACAACGCCAACCTCACGATTGCGAGGACCATAAATAGTTAAACCATCTATTTCAGATAGACGTTGCTCTGCGTAAGCTGCAAGCTGCTTCTCATGGCTGTGAATCGCATCCATGCCGATTTCTTGCAAGAAATCTACTGCCGCACCTAATCCAACAGCACCCGCAATGATCGGTGTGCCTCCCTCGAACTTCCAAGGCAGTTCCTTCCATGTCGATTCGTAGAGACCGACATCATCAATCATTTCGCCACCGAACTCAACAGGCTCCATAGCTTCCAAAAGTGCTCTTTTGCCGTACAAAGCTCCAATTCCAGTCGGTGCTAGCATTTTATGTCCGGAAAGTGCATAGAAATCACAATCCAGATCCTGCATATCAACCTTCATATGAGGTGTGCTCTGTGCGCCGTCTACGACAATTACCGCACCGTTACGATGAGCAATTGCCGCAAGCTCTTTAATCGGATGAGTTACTCCCATAACATTAGATACATAAGCGATAGCAACGATCTTAGTTTTATCCGTAATCGTCTTCTCAGCATCTTGAAGCGTAATCGTTCCGTCAGGTTGCAACGGTATATATTTTAAAGTAGCACCTGTCTTCTTAGCTAGCTGCTGCCAAGGGATCAAATTACTATGATGCTCCATCAGGGTGATGACAATTTCATCGCCTTCACCCACTGCAGATGGCCCGTAAGAAGAGGCAACAAGATTTAGGGCAGTGGTTGTGCCGCGCGTAAAGATGATTTCTTTAGTGCTGCGGGCGTTAATAAACTTAGCTAGCTTCTCCCGGGCTCCCTCGTAGGCATCTGTTGCACGGCTGCCTAGAGTATGGACGCCACGGTGTACGTTGGCGTTATCCCACTCATAATACGACTTGACCGCCTCAATCACTTGACGAGGCTTCTGTGAAGTAGCAGCACTGTCCAGATAGACCAGTGGATGTCCGTTCACATTCTGGTTCAGTATGGGAAATTGCTCCCGGATGGCATTGCTAATCATTGACCTAACTTCCTTTCCACAAGAGATTGGAGCTGATTGCGCAGTCCCTCTAGTGGAATTTGCGACACAACAGGAGCCAAGAAGCCATAGATGATCAGAGTTTCTGCATCATGCCGTGTAATTCCGCGGGACATCAGGTAAAAGACTTGCTCGTGATTGACCTGTCCTACGGAAGCGGCATGGCCTGCTGTAACATCATCTTCATCAATCAGCAGGATCGGATTGGCGTCACCACGGGCTTTTGGACTCAGCATCAATACTTTCTCCGTTTGCTGACCGTCGGCTCTTGTAGCACCTTTCTCGATCTTGGTAATTCCGTTGATGATAGAAGTCGCATTATCACGCATAACCGCACGAGTGATCATGTCACTTGGGGTATTTTTGCCGAAATGCTGAGCTTGAGTAGTGTAATTCAGTTTCTGTGATCCCGTACCCACAGCAATTACTTTAGCATCCGAGCTAGAGCCATTACCTTTAAGCACAGACTTGGTATCACTTGCTGTATCACCATAGTTCATCTCTCCAACAATCCATTCGATCGTTCCGTCATTCTCAACAACAGCGCGGCGGTAAGTCACATCTGTTGTATCCACGCCCAGCTGATGCACTGTAGCATAACGTACTTTAGCACCTGCACCCACGAATACTTCTACAGCACCATTGTGCAAGCCAGCTTCCTCTTTATCCGACACGTAGTTGTCTACATATGTCAGGGAGCTGTTAGTATCCGCTACAATCAGAATGTGAGGAACAAATGAAGCTTCCGCATCATCTGTTAACAGCACCGCCTGAAGTGGAGTTTCAACCACTACATTCTTAGGAACATAGAGGAAGACTCCCCCGTTCCATAGTGCTGCATGAAGCGCAGCGATAGAATGCTCGTCAGGCTGAATCGCCTTATGCAGGTAACGTTGTACCAAATCTCCGTGCTCTTTAACAGCCGTTTGCAGGTCAGTAAAAATAACACCTTGTGCTGCAAGTTCAGGAGCTAGTCGTGTATATACTGCACCAGAGTTACGTTGAATAATCAGACTGCCTTCTTCCTGATCCTTGATCAAGGAGGAAATGGAAGCAGGTGCATCCTTCAGTGAAGCAATGGTTTCGCTTGCTTTGTAGCTACCATAATTGTTCACATTCCAACGATCAATCCGTGTCTTCTCTAATTTAGGCAGTGTCAGAGTAGCTGCCAGTTCTAGTGCTTTCAAGCGGCTTTCTTTCAGCCAACCCGGTTCGCCGCTACTATGCGATAATTCGCTCAAGCGCTCGGCATCCACCGGAAGAATGGTCTGTGTCGTCATAAGTGTTCTCCTCCTTCCTGGCGTTTCTTACGCGTCTTGCCCTACTGTTTCGTCTTCAATTCCAAGTTCTTCTTTAATCCATTCGTAGCCTTCTGCTTCCAGACGTTGTGCAAGCTCAGGACCACCGGATTTCACAATTCTGCCCTGCATCATAACATGTACAAAATCAGGCTTGATGTAGTTCAAGAGACGTTGATAGTGGGTAATAACCAGGAAACCGCGATCTTCACTCCGCATGGAGTTTACGCCTTCGGCAACAATTTTCAAAGCATCAATATCAAGACCAGAGTCAATTTCGTCCAGAATCACGATTTTTGGATCTAGCATCATCATTTGTAGAATTTCGTTACGTTTCTTCTCACCACCGGAGAAGCCTTCGTTCAGGTAACGGTGTAGGAACTCAGGATTCATGTCCAGTTCCTTCATCTTCGCTTCCATAAGACGGATAAAACGAATCAAAGAAATTTCGCTTCCCTCTTCACGACGGGCATTAATGGCAGAGCGCAAGAAATCGGAGTTTGTTACTCCAGAAATTTCACTTGGGTATTGCATAGCAAGGAAAAGACCTGCACGTGCGCGTTCATCAACTGCCATCTCCAGAAGATCTTCACCTTCAAGTGTTGCTGTTCCTTCAGTCACTTCATATTTAGGGTGACCCATAAGAGCTGACGCCAAGGTACTTTTACCTGTACCGTTTGGTCCCATGATGGCGTGAATTTCGCCACCTTTCATTTGAAGGTTAATCCCCTTCAAAATCTCTTTTCCCTCAATCGTCGCTTTAAGTCCCTCAATGACAAAATCTGCTGCCATAATATTATTCCCTCCATTGATCGATTTGCGAAATCAAAAGTTGTATTGAAACAGGATGATCCTGATTCCCAGCACAATTAGATTCTATATCACATTATAATTATTATAAATTGAATCACAATGATTATCAATGATTCTCAACAATTTTATAACAAAGCCTGTTTTTTTACAAATATCTCTTTTTATTTTGCCTATGATGTACCGCATAATTTCGCTATTTTTAGCGTTGACTCCAAGTACCACACAATGATGATCAGGTTAACGCAAAAAATAAGACCTCCCGCAGGAAGCCTTATTTCATGCGCTTTATCGTTTAGCTAAGAAAGGAACGCAGCATCCATTGATGTTTCTCAAGATCACCACGAATTTTAATAAACATGTCGGAGGTTGGCTGATCCTTAATTTCCTCAGCAAGCTCAATGCCTTCTGTCAACTCTTCAGAAATAGTAGCGAAGTCTTCAATCAGAGACTGGACCATTCCGCGTGTATCCTCTTTACCCGTAGCTTCTTGAATCGTTGCCAATTCCAGATATTCTTTCATCGTCGCAGCGGGACTTCCCTTGATGCTTAGCAGACGCTCTGCAACTTCATCCATTTGCAGCGTCACTTCATTATATAGATCCTCAAATTTCACGTGAAGAGAGAAGAATTGTTCTCCTTTTACGTACCAATGAAAATTATGGATTTTAACGTACAGTACATTCAAGTTAGCAACCTGACGATTCATAATTTGTTCCAATGAAGTTGTATTTACTTTATTAGATGCTTTAGCCATGAGATGATCCCATCCTTATCCTTTATATTTACCGGGCTGCTTAATCCTTCGTCCGGCAGCAACTTGTCTATTCTTAATTTACCCCTTAGCATGTAAGACGAAACAAGAAGTACCCTTCCATAAAATCTCTGTTTCAATTATTCACACTAGAGACGCTCTCTATAATGTTCAATTTGTGATTCTTGCCAAAAAAACACAAGAGGCCATTGGCCTCTTGTGTTTTGGATTTTGTAAGATGGTTCAGTCAGACCATAAGAAGTAATGCATCCGCACCCGTCATGCCGGGTACGATACCTAGACGCTCCGCTTCAATGGTAACCGACTCCAATGGGGCAGCTAACAGCTGAGACAGCGTACGTACACCAACCGCCCTGGCTGCGATAATATTCCGATCACTGAGCTTTTCATTGAGCAAACCAACATCCAGCGCACCACACATAATATACCCTCGGCTTGTGCTGATTGAGAGCAGCGTTGTTTTCGGAAGCTTAACCTCTACCCCGATCAGCGTATGTTCACCTACGATAATGGGCTCCATAGTAACCAATAGCAGCACCTCCTTTATTCACCAACCACGATGTATATGTATGCTTCACCCCCTGCTGATGTGCAGTTGGTAGTCCTAGGCTTTTCGTAAAAACACAGTACCTTGGTCCCATTTTCTCTAGTGTCAGGTATATGATTATTACTTGTTTAATGTTATAGTTTATTTACATTCTTATAATTGTAAAGAAATGTTCAAACGAAAAGCTGGGGGATCTATGGACGAGAAACTACAACACACAGACGGCAACTATTTATTTAATGTCGACATCCTGATTAATGCCCGTACCAACCCGCTTGCATTGCAATATCTGCTTGAAATGTTGAACAATAATGACAAAATCACAGATTTCAACATTAACTCCGGTCTTGAATTAGGGAGAACCATTGACAGCTTGCTTCGTTCTGCCAAACTAGCCTTGAATCAAAGCTCTGCTCCTCCCACTTCATTTAAGCTGCCTCCAAAGACCGCTAAAAAGCAGCTCGATAAACCGATAGATAAACAGGCAGAATTACCTGCACAGCAGTCAGCTATTGAGACACCAGCTGATGCATACGGGAAAATTCGACAGTATATTCAGAACAACCAATTAGTACGTTTACGAGCGAATCGGTACGGAAAACAAGTGTCCATGCCCTGTCGTATTTTAAATTTTGATGAAGCAGCCAACTCAATTAGTGTCTATCACGTGGATGAGAAACAGGTATACAGCTTTAATTTAAATGAGATCGACGAATTTCTGTAAACGTATACGTTACATAAATAAGCATCCGCCCCTATAAGGAACGGATGCTTATTTATCAACTTCTGTAATTTGATCGCTTAGGATGCCTCTTTGCTGCGTGAGAATGCTTCCACAGCCAAACATAACCAGCCTGCTATGAAGCATACACCACCAATAGGTGTAATCGCTCCAAGCACCTTAATCCCGGAAATACTCAGTACATACAAGCTGCCCGAGAACAAAATCGTGCCTGCTATTAATAGCCTTCCTGCCCAGCGTAACCGGGTGCTTTCTCCCCATTGACCCACAGCCAGCGCTATCAGAATTACACCCAGCGCATGTACCAAATGATACTGTACACCCGTCTCATATACCTTCATATATTCTTCGCTAATAACAGGTTTTAATAAATGAGCGCCAAAAGCGCCTATTCCTACTGCCAGCATTGCTAGCACAGCCCCCCAGGCCATAAGTTTCCGTTGCATGCGATTACAACTCCTTAATATTAGACTTCTTCTATCATAAACGATTACCGATTGCTTTTTCCAGCAGCCATTTACGAATTAGCCACAATAAGGGGTTGCTTTTTTAGCATCAATATGAAAAAGTGGATATAAACAACATTTCATTCTTATCTCTCAAGGAGTGCAACCTATGAACCTTAATTCTCTCTCAAAATCTGACGCGCCTACAGCAGAGGTAGGAAATACCCAACCTGATCTGAGCCAACCAAGTGCTGGTTCGTCGTCTTCGTACCAGAAAGCAGATCATGATCTACAACACTCTGGACCTGGTATTGCTTCTTTCATCATCAGCCTCGTGACCATAATGGGTTATGCAGCTCTCTTCATCTTCATTATTATGAAGGCTTCTTCCATGGTTAACGAGAACTCGAATCTACTAGCCGAATCCTCGCAGTCCATCATGCTTCTTGGAATGACTGTTATTATTCTTTCAGCTCTTAATGTAATTGGTGTTGTCATCGGCATTATTGGACTTTCCATCCGGAAGAGACGTAAAGTGTTCGGCATCATAGGCACAATCATTAATGGTGTGATTCTCTTACTCTTTATGTTGCTTATTACTATTTTCTTAGTCAATGCCGGGACGTTATAACGTTTCTATCAGATTCCATAATAAAAGGGCTGTTCCTGAATTTAATCAGGGCAGCCCTTTTATTATTCCTAAATGATAAAGTTCTTTATTTTGCAAGGGATAGTTTCGAAAGGATCCGCTGTTTAACTGTAGCATCGCCATCCACTGCTTTTTCTACATATTCAAAAACTACAGCATCATCCGTATTTAACTTCTCAAGAACGCTCTCCATACCAGCTGTGATCTCAAAAGCCGTAGGACCTTCTTTGGTCTCAATCTCAACAGAATGACTATCTATTTGTCCGACGTAAACGCCTGTTCCTTTAAGAATTTTGGCTTCTGGATTTGTAGTAGGTTTGGGCGCTGGAGTACTAGGATTCTCTGTGGGTGCAGTTGTACTCGTACTTTCTGTAGGTACGGGTGTGCTTGTGCTCTCCTCTGTTGGTACTGGAGAAGCTGTTGCAGTTGGTTCTGCAGACGGCTGTGCCGAATTATTAGTAGCGCCGCAAGCGGTTAGGGCTAGTGTTAATGCTGCTATTGCAGCTATGGCGGGTAAGGAACGTTGTTTTTTCATGGTGATTGCCTCCTCTATGTTTAGCGGTTATTTTCAAAGTCATTTTGACAAGCCTACTCTATAAACGTTTTCAACTCTGCTAAGGTTTCATAATACATTACTTTTTAATAACTTCCATTTTTTAATAGGCATCCGCCGGATGCAGGCTGAAGCGAGATTAATACAATAGTGTTGAGCCTGATTTATCCCTAAGGAGTGGTCCCCTTGAGAATCGATATCGGCTGCGGATCCAGTAAAGAAGCAGGTTATCTCGGGATCGATCGTATCGCGTATCCCGAGGTGGATATTGTCTGTGACATTAGCCAAGGCATCCCTTTACCGGACAATACCGCTGAGTTTGTAATGGCTAGTCGTGTACTACCCTATATCGACGATTTATCCGCGGCTATGTCGGAAATTCACAGAATTTGCATCCACAAAGCCATTGTTTGTATTCTGGCCCCGTATGCCCACAGTTTTGTTCATATGTCCAATCCTTCCTTTAAGCAGAAGTTTGATGAATATACTCCGAGGTATTTCACAGGATCCTTTTTTCAGCCCCCGTCCGGTCCAGTATGCCCATCGATTCCTGACTATCCAATCCCTGTGCCGCCGTTCGATTTTCGGTTAATGCGGATGGAGCTTTTCTATCAATACCCTTATGAAGATCCACTTTATGAAACAGAAGAACTAGAAATACTAAAGACGCTTCAAGCCAATGTTGTGCATGAGATCATGTACCATTTCACCGTAATCAAGGCAGAAATTTCTATTCATGAGCTGGAAATGATGAGTAGAGGGCATTACGCTGAACCCCGTGTTCTTATGAAACGCAGGCTAAAATCACACGATAGACAAAATTTCCTATAATTTATTGATGGGACATACAATTATACCCGAATTACATCATAGGCTAACATACAGGTATTAACTTTGCCGTCCTGATTATGGGACGGTTCACTTTTTTAAAAGCAAATTAACCTCGAAGGAGGTGAGAATCATTCCACTAGTCGTACGGGCAACGATCAATGCGACCGGTGCTATCACATTTACGGGCAACACACTTGGACTTAGTCGCTCCGATACGGTCGGAGTGCCAGGGACACTAGACAGCATCGGCGGTTTCACCACTGTTAACACTACATCTATTTTTGGCACCTATCCCAATGGAACTACAAGTCTTTATACGAGCAACAGTTCATCCGCTATACTGGTCCTGCCATCAGGCAGCACTGTGCTATATGCAGAGCTGATATGGGGCGGAACCTATATCAATGGAACCGTAAACCTCAGTGCAGCAATAAACAACCCTGTCTCTTTGATAAATCCTGCCGGGAGTACGTTCAGCATAACTCCCGATGCAGCAACTAGTAATACTGTTGATTTAGGAAATGGCGCATCTGCATATGTTCGTTCTGCTAATGTCACCAGTATTATTTCACAAGGCGGTGCCGGAACCTACACCACTGGTGGTGTAGTTGGCACGATCGTTATTCCTAGTGATTCCACAGCTAACCATGCGGGCTGGACACTTGGTGTAATCTATCAAAATACATCCTTGCCCTTCCGTAATATGTCCTTACGGGCAGGTGCAATACTTGTACAGGCAACTTCAGCACCAGTCTCTACTACAATAACAGGCTTTGCAACTCCAATTACAGGTGCACTTGGAGGTAGGGCACTATTTAGCGCACAGGAGGGTGATGCGAACCGTTCGGGAGACCAGGCATTATTCGGGCCTACATCAACAACGCTCGTAGCTTTATCAGGACCCAATAACTTTGCCAACAACTTCTTCGCTTCACAGATTAACAACGATCTAGGTGTACTGGATACCACTGGAACATTCGGAAATCGCAATCAAACAAACGGAAATCCCGGCACCAACATCATCGGTGGCCGACAAGGCTGGGACATTACTAATGTCGATGTATCAGCCAGACTTGCAAATAATCAGTCTTCAGCGATTTTACAATTAACTACCTCCGGTGATGCTTATGTACTTAATGGAAATGCCATACAAGTAGATATTAATGCACCTAAAATAAACGTTACTAAAAGTGCCAATGTGTCCGGTCCGATTGTCGGAGATACGGTAACTTACACTGTAATCGTCAGTAATACTGGAACAGCAAGTGCGGCTAGCGTCGTTTTATCAGATGCGCTGCCAGCAGGATCGACCTTTGTCACCGGAAGCGTTGTAGTGGCCGGCGTCGCAAGGCCCACCTTTGACATTACAGCAGGAATCTCTTTGGGGTCATTGGCTCTGAGCACTTCAATAACGGTTACATATCAAGCTAAAGTCACTTCATTACCACCAAGTCCGCAGAATATCGCTAACACCGCAAATGCTGCTTTTACATTTCAAAGTGTAGCTGGCGGTTCTATCATGACGGGGGTCATTCCATCCAATACGGTAACTTTACCCGTATATTCGCCCATCCTTAACATTGTAAAATCAGCAAATACTGCAAATGCGACCGTCGGAGATCAAATTACCTATACACTTCAAATCACCAACACTGGTAATATCGGTGCGCTAACAACAGTTACGGATAATATTCCTACGGGGAGCTCTTATGTTGCAGGTAGCTTTACCGTCAATGGATCTCCTGTCGCTGGAAATCCAGCTACAGGAATTGCTATTGGGACGATCGCTGCTGGAGGCAGCTCTACTGTTCAATTTCGTGTCTTAGTCAACAGCCTTCCATCTCCACCGCAACTGGTCGACCAAGCAAGCGCTGCTTATACCTTTCAGGTTCCAGATGGGCGAATTATTGCTGGATCAGCCTCATCCAATACTTTGTCTATTCCAGTGAGACTCCCTAATGTTGCCGTGGTCAAAAGCGCAGGATTTGCTGATGTCGCTGTTGGCGATACACTCCTTTATACCTCCGTTATCACTAACAACGGGATCGAAGCAGTTACTAATGTCATCCTTACAGACACCATACCCACTGGGACTTCACTGGTTTCGGGAAGTGTTACAGTTGCAGGGACGTCACAACCCTCTGCAAATCCAGGAACAGGCATTACTGTTGGTTCAATCGCTGCAGGGAGTTCGGTTACCGTCACCTTTCAGGTCAATGTTATCTCATTGCCTAGTCCAGCACAGCTATTAAACAAGTCTACAGCATCCTACAGTTCAGGAGCCTTTACTGGTATTTCACTTTCCAACACAACTACGACTCCAGTATATCAACCCAGCATTCAAATTGTTAAAAGCTCGAACACCGCTAGTGCAACCGTAGGTGGCAATGTTCTTTATACGTTAAATGTTCAGAATTCTGGAAATATTGGAGCTGCTGTAACCTTAACCGACAATATTCCCTCAGGGGCTACCTTTGTATCGGGTAGTGTAACTGTAAACGGAGTCGCACGACCAACAGATTCTCCACTTACAGGCATTAATCTAGGTACAGTGGCCTTAGGAACTGTTGTGCCCGTAACATTTCTAGTCACTGTCCAATCTCTTCCTTCACCACCTGTTCTGAACAATCTAGCCAGTAGCAGTTACACCTACCAATTACCAAGCGGCAGATCCTTATCCGGAACTAGCCAATCAAACACCGTCAGCATCCCTGTCTCTGCCCCTAATGTTACGCTAAGCAAAACCGCAAGCGTTGCAGATGTCGCAGTCGGAGAGAATCTGACTTACACAATCACAGTGTCCAACACAAGTAGCGTAGCTGTGAGTAACATCGTCGTCTCTGACACCATTCCTACTGGAGGCACCTTTGTAGCAGGTAGCGTTATTGTTGGCGGCTCATCGGTGCCAGCCGCAAATCCAAATACAGGAATATCTATTAGTAGTATCGCTGCAGGCAACTCTACAACACTTTCTTTTAAAGTGAACGTGTCTTCTTTACCAAATCCAGCACAGTTTGCAAACAGAGCCAGCGCTTCTTTCACCTCCGGTGCCTTTACCGGTTCCTCACTCTCGAATACAGTAGTAACTCCTGTTTATCAACCGATCATTAGTATGGTCAAAAGCGCGAATACAGCTCAGGCATCCGTTGGGGGATCTTTGTCTTACTCGATCCTCATTAGCAATACAGGAAATATTGCAACCACACTACTATTGACTGATACGCTTCCACCCCAAGCTGTATTTAACGTTAATAGTGTAATCATAGGTGGAACACCTTTACCCGGCTACAATCCTGTAACCGGCATTCCTGTAGGCCCGTTGGCACCAGGTGACAGTGTGTCCGTAAGCTTTCTGGTCACGATAACTGCATTACCACCTACACAGGTGTTGCTAAACTCCGCTTCAGCAACATTTAGCTACACCCTCCCAGATGGGCGTCAACTTGGAGGAACTGTAGTGTCGAATACGCTCTCTGTCCCTGTTTCTGCCCCTAACGTCAGTGTCAATAAAAGCGTGAATGCTACTGACGCCGTTACAGGTGACATCCTTACATTCACCTCTGTATTGACGAACAACAGTATTGCTACAGTTAGCAACATCATTCTCAGCGATCCACTGCCTGAGAATGCAGCTTTTATTCCCGGAACCGTAATTGTAGGCGGCATTACCCAGCCGCTAGCAGTTCCGTCCGCCGGCATTCCAATCGGTAGTCTGGGTCCAGGCGCCACAGCTACCGTAACATTCGAGGTGAGGATAACGATGCCGATACCATCACAGATTAATAATCAGTCATCCGTCAGTTTTACATCCGGTGTATTCTCCGGTTCTTCTTCATCTAACATTACTAGCACACCAGTCACTCAACCACAGATTTCCTTATTAAAAAGTGCAGTCGATGGAGATGGGGATGCACTGGTTGTAGGTGATACAGTCATCTACACGGTGGTTGTAAGTAATACAGGTAATCTTGCTGCAAATGTAACTTTAACCGATAACATTCCTGTTGGAACTGTCTTTAATCCTAACAGTGTTATTGTAGGAGGCATGCCGCAGCCAGGTGCAGCGCCCGATACCGGTATAGCTGTAGGCAGTGTGGCACCGGGGACCAGTATCCCTGTTAGCTTCTCAGTTAATATCGTGACGCTGCCATCACCACAACAAATCAGCAATCAAGCTTCTGCAAGCTTTACCTTTACCCCTCCTGACGGTAGACCTTTAAGCGGAACTGCTGTATCTAATACAGTCACACTACAAGTCTCAGCTCCTAATATCGTCGTTGTCAAAAGCTCCACCTCAACTTCCGTAGCGATCGGAGATACGGTCACTTACAACGTAAATATTACAAATAGCGGTATAGAAGCTGTCAATAGCGTAATACTTAATGATCCAACACCAACCGGTGCTGCTTTTGTAACAGGGAGCGTATCCGTAAATGGAGTGCCTTTTCCAAACCTGAACCCTTCTTCGGGGATATCAATTGGTACCCTAGCGCCTGGAGCTTCGACTCTAGTTGCATACAGTGTTATCGTGACCTCTGTTCCTCCTACTGCTTCACTTATCAATAAGGCATCTGTAACCTTTACATCAGGTGTTTTTTCCGGTTCGACTTTCTCCAATACAGTTACCATTCCTGTGTACCAGCCGAACATCTCGGTCGTCAAAACAGCAAGTACGAATAACGCTACAACAGGTGACGCTGTTAGCTACACCCTGACCGTGAGCAACACAGGGAACTATCCGGCAAGCTTAATCATTACGGACAATATTCCTGCGGGTACTACCTTCGTTCCGAATAGTGTACTCATTAATGGACTCCCCTTAGCGCAAGCGGATCCATCTACGGGGATTCCAGCTGGAGTTATTGCACCCGGTGCCACTACTGCAGTAATATTCACTGTTGATATCACCTCACTGCCCAATCCTCAGCAGTTGGTCAATCAGGGTACCGTAGCCTATAGCTTCACTTTGCCTGACGGCCGCACACTTGGTAGTTCCGTCCTATCCAATACAATCACTATCCCTATCTCTTCACCAAATCTGGCTGTAGTAAAATCTACACCTACCACATCAACAACGGTGGGTGATACGATTACCTATACGGTTACGATTACCAATAACGGAATTGAAACGGTGAATAACGCCGTCTTCACGGATGCCCTTCCTGCGGGTACTACATTTGTATCCGGCAGTGTTCTTGTTAATGGTGTGCCTCGTGCGGGGGGCAGCCCTGCCACGGGGGTAACCTTAGGCAGTATCGCACCAGGTGTAACCGTAACTGTAGCCTTCACGGTGAACACAGTCTCATTGCCGCCTTCAGGTCTACTAAATAACCAGTCAACCGTTAGCTTCACCTCAGGAGTACTCTCTAATGTAGCCTTTTCTAACATTGTATCAACGCCTATTTATTTACCGATTCTAGCCGCAGCAAAAAGCTCCAATACAGTTCAAGCGACCGTCGGTGATACCATAACCTATACAATTAACGTAACCAATACAGGGAATTACGGGGCTTTAGCTACACTAAGTGATACCATCCCTTCCGGAACGACTTTTGTGCCTAATAGCGTACTTATTCAAGGCGCTCCGGCTCCAGGAGCAGATCCTGCAGCTGGCATTCCACTTGGTGTAATATCCGCAGGTGCAACACTGTCTGTCATGTTCTCAGTACTCATTACAACACTGCCAGCAAGCCAGCAGCTGATAAACCAAGCTTCCGTAGCCTTTGCTTACACCTTGCCTGATGGTCGGACATTTAACAGTTCGATCAATTCCAATTCGACATCGATTTCCGTATCTTCACCAAATGTCATCGTAACTAAGTCTTCACCAGCTACAGATGCCGTTGTTGGCGATACTATTACCTACAACATGACGGTTACCAATAGTGGAATAGCCAACATCAACAACGTAAATATTAGTGATCCAATACCGGCTGGATCTACATTTGTCACTGGGAGTGTGCTCGTTGATGGTATTCCACATCTTAATGCCAATCCTGCGAATGGCATCTCACTCGGCACCATTGCACCGGGCGTTTCAGTCAATATCTCGTTCAACACTATCGTCAATGTGCTGCCTAATCCTGCTACGTTAACCGACCAAGCTTCCGTAAGCTTCACATCTGGGGCATTCTCAGGATCTTCATTCTCTAATACGCTTGTTATTCCTGTTTATCAGCCTATCATCGTTGTTATCAAAGGTGCGGATAGAACTGCTGCAACTGTCGGAGATACGATTACGTACTCCCTGAAGGTAACGAATACCGGTAATCTCACAGCAAATGTAGTCATAACTGATACGATTCCTAGCGGAGCTATCTTTGTTCCAAATAGCGTACTTGTTAACGGAGTGCCGCAACCAGGATCCGACCCGTCTACTGGATTAAATATTGGAGCAGTTGCTCCGGGAAGCACAATAACAGTGACCATAACCCTTCAGGTTACAGTAGCTTCTCTTCCGTCACCGCAGCAGTTAGTCAATCAAGCTTCATCAACGTTCTCGTTCACACCACCAGATGGTCGTCTACTCACCGGAACTTCAGTTTCGAACGTCTTAATTATCCCTGTTTCTTCTCCGGATGTAAGTGTCGTTAAGAGCACTGCCTCTGTAGATGCTGTGGTCGGCGACATCATCACTTATACAATTGTTGTTACCAATTTGGGAATTTCACCTGTCAATAACGTCATCATAGTTGACCCTATCCCAGCAGGCAGCCAGTTTGTAACAGGCAGCATCACTGTAGACGGAACCCCACGACCTAATGGCAGCCCGGCTTCCGGTATTGCCATCGGAACGATTGCTGCTGGTGCTTCCTCAACCATCACCTTCCAGGTTCAGGTAGTAGCGTTATGATTCCCGGCTCACGTACCCAGCCTGTCGTAACCAATCAATCTATGGTACTCTTCAACTCGGCAGCGGGTGTTGACGGCATTGTCTATTCCAATACCGTTAACACCCCGGTCGTGGGCCCCGTGCTTTCATTGCTGAAGAGTACAGACAAATCCCATGCCTCATTAGGTGACACTCTAGTGTATACCATTACAGCTTCCAACAATGGGAACACAGAAGCTGTGGTAACTGTGTACGACACTCTTCCAGAGGGCGTATCCTTTATTTCTAACAGCGTGCTTAGAGACGGTGTGCCTCTCCCAGGGGCTACACCGTCTTCAGGCATAACGCTAGGTTCCATCGCTCCACAGAGTCAGGTGAACATCGCCTTTCAAGTCGTTATCATCTCACTGCCTTCTACGCTTGTGCTACAAAATAAAGCACTAGGCCGTTTTTCTTTTGCTACACCGGAGGGAAGGATCATTAACGGGGATTTATATTCTAATTCCGTATTCGTTTCTTTGCTTTCGTATCAGCTCTCTACCTCGTTGACCGCAAGCACTCCGACCTCTTTTATAGGCGATGTAGTTACCTATACATTACGGCTCACGAACGAAGGTAACAGCCTATTAAATCAAATCAGCGCAACGATATCTATTCCGAACGGAGCTGTGTTCATTCCAGGGAGCGTCATTGCAGGTGGAGTCTATTATCCAGAATCAGATCCTATGCAAGGAATAGGAATCGGTCAGCTTGATAAAGACCTAAGTATTGATATTTCTTTTCGTGTTCGAGTGACTGAGATCCCTCCATCCTTGGACCTGACTAATCGGGCAACTGTCACTTATACCGTCGATGACGATCCCAATATAACCGAGAGTAACACCGTCGTTGTCTCACTTGTTCTGGCAGGTGTCACCATCAGCAAGAGAGTAGATCATGTTACAGCAGCTCCAGGTGACAACCTAAGATATGAACTAACTGTAAGCAACAGCGGGAACTTGGCCGTAAATGCAATCCTGACGGATGCTATTCCTCCCGGCACTCTTTTCGTATGGGATAGTGTTCTGTTAAATGGAGTCATGCAAAAAGGAGCCCGTCCCGCAGACGGCATTCAGCTTGGTACTTTAAGAGGCGGAACTTCAGCAGTCGTAGTCTTTCAAGTGAGCGTCCCCGCAGCTATAAACATTCAGGCCATCGGAGCTGTACAAAACCATGGAAGTGTTCAGTATACTTTTGTACTCCCGGACGGACGAACAGTAAGACAAACCTCTCGTTCCAATACCGTTACTACCTTAATCGTCACACCTGTGATTTCTCTCGAAACTCATGCAAAGCCTACCCTTGTGGAAGAAGGAGAACATGTCCAGTGCTGGGTCTCCCTAACGAATAGTGGGAATTGGCCAGCAAAAATATCCCTTGATCGGCTATCACCGGAGGAATGTCTTATTGATCCTAGCAGTATTGTGATTGACGGAATTCCAAATCCACAATCTTCATTTAACGGTATCTTGTCGCTAGGGACAGTCAAAGGTGCTGTTACTGTAAACATCCATTATTTTGTCAGGGTAAGTGAACATGTAATGATGCGTTTCCTTAAAGGCTTAGTAACCGCTCAATATTCTTTCAATTTGGATGGACGTGAATATGCTGGCGAGAGCCAGTCGAACAGTTATACATTGACCGTGGATGAGATCAGCGAATAAGAAATCACATATCCCCCATCCCCATGAATATACTTTAGTTACAACCCAAGAAGAAACGACGTTGTCGTCCTCTAAAGACGATAACCGTTTCTCGTAGAAATATAAGGATAATGTATAGGGTAAAACCTATACTTTCTTATATTTTCAAAACATCCTCACAAAGTGAGGCTTTGCAAAAGGTTCCCTCGATTAACATTCATATTCCATGGGAGGTGGTCATCCTGTCGCATTCATCTGGTCCCTTTTCCTTTGTAGTCTCAAAAGAAGACTGGTCCCTTCATCGCAAAGGCCATCAGGATCAGGAGCGTCATCAACAAAAGGTTAGAGAAGCTATTAAGGATAATTTGCCGGATCTCGTGACCGAAGAAAATATTATTTTGTCAGGCGGTAAGCAGATTGTTAAGGTTCCGATTCGCAGTCTGGATGAGTACCGAATTATTTATAACTTTCGTAAGCAAAAGCATGTAGGACAGGGCGACGGGGAAAGTCAGGTCGGCGATGTACTTGGGCGGGATTCACAGTCAGCACAGCCCGGCAAGGGGGAAAAAGCAGGCGATCAACCTGGTCAAGACACCGTGGAAGCAGAGGTCAATCTGGAGGATCTAGAGGACATCTTGTTTCAGGATATGGAGTTGCCACATCTGAAGCCCAAGAATAAGGAAGAGATTGAGGTTAAATCCATCATCTTCAACGATATCCGTAAAAAAGGCATGATGTCCAACATCGATAAGAAACGTACCCTGCTGGAGAATCTTCGGCGTAATGCAAGCAGAGGAAATCCCGGCATTCACAGCATAAGTCCTGATGATCTGCGCTACAAAACATGGGATGACATTCGAACGCCTCACTCCAATGCGGTCATTATTGCGATGATGGATACGTCAGGTTCGATGGGATCTTTTGAAAAATACTGCGCCCGCAGCTTCTTCTTCTGGATGACCCGTTTTCTGCGCCGCCAGTATGAGAAGGTAGAGATTGTCTTTCTCGCCCACCATACGGAGGCCAAAGAGGTCAGCGAGCATGATTTCTTCACACGTGGCGAGAGTGGGGGAACCATCTGTTCCTCAGCCTATCAAAAAGCGATTGAGATTATCGATAGCCGATACCCGCCAGCGCAGTACAACATTTATCCGTTTCACTTCTCTGATGGCGATAACCTCACCTCCGACAACGAACGTTGTGTGAAGCTAATTGGAGAATTGCTAAAACGAAGCAATATGTTTGGTTACGGGGAAGTGAATCAGTACAACCGCAGCAGCACACTAATGTCCGCTTATCGTCATCTGAAGCACGAGCAATTCATGCATTATGTCATTAAAGACAAAAAAGAAGTGTACCAGGCGCTAAAGACCTTCTTCAGTCAAAAGGGTACTGTAACTTCATAATCACCTATACATGGGTGTCCCATCAGTCATTTCATGGCTTTTGGGATACTCATATTTTGGGGATTCCTCTACCCAGCTTGGGGGCTCCAAGGTTCGGAGCTATCGGATAGAAACCCATATAAACAGCCTCCACATCCCAGTGCTTGGGAGGGGAGGTTGTTTATATAAAGGAGCTCTAATCAACTGTCTGAAGCCGTCTCACAGTGCCTTTGTTATCGCTTCTTCCAAGTGTGCTGCACCCACTACAATCTAATGAGCCTTTTCCCTATCCTTGCCTTTGTCAGACTCACCGGCATTTCTATTCGCTGTATCCCGGTCCTGCATCATCTCTTCCACCGTTTTCACCTTCAGGCGAGCAGCGCCTTCGTTATTAGTCTTCGTTGGAATCAGATTTCCTGTAGCTAAGCGCTCCTTCGCTTTTGCAATGGCCTCGCTGTATTGTGGCAGCCACTGCTCCCCAGCTACGAGCATCTCATCGACCATCTGCCAGATTTCTTTCGGGTTACATACGGCACCTACGAGCGGATCCATCATAAAGGCTTGACGCAGCAGCTTGTCATCGCCATGCACCGCGGCTTCGACGGCTAGACGTTGCACTGAGATACTAACGTTGCACACCGCTGCGAGACCAAGCGGTAATTCTCCCACAAGCGGCATCGATATCCCGTTCCGGTCCACATACCCCGGTGCTTCGATGATCGCATCATCCGGCAAATTAGAGATCACACCATTGTTCACAGTGTTAAAGTGACCTCTGTACACTCTGCCCGTTTCCAATCCTTCAATAATAAAAGAGCCATGCTCTTCTCCACGATTCTCCACCGTATACTCCAGTGCCGGGTCCTTCATCCAATTCGGAAAATCCGTTTCGAACCAATTCCGCCCTTCAGTGCAGACACGTAGATATCCGCCAGTCTCTCCGTTAATCCAGCTTCCTAGGTCGATCCAATCCATAATTTCATCGCTCCGTTTACGGTACCATGGCACATATTCACTTAGGTGACCATTGGATTCAGTACTGTAATATCCAAACCGGCGCAGCATGTCGATCCGAACTTTTTCTGTGCGACTGAATTCTGGATGATTCTCAAAAGCTTCTAAAAGACCTTCGGTCAAATCCTTTCCCTGATGACTCGCTGAAATATACCAAGTCTGGTGATTGATACCCGCACAGATAATATCGACTTCTGACTTCTTCAGCCCATACACATCTGCAATTTGCCCATGCCCATGCTGCACTCCATGACACAGACCAATCGTCCGTACACCGCCGTATTTGTTGCAAGCCCAAGTCAGCATAGCCATAGGATTCGAATAGTTAAGCAGGAGTACATCCGGCGCAGCCATCTCCCTAATATCACGGCAAATATTCAGCATTTCCGCAATCCCGCGCTGACCATACATAATGCCTCCTGCAGAAAGGGTATCCCCTACGCACTGATCGACGCCGTATTTCAAAGGAATATCCACATCTGTAGCAAATGCTTCCAGCCCACCCATACGAATAGTACAAAATACGTACTTGGAATCCTTCAGGGCTTCTCTTCGATCCGTCGTTGCCTGGATTTGAATATTTAATCCATTCTCTCTAATATCACGTTGGCACAGTTCGGTAACCATCTCCAGGTTGTGGCTATTAATATCCATAAACGAGACTTCAATATGATTAAATTCCGGCACGGTTAGTAAGTCCCGCAACAATCCACGGGTAAATCCAATGCTGCCTGCCCCTATAAAAGACACTTTAAATGACATCCTTATCATCCTCCGGTAATGAATTGATTGTTCCTGTCCATTGTAGCAGGGGCACAAGGGAAAGCGTAACCAATATCATGACCTCTTTTGAAGGAAGGTGTCAAAAATCCTAACTTGTCTATTGAACATCCATCTCTTCATAACTCCAAGCATGACGCTCAATGGAATTACGATATTCTACGGGTGTGCAGTCAGTATATTTCTTGAAGAGGAGATGAAAATATTGTCTGCTACTAATTCCTACATAATCGGCAATTTCAGCAATCGGAATATCACTTTGCCCCAGCAGCATCTTCGCTTTCTCCATTCGCAGCATATTCAAATAATCACTGAGTGTCCTACCTGTATGTGACTTAAAAATACGATGCAGATATCCGGGATGCAGATTGACCGCGGCAGCGATATCCTTAACCTGAATACTCTGGTCGTAATTCTGATGCAGGAATTCGATACTACGCCGCACATAGAGCTGTGACGGCTGTTGACTGGCATGAAGCTGATCCTGTCGCAAGCTAGATAATCGAAGCAGAAGCTCACAAAACAATAAGTCGACCATACTTCCACCTTTCCCGCCACTTTGATCAAGCTCCAGTACAAGTCCTTTTAGAACATGATAAATTTCCTCCGGATCAGGCATGACTAGACTGGAAAAGGGAACCTTTAACCATTCAGCAAGTGCCGCTTCTTTCCGAGCGAGCTTGCCGATAGATGGAGCAACCCCTGTATATTCCGTAAATCCAAACTCCACATTCAGCATTCTACAGGGCGCCCCATCCTCGACAATCAGTCTGTGCGGAACATTCGCATCAAGGATGATCAATTCTCCCCGTTTTAATCTAAATCTCTCTTCTTGCCCCGCTCTCGGGTGAACATCCACGACACAGCTCCCTGAGATCAAATACATAATTTCGGTTGAATTATGCTGATGGTAGGACATATAGTAATTGTTCCATTGTTTATAATAGTAAGCAAAAAAATGAGGACTATAATCCCCTTCAATTAATGCCTGCTGAAAAAGACTCCCACTAAGACTTAGATGCAAATTTGTCAATCGATCACTCTTTTCTACTATTAAAATGTTAATCCAAGTGTATCTCCCAAACTCCTTCTAAGACAAGAAGAACGCCTTAAAGTCATTAAGTTAAAAAAACGAGCAAAACTCCAATACATAGGAGAGTTGCTCGTTTTATTGTTTTTACTAATAAGATTTAATTCTCATACTTGAAAAGAAACCATAGATTGCTTAAGATCTGCTGCTAAGCTCTCTAGCTTTTGAGATAAAGCAACAAGCTCCTCACTTACAGTAAACTGCTGTGAGGACATCGAAGCTACCTCCTCTGTCGAAGCCGTTGTCTGCTGCACTATGGCACTGACACTCGCCATGGATTCGCCTAATTGACGCTGAAACGCTATCAGTTCATGAATAGAAGATGAGGATTCATTAATATGTCCCATGAAGTGTTCCATTTCCTCTTTCACACTGGCAAATATCGTCGATGACTCCCGTACGGAAGAAATCTGTTCACGAAACTTTGGAGCGGTCTCATTGATATCCTTAACGGTGTTCTCAATGTGTAGACCAATCTCTTCTGTAATCTTGGAAACCGATTGAATCGACTCATTCGATTGGTTAGCGAGCTGTCTGATTTCATCCGCAATCACTATAAAACCTCTGCCTGCCGCACCCGCTCTTACCGCTTCTATGGTGGCATTTAGTGCCAAGATATTGGTCTGCTTATTCACGGCTATCATAGGACTAAGAATACTGCGAATTAAATGTGTACTCTCTCTAAGCTTATTGGAGTTTTCTTGTATCCGATTGAACATCTCCACCGTAGATTCACTCTGCTCTACTAGCAGCTTCATCAGCTCTGTCCCCTGATCACTAACCTCGATAACCCGCTCCGCAGAAGCATCCATTACTGTATTTAATTCAGTTACTTGGCTCATTTTACTGCCAATGATTTCGACATTATGATGGCTTCTTTCTGCTTCAGCAGCAAGGCTGGCGGCTCCAAGTGCAATCTCACCCGTAGCAGACGCGACCTCTCTGGCATGAAGTGAGGTTGTACCTGATGCTTTAACTAATTGTTCCGAGGTACCCAGCACTTCATCCGCTGACATCTCACTCTGGCTTGCCAGAAGAGAAATTTGCTCCATCATTTTGTTGAAGCTATGCCCAAGCCGGCCAATCTCATCCTTACCTTTAAAATTCGTTCGTACCCGAAGATTTCCTCGTTCGCCATCTTCCATTAAAGTCGCCAGCTTACCCAGAGGACGTCCAACCAAACGAACCAGAATATAACCAATTAACAGGGCTATCACGGCAGCTGCCAGCACCACAGAGAACGTGATATACAGAAGCTTGTCCGCCGACTTCGTAAAATCACTGACCGGTGCATAGCCCATGAGTGTCCACTTCGCAGTTTTTAAAGGCTGATATACGACAAGCTGCGGACTTCCGTTCTCATCGGCTGCTGTAAAGGAATGTTTCTTCTCTACATCTTGCTCATCTGTTACTTTTATGTAAGAGGGTTGACCCAGTTTAGCATGATCCGCACCATAAACTATGTTACCTTCTGTGCTCAAAATTCGAATCTCACCCGTAATTCCAATCTGAAGATTAGACAACATTTCGGTCATGGCCTTGCCTTTAACTTCGATCAGCATATAATACTCCGCTTCAGGATGTACAAGATTGCGAAGCAATCTCCCCATAGTTAAAGTAGGTTCAGTATAAGCATCAAAGAAGCCCTTCTCACGAACCGGAAACCACACTGGCTCCCCTTTAGCATCTGCAATTTGTTTCAGTCTTTCCGCAATACCTTCATCACTACGAAGGCCACTAATGCCAGTAGATTTATACGATTCCGTTTCTTCCAAGCTCTTAGATACCAGTCTGACGCCATACATCCGCTCATCTGATCCTTTAACTAAGTCTAGCTTTCTACGAATCCGATCTTCCGCGGAAACTTTGGCTACCGTTGTAAGTTCTCCACTTTTTATGTTTTCCAAATCACCTTTTAATGCGGAGTCGAGGGCAAACTGCCTTGAGAGCGCTTCGTATTCTGTTAGGACAAAATCCAGCTTGTCCGCTGCTTGAACTACAGACTGCGAAGAGGCTGCGGCAACCTCATCTGTAATGATATCTTTAGCAGCAAAATATGAAGTCAATCCTAGTACAGAAGATAAGAGCACTATGGAGCTGAATAGAATAACGAACAGCTTTATTCCAACGGATCTAATTTGTAGAGTCCATAGCTTTTTCATTATGTTCACTCCCTATAATGGAATAAGGGTACAGCCCTCCATTTCTGTACAAAGGCTGTACCCTGTTCATTCTTTAGTTTGAAGTATTTCCGTTTACCCTTTACTGGCTCCTGCGGTCAATCCATCTACAAGCAGACGCTGCAAGAATACAAACAAAATCATAATCGGAATAGAGATCAGAACAGCACCGGCAGAGAACAAGGTAAAGTTAGTGTTTTGGTTCGTGTTAACCATATCCCACATTCCAACTGCGACGGTCCAGTTTTCCTTCGTCCGTAAAATAAGTCTGGCAAAAATGAAATCGACCCAAGGACCGACAAACTGAGTCAGTGCCATGTAAGTGATCATAGGGCGTGACAAGGGAAGAATAATTCGCATAAAGATACCGAAATTGCTCGCCCCGTCTATTCGAGCCGCCTCATCCAAAGAACGAGGAATGGTGTCGAGGAAGCCTTTGGCGATAAACGTCCCCCCGAGCGGCGCCCCGGCTGCATAAACGATAATCAAGGCAATATGCGTATCCAGCAAATTAAACTCCTTAAGGAGCATATAAATGGCAATCATACTCATAAAACCAGGGAACATCCCAAGGATCAGAACCGTAGATAATGCTGTTTTACGCGCTTTAAACCGGAATCTGGATACAGCATAACTGGTTAACAAGGTAAGTACTACACCGATAAGCATGGAGAATATGGCTATTTTCAATGTATTCGCATACCAAGTTCCAAACATATAGCTTGGTGACGTGAACAATTCTCTGTAGTGATCGAAGGTGAATTGTTCAGGGATAAAAGTTTTGCTGTACAATGATTTACCAGGCCGGAAGGAAGCAAATAGAATCCAGAGGGCCGGATAGAGTGCCGCTATCGACAAAGCAATCAAGATGATGTAACTACCACTTAAGCGAATAAAGTTCGCGATCTTTCTGCTCATTGGATCATATCCTCCTCTTTGAATGATTTCGTCCGGCGGTAATTGTACAGGGAGAATGAAGCAACAATGATAAAGATAATAATCCCTATTGCCGAAGCCATGTTGTTTTTATTCTGATCAAGTGTTAATTTGTATAGCCAGGTTACCAGCAAGTCCGTGGAACCGGCATATTGATAATCACCATTTACAGGACTACCACCTGTTAATAGGAAGATCGCATTAAAGTTGTTAATGTTACCTGCGAATTGCGTAATTAAAGTAGGCGCTGTGGAGAACAATACCATCGGTAACGTAACAATACGGAACTTCTGATAACCTGATGCTCCATCCACCTCAGCGGCTTCATACATATCCCGAGGGATTGTAGTCAGTACGCCCATAATAAGTAACATTGAGACTGGAATACCAACCCACATGTTAACAATAATTACGGTAACCTTAGCCCAGAATGGATCTGTCAGCCATGGTAATCCGCCCATTCCAAAATACCCAAGGTATTGGTTGATCGGACCGAATTGACCGTTAAATAAATTGCGCATCAGCAGCAAAGAGATTAGCTGTGGTACTGCGTAAGGCACAATCAGAATAACTCTCCACATTCCTTTGAAACGAATACCTTTTTGGCTCACCAATAAGGCTACCAATAGTCCTCCGAAATATGTAGTAATCGTTGAAAGAACTGCCCAGATAATCGTCCATGTTAATACACCATAAAAGGTGTGGCTCCATGTTTTGAGAACTAATAAATTTCGGAAGGTCTGAAATCCAACCCAGTCCACCAATTTAGCGGGTGGAAGATGATCAGGTGCGGAATAGTTCGTAAACGCCAGCAGGATCATGAAGATGATTGGCATGATTGTAAAGAATAGAACACCAATACCCGGCAAGACCAAGAACGTCTGAGCGAACTTATAATCCAGTATATAGCGAACACTTTGTTTAAAGGTGTTTGCCTGAAGACCGTTATCGCGTTTCTCTCCAGTCTTATAAGCATCTTTAATGTTCAAATACCAAGCGAGGATTATGATGATAAGCATTAGAATGGTGATCAAGCTTTGAATCAAAATATAAATCGAGTGATCACCAGCTACCATCTTAGCAATGCCTTTTACTTTTACCAAACGGCTAGGGTTCTCTCCTAGTGTGACAAAACCCCATAAAGCAGTAGCAAGATTCTGAATAAAATAATAAACAGCGGCGGCTTCTACAACTAAAAACATGATTCCTTTGATGAATTGGCGGTTATATATTTGTCCCAATCCCATGAAAATCGTCGACAGTATTGCGGCCCTCGTGCGATGTCGCTGCATTTCGCTTCCGTTCTCCTCTCCGAGTGAAAATAAGAAGCTGCCCTCCGCTAAACATGCGACGGGCAGCTTGATTCACTGTATGCTGTTAAGACTGTGATTTATGATCCTTATTGCGATGAACTGTTGTTCAAATCTTTGATTTGTTGAACGGCTTTGTCCATTGCTGCTTTTGGATCTACACCCTTATCCCAAATTTCTGGGAGTGCTGCATTTACAGGGCTCCAAACGTTACCCATTTCAGGGATAGAAGGCATTGGTTGGGAACTCTTAGCTTGTGCTGCAAAAGCGGATACGAATGGATCATTAACGATTTGTGGATCAAGAAGCGCTTCGTTGTTAGTAGGAACAGAACCGATCGTTTTGTTCAGTAACAATTGAGCGTCTTTGCTTGAAGCAAAATGAGCGTACAATTTAGCAGCATTCGGATATTGAGTAAACGAGTTAACTGCGAAAATTTTGATACCAGAGAATGTGATGGCTGTTTTGCCATTTACTGTAGGGATCGGTGCGATACCAAGGTTATCTCCGAGAGCGGCTTTGTAGCCTCCAAGCTCCCAAGGACCAGTGATATCCATCGCTACATCACCAGAGTTGAACAAGCTGCGTTTGATATCACTATTGATATCTCCACTCTTAATTGGCAATGCTTCTTTCATTTTCACAAATTCTTTAAGTCCTGCAACAGCTCCATCATTAGCAAGTCCGATATCTTCTTTATCTGTACCGTCCTTACCGAACAGATATCCGCCATCGGAAGCGATAAACATGTAGTTGAAGTACAAGTTTCCTACTTCCCACATAATGCCGTATCTGTTCTTGGATTTATCGGTGAATGTTTTGCTGAAAGCAAGAACATCGTCAAAAGACTTAGGTGCTTCTTTAACGAGTGATTTATTGTAGAACAATGCATAAGTTTCTGCTGCTCTTGGGTAACCATACAATTCGCCTTCGTACGAAGATCCGATAATCGAAGCTTCAGTATTGCTAGCTTTTGTTTCTTCACCGAAGACATCGTTTGGAAGAACCAAGCTCGCACTTGCCGCTTTACCTAAGTTGTCGTGAGGAATAAGGATAACGTCTGCAGCTAATCCTGAAGGACCATCTTGCGTAAGTTTAGTTACTTGATCTGGTGGTGCCAACTCTTCGATCTTGACTGGAACGTTATATTTCGCTGTGAACTGCTTAGCAATTTCATCTGCGAATGGTCTTTCTTCCTTACTTTCCCATACGACTAGAGTCGCTCCATCTTCAGGGACAATCTCTCCTGTTGCAGCTGCATCTGTGCTCTCTGGCGCTGCAGTCTCTGTAGTGTTGTTAGCAGCATTAGTAGCTTTTGCTGCATTGTTTCCCCCGGCATTCCCATTGTTGTTCGAACCACACGCTGTAACGGACAGTGCCATAGAGACAGCAGCGGTGATAACCATCACTTTTTTCAACTTCATTACTTTAACCCCTCCCAATTTTAAAAAAGAATAAGATGGTAAAATAGTAGAACCAGAAACTTGCGCAAACGATTTCAGAAAAGCTAAAAAAAAAGTTATTCTTTTAGCTCGCTCCTTCTTGAGGTGCAATTCGCAGTGCAAGAAAGCGCTTCATTCATGAATACATCATACAACAGTATCGTTTGTTTTTAAAAACGTTTGCACATACCATATTTGACCATTTTCCATTAATTGATAAAGACTATAGGCATTTATCTCCATTTTTCACATGATATCTTTTAATTAATCGATAATTCATGTGTTTAAAAATGGAATTGTTAATTTATTTGCCCCTCATATCCCACAAATTCACTTTTCCTATAGATTTACAATTATCTGAGCGTAGAAACGCGCATATACTTAAGTGAAAATTTGTGCAATGGTTTGAACAAGAGTATTGAAAGCCCTTTTATTCCATGTTATAATCCAAATCGTTAAGAGGCACTCCAACATGAATCAACGCATCTATTGTCTGCCTCCTGTTTTATATAACTAAAAGGCAATGTTACTTATGAAAGGTACAACCTCGGACAAGCTACTTCGCGGCGGTTGTGCCTCTTTGTTTTGTGCAAGATTGCCTCATCATTTGCGCATGTTGCATAAAAAACTGTGCAACCAATAACAATAGCGACATTCTAACCTCCACGCGCTGTGGTCAATGGTTCGGAAAAGTATCGCTCACAAAACTTAAGCGTATGCTTTCGAGGTAGTTTTGCCGAAGCTGGTCAGGGAAGTATCGCTTACAAAACTAAGCGTATGCTTTCGAAGTAGTTTTGCCGAAGCTGGTCAGGGAAGTATCGCTTACAAAACTAAGCGTATGCTTTCGAAGTAGTTTTGCCGAAGCTGGTCAAGGAAGTATCGCTTACAAAACTAAGCGTATGCTTTCGAAGTAGTTTTGCCGAAGCTGGTCAGGGAAGTATCGCTTACAAAACTAAGCGTAAGCTTTCGAAGTAGTTTTGCCGAAGCTGGTCAGGGAAGTATCGCTTACAAAACTAAGCGTATGCTTTCGAAGTAGTTTTGCTGAAGCTGGTCAGGGAAGTATCGCTTACAAAACTTTAGGAGGACTTATTCATGTTACTGGAAGCTGTGTACCATCGCCCGCGGTTAAATTGGTCTTATGCCTATAATGAGAGTACGATTCACTTGCGTCTCCGCGCTAAAAAAGGGGATTTAACAGAAGTATTTGCTTTTGCAGGGGATAAGTACACTTGGGATACCACGAAAGAGCTAATTCCCATGACCCTCTTCACTTCTGATGCTATGTTCGATTATTGGGAATGTGCTTCAGTTCCCATCTATCGCCGATTGAAATACGGATTCTTACTGCAAAAGGATAACGAGAAAGTTTGGATGACCGAAAATGATTTTCAAACGAATCGCCCAGAAAATCCAAACAAGCTTTTCGAGTTCCCATTTATTAACCCCGTTGATGTGTTCACTCCACCTGCCTGGGTAAAGGACGCTGTTTTCTATCAGATCTTCCCTGAACGATTTGCAAATGGTGACCCTAGCCTTGATCCAAAAGATGTTCAGCCATGGGGAGCAGAGCCAACACCAACCAATTTTTTTGGCGGCGACCTGCAAGGGGTTATTGATCATCTGGATCATCTTAACGAGCTTGGCATCAATGCTATTTATTTCACACCACTCTTCACTGCAACTACTAATCATAAATACGATACAGAAGATTACATGAAAGTTGATCCGCATTTCGGGGATATTGCAACGTTAAAAAAACTCGTCGACCTCTGCCATAAACGTGGAATTCGTGTGCTGTTAGACGCTGTATTCAACCACTCCGGTGGAACCTTCGCTCCATTTTTAGATGTTCAGGAAAAGGGAGAAGACTCCATTTACAAAGACTGGTTCCATATTCGTGAGTTTCCGCTTAAGGTTGTAAACGGCATTCCTACTTATGATACTTTTGCCTTTGAACCACATATGCCAAAGCTTAATACTGAACATCCTGAAGTTAAAGAGTACTTACTGAAGGTCGCTGAATTCTGGATTACAGAAGTTGGAATCGATGGTTGGCGCCTTGATGTAGCCAATGAAGTAGACCATGATTTCTGGCGTGAATTCCGCAAGGTGGTAAAGCGCGCTAATCCTGAGGCCTACATCCTTGGAGAAATCTGGCATGAATCTGCTCCGTGGCTGGAGGGTGATAAATTCGATGCTGTCATGAACTATCCCTTCACTGATGCCGTCTTAGACTTTTTTGTTCACGGTAACCTTGATGCAGAGGGATTTGCCAACTCTATCGGCAGACAGTTATCGCGTTACCCACTGCAGGCAAGTGAAGTTGCCTTCAATCTGTTAGATAGTCATGACACGCCACGCTTACTTACGCTGGCTGCGGGCGACAAAAATAAAATGCGATTAGCTGCACTATTCCAGTTCACCTTTATGGGTACTCCTTGTATCTATTATGGCGACGAGTTCGGAATGGACGGTGAGGGTGACCCAGGTTGTCGTAAATGCATGGAGTGGAACCCTGAGAAGCAGGATCATGATCTGTTCGAATTCTACCGTCAGCTCATTCAAATACGCAATGAGCAACCTGCACTTCGTACGGGGACATTTACTTTCTTGGAGGCAGGTCGACAAGGCAGTAAGATAGCCTATGAGCGCCGATTGGATCTTGAGACTATAGTTGTACTGATCAATAGCGAAGAGACCGCTCAAACGTTCCGTGTTGACGTAGACGAGCGAAATTGGGAGAACTTATTCACTGCCGATACAGTGCGTGCTGAGCGTGGCAAGCTGAACGTGAAGATGCCTGCTTATGGTTTCGCTATACTTAAAGCAATCAACTAGATTTAAGCCTTTGACCGTAAAAAACATAACATAATAAAACAGGGTATCTCACTAGCTATGATAGCTGTGGGATACCCTGTTTTTAATTAGAGATTACTAAGCATGACTTACACATTATTAGCCAACTACTAATACTTCGGTGCACTACAATCAGCACACCGAAGTCCAGTTTACTTGCTCATTAGCGTATAAATAATCTGTGCGCTTTCGGCGCGGGTCATCCACCCTTTTGGAGCAAATTGATTGTTCTCTCTGCCTTGCAGAAGCCCTAGACCTGCCGCAGTCTTCACGTAGCTATCTGCCCATTTGCTGATACTAGATGCATCTGCAAATGTCGTGACACCCACTGCTGGGTCGATCTTCTTACCAGACTTCACTTCAAGCGCACGGATTACCATGATAGCCATTTCCTCACGGGTAATGGAAGCATTCGGTGCAAAGGTATCCTTGCTTCGACCACTAACAATGCCGAGCTTAGACGCTGTTGCTACGTATGATGAATACCATGCATCTGACTTAATATCAGTAAATTGAACCTGTCCCTCAGCATTTAAACCGAGTGCACGAACTAGTAATGCGGTAAATTCTGCACGGCTAACGTTGCTCTTCGGATTAAACTCGGTTGTTGTAACCCCTGAAACAATTTGTTTTGCTGCAAGAGACTGAATTACGTTAAATGCCCAATAGGTATTTGGAACATCCTTAAACGACTTCACAATCTCAAGTACACCATATTTGCTAAAGTGCGTGACTTGTGCAGATATCACGTCATCATTCAGCTGTCCTCCTACGTACTCAAGCTCACCATTATCGCCCAAATAGTAGATACCCAATAAATCTTTATTGAATTGGCCCTTAATTTTAAACGAAATCGTAATCGGTTCATCGAACTTCTTAACTACAATCCGGGTACCGTCTTTCTTCAAAATACTAAGTCTCAATTCAAACACATCGGATAGCGAAGTTACGGTTCCTGCCTCTTTGTTTAAACCATCTACTACTGCTTTCGCAGCAGACTGGACCAATGGATTCAGCTCCAACAGGATTTGAGCACCTTCTGCATCCACAACTGAAGCTAAACTTGGTATTGTACTTAACAGTTTGTTAGGGATAGTAACTAATAAATCCCCCATTCTAAATACTAGATTATTCGATCCTAACGTTTTTGCAGCTTGCAACGGTAACAACACTGCTGTCTTACCTGCAGCAATATCGATTTGCACCTTTCCATCTTTACCATTTTTCAAGCTGTCCTCACTGACAACTTGAGTGTCAGCAGGGGTTGTTGGGCTAACAACGTTACCACCAGGTGATGGTGTTGCTGTCACTTTAGATACCCCAGATAGAATAACCGTACCCCCATCATCTCTGCCTGGTAGATCAATGGTTACTTTTTGATCAGTGGATACCGTGAAGGTTTTACCACTATATTCATCTTTTGCAGTCGAATTGGCAGTAAACGGTACTGGAATCGTTGCAGATACCTCACTAGTCTTAGTGTTAATAACCGTTACAACGTTCTCATCTTCATAAGATTTATTGAAAGCTAGATAACCTAAATCATCTGAGCCTGCCAACTTCGTGCGTGTACCTTTGGAATATACTTTGGAGTATTTTGCACGGATATTCAACAGCTTCTGATAATGATCATGAAGTGGCTTCTCTGCAGTCAACTGATCCCACGGCATATCTTTACGGTTCTCACTGAACTCACCTTTAGACATGTCTCCTGCATTTTTGCCCGATTTTCCTAGTTCTTCTCCGTAATAAATGACTGGCTGTCCCTTGGCGGTGATTTGCAGAGCGGCTGCGATTTTCAGCTTGCCTTTGTCTCCATCTACATAATTGGACAAGAAGCCATCCTCATCATGACTACTTAGGAATTGAGCCATCACCTTTGTATTGTCTAGCTTCGTCTCACGTACCTGTAGATAGGAATCCACACTGTTTATTTTGCCATCGGTAAAATCCTTCGCTGCTGTCTTAAATCCAAAATCAAGCAGACCGTCCATTTGACCAGTTTCGAGCATTCCACCATTACTATCAATGGTTCCGCCGAAGTATTCACCGGTCATTTTGAAGTTTGGATCAATTGAAGTCAATGCATTTTTAAATGCTTTCCAAGTTGTATCTTCTACATGTTTGACTGTATCCACACGGAAATAGTCAATCGTATCTCCACGTTCCGTCCGAGCGTTGTCTAACCAGCCTGTTTGCCAATCGATAATTTGTTTGCGAATGGCTGGATCTTCTGTTTTGAAATCCGGCAACCCTGCAAGCTCGCCTTTGATTGGATCTGTATCCGCGGATACACCATCCGAACGAAGCATTCCTTCAAAACGCGCTTTATCCTCTGCTGTAATTGTTGGATCGGTATCCGTAGCCTTAAGACCATAACCCGTATGATTAAGTACAACGTCTACCATGATCTTGATGCCCTTGTCATGTGCCTTCTCGATCAATTCCTTGAAGGTTTCCATATCACCAAGATGCTCGTCGAGTTTTGTAAAGTCTTTGGCCCAATAGCCATGATATCCGTATTGTTTGAAGCCATCACCTTTATTAAAATCAATATTATCTACAATTGGCGTAATCCAAAGTGTGTTAATACCGAGTTCTTGTAAGTAATCTAAATTCTCGATCATGCCTCGGAAATCCCCACCATGATAAGCTTCTAGATGATCTTTATCTACATTCTCGTTATTCGTAGGATCTCCATCCTTAAATCGGTCTGTAAGCGCGAAGTAAATACGAGCCTCATCCCAATCAAAATCAAGCTTATCACCTGTATAGGTTCTAGCTTTAACCTCGATTGTTGCATTTTGCTTATGCGCATTGCCGTACTGGTCCACGAGCGTGATCGAAATATTCTTGATTCCCGCAGACACCGTGTCCTTTACAGCAACCGTCTGTTTCATCAATTCTGTATCTAACTTGACCCTGCTTGGTCCTCCAAGGTTAGTTAAATCCATATAACCTTCCGAATACTTTACATCGTCTGAAGAAGATGCATTGATCGTTACAACCGCATTCTGATTTGATGTAACTGCTTCTGGACTTACGGATGTCGTAATCGTAACGTCAGGAATATGATACACCACAACAGATTCATCATTCACCGTATTCTTAGGATCCGTTAATTCAGTAGTGACACCGTTTTTCGTGATCAAAAACGTATACTTATACGTACCTTCTACTAAATCAGTCAACGTATAAGTGAACCACTCATTAGCGGAATCGTAAGTCATCGGATACGAAATGCCATTTACTTTTACTTTAGCAGCTGTAATCGCAGCCATATTATCATTACGGAACAAGGCATCATCGCGGTATCTAAACGTAAGCGTTCCATCTTTTAGAATTGGACCGTTAATACTTGGCTTGATATCAAACTCTTTAACCCCGCTAGTTACGTTCACTTTCGTGAACCCTTCACCCGGCGTCAATGGAATTTCACGATCATCCCCGTAAGGATCCTTAATCGACCAATCGGTACCTTTACGAATGACGAACCCTACTTTTGTCGCATTCTCAGCAACCTCAATTAGGACACTCGCTTTACCATCCTTAAAGGTATTAAAATCAATCTGGTCATTTTTAACTCCCGTATTCCAAACCCAGATGTTCCAATCCTTATAATCCTTATCACTACGCGTATAAGTGAACAGGACATATCTCTTATCCGTAACCTTAACGGTAACAGATGTAGAAATACCGCCATAAGTGATGGTAATTACAGCTGTTCCATTGCCAATCGCCTTCACTTGACCTTTATTGCTTACTGTAGCCACTTCAGGTTTATTGGAAGTGTAAGTAGCTGATTGTGTAACGTTTCTTCTGCTGTTGTCATCATATCTCGCAAAAACAGAAGTTTGATGCGTATTGCCTGCTGCCAGCGTATAGCTCACATTCTCGGTCTCCAAAGAAGTAAGCGTAGCGGCTTCAGCTTCCATTTTGATAATTACAGCAGTTAAAGGCTCTAACATAATTGAATTTGCGGTTAAGGAGAAACCGCTCCATTGACTCACCGGAATTGCAGTGACACCAGCTTCATCATTGTCGACAAGCACCTGACCACTCGTCAAATCGTCCGAAAGGGTCAGTGTTCTTGCTGTGCTATCGCCATTCATGAAGACATAATAGATACCTGTGCCATCTGTAGCTTTGTTTGAATAACCAATAACAAGATCATCTGTCTTCATTTCTGGAGCAGGAATTAGGTTAACATTGGAATTAACCAGATCCTTGTCTCCCAATCGGAATGCGTCCGTGGACTTTCTCAGTTCCATTAGACCCGAAGTATATTTTCTTGTCGTGTTCTGGACAGGGAATTGTGATTCATCCGTTGCTTTCGTCCAGTCAAACATGTTGACCGCATCCGAAGAATCATACGAATCATGAATGAAATAACCGAAGGATTTTCCTTCGCTATCAAACATTTCAGTGTATTTATCCTGAGGAACCGTAGTATCCTTCCACTGCTTAGTACGTCCATATTCCTGGCCCGCATGAATGAAAGCTGTTCCTTGAGAGGTTAGAACAAGCATGTTGCCAAGTCTAATCCGCTTCTGGATTTCAAGCTCATTCTCTGCAATTGTAGGATCCTTCTTGATCGTTTGTGCAATCACATCATGCAGCGTCAAGTTATCATGTGCTTCGATGTACGGAACGATATCCCCTGGATCATCAGTGGGCGTATTAGATGGTTGTGCTTTAATATTGTTAAAGATTGTCGTGATTGGACGCGCACCGCCCGTAATAAATCTAGGCTGACCTTCAGAGCCATAACCAGATTTCAATTCATTACGGAACTCATCAGAGAAAACACCGACGCTATCCGTTTTATCCATCCAGTCCTGATCTGCACCTTTCCCAGCAAGGGAAGGATCAGCTGCAGCACCGCCGAATGTTCTCCAACCTTCACCAATAAAAAGAGCCTTCGGATTAATTGCTGCCGCGGCATCATAAGCATGCTGCACAGACTCTGCTGTCGCATCGCCCATCATATCCCAGCGCATCCCATCAATCTTGTACTCTTCAAACCAGTATTTCACGGAATCTACCATTAGTTTCTCAGCCATTTTGTGGTTGGTGGCCAGATTGTTTCCGAAACCTCCGATAAAGTTGCCCGTTGCATCTTGGAACGCATAGTAATTAGGTACGATGTCGTTTAAGAATTCTTTTTTAGCCATATGTGTGTATACTACATCCAGAACGACACCCATTCCAGCTTCATGCACGGCGTCAATTAAACCCTTTAACTCTTTAATTCGCTCTTCAGGATCGGCAGGTTTCTGAGAATAAGCACCGTCTGGAGAGAAGTAGCTGTGAGGATCATAACCCCAGTTATATTCATTGTTTTTGGCGGAATAATCTGTCTCTCTAGTCCCCATCTTTGTTTCATCCCCGTAATACCAAGCCATTACAGGAAGTAATTGAATATGAGTCACACCAAGAGATTTAATATAATCGAGCTTCTTTTCAAAAGCGCTATAAGAGCCCCATCTTTCGCCGCTCAGGCTATCTTGAATGGATACATCGGATGTAAAGTCTCTGACATGGACTTCATAAATGATAGCGTCCTCTCGTTTTTCATAACCTGTAATGTCAGCATAACCAAAGGAATCCGGGTTCGTTTGGCTTAAATCAACGATAGCCGCTTTACCGACAGTATCACCGCCGACACCAGCAGCACCTGTAGTATCCACAGTAAATACCGCCATTGATTTAGCATAAGGATCTAGAACCTTATTAGTTACACCGTCATTTGTTACTTCGTATTGATAAAAGAATCCTCTTACATCATTTGTGGTAGTGCCTGTCAGGTCATTTGGTTTTAACTTGACCGACCAAACCCCTTGCTCTCCACTCGTTAAGTCCACACTACCCACTAGTACATTGGAGTCGTTCTTATCGTATACATTGACGACAACCGAACTAGCTTTAGGTGCCCACAATTTTAACGTGGCTGTTTTGTCAGCGTTGTACGTAGCCCCTAGATCGTCTCCCGTATAATTGTACATTTCATCAAGCATTCTCCAACCACTAGCCGCTGAGACCGTTTTACCTGAATAAGTAACGCTAAGCGGAACTTTATCCAGATCAAAGGCTGCTGTATCCACTTCAATTGAAGTTTTGCTGGTAATGGTTACAGCCGATACAGGAATAGAAACACCGTCTTTATCTTTAACGGTAATCTCATTTTTCAATGCTGCTGCATCCAAGCCGTCAGTTAACGTAAATCCAAGGAGGATTTTGCTAGTTGATAACACCTCTGCGGAAACTAAACCGATAGGTGTTTCACCAAATGGAGAAACATATACATTGTTGTCTCCTTCTTTTATCCACAGCTGATTGTAACGATCCAGCAGAGTAAAGCCTTTGTCACCGCCGTCCTTATTATCACCATTCAACGGGTTCACTACGAGAAAACCTATTTTTTTTGCAGCTTCTTTCAATGGAATATCAATATAGGCTCCAAAGCGTCCTACTTGATCTGCTTGGAATGGAACTGCATCTTTAGGCCAATCCTTAAGTGAAACTGCCACATCATCCCACAACCATAATCCATACTGACTTTGATTGGAATCTGATCTCATATAGTGGATCCGAACGGTATTTGCCGGAAGCTTAACTGGTTCATAAGGCGTAACTACATCGGAACCTTCTTTGATCCACACTTCATTGGTTTGTGGAGTATTAATCGCGAAGTTCTTATCTCCTCCATCTTTGTCACCACTAGCACGCTTTAGTGTGATGAATGAAATTGTCTTGGCCCCGTCCTTCACCGGCACATCTACATATGCTCCATAGGAATCCAATTGTCCTTCAGGAAAGGGAGTTGCACCCATCGCCCAACCATCAGAAGGGCTTACAACATCACCCCATAACCATAATCCCTTATCGGTGTAATCACTAGATTGATAGTGGACACGAATATGCCCTGCTGGAACAGGTGTAACCTCTACAGGTTCCGAAGGAATTTTATATTCTGCAGTTACACTATGTTCTCCCGTGTTGTACTTAAAGGTTACCTTAAGATCTAACGGTAAACTCAATGTCAGATCGGTCTCCGGATAAGACATATCTTCTGATTCTGTAGCTCCTGGAACAAAAACCTTGTATGTGTAATCTCCCTGCGGCACAGTAACAACTGTACTGTAGACACCATCAAAATCAGGATCTGATAAAGTAGACAATACTTCTGCTGGCAGGTTTCCTGTTAATCTTGGCAGCTTATCCGCAGCAATTGGTGTGTAGTACGTAGAATCAGCTATTTTATGAGTGATGTCATTGTAATAAAAGGTTACAGTCGTTTCTTCTTCAAACTTTATGTGGATATTCTCTCCATCATTTTTCCCTTGAGGGTTTGTATACTTTGCAAAGCCATAGTTCTCATCCCAACTATCATTCAGAGCAACCTTGTAATTATATTCCCCCGCTGGTAGAGTCCCAGTAAAAGAATACAGACCATTGTCTGAGTAAGTCATTTGGGTGACTACTGATGTCTCATCCCAATCCTTACCGGGATTTTCCCCCCCAGTAGAAATAAACTGTGATTGCAAATCACCGACCAAAACTACCTTTGTCGTTTCTGCAGAAACCTTAACAGGGTGTAAGCCAAGACTGGAAAACACAAGAGCAACGATCATGAAGATCGCGAACGTCCTCTTACCCCATAAATTTATTTTCATTTTTGTAAAACCTCCCATAATTATGAATTGCTTTTGTGCAAGCGGATACATAATTTCTCGAACCCCGCCAATTATTCTGAGGTTATGAAATCATGTGTCTTCCTTCTGTTGTTGGAGAAAGTCTATGTGTGTGGCTCGTCAAACCGGATTAACAGCATCACCATCCTTTTCAAAGTAAAAGATTATCAGAAAAACAATGAACTCAGTGCAAACGTTTGCAACAAGTCTTGCACAAACCTAAGTACATAAAACTCATTCTTAAGTACAACGAATTCCGCCCCAAATTCAGCCAATGTAAACGCTTGCTATATTTTGATTTACATACTAATGCTGTATTTATGGTATTGTCAACCAGTATTTTTATGTATTGAACGAACTCGAATTATCATAAAAGTAAAAATAAAGAAAAGTAATCCTGATAATCCCATTAGGATTTATCCGATTTTTTGAGATTTTCTCTAATTCCATTCCTCGAATCGAATTTAGTATATACTCATCAATTGTTCTAAAAAAATTTGAGCCACACGTTTGCATTTATGAAATGCTCCTTTCGAAGAAATTGGATATTTTTTATACATATTAAGATCAATCTTGCTAATTTATTCATGCTTTTTTGGTGAAAACAAACAATTTTACATATAAATTTCTAATACTCTTTCCAAAAGTAGCAATATTACCCCTTCCAAATGACTTTATCTATTTACAATTTAGATCGCTTAGATTAATATTACTGTGTAAAGCAAACGGTTCCATAAGGAGGTTTCTATGACAGTTACCATTAAGGATGTGGCCAAGAAAGCGGGAGTATCTCCCTCCACGGTATCCCGGGTATTGTCCAATCACCCCAGAATCAGCCTGGAAACTTCCCGCAAGGTCAAAGCTATTATGGAAGATATGGGCTATACACCTAACATGATGGCTAAGAGTCTAGTGTCGAAAACTACAAACAGCATATGCTTCAGTCTTCCTAAACCAGCTGAAGAGCTGTTCTCAAATCTATTTTTTATGGAATTAATCCGGGGGATCGTTACACAAGCTAGCCGTTCCGGCTACGACGTGTTAATTAGTTCCGGAGCAAACGAGAAGGAAGAATTGGAAGCCGTTTCAAGACTTCTAAAGGGTCGTCGAGTAGATGGTGTTATACTGCTTTACTCTCGTACAGATGATGCTGTTATTGATTTTCTAGAGAGTAACGATTATCCATTCGTACTGGTAGGCCGAAGTGATCGGTATGAGAATATTTTATCTGTCGATAACGATAATGTGATGGCAGCATATGATGCTACAAACCACCTCATTGCGATGGGTCATGAACGTATTGGCTTCGTAAGCGGACCACCGAATCTAATTGTTTCTCGCGATCGTCTCGCAGGATACCGTAAAGCATTGCTGAATAGCGGTCTTGAAATGCGTGATGAATGGATTGTAGAAGGTGAATTTCTACAGGATAGCGGATATAGAGCGATGTCTTTTTTCATGAATTTGCCTAATCGGCCTACTGCTTTAGTTGCAGTGGATGATATGGTATCGTTCGGAATTTTACGCGGATTGAATGAACTGAAATACAAAGTGCCTGACGATCTCGCTATTGTAAGCTTTAACAATATTCCATTATCTGAATTATCCAGCCCTCCGATCAGTAGTATTGATATTGGAATTTATCATCTTGGCTACACTGCATCTCAGGTACTTATCCAGAATATCAAGAGTCCGAACCACGATGCTGGTTATACAAACCGATTTGTTATTCCACATCGCCTGATTGTGAGAGAGTCATCCATGTACGCTCATGCTAAGAACAAAACCGAATGAATAAGTGAAGCGATCAACGCTTCATTTATTTTTTGAAAATCTGTACAAACGTTTGCGCTAAATTACTAAAACTTCTTGATCCAGTTCTTTTCAGGGTGAATATTCGAATCTGAGGTTAAGATAAACTTAACATCTTTAGCAAAGCTTATACGAATTGAAAGCAAACCCAATGGATCACGATACTGTCACAAATTTTAGGAGGTACCACAATGACGGAAATTAAAGCCTGCTTGTTCGATTTGGATGGTGTTATCGTTGACACTGCCAAATACCATTATATCGCATGGAAAGAGCTTGCAGATGGATTAGGGTTTCTCTTCACAGAACAAGATAACGAACGCCTTAAAGGAGTCAGCAGAACGGCCTCGCTAAACATTTTGCTGGAAATCGGCGGACTAACTATCGATGAAGAAGAGAAAGCTAAGCTTGCGGAACAGAAGAATAATCGATATGTCGAATATATTGCGAAAATGGACAGCTCAGAGATTTTGCCAGGTGCGCTTGATTTTCTGAAAGAGTGCCGTGAGAATGGCATCAAAGTTGCCCTCGGTTCTGCTAGTAAGAACGCAATGACGATTTTAAATAATACCGGATTGACCCCTTACTTTGATGCGATCATTGATGGCACACACACTAGTGCTGCTAAACCTGATCCGGAAGTTTTTCTTTTAGGTGCTAAAGCACTTGGCGCTGATCCTAAACACTGTGTTGTCTTCGAAGATGCAGAAGCAGGAATTGAAGCTGCAACTCGTGCTGGAATGTTCAGCGTTGGTATTGGTTCACCGGAAACGCTCAATGCGGCGAACATCGTCGTTCCATCGCTCGCTCATATGAGTGTGTCACAACTCAAAAAATCTTTTGCATAAAGTCTAACGAACATTAATCAACTGAAAGTGTTAATGTGATTCGCCCTGCTACATTCCACTTATAAATGAAATATGTATATCTAGAGGTACGCTTGAAGTGGAGATGGCGAAAGGATTGTGTAGAAGCGCTAGCGTTCGCCTTTGTCCCCAGATGCTCACCTTTAATTCTTTTAAGCATCGGGGGACAACAGCGATCGGAACAACCTTTCGCCAGCGGAGCGACTCACAAGCACCCAAGTAGAGATATAGTTCATTATATATCCCCACAACATATTTAAAGGAGCCGGTTATCGTGAAACAATATTTAACAATTGATGAATGGTCCATTATTGAAGAATCCTTTGATCCACAGACACAAGAAATCTCTGAAAGTGTATTTAGCCTTGGCAACGGATTTATGGGTGGCCGAGCTAATTTTGAAGAGCAATATAGTGGAAGCAGCCTGCAAGGCAGCTACATGGCTGGCGTATACTATCCTGACAAAACACGGGTCGGCTGGTGGAAGAACGGCTATCCCGAATATTTCGCTAAAGTACTGAACAGCACGAACTGGATCGGTATTAACATCGACATTGAGGGCACTCCTTTAGACTTGGCAAAATGTACGGTTTCCGATTTCCGTCGTGTTCTTAACATGAAGGAAGGTACGCTTTCCCGCTGCTTTACTGCCACGCTTGAAGATGGTAAGGAAGTAAAAGTTGAGAGTATACGTTTTGTCAGCATGACTCGTCAAGAAATTGGGGCTATTCGTTACTCCATCACTCCTGTTAATTTCTCAGGCAAGATTACAATCACTCCTTATCTCGACGGCGATGTGAAGAACAAGGATTCCAACTATGACGAGAAATTCTGGAATGAAGTTGAGAAACAAGCAGGCACTGAAGGCGGGCATCTTACTCTTAAGACTAAAAAGCTCGATTTTCATGTAACCTCTGCAATGGCTTTTGATATCCAAGTCAATGGTGAGAAGGTCAACACTGAGGCTGAAGCGATTGAACAAGAGAAATATGTAGCTAGCAAAATCAATGTCTCCGTACAAACTGGCGATCACATCGTCATTTATAAATATGTTGCTAACGTAACCTCGCGTAATCATGGTCTTGGACAACTGGTCGATGCCGCTCAAACGGCTTTACAAGCTGCTAAGGAAGCTGGTTTTATAACCCTTCTGAACGAACAAATAGAAGCTTGGAGAGAGAAATGGAAAGAAAGCGACATCATTATTGAAGGTGACGTTTCGGCTCAGCAAGCGATTCGTTTCAATATTTTCCAGCTAAACCAAACCTACAATGGTGAAGATGACCGTCTGAACATTGGACCTAAAGGCTTTACAGGTGAAAAATACGGCGGCAGCACTTACTGGGATACAGAGGCGTATTGCGTTCCCTTCTATCTCAGTACAGCGGACTCCTCTATTGCCCGCAACCTGTTAATCTACCGTTACAAGCACTTGGAGAAGGCTAAAGAAAATGCTCGTAAGCTTGGTTTTGCAAAAGGTGCGTTGTACCCAATGGTTACAATGAACGGTGAAGAGTGCCACAACGAGTGGGAAATTACTTTTGAAGAAATTCACCGTAATGGAGCCATTGCTTATGCGATTTACAACTATGTGAACTACACAGGAGACAAAGCTTATCTGGGTCAATATGGCCTTGAAGTCCTTGTGGAAATCTCCCGCTTCTGGGAAGAACGAGTTCACTATGCAAATCGTAAAGACAAATACGTGATGCTTGGCGTAACAGGCCCTAATGAATATGAAAATAACGTAAATAATAACTGGTACACCAACCGGATGGCTTCCTGGACTATGGAATATACCTTAGAAGCACTGGATTATCTGAAAAAGAATGAATCCACGCGCTATGCAGAACTAGTTGATAAATTAGGGCTCCAAGAGAGCGAAACCGCTAAATGGAATGATATCATCGCTAAGATGTATTATCCTGCGGATGAAGAACTGGGTATCTTCTTGCAGCAAGATGGCTTCCTAGACAAAGAGATTATTCAAGTTAAGGATCTGGCAGCTGAGAACCTGCCACTTAACCAAAAATGGTCGTGGGATCGTATCCTGCGTTCTTGCTTCATTAAACAAGCGGACGTTCTGCAGGGATTATATTTCCTAGGAGACCGTTACGATCTGGATACCAAAAAGCGGAATTTCGACTTTTACGAGCCGATCACTGTTCATGAGTCCTCCCTATCCCCTTGTATCCACTCTATTCTAGCCAGCGAACTAGGATATAAAGATAAGGCTTATGAAATGTACTTGCGTACTTCAAGACTGGATCTTGATAACTATAACAATGATACCGAAGACGGCTTACACAGCACTAGTATGGCCGGTACTTGGATGTCAATCGTACATGGCTTCGGCGGATTACGTGTGCATGATGGCCGACTGACTCTGAACCCATCGAACCCAGGTCACTGGAGTGCATACTCATTCAAAATCATGTTCCGTGGCTCCCGTCTAAAAGTAAGCGTGTCGGATGCACAAGTTACGGTTACGAATGAAACGGATATCCCAGCTTCTATTACTATCTATGACAAAGAATATACCGTGAACGGCCTAAGCAGCATCACTGCTGACAGCAAATCCGTCACTGTATAAACCGACACCACAAGAGACCCTTGAAGCCAATAGCTTTTTAGGGTCTCTTTAATTTTTTCCTAAATGGATAACTTATATAAGGAGTGATTATTAATGAAAAGAACCTTTTGGAAGGAAGCTGTCGTTTATCAAATCTATCCACGCAGCTTTCAAGATAGTAATGGTGACGGTATTGGAGATCTGCAAGGTATCATTTCACGTCTGGATTATTTGCAGAAGCTCGGTGTCGATGTAGTTTGGTTGTCACCAGTATATAAATCGCCAAATGATGATAATGGTTATGACATCAGCGATTACGAAGATATTATGGATGAGTTCGGCACGCTAAAAGACTGGGAGGAACTACTGACCGGACTGCATGATCGTGGTATAAAACTAATGATGGATCTTGTAATCAACCACTCTTCTGATGAACATCATTGGTTCGTAGAGTCCCGTTCGTCAAAAGATAATCCCTACCGTGATTACTACATATGGCGTCCAGGTGGACCGAATGGCGAACGCCCTAACAATTGGAGCTCCATATTCAGCGGTCCGGCTTGGGAGCTAGATGAGACTACTGGCGAATACTATCTACATCTGTTCTCACGCAAGCAACCGGATCTCAACTGGGACAATCCAAAGCTGCGCGAGGAATTGTACAAGATGATTACCTTCTGGCTTGACAAGGGTGTGGATGGATTACGGATGGACGTCATTAATTTGATTTCTAAAGCGGAAGGACTGCCTTCCTTTCAAATCGAGGGCGAGGCGCCAGAGGAACTTGCTTGGGGTGGCGATTACTTTATGAATGGCCCCCGGGTCCATGAGTTTTTACATGAAATGAACCAAAAGGTTCTTTCGGGCTATGACATTATGACCGTCGGGGAAACGCCAGGGGCTTCGGTAGAGGATGCCGTTCTTTACACAGACGAAGATCGTGAAGAGCTTCAGATGGTATTCCAATTCGAGCATATGGACGTAGATTCCGGTCCAGGAGGCAAATGGGATGTAGCCCCATGGACATTAACTAAACTGCGCGACATCCTTCATAAATGGCAGGTCGGTCTGGCTGACAAGGGTTGGAATAGTCTGTACTTGAACAATCATGACCAGCCGCGTATGGTTTCACGATTTGGTGATGATGGGAAGTATCGCATAATATCTGCCAAAATGCTCGCTACCTTACTACATACACTTAAAGGTACCCCCTATATTTACCAAGGTGAAGAAATTGGGATGACGAATGTAAAATTCACAACGCTGGAAGATTATAAAGACATCGAAATTTTGAATATGTACCGTGAAAAAGTAACTGAGGGTGGCGCAGATCATGAGACGATTCTGAACGCTATCCATGTCAAAGGCCGAGACAACGCCCGTACCCCAATGCAATGGGATGCATCAGCTAATGCTGGATTTTCAGAGGGAGAACCATGGCTTAAAGTAAATCCGATTTATAAGGAAATTAATGTAGAGCAAGCATTGGCGGATTCTGATTCAATCTTCTACTACTACCAGGAATTAATTGCTTTGCGCAAAAAAAATCCGATTATGGTATATGGAGAATATAAGCTGCTACTGCCTGAACATGAGAACATCTATGCCTATACCAGAACTTTAGATGATGAACAATGGCTGATCCTGCTGAACTTCAGCGAGGCTCCTCAAACCGTTGATCTCTCCGCAGAGCTGAGCACCGTGACTGATTTAATCATTGGAAATTATCCGGATGATTCACCCACACGAGAAATTCTGCGTCCTTACGAAGCAAGAGTGTACAGATTACAAAGCTGACTCTCTCCGTCTTCCTGAGTTATACTATATAGGATGATTTTGTTAAGATCATTCTTCCATCAGCAACCTGTCATTAGAGAGCAAGGAATAACAGGATTTGCAAATGGTGGCATGATAGTATGAACTCAAAGGGAGATGGCAGGCTTGGAATGGCTTATCCGCATGAAAGAAGCTTTAGATTATATGGAGAGTAAAATGGAGGAAACCTTTAATATAGAAGATATAGCAAAGGTGGCTTATTCTTCCCCTTTTCACTTCCAGCGTATGTTCTACATGCTTACCGGAGTATCTGTCAAAGACTATATCCGTAAACGGAAACTAACTCTGGCGGCACAGGAACTCGCTATTTCTAAAGTTAAGGTGCTAGATGTCTCATTAAAATACGGATATGACTCTCCCGAGTCGTTTGCCAAAGCATTCCGCAAAGCACATGGAATTACTCCTTCTGCTGCGCGGGAGTCAGGGGTACAGCTCAAAGCCTTCCCTAGACTCTCCTTCCATCTATCACTGAAGGGAGATAAAGAAATGGACTACAGAATTGAGACAAGAGAAGCTTTTAATGTTATCGGACTAGTTGAGGAAATGACAACGAAAGATGGGGAGAATTTACGCCGTATCCCCCAGCTGTGGATTGAAGCTAACGAAAATGGTACGTCGGATAAGCTGATTGAGATCGGTGTTGATAAGGACATTCTTGGGATTTGTAAAGATTTCAATCACGAAAAAGAAACCTTCTCCTATTGGATTGCTGTCGAAGCCTCTCCAGAGACGGATGCTCAGGGCTTTGCTTCTACGACGATACCAGCTGCGAGCTGGGCTGTGTTCACCTCAGTTGGGCCAATGCCGAATGCTATTCAGCAAGCATGGTCACGGATCTTTCAGGAATGGTTCCCTGCAACAGGCTATGAGCATACAGGAGGACCCGAGTTTGAGTTATACCTTCCGGGAAGACCTGATGCAGAGGATTATCGCTGCGAGATCTGGATACCGGTTATGAAAAAAAATTAAAGCTTACTAAGACTATTCGGAATTCCGGATAGTCTTTCTTTCTTTCAGAATTTCTACGATTTCATTTTGAGAATCGGCTTAATCTTGGTATAATAAATAGATTATGTGATTCAATAATGACTATTGTCGTCCGATTATCGGTGAAGGAGAAATTCATGTCTACTGTAAAAATATTTTCAGACAGCACTTCCGATTTGCCTCAAGGCTGGAAGGATACTTTTAATATCGGCATCGTTCCCCTTTACGTAGTGTTTGAAGAAGGAACCTACAAAGATGGTGAAGATATCACACCAGAGGAAGTGTATCGCCGTGTAGCCGCAAGCGGAGTATTGCCAAAGACTGCCGCGCCTTCGCCAGCTGACTTTATCGCCGCTTTTCATCCGGTAATTAACCGTGGAGATGATATTGTATATATCAGTCTCTCCTCGTCACTATCCTCTACATATCAGAATGCACTTTTGGCTGCCGGGGAATTCCCTGAGGGTCGTGTACAGGTTATTGATTCACAGACCTTATGTGGAGGCATTGCTCTTCTCGTTATGAAAGCTGTCAGAGCCGCTGAAAAAGGTCACAGTGTCATTGAGATTGCAGCTATGCTGAAGCAGAGTCGCAATCTTGTAGAAACAGAATTCGTGGTAGATACGCTAGATTACTTATATATGGGTGGACGCTGTTCAGGTATGCAGAATTTCATCGGTAGTCTGCTAAAAATTCGTCCTGTTCTTAGACTTGTAGACGGCAGCATCGTACCTACTAGTAAAATTCGTGGCAAAAAAGAAAAAGCCGTGGAACAAATGCTCCAGAACGCCTTGGTTAACATCGATCGGATGGATAGAGAGCTGCTCATCGTTGTACATACCTTGGCGGAAGAAGATGCTCGCTATCTAGAGACAGCGATACGAGAGAAGACTCAAGTCAATGAGATAGCTATCCTCAACGCAGGTTGTGTTATTGGTAGCCATTGTGGTCCACATACTGTAGGTCTCATGTATATGCTTCAAGATTAATCATCTCATGCAAATCTCCGGCCATTGCTTCGCAAATCAATGGACCGGGGATTTGTGCGTTTACCACTCCTGATCTGAAGTTGAATTTTACTCAACCTCATTTTTTATGAAGGGTAACATAAACCGGAACGTTGAACCTTTATTCTCTTCGCTTTCTACAAAGATTGTCCCACCCATCAGCTCAACCAGCTGCTTACAAATCGCGAGTCCCAGCCCTGTACCGCCATATTTACGGTTGATGGTCGGGTGCAGCTGTGAGAAGGATTGAAATAATAAATTGAGTTTATTATCGGCAATCCCAACACCTGTATCACGTACAGAGAATTCTAGCAAATATTCTTTTGAATCCGAAAGTGGAATGTTCTTAACCGATAGTGTAACGCTCCCATGCTCTGTGAATTTCAGAGCATTCCCTACCAGATTAACAATAATCTGCCGCAAACGGATCGGATCAGCCAGTAACGTTGTTGGAACACTCGTATCCGCCCACCACCGCAAGGCCAGCTTCTTCTCTTCGGCTTTAGGCGTAAATAAATCAATGATGTCCGATATCATCTCTCGAAGTTCAAACGATTCGGTTTGCAGCGGCATTTTACCCGCTTCCATCTTGCTGAAATCAAGAATGTCATTCAAGATCTGTAAAAGCGTGTAACTACTGCTTCGTAAAATCTCGACATACCCCCGCTGTTCTTCTCCAAGATCGGTTTCAAGTAAAAGGTCTGACATCCCTATCATTCCATTCATCGGTGTCCGAATTTCATGACTCATCATTGCTAAGAAATCCGATTTGGCTTGCGCCGCCTGCTCTGCAGATTCTTTAGCGCGAATGATTTCTTTTGCATTCGTGATATCACTAAAAGCAATAACTGCTCCTGAGATCATCCCCCCATCCATAAGCGGCGCCACCCGATAATTAACGAAGAGGCTCGTTCCATCCTTACGCCAAAAGATCTCATCATCTTTCCTGCGGATAATTCCATCTGCAATCGTAAGACTGATCTGACAATCAGGGGTTGAATAACGTGAGCCATCGCCTTGGATTTGATGAATATATTCCATCAGCTTCAGGCCAACCAATTCTGTAGGCTGGTAACCTAACATATCCGCTCCCTCACGGTTAATAAAGAGCGTTCGTCCCAAATGATCTAGTACAAATATTCCAGCTGAGACGGAGTTCAGAATAAGATTCGCTCTCTTATTCTCGACTTCAGCAGCAAAAGTAGGTTTGAAGTTAGACTCAAGTTCTACCTTATCCGATAATTTAGCATGAAAAGAATCTGCCAATGCATTTAGCCAGTCATGCAGCCCTTCCGAATAATGATGATAGTTGCTATTATCCACTTGTATGATCGCGAATACCCCGACAATTCCCTCATCTATCGTTATAGGAATAAAATCCCCCCTCACGGCGTCTGCTTTGGGATTGTTCAAATCTTGCAATTCAAAGCTAGAGGGATTTCCTTGCAGGGCAGCCTCAAAGCTAGCTACATCAACAAGGTATAATCTTTTATGTGCTGTCAGACCTATATCTCGGAACGATGCTTCTGCACTGGATTCTAGATAGAACGTACGATTCGTTCCTACGCAGCGACCTTGCCGATCCAACACAAATATCAAATTAGGATGATGGTCATATAACGATTTATAAGCGCTCTCTTCCGAAAGCAATCGTGTTAGAATGGACGTCCAGTCTTTATCCACAATTCATTTCACCTCAGGCTCTCTCATCCATTATCATTACCCTAAAATGAACGGAAATCATCTTAAATTTTAAATTCTTCTATTTTGATCATTATAGCAAATATACTTTAATCGGTCGCAAATAAACACTAAATCCCCCTTTAGAACCCAACCACGATGACTTACACATCGTACTGAGATTCTTAAGAGGGATTTCTGTAAATATTTTAGGCTATATCTTTATGGTCAATATTGCGAATGGCCATATAGGCAATACCTGCTCCTAACAATCCAAGCGAGATCGACACCGCCGCTAAATTACCTAAGCGTGCTTGATCAAATCCACCAGAAATTAGGGACGTAACTAACACAGCCGAGACGATGGTGGCTGGAACTGATTTTTTCTTCATTCCAAAGTACAATGGGATCAGAGCGATACCCGCTGCATAAAATGCGTTTGCACCCAACTTAAACAGTTCTGAAGTAATCATAGGAAGGTTTAACTCACCAGGAATAAGTCCTACAAACGAATTAAATCCTATTAGCATAGCGCCAACTACAATGTCTGACACAATGATAGCAACAAATGTGAAGGCGAATACTATCAATATTTTCGCCGTCATTAGCTTTTTACGTGAGATAGGATACATGAAGAGAAGAGTAATCGTGTTGTTCTTATACTCATCAATCACCAGCCTGCTAATAATAACGGAAGCGAAAATAATGTAAGCAGCCTTAACAAAAACGAACACACCCTCAAACATATCTGCATAAGAAGCGAATGACGGTTCATTCTCATTTCGATCCACGAATAAAACCATAATCATAAACCCAAGAATAGCGAGATTGACGATTGCTGCTCCTGTGAGAAGGGTCTTTAGCTTATTCTTCCGAATCTCCAAAGATATTAATTTAAGCAACGCCCTCACCCCCAATCAATTGTAAAAAATAATCTTCCAGCGTATGTTGTTTCTTGCTGATGCTTTCAATCTCCACGTCTGCTAGCACTAACGCCTTATTCAGATCACGTTGTGAGATTCCGCCGTCATATATTCTTACTGTAATATGGTCCAGCACTTTGAAATTATTGAGGCCAAGCTTTTGCTTGAGCACGTACACTGCTTTATTAATCTCATTCGTAACCACTTCGATATACTCTGTATTTTGACCGCGAATGGAATCCATCGCCACCTCTTCTACCAGAGCACCCTGCCGGATCACACCGATCGTATCAGCAATCTGCTCGATTTCCCCCAGAATATGACTAGATACAAGTAACGTCATTCCATATTCACGGCTGAGCATCCTGAACACTTCACGCATCTCTTTGATACCCACAGGGTCTAGTCCATTAATCGGCTCATCCAGAATGAGTAGCTCCGGTTTCGTCATAAAGGCTCTGGCAATACCAAGGCGCTGCTTCATCCCAAGCGAAAATTGCTTCACCGGCTTTTTATCGATACCTGTAAGCTTTACCAGCTCCAGTGCTTCGCCAATCGCTTGCGGATCATAATAGCCCATGTATTCTCCATGCAGGATCAAGTTTTCTTTGGCTGTCAGCTTATCATAGAACACTGGATATTCAATGATGCAGCCCATCCGTTTGAGCATTTCATACGAATGATTTGTCATTTTTTCATTAAAAAACTCAATCTCGCCACTCGTCGGTTTAACGAGGTTCGTGATCATTTTCATGACCGTTGTTTTGCCGGCACCGTTCGGTCCAAGAAAACCATAAATTTCACCTTGTTTAATATTCATATTCACATTGCTGACAGCTTCTTTGCCTTGGTAGGTTTTTGTTAAATTTCTTGTTCGAAGTATCGTAGTCATTTCCGTGCTCCCCTTTGTTTTCGTCTCGTCTTCCTTAGTTCTTATTGTACACAGCAGAATTTTCTTTTTTATTACTCGATTCTTACGAAAATCTTAAGCTGTACACAATTTCACTCCTTAGAAGCTTAGTCTGCGAAAAGAAAGGGTAAATACCGTTCTCACAAACGGTTGACTAACCAGTGTAATGGTTCCATTCATCTGCTCTGTTAATCTTTTGGTAATCGTCAGACCCAGACCACTCCCTTGATATGATCGATTTCTCGAGTCCTCCAGTGTATAGAGCCGTTCGAATACTTTATCCTGGTGAACTTCACTAATGCCTTTTCCCCTGTCCCAAACATCTATGTATACTTTGTTCTTATCACTATAGAGTTTCAAACCTAATACGCCTCCGGCATCCCCGTAAGTAATCGCATTCGATAACAAATTGGTCAGTATCCGGTCAAGCGCCTCTTCGTTTCCCATGAAATAAAGCGAGTCATCAGGGATCTCTATTTCTACCTCACTGCCCTTGGCGCTTAGGATATCATAGAAAGAGAGAATATTACGTCTGCACACCTCGCCTGCCTCCACACGTGAAAGATTGATTTCCCGATCCCCCGATTCCAGCTTGGCCAAATCAAAAAACTTGTTCATCAGATGGATCACTTCATTCGCTTTTTGGTGAATTGTGTTCATCATACGTTCCCGTTCCTCGGCTGGCATATGCTCATCCTGCAGAATTGTTTCAATATAACCGAGTACTACCGTTAGCGGAGTCTTTAGATCGTGGGAAATATTCGACAGCATATTACGCATGGATTTCTCCAGCTTCACGCGCTCAATGCTTCCTTTATGGTTAACGTCGAGCAGCCGGTTTAGATCAATTAGCACACTTTGCAGCTCTAAATTACTACTAAATAACAGCAGTCTTTCGTGTGAACCTTCGGCCATGATGCTACTTAGTTTGTCATGAATATATTTCAGGTCTTTTGAAGCTTTACGCGAATGCTGATATTGCCATCCAATGACGACGAGCAGGAGTACAATGATCACACTAAGCGCCATACTCATTATAGCTGTTCTCCCAGCTTATACCCGATCCCCCATAATGTCTTGATGAACTCTGGATGGGAGGGATCATCTTCTATTTTTTCACGTAATCTTCTCATATGTACATTAATAACGTTCTCATCTCCGAAATAATCATCTGCCCATACGCTAGCATAAATCTGCGCTTTGGTGAAGACTCTGCCCGGATGCGTAACGAACAGCTTAAGAATATGAAATTCCTTAGACGTTAACTTCACTTCTTCCCCGTTTTTTAGCGCAGAGAAATTATCCAAATCCACAGTCAGGCCACCAATGGAAATCTTTTGCTTCGCAGGAATTGGAGCTTCCGGTTGGATGGTGGGAGTAACATAACCCGCTCTTCGAATCGCAGCCTTCACTCTTGCAGCTAATTCGATCATTGAAAATGGCTTGGTAATATAATCGTCTGCCCCAAAGCCAAGTCCAAGTGCTTTATCCACATCACTGTCCTTGGCCGACATGATCAACACAGGAACTAGACTTTTCGCACGGATCGTCTGGAGAATATCCGTCCCACTGCGCTTGGGCAGCATGAGGTCTAATAATACAAGATCAAAAGGATTACTAGTACGGAATGTTCTTTCCGCTACTTCACCATCAAACGCCGTTTCCACTTCATAGCCCTCTTTTACTAAATAGGACCTAACCATTTCACTAATTGCTTCGTCATCTTCAATTAATAATATACGGTGCATGAATACTGCCTCCAATGATTTGAGAATAAAAATTAGTTAAAAACTTAAGGTATTTCTTTAAGGTACACGTGACTGCGGGGAATGTTTGGACTTTCGGCCGCTGTTGTCACCAGATTTCTTTGATTATATACCGTGTTTCACGATTGAAGTCCGGTGAGCCTATGCTTCCGAAGCGAGCTTTCCTACGGAAAGCTTTCAGGCGGACGCTATCGCTCCTACAGTTCCAAACTTCCCCTCCGCCACTCTTCCTTTTTAGAATGTTTTAGTTCAATTTATTTAAATTATTCGTAATGCCCCTTAACCTCAGGAAGTTGCTTATAAATGCTCCCAGCCTGCACGATTTTAATGATCGTTTGGGCTAGTTCAGTCATCTGACCGTCATCCTCAGTATTCTGGCATTCCGTCCACTGATAATGACGCTCTCCACTATTAATCTGAACCGATAAATCATAACTTTCAGCAGGTTTTCGATTACACTCGGTAGATAATTCTTTTTCATCTAGGTAATTCGCTAGTACCATTTCTTTATAGATTTGTCCTCGTTCCTGTTCAGAAAGCTCAAAATCGCTAACCTCGACTACTTCCCCATTCTGGAGATCTTTGACCAACTTCTTCTCTATCGTATTAATTTCGTTCTTTTGGTTCACACCATACTTTAAAACAAACTCAAACTTATCTTGTTTCGTTACGTCAAAAGGAATCTGTAGCAGCTCGATCTTTGCTTGTTCGCCCTCGCAGCCCGTTAAGGTATACGACAGAAGTTTATCCGTTTCGTTTCTAACAAGGTTCTGACAAGTGTATGTGGTTACTTGGGGATTACCAAACGTATCTTCGGAATTATCATGCCGCATTTCAATCCCTTGGTCAGTATATTTCAAGTCATTAAAGATCGGATCACCTTCAATTGTGTAATGAACCACACGCTGCGTACCCGCTTTATTTTGGATAAAAGCATCCAGCTTCTTGAGATTCTTAACAATCATTCCATGGCTGTTTATCACATCTTCTTGTTCATTAATGGTAGTTGTGAATTTGTCTTCTCCATTGGATGGCTGGTTAAAGCAACCGGTTACTATAAGCGCTATAAAAATCAGAAGAATACCGCTCGATCTCATCGATCATAACCTCCTTAAACACTCCATAAGTAGAATCATTTGTTAAAGTATACCAATAATAACGGGGGCTGGGTATCCCTCCAGAGGGATATCTGATGATAGAGAGATTGATAGAAATTTAAACCAGATAGCAAAAAAAGCCGATTGGATATCCAATCAGCCCTAATTATTGTTCAGTTTCAATTGAATCCAAGAGATCAGTCAAATAATCTTGAGATTCCGATAAGCGTGTGTTCGAACACATTTTCTGATGTAAATATACCCATAGATGAATCAGCCAATCCCTTCTGGAGGGCGGGACCAAATAAATCGATGCTCTTGGCAATCTGTCCGCCGATAACGATGCGAGTTGGCTGATAGTCTATAACATAGGACTTTAGCATCTCAGCCAATCGTGTACCGAATTCTTCAAACACCTTACAGCACAAGCTATTACCATCTTTTGCTTGCTCTGCGAGTTCCTTCACGTCCATTCCTTTTTCTAGAGCTCCCATCTGCTCAGCCAAGCGAAGAATTCCGCGACGTGAGAAGGCATCGTCTATGGAGCCCTCTAGGAAAGGTTTATCATAGAGCCAACCGTCCTTGGGAACACCTGGTCCTTCGTTCAGGAGCGATGCATGATCAATAAATGCAGAGCCTAACCCTGTCCCTAAAGTTAACGAAATATATCGTTCATTTGGAAATAACCTGCTTACGCCTAAAGCAAACAGCTTCGCATCATTCTCAAATCGAATATCTGCCTGCAGCAGGTGCTTCGCCCATTCCTTATGTTGTAAGGTATTGAACCGGGTATATAATACTTCTCGTACATTCTTACCATACAACGCCTCATATTTACTAAGTCCCTGAATATAACAGATACCATGCTGATAATCAAAGGGCCCGGGAAAAGCAAGACCGATATTCCAAGTACAGTCTGCGGATTTTCCTAGTGTAACGCTATAGAACTGATATTGATCTTCGAATATAGAAATAAATTGGTCTATAATCACATCGGCATCTTGGTCAGCGAAGGAAGGATGTTGCTTGCAGCTAGCCTGTAGCAATTCTCCATCCACGACCAAACCAGACTTAATAAAGGTTCCTCCCACGTCTAAAGCAATCACGACTTTAGGCTTCAAAGGAGACTCACATCCCATGCCTTGGATACGCCAGCCTTCACAAGCTTACATGGTTTGTTTCCGATATTTATTATTTTGTAAGCACCAAACACGGCTGGGAGGATATATGATTCAGCATATTGTAACTCGATATATATAGATTCATCTGCACAGGATACTATACGGACCTTTTCTCCCTCAACCAAGTTATACATTACCATTTCGTTATTTGTATGGTCCTCCCATGTATCATGTAAGTGCACACGATGAACATAAAACAGTAGATCTTCACGCTGTCCAAGAACATACTCTTCGTTCATGCCCTGCTTTTTCAGCAAGCTTGGCTTAGGAATCAAATTGTCCTCAACCCATGCCGTTTTTTTATCGAAATCAATATTGTCAAAAGCATGTTCAATATTAATAGGACGTGGCTTGCCATCCATTCCTTTACGAAGAAAATCGTAGATTTTGAACGTAAACCACCATGTCGTAGAGGATATTTCGAGCACTAAGTTATTCTTTCCAGAGGCATGAACGGTCCCTGTCGGAATTAAGAATAAATCCCCCTTATTCGCTTCATATTGATTAACGAAGTCAGTGATCTGAATCGGTTCACCAGTTTCTTGTGCATCGTGTACCGCGTTAAAGAATTCCTCCTTCGTACATTGTTCGGTCAGTCCCAAGAACACTGATGTATTCTCTAAATTCTCCATGATATAATACGATTCTTGTTGTGCCATAAATTCATTAAATGTCTCACGAATATACTCCTGCTTCGGATGTACCTGGCATGACAAGCTATCTCCGTCGATGGTATCAAGGTAGTCGAAGCGAATCGGAAAATAATCACCAAACAGCCCGACAATACGATTCCCGAGAATGGCCGGATGCTCATAATGCATGACTATGAGGAAGGGTACCTCGATTATTTCGTCGTTGTATTTCAGCAAAATAGAGTTCTCCGGTGCAATCGGCTCAAAGCTCCATGCGCAGTTGGCCCACTCCTTCGGAAGCTCCGCGAATTTCTTCAAATATTGACCGCCCCATATCCCTGGCGCGAAGAATGGTTTCACACGCATAGGGGACTTGGCGATATCTGCAATCATCTGGCGTAGGGTGAAGACCGTCGTTAGCTTGGGACACTCTGGCTCATTCATATCCACATAATAGTGGATCGAATCCAATACTTCTTTTCGGTAAGTTTCCAGCACTGGCCATTCCACAAATAGACAGATTTTATACTTCTCCACCACATCTCGGTTCCAACTAAAGCCGAAATTCAATAAATGTGCTTTATGTTCCAATTGCTGATACTCACGAGATACATCCAAGAAGTAGGTAATATCGTAGTTGCCGTTCCCGAGCCAATAAGCCCCTGGTCCGAACGTGATGATGAAGGTTGTTTGGTCGACAGGTAATTGAATCTGTTTTTTGAAGTTGTCTATCTTATCTTGTGCTTCTGGAATGAAATAATCTGTAATGTTAGCATCCGAAAAATAACCAAATGCACGATTATCTGTAATATTCGCTTCAAAGAACTTGCGCAGCTCTTCACTAGTCTTCATAAAGCTATTGGTTCCGATGAGAACTGTCTTATGCCCCTCTTGTTCCAATACATCTATAATCCTTGCCAGGACGTGCTGATATCGGGCACCATGCGTTCCGTCAATAGCTACATTAATAATACTAGTGGAATTCATCGCAGCTTGTTGTAGGAGCGGGGATAGTATTGCCTCAAAACCTCGCTGGACTCCGGCTTTTGCATATGGCGTAACTGTATCTGGCTTTATTTGTTGAATATACCGAATAGGGTTAATAGGTCTTTTCTCGAACATAGTTGTCACTCCTATACAGTTAGTGAGCTCTATCCCGCTCATAGTGATTTATTTTAGGGCAATATGCCTGATTCCAATGCCTTCCACACAAGCTGTGCGAACTGGCTGTTCGACCAAGCGAACCACTCACGTGTAAATTGGGTTGAATCATTGACATCAAATCCCTCATGCATAAATCCAGTACCAGCATCTGTCGACTCACAGATTTCAATCATCTCGAGCATCTCTTGCGGATCAACTGCGGTTAAGCCCTGCATCGTATAAGCAAGATGCCATACGAATCCCGTGCTAGTATGCGGACTGCCAATGCCGCTGAGCTTCTCGCCTTTGAAGAAATAGGGATTATCCTCACTCAGAGCAAATTTGCGGGTATTCAAATATATCGGATCGTCTGGCGCACAGTAACCTAGATAGGGCGCTGACATTAAGCTCGGAGTACCTGCATCGTCCATCAATAAATGGTTACCGAAACCATCCGTTTCGAACGCATACATCTTGCCGTATTTGGAATGGTCAATGATTCCATAAAGCTCAATGGCATGCCGGATTTCTTCTTCCATTGCCGACATTCGGGCTACAAGCTTTGAATCTCTATATACATATTGAGCAATTTCCTGCAATTGTCGAAGCGTTACAGCGGCGAACATATTCGATGGAATATTGAAGTGAAAGTCACACGCATCGTCACTAGGGCGGAAGCCTGACCAGATCAGTCCAACATTATTTACCGGCATCCCCAAACCGTTCTTACGTAATGTATCTATCATGATGCCGTTGTGACGTTGAAAGCGGTAGGTTGACTGCTCCTTGTGCTCCTGCTCAATCTGCCATACGTTCAACATCTTCAGTAGTGAGGTTCGGAAAACTTCATCAAAAATCCCGGTGCGTCCAGTTTCTTTCCAATATAGATATGCCAAGCGGAATGAGAAGCACATGGAATCCAGCTCAAATTTACGCTCCCATACCCAAGGTGAGCTGTCTGTCTCATCCGTTGCATTCCAGTGCCAATCATTTGCTGACTCGTTAAAGGCATTCGCATAAGGATCAATTTGAATATAAAACATATGACGGCGTATTAAGCCTTCTAGAATCCGCCCAAGCTCAGCATCTTCCTTGGCAAAAGGAACATAATGAATAACCTGCTCAACAGAGTCACGCAGCCACATCGCCGGAATATCGCCAGTTAACACAAATGTTGTTCCGTCATCCAACAGCTTAGTAGTTGTTTCTAGTGTATTTGGAAAACAATTCTGAAATAATTGACGCAGCTTCGGACGATGAGCCAGACGTTCACTAGCGTCCTTCATGACTTGCTGAACCGCCTGAGGCAGAGGGAACTTATTAATTTCAATAGTAGGTAAACGATGCTCTTTCATAATTTGGTAACCCTCCTGTGATTACTATCTCAAGTTACGAGGAACAACCTCTAAGCTTGTTGAAATGGTATTTCCTACGTTCGATCCAATCATGATCTCAAATTTGCCGGGCTCAACCGTCCACTGCAAATCAGAACCGACAAACTGCAGCTCCCGCGGAGTAATATGAAATTGAACGGTACGCATCTCACCAGGCTCAATATAAATCTTCTGAAATCCTTTTAATTCTCGTTCCGGGCGTGTGATTGTGCTAGTGCAATCTTTGATATATAGTTGAACAACCTCATGTCCAGCTACTTCGCCAATATTCGTAACCTCCACGGATACAGTACAAGAATCATCCAACTCTATTTGTGTCTGATCCAAGCGAATATGCTCGTATTGATAGCTTGTATAGCTTAGTCCATAACCAAACACATATTGCGGATGAAAGTCCACCTCGAGATAGCGATGACCTCTGGAGCGTTTCTTATTGTAGTAAATCGGTAATTGCCCTGGATGCTTTGGAATGGATAGTGTAAGCCGGCCGGATGGATTATAATCCCCGTACAAAATATCAGCAATCGCATGCCCGCCCTGCTGTCCCGGGTACCAAGCCTCCAGAATGGCATCCGCATGCTCATCTACCCATGGCTCGACAATGGGACGACCATTGATATAGACAACAATCAGTTTTTTGTTCAAGCTGTGCAGCTCCTGCAGCAGATCAAGTTGCACACCGCATAAGTTCAGCTCTGCACGATCGAAACCTTCCCCACAATCCATATCACTAAGACTAAATTGATCCGTAATGACGGCAGCCCCTGTCTTCAAATTAATCGTACCTTCACCGAAATCACGGGCACTTGATCCCCCGACAACCGCAATAATGGTATCCGCTGCTGACGCCGCCTCCATTGCCAGCTCAAAGCCTGCTTTCGATGGATCTTTCACGCGGCAGCCCGGAGCATACAGCACTTCGCTGAGTCCTGCACATTTAGCACGAACCCCGTCCAAAACGGTAATAATGTGATGACGCTCCTGTGGTGAAGTATAGTCACCCAATTGATTATAAATATTGTTGGCATTCGGCCCAATAACAGCAATCTTACCAAGGGACGGAGAAAGCGGCAGAGCCTTATCATGATTCTTCAAAAGAATAATGCTTTCACGTGCAGCTTGTCGCGCCATCTCTAAATGCAACTGTTGTCCAACGACACGCTGTGCTGTAGCCGGATCAACAAAGGAACGTTCAAACAATCCCAATTCAAACTTCGCATGCAGAATTCGTTCGACTGCGAGATCAACATCGGAAATGTCAATCAGCTTTAGCCGCAATGCATTCATTAGACATCTGCCAAATGTTTCACCAGACATCTCCATATCCACACCAGCTTTAAGTGCAAGTGATGCTGCCTCTTCTTCGGTCTCACAAATCTGGTGACCGTGTTTAAGCTGGCTGATCGCACCACAATCCGTAATGACGAAGCCGTCAAAGCCCCATTGCTCACGAAGTACATCTGTTAACAATGCCTTGTTCGAGGTACAAGGAACACCATCGATCTCATTGTAAGCTGTCATAACAGATTTGGCCCCAGCTTCAATTGCCCTCTGGAAAGGCAGCAAATCCTTCTCCATTAACTCGCGTTTTCCCATCCGCACGGTGTCAGCATTACGACCACCATCCGAGCTGCCATACGCGACGAAATGCTTTAGTGTTGCCAGGATCGAATGGTCTGTATTTAATGAATCGCCTTGTAAGCCCCTCACTGCAGCAACTGCCATTTCACTATTCAAATATGGATCTTCCCCAAAGCATTCTTCTGTTCGCCCCCAGCGCGGATCACGTACAATATCTAGTACTGGGGAGTAGGTGGCTGCCCCTCCCCCAGCCCGAGTCTCTGCAGCCACTGCTTGGCAGATCTGCCGGAATAATTCCCTATTCCATGTACTTCCCATGGCAAGCGGTACGGGAAAGACGGTGTTGCCAATCGCCATATGACCATGAGAGCATTCCTCGCCCAGCAGAATCGGAATACCCAGACGTGTATGCTCAATCGCATATTGCTGGATCAGATTCGTTACTTCTGCGCCTTCCAAAGGTGACAACCCCGTTTCCAATGTTACCTCTGTCCAAGGATCTGCACGCAGCACACCATACAAAGAACCCACGCCACCGTTTGCAATTGCTTCCTTAAATACTTCTGTCAATTGAATCTTGCCTTCTGATTTCTCATACGCCTTCCAGCCAAAGGGCTGGAGGAGCTGCCCGATCTTCTCCTCCAGCGTCATTTGAGCCAATAAATCTATAGCACGCTCATGAATCGGCAAGGATGAATCTTTATATCTCATAGCTTACAATTCCTCCCGTTCACATGAACTAGAATTGTCTCCACGCCAGGATTCCTGCATTCATCCCCCGACACATGTCGAACGATACTTCAGGGTTGTTAAACTTCTCACCCCATGTAATGTAATAGCGGAATTCATAGAAGCCGCCAAGCGTAGCTGCAAAGTTGGTTTCCCAATAGTTATTCATCACCCAGGCGTACAAGTGTGCAGGGTCCTGTTCCAGTCTGGCATCGCCATTCAGGAGACGATATTTATGCTCCAAGGAGCCTAGTTGAATCAATGGAGTGTCTGGCATCGCAATCACAATACCTTGCTCCTTCGAAATATACGCAGCACCTTCACCAACAGCCGTATAATCAGCCAAGCTACCTGGCAATTGATCCTTACGCAGTCGAGTTAATGCATCCATCTTATCCACCCACAGATCCTGCGCTGGAGTTGTCAATGCGCCGCCAAACGGAAGTGAAATATACAAATTCTCAGGCTTCCACACACTCTCCTTATGCATACGTACCGCCACGTCCACACGCGGACGATCCGCATACACGGTTAAGAACAAGGAATAATGCTCGCAACCAGAAACTTCATAGGTTAATTGAATCATGCTATAAAGCTCTCCCTGTCCAACAATCACTGCACTTGTCAACATACCTGTAGATACAATCGCATCCGGACCTTTCCGATTACGGCCCATAAGACGGCGAACCTCCGTCATCTCGACCACCTTTGTGGCTGGCGTAACATCATATACCGGCGTGAATGCATGATGATTCCGGTCCGCACGCAGCAGCTCCTGCCCAGTCTGCTTATCCTTCCAAGAGGTGATTCCTTCACCCTTCTTCCATTCAATGCGTACAAATGGTGTTTCAGCATAGGTGGATGTCACATGGAAGTCCTTTACTTCATGGGTAACATCCAAATCCAATACACGATCCGACGCCACATAATCGTTCATATATGCGGTTTTGATTGTTGGCTTAACCGCTACGATATGAAGCACTTTTTCTTCCCGGGGCTCCAGCATGACCGGAATGGTTACAATCACCCCGCGATGCGCAAGACGCAGTTGAGATGGGAGCACCTCACCTGTATTGAAATCACGCACCTCAAACCCTTCTTTAATCTGCTCGTAATACCAACCCTCAAGAATAAGATGAGCATGATCCTCCTGAACATAGCTGTAGGGATTGCAAATTTTGAACTTCATCGGCCGACCCGGTGCAAGCAGTGCATCTCCCTTGGCTTCAAGGATTTCATACAACGCACGATGTGCAGCGGTGCTCGCATTTGCAGCGAACGCTTCCTTGCGCAGCCCTAACTCTTGAACAAACGGGTTCCAAGGCTCTGAAATCGAAGAATGATAGCCCCATGTGTGCTCAGCGAACATCGTTAATTGATATTCCATTTCTTTAATAGCTTCCGGGGATATGATGTCATAATTAGGATCCAGTCTTCTTACCTTTTGATACACCCGCTGTGCCTCACGGAATACTTGTACATGCTTTGGTGTCGAGCCAACCCCATCCGTCCACCAATCGGGCCAATCTCCGCGATAGATAGGAATATCTTCCGGGTGCTGTACTGCATGGGCACGGACCTCTGCAAAGAAGTCATCTAACGTAGCCATTTGAATTACAATACGCTCCCCATGCTTCTCGTTCCATTGCTGGATAAACTCTATGGCCGCCGCATTTGGCGGGTTATTATCCGTAGGCAAGCCTGAGAACATTGCCGGAAAGAAATCAAATGCATAGCCATCCTCTGTCAGACGATCGATATAACGCCCGATCCGTTGTTCAGCTATTTCAAAATCCGCGCCCTTGCTCATATCAAACTCATCTTTAATCGTATATTTACCGCCCATGCCAGGTACCAGCCCCAGATCATTTCCGAACACATAATGCTCTCCGCTCCACGTCAACAGGCGATCCCCTGAAGGCATCTCCCACCAGAACGGCTGCTGCTTCTTCCAGCAAGGGAACATTCCGTGATGCGTATGAATACAGGTGGACAGATTCTGGATCCCAGCATCCAGCAGGACCTGACCATACCCCCAGCTGAAACCGTTGATATCTGCTGTCATTGCCGATGTTACAGGAATTTTTATGGACTGTCCGTAATCACACACCCGCGCAATCATCGATTGGAACAGCTCTTTACCAATTAATTCTGTCATATTTAGATAAGTCCCCGACAACCCGATATCTCCCTGTCTCACGCCTTCAGCGAACTCTATCTTCTCTTGCTCTGTCGCCTGCATCAGAAAGGTTTCAATCGGCCAAAATGTCTCACAAACCCACTTAAAGCCTTGCCATTCCGGACGGCGTCCCGATTTGCTTTCACGTAAAATATGCAGGACCTGGCGAATGAAATTAACATGATACTGCTGAATTTTCTCCTGACGCTCTGTATATCCGATATCTGTATGAGAATGATGGATTGCGTATATTTTCCAAGGTCGTTTAACGGACATCTCGATCTCTCCCTATAGTTATTCTAACTAGCCATGATGCTGCGCTTTCTCTACTAATTCTCTAGCGGGTACTTATCCATATAGTCGAACAACTCATCTACAGTTGTGAACGCAACCCCTGTTACCGTATCAGCACAGCCATAGTAAATTGCAATTCGGCCTGTATCACCATCGGAAAGTGCTGCGCAAGGGAAGGTGACATTCGGCACATCTCCTACACATTCATACAATGTCTCTGGTCCAAGAATATAGTTCCGTGAGCGTCCTAACACCTTCCATGGCTCATGCAAATCTAATAAAGCAACACCCATCCGATAAACGAACCCGTTACATGTATTTATTACACCATGATAGATTAACAACCATCCGCGATCTGTTTCGATTGGAACCGGTCCTGGACCAATTTTCTTCGATTGCCATGCAGAAGCGTCCGAGTTGATCGTACCCATCACGTAACGATGCTTTCCCCAGTACGTCAGGTCAGGGCTCTCACTAAAAAAGATATCTCCAAATGGTGTATGCCCTGTATCACTTGGACGGCTTAACATCGCATATTTTCCATTTATTTTGCGCGGAAATAATACACCATTCCGGTTGTATGGAAGGAAAGCGTTTTCTAATTGGTGAAAGGTTTTGAAATCATACGTATATGCGAGACCAATGGTAGGACCATGGTATCCATTACACCAAGAAACATAATATTTATCCTCGATTTTGCAGACGCGTGGATCGTAACGATACTCCCGCTTTGTTACATATTCGTCGCCTTCGAATTGAATCGGATTCTCATTAATCTCCCATTGAAGCCCGTCCTGACTGAAGCCAGCGAATATGTCCATACTTACAGATCTGGAGTCACAACGGAATACCCCTGCATACCCCTCTTCAAAAGGAATAACTGCGGAATTAAAAATACTGTTCGAGTTTAATTGTGCATCTCGCTGAATAATCGGATTATGGGTATATCGCCACACTGGAGCGTTATAGCCACTCGGCTTATCCTGCCAAGGAATATTTGATAGTGCTTCACCAATAATTTTGCTCATTTCATAAACTCCTTTCATGTGTACAATTGTGATCTGCAACAACGTTATCAGGATGTCTAACCCTGCTTGCACCCCTACTTTAAATCATAATAAAGCGCATTAAAAGGGAATTCATCCTGAATCTAACGTTTGTTGACTGAAGTATCATGTTTCTTAACTAATTGAACAGGTAGCATCACTTCACGCTCTCATTTAAGCCTCTATACAGTGCATCAAGCAGCGTGTGTGTCTTATCACAGCTATATTCCCAGAACATGGCGCCCGCAAGTCTTTCACGTTTGACATACTCACATTTATGTGTGATCGAATCCACGTCATCATAGGAAATAAACGTGTCTCCATTAAATAAAAACGGTGCTTTCGCCTCATCGTCCCAATGCCGTGTGTAGCCATTCTGATTGATGTAATTAGCAAACAGTTCTGTATATTCTGGGCCATAGCCACCTGTTGTGCCGGCCATTTGTAGAAATCCATGATTCTTATTCGGCACCTGCTTCCACATTCGGGAATAGAACGCCACGCCAATGACGATTTTCTCTCGGGGGACGCCTGCCTGAATGAACATATTCACCGATGCCTCTGTACTGATACGATACAAATCTCCTGTCGTATGAAATAAATTTGTATGATGTCCCGTTAGAATCTGGAATCCGCCACGCATATCGTAGGTCATCAACTGTATAAAATCCAAATATCGCTGTACTTGATCCATCTCGGTGCCATCAATGTAATACTGATCAGCACCTGCCGCAATTGTAAGCAAGTAATGCCTGCCATCCGCTGTACCTTTCACATCTAGTGCATCTCGAATCGCCTTTAATAGCAGTGTGAAATTGCATTTATCATCCGGCGAAGATTCAATATCTGCTTCACTGTAACAAGGGTATTCCCAATCCAAATCGATTCCATCGAACGGGAAATCTGTTACCACTTGCATAGCCGACGCTGCGAATTTCTGACGTCCTTCTTCGGTAGAGGCAGCCTCAGAGAAGCCCCCATTCCCCCATCCGCCAACGGAGAGCAGCAGCGTCAGATTCGGATACATCGCTTTCATCTCTTGTAGCTGGTTCGTGCATTTCAAATGTGCTGTTGTAATCTGCTCATCCTTCACATAACCAAATGCAACGTTAAGATGCGTTAACTTCATCAAGTGGTCACGCGTTAGCTCAGATAGTTTGGAATCACTCACGTAGCCTGCTACAATCATTTGTTGATCCATCCCTTCACACCCTCGTTAAGATTTGAATCGCTTCCTTGCTCGCTGCAATCTTATATCCTGATGACATGTACCGAATCTGATCTTCACGGTCCACAATGATAAGATGCGGGAAGCCCGCTTCACTCGCTTGGGACGATGCAAATAATTCGGGCAATAGATTATATGTTGAATCACGTACAAACACTGCATTTGCAGGAAGATCTGGATAGTCCTCGGAATGAAACGAAGCTGCCCATTGCTTGTCACCAACAATAAGAATGATGGGAGCACCTAGCGCATTAAACTCTTGCTTCAACTCAGAGAGTTCACGAAGCAAATGCTTTGAAGGCTCTCGTTCCGGCTCCAGCCAAGCGACATAGGCGCCCTTTCCACCAATAAGATCTGCGAAAGACTGTTCTACTCCTGCCCATGAGGTCAGCTGCTTAAGTCGTTCCACCTTGCCGTACACTGGAATTTCTAATGTAGATTGACGATATTTCATGACCAGCTTCGTCTCTTCCCCTTCTGCAATATGGAAATAAGTGAACTTTATAAGCACGGTGCCATCCTTTAATCGTACGCCTGTCGTCAGACGGTATGCTCCCTGCTCAACCTCAAGGGGTGTATCATATAGGTCATTTGCGCCATGCGGGTAACATAAGGTTTTATAAAAACCGTTCTCCAGCCGAGCTAAGGTGAAATTCTCATAGTAGGAAGCCGTTGGTTGGACTGTCCCTGCACCTTGATCACGATGAAGGATGAGAGTGCCGTTCGCTAATTCTATCCCGCCTCCAACAACGCCTTTAGTAAATTGAGCATCCACGAAAATATTATCCACCATAAATTGCGGCTTGGATTCAATGGGATGCAATCGCGCTGGGATTCCTAAACTACGACAAATGGATACGAACATGATATCCAGGGAACTGCGATCACCTACGCGCAATTCAAAGGTACCCACTGCCGTTCCCTTCCCTTTCAGATTCGGAAGGTCTGTCCATATATCCCACGTTTCATCTATGAATTGGACTAGCTTCGTTGGGTCCTGAAGGAACAATGCCACCTCATCTGAAGTGAAAGCTTGTTGGAAAAATGTACGATACGGTGTAATCATCTCGGAATGTACACGAGGACGCAGAATGTAGGGAACGAACACTTCCTCCGTGAGTTCACCACGTACAGCAAGTGCACCAGCCACATGATCTGTAAGGGTTGGAATGAATGTGTCGATTAAATCCTTGTCATTACAACACTCTAATAACCGTAATACCCATTCTCCATACACGGATGTCGCTGCCTCCAGAAATGCGGCTATCTCTACACTGTTACCACGTGCCTTCTGAAGCACTGTCCATACACGATCTTCCGGGAGACCCAGTGTTATCCCGAGCCTCCTCGCTGCTTCTTCTGTCACAAAAGTCACTTCATATTTCGCTCGAATCGAGATCCCTTCCTCCAAACGTTCATGATGTCGCTGGATACGAGTTTCAGACAGTTCCTCTATGACCTCACCTTCACACGCTGGAGGCGGTACCATATCATAATCGACCACCGTGCCTGCATCGGGCTGATTTTCTTGATCCAACACAAGCTCAACACAATCACAGGCCGCGACTGAAATTTTCACTTCCCCCCACTTCCCACTCTTTACCGCACGAATCATGAGGTCACCGAGACCTGTTTTGAAGGTGGCTTCCCCTTGAGCATTGGTAGATAGGACGGCTATCGGGTAAAATTCGGCCATGTTATACACTTGGAACTGTACTTCTGTATCCTGCACAGGCTGCTCGAATTCATCCTTCACATGAACCGTAATTATCCGTGTGGATGCGTAATTTTCCAATACATTAATTTCAGTGAACCACTCATCTGCAAGCGTAATCTCTTCTGGACCTTGATAGTTAGCGAGAATACGTGTGTTAATTAACATCGCTCTACGCGCTGGAGGTCCAAACCACCCTTGATTAGGACGGGCTTCCGGTTCGCAAGCCCCAATAAAATACCATTCACCGTCTGCCCATGCCTCCACCCATGCGTGGTTATCATCACAATGAGCCCAACGTGGCGTATACACTTGACGTGCAGGTATACCTATACTGCGAAGGGCTGCCACAGCTAGTGTGGATTCTTCACCGCAACGCCCACGTGCATTTCGAATCATCGTTAATGGCGAAATCGTCCGCAAATCACTCCCAATGTACGTTGCCATTTCATGACACCAGTAATTCGTCTCAAGAATAGCTTCCGTCATAGTCAACTTACTAGTTCGCTTCTCTAATTGCTTATGAAGAATATGGCGGTGATCTTCAATGTTTTCGGTATTAACACGATAGGGCAGCACGAAATGTAAAAATATATGATCCGGTACTTGCCATGGCATATCTCGGCGAATCTTAAGTGTCGTTCTCACATGATTCAAGAAAAGCTCTCCACTGTAATCCGCCAAATCATTCACTGGCATATACGCATAGAGATACTTAAGTGCAATTATTTCTTCTTCCGTCAAGTCCTGTTCAAAGATTTGAAATAACTGCGTTGCACGTCTCTTGGCCAAAATCTTCTTCTCCTGAAACTTACGTTCAATCAGTTCCATATCCAATCACTCCTTCCAGAGAAACCCATCCTCGCGAATGTAAAGACGGGACGTCTTATCTGATGTTGATGCAGATATTATAAAAGTTTTAGTCGTCGTTTCAATGCTTGGTTCAATGGTCCATGTATCCTCTTCACATAATGTAATAAAATCGGTTGTGAACATGCCGTGTGTTTCGTAATAGTTCCGCTCACGATAATAGAGCTTCCGTAATTCCCATTTGATATGTTCATCCCGAGGGATGTCGAAGTGATATGGACCCGCTTCATTCACGAATACAACATAGCCCCACAGTTCTGGATAATGCATATTAATGATTCCTTGTGGTGACCACACCCAATTATCCTCAGGATAAGGCTTTCCTGTGTCGGGGTTGTGAAGCTTAAGATACTTATCATCGACAACCTCGGTCTGCCATTCAACACGTGAAAAATTAACACGCCAAAACTCCCCAGCGTATGGTGATCGTCGATCCGTGGCACATTCTTTTAAACTATTCCATGGTATTGCAACTTCAACCGTCCATTTCCGATTGTCAGCGTGCGGGTTATTTAACTCACCTTCGATATGAACAGCCGTCTTCAAGCCTTGGATATCCCAACCGTTGATTGGAGGACCTCCGTCACGATAAGGTTTCACAAGGAGTAAGTCCCATACCGTGTTCAAGGCGTTAATCTCAAACTCGTAATACTGATGGGAATCTCCTGTCGGATCTATAAAAATCTCAAAATCATTGTCGTAAAAAATAACGGAATCACGTTCTGTCAGCGTTCCCCAGATCTGATCTTCCATCAGCTCTGCACCAAAGTAAAAATACTCATCATCCCACAGCATCTTTACTCTCGTATCCTTTCCTGGCATCGGACGCAGATCTCCTTCAATATCCACAAACTTTTCTGTCCATGCTGCATGCTGCCAAAAGGGCTTATCTAGCTTCCCATCCAAGACAAGCGACTCCGTCGCTCGTCTGCACAGATAATGCTTGGGGGCGTATGAAACCATGTGAGGCGCTGGTACTCCACTTCGATTTACCATGTGAATGCTCCTCTATCCGTTAATGTACTTTAGTTGTGCGTTACAACTGCGCCTGAGCCGCCGTACATCTCAATTTCTTCATCGAATTCCAATTTAAGCACTGTCACTTGATCATGCATTTCTTCAGGTGTTATATGAATCCAAGTTGTACCTGGTATGTGAAACCACGGCACACCACCGTGAATTTCATGGGTGAGCTCCTTGCCTGAGTGAAGCACCGTAATCTTTGTAATGGGATTACACAGCCCTTTGAGGCAAATGTTCTCCCTAGGTGTATCGTAAACGAAGAGGTACAAGTTCTTCTTATCCGGAGACAATGTACTGCCACCTAAATAATAGCGTGTCATAATACCCTCTTGTGTTCCATAGATGGCTTCTTCATGTGTACGTATCCAATCACCTAGTCCGAGCAAGATCGCTTCCTGCCTAGGATCAATCGTTCCATCCTCCATGGGCCCAATATCTAACAGCATATTCCCGCCCATGCTGATACAGTCACAGAACATTCGGATCATTTGATTCAATGATTTATAATTGTGGTCTGTATGCACATAACCCCATGACGTATTTATCGTCGTGCAGAATTCCCACGGACCTTCCGGACGCGTAATGGGAAGACCTTGCTCGGGCGTCTTATAATCCCCATACCCTTGCAAGCGTGAGTTTATAATAAGATCAGGATTAAATGATTTCAGATAATCTTTGAATGCTGGCAATCCCCACTGCTCTGCGCTTCGTTCCCAATCCCCATCGAACCATAACAGATCAACCTGACCATAATCCGTTAACACTTCTCCCAGTTGGTTACGGTTAAATGCCAGAAATCTCTCCCATCGCTCTGGATCTTGGACACCATCCATCGGACTTGAATAACGATTTACCTGACTCAAGTCATCTGGTACGACGCCTTTCTCATACACTGATGGATAATCAGGATGAGACCAGTCAATGAGGGAGTAATACATCCCTACGCGAAGACCCTGATCTCGAATCGCCTCAGACCACTCCTTAATAATATCTCTCTTGGCAGGTGTCGCCTTCATAACGCTCAAATCACTGAACTTCGTATCAAATAAGGCTACTCCGTCATGATGCTTCGTCGTTAGAACAGAATACTTGGCTCCTGACTTCGCAATCAGCTCTGCCCAATACTTCGCATCAAATTTAGAGGCCGTAAAGCCATTCAATTGCTTCATATAGTCCTCATAAGACATTCTCCCGTTATAGAAAGACCATGATTCTGCAACTCCTTGTACCGCATAAATCCCATAGTGAATGAAAATTCCTAGCTTTGCATCGGTGAACCACTTCTGCATCTGCTCTTCCTCCCATAGTTAACTCGTTATTTTATGCGAAATACATGTGCAATTGGGGCAATTCCCGTAAGCTCGCTCTCTGGTAAATGAACGATCAATCCAGTTGTTGTTCGTTCAAATGTTAGATTCTCTTGTCCGCCAACAAGATCTATTTGCGTCACAGCCTGCTCGAGTGAAATACAAATCTCACTGATCACGAGTTCCTGCTCCTTTGAGTACAGATGGATAGCATAGATGACATCACCTTTTTTCGTGAAATGTGTATTTCCAACGGAGTATGGCGCACATATGCGTGTTCCATAAATCGCCTCACCATGGACTTTGAGCCAACTGCCCATTCCTTTCATCCGATCCATCGCTACTCTTGACAAGCGGCCATCTGGTTGTGGTGCGACATTAAGTGCCAGGTTACCACCTTTGGCTACAACTTCAACGAGCAAATGAATTAATTGACGTGTCGTCTTGTAATGATCCTCATACCGATAAGAGAACGCAGTCCCCATCGTAATACAGCTTTCCCATGGGATATGCAGGGGACGCGCGGGCAACGTTTGCTCTGGTGTAACGACATTCTCATAAGGTCCGCCAACGGTACGGTCTGCACTTAGTAGCCACGGCTGATGCAGACGTGCCTTCTCTACCACTTCACCCAACCGAATATCCTGTGGATTATTCTTATTCTGTGGACACACCCATCCCGCATCCAACCAGAGCATTTCAATCCGACCATATTTCGTCATCAATTCCATGATCTGATCATGTGTGTACTGTACGAATTGCTCCCATAGCCATGGATAATCTTGTGTTGGATACGAAGGACCTCGATTCATGAACGTCCCCGTCTCCATACCTGGGGCCCAGTATGTTGGTGTGTGCCAATCCGCTTTGGAGAAGTAGGCAGAGATCCCAAGTCCCTTGGCCCGAAAAGCATCAAATACGTTCTTACAAATATCCGCGTACTTATGTGCATGGAAGGGACAATCCTTACCCGTGATGCGATAATCTGTTGTTTGCGTATCCCACATACAGAAGCCATCGTGATGCTTCGTTGTGAAATTTAAATATTTGAAGCCACCTTCTGCAGCAACCTCTGCCCACTTCTCAGGCTCAAAACGGAGCGGATTAAAGGTTTTATTCAGCCCGAAGTATTGCCGCTTCAGCTCCGTCGAATCAACCCCCCAATCAATATCGTCCCGTGACCAATCTCCATCTTTATCACTAAGCGCCCACGATTCAACAAGTCCAAGCTGCGAATAAGGTCCCCAGTGCATCATCAAGCCCAGCTTCTGATCCTTGAACCATTCCAGCTGATCTAATAGCTGCGAATCCTCCGGCTTAACGTACTCCTCCTCTGTGCTGTAATTGTGAACTCCTTCAACAACAATTTGCTCCTCGACAACATTAGCGTCACTCATTTGCACGACCTCCATGCAGCTCTTCTGAGGCTGCGATTCTATTGATTTAGTATGATATATTTTCAAAAAACATTTGACATAAAAATAAATATCCGCTATAAACATCCTATTATGGAATATAAATAAGTATTCAAGCGCCGATCTATATCTTGCTGTATTCAAAGCTTGATAGAAACATCTCCATGTATACTCCATAAAAAGGGGGAAACCACTTTGAACTATAACTATTTCAAATCGAAATTGTTTCTGAAATTCACTGGTTCGTATCTACTTATCCTTCTTATTCCGCTTATATTTGTAATCGTTTTCATTTACCGAAATGCTACCGATAATTTACAAAAGGAGATTGAAAATGCTCACTTTAATCAGCTCACCCAAATTAAAACGGTAGTGGATGGACGCATGAATGATTTAAGAGATATGGCGTCACGGATGTCATACGACGCTCGTCTCGCTCATTATCGCATACTGGATCCTTATGAAAGTCGTGACGCGATAGCGGCACTAGATAGCTACAAATCTTCCAATTCCATTGTGGAGGATATATTTCTGTACTATCATCATGACCCTAATATTTATTCCAATCATGGCATGTATAGCCTGGATGTATTTCGTAGCTCCTATCAGTTTGGAAGCTGGAAGAATGATGAACTTGTGACTGCTTTAAACTCGTCCAAATTTCCATCCATTCGACTTACGAACATGCTGAATCAAAATTCACCACTCGAGCAATCTGTATTAACCTACATCCTGCCGATCATTCCCAACACCTCAGATCCATATGCTTCTGTCATGTACCTCATTAAAGAGAAAGAGTTGGCATATCTGATCGATTCCGTTCTCGGTAACTATCGAGGATTAACGTATATTTTTGATAATCATGGACGTGTTTTATCCTATAGTGGCCATGGAGATACAGTTAGCCAACAGGATATCCAACGGTTATCAGAGCTTCCACCCGGCATACATAATCTATCGATAAACAACGAAGATCATTCGGTTATTTCCGTCACATCGGATGTCAATGGCTGGTCATATGTGACTTTAATGGCGAGTAATCAATTTTTCAGTAGCGTGCTTAATGTTCGGAGCTTCATCATTATTTTATTCATTGTGATCGCCATTGTAGGAACGGCCATCGCTCTATTATTCGCTCGGATGCAATATCTTCCGATTGCTGAGCTCGTTCGCTTCACGAACAAAAAAACAGATACACCGGCCTCCGGAAATGAGCTCGAGTATATACGATCAACATTACAGCAGTATAGCTCCAAGGTTGATCTCCAAGAGCCCTATGCACGCAACCATGTTCTCTCCATGCTATTAAAGCATGGACATGCACAAATGATGACGCATGGAATATTCGATACCTTTCATCTGCACTTCGAGCAAAGTCATCATTTTGTCATGATGATGGGCTGGGATGACTTAGAACAGCAGCATCTTCAGGCGCGACAAGAAGTACATCGCAAGCTTGCGTATATTGAATTTCCAGCGCTTGCTGCACAAGTATACGGTGTAGAGCTCCCGCAATTGGATCAGCTCGCACTCATTGTGAGCTTACAGCTCGAAGATGATGAGGCACTCGCTGCACAAATCGTTCATATCGTGGATGCGATCCGTGAATATACATTAGGCATAATGGATATCCACCCGATGATCGGTGTAGGCAAATGTTATGAGAGCCCTCAGCAGCTTAATCAATCCTTTGTTGAGGCTTGCTCCGCCTTCGAATTACGTAAATCGACCGAGCATGGAACCACCGTGTATTTTGAAAAGCTATCCAGTGCCCATGATCAAACGGTGTTACTCCCTAGTAACGAGCTATTAAAGCTTGCACAAAGCTTGAAGCAGGGCAACTACGAGGTCGCCAAACAAATTATTCACACCGCCATCCATGGGCTTGATAATAAACAACGATCCACCCTGCTGATGCGATGCGTATTGTTCGACCTGCTGAATACCATGCTCAAAACTGCAGTTGAGTTAAAGATGGATAACATGATGCAGTCTGCTTCTCCCCATTTCATGAATGGTCCCGTTCATCTTATAGAGCAGAATTTCTACCGTTTAGCCACTCAGATTTGTACACAGGTAGAGCAGACGCATAAAAAAGAAGAACATTCACTTATGGATCATATCGTTGCTTTTATCGACCAGCACTATGTTGATCATTCACTTAGCCTTGAATCTGTTTCTGCTGCGTTTACGATTTCACCTTCCCATCTCAGTCGTTCATTCAAGGATAAGGTCGGCATCAACTTCGTCCAATATATTTGGCAAAAACGATTAGATAAGGTCAAGGAACAGCTCGTAATAACAAGTGATCCGTTAAAAGATATTATCCAGCGCGTCGGCTACCTCGACACACCAAACTTTATTCGAAAATTCAAAAAGGAAACCGGTTATACCCCGGGCCAGTATCGACAGATGAATAGTAATCATCCCAATACTGAGCCTAACGATACCGTATAATCCTTTCTCGGTTAGGGTTCATCATAACTTTCCGGTCATGCCTAGCATGACCGGAAAGTTTTTCAAAATATGAGAATGTATAAGCTTCACAAATTATTTGCTAGCAGCCCATGTATCGTATGCTTGTTGATACGTTGATTCGAGCTTCTCATACCCCATTTTTTTCATTTGAGCGATATATTTATCCCAATTGGTTAATGGCTCTGCGCCTGTAACGAATTTTGCTTCCATTTCCTTCACGTATTTATCCAAATCGGAACGGAGTGTTTTGATTTCCGTCTGTTGGTCTACCGTCAGGAATACCGATGGGAAGGGAGCCTTTGCAATAGGTGTAAGCTTTGTAGCTGTTTCTTTGTCAATCCAGTCATCAAAGCTAGTACGAAGACCTAAAACATAGCTGTTCTCATAGGAACCTGGTGTATTAATCCCGTAGTTTGGCGTGATTGTACCGCGGTATTCTTCACGATCCGTACCATCTGGAACTGGCAGCCATTCTTTCTCGCCTGTTGCTTTATCTTTGTATTTAAATAACGTACCTTCAGGTCCATATGCCCAGAAGGAATACCCTTCTTCGCTAAATTGGTAATCAATCCAGCGCATACTTGCTTCCGGGTTCGGGTTCGTGTTAGAAATCGCGAAACCGCCAATGGTGTTAATACCAGGATGCTTGCCGTATACAGGTGTTCCAGCAATATCACTAGATACAGGCTGCATCATCAGGTTATCTTCACTCGGTTCACCACCAAGCGTGAAGTATGGAAAATAATCGGAGAATAAGGCCACTTGATTGTTTTTCCCTTTTGCTTTCTTCTGCTCATCGGTTTGAGAGAATGTTTCATGATCCAGCAAATTCTCGTTCCATAAGCGATTCAAGAAGGTTAAATATTCTTTGTAGGCTGGTTCAGCTTGTGGAAAGTGTACTTTGTTCTCCTTATCTACGTAGATATCCTCGTTATACATCCCCCAGAATCCGAGGAAGAACATCCGTAAATCATCTAATTTCACAGAGGATAGAGGAACCTCATCGTCTTTACCGTTTCCGTTCGCATCTTCCTCTTTAACCTTCTTCAAATAGTTGTATAGCTCTTCTGTTGTCTGCGGTAATTTGTTCTCCATGCCGAACTTCTTCAAGAACTTCCCGTTATACCACATCGGTCCACGATACCATACCGCAGATGGCTGAATATTGCGTAGTGCATAGATATGTCCATCTGGTGTTGTCATTGATTTGCGAATATCCGGATTTGCATCGAGAATTTTTTTTAAATTAGGTGCGTAGCCCTCATCAATGTATTTTTCTAAAGGCAGCAACAATCCTTGACTTCCGTAGGTAACTTGATCCGATCCTTTTAGATCCGCCGCATAAAAAATATCGGGAAGCGTACCGCTTGCAAATACCAAATTCTTTTTCGTCTCAAAGCTGTCTTGTGGGGCGTTTTGAATCTTTAACTTAATATTCGTCATCTTCTCGTATTCCTGAATAACAGGCATCTTGTTCCAATCCTGACGCCCTACATCCGGTGCCATAATAGAAAGCTCAATCGGATCATCCACGATAGGAAAGCCCGTCTTATGAACCTCTGCGGCTGTGTCTGAGCTTTCTGTGCTTGCCGTCCCCTTATCGCCACTCGATCCACATGCAGTAAAAATAGAAATTGACATGGAAAGACATAACAACATGAGTCCAGTTTTACGATAATTCATCATACAAAAACCTCCCCTTTTTTACTTGTATCTTAAGATCAACCCTTAACAGAGCCAATCATGACACCTTGCACGAAATAACGTTGCAAGAATGGATAGACAGCAATAATCGGAAGCGTAGATACGATAATGACCCCATACTTCACAAGTGAAGCAATTTCTGCCTTGTTGTTCTGGGCTGCTGCAGCTGTCGCATCGATAATGCCACCTACTTGAGATTGCATTTCCTGAAGAACGAGAATCTGACGAAGCACAAGCTGCAATGGATATTTCGCATCATCATTCAGGTAGATCATGGCGCCGAAATAGCTGTTCCAATGCCCTACCCCGTAGAATAAGGCCATAACTGCGATAATTGGCATCGATAACGGGAGAACAATCCGCAGGAATAATCGAATATTCGTCGCGCCATCGATTTGAGCCGCATCTTGAAGCTCAGCTGGAATGGAGTTCGCGAAGAAGGTACGAGAGACGATAATATTCCAGATTGACGCTGCGCCAGGAATTACCAGTGCCCACATCGTGTTGACCATGCCTAGCCCTTTTACCAACATGTATGTAGGGACGAGACCGCCTCCAATGAACATCGTTACCATGAACATCCCCATGAAAAACCCACGGCCTACAAAGTCCTTACGACTGAGTGCATATGCCGCTGGCATCGTAACGACCAAGTTAATCGTTGTGCCTAGCAATGTATACAAAATCGTATTTCCATACCCCGTCCAAATCTTCGAGTTCTGAAATACAATCTCATACCCCTTAAAGGTAATTCCTTTTGGAAAGAGCCACATTTCACCGGAAGCAACCATCTTCGGATCACTGATGGATGCGCTAATAATATATAAGATGGGATATGCGACTAACAGCAATGCTATTGCCACATACGTATAGATGCAAATTAGGAATATTCGGTCTCGCTTAGATAGCTTTATACCTGATACCATAAATTCCAACCTCCTTCTACCATAGACTGTTCTCGCTCGTACGGCGGACAATCTGATTCACCGTAATGAGCAGGATGCAATTGACAATGGAGTTAAATAAACCAACAGCTGTTGAGAAGCTATATTGCGCATCGACAAGACCAGATCGATAGACAAAGGTTGAAATCACATCAGAGCTTGACATATTTAACGAATTTTGCAGAAGTAATATTTTCTCAAAACCTACACTTAACAAGCCACCCATATTCAGAATTAATAGAATGGTCATGGTCGGTATAAGCGCTGGTATATTGATGTGGCGAACACGTTGGAAGCGAGAGGCCCCGTCAATGATTGCCGCTTCATGTAAGCCTGGGTCTACACCCGAGAGTGCCGCCAAATAAATAATCGTCCCCCAACCCGCACTCTGCCACACGCCTGAGAATACATACATCGTCTTAAACCAACCAGGGCTTGTCAGAAACTGCGGTGCACTAAAGCCTAAACCTTCAATGGCATGAATAATCATACCGTTCGATGGAGACAAGAAGGTAATAATCATCCCCGCCATAACAACCACAGAAATGAAATGAGGTGCATACGTAACGGTCTGAACAAGTCGCTTGAAGAAGCCATCCTTCACTTCGTTAAACGCAAGCGCCAGAATAATTGGGATTGGGAATCCAATGGCTAATTCATACAAGCTAATACTGAGCGTGTTCCACAGCAAATCCCAGAAATAGTACGAGTTAAAAAATCGAATGAAATGATCAAAGCCTACCCATTCACTGCCAAAATAGCCTTTTGACGGAATGTAGTTCTTAAAAGCAATCTGAATCCCATACATCGGTCCATAGCTGAAAATGAGGAAGTAAAAGAATGCAGGTGCGATAAAAATGTAAAGCTCCCAATTCTGACAAATCTTCTTCCATGTCTCGTTTCTGCCCTTACGCTTTTCTTTCGGTGCTGAATTCACAGTTCGCATATGTACGCTTCCTGTTTCATGCATCGCGACATCCCCTCCTTATAGGTAATGATGAGAACATTCTGATCATCGAGTGAGCATCATTATCTATCGAATTGTTATCAATCGCATTAATGCTAGCGCTTACATTTACACTATATAGAATCGAGCGAATCGTAAATATGTCATTCTCGCTTATCAAGAATTTCGTGTTGTACTGCGGGATGATATACGTTTCACCGCTATGTTGATGTTCTAAAAATGTGTCATTCTTGCGCTTTCCGCTCATCATTCCGTTGTATTACAATGCCAACACTGCTCACAGTGGCAATGTGTATAAATCTCCATAGCACATGTTTTTTTTGCGCATTTAAAGGGAATTCATCCTAAATCTAACGTTTGTTGACTGAAGTATCATGTTTCTTAACTGGAAGCATCTCACTGTACTTTATAAAATTAATTCAGGGAAAGCGGTTACAAATGGCAGCATGTATGAAACACATGAAGGAGCGGATGATATGAGCACTAAACTTGAACGCAGCAAAATTAGAAAGCGCATACACTGGCGAAAGCAAGATTCCGAGTTAACCCTGCTCGCCTTGCCGACATTCATCTGGTATATCTTATTTTCTTTCTTACCGATGTTCGGTATGATTATTGCTTTTAAAAACTTCAAAATCAGCGGCAACTTTATTAGCAACGTAATAAATAGTTCATGGGTCGGCTTCAAAAACTTTGAATTCTTATTCAAATCAAATGATGCCTGGATCATTCTTCGTAACACGATAGGGTATAACATCATTTTCATTATTCTTGGCATCGTGTTACCGGTAATGTTCGCCATTATGATCAGCCTGCTGCATAGCCGCAAAGCAAGCAAGGTTTATCAGACCATGATGTTTCTCCCCTACTTTCTGTCATGGGTAGTTGTCTCTGCTGTAGGCTGGGCCTTCTTCAGCTTTGATAAAGGCATCCTCAATCAATTTCTTGTGGGTATTGGGCATGATGCAGTGAATTGGTATATGGAACCGCAATATTGGCCCTACATTCTTATCTTTTTAAACATCTGGAAGAGCATTGGTTATGGCATGATTATTTATCTGGCCACCATCACGGGAATCGACAGCACCTATTATGAGGCTGCAGTTATTGATGGAGCTTCAATCTGGCAGCAGACACGCTTCATTACCTTACCCATGCTAAAGCTAGTCATTGTTATGATGTTCATTCTCTCAGTAGGCCGTATTTTCTACACGGATTTCGGACTATTCTATCAGGTCACACGAGACTCAAACTCCCTCTTCAATGTGGCCACAACAGTTGATGTCCTAGTTTATAAACAGCTAAAGACCGCCACCGTAGGAATGGCATCCGCTGCCGCTTTCGTCCAATCGATGCTGGGCTGTATTACCATTCTAAGTGCTAACTGGATCGTTAAAAAAATCGATTCCGACAGTGCAATGATCTAGGAGGAGAGATTATGGCAAAGACACCCACCTATCAATCTGGTTTGGAGAAATTCAACCGCACAAGTAACGGCATCAATGCTTTGTTCACCCTAATTTTTATTCTGCTGGCCATTGCCTGTGTCGTGCCTGTGATCGTCGTGTTATCCATTTCGCTTACCGATGAATCCTATATTCGTGAAACAGGATACAGCATTTTTCCAACCGCTCTATCCGGAGATGCTTACTCTTATATCGCCAAGCAAGGAACGATGATTCTGCGGGCGCTAGGTGTATCCCTACTTGTAACTGTCGTAGGTACTGCACTTGGCGTGCTGCTCACCACAACAATGGGATATGTCATTTCACGCCCGGCTTACAAGCTCAAGAACTTTCTCACCTGGGTTGTATTCATCCCGATGGTATTTAACGGGGGGCTTGTCTCCAGTTACTTTATCAACACAAATTTCTTGGGACTCAAAAACAGCGTTTGGGCACTCATCCTGCCGCTCGCAGTATCCTCCTTTAACGTTATTATTTGTAAAACCTTTTTCAGGAGCACGATCCCTGATGGCTTAATCGAATCTGCTGAAATTGACGGGGCTAGTCAGTTTCGCACCTTCTTCTCAATCATTCTCCCGATCTCCTTGCCTGTACTAGCTACGATTGGACTGTTCCTCTGCTTCGGTTACTGGAACGACTGGTTTCAATCGATGCTGTATATCGATAATCAGAATCTCTATTCGCTACAAGCGTTACTTAACAGCTTAATGTCCAATGCCGATGCGCTCGCCCGAAACTCAATAAGCATGGGTATCAGCTTTGCTGAGCTGGTCGCAACAATGCCTAAAGAATCTGCCCGTATGGCTGTTGCTATTCTCATCGTGTTGCCTGTTGCCTGCGCGTATCCCTTCTTCCAGAGATACTTCATTACCGGCCTTACCATTGGCGCAGTCAAAGGCTAGTCCCGAAATAAGCCAAGCCAAGCTTGGTTTATGATATATAACCGTACTTTTACTACGGTACTATTCATCATTCAACACTAGGAGGAGTTAAAGTGAAGAACACCCTAAAGTTCGCCTCAACATTGTGTATTCTCGCATTAATGCTGTCCCTGCTTGCTGCATGTGGCAGCTCAAAGCCAGCGGCGTCCACAGCAACCAATGAAAACGAGAGTGGCACAACTGCTACTGATGCACCAACCACCAAGGAAATTCCTACATTGGTATGGTGGCTGATCGGCGGACAGGTTCCTGAGAATTTTAGTAAAGCCGTTGAGCAAATGAACGAATACACCGCTGAGAAAATCGGTGTCAAAGTGGACATCAAAGTGGCTAGCTGGGGAGAATGGGATACAAAAATCAACACCATTGTGAATACGGGTGAACCCTTTGATATGATGTTTACCAACAACACAAAGTACAGTAAGCAGGTCGCTATGGGAGCGTTCGCGGACATTACGGATCTGGTACAAAGTGAGGCCCCTGAACTTTACAAGTCTATCCCTACCAAAGTATGGGATGGTGTGAAAATTGGCGGAAAATATTTTGCTGTACCGACGTATAAAGATTCTTCATTAACTCAATATTGGGTATTCGATGACAAGCTTGTACAAAAATATAATATTGATTACCAAAACATTAAAACGATGCAAGATTTAGACAAACCTTTTCATGATATGAAAGCTGGTGAAGGCAAAAGTTTCTACCCGTTGCAGTTGATCCAAGGCGAAGGCTTCCCGGGCATTTTAAACAATTATGATGATATGACTTTAGGTTTCAATCCTATTGGAGTAAACGTTGAGGATGCTTCCAGGAAAGTCGTGTCCGTGTTTGAACAACCGGAAGTTATGACTAACTTAAAGCTGCTACATCAGTGGTATAAAGATGGTATTGTTAACCCGGATGCACCAACTAAAACTGAAGGCGACAAATACAGAGCATTCTTCTCCGCACAAGCCTTCCCTGGCGCAGAAGCTGGCTGGCAAATCACCGCAGGGATAGACAAATACGTCATGACTCAAATTTTTGGGCCTTTGTATACAACTAGTACAATTCAAGGCTCCATGAATGTAATCTCGGCAAATTCCAAATACAAAGTGGAAGCTATGAAATATTTGCAATTAGTGAATACAGATCCTAAATTAAGAAACATGCTTGCATTTGGTGAATTAGGAGTCGACTATAAGAACATTGACGGAGAGAAATCCATTGAGCGGATCAGTGATACATGGCCTTTGGCAGCGTACTCCCAAGGTACCTTCTTCAATCTTGCGGTTACGAAGGGAGCTCCTCTAGATCAGTGGGAACAAGTAAAAAAACTGAACGAACAAGCGGCATCCTCTAGCGTATTGGGCTTCGCACTTGATATTGGTGAGTTGCAGACTGAGGTTGCTAACTGCCAAGCTGTATATGATAAATATAGATATGAACTGCTTACAGGCGCTTCTGATCCTGAGAAGGTAATCCCTAAATTGCTGTCTGAGCTGAAAAATGCAGGAATGGACAAAATCATGCAAGTTGCTCAAGAACAAATCAACAATTACTTTAAGTAAAGCTTATCGAACTCACATGGTATATCAGCGCTGATATACCATGTATTTTCCTTTCATACTTTAAAATTCATTTGAACTAAAGTTACGCTTCATATATATTTACAGTGAATTATATGCTCTCTCAACCACAGCAACGAGAGACTTATTCCTCTATATTATGTGTCTGACCTTAGGGGGCATTACAAATGAGGTTTTGGAGGAGTTCTTTTTTTCACATTAAAATATATCGTAATAAATTTTGGGCATACCTGATCTTCATTGTAACCATCGGGTTAACACTGGGCACTATGACCAGCGCTATTCTTATTAATCAATGGATCGGAAACGCACGGATTGAAGCTGCGAATGCCTTTTCCCGTATTGAGAACAACTTTCAGAATGATGCCGACCGGATTGAAGCTTACATGCAAAGATTGTATTCCAATCAGGATCTGATGAAAGACGTCCGTTATTTTATGAGCCCTTCCGTAGAAGGGTATCTGACTAAAAGATTGAAGAATAGTCCTTATTCATCACAATCACTGCTCTCTTTTCCTGAGGATACTAAAACATATCTTTACAGCTGGGCCCAGGGAGATATTACTCAAATCAGCGTTCATACCAAGGACTACGGAAATGTTATCTATTTTAATAGTTTTGGTATTCCTAGCTTCCAGTTTGGCGTTCCAAATTCTGACGAAATCTTTGATGAAAGTATACAAAAGGGCTTCGTCTCTCGCAAAAAACTAAATCAAAGTGCTACAGAACCAGGGGAAATCCACTTCCAGATCAGTAGCAAGCGAATATTCAGTATCGTAAATAATTATCAACTCGGTAATGCGGCTATAATCAACCCCTCTACCGGGGAGATATTCAATATTGGTAATAATAAATCCATGACGGAAGAAATCACCCAACAAGCGGTTGCGAATAATAATAATCATGGCTTTATCGTATATAAAGGATATATTCCCATTTTCTATGTTACCTTTACATCTACCAAGTACAATTATCGATTTATTAGTACAGTAGACTTGGCTGCACTAATAAGTCAGCATAGCACGGTGTTGCTCAATATATTTATGATCGTCTTTACCGCTATGATCTGTGTACTCCTGCTCGTAGTCTACAACCTTCGTGATGATTCGCGATTTCTGCACCGTATTATACAGTCAATCAAACGTGCGAAAACTGCTGACTTCACCCCAAATAAGCCTGCACGTTATCGTATGAATGAATATGGTATGATTGCCCGAGAAGTCGACGATATGATACACCAATTAGACAAATATATTCGAAATGAATACTTACTTAAGTTAAAACAGCAGGAAGCAGAAATGAAAGCGCTTCAACATCAAATCAACCCACATTTTCTTTATAATACCTTGGAGGTTATTCGATCTACTGCATTGGTTCATCAGAATGAGCCTACCGCAGATGCGATTGCAACCTTGGGAGCGTTGTATCGAGAAATTGTTAAGAAAGAAAATATTATTTCAATAGGCAGTGAACTAGAGCTGTTACGAAAATACCTGCAAATTATGGAGTTTAAATATCCTGAGCACTTTTTTTACCAAATTGATGTTGAAGATACTATTCTTGCTCTTTCTACTGTGAAGTTCTGGATGCAGCCCTTGGCAGAAAACTTCTTTGTCCATGGGTTTGATATAAATAAGGAATTTAATTTATTTATCGTGTCTGGTTGGGAAGATGAAGACTTCTATAGACTGGATTTCATTGACAATGGCGTACGAATTGATGAAGAACGGTTAACTGCCATCAGACAAATCCTCTCGAGTAATCATGACCATGCCACCAAAAGCATTGGATTATATAATGTCTATGCCCGGCTTAATTTTTTCTATCAAGACGATTTCTCGATTAGTATTGAAAACAACGATGAAGCTGGTGTCAAAATCTCTGTACAGATTTCTAAGAGAGGTGATTAGATTTGTACAAACTTTTGATTGTGGATGATGAACCTCAGATTTTGGAAGGTATGAAACGTATTCTGGATTGGGAGCATTACGGATTTAAACAAATAGAAACCAGTGATTCCACTGAAGATGCCGTATTTAAAGCTGTAGATTTAGTGCCTGATATCGCTATTATCGATGTGTGTATTGGCAAAAATCTAGGATATGATGCTATCCACAAGCTAAATGAAGTGAACCTTCCAACCAAATATATTATTATAAGCGGCTATAGTGACTTTCAATATGCCCAACAGGCCATTCGTTGCGGAGTAAAGGATTACCTATTAAAGCCTGTGGATCGAATCAAGCTGCAGGAGGTCATTGAAAAAATAATAATCGAAGATTTACATGGCACGATTAAAGATGTGAATGCTGACTCTATGAGTATTGATCCAGTACTGGGAATGCATTACGATGCCTTCTCAAAGCTGGTCAATCGTATATTAATTATGATTAAAACAGAATTTGCTCATAATATTTCATTAAAATCCGTCGCAGACCGGTTTCAAATGAACAGCACCTATCTGGGACAAATCTTCATTAAAGAAACAAGTATGAAGTTCTCAGAGTATTTAATGAGCTATCGCATGCATCGTGCACAGGAGCTCATCCAAACGACTAATGAGAAAATACACTGGATTGCCCTTTCTGTTGGTTATAACAACCTGAACTATTTTTATACACAATTTCAAAATCATTTTGGTACCTCTCCCTCAAGTTTACGGATGAAAAGTTAAGGCTGGATCTATATTGCAAAGTGATTTAGGGGGCCGTGTCATGAATAGATATAGCTGCTTCATCTGTGGCATTATTCTGCTGTTCATTACATTGTTAACTGGCTGCACCAAGCAGAATTTGAACGCTGCGAACTTTAATGCAGAACCCACTGTAAATCTGATTTATTATACAATCGGTGATCCTGATAAGGATCTTGCCCTTGTCAACAACAAAATTAACGAGATATTAATGAAGAAAATTGGAATTACCATAACTTACAATAAAATTGGTTGGCAGGAATATGATGATCGCATGAATACAATGATCTCCTCTGACAGCCCTTTTGATATTGCGTTTGCTCCTGATTATGCCAAATACGCAAATCGTGGAGTATGGCTTAAATTAGATGACTATTTCACGAATCTAGCCAAAGAAATGTACCTTGCGATTGACCCCATCTTTTGGAAAGGGGCCAAGATGGATGACGGGTTTATCTATGGTGTCCCCACTAACAAAGAATTGGCTGTGCGTGAGCATTGGATGTATCCTGATTCTTTGGTCAAAAAATATCACGTCGAAGTTAACCAATATAACACACTGGAATCGCTGGAACCTTTGCTTCGCATGATACAAAAAAATGAACCCGATTATTTACCCATGGAGCTTGATCGAGACTCACACAATTTTTTTGCTATGTACGGCTACGAATATATAGGGGACAACAGACTCCCATTAATGATCCAATCTCTGGATCCTACAGCTCCCGTTGTCAATATCTTCGAAACCCGTGAAGCCAAGCATATATTAGATACGCTAAGACGTTATTACCAATTAGGGTTCATTAATCAAGATGCCGCCTTAAGAGAACCAGGAAGTTTGAAACGTGGTCTTAAGGTATTTTGGGAATCTGGTAGTGGCGGTCCACTCTCTGAGAGCGTCTGGAGTGACGATCTGGGGTATAAAATTGTAACCAATCCAGTAACAGCCGAGGTGGCAACTACGGAAGCCGTGCGCGGAGGGATGATGGTTGTGAATGCAAATACGAAGCATCCTGTGGAGAGCATCAAATTTCTAAACCTATTGAATACTGATCCTGAACTGCGTAACTTATTTCAATACGGCATTGAAGGCGTTCATTATACGCTGGATCAGAATGATCAGGTTATCCTAATTTCGACAAAAGACAGTCAAGGAAATCCGCTTCCTAAGGCGAACGGCGGCTACACTGGCATACAATACACTCAGGGAAACTGGTTTATCTTAAATACATTAGGTGGAAGCTACCCTGACCCATTAAACAAGTGGGAACAATTCCGCATCTACAACTCCCAGGTTGTGGAGTCCGAAGTACTGGGCTTTACTCCCGATCTGTCAGAGGTCGATGAACAAATTGACAACATTGAGATTGTCTGGCGCAAATATTATCCAAGTCTTATGACAGGCAGTGTCGATGTCGATACCATTCTCCCGAAATTCAACCATGAGCTGTATGAAGCAGGTATTGATAAAGTACGTAAGGAAATCCAAAAGCAATTAGATATTTGGAGGAAATAGAAAGTCACTGTAAAGAAAGACCCCCAAGAAAGACACTTTAGACAAAGTGACCTTCTTGAGGGTCTTTATAAGATTAGTGACCCATCATCATCGCTGGATCTACCTCTTCACTGATTTTTTCAATTTGCTGCATCTTCGGCTTGCGAAGAATTAGCGACATAACGATACCAACACTTACGATACAAGCGGTCAGGAAAAATGTATCTCCAAATCCAGCTACTAAGGCCGTTTGTGGATCGCCTGTTTTTCCGATTGTCGCCATGTGAGTATTAATATGAGATGTCAGATAAGCTGTAAGACCTGTTACTGCAAACGACACGACAACCTGTTGAGCTGCTGAGGTCAACGGCGTCACACGGCTAACCAAATCACGTGGAGCTGAGTTTAATACATGTGTATTGAGTGGCATCATGGTTGACCCCATACCTAACCCCATCACACACACCGCGACAATAACCATCCAAATCGGTGTATCCACATTTACCGTCGAGAGTATAAACATCGCAGCGGCGATAACACTCAACCCACAGAATGCTAATGGACGAGCTCCAATTTTATCAAACAACCGACCACTAATCGGCATCATCAGACCCGCGCACAACGCTTGCGGCATCACGATCCAACCGGTATGAAGTGCGGTATAACCTTTAATATTCTGTAAATACAAAGGAATCATCAGTGTAGCTCCGAACAATGCCATCTGTACGATCCAAGTAAGAATAATACCACGTGTGAAATCAGATGATTTAAACACCTTCAGTTCGAGCAATGGATACTTCTGTCCAAGCTCCACTATAATGAACAAGATTAATGCGATACCACCGATGGTTAAGCCTGTAATCGCACCGGTTGAAGACCAATCTGTTCCCCCTTCGCTCACACCATAAGCAAGCATAGCGAACGCGATTGGCGCAAGACACATCCCGAGAATATCAAGATGTGTTGACTTCTGAGGCTCAGTCTTCGGTAAATATTTCTTACCCAGAATAAAGGCCAAGATGCCAATTGGCAAATTGATAATGAAGATCCAGTGCCAGCTCACATAATCGACAAGATAACCGGAAATTACAGGACCAAAAGCTGGTGCCATCAACATTGGAATCCCAAGAACACCCATAATAGAACCGCGACGTTCAGGTGGAGCTAATTTGAATACCATCGCCATTCCGATCGGTGCAACCATACCGCCGCCTAGACCTTGAATAATACGGAATAAAATCAGTTGCTCGGGTGATTGTGCTAAGCCGCATAGAAGTGACCCTAAAGTGAACATCACAATCGTTATAAGGAAAATTCGCTTTGCGCCAAATTTATCTGTCATCCACCCGGCAAGTGGAATGACTGCGGATAGTGCTAATGTGTACCCCGTTATTGCCCATTGAATCGTCTTTAGATCTGTATTGAAATATTCCACTAATTTGGGAATTGCATTATTAACAACTGTACTATCCAGAATAACCATAATCATACCAACGATAATCGCAAGCAGAGGTGGCAGAATAGCTTTTAGGGAGAATGTGTCGCCTTCCTGCGTAAGGGGTTTTGTTGCAGCATTTGATGTCATTGTGATACCTCTGCTTTCTAAATTTTGACTGAATATTTGTGAAAATAATGCTCGAAAAACAAGTCGATGCTCTCCTCAATCGATAAAGGGATATCGAGTAGAGACGATTGAATGCGATCGTTCGGCTGACATTTAGCAGCAGGATTAACTTTGGTGAACGGTGACATAATGGCAGCAAACATATGCTGTGTCATCAACAATAAAGTCTTTGGATCTGTTATACCTGTCACTTCTGTCATGACTGCTCTTAATTTTTCGAACCCTTGTTGCTTCATAAAATGTACATATTCGGCCACCGATTCAAACAATGGATCATGGCCAAGAATTCGCTTAAGCAAATCAGGATAGTCTTGAAGAAATGAAGCGTACGTCAAAATGAATTGTTTCAACCGTTCGATTGGCGGATGCTCCACAACATCAAATATGTCAAACGCTGAGCGGAATGTTTCCAGAATCATCTTCATTGCTTCATGAATAAGCTTTTCTTTCGACCCGAAATAATAATTAATCAGCGCTACATTAGTGCCCGCTTCACTAGCAATTTTCCGAATGGTGACACTATCAATCCCTTCAGACTTAATCAATTGCAATGTGGCGTCCAAAATCTTCTCCTTCGTCATATAACTCTCCTCAACTCTACATACATTTAAACAGCGTTTAAAACAATGATTAATATACCTTGAAAACTTAATACGCGTCAATGGAAATTTCAGAAAATACCCCCACTGTTTTCAACAAAGGCGGAATCATGCGATGCAGGGCTTAAATTTGAAGAACAAAAATAACCGGCCGAGAATATATCTCGCCGGCTAATTGTGTTTGTTTGTTCTCCTAGCCCTTTATCGAACCGATCATAACACCTTTTTCAAAATATTTCTGAATAAACGGATACACAATGAGAATCGGTAAAGTAGATACAATAATAACTCCATACTTAACCTGGTCAGCAAATTGCTGAGCATATCCGCCTGCACTGCCGCCCGAGCCTCCGCCTTGGGAGAAAACCTGGTTGGATAATAGAATATCACGCAGAATGATTTGTAACGGCTGCAGGTCATTCGAATGAATATAGATAAGCCCAGTAAAAAAATCATTCCAATGTGCTACCAGATAATACAGCGCAATGACCGATATGACGGACTTAGATAAAGGGATCGCAATATAGAAGAAAAACTTAAAATGAGTACATCCATCCAATGCAGCGGATTCATAAATTTCTTTAGGCAGTGAAGCTTCAAAGAACGTGCGTGCAATAATAAGATTAAACACATTCACTGCAAAGGGAAGAATAAAGACCCACATCGAATTGGTCAGGGATAGATCCTTCATCAGGATATACGTTGGAATTAGTCCACCATTAAAAAATAATGTAAAAACGAAGAAAAACATCAGGAACCGGCGTGCACGGAACTCTTGTCTGGATAGTGTATACGCTGCTGGGATCGTAAGAAGCAGATTAAACATTGTTCCCAAAACTGTATAAATAACGGTATTCTTGTAACCTATCCAAATACGCATATCCTGAAAAATTTGCTCGTAGCCAAAGAAACTGACTCCTCTGGGAAATAGAGTAACCTTTCCTGTGGAGACCAATGTCTGATCACTGACAGAAGCAATAATAACAAAGTACAAGGGATACGCAACGATCAGGAAAATTAGAACACATAAGATAATGATCGAAATATCAAATAGAATCTCACCCGTGCTGCGCTTGTGAATAGTTGTCGCCTGCATAAGCATCACCTTTCGATGTTCTTTCCATTTACCAGAGGCTAATATCTGAGTTGCGTTTGGAAATCCAGTTCATGGTAACCAAAAAGAAAAAATTGATGACGGTATTAAATAGTCCGATGGCTGACGAATAACTGAATTGATTGGAAAGAATACCGATTTTATAAACATAGGTGGAAATGACCTCTGATACGGGAAGGTTCAATGAATTCTGCATCAAGAATACCTTCTCGAATCCGGTTCCCAGTACATTCCCCATACTCAGAATAAATAATATGATGATTGTCGGAACCAAAGCAGGGATATCGATATGCAGAATCATCTTCCATTTGTTCGCTCCGTCAATCTTGGCAGCATCATACAGACTTGGACTCACTGTTGATAATGCGGCCAGATAAATAATACTGTTCCATCCAGCATGCTGCCAGATATCCGAAATCACAAACACCGGGACGAAAGAATTCGTGGAGGCGAGCAAATTAATGTCTGCATCGCCAAGCTTGGAGATCAATTGACCAAGGATTCCTGTATTCGGTGACAGGAGAACATTCAGCAATCCAACCATAACTACAATTGAGATAAAATGAGGCATATATACGATGGTCTGCAGCAGCTTCTTAGTGCGGAACCATTTCACCTGATTCAGTATAAGCGCTAGTATGATCGGTGCCGGAAATCCAAGAACGATTGTTGTGATGCTGATAATCACAGTATTTCTCATCAAATCCCAAAACTGATAGTTATTGATGAATTGTGAGAAATAATGCAGACCGCGCCAGGCCCCGCCTGCCAATCCACGCGAGAAATCATAATCCCTGAAGGCAAGCTGAATTCCATACATTGGAATATAGTTAAAGATGATAACTACAACGATCGCCGGAATAATCATAATCCATAATTGATAGTCGCGTTTAAGCTCCATTAGATTTCTTCTATGTTTATTGGGAGTTATTGAGGACATCATAAGCCTCCTTAATAAGGAGACAGCTTCTCTTCATCCTGTAAAGAAAAGCCGTCTCCAGATGTTCTATAAATCTTTACAGCTTATTTCTTACTTTTGTAATCATCATAGTATTTCTGCATAGTGGACAAGTTGTTATCCAGCCCCATCTGCTTAATGTTACTCACATAGGAGTCCCATTCCTTGGTAACTCCCCCTTTGGTAACCCACTGCGAGAACTTAGACATCGCCAGATTAATCATATTCGTATTCACTAACACCATGGCATTGTTGTCTTCCGGGTTATATTTAATGAACATGCTTGGTAAAATATCGTTATCCTTGTCAATCCCACTGAGGACCGCCTGCAGGGGTTCTGTCTGTTTGCCAACAGATTGCATATCAGTTCCAAGTGTCAGCTTCAATGAATCAGAGATAAAGGTAGGTCCATTATCCGCCCAGGTTGATGTCCACTTCCATGTGCCTGGGTCCATTTGGCTGTCAGCAGGTGGCAGGACCGCGTAGCTTCCATCTCCATTATCTTTAATGTTCGTACCAAGTGAACCGAATAGTACCTGCATACTAACTGTAGGATTATACAGCTCATTAATAAATTTCATTGCCGCTTCTTTATTCTTGGACTTAGCAGACATGACGACCATATTACCGCCGAAATTCAGTGAGTAGCCGTCATAGTCATAGGACTGCTTAATCGTTGAATCTGCCGAGACTTTAAGCGGAGCGATCGACTCATATTGTGGAGCCAAGGTGTTGCCGAAGCGGTCCGTTACTTCCCAGCCCCATGAAAAGCCAACCTTCGCTTTGTCCCCGCTGCCGCGCGCAACCGATTGGAATTTGGAATAATCCTGCGTGAAGGCTTCCGGGTTGATTAAGCCAGCCTGCCAGCACTTATTCATGAATTCCACGAACTGCTTGTATCGATCATCCACAAAGTAATTTTTAATCTGGCCACCCTCAGTGAAATATCCCTGACCACTACTATCCGTTAATGTAATACCTAAACTGCCAAGCAATATTTGTGGCTGAAAATAACCAAATCCAGTCGTCCCCACCGGAGCGAAATCCATAGGAATTTCATCATTTACATCACCATCTCCATTGGCATCCTTCTCTTTGAACGCCAGGAGCACATTATATAATTCATCCCAATTAGTCGGTTCCTTGAGACCTAAATTGTCTAGCCATTGTTTATTGATATATTGCCGGCTTACCGTATCCGGCCAGAATCGTTGATATTTCGGTAAACCGTATATTTTGCCATCCAGCTGTGTAGCAATTAATTTGGTCTCCGGCTTCTCTGTAAACATCTGTTGAATGTTAGGGCCGCCTGTTGAAATGAGCTCGGTTAAATCCTGAAAGAGTCCGGTGAACTGGGCAAAATCAGCATCCGTGATCACATTCGGTCCTATAAGGATATCCGGAATATCTCCTCCGGCTAACAAAGCGCCTTTTTTCTGATCCCAGTCCGCTGAAATTTCTTGCCACTCAATATCTACCCCCACTTGCTCCTCAACCTTGGTCAACCATTCCATTTTGGCGAACTCTTGCGTAAGAGGATGCTTCAGCATGATCCCTTTTAGTTTGACTGTACCGGTTGTAGAATTCGTTGACGAACTTGAATTAGAAGAAGAGGCACCCTCATTACTCCCGCCTCCACACCCCGCAAGAATTATTCCAAATAGGCTAAGTGCTAATACGGGCTTCATTACCTTTGACAAATATCCCCTCATACAACGAACCTCCCTTTTTGGTTTAACGCGCACGTTCAAGCTGTGAGGCGAGCAATTGGAATATAATTTATTGCTTCTTGCTGCTCGCGCTTTACATGACAGCCACATCGCAACTTTAACCCGGGGTTGAGGCGGTTGTATACGAACAAGAATTTAAGTATTCGCAATATTTGAAAGCGTTAACAACTTTATAATTTCGGGTGTTTTTTGAATTCGTTTTCAATTATTGTTGACGTTCAAATTTGGTTGAGCATAATAATCCTCATACCCCTGTTGATATATTCGGTACAGTACTGGCAGTCCCATTTGTTTCAGCTGATTAATATACTGATCCCATTCTTTATCTACAGTTGAATTCATAATCCATTCCGCAAATTTCTCATCGACCAGTTTAAATATATCTGATTTCGCCAAGGCCATTTCATTAAGCGCCTCTGACGAAAATTTAATCATCGGATAGATGTCCACTGGTTTAGGTTCATAAGCTTTATAGATGCTGTCCAATTCTCTTCGTATCGTTACCGCAGGAGGAACAATCGTTTTGTTCTCCAATGATTGCGAAAAGTAAAGCGGACCATTATCCACGAGAGCATTCGTCCATTGCTGTGTATCCTGATCACCTTCTGGAGCGGGTACTATGGTATATATGCCGTCAGATTCCTTAGCCACATAATCAGGCATGGAGCCGTAATAGCCTTGGATCGAATTTTCCTCAGAGTAGAATTGATCAATCCATTGAATGGTCTCAACAGGATGCGGATTAGCTGTTGTCATGCTAAACAGATTGGTTGTTATTCTTACGCGAGAAGGACTCATTGGCCATAATGGCGCCACATTACTACTGCTGCGCAGCGGTGGCAAAGCCACATATTCATCGGCCCATTTACCAACGCGATCTGTTAATGACCAGCCGAAGGTCACACCAACCGTTGCCACATCATCTTGTTGCGCACTTGCCTTCATTCCTGAATAATCTTGCGTGAACACGTCAGGGTTGATCAGCTTTTCCTTCCAGAGCTCTGCCAGGTAAGAGACTAAGCTCTTATATTCATCACTCTCGAACAAAAATCGGATCTGCCCTTTCGTCACTCCGATCATCTCCTCGGTGAAATTATCTGTCACTCCATAAGCCCCTAGTAAACTGGTCACACTAAATAGACCTCTGCTCCCCAGACTTCCTCCAGCACCTGCCCACCAGTCCATTCCAAGCTCATCCTGCTTCCCGTTGCCATTGGGATCTCCATTGCGAAAGGCGGTTAATACCTCGCGCAATTCTTCCAGCGTAGTCGGTTCTGTCAGTCCAAGCTTATCCAGCCATTTCTTATTAATCATCAAGACATTATAGCTATCTGTATTAATCGGTCTTACACCGGGAAGAGAATACATCTTCCCATCCGGAAATGTACTCACCCGCTTGGTTTCGGGAACTTCTTCAAACATTCTCTTGATATTCGGGGCATATTTATCGATATATTCACTAAGGTCTACGAATTTATCTTTATTCGCGATGATATCCTGATCGGTCAATCCAGCCAAAAAAGCATCAGGCAATTCTCCGCTTGTCAGAGCAGTGCTTTTCGCTTCTTCCCATCCGTTACGTTTCTGCATCCAGTTCACATGAATTTTTGCATCAGAAGCGATGCGATTCAAATAAGGAATATCCTGAAGATTCTTGGATAGCTGATGTGTAGGTGTCATCACGCTAATCTGTACCCTGTCTAGCGGCTCTACATTGCGCTCTGTAGTATGTTCAGACTCATTATTCGCACTGCATCCCTGGAGCAGTATAATCACCGGTAGCATACACACACATATAACCCATCGTCTCATTCCTCGCATATTGAATCCCCCCGTATCTTATATCTGCAATAGACAAGAAGATATTCACTTGTTAAACAATCTGAATTGCCCAGGTGTGACTCCTACATGTTTTTTGAAGGCGCGAATAAAGCTGGAAGGGTTAGTGTAGCCTACCCTGCCTGCAATCCAATCAATAGTTTCATCGGAATGAATAAGCAGCTGCTTCGAATGATTGATTCGGCGCCCATCCATAAAGTCTTTAAAGTTCTGTCCGGCGTTCTTCTTGAAATAGTGGCTAAAATTCGACACCGACATCCCAAAGTGATCGGCAATAGCTTGTAGTGAGAAGTTGATATCGAACTGATTCTCTTGAATATATTTAAGCACTTCATCCAATGTAGCTGCCTTAGAGGAAGTATGCGTACTAGCCATCAATTCACATAATATATCCGCACTTTTCTCTAAAATCTCAGTGATCTGGGCTACCGTAATACGATTGTGAAACGATGTAATCCCAAGCTGCTCCATATTCTCCTGATGCTTTAAACGAATCAGATTGTTTAATATAATGGTCGAGATATTTACAAATACAGCCCGAATCATATAGGGAGGCGTTCGATCATGTTGCAGAAACTCAATGAGTCGTTGAACTGTTTTCTGCACTTCGGTGACATCACCCGTCATGATGAACAATTCCAGCGATTGAATCGTTTCAGCCGGATAAGGTACAGGCTCATTCCGCTGCTGCATCAGATCATGAAAGGACAGGATGGAATCTTCATTCTTGATGCGTAAATGTTCGACTGTTCTAAGCGCATTAATATAAGAAGCATGAAATTCGCCTGGGTTATCAACGGTATTTCCTATTCCGATCACAAGCTTAGCGCCGGTAACCAATTCAATCTCAGCCTGCAGCTTCATGAACATCTCCCGTAATGCTTGCTCCGCTGTGTGTGTGGAAATAAATAGAATATCATCATTATGAATACTCCGAATAAAATACCCTTCCATTGCGTCCTCGGGCTGTAATTTAACGCTCTTCACAATTTCAAATACTTGCTCGATATCTCCAATCACATTGATGACCACAGTCGTGCATTTCGCATACGTAAAGGTGATGCCATAGGACTTTGCCTCAAGCAGCATGTCTTGAAGTGAAGAGTACTGTCCACTTATGATTTCATACAGAATATTATCACGTAACTTCGGAACGATACTTTGGACATTCCGGTCTAATTGCTCTTTTGACTGAAACAGGTTCTGGATCGTGGAGCGTATAATATCAAACTCATTGCCGCCACTTTCCGTGTTGCCTTTAAATGCATGCCTGGAGAATTGGACAAGGGACTTAATCGGGGCATAATTATTACGGATGGATAAATAGATGATAATAATCTCAGTAAGCAGGATGGATATAACGAGAATAATTGTGTTGCGCTGCGTTTCCTTCGTCTCCATTAGTACCGATTCCAGCGGATTCATGCTTATGTATTTCCAGCCATTCTGCTTGGAAACGGTCTGGGAGGCAATATAAGCATCTCCGTCATAATCCATTTCACCGCCTGATGGTGATGCTTGCAGCTGCTGAATAAATTGCTTGAAATTCGCCTCATGCAAATCATCACGATGGTTGAGTGAAAAGATAGGGGTGTTATGTTGATCAAGAATGATGAAATCTCCTGTATAGCTATTAGACACTGACTTCATCATTCGCTCGATCGTATCATGCCTGATCATATAGATGACGCAGCCTTCGGATTGGTCGACACCTAGAGGAAGAGGAATCATCACCGTAATCATCTTAACGCGTCCTTCGCCAAGAATGGCAACATCCTCTGAAGGGCGAACTTGAATAGAGTTGATTACATTGATCTCTTGGTTGAACTGCTCTTGACTCCAAGACGTATATACATAACCATTCTTAGGATTCATAAAGCGCTCCAACTCATAGATATACCCTGTACTTGAGAACAGATACCCACTTTGTTTGATATATAAGAAAGTATCATTCAAGAGGGTATCTGTTGTTTTGTATTTCTTCATCTCATTAGCCACGACGTATCGCTGGTATGCATCATTTTTTAATAAGGATAATTTGATTTCAGGATTAGCTACAATCGAAGTGGGGAGAGAATAGATTGGCCGCATAAACAGATCCATACTGCTGGCTACTTGCTCGGTAATATGTGTATTCCAGTCCAATATTTTATTCTTCACAATTGAATTGGAATATGGATAGTAATAAAAGATAATAACAGAAAGCGGCAGCAACAAGACAATAATATATGAAAGTAGAAATTTCCATAAAATATTTATTTTAAATTTACGCATTTTTACCTCCATAATCATAATCACTGAGGAGTAGCACTGGGATGTGCAGCTATACTAAGTTCATCTGTCCTTCCTGTATCTCAACATCGTCAACCGAGGATTTCCAATCTTATCACTCCCACTTGTTAGATTTAGGCTGAATAAGGAATGTTCCAAACAAGATTTATGTTTTTGTTAATCATTTAATAAATCTACATATGAATACGGTTACATCGCTAAATTAGCACATGCATTGGCGATTGTAAATACCGAAACGGTATTCATATAAACTTATTTATATTTAATTAAATTAAATCTGCAATGCTGTAGCTTTCATGTTGAGAAATTCACACTGGAGAATGGATTGCTTAACAAGAAGCTACTTATCTTTATGGAGTGATATTCTCCCGACATTCAAAAGTCTTTGTGCCATAGGGACAACGAGGAAGAGTCGTCATATTGCCCTTCCCCTACCCATATATATAATATGAACTACATTGATCGACCCATCTATATGAAGCCAAACCCCATTTCGTGAGGGTTTATTCAGGTTGGATCTACAGAATTATAGGAGGGAGCACAGAATCATGCCAAGCGAAGAAATTAATGCGTTGGAGCGGGCGATTGCTGAAATTACTGAAATAGCTACTGGCTTCGGCTTGGATTTTTATCCCATGCGTTATGAAATATGCCCAGCAGATATTATTTATACATTCGGCGCTTATGGAATGCCAACACGATTTGGTCACTGGAGCTTCGGAAAGACGTTTCACAAAATGAAATCCCAATACGATTTCGGGCTGAGTAAAATATACGAGCTCGTTATTAACTCCAACCCTTGTTATGCCTTCCTGCTTGATGGGAACTCGCTGATTCAGAACAAACTGATCGTAGCTCACGTGCTGGCACACTGCGATTTTTTCAAAAATAACATGCGATTCTCTATGTCCAACCGGGATATGGTCGAGAGCATGTCAGCTACAGCGGACCGAATCGCCGGTTATTCAGTGACCTACGGCACCGATGCTGTGGAGAAGTTCATTGATTCGGTACTGGCCATTCAAGAGCATATAGATCCCAGCCTCATTCAGCCGCGCAAGCTGGGTAAGACCCATCTGCTGGAAGCCAAAATGAAGGAACTCAAGGATGCCCCTCTGGGTGGCTCCAAACCAGCCAATCCGTACGACGAGTTATGGAATCTAGACAAGAGCAATTCTGGACCACAGGAAGCATCATCCGGAAATCGTGCGTTCCCACCTGAGCCGGAAAAAGATATCGTCTGGTTTATCCAGCAATATTCCACCGTCTTGGAGGATTGGCAGCGAGACATTATGACCATGCTCCACGATGAAATGCTCTACTTCTGGCCACAAATGGAGACGAAGATCATGAACGAAGGCTGGGCTTCGTACTGGCATCAGCGTATCGTCCGTGAACTGGATCTAACGGTTGAGGAAACCGTAGAATACGCTAAACTAAATTCCTCCGTCGTGCAGCCTTCACGGCAAAGCCTGAATCCATACTATCTTGGTCTAAAAATCTTCGAAGACATCGAACGCCGCTGGGACCGTGAGAAAATATTTGAGGTTCGCGAGTTGGAGTCCGATACTTCTTTTATTCGCAGCTATCTGTCCAAGGAACTGGTGAACGACCTCGATCTTTATGTTTTTGAGAAAAAAGGCCCGGAATGGAAAATCACCGACAAAGCATGGGAAAATGTACGGGATCAACTGGTGCTCGCTCGAGTCAACGGCGGCTCTCCTTACTTAGTTATAGAGGATGCCGACTTCGAGAAGAATGGCGAGCTATTTATAACCCACCGCTACGAAAGCATCGAGCTGGATCTGAAGTATTTGGAGCGCACGCTCCCGCATATCTATTCGTTATGGGGTCGGACCGTTCATCTACAGACCGTTGTGGAGGACAAAAAGGCGCGGTTCTCGTATGATGGCAAGAAGGTACAGCGGAAGTTTATTTAGGGGTTAGCTTTACGAAGGCCCACAGAGCATCAGCGCTCTGTGGGCCTTCTTCATTTTAGTTGTTATGTTATTACCACTCTGGTAAGGGCACTATTATAACGACTGGACCCGGGTTAGACTTCCCATCAATAACCGTGAAATTAGTTCCGATAAAGGTGGATATTTTGTTCGTTAGATTTAAATGGGACATTACTCTATAGTTACCATCAGGTAAATAAAAATCAAATTTGCCATCAATCATTGAAACAGTTAACTGAAAAGTAGATCCCGACTCCGTACTAATCACAAAAAATAATCCGTCTGCTAAGTTCGATCCATCTGAATAGGTTAAAGTACCTGTAATATTTTTTTGAGGTAATGCTATATGGATTGAAACCGGACTAGTCTGCTCCTTCCCTATTGTAATAGGAAAGCTTAGCGGTGTTTGATTTTGATTCAAATCAGTAAATGTATTAACTTCATATGACCCCTCCGGTAAGTAAAGGTTAAATTCTCCATTTTTTACTTGGAAGAAGTTTTTAGTAGCAGGCTTCTCGGAACCAGTGCTAACAAGGCCGAGCCATCCATTTACCTGTGATCCCTCCTCAGAACTAATTGTCCCCGTATACTTCTTTGGCACTATAATATTTAGTAGATTCGGTTCAGGTTGGTCATTTGCTATTATAAAAGAATAATTTAGTCGTATTTGCTCTATGCCGCTAGATAAATTAATTAATTGATAGGCACCTTCAGGCAAAAACAAGGTAAATATTCCTTGGTAAATAGCTGCAGTGAAAAAGGACTGGGAACCATCTACATTAGTCTTATATACGGTTATAGATCCATTTGTTATAACACTTCCATCCGCATTTTGAACACTACCAACATATGCTTTAGGTATCGTAATTGCCAACGGACTTGGGATCGTCTTACCGTTAATCACCGTGAACCTATAATCTATTGAAATTCTATTAGCGATATTATTGACGAAAAAATTATCTGCCTGGTAGTTACCGTCAGACAAATACAGGCTATACTCGCCCTCTAGAACCTGTGCGAAATAACCTGGAACCTCTGGACTATCTGTTCTATGCACCATAAGTGTTCCTGAAGGTACTACTGATCCATCTACCCTAGCGATAGTCCCAGTAGTCTTAAGAGGAATTATTATAGCAAGTTGACTTGGGTCAATCTGACCATTAACAATCTTGAGTTTATAATTTAGTGAGATTTGCTCTTTGGTTTCATTATTAATCTGATTAACTAGATATGTTCCATCCGGTAAGTACAAAGTAAATCCACCTTCTACTATTTGTGCATTGAAAATAGCAGATACATTGGGCTCTATCCTTGAAATAGTTAACGAACCGTTTCTTACTGAAGTACCATCATGAAACTTAACACTACCTTGATGTCCTTCTGGGATTACAATATCAAGCGAACTAGGGTCAGGCTGTCCATTAGATACTTTGAAAATATAATATAACGAAATCTGCTCCGATGAGTTTAAATCAGAAACCTCTGTAATTAGATAATCTCCATCATGTAAATTAATATTAAATTTCCCGTCAATCACCATTGTTCCGTAACCAATACTCATATCATTTTCAACCTTTTTCAAAGAAAGAATGCCCTCTTTAAATAATTTCTGACCATCTGCACGTGTAACTGTTCCAAATACATTATTCACTGGTCCCGGCGTGCTTGTTGGTGCTGGTGGTGTCACTTCAGGCGTAAATGTCGGCATTGGAGTTGGTAATGGAGATACAATAGGCGTTGGCGCTGGTGTTGGTGTTGGTGTTGGTGTTGGTGTTGGTGTTGGTGTTGGTGTTGGTGTTGGTGTTGGTGTTGGTGTTGGTGTTGGTGTTGGTGTTGGTGTTGGTGTAGTTACCGGTGTCGGTGCCGGTGTTACCGTTGGTACCGTTCCCGTTCCCCCCGGTGATGATCCGCCTGGCGAACCAGAAGAACCAGATGTTATTCCTGCAGGAGCCTGTGTAGGCGTTGATACTGATCTAGTTACACCGTTAATAGTTATGCTCACATTTGAAGATACATCTTTTCCAACTTCTAAATTACGTGGGGCTTGTTCCATAATAATTCCGAGTGCATTTATAATTGCATGAACAATCGTCCCATTCCCTACAACATTCGTACTAGCGTTCAGAATCAAAGTTTGAATACTCACTCCATTAGCAGCTTCAATAGTTGCCGCAGATTGAACCTGAAGCTTATCAATAACTGTTGAACCTATAGCAACAATTCTAATCGTCCCTATCTTCTTATCAACAATCACTGAGGTTAGTCTAACATTTTCGAACTGAACACTGTGAGCTCCCCCACCTTTAACCGTAGTAATACCGTTAACCGTGACATCTTTTAACAATATATCTCCCTCGGCAATTCCTTCTGCGAGTAATAAGTTACCCGTGATCGTCATGTTTCTTAGTGTTACATTAGGAGAGTTAATAACTACGTCTCCGCTTACTTTCTCATTCCCTGTTAAAGGACCATAAGTACCCGCTATATCGTACGAGAGGCTTCCTATAGAAGCTTCATTCTTGATCGTTAAGGATCTGTCCAAGATTACGATAGCCTCTGCACGAGTAGCAAATGATTCTGGATGAAAGGTGTTATCCGCATATCCCGACATTATTCCTTTATCGTATACAGACCCTATAGCCCCTTTACTCCATACAGGACTAGCTGATGTGTCGATAAACTTATTAGTTGAATCTGAAGAAGACAGTGCAAGTAATTTACTAATAATCACCGCAAATTCTTGTCGTGTGACCTTCTTATTAGGCCCGAATGAACCATCTGAATAACCTTGTATGTATCCTGCCGCATTCGCCACTAGAAGACCTGAATAATACCAATCTGAAGCTTTTACATCTTTAAAAGAATGCTCCTCTGTCTTAACAAATCCAAAAGACTTATTGATTAGCACAACCAATTCAGCTCTTGTAATCGAATGATCCGGTTTAAAATCCCCGTCTGGATAACCTGATACTAGTCCTTTCTCCATCCATTTCGTAATTTGCGCTTCAGCCCAAGTCCCTTGAATATCAGAAGCCTTACTTGCAAAAATCGTACCGAAAGGTAATGAGGTAAGACAAACAATAAGCATGAATACGATAGTTTTCTTTAATAAAACCTGTTTAGTAATCACTTTACTCCTCCTATTTATGTATAAAATGAACTACAGATACTTCTAATCCTTTAACTATTAGTTCAATAGTGCTAGAGAATTCATAGCGATCATATCATACTGTTTTTTACATAGGTGTCTTATTTTGTCGATCATGATATGTTGTTTTCTTGTCTATTAGATCCGCTCCAGATGCTTCTATTATTAGCACGTTAAAAAGCCCGCAGCGTATAACCCGCTGCGGACCTTCTTACGTCGACACCCCGTATCGACTGAATAATTGAACTTTGCAAATGCTGCTGAGGTAAAAGTAACGTAGGGGAAGTTTGGAACTGTAGGAGCGTAGCGTTCGCCTTTGTTTCTGGATTTAATCCGCTAAGGAATAATCAATAAATTCAGAGACAACAGCGACCGAAAGTCCAAACATTCCCCGAAGTTACGATCATCACCGAGCAGCATTTGCCCTTACACATCATTCGGTCGATTTTTTCACAGGAACATAAATCTCCATCACCGTATCCGGCCGCGAATGGCAGCGTTCGTCATAGAATTCGAAATCCAGCTTACTGTCATCATAGAAGTAGCCGCTGTCCTTAAACCATTCTTCGAAGATATACTTCCAAGTGCTTTTTATAACCTGTGCAAACTGTATTTGCTCTGTATCCGTTGAAGTATCCACTGGCGGCGTTGTGAACACAGCATATTCGGCTTCCGGCACATCCATCGTCAGCATATCCTTTTCCACCTTGGAGTAGTCCTCTACAATAACACCTAGAAGATAGGTGGCATTGCCATTATCCGAGGAAGGAATACACAAACCGACTTCTCCGTGTTTAGGCGGATTTAATATTTTATACATTTTAGACTCCAGATTCTCACCCTCATAATGACTCCAAAAAGAAGCAATATCCTTAGTGTACATACTTCCTGCAACATTAGTTTGGATCCCATACCCAGCGACCTTAAATGCAGGCTGGCGAACAATAACAGGGTTCATTATAAAACCTCCGATTTCAAATCGTGTTTTTCCTTTAGTAAATCCGTCCATCCGTGCGGCATACTGTGTCGGGCTATAGCCAAAAGCCTTGCGAAAGGCCTTAGTGAATCCACTTTGTGTCTCAAAACCATAGTCCAGCGCAATATCAATGATTCTTCTACCGGCAAACAATTCAATTGACGCTAAAGATAATTTCCGGCTCCGCACATATTCCATCACGGACATTTCCTTGCATAAGCTGAACACTCGGCAAAAATGATACACCGAATATCCAACCTCAGCGGCTATTTCTTCCACAGTTATATTTTCTTTGATATGAGCTTCAATATATTCAACACATTTCTCTATATCTTTACTGTAATTCAAGTGCAGCACCAGCCTTCCCCCGTACGGTGATTTCATTATATCAACTGCAAGCGAGGAGGATTGTTCCTGTTTTGCTGAGCTGTATAATTAACTGTACAACAACAAGAGCTTGTCCCACTAATGAAATGCATCGCCCCCATTAGCTTACGGACCCAGATGACGTTATTGGCAAACATATGGCCTTTTGAGCGGAGTTTCGGACTCCAGTGCAGCTATTACTCAAAAAGCAGCTCATATTTAGTGCTTTTCCTACTAATAGCGTCTATGGAGTCCGATAACCTTCGAATGTGTTTAAAATCAACCTTTAGGGTCACCTGTGTCCTTTAGCAGCTCCGAACTTTCTACATAAAACAACCAAATTAGTCAGATGGGGGGCGGGGCGTTAAGATCAACATAAAGAGGGTAAAAGGAGGAAGATAAAAAAATGAAAGGGCAAAAAAGGGTGCCCCATAGCCATTTTCATGGCTTTTGGAACACCCACGTACTTTAAAGGAACTCTTTTTACCGATTAAGCAGACTTCCCACATACTTCAGCAGCTCATTAGCGCAGATGGGGCAATAGTGATGCCCATCAATCAGTCTAGCGCACACCTCATTGATCCGTTTGAGCTGACTTTCATCCGGCGTTTTGGACGAGGTGGTGATTTTGACGATATCTTTGAGATCTGTGAATAGCTTCTTCTCAATTGCTTCCCGCAGGCGGTCGTGGTTGTTGTACTCGAATTTCTTCCCTTTGCGTGAATACGCGGAAATCCGGATCAGGATCTCTTCACGGAACGCTTTTTTCGCATTCTCTGAGATACCAATTTGCTCTTCAATCGAACGCATTAACCGCTCATCCGGCTCCATCTCCTCATCCGTCAACGGATCGCGGATTTTAGACCAATTGCAGAAGGCTTCGATATTATCAAGATAATTCTCAAATAATGTCTTGGCGGACTCCTCAAAGGAGTAGACGAAGGCCTTTTGCACTTCGCTTTTAGCTAAAATGTCATATTCTTTGCGGGCAATGGAGATGAAGTTCAAATAACGCTCCCGCTCCTCTTTTGTAATCGATGGATGCTGATCCAGTCCGTCTTTAATGGCCCGCAGGACATCCAGTGCGTTCATGCACTGCAGATCACCTTTGATCAAAGCGCTGGAAATCCGGTTGATAACATACCGTGGATCTATTCCGGACATGCCTTCATCCAAATACTCCGTTTGCATCTCTTTGAGATCTGCTTCTTTGTAGCCCTCGACCTCTTCCCCATCATACATCCGGAGCTTTTTGATCAAATCCATGCCTTGTTTTTTACTTTCTTTCAGACGGGTCAGGATCGAGAAAATAGCAGCGGCACGCAGCGCATGCGGCGCAATATGCACATGGTTCATATCACTCTGGGCGATCAGCTTCGCGTAGATTTTTTCCTCTTCCGACACTCTTAAGTTATACGGAACAGGCATGACAATCATACGGGACTGGAGCGCTTCATTCTTTTTATTAGAAATAAATGACTTATACTCGGTTTCATTGGTGTGAGCGATGATCATTTCGTCCGCACTGATCAGCGCGAACCGGCCAGCCTTGAAATTGCCTTCTTGTGTCAGTGATAGCAGGTTCCATAGAAATTTTTCGTCGCATTTGAGCATTTCTTGAAATTCCATCAGTCCACGGTTAGCTTTATTGAGCTCTCCGTCAAAACGGTATGCACGTGGATCAGATTCCGAACCAAATTCAGTAATGGTCGAAAAGTCGATACTTCCTGTCAAATCGGCGATATCTTGCGACTTCGGATCGGATGGACTAAAGGTACCAATCCCTACCCGCTCTTCTTCTGACAAAATGACACGAGTCACTTTGACCTGCTCAATATCTCCCGCATATTCATTTCTCAGCCGCATCTGGCAAGACGGGCACAGGTTGCCCTCAATACGCACACCGAGCTCCTTTTCAATCTCTGGACGAAGCTCCAGGGGGATCAAATGTAGTGGGTCCTCATGCATCGGGCAGCCCTCTATTGCATATACCGCACCCGCATCGGTCCGCGAGTACTGTTCCAAACCACGTTTTAGCAGCGTGACTAGGGTCGATTTCCCCCCACTGACAGGTCCCATCAATAACAGAATCCGTTTACGAACATCTAGCCGGCGTGCTGCAGAATGAAAATATTCCTCCACTAACTTTTCGACTGCACGATCAAGTCCAAAAATCTCCTGTTCAAAAAACTTATAACGTTTGCGTCCGTTTATGTCCTCTACGCCATGCGACTTGATCATGTCATAAACGCGGGAGTGTGCGGTTTTAGCGGGAGAGGGGTCTTTTTTCAAAAGTTCTATATACTGCTTGAAGGTCCCGCTCCACGCCAAACGGTCGTTCTCAGCCCGATACGAAGCTATTCGCTCAAAAATATCCATTGCTCGCTGCCTCCTCTTGCGCTCCTACTTGCTCTCCTATAGCGTTAAAAAGTGTATTACATACCTATGCGGCAAGCGCGGAATAGTTGACCTCTTTTTTGCTGTGCTATAATAGAGAATCATAAAATCGCAGTAAAACCTTAATGGAAACCCGAAAATAAAGGGCTACGGGAGTGACACTATGGCGGTACGACATGAAACGGAGCTGTATGCTCCTTTGAAGGTTTTTTTTGAAAAGCAAGGATACAGCATCAAGGGAGAGGTTCGGACTTGTGATTTGGTGGGTATTCGTGAGGATTTAGAGCACCCTCTAATCGTAGAGATGAAAAAATCGTTCAACCTCGCCTTGCTCCTGCAAGGCGTGGAACGGCTAAAGCTCAGTCCTACGGTCTATCTCGCAGTGGAACGTGTCCGTGATAAAAAAGGGGCGGTGAACCAGCGCTGGGGCGAGCTTAGCGGACTGTGTCGCCGTCTTGGTCTCGGGCTGATCACCGTTGTTTTTTATAAGACCAAAGCCCCGCTGGTCGAGGTGCTCGTAGAGCCGGACGAGAAGCCTCCTGCGCAGCGCAGCAACAAGCGGCGGCGCGAGCGCCTGCTCTATGAGTTCCGCGAGCGCAGCGGAGACTACAACATCGGCGGCAGCACGCGCGTCAAGCTCGTGACAGCCTACCGCGAGAAAGCGCTGCGTGTCGCGCTTTCTCTACAGGCAGCGGAGGCGGAAGCCGCCGTCGCTGCCGAGAAGGCCGCTGCGAAGGCTTCGCTCGCAGCGGGCAAACGTGCAGCGGCGAGCACCGCTGCACAGGCTCCGGCGCTGAGCTCAGCGCCGGAGGGGCGTGCTGCCGGGGACACGGCAGCACGGGAGGCAGCGGCGGCTGGCACGCGAAGCGGTGCCCCTAGCGCTGCCTCAAGCGCCCGCTCGGCCGGGATCTCTCCGGCCGAGCTGCGGAAGCGTAGCGGCGTACCGAACGCCGCCGCTATGCTGCAGCACAACTACTACGGCTGGTTCCACCGTGTCAGCCGTGGGCGCTATACCCTGACTCCAGCCGGTCAGGCCGCGCTAGTGGAATACGCCGCTATCACTGGCGGCGCCGCCTCCAATAGTCATCACAGTAATTAGCTTGCCTATACTAAATAAAAAATTCTTTCAACTTCAAATTTTTGCTGGAGCCTTTATCTTTTTCTCTGCTTTTGATCTTTCACTAGGACTTTTATCTTTTTCTCTGCTTTTGATCTTTCACTTCGATTTTGATCTTTCACTTCGATTTTGATCTTTCACTTCGTTTTTGATCTTTCACTTCGATTTTGATCTTTCACTTCGATTTTCGTCTTTTAATCAGGTTCTAATCATTTACTCGGACTTTAAACTTATTATTCTAATGCACACGTAACAATGTCTAGGTAACATCAAAAAGCATCCCATCGACGGGATGCTTTTTGTGTTCCAATCCGTTAAGCCATAGAAACAGAACTTACCTTCGAAGCATTAATCTCAAGGGGAGAAGTTGGATTAAGGGGAAATCATCCCTATAATTCCTCAATATACGCGCTAAAAACCGAGATATAGGGATTTCCTCCCTATAAATGCATAGATTGCTCCATAAAAAGGGCTTTTTCCGAAATTTATAGAGAGAGATTCCCTATAATCTCCATTCCAGAATATAAATCAGCCAGTTATAGGGAGAAATCACCTATAATGACCTCCCCCGCACTCTACTCCTTGCCTAATGCACCACTCTGTCCTTTATGACTTCCAGGGTGTGTCATACATTGATCTGCCAGTTCATCTGCCCACACTTCTATCTGCGCATATGACCGCTCATCAACCTGTTCGTTACTTTTATACGTCCGATCCATCAGATTCCTTAATCAGCACCCACCTAACTCCGAGCCGTGAACTCCTTAACCGCCTCGCTCATCAGATTCATGCCGAGTAACAGCTCATCCCGGCCGGGATGGCTGAAGTTAAGACGAATGTGATTTCCGCTGCCATCGACACTACATAACGGTCCTGGCAAAAATGCCACTCCCTTACCTAGCGCACATTTTAGCAGTGCCATAACATCCATTCCCTCCGGTGGAGATACCCATAGAAACATACCTCCTGACGGCAGGTCGTAGGAGCTTCCCTTCCAAGCTGAACGTTTTAGCAGTTCAACCATTAATTTCAGTCGGGTGTTATATTCTCGGTTCAGCTGCGCAATATGCTCACGAAGATCAAAAGCGGTCACATCCAACAAATGATGCAAGAGCCGCTGATTTAATGCGCTCGATTGCCAGTCTGCCATCTGCTTGGCAGCAGCCATCATCCCGATCACTTCCCGGCTGCCTGCAGCCCAGCCCGTCCGCAGCGCGGGCGCAACGGTCTTACTGAACGAACCGATATATAATACGTGTCCGCCATCACTTATATTTTCCAGCGCATACAAGGATGGATATCTTGTGGCCCAATGTTCACCATACTTCTGGAAATGTAAATCACCATAAGAATCATCTTCTACAATCAGGATGTTATAAGCGATACAAAGACCCAGCACCTCACGCCGTCTCTCTAAGCTCCATAGGATACCACTTGGATTCGTAAAGCTTGGTGTTGCGAACAGCATCTTAGGCTTATGCAGTTCAATTTGCCTCCGCAAATGATCTGGATGAAGCCCATCCAAGTCACCCTCTACGGGAATAATGATGGCACCCTGCATCCGAAGAGTTTGCAAGAATCCTGGAGATGTCGGATTTTCTACTAATACACGATCTCCCGGGTCAATATACACCCGCGATAACAAATCAATCGCTTGCTGGCTCCCCGTTGTTAGCAGAACTCCACCCTCGGTAACAGTTACCCCTTTTTCTCTGAGCCAATCCCCGGCAAGCCACTCCCGAAGTGGACCATACCCTGCAGGATCACCATATTGAAGTGCTCCTGCATCTGCAGATATCACCGTAGAGGCTGCTTCGGCAAGCAGCGATAATGGGAACAGTTCTTCCGCTGGTAATTCTTCAGCAAGCGATATCATGGAGCTTCTCCGTGTTTGGGTGCGAATACTTAGAAGCGGTGACGATAGCAGTGTGTGCGCGCGAGCAGAAAATTGGTAAAGCATGCGAAATCCCCCTTCCCTAGTACCAAGTAGAAATGGCTAAGTTATCCTCCTTCGAGAACCATTATCCATTTAACGTGATATGCTTTCTTCTATTTCAAGAATATTCCGCCTTTACCTTCATTATGTCGTATAGCTTGGGTTATGCGTAGATTTGCCTGTTTTGTCTTGAAAATAGAGCAAATTTCTCAATGGCTTGCGCTCGCGTCGAAACATCAAGCTTCACATAAATTTTGCGCAGGTAATTGTCAATCGAACGGCGACTTACTGCAATTTCAAGCGCTATTTTATCATAAGTAATCCCCTGAACGATTCGCTCCATAATAAACATCTCTGTCTGCGTCAATTGAAGAACATCATCCAGTCCTTTAGACGTCGAAATCGGCCAGGATCCTTTTTCTATCCATTCTAGCGGCATTGAAAGAAAACCCACTCGCAAACCCAGGATCAGCTGTAAAAGCTGATGAGGAGAAGCTCCTTTCGAAAATATCCCGCTGGCTCCCAGCTCTATGAGGGGCTGTAGCAGATCCCTGCCGTCTTCATCCGTCATCACGACAAAATGTGAGTTTGGTGAGCTTTTTTTCATATTTAACAGCACACTCTCAATATTACCTTCAGGCATATGATAATCTGCCAGCACTAGCTCGGGATTCTTTTCCCTTACGATGGAAGCGCCTTCGTCCCAAGTTGAATACATTCCTAGAACTTTAAGCTCTCCTCCCTCTTCCAAAATCAATTTTGTCCCCAGCATACTTGTAGGATGACACCCCACAATAACCACCTGCCAAACCTTCATCATTAATGCCCAGACCTCCTGCTTTATATAATCATCCAGAAAGGAAAGCGCCGCAGCGTTTCCGGTTTAAACGCAAGCAAGGAAGTATGATGACTTGTTCGTTTATTCTCTCGCTGGTTACCTTGAGTACGTCTATCAGAAATTCCAATCTATAGAAATTGTATCGCAGTAGTTTAATAGGATGCAATTACTTTTTCTAGTTTTCACACTCTCTTACATTTTTGCGAAACTAGTCAAAGTCTGATAGAATGGGGACTTGAAAAAAAGACCAACCCGAGGTGATCAAATGCAACCGCTAGCGGAAACGTCCCCGGTACACTCGCGCCGTGCTGCTGTGAGAAGCGGCTCTTCCGTAAAATGGTTTTTACTGTTCTGGATCGTGATGATTGGAATGGGTGTATATGCTGTATACAGCTACACAAACCATTTAAAGCAGCAAGTGCTGAGCGAACTTAGCAATCAGAGCCAGCAGCAGCTTACCGTTCTTAAGACCGACTATGAGTCGAAAATTGCCGTTCTCACTGAAGAAGTGAAGGAATTGCAGAATACAGTGCAAAGTTTTAACGAACTATTAACCTTCACTAAAGATAATGCAAGTGCCAAAACAGACAATAGTAACAAGCTATATACGCAATTGAGCGAGGTTAGCAAACAGTTAGAAGCTTTGAAGAAAGAAATGGATCTGATTAAATGATGACACCAGTCAAAAGAGTGAACCGTTTCTTTATGCTTCTAACCGCACCTTTTTTAGGTTTACTGATATGTATGTGGTGGTATCGACCACCGCTCGAGCTGGATCTTGATGTAGGACAATTCGCACCTATCTCAGGGCCTCTGAATGAAACAGCTGTCCTAAAAAAGGATTTAACCCTAGCCGAAGGCACTGCATCCTACACCATAGATGCAGTCAGCGCTAGCGCTAAGCTATATAAAGGAACCACTACTGCTATGAATAAGTTGGTCGAGACAGCGAAGAATCAAGCGAGCCGTCCTGAGCTTATCTATAACCGCCGGATATCTGCCAAGCTTGGAATACCTTCTGAGGTCCTTAGCAGCGACCGGATTAGAATCGAGCTGTATAAGCTGAATCCAGGTAACTATAAGGCCTATGCTTTGAAGATCAAATTGAAGGATCCAACCGCGATGCAGATGAGTCTTGCTAAAGAAGCTACTGGTGGCGCAGAAACCACAATGCACGCTGTACAAAGTCATGGCGCTATTGCAGGTATTAATGCTGGAGGCTTTGCGGATAAAGCCGGAAAACGCTATCCCTTAAGTACTACTGTGGTTGATGGAAAGTACCTCAATGGTTTCGAGCCGACATTCAAGGATCTCAGCTTCGTAGGTCTGAACAAGTCCGGACAGTTAATCGGAGGGAAATTTTACAGTCGTGCACAGTTAGATCAACTCGAACCCGTATTTGGTGCAACCTTTGTTCCTGTTCTACTTAAGAACAACGTCAAAATACCGATCCCGGAAAAGTGGAAAACGTCCCCCAATCGCGCGCCACGTACAGTAATCGGTAATTATAAGGATGATCAGCTTCTCATCCTTGTAGCGGATGGTTATAATGAGCTTGGCAGCTCTGGTGCCCGGCTAGAGGAAATTCAGAACAAGCTATATAACATGGGCGTCATGGATGCTTATAATCTGGATGGCGGAGGATCGTCATCGCTCATCTTCAACGGAAGAGTAGTCAACAAGCCCTCAGACGGAAATCTTAGAGCTGTACCGACAAATTTCCTGTTTTTTGAATGATTATAGTAAAATGTCTATGCAACATATCACATTTGCGTTTATTTTTATTGATTTGCAGGGTATAATCTTGATAACGAATACATTTGCTAATGGAGGTGCCAGCATGTCGTTCTCATTAACCTTTTGGATCGTAACTATCGTATTTGTGTTATTTATGGTCGGCATCCTTACCTCATCTTACAACGACGACAAAACAAAAGGTCTATAAGCAAGAAATGTCTCAGTAGCCACTTGGCTCTGAGGCATTTTTTTATAAGCCTGAAACAAAAAAACTGCCACATAAGTAGAAGAAGTCTACGAATGGGACAGTTTCTTTGTTTAGAAAACTATAGGCTGTCAGAATTCTAAATGTGTAAATATGTACTTCCTAGGCGTGTCTTGGCAATTGCGTCATTTCTGAGAGGCATGCAGCGCAAATATAACGATCTTTATATTCACTCACACCTTCCATTGAACCGCAGAAAACACATTTTGGACGGTAACGCTCCAAGATGATATGGTCACCCTGTACCAAAATTTCAACCGGGTCGCCTTCATTCATCTGATACCTTTTACGCAGGGACTTAGGCAGAACAATTCTACCCAGCTGATCCACTTTGCGAACTACACCAGCAGGTTTCATATCTAACGTACACCTCTCCTGTTCAACTAATAATTTGTAGCTACTATATATTTCGGCTCATTCATTATATTTCGTTATTAAAATGTCGAATCCTGCTGAAAAAAAACAAAAAAATGTCTTTTTTCTAAACAAGATTAGGAAAATCCAGCTGTCGAAGGGCTTCATATACAATAATAGCCGCAGAATTCGATAAATTCAGCGATCTCACTGCATCACTCATCGGCATGCGCATTTTTGTTTCTTTACCCGCTTCCAGAATTTCAGCAGAAAGCCCCTTCGTTTCTTTACCAAAAACAAAGAAATCTCCATCTTGAAAATCAAAGTCGCTATATCTCTTTTCTGCTTTCGTCGTGGCATAAAAGAAACGTCCCTCACTGTACTTCTCAAGTACCTCAGCAAAAGAGTCGTGGTATTCAATGTTAACAGCGTGCCAGTAATCCAATCCTGCTCTTTTCAATGTAGCATCGTCTGTACGGAATCCGAGCGGGCGAACCAGGTGAAGATGAGTGCCTGTTGCTGCGCAGGTACGCGCAATGTTTCCAGTATTGGCCGGTATTTCCGGCTCAACTAATACGATATGGAGTGCCATTATAGGGTTCCTTCCTCTCTAAAGGCTTTAATAGCCAGATGTTTTACTCTAGTGCATAACCATAGCTTCTCCAAACAAACTGAAAACCTTCCACCCATAGGCGGAAGGTTTACGATAGAGTTCATTAACCTTGAGTTTGCCGGAAATGGTTCATGAAATCAGAAAGTGCTTTAACACTTTCGTAAGGAACTGCATTGTAAATGGAAGCGCGCAAGCCACCCACACTACGATGTCCCTTTAAGCCGACAAAACCTTCCAGTTCAGCAGCTTTAACAAACCGTTTTTCGAGTTCTTCCGATTGCATCCGGAAGGTAACGTTCATAATGGAGCGACTGCTCTTCTCAGCAACCCCACTGTAGAAGCCGTCACTTCCATCGATGTGATCATATAATAGACCCGCTTTTTCAAGGTTCTTGGAATGGATACCAGCAAGACCACCTTGCTCCTCAATCCATTTTAATACTTCGTTAACCATATATACAGAGAAAGATGGAGGTGTATTGTAAAGAGAGTTATTTTTGTAATGAGTGCTGTAACGCATGATAGTTGGAATGTTAGAAGGTGATTCTGCGAGTAATTCCTCTTTAGCAATAACTACAGTCACACCGGAAGGACCAAGGTTCTTTTGTGCTCCAGCGTAGATCATTCCGAATTGGTTGACATCGATTGGCCGGCAAAGGATATCACTGGACATATCTGCGATGAGCGGAATCGAGCCAGCATCCGGATATTCTGCATATTGCGTTCCTTCAATGGTCTCATTGGAAGTAACGTGAAGGTAGGCAGCATTTTCCGCAGCTTTAATCGAACTCAATTCAGGTATAGCTAAGAACTTCTTGTCTTCGGAAGAAGCAGCAACATGAGCGCCCCCTACCAATTTAGCTTCTTTATAAGCCTTATCTGCCCAGCTACCTGTCATAACATAGCTACCTACTTGGCCTGCGGAAATCAGGTTCATAGGGATCATTGCAAACTGTGTGCTTGCTCCACCTTGTACGAACAATACCTTATAGCCCTTCGGATTGCCGAGGAGCGAAAGCAGACGTTCCTGCGCTTCATTATGCACGGATTCGTAGATTGCTCCACGGTGCGACATCTCCATGATAGACATTCCACTTTCTCGGAAATCAACAAACTCCGCTTGTGCGCGTTCCAGTACCGTAAGCGGCAACGCTGCCGGTCCGGCATTAAAATTGTATGCTCTCTTATTCAAAACTACTCCCCACCCTTTCTCTCCTATCAATATGGATATCGCTTATGATAGCAATAATCTCACACACCAGCAAGTATAATTATTCACATAAAAGCTTTGATTGCTGCTTATTAGGATGTGAAAAAATGATAAGTTCGGCTCCAGGACTTGCTTTCATGCGGTAAAAGACTAATGTTCACAAAAACTTCAGGTGAGACCACATGGCGTTCTCCCCATAGCGCCATTCGTGCCACCGGGAAATCTCCGCTCTCGCGCACTCCTGTTCCACTAGGCTTATGGACCAACTCCCAATTGAACTCAGCCTCCGGGCCTCCCCAGCCACTCAGCTTGCAGTAAAAGGATCGGTCTGGCTCTTCTGACCAAGTAAGTGTATTACCAGATACCTCTAGTAAATTATTCGTATATTGAGATTCCGGTTCTTCTATTTTGAGCCCATTCGAGAGACGCAATTCAAAATCCGAACCTATGTTCAAGCCATCAATCCCTACGAAATTGTGGATGTACTCCTCGGTTTGGATTGGCTTATCCCCTTTGTTATGCAATTCATATGCAATTTTCAATTGATCGTTCTTTATAGAGATCGTTTTGGTCAAAAGCATTGCGTATCCGTTACTTTCCATCGGCTGGACAGTATATATAATCGAATCAACCCTAACCTCCATATCAATAGCAAAGGGAGTTAGTGGATACTTGCTATGAAAGCTATAGCCCTGCGAATCCAGCTTTTGTAACAATCCGACTCCGGGCTTTGGAAACCAGCCTCCGATCGGCGTTTCATCATACCCAATTGCCCGGGAAATGCCAAACTCGTTGCATAGTCCACTTCCACCAGTACCTTCGCCTTCCTTCAAGCTCTCTGGCACACAAAACGTATGGTTACCCTTTTCTAACGTAACTTGTGTGATGAACCCCGTCCAGTCAAAACGAGTCCCTTTATAATCTTCACCAATATCAGCGATATCCACAGATAATACGCCATTTGAAAGCCTATACCCCATCCCTCACAAACCCCTTTCAATCATTCAACAAATAAGTAAATTAGTCCCATTATATCATTTATGAAGAACCTTAGTTTTTATAACTTTCAAAAAAACGTCTGCAGCCGCTATTCATAACGGTGCAGACGTCTTTAATAAAATCTTGTTATGATTACGCCAGAGTCACTTCAATCACGTGAAGCTTCTCTGTCTGCAGAGCAAGGAGCTCTTCACGTGGAATAATCGCACTTCCTGAGCCGCGCTGCAGCGTCACCCCACTGCCATTCAACGTAACGGAGTGTATTTGGTACTCTCCGAAGTTAAAGCTTCCTGTGGCTTTATAGAGCACTTCAAATTCACGATCTGCAAAGATTGTCTTAATGGATGCTTTGCCCTCAGAATCAAATTGTTCTTTTACTAATTTAGGTTCTAGCAATAGATCGCCCAGCTTGCCCTTCACACCAAATACTTCAGTGACCATGGTTAGCAAGAGCCAGCTTGCAGAGCCTGTTAGATACGTGTACATCCCTCTGCCTTGCTCGTTAATATATTCAGGAATACCTGGGTAGATACGCGCTTTTTCGAAATCTGTACTCAAGCTGTAAAGAGATTCAAGGACCTTATGACCTTCTTTTACATAACCACGTTTGTAAAGCGCATTTCCATACATGATGGTCATGTGACTGAACATGGCCCCATTTTCTTTATGGCCAAAAGCAAAACCAAAAGCACGACCCAGATTTTGCTGAATCCCACCGAAACGGGAATTAAGCCTGTATCCAATCTTATCATCAAATAGATTACGATCTACAGCTGCTATAATGTGTGGAATTTGCTCCGGAGCCGCTGCATGACCCATAAGCGGGAACACTTGACCCGTTAGCGTCATACGAACGCCTTCAGAAAATTCACCCTCTACCTGTTCACCATCGTTATTATAATAACCATTAAACCAGCCATCACCATTCTCACTCTGTACCCACTCGTTGCTACGCAAATGGTTAAATAACCATTCCGCTTTTTGCTCCAGATCATCAGCTACTTTATCAATATCGAGAGATACACGAACTCCACTCACCTTATTTGGTGCGGCAGCATAATATCGATCCAATCTCTCTTGCTTACCTGATACAGAACCATAATCTACAGACTCATTAAGAGTATCCAGCAGTAGCTGCATTTCTTCCGCTAATTCAACAGTTTCCTGACCTTTGGAAGTCTTAAGATTACGCAGCACCCGAGAAATATCCAATAGATTGCTAGCATAGAAAGATGTAAATGCTACACTCTCTCCGCGATCCGCACCCATATCGAGGCCATCATTCCAGTCCGCTCCCTCGAGCAGGATATTATTATGTTCCCCTACATTAAAGAATGGAACTAGATTTTGCAGCAAAATATGTTCCAGAATTGTACCTTTGTAGATTTCCCCAGAGGCTGTTCTAAGATCACTGCCTACAGAGGTATTCCATGAAGTATCACGTTCCTTACAACGACTCATAAAAGTATCCCGGAAATAAGTCTGTTCTTGCAACAAGAAATCAAGATCACCACTCTGATCCAGATAGAGCATCGTTGTTAAAAACGGCCATGCCCCATGATCCATCCATACACGAGGGATATTGTTACGGTCAGCGATAAATTCACCTGGCTGTTGACCGATAATGGTTGCGTTACTGCCATCAATTCTCACACCAGCGTAATTGTTGAAGAGTAGGCTACGAACTTCGGCAGGCTCCATAATGAGCAGTGCCAGACAGTCTTGCCAAAGATCTCGCCAGCCACGTCCGCCTCTTCCATAATCATGATACGGTAAGAAGGAGTTACCATACAGTCTCCTAAGGACCGGTTGGATGGTTACCCATTTCATCCATTGATCTGCATCCGAGTCGCCGGTATGAAATTCAACCATATTCACTTTGTCTGCCCAGAACGCTTTAGTTTCCTCTAGCAGATGATCAAAAGCTTCAGATGTACCATATTTACTCATCAACGCTTCAACGTTAATTCTATCATTATCAATTGCCATAACTACGACATAAGAATGGCTTGCACCAGAAGACAAGGTAATTGAAGCAAAACGAAGACCACCAACGGCTTCATAACCCTCTCTATCCACGCCGCCACCTTTACCAATCTCTGGCGTAGCATTCAGAATAACAGCTTCTGGCCAGTCAAGACTTCCACCTTCACCGATAAATTCTTCTTGAATCGGGAAGAAACCATCAGGCTGACTGCCATCACCCTCTGCACCAAATACACCGTAAGAAGTGTGATTAATGCGATGACCACGCTCATCGAAAGATAGTGCAGGTTGAACCTCAACACCATAAGCTGAGGTGTAAATCCGGTTCAGCAGGGAGGTTACATGTCTGTGATCGCGCAGATCATCTGCGGAACGGGCATACAAGGGAACTACAGCCGTTGGTGTAAGAGTAAGCTCCTCTGTTCCCGTATTCGTCAACGTAACTTTCATAAGTTCTACCTTATCATTACCGCTAGGTACGAAGCTGGTAATCTCAGCTTTGACACCCATCTCAGAGTTGCTGCGAGTCACACGATGCCATAGGAATCCAGCCTCAAGTACTGCATCATCAGCAGATGAGGTGTAGAACGCTGCATTTTGCTTAGCAGAGTTTCCAGCTGCAGACCAAGCACCTTTGCCTTCGACGTAAACCCAGAAATTACGTGAGGCGCGTGAATTATGCAAATCTTCAACAGATAAGGGCGGTGTTAAAAATGTATTATGACCAGTCGTCGCCTGACCATGAAGCTTCGGGGTTACAGTCGACATCATTCCCCCCTCATTTACTAGAGGGAAGTATAAGAAACTACTATGATCCGGTTGCTGAAGCTTGAACTCCCCATCCTTTCCGGTGAATTCAAAGCCTTGAATTTTTTTGCGGTCCATTGTCCCCATCCTCTCATTTACACATCTACTTAAGCTTTAACCGCACCTGCCAATGCACCGTCAACGATATACTTTTGAATGAAGGTGTACAGGACGATAAGGGGTGCAGATACGATCATGATACCGCACGCCAACATAGGCCAGTTGTTTCCGTATTGACCGCGGAATTCTTTAAGCCCGAAGGTAATTGGATAATGTTCCGGACTTGGCAAATACATGATTGGACCTACAAAGTCATTCCAAATCGTAATCGCCGTCAGGATAACACCTGTTGCGATAACAGGTTTCATCAGTGGCATAATGATCTGGAATAAATACCGCATATACCCAGCACCATCCATACCGGCAGCTTCATCCATCTCACGGCTGATCCCTTTAATATAACCTACGAACATCATGAAGACGATCCCTGTCCCTCCTGTTTTTAGGAGAATATAACCCAGCTTCGTATCATAGCCCACAAATCCAAGCTCTTGTTTCATGGTAAGCATCAATTTGAACTGTGCAACCATAGGGTTAGGCAAGAACTGTGACATCAAGAAGAACAAATAAATAAAACCGCTCCACTTCACATAATTTCTCGCCACCGGGAAAGCTCCGAATAACGAAACGATAAGTGTTAGCACTGTTGCTACAACAGTGTACAGCAAACTGTTAATGAAATAATTAGAGAAATTACCTTTTAACCAAGCTTCCTTGTAATTATCCCATTGAATACTTTTCACAAGTCCGATCGGGTCTAGCAAATAGTCCGAAAAAGACTTGAATGAAATGTTTATTACAAACAATAGTGGCATGATATACAAAACAAGCAATACTGCAATCAGAATATAGGAGAGAGTTTTGGCGGTTTTGGAATCTTTCATTAATACTCCACCTCTCTCTTACGCATTTGTTTAACTGCAAATACAACGAAGACCAGAATCATAAGGAACTGCACCACAGAAAGCGCGGATGGAAGTCCCATCTGGAGAGAACCACGGAACGTCTCTTTATACACGTCATAAGCCATCGTTCTTGTGTTAAAGCGACCGTCCGTAGTTGCGAGAATAATATCAAAGGTCGACATCGCACCGATAATGGACAAAATAATATTAATGGTGAACGATGGTGCAATAAGCGGGAACGTAATGTTTTTAAAAGATTGCCACTTCGTGGTTCCATCAATATATCCAGCTTCATACAGATCTTTCGGTACGGATTGAAGTCCTGCAAGGAAAATCAGCATGGAGTAACCCATGTACATCCAAATTTGCGTAAATATAATATAACCAAACGCATGGGTGAAGCTTCCAAAGAACATATCTTTATATCCGAACAATGAATCATACAGTTGATTTACGGGACCACTTAGCGGATCGAACATCAAGCCCCATACCAGTGCAACTACCGATACACCGAGCACAACCGGCAAAAAGAAAACTGCGCGATAAAAATAATCGCCTTTCAGCTTCTGATTAATAACTACGGCCATAAGGAGACCGACACCGTTTTGTACGATTGTAACAATGACCATGAAATAAACTGTTCGTATAATGGAATCCCATCGTTCGCCTGAATTTCCGGAGTTAAAAACACTGTAATAATTGTCAAGGCCTACGAAATTCAATTTGCTTCCTGGAACGTTAGTAATATCTGTAAATGAATAAATGACCGTCATCATAGAGGGTCCAAAATAAAAAATAACGTACAACGATAATGGAATCATAAGCAGCAGAAGCGGTAAATATCTTTTTATACCTTTTCCGAACGGATACATTTCTCTCACCTACCCAATCCTAATTCAATAAAATGATCGGGGTCTGTACGAACAGACCCCGATGTTGTAGTACATGATGGTGCACAGTATGTTGTTGATGTCTGTTTATTGGAATAACAGCTTATTTAGGAGCTGCTGCTTCCCATTCTTTTTGTTGTACATCTGCAAGTTCTTTAGCAGTTTTGAATTCGCCGCCTGGTGCCAGGTATTCAGTGTGAACACCTTCAGCAGCAATGTGCTCGCCTACATTGTCGCGGTTAATCATAATGATTTCATAAGCAAGTTCAAAGTCTTCTGCCATGTATTGGGCAAGTTCGTTATCAATGAAGTCACTGCCAGTTGCGATGTTATCTTGTGTGGGTACAAATCCGGCAGCCTTAACATATTCCGTGTAATTTTCTGGTTCAGAGAAGAATTCCAGCCATTTCAAAGCGCCTTCTTTGTTCGGACCTTTTTCTGCTGCATACCAAGTTACATCGTACTTACCGACAAGAGATGAGTTCTTAGCAGCATCTTCAGTAGCTGGGATTGGGAAATATCCAAATTTCACATCAGGATTTGCCGCAGCGATTGTAGGTGCATCCCAAGTACCGTCAGCAATCATAGCTGCTTTACCTGTTGCGAAGTACGAAGGTGCTGTTGCATAGTCAATACCCAAGAAACCATCGATGATGTAGTTATCTTGAAGGGTCTTCATTTTATCCAATACTTCTACAGCCTCAGCATCGTTGAACGCCGAAGTGCCTTTCCAAACGCCTTCAATCCATTTTTGTTGGTCGCCGCCACCTAGAATCTTAGCTTGCAAACCGAACACTGGCAGTTTCAAAGGCCATACATCTTTACCAGCCACTACGATTGGTACAATGCTCTTGGATTTCAAAGTATCTAAAACACTGATGAACTCTGTCCATGTTGTTGGAACAGTCAAACCGTTCTGTTCAAAAATTTCTTTATTATAGAAGAAACCTGACATCGCTACTTTACCGGTTGGGATCGCATACACTTTATCGTTGTAAGTACCCGCTTTGGCAATATCATTCGCATTATAGTTTTTAACGAAAGCTTCGTTGCTCAGATCAGCAATCAAACCGGAATCAATCCATTGTTGCCAGTCTGGCACTTTCGCACCTGGTGTCCAATCTTTCGGAGACAATCTCATACCGGACAAATCGGCAAGGACGTCTACGTCACCAGCTGTAATTCTTGCTCTTTGTGCTTGTTTAAATTCATCATCCGGACCTGTCGTCGTGTACTCAATCTTGTATTCCGGATATTTTTCTTCAAACTTCTTATTAATGTCTGTAATGACCTTGTTAATGTTTTCTTGTTTCCAGTGCAAGATTTTAATAACCTTTTTCTCACCATTTGCGGGCTTGCTTGTTCCGTTGCCCGAAGTAGCCTCATCATTTGTGTTGTTGCCGCTTCCACATGCTGCTAATGAGAGCACTAGCGCTGAGCTCAACAATACCGCAGAAAGCTTCTTTACCATTTTTGTTACCCCCCAGATGATTTGTATGACCTTTTAACGAAACACCATCTTAATTCCTGAAATTACGAAACTTTAGTGATTATAATACAGAAAGCGGTTTCGTTGTTTTTATTATTACATCGTTATTTATCTTTGTAAAGACTTTTTTTATTCTTTATCTTTGAACAATTCTTGAACTAAAATCCTCAAAAACCCTTTTAAATCAAGGATATTTCTATTTGAACACCAAAGATCCCATTGACTATCTACCTATATAATTATAAAATCATTTACGAAAACGTTTCGCAATTCATATTTGAAAATCCATAAAAAACTTAACTCAACTATACTTTTATCATAGATTATAGAGTATTTCGCATTATAAGGAGGACCAAAGTTGGCCTATAACATTAAAGACATAGCGAAAATAGCTGGAGTTTCTGTTTCGACAGTATCTAAAATCATAAATAACTACAGCGATATTTCGGAAGACACCAAGACTAGGGTACAACAAATCATAAAGGAAACCGGATATACTCCCTCCAATTCAGCAAAAACATTAGCTACAAAATCATCGAATCTAATTGGTGTTATTTTTGCAGGAATGCTGAACGTTGACTTTACCCACCCTTTTTTCATCGAAGTCCTAAATTCCTTCAAAAAACAAATGGGACTATTAGGTTACGACCTGATCTTTTTCTCTAACGAAAAATTTCAAAGTGGCGATACTAATGATTATCTTGCCCGTTGTCTGCATTTTAATGTAGATGGCTGCCTACTTATTACCGGACAAGAGCTAGAAACCTCCATCAGCGAATTGGATAATAGTTCTATCCCATGCATCGGCGTAGATTTAAAGCTGTCAGGCGACAATTCGGGTTATATCATGTCTGATAATTTTAAGTTGTCTACCAAGGTAGTCGAACACTTTTACTTATTAGGCTATCGAGAACTTGGTTATATCGGCAGCTCCTCTGAGTCAGAAATCTCCAATATACGTGAAAGTGGTTTCCGCAAAGCACTTGAAGATTTAGGACTACCGATCAACGAAAGCTGGTTCTTAAACGGCAGCAACTTCTTTGAAGCCAGCGGTTATGAGACCATGCGTAGAATGATTTCAAATGGAAACTTGCCCAGAGCGATATTCGCGGCTTCTGATCAGTTAGCTATTGGAGCTATGCGTGCCCTAAAGGAATCTGCTATTACTGTTCCTGGAACCGTCGCGATTATTGGCTGTGACGATATCGAAGCCTGCAATTACACAACACCACTCTTAACTACGATTAAACAAAATAAAGATAAAATCGGCCGTCTAGCCGCGTTAATGCTGTATGATCTAATAAACAATCAATCAGGCACGAGCTCTTTCAGCGTCGAGCCTGAGCTCATCATAAGAGAATCCTGTGGCGCTCCTGAGCGGGGTTTAGTATAGCCCTGAAGCAAAAAAAGAGGATATCCGTAGCCATATCAATGGCCAAAGATATCCTAAACAACACAAAAGGTGTCCCTAAGCCCTTCCCATGGCTTCGGAACACCTTTATTCGTTTAAGCTTTATTTATCTAAGCAATCTTACAGGTCGAAGTACAGAGAATATTCATGTGGATGAACACGAATCGCAACCTCTTGAGCCTCGGAACGTTTCAGAGCAATATAATTATCAATGAAGTCCTTAGTAAATACGTCGCCTTCAGTAAGGAACTCGTAATCAGCTTCCAAAGAATCAAGCGCTTCGCCCAGGCTGCCTGGAACGCTGCGGATCTTTTCTTTGTCTGCATCGGACAATTCATAGATGTTCTTATCCAGAGGACCGTAACCCAGTTCTTGTGGGTTGATCTTGTTCTTGATTCCATCCAGACCTGCCATCAGCATGGCGGAGAATGCCAAGTAAGGGTTAGCCGTGGAATCCGGTGTACGGAACTCGATACGACAGCCTTTTGGTGTCACAGCTGCTACCGGGATACGAACTGCTGCAGAACGATTTCCTTTGGAGTATACCAAGTTAACCGGTGCTTCGTAACCAGGAACCAAACGTTTAAAGGAGTTGGTGCTTGGGTTAGTCAAAGCGATCAGAGCTGGTGCATGGTACAAAATACCACCAATATAATGAAGAGCCATTTCACTCAAGTTAGCATAGGCGCCTTTTTCGTAGAACAAAGGAGTGTCTCCATCAAAGATGGATTGGTGTACGTGCATTCCGCTACCATTATCACCGAACAGTGGTTTTGGCATGAAAGTCGCTACTTTTCCGTACTGACGTGCAGTGTTTTGTACAATATATTTATAAGTCATGAGATTATCAGCAGTTTTCTTCAAGGTATCAAAACGGAAGTTAATTTCCGCTTGACCTGCAGTGGCTACTTCGTGGTGATGACGCTCAATGCGTAGTCCAACTTCAGCAAGCAGACGGCACATTTCACTGCGGATATCCTGTTGGGAATCCACAGGTGCTACAGGTACATATCCACCTTTAACGCCAACTTTAAATGCCAGGTTGCCTCCCTCTTCTTTACGACCCGTATTCCAAGCCGCTTCTTCAGAATCGACGAAGAATGAGGAACTGTTCATACCGCTCTCGTAACGAACATCATCAAAGATAAAAAATTCAGACTCAGGTGCGAAGAATGCCGATGTTCCAACTCCGCTCTTCTGCAGGAATTCTTCAGCTTTCACAGCAATACCGCGAGGATCGCGCTCATAGCGTTCACCATCAGGAGTGAAAATGTCGCACATTACGTTCAGCGTTGGATGAGCTGTAAACGGATCAATGAACACACTGTTCGGATCAGGCATCATAACCATGTCTGATTCTTCAATACCACGGAATCCTTTGATGGAAGAACCGTCGAATGCTACCCCATTTACAAAAGTTTCATCTTCCACTTCAGAAGCAGGCAGAGAAATGTGGTGAGCACGGCCACCTAAATCTACGAATCGAAAATCTACCCACTCGATATTGTTTTCTTTAATTGTTTGCAACACTTTTTCAACCGACATGAATTTTTCCTCCCCCAAGTTCCGAACATTAAGCCCCTCACAGTATGCAAATGTTCTTGTTTCATTTTTATTTGCTGTCGTCATTATAAATCTCATACCTAACATCGTCAATGCTTATGTCAGGTATTTCTTTCAGCAATGTAAGATATTCTAACGCTTTCGTGAAATCCATTATTTTCGTTAATATTCATAACATTTCTAACTTATCCAATAGAAAAAAAGCCCAACTATCCCGTTATAGCGCGGGTTTAGAGGGCTTCCAAGGTAGCGATATGCTTACATATTATAGCGCCGAAACTGTTTCTGGCGAAGTTGAAAACTTACGTCCAACAATTGGAGCAAGCCTTTCTAGATCCTTAAGCAGATTATCGAACTGTTCAGGGAATAACGATTGAACACCGTCACCTGTCATGGAATTGTCCGGATCTGTGTGCATTTCGATGATTAGACCATTCGCACCAGCAGCAACCGATGCTTTGGCCATAGGTTCAACTAATTCACGACGTCCAGTGCCATGACTGGGGTCAGAGATTACCGGAAGGTGGCTTAAGCTTTGTAGAACCGGAATAGCCGATAGATCCAGTGTATTACGTGTATAAGTCTCAAATGTACGAATACCACGCTCACAGAGCATTACATCCTTATTTCCGCCGGCCAAAATGTACTCCGCTGCATTGAGCAACTCATCATAAGTTGCACTGAAGCCACGTTTCAAAAGGACAGGTCTTCCGCAAGTACCCAGCTTGCGCAGCAAATCAAAGTTCTGCATGTTCCGTGTACCTACCTGGAGGATATCCGCATGTTCTGCACAAATATCCACATACTCTGGTGTCATAACCTCTGTAATGGTTAACAGGCCATGACGCTTTCCTGCTTCAGCCATCATCGTCAATCCTTCTACACCTACACCTTGGAAGCTGTAAGGACCTGTACGGGGCTTAAACGCGCCTCCACGCAGTACCTGAGCACCTGAAGCTTTAACTAGACGAGCGATCTCATCAATCTGCTCTGGTGACTCCACAGCACAAGGCCCGCCCATGATTACCAGATTCTCGCCACCGATCTTAACACCCTTGATATCGATAATCGTATCCTCTGGGTGGAAATCACGGCTAGCTAGCTTGTAGGACTTGGAGATTTTCACGACGTTCTCCACACCCTTCATTTGCCGCAAATGCTCTGCAAGCTTAGGGGTGACACTTCCTACTAAACCGATAACGGTGTGATCTGCACCCTTGGAGAGATGTACCTGCAAGCCCTCTCTTTCGATAACTGCGATAATATCTTTAACCTGCTCTTCTGGCGTTTGATTGGATGTAATGACGATCATTTTAATAACTTCCTCTCTACACTTAAAATTTATAATAATTCCGCTAAATACACTCACACTACGACGCGTGTTCGCTTTTAAGCTTTTAAGCTTTTATGCTTTTAACCGATAAAGCGATTTTACTCTAAAAATCCTTTACCGTCAATCCTCTTTCCTGATTAATAAGATGAAACCGCTTGCTTCATATAAAAAGAGCGCGTAACCTCGATAGACGAGGTTACGCGCTCTTGTCACAATTCAAATATATAAGTTCGCTTACAGCGATTATGATGTACTTGCACTCTTTTTCTTAACCGGAGGAAGTAGCTTCGCCATATTTACAGTACGTTTGATCTCCCATGTCTCAGGATTCTCGGAATCATACTGCTCCAAATAATGAATAACTTCTTTGGTAATTGGGGTAGGTGTAGATGCACCAGAAGTAACACCCACAATATTCACACCCTTCAGCCAGTCTGTGTTCAGTTCAGACACATCAGAAATCCGATGAGCAGGAACTCCAGCAATTTCTTCCGACACCTGTGCCAGACGATTAGAATTGTTACTTCGCGGATCACCAACGACAATCAATAGATCACACTGGCCCGCCTGCTCCGCTACAGCCTCTTGACGCACCTGAGTAGCCATACATATCTCATTATGCACTTCGGCACCCGGGAAGGTCTCTAGGAGCTTTTTCATGATATGTTTAATATCCCACTGGCTCATAGTAGTCTGATTCGTAATAACAATCCGTGAAGAAGGGATGGATAATGTGGCGATCTCATCTTCTTTTTCAATCAGATGCACATGCTCAGGAGCAATACCAACAGCACCTTCCGGTTCCGGATGGCCTTTCTTGCCGATATAAATGACCTCATAGCCATCATCTACTTTTTCCTGAATAAGATCATGGGTCTTGGTGACATCAGGACAGGTCGCATCAACCGTAGTCAATCCTTTATCCCTTGCCATCTTACGCACCTCAGGTGAAACCCCGTGAGCAGTGAATATAACAGTCCCACTGTCTACTTGATCTAGAATATCCAGACGATTATGACCGTCTAAGGTAATAATGCCATCGTCTTCGAACGAATTTGTGACATGACTATTATGAACAATCATGCCCAGTATATAAATCGGCCGGGGAAGATCGAGATTTTGCGCAGCCTGCCTTGCCATTACCATTGCATCGACGACTCCGTAACAGTATCCCCGGGGAGAAATTTTAATGACTTCCATGACTTCACCAACTTTCTGCTTTCGTTGACTTCTGTAATAGGACACACTTTAAATTATACCCTATTCCAGCGGCGGAGCAAAGAGAAGCGGAAGCCAGATCACAAAAGTAGTTCCCTCACCCTGACGAGTAACAACTTCCACAGACCCACCATGTTCGTCAATAATCCACTTCGCAATGGATAAACCAAGCCCAATCCCTTCTGTAATTCCACGTGATTCATCTGCACGATAGAAACGGTCGAAAATATATGGAACCTCATCTTTATCCATACCTATACCCGTATCGGTGATCCGAATACCAACCTGGTTCTGATAGAAAATCGTATCTAAACTCACCTCGCCAGAAGGTGTGTATTTAAAAGCATTGTCGATGAAAATAAACAACATTTGTTGTAAATAATCTTTATTCCCAACAACATATTTCCCATTTAAAGCAGACATATCTCCAGTAACCCACTCCGCTTGCCGAGGCAGGAAAGACGCCCGACGAGCAATCTCAGTCATCATTGGTTCCAATGCCACGGGTTCTATCTCGAAGGTTCGCCCTGTATCAGCACGCGCAAGAGAGAGCATATCCGCTACCAGTCGGCTCATCCGCTTAGACTCGTCCGCGATATCCTTCACCGATTCCATGGAGAGCTGGCGAATTTCAGCCTCGCTCATCTTCCCTTCACCCGGCTCCATCTCCCATACTTTTTGCAGCAGATCGATATTCCCGCGAATGGTTGTGAGCGGAGTCCGCAGCTCATGTGAAGCATCCGATACGAAACGACGCTGAGCCGCATACGAATCCTCAAGCTCTGTGTAGAATCCTTCCATACGCCCAAGCATACTGTTAACGGTCTCAATAAGTCTTCCTATTTCGTCTGGAGGTCCATCATATTCAATACGGGAGCTTAGGTCATTTCCCGTCTGAATCCCATTCGCAGCTTCAATTACTTTTCCAATGGGACTCATCGCTTTACGGGCCAGGAATAAACCAAAGGTAAATGCCGCGATCAAGGTAGCAAAAGAACCGACGAGCAATATATTTTTCAAACGCTCCAAGAGCTTACTCTGCTCACCCACATAAGCAGCGACTTGTAATACAGCAACTGGATTATTATTAAAATTCTCTATTTCTAAAGAAATAGGCATTTCGTAGATCAAAAACTGATTGCCGTCTACAACAACATTACGATATCCCTGTACAACCTTATCTTGAGCAGGATAATCAAACTGTAGGCCAAAATTAATCATGTTTGTCGACTGTGATAAGCTTTTGCTACCATAAGTATAAATCTGTGTATACATATTGGAATTTTCAGGACGTCTGACTCCTCCAAGCTTCAACTCACCATTGTAGCGATCAATACTAAACAAGGGTTTCGTCTGTTCAGCTTGCACTCTTAGTCGATCCTTCAAGTCCCCATACGTATTAAAATAGACAAAACCGTAAATTGCGGCTGATAAGGCCAGCAGCATAACGGCCAAAATCCCTGAATACCAAGCAGTCAGCCGCAATCTTATAGACATGTTAGTTGTCACCTCTTAGAATGTAACCGGCACCCCGGATCGTTTGAATGAGGCGTTTACCGCCATGCTCCTCCGTCTTTTGACGTAGCATAGCTATGTATACCTCAAGTACATTTGATTCACCGCTATAATCATAACCCCATATTTTATCCATAATCAGATCCCGCGAAAGCACCCGTTTCGGATTCTGCATAAAGAGATGCAGCAGCTCAAATTCCTTCGCTGTCAGTTCCAGTCTTTTACCGGCGCGTGTAACCTCCCGTGAATCTACATCTAAGGTAATATCCTCATAAGTAACCGCTTGCTCACTGCCGCCATTTTGTTCACTCTTACGTCGTAGTAATGCTCGTACACGTGCAAGTAATTCTTCCAGCGCAAATGGTTTAACTAGATAATCGTCCGCACCCAGATCAAGCCCTTTCACACGATGCTCAATTTCATCCTTGGCTGTAAGCATTAGAACAGGCACATTACTGCCTCCTTCACGCAAACGACGACAGACTTCAAATCCATCCACCTGAGGCATCATAACATCCAGAATCACCACATCCGGATCACTGCTCAGGATTGCTCGTAACCCATCCGCTCCATTCACCGCAGTCTTTACATCGTAACCTTCAAAAGCTAGTCCTCGGCGAAGCATGGAAATAATTTTTTCATCATCATCAATGATTAGAATATTCGGTCGCATCAAGCAGCCCCCATTGTTTCTGTTTATTTATATTGTAGCAGTCATACCATGATTAGACAAAAACGGAAGGGTTGCCCCTTCCGCGTGATTCACCGTCCGGTGTTATCGTTGCTGACTTTGCCCAGTAGTCGTTGTATCAAAATCATTTTTGTTGCCGATTGTAACGGAAAGATCCAGCTTTTTACCATCACGCACCACATTCAGCGTTACTTTGTCACCGACTTTTAACGTTTGAATGAAAGCGATCAGATCTTGGTTTGTTGCATATTGCGTTCCATTTGCACCTGTAATGATATCGTAAGGGCGCAAATCAGCGGCATACGCTGGTGATTTAAAGATAATATCTGCAACGACAGATCCTTCTTTAATATCTGTGCCCATTTGCTTAGCAACTTCATCCGTAATCGTCATAAGTGTTGCACCAATAAATGGAACGGGTTCTTTTGGAATCGCTTGGTTCGCTTCCAGTTTATCTACGACTTCTTTTATCGTGTTCACAGCGATAGCAAAACCAATCCCTTGGGAATCCGTACTAACGGCTACGTTCATACCAATTACCTGTCCATTCATATTAAGCAGCGGACCACCAGAGTTACCTGGGTTAATAGAAGCGTCAGTTTGCAGCAAGTTCTTGTAGTTGCGTGTTCCACTACCATCTTCTTCATTAATATCGATGCTGCGTCCTTTTGCACTAAGAACACCAGAGGTTACTGTATGGTCGAAGCCTTGTGGGTTACCGATAGCAACCACTTCTGAACCTACTTTCAGACTATCCGAATCTCCCAGGGCAACTGTAGGGAAATCACTGTCTCCTTCAATCTTCAGAACGGCCAAATCCAGATCTTTGCTGGAACCTAGCAATTTCGCTTCGTATGGTTTCGTCACCCCATCCACTGTAACTTGGATGACATCGGCATTTTCAATGACATGCTGATTCGTCAAAATATATCCAGATTTCTCATAAATGAAGCCTGTTCCAATTCCATAAGGGATAAGCTGCGATGAGGAGTTTGAACCTGACTTCGAGTCCTGCTCATTTTGTGAAGAACCATTGCTGCCATATTGATCTCCGAAAAAGAATTGAGAAAACGGATCACTCAAATTCGGACTGGATGAACTTCCATTACGTGAACCGGACTTCACTAGCGTCTCAATTTTGACGACTGCTGGTCCAACCGCATCCACTACGCCAGTCACATCACGAGATCCTTTCACCAATGATGTAGTTGTAGTATTAGGTGTAGTACTAGCACTCTCATTCGTCGTCTTCGCCGTTCCATTCGATTCTGAGCTCGCAATGGTTGAAGCTGCATCTCCTGTGAACCAGTTGCCTCGATCTGCCATGAACATAGAACCTGAGAGAACGACCATACCCGCTAAGAAGGAAACAAATATTGTTTTCATTGAGCTTTTTGGTTTTTTATTAAACTGCCAGCCACCGCCACCTTCAGAACCGCCTCCGCCGTTTCCACCTCTTCCACCACCATTACCATCGAAGCCTGTACTGCGATATGAACTGTTATATGGAAGTTGTTTTACAGGCTGTGGAGGTGTAATCTCGACCCGCTCCGGCTCCATCCGGTTGTAATGCTGAGCACTTCCGTCAACGTTACTTTCATCTTTGTTCAATGATTTAAATGGTCCATAAGAATAGTAGTATGATGATCCGGATTCGGATGACTGATTATTATTGCTATTATGGTTATTATTGTCCCAATCCCGATCTGGTGCTGGTCCATTGTCACGATTAAAGTTGTTTTTGTTATCGTCCATGTTTATTTACCTCCTGCATCCTGTCGCCCGACAAGGATTAATTTGTTTTCTTGTTTCTTATTTTGTACTTTAAACCTTAAGGTCACATTAAAAACAATTTAAGCGGAGATAAAAGATATAGGCGAATAGACGGGATTAGGTATCAGAAGACACACCGCTGTTGGGCGGGACTGGGTTTCAGGCTACACCGCTCTGATACCTATTCCCTAAGCTGGGAAGTAAAAAAGAAGCTCGGGCGCGGAAAACAACGCGGCCCGAACTTCCAACATACAACCTAGAACAAAACCCTAGAACGACGTCCTTGAACGAAGTCCATGAACAAAGAACAAACAACGATCAATAGTTATAGGGAAAAACTCCCTATAATTAACCAAAAATCATAAGAAATCAAGATTTAAAGGGAATACCTCCCTATAATTCTCAGCATTATAGTTATTTATGAGAAAAACAAGAAATTTATACGGAGGATTTCCCTATAATCCTGTATACAAGCGTAAAACTCAAGTCTAAAGGGAAGTTTTCCCTATAACTTACTTTTAAGTCCCATAAACTACTCCAAATCATCTTAAACACCAATCCCTACCCCTGAGCCCAACCCTTTCGATGAGCATAAATTGCCAACTGGGTTCGATCATCCAGCTCGCATTTCATCAGCAGGTTGCTGACATGCGTCTTCACTGTCTTGATGCTGATATGTAGTTCCTCGCCGATGTCCTTATTGGTCTTCCCCTCAGCAATGAGCAGCAGGACTTCTTTCTCACGCTCCGTCAAACCGGAGGAATCGCCTTGTACGGTACGCTGGCGTATGCCACGCGTCAATGCTTGCGATACATCACCAGTCATGACTGGCATACCACGGAATGCGCCTTGCAGTGCATAGATCAGCTCCTCTGCTGACACGGTTTTGAGCACATAGCTGACTGCTCCAGCTTCGATAGCATCCACGACGAGATCATCCTCTAGGAAGCTGGTCAAGATAACGATTTTGAGACCAGGAAATTCTGACAGCACTGCACGAGTAGTCTCCACACCATTCATCACAGGCATCATCAGATCCATTAGTACGAGATCAGGCAAGCCTTCATGTCCACCAGCACGCAGCATCTCCAGCGCTTCTTGTCCATTCGCTGCTTCACCTATAACCTCAAACGTCGGCTCCAGCATCAGATATGTTTTAAGACCCATCCGTACCATATCGTGATCATCTACGAGCAACACTCTTATGACACTCATGCTCTATTCCTCCTCGTCCTCTGTATCTGTTCCTAATGCTCTTGTTCTCTCTGACTCAGCATTCCCTTGTACAAACTTAGGGATATGTACGCGTATGGTCGTTCCCGCACCCTTACGGCTAATGATCTCCACTTGTCCACCCAGTTTCTCCGCACGTTCGCGCATGGTGGTAAGACCGTAGGAACCCTGTTTTTGCTGTATATGTTCAAAGCCTTGACCGTCGTCACTAATACTCAGAACAACCTGTCTAGCCCCTTCACGCAGCGATAGACTCACCAGTCTAGCCTCAGCATGCTTCACAATATTCGCCATCGCCTCCTGAATAATCAGAAACAGCTGATGTTCAATGGCCTCAGACAATTCTCCTTGCAGTTCAAGCTCCTTCATTCCTTTTAAGCCGTTCTGGCGGCAATAATCAGGGAACCATTTTTCCAGTGCTTCGAAAAGATTCCTGCCTTCCAGCTCCACCGGTCGCAACTGTGCAATGAGCGCTCTCATCTGCTTTTGTGCCATCTGTGACATGGCAATTAACTGATCCATTACTAATTGACCTTGAGCTTCATTGACCTTCAGCACTTTAGGCAGCGAAGAAGCCGACATATGGATGGCAAAAAGCTGTTGGCTCACCGTATCGTGCAAATCCCGGGCCATACGCCTTCTTTCCTCCAACACCGCACTCTCCGCTGCCTGTTCCTTCTCAATAACCTCTTGTTCACCCAAACGCTGAAGAAGCTGCATCTTGTTCTCAACCGTATCCATCATGACATTAAATTCATGGTATACTCTCGCAAAAGACTGGTCATCACTCTCTGGCATACGTACGGACAGATTCCCTTTTGCCACCTGCAGCATATTTAGATCCAGATGATCAATCCGCCGCTGAATGCGCTGACCTGCCATATAGCCGATTACAACAGTGAACAACACGATTCCAAGACATAAATATAGCCACATGCGATAATCCATTACTTCGATATACCCAAGGCAAGTGCCTGCATACATCAACCCGGCGCTAACGGCTCCAGTGAGCAAAAAGTAAAACAACAACAACCATTTGGTATTACTGAAGATTGTTCCCATCTAACCCACCGTTTTAACTTTAATGTCACCTATAAAAGCACTTACGTTAATGCGGACTTTTTTGCCCGCTTCTTTATAATAAGGTGTTTTGCATTGCACACTGCTCATAAATCCACTACGTGATTGATCCAGTACTTCCATATCACCGATAAAAGAACTGCTGTTCACTGAGATCCCAAGATCCATATCATTCGGAATGTACACCTTGATATCGCCGATAAAAGCGGAAATATTAATCTTCGTCTCGCCATAAGCAATTTGTGCGTTCGTCAGATCCAAGACAGTATCACCTATAAACTGCGAGACATTCGTGTTCTTCAGTTGGAAATGCTCGCGCCCCATGTGGACATCCCCGATAAAAGCAGAGCGATTGGTCGACTCCTTGCTACCCTTTACCTCATGGAACTCCTCATGCCATTCCCCATGTCTTCTAGCGTGACGCTCATGACGTTCCTGACGTCTGCGCTCATGGCGCTCCTGTTTCTCCTGCCAACGTGATTCTGCGGTGGATTTATAAGCTCCCGTTTCGTCCTCGTCGTCTTCTTCATCTTTTTGAAGATTGATATTCCAGTCTCGCTGACCAGAAGGTTTGCCGAATTTCTGCTCGAATTGTTCATCTAATGTGGAATCCAGCGGCTTTGGCGGTTCTACATCCAGTGAGCTTTTTCCTGGAGGAAAGTAATCAGGTGGTGATGGTGGAGCCGGCGGCACCGGTGGTACAGAACCTGAACCTCGTGGTTTGAAAATTACATAAAGACCGCCGCCAATCAACATGATTGGAATAAACATTTTGAAAAAATCCCCGGCTGAGATATCGAACCAGTCCAAATTTCGTCCGAGGAAGAACACTCCGATCGCCAGAAAGAATAAACCGCCGATAGGTGAAGATCCACCTTTTTGATGTTCGTCGCCCGTACCCAGAAGTTGCTTCATCCCCATGAGGATCAAAATAACAGGCCAATAATTTGAGATCAAATAACCTAAGCTAAAATCGGTGTAACCCAATTGTCTAAGTAGAAACATGGCTCCAATCCCTATCAGGATCAAGCCGCCAAAAATCTGACTTGTGAACCTTCTTTTCATATTCCATTTCCCCTTTAAATTAGTGGAACGCTCTCTTCTTCAATCTTATAGCCTTAGTCTACAGGAAGGAAGCACTCATAAACAGCGGCGAGAGAAGGAACTTCCACTCAGTCTCTAGACGGAGACGATTGGGATATTATTCTATATAGTACTATAAATATGAAAAGAGACCGTCCCTCAGTTATAAACTGATCTGGGACAGTCTCTTTATTCAACAGTCTTCTGCTTCAGAAGCGCATTATTGTTGCGGTTTCTGAGCTGGTTTAGAAGTATTTCCACTTTGCTTAGTAGCGCCGTCATTTTCAACAGCAAACTCAGCATTGTATTTTTCATTCGGTGTTTTGTAATTTTCTTGAACTTTAGATTTTTTATTATTAGCCACGGAATTCACCTCCCTTATCCCTTATGCAGCATAGATAATGCTTACTAAGAGAACATCTCGGATGAGGCTAATGCTCTGCCCCAGTCCGTATTATGGCAAGGTGATGTCACTATTATGCATGACCAAGTGAAATTAAGTTCAATCCACCAAATTCATTGAAGTTTAACCGCTATATCTTAAATGGATTCTTCCAGCAGGGATTGCGGTACAGCATTATAGGTCTCAATCGCCTGAGTAAGCTTCTTCAGCATCACTTCTGTACATGTACCGTTTCCTCGCTTAATGAGCTGAACTACAACTGATTTTTTGCCCCATTCCTTATATACCTGCTTCGTAGTAGCAAAATACAAATCAATCTTCCGCCCTTTAATGGCAGATCCTGTATCAGCAACGATGCCGTATCCATAACCTGGTATATAAAGTATACTCCCTAACGGGATTACCTTAGGGTCAGCAGCAATGGTCGAGACTGTATTCTTATCTCTACGTACTTTCACACCTGAATAGGTGATTCCGTATTCGGGATGTTTAGACGTTTTACCCGTAGATTCATAACCCGCAGTATAACCCGTCGCCATCACCTTCATTGAAGTGATGATCTGATCAGGAGCTGGTGCAGCTACAGGAACAGAATTCGGCGATTTTGAAGAGCCTTTGCCCCCACTCCCTTTGGTAATCGGAGCTTTAGTGCTCTGTGGTGACTTTGTAGCTTCTGGTTTATTTTTTGTTGTCGCAGGAACGATTGGTATACTGGAATGCGGCTCATTTGAGAACAAGGTAGCACGGCCAGTGGTGAGAATAGCTTGCTGTTCTTTGGTTCTCATAGAAACAACATTTGCCTGAGTATGCTGCAACTCGCTCGTTGGAAATTTGCTAATATCTGTGTGCTGTAACGTGTCTTCTGTCCCATTGGCCACAACCGCTTGATGCTTGGATTCAGGAATAATACCCGCAGCAGTCAGCAGTAGGACTATTGTGACGAAAAGACACCAAAACCTCTGAAATATACCCATTTTGTTCATGTGATAAACCTCCCCCTTATTAGCGAAGGTTTCCCGATTCACAAAATTTTATACATGAGGATCCATTTCCAGATCCTCATGGGCATATGACAGAGGTCATTATTAACGTGCTTTTAGTGTGAATGATTTCAAGTCATTAGGAGATTACACGGTCTGCAATTTCCTGAGACAGCAGCTCAATGACTTCTTGAAGCGGCTTAGCTCCAATATCGCCTTCCCCACGTTTGCGGATGGAAACTGTCTGAGCATTCATTTCATTCTCGCCGACTACGAACATGTATGGCAGCTTCTCGAGCTGTGCTTCACGGATCTTATAACCCAGCTTCTCATTGCGCAGATCTGGCTCAGCAGAGATCCCACGACGGCGCAGCTTGTCCGTAACTTCCTTAGCATAATCGTCGAAGGCAGTGGATACTGGAATAACTTTAACTTGCTGTGGAGACAACCAAAGCGGCAGTGATCCCGCAAAGTTCTCTAACAAGAAAGCAACAAAGCGCTCCATAGTCCCTAAAATACCACGGTGCAGAACGACTGGACGGTGTTTCTGACCATCGTCGCCGATATATTCAAGTTCAAAGCGTTCAGGCAGCAAGAAGTCGATCTGTACAGTGGAGAGCGTTTCTTCTTTGCCTAATACAGTCTTAATCTGAACATCCAGCTTTGGACCGTAGAAGGCGGCTTCGCCTTCTGCTTCGTAGAATGGAAGACCAGCTTCTTCTACAACTTCACGCAGCATTCGCTGTGCAGTTTCCCACATTTCGTCATTCGCGTAATATTTCTCAGTATCCTTAGGATCACGATACGACAACCGGAAACGGTAGTCATTAATACCAAAGTCACTGTAAACCTGTTTAATCAACTCGATTACACGAATAAACTCGCCTTTAATTTGGTCCAGACGGCAGAAAATATGGGAGTCATTAAGAGTCATCGAACGTACACGGTGTAAGCCAGTCAATGCGCCTGACATTTCATAACGGTGCTGGATACCAAGCTCAGCAATACGGATCGGCAGATCACGGTAGCTGTGCATCGAGCTCTTATAAATCATCATGTGATGCGGGCAGTTCATTGGACGAAGAACAAACTCTTCATTATCAATTGTCATTTTAGGGAACATGTCCTCTTGATAGTGCTCCCAGTGTCCAGAAGTTTTATATAGTTCAACATTACCGAGAACCGGAGTATATACATGCTGGTATCCTAGACTTGCTTCCAAATCCACAATGTAACGTTCCAAAATACTGCGCAGTTTAGCACCCTTAGGCAGCCAGATCGGCAAGCCTTGACCTACCAATTGATTAAATGTAAAGATTTCAAGCTCTTTACCCAGCTTACGGTGGTCGCGTTTCTTCGCTTCTTCAAGTAGACGAAGATGCTCATCGAGCTGTGCTTTTTTGATCCAAGCTGTCCCGTATACGCGCTGAAGCATTTTATTCTTGCTATCGCCGCGCCAGTAAGCACCAGCTACATTCATCAATTTAAAGACTTTGATCTTAGAAGTTGACGGTAAGTGTGGTCCACGGCACAAGTCGAAGAATTCGCCTTGTTCATAGATCGAAATTACACTATCTTCAGGCAATGCTTCGATTAGTTCAAGTTTGTAAGGATCACCTAGCTCACCGAATATTTGGAGCGCTTCCTTACGGCTAACTTCCTTACGTACAATTGGAAGGTTCTCAGAGATAATGCGATCCATTTCTTTTTCAATCTTTAGCAGATCCTCAGGATTAAGCGGATGTTCCAAATCCATATCGTAGTAGAAGCCATCTTCGATAACTGGACCTACACCAAGCTTAACTTCCTTTGTTCCATACAAACGTCTTACAGCTTGTGCCATCAAGTGGGCAGTACTGTGACGCATAACTTCCAAGCCTTCAGGTGAATCCAAAGTTACGATTTCTATCAAAGCGCCTTCCTCAAGCGGAGTGGACAGATCCACGACAATACCATTCAATTTCCCTGCCACCGCATTCTTGCGAAGTCCACTACTAATAGAAGCCGCCACATCATCAATATTACTACCTTCTGCGTATTCCCGAACAGAGCCGTCCGGAAGTTTAATACTTACCATTTTAATTTCCTCCTTCATTTCCTTAAGCCAAACAACAATTTTAAATTTTTCGAAACGGAAATATCCACGCATACAAAAAACGCCCGTCCCGCAAAGGGACGAGCGATTGCACCCGTGGTTCCACCCAAATTCGATTCTCTCAATCCGCTCTTAAAGCAGAATCGAGTCAGAATCCTTCGTAAGCATGGAATAACGACCATGAACCGGCGGTTCTTACTATCCCATTTCAGGGAATTCATAACCGCAGCTACAAAGGGGTAAATCGATAGTAGGATACCGGAGGAAATTACAGCCCATGTTCCCTCTCTCTGATACGGTCCAGAACAATCCATTCATATCTTTGTCAAAGCTGTTAACGTGAATTATGGAGTAATTATAAATCTGTCCTCTCTGACAGTCAAGTCTGTAGAGGGGGCAAAATTTTGTAAACCGCAGAAACAGTCACCTACACAGACAGTTCTACATCCAGGCAACTGCGCTAGAACTGTCCTTAACAGGCTACTCTTCTCGGCGTTTCCTTTCAGGTAAGCGGCCTGCACGTTTCAAAGACTCACGCAGCAAGTATTCGATATGTCCGTTTACACTGCGAAATTCCTCTCCCGCCCAACGTTCCAACGCCTCATGCAGATCCGGATCGATCCGCAATGGAAAGCTTTTCTTGGCCGCCATGATGCACCGCCTTAATACAACGAGCCGGCGTTAATGACCGGACTCGCTCCGCGCTCCGACACGATCGCCACCATCAGATTATTGATCATGGCCGCTTTACGTTCTTCATCAAGCTCCACTACACCACTCTCTTTAAGCTGTTTAATTGCCATATCGACCATGCCAACTGCACCTTCAACAATAATTTGACGAGCAGATAGAATGGCAGAAGCTTGCTGCCGCTGCAACATGGTGCTGGCGATTTCTGTTGAATAAGCCAAATGTGTAAGCCGGGCTTCAATGACTTCTACGCCAGATAAGGACAAGCGCTCTTGAAGCTCAGTCGCTAACTCTTTAGCAATTTCATCTGCATTGGCACGCAGGGACATCCCAGATTCATTGAAGTTATCATAAGGGTATTTGCTGGCTACATGACGCAGCGCCGTTTCACTCTGAATCTCTACGAAAGCCATGTATTTATCTACATCAAAGAGGGCTTTAGCGGAGTTAATCACCTTGAAGACGATTACTGCAGCAATTTCAATCGGATTACCTTCGACATCATTGACCTTAAGCTTCACACTGTTAAAGTTACGAACGCGTAGGGAAACCGTCTTACGAACGCTGAACGGAATGACTGCAAACAATCCACTCGTTGCGATAGTCCCAATATATTTACCAAAAAAGGTAACTACAACTGACTTATTAGGTTGTACAACCGTAATACTTGTACTTAACACTACCGCTACAACGAATAGAATGACCGATACTGCGACATACTCCTGAACAGCACCGTAAATTCCACCCCCCAAACAAACTGCAATCAATGCAATAACCCAAAATCCGCTGATAGGACGAAGCGTTTTCTCCTTCATAAAAAGCACCCCCATAAGATATTCTTTTGATATGATTATGATATCACTTTTGGATAATAATGTGTATACAGAAATGTAATAATATAATGAATTTATGTTCACAGATCCCTAACCTTCATTTTCAAGGCGTACCCAACACCAAGCTTCGATTGCGCAGAAGACATAACTAGGGAAGATTCAGCCATCTTCTGCAATGAGGCTGGCTAACGATCTAAATCTTAACCTTACAAAAAAAAACGCTTGCTGCTCAATCATCCACTAAACGGATTAACGAGCAACAAGCGTTAAATTGATTTATATATTAGTTCTGCATGATGAAATCATTAGCAATTTTCGCATTCGGGTCATCGAACACGCGCAGAATATCGTAGCGTGTATTCCGCTGTGCCGGGATTTTGCCTGCTTCGCGGATCAATTGAGTAATCGACTCGATGTTGACCTTGTAGGTCGCACCCGCAGAAGATACTACGTTTTCTTCAATCATTGTACTGCCGAAATCGTTGCAGCCATATTGAAGGGAAAGCTTGCCGACCTCTGGTCCCATTGTTACCCAAGAGGATTGGAAGTTCTTAATGTTGTCTAGAACAAGGCGACTAATGGCTACCGTCTTCAGGTATTCCTCAGGCGTTTGTCTATCCAGCTTCAGGTTGGTATTGTCCGGTTGGAATGTCCAAGAGATAAAGGCCAAGAAACCCTCTGAATCGTATTTATTGGCAATACACTCGTCCTGAGCCTCACGCACACGAAGTAAGTGCAGTGCCCGTTCTTCCATACTCTCACCAAGTCCAATGACCATCGTAGCTGTCGTATTCATACCGATCTTATGCGCTGTCTGCATTACGTCCATCCACTCGCGCCATGAGCCTTTAAGTCGGCTGATCTTGCGGCGTGTACGATCATCGAGAATTTCCGCTCCCCCACCTGGTAATGAATCCAGGCCAGCAGCATGGATTTCACGCACAACTTCTTCGAGCGATAATCCAGATACTTCTTTCATCTTCATAATCTCAGCAGGAGAGAAGGAATGCATTGTAATCTCAGGAAAACGTTGCTTAATTCCGCGAAGTATATCGGTATAATAGCTGAAAGGAAGATTTGGGTTCGTACCGCCTTGCATCAGTATTTCTGTACCATTTACAGCGATAGTCTCAGCAATTTTTTGGTAAATTGTCTCATCCGGCAGTACATATCCCTCATCAGAGCCCGGTCTGCGATAAAATGCGCAGAAACGACAGTAGACATCACATACATTCGTATAGTTAATATTACGACCAATTACAAACGTGGCCATCGGGTCTGGATGCCAGCGTTCCATTATGGTGTTTGCAGCTGCACCCATTTTCTCAATTTCGTTGCTCTCGAACAGTCGGATGGTATCTTCCAATTGGAGACGTTCACCCCGTAGGGCTTTGTCCAAAATAAGATCTATCGCACTCATCGTTCGCATCCTCCTTCTAAACCCTTAGGGGTATGATAGAATCACAAAATTACAGGAAGAAAAAACGTTGTCTCTTTTTCAAGATGACAACCCTTTCTCATACAATTGAACAGTTCATTTCCTCATCGTATCACAATCTGAACAGCTTGAAAAATGCTTTTACATTCTTCGCAAATTCCCATCCAGAAGAAAAGCAGCATCGCACTAAGCGATACTGCTAGTTATCCTCTATTTCTCCACTAACGCTTGAGTGAACATCTCTTGCTGTTACTCGGGGTCAATTTCTGTCTTAGCAGCTTCCAGGGCGTGGCCAAGATCAGCAATCAAATCCTCTGCATGTTCAATACCGACGGAGAAACGCAGCAATCGGTCATCTACCCCCACAGCATTTCGAATCTCCACTGGAATATCAGCATGCGTTTGTACAGCCGGATAAGTCATAAGTGACTCTACGCCGCCAAGGCTCTCTGCGAATGCAATCAGACGAATATGACGAAGAAGCGGCTCCACGTATCTGGCATCTTTTAATTTGAAAGAAAAAATACCGGTATTGCCTGAAGATTGGCGATTCTGGATTTCATGTCCTGGATGATCCGGCAATCCTGGATGGAACACTTCCGCAACCGCTGGATGCTCTAATAAGTATCGAGCAATCGCTAGTGCATTGCTCTCGTGACGCTCCATACGCAGCGCCAATGTCTTCAAGCCTCTCATCAACTGATAACTGTCTGTTGGTCCAAGTACAGCTCCAATAGAGTTATGTAGAATAGCTATTTCAGCTGATAATTCTACACCCTTGGATACAATTAGGCCTGCCAGTACATCATTATGACCACCCAAATACTTAGTAGCGCTATGAACTACAATATCCGCACCTAATTCTATAGGCCGTTGGAAGAATGGAGTCAGCAGGGTATTATCTACAATGCTAAGTAACCCATGGTGACGTGCCCAAGTGCATACAGCTTCAATATCCGTGATCATCATAAGTGGATTCGTTGGCGTTTCAATAAATACAGCTTTCGTATTTGGACGACGTGAAGCTTCCAGTGCATCCAAATCATTCGTGTCTACATAAGAAGCAGTGATTCCAAACTTGGACATAATCCGTTCCAACAAACGATAGGTACCGCCGTAAAGATCCAGCGAAACGATCAAATGGTCGCCTTGAGCGAACAAGGTAAGCACCGTTTGTATCGCTGCCATCCCTGAGCTACAAGCAAATCCTGCATCTCCAGATTCCAGTTCCGCAGCTGCATTCTCAAGTACTGAACGGGTCGGACTCTTGGTGCGGCTATAATCAAACCCTGTGCTCTGACCGAGTTTTGGATGACGAAATGCCGTTGCATTATAAATTGGAAAATTAATTGCTCCAGTGGCTGGATCTTCTTGAGAACCTATTTGAGCCAGTCTACTTTCAATCCTAAGTTTGTCATCCATGATTAATGCCTCCTAATTTATATTGTAGCGTTATTATTAATAAACAATCGGGTCGATATCATAAGGCGTTTCTTGATATACATAGTAATTGAGCCAGTTAGAGAATAATAAATTGGCATGCGCACGCCATACTGCTGGAGGTGTACGTTCTGGATCATCTTTAGGGAAGTAATGTTTCGGCAAAGCCATCTCCATCCCTCTAGACACATCACGGTCATATTCCCATTTCAAGGATAGAGGATCATATTCGGAATGTCCGGTCACAAATATTTGTTTTCCGTCGTTTGTAGCCACTAGATACATACCAGCTTCTTCGGATTCCGCCAGAATCTGCAGATCTGGATTATTCTCAATATCTTCACGGGAGACATCGGTATGACGAGAGTGTGGTACATGGAACACCTCGTCAAAGCCGCGCAACAGTTTAATGTTATTTTGATTAATCGTATGAGGGAAGACGCCAAAACATTTCTCAGGCAATGCCACTTTACGAACACCAAAATGATGATATAAGCCTGCCTGTGCCGCCCAACAAATATGCATAGTTGAAGTCACATTGTCCTTGCTCCATTCAAAAATCTCTTTCAGCTCTTCCCAATACGATACTTCCTCGAACTCCATTTGTTCTACAGGAGCACCTGTAACGATTAAACCATCTAAACGGCGGTGGCTGATCTCGTCAAAGGTTTTGTAAAAGCTCTTCAAATGTTCCGCAGAAGTATTCTTGGAAATATGGGAACGCGGATGCAATAAAGTAACATCAACTTGTAGTGGCGAATTTCCAATTAAACGCAGCAATTGAGTCTCTGTCGTCTCTTTAGTCGGCATGAGGTTCAGAATAGCAATCCGTAGTGGACGGATATCCTGATGGAAAGCCTGACTTTCGTCCATCACAAAAATATTTTCTCCGGATAGTACTTCTTTCGCCGGTAAACTGTCGGGAATTTTAATTGGCATTGTCTTTCCACTCCTTAGCTGAATTTAGTTGTTTTGCCGCACTGCGGCTTGCTGAACAATAAAAAGACCTTCCTCGGAAATCGAGAAAGGTCATATCTACAGTCATATGCGCCTCTCTCATCTGCCAGAATATTCCTGAAGACGATTAGACGTCTGCAGAAATTCCGCAAGAATTAGCACCGTGCGTTTACACGCCGGTTGCCGGGTTTCATAGGGCTAGTCCCTCCACCTGCTCTTGATAAGATTTAGCTGTATTCAATTAAATTACTTTAAAATTCACTTTAAATCATGAACCTCCTTTTCGTCAAGTCCATACAATGCTGAAGAAGCCTCAAAATCACAATAAATTTGCTTGAAAGAGGCATACTCCGTTGTTATACTAGACAAGTATTTCATACCTGAACGAAAAGAAGAGGTGAGAAGAAGAATGGAAGGCGACCCGAGCTCGCAAATATGTGTACAGAATGAGCAACCACACAGGATAATCATCAGCTTGCCGGCGGCGGGAGCAGTTCTTCTTCATGCCCTCGAAACGTCATTTGGCCCTATGTATTGATTGTAACGCCCGGCCAAGCTGATTTTTTTCTCTGTGCTTAATTTAGCAGTCCCTAGTGAAGACCTGGGGATAGGAGGAGTGAAATCAGATGAAAATCCGGCTGGTGAATGCAGGGGTTTTTACACCTATTGATGAAATTGATGAAACACTAACACCCCCAACGGAAGGGTTCTATTGGATTGACGCCGATGTTGAGGATTTGGAGCTGCTTCAGCCCTTATTCAACCTACATGATCTTGCTGTTGAGGATTGCCTTAGCGAAGAGGATCAGCGTCCGAAGATCGAAATATACGAAAGTCACTACTTTATAGTTGTAAATAGCATCCGCTTTGACGATGAAGAAATTTTCCTACGGGCGCTCAATGTATTCCTTGGAAGACATTACATCATCACTGTCACGAAGCAAAAGATCAATGAACTACGAATCCTGAAGCCTATGCTCTGGGAGCAAGAAGTAAGTGAACCGGATATGTTCCTTTACTTACTAATTGACCTTGTCGTGGATAACTATTTCTCCGTCGGCGACCGAATTGAAGCTCGGATTGAGAAGCTGGAAGAAGATATTCTCATGCATACCAAGAAGTCACATCTCAGTGAAATTATCGGTCTGCGAAGTGAAATTCTATGGTTGAAGAAAATGCTGGGGCCACAAAAAGAAGTAATCAATACCCTAAATAAAAAAGACCTCCGTCTGATTGATGATCAGCTGCAGAAATATTTTAGCGACATTTATGAAAATGCGGTTAAAATATCTGAAACCTTTGAGACATATCGCGATCTCATGGGCAACTTACGAGAGGCATACCAATCCAGTATTGCCAACCGTGCGAATGAAATTATGAGAGTGTTTACTGCGATCACAACAATATTCATGCCCCTGACCGTAATTACCGGAATCTACGGTATGAACTTTGATCATATGCCTGAGCTTCATACAAAATATGGCTATTATGGCGTTATAGGTGTTATGTTGACGTTAGGCTGTGGGATGCTGTATGTTTTCCGTAAGAAGGAATGGCTATGAAACGAACCGGACGAATAAGCAAGACGAAGGCCCTGTAACCGAAAGGTATAAGGAAGCCTTCGTCTTTTTGGTTTGCGCGAATTTAAAAACTGGTCGCCATGCCCACTTTATGCGTTTGCTCCCGGCGGAAACGGATGCGGATCAATCGCAGACGCTCATAATAAATATCCAATCCTTCAGCAGCGGAAAAATCGTCACCATACACCTTATGTAACACCGGTTTTAGGAAAAGGTCTCCAAGCTCCTCATAGGCATTCCATATCGCATCCTGCTCATGCTGCGGCATATTGCCAAGCTCTACATGGATCAGCTTCTCGACGGAATAACCCTCTCTTTCTAGCTCCTCTACCGCTTCAATCAGTTCACGCCGGTTCACTCCACTGTTCACCTTAAGCTGTTCCAAGCCCAATCCATTCTCGATCCCCTGTAGCATAATCCTCCGCAAGCGCAATCGTTCTAGCTGCTTCTTATATTTGACCTCTTTCTGTTTATAAAGCCAAGATACGAAAGACTCCTCTTCAATTACTTCATATACCCAATTTAGAGGGAAGGAATGTTCCCTTGCCACCGCAGTAGTTATAGCCAGCCAATCGGCCCCAAACTGTGCTACCTTGCCTTCTCCTACACCCGGAATTTGCATCAGTTCCTCTGGCGTATGCGGTAGAAATGTACTTAACAAGCGCAATAGACGATTGCTGGCGAGAATATAGGGTGCCTTCCGTTCACTCGAAGCCTTACCACGGCGCCAAGCACATAACTCTTCATAAATGGCTTCATTCCCATAATGTTCACTGTAATATTGAAGCTTCAGCTGCTCCTGATTACGTCCGCTAAGACTATCCTCCTCGTGGAATATCCCATCGATTAAGGGTCGATAGCCATCTCCCATCTTCACCGCTAGCTCATGCCTGTACACACAGAGCATTTCATTCCAAGATCCACCTTCATACCATAAATTCTCAATGTAATTCTCCCCTCCTGAAAAATCACGCCAGCCCAGACTCCAGATCCCCTCTTCCTCTCCAATCCACAGCTGGGCGTACACCTCTTGATCCACTTCAGATATTCTGGATAAACGGTTCATAAATACAATTTGCATATTCATCCCTACCTTTCTCAACTTACAGCAAGCACAATAACCTTCCGGGAAGAGCTTCCCTCGGAGCGAACAAATCCTTTCGCAATCAGACCCCGAACGCAAAAAAGCACCTCTCTCACGATAAACGCGAAAGAGGTGCTCCCTCATTAATGCTATACTGTTAGATCCTACAATACCATATATTACCGAACAGTCAATGTCTTTTTATACTAGCTTCTAGCTAGAGCTAATGTAGCCAATCCAATCGCTCCAGCAAGCCCTGCATTGTCTCCAAGACCTGGTGAGACAACATAATTATCGATGTCGACATTAAGCGATGGATGTTGAACATATCCGCTCAATAACTCTTGCAGCTTAGTGCGAATTAACGGGAATAGGTGGCTTTGCTTCATAACACCACCGCCCATTACGATTTTTTGAGGAGACAGAATCAGCACATAGTTCATGAGTGCATGGGCAAGATAGTGAGCTTCCATCTCCCATGCCGGATGGTCCACTGGTAGCTCTCCAGCCGGTTGTCCCCAGCGTTTGCCGATCCCCGGACCTGCGGCTAATCCTTCAAGACAATCGCCATGATAAGGGCAGTAACCCTCAAACGTATCCTCTGGATGTCTACGAACTAGAATATGTCCCATCTCAGGATGTGACAATCCATGAACCATCTGGCCGCCAACAACCGCTCCTGCTCCAATCCCTGTCCCAACCGTTATGTAAAGACAGCTGTCCAGACCTTTAGCCTCTCCCCATTTACTCTCCGCAAGCGCTGCACCATTCACATCCGTGTCAAAGCCGATCGGAACGTTAAATTGTTCAGCCATTGTGCCTACCAGATTATATTGTCCCCAGTGGGGTTTTGGTGTCGTTGTTATGTAACCATAAGTAGGGCTGTCCAGTACGGGATCAATCGGTCCAAAAGATCCGATTCCGAATGCTTCTACATTTTTCTCTTTAAAATAGTCTATTACTAGTCCCATCGTTTCTTCCGGTGTTGTTGTCGGAAAGCTAACTCGGTCAACAATGGTACCGTCCTCATAACCAATCCCACATACAAACTTTGTTCCGCCTGCTTCAATCGCTCCCAATAGCTTCACAGCAATTATCTCCCTTTCTCTAGTTAGAAATTGATACGCTACCCATACACAAATGAATAATACCATTAAAAAAAGCAATCACCAGCCCTAATTATACGTCGAATGAAGCGCTATCACAACAAGTATAAACGCCTTTGGCGTCCTAACAATGACGGTAGGCGTTTAAGCGAGAAATATAAGGATCATGTATAGTGTAAAACTTATACGTTCTTATCTTTTAACAAAACACCCTCCATGCATCTTTGCATGGAGGGTGCTGTCATTTAGTTATTCAAGTCGTCGAACATGGAGCCTTTTACCGTAACCTCAATCTGATCCAGCGGCTTAATGCCGACCAGCTTGCCTAAAGATTTGTAAGCATTGCTACTCTTAGACAGCTCCACATCCGCCAGCCAAGCCTTGACATAATACTTGCCGTCTGGCATTTCAGCTGTAGTATAGACAGGAAGTTTGTCTTTGTTGATCGTAATGGTCACCGTAGACTTCTCTGTGATCTTGTACATATGCTGATTCAAGCCCACATATTCACGGTATTTGAAATTGCTGAAGCTTCCCAGTGTACTAGATTGTGAATAACCCTCTAGTATATTCTTCCAGAATTCATGGGTGCCTTCATCCTCTTCTCTATTCTGGGAATATGGAATTTCTTCCACCTCTTTAGTAAAGCTATTCTCAACCGTAAGTAATTTCGCGTTATTAACGCCCGTGTTATCCTCGACAGATAAAGCTGCTGGCTTTCTTGCAAAGTTATTGCCGCTTTTGCTCAGGGGTTCATTCCGGAGATTAACCGCAACCTTATCATTATTGATATACATAAGATCCGTTTCATAGCGGAAAGAATTCGTAAGGTCCTCAACAAGCTCCTTATGGTCCTTCGTGTCTTTATCTGTGTCCTTAAACGTAACCGTCTCCAGTGTAAAGGAATAGGTTCCAACAGGGTTAAAATAATATCCCGATTTAATCGGATAATCATATCCTTGCAGCTGTTTATCGGTTGCAAACACGGCATTATCGTAATCAGATTTGTTATTCAGCATTTTTTTAGCGGTATCTCTGGCTTTCTTATAAGCTTTAGCCATGCTATTCTCAACCTTCCAGCCAATGTCTGCACTGGCCTGCTGTGTAAAGATCCGCTCGAATTTCCCCCTTACCTTCGTCCATTCCTTCAGGACCTTATTCTCATCTTCATGAGCCATCCAGCGGATTACATTATAAGGGGAAGGCTCACTTGTCCAGAGGAGCTCTCTGATTAAAGAATCTGCCTTATTCGTGTCTATTGAATTCTTGTATAGCTTCGGTGCGATTTGTTCGAGACCGTTATAAATATAAGTACGAATGGTTTTGACATCTTGCCCAGGTGTAAATGGAGCCGAGGTGGTTCCACTCTCCGTATACGTTTGACAAGATTCAACATCTTGGCCTTCTGCGTTCTTACTGGTGCTGCAAACCTGATAATCACGCGTATAATTTCTGCTCACGGTACCTTGGAAACTGATATTGCCCGACCTTTGATTAGGAGAGTACGGAGCCGGATTACTATACCATTTGCCGTTAACCGGATCATCGCCAAAATCAGGGCGCTGCAAACTAGCTATAATGTCGGGTTGTCTAATGATTGTACTGGCAGCCTCGTCAACCACCGGATTGTTCTTCACTTGGAAATAGCGATAGATAGCATCCGAATTATTAGTTACTTCCAAAGCACCGGTAGCATTTCCACTCCAAGTGAAATCAGCATATGGCGGCTGTAAAACGGCCTTAATTGCTGCGCCATCTGCTAACCCGAATTTCACTTTTCTCGATAACACATTGTAATCCAGATCAAAGGAGCCTTTGGTTGTTGGCATCGCGTTGACCTTCTTAATCCATCCGTAAAGCTCATTATTTCCGTACATGACTTCCTTAGGTGACTTCTGCCTATTCAGATTAAACTGGATGTATATATCTTCCTCAGGCATTGTAAATGTCGCGTAAAGAATCTTGTCCGCCGTATTAGCCGCAAGCGTAATTTCACCTGCTAATGTTGACGCATGACCGTGGTATCTTACAGGGATTTCCTTTCCGTTACTCGTGATCTTCCATGCGTAATCTGTCGTTTTCTCGATAGCGAAGCTAGATCTCAGTCTGATCCCGACGGTTACCTCTTGTCCCGCTACTGCGCCGGTCGGCATGGTTTCGAAATGAGGGGATAGGTCGTTTGCCTGCAAAATAAACGGAGCGATAGGAATACCTAAGTAAGTAATATTTCCATCCGATCCTTGAATGTAAATCCTGCCTGATCCCCACGAAAGATATGTAGGGGGCTGTAGGACGTGAACATAATCTATCCATTGTCCACCTTTAGACGGGGTTGCATCCCTTGTATACACAGGTTTGTCTTTGAAATTGCTGTTTTGATTGTTGTACATAAATTTCTCATACAATTTCCCTGCATAATTCTCATTTAATCCCGTAATAATAGATTGTTCAAAAGTGCCTTTGGATTTCAGTAGATATTCGTTGTTCGTATTGGTATATCTATCAAAATCATTTCTTTGAATTCCTAGTAAAGCAGCTTTTAACCATGGTTCCTTAATCATGTTGAAATTCTGAATTTGGGTACCACTCCACCCGGCATACCAAGGGGCTCCTTCTGTAGATACGGAATCCCCAGTAACTGTATATCCAGAATAGGCATACATATTGTTTTTATAGGTCAACACCGGTCCATGGCTTTGTCCATAAACCATATCAAAATTAAATGTTTTTGAATCCATGTTTTTTTGCAACAAGTCTGTTCTTAACGCACCGAATCCCGATTGGATAGGATAATAATTAGCCTCACCATATAAATTTTCCATATCCTCATTGATATGTTTAATAACTTCTGCTGTTGTTGTTGGAATATTATCACCCGCCTCTGCTGAGACAACAGAAGTAACAAGCGTTTGAATGATTATAATGATAAAGCTAAACCATAATGATTTTTTCATTTAGTCACCTATTCCATAAATGATCTGATTATCGTTTACTTTACTTTTTTTGCAATCCAATTCCAATCTCGCCCATAGCCTGAGAATTAACAAAAATCTTAAACTCCTTTGCCTCAAACCACTTAAGCGGCAATGCATCACTTCTTTGCTTTTTGGTTCGGACATAATTCATGATGGAATCAACGACATTGCCCTCAATTTTTTGGCGAAGAATGGCTTCTGCTTCATTCATAGCTTGAACTGGATCTGTGCCTACCTTTGTAAAACTAATGCTAAATTGCATAATGATTTGGTCGGGTTCTGGGTCCACTGTCTCATAAACTACCATTTTCGATGCTGATACATAAGCTGGATCACTATTCGGTCCCATTTCTGTATACGGAATCTTAAATCCATGGACAGTCGCCTCTTTAGGCTCTGTTGAAGGCTTGCTGCTGCTTGGAGGAGGCTCATTCCCCGGAGTAGTGATGTAAACCGTCTTCACGGCATCATCCCATTTCACGTTCACGCCGAGTCCTTCATATACAAATCTCAGCGGGACAAACGTTCTTGATTGTTTAAATAGTGCAGCCGTATCCATTTGTTTCGTTTTTCCATTTAGCTCATAACTTTTTTTCCCGATATAGACACCCATTGTTTTGCCTTCAAGCGAGATTGTGGCTTTTTTAGCCTTACTGTCCCATAAGACCTTAGCTCCAAGTGCTTCACTTATAAAGCGAACCGGAAGCTGGACTCTTTGCTGAGCATCGATAAAAGGCTGTGCATCTGGAAAAATAACTTTTTCTCCATTTACTACTACCCTCAATGGAAGACTTGCTGCGAGACTAATAAAACTCGAAGAAAACAGGGTTACCATTAGCAAGACTACCAGCGAACTCATTAATTTTTTCATTTAACTGCTCCTCTCCATTTAGTTACCTTTAACTTTAGGAATCCAATTCAAATCTCACCCATAGCCTGAGAGTTAACAACATTGTTACAGTCCTTTGCCTCAAACCATTTAAGCGGCAATGCTCTCATCGCTTCACCCTCTCACTACGTCATCTCTTAGTTCAGGTACATAGTGTTAGTACTTGCACGGGCTGCTGCAACAATCTTGGATTCGATTTCCCGATATTTTGTTACGGTGTATCTTAGGCCTGCGGTTTTGCTGTTTATCGCTGTTGTTACACGACTTTTCTGTATTCGGACTTCATTGCTTAAACGCTGAACTTCTCTTAATTGGGCTTGAACATAAGATTCACTGTATGCTCCGCCCACGTTGGAACTTACTCCAGAAGCTAGGGACAATATCCTCTCGACAGCTTCAGCAATGTTTTCTTCCTTACGCACCAGACTTTTCTGCAGACTCTCCAGTTTATCCATATTCGCCAAGATCCTGGCGCCTTGAATAACACTAGCAGATGCAACTGCAATCTTCATAATGGTTTTTGTTATGGTTGATTTGATTTTGCTGATCGCTGAATCTTTAATCGTGCGGACGCCAGTGATAAATTCATCCTTGGTTTTCATGATTTTAGATTTTACACTTTGGAATATATCGCCCATTTTCTTCATGGCTTTGTCTTTTACACTAATCCAATATTCCTTTTGAGCTTTTACATATTGAATGGTGTTATCCACAAACTGATTGAAACCATCTTTTAGTTTGGTCATAAAGTCGGATACTGCATGTCTCACTTTTTGTGCAAATTCCACAATTTTATCACCGATCAAATTAGTCACTCGAACAGCTTCTGTAACCATGTTCGTTATAAATTCAACACTTTGATTATAGAAGGAAACCACTCTCTCCTTGATGTCCTCTACCTTTTGCTCAATCCAAGGAATCACACTGTCAATGACAAAACCGATCACATAAAGCGCAACTAGTGCTTTTATAGTGCTAACTAACACGGCTAATGCTGCAGTAACGGCTGCCGTAACAACGGCAACAGGCCCTACAGTTACCATTAATAACCCTACTACTGCTATTCCCGCTAACGCTAAGGGCCGAAGATCCACTTCTCCATCTAATACTTTGAATACCCCTTCAACCATACTCACCTTCAGAACATCAGGGACGACCTCCAAACCAACCGTAATATTATGCACGAGGTTAGGGACCAAGGCCCGGGTCTGAGATTCAGAACGTTGAAAGGTTTCATTGTTCTCATCGATCTTCAGTGAGAATAGAGAGTGATGAGCCAGACCGGCCTCCCCTTCTGATTTAGTATCAATATAAATACCCGATGAAGGATTTCTAAACAAGGCCGGAACAATGTCATTTTTATTTCTGAATTCTTTGATTTTTCCGTTTTCATTCATTTCATCGATATTCGATTTGAACTTATCTAGCACATCTCCATTAAATCCCGGAGCATTGAAGGTTGAAGCCGAAACGAGATATTTACGCAGATCCTCCGGCAAAATAAAGGAAGAATATAAGGCCAGGTTGCCGCCGAGCGAGTGCCCGGTCAAATATAAATCATAACTGCCGTCGGTCTTAAAGCTTTCCATGTATTCTCTGGCTTCCGCTTGCTGAATAGCTTCGGTGGAATACGCCGTAGTGCCGTTATTTTTCCAGTCATTGCGGTAAAGTGGGTTATCTATGGGTTCACTACCCCGAAAAGCTGCAACTTTTTCCCCTGTTTGGGTATCGACAGTGAAAGCAACAAAGCCTGATTCCTCTTGCTTATTATTGGAGACCACATTGGAGATTTCCCAATTCTGATATTTGGGTGTATTCATCTGCTGCAGCAGATGACTCCATTGCTCGTATTCTTTTTCTCCGTTAAGATCACTGGGATAACGTTCTTTTAATTTCTGCATACCCTCGGGTGAAGAATAGTATTTGATTACATCGCTGAGTGCAATTTTATCGCCATTATTTTTGTATTGATCAGAAAGCTTGGTATCTACTCCCTGCGAATCCAATATATCTAAATAAACGAGCTGCGAAATTTGCTTCAGTTCTACTTCTGTAAGAGTATCGGCCATTATAGTCCTCCTCTCTGCTCCAAGCTCTTCACTCTTTTTTCTTTCCAGGTCTCAATAAATCCCAGAATTTTCTCGGGGGACTCTTCAACTTCACCATCCATTCCAAGGGTGTATCCAACTCTGGTCACCACACTTAGAACGCCTGACTTTTTCTCTTCGTCACTATAAAAATTGTCTACGGTATCTTTTGATTTTTTAGCTTCCTCAAATTTCTCGTAAGCCTCTGGTGTGAGATAAATAATCGAAATTAGAGAATTAATGTATTGATAATCCGCAAGCTGATTAGCAAAGCTGAGATAATGTTCGGATTCAGCTTGCGAATTCATGTTTCCCTTAGCGTCCATATAATCATCTGCATTCAAATAAACTTTAACTAGTTGTGTGTTCATCGGATAATGATCCAAAAACTCCTTGTATGACATTCCAGTATCTGAATGTTCAGGGTAGGTTAACCCTGTATCGTTAGCTATGATCAGCTTACTGTCTGGCCAAATTCTTTTTGCTAGTTCTTGAATCGGCTGTTCTGCATTTTTGGCTACTGCCTGATTTAGATATTTGTCATATACCTTTTTCAGATCCTTAGTGATTTCAACAGGAACTTTTAGGGTCGCGTCATGCTTCGGTCGAACAATCGCCTTCAAAGTATTGTTGTTCATCGTTCCCCAGCTGCCGCCTATACCATCAAGAACAAATTCCTCACCATACTTTTCCTGCAAAGAACTTAAGATTTTCGTTTCCGCTTTCTCATCTTTAGAGGCACAGCCCATAAAGCTGAACATTGATAATATCAACATCAGAGTCCACACCTTCCTTGTAAAAAAAATTTTCATGCCGGCTTCACTCCTTTATGATGACATCCTATTAACTCCCTTAGAATTCAAAATCCAGCTTCAATTCTGGATATTTGAACATTTGATTCATGTACGTTTCAACCACCTTATCAAGGTGCGCCGTCATTTGGCTGGTTAGTTTTTCCATACGCTCCATGAGGGCATTTGTCAGCTTATCCAACCATTCCTCTACGTGGTCCATCAGCTGATCCCCCACCGGACTGCAAATCAGAAGGATGGATAAGACAGCTTGTGTGATTTCATTTAGCTCCTCTGCCGTTTTCGCCGCCTCTAGCATGGCTGCTTCGGATAAATGTTCGAACTTCGCACGAATATCATCAAATAAGAAGGATTCCGGAATATGATTCATTTCAGTTCTCCACTCACTGAACTTTGCATCCAACATTCGATCATATTTGTGGGCGATTTCTATCATTGCACCTCGCACTTTCCCTACATCCAGCTGATCCATTAAGGTAAATATCACATACCCCAAATGATCAGATGCACGTTCGGTTAGTCCGACTGTATCTCCAAATCCGCTCATCACAGCATCAAAAACAGGCGTATGATCTTCTGTTAGCGTATTAATCTTGGACAACAAGGCATAGGTATTCCCTTTATCACCTGTAATCACATTCCCCTTGGAATCAAAGGTATAGCGCTGCCAAAGGGAATCAGGGATCATGAATTCTGTTCCTTCTAGACCCGATTTAGCAAATACAATCTCTTCGTTATGTTTGCCTAAGGCGGATACTAGACTGTTGTAGGCCACAATATTTTTAACCTGAAGCTTTTCATTTTGCTTAGCGGACAGAATGTTTGCGATCCCCGGTGCGTCGAATACTACACCACCAATCCCCTCATTAACCGATGCTGCATAAAGAGCTAACGCTCCACCCATGGAATAACCAGTAACTAGGCAGTCTCCCTTTCCTTTGTTCTTCATTGCAAATTTTGAGGCTTCCTCCGGCATGCTGCTTTGGCCGCTTAGCAGAGACTGCAGATCAGCGAGCCAATCTTCGCCTTTATATGTAAAGATAATTAATCTATCGTCATGCTCATTTTTATAGGCATAGGCTGCTGCACCAGCAAAGGCTAGACTATCCGTTAGCTCAAGCCCATCTGCTACTTCTACAACGGATGCCAGCTTTATGTATTGTTGTTCAGTCAGCTTCACTTACAGATCCCCCCAAGAAAAATCATTTCATTCCAATTAAAATCTACTAACAAGGCAGACAGTTTAAGATCTGCCTTGTTATGTATACCTGCATTATTTTCCGCGCAGTTTACTTGCCATTTCTTGCTCGGCTTGTTGCTTGATGTTAGCGATTTGCGTTAGGTTCTTACTGATATTCTCTACACAGAGAACAAGCTCTTTAAAACTAGGCATAAGTCCGTCGAATTGTTGTACAAACGCTGTTTGTGATTCCCCTTGCCACCAACCGCTAACCGCATGAATTTCAGTCTGCAATTGTTTGATAAGTGTATCCGCATTACTTGCTTTAGTCTTAATGGACTTAGCTACTCCTAGAGCCTGATCCGGATTAAATGTAAGATTGTTTCCCGCCATTTTATTCACCTCCTTTCAAAGCATTAATCTTTGTTTTCGTCATTACTTTTGGCTTTGCTTTTGTTTTTCCAATTGTTTTTGTTTCAGTACCTCTTGTGCTGCTTTCTCTGCCAGTCTTCGCTTCTCTTCTCTTTCCTGTTCGGCACGGCTCACTTCTGAAGCCACTCTTTGAACTCCACTTCCAAGCCTATCTAGCGTTCTAAGCAGGGCCTTTATCTCGTGGTCCAGCGCATAGTATTCACTTTGAAACGCTTTAGAAGCTGTGCCAGTCCAGTAACTAGACGATTGTGTGTACTCGCTTTGCAGTTTTTTTGAAGTACTATTCACTTCATTGGCTAGTCTATGGATCTGTGAAGCCTTTCCCCTAATTTCTGATGGACTAACTGACATCTCTGCACCTCCATCTTAAACTCACATCCCCGCAGCAACTCAGTTGTCCTTGCTCAACACAGCGCATCTTAGTCCCATGTATTTGTTCTTTACAATGAGATAGCCATCGCCTTGCTCCCCACTCTTCTCCTGGGTTCCATAAGGTAAAGACACATTGTACAGATTTTGTTCTTTCATTCTACCCAGCAAGATCCCGGTCTGCTCTTCTCTTATGGTCTTGCCCAAAGAATCCCAATTAGAGGTAAGATCACTTGTATTGTCTGCCGCTAGAACAGCTACCTTCATGCCGCGTTCTTGCTTCACAATCCGCTCAATCAGCTCATGCAGCATGTACATGTCTCCACTCGTAAATTCACTTAGGCGATCAATGACAAAGATCATTTGCTTCCACTGTTTCATCAGCGCACCAACATCACCGCCGGACATCCTGCAAGAGAAAAGCTCGTTGCGTCTAGATTCCAATTTATCCTTGATCCCATCAATGAAATCATCCAGATCATCCACGTTCGCTATATCCGTTACGAAAGGCTGCTTCATCAGTTCATAAATGCCCATAGCGGATGAATCCAGCGCATATACCTCAAGATCCTGTTTATCACTCAGCAGCTTCATCCACGATACAAGTAAAGTGCTCTTGCCTGACATAGCCTCTCCCGCTACCATCAGCACTGGTGTTGCGAGAAGGTCTACAAACACGGGCTGTAAATCATTGTTGGCCAAGCCTATTGCTAGTATCTCTGTATCCTTATTGAGTGCTCTCAGGTCAATGGTAGAAGGCATCATCGGAATTGGAGCTGCTCCGCTAAGATTCAAAGCTTCCATTCTCTCCAATAAGAGCTCCGTGGCGGTATGTTCATATTCAGGAAGCGAAGTCTGGAATTCTAAAGGCGGCTTGCCCCGTACTAATCCTCTGCCTGCAACCTTTACCGGTTCCAAGCCTTCTGTTCTTCCTACAATTCCTTCATATTCACTTTTCTCCGTCATTTGGAAGCTAACCGCCATCTTAAAGTTGACCGAAAATTTATATCTGACCAGAGCACTATTGGTAGCTGTAGCTACCATATAGATACCGTACTTAAAGCCTTCACGAGCCAGCAGCACCATTTGTGCGTCAAAGTCTTCGTAAGTCTCTGATAATGCGAAGTAGTTGTCGACCATAATTACCAATGCTGGCAGTTTTCGTCCACTTTTACGATAATCACTGAATCCCTCACTACCGGTAGCTTCAAATAACGTTCTTCGTTCCTCCATGACCCTGAACACAAAACGCATAAACTGGTCAATCTTTTCTTCTTTCTCCAGTGTCATAACCCCACCGATATGAGGAAGCTTCTCCATAGCTTTGAGAGAGCTACCGCCAAAATCCATAATGTAGATGTTGACGTCATCCGGTGGATACATCAGAGCCAGCGATATACATAATGTTTTGAGGAACACGGTTTTACCTGTACCCGGCGTTCCATAGACAAACAGATTCCCTTCAGATGCAAAATCAATCTCCACCGTTTCCTGTTTCTGTTTTCTTGGATCATCCATAATTCCTACCGGCACACTGAGCAGCTTCTGCTGCTGAGGCCAGCTATTATTTGCAAAGCTATTCGTCAGTAATGAATTCAGGTAGACTAGTTCAGGCAACGGCGGCAACCAAGGTCCTTTTATTGGAGAAATCCCATATTGCTTGGCGGTCTCCGTAATGTATTCAACCATGGCATGCAGTTGGGAAGTAGAATCGTTTTTGGCGATTTTCTCTTCCTCCAGCGGAAAGATCTGCTCGCTTCTACCATTCAGGGCCACTTTGTAGATTCGTTTGGGCTTGTTCTCCTGTCTCTGCAGTTCACCCTTGGGATCATAATCAGCACCGGAATAAGCAGACTGGAATAACTCAAAGATCTCATCATTTCCGACCTGTATATACGCTCGTCCCGGCTCCTTAATCATCGCGGCATCTGGACGTTTAATAACATCCTTACTATCCGCTTCATCCTGTACCTTCAGACATATTTTGAATTTCGAGTTGCTCCATATCTGGTCATCCACTACACCAGCAGGCTTCTGGGTGGCAAGAATTAAATGAACACCAAGACTTCGGCCAACACGCGCTGTGCTCACCAACTCTTTCATGAAATCAGGTTGATCCTGCTTCAGCTCCGCGAACTCATCCGCAATCATAATCAGATGGGGAATCGCCGGCATATCACCTTTGATATTGTTGCTATAAAATAATTTCTGGTATTTATCAATATTATTCACGCCATATTCTGAGAAAACACGTTGACGCCGCATGAGCTCACTTTTAATAGATAGGAGGGCTCTCGTCGTTTGATTCCCATCCAAGTTCGTAATGGTACCGACCAGATGAGGCATTCCCTTGAATACATCTGCCATGCCTCCCCCTTTATAATCGATGAGTACAAAGGCAATATCATGGGGGTGATAATGAATGGCTTGAGCGACGATAATGCTCTGCAGCAGTTCACTTTTCCCGGAACCCGTCGTCCCGGCTACAAGACCATGGGGTCCAAACCCCGTCTCATGCATATCCAGATGTAAAGCTTCTCCACCAGCCCTCACCCCTATAGGAACGCTCATACCCATATAGGTTTTGTTACGGGTCCAGTTCAGCATTACATTTACTTCAGATACCTTTTCGTTCTGCAGCATTTCCATCAGCGTGATGGAGGATGGAAGCGAGAAATTAGCACTTGAATTTTTGATACGAAGCGGCGCAAGCTTTCTCGCCACCAGGTCCAAGTCCTTTATTTCTGTCTGGTCCGGAGTAAACACGATCTTCTCTCCGGTTAATCGATTGGCCATTTCACCGCTTTTTCCGTTCAAATGAATAACCGTTTTACAGTTCATGGGCAAATAGGCAGAATTCTTGGCGATAAAAAGGGTAGATACCCCAATTTGTGCACTGCCGTTGTACAAATATTTACTGATCAGCTCATTCTCAAGCAAAGAAGTATCTTCTACAATAAAGAGATAATGCGGCAATACCCCGCCAACCAAAGACTTCATCTCTCTCTCCTTCAAAGCGCCATAAATCTCGGACAAGGTCTGATGGGCAATGGCCTTACCACATAAGAGAAATCTGATATTGAAGCCGTCATCCCATAGATGGGGTACAAATTTAAGCCAATCCCATTTCTCCAGCTCATCCTCCGCGGCAAGAACAATAACTCTAACATCGTCATAACCATGATGAGTCACAAGCTGAAGCAGCATCAGCTTTATAAGTTCGGCTGTCTTATCGCTTTCACCGGCAATTCCGCATATTTCGGAGGTTACCAGATTAACCGTTATGGGAACATTCGAGACCTTTTCGAATTCCATAGCCAATCTCTGCGGCTCCATCAAAAGCGGGTCCGTTTCAAGGATGATAGCCTGCTTAGTGTAATTGATATGCAGTTCCAGCGGTGCACTGCCCACTCCGATCCGCAGAGCCAAAAAATCATTATGGGAAGGCGTTTTTTCCCATAGCTTGTTATCTCTCCGCATAATCCTCTGCACACATTCCGCTGGCTCCGGACTCATTTCATTCATAGCCTTAATCTGTTGTTCGCGAGCAATGGATAATTCACTGCGCACATCGGTTATAAATTGGAGATACTTCTCTTCTCGCTCCTTCTTTTTCCGTTTATATTTTCTAATCTGCGTTGTCGCTCCTGTAAGAGAACCGATTAAGGTCATCACTGTAGTTGCAACCGAGATCAATAAGTAAATGGACTGTGAAGTCATCGCAATTAATACGGTAATAATCAACATCACGATTGGTGGAAGTAATATTCCGAACCAAGAGATTTCTGGTTTCTCATTGATCATGGGTGGATTAGGAACATCCATTTCTCCCCGGGGCATATCTGGTAGGAAACGGGGCTGACGACTGAATTCATAGCTCATTAGATCTACCTTCCTGTAAAGGTTATTGTCTCCGCCTCTCCACCAAATAGCGAGATTCGATGCCATTCACGACCACTGCAAAAATAAAGGTCATTGTCCAGAACATGCAAGAAATCAGCGTTCTCTCCACATATCCGAATACTGCCCCCATGCACTGGGTCTACTCGATAAATACTGTTACCGTTTAACCGATTAGCACAATAAAGATATCTGCCATCCGTGCTCATACTAAGGACATCCATGTTGTCTACAATAGTTACCTTTTGACTCTCCACATCAAGCAGCGTCAAGCAATGTCTATTCTTAGGATCTGGAAAACATAGCTTATTTCCTATTCGGACCAGTGAACTTGTAGTCAATTCACTAATCCTTTCTCTATCCTCACCGGATTTTGTGCTCCGCTTAATCCCACTTGACGTAGCATAGTAGATTTGCCCTTCATACAAGAGAAAGCTCTCTACATACTCATCGATCAACTTCATATCGTGTTTCCCATTAGTAGCACAGCGATACAATCGATGGTCCTCTTCGTGAATATAGTAGATCCAATCTTCACATCGCCGAAGCTGATAACAGGGCTTATCTAACAAGACCTCTACCTGCTGCTTTACAATATCTAGCTTGCAGAGCACATCACCCTTTAACTGATCACTGTAATATAGAGAGTGGCCAGCCTCATTCATGAACCAGAACAAACCCTCGTAATGAATCGGCTCCGCTTGAGCATTCTCTCTGTCCAAGGAATAAGTTCCTGAATAATTCTTAATATCCGTAATAAAGATCGCTTCTCCAGCTTTCACAATTAATCCGCCATTTTGCAGGTTACCATTCATTTCATCACCCCTTCTCAGATAAGTGTGAGGAGTGCGCCATGGGCTACACCTTCTTGATCCAAGGTTTTATTATTATTTAATATTCTGCCTAGCGGCTCAGCTTGAAGCTTGAGGTCATTGCTCTTCTTTAAATTCAGGGAATCTGTTAGCATATCTAGCAAATCTTCTATCACTACAAACCCTGGAACTTTCAGATCAATTCGTTGAGCAGTATCCGTTTGAAGAGTCACCATGATATAGTCCATGCCGATAGTTCCTTTCATCAATTCTTAACGGAGAGAATATAATTTCTTTCACTAATTAATTGATAACCCACATCTCTTTCTGCTTCTTCAGCGAGCTTTAAATATCTAGTCTTAAACTTATAGGTCGCTTGCGCCTTTACATCTACTTCGGATACCTGTTGTCCGGTCTCCATATTTTCTTCATCAGAAAAATCTAAACTTACGGTAAAATCATTGTATCTTCCATCATTAGATGTAAATGTGAGTGTATTATCATCACGGCTTTGCTCCGATACATTGAGCGCACTCTCGAAAGCATCAGAGAAGTATTCCTTGAACCTCTCCTCGTTAATTTTTGCATCTAGTCCACGAAGCAGTTCATACTCCAAGCTCCGATCCTTGGCTGCACGGCAAGCATTAGAGATCGCAGTGCTCAGCACTACCTTTTCTCGAAATACAATCCCCATCTCTACCAAAGGCTCTACAGCAATCGAAACCAGAATGATCGCTAATATCCCTATTGCAAGATTTCTCATTCAAAGTCATTCCTATCAATCCATATAGTAGTCCAGATCCTTATAATGCTTCAGCCCCGTTGTTGACATAGAGAATTGGACCGGGATTTCACGCTCGAGCTTCTTTCCCCATAAAGTAATAGAAAAGGGATAAACAGCCTTAATCTCGACTGTAAGCGGTTCACCTCTTTGCCGATACGGTTTGTTCATTTCATTCCATTCGTAATAGGAGGTTTCATCATCATTTCCAATTGCATCATCTTGATCCACATTAGTGACTGTAATGGAAATATCATCAGCCTTATCCCGGTAAATAGGGCGCTCCTGTAATCTCTCCATAGCATCCTCATAATACGATTCCTTCAGGTAGTTATCTCCTGCTACAATCTGTGAGACACTATAGGTCTCCGTCACTAGCGTTAAATACCATGGAAAAAAGAAAGCCAAATTCACAAACAGCAAAATCGTAACCGATGTCAGGATGGTAAGTAGTACTGCCTTTGCTATCCCTTGCATTATGCTTTCACCCCAAATTAGCTAACCATCTTTTTAATCAAATCTTCAAATAAAAATGTCCAGATATCATCTATCCATCCGACTAGCGCGCCGTCTTTCAAATAAGTAACTACCACGCCAATTACAATGATAACGCCGACCGTAATCGCGATTTGCTTGATGCCTACTTCTCCTTTTTCCTCCACTAGCAATCCCTTTAGATCTGTTTTCATTCGTGTATCCCCCTATAAATAAATTTGACTTATTGAAACATCTTCATTGAACTCAGAATGGTAAATAGATAGTACATAACGATATAAATAGCTAATACTATAATAAGTAGAAATTGGATTCTTGCACTGCTTCGCTGCCTAGTCTCCAGCTCTTCTTCCAATGCCCTGATTCTGAAGCCATCCAGTTCATTCTTGAGATACGCCATCTGAGACACATTATCGTACCCTTTAAGCCTAGTCTCCATAATGTCGCAGAACTTGATCACATAATGCATTGGAATTCGTTTCTTCAGCTGCTTAAAAGCAAATTCCTCTCCGTAATCAATATTGTCGAGCATCACACCAAGCTCCTCCGCAATATCCGGATTGGCACTTGGAATGTAATCCTTTAGGACATCCGAGAAATGAATATTGACCGACTTTGTATATTGGTAGTAGACCATACTATAAAAGGCTGGGAAATCCAGTGATATATTTTTGTTCTTCTTATCAATAATCTTCTCCAGCTCCACTACAGGGTAGAGCCAGCCCAGCATGATGAAAATGGCGGAGACACAGCCAAGCAGGATGTTGACCTTCCATAACAGCAGCATGATCACAATAGCAACTAACGTGTACATCAATTGTTCAGTGCGTATTTCCTCCGGGGTCTTCTGAAGATCCAGTCGATCAATGATTTTCTTGAATCTGAGTCTTTCCGCACTGCCTAAAAGCCCTTTAATATATTTCTTGGCAATCCTACGTTTATATTGGCTGAACCTCTCTTGGAACGCCGCATTTTTACGCTGCTTCATATAATGACGTGCACGCTTTTTCTGTTTTCGGCTCACCGGTTTGAAAAAGGGATACAACAGAATCTTGATCAAATACAGGATAGAGAGCATAGCAATAAGCTTTACCAGGAATATCATCTGCGCTCACCACCCGTACCGACGTTTCCTTGGAGCACCTGGCTCCGTGCAAAGCTTAAACAAATGACACTAATCAAAACAGTGTTAATCAATTTCCCCACATTACTTACTAACATAAATTGTCTGAAATCCTTTACTGTCAATGCATATAAGAAAAATAGCACAATGATTCCTGTCTTAAACATAAAATCACGATTCATCTTTCTGAAAATCCGTTCCTTCTTGGAGTTAATCTCGCGCAGCACGGCATTTTCATCTACAATATCGAGAAAAATGTCTGCCATTCCTTTTCTCTCGTTATATTCGAAGACAACCGCTTTTTTCGTGAAATTATCGAATTTAGGGCCAAGCTGTCTATTTAATAGCGTAATGGCTTGCTTAAAGGAATAGCCGTTATTATCGCAATTATCTATAAACTGCTGGAAATATGGCCTAAGGTTAGGACTGATATATTCCTCGCTCTCCATCACTTTTTTAATCGCAACAAGTACACCTTCACGGGCCAGTGGGCAAATTACATCTTCGGCATCCATAATGTTCTCCAGCCGTTCCGTCTGAATGGCTCTAGACTGCATTACAAAAAAGGTGAACAAGCATACAAAGATTGAAATGGTGATTACAACAGAAAGCGTAACACTATTCATGAGCAGCACTACTAACAAAGCTATAATTGCGAAACAAATGCACAACATCGAGGTAAAGCTCTCTAGGGTAAATGGCATATTAAAATCCAAAATCAGGCCCTCTACCATTCGATTGTATTTCGCATAAATATTTTCCTTCTGCCTGACGATTCGTTCCTTCTTGATACGGTCGACATAACGCTTCGTATTATACTTGCCTAGGTACTCTGCGAGGGTATCCATAACGTCGAGAACATATCTTATAGACCCTTGAAAATACTTGACCTCAAAAATGGCGTTAAATAGTACAAATGCAGCCGTACCTAGAAGTAGACTAATGATTAAAGTTGTATTCATCGAATTCGTACACCTCTGTTTCGCTCTCCAAAGGATCCTTGGTAAAGAACTCAAATCTGCTCCTCTTAATTCCAGCCTTGAGCATAAGCTGCTGTACCTTCTCAGAGATCTTACCTACACGTAAATGTCTGCCGACAATTCGAAGCGTCTTCTTACCGTCGATCATCTCTTCAATAACGTCATCACAATCAAATCGGTAAATTTGATTAATCAGTGGATTCAAGCCATCCGAGCCCAAAATTTCTGAAATCGAGGTCACTTTACGAGTGCCATCTGCCAGTTTCTCTTGAAAAATCACGAACTTCACAGCACTGCAAATATTCCGAAGTGCAAGCTCCGCTGGCTCATTAGAGGCCATTAGATAAGCCGTAAGAAATCTGAAGATTGCTTCCTTATCTCCCTCCGCATGAAGTGTGGAAAAGAAATAATGTCCCGTCTGTGCGGCTCGGAGCGCTGTGGCAAATTCACCGGGTGTTCGAAGCTCCCCTGGTCCAATCCAGTGAGGCGACTGTCTCATTGCATTAATCAGCAAATTTTCCATCGTTGCTGGGCTGGAGTCATCATCATCAGGGACCGATTCATATTGCAGAACATCATTCATCACTCTGCCGTGTTCGCTATTATCTTCTCTTTGGACCAATCTCATCTCCGAAGGATTCTCGATGGTAATTATCCTAGATAAAGGATTGATCTCCTTCACAAGAATTTCATTTAACGTAGTCTTTCCGCTTCCTGTCGGTCCCACAGTAATCCAAGACAAATCTGATTTCGGAATCAACGACAACAGCTTATACATATTGGATGAGAAGGATTTATTCTCGATCAGCATTTTTGGAACAATACTTTTCTTACTAAACTTCCGAATTACAAAAGCCGGTTGATCATACGGTGAAATCTCCGCATGCGTGGCATTCACTCGATACCCTTCAATTGTTCTGGCATTTACCATTGGGATCTTAGGAATCAATCGTACCTTGGAGACACCTATGAGCTTAGATATAATTCGTTCCATATGATCACGGTCTGTGAACTGTTGATCCCACTGCAGACTTCTTCCGCCGCTCTCCACAAAGATTTGATCAGGGCCATTGGCTCTAATTTCATCAATGCTGGGATCCTCCATGGCTTTGGTGATAGGTCCATAATGCGTAATTTCATTCGTTAGGGCATTTTTTAATTCTGCTAGATCATAATATCCCTCGACCGAAGGTTTCTGTGCGTCGACAAATTCGTTTATGTATGCCTTCGTCATTTCCCGTTTTCGAGCTGGGTCATTCTCCCGCCTATAAGCGTGTGTTGTTACTTTAGTAATATACTTTTGACATAACTCCAAAGCCTCATCAAAGCTTATAGTCGTATATTTAGTGGTCAGATCCTCCATGTTCTCCTTCGGACCTACCTGATGCAGTACCTTTTGCTGCATATCGCTAATTTTCCCACGTGTCAGCAAGTGCGCTCTCCCCTTTATTGATCCGCTAACCGATCTGCTAGTTTTTGGATCTCTTTTTTGAAATATTTATTGATTAGGGGGTTATCTTTTATGTATAGCCTGCCTTCATGTGCACGAACTACGGCATCCTTTACAAGTGGCAGGACAGAGACTATGTTAAAACCCATGTCCTTCATAACCTTATAGTCGAATTCAATATGCTGGATATTCATCATCACTACGCTGGTGAACTTAGCCGTACTTATCCCAACCGATTTGGCATAGTCCAGCAGCTTCACCATATTTATCGTAGCTTCCATCCTCTCTGTTGCCGTAAAGAATCCGATGTGACAATATTTCATGGCACCTAGACAAAATTCCAATGGAGGGTTGTTGGGAATGTCAATCAGCACAATATCAAACATTTGCTTAAGTGTAGTAATAACACGCTCCAAATTCTCAAACTCGAAGTCAAAATACTCCTCCATTAAATCCTGTGGACTAGGTGATAACAGGAACAGCTTCTCATATTTGGTCTGTTGTAATTCATCTCTGAAATCTACCTTGTCGCTTTTTAACACTTTAATTAATCCTTGACCCTTCTTCTGAGTAGGGACATCTAGAAATTGATATAAGTTTGGATAAAATACTTTAAGGTCAACTACACAAGTATTCAGGCCCTTTTGAGATAACAGATAGCTTAAGTTACTTATTAGCATGGCATTATCTACACCATCACAAGCAGGGATGAAGCCTACCACACTGTAAATCAGGTTATTCTCCTGAAGTTCAGCACCGACGAGATCCTTCGAGGATATTTTCTGAAAAATACTGTCGATTCCTAGTCCTCGTTTCCGATCCACGATTCCACCTCTTTCTCCAAAGTAGGCAGTTGGTCAATGATGACATCACTACTCTTTCTGCTAAGTATGGTGATCAGAAATGAATTTCCATTTAGACCTTTGTATTTGGCATAATTATTAATTTGTGCACTCGTGCCCTCCAGAAGCAGTGCTTTAGGTTGAATGTTCTTCAAGAAATCTTTGCTCTTCATGACATTCTGTTTTTTATCCTCGTTTAGCTTCTGAACTTCTTTATAGACTTCGTAGATGGAGTGACTACTTGCGTTGAGCATATCCTTCACCACAATGCTTTCAAACAACACTTCTGTTTTTTTGATCGTATTCGTTGACTCGGAATAAATCGCGTTGGGATTGCCACCCGCGGCATCCTTCGCCTCAACCTCATAAGACACACGGATACGAACACGGTCTCCTGGCATCAAGATATCTCCACCTACCTCAAGAAAATTATAAGGAAGCGTCAACACCTCGTTCTTTTCATTCACTTGATAGAGCCATTCATTTTTTTGCGGTTTTTCATCCAGCAACTGATCTTTGTAAAGCACGCTGTTCCCTCGAAGATAATAGGCGGAAAGCTTGCCATTTACTGAATCTAAATCCTCGGACAAAAGCATATCCTCTGTGTATTCTTTTTTGATAATATTGTATTTCTCAATCATAGAATCCGTTATGACTACAAATGCCGGAATCCCCTCATTCGACTTCACTCGTAGCACTTCTACCACGTCGCTGGCATCTTTGCTGGCTTTAGTAATGACCATATAAGAAACCACAATGATCAATATACTAAAGAGCAAGGCTGCAACCCGTTTGAACATTTGCTTATTGGGTGTCGCATTCTTAAGCCCGCTTAAATCCATTAACTGCTCCCCTCCAGTAATCTAAGAAGTATATTTCCGTAAGCCCGCTCATGGTCTTTGTTTGAATGTACAAGCGGCACATCGGTTTCGATCTGAGAATCGAAGTCTGTGTCATAAGAGACATGTCCAGCTACTTTCATTTCGTATGTAAAGCTTTCTAATAAGCCAGATGCCGTAACTGCACTAACCCTATCTGGTGTGAAAATATCGCCTTGAAATCTGGAACGATCATTATATTTAGTGACAATGACTTTAGATTTAGCATTCAAATAGGCTGCATTCTCCTTATCCAGCGACTCTTCTACATTCTTCAAAGTGCTTAATACAGCGTAAAGATTATTAGGAATACACAAACCAAAGCTGTCAATATGAATTAACGCTTCGCGAAATTGATCTAAGGAGTTCATAGGCAGATCCAATAAGATTAAATTAAATTTGTTCCGGAGTAGGGACAACAGACCGACAAGTTTAGAGCTGGTATAAAATTGCTCCATTAATTTCCGATCGGAAAAACTGTAGCCAAGCCCCGTCAGCCACATATTTTCTTTTAAATGATACGCCGTGGTCAAATAGTCCTGAGGTCTGGCTAGCGTCCGAATGAGAGAAGCATTAATATCCTCATCCCGCTTGGTACGCTCATGAAAGCTGCTGAAATACATATTTGTACTTCGATATTCGATATCCAGGTCCACGATCAATACACTCAGACCTCGTTTACTTGCTTCACTCGCCACATTGATAGTTGTACTAGTGATTCCACACCCGCTATGACCGGTTATCGCCACAATGCGACTAATTCCGCGACTAACCTTATCAAGTTCCCTAGTAAGGCTATCCGTGGCCTGTAATACAGGTGGAGCTTTGGGTTTTGGTTTAAAACGATCTAGAAATGACCCTTTCTTGTCGATATTCTTTGAATGATTCTTATTTTCGTGAGGCTTTGTCTCATGTTTGAATTTCTGTTTGGTATCAGATAATTGCTCTAAAGCTTCACGAAATAGTCCTGGTGTAATACGTATGTATTCGAAAGTCTTTATTTGGAGATTCGGATATCTAGAGATGAGATTCTCCATTTCTATGTCTTTCCTTATGTCCCTGGTGAGGATTAAAATCTTTACATTTGACTGTTGGTTAGCTATGAGCCAACGGATAAGGTTATTTAAATCACTCCTGTTCTGTTCCATACTCGTAGATAATGCATCATCAGTTATGAATATGCTATCTACAGATGGTTTAATGTTCTGTAAAAACTCTAAGGTACTGCTTAGTACTAATTCTGAATCATTTACTACGTCTATGGCCCGCGTGCAATACTTTTCTACTATTTTCTGCAGCTTGTGCGTAACCAAGAGTATCTCCATCTCATCACCTACTATGGAAAATAATCACCTAAATATTTCCTTCCGATTTTAAATAAACAGAATTTTAGGATTAGAAACCTTAAATTGAAATTTAGTCAAAATAAGACATTAAAAGATAAAATAATACAGAGATTCGACAATAAAAAAGGCAGGCCAAGGAAAATATCCTCGACCTGCCTTTATGTTTATTCGTCTTCTTATAAGAAGAGAACTCTCTCCTTAACCTAAATCGCCTAACTCAATCTGCACAATTCCCCGTTCGTCCTGCACCTCAGCGATCAAATGCATCAAGCTGCCGAACTCCAGCTCTTGAAATTTGCGCGCAGCTGTTTCCCGCTGTAGTTGCCACAAGGCTTCCGTCAGCCCGCAGACCACAGGTACGTCGCAACGAATTTCCGCTAGCTCTCGCGATAAATGCAGCATATCCAGATCTGCTTCGATTTTGGTACGCACACCTTTTGGAAGTAGATGCAGATTCTCAATAACACCTTCAACTGTACCGTATTCGGTCAGCAGCTTCAGCGCAGTCTTCTCACCAATCCCTTTTACGCCGGGATAATTATCACTGGTATCGCCCATAAAGCCTTTCAGGTCAATCACCTGTCTAGGGGTTAGACCCTTTTCCTCCAGCAATTCAGCAAGGTCATACACTTTATAGTTAGAGCGTCCCTTTTTCATAATGACGACCTTAACGTTCTCATCAATGAGCTGAAGCATATCATGGTCACCCGTCAAAATATATACCTCAGAGTTTTCACTGTAACAAGAAGCCAGCGTACCAATGCAATCATCCGCTTCGTAGCCAGCAAGTCCAATATTCGGCACCCCAAGCTCAGCTACTACATCTTTTACTAGATCAAACTGTGGAATCAGCTCTAACGGCGCTTCAATCCGATTCGATTTGTAACCATCGTATTTCTCGGTGCGGAACGTTCCTTTGCCCATATCCCAGCAGCATACGACGTGAGAAGGCTCAAATGTACTTACTGCATCGAAAAAATACTGTAAAAAACCATACACTGCATTCGTAGGCAATCCAGCTTTTGTCTTGCGGATATATCCTCCATAAGAGGTCGCATAAAAGGCCCGGAACAGCAGAGCCATTCCATCTACAAGCATTACACGGCCCGTTGTTTCTGCTCTCATGTATAAACCTCTCCCTTAATCGTTCATTGTATTGTTATTAAGCACTTGTCCATACTATTGTACAAAGAGTATTCTATCAGAAAATACTTAATCTGATAAGGGATCATAAAGTTACACATATGGGAGCTTATTCTTATCCTTTGAAAATAATAAGCATAAACCTATCAGCAAAGGGATGCCTCAACAGCCATGATATGACTGTTGGGACATCCCCTTTAGGATTTATGCCTTGGAAGTATTGGTCCAAGCTTCAGCATATTGATCTTCTTTAAAGCCTACCGTAACTTTAACGCCATCAGTGACAATCGGACGTTTATTTAGCATACCATGGCTCGCGAGCAGCTCAAGCTTCTCCTGCTCACTAAGCTGTGCCATTTTGTCCTTAAGACCCAATGCTTTATAGACTTCACCACTTGTATTAAAAAACTTTTTCAGTTCAAGTCCGCTATTGGCCAGCAATTCACGCAGCTCCTCAACGGTAGGCGGCTGTTCTGCGATGTTTTGAAGCTCTAGCTCATGACCTTGAGCTTGTAGCCATTTTACTGCGCTGCGGCAGGTGCTGCATTTTGGATATTGATATACTTTTAGTTTGCTCATGTTGTGCTCCTTTAATGGTCGGCTAATAATTCGTAATTTCGGGGAATGTTTGGACTTCCGGCCGCTGTTGTCGCAAGAATTTCTCCATTATACCGCTAATCACGGTTGAAATCCGGAGAAGTCTATGCTTACGAAGTGTTCCCCTTCATTACTTCATAGCCTGAATATTATTTTTACCTCAAATTCGCTTTCGGGCCTTGCTCCAGTATCTCCTCCAAAGCCGCCATATCAGGCGGCAAAGGTGCTTCAAAGATCATTTCCTGCAGAAGCACTGGGTGTTTGAACGTCAGACGTACCGCATGCAGAGCTTGACGTGGGATGGAAGCATCTAGTGCTGCAACGGAATCCAACTGTTCACTTTGAGTTGAACTCAATTCCTGTAAATTATACAGTTCATGACGATACATGCTGTCACCAATCAAAGGACAGCCGATAGAGGTCATATGGACCCGAATCTGATGAGTACGACCACTCTCCAGCTTCAGTTCAACTTTTGAACCTTGTGCATATACGGTTTTAACCTCATATCGAGTCAGAGAAGGATAACCATCCGGTGTCACGATACGCCGATGCGGCTCCTCAGGATCACGGTCAATAGGTCCGTCAATATCGCCGAAAGGCTCCAAAGGAGCCCCATGAATAAATGCAGCATAACGTTTGTCCACTGTACCCGCAATCATCTGCTCAGAAATATGCTGATGGCTATATGGATTCTTGGCGATGATTAACACACCGGAGGTTTCCTGGTCCAGACGATGGACGGGTCGAAAGCGGAAGCGTTCATTTTTTTGCGCCCAATAATGAACTACTCCGTTAGCCAGTGTATCCGTGTAATGTCCATGTGTGGGATGCACGATGATCCCTGCTGCCTTGTTTACTACGAGTAGATGCTCATCTTCAAATAGAATTTCAAAGGGAATCGGTTGCGGTAAAATATCATCTGAAGTCTCTGTTTCCATGCGAATCTGTACAATATCGCCTGCCTTAACATGTACGCTGATATAGACACGTTCACCATTTAAGGTAATGCCTTGTTCTGTTTGCTTAAGCCGTGACAACAATTTACGTGAGACATCCATCCGTTTATGCAGGATCGTCTTCAAGAGCCAGTCATCCTCTTCAGGCGGTATAATGTAAGTAATAGGTGAGTAATAGCTAGTCATATTAGTCCCGGAACACCTTTTTACTGCGAATATATTCTACATCAGTAATCCCTGCCCGTGTATTAGCCGTCCTAGCCAGTGCAAAGAAATAATCGGATAACCGGTTCAAATAAATAACTGCTTCCGGGTTAATGTCTGCATTTCGTCCAAGTGTAACTGCCCGACGTTCCGCCCGGCGGCAAACCGTACGGCACACATGTAGAACCGAAGCTAACGGACTGCCCCCGGGGAGGATGAATTTTTCTAGTGGCGGATTCTCTGCTTGAAGATCATCAATCCAGCCCTCCAGCCGTTTAGCCATCTCACTTGTTACCATATATTGACCACCATCACCTAGCTTAATAAAAGCCAGATCGGTGCCGCAATCGAATAGCTCATGCTGAATTTCCAGCAGCTGCTCGCGTACATCATCAAACTTATCGTCCTCCATCAGGCACCGTGCCTGCCCTACAAAGCAATTTAGTTCATCAATGGTTCCGTAAGCTTCAACTCGGACATCGTCCTTGCCAACCCGGCCGCCAATTACTGAAGTTTGACCCGCATCACCCGTGCGTGTATAGATCACCATGGCTTACTCCTCCTATCCATTCTTCAAATCACATAATGCTAGTTTAAGCTTTCTTATATAAAAATGGCAAATGAAGAGTATAACATATCCTCTCCAATAGTGACTGCAATATTGCGAGGTATGAGCTTAAAAAGGAACAACAAAAAGAGGACCCTAGGGTCCTCTTTAACAGCATGTAGCGACGTTATTTCCCAACTGGACGCCCCTTCATGTATTCATTTATCTTGAGATCCAGTAAACTGCTAATTTCAATCACATTATCTGAAGTGAATGATTTTTCCTGCAAAAAAAGCTGCTCCATTTTGCTACGGAGTATTCTAATTTCATCTTCCAGAGAGAGTATGCGAGCAGAAGCATCACCCTTGGGGGACAGTTTCCCACTTCCAGAAAAACACTGCCCTCCATAGGAAGGTAAGTAATAATCGGCACTAAGCACAATCATCCCTCCTAAAAGTATTATTGAGCGCGTGCCACAAAATGTCATTAAAGTAATAAAAGCAACTTCAAAGCAACGCTTAATTCCAGAGTAAAATGCATCCTTGTTAGTTTCTAATATAGGGGTTAATTACTCTCAAAGTAAAATAATACCATAGGATTATAGGATAGGCTATAGTCCAATTTTCTCTATTCCATTCTCTCTCGTTCCAGTTGTGTGACAAAAGAACCAATGCGTTCTATAGCTTCATTCAGTTGAGCTACTGATGTAGCATAGGAGCAGCGTAAGTAACCTTCACCACCTAAACCGAAGACACTTCCAGGTACAGCCGCCACCTTATATTCAAGCAATAATCGTTGTGCAAACTGATCAGAAGTCAGTCCCGTTTTGCGCACGCTAGGAAAAGCATAAAATGCACCTTGTGGTTCATGGCACTCCAGTCCGGCATCACGCAAACCTTTAACAATCAGCCTCCGCCGCTGGTTATAAGAATCGACCATTCGATCCTTCTCTTCCATCCCATTGGTCAGTGCCTCAAGTGCAGCCACCTGGCCCATAGAGGGAGCACACATCACAGTGTACTGGTGAATCTTAAGCATAGCGGAGATTAAGTCAGGGTGACCACAAGCATAACCCATTCTCCATCCGGTCATAGCAAAAGCCTTGGAGAAGCCGCTGACCAGAATCGTACGATCCATCATACCTGGCAGTGCGGCAAAGCTTACATGATTAATTCCATAAGTCAATTCCGCATAAATCTCATCAGAAATTACAATAAGATCATGCTTCTCTACAACCTTGGCGATCGGCTCCCAATCCTCTCGGGTCATCACACTTCCGGTTGGGTTACTCGGGTAGCACAGAATCAAAACTTTGGAGCGCGGAGTAATCTTGGCTTCCAAACTCTCTGCCGTTAGCTTAAAGTTATTCTCTCCAGTCGTTTCAATACCTACCGGAATTCCCCCGCCAATAGCCGTTATCGGTGAATAGGAAATATAGCAAGGTTCGGGTATGAGAATCTCATCGCCCGGTGTAATCAATGCACGCAAGGCCAGATCAATAGCCTCGCTTCCGCCGACCGTTGCTATAATCTGATTAGCAGGATCATAATCCACTGCAAAACGGGTATGCAAATAATTCGCAATTCCCTCCCGTAGCTCGGGCATACCTGCATTGGATGTATATCCTGTAAACCCTCTTTCCAGCGAATAGACACAAGCTTCTCTGACATGCCACGGGGTCTTAAAATCAGGCTCCCCGACTCCAAGTGATATGATATCCTTGCTGCCTGCAGCCAGATCAAAAAACTTACGAATACCCGAAGGCTGAATTTGCTGTACTAGCGGGGCCAAATAAGAATTCATAGATTTGCTGTCTTCTCCAGTTAGCTGCGTTTTATTCGTGATCATATGATTACTTCCTTTATGGAGAGATCATCAGACGGTTGTCTTCCTCATGCTCCTCGAAGATGATCCCATCCTGTTTGTATTTTTTAAGGGTAAAGTTCGTTTTAGTTGAGAGTACTGAATCAATTGGAGACAACTTCTCGGAAACAAAATTGGCCACCTCACGTAAATTCCGGCCTTCCACTTCTACCAGGAGATCGTAGGCACCTGACATCAGGTACACGGATTTCACTTGTGGATACAGGTAAATTCTTTCCGCAATGCCTTCAAAGCCGCGACCCCGTTCGGGTGTAATCTGCACCTCAATCAGTGCGGTCACTTTTTCATCATCCACTTTATCCCAGTTTACAACGGCAGCATACTTAACAATTACATGATCTTTCTCTAATTGCCCAATCGCCGTCTTTACGTCTTCTTCTTCCGCACCAAGTAGCGTAGCTAAGAGTGAAGTAGATCTTCTCGCGTCCTCTTTAAGCAGTTCCAGCACTTTCCTCTTTAGTTCGTTCATTTCCTTCATGCCTTCCCCTCCGGATAGTTCGCAAATGACGTTGCGCTATTCATGCGTCGTCCCGCGAAAAGAGTTTAATACTAATATGACATGAATTGAGCATCTCTGCAAACAAAATAACCCCATATGATATCCGCATAGAAGACTAGGTTTACTCAGCTAAATGGATTTTTATACAAAAAACGCCCGTTTATACCGGAGCTCTCGGTATAAACGGGCGTCTGCCTTAAGGTTATGGGACAGGATGCTTCATCTGCTAACCATCTTGGTTACATTAAATGAGACGGTTGATGTTGTCCATTCGATTGGTAGCTGTTCGCATTGTGAGCAATAGATCCAGATTGTCCTGTTTTTTGCTGAACGAACTGACCTGATTTTTGTTGCAATTGCTGTGCAGTTTGGAGCTGCTTGTCCACATCTTGGCGTAATGCTTTTGCAGGTGCAGGATACATATTCATTTGGGACATATGCGTGTACAGATCGCCCTGAAGTCGGAGCGTGTTCATGGTCATCTCATTAAAGACCCGGCGAACCGCTGGACATGCCGATTCCGTAGCAGCTGTCGCATACTCACGAACCGTCCGCTTCAAATCACACAAAATGGTGTTCATTAAGTCCTCATCTGGCATAAATGCTGCTGGATTCTGTGCATTCATTTTATAACCTCCTTAAGATTAATAATGCAATTATTGTGGGCTTGTTGGGGCGTACTGTTGATGCTGCTGGATTAGCTGAGTGAGTGTATCCATGTGCTGCGTGTGATTTTGGATATGCTGCAAACAAACTTGTCGGACCTGCTCGTTCTGCGTTGTCGCGGCGGTAGCCGCACATTGCTTAAGAAGCAAGTCCTCATTAGAGATGGAGTCTGCGATATATTCCAATTCTTTTCCACTTAGTGCCTGCATTTGCATTGATTGCATGAGTTGTAGTCCCTCCTTGTAGTTGATTCAAACAGGCTTTAGTATACCGCCAAAGCACACCATTTATTTGCCCAACAGCATAAGAGAGATATGACAAAAATAAGAACATCCTGCGAATGAGACGGTAAAATGCCGCCCATACTTAATTATGGAACGAATGAAGGAGCGATCAATTTCATGAGACTAAACAGCGGCACCCCCCCATGGAGAAACACTTTACAAGACCCTCCAACTTATCCTGTGCTAGAGGATATCGTTCACTGTGATTGCCTAATTGTAGGCGCTGGAATGGGTGGAGCAATGGCTTCTTATCGCCTGTCGTTAAGCGGAGCTGAGACTGTTCTGATCGAAAAAAGACGAGTCGGAAGCGGAAGCTCACATGCCAATACTGGTTTACTGCAGATATCTAACGACAAATCGTTAACCTCATGCATGAACACGTTTGGAGAAAAGAGCGGCTTGCTCTTTTATCAGCTATGCCAAGCAGGGGTAAGAAATATTCTGGATCTGCCGGCCCAGCTCGATATCGATCCCCAGATTATTCCTCGCAGCAGCCTTTTATATGCCAGTACACCAGAGGATGTACCTGCTCTGCGAGAAGAATATGAGAATCTCGTTGCTCACGGATTCGATTCTGATTTCTGGGAGGAGGATAAAATTGCTTCGCTGTATTCTTTTTCTAAACCTGCTGCACTTTATTCACGCAGTGATGCAGAAGCGAACCCTTTCCGGACAGTTCACAGCCTGATCGCTAAGGCAGCAATCAATGGTGTACACGTTTATGAGCAGACCGAGGCTAAACATTATGAGTTTACTAAAAATGGAGTGATTTGCCACACAGAGAACGGACGTATTATTGCGAAGAAGGTTATTTTTGCAATGGGTTATGAAACGCAGGAGTTTAAAAAAGACCGAGGCGCTGAGCTGATCAATACGTATGCAGTGATGACCAAACCTTTGAAGGAATTCCCCAAGTGGCATGAGCGGAGCCTTCTCTGGGAAACCGCCCGACCGTATTTGTATTTTCGGACAACGCCGGAGGGACGTATTATTGCAGGAGGTAAAGATGAACCGTTGACGGATCCAGAGCGCCGTGATGTCAGAGTGATTTCACAAAGTCAAAGGTTATTGGAAGAGCTGGAAGCTTTGTTTCCTGAAATCAAAGGCATTGAGATAGAATACTCCTGGGGTGCTGTATTCGGCTCTACGCGTGATGGGCTTCCTTATATCGGCCCTCATCCCAAGTTCCCTCATTGCTACTTCATCGAGGGTTATGGGGGCAATGGGACGGTGTACAGCATGATTGCTGCGGAGTTATTAACAGATACGATTGCGGGTAAACATCGGCCGGAGCTTGATCTATTCTCATTGACACGAACTGCCAAACCTTCTCCTTCTTAAAAAACGGACGTGAATAAGCAGTATTGAGGTTTTAAAAAAAGCTTAGTCCTCTTATTGACAATAAGAGGACTAAGCTTTTTATGAGGATGCTTATGCTTTATCGGTACTCAGATTACGTACGAGCTGAATACGATCTTCTTGCACTAGGCTGTGCTGTACATGGAAGCACGAAGGGCACACATAAACATTAAGGGAGAATGGAGCTGTTAATACAGAGCCACCCAATGTAGCCGGTGAAGAAGGCTCGAAGCTGCCAACAAGCTGCTTACCCGCAAGGATAGTTAACTCATGGCATTGTGTACATTCCGGAGCTTCTTCCTGAATCGCTAGGATAGCCGATACACGTTCTTCATACTTATTCAAATCATAATCGTCACCGAATTGGTTGAGCGTGTTGTAGATTGGAACTACACTGTCTTTGTCGACGTCTCCCCAGAGATCATCATCATTAATGACCTCTTGTTTAGGTTGTTCTACGACTTCTTCTTCCTCTTCTTCGATACCGTCTATCCCTACATTAACCGTACGATATCCACTAAGTTCATTGTTGCAGTGAGGACAATTTTCCTCGGGTCCGAATTCCTCGTCCCATACGATTTCAGTATGACACCAAGGGCACACAGTTGTTTCCATCTTAATAATCTCCTTCATACTTCACGTTTAAATTTAGTTCATCATTAAATAAATAATACCGGCTGCTATAAAAGCAATAGCTGACACAAACAAAACTCGGGTAAGAATCTTCATGAAATCCTCCTAATACCCCACAAAGTGGAGCTGCTCATTTCAAAGCTTTTCCAGCTTCATCTGGAATCCTTTGTAGGGAGGTGCAAAACTTTCTATTTTCTTAAAATATAGCTGCACCAATCACATAAGACAACGAAACCGAGATCAGCATCGCTATTAGCCCAACAGCACGGTTATCTGCAGCGATCTCCTCATCAATAGAGAACACTGGAGTCAGGAATTCAAATAAAAAATAGGCAAGCAGCAGCAGCAAAAAACCGACGACCGACCACTTCATCGTCTCATAAATCGAAACACCTGATTCAATGCTGAAACGCAGTACGTTGCAAATTCCGAAGATTTTGCCACCAGTAGCCATGGCTACTGCCAAGTTCCCCTTGCGAATTTCTTCCCAGCAATTATATTTCGTTACCATTTCAAAAATAGACAGAAATACAACAAGCCCAAGAATTGCTACTGCAAAGTAGCCAAGCAAGGCACCTAGCGGATGACCCAGCAAAAGATCAATATCTCCTTGCACACTTTCCCCTTCTTTCTGCCGGGCAATCCCGCTATTGCAGCTCAGCCACGGTTACGCCTGCGCCGCCTTCATTATAATTTCCAAGCCTATAGCTCTTAACATGTCTGTGTTTACGCAAATATTCTTGAATTCCTGTGCGGAGCACACCTGTCCCTTTACCATGAATAATAGAAATTTGGCCCAGATTTCCTAAGAAGGCTTCATCAATAAAACGATCCGTCTCCATAATCGCTTCTTCCAAATTCGTACCTCGCAAATCCAGTTCTCTGCGAATGTTCTCATCACGGGAGCGTTTAACGGTTGTCGCCTGCCGAAGAGGCGTTGGTACAGAGGCTGCTTTCGAAGAGAGCAGTTCCAAATCATCCAGGCTTACCTTCATCTTCATGATCCCAAACTGCACTACAGCCTCTTTAGAGCCGCTTAATTCCACTACAAAACCTTTTTGGTTTAAGCTATCTACCTTCACTTCATCACCAGGACCAATCGTCCGCGGAGCCTTAGCAGGCTTACGAGTAGCAGCTTTCTTACGCGGTGAAGGTTCCGCTTCGTCTAAACGTCTCCGTGCTTCAATCAGCTTATGCTCTTTGACTGAAGCGCCTTCTTCCATAGCTAAGCGGCGTAAATCACTGATGATTTCTTCCGCTTCTTTACGCGCTTTCTCCAAGATTGCACTGGCATCTTTCTCCGCTTTCTCCAGCCGTTTGTCCCGCTGGCTTTCCAGCTTCTCCAGCTCTTGTTGTTGTCTGCTGCGTAGTTCTTCTACTTCACGGCGGATGCTCTCTGCCCGTTCATGTTCTTGTTCCGCTCCAAGTCGATTCTCTTCGAGAGAGGCAATCATATGCTCAACACGCAGATCCTCTTCCTTCACTTCGCCACGCGCATGCTCCAGAATCGCACCTGGCAGACCTAATCGCTCTGCAATTGCAAAGGCGTTGCTTCGTCCAGGAACACCAATCAGCAGGCGGTAGGTAGGGCTGAGACTTTGAACATCGAACTCCATGCTGGCATTGATGACCCCTTTACGCTCATAAGCATAAGCTTTCAGTTCACTATAATGCGTGGTAGCGACCATACGGCATTCTATCCGGTGAATATGCTCCAGAATGGCAATTGCCAGCGCGGAACCTTCTGCCGGATCCGTACCTGCGCCCACTTCATCAAGCAGAATTAGACTCTTAGGAGTCATTCTCCGCAGAATGGAAATGATATTCGTCATATGGCTGGAGAATGTACTCAGACTCTGCTCAATACTCTGTTCATCCCCAATATCTGCATAAATGGCATCAAACACACACATTTGACTGCCTTCTTCTGCAGGGATGAACAAACCAGACATCGACATGAGACTCAACAATCCAATCGTCTTGAGTGTAACGGTTTTACCACCCGTATTCGGTCCGGTTACAATAATCGAGCTGTATTGGTTGCCCAGCTCCACATCCAGTGGAACCACATGCTCCGCAGGAATAAGCGGATGGCGTCCTTTGCGCAGCTTCAAATACCCGCGATCGTTCATACGAGGCTGCGTAGCCTTCATATCTCGGGCAAGACGCGCCTTGGAGAAGGTAAAGTCAAGCTCGCCAAGAATATCGATATCATAGGTCATTTCTTCGGCTATATCAGCTACAAGTGCTGTCAACCTATGCAATATGATCTCGATCTCCCGTTCTTCACGCAGCCGTGTTTCACGCAGCTTATTATTCATCGCGACAATAGACTCAGGCTCGATAAATAAAGTAGCCCCTGATCCGGACTGATCATGTACTATACCACCGAAATGCGCACGATACTCCGCTTTTACTGGAATAACAAACCGATCTCCACGAATGGTTACCAGCTGATCCTGCAGCATCTTAGCAACGGAAGAAGAACGAATCATAGAATCCAGCTTCTCGCGAATCCGGGTCTCTCCTCCGCGTAATTCACGGCGAATCGTAGCCAGTTCAGAACTAGCTGTGTCAAGCACATCTGCGTTCTCGTCTATACATAAACGGATGGCATCTTCTACATGTTTTTGCTCCGATAAAACATCGCTGAGTGAAAATAGGAATTCTATCTTTTCCTCCTCATGCATAGCTGCCAGGAATCGTTTGACTCTTCTTGCGCCGCCAATGGTAGTTCCCACTGCCAGCAGTTCAGTTGTTCCCAACATTCCACCTATAGAGGCACGTTTTAGTGCTGCTCGAATATCGCTTATCCCGCCGAATGAAGGAATACCCTTCAGACGATCTACATTAGCCGCTTCATCCGTGGCTTGAAGCAGCTTCTTCACACCTTCAAAATCACCGGATGGTCTTAGTTGCTCCGCAGTCAATCGTCCCATTGAGGTTTGCGTATATTGCATTAATTTATTTAAAATCTTGCGATATTCAAGCGTATGCAAAATTTTGTCGTCCAATTACAGTCACAGCTCCCTTCATAGATGTTTCCATTATACAGAATTCAAGCCAATTTCGCTATTTGGTATCGGTTAAAGCATAAAAACAAGCATTAAGGTCACAATAAGAACTGCACATATCCTTAGCTTGGGCCAAAGGAGGTTAGTACAGTGAATTTCTTGAGTCATGTGGGTCGTTTTATTGTAGCAGCGCTTGTTCTGATGGTTGTTGGTTGGATTGTTCCACAGTTCACGATTGGTGGCTTCTGGAGCGCTCTAATCCTTGCACTGGTGATTGCGTTACTCGGCTGGGTTGTCGAAGGAATCTTCGGCAAAAAAGCAACACCCTTCGGGCGCGGTATCGTCGGTTTCATCGTTAGTGCATTAGTTATCTGGGTCGCTCAATTCGTAGTGAGTGGAGTCAGCGTTTCCATTCTAGGAGCTATCCTTGCGGCATTGGTCATCGGTATTGTCGATTTGTTTTTGCCGGTATCCACGCCGTTTGAGGCAGCAAAGTAACCAAAGCTATTCACAACACAGAACCCCTATTTCCGGTTCTTTTCCGGTAATAAGGGTTCTGTGTTGTTTTTATCCATATGACACAATCTCCGCTTCATGACGCTCAGCACAATTGACCACTCTGTTCTTGCCTTTCTTTTTAGCGGTATAGAGCGCTTTATCCGTTTTACGAAAAAGAAGCTCTTTCCCATCCCCAAGCTGATAATTACAAATTCCAATGCTGACGGTAATCGGCTTATTCCCAGCCTGCAAATGCTCGATTTGAGCAATATTGATCCGTAATTTCTCTACCGCCTCGTAAGACTCTGAAAAACTTTTGTCTGTAAAAATTACTGCAAACTCTTCACCGCCATATCTGGCCGCAAAATCATTTAACTCAATCATACCGCCAACCTTGTCCGCAATTACCTTAAGAACAAGATCTCCAACCCTGTGTCCGTAAGTATCATTAACTTGCTTGAAGTTATCTATATCGAAAAGAGCCAGCTGCAGTTGAAGGTTGTTGCTTTCACATTGCTCCAATAATGAATCCAAATATTCATGAAAGGTTTTATGATTATATAGTCCAGTAAGTGCATCTATCTTCAGCAGCTTATCCGAAATCGCCCTCTCCACCATAAGATCTTGGCCTTCCTTCGTTAATCTCTCCAGATTTACACGCGCTTCCCGCGCACGAATAATTACAGCCAGAGCCATCCCTACAAATATTATAAATACACACTCTACCATTAAGAATTCAAGCAGTGGTTTATGTAGGAATGGCCGTTCCAACCCGAAATATACCCCCGCATAAAACACAATACTAAATAGTCCCATTAGATACAGGAGCTTACGATCAAAATAAATAAGAGCGACCATAATCGGCATCATGAGCGTCATCTGAGCACCATCGATAAAAGGCTCTAATACAAAATACATAAGGTAGGACACTAAAAAACCACAACTAACCACCCCATATTTAGGGGATTGTTTATTATAACGAAGCCACAGCTCCGCAGTAATCATAAGGGCTACAATTAGTAAATTACAGGCTATAAATAAGTGCCATAGATTCGTGTCCATGGTTGTTTTTATTTGAAGCCGGTTAATATTCGACAAAAACAGCAACTGTGAGATTAATAAAAGAATAACTACCATCCAATAACCTTTTAAAATTCTACGGTGCCAAACCTCCGTATTTAGCGCATCGTTAGTACTTGAAATATGTATCCCCTACTTTTGTACGTTAATGTAATAGCTTTCATTATAATAAATTTTAGTTATATTTTCATCATTTATTTGCAATTTACGACAAAGTTTGAACAGTCTCCCTTGTTCACGGATTTTTCACATTTAATCAAAGCGCTTACTTAAATTTTAAGTTATGATGTCTACATAATTGTCACATTTTCACTATGCTTGGACTTCTTAGGAGGAGGTTTGGATCATTAAAAAATTTGCAATTCTACTTTCAATTGTGTTTGTTATAGCACTTACAGCCTGTGGAAACAACAATGATAGTGCTGCTGGCAAAGCTAACACATCGGAGCCAGAGATCGAGGCAGAAACAGAACTTATAATTACAGCTACGAATTACAGCTTTGATCAGGAAGAATACCATCTAAAAAAAGGTGTGCCCGTCAAAATTATTTTTAAAAACGATAGCGGCAATCACGGCATCCTTATCCCTGAATTCGAACTCCAGCTTAATAGCAAAAAGTCCTCGAAAGTAATTGTTCCAGAGGAAGCCGGCACATTCGAAATGACCTGTTCGATTATGTGCGGTTCCGGACATAGCGGCATGAACGCAAAAATCATTGTGGACTAGATAAATCATTAATAGCCGATCGTTAGGGAATTGCCCTGACGATCGGCTATTTATTTACCCTAAATCATTGACAAACAGGGCTGACCTGAAATAGATTTCTCTACACATCAGGTACAGCCCTCTTTCTTGCATCCGACATTCAACTATCCTGTTCGATCAGTTGAATCCATTCATTATATTCATTTTGAAGCTTGGCATATTCCTCTTGAAGATTACGATGCTCATCCGTCATCTTCTGTAGTTCATTCTGATGCATCTCAAACTGGACCTGTAGCAGACGAAGTTGTCCTTGGGCCAACTCATAGTTCTCGCCGACTTCACCAAGCTGCTGAAGCACCTCACTGCGTTCACGTTCAATAGATTTCTGCTTAGCCTCAGCCTCACCGGCCTCCTGCTGCCAAATATCTATCTCTTCACGCAGCTTCGCCTCCAAATCACTCCACTGCTGCTGTCGCTCGAATAATTCCTCGTACTTTTGCTTCCATGAAGCGCCGTACGCCTCTGCTTCCCTCAGAACATCCTGCTGCTCTGCAACAGTAGCAGCGGCCTCAAGGCTAGCTTCAGACAATTCTTCTAAGCGTCGAGCTGTCTCTTCGCCTTCTTCCTGCAGCAGTTGATATCTTTCCTGCAGACGTTCCCCATCTTGCAGCACTTCATCATATTGAGAGATCAGTTCCTCATAACGTTCACGAAGTGCTGACAGTTCCTTCTGAACCTGTCCACCTTGTTCACGGAGTGCTGCAGTTTCCTGTTCTGCATCCGTACGAAGCTGAACTTCCCGGTCTAACTGTTGTACTAATCCATCCGCTTGACCACGAAGGGTCTCAATCTCCTTTTGAAGCGCCAATGATTTCTCTTCGGTCTCCATTAGGTTCATTTCAAGCTCACTAATGTCTTCCATCCGTTTATCCGAGAGCTCCTGCCAATTTGCTGCCTCCGCCACAGATCCAGCCAGTTCTTCCTGAATACGGTGCAGATTCTCACTCGTTTCCTGTAGTGACTTCCGCAGCTCTGATGTTTCATTCTGGGACTGCTGGTAACGCTGGCGCAATTCTTCCAGCTCATCATTCAACAGCGTGCCTAGCTCAGTGGCCGTACGCAGCTCCTCACTGAGCTGTTCTTCGCGTTTAACAACCGCTTCATATTGTCCGAGCAGCGTCTGACGAGCATCTCGTTCACTCTTAAGGCTCGCCTCTGCCGCACGGAGTCTAGACTGAAGTTGTCCTGTTCCACCACGAAGCTCAGCCAGCTGTTTCTCGAGCTCTTGAATGCTTTGCTTATGTCTATGTTCCTGAGTACCTTGCGACTGTCGAAGTTCCTTATTCTTAGCAAGCTCCCGTTGTAGAGCTTCCCGCTCTTCAGCCAGTTCCTTGCCTAACTTCGTTGTCGTGTTCTCAAGCTCCTTACCTAGTGTCAACTTCGTCTCCTCGAGTTCCTTCCCTAATGTTGATTTAGTTTCCTCAAGCTGTTTCTCTAAGGTTGATCTAGTTTGGGTTAGCTCAAGTTCCAGAGCAGACATTGTATCTGTCTTCTCCTTAGTCAGCGTCTCACGAGTATTCTCCAGCTCTTGCAAATGCGCTGCCTTCTGCTCTTCCAGCTGCTGTAGACGGATGGCTTCTGCATTGGCCAGCGCCTCTCGATGATTCTCACGAATCATTGCCTGTTCAGCCTCATAGCTTGCCCGCAGTTCTTGCAGCTCCAGCTCACGCGCAAGCAACTCCTCTTCCAGCTTCTCTCGCGCGGCGTCAGCCGCATGGGTTGCTTCCTGAAGCTGATCCGCATGTACCTTGCGCTCGTTCTCCTGGATCTCCAGATGACGCTTGCGCTCTTCTTCAACCGCAGCAATCAGTCGTGCTGCTTCTTCCTTAGCCGCCGCTTCAAGGCGTTCATATTCTTCTTGTCGCTCCCGCTGAACCTCCAGCAGGCGAGATACTTCCAATCGCAGTTCACTGCGTTCACCTGTCATCATGTTGAGTTCATTTTTAAAATCCTGAACCTGAATAGCCTGCTCCGCCATATGTACTGCTGCAAGCACCGCTATACGCGGCGTATCCAGTCTGTTGTGTGATTTAGAAATCGTGCGCATATGTTCGTCAACATAACGGGCCACTTGTTTCATATATTCAGTGCTGCTTCCGACGAGTTTATAGGAAGTTCCGTATATCTCCACGGCGACACGTGTCCGGTCCATAGCCACAGTTGTGCCCTCCTTTGTATGTGTGCGGATTCTAAGCTAGTCTTACTGTTTCTATTGTAGCTTTTTTCTTAAGCATTTGGCAAAATCCCTTGTAATCAATAGATTCTCGCTGATATCCTCCGCATTTCACTCTACCCAGAAAAAGCCGCAGCGAATCTCAGTTTCTAAATGGATTCGCTGCGGCTTTACACAATTCCTGCTATTTTCTTAATTCTGCGCCAAAAGTTTGTTGAAGGACTGATAATAGCTTATCATGCACTTCTCCAACCTCTTCATCTGTCAATGTATGTTCACCGTGACGATACAGCAGTGAGATCGCAATACTCTTCTTTCCACTCTCTAACTTGCCACCAGTGTACACGTCGAATACCTGTACGGATTGCAGCAAAGTTCCTCCGTTTGCACGGATGGAAGCTAGCAGATCGCCCGCTGGTACAGTTGAATCTACAACCACAGCAATATCCCGTTCCATACCTGGGAAACGTGGAAGCTCATTATATTGCATACGGCTTTGCGTGTTATCATACAGCGGCTGCAGTAGAATCTCAGCTACGTAAGTATCCACTAGATCAAGCTCTCTTTGCAGTTCCGGATGAAGCTGGCCCATAGTTCCAATCTTCACACGACCCTCGTCTCCGACTAAATATACCGACGCTGAACGCCCAGGATGATACCCTTCTGGACTATCTCCCTCGTAAATAATTCTGTCTGTAAGACCCAAATAAGCAAATACTGATTCCAGCGCACCCTTCAAATCAAAGAAATCTACAGGCTGTGCAGAAACGTTCCATTGCTTCACGGTTAGGCTACCGCTAAGCAACAACCCAAGCACCGGCAGTTCACGCGGCTGACGAGTCAACTGTTCTTCATCTGTGAAGAAAACATTGCCGATTTCAAACAACGCTAGATCGCTTTGACGACGGTTGGTATTGTAGCTAGCAATATCCAATAGTTGTGGCAGAAGGCTGGTACGCAGTACACTGCGTTCTTCACTCATTGGCATAGCCAATTTGACCGCTTGTGAGCCTTCCGATAACTCAGGGAACATTTTGCTTTGTTCCGGCTGGATGAAAGAGTAGCCCATCACTTCCTGATAACCGCCATGCGACAACAGGCGGCGCAGTTCACGGCGGAGTGATTGCTTATGCGTCAATGCGCCTGGCGTTGTAACTCCTTCAATCAAAGTCGTTGGAATGTTATCATACCCGTACAGACGGGCAATTTCTTCGATAAGGTCAACATCATAGCTGATATCGCCGCGTCTAGTTGGCACTTGAACTTCGATCAGCCCTTGTGCGGTATCCCCGCACTTGAAATGAAGACGGCCAAACAATGTCTTCACTTCTAGCAAGGAAAGATCTGTTCCCAGATAACGGTTCAGCTTCTCCAAGGACAAAGTAAGTACCTTCTCTTCTCCAGCGACTGTTCCTGCTTGCACAATACCTTCATGCACAGATCCGCCAGCATAACGTGCAATAAGTACTGCAGCGCGATTCAATGCAGGGATCACTGCATTTGGATCCACTTCTTTCTCGAATCGAAGCGATGCTTCCGAGCGAAGTCCCAGTTGACGCGAGGTTTTACGAACGGTTCCTCCATCAAACTTAGCGGATTCCAGAACGAGATTTACCGTCTCAGCAGTAACTTCCGTATCCTGACCTCCCATTACTCCAGCCAGAGCTACTGCTTTAGCTCCATCAGCGATAACGAGCATATGTGGCTCAAGCTTCCGTTCTTGGCCATCAAGTGTAGTCAGGACTTCACCCTCATGAGCAAGACGAACGCCGAGTTCTCCGCCTTCTATTTTATCTGCATCAAAAGCATGAAGCGGCTGTCCGTATTCGAGCATCACATAGTTAGTGATGTCTACGATGTTGTTAATTGGACGAATTCCTGCCGCCATCAGACGATTCTGAATCCACAGCGGTGATGCTGCAGGTTTAACGCCTGAGATATAACGAACTCCGTAATGACTGCACTGTTCTTCATTCTCAATCTTAACGGAAATAGATTGCGCGGCTGCTCCGCTGACCTCAATCATTTCACTCGCAGGATCAGGCAATTTAATGTCGCGTCCAAGAATCGCGCTCACTTCATAAGCAGCACCAATCATGCTTAGGCAGTCTGAACGGTTCGGAGTCAGATCGAATTCCAGAATTTCATCATCTAGACCCAGCAACTTTGAAATATCTTGACCGATCTCTGTACCTTCAGGAAGTACAAGAATTCCTTCTTGTTGCTCTTTAGGAAGCAATTTATCATTGAGTCCCAATTCTTTAGCCGAGCAGATCATCCCTTGTGATAATACCCCGCGCAGCTTCGCTTTTTTGATATCCAGACCTGGCAGCTTAGCGCCAACAAGAGCTACAGGAACGGTTTGTCCCGCAGCCACATTTTTTGCGCCACAGACGATTTGCAGATCTTCACCTTGACTTGCATCCACGATACATACGTTCAGTTTATCCGCATCAGGATGTTTTTCTTTCGATTTCACATAGCCGGTTACGATACCGGAAATCCCTTTATTGCGGCGCTCTACTCCGTCAATTTCAATACCGGCAGCGGTAATCTTCTCCGCTAGCTTTTCGGCGGTTACTCCTTCAATCGATGTATAATCAGCCAACCATCCGGTTGATACTTTCATGTCCGCTCACTTCCTTTATGTTTCAGATGTATTTATCTACTTGCCGTTCGATCTGCTTCCTGTGGGATGCTGGATTAAGAGCTCTCAATTTCAACTACAAAACACTATTAAGAGCGGTCCCTGCAAGGAATCTTTGGACTTCCGGCCGCTGTTGTCCCCAGATTTCTTGATCTAAACCGCTCTTCGCGGTGGAAATCCGGGGACAAAGGCGGTCGCTATCGCTCCTACAGTTCCAAAATTCCTTTCCGATCCTAGCTTAATAGGGTTTTTACAACATGAAATCAAATGCTCCAAAATCCATCCTCCTAACCCGCAAGCCAGCTCGCCCACCAAAAATCTAAACGCCCTTGAATTGCTTTACAAAACTCATATCGTTGTTATAGAAATGACGGATGTCATCGATGCCGTATTTAAGCATAGCAATCCGCTCAACACCCATACCAAATGCGAAGCCGCTATACTTAGCAGGATCATAGCCACCCATTTTCAGAACGTTTGGATGCACCATGCCGGCACCAAGGATTTCTAACCATCCGCTTTGCTTGCACAGTCTGCAGCCATCGCCGCCACATTTGAAGCAGCTTACGTCCACTTCAACGCTTGGCTCGGTGAATGGGAAGAAGCTCGGACGAAGACGAATGTCTGTATTCGGGCCGAACATCTCTTGTACGAATTGCTGCAAGGTGCCTTTCAGATCACTCATCCGAATGTTACTTCCGATAACCAAACCTTCAATTTGATGGAACTGGAAGGAATGCGTTGCATCGTCATCATCGCGGCGGAATACTTTACCCGGGCAAATGATTTTAACTGGAACTTCACCGTTCATAGCCTGCATAGTACGAATCTGTACCGGAGACGTTTGAGTACGCATAAGCAGGTCATCCGTTAAATAAAAGGAGTCCTGCATATCGCGTGCCGGGTGATTTTTAGGCAGATTTAGGGCTTCAAAGTTATAATAATCGGTCTCCACTTCCGGACCTTCAGCCACACGGTAGCCCATACCAATGAAAATATCCTCAATTTCCTGAACCACTCTGCTAAGCGGGTGAATGCCCCCTTGCTGCATGCGGCGACCCGGCAATGTTACGTCTACTTTTTCAGCCTGCAGACGTTGCTGAGTCTCTTGCTGTTGAAAAGCTTCTTGCTTCGCTCCAATAATCTCCTCAATCGCACTACGCACCTGATTCGCTACTTGCCCGATAACCGGACGCTCCTCAGCACTAAGTCCTCCCATACCACGCAGAACTTCTGTAAGCTCGCCTTTTTTACCGAGGTATTTCACTCTTAGGTCATTCAAAACCTGTGGATCCATAACCTCCTGCAACTTAGCCAGCGCCTCAACCTTCAATGCTTCCAACTTCTCTTTCATGGCCGTGTACAGCCCCCTTCAATCATTGTCTAGTTCAACAAAAAAAAGGCCTTTCCTCCCGGTAAGGGACGAAAAGACCGTGGTACCACCCTTGTTAGACAAGCTGATCTGTTCCCCATAAGAGCTTCATTCCCTCTTTTGGCTGGACAGATACCTATCTCACTTTATACAGAAATAACGGTCTGTGACCGGTTTCCCCTACGCTTCCTTACAAGGCAATCTTAAGGAATTCAAGGAACTGCTCCGGAGTGAACTTCGACAGCTCTGTTTCCTAGAAACGCTCTCAATCACCGGCGTCTCCTCCCTGTAAGTCAGGCACTGTGTACTCTTCTCCATCACTGCATTTTACAATTCAATCTAATTGTCAGGTACCTCTTTTATGCAAGAGATATGTCTGTTTATTATATGCAAAATCTGTCGTTTTGACAAGTTCAAGCATAATTAGGGCAATTTTTATCTGGCTTTAAGCTGGCTTTAAGGTTCAGAGCCGTTCCGGGGACTTTTTTTCAGCTAACGTTCAGCGGAGCTTGATAATTTCCATTATTAAGAAGGCATGGTTGTACTCCATCATAAACCACCTTCATAGTACAAGGACTTTCATACCGGGAGGGAATTACATGCATGCACGAAGAACAAAAGTCGCTGGGATCATACTTAGCGCAGCCGTTCTGAGTCAAGCTTCAGCGTATGGAGCATACGCTGCATCAACGACTAGTACATCCACCAAAACGGCAACCACCACCACCGTATCCACTCTGGATAAACTCGGCTCGATAGCTTTAAAGAGTAACGTAAGCGTGAAGCTGAGCGATGTAGGCTTTTTAACTCAGGATGGCGGCAATATTCTTACATACACCCTCAGCTATTACAATGGGAGCGGAAGCAGCATCAATCTGGTGGACTATTTCTCTAAGGTAACTACTGCCGGAGGAACGGTTATCCAAGGGAGCCCAGTAACCAGCAGTGCAACTATCAAGTCCATAGCCTCCAAAAGCAGTCAATCCGTAACCTATTATGTAAACATCGGTAAATCCACCTCATTAAAAGGCGTTAAGATTTCAGTCTTTGGTTGGGATTTCAGCAGTACCGATTATCAAAAGAAGCTGGGTACTTTCACCCTACCTGCAACTTTTTCACAAGCGGTCGCTAGAGGCCAAAGCAAAAAAATAACCTTGAATAATCAACCCGTAACAACCCAAACAGAAAGTCTGCAAATTTACAAATATAACGGTAAGGTATACGCCAAAGTAGGTGTGAGCTTAACCAATCAAGGAACCAAAGTGCTAAGTGATTCTGGACTTAAGGGATACCTCGCATCCGCAGGCGGATCTGTATTTGAATTAACGCTTGATGACGCGAGCAGCAACTACAAAGTACAGCCACAAGAAAAAAAGACGATCTACTACATGACGGAAATCCCCTCTTATATGAAGACAGACAATATGACTCTGCAGTTTGCTGGAGAAGATACTTCATTAAAAATAGCTTTGCCCATCGTCACCTATAACCTTCCCGCTGCTACCACACCGGATCTTGTCGTAGCCAGCAATGTCATCAAGAAGCTTACGATCAACAATAATACTGTCGAGACGCAGTTAAAAAGCGCCAATGTCTATGCCGACAACGGCACCGCGAATTGGACGCTGCAATTTCGAGTAAAAAATAGCGGCAACAAAGCGATTACTTTGCCTGCTTATGAGTTTACCGTTAAAGCCGCTGAAGGATATAGCTTTCCGGTGGACACGAAGGCTTTCGCCAACCTTACACTCAAACCCCTTGAAGAAAAAATAATCGAGCTCAGTGCAGAAGTTCCGCTAACGATAGCTCAAGGAACGCTACAGCTGCAAATGAATGAACCCGCTGTCGAGGGTAAGATCATTTTTCCTACAGCCTATTATCAGATCCCTTACATTCTGCAAACTAATAATTGGCAGGACACAGAATACGCAGTGGAGAACAGCCACGGTACATTTGCTGTCAAGCTTACGAACATACAGCGGCTACCTTGGGCAGACAAAGATCAGCTTGTAGCTAAAATCAATATTCGCAACACGAAATCGACCTCTGTACAGCTTCCAGCGTTTACAAGTGTCATTAAAGCTGGTGAGAGTGATATTAGCAGCACTTCCCAAGTCGTCACAGAAAGCACACAAACCCTACTCGGGCCAAATGAATCCGCAGACGTTTATGTCGTGGCCAATGTTCCTTACACCTACCAGTTCAATCCATTAAAAATAACGCTGCAAGAAACCTCCGGCGAAAGCAAAATTAATTTTCTTTCGTTAAGTACAAATCAGTTGGATAGCCGTGTTCAGGAAGTTGCAGCACTAAGTTCCTTCCAAATTGACCTTGAAAGCAAAAAAGCAGAAGTATTAGAGCGCCGGACAACGGTTTATCAGGGTACGAGCTCCAATATCATGTACACAGAACTGGAAATGAACAGTGAGGAAACACGTAAATCAGAGCAGGCTCAACTCGTAGCTTATTACAAAACACCAGACAATCAATATTTCGAAGGCGAGGTCAACCAGTCTACAACTTCCACGAGCCCTAACGGAAAAAATCTGATTACCGTCTGGACTAAGCTTCCACTTGGAGTAGATCCTTCTCAGCTTGTTCTTTATATCGGTGAAGGGGTATCCGAAGGAAAACTTACGGCTCCTGGCGGGAAATCAACGGGATATATCAATACGGTGTCACTGGGACTAAATAATGTTGCGGTGGAGGCAAAGAGCAATCTTTTGGATGTAGAATTGTTCCCTTATACCCTATCCGTGACAAATGCAGTCACCACCGTCACTGGTGGAAAAGATACGCTAAGCACTGTCCTAACCTACAACCTGTCGAGCAGCACGCTTTACGAATCGGGTACGTATGAGCACAAGCTTGTACTAGAGCTGATCGACCCCTTCGGACAAACGATGGAAAAGACATTAACACTGGGCACAGATCTGCCATTAGGTAGCTTCAAGTCGTACACCACAACATTCACAAGCAATCTTTACAAAACTCTAAGTGGCGGCGCGATCCGATTGAATATATACGACGAATTCCAAGGTCATCGAAATTTGCTGGGAACTGGGACCTATGTTGTCACTTATCAGGCAGCGTCAACGACTTCAAACAGCAATTCCGCTTCAAACACCGATTCTAATGCTAACAATCCATCCGACATTTAGTAAAAGCGCAAGGGTGGCTGAATTCAAAAGAAATTTGATGATCTATGGAGGATAGAAATGAAGAAGAAAAAAGTGTTGCTCTGGACCATCGGAGTAGTAGCTGTAGCAACAGCCGGATTGTTGGTGTATACATTTTTACCTGATAAGAGCAGTCAGGCTGCTGAAGTGCCCGTAAATACAGCCACGGTTACGAAGGGCGATATCATAGTAAATGTATCTGGAGCAGGCTCCGTCACGGCCACCGAAACAGGAAAAGTGAAAACGAAGGACGCTGGAACCGCAGCTGAAGTGCTTGTCCAAGAAGGAGACCTTGTGAAAAAAGGCCAGACATTAATTACCTTCGAAGGCGATGACCTGAGTGACAATCTCAAACAGGAACAAACCTCTCTTACCTCACTTGAAGTGGATCTTCAGGACAAGCAGGAGCAGTATAAGAAGCTTGCCGTGGCAGGTGCCTCCGAGGATGAATTGGCCAGTGCCAAACGTTCGATTGAAAAAGCGAAAACAGATATCGCTTCTCAAATCGAAAAAATAGCATCTGTACAAGAAGATATGATCCCTCCAGATCCCCTAACCGCCCCTATTGACGGAACTGTTACAGCTGTTAATATAGCCAACGGTGAAAAAGCGATGGATGGCTCTGAACTCATCGATATCACCAATTATGCTAATTTAAGCGTCATAGTGCAGGTGGATGAGCTTGATATTCCTACAGTGAAGTTGGGGATGCCTGCCACCATTTCATTGGATGCCCTTCCCGACACTGAATTCAAGGGGAGTGTCACAAAGATTGCCAAGGAAGGTACAGTCTCAAACGGAGTATCCCTCTTCGATGTTACCGTTGGCTTAACTAGCTCCGAAGGTGCCCTTGTCGGGATGTCGGCAGAAGTTTCAGTTACAACGGCTGAGAAAAAAGATGTGTTAACCGTACCGGTTGAAGCTGTTCAAGAAAGAAATGGCAAGTATACAGTAGCTCTCCCCTTAACAGCGGGTTCAACCGAAAACTCATCTACCGAGGGCCAGGCACCAATGCCTAGTGGGGCTCCTGATGCTGCCCGCGGCGGAGTAATGCCCAGCGGAGCACCTGAAGCTGGCGGTGGAGTTATGCCTAGCGGAGCGCCTGATGCTCGCGGTGGCGCAATGCCTAGCGGAGCGCCTGATGCTCGCGGCAGCGGTGCTATGGCTAGTGGAGCAGCTGGCACAAGAAACCGCGGAAATAGTAATCAGCGAATGGTTTCTGTCGAAGTGGGCATTCATGATGAGAGCAGCATTGAAATTGTCAGCGGACTTAATGAAGGAGACAAAGTGATCATTCCTACAGTAATCTCTACCAAAACGGGTACAACTAGTACTGAGATGCAAATGCAAGGCGGTATGGGTGGCGCCGGTTTCGGCGGCGGAGGCTTTAGCGGTGGTGGCGGCTTCAGTGGAGGTGGTGCTGGTGGCATGGGCGGAGCACCAGCTGGTGGTGGTGGAGGTGGCAGCAGATGAGTGCTTCAGCACCACTGATCCAAGTCCAGAACATGACCCATGGCTATAATATGGCCGGAGAAACTATGACAGTCCTGAAAAATCTTTCCTTTACAATCGACTTCGGAGAGTTCGTAGCGATTATAGGTCCTTCCGGTTCTGGTAAATCAACACTCATGAACATGCTTGGATGCCTCGATATATCAGATGAGGGAAGTTACCTTCTGGACGGGCAAGAGGTTCGCAAATTATCCGACAACAAGCTGGCTATTATCCGAAATGAGAAGATCGGCTTTATCTTTCAAAATTTCAATCTTCTCCCCAAATTGTCTGCTGTCGAGAATGTAGAGCTTCCTCTAATATACCGCGGCCTCTCACATCGAGAACGTAGAGAAACGGCGCAACAGGCACTCCTTAAAGTAGGCTTGGAGGAAAGAATGCATCACCGACCTTCTGAGCTTTCTGGAGGACAGCAACAGCGTGTTGCGATTGCGCGAGCCATGGCTGGATCTCCCCCGATTCTACTTGCAGATGAACCTACCGGGGCGCTTGATACGCGAACTGGACAAGAGGTCATGCAGATGATTCGAGAATTAAATGAGCAAGGTCATACAATCATCCTAATCACACATGACCTCGAAATTGCAAAGCAAGCGAAGCGGATCATTCGTATTCAGGATGGCAACCTCGTAGAAGATCGGAGGAATGCGAGGTGAAATTATTTCAAAGTATGCGGATGGCTCTAAAAAGTATTTACAGCAGTAAAGTAAGAGCTTTTTTAACGATGCTGGGTATTATTATTGGTGTATCATCCGTTATCATTCTCGTTTCTGTGGGGCAGGGAACTACTTCTCAGATTACGGAGCAGCTTAATGGACTCGGAACAAATCAGCTGACGGTAAACATCACTGGCCGCGGGGCTACCACCTCCCTCACCTATGAAGAAGCCTTAGCACTAGGAGATATAGAGGGGATAGAAAATGTAGCTCCTGTAATCAGTGGCAACGTTACAGCCAAGCATAATACTGAGAATGTTAGCGTTACTGTTGAAGGCATTACACCTTCTTATGAGGACGTTAAGGATTTCCATGTACAGTCAGGACGTTTCCTGCTTGATATAGATACAGAGTACCGGCAGAAGGTTGCGCTGATAGGCACAGGTACGGCTGAGGATTTATTCGGCACAGATGATCCTGTAGGCCAAAAGGTACAGCTAAACGGGATCAGCTATAAAATCGTCGGCCTGTTGGAAGCCAAAGGCTCTAGTCTAAGTGGTTCCAACGATGATATCTTATTAATCCCTATAGCTACTGCAGAACGTCAGTTAAAAAGCAAAGGCGTACGTTCTATCACAATTGCGACGACTTCAGCAGACACTGTAGCCACGGTAAAAGATAAACTAGAGAGTACACTGGATGCTAAATTTAATTATGCGGATAATGCTTTTAGTGTATTTGACTCTCAAGAGATGCTGGAAACTGTAAATTCTACGACAGCTACGCTTTCAATGGCACTTGCGGGAATTGCCGGCATTTCACTATTTGTTGGGGGGATCGGCATCATGAATATTATGATCGTATCCGTCAATGAAAGAACAAGAGAAATTGGTATCCGCAAAGCAATCGGCGCCAAAAAGTTCGATATTCTCGCTCAATTCATGATCGAATCCATTGTGCTTAGCGGATTGGGTGGGGTAATCGGTGTTGGTATTGGAGTCGCAGGTAGTTGGCTCCTAGGAAAGTATACTTCACTTACCGTATCCATTGCCTGGGATATGGTACTGATCTCTTTTGTTTTCTCCTTGCTTATCGGCGTAATTTTCGGAATGATGCCTGCGAACAAAGCCGCACGGCTTCGCCCCATTCATGCACTACGTAACGAATAGTTACTTCAAGTAAGCTGCCCAGTCATTAATATGACTGAGCAGCTTTTTTAGCATAACAGAACGCATATTTTTGAGGCTGAGCTAGGTATCATTTACGAAGACGGTGGGTAATAGGATTTATGGATTTGAATATAGATAAGGCAATAGGCTCATACCGTAATCATTAATTTTATTATTATCGATATTTATTTGAGGAAGCGATTGCTCTATAAGTAGGACGTCCTATATACTTGTTGTACTACAAACTGCGGTCCACACACAATTTATCTTTCCCATGCCTCATTTCCCACTATGTTACAACACCTCTTTTTCACATAGTCACTCTCAACATCTTTGCCTGAAAATAAAATACACCTGCCACAAATGGATGTTCCGCAGGTTATAGTTAGCAGCAATAAGATTTGTTAAACATCTTATGCGGGGAGAGAATGACCGTGGCTGGATTTTTCGATATCAAAGTAACACGCAAACTAATCTTTATTTTCGCTGCGATCTCCATTCTACTGGTTGGGATTAGTGTAGCTTCTTTACTCTATCTAAATCACACCATTAACAGAATGTCAGATTCTTTATATGAAGATGTATTTGAGAACTCTGAGCTCATACTGAGCGCTGATCGTGATCTGTATCAAGCCGCAATCGCTCTCCACTCCTCCATGAGCTCGAACCTCACTGACGCTGAACGTGATCAGTTCATTCAGGAATTTAAGGACAATAATCAACAAGCACAAGAACGGGTAGGCCTAGCAAGTTCAGACATCAGATCCATCAACAAACCCTACAGTGATTTGAAGCAGGCCAATATACTTACTGAATTAGAGAATGAGCTCCATGCCTTTGAAACATCCCTAGTCCTATGGAAGAATACAGGGAGTAAATTGATAGCTGAACGGATGCAAATCGGATGGGACCCTGCTTCATATCATGCTGTAAATCTGAACATGCAGTTAAATGAAGTTAGAACTCATCTTGATCAATCAGAAGACCTGGTAGACACCTACGCCTTACAAGTAGCAGATGGGTTCCAAGATAAAAAGAGTGCACTTTTTGCGCTATACTCATTGGTCTTCTTTATTCTGCTTCTAGTTATTATTTATCTGGGTCGCAAAATCATTTGGCTCAAAAATGAAATGCTGGAGGAACAAACACTCTATCAGCTAATCGGTGAAACCATGTCTGACTTTATTATCTTGACTGATCCTAACGGGTTGATATTGTATAGCTCCCCTTCACATTCAAGTATTCTCGGCTATGTTCCTAAAAAGGGTGACCCACTATCCAACTATATTCGTGAACCGGAAATCGCTTGGGCCAAACTAAAGAGTATCGTTCAAGGAACCCCTCGTATCTCAGAGCTACGAATGCGTGGAGCTGAAGGGCAATGGGTATGGCTGGAAACGAAGGTGTCGCCTGTTCGGGGAAGCAATAATTTCCCAGCACAATTTATGTTAGTGTCCCGTGAAATTACACAACGGAAGCAGTACGAAGAACGATTACATAAGCTAGCCTTCTATGATCATTTAACCGCAATTCCCAACCGTGCTCATTTCAAAATGTACATGGAGAATCTCATCAACCAACCCGAGGAACGGAGAAAGAATATTGCACTCGCATTGCTGGATTGCGACAGATTCAAGCAGTTAAACGATACCTTAGGACATCTGGCAGGTGACGAATTTCTCCAACTGCTCTCTCGAGAGCTTTTGCAAACGGTTAAAGGTGTAGGCCAGGCGTTCCGGATTGGCGGTGATGAATTCGCGGTGGTACTGCACCGATTTACCTCTCCAGAAATGTTAGATGAAATGCTTCAGCGGTTGCTTAAGTTATTCAACAAATCTTGGTCTATTGACAATGGATCTAGCTTCCACACCTCCGCAAGTATTGGCGTAGCCCTATTTCCTGAAAATGGAAGCAGCATTAATGAACTTCTGCGTGCCGCAGATCTAGCGATGTACCTTTCTAAAGACCATGGTGGGAATGAAGCTAATCTCTACTACGATCTATTGGATGTAGGTTTAGCCAACCAAACCATCGGAAAACCATAAGAACAACAAAAAGAGCTGTTCCAGGGGTCAAAACCCTGAAGCAGCTCTTTTTTATTCTTTTAACTGGTTAACTGCAGATGATCATCTGAGATCCCATCATTCTCCTGATCACGATCTATAACCATCACCTTGATCAGCTCGTCATCCGTGGAACAATCAATAAAGCGATCCCCATCGCCATCTTTCTCTTCCCAGTCATTAAGACGTAATATATACCCGATAGAATTGGTATCTGGCAACACCTCAATGCGTGCAACTGCACGCCCATCCTCCATATACCGAAAGTCGCATTGTCCATCCTGAATTCCTGTATCCCAAACCCAAAGATTCCAGCCTTGATATTTCCCATCTGGCCGTTCATAGTGTACTTCGATAATTTTAGATCTCGGGGCTGGCTCACCACATTCATCATAGAGCACCATCATCGACAAGCCTTCAATTTCCACCTCGCTACCTGTAATTCTTCGGAATGCTTCTGTCCCTGCTCGGGTATGATCCACTACCACATTCCAACCGTTATTAGCTTCAGGAAGAGATAGCTTTACTCGATCATTATTGGCATTAAAAATGACTGTTATATTGTTCCAGAGATCGCCTCCTGCATGATTTCTAAGCAGGTACGACACAATCCCCCCATCACAGCGCATAAATTCCAGCGAACGCTCAATTTCCTGCCTACCATGCAGACGAAATGCCGGATGTGTACGCCGCAGTTCGATCAAGCCTTTATAATATTGAAATACAGGATTAAACACACTCTTCATATTCCAGCGGATCGCGTTAATCGTATCACCGCTACGATAGCTATTATGATCTCCAAATTTACTGCGCAGGAGTTCATCACCGGCATGCAGGAATGGAATCCCTTGCGAGGTCAGGATGATTCCATTTGCAAGCAGGGATCGGCGCACGGTCTCATTGCTGAGAATATTCTCCAGATCTACATTTACGTAAGGATTAGCCCGTGAAGCAGCATCCTGAAATCCCCCTTGTACGGTAAGCACCTTATCCCATAAATTCAAATTATCATGGGCCGTTACATAGTTCACCGATTCCACAGGAGAGTCTGTAAATTCGTGGATGGCTCCTTTGATTCCGGCTGCAACAGCCCCTTCTTTGCCGTATTCCCCTGTAATGAAGCCCCGTCCCCATCCATCACTATCACCTTTGATCGCCGAACGGAAGTTATCGTTGAAGACAGCATATCCTTTTCCCCGCTGCACACCTTTTAGCGTCTTTGTTGCCAGTGGAGAATCTCCTCCTGTCCAAGGTTCGCCATATAACAGCAGATTAGGATTTACCTCAAGTCTAAGCTCTTCCGTTATTTCACGCATGGTCACACTATCCATCAGACCCATAAGATCAAATCTGAAGCCATCAATATGATACTCCGTAGCCCAGTAGGACAAAGAATCCTTAATATATTTGCGTACCATCGGACGCTCTGTAGCCAGCTCGTTACCCACGCCCGAGCCATTAGATAAACGTCCCAAGTAGTCACGGCGATAGAAGTAATCTGGTACAAGCGGCTCAAAGGGGCCCTTCTCCACAGCGTACGTATGGTTGTAAACCACATCCATAATCACTGAAATCCCACGACTATGCAGTGCCTGAACCATTTCTTTAAATTCCCGAATTCGTAGCCCTGGATTGGTAGGATCAGTGCTATACGATCCTTCCGGTACGTTATAATGCTGAGGATCATAGCCCCAATTGTAGTCGTTATGTTCAATGGATGAACCACGCTTCATTACACTCAGCTCATCTACAGTCTGGAAATCAAACACAGGCATCAGATGTACATGGGTGATACCCAATTCGACCAGATGATCCATACCTATTGCATTTCCTTCCGAATCTTTTAATCCAAATTCTGTAAATGCTTTAAATTTACCCTTATTGTACATGCCAGAGCTCTCATGTGAGGAGAAGTCACGCACATGCAGCTCATAAATAACCGCGTCTGCAGGATGCTGCAATGGAGGAGCAACATCCTTCTCCCAATGCTCAGGATGGGTCCTACTTAAATCAACGATTGCTGTTCTTAAACCATTTGCCGATACGGCTGTTGCATAGGGATCTACTGCTTCCGTCACACTTCCATCAGCAAATACAGCACGGTACATATAATATTTCCCTTTTAAATCACCTGATAACTTAGTCTGCCAGACTCCGCCGTTCTGACGCTGCATATATATAATACGCCCACTATCTGCAGAGCTCAGATCAAATCCAATGTTACGTTGATTTCCATCTGTTTCGTACAAAACTAGAGATACAGCAAAAGCAGTAGGTGCCCAGACTTTAAATACACTGTACTCCATCGAGTACGTTAAGCCCAGGTCTTTACCTTCATAGACCTCAAACATTAATTCTGTATTTATAACATTTTTACTCATGAGTTAACACCATCCTATGGCTCCCTGCCTAACTTATAGGGATGCTTATAAGTCCAAATATTTCCAATTCAGATCATATTAATACTTGCACAGCTCTGCAAGTCGATAAAGGAGTATAAACTTTCTATGGATTCATACTATTATATGTAAGACATATTTACAGGTTTGGGTTCCTTACCGACTTTATACTCATCACTATTACTATCGGCATAGACATCTGTACAATAAAGCAAATAAAAAGTGAATTTAGTTATTCTAAATTGAGTATAACGCTCTCCCATGAACATAAGCCAACACAAGAAATAAAATTATTGATTTAAACACAAAAAAACCGACTTCCAAACATCGGAAGTCGGTAATAGTAGTTGGAACGTTATAAAACGTTTAACGGAGTAATGCATATGGAAATAGTTAGTTAGTGATGCTTTGAACAAGTGCAGCTACTTCTTCAGCAGTGCCAAGTTGCAGTGCTTTTGCAGCCAGTTCCTTCATGTCGGCAGCCGACAATTTAGAAATTTGACTACGTGCTGGCAGAATTGACGTTGCACTCATACTGAATTCATCAAGGCCAAGACCTAGTAAGAGTGGAATCGCTGTTGCGTCCCCAGCCATCTCACCGCACATTCCAGTCCATTTACCTTCTGCATGCGCTGCATCAATTACATTTTTGACCAGACGCAGGATGGCCGGATTGTATGGCTGATACAGGTAAGACACCCGTTCATTCATACGGTCAGCAGCCATTGTATATTGAATAAGGTCATTCGTACCAATACTGAAGAAATCAACTTCCTTTGCAAACTGGTCAGCCAATACAGCAGTGGAAGGAATCTCAACCATAATGCCGAGCTGAATGTTGTCAGACACTTCCTTGCCTTCTTCACGAAGCTTCGCTTTCTCTTCAAGCAGAAGATCACGGGCTGCACGGAATTCACCAAGTGTTGCGATCATAGGGAACATAATGCGAAGATCCCCATGAACACTTGCTCTCAGTAAAGCACGCAGTTGCGTACGGAAAATATCCTGACGATCCAGACAAAGACGAATTGCGCGGAATCCTAAGAAAGGATTCATTTCCTTTGGTAGATCCAGATACGGAAGTTCTTTGTCGCCACCGATATCAAGTGTACGTACAACTACCGGTTTGCCTTTCATATTCTCAAGCACAGTACGATAGGCGTTATATTGAATTTCCTCAGAAGGCAACTTATCGCGGCCCATGTATAGAAACTCAGTACGATACAAGCCTACACCTTCGCCACCATTCTCAATTACACCATTGACATCGTTTGGTGTACCGATATTAGCTGCCAACTCCACGTGCTTACCGTCTGCAGAAATCGTTGGTTTATCACGAAGTTTCTTCCACTCTGCAATTTGCAAGTCGTAAGCTTCCTGCTTGCGAACGTACGCTGCCACTTCTGCTTCACTAGGATTAATAAGAACGTCTCCGTTCAGACCATCGACAATCACTAGATCCCCAGAATTCACTTCTGTCATGACATTCTTAGTTCCAACAACTGCTGGAATTTCCAAGGAGCGTGCCATAATCGCTGAGTGGGACGTACGTCCACCAATGTTTGTTGTGAAGCCTTTAACATACTTGCGATTTAGCTGTGCTGTGTCAGAAGGTGTTAAATCCTCAGCGATAACAATAACCTCTTCATTGATTTCTGCAGGACTAACATAATGAATACCCAGCAAATGGTTCAGCAGGCGCTTGGTCACATCACGCATGTCAGCTGCACGTTCTTGTAAGTAAGCACTCTTCATGTTTTCGAACATTTCAATGAATTGTGTAGCTACTTCGTTTAGTGCATAGTCCGCGTTAACCGATTCCTGACGAATTTTATCAATTACGGGATTAATCAGCTCAGGGTCCTCAAGAATCAGCAGATGGGATGCAAAAATCTCTGCTTTCTTCTCTCCTAGTTCTGCTAAAGTACGCTCTTTAATGGTTTGCAGTTCAGCACTTGATTTAGCAAGTGCGTCATTCAACTTGGCGACTTCTGCTTCAGGATCACTGATACTAGTCTTTGTAATTGTATAATCCGGATGTTTCAGGATAAAAGCACGGGCTACTGCAATCCCTGCTGAAGCCGCGATTCCTGAAATTTTATTCATGGATTTCCCCTAGCCCTTCTTTAATCATTACATCAGAAAGTGCGCTCAGAGCTTCAGCTTCTTCGCTGCCTTCAGTAATCAGAGACAACGTGTCTCCAGCTTCCAGACCCAATGACAATACGCCAAGGATAGATTTCAATGTAACTTTTTTGCCTTTTGCTTCTGCATAAGCTTCTGTACCTTTGAATTTCGTAGCTGTATTTACCAAGGCAGTTGCCGGACGTGCGTGAATTCCATCTTCATCGATAATTCTGAATGTTGTTTGCATAATATTATCCAACTCGCTTTCTTTTAATAGAGTATTTTTTAATTTATAGTGAAGGCTTCGCTCCCTTTAATGTTTAAAGGAAGCTTCCACCCTTGCACTTTTACTGAATGGTAATAATATCCTTATCGCCAATAGATACCTTACCTGGCTTCTTCAAGGTTACGGAAGAGCCTTCTGGCAAATTGGAGAAAATAACAGGAGACATTACTGAAGGTGCATGTGCTTTTACATATTCTAAATCCACTTCCATGATCGGCTGTCCAGCAGCTACAAGGTCGCCCTCTTCAACTAGAACAGTAAAGCCTTGACCTTTAAGCTTAACTGTATTAACCCCTATATGAACGAGCACTTCCTTACCCCCATCGGACATAATGCCGATCGCATGCTTGCTCGGGAACACATTAAACACTTTACCGTAAACCGGTGAAGCAATCTTTCCATCATCAGATAGGAAAGCAAAACCGTCACCCGTCATTTTTTGGGAGAACACTGCGTCTGGAACCTCAGTGATATCCACTAATTCACCATTTACCGGAGAGACGATATCTTCTTTGATAATCGCTTCACCAGTTTCACCCGCCTGCTGTTCTTCTTCAGGCTTAGGTGCAGCCGTTACCGGCGTTGCTGCAGGTGTCTTCCCATTAATTACATCTTGAATCTGCGATTTTATTGTATCGGAACGTGTACCGAAGATCGCTTGGACATTATTACCCACCTCAAGCACACCTGATGCACCAAGCTTCTTCAGACGATTCTTATCCACACCTGATTTATCTTTAACTTCCACACGAAGGCGGGTAATACAAGCATCCAGATGAGCGATGTTCTCTTTACCACCCAACGCAGATAAAATGTTTCGAGGCAGATCATCACCAGTTTTAGAAACTGATTCTGCATCTGTATCATCAGCTTCATCCGTATCTTCTTCACGCCCCGGTGTCATCAGATTGAACTTGCGAATAACAAAGCGGAACCCGAAATAGTAAATCAATGCAAGAGCAAGACCTACTGGAATTACGAGCCACCAAGCCGTACGGTTCGGAATGATACCAAAGAGTACGTAATCGATAAAACCTCCAGAGAAGGTCATACCAATCTTAACATTAAGGATATGCATGGTCATAAAGGACAGACCTGCAAACACAGCATGTACTGCGAACAGCAATGGAGCTACGAACAGGAATGAGAATTCGAGTGGTTCAGTAATCCCTGTCAAGAACGAAGTCAATGCTGCGGAAATCATCAAACTTCCGACGATTTTTTTATTATGAGGTTTAGCTTCATGATAGATGGCCAAAGCAGCTGCTGGAAGACCGAACATCATGAAAGGATACTTACCTGTTGTAAATGTTCCTGCTGTGAATTCAACGCCATCACGAAGCTGCTGCATGAAGATCCGTTGGTCACCACGTACCAATTCTCCAGCTTTATCTACGTAGGTACCAAATTCATACCAGAATGGAGAATAGAAGATGTGATGCAGACCAAAAGGAATCAGCGAGCGTTCGATGGTTCCGAAGATAAACGCTGCGAGCGTTTTATTCGTATCAATCATACTTTGTGATACATAGTTCAGACCGTGCTGAATTGGCGGCCAAACTAAGGTCAATGCCAGACCGAGAAGCAAAGACGTAACCGCAGTCATGATTGGAACGAAACGTTTACCTGCGAAGAAGCCCAAATAGGATGGAAGCTCAATTTTGAAGAATCGTTTGTACATGGACGATGCCAATATACCGACGAGTATACCACCAAACACCCCTGTCTGCAGTGTTGGAATACCTAAGACGCTAGCATAAGAAAAATCGCCTTGGCTCAGGACATAATCATTGACGCCAATTACAGTACCCATCGTAACATTCATTACGAGGAAACCGATAATTGCGGCTAGACCAGCAACACCTTCACCTCCGGCTAAACCAATCGCAACACCCACGGCAAATAGTAAGGATAGATTATCAAATACAATTTGCCCTGAGTTCATCAATACGTTAGCTATCGCCTGAACGACATCATTCTCCAGTGCCGGAACGTACTGTAGAAAATCGGGGTTTACCAGCATGTTTCCTATTCCAAGCAGCAAACCAGCTGCTGGCAGTATGGCAACTGGAAGCATTAGCGCTTTACCAACTCTTTGTAAAACGCCAAACATCTTTTTAAACATCAAGTCACTTCCTTTCATTATTCACTTTTCAGTAAAACAGATGCCAAAAAAGGCATGAGCAACACAGTATAAAGGTTGTTATCTAACGCTAAGGTTAGATTACCCCAAGATGGGGACTAGCAACCAAAATACTGTAAATCACTCATGCCTGATCGAATCAGTTACACGCTTGGTATTCTGTTTTAATTAGGACACCGATATTGTAGCACCGTTTTTTTGAAGTGACAAGCTTTTTTTACGGCTTACCATTCGTCTCCATACCCAATTCGTCTTCTTTCTTCTGGGCAAGACGTTGCAGGTGAACGGTCAAATAGCTGACCTCAGCTGGATACACAGGAATGTGCACTCGATTCTCGATAATCTTAGTTAATTGCCAAGCCAAGGAATACATTTCGGGATATTCTCGTTTCATAAGACTATCCAGCGTTGAAGTCTCCCTTACCGATTCTCCACGGCGCAGTCTTTCTAGAACAAAACGTAAATGAGTCACCAATCGTGAATAATCAAGTGAATCACGTGGAATTCGATATTCAAGGTTATTCTCTACGATTCCGATCAAATCCCCAATTAAAAGAGAATGTTGTCTAACCTCAGAAATTTGTCTGTTACTCAACGCACTAACGATATGAAGTGCCACAAAGCCTACCTCATCTACAGGCAATTCCACATCCATACCTTCATTAATCCGCTCAATCGCATACTCTGCCATCTTGTACTCTTCAGGATAAATCTCTTTAGTCTCATACAGAAATGGATTGTGAATTGGGATATGTTGTTCATAACGCCGAATAGCAAATGAGATATGATCAGTGAGTGCAATATGAACATGCTCATTAAGTGGTTGACTACTGCTTTGCATAATATATAACAAAATTTCATGTACAATCTCAATCAACTTCTCATCCACTTGGGGAAGAAGCTGTTTATATTGTTCCTGTTCTTCCTGGCTGCGCAGAATAAACATCTTCTCCACAGCGGATAGGTTAATCCGATCATGCAATTTTCGATTAAACCCTATCCCTTTGCCAATCACTACAACCTCGGAATATTGGGGATGGTCCGCAATGATAACGTTGTTATTTAACACCTTTGCTACAGTTATGCTACTCATTATTGCCACCTCTTTTATCTCTAAACACCTGACTTCCAAGCAGCAAACGCAACATGAAACGGTACGATTAAAAAACTCTCGTTACCATCATATCATCAACATTCCGATATTAGAAGGATACCCGCGTTCTATTTTACCCGGAAAGTTCTGCTGGAGAACTTATATACCAATGTGAGGGCAATAACCATATAAGCAATCGTTCCCACAAGAACAACTAGTGTAAAAATTGACGATCCTTTTGGGAATCCGATAGAAGCCACGCTTAGTCCTAATACAACGCTATTGACGATAAAAAAGAATGGATTCTTCATATTGAGCTCCGTGCTGTATGGTTGAAAAATATAATACATGAACAAGTGATGCACGGAGAAGAACAAGGAAAGACACAGAATCGTCACCCAAAAAATCAACGCATCCCTCAACCCCCAATCCTCACCCGAGAATAGAAACAGTAGAGTACATGCTAAACATATGGCGACAGCAGGAAGAAGATTAAGGCCACTCAATTTAATAAGACGAATCTTAAAATTGTCCAGAATCGCAGCTTGCTCACGATAGAATCCATAGCGCAACAAGCTTAAATCACAATTGTAAAACATCGCTTTGCATACGCGCTCACCTATAGAGGTATAGTTCATAATAAATACAAAAAAGGGAAGTCCACCAAGCAGATAAGTCGTATACTTAGACGAAGTCTCCGGCGAAATGAGTATGATTAGAACAGCCGCTATAAAGAGCACACCAATGATAATTAAGCGTCTCTGGATGGGTTGAATTAACAAGCGTTTATGTCTGGAGAAAAAAATAGCATTCAGGTAGGCGTAACCTTTTTTTCCTTGAAAAGCTTTCCCCTTAAGTTCTTCCAACGAAAAGTCCTTCTCCTTGGTCTGAACATCTGCTACCCTTGCTTCTTTCATCATCCGGTTCATATCCAGCAGTGGATCATCTATCTTGGTAACGACGTCTACAGCGCTGCGGTAGTTAGGATATTTTCCAATATACACAGCTGCAATTCCTCCAAGTACAACGATCACAAGACTCACTGGGATACTAAATCCTGTCGCATCATTTACGAAAGCATATCCTAGATAAAGGGGCATATAGGCAAATAGAGCACCTAGTCCAATCACCGACCATACCCAGCTCATCTTTTTAACTAACACAATTCCTTTTTTGTCAAAAAACCAAAGATTCAGCGCCTCGGTGACTATTCTCCAAGCCGTTAACAGTAGTGCAAGCCATACGCCATGCCACAACGGGGCCCCAAAAAAGCCCGCAAACACGGTTAATGCCGGAATAAAATATAAAAAGAACGTTAGCCCTTTAAGCAAAAGTGTAGCATGCATATACTGTTTAGCCTGAATTCTCATCAGCTTCACACATATATATTTATCCCGTTTGGGCTCTAATATAAACACATTCGAAACCGCAGCCACAATAAAGCTAAGAATTATAAAAATATGTAAGAACAAAGCATACTGTTCGGCGAGCGGCAATTCTTTGTGTGTGAGGACAATTGGCAAATAGATCACAATTCCCAAATAGGCAAACTTGCCTAAAAACCCCCACACCACCTTCAATGCAAGTACTATCCCAGCGAAGAGTTGTTTTAGTGCAATGTTAGAATAAATATCCCCATTTAAAAGTTTGCCAAGAACAGGTAGCATCTTGAAATAGTAAATCAGCCGATTGGCTCCGGACGAACCTCTAATCCTCTGAATGCTGCGAAGTGTACTAATCATTGTTGCCATCCTGAAGTAAAGCTATAATTTGCTCCTCAAATTCTGGACTTTGCAGAGTCTCACGCGGAATTTCTTGAAGGGTTCCATGATTTAGAATAACCAACTCGTCACATAAATCGGCGGCTAATTGTAAAATATGCGTAGAAAAAATAATGATGTGATCCTGCTTCATCTCACGCAGCAATTTCTTGATCTCAAGAGCCACAACCACATCAAAAGAAGTTAGGGGCTCATCTAGCAAAATCAAAGGCGGGCGAGTAATGATAAAGCAGAGCATTTGGATTTTATTCTTCATCCCGTGGGAATAACCCTTAATCAGCCGGTGTCGATCTTCTTCCTCAAACTTAATAATGGAAAAATAATCTTCAATGCTTTTATCCGGATCGATCTTCTCACGGTTAATGTCCATATAAAACTTAACGAACTCATAACCTGTCAGAAACTCAGGCAAAATGGGTAGGGAAAATACATATCCGATGTCCTCGTCACGAAGCGGACGGGTACTATCCTTCTCACCAATAAAGGCAGCTCCGCTATCCATTGGAATCTCACCACTTAGGCAATTGAAAAGTGTGGTTTTACCTGCTCCATTCCGTCCGAGTAGCCCATAGATCTTCCCTCTTTCAAAGGTGAAATCTGCATCTTTAATCACCTGTTTACCATCGAAGCTTTTATGGATATGGTCTAAAATTAGTTGCACGCTCGCGCACCTCTCCCATTCTATAGCTAAGACCTAGAAACCTAGAGTAAGCCCGGTAGCAATCACCGAGCTTACCTTAAGTTAAATCATTCTAGTAGTTATTGCTTTAACTATTCTTCAGGTTGCTCAGCCACAGAAGTTGAAGCTTTGCTCGATACAACAGATGCTGCTGGAGTTGGCAGGGAAGCTGCCGTTGCGACTGGAACAGCCTTGCTTCCAGTTGACCCTGAGGATCTAGTCGTCAGCCCTTTGATCATGGCCTCTACGTCAATTCCAGAGACACTCTTCAGCATCTCAGGAGCCGTAGACATCAACTGAGTTACATAGTTGCTGACACGTGCCGCACCTTCACCATTACCGGTATCTACAACAGTAAGCTTATCAATGGATGCCAGCGGCTTCGCAATTTGTCCAGCCAAATCTGGCAGCATTTTGACGATAATATCCAGCACAGCGGCTTCCCCGAACTTCTGGAACGCTTCCGCCAGTTTCTCTTTCGCTTCCGCTTCCGCTAGACCACGCAACCGGATAACTTCAGCATCCGCTGTACCTTTAGCCAGCTCTGCATCCGCCATCGCTTGACCTTCAAGGCGCTTCTGCTCCGCTGTAGCCTTAGCTTGCGTCTCGATACTGTATTGCAAGGCATCCGCTTCGCGCATTCTCTTCGCCTTATCGGCTTCCGCTGCTTGCTCTACTGCGTAACGATCCGCTTCCGCTTTTTTCTTCACTTCTGCATCGTACTGCTTCTCACGAACTTGAATTTCTTTAGCCTGTAGATCGATTTCACGTTCCTTACGTACCAGCTCAACCTTCATTTGCTCTTCAACAACGGTCTGCTTCGCACGTGCCTCTTGAATATGGTAAGCCTGATCGGCTTCCGCTTTCGCCGTGTCCTGATCCCGTTTAAACGCAGCCACCTTAAGCTGGTTTTCCTTGGAGGCTTCGGCGATATTCGTATCCCGCAGCAGTTCTGCTTTTTGCCCTTGCTCTTCAGCGTTTGCCTTTTGAATTCTCGCATCCCGCACTGCTTCTGCTTCAGCGATCTCTGCATCACGCTTCACCGCAGCGATTCGCGGTTTACCCAATGCGTCAAGATATCCATGTTTATCTCGCACATCCTTGATAGTAAAGGAAACAATTTGCAGACCCATTTTCTTAAGATCACGTGCCGCCACGCCTTGAACCTCTTGCGCAAAACGGTCGCGGTTACGATATACTTCCTCAACGGTCATTGAACCGAGAATGGCCCGCAGATGACCCTCAAGAACTTCTTGCGCCTCACTTTTCAGTGCTTCGATCGGTTTGCCCATGAATTGCTCAGCAGCTGTCGCCACATCTTCAGTCGAGCTGCCCACTTTAATAATCGCTACACCGTCAGCAATAACCGGAACCCCTTGTTCGGTATATACTTCCGGAGTCATCACATCGAGTTTATGAGAAAGAAGCGACATAAATTCAGCCTTCTGAAAGATAGGGAGGATAAAGGCCCCGCCCCCACGAACAATTTTAATCTTACGTCCAGATCCATCGTCAGAAATGTGATTTTTACCTAAAAACGAACCTGTTACGATCATCCCTTCATCTGGTCCAACAGTTTTGTAACGTGCCCAGAATGCGATACCTAGCACAAACAAAACAGCAACGACAACAGCAGGGACTAACAAATACTCAGGAATACCGAACATTAAAGATCCACTCCTCTTCTCTTTTCGAATTCTGACACCAATGCAACGCCTTCTCTAACCTCCACTACAACAACTTTGATCCCTGCCGGAAGCAGCTCATGATCAAAGCTTGCTGCCGTATGCAGGCTATTGCCGGCGCCAAACTTTACCATAATCTCACCATAACCCGCGGCGGGAACAGGAATTGTGATTTCCCCGATCTTGCCAGGCAGATCACTCATTGAGAAACCATTGGACATTTCGCTTTTTTCCATGGGCTTAACCACCCCTAGATACATAAGTACTCCCAAAAAAGCGGCGGCTAACAAAGACAAAGCAATGATCGCCCCAGCTTCCAGAGCGCTGTACCGGGTTAGAAGAATGCCCGCTCCGCCGAACACGGTTATTCCTCCTGCCAGTACGGTGGGATTCAGAAAATCTACGGATACGAAATCAAAGACTCCATGCAAAGCATCTCCGATCACATCACCCACCAGGACGCTGACTATGGCAAATATGACGCCTAGCGCCAAGCAGCCTAAATACAGCGTTTGCATATTTACTTCCTCCTGTCTTCATTCAGGACTGTCATATTAGTTTAAACGAATAAAGTAGGTCATTGGTTTCACAAACTTTGGATATTCACCCATAAAAGTTCCATTCTGAGGATAAACGTACGAAAAATGCGGTCAGCAGCAGCGGAGATCGGGGACGAAGTCGAGGAGAAATCCACAGTAGAGCATAAACGCAAAGAAGCGATTCATCCATAACAGGAGAATCGCTTCCTTGACTTTCAAGTACGTCTTCTAGAATAAAGACTGATAGTCTTTTTCGTAGATGAATCTACTTACAGAGCCATTTTATAAATTTCTACTACATCCTCACGGTCAAGCTTGCGGAAATTACCAAACGGTCCGAAACGAACAGCCTTATCAGCCATACTGCCGATCTCGCTGTCATCAATATCATAATCAGCGAGTGTCTTCGGTGCACCAATGGAATCCCAGAAGCTACGTAGCGCTGCAATTCCTTCCAGCCCTATTTCCTTATCGTTCTTGCCAGTAGGATCAATTCCAAACACGTTTACAGCAAGCTTGCGGAAACGGGCAGGATCTGTATCGATATTATATTTCATCCATTGCGGGAACAGAATGGCCAGTCCTCCACCGTGTGGAATGTCGTATACTGCTGATACTGCGTGCTCGATATTGTGAGTCGCCCAATCTCCTGCAAAACCCATGCTAACCATACCGTTAAGCGCCATTGTTCCGCAGTACATGATCGTCTCACGCAGTTCGTAATTATTCAAATCTTCAATAAGCTTCGGTGCGGTTTCGATCACCGTACGTAGCAAAGTCTCACAGAAGCCGTCTTGTACCGGTGTGTTGGTGTCGTTATGGAAATAGTGTTCCAGAACATGAGACATGATATCCACCATGCCGTAGACCGTCTGATCACGCGGCAGAGTGAAGGTATTCTCTGGGTCAAGAATCGAAAATGCCGGGAATGCATGAATACTGCCCCAGCCCATTTTTTCCTTGGTCACCTCGTTAGTGATTACAGAGCCGCTGTTCATTTCTGATCCTGTAGCTGCCATCGTCAGCACTGTACCGAGTGGGAGAGCATCTTGAGCAGCTGCCTTACGTTCAACAAAGTCCCACATGTCACCTTCATATTTCGCCCCAACAGCAACTGCTTTAGCGCAGTCCAATACGCTACCGCCGCCTACAGCAAGGATGAGGTCGATATTATGCTCGTGACACAGCTCTACACCTTTATGTACGGTGGAAAGGCGTGGATTAGGCTCTACGCCCGAGAGTTCAGTGACCACAGCATCTATTGCGCTCAACTCAGCCATTACTTTATCGTACAGTCCGCTACGCTTGATACTACCGCCACCGTACATCAACAATACATTCTTACCGTACTTAGGAACCTCAGTCTTCAACGCTTCCAGCGTACCCTGTCCAAAGATCAACTTGGTAGGATTATAAAAATCAAAATTACGCATATGTGTAAACCTCCATTAGTTATTTCAGAATGTTGTGCCCACTCGTATTATAAACCTCTGAATAGCTGCATTCAAATGGAGTAGCTTCAAGCGTCATAAAAAAGGGGGATATCCTTAAGACCTAAGGCCTTAAGAACATCCCCTATCCAAACTTACAACGCGCCGAAGCTCTTCACGAAACGACGGAAAGCAGCTTGCCCTTCCGGAGTCCGTTTATAGACGCCCGCGTGTTCAAGAATATGAGTAAACTTGATGCCGACTTCGTTCTGCACAATCTTGACGGCTTCATCATGCTGCAACGCCGTTCCGAAACGTTCTACAAGCTCCTGAACCCAAGCAGCATGCTGCGCAAGTGGATGACTAGGATCATTCTTTACCGATTCTAATAGCGCTTGATCTCCTGCAAGGATGCTCGCAATAGAATCAAGCTCTTCCTTCAGACGGCCTGGCAGAATTGCGAGTCCCATGACCTCAATCAAGCCGATATTTTCTTTCTTGATATGGTGCATCTCCCGATGGGGATGGAAAATCCCTTCCGGATATTGCTCGTTAGTTCGATTATTACGCAGCACAAGATCCATCTCAAAGCTGCCATCTTCTGCCCGACGAACGATTGGAGTAACGGTATTATGAGGCTGCACTTCACCATCAGCTTCACTGAACGCCAATACTTCTGCTTCAAGATCACTATACACTTTCCAAGCTTCATAAAGTGCATTACCACACTCCAGCAATACCGCCGGATCTACACCATTCAAACGTAATACGGACATAGGCCATTTTACGATATTAATGCTGACACCCGGATAAGATGCATGCGTGAACGTATCTTCCTTAGGCGCTTTCTGAATAGGGAAGGTATGACGTCCACCTTGAAAATGGTCATGCGTTAGAATCGATCCGCCCACAATCGGCAAATCTGCATTCGAGCCAATAAAATAGTGCGGAAAAGATTCCACGAAGCTAAGCAGCCGCTTCAAGGTATCCTTGGTAAGCTTCATTGGCACATGATCATGATGGAATACAATACAGTGCTCGTTGTAGTAAACATATGGCGAATACTGAAAGAGCCATTTCTCATTATTCAGCTGAAGTGGAATGACACGCAGGTTCTGACGCGGCGGATGATTAACCCGACCAGCATACCCCACATTCTCGCGGCACAGCAGACATTTTGGATAGACCGGCGGCGGGAGCAAACGGGCCATAGCAATTTCCTTCGGGCTCTTCTCAGGCTTGGACAAATTAATTGTCATCTCGATATCACCGTAAGGCGAATCCTGCAGCCAGTAGACATTCTTGGAAATCCGGTCCATCCGGATATAGTTGGAATCTATGCTTAATTTATAAAAGCGATCTGTAGCCGCGGAGATACCTTTTTCAGCAGCTAAACGGTTGAACTCTGCATTTACGTCTGATGGACGGGCCATTAAGAGTCCCATAATCTTAGCATCCAGTAAGTCACGGTAAGTGTCGCTATTCTCTGGAATCAATCCGATTTCAAAACCATAATCAATCAGTGTATCCAGTGGAACCTGCGGACCTGTAAGTGGACTTTGATCGACCTCGCCAACGAACGGCTCACTAAATCCGAACTGATCTAGCAGCACATTACGGCTATAGTCTTCATCAGTTGGAGCAATGAGCTGCTCACGTTGTGCGAACAGAACTAGCTGCTCAATCGCATGTAAGGCTTTCTGGTCAGTAGACGCAACCTTATTCTCGTTGTGCATTTTCAATTCTCCTTAAGTAGGGTCTCATGCTCTAGTTAAGCTATGCTAAAGCCCCTTATTCTCCGTACCCCTGCGGATTGGCAGAATGCCAGTTCCAGGCGCTTTGAATGATATTCTCTAAGTCCGCATGCTGCGGGTTCCATCCAAGGATAGAACGCGCTTTGTCGGAGGAAGCTACCAGTACAGCAGGATCTCCAGCACGGCGTTCTTGAATAACTACAGGGATTTCTAGTCCCGTGACTTTCTTTGCAGTTTCAATAACCTGTTTCACCGAGAAACCAAGTCCATTTCCCAAGTTAAAAATATTACTGCTGCTTCCGCTACGCAGATAAGTTACTGCACGAACATGGGCGTCAGCCAGATCGCTAACATGAATGTAGTCGCGCACACAAGTACCGTCTTCTGTAGGATAGTCGTCTCCGAACACGGCGATGCTCTCTCGTTGCTTCAAAGCGGTTTGCAATACTAGCGGAACCAAATGACTTTCCGGACGATGATCTTCACCAATTTTGCCACTAGCATGTGCACCTGCAGCATTAAAGTAACGAAGCGCTACATATTTGATACCCAGTACTTTATCAAACCATGCCATCATGCGTTCCATAGTCAGCTTAGTTTCGCCATATACGTTTGCTGGCTCGGTACGGTCTGTTTCTTCAATCGGCACCTTTTCCGGTTCACCATAGGTTGCAGCTGTAGACGAGAATACGATTTTGTTCACGCCAGCTTTTTGCATAGCTTCCAAAAGGCATTGTGTGCCGTATACGTTGTTGTCATAGTATTTCACAGGGTCCTTCATGCTTTCACCAACCAATGAGCTTGCCGCAAAATGTATAACCGCATCAATCTCATTCTCGGCGAACAGCTTGCCAAGCAGCTCCTTATCACGCAGATCACCTTCGTACAGCTTGCCACCCAATAGTGCCTCACGATGCCCTGTTAGCAGATTGTCGATGACTACCACTTCTTCGCCGCGTTCCAACAGCTCTGCTACCGTATGAGATCCAATATACCCCGCTCCACCTGTTACTAAAATTGCCATTTGATTACACTCCCTTCAATTCTTGGACACCATTACCGATGCCGCAAACGTAGAACTCACCAACCAAACCAGATCTTGTGGTATATGCCTCGCCTACTTCACGAATGAAACGTTCTATATCATCTTCATGTACCAAGGATACAGTACAGCCACCGAAACCTGCGCCAGTCATACGGGAACCGAGTGTACCGGGAATACGCTGTGCTTCTTCAACCATAATATCCAGCTCATCACAGCTAACTTCATACAAATCACGTAGGGAAGTATGTGAGTCATTCATGAACTGTCCAAACTGCTTCAGATCATTGTTCTTTAAGACCTCAACGGATTCTAGTACACGTTGATTCTCTTCCACAACATGGCGAGCGCGGCGTCTAACAATTTCATCTGTGATTTTATCTTGATGCGCTTCAAACTGTTCACGATTGAACTGTGCCAGATAAGCAAGTGAAGGCACTTCTTTTTGCAAAATAGACAGGGCCTCATCACACTGCTGACGACGCTCATTGTACTTGGAATCTACAAGTCCTCTGCGTTTGTTCGTGTTGCCGATAACCAGTTTGTAAGCACCTGTGATGAAAGGTACCAGATTATATTCAAGCGTATCGCACATTAACAGGATTGCATGATCTTGTTTGCCATTAGCAACTGCGAACTGATCCATAATTCCGGAGTTTACACCTACATACTGGTTCTCAGCACGCTGAGACAAGAGTGCAATCTCAACGGTATCCGTGTCGCCGCCTTCGAGCGTCAGGAAAGCATAAGCAGTCACGACTTCAAGAGAAGCCGATGAGGACAAGCCTGCGCCATTCGGAATATCACCATGGAACAGCAGATCGTAACCTTTAGATACCGGAGTGTTTTTCTTCTCCAATTCAACCATTACTCCAACCGGATAGTCGATCCATTCTCCGGTTTTGGCCTTGCCAATTTCACTATAATCAATAGTTGCTTCATAAGGAAAATTAGTAGATGCAAAATTCACTTTGCTGTCACTGCGTGGACGCACAATCAACGTTGTTCCGAATTCCAAAGCTGCCGGCAGCACGTATCCACCGTTATAATCCAAGTGCTCTCCAATGAGATTAACACGGCCTGGTGCATAAAATACTTGAGCTTCTTGCTCGCTTACCCCGTACTTTTCGATGAATTTCTTGTTAAGTTCCTGTATGCTCATTAATGCCACTCCATCCTTTCGCTGCTTCAGCCAGTGGGAATTAGTAAAGCGTTCTTTATGTATTCATTATAATAGAATCAGTCATCCTCTGATAATGCAATCATGTGTGTAATGTATGGATAAATGTGACTTCCCATAATATAATAATTACACAAATAATTAACACACCTTAAACTATAAGCCATAAAATTACAATAACACAAGAAAGGCTGTCTCAAATGGAGCATACTTATTCCGTAGGATCTAATCCCGTGTATTACGATAAACAAAATCTCCATGTACTGTTTGCTGGTCAGAGTCAGACGATTCCTATGCATCAAGCTGGCCCTAAGATTTACGATTATTATTTACTTCACTTTATTGAGTCTGGCTCAGGGGTTTTCCGTACTGAACATCATCAATATGCACTGGAAAAAGGTGACTTCTTCCTTATTCATCCAGGACAGCTGGTCAGTTATATTTCGGATAAAGATCAGCCCTGGTGCTATCGCTGGGCAGCTTTTACAGGGAGTGAGGCTGATAGCCTTGTGCTGCAGACAGGCTTTACACCTCAAAAACCTGTGGTGACTACAACAGGTGATAGCGTCATCCCAGGTGCCCTTTCCAGTATCATGCAAGCCTTCAAAGCAAACAAAGAAAGTGCCCACCTGACTTCTCTAGGGTATCTTTATCTCATTGTAGGTGAAGCTGCAGATTTACTCTCTTCCTTCTCCCGTCTTCCTGGAGCTGAATCACAGGTTAAGCGTACTGTGAAGCAAATGATCCACTACATGGCCTCCCAATATGCTCATCCAGTATCCATTGAACAAATGTGTGATACTCTTGGCTATAACCGGGCTTATCTATCCCGTGTATTTAAGCAAGAGACCGGATTATCTCCGGTGACCTACCTGCTGAAGCTGCGCATTGAAAAATCCAGACAGCTGCTGCGTGAACGGCCCGAGCTGTCCGTGGAACAGGTAGCAGCATCCGTAGGGCTCACCGATGCTTTATACTTCTCACGCCAATTCAAACGGTTTTGTGCTCAGTCACCCACCGCTTACCGTCTCACAACGACTAGACATGTAAAAAAGACAAATGAGTAAGGGAGGCCTTAAAAAAAGGGATTCACATATTAGGCAAGTCCAATATGTGAATCCCTTTTTTAAGCTGATCTTTCAGTTTGCTGCGGTTATTTTGCATATTGATTCAGATATTCAGGGTAAGCTCGTAGATGTATCTCTTTCGCCCTTTTCTGAGCCATTTCTTTCAGTTCTGGCACATGCTCCGCATCCACATAGTCAGCGAGAACATCAATCACATCATCAAGAAGCTTCGCTCTAAAATAAAACTCAATCCGTTCCATTATTGCAATGCCTGCTAAATCAATAACCAGATCTCTACAGTAAGTCCAATCTTTTGATTTATAGAGCGGCCAAAGTAGTACGGAATAATCCATGGCAGCGTCTCCAAATACCGTTAGGTCATCCCAATCAATGATCCAAAATTCATTAGGATCATTGACTAAGATATTCTGCCAATTCACATCATTGTGTACGATGTCGGACGCCTTTCTCTGAAAAGAAGGGTGCTGACTAACCATTATTCTCAAAGCTTCCACTTCTGTATCGAACCATTCTAAAGTGTCCGCCGTTACGAAGTCTAGCAAATGCTTCTCCGCTCTAATAATTTGCAGATCTTCTTCAAATCGATTGATGTATTCGTCAGTAAATGCGGCGGCATAGTTGTAGTTCTTATCTTCACTTGCAACTGCCAGCCTAATCTCTTTATCCCCATGTAATTGATGAAGTGACCTCAGAACCTTTTCAATCACTGGCAGTGGATCGGAAATGGAGCTTAATGGTTTACCTTCGATAAAATCAAACACTAAACCATAAGAATAACCAGAGGTTATTTCTTGTGTAATCTCCCTAATCAACCGTGGTGCTTTGTAATTATAAGTCAAATGTTCACTGATCTTAACCCACTGTTTAAGTCCTGCTGCTTTTTGTACTTGCGAGAGTTTTAAATGACGAGAGGATTGACCATCCGTTATGCGATAAGATTGGTTTACAAACCCTCCAGGATTCCAAATATACTTAGCCTCAATCTTCGACCTGTTTAAGCCCATAGATCCCGAGTTGGCTTCGGCCCACTCTTTCACCTTGTTCTCATCTTGAAGCAACTCCATTGATGTCGCTCATCCCTTCACCCGCGTCTTCATCAAGTTCCATTCCCCGTTTGAAGAATAGTCTCAATGCGATCCAATTCTGCCTGCGAGAACTCCAAATGCTGAAGTGCAGCTATATTCTCTTCAATCTGACTAATTCTGCTAGCCCCTATCAATGCAGAAGTAATCCTCCCATCACGTAGTGTCCAAGCTAGTGCAAGCTGCGCTAAACTCTGGCCTCTTGAAACAGCAAGCTGATTTAACGCGTGGATCTTGCGCTTCACATCCGGTGTTATCCGGCTTTCATTTAACGCAGCAGAGGGTTTGGTCGCTCTTGATCCTTCTGGGATTCCATTTAAATACTTATTGGTTAACAATCCTTGAGCCAAAGGTGTAAAAGCGATACTGCCAACTCCGCTCTGTTCCAGCACATCCTGTAAACTACCCTCAATCCAGCGATCGAGCATAGAATAACTAGGCTGATGAATTAAGAGCGGTGTTCCTAAACTATTCAGAATTCTAATCGATTCGAGCGTCTGCTCCGCGGTATAGTTAGATAATCCTATATACAGAGCTTTGCCGGAACGGACAGCATGGTCAAGCGCCTGCATGGTTTCTTCAAGAGGTGTTTCCGGGTCCGGCCGGTGCGAATAATAGATATCAACATAATCTAGGCCCAGCCGCTTCAGACTCTGATCCAGACTGGCCAGCATATATTTACGCGAACCCCATTCTCCATAAGGGCCGGGCCACATGTTATACCCTGCTTTCGTTGAAATTACCATTTCATCTCGATATGGAGCCATATCACTAGCAAGCACTTTTGCAAACAGTTCTTCTGCTGAACCTGCTGGTGGTCCATAGTTGTTGGCCAGATCAAAATGAGTAATTCCAAGATCAAAGGCACGGGTGATCATTTCTCGGCCATTCTCGTAAGGATCAATTCCACCAAAATTCTGCCATAGTCCTAATGAGATTGCCGGAAGCTTAAGACCTGAGTTCCCGCAACGGCTATAACACATCTCAACATACCGTTCATCACTTGCTACATATACCATTGCTTACCCCTGCCTCTCATTGCGCGCTACTTCGTTCTTCCTTATCTTTAAACTTCTGAGCGCAATAATAATCTGACAAAAGACAAGCCATGAGAACCTCTAACCAAGCATATCCTTTACACTTCCAAGTACTTTCCCAATCCGGTCTGTAATCAAAAGATCAGCTTGATCATCAAAAGGGGTGGGGTCCCCATTCAGCAGCACCGTGCGTTTGCCCCGAAAATAAGTGACCAGACTAGCCGCAGGCTGAACTGTAAGAGAAGTTCCACCAATAATTAGCATATCTGCAGCGGCTATCGCTTCGACAGAACTAATCAGCAACGAATGGTCCAGTTCTTCTTCATAAAGCACAACATCTGGTTTGATAATGCCACCACAGTCGGGGCAGTGAGGGACGATCTCAGTGGTACCCAGAAGCTGATCCAGCCCGTAATAACGTGAGCAGTCCATGCAATAGTTACGATGAATGGAACCATGCAGCTCAAGTACCTTTTGGCTACCCGCCAGCTGGTGTAAGCCATCAATATTTTGCGTAATCACTGCCTTAAGCTTGCCCTGCCGTTCCAATTCTGCAAGCAGCTGATGCGCGCCATTTGGACGAGCATCAGGATGAAGCATTTTACTACGGTAAAAATCAAAAAAAATGTCCGGTGAGGACATAAAAAAAGTACGGCTCAGCATCACTTCAGGCGGATAAGGTGAATTGTGCTGAGTCTGGTATAATCCTGCTGCCGAGCGGAAATCCGGAATCCCACTCTCGGTTGATGTACCTGCCCCTCCGAAAAAAATGATGTTGTCACAGTCTTTAATCCAAGAAGCAAGTGTCTGCAATTGATCCATTTGTTGTAGCACATCCTTTCCATTAGTATGCTGATCAGTAGGTGATCCTTAGCTCATTAAAGCTAGAAATAATCACATCTGCGTCAATCAAGTGATTCCCATCACCCATGTTGGAGATTCCAACGGCGAGGCGTAAGCCTGCACCTTTACCCAATTGCATATCTGCATTACTGTCACCAATTATAATCGTCACTTCAGGAGACAGCCCAAGCTCCCGGCAGGCTAATTCAGCCATTTCAGGTGCGGGTTTTCCGTTTAATACTCTGTCTCTTGTAACTACCGAATGGAAGTAATGAGCAATACCAAGCCAATCCAGATGCTCCTGAGTGGTCTTTGCGCCATCTGAGGTAACCACCCCTAGCTTGAGTGATGCAGCCGCGCACTGTTCCAGAAAAGGAAGAAGCCCTTCCAGGGGTTGTGCCGTGCGGCGTTTGCGTAATTCATACATAGCGTCCTTAGCTATACTCTTTACACGGGTCAACGCTTCATTCCAAGGAACACCCGCAGCATACAGCTGCCATGCAAGCACACCATAACTTTCTTCTTCTGTAGCCATGGTGAGCGGCCCTGCCGGATCATAACCAATCAGCTTTCCTGCAGCATCATGCTGGGTACCCAGCACTTTACTCCGATCCACGATAAAATCGGTTTCCATAATCGCAAGCTGATTTTCCATTCCACACAGTACAAGCTCGGCCCAATTCCCCCAAGTGGCTAATAGATCCAATAACGTCCCGTCTTTATCGAACAATATTCCGGTGCAGGGAACGCATTCATCTTTAATGTGTAATACTGGCATGAATTGTTTCCTCCCTCTGTTGAATGAGCCATAGCTACCTCAGATTTCCCAGCCAATCCAACAGGGCACTTACTGTGCGACTCTGCTGCTCTTCCTCAGATATTGTGGCTTCACCGTCCCCCTTCTGAGGCCCGTAGCTGCCAAATTGCGCGTGATTCCCACCTATAATTGAACTATAAACTGTGTTATCTGGCAGATAGGAACGGCCTTTGTTGTAACTGTCTCTGTCAATCACTTGATCCTCAGTACCCACAACCGACAACACTGACAATGTAGTCTCTCGCAGACTTCCTTTGTCATCTGGATAAGAGGCTAAGAAAAACACACCTTCCAGCTGGTCCGCATGCTGAATTGCGTAACGTGAGGCCATAACACCCCCAAGTGAATGTCCACCCAGCACAAATGACTGCTTCGGATGCACACGAATGATCTCTTCTGCGGCATCACCCTTGGTTACGGCTAAATTAAACGGCATTTTGGCGATGTAGAAGGGATGCCCTTCAGCAGCGACGCTCTTCGCAAGAGGGGAATAAGCTTCCGGTTTAACCAAAGCCCCAGGATAAAATATAATCGAGGCGCCTTTAGTGATGGAAGGTTCGAACGAGATCCAATTATCATTCTGTTCGACGGTAACTCCACCACTTGAAATCAGTGCAGTTTCGGCTTCTTGAGCCGGTGCATATGGCGTTAAATATCTCCACAACAGCAATCCGGCTACAACAAGAATGATTATTACAATTAAACCAATACGACGCTTAGTTATTCTTTTCTTCAACATGCTCCACTCCCGGATGTTACTGCATATAAGAAAATTATAGTAGAAACCCACTATTCTAACAACCTTCAACACATCGCCACATTTGATACTTATGACAACGCTTTCAATAGTGAGTTAATTCACAATTCAATTGAAGAAAATCTTGTATTTTAAAATTAAATTAATCAATTTGCATACAGCACAACTTGGAGGCTAAATCATGGTAGGGGGAAACTCGCTGGAAGCGCGCGGAGGAATCTTTTTTCTCAACCTGCGTTTTATGCTTATGATCACTGTTTTTGCCGGTAATGCAATTGAACCTCTGATTAACAAAATAGGCGGAATACACGGATTATATATGTGGATTTTCAGCTTTCACATGCCGCTGTTCGTACTGGTAACCGGCTATTTCGCCAGAAAAAGCCTTGCCGGAACTAACGGCCGCAAAATGCTGCTGCAAATTGGATTGCAATACCTCATTTTTCAAAGCTTATATTCTGCACTCGACGTTTCTCTCTTTCACGTAAGTAACATCCAGCATTCCATTTTCGCACCCTATCTGCTCCTGTGGTTTCTGGCCAGTCATGCCTGCTGGCGCCTCCTGATGCTCGGAATGAGCAAATGGTCCGTAACCGCTAAGCTCCTCTTCGCTGTAACAGCGGGGGTGGCTGTCGGATATCTCCAGCTGGACGGTGTATGGTTCAGCATCAGCCGTACCTTTGTATATTTGCCTTTTTTCGTTATCGGCTATCATTTTTCGTTCGAAACCTTCGTCAAGCTCTATCAGAAATATATCAAAATCATTGCAGCTGCTGCCTCTATTATACTCTTTGCCGTCATGGCAGGATGGGGTGCGGGATTCCCCTTAGGCTGGTTATATGGCAACATGACCTATATGCAGCTTGATGCCAATGTATGGTATGCAGGCGTATACCGCCTGGGACTGTACGGACTACAAATTGTCGCTTCGCTCGCTTTCCTCGGCCTTGTACCTTACGGAGCGAGCCGCATGACCGACTGCGGGCGCCGCACATTGTATGTCTTCCTGCTTCATGGTTTTATCGTTCGTCTGGCCGCTGTTTCCGATATTTACACCTATATTGGCAATGCTGCTGGGGCAGTGGTTCTGCTGCTCACCGCCGTATTATTCACCATATTGCTGGCTCAGCCGTCAGTTAAACGTCTCTTTCACCCGCTGGTTGAGCCGTCCGTTGACTGGATGATCACCCTTCAGCGTGCCGCCCTAAGGCGCACACTCTGACTTTACATCCAGAACGAACAAATCAAGGCGGTTCCTTGGATACAAAGATTCGTTTCCGAGGCCCCCCTTGATTTGTTCATCTCCTAAGCTAAAGCTCTACTTCATCCTGATCCATTGTATATTTTACTTTCATCATAATATGTTGTTCATAATCACCAAACTGGCGCCCGAACAGGTTCAGTCCGCCCTGATGAACTGCATCAGGATTGATTCCGATGCGCAGCCGCAATTTGGGGCTCCGGTTTATCAGAAGATCATTTAAGGAAACATTCGACACCTTCTCCATATCAAGCGTCGTCTTTTCATTGTCAACACGCCAGGTCTTGAGAAACCCGTATTGTGTGGATCCATCCCACCACCAATTAGGATTCAGCTTGCCCCGCCGGTCACCGAAATCACCAGGACTGGTCCACATGCCGATCTCGGAACCATTCACCCATACGGAAATGTTCGAAGGCCAATTCTGGTCATAATTCGGAGCTTCGGAACAGATCTCCATTGATAATTCAAGCGATTCAATTTGTGCTCCGGAGGGGATATCCATAGGCAGCAAATATTCCAGGAATCCTTTGCGGAGCCAGATCAGCTGAGCGTTGACATGTTTTGGGTGATAGAAGCTCGACGGTTCATCTTCTTTGATAATAAGACCCTCGCTATTAGCCATCCCGCAAGTAGGAGATACCTCACAGTCGCTATAATGACCGATTGGCATCTCTACTTCATAGACATGTGTTAATCCCTTTGACATTGGTTCTTTCAGATTCAAGGCAATATGAAGATCATCATAATTCCGGCTGCAGACTTTCATCGCCCCGCGTGAAGCCGGAAGCAATTCTGTATGAATTAACTCTGCTGCTTCTAATACTTTGATGTTGCTGGCTACTGTCGACACTGGAAGCTTCAGCTTCTCAGCGATTTCAATAATGTTTAAGTTTTTGGAGTTTAAGAGCCGAAGAATATCAACCCTAGAACGAGTTGATAATGCATGCGTTACTTTGACTAATTTTTCCGGGTCGTTTAAGCTAAGTTCCAGCACAAATCAGCTCTCCTTGTATCCTAATAATTATCCTAATCTTACTTCTTAATGAGATGAAAAACAATTACACCAACAGGTCCTTTCACCTAAAATGACCTCCGGAAAACCGGAAGCCATTTCATAGGTCTCTTTGGTTTGTTCGATTCACAATGGCTTAATATCAATGAAATCAATTTCTCCGTAACCATCGCCTTTGGTAAAACGAAGCTTGTTCATGCCTGCCTTCAGTTGAATCCGTGCTGTGGACAGCCCCCAATTCTCCCACCCTTTATTGGTGATATAAAATGGGCTGGATGGTCCTGCATTGACACTCAGCTGAAAATCCGACCAATTCCCGCCAGCCGTTCCATTCGCCGTTCGAGCCAAAAGAATATATTCGCCTGCGGCTGCCCCATCAACTGAAAATTCCACGTAACTGTCCGGCGTATCAATATGGCCAGCCTTCAGTCCACCCGAGCCCTTGGGACTAGAAGAAGCATAGGCAATACCGCCAAACGCCCCTTTTTCTGCTTCGTAGCGGGTATGCATGGTTTCACCTGAAGGTAAAGCTATCGGAAGATTAGGGTCAACGGGAATACCCAGATTAGGGGTATGATCAGCATTCCAGCTGAATTGCTGCATCCGCACCTCGCGGTTCCAGCCTGCGTTATTGTATTTGGCGACATGGTACATAATCCAATCCTCTTGGCCGTCAGGAGACTTAGTAAACGAATGGTGTCCAGGTCCGTAAAGTCCATTGCCTGAGAAAAAGATAGGCTGATTGCGTTTATGCCATGATGCCGGATTTAACAGATTACTGGAGATGTCTGCGGTGATCAGCCCCAGACAATAATCATTGGTCCAGCTTCCACTTGCCGAATAGACCAAACTAATGACTTCTCCATTTATAATCACCTGCGGTCCTTCATTCACATATGGGGAATGATTCGTTTCCCAGCTATACGTTGGTCTTGAAATCTCTACGCGTTCGGAATCAATAGTCCAGGGATTACTCATATGCGCGATATAGAGATTCTGCCGCACATTGACATTCTCCTCCCAGCCGGACCAGATAAAATACAGCTCGCCGTTCACTTGCAGTACAGTACCGTCTATAGCCCACATATTGCTTGAATCTGTAATCTGGCCTTTATACTGCCAAGTTCCCTGCATCGGATCTGCCGCTGTGTTCTCCATTACATGCATGCGGTGGTTGACGTTATCTCCATCGTCCATCGCATAGTAAATATACCAAGCTCCGTTTATATAATGCAGCTCAGGCGCCCAGATACCGCTTCCGCCCGTGTTGACAACTTTTGTAGGCGCTGCATCAATAGTGGTCAACTGGGCTGACTTCCAGAGGGTAACATTACCGCCAGTTGTTTTGGTGAAATAATAGAAGCCGTCTGTATGTTTATATACCCATGGGTCCGCCCCGTCCTGCATGACCACGTTGTAAAAGTCATTATGATCAGAGACTGCAAGGGTCGCCTTCTCCATTGGAAGAATAAGAAGGACACTTAAGGCGACCAGACATTTTTGCCGGAAATTCACTTTCATAATCTATCACATTCCTTTCGAATGAATAGTTACGTAGCGCCTCTAATCTTCAATTGCAGCCTTGCGCGCATTGATGCGGCGGATACGCTCCGGATCGAACTTCGGCTGTCTGTCATAAGTGTACAGTCCATTGACTTCCTGCTCCACATCGTACAGCTGGGTATAGCAGAATCCAAACATCAGCGGATGATCCAATAGTACATTCGTCAGCCCCTCGTAGCGTTCGATAAACATTTGCTCTGAGGTCGGTCTGTCCCCATACCCCCATGATTTCTCATCTTTCTGCTGTGGGTTCCACCAAATTCCGCCATATTCGCTGATGAAGTAAGGTTGACCTTCATACGTTTGGCGAGCCGGGAAGGTATTAAATACTTCACCGCCATGCTTCATCGGTTCATATCTTTCCCGGAACGTCTGCGGATTCTGGTCATAGTCATGAAGATCGAAGATATCTGTAGCCACATGGAAGTTACCGCTCGTATCAATTACCGGACGAGTTGGATCCATACATTTTGATACGTCATAAACAATCTGGAGCACAGCGTTATGCTGTTTCACACCGTCCCGGTCCCAGGTCTCATTAAAAGGACACCAGCCGATCAGCGCAGGATGATTGAAATCACGCTGCATACCTTCAAGCCATTCCGGCAGGAAGTGCGATAGACTATCCGCTCCAGTAATATCCAACCCCCAATTGGCATGTTCTCCCCAGACAAGATAACCTAATTGGTCAGCCCAATAAAGATAACGCGGCTCAAAAATCTTCTCGTGAAGTCTCGCACCATTAAAACCAAGCCCCATCGAGATTTCGATGTCTCTGCGCAGATCTTCATCAGTAGGAGCGGTATAGATTCCCTCCGGATAGAAACCTTGATCCAACACTAACCGCTGAAATACGGATTTTCCATTGATCCGGAATTTCATCCCATCCAGTCGTACAGTGCGGAGTCCAAAATAAGAATGGACGACATCACTCTCCCGTCCCTGACTATGCAAAGACAGCTTCAGGTCATACAATCTGGCGTTTCCAACTTCCCATAAGTGAATCTCTGTCAGTGGAATCGTAAGTTTTATAGAGAGCCCGGAAACAATCACACTGCTGTCCCCAACGGATTTGCCGCCATAAAGAGCAGTAGCGCTAAGTATATCTCCCGCTGCGTTCCCTTGTACCTTCATTTCCAGATGTACGCAGCTATTGTCGGGATCAGCGATAACTTTCATAGTAGACAGATAGGTTTCAGGCACTTGCTCAAGCCATACCGTCTGCCAGATTCCTGTAGTGCGTGTATAATCACAGCCATGCGAATGGAACTGTTCACTCTGCTTGCCCCGCGGCTGTCGTCCCGATCGAACGTCGTCTTCAGCATATACAGTAATCACATTACTGCCCGGTAAAAGATTAGAAGTAATATCAAAGCTAAACGGAGTATATCCTCCGCGATGCGTACCTACGGATACTCCATTCACCCAGATCTCTGCCATATAATCAACGGCGCCAAAATGAAGGATAACTCTGCCATTTATCCAGTTCTCCGGCATATTAAACTCCCTTTTATACCATACGGCAGCCATAAAATCTTTGTATTCTACACCGGACAGCTTGCTTTCCGGACAGAAGGGCACAGTAATTGTCCCTGAGAGATTATGTTCGTTAACAGGGTATCCGCGTTCCTTCCCACTTTTGCCATGATCAATTTCAAATTGCCACTGGCCGTTCAGATTGATCCACTCTGGTCGAACAAAGTCAGGGCGGGGATATTCAGGACGTGGAAGCGTTACTTGTTGTGTCATGGTGTAACTCCTTTTAGTAATCGTTATTTATTGGATATGCATCATGATATTGCGGATCGCTTCAAGCGGAGCTTTGGACTGTCTATCATAGGTGAGCAGTCCGTTGATTTCCTGCTCGACATCCGTCAGCTGAGTATAGCAATAACCTTGGATCACCGGGGAAGTGAACATCGGGTCAACCACTGCCTTGAGCTTCATCAGGAAATCCTCTTCGTTCTCTGCCCCAGAATAACCCCAGCCCTCCCACTCGCTTTTCTTGAAGGCAATTCCACCAAACTCGGATACGAGAATCGGCTGGCCTTGATACGAAGCTCCACCGACGAATATTTTGCGGTTGGCCGGCATCGCATTTACAGAAGATTCTGCCGTGGCATATCTCTCCTCCAGTACTTCCTGATGGCTCTCATAGTCATGAATAGTTACAAGATCTGTAGTCATATGCTCCCACCCATCGTTATACACAACAGGTCTCATCCCATCCAAGGATTTCGTTAAATGATACATTGCCAATCCGTGCTGCTGCTGGCGTGTATCAATCTGGACATTGGGAACGCCCCAGCTCTCATTAAGCGGAACCCAGGTCACGATACAAGGATGGTTATAGTCGCGCTCAATGATCTCCTGCCATTCCTTCGTGTAGCGGCGCACATACGCCTCGGAATATTCATAAGCATTAGCCGCCTCACTCCATACCAACAGGCCGAGCTTATCACACCAATACAGAAACCGGGGGTCCTCTGTCTTCTGATGTTTTCTCACCCCGTTAAAACCCATTTCCTTTGTCAGCTGGGCATCACGTTTCAGCTCTTCGTCTGTAGGTGCAGTTAATATCCCGTCAGGGAAGTACCCCTGATCCAGCACCAGTCTCTGGAAATATGGACGGTTATTCAAGCATAGCTTGCCATTTTCAATCGACACCTTGCGCATGCCGAAATAACTCACTGCTTCATCAATTACTTCCTCATTTCGAAGCAATTGGAATTGAATATCATACAAATTCGGATGCTCAGGGCTCCATAAACGTCCAAGACCATGATCCGCAAAATCACCCAAGCCGATAGTCCGCAGCTGTTCAGCATTCAGGACCAAATATTGATCTTCTGCAATCACTTCACCGTCATACGATACCGTTATGCGCAGCTTGAGCTGCTCAGCAGACTTAAATCCTTGCAGAAATGTCCGAAGCCGTATTTCATTGCGGTCAATATCAGGTGTCATCATAGCTTTGCTCAGATGCACTGCAGACAGCGGTTCAAGCCAGACACTCTGCCAGATTCCGGTTGTGCGGGTATAGAAGATGGCAGCAGACTGTTCCAGCCAATATTGCTTGCCCCGCGGCAAAGTGACATCCCGGCTGAAATCCTCTGCGCGCAGTATAATAGTATTACTTCCTTTAATTAGCGAAGGAGTGATATCAGCCTGAAATGGCGTATGTCCGCCTTCATGCATGGCCACCAGCTGACCATTCACCCAGACTTTTGCCAAATAATCAACGGCACCGAAATGGAGGACAATCCTTTTCCCGTTCCAACCCTCAGGAACTTCGAAAGCTCTTCTATACCACACAACATCATGAAAGGAAGGATCTTCAATTCCGCTCAGCTTGCTCTGAAATGCAAAGGGCACTTGAATAGCCCGTGAAAATAGACCCTTAATGTCCGCCCGATACCATTGTTCTTCCTCACCGACATCTTCATCATCAAACGTAAAATCCCATTCTCCATTTAGGCTAAGCCAATCCTTACGGGCAAATTGGGGTCTTGGATATTCTGGACGTGGAACGGATGTGCTGCTCGCTTCTGTCAACATGGTGTACTTCACTCCTATTAATAATTCTATATAAGATGAACTTGGGGGTTTTGCCCGCTATCCTTTGATCGAACCTACGTAAACACCTTTAACAAAATATTTTTGCAAGAAAGGATATACCATTAATATAGGAAGCGTAGAAACGACGATCGCACAATACTTAACCAGCTCGCGGAAAGCCGTCTGGCTCTGGGCACTATCGATGACTACACCGCCTGCACTGCCGATCGAGGTTGCGGTTGCATCATTAGCTACTAATATTTCCTTCATTAATAGCTGCAGCGGGAACAGCTGTCTGTCCTTCAACAACACCATCGCATTAAACCATGAGTTCCAATTCCCAACTAAATAGTATAAAAAGATTACAGCCAGCGTAGCTTTGGACAGCGGCAGAATCACTTTCGTTAAAATATGGGCCTGACTTGCCCCGTCAATGGTAGCCGCTTCTTCCAATTCCTGCGGAATGGCTTGAAAGCTTGTTCGTAAAATAATAATGTTCCATGTACTTAAAGCACTTGGCAAAATCATAGCCCACAAATTATTGTACAAACCAATATCCTTCATTAATAGGAACCAAGGAATCAACCCGCCACCAAAGAACATGGTGATTGTAATCAGGATCATGATGAAGTTTTTGAAATACAAACCTCGTCTGGACAATACATAAGCTCCCAGAATGGTCATGATCATGTTGACTAATGTGCCTAACCCTACATATATAATCGTGTTTTTATAGCCGTTGATCAGACTGTTATCTTTAAACACCAGCTTATAGCCATCCAAAGTAAACCCCAGCGGTCTTAGCAAGATTCCTTTATGGGCAACTAATGAGCTAGGATCACTGACGGAAGCAAACAATATATGCAGGATAGGATAAAAGCACACCAGCGTTAATGCGGTTAATAAGGCATACAGTGAATAGTCGAATATTCTGTCCCCTGTGGATCTATGCTTTCTGATTTTTTTCGATTTAGGCTGCAGATTATCTTTCATGGCTGTCCCTCTTTCTTACCATAAGCTGGCCTCGGATCTGCGTTTGGCTATACTATTGGTCATCCACAGTAGCCCGAAGTTAACAATCGAACTGATTAACCCCACCGCCGTAGAATAACTGAGACTGGCTTCTCTTAAGCCGCGACGGTAAACATAAGATGCAATGACATCAGCAGTATCGTAAATCAGAGGATTGTATAGCAGAATAATTTTCTCGTAGCCGGATGACATTAACCCTCCAATTGCAAAAATGAACAAGATGATGATCACCGGGCTAATCTGCGGCAATGTAATATGCCACATTTTCTTTATTCTTCCTACGCCATCGATTTCAGCTGCTTCATATAAAGAAGTATCAATTGAGCTCATCGCAGCGAGGTAAATGATACTGTCCCAACCAATGCTCTGCCAAATGCCAGAGAATGTATAAAGCGGCCGGAAGAAAGAAGAATATCCGAGCAGTGAAGAATATTCTTTTCCGGTAATAAATTGCAGGATTTGCGTAATAATCCCTTCATCCGCAGCAAAAATATGGATGATCCCGCAGACAACCACGAGTGAAATAAAGTGAGGCATATAGGTAATGGTTTGAACGGTTTTCTTAAACTTAGCCCCACGAATTTCATTCAGCATTAAAGCTAAAATAATCGGCGCTGTAAATCCGAAGACGATTCCCCAAACATTAAGCAGCAAGGTATTCTTAACAACTCTCCAAAAATACGGACCTTGGAAGAAATCAATAAAGTGCTTGAACCCTACCCACTCGCTCTGGCCAAACCCCAGCAGGGGTTTAAAATCCTTAAAAGCGATCATAACCCCCCACATCGGCCCGTAGCAGAAAATCAGGAACCACGCCACTACAGGAACGGCCAACAGATATACAAACCAGTTTTTTTTCAAATCTTTCTTAATCACTAGCTTGGTATTTTTAGGTTTAGCGAACTCAGGAATCGGCTTTATTTCTCTATTTTTTCTTAATATCTCCATAAAACAACCACCTATCGTTTGTTATATCGATCTAAGGCTGCCTGATGGATATTTAAGAATTCATCCAGTCCCATATTCTGAGCTTCTTTCAAGAACTTATCATAGGCATCAACCGACAATTCTCCCATTACAATCTTTGCAAAATACTCTCCACGTAGAGTTGACAATTGGTTACCAAGTTCAGCTTCCCGTGAGGCCTCCTCTTTGGTAAAGGAAATCGGCGGCATGGCCATGCTGGTATCCATATTCTCAGTCCAGTATTTCCGGATATCTCCGGAGTAGCTTCCTTTGGTAGCAATCAGCGGATTGGCATGATGCTCGTCACGGATATTCGGCCAATTATGCATACGGTATTTGAATAACGTAGTCGATACCGGCTGACCTTCAGGATCCTTATAGATATAGCTGTTCTCCGGATAATAAGGCATTCCCGCCTCATCAATTAGATGTACCGTTCCATACTCGCCAAAGTTAATCAATTCCCAGCCCTTTTTACTGTAATTGAAATCAAGCCAGGCCATTGCCGCTTCCACATTCTCACTTTGGGTAGTGATCGCAGCTTCGGTCCCTGCTCTTTTAAAATTCTTGTATGTGGTAGCAGATTTATCCCCTTTATTCAGAACCGGGTTCAGCGCCCCCACAAAGTCGATTCCGCTTTGCTCTTTCCAATAACTCCACATCGTATCCGGAGAGTCCATCATCACAGCGGTGTCCCCCGAAATAGCGCTGGCCATTCTTTGGTTAAAATCTGCCGTCGCCCAGTCCGGGTTCAACAATCCTTCTTTGTTCCATTGCTGCATAGTGGTCAAATATTCCTTAGCTTTCGGCTGCGCCGGCCCCCAGGCTACTTTGCCGTTCTTATCAAGGAAGGTCCAATCCCAAACTCCATAAGCACCATTTATGATGCCGGTGAAGATCTGCCCATAAGTCGATCCGTAATTGAGTGGAGCTTTGTATCCAACTTCCTTTGCTTTTGTCAGGAAGGTATGCCATTCGTCAATCGTATTTGGAACCTCAAGCCCAGTTTTATCCAGTGCCTCCTGCTTAATCAACGTCCCAAACCAAGTCCACTCCGAGTATGGGGCAATCCCATAAAAACCGAGCAGCTTGCCGTCATCCGTGACCGTGGTTTTTCTTCTTGATTCATCCGAATTGCGCCACTTCGTATAGTTCGGAGCATTTTTTTCCATCAGATCAGTCAGATCGATATAAGCACCGTCATTTACACCTGCTTCAAGTCCCCCTGGGTAGCGTCCCGGCTCAATGATAATGTCTGGCAGATCACCGGAGGAGATCATCAACGTAAAGGCATCCGCTTCCTGGCCGATTGGCGGCGTGATGAAGTTTACTTTGATGCCCGTCAATTGCTCGACCTGCTTCTGGACGGCATGATTGTTCATATCCGGAATATTAGAATTCGCAGGCATCCATACATCCAGAACCACATCACCTTTAACAGGGTAAGCTGAGTAATCATTTGGAATGACTTCATCGAAGACGTCGCCGAGGTATGTATCATTCAAGGAATGATTAACTTCGTCGATTTGCTCTTGGGTTGGGGCTGTATTGCCGCGTATGTCCGCGCTGATATCTGTAAAATCAACCGGGTCTTTGGCTGTGCTCTCTTTCTCTTTGTTGTTGGAGACACCTTTATCCGCCCCATTGTTTGCACTGTTGCCACTACATGCTGTTACAGTCGAAATGATCAGTATTAACACAAATAAAAGACTAAAATAACGCTTTGCATTGTTCTTCATACTTAACCTCCCACTATAAAATATTTGCCACAACGCCTTAAGCAAATCCAAAGCTTGGAACCACGCCCTTTTTGCCACGTAGATAGCTCCCCTTGATTAATACAGTTTTTCTGTATCTCAGATCGAATTATAAGCATCCAAAATCAAAATGTCAACGCTTTCATACAATATTTTTGTAACCTTATGGACTTTCCTCAAATAAATATATGACTATATCACACTACAAATCTATTAAAAAACATACCAGCAAAACTATAGATTTATGAAATAACCCTTACCAATCAGGCGTTTTCCGTCAATCATTATGGACAATGATTAAAAATATCCACATTAAATGAAAAGGCCATTCATTACAGTTTTCCTGTAATGAATGGCCTTTTCTATCTTGATTTTATGTTTTAATGTTACTCTCCCGATGGCGCAGTCTGAGCAAGCGTATCACTACAAGGTACCCCAAAATCCGGTGTTCCATCCACATTCCAGCCAAATTTCTGGATACGGGTTGCGCGTAAAGACACATCCGCTCCAGCGGAAGGAAGCGCATGATAGACTATCCAATCTTCCTCGCCGTCAGGAGATCGGGTGAAACTATTGTGTCCCGTAGCAAAAATCCCGTTCTCTACACTTTTGCAGAATACAGGTGACATTGATTTCTCCCATGAGAGCGGTTGCAAAGGATCTGCTGCTTCGCTCATGGTGAGCATACCTAGTGCGTAATCCTCAGACCACGTCGTACTGGCCGAATAAACCATGAAAATACGATTGTTTCGCTGCAAAATAACCGGACCTTCGTTAATCGCCATGCCACCTTGCTTCTCCCATGACAGAGTTGGAGCTGTGAGCAGATGTTGCTCACCTTCCAAGGTCCATGGATTACTCATTCGCATAATGTATATGGCTGACCCATAATCAGGGAAATGACCATATCCCGCATACAGAAAGTACAGCTGTTCCCGCAAAGTCATTACTGTTCCATCCAACCCTGAGACAGGTGTCTGCAGTGCACCTCTCCATACCCACAGTCCTTCCAGCGGATTAGCCGTTTCATTTTCCAGCACGCAAATCCGCCGAGACTCGTCGCCTCCTCCGTCATTCGCAGTGTAGTAAATGTACCATTTGTTATCCAAATGATGAATTTCCGGCGCCCACAGATTGTAACTGTAGGTGCCCCCAGGTTCGGGAGACCAGATCACTTTCTTGTCACCCTCTGCAAGACCGGTCAATGTTCTAGATCTCGTCAGCTCCAGACATTTACCTTTCGTTGCCATAAAGTAATAATAGCCATCGGTATGTTTGAATACCCACGGGTCTCCCGAGCTTGCTACAATTGGATTTAAAAAAGTTGTACGCTGTGACATTCTCTTTTCCTCCTTAGCTATTCATCCCCGTACAAACAATCTACCACGGCGGTAATTGTAGACGAATCCCGATTTTCCAGCACCTCCCATAAAATAATAATTCCCATCATACTCAGCTCTCCTAAAGTTGTCTAGAGTGGCAAATAGATCCATCAGAACCCTGATCTATTTCCAAATAAAGCACTTTCCTTACGAAAATGGGCTTTTCCTTCACTTCCCACGCTCTTCGTCAATCGACAAATCTCACATTGTCCGGTAGAAAAAACGTGCTCTTTGTGATAGACTCACTAATAACAATGACTTCTCCGTTCATTTTAGGCGGTAACTGTTTATACCAAAACAGCGGCTTTTTTTATAGAAACGGCATCGCTTTTCTTATTCAGGAAGCAGGTCCCCGTTCTTTCTATAAACCGTATATACGCAGGTCTTTGGAGTTCATTGCGTTAATGCGACACTATATTTGATTGAAATTCATTTAGGGGGGAATGTCATTATGGCAGCCAAGAAAATGCGTTCAGACATGATTAAAAAAGGCTTTGACCGTGCTCCACACCGTAGTCTCCTGCGTGCAGCCGGAGTAAAAGAAGAAGATTTCGGAAAGCCGTTTATTGCGGTCTGCAATTCCTATATTGATATTGTTCCAGGTCATGTGCATCTTCAAGAGTTCGGTAAGATTGTTAAGGAAGCGATTCGTGAAGCTGGCGGCGTTCCTTTCGAATTCAATACGATCGGTGTTGATGACGGTATCGCAATGGGACATATCGGTATGCGTTATTCCCTGCCAAGCCGTGAGATCATCGCTGACTCCTTGGAAACTGTCGTTTCCGCGCATTGGTTCGATGGCATGGTCTGCATCCCTAACTGCGATAAAATCACACCAGGCATGATGATGGGCGCATTGCGCGTCAACATCCCGACCATGTTCGTAAGTGGCGGTCCAATGAAAGCCGGCGTAGACAGTAAAGGTAAAAAACTCTCCCTTACCTCCGTATTCGAGGGCGTAGGTGCTCATCAAGTTGGAAAAATCAATGATGCTGAGTTACTTGAATTAGAACAATTCGGTTGTCCTACCTGCGGATCTTGTTCAGGAATGTTCACTGCCAACTCCATGAACTGCCTTGCAGAGGCACTTGGACTGGCATTGCCAGGTAATGGTACCATCCTAGCTGTAGCCGATGAGCGCAGAGAATTTGTACGCAGATCTGCTACTCAACTGATGGAATTGATTAAGTTGGACCTTAAACCAAGAGATATCGTAACTAAAGAATCACTCGATAACGCGTTTGCACTGGATATGGCAATGGGCGGTTCTACTAACACAGTACTGCACACCCTTGCCCTGGCTCAAGAAGCTGGTATCGATTATCCGCTTGAACGCATTAACGAAGTGGCTAACCGGGTTCCTTATTTGGCGAAGCTGGCTCCAGCATCCGATATTTTCATTGAAGATGTGGACCGCGCAGGCGGCGTTAGTGCCGTCTTGAATGAATTGCTGAAGAAACCAGGTGCTCTTTACGGAGACTGCATGACAGTTACCGGCAAAACATTAGCCGAGAACGTAATCGGTCATGAAATCCAAGATACTTCCGTCATTCATAAGATCGATAATCCTTACTCCGAAAGAGGCGGTCTCGCCGTCCTATACGGCAACCTGGCTCCAGAAGGTTCCATCATTAAAGTAGGTGCAGTTGATGCTTCTGTTGGTGGATATCACAAAGGTCCTGCGATCTGCTTTGATTCCCAAGAATCCGCACTCGAAGGTATCGCTAACGGTAAGGTTAAAGAAGGTCATGTAGTCGTTATTCGTTATGAGGGTCCAAAGGGTGGACCGGGTATGCCGGAAATGCTAGCTCCTACTTCGCTAATCGTGGGGATGGGTCTTGGTGCTAAGGTCGGTCTGATTACAGACGGACGTTTCTCGGGGGCTTCCCGCGGAATTAGCATCGGTCATATCTCTCCAGAAGCTGCAGAAGGCGGTCCAATCGCTTTTGTTGAGGATGGAGACATCATTGAACTGGATCTCAACAACCGTAAGATTGAATTGCTGGTTGAAGAAGAAGTTTTGGCGGTTCGCCGTACCGGCTGGAAAGAGTTTGAGCCTAAAGTTAAGACTGGTTACCTGGCTCGCTATTCCAAAATGGTTACCAACGCAAGTAACGGTGCAGTCCTGAAGATTTAATTAGCAAACCCGAATTCTAGTTGTTCCTTGCATACAAGAGCAGTCTACCTTAGATAATCTATGGTCGGACTGCTCTTTTTTATTGGACACAAGAAAAAATGCCCCACAATCCATTGCTGGTTTGTGAGGCATCTATATTACGGCTCATTATAAGTCTAAATAATATCATGAATCAATTCGTTACTGTTGCTCCTGGTAATTCCACTTCTGTGAGTGAATCGTTAAGCGACAATGCTTCCTCTTGCTGTGGTTTACGCTTCCTTACCGACCTTTCATCATGAGGCAGTTGCTTATTCATCTTCTTGAATAATTCTGAGACAGGCATCAGGATTAGCTTCGGTACAAGTACCTCACTACGCTCCTTGAGCCTAGCACCACCATCTGGATGAATTACACTTAACAGGATCTTTAAGTAAAACTTGGTGGAGCGTGCGAATATGCCATCGGGCAAATCATGTACACTAAAACCGAATTTCTCTGGCCCACGGTTAATCATACTAACACCATAAAGTGCTTTGGCTTGCGCGAGGTTTACATCATCGGCAATAACTTCTGCTAGCATCGGTAACCCTTTCTCCATTCTGCGGATCATTCGAATCGCAAGTTGAGCAGAAGAACGAGAATGAATACCTAACTCGAATAATTGCCTGTTATCAATATGCAGCTCAATGACTTTATCACCTTTACTCAGCAAGGTTCCATCACCAAGTTCAACAGGTTCTCCCTGATATTTACGCATTCGATAATGCATGAACGGATCGGCCGGGTTAATCGTCTTGAGCTGGAACAATACTTGGAATACCTGCTCCCAAGCCAACCAGAGTCCGACCAGTACTCTTTTACTAAAGGATAACCGCCGAATCGGTGATTTCTCCGCCATTTTGATCATGTCGTCCACTCGAATACTGCGCAATCCTCTTTTTTGGGCCTCCTGCAGCGTCAGTTCAAGAGCTATAAGCATATTCTCGGGTGCGCCCGGATCGGCACCTAATGTTGTGCCACTATCATGCAGCAGCATCACTTCACCGGGGTTCAATCGCGCCAGCATCTTCTCAGTGAGACGCTGCGCACCAAGCTTCTCACGCCAATCTCCAAACATTACCGACCATAGAACAATTTCAACTTGGCGACGTTTGGAAATATCGAATAAATTAACAATCCCCCAAGGTGGACGGTAATAAGTACTACGCTCGCCTATTATGTTATAGATAATATCATTCGTGCGCTGAATCTGCCGACGAACGGTTGCGGGCCGCATGAGCCAGTTCGTCTTGTGAACATAATTATGAATTCCAATAAGATGTCCCTCTCCATGTATCCGCCTAATAAGATCCGGATAACGTTCAGCGTTAGATCCTACTACAAAAAAGGTAGCTTTTGCATCGTACTTCTTCAATAAATCCAGAAGTAACGGCGTAAACCGAGGGTCAGGCCCATCATCAAAGGTCAACGCAAACTCATTTTGCCCAGTTCCTTTACGAAAGACACGAAAACCAAAAATGCGACTAATCATACCAGGGATAAAAGCATAAAAAGTGGAGATATAAAATAACCAGAGCAGCAAAGTCTGCATATGAATTCCTCGCTTTTCCAGAGTTGACTTTGGCTCGCCTTACGTCTGCAAGCAGAACCTGTGATACGGCCAAGTGAAGTTAGTTAAAAAATACGTTACCCCCTATTTTAACACATGTATCAAAGAAATAGACGGTTTTTACGTAAAATCATGTACAATGTATTCAAGCTGACCTATCAACTTAATTAAAAAGGGAGTTGTTTATATCTATGCTGCCGTTGTACAAAAAATATTGGCGCACGTTCTTCGACATTGGATTAATTGTCCTCACGGTCTATCTGGTTATGTTCGCCTTCAGTAAATTGTATCAGTTAGCTGCACCTGTATTCCTATCTTTTTTTGTATTTTTGCTTATTGAACCACTTGCCCGTTTCTTGAACCGGCGCGGACTTGCCAAACCCTTCGCTTCGGCGATCTCAGTGCTGCTATTCCTAATCATTCTTCTAGGTACGTTATTTGGCGCTGGACTATTGGTCACCATCCAAGCTCTTCACTTTCAAGAAAACCTTCCTAAATATACATATGTGGTACAACAACATTTCGTAGAATCCACAACCTATCTTCAGCAAAAAATCAATAATTTGCCGCCGGATATTACCGACAAAGTAAATGGATACTTTAAAGATGCCACGAATGTCCTTACACATTGGCTTGTTACTTTTCTAAAGTATATGGTCGGTGTGCTCGGATCCTTCTCCTCCTTCATGGCTAATTTTGGGATCGCCATTATTTTAGCATTTTTCCTTAGTATGGAGATTAAAGATTGGCGCAAGGTTGCCCATGACAAAATGCCAAAAACATTTAAAACCGCTTATGCCTTTTTGCAGGGCAACGTCTTCAAAGCCATCGGCTCTTATTTAAAAGCCCAGCTTATTCTGATTAGCATTACCTTTGTTATCGTACTGGTTGGCTTATTCATACTAAGGACCGGTAACGAAATCACTATGGCGCTTATCTGTGCTGTATTTGATGTCTTACCGCTCCTTGGTGTAACGACGATTTTAGTCCCTTGGATCATCTACCTGTTTATTGTTGGTAATACCTCTTTAGCCATCGGTTTAATCGTACTCCTGGCGATTGTATTGATTGTAAGACAACTGCTTGAACCGAAGATTACCGGGAATTCGATCGGCGTATCATCTGCTTTTCTGATGCTGTCCTTTGTCATTCTGTCCACATCCGCTTTCGGTATGGCCGGTCTGATCCTGTCGCCGATTCTGCTTATTCTGATCAAAGAACTAATTCAACAAGGATATCTTCAGAGCTGGATCTATTTGCCTCAAGAGGAGTTTATCGTTTCGCCCTTTGCTGCAAATGGCCCTTCATCTAAGGGCAAGGCCACTGCTACTCCTCCGGAGCCTCAAGCTTCTGTAGAAGATGATAATAAATCAAATATCTGACCGAACAGCTTAATGGCAAGATGCGGACTATCGGGAGCGACATTCTCTACAGCAACTGATACAGCATATCTTGGGTGATCATCCGGACCGTAGCCGATAAACCATTGATTATTGCGTGCTACGCCCTTAACCAGCGTCTGTGCTGTCCCTGATTTACCTGCAAGAGGCCAGTGTGTGCTTTGTAGACGGGCTCCCGTTCCATCAGTCACAACTTTGCGCATCATAGACAGTAACTGGCGGGCTGTAGACTCAGAAATCCTCCCTGCAGAAGAAGGGGACAGATGTCCCGGCAGATCCTCCAGCTTCTGCCCGTTGGCAAATGTGACTCGCTGCAGAATCCTTGGCGCTCTTACTTCACCTCCATGCAGTAGCGTTACAATAAGATTAGCTGCTTGTAGAGGGGTTACTTGTACATCTCGCTGTCCAATTGCAGTCTGCACCCTGGCTCCCTTGTCATCCGGCAGTAAGGTAGTAAAGATGGTTCCCTTTTGCTCTCCGGATAGTGGTTTTAGAATTGGAAACCCAAGCGTCTTCTCGGCTTGCCAGCTGATATCTCTACCGAGTCCTAGCGCCAGTGCAGTCGATTGAAGCTGGATACCGCTTAAGCGCTCTGCCAGAGCAGCAAATACAGTATTACAGGACACGGCGAATCCTTGCGCCAGCGTAAGGGGGCCGTGTCCTTTTCCTGTCATACAAGACAAACCATATTTCTCGTATTGCCCTGAACAATAAAAAAGCTCATCAGCGGAGGTTATACCTGCTTCTAACGCCGCGGCGGCTGTAACGATTTTGAAGATCGATCCAGGAACGGCAGCCTGGAGTGCCCGATTGTTCCATTCCCCTCCTTGCGGAGATACCTTCTCTGGATTATAGAAGGGTAAAGATACCATGGCTTCAATATCGCCCGTCCCGGTATCTAACACCACTATGGCTCCTTCCTTCATTCCGGATTTGAGCGCAAGCTCCTCAATTCCCTCCTGAAGCTTCTTATCAACCGTTGTATATAAAGAAAGAGGGAAATATGGATTGCCCGGAGCTTTAACTTGAATGGGACTGCCTGGAAGGCGATTCCCACGCGCATCCACTTGAACATATGCTTCCGTGTGTCCTACCCCTTGAAGCAAAGGCTCTAATGTCTTCTCTAAACCGTCCGTTCCCGTCATAGGAACTCTAAGACCCGTAGGAGAAGCTTTAGCTCCAGCATGCATAGTGGCTTCCGATAAATAGCCTAGCCATTGCCGACCTGAAGAAATTCCATCATATCTGCGTGCGAAAGGGAGCACGCCTACTCCGTCGATCCCCAGTGTACTCACTTCTTCTGCCTGTGCCTGAGACAACGCGAGTGGTCCTTTTCCCACTGAAGATGGCCATAGCAAAGGTTCTTTCAGTGACGACCGCTTATTTAACAGTTGTTCATAGCTGACACCCAGAATCTCCGCCAGTCGGTGCATGGGTTTAGCTTCTTCGTAAACAACCTTCGTCACAGATTTCTTAGCCATCTCCTCTTGTGGAAAAAAAGCCGCTGTCCAAATGGTTTCCCCCGCAAGAGGCTCATTCTTGCGGTCATACAGACGTCCCCGACCGCTGTCCAGTACAGTTTCCCGTTCACTTTGAATTTCCGCCATCTTCGCAAGTGTATATTTTGTTCCAGGAACCTTCTGTTCCTTCATAATTAGTTGAACCCACGCCAGCCTAAGGATCAACACGGCTACAGCCGCAGATAAAATAAGAAGACCGCTGAATACACGCCGATGTTTGTTATTACGCAATGTCTTCCCTCCTGAGCAGAATCCACACCTATTATGTCCTATCTACATCCATTAGAATCGCCATAAAATGTTCATTACAACATCACAATCAAAAAAATATTTAAATTAAAAGTAAAAATCAAAGAACCGCTTCTCCTAAAGGAATAAGCGGTTCTTTAATTTAGTATTCTGTTACGGCTATCCTACACGCTGAATTTCGATAACTTCTCCTTTAACTGTAAAGATGCATCCTCCAGCTTCAAAGAAAGCTCTACCAAATGATCACTTACACTTTGTTGCTCTCCACTAAGCGAGGCAACTTCTTGAGAGGCAGCTGATGATTCCTCAGCTATAGAGCTTACGTTACTCATCGAATCGGATAGAACCTTTTGCGATTGACTCAGGCTGTCCATCGACACAGTTACAGCATTCAGACGAGCGATAAAATGCTGCATTTGATCCTGCACAGATACGAAAATATCGCTAGTGCTCTGCACGGAAGTCATTTGCTGATTAAAGAGCGGTGCAACTTCTGAAAGGACCACAACCGTCTCGTTCATATCTCTCATAACGGTATCTGTTATTTCAGCCACAACAGCAATAGACTCTTTCGATTGATCTGCAAGCTGACGTATTTCATCGGCTACCACCATGAATCCGCGTCCAGCCTCGCCTGCTCTTGCTGCTTCAATGGTGGCATTCAGTGACAGGATATTCGTCTGCTGTGTAATATTTTGCATGACATTAAGAACCTTTATAACGGAAGATGCCGTTTCTGTCAGCTCGTTAACCTTCATCACAAGCTGATTCGTCTTCAGGCCCGTCCTATTTGTCTCATTAAGCAGTTCTTTTAATCTATTGAAGCCTTCCTCACTGAGTTCGCCGATGCTGTGTGCGGTGTGATCCATCTCGTGAGTAGCTGAATTAACTAAATCCATCTGTACCGAAATTTGTCCTGTCAACTCATTGCCACGATCAGCTTCCAAGGCCAAACTTCCTGCACCACCCGCAATTTCTTCCGTGGCCGCGGCAATATCCATAGCTGCATCAGCTGTCTTCCGCGAAACACCGCTAAGCTCATCGGCGGTTTCCAGTACCTTCCGGGCGGTTTCATTCGTATGAATAACCAGCTCTGTTATCCGTTCCATCATCATGTTAAAAGAGCTGGATAACTGACCGATCTCATCACGTGAGGTGATATTCGTACGCACCCCTAGATTCCCTTCGGCTCCCTCTGACATCAAATTCTTAAGTCTGGTCAGGGGCCGAGATACCATTCTGAACATCCAATATCCAATCAGAATGGCGATAACAGCAGCTACAGCAACAATAATATAAGTAGTCTTGAGAATACGCAGCGCGTCTTTCGTCAAGTTCTCAGCCGGTACAACACCAAGTAATCTCCATCCCGAGGTTTCTAGTGTTCCGTATACAGCTAATATAGATTTTCCCTTTTCATCCTTTGTTGGCAATGAGCCTGCTGTATTCTGCAGACCACCCAGAAGCGTCCCTCCCAAATTCAGATATGTATCTGTCCCCACTTGCTGGGAGGAGGCAATCAATTCATCCTTATTCGTCAGCAATTGCATGTAGGAGCTTGTTCCAAGATCCACTTTACGAAGCTGATTTTCTAATTCGCTAATTCTAATATCGTTAATAACTATGTATCCCTTGCTTTTAGAATCACCGGCAATCGATTTGGCCAAATGGAAAACACCTGACGTATTTCCTTCCTGGCCCTGTAATTCACGTGGAATCCATACACTCTGTGGCTTCTCCTGTAGCTGCTTAAACCATGAGGATTCTCTGAAACTCTCAATAAAAGCGCTATCTTTTGTCCCTGCCGAAGAAATTGGAAAACCTTCATTCATCGGAATAAGGTATACGGCCTCCACACCGTTTGATGCCGTGAGCCAATCATTTAGCTGCGCACTAATCTGGTTAGATAGTACCTTACGTTTCTCATTACTTGTAGTGTGATTATTCCCTTGATTAAGTGCATTTTGAATTTCATTGTCATACAAGATTCTTCCTAGACCATCCTCATAACGTAACAATTCCACATCAAACTTCTCAGCGGTTTGAACGACTGTCTGTTGATTGGCTGACAGCGCATTCGTCTCGATCGTATGCTCAGCTACGGAATAGGAAGTGTAGCCGAGAGAGAGCACGAGCACCATCGTCGAAACAAAGAAGATGAGAAAAAGCCGCACCCCAATGGATTTGGATGGATGCAGCTGGAATCGTCTTTTTTCTTTTTTCACTTGTACTTTCATCTAATCATTCACCACCGTTGTCGTCTGTTATGCCTACTGGCTTATCGTTTACAAGGTCATGAACATTTGTAACACCCGATCGGAAAGATATGGCAAATACTCATGACCGTACTCATAATAAACCATAAGCTCTTTGGGCGCTAGTACTTTGTTGTATGCGGCAAACTGCGTTGAAGGTGGACAAATCACATCGGATAACCCTGTAACCCACAACATTTTAGCTTGAATTCGCTCCGCGAGATTCTGAATATCGATGTAACCCAGTCTATTAAAAATCTCGTCCTCACGTAAATGATGGGGATCAAAAAAGCGGAAATAATAGTTAATTTCCTCATAAGCTGACGTAGTGATATCAAGCTCCCAAGCCCGTCTATAATCTGAAAGAAACGGATACACAGGAACGGCCATGCTCACACGCGGCTCTAATGCTGCACAAGCTACAGTAAGCGCTCCGCCTTGAGATAAACCAAAAGCACCTACTCGTGCAGGATCAACTTCCTCCATAGACATCAATATTCGAGCAGTCTGTGCTGTATCCAGAAACACATTACGATAGTAAAGGTTGTGCGGATTAGGATCGTCAATGCCGCGAATAATATGTCCACGAATGGTTGTACCTTTTACTGTAAGATTATCCTCGGAAAGTCCGCCTTGTCCCCGGCAATCCATCGCAAGGACACTAATCCCATGGGCCGCATAAGTCACCTTCTCCATCCAATCCCCGCTGTCACAGGAATATCCATGAAACATCACGACACCAGAACTTTTTTCTGAACTCCTTTTCTTCGGTCTTACATATTTACAATGAATTCTTGCTCCGCCAACGCCGGTAAAATAAAGATGAAAACATTCCGCCAGCTCGCTGACGAACTCCGCAGGCTCTAGTTCATAATCTAGTGACTGGGCGTCCAGATCACGCAAAGCCAGCTCCCAAAACGCGTCAAAGTCTATCGGCTTTGGGCTGCTTCCGTTATATTCTTTTAATTGTGACAATGTCATGTCGTTTCCCATATTAAGGTCCTCCTTAAGGTTTTTTCACTTAAAAACAATGGAAACGGAAAACCCGCATATGTGGATTTTCCGTTAGTTTCTACTAATAACAAGAGCTCGCTAGCTGCACTTTGTGCAACTATTACAGCTAAGTAAGTTGTGTTGTTCATTTAATTGCACTCTATACAACTAAAATTGCTCACAGCGGGGTTTCCGGGGCAAAATCGCCTGAAATAAGTGTACAATGTGCAACTATTTACACTAAACACCACCAAACAGGTTAGTTTAAGTGCACTTTGTGCAACTGCGGCTTTAGCCTAGACATACTGGCGTCTCATGAATGAGCTCATAGTACTCACTCGTGGCTCTTGCGCTGCACTTTGTGCAATAGAATCTCTCCATATGAGTGTCCGTCTTTGTTCTATTGCACTTTGCGCAATCAGTTCGAACGAAAATGAGCATAAAATTGATTTTTGCGGAAATCCATTGCAGAGAGTGCAATAGATTCTTTTTTTCAGACGAAATCGAGAGTTTCTATTGCAGAGAATGCAATGAAAAGCCGAAGCTACATAACACATAACACAAAGCGCGCAACGTGCAGAACCCAGCACACAAAACACATTACACTGCACGCTGTAAACTTCTTTCGAACGCTACACGACCACCAAGCATCTACTTCACTTCACTCTATCTAAGGTTGTTCCCCAAAGCTTGTTCACCCTATTAAATTTTGCCTAAACCCGCATCATCGCCAACCTCTTCATGGGTATCGATGACATAGTTGACGATTTCATCAACGGTTGTATATGCAACGCCTACATAAGTATCAGCAGCGCCATAATAGATGGCGATACGGCCGGTTTCTGCATCATGCAGAGTGGCACATGGGAAAAGAACGTTGTTCACGAAACCTCTTTCCTCATACCATTCTTCAGGAGTTAGCACAAAATTTTTCGAGCGATATTTTACTTTCGAGGGCTCGTTAATATCCAAAATAACTGCACCCATACTATATACAAGTCCGTTACAAGTTCCAGTAACGCCATGGTAGAACATCAACCAGCCTTCAGAGGTTTCAATCGGTGCAGGTCCGCCGCCAATCTTCACACTTTGCCACCAGCCTTGCCCCCCTTTGCTCATCACGTGACGGTGTTTACCCCAATATACAAAGTCAGGGCTTTCGCTAAGGAATACATCGCCGAATGGTGTATGTCCGCTGTCACTTGGACGGGACAACATCACGAAGTTATTGTTGATTTTTCTAGGGAACAATACGCCGTTCCGGTTGAAGGGCAGGAATGGATTTTCCAAGCTGATAAATGTTTTGAAATCTTGTGTTTTGGCAACACCAATGGCTGCGCCGTAAAAATCTGTACACCAGATAATATAAAATGTATCTTCGACCTTAACCAGACGTGGATCGTAAGCATACCGCGGCTGATAAGGGTTACCTTCTTCATCTATAAATCGGATCGGCTCATCATCGATTTTCCAATCTAGACCATCAACACTATGTCCCATACGCAAATGCGGACGAGTCGTGTTATCTTCTACACGAAATACTCCAATAAAACTCCCTTCATACGCAGCAACCGCACTATTAAAAATACGGGCTACACCTTTTGCGGGATTTCTTTTGATAACCGGGTTATCATTATGTCTCCAAATGGGGTTCTCGTATCCAGCAGGCTTATCCTGCCAAGGCATGTTCGGGATGTTCACTGCACTTGCTCCTACCAATTTCACTTCACTCATTAGTATTCCCTCCAAATGTATGCAACTTTTTAGATTGCTATTTTATCTAGTACTGTTATGAAATCTACTACTAAGCTTACTTCACGGAACCTTGCGAAAATCCATTGTAGATATACTTTTGCAACGCGGTAAACACAACCAAGGTCGGGATAATTGCGATCATAATCGCCGCACATATAACTTCCCACTGTGATCCGTACGGACCTTTAAACTTAAAGAGCGCTGTGGAGATCGTTTGGAGATCTGTTTTCGGCATATAAAGGAAAGGAGTGTAAAAATCGTTATAAATATTTACGCCCTTCACAATAATTACTGTTACAATCGCCGGTTTCAGCAGCGGCAAAATAATTCTCCAATAAATCGTCCAATACGAAGCCCCGTCCAGCATCGCGGATTCATCCAGTGACTCGGAAATCGAATCCAAGAACTGCATGAAAATATATACAGCGATAATATCCGTACCGAGGTACATCACGATGGGTGCCCATCTGGTATTAAACAAGCCCAAGTGATTGATGATTTGGAAAGTTGCTACTTGCGTAGTAACACCCGGAATCAGAGTAGCAATCAGAAACATACTGATGAGAACTTTACTGCCTTTAAATTTGAAGCGGGATAAAATATAAGCCATCATTGAACCCGTCAGCGTTGCACCCAGGATAGAGATCACAACGATAATGACCGTGTTTTTAAATCCCAGAAGCATTTTCCCATCAACAAAAGCCTTAGTGTAGTTGGAGAAATTCAGCCAATTCTCTGGCAGCGTTAACGGTCCGGTTGAAGCGTATTCTGGCCCTGTTTTTAATGAAGCAAAAAATACAACTACGATAGGTATCAACGCTGCAAGTGCTCCCAAAATCAAGGTGAGATATTTGAATATACTAGCAGTGGTATATTTTACAGAATGCATAGTTTATTTCTCCTCCTTGATCAGAACGCGCTGCAAAATAGTAACTACTATAACGATACCCAGCAAAACTACGGCCATCGCTGACGCTAATCCAACTTTGCTATATTTGAAAGCTACATCGACCGTCTGAATAACAAATGTGCTACTTCCGTTAGATCCGCCTGTCATGACGTATGGAATTTCAAATACCCCAATGGCGCCACTAACCGCTAAGATCAAGTTCAACTGCAGAATTCGCTTAATACTTGGCAAAATAATATGCATAAACTGATGCCATCGGTTTGCACCATCAATCTCAGCAGCTTCATAAATATCCGAACCGATCGAGGAAATAGCCCCAAGGAAGATCAGGAAATTCATCCCCATGTATCTCCACAGTGACGCACCTGCAAGTGAGAAGTTAATCAAATTCGGATTGAGCAGCCACTTCTGCTGTAAGCCGCTGAGTCCGAGCAGGTTAAGAATCGTATCTAGCGTTCCATCTGGTTTGAAAAAGAACAAAAAGATAAAGCCGATCGCTACACCGTTTAGCAAGGTTGGGAAGAACAAGATCCCTTTGAATAAATTTTTCATGCGAACACTAAAGCTCAGAATGGTTGCAAAATACAAAGCAAGCGCCATCTGAATAAAGGTGGTAAAGAAATAATACAAGCTGACCTTAAATACGGAAAAATACTCCGGTTTCGTAAAAATGGTTTTGTAGTTCTCTAACCCAACGTACTCCATATTTTTACTTAGGCCATTCCAGCTGGTGAAGCTGTACCGAAACATACTGATGACTGGATAATAAGCAAACGTGAGTAGCAATACGATCGGTACTAATGAGAACAAGCATATGATGGCAATACGTTGATTTTTGTAACTCAAATTCGAAAACTTGAACACCCGATACACCTCCAGAAAAGCATCCTCATTTATTTATGACTCGTTTAAATGTGAAGGGGGAAATGCCCGATCGCATATCCCCTTCCACTTCCACTACCGCCTAAAGCATTTAAGAAAGCTTATAGTTGTTACTGTGCTGTGACTTTCGTGCGAGCGGCTTTCCACTTGTCGTTGAGGTCCTTCATGATGTCATCATAGGATTCTTTTCTGTTGCCAATTGCGGCTTCAATAATACGTTTCTTGAAGTCTGGTTGCCAAGCACCGATTTCGGCTTGTTTGTCGATTTCATCAGACCAGCCTTCTTCACCGGCTTTAGCAGCTGCAAGTGTATCAAAGGTTACTTCAGTGCCTTCATATTGTTTCAGAATTTCTGGAAGCTCAGCACCGATAGCCGGGCTCATACCGCCACCTTCTGTCGTTGGGTAGCCAGATTCGTTAATGAACCAATCCACCCAAGCTCTAGCAGCTTCTTTGTTTTTACTATGAACGCTGACACCCAGATTGTAGTCACCAGCAAGCGGTACAAGGATTTTTTCTGCATTCGTAGGGAATGGCATGAAGCCAACATCATCTGGATTCGTTGCTAAACCTTTGATTTGACCGATTGCCCAAGATCCAAGAACCATCGTGCCGATTTTTCCGTTAGCCAGATCCGCTTTAGAAGATTCCCAATCTGTAGTCGTTGGATCTTCTTCAATCAAACCTTTTTGTGCTGCATCGTACAGGATTTTGTACAGCTCATAGTGAGGTTGACCTGGAACATAGTTGTCGTCGCTAGCCACTTGACCAATGTTCACATAATCACGGTTACCAGCTACTGTAGCCAGATCCGCTTCCCATTGGGTCAATGTCCAGCCAGCTGCGTAGTTTGTATACAGAGGCACAGCTTTCGTTTTGTCTTTAACAGATTGCAGAGCAGTTAAGAATTGTTCAGGAGTTCTTGGAACCTCTGTAATCCCTGCATCCTTGAAGACTTGTTTGTTGTAAATAATACCGTTAAAGTTGATGGTCATTGGAATTCCGTAAGCCACTCCGTCTACTGCTCGTTCTTCTACCCCTGTATATTGTTTTTGCATATCTTCGAGTGTACCCAGTGGTTCGAAGAAATCGGGAATATCTTTAATAGCTATGCTTGTAGGTAACAAAAGAACGTCGCCATAGTCACTAGTGCTCATGCGAATTTTAATTTGATCTTCATAAGTAGCAAGCGCTTCAAAATTCACCTTTACATCAGGATATTTCTCATTGAACTTAGCCGCATACTCTTTGAATACGGTATCAACAATATCCGTTCTTTGCGTAATAACCGTGATATCCCCTTTAATATCCTTGGCTGCTGCATCATCAGCCGGAGCTGCCGTCGCCTCTGTTGAGGATCCATTGCTTCCTGTGTTTTTAGTGCCTTCATTGTTGGTGTTGTTGTTTGAGGAACAACCGCTAAACAATCCTGCCATAAGTGTCAGTACCATCAAGCCCATCATTGTTTTTCCTTTTTTCATGCTTTTACGACCCCTCTCTTCCATTCAACTCTAATTTGGTTTAATAACAAAAATAATAACTTTTATCATCACCATTAATTTAACAGAGTAATTACCATTATCAAACTAACAGAAATACTCTTGAAAAAAGTGATGATATCGCTTACAAACCCATTATAGATCTATTTTTCACGCAAAACGATGGTTTGAATTGCTTTTTCTGGTCTTGTATTTGTTATTTTTGTTTTTGTTATGGTGTTTTTATTATCTAATTTATTGAAAATAACCACAAAAAAAGAGAGCTTATCGCTCTCCTAAATAATAGCTTCCTATATAGGACTAAACCTCACGTTCCATTTTCGGTAATTTACAGCCACTTTTGTAATCCTTAGGTGTCATCCCACACATTTTCTTGAACAATTTATTAAAATAAACCGGATCACTATAGCCAACCTTATCGGCAATTTCATAATTTTTTAGGTCGGGATGCTCGATCAGCAATTCTTTCGCCTTAGTAATTCGAATTTGAATTAGATATTCGGTGATGGTTTGCCCCGTCTTTATTTTGAATAACCGGCTAAGGTAGCTCGCATTCATACCGACGGTCTCCGCCAAACGCTCAAGTTCGAAGTTCTGATCATACTCCCTCTCCAGTATGCTTTTAGTCTGTTCAACTACGTAATGCTCTCCACCATCCGCCGCTTGGGAGATGATCTCCTCCTGGTCTTTAACGCTCTTTTTCTTTGTATCCTCTACTCTTTTGAGCAATTCATATAGCTGAGTCTTATCAATAGGTTTTAATAAATAATCTATCACCCCATGACGGATGGCTCGGCGGGCATATTCAAATTCACTAAAACCGCTAAGAACGGCAATAGGTAAATCCTCCATATAACCTCTAACCTGTTCAATAAGCATAAAGCCGTCCATTCTAGGCATTTTTATATCTGTAATAAGCAGATCTATTTCCGCTCGGGATAACTTTTCAATATGCTCCCAGGCCTCCAACCCGTTACCGTAGGATCCAATTACATGTACGTCCAGCTCCATCCTGGATGTGATTTTTTCGAGCCCCCTGCGAATGACCTCCTCGTCGTCCGCAATCATAACATTTATCATTTGAGCACTTCCCTCCAGCTGTATCTGCCAGTTATTATGATTGCACCATCATCACGAATAGAATTCTTCCTATGTCTTAAGTCAATGTACGATTTCGCTCTTTTATAGTCTTGCATTTACTATAACGAAAGTTATTCTAATTTCCCAGCCGCCACTATAAATTGTCCTTGAAATCATCTCCGAAAAAGTATATAACTGAATTAAGTTGTTATTATAAACTAACAAATTAATAATAACTATATAACAAATTAACATAATAATTATCTTTTCTATTTTCATGTAAGGTGGGATTCTCGATGGTATTTAACAACGAATACATTGCAGGCATAACCTGGGGCTTCTCGGGTACACGTGGTTCTTGGACAACAGAAGAAGCGGAACGTTCGATGGAACTCATGTCTTCAGTCACCGGGGCGAACTGGACAGCCATTGCACTTAGTGCACTTCAATCAACCGCTCATTCTACGGAAATCCCCTATTGGGAGGCTCCAACCGTTACTGACGAAGAAGTGAAACAGGCCATTAGTAAAGCAAAGTCACTGCAGCTTAAGGTATGCCTTAAGCCGATTGTTAATTGTGCGGACGGAACTTGGCGTGCTCACATTAACTTTTTCGATAAGGATGTCCCTTGTGAGCCTAAATGGTCGGAATGGTTCCGCTCTTATACTAAATTTATTCTGCATTATGCTGCTATCGCTGAAGAATCGGGTTGTGAGATGTTCTGTATCGGCTGCGAGCTTGTCCAAGCGGATAGACGCGATGCCGAATGGCGCACGCTTATTGCCGAGGTTCGGAAGGTTTACTCAGGAATTCTCACTTATAATTGCGATAAATATCAGGAGGATAACGTGACCTGGTGGGATGCGCTCGATGTGATTTCTTCAAGTGGATATTATCCAGCTAATGATTGGGAAGCTCAGCTCGACCGGATTGAAAGTGTGGTTAGATCGCAGAATAAGCCATTCTTTTTTATGGAGGCGGGTTGCCCAAGCCGAAGTGGGAGCGCGGCAATTCCTAATGATTGGACCTTAAAGGGTGAACCAAGTCAAGCAGAACAAAGCAAATTCTATCAGGCAATGTTTCAAGGCTGTGAGCGCAGAGATTGGGTTCAGGGCTTTATGCTTTGGGATTGGCCTACTCATCTTTATCCAATTCATGAAGCAGAACACAATGATGATTATTGTATGTATGGCAAACAAGCCGCTGGGATCATTAAAGAATACTTCACCTCGAAAATCAATAAGTAATGTGAGGAGTGACTACTTACCAATGATTAATTCACCAGAATTATGGTTGACCCAGCTTGAGGATGAGCTACAGGGTAATATTCTTAGTTTTTGGATGAAACAGACGAAGGACGAAATCAATGGCGGTTTTGTTGGTGAAATCGACAATCAGCTAAACATAACACCTGACGCGGAGAAAAGTCTTGTGCTTAATGCACGTATTCTTTGGTCCTTTGCGAGCGCTTACCGAATCTACGGCAAGACAGAATATCTGGTTATGGCAGAACGTGCTTATATCTATCTAATGGATCATTTCATCGATAAAGAATATGGCGGTTTATACTGGATGGTGGATGCTGAGGGCAGACCTTCACAGGAGAAAAAACAGATCTATGGCCAAGCTTTTGCTATCTACGCATTGGCTGAATTCTACCGCGCGACTGGGCGGCCTGAGGTATTAGATGAGGCCATTCAAATATTCCAGCTCGTTGAGAAATACGGCTATGATTCTATTTATAAAGGTTATGTTGAAGCTTTATCACGGGAATGGCAAATCACGGATAACCTCAGCCTTAGCAGCAAGGACTTGAATGAGAAAAAATCAATGAACACACATCTACACGTGTTAGAAGCGTATACCGGACTTTATCGAGTATGGAAGTCAGAGGAGCTGGAAAACACGCTGGCTGAGCTAATTGAAACGATGCTGGACCATATCATTGATAACGAAGGCAAGCATTTTCATCTTTTCTTTGATGAGGCCTGGAATGTTAAGTCAGATATTATCTCCTATGGACATGATATCGAAGGCAGCTGGCTGCTTGTGGAAGCCGCAGAAATACTTGGAGAAGAAAAGCTGCTACAGCGTGTTCGAATTGTCGCTATCTCCATGGCAGAAGCTGTTCTTGCAGAAGGTATAGATACCGATGGCGGGATATGGAATGAAGCTGATCTGAGCGGATTGCTAAGCAAAGATAAAGATTGGTGGCCGCAAGCGGAGGCGGTTGTCGGATTCTATAATGCTTATCAGCTGACCGGTAACAGCAAATTTAACGAGGCTGCCCAAGCCTCCTGGACTTTTATTGATAAATATATGGTGGATCACAAATTAGGCGAATGGTACTGGGGTGTGGACGAGAAGCATCTGCCTCTCCCTGACGCAACCAAGGTTAGTGCCTGGAAATGCCCTTATCATAACAGCAGAGCCTGCTTTGAAATGATCGGACGAATCAAACCAACTATAAAGGAGACTGTATAATGTCATCATTATTTCAAGAACGCAAACAACAACTTACAGAACGTTATGAGGCACTGATCACCCGTAACAATGAAAAGCTCCCTTATGGAAACGGTATTTATGACCGTTATACTCATCCACTGCTTACCGCTGAGCACGCTCCTCTAATCTGGCGTTACGACTTCAACCCTGACACCAATCCATACTTCGCTGAAAGAATCGGTGTCAACGGCGTTTTCAACCCTGGTGCCATAGAACTTAACGGTAAGTTTTATCTTGTTGCCCGCGTGGAAGGTAATGACCGTAAATCTTTTTTTGCTGTAGCTGAAAGTGATAATGGTGTGGATGGCTTCCGCTTCTGGGATCGTCCAGTCGTGCTGCCCGAGACAGATGTTCCGGATATTAACGTTTACGACATGCGCCTTGTAAGCCATGAAGATGGCTGGATTTATGGCCTTTTTTGTACAGAACGTAAAGATCCAGATGCCCCACACGGTGACCTTTCTAGCGCAGTAGCCCAATGTGGTATTGTTCGCACAAAAGATCTGAAGACCTGGGAACGTCTGGCCGATCTCCAAACAGGGTCAGCTCAGCAGCGTAATGTTGTGCTCCATCCTGAATATGTTGATGGAAAATACGCCTTCTACACTCGCCCACAGGATGGCTTTATTGATGCAGGTTCCGGTGGCGGAATTGGCTGGGGGCTCTCGGATTCAATTGAGGCTGCCGTGATTACGAGTGAAACCATCATGGATGAGCGCCATTACCATACCATCAAGGAAGTTAAGAATGGTCAAGGTCCAGCTCCAATCAAAACTGAAAAAGGCTGGTTGCATATTGCTCATGGTGTGCGAAACACTGCTGCTGGGCTTAGATACGTGCTTTATGCCTTTTTAACTGATTTGGAGGAGCCAAACAAAGTTACCCATTCCCCAGGCGGTCATTTCATCGCACCAGACGGTGAGGAACGTGTCGGTGATGTATCCAACGTCGTATTCTGTAATGGTGTGATTGCACGCGATAACGGTGAGATTTATATCTACTACGCTTCCTCCGACACTCGCATCCATGTAGCGACAACTACCGTTGACCAAATGTTAGATTATGTACTGAACACACCAGAAGACCCGCTTCGCTCTTATGCTTGTGTACAGCAACGCATCGCCCTCATTGATCGTAATTTAGCGCTGTAAGTAAGAGTTCAGAGTCCATAAAAATCAACAGAACAGCGATTCTCCTGTTATCGGAGGATCGCTGTTCTGTTTTTTTGGATCATTGGCGGCTTGCTTATATCGTATATCCATCATCCCCGGAGCTTACGGACTCAGATGACGCTATTGCTTGGTAAGAAGCTCAAAATTGCTCAGTAATCCCCTAACTCGAAGGAGGATGAGATATAAATGTTCAAACGTATGGATGAGATCATGATCGAAATTCCTGAAGTAAAGAAGCCAGATCCCAATGCTGCTGCCGCTGTACAAGAACTGCTAGGCGGAAAGTTCGGAGAAATGTCGACGAGCAAATTTTTAATTGTACAAAGCCCGATATTCATCTTCCAGTATAGACATCAGAATCATGTTATGAAATTCTCCGTCTACATAAAGAGCATCCCGCTCCACACCATCGCGCTTGAAACCTAGCTTCTCATAGACATGAATCGCTCTTGGATTAAAAGGATATACACCCAGATGGATACGATGCAGCTTCAAGGCTTCAAAGCCATATCGCAGCATTAGAGTCATAGCTTCAGTACCGTACCCCTTCCCTCTATGTTTATGACTACGAATCCCAATTCGAATGTTTGCGCTACGGTTGTCTGGATCCATTTCGTTCAGCACCACTTCTCCAATGAGCTCATCCGTTTCCTTGACGATAATCATAAGATCCACACGATCTTCAGCTGGAACACTAATCTTACGAATCCAGGCTGCAGTTTGCTCGCGTGAGATTTCTCCTTGCGACCCTGTTAGACGTCCCATCTCTTCATCAAGTAAAAATTTGCAATAGGCCTCCAGATCGGACTCTTCTACACCACGCAGATGAATATTCTCGCCCTCAATCTTTGGTATTGCAACTGCTTCTGACATAACTGAATTCCCCCTAACCATAACCATAATTTCATGGCGTTCAATTATTTTTAATCGGCTAATCTCTAATCTCGCGGTATATCCACAGAATCACGATGCACTATGTCTGCTGCGATCAGGATTTTCTCCAGCGGTGCAGAGGGGTGCCCAATCCGACTTAGCAGTTTCTCCACTGCCGCCCGACCCATCGCTTCTTTAGGGACATGCACAGTAGTAAGCGGCGGAACGCCTCTTGAGGCATCCTCAATATTATCAAAGCCCGTAACCGAGATATCCCCAGGAATATTAATACCATCTGCCTTCAGGATATCACTGACCGTAAGTGCTGTTTTGTCATTGGCGCAGACCAAGGCGGTGGGGAGTGTCTTAGCTTTTTTCCGTTTCATCACCCAATTTTTAAAATCCTCTTGGAATACCTCTTCCTCCACCCCTTCCAAAAAGAGATTCGCATCATCTTCCAAAGGCAGTCTTATCCCACTCTCCTCCAGCGCACTCCGAAAGCCGATCCACCGATCCCGGAAACTGCGTGAAAATCCAATATTCCCGATAAAATGCATTTGTGTATGGCCTGTCCCCATCAAATGATTAGTAAGTCGAGCCATGGAATCCACATTGTTCGCGAATACAGTATCACTTGGAATTAATGGATCTTCATGGTCAATCAACACCATCGGCAGACCGATGCGATGCACCTCAAGTAGTAAAGAAGTGGAGATTTCGCCCACACCTACCAAACCAAGAATCCCGCTTGGGTTCAAGATATTCACGAAATTATCCGCACGATTCTCAGAGATGATCACCATTCCAAGTCCTTCTTGATCCAGCGCAAGGGCAATACCGTCCACAATTTTCCCCCAATACAAGGAATCCTGAGTTTGCGAGCGGATATTCGGCATTAATACAAGCACAGATTGCTTATTCCGATCACTGGCCCCTACCGGAGGAGTACGCTTGACACCTTGGACAAAAGCATTCTTTTGCGTAAAATAGCCTAACTGCGAAGCCGCTTGTATCACTCGTTCTCTGGTCATCTCATTAACGCCAGCTTTACCAGAAAGTGACTTAGAGACAACAAATTTGGATACACCGAGATGATCAGCTATTTTTTGCATGGTGACTTTTTTAGCCATATTAAACCCTCCAGAGATTGTATTAAAATTAATGTTGAACTAAAGTTAAGGCTGAGAAGTTACCTGTGTACCTGCCCGCGCTTCCGTCCATTTTGCATTTAATTCGTCAAAAGACTTTTGTAAATCAGGCGCAGCAAGTAACTCCTGAATATAATCCCCGGACCAAAAGGATAACTTAGCTCCATTCGCCAGATCGATGAACGCATCACTTTGTACCGTGCCATAAACCAGCTTTGGTTCATAAGATAAAAATTCACGGTACTGCGGCATAAAAGGGTTCAGACTACCATCAGCAGGAAGGAATCCCCAATCATCTGAATACGAAGTCTCTTTTACAAAAAAATTCAACCAAGCCATAGCAAGCTCTTTATTCTTACTGTATTTGCTAACACCCACGAACCAGTCTGGATTGATCGGCGCATAGTGAGTACTACTATTATCATAAGGAAAAGGGAAGAATCCGATATCATCTGGTGAAGCCCCCATATCAAGCACTTGACCAACCGCCCAATTTCCAAGTAAATACATGCCAGCTTGACCTTTAGCGAGTCTAGTCTTAGAGATCTCCCAATTGTTCGAGAAAAGTTCATGCTCTACATAACCTTTAGCAATTAAGGTTCGAGCAATGGAAATGGATTTCCCCCACTCATTATCAAGCTGCCATGGACTATCCTCATTTACCATATTATTTAGATACTCAGGGTTGCCTGTCATATAATTGACCAGACTATTTCCCCATTCACGCAGTGGCCAGACGGCTCCATAATTCATATACAGCGGGATAATTCCAGCCTCTTTTAATTTAGCGCAAGCTTCGTAGAATTGATCCAGTGTCTGTGGAACCGCGGTAATTCCTGCTTTTTCGAAGGATCTTTTATTATAGACAATCCCTACCGTGGTAGTTCCCGTAGATAGCCCATATCGCTTACCATCATAAGTAGCATAAGAAGTGAAGCGCTCACTAGCCGAAGTTTCTTCATCCAACGGTTCAAAAAAATAATCCAGTTCCTTTGATGGAAGATTCACAGGAAGCAAAAGTACATCTCCGGCGTCCTTGGTGGATAGTCTTACCAGAATGTCCGTTGCGTAATTGGATAAACCTTCAAATTCAACATTCGCTTCGGGGTACTTTTGCTTGAATTGATCCGCGTACCCTTGAAAGGTTCCGTTCTCAATCAGATCTATTCGATTGGTCATCATGACTATGGTGCCGGATAAGTCAGACTTCCCCTCATCTCCAACTGGAGGCACTGTTGATTCCGTCTGCTTGGTGTTGTTCTCACAGCCACTTATCGATAACAAAAAGAGAAGCAGCAGTATGGTACGCGTAGTCCAGTGTAATCTCATCCCCATCAACGGACAGCCTCCTCTTATTTCAGTCAGATAATCTAATCATTTCCGGTTCCAGCAACGGCAGCGACAAAATAACATCCGTCCCTTGTCCAAGCTCACTAAATACCTCAATTCCAAAAGCCGCTCCATAATGAAGACGCACTCGCTGCTGTATATTTTTCATACCAATCCCCCCATTGATACTTTTCTTAGGAGGACTTTCTTTCTGCAGCCCATCGTTCAATCTCTCCAAAGTGATCTTATCCATTCCACAGCCATCGTCTTTAATATGAAAGAACAGCATTTGCTCAGTCATCTCACAACGGATACTTAAATGCATTTGTGGTTTATTATCATCCAAGCCATGATAAGCAGCATTCTCTATGATCGGCTGGAAGACCAGCTTGATAATAGAGTAATTATCTAGCTCCTTCGGCACGTCGATTTCGAGTACGAAACGATTAGGGTAACGACAGTTCAGCAGCTCAACATAATTCCGTACATATCCAAGCTCTTGCTTCATTGTCGTTTTGCCGCTCAAATCACTTGTACTATACCGTAGCAGTTTACCTAAAATTGAGATCATATCCGCAGCTTCAATATCATCATTGAGCTCAGCGGTCATTCGGATCGACTCCAGTGTATTATAGATAAAATGAGGATTAATCTGACTCTGCAGAGCATGAAGCTCCGCTTCCTTCTTCTGCTCTTCAATTCGGTAGATATCCTGAATTAACTGCCTGATCCGAGCCAGCATTCGATTAAACTGATGCCCGAGCAGACCAATCTCGTCACGCCGTCTAACCCTAAACATCACCTCTAGATCGCCGCCCTGAACCTTTTTCATCAGTTGAATCATCTGCGATAGTGATTTAGTGAGTGCAAAGGAAAGGATAATAGAGATAATTAACGCCAGTACAATGATACTTAGTGTAGCAACGAGCGTTGTATTACGGGTTACCTTCACATCCCGCATCAGAACATCCACAGGAATAGAGATAATGGCCTTCCAATTGGTCTTGCTAGAGCTTGAGTAAATATTCAGAAATTCTTTTCCGTTGACTGTATCATAGAAACTTCCGGATTTCCCATCGGCCCTTTTGAATAGCTCTGAATCAGATACATCCGTGGCAAGAAGCTTTTTGTCACTGTTGTACACGACCATCCCCATCTCATCAACAATCAGAGATTTGCCATGCGTTACTTTATCCAACTCCGTAACCCGATTCTCCAAATTGCTAATATTCGCTTCAACCGCGATAAGCCCAATCGGATTTAACAAACCATCCACGATTTTGCGAACAACGGTAAAAGCATATCGAGTGCTCTGCAAATTACTCGTAAATGATTGGGTACCAAACAAAAGTGCCTCTCCGCTGGAATTCTTCGTCTGCTGACTCCAATACTTATAGCTTTGATCGAGGTCGAGCCGTACTCCACCATCTTTGGCAGAATAATACCCATTTCCATACGCGTCAAAAATATAAACCGTGTTCGCGCCTCGTTTAATATTGTTAATAAATGAAATGTTGCCTTCTATGCCCCGTTGAATGGACAAAAGTAAATCAAAATCTCCGGGTAACAATGTAGCACTGCCTGATTCGCCACCCATGATCTCTTTCTGCTCATGGTATTGGTTTGAACGAATTAAATTTTGTTTAATATCGTTCACATAGGCTGGCATAGATGAAATACGCTTCATATCTTCGATATAATCATCTACTCCATCCATCATTTGATCGATTAACTTCTCAGAATAAGCAATAGTGTTGCCCTGTATAGATTCTGAATAACTCTTATAAGTAAACACACTAATGAAGGTAAGCGGAAGGGTAATAATTATTAAAAAGACGAGGAGCAGCTTGCGTTCCATACTCATGTCCCCGATAACGGACCACCAGCCAAAGATGCGTTTACCTTTCATACGGTCCTTCTCCTTAACCCTTTTTTACCTAACTTGTTATTATTATTTACCTAACAAAATTATTATACGGGGAAGTCCTTCTTTACACAATAACAAAACCGCTTCCTCATAACGAAGAAGCGGTTTTGTTATGTAAATCATAAAAAAATTAGTTAGATCCAGTTATTTTATCGTGAATAATGACAATTTATCCTTTAACTGTCCTGAAGCACTTTCCAGCTTACCTGACAATGAAACAAGTTGATCACTTACACTTTGCTGTTCATTACTGAGTGAAGCCACTTCTTCGGAAGTCGCTGATGATTGCTCAGCTACAGCACTTACGTTACCCATTGCTTCCGACAATACAACCTGTGAATGATTCAAGCTACTGATCGCTGTTGTCACCGATTCCAGACTAGTAATGAACTCATCCATCTGTCCTTTTACCGATACAAAGATATCGCTCGTGTTCTTCACTGAGCTTATTTGCTCTTTAAAGAGAGGAGCCACTTCAGATAATACAGCTTCCGTTTCGTTCATTTCCGTTATGATCTTGTCGGTGATTCCGGCTACTAGAGCAATAGACTGCTTCGATTGGTCGGCAAGCTGTCTTACCTCACCGGCTACCACCATAAAGCCCTTGCCAGCTTCGCCTGCACGTGCAGCTTCTATCGTCGCATTTAATGACAAAATATTCGTCTGTTGTGTGATACTCTTCATCACATCCAGCACCTTAATCACAGAGAATACTGTTTCTTTCAAATTGTTAACACGTTCTACAAGCGCACCTGTCTTTTCCCCAGTACGGCTAGTCTGTTCCAGTAAATCCGTTAATTGCTTGGCACCTTGAGCGCTGGCTTCTCCAACCCCGCGTGCGGCCTCATCCATCTCACTGTTGGCATTAATCACGGTCTGCATTTGCGTAGCTATCACGTCTGTAAGCTCATTACCACGTTCAGCTTCAAGTGCCAGACTGCCTGCTCCTCCAGCGATTTCTTCCGTAGCGGCTGCTATCTCCTTCGCGGATATAGCCGTCTTACGCGAAGCTTCTCCAAGCTCGCCAGCGGTCTCTAGCACATCTCGAGCAGTTTCTCTAGTTTGCGATACAAGCTCAGTAATACGCTCCATCATCAAGTTAAAGGAGGCTGAAAGTTGTCCAATCTCATCCTTAGACACATATTCTGTACGTACACTCAAATCCCCGCTTGCACCTTGAACCATAAGATTCTTCAATCGTGCCAGAGGCTGAGCGATCATACGAACCATCCAAATCCCGATCAATATTGCAAGCAGTGCCGCACCAGCAGCCGTAATGAACGTCGTCAACAGAATCGGACGGGCTTCCTTCACTAACTCGTCTGTAGGCACTACGCCTGATAGCTTCCAATCCGCCCGTATCATCGGATTAAAGACTGCCAGAATTTCTTTTCCATTTGGATCTTTAGCTTCTAGGCTACTGTTATTTTTCTTACTCTCTTTAATAAAAGAAAACTCCGATGGCTTACCATCGTCTACCGAATTAGAAGAAGCTACAACTGTACCTTCAGGAGATACTAGTTGAATACGGGAGCCATCTCCCAGCTTCACACTTGCAAAAGATTCCTCCAGCAGTGTGTTTTTCAACACAAGCATGATTATGTATCCTTTTTCTGATCCCAAATTTTTAAGGGATCTTACCATAGCAATCTCCTTATCTTCATTTCCTTGAATAGAAGTGGAGAACCAAATATTCTTCGCGCCGCCTTTGTCACCGTCCGAATAATATGAATTATACTCTTTGGTGTCGGCTACAATCTTCTTGTACCATTCTTGTTCACGTAATCCGTCAAGACTAATGCCAGCACTACCACTAGTAACGATATCCTGCTCAGGTGTCTCTGGAATCAAAGAGACACTGATAATATTAGAATCAGTTGTCGTCTGACTGGACAATTTCTTACTTATTGCACTTGTTGCTTCAAATTTCTCGTAAGCTGTTTGTGCAGTAGACAAAGCCTTCAGATCTGTTTGCATTTGCGCATCAAAATAAAGCTGTAATGCCAAGTTCTCATACTGTTTCAAGGTAATATCCAGCTTCTCAGCAGTCTGGATAATAGTCTGACGATAGGCTTCGGATACATTATTCTTTATCGTTGTTTTCGCCTTCGAATAAGATATAAGTCCAAGTGACATAACTACAATTACAGTGGAACATAGGAATATTAGAAATAACTTCACTCCTACGGATTGGATAGGATTAACTCTCTTGATTTGGCTTCCCCAACCCAACATCATTTTCTTAGCCTCTAACTTTGATGTCTTTCCTGTCACTACTTCATTGCCCTGTGCATTTACAGATTTTTTATTGTTCTTCTTCATCTCTCTAACCTTCTCTCTTTATGCTATTCACTAATACTATCTTGATCAGGATCCCCATCATGATCATCTACCCGCTAATATTAGAGGACATATGAAAGCGCTAACTATATTATATATCGGTTTATTAGGCCTTTTTTCTTAGCTTTACTATACTTTTTTTATAACTTTTAACCTATGTATGTTTCGACAAATAAACTCCCTTCGTTCTACCCTCCTTCTTGGATTTATTTGTTAGTTACTAATATATATAACTTATTGTTAGCTTTGTCAAAAGAAAAACAGGGATGCCCTTTTTGCAAAGAACATCCCTGTATCTTATCAAGATTTTTTCTTACGCATCATATCAAAGTATGCTACGGGCTGATCTACCTTCATGCGAACACGCTGCAGAGGATGACGGGCTGCGTCAAGCGGGTTACCTGCTTCATCCCACAATTCCGCTACAGTCTGCTTAAAGAATGTATCATTGGGTCCGAAGAATTCAACTTCCTGACCAGGCTTGAAGTGATTACGTTGTTGAATTAGCGCCATTCCACTCTCAGCATCGTATTCCAGTACAAGTCCGGCAAAATCATAAGGAGCCGCTTTTTCTTCAGGCTCATAGATATGATCTTCATGATCCGGAGTATCGTAGAAGAATCCTGTGTTAAGCGGACGGTTCGCCGCTTTGTTCAGCTCATCCAACCACTCTTGCTTCAACTCGTATCCTTCAGGATCAGCCATGTAAGCATCAATAGCTTTACGATAAGCGTTAACGACAGTGGCTACATAGTGAATCGATTTCATCCGTCCCTCGATCTTAAAGCTATCGATACCTACTTCAATAAGTTCAGGGATACTTTCCAGCATGCACAAATCCTTAGATCCCATAGAGAAAGGATTATCTCCTTGCTGATGCAGTGGAATCTGAGTTACACCTGGAAGCATAGGTGCCGGAGATTGTGCTTCAGCTTGATCTTCTTCAGACACCCAAGTGTCCTCAGGCCGCGCATCCTCGAACAGATCATATTTCCAGCGGCAAGACTGGCAGCAGCCTCCCCGATTGGAGTCACGGTCTGTAAAGTGATTGGATAATACGCATCTTCCTGAGTATGAAGAGCACATCGCTCCATGGATGAAGCTTTCGATTTCAATATCAACATGCTTCTTAATCTCAGCGATTTCTTCCAGGCTTGTCTCACGTCCGAGTACGACACGTGGCAGACCCTCTTCTTTCCAGAAGGATACCGCTTGCCAGTTTAGTGTAGACTGCTGAGTACTCAAATGTACCTCTAATCCAGGTACTAAACGGCGTGCTGTATCTACAATGACCGGATCAGCAACGATAATAGCAGCAATACCAACTTCATATAAGTTACGCAGATATTCTTCAATCCCTGCGACATCTTCATTGTGAGCATAGATGTTCGTTGCAACAAATACCTTAGCGCCGTATTTCTTGGCGAATTCAACACCTTCACGCATTTCCTCAAAGCTGAAATTGTCTGCTCCTGAACGCAAGCCGTATTTCTGCCCTCCGATATAAACAGCATCCGCACCATAGTGTACTGCGAATTTTAATTTTTCCAAATTACCGGCCGGAGCTAGGAGCTCCGGTTTATCCAGACGGTATCGTTTGCCCTTGTATTGCGGCTTTGTCATGGTTCCCATTCCTGTTCTCCCCTCCATCGCCCCACAAAGTGATGTCTATGCATGATTACTGCACCTAGTCTTTGCGGGGATCTAAAAAACTCTCATTAAATTAAACTTAATATACTTGCTCTTTATAGAAAAATCCGAAGCTTAGCTCCCGTTCTGGATCCTGCAGCGTTCTGATAGCTTCCATCCAATCCTCTTGGAAAGAATAAGCTTCTGGATCAGCTGCATAAAGATCAATAGCTTTGCGATAAGTCTTAACAACCGCCACATTATACGCTGTTGATTTCAACAATCCTTCAATCTTAAAACTCTGCACGCCTGCAGCCATAAGAATATGAAGATCCTCCAAAATACAAATATCTTCCGAACTCATAATATGTGTACCGTTCTCGTCTTCATAGATCGGGAACTTTTGGTCATCTCGTTCTGCCTCGATCAAAAATAGACCACGTTCCTTACCAAGACTGCCGCCCTCGCTTGGACGTCCTTGATGTGACATATAGCTTTCTACAAGCTTACGCTTGGAATGGTATATATTGGTCATGCCGTGAACCTGAACCTGTGCCTCTACCTCTAAAAGCGGAACCATTTCCGTCATTTCATCCATATTCAGCTCACGCGCAAGAACTACGCGAGTAGCACCTTTACGCCCCCAATAATTCGCGGTTGCGTAATTGGTAGAGGTCATTTCCGCATTCCAATGCAGATTCATACCCGGCGCTTCCTTCTTCACTGTGGTTAATACCGCAGGATCACCGAACTCAACACCGTCAACACCAAGTTCACCTATAGCTTTCACATAGGCAGGGAGCTCTTCCAGAAGAAGGTTGGACATGAGTCCACCTAGTCCAGCATATACTTTGCAGCCACGCGCATGTGTCATTTCTACAACAGCAGCTGTATCCTCCAAAGAAAAATGTCCGGCAAGACGCATGCCGAAACGGTCATCCCCGATGAGCAATGCATCTGCTCCGGCATCCAGCAAAGCAGCAGCTTCCTCTAAAGATACTGCTGTCGCCAGCAATTCCGGTTTGTTAATCATGTTGTACCTCCTACTTGTACAGTTATTTCAACCGCACCACTCTTCATTTTAATATTTTATTTCGATTCTTGCTTACTTTTTTCGATATTGGCTAAATGTTCCTTGTAGGTCTTAGCAAACAAATGGCCCTGTGTACCATCTTTCTTAGTCACATAGAAGTAATATTCAGATGCCTGAGGTTCAAGTGCTGCCTGAATGGAGGCCAGCCCCGGATTACTAATAGGTCCCGGAGGAAGCCCAATATTTCTATACGTATTATAAGGACTGTCAACTTCCAAATCTTTATATAACAGTCTTTCCTTCTGTTTGTCGAGCAAATATTGAACCGTAGCATCGATCTCAAGCTTCTGCTCTTTCTTTAAGCGGTTATAAATCACGCCAGCAACTAGTGGTCGTTCACTATCTACAACAACCTCACGTTCGACTAACGAGGCCACTGTCAACAGCCCATGAAGTGTCATTCCACGTGCTTCAAGCTTTTGCTTCCAGTTCGGGATCGTATCCAGTTTCTGCTGGAACTGATCCAATAATGCTTCTACAACTTCCTGCGGCGTACTATCCTTGGCCAGTTCATATGTTTCAGGGAACAAATATCCTTCAAGACGATGACGAAGGTTCTTATCCTGTGGGATACCTAGAGCATCAATTCCCTTCAAGCCTGCACCGGTATTCATGATTTCAAGAAAAATAGCAGCATCCTGATTCCAAGCCTCAGCAAGCTTCTTGGCAATCTGCTCAGCAGTATATCCTTCCGGAATCGTGAAAGTCACGGTCTCTTCTTTAACAACATCACCAGCATTTAACCTCTCGATGAGCTCGTCATAGGTGTCTCCTGGACTAGCAACATAAGTACCAGCTTTAAAGCTGGAGCCTTCTTTAGTCCATTTCAAATATCCCTTAAAAAAAAGACTGTTCCGAATAATGCCGTTTTGTTCGAGCAGATCAGCAATTTCCGCGCTGCCCATGCCCTTTTCTATCGTAAATGTTACGGCAGGACCTGCAGGTTCTACCGGCTGCATCCCGTTCCAAATGTACCAAGCGCCTCCACCTCCTGCTGCTACCAGCAAAAGAATAACGATAAGCACCGTACGGATTGCGGATTTCAAGTCAGGTTCCTCACTTTCCGACTATAAAGTATAAAAGTGTACTACTTAAAATTCAATACATATTTCATGATCATGATTGTTGTTTTAATTATATTGATCGTATTCCAAGCAAAAAGAGCGCGGAATTCTCCGCCCTCTTCCGTACTCATCATAAATGTAACGTACATGTTTAAAGTTTATTCTGCATCGTCCACTGGAAACGTCATCTCATCATATAGCTCAGAGATGTCTTCCCACTCTTCATCGTCCACGATGTTCTCTAGTTCCGGAAGTCCGTTAGGAGAGACAACGATACGCAGAATTTCATATTCCACGTCTTTACCAGCGCCTTTCAGCACCGCATAGCCAATACCACCGACTTCAAATTCGGCGATAATATCGTAAATGGAAGACTTGCCCTGCTCATCTTCCAGTTCTACTGTTTCTCCATAGGCTTCCTTAAGCCGCGAGGACCATACCGCTTGATCAGCGGATACATCAGTCATTCTCTGATCCTCCGTCCAACTCGTCAACCAGTGTGTTGAAAGTCTCTTCGACAATCGCCCACTCCTCGTCATTATCGATCATGAACAATTGAAGATCATCGCCTTCTTCCACATAACGGAACGCATAAACCTCATCGGTTTCCTCGTCCTCGGAATCAAGCGGAACCACCATCATGTACTTAGCGTCCGAGCCATCAACCTCAAACTTCATAATGACCTCGAATTCCTCTTCATTACCTTCCTCATCAGGAATATAGATAATTTCCGGTTCTTCCTCTTGGCCAATCTGTTCGTTTGTCATATCCTCGCACCCCTCACCTTTTACTGTTAGCATCCAAAAAATTTTGCAAAATCAGGGCTGCAGCCATTTTGTCCACAATCCCTTTGCGTTTCTTCCGGCTGACGTCCCCTTCAATCAGCACCCGCTCTGCGGATACCGTCGTCAGACGCTCATCCCAAAGGTGTACGGGCATTGCAAATTGCTCCCGTAGCTTGTCAGCGAACTCTATGCAGATTTCGCCCCGGGGTCCTACTGAGCCGTTCATATTCTTCGGTAGACCAACGACAATCTCTCCAATTTCGTGCTCCGTAATAAGTTCACGAATACGTTCGAACTCATTACCAGTACCGCGGCGCTCAATCGTTTCAAGAGCTTGTGCCGTCCATCCAAAAACATCGCTTGTGGCTACACCGATTCTACGGTCGCCGTAATCCAATCCTAACTTCTTCATCATCTGGGATTATCCACCTTGTGATTGACGAGGTAGAATCTAACCAGCTCTTCAATCAGCTCATCACGTTCTTTTCTCCGGACCAAACTTCTCGCATTGTTATGACGCGGAATGTAAGCTGGGTCTCCGGAAAGTAGATACCCTACGATCTGATTGATCGGATGATACTCTTTCTCCACCAGTGCATCGTATACAGCGAGCAATATTTCCTGGGGAGAAGCTTCCTTTTCGTCGCCCTTCACATTGAATTTGACCGTTTTGTCCATGGAGTCCATTTGTGACACCTTCCTTCTGCAAAATCACCCTAAAAGGGCGGCTTCGCAAAGTTGCTACTGTGCAGCTCACTTGCTTCCTTTATCATAACATATTCATAGCCCAACGAGGAAATCCTGCGCGTGGAATCACGCTTTTTTTGGCATTTCCTCTACAAAAATAATGATATTTTTGGCTTTTAAGCTATTGTCAAGCACAACTATTCATGAAAATCTAACCACCTGTTAATAAAGAGTAGCGGTACTGATGTCATACTCTCAGTACCGCTATGTTTTTTCGTAATACGTTTAAATTAAGAAATAGTTTCGTAATTTTTATTTATGCTAGGGAAGCCACTAATTCTTCTGCTTTAGCCAGTGCCTCGCCAAGCTTGGAGGCATCTTTACCACCAGCTTGTGCCATATCTGGACGTCCTCCACCGCCGCCACCGCATACTGCTGCGACTTCTTTAACAATCTTACCAGCGTGGAAGCCCTTCTTCACCAGATCCTGTGGTACAGCAACAACAAAGTTCACCTTGTCGTCCATGGCTGCACCCAGAACAAGCACAGCATCCGGGAGCTTGGATTTCAATTCATCTGCAGTAGAACGCAGAGCGTCCATATTTCCTGCTTGAACAGCAACAGCAAGAAGCTGTGTACCTGCACCAACCGTCTTCACACTGCTTGTTAGTTCAGCGGCAAAGGTTGCGCTAAGCTTAGATTGCAAGGATTCATTCTCACGCGAAAGCTCACGCACTTGGTTATGCAATGCTTCAATCCGTTTTGGAACGTCGTTCAGAGAAGACTTCAGCAGACCCGCAGATTGCTTGAGCAGATCCAGTTGGCTCTCAGTAAACTGGTAAGCGAAACGTCCAGTTACTGCCTCGATACGGCGCACTCCGGAACCAATGCCGCTTTCGCTAAGCAGCTTGAAAATCCCAATTTGAGATGTGTTGGATACATGGCATCCACCACAAAGCTCAAGGCTGTAATCGCCGACTTGAACGACACGGACGATATTGCCATATTTTTCACCAAATAGTGCCATGGCTCCCATAGCCTTAGCTTCATCAATTGGCTTGTTCTCAATGACTACATCAAGACCACGCCAGATTTGTGCATTCACGCGATGCTCGATGTCGCTTAGTTCCTCCGGTGTAATCGCTCCGAAATGGGAGAAGTCAAACCGTAAACGTGCACCTTCCACTAAAGATCCTGCTTGGTTGACATGACCGCCCAGAACCTCTTTGAGCGCTTTATGCAGTAGGTGAGTAGCTGTATGGTTCTTCACGATATCTTCACGCTGTGCACGATCCACTTCAGCGCGAACCGATTCGCCTACTTTCAATTCTCCAGCTTCCACAGTTACCAAATGTACATGTTGACCATGTGGAGCCTTGAACAATCCTTTTACCTTAGCTGTAACTGAACCGCCAGTAAGCAGTCCTGTGTCACTCACTTGTCCACCACTTTCAGCATAGAACGGTGTTGCCTCAAGAATTACTTGGCACTCTACGCCTTCACCAGCGGTATCGACCAATTCATCACCCACAACAATAGCCATGATTTTCGACTCTGTTACCGAGTCATTATATCCAACAAATTCACTTTTAACCGTCAGGTCCGCTAATGCGCCACCTTGGATCTTCATGCTGCCACCGTCATGACGTGCAGCTCTTGCACGATCACGCTGTTCTTGCATAGCGACATCGAAGCCTTCACGGTCTACAGTTAATCCTTGCTCTGCTGCGAAATCTTCCGTCAGGTCAAATGGGAATCCGTAAGTGTCATATAGCTTAAATGCATCGGATCCAGCAATCGTGCTGAGTCCATCTGCTTTTGCTTTAGCACTGATCTCACCTAAGATAGCCAATCCATCAGATAATGTCTCATGGAAACGTTCTTCTTCTGTACGGATAATCTTGGCGATATATTCCCGATTCTCGACAACGGATGGATAATACACACCCATAATCTCACCAACTGTTTCTGTCAGTTCATGCAGGAACGGACGATCCAGACCCAGGGTCTTTCCGTAGCGAACAGCACGGCGCAGCAAACGGCGGATAATATAACCACGACCTTCATTAGAAGGAAGTACTCCATCCCCTACGGCAAAAGTAACGGTACGCACATGATCTGCGATAACTTTTAGCGCGATATCCTGTTCAACATTATCCTTGTAAGTTACACCAGCAAGCTCAGCTGTTTTTTGAATAATCGGTTGGAACAAATCGGTATCGAAGTTGGAATCTACATCTTGAAGAATTGATGCAAAACGCTCCAGTCCAGCACCGGTATCAATGTTCTTGTTCGGAAGCGGCGTATAGCTGCCATCCTTATTATGGTTGAATTGTGAGAACACAAGGTTCCATACTTCGAGCCAACGTTCGTTTTCTCCACCTGGATACATTTCTGGATCACTCATGTCGCTGCCGTAAGCTTCGCCGCGGTCATAAAAGATTTCCGAGCAAGGACCACAAGGACCTTCGCCGATATCCCAGAAGTTCTCATCTCCCAGCTTAATGATGCGTTCTGCTGGCAAGCCTACTTTTTCATTCCACAGCTTGAAAGCTTCCTCATCCTCAGCATACACAGTTACGGAGATACGTTCTGGATCGAAGCCGATCCACTCCTTGCCGGTCAAGAATTCCCAAGCCCATGTGATCGCCTCTTCTTTAAAATAATCGCCGATAGAGAAGTTACCTAACATTTCGAAGAACGTATGGTGACGGCGTGTCTTCCCTACATTCTCGATATCATTGGTACGAATACATTTCTGCGAGTTCGTCAGGCGCGGATTCTCAGGAATCTCACGGCCATCGAAGTATGCTTTCAGCGGCGCCATACCTGCGTTGATCCACAACAGCGAAGGATCGTTATGCGGTACGAGAGATGCACTAGGTTCAATTTTGTGACCTTTACTTTCAAAAAACTTAAGCCATTTGGAACGAATTTCACTTGCTTTCATTGTTTACAGCTCCCGTCTCATTTTTTTAATTCGGCGCATGCGCCAGATTTTACAAATTTTCTAAAAAATAAAAACAAAAAAACGCCCCTGAATAATTCAGGGACGATTAATATCGCGGTACCACCCTGGTTATCGCCTTGACCCAATTTACGGGAAAGTTAAAGGGCGATCGCCTTGTCGCGGCTGATAACGGGTGCCCCCGGTGAGCTTGTGATCTCACACTCCGAAATTAGCTTTCCACCGGCCTGTCTTCAAGGTTCTCCCAGCCATTACGAAACGCTTTCGTAAAGGAACCTGTTCTCTGATCAAGCCATCCTCCGGTGTACTTCATTTTCATCAACGTTTTATCCGATTTGCATTTTAACATTTCAAGTATAGCCAGTGCCCCTTCATCTGTCAATCTGGGGAGGAGTTAAGGATACGTGAGAATATATGATTTTTTAATGGTGAACTCAAGCACTTAAAGAATATAGTAAATCTCAGATATTATTTGGGAAATTATGTATTATAAATAGTGCTCTATAATACTCAATTCTCGGGTAAAACCTAAGGAGGATTACAAATCATGCTGCGCAATAAAGTAACTGAGGAGCTATCGATGGATAAAGTTAAGCCTACATCAATACGCTTTATGGTCAGTCTCATTTTTATTAGCAGCACTTTTCGGTAGTTTATTATTTTGGCTCGCTATAAACATTGTTGATTTAGGTATGACATTACTGACTCACTCAAGTTTAACATTCAATAATGATATCTTTACGAATTCAAACGTCGTTTTTGGTGAATTCCTGGGACAGATTTTCGGAAATGCTATCTCTTATTAAAAAAAGGCGATAACAATACTTCACGAATCGGATAAGCAATGCTTATCTCACAATCTATCTATGTCGCTATACATATCCCAAATCGGATCTATTCAGGATTAGTCAGAAAGGATTTTGTTTATGATTTTATCGCACTATTAATTCTAGGGGTCATATTCTCATTACTCTATGTCCTAACCAAGAATCTATTTTTCGTGATAGGCGTCCATGCCTTAATGAATGTTCAGATTATGTTTTGGGATAGTAGTTTCACTTATACAGCTACTTTAATCTGTGTGTTATTACTGACTTGTCTTTTAATTTGTTACAAAAGGAAGGAATTCCGAGCGCAGAAATCAGAGGGGGCAGTGCCAAGCTGAATAGATGGAGTCGGAGAATTTTCTAGAGTGGTGACTGACCCAGTCCTAATCATAATCAGCTAATGCAAGCAGTCGATAACCAAAACGTAGGGCAGCGATTCTCAAGTAAATATGAGAATCGCTGCCCTGTGCTGTATTTTCACGTTTTTAATAGCTACGTTTCCGGCAACAGGCGTTGGCAGTACGTATCCTTATCAACAATTCTAAATCAGCTTATGCGCAAACCACTTTTTGCCCTTGAAGCGCCACAGAAAAATGCCCCCCCGAACGGCCCACTCGCAGTTCATTGCCAGCCAGACACCCATGACGCCGTAGCCCAGCTGGATCCCAAGGATGTATCCAAAAATCACCCGAAACAGCCACATCGTCAGCATCGAGGTAATTGAGGTGAAGCGGGAATCTCCCGCTGCCCGCAGTGCGGACGGCAAAATAAAGCTGACGGCCCACAGCGGAACTTGGGCAATGGAATTCACCAGCAGCACCACAAACAGATCATCAATGATCTCGGAAGGTGGGGAAAAGATCGATACCAGCGGGTGGAATAGCGGCATCAGAATCAAGGCGATCAACGCCAAAGAGCCGGACCCGATCCAGAGAAAGGACTTGATGAACTTTCTGGCTTCTGAGACATTCCCTCGCCCGATACATTGGCCGACCACCGTTACAATAGTTAGCGACAGCGCGCTGGCTGGAATTTGAAACACCAGAGCCAGCGAGCCGGCAATCGCATTGGTCGCAATGGCATAAGTGCCTAGGCTGACAATAAACACCTGGGTGAGCAGTTTACCCCCGTTGAAGAACATCTGCTCCGCCGCGAACGGCACGCCGATAAACATGATTCTCCGCAGCATGGTCAGAGGGATTCGGAATAGGTCACGAAAACGCACCCGCAGGGCCGTATCCACTTTGAACAGATACACCAGGGCACAAACCATACCTGCATACCGCGCGATATTAATCGCAAGCGTCATCCCCAGCACACCCATGTGCAACAGGTTAATGAAGACCACGTTCAGGATAACATACAGCAGGTTCATGATGAGCGACAGCATCAAAGAAGCCCGAGTCTTGCCCACTCCTCGCAGAGCCCCGCATACCGCCTGAACCACCGCGATGCCCAGATATGAGATGCTGCTGCCGATCAGGTAGATGCGGGCATTGTCCAGCACTTCGGGTGAGGCGGTTCCGAATAAAAGGTTCAATATAGGAGTATGTAAGCCCATCAGCAGCAGACCAATTCCCAAAGCGATCAGCGACACCGAGGCGACCGAAGCCGCCGTAGCCTGGGACACCATCCGGTCATTTCCGCTCCCTTTATACTGCGCGACTACCACTGTCCCCCCGGTTGCAACCGCCACGAACACATTGATCAGAAAAATATTCAGCGAATCCACCATATTCACTGCACTGACCGCCGCCATCCCGGACGAGCTGATCATTGCGGTATTTACCAGATTAAGTCCAATAATGAAGGCCTGGTCAATCAGAATTGGAATAAATAAAGCTATAATTTGCCGATAATCCATCCCCTCCCCAGAAAGATATTTCTCCAGCAATCTTTTCTTCTGAAGACTCGCGCGAAGCTGCATAACATATCACATTCTTTTCTGTAAAATGGAAAAAACTCTTCATCCGAAGAGCTTTTTAACAAATTATACCCATTATACCGTGGGCACTTTACATTCAGTTTACTATAGATACACTTTTAAGTCTTTAATCAGGAGTCAAAAAACAGCAACTGTCCTTCACATATTTGGAGAACATAAACTTCATCATAATTATGTAGCTTCAGACCATAGAATCATTCGTTCAGACTCTCTCCTTCAAGGTTGGAACTTCGATTGAAAAGGCTTCGAACGATGTCGCACCTATTGTCTGATATTTCATCTAAATTATATCTTAATATCACTTAAAGCCGCTGCAATAATACAGCATTTTGTTCAGATATCCTCTTCACTACATCTAAAAACTGCAAATGCGAATGTGTAGGAATATTCTTACTTGTGACTCGAAAGCTTCTTATAAGCAAGAACTTCGTAGTAAGACTCGGAGAGACGGACCGTATTGCACTTATTCCCTAATAACAAGCCCATTCCCGGGTGACTTGGGGCGAATAACGGCGCTGGCTCGCTTACGTTACCGTCGGCACATTGTATTTGGTTTTTCGCATACATTTGGCTCGTTTACGTTACTGTCGGCACATTGTATTCGGTTTTTCACATACATTCGGCTCGTTTACGTTACTTGCGGCACATTGTATTCGGTTTTTCGCATACATTTGGCTCGTTACGTTACCGTCGGCACATTGTATTCGGTTTTCCTACATTTGGCTCGTTTACGTTACCGTCGGCACATTGTATTCGGTTTTTCGCATACATTTGGCTCGTTTACCTTACCATCAGCACATTGTATTCAGTTTTCCGCATACATTTGGCTCGTTTCGTTACCGTCGGCACATTGTATTCGGTTTTTCGCATACATTCGGCTCGTTTACTTTACCGTCGGCACATTGTATTCGGTTTTCCGCATACATTTCCCTCGTTTACGTTACCGTCGGCACATTGTATTCGGTTTTCCGCATACATTTCCCTCGTTTACGTTACCGTCGGCACATTGTATTTAGTTTTTCGCATACATTTAGCTCGCTTACGTTACCATCGTTTTTCACATACATTCGGCTCGTTTACGTTACTAGCGACACATTGTATTTGGTATTTAGTTTTTCGCATACATTTGGCTCGCTTACGTTACCATCGGCACATTGTATTCGGTTTTTCACATACATTCGGCTCGTTTACGTTACTAGCGGCACATTGTATTCGGTTTTTCACATACATTCGGCTCGTTTACGTTACTTGCGGCACATTGTATTCGGTTTTTCGCATACATTTGGCTCGTTACGTTACCGTCGGCACATTGTATTCGGTTTTCCTACATTTGGCTCGTTTACGTTACCGTCGGCACATTGTATTCGGTTTTTCGCATACATTTGGCTCGTTTACCTTACCATCAGCACATTGTATTCAGTTTTCCGCATACATTTGGCTCGTTTCGTTACCGTCGGCACATTGTATTCGGTTTTTCGCATACATTCGGCTCGTTTACTTTACCGTCGGCACATTGTATTCGGTTTTCCGCATACATTTCCCTCGTTTACGTTACCGTCGGCACATTGTATTCGGTTTTCCGCATACATTTCCCTCGTTTACGTTACCGTCGGCACATTGTATTTAGTTTTTCGCATACATTTAGCTCGCTTACGTTACCATCGTTTTTCACATACATTCGGCTCGTTTACGTTACTAGCGACACATTGTATTTGGTATTTAGTTTTTCGCATACATTTGGCTCGCTTACGTTACCATCGGCACATTGTATTCGGTTTTTCACATACATTCGGCTCGTTTACGTTACTAGCGGCACATTGTATTCGGTTTTTCACATACATTCGGCTCGTTTACGTTACTTGCGGCACATTGTATTCGGTTTTTCGCATACATTTGGCTCGTTACGTTACCGTCGGCACATTGTATTCGGTTTTCCTACATTTGGCTCGTTTACGTTACCGTCGGCACATTGTATTCGGTTTTTCGCATACATTTGGCTCGTTTACCTTACCATCAGCACATTGTATTCAGTTTTCCGCATACATTTGGCTCGTTTCGTTACCGTCGGCACATTGTATTCGGTTTTTCGCATACATTCGGCTCGTTTACTTTACCGTCGGCACATTGTATTCGGTTTTCCGCATACATTTCCCTCGTTTACGTTACCGTCGGCACATTGTATTCGGTTTTCCGCATACATTTCCCTCGTTTACGTTACCGTCGGCACATTGTATTTAGTTTTTCGCATACATTTAGCTCGCTTACGTTACCGTCGGCACATTGTATTTGGTTTTTCGCATACATTTGTCCGTAAGCTCGACTAAAACATGCATTTCGAAGGATATAAGGTGCGCTCGGCCCGTTATACATCCCAAAGAGGCGTGTGCTTAATTAAAAACAGGGCTCCCCATCGCCACCAGTTGAATATAGGCCCATCCCATAAATTCGTTTCACATTTCTCCGAAATCCCGTAATTTTATAAATTCTATTCCATAAAAAAACCCGCGCTAGGCGCGGATTCTTAAAGAAGCTATTAATTCTTCTATTATTTCGCACTCTCCGCAATCGTCTTATAAGCCGCTAAATCTGTATACACTTCCACTTTAAGCGGATTGCGTTTATGTTTGATAATCTTATAGAAGTGATAGCCAAACACTGCAATATTAGCAGCTAAAGACAATGCACTCACAACCCAAAGCGCCGTTTCGCTGTGAGAAGATTGTACGGAGAACTTTGAATCGCCAACAAACGCCGGGAACGACATTGTAAACATCATCCAAATCGCCAAAGTCTGTGCACGGTGCTGTAGCCATGCTCCCTTTTTGAAGAAGAATGCTGGAATGGTACAAGAGATCAGAAGCGCTGCACCTGCATAGAAGGAATGATCAGAAACTGCGTTATATACATAGGCAAAGTTCCAAATGTCATAAGCAATGATCCAGAACCAAAGCTGGTCCGGCCACAACATATCCTTACTCTTATCTTTACTAATAACAATACCCATCCAACCAGAAATCGTAATAATGTTCAGAATACCTGCGATCCCGTTCATAATGTTCCAAGGACCGCCTACCATCATTACGCCATCCACCATGCCTTGCAAGCTGTACACTTGGAAATCACGGATAACGGCTTCAAGAATGTTAACTGCAAGGATAATCGCCGGGAACATTAATATATATTTATTTTTGTCCCATCCTTTAACATAACGGATAGCCATAAACCCTATACATCCTGCCAAGGCAGAATATACTTTTACCCAGTGAAACCATGTTCCAGTACTGGAGCCTTCGCCTGCCGTATTTGGCCAGACCGCTATGGTAAGCACAATAGGGACAACGACAAACAAAATGATTGAGAACCACTTGCTTCTTCGAGCTATTTCGTTGAAAAACATTAATCCTGCAAGTACTACCAACCACATTAGAGCAGAGTACCAGGGAATCGATTCGAATAAAAACATAATGTATTCCTCCTAAAAGTTTTATGAGCATAAGCATCACTGATTGTCTTCGTGCAAAACTAGCTTCGTAAGCATTCGTGTTTTTTGTATGTAAGTGATGTCTTGAGACCAATATATCCCATCCTCCTTCGAACGATCAAACCGATCAAAACGTTGATTTATCAGGGTTTTCATAGTTTCATTTCAAGTTGAGTTTACACATCAATAGGACTGGAATTCATCCAAGGTCCTACCCCAAGTAAGGGAATCTATTAGAAACTATGTCTACAGAACTACAGACTGTAAACCTAACTTGAACGTAAAATATCCCCTACAAAGTGGAGTTTTGCTTTAATGCTTACTCAGGTACTTTGTGAGAGGCCCAAAATATATACTTTCTGCAATAAAAAAGCCTTGCCGACAAATTTCTTTGTGGACAAGGCTACTGTTAACGCTATATTTCAAAAAAATCTGTCAACCAAATATTTCGAATATACGATACAGTTCTCCAGTGTAGGAAAATTCATAATTTCTCCAGCATAATAGATTTCATCTCTGCCCTGCATCTGATCAAGCCGTTCATAAAAGCCGTCACGGATCGCATTAGAATCTACATGGGGGAATTGCCTCCAGCGCTTCATCATATACAGACGGATGTTCTCGCCGCCCAGCTCGTGAAGTTTATTTTCTACCTTTTCCCGCATCTCCAGATCTGTCATTTCATCATTCTCCGCTACGTAAACCGTAACTAAATCCGTTGTGCCCATATCTGCCCACCTGTAATACCATGCCATCATATGTCCCTTGCGTTCAGGATTCATATTACAAGGGATATATCCAGAAAGCTCCGGTAACCCCTTTACTCTGTAGGCGTATACTCTAAACTGTTCATAGGTGATGCTCTCTAATAATGTTCTATCTTCAGAAGACAAGTGCACCATATCGCCTAAATGCTCTAAAGAAGCTGTATAAATAACCTTGTCAAAATAAAAGATATCCTGATTTGTTTCCACCCGAACTTGGCCGTTTGCCTCTTGCTCCATCTGTAGCACTTCACAAGTCAGACGCAGATCCTCTACTTGGTCAGCCATTCTTCTAATGAGTTCTGTGACTCCCTTAGGCCAGGTTATCATGTGAGTAATCTCAATAAAGGATAATAAATTATCATAAGTAAGAAATTTCAATACATAAGCGGCCGGCACATCCTGAATACTCCCAAAACCAAAAGTATTGAAGTAATGCATATACACCTGCCCAATAACAGAAAGATCATTCTCCGTACACCATTCTGAAAAAGGCTGGCATAAATCTGCTGGTAAGTGGAGAAAACCCGGTTCTAGCAGGGACTCATAACGCTTCAAAATATCAGGCAACCGTTTAAATTCTTGTGTAAACACCTGAATCTGATCCATGGGAATCTGTGAAGTCTTGCGCCCGTTTGTATCAAAAAATCCCCGTTCCAAAAGTGGCCCCTTATCCATAAGGTCGAACTCTCTCATAAGTTCTATCGTATGTTTATAAGTTGGCAAGCCGATTAGGGTTCCCATTTCATAGGTTTTCCCCTTGTATTCAATCGAATGACACTTGCCACCTACACGGTCTGACTTCTCAAGGAGAGTAATATGGGTATATCCTTTTTTCGCTAGCTGGTAGGCAGCTGTAACCCCAGAAATCCCTGCACCGATGATCCCTATTCTGTCTTCATACTTCACATTAGTCATCATCCGTTATCTCCTTGTAAATAACCATAATGGCAAGGTCTCACGCTGACCCGAATACTCAAGTGCGACATCTGATGGTATTTTCCCCCGATTAGGTCCGTCTGTGATTACCCTGCTAAAATTATAGATTCTCAAGTATTCGTGTAAGCGCTTTTCCAAAGTCTCAAAGGAACCTATCGAAACATCCAACCAAGCCTGCTGGTAAAATTCTTTCGACAACACCGCTACAAATTGCTGTAATGGCTGAAATACTTCGGTCTGATCTGCAGTTATGGCTACTTGATTTATGTTGTTCTTATGTAAAAAATCGCTGTATTTATGTTTGCCTCTATCCCAGTTTGTAGTAAACTCACGACTTTTGTTCGTAACCAAATTGTCGATTTGGAATTCTAATGTCTTCATTAATGGGATGACCTTCAGATGCATAAAATCGATAAATTGAATGGAAGACTTCCGATTATAAAGCTTAACTAAGCCTAATCTGGAATAGGCATCGTAGACCACGTATTGATACACCTTTCCTACCCTTGGGAACACTCCCATATAGCTAATGCTCTGTTGGCACATATACCCGGGATGAGCATTTTCCGGATTTTTCATCTTATAGTCCAGAGGTTTTGGTTTCTCTTTACATCCTCTGCTGTTAGCCGCTTGCGCGCCGTCCCTCTTCTTTGCTTTGATTTCTTTGGCGTAAGCCTCACGTTCTATTCTCTTACTAAGCCTATTTCGACGCAGCACATTATAAATACCTGACTCCCCTATGTTCACACCCTCATCCTGCAGTTCGTAAAAGATTCGCTTGGGTCCATCTTCAGGAAATTTGGCAACGTATTGTAAGATCAATCTTTCCGTTCGCTTATCCACTTTATTAGGCATTACCGGCCTTCGTTCCTTCTCTGCCAGTCCATCCATCCCCTGCTCTTGGTAAGCTTTACACCACTGATAATAGATCGTCCGGGATATACCAAACTCCTTACACGTTTCGCTCACATTGTTGCTGATAGTCCCTTGCATGAGGATATGATATTTGTTGTTTGCATTCATCTATTACACCCCCTATTCTCTTTATTTTATACATAGTCGGCGTTTAATACAGTGCTATTCTACAATTTCTTAAGTTCTTTTCATGACTTATATAACAAGAAATCCATTAAAAAAGAGAGACCGCTCAAGGCTTCTCCCCATTTTGAACAAAATGTGTAATGTATTCCCCTCCAGAAATCTCCAAGCAGTTCAGACGTTGGCCATAGGCACATCCACCATCCACACCAATCTTATCGCCCAGCGGACTAAACCAGATGTCTTCCGAATCATGCAGTTCCGTCGTTGACGTATGTCCAAAAACTACCGTTTTGTTAGTGTTAACTACAGGTTTCGTATAAAATGGTTCTCTGATCCAAATAAAATCATACGGCTCCTGCTGCTTCCAATCCTCAAGTAATGGATTAATGCCTGCATGAACAAAGATATGCTCGCCTGTCTCATAATAGAGGGGTAATGAACCTAGAAAGTCCAAATGATGTTTGTATTTCTGTCTAATTTCTTCTTTCAGCAACATATAATCACGCCAGCCAAAATCTGCTTTAAAAAAGTCAGAATCCGCCTCACAATAGCTCATCAATGTATACAAACCGCCGTTGTTAAGCCAATGTGTATCCAGTTTATCATCCTCGCTGGTGAGCGCGTCATAGGCCATTTTATCATGATTACCTTTTAGAACTGTGACGCCCCATTCCCGCTTTTGGGCCATAACTTGATCCACAATTCCTTTACTATTGAGACCTCTGTCCACATAATCCCCCATCAGGATGAGCTTGTCCTCGGATGGCCGATAGTTTATTTTTTTTAATAATGCGTTGAATTCGGAATAGCTTCCGTGAATGTCGCTAATCGCTAATATTCTGATAGTAATTCCTCCTGGCTCTGGATGCTACAAGCTAAAACGCCTTCGGCGTCCTTTAAAGGACGGTTAGCGTTTATGCGAGAATTATAAGGATAAAATATATCGTGAAACTTATACTTTCTTATAATTAAAAAAAGACGTTCCGGGCAAAGGCACCGAAATATCTTTTTTTGAAATGGTGGCTATACGGAATCCAAAACGAGTGGATCTTCATCGGATGGATTAAAAAACTGGCGGCTTCTGACTTCATGCACTGCTTCTTGAAAACGATCGCACAGAAAAATCAACTGGTCGATCTCTTTCTTACCCACCTTTTCCGTAACTTCACTTAAAATACCTGAAAAAGTAGCCATCTGGGAATCATAAATCTGCTCCCCTTCATTCGTCAGACCAATATATACAACCCGCCGATCAGTATCGGACGTTGTTCGCACCACATAACCCTTCTCCTCCAAACTGTTAACCATTTGTGTCGCAGTAGGTCTGCTAATTTGGAGCAAGTCGCTTAATCTAGAAATCATGACTCCCTGCTGCTCTTCGACTTCGTCTGAAAGCTTCTTTCGCTTCATTAAATTGTTTATGACATACATCATCATAAATTCTCTATACGAAATCGCTTCCTTCGAGGACGGACGAGAGGTCAAACGCTTAATATTTTCAAAGGCTATAATTAGCTTTTGCTCTTGACTATTTTGAGTATCCATAGGGCACCTCCAATTTAACTCAATCTAATTAGATTACTTACCTATTTCCAAAAAATCAAGTCCAATTCACATTCTGTTTCCATAAAAATTAAATAATTAAACAGTTGTGCTAAATGATGAATTTGTGTATTATACATAAATGATAGTTTGGCTACCTAATTAATAAGACATGAATTCCCAAACTACAATATATAGAAGTTAAAGGAGAGGAACAGCTCTGGAGCATCTTACGCAAAAGAAAAAAGTTACAATTATGATTGCTTTAATGGCGGCTATGTTTTTCGCAGCAATCAACCAGACCATTGTAGGCACTGCAATGCCCCGAATTATTGCGATGTTAGGAGGCATTGAACATTATACTTGGGTAATTACCATCTATATGCTCACCTCCACAATCGCTACCGTACTTGTCGGAAAACTATCTGATATTTACGGGAGAAAGCCATTCCTGCTAGCAGGGATCGTTATTTTTATTATAGGCGCTTTCCTGTCCGGATTGTCGACCAATATTTTTCAAATGATCACTTATCGCGGGATTCAAGGTCTTGGCGGCGGGATTCTAATGTCCGCTACCGTAACCGCTGTAGGTGATTTGTTCGCTCCAAGAGAGAGAGCCAAATGGACTGGAATTATGATGGCCATATTTGGATTCTCTAGTGTAATTGGTCCTACCCTTGGCGGCTTCATGGTGGATCACATGGCTTGGAAATGGATCTTCTGGATCTTCTTGCCTTTCGGTATCGTGGCTTTCTTTATGATTTGGAAAATGTTCCCTAAAACTACACGCTCCACTTCAGAATCCATTGACTACTTAGGCTCCATTTTCCTTTCCCTTACCATTGTTGCACTCTTGCTCGGCTTTTCATGGGCGGGTACAAAATATGAATGGGGTTCCCCAGAGATACTCAGCTTGTTCGGGGCATCTATTCTCGGAGTTATTATTTTAATTCTGATTGAACGAAAAGCTAAAAGTCCAGTATTGCCATTATCCTTATTTAAGAATTCCATCGTAACCATCTCCATGGTTGTCGGCTTCCTGATGAATGCCGGTATGATGGGCGCAATGATCTATCTGCCATTTTTTGTCCAAGGTGTAGAAGGCGTCTCCCCAACCAACTCGGGATTCATTAATATGCCGATGTCACTGGCAATGATTGTACTTAGTACGCTCGTGGGCAGATGGATCTCCAAATCAGGTAAATACAAGCGTTATGCCCTGATTGGTATGCCATTTATGGTTGCAGCCATGATCTTAATGGCCTTTATGAGCAACATTGCGATGGCCGTAGTCAGCATGATTGTCTTCGGTATTGGCTTAGGACTATCGATGCCTGTATTTACCTTAACCGTACAAAATGCCGTAGCGCCTTCCATGCTAGGGGTTGCTACTGCAACAAATACTTTGTTCCGTAATTTAGGCGGAACCATTGGTATTGCTATTATGGGTACCATCATGAATACTACATTAACGAATAAACTAGAGGCAGCGGTGTCCTCTGGCAAGGGTCCAGATTTAACCAAACTTGACCCTGAATCCGCTAAACAGCTTTCCGCATTTATGAATCCGCAAATGCTGCTGGATCAGCCTAAGCTGAAGGAACTGCACGCAACGCTGCCAGAGCAAATCCAACCGCTCTTCAATCAATTGATTGAGATGCTGCGAAATGCACTAAGCGATTCCCTGACGGTTGTATTCTTAAGCGGCACCGCACTGTTAGTCATTGCAGCATTGCTTGTCTTGTTCCTAAAAGAGATTCCGTTACGAAGTGGTGAGAAAAAAACAGAGGTCACTGCAGAGGGAAAAAGCGAAGGCAAAAACATTGAAAAGTCAGTACCTGCTGCACACTAATCACAAATAAATATACATTAGAGATGTCCGTAAACAGCTTAGGCTGTGCGGCATCTCTTTTTTATGTGAAGGAGATTAGGATTCGGTTGGTTGATCGTTCAATTCTTCGAAATAATCGTAGACTTCGTTTAACAGCTCCATTAACGAATCTGTCTTTTCTCTGCCCATATAATCAATCATGCCTTTAAAGGTATTTCGGGATTTCGTTACGGCCATTTCGGCCAAATGCTCTCCTTTTTCCGTAAGCGTGATTTCACTGATTCGGCGATCCTGGGCATCGGCAGAACGCACTACATATCCCTGTGCAATCAGACTATTGACCATCTGTGTAACCGTAGGAGAAGTGACTTTAAGAAACTTGCTGATATCTGAAACCGTCTGCCCCTTCTTCCCTTCCCGTTCCTTGCCGAGCTTTAAAGAAACCAACATCCGAACCTCACTTGGCTTCAATCCCCAGACTGTAGTTTTACGCCAATTCATCCTGGCAAATTGCTGGAAAGCTTCCATTAGTCCATCAACATTCTGATATTTATCTTCGTTCATCAGTACACCCCATAAGATCCATTTAACACTAAGTATAGCCTAATCGGACATAAAAAAGAATTGATAGATGTCAGGGATCCATTTTCAAATCATTACTAGCGCGATGTATAATAAGATCAGATGAAAGGGCTTGGTCGTCCTTTACTGACGATAAATGATACATTGTTATATATAAAATACAGGCCATTCACGCCTATTCGAAAGAGGTTATCTATCATGTCCTTTTCTTATTCTACACATGACGCTCTAGGGCTTGCTGCGCTTGTCAAAGCACGTGAAGTCTCCCCTCGCGAGTTGGTCGAAGCCGCCTTCGCCCGGCTCGATGAAGTCAATCCAGTCCTTAATGCGGTCGTACGCACTCGTAGAGAAGCTGCTCTTAAGGAAGCTGACGATATGCCTGTCCAGGATAGTGCTCGCCCTTTTGCTGGCGTTCCTTTCCTGCTGAAGGATATCTCCCAAGCTATTGCTGGAGAACCTCTTACTTCGGGTGCCTTGCTTATGAAAGACAATATTGCTAGACGTGACTCGAACTACGTAGCACGAATCAGAAACGGCGGATTTATTCCGCTTGGACATACGAATACACCAGAATTCGGCCTCAAAAATATTACCGAGAACATCCTTCATGGCCCGGCACGTAATCCATGGAATCCCGAATATTCCCCCGGTGGTTCGAGTGGCGGCGCTGCTGCTGCGGTAGCTTCTGGTATTGTTCCGGCAGCGGGAGCTAGTGATGGTGGTGGATCGATCCGTATCCCCGCCTCGTTCACCGGCTTGTTCGGGCTAAAGCCAACCCGTGGACGCACTCCAGTAGGACCAGGTGTAGGCCGTCAATGGCAAGGTGCTTCTATCGATTTTGCATTGACAAGGTCAGTTCGCGATACCGCTGCTATGCTGGATTTACTGCAGGTTGTGCAGCCAGAGGCTGCTTTTCAAACACCGTTATATCCTGGTGTCTATCTGGATGATCTATTCAAGCCAACACAGCGAAAACTACGCATAGCGTTCACAACCGCTTCCCCAGTAGGCACACCAGTAACGAATGAAGCCGTAATTGCTGTGCTCAAAACTGTAAAATGGCTCGAAGCTGAAGGGTATGAAGTGGAAGAAAAGCTGAGTCCAGTAAATGGTGTAAGGCTAATGGAGAATTACTATACGATGAATACCGGGGAAGTGGCAGCGATGTTCGTATCGCTGGAGAAGATGAAGGGACGTTCCATTACTGCCAGTGAAGTAGATATCGTCACTTGGGTCCTCGGAGAAGCTGGGAGAAAAGTCTCTGCAGCTGAATTTGTGCATAGTCTGGATGAATGGGATATTGCAGCCGCTCAAATGGCAGGTCTGCTTAATCGCTACGATCTGTATATCACACCAACAAATGCGGATTCAGCACCTAAGATTGGCGAGCTGACGCATAGCGCTGCTGAGATCGAAAAGCTGCTGCATGTACATGAATTGCCGAAAGAAGAGCAGCAGCGCATGATTTACGCGATGTTTGAACCAAGCTTAACTTATACACCGTTCACCCAACTCGCCAATTTGACGGGTCAACCGGCTATGAGTGTTCCTGTCCATATGTCGCGAGAGGGTCTGCCGTTGGGGGTACAGGTAATGGCTGCGAAAGGCCGGGAAGATATACTGCTTCAGCTTGCAGCCCAGCTTGAACAATCCGAACTGTGGATAGGGATGACAGGGAATCCGCTGTTCCCAGAATGAATTAGAGGGAACAGGTTGCAAACCTTACGCTACTCCTGCTCCCGCCCGCAAATGCCATAGAAGAAGAGATGGATGGCTTCGTCCAGGAAGGCATCTATATCTTCTTGTTTGCTGGCTTCATCTAGCATTTCCCCAGAACTTCGCATGTACATTCCCATAAATGAAAGAATCCCTTTGGTCGACACTTTACTTGAGATTTCTCCTCGTGCTTTTCCATCCTCCACCATCTTGACCATCAATGGTAAAACGTCATTCGTGTACCGTTCCTCAATATAATGAAACATTTCCTGGTCTTCAACCATAAGCTCTTTTACCGTCGCGGGAGGCAATGAACTGTAGGTTTCTCTTTCCATCGTCATAATATATTGAATAATCTCTTTCAGAGAATGCGCCCCATGAATGTAATCTTCAAAGTCACGAATGGCCTTCTCTATAAAATCCTTAAAGGACTCACTAAGCAGAGCTTCCTTACTGCCAAAATAATTATAAATCGTCACCTGTGAGACCCCTGCTTCTTTGGCAATGTCTGCGATTCGAAGACGTTTGGGCTCCCAAAGCTTGAGCATATCCATTGTAGTTTTCATAATTTTGAGCTTTATCTGTGCCGCTCTTTTCTCAAATCCATTCATGCTATCCACCCTTATTTAATGAAATATTCATAATCAATTATTTCATAATTTCATTGACTTCGTTGTTCACTAGGAATAATATAACATATGAAATATCCAATTAATAATAGTTCATTATTTTGCAGTGGGGGTGGCGGCATGCTTGTAGTTGAAGGCTTAACCAAACGATTTTCGAATGGCAAGGGCATCGAAGATGTTACGTTTACCGTAAATAAAGGCGAGGTGTTTGGATTTCTGGGGCCTAACGGCGCAGGTAAATCAACGACTATAAGACATATCATGGGATTTATGGTGCCGGATCGAGGTTACGCGAGCATCCATGGACTTGATGTATGGAAAGCACAGGGTACGGTCCAGAAGCATATCGGTTATCTCCCTGGTGAGATCAATTTTTTTGACGGGATGACGGGCATTTCCTTTCTTAAATTCATGTCTGGCATGCAAGGGATGAAGAATACCACTAAACGTGACCACCTGATTGAACGCCTGCAATTTGATGCCGCAACTCCGATCCGCAAAATGTCAAAGGGAATGAAGCAAAAAGTCGGTATTGTCGCAGCTTTCATGCACAATCCTGAAGTTATCATTCTGGATGAACCTACCTCGGGTCTCGACCCGCTTATGCAAAAGGTATTTATAGATCTCGTATTGGAGGAAAAAGCAGCCGGAACCACTTTTCTAATGTCCTCTCACAGCTTTCAAGAAATTGAGCGAACCTGTGACCGCGCTGCAATCATTAAAGACGGACGTATCATCACTGTAAAAGATATTCACGAATTACAATCGATGCAGCGGAAGCTGTTTGAGGTTGTTTTCACAAATCGTGAAGATGCAGAGCAATTTGCCGCCTCTGGTCTTCAAGTGGAAGCTCGCGAAGGGAATATGGTCCGCATTGCTGTACAAGGCAATTACGATCGATTCATTCAGGAGACTGGTAAATACAATATCCGCAGTATGGATGTGTTCACGCAGAATTTAGAGGATATCTTCATGGACTATTATGACCGTGAGGGGGCCGTGCAATGAATCTTCCACTCTATAAAGAAATGATGAGAGTGAACCTGAAAGGAATTATGAATTACGCCTTCGGTTCTGCCTTCTATATTCTGTTTATGATCTGGCTCTATCCAGGGATCGCTGGAAGCACACAAGCTATCGATGATCTCATTAAAGCTATGCCAGAAGGTGTGGGAAAAGCTTTTGGATTAAATAGCGGATTCACCAGTGCTGAGGCGTTTATCTCAGGAGAATATTACGGACTTATTCTGGTGCTGATTCTATCCATTGTCTGTGTACAAATGTCAACACAGCTCATGGCTCGGCTGGTGGATCGCGGCTCTATGGCTTATCTGCTTATAACACCAACTACGCGAAGAAAAGTAGCTACCACGCAGGCGCTTGTACTCACGACAGCGTTGCTCCTGATTATGGGTGTGACTACACTCGCCGGACTATTAGGTAAAGCATGGTTCCTCGGCAGTGAATACGAATTTAACAGCGGACGTTTTGTACAGTTGAATACCGTTGCCTTTTTATTGTTTTTTGCCGTTGCGGGACTGACTTTTCTGATTTCCTCGATATGTAATGATGAGAAAAAAGCGCTTGGGATTTCCGGTGCCATCACCTTCGGATTCTTCACTTTGGACTTGCTTGCTAAAATAAGTGATAAAATGGAGGGGTTACGTTACCTGACCCTATTCTCCTTCTATCAGCCGGGTAAAATCGTTCAAGGTAACATGGAGATTATTCAGATTTCTAGTTGGTTACTGTTGATCGGTGTTCTCGCTTTCGCCTTAGGGATCGAGCTGTTTAAACGACGGGATCTTTCATTATAAGAAAAGGGGGACACTCCGATAGCATATTGCTAACGAAGCGTCCCCCTTTATTAAAAGAAGAATATAAAAGCTTCTTCACACTAGAGAAGCATTATTTTAAGATTTCGTATCCGGTCTAGGGGCACCAAAGTTTGGCGTTCCATCTTCATTCCACTCGATCACTTGCACACGCGCATGCCGATTAGGGTCATATAACGGGTCTCCTACAATCTCCTTATAGCTTCTAGCATGGAACACCAGGATATCCTGTGTGCCATCTTCAGAAACTGTAAAGCTATTATGCCCCGGACCATACTGACCGTTTTCTTCAGAAGTCGTAAACACAGGTTCTGGTGTTTTGACCCATGATTTTGGATCCATTAAATCACTGTTCTCATCAGCAGTTAACAACCCCATACAGTAGTTATGATCTGTCGCACTTGCCGAGAAAGTCATGAAAATACGTCCATTCCGCTTAAGAACTGCCGCACCCTCATTCACCAGGAAGCCGATTTTTTCCCATTCATATTCAGGCGTGGTGATGCACACCTGCTCTCCTTTTAATGTCCAAGGATTCTCCATTTCGGAGATATACATATTAGAATTACCAGGAACATCAGGATCCTTTTGTGCCCAAACGTAGTATCTAACCCCTCTGTGTTCAAAAGTGGTTGCATCCAGGGCAAAGGATTCCCATTTCGTTTTGATTTGACCCTTCTCCACCCATTCCCCTTCCAAAGGATTTGCGGATGAATTTTCTATGGCAAACATGCGATGATCAAATAAGCCATCTTTCGTATCGGAAGTATGTGCTGCTGCAAAATACACATACCATTTTCCATCAATATAGTGAATCTCAGGCGCCCAAATGTTGGCACTCATTAAGCCAGTTTCATGCTTCACCCAAATGGTCTTCCCCTCAGCCTCAGCTAATCCCTGAATGGATTCAGAACGACGAAGCTCGATTCTATCAAACTCCGGAACCGAAGCTATGAAATAATAATAACCATCAGTATGTTTATAGATCCATGGATCTGCCCTTTGCTCAATAAGCGGATTTTTCGCATTGAATTCTCTCATGATGACAACTCCTATATCTCTCTTTATTTTTAATTTTATGGGTCACCAAAACACACCCTTCCTTATAAAGAAGGTAAGGTGTATTTAAGTTTATGTTCATTGGATCTACCCTTTAATACCTGAATTCAAGTTAATAGATTGAACGAAGTATTTTTGAGCAAATATAAATAGCAGCAAGGTTGGAATGATCGCCAAAATCGCCGACCCCATTAATTGCCCGATCATACGATAGTTTCCATAGATATCTTGAAGCAAGAGCAAACCCGCTGTAACCGGCATTTTGTCTACATCTGTGTACACGATAACCGGCCAGAGGAAGTCATTCCAAGATCCCGTAAAGGAGAACAATCCGCAAACAATCAAAATTGGCTTAACTAGCGGCAATATAATTTGTGCGAAAATTCTAAAATCACTAGCACCGTCAACTTTTGCAGACTCATCTAATTCTTTGGGGATACCGTTCATAAACTGTCTGACCAAGAAGATGTTCCCCATACCCGCAAGACCCGGAATAATCATTGCCCAGGAAGTATTCACCCAACCCAAGGAATCGATAATTTTGTAAGAAGGAATCAAGTTAACCACACCGGGGAAGAAAGAGATGCCTAGCAAAGTGAAGAACAACGTGTCTCTTCCTTTAAAGTTAATCCGGGTATAACCAAAGCCAGTAATCGAAATCACAATAACCACCAGGATGGTGTGGGATGTCGCGATAAATAATGAATTGCCTAACCAACGTAGAATCGGGGCTGTTGAAGTATTGTTCAGAATCGTTACATAGTTCTCAAAAACCCATGTTTCAGGAAATAGTCTAAAGCCGGTGGAAACCACTTCCGTTTGTGATCTAAAAGATGTGGAAATCCCGAATATAACCGGAATAATCCAAATCACACAAAGGATAAGCAAAAAAGCATATGATACATATTTTGAAATGCTAATATTGGATGAGCCTTTTACTTTGCCTGTTCTATTTACAACTGGACGATTATCTAGGCCATTTAACGCCTGATTTGACATTTTAGTACACCTACCTTTTCCATTTCCTTGTTAATCCATTAGTTCCGAGAACCTTATGTAGCATTTCGGTTCATTACATAATATTGCAGTGCGGAGATCACCAAGATTACTAATCCCAATAACACTGCCATCGCCGATGCCATCCCTGCAATGGATTCACCATTACCGAAAGCTAATTGACGAATATACATCATGAGTACATGTGTACTTTGTCGAGGCCCGCCATCGGTCATCATTAACGGTTGGCCGAATACATTGAAGGCTCCAGCAGTTGTCATAACAAAGGTATAGATTAATGGAAAACGAATAGACGGCAAGGTGATACTTGTGAATCTTTTAATTGAACCCGCACCATCGAGCTCTGCCGATTCATATAATTCCTGCGCAACACCACTTAAGGAAGCACGATAAATAATCATGTTGCCCCCAATACCACCCCATAGTGTAATTACAATGATGATAATCCACGCATACGGTTGATTTGCTGGCCAAGCAATTTGTGATCCGAATAGATTACCAGTAATCCCTAATTGCTTATTAAAGATCAAAAGCCAGATTAGTGCTGCCGCAGAAATTGAAATTAAGCCTGGAATATAGAGAATAGATTGAATTAAGCTCTTCATTTTAACTTTTTTATGTTCAAGTGCAACAGCAACCATTAATGGGATAACTATTAATAATGGAACAGAGAGAACCACAAAAACCAGCGTATTTTTCAGACCTCTGAAAAATTGAGTATGAAACGTTGATTTGCCATCAAAAAGAATGGCCTTATAGTTATCAAAGCCTACCCATACCGGGTCACTCATTAAATTCCACTTTGTAAATGAAGCATAAATCCCATAAATCGTTGGCAATAAAATGAAGATAGCAAACAAAATGACGTGCGGACCTACAAAGAAGGCAGGTGCCCAGTTTATTTTCTTTTTCATAGGATTTCATTTCTCCTTTTGCACAAAGTAATGCACCACAGTACGGCACATTACTTCGTACAATCTATTCTATTTCGCTTTATTTCGCTGCACTGCTGCTTTCTGCGATCTTATCTTCTACAAACTTCTGCATGGTTGCCAAGGTCTCATCTAGATCAACGTTACCGCGAACGATATCTGCGCAATAAGTATCTACTGCTTCTGCAATGTATGGGTAGTACTCATATGTGTAAATGTAAAGGGATTCAATTTCTTTTTCATTAGAAGTAAAGAAGGATTGCATGTAGTTTTGGTATTCCGGACTTTGGTTAACTACGTTACTGGCTACGTTTTGACCAGCTTTTGCCCATTCCATTGAGTTTGTACGCACATATTCTAAGAAGTTAGCAATCCCTACTTCTTTTTCATCTGTTCTCTTGTCGTTCTTAAGCATAGCGAACAAGTGAGAAGAAGATCTGTTCGTGAATTTATCAGCGGTTGGAGAATAAATGTTAGTCACACCAAAGTTCAAGCCTTCAACTCCGGCATGTGCGGTAGAACTCCAAGTTCCATCTGTGGAGAAGAGTACATTTTGGGATTGGAACATCAAGTAACCGTCTTCACCAAATGGAGTCATCAAACCCGCATCGGCAATTTTCTTAACATCTTCAAAAGCTTGTTTAAATACTGGGGAGTTAACAGCCGGTTTGCCATCCACCTGAATATCTCCGCCCAAGTTTTGAATTTGAGCCAGGATAACCCATCCGAGCAAGGCATCATTCACTACATAGTCGCCTTCATCCAATTTACCTTCCAAGGAAAGCATTTCATCAATCGTAACAACGTTATCATCCAAGAAAGATTCAGCATTATATTTCTTGAGCAAATCTTTATTGTAATACATTACGTTACTGTGGATATCAAGAGGTACTGTGTATTGCGTTCCGTCGATGTTACCAGTGTTCCAAGCTTGTGGTAAGTAATTTTCAGCTTTTAGTTCAGGTTGTGCCGGCAATACAGTATCTTGCATGGGTTCTAAGACACCTTGCTTAACAAACCCAGGAACACGGTCAGCGTGGATAATGGCTAAATCAGGAACACCTTTGCTGGAAGCCAAAACGGTAGAAATTTTCGTGTACATATCAGCTGTAATAACGTGCTTCACTTTAATCTCTGGATTCGTTGCATTGTATTCTTTAACGATTTGATCCATATAAGCACCATCATCACCGGTCAGCGGTGTCCAGAACGTAATCGTCTTACTATCATCTTTACCACCACATCCTGCTAACACTGTCGTTAACATTAGAACCGTTGCTAATACTACTCCAAATTTCTTTTTCATTACTCTCTCCCCCTGCAGCTGTAATGTTAAGATAATCATTCACATTAACTTTGTTGGAAACGATTAACTTAAACTTAGTATACAGTCGATTTGAAAGCGTAGTCAATAACTTTTAAATAAACTTAATTGATTTTTTTAAATCTTAGTTAACCTTTTAGTTCATTAAGAGAAGATGAAAGCGATATATTATTTACTTCAGTTACCTTTCGTGTTACTTTATATAGAGATTAATAAACTTTACAGTATATGAAATTACTTTGAAAGAAGTGGATAAAATGCAATTGGAAATAGACAAGTCCTCTCTCGTTGTTTATGAAGCCTTGGCAAGTGAAGTACGAATAAAAATCATTCAGTTACTCTCCAAAAATAAGATGAACATCAAAGATTTGGCAGAAGAACTTAAAATAAGCAGTCCCATCGTAACAAAACATATTAAAAAGTTAGAAGATGCAGGCATCATAAAAACAGAAAAGGTTCCTGGTAAATCCGGAATGCAAAAAATTTCAATTCTTAGAGTCGATCATATTGAGATTAACTTCCCTAAGAAAATCTTTCATTCCTTTGCCTCCTATGAGACATCCGTGCCGATTGGTCATTATACGGACTATGATCTGAAGCCTACATGCGGACTTGCCACAGAGAAAGAGTTTATCGGCAGAGTAGACGAACCCAAGTATTTCATGGACTCAAAAAGAGTCGATGCAGAGATTCTATGGTTTACCCAAGGTTATGTTCAATACAACATTGCCAATTTCCTAAAAAAAGATGAAACCTTACAGCAATTTGAGATTAGCTTAGAGCTTTCTTCTGAATTCCCATTTGCCAATGACGTATGGCCTTCAGACATTACCTTTTCATTGAACGGCTTGGAACTAGGTACTTGGACAAGCCCTGGCGATTTTGCTGATGCAAGAGGTAAATTCACACCTGAGTGGTGGCCGCACAATATTAACCAGTATGGATTACTAAAAACGATTAGAATCACTAATCACAATGGAACTTACATTGACGGTGACCCCATGTCTTCCGTTTCGATAGAGGATTTAGATACGACCTGTGACCGATGGACTTTCCGGATCGAAGTGAAGGAAGATGCAAAACACGTCGGAGGCGCGACAATTTTCGGAAAAAAATTCGGAAATCATGATCAAGATATTATGTTCAAAATGTATTACCTTTAAAATCTTCTAGTATGCTTAAGAATCAAGGCTGGTTCTTTCATGGGGGCGAACAACTAATTAGTATTTATTCTTCCTTAGCCCCCCTATCTGTTCTGTGATATGAACCAGTTATCACTTTCCCCTATCCAGCTCTTTATCGCCCACATCTCCCACCTTCTTTTACTTTCCACAACTTCAGTAGTAATCTACAGTACTTTTCATACGCTATCCAAACCCAACTCCCTTTTATTAATAAAAATATAAATAGATTCATCATTTTATAAATTTCTATTTGACTATATGCTAATATCATGCTTAAAATGAGATCAATATACAACGTTTTCCACGATATGGTTTGTATGAACATAAAACAAATCCATTTTGATTTGTGAAAAACGTTTTTTTAGTAGTTTTATTGTAAGCGTTTTACATTTTTCGTACCGCCGCAATCTCTAATCAATAGAATCGGAGGATCATAAATTTGAGGAAAACAACTCGTAAGCTAACCGCTTCACTTCTTGCACTCACGCTGCTAGTACCTGCACCATTCATTTCAGCAGCTTCTGCAAGCGATTCCAAAACAATCGCACTATCCACGCATCAACAGGCTGTCGATTATTCAGGCCACTGGGCACAGAAAGATTTTCAATCCTGGGTGGATAAGGGCTTGATTTCAGGCTATGGAAATGGAATTTACAAACCGAATCAAGAGATCACCCGCGCGGAATGGGTCACATTGATCAATCGGGCCTTTAATTTGCAGGAAAAATCAGAAATTGCCTTCACGGATGTACTGGAGTCAGGCGCTTATTACAGCGATATCCAGAAAGCTTCGGCTGCAGGATATGTATCAGGATATAGCGATGGCACCTTCCGTCCAACACAGGTAGTAAGCCGTCAAGAAGCCGCGGTTATGCTGCACAGACTATTCCAGCTCAATTCTTCTGCAAATACTACTGCACCAAAAGATGTTGAAGATTTACCCTCATGGAGCCAAGAAGCTGTAATATCTTTATTTGGTGAAGGTTATTTGAATGGTTATAGTGACGGCAGCTTTAAAGGCGCAAAAGCCGTAACAAGAGCGGAAGCACTGCGCATGATTGAGAAGTTGGCCGGGCAAATCACTTCTAAGAGCGGGAGTTATACGGGGATTACCACTCAGAATATGGTAATTAATAGCCCGGGTGTTGAGTTGAACAACTCCACCATCTCCGGAAACCTGTACCTTACCGAAGGGATTGCAGAAGGCGATATCACGCTGAATAACGTCACTGTTAAAGGAACAATATTCGTATCCGGCGGCGGCGAAAATAGTATCGTGCTTAGTAACTCTAATGCAGGTGACATGGTTGTAGATAAGCGTAATGGGAGACTTCGCGTCGTTACTAAAGGAACGAGTGCCGTACCAAGCGTACGTGTACATTCCGGTGTAGCGCTTGAGGAAGATACTACTTTGACGGGAGCAGGCTTCGGTCGGGTCGTTATAGAGAATACGCTCCCGAACGATTCAATCATCAGGCTGAGAGGAAACTTTGATTCTGCTGAGGTACGGGCGTTAGGAGTGCCTACACTTCATCTAGCTGCAGGCAGTATTACTGAAGTTACATTGAACCAATTAGCCAAGCTGCGTGTAGATGCTGGTGCAGCAATCAAGAATCTTATCCTTGGCATAAACGAGATGATTACTATCCAAGGCACCGGTAAGATTAGCTTTGACAGTAAATACAGTAATCTAATCAAATTTGAAATACCTACTCCGACAGCTACGGCAACGTCTGGTTCTGGTGGCTCAGGTTCTGGTGGATCGGACGGCGGCGCTGTGGCTACACCTTCTCCGGTTCCTACACCTACAGCGACTCCTACTGCTACACCGGGTCCGTCAGCAACGGCACCAGCACTCTCCAATGTTTCTGTACATGATCCGTCAGTGGCTGTAGACAAAGGAACGTATTATGTATTCGGGTCTCATATCGATGCTGCCAAAAGCGATGATCTGCTGAACTGGACTCGTTTCACAAATGGTTATACAACACCGGGCAACGTACTCTTTGGTGATCTTTCCGCGAATCTGGCAGAATCCTTTAAATGGGCTGGAGAGAACGATTCTGACAGTAAAGGCGGATTCTCCATATGGGCTCCAGACGTTTTCTGGAATGAGGATTATAAGAATGCGGACGGGACCACTGGTGCTTATATGATGTATTATAGCGCTTCTTCCACTTACATCCGCTCAGCGATCGGCTTTGCCACTTCGCAAAATATTGAAGGTCCTTATACCTATGGAAATACCGTAATTTATTCCGGCTTCACCAAGGAAGAAGATTACGATACTAACAGCAAAATTAATAAAAAATGGACAAACACAAATATTCAAAAGCTTATTAATAACGGAACATTAGAAGATGCCAACCCAGATTGGTTTGACGCAGGCGGTTCTTATAAGAACAAAACGTATACAAACGCAATTGACCCGACGTTATTCTACGATAAAGACGGCAAGCTGTGGATGACTTATGGATCATGGTCAGGCGGCATATTTATTCTAGAAATCGATCCAGCTTCCGGCGAGCCTAAATATCCGGGTAAAGATGGAACGACCGCTGATGGACGTCTAATCGACCGGTATTTCGGTACCCATATTTCTGGCGGTATGACCAAATCGGGCGAAGGTCCGTATATCGTTTACGACAAGAATACTGGTTACTACTTCTTATATGTAACTTATGGAGGACTTGCGTCCGACGGTGGTTACAATATGCGTCAGTTCCGTTCAACGAATCCGGATGGTCCTTATGTGGATGCTGCCGGACAAAGTGCAGTGCTGGCAACAAGCAATGACCATTCGGGCGTTGGCAACAAAGTTCTTGGTAACTTCTTGTTCACGAACGTGAATAGTGATCCAGACTTTCAAACCTACGGCTATGTTGCTTCAGGCCATAATTCAGTGAATTATGATGAAGAGACAGGTAAAATATTCAACTTCTTCCACACTCGTTTCCCGCAGCGTGGTGAAACACATGAGCTTCGTGTGCATCAAATGTTCACCAACGAGGATGGATGGCCGCTCACTTCTCCTCATCGTTACACTGGTGAAACTATCGCTGCTGTTATGCAGGATGATGTTATTGGAGCTTATCAGTTCGTGAATCACGGGAAAGATACTTCTGCTAAAATTAAATCCACAACAGCTATCGAACTGCGAGGTGATGGAACTATTACAGGGTCCGTAACCGGTTCTTGGGCGCTAAAAGGAGAGTATTACGCCGACCTGCTCATCAATGAAACAGAAAACGGAGCTACTGTACAAAATCTCTACAAAGGTGTATTCGTAAAACAATGGGATTCCACTCGTCAGAGCAATGTTATGACTTTCACAGCCATGTCCAATAAGGGTGTTACCGTCTGGGGCAGCCAAATTGAACTGCTGAGCACAGATCAAATTGTATCCAATGTTAAAGATAGTTTAAGCCTAGGCAACACAAGTAAAGTGTACAAAGATCTTACGCTCCCAACTGAGGCCGTAAGCGGAACAGTCATTACGTGGTCATCTTCCAATGAAGCCGTAGTAGGAAACGATGGTTCAGTGGTTCGTCCCGAAAAAGGACTCGGCAACGCAACGATTGAACTTACTGCTACGATTGTGCTGGGTGAGTCTACTGCAACTAAGACCTTTACTATCGTTGTAATGGAACTGACTGGAAATATACTGGAAGACGGTTTGGTGGCAGCGTATGATTTTGAAGGAGGTCTTTCAGAGAACGGAGATCGTACTGAGAAGGGTACAATTACCGGCAATCGGATTAACAATACTGGTGGGAACATCACCTATGAGACTGGTGAAGTTGGTCTTGCAGCTAAATTCGACGGTAGCTCCGGTATTCGCCTACCAAATGGTTTGATTAAAGGCAACACCTACACAGTAGGCATGTGGCTTAACCCACAAGAATTGACTCAATTCACTACAGCCTTCTTTGGTGCTACAACAGATACGAATTGGATTAGTCTCTTGCCTTATGGAAACGGCGGAGCTACAACCCGGATGTGGTTTGGCAGTCAAACCTTCCATGATGCAGAAGCAGGCATCCAGATTCCAGTTAACCAATGGTCGCATATAGCTTTCACTTACGATGCTGGGACTGCGAAGCTCTATGTAAACGGAGTATTGAAGTACACTGGAAAAGGATTTACGGATGTATTTGACAGCGCAGATGCAGTATTCTCCTTGGGCGTAAACTATTGGGATATCCCCTACAAAGGATTGATAGATGACCTGCGAATCTATGAAAGTGCACTCTCCGCAGAAGCGGTTGACTTGCTGGTAAACGGTCAGCCTGACAGCAATGTTAAAGTAAGTACGATAACCATCAGTGCTGCTGAAATGGATGTGGCTGTGGGGAATACCTTTACTCCTCAAGTAAATGTACTGCCTACCAATGCAGGAAATAAGAAACTCACTTGGAGTTCTAGTGATCCTAGCGCCGTTTCAATAGATGGTACAACCGGAACCATAACAGCACTAACGGTCGGTGGTGAAGCAGTAATTACTGCTACTGCGGCTGATGGTAGTGGTGTCTCAGCAGACTATAAGGTAAACGTTACGGATGGAAAAGTAGCCTATTATGCTTTTGACGGAAACCTTGATGACTCCCTCCAATTGGTCGGTACTGGCCAGGTTACGGGAATAAAAATCGAAGCTCCAACTGTAGGTAACATTACTTACGGTAGCGGTATCATTAATCAAGCAGCAGTATTTGACGGTGTTTCCGGAATCCGGTTACCTGATGGATTAATTGACAGCAATACCTATACTGTATCTATGTGGTTAAACCCTGAGCAGCTTACTGATGCAACAACAACCTTCTTCGGTGCTGCTTCGATAAACAGCTGGATTAGCTTCGTTCCTCAGAACGGCGGAGGTAAAACACTCCTATGGTCTGGCGAGGCCTGGTATGATGCTGTTTCCGCTATGAAGATTCCAGAGAATAAATGGACGCATGTAGCATTTACGGTCAACAACGGTACCGTGAAGGTATACCTCGACGGAGTTGAGCAATTCTCCGGTGAGGGCTTCCCGAATGTGTTTAAGAACAAGAATGGTGTATTCGCACTTGGCGTAAACTATTGGGACGTACCTTATAAGGGAATGATTGATGAACTGAAGATTTACAGCAGAGCACTCAAATCAGACGAAATACTGACCGAATATAACTCAAATGTAAATTAAGAGAATCATCATTTGGAAAGAGAGCGGAGCCTCAGGCTCCGTTCTTTTTATCTTAAATCACGCGATTAAAGTGAATGAGCATCCAGAAAGTTTCTCACCTTCGTATTGTAAAACAAGCATTTAAATAATATAATCATTAACTATACGTCTTGAACTAAATTGGAGGCCATCTATGAAACTTGACCTGTCGGAAGAATCCCTTCCCGTCTACGAAGCTTTAGCCAGTTCAGTTCGTCTGCACCTGCTGCGCTTGCTTGCCGAGAACCCAATGAATGTCAAGGAATTGGCCGCAGCAGTAAATTTGAGCAGCGCCATTATGACAATGCATGTGCGTAAGCTGGAAGCTGCAGGACTTATCCAGACACATATGGCACCTGGACGAAGTGGTCTGCAAAAGATCTGTACGCTGGCTGCTGAAAGTGCCGAGATAACCTTTCCAGGCAGACAAATTAATGAGCGCAAAAGCTACCGCAAGGAGATTCCTGTTGGACATTATTCCGACTTCATGATCGAGCCTACCTGCGGTCTCGCCACTACAGAGCAAGTGATTGGCAGCTTTGATGATCCCCGTTATTTCTGGGATCTCGAGCGTATGAATGCTGGTATTCTCTGGTTCGGCAAAGGATATATCGAATATAAAATTCCTAACTTCCTTCTCTCCAGTCAACAGCCCGAGGAGCTAATCATTACGATGGAGATTGCCTCCGAAGCACCTTCCATTAATAATAATTGGCCCTCCGACATCACCTTCACACTAAACGGAGTGCAGCTTGGATTCTGGACAAGTCCGGGTGACTACGGAGATCGACGCGGTAAATACACGCCAGCTTGGTGGCCAGCACTCACGAATCAATACGGCCTTCTTAAGCAGCTGCGCATTACATCTAAAGGCACGTTTATGGACGGCTTGAAATTGTCCGACGTTACGCTGGATCAAGTGAACATCCGCAACAAGCAATGGACTTTTAAGCTTTCCGTCGATGAAGAGGCCGAGCATATTGGCGGCATTACTCTTTTTGGCAAAGGCTTCGGCAACTATAATGATGATCTAATCGTTGAGCTGTTCTACACAGATACTTAAGAAGAAACGACGTTGTCGTCTTTTAAAGACGATACCCGTTTCTTGAAAAATATAAGATCTAAACTATAGCGTGAAACTTATACTTTCTTATATTTCATGAATAAAGCCGCATTCATCTCCCGTTGGAGAGTCGAATGCGGCTCTTATTTTACCTTATTTCATGTTCAATGAAGGGTCCCCATAATCCGCCACCAGGCAGCGGACAGCTACGTTCCTTAAGCTTAGCTACAACGGGAATAATGCAGCCACAAGCGACGCAAGTCACATTCTCATGCAGCTTAGGACAAGTCCCGCAAAGAGAAATCCGTTCAGCATAAACCTCATCTGGAACACAAAGCTCTGTCTTAAACATGGATGATGACAGGATACGCTTTATCTGTGCTTCGGTAACCTTATAATCGTCGCGACACCCCTTGCATGCAGATGTTGTTGACATGATAACACCACCTTATGCCTTCGGCGTAATCTCCAGCACAGTTACTGACATTGGAGCCAGCTCTACATTAAGAAGATCACCTTCAAGTGTAAAGGCTGTAAAAGCTTGCGGTACAACAGCATCCGGCTGGTTAAATGTATTATGAGCGTCTATCTTGTTACCTGTGAGCGTAGTGCCTGTCACTTCAACCTTCTGCCCGGAAAGGCCACGTAGCTCGAGGGGTACCGCAGCTGATGCAGCGTGATTCAAGTTGCAAAGACTGACATGAATGATCCCAGCGTCAGTGACGGAAGCTGAAGCAGATACTTCAGGAATCTCGCGGCCCTCAAAGCTGTAAGTCCCACTATCGATTGTTAAATCCAACAACACAGCATCCTGATGGACTTTGAACATATTAAATACATGATAGGTAGGCGTTAGCAGCATTTTTTCGCCTTCGGTTAAAATCACCGCTTGAAGCACATTAATGGTCTGCGCAATATTTGCCATCCGTACCCGGTCACTGTGTTTATGGAAAATATTCAGGGTCACGCCAGCTACAAGGGCATCCCGAATCGAATTTTGTTGATATAGGAATCCCGGGTTCGTGCCTGGCTCAACATCGTACCAAGTTCCCCACTCGTCAACGATAAGGCCTACTCTTTTATCTGGGTCATATTTATCCATAATAACGCCATGTTTAGTAATCAGCTCATCCATACGAAGGGCCTTCTCTAAAGTGCTAAACCACTCACTAGTTTCAAAGCCTGTTGCTGCCCCTTTATCCTCCCAAGCTGGTCCAGGAATCGTATAATAATGAAGAGTAATCGAGTCCATAAAGCGCGTAGCTTCACGCATCAGAACTTCCATCCAGTGATAATCATCCACGTTAGGACCACAAGCGATCCGGTGAATACGATTGTCCCCATAATTACGTACATACGTCTGATATTGGCGATAAAGATCTGCATAATATTCCGGACGCATATTCCCGCCACAGCCCCAGTTCTCATTACCGACGCCAAAATAAGTCACGGCCCAAGGCTCTTGATGGCCGTTCTGCTGGCGAAGCTCAGACATCGGGGAGACACCGCCAAAGGTTAAATACTCTACCCATTCGGACATCTCTTGAACCGTACCACTGCCCACATTACCATTGATATAAGGTTCACATTCCAGCATCTCACATAATTCCATAAATTCATGTGTACCAAAATGGTTGTTCTCAACCGTGCCGCCCCAATGCGTATTGATCATACGTTTACGAACTTCGCGATCGCCAATACCATCTTTCCAATGATATTCATCTGCAAAACATCCACCCGGCCAGCGAAGCACTGGAATCTGAATTTCTTTAAGCGCTTTCACAACATCATTACGTATACCTTTAGTGTTAGGAATCGGTGAATCTTCTCCGACCCAAATGCCTTCATAAATACAACGTCCTAGATGCTCAGAGAAGTGTCCATAAATATTTTTGTTTATCGTACCTTTGCGAATGTCTGTGTTAAGGATTGCGCGATCTGCCATGAATAAACTCCGCCCTTCAACATTTATATTTTTATTAACTAATTAATAATTATACAAACATTATAGAGCGGTCCTCAGCGATCCGTCAATCTCCAATTTGAATAAACATTATTCTTTATCAATAGGTTCTTTTATCCCGTCTTCATAGTAGTCAAAAACAAGCTGCTGCTGCGTTCCTCTTACCCCGTAAAATACGTCGGAGATCCTTTTCCCCTTCCGTCTTAATTCGTTCTCCAGCCATTCTTTGGTCAGTCCATTATTCTCAAGATTCTCTTCCATAAGAACGCCATCCATAATTAACTCAACGGGAAAGCTCTGAGGAACCGAAAGAAGCTTCAAATCTTTTCGAGTAACATATTGATACTCTTGTTTCTTTAAGACGGATACCATTCCGTTATCTTCTAATACGGCATACTCTACTACCTCTAGATTAAAAATTTCTTTTTCCCTCAGCGCCTGATCCAAGGAGTCTAAAGAATACCTTACTTTTTTCATATTCCCTTCAAGAATTTTCCCGTTTTCGATAAGTACCGTAGGTGATCCTGAGATCCAGCTTCTCATTCTACGATTCTTTAAAGCGAGAACAGAAAATAAAAAAGACACGGCTACAACGACTAGAAGGGCCACGATCATATACGAAGATTTCAGATCTTTATTAAATGCTAAATTCGATGCAATCGATCCTAAAATAATTCCTGTCACGAAATCGTGGAACGTCAGATTAGAAATAGTCTGTTTGCCCAATATTTTAGCGGTCAATAAGAGCATGATCATAGCAACAACAGCCCGCAGCACTATATCCATATATTCTTGCATCTCTAATGCTCCCTTCCTATTCAATCCTCCATTATTCACAAACCGAGTAGAAATGAAACCTCAACGAAAGCTTTGTCCATCCAAACCGGCAGATTTCTCTAAACGCCAAAAGGGCTTTGGAATGGTTCTACTGAACCTTCCCAAAGCCTTGGCTTCAATTCTTAATTTTCAGTCTTAATTGCTAAAAGATTGTGTAGAACCATTGCACTCTCAGCTCGAGTTGCTGAGCCTCCCGGAGCAAATTGCTGGTCACTTCGTCCCTGGATAAGTCCAAGGGCTTGGGCAGCGCTGATCGATTCACGGGCCCATGAGGCAGCCGCACGCAAGTCACCGAATTGGATTACAGGCTTCGGCTCCACCTTTCTCCCGCTGACATATTCGTACGCTCGCATCACCATGACCGCCATTTCTTGGCGGGAAATAAGAGCTTCTGGGGCGAAGCGAGTCTCACTCACCCCATGGACTATCCCCGCCTCTACAGCCCGCGCCACTTCCCCCGCATACCACTGATCCGCAGATACATCCGCAAATGCTGTAGATCCTTTCGCTTCAAGTCCTAGCAAGCGGACCAGCATAGCTGTAAATTCGGCACGGGTCACTGATCGGTTCGGCTCGAAATTCCGAGGTCCGACGCCTTGAATCAGATGTTTGGCCGACAGCTCTTTCACAACCGCCGCCACCCAATGTCCAGAAGGAATATCGTCATACGATTTGTTATATTCCAGCACGGCATATGTGCCTAAGTGTTCGGTGTGCAGAGCCACCTTGCCCTTCAGCCAGGAACCACCCGCATACTCCATATTTCCGGACTCCGGAAAATAATAGCCGCCGAGCAAATTCCTTTTTGCCTCAGGGTAAATGTTAAGCTCCAATGTAACGGGCTCAACAAATGGGTGAAGTATGCTTCGTGTACCGTCACCAGCGACAATATACAGGTTAAAGAGAAGGAACTCCCCTGCCTGGTTCAATGCTGCACCAGATTGCCGCTCCGCGTTAGCTAGTATTCTCTGCTTCGCTCCCCCATTTACCTCGGAAGCCTCCAGAAGGATTTGGCTATCGGCCAATTGCTCCGCAGGAACCAAAGCCTGCAATTGTTGAAGCACCACTGCCGGAAGGGTCACATTGAAGTTAGAAGCCTCTACCCGAAGCGGCTTCTGGTTCAGCATGTCTGCTGCCATCCCCGGCAATACTAGCATTCTCAATTTACCCTTGTAGACAATTGCTGCCGAAAGATCGTTCAACGAGGCTGCATTTAGTTGCAGTCGTCCCGCCGTTTCCTCCGGTACGGAAGGTACTTGTGGTTGCGGACTCGGAACAGTTGAAGTATTGTCTTCCGTTTGTAGAATCTGAAGCGTCAGACTGCTCTGCTGTCCTCCGTAACTTGCAGTAATCACAGTCATGCCCGGATCGAGTGCTTGCAGCTGCCCTGTTGCCGTTACTGTGGCTACCTTCCTGTTACTGCTCTCGTAGATCACACCCTCGGTTACCGTATGGCGGCTATCATCACTATATACTGCTGTTGTGACCACCGTACCACTCTGCCCTGTTTCCAAGGATGTCGGACCGCTTAACGAAATGGAGAGAAGCTCCGGCGGCTGTTCATACACCTTTAATGAATAGGAAGCGGTCATGCTGTCATAAACGGATGAAATAACCGAAACACCCGGGCCTTTTGCTTCAATATGGCCATCTTTGCCTATACTTGCGACGTTAGTATCGCTGCTCTCATAGATTATGCCTTCGGTTACTATATAACGGCTGCCATCGCTGTATACAACCGAAGTAACCGCCGTTCCGGTCTCCCCGACAGTCAGGATTGCCGGACCGCTGATTGCCGTTGAGACTCTTTCTGTAGGCTCCATGACCGTCACCTGAAGCTGCCGGAACGGCTCTACATTGCCAGCCTTATCCACCGAACGATAATCAATGCTGAAGGTTCCGGGGTTCTCAATATATACGCTCTGAGTAACCGCATTCCATGCACCTCCGTTGAGCCGGTATTCCGTCCGCTTGACTCCCCAGCCAACAGCCCCCCCATTGGATTGGTCGGTAACATCAAAAGTGATATTGACTTTGCCCTTAAATGCGCCCCCTTCTCCTGCTTCTCCAAGTACAGTCGCCTTCGTGACTGGAGGTGTTGTATCTTTCGGCAGAATCTCCAGATTCGCAGCATATTTGCCATTCTCGTTCTTGCGGCTTCTTATATCTGTGGCGAGATTATAGCCTACCTGCCTGAACGCCAAGCTTATCACCGGATCGGAAGGGAACTCTTTACCAACCCATGAGGTGATATCGAACTGCCGCCACTGCTCCGGTCCGGAAAAAGTCTGCAGCGCGGCTTGAGTACCGATTGTTGGAGCATTATTGTAATTTATCGTTGCCTCTGTCCAAGAATCATCTTGGACTCCAAATATACCAATATCGGACAAAGTGCCTGCCCCGTCATTTGTCTTTCCGAACACATTCAGCTTCACAGAACCAACTTCGCCGACAAATGTACTCAGATCGAATTTCAGATAAGCCCTTCTGTCTGTGTCCCCGCTGCCATTTCTGATTTGCAAGTAATTGACCGAACCATAATTGACTGCAGCTTTCGATCCTCCATTGACATACGCATCTTCAGAAACATACAGCTTCGTTATTGCCGCTTCATCTGGTTCCGAAGCAGAGGGCTCGGAAGGCTCGGCATTCGGATCAATTCTGAACTTGACTACATGGCTTTTCCCTTTAGATCCGCTCGTATGGATAGCGAGTTCGATCCTCGGCGAGCTCTGCAGTACCGTCACGGTTGGATCTTTCATCAGCTCTTCCAGCGCGGTTCTGCCGACATCCACATTCACCACGGTTTGAGACTGTGTCGGGTCCGAAATGGCTATCGTCAGTTCATCTCCAGACTCCTTGACGATAATGGAAGCTGGCTGATTGGCACGCACGGATTCGATCATTCCCGGAACCCAGAAGTTCATAGCCGTAAGTCCCAGCTTCTGTTCCTTGACGGCTTGAACACTATCCGTGTTGGCTATAATTTCGATGTCAGGACTACTGCTGTAGCGCGCTGTCGCCGTTTCATCCTGATTCGGCAGCAGCACATACGAATACGATTGATTCACCGGATTCGTTCCCTGAGCAATCGACAGGCTGGCATAATTTCTCGTAATCGGCTCCGTGGATCCCCCTTGATTAATATCCTTCCATGCGCCAGTCCGAGACTCTCGCAGACCGTCTATCATTGGGGCATCAGGGAAATAATAACCGATCCCTGAACCAGGAACATTGCCTTCAAGATGTGCCCAATGCACCTGATTCATTGACTCAGACCAGCCCAGCGCGGATGGTTTAACCTCTCCGTTGACCGTAAGTACATTATCTCCGCTCGCCTTGAGCTTACGGTTATCTACGATGGTCTCCACCTTGCGGTTATCCGTGCTTGTAATGCCTGCACCAAGCGCTACGATTTCATCATCGAACATGAACCAGGACTTTTTACCGGACAATGTGCTGTTATCCGGATCCAGATCCATGCCGGCCGCTCCGTAAAGACCGTCTATGGATGATCCTCCCACCCATGTTTTAGATGTGGTCTTGCCTGCACCGCGCGTTGCCCCATCCGATGTAACCCCAGGCAGACGGTAAGCGTTCACGGTTGGCCAGAATGCATCTGCATATTGATCCAGATCCTGGTTATACAGATAGGTCATGCCTTCACCTGTATACCAGCCCTTCAGGTTCTCTGTGCCAGCTTCATAGTTGGCGATTCGGGCGGATGACATGCTGATCCCAAAGGCATATCCAGGCCGATGGTGGACAATCCGGTCCATAGCCGCGAACTGCTTATGCACGGTAAGGTCTCCTGATGGCTGCACCTCAGGATCATTCATAAGACTCTGAAGCAGAACAACATCAGCTACTCGTAGACCCTCGTAATAACTTTCTACTACCGTATCGGCTTCAAACCAATACTTTACCATCGATTTAAATCGGGCCGCTTGCTCCGGTGGCGCGGAAGAGGCCAGCCGCAGAATATGTGACCAAGGCACGAGCTGCCTGTTGCCCCGAGCTATCGATCTGCCGAACACCATATCCATCATTAATTTTCTGTAGACAAGAGGTTCATAAGAATCCGTTACCCAGTTGTATACATTCTTCATATTGGCATCCGTCAGCGGCCAGGAGGACCCTGTCAGCAGAGTCATCATTTTCATCATATCGCCAAGCAATACAGCCCCATAACTGCCGGTATAAGCAATATTATTATGCTGGATAAAGGAGCCGTCCTCATAAAAGCCGTCTCCGCGGGTCACATAGGGCAATACCTGGCTAACCGCATCCCGTCCTTGTTTGATCTTTGCGCTGTCACGATTATGAATGCCCCTCAGGACCACCGCCAGTGCTTTATCCAGCCGATTCGCACCGGTTTCCATCAACGAGGGCTGATTGGTCCGTTTGGTTGGGTCCGGACAGAACTTATCAATGGCTTTGGTATATTTATTAATCTGATCGGCTGACAAATACTCGAACATCAAGGCCATTGTATCTCCCATTGCAAGCGGAATACCGATCTCCCATTCGAACCAATTGCCTTTCTCCAGTTTGGTTTCGTTATACCAATTCACATATAGGAAATCTAAACCGTCTAGAATATCTGATTTCAGCTGCTTGTTCTCGTATAATGGTGAGCCAGTTGTTGAAAAGGCAATAGCCATATCCTTCAACCGATTATAAGAGGCGGCCGTATCAAAAGCATCCGCTGTGCTGCCCGGCTTATCACTCCATAAATAAGTACGGTTCATTTGCTTGTTCATCGTATCCCAGAATCCAGTTTGCTCCTGATTGCTAATCTTATCTGATAAAATCTTTATGGACTTGGCAATGTCCGGATGATTCGGGTTGAAGGATTGCCCTCCGGTCAAATACTCCACCCATCTTCCACGAAGCTCATCATATTCGTCTTTTGGAGCCTCTCCTTCAGTAATCTTAAATTTCAATGCATGTGTAGCCCCTATAGAATCCTTCACATCCACCGTAATAACAGTATTTCCCGAAGCCTGCATCACATCTGTCTTGCTGTCTTTGCTGAGCAGTGTCAATCCCGGTATATCCAGTTCCAGGGACAATTGATTTTGTGACTGTGTAGGATCAGACACCGAAACTACAAGCTCCTGATCGATCTGCCGAATCATCACGGAAGCCGGATTGCGCGCCTTGATGAAATCTACCGTTCCTGGATTCCAGAAATTAGCGGCGGTTATGCCCAGCTTCTTCTCTCTGACCGCATGCGCATCCTCTGTATTGCGCAGCACTTCGATATCCGGGTTGCCACTGTAACCCTCAGTACCTGAAATGTCACGATTAGGCAACAGAACATAACTGTATGAGTCATTCGTAGGCGTATCCCCATGCTCAACTGCCAGGCTTAAATAGTTGCGCGTAATGGGAGCATCGGATTGAGAAGCATTAATCTCTTTCCAACTGCCAGTTCTGGACTCGCGTTGCGCCCGAATACTTGGAGCTTCAGGGAAATAGTAGCCAATGTCGGAACCTGGCATATTCCCCTTCAGATGGGCCCATTGAACATTCTTCAATGTCTCTGACCATCCCGTCTGTGACGGTTCTACAGCTCCGTTGATTACAAGTTTGTTGTTTCCCACTTCGTTCAGCATCCGGTTATCGATAATCGTCTCAACAGACTGCGGGCCGGCAGTTGTTTTGGAAATTCCCGAACCAAGCGCCACAATCTCGTCATCGAACATGAACCAGGATTTCTTGCCCTGCAAATCGCTGCCGGTCACTTGCGAGAGTGAGAAATCCATACCGGCTGCACCGTAAAGGCCTTCCAGCGACGATCCACCCACCCAGGTTTTGGGATTCATGTAGCTTTTCCATTCCACAGGTACCATCCCTTGCCCAGATCCATCCGTTGTCGTGCCAGGCAAGCGGTAGGAATTGACGGTAGGCCAGAAGTCATTGCGGTATTGAGCCAGATCCTGATCATATAAATAGGTCATCCCAATCCCCGTATACCAACCTTTCAGGTTCTCGTTGTTCCCTTTCTCAAACGCCGAGATGCGATTCGAGAACAGACTCAAGCCGAAGCCGTAACCTTCTCGCAGATGAACTACCCGATCCATGCCGGCGAATACCTGATTCTTAATAAGAGCTCCTCTTGGATGGATCTTCCCGTCATTCATCAGCTTTTTTAAAATCGTTATATCGGCAAGCGACAACCCTTCATAATAATTGCCGGATGCCATATTCGCTGAGATCCATTCTTTTGAGGCTTGCTTAATGGATACTGCAATATTGTCCGGAGCAGTTTCAGCCATCCGCAGCAGGGTGACAATTAACCCCCTTGCGCTGCCGCTCCCTTTTCTAGAAATACCTCTACCATTTACCGAATCCATAAATTGACCGTTGTAGATCACCGGCTCGTAAGTCTGAGCCACCCATTCGTAAATGTTCAGAACATTCGGGTCCGTTATTGGCCATGGAGAATCGGTCAGCAGATAAGACATATCAGCCGTCCCTTTGAGCCAGACCGAACCATAACCTCCCGTATAGGCAATATTATTATGCTGAACGAGCGAACCATCCTTATATACACCATCTCCATGGGTTGTGTACACATACTCGGAGCCAATGGAATCACGGCCCTGAATGATCTTCGCGCTGTTGTTGCCAATCACGCCTCTTACCGTGACCACAAGCGCTTTATCCAGCAGGTTTGCTCCCGTCATCTTTGTGCCTTTGACGCCAAGCACCGACCCTACTCTGGGATCCGGGCAGAAGGCATCAATAGCCGCAAGATACTGATTGATTTGCTGCGGCGTCAGATGGTCATACATGAGCACCATAAGATCATTTACAACCTGCGGCGTGCCGATCTCCCAGTCCCACCAGTTCCCATAAGCACTTTTTCCCGGATTATAACGGTTGGTGTACATCCAATTGATTGCGCTTACAATATCATTGGCCAAAACGCTGCTGCCATAAAGCTCCGAGCCCTCCACAGAATAGGCCAATGCCATAGTCTTCAAGCGATTGTAAGCGCTTGTAATAAACTGTGAATCTGTAGTGCTCGCGGTATCACTCCACAAGGAGGTGCGGCCGGAGGATTTGTTCATACTCTCCCAAAATGCAGCAGCCGTCACAGCCTGAGCATTTATACTGGCAGCGATATCAGGATCATTCCCATCGTATTGGCCACCACTTAATCGGTCATACCATTTCAGCCTCAGTTTTTTATAGGCCTGTATCGTGTCAGGAGCTTCAACAGTAACCAGACATTCGGCTGCGAGGCTACCATCCGGCGTGGCAATCTTGATGGTCGAAGATCCGATCCCCGTACCCGTTACATTACCAAATGCATCCACAGTCGCAGCTTCTGGATTGCTTGAAGTCCACACTACCGTTTTATCCACCGCCGTTAAAGGAGATAATGTCGGCAGAAGTGCAACGGTGTCCCCTTTGACCATAGAGAAGGCCGTCCGGTCCAGTGCAATCCCCGTAAGACCCGTATATTCCTCCAATAGGATATCATCTATCCAAAGCTTTCCTTTTCCAGTCTCCAAAAAAGGCTCGATGACAAGCTTCGTCGCATTAGCCGGCATAGTTAAAAGTACTTGCTGCATACTCCAGTCCTGTGTGCCTGTTATTTTGGGAGAAGAAGGTCCATCTCCCACTTTGGCAGTATTGTAATACTGTGTTCTAAAGTAGGCTCCCTGCCCAGTGACGTTGTCCGTCTTTAGCCAGACTTTAAGTCTGTAGGATTTACCGGGGATAACCGAAGTTACCCCCTGATTGATGGAAATCCTGCTTGTGGCAAAGGCATCAAACAGCATGGACCGGGTTCCTTCATGCGCAGTGCCAGCGTCTATCTTGATATTCGCTGTTTTATTCGTGCCTTTCCCGCTACCTGTAGGGACCCATAAGCTCCAGCCCACCGGAGCAGCGTCTGTAACCCCTGTCCAGGTTGAATCCAGGGTTGTCGTTGTATTCTCAAAGCTTCCGTTAAGCATGAGATTTGATGCAGCCGCTGAGGCTTTACCATCAGCGTTGTAATGAATTCCTACGCATGAAGAAAAAAGATCAACCATGAGAACTAACACTAAAACCAGACTTGATTTCCGCATTTGTTCACCCCAATCTTTGAATTGTTTAAAGCTAAAAATATCTACACATTATCTTCCTGTACAAAATTCAGCACGGCATCGTCGACGGCCGAAGTTTTTCCCAGATCAGGGCAATTCACAAGCTCAACTTCGCATGTCTCCGCACAGCCGTGCAGTTCAAAAAGAACCAGTTCATTACGACCTTTGCGCAGCAATGGACCGGGGATATATAGCGCCCTTTGCGGTCCTGCGTTCCAGTAGCGGCCCAGATTAAACCCGTTAATCCAGGCAACCCCTTTTTTCCATCCATCGAATCTTAGAAAGGTATCCCCTATTTCCTCCGCCTCGAAGCTGCCCCGGTAAAATCCAGGTAGATCCGAAGGTGTCGTAGCTTCCTGCTGCTCCACCGGAGGTTCCTTATACACAAGTAAATCTAGCGATCCAGATTCCAGTGGCAGTGTACGGATCGTCCAGTTATATTGCAGCTGGTTATCGATTCTAACCCCATCTAAGATCCCTTTAGGATCACGAATGAGCGGCCCATAATTGATCCGCCCCATATTCTCGACGAGAATATCCAGCTGCGCTCCCCCGGCAGGAATGGAAAGTTCAAGTGGCTGCGGATTCCAGCGTTCAATTACCCCAAGTACCTGTCCATCCAGGAAGACCTGCGCCCGATCACGCACGCCCTCGATGTAAAGCTTCTGCCTGGACCGTGGTCCCTGCACATAAGTGCTGTACAATATAAAACCATAAGATTGTCCTAGCTTTTCCATCGGCTGCACACACACACTATTCACCGGCTCGGATAACTTTGCCAAATTGGAAGTCAGTTCCGCTCTTTCCATCAAGGCAACTTTCCCGTAGGAAATCTTCGGAATCGGCTCAGGGAGCGGACAAGTCGGTGCAAATCCATGTTTGCCCAGTACCGACCGAACAGCTTCAAATTTCGCTGTCATATCTCCCCATTCCGTGAGCGGGGCATCATAATCATAGCTTGTAGTCGTCGGCTCGTAGGCGACGATATGATTCGCCCCATTAAAGAAGCCAAAATTGGTCCCTCCGTGGAACATGTACATATTGAGTGAGGAGCCGTGCGTCAGGATATCATCCAGAACGCCAGCTACATCTTCAGCATCGCGCACATGATGATCCTCCATCCAATGATCGAACCAGCCATTCCAATATTCCATCACCATCAGCGGCTCTTCAGATCGGTATTCCCGGTATTTGCGGAAGGATTCCTCTGCACAGGAGCCAAAATTGACTGTAGCATGCACATCTTCCAGTGTTCCGCCGAGCAACATTTCATCGGTTGGTCCGTCGGAGGTAAAGAGCAACACATCGACCCCTCTGCTGAGGAGTCCATTACGCATATATCTCAGGTAACTACTGTCATTGCCATAGCTGCCATATTCATTCTCTACCTGGACGGCCAGAATCGGCCCGCCATGTGTGGAGAGCAGAGGAACCAGCCGAGGAATCAGCTCATCGTAATACCTGTCCACTTTGCTTAAATAAAGAGGATCACAACAGCGAAGCTGAAGTTCACTGTAAGCCAGTAGCCAGGCCGGCAGACCTCCGAACTCCCATTCCGCACAGATGAATGGACTTGGTCTGACAATTACATGGAGCCCAAGCTCTCCGGCCAGTTCAATAAAAGAGACCACATCGGCCATGCCATCAAATACGAACTCCCCTTCTTTAGGTTCATGCATATTCCAGGCGATGTAGGTCTCCACGGTATTGAATCCGCAGGCTTTCAATTTCAGCAGCCGGTCTTTCCAGTATTCAGGCACAACCCGAAAATAATGAATGGCTCCCGATACGATCCGGTAAGGCTGTCCGTCCAGCAAATAGTGTCCATCGTTCCAAGTGAGTAGGCTCATACTCTACAACCTCCTTTTTCAACATCTATTCTATCGTTTCTCCACAGTGATAAACGGCAAGCCGTCTGATCTCGGCACTTGCGGAAGCTTCCATCACCCGCAGCCGTATTTTTTCTGCATATACTGGAGGGAAAGCGTCAATTTTCTTATGGCCAATCGCGCTACCGCGCTTTAACTCCAGCCACTCCCCATTGCTGTACGCTTCCAGTACATAGCTTTCCACCCGCTCTCCGTAAGCAATGTCCTCCATCATCTCGGCATGGTCAATCACAGCAGCCGCAGGCAGTTCCAGCTCAATAAGCTCTCCAGTGCCTGTCGTTACCGCCAGAGCCTCGCCGAATCTATGCTTAATCTCCTTACCGAATTCCAGCAGACGCTGCACATCGGCCTCCGGAAACAGCCCGCGGTTGTCAGGCGCCACATTGAGCAGCAAAGTCGCCCCATGCCCAACCGAACGATAATAAATGTCCATTAGCTGTTCTAGGGACAGCAGCAAATGCTCTTCCTCAGGATGCCAGAACCAACGGTCTTTACGGATAGGCACATCGCATTCCGCAGGCACCCACTTCGGTGTTCCGGGCAGCCAGTTTAGCGAAGCTTCACTGAACATGCTCCCCCTTGCGGTATTCGCAGTGTTCCAGCATGGATAAGGAGCAACCCCCTCCTCATTGCCAACCCAGCGAATCGTTGGTGCTCCCATATTAAACACCATAGCGCTTGGCTGATGGAGCTTAATCAGCTCCATAATCCGCCGCCAATCATAATTGCGTCCCTCTGATCCTGCACCGTCGAACCAAATCTCCGTAAGCGGACCATATCCCGTAAGTAATTCCTGCAATTGCAGGGCATAGAAATCATCGTACGCTTGCGGATCCGCATAACATCGCTCATGTCTGTCCCATGGAGACAAATAAATGCCAAAGCCGACCCCAAGTTCCCGGCAAGCTTCTGCGCACTCCTTAACGATATCGCCGCGTCCTTTTTTCCATGGACTGGAAGCCACAGAATAGGTGCTTGTCGCAGTCGGCCACAGGCAGAAGCCGTCATGATGCTTAGCCGTCAGTATAAAATAACGGAATCCAGCTTCTTTGGCTGTACTAACCCATTGGCGGGCATCCAGCTCAAGCGGATTAAAAACGGCAGGTGAATCGCCGCCTTCTCCCCACTCCTGATCGCAAAATGTATTGATACCAAAATGGCAGAACATCCCCAGCTCCAGGTCTTGCCAAGCCATCTGCTCTCTGGAAGGCAACGCTGCTTGCTCTTCGGACTTGTTCTTTGAAGAAATACTTTCCATCATTTTTATACTCTCCCATATATTTGTGTAGCCCAATGTATAAATAAGGCTTTGGAAAGCCGGTTGATGACCTTCCAAAGCCCCGTCCCCAACTTGGGATACCTCGCTAATTGCCTATTTATTTGATGACGCCTTTTTCATTGATGATTTTCGTTGCTTCATCAACCATCCATTGCTGCACTTTATCCACTGATTCATTGCCGAGCATAAATCTGCTGAACCCGTCATCGATAACTTTGGTCAACTCGGAAGTCGCCGTCGTCATCACCTGCGCACCGTCGAGGAACTGAATTCCGCTATCGAAGAGTGTATATTTGAGTGAATCCATATCATACATATCTTCTTTTCCAGCAACTAATTTAGTCAGTAGAGCCTCATTGTCAGCTTTTTTATAGCCGGAGAATTCCAGTCTGTTATCACTAACAGCCGTTGACATGAATCTCATCAGTTTAAAGGAAGCTTCTTTGTTCTTCGAAGTTGCACCCATCGCCAGCATGTTGCCGCTGGTGAAGTATTTGCCTTCATATTCTTTCGGTTCCGATCCTGCCGGAGGTACCGGAACCGGAGCAAAGGCTGTCTTAAATCCATGTGGGTACTGCTCTGTATTACCTGGGTCAGCAATCGTCCAGTTCCCTGCCAGAATCATAGCAGCTTCTTCATTGAAGAATTCAGTCCGGTAGTTGAGCTTTGCAGCAAGAGCATCCGCATAAGATTTTGCAGACTTATCAACCGACTCCATGTCTTTACGTAGCTGGAAGAAATATTTATAGGTTGGATCCGCGAAAATGGTTGTTCCATCATCATATACGAACGGATCTTTCATCATCGTTTGGGCTGGAGCGTTCATGTATAGCTCCCAAGTGTGAAAGTATGTGCCGTAACGTTTGTCCACACCTTCGCCTTTAGTCAATTTTTTAGCATAGTCGCGGTAGTCATCCCATGTCCAGCCAAAAGTAGGGACAGGCAACCCCGCTTCATCCAGCGCGTCCTTGTTCAGCATCACATAGTTGCTGCTCTTAGTGTATTGCATCCCATAATATTTGCTATCGACCTTAGCGTTTACATAATATTCATCCTCAGGAACGAGGTTATCCTTCTCATAGAATTCATTCAGCGGGGCAAGCGCTCCCCGAGTCGCCCGTTCAAGCACACCGCCAAGACTTGGTACCTGCACAACGTCAATCGCTTCGCCGGAAGAAATCAGGAAGTCAAGTTTCTTCAGCATTTCTACGGAATCCCCAGGAACGAGTGTCACATGCTCTACCTTGATGTCCGGGTTCTGATCCATAAATTCCTTCAGCATAGCATCGGTTCCTGCCGACTGCGCTTCATTGTCCCAGTTGTAATACTTGATGGCGACCTGCTTGCCCGCCTTAGCATTCCCTGCATTTGCACTTGCGTCAGCACTGCCATTCTCGGCTGTATTGCCGGAATTACCACAAGCGCTTAGCGTTAAGGAAACTGCTAGCATGGAGCCTAATACAACGGATAATCCTTTTTTGCTCTTTGTTTTCATTTTATTTCCCCCCGCACTGAATTTTAAGTATAGTGCCTTGTTCATTTCTTATTATAGGCACCTGCTATACAGGCCAAGTGCACAATTTTGCTGTTGTAGGATTACATTTTTGACTTTTCCCCATCTTTTGGTGCAGCTGCTTGATCAGCCCTTTACACCACCTAAGGAAATCCCGTTAATGACTTGCTTCTGTAAGGCAATGAACACAATGACCAGAGGGATGATCGCAGACACCGCTGCCGTCATCATAATCGCATAGTTGTTCGAATAATCGTCCCGGAACAGTGTCATACCGAGTGGGATAGTGTACAAATTCTTATTTAGTAAGAAGATCAGCGGATTCTGGTAATCATTCCAGGTCCAGATAAATTTGATGATCGCCACCGTAGCGAGCACCGGCTTGCAGAGCGGAATAATGATAGACCAGAATATCCGTAAATGGCCTGCACCGTCAATTCGCGCCGCTTCAATATATTCGTCGCTGACACCAATCATAAATTGCCGCAGCAGGAACGTGAAGTAGATGGAGAACATACTCATTAATATGATTGCAGCATGAGTATCATAAAGACCGAACCAGCGAATCAGCAGAAAGCGCGGAATCAGTGTGGCCTGGTCAGGTATAATCATGAACGACAGCAGCGCCAGAAACACCATATTTCGTCCTTTGAACTTGATTTTGGTCAAGGCGTACGCCGACATAGATGAAATGATAAGTGTAATTAAGGTTGTAATAATCGCAACTTTAAAGGAATTTAAATAGAAATGAGAAAAAGGTACTCGTCCCATCCAAACCATCTTGAAATTATACGCTACATTGATCTTCTCGGGAATCCATTGGATCGGGAAGCGCATAACATCTTTCTCATATTTAAAGGCTGCGGAAATCATCCAGATCAGAGGAATAAGAAATACAATGGACAAAGCCCCCATGATGCAGGTAGTGATCACTCTGGACATATTTTTTCTAATCAGTTGCATGTTAATCTCCCCCCCTTTATTCTTCATTTCTCATTTTCCAAGTAGCTGCAGTGATCAAGCCTATGACGGCGAATAGCAGCCAGGAAATTGCAGAAGCATAGCCCATGTTGTAGTATTTGAACCCTTCCTCATAGATCCTGAACACAAGCACGGTAGAAGAATTGTTCGGGCCGCCTTCGGTCAAAAAGGCGATGATGTCGAACACCTTAAACGAGCCGATCAGCATGGTTATAAGTAAGAAGAACGTGGTTGGACGCAGCATCGGAACCGTGATAGCAAAGAATTTTTTCAGTGCGCTGGCTCCGTCTATTTCTGCAGCCTCGTAGATTTCATCGGAAATATTCGTCAAGCCGGCCATATAGATAATAATGGTGTAACCCAGACTCGCCCAAGAACTGATAATGGCAATCGATAACAGCGAGGTCTTTGGATCCACCAGCCATTTTGGAGGGCTGGAAATTCCAAGCTCCATCAAGAACTGATTAATCGGTCCAAGGGATGGATGGAACAATGCGCTCCATACAGCGGCAATTGCAATAATCGAAGAAATATAAGGGATAAAGAAGGCAACTTTGAAATAATTTTTAAGAAATACACTATTTTGAATCAATGCCGCCAGCACCAAAGCAATCGCAATCGGTATCGGCACGGTCATAATCATATAAATAGCATTGTTCTTCAAAGCTTGAATGATGCTCGGATCATGGAACATTTTGATATAGTTATCCAATCCGATAAACTCGATCCCTTGAACCCCCGACAATAGATCCCATTTCGAGAAGCTTAAATAAAGTGAGAATCCAAGTGCAAATACATTAAGAAAAAGCATTCCGACAATTTCCGGAGCTAGAAACAGCCACCCGGTCAAAGCCTCTTTCCGCTGCGGAGTCCAGAACTTCCGCTTCTCCTGCAGAATTTTTGGCACAGGTTGTTTTGCAGCCTCCACGTTGTATCACCTCGACAATTTGATTTGTCATTATAGTAATATATCTGCCTTCCGCATGAAGGAGTGATTATGACCCGAGATGTGCAAGATTTTGACCTTTGTCCGCTGACAATAAAAAGACCGCCCGGGAGGGGCGGCGGCTCTGTTCAGAACGATAGGCATTAATCTTCTCAGCGTACCGAGTGTTTGGATTTATATTCGCTCGGCGTTGTTCCCACATATTTTTTAAACACTTTTGAAAAATAGGTTCTGTCCGAATATCCCAGACCAACGGCTAGCGATTCCAGGTTCTGGCTGGAGATTTTCAGCATTTTGGTCGCAACCTTCATCTTGTGCTGATGTACATAGTCCGTAAAGGTCAGACCTGTCATGCGTTTGAAATAACGCGAGAAATAGCTCGGGTCCAGAAAGAGATAACGTGCCATATCGATTGAAGTGATGTTATCGCCAAGATGCTGATCGATAAATTGCTGGATAAGCTGCAGCTTGGGCTCCTGCGGGGGAGTTCCCGCCACCTGCTGTTTGTTGCCTGTAATCTGCACAAGCTTTCTTTCCACCAGTTCCATCGTATCCTCCAGTGTGCGGGTTTGCACGAGATAGACGAACAGATCCTCATCGAATGTTAGGCTAGTGAACATCAGCTCGATCCCGCGGAGCATAAAGGATAAATCCCGGACGAAATCTCCCGGATGGATAGCCATAACTTTTGCAGTCCTAGCGATTTCCTGAAGAGTGCCACGGATGGCTTCAAGATCATTTTTAATCACGGCCCGTTCCATCTGCGGGATATAACTATCCAGAAATCCTTGAGGAGCAGGCTGGAAGCGAGGTGTAGCGATTTGCAGAGTATCCAGAACTGTGTAATCCGCACTCGCATAAAACTCGCACTTGTCCTGGACAATTTGCCGATGAATCTGTCCAATCGCCTGTAGCTCTATTTTCTCAGTGACTGCAATGATGCCCGGTTGAATCTTAAGGAGATGGGAGCACTCAGAACACAATCGCTGTAAATAATCATGAAAATAAAGACTGGCATTCTGCGCCAGATTCACACGGTAATTATACAGAATCACAATATTCTTCTGCTCCAAAAAAGGCGTAATCCCCTCACACGCTTCGGACAGCTCTAGGGCTATATTGTAAATGGCATATAAAATAAGTGGATACTCGCTCTGCTTGTACCTCTTCTCGAAACTGGAAAAGTGAATACTGACCGTGCCCAGCATGAACCACGGGTACGTCCAGGATATGCCGATTTGCGTCGCATAGGCTAACGTGGTTTCGGGCGGAGCGCCGCCAATCACCCTTTGCAGCAGATTCTGCCGGAATAGCTGGCTGTTGTAACCCGTCTCCCCATGCTTGATTAACCCGATCTTCGATTTAAGCAAACGTACAGACTTGGCAAGGCTTTTCTCCAGTTGCTCGTCTGTAAGCTGGTCCTTGATTAAATAGTCATCCACCTTCAGCTTTACCGCTTGCTGAGCATAATGGAAATCCTCATGACAGGTCAGGAAAATAATTCTGACCTCCGGCTTCATCCGGGTAAAGTAATCGGCCAGCTCAATCCCGTTCTTTTGCGGCAAGCCTATATCCGTGATCACGATGTCGGGCTGCACTTCCTCAAACATTAATAACGCCTTGGCACTGGAATAGGTGCTGCCGACAATCTGCAAGCTATGTGCTTCCCAGTCAATCATCTGCTGAAGCACTTTGAGCATAGGAACATCATCATCTATGAGCATCACTTTATACATCAATATCCCTCTCTCTCGGGCAGATTAACCTGATGATTGCCTTGCGGCAAATACAGAGAAACGGACACCCCACCTTGCGGCAAATTATGAAGCGACAAGCGGGTATCCTGACCATAGGTCAGCCTCAGTCTTTGGACCACGTTAATTAAACCGACCCTTTGATAAGCTCCATCCTGTTCATCGTCCTTGTAGAGCAATCTGCGGTTCAGTCCTGCCAGAATTTCTGCCCCTGCTCCGCAGCCATTGTCTTCGACTTCAATCATAATCCCATCAGTAATCGTTCGGGCACGTACGACAATACGCGGTGCCGGGTGGTCAACTAGACCGTGAACGATCGCATTCTCTACGAGAGGCTGCAGAATAAGTTTAGGAACGATGAGCTTCTCTGTATCCGCTTCCAGATCGACCTCCAGTTCAAGAGGGATTTCGTTGCGGATCTTCATGATGTCGATATAATGGCCAAGCAGTCTGCATTCTTCCCGTAAGGTAGCCGGTTCATTGACCTTCAAATAGGCACGGAGAAGACTCATTAGCGAATCAATGATCCCGCTGTGCAGCTTATCTTTAGCCAAAATAAGGCTACATTTGATCGAATTCAACGTGTTGATCAAAAAGTGGGGACGAATCTGCATAAACAGGGCCTCAAGTTCCATCACTCGCTTCTGTTCTTGCTCCAGCTCGATGTCGTGAATCAATCCTTGCAGTTGATCCAGCATAGTATTCAATGTCTGCCCCAGCTCAGCGATTTCATCCTTGCCCTTGACCTCCAGCCTGACATCAAGATTCCCCATTCCGAACTGGCGCACAACGCGCTGCAGCTTCATAATCGGACTATGCAATCTTTTGGCAATCAGCATGGAAGTGGCGGAAAAGACAATAAACAAGAGAAGCACTAAACCAATACCACTATAAAAAGTTCGCGAAATCTGGCCCGACCATTCTTTCTCTGAAGCTTCATAGACCAGCTCCCAATTGGATTTGTCGATGGCTCTGGCCGTACGCACGCTCCCTCTATCTGCCTTGCCTTCTGGGGCTAGCTCTGAGTTCCCTGCGATCAGACCTCCTCTGGAATCAAACAACGCCAGCTTGCCAAACTCAACCGGCCCGAGCAATTTATTGAAATAGGCATCAGGAATCGAGATGAGAAGCACGGACACCTGCTGTTTCTCCCGGCTATCATAGATTACTCTGGCAATATAGTAGCTGCTGCTTTTACCGGAACCGCTGTCGGCCATCCCAAGCCATTGCAAGGTCTCCGGTTCGTGAATATTGACACGTCCCATCAGCTTGTCCATGTTGGCATTAATCACGGATAAATTCTCAGTCCCAGAGGAGATCACAAAGTGTTTCCGGTTAACCAAATACATACGAATGTTATTATTTAGCGGCTTAGAGTTGATGAGCGAAAACACATCCTGAATTTGCGTAAAATGTACGTAATCCTGATAGGTGTTCAGTCGCCCGGTATCTGCAAAGACCTTCAGATTGGCGCGAAAATTGGTATCGTTTACAATAAAATGCGATGCAAATGTCACATCATCAATGGTCTTGTTTAGTTCGTCAATCATAACGTTCAGGAAGTTATCGTTGCTGAGCTGTAGCTTTTCTACCATCGTATCCCGAATAAGCACAAAGGAGATGATCGATACTGCAATCAGCGGGATAAAAATCAGCAAAAGAAATGATGCCTGGATACGTCTATAGTAAGTGAATTTGAACATGTTTTCTCCGCGCCTCTCTCATGCTCTTTTCTTTTATTCTATCAGCCCGTTATCCAGTATACATGCATTATCTGATTACCGTGACTTTCTTTCGACCGTTTGCGAAAACAATAAGCACTACTTCACCAAATATTTGTATATCTTCTACTACATAGGAATCCAAGTGACTGGATGGAAGCTTATGGCTGATCACGATAATATGCTCCTCATTCCTTTCAGGGAAGCTGATGCGGCATGCCTCCGCCTGTACAGCATCCACAGGTTCACCCGTATGGCGGTAAATCGGCACCTGTTCAACCTGTGGACAGAATGGCTCACCGGAAGGCTGCGGGTACAGCATCTGCATCATCGATACCGTTCCTTTTCCCGTTCGGGAATAAACGGCATGCTGATTGGGTTCCAGCAGATTGTATTCGCGGGAGATTACCCCGTCATCAATCTTGCCCTGAAGTCCTTTAACATTAACGGGAATGATGCTAAGATTGGCTTCCCTATCTTTTGTTGTACGGCAAATGAATGTCTCGTCTTCCATCTGAACCGCTCCGGGTGCAAAATGAAAATGCTGGGAAAACGTATGCTCCTGACGGCAGCTAAAGCTGTCGACCAGAAGCCAGTAATAAGGCTTGATGAATATGATCCTCCTTAGCAGGTGTACCGGATCATCCAAATGAAGGTAGCCATCATGGCTGCCTTCAACATAATCAAAATCCGGATTGCTGATCCATTTGCTGCCTGTCGGCTTCGCAATTTGGGAGAAGGACCATGTATCCGTGATTTCAGTGAATCCAATTCCGTCAACAGTAGTCGTATTATGGGCAGCGCTTTCTTTTAACGCTTTTCTGAGTGGTGTGTGATCACTATAGTTGTATCTGCCCAGATCGGTAAGCATATCCCGCCCAAAGGCATGCAGATCGAAATGTAGCAAATCCGCGTGACCATGTCCACCCCCAAGCGGCCCGCAGTGGAAATATAGATACAAGTCCTGCTCGTCCCAACCCGTTCGCATCACATAATGACCGGAATGTGCGAAAGAGCGCGACAAGTAAGGCGGTTCCTCCGCAATCAGCTGCTCGTAGCCTTCAACTCCACTCGTTCCGAACAACCAGGCATTGTCATAATCCATATGATCGTATCCGCCAAAGCGGAGCACAGAATCTTGAAACAACCAACCTGCATAAGTCAATATCGAACGGACATCGCTATCATCGCTATCCCCGAGCATCGGCTGCCGATGATTCGGTTTGGCCCAATACAAGGAAGCGGCGGCCATTTTTTGAACTTTTTGCTGAAGTTCAGCCTGTAGCTCCAGTCCATTCATGCGAGCCAAGCGGATGCAGTCGAGAAAACATACCAGAACCTCATGATGATAGGTGGGCGATTGCTCCCAATGGATACCGTCTGCCATGACCTGGATTCTAGCCGTTTCCCCCAATCTCTCCTCACCGAGCCGTCGCCAAATCTTAGCCCTTGTGAACTCAGGGAAGTAGAGCGCGGTTTGGAATAAGCCACAAGTCTCCAGAACTCCCCAATTGCTGATATTCTTCCAGCCCGTAAACGATAAAGACAAATATTCGCTGTGTTCATGAAGGGATATCATCACTTTCGCCAGAAGCGTCGGTGTAAGCAGCGGGCTATCCTGTATACAGGACAGCGCTTTGATCCAGTTCGCACATCGAAGACCCGCTTCAATGGTGCGCCAAGTCAACGTATCATTCGTAGGCATGTCTGGAACAGGATTACGGTCCATCCAATCTTCAAGCTGACAACAAAATGTTCTCGCATACTCCTCATTACCTGTTATCGTATAGGCTTGTCCTAATGCCACCCAGTAGCGGTGGCGATTCAGCATATAAGCCCATTCTACATCCTTATCGGGAATATAACGCCAGTCAATTTCTTCCTCAAAAGTGACCGGAATGCGGCTGCGTTCCATATCCCAGGGAAACCGAAAAAGAAACGTCTGCTCCATAACTTCATCCGCCGTCTTCATTACGACTTCCAGCTCTTCTGCGCAATATCGCTGTATATAATCGATATGCTGCTGTTTCCGACTGTCCTCTGCCCGCCAGCCCGGCATGCTCCGACTAGTCAAATAACGATGCAATTCAGTTAGCGCATCTTCCTGCCGTGCTTGGCTGAGCGCATCCTTCACGGGCGCTAAAGCAGGTAACTCAAGGTCGAGTAGCGTAAAGACAGCATAGGGATAGGTTGATCGGCCATCAGCGTTCATACCAGTACCCCCTGGTGCCTTTTTGCAGCCGCAGCAACGCTTCGAGGTAGAAATAATCTCCCCAGATCATGAAATCATCCGGAGACAGACCGCCGCGCACATGGTAAGAGCCGTGCTTCAGCAGCCCCTCCGCGTCTTCACCGATCGTGGAATAGTTCTGCACAAGTGAAGTCATCGACTGTATTAATCCTTGATGAAAATAAGCCCGTTCGGGATCTTCCTCCTCCATTAGCTCCAGCAGTTCCTGCAGTCCAGCCGCAACAATTGCAGAGGCCGAGCTATCCCGGTACGTATCCGCAGACACTGGAGCATTAAAGTCCCAGTAAGCGACATGATCCTCTGGTAAATGTTCTAAAAAATAACGGGCCATCCGCTTGGACGTTTCCAAATACAACGGATCCTTAGTATAGCGATAAGATAATGCAAAACCGTAGACGCCCCAGGCCTGCCCTCGCGTCCAAGTTGATCCGTTAGTATAACCCTGGTGTGTAGCGCCGCCAATCGGCTCTCCAGTCTTCTGGTCGAAGAAAAACGTATGGTAGGAGCTGTCATCTCCCCGCACCAGATAACGTTTCGTTTTATCCGCCTGCATGACCGCCACCTGACGGTATAGTGAATCACCAGTTTGTTGTTCCGCCCAGTACAAAAGAGGTAGATTCAACAGACAATCAATAATGATGCGTCCACCTTCCTTGGCATCTCCCACAGGTCCCCAAGCCTGAATATAACCGCCGCCTGTCCGCCAGCGCTTCAGTAGTAAATCTGCCGCTTGCAGTGTCAACTGACGTGCGGATTCGTCTTTATCAATCATCCACTGGGCCTTGGAGGATAATGAATACAAAAAACCGATGTCGTGATGATCAAGCACCGTCTTTGCCGAGAAACGGCGCCGGAAATCCTCTACGGTATGAGATGCCGCAATACGAAAGCTGTCATCCTGCGTATATTCATAGCACAACCACAACATGCCGCTCCAGAATCCATTGGTCCAATCATCGTTGTTATTAAGCTGGTAAGTTCCATTGATGCTGACATGAGGGAATCTGCCCCCAAATCGGTCAATGTTCTTACGTACCTTCTCTATTGCATCTTCAATCGCACTGCTCCACATAAGCTCCTTGCTCCCTTCGGGCTCTTCGTTTCTTATGTTTCATGATAAGGAGAGTGAACAGGATCTAATAGGGGCGATTTTTGCTTTGATGTGCATTATTTTGACTTTTGTACGAAGTAAAGTGATACAGGTTCGCTTTCCAATCCTAGGCATCAAATCAATATAGTAACAAAACGTATAACTATTTATGGAAAAATACGTTAAAATCAAAAAGTGACTTACAACTTTCATTCTTTTTAGAAACGGAGTGTCCTATTAATGAAAAAGCTAGGTGCATTATTTTTATCCATTTTCATGGTTATGTCTGTCTTTACCACTGCCCATGCGGCTGAAAAGCCTGTCGGTGTGTGGATTGATGGAACAGAAGTAAAGTTAGGCAATTCTAACCCAATTGTTGAAAAAGGAACGACCTTGGTTCCTATGCGTCCACTCCTAGAGAAGCTAAATGTAAATATGAATTGGAATAAAAAGACCCAAACCGTAACGGGGACCAAAAATGGACTGGCCCTTTCACTGACTATCGGCAGCACCACAGCAACGGTAAACGGGGAGAAGAAAAAACTAGAGGTGGCTCCTAAAACCATCAACAATGTCACCTATGTTCCTGTCCGCTTTATCGGTGAAACGATCGGCTATAAGGTAGAATGGAGTGCGGCGCAGCGCACCATCACCTTTGTAGCTAATAACGAGGCTGCTGGTAGCAACGGATTCTTATGGAAAGTGAAGAACAACGGTAATACCGTCTATCTACTTGGCTCTATCCATGTGGCTAACGACAAAATGTACCCGCTACGCCCGGAAATTGAAGCTGCTTTTGAAGCATCTCAATATCTCGGGGTTGAAGTTGACTTAACAAAGGTTGATCAAACGGAGATGCAAAAGTTCCTTGCGGAGAAAGGTTCTTATACAGATGGGACCAAACTCAAGGATCACGTATCTGCTGATACCTATAACAAAGTTGTTGCGGTTCTGAAAGCGAATGGTCTTGCAGGAAATGCATTCGATTCCTATAAGCCATGGGTCGTTACTCAAGGTATCTCAAGCCTACAAATGCAAACAACAGATTATACACCGGATACGGGGATCGACCTATATTTCACACAGAAGGCAGGCAAACTGAATAAACCTATCATTGAATTGGAAAATATGCAATTGCAGCTGAATATGTTTAATCAATTCTCAGATGGATTGCAAGAAAAGCTTCTCCTCGATACACTCGATAGCCTCAAGCAAACGGACAATGCTGCAGCAACGGCCTCGTTGGATGCATTATCCCAAATGTGGATGCAGGGGGATGAACAATCACTCGTAGCTATGACACAAGCGGTCGCTAAGGAGCCAGAATACTATAAAGGTCTCGTTTCGGATCGGAATGCCAACATGGTGAAGCATGTAAAAGAATATTTGAATAGTGATAAAAAAGCGACTTATCTTGTCATTGTTGGTGCACTACACATGCTGGGTGATGATGGCATTGTGACTCAATTGCAAAAAGACGGCTTCAACGTCGTCAAACAATAATTTCTATAGCCAAAATAAATAAGGCTGTCTCTTAGTCATCTACGATGACTTTAGAGGCAGCCTTTTATTTTTACTTTTTTAGCTCAATCTAAAAATAGTAGTAAATTGACGTGAAGACAGAGCGGAGGGGTGGAGGGATTCTGGAGAAACGCCAGTGTTCGCCTTTAAAGACCAATTTCAACTACTAATCTTTCTACTATCCAGAAATTGGGCTTTAACAGCGATCGTAAGAACCCTCCACTCCACAGCGGTTTGTTCACAAACAGGCTACTACTAATTTTGGTTTTGAGCTTTTTCCTTCTACCATTTGATTAACTGATCCACCTTCACCGGCAGTCCAGTAGCGATCGAACGATTAGCCGCAATCCCGGTCATAATAGACAACGCCCCATCCACATGGGAAGCTGCACGATTAAACCGATCCTCCACAGGTCGTTCAAAAATATCACGAAGCATGACCGGATCTCCACCCCCATGTCCCCCAACGCCTTCTTCAATTTCCACTTCATAAGGCGGCGCAAAATGAGGGAATACAGTGATCTGCTTGTCCTTTAGTCCCCCTTCATCTTCTTTCTTCCCCCCGGCGTTTACATAGGACTGTTCAACAACCTTAACTTCCATCCGCCCCTTCGTCCCGTTAAATACTACAATGAAGCCCTCCCAAGGCAAATAAGCATTAAGTGAATAGTTCATAATCGTCTTGTTTTTGTATTTGACCATGACTGCCATCGTATCCTCAATGCTGATATTATCACCGAATACACTTTGATCTCGCAGGTACCCATCTTCATGCTCGGCATCCAGATACATCTGCTTAAGCTGCTCGTTGTCTTTTAGATGAAGCGCAAAGGGATCATTTTCCGCTGCACTACTCCCATGGGCACGCTGATAAAACTCCGTCACCCCGCGCTTCTCCGCGTTCTCTCTGCCATAGAACCTTAAATCTCCCATGGCATAGATCGTATCCGGACGAGAGCCCAACCAGAAATTCATCAAATCGAAATGATGTGTTGATTTATGAACTAACAACCCTCCGCTGTTCCGTTTATCCCGATGCCATCTGCGGAAGTAATCCGCCCCATGCTGCGTATTTAGCAGCCACTCAAAATTGACGGATAACACTTCTCCAATCGCCCCATCCATGATCAATTCACGGATTTTGGTATTATGCGGGGCGTAGCGGTAATTGAACGTAACACGCAGTTTTTTCCCCGTCCGCTCAACCGCTTCAAGAATTTCCTGACATTTCTCTTCATCCACCGTCATTGGTTTCTCCGAAATCACATCACAGCCAAGCTCCATCGCCCGGATAATATAATGGTGATGTGTGCGGTCAATACTCGTAACGATAACCACATCCGGCTTGGTCTCTTCAACCATACGATCAAACTCATGAGCTTTATAAGTAGGAACCGCATGATAATGATATTTCCCTTTCAGTAATCGATTCGCATAATCCATTCTTGTCCCATTCACATCGCAAAAGCCTACAATTTCTGAAGTTTCACGATAATTCGTAGTTATCTCACCATAGAAGAACTCCGCTCGGCCACCAGTACCTACGAATACATATTTCTTCTTCGACACAAGGATCACTCCATCGCTATTGATTTAGATGCCGTTTCTTCTTATAGTTTATAGTATAAAATACATCCAAATCTAAGCGATTATTAGTAGAAATAACGAAAACTTTGCATATATTAGCTTCATTATCTGAAAGGGGGGGATATAGAATGGAACAGGTGCTTGAACCTCCATTTTTCATTGAGCAAATCAAAAGAGCCGGTCCATTCAGCATGGATTCCGACCATTATCACGAAACATATGAGATTTATTATTTACTCGCAGGTGAGCGCAGCTATTATATCAATAATCTGATTTATACCTTACGCAAAGGTGATTTAATATTTATTAACAAAAATGAACTCCATCGCACCACTTCTAAGGGCTCAGCGCGCCATGAACGAATATTGATTAACTTTGAGGAGGTCTTTCTGCAAAAAACGTTGGCGAACTACGACCTAAGTATTCCTTTTTTAACTACACAAAGCTTACTTCTGCGTCCCGGAGTACATGAACAAGGAGCCATCGAATCTATCCTCTTCTCCATGCTTAAAGAACAAGAAGAACATCGATCACAGCAAGTCCCCTATCTTCAGACACTGCTCATCCAGTTATTTATTGAAATGAACAGAGTACAAGAAATAAGCCGCGAGCCCATCGCTCCTGAGAGCAGTGAGAAGCAGCTTAAAGTCTACGAAATTATCGATTATTTACAGGCACATTATGTTGAAAAGCTTACATTAGAGCAGCTATCCGGCACTTTTTTCATCAGCAGTACTTATCTTTGCCGTTTATTCAAACAGACCACTGGCTTCACCATTGTTGAATATCTAAACTACATTCGGATCAAGGAAGCCCAGCGACTCTTGCAGAGTACCAACGCTAAAGTCATGACCATTGCCGAAAATACAGGCTTTGACAGCATTGCTCACTTTGGGCGGGTGTTTAAGCAAATCGCAAAATGCTCACCTCTGCAATACCGTAAGCAGAATCGCTGACCATCAGGCCTTGATTACACCTTTTTTGATAATAATATTTCCATAGAGTGCTTCTTCACCAGTAACTACAATAGCATAGCTTTGCTTGGAACGATTGTAGAAATCAAACCGCTTCTCATATTTAATCGTCGCTTCAGCGTCATGTTTGGCGATTATCGACTCGTACGTGGACCAGATCACCGGCACCGTAGGATCTCCCTCAACCACAGCCATAAACGCCACCTGATGTTCCACATAATGATCAAGTGGCAGCAGTTCCAATATTGCATCCAAAAGATCAGGTATTCCAATGCCATCATATCTTAGTACTTTTGAGTTTAAGGAGTGTCCTGGATAATTAGCATCTGCCAGTACAAGCTCATCACCATGACCCATCTCCATCATCACTCGTACCAGTTCCGGAGAGAGTAGCTTAGGAATTTTTTTCAACATCCAAGCACCTCATTACTTCCCATAAAAAGATCTCAAAGCAACCAGCTCATCAATCCGATGCTGTGGCAGTTCTCTCTCCCCGTCAATCATACGTGTAATAAAGGTAATCTTGGCTGTATATTCGAGTCTCTCCATATTCAGATAAGCCTCCATAACATCCGTTCCCCAAGTAAGTGCTCCGTGATTTTCGAGCAGGACTGCTGTTTTTTTGCCAAGGAAAGGCATCAGTGAGTCCGGGATTTCTTCTGTTGAAGGTGTTCCGTATTCCGCCAAAGGAATATCCCCGATCATGATAACCGACTCTGGCATCATCATTTTATCGAGCGCCTCACCTTTAATGGCAAAAGCGGTAGCATACGGGGGATGTGCATGAACCACACCATTCATCTCAGGTAGCTCATTATAAATTCTCAAATGCATTTTGGTTTCCGTTGAAGGTCTGTATCCTTCCGCCGCTTCAAGAACTTCACCTTGCAGGTTTACTTTTACAATCATATGTGGCTCTAAATATCCCTTGCTTACGGCTCTGGGGGTAGTGAGAATTTCATTCTCTGATAACCGTGCTGAAATATTCCCATCATTGGCGGCAATGAAATCTTTAGTAAACAAATTTCTGCCAATATCACAAATCTGCGAACGTAGTTTTTGTTCCAAGTTATCCATAAGTTCTCTCCTCATATCCTATTTTTTAGAGTTCTTCACCAAAGAAGGCTGGTATGTCTTAAAGGTAAAAGATCGTGCCACGAACTCTTTCGCCTTAGAAACCTCCAATTTCCCCAGGGCAGCCAGCTGGACAATAATATTGCCTATTCCACTGGCCTCCACAGGCCCTGCAACGACTTCTCTACCCGTAGCATCAGCGGTGAGCTGGCATAATAGCTCATTTTGAATCCCACCGCCAACCATATGAATGATAGTGATTGTCTTGCCGGTGATCTCTTCCATTTCTTCAATCGTTCTACAGTATGATTGCGCAAGGCTCTCAAGGATAACGCGTATAAATTCAGCTTTCGTATTAGGCGACTGTTGCCCCGTTCGCTCACAATATTCCTGAATCCGCTGCATCATCACACCAGGTGTGCTGAAAAGCTGGTCATTCGGGTCAATGATCGCTGGCGACCCATTAATCGTTTGGGCTAATTCAACCATTTCACTTTGACTAAAATTCTCTCCTGCTTTCGCCCAATTCCTCTGGAGCTCCTGTAGAATCCATAGTCCCGTTGTGTTTTTTAGCAAACGATTAGAATTACCGTAGCAACGTTCATTTGTGAAACCATATTCATAGCTTTTCTCTGAAATGACCGGCTCAGGCGTCTCCATCCCCACCAACGACCACGTACCACAGCTTAAAAATGCAGCTTCATCCTTACGAGTATACGGAATCGAAGCCACTGCTGAAGCCGTATCATGTGAAGCGCCGGCAATCACTTTCATCGGTCCGATACTAAGCTCCTCTTGAATAACCGGAAGGATTGATCCAATAACTGTCCCCGCATGAACCTTATGTGGAACTAGATGACTCGGAATCCCCAGCCTGCTAAATAATTCAGAGGAGAGTTCTCCCGTAACAGCATCCATTAAGCCGCTTGTACTCCAGATCGTGCGTTCTGCTGCTTTTATACCAGAAAATAGATAATGAAATAGATCTGGCATCATTAAAATAGTGTCCGCAGTCTCCCTAACAGAATCATTATCCTGAAAGTCAGAGAACAACTGATAGACTGTATTAATCACACTTGGTTGAATACCGGTCATACGGAACTGCTCTGCCGGCGACAGTAACGCTTCCAATTTGAGACGGTGAACCTCCATCCTCCGATCCCTATAATGATGTGGGGAATAGAGCAGCATTCCATTTTTATCGATAAAACCGTAGTCGACGCCCCATGTATCCACACTTAAAGACGTCAATTCTCCATGTTGCCTAAAGGCTTTTTGAACCCCTTGCTTCATTTCATGGAACAGTCTAAGAACATCCCAATATAAGTGCCCGTTGATCTGTACCGGCGTATTATCAAACCGATGAATTTCTTCCATTTGTAGCCTATCGCCACCATATATCCCCAGCATCACTCTTCCGGAGCTGGCGCCGAGATCTATGGCTAGAAGCTTAATCGTATCACCCATTGTTCACCACACCTGCTTCACAGGAAGATTTTAATAGAGAGGTCCAAAGTTCTGACAGGCTCTGTAATCGGCTCCCTCTAGATCTTCAGTGCCAAATAATGACCATACCCGTGGTCTAAAAATACGTGATTCCTCAACGTTATGCATGCTGACTGGAATGCGTAAAATGGACGCCAGTGTAATCAAATCCGCTCCAATATGCCCATAACTAATCGCCCCATGATTGGCGCCCCAATTATCCATGACATCATAAACCGATTGGAATGAACCACTATTAGTTAGCTTAGGTGCAAACCAGGTCGTTGGCCAAGTTGGGTCTGTTCTTTGATCCAGTGTATGGTGAACATCCTCAGGCAGCTCTACGGTATAACCTTCTACAAGCTGAAGAACAGGCCCAAGTCCTTTTACCAAGTTCAAACGTGCCATGGTAACTGGCATCCCGCCTTTGGTTAAATAATTCGTAGAAAAGCCACCCCCACGGAAATATTCTTGAGAAGCTGGGCGGAATTGTGTATGGCTTAAACAAGCTTCTACCTCATCCTCTGTAATTTCCCAAAAAGGTTTAATCGCAGGTTTGCCGTCTATCGTCTGTTCACCCGTACCATCAAGAGCAGCCGAACCCGAGTTGATCAAGTGTAGTATTCCGTGTGCTGCCTCACCTTGCAATTGATGACCTGTTACACGCTTAACAGCATCTGGACTCCAAAAGGTGCGGACATCCGCAAAGATTTGTGCAGTATTCGTCAGCAGATAATTGAACAGCATCGTTACTCCGTTCAGGCTATCATTCTCTGTCGCTATGATATAAGGTGTACGTTTACCGTTCCAGTCAAAAGAGGAGTTCAGTATCGTCTCCATGAAATCCCCATTAGGAAAATGATCCGTCCATTGGCGCTGACCTTGGAAGCCACCAACAATCGCATGATGACCATTGGCCTCTTCCTCAAAGCCCAGCTCAGCGAGAACAGGATTACCGATCATCAGATCCCGGGCGATCAATGTCATTTTCACACAAGTCTCCCACTGCTTCTCTTTCTCATCATCACTTATTTGCAGATGCTTCGGATTATTATCGGCACCAACTTGGCAGTTTTCTTTAGTCCACGCGAGGGCTCGTTTATATTCCTCTTTATCATAAATCTCCTCTTCAAAGCGGCGTACATATTCTGACATATCTATATATTCATTGCGCATCCCCAGATACTCTTGGAAGAACTGTTCATTCACAATCGATCCAGCAATCCCCATCGAAACAGAACCCATAGATAAATAGGACTTCCCTCTCATTTGAGCAACTGCCATCCCTGCTTTAGCGAACTGTAGCAATTTCGTCTGCACATCCGCTGGAATCTCCTCACTGCCAGACTCCTGAACATCCTCACCATAGATACCAAACGCCGGAATTCCTTTTTGTGCATAAGCAGAGAGAACAGCAGCTAGATAGACGGCGCCTGGGCGTTCCGTTCCGTTAAATCCCCAAACCGCATGCGGGATCGAGGCGTCCATATCCATCGTCTCAGAACCATAACACCAGCAAGGGGTCACAGTAATCGATACGCCAACATTAGCCCCAGCAAATTTCTGAGCCGCAGCCGCAGCTTCTTTAACACCACCAATCGTAGTATCGGCAATGATACACTCCACGGGGCGGCCATCTGGATAAAATAAGTTCTCTTCAATAAACTTAGCTACCCGCTGTGCCATACCCATGGTTTGAGCTTCTAGCGATTCGCGAACCCCTCTTCTTCTGCCATCAATGGTCGGACGGATACCAATTTTCGGATAGTTTTCTATCACTGCTGTTCCTCCTCAAGATCATCTTTAATCTTATCGATAATGGAATGATTTCTCCTCCATCATAAAATATGGAAACGCTTTAGTCAACATAAATCAACATATTTATAGATAAATAATGTGGTTTTATGTGGTATTTATAACATAACACTGTGGTATTATGTGAGTATGAGGTTATTTTTTGATTTTGATTTTTATGACAATGTAGTAAACTAGGAAGTAGATGATGATAGAGGTGAGTGAACGGATGAAAGCATTTGAACGGCGGGATCTAATCATTAATGAGCTGTATAGACAAAAGAAAGTCCATGTCGCTCAGCTGGCGCAAAAATTCAATGTCTCGGAAGAGACCATTCGGCGGGATCTGGATAAACTGGACAAGGAAGGCCTTGCCAAGAAAAATTATGGCGGTGCAATTCTTAATGCCCACACGAATGAGGACCCTCCCTATGTGAGTAGGCATCAGGTAAATATAGAGGCCAAACGTACGATAGCTGATCATGTTCTCCAATTAATTAATGATGGGGATAGCTTGGTGACGGATACGAGCTCAACCGTTTTTGAAGCTTTACGGAGAATTATAGAGGAGAAAAACAATCTGACGATTATTACGAATTCTTTGGTTGTATTATCCGAATTTCAACATTCTGGGCAAAAGCTTATTTCCACTGGTGGGATACTAGGGCCTGAGACAAGCTCCTTCGTTGGGCATACCGCCTCACAGACCATTCAAAAATATAATGTGGATGTAGCTATATTCAGCTGTAAAGCGTTATCCATGACTGGCGGACTCAGCGATTCGAATGAAGAAGAAAGTGAACTGAAGATTCTTATGCAACAACAGGCGAATAAAGTCGTTCTGCTCGCAGATCACTCTAAGTTCGACAGGACTGCGTTCATCAAATTATTCAGTTTCGATAAAGTGGATTATATCGTTACAGACGAGAAGCCTTCTGAGGAATGGATCGAGTTTCTGAATCACTATCATATATCTCTTATCTATGCACCCGCTGAGTAATCAGTAGGTGCATAGATAAAGATTGGGAGAATCCTTTATTTCACTAGTCTTTTAAAATACCGCTTTTCTCTACGATCTTCAGCCACTCCCCGGCAATCAGATTATGCCCGGCTGCTGTCGGGTGAACGCCGTCCCACAGCCAGTAGGCTGCATCTGTTCTACGAGTAGCTGCATCAAATGCTTCCTGTAAAGGAACAAACACAGCATTAAATTCCTCTGCAAGCTGCTTAACAACCCCCTGATAATGAGTAATCCGCTCTTTCCATTCGTCCCATTGTTCTGCCGGAGCTCCGGTATTTAGAATAAAGGGCTCACACAAGACCAGCTTCGTTTGCGGAAGTACTTCCCCGGTTTCCTCAAGCACATGACGGTACGCACGTTCAAAACGATCCGTTACTCCACTTGGTTCCCCTTTCATTGTTCTCCAAAGATCATTAACACCAATCAAAATACTGATGACATCTGGCTGAAGGTAAATCGCATCCTCATTCCAGCGTGCATACAGATCGGAAATTCGATCCCCACTGATCCCACGGTTAAAGAACACTAGATTCTGCTCAGCCCGTTCATTGCCTAGCTTGCCTCCAATAATATACGCATAGCTATGTCCCAGAATATGATTGGGGTCTTCATCACGACCACGGTTCCCATCCGTAATAGAGTCGCCCTGAAATAAAATCACTTTTTTAGCTTTAGAAGTTGGAATAGTCATTCCTATGATTCATCTCCTTGATCTCTTCTTTCACATGAAACACTCAAGTTGAATATTCCATAAGATACAAGTAAAGTTAACATATACAACTCAAGGAGGGAAGAAAATAATGAAATACAGAAGGCTAGGCAATTCAGGTCTAAAAATCAGTGAAATCGGCTTAGGCAGCTGGCTTACATATGGAACAGCAGCAGAGCAAAAGGCAGCAGACGCCTGCATCAGCAAAGCTTTTGAATGCGGTATCAATTTCTTTGATACAGCTAATGCTTATAACCGTGGTGAAGGCGAAAAAGCAATGGGTGCTGCTCTTCGCGCCTATGAAAGATCGTCTTATGTGCTGAGTACAAAGGTATTCTTTCCGATGGGCGATGATGTGAATAATCGTGGTTTATCACGTAAGCACATCATAGAGCAATGCGAAGCTAGCCTACGGCGTTTAGGAACCGATTATATTGATGTTTATTTTTGTCATCGATTTGACAGAGAGACGCCTGTGGAGGAAACTTTGCGCGCGCTGGACGACCTAACTGCACAAGGTAAAATTCTATATTCGGCAGTGAGCGAATGGAGCGCAGCTCAAATTTCTGACGCCACCGGCATTTCACGCAGACTAAATCTGCGTCCGCTTATTTCCAATCAGCCTATCTATAACATGTTCGAGCGGTACATTGAAGATGAGGTACTTGAGGTATGTCAGCGTGAGGGCCTCGGACAAGTGGTCTTTTCTCCACTCGCCCAAGGTATTCTGACAGGTAAATACAAACCTGGACAACAGCCTCCGGCAGGAACCCGCGCAGCTGATGATTCGGTAAATGGCGTCATTCGCAGCTACTTCCGCGATGATGTATTGACTGTTGTCGGACAGCTCGATGAACTAGCTAGCCGTCTTGATTTGAAGCTGTCGCAACTAGCGTTAGCTTGGACCCTACGTCAACCCGGCGTAAGTTCTGCTATTATCGGGGCCAGTAAGCCAGCGCAGGTGGAAGAGAATGCCCAAGCTGTTGATGCCGTATTGTCTCCTGAAACTTTGGAGAGAATTGAAGAGCTTCTAAAGCCAGTAGCCGATTTCGCTCCCGCGAGATAATCTGAAAGAGGTTGTACCAAAAGCCACAGCAATTGGCTTAGGTACAACCTCTTTTTTCTTAAGAAATCAATTTGGATTCTTCGGCTTGTTCAGCCGCCTTTTCGATATAACGCTCCAGCGGCTTCTTGAGCGTTAGCGCCAGTAAGAGTGCTATTACACCGAATAGGATCAAATAAAGACAATCGCGAATCGCCACTTCCGGCAGAATCCCCCCTACCGCCTCCCGCATCAAACTAATCGCATAAGTAAATGGCATAAACGGATTCAACATTTGAAAAAAATGGCCTGTTGTACTGATTGGAAACGTACCGCCAGAGCTTGAGAATTGAAGCACCATGAATACGATCGCTATCCCCTTTCCAACGTTGCCGAATACGGAGACAAGCGTAAAAACAATCGTCACGAATACGATACTAATTAATACTGCAAAAAGGACAAACCACACCTTGTCCACCACATAACATTTCAGAATAAAGAGATTACCGAGTACAGCCACCAGCGCTTGAAGAATTCCAACCGTAAGAAACGTCAGCAAACGTCCAAAATACAATTGATACCGCTTGTACACAATTCCCTCCGTATCCACTCCCGTACGAAGAAGTGAGATTAGGAGTGTGCCACCTACCCATAAGGAAAGTACAACATAAAAAGGAGTCATAGCCGAACCATAATTCGGAATAGGATATAACTTATTCTCTTTTAATACTACCGGGTTGGCCAAAAAATCACTTTTGCTCTTAATATCCCCTCCGAGCAGCTCTGCAATCTCTCCCAGATCCACCTCATCTTTGATCTGACGGATGGTAGCTGCCGCTTTACGAATCGAATCTTCCAGGATCGGAAGATCATTTCGCACCATATCCGCTGCGACCGCCACTCCCTTATCCGCTCGGGGGAGACCTGTACGTATCAGATCAGAAATCTGATGCACCCGTTCCTCTACAGCCGGCAGATCCTGACGGACGAAATTTGCAGCTTGTTGTATTTTTGCTCCTGCAACAGGTAAGCTGCTCTGAATTAGTGGAAGTGTATCGCGAACAAAAGCACCAAAGCTCTGTGTCTTATCTGCGACACCGCTAGCTGCTGTATGTACCGCTTCACGAATAGCTGGTAAGTCCTGCTGTAGACTAGCCAAGCTTGATTGTCCGAACTCAATTGCTGCCATAGTCTCCTCAAGAAGGGTACCCAGCGCCGATAGACGATCCGGAACTTGTTCCAGGGCAGTGGCTGTAGTCTCTGCAGCAGTGGATATTTGCTCTAACGTATTTTTTATAGCAGGGATAGTTGCCGCTTCATATTCGGAAATAAGCTTCGCTATGGCTAAGTTCCCTTCGCCAGATTTAAGACCTAATTGCTTAACATCACTCGGATCTGGCTGACCTTCATTTTGTAAATCCAATACCAACGAATTTACCAAAGAAGTCTGTCTGCTCAAGGTATTATTTACATCCTTCAAGGCGCCAATCTCAGCATTAGGCACTGTTCCTGGCGAGAATGTATTCAGTGCCGATAACAAAGAAAGCGTATGATCCATCACGTTACTTCCCGACCCCAGCTGAGCGGAAACAGACTCAAGTTGCTCGCGGACCGCTTGCGGGTCAATATCTTCTCCCTGCAGCAGTTCAGCAAGCTGAACTACTGCATTCTCCGTTTTTTGCAGCAGGTATATATTTTGTTTGAGGGCGGCAGGTACCGCTTCAAATGCAGCATTACTCTTCTCTAAGAACTGTTGAAGCTCTAGAACAAAATCATTTCCAGCAGTTGCAATCTTGTCCGCCTTAGGTAGCGCAGTTAGGGCAGTGCTAACAACTTTATTTGCTTCCGTAAGACCTTCAGACGCCTTGTCCATAATTTGTTCAACTTCACCAAAATGATGATCAAGTTGAACGATTAGCTGTGCTGCTTGTTCAATTTTGGGCAGCTTATCCTGCAGCTCTCCTAAATGATCTGCAATATTGGCAATTTGAGGCCAATGTTCAGCTATTTTTTCTAAAGCCAATCCCGCCTTTTCAACCTCTGGCAGCTTATTCTCCAGCTTAGAGATGCGCGCTGCCGATGCATGAATTTGCGGCCATTGCGCCTCCATTTTCAATACATGTTGGCCTGCCGTTTCAATTTCGGGGAGACTTGCCTCTAACTGAAAAAGTCCTTTTTCTACCTTGCGTATAATAGGCAATTCAGATTGGAACTTTGAATCGATTTGTTTTAAGGCTGTAAATACGGTTTCGCTAATGGTTTCCGTAAAATTCTCACTGATCTGTGTCGTGATTGAAGAGGCACCTTTATCCGTGATTTTAGGCGCAATCGCGTTTATCTTCTCATTGACGGTGTATTCAATCTCTGGTTTCACGATCCTGCCTTCAAGGATTCCTGTCATTCTTTTGGAGAAATCAGCAGGGATAACAATACTCGCATAATAATCTCCACGCTTCACACCATTGTGCGCAGCTTCTGCATCTACGAAGGTCCACCCTAAGCTTTTATTATTCCGAAGACTTTCCATGACATCATTGCCGATATTGAAGCTCTTATCCTTCACAGTGGTCCCTTCATCCAGACTAGTTACAGCAATCTTAATGCCAGAGGTATTACTGTAGGGATCCCACACCGCCGCAACGTTAAACCAATCATACACAGAAGGTAACACCACCAAAGCAGCGATCAGGAACACGGCCACAGGAACCTTAAAAACGTTGCGCCAGTCGTTCCTATAAATCCGTAGTATTCCACCCATTCGTTGCTCCCCCTAATCTGTATGTTTTGACATTTTAATATGCCCGAGGAGACAAACTTTTACTATCATTTTCAGTGGATTCACGACTGGCATCTTTTTTCAGAAATTTTTAAAAAAAATTGCAACAAAACCTGCCCGTTTAACGTAATAGAAGTATATAGCCCGTTTAGGAAAAAACATAGCGGGTAATAAGCTATATACAACCTTTTTACATATCTCAAGGGGGAGATTTCTAATGTTTAAGAAAAAGTCAGCGTATGTGTTACCGGTTGTTGTTCTATTGTTTCTTTCCCTAATTACTACTGCTAGTACCGTTGGAACACGAGTAGATGCGCAAGATAGTGGCAAGACTCAGCAACAGACGGTATATATTCATACTATTCAATCCGAGAATGGCAAGCTTTCCATTACAGCCGATGAAATAAACTGGTATCAGGGTGCTGATGCTGACCGAGTCTTTGCTGAAAGAGACCCGGAAGGTGCAGCAGAAATTGGCGGAGCTCCAGACGGATATTATGTTGTTAATGATGTTGATACACTGACAACCTATCCGATCGCTGATAACGCAACAGTCACCATGCAGATCTTTGATCACACTGGTAACATTGAGGACTTAGACATTCAGTGGAACGAAGCCATTACCTTACAGCAATTTATCGATCAATTTAATAAGACGGATATTTTCGATCTAAGCCAATTCCCTTATCACCTTACGATTCAGGACGGCCTAATCACTTCCATCGTGCAACAATATATACCTTAAGCAGCAACACGTAACATATGAAAAAGAGGGTTACCCAGCGGCCATTAACGTGGCTTATGGGTAACCCTCTTTTTTTGCAAAACGGAGTATTTTTAGTGTGCATCCTTAACAGGAACTCCAAAATTCGGTGTGCCATCTTCATTCCAATGGAAGACCTGAGCACGAGTATGACGGTTTGGATCATAAAGAGGATCGCCAGTAATTTCTTTATAATTGCGGCAGTGGTAGATGAGCACATCTTCCCCATTTCCATTGACCGTAAAGCTATTGTGGCCAGGACCGAATTGTCCATTTTCTTCATTCGTTTGAAATACAGGATTGGGTAGTTTAGTCCATGAAGCGGCCTCCAGAAGTTCACTGTCTTCATCCGCAACTAATAGTCCCATACAATAATTGTAGTCTGTAGCACTCGCCGAGAAGCTGATAAAGATACGACCATTACGTTTCAATACTGCTGCACCTTCATTGACTGTGTACCCAATAAATTCCCAGTCATGTTCAGGCGTAGCAATCATAGTCTGAGGACCTGTGAGTGTCCACGGATTGCTCATTTCAGAGATATACAGATTAGAATTCCCCTCAATATTCAGATCCTTCTGAGCCCATACATAGTACAGTTTTCCTTTATGCTGAAACGTGGTCGCATCCAAAGCGAACGATTCCCAAGCGGTCTTCACTTGACCTTTTTCTACCCATGTTCCTTCTAAGGGATTAGCAGATGCATTCTCGAGCGCAAACATCCGGTGATCGAACAAACCATCCGTCGTCTCCGTAGTCCGTGCTGCGGCAAAGTAAATGTACCATTTCCCGTCTATGTAATGAATTTCCGGCGCCCAAATGTTAGCACTAAGTGGCCCCGTCTCATACTTGCGCCAAGCTACAACTGGTTCTGCAGTAGTTAATCCTTCGATGGTTGTCGATCTTCTTACTTCGATCCGGTCGTATTCTGGAACTGAAGCTGTGAAATAGTAATATCCATCCGTATGTTTATATACCCATGGATCAGCACGTTGCTCCACCAATGGGTTGTTGTACGCTCTACTCGTATCCATAATCTCTCTCCTCTATAAAAGCTGTAACAATGCAGAACCATGCGGTGGAAGAAGCTGCTTAACCCCTTCATTAACAACCTCCAGGTCGCGGCCTAGCCATAGATCACGGATCGTGCTTGGAATGGAAACATGAAGCTGTTGAAACGATATTTGAAGCGTCGACTCTTCATCACTGAGATTGAACAACGCTACATAATGGTTACCTTGCTCATCCTCAGAAGTCCAGATCGCATACTCTTCATTCCGCTCTACCTGTCTACCACCCTTACCAAAATGATGCAGATGAAGCACTTCCTTATTGGTTAACAAAGATAAAGTCCACTCATCATTGTCTCTTAGTTCTCCTCCGAACATTAAAGGCGAACGGAAAATAGCCCAGAGTGTCATCATGGTAACCTGTTCGTCAGGAGTAAACCTTGTAAATCGGTCTCCCCCGCCATCAACGGAACGAATCCCAAGATGACCTAGCGGCAACATATCACAGTCTGGCCAATGGCCAGGCTGAACGTAAGGAGCCCATTTTTCGCAGCGCTCGAACATTCCACGCAGCAAATGCCAATGATCCCAATAATCGTCGGTCATTCTCCACAGGTTAGCATGTTCAGCTAAGTGTTCAGCCTCTTCTACCGGAGCAGGTCCAGGTGAAAGACTAAGCACCATTTCACGACCACAGCGGTCGATAGCCTTACGGATCATGGCAACTTCGTCTTTGTGGTATCCATAAATACGTGAAGCGGCAATATCATCCACCTTCACATAATCTACGCCCCAACTGGCATACAGCTGGAAGAGAGAATCATAGTAAGCCTGACTGCCTTCTTTAGAAGCATCTACTCCATACATATCTGTATTCCACGGACATATAGAATTGGGATGTGCGATATCACGTGCGGTTTGCTCAGATCCAAGAATGGAACTTGCCGCATGAACGGCCTGTCGAGGGATTCCACGCATAATATGGATGCCGAATTTCAACCCTAATCCATGCACATATTCAGCGAGTGGGGCAAAACCTTTGCCTCCCTTTGCGGAAGGAAAACGATTTTCTGCCGGTTGAAGTCTGGAATACTCGTCCATGACCAGCGGTACAAAGTTACGATATTGCGAAGAGTTCGCTCCAGGCTCATACCACTGAATATCCACAACAACATATTCCCAGCCAAATTCCTTCAAATGAGCAGCCATATATTCGGCGTTGCCTCTTACCTCTTCTTCATTAACACTAGCTCCGTAACAGTCCCAGCTATTCCAGCCCATTGGGGGCGTTGCAGCTAACATAATGATTTTCACGTCCTTTTCTAAGACTTTCAGTTTAAAAATAGCATAGAGAAAAAGACTTGTAAATATATTTATTTAAACCTTTTAATACTTTTATAAAATAAATAGTGAAAATAACATGATTTCGTTGTAAAACCATCTTATCTTGTGAATTAGTTTCATTAATTTTTAAATTAAATTAGATTAATTACAAAAACAGGAAAAACTCCCCCTTATTTTTATCATTCTACAAAATAAGGAAGGATGCTTTATTTATATGCTATATTAGTTTATAATTTCATAAAACAGTATTCATTTATGACCATTTGGAAGAAGGTATTGATAAAATGATCTATATTAAAGATTTAATGAGTGGTCTTGAAATATTCAAGGCGCTTAGTTCTGAAATCAGAATCCTCATACTCGAACTTTTAGCTACCAATCAAGCACTGAATCTGAATGAAATTGCCAAGAAGCTGAATCTCAGCAATGGCGCAATCACGATGCATATTAAAAAGCTAGAAGAAAGCGGTCTCATCGAGATAAACACATCCGTGGGTAAACACGGTATTCAGAAGGTCTGCTATTTAAATAAGGATAAGCTTATTGTTGATCTTCGCAGCAAGGATGTTGATAATCTCTACGAAGTAGAAATCCAAGTAGGACATTATAGCAACTATCAGGCTGTTCCGACCTGCGGACTTGCTACCAAAGACAGCATAATCGGGGATTTTGATGAGCCGCGTTATTTTGCAGACCCCCAACGGATTGAAGCCGAGATCATATGGATGGGCGAAGGCTTTCTCGAATATAGAGTTCCGAACTATCTTAAAGCTAATCAAACGTTCCGTGAAATCCAATTCTCGATGGAGATTGGCTCGGAGGCCCCAGGATCTAACGATAACTACCCTTCCGATCTTTATTTTTACTTAAATGGAATTGAAATCGGCTACTGGACTAGTCCTGGAGATTTCGGAGACACCCGTGGAACGTTTAATCCAGACTGGTGGCCTCCACATTTAAACCAATATGGTATGCTCAAACTGATCCGTATTAATAATGAAGGCAGCTTTATTGACGGCTGCCGGATTTCTGACGTGACCCTGGATGATATCCAGCTGGATTACAAGAGCGAGCTTACTTTCCGGATAGCTGTAACGGACAAGCCTGTAAACAAACGCGGACTCACCATTTACGGCAAACATTTCGGCAACTATAGCCAGGACTTGCTGGCGCGTGTACTATATGATGTTCATGAAGTTGAAATTGGCGCTTCTCGTACTGCTGTTACCTTATCAGAGTAAACCATTTAAACAAAAAGACCGCAGAAGCAGAAATTTCTGTTCTCCGGTCTTTTTTACCTTCGTATATTTTTTTGGGTTTGACTCATAATAATCTTGTCTCCCAAACCACCGAGAAGGAGTGTTTCGAATGCGTGAAGGTCTAATTCCCGCTGTTCTTGGAACCGTCGTAACCGCTTCAAGCGCCGCTTTTCTTGGAAGCAAGTATAAGATGGCAGCAACAGGCGTACTTGGATTTGGTCTGGCTCATGTCGTATTGGGTGCCATTGATCTGTTTGAGCATCGGTAAGGATTGGAAGATGCCGGGTGGCATAAACACTGCCCGGTTTTTTGTTTTACATAAGTACGAAGTCAAAAAAAGGGTGTCCCATCAGCTATTTTCATAGCTAATGAGACACCCCTCTTATTATTATGGAAATATTTATTTTATAGCAATATAAAATAAACGTTCCGCATCATCATCCGCCTCTATCCACTCGAAATCGGCGTAAGTCTTCACATCACTAAATCCAGCCTTAAGCAGTTCATCCATCATCCACTGGGGATCGTAGGCACGCTGAATATGCGTCTCTTCGAAACGGCGATATACATCACTCCGTCCCTCTTCGCGGGCGAAAATAGACAGATGATGTTCTATTTCGCGGCGTGGAACATCCATCTCACAAGTCCAAATATAAGACACCGATGGTTCATCCAGAATAAAAGGCTGTTCTTCTTCATAACGGATCAGTGTATTTGGATGATGCACATCGAACAGAAAGGTGCCGCCTTGCTTCAGTCCTGCGAAGGTACTAGCAAAGACAGCTCTGATATCGTCTTCTTCCAGCACATAATTCAGACAATCACAGAAAGAAATCACAGAATCCACAAGCTCTGGAAGCTCCCATTCCTTCATATTTTGTCTAATCCAACGAACACTACCTTCGCGCAAGAAGCGCCGTCCCTGGGGATGCTCTTCCATTTTGCGCTGTGCCACTGAGAGCATATCTGAAGATAGATCGATTCCGGTCATATGATACCCTGAACCCGCCAAAGGAATAGTGATACTCCCGGTGCCGCAGCCAAGCTCAGCCACGGTTACAGGCTTACCGTATTTACTCCATGCGGTTTCAGCAAAGGAGATCCAATCAGGATACGGCATATCTGCCATGAGCTCATCGTATACATAAGCAAATTTCCCATAGGAAGACACTAGTACACCGCTTTCTATTACAACATTTAATGTAAATCTGTTATTGACCCATCAAGCATAAACGCCCTCGGCGTCCCTACAAGGACGGTAAGCGTTTAAGCGAGAAATATAAGGATAAAATATAGTGTGAAACTTATACTTTCTTATATTTTAATTATTCAGTTTCAGTTGTACCTTCATTTCCCTCGGTTGAATCTTCCTCTTCCTTAGGAGCAAGATACGTCCAATTCTCTTTTTGGGTAATATGGCCTTCCTTCATCAGCTTTCCAAGCGCACGCTTAAAGGCTGATTTACTAATTCCGAAGCGCTGCTTGATAATATCCGGTGGTGTTGCATCCGAATAAGGCATCGCTCCACCCGGACGGGCATGCAAGAATTCTAAAATCGTGGCAGAGTCAACATCCATGCCTACTTCTTTACGGAGCCCCATAGAAAGGTTAACCCGACCATCCTCGCGAATATGGGAGACACGTGCTTCGAACTGCTCTCCAAGACGTAGTAGACGACTCCGTTCAGAGGAATGGACCATACCGATAATACCAAAGCCTAAAACCCCAGCATCTACAAGAACAAAAGTCCCCATCTGCAGCGGTTTGTAGACCCGGGCTGTCACAGTCTGTCCCATCCAGGATTCAGGCGCAGGAAGAGCTAACGGAGCTAGTTCCTGTTCTCCGGCTAGTTTAGCACGAAGACGTCCCTGTTTATCATGCTCCATAATCGCATACACATAGTCGCCGATCTGAGGGCGCAGCTCTGGAAGCTCCGGAAGCTCGCGAATGGGCAGCAGCAGCTGCCGTCCGAGACCCATTTCCAAGAAGCAGCCTAGACGCGGATGGATATCAGCCACTTCCAATAAGGCCATTTCGCCCAATGTTAGAAACGGTTTCTTCATTGTTGCCGCTAGACGATCCTCGGTATCGAAGAAGATAAAGACTTCAACTTTATCGCCTGTCTTAACCTTCTCGGTAAGCTCCGTATAATGCAGCATAACATCCTGATCTCCTGCGTTCAGGAAAAATCCGTATGGGGATACCTCTCTTACTACATTAAGTGTAACTGTAGTTCCTGCAATCAGGCTCATACAGTCTCCACTACCTTCGCATCCGACCACAGACGCTCGATATTGTAGTATTCACGTTCATCGCGGTGGAAAATATGAACAATAACATCTCCAAGATCCATCAGCACCCAACGTGCTGAATCCATTCCTTCGATCCCCTTAATTACGCCGCCTGCTTCATGGACCACTTTACGGACTTCGGTAGCGATGGACTGAACTTGAGTATCCGAATTACCGTGACAGACAACAAAGTAATCACTAATCGGTGAAACAGTACGCAGATCTAATGCCACTACGTTCATTGCTTTTTTATCTTCCACAGCCTTAAGGGCCAGTTCTAACAGCTTGCTTGGTTGTACACTCATATTTTATCCTCCAATATTCTAACTAAATCATTACGCGCCAGTACCGTTAACGGAAAGATCACTCGGCGTTTTTCCAGTAGTAAACTAATCGTAGAATCAAATCCAGCGACTAGTCCTTCTTCCAAACTTACTTTTGCCAGCTTACGTATCTTATCAACCCCTGGAAAATCGCGGCCAGGCTCGATATAGTCGGCGAGACAGACAATTTTCTCAAGTAAACTCATATCTTCACGACCTGAGGTGTGAAAACGGATTGCATTAAGAATATCTGGATCTGTGATCCCATAATCTTTCTCTGCTACAAAGGCACCTACTTCCGAATGCCACAGCTGTTTGTCATGCTTCAGAAGATTCAAGTTCAGATGATTCTGCTCGATAATCTCCTTCATTCTCTCCACAGGCCAATACTTGGCCACATCATGCAGAATTGCCGCTGTCTCCGCACGCTCAGGATCAGCGCCATATTGCTCTGCTAGTTGAATGGATGACTGCATGACGCCCAGTGTATGCTTCCAGCGCTTAGCAGGCATTTGTGTCGAGACCGCCTCAATCAGAGCTTCGCGGCTGTATGCCATACAATCCACTCCTTTGAACATATTCGAACACTGCCTCAGGTACCATATAACGTATGGATTTGCCAGTTGCAGCCCGTTCTCTTAACATCGTTGACGAAATATCAACCAGAGGCATATCTGCTAGCAGTACCTTCTCTGCTATATAGGTTGGCAAAACGTCTAGATCAAGAGGTGTCCCCGGACGACCTACGCCGATAAATGTAAGCCGCTGCACAAGCTCTTCAATCTCGTTCCATTTCGGTAAATACTGGACCATATCCGCTCCGATAATGAAATAAAGATCGAAATGCGGATACGTCTCTTGCAGCCGTCTTATGGTCTCATACGTATAGGAAACGCCACCTCTGACAACTTCCCAATCTAATGTGCGAAAAGCTTCATGATTGTGTATCGCTTCCTCCACCATTGCCAGCCGATCTGCTCCAGATACCCCTGCCTCATGTTTATGAGGCGGAATATGCGAAGGCATAAACCATACTTCTTGAAGTCCATAAGTTTCTCTGGCTGCTTCCGCTGCCATCATATGTCCAATATGAAGAGGATCAAAGGTACCTCCCATAATTCCAACTTTCAAGAGGACGACCTCCTCGGTAGTATGCTTTCAGGTATTAGCGGGGCAGCTCAATGGTTTTGTTGTCACGCGATTCTTTGTACAAGACAATGGTCTTTCCGATCACTTGTACAAGCTCAGAACCCGATTGTTCAGCCAGCGCAGCACCGATCTCCTTGGGATTCTCAATATTGTTGCTCAGTATACTAATCTTCATAAGCTCACGCTTCTCAATAGCTTCTTCAATGTGGCGTACGAGGTGATCGTTTACTCCACCTTTGCCCACTTGGAAAATAGGATCGAGGTGATGCGCCAATGAACGAAGATACCGTGTTTGTTTACCAGTTAACATAAATGAATAACTCCTTAATTAACATATATTATTACCCTAAATTGATGAATCCATTTCTTATTCTTTTCCACCCAGACAATTGAGTATGGTCTTTCGCATGATTTCCGTAGGCGCAGGCTGTCCTGTCCAATACTCCAGTGCATAAGCCCCCTGATAGACAAACATCCCGAGGCCTCCATGAATCGTACAACCCCGTTCAAGTCCTTCTAACAATAGACGAGTGCGCAGTGGATTATAAATTAGATCACTTATGACCATCCCTGCACGAAGCAGTTCAGGATCTATAGGTGTCTCATCCATGTGAGGATACATGCCTACGGAAGTTGTATTGATCAGTACATCAATACCATCTAGCATTTCCGCTACTTCGTTCATGCTAATCCCGATCACATTCCCTTTGCTCTGGCACTCTGCAGCCAAGTCCTGTGCCTTATCAACACTGCGATTAGCGATAAGGATAGACGAAGGCTTCTCCTGAAGCAGTGCGGCAACAATTCCTCTTGCTGCGCCGCCCGCTCCAATCACCATAATCTTCGTACCTGACAAATCAGAAATAGCTTCCGCTTTAAGCGAACGTACATAACCGATTCCATCCGTATTATATCCGGTGAGTATTCCGTTATTGTTAACAATCGTATTGACTGCACCAACGGCTACCGCACTTTCATCTAATAGATCTACATAAGCCATCACCGCAACCTTATGCGGAATCGTCACATTTACCCCACGGAATCCAAGGGTGCGAATCGCTTGCACCGCATTCTCCAGATTGTCTGGAAGGATATGAAGCGGCACGTAAGCACCCGGAATTCCCAATGCTTGGAGTGCTGCTTCATGCATAATAGGCGATTTTGATTGTATAATAGGATCTCCCATTACGCCCAGTAAAATATTCCCGGTATTGTAGCCCTCGGTTGCAGTTATCAAAGACACTGTAATAGCCTCCCCGTTAGATCATCGAAGGGCGGGTAAGCACCTTCACACCACGCGGAACATGGATAGCCACGACTGCGCCTTCTGTCCCATTGACCTTAATCCAGCCCAAACCTGAAATATATAGATCGCTCCGACTGCCTTTATTAATTCGGAACTCATGCCGTTGCCATGGTGGCAGCTTGTCCATCCGGTCACTTCCTGGAGGAGACAACATTTCACCACGATGGTCCGCATAAAGGGAATCTGCACGTTCCAGTTTGGTGCGATGGATTTTTAAAGTACCACTAATAAAGCAAGTGAACGATTGATGCGGACCTTGCACGAAATCAAAACGTCCCAGTCCACCGAAAAATAACGTCTGTCCTTCATTCAACTGATAGACGGCAGGCTTCAACGGATTGGCTGGCATAACTGCATCCAGATCCTGACGCTCAACTAGTTCACTATAACGCCATGGATACACGATCCCTGGTGTATCAATAATATAGTGGCCATCATCTAGTGGGATTTTGACCGTATCAAGTGTAGTACCAGGGTAACGTGAAGTGGTTAACTCCTGTTCCAAATCGCTGTAGTCCGAAATCAGACGATTGATAAGCGTAGATTTCCCTACATTCGTTGCACCGACTACATAAACATCACGCTCACCACGCAGCTCTGTTACGGCTTCCAGTAAACGATCAAAGCCTTGATTACGTTTCGCACTGCAAAGTACGATTTCAGCTGTCCGCAATCCTTCTTCTTTACAGCGTTGTTGCATCCAGTTACGCAGTTTATTCCAGTTCGTAACCTTAGGTAGCAGATCACATTTATTCACTGCAAGAATAACTGGGTTATTACCGACAAACCGCTGAAGACCGGAAATCAAACTGCCTTCAAAATCGAAAATGTCAACAATATGAATAACAAGTGCATTCTTCTCCCCTACTCCACTCAGCAAGCGAAGAAATTCATCCTGGTTCACAGAAACAGATGAAGCCTCGTTATAATTCTTAATCCGGAAACAGCGTTGGCAAATCACAGGGTCCCGGTCTAGTGCGACTTCCGGAAGGTATCCTGGTTGATCCTTATGCTCCATCTGAAGCTTGATACCACAACCGCTACACTTCTCAGGACGCTGTGTTTCACTTTGTTCGTTCATTACTATTTTTCCTCCTCGTGCCACAATCCTTTTTTACGAAGCCGTGTCAGAGCCACTCGCTCTACCCGACGATTAAATCTTGTGCCGAACCCTTCATCCTTCACGGAGATTGGCAGCACCAATACGGTATACAGGCCAAGCCGATTGCCGCCGTATACATCTGTAAGCATTTGGTCGCCCACCACAATCGTTTGCTCCGGTGGTAACTCCATCTGCTTCATCGCTTTGAGAAAAGGAGCATTACTCGGTTTCCGAGCCTGATGCACAAATTCAATATTAAGCGGTGTAGCAAAGCGTGACACCCGGTCCATGTTGTTATTGGATACGATGATGAGCTTAAAGCCCACTTCCTTCACCTTCTCAAACCACAACAACAGCTCCGGAGTAGCCACAGGCGCTTTGGCACCGACCAGTGTGTTATCCAGATCCGTAATGATTCCACGGTATCCCTGTCGATACAGCTCTTCTAGAGAAATATCGAATACCGTATTCACCCGGAGTTTGGGAACTAACATTTCAAACAATACGTTCACCTCGATTTCATACAAAAAACTATAACATACTCCATGCGCTACGCAAATAAATCTATAGCAATGATTTACTGCCTAAACGCTATTTCTTGGATCTTATCGTTCTCCGCAGCCGCAAAGCTTCAGTATACACGCTCTGCCAGTCTTTGTCTTCAATAACATCAGGGCTATACTTTGCTTGTTCAAACATCGTTAGCAGTGAAGAAAGATGATTGGCCACAGCAGGTCGTTCCTGACTCCAGCGGACTACGGCTTCACGCAATGTTTCATGCTCTTCCTTCATCATTCCCTTACGATGCAAATACCTTACCCAACGCTCAGTTTCAGCCACAACTTTCTGATCAGGCGTTAAAGGTCGGCCCATTCGCATCTGTTGAACGAAGAAGCGCAACTTAAAGCGAATATGCCAAACTTTAAAAATAGTCCAGGATAATAATACAACCACTGCTGCCAAAACTACCCATAAACCCACATGGAAGCCTTGATCTGCTTGTGCATTAGTCACAGGTGCAGGTGTTGGTTCTGCCATTTCATCTTGATCTTCCTGATCTGTCTCAGGTATTTGCTCATTCTTAGTCAGGAGAGGAGTATTAAACCCTGGTGTAGCTTCAACAGGAATCCAACCATACTCACCAAAATAGACCTCTGCCCAGGAATGGGCATCTGCATTGGTAATCGTGTAATTATTATTTGCGGTACCTACCTGCTGCGCCAAATTCATAGGCAATTCCGCCTGTTCTCCAGGTGCATAACCCTTAACCCATCTTGCAGGGATGTTTAGGGAACGTGCCATAGTGACTAATGCCGTAGAATAATAATCACAGTAACCTTCCTTCAGCTCGAACAAAAAACCATCTACAAAATCCTCACTTGAAACACGTGTTATATCCGGCTTGTTGGTATATGGAAAGGTTTGTTGTAAGTATTGTTGCAAAAGTGCTGTTTTTTCATACGGTGTTGTTCCTTGTGCTGTAATTTCCTCGGCCAGATCTTTAACCCGTTGAGGGAAGTCATCAGGCAGCTGAAGAAAGCTTTCCTCCAGATCATTCCCTTTGTATAGTTCCTTATAGGTCTTTGCTGTCAATTCCTGAACAGGAATGACCGGAACTTCAGAAGTCAGCTCAAAGGTCGAAGGATAGTCGAGTTTCTTCCCGTCTATATCCCATAGAAGCTCACTATCACGATCTCTCCAGAAAAGACCCTTCCCAGCTGCCTCACCATTCAATGAATCCACCGAAGCTACAGAATAAGCACCGAATAACACCGGAAATTCATTATTGTTAAGCACTTTAACCGTCTGTTTCAATGTGCGGGTAGTGACCTTAGAAGCCGCATTTTGCTCCAAGGATTTCCCCGTCTCCACCTCTTCTAAAGGTCCTCGCTTCAATCGATCCTTATCCGACCATCCACTTCCAGAATAGACTCTGCGTGTTTCTCCTCGCATATAAATACGTAAATCTGAAACCACTGTCATCACCGGGGTATAATCGAAGTTAAAGCCCCCGCCTAGGTTGTCATCATTCAGACTATAGCCTGACGAAGTATTGTTAACAGAGGAACCTGAACCCGTATTGGAGTTTGTTGTTCCAGTTGTGCTCTTACCAGAAGATTTTCCAATTCCATTCCACTCTTGCCACGCCGTATAAGGATCCTTCAAAGTAGGCCTTACATCCGGCATATTTACACCGATTAAAATAACCAGAGAGAAGACGATTGCGATATTCATGACTATTTTCGAGGGATATTCCAGCAAATGTACCCATCCACGCGGATAATGTAACTGAAAACTTCTTAGGTGCTGGCTGACAAGCCAGCACATACCCGCAAATACCGTCCAAGCCACTTCCTGCCACAAAACAATAGATGTAAAGGAATCAAGCGCAGCCAGCGCTACAATGTTCATTCCTATAAACCATAAGATACGCTTCTTCGAGGATACCCACCAAGACGATAGCAACAACAAGGCAGAGGCACCAAGAGCAAACCAGATATACGGCACCATATACACACTAATATCCTGAAGCTTATCAAGAAGGGTTGTAGCCCATGGATCTGGAACATAAATTCCATAATTAGTAATGTTGCGATAAACGATATAGATAATAGCTGCTGCTTCTATAATCAGTCTGAATTGAACTTTAACAGGAATAAAAATCTCAATGATGGTAATCGTTAACAGGGCAGCCCATACAGAAGCAGTGGTTTGATTAAGCCAGATGGGTTCCGTATAAGAAATCCACTGCTGTGCAATAATCAATAGCCATAACAGGCCGACGGAACGGTGCCAGGAGAATTTTATCTGATTCCACCAGGTTCTCATATCAACCTTCCCCTCCTAACACTGAGGGAAGCTCTTGAAGCGAGCTAATACCATAGCCGGTTATTCCACGAGATCTAAGGACGTCTATCCAATCGTTACCTCTACTTATCTCTGCGGAATTTCGCACATGAATGTGAGAAGCAGTCATTCCTCTGCTGTCAGCCCAACGTAGGGCATCAAGTACAGGCTGTCCACGCTGTGGACTAATTAACACAAAGTAAGAGCCTTTAGGAAACATACGATATCCTTTTTCCAATCGGGAGATAAGCGGACCGCGCCCCTCAGCGTTTAGATCGATTAAATATTGAATCATCTTCTGACGCTCAGCAGCACCTTCAACAGGTGCGAACACCTTCGTCGACTTATCCAAACAACATAGACCAATTCCAATTCTCTCCCGAATGCCGAAGCCGAGGAGTGATGCCGTCACCGAAACTGCTAATTCGAATTGATTCGTATTCATATAAGCTGATGTGCTTCCGTCAAGGACTAGAATGGTTTTGGGAATCGACTCATGCTCAAACTCTTTGGATTTCCAAGAGCCTGTCTTAGCAGTTGCGTTCCAGTGAATTCGCGTCAAGCGATCACCATATACATAGTCACGGACGCCATTAATCTGTGTGGTTTCACGCCGAGATTGAACAACGGAAGCCTGCGGCCCGGATAGCCGAGATTTTCTCTCATATAACTGCCAGCGCGGAACGTAGATCGCACGAGGCAAAACCTGAAATTGTCCTTCCGATAAAAATGTTCCCTTATGCTCGACAAGCCCAAATATATCTTGGCTGATAATATCTGTATTAGAGAATGTGTAAGTTCCACGCTCTAAGGCCGGTGTCTGAAACTTTAGTTCCCCAATGCCTCTGAGGCTTGGGACTACACTTTCCTCAAATACCCACGATTCTCCATTATGCCGCTTAAGAACCTCCCTTACAACAACGTAAGGCAAGGGCAAAATCCCGGGAATTGTAATCTTTAGTTTTACACGAAGATGCCCTCCGGCAGAGAGCAAATCCCCCTTGTCTTGTTCAGAATAAAGACTGCGAGTGCCCTTAGCTCGCCGAACGCCTCCTAAACCTCCAGCAATCAAATATGCAATAAGTACAGAGACCATGATAAACAACATAAATGCAGTTTTCCCGCCCTGAAAAAGTACATATAAGAGTGTAATACTCCAAATTACAAGGATGCTTGCAAGCTTAGATGGCTGAATGATGGCTGCAACCGACGACAAATAACGTCTCATATCATTGCCTCATCGTAACAGGCACATGGATGCTCTGCAGAAGCTTTTGAAGCAAAGATTCTACGCTAATATTATCTAGTCGCGACTCTGGACGCAGCAATATACGATGTCCCAAGGCAAATGGAGTAAGGATCTTCACATCATCAGGCAGAACGTAATCTCGGCCTTGCAAAAAGGCATAAGCTTTACAAGCCATCATAAAGGATAGTGAGGCACGTGGACTTGCACCCAGCATTACCAGTGGATGTTCTCTTGTCTGCCGCACAATATCTAACAAGTAATTCAGCACGGGATCGCTCATGAAGATGTCGCGGATCTCTTCCTGAATTCCTGCAATTTGTTCCATGCTTGTTACTGGCGAAAGCCTGTCCACCGGTTGGCCTTCCTGATGGCTCAGCAATAAATTCTTCTCCGTCGCTGCATCAGGATATCCAAGGCTAATTCTCAGCATGAATCGATCTAATTGGGCTTCTGGCAGAGTATAGGTTCCCTCAAAGTCTATCGGATTCTGGGTAGCGCATAACATGAAAGGATGAGGAAGTGGATACGTCTCACCATCTACGGTAACGTTTCGTTCCTCCATCACTTCCAGAAGTGCGGATTGTGTCTTCGTAGTAGCACGGTTAATTTCATCGGCTAGCAAAATATTCGTCATCACCGGACCAGGCCGGAAATGAAACATCTCATCCCTAGGGTGATAGACAGATACACCTGTAATATCACTCGGGAGTATATCTGGATTACACTGAATCCGGCGATATTCACCCGACATTGATCTTGAAAGTGCTCGTATCAGCTGGGTTTTTCCTGTTCCCGGTACATCCTCGATCAATACATGACCACCAGCAAGCAGAGCGGTTAACAGTAATTGTATTTCAAATGATTTTCCAAGTATGCAGGATTCCAAATTAGTGCGTACAGCATTCATAGTGTGCATCGATTCTTGTCGTACGGGCATATATGATCCTCCTAGCCAGAATAAGCAGTATTATTTATATTTTACATGATTAGGGGACCCAAAGTACATTGTTGAAGATCACGAAGTGAGGATACAAAAAAAAACATAAGATGAAACATCCTACAATTTTAAAATAACAAAAAAAGGCTGCCGTCTTTTTCTGACGACAACCTTTTCATGCAGCATCAACTTTACCCCTTCGGCCGTACAACTAAAGCTGCCAAAAAGGAGAACACAATAGCTGACGAGATGCCCGCACTTGTAATATCAAAAATACCCGTAACTACACCGATCCAGCCATCCCGCTCCAGCTCCGTTAATGCCCCATGAACCAAGGAGTTCCCAAAGCTTGTGATCGGGATGGTTGCTCCAGCACCCGCAAATTTCACAAGTGGATCGTAGATACCAAAAGCATCAGCAATCGCTCCGGCTACAACTAGGGTACTCATCGTATGTGCAGGTGTCAGCTTCAATACATCGAACATCAGCTGCCCTATAACGCAAATGGCTCCTCCAATCAGAAAAGCCCATAAGTAAATCATCATTATGCTTGACCTCCGCTCTCTATGGATACGGCATGAGCAACACATGGAATACTCTCTCCCTGCTGATAAGACAAAGGCGATAAAAGTGCGCCCGTTGCCACTATGAGCACCCGTTTAAGTTCACCTTTTTTTAACCGCTTAAGGATATGACCATAGGTTACAACCGCTGAGCACCCGCAGCCACTTCCACCAGCGATCACATATTTCTGTTTCTCCAAGTCGTAGATAAGCAGACCACAATCATTAAAAGTAGTTTGCTCCATAGGAATTCCCTCTTTGGCCAACAGGGTTTTGGCTATAGGTAACCCCACGGATGCCAGGTCGCCAGTAACAATTAAATCATAGTGCCCGGGCGATAGACCTGTATCCCGAAAATGGGCAGTGATTGTATCCGCGGCCGCAGGTGCCATAGCCGTCCCCATATTAAAAGGATCTGTCAAACCAAGATCCATAATACGTCCTAATGTGGCTGAGACCACGACTGGATGGCTGCCAGAGCCGTCATTCTGTCCCACTACAGCACAGCCTGAGCCTGTTACTGTATATTGCGCCGTTGGGGGTTTCTGTGAACCATATTCCGTTGGATAACGAAACTGCTTCTCTACTGTACAGTTATGGCTGGATGTTCCCGCTAGCGCATACTTACCGCCACCAGAATCAACGATCATTGAGGCAATCGCAAGGCTCTCCATAGAGGTTGAGCAAGCACCAAAGACTCCGAGGTAAGGCACACCCAATTTTCTGGCCGCAAAAGAGCTGCTGATAATCTGGTTCATCAAATCTCCGCCGACAAAAAACTCCAGCTTTTGTTTATCGATATTCGCATTAATCAGAGCCAGATGGGAAGCCTTCTCGAACAGAGCGCGCTCGGCCTTCTCCCATGTCTTCTCATCCATTTCCAGAGTATCAAATATAAAATCAAAGTCTGAAGCTAAAGGACCTTCTCCCTCTTCCGGTCCAACTACTGCGGAAGAGCCTAAAATAACGGGACGGTTCGTGAACTCCCATGTCTGACTACCAAGCTGTTTCATGTATGGTGTGCACCTCCTGTGCCCAAAAAGATATAGACGATACCAATTATGAAAGCAGCGACGGCACCAAATACGATGACCGAACCCGCAAGCTTAAACATATTGCCGCCTACACCAAGTACAAGCCCCTCAGCGCGGTGCTCCAGAGCTGCAGAGCACATACTGTTTGCAAACCCGGTCACAGGAACTGCAGTTCCTGCACCAGCCCATTGCGCCATTTTGTCGTACACGCCAAAGCTGGTCAGAATTACAGAGAGTAGGATCATCACCGCGACTGTCGGACTGGCGGCTTCTTTGGAGGTCATATCGAAGATTGCCATAAAAGCCTCCTGAATCCCTTGTCCAATAACACAGATTATGCCGCCAGCAATAAACGCTCGTATGCAGTTTTTGAATACGGGCCTAGCAGGAACAAAAGGCTTGGACAATTTCTCATAATCTTGTGGAGTCAGGGTGTCAAGCTTCAGCTTGACACCCGATTTCTTAGTTTTCGCCGGCATTGAGGCACCTCCTGAAAGTTAGGCGAAGGGGGCTGACAAGCATCATAGTACTCACTTTAAGCCCCTTAAGTTGTTCTTCGCTTAGAAGTTTTCCTTATTGTTTGCCATCCTCCGCTTCGTTATGTCCCTCCAGTTCAGGAAAAATACAGTAACACAACAATCAGCAATAAAAAGAGCACAAAAATAAGTACTGCTTCTCTTTCCCTTGGATTGTGGCGCCAGTATCGTCTGCGCGTTCCGTTTCCTTGTAGGCTCCTACTTGATAATCCTCCCTGCACCCTTCTTGGGGGTACGCTACCCGCTACCCTCATTCATCTTCGCATCCTCTCTAAGGCTCCTGCCACCAAAGCCTCTAATGCATAGTATTCGTGGAGCTCGTGCCCGGTGTTCATTGTCTCTTGTCATGGACAAGTGAGCCCAGAATGTTCATACTAGGTTGCAGGAAGAAATAACGATGTGATCCATTATGGATAACATCCGTTTCTCGTAGAAATATAAGAATGATGTATAAATGTGTTCTTATATTTTAATAAAGGAGTGAATTCATATGAATCAAGAAACATTGGACATGTTCAAAACACTTACCGAATTTCCCTCAGCCCCAGGATTTGAACGCGAACTCCGCGCTTACGTCAAGGATGCTATGACTCCTTATACTGAAGAGTTCGTACAGGATCGTCTCGGTAGTTTGTTCGGCGTATTGCGGGGCGAAGAGAACGGGCCAAAGATTATGGTCGCCGGGCATTTTGACGAAGTAGGTTTCATGGTAACCGGAATTACTAACACCGGAATGATCCGTTTTCAACCACTTGGCGGCTGGCTTGCCTCTGCTGTTGCATCCCAGCGCCTACATATCATTACACCTAAAGGAACGCTGACCGGAGTTGTTGGCAGTACGCCTATCCATTTGCTAAGCAATGAAGAACGTGGTAAGACTGGTGAAATCAGCAAAATGTATATTGATATCGGTGCAGACAGCCGCGAAGAAGCAGAAAGCTTTGGCGTTAGACCAGGCCAACAGGTTCTGCCGATTTGTCCATTCACTCCCCTTGCTAATCCGAAAAAAATCTTGGCGAAAGCTTGGGATAACCGTTACGGCGTAGGTCTCGCCATTGAACTAGTTAAAGCATTGCACGGTAAAAAGCTGCCAAATACCGTTTTCGCTGGTGCCACTGTACAAGAGGAAGTAGGTCTTCGGGGCGCGCGTACTGCGGCTAATCTCCTGTCACCAGACATCTTCTTCGGTCTGGACGCGAGCGCTGCTGCCGATATGACGGGTGATAGTCAGGCATTTGGCCATCTGGGCAAAGGAGCTCTCTTGCGTATTTTTGATCCTACGATGGTTACACATCGCGGTCTGATTGAATATGTACAAGATACAGCGGATACCCACCGGATCAAATATCAGTATTTTGTATCCCAAGGCGGAACAGATGCAGGTCAGGTTCATGTTAGTGGAATTGGCGTTCCTTCCGCAGTAATCGGAATATGCTCCCGCTACATACACACCGCTTCATCAGTGATTCACAGTGATGACTACGATGCTGCTAAAGAGCTTCTGATCAAACTGGTAGAAGGCCTTGACCGGACTACACTACAGACAATTATTGAGAACAGCTAAAGGTAATGCAAAAGAACCACAGTGGCTATTTCTGCCCCTGTGGTTCTTTTGCATTTCATAATTTCAATTGCTCATATTCTGCCATAACCGACTGATGCACCGGATGACCTGAGGCAATGCCTGTATACTTCGTAACGGTTGCCGGAACTCCAATGTCAGCAATGGATGCCTGTAGCTCTACGGCCTCTGGATCATCCTTCACGTCAAACAGCAGCGCTGTCGCCATGGAACGGGTTAGAGCCGAATAGCTCAGTTCCCGGTCATAAGCCTGAAGTGCCGGGGATACGAGCCTGTCGTTCGGCGACAGCTTGCGGATTGGCGAGCGGCCAACCCGGGAGACTTCATCCGTCAACGCCGGATTGCGGAAGCGTTCGAGGATTTTATCGATATATTTGCTGTGCTCCGCTTGATCAAAGCCATGTTTATTCACCAGCACTGCTCCGGTTTCTTCTAGAACTTCCCGGACGCGCGCTGTCAATTCCTCATCGCCCATGGCTTGCTGAATGGTCTCATAGCCACGAAGGTAGCCAAGATAAGCTGCAGAGCAGTGTCCGGTATTTACTGTAAACAGCTTGCGCTCGATATAAGGTTCCAGATTATCTACGTAGTGAATCCCTTCAACAGGGGTATAGCCCGGAAGCATTTGCGATGCATCCACAACCCATTCATAGAATGGCTCTACCACAACTTTGAGAATATCTTCATGCTGCTGCAGTGGCACAATCCGGTCCACTGCTGCATTAGGAAATGCTACAGAAGCATCAGCTTTTCCGCGGGCTGCTTCATCCAATTGTGCGTACACAAGATCTTTGAGCTGAGCGCTCCCGCCAATGGCGTTCTCACAGGCAATCACATGCAGAGGTGTCGAGGAAACCGCCACTCGTCTGCCGATGCCCTCGGCAAGTACTCCGGCGATATGCTTCAGAATTGACACGCCAACAGCTGTCGTAACGAGATCTGCTTCAGCAATGGCAGCAGCTACTTCGTCGGCATGAGTTATACTGCTAAGTGCTGTCACATTTGTAACGGTAACCGTCTCCTGGCCTTCGCTGGCCAGCGTTACCGGGTATTCACCACGCTCCTTAAGCTGGGAGACGAACGCTTCATTCACATCCACGAAGCATACTTCATACCCTGCCTTTGACAGCAGCAGACCAATAAATCCGCGGCCGATATTTCCCGCACCAAAATGGACTGCTTTCATTACTCAACTCCTCCTTCGAAGATGGCAATGACATCCGCAGGTGTCCCCGCACTCATCACCCGTTCGATCGCATCATCTTCGCTAAAGATCATCGCCACATTTGTCAATATTTCCATGTGTCCGTCTCCTGCAGCCGCAATTCCGATTACCACAAACGCAGGCTCCTCCCCTCCAAAATCCACACCATCCGGAAACCGGACGATGGACAATCCTGTAGATTTGATAAAAGGCCGGGCATCCTTGGTCCCGTGCGGAATGGCCAAGCCTTCACCCATGTATGTGGAGACTACCTCTTCCCGCTCTAGCATTTTGGGAATATATTCCTCCGTTACATGTCCTGCATCTACCAGCAGCTGGCCAGCCATAGTGATCGCTTCATATTTATCTTTTGCGGCACCATTCATAATTACTTTATTCTCTGTCAGTATACTCATATGGTTTCTCTCGCTTTCACATTTTATTTTCAAAAAAACGTAGCAACTCCGACGACAAATAGCCTCGAATTTCCAGCTCCGACCGTTCTTCAAGCAGTCTTACAAGCTCTGAATTTAGCAGCAGGGCGCTGATCTCACTAAGCACTTCCAGGCTTTCCTTAGAAAGTTTGCGCGGGGCGAGCATCAACAGAATAACCCTGACTTCGGTATCTCCTCCCAGTAAAACAGGCTCCCGGAGCCGGTATAACGTTATGGAAGACATTAGAACATGGCTGCTCCTTGTATGAAAAAGCGCCAGTCCGGTATCCGGGATTACCTGGCTGGCCATTCTTTCTCGCTCCAGCAGACGCTCCAGAAGAATCTCGGCATCCCCGACGACTCCGCTGCCGTTCAGCAGATCCAGCATCGCGGCGAGTGTCCGGGAAAGGCTCATTCCGCTATTATCCAGCGGATGGAACTGAAAACGTTCCAACAATCTGACTATCTCATCCAGAATTCCTTTATAGCTCTTCAGGCGGTCCAAAGACGCTTCCTCACGAACCGTAGGGTCCGGCTCACCAGCGGTAGGTGTATTTCGTTCCTTCAACGTAGTATTCTGGATGTAATTCAGTAATTTCTCTATTTCTTCCCCGGTCAGCAGGGGGCTGATTTTGATATAGCGGTCTTTATCCAACGGAAGATCAATGGTTGAGATGATCAGATCATAATCTTCCTGCGGCAGGCGGGCTGCCTCATACCAGGAAATATTCCTGAGAATTTCGATCTGCGGCATCTCTTTCGTAAGCCTTGTAGCCAGCAGCCGGGAGGAGCTAAGTCCACTGGCGCACACCAGAATCGCCCGCACATTGCGCCTGAGCTGATTTAGCCTTTCCACAGATGCGCCAAAATGCATGACCAGAAACCCGATCTCTTCATCCGGAATCTCCAGCTCCAGCTGTATATCCTCCACTGCCGCCCGAACTATAGTAAACAGATATTCATAATCCCTGCGAATAGGAACGAGCAGGGGATTACGAATCCTTGTGCCTTCACGAATCCGTTTTAGCGCCGGATCAATATGCTCTAGCAGCCCTTCCCGTAAAGAACGGTCGGTCTGAAATGGAATTCCGGTCCGCTTGATGACACTTTCCGTCAGCCGGTAAACGATCTCCATCAGTTCAATGTCGCCGTAAGCGTAGCCCGCGGAGGAAAAGGAGTCCTGCGCCAAGTCAAACAAGCCTGCGATATATAGAATTTCTGTCCTATGAAATTGAAACTCCAGCGTCTCTCCCAGTCGCCTTACAAAATCCTCTGCATCTGCAATATTGCAGTGATCCGACAGCCGTGAATAACCAGCTTCTTCGGCATTGCTGATGCCCCTTCCGAGTTCCAGCCTGCGTACAGCAACAGATAATCCGAGCAGCAGCTCCATGTAGACAATCTCCGGCAGTTCAGCCGTCCAATTCCATTCCATGTCCCACAGGGTATTCTCAACATCCATCAGATTGCTTTTTCCCACCGTTGACAACAGCATCTTGAAGACCGGATTCCCCTCACCCTGCAGATTGTGCCCCACCAGATCAGACTGATCCAGATGCTCGGCGGCCAATCGGCCAATGGCCCGGCGCTTATCCATCTCGCCTCCGGTTATTTCAACACCGTACCCTCTTCTGCGCACCAGCTGCAGGCCGAATTTACGGACCCACGGCTCCAGTTCGTCAAGGTCATAGCTGACGGTTGCCACGGTAACTTTTAAGGAATGAGCCAGGGCGAACAGCTTCACCGGCTCCTCCGCTTCAAGCAGGGAACATAGCTCATACACCTTACGGTCCTCGCCCGAATATTCTACCGGCTTCTCTTCCAGCAGAAATAGGCGAAGCTCTGTCAGCCCGCTCTCCGAGCCACTCAATTGAATACCTTTTCCCGACTTTCTGATGAGATCCAGTCCAAAATCCTGCAAGACCTTTTCGATGTCTTCCATTTCCCGGTGCACGGTTCTGACGCTGACTCCAGTACTTCCCGCAATCTCTGCGGCCGTGATCTCTTCGTTTGCCTCTAAAAGCAGCGAGATCATTTGACGCTGCCTGGCGGTTATTTTCCTCATGTGGGGAACCCTCGCCTTATATGGAGACAAACGCTGGCTTGGGGGCCAGCGTCTCCTTTTTGATAACAAATATAAATTATCGTTCACCCACTCTCTTTACTTCAAACGTTCCACAAGCTCATCATATTTCGGGCTCTTCAGGAAGTTATCAATAGAGATGTGCTCTGCGTTAGGGTTTCTGGCAATCGCCCGTTCGGTCAGAGTCTTCTGGGTCACTACAATGTCTGCGTCAGACGGAATCTCGCTGACTGCGGAGTTAACGACGGTAATGTTCACCCCTGCGCTCTGCAGTTTCTTCCTTAGAACAGACGCGCCCATGGCACTAGAACCCATTCCAGCATCACAAGCGAAGACGATTTTATTGACGTCAGCTTTGTTGCGGACATTCCCAGCTACGTTCGCAGCAATTCCAGGAGTTATTGCATGATTCACAGTAGTTGCTGATTGAGCGACAGTACCTGCAGATTTCATTTCTCTCACTTTAGCTGCTGCTTCTTCCAGATCATCCTCATCTTCGTTATTCTTACGGCTAGTTTTCAGTAGCAGCGAAGCAATCAGGAAAGATACAACAGTTGCAACGATTACACCTGCGAACATCGGGAAGAATCCACCTTTTGGCGTCATTGCGATGTAGGCGAAGATACTACCAGGAGAAGGTGAGGCTGTAAGCCCTGCACCAAGCAATTGGAACGTAAATGTACCTGTAACACCACCACCGATAACAGCCAGGATCAAGCGAGGATTCATTAAGATGTACGGGAAGTAAATCTCGTGAATCCCACCCAGGAAGTGAATGATTACGGCGCCAGGAGCAGACGATTTTGCCGATCCGCGTCCAAAGAGCCAGTAAGCAAGCAGGATACCCAGACCTGGACCAGGGTTAGATTCCAGCATGAACAGGATAGATTTACCTATTCTCGCAGATTCCTCTGCCGCAATTGGACTCAGTATTCCGTGGTTAATCGCATTGTTCAGGAACAAGATCTTGGCTGGCTCAATAATGATGTTAACGAGTGGCAGCAGGCTATGGTTAACCAGGAACTGCACACCATCGGATAGCAAATTGGTTAGACCTTGTACAAGGGGTCCGACTCCTTTGTATGCCCCGAGAGTCAGAAGACCCCCTATAATACCAAGTGAGAAATTGTTAACCAGCATTTCGAAGCCGGCTTTGATTTTGCCATCAACTGCACGGTCGAATTGCTTCAGTACCCAACCGGATAAGGGGCCCACGATCATTGCGCCGAGGAACATTGGAATGTCCGAGCCGACAATAACGCCCATCGTCACTATAGCCCCGATTACACCTCCGCGTTTACCATGTATCATCTGCCCGCCGGTATAACCGATCAGGAGTGGCAGCAGGTAAGTAATCATTGGACCTACTAATTTCGCCAAGCTTTCAACAGGAAACCAGCCTGTAGGAATAAATAATGCCGTAATTAACCCCCAAGCGATAAATGCGCCGATGTTCGGCATCACCATTCCGCTTAGCATACGGCCGAATTGTTGAACTTTCACCCGTACACCACCGGATGAACTTTTCTGTGTTGCTGTTGTGGCCATTTAAAATGCCCCCTTTAATTATTGAATGGGACCCTTCTTTACTTAAATGCATTAAAGGTTATCCCTTATGGTCACATCCTAAATTAAAACGCTTTCTTTGTCATCAAATTGAAAACACGGTTTCGGCATGATCATTGTTGACAACATTTAAGAGTTCCTGCCACAGCCCATACAGAAGCCAACTAGCTTTTGATCCGACCCGGAAAATAAGGATGGTTTGGATTTATTTACTTTAGCGGTTCAACACCTCCAGAAGAACCTGTTTCGTTATTCTGACCAGTGAGACTTATATCTATGAAATAAACCTTGCGTTGCACGCTAATCCCTCATCTTCCCAACTCCCTCGTTCCTCTAAACCAAACCTGCTCCGGATGCCATCACTCCGATTGCCCATCCGCACCCTTTTCCAAAAAGCAGCTTATTTACCTTACCAGCCATGTACAAGGGTTCAGACCCAAGAAAAAACGGAAGCCTGCGAATGTTCGCAAGACTTCCGTTCCTGATCAGCTCCTCTGCCATCCACAGGCTCATCATTATAACAAGCACCATTCTCTTAGACCCTCCAATATCCGTATGATCACAGCCTACATTGGATTTATCACAACTAAAAAAGCCCACCTTTTCGGTGAGCTTTTTTGGCTAATCTGATCTTAAATTATATCCAGCGGAACTTTCCAAGATGGTATTGGGAAGGCTTCATCAAGCTTCCATCTTTCTTCTTCACTTAGCGTAATTAAACCTGCAGAGGCATTCTCAATGACATGTTCACGAGAAGATGCTTTTGGAATCGTAATGATATCCTCTTCGCGAATCGTCCAAGCTAACATAATCTGAAGTGGTGTTACGTTATGAACACGGGCGATTTCCTGAACGACTTCACTCTCGACCACTCCTTTTCGGAGTGAACCTGCTTGAGCAAGCGGTGAGTAAGCCATTACCGGGATCTTGTGACTTCTCTGCCATGGCAGCAGTTCAGTTTCAATTCCTCTGGACCCTAGATGATATAGAATCTGATTGGTTGCACAATGAGTTCCCCCTTCAATACCAAGCAGCTCTTTCATATCGTCGATATCGAAATTGGATACACCCCATCCTGCTATTTTTCCTTGAGAGACCAGTTTCTCCATTCCTACAACAGTCTCTTCTAGTGGGAAATCCCCCCGCCAATGCAGCAAATAAAGATCAAGATGATCCGTATTCAAGCGTTTCAAGCTTTCTTCACAGCTGCGGATAAGGCGCTCACTACCGGCATTATGTGGATAAACTTTTGACACCAAGAAAACTTGATCCCGAATGCCTTGGATAGCCTCACCCACTAAAAGCTCCGAGCGTCCGTCCCCATACATCTCAGCCGTATCTATTAAATCCATGCCTAGTTCCACGCCTAATCGCAGGGCAGCAATCTCTTCCTCCCTACGGGAATTGTCGTCACCCATATTCCAAGTTCCCTGCCCAATTCTGGGAAGTGACGTTCCATCTGGAAGCAGTATGCGGTTAGATTGGTTCATTTTTGTGATTTCAGCCAAATGTTCGATTGAATCCTTAGTCATATTAAAAATCCCCTTATTGAAGTATTGTATACTTACTTTATACGACCTATAAGAACCTTTCTAAACATCTGAATCGTGTCCAATTTATAACTAATCGCTCTTTTGAAGAGAAAAAGTAAAGATTGAATACTAAACTAAGCTATCAGCTTTAGTCCCACAGCGGCCCCCAGAATCATAATAATACAGACGATCCGGCGCCAGTCTTTGGCCTCTCCATACAATATCATCCCCAGAATCGCTCCGCCGGATGCGCCGATCCCCGTCCATACCGCATATGCTGTTCCCATCGGCAGACTCTTCATAGCTAAAGACAGAAACAGAAAACTTGCTCCGAAACCAAGAAAGAGCAGTGCGAACGACAAGAAATTCCGGTGTTTATTCAACCTATTAATCATAGCTACTCCAAACATTTCAAATAAACCAGCAACGACCAGAAATACCCATGCCATTTAAGACTCCCCCTCTACTTCGGCTTCTTTGGTCACCATTTTCAATCCTATAACGCCTGCCAGCAAAATAACCACTAGAACCAGCTTCATCAACTTGAACGGTTCTCCGAATAAAACCATGTCCGCAACTACTGTACCTGCAGTTCCTAGACCAACAAACACGGAGTATACTGTACCGACCGGCAATTTGGTACTCGCTGAAATCATCACATAGAAGCTTATTATTATAGCTACCACAGTTATCAGCCACTCCCACATCGTGGAGGCATGTTTTAAGCCAATGACCCACATGACCTCGAAAACAGCTGCACCAACTACCTTTAACCACTCTGAATTGTTGTTCTTCATTCCAAGCCCTCCTTCAATTCACTAACTTTATAATTGCCCACGAAACAAACAAATAAGCCCGGAAGGTCATCGTCATTTATAACGATACCTCCCGGGCTTTTATCCCTCCGTGTAAACACGAACGATGCTGTTCGTGCGTTTTCCCTCGGACCAGACCAGCTGTGTACCAGCTACGGAACCCTAGAAAACAATAACTATTAAGTTACATCGTATGGTAGCAAATCGGGGTGATAAAATCAACCCTTTCTATATAAAATTCTGACCAGAATTATTGGTGAGTACATTACATTCCAAGCAATTAAATTTACATGCTTCTTCTGAAAGTGCCATATAGACAACAAAAAAGACACCTTGAGGGTGTCTTTCACTTTAATTCAATGCCTATAGAACGAGATGTGAACCAGAAAACCCACAATTCACCGACTTCTTTATTCGGCATTTGTAAGCTTCAGTACCTTCATCAATTGGTACAATAGCAACGCACTTTCTTGACGCTCAGTTTTCTTACCCGCCTGAAATTGAAATGGACTGTTCGTCGGCAATATTTCATTATCTTGGGCAATAACATAATAAGGCTTTACCCAATCCGGCAACTTATCAGGCAACACAGGTGAAGAGGTTTTATTTACTGTAGTGTCCGTTTTGCCATACTTCAGCGCGTTGACCAGCATAACAATCATCTCTTGATGCGTAATTTCTTGACTCGGGCGGAAATTCCCATCCGCAAAGCCGTTTATGAGGCCAGCGTCGACGGCTGCATTTACCTGCGACGAATACCAAACTCCATTCTTAACATCCTTAAAGCTTTTAGAAGCCTGAAGCTTCGGCATAATACCTAAGGCACGATTAAGCATGGCGGCAAATTCAGCACGCGTGACAACCGATTCTGCTTTGAAACTTCCATCAGAATAACCTTTAATGATACTTCGGTTAGCTAAAGCTAAGATACTGTCTTTAAATGGATTGCTGTTATTCAAATCATTAAATTGAGCATGGTTTTGAACAACAGTATATACAGAATTCCCCTTACGCTTCATAGTCACCTGCAAAACTCCATCCTTCCATTCCCAGGTGGTCGGAACAGGAACGTAGGTCTCAGTGACCAGATCATAAGTTAGACCTGTATAGACGGCCTTTGCATCTTGGTTTACGTTGAATTTCATCATATGACTGACATAATCAGAGAAACTGGAAAGAATGCGATCCTGACCGCTTCCAATCAGCTTAACCTGATACTCCATTGGATATCCCAACGTAATACTAGTAGAGTTGCTTAGTTGAGTAGTCAATTTGGCTTTGTAGTCGCTTGCAGCTTGAGCAATCGTAATGACGACCCTCTGCTCCGAACCACTGTACCCGGAAATTGCCGAGAACAATGAATTTACAGGAAGCTGAAGCTTGCCCGATGATGATTCCAGAATAAGTACAGCTTCCTTCGAGTTATTATTAATATTTGTTAACAAACTTAAATCTATCTGGAATTGGCTGCTCTGAGTTGCCGTTTTTTCATCAGCCTTAATAATGATTAACGGATTTTTCTTAAATTCAGGATCGTTCATTGCCTTTGAAATAAATTCAGCTGCTACTTCAGTCAAAGACGAGCGGGTTCCATCTATGTTTTCTTTGATTGTTGTTACTACCTTGGCACTGTCAGTAGGGACCGCACCCGTGCTGCCACCGCTATCAGTTCCACCGCCGCCAGTTCCACCGCCGCCAGTTCCGCCGCCACCAGTTCCTCCGCCACCAGTTCCTCCGCCACCAGTTCCTCCGCCACCAGTTCCGCCGCCGCCAGTTCCGCCGCCACCAGTTCCTCCGCCACCAGTTCCGCCGCCGCTATCATTTGTAATAGGAGGTACAACGACTAAAGTCCCCATACTTTCAATTTTCTTAGATGATTGCCTAGTTATAAGGAGTTTCTCCCCCGGATATCCAATGTTAATAATAGTAATCGTAATAGTAGTCTTGTCCGGATCAACGATCCCGTAACCTAGTAAGCGGGTAAGTCGTTCATTGTAAACTCGAACGATATCTCCAGCAACCAGGTTATTCACAACGATGTTATCCGCTTGCACCTGGTATTTATGTACAGTAATGGACGATACCAGGATATCCGCTGTCACTTTATCTTCAAGTATTGCCCTGCTATAGAAAGGAGGAATGAAATCATCATTTTCCGTGAAAACACCGAGTGCTAAAGCTTCCTCCGGCACATTTCTTTCGGAAATAGTAAGAGAGTAACTCTTTTGCCCACCATTAACAATAGCGATGGCATCTCCAAGCGCACCTTCTTCGTTAATAAAATATAAGGAATAACGGGCACCTGGTAGTTCAGCTGTTCCAGGTTTCCATGTCACTGTACCTGTAAATATATTGATGTCCGAATTCGTATCTGTAATTGATAAGTCCACAGGCAGATAACTTGGTGCATCATAGATAGGGGCCGAAATATGAATATCAAGTGTCCCCTCACTGCCATAATTGTTAATACCGACAACCGGATAAAGCCCAATACTTACTGCTCCAGTCGGCAGGCTCGAATATGATATTTCATAAACTAAGAATGAATCCGTTGATAATTCTGAGTTCTTATATATTCCTACTTGCTTAAGTTTATTTCCATTCTGATCAAGATAATATGCGGCATAACCCGTAATCCCATCCTGATCAGCCGGAGGTTCAAAGGACAGATATCCGTCAATTATACCGGAGGTTAAATTTTCATCCACAAAAACAGCATTAGAAGGAATGCGAGCCTCATTCATGACTGTCTGCATCTCTCCAAAGCTATGAAATTTATATAATCGGTTATTACTAGATATAAAAATAGTTTGATCTGTATCAACATATGCGTGTTGCATGTACATCAATAAATCATGAATTTTAGTAAAGCTGTCTCTGTCGTAGACGGCTCTGTTACTAAACACAAGACTGCCACGAGCATAAATAATTTTTTCTGGATAGGTTCCATATAATATGGATGTTTGGGTTGCATCGATCCTACGACTCCCATAATATAAATTGTTTCCATCCAGGAGGATATTGGAATTATAATAACCACTTTGTATGTCTTGTCTTTCAATTAACTTGAAATTTTGACTGTTATATTTATAGAGGGAGAAACTATCTACGCCATAGAGGATCTTTTGATCTAGGTCTAGTGTGTAACTGTCTGAATTATAAATCCCTGCACTTTTTTCATTGTACACCGCATCTGTAACATTGCTATAGACAGACGATGTCACGCTGATGCCACCATCAAATACCCCGCTATTATACAGAATCCGATTATTGTTATCAGGATAGACTTCAAACGGGTAGTGCTTAGTGGTAATTTTGGCAGTGGCTGCTTCTGATGGAATACCACCTTCCAAATCCATAATATTGATATGATTTTCACCCTTAAAGATGACATAAACTTTGTTATTGAAAATTTTTATGTCAGTTGGGTTTGAACCAATAAACATCTTCTTTACTACACTCAAATCTTCCTTATTGATAACAACAAGTTCATTGGTGCTTGCAACAATGGCATAAATATACGGGGACTTGTCCGTAGTAGCCCAATCCGTAATCATTTGATCGCTTTTAATAGAATAAGAATCCGTGGTAAGGTTTACAGTTATTCTTTGTGGTATCGTAAGATCGATTCGACTAATCTTTTTTGCATCATCATACCAATTCTCTATGCCTCCAAGAAACGCATAGCCGTTCGAGTCGAGCAAAGCAAACCTTTTGTTAGAAGGAAATAGAACTAACGGAGTATATGTATATTTATCGTACACTCCTTGTGTAGTAAGAACATAGGCGTCAGATACATCCAAAATTACAGCTTCGAGATAAGTATAATCGTCATTCGTTCTTGAATAAGTACCAGTGGTCTCTATCAAATTCCTTTTATTGAACTGATGCCCACCAAAATATACGAATTGATCATCAATAAATATATGCTTGAGAGAAATAGAAGAGCCACCAATTTCCATATTGTCATCAATGTCCTGACTGAGTAATGCTCCGGTTTCAGCGTTTATAGCCTTGATCCCAGCATATGAGGATAATTCACCAACATAAAGTGTATTGGAAGACTCATCAACTGCTAGAGTAATATTATTCGTCATAAAATCAGTGAATAATAAGCTGCTCGTTCGAGTTACCTTATCATATTTGTAGATTTTCCCATCACCAGTCCCGTAGAAAAGATGAGTGGAAGTAGCAGCAACCGCATTAGGTACTGTTTTTGTTATGATTGTGTCCGAAATTTGTTGAGTGGAGAGGTTAACCGTTTTTATCATCGTCGCTCCGGAAAGCGCAATCTGCAAAGATTGCCCATCCTTTGCAATATAATAAGGGTTCGAACCTACATTCAGCGTTTTCTCAATCTTAAGATCACTAAGCCGAATAAAATAGAGATTATTTTCCGCACTAGAGATGGCATAGATATAACCTGCATTTTCATCTAATACCCAGTCCGTCAAATTAGCAGGAAGCTCGAGTTCTAGCGACGCCGGTGAGGAATCTGCACTGGCGGTGGGAACCCCAACTTCCAGTGAGTTAATCAGTAAAATAAATAATAAAAGTAAAATGAAATAATTCTTCCCCTGTTTCATGTGCGGCGCCCCTTGTATTTTTTTGTAATTCTAGCAAATTTGATAATACTATAGAATACCAATATTTTCTACTTCAATTTAGGACCCTGACCTCTTGACAGAGTTCGTAATCCAAAAATTAAACTATAAAGAAGCAGAGCCCTTGTAGAACATCTTCCCACAACACTGATAGCCAAGGCACTGAGATTGATTAACCATTGAGAACAAATCCATGCCGAGACTATTTTCCTCTTTTTGGTAGCATCAGCGAATCAAATCAACTAGCCTTCCACACTTTTTTAAATCCATTTATTCAATATTATGGTACAATTTAAGAGAATATAGCTTATAATGAACAACTAGGAGGGCGATCTAATGGTCTTTGGGATACTGTTTATTGGAGTTATTGTATTTATAATCATACAATCCGTAGTTCGTAATGGTTCAAGCTCGAACAGCAACAGATTTGAGGGAAATAGACGTGATGATGCCGCCAGCATGTCTTTTATGGCAGCTAGCCATCCAGATCTGCTGGATCCAAATAATTCGAATCATTCTAATCAACACCATCACGGGGGTGGCTCCCATCACCATTCTGGGCATGACAGCGGTCATAGCTGGGGCGGGGATAGCGGGCACAGCAGCGGGGGAGATTTCGGTGGCGGAGATGCTGGTGGCGGTGGCGGATGTGATTAGAGTGTTACTCTATAACAAAAGGAAAGGGCATTCCTGATATTACTTCAGGAATGCCCTTTTTATGTTTAGTCCTCTTTTAATATGTCAAGAATCTTTCTTTGCGTCTGACTCAAAAACTTCTCAGCACCGTGCGGGTGTAGTGGTTCACTCCAAACAAATCCATCGCCTTCGTATCTAGGGATGATGTGCATATGATAGTGGGTCAAATCGTTAAACTTTCCGCCATTTTGGCAAATGCTTATGCCATCTGGTTCGAACAAAGTCTTCAGAACAACTGACAGCCTCTTCGCCCCGTCCATTATCGCATAGGAAGTCTCTGAGTCGATTTCTTCGAGATCCCAGTAATGCTTTTTAGGAAGGATCAGAGTATGCCCTTCATTAAACGGAGCTATATCTAGCACACAAGTAATAAATTCATTCTCATATACTACCTTTACGTTAGACTCAATTCCGTTAGCAATCCGACATCCCAAGCACTCCATATGTGCACACTCCATCCCATAATCAAAGGTCATCTCTATTATTGTTTAAATTCAAACCGGCTGAGAAGCACCTCGCCGTTAAAAACTACATAAACATCGCTAGTACCTGTCTCCACGGATACTTCGCCTTTCAATGTGCTCCACTGTTGCAGAACTCCACCAGAAGGGACGGTCACGGTTCCAGCCAGTTTCCCAGCTGCGCTTCCGGTTCTGATCTCAATGCTACCACCTTTTGCGGAGGAGACCAGAGCTTCAATTGCTACTGCTCCATGATCGAACAATACGTCATTAAAAGCGATCCAAGCGCCCTCTTTTACCGGATATACCGAAGCCCCGCCTGCTTTGCATTCGTCCAGATATACACCTTCGTAGTCATCATAGTTCTCTGCTTTGGTGTTGTTATATAAATTCCGGGAAGGAATGATGTCCCCTTTCACCGTTACTACTGAAGATAATTTAATATCAGCAGAAGAACGACCAATCAGAATCGTGTATTCTCCATTTTCGACGCAATATTGCTCACGTGTGACATCCCAGAATGCCAGCTCGGAGACTGGTAGAACAAACTCTATTGTACGCGATTGACCTGCGGCGATACTCACTTTTTCAAAGCCTTTCAACTGTTTAATCGGACGTTTAACCCGGGAATTCAAAGCCTGCACATATAACTGAACAACCTCATCCCCATCGACTGCTCCAGTATTATCCACTTGAACGGAAAGTTTAAGCCTATCTTCTTGCTGCAGCTCCTTTGTGTTCAAATTTAGATTCTTGTAATTCACTTCAGCATAACTTAGGCCGTGACCAAAAGGATACAATGGCTTACCGTCAAAGTACATATAGGTTCGTTTACCTTTGATAATATCATAATCCATCAGCTCAGGCAGCTGCTCCACAGAACGGAACCAAGTCATATTCAGTTTGCCGGAAGGACTGTAATCTCCGAACAACACTTCTGCAACCGCATTGCCCAGCTCTTGTCCACTGTGGGATGTATACAAAACTGCCGGGATATTCTCGTCAATCCAAGTGGATGAAATCGGATAACTGCCGACAATAACTACCACTGTATTCGGATTCGCTTCATAGACTGCTTTGACCAGGCGCTCCTGCTCCTCTGGAAGCACAATATCGGGTCTGTCGATTTCTTCTTTTCCGTTAAGAAGCGGATGATTACCGACAAAAACCACTGCCACTTCAGCTGCTTTGGCAGCTTCTACCGCAGCGTCCAGTCCGTTTGTAACGATGTTCTTTTTAAAAAGACGAGCGTCCGCACTTGCATCCTGATCAGCAACCTGCAGCTTGCCATCCTCCGGATTTACGGAGATCAGTTTGTCATTCCAAGTCCGCAAAGATACCGTATCCTTGGTTTCAGGTACGATGTTAATGGATTCTTTTACAAACCACCCGTAAATTTCGTCCGCAGATGCTGTAAGAGTCTCCGATTCGCTTAAAGTTACATATTGTCCACGACTCGTCGCCTTCAGAGTATTGCTAGTCCAGCCCCAAGCGGTATGTTGGAACAATTCTCCGTGCTCTGCTATAACATGTTGTACAGCCAGCCTTCCGTCCTCGCCCGTAATTCCAATGGCTTGACCGCTTGCGGCTGAGGTAAGAATGATCTGATCTGCGCCACTCTCAAAAGTAACGTGTTTACCAGGCAGCTTTTTGCTAACACCCTGCAGCGGAGTCACTCCATAAGGTAATGTGCCGGAATACCAGTCTCTGAATGCTTCATCACCAAGCGGACCAATAATCGCCACTTTGTTTAATTCGGTCTTATTCAATGGCAAAGTAGCTTGCTCATTCTTCAGCAGCACAATGGATTGTTTGGCAGCTTCCATGGACAGTGCGGCATGTTTTTTGTTAAGAATAACGGAATCGTCGATTGCTGCGTATGGGTTCCCTTCAGCCGGGTCAAACTCTCCCAGACGGAAACGAACTCTAAATGTGTTAGTTAGTGCACGATCCAGATCTTCCTCTACTAGTAGGCCTTGGTCTAGTGCTTCATGAAGAACCTTGATCGTCTCTTCGGTTTCTTCTGTTACGCTGTCAATTCCGTTTTTGATAGACTCAGCCATCGACTGTGCAAATGATTCATAATACTTATGATCCTTCACAATCCCAAAAAGATCGCCGGCATCACTTACGATAAAACCGTCCATGTCCCATTCGCCTTTGACAACATCTATCACTGCTGGGTGAAGAATAACAGGCACGCCATTCACCGAGTTATAAGCGGTCATCATGGACTGTGCGCCTCCTTCTTGAAAAGCAGGCTTAAATGCTTCCAGATAATACTCGCGCATATTTCTCGGGTCGATGCTGGCGGAACAGTTTCCTCGTTCGATCTCGTTGTTGTTCCCTAGGAAGTGCTTAAGCGTTGCGACCGCTTTCAAATACACCGGGTGATCGCCTTGGATTCCTTGAACAAGAGATGTACTGAGTTGTCCAGTTAATTCTGGATCTTCACCGTAAGCTTCTTCCGTTCTACCCCACCGCGGGTCACGCTCCATATCCACCGTTGGTGCCCATAACGTCAGGCCATTCACCGTTGGATTCTTTTTGTAAAATGCTCTTGCTTCATCTCCAATGGCCGAGCCGATTTCCTTCATTAGCTCTGGGTTCCAGGTACAAGCCAGTCCGCTCGGCTGAGGAAAAGAGGTCGCTTTTCCAAGCCAGGAGATTCCGTGTGCCGCTTCTGTACCGTGTTTATACGCTCCAACACCTAAACGCTCTATGGCCGCTTGATACTGAGGGATCAGACTTACTTTTTCATCTAGCGTTAATCTGGAGATCAAATCCTGCACTCGGTCATTTAAGGGTAAATCAATCTGTTGAAATGGATATTTAGATGTCACTGTTTCCATCAAAATCGCTCCTTCGATTCAAGTTGATAGCGGTTTCATATGTTCTCGAGGTAGTTATCTGTGTTTAACACAAATCTGGTCTATCAACCTAATCATAGAAGATTAGCTCGATAAGTAACACCTTAACAATCTAAGCGAAAATCAGGTCAAAATTAGAGATTTATGGGGGGCTTCGCTCGCCCGTATCCATAAGTGAAGTGAGATGCGGATGATAACGGGGCCAGGTGGATTGGAGAGGGCTGATCGGGGGTATTTCTCCCCCTCTTTTGCTCATTTTCCGCCCCACGACCCCATTCTACGGGATTTATACCGTTCTTTTGCTCGTGTTCCGCCCCACGACCCCATTCTACGGGATTTATACCGTTCTTTTGCTCGTGTTCCGCCCCACGACCCCATTCTACGGGATTTATACCGTTCTTTTGCTCGTTTTCCTTCCCACGACCCCATTCTACGGGATTTATACCGTTCTTTTGCTCGTTTTCCTTCCCACGACCCCATTCTACGGGATTTATATCGTACTTTTACTCATATCTCGCCCAATAGCTCTATTCAACGGAGTTTATACCGTTCATTCACCACATATGAAAATCACTAAAAGAATGAACATATTCATAACGACAAACTCTACCGCTTACCTGGGAAACTACCGGATTGAACCTTCCTTTCTCAGAGAGAGACTTCATATACTTCCTAGCCGTCCTAAGATCAATCCCAAGCTCCCTCACCAAATCAACCGGCCGGATGCACCCATTCGAACGCACAGCAATCCGTAAAATATCACGTTCCAGTCGGCTAAACTCCCTTTTCTCCTCCATTTTCACAGCGAGGTACGGCATCAGCAATGGTCTTAACAAAGTAATCGTAAGTTCAGGACTCGCATCCAGATCATCATAAGGAATAGCGACCACCCGATAACCCGCGATTTGCAGATAAGTCTCTCGATTCAGCTCCTGCCTGTAGCGCGTTCGGTCTGTATTTTGTACATGTGGGCCGTAGCCCTTTACTTCAAATGCAAACTTAACCTGTCCAGGCTTCCACACAAAATCAACAAAGTAGGGCTTGCTACGCCAATCCACCACTTCGTATTCAGGATGAAGGTCATTGAAATGCCCCATCATAGGCCACCATACTTTCTCCAAAAACATCCGCTCACCATGGCCATGTCCCCGCTCCAATCTCCCCCGACGTTCTCCTGTTCTTCGACTAATATGATCCTCTAACCACTTACGATGCTCTTCCGCAAATCCCATACTTTACACTCCTCCTTGGCATAAAAAAATCCCGCACCCAATATGGGTACGGGACGTGCTTCATCCTATTACTCAAAAGTATAGTATTCACTTTCTAATACTGTCAATAACACTCAACAGCCAACACTAGATCCAGCTAAATAAAACTTATCCAGCAAAAAAGCTAATTAGTTTAAAGTACGTAGCGATAAAGTAAGGTCAGCTAAGTTAGCTAAATACAGCAGTTCAGTTACAGTAAGTTAAATTAGTGCTAACTAACCTAGTTAGCACAGTTAGAGTAATTCATCTACATTTGCCTCACCACAGCATTCAGTTCCATTAAAAAAGCTAATTGGTTTAAGTACGTTAAAGCTACCTCAGGTGAACTATGCTCAGTACCAAATCCCCTAAAGCCTACCGTCGACTCAACTTCCCATCCCAGCTGCTTACCCCGCCCTGCAAATGTGCAAGCCGAGTATACCCCTGCTTACTCAGAATCGACGCTGCGCTTTTGCTTCGCATACCGCTGCGGCAGTAGAGTAACACATCCCGATCCTTCGGGATCTCACCGAGCCGCTTTTCCAACTGAGACAGCGGGATGTTTTTCGCCCCCGGAATAAATCCACTCTTGTATTCATCCGGTTCACGGACATCGATCAGCAGCTTATTTTTGGATTGCTCCATTTCGCTACGAAACTCTGCCACCTTCAAGGTTTTTACCCTTACAGTTACACTTTCGCTTTTGCCAAATCCAAGACGGGACATTAATGAGCTTAAATCCATTATCCTTCACAACAACCTTTCACCGAAATGTCGGAAAGCGTTCTTTTATTCCCTAAAAAATCACCATTTACCGCATATAACTTTCGAAAGCCCTGCTTATAAAGAATTCTCGCAGCTTTGTTTCTTTTATAGTAACTATCAGCAAGAATTAGAATCGAATCGTCCGGAGATAGACAGTGCTGCCAGACATAGGCTAACCGCCCTATTGATATATTTATCGAGCCACGGATACTTTCCTTCTCATAATCTACGGCATCTCTTACATCGAGCATTTTCATATCCAATGTTTCATCTGCTAATTCTCGAACGTCGCGGGCTTCTACATAGGAGAGTGAGCGCACTGGCCAAACGGAACGTAAGAACCTTACAATACTAAAAGCAATTAATATACTTAGTAGGATCCTAAACACCATATTCACGCTATTACCCCCGTTCCAAATAATCATCCGTCCAAGCACTTAATCCACCCATCATATTCACAACATTATATCCCTTTTCGCTCAGCAGCTCACATGCCAGTCCACTTCGACCACCACTTAGGCACATCACAATCATCTCATCATTAGGATCTAGTTCATCTATACGCATTAACAGCTGTCCAATCGGAATATGCTTAGCACCAATCACATGTCCTTCCACATATTCAGCGGGTTCACGTACATCAAGCAGCGTAGGAGTCTCTCCATTCTTCAGAAGTTCCGCGACTTGCTGTGGGGTAATTTCCTTTGAAATTTTAAAAGACATCGAGCATCTCTCCTTCTCTTTTTTAAAAAATAACTTGATTTTCATATCACTATATCATAATATTACGATATAAGGATATTGTAAAGCGAGGAGTTCATAACCATGGACAAAAATTTCAAAGCCTATAACCAAACCGCCGAAACCTTAAAGGCTATCGCTCATCCCGTTCGCTTGTGCATCATTAAAGGACTGCTTGAAAAAGGCAGCTGCAACGTTAGTTTTATGCAGGACTGTCTCGACCTTCCACAATCTACGGTATCCCAACATTTGCAGAAGCTTAGATCGCTTGGCATTGTGGAGACCGAACGTAATGGACTTGAAATTAACTATTCTGTGAAAGACGAGAAGATCAAACATTTAATTCAGCTATTTCTTGGGGAGGAATAAATCATCATGAGTAAAAAAGTACTGATTGTCGGTGGAGTTGCAGGAGGCGCATCAGCGGCCGCCAGGCTTCGGAGATTAGATGAAGAGGCTCATATCGTTATGTTTGAGCGTGATCCATACATTTCTTTTGCTAATTGCGGACTACCTTATTATATCGGAGGTTCCATTCAGGATCGCTCCAAGCTGCTGGTTCAGACACCTGAGGCGATGCATAAACGTTTTAACATCGATGTTCGGATTGAAAGCGAAGTGGTGTCTATCGACCCTGTAAACAAGAAAGTACGAGTAGAAAGCAAGGAACGTGGTTCCTATGAAGAGAGTTATGATGCGCTTATTTTATCGCCAGGCGCTAAACCGATTCGTCCGAATTCACCTGGTATCGAGAGCTCCAAAATTCACATGCTGCGTAACATTCCCGACACTGACAAAATCAAAACCAAAGTCGCTGCCGAAGGTACTCGTTCCGCCGTTGTGATCGGTGGTGGGTTTATCGGTGTTGAAATGGCTGAGAACTTGAGAGAAGCTGGACTGGAAGTTTCCTTAATTGAGGCAGGCCCGCAAATCTTAGCTCCTTTCGATACCGAAATGTCTTCTATTTTGGCAAAAGAGCTCGACGAGCATGGCGTTAATCTTATTTTTTCGGATATGGTCCAAGGGTTTGCAGAAGTTGGCGAACAAATAGAAGTTCAATTAGCGAGTGGCACTGTGCTGCAAAGTGATATGGTTCTGCTGGCTATCGGCGTTTCGCCGGATACCTCTTTCCTGAAGGATAGTGGTTTAGAGTTCGGTCCACGCGGGCATATCTTGGTCAACGAGCGCATGGAAACAAATTTGGATCAGGTATACGCAGTTGGTGACGCGGTCGAGGTGGTTGATTTCGTAAACGGAACTAAAACCGCCATTCCACTAGCAGGCCCTGCCAATAAGCAAGGACGGATTGTAGCGGACAACGTTAGCGGTCTAGGTACGACTTACAAAGGCTCCCAAGGAACTTCTATCATTAAAGTATTTGGTGTGACAGGTGCTTCTACCGGTAATAATGAAAAAACACTTCAGCGTTTAGGCTTACCTTATCACGTGATTTACGTACATCCAAGCTCTCATGCAACTTATTATCCGGGGGCAACTCCAATATCAATGAAGCTGATTTTTGATCCAAAAGGTACGGTGCTCGGTGCACAAGCTGTTGGTTATAGTGGAGTAGATAAACGTATCGACGATATCGCTACAGTGATTCGTTTTAGAGGTACGGTTACTGATTTAACGGAATTGGAGCTTTCTTATGCCCCTCCTTACTCTTCCGCTAAAGATCCAGTGAATATGGCTGGCTTTGCCGCTGAAAATATTTTGAAAGGTATGACCACAGTATTCGTTCCTAAGGATTTAGAAGGTCGTGACAACAACAATACCATTTTAGTTGACGTACGTTCGGAAATCGAGCATGCCTACGGCCATATTGAAGGCTCTATTAACATCCCTGTAGATGATCTGCGTGGTCGTCTAGCCGAGCTTGACCCTAGTAAAGAAATTTGGGTGTATTGCCAAGTTGGACTTAGAGGCTATACCGCTTCCCGGATTTTGCAGCAAAAGGGTTTCCGTGTGAAGAATCTGACCGGAGGCTATAAGACATATCAACTGAGTAATTATTCGCCTAAAAAAAAAGATAGTTTAACACCAAACGCAGGTATTTCAGCAGCCCGTAAAGAAATCGCAGCAACGGGAGCACCGACGGGAACTGACACTAGCAATGGTACTGGGACTAGCACTGCTGCAGCCAATACCAACGCTACAGCTTTCGCATCCAACTTCAGCGCATCTGTATCCGCCACTGCCAACCAAGAATGGAATCTAACACCTGATTCCGTACTTGATGCTTGCGGCCTATGCTGCCCTGGGCCGTTGATCCAAGTCAAAATGAGCATGGACCCGCTCTTGGACGGCCAAGTCTTAAAGGTAACGGCTTCCGATCCAGGATTCTATGAAGATATCAAGGCATGGGCTCGTATGTCGAAGCACACGCTTTTGCAATTAACGAAGCTGCCTACGGGCATGATAGAAGCTTATCTGCGCAAAGGTATTCCTGCGGATTCCATACCAACAGGAGCACAACCTGTCCAAACTAGTAACGCAAGTACGATGGTTGTATTCAGCGGTGATTTGGATAAAGCGATCGCTTCCTTCATCATTGCCAACGGAGCAGCCTCCAGCGGCAAAAAAGTAACGATGTTCTTTACCTTCTGGGGCCTTAATATTATCCGCAAGGATGAAAAAGTACCTGTGAACAAGAATTTCATCGGCAAAATGTTCGGAGCGATGATGCCACGTGGCAGTCGGAAGCTAACACTTTCGAATATGAACATGATGGGTATGGGCTCCAAAATGATTCGCTCTGTAATGAAGAACAATAATGTCTCATCTTTGGAAGAATTGATTCAAATGGCTGTCGACCAAGGCGTCGAGATCGTTGCCTGCCAAATGTCTATGGATCTTATGGGCATCACCCGTGAAGAACTTATCGACGGCGTGGGAATTGGCGGCGTTGGGTATTACCTCGGTCAAGCCGATCAATCTAGTCATAATCTATTTATCTAAATACCTTAACACCGCAAAAAGACTCCTCTATTTATATAGAAGAGTCTTTTTTACTTATCAAATAAGAAGGTTAAGAAGCATTCTAGTCTCATTATATGATCACCTGCCAAAATTGATAGGATACGGTTCACGATCCAGAAAAACGACATTTCTATTGTGTTAGTCGGCGTGGATCATTCCATCCTTCTGTACCATTGTCCATCACTCGCCGACGTTTCCGTAATATAAGCCCCTTCCAAATCGGTTACAGCTTCGGGTAAGACAAGGCACTTACGAGGTTCATTATCCGGGTAAAGACGGAGCAAGAACTTTTCTCCCCCATCAGTTAAAATGCGGAAGGTGACATGTTCGGATACATCATTTTAATAGTCATGCAGTCATGAGGATAGCTGTAGTGATAAAGTTATGAATATTAAAAGAATTTTCTCTTTTGGTCCTCATATAAAAAATAGGGAATCCACTGCACTTTGGCTTGGAATTCCCTACTTTTCAAATTTAATTAGTTTCTTCTACAAGTGGAATTGTAACCGGATCTATGACATTAGTATAAGTGCCATTACCAAGCTGGGCCAATCCATTGTAACCCCAAGTCAGCAAGGTTCCCTCCTCGCTAACCGCACCGCCGCTCATATACCCTGCACTAATAGTGACGATGCGACTGCCAATATCGAGCTTAGACGCGATGGAACGCTCCGACTCGGTTCCGCCACCGAGCTGGCCCTCGTTGTTCGCTCCCCATATCCATACGGTTCCGTCGCTCTTCAGCGCCATACTATGCAAGGCGCCAGCGGATACGCTGATCACTGAACCCAGATCCACCGCTTGAGCGGGAGTATAATGATCTTCGGATGTCCCATCACCCAAGATCCCCTTGACGTTCGTTCCCCAGCTCCATACGGTTCCGTCCTTTTTCACTGCCATGCTGTGATAAAAGCCGGCAGATACGGATGCAACGCCGCTTATTTCAGCAACCTGCACGGGAGTCGCGCGGTCAATCTTTGTGTTATCGCCGAGTTGACCATACGCATTGAACCCCCATGCGTAAACCTGACCATCGCGACTAACCGCTAGATTATGAAAGGCTCCGGCCGAGATCGATGCGATAGACTCCAACCCTGCAACCTGCACTGGTAATGCGCTATTTTCGGTGGTCCCATCTCCAAGCTGCCCGTATGCGTTAAGTCCCCATGCCCACACCGTTCCATCGGACAATAACGCTAACGAATGCTGCTCACCCGCTTGAACCGCTACGACACGCGCTAATCCAGGCACTTGCTGCGGCATAAGCTGGGACTCCAACGTACCATTACCCAGCTGGCCCACACTATTGCCTCCCCATGTCCAAACCGTTCCGTCCGTCGCGAGTGCGATGGAATGGTCTTGTCCAACGGATGCAGCGCTGATCTCCGGCAAACCAACAATTCGCACAGGCTTATTACGAGTAATGGTCGTGCTATCACCGAGCTGACCTTTCCTATTATTGCCCCAAGCCCATACGGTACCATCCGGCTGCACAGTTAATGTATGGAAGGAATTCCCGTTGCCCATGCTCATAACCGGACCAACCACACTTACATCATCAAGTGTACTAACCTTCAACTCGTTACTGATTGCTGATTTATTCCCCGTTTCGTCTATAGCTTGTACAAAAAAAGTGTATTCCTGTCCAGCCTTCAAGTTGACAGCCGTGTAGACTGTTGTGCTGACCGTTACTTCTGCCAACAGATTGGAGTCTTGATATAGAACATATTCCGCAACTCCGACATTATCCTCGGATGAACTCCATGCCAAGCTAATACTATCCGATGTGCGACCGATAAGACTTAGCTCAGGGGTACTCGGCGGTTCTTGATCGGCTAGTGGGAGTTCCTCTTCCTTCGTTGTCGGAGATTGTGCTTCTGCTGGAAGCGTACCTGCAATTAAAGGGAGGCTTATTTTGGACACAGGTCCAGATAAATTTACCGCTTGGACCGTGAATGTATAATTCCGGTCGGAAGCTAATCCCTTCACCGTATACTCCGTTAATCCACCTGAATCAAAGGTGTATACCACATCGGTCACGCTAGAATTGGTCTGCTCCACTAGGCTTACCTTATAACTCACATCGGAGTCAGAGCTTCCCACTACGGCATCCCAGGTAAGGCCGATGCTTGTAGAGGTTGTGCCGCTAACTGCAAAATTCGCCGGTGCAGCCAGCAGCTTTACCTGTTCAGAAGAGCGCCCTTTTGCATACCCCGCAGACGATGGGAATGGAATGACGAATGAAAATATAAGAACTAACGCCAACAATAAACTCAATCTTTTTTTCGAAACTAGTTTCCTGGCCATATTAATCACTTCCAATCAAAGAAGATGGATGATTCCAACCCTAAATCTTAAATTACTTAATCTCAATTCCGGCGCTGGCATATCCTGTTACAGCATTTATCAAGGTTAGTCCTGCAGCTGTAGATGAGAATACTAACATTAAGCGATCACCTGCCTGAACAGTCGCATTTAATCCTGTTGCTGATCCGGTACTAATAGATCCGATAGATATTACTCCCGTAAAACCAGGCGCAAAGGGTACTGCTGCACCACTAATAGGAGTAAAACTGTTGCTGTTACTACCCGCTTTATACATTTGTGCGTGAATGTTTACGGTTGTGCCTATTAAAGACATTGCTGTAGTTGTGCTGAAGAAAGCATACATGGAAGTGATCGTACCATTACGCGGAACGACAAACGCCTGGTTATATGGATCCTTTGTAGGATTCGAACCATTATTTGTAGTCAAATCTATTGTATTACCTGTTATCCTAGCTCCTGAGAACGAATTGCCAAATCCAAGCATCGCCACCGTGCCGGTTAATCCCCCGGCGATTGTTGTTACGGTAATTGGTGCTCCGGAAGAGAATGGAATTATTGTTGATGCGCCAGATGCCCCGGTGGCTCCCTGTGCGCCCGTAGGTCCCGTCGCTCCGGTTACCCCTTGAACTCCTTGAATGCCTTGGACTCCCTGTGCTCCAGTCGCTCCCGTTGCTCCCGTTGCTCCAGTCGCTCCGACTGCTCCTGTTACACCGTTTGCTCCAGTCGCTCCGACCGCACCTGTTACTCCGTTTGCTCCAGCCACTCCGGTGGCTCCAGTCGCGCCGACCGCTCCAGTTGCACCCTTAATTCCAGCCGCTCCAGTGGCTCCGACCGCACCTGTTACTCCGTTTGCTCCAACCGCTCCGGTGGCTCCAGTCGCCCCAACTGCACCTGTTACACCGTTTGCTCCAGCCGCTCCGGTGGCTCCAGTCGCACCAACTGCTCCTGTTACTCCGTTAGCTCCAGCCGCTCCGGTCACTCCGGTCGCTCCAGTCGCTCCGACCGCACCAGTTGCACCCTTAGCTCCAGCCGCTCCGGTCGCTCCGGTTGCTCCAGTCGCACCAACTGCTCCTGTTACACCGTTTGCTCCAGCCGCTCCGGTTGCTCCAGCCGCTCCGACCGCTCCAGTTGCACCCTTAGCTCCAGCCGCTCCAGTGGCTCCAGTGGCTCCGACTGCTCCTGTTACTCCGTTAGCTCCAGTCGCCCCAACTGCACCTGTTACACCGTTTGCTCCAGCCGCTCCGGTTGCTCCAGTCGCACCGACCGCACCAGTTGCACCCTTAGCTCCAGTCGCTCCGGTGGCTCCAGTCGCGCCGACCGCACCTGTTACTCCGTTAACTCCAGCCACTCCGGTGGCTCCAGTCGCGCCGACCGCACCTGTTGCTCCCCTAGCTCCAGCCGCTCCGGTGGCTCCAGTCGCGCCGACCGCACCTGTTACTCCGTTAACTCCAGCCACTCCGGTGGCTCCGACTGCTCCATTTACACCGTTAGCTCCGGTCGCTCCAGTTGCTCCCGTTGCTCCTTGCGGTCCACTGGAACCAGAGTACCCGTTTTGACCTGCTGCGCCAGTTGCGCCCGTATCTCCCTTATCGCCTTTTTCACCTTTCGAACCTGCCTGCCCTGCTGCCCCCATTCCCAATACTTCAACGAAGGAAGCTACTCCTCCATTATGGATGAGCGTCACCAATGCTCCTGTAGGCAGTACACCCTTGCCATTGTCTCCGAACAGAACTGAATGGGTATTGATTTCGAACTTCGACGTCTGGCCGCTGCTGCTTAACACTTCGATTGAATTCTTCGACATCGAGACAACAGAGCCATGGATAATTCGATCGGATACCGTGCTCGCAAATATTTCGGTCTTAGATAAAATAGCAGCAAACTCGGCACGAGTAGCCGTCTGCTTAGGTTTAAAAGTATTATTAGGGAAACCCGAAATGACATTACGGTTTACTGCAGCATTAATGTAGCCTGCTGCCCAGTCCGATGCGTCTGATGCATCGGAAAAACCGATGTTGCCGTCCTTTAACTCTATCGCCTCAGATTCCTTGCCTGCCGCACGAATAATTAGACGTGTTATCCACTCTCTACTCGCTTGTTCTTTTCCCCAGATGACGGTGTTTGGTCTCTCTTCCTCACTTGGAATTACTAGGCCGATGTCAATAGCTTGCTGCAACCATACAGTTGCCCATGAATCTACAGTGAAGGGCAGGCTCACGCCATTTGCCTTAGGCTGCTCATATCCCATGAACCTGAGGACCATAACGACCGCTTCCTGATTTGTGACAGGACGGCTCGGGTTGAAGTTGCCTGAACCGTCTCCTTCAATTACCCCTAGTGCGGACGCTTTGGTGATATACGGGTACGCCCATGAAGAAGTATTGACATCGCTGTAAGCCGCGGCGCTTGCCCGGGGTAGAATACCACTATTAGCAGGACTCAATGGTGCAATTAACTGACTCATTAGAATAAATGCCATTGAGCTCTTGTAGGCTAACGAATTTCCACTCTTCTTCCCACTTGCCTTTGCTCTCTTTAGTCTTGCCATTACCATATCCCCCTCAAGTATATAAAGTTACGTATTGCTTTAAATAATCGCGATTTGCCATGACGCTCGGATGCTTCGGTACATAACTCCCAGCTAATTCATTGTGATAGTTAGCTTCTTCGTGTTGACCTAAGCGATCATAACAAACGCATAATTGCAAATGTGGCAGCCACGTCCATGCCGAATTGTCTATTCTAGCGTTAGGTTCAGTCGGCTTAGGAACTTCTGTGGCTAGCTTGTACCAAAAAATAGCATTCTCGAACCGTTGTTCAATTAGCTCATAAGCCCCTAATTGGCAACAAGCTTCTGCTCGGGGAGGTGTCAATGCAAAGGCTTGAAGTACTTTAAGCTTAGCTTCTTGAAAGCGGCTTAATTGTGCCAATGCATCGGCGGCACGCCGGCTCGCTAGCAGCTTGTCCTCCATCCAGCCATCCGGCATTTCAATGAAGGTATCATATTGCTCTATCGCTCGCTGCCATAGGCCGTGATCATACAACTCGTTAGCATAATAAAATAAATCCCGCGGAGTGAAGCTCGCGTGCGCTTCTATCATCCCCTCATAGATAAGCAGATTACGCGAAGACTGCGTATGCTTTCTATCATGCGTTATGCCTAACTCGGCATAGAGGACTTTGCCTTCGACCTCCAGGTACTCATGAACGATTCCAATCCAACGGAAACCACAACTTCGTCTAACCAGACGATTCCGCCTTAAACTCGAAGTTACGTTACCGTCCTTATCCCGCTCGAGATAATAATGAATCGACACGGCATCGATATCCCATGCTAATCCGGATACAATGGACCCTAGAGCCTCTGCATCCTCTGACTGCAGATAATCATCCGCATCCAACCACAGCAGGTATTCTTGAGTCGCGAGACTGAAGGCATAATTTCTTGCCTTAGCGAAATCGTTCACCCATTCGAAATCATAAACCCGAGCCCCATAAGAAGCTGCGAGCGCTTTGGTTCCATCACTCGAACCCGTATCCACAATAATGATCTCGTCGACTAGCTCCCTCACGCTGGATAAACAACGTCCTAAGGTTTGCTCTTCATTCTTCACGATCATGCATAAGCTGACCGTGACCTTCCGCGTGCCGCAATGCAAGGAAGAAGTTAAATCGAATCCCCATTTGCTTATAGCCTTAGCACGATTCAAGATCAATCTATTATTGTACCAATCGGGATCATTGGGATTTACTGAAGGAGGTTCCTTCCGGAAGACTACGCATCCTTCCGCTATGTAAACATCCAGATTCATTGATAACGCGCGATAACACAGATCATCATCCTCATAGGATTCGACCTCAAACCTCTCATCGAAGGACCCAATCTCCTCAAAATAGCGACGCGGCATCATCATTAGCAAACTAACAAGCCTAGAAACCCGGGTCCAAGACATTGACTTCCCAATAGCAAGCATGGATGCCGACTGATAGAGTTGCTCCATGTTCTGATAAACAATGGGAATCCTTTGACCACCGCTAACGTCATTCATTCTAGGACCCACGATCGCAGCATTCGGATAATGATCCAAACAGCTCGACAACTGCTCTAGCCATCCCTCATTTACCATGATCTGATCGCGGATAAATACAAGACGATCACCAGAAGCTGACCGCGCGCCCAGATTAAATGCAGCTGCAACCCCTTTACTCCTGCTATGAATGACATGAACACCGTATTCATATGCAAGAAAATTCGACACTTCAGTAGATTCGTAATCCGAGACGACGATCAGCTCATAGGGCATAGGCGTATATTGCTTGATTCGATCCAGACATTGTACGGTTAGATTAAAGTGCTGAGCCAACAATATAATGCTAATATTCATTCGCTTTGTACCATCCATTATTAGTTAGTTGTAGATCGCTTCCAGACATGATTAACTCCTTAAAGCTCATTTTTCCTCCTAATTCGACGGTTTTTCTAATCTATCATCCAAACAACAATGCAAACAAGACAACTAAAGTTGCTATTTAAAAATCACCCGCACATCAAGAAGGTTATCGAATATCGTATTTTTCCATACCTCCATCTGCATCTAACACATGTCATTTCATCAATATATATATAAAAAGAGCATTTAAATAGTGTACGTTGTCATCAATTTAGTCATATGACATTATGGTATTTAATGTAATATAAGTCATATAGAAGAGAATGAATGAATAATTTAGATTCATTAACTCAATCCTTCAAAATTCAAAAAAGCCGCCTCTACGGGCAGCCTTTTTCTAAATATATCGTGAAGTGCGAACGTTGAGGTTTACTCCCTACTATTCCACCTACTCTACAGCCAAAGCATTAAATTCTTGCAGATCCTTCGCTAAATCTTCATCCGTGTATTTCCCTTGACCGAACCCAACCAGTGCCCGCAGCGGCATATATTTCATCATCGCCATGAACATTTCCGGATTATCGTCCATCGCATCTTCCATTCCAAAAATACTGCTGAACTCCTTCACTTTATCCGCCGTACGTGGATTGTCTAGCAAATCACCAACGGTACTGTTGCGATGATAACTTAACGGAAGTGGAACAGTCGATTCTACTTCAATCGAAGCAGTCAGACGAATATCTCGTGAAGATGAACCAACAGCAATATCAAAAACTCCACTTTCCACATGCCAATCGCCAATGTTGACGTTGTAATAAGCAAAGGAGCGTTTATCCAGTTCAAAAGAAACCTCTTGCTCTTCACCAGGCTGAAGCGTTAGCTTCTGGAAGCCCTTAAGCTCCTTAAGTGGGCGGATCACGCTGCTCTTCACGTCGCTAACATAGAGCTGAACGATTTCTTTTCCTGCGCGAGTACCCGTGTTTTTGACGGTAGCCGTAACTTGTACGTTCTCGGTGTCTTTTATGCTGCTCTTGGAGATTCTCAAATTGCTGTATTGAAACGCGGTGTAGCTTAGACCAAAGCCGAAAGGAAACAGCGGTTCAAGCTCTTTTTTATCATAATAACGATAGCCTACAAACAAGCCTTCTTTGTACTCTACCGTATCCCCTTCACCTGGGAAATTAAGGAAGGACGGATTATCGCTCAGCTTCATCGGGAAGGTCTCTGCCAGTTTGCCACTTGGACTAACCTCTCCAAACAGTAAATCTGCCACTGCACCGCCAAAAGCCTGACCACCTAGATAACCTTCAAGAATACCCTTCGTTTTATGAATCCAAGGCATTTCTATGGGTGAACCATTGCTGAGTACAACGACGATATTGCTTTGTACCTCAGCTACTGCATCGATTAACGCTTTATGGCTCTCTGGAAGTGACAAATGACTGCGATCATAACCCTCTGATTCATAATTATCCGGAAGTCCAAGGAACAATACGGCTACATTCCCTTTTGCCGCTGTATTCCGTGCCTCTTGTAGCAAAGCTTCATTAATCGCGTCATGATTCAGTTCATATCCTTGCGCATACAGCAGTTCGGCAGAACCTGCATGAGCCTTCATCTCTTCAAAAGCATCATCCAATTTCGTCGGATTCACATGTGAGCTGCCTCCGCCCTGATAACGCGGATTTTTAGCAAACTCGCCGATCACCGCAATAGTCCCTTGCTTAGACAACGGCAGAATGCCATCCTCATTTCTAAGTAACACCATGCTCTCCCGGGCTACTTCGCGTGCCAAACGATGATGATCCTCAACATTAAATGAGGCATTCTCTTTACGGCTCTCTACCGCTTTAATAACAAAAGTAAGCAATCGCTCTACCGCAAGATCCAATATTTCTTCAGCTAGTTCACCATTTTGTACAGCCTTTACAATCTGGGCATCGCCAAGTCCTCCGGTGGATGGCATTTCAAGTTCCAGCCCTGCTTGCAGTGCCTTCACTCGCTCATTGACCGCCCCCCAGTCGGAAACGACGAATCCTGCGTAGCCCCATTCCTCTCTAAGAATCTTTGTCAGGAGAAACTCACTTTCTGAAGCATATTCACCGTTTAAGCGATTGTAAGAGCACATCACACTCCATGGCTGACTCTTCTTAACTGCACCTTCAAAGCTAGCCAGATAAATCTCCCGCAGCGTCCGCTCATCAATAACGGCATCAACGGACATTCTCCGGTGCTCCTGATTATTTGCGGCAAAATGCTTGAGTGAGGTCCCTACTCCTTCACTTTGCACACCATTGATATGATTTCCACCCATCTCCGACGAAAGATAAGGATCTTCCGAAAAATATTCAAAGTTACGACCATTTAATGGGGAGCGCTTAATATTTGTTCCCGGCCCGAGCAGAACAGCGACATTCTCTGCCTGACACTCTTTCCCTAGTGCTGCACCCACACGTCCGATTAAATCCCGATCCCAGGAAGAAGCCATCCCTGCTGCTGAAGGAAAACAAGTTGCAGGTACACTGTTATGGAGCCCGAGGTGATCGGCACTCTCTTTTTGCTTACGTAAACCATGAGGTCCGTCCGTTACCATTAAAGAGGGGATTCCGAGTCGTTCAATGCCCTTAGTATGCCAAAAATCAAGCCCTGAGCAGAGTCCTGCTTTCTCCTCAAGGGTCATTTGTGCAATGAGTTCATGAATGTTGGTTTTCATAAAAAATACCTCCTCTGAATGAATACTATCCTCATTTTAATCTACTTCACGCTGGATTTATGGCATTATTATTGCATTTTTGGTATTCTAGTTGGGTAAGGGGGCTTTAAAATGTTGAATTATTTGGAAGATCATGAAGGAGCTCAATATATCTGTAAAGCGCTGTATGAATCGCTTCAAATTCCTGTGTTTCTGCTTGACTCCAATCGGAGAATCGAGCTGTCGCTGCCTTCCACTTCAGAGCTTGCCCCTTGGGTGCATAACATCAATGACCTACTTTCAGAGATTACAGATTCTACTAAACACGAGAACCATTCTAATAACGATAACTCCTGGAATTCTTCCATACCAATCATTCGCACCACTAATTTCCTAGAAAATTATATCCTTCTCGCTCTTCCTTTAGAGCATCATGGCGGAGGCACCATTGTAATGGGACCCTCGTTATTTACTCAACTCTCAGGAGACACTATCTCCAGTCGATTGCGTGACAATGAAGTACCCTATGGACTTCAGGATCAATGCCTTACTTACTATCGCAGTCTGCCTGTAATGAACCGGATGAGATTGTACCATACCGCTATGCTTCTCTATTCTCTTGTTACTGGAAAAACTCTGACCTTGAGCGAACTACTGCTTGACTCTCGAATGCTTGAACCCAAACAACCCTCTAGCGACAGCTTGGATTTGGATGTCTCTTACCGTAGAGAGAATACATGGTTTCATCACGAACCTATGCTGGAAAAAGCTCTATTTTACCATATTAAAAATGGGAATAAAGCCGAGCTGCTACGAACCCAAGCTTCATTCCCCGAAGAAAATTACGGTGTACTCTCTAAAAAAAGTCAGTTACGCAGTAAAAAAAATCTGGCGGTTTCCTGTATTACACTCGCTACACGTGCAGCGATAGATGGAGGGCTGTATTGGGAGATTTCCTATACCCTCAGCGATTTTCATATCCAGCATATCGAAGAACTGAAGGATATTCCCGCTGTAGATAACGCTCTTCTTCATGCAATTTGTGATTTCGCCGACCATGTCAGAAACAATAGAAGTGCACAACTGTCGCGAACCGTGGCCCTCTGTCAGAATTATATTTTTAATCATCTGTATGAAGAGCTTTCCTTAGATAATCTGGCTATGGTTGCAGGCTTGAACAGGAGTTATCTCTCTCAGCTATTCAAGAAAGAGACCGGGTTCACCGTTAGCGATTTTATTCAAATCGAACGAATTGAAGAAGCTAAACGGCTAATTGAATTACCTGGAATCCACCTATCCGACATTGCTACCCGTCTGCAATTCAACGACCAGAGCTATTTCACCAAAGTATTTAAAAAATACACAGGCATCACCCCTAGACAATTCAAGACCAATAAGGAAACTAACCGTAATTAATGAAAGAGCGGCAGTCTCGGACGAAGAAACTGAGTCCGAGACTGCCACTCTTTTTCGCTTTTTCCAGAAGTAAAACCCGCTTCCATGGCCTCTTTCAAAAGCGCTAAAATTTCGTCATGTTGTAATACTATGCAGTGCATAGTATAATGTGTCAAAGGGTGTTAGGGGGGATATCGTGGATACACAATTAAAACGGGGCTTGCTGGATGTATGCGTGTTGACCGTTCTTTCAAAAGAAGATTCCTATGGATACAAAATCGTCAAAGATCTTTCTGAGCATATTGAAATTTCCGAATCAACGCTATATCCAATTCTAAAGCGTTTGGAGACACAAAACTGCGTGACCGTGTATTCGACTGAACACAATAGTCGATTGCGAAAATATTATAAAATCACGCCACAAGGGAAAGATAAAATCCATGATTTTCTAAAGGAATGGGAGACTGTCTTAGCGCTGCATAAATTCATTAAAGGAGGTGCCGATTATGAATAAAGCAATTTTTTTGTCCGAACTTGCTGATAAACTTGAAGCCCTGCCTCGAATCGAAGTGAATAAGTCGCTTGCATTTTATTCTGAGATCATTGACGATCGCATGGAAGAAGGTATGGGCGAGGAAGAAGCGGTTTGTGGACTTGGCAACATCGAAGAGATTGCACGAGAAGTAATGCTTGATTCCACCCCTCTTAAGAAGATCATATTGCCCAGTGATCCCATTTCCAAATTGGATTACACACTATTAATTTTGAGTATCCCATTACTCCTTCTCTTATTTGCACTGATATTCGTATTTTACGTAACGATTTGGTTAGTGGTTATCGCACTATTTTTAGTCGAATTTTCCTTTCTCTTGGCTGGTATAGCAGGAATTGTTGCTGCGATCATTGATTTCAGTAATAATATTTCATTCAATTCACTTATGATTGTTGGTGGTTTAATTTCTCTTGGTCTGGGTATATTTACGTTTGCCCCATTTAAAAAAGTTTGCAAAAAAATCATGGGACTTACGACTTGGTTTATGCGGAAAATAAAATCCATATTTTTAGAAAGAGGTCATATAAATGTTGAAAAAAATCTTTAGTAACACTGCCGCAGTCACTGTCACCCTCAGTTTGGCGCTCTTTGCTACAGCATGTACAACAAATTCTAGTGCTGACAAGCAAGGCAATTCTACCCCATACGAACAAAAAAGCTATTCCGTAGATGCAGGTAAGGTTAACCAAATTTCACTCTCCACCACAAACCGTAAGATTGAACTGGTCCAATCCACTGACAATGAGATTCATATCGATTATTTCGAAAACAATAAGGAATCGTATGAACTAAATGTTACCGACGATAAAAAATTAGTCATGGAAGCTGTATCCAATAAACAGTGGAAAGACTATATCGGTCTGGACTCAGACAAAACACATCGTGATATAAAAATAGCTATACCCAATCATACTGCCAGCGATATTACATTAAACACATCCAAAGGTGATATTGTCGTTTCAGAACTAAACATAGCCGGTTCCGTCCATGCAAAAACTTCCGATGGAAAAATTGATTTTAGCAATGTAGAGATGGATAAGGATCTGAATATCGAGACCAAAAATGACCATGCGTTGTTGTCCGGAGTGAGCGTAAAAGGTTCCATCGATGCAACCCTTTCAAATGGCGATTTAGAGGTAACAAAAGTTGTGGTCGGGGATACTTTGAAAATGAAAGCAAAAAATGGGGACATCACTGGAACCGTGATTGGGTCATATGATGTCTTTGACATTACAAGCAAAGCATCCAAAGGGAAAAATAATCTTCCGGAAAGTAAAAGTGGTGGAGATAAGAAATTAGAGGTCAGCACTAATAATGGAGATATAGATCTTACATTTGTTGATTAAGGATAATCTCTTCATTAACATGAGTTGGAATAGGAAAAAAGCCTGAGGGAACCTATTTAATAGGTTCCCTCAGGCTTTTTTTAGAATGGTAACCAAATTCGATTAAAGATCAGTGATGGCTGCCAGAACAGTATTGTTGAAGTAATCAACATACATATTTTTAAATGGCTTCTGGTGATCCAACTCTACGGATAAATGAACGGTCACCGTCTGATAAATCGGATCAACGCAAAGGAAAGGACCTGCCGCGCCCCAGTGTGAATAGGCTTCTGGAGAGAACAAATCTCCACCATCACGCTTCGAGCCGTTAATCGCCCATCCGTACCCCCAATACGCTTCTGGAAAAACCTCGTCTCTATATTGTGAGGATACGCCTGGAATTTGGTTGCGGGTCATTTCTTTTACGGTAACCGGACTAAGAAATCGTACTCCGTTATATATCCCACCGTTAAGAAACATCTGGCCAAAGACAGCCAAATCCATAGCCGTGGAGTACGCGCCGCCCCCCGCAGATACGGAATTCAAATTATACTCGCTGTCTACCCATTCCGCGCACGCCGCTTCTGGTGCACGTCTTACTACTTTGTCCAGCACGTCCATGGGTACACGATAATATGTATTTTCCATACCAAGCGGTTTAAAAATGGTTTCCTTTACGAATACATCATAAGCCTGTCCGCTAACGCGCCGGATGATTTCACCCAACAGCTCATAACCATATCCGCAATAAGACATCATCGTACCAGGTTCGTTACTAAGCGGTGCATCATAACCGCCATATAAGTACTTATGCTGATCTGGATCTTGATTAGGTTCGTGTGGAGGGTATTCTCCTTGTTCCTTTTTCAACTGTCCGTTCTGCCAAATCACCTCACCCTCCAGGCCAGAGGTATGTGTCAATAAGTGATGTACGCATACCTTAGTTTTGCCTTCACCTGTAAATTCGGGGATGTAATCGGAAACAGGTCTGTTTAGACCAATCTTCCCTTGTTCCATTAACATCATTATAGCGGTTGCCGTAAACAGTTTTGTTATAGAACACAGCGGATAAATAGCATCTACAGTTAATTCCGCTGCGCCTGGCTCCGGACCGAATTTCCCGTTCGCTTGATGGACCAGTAGCGTACCCTTTCTTGCAGCAACAATAACTTGTGCCGGTGTGATGTTGTCTTCAACCATTTGTGCAGCTGCTATACGTATGCGCTCTACACCGTAAGCCGACACACCTGCTTGTTCTAAAGAATGAAATAATAGTTCTTTCATGGATAGCCCCCCTAAACAAATTTATTCAATACATATATAAACTATTATACAAATATATTAAATAATCCTACTTACTCACTATTTACCTGTGACTCCATGGTTAATGGGCTATTCTTAATAAAAGAAAACGCTAATCTCGGGTTTATCCCGAAAATTAGCGTTTTATTTTAACCGCATCCACTTCTTCACTAAGAGACCGCTACCTTAAAAGCATCGACATTTAATGCCGTCCCATTGATGGTTAGTGTGGCGTTGTAATAACCGCGATCACCACTCGGCTTACATTTATAATCACCCGAACATCCGCACACAAAGAATTTTGTATTTGTATACCCTGGATATATATTAGTAAGCTTTCGGTAAAACAAATGCCCATGATGTGTAAAAATAGCCAGTACTTTATCTCTCACCTTTACAGGAATAGACGTAAAAAACTTAGCAGTCTCCGCCGCGCTTAATACATGGCTAGGATCGACCGTGATCCCGCTCACTTTTAAAGGCCAATGAAAATCAATAATGTAGTAATGCTGGTCATCTAAATTCTTTAATAGATTTATACTGGCCGGCGAAAATTTTCCAAGCGCACAATTGAGCCATACGTACTTCACTTTGCCCTGTGTCCCAGGGAAATTCATTTGTCCTTCAACAGCCCCTAAATATTGTGTGAATAAGGACTGGGTACTTGCCTCCCAATTTCCAATCGATGCTTTATAGGGGATGCTTCCGAGCGTGCTAGTAACTGTATCCTTGAAGTCCTTGTAATAGGCATTTGCATTATTTCCATGATTCGCTCCCGCTTGCGTGTTATCTCCTCCAAAAATAACAAACCTCTTATTCCCGCTCCCCACAGCCTTTGGCAGAAGATTTCTAAAAATGCTTGCGCTATTCCCATATCCCACATGGCTATCCCCAATAACCGCGAAATTAATAGTCTGGGCTTTTGCTTTAAGATTCAGATTACGTTTGGGCTTAGGACTGGCAAGAAGCCTTCGCTTCTTAGTGGAGGCTATCTGCTTTTTCATCTTAATCACCTCTTTAAAATGGATGAAGAATTCCTGGTAGTATGTATATTCGATCCAATGTGCTTTCTCTTGGACAGACGTATCCTTTAAAAAGAATATATAGAGCAGATAATTAACAGGCTTATCTAAAAAGGTAAGATGTTATAATGAGTTCCACAGACGTCAATAATACAGTTCAATCTATAGCATTATAGTTTCAAAATATATTCAAGTAACGGAGGCCTTATTTTGAATAACGTTATCCCGGAATGGGCCGAATCTCATTTTCCTTTATATAGCGCTGGCAGCATTCAATCGATGTATGGGACCTCAAATCTACCAAGAGTTCAGATTCATGAGAATCTAACCGTATTACTGGCCGTTGCCGCTGGTAAAGGAAGCCTTGAAGTCAATAATCTAACTTATGAGCTTACGGAAGGAAGCGTAATCCTTCTCCCCGCTAATACTCATGCCTCTATAATTACAAATCTCCAGCAGCCGCTTCATGCCTATAAGCTCACCATCTGGATTCAAGAGCAGACTCAGGCTATACCTGGCAGTACGATGGTACGAAAAAGCGAAATGGCTTCGAGTTCAAATATGCTGTTGTTTCCTTATGAGCCTACCATTGTATCCAGTGTCAAGGAGTTGTATCTTCACCGACTGCCAGATCGAGAAACACGTCATGTACAGAATCAAATGCTCTTTCATCAGATTATTCTACAATTGCTTGAACAGCAGGAAGCCAGATATACAGTCAACGAGCAGCCATCGATGGAACGGAGCATTTCTTACCTGGAGAATCACTTTAGCGAAAAAATAACACGTGAGCACTTAGCCGCCATTGCGGGTGTAAGCAGCTCGCATTATTCAACGCTGTTCAAGCAGGTAACAGGCTTCAGCCAGAGCGAATACTTGTCGCGGCTACGGGTCCATAGTGCCAAGGAGCTTTTGCTTAACGGTTCAGGTACACTTAGGGAAATTGCGCTAAAGGTAGGCTACAAGGATGAATTTTATCTCAGCCGTCGTTTTAAGCTGCAGACAGGCGCATCTCCATCTGGTTACAGCCGAAGCTCTTTCCAGCGAGTTGCCGTAATGCTCACCCCATATGCAAGCCATTTACTGTTACTTGGCTTAGAACCTGCGGTTACCATCTCTGAAAGTAGTGAATATTTGAATCTTTCGGATCAGGAGCCACCTCAGTCGATGAAGTTTATCAACACAAATAGCTCGGCTGAACAGATCCGATCGCTTTTACTTGATGCCAACGTTGAACTGATTATTGCGGCCAAAGAGCATTTGGAAGAATACGGATTGAATGCTGGGCAGCTACGGGCAGTAGCCCCTATTATGGAAGTCTCTTGGAACGAAATCGGCTGGAAAGATCAGCTCCGCCTAATTGGCCGAGCCATTCAGCGGAGTAATCGGGCTGAGCAGTGGCTAGATGCCTTTGAACAAGAAGAACTAGAAGCTCGTGCCGTGATACAGCAAGGTGCGATCGCTAACGAAATTGTGACCCTTCTGATCATTAAACCGGACGAGCTACTCGTTTACGGGGCAAGAAATGTAGGCTATGTGATATACCAATCCCTTGGACTTAGAGCTCCGACCTTGATTGACAACGAGATTAAAAGACTTGGAGACCAGTTCCATTCAATTTCGATTGAAGTTTCAGATCTTGCAGATTATGCTGGAGACCGAATTTTAGTCATTGTATTTCCCGATGCCAAAGGCTCTACCGCGCACACTGAAGCGATCTTTCAATCCCCTTATTGGAGCCAGCTTTCCGCAGTGCAGCAGAAGAAAGTCCATTTACTTGATCTGGATGATTGGGTTCCTTATAACCCCGCTTCGATTCGCTTACAACTAGGACGTGCTGTAGCTTTATTCGGAGGCAAATAATAGTCCAAGTCTTTTTTCCAACAAAAAGGCATGGTTAGGCACATAAGGGATCCCTATAATGATTACAAATGCGAATGATTCTCATAATCACTCTAAAGCATAGGCTGAAGATTGATTTACACGGTTTGAATTGTTCAAAGTAACACTGCCATACAAAAAAAGGGGAGAATGATTTAATGAGAAAGATATTTATTCCGTTTGTACTTATTATGGGGATTGCACTCAGTGCTTGTGGGGGAAATCAGGCGAAGAATGATGCTAGTCCTACAAACAGCCCATCTTCTACTCCTGCTGCGGAGTCAGAAAGTGCGACTTTTATTTATCAATCCGAAGACGGACCTGTTGAGGTTCCAACACATCCTCAGCGTGTCGTTGTACTCACCCGTTTTTTAACAGGGAATGTCATGGCACTTGGTGTACCTGTTGTAGGTGTAGACGAAATGTCCAAAACCAATCCACGCTTTGAAGAACAGCTAAAAGACGTAGAAGCGGTTAGCGATGAAAGCCTGGAGAAAATCATTGAACTGCAGCCGGATTTGATCATCGGGCTCTCCGATATTAAGAATATCGATAAATTCAAGCAAATCGCACCGACCGTTACTTATACTTATAATAAAGTGGATTACTTAACCCAACAGCTGGAAGTCGGCAAATTGGTAAATAAAGAAAAAGAAGCTCAGGCTTGGGTCGATGATTTTAGTGCCCGTACCAAAAAAGCGGGTGAAGAAATCAGAGCGAAGATCGGTGATAATGCCACTGTCTCTGTTATTGAGACCTTTAATAAGCAATTGTATGTATACGGGTATAACTTTGGCCGCGGAACTGAACTCCTCTATGGGGACTTCAAGCTTGGCATGCCAGAAACAGTAAAGGAAAGCACCAAAACAGATGGATTCTTTGCTGTCTCGACAGAAGTGCTGAAGGATTATCTGGGCGATTACGTTATTTTCAGTAAAAATGCGGATGAGGACAATTCCTTCCAGAATACAGAAATCTACAAGAGCATCCCTGCTGTCAAAAATAATCATGTCTACGAAGCTGATGCAAAAGCATTCTATTTTAACGATCCACTTAGCCTTGAGTACCAGTTGGAATTCTTTGAACAACAATTTCTTGGAAAATAAAGATAATGACTACGAAGCAAACTTCCATTTCATTTTTATATAAGCTGCTTGGTAGCGTGCTGGTAATGGTTATATGCCTCGTGATTGCTATGCTATTCGGGGCTAAAGAAACCACTTTCAATGATCTGTGGCTCGCCATCACCTCAAATTCAAAAGCAGACAATGTCCTTATTCTGCGTGAGATCCGGCTGCCTCGCGAACTCGCCGCCATGCTGATCGGTGCGGCCTTTGCCGTATCCGGTGCTATCATGCAGGGGGTTACACGCAATCCATTAGCCGACCCAGGCCTGCTCGGTCTGACCTCGGGCGCGAATATGGCGCTGGCTCTTACGTTTGTATTTCTGCCGGGACTGAATTATTTTGGTACCATGATCGCTTGTTTCTTTGGCGCTGCCCTAGGAGCCGTGCTAGTGCTTGTTCTCGGTTCTGTTCGCCAAGGTGGCTTCTCTCCGATTCGAATCGTACTCGCCGGTGCAGCGGTATCTGCCTTTCTGTATGCTATCGCAAGTGGCGTAAGCATTGCCTTCAAAATATCCAAGGATGTATCCATGTGGACAGCGGGTGGATTGATTGGCACAACCTGGGGCCAGCTTCAGGCTATCGCACCTGTGATCCTCATCGGCATCGTGGTCGCATTATTTTTTTCAAACCAGTTAACCATTCTTAGCTTAAGTGACGAGGTAGCCATCGGTTTAGGCCAAAACCTAGCTTTGGTTAAAGGGATTCTATTCACTCTTATTATTCTGCTGACTGGAGCATCGGTCGCTCTAATTGGGGATATGGCTTTTGTGGGGCTGATGATTCCGCATATTGTCCGTAAGATTGTCGGTACCGATTACCGGTATATATTGCCGATCTCGATCTTTACAGGTGCATCGTTCATGCTTCTCGCGGATACAATTGGACGGACAATCCATGCACCTTATGAGACGCCAGTGGTCGCCGTAGTAGCTATGCTTGGGCTACCTTTCTTCTTGTTTGTTGTTCGGAAAGGAGGTAAAACACTCTCATGATTTCCTCTGCTCCCGTACGAAAGCAACGTATTATCCTATGTGTATGCAGCGGATTGATTCTGCTGACAGCAATCGTCAGCATGGGAATCGGATATTCTTCTCTATCTTTTGACAGACTGCTTCCGGTTCTATTCGGGCATGGAACCTTTAAAGAGGACTTTGTATTATTCTCTGTAAGATTGCCGCGGATTCTGATTACATTGCTGGCAGGTATGGCCTTGGCGTTATCCGGTTCCATTCTGCAAAGCGTTACACGAAACGATCTAGCCGACCCCGGTATTATTGGTATCAACTCCGGTGCAGGTGTGGCAGTCGCTGCTTTCTTTCTCTTTTTCCCGGTTAGCGCCGGATCATTCATTTATGCGCTGCCGCTGGTTGCTTTCATAGGGGCATTACTTACGGCAGCGTTAATCTATCTTTTTTCATATAGTCGGACTAAGGGGCTTGACCCTGTTCGGTTAGTGCTTGTTGGGGTAGGGTTCTCCCTAGCGCTGTCTGGCGTTATGATCGTGATCATTTCCTCCGCGGATCGTGCCAAGGTAGATTTTATTGCTAAATGGATCGCGGGGAATATATGGGGTACAGATTGGCCATTCATCTGGGCTTTACTGCCTTGGTTGATCTTACTAGTTCCCTTTACCCTGTACAAATCGCAGCGACTCAACCTGCTCAGCCTAAGTGAAGTATCTGCCATTGGTGTCGGGCTGAATCTCGAACGTGAACGTATCGTTCTGATTCTCACGGCAGTTGCAGCTTCAGCCTCCGCAGTTTCTGTCACAGGTGGGATCGCCTTCATCGGACTGATGGCTCCACATATTGCGAAATCGCTAGTCGGCCCGCGTAATCAGATGTTTATTCCCGTCGCTGTGTTGTTGGGCGGCTGGCTACTTCTGATCGCGGACACCGTTGGCCGCAATCTCGTCGATCCTGACGGTATTCCGGCAGGAATCATGGTGTCGCTAATCGGCGTACCTTATTTCGCTTATTTATTGCTTAAGAAATAAGCATTTGTTTAGACAAAAAAACCTCGGCACATTTACCGAGGTTCTTTCTACTGCCACTCCTATTTATATAGGCTGAATAAAAGATTATAACGAATAGCGAGAAGGATCGGAGGGGAAGTTTGGAACTGTAGCAACGTAGTGACCGCCTTTGTCATCAGATTTCAACCGAGAAGAGCGGTATCTAATCAGCTAAATCTTCATATCCTTACCCGTATAATCTACAAACATGAAATGACCTTCCCGTGTAGTTCGCTTCTCGATCAGGTCTAGGATTCCCTCGGCACTATGATTAGGATTTGTTGGTGCCTCTGGCCCGCCCATATCCGTTTGCATCCAGCCGGGATGCACGCTGAGCACTTGAATCCCGCGTTCTTTTACATACACATGCAGCTGCTGTGAGAACATATTGAGCGCCGTTTTGGAAATGCCATAAGGATAGTCGTTCGGGTAAGCATTCGTTATACTTCCTGCTTCCGACGATATATTGATGATCGAGCATTCGGGTTCCGTGAGTAACGGCAAGAAATGCTTAACCACTCGCATTGGTCCATACAGATTAATATCCATCGTTGTGAGCATATCTTGGAAATCCAATACTTCAATCGATGTATCCCGGGCGCTGAGCACCGCCGCATTATTAATAATGGCACCGAGCGAGCGTCCTTGCTCTTGTAGACTCGCAGCAAGTGCCGCGATTCCCGTCTCGTCCGTCACGTCCAGCGCAGCGATGGTAAGCTTATCTCCATAGGTTTCAGCAAGCTGGGATAACGCTGTTTGTTCCTGAGCGGGACGGCGAACCCCGGCAATAACTCCATGACCACGCTTCAGCGCTTCAGCCGCCAGCTCATAACCTAGTCCACGTCCTGCACCGGTAATAATAATATTCATAATTACTCCTCCCCGTTATCCTTATCGTTCTCTAGCAGCTCCACAATCACCTTTAACTCCTTGAAAGTGTCCATATAAGCATAACGCCCACCGGTATACTCACCCTTTTGCTGAAGTGGGAAGCCTTTGCCTTCTAGCAGCATTATCTTTTCTTTCATTCCTTCAACCACAAAAGCAATATGATGAGGTCCCTCACCATGCTCATTCAAGTAATCGCGCCACGTACTCGGCTCATGATCCGGTTCAATCAATTCCAGCTGCAAAGAGCCCATATCAAAAAAAGCCAGCTTAGCCCGCGCCTGCGTCGCCACGCCATTATGCCGTGTCTGTGCAACATCTTCTGTATCTGTAACGATAATTTCCGGCTTTTTGAGTCCAAAAAACTCGGCATATGCCGTACTTACCTTTTCAACATCATTCACTAATATTCCAATCTGCGTAACAAAATGATTGCCTAGCCATCCTGACATGCGTATCAACCTCCTATTAGTCTGACAAGTCCACCATACCGATTCTTTGAAAGGGCTGTCAAGCCCGAAAAGAAATCGCTCCGAGCCAGTGAAAATAAAGCCCAGCCACTTTCGGCGCTATCAGTGGCATTTTCGCCTCTCTTTTCTCCAAATCGACCACTTTCAGCGCTATCAAAGGCATTTTCGCCTCTCCGATACCGTAACTGGTTAAGATTACTTTGTGCGTGATATTACTTTTTGTTTCGCTTAATCACCAATCCGGTTATAGAATGAAAAGTTTACATTAACAAAAAGGGGTGAGGAACGATGGACCATAGAAAAAGATCACGCCTGATGCAGCAGTTTATTTTTGTCGGGCCGACTTCCTTGTTTTTCTTTATGATTGTGCTGATTCCTTTCTTTTTAGGACTCTATTATTCATTTACCAGCTGGAACGGAATCTCGCGTCATGTGGAGTGGGCCGGACTCCGGAACTATCTACATATATTCACGAAGGACCCTTCCTTTCTTCATTCATTCTGGTTCACAGCGAAGTTCACTTTATTTGGCCTGGTGCTGACCAATCTGCTCGGCTTCGCACTCGCTTATGTACTGACCCGTAAGCTGTTCACGCGTAATGTCCTGAGAACGGTATTTTTTGTCCCTCATGTCATTGGTGGACTTTTGCTCGGGTTCATTTGGCAGTTTATTTTTGTAAGAGGATTCTCCTCGATTGGACAGGCTACGGGCTGGTCCTTCTTTAATCTTCCGTGGCTGGGCACCGGAGGGACAGCCTTCTGGGCGATAGTGATCGTATTTGTCTGGCAAAATGCAGGGTACCTAATGGTCATCTACATTTCTGCAATCAACAACGTTCCCAAAAGCCTGCTTGAAGCCTCAAAAGTGGATGGCGCCGGACGCTTTCAGGCTCTACGCCATGTCATCATCCCGCTGGTTATGCCGGCTGTAACCGTTTGTCTGTTCCTTTCTATCTCCTGGTCGTTTAAGCTGTTCGACCTTAACCTGTCGCTGACCAAGGGTGGTCCCTTCAAAGCTACCGAATCTGTAGCGTTGAATATTTACAATGAGGCCTACACTATTAGCCGATTTGGGATGGGCTCAGCGAAAGCGATGATTTTCTTCGTCATTGTGGCCTTGATCTCCCTGCTACAGGTTAGAGCAACTAAGAAAAGAGAGGTGGAGCTGTAATGGAGACTACCGCCAAGAAATTCAATGTGCCCCTGCTTCTCGTCGAAGTGATTGTGATCCTGCTGGGCCTTCTATTCCTAGTACCGTTTTACTTTCTGCTAGCTAACTCGGTTAAAAGCTATAGTGAGATTCTTTCGGATTCCGCTGCGCTGCCCTCCGTATTCCAGTGGAGCAACTACGCCGAAGCTTGGAAAGCCATTAATTTTCCTCGTGCCTTCCTAAACTCTTTTATTATCACGGTGATTAGTAATATTCTGCTAGCGTTCCTCTGCTCTATGTGCGCTTACAAAATGGTCCGCAATAACAGCTTATATAACCGCATACTTTATATTGCCTTAGTGGCCGCTATGGTTATTCCATTTCAGGCGATCATGATCCCGCTGGTGCAAGTCGTTAGCGGTCTGGGCGTCATGGATTCAACCGCAGGTTTGATTTTAGCGTACCTTGGATTTGGCGCCCCTATGACTGTATTTCTGTTCCATGGCTTCGTCAAATCGGTACCTCTTGATATTGAGGAGGCTTCGAGAGTAGATGGCAACAGTCCTTATGGTACCTTTTTCCGGATTGTGCTTCCGCTCATGCAGCCGATTATTGTCACTGTCATTATTCTGAATACCCTGTGGATCTGGAACGATTACTTAATGCCTTCGCTTATTCTGCAGGACCCGGTGCTTCGCACCATTCCCATCGCCACTTATAGCTTCTTCGGACAATATACGAAACAGTGGGATTTGGCGCTTCCGGGACTTGTGCTCGGGATTACGCCTGTGGTCATTTTTTTCCTAGCGATGCAAAAATATATTATTGAAGGCATTGCCCAAGGCTCCGTAAAGGGCTAACGATACATGTTATTTTCAGCCAGAGAGGATGAATGAATATGAGAACCAAACGTGGAATTCTCCTCGCATGCTCCCTGCTGCTGGCTGCCCTGACAGCCGGCTGCGGAGATAACAGCGACAATGCGAATGGAGTTAAAACCGTGCATATCTACCAGTTCAAGGTTGAAATATCTGAAGCGCTTGCTTCGCTTAAGACTGAATTTGAGAAGGAACACCCCAATATTAAGCTGGAGGTCCAAAGCGTCGGTGGCGGGACCGATTACGGCGCCTCCCTACGCGCCAAGTTCTCATCTGGAGATGAACCGGATATCTTCACCATCGGCGGCAACAATGAACGTGATATGTGGCTGGAATATCTGGAGGACCTGAGCGGCGAAGCTTGGGTCAAGGATGTAAAGCCACTTGCAGCAGAACAAATGACCATCGATGGCAAGCTCTATGGCATGCCGATGAATCTGGAAGGATACGGCTTCATCTATAATAAGGACCTATTTAAAAAGGCCGGCATCACCGAGAAGCCATTGACGCTAACCGCTCTGCGCGAAGCCTCAGAGAAATTGAAGGCGGCTGGCATCACACCTTTTGCGAATGGCTACCAGGAATGGTTCGTGCTTGGCAATCATAATGTGAACGTACCTTTCGCCCAGCAGCCTGATCCGGAGGCATTCATCGCCGGACTTACAGACGGCTCCAAAACCTTCGCCGGAGACCCTATTTTCTCCAAGTGGATCGATCTACTCGACCTTACTGTAGAGTACGGCAATAAGAACCCTCTCTCGACAGACTATAATACCCAAGTCACTATGCTAGCGAGCGGAGAAGCCGCAATGATGCAGCAGGGCAACTGGACGCAAGGACAGATCGATGGTATCGATCCTAATCTAAATTTGGGTATCCTGCCGATGCCCATTGATGACACCCCCGAAGACAACGACAAGCTGTATGTAGGCGTGCCAAGTAATTGGGTGATCAATAAAAACTCCCCCGTTAAGCAGGAAGCCAAGGTCTTCCTGGATTGGCTGGTCACCTCCGAGACTGGGAAAAAGTATATCACTAAGGAATTCCAGTTCATCCCTGCGCTCGACAGCATTAAGGGCACCGAAGAAGATCTTGGAGCGCTGGGCGCCGAAGTGTTAGCCTATACCGATAAGGATCAAGCACTAACCTGGAACTGGACCCGTCTGCCGAACGGGATGCCACAGGAATTATCCAGCAGCATTCAAGGCTATCTCGGTGGAAAGCTGACGAAAGAAGGCATGCTGAAGGAATTTCAAGTGAACTGGGATAATCTCAGTGTGCAGTGAGTAACCCGCTCTGCACATCAAAAGCCGCGCAATGATGCGCGGCTTTTCCTTTGATCGCATTCATTTGACTAGTTAGCACGCAGCATACTTATTTGTCTGGCAAGATACACTGGCGTATAGGGCATGTCATCTCGAAGCCAAGAAATAACCGTGCCAATTAAGGCTGCAGAACCGTACCAAACGGCAATGTCCTTCTGTATGGGCATCTTGGAATGATCAGCCGCACCCTCCTTTTTCTCCTGGTGTGCAGAAATGATTTCCGCCATCAAGTCAAACAGTCGATCAGTAAAAATCGGGCTCCGTTTCGATGTGAGTATAACTTTGTAGAATTTTGCATTTTCCGCAATATGCTTTAGCAGACTCTCAAGTATTCTTAAATTCTCTTCTTCAACCGATTCGTGATCATTATCTTCGTTGTTCACTACTTGTAGAATGTCCTCCACCATTTCATCCGCCATCTTTTCTAACATATCCGGCAGGTCCCGGTAATGCAGATAAAAAGTAACCCGATTGATTTTAGCCCGCTCTGCAATACGGTTTACTGATATTTTCTCAATATCCATTTCCTCAAGCAATTCAATCACAGCATCTCTAAGCAATTGACGTGTACGAAGTACCCGTGGATCTGTACGTTGCGATGTGTTATTCATCCTACTCTCTCCAATCTTTTACATTCATATCGTAAACTACAATTTTTAATAAATTGTTGTTTTTTCATGAGAAAACACTACAAATTTAAAATAAATGTAAACTATTTTACATTTTTTCGCAAATCGTTGCTTGATTACATGAAAATTTCATTTATAATCTAATTCATGCATTGTAAACTATACAACACACTGTAAATTTAGTCCATGATCGACGATTTGAAAGGATGGAGTGGAGTGAGTACAAAGACAGAAGTAACAAGCAGTTCCGTAAAAAAGGGACCCATCTTATTCATTATGATTTTGGGCGCCTTTCTTGCAACACTGAATCAAACGGTAATGAGCGTTGCCGTTCCGGAGTTAATGCATGATTTTAATATCACGGCTGCTACCGCTCAGTGGCTCACAACAGGCTATATGCTGATTAATGGGGTTCTGATCCCAATTACAGCATATTTGATGCAACGGTTTACGACGCGAGAGCTTTTTCAAGCATCCATGTTTATATTTTTGGCTGGAACGATCGTTTCGGCTCTCGCAACTAACTTCCCTATTCTACTGACCGGTCGTATGATTCAGGCAGCTGGTGCCGGGATTATCATGCCACTGCTCACGAATGTCATCTTGACCCTGTTCCCTCCGGAAAAGAGAGGGGCGGCCATGGGGATGGTAGGGTTAGCCATTATTTTTGCGCCTGCCATTGGACCTACTCTAGCCGGATATATTTTGGAGCATTATTCTTGGGAAACTATGTTCTATGGCATGATTCCTTTGACCGTTATTGTAATTATCTGCGGATTTATTTATTTAAAAAATGTATCGGAGCGCATCTTTCCCAAGTTGGATATTGTTAGCGTAATTCTTTCTACGATTGGTTTTGGAACCTTGCTGTATGGCTTCAGCCGCGCTGCAAGCGCAGGCTGGTCAAGCGCGGAAGTGCTGTTGTCTTTGGGCCTGGGTGTCCTTTCCCTTGGCTTGTTTACTTGGAAACAGCTAGCTTCCCAGAACCCGCTACTTGATCTTCGAGCCTTCAAATACAGTATGTTTTCCTTAACGACTGTCATCAGTATCGCAGTTACCATCGTGATGTATGCAGATATGATGCTGTTGCCTCTGTATCTGCAGAATGCCCGTGGCTTTACAGCGATGGAATCCGGCTTGCTGCTGCTTCCTGGTGCACTCATTATGGGTTTACTAATGCCGATAACCGGGAAGCTGTTCGACCGGTTCGGGGCAAAATGGCTTGCCATCATCGGTCTACTCATTACAATTGCAACTACGCTAAGCTTTGTGAACTTAACGGACTCAACCAGTTATATGTATCTGGTCTATATGTCAACAGGACGCCGGATCGGGATGGCTCTGCTCCTGATGCCTATCCAAACTTTAGGGCTAAATCAATTGCCTTCCAAGCTTAGTGCGCACGGTACAGCGATCTCGAATACCATTCGACAAGTGGCTGGCGCCGTGGGGACTTCCCTACTCGTCACCGTAATGACGAGTCGTACCACAACGCATATGAAGGATATGCTAGCCTCCGGTAGCACACAAAACGGAACACAGGAACATATGATTATGGAGGCTTCCATCCAAGGTATCAATGATTCCTATCTAGTCATTGTTGGTATCGGCATTCTCGGCCTGCTGCTCTCTTTCTTCATTAAACGTGTTGGGCAAGCGCCTGATCTTGAGCAAGAACCCGAAGTGAAGCTCAAAAAGATCATCGCCAAAGAAGCTTAATATATAAAAGCAAATAGCACTATTTAAAGTAAATTGCAAAAGAGATCAGCAATGTTAATCATTGCTGATCTCTTTTTAGTCTGACAACTACCCTGCTTACAACCTCGGACGGTTCACTATCCTGTATCCTGAATATAACCTCCACTCGTTTCTTAAAAATTGCCCATTGCGCAATTTTGCCCTTTGGGCAATAATATAAAAATAGAAAATAGAGCACAGAATATCCTCTGTACTTAAGAAAGGAGATCGCATAGAATTTGAACCCCAAACAGACGCTGCGCGACAAAAAAAAAGAAGCTACTGCCTATGCCTTAGCCAAATCTGCCTTCGAGCTTGCGCTTGAACTAGGGATGGACGGCTTCATCGTCGACGACGTTGTCCAGAAAGCCGGCTACTCCCGGCGGACCTTTGCCAACTACTTCTCATGCAAAGAGGAGGCGGTAGCCGCATATTTTATCAGCAACTCTTCAAGAGAGGGTCAGAGCAAGCTATTCGAGGACCTGCCACCAGATGCAACACCGCTGGATGCTCTGTATAAATTGTTCAAGCTGCAGTTCACTTCCGAGTTTCTGTATCAATTGCGGCAATTCGTATCGCTGGCTAATCAATATCAGTCACTGGAGCCTTATATCCTCAGCGTATTCCGCCGCCTGCAGATTGCCGCGCAGGAAGTGCTCGAACAGTTCACTCATGGGCGCTATGCCGACGGATATACACATCTTCTCGCTGGTGCCGTTTACGGAGCGTTCGTGCCGATTCTGGATGGACGTCTGAATGTCATGCTACCAGGTGAAGCGCAGGATGAACACTCCGATGCCATATCGTTCGACCAATATCTAAATTCAATGTTCACTTATTTACGAAAAGGTTTCTAATTTAGAGATACAAAGGAGAAAACCATAATATGTCTACATTTCTGTACCGATTGGGTAAATCTGCATATACCAAGCCCTGGTATTTTCTTACGGTCTGGATTCTGATTCTTGGTGTTATAGGCGCATTGCTTGGTGTCAATGGTATCCAGTCCAGCTCGGAAATGAAAATTGAAGGCACTGAATCGCAAAAAGTACTGGATATGCTGGTCAAGGAGCTTCCAGCGGCTGCTGGCGGTCAGGCGAGCGTTGCCTTCACCGCGCCTGATGGAGAACGGCTAGATACGCCGGAGAGATCAGCAGTGATTCTGAAGGCTATAAATGATGTCTACAGCATGGATTATATCATCAATCCTGCTGAACTGGCCGCGCAAGCCGCGGCGGCTGCGGGTCAAGCTGCAGGAGCAGACCCATCTGCAGCTGCCGGTGGCCAGACTGCCACTTCGGACCCTTCGGCGGCGGGTCAGACAGACGCTGCGGGTCAAGCTACTGCTGCAGCTCAGGCCGCTCCTTACGGGCCACTAATCGTTGATGGTGCTCCGGTTCCCGGCGTCATGCTGTCTGCCGACGGCAGCATCGCCCTGTTCCAATTCCAGTTCACGGTTCAGCAGACATCTCTCCCCTCTTCTGTACCAGATAACGTTATTAAGGCTGTAACCGAGGTGGAGCAGGCAGGCTCCGGGATCACAGCCATTCCGAGTGATTCGCTCAAAAGCACACCGTCCATCGGATCTACGGAAGCGATCGGCGTAGCCGTCGCAGCAGTTGTGCTGTTTATTACACTCGGTTCGATTGTTGCAGCCGGACTGCCGCTGATTACCGCTCTCCTTGGCGTCGCGATTAGCGTCGGCGGTGCTTTTGCTCTTTCGAATATTGTGCACATGAATGACATTACACCCATTCTCGCAGTCATGATCGGTCTGGCTGTCGGTATCGACTACTCTTTATTTATCGTGAACCGGCAGCGGCGGTTAATTCTCGATGAGAATTTAAGTGCCAAGGAAGCAGCAAGCCGAGCGGTCGGCACCGCCGGCAGTGCAGTATTCTTCGCCGGACTGACCGTCATCATCGCCCTTTGCGGCATGTTGGTCATCGGCATCGGCTTCTTGTCAACCATGGCTCTCGTTGCTGCTGTCAGCGTTCTGATCACTGTTCTGTTGGCGCTTACCCTGCTGCCTGCACTGCTGGGTCTGGTAGGCGAACGGATCTGCACTGTCAAGGCACGTTCAAAGAACGTAGCTTCCGCGGGCAAAGCCCGCCACGGGTTCTCACACCGCTGGGCGAACGCTACGGTAAAATACCGCTGGGCTATCATTGTTCTAGTGGTCTTCGTTCTTGGCACAGCGGCGATTCCAGTCACCAAAATGGAGTTAGGTATTCCTTCTGGCGCTTCAGCAAATCTGGACACTCCAGCACGCCAGAGCTATGACATCATCTCCAAGGGCTTCGGCGAAGGGTTCAACGGTCCGCTACTCCTTGTGGCCCAGCCAAACAACCCGTCCGACAAGATTTCAATGCAGACACTTGGCAAGCTGGTTCAAGAGCTGCAAATGCATGATAACGTCACGCTAGTGTCCCCAATGGGCGTCAACGCGACCGGAGATATTGCTATTATCAGTCTGATTCCTAAAACCGGCCCTACAGATACAAAAACGAGAGATTTGGTGCAGGATCTGCGCAATCCCGCTTCCAGCCTCGCATCAGCAAATGATGTAACGCTTGGCGTGACCGGTTTCACTGCGATTAATATCGATATGTCTTCTAAGCTATCCGACGCGTTTCCCTTGTATATTGGCATCATCGTAATCCTATCACTAATTATTCTATTACTCGTTTTCCGGTCAGTCATCGTTCCGATCAAGGCGACGGTAGGCTTTATTCTCAGCATCCTCGCTACTTTTGGCCTAACCACGGCCGTCTACCAGTGGGGATGGCTGCACTCTCTGTTTGGTTTTGACACAGGAGGCCCACTGCTCAGCTTTATGCCAATTCTGGTCACCGGCATTCTGTACGGACTGGCGATGGATTATCAGGTATTCCTCGTCAGCTCCATGCGTGAGGCTTACGTCCATGGACGTCATGGCAACGACAGTGTCGTTCACGGTTACGATCTCGCCAGCCGCGTCGTACTTGCCGCAGGCGTAATCATGGTTTCCGTCTTCGCTGGCTTCATCTTCGCACCTGATGCGATGATCAAGCAGATCGGATTTGCGCTGGCTTTCGGCATCCTGATCGATGCTTTCATCATCCGAATGACGCTCGTTCCGGCGGTAATGGCCGTCTTCGGCGACAAAGCCTGGTGGCTTCCGAAATGGCTAGACCGTTTGCTTCCGAACCTCGATGTCGAGGGTGATAAGCTAATTGCCATGCTCAATGCCAAGGGAGAAGGTAAGAAATAAGAAGTGGAAAGCCTTTAGACAGTCTCCCCAAAATTTTGAAGAGCATGACCCTGCGAACTACCTGCAGGGTCTGCTTTACTTTTTACGTCTTTATGGTTCTGCCTGTGTCTGAAATCTTCTCTATATTGATCGACGAACAAATTAACCTATCGGGTGAGTTGGTTTCTGTTAGTATAAATTTATAGCTTACGGAGCACATATTGTTGTACTTTCCACAGATTCTCGTTGCCTCCTTTCTGGCATAGCCATATCCCTTGTCCTATACATATACAAGAACAGCGATTCTCCAAGGATGGGAGAATCGCTGTTTTGTGTCGTTAACGTTTTTTTTTGATATTTCTTGCTACCAAATTATAAAGGCGTCTTCTTTCTAAGCTGAGCTTACAGCTTCCAGATGCGGTACAAGATCACTCCTGCTTCAGCACGGGTAAGCGTGTCGTTAGGCGAAATTCTACCATTCTTACCGTTCACAATCCCGAATTTGATCAACAAGGATGCACTGTCTTTCGCGTAGCTGGAGATACTTGCTTCATCGAGATAAGCAATTAAAGCGCCGCTCGCCTTGACTTGCTTGCCGGATACCGCCAGTGCCCGTGCGGTCAGCACCATCATATCTTGACGAGAGATTTCACTGTATGGTCGGAACGTATCATCTTCAAAGCCTGTGGCAATTCCCAGTTCCTTCGCGATAACTAGTTCATCATAATAATAGTCTGTCTTTTGAACATCGCTGAACATCGCTGAACTATTGCCCGTTCCCTTCAGTTCAAGCACTCTGACAAGAAGAGCAATGAAATCTGCCCGCTTTATAGAATCTGCAGGTGAGAAATTATTCATGCTCGTTCCTTGGATGACATTGCGAGCTGCCATAACATCTATGGCTTGTTTTGCCCAAGTTACGCTCTGCAGGTCTCCGAAGTTTTTATTTACAAAGGTTACTGCATAAATGCTGAAGTGGGTCGTTTGAAATACAACCGTTTGGGTTGCAGCATCATATCGACCATTCGGAACCGGAGCTACGTTGCCTTTATCATCGATGTACCAAACAACGATTAAATCCGGATTACTTAGTTCCTCCGCTGTCGGTGTATACGGAATGGATACCGTGACAGGAGCTTTAGGGTTATTCCATGGAATGACTTTATCGCCTGATACAACACTTAGATCAATAACCGGACGGTTGCCGATCAAATTTCGATTGTATGCATTCAAGCTGTCCGTTGAAACCGTACTTATACGTATAGTTACTTGCTCAGCATTATCAGTTACGTTGGACAGCATATTGCTTGGAATTCGGATTGTAGCATTTTCCGTCTTAAGCAATAGCTCATAGTTTTCTTTCCCCATCAAGCTTTGGGTAGGAAATTGTATATCATACAATTTCGCATCCGTTTGCTTAGGCACTTCGATTATGATTTGTTTCTTGCCGTTAGCTGCTGGACTAGCTTGGTCAAGCGCTTTTTTCAAATTGTCGCTGGAGATCGTGCCTATCGCACGCCCGTTAACGGATTTCACCTCCGGTGTAATCGTAACAACACCATCTTTGTATGCAATGGCTGCAGGCTGTGGAGTTGTTACTGCACTGCCAATGTTGCTACTACCAGTTGGTTCTTTGGTTGGCGCTGGTGTTGCTGTAGGAACAGTAGTCGGAGTTGCTGATGGTTCCGTCGGATCTGTTGGATCTGTTGGGCTCGTCGGTGTTGGTGTTGGTGTCGGTGTTGGTGTTGGTGTTGGTTCCGAACCCGCAGATTTACCCTTGAGGGTAAGCACACCATACACAGATGTGTCCATATATCCAGTACCTGTCGTATCATTCCAAGCCGCAACACTTTGACGTGAGCCGTCTTTTGCATCATTGATTTGTACATCGAAACCAAGCTTTGTATCATCATCCGGAGTTATGCCTTGAAGTGGAATCTTCACTTCAACCGTATAGTTTGTTCCGGAAATGTGAGTTGCCGATTCGAAGCCAGCTGCGATACTTAAAGGATTAAATGAAGTCTCATTATCAAAGTTAATTCTGTACTGTCCATCATCTTCTTGGTAGAAGGTTGTTTTCCCGTTGTTTTTGTCCAAGAAGATTTCAACCGAATCCTGTTCATATGCATTCACACTGCTCTTATCAAGCTGCGTATCGCTAACTTGAATCAGGACATATAGATTTTCATCATCCCAGAGCGCTTTGGCCACTCCACTCGCTCCCTGCCAAGCTGTTTGATAACGGTTGATCGGGATTTCAGCGGTTTGGCTCCAGATCTCGTCAACTGTTCCGTCTATGACAGGTGTTGCGAATTTGACAGTAGAATGATTAGCTTCCACCGATTCAGGCTCATGCTCTTCAATGAAGGTATCAGGATCGATAACGCCATAGTAAGCTGGTTTAGCTTGCAGATTCTTATCAAACAGGAGCGGATTGGAGGAAGCTCTCCAACTTGTGTTATCATCCATTCCCCAGAAGGTAACACGTGTGATATGGTCCCTGTGAGCTCTGAAGACTTCTAGCAACTGCGCATACAGATAACCCTGTGCATTAGCAAGCTTCTCCGAAAGCTGATAGTTGCTTCCCGCCTGAATGTCCAGCTCGGTGATGCTTACTTCGACTCCCAAGGAAATGAACTTTTCCAAGGAAAGCTTCACATTCTCAGGGTTCGTATTGATATTATAGTGCGCCTGCATGCCGACACCGTCGATTAGCAGTTTACCAGGGTGAGTCAGCGCATACCTATCATTAATTTCTTTGACCATACTGTAGATGGCTTGTGCTTTATTCTGATTATCTTCGTTATAATCATTGTAATAGAGTTTAATATCCCAATCAGGATTCGCGTCTAATATTTCTCTTGCTGCCAGGAATGCCTGCTCTACGTAATCTGCTCCAATAGCACTTTTCCATGGGGCGGATCGCAGTGCAGTTTTCCAATCCGTTGGGTTAGATGGATTATCGCTCATCGCCTCATTAACAACATCCCAGGAGATCACCTTATCGCCAAAATGCTCCATAACATTTTTGATATGGGTTCTCAAATTTCCGAGCGCTTCATCGCGCCCCAAAGGGATCGTGTTGTTTTCTGCATCTGTTGTTGTATTCATCCATGCAGGTGATTGCTGATGCCACACCAGGACATGTCCATGCATCTGCATTCCCTCCGCCAGCACTTTATCTACAAGCGCATCTGCACCGGTGAACGTGAAGTTCCCCTTCGTAGGCTGCAACGCATCCGGCTTCATGGCATTTCCTGCCGTAGCGACATTATGATGCATTTTTAGAAGTTCAAGTCTGACACCTGCCAAATCCTCCGCCGATATTGCGTTTCCAATCAAAAAATCATTTGCATAAGCATCTTTAATCGGAATTAGATCTTTTTGAATGCCAACCGGACCCGATCCTGTTTTTTCAAAGCTGATATCGTCAATGTAGAAGGATGCGGTGCTGTTGCTGGAGCTTTCCACATAAAGGGTCAAATACTCACTGCTTACATTGTTATAGCGGTATGTTCCCTCGAACTGAACCCAGCCATCACTTGCACTGATGGTTTTAGGTGCGAGCGAAACATAATTGGCACTGCTTCCATTGCCAATCTGAGTAGACAACTGGAGCTGCGAGCTTGCGGGATCGATCAACTTAACCCAGAACGAAACTTTATACTCGTAGCCTTTGTCCACATATTTCTCCACACGTAATGATGGTCCATGCCAAGTACCTGTTCTTCCTTCTACCTTCAAAGCGTATGAACCATCATTCGTATGATTCGCTTCTTTGGTAACTGTAAGTGTTTCAGTACCTGCTCTGCCTTCAAAGCCACCTGTCGTTTGATCCTCAAAAGTAATTGTAGTAAAAGGTAAAGCTGGATCTCTAGGTATTTCTGGCGTTGGTGATGGTGTCGGCTCTGCTGTCACCTTTTCTGTAACCAACACATCGCCGATATAGAACGGAACTGTTTTCCCGACATCGTTGGATTGAACACGAATTTTCGTATCTTTGTTCGTATCCACAGTGAATTTGCCAGTCAAGGTGATCGCTTTGCCTGTTACATAATCCACATTTGCCAAAAGGGCATAACTGCCTATTGCTTGTATATAAGCTTGTGCACCGCTAGGAACAGTCACATCAGGATCAACGTATACTGTTGCGGTCACCGTGTAGGTTTTACCATTTTCCAGGCCTATGTCGCTAAATGTAAAATCAGCCGCATCCCAGTCATTTGTTCTATTGCTAACATATAATGCGGCACCATCAGCATTACCAGCAAAAACCTTACCTGTTACAGGTGTTAGAGCAGCGCTGCCTGATTGTGTGGCTAAACCCTTACCACTTGCAAAAGTTTCGTGATAAATTTCTTTATCCGTTTCTGTGACTGCTTTTTTTGCCGTGATGAGGATATCCCCAATGTAAAACGGCACGGCCTCACCAATCTCATTGGATTGAATTCGCAGCGTCGTATCTTTACTCGTGTCCACAGTGAGTTCTTTCGTCAGAGTGATCGCTTTTCCAGCTTCATAATTCACGCTTGCCAAAAGACCATAACTATTTATAGTTTGAAGATAAGCTTGTGCACCAGTAGGTACAACCACATCAGCGTCAACATAAACAGATGCGGACACCAAGTAGGTTTTACCGTTCTCTAAGCCCATGTCGCTAAACTTGAAATCAGCTGCGTCGTAGTTATTTTTTCTATTGCCAACATATAAAGCAGCACCGTCAGCATTTCCGTCAAAAACCTTACCGGTGACAGGGGTGAGACTAGCACCACCTGATTGACCTGCAACACCTATACCGTTCACAAAGGTTTCGTGATATACCGTTACCGTATCTGATGACGTTGTCGTATCCTGCGCCGTAGCTTTCGTAATCGGAGCTAACCAACCTGATGGAATAAGCAAAACAGCTGCGAGTAAAATCGAGATGACTTGTCTAAACATTCTATTCATTTGTCGCATTCCTCCTCAAGTTATTTTTCAAAGTGATTAATTACCTAAACCCTCTAGAAGCTGCCCTTAAAAATTGATATTAGAGATCCACCTCCATTTGTAACCGCTTACATGTGTGCTTACACCATTTTACATCTCGGACGCAATTGACAACTATACTAATACTAAAGGTGTTACCCCCCATAATCATAGGAAAACAACACGCAAGATCTAGGAATTCCCTATGTCTTCCCATGTAATAAGACTTCTTCATAGGTAATCCAATATTATTCATTAAAAAGATTTCACAATATGGACGATTACGAATGATCTTTTTTTAGATATGCGCATACTAAGCTCCATATTTTGAAACTTGCTTCAAGTTGAATCGTAAGTTTGAAGATAGGTCCTGAAGTCTACTGATTCGACGAACTGATATACCATACTTGTATAAAACACGCAGTTATGTGCATATATGCAGTAAATCGAAGCTTATGAGACCTAAAAAAAAGACACAGCACAGCGGAGAGGAGCTATCATTAGTGGAGTATTACCGCAAGAATGTAACAGACAGTTTACAGGAAGTGCAGAGTACAACTAACGGGCTTACGTCGGCAGAAGTCGACAAACGACTGGAACGTGATGGTTACAATGAATTAAAAGGAAAGAAAAAAGATCCCCTCTGGAAGCTTTTCCTTGAAAATTTCAAGGACCCTATGGTGGTCGTACTGCTTATTGCGGCTATTGTCCAGATTATTATGGGTCAAGTTATGGAGTCGCTTATCATTTTCCTCGTGTTGATTCTCAATGCAGTTATAAGTGTCATCCAAACTCGTAAAGCAGAGAGTTCACTCGATGCCTTGCAGCAGATGTCAGCACCCGAGGCTAAAGTGTTGCGGGATGGAGCCTTAAAAACCGTCCCTGCCAGAGAGCTTGTTCGCGGTGATATCGTATTACTGGAGGCTGGAGATTTTGTACCTGCCGACGGCCGCATCATAGAATCGGGAAGCTTGAAGATCAATGAAGGCATGCTGACCGGAGAATCCGAAGCTGTAGAGAAGCATACGGATCCCATCGCGAAGGAATCTCCACTCGGAGACCGTCGTAATATGGCGTTTAGTGGTTCTTTGGTTGTATATGGCCGTGGAACTCTTGTAGTAACAGGAACTGCACTGACAACCGAAATCGGCAAAATCGCTGAACTCATTGAGAGCGCCGAAGCCAAGCAGACGCCACTACAGCGTAAGCTCGAAACCTTTAGCAAGCAGCTGGGTGTAGCGATTATCGTGCTGTCCGTTTTGATCTTTGCCATCCAAGCCGGACGTGTTTGGCTGTCGAATGATACAGTAGATACCACGGAAGCCATCCTGAATGCCCTAATGTTTGCAGTCGCTGTGGCAGTCGCCGCTATTCCTGAAGCCCTATCCTCGATCGTAACGATTGTCTTATCCGTAGGTACGAATAAAATGGCTAAGCAGCATGCGATTATTCGTAAGCTACCAGCCGTCGAAGCACTTGGATCAACCAGTGTCATCTGTACGGACAAAACCGGTACGCTAACCCAAAATAAAATGACGGTTGTAGATTACTTTTTACCGGAAGGTGATCGTGATCAATTCAATCAAGAGCCCGAAGAATGGTCTGAGGAAGCCCGGCGCCTCCTACACATTGCCGTGCTTTGTAACGACTCTAACATTAATGAGGATGGTAAAGAACTAGGCGATCCAACTGAGGTGGCACTTATTGCCTTCAGTAACAGCATAAATAAAGATTACAAGGAAATACGCGACAATTTCCCTCGTGAAGCCGAACTTCCTTTTGACTCGGACCGTAAGCTGATGACGACCTTACACACGTTTAACGGACAAAAAGCAGTGATCACCAAAGGCGGACCAGATGTACTCTTTAGTCTTTGTACGCATGTACTACTAAGTGGACAAGAAGTGCCGATGACACCGGAGGTTCTTAATCGTTTCATTGAAGCCAATGAGGAATTCTCCAGCAGAGCACTACGTGTCCTTGCCTATGCTTACAAAACCGTACCCAATACGGTCACAGAAGTGGGCCTTGAGGATGAACAAAACCTGGTGCTCGTAGGCTTGACAGCTATGATTGATCCCCCCCGGGAAGCTGTCTATGGCGCGATCGCAGAATCCAAGAAGGCTGGAATTCGGACCATCATGATTACTGGTGATCATAAGACAACCGCCCAAGCGATCGGACGCGATATCGGCCTTATGACGGAGAAAGAAATTGCCGTAACCGGCCAAGAGCTTGATGCCATGTCCGACGAAGAACTGGATAATAAGCTTGAGCAGATTGGTGTGTACGCCCGAGTCTCCCCGGAGAATAAGATCAGAATTGTCCGGGCGTGGCAGCGAAAAGGCAAAATCACAGCCATGACCGGTGATGGCGTAAATGACGCACCTGCATTGAAGCAAGCAGACATCGGTGTTGCCATGGGTAGTGGAACTGACGTTGCTAAAGACGCGGCTGCCATGATTTTGACCGATGATAATTTTGTATCCATTGTGAATGCTGTATCTGTGGGCAGAACGGTATTCGACAATATCAAAAAAGCGATCGCCTATTTATTTTCAGGCAACCTGGGTGCGATTATCGCCATTCTGTTTGCCCTGATCTTCGACTGGATTAATCCCTTCACAGCGATTCAGCTTCTATTTATCAATCTGGCGAATGATTCACTGCCCGCCATTGCTCTTGGTATGGAGAAACCTGAACCTAACGTGATGAACAGAAATCCAAGAGAACTGAAAGAAGGTATATTTGCCGGAGGAATGATGCAGGCTATTATTACTCGTGGTCTACTTATAGGTATCGCCGTAATTATATCCCTGTATATCGGACTCCAGCATTCCCCTGATATGGGCGTGGCCATGGCATTTACAACCCTGATCCTGTCTCGTACGCTTCAGACCTTTGCCGCTCGCTCGAACAGTCAAACAGCTATTGAAGCTGGGTTCTTCAGCAACAAATACGTCATCGGAGCCGTTCTGGTCTGCTTTGCCTTTTACGGCATTGCGGTTCTTCCAGGGGTTAGAGAAATCTTCTCGATTCCGGCTTCATTCGGAATGTCCGATTGGCTGATTGCAAGCGGTCTGGCACTCGGTGCCGTCATTCTAATGGAATTGACGAAGATTGTTCGCAGAGCGTTTACTCCTAAATCAGCTTCTTGATCACAATTGAACAAAAAGACAAAACAGCGATTCTCCAAGGATGGAGAATCGCTGTTCTTCTGTCATTTACAGATCTAGATTAAAGCATCTGTATTATGATTAGATGACCAAGGGTTTAAAATCATTATTTTATATTCTGACACTTGACTGTTAGCGCTTCATCTACGATAATTACAACCTCACCCAAAAAACTGGGACTGGAAGAAAATTGATAGTGAAATGGGGCGGTCGTTATTAGCTGGTTAAGTGATCTATATAAATTACAGAAGCGGGAGCTAAAAAAGGACATTGAACCCTCTTTAGTCAATGCCATCTTTCGGATGTATGATAGATTTCCCAGGATTGGACTTAAAGAGCGGATCGGCCAGCAAGATATGTCTCTGGATATCGCTGATGCTTATATTGATGGTAGAAACGCAATGATTGAAGCTGGAGTCGGCATCGGTAAGTCCTTTGCATACCTCATTCCCAGCCTGCTCATTAACCAAGTCTCAAGGCAACCGATCATTATTGCAACATCCTCCATACAGCTTTCAGAACAGATTCATAAAGATCTGAGATTCATTGGAAGCCGGCTCGGATTTACATCGGTTCGCTCCGTAGTCGGAAAAGGCATGGGGCAATATGCTTGCCGATACAGGGCAACAGACCTTTTACAACCTGATGATTCAAGCTCTCCTCTGTCTGCGCTCGCCCAGCGTATTGTAAATTATGACATTGATGAGCGAGCAGATATTAAGGGCGGGGTTAGTGATGCAGTATGGTCTAATGTTTGTGTGAATGATTGTAAATTTGAACGATGCCATTATAAAAGCACCTGTTCATTTTACGAAATGAGAGCAAAGATTAACGCCGACGCCAGCGACATGGATTTTATTATTGTCAACCAGGACCTGCTCATCCGTGATTTGATCAAGAAAAAAGAAGGAACGAAGGGATTAATCACTGAACGGCCAGCTCTGATCGTAATTGATGAAGCTCATAATCTGGAAGCAAAGGTTAGAGATGCTAGAACGCTCGAGTTTACATACCGGGGAACCTGCCGTATTCTGGATGACACCTTACAGATTCTCTTCAAACAATCCGCAGATAACGGCCTTTTACCGCAATTTAAATTTTTAAAAAGATGCGTGGGTCATATTTTCAAACAGGTAGAGGCGGATTTGCTGCAAACAGCCAAGCAAGATAATGACCGGATAAAAGTGTCGGAGATCACAGGGATTCCGTTAAAGCGGGGGACTCAGGTTTTGAAAGAGTTTAGTCTCAGCTTATCCGTCTTAACTTCCAAGCATGAGCGAGAGATCGATAATCTTTTTGAAGCAATGAACGGACTTATAGATCTCTTTGATGTACTCGCCGGAGTACTGGATAGCTACCTGATTTGGGGAAGCAATACCCAGCGTGAGGCCACTATTAGTATCTGCCCTAAAGGCATAAGCCAGTTTCTTAGGTATACCTTATTTAACGGGAAGACATCTGTTATTTTAACGTCAGCCACCATGTGCCAAACCGGGGAAACACTAGAGGAACAATATGCATATCTGACGCAGTCGCTCGGTTACAAGGGAGATTATATGGAGCGCCAGGCTTCGCCGTTTGATTATGACAACCACACCATGCTGTATATTGCTAAAGATATCCCTTACTACAACCATCAGAACAAGGTAGGTTATCTTGAAGCGGCATACAAGGAAATGCTGAGGCTCTGTAATTTAACGGACGGACGGACATTGGTTCTTTTTTCAGCGAAGGAAGATATGAGATACATTCATAATAAGTTAAAATCCGAGAAGCTTGCATGGGCGGTGCATGTTCAAAGAGAAGGATCGTCTCAGGACGGAGTGATCGCTGAATTTCGTGGCAGTAAAGGCGTCCTACTTAGTACCGGTGTATTCTGGGAAGGCGTGAATATCGAAGGTTCTGATTTGTCGCAGTTAATTATTTTCCGTCTGCCCTTCCCTGTTCCTTCCGATCCTGTCTATGAATATAAAGCATCTTTGGCAAAGAATCCCTTAAATGACGTTTTTGTACCGGACATGCTGCTTCGGTTAAGACAAGGAACCGGGCGACTGATCCGTAGTGAGACTGACCTTGGTGTACTCAGCATACTTGATTCCCGTCTGTCTGCTGCTGCGAAAAAGGATTACAGGGATAAGGCACTGGACTCTTTACCCTTTAAAAAGGTTACCGAGGATTTTAGAGTGCTGGAGAAGTTTGTAAAAGAAAAAGAGATACAACTTAGTGATACGTAGAGAGATGAAAAAAAGTAACCCATCCGCAGATAAGTCGCTTCTAAACCCTGTAACGTTATCAGGCAATTAAACTACTTTATGTTTGAATACCCGCACCGCTAATAAATACGCAGGTTTGGCATTATAATCTGCATTGGCGTATTCTAATATTAGGGACTATTTAACCTATTTACATCATGGGATTTAGAAAGTATTGGACTTTGCTTTGTTAAGCAAGCTCATCCGGCGGATCTCCTGCCTTAAATGTGATTTCCGCCAAACTTGTAGCGAATGCCTAGCGCACCTAAAAAGTGCCCAATTTTGCAATACTGCAAAATTGAGCACCATCAAATTCACCCAAGCCGAAAGATATGCTCCTCCCTAATTTTCCCTCCGTAGAGCATCAACGATACTCACTTTATTCAATCTGTACATCGGCCCAATCGTTGCGAGGAAGGTTGTAATCATCGAACCGGCAAAAGCGATGCCGATACTGTACCACGGGAACACCCAATCTGTATCCAAAGCACCTCCAAAAAGGAAGTGTATTCCGTAATTCAGACACGTACCTATGATAATTCCGATAACGCCGGCAAACAAACCATAAAATATGCCTTCTAAAATAATCATTTTCCTTACTTCATGCTGGGTCATGCCGATGGCCTTAAGGGTTGCAAATTCTTTTGTACGAAGAATAAGATTCGTACTTACTGTATTGATAATATTCAGGAAAGCAATTAAAACGATAACACCTATAAAACCGTAAAGCAAAATACTGAAAGTTATTGCATCGTTTTTAGCTTGAGCAACCTCCGTCACTCGATCAAGATAGTTAAATCCAGCGTCTTTAACATTTAATAATTTTAAATAGTCCGTGATTGCTTGGTTCGATACATCAGGATTAGCAAGAATAAACATTCTGGAATACGCGTCGGTACCCATAATATTGGAATATACTTTAGGAGTCGTAATGAAAGAAAGAACTTCACTACCGTTATATTTCTCCGACAACAAATCATGATCGGCGATTCCTACCACTGTCACGGTTTGGTATCCTTTTTGGCTTCTGTCAAATGTTCGAACTTTGATGCGGTCCCCAACTTTAAATTGGGTTGAATCGATAATCAGCTGTTTTCCTTCATCCGTAAGCACACTTATTTTTTGTTGTATGATAACGCCGTTCTCCCGGTCCATTTGCTCCTTGTCGATCTTCCCGGACGTGAGTTTTGATTGCAGATCATCCAATCCATTGTCCCCATAGGACACAAAGGAGTTATTACTTGTTCGATATCCCTCTCCATCATCAACGACATATCGATCTTTTCTTAATTCATAATATTTGGGATTGACCTTATCTTTAGGGATAATTGCCATTACTTGATTACTGTAAAATTTATAGACCTGCTCAACAGCATCAAGCTGGGCAACATGCTGATACACCGTATCATCTATGCGTTTTGAAGGACCATCGTAGGAAATCGAATAAGAATACTGCGCACCTGAGACCTGTGTTGATTGCTGCATGAACTCAACCAATCCACTAAAGACAATAAATAAAATTATGCTAATAATCATGGAAAAGGCTGTGATACGGAAACGATTCTTGTTCCGCTGTAAATTTCTGCTGGCGAACTGCCCTACGAAGCCAAATAGCTTTTTAACAAAAAGGGCCTTTTTGACCTTTGTGATATGTTCAACCTTCGTTCCCCCTGTACTTTTAAGCGCTTCTAGGGGAGATACGCGAGCTGCTTGTTTTGCTGGTCGAATGGCGGAAATAAATACGCTCAGCAAGCCCAACACCCCGGCTGAGATCAGAATCGGCATGGAAATGACCATTCTCATATCCTTTAAGAAACCTAACGTTAACAAACTGATATAGTAGAACAATAACTTCATAAAAAGGGTTCCTGTAAGAAGCCCGATGGGTATGCCGATTAAACTCAGCAGCGTCGCTTCTTGCATCACAATTTTACGAATTTGGGTTGGTGTAGCTCCGATGCATCTCAACATGCCAAATTGTGAAATCCGTTCCAGTACAGAAATATGGAAAGTATTATAAATTACGGCAATCGTGCAAGTCATAATAATTGTAATGATAGCAGCGAACGCGAGGATTAAGCTGTGATTCACACCCTCATAAGTGCTCTTGCCATACAATTTAAGCAGTTCGTTGTTGTACTCTATTCTCACGTTCATCCTGGAATAATCCTTTCCCAGTTGCTGGGCAGAACCGACCTCGACTTTATCCATCTGCAAAGAGAGTGAGGACATCATGTCTTCCGTTTTCTTCTGAATGTCATTCAAAGATTTCATTTTAACGTAAACGAAGTGCTTTTTATTGTTGTCGATGGTCTTGTGATCATCGAAAGTAATAGCAGGAAAGATGTAACTGGAAGACCAATTCCCCGTTGGCGGCTTCATAAAACCGACGATGGTATATTCTTTTTGGGATTGAGCTTGGAAGGCTTCGTCAAGATCCCAACCAAAATCACCAAGTCCGTTAATTTTTATGTCTTCTCCGGTGGACGCAACCTTCCGAAGCCCAAGCTTCAGATATATCGTATCGCCAAGTTTCGGTTTTTCTGAAAAGTAACTCAAACTCGGTGATGAAAGGACAATTTCATTAGGATTTTTAGGCATCCTTCCCGAGTCGAGCTGTACCTGAAGCATGTTTATTGCATTTGCATCATATCCCTTAACATTCATGTACCGGTAGGGTGCGGCATAAGGATCTTCCCGTTTTTCCTTCTCTGTTGTTTCCTTAATGACAGTATATCCTTCTCTACTAATGATGCCAGCACTTTTTACGGATGAATTATTTTTCACTTTCGAGACCGCTTCTCCTGAAATGCCATTGAAGGAGACGTGATAATCTCCGAAGTCCCGCATAGTTTGTCTGATTGATTTATCCCAATAACTCATCCCGATCGTTCCAATGGACGTAAGCAGTGTAACCGACAAGATAATACCGAAGATCGTAAGCAGCGTTCTTTTTTTCTGACCCTTTAAGTATTTTCCAGTTAGAGCTGTGTAGCTTTTCAACGTTCACTCACCTCATTTGGTTGGTGAAGTATTCCGTCTTCAATTCTTACCACTCGATCTGCAGTTTTAGCAATATCCAGATCGTGGGTAATCATGATCAACGTCTGATTGTATTTTTTCACAGAAAACACAAGTAATTCCATTATTTCTTTACTGCTTTTACTATCCAGATTTCCGGTAGGTTCATCCGCTAAAATAATCGAAGGTTTATTAATTAGCGCACGGCCAATGGCCGTTCTTTGCTGTTGTCCACCTGACAATTCGGATGGAAGATGGTGTTTTCGTTTAGACAAACCTAAGATACCCATCAGTTCCTGCACATAGCCTTCATCTACTTTTTTGTTCTCCAATAACATCGGTAATTTGATATTTTCCTCCGTGGATAGAACCGGAATCAGATTGTAGGATTGAAAAATAAAGCCTATTTTTCGTCTTCGGAATATGGCGAGTTCCGTTTCGCTTTTGGCATAAAGATCTGTTCCATCAATGATGACCTGTCCACTAGATGGCTGGTCTACTCCACCTAAAAGGTGCATTAAAGTACTCTTTCCTGATCCACTTGCCCCCACGATAGCAACAAATTCCCCCTTTTGAGCGGAGAAATTGACGTTTTTTATAGCATCCACCTTCGCCTCTGCACTTCCATAAGTTTTGCATAAATTCACAGTTTTCAGTATCTCCACTTTGTTTTCCTCCTGAGCTTATCTTCACTTTGCATGTTTGTTATTATAAACATGCAAGCTTACAATAAAGTGAAGGGGAAGCTTACGTTATCGTAAGCTTCCCCTTATCTATCCCCTTTATTAAACGAAATTCTGAATTTCGCCCCTTGCCCTGGTTCACTAGCAACGGTAATTATACCACCCTGTTCTTCAATAATGGACTTAGATAAAGATAGGCCAATGCCAATACTTTGTGACTTTGTTGTGCTTCCGCCTCGATAAAACCGCTCAAATATGTGAGGCAAATCTTCTGGGGAAATGCCTTCCCCATGATCTTGAATGTGTATCGTTTTAAACAATGAATTTTCTTCTAAAGTAATATCAATTTTGCTCTCTGTTGGCGAATGCTCCAGTGCATTTTTAATTAAATTTATAAAAGCTTCAGTCAGCCACTCTTCATCTGCCCAAACGTACATTTGTTGGTCGCCATATATGCGGATCTTCTGCGTTCTTCCCTCGGATAATATTCGCAGCGAATGAACCGCATGATCGATCACTTCCCTTACCAGGATGCGTTCCCTACGAAACTTAATTGCTCCGGCTTCTACTCGTGCCAGCTTCAATAGACTAATGATCAGCCATTCCATTCGCTCTAGCTGCTGTCGGCTCCGTTCCAGAAACTTCATTCTCATTTCTTTTTTCATATGAGGGTCATTCAGCAAATTTTCATTAAAAACGATGAGGGATGCTAGAGGTGTTTTGAGTTGATGTGAAATATCGGAGAGCAGGTTGCGCAGAAATGTTTTTTCTTGTTTGAGTTGCCCAAGACTGTTGTGTAACCTTTCAGCCATCGCATTAAAGTTCCGTCCTAATGCGCCAAAGTCCCCTTCATCGTTTTCCGGAAGTTGCTTATCAAAATGATGTTCGACAACTAGCTCCGCGGCAAAGGATATGGTTCGAATTTTGCTAAATATTTTGCGGTATTCCCATAACAATAACAGTAGAAATGGAATACTTAATAGCAAAACTTGACTTGCTGTTATCAAGGGTAAAGCATTATTCGCGAGTACAGGCTGATCTCTTTCGGACATATCTTCCTTATAGGCATATTGCGCCAGAATTCGTTTTCCCTCTAAGATTTCATTTTCTTTCGCCCCTTGAGTGATAAAAGGAATAATCTCGTTTTCTAACTGAGGAACTTGCTTCAAAACGAAACCTATCAGCGCAGCATTCTGATTAACCACGGCCTTATTTATCTGGTCGACTTGATGACTCATAAAAAAGAACATAAGAACCGCTAACATAACTTGCATTATAATGACTTTAACGACGATAGACTTCCACTCTGGATTTCGGACAAATTCATTCATGCTTTATCGTCCTATAACAGTTGCATTCCATTTATATCCAACCCCTCGTACAGTAATAATATATTTCGGAGCAGCAGGATTATCCTCAATTTTCTCTCTTAACCTTCTGATATGGACCGAAAGGGTGTTGTCATCAATGAAATCTCCTGACATATCCCATAGACTGTTAAGGATGCTGCTTCTGCTGCAAATTTGTTTGGGGTGAGTCATTAACATCAACAGCAATCGATATTCCAGCCCAGTTAACAAAAGCTCTTGATTGTGTTTATGAACAGTTCCTTCGAGAACCCGAACTTCAATATCATCAGATATCCATCTATCCACTTCATCCTTAAGCTTGGGTTTGCGCCTTAATACGGCTTTCATTCTGGAGATAAGTTCTTTGGTTCGGATTGGTTTGGTCATATAATCATCCGCTCCCAAGTCCAGACCGGCAACAACATTTGCCTCTTCATCCAAAGCCGTCAAGAATATGATGGGGTTCTGAGAGGATACCCTGATTTCTCTGCATAGGTCATACCCTGAGCCATCAGGTAAATTGACGTCTAACAAAATTAAATCGACGGCAACTGTCTTTAATGCTTTTCTGGCTTCTTTTATGCTACCAGCAACTACGACCGTATAACCTTCACTCGTTAAGGTATATTCGATACCAAATGCCAAGTTTTCATCATCTTCAACCAGTAAAATTCGATTCATTGTGCACCTCATTTAACTTAGACCATTTTAAAGAAAGCTTACTTGCTGTCCTGCAGAAAAAATATTTCTATATCATTTCACATCATTTAATCATTATTCAAGATATGCCATAATTACCTATCACCTATTTGATGAAGTATCTCTATTAAAAGCTAAGACAAGAATCATTGCAAGGATGCAAAACGTTCCAATCCATTGGAACCATCCCAAAGGCTCCTTTAACCAAAATACGGTTGTTAATACGGCCGCCAACGGTTCCAAGCTTCCCAAAAGACTGGACTCTTTGGGAGATAAGCTGTTTAAGCTTTCAATATAAAACCAAAAGGCCAGCATCGTTCCAAAAACGATGACGAATATCAAATATAAGCAGGCTTCTAACGGTAAGCCTTTAATATTCATCTGCCAAGGAGGGTGAACAAAACTTAACGCAACTCCTCCAATCAGCATCGCCCAGCCAACAATGACTACTGAGTCATATTTTTCAAGAAAGCGAACAGCATACAAGGTATAGAATGCAAGGGCAATCCCGGATAGTATTCCCCAAACAACTGCATCAGAGGGTACAGATAATTGAGACAATGAGCCATTAGTTAACAAGAAAAAACAACCCAGCAAAGCGAGTGAAACTGTATACATATCTTTCCTTGTGGGAATTGATTGTTTGCGGGCTAATAAGTATAAAATAATCATTACAGGAGCTAAATATTGCAATAACGTAGCTACAGCAGCGTTTCCACTTTCTATCGAAGCCATATAGGTATATTGAACCCCAAGCATACCCACTAATCCAAAAATTAAAAGTTGAAATGATAATTTTTTATCTTTCCAGATCTCAAAAATTTCAGTATGACCTTTTTTAAAAATGTGAACAATTAGAAGCAGTAATCCTGCGATGAGTAGACGGATTGTAACGAACCAGCCCATATCGATGCCGTATTGTTGGAATAGCTTTTTTGCAACCGTTCCTCCGATTCCCCAAAAAACCGCTCCAGTAATGATGAAAAATATTCCTCTTCCTTTATTCATATGTCAACTCTCCATCAAAGTATTATAAAAGTAGCTTACTTACACTATAATAAAGAGGAAAGCTTTAAATATATACTAGGATCAAATCATAAAATATAAGCATATTGAGATTTGAGGTAATATGGATGCAAACGAAAAACTTTAAGATTGGTCAAAATTTTAAAGAGCTGACAGAACATCGAACTACAGTCTTACCTATCGCATGCTATCGCACAACTATTCGTCAAAACCTAAATGGATATATCCCTATGCACTGGCATGAAGAGTTTCAATTTGTTGTTATCATGAAGGGTCAAGCCATTTTTCAGATCCAAGAAGAAAAAGTGAAGCTGGAAGTAGGTGACGGAATTTTTATTAATAGCGGTTGCCTGCACCTGGCAAAAGATGATAACCACTCACAATGTGAGTATATTTGCTTAAATGTTTCGCCTAGTTTCGTTCTCTCTCAAGAGCTCTTTCGGACTTATGTATATCCTTATATCGAAGCAACTAACTTATCCTATATCATCCTGTCCGCAAGGGAAAGTTGGGCAAAAAACATCCTTGATGCGATTTTGGAAATTGACCGGCTGATCGATCAAAGTCCAGCATTATATGAAATAGATATTACAATGCAGTTAACTCACATATGGAGAAGCTTGGTGGTTAGCGGTTTTAAATTAGAGTACAAAGAAGCAGATATGTTGAAGAACCACAGAATGAAGCAAATGCTGCATTGGATCCATATCCATTTTGCTGAAAAAATCATTTTAGAGGATATCGCAAGGGCTGGGCAATTAAGCCGGTCCGAATGTTGCCGATATTTTAAACGCTTTCTAAAGAAGACACCTATGAATTATTTGATGGAGTACCGTATTCAAAAAAGCCTTATTTTACTGCAACAACCCGAATATAATATTACGGATGTTGCCTATCAGATAGGATTTAATAGCACAAGCTATTTCATCGGTCAATTTAGAAAATCAATGAACATGACACCTTTAGCCTATAAGAAGCAGAAGAAGATAACGTATTATACTTAAAACTTTCATTATAATAACTGCTGGCATCCGTCACATAGGTATCCTGGAAGTAAGCAGTCCCCTTCAATCATTCAAATTGTTCGTAGCCTCAAATGTGATAATCATTTGCCCAAGGTAAAGTGACCATCACGCTAGTACCTACCTGAACTTCTGAGTCTACCTTAATTTGTCCCCCATACATTTCTATTAATTGTTTACAAATTGATAATCCAATTCCTGTCCCTTTTTGCTTGGTTGTAAAGAAAGGGTCAAATATTCGATTTAGTTTATCCAGTGGAATTCCTTCTCCATTGTCTTTAAAAATAAGTATAATTTCGTTAGTGTCATTAGCGGTGCTAACTGTAATGTCTATTCTGCCTCTAAATGCTGTGAATGAATCGATACTATTTTTTAAAATGTTAAGGATTACCTGTTCTAGTTGAGAGGGGTTTCCATACGTCATTACTTTCTCTAGAGAATACTCCACGGAAAGAATAATATCATCACTAAGTATGAGTTGATTTACGATGTTATTAACTCTATGTATAACTTCAATAACGTTAAATACTACGCCATTATTCTTCGTACTATCACCTTTTCGAGCTAATACTAAGAAGTCTGTTACTAATCCATTCAGAGCATCAATCTCATTGATGGTTATATCCAGATACGCACGCAATTCATCCGCCTTGATCTCCGGTTCATATAGCCTGTTGTTTACAAGCTGGGCAAATCCTTTAATCGAAGCAAGCGGATTCCGTATTTCATGTGCCATACCAGCAGCCATTTGTCCCATAACTGCAATTTTTTGTTCATGCAAATTATCAATTTCTTGATTTTTATTAGATAAATAACCCGTTGCAAAGCCCGTAAAACCAGTCCAGTTGCTTTCCATTAAACGATTATAAAAAAACAATCGGGTCGTAGAATCATCTTCTATCTCTTCAATGATCTTAAACATAATATTCTGAGCGATTAAGTTTAAATCCTTGCTCATTTCAAGTAAGATATCAAAATGATCGCCAAATATTTCTGCAGTATAAACCCCTTGTTCAAAGCCCTTTTTTTCTAGTAAGTTTAGGTATTGGTCGTAATCAAAGGAATCCAAGAACAGTCCTTCTATCATACTCATTAATATCGTGCTGAATGTTGAATCTAACAATTCCTTATGCGTCTCTACAAACCAAGTGGATTCGATATTTTTCATAGTTATAGAATGGTAATGCCTGTCTAAAATAATTGGAACAGCTAGGGTTAATGACGAACGTAATGCATTGGCTCTGTATGACATTTTCATCCTCCCTCTTTGTTGTTTTGTATTCAATATATATGTATATTTTCCTGCTTCAAAAGAAACAGTAAGTCACTATATTTCACAAAACCAATAGTTTTACTCCATTTATAATTATAAGCGCTATATAAAGTGCAACACCCCAAGCTCTTCCGCCTGTAACGGAATGGTTTGGGGTGTTGCAATTGAAACGATATAGTCTTTGCACTATCAAAAAAAGCATTTGATCTAGGATCAGATGCTTTTTACGTTGCTCCTTGGTTATTCAAACAGATCATTCACGGAACGAATAGGCTTTACATCCATCGATTCCTTTGATGCGGCTAGATTCAAATACACTCCTACCCAGATGATTGCGCATAAAATGATATAAACCATCTCTTCATCCCCTCCCTTGCGTGGGTTTTATCAGCAATCTATTAATCGTCTCTGTACTCAAAAACATCAATGTTAGTAGGGTAAACACAACAAAGGGGAATAGATCTAGGCTTGTGTGTACAGCTAAAAATCCGAACAGTGGTGGAATTAATGTTGTTCCCGTGTACGCTACAGCCATTTGGTAGCCTATCAATCGGGCTGAATTCTCTCTGCCAAATCGGGAAGGTGTTTCATGCAGAAGACCCGGATAGATAGGCGCCAGACCGATACCGATCAAGAGGAATCCGAACAGCGATAAGGACGAATACAGCGGTAATAAAAGTATTACACCACCTACAATGGTTACCAGCTGACCGTAACGGATAAGAAAGCGGTTATGAACCTTTAATGCGATGAATCCAGTTGTTAACCTGCCAACTGTGATGCCACCATAGTATAAGGAAATCCAACGTGCAGCCACATCAGCTGTGACCTCTCTTGTACTGACCAGGTAACTAGCACCCCAGAGCCCGACAATCGTTTCTATCCCGCAATACAGCAGGAAGGTAAGGAGCGTTGGCCTCACACCCCGTAAACGAAGTACGTTAGTTTGTAGCTTCGTTGTTGCTGCAGCTTCAACATGAAAATTTTCTAGCAGCTCCCCATCCTTCGAAAGCAGTTTCTCCTGCGTTGTAGCCACGCGCTTCCAGAGGGGTAGCGTCACAAGAAGAATGATCACGAGTAGGAACTGAATGATCGCAACAACTGCATAACCACCTCTCCATGACTGAGAGTTCACAAGATTGACAGCCATGATCATCGGCCCCATCGTTGCCCCCACACCCCAAAAGCAGTGCAGCCAGTTCATATGATGGGCTTTGTAGTTTTCTGCCACATAGTGATTTAATGCCGCATCCACCGCTCCCGCCCCAAGACCAAGTGGAATGGCAAACACTATAAACCAGAGCATCGATGGAGCAATGGAAAATCCAAGTAGCGCAACCGCAGTAAGGAAACAACTGAACAATGTGATTCTACCCGTACCCAGACGCTCGACCATCCTTTTGCTGAACAGACTGGACACGATGGTCCCTCCCGCAATGATCATGGACACGATACCCGCCGAGCCAAGAGATGAACCAATCTCGGGCCAGATAACGGGCCATGCCGAGCCAAGTAAAGAGTCAGGAAGTCCTAGACTGATAAAAGCCAGATATATAACAATCAAAAACCAGGTAGACAAGCATGCTTCCCCCTCGTGATAAAAATGATTCGCCGCACGGGTAAAGAAATACATTTATACACTTAATAAATATACTTTATAAAGTCTATAAATTAAGTATGCGATATAACCATTCCTTTGTCAAGCAACCCATTCACTGATCCGGAGCTGTATCATTTGTTGCAGTGCATATCTGCAATTGGATTAATACTCATATTGATCACCTAAAAAAAGAGGCTTGTCCCATAAGTCATTCATCTCATGACTTATGGGACAACCTCTTAATGGAGCTCGACCAAATCCGGCTCCAATGACTTCAATGTCAACCAGCGCAGGCCGGCCTCGAAATCTTCTTGAAATGTATCTTGCATAACGATCTGTGGATAAATGGGCATTGGATGTCGAAGCTGATAAGCTTCCCAAGCAGATGTCCAGGTTTCTAACTCCACCTTATCCTGATATATTACAATTTTGTCCGGAGCAAGAACTGCATTCAGGGTTTGGATAATCCGGCAGGTAGTATCGATGAACGTGTCCTTGCCCATCTCCAGACTCCAGTCAGGCATGTCAGGCAGGAATTTTATTTCCCCTGACATGCCCTGATTGCCTTTAAGGATCTTTCCATTCAGATAGATCCCCATACCAGGCGGGTACCTGCTTGGAAAGTAAAGACCAAGCAAGTACTGCTTCTCTTCTCCCCCTTGGTTCATGCAATATCCGCTAATAGCTGCATTAACGTCATTTTCAACCAAGATAGGCAACTCAAATTGCTGCTCAATCTCTTGAATCATCCGTGAGCCAGTCAGCTCATGGTGGCTGCTGACTTTAATTTCGCCGTTGACAACCTGACCCGGAATGCCTATGCCAATAACCTTGATAGAAGGATACAAGGCTATAGAGTGTTCAATAATATCATAAAAAAATTGTCTCTCGAAGACTGGAATGATGTGTTCATCCTTCGCCAGAATTTCGTTCTCCAAATTCACGATGGTGGCTGAAATCAGCACCTGTCCCTCTTTATCCTTCAGATAAATGACCAGCCCGAGGCTGAAGTTGTAATTGTAGCGATAAGTTTGTGCTGGCCTACCGCCGTTTGATGGTACAGTCAAGTCTTCGAACAGCTCACCTAACTCGTGCAGCTCCTTGACTAATGAGTTTACTGTTACTACGCTCAGTTTGGTCAGTGCCGCCAGCTGGGGTTTGGTGGCTGTATTTATACGTTTCATCACTTGACGAACGTTGTTAAGGTTAATTTCCTTCATTAAGTTAGCGTTTGCTGTTCTCATAAGCCCCCCCTGCTCGATGAACGTATGGATTAATTCATCAGGTATTCGTTTTAAGTATGATTGTACCTTAATGTCGTCTTGTTTTCATCTTCATACCTTAAATACGACAGTGTTAAATAATAAATCACCGGGTCCATCAACTGAATTGCATAAAATTGAACCCGGTTCATGTTAATTCGTAATTACCCATTTTTGTCGATCTAGAGTAGGATCAAGTTCGCTTAGAGACAGTGTCGTTCCATCTGCTGATACTTCCAGCGCTTTCTTATGATAAGCAGAAGTAATACTAATGGTACCATCATCATTCTCGTGAAAAATCCAACGCTGATTGTTATATCCAAGATAATGGTATAACTGAATCTTATTTTGTCCTGTGTCGAGATCCAGCGCCTGACCAGCTGTTGTACGAATGGAATAGGAACCTGCATCATCTCCCGTCGGCACGAATACCCACTTCTGATCCGTAGAATTATTCGTTTCCTTCAAGGTAACCGCTTCACCATTTGCAAGATTTGCTGTGTAGAGAGATTTCTGTAGCTTTGCATTTACTAGACTGGATGTGGTCAAATTGGCAGGTGTTTCTCCACTCACGTTAACGTTTTGATATGAAACATATCCACCAAATACATGTAGTCCAAAGTGACCTTCTGCAAAAGTGCCATCCTGCAGGTCGATCACTTTCTGCCCGTCCACATAAACCACAATATGCGGGCCCTTGGCTTCGATTTTCACTTTATAGGTTTGACCCGGCTGAATGAACGTAGGTATTTTCGCCAGCATTTGACTCTCTTCAAAACGGCCTTCGATTTTATAAAAGAGACGTACGGACTTCATATTCGGATCCAGATTTAAGTAGTATCCGCTGCGTCCATCTTCGCTGGCACGGAACAACATAGAGCCCGCTCCACCGGATTTACCTAACATCATCTCTGCTTCATAAGTAAAGTCTCCTGCCCGCTTCTCTGCGACATAATTTGCGTCACTCAAGTAACTTCCACGAATTCCATTTTCACTAATGACCCAAGAGGCTGCAGAAAGATCTTTAGTCCATCCACCTAAGTTCGTATGAAATTCACCATCAGTTACCTTAACTAATATGCTTGTTGATGTCTTCCCATTTGGAGTAGAGACAGTAATGATCGACTCTCCTTCTTTTTTACCTACAATGGTTGCCTGTGAGTTATCTGCCACGTTTAGTTCAACTACATCTTTGTTACTGGAATTCCATTTCAGCGGCTGTGCACCATTACCTGTTCCATTCTCTATCATTGCCAAGAGTGTGTCGCTTTGCCCCTTGCTCAGTTCACGATCATTTGTATCCATCATTATCTTGGTAGCAGAATTAGAGTCCTGATTCCATACAGAGCCTAACCGGTTCACCTTCAGAGATACGACTTTTACGTTGCCCCCTTTGGTGTAAAAGCTTAAAGCCCTGCTGGCTGGATCTGGAAAAATGACATCAGACAAAACAACTTTACCGTTGTTGCCAAAAACCTCAACAGAAGACTCATCTACAAGGATACGCAGCTTAACACGCTTATTCTCCGTTGGCATTGGCGCTTCATGTCTTGTACTAAATAAACTCGAAAAATCCGTCAAACCAGATGCAGACCGATCCACAAAAATCTGACTCTCACTAGGTTTATATCCAACAACCGTTTGCTTACTTCCACTTTCACGAACGTTAAAGCCAAATTCACTCACCTGACTACCTGCAGGAACTTCCACTTCTGCTTCAATCTCGTATGCACCAGAGGTAATCCCTTTCAGTAGGTTCTGAGAAGAAGGAGTCACGACTTTATTAGCTGTAGAATACAGCTGACTACGCAGCGATTGGAGCTCCTTGATCGGACTTTGGGCGAGCTGAATCCCATCTTTAGTCGTTACCAATGTAACTTCTCTCGGGATAGACAGAACGCCTTTCCAGTTGGTCGTTGGAAAAGCAAACGGATAGTCCCAATTTGTCATCCATGCCATCATTACACTGCGATGATCTGGCATGTTCGAAAAAGACATTGAAGCGTAGAATTCTTTTCCAAAATCTGTTCGCAATACTTTCCCTGCTGAATTATCATTTACGAATTTACCTTCCGCCGTTAAATGACCCACAAAATATTCAGCATCTGATCCGCCTGTTTTTGAGTTCGCTCCTGTACTAATCATCAGAACCCATTTCTTCTGTGATGTTCCGTCTACCGAAAGTTGAAGCAAATCCGGACATTCCCAAACACCACCGCGAACATAATCCCCGTATCCCCAACTATCTGTCAGGGTCCAATCCAGTAGATTCGTTGAAGTAAAGAAACGAATATGATCTCCACCGGATACAACCATTACCCACCTGTTATTGTCGTTATCACGAATCACTTTCGGATCACGGAAATCCCAACCTCCGGGCTCCCCTCCATTATCGCCTGGATTCTCGATAACAATGGGTCGCGTTTTGGAATATTCCCAAGTACGACCTTGATCCTTGCTGTAAGCAAGACCGATACGCTGATTCCCATTCGGACTATCAGGATTATAGGAAGTGTAATATGCAATTAGCCCCTTACCTCCTGAATCTCCGAACAAGCCTGATGCATTCGTCAAATCTGCTACAGCCGATCCAGACCAGACATGTCCATGATCATTCCACGGCAGCGCAATCGGAAGCCGCTTCCAGTTCATCATATCTTTACTGACAGAATGTGCCCATGTGCCTCCGTCCTGATGAAATAGATGATATTCTCCTTCGAAGTAGACCAGTCCATTCGGATCACTGGCAGAACCACGAATTGGCGTATAGTGATACTGAGGACGATATTTTTCATTATAATAACTGCTGGCATCCGTCACATAGGTATCCTGGAAGTAAGCTGTTCCCTGTTTAACAACGATTCCTGCATATCCATCGGTGTAGGTTTTATCTGTTAGATCAATTGCAGCCGGGGTGTACCCGTCTAAGAAGACCTGAATTCTGTTTCCATTTGCCCTTATCTCTACGTGATGTTTTGCTCCGGTCTGACTTGGATAGATACGCTGTGAACTTCCAATGGTTGTTCCGTTAGCTTTCGTCAAGCTTAAACGGACCTGATTTCCTTCCTTTGTAAGTGTAGCTTCATATCCCTTTGTTCCATCAGCCGTTGAACGAAATGCGAGTGCTGCAACAGAATCAGATTGAAGGGTTATATTTCCTTCATATACAAAATCAGAAGCTTGCCTATTATAAATTTGCTGTGACTTATTCTGGTTTATTCCCCTTCCTTTTTTGCCGCCGATATTAGGCTGCCATTCTCCTTTATTTGTAACCACAGTACCCAGATTTCCTTTCAGATCACTTACGATAATGTTTTGGAACAAAGCAGAACCATCCCATACATTGAGTCCTAGCTTACCCGTACGATACGTTTGATCCTGAACCTCAATCACAGGTTTATATTTATTGTCCCAATATACTTTCAGCGATGAACCCTCAGCTGTGACCTTAAGATGATAGATCTCTCCTTCCTTCACAGTAATCTTTCGCTCCTCTTTTAATTTCCCTTCAGTACCACTTGCGTCTCGTAAGCGGATTATACCTGCATTCGGTACGATTTGGAGCATATAGGAATTCCAACCCTCTTCATTAGAACGGAAAAGCAAGGTCGCATCAGCATTCATATCCTTGATCATGACATCTGCTTCATAAATAAAATCCTCTGACACCGTTTCGGAGATGGCCATTACATTTTCTTTTGGTTCCGAAGTCAGTAAGATCCCGTCAGGCGTATCCACCAGCTGCCCTTTTCCTTTTATTTGCCAACCTGTTAAGTTCGTTTTTATTTTGGTTACGCTTTCAAAAATAGGAGCAGCCCAACCCGTACCGAGATTTGCAACATAAAGGCCTGCTGAAGTCATAACAAGTCCTGTGGCCATGAGAAAGCATAATACAATTTTTCCTTTATTCCTCATCTTCTTCACCCTCTTTTTAAAAATAAGAAGGAGGCCAATTCATCACTGCATTGACCTCCTCTATATATTCTTTTACAATGGAGCAGAAATCTGACTTTCCAGTGCTGTGAGTCCAAGAGCCAGAGCGCCGCATAATCCCGCCTGTTGGCCTAGACCTGGTGGAACGATATAATCATCTATGTGTTCCAAAATCGTACTTGAGCTAACATAGCCGTTCAGGTTCTGAAGCACAGCCTGCCGGATAAGTGGAAACAATTGTGACTGCTGCATAACACCGCCACCCAGAATGATTTTCTGAGGAGAGTTAAGCAATATAGCTCCCGTAATCGACTGTGCAATATAAAATGCTTCCATTTCCCATGCAAGGTGATCCATAGGAAGTTCATGCCCCTTCTTCCCCCATCTTGCTTCGATAGCAGGACCTGCCGCCATCCCTTCTAGGCAATCCCCATGATAGGGACATCCCCCCGGGAATACATCGTCAGGATGACGTCTCGTAAGAACATGCCCCCCCTCGGGATGCACAAGACCATGAATAAGCTTGCCTTCGGAATACACACCGACACCAATACCCGTGCCAACTGTATAGTACAAACAACTGGACAGCCCTTGGGCAGCGCCCCATTTAGCTTCACCGAATGCCGCTGCATTCACATCCGTGTCCCATCCAAAGGGAACCGAGAAGCTTTGCTGCAAAGTACCCAGCATATCGTAATTTCCCCACCCTGGCTTCGGTGTTGTTGTAACATAACCATATGTCGGGCTATTTGGATGTATATCGATCGGACCAAATGATCCAATTCCGATAGCTTCTACCTGCTTGCCTTGAAAATATTGAATAACTTTGGGCAACGTCACCTCAGGATGTTCTGTTGGGAAACTAAGCTGATCTTCAATTTTCCCATTTTCATTCCCAATGCCACATATAAACTTCGTCCCGCCAGCTTCAATCGCTCCTATACGCATATTCATGACTCCTCTCGGTGACTAATTCTTGTCTTGCCCAGCAGAGGGAGTAAGCTCATAGATATCCAGGGAAATCAGCAAGTCATTCTCATTTTCTGCAAACACAGCTATACCTTTAGATTCTAGTCCAGGGAATATAAGATCCGTAATCACTGCCTGACCTCTATTACTGAACGCCTCAACTGAAGAGCGATCCACAAAAATACGGAGATCATTTGACTCATCAAGCGCTTCGAGTTTGGCTGAATGATGTCCTACGAAATGTTCGTGGAAATCATGCTGACCTGAAGCCATCCGATCTACATAAAGCTCCTCGGTCTCACCGTTAATACCGATCACCGTTTGACTATCCGCACCTACTCTTACTTTGAAGCCTACAGATTTACCCTGAGTGAACTCAGCTATAATCTCATAAGATTCCAAGTGAATCTCCTTAAGAAGAGTATTGATTTCTTGCACCGTTGCCTCTTTCATAGAAAGGACTTGTACACGAGCAGATTCTAGCTCCCGTACCGGCTTCTGCACAAGAAAGATCTCCCCTTGTCTTGATTCGAGTTGAAGTTCCCTTGCAATCGTCATCGCGCCGCGGAATTGTTCTGCCGGCGTCTTGTTAGCATACATCCAGTTGCTCATCCAGCCGATAAATAGTCGTCTTCCATCCTCAGCCGGTATATCAGACCAGCTTACACCTGCATAATTATCTCTTCCATAATCAATCCAGCGAACTTTTAGCGAATCTTCATCTGGCGTGAACACTTCTCCATCAAAATCCCCTGTGAAATACTGCGTTCTTGACCCTTCCACAAAAGCGGGATCCGCACCGATGCTCACAAGCATCACCCATTTCGTGTTCGAATGATCGCCAGCAATAGCAAGCGGGAACAAGTCTGGGCATTCCCATACCCCATCATGAGAACCGATTCCTTCACCAAATTCGCTGGCATATGTCCAGTTCATTAGATCAGGAGAATGATATAGACACACCGTTTGACCACAAGCTACAATCATCACCCATTTATTAGTATCTTTATGCCAAAATACTTTTGGGTCACGGAAATCAATAAATGTATCATGTTCAAGTACCGGATTTCCTTCATATTTCGTCCAGGTTCTTCCGTTATCTTTACTGTAGGCCAAGCTTTGACGCTGAATGGCTGGCTTGCCTTCTGGCATATCCAAATGATGCGTAAAAATCGCTACCAAACCTGGTTTACCTTCAAAAAATCCAGTCGTATTCTTCCAGTCAACTACAGCACTGCCGGAAAAAATCATCCCCAATTCATCAGGAGCGAGAGCGATAGGCAGCTCCTCCCAGGTAACCAGATCCTTACTAACCGCATGGCCCCAGTGCATAGCCCCCATGGTCATTCCACCCGGATGATGCTGAAAGAACAAATGATATTCACCCTCAAAATAAACCATTCCGTTTGGATCGTTCATCCACTTTTCCTTAGGGGAAAAATGATACACACCTCGGTAATTTTGTTTCGCAATCGTAGACATTATTGTTTTCTCCTTTACTCCCGAACACGGTCTTTACCGTATATTATTTATAGTTTATTATTTGCTTGCTCTGTCATAGCCGCTTTGTTTAATTTCAAGCCATTCTTGCAAGCCCAAGCGATCCAATTCTTTCAGGTATTCATCCCATTGCGCTTCGACTTTACCGTTTTGGTACCATTCAGTACGCATTCTAAGCACGTAAGCAAAAAGATCCGTTTCAATTGTCGTAAGGCGATCAAGCTCTTGAATGGAATGGAATACACTCGGCATTACGTTTTCTGCTTTCATTTTTGGCGCCATAATGTTCTTGATAATATCCATTCTGCCTTTGGCATCATCCGGCATGGTTGTGTATTTCCCATAATAGGAATCAAGAATAGCTAATGGTCCACCGACACTTGTTTTCTCACGTAGCTCTACAGGAGCTGCACCCTCCAGTGGCAAATGTTTCAGCATATCTTTTTCTTTATCAAATTCAAAGATGTTTTGCTGTTTATCGTCTCCATACGTTCCCCAGTTGTTCTGTACAGATTGAATCGGATCGAAGAGTTGATCCACCCATTTCGCTGTCGTTTCCAAGTTCTTATTGGCGCTTGTAACAACCATCTTCCCTCTTCCCAAACCAAGCGCGTTCGTTCTTGTTACGTTAACTTCGCCATCAGGTCCAGCAAGTGGAGGCATAACTTCGTAGGTGCCATTATCTCCGGTGATGTTGGCCTTATCCCATGAGAAGTACAGTCCGTATTTCTGATCCTTCCCTTTAGCAAGATAAGTACTCCAATCCTGTGTATAGGCTTCAATATCAATGAGTCCTTCTTTATACAGCTCGTTAATAAAAGAAACTGCTTCCTTGTAGTCTTCTTGTGCCGCCGTAAATATCACTTTCCCATCATTGCTCACAACCGCATGGTCAGGGTTCTCCCCCAATCCAAACGAAGCAAATAGGAATGCCAGATCTTCTGCTCCCGGCTTGTTAATAAAGGACAATGGAATTTCGTCAGCCTTACCGTTGCCGTTTGGATCTTTTGTCTTGAATGCAATTAATACTTCCTTTAATTCTTCCGTTGTTGTAGGCATATCAAGGCCAAGCTTCTTAAGCCATTCCACATTGATCCAAGGCATACTATCTACTGCCTGGATTCTTTCTTTACCGCTACCCAGCTCTTCAATCCATGGAAAGGCATAAATATTACCGTCTGGTGCCGTAATCATACTCTTATATTCCGGTGCTTCTTCCAGCACCTTTTTGAAGTTTGGCATATTATTCTCGATGAGATCGTTCAGCGGGACGATGGCACCATCCTTAGCCAATTTAAGCAGCTCATAGTCACTGTAATCTGCATTAAAAATAGCATCAGGTAGATCACCACTGGCCACAGCCAAGTTTCTTTTTTCAACAAATACGTCTTTCGTGAAATTCTTCCAATTAATATGAACATTCGTCTTTTCTTCAAGACGTTTATTAATCAGTTTTTCATTGGGATCAGTTGGTGCAAGTGGAGAGCTTTGTGTTATAAAGTTCAAGGTTACTTTACCGCTGGCATCCTGTTCTTTACTAGCTGCACTTCCCCCTCCTCCTCCACCGCATGCAGTAAGGAATATAAGAGAAGCAAGTACAGTGGCAGAAGCTGCTTTCGTCGAAACTCTTGATTTCTTAATTCTTTTCATAGGGTATGACCTCCAAATTAGATAGGAATGAATTAATCTTTATCTATGTGCAGCCTGTTTCCTACTTAAGGGAACCGACCATAACACCTTTTTCAAAGTACTTCTGGAAGAACGGATACATAACAATGAGTGGCAAACTGGAAACAACGATGGCAGCATACTTGATGATTTCAGACAATCGTTTCATTTCCGCCATGGCGAGTTGATCACTGATCATGCCCGGATCTACCTGATTCTGGATCAAGATGGAACGTAGCACCAGCTGCAGTGGATGAAGATTCGGATTATCTAAATAGATCATAGCGTCAAAGTAGGAATTCCACTGGCCCACAAAGGCATAAAGAGCGAGCACAAAAACAATCGGTTTGGAGAGCGGTAATACGACACTGAAGAAAATCCGCATTTCCGAAGCTCCGTCTACATTAGCGGCTTCCTTCATTTCATTCGGAACGCCTTTGAAGAAAGTTCTAGAAAGAATGATGTTCCAAACATTAACTGCCCCTGGAATGATCACCGCCCATACTGTATCAAGCAAACCAAGGTTCTTAACGAGCAGATATGTCGGTATGAGTCCACCCCCAAAGAACATGGTGATAATAAACAATGTCATGAAGAACCCTTTTCCTTTGAGCCTGTCATCGGACAGTGCGTACCCTGCACAGATTGAGACGAGAACGGTAATCATAGCAAATGAAATAGAGTATAAAACAGAGTTTCCAAAACCACGGATCATGGCAGGATTCGAAAGAATTTTTACATACCCTTCTAATGACCAGTCCGATAGGTTGAATGATAATCCTTTACTGAGCAGCACAGATGGATCCATAAAAGATGCAATCACTACATAAATCAAGGGAAGAACGATGATAAGTACGGCCAGCGTCAGGAAGATCGCGTTCAGCACGATGATAAAGCGATCTAATCCGGAATGTTTAATGGGCATAACTTGTTGCTCCTTTCTTAGTAAAGACCTTCACCCTCATTCAGTTTCTTCACGGTGAAGTTAACTGTGAGGAGCAAGACGATGTTGATGATAGAGTTAAACAATCCTACTGCGGCTGAATAGGCATAATCGCCCGACTGCAAACCAATTTTATAAACGTAAGTCGGAATGATTTCTGAGGTTGGCAAGTTCATCGCCGTTTGCATGAGGTAGGCTTTTTCGAAGCCAATTGACATAATTCCGCCGGCTGCAAGGATAAATACAATAGCCATAATTGGACGAATGGTTGGCAGATCGATATGGCGTATTCTTTGTAGAAGATTAGCGCCGTCAAGATTGGCTGCATTATGTAACTCAGGATCGACATTAGCAAGCGCTGCTACATAAATAATGGATGCCCAACCGGCTCCGGTCCAAATATCGGATAAAATGTAGATCGAACGGAAGTACTCAGGACGAGACATGAACATAATTGGTTCACCTGTAAGCCAGGTGAAAAACTGGTTAATCGGTCCCGTTGGGGACAAGAAGATAAACAACATCCCGACCACGACAACAACAGAAATAAAGTTCGGTGCATACAAGAACAATTGAATGTTCTTTTTGACGCCTGCACGGCGAATTTGATTCAACATCAAGGCAAGCAGGATCGGAATTGGAAAACTCAGAATTAATCCGAAGAAACTTAATTTAAGCGTATTCATAAAGATTACTTCGAAATTGGGGGAAGAAAGGAATTTCTCGAAGTTGTACAAACCTACCCATTCACTTCCCATGATTCCTTTGATTGGGCTGAAATCTTTAAAGGCGATAATCGCACCATACATAGGACCGTACTTAAAAATAAGGGTCAGAATCACAGCTGGTGCGAGCAAAATATAAAGAAAGTAGTGCTTCTTTAAATAATCCATGAAGGAACTCTTATGTCTCGTCACCGTTATTCCGTGTTCGGCTTCTATTGGGTTATGCAATGCCTTTACCTCCGTTCTTATCAATGTTTACATCTTGATGCAGTAAGGGCTTTCAATCTCTCTTATGTCCTGCTGCTTTTACAATTTACCAAACACTTAATCGTTCGTCAATACATTTTGTAAAAATATTTATGTGCATATGACAAATTATTTTGTACATAAATGGCGTATATATTTTTACATAATTACAAATACAGCCAATTCAAATAAGATTTCAACCTTTATTCTCACAAAAATCGAAATAAAATAAAAACTAAACTAATTAAATGCACACTTATGACCAAATATAATGTAAACTGAATTGTGCATTTGTAAAAATCATGTTGCTATTTCAGGCAAACTAATATACATTAAAGAGAGTTGAAATAACGACAAATAGTACAGTATTTGCGGCGAATATTAAGAACATGAATATAGAGGTGAATTACATAGATGGCTCGGGAAAAAGTAACCATACAAGACATCGCAGACGCTTTAGGAATCTCCAGAAATACAGCTTCCAAAGCGTTAAATGGAACGAACGGTATACCTGATGAAACCAGAAACAAGGTCATAAAGAAAGCGATAGAGTTAAAATATAAACAATTTGCATTTATGGACTCCGAAAGTACTCTATCAAGAAACTCTGGAAACATCGCTTTATTAACAGAAAACTTACCTAACACTTCCCACTTTGGATCGAAACTGATCAGCGGCATGGAAAAAAGAATCAGTGCAGAAGGATATAATTTATCCATGCACATTATAAGAGATATTGATCAAGAGTCCCTGTCTCTTCCAAATAATTTTGATGTCTCCAATGTAGACGGAATTATTTGTATTGAGTTGTTTAATTCGGAATATAGTAAGCTGATTACAAGTCTAGGTATTCCAACTATTTTCATCGACTGCTCTGCAGATGTCTGTTACCCTGAATTCCAAGCAGATGTCCTTCTCATGGAGAACGAACACAGCACATACCAACTTACCAAAAAGTTAATTGAGGGCGGTTACAAATCACTGGGGTTCATCGGGGACTATAATCACTGTAGGAGTTTTAATGAAAGATGGGTGGGCTTTAATCGCGCACTGATAGAATCCGGGATTCAGCTTGATCTCACACAATGCATTCTCGATGACGATCGACTATTTTTCTCAAGTCCAGAGTGGGCAGATACTAGACTAAGTCAAATCAATGAGCTCCCTTCTGCTTTCGTGTGTGCTAACGATTATATTGCGGTTACCTTTATGAAGTCACTCAAAAATGTGCTTTCCATTCCTAACGACATCGTCATTTGTGGCTTTGATAACGGTCCTGAATCAAGCATTGTAGAACCCCATCTCACCACGGTTCATATTTATAGTAATGAGATGGGCGTCAAAGCAGCCGAAATGCTACTTTCCCGAATTAATGATCCGAAGCAACCCTATCAGGTTTCTCATATTTATACCAAACTCATCATAAGAGACTCTACACCTAATATCAGTTGATGAATTCATAATTCAGAGCTGAAATAACACCCATGAAAATGAAGCAAAGAACCCAAGCGATTAAGAATTCAATTGCTTGGGTTCTTTTATGGAAGGATAATATTCTTCATAAGAAAGAACAATATGCTTTCGTTTTAGCGGACAATGTTCTATGATCGCCTTACGTTTCGCTTTTAGAACAATTTGTTCTATATCAGCAAAACTGCAACCGGAAAGACGCTCGCAGGCCTCCTCCATCAACCCAGCATCTCTTTCAAAATCATTGATTAACAGTTCAACATATTGACGCCTACTTGATTCATCAGGGTTAGAATAAATCATTTTTGTATCAAACCTTCTCCAAATAGCTCTATCCAGTTCATTTTCCAGGTTAGTCGCTGCTACAAAAATGCTATTATCACCAAAATCATCGAGACATTGCAGCAGTGTATTCACCGCACGAGCCATTTCTTTAACCTCGTCATTACTCTCCCGTGTTCTTGCAATGGCATCAAACTCATCCAGGAAAAGAACACAAGGAGATGCTTTGGCATACTCGAATATTTTTCGGATATTACTTCCAGTCTCACCCAAATGGCTGTGAATAATTGCATCTAGTCGAACTAGGATAAGTGGAAGCTCCAGCATTTGAGCCATATAAAATGCCGTAAGTGTTTTCCCTGTGCCCGGTGGACCATACATAACCACTTTATTTGGAATTGGAACTCGATGCTCTTCAAATATTCCCCTCATTCCTAAAATTGCAATGAATTCTTCGACAATCTTTCGATTCATATCGGGCAGAACGAGATGTCTAACCTTTTTGGCACATTCTTTGGGTGTATAATAGGTGCCCATATCGATTCCTTTTGCTCTGGGTAGACGTTGATTGGTGCTGCTTTTATTCATTAATTATTGAAGCTCCTTTAACAAATTATTTACTCAACTCGATTATGGCTAACAATTATTCGTAATTATTACGATTTAAAACATCATACTTTCTTTTTATTTATAATGTCAACCTTTAGCACAAAAAGAGCCTTTATAGTGCCAAGGCTCTTTTGCGATATATCTATCAGATCGTCCATTGCTGAAATCCTGCAGCAAGAGTGGCTGCGGCTCCTGTCTTTCATATCTTACGATTTTCTAATCCGTATCGGCTCTATATCTTCAGCTATAAAAATCTTAACAAAAAAGCAACTCCCCTGTTGGCAAGTTGCTTTTTAAATACTTTGTTGAGAATCTCTACATTTTTGTCCTTCCCGATTGTGCCAATGGAGATCAGATCCTCCATATCTTCTCAGGTATTATCGAATTCTCAGAGGTTCTGGACGCGAACCGATTTAAACAAAGAGGAAATCCTTATTCGTTCCCCATCGTGCTGATGTCGATGACAAACCGGTAACGGACATCTGAAGCAAGTACACGCTCCCAGGCTTCATCAATCCGGTCAGCAGAAATGACCTCGATTTCAGATGCAATATTATGTTCAGCGCAGAAATCAAGCATTTCCTGCGTTTCACGGATTCCGCCAATCATCGATCCGGCAAACGAACGGCGGTGGCCGATCAACGAAAACACGTTAACTGCTAATGGATCAGCGGGTGCACCGACATTGACTAATGTGCCGTCCAGCGCCAGAAGCGAAAGATAGGCATCGATATTAATCTGCGCGCTTACTGTATTCACGATAAGATCGAATGAACCGGCAAGCTGCTTAAATGTCTCCGGATTACTTGTGGCATAATAATGATCCGCCCCTAATTTCAATCCATCTTCCTTCTTCTTCAATGACTGTGATAAAACAGTAACCTCTGCCCCCATGGCATGAGCGATCTTCACAGCCATGTGTCCAAGTCCGCCAAGACCCACCACAGCTACTTTTTTGCCAGGAGCAGCTCCCCAATGACGTAGTGGTGAATAGGTGGTGATTCCTGCACACAGAAGCGGCGCAGCGGCGTCAAGCGGAATACTGTCAGGGATCCGAACCACAAAATCCTCGGTGACAACAATATGGGTGGAATATCCGCCTTGCGTATACTGCCCGTACCGGTCGATAGCTCCATAGGTGCCCGTATTTCCACTCAGGCAATACTGCTCCTCACCTTTATGGCAATTACTGCACTCTCCACAGGAGTCAACCATACAACCTACTCCTACCCGGTCGCCTACTGAGTACTTTGTGACTCCAGAACCGATCTGACTGACAATTCCGGCGATCTCATGTCCCGGAACAAGTGGATAGTTGACCGGCCCCCACTCCCCGCGGGCAGTATGAATATCCGAGTGGCAGATGCCAGCGTATTTAATCTCAATAAGAACATCGTGCGGCTGCAGATCTCGGCGTTCGATTGTGGTTAGCTTGAATGGACCTTCCTGACTGAATGTAGCGCGTGCATTAACTTTTATCATAGTGAAACCTCTCTTCTAGATAATATTAAAATCTATAACGTCAGCTTTACAAAACATATGTTATTACTTAAAGTTAACTCTAAGTCAAGCATAAAATATATTTGAGATTGGAGATAGATGATGAAAACATACTCCATAAGTGAAGTTGCGGAATCCTTTAACATGACACCACATACCCTGCGATACTATGACAAGGAAGGACTTTTCCCTTCTATAGAAAGAACCTCCGGCGGTAAACGTATATTTAAACAATCCGATATGGACGCTTTAAAAGTAATTGAATGCCTGAAGTCATCCGGGATGCCAATTAAAGAAATAAAACATTTCATTGAGTGGTGCTCAGAGGGAGATTCCACCTTACAGCAAAGATATGACATGTTCTTGGAGCGGAAAGCCTCCGTAGAAGCACAGATGGAAGAATTAAAAAAAACGATGGAAGTCATAGAACATAAATGCTTCTACTACAAGTCCGCCTTGGATAGCGGTACAGAAGATGTTCATAAAAATAATAAAATAAAAAGTTCATCCGCTGCTCATTAGAAATGGACCTTCAATTACAGTAAAGGCGGGGCAGATTGATCTGCCCCGCCTTTACTGTAATTCATAAACTTTTTAATTGGTACGCCTTTTTGCCAGAAGTTTCTCCGTAAAATTCACATTAAAAAAATGAACAATAGGTCCCAAACCCAATGCGGATACCAGAGTTCCTAAGCCTATAATGCCTCCTGCCAGGAAGCAAACCAAAGCACAAAGAGAATCCGTAAACATCCGGTGCCAAAAATAAGATACTTTCGGGAAGTTATCCCTCATAATCAGGGACAGGCTGTCGTAGGGAGCTACGCCTACCTCCGATGACTGATACAGAGATACCCCAAAACTGCATACCACTACACCAATCGCTACGATGACCACCTGCTGCCATATCAATTGAGGTTCGCCGAACAGAGATAGCCAAGTACTATGAAAGAAAGTAGCTATGTAACCTAGAAGAATTGCGTTCACGAAAGTCCCGGCGCCAATAAACTTTCGTCCTGTTATGAATTCGATTACAAACAATACCAGATTCAATAAGATCAGAAAATTTGCAAATGTCATACCTGTGTTTTCTGCAAGTGCCATAACCATACCGCTGAAGGGATCATTCCCCATGCCGGACAGCTTAAAAATACTGATTCCCATGCCCAGAAATACATTGCCGATAACCATAATAATCAATCGTTTTTTATCGACGTTATGAAAATATCCTCTCATATTGTCCATCCTATTTTCATATTAAAATGCACCATACAACAACGACGTCATTATATCATATTTCCTATGATTTGACGGTTATCTTTATGGATGCTATTCAATGTTTTGCATGAGTAGATCGGTCAAAACTGAACACTATTTTGAAAGGAATTGAAAAAAATAAAAGCAACCCGTCCGCAGACAAGTCGCCTTTTAATACTTTAATGTTAACGGACCTACCTAATAAATTTAAGCAACGCTTCGCCTAATAAAACTCAAGATACAGCTTCATAAATGCCCTTTTTTCTATTCTTGAAACATAACTTCGTAACTATCTTACAACATTATCAAGTCCAACCCTTCCAGTGACTGTCCTACTGTTTCTTTTGGAACAACCGACCCATACTTGGATCCTAATAACTAGCCCGCAGATAATATAATCCCGTTTCTGCATCATACACTTCACCTGCGTATTTAAAAGAGTTGGAGATTCCTTCTATCTGGCCAGTGATGTTTCCCCATTCATCATAACTATATTCATTTACAGTTTTTGCGCTAGTGTCTACATTCATTACCATATCACCATGACCATTATATAAGTAATATTGATCTTTATTGGCCGTCTTGTCCTTTTTCACGAGTACTCGATCCCCGCGCACAAACGTGGATTGTTGGATGACACTGTTGTCACACGGCTTCAGAAGTTATTCATTGACGCTGCATTTCGCAGTTACTCTAAGTACAGAATCCCAAAATCACAGCTTCTATGAAATTCTGGTTTGTCCGAATGAACTCTGCTCCATGTTCCAAAATGCGGATAGGTCGTATCGTCTCCGCACTTGTAAAAGTTTCCTCTTATCCTTTTTCCCGGCACTGCCCGAAAGTCTGGAAAATAAGATTGTACCCAAGCCCATGAGATCGAAAAGCTTAATTCCCAATACACTTCTCCTTTATCATTGATTTGATCGGTGGTGGTTAGGACGTGGAAAAGTGCCGGATTAATAGTGATTGGGAAGCGATCATACCGATCCGCTCCTATCTGCAAGAGAATTGTGCCATTCGCATTAAATTCGAAATTCATATAGCGTTGGTCCGAATCCGGAGTAGGCTGAAAAAAGAACTCGATGCAGCTATCCTTATACACGGGATCATTCATGTTTCTATATGTTCGTATTGGATTCTTTTCGTAAACCTTAAACTGAAGCTTCAGATCCTCCTGACTGTAATTTAATCTTGCTGTAACGACCGGGTAATACCCTTTAAGCCATTGATATTGCTTGATGATCTGGACTTCTTCTGTATCTGAAACATCCGTCTGATTTGTCAGACGGGAAATTACTAAGGTTTCCAATTTTCTTTCCATGCTTCATTCCCTTCTGTTCGGAATCCCACTGGGGTTAACAAACCAAAATAACCCCATAAATTAACTTGATTATTTAGATCCGAGATTTCGCACGGCCGTCTACCATTACCTGTATTGGCGGATGAAGGAGACCTCCCTCTCCTCTGTATCCCACTCGGGCGCATCCCCTACTTTTCCCTCGCCCAACGACACCGTAAACACACATCCATTGGATCGATCGGCTGATATCTGATGCCGTCCTTCACATGGGTGGGGACGATATAGCCCTTCAGCAGGTGTACACCTTGCACCGGGTCATCCCCTGTTACCATAACCATGTCAGTCCACCCTTATTTCGCACAAGGTAACGTAATTCCTTCATGGATCGCCCGATCGGCCAGGAGTGCGACCTCCATCGCCCGGTAGGCATCCTCCATTGCCGGTATAGCGGGCAAGTTGTTCTCCAGCATGGACAGGAAATAGTCCAGTTGGGCACCCGTAGGCTTCACGGAGAAGTCCATATTGATCTGCCGGACCGTTCCTTTCCGATGGTCTTCGACCTCGACCAGATTTCCCAGATGCTGATCCTCTCGCGGTCGATCGTTCTTGTAGATGATGCGGATCCGGCCTGCGGGTCCGATGAATTCCTTCCGGTTATCAGTCGGAAGCCCCTTGCCCCACCCCGTCTCAAAGTAGCCGATGGAGCCGTCCGACAAACGGAGGGTCATGAGCCCATAATTGTAAGTGTACGGCGGGACTTCTTCATAAAGACGCTGCCCGATCCCGTTGACGCTTATCACGTCCGCCCCTGTAGCCCAACGCATCACATCGATATAATGGACGCCGCAATCTACGATCGGCGAGACGTCTCGAAGCAGGGACAAGTGGGAAGCCCAATTTTGGGAGGGCTTCAATTGGGATAACCGGATGACCAAGGGGAAGCCGATGGCGCCCTCCCGGATCATCTTCATTACCGCCTGGTACGTGGTGTTATGGCGAAGGATGTGACCGATCAGCACCTTGGTTTTGGCTCCACCGGCCAGCTTCATGAATTCCTGCGTTTCCCGTGCATTGCCCGCCATAGGCTTCTCGCATAGGATATGCTTCCCTGCAGCGAGACAATCTTTTGCGATCTCCAGATGGGAGGACGGGTACGTGGCGATAATGACCAGATCCACATCGTCACGCTCGATCAATGTCCGGTAATCCGTGCTCCAACACTTGGCTCCGTATTGGCTTGCCACTAAGGAGGCCCTGTCCCGGTTCCAATCCGCCACGCCGATCAACCGGACTCGCTCCTGTTGTGATATCGCGTCCAAGTGGAGAGAGCCCATATAACCACAGCCTATCACGACCGCCCCGTACCTTTTCATGATGCATCCATCCTATCCTTCTCACTCGCGGAGGTTATTTTGTGTTGATCCAAGCTCCTTGTTGGGAGAAGCCGAAGTCTCCCTACAGCATCTAATCTTCTTGGGTGGGCATTAATGACTTACCATTCTTCATGCATATCCTTCTCTTACATTTGTATAATACCGGATTACTACAGAATAGCTTTCGTCTTGTTATGATACCTTGTTACCTTTATTATATAAGAATGATGGATAGTTTTATTTAGCTAAGAAAGTTACTTTTTGCACGATTCCGGTATTCCATCTAATTCTATGTAAGGGATCTATCCTGCTATTTCCCACCCTCTCCAACACCCGGTCCGCAAGCGATTCCTCTTCCATGAGTGGACTCCCTCTATCCATTAAACGCAGTTCCAGACGGTCGCGCCTCGCTTGTTCCCGAGAAGGAGGCTAAAAGATTTTGAGCTACTCTATGTGTGCCACGGCCTATTGTACGTTGCGATGGAGGAGCGAACCTACACGGTGTTACCCGGGAGCTTATCGTTCTGCCTTCCGGCGTCTACCACGAATGCAACGGAGGCTGATCCGACCACCAAACTGATCGGGATCCATTTTGACTTCTTCGGGGAACTGAACATCAACAGGGAAGAGGATATGGTGATTCTGGAAGAGGGGGTAGTGCAAGGGAAAATTGCGGTGGAGGCAGTGGGAAGTGAGCTGTTGTCCGTTGTCGGAAGAGCCGGTATATCACCCTTCCCACGATTGTGTGCAATTCATGGAAAAGCTGACCCACGAATTTACGATGCGTCCGCTAAGCTACCAGCTGGTATGTAGGAGGCTGAATGCAGGTTTACAACATTTGTCATGCAACCTCATTGAGTTAACCTTATATGAAGTTCGTGTTCCTCAGACCGGAGATTTGCTACTGGCTTCCTTCAGATTCGACCTAGCGGTAGATACCCTTACCTTAAGCCAATCGCTTATTGCTACTACTGCCTTTGCCATTCAGGACTTCAACCCTATAGATAGCGCCCATGCTGGGCGCACATAATAAAAGACCTAGGAGATTGCCTCCAAAGTCATTGAGTTCACTAATTCCTCAATTCATCAAACAATGCTTTTCCACAATGCATAGGCTTTACCCAATTGTCCAATGGAAAATTATACATCTTATAAAATCTTACTCTTTTTTCTTCAAATGCTTTCTTGTTTTTGCTAATACCAAATCATTCGCCAAATGTACATATGTCTCCTGATTTTACACATTCATTCCTTTGTTTGGACGATAGCTCTCAATAGCTTTAATCAGGTCGATTATGCCGATGGAGATCAGATCCTCCATGTCTTCTCCGATATTATCGAATTTTTTGAGGTTGCGGACATGATATGATGTCAAAAAAATAAACCAATTACAGCTTTACTATTATCAATAACAATTAATGATCAATCAACTCTAAGTGAGATATCAGATTATTCACACTTGTTAAATTGCGTCTAACAATATCCTCGGTTTCAATATGATAGCCACCGTTTTTCACACGTAGAGCAATACATTCAATATTTAGCCGAACATCTGCTAGCCCCACATAAAACACAATAATTTCAAAGCCTTATTCCTTTGCATCCCTCATCTGCCTTATAACGTTACCACCCGCTAAAGTGGTTTCCACAATGAAATCCCACTTATTCCAGATATACTACCTGGCTATTCTTATGGCTTCTTTCCCAGCAGATACTTTACTCTTTTCAGGATGCCCATTATTGATCTTGCGGGCTAGTGCATCTGGAATCATCAGTGATTCTGCTTTATGCCATTCTCCCATATAGAAATCTTCCACTTTCATGAAATGAAAAACATAATATTCTCTGTTAATTATTAGCTGTTCCTCTTCTTTTTGAACTCGTGAAATTCAAGGTTTTTGATGATGCAGCCGGATGATAATACTCAATATCCTACAACCCCTTAAAATCTATCATATAACGTTATCTATTTAACATTTTAGTTAACATATACATTACACATAATAATTAAAAAAGCCTTTTTTTCCTTTTTTTAAACTCAAAATATATTAAATCCATAATATTCATTGACTGAAACAAATACTAGTGTTATATTTCCTAACATTAAATAATAAAATACATAAAGGAAAAGGAGATTACGCACATGAATAAGTTCAAACGTCTACGTGAAACTAAAAGAGATCATTCTGGTTCCACCCGATCTGAATATTCACCAGCAAAAAAAAATTGGAGTAAAAAGCAATTTATAGCTACTTCAATTGTGTTATCTGTTATTGCTACGACTGTAATTCCGTTCCAAACAGCTGACGCTTTAACTAGAGTTACTTCAGAAAGTGGCACAGTATGGGAGATTCACGATGTTTTTGCTCCTAGCTTAGACACAGGAAGTTTACGTACAATTGGTGCTACACAAGTACAAGGTTTCGGCAATATCTTTGTTAAAGTGTCCTCGCCTTCAGCTCCACTGATGAATGGTCAAATGATGCGTGGGTTTGACTTGAAATACGATGGCGTTAATAAGTTTACTTCGGCTCAATCTGTAAATCTAGGAAATGTAACTGTAACACGTGAGGTGTATGTGGATACTATTCATAATCGAACGAGATTCTTTGATACATTCACTAATAAAAATGATGTCGCTATAAAAGTTGATGTATCATTCGGTGGCTCTTTAGGATATGGTACAACAACAAATGCTTCAGTAGTTAAGGCAACCTACTCAGGCGATCTTAAGGTAACTACAGATGATTCATGGATTGTTGTAGATAGCAGTGCCAGAAACAATAAGCCGCTAGGCGTTGCAGTGGGATCTCCAAAACCGTTTGATAATGGATTAACAGGTCTAGGGAATCAGCAACAGGATCCATTCACAGTACCCTTAGCTGAGTATGGAAATGAAGCGAATTTCTATGGGTTCATTAATTCACTAAATATTGGGCCGGGCGAATCGAAGTCCCTAGTAAATTATGTACAAGTTGGAGAAGCTGGTGAAGAAGGGTTGAAAAATCTGGTTGCTATGCTAGATGGACTTAATAGTCTGCTGGATGTAACAGGATTAACAAACGCACAAATTCGTTCAATTAGCAACTGGGATATATCTGCTATAGAGGGACTTGATACTGGAGATCATCTGGATATTCCAAATGCTCCTGCGGCCAAAGAATTAATAACTTCATCTCCGTATGATGTTAAGAATAAATCAATTGCAGAAATACAGAAGGATATGATTAATGGTAAAACTACTTCTGTACAAATTACTCAAGCCTATTTAGATAGAATTAAGGTATACGATGAGGGACAATTGGGATTCCATGCATTCCTGCATGTATCTGAAACTGCGCTTAACCAAGCAAAAGCTGCTGACGATGCCCGTGCACAAGGTGTAAAAGGTGATTTATTGGGTATTCCAATTGCGATAAAAGATATTTATGACACAAAGGATATGCCTACTACAGGTGGCAGTAAAGCTCTTGAAGGCTGGCAGCCTGATTCCGATGCCTTCCAAGTGAAAAAGCTGCGGGAAGCTGGAGCTGTAATTATTGGTAAAGTAAATACCTCTGAGTTTGCTAACAGCGGAAGCTTTAGTGAGAGCGGCTGGCAGCAAACATGGAATGCACTCTATCCATCAAAAACATCTTTTGGCTCAAGCGGCGGGTCTGCAGTATCTGTTGCAGCTGATTTTGCAGCAGCAGCAATGGGATCGCAAACAGGGGTATCTCTCTATGCACCAACTACAGGCGCTAGCTTAAAAAGCTTCCGGGGTACAGACGGTATGGCAAGTACTACAGGAGTACTTCCACTCACTTGGGGACAAGATTATGCAGGTCCCATTGCTAAAACAGTAACTGACCTAGCCATTATATTGAATACTACAACGGGTACGGACCCACAGGATATTTTCACAGTCACTGCTGATGCAGATCATAAGCGTCCAGTGGATTGGAAGGAATCTCTGGATGCTAATGCATTGAAAGGAAAGAAAATTGGATATATTCCTGCATCCTTTGTATCTGCATATGCTGATGATGATACTGGACGGGCAGTGATGGATAAGTTCTCAGAGCTTCAAGCAGCGGGGGCGACAATGGTTGAAATGTCAGCTGTACCATCAGGCCCTAGTCGTCCTTCAGGTATTAATGGATCTACTGAAGGTTGGGCACGTTATATTGAGCTTCATAAGGACTTCCCTTATATTGATGGAGCAAGTGTACTAGCTTCAGATAAGGTGCTTATCTATAATCAAAGAGGATATAGTACTCCAACTCGTATGACTGAACAAGCTGTGCAAGATTACATTAAGTATAGAAGCGACTATAAGGAAGTTATTAAAAACTGGATGGACGCGAATGGCGTTGATGCTGTTGTTTATGCAGGTTTTATTAGTGACGTATATAACAATGACGCATCAGCTTCTCAATTAAGTTCTGACCGTAACACGGGCGTATTAACCTCTAATGTGGGTCTCCCTACGGTAGTTGTTCCTGTAGGAACGAATGACAGCGGATATTCTATTTCTATGCAATTGGTTGGTAGAGCATGGGATGATGCAAAAATTTTAGGCATGGGCTACGCTCTTGAGCAACAAAGTCAAGCTAGACTACTTACAACATTTGCTCCAGCACTTCAATATGTTTCAAACTCTACTAATCCTAATCCAAACACAGATAATGGACCAACCAATCCAAATACTGGAGGAGGTACTCCTCCAGCAGTAACAACGCCTATAGAAACAACGGCACCTGCAGAAACAATAACACCAGCAGATAAGCCGAAAGTTGTTAGTTTTGTAGATACAATGAATCATTGGGCAAAAGCAAGCATTGACGCACTAATTGCTAAGGGATTATTGACGGGTTATTCCGATGGAACATTCCGTCCAAATTCAGGTTTGACTCGTGCCGAAGCAATTAAAGTAATTGCAACTTACATGGGACTTGAAGGACAAGAAAGTAACTTTATAGATGTATCTCCAACTCATTGGGCGAATAAGTTTATTGGTGCAGCTGCTGGATCAGGTTTGATGAACGGATATAGTGACGGAAGATTCCGTCCAGATGAGAAGATTAGACGTGGTGAATTAGCGGCACTAATCACTCGAGCCTTTAAGCTAACAGGTACTGGAAACACATCATTCAAAGATGTCACAAGAAATGCATGGTATTATGATTCCATTGATGCACTCGCATCCAATAATATTATTACAGGATACGCAGACAGTACATTTAAGCCTGAAAAAGATATTACTAGAGCAGAGTTTGCAGCAATTGTTTCCAGATTACTAGGAACTACTAATTAAAAGAAATTCAATTAAACATGACAGAGTACTCGAGTAACCACGTTTACAGGAAGGGCCATCCCGAAAGGGATGGCCTTATAACTTGCCGTTACAGATAGTGCGATGAAATGAACCGTATCATAAGTAGGGCGAACCCTATCCACACAAAAAACGACTCATCCGTAGACAAGTCGCTTTTCAAGTTTTATTATTAATGGATTATTACTGTGTAATTGTCATCAGTCCTACCGCTTCACCTTATAAAACTCATGATACAGCTTCATCAGCGCCCTTTTCTCTATCCGCGAAACATAACTCCGCGATATCCCGAGTTCCTTGGCAATTTCCCGCTGTGTCCGCTCCTCCCCACCTGTATCTAATCCAAACCGCCCCACCACAACCTCTTTTTCCCGATCATCCAATATATCCAGGTTACGATAGATCTTGCTCTTCTCAATCTTAAGATCGACCTCTTTAATGACATCATCAGCCTCGGAGCCAAGGATATCGATGAGTGTAATTTCATTATCTTCCTTGTCAGTCCCAATTGGATCGTGCAGAGATACATCTTTACGAGTCTTCTTCAAAGATCTTAGATGCATCAGGATTTCATTTTCAATACAACGGGCAGCAAAAGTAGCCAGCTTTGTGCCTTTGTTCGGGCGGTAGCTCTCGATGGCTTTAATCAAGCCGATCGTGCCGATGGAGATTAGATCCTCCATGTCTTCTCCGGTATTATCGAATTTTTTGAGGTTATGGACACGATGTGATGTCATTTTGATCGTACTACATCCCATGTAAGAGATAATCGCTCCACCAGATTCACTGAGAATGATAAACGAGACGGTGATTGGAATCAGTAACCACTCAACGAACTCAACTTTTTTCTACATAACTAAGGTCCAGCAAAGCAAATATAAATGGAACTGCTGCTATAGATAACCAGTCATTCCGTTTTTTCACCTTTATAATACCCTACTCATAGTAACAGGGTTTATATTAAAAATCCCGACTTGAGAAATCGATTTTGAAATCCCCACTAATAACTTAACACAAGTAAATAAGCACAGATCTAGATTATAAGAATTTAAGCCTTGGTGACGAATTTTCTTCTCATATTATGATTCAGCATTGTTTCCATACTCCACATGTGTGGACTAAGCATTATTGATAACATCAAAATAGATGCAGGAGTATTCACCTTAGTTATCTATTTTTTCGTTGGAGTCCAAGTAGCTATTCCGTTTCCCGGGCATGCAACTACTAACCATAAGTTATCAAAAAGAACTCCTGATTGCCATCACTCATACTTTTCATGAAACCCGTTAATAAAAAGAATCAAACCGGATTTCAATGTGATGAATAAATGTGGAGATATTTCACCAATTCTTATTTGAGTTACTTTCTAACGTCTTATTTTGTATAAATTCCAGTATTCCTCTTCTTCAGTCATATCTATCATTTCGAGTTCTGAATCCGGAAATGAACCCGTAGTGTTTGGGTAAATTGACCATTTAGATTCAACATTCAAATAAACAAAATCTTCATCGCTATTCCTGTCATAATGAGTAAAGTAAATTTTTGTTGTCGCGGGAGATAATCCAAATTGTATCCCATCAACACTCGAACCCACAAATAAGTGGTGGAGTGTCTCTTCAGCAATTAGCCTTTCCTCGTTGTTCATTCTAAACCACCTCAATTAAAATTGAACGCCAATTTCCTTCTGAATTATTAGAGAACCACGATTCAATTCCTTAACTAAGAATTTGTCATTCAGCACATTCTTGATTCGACTTAACGCCTCATTTGAAACAATGCTGAATGGTTCTGACGATGGTTGCTCAGCGTCTAGGACTTCCTTATAACTTGTCGGAGCCCCTAATTCATGATAGGTCTGAATTGTGTTTACTTCAAAAGAGTTCCATATCTTTTCAGAAATATTAAGTAGAGGCACTAACTTCGTACTATCGTACTTCAAATATTTATCATCTACGAAGATGTCATCTTCAGGAAGAATCAAATGCAAAACAATTTCGTTTGATTCGTACATCCAATATAAACGAAGATGTCTGAACAAATCCGACTCAAGAAGAATTTGTTTATAGTCATGCTTTACATGCTGGTCAAATCCCAGCTTGAATTTCTTTGCAAGTTTAGATGTATTCCATTTTATTATCTCTTCTAGCGTGTTTTTCTCTGACATCGAATAATCCGACTTAAATGGAAATCGGCTAAATATTATGTTGTAAATCTCACTGACAAAACTTTCATTGTACGTTGAAAACGGAAAAGAATAATGTACTGAAAAATATGGTGGCATTGAAGCAACTCCTATTTGTTATTGTACTTTATACAATTTTACTGTTTTTATAAAATTCCTCTTTTTGGGACGAGAAGTTTCTAATGTATCTAGAAAGATAAACCATCTTTAGTATGTCCACTTGACGCGGAGCCTCTAAGGGCACGATTACTTGCGAATAGCGGCGAACCACAAGTGAGTCGCCTGGCATCAGCCTATCGTCCCCACTTCTCCACGTAAAGTTATTCAATGAGGCTTATTCATGCTTCTTCCATTTTAGGGAAATTCTCATCAAAAAATGAATCATCATCAATGATATCCGTATATTTTTCAATTCCTTTGATAAGGTCTTCCGTATCTATATCTTCTGTTAACACAATATTTTTCTGCTTTCATTACCCATCTTGAACACCTGGATGTACAAATACCTATTCCATGTTCAGCCCTTCCGCAGCTGTTGCAACAGCTTGCGTACTATGGCTTCTGCTGACTCCTGTGCGTTCAGTCTACTTTCTCAAGCAGGTCTACGAAGTGACTTCGCCTTCCGCACAGATCTCCCCAGGTAAGAACGCTATCTTTCTCTCCATCTATCTGCTCCATTTACTCTCGTACGCCTTTGGTAGTATGGACTTTGATTTGTTATGCAACCTCATCCAGCCTACGTTAGCCTTATATGAAGTTCATGTTCCTCAGACCGGAGATTTGCCGCTGGCTTCCTTTAAATTCCACCTGCGGTGGACACCCTTTCTTTAAGCTAATGGCTACTACTGCCTTCGCCATTCGGGACTTCAACCCTATAGATAGCGCCCATGCTGGGCGCACATAAAAAAAGACCTAGGAGATTGCCTCCAAGGTCATTGAGTTTACTGATTCCTCAATTCATCAAACAATGCTTTTCCACAATGCATAGGCTTTGCCCAAGTGTCTATTGGCAAGTTATACATCTTATAAAATCTTACTCTTTTTTCTTCAAACGCTTTCTTGCTTTTGGCTAATACCAAATCATTCGCCAAATCAATAACTGCTTTCAACCTCATGTCTATAATTTGCATATTGAGCTGGATAGAGACATCTTCACATATTTGTAGTGCTTTTTGGAATGTGTCTATTGGATTCGTGACGGCGAATCGAATTGATATTTCTTCAACAACTCTATTTGCTTCAATTGATCCTGCATTGATTTCTATCTCAATTATGCAAGAGCCATCAGCGAAAACGAAATAACATTCAGGATCACTGCCTTGTGACATATCTTTTGGAGTGTAGGAGTTAACAAATGGGAACGAAGCGATTAAGGAGCTAACCTCTCCGAAGTTTAACTTGTTCGTCCCGTTGACTACCAAGAGCTCATCGTCAAACATAATTTCATTGCCTGTTGGTACTAAAAGTAAGTTATAGCACTCCAATCCCAAGCCAATCACCATTCCTAATTTCCATAGTAATAACCATCCAAAAGTTGCTTCCTCGTAATTCCGCGTGCATTTATTTCCTGTTCTGTTAAAGTTCTTGTTGGTATATTTTCTATTCCTGCTTGTTTAGCTGCTCGCACTCTATGATGGCCGTCCACGATGAGTTTCTTGCCATTGATTTCAAATATCTCAACAGGGTCGCCAGTCCATCCGTTTTTCTTCATACCTTCAGTTAACTTTTTGAGTTGGGATTTAGTGATTGCATCCCCTGTCCCCTCTAAGTCCCAAACTCTCGTCAAATTACAATTCGTATTATGCACCCAAATTCCGATATCCGTTACATAATAGGTATGATAGTCTGCAACCGTAAAATTGTAAACCGTGACCTTCTCTTCAAGTTTAATAAACTCAACCTTATCAATTGTCAGATTGCTTCCGTCAGCCTTTTGGAGTTTGTCACGTGCCTGAAGCTCATCCGCGAAGACCCAGCCTTTCTCCTCTACCCAGAAAGGATGGTTATTTGTCGTCTCGATGATTTGCTCCCCAACGTACAACTTAATAATATCATCACGTTGGTTACGGTATAAACCTGTTACTTCTTTGTAAGCCAATTCTCCATCCGAGTTATTCTCATCCTTGGAAAGAACCTTATCTCCGACTTCAATGTCTTCGATATTCTTCTCCCCTTCGTCTGTTTGAACCTTTGTCCCCGCTATAAAGCAGTTACAACCAGACTTTTTGGAACCTCCCGCTCGGCCGCTTAGACCACCTGCCATGCCTGCAGCATACATCATAACATATGCCGCCTCTTGTGATTCATAATACGCATTCACTAACTGATCGCTCGCCCAATCAGACCTGCCAGCACTATTCGTATACGCACTTGTCCCTGTTAATAAGCCATACAAGTAATTATATTGATTCTCATCCATGATACTGTCAAAGCCGTAGCGTTCCATTATTTTTGTTTTGTATGCGTTAAAATATTTACTGTCTTTACTGATAGAACTCGCTTCGCTCAGCAATTGTTTTAATTCTTGAACGTCATAAGTATCCTTTGCAAAATGTCCGCTCGGGTCAGTATATCTCAACGGATTATTATGCACATACGTATACAAATTCTGACTCAGCGGATTATCAATCTGCCCCTCATACGTATCCTCATTTAAAAACCGCCCCATACTCGGATCATAATATCGTGCACGCAGATAATAAAAACCAGTCTCTTCATCATACACTTCCCCTGTGTACTTGAATGGGTTTGGCGTTTCTTCTTTTTGGCTGGTAATGTTGCCCCACACATCGTAGGCGTAGCTATTCACTATAGCACCACTCGTATCTACCATCTGTACTACATCGCCGTGACCATTGTACAGATAATAGTAATCTTTACTAGCGGTCTTGTCTTTCTTCACCAGTACTCGGTCGCCTCGGACATACGTGGATTTCTGCACGATATTATTCCCATTTAACTTTTCTTCCGTAATAACCTGTCCATTAAAATCATAGTTTACTTGCGTATGCGTGCTACCTTTGCTCTTTACCGCACGAAGCCCGTCAGCATAGTACTCGAACCTCGTCTCGCTTCCGTTCTTCGTTACGGATGTTAACGTATTCCATAAGTCATAACTATAGCTAGTATCCTCAAAAGAAGCTACTGGATCACTCACACTTTGTTCCATCGTCAAGCGGTTACCACGTACATCATACGTATACGTGTCACGCCCCCCACCCGGATGTACTGTTGCTATTAAGCGATTCAACGCATCATACGCAAAAGTTGTCGTTTGTTCCGTTCCATCTTTTTTCGTTTCCTTGACCGAGATCACATTTCCGTTATTATCATACCCGTATACATATCTAGAAAGTACACTACTTCCCTTTTGGTTCGTAATGCTCTCGACCCAGTTCAGCGCTTTGTTATACGTATACGCTGTCTGGAGCACACTGCCGTCCGTCAGCGTCGGATAGGTAATGAACTTCACTAGGTTATTGGCAGTATAACCGTATTGAACATTGGCTGCTGATGCACTGTCCACCACAGAACTGCCGTTCGTCTGTACTTTGTCCAATCTGGTTTTGTTGTATTGGTAGTTTACGTAAAAGCCTAAGTAACTATCATTCAGTTGTGTCATTCGACCAAGCGCATCCCGCTGGTTCAGTATATTAACAGAGTGGCCGACTACCCCAGATGGATAGACCGTACCGCTCATACTCCGTACCTGATTCAAACTGTTCACGCGACTGCTCTGCATTGCCTTCTGTGTTCCATTTAGATAGGTTTTAGTAGTCTGCAAATTCGGCGAGCCATCGTTATATGTCACTTCAGTTTTCTGTGTCTGAGGTACATTGTTGATATTACCACTGACCGTACTTGATTTGAGCGTACCAATTTCGTCATAGTTGTTTCCGAACACACTGCCGTTACGATCAGTTTTGCTGGTTAGTTGCCCTAATGCATTATAGGATAAGCTTTCACTTTGAGAAGCCCCGTCCAACTTGCTCGTCAATAGCCCGACCTCATTGTAATTCTTCGTATTCAGTGTTTGTTCGGCTCCACCTTTTGCTTGTACCGTAACTTTCGCTAGCTGACCATTCCCATCGTAGGTATAGCGTGTGCGCTGGTTCAATGCATTGTAGACGGAGGTGAGGCGATTCAGTGCATCATAGCTATACGATGTTGTGATCCCATCATCGTTCAGATGATTCGCAGGGTCCGTGTAGCCGATTACATTACCGTTGATATTATACCGATAACTTTCCGTTAAAGGCTGTGATTGACTCGGCCAGTCCTTATAGGTCTTCATGGTAAGTGGTTGGCCCCATGGATCATAGATCGTTTCCAGATAGTTCAATCGTTCCTGCGTATCGGCAGCGATCATATAACTTTCTGTCTTCCGCTGTTTAAGGTTATGCTCCGTTACATATATATTGTTATTAGCATCTGTTGCACGGTTCTGCCTTCCCCATGCATCGTAACTAACCTTAATCTCATTGCCTAGCGTATCCTTTTGATAGGTCGGTCGTCCCTGATCATCATAATGGTAATGGGTGAAGACCCATTTGCCCACGTTATCGTCATAAAGCTCATCCATTAGGGCTAGACCCAATCCGTTATAATATACAGCAGAATTGGTTTGAACCTGGCTGTTATTAGATAGTTGAGTAACCGTCTTGATGGCATTCACTTTTAAGGCATATATTCCTGCATTCTCCGAATCAAAGTTTGAGGAAGTCTGATTATAATAATTGTAATCGATAACCTCTCTGGAGGTTTCTCCATTGCTATTGGTTCGAATCGGATGTGTTTCTTTTTTTAGACGACCTGCTGCATCATATTCATACGTCGTAGTCTGATCGTTGCCGTCACTTTGACTTTTTAACAGACCTGTTCCGATGTGGTAGCTCATTTTGGTTTTTACGATTTTCTGATCAGTCTTCCCGATGTTGAACCACTGTTGTTGTTCAGTTGGGTAGGCGTAACGGCTTTCTGGTCCGTAGATAGTTACACTTTTAGATACCACTTGTCCATTAGCTATCTTTTCAGCAGTCATTTGAGAGATTCCACCCAAGGTGTTGCGGTTATCATAACTATAGGTGGTTTGCTCCCCCAACGCATTTATTAACGTGGATAGCCGTCCTTTGTCGGTATAGGTGTATCGTTCACTTAAGGGCACTGCATCCGATTCATTCTGATACCAAGATTTTGATTCAAGGAATCGATACTTAGGTTCATATTGATAAGTTGTTGTATAGTGCTGCTTGATTCCCGTATTGTTAAATTGATCACTCTTTAGAGGTAACGTTTGGCTCTGAGGCAGCCCCCAGTCATTATAAACGGTTTCTGTATACAAATGATTAGCGGTGGCATCACTATCTTGGGCCGCATATTCTGAGATTGTCGTTCGTGTGGGTGATTGAGTAAATAATCCATGAAAAGCAGTATTTTCAGTCACCTTCCGTTCTCCGCCAGCCTCCCGGGTCTCTGTGCGTAGCACTCTACCGTCTTTATCAAAAGTATTTGTCGTTTGAAGACCGTTACTAGTGGTATTACTGACCACTGTTGAAACGGTACTAAATCGGAAATCATCTGGTAAGAAGGGTGGATATTGACCGGCCACATTGCCCATGTAATCCCCAATATACGTATATTTGATCTGCTGATACGGCTTGGATCCACTGATATCCTGTCGAGAAGTTATTCGGAATTCAGGAACTGTTTCATATGGTCCAATGCGACGATTAACTATCTCGTATTTGTAGGCGGTGTCGGAATGTGGATATCTAACTTTTTCTAGCAATGCTGAGAAATGAAACAAATCAGGTGAGTAGATTAGTAATTGATTCTGATATTCAAAGTAGATTTTTTCGTTATTTTGATTGGTTATTGAAGTGAGTATAGGGATATATTCCTTGAAATATGGAAACATAGTCAACTGGATCTCTGCTACCGTTCTAGTGCGTGTCAATACTATTTTTTGCAACTCAGTTGTTTCTTCAGGGTCAAATACTTGAATAATAATATCACTACCTGAAAAAGATTCTGATCTAAGGTTATAATCGTAGCTAATTTTTATTTTGCGCCCCAAGGAGTCTTTAATAGATGTTAAAGCATGCGAGTAATTATCACCATAATTTAAAGAGATAGTATTCCCATAGCGGTCAACGATTCCTATTAACTGTCCCGTAGGAGAGAAATACTCGCGTTTCATATCGGAATATTCAATATAATATCTTGATATTTCATTTCCATTACTAAAAGATGGATTATCCCAATCATCGAATACAAAACGTCTATCTTTACCTTTATAATTTTTCAAACTTGTATATTTTAATAATTCATCAGTACTACTAGGATCACTGACAACCTGATATGCAGCTCCTTTTCCATCGTGATAGACCAAATCATAATAATCGGATCCTCTCTGCAAATACGGAAACTGAAAAGTCCAACCACTAGCTATCTCTGGAGTTGAATACGAGTACCTCTTATCGTTCCATTGCCAACGATCATCCCAGAATATTTCTAAACTAATTGGGACACCATTATTTGATCTATAAATCAAACCTATATCTAAATCAAGACCATCCACACCAGGTAAATTAATCAAATTTTCCTTCCGAGTCAAACTTCCAGTAACTGGATCGACCAATTCACCGCTACTGTTGCGATCATTATACTGAGGTTTTTGTAACTGATTGATTTGGGATTGAACCATCAAATTGTTAAACACATTAGATGTCGTTGCATCGAAAGTAGTAATGGTATTTTCTGCAAGTGCTGAGTACCGCTCTGACTCATAGACATTGGAAGTCACAGAACGCTTTTCACTAATAACAAAAATGTTTTCAGCATACACATCATCTTCCACAGAAGGTCGCTTAATGTATTCTAGGTCCTGTTCAAGCTCCTGTTCAATATCTTCCCAAGATATTTCCTTTTCCTTTTTCCATTTCCAAAGCTCCAATGGTACTAGTCTCGATTGACCTAATGTAAGGTAATTAATCCAATACACATCAACCTTAGATGCTCCAGCCTCAGCCAGTTCTTTAATTTCAGATTCGGATAAATCTGATAATTTATTGCCTTCGGAACGCGAAAAGTTCTGTTTCGATAGAGATTTACCTGCCTGTGCTACGTCCAGTTGACCTTGTTTTTGAAAGATTTTTGCTTTCAACTTAAGAATGGTCAAAGTACCCAAATCGATCTGATCATAGACGTCCGTAGACACAGATACAACTTCATCAGAAGGCAGATCGTTTTCGTTTAGAAACGCTTTGCTCATGAAGTTTTCTGGAGTAGGAGTAATCGTAGGTGTAGGTTGAGGTGCCGATTCTGTTGAAAAATCCAAAGAATCTGACGGTGCTGGTGATGGAGCAGGTAAATCTTGTGCTTTGTTTATGTAAGTTTGATCAGAAATACTTTTAACGTGTGTATTTGCTTTCGCAGTTCCTTCGAGAACGTTCGGAATGATAAGAGATAAACACATGATGACCATTAATACTTTTCGAACTAACTTTATTCTTTTCAATTTAGTTTCCCCCAGGAATTTTTTGGTTACCTCACCATTAAGATATATTTTCTATCATCCTTTAAAAATGTTTTCCCATATTAATTTCACTCACTTTTTTACTTCTACTGAAATATCACCAATCATCATTCTGTTCATATAGGCATCATACGAATAAATATGGGTGACGTATGTTCCTGTTTCGTTGTTATGTTTATAAAAAGGAATTCGAATTCGCCAACTTGTAGCACTTAAACGTTCCCCTTTAATCCATGGGTTCTCTAAATCGTCTTGACCATTACTTACCGTCCATGTCGGAAATCTAACATCAGTGACACTAGAGGGTACTCCTTCTATTGTAATATCGTAAAAACCATTACTGGCGTATGCAATACTAGGAGCAGTGATACTTGTTTTATTCGTCACATCAAAAAACCAAGCCCCACTATATTTTCCATCGGCATAAATATGTGTAATATATCGTCCAGTTTCTGAATGATGGTTTGAGTAAACTATGGTTCCCTTCCACACCCCATTTGCAATCTTAACGCCTTCAATCCACTCTAAATCATCCTGATCCTTATTCGCTGTCCACGTTGGAAATTGGACTTTTTGCGTTTTCGGATCTACACCATAAATAAATACATCGTAGGACACTCCAGATATGTCCGTTTCCTTTGAACCACCAGTCCCCTCCTTTACATTAACTGAAGTCCCACCTATCCCCCCGCTGTTTCCATATTTATCAAAAGCGTAAATATGAGTGATATAACTACCTGTCTCATAATTATGATTACTAAAGGGGATTCGAATCTTCCAAGTCGTCTCATTTACTTTTTCGCCGATTATCCATGGATTTACCAGATCATCTTGCCAATTGTAATCTGTCCACGTTGGAAATCGAATTTCTCTAACATTGCTCGCGATTCCTTCCACAAAAATCTCATAATATCTATCCGCCAATGATACTTCTTGAGGTGAGATCACTCTTATGTTATTTTGTACCGTGGCAGTTAATCCGCTGACTGCTTTGCCATCTGCGTAGATATGTGTATTGTACTGTCCTGTTTCTTTTCCGTGCTTAGCTAGTACAACTGTTCCTTTCCATAATCCATTAGTAAGCCTCTCACCCGCTATCCATTCCAAGTCATCTTGTCCACCTTGTTCAGTCCATGTCGGAAAAGTCACCTGTTGGATACTATCAGAAACCCCCTTTAAATAGATATCATAGGAAAGCGCTGAGCTACTAAATACATGCGATGTTGACGAATAGCCTTTACTCTTCTTTATCAGATTTCCATTCCTATCATATGTATATTGAATGGTTGAGTTATCGGGATAAATTTCATTTTCTAGCCTGCCTTGATTGTATACATATAGGGTTTGTGGTTTGGAATTGCTACTTATATCCACCATAATATAGTTGGCATACGTTGTGTCCTGGGCAGAAGCAGTCGGAATAAAATCTCCATATCCTAAAAAAACTACTAACACTCCCAATAACAGCATTGTTGTTTTTAATATCTTCATCTGCATAGTACTCCTCTATCCCTCTTATAAGTTCTTCCATATTAAGTTACCATTTGCATCATAGTAGTAATGAACAACAGTCCCATCTGAATATCGAATGTATTCTATTCGTCCTCCTGCGTTGTAGTGGTATTCTACAGGAGTATAGGTTTTGTATGGTAAGAACAACTTGGATTGAGGCACGATCTGCTTTATCTGGCTAGCACTAGACCAGGATAAAATAGCGTTTGCCCCTCCACTATTTTCAAAATACTCAATACGAATGTCATAGTTTTGATCCGCTATTAATGAGATAGGAAGGCTGGTCAGTTCACTTGCCTGGGTGACCCATTGGTCTATGATCAATTGACCATTCACCCAAAGTCGAGCCCCATCATCCGAATTAAAATAGAAGGTATACGTTTCGTTATACATCGGGCGAATCGTTCCCGTCCATCTTGCTGAGAATGTATCCCCGTCTATGCTAGCATCTGGGGAGCCAAGTCCCCACCCAAAATGAATAGCAGGGTCCGTTCGAGTGAGTTTAAGGTCTGTCAATTCTATATTGTCGTAGTACTCACCTATCAAGCCGACACCGGCTAATTTAGCAGGGAGATACAACTGACTCTGCGGTATGAATTGTTTGGTCTGACTAGGACTTGTCCATAATAATCCAATGGCTGCGTCGCCTAGATTTTCAAAATACTCAATTTGAATATCGTATTGTTGGTCTGCAATTAATGATATAGGGCTGCTTTCAAATTGACCCGACTGATTTTCCCACCGATTAAGAAGAAGTTTACCATCTATCCATAGACGTACAGAGTCATCCGCATTTAAATAAAAGGTATACATTTCACTGTATTTAGGCTTAAGTGTTCCTGTCCATCGGATTGAGAATGTATCGGTTCCAATGGAGTCATCTGGAGATCCGGCACCCCAATTATAATTAAGATCCGCATCGGTTCGTGTTAGCTTTAGTCCAGTCAAATCCATATTGTCATAATATTCACCCTTCAGACCTGTGCCCGTAATTTCAGCAGGCAGATACAACTGGCTTTGCGGTACAATTTGCTTGATTTGACTGGCGCTCGACCACTGTAGAATAGCCGTTGCTCCTCCGTCATTTTCGAAATATTCGATACGGATATCATAATTTTGTCCTGCAATCAATGTAATCGGTAGACTCTTCAGCTCGCTGGCTTGTGTCACCCATGTGTCGATTAGTAATTGACCATCTATCCAAAGCCGAACACCATCATCTGCAACCATATAATATGTATAGGTTTCACTATATTTAGGTTTGATCGTTCCTGTCCATCTCACGGAAAATGTATCCGCGCCAAGGGAAGGGGTTGGAGAGCTCAGCCCCCAATTAAAGTTAAGATTAACATCCGTACGTGTTAGCTTTAGTCCGCTCAGATTTATATTGTCATAGTATTCCCCCTTCAGTCCCATACCTGAGACTTCTACTGGAGGATTTAACTGACTTTGCGGCACGATCTGTTTGCTTTGACTTGGGCTTGCCCATTGTAGAATAGCTGTTGCCCCTCCGCCATTTTCAAAATACTCGATACATATGTCATAATTTTTTTCCGCAGTTAAGGTTATGGGTAAACTCGTCAGCTCGCTAGCTTGTGTCACCCATTTATCGATGAGCAATTGGCCATTGACCCATAAACGAACCCCATCATCTGCGACCATATAGAAGGTATAGGTCTGGCTGTATTTCGGTTTAAGGGTACCCGTCCATCGAACAGAGAAGGAATCCTCCCCGATGGAAGAATTTGGTGATCCTAACCCCCAGCTAAAATCCACATTAGAATCCGTTCGTGTGAGGGTTAATCCTGTCAGATCCATATTATTGTAATATTCACCTTTAAGACCGTTGTTGGCTGCGGCTCCTGCAAGATTTGGTGAAACTACTGGCTGCAGTAAATCATTAGTTCCGAGAATCTCACAAAATATGAAAATTAGTACAACCGTAAAGCATGATAAAAAAACCTTTTTTAGAAAGTTCAATTTTCTTTTCTCCTTTCTATTGTTGTTTGTTCTCACTAATTCACTTTACTTTTCAATATAAGCTCTTAATTGAATCCTAATTCCAGTGAGATAATCTATAAAATCATCATTAAAGTGAAGCTATGTATATACAATAATAAACACTGATCTCAATCATACGACAACACAAAAAATTGTTAAAGAGTGGTAATTTGTCGAAAAAACAGATGAGAAGTCGAATAGTAAAAATTCAAATGCTAAGGTATGTATTATTTTTACTTAATGAAAGAATTGCGGCGTGAGAGTGATCTGGGGAGTATGTAAAAATGGTGTTTCAAATAATGAGATCGTGTTTAATATCGATTGTTATAGAACAAAACCCACACGAGTCCCAAGACATTGTGTGGGTTTTATAGAATAATGATTTTGATTCGGTATATCTGATTCCCATTTTTCTAGAATCGTTACTGGGTTAATGCCCACATGATCTATATCTAGATAAGCTTTTTCCTCTCCTACCACTGCAAATCGTATTCTTATGTATTTTGTTTACCATTTAGGAGTGCTTAAATCGAGCGATAGTGTCATTCCCCCCCATTATTTAAGCTTCTGCTACTTTCAGTAATAGTGTTATCATTATCATCCACTTCAATTATAGTTATTTCTGCGTGTCCCATAGATAAGAGATATTTCGTAAAAGTATTAATTCATATGAACTCGTTAATATTAATTTCGCTCTCATATGAATATGCAAGAGTAGAAAAGCCAAGTGAAACTCCTAGCATCAAGCTTTCATTTAAGTCCCCCATTCTCAACTACTTAAATCCTCTATAGCATTGGAATACAAAACAATTTATTTCTTTTGCTTCTTTAATAAATTTCCGTTCTTATCATATGTATAATAAATTGTAAATCCATCCGGAAGCGTAGTCATAATAAGTTGACCAGCTGCGTTATATTCATTGTGAGACTGATATATTTCTGTACTCATCGCAACTCGAACAAAGCCAGCTTCTGCACCGCTTCCTTTAATGATTAAATCTCCTTTCCCGTCACCATTCACATCGTTGAACCAAAGATCTTTATTTTCAATGATTTTTCTGCCAGAATTCCAAGTCCAAGGTTGATAGCCATTTCCTGTACTTAACGACACATACAACCACCCCACATTCCAGCCTTCAGTTTGGCCTACAGAAATCAAGTCTGCTTTACCATCTCCATTAATATCCGAAAACCACATTGATCCGCTGTCGTCGAGCATTCGACCTCCGCTGTTCCATGTCCAATATGGATAACCTGTTCCATTACTTAATGCAACGAATACATATCCTGCGTTTGTTATACCAGGCTGGCCTTTCGAGATCATATCCATCTTGCCATCCCCGTTCACATCTGCAAACAACTGCAAGTCATTGTCATTTACCATTCGTGACCCAGACGACCATGTCCATGCTCCATACCCACTCCCGGTGCTCAAAGAAACAAAAATCTGTCCAGCATTTGCAGCACCTGGTTGCCCTTTAGCAACCAAATCTGTCTTGCCATCTCCATTCACATCTACAAACCATGGATTGTCTTTAGTATTAAGCATTCGAGATCCAGATGTCCATGTCCAAGGTTGATATCCACTACCGGTACTGAGTGAAACATATACCCAGCCTTCATTCCATGCACCTTCCTGCCCTATAGAGATTAAATCCGCCTTACCATCTCCATTGACATCCTCAAACCACATAGAACTGTTATCATCAATCATTCGATATCCGGAAGTCCACGTCCATGAATTGTAGCCAGATCCCGTACTGAGTGAAACATATACATGTCCAGAATTTGCAGCACCTGGTTGGCCTTTAGTGATCAGATCAGCCTTACCATCTCCGTTAACATCTGCGAACCACATTGTACTATTATCATCAATCATTCGGGATACAGAATACCACGTCCAAGGTTGGTATCCGCTCCCTGTGCTCAATGAAACATACACTACTCCAGCATTCCATGCCCCTACTTCGCCTTTGGAGATAAGATCTTTCTTGCCATCTCCATTCACATCTGCAAACCACATCGTACTGTTATCATCTATCATTCGGTTCGTTGTAATCCATGTCCATGGGAGGTAGCCGATGAGCGTATTCTGATTTGAAGTTCCAGCTACTGCAGTAGGATTTATTGAAGTCATACTTAAAGAACAAAAAACAACAATTATCAGGATTACCATTATATATTTCTTTGGACCAATTATAAACATTTATAACAAATCCCCTCTTTATTCTATTCGAAATATTAGTTATGACACACTACTAATCCGATTTATAGTGCCGTTCGATATATCATTTGTGAACCGTTATCAGGTTCCCGCTGCGTCATATTCATAGCGGGTAATACTGCCATCTGAGAGATGCGCGGACTCCAACCTCCCAGTGGAATCATAGTGATATTCCACTGGCATGTATGTTTTATACGGAAAATATAACTGCGAATGTGGAACGATTTCTTTCTCTTGGCTGTCACTAACCCAAAGGAGGCGCTCCCACCATTTTTGGAATATTCGATACGAAGCTCATAATTCTGTCCCTCCATAAGATTGATAGGAAGACTTGTTAATTCACTGGCCTGTGTGATCCAACTATCAATAAGCAGTTGCCCATTTACCCAAAGACGAACACCATCATCTGAATTAGCGTAGAACGTGTATGTTCCGCTAGACTTGGGGCGGATCAAACCCTGCCACCTCACAGAGAATGTATCTACCCCAATGCTCGCATCTGGTGAATGGCTGCTCCAGTCAGATTTCCAAAATACTCGATTCGAATGTCGTATTGATTTCCGGCAACCAATTGTACGGTACTGCGAATCTCATAATTTTGATCCGCCAGTAACGAAATAGGAAGGCTGGTCAGTTCACTCTCCTGCGTGACCCATTGGTCAATGATCAGTTGACCATTCACCCAAAACCGAACACCATCGGGCGAATCGTTCCCGTCCATCTTGCTGAAAATGTGTCTCCCTCTATGCTCGCATCTGGAGAGCTACGTCCTCATCCAAAATGAATAATAGGGTCCGTACGAGTGAGTTTGAGGTCTGTCAAGAAGAAGTTTAGCATCTACCCATAGACGTAATCGATCATCCGCATTTAAATAAAAGGTATAGTTTTCACTGCATTTGGGATTAAGAGTGTTGAGAGGAATTCAAAATAAGGTTCTCTGTATTTTCAGATGTTTAATTCCCATTTTGATCATAACTGTATCTAATCGTCTCTCCGCTTAAAACACTTTCTTGTATCAGCCTGCCATTAGTATCGTAATAATAGTAATTCATAGCATAAATATAATTAGAAGTAGGAGTAACAATCAAAAACAGAGCAATACTAATAAAACAGATGACTCGCAAAAGTTTTTTTCATATAGTAACCCCTCTATTTATTAAATATTAATACATATATTCATTCATGAAGGAACATGTCTCATCTTCATACTCTCTCATTGTCCATCACTCTATGGTATGTTATAACCTCCAAGCAAATTTACTCGGTTACAACTTTAATCAAATTTCCGTTAGAGTCATAATTGTATCTAATCACTTTATTATTTTGCGTTCTGATTTGTATAAGTCGGCCGTTTCCATCATATTGATACGTATTTATTTGATTGACTATAATATCATCTAAGGAAAACTCTCCCCCTCCGTGGATTTCCCCAGTAAATATAATAATTTTCTTTATCTCCGGTAGTGAATTTCACATTTTTTGTACCAACACTTCCACTAACATCATTCCATGTTGTCCATCCCATCTGTTCTGTCCCATCTGTACTTCGAACTAGAAAGTAAAAGTAACGATTAATATCCGTTGGTTGCATATCTAAGGATTTATAAGAAAATGTGACTTCATAAGATGTATTCTTTTCAAATTGAACTTTGCGGAATAGATTCCAGTCACTACTTTGGGATCATTAATAATTGTCCAAAAACCAGGTAAAAAGTTCGTATTCAAGTAGGTTCCTCTCTCAAATGATTCACTTGTTTCCGGAACAGTTTTGACAATACGAATATCATCTAAGGAAAGAGCACCACCTGCGTGTATTCCCCAAATTAAATAATAGTTTTCTTTAGATCCTGTCGTAAAATTGATCGTTTTAATCCCTTTACTTCCAGTTTCGTCATTCCATGTCGTCATACTAATGTCTTCTTTTTCGTCGCTGCTGCGTGCCAGAAAATAAAAAAAACGATTACTATCAGACGACTGCATGTCTACAGCTTTATAAGAAATGTTACAGAGTAACTTGTATTCTTTTCAAATTTAACCTTTGTTAAGTCTGTGTTAGCAAAGTCATTCCAAACTTGTGTCAATGAAGATGACAGATACGCCGAATAGAGACCTGATACAACTTTATTAGGATCATTGGTTATGACCCCTGACAATGGCTTGAAATTACCTCCGTTAAATGTACCTGACTCAAACGATTCGATCGGAATAACTTCGTTACTTTCTGCTAAGATCTTACTAGAAGGAGACACTAAGGTCATAACCAGTACAACAGTAACCAACAATGTGAAATAAACCACTTTTTTAATCAATGTACTACTCATTTATATTAACTCCTTTTCTATAAACCACTTAAAATTGTTTCTCTCTCTCAATTCAGTAAGATAGCTATACTATTCAGATAATCATACGACAATCTTCTATATTATGGAATAGTGGTATTTTGTCGGGAATTTAATTGATTTGTAGAAATAAAAAGCATTTATGTTGAAGCGCACTATTCATCGAATACAATTAGCGTTCTCAGTTCTTGAGCCCTGTAAATGCAAAAAAGCCACCATTCCTGATGACTCTTTTTCTAGCGTTTAGGCGTTAATCGACATGTTAGTCCTTTACTTTCACTAATTTCCACCTTTGAGAAGTCGTTGCGTTGTCTGTCCATATTTGTACTGGAACTCCGTCCGTAGTCCCTCCTCCGCGTACCTCCAACATCTTATTGCTGTGTACATTCATGAATGTACACATTCCATCTGCATACTCTTTTATTATCCATTGTTGGGACGTCGTCTTATTATCGGTCCATATTTTCACAATGGTACCATCTATTGTACTTCCTCCTGGTACTTCAAGTGCCTTTGCACTATTCACATTAATCAATTTGTACCGATTTCCTCCAGTGTCATAGACGTGCCATCTTTGAGCAGTTGTATCATTATCCGTCCATATTTGTACAGAAGCCCCATCTACAATACTCCCGCCAGTTACATCCAGCGCTTTTCCACTAACTGTATTTATAATCTTGAATTCTGATCCATTCGGTATAGATTTGATCAATTTCCACTTCTGGGAGGTTGTCTTATTTCCCGTCCATATTTGTACAGATGTTCCGTTACTCGTACCTCCACCCGATACATCAAGTACCTTATTACTATTCACGTTAGTGAAGGTGTAAGAGTCATCCACGTTCTTGCTCATTCTCCATTGTTGAGCAGTTGTTCCATTGTCATCCCATAAATGCACCAGAGTCCCGTCAGTAGTTTCTCCGCCTGATACATCCAGCGCTTTTCCGCTATGTATATTAATTAATTTATATGATTCATTCGCTGCACTACAGATCAACCATCTTTGTGCATCTGTTCCATTATCCTCATCAATTTGTATTCTTGTTCCACTTGAAGTGTCACCTGCCTGAACATCCAGCGCTTTATTGCTGTTTACATTGATAAGCTTATACTCTGAATTTAGACAATTGAGAATCTTTCTACCGACTTGATTCCCATTTTTATCATACTGAAAATTAACATATTTATCTGCTGAATAAGACATCAAAACTAACTGTCCCGACTTCGTGTAGGTATATTTCGTGGCCATTGCTGTTTGTGATTGTGTGAATAACATTATGCATATAACTATAAATGAGATAATTTTTTTCAAATCCAATTCAATCCTTTCTACTGTGAAAAATTCACCGCATCTACTACAAAATTACCTGCACCATTAGCACTCGTAGATCGCATTATAATATAACCCTCGCATTAACGGCAGTTACAGGAACATTCCCCTTAAGGAATAATTCTCCCGTGTAGTAGTGGTATTCTAGAGGAGTGTAAGTTTTGTTTAGAAAAAACATAATGAACTGAGACACGATTTGTTTCATCTGCTTAGCACTGGACCAAGATAAACTAGTGGTTGTCACTCCACCAAAATCCTCAATACGAATCTCATAGTTTTGCCAGAACATCCGCGAGATAGGTAATCTCCCACTGGTGCATTTTCCATAATATCCATTAACGTCATATAACTCTGGTACATCCCTGACGGCATACTTGCTGCGCTACTGCCCGGAAAAATATTAGACGCATTAAAAAATAGATTAAGAGTTAAACCTAACTGTTTTTCTGGGCCTCCACGTAGAACTGTCCGTTCACCGCAATGCCTTATTTCCTTTACCTATAATATCATGCAGGGCCTATATCCCTGATTCAGTTGGCATCCCAGTGCTACTTATTTTTTGAGCTTGTCTCCCTGACGACACCGGAGTTGTTACCACTTCAAACTTGTCTTGGCTTTTTGTGTCGGACCAAGTACTCCATCCGTCAGCTATTTTTTTGAGCAGTAGAACTATCCATTCCTCCGTTAGTTAGCCGATTCCCATCTGGTTCGTATCTGAAACTAAGAGAATCAACTATAAATGATCCCGATCCTCCAGTACCAGTAGCCTTTAATCCGGCATGGATTCTTGCTCTTGTGGCACTCGTAGGGATTTTTCCTGTCATCGGCAACGTCATATAACTTTGGTACATCCCTGACGGCATACTTGCTACGCTACTACCCAGAAAATTATTAGACGCATCAAAAAATTGAATTAAGAGTTGGACCTGACTGTTTTTCTGGGCCTCCACGTAGAACTGCCCGCTCAACACATATGCCTTGTTCTCTTCTACTACAACATCTTGCAGGGCCCATATCCCCGATCCAGTTGGCATCCCAGTACTACTTATTTTTTGAGCTTGTCTCCCTGACGACACCGGAGTTGTTACCACTTCAAACTTGTCTTGGCTTTTTATGTCGGACCAAGTACTCCATCCGTCAGCTATTTTTTGAGCAGTAGAACTATCAATTCCTCCGTTAGTTAGCCGATTCCCATCTGGTTCGTATCTGAAACTAAGAGAATCAACTATAAATGATCCCGATCCTCCAGTACCAGTAGCCTTTAATCCGGCATGGATTCTTGCTCTTGTGGCACTCGTAGGGATTTTTCCTGTCATCGGCAACGTCATATAACTTTGGTACATCCCTGACGGCATACTTGCTACGCTACTACCCAGAAAATTATTAGACGCATCAAAAAATTGAATTAAGAGTTGGACCTGACTGTTTTTCTGGGCCTCCACGTAGAACTGCCCGCTCAACACATATGCCTTGTTCTCTTCTACTACAACATCTTGCAGGGCCCATATCCCCGATCCAGTTGGCATCCCAGTGCTACTTATTTTTTGAGCTTGTCTCCCTGACGACACCGGAGTTGTTACCACTTCAAACTTGTCTTGGCTTTTTGTGTCGGACCAAGTACTCCATCCGTCAGCTATTTTTTGAGCAGTAGAACTATCCATTCCTCCGTTAGTTAGCCGATTCCCATCTGGTTCGTATCTGAAACTAAGAGAATCAACTATAAATGATCCCGATCCTCCAGTACCAGTAGCCTTTAATCCGGCATGGATTCTTGCTCTTGTGGCACTCGTAGGGATTTTTCCTGTCATCGGCAACGTCATATAACTTTGGTATATCCCTGACGGCATACTTGCTGCGCTACTGCCCAGAAAATTATTAGACACATCAAAAAATTGAATTAAGAGTTGGACCTGACTGTTTTTCTGGACCTCCACGTAGAACTGCCCGCTCAGCACATATGCCTTGTTCTCTTCTACTACAACATCTTGCAGGGCCCATATCCCCGATCCAGTTGGCATCCCAGTACTACTTATTTTTTGAGCTTGTCTCCCTGACGACACCGGAGTTGTTACCACTTCAAACTTGTCTTGGCTTTTTGTGTCGGACCAAGTACTCCATCCGTCAGCTATTATGGAATTATCTTTGATATTTTCAAAGCTCGGATTATTTACTAAATTTACATTCAGCAACTTAGATGTAAGATTTCCATTTTTGTCATAAAAATAATTAACAACCTGTCCATTAGAAAAATGACTTGTATCTATTTGCCCATTTTGATTGTAATAATTAGTTATGGCTAAATCGGCATATACATAACTACTGCTAATTAAATAACAAATAAACACTAAAACTACTCTTATAGAGCGCCTCATTTATAAATGTCTCCTTATGTTCAATATGACTTTTGGCTAAAACTATCTAAAAGGTGATCACAGAAACAACTTCCAAAAACTTGTGTAGAGGTTGCATTAGACTAACTTCGTTTTCTAATTTCAGCCAGTTTCAGCATCCTTTTTACGTGTTACTTTTGACCACTTAGATAAACAGCATCAATGAAACATTAACTAAAAATTTCCAACATTCACAATTAGTTTACCATTATTTTCTGAGCATACGGTCCATCAGTCCCGCCAACTGTTATGATTTCGTAATTCCTTTAACCCCTGAACTCATATATTCATCCCAGTCATCTATTGCATTCTCAAAACTTAAATAATTGTCAAACCTTTAATTGAATAATAGATAATTAAGCATCTTCCATCGCATTTCAACTTTCAAGCACCAAGCACCACTACAAGCTGTCCATTTTTAATAAAAAATATATTCGTTTCTGATTTTTCTCCTTCACTTGGTATAACTAATAATAAGAACACTAGGTAATAGCAAACTTTTTCAATCAATTCCCTAAAATATTTTTATCCACCTAACCGACCGTAAATTTATGATCTTTGTTCTTTTTATATACAGGCCATCATTCCAGTTCCATTCTTATAATTTTGTATTGCCATTACCACGTACGAAAAAAAGCGGTTGCTATCTGAGGACTGAATAAGCACTCCTTTTACGACTATTATTGGATCTTCCGTATTACGTTACCGTTTCGATTATAATAGTAGCGAACAACTGCCCCATCTGAATATCGTATATGTTCGATTCGCCCTCCCGCTAATTTTGGCCTAAGTGTACCCGTCCATCGAACAGAGAAGGAAACTCCACCGATGGATGAATGCGGTGATCCTAACCCCCAGTTAAAATCTACATTAGAATCCGTTCGTGTAAGCTTTAATCCTTGTAGATCCACGTTGTTGTAATATTCACCTTTAAGCCCGTTATTAGCTGCAGCTCCTACAAGATTCTGTGAAAAAATTGGCTGCAATAAATCCTTATTTCCGAAGAACCCACAAACTGTGAAAATCAGTACAAATGTAAGGCTTGTTAAAAAACCTTTTTTAGAAAACTCAACTTATCTTTTGCACTCTATTGTTTTAGTCCTGGGTGACTATGATTCTTAAGAAGTGGCTCTATTAATCTCTCAATGAACCTTCTTATTAGTAATCATATTCTATGAAATCATCATTAAAGTGAAGCTATGTATCTACAATAATTAACACTGATCTTTATCATACGATAACATTAATAATTGTTAAAGAGTGGTATTTTGTTGAAAAAATAGGAGGGGGGAATGATAGAACCACAAATGTTAAGGTATGTATTATTTGTAATTAGTGAAAAAATTGCAATGGGAGAGTGATCTGGGGAATAATTGAAAATGGTGTTTTAAATAATATACTCTTATACTCGCTCTTAATATCAATTGTTATAGAACAATAATTTTTAGCCTACTCACAATACTACTTTCTTTATCAGCGCACCATAATTATTATAATTGTGCATGATGATGTGACCGTCAGGTAAAAGTATATAGTTCAGTCTTCTATTTGAATCGTAAAAATATCGAATTTAATTCAGAATATCTATTTTATTCCATTTTCCAGGAGTATATCTTATAGCTTTTATTCAAGCACCTGTTTCTTCGCTATAGAATGTAGTTGAATTAGCGTTATATTGATTCAATATAGCCGGATCAATAGGAATAGGTCTTACTTTCAGTATGATAGTGTCAAACATAATGAACCTTCTTTCATTTCTAGTAGTCTAATATATTGGATGTGATTGGAGATGTTATAAGAACGAGAACCCACGGCTGGAGTCGAGCTATTGTTCAACTCATGTCTATCTTTTTCATCGTGCTCACCACCACATTAAGGTTTTATCCTTGTTTCTTCAAACAGTTTGTCAAGCTTCTCGAAGAACTGCTTCTGTTCGTATTTTGCATAATCTGGATGGACTGCCCATTCATTATTTCGATGGACGAGGTAATATAAGACCAATTTCATTGCTATGATTTTATTACGATTCTGATCCTGCAATACCGAAAATACATCTGCCAAAAGGTTTAAATTTGCGCTTTCGCTGATTAAATCTGCATTCAACAGGGCACTTATCTGTTCGGTAAGTTTTTCTCTTTTCTGTCCCGCTTGAACCACTTCAAAGTGTGAGTTCTGAAATAATGCTATTATCTTGTGAATATTCTCCAACAGGAATTCTTTTTCCTGCTTTTTGTAAGCAATAATCGACAAAACTCACATATATAGTCGTACGGCGCCATAAAGGGAATTAAAAATGCGGTTACCCCATCTCGTAACTTGGGGTAACCGCATCTTCAATGTTTGAATACATTCTCAATTTTTGATGAGGAAGTTGCTCTGCTAGACCCCCTCAATTTCAGGGAAAAACTCCTTTAATCGCTCGTGTTGAAAGGCTCTTATTAGGGAATATTTAAATTTTTTTTGATGAGTTTGTTGGTAGAGCATATGAAATATTTTCAAAAAGATAAGGAATTAATTTATAACTATCATCGTTTTTCATAAAAAAGTGGAACGTCCTTCTGTATCACATGGAAAGATACCTCTGAGTTCAACTTCATTACCTCGGCGGTAAATAAAATCATTAAAAAAAGCCTCTTCAAGTTCAAATATTAACGTCTCTAAACCTCCTTTTCTAGAGCAAGATTGTAGTTAATGATAAGACGCTCTGGTGTTTTCTCAGCAATATTCAATTGTTCTGTCAATTTCAAGTAGTAGAGCCAATTAAAAAACACTTGAGTTTGACACACATATCCCATCTGATCAATCGGATGTATTTAAATCCAACTTGTAGTATCGAAATATTTTCCAGATAAATATATAGACGTTCTAAGCATTCATCGGATTCCTTGTAAAGAGAATGTTCTCGTATAATCCTCATTGTATATTGGCTTAACTCACCTATATCATGACTATTTCCTCTTGTTTTGTAGAAGTAAAAAAGGATTCTCTTAACAGGACTTCAATTTGTTAATATCCCCACACCAGAATATTCAAATAGTTAACACGATACTTCCACAGATTCTACATATCATCTTGGGGGCCCCTGTGGGAATTGTTATCTGCGTTCTATCCCTCAATTCAAGCCTTATTTTTCAGATTTGATTTTATTCGATTCTTCAAATGACCTATAAAGATCTGACCAGGTTCAGAAGGATTGAATTTCTTGATAACAGCTTTATGAATTAAATCGATTTCTTTTGCGAGATTGTAAGCATTTGGCCCAAAACCCCAGCTCCTCTTTAATGGTCTATAATATTTGATTAGAATTCTCCTAGCCTCATCATCCTCATATCCCAGAAGTGTAAGTTCACGAATCACGTCTTTAATGTAGGGTTTATCCATCATATGTTTACTTGTTGAATTATTCATATATTACCTCCAAGATCCCATGTAATAGTTAGTGACTTAAAAATGTGTTTTCATTATCTCGGTTTTATTTTCACAACATTTCAACTCTTGTAGAAATAAGTCTAGAGACAATTATTACTACTCTTTTTTTGCTAACGATCATTTTAAGGTTACCTATCTAAAAGCATATTCCTACATACAAAACTATATTAAATCTAGGCATCATTTAAAGTATTCTTCTGAACACCATTTTATCTTTAATTCTCTACTTTTTTCATGAATTATTAATAGCTGATTTAGAACAAAAATTCGTTGAACTATATCTTCAGCTATAAAAAACTGTCTCTTAAAATAATTAAGTTGCTTCTGATATGGACCTTGGTACTTTTCATTATTTTCATATACATGTAACAATTGAATATGTAGATCATATATTTCTTTATATGACATAATAGCACCCCTCAGCAGTTAAAAGTTAACTGAATTTGCTTTTTTTATGCTCAATTAGCCCAACTATTTGAATTAACAAAAAAGCAACCCCCTTGTTGGCAAGTCGCTTTTAACAAAATCTATTGTGAATCTTTAGTTATTATCTAAGATCCTAGCGCTTCGCCTTATAGAACTCATGATACAGCTTCATGAGCGCTCGCTTCTCAATCCGCGACACATAGCTGCGACTGATACCAAGCTCCTTGGCAATCTCCCGCTGCGTTCGTTCCTCACCACCCGTATCTAATCCAAAGCGGCCCACTACGACTTCTTTTTCCCGGTCATCCAGAATATCAAGGTTACGATAAATTTTGCTTTTCTCAATCTTAAGATCGACCTCTTTAATGACATCATCAGCCTCGGAGCCAAGGATATCGATGAGTGTAATTTCGTTCCCCTCTTTATCAGTCCCTATCGGATCATGTAATGAAACATCCTTGCGGGTCTTTTTCAATGATCTAAGATGCATCAGGATTTCATTTTCAATACAACGTGCTGCAAATGTGGCCAGCTTTGTGCCTTTGTTTGGACGGTAACTCTCAATAGCTTTAATCAAGCCAATAGTTCCGATGGAGATCAGATCCTCCATGTCTTCCCCAGTATTATCGAATTTTTTCACTATATGAGCTACTAATCTCAAATTGTGCTCGATAAGCAAATTCCGGGCTTTTGCATCCCCTTCAGCCATCATACCTAAGTATTTGCTTTCCTCCTGCTCCGAGAGCGGCTGTGGAAATGCGTTGTTCCTTACGTAAGATACCAGCAACGTCAGTTCTTTAATTAGCAACGCGATCGTACTTAAGAATCCAGGCAACTTGGCGACACCTCCCGCACTTGTACAATGAAACCGATCTGTTTGCCTTACGGGTTCATGGTCATCTTATTGTATGTGGGTAGATGCCTAGAAGTGCATGTACATAAGAAAGCTGCATCAAAAAAAAGGCTTCTCATTAAAAATCACTTAACTATGCTACTTAGCATACAGAAAGGTTAAACTTACGTTTTTTAAATGAGTAGCATCAACCATTAGTATTGCCCTTACGTCGAGATGGTAAAAAAAGTTTCTTATTCAACGTCAGTGGAATATCTTTCTCACTTCCTCCACTTTGACCTCCTGTAAGCTCACTTAGGCTTCCGACTACACTAATGTTAAATCCTCCATCTTCTGCTTTGAGAACAATTTCATCGATGAGTGTTTCAATGATAAACCGTTTATCCTCAAATACCAGTTCTGCTCCTTTACTACTTATAAAATCGTTTATCTGCTCGACTATCTTCAGATTCTCCTCATGAGAGTAATGTTGTTCTCTGTGCGTTTTGACCTGCCCCTCATAAAACACCAATTGTGACTGCAATTCGTTTATCTCACGAATTAATTTATGGGAATCAGTTGCTAGCTCATCTTCCGTAATTACATCCCGTCGGAACATGATTTTTAACTTATCCATTTCTTTTCTCTTTTCGACGATCTGGCTTTGGATCATACCAGCAGTAAAAAGTAATTCATTAATGACTTCTTCTACTTGCCCCTCTAATCTCTGCATATAGTCTTCTGGATTAGACAATGCCTCCATAACCATATCCCAAATAAACTCTTCTAACACCTCTGCTCGAATACTGCGTGAAGGGTAAGGTTGGGATATTCCATATACTCTAGGAAAAAGATTAAGGCATCGGTAGCAAGTGTATTTAACTCTTTTACCTGTCTTCTTATCCTTTCGCCCCGTGTATGTAGTCCCTCCCCATTTACGACCACAATGACCACAACGAATAAGTGATCTCAACAAGTAATTAAAATGTACATTCCCCGAACGAGTAAAATTCTTTATACGCCGTTGGCGCGCTTGTTCATATAACTCCTTGGTTATAATCGGTTCAATTTCAACCATAATCCAGTCGTTTTTTTCTCGTATTGTGTATGTTTTTTTTGGATTCCCAAATTTACTCTTTTGTCCCTTGAGTTTCTTCACTTTTCTACGATTGTAATAATACTTGCCGATATATATTTCCGAACTAAGCATCCGACTTATTGAACTTCCTCCCCAGTTTCCACTGACGGAACGTTTTGGGCGGACACCCATTTTGAAAAGCCTGTTCCCAATTTTTCGGATTGTCATATTTTCATTCAGATACCAGTGATATACCTGTCTTACATGCTCTGCCTCCATCTGATTCACAATAAGTTGCCCCTCAACCCAATCATATCCGAAGGGGGCAACGCGCATAGGCATGATCTTTTTGTCCTTTTCTACGGCCTTCAGCCTTCCTCGAACAGTCCTCTTCTTAATTAGAGAAAGCTCATATTGAGCAATAACACTCATCAAATTAAAGAAAAGTTGTCCTTCAGGAGTACTTTGATACTCCGTATCAACAAAGATCAGATGAACATCACGTGACTCAAACTCCCGGCACAAGAACAACTTATCAGTCAGATCACGTGAGAGACGATCCGGATGGGTAATTATGATTTCTCTAACCTGTCCTGCACTAATTAATTCACGTAGCTCATTCATTGCTGGTCGTTCAATATCTTCACCACTAGCCCCCTCTTCCCTAAAGACCTTTACAGAATGTTCAAGAACGCTAAGCTCCTTTGCTTTTTCCATGCAGAGCTCTACCTGGCTTTCTAAGCTATGGCCTTCAACCACCTGCATACCAGTCGATACACGAGCGTAAATCGCAGTATACAAAGAATCCCTCCTATCTAATAACATTTTTTTCTCTTTACAACTTCCCTACAGTTTAAAAAGGACTGACTATTTACAGCTTATTTGCAGTATGAAAACCTTTGGTTTTCACGAGAGTCATTTAACAAATGCTCGTTATAGGAACATATGTTCTTATGTTCTATTGTATCCAATTGAATTAAAAATAAACCGACTGCAATTAGTCGGTTATTTGATAATTTTTTTAAGATATAATCGATGACTTTCTCCTTAGCATTCGCTGCTTGAGTTACTCTCAATGCATTCTTACTTGTTTCTAATTTGTTTATTCCTAGACGATTATTGTTCATTTTTTTCTTTACTTTTCGTAACTTCAATCGTTTTAATCCGTTCTTCTTCATCTTTCATCCATTGCTTAATAATCTCTAATGCCTTATCTCTGTTTTTCTGATCTACTCTAGACAAAATAAAAACCTCCTGATAATAAAGTTATCAGAAGGTTTCACAGAAATAGCTACCGCTTTTCATTTGTATTTTCAAAAATCCAATTTTCTAAAATCAATGGGTGTATTAAAATCCATTTGGTGGTTTGCTATACATATAATCGCTGCATTCCTTTGACTAGGAATGGCAGTAAGTACATCTCCAAAAACACAGTCAAACTTGCTATTTAATGCTGCTAACAACTCGTTATATTCCCTTATAACTCCTAACTGATTAAAGATCTCCACAAGGAAATTCCCATTCCTACATTCAACTCTGAGAAATAGAGAGTTATCAGGATTAACTCCCTTAAGAATAAAATTTCGTATCCAGACCTCCGTATCTTTCACATTATTCAAGATTTCTAAAAAAGAAATCAACTTCTTCTTTTCAAGACCTAAATGATGAAAGTGATACGTTACCCATTCATTATCCGTTATTCTTTCTTCCATTAACCATTCAGGAGGGACACGAAAAAGTATCGCTAATTGAGCTATGAGTTTCTGCGAAATTTTTGTATTGAAAGAACCCGATCCCATGAACTTTTGAATTGGCAATAATTTTTGCAACTTCTCTATATGTCATACCGGTGGATTTGAGTAGAAATTCACGTCGTATCTTTAAAGACAACCTCGCTAAAAACCTATGATAATCATCTGCCGATAATCTTAACAACGGATTACAAACAAACTGCCCCTTATTAAGGAAGTTTTCTTGGTAATACTTATCGGTCATTTTTCCTCTGCCTACATTTTTTCCGGCCTCTAACATCCTATTTAAATAAGAAGACTCTTCGGTTAAACTACTCATTCCCATGCTATCACCAAGTAAAGTGTATAAGCTGATAAGGTGATGATGCTCATTTGTATTCTCAAAAATACAAATGAGCAGTTCGAGTATTTAACGTAAATAATACGTAATCAATTACAAAGTGCATGCATTATCAATACTCGTAGCCTCGAATCCGATCTGAAAAATGTTTAAAAAAGGGGAACACGCGGTTTAAAGCATACAAAATTATTAGCAACCTATAAATCTGTAAATATCTGTTATCGATACCCCCACCTCCATCCCTAGGTTTTTCTACAGATTTGATTATGATTTGATCAATTTTCGAATTCGAGAGAGTGATGATTAATGAAATACACTTTAATTACCTATGATATTCAATCCATTCTTTCTCTGTTTAAAATCTCTCAATAGATTCCATCACTATCTTATAATACTTATTAATTCCAAGATCTTCTCCGGTTTCAATCAGAAGTAAGATAGAATACACATTTTCATTTGCAATATTTCTAGCTAAGAAGCTTGGGTTATGTACGCTTGAAATATCTATTCACCACACATCCTTTCTAGATATTTCACATGTTTATCAAAGATATCCCAGCAAAGTCCACATAAAAAAGCTTAGTTCAATTGAACTAAGCTTCGTACTCCATTAAAACAGCATAAAAAACTTTACCAAAATAAAGTGTTTTACGTAAAAGAGAAATTTTACGTCACAGATGGATAATAAAGGAAAAACGAGTAAGCAAAGAAATCCTAATCTTTCCGAACTGATCCTTACGCTGTTTTTCCATTTATTTATCGTTGCCTGAGCAACTTCTCCGTCCCTGTTAAAACATTAGTAACAAGGAAAATTAGTGTAGTTCGTTGTACATCCAATTTTATACGAACTAAGTATATAAATCAATAAATACTAGAATAATAGATTTTGAGGGGGGATTATTGATGATACCTAAAATGATACAACATACTCAACACTTCACAGAAACTGATCTAGGAAAGAAGAAAGTTAATTACACTACGCTGAAGACTATTATCGAACGCTCTGGTGCTGAGCCTGTGTTTACGAATAAATTATTACTGGATATTGAAAGACATATTGTAACGCGTAATAAAAAGAGAGTTCATGTCCGTGGTAGCTCTGAATTTCCTCAGCTAATTCTTACATTTAAAAATCACTATGCTCAAAAATACTCACAAACATCACTGAAGCATCATATCTATCATGTCGGTAAGTTTATAGGTTTTGTTCAACGGCAATTTTTTGGTGTAGCCCCTCTACATTCGATACTTGATTGCAAAAAATTCACTAAATCGATGGTTGTTTCCTATGAAGAACACTTAATCGAACGGATGCATCTAGACCAAATTAAAAAAAGCACCTTGAACAGAATGCTTTTTTCAATGAAATTATTTTTGGATATGTTATCTACTCTTAAAGTAAATTACATTCGCTACATCATCCCGCAGTCACTGCGTGCCCAAGCCAATAGATCAAACGAATTTGTAAATCTTGAGGAAGTACATGTTCTGCTTGAATCGATAGAAAAAAGCAGTTCAAATTCAAAAATCAGGAACATGTGCATTGTATTGCTCATCATGGAACTTGGTTGCCGTCCGATTGAAGTAGCTAATATTCATCTAGATGACCTGAGGTTAACCGAAAGACTTATTACTCTCCATTCAGTTAAATCTAAAACAAGAACCCTAAAAATGAGTAAGGATCTGACGGATATGATTCATGAGTATCTTCATTTTACCCGTTTTTTATATCCAGTAGAACACAATAATCTTTTTGTTACTCGTCGAACAAGGTCTCCTATAACATCACAGATGATAAGCTCAATGTTTAATCATAGTAATAAGATTAGTTTTGGCACGATACGTTTTAGTGCAAAGTCACTCCGGCATACCTACGCAACTAATGCTCTTGATAATCTTAATGATTTTGATCAAGTATCTGAAGCAATGGGACACAAACATCGTCGTTCAACAGAATGGTATATACATAGAAGTGTGCAACGTTTGCTGGCTAACTCCCTCCCCCGTAATCCTTTAAATCGAATGAACGAGGTGTAACATGGACTTTGAATACCAAGTTAATATAACTCCTGAAGAAATATGTGAACTCTACAAAATAGATATCCACGATTTCCTGGTGCTTGTTGAAGGTAAGAAAGCTATTCGAGACGAAAAAACCATACTTTTTGTTATTGAGGAATATATAAGAACCTTAAGGATGAACCGAATAAAATCAGAACTCACTATAAAGTATTACATCACAGTCCTTAGAAAATTTGCTAGATTCTTATTACTTAAAGAGTCCGAGTTTAAAATGGTAGATTTAACGGAGGAGCTTTTTTTCGAATTCACTGATACTTGTAAGCCTAGGAAAGAAGAGAAATTAACAGCTAGAACCTTCAACACCTACCAATCGATCATAAAAAACGTGATGGATTTTGCTCATACACGAAGGTACGTGAGTGAGGATTTACGCTTTAAGATCGAAAAATTCAGGGGCGAAATTCTACCTAGATATCTCCCCGATGAGCTTATACCTCAAATTTTGAATCAAGCCAAACAAACTAACTGGCCATTTTTGAATTTTGCTTTAATCTATTTTATGCTCGGTACTGGATGTCGAGTGAGTGAAGTTGCGAACCTGAGGATTTGTGACTTTCAAATTCATGAGGACCTTATTTTCATACGAAAAGGGAAAGGAAACAAACAGCGTTACATCCCCATGTATCCACAAGTAAAAAAAGTCATTTTAGACTTTCTAGCGAGAACCGGAGTCTATCATTGGAACATAAGTGATGAATCTTATCTCTTTTCAAAAAGATGTTATGAGAATCGCGAACCCATCATGATTCGTAATATTCAACGAATGGTGACTGGTATATATGAAAATCTCGACATTAAAGGAGCGTATACTGTGCACAGTTTACGACATACATTTGCGTATAATTCATTATCAGCAGGTATGGCAATCTACGATCTCCAAGAAATTTTAGGCCACAATAATATTGAAACTACAAGAATCTATACAAAGCGCCGTCCCATCGATTTGAAAAATGCAGTAAATAAGTATCCATTCCCGCTTGAAAAGCTAGTTGCCCAAATTATGGGGATTGGGGAGAATTAGCATGATCAATTTTAGTAAGGAAATTAATAACTACAAAAAGATAAGTAGACTTTCTAAAGATAGATTCAATAGATATCTAAGATGTCTCTATCATTTTTGCGATTTTCTTGCGGAGCAACTTCACTGCAATCCTAATGAAGTGAACCTTGATAGGGTTTATCAGCTAAAGAATGGTGACAGAATTATCGCATACAAACCAATAGATGCGGCGATCATTGACCACTATCTTATGAACCAAGTAAAGAATGGCTTTTCTATTTTAGAGTCGTCCACCCTTGCAATAAAAAGTTTTTTTAGGTTTTTAACAAACAACCGTAATTTTCCTAATATAGTGTCAAATGAGTTTCAAACTCAACGATTATAACCCAGCTGCTAAGCCAATACGCATACTCAGCAGGCATGAATTGCTAAGGTTTTTACATAGTTTAATTTCCCATAGCGACAATATGATCCGTGATACTCTCTTGTTCTCATTACTTTTATCTACAGGTTGTAGAATATCTGAAATAACAGAATTGAAAGTTTCTGATATAAATTTTGAGGATGAGATGATCACACTTCTCAAAACAAAAAATAAAATCCAACGGGTTATAGTCCTTCGCAAGGGTTTTGGAGCCTTACTACGTAAGTACCAGTCTATAATCGAATTAAAAGATAATGAATGTCTTTTCCCCGGAGTGGCCAAAAATATCCCTATTACTAGGCAGGTAGCAAGTAATCTCTTTAAAAAATATCTCCTTCTGGCCAATTTACCTGATTTGAGAATTCATAGTCTCCGGCACTCCTTCGCGACTCATATGCGAGATGAAGGTATGGATTTATTAACCTTAATGGAGCTTCTAGGCCACCAGAAACTTCAAACCACTCTAAATTATACGCAGCCACATTACACGAGGAATGCACACATACGAATAAAAGAGCATGAAGAATTTTATCGAAAGTTTCGATCTCGAAAATAAAGTGCCCTTTAGCTGTTGTAATACTTGATTTAATCTAATGTCTATTGAAATGACCATTACTCAGTAGATTGCTGCGTAATAGGTTCAACTATCCTTAGATTATTTATGATCCACAAAAATCGGCAAATATAGTGGATCTATTTAATCAGAATAAATTACGTTTCTTTGGAAATCGTCTTATTTGTGTTAAATATTGATTAGCTCTTCTTTCATCACCATGAATTGTTTTAATTAGGTTCTTTGATCCTGTTATTGTCATTCCAACACCAGCTATTTCTTTTATCAACTCATAGTTATTCATTTCTGGGCCTAGCGCCAAAAATATCCCTAGTCCAACCTGAGTAACCGTAACACTAATATCAACTATCTCAGAAGTAAGTCCACTCTTTGTTTCTTCAATTTGATTAATAATATCAATATAGTTGCTTTCCGACATTCTTCCACCACTCAAATCATTTAATCTAGTTACTGCTTGCCTGAATGCTTTTAACTTAGATTGATAGCCTCCCTTATTTCTTAGTTTTGTGATTTCCTCTATACTTATATCATCAATGTTTCTTGGTAAGTTTAGCTCCAATGTTTTTTTAACAGCTTTAATTTCATTGAATCTTTTATTATAGCTCCACGTATTTTGATTAAGTAACGATAATCTTCTTTGTTCTTGAACATCTGTGATTACACAGATATTATTATGAGTTCCTATATTATAAGCAAGTACAGACATGTATATTAAAGCAATTTGATGTGGAAGACTTACTCCATGTTCTGAACGATGAGCAAAACCATTATCAAGACAATATCTCTCGAAATCATAAGAAAACTTTGAGAAGTATAATTCATAGTTATGGTTTCGTTCATCTCTCCAGAATTCCAATACATTAAGATTACCTAATATATCAAAGTTTCTTATAGGATTTTGCAAGAATTTTTCCAATATAATAATCGTTTCTTCACTGCTCTTTTCACATTCCAAATACGCTGGACGATATCTCCTAAGCAACCCTGTTTCTCTTTCCAATCTCTTATAAACTTCGCTAATATAATTATCCCCATCTAAAGGAACAATTGTGTTGATCTCCTCCAGATACAGGAGAGCAAACTTTAACCATCGTTCATCCTCAATTTCAAAACCAGGATAATATAATAGTTTTTCCATAATTTCACCTCCTATTTGATTTTGAAGCACTACAGAGTCTCAACATGTTAAGACTGTTGACTCCTATATAACATTTATACATAATCAATATTTTTGTTTTTCACAATTATCAAACTATCTACTAAATATCTTTTTTATTTTCTTCTTCATACTCTTCATAACTTTGCTCTCTCTTCTATTTTTCTTCATCATCATTTCTTTAAACATCATCATGATAGCTAATAACATCGTTGCTAATATCACTAACAAAAATGCGATACCAATATTCCACCAATCAGGAACCCACTCAAATGGGATAATAAGGTGAGCGATTGTAAAATAAAGAATTACCGAACTAATCCAAAATAAAAATACAAATAAGTGATAAAAAATTCTAAATATATTCGAGAAAATAACAAAAAAAGGATTATTAAATGTGTCACTCACAAACTGACAATGATCTTCATAGATAATGTCATGGGCATTCCAATATTCATCCTCAATACTTAAATAAAGTCCCTGTACCTTTTCCAACAACTCATGTTCGTTTGTCCTATTAGTTTCATTCTTGTAAGTAAAAAAGGCCTTTCTTAGTTCATAGAAGTATTCCAGTATAAATGAAGAACCAATAAAACGAATATTCGAATTAATTCCAGAAAAATCCTGCATAAAAGAATCAATCAATACCATTTTATGGTTTTTGTCTTCCGTTTCAATGATAACACTTAGTAGCTCAAACATTGGAAAATAGACTTCATTATAACTATGCCTCAGTTCCTTCAGAAAAACTTCCCTTTTTTTAGCACGATGATTAAATTGATAGCCTATATAAGCTGTCATCAAAGCAATTATAATAACAGATAAATCAATTCCAATGATTTTCATATTGCCGTTTACTCCTCTTAATTCCTAAAGATTTTTCAATAAAATTAAATATTCTTAATATTATTAATTTCAAACGTCAACATTTGATTTCACTACAATAATCCAACTTTTAACTGGAATAGATTGATTAATTTCAATTTCAAAATCTATACTTTCGTCATGATGAGCTACTTCACGAAAGCGAAACTTTTCAAAGAAAATCTAACTTTAACCAAGATACCAGAAACAAATAGAAATAACACACGGTATATCGTTCGCAACATATCTGTTGGAAATAGTATCGATATCTCTGTGCTATGCCATAGTGATTAACAAATAGCGAAAAATTATATTCATAGTCATGCAATTAGAAATCACGTATGAAAAATAAAGAAAATGATGAATTGTATAGAATATTGAAGCATTGAGAAGAGCTGTATGGCTATCATTAATAACTTTAAAAATCATAAGCCACTATAAGCGATTCCAAGTGGCTTATGAGAACTTAATTATTTATTTAAAACTATTTTAGGATTAGAGCGGGGATTTTCAATTTAGAAATAGAATTAACATTTGTTAAGTTTCATCTAATTTATTTTAGCAATTCACATACACCGTCAAAAGACTAAGGGTTTTCAAAACTCAAAAAAAAATAAAATTACGATATACTTTCCGGTTCTATCAATTATGTAATTGTCACTTAATTTAGCTTAATAATGGTTTCATGATGTAATCATCACCTAAGTCGATTACATTAACAGGCACTCCTACTGTAACACCCTCAATTTCTTTTAGTGTTAAAGAAGATGCTATTATGCTCTGTCCTTCTAAACCAGATAATAATTCAAATAATTTCCCAGTACTATTTATATTCATCTGTTGTTGGCCAGGCTCATCCATAATAATTAGCTTAGGATGATTTCCCCCATATTGATTTGATATAAAATTCAACACAAGTGCAAACGCCCATCTTAATCTAATATAGTCGCTCGCTGATGAATCAAATCTAATATCAAAACCACGTACTACAGGAGTGAATTTATCAAGTGAAATTGTTATATCTTCTAAAAGAGTACTACTATATCCGAATTGTTCTAAATAATAACGAAATTTCTTTTGAAGTGCTTCTAACTTTGTTTTATCTAGTTTAGAGAAGAATTCTTCTGGTATTTTTGTGGTTTCTATTAAATGTTGCTGCCACTGTTGCTTTAGAGTTTCAAGCTTCTTTAATATTTCCTCAAAACTATTCTCCGTCTCTTCCAGTTCTTTTATTTTCCACTTTAAATTCAAAGTTTCTTCAATATCTAAGTTTGATAACATACGTGGATCTTCTCTTAATTCTAACTTTAACCCCCTTACTCTTCTTCGCTCTTCTTCTAATGCTTCCGAAACAGCCCTATATCTTTTGTTTTTTTCGTTTGTTCCCCCCTTTGATTGACTAATAGCAAATTTCAATGTAGCAAGTTGGTCTTTTATATATTTAATATTTTCTTCAAGTGTCATAGGCTGAAATTCTATGTCTTGTGGCAGTAATGTCTCATGTATTTTTTGATTACATGTTGGACATATACCTTTTGCAACATATAAATTCTTATCAGATCCAAGATCAAGTAGTTTTTTTGCATCCTGATTACTTTTTAAATCTTGCTGCAATTGAACTAAGTTTTCTTCCAGAGTACTTTGGTTAATAGTACTTGCATAAATATCTTGTCTAATTGAATTAGCTTCGCTCTGCAGAGCTAGTACTTTATCTTCTACTTCATTTATCTTAGCTTCATGTTCTTTTTCAATATCTTTTATGCTTCTAACAACATTTGATCTTTGATTATACTCTAAGACGCTTTCAGATATTTTTTCTCTCAAGCTAATTAAGTTTTGATTTTTATCATAAACAAAAATCTCATAATTTGATAAAAGATCAGGTTTATCAGATAACCCTACTACAGTTGCTGCAACTGCATCTGCTTTTTCTTTGATTAATGTTACAAGATTAGACCACTCTTGAGTAATAAGCGCTTTTTCAATTCTTAGTCTCTCCTTCAACTTACTATTACTTAATACATCAAGACCAAGAATAAACTCGATTGCACGAGTAGAGAGCTCTCTAATCCCATAATTTGTATTTGTCTGTGCATAAAAAGAACTCCATCCTTTAATCTGTTCAATAAAAAATAAAGGGAACAAGGTTTGTATGTACAGTAATCGTTCTTTTCCCTCAAAAGAAGGGACAAAAGGCAGTTCCCAACCTAAATATTCTACTAAAAAAGAATGAAAACCAGCTTCATTTTGGGCTGATCCAGAGAGATGAACATAGAAATCTTGTTTTTTGAATTTTTTACCTTCAGTTAAAGAGGGACCGAACTCCACCTCAATTAATCTTTCCTCTCTAGTGGCACTTGTAATCCATCTTCTGATTGTAATGCTATCATTATTGGCATTAGAAATTTGGAGTTCGACGTTTGATTCTATTACCCTATAAGAATTATTCTGATATGTTAACTCTTCACGTAGTACAGGTTTCATCGTCTTCCCATTTGTTCCACCTAATAATTCTTCGACACCAAGAGCATATAGTATGGAATTTATGTATGAGCTTTTACCCGTAGAATTTTTTGCTCTCACTACATTAAGACCTTTGACAAAATTCGAAAATGTTCCAAATACCCCTTTATTCGTAACAATATTTATTTTTAGTGCATTAATGGTCAATTGTGACATGCTAAACTAACCTCTCCTTAAATAAAGTAGAAATAACTTTATCATTAACTTTAAATCCAATTCTCTTTAAAATTGCCTTTTCTGAAATAAAAATCTCCTTTTCTTTTTTTATAGCTTCTGCAAATTCTTCCCCTTTTGGTAGCAATGTAAACTTCCCCGTAGATTCACTAAAAGAGATTAATCTATCAGCAACGGCAAATTGTAACGCTCTGTTAACACTAGGATCCATACTAATAATTGGAGGAGTAATTAAAGGATCTTGAATTATAGCTAACAATATTAAATCTCTTTCAGTTGACTTAAATACCCAGTTCAATAATTGAAATTTCAACAGGTTGGCACTTTTCCCCCAAGATGCTATTGAGAGAACTAATACAATTTGTGCTATTTTTGTTAATGGTCTATATTCTGGAGAAACGGGTATCTTTCTCCGCGTAAAGGTTATCTTCTCTGCATTCTCATAAGGTAATTCCATATTCATACTCCTTCAATAAAATCAAGTGGGCATCTCACTAACCAATCTGCCTCAGCTTCTTTTACAACATCTTCCTGAAGAACATATGAAATCATTCTACCAAAAGCCTCGCTCTCCAAAGCCGATTTGTATTTTGATTGTATTCCTTGAATAAATTCTTTAGGTTGAAGAGTCGTAAGAAGTAATTCTTGCTCAATATGTGACTCAATTCCACTTTTGATTCGCACTAATTTTTCTAATAAAGCGGGGTGATTGTCTCTCAATTCATCAAAAACATTCTGCCCTTTTATAAAATTTCTTATTATAATATCAACATACTTATTGGTATACACTTCTGCATTACTATTCCCATGAAATAGTTTTGAAATCTTTCTAAACAATATTTGAACAGATTCTGCTTCACATTGCTTCCAGTCAATCACTTCTTCTACAGTTGGTGTTGCAACATTAATATCTATTTTTTCTTCTAATACAGCCTTTACATATAACATTTCCTCAACAAAAAAACCTTCGTCTTGCACTAAAACATCAAACTCATCATCCAGAAGGTCCTTCATTTCAGAAATTTTTTTGAATTCAATTGCCTTTTGTTGGCAATGAGATATCAACTCCTTATTTCTATAAATTGGGGTTAAAAAAATCCATTTTTTTATTTTCACATCTCCAAAATATTTAATTAATTCTTTTTTGTTTTTTGACAACTTTCCTAAATCTGTTGTAATTTTATCTCGTTGTAGTTCGTACAACTTTTTGCTTTCATACTCTTCATCAGGGCAATAACATTGAAATACTAGCCCAGTCCTTGTAAAACCTTCAATTCCCAAGTCCCCTTGACTATGTGCAACCATTTCTTGATAATCCTGCGAATGATATTTTTTCTTAAGAAAAAGCTGACATGTTTCTTCCCAGCTATCTCCATTATATTGACCAAATCGAGTTTTTATCATCTGAATCTCCTCTGTCTTAAAAACGAAATTAGTAGAATAAGTCCATTAGTCTATATCATTCTACAATTTCTACCCCAATTGTCCCAAAACCTTCCAAACATATGTTTCATTTTCAAATGATGAAGCCTTACAATCATAATTGTTGATTTATATCAATTAAAGAGATGTCCATAACTCTATACTAGTGCTAAAGGTACGTTGGTGTACCCTCTTTTTATTACAATAAGGTGGTTTAATTTATAAATCTTCATTAAAAGACCAGTCTCTTCCAAAATTAAAAGATATCATTAATAGTAATATATACCTATAATAAAGAGCATATAAATTTATCTAGTTCTAATGCACTGACAAATCTATTAAGTAAGATGTTTTTAAGTAAAAAGCTATTGCTTTAGCAATAGCTTTTTACTTAGTTCTATTAAATTAGATTTTTAATCTAAATCATATATTGACCTAGTGTTAATACTGAATAACTCGCCATATATTTTTTCAGCAAATGAATCGGTCATACCAGAGACGTAATCCAAAATGAATCTTTCCCAACTCCAGTCTGTTCCTTCTTCAAATTTAAGCATCCAGTCTTTTGGGATTATCTTTCCTTCCTTATCATTATAAAAAGATTCCCATAACCCACGTATTATTTTTTCACTTCTTTTCTGGAGCCTCTGCACTCTGAGATCATTAATCATCGTTACCCATGCTAATTTTTTCAAAATTAACACTTCCCTAATAATCTCATTGTTTTCATTATTGCTATTCCTATGAACAAAAGTGACTTTTTTCCAATTGTCTTGATCAATTACTCCAATGTTGTTGACAAAATAATTCACCTGCTCTGCCTTTAATTCTCTTCTAGCACGTGATTCATCATAATTATAATCCTTTAGAATCCCTGTCCATTTTTCAATATGACGTCTAATTACTTCGTTAACCCGATCTTCAATGCTTCTACCATCCCAAATGGGATGATCTTCGGGGTACTCAACAATAAATTCCTTTACAACCTTTTCTGCATACAAATCGGCGCCACGAATATTGGTAAAGTCGATTTTTTTTGATTTAATACCATCTTCGATATCGTGTGTTGAGTATGCTATATCATCACATAAATCCATTAATTGCGCTTCAAGTGTTTTCTTATTGTTCGGTATGTCCCATTTCCTTCTCAACTCATTAATGTGTGACCACTCAGAATCATACAGTCCTTTTAACTTTTTCTGACTTCCTTCAAAAGGGTATTTATTAATCCCCAATAAGACGGCTGAGGACAAATTTAAACCATCTTCCTTTTTTCGTTTTTCTAAAAACATTAATATTCGGAAGTTCTGGGCGTTACCTTCAAAATGTAACGGTGGCTTGTCCCCAGCGATTCCAATTAATGCTTCGTTAAGAACCTGTTCACCTTTATGACCAAATGGTGGATGGCCAATATCGTGGGCTAGTGCAGCGCATTCAACAACTTCAGGATCAATAACAAATCCTGGATTTGATACCTTATCTTCATATAAATCATATTTCTCGGCTAATACAGAAGCAGCATGTCGCGCAATTTGGGCAACTTCCAAAGAATGCGTTAACCTTGTTCTAAAGTAATCACCACTACCAGCGCCAAAAACTTGTGATTTTCCTTGAAGGCGTCTGAATGCGGGTGAATGAATTAGACGAGCGTAATCACGTGAAAATTCTGTTCTCGAATCGCTTGGTCGCTCAGTTGTTGAACCAGCAACAACAACATCGGGTATAAGACGTGTACGTCTCAGTTCGTGAATACTCATTTGATTCCTCCGTTAATAATAGTGATTTAGGATAAATATATCACGAATGGAATCATTTGTATCACTCTCTTTGACATCATATCGTGTCCACAACCTCTTTACTATATGGGCGACAAGTCTCAAATTGTGCTCGATAAGCAAATTCCGGGCTTTAGCATCCCCTTCAGCCATCATGCCTAAGTATTTGCTTTCCTCCTGCTCCGAGAGCGGCTGTGGAAATGCGTTGTTCCTTACGTAGGATACCAGCAACGTCAGTTCTTTGATTAGCAACGCGATCGTACTTAAGAATCCAGGCAACTTGGCGACACCTCCCGCACTTGTACAATGAAACCGATCTGTTAGCCTTACGGGTTCATGGTCATCTTATTGTATGTGGGTAAATGCCTAGAAGTGCATGTACGGGGGAAATTGTACAAACACGGAAATTTATATTTTCTGTTTTTTAAATCAAGTAGCAACAGACCTCCGGAAGATGAACCTCCCGCAGGTCTTTGTTTACCACCCTTATCCATCTACATCCGTTAGATCATTTTGTGTAGGTATTATAGATTATCACCGCTGCTTCAGCCCGGCTCGCTGTCCCACCCGGGTTCAAATTCATTCCGTCACCTTTAACGAACCCTGCCTTAACCAGTGACGCAATGCTGCTTACCGCATAGCTTGATACCTTAGAAGCATCTCTGAATCCTTTCAGGTCAGCCATTGAACCTTCTTTGGGAAGATTCCCTGCTGCTTTCAGTACCCTAGCGATCAGCACCATCATATCCTGCCTGCTGATTTCGGCATTCGGATTGAAGTTTCCGTCCGCATCACCCTTAGCAATCCCGAGAGCTTTGGCGATGGACAACGCCTCCGCATAATAAACGCTCGGATTGACGTCAACGAACTGATCTGTTTTATCCGAACTGAGCTTGAAGGCTCGGACTACCATCACAATAAAGTCCGCCCGCTTGATCTTTGCTCCCGGTGAGAACATACCATCGCCAGTACCTTTAATAATGCCATCCGCCGCAAGCTTGTCGATGGCCTGCCTTGCCCAGTCATATCCGCTAGGGATATCCCTGAAAGATGTTGGCGAATGTTCCGATGTTCCCGGTTGTGTATTTCCAGAGGTTGGTATCTCCGATGCGGATGCACTGCTAGTAGGCGTTGGTGTTGGTGTTGCAGGAGTGCCCGGATTCGTCGTCCCGCTGTCGCTGCCACCACTACTACCGTTTGTCGGTGTAACCGATATGTCCGATTTAACCCCTTCACCTAATAGATTATTTGCTGATATGGCGAACGTGTAGGATTGGCCATTGTCCAAATTCATAATGACCACACCAAGACCGTTATCCTTCCAAGTAATATGCTCGGTAACTGGTGTGTAAACTTCCCCTTCCTTAATGTACACACTATAGCTTTCAGCATTGGTGGTAGCTGGCCAGCTTATTGTAGCTTGCTGGTTCCCAGCCAGTGCTGTCGGAACAACACTACCAGGTGCGACGCCGCTCAAATGGATGCTATCCACTCGGATATCCGGATTTTTAAAGACTAGATATAAATCATGCGTACCGGAGAGTGTCGTCAACAACTCCCCCGTTACATCGGTATAATCCAACTCGGTCACTTTAAAGGTGCTGCCTGGCACCTCACGAACTGCTGGCGCAGTCGCGTCAAATGTAACGACCGCCAAACGGGTTCCCGTTGGAGAATCTGCTCTAACCTCAACTACTGAGCTTGCATTCGTGGAAGCCCCACGTAAGGTAATACCAGTTACACCGGATAAACGAACTTGATTAAGTGCTACCCAGGAGTTGCTGTTCTTAGACATGACGGCATAATATCCGTTCTCGGCTTCTTTTGCCTTAAGCCCTTCTGCTGTACGAAGCTTGGAGACCTCTCGATAAACTACATCTTTAGATGCAAAGGCATGATCAAAAATGTTAACAGGCGCATTGACCGCATCAAGCTTCGCAATACTCTCATTATTGTAAGAGAGCGCTGCGGATATAGGAAGGTCACTAGACGATTTGCCTACCATCAGAGTGTAGCTTCCTGTTTCATTCACATACTCATTACGGTTGACATCCCACACGGCGAAATCAGATGGGTTCACTGTAAGCTGAACAGTCTTTGTCTCTCCGGCCGGAATGTACACTTTTTCATAGGAAACCAGCTGTTTCTTAGGTGTATGATCACCGTACTTGGAGGTATTGTTTTTGATGTACAGCTGAACTACCTCAGAAGTATTAACGGCTCCCGCATTCTCCACATCTAGGTTGATGGCAAAAGGTTCCTTGCCGCTAACATTAGACGGCACGCTTAAGTTCGAAAATTCGAAGCTGCTGTATCCCAACCCGTAACCGAATGGATACGTTACTTGGGCATCCGTATACATGTAGGTTAGCTTACTATCAAGCGGATCACCGTTTGTCATGTCCACTGTAAACCGCGGGTCGAGTTCCCCCAAAGTCACCGGAGCTGCTACCCCTTCGGGCAATGAATAATGATCAAGAACCGGCAAAGCTTCCATGCTGGCATACCATGTCGAAGACAATCGACCAGTAGGTGCATAATCACCGAACAGTACATCCGCAAGTGCCTTGCTGTCGTATTGACCAGCATATGGCTGATACATAATGGCAGCTACATTCTCATTGTTTTGGATGGCTTCCATATTCACCGGCGCATTCGATTTAACAATAACAACTGTCTTTTTCGGAAAAGCCTGCGCCACTTGAGACACAATCTTATACTGATCTTCCCCCAGGTTAAGATCCGATCTGTCGGCGCCTTCGCCTGCGCTATGTCTGGCCGGTGCACCGACGACAACTACGGCGTAATCGTTGCCGGAGGCCCAAGCGCTTGCATCTGCGCCCGCTTCCTTCAAGACAATCTCTTGAAACTTCTGATTGTCAGTTCGTGCCGCGGCGCCTGCTTGATTGGTCAGCGTCGTCGACGATAGATCAAGACCATCCGATTCATTTACGGTAACCAAACGGCCAGCAGTATAGTAGGCGGTTTCAAACCCGCCTCCGAAGCTCTCCGAATAAGTGCCCGAGAGTAAGGAAACGGTCCCGTCGCTATTGGCTTCATGACGGAAGCGACCCGGAAGCGTACTGGCGTCTGCTACATTAGAGAATGGATTTTCCACAAGATTAAGCTTGGTGGCATCGCTGTTTTGGACTGTACGACTGCTGCCGCTCGTTACATCCTTCAGCCATTTTCCATTTGCAATTGACAAGTAACTGTAACCGCCTTGGCCCCATGCGTAAGCCTCAAAGGCTTGGGATGCCGTATAGGCTTTTCCCGCGGCGTTATAGGGATAGACACTATCTGTTACGGTTGTCATATCTGGCGCGATGTAATTCGCAGAAAGCTGAGCTCCGTTCGTATAGGTGGAAGCCGTAACCGTTTGATGATTTGAGACAGAATCGAATGCTATTACGGGAGCTCCTGTACCAAAGGTGACTTGGTCACTACCAATCGTTTCTCGAATAGCTCCAAGCGGGGACAGCCCAGCCCCAGGCAATACCGGTGTTTTTGATACGGAGTAAGTTGCTTTAAACCGGGTATCTGCTAAAAGCCCTGTAACAGCTACATTGCTGGATTTGGACAACGGCAGCAATTTGTTGTCATTCTTCAGCAGAACGATGCCTTCCCGCGAAGCGTCAAGCGCAACATTCTGGCTTTCGCTCAACGAATAGTTTTGCGGATTGCGATCGCTGGCTAAATCCGAGAAAGGATAACTTTTTGGAGAACCATCCGGGTTTTTCTCATTAAAGTATCCGGTACGCACCCACATCTCGATTTGACCGCGGACACTGTTCTCCAGCTCCACACGCGTCACACCGAAAGTCCCATTGTTTACAGCACTCAGAATGTTCGTGCGGGTGGAGCTTGTCGTGTTCGCATGATTCCCGCTAAGCAGCAAAAGTGCTGCCGCACCATCAGCATCCGTATAGTTCTGATAACCATTGTTGAAACCTGCGGTCATCGCGCGATCGGCGGCTATAAAATCACCTACCGGCAGCATACTATACGGATTTGAATTTGACGCACGGATAATATTCGGTGAGATATGGTTAGGAACTCCATTGGTTCGACCATAAGTAGTCATAATACTTTGGACCACACCGGCTTGTAATGGATATAGGAAGCTTTTCATTTGGTATTCGTTAAGCGCCCGAGCACTTGCATAAAATTGACCGCTCGCTCTGAACCATTGCGCGAGATAGTTTGTATAATGCTTCGTCCCCAACTGAGCTTTTAACCAGAAGCCATCCTCATTACCAGCCTCCCCGTAACCGGTAATCCCCTTAGCCATATAATTGATCATCGTACCGGCAAGGACAGGGTCCTCCGCGTAACCCTCTTCAAATCTGCCGCTAAGTGGGTTCGTCCGTAAATCAGATACCGCAGAGAACATTAAGGTATTGGGATTGGCCAGAGTGACTTCTCCCCGCCGCTCGTTCCCCATGACCGTTCCCACTTGGCTGACTAGATCCTTATTCCAGCTTTGCCCCAAAGCTAGCATGGACGGCATATCTGTGCTTACACCCATAACACGATCCACTCCACCGGCTGCCGTTCCCGGCAATGTATAACCTGCCGCGATTGTACGGGCTGTGCCAGCACTCTTTTGATCCGCGTAATACGCCAAATCCTCAATGCTCATCTCTGCTAAAATTATATCCACAAATGCGTCCAGATGACTCGGCACCCCGTCAAAGATCGGCATGTTGGAAGCGCCTCTAGCAAACTCAATCGGTTCATGATCAGCCGCACTCGCTTGGTTCGGTGATACCGTTGATATCATGGAGGCGATAAGCGCCAAAATCAGGCTGACCACTGCTATTTTTTTGAGAGAAATCATTTTCATTCCACTGCTCATGTGATTGCTCCTTTTTATTTTTTTGGACAAGTCTCTCCCATGTAACTGATGACAGTCTAGCTGCTGATGTCCTCTTCAGAGATTTAAAGAGTCGTCGATGAGATATCACATGATGCAGTTTCTGAAGATTAGCCTTTCACGGAACCCACCGTAAGTCCGCCTACGAAATACTTCTGCAGAAACGAAAAGGCAATCAGTAGCGGAAGCGCACACAGCATACAAGCTGCGAATAGGACGTTCCACTGGGTTGGATTCTGCTGGTCACCCATAAAGCCAAGCATGGCTAGCGGCAGGGGTGACTGCGAGGACTTGGAAATAAACGTCATATTGAAAAAATAGTCATTCCAAATCCAGATGCCCTGCGTGATGATGACCGAAACCGTAACTGGAATCAGCAGCGGAAACACCACTGTCCAGAATCGACGTAAAAGTCCCGCACCATCAATATGTGCCGCTTCTTCTACTTCCTCCGGGACGCCGCTACGAATAAATCCGGTGTATAGAAACGTTGAAAATGGCAGGCTGCAGGTAACGAACATCAAGATCGGCGTATACTGCGTGCTTGGAATACCCAAACTGTTGATCATTTGCACGATTGGAATCAGAACCATCTGTCCGGGTACGACTAGTCCGGCAAGGAAGAACAGATACAGAAACTGACTCCATTTGCTTCTGATTCGTGCCATCGGATAGGAAGCCATAGCCGCGAAGATCACAACTAGAAGAACAGATATCGCTGTCAGCACGACACTATTTAGTAGGGCGGAACCAAAATGCATCCGTTCGAAGGCTGTCCGGTAGCTCGTAAATGATATCTCATTGAACAAATCAAGCGGGTTTGTGTTGTTGTCTGGTGATCTCAGTGAGGTGGACAGCACAATCACAAGGGGAATCAGATTCAGTACCATAATTACGATAACGATGAGCTGAACAAGTATTTTTTTGAGAATTAACCCGGTTGTAACAGGCTTCCGCACGTTCCGGATAGGCTTATGCTGCTGCTGGAGGTTGCCTGCTGCTGTTCCATTGCTCATGCTGACACCTCTTTTCTATTCATCATCAGGACGGAAATCGCTGTAATAGCGATAATCAGCATAAACGAAATAATCCCGAGCGCCGAGGCCTTGCCGAACATTTGCTCCGTAAACGCCATTTTGTAAATTGAATAAATCAGGGTGTTAGTAGAAGTTCCAGGACCTCCATTGGTCATAATAAACGGGAAATCGAAGGCTTTCAGGCCATTAATTAAACTTAGCGTTGTATTAATCGTAATGGATGTGGCGAGCAGTGGGAGCTTCACAAATCGTAATAGCTTCCAGGCGCTACAGCCATCAATTCTACCAGCCTCGAGCAATTCACTCGGAACAGTCTGAAGACCTGCCAGAAAGATAATCATCGTTGTTCCGACGTTCTTCCAGATTTCTACGAAAATAATAGAATACAGCGCCGTAGAATAGCTGCCGAGAAAATTCAAATTATCATTCGCAATCCCGAGCTTGGTCAAGAACGTTGCAATCATCCCGCTGTCCGGCATATAAACATAACTCCAGATGAAGCCGACCACAATCGCACTGAATAGAGTCGGAATGTAGGAGATGGAGCGGTAAAAGCCCTTGCCTCGAATCTTCATGTTCAGCAGCAGCGCCAGTCCAAGCCCGATTAGATTGCCCCCCACTACGCTGACAACCGTATAAATGAGAGTATTCTTGATCGAATTACCCAGTGTACCTCCGCTAAACAAGTCTTTGTAGTTATCAAAGCCGATATAATTAAAGGTTTGGGCGTACCCGTTAAAGTCAGTGATGCTGTATTGAAACAGCTTAGTGATCGGAAAGATCCAGAATGTTAAATAAAAGATTAGCGCCGGCAACGCGAAAAAATACATCGTTTTTTTCATTACAGTCGATTTCATCTCTGTCTTATCCTCCTATCCAAAACCGTACCGCCAGCTTAGCTATTTTGATGCAGGACTGGCGGGACGATCTTCAGTGGTTCCGGTTTAATTTTTCCACAATTCCTTGAACTTGGCGTCCATAGCCTCTGTAACTTGCTCCGGCGTAGTCTTTCGTCCGCCGATAATTTCTGCGAACTTAGCTTCCATCTCTTCAGCTACACCCGTTGGCCACATTTGATTCGGGAAGTATACGGACTTTCCATTATTCAGATATGAATCATTAACTTCTTTGAACAGGTCATGATTCAACGGAAAACCTTTATACACGCTGATCGAACTGTTGGCTTCGGTCCAAGCCTTGAACAGATCTGACTGACCATCAAACAGGTAATTCATAACTTCCTTGGCAATGTCCAGATTCTCCGATTTGGCGTTCAGCGCGAAACCAGCAGCAGTGGCAGCAGAGACATAAGTGGGCTGGCCTGAATCGTTAGCAGGCAGAGAGAAGAATCCACGGGTAAAGTCGGCTGCACCTTTGGCTGTCAGTGTTGCATAATCCCAAGTTCCGTCAAACACCATAGCTGCTTTACCATCTACGAACAGTTGAGCCGCTTGAGCACTTCCAAGTCCAAGTGAGTTCTTGACTACATAACCTTTGTTATATAATTCCTTCATTTTGGAGATCGTGGCTACCCACTTTGGATCTGTTAACGATTTTTCTCCCGCTTGAAGCTTGGTATCGAAATCCATTTCATCCGGATAAACCTCATTCGCTGCGATTTGATACATCCCGAACTGGAGGAACCAAGGATCTTTGTCCGCGAGTGAGATTGGAGTAATGCCCGCATCCTTCAGCTTCTGGCAAGCTTCCAGGAATGAGGTCCAATCCTTCGGCATTTCTGTGACACCCGCCTGCTTGAACAAATCCTGATTGTAATACACCCCTAGATAATCAAGACCTCCAGCGATTCCATAAGGTTTACCCTCATAAGACATATCATCTTTCGCCCCTTGGCTGATGTTATCCCAAAAGGTTAAATCCGATAGATCAGCCGCATAGCCGGCCTTTGCCATGTCCAGGACACCGAGGGATGCATTTCTTGGGAATACCCAGTAAATATCAGGCCCTTTACCTGAAGCGAGCTTTGTACGAATCGAAGTGAAATACTGCTCATCCGGAAGCTTAGAAGTTTCGAGCGTAACGTTAGGGAACTTTTCCTTAACGAGCTTAGGCATAATATCAAGTGCAAAATCCTGTCCGTCCGGGGCTTTAGTGCCAGATACCATCATGGTCAGCGTCACCTTTTTCGCACTGTCTGTTGTTGCTGCCGGAGCATTTGTAGCGCTTTCACTATTTTCAGCGTTACTAGTGTTGCTGTTGTTACCTGAGCCGCAGCCTGCTAGTACAGCAAGTAACAGCGCTAGCATTAAAGCTCCTGTCCGTTTTTTAGTACGTAATTTCATAGAATAACCTCCCTGTTTTCATATCACTTCTATTTCCCGGCATCCATTTTTTGTTGGTTGCTGTATTGTTATTTTAATCTTGTAAGCGGTATAATTACTTTTGCATTTAGGGTGCACTATTTTACGAACGGCTTAAATCGGAGGAGAGCGAATGAAATTTTCCAGTATCAAAACGAAACTCTTTCTAGCACTCGTTCTTGTATCTGTCATTCCGATTGTGATCGTCACGTATAACTCCTACCGGAGCTATACCAATCTGGTCAACCAGCAAACCTCTCTCGTTGCCTCCAACACCATCCATAATACCGTTAAAGGCATTGAGGATATTTTCGGCAATATTGAACGCATTTCACTTACCATTCAGCAGCAAACCTCCAGTGCGACCGCATACACTACCGTTAGCGACGAGCTAAAAAAACTGGCCAGCACCAGCGATTCCTATGATATTTTCATTATACAAAACAAGCTGAAGCTGATCTTCGAGAATTTGCTGCTGAGCTATGATTATGTGAATGGAATCTACCTTTTTTCTCCTGACGGCAAAAATATCAGCTATGGAAGTACGGCGGAACTGAAGGTGGGTTATGTCCCACTCCAGGATGCGTGGTATCAGAAGACCATCGCCAACAAAGGTCAGCTTTATATTGGCGAGCCCGGTGTAAAGCCTTATATCATTAATTCTGAGCCGTCCCTGGTATTCTCCCGCGCGCTCTACGATATGAAGACTCAGCAGTTCCTTGGTGTATTTATGCTTGACTGTAGCTTAGATATTTTCAAAGGCCTGAATCAAGACGCTGTGCCTAATATGAGCTATTTTGTGCTAGCCAACGACGATGGCAACATTATCTACGATAGTACCGGTCAGAACACGGACTCACGGCTGCCGGAGGATTTAACCCGTAAGACCGAGGCGATGCAGGGCGATGAGCTGGAATTTTACAATGAAAATAATCTGACGGTTATTCAGCGGCTTCCTGTGTACCACTGGACGGTTATCGCCAATATTTCTTTGAGTGAGTTGTATGAGAAATACGGAATTTCCAACAAACTGATCCTTTATATTTCCCTTACTTGTGCGGTCATTTTCATTCTGCTGTCCATCCTATTGTCCAATTGGATTACTAAGCCGATCACTCAGCTCGCCAAAATCATGCGCAAAAATAAATCACAAAAATTCGTTACAACCGAGATCAAACCTAAGCGGGTTGACGAGATCGGCTTTCTGTATACGGAATACAACAAGATGATGCAGGACATCGACATCTTTGTCAGAGAAAGCTATCAGAATAAAATCCTGACCATGGATTCACAAATGAAAGCGCTTGAAGCCCAGATTAATTCGCATTTTCTGTATAATACACTCGAATCTATCAACAGCATAGCTGAAATTGAAGAGGTTGAAAGCATTGCTGTAATGACCAAAGCATTGGGAGATATGTTCCGCTACAGCATCAAGACTGACAGTGAGCTAGTATTTGCCCGTGACGAGATTCAGCATGTCGATAACTATATGGCTATCCAGCAGATCCGCTACGGCAGCAAAATCTGTTTTGTTAAAGAGATGGAGGACTCCGTTCTGGAAGCGAAGATTCTCAAGCTCATCCTTCAGCCCTTAGTGGAAAATGCCGTCTACCACGGCTTGGAGAATAAAAGAGGGAATGGCATGCTCTTACTAAAGGGCTTTCTGGAGCCTGACACTAAGCGGATTATCTTTGAAATCCGAGATGATGGGATTGGTATCCCAGAAGCACGGCTTAAGGAAATTCAAGCATTGCTAGATCAGCCACCGGAATTCATGGGGCTTGGCCACCGGAGCAGACAGAGCATCGGTATTAAGAATGTACACTCTCGAATTGCCCTGTATTACGGCTCAGATTTCGGACTGACCATAACCAGTGAACCAGCGCTGGGAACAACGATCACCCTAACACTCCCCTCTAAATAAAGATAAAAGGAGACTGGATCATGTACAAATTCATAATCGTCGACGATGAGCCTTTGATCCGCCAGGGTCTACTAAAAAAAATCAAGGCAGTGACTAATGAACTGATCTTCAGTGGAGAAGCCGACAATGGTGAGGATGCCTTGGACCTTATCCAAGCGACGGACCCACATCTAATCTTCACCGATATGCGGATGCCCGTGATGGATGGAAAATCCCTGCTTCGTCAGCTGCAAAATGATTATTCCGATAAAAAAATCATCGTCATCAGCGGATTTTCCGATTTTGAATATATGCAAGAAGCGATCTCAGCCAGAGTTGTCCACTATTTACTGAAGCCGTTCAGCAAAGACGAGATCCACCAAGCGATCTCCAAAGCGATAACCGCCATAGAGAGTGAGCAGTCCGCTAAGGCGGAAACTCTGAATATAACCAAAGAAGCGGAGCAGCTAAGCCTACAGGGAGATTTGCAGGCCCTGCTTCAATACATTGCCGGCTTCTACCCGGCTGAGAAGCCGCCAAGCTTCCGATCAGCCCCATTGCTCAATCTGATGACATCCCGAAGAATGATCCTATTGACGCTCTATGATCCAGAAGATCTAGTTGCCCAAGAACCCTATCTGGAGAGGACTAGTATCTTTCTCCCTCATCCTCAGAGCAGGAAACTCGCCTTTTCACTCCTGCTATGTGATGCTTCACTGAGTGATTCTAAGGTGCTGGAACTGGCTTCTTATGAAGCCAAACAGTTGATCGAAGAAACTGGACCACAAGCCTGCATCGGCATAAGTGGCAGAAAAACCGATCTGAAGGAACTCCCGCAGGCACGGCTAGAATCGATGTCCGCATTGAACTGTCGGGCCATCGCCGACCAGGGACAGTTTTTCCACTACCGCCCGGGTAGCTACCAAGCAGGACCGGAAATGTGGGAAGGCAGTCGGGACCTCATCTTTTTCATCGAATCTGGAAACATCGATAAAGTGAAAGAAAGGGTTCATGACTATTTCGACTATTATCAAGGGCAGCCTGCAGCGACAATCCATCAGTTGAAAGAGAATTGCCGAGCCATCATCACAGAGGTCAAAACCTTGGTCTCCGTCTATTTTCCTGTGGAGAACGGACAACATACCTCATCCAGCCTTGAAGGCGTACTAAGTATTTCATTTGATGCAGAAGAAATCCGGGGATATTTCCTGACCGTGTTGACCTCCATAGCGGAATTACTGAAGGAACAATCGGTCTATTCCTCTCCCAACGTCATTGACAATGTGAAGGTATATATCCGCAAAAACATTTGCTCACCTCTCACACTAGAGCATTTATCGAATCTGTTCTACATCAGTCCGAGCTATCTCAGTCACCTGTTTAAAGAAAAGACGGGAGAAAATCTGATTGATTATGTTAACAAAGAACGTATCGAACGTGCTAAGCTGCTGCTTCGCACCAGTGATGAGAAAATTTATAAGATCGCCAAGAGCCTTGGGATCGATAATACCAAATATTTTTTCCGGCTGTTCAAGAAAATGACCGGATTCACACCGGAGGAATACCGAAAATTAAGAGTTGCTGAAAAAAGGGGGCAGGCTAATGGATCATAAGGAACTTGATCATTACCTGCGCCGCCTTGATGTAATTGAAGCCAAACAGCAGTACACCCGCCGCAACATTAATGAATTTGGCGGCACAGAATTGATCCTGCCTCACGGAGAACGGGTCCCTCGTCTGCCGGTACATCATTTTTTTAGTCAGGGCGATTATCATATCAGCAAGCACCACCGGTTCGCCGATATGCCGGAGCATACGCATACATTTATTGAACTCAATTATATGTATTCAGGACGTTGCCGGCAGACCATTGGTGGGTCCGTCGTAGAACTGATTCAAGGCCAGATTTGCTTGCTGGACACGGATGTGCCCCATTCGATTTCTACACTTGATGAAGACGATATCCTAATCAATATATTAATGCGAAAGGAAACACTGAACGCGGCATTTCTGACCCGGCTGGGATCTGACGGAAGATTAAGCGATTTTCTGATCAACGCCCAATCTCCCGCCGCAGCCCATGACCGTTACCTAGTCTTCCGATCAGATAGCTGTCATAACCTTCACCATATCCTCGCTAGCATGATGTGCGAGTACTTTGATCCCCGTGATTTTTCCACGGACATGATCAACGGTTATATGATCCTCGTATTTACAGAGCTCATGCGGGTTTTAAACCAGGACAGCGTATCCAGCGGGTTACCTACCACTAAACGGAGCGATCTACTGGAAATTCTACAGTATTTGGAACGCCATTTTAATGACTGCTCCCTGAAGGATTTGGCCGCACGCTTTAATTTCAATCCTAATTACCTGAGCAATCTACTTAAAAAAAGTACGGGCAAAACGTTCGGTGAACTGGTACAAGAGCATCGCATGGCTTATGCCGCTCTCCTACTCGCTAACAGTGATCGACCGATTGGAGATATAGCGGGGGAATGCGGATATGAGAGTCTCAGCTTCTTCTACAAAAAATTCTCAGAACGATACGAAGTTACTCCGCTATTGTACCGCAAACAGAATCAAACAACCTGAGAGACCATTTACTACGGTGCTCAGGTTGTTCTGGCCGCTAACGATTATGCATCTGTTTATAATTGATATTTGCGGATCAGATACGATGGTGTGCAGCTCCAGGCATGACAATAGCTGTTAATCAAATGACTGCCATAGGGTGAAAAGCTCTTATCACTTGGATTATACAGCTCCCAGAACGTATCAGCCCCGTCTTTAATCATCTGCCCCCAATACTTCTTGATCTCCGAAATGGCGTTGTCTCTTTCACCTACCTGGATCAGTGCCTCAATGAAATGGTGAACCATATAAGGTGTGGTCATCGGAATGGGAGACAAATCCTGCTGAAGCCTGAGCAATATTTCCTTCCCACACTCTTCTTCTACAATTCCAGCAAGCACCATCCAAATCTGAGAAGCCCACGAAACCTGCCGAATGTCCCCGCTCACGAAATAGCTTAATTCAGAATCCCATAAATGTTCCAAAGTGGCTTGCGTAAGCTCTTCAATCGTCTGCCGTAAACGATCCTGTCTTTCATCTCCGAGAAGAGCAGCCAGCTCCACAGCGCATTTCAAGTTATAGATTAAAATGGCCTGCGCCGGAGCCTGTTTGTTCAGATCCGGATGCCAGTCAATAAAGGCCCACCAAGTCTCATTGTCGGTCACAATGCCACGCTCATCTAATCGCTCTAAGGCTATTTCTATCTGCCGATAAGCAGACGGCCACAGCTCTTCCAGCGTATTCCGGTCATCAGTAGCCAAGAAATAATCACACAGAGTAGATACAAAAAAAAGTGAATAATCATAGAGATACGTATCGTCAGGGATCACATGGGGTTTCATGAACAAGTTGGCTGTGATCTGTCCTCGCTCATCAGGATAAGCTGCAAACAAGTACAGGCATCGCTTAACCAAATCGTTGCCTGAGAACGTTTCGTAATTGGCCAGCGCCTGCAGCCGCAGATCCCCAAGCCACAGTCTGCGGTCCCGCTTAGGCCCGTCTTCAAAGACCTCCTGCATACATTCTTCGAGCGTCTTCACACTGACCTCATCAATGGCCTGCAGTTCCGCATCCAGGTGGTCCAGCGGAGCTAGAAAAGAGCGGTCAGCCGAGGTTTCTGCTATACAGCTGATTTCGGCAAAGGATATTTTATATTTGAGTGACGTATCAAGAACCCTAAGCTTTACATATCGGAAGCTGTATCTACGTTCCATATTTAGTAATGCAGGAAGCACATCCAGATGAACCCGCTCTTCCTGCAGCCATGAGCTGCTAAGCCAGCCGTCATAATCCGAGAAAGGTTCAGCCATCTCCACCGGCATTTCTCCGAGGGTGATCTGCAGATGTAGCGGAGCATCCGGGGGGCTGCCTATAGGAATGATCTGTATGGCCAACCGTCCAACCAAATGTTCTCCGAAATCCAGAATAACCTCCTCCCCCTTCCCAAAAACAATGGAAGAAAGAGGCTCCGCATTTTGAAACGTTTCAGCCTGCCAACCATGCACCGCTAGTTCTCTCTTTACAACCCGGATGATCTGCTTCGGTGAACATTTCCGGTAAATAAGCTGGGGCAGAAGCTGCTCTGCGGTTAAAGCAAACGCCTCATTTTTATGGATAGTTACTGCTTGCTGGCGCTGCATCGCTTGAGTCATAATCAATATCCTCCTTCGTTTGTCTTATTCCCCCTCTAGTAAACCTCAATTCCACTTGCCTGAACATGCAGTGAATACAGGTAATCTTACTCTTATTACAGTTCTGATCGACGGAGCGAAGCTAGTTTGTCATGATAAAAAAAGATGCAGCATGAAAAACAGTACAGCTGCCTTAATAAACTGCAATAACCTGCGAATCTCCGCGATTTCAATACTTTAATAGAACGTTTACTAGACTAATTCCCAACAAATAAGGGCTCTTTCCATGTTGACTTTTCAACATATAGTGATTAAAATAAACAACGCACACTAAATATAGTATGGATATGATTTTCCAGTATTTACAGCTTATCTATTCAATCTTTACAGTATTTAATGTAGGTTTAATATATACAGGGGGAGAGACTCCATGCTAGTCGCATACGATTCGAAAACAGGAAACGTCAAACGCTTCATTGGTAAGCTTAAGCTGCCAGCTGTGCAGATTGAAGAGCATATGACCATTGATGAGCCTTATGTGCTTATTACATATACCACCGGCTTTGGACAAATTCCAGAGAAGGTGTCTACTTTCTTAAAGAACAATTATTCCAATTTGAAGGGCATCGCCGCCAGCGGCAACAAGAACTGGGGCGAGCTGTTCGCGAATAGTGCAGACTTGATTGCAGATCGGTACAACGTGCCAGTTATTGGGAAATTTGAACTATCAGGCACATTTGGTGATGTAGAACGAATTAAACAGGAGGTGAGCCGAGTTGCGGCATATTGAATTAAACAACATGTTGATGAAGAGAGACGAAAGTGGCTTCTTTCAATTGGATAAAGACCTTGAGGCAGTAGCCGAATTTATGCGGGATGTAGAACGGCGTAGCCTGGTTTTTGCGAATACAAAGGCCAAGGTTGATTATATGATTGAACAGGATTTCTATGAAAATTTTTACGAGCAGTACAGCGTGGCTGAAATTGAGGAAGTTTATCAAATTACCCATGCCTACAACTTCAGTTTTCCATCTTATATGGCAGCTTCGAAGTTCTATACGGATTACGCTGTAAAAACCAATGACCGTAAGCAATATCTGGAGCATTACCCGGACCGTGTGGCGGCAGTTGCCCTTCACCTAGGACGCGGGAACGCCGACACTGCCAGCATGCTTGCCCGTTCAATGATGGAGCAGCGCCTACAACCGGCGACTCCGACCTTCTTGAATGCCGGCAAGAGCCGTCGCGGTGAGCTAGTGTCCTGCTTTCTTATTGAAATGGATGACTCGCTTAATTCGATCAACTATGTACTAAATACTTGCATGCAGCTGTCGAAGATCGGCGGTGGCGTGGCTGTCAACCTGTCCAAGCTTCGCTCCCGCGGGGAGACCATTAAAGGGGTTGAAGATGCAGCCAAAGGCATTATACCTGTACTCAAGCTGATGGAGGACGGCTTCTCCTATGCTGACCAGATGGGTCAACGTAAAGGCTCTGGAGCCGCTTACTACAACATTTTTGGCTGGGATGTTCTTGAATTTCTCGACAGTAAGAAGATCAATGCCGATGAAAAAACAAGACTCAAAACCCTGTCCATCGGCCTAATCATTCCGAATCGCTTCTATAAGCTGGCGAAGGACAATGAACCGCTCCATGTATTTGCCCCTTACAGTGTGTACAAAGCTTACGGCACGCATCTTGATGACATGGATTTGGATGAAATGTACGATAAGCTGCTAGCCGATCCACGTGTCAAAAAGAAAAAGGCCATGAGCGCACGGGATATGCTGACCAAAATCGCCATGATCCAACTGGAATCTGGCTATCCATATATTATGAACAAGAGCAACGCCAATGAAGCTCATGCCCTGAAAAACGTAGGACAGATCAAAATGTCCAACCTCTGCACGGAAATCTTCCAGCTGCAGGAGACCTCTGAGATTGCCGACTACGGGCAGGAGAATACTATCCGCCGTGATGTTAGCTGCAATCTGGCTTCCTTGAACATTGTCAACGTGATGGAGCATGGCAAAATCCGTGAATCGGTACATGAGGGCATGATCGCCCTGACCGCTGTCAGCGATATGACCAGCATCTCCAATGCCCCAGGCGTAGCCAAAGCAAACAAAGAGATGCACTCGGTTGGTCTCGGTGTTATGAATTTACACGGCTATCTGGCCAAGAACAAGATCGCCTATGAAAGCGAACAGGCTCGCGATTTTGCCCGGACCTTTTTCATGACCATGAACTACCATTCACTGGAGAAAAGCATGGAGATCGCTGCTGCAACTGGCCGGTCTTTCCAGGGATTCGAGGCTTCTGATTATGCGACAGGAGCTTATTTTGAGCGTTACCTGACTACAGATTACCGCCCTGTAACGCCAAGAGTACAAGAGCTGTTCGGTGATATTTTCATCCCATCCCCTGCGGACTGGGAACAACTACGCGATGCAGTAAAAGCAAAGGGTCTATATCATGCTTACCGTTTGGCGATTGCGCCAACTGCCAGCATTTCCTATATTCAAAATGCCACTTCAAGTGTTATGCCTATTGTAGAGCAGATTGAGACACGGACTTATGCCAATTCAACGACTTACTATCCAATGCCGTACCTGCGGCCGGATAATGTATTTTTCTATAAATCGGCTTACCAAATGGATCAGTTCAAGGTAATCGATCTGATCGCGGAAATCCAGCCCCATATCGACCAGGGCATCTCGACCGTTCTGCATGTGAACAGCGATGTCTCCACCAGAGAACTGGCCCGCTCCTATCTGTACGCGGCACATAAAGGTTTGAAGTCGCTGTATTACACCCGGACCAAAAAGCTGTCCGTTGAGGAATGCCTCACCTGCTCTATCTAACTGGAAGGCTATAGCCGCAGAAAAGGAGATTGCCATATTATGACCGCTATCCAAGCCGTTAACTGGAACCGTCCTGACGACGATTTCTCATTGATGTTCTGGAATCAGAACATTATGCAATTCTGGACGGACGATGAAATCCCATTATCCGATGATAAAATGTCCTGGCTCACACTCAGCGAGACAGAAAAGGATTCCTATATGAAGGTACTCGGCGGACTCACGCTGCTGGATACGATTCAAGGCGGAGTAGGTATGCCGCAGATTATGGAGCATGTCGAAGGCCTTCAGCGCAAGGCTGTGCTTGGCTTTATGGGCATGATGGAACAGATTCACGCCAAATCGTACAGCAGCATCTTCACCACTTTGTCCTCCACGGAGGAGATTGACAGTGTATTCCGCTGGGTTGAAGAGAATCCTTATCTGCAGTTCAAGGCAGAGACCATATCACAATATTACAAAAAAATAGATTCACCCAAAGATCTGTACCTTGCCATGGCAGCCTCAGTACTGCTCGAGAGCTACTTGTTCTACAGCGGCTTCTTCTACCCCCTATATCTGGCCGGTCAAGGCAAAATGACTTGCAGCGGTGAGATTATCGACCTTATTCTACGGGATGAGAGCATTCATGGGGTATATGTCGGTGTACTGGCGCAGGAGATCTTTGACGGGCTTCCAGAGGACGAGCAACGCGAGCTACACCAGAAGCTGGTAGACCTCCTTAGACTGCTCCATGAGAATGAAGAACGTTATACAGAGCAGATCTATGCTCCCATCGGACTGGTGGACGAGGTTAAGACTTTCCTTAGATACAATGCCAATAAAGCCATGATGAATCTGGGCCATGATCCGCTATTCGACGAGGAAGAGATCAACCCGATTGTTCAGAATGGTATCAGTACCCACACCAAGCAGCATGATTTCTTCTCGAAAAAAGGGAACGGATACGTGCGGGCGCTTAACGTGGAGCCGCTAAAAGATGAAGACTTTCAATTTTAAATATAGATAAAGCAAAAAAGTGCGGAGAACATTCTCCGCACTTTTTTGCTAACTGTAATATTAGATTATTGCAAACCTTTTAGGTATGTTCTGGCTTCTTCGTAGGTATCGTAAGCATCTGCAAAATCTCTACCAAAAATACGTTTCAATTGCATTCTCCAAATTGGATTTTTAGTTACATAAGCCCATCCTGCTTGACCAGCTTCACTCGCCATCGCACCTGTAGGGGCTAGCATAGCTGCAACCTCAGGAGTAAGTACACTTTTAGATTCTGTTACATCAGTTGTTCCTGTAAATTTAGGTTTAACAAGCTTCATGATATTTTCAAAGTCTTTAAGGTATCCTGGAACATCTTCAGCTGAAAAATCAATAGATACTACATCGATATGGTTCTCATTTTGGTTGTACTTAATTGTGTATGGCATAATTTTTTTCCTCCAAGTTTTAAAGTTATTTTTTTAATGATAGAGATGAAAATGTATGTAACTTCACAGACAAAAAATACCTGCCCCAGGCTTTTTCAGGGCGAAGACATCTACTTCCTGTATCGTTTTTATAACAACACCCTTTCTAGAATATTAACTAATACATATTACCTATATTATTATCGACAAATTTCTTTTTTTATTTATATTAAAATACAATTTTCTACAAATTCCAACATATCCATGGCATATTTTCCTTAATTCATTCATTTTTGTGTATCAGCTGTCCCTTACAACCATGCAATTTGCCAACATACGAAGAATCTGTTTTTAGACAACTAAAAAAGACTCTGCGTGCGACTTCCAATTTTAATCCAGTCACCCTACAGGTTTTTGGAACCAGAATACGCCGCAAAGCCTTTAATATTATATATTAGTTGTTATATAAGTAAATTAATCCTTAATTACTTTGTTGCGGAATAGCCCCCGTCAATCACATGTGCTGTACCTGTAATAAAGGAAGCCTCATCACTTAGTAGGAAGCATGCAAATGCAGCTACTTCCTCAGGCGTACCGTATCTGCCCAGAGCCGTTCCAGAAGCGATAAGAGATTGAAGCATCTCTACATCATCAGACAACAGCTTTTCATATCTGTTCATGGTTGGTGTTGGGATAGGACCAGGGCAAATAGCATTTACTCTGATGTTCCGGTGACCCACTTCTTTGGCAACGGATTTAGTCATGCCTACAATGGCATGTTTACTTGCTGAATAGGCTGCATCATTGGCCATCCCAATGAAAATACCATGCAAAGAGGAACAATTTAGAACGGAAGCTCCGGATTTCATATGTGGTAATGCATAATGCAACATGTAGAATTGGCCATTAAGATTTGTCTGAATCACCTTTTGAAACAATATCGGATCATATTCTGTAACATCCGCATTATCTCCTGTAATTGCTGAGTTGTTGTAAAGGCAATCAATTTTTCCGTAGGCTGCCAATGTTTGATCTACAATATTTTTGCAGTCTGCTTCAAGAGAAACGTCTGCCCGAACAAACAACGCCTGCCCGCCTAAAGCTTTGATTTCTTCAACTGTGTTAGCTCCAGCATCTGATCGATTGGCAACTACTACAGTACCACCCTCACTTGCTACTCTTAAGGCTGTAGCTTTTCCGATTCCTGTACCTGCACCTGTAATAATAACTACTTTGTTCTCAAATCTGTTGCTACTCATTATGTGCACCACTTTCTTCTGTCTTTTTCAGGAGGAGGATTCGAACCTCATAGACCCTAAAGTCACCTGATGCAATGCAAATTGGAACATTTTTGCAGAAAAATCGACAAAATTATCCTCTATATGACAACTTTATTGTATTTAATTGTATATAGCAATCAATATTTTGATCGACATAAAAAATACACCCCTTAGAATTTCATCAGAAAAACCAGAAGTTTTATCCAATGTATATTCTAAGGGGTTTGGTAGTTTGCAAATCCGTCGTTGTTAATGAAACCATATTCCAAACAAATTATTTATTGGCTTATAGATAAAGATAATTAGAAACAGCGGACTGGGGATGTTCAACTTTAACAACGCGCATAAGGTCGCGCCAAGCCCCAAAATCCAAAATATAAAATATACGCTAAGATCACGTACTCGGCGCTTTCGTATTAATTTAGGCAAATCAAGTGCCATACAACCAACAGCAATCACCAAAAAAAACAGTATTATCATTTGGCTTCACTCCTTGATTTTTTCAAGAAAAGAATTATCTGTTAGACCCACGCGGTTAATAACTACTGAGGCACTATAATGGACGGGCAATGATTTAAGATAGTCATCGCCTTTTGTTTGCTGTAGCTTTGCCCAAGCTTTAGGGCTGGCATGGTAGATCGATTGTCCAAATCCCATAATATCAACATTGAAGCGATTATTTACTTGCTCCACAGTGTTTTGCATCCGCTCAATAATCCGTTCCTCTGTTTCCTTCTCCAACCGTCTTATAGTGCTTACCAGTTCCAAATTCTCCACACTTTGCACTTCTTCAATATTGCAAAGCGTCTTCACATTAAGGTAAATATGCGGCTCCCCATCAATAATTTTTACTTTGCGTTTGGTTGAAGCCTGGATCGCTTCGATAACAATAGGTTTTCCGTCTTCCCCTGCTACCGGACCAGAATGTGAGGTTACCTTATCATTGATATAATTGTAACCGATCGTTTCACCCTCGTTTAGCCAACCGATCAGTTTGTCTTTTCTGAACACAGCAACAGTATGGTATTCCAATCTCGCCTTAGGCATTGTTCGCTCTACATTGCTTTTATCTCCACCCTCTTTGGGATCTCCCATAACTTCCACTCCGGTAAGTACAGGGTTTTCACCTTGGGACATTAAAGTTTCAATAAAATCATCCAGCGTGACAGCGACTGTTTTTGCTGAATCTTTATAAGAATTATCTAGGGAACTAAATAATTTGTTCGCTGGTAATTTATCCATAGGTGTAAGGACATTCAAGACATCGCTAGCGGTTGTATTTCTGGCAACCATAACGTAGAAATCCATTCTAGGTTCCCGACTTCTTTTAAATACGTCCAGTATCTCGCCCACTCCGGAGCGGGCAAGTTCCTCCCCAATCACTAACACCCGGATATGACCAAGATAACTCGTTCTAGAACTATCCAGATTCAACATACGTTGTGCATCATAAAATGTAGGTACCGTAAATTTATAAACAACCACCGGGACTCCAGTACCTCCCCCTCCTCCATTCGATTGTGAGGAAATTGCAGATGGAATAACGACCTGCATCGAAACTGTATAACCAGTTTCAGCCTTGTCGATCCCTATCCCCAGGACAAAGGCTACCTCATTTAGCTCCTTTCTTTCCCAACAGCCACTTAGCACTAAAGTAAATTGGAGAGCTATCATCAATCGAAGAGCGCCTCTAACTAATTTTTTATTCATTGTGTTGATTCCTCATCACTGGATGTGCTTTGACGAAATAGGTTCTGTGTCTTGTTCTCAGCAGGTCTTGTCTTTAAAAAAGGCCACGGAAAGCGAAAAATTGAGTCTTTTAAGTCTTTTGAGTTATAAGGTCCGAGCGGACTCATGTAAGGCATTCCGAAAGAACGCAAGCTCGATAAATGCAGTACGATGATAAAAATCCCGAATAGAATGCCATATAATCCGATAAATCCTGCCAAAGCTATAAGCACAAAACGGATCATCCGTGCAGCTATAGACATTCCTGTCTCCGGAATAACAAAACTAGAAATGGCTGTAAGCGATACAATGATGACCATTGCAGAGGAAATAAAACCCGCCGCAACCGCTGCTTGCCCAATCACCAACGTTCCGACAATGGAAATTGCCTGTCCAATATTTTTAGGTATCCGCACCCCCGCCTCCCGCAAAATCTCATAAGTCATTTCCATGATCAGGGCCTCGACAAAAGCAGGAAAAGGAACACTCTCCCGCTGGGCAGCTAAACTAATTACAAGATTGGTCGGTATCATCTCCTGATGATATGTAGTAATCGCAACATACAATGAAGGTGCAAGCAAAGTAATAAAAAACGAAATAAAACGAACTAATCTCAGCAATGTTCCAATATCTGCCCTTTGGTAATAATCCTCAGCAGACTGAAAAAATGCTACAAAAAATGTGGGTACCAATAGTACAAAAGGGGTACCATCAACAAGAATGGCTACTTTTCCTTCCAAAATACCTGCTGCAATCGTGTCCGGACGATCACTGTTGTATACAGTAGGAAAAGGTGTAACTGCCGTCTCTTGAATAAACTCTTCAATATATCCACTCTCGAGAATACTGTCCGTATCAATTTTATTCAGACGGTGCTTTACTTCTTGCACCAAATCCTTATTCGCTATGTTACTTAGATACATAATGGATACGCTAGTTTGAGTCACCCTTCCGATCTGAACGGTTTCCAGCCATAAATGGCTATCTTTTATTTTCCGCCGAACCAGTGCTGTATTCGTCCGCAAATTCTCCGTGAATCCTTCCATTGGACCTCGTACAACCGATTGCGAACTGGGTTCTCCTACATTGCGATCTTCCCAGCCAGGTAAACCGATCCGGAGAGCGGTGGATGTCCCATCGAGCAGCAGCATTACACTACCGGACAATAATTCGTGTACAAATTGGTTGAAATCAACGATGACGGTTAGATCACCGGCTATTAATATTTGTTTCTTAATGATCTCAATCTTCTGCTCGGGTTCAAGCTTCCCCAGCTGTTCATAAGGAATATGTTCCTGCAAAGAATACAAAATTGAATTGTGCAGCACCTGAGTATCTACAAGACCATCTATGTAAATCAAAGAAATATGAGTATTTTCTTCTATCTGCAACTCTTTTATCACTACATCAGAACTTCCGCCCAGCAACCCGTACAACTGATCAATATTGGTTTTCAATCGGTTTGATAGTCTAACAGTCTCCGAGCTCTTCATGATGTAGCCTCCACTTCACTTAGATTAATGAGTATAGTTTGATGTTAATTTTGATAATTATTCCTTTCTGATTAAAATTCGGAATGGCATAATTCTGGTAACTACAACCATACTAAAACTAGTCCAATAAATTTGAGGGGGTATATGCATTTGGAGAAAGATCGAATTAGTACCAATCAAATGATTATACTCGGGCTATTCACATTTATTGGGGATATGGCGCTTGTGTATCCAGCGTTAATGATATCAGGAGCGCAACAAGATGCATGGATTGCTGCTTTGATTAGTATTCCCTTGGGCCTGGCGACCATAAAACTGTTGCTCTGCTTAGCAGACATTGAACCCGACAAGAATATTATCGAGCTTAGCCTACAAATTCTAGGAAAATGGGCCGGAACAGCTGTAGCCTTGTTCTATCTAGTGTTCTTCCTGATTGCAGCTTCCACCTACATAAGAGAAATTGAAGATTTCATGTGTACACAGATTTACGAGAAAACACCCGGTGGGGTTATCCGTTTTATGGCCATTTTCCTGCTGGTATATGGCGTACGATTGGGTCTGGAGACATTGGGACGGGCAGCTCAGCTTTTTTTCCCTTTGTTTGCAGTTTTTTTGATCGGTCTGCTGCTTCTGCTAACACCCGATGTCAAAATGGAACGTTTATACCCCATCATGAACACACCAGTACCGGACATGCTCCATACTTTGATGTATGGTGTTTTTTATCCTTTTGGTGAATTGTGCGTGTTTCTTATGGTATATCCTTATGCTCAGAAGAATAGCAAAACTAGCCGGGATATTTTCATAGCCTTGATCATCGGAGCTCTGGGACTTAACCTCATCTTATTTTTTTCCATTACCGTTCTTGGTGTTTACGCTTCTGAACATCAATTTTATGCCGCATATATTCTTGCTCAAAAAATTAATATTGCTAATTCTCTGCAACGTATTGAAGCGCTTATGGCTACAGCATGGATTATCAGTACATACTTCAAAACAGCCATTTATTACTATGCTTTAACATTAGGTACAGCCCAATTATTTAAACTTAAAAGCCATCGCCCACTGATCATACCCACTGGATTTTTGTTATTTGGTATGTCACAACTGATCGCCAAAGACATCATTTTCTATGTAAAGGAAATCCCTGCCTACTGGGTAGATTGGGATTTCACTCTTGCATTTGTTCTGCCGCTTATGTTGCTAATTGTGTATTATTTTAAAAAACGTCTTGCAACTAAGGTTTAAACGACCTTTCTCCTAAAAATCGAGTAGGAGGGGGCGGCGAGCCCCCGTCCTCTCACAATATTGGTTATTCAATGCACGTTGCAGAATTGGACTCCCTGCAATTCGCCAGTACCCTTTCCGAGTATTTCCCCACTCATATGCTATATCCTTAGGCACGCCTAAAGATATAAGCCTTTTGACCTTGGTTCTCGGGTTCTTCCATTGCTTCCAGAGACACATTCGCAATCTCCTTCGAATCCACATATCCATCGCTTTTAAGACACTTGGCGTATCCGCCAGACAGAAATATCCCTGCCATCCCATCAAGTATCGATTGAGCTCCTGGATTCTCTCTTCCATTCGCATCGCTTTCTTTCGGGATGTGATCTCCCGAATTCGTGCCTTCGCTTTCTGCAAGGACTGTTTCGCTATCCTCACCTTGGGCTCTTTATCGCTACTAAAACTAAACCCAAGAAATTTTCGTTTCCATGGGCGGTCCACCGCACTCTTCGCTTGCTTCACCTTTAGTTTTAGCCTCGTCTCGATAAATACTATCGATTGCCGCAAGGTTTGCCAGTTTTGTACGATGTGTTCTCGTAAGGATTTTACGGACATCCCATCTACGCCATGACTTCCTTTATTCGCTTCAGCACGCTTTAAGGCTTGCAGAAGATTTTCCCGTGACAACAGTTGCTCCAACATTTTTTTCACCTCTCTTTACGTGATTTGTATCTTCCTCTTGTGCCAGAGATGAATTCTGCCCTGCCGAAGCTCCTCACGGGATTCACCGCTTCCTTCCTCAGTCAGGTCCTTTCGGATTTTTTTTCTGCTTTCATTACTCATCTTGAACGCCTGGATGTACAAATACCTACTTCATGTTCAGCCCTTCCGCAGCTGTTGCAACAGCTCGCGTACTATGGCATCTGCTGACTTCTGTGCGTTCAGCCTACTTTCTCAAGCAGGGTTACGAAGTGACTTCGCCTTCCGCACAGATCTCCCCAGGTAAGAACGCTATCTTCCTCTCCATCTATCTGCTCCATTTACTCCCGTACGCCTTTGGCAGTATGGACTTTGTTTTGTTATGCAACCTCATCCAGCCTACGTTAGCCTTATATGAAGTTCGTGTTCCTCAGACCGGAGATTTGCCGCCGGCTTCCTTCAGATTCCACCTCGCGGTGGACACCCTTGCCTTAAGCTAATGGCTACTACTGCCTTCGCATTCGGGACTTCAACCCTATAGATAGCGCCCATGCTGGGCGCACATAAAAAAGGACAGCTATTGAGCTGTCCTTTTGTTCATGAATTTCTTCATGCAGTAGATTTATTCCTTCTTATCCAAAGGTATCGACGATGGTGTTACGTCACGAATAGGTTCATTTGACACTTCAAAGGTTGATCCACAACTCGGACAAAAGCGAGCCTCGATGGCCACATTTCCACCGCATGCTTTACAGTGCTTCACATCAGACAACCCAGCGATTTGCTGCAGATTGACCTCAATCTCCGACTTCAGTTCAAGAATACGGGAAATATTCTTCTCGATCTGCTCACTCGGCAGTGGTCCTGCTCCTTGTGTTACAGCTTCAAACAACAGTTTACCCATTACTTGATACTGCTGGTCAATGTCATTCTGCTTGCTGTTGTTCTGTAATTTCAAACGATTAATCTCCACCACTGTCTTTGCCTTATTCCCAGCCTCGCTTACGCCTGCCTTTACCTTGTTAAAAAAGCTCATGTTCAGCCCCCAATTCCGTAGTAGTCATATATAAGCATATTTCGACACCGCCACAAGTATTCCTCTCTTTATTGTACCTAACTTCAACCGCGATTTGTAGTTCATCCACAATGATGAACTTATTTCCCCCGCCTTCCTGCGGGAACGAACCTCGACTCAGGTCTGGTATTTAAAACCGCCTTCAGGCCGTTTTGCCGTATTCGAAAAGGCTATACAATAAGTACATAAGCAAGCGGGTTGCAAGATTTAATAATACTCACCCCCATAAGAGAGGATGACAATAATAAATGAAAAAATTATATCGTTCCAGAAGTGACCAGAAAATTAGTGGTGTATGCGGAGGTCTTGCCAGTTGGTCAGGCATCGATGCCACAATTCTCCGTCTCGTAACGGTTGCGGCAGCACTTTTCAGCTTCGGTACCGTACTTATCTTTTACTTTATCGCCAGCATCATCGTCCCTAAAGAACCTTTTGGCAGCTTTTCGGATGGACATGATTTCTATTAACAGATCTTCCTTTAATACCAATCAAACATACTAAGGAGAGATATAACATGAGTTTATTCAAAAGAATTTCCACCCTTACTAAAGCTGCCCTACACGAAGGTCTGAACAAATTAGAAAATCCAGTGCTACTGACAGGTCAGTATCTGCGCGATCTTGAGAACGAAATAGCTGCGGCAGAACGCAATGAGCGTGATTTAAAAGTTACAGCGAGTGTATTGGAACGCCGTAAGCAAGAATATACTCAGTTGATAGAGCAAAGCGAAGCTGAAGCCGTTCAGGCGGTTGAGCAAGGAAATGAAGAAAGAGCGCGCCTTACACTCATGGCCAAGCTGCGGTATACAGAACAGCTGGATGAGAGTATCAATAGTCAGGTGCAAACGCAGCAATCCCTGGCAGAGCTGGAGATCAATATCGCTAGAGCTAAAGAAGAGCGCGAACAGCTTAAAGCGAAAAGAACTGAACTTATCGCTCGTGCTCAGCAAGCTACAGAAACACTAAGCTCCGCTCCTCATAGCAACAGTGTAAAAGGACCTAATGTGGGTACCGCTTCACGTGGCTTCGAACGAATGGAAGAGAAGATTTTCGAGTGGGAAGCTCTGGCGGAAAACGCCAAGTATAAATCCAACTCAGGAGCAGGCGCAGCTTCGTCCATTGATCCTAACCTTCGTAGTGCTGTTGATGATGAAATTGAACGTATCCGCAACCGGAAAATCAATACCGACAAAAAATAAATATAATAACAGGCCCCTTATTTCTCAGCTACTGAGCTATATAAGGGGCTTGTTTTTTCTATTCCTCTTCATCCCGCGAATCATTTTTTTCGATTCCGGATCTACACGGTAAGACTCTGTGATTTTCTGCAAAGCCTTGTTATAGGTGAAATCATCTAAAGTATTAGTTCTCAAATAACCTATCGTAGCCGCAGGCAGCTTCACATAACACATCGATAACGCCCAAGAAACTGCCATTTTTACATAATACCCCTCATGTCTGACCTTATCGAGTAGTTGTAAAATCCGGTTGATGTACGCTTCTTCAATAAAGAAATTAAGCATCATTACTACCGCAAATCGAATCTCGTATTCTTCGTCAGATGATAGATACGGAACTATAAAATCCCACATCTGTTCTTTATTCTTCAAGGTAAACTTCAGTCCTGTACAAAAGCTATCACATACCGACCAGTTATCGATTTTGGGGATAAAATCTGCGATATATCGCAGGATGTCTTCAAGCTCTGCTTTCACGTAACCAAGCACCATACCCTGCAGCATTACTTCTTCAAAATAATCTGACTCGGCGTGCTCCAAATAGGCTCTCCAGTCACCCTTTGCAATGGTTTTGGCGAGTTTACGCAGCTCCGGTAGCCTGACTCCTATCACATTATCAATCGTCGGAAGTAAAGCCGCAGAAAACTTCTGGTAGTCCGCATCTGCCAACTCCACTAGCTGTTCCTTTATTGATTTCTCCACTATAATGCTCCCTACGTATTAATTATTGAAATGAAATCTCCCATAAATATATGGAGGCTACCGAACCGAATGGTGAGTACCTGAGACGGTATTGTTCGAAGTCCTCTTTGGTAAGCGTATCAAGCCCATACAACTTCATCATGCCACGACGAATGGCGATATCTCCCCAACTAACTACATCTGGGCGCTCCATACAATTGATAAGCATCATCTCTGCTGTCCACTTACCGATGCCTTTTAACTTCATGAGTCTTTGAATAACCTCTTGATTGGATAACCCATATAGTTCCTCCAGCTTAAACGCCCCATCAGCAATCAGCTTGGAAATGTCATGAATACAAACCGCCTTTTTCATCGTCATACCGCAACCCTGAATCTCATCCGCCGTGTGTAAAGCTAGCTGCAGCGGAGTGATTTCTCCGAATTGAGCCTGCATTCTTGTCCAGATGGTCCGAACTGCTTTGACTGAGATTAGCTGACCTACTATGGCATAAATAAGCGCAGTGAAAAGATCTGGAATAATCACACGTTCCACTTTCCCCATTCGCGCCATCGCCGCACCTAGCACTGGGTCCACACTTCCGAGGTAATCGATTTCTGCTTGTCCATATTCAAAAAATTTAGTGATTACAACTCCCAAAGTATGTCCTCCCGTTTTTGAGCTTAACAATAATATACAATATCTATTTTGCAGTGTACGGATTCTTGAATAGGATAGCAAGATAACGAAACTTGAAAAAGCTACAACACTTCTTGTACACCTTATTTTTACTCAACTACTATTTGTAACTTGTACTAGATTGTATTTATCATTTTACTACTTTAATATGAATGTATATATGATAGATGAGGAGCTTTACGAATGGACTTTATAGCAATTGACTTTGAAACGGCGAATTCCAGTCGATCCAGCGCCTGTGCTTTAGGACTTGTGGAAGTTAAAGATGGCGTTATCACTGCAGAACATTCTTGGCTGATCGATCCGCAACAGCGGTTTGACGGCATGAACATTTCGATACATGGCATCACCCCCTCCATGGTAATCGGTCAACCTACTTTTCACGAATTATGGCCCGCCGTTGAACCTTTGCTGCATGGACGAATCGTTGTAGCACACAATGCCGCTTTTGATATGAGTGTACTGCGGTATTGCCTCGATGGGATGTCCATAAGCTATCCGAGCTTTCAATACTTATGTACTTATTTATTAGGAAAAAAAATGCTGCCCGAGCTTCCCTCTCATAAACTTAATGTAGTATCCGAGCATTTCGGCATTGAGCTGAAGCACCATGACGCTCTCGATGACGCACGCGCAGCGGCTTTAGTTCTATTAATGCTTATGGAGCGAGAATCACACCTTGACCCGCTTTTGCTCTCTAGCAGCCAAGGATATACTAGCGGAACAATGTTTGCTGGTGGATACACTCCTTTTTCTGCTCGTAAGAGTAAGCCTGCTAAGAAACCTGTGAACAATCAAAGAACGAAAAACTTCTATTTATAAGAAAATATTAAGTTGTTTAGCAAAAAACACCCAATCGGCTTATAACAGCTGGTTGGGTGTTTTGCATTCGAAATGATATAGCATACATGCCGATTCATTCACTATGAAGAAATCTAACCTTGCTGGTCATTATAGGGAAGAATTCCGTATATTCTATCAGCGATCAGTGAACATCCCATCGGTTCATCCAGATCACCAACCAAGATCAACACAACATACTAAATCTTCATCCGATATACTGCTTTATTCTCCAATCCTCTGATGAATGGCGTCCATTCTTCGGTTTCTGGTGTGGTATCCAGCGCATCCTCGACCATCTGTAGCTTCGCATCCATCGCGTCAATATGATGCAGCGCTACGGCCTCAGCCGTTTGCGGCTGAACAGGACTGCCCCATTCACCCAGGTTATGGTGTGACAATACGAGATGCTGTAACGCTAGAACCTTCTCTGAATTCAAATCAATGTCTAAACGGATGGCCGCTTCCGTAATCCAGTTAGATGCCATCGAAATATGACCAATCAGCTTACCCTGAACACTATATTCTGAGACAATCCCGAGCTGAGAGACCATCTCCTCCGGCTTCGCGATATCATGCAGAATAATTCCAGCTTTCATTAAATCTGGATTCAGGAATGGACGCTGCTTGCACAGAAAATCCCCAATCTCCAGCATACGGACCATATGATAAGCAAGTCCGGCAAAATAAGCATGGTGATGCGTTTTGGCAGCCGGATAATGCATCAATTTCTCTTCCACTTTGCTTACACAAAAGGAGACAATCGAAGCAATCTCCGGATCTGTAATGCTTGCCATAACCCCTTTAATCGTATGAATAAGGTCTACTGGACGAATAGGAGCGGAGCGAATGAAATCCGTTAACGCTACGCCATCCTCATCGTTCACCAATCTGATTTTGGTTACTTTGATTTGCAATTTCTCACGATAAGTGTGCGCAATCCCGCGAACCTTCACCAGTGCCATAGGAAAAAAAGTTTCTTTATCGGTTGTGCTGACGTCCCAATATTTCGCGGACAATTGTCCACTGGAATCTCCCAAGACCAGGTCGAAATAATCCTTTGGAGGAGTACCGTTCGTTTGTTTGATCGCTAGCTCTCTTAAGAGATAAAAGCCAACAAATTCATCCTGTGGAGCGAGCTGTTTAATTTGTGTCATGTTGAAGCCTCCTATTAATAACAGGCTTTGTACCTGCTCTCTATATTAAACTTTAGACACTCACGTCCAAAATCCCTTTAAATCACTATACGATCTATTTTCACTTTTATGTACAGGTAGATAAAGGAGGTTACTCCACGGGCCATAATATGGCTCTAGAATAACCCCCTGTATAGATTAAGTATTGATTGATAATTGCTTATTTACCAGCGGATTCAAGGGCTGATTTAATAGCTTCTACCACTTTAGCAGATACTTCTTTCTCAGCATCATTATTTCCGAAGGCTGCTGCGCGATATCCATACTTGTGTAAGCTATAACCTGTGGAAGTCGACTCAATCTCGCTCTTCACAGCCAGCTCAGCGTCAGTCAATTGGTTAACCGTTCTTATGCTTCCATTCTTATCCAGATAGTAAACAAGCATTTTAACAGGAACGCCATGTTCTACATATGTCATAACATTCACAAGCTTATCAGCACTTACACCAATGAAGATTCCATCAAAGTAAGCCGCTTTATTAGCTTCTACAATTTCAGCTTTCCCGTATGCTCTATCCACCGCAGTCTTGAGAGCTACACTACTACTAGTTGCACCGGAAACAGCGTCTACAGCTTGCACAGCTTCTCTAGTACCTGCTGCAAGGAAGCTAGAAGTCAATTGTGGAATTGCTTTTACCACCTCTGGGTAAGCAGCTTTGCCTCTATCCACAAGATTCATTCCTACACGATACAAAGCAATATTTACGATCTTACCGTTACGTAGTGTAACGTCTGCTCTATTTGTTCCTTTATCATAAGCATCACCAAATGCAGTAAACGTTCCGTCTTTATAGGTCCCTTGAACTTTAGATGCGTTAGTCAAAGCATCCGTCAGTGCAGCTTTGGCAGCTGCGGATAGCTCCTCTTGACCTGTGATATCGGACATTTGCACACCTTTTTCAAGTAATCCTGAAGTAAGTGTACCCACCAGTGATTTTTGTTCTGCACTTAGTTTGTCATCAGCGATCAGCTTGCCGTCAGCACTGAACAAGCTTACTTTAATGTTTGTAACTGCATCTGAAGCCATATCAACAAGCAGTAATACTTTAGATTGGTTATCTACACCTGCGAATTTTCCGTCAAAATATCTAACTTCACCAGGAACTTTTAGTGCTTTTTCAAAAGCTCTTTCTACGGCTTGGTTCCAACCGTGACTGCTTTCTGTAGCGCCAGAAATTCCATCAACCTTCTCATCATAGTTAGTGAAGTAAGATCCATTAGCAAGCAACTTAGCTGTCATCGGAGCATTAGCTTTTACAACTTCCGCATAAGCTGTTGCACCTCTGTCAATTAGGTTGTTCCCAAGTCTGAACAGCTTCACATCCACTAGCTTACCGTTGCGGATCACGATGTCAGCTCTTTCAACACCCACACTTCTTGCAGTTCCATAAGAGGAATAGAATCCGTCTACATAAGCAGAAGCATTGTCAATCTTTGCATTCTGCTCAGCATCCCAGAAGGCATTAATCGCAGCCTTAAAGTCGGCTTCGAGTCCTGCAACAGGCTCTGCAGCTGTTCCTTTAGCCAGCAATGCTGGTGTTATAGCTGCAACTGCTGCGGATTGCTCAGCTGTGTAGGCCTTCTCATCCACGAAATCACCGGCACTGTTCAGCGGGTACACCTTAACAGCTGTGAGCTTATTGGATTCGTAGGTTGCAAATACTGCATATTTACCTGTAGGATCTATGCCCATATGAACACCATCAAAGTAAATTGCATCTGTATCTTTCACTGTTAGAGCTCTTTCAAACGCTCTGTCTACAGACAATTTCCATCCATTACTAGAGCGTGTTGCTCCCGAAACAGCGTCTACTGCAGCTGCTCCATCTCTTGTCTTGCCAATCAATTTATTCTCCATCAATCCATAAGCTTGCCATAAAGCGCTATAATTGTTACGAGCATCTCTGTCGATCAGCTTAGGGCTGGTTCTCAGGAGATCGATGCTAGTAATTTTTCCATCTTTAATTTCGATCTTAGCGCCTTCGGTACCTTTGGAGTAAGCATCGCCATACGCTACGTAAACTCCATCTTGATATACATTTTCCTTAACTGTAACCGGAATTGCTGTAGGCACAGGCTTAACAGTCGCTGCTGGAACTACTGTAGCCGCTGGAGCAGCGGTTGCTTTTGGCGTTGTAGCTGGTTTTGTCGTTGCTGCTGGTGCCGCTGTTGCCTTTGGGGTTGCTACTGGTTTTACCGTTGCTTTCGGTGTTTCTACTGGTTTTGCTGTTGGCTTTGGTGTTGCTACTGGTTTAGCTTTTGGTGTTGCTACTGGCTTTGCTGTTGCTGCTGGTTTTGCTGTTGGTTTGACTGCTGGTGCATCCGCTTCTTCAGAAGCTGCGGATACTGCATCCACCTTCAAGTTCAAAGCAGGCACATTAAGTGTGTAAGCAAATGGTGCTAACAATATTGCCGCGCTAACCGTTAAAGAAATTAGTTTTTTCAATAAAATTCTCCTTTACCAAGTCCCCAGTGATATATAGCTTTTCTTAACCAAACTTACCTTTCACAGCGCCCCTTCTCTTCTTATGAAGCATTACATCTCTCTTCATAAGAACCCATCCCCCCTCTCATGCCAATGCGCGACCCATCACTTTCCAAAAAAGAATGCCTTAAATCTATTCATTCCTTCCTTTTAACAATAAACCGCATAAAAGGTGAAATAATTCACATAAGATGATAGAAAATAATGAATGCGTTTTTTCATCAATTTCTGGTTTGATACTACCAAAGTTTTCCGCCATTCCTCTGTATCTAAAATCACACACCCTATAAGAAATATCACTATTTGCTCAAGATTGTGATTTTTAATAATCTTTTCCAGAAAATATCCCCTCTTCCTCTTCCTTATGTAAATAACGTGATCTCGATTATTGTGTTTTCAAGAATAGATATGCTATTTTAAAACGATCTCTAACATGGGAAGGAGTCAAATCCATTGCACAAACAGCCACCTATTGGAGTTATTCTCGCCCAAATTGGCACACCTACTGCACCTACTGCAAAGGCGGTACGTCCTTATCTGAAACGTTTTTTATCCGACCGCCGAATTATAGATTATTCACCACTGCTCTGGCAGCCTTTGCTGCGAGGCGTTATTCTGCGCTTTCGTCCACGCCGCTCGGCTGAGCTGTACAGACAAATCTGGACAACAGAAGGATCACCTTTACTCTCCCATTCATTAACTCAGCAGTCTGGTTTGCAAGCATTTCTAGGTCCGCATTATCAAGTAGAGCTGGGCTTAGCGTATAGCGAACCCAGTATGGAGCAAGCAATGGACAAATTGGAAGCTGCCGGAGTCACACGGATCATCATTGTGCCGCTATTCCCGCAATATTCGTCCACTACGACGGCATCTGTCTTCGATCAAGCAAGTTTTGCTGCATTAGGACGCCAAAGCTCCACTGGACCGGTTACGAAGCGACTGATTCCAGCGCTCAGATTTATAGATACTTATTACAATGAACCCGGTTATATTTTAGCTATGAAGTCGCATTTACTTCAGCAAATGAAACTTCTCAACTCTGATCCTGATTATTTCGTCCTAACCTTCCACGGCATTCCCAAGCGTTATGCAGATACAGGTGATCCCTATCCAGAGCAATGTATGGAAACTGCGCGTCTTCTCGCTTCAGCTATGAATTGGGAGCCCGAACGCTGGCAGCTTACTTTTCAATCACGCTTCGGACGCGAAGAATGGGTAGGTCCCTCTACAGCTGATGTTTTGGGAAAGCTAGCGGAACGCGGAATTCATAAACCTTTGATATTCTCACCGGGACTTGTAACGGATTGTCTGGAAACGCTGCACGAGCTAGCAATAGAAGGGCGCGAACAATTCGAGGCTGGAGGAGGACATGCTGAAGACTTCACAGCGATCCCCTGCTTGAATAATCATGAGGACTGGCTTCAATTTCTGGCTCAGCATGTTGCACAAAACGCCATAGGCTGGTAACATAAAAAACCGTCTTGTCCGCAAATATTCTTTGCTGCAGACAAAACGGTTTGCTATGCCAGTTCATAAGATCTAAGAATTAAAAAGATCCTTAAGCTGTAAGCTGCTTATATTTAGTAGTCAGTTCATGGAACCATTGCTTATCCTGTAAGGTCAATGCAAAGTCGATCAGCTCGGCGATCTCACTCGGCTCTAAATCAGCAGAGTCATTAAACGAGACTTCAGCCATTGCCGTAGCTTCTCCGTTCCCATCCTCTGCATAATTATAAGAGAAGCAAATCTTAATATCACTTTCCAGAAATTCATTACGCAGGAAATATAACACCTCACACATTAGCACAGGTCTAACATGATCCTCAAAGACACATTCCATAACCTTTGCCCAATACTGCTGGTTGCTGAGGTGTAGCTTATCATTGGTTAAGAGATATTTCTCACCCTGAAAATCGGTGACAAATCTCAGCTCAAGCGGCTTCATTTTAAAAATACTAGCCATTTGCTTCATGCTAATATTTAGAATGTCTTGCGTTTCTAGTCTGATCATCTCTATGCACCTCGTCCCTCTTAGTTGGGCTATCTGAAATCTAATGATATCTTTAATTTCGTTATATGCCAATCATGTAAAATTAACTCTATCCATTCACTTTAATTTTTATCTAATTTAACATTATTATCGTCAACTGACTACGCTTTGTTAATATTTTTTCATTAATTCCACAAAAAAATGTTTCAATCTTTGTCCATCTGTTTAATATGTATACTTAAAAAACTTAAATCTCATTATTTTCATAACAAAAAAAACTGTTCAGATTGGTCATAAACGACCTCTAAACAGTCTTTTGCCTACTTGTTATTTAGTTAACTCTGCTTAAACAAACAGCGGCACTAGCTGTATTCCGTCTTCCGGTGAAATCCGAACCAGTCCTTTATCTGTAATTCGCAATGTCGGGATAACCGCCAATGCAAGCAGCGATAAAGTCATAAATGCGTAGTTCAAAGTACAGCCAGCATCATATAGCGCTTTGCTGATCGCAGCTGATTTTGCAGCAGCAATTTCGAAGGGTTCCGTGGACATTAGGCCTGCAATAGCCAGCGGGAATAACGTCTCTCCACTGGACGTGATCATGCAAACACCACCCTGGGCATCCGCCACCGCATTTGCAGCTTTAGCCATTAACTCATCATCATTGCCGATGACGAGTACATTATGACTATCATGAGCAACCGTCATCGCAATGGCAGCCGGCTCTTTAAATCCAATACCTTCGACAACGGCCACTGATTTATTGCCTGTACCTTTATGTCTTTCGAGCACGGCGATTTTGCACAAACCTTCTATAGCATTTACATCCAGTTGCCCCTCCACTACAGGTATCGAAACCATGCGCTCAATAGTCTCCACATGATTTTCTCTTACCTTAATAACTCTTGTAGTAAGTTCACCTGTTTGAATTAGAGCAGCAATGATGAAATCTTCTGAAGTAGGACGCTGTGGCAAATGAACCGAAGCCAACACTTCCTCCGGATAGGTGAATTCAGCAAGCTCTGCCGTCATTACTCCGTTCTCAGCAACTACTGCACCTGCGGCAATCGTCAGCACTACATTAACATCTGCCAAATTCCCGTCCAGAAGAATGATATCTGCAAAAGAACCCGGAGTAATAGAACCGATATCCCGCGCTAAACCAAAGCGTTCAGCAGTATTAATGGTAGCCATTTGGATAGCTGTTATGGGCTTAACACCTTGAGCAATAGCATCACGCAGAACGAAATTCATATGCCCCTCATCTCGTAAGGATTCCGAACTACGATCATCCGTTACCAGCATCATTCGGCGTGTATCAATGCCGTGTTCTGTATGGGCTGTAATTGTTTTAGCCACATCATGCCAAGCGGAGCCACGGCGCATTTTGGCATACATCCCCAGTCGAACGCGCTCAATCACATCGTCTGCCGTCACACACTCATGATCGCCAGTCACACCTGCCGCCGCATACACGGGCAGTCTCCAGTCGCTGGAAGGCCATGTGAAATGACCGTCTACAAATCTGCCTGCCCGCAGCGTAGCTTGAATTTCTCCAAGCATTTTCTCATCGCCATAAACAACGCCAGGAAAATTCATCACTTCACCCAGCGCAATCACGTCAGGTCCCCAAGTAAAGGCTTCTGCCACTTCTTCTGGTCCAATAGAAGCTCCCGTTGTCTCGAATTCCGCACCTGCCGCAGGCACACAAGAAGCTACCTGCATGTAAGCCGCTAACGGTGTTCCCCGCATCTCATCGAGCATTAATTGAATCCCTTTCAGCCCGAATACATTAGCAATCTCATGAGCATCAAAGAAACCGCCTGTTGTGCCCAGCGGCAGAACCGCGCGTGAGAATTCTGTAACGGTAAGCTGGGTGCTCTCAATATGACAATGGCCATCGAGTAGTCCCGGAGCTATATACTTACCGTTCGCCTCAATGACCTGAGTTCCTTCACCAATCATATGTGTCACATCTTTACCAACATAAGCGATACGTCCACCTTGCACACCAACAGACATTCCTTCTAAAATTTCACCAGAGCATACATTGACCAGCTTCCCACCTGTAATTACTAGTGTTGCCGGTTTATCTCCTCTGGCCGTAGCCACAAGCTCAGGTACACAATCTGCTAAAGGCTTTCTTGTAAAAGCTGTCATTTTCATCTCTCCCCCGTTAGTATCCATGTGCGTTCTTGATGTAATGAATAGATTCATAATAATAGAGGATTGCTTAAGCATCGGCTGTGTTGTTATCATAGTTGGCAAATCTGATATTGTACGAAAAAACGGCTCCGTCATCCCTGTAGATGATAGCCGTTTTCTTAATCCAAAGATTGTCCAACAATCCGGACATGCCCCTGGTATGAACTCACCCGCCAGCATCTATTCCAACGATTATCTTACGTTTTCCTCATATACGTCAAGTGCCGCCTGAACACCAAGACCGCAAGCCACTCCAAATCCATGTCGCAGCAACGCTGCTTCCAAAGCTCCCAGCAAACGCAGCACATTATTTGTACGGCAGCTAAAGCCCATCGTGCCAATGCGCCAGATTTTTCCTTTCAGAGGTCCAAAGGAGCTGGCAATTTCAATGCCGAACCGCTCCAGCAGCAGCGTGCGTACAGATTCCCCCTCTATGCCCTCAGGAATCAGCACACAGGTCACAACGGTAAGTTTGCAAGAAGGCTCCCCGTAAAGTTCAAGCCCTATCGCTGCTAAACCAGCTATAAGTGCTTTTTCATGGAGCTGATGTCTGGCGAATCTGGCATCCAATCCTTCTTCTAGCGCAAGTCGCAAGCCTTCCCGTAGTGCATAGAGCATAGAGGTCATCTCTGTATGATGATTAAGACGTTGCGGGCTCCAATAATCCTGAAGCATGCCTAGATCGAAATAGTTGCTGCGGACAAAAGACCGTTCACCAGCCTGGACATCACTGGTTCTAATCCCACGTTCTACTCGCTTCCGGGTGATGAGCTTAGCTTCAGCGCGGTCATTATACGTTATCGGTGCCATTCCAGAGGGGACGGACAGGCACTTCTGTGTGCCGCCCACGACCGCATCAAGCATCCAAGCATCCGTTTCAACAGGAATGCCCCCAAGAGTTGCAACTGCATCCACTATGAATAGAGCATCCATTCGGCGGCAGGCTCTGCCAATCTCCGCGAGTGGCTGCACCCGTCCTGTAGAGGTCTCACCATGCACCATCGCCACCACATTCGGCTTAAAGGTCTCCATAGCCGCTATCACTTCATCTGGTTCAAACACACTTCCCCATGGTTTTTCCAAAACGAATACCTCAGCTGCACAACGTTCAGCAATCTCATGCAACAAATGTCCAAAACGTCCAAAGATCGGAATCAGCACACGTTCCCCCGGCAGAATCAAACTGACCATCACCGCTTCAATGCCAGCGCGAGAGGTCCCATCTATCGGGTAAGCCCATGTATTTCGGGTAGCGAACAGCTCCCGCAGCATCTCCATCGTTTCATTCATCATATGGGTGAACTCGGGATCAAACTGCCCCAGCACGGGAAAAGACATCGCCCGCAGCACACGTGGATCCACCTCCACCGGACCCGGAGTCATAATGCAGCGCAGGGACGGCGACAAATCTTCGTAACGCTTCATGATGATCTCTCCCTTCAAGCATCAACGCCTTCGGCGAACTCTTTTTAATAAGCTAACTCGTATAACATGGCAGTCAGCACCTCAAGCCCAGCAGCGAGCTGTTCAGGAGAGGTATACTCTTCCGGTGAATGGCTGATCCCAGCACGGCTTGGTACAAAAATCATCGCAGTGGGGCAACGCGGCGCAAAGAGCTGGGCATCATGTCCTGCTCCACTGACCATCCTGCGGTAGGTTTTGCCCTGTTCCAGGCAGATATTCTCCAGCGCTGTAGAGAGCTTAGTATCCATAGGTGTAGGGAGTGTATGAAGCACAGGCGTAACCTCCAAGGTTACTCCACGTTTTGCGACGATTTCATGATATTGCGAAAAAAGCCACTCACAGAAACACTCTAGTTCATCCTCTTCACTGTGACGGATATCTAAGTTAAAAAGAACCTCACCCGGAATCACATTTGGCGTATTCGGATACACCTCAAGCTTGCCTGAGGTTGCTACGAGCGGATCACCTGCCGCTATAGCAGCACCTTCTAGTACATACAGCATTTCTACCGCACTAGTCAGTGCATCGTGCCGCATCAACATCGGCGTTGTTCCCGCATGATTAGCCACACCACTGACCTTGATCATATAGCGTCTCTGTCCAACAATCCCCAGAACTACGCCTATCAGCATATCTGTTTTCTCCAGAATAATTCCCTGCTCAATGTGCAGCTCTACAAAAGCGCCAATATCATTTCTGGCTCCAGTCTCATCTGTTACACCTTGCAAAAAGCTAGATTCCGCCATTGCTGCCTGTAACGTTACTCCATCTGCATCCATACAGGTCTCGGCCTCGCTTCCGTCATATCTTTCCGTGACATGACCCGATCCCCAATAAGCAAGGGGAAATCTGCTCCCCTCTTCTTCACAAAAAGATACGACCTCAAGCGTACGCTTCGGCTGACCATAATTCATCTGCAAATCTTGAAGCGCAAGCATGGCTGCGGCGATCCCATAAGCTCCATCATATTTGCCGCCATTGACCACGGTATCGATATGTGATCCGGTTAATATGACCTTTTGCTCCGGACTGCGTCCACACAGGCGCCCATAAACATTGCCCACCTTATCGGTGGTAACTTTTAAACCAAACTCAGCCATTTTTTGCTGCAAAAAGATCTGCGCCCGCCCCCATTCCTCCGTGTATAGCAATCTAGTAACTCCCGGCCCAGGTGCGGTATATGCCGCCAGTTCCTCCAGGAGCTTGAGCAGCTTCTCGGGCGATGCTTGCACTCTGGAATCATTCATAGGCTGTACTGCTCCTTCCTAATCTGCAGCCACTGTCCACCTTCCTCAGCAAGTACGCCTTCTTCAGAGGTATAGACCACCCGGCCACGGCTTATCGTAGCAGCTACCTTGCAGGATAGAGTTCTTCCGATGTAAGGACTATGCTTGTGACGGTATAACAAATCTTCAGCAGCCAGCGTATAGGTTGTGTTTGGATTCAGCAGTACGAAGTCGGCATCCAGTCCTAGCGCGATAGTGCCTTTAAGATGCTCCATCCCAAAGCGTTTTGCGGGATGCCCGGCGAGCAGGCGAGAGATTAATGTAATTGGCAATCCCCGGACATTTACACCTTCATGGAACATAAGCTCTAAGCTGCTTTGGGCACCTGAGATTCCACCCCAAGCCTCAAAAAAAGACAACTCAGGGTTCATCTTCAAGTCCGTCGGACAGGGTGAATGATCTGAAGCGATTAAGTCGATTTTGCCCTGGGCGAGCATTTCCCATAACTTCTCCTGCTCCAGTACACTTCGCAATGGAGGGGCACATTTCGCCACAGGTCCTAGCTCCTCCATATCCCTTTCTGTGAGCACCAAATAATGTGGACAGGTTTCAGCCGAAACGTCCAGTCCTCGAACCTTGGCTTCATAGATTTTCTCTATGGCGGCTGCAGTGCTGATATGGACAAAATGCACCCGACATCCAGTACGTTCACTGTACAGCAGTGCCCTGGACACTGACTCCAGCTCCGCTTCAGCAGGGCGGCAAGCCGCAAAATCACGCGCACTGCTTCTCCCATTTCGCACGGCATCAGCGGTCAGCACTGCCGTGATCGCCTCGCTTTCGGCATGAAGGGCAAGAATCCCGCCCAAAGCAGCAATTCGCTGCATTCCTTGATAGAGTGTATCCTCATCCACTTCACGGAATCTGCCTTCACCCTCCCCTCCGGGATTAGAGAGAAAAGCTTTGAAGCCAGTGACCCCGGCAGCTGCCAATGCTTCCAAATCATCCAGATTTCCTGGAACGAGACCACCCCACAGCACATAATCAACCGCGGAATTACCCGCCGCCGCCTTCACTTTTTGATGGAGTGCCATCTCGTTCACCGTAGGTGGATTGCCGTTAAGCGGCATATCTGCATAGGTTGTGCAGCCGCCAGCTGCCAAAGCGGCAGAACCGCTGCGAAAGCCTTCCCAATGTCCCAGCGCAGGCTCATTAAAGTGCACATGCATATCAATCATACCGGGGAGGACATAGAGCCTATCTGCGTCGATGACATGGGTCAGCGGTCCAGTCGAAAGCTCCTCACCCAATGCGACGATCCGTCCCTCTGATACAGCAATATCCAGCTTAAGCACCTGATCGGGCAGCACTACATTCCCGTTCTTAATCACAAGTTCGTAGGATTCCTTCATGAGCTGCCAACCTCCACTGGTCGTTAAATTTCTCCTAACTTCCCCGATACGTACTGTATCCACCAGGAGCTACTAACAAAGGTACATGGTAGTGCTGCATGGAGCTCTCTATATGAAATCGAATAGGTATCTGTTCTAGAAAAAAAGACATCTCACGTTGAGTGTCTACTGAGCTTTCTGTTACTTCTATGCCAGCTGCTGACACTTTGGCATTGGCTCTACGATAGTAATCGCCGACCATAAACAGCAGCTCGTAACAACCAGCCTCCATCTCGGTTCCCTCCAGCAGCGGAGCATCCAGCCTCCCGTCACTGTTCGTGACTTTTTCACACAGAAGCTTGCTCATCCCATCCGTAAGCTTCCAGAGCTGAAGCGTCAGTCCTGCAGCAGGAATGCCCCGCGACAGATCCAGCACATGGGTGGTAAGCCGCCCGCTCATTACGCTGTCTCTCCGGCCAGATCTGCACGGCTGACAGAAAAGCCCTGAAAACCATAGGGTGGACGAGGTTCGGTGAAGACCCCACCTTTAGTTTCTTCAGGCTCAACAATGGTTTCCCAAGTCCGGTTATTGGACTCAAATGAAACGGTAGCCAGCTGTGGAAAACGGGACAACACGCGCAGTCCAATTTGATAAATCAACGATTGGATTGATGGACTGTTGAGCTCATGAAAAGCACTATGGGCGATATCACGAATCTGCTCCGCAGCCACATATTGACCCTGATCTCCATCCAAAGCGTGCTCCACATTAATGTAGGTCCAGTTAATATTCAGAAAAATATAAAGCGGACGGTCAAAGCTTTCTGGCAATGTCGTATATTCATCTCGGACAAATCCATAAAACGAGCTTCCGCTCACTTTTATCAGCTGTAGATCCTTCAACCGGCATTCATGAGCAACAACCTCAGTCCCACTTTCCCCACGCTTTACTGTCAGCGAAGCCGAATAGGATTCATTATTGGAGTGCCGCAGCACTAAATGACTCTGCCTAAGCCCCTCACCCCCGGGCACCATTACCTGTTCAAAAGGTAACCGGTCTGCGGAAACCGAAACCGCGGTGACATGACTGTATCTATCGATAAAACGGCTGCTCAGAAGCTGCAGTAATCCTTCCGTTGTGCTGCCCGTGTAGTCAGCGGTATTGCGGAGAATGAAATTTTTCATAGAATCGGTAGCTACGACCATTGAATTATCCCCCTCTGAAAATGAAGGGAGAAAGGCTTCGCCCGTAACGGCAAATGTAATATTATGCGCGAATATAATGTTGTCGCAGCCCGTAAAGGAAGATTCGGGAACAGGGGTAACGGCCAGCGATTTGGCATAGGTACGATAGGTTAGAACATCGCTTTTTCCATAAAACATAGTACGTCCGTTCATTGGTTCCAGCATGGCTGACGCCCTCCCCGATTATGATGAATGAATGATTAAATCACTTAGGCGGAATTTCGTAATAAGGCCGATCTCAGAAAAAGCCTGCACCCATTCCTCCTGAGGGGAACGTTCTACCCGTGCTTCAATGGCGTTAATGATGGCATCTTTGTTCTTACCACGTACAGCTAGAATAAAAGGGAACTGAAATTTTTCTGTATATTTTCTATTCAGATCATTCAAAAGATCAAACTCTTCCCTTGTTAGCCGATCTAGTCCGGCTCCCTGCTGCTCTGATGCTGACAAAGGTGTAACCTGAAGCCTAGTCGCCAAATCTGGGTGAGCTTTTAATAGTCCCTCCATTCGGCTACGATCGGCACTCAGAACGGTTTGCATCATGGTACTATGCAAATGCTCTATAGAATGGAACGGGATCTGCTTATAAACCTCCTCTGCTACCCACGGTGAATGTTCAAAAATGCCGCCCAGATGCTTCACAAAATCCGTTATCCTCATGGCATTTATCTCTTCCAGCGTATACCTGTATTCAGAAACGACCATCCACTCCACCTCCTATAGCTTTATTGACAGCTCGCAAAATGCCTCCGTATCCTGTACAGCGACAAATGTTACCCGATAAAGCTTCCTCTACTTCAGCCTGAGTAGGATGCGGATTCTCATCCAGCAGGGCAACCACCGAGATGACCATCCCTGGCGTACAATAACCGCATTGGAACCCGCCTTCTTCTAAAAAAGCACGCTGAACGGGATGCAGCCCCGCCTCACTAAGACCCTCAATTGTTGTAATTTCGGCACCTGAGCATTGATAGGCCATCATCAGACATGAATTCACCGGATGTCCATCGACCAGCACCATACAGGCTCCGCAACGGCCAATCTCGCAAGAGCGCTTCGTTCCGGTCAGCTCCAAATCTTCACGTATAACATTTAAGAGCCTACGGGAAGGAGGAATCACGGTGGATATTGCTTTGCCATTGAGGCTGCACTTGAAGGTGAACCTCTCTTCTGTAAAAGCTTCCTCAGACGATGCGGGGTTAGGGTCCTCTTCATTTAGATTTGAAATGGGATTATAGCTCGGCATGGATATTCACCGCCTTTTGTGGAATAAACGGCGTAGATTGCAGCCATTCGGGATCAATGGGCAGCTTAGTTACCCGTTTCCCTACTGCCTGAAATATGGCTGATGCGACTGCCGGAGCTAAATTGACGGAACCCACCTCTCCAATGCCGCGAGGACCATACGTATCATGATCTGGCAAATCCTCTATCGGCTGCACCTGAATGCTGCCGTTCATGTCGGCAATGGTCGGCACCAAATAAGTGTCTAGATTTTTGGTGACATAGCTACCGCCTGACATTACAGCATCCTCTGACAAGGTGAAGCCCACCGCCATACTACTGCCACCTTCGATCTGCCCGAGATACCCTTGCGGATTAGCCACCGGCCCCGCAGCTACCGCATGATATTGGTCCAACACACGGACACGTCCTGTAAGCAGATTAACTTCCACGCGCACTGCGATAGCCGAATAGGTGTATAGGAAATGTGCTCCCACTCTTTTAAAAGTTGTGGTTGGATAAGTAAACTTTGTATTACAGACAATGGGTTCTGAAATTCGCTGTGCCAGGTCCTTGTAAGTCAGAAGCAGACCGCCGTCTTTTAGCCAAATGCCACCAGGACCGAGCTTCATTTCATAGTCATCCAGCTCCGGCTTTATCGTCGCAGCCGCCTGCAATACTTGAACAGTAAAGTCAGGACGTAGCCGTTTAAGAGCCATCCACATCATGCTTGTCGAACGTGAAGCTGTACTTGATCCGCTATCGGGCACGACGTCCGTATCGCCAATGACGATACTTAGATCCTCTGCTGCGAAGCCAAACTGTTCAATCAGCATTTGTTCCATGGTCGCGATTAAGCCCTGGCCAAACTCCTCGTAACCAAACACCGCCTCAATCTTGCCCTCTAGCGTCAGAGACAGCCGGCCACCCGCGGGATCCGGAATGCCATAACCAAGTCCTGCACCATGCATAGCGATTGCAGCACCCGTTCCGGTGACGATCCATGGTTCCACAAAGCCTAAGCTGGTGTCTGTAGAAGATACCTTAGTCATTAGAGGCGAGTCCGCCAATGCTTTCCACACCTGAAAGGCTCCATCGGTCTGAGCAACTTCCTGACCCAGGGGCCCCAGATCTCCATATTTACGCAAATTGCGGCGGCGCATTTCCCACGGATCGATCTGCAATCGCTCAGCCAAACGATCGATTTGTCCTTCCAACGCGAAAATCGCCTGATTGCCGCCAAATCCTCGAAATTCACCGGACACACCGTTATTGGTATATACAGCGAAACCTTCCACCTCTATATGATCGATGATGTAAGGGCCCATTACATGTTCTGTCGCGAAGTTGAGCACCTCCGCACCGAGCGTTGCGTAAGCCCCCGTATCCGAAATAATTCTGACCTGATGCGCCTTGATGATTCCTTCGTGATCGCAGCCAGTTTTCATGGTGATTTTCATAGGGTGACGTTTAAGTCCTGCACGGACCGATTCAGCTCTCGAATTATGCAGTCTTACCGGACGGAGTGTCCGCAAGGCGAGCAGCGCACCATACGGTTGTACATTCAGCTCGTCTTTTCCTCCAAAGGACCCGCCGATCGGACTCGAGATGACTCGAATATCTTCTTGAGGAATAGCCAGAATTCTGGATAGCTGCATGCGATCCATTAACCCATGTTGTGTAGCTGAATACACGGTAAGCCGTCCGTTATCTTCGGGGATAAACAATCCGCCCTCAGTCTCCATATAGGTGTGCATTTGGCGAGGTGTGTAGTAGGTCTCCTCCACTACGTGGCAGCAATCCTTAAATACCGCTCCCGGTTCGCCCTTGCAGTATTCTGTATGATGAAGCACGTTTCCCTCGGGATGCAGAAGAACAGCAGCTTTCTTCATGGCTTCTTCCGGATCTTCCAACAGTGGTAGAAGCACATAATCCACTTCGATAAGAGATAAGGCGTATTCCGCAATTTCGTCCGTCTCAGCCGCGACTGCCGCAATCGCATCGCCAGTGTAACGCACACGATCGCTGCAAAATACTGGTTGATGCGGCAAAGCTATGCCAAAGCCGTTAAGTCCGGGCACATCCTCATGAGTAATTACAGCGTGTACACCAGGGACTTCAATGGCCTTCTCAATGCGTATGGACAAAATACGAGCATGTGCCTGCTCACTGCGGAGCACGCGGCCAATCAACATACCTTCCGCCCTCATGTCGGTCAAATACTGCAGCTTGCCGGATACCTTGCCCTCTCCGTCGGGCCGTGTACGCCAGCGGCTCCCGCTGGATTCCTTATTCAGCAGCATTTTCCCTCTCTCCTTTCGTGGGTTATTCACCTCTTAACTCCGTATATTCATAGCCTTCCACAGCTCAGATACAACCAAATTTCCAGCACTCTTTTTCTTGTAAAGTTCTGTTGCAAAGGGATCACTATACGTCTCAAAGCTGTTCTCAACCACTTCATATAGAGAAGCCAACAGCTCCTCTGTATACCCCGCGCCTTCAAGCATAACTTCAGCTCTGGTTAACCGCTGCGGCCGCCCAGAGCCCCCACCTGCTGCGATACGAACCTCGCGGAAACGATGTTCCTCATCGATCGAAGCTGAGATTGCTACCGTTACAAGTGAAGGAGTGAAAGCTTCCCTGCGGCCAACCTTGCGAAAAATTTCAAGTCTATCTGTTAATGGATTCTCTCGGCGAGCAGGTGATATGCGAAGCTCAGCCACTAGATCTGCCGCAGGTTTCATCCCACTCCAGTGATTGTTTAGCCACTCTGTCAACGGTAGTGTCGTCATAAATTTACCGTCAAAGGAGATCAACTCAGCGTCATATACCAGTAACGCGGGTAGAATATCACCGAAGCCAGAAGCGATATTGCCACCAAGCGTGGCTAGATAACGCACTGATGGAGCCGCTATGCAACGTGCGGCCTCTTGCAGCGCTGGAGCCACTGCCTGCACAAGCTCATTGCTTCGGCACTGTGAAAGTGGGACAAGAGCGCCAAGAGATAAGTGGAACTCCGTCAAAGTGATATCCGCGAGATCTGGGATTTGCCTGAGATCAATCAACTGCTTCGGCATAAGCGCCGTTCCGCTTTCCCACCCTGTTCTCAGCAGTGTCCCTCCCGCGACATATTGGGCACTTTCTCCAAGTGCTGTCTTTCTCTCCCAAGCTTCGTGCAGGCTGCGGGCTTGAATTACATCAGGTAACCTTCCTTCCTCTTCCCGTAAGACCCCCATACACTCCGCCTCCTTTTTGAGTACCAGATTGCTGATGCCTCCTCATGCAGCTTGCCTTAAAACCTTTGTTCCCGAATATAAGGCACTCCGAGCGCCTCCGGTGTGCCGGATGGTTTGTTGCGGTTGCGGTACCCCAGGTACATCAGGACTAGAATGGTCACAAGGTACGGAATCATTTTGAGAAAATAGGGCGGGACTGCACTGCCCAGCAATTGAATACGGAAGCCAAGCGAATCCAATGCCCCAAAAAAGTAGGCGCAGAACAAGGCACGCAGCGGATTCCATCTGGCAAAAATCACTAGCCCTATCGCAATCCAGCCTCGGCCGGCTGTAAGCCCTTCATTCCAGGTTGGCGCGTAAGCTAATACCATATCCGCTCCGGCCAGACCGATGAGGGCAGCCCCAACGATTACATAGCTATAACGGATAAGCTGTACACGAATCCCCATCACATCAGCGGTAGCCGGACTGTCTCCGACTGCCCGCAAATGCAGGCCCCATGAAGTGCGGTGAATTAGCAGGTGCAGAGCAAGCACTAGCAGTAGGCTGAACCAGGTCAGGTAGTCCATATTGCCGAATATTTTTCCGAGGAACGGTACATTTTCCAGCCAAGCCAGGTGCAGCTTAGGGGAGGTTCCCGGCAAAGGAATGCCGCTGATCGGTTTGCCTAGATAAGCGCTCAACCCACTGCCGAACAGGGTCATCGCAAGACCGGACATGGTTTGATTCGCCCGCAGAGTCACACAGAGAAAAGAATGCAGCAATCCAAGCACAGCCGTTACAGCTACGGTAGCCAGCAGAGCCAGCAGCAGGTTTCCGGAGCGAATATACACGATACAAGTGGTGACTGCTCCCATCAGCATTAATCCTTCAGCTCCAAGCTGGATAATGCCGGCTCGTTCATTTAGAATGCCTCCCAGCGTAGCCAGCAGCAGCGGAGTCCCTGCGGAAATAGCGGCAATAAGTAGCTGTGTTGTAAAATCCATTGCCTATCTCCCCCCTTTCATCTGAACCCCGCTACGGCGAATGCGGAAACGATAGATCATATCACCAGCAATCAGGAAAAACAGGATAGAGCCCTGCAGCATTTCTGATATCGATGAGGGCAGCCCGATAGTTTGAACACTATATCCGCCAACAATTAGGCCACCGAATAGAATAGAAGTAACAATTAGACCGAGTGGATTCAATTTAGCCAGCCAAGCCACAATAATAGCGGTATACCCATATCCTGGAGAGATGCCCTGCATCAGCTTATGTGTAACACCTGAGACCTCAGCCATTCCAGCGATACCCGCGAGCCCCCCACTAATCAGCATGACGATAATAATATGGCGCTTGATAGGAATCCCCGCGTATCTGGCTGCAACAGGATTGGCCCCAATCAGACGGAGCTCGTAGCCCCACTTGGTGAAACGAATCATGAAGTAATAAATCACAACGGCGATAAGTCCAAATAACAGTCCGATATGAAGTCTTGTACTTCCGAGAACAGGCAGCGACTGAGCCGCAGTAAACATTGGCGATCCGGGGAAATTAAACCCTTTAGGATCTTTCCAGGGTCCGAATACCACGTAATCGAGCGCCAATAGGGCAACATAATTCAGCATTAATGAAGTGATAAGTTCATTTACTCCAAAATGCGTCCGGGGGATAGCGGTCAGCAATCCCCAAAGCGCTCCCGCCGCAATGCCAAATAGCAGCATTAAGGATAAAGACCAGAATGAAGATAAATCAGGAAAATAAATCGTGACCGCGGTAGCCGCCATAGCACCAACGGTCAGCTGACCTTCCGCTCCAATATTCCATACGGAAATGCGGTAAGCTACCGCAATCCCAAGCCCACACAGGAGTAAGGGGATCGCCTTAACCATCGTTTCTGTAAGGCCATACGTAGTGCCAAATGCACCACGGAACATTTTCTCGTAGACCAGTACCGGATTCATCCCATTTGCTGCGATAAATAAGGCACACAGCAATAACGCTAGAATGATAGATACAATAGGAGTCCACCAAGGAGAACGGACGCGGCTGGCATCATATTCCACACGTAGAGAGAACCGTTTGCCGGAGTGAGTTGGGATAGGTTCAAGTACAGCTGCTGCGGTATTTCTTCCATTCTCCAGGCTCATACGGCGCTCTCCTCTCTGTTATGAATACCAGCCATCAATAAACCAATGCGCTCCCGATTCGCTTCCCCATGTGTACTTTCACCAATAATGGAGCCGTTGTAGATTACTAGAATCCGGTCAGACAACTGAAGCAATTCATCTAAATCCTCCGAAATTAACAGCACGCCACTACCTGAACCACGCAGCTCCATAAGAAGGTCGTGAACACCAGCCGTAGCACCTACATCCAGCCCTTGCGTTGGATGAACAGCGACCATCAGCTTCGGCCGATGGCTGATCTCACGTGCAAACAGCAGCTTCTGCTGATTACCACCTGACAATTGCTGAACTGGTGTATCCAGCTCAGGTGTTTTGACGTTAAAGCGCTGGACCAGCTCCTCTGACCACGAACGGTTCTTCGCAGACTTCAGGAAACCGAATTTGGAGTGCTCCTCTGAGCGGTAAGACTTAAACAAAAGATTATCCACCGATCCGAGGCGTCCTGCTAAACCGCTCTTCATCCGATTCTCCGGCACGTGGGAGATTCCTGAATCAATTGCCCCTCTAACCGAAGCCGATTTCACCGTCTTTCCATCAAACGTGATTTCACCACTTTTCCAGCCTCTAAGACCTGTTAACACTTCAGCTAGTTCCTTTTGCCCGTTGCCAGCTACCCCAGCTACGCCTACAATCTCCCCTTTACATACGTTCAGTGAGAAGTGATCCAATGCTTTTCGCCCGTGATCGGCAAATACGTCCACATCTTTCACTTCTAATAAAGAATCCCCTTCAAAGGCTTCCCGCTCTTGACGGGTGATGGTTATTTCCTTGCCCACCATCAGACGAGCCAGCTCTAACTCATCTGTATCTGCCGTAGTCAGCGTGGTGATCATTTTTCCTTTGCGCATGACGGAAATCCGATCGGAGGACGCCATAACCTCTTTCATTTTATGAGTCGTCATAATGACCGTCTTTCCTGCCTGCTTCATGACCCGCAGTGTTTCAAATAGCTGTTCCACCTCTCCCGGGGTCAGTACAGAGGTTGGTTCATCCAGAATAATAATGTCAGCCCCGCGATACAGCGTCTTAACGATTTCAACACGCTGCTGCTCACCCACGGACAACTGCCAGATCGGGCGATCCACCGGGAAATTCAGTCCAAACCTTTTCGCTAATGCCTCGATCTCCTTGTGTTTGTTCTTCATCCACTTACGGCCGCGCCAGAAAGACGACTTTTCGCCAAGCACGATATTTTCTGCTGCTGTGAGGCTTTGCACCAGCCTAAAGTTCTGAAACACCATACCTACACCTAGCTGCGCAGCATCTTTAGGAGAACGGATCTGAGCACCTTTCCCATGAATGAAGATTTCTCCTTCGTCTGCTCTATACACCCCTGACAGCATGCTCATCACCGTACTTTTACCTGCCCCATTCTCACCAAGCAGCGCATGAATCTCACCCGCATTTGCCGAAAAGTCGACTTGATCACTGGCGGTTACCGAGCCGAATTTTTTCACAATCCCCCGCATTTCAACTGAAGTTCCCCGCATGGCCTGTGCCCCTCCTTCCTTCAAGTTGTAGTACGGGTGGGGAAGTATCCGCTTAACGGAACCCGCCCCACCCATAGATTGTGCACATTTTATTCAGTATTTTTTATTATTATTGTGGGATGGTTCCTTCCACACCTTTTACGAGCCAGTTCATGCCCAGCACTTCCTCCAAGGTCAGCTTCTGACCCTCCTGAACCTTCACATTCCCTTGATTATCTGAGATCGGACCTGTGAAAACCTCAAGCTCACCGCTGATAATTTTGGCTTTGGCGTCTTCGACAAGCTTTTTCACATCCTCTGGAATCTTGTTCCCGAAAGGAGCCAACTCCACCATACCGTCAGCCATATCACCGGAATATTGCTCGCTCTTCCATGTTCCATCTATAACTGCCTGCACAGCCTTTACGTAATAAGGACCCCAGTTCCATACTGGATTCGTTAAATAATTATCCGGGGCGTATTTGCTCATATCCGAGTCATTTCCCCCGGCAAAAGCGCCCCGTTCAGCAGCAGCCTGCAGTGTAGCAGGGGAATCCTGATAAGCCAAAAGCACATCCGCCCCTTTATCCAGCAAACTGATTGCCGCTTGGCGTTCAGTCGTCGGGTCATACCATGTATTCGTCCAAACCACATTCACTTTCACATCCGGATTGACACTTTGTGCGCCAAGGGTATATGCATTCAAGTTATAAATTACTTCACTGATCGGAAAAGCACCGACATAACCCAGCTGATTGTTTTTGGTCATTTTTCCAGCCGCAATACCGCTCAAATAACTGGCTTGATAATTCTTCCCGAAGTAGGTCCCCATGTTCTCTGCGGTTTTATAACCAGAAGCATGCATGAACTTCACATTGGGAAATTTGCCTGCTACATTCAAAGTAAAATCCATATATCCGAAGCTCGTTGTAAACACGATGTCGTGTGATTGCGCAAGTTCTGTAATGATTCGTTCCGCATCGGCACTTTCAGGAACATTTTCTACAAAGTCAGCTTTAATTCCAAGCTCCTTCTCCAGATACAGCCGCCCTTGATCATGTTGATACGTATAGCCGCCATCCCCTGGAGGACCGATATACACAAAAGCAACCGTCGGTTTCTTTGCAGCCGGTTCTGTTGTTGCAGTTGCATCTGTTGCCGCTGTAGTTGTCGCTGGTGCCTCCGTTGCATTTGTAGAAGTATTATTGCTGCCACACCCCACCAAAGCCACCGTCATCAGAACTATTAATGCAAGACAAGATGTTATGAACTGACCCCTTTTTATCATAATTCTCCTCCTCCAAATCATCTCTCATCATGGCTGCAACCATTAATGTACTTCTACTATACTTAGAGGTGGTCTTTGCGTAAATTTATATAACATACGTTTGTGTTAGATGATAAGAATTAGAGCTTTTTTTGTGTGGTATGCACTAACTGGTTTTTCAAAGGTGAGATCCGTGTCATATTATATGACTAAAGGCGAAAAAAGAACACTTACTCAGATCACTTTTCGATTACATTTCTATTTTTCGTTCCTCAGTATCCATTGCTCCTGAATCTCACCAAAATCCTCTTCTGTATCTGCATCCATGAAATAGTGGGTGGATTCAGACTCCAGAACGATTCCCTTATAATCAGGCGAACGCAAAATCGCTGCCGCTCCGCGATCCCCATCCAATCCCTGTAGTACTGGAAACAACGTCTTCGAAAATAAAGCCGGTGGCATAGCTGACCCATTGCTGACACTAGCCACATAATCCATGTCCGGTGATTGTTCAAACGTTTGTATTAAACGATTCACTAATGCCGTAGTAATAAATGGCTGATCCGCAAGCGCCACAACTACTGCATCGGGCTGCAAAGGCAATACCGCATTAAGACCGCAGCGCAGTGAAAAAGACAATCCTAGATGTGCGGTTAAGCAAGTTTCGGTACGTCTGGATCCTTGCGGTTCAATCGCGGGTGGCAGCCATTCCAAGTTGTCATCCGCACGCACTACCACGATTAGCGGTTCTAGATTGCAACGATCCAATTCACTAAGCGCGACGCTCCCGAGTGAGACCTCCTGCGACAATTTCAGTGAAACCTTGGACACGCCCATCCGCCTGCTCTGCCCCGCTGCCAAATATATTCCTGCTACCTTCAATACTCTCCACTCCTTTGGGCAGTTCTCGTGAGCCCGCCCTTCTAATTTGAATAATTTCAGCTATAATACTGACCGCAATTTCCTCCGGACCTTCTCCACCAATGGGCAACCCTACAGGCGCATGCAAAGATGCAGGAGCCTCAAGCTCTTCCAGTAAAAGAGATATCCGCACCTTCGACCCGATAATCCCTATATATAAAGGAGCAAGCGGAATCACACTCTCCAGGAACTGTCTATCCCTCCCAAGCTGATGACTGCAAATCAATACATAATCCTCCTGAGCTACGCCCAATCGCTGAACAACCTCCATAGGGGAACAAATTACCTGTTCAGCTCGAGGAAACTTATTGTGCAAGCTTCCTTCGCGCCAATCCGCAACCGCAACCCGAAAGCCAACGTTGTCGGCAAGCTCCGCAATCGGAACCACATCACGCCCCCCGCCAAAAATCACAAGCCGCGGTTTGGGCACGAAAGACGTATGGAATGCTGTCAATTCTGCTGGAGCGGCCATAAAGTGACCTGTCGCTAGGTTTTCTTTTGCCGAGGGGGATAATTTTAGACGGTTCTTGTTCTGCGATAGCGAAGTATCCGGCTCCAGCTTATAGGCAAAACCTTTCTCCACTGCTTCGCGGAACAGAACTAGATTCTCTCCCCTAGCCAATCTGTCACTCACCTGCACTAAAAGCTTGTAGAGCTCACCCTGCACGGGTTCAAGCACCACTTTAATTTTGCCCCCACACCCGACAGTTTCACCCCAGGACAAATCATCCGGAGACAACATATTGTATTCCACAATTTCGGGCAGCCCTCGTTCCCATATTCCAGAGGTACGTAGCTGCAGATCGCTTTCCAGACAACCTGGACTCAGACTTCCAATCGTGCCCCCTTCAAAAAACAGCATCACTGCCCCGGGTTTACGATACGAATGCCCCTCCACTTCTATCAACGTCGCCAGCACCGCAGGTGCCTTATGGGTTTGAATATGCATTGCGATCTCATGTGTATTCACGAGGTTCCCCTCCTCCGTGTTTGCATTTCAACCCAGTCCTTAGTCCCGCCCAAGCATTCTCCGAAACATGAACACTAGCTTCAGCCTCATTAGATCATTTATTTTTTTAAAATCGACGTCCAGGAGCTCACTAAGCTTCTCGATTCGGTAGGTAGCCGTGTTCCGATGAATAAACAGCTTTTTGGCTGTCTCATTGACATGCCCATCGTTCTCTAGATAAACTTCCAGCGTCCGCAGCATTTCTCGTACATACTCCGGCTCACGGCTAAGCAGTCCTCTAAGCGTTCCGTTGCAATATTTCTCCATGACCTCTGTCGGGATTTGCCCAAGAAGCAAGGAAAGCTCAAGCTGCCGATAATGTACAACATTCCCATGCACTCCCTCAAACTGAAGCATCCCCATACATTCCTTCACCTCCGCAAAAGCCTCCTTCAGCCCATCCGGCTTCACTTTATAACTACTTATCGCAGCTCGTGGATAATCCCCCTTGTCAAACTTCAGGTTGTCAAAACAAGCCTGAATTACATCCCGAAATTGCTCAGGACTCTGAAGTGTTGCCGGATAGATGGACAATAATCCTTGGTCTACAATCACATGAATGGCCGTTGATTCCCGCAATACGGGGTGTTCAGTGTATTCTTCTTTTAATCTAAGCAGCTCACTTTGGCGGTCTTCAACAGTCGCAACAATATCAGTTAATACCAGTTGAAATGGCGACTGAAGCAGTTCAATTTCCAATTCGAGCGTAGCCTGTGCTAAATCAGCGTAAGATAAGTTACCATTTAGACAACGTCTCAGCAATCCACTGAATTCCCTATGTTCTGCCTGTTCAAAATAATCCTCGTATCCTGAATGAATATGATAAGAAATAAGTTCAGCGCCCTGAACGAACAAGCTCTCTTCCACCGGGAGCAATAAAGGGTCGATGGAACAATACAATAAATAGCCCGAACACTTTTCTCCTTGCATTAGTGGTGTTCGATAACCCGTACGAGCTTCTACACGAAAACGTTGATTACGCTTCTGCCAAGGCCAACCCTCCAGCAGCTGTGACGTCTGATATTCAGAATTGTTATAAATTACATCCCCGCGTGCGCTAACCACTACAAGTGAATGGCCAATCACTTCAGACACCGAGTCAAACAGTGGACGGCTGCGGACAGATCGCAGGGCAAATTGCATCAGCTTTTTCTGCTTCTCCATTATGCCCTGCAAAACATGAGTACTCCGGCTAAGCTCGGCGCGAAACAGGCCATTCATTTGATCCGAAAAAGTGAACTGGAACGGCAATTGGATTAAGGGGAAGCTAAGGTTCTCCGCTTCTGCGATTAGCTTCTCCGGTACTTCATCCCAAAATCGTCCCAGCTTAATACCCAAGGCCGACGAGCCCCTTCGATTCAGTGTCTGCAGCAAAGCAGAGGCATCCTCCAGATTATCCTTGATTAAATAGGCTGTCGTTAGCAGCATCTCGCCTTCTTTGATCCAATCCGAAATATCAGGTGCGTCCATCACATTAATCGATTTCACAATTCGATGTTTCCCCTTGGACCCCGCGATAAGCTTCGCCTCGGACAAAGGATAAATGGACAACGCTTCTTCAACCGTAAGATGCATGCCATCCCTCCTTTTTAGGATCAATAGAACCATTTCTGATTTATAATGTTATTTTATGTAACATTATAATTAAAATGAACCTCCTTGGATAGAGTAAAATTAAAATTTAATGATAATTATGTTAGTTAATATTACATTAAATTAATGTATCTGATGAATCATTAAACTTTAGTTCACATCACTTGTGTTAGAGGTATAATTAGATCGGACAACATTAGGATGGATTTGGAGGGGATCTTTTGAGTAAAAAGCAAGTGTTTACGGGTTCACCCTGGGAGTCGGTGGTTGGATATTCTCGCGCCATCCGAATCGGCAATCGTATCGAAGTCGCAGGAACAACAGCCATGCAAGACGGGGAAGTAGTGGGTGTAGGAGATCCATACGCGCAGACGAAATTCATTCTACATACCATCGAAAAAGCGCTAAACCAGCTAGATGCTGATTTGTCGCATGTAATTAGAACAAGAATGTTCGTGACAGACATCTCACGCTGGGAAGAAGTCGGCAAAGCACACGGCGAATTCTTCAAAGATATTCAGCCTGTAGCAACCATGGTAGAGGTAAAGGCGCTTATTGATCCACTATTGTTAGTAGAAATAGAAGTCGAAGCATTCGTAGAATAGAGCTCGGACGGGGCATGGCACCTTCTTCACGGAAGGTGCTTTGTTTGCGTGTTCAGAGTGAAACGCGAGCGTGTCATAGCTGACCTTTGTGGCGTGGGGCATTTTTGCCCTTCTTCCCCGCAATATGAGCCAATTTTTCGAATTCTACGGGATTTATACCGTTATTTTCAGCTATATGAGCCGATTTCGCGCATTCTACGGGACTTATACCGTTATTTTGAGCTATATGAGCCGATTTCACACATTTTACGGGATTTATACCGTTATTTTTCTTCACATGGAGGAGTTTACTGAAACGCTGGTCTTAAGCCAACTTTTGAGCGCTGAATTTATCTTTTACTCTAACACACCATTATTGAACCTACTTCATCACATTGAGATCATTTTTTAAAAACCAATTTCACCTATCATCTCAAAACCCATCAGGTCCCGTCATCTCAAGGTCGCCGCCATACCTCCTTCACCCATGAGAGTAACCGAAGATCCTGCCCATGTCCGGCGATAACCGACAATCCCAGCGGCAGTCCATTTGTAGAGAGCATAGGTAATGTTACCTGAGGAAGACCTGCCAGTCCGGCTATGCAACTCAACATCATCGCTCCACTACGGTTCTCTTCCAATTGACGCAACCCCCCTCCACGCAGTGGAGCAGGACCAGGTACTGTTGGAATCACAAGACAATTATCTTCTCCTAGCAATCCGCGCAATTGAGCAGAAATCTCCGCTCGTTTATTCAGAGCGATACTGTGGTCCTTGTCAGCTAAACTGGCAGCCCAAGAGAACCGTGCTGCAATATCTGGCCCAAAGAATGGTTTTACCTTTTCAATCCAGGCGCAATGGGTTGTCCAGATTTCATTACCCTGTAATTCTCGAAAAACATCCATCCAGACCTTCAATCCTTCTGGAGCTATTTCAGTTTTGAGGAAATGATCAGCACCAGTCCGCAAGCAGTTCAATCCATCCGCTAGAATACTCACATCCTTTGGAACGACCAATTCCCAACAGTCCGTAGCGACAAATAAAGTTCCCATTTTCTTTTGTGAATTATCCCCTTTATCCTTTCTCGAATTATATTCCACATTATTTCCTTTGCTCTTTAGTATCTCATCCTCTATGTTCTTTTGAGTATTATTCTCCAATTCTTCCTCTATATTTTTTTCCCCAACGTTCTCTATATTCAATTCTAAATTTCCTTCTATACTTATCGTTATTTTTTCATCCATGCGCCCAATTCCAAGTAAAACCTCCCCAACCTTCTGGAGCACATCCATACGGTCAGCCATCCAGCCTACTGTATCAAATTGCGGTGATAACGGGATCACGCCTTTCAGATCCACCACACCATGTGTCGGTCGAAAGCCATATACTCCGCAATACGCAGAAGGGACTCGAATAGAACCACCCGTATCTGTTCCGAGAGCAAAATCAACACTACCAGAAGCTACGGCTACTGCCGATCCACTAGAAGAACCGCCCGGGATACAACCTGCGGCACGGGGATTTATCGGCGTTCCATAATGATGGTTCTCACCACCCAGACTGTACATCAGCTCATCCGTATGAGTCGCCCCTCGAAGCGTCGCTCCCGACTGGAGAAGCCGGCGAACTACTGCCGCATGTTCTGTAGAGGGATTGTGGCTCCGTAACCAATCTGGATTACCTGCAGAAGGGCTGTGCCCTGCTATCGCATACACATCTTTTACAGCAAAGGTCATTCCGTCCAATATCCCATTCCCTAACCGTCCGACTGTTAGCTCAGAATCTATGAACGCACCATACCGATTATCCAGAATCATAGCTCCACCCTCACCTCACCGTTCCTTCTAAGATCTTAATCAACCGGTCATCCGTCATTTCTATTAAGAACCTATCGCTCCGTTAAACTAGGATTTTCCCATTTGCCTTTCCGAGAATCGTCTCACGATATCTTTCCTACCAAATAACGGAAGGAGCAATTCGGGGGATTTGGAGAGAGCATCTCACCCTACCAACCTATCGCCGCGCCATCGCAGCGCGGGTCCGTCCCCCCACTACGATATCCATTGTCATCTATGGAGATCGCGTGGGCATGACCCACGATCCCGTCGTATGCGTCCACTTTCCGGACAATATGACCAGCCGCCTCTAAATCAGACAGCACCTCATCTGCTACCCGGCCCTCCACCTTCATTTCCTGCGTAGGCTCACCCCACGTTCTCCCCCATACAAAACGCGGTTCACTTACAGCCGTTTGCGGATTCATCCCATAATGCAGCATCCTTGTAAGTAGCAACGTTTGAGTTTGCGGCTGACCTTCACCACCTTGCGTACCATATAGGATCACAGGTTTACCCTCTCGGCAGGCCATGGCTGGCATCAGTGTGTGGAAGCTGCGCTTATGCGGTTCAAGCGTATTGATATGGTTCGGATCAAGCGAGAAAAACGAACCCCGATTCTGAAGCAGAATCCCGGTATTCCCAGCCACCACACCGGAGCCAAACTCAAAATACAGACTCTGAATAAAAGAGACCGCATTCCCCTCTTCATCCACAACCGCAGCATATGCGGTATCACTACCGATAGGCTGACTTGTCAGCTGCGCTGCTTTTTGTATCGAGATCGTAGAGGCTAGTTGTCCTGCATAGTTCTTATCCAGCAGCTGCGCCAAAGGAATAGCACTAAAATCCGGATCTGTAAGCACTCTATCCCGATCACGAAAACTCAGCTTCAGCGCCTCAACAAGCAGGTGATAATAATCATATGAGCCATGCTCGATTTCTCCGAAATTAAAATGCTCCAATATATTAAGACTCATCAGCCCCGTAAACCCTTGAGAATTTGGCGGCACTTGATACACCCTATGCCCATGATATTCCGTATAAATCGGCTCGACCCAATCCCCCTGATGATCCGCAAAGTCATCCCGAGTGAGATAACCCCCGGCTGCCAGCATATAATCACAAATATCTTCTGCAATCTTCCCCTTATAAAAAGCGTCCCGTCCACCCGCAGCCAACGTCTTCAGGGTTGCCGCCAGTTGTGTCTGCTGAAATCTCGATCCAGCAGATACAACCACTCTGCCCGGCATATATATCGCGGATGCCTCCGCTGACAACGCTGCTCCAGCAAGCAGCGTATTATTCCGCTGGTCCGGCGACAGCGGAAACCCACTCTGAGCATAGCCGATGGCTGGCTCCAGCACCTCTGCCAGCGTTAAACGGCCATACTTGCTGAGCATGGCATCCCAGCTATCCACCATCCCCGGCACGGTGATGGCACTGCGGATCCCCCGCCTCGGGATAGCTCCCTCCCCGGCAAAGCAACTTCTGCGGACTCCATAACCCGATCGTCCGCTTCCGTTATACGCCCGAACACGCGCCTCTTGCGCGCTATAAGTCAACCAAAACGAATCCCCACCAAGCCCCGTCATATGCGGGTAGACTACAGCGAGCGTAGCACTGACCGCCACTGCCGCATCAAAGGCATTTCCTCCTCTTTCCAAAATGCGCGCACCCGCAGCCGAAGCTAAATAATGAGGGCTGACGACCATTGTTTTGGTGCCTATTACAGGTTTCTCCGCCATATTCCCCATCTCCCTATAAACTTTTCACTCATTTAACGTCATTTAACATCACATAAAAATCCCCTGTCAATCGATTACACTAACCCGCAAAATTAACATCTTTTTTTTGTGATCCATGCACAAAGATTAGCTAATTGCTAGTCGACCACGTAGCTTCACACATATGAATTGTATAGAATGGGCTCTAAAAACAAGGGGAGATCTCACATGATATCCATCCATAAAGATTATGTACAAATAGCTATCGCCATGTTCAGAACTGGGATTGTCGGCTATGGCGGAGGACCTTCGGTAATTCCATTCATCCGGCATAATGCGGCAGCTCGCTACACTTGGCTAAGTGATGACGAATTCGGGGAGACATTGGCGATTGCAAAGGCACTACCAGGGCCTATTGCCACCAAGATGGCGGCTTATCTCGGGTATAAACTTCGAGGAGTTAGGGGGGGCTATACTGTCAGTTCCGGCACATATTTTACCTAGCTGCCTGGTCATAATCATACTGTTATCAGCTGTGAATTATTTAAGTAGCTCAAGGGTAGTAGCTGGAAAGCGCTCATTGCAGTAATCGCATTCTGGGCTATCAAGCGGCTTAAGGTACATCCTGCCTTAGTCATCTTAGCCGCTTTTACGTATGGGGATCTTGTACTCCGCTACACTGTCTAACTGAACTATTTTAAAATATATTGTGACAATACCGCCTGCACCTCATAAATATTCACAGATTTATTAAAGGTCTTCTTGAGTGGCACAGTGCTGCTGGAAATATAGATACATAGCTCCGCATCCAGATCAAAGTGCCCTGCCGTCTCTACGGAATAATGCGAGATGCTTTTGTACGGGATGGAATGATAATCCGTCTTTTTGCCCGTCAGTCCCTGTTTATCCACTAGAATCAGTCGTTTGTCTGTAAAAATAAACATATCTCTAATCAGCTTGTAGGCTCGTTCAATTTTCTCTTGAGGGGCAAGAATTTGTGCATATTCCCGCTGTACCTCCGCAAGATTTACTTGTGATGCATTACCCATCAACCCGTCAAAAATCGCCATATAACATCCCCTTTTCATCTGTTATTTTTAGTGGCTTGTCTCCTCCCACATAGAACCATAATATTCAACGATTCATATTCTATGCAGTGTATATTTCGCATTGCCATCTTTTTACTTGCTAAATTTCCGATTATTGTTTACACTGTCATTAAATTTGTTATGAAAGGGGTGTGGAAGGAATGGATCACAATTGGACCAATAGTGTTATGAGTCGGCTACCTAAAGCGATAGCTGGCATTGCTCATGTAAATGGCGATAACGGGAGAAGTCTGTCCATTTCCATGAATTTAATAACACTACACAATTGTGAAATGCCTTTCCTGCCATCACCCGGACGGATCAGTTAACCGGAGAATGATAAGGCCGTGGGGAAATTTCCCTACGGTCTTTTTTTATGGTTTTTTTGCAGAATTCCAGTTTCGATTTAGGGTTCTGGCGGTGCAAAGGGCATTCTTAAAGGAGAATATATATGATTATTCAATGCCAAAATGTTCAAAAGTACCACGGTGCACAGCTCGTACTAAATAGCATCACCTTCGATATCCGCCAAGGAGAAAAAATCGGTCTCATCGGCCGCAATGGTTGTGGTAAAACTACGCTTTTCCATTTACTTAATGGCGAAGAGCGCCCCGATCAAGGGCAAATCTCCATTCGCAAAGGTAGTGTAGTAGGAATGCTGGCTCAAATTCAAGAGGTTGCCGAGAAAGAAACCGTATATGAAGTTCTACAGCGTAGCTTTGCTGAACCTTTGCAATGGCAACAACGCCTGCGAGAGCTGGAGCTTGAAATGTCCACCTTCAATACCGGGACAGATGAAACACTATGGAATCGGCTGCTGAAAGAATACGGTAGCCTTCAGGATAAATTTGAGACCGCAGGAGGCTACGAAATTGAATCCACAATTCAGCGAGTGGCCACTGGTTTAGGAATCGACGCTGGGCAATATAGCCGACTCTTCTCCACTCTTTCTGGCGGCGAGAAAACTAAAGTCGGACTGGCAGAGCTGCTGCTGCGTAGACCCGATGTACTCCTACTCGATGAGCCAACCAATCATCTGGACATGAACGCCATCGAGTGGTTAGAGCAGTACTTACAGAGCTATGACGGTACAGTGCTAGCCATTTCCCATGATCGTTATTTCCTCGATGCTGTAGTCAAGAAAGTGATCGAGATTGAGGATGGCGAGGCTTTTACCTTCCATACCAACTACAGCGGCTATCAGGTAGAGAAGGAAACACGTCTGCTTCAACAATTCGCTGATTACCAAGAGCAGCAGAAAAAAATAAAACAAATGCAGGAAAGCATCAAACGTCTCATCGAATTTGGCAATCGCGGGACGCCTCCTAACCCTGCTTTTTACCGGAGAGCTGCCTCCATGCAAAAAGCTCTGGATCGCATGGTGAAGCTTAAACGTCCTATTCTGGAGCGCAAGTCGATGGATTTGCAGCTACAGCAAAATGATCGTTCCGGCAATCAAGTTGTCATTCTGGAGGATGTCGGTAAAGCATATGGAGAGCGGAGCCTTTTTACAGACGCAAATGAAGTCCTTCGCTATGGAGAAACTACGGCGCTTATTGGTGGTAACGGGGCAGGAAAAAGTACACTATTAAGAATTATTTTAGGTCAGCAAACGCCAGATACTGGAAATTGTACACTGGGTTCAAGAGCCGTTGTCGGTTATCTCGCGCAAGAGGCCGTCCCTGAAAACAACAAACAATCTGTACTCCGTTACTTCCGTGAAGAAGCCGGACTAGAAGAGGGCGAAGCTCGCGGACAGCTCGCGCGTTTCCTATTCTATGGTGCCGATGTATTCAAAGACATCACGAATTTATCCGGAGGGGAATGGACCCGCCTGCGTTTCGCTGTGCTGATGCATCGTAAACCGAACCTGCTGATTCTGGATGAACCAACGAATCATCTAGATATTGACTCCCGCGAGGCGCTGGAGGAAGCTTTAGAGGAATTCCCAGGTACAGTACTGGCCGTATCCCATGACCGCTACTTCATTAATCGTCTGTTCCATAAGCTCTGGTCCATTGAAAGTGGACGATTTGGAGTTTTCAACGGCAACTATGAGTATTACAAGGAAAAACAAGCTGAGAAGGCATCAGCATCAGCAGCATCAGCCTCTGTTCCCGATCAACCTAAACCTTCCTCTTCAGAAGGAATAACTTCATCACGCTCCGGTAAGCCTCAATCTAGCGGTTCAGTGAATGTTACTACAGCTAACTCGTCCAGTTCCCGCAAGAAGAGCGTCCACTTCGACTGGGAGAAGGCTATTGCAGAGGTCGAGGAACAGCTTGAGGAAATTGATGTAAAAATGCTAGATCCACAGATTAGTAGCAATGCGGCAGAGCTTGCGGAGCTACTAAAAGAACGCGATATAATGCAAGAGCAACTAGATGAGCTTTATGCGGGTTGGATGGAAACTGCGGGACATTAACGATCATTAAACGAGGAGATAGGGATATGAGCAACGAAACGAAGATTACGCTTTTTTGGGAAGAATATACCCAGCTTTATCCACAAGCAGCGGCTAACTACGAGACTTGGGCCTTTGGTGACAGTCCTCAAATGGCCGATGAACTATTGGATCTGGTGATCCAAGGGATCAAGACTGGCACCGCTTCGAACTATGAAATTTATGCAATTTCCGACGAGACACTACCTGAAATTGGCCGACACAGTATTCTGCTCGATGGCCACGGTAATCCACAAGCTGTGATCGTTACGACAGATGTGCAAATTACTCCTTTTGATGAGGTAGGCGCTGACTTTGCCTATAGCGAAGGCGAGGATGACAGAACGCTGGAGTCGTGGCGCCATGAGCATGAGAAGTTCTTCTCCAGAGAATCTTTAGCGTTCTTGAAGAAGCCTTTTGATCCAAAAATGAAGGTGGTTTGTGAGAACTTTAGACTGGTATTTACGAAATCATAAGAAACTCAAGAAACTAAAAAGGCGGCCTCTTCCGTTAGGAAGAGACCGCCTTTGATGTATACTATACAACTATTAGAGTTAGATAATAATTAAAATACGGCTCAGCGCCAAAACCCCAGAATCCAGCCAATCACAGAGATCCATAACGGAATGCTGATTAAAATACCCCAAATCAGCCCAGTGGCAATATTGCCCTCTGCAGGACGCACAACATTTTCCTGTTTTAATGGAATGCTCAGCTCTTCTTGTTCCATGCGATCCCCTCCTAAAATTCTTATCGTCACAGTAGAGGAAAAAATGTAGACCGCTCGACCCAAAAACTTAGAATATTGACTTTATTTTAGATATAAAGGCTCAGCGGCTTAACACTGAAAGTGCTTACATAATAATCATTAACCAAAATTTTAATATTTTAAAAACTTCGGTTTACGGAAGTCATTCATCATATGCAAATTCTTAGTCCAATATTACTACTTTTTCTGGATTTCGTAAATATTCAAACATCGTCTGAATCTGCTCTTTGGTATTCCGCTCCACGGAGAGCTCAGGCAGTTCATCTTCAGCAAAAAAGGAAACTTCACTCGTCTCCACCCCTTGCATCGCCTCACCGCCCACAATGCTGCACAAGATAAAAAACTTGTACACATGATACGGCTCCGGAGGATGGTTATGAAATTTCTTATCCAGAACAGCCAGCAAGCGAATTGCCTCTGCCTCAAATCCTGATTCTTCTTGAATTTCTTTAACAACAACCTCACTCGGTGACAGACCAATATCTCCCCAGCCGCCGGGAAGCGCCCACTTTCCATCTAATTTCTCGCGGACCAGCAGGATTCTGTCCCCCTGAAAAACAACACCACGGATATCTACTTTCGGCGTAGCGTAGCCACTCTCACTAGCAAAGGAGAGTCTTATTCTCTCCTTGCTTTCGAATGTATAATTAGCGAGGATGTCTACACTTAGCTCCCGCAAAGCTTGATAACGTTCTATATCGTAGACATCTTTAGCGTAAGTTAGTCCAGTCTGTGCGATGGCCTGTATTTCTTTAGCCCAGGTTAACCATTTCTGCTCCATTGCTGCACCCCTTTAAAAGATCTTCATTAGGATTACTGGCAAAGCATTAAATGACGGGAGAACAAACCTTTTTTAGCTTCACAACGGTCTATAATCGTAAATCCAGCTTCATTGATCATCTCATCCATCGGTTCGATCGCAACGATAACCACCCGATCTGCAATCCGGCGTGCATTCACTAGAATCGTAAACTGTTCCTCAGGTGTAATACTAGAATATAGATTATAAGGCATATCTACAATAGCAACGTCGTAATGTTCTGTGATGTCAGCGATATCCCCTAATGTTACCTCACTTGAGAATCCAAAATGAGCAATATTTGTTCGGGCACCGATCGCGATCTGAGGATTAATGTCACGTCCGACCATGTTGATCCCCATCGACAAAGCCTCTACCATTACTGTTCCGATGCCGCAGCAAGGATCGATGGCTCGTACACCTTCCGGATTCGGAACGGCGATGTTGACCGCGGCTCGGGCAACACGTGTGCTAAGCGCGATAGAATAGCTACGCGGCTTCTTCATTTGACGGAACCACGTAGCCTTGTTTTTATGATAAGAGCCAAAGTACCAGCGCCCACCCAGCGTAACAATACCATATACCAACTGAGGGTGGTTTACATCCGCTTCCCCTTCAATACGCAGCCCAATTTCTCGCTCGATCACTCTACGCTCATCATATTCTATTTTGTCCGCAGGGGACAGATCATTAGTCTTCACAAAAATAACCTTAAATGTCTTGCCGCCAAGCTCCACTTGCTCGGTTTGATCATAAATCTCAGGCAAGCTGTCTCCCTCGTACATAACATCCAATCGTTCTTTAATGAAGGGACTGCGGCTGACATCCACCTCTACCTCACTCTTAAATATGGAAGAAGGTACTTCCTCTCCAAAAAGACAACGAAGCTCCATCTGACATAGCGATAACTCGTCCTCTGAACAGGTGTAAGTATATATAAATGTGTTGTTCCCACTTTTCTTTTGCAAAATAATCCATCCTCTATTCCAGGTAATTGTACGACTAGCTTACTACTCCTGCATTTCGTGCTGAATATCATAACCTACTCGTGCTTTGGCGATTTCAGCGTTGTTCCTATTGACCCATTCCACTAGGGAAGTTAAAGGATCCAGCAGGGACTCCCCTAAACTCGTCAGACCGTATTCAACAGTCAAAGGCACCGTAGGTGTGACTTTACGCCAAACTATACCGTCTCGTTCTAAATGACGCAGAGTCTGGGTCAGCATCCGTTGTGATATTCCACCAGAACGCCGCTGCAGCTCTTTAAACCGCAGTGCTTTTGCACCTAAGTTCACAACAATGAGTACACTCCATTTGTCCCCAATCCTATCCAGAATTTGACGAGTGACGGAGTAGTCCTCTAACGTTGGCATTAGCCGAATGGGTTCGTCTCTTGAATGTTCCAAAGTGGTTACCTCCATGTAACTTAAGCATGTAATCGCACTTTTGTATCTCTTGAGCTTATCCAGCTTATCATGGTTACTGTTAGTAATCAACAACCGGAAAAGAACTAATCTTTACGAAAGGAAGTGCCTGTCACGATCATCAGATAAGACATCTTTCCGATCGCTTTTGATCCATAGTGAGTTCTCCAGTATAATGATTCCTATAGAATGCTAAACAAGACGGTCACGTATGGCAATTAAGCTCATAGCCGGTTTTGCGCAGCAAAACTTAAGGAGGTACATACACACTATGTCATATGAAACGTATTTTTCAACACACCGGGATGAACATCTCGAAGAACTAAAACAATGGCTCAAGATTCCAAGTATTTCTGCCTTGTCTGAGCATAAGGATGATGTACTAGCTGCAGCCCATTGGCTGACAGACACACTAAAGAAAGCCGGACTTGAGAACATTGAGCTTCATCCGACAGCGGGACATCCCGTCATATATGCTGACTATCTTCATGCTCCGGGTAAGCCTACCATTCTTGTATACGGCCACTACGATGTGCAGCCAGTAGATCCGCTGAACCTGTGGACTACACCTCCGTTTGAACCAGAGATCCGTGACGGCAAGCTGTATGCACGTGGCGCAACGGATGACAAAGGGCAAGTATTCATTCACCTCAAAGCGATTGAAGCAATCCTGAAACAAGAAGGTACTCTTCCTGTTAACATCAAGCTCTGCATCGAAGGTGAAGAAGAAATCGGCAGCGCAAATCTCCCTCCATTCCTGGAAGCTAACAAAGAGAAGCTGGCTGCGGATGCGGTGCTAGTCTCGGACACTTCCCTGCTGGAACGCGGTCGCCCTGCAATTTGCACAGGACTACGTGGCCTAGGATCACTTGAAGTGAGCGTAACTACAGCTCTTACAGACCTGCACTCCGGTTCTTACGGTGGTGGTGTTCCGAATGCACTGCACGCTCTCGTGTCCCTGCTCAGCTCCCTTCATGACGACAAAGGTCGTGTTTCTGTAGAAGGCTTCTATGATGGTGTACCTGAACTTTCTCCAATGCTACGAGAGGAATTCGTGAAGCAAGGCGTGAATGAAGATAAGATTCGCGAAGGACTTGGACTTGACGCATTATACGGTGAAGAAGGTTATTCTTTTGTAGAACGTATTGGTGCTCGCCCTACACTTGAGCTTAACGGTGTCTATGGGGGCTTCCAAGGTGAAGGAAGCAAGACCGTTATTCCAAAAGAAGCACATGCCAAGATTACTTGCCGTCTCGTTGGCGATCAGGATCCACAGCATGTTCTTGATGCCGTTGAAGCGCATCTGAAGGCTAATATTCAAACCGGAGCGAAAGTCCATGTGCAGCAAATGGAGAAGGCGCGTGCCTTTAACATCGATCCATCGAACCCTATTCTGCAAACTGCAGCAGACGCTTACGGCAAAGTATACGGAACCCGTGCCCTCTTCACCAAAGACGGTGGCTCCATTCCGATCATGGAAAGCTTCTCCCGTGTACTTGAAGCACCAGTGGTCCTGATGGGCTTTGGCCTTGATGATGAGAACCTGCATGCACCGGATGAGCATTTCAACCTTGAGAACTTTGATAAGGGACTGCTCACCATTGTTGAGTTCTTGAAGACTGTTTAAGATCAAAGGGTAGTTAAAAAGCCAGGCTCCCCCTTCGTGGAGGAGCCTGGCTTTTTGATGAACAATATCATTAAACAAAGCAATAAAAAAATCCTTGCATCGCAAGGAATTGGAAGTTTAAATTATGGAGCGGGTGATGGGAATCGAACCCACGCTATCAGCTTGGAAGGCTGAAGTTCTACCATTGAACTACACCCGCATTAGAAAGTGAGTACAAGAGATATTGTATCACCCCTATAAATAAAAATCAACAATTTTCTGTTCAAGCATAAACGCCTCCGGAGTCCTAATAAGGACGGTAAGCGTTTAAGCAAGAAATATAAGACATAGAGTATGGTGTGAAATTTATACTTTCTTATATTTTACAAGGAAGCGCCGAGGGGAGCCTTTTTCAAAAACGCTGTTTCAAATTCAGCTGCTTGAATAGGTTTACTGAACAAAAACCCTTGAGCTTCATGGCAATGCTGCTCACGCAAAAACTGCAGCTGCTCCTTGTTCTCCACCCCTTCTGCGGTAACTTTAAGCTTTAAATGATGCGCCATAGAAGTAATCGTGGAGACTATTGCCGCATTATTACTATCCTCCATAACCTCGGAGACAAACGATCTGTCAATCTTTAGCCTGTCGATCGGCATATTCTTCAAATAGTGCAGTGAGCTGTAACCTGTACCAAAATCATCAATGCTAATGAACACACCTAGCTCTTTCAAGCGCTTCAGCTGATCAAAGGCCGTTTCTTTATCCAACGTCATACTCTCTGTAATTTCAAGATCAACATAACATGGATCCAAACCAATATCGGTCAGAATGGAATGAATTTTACCAGCCAGATTCGGCTGAAGGAATTGACGCATAGATAAGTTGATAGATACGCATATCGGCTGGTAGCCTGCTAACTGCCACTGTTTATTTTGCAGGCATGCCGTCTTCAGTACCCATTCCCCAATTGGAACAATTAGCCCACTATCCTCAGCTAATGGAATAAATTCATTAGGTGAGACAATACCACGCTTAGGATGATTCCAGCGCAATAAAGCTTCCATTCCTACAATCTCTTCCGTCTCCAGCTGCACCTTGGGTTGATATACGAGATAGAACTCATCACGTTCAAGCGCTCTTCGCAGGTCATTTTCCAGCTTCAGTCGTTCCTTTGCTTTCATCTGCATGGCTGGGATATAACGGCGAATCTCCACGCCTTGCTCCTTCGCATTATGAACAGCAGTATCCGCATTTTGAATGAGATGTTCCGCAGTTTCCCCGTCACCAGGATAAATACTCATCCCCAAGCTGAGTGAGATATGGTACTCACCAGATTCTATATTAACGGGTGCTTCAAATAATCTGAGCAACTCTGTAGCTCGTGCCAAGCATTCTCCAAGACTTGCTCTTTCTGTCATTAAAAAAGCAAACTCGTCCGCTCCCATACTATACAGCTCTTCACTGGATCTAGCCTCAATACTAAGACGCTCAGACACTAATTTCAATAAAAGGTCTCCGGCATAATGACCCAGAGAGTCATTTATATTCTTAAAATGATTAATATTCATAATAGCCAAAGCTGAGAATTGATCACTCGTGTCTGTCTCTCCAGCATCAATCATTTCTTCTACACGCTGTGTCAGCCGACGTCTATTTGGAAGTCCTGTTAAATCATCATGATAGGCCAAATAATTGATCCGTTCTTCGGCCAACTGTTTCTCGTAAAATGGCTCTTCAATCGTCAGGCGATACACGCCGGTAAGTAACTGGTAATAAGCAATTCCGCTACATAACATCCCAAAGAGATCATCAATATTCCCCCCACTTAAGGGAGTCATAAAGAAAGCCTGTCCTAGCGAGAAAAAGATAAGTGCCCGAATAATAACAAGCAGCGAAGCTGACTTTTCATTATTCCCAGGAAATACGATGACAGCAACACCTGCTAAATAAACAAAAAGTACTGCCAGATCAACGAATTGTTTAATTGTACTCATCCAAGGCTTAGTAAATAACTCAGGCACTGCCGAATGGATAAATACAAATAATGCGATGAAGAGCACAATCAACATGAAGGCGATTCTGAATACATTTCTTTTTTCGGCAACGGTCACAGGTTTGTCTTCTCTACTAAAAATGAACAAAATGCCTAGTCCGCTGGATAGTCTTGAAAAGGTAAGCAGCCACCTTGATTCCTCAGGGGTTATAAACGATGAAATCAATGGAAATGCTACAAAGCCGAGTGTATGCAAGAAATCAATAATACATATTCCACCAAAAAGAGCAGCGACATATAATCTTCCTTTAGATAATCTGCTAGAGAAGAACAACCAACCCTGTGCAAATATCGCAAATCCAAAAGCAACAGTACAACATCCGACAATGAGATAGAGTGCAGAAATAATATCCCAATTGTCCAATCGGTTTAGCGATGTATGGAAAATTTGAATGAATAGGAACAGTAAGGCTCCTATAATAGCCGCTTGAATGGTCTTTTTCTCTTCTTGTCTCATAGGTCCCTCGCGTCTGAAAATGATGTCGATTATTAAGCAACTATGTATAGTCTTGTCCTATGTATAAATATCGGCTAGATCGGTCTTTAAAGTTACATTTCTTTTGTGCGGTAGTATTTTTATAGCGATTATTCATAAATCTTGCATAAATATAAACCATTTTCTTCTAGCAGGCAAGCAAAAATACCTTCAGACTTCTTATTAGAACTTTAAGCATTTTAGCGAAAAATATTAGAATCATTTATCATAGAAACTTATAGAAATTTTATTTTTATTCAAAAAAAAGCACTTCCCCCTACGAACGGGTTCAGTGCTTCTGAACAACAGGTTTATTTATCTCCGAAGTTAACCTCTGGTGTTGTAAGCTTATCATAGAAATCAACCGCTTTATCCTTATCCGCCGATGCGCGAAGCGCCATTGCTGAACGTGGATGCTCATCAAGCGTACCAGTGATCATGTAAGGAATGATATAGCCCCACTCTTCTTTTTCACGTAAAGGAATCATCAGGCGTTCAATGATATCAATGACAGGACGCAATGTGTAGCGTGTATTCTTCAAATGAGTCACTAGCAGCTCTGTAGGACAGTTCCCCGCAGCACGTCCCATTCCATAACAGGAAGCGTCCAACAGCTCTACACCTTTCTCAGCAGCAATCAACGTATTGGAGAACGCCAGTTGAAGATTATTATGCGTATGTACGCCCAGGCGTTTGTTTGGCAAATGAGTTTTGAACTTCTCCACTAAGTAATTGATGTCGTTGTGATCTAGACTACCGTATGAATCCACAATGTATACCACATCAACTACACTCTCACGAATCATTTCGAAAGCTTCTAATAATTCATTCTCCATTACATTCGACAAAGCCATAATATTGATTGTTGTCTCATAGCCTAGATCATGGAAGGTTTGTACCAGCTGTAAGGCTTTCTCCACATCTTTGCTATAGCAAGCTACCCGAATCAGATCCAGCATACTTTCGCTGCGAGGTAAAATATCATTTTCATCCACACGACCGATATCAACCAAAGCGGAAAGCTTCGTATGTCCCTTTTGCGGGATAACTTTACGTAAGAAGTCATCGTTCAGAAAACGCCATGGTCCAGCACCTTCTGCTCCTTTGAGCAGTTTAGGGGAGTTTTTATAACCGATTTCCATATAGTCAACACCAGCCTCATTCAAGCCGGCATACAAATTTTGCACAAATTCCACGCTGAAATCCCAGTTGTTAACGAGCCCCCCATCGCGAATGGTGCAGTCAACAATTTTACATTGATTAGTCTTCATAATTATCTCCCTTCAATTCCTGCAATCATCGTATGTGCTATTGCAATCATTATAACCTCTAGCATAGCTTTACTATGCAATTTATATCGTTCAATCATACTTTAATGAAGAATAAATTGTAAAGGTATTTCGCCTTTAGCACTTTAAAGTAATTACCACAGTAAGTCAGGGACAAATGTCACAGTATACAAACACTTAAAAATGCTACATTACAAGAAAACAGTTGAGATTGATTCTCAATCTCTTTTGGAGGGATTACAATAGCTACTTCTACCTGCTGTTCCTTACTGCAATTACAACCTGGTGCTGCTGGAAATATTCATAAAATAGAAGGGATGAACCCTGTTCTACGCCGGCGTCTTGCTGATCTCGGAGTGTCAGAAGGTGTGAACATCCGTCTTAAAGGAAAGGGGCCTTTTTGGGGACCGATTACGCTAGAATGTAACGGCCAGCTGTTCGCCATACGCCGCAAAGAAGCTTCTCTGATTGAGGTGAACGTATCTTGAGTTCTATAGCTCTTGTGGGCAATCCCAATACAGGTAAGACCTCTCTCTTCAATACATTAACGACTTCATACGAATATGTAGGTAACTGGTCAGGCGTTACGGTTGAGAAAAAGATCGGAAATCTGAAGAACGGGGCAGGCAAGCTCATTGATTTGCCCGGCATCTATTCTCTTCACCCACTCTCCCGTGATGAAGGGGTCGCAGCCCAATATCTGATAGAAGAATCCCCTGAAGCATTAATCAATATCGTGGATGCATCCCAGTTGGAACGTAATCTGCTGCTCACACTTCAACTACTTGAGTATGGCAAGCCCACTGTACTCGGTCTTAATATGATTGATGTCGCTAATGCGCGTGGTATTCATATTAATCAAACCATTTTACAATCAAGATTGGGTGTCACCGTCCTCCCACTCATAGCAAGAACCGGTAAAGGCAGCGTACAGATGCTCAGCATCCTTGAGGAATCATCAGCTATTCCTGCTGTAAAGTTCAAGCTGAATTATGGTGAGGTAGTCGAGCGAGCGATATCTTCTATAGAAAAGAAATTACGTTCTATAAAAGATCTGCCCAATCATCGTTGGGTCGCTCTACAGCTCATGGAGCAGAATCCGGTTATACTTCAGTTTTTGAAGTCGCGTATAGACGTTACGGGACTGCTAAATATCTGTGAGTCTTGTCAGAGTGAGCTACAACTCAAAAAACTCGCCCTGACACTCCCGCAATGGATTCGTTCGAACCGTATGGAGTATATTCGCAGTATTTGTGTCGAAGTCCTTGATACGACAGCTCAGAAGCCCCATAACTTAACTGAAAGACTAGATTCGGTATTGACTCATCGATTTTTGGGACTGCCCTTATTCATTTTCTTTATGTATGCTCTCTTTAAGACTACATTTGACTGGGTTGGCGGCCCCCTATCGGATATCTTAGATGGCCTGATATCCGGCCCTATTAGTGATGGAACGAACTCTCTGCTTCAGACCATTGGAGCTTCAGGCTTCACGCATGCGTTGATTGTGGATGGCATCATCGGCGGTGTAGGAGGCGTACTGGTCTTTGTTCCGCAAATCTTCATTCTCTTTCTGATCATTTCCTTCCTAGAGGATTCCGGATACATGGCAAGGGTCTGCTTGTTGATGGACAGCACCATGGAACGAATGGGACTGAACGGAAAAGCATTCATTCCATTTATTATTGGTTTTGGTTGCAATGTACCGGCCATTATGGCGGCGCGAAGCATCGAACAGCCCAAAGACCGCATGCTGACAACACTGTTAATGCCGCTGATGTCTTGTTCTGCAAGATTACCTGTTTATGCATTATTCGCAGTTGTATTCTTCCCTGAGCAACAAGCGTTTGCCGTACTCTCTATGTATGTTATGGGTATTGTTTTTGCCCTAATTCTTTGTAAGGTATTCTCTAAATACTTATTCAAGAATGAATCCTCTGTCTTCATTATCGAACTCCCTCCTTACCGTATGCCGCAGATCAAAACCTTATCGCGCAGCACTTGGGAGAAGGGCAAAGGTTTCCTTCGTAAGGCAGGAACGATTATTCTTGCTGGATCAGCGATTATTTGGTTTATGTCTTATGCTGGTCCTGGCGGATTTGATGTAGAAATGGATCATAGCTTCCTAGCGAAATTCGGAGGCATGATTGCACCGCTACTGGAACCGCTTGGTTTCGGAACGTGGCAGGCTGGCTCTACCTTGGTTCCAGGATTTTTAGCGAAAGAGGTTGTTGTGTCCACGATGAATATCATCTATCACGCACCGGATACCGCTGGATTAGAGAATCAAATCTCACAAGTCTTTACCCCGCTGAGTGCAATCAGCTTTATGGCCTTTATTCTGTTATATATTCCTTGTCTGGCCACGGTAGGGGTTATCAAAAAGGAAACCGCCTCTTGGAAATGGACTTTCTTCTCCATGGGCTATTCTCTTGCTCTGGCGTATATCGTATCTTTTGTTATTTTTCAAGGTGGGCGATTATTAGGCTGGTCGTAGAACTTGTAATTTGTTAATTTTCTTAATGAAAGTGGGGCACCGTAATGATAAATGTTCTGATCGTCACTCTGATCTTCGGTTATTCAGGCTGGATCATCTATCGACATGTGCAAAAGGGCAAGCAAGGCGCTTGCGCTGGCTGTGATAAGGGTAAGACCTGTTCTGCAGCGTCTTTAGATTCTCCCCTCTCCTGCTCTTCAACACCTGTTAACAAGAAGAAGTAGGCTTGTATTATGTGCAATAAATAAAGTTCTTTCGTTTAGTCTCCTTTACTAACGGGTATGTTTGTTATAAGTAACTACAGACAATCCCAAGGAGGTAATTCCTATGAACACTAAAAAAACGTTATTTACAACGGTCGCATTAGGAGCTGCATATCTACTCAAGAATAAGGGAACTCGCGATAAAATTATGAACGGTATTCAATCCTTCACTTCTCAATCGAAGGCCAAAAAATCCAGTCGCACTGTTTAAGCTTCTTATTTCTTGAATTCCAGCAAAGGGAGAGGTGCCTCCTAAACCGGAGTATGGTTTAGGAGGCACCTCTTATTGTTTATGAAGAGCTGATCATTCGCTTTCGCTGAGCAACCACTGAATCAAGGTGCGAACCATGACTCCTGTACCGCCTCTAGGATTAACTCCACGTTCTTTAGAAAGAAATGCGGTTCCAGCAATATCTAGATGTATCCACGGTAGACCTTCCGCAAACTCCCCTACGAATAACCCAGCCGTAGTGGCTCCACCGAATCTTCCTGCGGTGTTACGGATATCGGCCACTTCACTCTTTAGCATGTCGCGGAATTCCGGGTAAGCCGGAAGCTGCCATATTTTTTCACCCGAAACATTAGCTGCTGTCAGAAACTGCTCCATAAATTCCTCGTTGTTAGTAACAGCACCTGTAGCTATATCTCCCAATGTCGACAGCACTGCACCTGTCAGCGTAGCAACATCAATAACACGTTTCGCTCCCCATTCCCGAGCATAGGTCAGCGCATCGCCAAGTACAAGTCTGCCTTCTGCATCGGTATTCAATACTTCTATGGTTCTTCCGCTCATTGATGTAATGATATCCCCGGGTTTAAAGGCATTAGCTGAAGGCATATTCTCAGCAGATGGAATGATCATTACGACATTAATTCGTGGACGTAATCGGCCTAATGCCTCCATTACTCCAAGCACAGCCGCTGCGCCTCCCATATCACTGATTAATTCTTCCATGCCTGGGGCTCTTTTTAAGGAAATTCCCCCCGTATCAAAAGTAATCCCTTTACCGACCAGCCCTACTACATTATCCCAGTGCCCCGTTCCCTGGTAACGGATGACGATCATTCGCGGAGGGTTAACACTTCCTTTTCCCACTGCGTGCAAACCGCCCATACCTTTTTGCTCAATTTCGCGTTCATCCAGTACTTCGGAAGGAAATCCATAACGTTCAGCAACTTCTATAGCGGCCATAGCAAGGTCAGATGGAGTCAGCATATTGCCTGGCATATTCGTCAAGTTACGCGCCAAATTCGTAGCCTCACCAAGCGCGAGCCCTTTCTGAATGCCCAGACTCCAATCTTGCTCGATAGCAACCGCTGGCTTTTTCTCCATTGTGAAAATTACTGAGTTTGGACCTGTATATTGAGATTGCTCCTGCTTATAAGTGGGACGTCGATAAGAACCGAGTGATAACCCCTCAGACAACGCGTAGGCAATAGATCCGATATCCCTTTCTACTGTTAGCTCCTGAATATCTTCAGCCACCTGAAATACTATCTGTATCGCCTTCAAACGAAGGGCTGCACGTGCGACCTGAACTCCCATTTGACGTAGATCTTCAGACGTAAGAAGTTGGTCCCCCTTACCAACCAAAATTGCAACGGGACAACCGGATGGATGTTCTAAAGGTAGTACATAAGTCTGATTCAGCTTCCCACTAAATAGTCCTGCCTTCGCCAATAGGCGAATTCTGTCATTCCATTGCTCAGAGACACCACCATGCTCTGCCTCCGTCTCAGAAATGATAAGGACAAGGGCATCACCCTTAATTTCATTAATGGTTCTGGCACTGTTAAACTCTATATTCATCGTGAATACCTCCATTTGTCTCCCAAAGCGAATCCCCATTGTAACATAAGTAAGGCCGATCTCTGCATCTGTATTATCCGCAGGGATCAGCCTCTTAACACTCTTTCTTCTAACCAAGTGTACTAATGGATTAATGGCAATGAGATTACAAAATGAGTACCTTCGTTAACTCTACTGCTGACAGAAATACATCCACCATGATTTTTGATGATTCGATCACTCACGGAAAGCCCGAGCCCAGTCCCATTCTCCTTCGTCGTAAAAAATGGACTGAACAACCTGTCCAGTGTACGGATATCCATTCCCTTACCGTTATCAGAAATGAAAATACGGACCTCAGAACCCTCTCTACGGGCTCCAACCTCTATTTGACCCATTAGACCATCTGCCCTATCTGTAACGGCCTCCATGGCATTTCTAATCATGTTGAGGACTACCTGCTTCATTTGTTTTACATCACCAGAAATCATCATATCCCCCTGAAAAGAATGCAGATTAATCTGGCATCCTTTCATCAAGGCCTCGCTCTCTGTAAGCAGCACTACTTCCTTGAGCAAGGCTGACACAGGAATCATTCCCACTTGAGGAACTGAGGGCTTGGATGATGTTAGAAATTCATGGATGATATCGTTCGCCCGATCGATCTCCGCCAATATAATCTTGCCATATTCCTGTTTCCCAAGCTGCTGCAGATGCGGGTGAAGCAATTGAATAAATCCACGGATCGCGGTTAATGGATTCCGAATTTCATGGGCAATAGATGCAGATAATTTACCTAACACAGCCAAACTATCGTTTTGGTAAGCTGTTTGTTCAATCAACTTATAATCGGAGATCTCTTTAACTGTAAACAAATAACAACCCTTCATTTGTTCTCCACAGCATAATGTAACCTTCCAATAACGGCCATACTCGTCTAAAAATTCATAATTTGATTTTCCTTTGTATACCATCTCTCTATAGCTTTGCAGTACTTGCTTTTTCTTAAAGCGGCTTAGTCTAACGTTAGATAATAGGTGTGATATTGTACAGCCAACAAGGGAGTGACGGGTTAATTCGAGCATCCCGTACATTTGCTTATTTACAAAACTTATAACTCCCTCTTCATCAAAAAGCATGATTCCGCTGTCAATATTCTCTAGTACATCCTCGTATGTAGTATCCACAGGCCCTGATTGATAGGTTCTTCCCGGTAATAGAAGACTTTCTTGATATTGGCTAATCACGATACGAAGTTCCCCCTTTTACTGCATTTGACGAAGACGCTAAAGCGACATCAAATTACTATGTATTTGAGTATATGACGAAGCCGCCAGAACATTCGGTAATCGTTGCACTTTTTCCAACCGGTTCAATTATATTCCAATCATATCCAAGTGAAGTAGACAACGCAATCAGAGAAACTGTCGAATGATAAAAAAATTCATAAAATGATTCCAAAGACATATAAAATATCACATCAAATTATATTTATTACTATTAATTCGTTCAATTGATTTAAACCCGTTAGAAAAAATTTAGATAAAGATAAAAGCCCTCGCAGTTGCGAAGGCCTTGTTAAAGAAATGGGTCAACCCCAAATTGTAAATAATCTTACGCTTTCTGTTGCAGACGAAGGCGTCTTTGACTCATCACAGCTAATCTTTTCTTCAATTCCCGTTCCCACTTCGTATCCTCAATCTGTTTGGCTACAGCAAGCAGGTCAAGCGCCATATCGATCTGACTCCGCACAATAGCTAGAGGCTCTTCACTCTCGATGTTAATGACATTTTCGAATATTGCAGTTTCGTCTTCCATGACATAGTCCTGAAAATCCACATCAGTAACACCGTCTCCATGTGCGTATTCCGCCAAAATCTCATACTCGTTTTCGACCTTATAGTGAACCTCTACACGATGACATACCGGACAAAAAAGCAGGGGAACATTATGGACTTGCGTGCGATAATGTTTAAGGGTTCCCTTTGTTCCTACCATACTCGCTCCACAGCAAAAGCTCATATTTGTTCACCCTCCTTAGAATGACTAACTCATCTGAGTTTTTATTATTGTATTACATTACCCCAATGGAGATTCCTCCACTCGAGGACATAATATAACTTTTCACGCCTATTTTCAAATCCATTTTTTATTTAGGACTTTTTGGAGCAAAAAACCTCCTTACAGAAAAACTTCTGCAAGGAGGTTGAAATCAGAATATCAAAGATCAGATAATAGCAGAACAGCATTTAAAGGTTTCTGTCACCTGGTTTCCAGTTCATTGGGCATAAGCCACCAGATTGCAGGGCTTGAAGGACACGAAGTGTTTCTTCTACGCTGCGACCTACATCATTGTGATTAACAACTTGATATTTCAATTCACCTTCAGGATCAATGATGAACAATCCACGCAATGCAATACCTTCTTCTTCAATCAGAATGCCGTAGTCTTTAGCTACTTGTTTAGTAATATCACCAGCAAGCGGGAAATTCAAACGGCCAAGACCATTGGAATCCTTAGGTGTATTGATCCATGCTTTGTGGCTGTGGACCGAATCTACACTCGCGCCGAGAATTTCTGTATCAAGCGCTTCGAACTGCGCAGCTGCTTCACTAAGAGCTGTGATTTCAGTCGGACATACAAAAGTAAAGTCCAGAGGATAAAAGAAGAGTACCAGCCATTTGCCACGATAGTCGGACAGACTAACTTTACCAAAATCCTTACCATCGCCCGATACGGTTTGCATAGTAAAATCTGGAGCTGGTCTACCTACTAAACGTTCAGCCATTGCCAAAATCCTCCTTTGATTATGTAAGAAACCAACCATTTCATGTCGTGATATGCTGGAATAATTTACATTTTGTCTACATATCAAATGGTATCATCGTACAAAATCAAAGTCAATCTTAGACAAATCCTTCTATAATCGTAATTAGGAATTATATTTTTTTATGCTTTGCGGATAGCTGCAACAATCAGGTCGCCCATTTCAGATGTACTAAGCGCTTTGCTCTTATCTACGGCAATATCACTTGTACGGTGACCTGCATCCAATACTTCAGCCACAGCAGCCTCTATCGCAGCAGCCGCATCTTCGTAACCAAAGGTTAAACGGAACATCAGGGCTAAGGACAAAATCGTAGCAATCGGATTCGCAAGCCCTTGTCCAGCAATATCAGGTGCGGAGCCGTGAACGGGCTCGTAGAGACCATAGTTACCGTCAGCCATCGAAGCGGAAGCTAACATACCAATAGAGCCTGTCAACATCGCAGCCTCATCGCTCAGAATGTCACCAAACATGTTCTCGGTTACGATAACATCAAAGCTGGATGGACGGCGCAGCAGCTGCATCGCGCAGTTATCAACGAGTACATGCTCTACCTCTACCTCAGGGTATTCTGGAGCAATCTTATTTACGACCTCACGCCATAAACGTGATGTTTCAAGTACATTCGCTTTATCAACACTTGCCAGCTTATTGCGGCGCTTACCAGCAATTTCAAAAGCCTGACGCACGATTCGTTCCACTTCCATTACGTTATACACACAGGTATCCACCGCTTCTTCACCATGTTCACCTTGACGACGCAGTTTATCTCCGAAGTAAATACCACCAGTCAGCTCACGAACGACCATAAGATCTGTTCCTTCCAGCACTTCTGGCTTCAATGTCGAAGCATCCTTAAGGCAATCGAATACAACTGCAGGACGTAAGTTTGAGAACAACCCAAGCGCTTTACGAATGCCAAGCAATCCGGTTTCAGGACGAAGCTCCTTTGAATTGTTATCCCATTTCGGTCCGCCCACAGCGCCCAGTAATACAGCGTCAGCACTGCGACAGATTTCTAGTGTATCTTCCGGCAGCGGTGTGCCTCTTTCGTCTATTGCAATGCCTCCAAATAGAGCGTGCTCCGTTTCAAAGGTATACCCAAATACTTCTCCCGCTCTTTTTAATACTTTTTCTGCTTCAGCTACTACTTCAGGTCCAATACCGTCCCCTGCGATTACGGCGATTTTTTTAACCTCACTCATCTCAGTCACTCCTCAAGTGGTCTGCTCTAACAGACATAGTTCTTCTTTATATTGTTGTATCATACCCAGTCGTAAAGGACAAAGATATAGATTCTATTGAGTTGATAGGCATAGCCTATAAAACAATTATTGTGAAGGAAGATTTTCTTGAGTAATAAAAAGTACCGCCCAGGATCATCCCTGTAGCGGCTCTGCATTTTCACGTTTTATTAATGAATTGGATTTGAAATTACGTCAATGTTTCCACCTGAATATTTCAGGAAATAGGCAGTTTTGGTGCTTGAATCGTAGCTCAAAAATTTGCTATTACCACTTTCAGGCCATTTTTGCTCTTTTAAGATCTGAGTTCCTTCTCGCGAAAATAACGACCAGGTTTGTTCTAATACATCCCCAACAAACACTTGATTGTTAATAAAGTCCGTCTTCCACCCCGAAAGATCACCCTCTTCTTTAAAAGCTTGCTTAATAGAGGTTGGTGCACTTCCGGTTGCAACATTCATCAAACGGAACACGTTCTGAGGATCATCTGAAACAGGACGCTTCGCGTTAGCTGGAACTGGCTGGTAAATGTATGATGTGTATACTGCAAGATTTGGACCAATAAATTTAAGCTTAATATCAGCATTAAAGTCTTTAAACATTTTTTCATTATGGTGAAATAAATTAATTGTTCTTACAAAGAAATCATCGCTCATTATACCTTGTGCTTGATACTTTATAGCTAAATAAGGATATCCAACAAAATCCCAACCCTGAACGTTTACACTTTCATATCCGTTGTCGTTAATCTTAGCGTTAAAGCTTACACTTGGCTTAGTCCAAGGATACTGATAAAGATTAAAGGAATCTCCAAATTGAACCATGATTCGTTCGTTTACTTTCCCCGTAGGAGCAACCCATTTGATTTTGTCTGCCGCATCTTTAAGCGGTATTTCTGTTTTACTAATCTGCTCTCCGGCATAGGTAAAGACCGTTTTCGTAATTTCGTTGCCATTTGATTTCTTTAGCAGCACTATTTTTTGCGGATTCTTCATCATGTTAAGATCGAGAATCGTATGAGCATCATTTGAAAGATTGACTACCTTATTTGTTGTTACATTGACCACGTCTGCTTTGTTAGTGCTATGATCTATGATTGCGACGAGATCGCCACTAACAGAAAGCACATCTGTACTGTCCAAGCTTGGAGGCAACGTCGATGGATTAGCATAGGATTGATTTGTGAATACAAGCATTCCGATAATTCCTGCGAAAATAATACTGAAGCTCTTTTTCATAGCGCTTCCTCCATTATGAAATTTTTTCCATTGTAAATACATTATAAACTAAAAAAAGTTTCTGAAACATAAAAGCTACGCTAACGAGCACCAGCGAAGTACTGGGCAAATTTGCCCTTGATTAATAAGTTGTTTACAATAAAGTTGAAATCATCTACCTAAGGAGTGAATGCGAAGTGCAATATGCTAAGCTTGGCAAATCCGGTATGAAGGTCAGTCGGCTATGTCTCGGAACAATGAACTTCGGCCCACAAACAGATGAACAAGAAGCCTTTCGTATTATGGACGCTGCACTCGACGCAGGTGTTAATTTTTTTGATACCGCTAACATTTATGGTTGGGGCGAGAATTCCGGTTTAACAGAAACGATTATTGGTCGTTGGTTTAAACAAGGCGGTGGGCGACGTGAAAAGGTCGTGTTAGCTACCAAGGTATACGGTGCAATGAGCGATAAGCTCGACGGGCCTAATGATGAGGGCGGACTATCATCTTATATTATACGCCGCCATCTAGAGGGGTCTCTGCAGCGTCTCCAGACCGATCATATTGAATTGTACCAGATGCATCACATTGACCGTAGTGTGTCTTGGGACGAGCTATGGGGGGCTTTTGAGCTTGCTGTAAACCAAGGAAAGATTGGTTATGTCGGCTCCAGTAACTTTGCAGGATGGGATATCGCTGTAGCCCAACAAGAGGCCAAGGCACGTGGCTTCTTAGGTTTGATTTCTGAGCAGCATAAATACAGCCTGACCTGTCGCCTTCCTGAACTTGAAGTATTACCTTCCTCTCTCCATCATGGATTAGGCGTTATTCCTTGGAGCCCATTGGATGGAGGTCTTCTTGGACGCAATGCACTTAAGAAAATAGAAGGCAGCCGCAGTGGAGGAAATGCCGAGCGCGTAGAGCAATACAAAGATCAGCTTGAGGCTTTTGCAAGCTTATGTATGGAGCTTGGAGAACCACAAGATAATGTAGCGCTAGCATGGTTATTAGCCAATCCTGCTGTAACCGCACCAATTATTGGACCACGCACACTAGAGCAATTCGAGAGTGCACTACGCAGTCTTGAGATTGTGCTAGATGAATCTGTCCTTAAACGGCTAGATGAGATCTTCCCAGGACCGGGCGGAGAAGCTCCTAAAGCTTACGCTTGGTAGGTTTCTTATAATTTGAAAAAGGGAGTTAAGGCTTCAGCAGAACCAATCGCTGAAGCCTTAACTCCCTTTATTGTTCGTACTTATTCAGCTGTGTCCACGGTCACACTTCCATTACTTGTACTTAAGTCCACGGTATAAGTTCCTTTACCGAGAATGGCAGTGCCAAAGCTGTCCCCGTCTAGATCCCAAGGAATATTCCCCTTCAGTGAGCCGTTGCTAGTATCCGCTGTAATCTTCGCATCGGACACAGTTGGCAATCCCACCGTAATCTTTCCGTTACTAGACGAACATTTCCATTTTCCAGTCACTGCTGAATGAATAGTGATCTTTCCGTTGCTGCTCTTTGCAGTCAACGCTCCATCTATATTATCCAAAATAATCGCACCATTAGAACTTTTGAGCTGCGCCCCACCTTGGATGTTCTGAACAGTCAGTGAGCCATTGCTGGTATGTGCCTCAACTCCACCAGCAACATCATGAATATTTATAACCCCATTACTAGTGTCAACCACTAAGCCAGACTTCAAATCCCAGGCTTCTATTGACCCGTCACTAGTATCTACCTCAACGGCAAGACTGCTAGGTACACTTACATTTAAATAAGGACTTTTAGTATTAAATCCAAACTGAATATTAGAGAACCAATTATGATCTGTATCGAGCTCCATAATCAGCGTATCTCCCTCAGTTTTTACTTTCCATTTCTTTTCCAACGAACTTTCGGCTTCACTTTGCGATTTTCCAGGTAAGAGTAAGCTTCCCTCATAATCCAATGAGCTTCCATCTATTCCCTCGACCTTTACTTTTCCACTTGGAAGTACGATTTTTAGCGTCGTAATATTGTCTTTCACTTCGACATTGCCGCTTAGTGGGGTTAAATGTGTATTCCCGATTAAACTGCTAAGTGAGCCTCCGGCCATTACGCTCTGTGCACTGCTTGCTCCAACCAACAGGATGATCAATAGGATCGCCCAACCGCTCACACGACTTTTGGCATCGGATTTGATAAACAATCTTAGCAACATCTCGAGTCCGAACAGAATCAACAATGCTGGCCATAAATAACCAAGTACTTCATAGCTGATCATATTATACTGAGCCATCACAATAATGACACCAAGTGCGATGCAGCCTATAGCTGCAGTGAAACTCCCGATTTTCCATCTCCCCATAGTGAAATCCCCGTTTCTTACGCTCTCGTATTGTTTCTTAGCATCTTCAGACCGTACGCAATCAGACCCAGTGATAGCAAGATCGTACCAATGTTAATCTCAATTAACATTCTCCAAAGCGTCGGAAATGCTGAGATCACCAGCATAAGGAACCCAGCAACAACACATCCAACACCAACCCAAGCCGGATTCACATCTTCATGTGGGTAACCTGGCATAGAGGATATCCCCATCGTCCAAGGCTCTCCGAAGCCGTCAGGATGGAACATCATACGCTCATGTTCGGCTGCAGTTATTTTCATCCAAGCCGCTTTCTGCAGGGCATCAAACAATTGGTAAAACCACAGTGCAGCTAGCGCAAAAGGAAAGATCATGGGCTCAGACGGAATAAACATAATACATAAGGAAGCCCCGATCATAAACTGCAGCCCCTGCTTTTTGAAGCCTAAGTACAAATGACCTACACCAGGAATCATAGCTAGCATAAAAGTGAGCCAACGTCTCTTCTTAATCATAATACATCCTCCTAAAATTTGGATAGCATAAACTTTTCAGTTTACCTGAATCCATCTATTATTTATAAATCTCTTTATGACTATTTTCTAAAGCCACCAAACCATTGGGTCACAGAATTCGACACATGACCATTAATTTCAGTGATCCCATAAGCCAAATTCTCAAAAACGCCAAACTGCAACAATAACAAACTCAAGCAGGCAGCCACCGCATAATGTGTCAAAGATGTTCTAGGAGCAAAACGACGTCTTACGCTCGTCGCTTTAATCGCTCGTTCCCTGCGTCCTGTTTCAAGCTGCTCAATATGGGCCATAACACCTGCTGCTAGATCTGGAAAGTCCATCTGTTCATGTTGATATTCGCTGTCTGCTTCCATTTCTGACCAAAGAGCTGACATTTCTTTCGCTTCCTCCAGCCACTGTGCGCAATCAGGACAGGATTGTATGTGCAACCGGATACTCAGCTCCATATCTGGAGACAGAAGACCGTCAATGTAATGTGGCATCCATTCCTTCACTATTGCACAATTCATCGCAATTCCTCCCTTTGTCTACGCATCATCTGTCTGGCACGATAAAGCTGCGATTCGATAGTTTTAACGGAAACACCTTTTTGCTCCGCTATCTCTTGATAAGAATTTCGCTGAAAATAGTACAGCTGTACGACCGACCGGTACGGTTCCGCAAGGCTGTTCACATTCTCACCCAGCTCAGCTGATTGTTCCTGCTCTAGCACCTCTTGCTCTGGTGTTTGAGACGTTACCCAATCATTCTCAGTGTAATCAGCTGCACTCCGATGCCTCCACTCCCTATCATTGGCCCGTTTCCAGTCCAGACAGGTTCGATAGGCTATCCGATAAAGCCATGTCGAGAAGGTAGACTGTCCTCTGAAAGAGGGGAGCGCTTTGTATGCTTTTATAAAAACCTCTTGGGCCATATCTTTGGCCGATTCGGCTTCTCCAGTAATCTTGACGCACACTCTGTATACCATGCCTTGATAACGTGTCACCAAATGCCCAAAGGCCTGATGTTCACCGTTCAGCACAGCAGAAATCCATTCCGCCTCTTCCAGCTTTCTCCCCTCCTTCACCTACATAACGTTAGACGCCAGCCAATTCTATTCCCCTGCAACTTAATCACAACTTTTTTTAATTTTTGAAATATTTTTGTGAAAGGAATATATTGTTTTTTGTCGAATAATGTTTAATTACTATGACTAAAAGAAAACTCTTCCTAATTATCATGCTATTTCTTACTATACTTACTGGATTTCGCTTCCTATGGGTTTGGGCTTCGCCTCATGTTATACAACCACAATTAGTCAAAGGAGTTCTCGATTTACGGAATATAGAATTGAATCAAGACAAGCTCCTTACCTTAAAAGGCCAGTGGGAATTCTATCCTAATACGCTGCTTCCCACTTTTAATAAAGAATCTCTAAACAAAGCTCCCTCTAAAAAATATATACAAGTCCCGGATCAGTGGAACGATGCCATTCATAATGGCGAAAAGTCTGCTTTTGGCTACGGCTCCTATCGGTTACGGATTCTTGTAGATAAAAATGAAAAGCAGTCTTATGGCATACTTATATCCGGGGTTCAGACTTCTTCGGAAATATATATCAATGGTGAACTACTAGGAAATTCAGGTTCTCCCTCTGCCAATAAAGAAGACTATATTGCTCGTGTATTGCCTTACTCCGTATCTTTTACAACGGATAAGACTGAGATTGAAATTGTGATTCATGTAGCCAACTACTCTTTATCTCATACAGGCGGTATTTTTAAACCCATTTTATTGGGTAACGAAAAAACTTTAACACATCAGCGGATCGTTTCCATAGGCCTTCAACTGTTATTATGTGTAGTACTTCTACTTCATGCAGTCTATGCAGCAATATTATATACCATTGGTCCGCGGCAAAAGATGTTGATCTATTTTTTTCTTTTGGTAATTTCCGCTATAACTACTGTACTTATTGATGATGACAAGCTTTTGCTGTATATGCTTCCCTTAAACTACCAATGGAGCTTAAAGCTATTAATCATATCTAATATTATGGCTTTTATATTCATCTTACTGACAAGCAAGCAACTAATGTTCAAAAATTTAAAAATTAAAAGTGTTCGGATCCTGACCAGCATATCCCTGGTACATATCCTTTTCATAATGCTCTGTCCCGTTGTCCGTTATTACGAAGTATTTACACCCATTTTTATCATCAATATAATCGTTCTATCTTCAGAAGTTGTAGTTCTCTTTCTGAAATCTGCACTTAAAAACCACGATGGCTCTATTTTTCTATTGCTATCAATCTTAGCTATCGTTAACAGCACCCATTGGGGGTTGTTCAAAAATTCCGATCTGGTTAACGTTACTTATTATCCTTTCGACCTAATTATTGCCTTTTTATGCTTTGCGACTTTTGGGTTTAAGCGTTATTTCTGGAATACTAAGCAGACTGAAAATCTGGCACAAAGCCTGCAAAGAACCGTTACGCAAAAGGATGATTTCCTAGCTAATACCTCTCACGAGCTGAAAAATCCGCTGCATAGCATCATTAATATTGCTGAAACCGTCTTAGACAGTGAGAGAGACTCATTAATGCATCAGAACGCAAATAATCTAGAACTGCTAATTACCGTCGGAAGACGTATGTCTTTACTGATAAACGATCTTCTAGATCAATCACAGCTTCGTGAGAGCAACATTCAATTACAGTTAAGAAATGTTCCAATTCAATCCGTAGTTGTTGGCGTACTCGATATGCTCAAGTTCCTAACGGAAGGTAAGCATATTGCACTAATCTCAGAGATTCCTGACTCATTTCCATCTATTGTGGCAGATGAGAAAAGAATCATTCAGATTTTGTTCAATCTGCTTCAAAATGCTGTGAAATATACGAGTGTAGGCTCAGTTAGGGTCCATGCGGATATTCATAAAGGTGTGGTGCGCATCCATATTACGGATACTGGCATTGGAATGAACGAGGAAACACAGCGCAGAGCCTTTCAACCCTATGAACAGGGTGACTCAAGCGTGACAGCAATAAGTGGTGGAATTGGATTGGGGTTAAGTATTTGTAAACAGCTAGTTGAACTTCACGGTGGAGAGATTAGTGTAAAATCTTCACTTGGGAAAGGCTCTACTTTTACTTTTACTATGCCTCTATCCGATTCAAGCATTCAAAAATTCAATTTAGAATCCTCAACAGTGACTGAATATACGGACAAACTATCTCATATTACGCTATCCGAAATTAACAATACATCTGCTACTTCAACGGATGGAAGAAGACCTAAGATTTTGGCTGTCGACGATGACCCGGTTAATTTGAAAATCCTTACTAGCGTACTATCCATCAAAGACTATGAAATGGTTACGGTAACCAGTGGAATCGATGCTTTAACAAAACTGGATATTGATCAATGGGATTTAATCATTACAGATGTAATGATGCCCCAGATGTCCGGCTATGAATTAACACAGAGAATTCGTGAACGTTTTACCATAGCTGAGCTTCCTATTCTACTTCTGACCGCACGTAGCCAGCCGGAAGATATCTACACCGGATTTGTTTCGGGCGCGAACGACTATGTAATGAAGCCTATGAACGCTATGGAGCTAAGAGGACGGGTCCGTTCCTTAACAGATTTAAAACAGTCCGTAAATGAACGGCTTCGCCTGGAAGCAGCGTATCTTCAAGCGCAAATACAACCCCATTTCTTATTCAACACATTAAATTCTATATCAGCTCTGGCATCTTTTGATACACAGCGTATGAGTCACCTCATTGATGCCTTTAGCTCTTATTTACGTTTAAGCTTTAACTTCTTGAACGCTGAGCCGATGATACCGATTGAACATGAGCTTGAGCTTGTCCGCGCCTATCTGTACATAGAGAAAGAGCGTTTTGAGGACAGGATGACCATCAACTGGGATGTAGCAGAAAATCTACATTTTCAGTTACCTCCCTTGACCATTCAGCCACTCGTTGAAAATGCCGTTAGGCACGGTATATTAAGCCGCTCCAAAGGAGGTACGCTTTCAATATCGATCAAAGAACTAACTGATGACATCGAGATTACAATCGCTGATAATGGTAAAGGCATGACTTCCAAACAACTTCAGCAACTGCTGGGCAGCCAGTCTAATGTAACCCGAGGGATTGGATTCCTTAATACACATAAACGCTTGTTACGTGTCTATGCTAAGGGTTTGCTAATTAAAAGCAAGGAAGGGCTAGGCACTTCAGTAAGCTTCATAATCCCTTCTGAAAAAAGAAATATGAATCGCAAAAATACCTAGTCACAGACAAACTATAATGAACCGAAATAAAAGTAATCATATATTGTTTTTTGCTAAAAAATACTATATTGAGTGGTGGAATAACAATGATTCAAGCAGTATTGGTGGACGATGAACGCCTTGCTCTCGTAAAGTTAGAATTCATGTTAAAAGAAATGGAAGCTGTTCATATCATCGCGTCCTATACAGACCCGGTTCAAGCTATACAAGAAGCTCCAGCCTTGGAGCCTGACGTTATTTTTATTGATATAGAAATGCCTGAAGTGAGCGGACTTCAGGCTGCCGCAATTCTGCAAGAGGTCTGTCCAAACGCTAATATCGTTTTCGTGACCGCATATAACCAATATGCAGTGGAAGCCTTTGAGTTAAATGCGATTGATTATATTTTGAAGCCCGTGCGACATGACCGTTTATTCAAAACAGTACAACGCTTGGAGGACAGATTGAGGTTTGCACCAAAAAGCACTGAGGTAGTACAAGAACTAACGATTCGTTGTTTTCAATCGCTGCGTTTTGAACGAGGAGGACAACCTTTAAACAATCTCCGTTGGAGGACTTCTAAGGCACAAGAATTGTTTGCTTTCTTGCTTCATAACCGCAACCGATTCGTCAGTAAGGATACCCTGATTGACCTACTATGGCCAGATTTCAACCTTAAAAAGGCTTCTACCCATCTCTACACAACCATTTATCAAGTACGGCAATGTTTAAAGCAAAGTGAGGTAGATCTGCATATCAGCAACGTTAGTGGCGGTGAAGGGTATACGCTTGAGACCGGGCCGCTTCTAATCGATGCAGCCCAGTGGGAGCACAATATTCTTGCACTCGAATCCATCGGAGAGGACAATTATGCAGAACATCAAAACGTATTTGAACTTTATTCAGGGGATTATTTTGGAGATTACGACTATTTGTGGGCAGAGGGCGAACGACAACGTCTGCGCACCATTTGGCTACACCATGCTATGGGAATGGCCCAGTTCTATATCGACAACAACAGAGTTCCCGAAGCTGTCACCGTGTATCAAAAGGTAGTACAGCTTCAGCCCTACTTTGAACAAGGACATTTAGGGTTAATGAAGGTCTACGACAGTATTGGGGAACGATCCGCTGTGGAAGAACAATACAAGAATCTGACGGACTTATTGAAAGGCGATCTTAGTATTGGCCTTCCTGCCGTTGTTCAAGATTGGTATGAACAATGGGAACTACATAACCTTAGAATACGCAGCAAGAAATAGTTTCTATTTATCAAAGACACCCGGATCTATTCGGGTGTCTTTATTGTTATGATATATTAATTGCTGCGTTTTGAAACTGCTAGTGATATTCTTACAAGCTACAAGCTATGCCCTATTATCCTAATTCCGGTAGATCTACGAAGGTAACAGCGGTATCTGAAGTGCTGTGCAATTCAAAGATGACAATTTCATTGTCGCCTTGCTTCAATAAAGGTCCCGGCACATACATTGTTTTCTGTGGTCCGATATTCCAATAGCGTCCAAGGTTGAACCCATTAATGAACACGACGCCTTTAGTCCATCCTTCCATGCTCAAGAACGTATCACAAGGTTCATCCACAACTAAGGTGCTGCGGAAGAAGCTAGGTTCCACTTGCTTGAATAGACCTTCAAACTGCAGACCAGATAAATCTGTTAATGGCAACGTATACGTCGTCCATTCTGACAGAAACTGCCGTCCATACCTTACCCCTTCGGTAATCCCCTTACAATCTCTCATATAAGGACCATAGTTGATGCGTCCTAAATTCTCTACAAGTATACTAACATGCAGCCCTTCGGCCGGAACCTCGAACTCTAATTTTACCTCTGGCTCTACACGATCTAAGGTTGCAGTGAGTTCTCCATTCAGAAAGACTAATGCACGATCATGTAAATCCTGGATGAAGAACTCCTCTTTGGGACGAGGTCCTGTAAGGAACGTACTATAATGAATAAAGCCATAATCCTGACCCAATTTCTCCATCGGTTCAGGGTATGCAGAATGAATGGGTACAGAAATGCGATTCAAGTTTGCGGTAAGTGAAGCTTGCTCCTTCATCTCTACTCTTCCATATGCTCTCTTAGCAACAGGAGCTGGCAACTCAACGGGTCCGAGATCTGCATATTTGGAGATCACTTCACGAACTGCATAATATTTAGCTGTTGGCTCACCGGATTCACTCAGTAATGAATCATAGTCATAACTAGTAATTGTTGGTTCATAGCTGTCAAACGTATGCCCATTCGCTCCGTTGTAGAACCCAAAATTAGTTCCGCCATGAAACATATAGAAATTAACGGATGCGCCTAAACTAAGTATCTCATCCAATACCTTTGCTACATCCTCAGCCGGACGCGTATGATGCTCCTCACGCCAATGATCAAACCAGCCGTTCCAATATTCCATACACATGATTGGAGCCTCTGGTTGGTATTCACGGAGCTTGTTGAATGCTTCTACTGGACGTGATCCAAAGTTCACCGTCTCCAGCACACCTGGGACCATACCTCCCTGTAACATCGCGTCTTCAGGTCCATCGGAAGTGAATAGTAGTACATCTATCCCACGGGAAATCATGCTGTCTTTTAAATGAGTCAAATAGCGCTTGTCATTGCCGTAACTACCGTACTCATTCTCAATCTGCATAGCAATGATCGGGCCACCATTTGTACATAACAGTGGTTGTAATTTGGGGAGCAATACATCATAATACGCATCTACATGATCTAGAAATGGTTTATGGTAGCATCGAAGACGCATATCCGAATCAGCGAGCAACCAAGATGGCAGTCCACCAAATTCCCATTCTGCACAAATATAAGGTGCGGGACGAACGATGACATGCAGACCCAAATCTCCTGCCAGTTCAATAAACCGGACTACATCTGCCATACCTTCAAAATGAAGTTGGCCTTTCTTCGGCTCGTGTAAATTCCATGCCACATAGGTTTCAACCGTATTGAAGCCGCAAGCTTTTAATTTGATAAGACGGTCTTCCCAATGTTCCGGCAGAGTCCTAAAATAATGGATGGCTCCTGAGATAAGCCGTATCGCCTGATCGTTATAATAAAAGGAAGATCCTGAATAATGAAAAGTTGCCATATTCTCAACACCTCGTAATGGTATGATCACTTAAGTAGAATAACTTGCTATCGCTTGATTGATCCGCTCTCTTGCCTCTAAGAGCCATGTTCCATGATCCCTCGGGTATACAGAGAAGGTCAACGATGTGCTCAGACCCTCTTCCATAATGGCTATCGTTGCTTTCTTGCCAATTTTCTGCTCAAGTAATTCTAGTGCGCGCAAATCCTGCAACCCTTCATATAGAACTTCCAATCGAATGGATTCAATCGGGCCTTCTTCTCCCGGATAGACCAAGTAGGCATCTCCTGAGGGAAATGCATGCTCAGCGTCAGTCGTACGATAAGGGTCCAGCTGCTGATTCAATGAATATTGCGAGTACCAGAAGTTATAACCCCAATGCAAGAAGCCCTGTAATCCGAATTTATACAATTGAAACCCGATTATACGATTTCTAGCAGACGGCATGTTGAAAAACCGGTTGGATACTTGTTCACCTTGAGCGCAGCAATAGTACGTCCAAAGGTCTGGAACCTGATGTTCTAAGAACGGTTCAATATGCGTATTCGCAGGAATCGGCCTTTTCACCAGGCCCTGTTCATACAACTCCAATTCAGACAATGCGTCCATGATCGGATAACTTGATAAATGTTTATAAATGATCTCACTTGCAGCTCGGTACGATTCCAAATGTTCCTCTCCTGGTTCATCTGAAATATGGAACCAGCTTTGCTGGTCTATTCCCTGCTCTTTCAAATATTGATCTAAGCAAGGTAAAAATTGATCCAAGAAACTATGGTATTCCGGCGAGGAGGCGTCCGTATCCCAGCCGAATAGTTGCTGATCTTCACCTTGAATGGTTACCATTATTTTTGGTGCACACTTTGCACCCCATTGAGTGAATAAATGAGAGAACTCAAAGTATTTGAAGCCAAGCCGGCGGCACATCGATACCCAACGAGTAAGCAGATCAAATCCGAATTCATAACGATCTCCCGCTTTAGTCACGGATATCAATTGAACCGTTGGACGTACTCCACCAATGGCTGTATCCAAAGGCGGTGTAAACAACGGAGTTAAGATCATGTTCATGCCATGCTTAACCATCGTATCTGCATAGAGTTCTATAAGGTCCCAATGCGCTTCACTAAATACTTTGACACCATACTTTGTAGCAAGACAATCCACATGGAACCATTCCGTATGAATTAACTTTTGAGGCGGTAGTGTTGCAGGGATGACGGTTAACTCGAATACATCCGATTCACCTAACATCTGCCCTTCAGATGATTGGAAGAGGACCTGAATAGAACGAAGCCCCGTACTCATTGATTCATCCAAGGTTATCGTCACCCATAAAGATCGCCATTGTCCCGGGATCGATGAAATAGATTGTTGATCCAGCGTATACAATGGATCTGGATATAATCCCGGCGTAGTTCTTAGCACATCTTCATCATGATTTTTGAAACAAGGCATTTCTGAGGGAACAAGTCCAACGGATCTTATACATATTAGATCTGGAAGCGATGATTTTATCTCTACTTCAATATTCTTTAGAAGTGTATCTGAGGTATAAGCAACTTGGAACGAAAATGTTTCTCCAACAAGTGCGGTTGCACTGCGATAGGATTCATGATTTGGCACTTCATCAGCAAATACCTTAACCAACGAACTTAATAACATCGTCTGAAATGGCTGCGGAGCATTCATCATTGCTTCACCTCTTCATCTTTACAGACACTTTGTGCAAATTCTTTCAGAACAATACTGTTACCCTCGATGCGGGATTGCTCTGCTGCAAAAGCCATAAGGTGACTTTGAATGGAATGATTCGCTGATGTAAGACCTTGAATCTTCCCTTCCGCTCGAACCAGCTTAACAAAATCTTTGATTAACCCCATATCGCCGCCGCCATGACCCACATGACCACCTGCATTTTCGAACGAAATTCTCTCTACCTTACCGCTGCCAAAATGGATCACTTCAATTTCATTCTTCTCCATCGCACCGCGAATTTCTCCCGTGGTACCCATCAGCTTGAGGGTACGACTAACATCTTTGGTAAACGCACTCATTGTAAATGCTATAGTTACGGAATTAGCAAATTCTAGATTTACAACTTGATGGTCGACGACATCATTATCACAATGATAGACACATCGTCCATAAGGTCCTTCCTGAAGAGCATTCAGGCGGGCTTCATAGCTTGGATCATCGCTAATTGCCGATGTAGGCCAATCTGTATCCTCCGTCAAATATTGATTAGGAGCATAATAGAGACATTTATCTGATGCTGGGCATCCATCTGTGCAACGTAGCGGGGCTCCTTCCGGCGCTTCACTAGATTTGAAATGAGACAGTGAGCCAAAGGAAGACACTCGAACACATTCTGAATCTGTTAACCAGGAAAGAATGTCCAGATCATGACAGGACTTAGCGAGAATCATCGGACTGGACTCATCCTTCTTGCTCCAATTCCCTCTTACGAAGCTATGAGCTTGGTGCCAGTAACCCACGTTCTCATTATGTTGAATGGACATCAATTGTCCGATCGCACCACTCTCCAGCAGTTCCTTGATCGTTGAGAAGAAATTGGTATATCTCAATACATGGCATATCGAGAAGACACGGTTCACTTTAGAGGCCATTTCCCCCATAAGTACACATTCCTTGGCATCAGGGGACATCGGCTTTTCTAGTAGCACATGATACCCTGCCTCCAGTGCTTTCATTGTCGGCACATAATGCTGATTGTCTTGGGTACAGATAAATACCGCATCTGCTACTTTCGGGGACGCGAAAAAATCATCCCAATGGGTAAAGCACATGTCATCAGCCAGCTTATGTCTTGCCTTAAATTTATTTCTCCGCTTCGCATTCGGCTCTGCAACAGCTACTACTTGAAGCTCATCGGGGTGCTGAATCGCATATTCTGAATAATTAATTCCCCGCAGGCCCGCTCCAATTAAAGCAACAGTGACTTTCTTCATCGCAATCTGCTCCTTCATATGAGACTTTATGCTATGTCTTTATTCTATTTCTTTATTCTTTAACACTACCAACCGTCATTCCTTTTACGAAATACCTTTGTAAGAATGGATAGACTACCATAATTGGCAATGCACCCATGAATATTTGCGCCGTTCGGATTGTCTTCTCACTCAGATTCTCCATCACCTTGAGCTGCTCAATGGACATCGATGACATCTGGGCATTGATAGACATAATCAAGGTAGAAAGATAGGTCTGTAGCGGATAATGTTCAGGTGAATTCAGGTAAAGGATACCGTCAAACCAAGCGTTCCAATGCCCAACTATGGTGAATAACCCAATCGTTGCGATGGATGGAAGGGATATCGGTAAATAAATTTGCCAAAGTACTCTCCAATGTCCGGCACCATCAATCGTAGCCGCTTCATCCAATTCTCTTGGAATAGATCTGAAGAAGTTAAGCATCAGAACCATATTCCATACATTCAATGCACCTGGTAAGATAAGCGCCCAAATGGAATCGATTAAGCCTGTATTTTTCACAATGATATACGTCGGAATTAAGCCGCCTCCAAAAAACATCGTAATCGCGAATATCCATACATATACGGTTCTAAATTTAAACTGATCATTCGATTTGGAAAGCGGATAAGCAGTAATAAATACTAGAAACAAGTTAACTACTGAACCGAGCACTACTCGTTTTACGGAGACTCCCAAGGAACGAAAGAACTCTACCTTTTCTCCTAAATATACATAAGCATCCCAGGAAAATCCGACGGGCCAAAGCTTCACTTCTCCAGCCATAGCAGCTGTATTCGAGCTAAGTGAGATGGAGAGTAAGTGTACAAATGGGATAATGCCGAGTATGGTAATGAAAGTTAACAACAGCGTATTGAACACGATAAATAACTTTCTGCTGAATGATTGTTTATGTAGCACCATCTCCACCTCCTAGAATATGCGGTAATTATTAAATTTGTAAGCTGCATAGTAAGTTGTTGATACCATAAATAAAGATATTATCGATTTAAAGAGACCCACTGCTGCCGCAGGTCCAAATTGTTGGCTGAACATTCCCAATCGATAGACAAATGTATCTATTATATCTGCGCCTGCATATACAGTTGGGTTATACATAATCAATATCTGCTCAAAACCTGCGTTAAGAATACCACCGAGACCTAATACACTAAGTAAAATAATAATCGGTGCTATACCTGGAAGCGTAATGTTAAGCATTTGCTTCCATTTTCCTGCACCATCTACCTCCGCCGCTTCATACAGCGTCGCGTTAATTCCTGTGATGGCAGCAAGCATAATGATCATATTGTAGCCCATGCCTTTCCAGACATCCGAGCCAATGATAATCCCCCTGAACCAACCATTATCAAGCATGAACATGATAGGTTCTAAGCCCATAGAGGAAATTAAGCCATTAATAGGTCCATTCAGAGAGAATAATTCAATAATGACACCCCCAAGGACGGTCCATGAAAGGAAGAACGGGAGGAAAATGGCGGATTGAATAAAACCTGCGAACCATTTCTTAGTGATCTCATTTAATAATAAAGCTAGAATAAGCGGGACAAGCAGAGACAACACCATTTTGATGATGGCAATGACTAGCGTATTCCACAGCACTTGCTTGAAATCCGGTAAATTAAATACATAACGGAAGTTATCTAATCCCACAAAATCGGATTTGAAAAAACCGGATAACGGCTCAAATTCTTGAAACGCCATAACCAGACCGGCCATCGGTCCGTAAGCATAAATCAGTGTAACAATCACACCCGGTATTAACATGATATGAAGCGGAAATTCATTCTTCAGTGATTTCATAGATGCCCTCCTCACCAACTTACTCATTTTAAAACGGGAGGTGAGTCGGCTCACCCGACTCACCTCACCCGCTTTCTTGTCCCTATGATTTATTTCGTAGCTTCCGTGCTATACCATTCATTGACCTCATCAATAATTTCATTACCGCCAAGTGCCTTCCAGCTATCCACGAATTTATCGAAATCATCAAGAGAACCGCCCATGATAATCTTGGTAAAGGACTCTTGCATCAACTTATCCAGCTGACCGCCCTTTTCCACGACTGTTGGTGTAGGAAGACCATAAAACTCGTTGTATACAAATTGTTGATTTTCTTTAATTTGTCGTGTTAAGCCCCAGCCACCGTCTTTTGCAGCCCGGCTATAATATTGCCCCCAGTTTACACCTTTGGTAGCGTTAGATGTGTCGCCTGCCAGGAAGTCCTTAGTCGCTTTGAATGTATCCGCAACGGTCTTATAATTTGCATCGTCTATTGTAATTTCAGTCTGATTAGCATCAAGCGCTTTGTTCACTTCGTTGTAAATCGTATCAATATCAACAGGGTTGGCAATCCGTGGGTTAAACCAGTTGTATACATAGCCATCTGCCGCTTTGTTCTTATCCTTGTATTTCTTATTACCAACTTCGATGTAGAAATTGAGCATCTTAATCGCTGCTTCTGGGTTCTTCATCTTTTTGTTCACAACGAAAATTTTATTGCTGCGGATTTTTGGAACGAGTGATTTAGCTGGACCATCAATCCCTGGAAGTTGAATTGCAATCCAATCCGCCTTGGGATCTTTGTCTACGCTGGAGTTAAGCGGCCAGTTCGGATACCACCACTCTCCGTAGGAAATACCCACTTTACCTGCAGTCAGATCTTCTACAGCCTTATTCTCATCCTTTAGTGCAAACTCTTTATCAATAATTCCATCTTTATACCAGGCTTGTAGCTTACCAAGTGCAGTCTTCACTTCAGGTTGAATCAATCCCGGTAACAATTTGTCATCGTCGCCTTTAATCCAAGCCGATTGTTTATCTCCAACGGAAGGATAAGCACCAAATCCATTAAAGAAACCTCTGACATCAAATCCCCAGAAGAAGAGATTCTTTTGTATGGCTAAACCATAGGTGTCATTCTTACCATTCTGATCTGGATCATTATGTGTAAATGCTTGTGCAACTTTCTCAAGCTCATCGATCGTCTTCGGTGCCTGTAAACCTAGATTATTAAGCCAATCTTGACGAATCCATAACAGCTGTGTGGATAAGAAGGGATCTTCAAATGCAGGGATACCTAATTGCTTCCCCTCCGCACTGAACGTTTTCATCGCAAATCCACCATCTGAGTCCATATAAGCCTTTAGAGCTGGTGAAGCATATTGTGCATAAGCATCTGTCAGATCAGCAAGCATATCTTGCTTTTTAAGCTTCTCATAGTTCTTCTGATCAACTTCTATCACATCGGGTAGATCCCCTGATGCCATGGCAAGCGAGAACTTTTGCTCGAACTGGGCAGAGGGAACGGTCCATTTGTATTTCACTTCAATATTTATCATCTCTTTGAGATCTTTCAGGTAGGCATTTTGTTCCGGTGTTATTCCGCTTGGAGTTCTGGGATCTTCTGGTGGATTATATCCGAGTATTTCTGTAACAGTAACCGTTTCCGGGTATTTCCCTAATGGATCAGGTGCTGTCGCGCTGTTTGTGGCACTATTCGTAGTGTTTTCCTTAGGCGTAGATGGTGCATTCGCATTTCCATTTCCTTGACTTCCGCATGCTGACAATAATGAAAGAATCATCGTTACTGATAAAACCATTTTCCATGATCTCATTTTCTTCATCTGAATGCTTCCCCCCTTTGTTTGCTGCAATTCTTGTAGTTAATCAATGTTCCTAGTTAATATTTTAGTCACAGAGGAAACCGCTTTCAATTTCGTTTTTTTTACATCACTTTCACTTTATTTACTCATTTTGAATTTCGGTATTCCTGTGGAGATAAGCCCATCTTCCGTTTAAAGAATGTTGTAAAGTAGGATGGTGATTCAAAACCGACCCGGATAGCGATTTCATTTAGTTTCAGAGTTGTATTCTTCATCAGCTGCAGAGCAACATGCAGCTTCGTCGACTGGATATACTCTAATAAATTTTGACCTGTCGTCTGTTTATAATAACGAGATAAATAGGACGGATTAAGATGCACCTCTGCAGCAATTGAGGTAAGCGATATATCTCCAGATAGGTTCTCCTGCACAAATTGATGAATTTGTTCAATGATTAGCGTCTTGAAATCTTCCTGCTCGATTCCTCCAGCTTTGTGCATCGTATCCTCTAGTTGACTTAGTTTCTCAAGGTCTAAGATAAGCATGTGCTGACCTAATAAAGCTCTCTTAAGAATCATAGAACGCACTGCTTCAACTTGAAGATGGATCGATTCCCAATGGTTAAGTAAATCCCCCGATATCCCGAATGAAACGCAGACACTTAGCAGCTCATCACACTCATTCTGTACAGGCTCTAATATCCCTCTCATATAAGCAACGATTCCAGACCAATTTACCCCTTGATCAGGATAGTCACTACGAAAGCGATTCAGCAACCCTTCATCTGGTTGAAGCAGCCATAGGAATACACGATCATCATAAATCACTTCTTCACATGCAATAGATGCAGGCAGGTGATCATGAAAAATACGCTGAACAGACGGAGGCATTTTAAATTTTGGATCATCTAATCGATCTAAGATACCAACAAGAAAGAACGAAGGACGATCTAATGCAATGCCGAACTCTACATCCTTGTAACGTACATTATTGAGTATAGAAGTAATAGACTCCCCGCTCAGCACCCGCTCCATCAGCTCTCTCTTTAGGAAGGAACTAGCGATTTGATAGTGCATTTGCGCCTTCTCCAATTGAAGTCTGCGACGGTTCTCCTCGTCTAGCTTGTCGACTGCTGCCTTCACTGCTTGGAAAATAGGTTCAATTCCTTCCGTTTTCAGAATGTAATTGTCCACATTCTTACGAATCGCTTCGTATACATAATCAAATTCACTGTATCCTGTAAGGAAAATCACCCGGCATAATGGCCAATAATAGACGATTTCGTCCACGAGCTGGAGACCATTCTTCTGAGGCATACGAATATCGCTAACCAAAATATCCAGTTTCGTTTTCTTAGCAATTTCAAGAGCTTCGCTTGAGGAGTAAGCTTTTCGTATATCCAGTTCAAATTCTGAGTTATCCTGAAACAGTTGGACTAATCCATTCACAATCACAGGCTCATCATCTACAATTAGTAATCTATACATAATCACACTTCCTTACTCTCGTATTTAACTATCAGTTCTACCCTCAATCCTCCGTATTTGCTGCGAGAGACAAACAAGCCACTATCTGGACCGTACTTCAATTGGAGTCTATTATTAACGTTGATTAATCCCGTCTTCTCAACTTGTTTTAAACCCATCGCAAGCTTCTTCTGCAAGTGCTCTATTTCCTCATCTTTTAAAAGAGTGCCGCTATCTTCAATCGTGATAATTATTATTCCCTCTTCGCATTCGGCACCAATATAGACAACCCCGTTTCGGGAGTCGTCTTCGAAAGCATGCTCGAACACATTCTCAACAATTGGCTGAATAATCAGCCTCGGTACTAAAATCGCGTTCGCCAAAACGGGTATTTCTTCATATTCGAAAGAAATACGATTCGAGAAGCGAATACACTGAATTTCACAATAATCAAGCGCATGCTGATACTCCTTAAAGAAAGCCACCTCGTCCGATCCACTTCTCGTGATGTATTGGTAGTAGCTCCCTAGCTTTTGTGAGAGCTCAGCCGCACTATCGGAATCTCCTACTTTACACATCATGTAAATATTAAAGAAGCTGTTATAGAGAAAATGCGGGTTAATTTGTGACTGCAATTGCTTCAACTGCGAATGCTGTAGGGCAATCTTCTGTTCATAATTCTCTTCAATAGAACGCTTAAGTCTAGAAGCCATACGATTAAAACTGTTAAATATATAGTAAAACTCATCTTTGGTCTTTGACTCGATGACTAAATCAAGATTATCCGTTTCTACCATACGGAATGTCTTAACCAATTTGGATAAGGGCCGATGAATCATTAGATTTACCGAATAAGAATAAAGTACCATTACCACAATAGCGATGACAAAAGAGGCATATAGTAGTGTATTAAATTGACTTAAGGGCCTTGTGATTTCATTCTGATTCACATACATAATCAAGGATAGATTCAAAGAACTGATAAAGTTATGGGCAATAAAGTAACTTTTACCGTTCACCTTGTTTATTTCTGGGATATCGGAATTAAACTGATCCTGTTTGGTGATGAGCCTAAGCACCTCAGTAGACACTAACTGATCGTCTGTAGTAGATAGAATATTGCCCAGCTCATTACTTCCCAGAAATACCTCCGATTCTTGATATAAGGTTGCGATTTGATTTAGTGCCTCCAATAGCTTACCTTTTGAGATTTCAATATACGACCAAAGCTCCGCATTATCTCCTGTTTCTATAAGGAAAATCGCATCACCGCTCCGATAGAATGAGGGCTTCTGCTTAACGTTAAGTAACGAGGAAATTTTCTCGTACTCCATATTAGGAATGGCCGTGACCCCCGTCTTACCAGAGATCGTTTTGCCCAGAGACTTAACATATACCCCGGCGTTAACCACATATTCGCTTGAGGCAATGATCCGATTCAATAGATCTTCAGCATTACCGATTAATTCTACCTCTTCATACTTTTCTAAACTTTCACCTCGGAAACTAAGCTTCTGTATGTTTTTATCTTCTTGAAATTGTAATTGTTGATTGCGGATGAAATATATCTCTTTATCCAGTTGCTTGGAATAGAATGATGCCCCAGCCAGGGATGAGTCCAAAATTGCATTTTTGGTGAATGACATTCCCTTATAATTCACCCAAATATTCATCGATATGAGTGGAATCAGAAAGACAATAAATACGATGACGACTTTCTGATAGACGAACCATTTTACTTTTCCCGTAGCCAGCAGCTTCATTCTCTACCTCCGTATCTACTCATTCTGAGCCTGTAATAAGTTAGATGGCTTCTATAATTTCGCTTAAAGCTATAAAAAAGACCCGTAAAGTAGTCCTTTCCTCAAGGGAGGATTTTACGGGTAATGACTATTTTTTTAATTAGAGATAGACCATCATCATGTCATGCTAAGAAGACTTTCATCCCATCATAGGAAATGATGAAATTCTCCTCTGCTGTATTCTTAACTAAAGTATCATGCAACTCTGCGCTGTAGTGAGAGAAATGAGTGAGAATAAATGAGGTACTAGTATCACAACTATTTTGGTCAAACAATTTTTCTCTTACAATCCGACAACCGGAGATCCCCATATGATAATCATATCTATCCTCTAGCCCATAATTACAATCCAGACTAACAACGTCCAGGTGCTTATCACGGAGATAATTGAAGGTTACATCATTGAATACACCGCTATCATTGCCGTATAAGAATCTTGTGTTATTCTGCTCTAGTAGATAGATAAAGCAATGTTCATCCGGCTTGTGATGGGCTGGCAATGCGGTTACTGTCACTTCTCCTAGAGTGAAGGGCATGAAAGGCTGTATGATATGAAACTCGTAAAAAGGATCTTCAATCGTATCGGTTCCATAATCATAGCGAAGAGCTGACTTCATCGTTTCTTCTACCGTTTCATTTCCGTAAATATGTAGTTTTTTTCCACTCTCCTGCAGCTGACAATACCAATGCTCATGCCTCATCATGAGCTCTGCTGCTGCAAAATGATCAGTATGCGAATGCGTAACAATCAAATGATTAACTTGCCCCAAATCCAATTTGTAACGAAGCTTATTCATATACATGTCAGGTGAGAAATCCAGCAGCAAATCAGAGTTAATAAGCGCTCCTGTGCGAGCACGAATATTTTTCCCACCAAGCTCCATCGCCATAGAACAACGTTCACATTGACAAAATAAAGCTGGATAACCCTCGCTTGCTCCAGTTCCTAAATACATAAATTCCATGGTATCATCTCCCAGCGCATTTTATGATAGCGCTTACCTATTTTTGAAAAAATATATGCTTAATAGTGTCGCTGGCGCTACATTACGAATAATGAGCGAAAACCGCCTTTTCGTCAAGGTTCACTTCGAAGAAGGTTATGAAGCGCGCAGCCATAGACCAAAATAAAAAGCAAGGCTCCCCCAATAACAGGAGGAGCCTTACTTCGTTAACTTTTATCCTATGGGAGTTGAGTTCCGCCTGTCGCCGCTCGTAGAAAATCTACTTTTGGGCCAGCCCCCTTGTCATTACGATATATTAATTACTTCGTTTAAATCTTCGAGCTAACACAAATCCCACAAGGACTAGACTTCCACCTACTAAGTAAATAGGTAGCGCGCTGTCTTCTCCCGTCTTCGGAAGCTGAGTTGGTTTATTGCTGTTATCCCCTGGTTCTTTCACTGTACCTTTCGGTACTTCCTCAACATCAATCTCAATCTCGATTTCTTCTTCATTTCCATTCTCATCTGTCACAATGATCGTGAACTTGTCTTTCCCAATGAAGCCTGGGTCTGGTGTATATACCCACTTGCCATCTTTAGTAATGGTCACCTTACCATGATCAGGCTTATCACCGATACTTGGTAATCCACCTAGTGGAATTTCACCTTCAAGAGGAACTTCTTCAGTAGTAGTCTCCTTCTGTACAGGTGGTGTTGGCTGTGGAACAACAGGTGTATTAGTTGGCACCGACGTGATAGATGGAGTTGCTGTTGGTGTTACAGTTGGTGTTACAGTTGGCGTTACCACCACAGGTGTTGCGGATGGAGTAGCCGTAACGATGACTCCAGGCACTGGCGTCGAAGTCGATACAGGAAACGTTGGATTGTCTGGTGTCAACGTCGGTGTTACTGTCGACACAGGCGTTTCCGTCGGCGTTGGTGTCGATGTCGGTGTCGACGTCGGTGTTGTCGTCGACGTCGGCGTTGGTGTCGACGTCGCTGTTGGTGTCGGCGTCGCTGTTGGTGTCGGCGTCGGTGTTGGTGTCGACGTCGCTGTTGGTGTCGACGTCGGTGTTGTCGTCGGTGTCGACGTCGGTGTTGTCGTCGGTGTCGACGTCGGTGTTGTCGTCGGTGTCGACGTCGGTGTTGTCGTCGGTGTCGACGTCGGTGTTGTCGTCGGCGTCGGTGTTGGTGTCGGCGTCGGTGTTGGTGTCGGCGTTAGTGTTGGTGTCGGTGCAACCGTCGGCACCGGTGTTACTGTCGGAGCGGGTGTTGCTGTTGGTGTTGGAACTTTATTCTTTACCTCAAGACTTATCCCGGTCGTCAAGGCAATAGTCACTTCATGTGGTGTTTGATCAAGAACATAACCCACAGGTGCTGTTTTCTCAATCACTACATATTTCCCACCGGTTAGCTTGGTAAATTCGATTATCCCATTTATATCCGTAGTACCGTCCTTTATCCAGACCTTATCGTTGTCAACAACGCGATATAGATCAAACGTAGCACCACTTAGTAGCTTTGCAGAATTATTAAAGTCTACTTTCGTAATCGTCAGCGGTCCTCTTACACCACTTCCTGTACCAGAACCGCTGGAAAGCTTAACTGTAATTTCCTTGGTACTTTCATTTGTTATTACCTTAATGTTCTTACCATCAAAACTAACCTTATTGGTTACTTTATCATTGTTCTGTGCTGTAATCAGGGAGTCATATTTCAGAATATAAGCCTCCGAAATATCCTTTAGGAAGCTAAGCTCAAAGCTTTCCTTTCCATTGATATCCGCAGTAATCTCCAGCTTATAATCCTTATCTTTGATCAATTCTTGATTGGTTGCTGTTATAGTCCCATCAGCTTTAACAGTCGTTTTATAGACATGAAAAGTATTAGACAGTAGGATCTGATTATCGCTCGGAATATCTGTAATTACCGCTTCTTTTACAAAAGATTGGTTACGGTTGATGTTAACGGTCCAATGTATTTTATTGCCGTCCTGATCGCCGCCTTTATTAACATATTCCCCACCTTGTGGAATGCTAACAGTGGCTTCCAGTTTTGCGGATTCTACTTTCGTGCTGTCATATAATATAGCTGTATTTTTAATTTCATTTGAATCAATCGCTTGATCAGCGAATGTAGTTTTGAAAGTGACGTAGAACGCATAATTAATGGTTTTATTAAATGTCACCTTCAGCTCATTACCATTCAACTTCACATTATAATCAGCGGAATTCACATTAGCTTGAGGAGAGGGATCACCATCCTTCCCATATTCCCATTTATAAACTTTTACAGAATCCTCGTTGACGACTTGGCCAGCCGAAATAGTATCTACCAGTTGAGCTTGGCTTAACGTTTTCTGATTATAGTTGGCACCAATATTCCAAGTGATCTCTTTGGTTACAGCATTGTAGGACCCACTCTTTTTCCCATTGTTTTTAACTTCATCTCTTGGATTAAAGGTTACGGTCACTTCTTTATGCTTTGACTCCTGTACCCCGTTCACCGTTTCTTTCCAATCGAGTGCGCCTTTATTTGAAAATTGTGTTTTGCCCGAAGCCAGCCAATCATAGTTAAAGCTTGTTGTATAGGTAATAGTGTAAGGCTCATTAATTGAACCATCAAAAGTAATCACAAACCCATCGTTCACTGCAGCCGGATTATGATCATTGTAAACAACAGTATGAACGGTAGCAGTTCCACCTTTGGTCGGTTTAACCTTTAATGTGCCCGGGATAAGCGTTAATCCCGCATTGCCAAAAGTATCGGTCACCACTAAATTTTCCATAGTCTTGCTGTCATCATTAATTTGAATAGTCCAATCAATGGTCTTTGTCGCATAATTAACATTGCCATAATTCTTATGAAGAATTTGCTGTTTAATATCACGTTTTACAGTTTCCGATTTTCCATCATAAGTAATCTTGTTCGTAATTTGGGCATCATCATATATACGACCATTTGCTTTTGTCTGATATTCAATTCGATAGGCAGAACTTATATCATTGTTGAATTTCAGATCAAAGCCATTTAACCCCGTTGCAGTTGTTGGCGTTACCGTATATTCGCTTGAAGCAATTTCCGCGCTCTTGATCCCTTTACCCTTGCTGTCAATCGTTACTGGATAGACTTTAACAGAGGTAGGGATTAGATCTTGGGAGTTGTTAAACGTATCCTTTAAAATAGCATTCGCCGCTAAAATTGTTTTCTCATTGTAATTGAAATTAACAGCCCAGGAAAGCGTCTGAGTTGCCGCATCGTATCCAGTGGACTCTTTCGACAGCGGCTTGCCGCGCCCAACTGTAACTGTAGTACTAGCCTTCTTGGATATTCCTCCATCACCCTTTAAGACAGCTTCGTTCGTAAATGCAGTACTATCCACACCCGTACCGGTAATATCCGTTGAGAAGCCAATGCGGTATGCCTTTGTGATTGGGTTGTCTTTAAATTTCAACTTTAATTCTGCCCCAGTTGAATCTGTCACATCATACTTACTGCTATCTATTACATTTCCTTGACTCACTTGTCCATCTATTTTCACATCAAGCTCATAGACCACAATAGATACGGTATTTAAAGACAATCCCAAAGGAAGCTTGTCTGTAACCTCTGCATTGTAAACACTATCCAGAACCTTGTTCACATCAACCGTCCAAGCGATGCTTGTTGGGTTATAATACTGTGGCTTCGGTGAACCGTTTTTTTCTATCGTTGAGCTAACCTTTGGCTTAAAATTAAGCTCAATGGTTTGAGTTCCTCCCTGAATTGGGAATATTATTGTCTGCTTCGCAGAGCCTGTAATCTTTTTGGAGCTCAGTAGCGACCTAACTGTAAAGGTGCCCCCCACTTGATCGTGGGATTCAATATATTTGTTAAATGTGAATACAACTTTATTGGTATTTTTGTCGACTGTATAAGTCCCTACAGGCTCATCGTCAAAAATAAGATTACCATTCAAATCATTATAAAGTTCAAACTGTGTTGGAAGGTCAAACGTAAAGGTAGAACCCTCCTTATACCCATGCCCATCTGAAATTGCCCATGTATAGTTTAATTCCGAATAGGAATCAAGCTGATATACGCTTTCCGTAACCGTATTTGTGTATTTATCATCGGTGTATACTGCAAGCGTAACACTAGTAATGAGATTATCTCCAATCACAGTACCATTCCCACTCGCATATGCCTGCGTATTAAACCCGAAGCCAAAGCTATACGCCCATTGCGTCACAAGTAATAATACTATGAGCCATGCGCTTATTTTCTTTTTTGATAACATTTCGTGATTTCCTCCTTTTTCACCCTTTTATTATACTTTTCACAAGCTCTATCCTTTGGATCCAGTACTCTTATCCTCTATAATGACCTCCTTGATCTTTTCTCCTTCTACTAATCGCCATACTTACATTCATCTATTGTAAATAGTGTATCTATACATAATCTGAACAGAGTCCAGTAGAAGTCTTTTCCATACTTTTTCTTCCAAATAAAAAAACAGGGATATGCGATGTAAACTCGCATATCCCTGTCGTATCTAATGCTTACTCATCTAGATGTTAATAGTAGAGTAATACTACTTAGAAAAAATAAAAAATACATTGTACATTTTATAGACTAGCGTGATCACGTTTGGTGTAAGTTTTACGCTTCTCCAGAAGCTTGTTAAGTGCATCGATATAAGCGCGGGCACTCGCCTCTAGAATATCGGTGCTAAGGCCACGGCCCTGTGCAGCGACTTCACCCTGCGACAGTACTACATGAACCTCACCCTGTGCATCTTTACCACGGGAGACGGATTTAATGGAATAATCTCCAAGGGTAACTTCCTCACCCGTGGCTTTATCAATAGCATTGTAGATGGCATCTACCGAACCATTACCTTCTGCCTCTGCTACAATAGGTTCCGCTTCCGGACCATCGATAATCACCTTGGCGGCTGGAACAGCTTTATTGCCGTAAGTAACGAAAATCGTCTGAAGTCTGAATATTTCTGGCGTATCGATTAGTTTCTCTTCAATCAATGCCAAAATATCTTCATCAGACACTTCTTTTTTCTTATCGGCCAAGTCCTTAAACCTTGAAAAGGCTGTATTAAGCTCAGCTTCGGATAAATCATATCCTAGATCACTTAACTTATCGCGGAAAGCATGGCGTCCAGAGTGCTTACCAAGTACCAGCTTGCTCTCTTTAAGTCCTATGGTCTCCGGTGTCATGATCTCATAAGTGGTTTTCTCTTTCAGCATTCCGTCCTGGTGAATACCCGATTCATGAGCAAATGCATTAGCTCCTACAATCGCCTTATTCCCTGGGACTACCATACCTGTCAACTTGCTGACCAAGCGACTTGTACGAGAAATCTCGGATAACGTTAAAGAAGTTTTTGCGCCAAAAAATTCAGCACGTGTCTCCAGCGCCAATGCAACTTCTTCAATCGCTGTGTTTCCAGCACGTTCACCAATACCGTTAATCGTTCCTTCAATCTGATCTGCACCATTCTGAATCGCGGCTAGCGTATTGGCCGTAGCCATGCCAAGGTCGTTATGACAATGAGCACTAAGCTGTACACGTTCAATATCAGGCACATTTTCTTTTAAGTATTTAAAAATAGCTCCATATTCAGAAGGATTCAGATAACCTACAGTATCCGGGATATTAACAACATTAGCGCCTTCTCGGATAGCCATTCCGACCATTTCAGCCATGAAATCATACTCTGTACGACCTGCGTCTTCTAACGAAAACTCAAGTTTAGGGAAATATTTCTTGGCATATCGGATAGCAGATTGTGCAGTTTCCAGCACCTGAGCTTTATCCATCCGTAGCTTATGCTGGCGGTGAATAGGAGATGTGGCTAGAAAAATATGAATGCAAGGGTCCTGTGCCCCCTGCAATGCTTCTTTTACTGCATCAATATCTGTCTCTCTAGAACGAGAAAGACCGATTACGGTGACGTTCTTTACTGCTCTTGCAACTGCATTTACCGAAGCCAGGTCACCTGGTGAAGCAGCAGGAAAGCCCGCTTCCATGCGGTCAATCCCCAGCTTTTCCAGCTGGTAGGCGATCTCTACTTTTTCACGCGTGTTAAGGTTCACACCCGGCGACTGCTCTCCGTCTCGCAGCGTCGTATCGAACACATAAATTTTCCGCATGCAAAGCACCTCCCAAAGATTGTGCTAAAACCCTCAAATGCGGCTCGCATAGTCACGGCCGCATTTGAAGGTCACACTATTTAATCATAAGTATATATGATTACTTCTTAATCCAGTGCATCATTTCACGCAATTGGCTACCTACAACTTCAACTGGGTGAGCAGCTTCGTTGCGACGAGTAGCTGTAAGGAAAGCACGTCCGGATTGGTTCTCAAGGATGAAGTCGCGAGCGAATTTACCTTCTTGGATATCCGTCAGTACAGCTTTCATTGCTTTTTTAGTATCTTCAGTTACAATGCGAGGACCAGTTACATAGTCACCGTATTCAGCAGTGTTACTGATGGAATCACGCATGCTGGACAATCCGCCTTCATATACCATGTCAACGATCAGCTTCAGTTCATGCAGACATTCGAAGTAAGCCATTTCAGGAGCATAACCTGCTTCAGTCAATGTTTCGAATCCAGCTTTGATCAGTGCAGATACGCCACCGCAAAGTACAGCTTGCTCACCGAACAAGTCAGTTTCGGTTTCTTCACGGAAAGAAGTTTCGATAACCCCTGCACGTGTACAGCCGATACCTTTTGCATAAGCAAGACCGATTTCTTTAGCTTTTCCAGTTGCATCTTGTTCGATAGCAATCAAGCCAGGAACGCCAAAGCCTTCAACATAAGTACGACGAACCATGTGACCTGGAGATTTTGGTGCTACGAGCAGCACGTCCGCATCTTTAGGAGCAACGATTTGTCCAAAGTGTACGTTAAAGCCGTGGGAGAACATCAAAGCTGCGCCTTTTTTAAGGTTTGGTTCCACTTCATTTTTATATACGGATGCTTGAGTTTCGTCTGGCATTAAGATTTGCACAACATCTGCACGGGATACTGCTTCAGCTACTGGCAATACTTCAAAACCGTCATTTTTTGCAGTTTCGAAAGATTTACCTTCACGAAGACCGATGACAACTTGAAGACCACTGTCACGAAGATTCTGTGCTTGGGCATGTCCTTGGCTACCGTACCCGATTACCGCAATTGTCTTTCCTTTTAATACACTAAGTTCTGCATCCTGTTCATAGTACGTTGTAACTGCCATTGTCAATATCCTCCTTTAATTTGAGACCCATCATAAAGAGCGGGTGCTTCAAGAGAACTGGATTCATACCTTATCAAGCTCCTCTTCAAGCTCCCGCTCTTTAGCGGGAAGTTCATTCATATCATATCAGATTAATGCAATCAAGCAGTAATCCATTAAAGTCGTAAAATATAATACTTAAGAGTTACCACGTACCATAGCCGTAACACCTGTGCGAGAAAGCTCTCTAATTCCATAAGGTTTCAAAAGCTCGATCATTGCATCAATTTTCTGTGTCTCCCCAACTACTTGCACCAGTATAGTGGTGCTGCCGATATCAACCACTGAAGCACGGAAAGTCTCAACTACACCCAAAATTTCCGGACGCTCACTTGGATCAGCATTCACTTTAATGAGAGCGAGCTCGCGTGCAACCATTGGCTTAGCTCCAAGATCAACAACTTTGATAACATCAATTAGCTTATAGAGCTGCTTCTCAATTTGTTCAAGGGTATGCTGGTCGCCAAGAGTAACGATAACCATCCGGGATAATCCAACCTCTTCGGACTGACCTACTGTAATACTCTCAATATTAAATCCGCGGCGACCGAACAAGCCTGACACCCGCTGAAGCACACCTGGCTGGTCATTTACGAGTACAGAAATCGTATGTCTTGTCACTGTTATTCATCCCCCATCAGCATATGATCGATGGTTGAACCTTGAGTTACCATCGGGTAGACATTCTCGTCTTTTGGAACAACGAATTCTACCAATACTGGACCCGGTGTTTCCAGAGCTTTCTGCCATGCATCACGTGCTTCTTCCTTATTCGTCGCACGTAGACCTTTCACACCATAGGCCTCAGCAAGCTTAACGAAATCCGGACTACCTGCAAGGTCTGTATAGCTATAACGTTTGTCATAGATAAGATTCTGCCATTGGCGAACCATTCCAAGCACTTGGTTATTAATAACAACGATTTTGACAGGTATATTGTTAATCGCACAAATCGCCAGCTCTTGGGAACACATTTGCATACCGCCATCTCCGTTAATCGATACTACCAACCGTTCAGGATGTGCCATTTGCGCACCGATAGCTGATGGGAATCCGAAGCCCATCGTTCCAAGACCACCTGAAGTAATCCATGAGCGCGGATGATTGAACTTGTAATATTGTGCTGCCCACATTTGATGCTGGCCAACGTCCGTAGTAACAATCGCTTCCCCATTAGTGGTGTCATTAATCATTTCAATAACCCATTGTGGTTTAAGCTCGGTCTCCGAATCTTTATACCGAAGTGGCTGATCAAGCTTTGACTGCGCGATATGCGTTCTCCAAGCATCAGCCTTAGATGCACGCCCAACCTCAGGAATCAGCATTTCCAGTACAGTTTTCACATCTCCTACAATCGGAATATCAGGTGATACATTCTTTCCGATTTCTGCAGGGTCGATATCGATATGCACGATCTTGGCTTTTGGCGCGAAGCCGTCCAGCCTACCCGTAACACGGTCATCAAAGCGAGCACCAATATTAATGAGCAAATCGCATTGCTGAATTGCATTATTTGCGGTATATGTGCCATGCATCCCTGGCATTCCCATCCAAAGCTCTTCAGCACTTGGGAAGGCTCCGAGTCCCAGCAAGGTTGTAGTTATTGGAATCTCTGTCCGTTTCACGAATTCGAACATAGCCTCATGTGCTCCGGAGTAGATAACTCCACCACCTGCAATGATAATCGGACGTTCAGCAACCTCAATCGCACGAACCAGTTTATCAAGCTGCAGTTTGTTTGGAACTGTACAAGGGTTGTAGCCACGAAGATTTACGGTCTTCACTGGTGTGAACAATGTCTTTGCAGCCGACACATCTTTCGGTATATCAATCAATACTGGACCTTTACGACCGGTATTCGCCACATGGAAAGCTTCATGTATGACGCGAGGGAGATCCTCAACATCTCTTACAAAGTAGCTGTGCTTAGTGATGGGCATCGTGATTCCGGTAATGTCTGCTTCCTGGAAAGCATCTGTACCGATCAGGCTTGAGAAAACATTACCTGTGATTACGACCAATGGAGTAGAGTCCATATATGCTGTAGCAATACCTGTTACAAGGTTTGTTGCGCCAGGACCCGAGGTTGCGATACATACCCCTGGTTTGCCACTTGCTCTAGCGTAACCGTCAGCTGCATGAATCGCACCTTGCTCATGACGTGTTAACACGTGATTGAAATCCGTAAAACCGTACAATGCATCATAGATGTACAAAACAGCTCCACCTGGATATCCGAATACTGTGTCTACACCCTCCAATACAAGGCTGCGGAGTAGTATTTCCGAACCGGTAATAACTTCCGGCTCCATCCATTTTTCTTTTAGCTGCTCTGTAGACCGTAATTCCGGTATTTGCGCGCTCATCAGTATTCCTCCTCCGATATTTAACATTCATTATGCAAATGACGGACCGTCCTCTATACATCAGCAAATAGTTATTTATAAAACAAAAAAACCTTCCGCCTCCCACGCACAGTATTAGCGCGTGAGGGACGAAAGGTTGATCTTCCGTGGTACCACCCATGTTTGCATTACATCTCGCGATGCAACGCCTTATCAGGTATACAAAAATCCATCGATGTAGGCAAGGGCCCTAATCTCTGTAACCTGAAGTCCGTAACGCGGACTAAACGATTCCCCCTAATAATTCCACCACTCTAGCCAGTGAACCTTTCAGGGAAACAGCTCCGAGGTGAGCTCGTATATAAGGGATTCCGGTGGAGGTTGCAGCAAATCCTCACACTCTCTGAGCAAAAGAGCCCTTAAAACTTCGTCCTCATCATTGCCGATACATGTATGTTCGTTAAAATGTTTAGACACATTATATGATTCCTAACACGGATAGTCAATACCCATATTTTTAAAATTGTCACAACTCCTGCTTCTACCCTCTCGGAACGCCTGCCCTTCTCCCAACATATGATGTACGACAATGCGTGGAAAGGGGACGCTCTATGATTCGTTATCGTCGACCGAAGCAGGATGACGTTGTTATTTTTGATTTAATCGAGCGACAGCTCGTTCCATTATCTCATCTGCCGCAAACTGAAATCACTAAAATCAAAAAGGATTTGCCCCGTCGTCTGGGACACGGAATCACCCTTGTCACCTGTCCCGACTATGAAAGCGATCCAAACGGGTTTGTCCATTTTTTGTTACATGGTGATTTACTCTACATCGATATGCTAGCCATTGCACCAGATGCTCGGCGAAAACACTTGGGAAATATGCTCATGGATCGAGCAGAAAGATTTGCACTTTCTCGCGGTTGTCATCGTTCTAAGGTATCCGTCGACCTAGGGAATGCAGCAGCGCTAGCCTTTTATCGAAAATTGGGCTACAGCGTAGCCCGTTATCAATCGCTAAGTTTTTGTTACGAGCTTGAGAAACGATTCTCCTAGCCAAAGCAGCACTTATCGGAACTTAAAAAAATCCAAAAGGTGGATATGGTGTGCCTCCGTACCCATAACCTCCATAAGGAGTTCCATATCCGTAACCGCCACCATAAGGTGTAGCTCCGCCATAGCCACCGCCATAACCTCCACCATAAGCATAAGGGGCAGTACCAACGGCGAGCAAATCAAACAACACTAATGGAATGATTGCTTTGGTTTGTACTTTTTTACCACTTACACGTTGCAAAATAAGACGATTTCCTGATACACGAAGCAGTTTTCCTGTAACCTGTGTGCCATCTTTTTTCACAGCGATGATCTGTTTGCCAATGAGCCTCATAACCTGCTTTTTCGTAACTGGTTTAGTCATAATATCCCCTCCAAAAAGTTTTGCAAACCTCTGATTTCCACCATCTTCAAAACAGTTTATTCGCACAAAAGAACCTTCGCCTGTACACTTGCCCTCTCCTCTTATGTTTATCCATATCGACCCTAACCAAAAAAGCCGCATTTCCGGAAAAAGTCCGGAAATGCGGCTTCGTAATGATATAAGTAAAAAATCGAAAAGATCTAGCGTTTACCAGGATCGTAAGGCTGACCTAATGCCTTAGGAGCAGCGGAACGACCTACAGCAGCTACAAGCACAATGACTGTCAATACATAAGGGATCATAAAGATGAACTCTTGTGGGATATCTTTTGACCACTCAAACAATTGAACATAGTTACGAATCGCTTGGGAGAATCCGAAGAATACCGCAGCACCAAAGGCACCGAGCGGATTCCATTTACCAAAGATCATCGCTGCAATCGCGATAAAACCTTGACCAGAAATCGTATTATGGCCAAAAGTTCCGGTTGTAGTTAGAGTGATTGTAGCGCCACCGATACCAGCCATCAATCCACTAAGCATTACACCGATATATCTCATCCGGTTAACCTTGACACCTAGGGTGTCTGCAGCACTAGGATGCTCACCTACTGCACGTAAACGCAGTCCAAATGGCGTTTTAAACAAAACAAAATAAATAACGATAACCAGCACGATGGCTAGATAAGTGGTCGGATAGGAATTGAATATCCCTTCACCGATCACTGGAATCTTGGAGAGTCCAGGAATTGCAACTTTGTTAAATCCATCGATTAGCGGAGTTTCAGCAGATCCATCAAATAGCAGCTTTACCATGTAAAGCGTACTACCTGCGGCTAAAAAGTTAATAACCGTACCACTGATCGTCTGATCTGATTTAAAGGTAATAGATGCAACCGCATGAATCAGTGAACCAAGTACTCCGACGGCCATAGCACATAGTACGCCAATCCAAGGAGCCCAGTCACCCATCCCAGCATCTTGAGCATAATAACCACCTACTGCTGCTGCAAAGGCACCAAACATCATCAAACCTTCAAGTCCAATATTTACGACACCGGAGCGTTCAGAGAAGATGCCGCCAAGTGAGGCAAAAATAAGCGCTGTGGAAAAAACAAGCGTTGTATTAAGCAGTTGACCTAACGTCTGCAGATCCATCTATAACACCTTCTCTTTCTTGCGCTTGAAGTAAAAGGGCTTAAGCACCCAGCGTACAATCCCTTGTGCCGCAATAAAGAATATGATTGAACCTATAACGATACGAATAAGCTCCGGAGGAACATCTGCAGCAAAACTCATTCCCGCAGAACCATAAGTCAACGTACCATAGAGAATCGCAGCTAGAACAACACCAAGTGGATGTGTTAAACCAAGAAGAGCTACTGCGATACCATCAAATCCATATCCTGGTGATGCCGCGAACACAGATTGATAATGGAATACACCCAGTACCTCTCCTGCTCCAGCCAACCCTGCAAACACTCCGCTTATGAACATTGCTTTTACAACGTTACGGCCAACATTCATACCTGCGTACTCGGCAGCATGAGGATTGTAACCAACAGCACGCATTTCATATCCTTGCTTAGTCTTCCATAAGTAGACATAGAAGAATACTGCTGCAGCAAGGGCGATAGCTGTTCCCCAGTGCAGACGTGCATTGTCAAATAACGAATTCAAGAATGTCATGGAAAGAGAAGCTGGAATATCCTCGGAACGATTCTGTCCCGGAAGTAATAGAAATGCTCTTACAATATAATTCGACAAGTATAGAGCAACCCAGTTTAACATGATTGTGGTAATAACTTCATTAATCCCACGTTTAGCCTTCAAATAGCCGGCGATACCAGCCCACAGACCTCCACATAACCCAGCTATAATAACAGCAAGCGGAACTAAGATGAATCCTGGCAAGGCTGCAAATTTAATACCCACCACGGTCGCAGCCGTCATACCAATCATCACTTGTCCATCTGCTCCGATATTAAACATCCCTGAACGAAATGCAAAGGCTACGGCTAAACCAGTGAGCATTAATGGCGTCATTTCGCGCACGGCTTCACCAAAGTTGTATAAGTTACCAAATACACGTGAGAACAGTGCGGAGTAAGCAGTTATCGGATCATAACCACCCATAAGCATAACTATTGCTCCCACAAGAAAACCAAGTACGATGGCGACAAGAGGAACGATATAGCTGTCAGTTGTGAAGATTTTTTTGAACTTATTCAACTGCCTTACCTCCCCGCTTCAAGCTGCCTGCCATCATAAGACCCAGTTCCTGGTCATTCGTATCCTGCGGGAACACTTCACCGACAATTTTGCCTTCATAGATAACAGCAATTCTGTCTGATACATTCATAATCTCGTCCAATTCAAACGAAATGAGCAATACAGCTTTTCCTTGGTCACGCTGTGCAATGAGCTGCTTTTGAACAAACTCGATAGCCCCAACATCTAGACCGCGTGTTGGTTGTGCTGCAATAAGTAATGTCGGATCTTTATCTATTTCCCGAGCAATAATCGCTTTCTGTTGATTTCCGCCGGATAAAGAACGTGCTTTGGTCTGAATTGAAGGTGTACGCACATCAAACTGCTCCACAAGACCTTCAGCATACTTATCAATGACATCATTTTGCATAAAGCCGTTTTTGTTATATGGACTCTTATAGTAAGTTTCCAGAACCATATTCTCACTTACTGAGAAGTCAAGCACCAAACCATGCTTATGACGGTCTTCTGGAATATGAGACACATTCATCTCCGTAATCTTGCGCGGGGATAAATTAGCAATCTCGTTCCCGGACACCTGAATAGAACCAGAATCAATTTTACGCAGACCCGTAATGGCCTGAATCAGTTCACTCTGTCCATTGCCATCTACACCGGCTATTCCGAGAATTTCTCCGGCTTTCACATCAAAGCTAAGACCGTCGAGCACCGAGACACCATCTTTACTCTTACTGTTCACATCCTTCAGCTCGAGTACAGTTTCACCAACCTCAGGGGCCTTCTTAGCTACCTTGAAGGTTACGCCGCGTCCAACCATCTTCTCAGCCAGTTCATTCGGATTAGTATCTGCGGTATTTACGGTATCGATTACTTTTCCTCGTCTAATAATGGTGACCCGATCAGATATTTGCATAATTTCTTTAAGCTTATGCGTAATCAGAATAATCGATTTTCCCTCTGCAACAAGCCGCTTCATAATCGCCATCAATTCCGTAATTTCTTGAGGCGTAAGTACTGCAGTCGGCTCATCAAATATGAGAATATCCGCTCCGCGGTACAGGGTCTTCATAATTTCTACCCTTTGTTGCATACCAACAGAAATGTCATGAATAACGGCATTTGGATTCACTTGCAGGCCATATTGCTCCGATAGCTTCCGAACCTGTTCCGCAGCGGATTTATAGTCAATTTTAAGACCTTTCTTCGGCTCCATCCCAAGAACAATATTCTCGGTAACCGTAAAAGGCTCCACGAGCTTGAAATGCTGATGCACCATACCAATACCAAGCTCGATCGCTTTATTGGGATTATCAATTACAACCGGTTTCCCGTCGATTTCAATACTTCCTTCATCCGGTTGATACAATCCAAAAACGATATTCATTAGGGTTGATTTACCTGCACCATTCTCACCAAGCAGTGCAAGAATCTCACCCTTCTTTAACGTCAAACTAATGGAATCGTTAGCAACAATACCGGGAAATCGTTTTGTGATTTGCTTCAACTCTACGACAGGAGCCGCAGCACTCATGGAATCACCCTCATCACAGAATATATAACTACCATGTAGACACGGATGTACCGCCCTTTTCAAGACGGTATAACTGTGTCTAACTTATCATAACCAGTGCTTTAACAAGGAATAAGGCCAGCACATAACCGGCCTTATTCCTTATTGCTTATTTCTTATTGTGATCCGATAAATAAAAGGGAGATCTTACTCGGTAGGAACTGTAATTGTTCCATCAATGATTTGTTTTTTGAAATCTTCAACTTTAGCCAAAATCTCTTCAGAAACGTTAACTTTAGATGTATCAGAGATACCTACACCATTGTCTTTCAAACCAAGAACAGTTGTAGTACCACCTTTGAAAGTACCATCGATTACTTCTTTGGAAACCTTCTTAACAGCTTCGTCAACGCGTTTGATCATAGAAGTCAAAGTTACGTCTGTACCAAATTCAATGGATTGGTCTTTGTCTACACCGATAACCCATACTTTAGCACCGCCAGCTTTGTTACGGGATTTAGCTTCGTTGAAGACGCCATTTCCTGTTGCACCAGCAGCAGGGAAGATGATGTCATTACCATCGTTATACAATGTAGCTGCAAGGGATTTACCAGTATCCGGTTTGTCGTATGCACCTGCATAAGTAATAGTAACTTTTGCATCAGGTTTAACTGCCGCAACACCAGCTTTGAATCCTACTTCAAAACGTTTGATTACCGGGCTTTCCATACCGCCAATAAAAGCTACTTTGTTAGTTTTTGTAGTCAAACCAGCAACCACACCAACCAAGAAGGAACCTTCATTCTCAGAGAAAGTAACGGATGCTACGTTAGGAGCCTCTACTACGCTATCGATAATTGCCAAGTTAGCGTTGGCGTTCTCACCAGCAACTTTCTTAATTGCGTCGCCAAGATCAAAACCAATACCCCAAGTCAAGTTATAGCCATCCTTAACGAATTGGTTAAGGTTTGGCTCATAGTCAGCATTGGATTTACTTTGCAAATATTTAACGGAAGAACCTGTTTCTTTTTCAAGAGCTTGTAGTGCTTCCCATGCGGATTGGTTAAACGATTTATCGTTTACGCCACCGATGTCAGTAACCATACCAAATTTGAAATCAGATTTTGCGGCATTTGTTCCGCCATTTGTTCCTGCATTCGTCTCGCCATTTGCAGCATTCTTAGCGTTGTTGTTTCCACAACCAGCCAAAACAACTGTTAATGCCAGCATCATTACAAGAGATAGTTTGAAGACTTTTTTCATTGAATGTGATCCCCCTTAAAATATTGGATGTCATCTGTGTTCTACTTGGACATTCCATAGATCAAATTATAACTGCAATAAAATCTAAAATCCAGTCCATAAATGACCTCAGGTCAATAATTATTTGTACTTTTTCGTAAGTAACCGCTTTCCATGACACGACGTGTTATCATCATGTTTGAATGATGTTAGAAAACCTTATTTATCTTTGTATAGTATTCCAACACAATACAAATATTATTGCACACTTATGTGTTTTCTATTATTATGATTGCTTAGTATTTGCATTGAAAGGAAGTTATCAGATATGACCGATGAAAAAAATCCACAAACGATGCCGGCTTTTAAATATTGCCGTGAATCCCGCGTTTTCAAAACCGGACGTGTTTTCCCTAATGATGTTAATAATCACAAGACATTATTTGGCGGCAAGCTCATGAGCGGCATTGACGAAGTAGCCTCCATCTCCGCTATGCGCCATTGCCGTGCCAATGTCGTCACAGCCTCTACAGACTCTGTTGACTTCTTAAGACCCATTCGACCTACAGACTCCGTATGCTTCGAATCCTTTGTTTCTTGGACTGGGCGTACAAGCATAGAGGTATTTGTAAAGATCATTTCAGAAAATTTATACACTGGTGAGCGCGCCGTCGCCGCCACTTCATTTCTCACCTTTGTCGCAGTCGAGGAGGATGGCACTCCAACTCCGGTTCCTGCCATTATCCCAGAGACCGACGAAGAAAAACTGATCAACGAATCAGCAAATGAACGTTCTGAGTTGCGCAAAGTGAGAAGAACCATCAGTAAAAAACTTGCTGCTGAGCTCAATACAATAAAATACTGGGAATAACTCTGCCTAAAGCAGAGTTTTATTCTCATTTTTATTGCGGCAGAGAATTCTCTCGCCATGCTTCACACTTCATACCACACAAAAAAGCACCGCTGCATGGGCAACCCGCAGGCGGTGCTTTTCTATTATGTCACAACACTTACGCGTTGATTTTCTCTTTAGCAATACCAGCCAAGGAGTTGAAAGCGTTAAGATCATTTACAGCCAGATCAGCCAGCATCTTACGGTTAACTTCTACACCAGCCAATTTCAGGCCGTATACAAGTTTGCTGTAAGAAAGACCGTTCAAACGAGCTGCTGCATTAATACGAACGATCCACAGTCTGCGGAAGTTACGTTTAGTTTGACGACGGTCGCGGTAAGCGTAAACCATCGATTTCATTACTTGTTCTTTAGCTGTTTTAAAAATGCGGTGTTTAGAACCGAAATAACCTTTTGCCAATTTCAACACTTTTTTATGTCTACGACGAACTACAAATCCGCCCTTAACTCTTGCCATATTAATAAACCTCCCAAAAATGTGTGATAAACTATTTCAAGTTAGCCAATCCTTGTTTCAAACGTCTTACATCCCCAGGGGCCATTACTGGATTACCGTTCAGAACGCGCTTAGCGCGTTTAGATTTGTGGGACAGCAAGTGGTTTTTGTGAGCTTTGTAACGTGTTACTTTACCAGTTCCGGTAATTTTAAAGCGGCCTTTCAGGCTGCTATGTGTTTTCATCTTAGGCATGGTGTTTCCTCCTTGAATATTATGCGGCGCCAAATTGCAGATAAGCAAGTGACTCCATATTTATTGGGCTTTAGGAGCCAAAATCATAATCATGCTGCGGCCTTCCAGCTTAGGCTGGCGCTCAACAACAGAAATATCAGCCACTTCGTTTTTAACACGCTCGAGGATTTTCTGGCCGATATTCGCATGAGTAATCTCACGTCCGCGGAAACGTACGGAGCACTTCACTTTATCGCCTTCACCCAAGAACTTGATCACATTGCGGAACTTGGTTTGATAATCATGTTCCTCAATGTTAGCACGGAACCAGACTTCCTTGATATCAACGATCTTCTGGTTCTTACGCGCTTCCTTCTCTTTCTTCTGCGTTTCATAACGGAACTTGCCGTAATCCATGATGCGGCATACCGGCGGCTTAGCCTGCGGTGCTACATTGACTAAATCTAGATTAAGATCGATCGCCATTTGCAACGCTTCGCGGATCGGTTTAATTCCGATTTGTTCGCCTTCCGCACCAACCAACCGTACCTCTTTGGCCCGAATTTCATCATTGATCATATGTTCCTTACTGATAACTCTCCACCTCCGGATCTTTTTAACAACTTTACTGCCATACTCCATAAAAAAGGGGTGCCGGTAACACCCGACACCCCGTGTTTGATCAACGTTCATGAACATTAACATTCATAAAGCATTGAGATCAAAACCAGCCGGCGAATATGCCAGTCAGGTGAGAAGCAGGTGCTTCTTCTTGCAATCCCTATGATTTGCGTACTTGAATACTATACACCACTCCAAACGGAGTGTCAATTCTTTTATTCAACATTCTGAAATGTCTTAAACCTGCTTGCTTTGCACTTCTTCAAGTCTTACGACACGCGTATGCTTGGTATGGCTCCACTGCTTGTTGTTCTGCGTGAAGAACGCATAGAACGTAATAGGATACCAAGAGATCAGGTAAATTGGGAAGAACACCAGATAAGCGTACACCTTCTTAAATTTAACCTTCTCCAAAGCCATCGCGATCCCAAAGGTCACCAGATTCAAACCGATCGCAAGGAAACCGAGCCAAACTGGCAAGCTTCCGTAAATATTAGCGATATTCGGGCCGTTAAAGAGAGCCATATCTACCCACATTACCGCCGTCATCAAGAAAGTGAGCAAAACAATGTACACATTTGCTCCGTAAAGAGCAAGGTCAAACTTCGTTAAGCTACGTTCTTTAATACTTTGCCAAAGTAATGGGAAAAAATAACGACGAGCTACAGTGAAGTGTCCTTGCATCCAGCGCAGACGCTGTCTTGAAGAGGCCTTGAAAGTTAGAGGCTTCTCATCAAATACCTTTGCGTCATAGTTGAACTTAGGATATACACCATGTGATGCACTGCGCATCGTAAACTCCAGATCCTCAACCAAGCTTGTAGCTCCCCAGCCCATCTCTTTAAGGAGATTGGTCTCGAAACACATTCCTGTTCCGCCAAGGAAGTTCGCCATATTCAAATTATGGCGTGAAAGTTGCCACAAACGGTTAATATACCAATACGAGACACCATACGCTGCAGTAATCCAGGAATCTTCTGGATTCTTGGTATCAATATAACCTTGAATAACACGCGCTCCTGAACAAAGATCATTATTCATCTCCATTAGGAATTCAGTATGTGCCAGGTTATCGGCATCAAACATTACAACTGCGTCATATTGACGCGGCATGCTCCAAAGCTCCTTGAGCATCCATTCAATGGCATAACCTTTACCACGTAGATTCGGGTTCGTACGGACACAAGCATTCATTCCGTGCTCTCGAACAATACGAGCTGTACCATCTGTACAATTGTCACAAATTACAAATACGTCAAACAGTTCTGAAGGATAGTTAAGCTGCTTCAGGTTCTCCATTAACGCGCCGACGACTTCTTCCTCGTTATGTGCAGCAACAAGTACTGCAAATGTTTTTTCTGGCTTATACTTTGTCTTTGTCTTTTTCTTGTGCAGACCAAATAACGAAAAGGTAAACTGATATACTGCGATTGCTGCCAAAATCACTTGGAGCGTAACAAACAGTGCGTCTGTCATGACCTTTTGATGCCCCCTTTTTTCACTCTCGGTGTTCTTTTTTTTTCTCTCTAGTTTGCTTGACGTTCCTTCTGACCCTTTTGTTGCATCCCTTAACAATAGACCAAGAGTATTCTTATTCTAGGCAGACTTCACAATTTTTATATGTGTTGTTTAAAAGAATTGTATGGATTCCATTATTTCGGATCCTTATTTATCTCTTACCCTTTTAAACATGTTTAGTCCGCTTGAATCATTGTAAGGCGTTAGCGGCTCTAAGTCAAAACTAGCAAATTTCTAGCAAAACTGAGCTTTTCCTTGAAATGGACTACCTTTAAAAAGTATGATTAAGACAGATCTAATGCAAAAGAACGGACTGCTCATAAGCACCTGTTATCGGTAGCCGACTGGCGGAGGGACAAGATATGAGACATTTATTCATGAAGCTACATCTCTGGGAGCGGCACCTTTTTAAGTGGATCAACGGACGAATGCATAATCGTTTTCTGAACTTTTGGCTCTTCTATCTCACTCATTTGGGTGGAGCTACAAGCACAATTGTTATCAACATATTGATATGGGTACTTGCTCCTCAGCCATGGAGAACCGCTAGCCTGCAAGCAATGACGGCTCTAGCTGTTAGCCATTTGCCAGTTGCTGTCGCCAAGAAACTGTATCCACGCATGCGGCCTTATCTGGCGTTACCGGATACGAACACATTTCGTAATCCATTAAAGGATCATTCTTTTCCTTCTGGTCATACTACAGCTATCTTTGCTTCAACGGTCCCATATATGGTAGCATTTCCTGCCTTGACCGTTATTCTGCTGCCACTGGCCTGTATTGTCGGGTTTTCACGCATTTATCTGGGATTACATTATCCATCCGATGTCTTTGCAGGCTTAGTGATCGGAACCAGTGTTGCAGCGGGCACCATAGCCTTATGGATCTGAAGTATATATGGTTAAACCGGGAAAACCTTTGAGAATAGGTGAATCAAAATTGCAAAAAAAAAGAATTTTAATACTTTCAGAAGGCTTTGGAGCAGGACATACTCAAGCAGCTTATGCGCTGTCGAGCAGTTTGCGCCAACTGTCACCTAATTTACAAACGAAGGTGCTAGAACTTGGGAACTTCCTAAATCCCAAAATGGCCCCCATTATTCTGTCCGCTTACCGTAAGACGGTAACGACTCAGCCAAAGCTGATGGGGTATGTCTATCGTCACCAAAAATCATTTAATCGTCTTACCACGCTTGCCCTGCATCGTATATTTTATACGCATACCAAAAATGTTGTTATGCAGTTGAAGCCTGACGTTATTGTCTGCACACACTTCATTCCGGGTGCTGTAGTATCTCGTCTTAAGCGAGTGGATCCCACCCTAAAGGTGCCACTCGTAACTGTTATAACGGATTATGACGCACATGCCAGCTGGATCAGTCCAGAGGTAGACCGTTATCTGGTATCAACACCAGAGGTTAAATCCAAATTGCGTATGCGAAACATTCCTGCTGCGAAAATTCAGGTTACAGGGATACCCGTACATCCCAACTTTTGGCAGCACCCTGGAAAGCAGGAGATTCGACAGCAATTCAATCTCAAGGATATGCCAACAGTACTAGTCATGGGCGGCGGCTGGGGGATCATGAACGATCAGGTTGTAAATGCCTGTCTGGCGGAATGGCGTGAGAAGATTCAGATTGTTTTCTGTCTCGGCAAGAATGAAGAGCTGCTTCAGGAAATGAAAGAAGACTCACGTTATAATCATCCTAATATTTCCTTGATCGGTTTTACGCGTGAGATTGACAAGCTGATGGAGGTGTCCGATCTGCTCGTCACAAAACCGGGTGGAATGACCTGCAGTGAAGGGCTCGCTAAAGGAATACCGATGCTTTTCTATAACCCTCTGCCCGGGCAGGAGGAGGAAAATTGCCGTTATTTTACCGCAGCAGGTTTCGGAGAGCCGATTGAGTCTTTAGACGTAGTCATAATGTGGATGGAGCGTCTCTTAAACAACTACGAGGATGTGCAGAATAAGCGAAAACTTCATCTCGAGGAAATCGCCCGTTACCACCCATTGCAATGTGCTCAGAGCATTATCGAATTATTGGAATAGTTAACAAAATAAAGCAGCAGCCTCCAAACCACTTGGAGGCTGCTACTTTATTATTGAAGCATGTCTTTAGGAGCAGTGCTTTGTAACTACAACCGGTATTTGTCCAAACGGGTAGCTTGATACTGCTTGAGCGCTTCCGCACCTACAATGGCCTCACAACGATGGATATTCACGCCGCGTCCGACAAATTTCGTCTCGTATTCTGTCATAATATGATCCTCATTTATGATCCCGTCCGCATGTAGGTCTAACGAGATATTTTTCATCTGTAAACCAAAGTCCGCAAATGCATTTAATGAGAATTCAAATAGGCTTCGGGAATCTGTTTTCAAATGAATTTCACCTAAGTCGCTTAGCAGCCCCCGATATTTGTCAAGAAAACGCGGGTGAGTCAAACGACGACGAGCATGCTTACTCTTCGGCCACGGATCACTAAAGTTAAGATAAATTCGTTCCAGTTCTCCTGGAGTAAATACTTCCTCTGCATAATCAATATTGGCGAGTGCCAATTTCAGGTTAGGCGGCGTCTCATGACCTGCCGGCTCCCATACCGCTCTAGCCTTATCTCCAGCACGGCGGATCAGCTCATCATACATATCAACGCCGATAAAATTAATATCGGGATATTTAAAGCTCATTTGACTGATAAACTGTCCCTTGCCCATTCCGAACTCCACATGGATCGGATGATCATTTCCAAACAGCTTGGACCACTCACCTTTATAACTCCGAGGGTCTAGAATGACTAGATCGGTCTGTTCTTCCAAACTTTCACGTATTCCTTTTCTTCCGCGTAAACGCATAGGTATTCCTCCGATTATCTCTTATACGATAACTGTCACTTGCAATATTGTGCCGAAATTGTCCCGAAAAGTAAAGGGATTGGGGTAAAAAAGAAAAAGGAATTCTCTGGTTCAGCTCTTAAATGAGCTATCCAGGGGAATTCCTTCGTTGTGTATATTTGGTATTAAGGCTCATTCTTATCCGGTAGATTAGGATCTACTTTGTGTTTGAGCTATTTGGCAAATGTCTTTTTTTCGAATGCGCTGCGAATTTTACGCTGTGCATCTGTCTTGATCTTAGGGTTGCCGTTAAATTCCACGCCTGTTAGTGCAAGGGCTTCATCTGGCGTTAAGTGGACTTCAATCGAATCTTTACCCTCAGCATATACCGTTTGAGAATTCATTGCTATCACCTCACGGTTATTATTATGGATCGGACGACACGAAATTATGAACTCCTGGCTGAATTTCTTTATGCCACAGCAGCGTTTCACACTCTGAATATAACATACTATGTAAGCATTTTCAAGTTGAAAGCGCCTTACTTTCGGCCTATTTTCATGCCAGTACCGTGAGTGAATGTTACGCCGAGCTCTGTTTTTTGATACAATGTATTGGGTTATAAGAAACGGCTGCGTGTTCTTTTATAAAGGATGCCATCCGTCTCAGAAAAATATAAGGATAAGGATACTTATCCATGTTTATATTTTCAGAAAGGAGCTCCTCGTGTCTAATCTTCAATACACTACTCCTCCGCAGCTTTGGGGAGATAAACGTTTTCATACCTGGAATTACGAAATGCGTGAACATTTGAACACCAAGGTATTCAAAGTTATGCTTGATGCTGGCTTTACCTGTCCCAACCGTGACGGCTCCATCGCTAAAGGCGGTTGTACATTTTGCAGTGCCAGAGGTTCTGGTGATTTTGCAGGAAGTCGCCGAGATGATCTCGTCACCCAATTTAATAACATCCGTGATAAGCAGCATCTAAAATGGCCAAACGCTAAATACATCGGATATTTTCAGGCCTATACGAATACGTACGCTCCGGTCGAAGAGCTTAGAGAATATTTCGAAGAGATTTTGCAGCAGCCCGGTGTCGTTGGACTTTCTATTGCTACACGGCCTGACTGTTTGCCAGATGATGTTGTCGAATATTTAGCAGAGCTAAACGAGCGCACCTATCTGTGGGTAGAAATGGGGCTTCAGACTATACACGACTCCACTTCTGAGCTTATTAATCGGGCCCATGATACCCAGTGTTATTTAGAGGCTGTTGATAAGCTGCGGCGTCACGGCATTCGTATCTGTACCCATATCATTCACGGCCTCCCACAGGAGACGCATGAAATGATGCTGGAAACGGTATCTGCTGTCGCTCGTATGGATGTCCAAGGAATTAAGATTCACCTGCTACATCTCATGCGTAAAACACCCATGGTGAAGCAGTACGAAGCCGGACTGCTGCGGTTCATGGAACAGGACGAATATGTGAAGCTGATTGTTGATTCACTCGAAATTCTGCCCCCTGAGATGATTGTACATCGCTTGACTGGTGACGCTCCTCGGGATCTCTTAGTCGGTCCGTTGTGGAGTCTCAAAAAGTGGGAAGTGCTAAATGCCATTGACGCTGAGCTTGTTGCTCGTGATACTTGGCAGGGTAAGTATTGGAGGAAAAGCTAATGGGCTTCATGTCCGTTCTAAGCTTTGCTCATAAATTAATCTCTGAGCGGCTAACTATAGGTGAGCGTGCTATTGATGCCACTGTAGGTACTGGTGCTGATACGCTTTTTCTAGCCAAAATGGTCGGAGCTCGCGGTGAAGTCTGCGGCTTTGACATTCAAGCTGCAGCGCTGAAGCTGGCTGAAGAGCGCCTGCGGCTTGCAAGAGAGGAAGCTCCCTCGCTCGCCACCGTCACTTTGCTGGAACGTAGTCACGCAGAAATGGCTGAAGCTGTTCCAGCGAACTGGCATGGCACCGTTGGTGCTGTAATGTTCAACCTAGGATACTTGCCTTCAGGAGATGCCGACAAGAACATCATTACTCAGCCAGGCAGCTCCATTGCAGCCTTGGAAGCTTCTCTCCAGTTACTGCGTCCAGGCGGGATCATCACGGCGGTTCTTTATCCCGGCCATGCTGGCGGAGATAAAGAAGCCGATGCCGTTGAATCTTGGGCAGCAGCTGTTTCCCAAAAGGTAGCACAAAGCATTGTTTATCGTCAGCTTCAGCGCACGGATTCACCTTATATGATTGCGCTTGAAAAGAAAAAAGGAATCCCCTCTTAAACTGTAAGCATCAAACAATTTTATATTTGGGAAGGAAGATGTAGTAATGACTCAACCATATCCTTTGAAATTTCAACCGGAGTTTAAAGAACGTGTCTGGGGAGGCCGCGCGCTGGAGAAATTCGGCCTAGATCTGCCAGAAGGACATATTGGCGAAGGCTGGATGATCGCCGATCACGCGAATGGAACGTCTTCAGTGGTAAACGGAGAGTTAGCCGGTCAAGGCTTAGATCAAATTCGTGAGCAGTTCGGCCATGAATGGTTCGGAAGCAAAGGGATTTCTGAAACGGGTGGAAGATTTCCTCTACTAATCAAATTGCTGGACTGCAACGACAATCTTTCCGTTCAAGTCCACCCTACAGATGATTATGAGGGATTGCCACAAGGTGAACTGGGCAAAACAGAGATGTGGTACGTGTTAGACGCTAAGCCAGGTGCCAAAATCATCTATGGTCTTAAAGAAGGCGTGGATCGTGAAACATTGCGCGAAGCACTGGAAAAAGGCACCGTTATGGATAGCCTTCAAGAAGTATCTGTCTCTGCAGGAGACTCCTTCTATATTCCAGCCGGAACCGTTCATGCGTTATGCGCTGGTGTCGTTGTAGCAGAGATCCAGCAAAATTCCGACACTACATACCGTATTTATGACTATGACCGTCCAGGCCTGGACGGAAAGCCACGTGAGCTTCATATTGAGGATTCACTTAATGTTACAGCTTATGAAGGCGCCGGGGCTACTTCGATGAAGACAGATAACGCAGTACCTGGAGAGTGGCTGCAACTTGCCGCTTCGCCATATTTCATCGTAGAAAAAGGAATCGTAAATGGTTCATGGGGCCTCACCACTACAGAAGACAGCTTCACTATTCTAGTCATCTGTGAAGGCAGCGGACATCTTACTTGGGATGGCAGCTCCCAGCCTTATGCTGCAGGAGAATGCTATCTGATACCTTCCAGTCTCGGCCGTTACGCTATCGAAGGTCATTCTACTGTGCTTCGCTCTTATTTACCATAAGTCGAGAACCTTTAGGAGGAATGGACCATGAAGGAAAATAGTTTTACTCTAACGGATCCCATAGGTGTAAATATCCATGTCTATGAATGGTTACCTGAATCCGATGTGCCAGTTAGAGGAATCGTGCAAATTTCTCACGGTATGTGTGAAACAGCTGTCCGTTATGCTCGTTTTGCGGAAGCCTTAACAGGAGTAGGTTATGCAGTATATGTCAATGACCACCGGGGACATGGTAAAACCGCTGGTCAAGTCGATCTGCTTGGCGATGTTGGGGAGGACGGATTCTATTGGATGCGGCGCAATCTGCTCCAGGTAGCAGCCAAAGCACTCTCCAAACATGAAGGTAAGCCTATCTTTCTATTCGCTCATAGTATGGGTTCCTTTCTGGCTCAAAAGCTGATGTGTGAAGAGGGTAACGAAATCTATGCAGGATTTATCCTAAGCGGTACAAATGGTCCTCGCGGTATGCTGCGCCTTGGAGAATCTCTGGCTAGTGCACAGCTCAAGTTAAAGGGTGAACATCACCGCAGTGTACTACTAAACAGCTTAGTATTCGGCAGTTATAACCGTGCTTTTTCTCCCGTAAGAACAGCATATGACTGGCTGAGCAGCGATGATGCGGAAGTAGATAAGTACATTTCCGATCCATTCTGTGGCGCTATTTGTACAACACGCTTTTTCCGTGGTTTTTTCCACCTCCTAAGGGAGATCCATACCGAGGAATCACTTAGGACATTATGTACAAGTAAGCCCATTTATATCTTTGGTGGGGATAAGGATCCTGTAGGGATGAGCGGACAAGGCATTCCTCGTCTTGCGGAGCTGTACAATAAGCGAGGGATATCGGACGTAGAGTATCGACTCTATCCAGGTGGCAGGCATGAAATGCTTAATGAGGTGAACCGGGATCAGGTTACGGCCGATGTGCTTAACTGGCTAGAACAGCATCTCCCTTCTGAGGTTACGACTACAAGTTAAGAGAAAAACGAGGTTTTTCGGAGCAGCCATCCTCCCGTTATTGGGGATCGCTGCTCTTCGTTTTGGGTTGTGAGCAATTTACCACACTCGTTAATCCTAGCCCCTCCCCTCTTTTTCGGATACATGGATGCTTTTAGGCAACCATTACTCCCCCACCATCATTTTCGGACTCACAATTGTGGAGAAATCACACATGTAAGGTCATACGGGCCCAATAACACTAAATTTAGCAGGTAAACCTTGCATATAAAACAAAAATAGACCGCCCCAAGGGAGCGATCTATATGGAACTATTACAAAGGTAACGTATAATACTGAGCGCGTTGGCTCTCGTTCTGCTGATACATTACAATTAGCAGCGTGCGACCATCGCGAACGGAAGTTGGTTCAGCTACGGCTACAGCAGAGCTTGTGGTTTGGACAGACTCTTCTAAACTACCCTCTGTAACTCCCAGTATTAATGACTCAGGAGAAGGTACAGCCCCATCGACAGCATTGTCCTCTTCCTCTTCCTCTGAACCCCCATCCGCCCGTAGACCGCTGATGGATTCGAGCACCGCTTCAAGCGAGAACGGCAGCACTTCAAGCACCGTGTACTTTTGCAGTTCTCTCTCACTAAGTCCGGCTTCTGCCAACTGTGCAGAGATTTGACCCGGATTAGCTGCGATATTCTTCAAGTAGCTCGACCAATCCGACTTATCCAGCACGAAATCCCACCATATTTTGCGAGGCTTATACTTGTGTCCTAGGAAATAATCAAGCTTCATTAGCCCCGTAATGATATCCATAGACGGTGTCCCACGATCAATCAAGAAGGACTGCAAACGGATAAAGAGATCTTCCAGCTGATGCCCAATCTTTTGCCAGCCTCTCTCCTCCCAATAGTCACCGAACTCCTGGAAGAAATCGAATGGCGAATCAAACACATGACGGATCAAATATTTGGCTGTATGGTCCATCCGGTGGCTGTTCCAGTATTTCTCCAGCACATCCTCAAGCCGCTTCAAGCGGATAATATCCGAGAAGGTCATCATATGACTGCTAAGGATTTCGTAAGGGGCATGTTCCATATACGTATACTCATATTTTGCCGCCTGTGCACGCAGACCCGTCCCGCGAAGCATTTTAAGGAAACCAAGCTGCAGCTCTTCTGGCTCCATAACGAATACATCATTAAACGTTTTGCGGAAGGTGGTGTAATCCTCCATAGGAAGCCCCGCGATCAAATCTAGATGCTGATCGATATTGCGACTTTCCTTGATCTTCATTACCGTACGAGACAGCTTCTTGAAATTCTGGCGACGTTTAACGAGCTCGTTCGTCTCATCGTTCGTAGACTGTACACCAATCTCGAACCTAAAGATGCCCGGTGGCGCATTATTCGACAGGAAATCCAGAACTTCTGGCCGCATAATATCTGCTGTGATTTCAAACTGGAACACACAGCCTTGATGATTATCGATCAGGAATTGAAACATCTCCATTGCATAGTTGCGGTTGATGTTGAAGGTGCGGTCCAGGAACTTGATGATTTTGGCACCATTTTCAATTAAATAGAGTAAATCAGACTTCACTCGTTCAATATCATAGTAACGTACGCCAACCTCAATACTGGATAAACAAAATTGACAGTTAAACGGGCACCCACGACTTGTCTCAAAATAAACAATACGTTTGCTCAAATCTGGAATATCCTCTGGAAAACGATGCGGTGTAGGCAGCGTATTTAGATCGCTTTTGGGACGAGGTGGATTTACAATGATCTCCTCTCCCTTACGATAAGCAGCTCCGTACACAAAATGAAATTTCCGGTCATCTCTCAACTCCTGCAGCAGATGATGGAAGGTCTCTTCTCCATCTCCGTTGACGATAAAATCAATGCCAGCTTCTCTCTTCATCCAATGCAGCGGCTCATAAGAAACTTCCGGACCTCCGAGAACAATCGTAACCTCGGGCATCACTTGCTTAAGAATTCCGATCAGCTTGAGTGTCTCCTCGATATTCCAGATATAACAAGAGAAGCCAATCACATCTGGCCGTTTCTGAAACAAGTCGGACACGATATTCATCACGGGATCTTTGATGGTGTACTCCACTAAATGAATATCATTAAATTCATGCTCACTGTAGGCTTTAAGCAAACGAATTGCCAGTGAGGTATGGATATATTTGGCGTTTAATGTGGTTAGGATGATTTTCATGCTACACGACCTTCTCTACATTTCATTTTGAAAAAACTCTAGGAATGCTTTACCGTACTTCCGGTATTTCACTTCCCCTACACCCTTCACTCTCAGCATTTCCGCTTCGGTCTGCGGGCAAACCACACTCATCTCACGCAGCGTAGCATCATTAAAAATGATATATGAGGGCACATGCTCACGTCCCGCCAACTCTCTCCGGATCAGACGAAGCTGCTCAAAGACGGTCTCATTGACCGCCGAAGGTGACAGGTCATGCCCACGACTACGAACTCGCGTGCCGGATGCCGCGCCTACTCGTGATGGACGTGCCACCCGCTGCGTGACCTCACGTTGTCCGCGCAGTACCTCAGCAGCTAAAGGCTGTAGCCGTACTACTGGATACTGTCCTTCCGACAAGACCAGATATCCCTCTGAGATCAGCACATTAATGCTCTCCGAGATTTCCTTCTCTGTCCGGCTCGACAATGCCCCATGGGTCGGCAGCTTATCAAAACCATATTGCATCACTTTCTGATTGCGAGAGCCTTTCAGCACAGAAGCCACTAATGCTACTCCATAACGTTCCCGCATACGGTGGATGCAAGAGAATATCTTTTGCGCATCTACGGTCATATCTATAAGCTCTCGTTCATCTGTACATGAGCTGCAAATGCCGCATAACTTGTCTTCATGCGCCTCACCGAAGTAATCTAGTTGGGCACTGCGCAAGCAGCGGGTAGTATAACAATAATCAATCATTTGCTGAAGCTTGCGATATTCGTTAGCTTTACGGTCCGTATCCTGCGGATTCTGCTCGATCAGGAACTTCTGTGTCATAATATCCTGCGCACTAAAGAGCAGGATACACTCACTAGGCTCACCGTCACGACCCGCACGACCCGCTTCCTGAACATAAGCTTCCATATTCTTCGGCATATTATAATGAATGACATACCGGACATTGGATTTATCAATCCCCATCCCAAAAGCATTTGTGGCCACCATGACCCGGATATCGTCATATAGGAAGCCTTCCTGGCTATCTGCCCGCTCCTGATCATTCATACCTGCATGATAGCGGCCTGCCGCTATTCCTGAAGCCTGCAGCCTTTGATATAGATCATCCACTTCTTTGCGTGTAGCCGCATATACAATACCCGGCTGATGAGAATGTGTCGCTGTGTAATCCATAACGAATTCCCGCTTATTCTCCCCACGTAACACAGACATCGCTAGATTATCTCTTCCGAGTCCAGTCATGAAAATACCCGGCTCGCGCAGACGCAGCAGCCGAACCATGTCCTCCATAACCTCCGGTGTTGCCGTCGCTGTAAATGCAGCCAAGATTGGCCGTTCTGGCAGCTCATTCACAAATGGCGACACCGACAAATAGCTTGTGCGGAAATCATGCCCCCACTGAGATACACAGTGTGCCTCATCCACAGCCACGCAGGAAATCGCCAGCTCAGCCATCTCCAGTCGGAACCAGTCCAGCTCTAACCTTTCGGGCGCGACATAAAGCAGCTTCAAATCACCGCGTCGGGCAGCACGAATCCGCTCATTTACTTCTTTCCCGCTTAACGTGCTATTAATAAAGGCAGCCGGAATACCCGCCGTGGTTAACGCATCGACCTGGTCCTTCATCAGCGAGATCAATGGTGAGATCACCAAAGTCAACCCAGGAAGCAGCAGTGCGGGAACTTGGTAGCAAATCGATTTCCCACCTCCCGTAGGAAGAATCCCCAGCGTGTCGCGACCTTCCAGCAAGTTCTGAACAATCTTCTTCTGACCATCCCGAAAATCTGGATATCCATAATATTTTTGCAGCTCAGCCTGCGCCTGTTCCATAGTAGGTGCTTGCATCATCATATCTCTCATAACCCCTTAAGCGTTTCTATCTTTAGTTTAGCGGTCAAAAGTGTATTGAGCAACACTCCTTAACTATCGCCACCCTGATCATCTTTTGAAATATTTACATAAAAGGTCTTCTTTTAAGCCAAGCTTTAATAAGCGTGATTTCATAGAAAGGTGGAGCGACCGTGCAAAATTGGAAACAAAAATATACCTCTTTTAAACAAAAGCCTGCACGCAAAGAGTCCTCTGCCCAGGACAATCGTCCAATAAAGCCACTGGATTCCAGCCTGGAGAGCAATATAAGCTTCATTCGACAAGTCTTTGGAGAATACAGCGATCTTATAGTCCGTAACTTCAAAGTGTATGGTAGACATGATGCGGCTATTATCTTTTTTTCTTCTGTGGTGGATCAGAATCAAATTCAGAACTATGTTTTAAAACCATTAATGAATGTTTCCTCCGACCCCTCAGAAATTCCAGAAGATCTTAAGGATCTACCTGATTACATTTGGAGTATGACGGTACAAGTAACACAAGGGAACCGAACTAAGGATCTAAATGCTTTAGCCTCCATCCTGTTGGAGGGAAATGTAGTTCTAATCGTAGATGGAATGGATCAGGCCCTGTATTTCAATCTGCGTAAAATTGAGCATCGTAGCATTGAGCAGCCTCAAACTGAACAAGTCATACGCGGTTCGCGTGATGGGTTTATCGAGAATTTACAATCCAATCTCTCCTTGCTTCGCTACCGACTGCAAACGCCGGATTTTCGTGTTGTAACTGCTCCTCTTGGCGTACGGACACGCTCAAAAGTAGCTGTTTGTTATATCGAAGGAATAGCTGATCCAGGACTGGTTCAAAAGGTGATGAAGAGATTGTCAGCTATAAATGTAGATGGCATCCTTGATTCGGGATATATCGAGCAATTCATAGAAGATCATCCCTTGTCCCCATTTCCGCAGGTTCAGCCAACCGAACGCCCGGATAAATCTATAGCCTCTTTATTAGAAGGACGAGTCATCATCCTTGTAGACGGCTCACCTTTCTGCCTCATCGTCCCGGCACTTTTCAATCAATTCTTTCAGACGACAGATGACTACACGGAACGTTTTATCGTAGGAAGCCTCCTACGAATGATCCGCCTGATTGCCTTATTATTCTCCCTTTTCTTTCCATCCTTATATGTGTCCATTATCTCTTTCAATCCTGAGCTACTACCGACGGAGTTCGCGGTAGCGATAACAGGTGCAAGAGCTGGCGTGCCCTTTCCGGCCGTATTGGAAGTTCTGATTATGGAGGTCTTCATGGAGGTGCTGCGTGAAGCAACCATTCGCTTACCGCAAATGATTGGCGGGGCACTTTCTATTGTAGGTGTGCTTGTCATTGGTCAGGCAGCCGTAGCAGCAGGTCTGGCGAGTCCAACTACCGTAGTTGTTGTCGCTATAACGACCATAGGGTCTTTTGCCACACCCGCTTACAATGCCGCTATCTCTTCAAGAATGCTTAGATTTCCATTGATCATATTGGCAGGCTGTTTTGGTCTGTACGGAGTAATGCTTGGTACGATTGTTATTGTTAACCACTTATTATTCCTGGAATCCTTTGGTGTTCCCTACATGACACCCTTTGTGCCTACGATATGGAAGGATCTTAAGGATAGTATCGTTCGGGCACCTTTATGGTGGATGCGAAGTCGCCCAAGCTTTCTCAATACACCTGATCCTGACCTTCTTGCCAAGGATATCCCCAAAATGCATACCGATCTGATTTTTAAGGAGAAAAGTGAAGCTGATGAATCGTAACCGCCCCATATCAACAATCCAAGTCATGGCTGTAATCATCAGTACGATTATAGGAATAGGAATCTTAAGTATTCCTCGTTATATGGCTGAAGCCGGAGACAGTGGTGCACCACTCGTAACTGCTTCTGGCGTACCTATTGCTTTTTTGGGTTGCTGGTTTACAGCGGCTGTCTGCCGAAAATTCCCGAACGAAACGTTATTCGTATTCAGCCGCCGCCTTCTCGGAACTTGGCTCGCGGATATATTCTCCATTCTTATCACTTTGCTCTTTGCTTTCTCTGCCGGGATCACCATGCGCCAATTCGGTGAAGTATGTGTTGCGGTTGTCTTTAAAAAGACGCCTATAGAAGCAGTAATTCTCTTAATGCTCCTACTGGTTGCCTTATCAATCCGTAGAAATGTTGTAAAATTTACTTATGTACATGTTTTTTATTTACCTTTTATTCTATTATCTGTTATCGCAATTACATTGGTAGCTATGAAAAATGTTGATGTTCTGAACTTACTTCCCCTCACCGGAAATTACACCACCTTTTCAAGCTTTTCCAAAGGAACGATTACGTCTGCCGCCCTTTATCAGGGCACATTTGTCCTAACACTATTAGTTCCTCTAATGAAAAAACCTCAACAAGCCCTTAAAGCAGGCATTTTTGCACTTTGTTTCATTGGATTCATTTATGTAATGATCGTTTGGGTCAGTTTAGGCATGTTTGGAGCTCAAGAATCCAAAATACTTTCCTATCCAACCCTAGAAGCAGCTCGCTCCATATCCATCGGTGCAGGATTATTAGAACGGTTTGATGCTCTTTTTATAATCATTTGGGTGATTTCTATCTTCACTACCATCTTTACGAACTACTATCTAGCCGCATACTCTCTGCAACAAGTACTGCGACACAAGGATCACCGCCTGATCTCCAATTTCTTATTTCCGCTTATCTTTATTTTTTCACTTTTTCCGAGAAACATATTTCAGGTCAATACATTTGCCAGCGTTACAGCGATTATCGGTTTGGTTTTTTTGACCTTCTATCCTCTTTTATTATGGTTAGTCTCTCTAATCCGGCATAAAGGAGCCATTTCTCATGAGTAAAAAAATTTACAAGCGTGTAGTTCTTATGTTTATTCTCTCACTCCTGTCTGGATTGCTCGCAGGTTGCTGGGACCAGCTCGAAATTGAAGATCGTGCATTGGTGCTAGGGCTGTCCATTGATTCCGTCCCTCCAGACAGCAAAACAAATGATGATCAAACCACTCATCTGAAGAGCGCAAATATTAACCTGCCCAAAATCCGTGTAACTGCCCAAATTGCGGTTCCGGGAAGAGTTCCACTCGGACCAGGCAGTGGGGGTGAAGGCGGGGGTGGAAATCAAAATCCAGTATGGGTCGTAGAAGTATATGGATACACATTAGATGACGCCATGAACAATTTACAGCAGCAAATTTCCGATCCACGTTATCTGATTCATTTACGAGTAATTGTTATTAGTGAGGATATTGCAAGAAAAAGCATGGATGACTTAAATGATTATTTGCGGCGTAATCCAGAAGTTCGTCGCCGAACCTGGCTGCTAGTATCCGAGGGCGAAGCTGCTAAATTTATGGATATTAATCCTCCGCTGCAGAGAGTGCCGACCCTTTACATCCTCTCCACCATGGAAAAAGCAGTAACATCAGGAAAATTCCCCGCCAATTATATCGGCGCATTCTGGTCAGATGAATCCAAATGGGGGGAAAGTGGTTATCTGCCCTACGTCTCTTTGCATCAAGAGGACAATATCATGATTAAAGGCTTAGCTTACTTTAGCGGTGGATTAATGGTGGGTTCCACGACTCCTATTGAGATTGGCGCATATATGGCCATGAAGGGCATTAATCCCGGGGGATACTCTGATCTTTTCAATGCTGAGGAGTTCGGTCCAGTAATGCTCAAGATCAACGACCGTTTCACGAGAGTGAAAGTTCAATTCAAAGAAGGTAAACCTCATATCATCTATAACATCTCTTTAGAGGCGGCTCTAGATGAGCATTTACGCAATGATATCCATGTCGATACCAGCCGTTCTCTAGAAAAGATTGAAGATATCTTTCAAAAGAGAGTACTAAGTATCTTCAACCAGCTCATCCAAGAAACGCAGCAAGCGCACTCTGATGTTTTTGGCATGGGTGAATATATTCGTGCATATGCTCCCTCCTACTGGAAAGCCCATGTTCGTGACAAGCATGACTGGGAGCAGCAGTATTCCAATCTCAGTATAGAAATCAAATTGAAAACGCACATCGACAGAGTAGGCCTGAAAGAAGAATAAATGATATTTATAGGAGGCTCTGCTATGATCTATCACCAGCTAACCTTTGTAATTGTTGCGATGCTGATCTCCGGTGTTCTGTTGCTTACTGTGGATACTAAAATATATGCGGTCAATGCTATGCACCGGGAAAAGAAATTCGCTAAAGTGATAGGTTGGATATATCTCAGCTTATTCCTGCTTATTGGACTAGCTCAGCTATTCTATCTATAAATCGAATGCGTTTCTTGCTGCCCTTCACATAGTATTTCTTAACCGCCCATGGTATATTGAGGAGTACAATATTAAAGGACGGAGAATGCAGTCATGAACTCAAGAAAAAATTCTAAAGAAACAGCCAAAAGAGGTACTCGTTCCCACAGCAAGCCAAATGGCAAGCTTAATCATAAAGCTAAAGCACCTGCAGCACCTAAGTCTTTTACTGTAAATGAACCTTCTGAGCTGTTGCCTTTCTTACTCACCCACATCACAGGTCGTGGACGAAATGCGATTAAATCCATCCTTTCGCGCGGACAAGTATCTGTGAACGGCAAGGTCGTCACACAACATAATTTCCAATTACACTCGGGTCAAACTGTGACGATAGATCAAGAGAAGCCTGTACAAACAGCAGAAATGATCGGACTTACCATTGTGCATGAGGACGATGATCTAATCATTATTCAGAAGGATGCTGGACTGCTATCCATTGCCACTGCGGAAGAAAATGAATTGACAGCTTACCGCCAGCTTATGGAGCATGTCCGCACCAGCAATCCTAAGAACCGTATCTTTGTTGTACACCGCTTGGATCGCGATACTTCTGGAGTGATGATGTTTGCCAAAAGCGAACGGATCCAGCAAGCCCTGCAAACTACGTGGAAGGATACGGTTAAAGAACGTTCTTACGTCGCACTAGTCGAAGGCGCCGTCAAAAGACCTGAAGGTACAGTGAGCTCTTGGCTAAAAGAAACCTCTACCCTGAAAATGTACTCCAGTCCACATGAAGGCGATGGTCTACATGCAATCACACATTATAAGCTCATTCAGGCGAACCGCCACTTCTCGTTGCTTGAGGTAAAGCTTGAAACTGGACGCAAAAATCAGATTCGTGTTCATATGGCAGATATCGGGCATCCAATCGCAGGAGACAAGAAGTATGGTGCAGAGACCAAAACGGTGGGCCGTCTCGGTCTGCATGCTCGTGTACTTTCTTTTATTCATCCTACTACAGGAGTGTTAATGACCTTCGAAAGTCCTATTCCGAAGACATTCCTGAAATATACCGCACCTGAACCTGCGAACTAACAAGTTCACAGAGAATACCCATTCATCCTAAGGGGGCTGATTACGGTGGAGCTTACTACACTACAATCGCTACAATAACTTAACAAAGAATGGGTGATTAGCCATGACAACAGCACATCATTATGAATGTATTGAGCGTATGCCCACGACTGAGGAACATGCCTCCTTATGGGAAGCTGTCGGTTGGGGGAACGTGAATACAGCAATGACCGCAGCCTCTCTGGCTCATTCGGTGTATGGGATGGTCGTTGTACAGGAAGACAAGGTTATCGGTATGGGGCGGATCGTCGGCGATGGTCATATGTATTTCTATATTCAGGACGTAGCCGTGCTTCCCCAATTTCAGGCCCAAGGCATTGGTAATGTCATTATTGAGCAGCTACTACGCTATATTCGATCTCATTGTTTTACAGGGGCTTTCGTAGGACTATTTGCATCACACGGCAATGATACCTTTTATGAGCGATACGGCTTTCAGAATCACGCCCCCGGCATGACGGGTATGTTCAAGGTTATGGAGTAACACACAAAAGATGCCCGGTCCATATGGTCCTTGGGCATCTTTTTCACTTCTATTTAGATCATGTTACAATACTAATAAACAAAGAAGGTGCCATTATTGTTCCATCCTACTGTTTTCGATAATATTAAAATTGCTTTTGAGAACCACATCTATGACTATGATAACCTGGACGGAATTTTGGTAGTTACGGATCGTTCCGACCTTCTCAATATGGCTTTGATGTCCAGAGAGTTCAGCCTCTCCTTCCAATTAACTGCTGGCAGAAGCGTAACCGCCGAAGTCTTCCTAACTTCCTCTGTGAAAGATCTTAGCGATGAAATATTGGAAGTGCCTAACATGGATCCCGGCTGCAATCTTTCGTTACGTTTTTATATGGAAATTGAAGATATCCCCACTGAATGTCAGGCAATCGAGAGTATTCTCAAAGCCATCTGGGGGCCTGAATTCCAGCCTGTACAGTCATTAAGCTTCATTTATGGTCAAGAAGGCGAAACCTACAATAACTGCATTGAGCTGCGATTCAAAAGACAAATCACTGAGGAGCAAATGGACGACATTCCGAACCTGCTGAATCATCTTCTGCAAAGTGTAGAAGAGCTGGAATCTTTCTCCGTATAATTCCTGCTGCACACCGTTTTTACTTTGGATAAAGAGGTGAGCAAGAAATGAAATTCCTGCCTGCTGCCAAAAGTAATCGCTGGTTGATCTGGATGGCTGTTTATGGTGTTGTTCTATGGATGCTCTTCATAGTGCACAGATTTGTAATGATGGCTCACGCTTGGGATGTCACACTCTTACTTCGCTTCGCACTTTTTTCTGTTGTCGTATCTGGTATCGTCAATGCTTTAGGGTGGCTCGGCGCTCGATTACTCTGGTTCATCACTACAACAGGAATACTTATCGGTTCGGTACTTATGCTAAGCTACACCTATAGAGAGATGTCCGGTTGGGAGGATCTCGCGGGATTCCTAGCTTTTTTCTTTTTTACATGTGGCGGATTTGCACTTGGTTTGTTGGCAGAAGGCATTCGTCTACTGGTTAAGCAGTGGCCAAAAGCTTGAATGGAGGAGATGATAGAACGTTGTCCAATTCTTTTCTCACCAAAAATGCATTGTCTCATTCCTTAAAAGAACTAATGGAACATACATCGCTCAATAAAATTACAGTCAAACAGCTCGTGGACCATTGCGGACTAAATAGACAAACCTTCTATTATCATTTTCAGGATATATTTGATTTACTGGGTTGGATCTATAAGACCGAGGCTGTAGAGAGCATCGCCCAGTATCGTAGCTACAGTACGTGGACGGACGGTTTTTATAGAATTTTCTGCTATATCGAACGAAATAAAACCTTTTGCTGCAACACCTTGAACTCACTGGGCAGAAATCATCTGGATGCGTATCTATACGAAGTGACGAACGATCTCATTATGGGTGTCATAAACGAACTGTCCGCCGGGATGGAAGTTAGCCACGAAGATAAGCATTTTATTGCTAACTTTTATACACTGGCGTTCACAGGCCTCGTCATTCAGTGGATGAGAGATGGTATGAAAGAGCATCCTGATCACATTATCGAGAAGCTGAGTGTACTTATTGAGGGGAATTTTCTAAAAGCTTTGCACAAATATGAGAATAAGCCGTTGTAACCTTTGGGTTCAACGGTTTTTTTGTCTAAAAACTAGACATATGGACCGTAATGACTAAAAACCATACACTCTAAAAGGATTGATTATACCTTCGAAATTGGAGTTGATTTACATTAAGAGTGTGATTATTTCAACAACAACTTGGAGGCGACCATTGTGAAAAAAGAGTACGGTAATAAACAGGTTTATTTTGTCGGTGGCGGAATTGCATCCTTAGCGGGCGCGGCTTACCTGGTCAGAGACTGTGACTTTCCGGGACAGAACATTCACATTATTGAAGAGATGAAGATTCTCGGTGGCAGCAACGACGGCGCAGGTGACGCTGAGCACGGTTATGTCATTCGCGGTGGCCGGATGCTCAACGATGAGACCTATGAGAATACATGGGATTTACTCATGTCGATTCCCTCCCTCGACCATCCAGAGAAATCCGTTAGAGAAGAGATTATAGAATTCGATACCGCCAATCCAACACATGCTAACGCTAGACTCGTAAACCGCAACGGTGAGGTGGAAGATGTATTATCCATGGGCTTTGATATGGCTGACCGGCTTGCGATGGGTAAATTGATTATTACACCAGAAGAAAAAATGGGAAAAGCCCGGATTAACGACTGGTTTGGTCCACACTTTTTCACTACGAACTTCTGGTATATGTGGGCTACTACTTTCGCCTTCCAACCTTGGCATAGCGCTGTAGAGCTTAAACGATATATGATTCGCTTCGTTCATGAGTTTCCAAGAATTCAAACCCTGGAAGGCGTAACCCGCACTCCATATAACCAGTATGATTCTATCATCTTACCTATGCACAAATATCTTGAAGGCTTCGACGTAGACTTTACACTGAAATGTACAGTAACCGACCTGCAGTTCAAAGATGGAGATGGCATTACCGTCACCCAAATGAACGTCCTACGCCAAGGTGTAGCCGACGTTATTAACATAAATGAAGACGATATCGTAATCGTCACGAACGGCTCTATGACCGAAGGCTCCAGCCTAGGTTCCATGACCTCTGCCCCACGTCTCAACGGCAAGGGAAGCTCGTGGAAATTATGGGAGAACATCGCCGCCAAAAAACCTGGACTTGGCAATCCATCATCCTTCGATGATCATGTCGATGGTTCGAAATGGGAGTCCTTTACCGTGACCTTCCAAGATTCCAAATTCTTCGATCTCATGGAGAAATTCACTCGTAATCGTGCAGGTACTGGCGCATTGGTTACCTTTAAAGATTCGAGCTGGTTAATGTCCGTTGTCTTAGCTTTCCAACCGCATTTCCGCAATCAACCAGACCATGTAAAAGTATTCTGGGGTTACGGTTTGTACCCTGACAACGTAGGCGACTTCGTGAAGAAGAAAATGAGCGAATGTACCGGTGAAGAAATTATGGAAGAATTAATCGGTCATCTTCATTTCGAAGAACATAAGGACGAGATTATGGCAACCGCCAATTGTATTCCATGTATGATGCCTTATATCACTTCACAATTCATGCCTAGATTAAACAGTGACCGACCTAAAGTAGTTCCTGAAGGCTCCACTAACCTTGCCTTCGTTGGACAATATTGCGAAATTCCAGATGATGTTGTATTCACCGAAGAATACTCTATCCGAGCAGCAAGAACTGCAGTGTACACACTGCTTGGTATTAATCGGCCTATCGAGCCAATTAATCAGCATCAGTACGATGTCCGCACGTTGTTCACAAGCTTTATCACTTCTTTTAGATAAACACCTCATAAAGAGACAAGCGCTCCCGAATCTATCCGGGGGCGCTTGTCTTTGTAGTGTGTAAAACAGAGCAGCGTTTCGGAACTAAAAAAAGAAGAAATGGATACTTCTCCATCTCTTCTTCTCCACACTATTTGAACTTTATATGCTGCAAGATCCATCTGCGCAGCCATCATCTGTGGATGCATCAGATTGTCCTTTGCCCACCACTTGCAGTGTTGGCCCTGCTTGCTCTTCTGCCCACACGGTATCCAATACCTCTGTAAATACAGGTCCTGGCTGTGCACCGGATAACGCATATTTATTGTTGAACACGAAGAATGGTACACCGGTAATATTCAGACGGCTTCCTTCTTCGATATCACCATTCACTTCAGCTGTATAAGCATCCGTCTCCAGCATTGCTGTTACTTCTGCCTCATCCAGCCCTACCTCAGCAGCAAGTGTAGCAAGTACACTGCGGTCTCCAAGATTCAATGAATCCGTAAAGTAAGCACGTAGCAGACGTTCGGACATTTCTGCCCCTTTTCCCTTGGAGCTTGCAAAGTGACTTAGGCGGTGACTATCAAAAGTATTCGTATGCTTCATCGTATCGAATTGGAAATCCAATCCCACATCTTGGGCTTGCTCAGTCAGCTGTGCGTTCATTGCTTTTGCTTTTTCAATCGTCATTCCGTATTTGGAAGCCAGCATCTCATGAATACTCTGAGTCTCATTCAATTTTGCATGTGGATCCAGTTGAAAACTACGGAATACCACCTCTACTTGATCTCTGTTCGGGAACTGACTCAGCGCATTCTCCAAACGTCTTTTACCAATATAACAAAATGGACACGCATAATCGGACCAAATATCTATTCTCATGAAAAAAACCTCCTATTATTATTGTTCATTTGTAACTGCTGAATAAGATTGATAACTAAATATTCGTCGCTTACTATTATATAGTTAAAAACCGAAAAACACAAACTTAACTTTTATTAAAATAATTTCATTTAGACCTGAGCTGCACTAAAAGTATACGAAAGTGGTATATACGCTCTTCTTCAGGAACGATAGAATCAAGGTAACCACATTTCGCCGGATAACTGCATTCAGGTGAGCGGACAAAAGAAGTCCTGAAGGGAGATTAAGATATGCATGATCTATCTATAGTGATTCCTACTCGCAACCGAATCAATGACCTTACGGTGTGCATAGAGTCCATTGGCAAGCAGACAAATCTTAAAGATATCTCTATCGAGCTATGGATTATGGACGACGGTGAGATCCCTAAAGACAGATTAGCTTATTATTCTGAAATACTACAAGGATTACCACAGGCTGAACTCCATTATCATCGCAAAACTAAGCCTGGTCTCTGGCTTTCCCGTTACGAAGCGCTAGGGCTGATCCATGCAGAAATCGTGCTCCATTTAGATGACGATGCAGAATTAAATGACCCCTTATATATTCGACGATTGTTAGATACTTATACAGCCGACGACTCTATTGTTGGTGTAGGTGGTGTAGCCAAAGGTATACATAGCAGCATGCCAAGCAGGCTATTCGGTATGCTAACCGGACAAATGTCCGGGTCACCAGGCAGATTGTCGGCAAGTATGTTTGCAGGCTCGCAATTCCTTTGGGGAGAGAAGAAGCAGGTATTTGAAACTGATTTTTTTCACGGCTGCAATATGTCCTTCCGGCGCTCGGCACTGCGTGATATTAAGCCCTATCCATGGATGACAAGCTATTCCATAGCCGAGGATATTTATCTATCCCATTTAGCCAGCCGCTATGGCAAGCTTGTGATTAATCCCGCCATGAAAATCATCCATCATGAGTCGCCAGGCTCTCGCGATAAAGTGGGCGTTGTAGCACAAGCTACAGCCATTAATCACTACTATCTACTCAACTTGCGAAAAGCTCCATTAATGAATTATGCTGCCTTGATCTGGACATTGTCTTGTCTGACGGTTAAAGCAACCCTAAAACGGAATTTCAAAGCCGTTAGCGGATATGCCAAAGGTATCCTCTTCGTATTAAACCCTCGCAAGAACAAATACAGTGAATATATGCTCGATTAAATAGCATCGTTTTATTCTAAATCTACAGCGCTGCTCCGAATCAGGATACGGGGCTTTTTTTGTTATGCTGACCGACTTATCCCTTAATATGTCATGAATTTGATTTCCATCAACTTGTTATCTGGGGTATGATATAAATAATGTGATTTGTTTTAGAAACTAACTTTATGGATGGTGGAATATGTTCAAGAACAAAAAAACGACGCTGATCCTCGTTGTAATCGTCATCGTCGTCATTGCTGTCGGCGCTTGGCTAATTACTAAAGATAAGGACGATAAGACAGCGGGAACTACGGGTAGCGCAACAACATCCGGAAAAGGAGAGGAAAAATCTCTTTCTCAGACCTTTTATATTTATGACACTGTTGTGAATATCAAAGTGTTTGGTGCTACTGTAGAACAGAAAAATATGGACGATATCCAGCACATGCTGGAGCGAATGGATATGGAGCTTAGCCGCACCAAAGAAGGTGGAGAGACATACGCAATCAATCAGGCAGCAGGAAAAGAAGCGGTTGTTGTTTCTGACGAAACCCTGGATGTAATTAAACAATCCATACAATACGCAAAGGAAATGGACGGGCTGTTTGATCCTACAATCGGTCCGCTAATCGATCTTTGGAATATCGGTAGTGGCGGAGATAAAGTTCCTCCCCAAGCAGATATTGATAAAGCCAAGAGTCTAACCAATTACAAGGACGTTGAAATTGATGAAGCTGCGAAAACTGTAAAGCTAATGAAGGAAAATATGGTGTTAGATCTAGGCGGCATTGGTAAAGGTTATGCTGCAGACCGTATCGCTGATTATTTGAAAGAGCAAGGTCTTAATAGCGCTATGATTAACCTCGGAGGCAGCAGTATTATTGCCCTCGGTAAAAAGCCAAACGGAACGGAATGGAATATCGGATTGCAGGATCCAGATCAAAGCCGTGGTACTCAGCTAGGAACCATTAAAATCTCAGATGAGGTCATCGATGCTTCTGGTGTTTACGAACGGTATTTTATGCAGGACAATGTTCGTTACCATCATATCCTTGATCCACGCACAGGATATCCTTCACAGAACGGTCTCAAAAGCCTTACCATTATGAGCCCGAATGCAACAGATGCAGATGCCTTATCTACTGGGGTATTCTTGATGGGAATTGAAGAGGGTATGAAATATCTTGAAGCTTTACCTGAAGGTGTTGAAGCTTTCTTTATTACCGACGACAACAAGATCTATGCTACTAAAGGCATAAAAGAAAGAATGAACCTTACAGATCCAACATACAGCTTCGCAGAGTAAACGAAAAAAGCTTGTCCCTTAGAGCCGAGTTGGCTTCTAGGGAGCAAGCTTTTTTAATAGACACACGTAAGATTTGAAGAAGAAAGAACTGTGTTTTAATGGGGATTTGTCCTACAATGGTACACATCTACCATCAACTAAGGAGCGAAATTTATGAACCTTGTGAAAACCCTACCCTCCATAGCAGCGGGTTATCGTCATACCGCCCTGCTTAATTCGGACGGCACGGTGACGGCTGTGGGTGATAATAAATATGGCCAATGCGATGTAAGCAGCTGGTGCGATATGATAGCGGTTGCTGCGGGTAATGCTCATACCGGTAATGCTCATACCGTCGGGCTTAAATCAGATGGTACGGTGGCAGCTGTGGGTTGGAATAAATATGGCCAATGCGATGTAAGCGACTGGACTAATATTGTGAGGGTTGCCGCGGGTTGGCGTCGTACCGTCGGGCTTAAATCGGATGGTACCGTGGTTGCTATAGGTCGAAATAATGAAGGCCAATGCAATGTAAGTGACTGGCGTGATATAGTAGCAGTTGCGGCTGGTGATTGGCATACAGTCGGTCTTAAATCGGACAGTACGGTGACAATTGTGGGTAATAATCGGTATGGCCAACGCAATGTAAATGATTGGCATGACATAATGGCTATAGCGGCGGGTTACCTTCATACAGTCGGTCTTAAATCGGACGGTACGGTGATTGCTGCGGGTCGAAATCATGAAGGCCAATGCAATGTAAACGGCTGGCATGGTATTGTGGCTATAGCGGCAGGCAGTCATCATACCATCGGTCTTAAATCAGATGGTACCGTGGTTGCTGTGGGTTGGAATAAGTACGGCGAATGCAATATAAGTGACTGGCGCGATATGGTGGCCGTAGCGGCAGGTTGCACTCATACCATCGGTCTTAAATCGGACGGTACCGTGGTTGCTGTGGGTAATCACGAACAGGGTCAATGCGACGTAAGCAGGTGGCGCGGCATTCAACTCCCCGGAAATTAGTTATAAAATAATGAAAGCCATGCGCAGATTTCTCTCGCATGGCTTTCTAATATCTTTGGAGTACTTGTTCTCTCACACCAAAGGAAGCTCCCCAAATTCCTTATAATTAGTAAAAATATAACTAGGCTTATGATCCGTAGCTGGTTGTCTTCCTCTCGGATTGTACCAACAAACCTTCCATCCAGCCGCAAGTGCTCCAACTACATCGTTAGCCCAAGTATCCCCTATATAAAGCGAATTGTCCGCCAAAGTACCAGTTTTTTGGTTTACGTGTATGAATATTTCCGGGTCCGGTTTAGCAAGACCTACAGCATCAGAAATAAAGATCATGTCCTCGGGAATAATCTGATCTAAGCCTAGTCCACGAATCTTACTCATCTGATGATCCTTCGGTCCATTCGTAATAATGCCTACCTTATGACCGTCCGCAATAAATCGTTCAAGATGCTCACGCACGCCATCAATCATCTGAATCGTATATTGACGTCCAATATATGCCGCTTGAACCGCTGCGGCTTGATCACGATCAATCTGCAAACCATACTCGGCAAAAGCAAGCTCCAACCGGCGCACCCTCGTCTCTTCAAGCGGAATCTCACCGCGCAAATACATCGGCCACAACACATCGCTATGATGTCTCACTTTATAGAATAATTCCGCAAAGTCCAGACTACTCTCATCTGGGCTGAGCACTTCCCGTACCGCTTCTTTAAATGGTACCAGATGATCATACAACGTATCATCGAGGTCAAAAAAGATTGCTAACTTATGACTTGTTTCCACTTTAACGCCCCTTACTCGTCTTTCTCTCTAGCTGCTTTAGAAAAAAAGGTTATAGGTAAAAAATTCATCATCTCGAATGTAGCCATGCGCTTCATATAACCGCTGCGCCCCCACATTCTCCGTCATCGTTGTCAGGGATAAGCCCTTCGTATTCGTAGAGACCGCATAATCTCTAGCACTTTCCAGTAGCATAGCTCCTAGCCCTTGCCCACGGATTTCAGCAGTAACGAACAAATCATTTAGTATCCAGAGGCGCTCCATCGTAACCGATGAAAAAGAAGGATAGAGCTGTGTGAAGCCCCACGCGCGTTTCTCATCGCCTTCCCCCTCAACCACCATAAGGATCACAGATTCATTCAGCTTTAGTCTGTCGGCTAAGAAGGCGCGTGCACCATCCTGATCTGAGGCTGCTCCATAAAATACTCGATACTCATCAAATAATGGGATAAGCCGTTCTAAATCATCCCGAACCACTCGTTCTATACGATAATTCTTCATCATCAGCGCTCACTTTCTGGCTTCGCCCGTTTTAACCTCATTGTAAAGGGTTACCGAGCCGTTCACCATGGAGAGAACGCCGAATGATTTGGACAATCGAACCTTATTCCTTTGAATCGTAGAACACATGCCGGGCACTAACTTTACCCGCTTCGATATCTAAAATTCCGAAAGAATACAATTTCTCACGCCGCTTATCTGTAGGAGAACCTGGATTAAATAGCAGGATACCATTCTCCTCTCTTAGCAAGGGCTGATGTGAATGACCAAAGAGAATACAGTCCACCTCATCATTCGCAAAAGCAAGCAGTGCGTTTCCATCCGTTCCTTTACGGGAATGTGGCGTATGTCCATGTACCATGCCAATCCGGATTCCTTCAAGGGTAATGATCTTGCGCTCTCCGAAACGCGCGATGATCTCATCCCCATCATTATTTCCGGCAATCCCCTCTACCCGTGCTAGTTCTGACAGCAAATCATAGATTCCCATACTCACCCAATCACCAAGATGCAAGATTAAATCCACATGTTGAAACTCTGCAATCAGTGCCTTAGGCAGAGACTTAGCCATTCTTGACATATGTGTATCAGATACGACTCCTACTTTCATAGATCTCAGCTCCTAATCTATCATACTCAACCTTGGTTATGACATATATCCATAAATCTAATATTCAAATAATTGTACGATTTGCTTCAGCGAGAAGCAAGTTCTGTGACTTCTTTACTCCGCCGCTAGTTCTCTCTATCCTGCCAATTCCATAACCTTACTTCCCCGACATGCATGTTGCTAACCCATCTCTCTTCTTTCAGTTTAAGCAGTTCTTTCACCGGACCGGTTACAACCGCTCCATAGAGCTTAACTCCATTCTTCTCTATATATCTAATGGAATCATCCAGATCAATGAATGGAATCACCCTTTTGGAGATGGATTTATACTCCTGCACCAAGTGCAGCGTCTTAAGGAAGTTCGCATTACGCAGTTCACCCTCCCCATATGACTCAACAGATGGAGAAATACTCGAACGGCTGGTCACCCCTCCGAACCATCCTCGCTTCTCCCTCAAATCCTGTGTCACTTTCATATCATCCGCATGCCAAATTGGCATATATGGAAAACCTAATGGATCATTAACTACTGGCTGTCGTGTTCGTGGACCTGTATCTGCCGCAAACCACAAAGGCTGAAGATTCTTTGGCTCTAACTTCTTCAACAGCTCATCTGTCGTAAATAATTGGTCAAAAGACAAATATGCTTCCGCTACCGTCCCCTCAGGGAGCTTCTCTAATCTCTCCCACTCACTGCCATCATCCATACTATTTGCCGCATTATTCTTCCCCTGTGGATATACAAAGTAATAACCAATACTTCTACTCTCATTCGTCCAGGAATAGTTGTAGAGCCTAGCCCAGCCAAATAGAAGCTTCATTGAATAATCTCCGACAGTGATTTGTTCATCTCCCACTTGTTTCTCTATCTTACTTGTCAGATTCATACTGAAAAATGGACCGGTACCACTGCTCAAATGTACAATCGTATTCGGCTGTGAGACAGCAATAGCGGAAGAAACAACATCACGGTATTTCTCTACTCTCTCCCCAGTACCATAAAATATCGCACTGATAATACTGCAAATAATCAAGAATATTAAGAACGCAGAAATTACCGTTAAAGTATTCGATATACGGGCTCTCCATTTACCGCGGCGGATGATCTTTTTTTCTTTGCCGGGTTTGTTTCTCTTACCTTTTCCGAATTCTATATTCTTCTTCTCGCCTGAAGATGGCTTTTCTTCACCCATGAGTTCATCCAGATAAGCCTGATAAGCTTCCATCTTCTCCAGTTCGCGCTCCACTTCATCCCTATCCTCGTCAGTAAGAGTACCTTCGCCGTACCTTCTTAACTTCTCCTTGAACGCCTCACTCATGTTCATTCCGCCTCCGCTCTGCTTCACGCAGCTTCTGTCTAGCTCGAAAGATTAAGATCTTATATTGGGACAGACCCACATTCATAATGTCCGATGCCTCCAGATAACTAAGACCATGAAAATCATGTAGTAGCAGTGCATGCCTCTGATTGTCCGGTAGCTCACCTATCGCAATTCTCATCTCTTCCCAACGTTCCTGCCGAAGCAGCGTGCTTTCCGTGGTATCTGGATGGGCAAGCTGTTTAAAAAACTCCTCGCTCTGAACGGTGCTGCGCCCTTCCTTCCGCTTGTAATCTATAAAGGCGTTGTACGCGACACGGAACAACCATGGCTTAATCTTCTCGTCTTTACAATCCTCCAAATATAAATAAGCACGGTAAAAGGTCTCCTGCATTAAATCTTCGGCCGCGTGATGATCACCACAAAGGGAGCGCAAATAGCGGTAAATATCCATCACATACATCTGATATATTTCATCCAGTGAATTTCGCTTCATGCACTCCCCCCTTAACCTAACCACGTATACTCGCATAAAAAGTTACAGCTAAATTAAGCAACTAGTATGAATATACCAGTAATTCTATGGAAAAAAGCAAAAAAAAGCCTGCTGACAAGGAGTATTACTCCTGCCAACAGGCCTTCCCAAGTTACTCTGCTTACAGAACAACTTCAACTTCTTTGAGCATTTCGCTAACAGAGATTAAACCGCCACCGGACAAGTACCAGTAGTTAGGATCAAGATAAATGATTTTACCGTTTTTAAAAGCATTTGTGTTCTTCACGAGATCGTTCTCAACTGCATCCTTCGCTGAACCGGATTTGCTGCCGTCACTCTTCACAGCCGCATCTCTATCTACTACGAACAGATAATCCGGATTCTTGTCGGCTACATATTCATAAGATACGCTTTGACCATGAGTGGATACTTCGATTTTATCATCCGCTTGTGCAAATCCGAATACATCATGGATAATACCGAAACGGGAACCAGAACCATACGCACTGATTTTTCCTTCATTGGCGAGAATAATAAGAGATTTTTTACCATCTGCTTTAGCTTTCTCATTCAGAGCTTTAACGGAGTCATTAATAGCAGTAAGTTCAGTCTCTACTTCAGCTTCCTTGCCAAAAATTTGGCCCAGCGTCTTCACATTTTTCGTGAAAGATTCCATGTAATTCGCATTATCTACAGCAACGTACAATGTAGGTGCAATTTTGCTGAATTCATCATAAGAATCTTGCTGTCTGCCGGAAATGATGATCAGATCAGGAGAAAGACTATTTATTTTTTCGAAGTCAGGCTCTTTCAAACCACCGACATTCTCATATTTGGCATCACTATATTTAGAGAGATAAGAGGGTACATTACTTTGAGGCACTCCAGTCACCTCTACGCCCAGTTTATCCAAAGTATCGAGTGTACCGAAGTCAAATACAACCACTTTCTGCGGGTTACTCTTAATCGTAATTTCTCCAAGTTCATGCTTAATAGTAAGCTCTTTGGATTCTGTATTCGGTGCAGTAGTAGCCTCTGTATTGCCTGCCGCTGCTGTATTATTATCTGAAGTTGCTGCATTATTGGAGCCACAGGCCGCCAAGATTACGGCAAGAAACACTGTCATGATTAGTAAAGATACGTTCTTCTTCAAAACATTCACCCCTATAATTTATAGTCAAGCTATTTGAATTATTCGCGTATACGTCAAGGAAGCTGGCGCCTTTCACTTCATGCGTTACGTCATAATAATTTCCGAATGGAAGCGGCGTCTTGTTTAAAAATAGACACCAATTTTACGACCACCTATTGTTTCTATAGGGATATCCATGTCATATACATCCCTAAGCACTGCTGTATCAATAATTTCATCCACCGTACCCGATGAAGCTACCCGCCCATTCTTGAGCGCTACAATGTAGTCAGAGTAACAAGAAGCGAAATTAATATCATGAATGACGAGCACAATCGTCTTGCCCTTCTCTTCTACCAATCGGCGTAACACCTTCATAATTTGTACAGAATGTTTCATATCCAGATTGTTGAGTGGTTCATCGAGCAAAATATACTCCGTATCCTGGGCCATAACCATTGCAATATATGCTCTCTGGCGTTGTCCACCGCTTAGCTGATCAATATATTTATCCTGCATCTCTTGAAGGTCCATATAAGCAATCGCTTCGTCAACGAACGCCCGATCCTCAGGTGTGAGCTTTCCCTGTGAATATGGGAACCTTCCGAAAGAAACAAGTTCCTTCACAGTAAGACGAACGCTGATATGATTGGACTGCTTTAGCACCGATATTTTACGAGCAAGCTCATTACTCTTACAGCTGCCAATTTCCTTCCCTTCGATCAGTACTTCCCCCGCGTCTTTAGAGATAAGTCTACTGATCATGGAGAGCAACGTGCTTTTACCAGCGCCGTTAGGGCCGATAAACGAGGTGATTGCACCCTTTTTAATGGATAAAGACACATCGTCAACAACGGTAACTCCGCCATAACGCTTGGTTACATGCTTAACTTCTACCACGACTTATTCTCCTTTAACAGCAGATAGACAAAGTAGACGCCACCTGCAAAATTAATGATTACACTAACCGTAGTAGTGAATCCAAACACACGTTCAACTAGAAACTGTCCCCCGACAAGCGCAATAATACTTAGCAAAATCGTGCCGGGAATCAGATAGGAATGCTTATACGTACGGAACAACTGATGCCCCACATTGGCCACTAGTAAACCCAAGAAAGTGATCGGCCCTACTAAAGCCGTTGATATCGAAACGTAGATGGATACAATAACTAACAGCCTTTTGACTACATAGTCATAATTGATCCCTAAGTTAATGGCTTCATCTTTTCCTAAAGAAATAACATCTAAATACTTCACAAATCTCATGAAATACAGCGTAGTTAACGCTAGTACAACTGTAGACAATATCAGTAGATCACTGCTGACGTTGTTGAAGCTGGCGAACATTTTCCCTTGTAGAATCAGGAATTCATTCGGATCAATGAGCACTTCCATAAAAGAAGATGCACTCTGGAACATCGTTCCCATGATAAGTCCTACGAGCAGCAGGAAGTATATGTTTTGACCTTCTCTGCGGAACATTAGCTTATACAGCACACCTGAGAACAGAACCATGATGCAAGCTGAGAACAAGAAATTCACATTTTTATTCATAAACGTCATATTTGATGAGCCTAAGGCGTATACACCGAACGTCTGGATCAACATGTACAAAGAATCTAGCCCCAAAATACTAGGTGTCAAAATCCGGTTGTTCGTAATGCTCTGAAAAACTATGGTAGAGACAGCTATCACCGCTCCGGTAATTAAAATGGCCGCCAGCTTTCTTCCCCGACTGGGCAGAACATAATCCCAATTTCCCATAACATGATAGGTCATAAACAAGACGATGAGAGCAACAGCGCTTAAGGATAATATAGTTAATTTCGTCTTCATCACTAATTCGCCTTTCTTCTCATCAGCAAGTAGATAAACAGACCACTTCCGATGACGCCTACCGTGAGACTGATGGATATTTCGTATGGATATATAATGAGCCTGCCCAGAATATCACAGAACAGGAGGAACACCGCACCGAGAATGGCTGTATGCGCCAGATTTTTTTTCAAGTTATCGCCTATGTATAGCGTTACTATGTTAGGTACAACAAGACCCAGGAATGGAATCGTACCTACGGTTAAAATAACAACAGAAGAGATTAACGCTACAATCACCAATCCTACGTTTACAACCGCTTTGTAGTTCATACCGAGATTGACAGAGAAATCCTCCCCCATACCGGCTACGGTGAACTTATTGGCGAAAACATACGCGAGAATGACAAGGGGAATACTGAGATAGATTAATTCGTACTGTCCCTTAATAATCGTTGAGAAATCGCCAAGCATCCAAGATGAGATATTCTGAACCAAATCATTTTTGTAAGCAAAAAATGTAGTAATCGAACCTACAATGTTCCCGAACATGAGTCCGACCAGCGGGATAAAAATACTATCCTTGAACTTGATCCGATCTAAGATTCTCATAAATATAAATGTTCCCAGTAGGGCAAAAACAAAAGCAACGAGCAGCTTCTGCATCGGTGTCGCCCCTGTGAACAGCATCAGGGACACGAGAATACCGAATTTCGCAGAATCCATCGTGCCCGCTGTAGTTGGAGAAACGAATTTATTTCGTGATAATTGCTGCATAATTAATCCGGCAATACTCATGCTTACACCAGCTATAATCAGTGCAGCTAAGCGTGGAATCCGGCTGACTAGCAGAGTCTGCATCTGAGATTCCGTAAGCGAAAAAAGATCCAAAGGTGAAATGTCTTTTACGCCTATAAACAAAGATATAAATGAAAAGACTATTAGAAGTAGGGACAAATATTTTAGTTTCATGAGTTGTTCCTTATCTGTTTAATAGTTAAATCGTTTGGGAAATAGATGATAGTATCGGCATTGATAATGATTTTCATTTGCACTATGTTCGATTATACCTAAGCCCACTTTGAGGGTCAACCCTTTCGTATAGTAAATTTTAAAACAATTGAATTTTATAAATAACATTAAAAAAAGAGACACCCACGTGGGCATCTCTTTATCTCATGATCTATTTTCGCTAGCTATAGTAGTTATTTATACTTACTCCAATCCTGATTACTGTTCTCCAGCAGATGTGCAAAATCATTCTCAAGCCGCTTTTGTTCAGCTTTTCGCTGATCCTCGACCGCCTTACGAGCAGCTTCCTTTCGGTCATTCTCTTCCGCTTTCAGCGCATCAGACTGTGCCTTCAGCTTTCCTAGAACATCACTGCTCAGCAGGTCTTTTAGCGTAGCTGGTCCATCGGTCGCAGCAGGACGCGGAGTGGTTGGCATTTTCTTTTTTTTAGCCACGGTCAATCATCCCTTCTAGTAATGAATTAATTTGGAATTCGTTTAAATTATTGGTCTTTTCGTTTATAATGTTCACTAAGAGGTGAGCCATATGAAGTCCACTGATTTATGTCCCCAACTACAAAAAAGTATGGATATTATCGGCAGGCGTTGGACAGGTTTGATCATCTACCAGCTCCTCCAAGGACCGCAACGTTTCAATGTGATTGAAGCAGCTTTGCCCATCAGCGGAAGGTTACTCTCCGAACGGCTTAAAGAGCTGGAACTGGAAGGAATCGTTCTTCGAGAAGTATTCCCTGAGACACCTGTGCGGATCCAATATTCCTTAACGGATAAAGGACTTGCCCTGGAGACCGTTATCCGAGATTTGCAGCGTTGGTCAAAAATATGGATTGATTGTGACACAAATAACGTAAGCTCAACACTTGAAATGTAAGCGTTTCAATTATGGCTATTAGATTTTAAGTCCTACGATCACCAAATCACGTTCTATACCATCCAGTTCAGCCACACCAGGCAGCAATCCCCACTCTTCAAAACCAAATTTCTTCAGTAAGCCGAGGCTTGGATCATTATGTCCAAACACAAAGCCAACTAAGTTCTTAATACCAAGACTAGGGGCTTTCTCAATAGCCTCTGTAAGAAGAATTCTACCGGCTCCACCACCACGGAACTTTTCACTTACGTATACACTAATTTCTGCTGTTGCATTATACGCTGGACGACCGTAGAAGGATTGAAAGCTGAACCATGCCGCAATTTCATCCCCCTGCTTAAGTACCCACAAAGGGCGATGATGGCTGTTATGTTCAAGGAACCATTTTTCTCTGTCTGCAACAGTAATTGGTTCCAGATCCGCAGTGACCATCCGTCCAGCAATCGTTGAGTTGTAAATCTCCACAATAGCTGCTAAGTCTGCAGGTGTTGCATCTTCAATCCTGCTATTCTCCCATTTCATCCCTTGTTTCCTCCAAATGTGTTAATTACTTAGGCCGACCTGCTCCTGGCTCCATAGCCACAGCCGTTCGGCCTCTTGTCTATTCTGCGCTCTGGGAGACAGCTGCTTAATCTTTCGTCGATAATAATATTGACCGGTTACCTCTTGCAAATCCGGTTCTGTAGCCAAATAGATCGCAGTATCGGCTCCTTGTTCAGGAGTTAAAAAGAAGTATGACAGCAGCTTAAGGATCGACTTGCCGAAGCCTGTCTCCCGGTTAACACCTATATTTGTGCCCACTGCTCCTGGATGCACGCAATTCACCGTTACTCTTGTCCCTTGCAGGCGTGCTGCCAACTCTTTCGTGAACAGTATATTGGCTAACTTGGATCGAGCATAAGCTTTTGCGGGATTGAAACGGCGTGCGAGGGTTGGATCTTCATAGTGAAGTGCACCTATTTTGTAAGCACCGGAAGCAACCACAACGATACGGCCTTGCTCTGCAGCTTTTAAAGGCTCCAGTAACAGATTCGTTAGCAAAAAATGACCCAAATGATTCACACCAAGATCCATCTCAAAGCCGTCCTTCGTAAGCTGACGCTTAATCGTGACTACCCCAGCGTTATTGATGAGTATATCTAGAATCGGATATTTCCGGGTGAATTCCTCCGCAAAACTGCGAATGCTCTCCAGCGAGGCCAGATCACAGAACATCAGCTCGATATCCTCGGAGTGGCTCTTTTGCTTGGCGGCAGCCAGTGCTTCCTCTCCACGCTGGCGATTACGGCATACCATAATGACTTTGGCTCCCTTGCGAGCCAGTTCAACTGTCGTCGCTAGCCCCATACCGGAATTTGCTCCAGTTACAAGTGCAATTTTACCTCTCATCCCAAGAATCACTCCTCTCTCAACAACCGTACCCCAATAAGCTTCCGCCTAACCTTGCAAGAAGTATATTAAAGATTATGTTACACCAACTAGTAGGCTCAAGAAAAGCTTCTTGTCAGGTTTTAAAAGTATAGGTGATCCAATATGCATCATTGTTTACGGAATGCTTGCGAATAGGCATGTTAGGATTAGCCAACGATAGATGTACTCCGTCTCGTGCGTCTAGTCTATTTTTGATCTATAATAGGAATATTGCAGTTCTAATCGTGAAGTTGAAAGGGGAACACCAACTATGAATAATGCTCTGACAAGCCTAGAGCAGCAAATGGCGGGCGAAGGCCTTGATGCACTGCTCGTAACAGATCCCAAACATGTCTACTACTTAACCGGATTTGCCAGCGATCCGCATGAACGTTTTCTCGGTCTGCTGTTGATACGCGGAGAAGAGCCAATGCTCATTCTACCCGCACTAGATGCAGAAGCGGCTCAAGCAGCTTCTTCGGTCACCAAAATCATAACCCATAGTGACACTGATAATCCTTATAACCTGCTTAAAGATTGTTTCGGCAGCAGTAAGCTAGGTACTCTTGGTATAGAGAAGGAACATTTCTCAGTAGCCCGTTTTGAGCATCTAACCGCAGCCGTTCCAGCAGAACGTTTTAGTGATATAGGTTCATTGCTGCGCAGCATGCGCTCCAAAAAGACCCCCGATGAAGTTAAGCGCATGAAACATGCCGCTGAGCTAGTTGAGGAAGCTTTGCGCCGCGTGCTTACCCATGTAAAAACAGGCGTTACAGAAAACGATTTAGTAGCGGAACTGGAATATCTAATGAAAAAGGTTGGCGCTTCCGGCCCTTCCTTCGATACTATGGTGCTTTCTGGTCCTAAAACTGCCCTGCCTCACGGTGTTCCAGGCAACCGGGTCATTCAGCCAGGCGACTTCCTGATGTTTGATATTGGGGTGTATGCTGATGGTTATGCTTCTGATATTACACGTACCTTTGCTATTGAATCCGTGGACGACAAGCTAATCACGATCTATAACACCGTGCTGGCTGCCAACGAAGCTGGAATCGCCGCTTCCAATCCTGGAGCTCCCTTCGGTTCTGTCGACAAAGCTGCGCGTGATGTGATTGAAGAAGCCGGATTCGGGGAGTATTTCTTGCATCGTGTCGGACACGGACTGGGAATGGATGTTCATGAATATCCGTCACTTCATGGTCAGAACGATGACATTATCGAGATCGGTAATGTGTTCACCGTTGAGCCAGGAATTTATGTGCCTGGACTAGCAGGTGTGCGTATCGAAGATGATTTAATTATTACTGCTGAAGGTGCAGAGACCTTAACAAGCTTCCCTAAGGAACTGACTATTCTTCATTTGTAGAAAAGAAAAATATTAAAATCAAAGAAAGTTCATCCCTAATAAGTTGAAAAAGAATCCCTTTCAACTTATTGTGATGGGCTTTCTCTTTTTCCCGCACCCTACTCGACTTGTTCAGACCTTTTCATGAATAAAGGTACACACTTTATAGAATCCGCTTTTCCCGTATACATGAATAGCCTTTAAATTATTGCTCTCTGGATCAATTAGTAATGCTGATACTTGATAGTCTAGAAAATTTTGAAATTCTTTTATAGTTAGATACGATAATCCTTTTCCTAAATATTTCTTATTACCAATCCCCTTTTATTATTCAAAATGTTGTTAGTAAAGTTATTCCATGTATACTCATCTGTCTCCTAAAACTTTGTCTATATTCATACTGGGGGTTTAATTGTTAGGAGAAATAAAATTTCTAGACTGAAAAATAAAGTGTTAGATTGACGATGCTTCATTAAGATAACGGGCAGGAATAGTCAAAAAGAGTAAAATCAGTGACAAGAAAGTTGGAACAATAACAATGTAAATAATAGTATTCCTTTCTGAGTGCCAGATAATAAAAAGTTTGAAATCAAAATAAAGTCGAAAATAAGCCGTCCTAAGGCCATAGGGCGGCTTATTTTCGACTTTAATGTGAGTTAATGGGGGAATATATAGTTTTGTGGTTTTTATTCTATAGACATGTACACTTTTTAATAAAATGAAGAGCAAGAATTTTACAAAGTCAAATAATAAAAGAACGTCCATATTTCGGGGGAAAGTAACTTGTTGCTGTTTTAATATGAAAGTTTGCAACTTTTTTGAAAAATACGATGAGTGAGGCAGAGAAAAATACATAACTAATTATTCGTGATCTAACTATTCAATCCGGCAGCAGTGAAAGGACCTTTCACAGTGATCGTAGCTAGAATATGGGCTAATTCCGCTGGAGATTCCTTTCCTTCGCCATTAAGCCATTGCTCGATAACTCCAATATGTGCTGAGACTAAATAGGCAATTAAATACTCACTCGGGACAAGCAAATTCTCTTGCTTAACCAGAGGGAATTCTTTTCTTACAAACAATGTTTTCCATAAGAACTCTTTCATCCTCGTTTGGAAAGACATATCGCCTTTGGGACCGGACACTGCTCTCATGAACATCCGGTTTTGATCCAAATACTCAAATAATGTGACCATGACATTAAAGGGTAGCGTTGGGGGAATATTTGAATGATTGTTATCCGCTTCAGTAATGTTCTGTTTAAAGATCTCTTTCATCTTGTCCATATACTCTTCTTGGCATTGGGTCATTAAATCAAATTTATCCTGATAATGTGAATAAAAAGTTCCACGATTAATTCTTGCCCTCGTCGTAATGTCTCTCACTGTAATGGCATCAAATCCTTTTTCATCGATTAAATCAATCAATGCTTCCCGAATTAACGCTTTCGTTCTAATAACTCTTAAGTCTTTACTCGCTTCTCGCATTATTGGCCCACTCCTTTAGGGATTAAAATGTACACAATTGTAGAAAGTGCTGGATATCCATCACTATGGGCGAATCTGATTATTGTTGTACTTTTGTTTAATCATTATAATAAATTATATGAATATAAACAACACGGTGTCGATTTACAGAGAGGTGGAGAGGGCTATTCAATAATGTCCATCATTGAAATCATGTATTTGTTAAAGACTAAGGTTATCAGCGTGGGATTTCCGACATGTCGCATCCCCGGGCATTAATCTCGAATTAGAATTGAAGAACGGTTAAGCAAAGCGTAGGGGATTCGAACCTCAAGCCATACATTTAATTTAACGAATTAAATTCCTAAATGAAGGAGTTGTAACTATGGGGAAAGATGAAAAATTAAACTTAGCTTCGGCTGAGACGTTCTCCTTGCGGGCAATTATCCCGCAATTATTGGCCATTATCGTGGGTATGATTATGGTTATTCTCGATAGTACGGCCATGAATGTTGCCATACCAAGCCTTGTGAAGGATCTGAATTCAGATTTGGATACGATAAAGTGGACGATCACAGGTTATACGCTTGCTATGTCTGCCGTTATTCCCCTTGCCGGATGGTTGTCGGATCGCATTGGGGCAAAACGAGTATTTTTAATTAGCATCACTTTGTTCACGATCGGGTCAGCATTATGCGCAATAGCGCAATCACCGTCCGAACTGATTGTGTTCCGCATGCTCCAAGGTCTTGGAGGAGGTATGGTGGCCCCTGTAGGGATGGCTATGGTCTTTAGTCTGGCACCTCCGGAGAAACGTGGGGCAGTCATGGGGTTTCTGGGGATTCCCATTCTGTTGGGGCCAGCTCTTGGACCAATCTTATCGGGATACTTAGTGGAATACCAGAGCTGGCATTGGATTTTTCTCATTAACCTGCCGGTCGGTATTGCGGCCGTTATTATGATTCAGTTCCTCATACCGAAATCGAAGCGGAGTGAGAAGATCCCTCATCTTGATTGGAAGGGTATGATTCTGGCGCCGATTGCTTTTGCAATGCTCGCATATGGTATAAGCGAAAGTGGAACGAGCTGGACTTCAACCTCCACATTAACGGGGCTGATTGTCGGAGGCATAGCGCTAATCCTGTTTATTATTTCGTCATTATCACAAAAGCAGCCGCTATTAGAATTACGAGTCTTTCGTTCCTCGGATTTCACCCGTAGTATTTTGCTCTTATGGGTGGTTATGTTCGCTATGTTCGGAGTCATGGTCATGGTACCACTCTTTCTGCAAAATGTGAAAGGATATTCAGCCCTTGAGACCGGGGTCATGTTGCTTCCGCAGGCATTGATGGCAGGACTATGCATGCCAATTAGTGGTAAGCTATTCGATAAAATCGGAGCAAGACCGCTCGCACTGATTGGCCTTAGCTCTATAACTGCAGCTATGTTCGTCCTTTCCAGTGTCACAGTGGATACAGGGAAACTGGTAATTCTGATTGCATTGGGGCTCATGGGGGTGGGAATGGGATTCACAATGATGCCGCTCAATACTCATGTTATGAACTCAAGCCCTCGTCATTTGGTCAGCCGCGTAACCTCGCTCACGACCGCGGCGCAGCAAGTTGTCGTTTCCTTTGCTGTTACAGTATTGACTACGTACTTGACTTCGCAAGCCGCAGAGCATCTTAAGACTGCTGGTAATGCCGCGAACCCGCTAGAGTCCATGGTACAAGGCTTCGGGGACACCTTTAACTTGGTCGCTTGGATCGCAGCAGCCGGAATTCTGTTTGCGTTGTTTCTCCGAAAACCTAAACAAGCTCCAGATGAAGGGGACGGCCAGAATACTCCCTCAGTAATGATACATTAATGATCTAAACAGTGAGCAAGTATAAATAAACAACCAGGCAACTGGACAAGAAAAACGAGTTCCTAATCAAAAAGGAGTGGAAGGTACATGAATCTTTCGGGAAATACTATACTTATTACTGGTGGAGGTTCCGGAATCGGGTTAGCCTTTGCGGAACGTTTTATCAATGAAGGAAATCAAGTCATCATTTGCGGACGGCGCGAGGATACTCTTAAACAAGCTAAAGAAACTTTGCCAAATGTTATTACACGAGTATGTGATTTGACGATTGAATCCGAACGTTCAGCCTTGTTTGACTGGGTAATCACTAATTATCCCGAAGTAAATGTATTAGTTAACAATGCAGGAATTCAGCAGCACTTCAATATTCTAAAAGCAGATGCAAAGGAAAACTGGTCTTTTTTCAACAAAGAAATTCAGTCTAATATTGAAGCGCCTATCCATCTTTCTATGTTGTTTGCACCTTTCTTTGCTGAAAAGGAAAAGGCTGCAATTTTAAACGTAACTTCAGGATTGGGATTTACTCCAGCAATGTCTGCACCAATTTATTCAGCCACAAAAGCGGCACTTCATTCATTTACTATGAGCCTGAGAAATCAGCTTCTCGAATCATCAGTAGAAGTGATTGAAGTTGTTCCTCCGGCAGTGAATACAAATTTAGGGGGATCTGGCTTACACATATATGGCGAACCGTTAGATGCCTTCACAGACGGTATATTCAAGGGACTGAGCGAAGGCAAGAAGGAAATTGGATACGGGACTTCTGCAAGAGCGATGCGCATGTCCAGAGATGAGATTGACGAAATGGGCGAAAAAATGTACGGCATAATGAAAGACATGCTTAATAAATTGGAATAATAATGACATCCGTAGAAATCCAGGCAATGGACTAATTACAATTTTTACCTCATCGTTAACTCGATGAGGTGTTTTGTTATTTTGGACTTGAGCAATGAGATAGCCTATTGAAACATTAATCAAATAAATTGAGAAACTAGATTTAATAGCTTCTATAGGGGGTTGATTAAGCTAAAGGAAACGTTAGATGAATAACAACAGAGGCAGTCTAAGACTTTATTTATCAAGTCTTAGACTGTCAATGCTTCATTTTCATTTAATGGATCAGTCTAAAACTTATTTTTCAAAAACTAACGATTCTTTAATTCAAAAACGTTGTTAAACCAACGATTCTAGTCTAATACTTTATTTTCACAGAACATTAATTACCTTAGGACTATCCTGCCCGTTAACACAACAAGGCTGCCAATCGTACTGGCAGCCTTATCATGGTTGAACTATCGTGTCCCGTTAGTTCAACGTCAATTACCTTGATTAGGTTTCTAACTTATGAATCGAATACTTCCCTATTTGCTTTAACAACATTTTGAATGGAAAATCACCATCTGAAGCTACCAGCTTTTCCATCACCTTGTCACCTAGAAATGGTGCTTTTTCTTTATTCGCTTTAGTTAAGGCTATTTCTAGTTCCTCTTTTGTAGGTACGGTGCAGTACGCCGGAGTTCCTGGTTGTTGTCTCCACGAATCGCTTAAAGAACCGCTATCTACGGCATCGAAGCCTAGTTCGTTTGCTACACTCATGATGATTTGTTTATGGGATAGGTCATTGCCAGCGACCGCTATAGCAATGCGTCCATCCGTCCCTTCAGGAGTCCCATGATGCTCTAGCGTATAGGCTAAGAAATTGTTGAATGCTTTAATGATTGGTCTTCCTAAATGACGCTCTTGGGACTAGATGGAATTCTGCTGTTCCAGCCATCTCAAAATCGCTTTATTTGATTCCTCCGGCTTTTCTTCCTGGATCCAATGACCGCAATCCAGATTGACCACTTCCACATTGGGCACGAACTTTGTCAGGTTTTCAGACTTCGCAACCATATCCCGATCGCCGTAGATCATGAGGGTCGGCTGCTGGATGATTGGGTTCACCTCCGCCAACAAGTGCCAGTTGCGGTCAAGGTTCCTGTACCAATTTATGCTGCCCGAGAACCCTGATGTTTCAAAAGCGGAGACGTAAACGGCCAGCTCGCTTTCGCTCATTACGGGCTCACCGAGCGGTGTTTCCGCGTTGGCGAGATTGATCAACGCCATACCTGGCTCAGGTGCTCTGAGAGGCTCGTTCTTCCGGTACAGGTTACGAAGGAACCTGTACGTATTGTCTTCGAATACGGCGTCCGCGACGCCTGGCTGTCGATTGAAGTGGACGAAATAGAAATTGCCGCCAAGTATTTCTTCCATGAACTCGATCCAGGGTTTTTCTCCGCGCTCTTGGTAAGGCAAGCTCAGATTTATCACTTTATTGACGCGGTTTGGATGCAACAAGGTCAGTCCCCAAACGACGAATGCACCCCAGTCATGACCGACAAAGGTAGCGTCTTCGTATCCGTAGTGATCGAGAAGGGCGACGAGATCACCCGACAAGTGTTCAATGTCATAGTCTGTTACTTCGGTCGGACGGGATGAGTTGCCGTAACCCCGCTGGTTGGGGACGATGACATGGTAGCCCGCTGCAGCAAGTGCGTCCATCTGATGGCGCCAAGAAAAGGCATGCTCTGGCCAGCCGTGGCAGAGTACAATAGGTTTTCCTGCGTTTTCTCGGCCTGCTTCAAACACTTCGAGTTCCACACCGTTGACTGAAATAAGGGTGGGTTTAGGAAAATTGGTTGAATTAAACATTGAATTAATACCTCCTTCTTGTGATACATGTAGTATAATGGATAAACGGTGACATCTTATTGTCACCGTTCTGAAATCATGTAAAAAAGAGGGCAATTATGGACAAAGTGGAGAGACTCATTTCAATTATCATGATATTGCTGAAAAAAGAGGTTGTTGCGGCAACGGAATTCTCACAACTATTCAATGTCTCCAAAAGAACGATCCTTCGCGATATGGAAACATTGGGCTTATGTAACATCCCCATCTACTCTGTCATTGGGGTCAAAGGCGGCTTTGGCATAATGGATGAATACAAGGTGGATAAACGCTTATTAAGCAGCTCCGATTTACAGAATATATTAACTGCGCTGGGTGGATTGGAACAAATTCTCCTTACCGAAGAAGTTGAAAGAACGATAAAAAAAATAGAGGCAATGGTTAGTCCATTGTCTCTTAATCGTTCCATTCAACTATCGTTTTATGATTGGGAAGGTCGGTCCGAAATTCTTGAAACCGTAAAGACATGTCAAAAATCCATAACAAAGAAAAAGCTGGTTTCGTTTAATTATACAGATAAAGACGGGGCTGTAACGGATAGAATGGTTGAGCCCTATGAGCTGCATTTCAGCGAATCGAGTTGGTACTTGAAAGGATTCTGTTTACATCGACAGGGATCTCGAACATTCAAGTTATCCCGGATCGATCATATTTCTATGGATGAACGCACGTTTCATCCAAGAGACGATTGGTCTGAGCAAGGACACGAAGCAAGTTATCTACCGCAATTCGTCACCATTAAGGCATGGATATCGACTAGCATAAAAGATCAAATCATCGAAAGGTATGGTCGAAAAAGTATTGAAGACCATGGTCCTGGACTTTTATTAGCAACCATATATGTCCCTCAAAATTATATGGGATTTCAACTTTTAGCAAGCTTCGGCACTCATCTAAAAGTTGTAGAGCCCAAAACCTACGTTGATGACTTTCGAAATTATTTATCTCAAATGATGGAGAACTATTCCTGATCAAGGTCTCGTCACGGCCTATATGACCTATTTCACATGAGTTGGGGCTTTACGCGCTTCTTCATAGATTTAGCATCAAAGCTTCGACCTCAACACGGAATCGAATTACCAAACGTGGTTCTCGGCAACTTCGTTATGCGCTAGTTATGGCCGTCCAGTGTGGACTCATCCGTTCTCGTAATCTGCGACTTAAAGATTTTTATGATCGCAAAAGAGGCGAAGGAAAGCCACATAAAGTAGCTTTAATTGCATGCGCAAATAAGCTGGTTCATTGGCTTTATGTCATCCTTAAAAGTAAAAAATCCTTCCGCACTGCCTGACCATTTTATATTGGTATAACCTTCCAAGATAAAGGGATTGGAGGGTTATTTGTCATGCCTATTTTTTACTATACCACATGACTTAAGTTCATTTTACTGGTAATCTTGACAAGCTATTAGCTGGTATAGCTTAAAGCCATTACCGCAAAGGTACCATCGACAGCAATATTAATACTCCTGTTTAATTTTTGATAATATATCATAAAAAAAACTATCGAATGGACTTGTCGACAGTCTTTTTTGGGCTATTATTTGAATGGACGCATTGTTGCAGCTATTCCTTTAGGGCATCCACATATTGCTTCGCTTCTAATAGTGACAAACCAAGCACTTCTCTCGCTTTTTTAACAGCTGCTACTTCCTTGCCGTTACGTACGAGCTGGAGAACCTCATTTTGAACAAGATGTGGGGGCAGACCTTCAGACTTGGCAATTTGGTCAACGTTTACCTGCATTGTTTTGATACGAGCTTCCATGGCACTTACTTTGTTATACACAGTTAAACATACAACTAAGGACACAAGTGATATCGTAATTGATAGGTATTCCATTTGCGACACTCCCTTTTATCTCTTCTTTTATTCTAAATGAAGATGTCTGGTTAAACAAATTTATGTCGTGTCCTATTGAACTAACCTGCCCGTTAGTTGAACAAATAAAAAAACGGCTGCCTAAGCAACCGTTTTTCCACTAACGTATCCCTTGAGCTCAATGATCTGAAGAAATTGTTTCACTCAAGCTATTCCTCAGAAATCTCTACGTACTATCTTAACCCAATTTGACGCCGAAATTAGGCATTAACCTTGCCTAGGGCGAATATCTTAACGGGGAAATACATTAAAAAAAATGAGGTGAAACACTTGGGATACTTCGTTACTGTGGAACCGGGCGTAAAAGTATTTATAGAGGACATCAATCCGAAGGGAAATAAAACGATACTTTTTATTCATGGCTGGCCGCTAAACCATAACCAGTTCGAATATCAGTTCAATTTCCTTCCGAAGCTCGGATATCGTTGTATCGGAATAGACTGGAGAGGATACGGCAATTCGGATAAACCATTCGATGGTTACGGCTTCGATAGATTAGCAGATGATCTTCGTATAGTCATCGAAGCGTTACAGCTAAAAAACATAACACTTGCAGGACACTCTACCGGAGGAGCGATCTCAATTCGTTATATGGCTCGTTATAAAGGGTACGGGGTATCAAAACTCGTCCTGATCGACGCTGCGTCTCCATCAAGCGTTCCAAAAGAATTTACGAATAAAATCATCGAAGAGACAAACAATGACCGTCCGAAAATGCTGCAAGACCAAACGGGAATTTTTTTCTTTCAGTACATTTCTGAAGCGAAATCCGAATGGTTCTTTCTAATGGGTTTACAAGCTGCGAATTGGTCGACTTCCGCCATTATGGTCACGCTAAGAGACGAAAATGTTTACAACGATCTTGGACAGATCGATGTGCCCACATTAATTATTCATGGAATTCATGATAAAGTCGTTCCGTTTACCCAAGCTCAGGAAACAAATAAGCTGATTAAAAATTCGCAATTAGTTCCATTCCAATACAGCGGCCATTGCCCTTTTTTGGAGGAGCGTGATAGATTCAACCAATTATTATCTTCTTTTGCATAACGTCTCGGATTAGCGGCACCATCGCTCCCCATAAATTTAGTCCGATAAGCATCCTCACGCCTGTGTTCCCCACATCCCGCGAATCGACTCTGCCTCTTTGACCATCCTGCCCATCAGTTCCGAGACTGTAGGGATATCATGGATCATCCCTGTCACTTGGCCTGCCCAGCCAATGCCCTCTTCTTTGACATCATCATAAATCCAGCGCTTGTTGGCTGCACCGCTAATATATTCTTTTAAGGCTTCATAGGTCGGAGTCACACGCTCAATGTCGAGAATCTTATCTATGTACTCACTACGCAGCACTCGCGCGGGTGCTCCAATAGAGCGTTTGATTACGACTGTATCTGACTCTGAGCTTTCTACTAGGGCTTTTTTATAAGAAGCAGCTGCATGAACACATTCAACCGTAGCAACGAATCGTGTGCCCATTTCAATTCCCTCAGCCCCCAGTGCATGGGCCGCCATCCATCCGCGGCCATCCCCGATCCCGCCTGAAGCAATCACAGGAATATCAACCGCATCCACTACTTGAGGAACGAGTACCATAGTCCCTACATCATCACGCCCCAAGTGGCCTCCTCCCTCCTGCCCAACAACAATAACCGCAGAAGCACCTAATTGTTCAGCTTTTTGGGCTTGTCTGCGTGAAGAGACGAGCACGAGCGTTTTAATATCCGTGTGCTGTAGCATTTCCAGTATAGGGGCCGGATTCCCACCAGTGAGACTCACCACGGGAACCTTCTCGTCGATGGCGACCTGCACCCGATCTTCATAACCGATACCATGCACACCGATGGCAAAATTAACGCAAAATGGATTGTCGGTCAAAGTACGAACCCGTTCTATTTCTGAACGTAAAGCCTCTGCGCTCGGAAGACTCATCGCTGTAACCTGACCCAATCCACCGGCATTCGAAACGGCAGCTGCAAGGTCTGCATAACCTAAATAAGCAAGCCCGCCTTGAATAATAGGATACTCTATCTGCAATAACTCCGTAATACGGGTATTCCATTTCATATTCATCTACACCTTTCCTATCTTTAACCACAGCAGAATCACAGCAAATAAAAGAGCAATTCCCCCTGCCAGATAATCCATTTGCTGAAATTGTAATACCCTATAAGAAGTTCTTCCTTTACCATTTCCATAAGCACGCGCATCAATCGCATAGCTTAGCTGTTCAGCACGTTGAATCGTCGTGAAGAGCAAAGGAATAATAATCGGGACATAAGCAAATATCCGTTTAGGCAGTGATAATGCTGTAAGATCATACCCCCTAGCCTTTTGTGCGAGAAGAATACGATCCAGCTCCTCCTTGATGGTAGGAATAAACCGAATCGCAATCACTATCATTAAGGAGAATTGTTCTACAGGTACCCCCATTTTGGATAGAGGTGCAAGCAGCTTTTCAAGACCATATGCTAAGTCTAGCGGTTTAGTTGTTAACGTTAATACTGAGGCTAATAAGATGAGCAATACAATACGCCAAACAAAACGTAATCCTGTTCGCAGTCCCTCTTCAGTTACCTCAATAAATGACCAAGACCAGAGGATAATCGTTCCTTTGGTGAACACGGCATTGTACATGAAGGTAAACAGCAAAATAAATAATAGCGGCCGTAGTCCTCGCCAAAAGAATTGAATAGGAACCTTTGACAACAGTAAAATTCCGATTACAAAAAAGGTTGCAACTGCATAGCTAAGCCCTGTTCCAAGCATCAGAAAGCTAAGCATGAGAATCATGATACTAACAAGTTTTGTACGGGGATCTAAACGATGGAAAATCGAATGCGTCTCCACATATTGACCCACAATTACGGAATCAGTCATGTTGACGCCCCCTCGAATGCCAAATGGGCAGAACAGCATCGAAGATATCCTGCTCTTTACAGCTAGCAATCTCAATTTTTTGAGCGGATAATTCCTCTACTAGCTTCAAAAGCTGTACGGGTTCAGGTATGGACAAGCCCAGCTCCACCAATAATTCTTCCTTTTCTATAAATAGTGTTCTGGGGTCAAAATGTCCTTCCAGCTGACCTTTATGGAAAACCAAAACCTCATCCGAGTACTCAGCAACATCCTCCATCTGATGCGAAACGAAGAGAATGGTGCGCTGATTTTGTTGCTGCCAAGTCTTCAGTAGCTTCAGTAAAGATACTTGGCTAGCTGGATCTAGCCCCGCTGTCGGTTCATCCAAAATTAGCAGCTTCGGATTCGTCATCAGCACGGAGGCAATGGCCACACGGCGCTTTTCTCCACCGCTTAGTTGGAATGGATTTAACGGGAGCATGCCCTCTGACAGACCCACTTGCGGTAAAATCCTTTTAATCGCCTCCGTGATTTGCTGGCGTGAAGCACCCTGCAGATTCAGAGCAAAAGCAAGCTCCTTTTGCACTGTGGTTTCGAATAGCTGATGCTCTGGATATTGAAACACGAAGCCCAGCTCCGGGACCACCTTTAATTGTCCTTTGGCATCTCTGGGAGCAGGCTGCTGATCAATGGAGTAATCTCCTTTTACGGTGGGAATCAAGCCCTTCAGCACTTTGACAAAGGTAGACTTTCCTGCGCCCGTGGGACCGATAATCGAAATCCATTTGCCCGCAGTAATAGTGCAGTTAATATTGTGTAAAGCTATATGATCAGCATAGTTTACACTTAAATTATCTAATTGGTAGACCATTGTGATCGAATGTTCCCCTTCCAATCTGCTGTTGGCGGCGCTGCTGAATGTAGCAATGCATGTACGCGCACGGCAAAGGGTAGTTGTAATTGATAGTCCGCAACAGGCATCATTTCAAAAAAGGCCAGTGGAGCACCATCATACTCAAGTCGCCCTTGATGCAGGAGTAATAATCGTTCTGCTGAAAGCACTTCCTCCATATGGTGAGTGATCTGAATAATGGTCAGACCTTGACGATGCAGCTCTTGCATAATAGCAAGCACCTGCTGCCTTCCCTGAGGATCAAGCATAGAGGTGGCTTCGTCGAAAATAATGACTTGCGGGCGCATCGCCAATATAGCCGCAATAGCGACACGTTGCTTCTGACCTCCAGAGAGCTGATGTGGCATCGCGTCCAGATAATCCTCCATATGAACAGCCTGCAAGGCATGCTCCAATCGGCTGCGCATTTCCTCCCTTGGCACACGAAGGTTCTCCAAACCAAAAATCACCTCATCCATAACGGTTGTGGTGATAAATTGATCCTCTGGATTCTGAAAAACAAAGCCAATTTGTTGATGAATATCTGCAAGATCAGCTGGCTTTGTGGTGTCTAGGCCCTTAAACTGTACAGCCCCTTTTCGCGGCAGCAGCAGTCCGTCCATGAGCTTTGCAATGGTGGATTTGCCAGAGCCATTCGCGCCAACAATCGCCACAAACTCACCTGCATTTATCGTAAAGCTGATATCTTCTAGGACAGGCTGATCCCTTTTATAATAAAAATGAACTTGATCGAAGGTAAGCATTTATTCACTCCCCTTTTGACGGTGCCACGTAGCGAAAAATGCCCCGATGCTGTTCTCAGAAAATGCAGGTGCAGGCTTCTCCCATTTCGTCACTTTTGATCCATTCACAGCAAAGATTTCACCGGTTAAATCCGCATCGTTCTCGCTCAATAATGCATTTACGAAAGAAGCAATATCCTCTGGAGCACCTATTCGCCAGAACTCCGGGAACGGTTCATTACGGCTGGCATGTTTCACTTTCAAGTGATCAATGACAGGTCTGGTCATATCCGTTAACGCGGCTGGTGAAATCGCATTGACCCTAATTCCATCACATTTCAGCTCCGCTGCGAGCGTCCACATCATTCCGAGTATTCCAGCTTTGGCTGCACTATAATTCACCTGACCCACAGAACCTGTTAGTCCAGCCGTAGAGGTCATCAACAGGATATCGCCACCTGTCTGGCGCATATATGGGAGTACGCGTTGAATGCTGTAGTAGGTGCCATTTAGATGCACATCCAGCACAGCCTTCCACTCTTCATCCGTCATCCATAGACATTTCTGATCCTGCAAATTCCCAGCGTTAGCTATCAATACCTCAATACGGCCATATCGTATAATAACCTCATCCACCATTGCAGTGACCGCAACTGGATCTGATACATTAGCAGAGTATCCTGACGCCTCACCACCCGCCTGACGAATCTCGTGGACAACCTTATCGATTAAGATTTGTTTTGTACCATTTACAACCACTATATAACCGGACTTGCCGAGCTGCACGGCAATACTACGCCCGATCCCTCTGGTTGCTCCAGTAATTAAGGCTACTTTATTCATCACTACACCTCTTTCACTGAAAAAGCTCCCGTAGCAATAACATCGCCAGCTTCTGTTGTAAGGGTCACTTTCACAAGAGCATCATCATCTGCATAATCAAACATCACGACATTATCGACCTCTATAGGCTTATGAAATTTCATATCATATTGAGTGATCCACTGTGCCTGATGCTCCTCGATATATAAGGATTGGGCTAATCCCATTAGATACATCCCCTGCGCAATGGGCCGCTTAAATCCAGCCTCAGCTGCAGCATCCTCATCTAGATGAATAGCGGCCAGATCTTGGGAAGCTGCTGCATATTGCCGGATGGCCTCAGCCGTTATGCATTTTCTCATCATCATGATTATCACCTACCCGAATTAACACCGTTTCTGCGGTGACTATAAGCTCGCCTTCACATTTACAAACCAGCGTATGTGTGTAAAAGGTCAGTTGGCCCTGCCGGCCATCTTTTTGCACCTTGCTCGTTAATGCTAATTCACAATCTAACGTTATCCCTGCCGTAATCGGAGCTTGATATGAGAATTTCTGAGTACCGTGAAGCAAAGGCTCTCCCTTGCTAAGCCAAGGAATATCGAAGGCCTGCCAAAAAATAATAGGCATCGTAGAAGGAGCAATCAGATTGCCCTTATACGTCTGCACGGGTGCCTCAATACTATGTGCATAATCCGATATCCACTCCGCAGTCACATAAATCTGATGATGAATGCTGTTCATTCTACCGCCTCCACAAGAGTAGCCAAACCGATACCTCCGCCAATGCCCAAAGTGGCAAGTCCCCTTTTATAAGCCGTACGCTGCATTTCAGCACATAAGCGAGTCATTAAAATAGCTCCGGACGCCCCATATGGATGACCGATAGCTAATGCGCCTCCTCCACGATTGACCTTTTCCTGTGGGATCTGAAGCTCATTCAGTGAGGCAAGAACTTGCGAAGCAAAGGCTTCATTAAACTCTACGATATCTAAATCGGCTATGGTCAGCTGTTGACGATGTAATACCTTTTGTACAGCTGGAACGGGCCCCATACCTAAATAATTCGGATCTACACCTGCCGCTTGCGCATCCACGATACGCAGAATCGGTTTAAGCTTGAGTTCCCTACATTTCTCACGGGACATCATTAATACAAGCGCCGCACCATCATTAATTGGACAGGCATTTCCAGCGGTGACAGTGCCTTTTTCTTCAAAAATTGAAGGGAGCATTCGCAGCTTATCCAAGCTCGTATTGGCCCTTGGACATTCGTCGGTGTTCACCCACTCCCCCTCAACCAGAAGAGGTACAATCTCCTGCTGAAACCGGCCGCTTTGCTGAGCATGAACAGCCTTTTGGTGGCTTTTTAAGGCATATTGATCCTGCTCTTCTCGTGAAATCCCGTACTTCCGCGCTACATTTTCCGCAGCAATCCCCATATCCGGATCACCGTAAGCGCTTGGTGTAAAATGAGCACGGGTATATAGCTGTGGAACCCCCATCAAGGTTTGGGGCTTATTCATTTTCCAAGGGGCACGACTCGTGCTCTCAACGCCGCCAGCTAAATAAATCTCACCTGCACCGCTTTGAATAAGCCTTGCTGCTATATTAATAGCCTCTAGCCCAGAACCGCACTGCCGATCCACAGTAACGCCCGGAACCGAAACAGGAAGCCCAGCTTCAAGCGCAGCGACCCGGGCAATATTTCCACCCGGACCAACCACATTTCCAATAATGACATCATCGATCATCTCTTTAGCTAGGCTCGTCTCTGCCACAATATGCTGAATAAGCGGCGCCAGTAATGCTTCCGGCTCAAATGTACTTAATAAGCCGCCCATCCTGCCAATCGGTGTACGTTTTGCCATAACAATTACTGCTTCTATCATACCATCGCTCTTTTCACATAGTCTTTCATCGCTTGCCGGGCAATTTTGCCACTGCTTGTATAAATAAACTCTTCAACTGTCAGCAGCTGCTTCGGCGATTTGTAGCTTGCTAAATACTGGCGACAATAATTCTTTATTTCGTCTATAGATAAGTGCTTTTCACCATTCCATTTCACGAGCACGGCCAACTGTTCTCCCCAATAATCGTCAGGGACGCCAAGCACCATTACTTCTTCTATTTCGGGAAGATGCTCTAACACTCGCTCTATTTCCTCTGGATAAACGTTCAGCCCACCGGTGATAATTCTATTTTTCAAACGACCTGCCAGATATAAGTACCCCGCTTCATCCTGATAAACATTATCTTCCAAAATAAGCCATCCGTCTCGAAAAGCTGCTGCAGTCTCGTTCGGCAATTGATGATAGCCTAGAAATATCATATCACTTCGCACATATAACTGCCCAATCTCCCCCGCAGGGACTTCATGGAACTCTTCATCACGAATGGAAATTTGTACTCCGGGATAGGGCTTGCCTACAGAGCTCGGATTATGCTCTTCCAGAACATCCAAATAACTAATATAACTCGCTTCTGAGGAACCATAGGATTCATAGAGACGCGCTCCAGCGAACACTTCTATGCCCCTTTTTTTGGACAACTCCGACCACTTTGCACCTGAGCTAATAATCGCATCAATCTGCGTCTGCCCAGGAACAGCCTGCCGCATCATGGATTCAAGCATTGTCGGTACAACAAACAACACCACACCCGGAATCTGCTTGCACAGCTCTAACACCTGTGTGGCGCTAAATTTTTGCGTAATATGAAAGTTTGCTCCGCCATACAGACTCTGCATTACAGCGAACAAGGACAGCGAATGCACAAACGGACCCGGTGCTAAAACATCCTTCATAGCGTCCAATTCAAAGGCAGCACTCGATACCTCAAAGCTCTTTAACCACGATAAATGGGTACGCATATATCCTTTGGGCAGTCCAGTTGTGCCTGAAGTGAAGCCGATAAATAATAATTCATTCGTCTCATCCAATTCAGCTTCTGGCTTCAGCGCATCCAGCCACTGATCATAGGAGCCAGTCCGATCTTTTGAGAAAATCATTGTTGGGATCGCTTGCTCCTTGAAGACCAAATTCTTTGCAGCTTCCGGCTCGGCAAAAATCATTGTCGGCTGGCACTGCTCTATAATAACCTGCAGTTCGTTTGCACTCCACTTGGGATCTAAAGGGATGGGAACACAGCCTGCATAAATAGCCCCCAAGAAAACCTCAACAAATTCAATGCGATTCGTAGATAAAATAGCGATTTTGTCATGTCTCAGACCCTTTTGCTGTAGACCATTCGCAATTCTCCGCATCGCTTGTACTAATGTTGCATAAGTATGACCCGCTTGGTTATGGGTTAAGGCAATACTGTCGGGCTGCTGTGCTGCATGACGCAGTATAGGAACTACTAGATTCATCCTTCATCACACCTGTTCGTAATTTCTGTGTCTACCGATTATGTACACTTCCGAATTGCATGGGATACAATTGGAATGGCTACGATAGCTTATTTTAGCTTTATATTAATTTTATGTACATATTTATATGGAACGATTAAGCCCTCTTACGACTGGAAAAATCAAACAGCGCGCATCGATTATGATCGGTACGCGCTGGCTGTATTGTGTTTAATTTTTCTTTTGAGCGGATGATAATGCCCCATCTTCAGCAAAAGTAAAAGTTCGGGCGATATATAAGATAGGTGTGCCGACTGCGGTTAGTAAGAATTTCGCCAGATACGTTGTAAGCAAAATTTCAAACCACACACTCCAGTTATACAACCCAGCAAATGCAATGGTGCAGAAGATTAGTGTATCCACAAAAGAGCTAACCATCGTACTACCGTTCGAACGGATCCACAGCTGACTTGAGGTGCTGTAATATTTGCGAATCCAGGAATACAACCGAACATCTAGGAACTGACTAATGAAATAAGCAGTTAAACTACCCAACGCTAGTCGAGGCATCAGCCCAAAAATGGTCTCCAAAGAAGACTGAGCAATATCGGTCTCTTGTGGCTTAAATACTAGTACCATCTGCATAATGACTGTCGTCATAAGCAAGGTGAAGAAACCAAACCAAACCGCTTTACGTGCTTCTGCTCTTCCATACTTCTCATTAAGCAAATCGCTGGTCATATACAAAGTGACATACATCGTATTTCCGAGTGTCATCACGATATCAAATGGCATAGCAATCGTCTTAGCTACCTGAATATTAGCAATTACAGTAGCGATACCTACCCAGGCATACATTCCACTTTTGCCGAACAGGCGGTAACAGAGCAGAAAAAAAGCAAAATTGACAATAACAAATAAAACTCCCCACAACAAATTAAACATATTACTTAAACTCCTCCTAGTTTTGTTTACGCGGGATGGTTACGAACCGCGGCTTACATTAAGTTTTGGAACAAAACATTAATACTCTATCACACTGTCGTCAAACAATCCATAAAAATAAACAATTTATGAAATGGGTATTTATACCCATTTTTATTAACTAAAAATAAAAGTGTCAGTAATAATTCATCTTTTTCAGAAAAATATGCTCTATAAACTAAAACTTTCACTATTCATCCAGAGGTTAATTCTATAGAATAGTATCAAACACTTCATTCCCGATCCATTTAGTTGATATATTACATAACTATGGAATATATTGCAGGTTGCCAGTCACTAGCAGTCGGTAGGGATATAAAGAAATGGGGCTTCACTGCCCATAAAAAGGGGGAGAACAATATGTTTCGTTTCAAGCAGTCGATCAGTCGCAGATTTACGCGTTTATTATTTGTAGTTCTATTACTCACGTCTCTTTTGTTAAGTACCAGCTTCTACTTTATATCCACCAGTATTTTCAACAGCTATGTCATGCCACAAATCAATCAAATTCTAACTGCAGCTGCTCAGGACGTATATAAGAACATAAATACAATGCATGCTCAGCAAGCACTAAAGAAGAACGAACAAGCAGCCACCAATCTTGAATTCTATTTTCAGGATAAGAGAAAGCAGCATGGGGTTGAGACTATTTTTCTACTCAATCTAAAAGGCAAGGAAGCTGAGGTTCTGTCCGTAGATCATGATGCAAAATTAAAGCCCGAGGAAATTGTTAAGGTATCCTCTGCAATGCAGCAAGCTCTTAAAGGAAAGAGTGGACTAAGCGATACATACAAGGACTCGCATGGTGTACATAAGTCAGCTTATATCGGAATTCCCGGAAGTACGATGGTTATCGGAATCAGCAGTGATGTAAGCTTTATTCAAGAAAAAACAGACAGTATCCTGTGGACCAGCGCGGGGATCACTCTGCTAACGCTGATCATAGGGTCAACTGGCGCCTGGTTTATGAGCATGCGGATTACCCGTCCTATCTCAAAGCTTGCAGCTTACAGTGCCCGTCTTGCAGAGGGAGATTTCACAGAGGAATTAACGGTTCAAGGCAGTGATGAGGTAGCTCAGCTATCCAGAAGCTTCCAAGCGATGACCCTACGCCTAAAAGAAATGATCGGACATGTACTCGTCACCTCAAACACCGTGGTCACCGATTCCAATTCTTTAAGAGAACGTGTTGAGGTCTTAAATGAAATGGCAGACCACTCTAGTACTTCTGTTGTAGAAATTGGAAGAGGTAGTACCACCATCGCGAGCAGCGCTCTAGATAATTCAAAAGCTATGGAAGAAATCAATTTCGGCATTCAGCATATTGCTTCAGCAGCCACCGAAGTCACTGAGCAAATTAGTGAAGCTTCCGCTGAAGCGATTGGCGGTAATGAGATTGCCCAAAGCGCCGTTCTGCAAATGCGCCATGTTGAACGCGCCTCCCTGCAGTCGCTGGAGCAATTACAGGTTATGAACGAACGTTCAGTAATGATCGGAGAAGTCGTTCATAGTATTACTGAAATTACGAAGCAAATCCAAATGCTGTCGCTCAATGCTTCGATCGAAGCAGCACGTGCAGGAGAACATGGACGCGGCTTTGCCGTTGTTGCCGGAGAAGTACGCAAGCTTTCCGAACAATCCCGTAATGCGAATGAGCAGATTCGTGATTTCCTACTCGGACTTCAGGAAGATATGAATCGCTCCGTTACTGAGATGAACCATGTGAATTCTGAGGTAGCCTCCGGGGTTGGTAAGGTCTCAGAAGCGGGCGATGCCTTCAATCACCTTCTGATTCTGATCCAAAGCATCAATCAGAATATTCAATCTGTATCTGCGGCGACGCAGCAAATCTCAGCAAGTACAGAAGAAGTTAGTGCTTCCGTTGAGGAAACCGCACAAATTACTTCAAGATCCCAAGAAAATGCGGACACACTATCCGAGAACTCGGAGCGTCAACGTATAGAGCTTGAAGGACATGCAGTAACCGTGCAGCATCTATATGAGCAGGCTAAGAAGCTTCAGGAAGCTGTGCAACAATTTAAGATCTAAAGCTTAGGCTTATATAACCCCCCCGTTCACACGAAAGTGTTGAACGGGGGGTTTTGTTAGTGTCTCGGCGCCCAAAGAATGACCGAAACGCCGATCACACAAATAACAGCACCAACCCAGTCATATACATCGGGTGTTTTCTTGTCTACTAGCCAGCCCCACAACACAGCGAGCACGATAAATACCCCGCCGTAAGCTGCATACACTCTACCGAAGGATGGAAACTTCTGCAACGTAGGAATAATACCATAGCTTATCAGAATCAAAGAACCTACCAAACCGTACCATAGAGGTCTTGATTCTCTTAGCCATAACCATACTAAGTACCCGCCTCCGATCTCAGCAAGGCCGGCAATTACAAATAGTAGAATGGCAGCAACCATGTCATCCCTCTTTCCTATTGAACTCTAAAAAATCAAAATGATTGGCGAAATATGATACAACGTCATCATAGGAGCCAGTCACATGAAATTGTGCTGAAGCAACACTAACACTAGTAGCAGCACCGCCTCTAGCAGCTCATTCAGCGCGCCGTACACATCGCCGGTGAGCCCGCCGAGCCGGCTGCTAATCCGCCGCGCAGCCACGGTGCCGCTGGCCAAGGCAGCTGCCGGCAGCAGGAACGCTGCCGCCAGATGCAGCGGCCACGCGGCGAAGCCAGCGCCAAGCGCCAGAGGCGCAGCGGCTGCGGCTAGCGAGAGCAGCGCGGCTATCGCCAGCGTGCGCCGCTCATGCGAGGGAGCGAGGCCGGCGAAGCTCGCGGCCAGCCCCTCGTTCCCGCGGGCAATGGGATAACGCACCATTGCCCGCACCATATACCAGCGGCTCCAGATCGCTGGCAGCAAGAGCAGTGGCAGCTCGTAATAGGCGTAGCCTTCGATTAATGCTGCCACTAATGAAGCCTTTAACAGCAAGAGCAGCACGCAGGCGAGCACACCCATCGCACCCACACGGCTATCCTTCATAATCTCCAAGATCCGTTCCCTCGGTCGGTAGCTTAGCAGACCATCCGCACTGTCCATCCAGCCATCGAGGTGCAGACCTCCGGTGAGTCCTACCCATAGAATGAGGGTAATGACAGCGGCTGGCCAAGCTGGTAAAATCAATCCCGTCAAAGCTGCCCCAGCAGCTACACACAGTCCGATAGCTGCACCCACCACGGGATAGAACAACACACTTCGGCGCAGCAGCTCAGGAGAAAATCCGGGATCACTCTTTATAGGAAACCGGGACAAAAACTGAAAGGCAGCCGCGGCAGCATCCCTGCGCTCCCTCATAAACGATACTCCCTGCTCTTAAGTTCAATTGGAATGCCTGCAGTCACTAAAAAAACCTGCTCGCATTGCCGAGCAAGCAGCGCGTTCATACGTCCTGCCAGATCACGGTACAATCGGCCAAGCTCATACTCCGGAACAATACCGTCTCCAACCTCATTAGTGACCAAAATGAGGTTTCCTTGAAATGTGCGTACACTGTCTTCAAGTCTTGTAATCTCGCTCTCTATCAACTCTTGCCTATCCGTAAATCCTTCCATGGCTAGCAGTACATTCGATAACCACAACGTTAGACAATCTACGAGAACCGCCTTTTCACCAGATAAACGCTTAAGAAGATCTGGCAAATCATAAGGCTCCTCTAACGTCTCCCAAGCATATCCGCTTTGCGAGCGCTGTTGCTGATGCAGTGCAATCCGTTCATTCATTTCATCATCAAACGCTTGTCCGGTTGCAACATAGAAGGCCTGATCTGCCAGTGACGACATCAATTTTTCTGCAAAACCACTTTTCCCGCTACGCGCGCCTCCCGTTACAAGAATACTCATTGTTTTCCAGCTCCAGAGATGCCTGCACTTTCAAAGGTGGCCATTTCGCTTAAAATACGGCATATCGCCTCAATTAAATGAAGGGACAATACGCCTCCAGTTCCTTCACCCAGACGAAGACCCAGGTTAAACAACGGTTCAAGACCAAGCTGCTCAAGCATCAGCTTATGTCCTTGTTCTCCTGATAGATGAGAGCCAATCATATAAGCAATGGATTCTGGTGCAAGTGCCTTCGCCACAAGAGCCGCCGCGCCCGAAATAAAACCATCCAGAATGACAGGTACCCTAGCAGCGGCTGCGCCAAGAATCAGACCAGTCAAACCGGCAATTTCCAATCCCCCTACTTTGGACAATACATCCAGCGGATCTGCCGGATTCGGCTGATTCACCTTTAAAGCGCGTTCCACAACAGCAATCTTATGTAGTAAACGTTCATCATCAATTCCCGTTCCTCTTCCGACGGCTTCTTCAGGTGCTATCCCTTTTAGAGCACACAGAATGGCAGCGCTAGCCGTTGTATTTCCTATGCCCATTTCACCTGTAATAAAAATCTCCGTCCCGTTCTCAATCGCTTCTTGTGCGATACTTATTCCTACAAGCATAGCACTCATCGCTTCTTCACGACTCATCGCAGGTCCCACGGCTATATTATCCGTTCCACGGCGCACTTTACGATCAATCAGATCCTCATGACTAAGATCACCGTTAACACCGATATCTACGAACTTCACCTCTGCCCTAGCTTGACGTGCCAGTACATTCACCGCCGCTCCCCCGCTGAGAAAATTATAGGCCATCTGCATGGTGACTTCCTGTGGAAATGCACTAACTCCCTCGCAGCATACACCGTGATCGGCAGCCATCACAACTACCGTTCGTCTGGTGAAACTAGGCTGCTCCGTACCCGAAATTCCAGCGAGCTTAACGGCCAGCGTCTCCAATTGTCCCAGGCTGCCCGGTGGTTTGGTTAGAATGTTCAAGCGGTGCTCCGCCTTGAGGAAAGACTGTTCATCCGCTGGTGTGATTCGTTTAATTACTTCTTGAATAGTTGAAATCATATTTTAACCTCCAATTAAGATATCCATATTATATATTCTATCTTATCTACATAGAAAAGCCCCCATCTATGATAGATGGGGACCACTTGAATTACAACTTCACTTTCATAAAACCTTCGATTCTCTCTAACGCTTCCGTCAATTTTTGTAGAGAAGCTGCATAGGAGCAGCGAATATGCCCCTCTCCACCTGCTCCAAACACATGGCCCGGGACCGCAGCAACACCAACCTCCTTGAGCAGCTGCAAAGCGAAATCCTCTGACTTCATTCCGGTATTAGCGACGGAAGGAAAGACATAAAATGCACCCTCCGGCTCGTGGCAAGGTAAACCAATAGATCGAAATCCATTAACCAGCAGCTTTCTTCGCTCATCGAAGCATCGTTTCATATGTTCCTTATGTTCCATACCGTTCCGTAGTGATTCAATGGCAGCGATTTGACCTAGTATTGGAGCACACATCGCAGTGTACTGATGGATTTTGAGCATCGCAGCAATTAATTCCTGATCACCACAAGCATAACCTACTCTCCAGCCAGTCATCGCAAAAGCTTTGGAGAAGCCGCTAATAACAATTGTTCGTTCCAACATCCCGGGAAGTGCAGCAATGCTGACATGCTGACGATCATAGGTTAGCTCGGCATAGATTTCATCTGATATGACAAGTAAGTTATTCTCTTTTACAATCTGTGCAATGGGCAGCCAATCCTCGTAAGTCATTACTGCCCCTGTAGGATTAGTCGGAAAATTAACCATAAGAATCTTGGAACGCGGGGTAATTACCTGCCGCAACGCTTCAGGAGTAAGCTTAAACCCCTGCTCGGCTGAAGATTCAACCTCTACTGTAACCCCACCGTTCAAATGAGTAATCGGCGAATACGCAATATAGCTCGGAGAAGGGACGATAATCTCATCCCCGGGTGTAATAAAGGCCCGCAGAGCCAAATCCACGGCTTCACTGCTTCCCACTGTAACCATAATCTCGTTAGTTGGCTCATAGCGGAGATTGAAGCTTGTATGCAGATAAGAGGCGATCTCTTCTCTAAGCTCCAACAAGCCGGAATTTGGTGTATACATCGTCTCCCCATTATTCAAAGCACGAATACAGGCAGCTCTTACATGCTCCGGTGTAACGAAATCAGGCTCGCCTACACCAAGCGATATAATATCCTGATTCCCTGTACTTAGGTCAAAAAAAGCCCGAATCCCCGAGGGAGCAATCTCCCGTACACGCGGAGTAATCCATTCATTATGCATGACTGAGCACCTCTTCTTTCGGACTCTTTTCTGTTAGGGAAAGGGAAATAATCTCGTCCAGCAGTCCGCTAAAGGTGTAGCCTGCCGCTTGCGCGCTTTTTGGTAAAAGACTCGCCTTCGTCATGCCCGGTAATGTATTCACCTCCAGCACATACGGAATACCATCCTTGATTAGCATATCCACCCTTGCATACACACTGCATTTTAGTGCTTTGTAGCAAGTTAAGGCTGCATTACGTACTCGCTCATACACCTCAGCTGGTAGGTCAATGACCCGTTCGTCTGCCCCGCCATCATCGTATTTCGCGCTGTAATCGAACCACTCCGCATGTGACGAGGTGATTCCCAAAACGGGCAGCATCTCCCCATTTAGAATAGAGCAAGTGATTTCCTGACCTTGAATATAGCTCTCGATCAGAATTGACTGATCACAGGCAAAAGCCTTCTGTACTGCGCTCAACAGCTCCTCGCTACAGCTCACCTTTTCCATACCGATACTCGAACCACCTGAACATGGCTTCACCATAACAGGATATCCAATTCGCTCTACGGCTTCTTCAGAATAATCCTTCATACTATCCCAGCACAGCCAATCCGCTGTATGGACGCCTGAGCAGCGCATAAGCTTTTTGGAAAGATCTTTATCCATACAAATGCTGCTAGACAAAACGCCACTACCCGTATAAGGAATCCCCATCGTCTCCAGCGTCCCCTGAACCGTACCGTCCTCTCCGTAAGCTCCGTGGAGCGCAAGCAGCGCGATATCGATTCCTTTCACCTGCTCAATAAGCTCTTCACGCTTGGTGATCTCTATTGGAGTAACTTCATATTTATTGGGATCTAGATTCTTCAAAATCTCTCTACCGCTATTCATGGATACCTCATATTCTGAGGACACCCCGCCCATAATCACGCCTACCTTCATCTTCATCTCAAGCACCTCTTTATCCCATTAGTTGTCGTGCTGTTGTACCAATAATCTCGATCCCCTTGCGGATATCCGCATCTGTCACTCTAGAGAAACCGATCCGTATCGTATTTTGACCTTTACCGTCTGTGAAGAATATATCTCCTGCTGTAAAAATAACCCCTTGCTCATGACAGGCCGCCAGCAGCGCCCTTGTATTAAACCCCTCCGCGAAAGTTACAAAAAGATGCAGTCCGCCATCCCCTGATAACGCCGTATAAGGAATAAACTCCTTACAGCATTGCAGGGTTAATTCATATTTCCGTTTATATTCCGCTCTGGCTTTTTTCAAATACTTCTCTAAATGTCCACCCAATAAGTATTGATACAAAATGGATTGATCTAGTGTAGAGGTATGAATGGTACGTGCGCGCTTGACGCTTTCAAGGGAATAGATCAGCTCCTGATCTGCCAGCACCCAACCTACGCGTAGTCCCGGAAAAAGTACTTTTGAGAAGCTACCTAGATAGATTACGCTGTTGCCGCTACCTGCTGCTGCGATAAGTGGAGCCACATGTGAGCCCGAATAGCGTAATTCCTCGTTAAAACCATCCTCGATCACGGGGATTTGGTACCGATTCATCAGCTTCATTAGCCGCTGTCTTTTCTCAGGAGACATTACAATACCGGTCGGATTATGATAAGAAGGGACAAAGTAAGCACAGTCAAAAGCTTGCTCCAGCAATGCCTTCTCCAGCTCAACCAGATCAATCCCATCACGCTCCATAGGAATCCCGGTGATCTCAAAGCCGTTCAGCTTGAGATTTTTGATCGCCGTATGATGCGTCGGATTCTCACAGATGACCGAACCATTCTTTTTGCTAAGTGCAGACAATACAATATCGAATCCCTCTGTAAAGCCGTTGGTAATCAATATGTCCTTGCCCTTCATTTCAACGCCTTTGTGCTCCATGTACTGCTTCAAATAGTCTATTAAAGGCTTATACCCTTTGGCATATCCATAATTTAGTAAGACGTTGCCTTCCACCGACATACGATCCATAAAGGAGCGTTTCACATTATCTAGATCAAAAAGACTCTCATCAGGCGCGATGCTCGTAAAGGAGATCGTCCCCTTTTCCGCTCGTATGCCGCGCTTCATGATATCCAGATCCTCCGCCAGCCGCGCATGATCATTGATACGCGACTTCCAGTCCATCGTCCAGGAAGAGATTGTTTCACTGCCAGGAGGTGTAGGTGCCACATAACTTCCCTGACCCTGCACGGCATACGCAAATCCATCATCCTCAAGCTCTGCATAAGCAGAGATTACTGAGTTACGGCTAACCTTGAGCAGTGTACTGAGCTCTCTTGTAGAGGGCAGCTTTTGATTCCCTTGCAGACCGCCTTTTATGATTAAGTGCTTCATATAGTCTTTAATTTGTATATACACCGGCCGTCCGGCTATGAGCTTAAAATCCTTAAACATCTCTTTGGTCGCCTCCATAGCTATCATGGCACAATCACTCGCTTAAAAAAAGAACCACAGCCAAGGGATTTTTCTCCGGCTGTGGTTCTATGCGCGATGTTCTTCAATTAATTGCTTATAATCGATCCGTCTTTGACGCAGCCAAGAGCTGAAATCGACGATAACATGCTTTTCACTCAGCACAATAAAGCCTCTCCCTTTTACATTTAAACATCGAAAATATCGTTTAAGATGTATATAATGTAAGGGTAACTCATCGTTACAAAATAATTTCTCGAGAGATTGGGATGAGGATATGGTGAAATCAGTCCAGCAAACCTCCTAAAATTAAAAATGAAATAATTTTTAGGAGGTCATTATAAATGATTTTTAACCCGATTGTCATTGATAACTGGAATAGAAAACCCTATTTCGAACACTATTTAAACAATGTCAAATGCACCTATAGCATGACCGTAAATATTGACATTACCCTTCTACTGTCAGAGCTTAAAAATATGGAAATTAAACTGTACCCAGCAATAATCCACATGATAACTACGGTTGTAAACCGCCACAGTGAATATCGCACATGTTTTGATTCCGAAGGCAGATTAGGTTATTGGGATAGCTTGTCGCCTAGTTTTACAATTTTCCATGATGATGATAAAACTTTTTCAAGCATTTGGACTTTATACGGTGAAGAATTTAATGTTTTCTACAGCCGTTATCTGGATGATATGAAAATGTACGGAAATGTTAAACAATTATTCGCTAAAGCAAACGAACCACCTAACACCTTCCCTATTTCTAGCATTCCGTGGGTCAGCTTCACATCCTTTAACCTGAACGTGTATAACGAGGGAAACTATTTACTACCCATATTTACTATGGGGAAATATACTCAACATGACGAAAAAATACTATTGCCAATATCAGGACAATTCCATCATGCCGTTTGCGACGGCTACCACGCCAGTTTGCTGTATAATGAACTGCAATCACGAGCAGACACGTGTAAGGAATGGTTGCCCCCAAGTAATAAGCCACAATACTCCGCTGACGGAGAACAATAGATAAACATAAGGGTTCTATATATTAGGCATGCCTAATATATAGAACCCTTTTTTCATTTGATTTACTCATCAATTTCCCGAAATATCTGCCGACCATTGCCCGTTCTGCCAAAATAATTTGAGTACCATTGCTGTTCCCGGAGTAGGTGCAACTGCGCTGTAGAATGTGACCTCTGGAACTACCTGTGCAAGGATATTCCGGATTACACCACCATGCGTCACTACCAATACCCTGTTTGTTATTATCTCATCCTTGCTCTCCGTAATTGCAGCCTGCACAAATGTATCCTTAGCCGCTCGTCCCAGATCTGACAGGAAGCTACGCAACCGTTCGTCAAACTGCGCCCACGTCTCTCCATCTGGTGGTGTAACCGTTGAAGGATTATCAATCCAGCTTCTATAGAGTGAGTTATCCTTCAACTCCTCATAAGTACAGCCTTCAAAGGACCCAAAATTCATTTCACGCAGACGCTGATCGTAGACAGTTACCTTCTCTAGCGAAGGGGAAATGTAAGCTAAGGTCTCTCGACATCTAAGCAAATCGCTACAAAACACTCGCCAGAAACCATTTGTTACCTCAGACCCCCGTTCAGTCAGCCCATCAAGCTGCTGCTTAAGCTGAGATAGCTGCTCTACTGCATCAGTAAGCAATGGGAGATCCGTATGTCCTAAGTAACGATGCTCAGCATTCCACTGAGTATGCCCGTGGCGAATAAGTACTAATTCTAGCTCTATACAAGGAAACGCCATGTCTAGCATCAGCCTCCAATCCATATCCAAGCTAGGGCTGCGCAGATAGTAACGAATATTGAAGAGCAGAGCATCATCATCCGCGAGGTCTGAATAATATCGTCCGGCTCCATCGGTCGTACCGGATCACCCATATAAGCTCGGAATGAAGCGACACCGTGATATACATTCTCTCCTCCGAGACGGATACCAAGTGCGCCCGCAACAGCGGATTCCGGATAACCGCTGTTAGGGCTTGGATGAAGGTGCGCATCCCGCTTGACCATTTGCAGACAATTGCGCCAATCCAGACGAAGCAGCCATGCACACAGTGCCAAGAGCAATGCCGTAATCCGTGCCGGAATGAAGTTGGCGACATCATCGAGCCGAGCGGATGCCCAGCCGAGATCACGGTATTTATCGTTCTTATAGCCAACCATGGAATCAAGCGTATTTACCGCCCGATAGGCCATAGCTAGCGGCGCACCGCCGATGAGCGCGTAGAACAATGGGGAAATAATCGCATCGACGATGTTCTCTGCTACGGTCTCTACCGTGCCGCGCACAATTTCCGGGGAATCTAACGAAGTCGTATCACGCCCCACGATCATTCCCAGTGCCTTGCGAGCAGCAGGAATATCTCCTTTACGGAGTTCCACGTACACCGCCATGCCTGCATCCTTCAGTCCCTTGGAGGCAATCGTCGTCGAAATCAACCAAGCCTCGGCTATCCAGACGAGCCAAGGTGAAATATATGACAGCAGCCATAGCAGAATGGCTGTAAGTCCCCAAGCACCGCCGGCTACACATAGCGGCAATAACACCCCGGCTCTGCGCAGGCCTTGCGGGCTTGACCATATAAGGCGGATCACCCGCTCCAGAGCCGTGATTGCTTTGCCCATACCAATTACGGGATGGGGCAGGCTGCGCGGATCACCTACAATCCGGTCAATCACATAAGCCGCAAGCAGTACCAACGCGATTGTCATAGACGGTCACCTTTGAACACTCTTCTACACCTCCAGCTATCTCTTCTCATTAGCTGTCCTTCCTTGCCTGCACCGACAGCAAGCTGCCCTTCACTGCGCTATATACAAGGCGTCCGATTGCGCCCCCAAGGTCGGTAGCGGTTCCGGCATAGACATGCTCTGCGCTGTATCGCCCGCTTTGGCTCACAGCGAGCACGATGGCATCCGTTGTTGTTCCGGTTGCGATCAGCCCATTCTCGGGATCAGTAATCCCGAGATCGGCCAGAGCAGCAGCTTTCGCTTCGACAGCTGTCTGCACAGCATTGACCATGGCCGCCGGTGTCAGGCGGCCATCAATACCTAACATGATGTTAATCGTACCTGGTCGATAAACAGCCAGCACATTGCGTTCCACACCCGCGCGCGCAGCATTTCCTGCGGCAGCAGTAACGCAGACAAAAATACCCGCTGAGCCTGTGTCTTCCTCAGCTACCGCTGCATGCTCTAACGGTACAGCCGTCATCAGACCGGCACAGCCAGATAATGAATAACCCCACTCGCGGAGCTTATTCTCCATATCTTGAACAGGATCACTACATTCATAATTACGGTCAACATATAAATTAACGGCCCGCTCTAACCGATTCATTCCTCCACCATAGAACGCACTCGATAATCCATCTGCTTCAGCAGGCAGCTCAAGCAGCAGATGGTTTCCCTTCCACTGCAAAACAAGCCCCGGCCATATGGCCGAATGGTACTCTTTAACACCTCCTGCGAGGTCAAATGGAATCTTTATTTGCACCATATCTCGATCTGCTCCTTCCACAGCTCATTACTTTCATCTATTCATCCAACAAGCTTGGCTGTCGCTTCTTCTCTTTCCCAGAAACCTCACCCAAAAGCCGCCTAATCTTCTATCTCAGCAAATGACTATCTGCTCTAAAATCCACTACAACACATACCTCTAATATCCACCTATAAATCCGTCCCTCACCCATCTATTGCACTTTATACAACAGATTCAGCTAGAAACACTAGCTAAAGCCATTCTGCTGTATTTCTTGCAATAGAATGTCACGAAAAAATCTAATTAACATCATTCTCCAAATTTCTATTGTACAAAGTGCTATAGAATCGAATTCCTGCGCCAGCAAAACGAATTCTTTTGTACGATATACAACGAATGCACTTTGGAGGATGTCCATCAGAAGCTACCTCACCAAACTTTGTCACAACCTAATGATGCGAGCTGAACCCTGACATCTGGTATCAAATCCCAACTTCTGCGCGCTTGAGTCACTTAGGCAATAGAATTTCAGCCTTCTCTATGCCACCTGAGTCACTTACGCTACAACAGTCACTTAACGCAGCCCTCTAAGCTACATGGGTCACTTATCCGCCAGCATTTCCTTCATCTGTTTGAGCAGCCGGACATTATCCTCATAACCCTTAACAGCTACTCGGATATGCTCGTCTCCTAGACCGGGGTACATAGCACAGCTGCGCACCAGTATACCGACACGCCCAAGACGGGTCTGCATCTCAGCCGCACTCCACGGCGAAGGCAGGCCACAGAGCAGAAAGTTGGCTTCGCCTGGCGGCACATCGCAGCCTAGCTGCATAAGGCCTTGCCGCAGCAGGTCCCGTTCCGTGGCGATCAGTTCGCGTGTGCGACGTCCATATTCGTGTCCACACTCCAGGCAGGCTTCGCCCGCCAGCAGCGCCAAACCATTCACGCTCCAGGTAACCTGCTTTCCGGTCATCGCCTTTGCCAGCTCCGGATGCGAAATGGCAAACCCGAGACGCAATCCGGGAATTGCATAAAATTTCGTCATCGACCGCACCAAAATCGTATGCGGAAACTGATCCAGATCCGGCAAAAGCGTATTTCGTTCTGCTTCTGGAATAAAATCAATAAAGGCTTCATCTACAGCCAAATACGTCCCGGAGCTTTCAGCCTTCTGCGCTAACCAGCGCAGCTCATCCACAGTATACTGAACGCCATTAGGGTTGTTCGGCTGTCCAAGGAACAGCAGCTCAACCTTCTCCAGCAGCCCGGCAATCTCGTTCACTCCAGCTCGGAAGTGCTGTTCCCTTGTCCCTTGAACAGATAATACTTCTGCGCCGAATTGCACAGATAGCTGCCGGTACTCAGAGAAACAAGGTTCTACGATACCTACCTTTTGCGGAGCAATCGCAAGCAGCAACAATGCCATAGATTCTGCGGCTCCGTTGCCTACTGTCAACCAACTACTATGTATACCAAGGTCCTCTGCTAGCAGACTTTTGAAGCGTCGATGTCCAGGGTCAGGGTAGGCAACCACCGTAGATAACGCTGTTCTAAGTAGCTCTAAGACGGCTGGCGGAGGCCCAAGAGGATTGATGTTTGCACTGAAATCAAGAAATATGCCACCAGCCTCCTCATAAAGTTCCGCAGCTGTTAGCAAATCACCGCCGTGGCCGTATTTTTCAAGCATATTTACACTCCCTCTATCCACTTTCGTTTGTTCGATATGTATCTCATTGCCACCATTATTGCGTCTTTGCCGGGAATACGTCAATGCTCACTAAAGGAATCACCTGAATAACCGCTTGCCTCAAATCGACATTAAAATCTACGAGATGTCAAAAGATAATAAAGTTCTAGACTGGCAGTCTCATCAGATCTATGGACACGCTGTCCCAGAACCCGCTTCAGCTTGAAGATGGAAACGGGATATCGTTTACATGATCGCCTGTACGAATAAAGAAAGCTGCTATGCCGAATACAAAAAAAAGAAGTCGACCATTTCGTTGGTCGACCTCTAATTTTTCTATTGCGCGGTCAAAATTTGTGGACCTTCAGCCGTGATGGCGATCGTATGCTCGTATTGGGCGGCGAGCTTGTTGTCCATCGTCCGTGCGGTCCAGCCGTCCGGATCGATGGTCATGAAGTAGGTACCTTCGGTGATCATGGGCTCAATCGTGAACACCATACCTTCCTTGATACGGGGGCCTTTTCCAGGCTTGCCGACATGCATATAAGTCGGCTCCTCGTGCAGGTCGCGGCCGATGCCATGAGCGAGAAGGTCGCGCACGACGCCGAAACCGTGTGATTCCGCATGCCGCTGAATCGCGCTCGTCACATCGCCGAGTCGATTGCCGGGCTGAGCCTGCCCGATGCCCAGGTCAAGACATTCCTTCGTGACACGCATCAGCTTCTCGGCCATCGGCGAGATCTGTCCGACCGCATAACTCCAGGCCGAATCGCCGAGCCAGCCATCGAGCTCAGCGACCGTGTCGATCGTCACGATATCGCCTTCCTCAAGTGGCTTATTGCTAGGGAAGCCATGCGCGATTACATCGTTTGCGGAGGCACAGGTTGCATATTGATAGCCCCTATAGCCTTTCTGGAATGGCTTTGCGCCGTGCTTCAACATAATGTCCTCGAATATGCGCTCAATATCGTTTGTGGTAATACCCGGTTTGATAAGCGGGGCGATGGTACGATGACATTCAGCCACCACTTGGCATGCCTTGCGGATAGCCTCAATTTCATGCTTGCTTTTTAAAATGACCATGTTCGTATCAGGACCCCTTCGTAATAGCTTGAATAGCGAGCCGGGCGATTCGATCAACGTTCAGATCGGAATTGCCCGCATAGTAGTGCAGCCCACAGCAACCGACCAGCACGGCAAGCATATGGTCGACGCTGTCGTCTTCGCACTGGGCGATCGATTGGAGTGGAACGTACAGGCGTTCCATAAATTTTCTTTTGGAGTGGTGTCGATCCCTTTCAGGCAAACCTACATAATGTTCCGCCGCCATTTTGTAGACGAGATATGCGCGGGCGTCCGACTGCCACAGCTGGAGCAGCGCTTTACAATACATTAACAGCGGCCAATCATCCGGTGGGCTGCCGCTGATGTTCGCCCATTTTGCGATAACTTGCTCACATCGCTCAAAGCCGCTTTCTAACACATCTTCTATTAATAAATGCTTGTTGGGGTAATAATGGTATACTGTGCCGTACCCAAGTCCGGCTTCGCGGGCGACGTCGCGAATATCAAAGCTGCTGCCCGTGCGAAAGTAGGAGCGTGCGGCGACGTCCAGGATCTGTTCTCTACGCTGTATGCGTATGAGCTCATTTTGTTCTTTGGTACGGGGGCACATAGCGTGTAACCTCCTTATTTAGACCTGCAAATTTGTCAATATAAAAATAGTACCGCATGGGCTGGAGAAATGCAAAAGATTTGTTGATGTTCGATAAAATGAAGTACTGAACAAGAAGACTGTGCGCTGGAAATTCTTCAATTTAAAAATCACATTAATTCAACGGATCCAGTCTAATCCTTTATACTCACCGAAACACGAAGCGATCTCTTTTGTTAAAAAACTGCTTTTGGTTTAAAATGAGAACTGTAATCAATTTTGCTGCAACGGAGGAACTCACTATGATTTTTATTGATAACACAGGGATTACTGACGCTTCCATCAATTTGGCAATTGAGGAATATGCGCTGAAACACTTGCCGATGGACGAGAGTTACCTGCTTTTTTATATTAACAGCCCATCTATCATCATCGGTAAACATCAAAATACGATTGAAGAAATCAATCAGGAATATGTTAAAGAGAATGATATTAAGGTTGTGCGGCGTTTGTCTGGCGGTGGAGCAGTCTATCACGATCTCGGAAATCTTAACTTCAGCTTCATTACTAAGGACGACGGCCAATCCTTCCATAATTTCCTGAAATTCACCCAGCCGGTGATCGACTACTTACAAAGCATGGGTGTTAACGCTGAGCTTAGCGGACGAAATGATCTTCAAGTCGGTGAACAAAAAATTTCCGGCAACGCTCAATTCTCCACACGTGGACGCATGTTCAGCCATGGCACACTGATGTTTGATCTCAATTTGGACAATGTACAAGCCTCGCTAAAAGTAAATCCAGAGAAGTTCAAATCGAAGAGCACCAAATCCGTACGTAGTCGCGTAGCCAACATCAAAGAGCTGCTAGGTACAGACATGACCATTGAAGAGTTCCGCTCCGGTCTCCTGCGTTCGATCTTTGGCATGGAGCCATCCGAGGTCCCTCAGTATAAGCTTCAGGAAGCAGACTGGGACAAAATCCACGAAATCTCCAAAGAGCACTACCAGAACTGGGATTGGAACTACGGTCTATCGCCAAAAAGCAATGTCAAACACACACGCAAATTCCCTGCCGGAATTATTGATATTCGTATGGATATTGAGGATTCCCTCATTAAGGACATCAAAATCTATGGTGACTTCTTTGGGGTTGGTGACGTAGTAGATGTTGAAAATGCACTTCGCGGCAAACGTTATAATGAAGCAGAGGTTAGAAAAGCATTAGCTGATCTGGATTTGAAGCATTATTTCGGACGTATTGAGCCGGAGGACTTTATCGGACTGGTTTTCCTAGAAGAATAGCTATACAAAAATAAAGGGGCCTGCTTATCCTATGCGCAATTTGCGTAAAGAATAGACAAGCCCCTCTTTCATATTCATTTTAGTTCAAGGAGAAAGTATAAATACATAGACAACGAACGCTAGAGTCAGCATGATGCAGATGTTCTCTACGGCTCCACCTTTTTTCGTGCCTGTACTCATTAGCTTTAGACGCAGCTTAAAGGGTACTGGCGGCAATGGTGTAATTCCTCTTTGAGTAAGGGAGTCTGCCAGTAGATGAAGTGCGTACGACATACCGCCAGCTATCCACAGACTGCCACCATCATTTATACCCGCTGAGGCAAAATACAATAAGGCGCTCCAGCCCGCAACTCCATACAAGGTATGTGTCAGTCCACGATGAGGAACAAGCGATGAGACTACAAGCACGCACGCTGCAATGTAGTTCCATGGATCATAGGCTTCCCCGAACGCAAAGAGTGCTATGGCAATCAAGATCATGACCAAATGGCGCAGCTTTCGACTGGGAAGGAAAGATACACTTCCGACTAGCAGTGCCAGCACAATATTCCAAGGACGTTCCACGATTCCGGCAAAATAGAGGTAGATCGCCGCGCCTATCAAAGCAATTTGCAGCACTCTTAATAGAAACTCTGGAATCGCTTTGCGCACGAGCAGCGAATTCGGTTCGTCAATATCAGGCAACAAAGAGCTCAATGCTGCGACCGCAATCACTGGAATTGTAATCTCATGTGCCATCAAACTCATTACAGATAGGGTAACCCCAGTGCTGATTATTAAATGGGATCTGCCCATCATGGTGAAACCGCTCCTTTCTAAGATGCGAAAAACAAGAACAAATGTGCGGTTATCGAAGTATATCAAGACCCTGTTTTTTTGTCTAGCCTTATCCCTTAAATCCCTTTAAATATAAGCCTTTGAGCGATTCCTATCTTGTCCTCCCCATGATTATACGATACAATTTGGACAACTTGACCTTGTCGTTCTTACAAGGACGGCATTTGCCGAAGAGAGGATGACCTAAGAAGTGAAGCGTTCCCGTATGGCCGATTTCAGCCTGCTACTTGTGGCGATGATGTGGGGATGCACCTTTCTGATTGTTCAAAATGCTGTCAAAGTGCTCCCTCCACTCGCGTTTAACAGCATCCGCTTTACAGGTGCTGCCCTGTTGCTGGCTCTAATCACTATTATTTTTTACCGCAAGGAGTGGAAACAGCTAAGTTTCCGCATGGTACGCGATTCTCTGCTGCTAGGCCTTTTTTTGTTTATGGGCTATGGCTTCCAGACCATGGGACTTCTATATACAACCACCTCCAATACCGGGTTTATTACCGGTCTGTCGGTCGTATTGGTTCCGTTTCTCTCTCTGGCGCTACTAAAGCATGCCATTTCACGTTACACTTGGTTCAGCGCGGCGCTTGCCGCAGTAGGTCTTTATCTGCTGACCTTCACCGGCTCTGCTTTGTCCCTGAATAAAGGCGATGCTTTGATCCTGCTCTGCGCCATAGCTTTTGCGCTACAAGTCGCATACACTGGCGTTTATGCACCTCATTATCCGGCGTTGCCGCTGGCAACCTTGCAGCTCGCCTTCGTTGGACTGTTCAGCATAGTCGCTTCGCTTATCTTTGAAGGAGCTTCACCGCTTGCCCACAGCGCAGAGCTTATCAAGGACCCGGACGTTCTCTGGGCACTTTTAATCTCTATTGGTCCTACCAGCGCTTTTGCCTTCTGGATTCAAACCGCCTGCCAGAAGTACACTACGCCTTCCCGGGTAGCCATTATTTATGCCACAGAACCTGTATTCGCTGTTCTGACAGGCTTAGCCTTTGGCGGCGAAACGCTTGGGTTGTCCGCTCTGCTCGGTTGTGGTTGTATTCTGGGAGCTATGCTTATGGCAGAGCTGAGTCCGGAACCGGGTCAGAATCAACATAAGAAGAATTATTTTTCCAAATTACATTTATTTAGAAAGAGATAAGGAGAGAGACAAATGTACAAATTGATCGCGATTGATATTGATGACACTCTAATTAACGATGACAAGGAAGTAACACCCGCTACACAGACTGCGCTTGAAGAGGCTGTAGCCGCTGGCGTTGTTGTAACCCTTGCTACAGGCCGAGCTTATGCTTCTGCGCAAGCCATTGCCCGTCAAACTGGACTTAACGTGCCAATCATCACTTACCAAGGCGCACTCGTTAAGAACTTGCTCGATGAAAAGGTACTATATGAGCGTTACGTGCCACAAGATGCGGTACACAAGCTGTTCACTTACTGCGTGGAGCATAATCTGCATTTGCAAACTTACATTGACGACAAGCTGTATGCCCGTGAAGACAACCAGAAGATCAAAGATTATACAGACCTGAACAAAACGCCATATTATATTGAACCAGATTGGGAAAAACTTGTCCCACAAAAAACACCAAAAATGCTGATTATCGACGATCCTGCATTTTTGGATGAGCTGGCTCCAATTCTACGTGAATTGCTCGGCGATTCCGTGCATATTACCAAATCCAAACCACAATTCCTAGAAATCATGCATCATGAAGGAACCAAGGGAATTGCGCTTGAATTCCTAGCCAATCATTTTGGTTGTGATCTCTCCGAGACTATGGCTATGGGTGACTCTTGGAACGACCATGAGATGCTTGAGGCTGCTGGTCTTGGCGTTGCTATGGCGAACGCTATTCCTGCGCTGAAAGAAATTGCTGATTTCATAACCCTAAGCAACAATGAAGATGGCGTAAAATACGCGATTGATAAATTCATTCTCAATAAAGTGAATTAAATCGGCTGAACTTAATAGTTTTATATACGTTAAACTTAAGATTTTTCTATTCAGGTAAGTGCGAGACTGCGGGGAATGTTTGGACTTCCGGCCACTGTTGTCACCAGATTTCCCCTCCTTCACTTTTCCCTTTTTAGAATATTTTAAAGTTCAACTTATATAGAGTTAATGTTCAATCTATATAAATTCACTTTCTTAAGAAAAAGGGTGCTGTAACGTCATGATATATGACGTTGCAACACCCTTTTGTTATTTCAGCAAGCTCGGTACTCCTGTAGATGCAAGCTCCAATGACTCTTGCTCACCCTCCCCAGCCTCTTCCTCTTCCAGCTGAGAATAGTACAAATCATGATATCTTCCTTCTGCCGCAAGTAGCTCCTGGTGGGTACCACTCTCTACAATTTCACTGTTCTCCATCACTAGAATGACATCAGCGTTCTGAATCGTTGATAGACGGTGAGCGATAACGAGTGTGGTTTTGTCTCCCATTAATTTACGAATCGCTTGCTGCACCAGCTTCTCCGATTCATTATCAAGCGCAGCAGTAGCTTCATCCAGCAACAAAATTGGAGAGTTCCTAAGAATCGCTCTCGCAATCGATAGTCGCTGGCGTTGTCCACCGGACAGGCGCGAGCCTTCCTCACCAATATCTGTATCGAGACCCTCCGGTAACTCCATTACAAAATCATAAGCGTTCGCTTGCCGCAAAGCTTCCAGAATTTCATGCTCATCTGCATCTGGATTTCCATTTCGGATATTATCACGGATACTTCCTGTATAAAGCCCTGACTCTTGCGGCACATAAGAGAAGTGGCTCCTAAGTTTAGCTAAACTCATCTCGCTTGTCTTCTCATTATTTATAAATACATCACCCTCATCAGGTTCATACAACCCAAGGAGTACCTTAAAAAGCGTAGATTTCCCTCCACCGCTCGGTCCCACAATTGCCATTTGAGCCCCTTTTTGAAGCTCTAAACTGATTTTGTACAAACTACGTCTCTCCGCTCCCGGATAAGAGAAGGATACCGAGGACATGACCATACGCTCAAATTCAGGCTGCTTCGTAGCTGCTTCGGGTAAAGCCTCCACTTCTACAGGGCTATCCAACACTTCAAAGATCCGTCCCGCCGCCCCAAGTGATTGCTGCATCGAATTGATCAGTCCTGGCAATGCCGAGAACGGCATCACTAAATAATTCATGAGCTGGATGAAAGCAATCATCGCACCGACCTCAAGGGATCCTTTTGCCACAAAATAACCAGCCACGACCAGCGCCAGAAGAAACGTAAAGTTTCCCAGAAAAGAGGAGAATGAGCCAGTAGCTCCTTCAATTCTTCCCCGTTTTAATTCTTCGGAAGTGATATTCTCACTATGTTCCTGATATTGCTTCATTAGTCTGCGTTCAATGTTAAAGGATTTAAACACCATACTACTGCCTAGAATGTCATGCAAAAAGGAAGTAATCTTGCTCATATTAGTCTGAATCTTCACACTGTTCTCACGCATCGCTGAACCAAAAATTTTTCCCGTAAGGAACATCAAAGGCCCCATTGCAAAACAGATCAATGCCAGTAGCCAGTTAATATAGAGCAAATAACCAAAAGCCGCGAGAGCAAGCAAAGGGTTACGGATTAAATCAATCATTACCTCGCCGGTAGCATTACCCACAGATTGATTATCATTAGTAAAGCGGGACAACAAATCTCCGGAATGATTATGGTCAAAATAAGACTGAGGAAGAGCTAAAGCATGTCGCATCATATCTAGCCGCAGTTCATTTCTGATCTTGGCTGAAATTTTATTTTTGAGATATCGATCGATGTAACCGTTGATTGCACTCACTAATAAGTAGATTAATCCGAATATAACCAGACCCTTAAAAGCTTTCACATCAAGTCTAACCGCCGCATCCGTAATTACTGATAGCAGCCAAGCAATCGTTAAATCCAGAACAATACCAAATAAAGTCGTAAATAATAAAACCGTATATAAGAGCTTGTGCCTTAACATGTATGTACTTAATCTTGAGAAAACACCTTTCTGCTTCAAACTACCAACCCTCTCCCAAAATCCGCATATATAACTAATTACACTTTAAAAACAGTCTGGCCTTTTCAGCTATAGCCACATTCATACTGGCTCCATCCCCCCACAAAGGGGCGCGAATAAGCAGACGCTCGGTTTCAAAGCTCTCTGAAAATTCAATCAGAATCGGATCAACAGGATTATTCATCAGGTATTTCCCTTCCTATCATTGTTAATTATTCTATATTTGTAAATATAAGACGGTTATCTTTTCTGATTATAAAGCATATACCTGTTTCTGAATACAGAATGAAATAGAAATCACAAAAGGGACATCCACAGGCTGGATTTGCCCGAATGATGTCCCCGTTATATCATAGAAAAATCACAGCTGAAGCCATATCGTAGAGGTTTCTAGTCAAATCGCATATATATTGTTGCTGTCTTTTTCATGTATACTAGAACCAGTTTGATTATCTTAACAAAAATAGAGGAGTAACTTCACAACATGATCAAAAGACTTACTGCACTATTTTCAATTCCCTCTTACGCCTTACTCTTTTTATGTATGTTACTGCAGGGAATGGGGATTTCACTCAGCGCACCCTTCTTATCCATTTATTTCACGAAACAGCTTGGCGTATCTGTCGGATTGTTTGGTATTTTTCTAGCCACCACGTTAATTGCCGGAATATGGATCAGTACGCTAATCGGGAGACGCTCGGACCTTGGTTTGAATCGAAAGCACATTTACCTTGTTGCCACGCTCTGTAATGCGCTGGCTTATAGCGGGTACTTGCTCATTCAGGATTTCACGATCTTGTTCATCTACATGATTGTGTTCACCGCCCTCGGTGCACCAGGGATGCCTCAATTGTTCGCCATTGCTAGAGAAGCAGTGAATAAGAGCAATTTTACGGATACTGCGTTTGCTAATTCTACCTTGCGTTCTGCTTTCTCTCTCGGCTTTATTACAGGTCCTTTAATCGGCACCCTGCTAATCGCTGCTGTTGGGTTTAAGGGGATTTTCACGGGTACGATCGGAGTATTCCTACTTGTTGCCTTACTCGTTTTCTTATTTCTCAAATCAAATACAGAGCTGAGCAGCAACAAGGCTGAAGTAAAAGTGAATTCTTTCCGGCTCAGTCAGAACCGCAATATTCTGTTGCCTTTTCTGATTCTGATACTCATGTATGTAGCTCACTGGACGAGCAGCATCAATACGGCCCTCTTTATCACAAACAATCTGGGGGGATCAACAAGTGATGTCGGTCTAGTCAGCAGTATATGTGCTGCGCTGGAAATTCCATTTATGATTATGCTCGGTCTACTCAGTGCGAAGTACAGCAACCGAGCCTTGATGATGTGCGGGGCCATTTTAGGAGGAGCATATTATCTCGTTGTCATTTTCTCAGGATCGATGTGGCAGATGCTTGCAGCCCAAGTTCTACTCGCCGTTTTCGTAGCTGTTATTTCAGCGATTGGCATTAGCTACATCCAGGATCTGCTGCCAACCATGCCTGGGTATGCATCCACGCTTTACTCTAATTCATCCACAATTGGCAGACTGATTGGTAGTCTTGTTGGCGGGGGATTAGCCAGTATTGTTGGTTACCGGTATTCATTTGTACTCTGTTTTATACTCATCAGTATTTCCTTAATCATGCTTGCAGTAAGCGGACGTCACCCTTTAAATGAACCAGAACAATTAACTGTTTAATCCGTTTATTTCTACTTGCCCATTCTCTTCTAAAGTGAAGAGAATGGGCTTTTGTTTATTGGAATTCTCATACCTGTCTGGGCTAGAGTAACGTTCTCCGGTAAAATATATGCTTCTCTCATATCTACATCATGCGACATATGGGTGTAAACTGCCTTTTTAGGCTTCACGATTTGCAGCAGCTCTGCTGCCTCGGTCATGTCGTACACAGAGCGAGTGGATAGCTCCGCCGCTTCGTAATAGAAGCTTGTACCTAGAACCAGCAAATCGGCACCATGCATCAGGCGTGTCTCCTCAGCCCCTAAAGAAATGGAATCAGGACAATACACCCATGTATAATCCTCCTTCTCTAGCCGAAAGGCATACGAATATCCATTCTTACCATGGTTTACTTTCCAGGTATCTATCTTCCAGCCGTCCAGTTCTATTCCTTCATCACAGGGAATCATCTCGATGTGATTTCGCAGCCAAGGGTATTGCCGTTCGATAATAGGAATAACTTCTGCTGGAGTATACAGTTCACCCTTAATGCCAGTCCATCGGCAAGCATCTGCCCATTCCGGTAGCCCACCAATATGATCAAAGTGAGCATGTGTCACCAGCAGTCTTCGCATATACCGTACTCCCTGCGCCTCCATCTGACGTCGCCAGTCTGGCCCGCAATCAATCACTAGAAAGTCACTGCCATTATCTATAAGTACAGAGGAACGCAGCCTTGTATTGCTCCCTTGCTCCCTTGCTTCTGTGCAGGTCTCGCAGCTGCAATATATCCGTGGAACACCCATGGCATCCCCAGTACCCAAAAATACCAACGTATCCATAATCCATCTCTCCTTCAGTTCCCATCAAGGAAGTCTTAAATTATCATATGTCTATCTTAAAGATGCTCACCAAAATATCCCCACAAAGTGGAGCTTTGCTTCGATGCGTACTCAGGTACTTTGCGGGGGTCCCAAATATATACTCTCGTCAAAAAAGTCATCCCTTAAGCAGGAGCCCTGCTAGGATGACTCTATTTTTACACGTCTACCTATATTCCGGCAAGTACCTGATACCAAATCCCCCGCTTGGAATAAAGCGTGCTTCGCACCTCATCCCAGCCCCCTAAATAATTGATATCGAAGAGACCCGCTGGATCCGGGTAGCGGCTTTTGTTCTCCGCATAGACCTGTTTATCTACGGGACGAAAGCCATATTTTGCAAAGATCTCTTGTGCCTGTGGGGTCACCAAGAATTCAACTAATGCTTCTGCTGCCGCGCGTGTCCCATGCTTATCCGCATACTTTTCTACGACAGCCGCTGGGTTCTCAATCAGCATTGTATTTTTAGGAATAATCACTTCATATTTAACACCCTGAGCAATCCGGGCCAGCAGTTCATTCTCATAGGTGACAATGACATCACCCACTCCATACTCGAAGGCAGCCATAGATGCACGTCCGCTCTTATCCAGTGACTCCACATTGGCATGTACACTTTCTAAAAAAGCTTTGGCTGCTGCTGGATCCTTAACGCCCTCTTGCTCCTCTGACAGCTTCAGACCAGCCCCGTAGATCGCGTTGATATCCCACTGCGCACCACCGGATGTTTTGGGATTTGGGTACAACACTTTAACCCCTGGCTTGGCTAAGTCCGCAAAATCGTGAATTCCTTTGGGGTTTCCCTCACGGGTACCAAGTGCGACTACCGAACGTGTCACCATGCCTTGTTCACCCTGCTCTTTCCACGTTGGCGCTACGAGTCCAGCCTTAACCAGCTTCTCGACATCACCTTCCATGGCTAGCAGTGTAACATCCGCTTCGAACCCGCCTACGATAGCACGTGCCTGTGTTCCTGAAGCTTCATAGGACTGTTGAAAATGAATCTCCTGTCCAGTATCCGCCTTCCACTGCGCTGCAAATAACGGCAAAATATCTTCCATCGCATCCTTAGCCACACTGTATGCGCCAACGACCAGCGTGACATCTCCTTGCTTCGAAGGATCTGCCATCGTCGTAATCGCCTTCCCGTTCCCGCAACCTACTGCTGCCAGCGTGAGTATGGCCAGCATTAGGGCAGCAAAACATCCGTGCAGTTGTCTGCTCCTTTTGAAATTCATTGCGGCCCACATCCTTCGAGATAATGATTTTAAATATTTCCTTGAAAGTAGCTCTACGGCTGAATCTGAAAATCAAGTAACTACCGCTTCCACTCCATTACTTCATACCTTCACATCAGTTCCTCTAATCCTTCCTCATCACATTCGCTACTTTTCAAAAAAATTGAAAATCATTTTATTTATTTTTATTTTAAATAAATATCGGCATCGGATCTTCTTTCAGGTTGTTCTCCTGAATCCAGCTTCGCTCATCATTAAACAGGTAAGCGCGGTGCACAAGGACTGAGATGTCCTGTCCCGGCTGCAAGGTTTCTTTCTCCAAGGAACGGTAAGTAACCAGCTTATGACCATTAACTTCAACCTCAACGAGCCATTCGCTTCCACGGAAATGCAGATGCTTTACGACGCCTTTTTCCGTAGCTGAAGCCATCTTGAACTCATGCAGGTTACCAACTTCAATATACTCAGGACGAATAAGTGCTTTGGTAGGCTTACCGTCTCCAGCGCCTTTAAAGCCTTTCACCTCAGAAGCATCTTCAATCAGTGTCGACTCCCCGATAAAAGTTGCCACGAACGGTGTTTTAGGCTCCTTATAAATATCCCAAGGTGTACCCTTTTGTTCCAACTGCCCTTGGTTGATGATCATAATCTCGTCCGCAACTTCAATCGCTTCGTCTTGGTCATGCGTTACGAAGATGGAAGTGATGCCAACACGCTCAATCAGCTCACGCAGCCAAGCGCGCAGCTCCTGCCGGATCTTCGCATCAATAGCTGCAAACGGCTCATCTAAGAGCAGTAGCTGTGGTTCAGGCGCAAGTGCACGGGCAAAGGCCACACGTTGACGTTGTCCACCAGATAGCTGATGCGGATAACGCTTCTCGAAGCCTTTTAACCCCGTAAGCTCCACCAGTTCCATAACACGGTCACGAATGGCAGTTTTGCTGGCCTTTTTAACTTTTAATCCAAAAGCAATATTATCAAAAACAGTCATATGCTTAAATAATGCGTAGTTCTGAAAGACAAAGCCGATCCCGCGCTCTTGAGGAGGAAGATTATTAACCGTCTGACCATGAAAAATAATCTCGCCATTATCCGGTGTCTCCAGCCCTGCGAGCATACGAAGAATCGAGGTTTTACCGCCACCACTCGGGCCAAGCAGTCCGATCAGATGACCTTTTGTAATGGTGAAATTGACATCCTTGACCGCATGAAAATCTCCAAAATGCTTATTTAATCCCCGCACTTCAACATGCATATTACTGCACTTCCTTTCTTCTCTTGGTCCATTCCATCAATAACAGTAGACCTGCGGAAAATGCAGCCAGAACTAGCGCTATTCCTCCAGCAGCCGTTACATTAAAATTCTCAACATCCTGATAGACTAGCGTCGTCGCCGTCTGGGTTTTGTTCATAATGTTACCCGAGACCACGAGCACCGCCCCGAACTCACCTAGTGAACGAGCCACCGTAAGGATGACCCCGTACACAACCGCCCAACGAATCGAAGGCCATGTCACCTTCCAAAATATTGTCCAGCTACGAGCGCCCAGTGTAGAAGCAGCTTCTTCCTGCTGTGAACCAATCTCCTGAAGCACCGGCATTACCTCACGCACCATTAAAGGAAAGGTTACGAACAAGGTGGCGATGATCATTCCAGGAATGGCATAGACGATCTTCAGCCCAATCCCTTCAAAAATCGCACCCAAGGTGCTATCCGGACCCAGCAACAGGACAATCATCAGCCCGCCAATAACAGGGGACACAGCATAAGGCAAATCAACAACACTGTTAAGCAAGCCCTTTAGACGTCTATTTATCCAGTTCGCCCGGACAAGATACAGCGCCATCATAATTCCGAACAACGTATTTAATAACGTAACTACGATCACAACAAGTCCAGTCATCATAAGCGCATGCAGCGCTTCAGGCCTAGTCAGGGCATTCCAGAAACCACCAAATCCTTCACTAAAAGCACCTATAGCCATTTTCCCTAGTGGCGCAGCGATTAGCAGAAAAAACACCAAGTAAGTGAGACCGATCCACAATTTTCTCATGAGCGTCTCCCCCGCATCTGCAGCATATTAATGAGCCAAAGAATGAGAAAAGATAAGGTCAAGAGAATGACAGAAACCGCTGCTGCGGAAACTGGATTATCACTTTCAACTTCACCAAAAATAAAAACAGAAGATACGAGTGTACGACCTGGAATATTGCCTGCTACGAGGACTACAGCGCCGAATTCAGCAAGTGCCCGCGAGAAGGCGAGCATTCCACCGCTGATCATCCCAGGAGCCATAGAGGGGAGAATAACATGCCAGAAGACTCTAGTTCCCTTGGCACCCATTGTATATGCCGCTTCCTCTTCGGAAGGATCAAGTTCCTCCAGCAAGGGCTGAACCGCTCGAATCACGAAAGGAAAGGTTACGAAGACCATAGCAATTACGATAGCCGGTTGATGAAAAACTATTTCAAAACCAAGCGCTTCTGCAGCCTTGCCGATAAGACTACCAGGTCCAAGCAAGAGTAAAATCATCAAACCACCAACTGCCGTCGGCAGTGCAAAAGGTAAATCCACAAGACTATTAAGCAATGCTTTACCAATGAATTGATAACGAATAAGAACCCAGGCAATCATTGTTCCTAAAAAGACATTAATTAAAGTAGCGATGATCGCCAGCTTTAAGGTTAACAGCACCGACTTCCAGGCAATCGGGTCGCTTATGCTTTCCACAAAATTACCGAAACCCAGTGAAAAAGAGTTGTAATAGACCCCAAGTATAGGCAGCACGATCAATACAACAAAATAGAGCAAAATTGTAGTTCGAAAACCCCAAGTCCAACCTTTGTGTCTAAGCAGCGAATTCAATGATTTTGCCCTCCCACCTCCGGATAACCGGTCGGTATACTAACCAACGTCTCCATTAATTATTCCTATTTATATACTTGGTTTTATAATATTACTACTTTACCAAATCCTTCTCGTTGTCGTCAATTACTTTCAAGTGAATTTGGGGTAAAATATATATAACACAGATTAGGAAAAAGTGGCACATCACAGGAAGGGGAATGATTATGCTGCATACACTGGAGATTACTACAACGAAACGGGATGAATTACGGGATATTACGCGTGAAGTCATTTCTTTTGTGAAAAAAAACGGGGTGCGTAGCGGGGTGATCGTAGTTTATTGTCCACATACCACCGCAGGAATTGCAATCAATGAGAATGCAGATCCTGATGTGAGGCATGATGTTCTGATGCGTTTGGATGAAGTCTACCCTTGGGAGCATCCGAACTATCGACATGCTGAAGGCAATACTGCCTCCCACCTTAAGTCTATTACATCCGGACCTTCCCAGAGCATAATCATCCATGATGGCGAACTATTACTTGGTCGTTGGCAGGGTATTTATTTTTGTGAGTTTGATGGACCAAGACGTAGACAATGTTTCTTAAAGATTATTGAAGGATAACAATGAATGACCGCTTCCGTTATTGCTACGGAGCGGCCATTAAAATATAACTAGAATCAAATATTACTTTGACCAAGCAGAGAAGTAGTGTTATACCAATGCACAGCTTTAAAGTGTAAACTCATAAAAAAAACAGCATGTTAAAGGCTGCGACATAAAACCTTGATATGAGCTGATGCTGCCTCTTTTACATCCTCAAACAATACTTTATCTTGGATATAATAAGATATAAATCCGTGAGCGGATAAGAACAAGGTTAGCGGAACGTTCTGCCAATCCTCGGATACATATCCCTCTTCCTTCATATGACGGCGTACAATACTTGAGAATAAATCAAAACATCGTCCCTGCTCTGCTCTACAATAAGCCAGCAGCTCTTCATCACGAATCATGAACATAATTTCATACTGATAAGGATGATCTAATCCAAACCTTATAAACTCCATAATCAGCTGCTCTACTCGAGTCATGCCTTCTTCAGGTGGCTTATTCATTACTTGGCTCAGCAAAGCAGCCACATGATTAAAATCTTCGACAACAATGGCGTAGAACAACTCTGCCTTCTCTTTGAAATGATAATAGAGAGAGCCGTGGCTGTATCCCAAATGCTGACCGATGCTTCGCATTGAAATCGCTCGATACCCTTTGGTAATAAACAGATGCCTAGCGGCCTCTAGTATTCTTTCCCTCGACAACTCCTGCTCCACTGCTCTCCTTGCCATATACCTAATCCCCTTCGCTGTAGTAAATCCGCCGCCCTTCTGTTACCAAGGCTTGCCCTTGGGTTAGATCTGTTATCCATGCCATAAATGCGTCTCCCTCATCATTTCGCGGTAAACATAACAACGTTACTTTATCGGTGAATAAAGTCTCGCCGGTCTGAATACCCCTTCCCCGAAGTTCGTTCTCCACCTTGCCTAGCCAAGTGTAATCAATTTCTACGAATACCTCTCGTCTTAGCACACGGGTGATTACTTCTCCTGCTTCAAGCGCAAGCACTGCCCCATCCGTATAAGCTCTAATCAGCCCTCCGGCACCCAGCATAATGCCTCCGAAATAACGGGTAACAACAATTGCGACATTTTTAACTCCCTGGTTGCGAATTACTTCCAAAATCGGTTTGCCGGCTGTACCACTCGGCTCCCCGTCGTCCGATTGCCTCTGGATTTCGTCTCTCTCCCCAATCACATAAGCAGAACAGTTATGCGTTGCGTCCCGATGTTTCTTCTTGATGTCTTCGATAAACAACAATGCTTCTTCTTCATTCTCAACTGGCATTACATGACCAATGAAGCGAGATTTGCGGATTACGACTTCCTTGGAACCGGAAGAACGCACCGTTCGATATTGTTCTAACATAATTATTCCAGTCCTTATATACATATGATGTCTTCATATAATGTCAGGAGCAGCCCCCGGTATTGGATTACCTATGGACTGCTCCTGGTGACTTACACTAGTATGAATGGTCTCTAAAATACTGCTGCAATACTATTCAGTAAGTCTTGCTTCCAGCTCTGTCTTTTCTTTTTCGTAACCCGGTTTGCCAAGTAGCGCAAACATATTCTTCTTGTATGCTTCAACGCCTGGTTGGTCGAATGGGTTAACACCGAGCAGGTAACCGCTGATGCCGCAAGCTTTTTCAAAGAAGTAAACCAAATAACCAAATGTGTATGGTGTTTGATCAGGAATAGTAACGATAAGGTTAGGTACTTGACCATCTGTATGCGCAAGCATCGTACCTTGGAAAGCCTTCTTATTTACGAAATCCATAGTCTTTCCTGTTAAGAAGTTCAAGCCATCCAGATCATCCGGATCGTTCTCAATGGTCACATGATGAGCCACTTGATCTACTTGGATTACCGTTTCAAAAATATTACGGTTACCTTCTTGGATAAATTGACCCATGGAGTGTAGATCCGTAGAGAAATCAACGGAAGAAGGATAAATTCCCTTGAAATCCTTACCTTCACTCTCGCCAAACAATTGTTTCCACCACTCCGATACAAAGTGTAAGGAAGGCTCATAGTTAACGAGGATTTCAGTTGTCTTACCTTTGCGATACAGCGCATTACGAACTGCAGCATATTGATAAGCTTGGTTAGTAGCTACATCTGGATTATTGAACTCATCCGCAGCGGCAGCAGCACCTTGCATCATCTCTTCAATGTTAATACCTGCTACAGCGATTGGAAGCAAGCCTACAGGTGTCAATACGGAGTAACGTCCGCCTACATCGTCTGGAATGATGAAGGATTCATAACCTTCTTCAGTAGCCAATTTCTTAAGGGCACCTTTTTCCTTGTCTGTAGTAGCGTAAATACGTTTGCGAGCTTCTTCTTTACCATATTTCTTCTCCAGAGCTGCGCGGAAAATGCGGAAAGCAATGGCTGGCTCAGTCGTAGTTCCTGATTTGGAGATTACGTTCACGGAGAAGTCTTTGCCTTCTACTAAATCAAGCAAATGCGTGATGTATGTAGAACTGATGTTATTACCAGCGAAATAAACTTCTGGAGTTTTGCGCTTATCTTTAGAAAGGTTATTGTAAAAAGAATGCGAGAGCGCTTCAATCGCTGCACGTGCTCCCAGATAAGAACCACCAATACCAATTACAATCAGTACTTCGGAATCGCTCTGGATCTTCTTTGCGGCTTGCTGAATGCGTGCGAATTCTTCCTTATCATAAGCTGATGGAAGATCAATCCATCCAAGATAGTCGGAACCTACACCAGTCTTATTATGCAACTGTTCGTGCGCTAACTTAACTGGAGCGGCAAGGTTGTCAATTTCTTGTTGGTTAAAGAAAGAAAGGGCTTTGGTGTAGTCAAAATTAATCTTCTTAGACATCGGTAATGGAAACCTCCTGTTTATCTCTTTAAATTTGAAACCGCTTGTTACAACTTTATAATTAGGATACTTTAATTTGCCTTGACTGGCAAGGTCTTAGGGCACATCCCGGGCTTTAGAACCAAGTTTTCGAAAGTTTCATGGAAGCGTTTCCCGCATCATTAGGCAAGGCTGAGCTGTGGTGCTGGCCTAAGTGCCGTGATAGAATGAAGAAAACGGAAGGTGGCTATACAAATGAAACAAATCGGTTTTATCGGACTTGGAACAATGGGAGCACCAATGGCTTCCAACTTGCTTCGTGGCGGCTTTCAGGTGACAGTGTACAACCGTACGGCAGCTAAATGTAAACCTCTTGAAGCAGAAGGTGCCCTGACCGCTCTTACGCCACGTGCTGCCGCTGAAGGTAAGGATGTTATTATTACCATGATCAGTAATGATGATTCGGTTCGTGAAGTGTTTTATGGTCAGGATGGTATTCTAGATGCGCTTAAGCCAGGCGGCTTAATTATTGATTCCAGCACAATTTCTCCAGGACTAGTTCACGAAATTGCCACTGCTGTAGAAGCCCGGGGCGGACATTTCCTTGACGCTCCAGTGACTGGAAGCAAGCCGGCAGCTATTGAAGGAACCTTGGTGTTCATGGTTGGCGGCAGTGCTGAAGTCATAGAACAGCATCGCGATATCTTCGATACTTTGGGCAAAAAGCTGATACATATGGGTGAGAACGGCAGTGGTGCTGTAGCCAAACTGGCTCATAATGCTATGGTCGGCATTCATAATGTTGCCCTGGCTGAAGGGTTCGCTATCGCTGTAAAATCAGGTGTTCCAGCTGACAAGTTCCTCGAACTAGTGCAGCTTGGTTCTGCGGGTAGCAAACAAGCAGAGCTTAAAGGCCGTAAAATCATAGAAAATGATTTCAGCAATCAGTTCTCCCTTGCATTAATGTTAAAGGATTTGAAGTTAGCCTCCGCCCACAGCGATTTCACAGGCGTCCCTTCTCCAATGCTGGGACTAGCCAAAAGTATGTTCCAAGCCGGGTTTACCCAAGGCTATGGCGACGAAGACCTCTCCGCTGTAGTGAAATGCTATGAAGAGTGGATCGGACAAAAAATGGGTTCTACTGTATCCGATAAATAAATTCAAAAACTAAAACCTACTCTAGTTAGAAACATTTACGACCGCTTCACACATGACTATTCAAATGTGTGAGGCGGTCTTTCTATATGGGAATTTTGTTTGTTAATGGAAATATGCTAGAGTAACTTTTGCAGCAACAAGCCACAGCCATTGCTATCGGTCACAGCTGACTCTGCATCGCCACTAAAAATCAAAAGCAGCGGTTCTCCATTAACAGGAGAATCGCTGCGTTGCTGTCTTTATGATTTTCAAAACACTTATAGAACCGGGTAAGAACAGCAATAATCAGTTACTTCAAATACTTCCAACGCAAATTTTGAGTTGCCAGGGACATTGAACGTTGCCGCTCCCTTAATCTCCTGCCAACCCTCAGTGCCGGGAAGCAGCACTTTAAGATCGCCGGACAGAATCTCCATAATTTCAGGACCATCCGTACCAAATTCATATACACCAGGCAACATGATACCAAGCGTCACCTTAGTTCCATCCTGCAAGATTACCGTACGGCTGGTTACTTGTCCGCCATAATATACATTGGCTGCTTTTTCAATCGTTGCGTTGTTAAACTGACTCATTACTTGTTCTCCCCCTAATGATTATTCAGTTAATTACAGAAGTGCTTTCACACGGCTAACTACATTCTCAACAGTAAAGCCGTATTCTTTCATTACTCTGTCTCCAGGTGCGGAAGCTCCGAAAGTAGTGATGCCGAGGATATCGCCTTGGTCACCAGTGTAACGTTCCCAGCCAAAGGTTTGTGCCATTTCGATTGCAAGACGAGCCTTAACTCCTGGAAGAATAACGGAATCACGGTATTCTTTATCTTGTTTTTCGAACAGATCCCAGCTTGGCAAGCTGATTACACGAACATCGATACCTTCTTCAGCCAAAGCAGCTTGTGCTTTAACAGCCAGCTGTACTTCAGAACCAGTAGCGATCAGTTGTGCTTGTGGAGTGCCATTCTTGGAATCAGAGACAACATAACCACCACGTTTGATGTTTTCACGAACGCCATCAACTGTTCCAGCAAGAATTGGCAAGTTTTGACGAGTCAGAACCAAAGCGACCGGATTGTTTTTGTTTTCCATAGCATAAGCCCATGCTGCTGAAGTTTCGTTAGCATCAGCCGGACGAATAACAGTCAGACCTGGGATGATACGCAGGGAAGCCAATTGTTCGATTGGTTCATGCGTAGGACCATCTTCACCAACTGCAATACTGTCATGTGTCAGTACATAGGTTACTGGCAATTTCATGATCGAAGCCAAACGAATGGCTGGACGCAGGTAGTCTGTGAACACGAAGAATGTTCCTCCGAATACTTTAAGACCCGTGTGCAGTGCAATACCGTTCATGGCAGCAGCCATACCAAACTCACGTACGCCGAAGTAGATGTTGCGGCCATCATAAGATTCTGGTGTGAACGATGTCAAACCATTCAAATGCGTCATAGTGGAGCTTTCCAAGTCAGCAGAACCGCCCACAAGCTGAGGAACACCAGCAGTCAGACCATTAAGTGCACTACCGGAAGCTACACGAGTAGATACTGCTTTATCTTCAGTAGTGTAAGTTGGAAGGTTAGCATCCCAGCCTTCTGGAAGATCGCCGTTGATTACTGTTTCAAATTGTGCAGCAAGCTCTGGATATGCTTTTTTGTAAGCCGCAAATTTGTCATCCCAAGCTTTGTTAGCTGCGATTCCGTTTTTCTTCACTTCTGCAAAATGAGCACGAACTTCGTCAGGTACATAGAAATCTTCTTCGTATACCCATTTGTAGAAATCTTTGGTAAGCTTAGCTTCTTCTGCTCCAAGTGGGGAACCGTGAGTACCGCCATGGCCGCCTTTACCTTGTTTGTTAGGGCTACCATAACCAATAACAGTTTTCACTTCGATCAATGTCGGTTTGCTAGTCTCAGCTTGAGCTTCAGCAATCGCTTTGGCGATAGCAGGAAGATCATTTCCGTCTTCAACGCGAAGTACTTGCCAGCCATAAGCATCAAAACGTTGAGCCACGTTCTCGGAGAACGAAAGGTTCAATTTACCATCAAGGGAAATATCATTTGAATCATACAATACAACCAATTTGCCCAGTTTCAAATGACCAGCGAGTGAAGCGGACTCGGAAGAGATCCCTTCCATCAGGTCACCATCACCACAAATAGCGTAAGTATAGTGGTCAATCACTTTATGTTCATCTTTGTTGTAAGTAGCACTGAGTTGCGCTTCAGCCATAGCCATACCAACAGCCATACCAATACCTTGTCCAAGTGGACCTGTTGTAGCATCAACACCAGCGGTATGCCCCACTTCCGGGTGACCTGGAGTCAAGCTGCCCCATTGACGGAAATTTTTCAATTCTTCCATAGGAAGATCATAACCACTAAGGTGCAACAAGCTGTATAGAAGCATAGAACCATGTCCTGCGGACAATACAAAACGGTCACGGTTTACCCATGTCGGATGATCAGGGTTGTGTTTCATTGTTTTTGCAAACAATTGATAGCCCATTGGTGCAGAACCCATTGGCATACCTGGATGGCCGGAGTTTGCTTTTTCAATGGCGTCAATCGCCAAAGTACGAATCGTTGTAATGGACAGGTTATCTACAGTTGAGTTTTCTTCCTTTTGAATCGCTTGTTCTTGTTCACTCATTTAATAGTTCCTCCTCTGAAATCTCAAGAATGTCATTTTGACTCTTATTGTATCATTAGTGTGGAAGCAATTCCAATTGTTTTTAAAAACTCTTTATTTGAACAGCTTATCTTTTGCAATATCGACGTATTTATATACACACATGAACTATGAGACAAGCCAGAATTGCACTAGTCTATGGTCTAGTTTTTAATTACGACTAAAGATTGTTTTACAATGCTCAAATATACAGTAAGATGGAGTTAGTTAAGCATAATTTTCATGCATTACCCAACATTTCCTAGTGGAAAGGAATTTTGAACATGAGTTCGAATAAGGACATCTTTATTGTGCTTACCGGTACAGGTACGGCCTTTAGTGGTTTTATAAAGTGGTTTACAAAAGCCGATCTGAATCATGCTTCGATCGCCTTTGACTGTGAACTGCGGGAGGTATACAGCTTCGGAAGAAAAAAAATGCACAATCCATTTGTGGCAGGACTAATCCAGGAGAACTTTATCGACCCTTTTTATAACAGTGCTAATTGTTCCATCTATCAGTTGCGTGTTAGCGCTGAGGAATACGATACGATGTACAATCACGTCCAAGGGATGATGCAAAATCAGGAGCGTTATAAATACCATCTTTTAGGATTAATAGGTGTGCTTCTAAATATTAAAATCGATAGAGAAAATGCTTATTTTTGTTCCCATTTCGTTGCCTCTTTATTTGAAGAAACTGCAGTTCAGCCTGTGAATAAGCCTTCCTGCTTCGTTACACCGGAAGATTTCGCTCTTTCACTCTGTGCACATAAGATTTTTACTGGCAAGCTATCCTATTATTTACGTAGAGCTCAGAGAGCCTCTGCCCGTGCATCTTCTTTACCATTACATAATACTTCGGTTGCCGCACGAATGATGCGAATAAATGAAGACCGGACTGAAGGGGTCGTATAAAAGGCTCAATGCTTGTTAAAAAGGACTAAGCGGAATGTAATTCCGCTTAGTCCTTTTTAACCATCAAATAACGAAATCAACCATGTACTGACTGCACATAAGTTCATAACCGATCGATTGATATAGAGAAATTGCACCTGTATTCTCTTCAAGGACATTCAAATACACGTTGGAGGTAACCCTTCTCCCCGCTCGTGTGAGCTCTGCGCAGATCTTTTTTCCGTAGCCTTGCCTTCTCCATCTTACATCCGTGCCGATGTTCCCCAATTCAACGTAATCCTCGCTATAAATATGGTATCCACCTACCGCAATCAGCTCATGCTGTTCCATCACACCATAGAACGGATACTGCAATTCTTCTTTTGAAAAAGCCATTGTTTCTAAATCGGCCATTTTCGACTCAATAAGCTCAAAATAAGAAGGACCCAAAGGTAAAACGCTTTTATCCACCGGTGGCAACGCTTCTTGATGGATATGCTTCATTAGAAGCAGCTTTTTGGGAGACTTAACAAGCTCAAGCTGTGAAACAAGTACATCCATAACTTCTTCATTAACGATTGCGCTACCGACAGCATTGTCAGGTAAATCCAGTTGTTCTTTCATAAATGAAACCACGGACCGGAGACAAAAAGACTTCTCCACAGGGAATACGGAAAAAGCATAGAATGGGAGCCCCCTTAAAAAGGCAAATACGCCGAGCAGCTCCCCCTGTTCAGTAAAATGTCCATAGTGTACCGAATTATGCTTACGAGCTGTAAGGTATGAATAGTATAAAAAATGTTGTTCCCTATTTATCAAACTCAAGATTGATTTCATTTCCGCTGGTGTTAACTCTCGAATCATATCTCCTACCCCTATCAATGTTTGATACAATGCTTCAACATTAACATGATCCTGTGAAGTCACGCAAAAAAGAAATGGGATAGGTGATATAGGCCCTACTCTACTTTATTCGATGACTTTGGAAATACTCCGCCCAATCTGATGATATAACAACTGTAACGGTATCCGTTTTGGTGTTGTACGCATTCTGAGCCGTAAAGGTAAAAGTAACAGGGCCATCGGGTAGCTTTTCAAAAGAGCTATCGTACATTTCACCTGTCCAGAAGGTTTTATCGTCGTTAGTTGGGCTGAGCTGCGTAGTAAACCCTCCGTTCATAGTCACTTGCACAGTATCTGGGAGACCTGTTGCTGTACCTTGCAGAACAAAACGTTCACCTGCCCAAAATATATTGTATCCTCTTGGACTCTCCTCATTGCCGCTCTTTTTCAGATTATAACCTTTACGGTTGTTGTTCCACTCTTCAGTGTGCTTCACTCCACCTTTTATACTTAATAGATTAACCATGAAATATTTACGTGCAGAAACATTGCCCCAGCTGAACCCGTCAAAAACTTCAACCTCGACTGCATACTTCTCGTTTTCGATCAGTGAACCAACTGGAATCTGCCATTGCTTAGCGCTTGATACTTGCTCACCAGATTGTACCTTGATTACACCTGTGGCCAAGTTAATAATTCGCACCTTATAACGTTGCTGAAGATCTCCGTCTTCATCTTGATAATCCCATTTAATGATCGGGGTAAGTGTGCTTGCGATTGTCGGGTTAGATGCATCAACACTGGTTGGGTACGTTATTGTAGTCGTCGGTATCCGGTTGACTACTGTAATGTTCTGCGAAAGCTCACGTTGCAGACCCAATGAATCTGTAACGATTTGTCTAAAGGTAAAGACACCATTACTACTAAACTGCTTCGTGAAGTCCTTTTGAGTGCTCGCTAGGGCTTCTGTTCCACTTGATGGTTTTAAGAAATACTTGTGGCTTATTGTATCTCCTTTTGGTTCGTCCAAATCAGAGGCGGCACTCTTAATGTTCAGAACATCCGTCCGGTAAATCGGTACCTTAGTCGCATCTTTACCAGTATCTGTGATCAGAGTGAATCCCGGCTTAGGTGCGTTATCGATGATGAATGTTTTTTCATTTGATACATCTGACCATGAAAATTTGGAGTATGCCCGACCTTGCACTGTAAAGTATTCAAACCGTTCAAATGTATTATTTGGGATTTGATATTGTCTGAGCATTCCTGAAGGATCCGGATTTTCTATGGTGGAGACTAATAGACCATCCTTCGTAAAGAACTCTTGCCTGTATTTCTCTTGTGAATCATTTTCTGGATCCGCGTAAGTCCACTTGATTAATGGATCACCTTGATCCGAGTCAATCACAGATGGGTTTGTTACTGTACCTGAAGGGCTAGTTAAAGTCATAGAAGGTGCCAAATTCTCTTTCACTTGGACTTGCAATCCAGCGATATTCGACTTATCGCCTATTTGATCAATTGCCCAATGTTCTAGCGTATATACCCCCGGATCTGAGAAGGTTAGTGTAATGTCGCGAGTAAGATATGATTTCACTTCACCCGTACTGTTCGTTACTTTCCAGTAGTATTCTAACGAGCCTTGATCTGATGTATCCTCATCAATATCGCCTGACGTAAATTGTTTTGTATCATACTGATTTACGGATGACGGTCCGTTAATCTTAGCAACAGGAACATGATTCTTAACCATAAATGTACGTGTCGCATAAGAGCTTAACCTTCCATCAGAGGCTGTGAGCTGCATTTCCCAACTCTCAGAAATAGCTTTTTTATGTGATATACCGTTACGGTTAATAAGATCACGAATGGTTATAGATTGATAACGGTTGTTTCCTGCCCAGTAGTAAGGAGAGTCATTAAACTTTGCATTCCAGGCATAAGATAAAACATCTCCATCTTCATCCGGATCTGGTGTTAAGTTATCCATTGTGATAATCGTATCGCGGTAAATTTCGTTAGGCATTGTAAATGCTGCAGCCGGTGGATGATTGACTACCTGTACATTTTGACTGTACCCATCCGACCACAAGCCACGATTATCATGTACTTGTAGATTGAGTTGATAAATCCCTTCACCGAATGATGCGATGTTCGGCGGTGTTGTAGCTCCACCCCAATGTTCCCATACTTTATTCCATCCGTCTTTGATTACAGTCCAGTAGTATACATCTAAAGGATCATTATCTGGATCAAAAGATTTGTCTATAATGGTCGTAGATTTACGATAGGAAACGATATTCGGATCAACGGTAAATAACGCAACGGGGGGTAGATTAACAGCAGCATTGCCCACAGTACGTTGACACCAATCACTCCAAACACCGATCCCATTATCTCCATCCACATCACGGACTCTTAAACGGATGTCGTAACTGTCCTTTTCAAAAACTCCCCCAGGCGGTTGCCCGTCAATCCACATCTCATCAAGACTCTTTTTATATTGCCATTGCCACTGCACAATCCCTTTATCAGCACTTGTAATATGATCTAAATCGTAGGATGAATCTGTTAATTGAACATTTCCATTGATAAGCCTTGCTGAAAAAAGCGCTATTGGCTTACGGTGAACTTTAAAACTCATCGTAGATGCGGCATCTTTACTCCACATCTGATATTCAGCAAAGCGAGCATCCTGTTTCGGTATATCCTTAGCTTGATAACTCACTACATATTGTCCGGTATACGGAAATGAAGTGTAAAGGCTCGTCCTCCATAGTCCCGAATCCCCTATAATCCCCATTGAGTTATCAAAGTAATTCGGATCATGATCATATCTCACTCGATCAGCGTACTTAGCATCCCACTCATAATCTTCATAGGTGGTGCCGCTATTCTCTATAGGACTATTAACGAGAACAAAAGCGTTTCGCTTCAGCCTGTTTGTAACTTTAAAGGTCATACTCGCGGATTCTGACATATTTGAAGGATCTGCTACTTTTACAGTCATCGTATAATCGCCTGGCGGGATCGAATCCGCTACAGCGTCTACGGGGATAGAGAAATACTGATACCCTTTCGTTTGAGAGACTACCGTCTTCCTATAAAATATATTTGGTATCTCCGCACTTACGATAAGATCATCATTATCTGGATCATGGACATATCCCTCGATGTTAAGTGTGTTTCGTCCAGGCTCGTTCTGCAGGACTTGATTATTGGGTGTATTTAACGAAATGGTAGGTGGACTATTAGGTATCAAAGGAAATACTCTTTGAAAACTCCAACCAATGTACGGCCCTCCATATCCATGTTCTGGACCATATCCACGAAATCCATCCTGTTGACCTGCACCAAAACTGTAATTAATAACTAAACCTATTGGAAGTTCACCATAACTTAAATTCCCTATAACATTTCCATAAGGAACATCTGTCGCAAGATTAAATGTATGATCGAATGTATTCGGGTCAAACGGTCCAGCAAAAAAACTCCTATACAATGGGGTCCAATTGGTATTTGGATTTGACCAGTGGCTCGGACAATTATATTGGTAGACTGGTAAATCTAATGGTGCCCCCTCTGGTATTGCCGCTACACAGAGATCCGCTCGAACAACACGTCTATCTAGAGCACTTTGTGATTTATACAAGTTTACTCCTACAGTCAATGTTGCATCTGAACTAATATCAAATGTAATTTGCTTAGTGGTACGATTATATTTAATATTCGTTAGTTTTTGGTTATTTATTGTCCCACGCATAGTACCATAATTCCAACCAGCGTCATAAAAATCACCATCAGCAGGTATATTTATATCTTTATAAGTAATGAAATTAGGATCACCCGTCGCAGCCTCTGCTGTTTGAAGATACACTCCCTGACTAGGAAAAACTCCGAATAAGATAGTGATTATAATTACTAGTGAAAGTATTTCTTTTGTTTTTTTCATTTAAGCACCTCTCCTACCAGGACCAATCAACTTCTGGCGCTCGATTTTTCACTTCTACAATCCGTGAGCTTAACTTTTGTCCATCTGAATTTGTAGATTTCCGATCAGCTTCTGTCACAAACTCATCAATGGTGGGTTGACCAAACTCTTCAAACACAGTAAGTCGGATTTCATATTTCCCTACCTCGCTCAGCTCTAAATTTAAGCGATCTTTGTTCTCATTACTGAAGATCACCCATGCTTCTCCGCTGAAACTCCCGTCATTATTTGAATCATAGCGATACTCCCAGAGTCTCCGACCCACTACATCTTTATCAGGCGAATAGGAGATATCATCCAATGAAACCACCGCTTTATTACCGTAATCAGGACTTCGATATACCACTCCAGGCAGAGTAAAATAGTTGTACGGCGCTTCATCTGGCACAATATCAAAAGTGATCTCATTACTTGAAGAATATCCAAGCGTGTTTTCCACATAGATCGTAGCCTTATATTTTCCAGGTTTCTTAAATAAGACGTCTTTGCTTTCGAAATCAGACAATGTGCCACTGTACTTAATATCTTCATTCGTCCCAACAGAAACCGCAGTGATGGTAACTCGTGTTTTCGATGGTATTAACGGAAAGCGTGTCGGACTCTGGCTTCTATTGGTCAATGTCGTTTTACGATTCTGTTTAAGTGTTCCTTCTATCGATATATCCGCATTGGGGGTAGGTACAGTAACCGTTATTACTGTACTCGTACTCCCAAATTGATTAGTGTTGTCTACAACTGTGAGCGCTATTGGAAATGTCTCACCGATCTGATCTACCGTATACCACACGTTCCCTCTTGAGGTATTTCCTATCTCCCCTTGGGCCCCTGAAGTATCCCACCAGTAGTCTTGTATGTATCCATCTGGGTCATAGGATGCTGCTCCGCTAATGAGCGTATCATTTCCTGCTTTGACGTATCTCGGTGCTGAAATTCTTGCTATAGGCGGCTTTCCTTCCGGTTCTGTTGGCTTGGTTGGAGGTGGAGGAAAAGTAACCAGAGGTTTGTTTTTATAAACACCTGCTGAAATCTGTAGAGGTTGTTCCAGAGAGGTGATGGTTCCATTCTTTGTGACGATCGGCTTTTTAAAACGGACGAGAACGGTTAAAGCATATTCCTGAGTAAAATGTTCGCCCGTTACACTCGACTTTTTGATCTCAAAGTCAAATAAAGCGCTTACGTTAAATGTCTTTGCAGATTCCTTTTTCGTTTTGAGTGTGTTGTTCTTATCTTTCTCTTTAGCATAGAACACCCACTCGTCAATATTTGAAGCATCATTGTAGCCTTGCAGCTGCCCTATTAACGATATTTGAACGGGTTCGTCTTTATCTCCCAATTTTGTTGGATTGGGATTAGGTTTGTTTAGAGTTACCGTACCGGTAAGTGTTGGTTCTGTAGGGAGAGTGTAATCAAAGGAGACATTGCCGCTGTATTTGTACGTAGTTACATTAGCCGAACCCGTAAAGTAGTAGTTTAATTTTGTTTTATAACGTCTACCTAACGCATGACCACTTGGATCAAAATTTTGACTTAATTGTTCTGGATCATAATTTTGCATAGCTGCGTCAGTTTTATAATAAATAATAAATTGATTACCATTTACAACATTATGATTAACATAGGTTGATGGAAGCCACTCTTTAGGTACAACTATTTTGACGGTTGACTCTATGATTTGAGATGAATCTAATACCGAATTCACGTTTTGGTCGTACCATTTAAGTCCCGAACGTGATACTGGTGATTGAGTAACTACTGTCATATCAGGGGGATCATTTCTAGGTGTACCATTTCCTTGTCCATTCCTATCGCTATGTTTCTGAGCATTAATGTATGGGTCCCATTCATTTATCTGCCATCTTACACCATCTGAATATCGCCAAATAGAATTTCCAGGTGTTGTTACAAAAAAGTTGTTAAATGAGGCATAAAACCCGAGTACATCATCTATTCGTTGTTTTGCTTCAACGCCCTTTAAAGTAACCTTTATTTTCCCATTTTCTATTGCAAGAGCAACTTTTTGATTAGTGCCATTATATTTAAGAGAAGAGACATCAATGGCTGAACTGACAACTCCACTTGGAAGATCTAAGTAATAAGATTTTTGAGCATTTGCAGACCCACTAAGAATTTCTGAAGGTATTGACACTGTTTTGCTTTGCGAATTAGCTGCCTTTATGTTCTGTGGAATATAAAGAAAAATAAGTATAACTGTAAGCAGAACAATCCAAATTTTCTTCATATAAATTACTCTCCTGCACGTTTAACAATGTATTTTTCTTTAAAATCCCCCGCGATATTAACATTTATAGAAATATCTACAGGGTCTTTAATACACCCATACATCTGATAGCTAGATAGCTTTTCTCCCGGTTTCAACACCCAATTCCACAATGCTTCTTTATTGTTTAACTCTAACATTTTATTTTTAGGTGCAGGTTCAATAAGATTATTACCATCGATTTTAAAATACCATTTCGAACTCGGATCTTTAGCACTTAATTGAATGATTTTACTACCCTTATTTTCAATGGTGATTTTAGTCCATACCATATATTTAGTAGGTGTTTTATAAATTCGATCTGAATAACCATACAGCTTCATTAGAGATTGTGCTTCTTTAGACTTTACGTCGTAAAACATCAGTTTCTCCAACGTATAACTCAACCCACCCGCCGTAACTGTCACAGGCAACTCCAAGTCTTTCTTCAATCCAAATTTAAACAGATTATCCCTCATGATAGGCGCTGGCGTAACTGCAGGTTTCACCGTTGCTGCGGGTACCTCGGATGTGATTGGCTTAGCCGTAACTACTGGTGTAATCGTTTCCGCTTTTACAGCCACTCCCTGCCCTAAAACCACGCTAAATAACATTGCCGCTGCCAAAGTCGCCTTTACAACTCTCTTCTTCATCCCCGAATCTCTCCCTAGTCTCAATTGGATTTTTCTTACTTATTGAACTTATACTCCTGAACTGCAGGTACTCTGATTGGCTCTTGTGTTTTGGCTCTGGAGATCAGCAACGGATGTTCCGTCTCGATAACGGCAATAACCGAGGGACCCTCTATGTATTTGGTAATGCCATATTCACTATCCTCGTATAAAAGCGGAAAAGTCACTCCATCGGAATCATCAATAATATCAAACTTCACGATCTTTACTTGATTCTTAAAACGACTGCCTACTTGAGGAGAAAGGCCGTTATCAAGCCCAAGATTCGCCTGCAAGGCATGTTGAAAAGTATCGTAAGCAAGCGCGGGATCGATAATTAGACGACCTCGTGTGAGTTCAGTTTCATCTAATTCCTGCGCAGCATCGTGAACAGCGATATTGTTTGCATCTTTTAGCATGCTGCGCAGCATGTCCCACTCCTGATTCTGGATCTGAAAGAACCAGGAGTAGATAAAGATCAGCAGGACAAATGCCAGCTTAATAATGTAATCCATAAATTAGGCTCATCCCTTAATCAATCGAGATATTCACTCATAATTGACCCATGGCCATAATATCGGGTCGGCTGCGAAACTGTGGAAAAGTTATACGGAAACAAATTTATCCGCGGTGCTGTTACATACACATCAATTCGTCGCTTGCGTTCTTGAATGGTATCCGTACTGCTCGTAATTTCTATAGAACCCTCTGAGAACCCAATCGCCTTGAGATTTGAAATCACTTCGTTCCGCATAGACGCTGTGACCATCCCCTCTGTTGCAGCTTTTTGTGTGATGTAGGACGTATTAGCTTTGACCTGTAAATCTAGCAAATAATCAATATAGGTAAATATGGGCTGCAGGATAATAAACAGGACAAGCCACATGAATAATGCCCGGAGGACGGTCTCCTTCAATAGAAACGCCTCCTTCTAATATTTCTCTACTTGCTTAGTATGTGTGATGATATCGTCTTGACTGCTGCCAATGATATGCGTAGCTACTGTGATAAACATCCCTGCGATCACAAAGCCAATAGCCAGAAACATTGCTATGGAGATAGAGTCTTTTTTCATAATCGAATTAAACCCGAGTAGTTGAAGTTTGGCTGGAATCCAGTGGTTGAATAAAAGTCACACCTGGAATCGTCGGTTTATTATCATCCGTAGCATCAATGACCTCCCGAACTACAGGAATCAAAACAGCAATTACGATGGCCACACATAAAAATCCAATAGCAATAAACAAACCTGTAGAAATTGCATCCTTTTTCATTGTTAAAATCTCCCTTTTATTTTATATTTTTAAAATAATATTGAATATACAATTTTTCACTGGAACATGCCGACACCATTAAAATTCCCTTTGATCAGCAAAATGTACTGCATCGCCATCGCGACAATCATCAAAAAAGTAGCAATCGATGGGATCACATTAATGATCGTAGATAAATCACCGATAAAAGACCACTTTTTCAAATACTGATCACTGGAGATTTTGGATATAATCTTACCTTGCTCACGCAAATAATTCGCCGCTTCTGTGTCGTCCTCCATACCCTCAGTAGCCAGCAAAATGGACCGGATGTCATTAATAAAACTGTGATTATCCGGAAACTTGGCACAGAACCATTCAATCGCCCCCTCCACACCCTCATCTACCGCTCGTTCTGACAACTCGTACAAATCCTGACGTATATATTGAAAATGTCCAGCCGTACTCCCGCAAAAAGTGCCAAATTGCGCATATCCGCGCTTGCGCAGCCGATTATTCTCATATAGACGGATGAAAGAGATCAGCTCACCGTCTTTTTTAATAACCGTTTTTTGATGAAGCCATGCAAGCACCCAGCCAAACGGAAGATAGCGCATCGGACTGCTAATTATGAGAATAAGTAGAGCAATTAGAGGGTCATAGATAGAAAAAGAATTTGAACGAATAAAATCACTGATGACTTGAGTTATTAAATAAATCAGCGCTGCCGAGTAACGGAAAAGCGTAATTTTACGGGCCGCAATCGATAAACCTGAATCATCCAATAATTGCTGGAGTCTATCTCCCTGCATCCGTTCCCCAAACTTATTCCACCGCAGTCCTAATCGGACAAGATATCTTTCCTGTTTACTGCTGCTGCTTATAAAGACAAGTAAAGCGACATATACAATCCCGATTACAGTAATTAATAGTAACAATCTGTCCATAGCTCATCACCTTAGTGGTAGTCCAGTTTAGGTCTGGCAAGAATAGTGCTAATCACAAAAGAAATAAAAAGACCGGAGATGATCACCATCAAAAAAGAAAGTCCTACTGTAGTCTCAAACTGCAATTGGAAATAGATATCAGGCTTCAGCATGTACATAAAGGTTCCAACCGTTGATATCAGCACCAAAAGATTTCCGTATAAGCCAAGGCTAATTGCATCTCTACTCCCCGCTTTCACAGTCAAAATCGTTTCCCTCTGCTGTTCCATGGAACGATTTAACAGCATCAATGAGCTTTTTAAATAACGGGTCCCCTCCTTCTCGGCATAGAGCAGATCCGATATAAATTCTAGGGCGAAGGTAGTGCCAATCGCATTCGAAAATCTCCCGGCTTCCTCAACAAGCTCCTTCTCACTACTGTAATTGGAAAATGCAGCCCCTAGCAGCTTCAAAGGACCCTTCAGCACATTCTTATCCGTAAGAAAATCCGTTGTCCGATCGAGAATGGAATCTACCGACAAGTGAGTGAATTTGGTGGAGATTTTGACTACATCGAGTAAATCATAGCTTCCATGCACCTTCCTCTGCGCGTAGATGTATCTCATACGAAAATAAGGAATCGTCGCAGAAATCACAGCCATAAAAAGTGGAAATCTCCAAGCCCCCTGAATCGAACGCCCTTCGTTAAAAGTTATCCCCTCCAGAAAAGGATTGTTAAAACTCAATTGCCCAGGAAGCTCGCTTAGCGTCAGTAGTCCTGATAGAAAAACCGCGATAAACACTATTGCTGTACGCATGACAAATCGCATAACGCTAATGCCCGGCTCATATTTTCGGTGTACAAAATATAAAAGATTATCTAGATGACGGTAGAGCCACAACCTTTTTTTCACCGAGCTAACCCTTTTTCCAAAAATACTCATTTTATGTTTGATCCGATAATCGAACTTCTGACCTACCTGTCGTAAATGCCGTTCGATTAGCGGTTTAATGAGCAGCCAAATTCCCCATACAATTAACAAATGAAGTACAAAACGAAGAATATACAATAATAAATCCACGGTTTCACCTCCTCACTCGTTAAGAATGATCTTAGATTTCAAGCTTTCTTTGATAGGCTGATCCATTGGTTTTTCTGCTGCAAGCTGTCCCAGCTCTTTCTGAAGCAACTGTGTTGCCTGCTCATTTTTCCTAGTCATCTTCATAATCAGATTCTTCGTCAGCTTGTCATTATAGGACCAACGCATCTTCTGGGGTTCCCAGCGCATCAGATCATTCGCAAATACAGAGTTCTTTTCCTCGTCATAAAAGACTTCCGATATTCGCGTTAACCGCTTCTTTCCGTTCGGAACACTTTCCAGAATAAAGACCAGCTCGCATGATTTCAGTGCAGAGATCAAATGCCCCTTAAGGCTCCCGCCAATCCTTGTCGACACGGCAAAAGCGCCTTGATAAGGAATATCCTCCGAATCAACGGTGTGGAAGGTTCCGGTGATGCCGTCATACCCTTTTTCCCCACTCCACAGATAAAATTCCCATTCGTTATAACGCATTTCCGTCATATACAAAATGTTTGGGTCATGCCGCAGTGACTCTACCCCTACCTCCATCAATTCCTCATTCGCAGCCTGGATTGGAATAATTCGGTGCCCTTTAATCTGGTAAGGTAAAATCGATTCCGGATGCTTTTCTATCATCACTACACCCATACAGGATGAAGATCCGAGCAGTTGCTCACCGACGATCGTGTTTGCAAAGGTTGTTTTTCCCGAGCCTACAGCGCCCGCAATAATGCTATTGCGAAAGGTAGATGATAACGCCCGAATCATTTCAACCGCTTCCGCAGGAATACATTCCGTACCCGCCTGATCGTCTAGACTCAGAAACTCTACAACCTGCCGCCGTAACGATATTGTGGTGAAGCCATCCCATACTCTCGGGGATACCCAAATGGCAAGCCTAATAAATCGGCCAGGCCAGAGCGGGTCATCCATTTTAAACTCCACTGAAGGGTTGTCCTTGTTCAGCTTTTTGTTGGGATCACTTTTTAATAAGGAGCGCTTTAACTGTTCGACCCGATCTAGTGAAGGCATCTCATATGGATAAGCTACAAACTCACCTTTCTGGTTATAAAAGATCTGCTTTCCGATCATTTGTAGCCCGGTTGATTCACTGTATGCACGATCCGTAAACCAACGATACGCCGGACCAAAGCCCTTCCACTCATGATAGAGCGCTTCTGCAGCTGTTCTGTATGCTTCTGGAAGCTTGCCCGTAAAGGGTGTCTTCCGCAAGTATTTCTCTATCTCATTCATAAAAAAGCTAACCGCCTGCGGATCCCCAATTAGCGCCTTCGCATTTAACTCGAAATAAGCATCATCCTCACGTTCCAGCCCTTCGTTCATATCGTTTTTCATTTTTTGCAAAAATACATAAAAGTCTTCCTTGCCCGGTTTGCTCATACGTAGGATACTTTCTTTTAGAGAGAACAATGGACGGTTCGGTTGATTTCCATTCATAGGAATATACCTTTCTTTTTAACTTCTGGCGCCAGGCTCATGGACACGAGCAGAGAATGTACCTTATCATCCACATGCTGCAGCTCTTTTTTGCCTAGGGGTAAGCTCTCCTGCAAGGGCTGGTAATACGGCAGCTCCAGCAAGATTTCAGTCCCAAAGCGAAGCGCTAGATTTTTAGGAGAAGATATTTCTTCCACATTACTGCGGTTAATAATTAGTTGAAAATCATGTGGACGTAGATCCATATGCCCAGCAAGCTCTAGCATAGGTTCGAGTCTGTATTCATGCTTTGGATGAGTGACGATCATACGCAGTGCCGATTTGTGCATTCCGACATACCATGCAGCACTTTCCGGAATAGAGCCGAAGTCAGCAATAACCACATCTGCATTTGCCCCAGCCCTAGCCAAAAAATATTCAATCTCATCCTCCTGATAATCTTGTGCACTCAAGTAATCGTAATTGCCTGGGAGATACGAGTAACCGTCTTGCTTAATCAATTGCTCAAAATCCTCATCATAAATCATCTTCCCAGTGAGCCTTGATCGAAGCCTATCCAGACTAATGGTAGCTTTGCGGTCATATCCGGGATCATATAAATCAAGTCCAAGGACAATAACACGAAGGCCCGCCGCGGCAATTCGCCTTGCAAACAGTTTAGCTACACTAGTGCAGCCGATCCCCGGACCAGATCCAAAAAAACCAACCAAATTACCTCGTTCCTCGCCATCCTCGTCTAGAATAAAGCGAATCTTCTCTATCACCGCTAACGAGGTAGAACGAGGAGGTATAAAATAGATCCCTAAGCTTTCACACAGCATATGTACAGCTTGGTAACCACTGATTCCCTTTTGCAAATATACATATAAGATCGTTGAGCCCGGATAATTCCGGCGCAGTTCGCTAAGTGACTGAGCTTGAATCCGGTCACTGGTAACCATTAGCATATGGCCCTCTGTATGAGATGGATCAGGAAGTACACTTTGTGTAATTACAATAAACCCTGCATTTTTGATATCATTAATGGTTAACTGATCTATGCCTAGACTAAATATTTTCAAGACTCTTCCCTCCTACTCGACCCGTACGATCCACAGCTTCTTTCCCTGCTCCAAAAATTGTCCAAGCCGCTCACCATCACTTTTCTTCAGCTTCAATTCTGGTGTCGCCACCTTGCCAGTCGAAGTAAAACGATTATTGTTGTTTCCCTTTTCTGAATCCAGCACATCATTATTGTCTTCTGTTCGCACATAATTCACGGTGACTCCCGATATAAACACCTCCTTTGCAGGTTCACTAAATGGGCTCTGCACGATCAGTTCTTCCTCTTCCTTCTTGTCTGGGCTAAGCGATTCACTCCGCCTTTCTCGGTCTCCATCAACAAGATAAATATCTACCTTATCCCGGCTGCGCAGTGAACCATTGATGGCATAGATAGCCTCCTTCGGTATAGGAAAAATCCCTTCATCCTTTAGGGGTTCTAAATCACTAACATCCACTAAGGATGCCGTCAAAATGCTTCCATTGGTCAGATTTACATTCGTAATTTTGTGCTCCACTTGTGCGATTTCTGTAATTACACCCGAAGGTATATCCTTGGTCTGAACAGAATCCAGATATAAATCACTTGCTTTCAGCTCATAGTTTTTTGGAAGAAGCTCCCCGCTTTCCACCTTGATTTTGACCACAGTTCGGGATAGTACGTAGGGCTTGAAGTAGAGATCATAGCCTAATAATCCGCCGACTCCAGTAATCAAAATGAGACTTGCGAAGAAATAATTGCGTTTCAACAGTTGCCTACGCTGTAAAGCCAAGCCTTCCACCTCCTCAAAAGCACAGTTTTGAAAAACGACAAAAAGCAACTTGGCGTAAATAGCCAAGCTGCTGGTAAAATGCTTTTTTTACCTGTAGAGATTTAAAGAGCTATTAGATTATAGGGTTCCGATAAAAGCGCTCAGGTTCATACCATAGGCTCTCACCGGAAAATAACCTTTTATTTAAACACTACGGTCTTATTTTGATGGACGAGGATCCGGTCTTCGATATGCCACTTCACCGCACGAGCCAGAACAACCCGCTCAATGGTGCGTCCAATCCGCTTCAGCTCGATGACATCATCACCGTGACTAACCCGCTGTACATCCTGTTCAATAATTGGGCCACCATCAAGCTCTTCTGTAACATAGTGAGCAGTTGCTCCGATAATCTTCACCCCGCGTTGGTACGCTTGAGCGTAAGGATTGCCGCCAATAAAGGCTGGCAGGAAGGAGTGATGAATATTAATAATTTGGTGGCGATAGTGTTCAATAAACGACGGCGAGATAATCTGCATATACCGAGCCAGAATTATAACATCAATGTCGTCTCCGATGACCTCAAGCTGACGTACTTCCGCCTCAGCCTTAGTATCAGCTGTAACTGGAATATGGTGAAAAGGAATGCCGAAGGACTCAACATACGATTTCATATCCAAATGGTTGCTCACGACGAGAGCGATGTCGGCTTCTAGATCACCAGCTTGCCACTGCCAGAGCAGCTCCACAAGACAATGGTCTTCTTTAGAGACAAATATGGCTAATCTTTTCTTATGACGAACATTGAAAATTTTCCAGTTCATCTTGAAACGTTCAGCCACCCCGCCGAACAAAGAACGTATCTCTTCCAGACGATCTCCTAATTCGGGAAGGTCAAACTCAACTCTCATGAAGAACATTCCGCCATCTGGATCCATTGTGTACTGATCCGATTGCACAATATTCGCGCCATGCTGATACAGAAAGTGTGATACAGCCGCCACGATTCCTGGTCCGTCAGGACAAGAAATGAGCATACGCGCGCGGTTGGAATAAGACTCAACACCTGACGAATTGTTTCTTTTTACGTGTAATTCCATGATCCTCATCCCATCCTCTCATCTACATGTGCAATCTGAAGTCTAACTTATGCATGAACGAGCACTTACTTGCCTGCTAACCATGCAATCAAGCGATGATTAATGGCTTCTTCGCTCAATTGCGGGAATAGCTCGGCAGCGATGACTTCATCATATAGACGTTCCAGTGGTTCACGTGGATCAGCTTTTTTAGCCTTGGCATCGTTCTTCAGCATCTCCCAGACATTAAGCACAAATTGACGGGAGTCGATCTCCTTATTCGCAAAAAACTCACGCAGTTTTTCAACATCCTCTATAAACTCCGGTCCAAATCGTTCCGCTACGTTACCACGGAGCAAAGCAATCTCAACCTCATACATCGGACGCTGTTTCTTCGCATCTTTACCAACCCATGGCGTCTCAAGAATGAATGGCAGGCCTGTCAATTTCTCATGATGGACGATTTTGTTAATCGTATCAAAACCGATCCAACCCGAACCAATTGGAGTGTGACGGTCTTTACCTGCTCCACATGGATTTTTGCTGTCATTGATATGGATAACCCCAAGACGATTCAAGCCGATAATCTCATCAAACTTGTTAAGAACGCCATCCAAATCATTAACGATATCATAGCCGGCATCATGAATGTGACAAGTATCAAGACATACGGATAAACGCTCGTTATGTTCAACCTTATCAATAATAGAAGCAATCTCCTCGAAGCTGCGCCCGATTTCTGTTCCCTTACCAGCCATAGTTTCTAGGGCGATATGAACTTCCGTTTCATTGGTTCCTCCAAGAACCTCGTTAAGTCCATCTGCAATCCGCTGAATACCGTATTCTGCATCCTTATCAGTGAATGCACCTGGATGTAATACGATATGCTTGACCTCAAGCGCATGCGTACGGCGGATTTCCTCTTGTAAGAAATCAACAGCCAACTGATACGTGTTCTCTTTATAGGAAGCGAGATTAATAATATAAGGTGCGTGGACGACAATTTCCTCCACACCGTTTTCTTTCATTGCTTGCTTTCCTTCAACCGGATACATGGCATCAATCGGCTTGCGGCGCGTGTTCTGTGGCGCTCCTGTATATATCATAAATGAGCTGGAACCATACTCATTTGCTTCATTTGCTGCGGTCAAAAGACCCTTGTCCGAGCAAGACACGTGTGAACCTATTTTCAGCATACTTCTTCCCTCTTTCCTTCACGAATTACCCCCTATTCTACCGTGATCAGAAAAATAAATCTAGACAAGGTCAATATGCTGGGTTCTGCTTCGCAAAACTTTGGAAATAAGCTATACTTTAATATGAGATTAAATTATGTGAGAATACTCATTGCCAAAAGGTGGTGTATGCATGTCTATCCAATCAGGACTTGGTTTATTATCCGCAACACCGAGCAATTGGTTCATGAACTCTATCGCTTTCTGGACATTTATGCTGCTGGGTTCCATGTGTATCGGCGGTTTTTTTATGTTCCGGAAATTCCTAAAGGTATTGCCGAAAGCCGATGGAAAATCAAAGCTGGACTGGCAAAATTACTGGGTAGAACGCAGTCGTTCACTCTGGAGTGATGAATCAAAAGCTTTCTTAGACCAGCTTGTTCAGCCTGTGCCTAGCCCTTTTCGCGATATCGCCAAACATTCCATTGCTGCCGAGATCGGTAAGATCGCTGTGGAAAGTAATGCGAAAGAGGTTACTCGTGATCACTGCATTAAAGGTTACATAGTCGCCACACCACGGCGTGACAATCGTTTCCTCGTCAATTTTCTTGAAAAGAATAAAATCGACTACACTGCTTATCAGCATTTGTTCAAGTGATTGATAATCTGATGTTGCATTCAGAACGGAGGCCAACCTTATGAAATATGTAATATGTGGCGGCACCGGTTTCATTGGCAGTGAACTAACAAAATACTGGCTACAGGCAGGAAATGAAATTGCAATCGTCGGTCGCAATCTACCTAAAGCTGCGCCATATCATCCTAAGCTGAGTTACCACACATGGGACAGCCTACACGCTGATTCAACACCCGTCGAAAATGCGGATGCTTTGATCAATCTTGCTGGAGCTTCTCTCAGCCAACGTTGGAGTCAGAGCGGCAAAACAGCAATTATGCAATCCCGTCTTTGGGCCGTTTCCGCTGCAGCTAAGCTACTTGCCCGTTTGAAACACAAACCTCCTGTAGTCATTCAGGCATCAGCTGTGGCTATTTACGGAACCTCTTTGCAAGATACCTTTAATGAATCATCACCAGCCCATGTCATGGACTTCCCTTCTGACGTGGTTAAGACATGGGAAGAAGCTTCTGATGAAGCATACAAGAATATCCGTATGATCAAGTTGCGAACTGGGGTTGTTCTTGGTAACCGAAACGGAGCATTCCCCAAGATGAAGCTTCCCTATTTACTAGGATTTGGTGGTAACATCGGAGCGGGAAACCAGTGGGTCTCCTGGATTCACCTGACCGATATCGTTCGTCTAATCGATTTTTGTATTCAAAATCCCACCATCTCCGGACCTGTTAATGCGACTGCTCCACAGCCGGTTACGAACGAAGAGTTCGGTAGAATGATTGGCAAAGTATACAACCGGCCGCATTGGTTCCCACTGCCTGCCATGCTGTTAAAAACAGCAGTAGGTGAATTGTCTGAGATCTTGCTCAAAGGACAACGCGTCCTTCCTTCGGCGGCATCAGAGCAGGGCTTTAACTTTACCTTCCCTACACTTCAAACCGCTTTAGAAAATTTAAAAAGCCAAATATAGCAGAATCAACACTCTTTGCTTGCGCTCTTCATTCCATGTGGAATGTGTAACTTCCTTTTACAATCTTAAATACGGTCCCCTCTGACAGCGGGTACTCTTTGTAAGGGATCATGGCTTCCCCTTGAAAAAACGTTCCGTTTCTGGAGTCGAGATCCTTTAGTACGTATCCGCTTGGGCTTCTAGATATCTCCGCATGTACTCTTGAAGCTCCTTCCGATTTTTCTACATACTGAGCTACTTCCGCCGATCGGCCAATGATAAAGCTAGTTCGGTTTAACGCAATCGTTTCCGACTCTGCCTCTTCCTCATCGCTTCTTTTAAGATAAGGAACATTACGAGCCAGCTTCTCATTTCGTTTGCCTTGCTCAGGTGTTTCCTCCCGTGATAATAAAGCTGTTGGGGCTATTGGACCTGGTGGTATTACGAAACTCTCCTCCTCTTTCCTTGATTCAGATCGTACTGACGGAATGTCAGAAAAAGGGTCGGATGGATGCTGATCACCCTTTGGAATTGACGCTGCTGGACGCACAGTGGTCACAGGATTCCTACCAAAATTCCACTCCAGTTCTCTTCGATTCGGACTCCGGTTTGTATCTTCAGAATCCTCACTCTTATGTTCCTTTTCTTCGTCACTTCCAAACCTTATCCTTTCGCTCCATACCATCCAGCTAAAAGTAGCCAAGACAATCGTTGCGATCCCACACACGGCTAGCCATAAAGGTTTTTGGTTATTTAGATATAGGAATTTCCATAATAATGCATCACCCAATAAGCACCCTAGAATAACATAGGTTCTTGAGCTTGAGGGTTGTGAATTCGTCAACCTGTTATCTTCTGTAGACCGGAGAGACCTCTCCTCTACTTTCCCCCTAAGATTCGGACTGGAATAGCTGTTTAACCACGGAGCTGAGTTCTGCTGAGTAAGCAGACCCTTTTCCTCGTTCCGCTCACTCATTTTTTTCTGGGGAGCAGCTACCTCATTCACAAACAGTTCCCTTACTCTCTCTTGCATTCGTCTTTCAGGCTCTGCCGGACGTACTTCTGTCATCTTAGGTGATGTGTATGCCATTTCTGCGTTACTACTGAATTGTCCTCTACTAGAGTCGCCCTCTGTCAACAGCTCTGAGAGAAGATTCTTTAAGCCGGCTGGTGTAAAATCTTCTTCCCCACAGTATTGCAGTACTCTTTGAACACCACTGCCAGTAAGCTCTGTGATAGATGCCATCATCACCATGATCAGGGACTTGAGGGAATGTCCCAGCCTAGAAGCAGGCTCATTCCCCTGCACAGGGATATAGGTGAGATATACCTTACCACTCTGCAATGATCCTTCAATAAAAATGTAATCTTCATGCAAAGCATACTGATCCGCCCGAAGCATATATAACCTGCCATCTTCCATCCCTTGCGCAATTTGCAGAAGTAATCCAAAAAATGAGGCCATGCTCAGCTTCTCACTTTTGAGTAAATGGCTGAGCATTTTTTTACGCAGAACAGCATATTCCATCGTAACCTTTAAATCAATTTCCCTAAGTAACAACCTTAAATGATGAGGGATGTCAGTGTTCATCAGCATACGAGCTTGAACCATATTAAGCTTCCCCACCGGCATCCCTTCTGGTTCGCCAAGCATCATATATATACCGTCCTGCTGCATAAAGTCACGGGATAATCCGTACAACAAGCATTACCACCTCCTATTTTAAAAATAAAGATAAGCGCAAATGGTACCAGGGACTACAGCCAGCATGAAGGGAAACTTCAACAGCTCATTATCTTTATTTCGTAATAGGAATGAACTCTTCAATAATATAAATCCGGAAATTATGTTAAAGATCTTACGCGTACGCCTGCCTGTCTCCCGTCTCTTTAAGACAATTAGCCAGCCTATCAAAGCACCAAACAGTACGGAGTACATCACGACCTGCAATGTAAATAGCATACCTGTCCACGCTCCAATCCCGGCAAAAAGCTTAACATCCCCCGCACCAACCGCCCCTATAAAATGCAAGATTAGAAGTATTGTAAATCCTGCAGCGGCACCCACACCAGCCTTCAGCAGTCCATCCCAGCCGTTCATCAGCGCTTGAGCCAGCAGACCCGCAAGCAATCCTGAGACAGTGATCCAGTTTGGTATTCTCATCGACTTTATATCCGTAATAAATGCAGCTGCCAGAAACGGCAGACATCCCCAGAAGGCCCACTCCGCCATGGATTACCCTCCTTCCCCTTCATTCATTTCACTACTGTGAACATCACCTCAATAGATCTACCGTCATCGAGCTGAATTACAAATGGCCACGAGCCCGGTGTGGTATTCACACCTATTTTCCACTCCCACTCGATATATCCGTCCGCATCCGCTTGTTTCCAGCCTAAATATCTAGCAGTACTTCCCCCGCTTTTATAAAAAACGGATAAGCTAGCGGAAGCATTCGGCGGAATTTTAGCACGAACTTTGCCTTGCTTATTGGCTACAGCTGGATTCGGCTTCTCCAAAATCTTAATAAAATCCTCTGGTTGACCAGTGCCGTCATTGCCCTTATTTGTACCCTCTCCTGTATCCCCGATCCAAAGACGTTCAACAGCACTTGCTTCAAGTACAATGCGTTGGTTTAGAAAGGGCACCTTCATCGGCAGCTCATAGCTAACAACCATTCCAAAGTAAGGTCGGGTACCCTTCTTTAACTCAGGCACGATAATGTTAGATACATGAATTCGATCATAATCCAATAAGTCTGATGACAGATACGGCTTTAATAGGGGTTTAATCGCTAGATCCAGTACACTTTCAGAGGTCTCAGCCTGTAGCTTCTGCAGAGGTCCCTCGCCCTTCTCTAAAGCTGACATGACCCACTCATTCAGCGGCTTAGGTAATGACATTGCATAACTACTGCCCCAATCTGTAAGTGACAAGCGAGGGATCGTCCAATTCGATTCAGCTTGATTGCCAGCGGGTAGATCCGTACCACCCTTCACTGGATCAGCACCAGCTTCGCTTGTTGCTCCCCATTCCTGCACCGCCAAAGCTGCCGGGTACATATGCGTTGAAATAGATTTCACAGTATCGGATGCTGTGCTTTGTAAGGCTGTCGAATACAAGGTCATCTGTACGATAGAAATTAGGAACAAAACAAACAGTAGGAAGATCGGGAGAACCATCGCCGCTTCTACTACCATACTGCCTTCTTCCTTCGTCTTCCCCCTAATCCGGTACCTGTCCCCCATATCCTTACCAACCTCCTGCTAGTATGAAAAATCAGCCTGCACTGTTCTCATATATGTACTGCCTTGCACTTCTCCAGAATACCCAGCGCTATAATCCAACAGCTTCACAACACCCGGCAGAAACCATAGCCGCATCCCAAGCTTAATATTAGAAGAGACATACGTACTTCTTTCATCTGGATTTATTCCTGTGTTCAATCGGATTAGAGCCAGCATTCGAGATAACTGAACATTTCCGCCTCCATGCAGCATCATGAACAGACGCAAATGATCGCGATAAGTCAGCTGGGCTGGTAAGTATTTAGACAGTGTTATGGAATTTTTCTCACAGAGTAACAACATGTCCTGAATAGCTTGCTGGATGCCATACAACAGTGCTGCGGCCAGAACGGCCAACGGGTTTCCTAAACTTGCCTTCTCAATAAAACCTTCCATCGTTCGAATAGACAGCCTCATGGCAAATATTTCAGCATACGCTGCGGCTACATTTCCAGCAGGATTATGAAATCCATAAAGAATGTATTCCAGCTCTTGCGCTTGAGGATTAAGCTGGTCTGTAAGTTCGGTTGTACCCTCAGAACCTTTTGCTAGAGTGGCTAGCTTGGAAACGTCAAAATGTTGAAAATAGAACGCAGAATACTCTGTTTGGAAAAGTCTATCTCTAGCTCCTCCCATAATGCCACCCATCGCTGCATAGATTCCGTCCATATCCTCCATTGCCGAACTCCCAGCAGTATACGGGTTAGTGCTTACTTCAGATTTAACAAGTGAATCGGATACTAATTCCTTATTAAAAGCGATATTCTCCTCGTAATATTGACGAAGTGTTTGATAGCTTGTCAGAGAATCTGTCACTCCGTTACCCATCATTCGAATCTTATCAAGCAATGCTTTCGCTTCACCCAGCTTAGATTTTGCTTCTCTCTCCAATTGCTTTCGCTCTTTATCTGAGCTACGGTGCTGTTCGATTACAGCCAAATCACTAACGATAATACTTCCCTTCTTACCGTAATTCTGCAGATAGTTATTCACTACGCGTGAAGCTTCTAGAACAGAAGAGATCATTTGATAGGAGTCACCATATTCACTCAAAGCTTCATACAGCACACCCGACATTCCTGTCACAATCGGTTCGATGGCACCGTAAGCACTTTGCTGCGTGGATATACTATTCTCCATCTGACTTAGATCCGTTGAGGAGAGAATCAGTGCATCTTCCTGCTCACGCAGCTTTTTAAGCGGGTCTGAGCTTATCTCTCCTGAGCTTCCCGGAATATCCCAGTCATTAGCAGGATCATTTGATAGATTCACCCCCTCCATTCGCGACTGTTCCAATATATTTCTCATCTCGTCATTCAATTGCTCTGCCTTCTTTATCGCTTCATTCGCTCCCTCCATTGATCTTTCATGATCTTCTCGAAAAGCTGTTAATAAGCCAGGAAACCGCGATAACATCTCAGTAGTTCGACTCCGATAGAGAGACAATTGATAAGTGTACTTTGCAGGCTTTTTACTATCACGATAAAGATCATCGTAATATTTCCCAAGATAGTCACTATACTGTGCGGGAATATCCGCCGCCGATTGTATACTTCCGAGTGAACTGGCAGAAATGGTCTCTGCAAGCGGATCCATAATCGATTGAAGCAACCTTCTCCCACTCTCCGCAGCCTGTCTTCTCCGTTCTAACATAAGATCCAAAGCCTCTTCCCGCTCGTCATATAACGGCTGTAGCTTACTGAGTAATTCAGTAACCCGTGAGGCCTCTGCCATTACTCCTGACATCGGCTTGAATTTACCTGCCAATTCCAAAGCAAAATCCACAGGAGCCTTATACTTCATTTCCTCCAGTATTTGTCGACTCACAACATCATAGCTACCCAGCGGCCTGCTCCATTTCAAAGATGACGTTTCCAACACGAAGGGTACCAGATTGAACACGTCACTCCTACCACTTTTATGCATATTATCATTGAGTACCTGAGACAGCAGCATATCCCCGTCACTCTCTCCAAAGGCGAATAAACCATACTTTTCTCGTAGCTCAACATCGTAAGATGACATTACAGAGCGAACGCTAGCCCTCGCTAAACGTTCCTCCTGAACATTGAAGGCCGCAATCCGCGCATAGTCAATCAGCACAGCGGTAAACAGAAAGACGAAAGCCAGTACCATAATTAAAAAAATGGATACTGAACCTTCCGTTTTGCCCTTACCCTGCCTTTGTTTCTTTCGACTCTTACCGCTAACAAGGCAACTGCTAAAGATACTCCTCATCAAAACCTCCCTCCTTATCCCTACCTTCAATAGATACAAGATCCATTAGCAAGGAAATATTCACTTATCCTGAAGCTTGGTCATCATCGCGGATGCATCCTTCTTCTCCATGTGGACTCCAGACCCACTAGTACCCTCTGAGCCACCCTTGAACTTAGCCCCGAAGTAACGCATCAGGTCTACCGTACGGATAAACTCAACAGGCTCAGCGATGATAGATTGAGTTCTTACAGTTGGCTTTGCCTCATCAGACAAAACTTCATCAAGTACAGGTAAGTGCAGTAGACGATTTAATTCAGCGCTTACTTTCCGCCCCGTAAGCGTGTAGTCGTAGTTCATATTTCCCGGCATATTATTCGGAATCATAGAGGACGAATGTCTGAGTTTAAGATCTGCTAGATCACTTTCATCTGACACTTCACCAGGTAGCTGTATTGTCACGCCACCTTTCCTAGCTTCTCCGCCGAATAATGAGGCCAGCAACGCATCATCTCCAATTCTCCAATAAAGGGAGTCATACTCACCAGCAGCATAGGAGCCAGAAACCTCTTTATGGCTGTTGTCCCAATTGTAAGCCGCACGCTCAGCAGCCCCTGAGGCTACTTGCAGCAGCATGGACTTTTGGTAGCTATACAAACAAAAGAATAGAAGAAGCATTGTAATACACATGACCATAGGTAGTAGAATTGAAGCTTCAATAGTAAAGCTGCCTCGATCGTCCTTAAGCTTATTCACTCAAATACTTCCTGGCTCTTTTCTCCTGCAGTTTTAATCAAAGCCTCTACTACCTCCTGAATTTTGTCCTTAAACAAAAGAACGACCGCAATCAGTACTGCAATAATCAGAATCATTTCCAGTGTCCCCAGGCCTTCCTCGTCCTTCCAGAAATTCTTCACACTACCCGACATTGTCGTCATCATTAGTTCACCCTCCTACATTTTTAACATCATGAATGCTGGTGTTCCCACCAGTACAATTACTATTAAAAAAATAACTACCATCGGAAAGACTAGTTTAGAGGAAGCTTGCTCCCCTCGCGTTCGGCTGATAGCTTTACGTTTATCCCACAGCATCCGCGAGAGATCGCGTAGCGATAACACAAAATCCGCTCCACCTCTGCGGTAATTCAAAAGAACCGTCGTCGTGAACAACGATACTTCCTGCACTGCACATCTCTTGCTAAAATTCTCGAATGCCTGCTGAAATGAATACCCTCCTTCCCATTCACTGGTCATGATCCTAAGCTCCTTGTATAATGGGTGATTAACATCACCTCGGCGGCTCTCCACACAGCGGATAATCGCCCGTTGTACGGTCTCACCTGCTCCTACCAGCAATACAATGCTGTTCAGAAGTTCTGGTAGCTCGAGCATAATATTTTGCTCTCTCACCCTCACCTTTTTATGCAAATCACTCACCATAGCAGCTGGTAGAGCTACCGCCAAGAAAATACCTAGAATCAGACCTGTCTGATCGCCGCTAAACCCTGTGATCAAACTTCCACCCACAAGCAACAACCAACTGTAGCTAAGCATCTCACCCATGAACAGCAGGGTTCGTTCTGCACTGTAACGCATCCCATAACTTCGCTGCAGGGAACGTTGAATCCTGAACATCAATGATGGAAAACGACTGACAATGCCGCTTTTCTCAATGAGCAGCAGCAGCGGTTCACCCAGCTTCCGAAGTCGTAGTCCTTCCATAGGAAGTTCTCTTAATCCGTCATATCTTTTTCCGCATTTAATTCGTAACAGAGCCCAGACAACAAGTAAAAATATAGTGACTACTGCACATAGCCATCGCATGATTACTTCCCCTTCACAGCGGAATGTCCATTATTTTAGTAGTCCAGAGATAACATAAAAACAAAGCTACTAATGCAAGCGTCGATATAGCTATACCCGCTCCTGTGTACATGGGCTGCATATAGTCTCCTGCAGTCAAACTCATAAAGATCACCATGATTAGTGGAGATATTAACAGCGCTTTCGCTTCGAATTTCTTCTGTGAAATGCTTACAGCAATATCTTGCTGAATATCCAGCTTCTCCCCAATAATCGTAGACGTACGGCGCACTACTTCTACCAGATCGCCGCCTGTACGTTTACATACAGTGAACACGTCAGCGAACCGCTCAATATCTTCCATTCCTGCTCTTGCACTGAAATCCCGAAGCGCTTCCTCCACTGGCTGACCGTATTCCATGCGCGTACAGATAATATTTAGCTCCGAGATCATATCGCCGCCCCCCTCCGGGTCCAGCATACGTAAGTCCTGGACCGCTTCCCGGAAAGCATTCTCGACCGATCGCCCTGCTGAGAGTGAGGAAGACAATGAAAACAACGTCTGTTTAAACTGTAAATTAAGCATACTCCGGCGTCTTTTCAGCAAATAATTACGCAGCATACGAGGTGCATACAGCCCACCAGGCATAAGTAGTAACGATAGTATCCAATGATGATAAAAAAGATAGCCCACTCCAAACAGCAGCATACCACCTACTGCAATAGCCAGAGTTTTCTGTACCAAGGTCAATTCGTATACCGTATAATTCGGCAATAATGAATGGTCTCTGGCATCAGCTTCCTTAGATTTTTCAGCAGCAAACTTAATCTTAAGCACTACTTCTTGCCCCCTTTAGAATTTAAAATCCAGCCTGAGATAACGGGTAGGAGGTTACACCAGCCATTCTAAGCTTTGCTGTATGCATAAGCAGGTTTCCAGAGGAAACTAGCCCCCCTTGTACCCGTCCCTCTCGCTCACCGGATTCTTGAAATTCATATAGAGGGTTTAAGAACACTTCTCCATCTTTCAGGCCTGCAACCTCACTAATCTCCATCACTCGCCTAGAACGATCACGGAGCCTGGATAAATGTACGAAAATATCAATCGCCGATGAAATCTGCTGACGAACAACCGTTACCGGCAGATCCGCTGCACTTAACACCATCGTCTCCAATCGACTGACCATATCGTGCGCACTGTTACTATGCCCTGTGGACAAGCTTCCATCGTGCCCAGTGTTCATCGCCTGTAGCATATCAAGACATTCCGCTCCACGCACCTCACCCACAACAATTCGATTGGGTCTCATCCGCAGTGAAGAACGAATCAAATCTCGAATGGAAATCTCACCTCTACCTTCTGTATTCGCGTTCCTAGTCTCCAGGGATACAAGATTTGGCACCGTTACAATCTGTAGCTCAGCAGAATCTTCTATTGTGATGACCCTCTCCTGTGATGGGATAAACTGAGATAATGCATTTAGAAAGGTGGTCTTCCCCGAGCCGGTTCCCCCGCTTATAAAAATGTTGTATTTAGCAGCTACTAAGATTTGCAGTAGCTCTGCTGCGTCCAGGCTTAAAGCTTCACGGCTCACCAATTCATTCATCGTCATCGGCTTCTCCGGGAATTTACGTATGGTCATCGCGGGTCCTTTCAGCGAGACTGGCGGAAGAACAATATTCACGCGAGATCCATCCTTCAACCGGGCATCAACGATAGGAGAGGAATCATTTACTACCCTGTTAACACCGGATACTACCGTTTGGATAATGTCTTCCAGCCTGCTGCTGGACTCAAATTCCAAAGGAAGACGACGAATCTGACCCTCCTCTTCCACAAAAATCTCAGTATGACTGTTGATCATAATCTCCGTGATCGCCGGGTTGTCCACTAATGGCTGAAGCACATCCAATCCCCGGAAAGAATCAAACAATCTCTTCACTAGCTCATGCTTCTCCTGCGCTGTTAAGTAACGGAGTCTTTCACTTTCTAGAATCGTTCGTTCGATAAACCCGGTAAGTTCACGGTTCTCTACTGCAGATGTTACATCAAGTCCTGCACGAATCTCACTACGCAGCGCCCTGAACATCTCTTCATTCATGCAGGTTCTTCCCGGTAAACACCAGTGGGAGCGCTGGTTCTACAATCCGTTTGCATAACTGCAAAATTTCTCGCTGAAATTGCGGAGAGTTCAAAAAAAGCTCCTCACGGTGTTGCAGTGTCCATGACGGGATAAAAGGGCATATGCCTTCAATGGTAATTCCCTCTGGAGGCACCCACTCTTCCAAGCGATCTACTGCAAAATTCACTACAAATTTACTCTTGTCCATCACATGGGGGGACATTCCAGAGTTAGGAGCAGTGCAATGCGACAGCCATCTCATAGCCTTATACATGCTTACATCATCATTTTTCAGGACCCAAAGTAAAATCCCACTCCGCTGTAGCACAGCTTTCGCACGCTCTTCCTCGATGCTTCCGGTGTCCACAATAACAACATCAAAGTTTCTCTCGGCAACCAGCCGCTCTAATAAATCCAGCGTATCTTGCAAAGTCATCTGCAGCATTTCCTTCACATTAATAACTGGCCTGAAAGAAGCAGTTCGGAGGTGATCATATCTAATGAAGTATTGTCCTAATTCGATCGTATCCGCTTCATCCTTATCTCGATGCGCCTTTATTTCATATAGCAGTCGCTCTAGTCCAGGCGTATGACCTGCAGGGATTCTGAGAAAAAACCCACTGCTGTCAACACTCTCAAGGTTCAAATAAAACACCGAAAGGCCCATTTCACCAAGCTGCTTAGCCATATTCAATGCTATCGTCGTTTTGCCCATGTTGCCGCTAGAAGAGACAACCCCCAGCAACAGCGTTTCATCTAGTACAGAAGCTCCTCTACCTCTTTGAACTTCACATAACTGGAGAAATGCTCCTAGAAGGGAAGGAAGCGCCTGATATTTGGCAATCATCACTCCTCCTCCCAGACTCTTAGCACTCTTACCGAGATAACCTCCATCCTCACTCAAAACTGCCCACGGAACCATGCTTTTCCCCTCTACTAGCCAAGCCTCAATAAAAGAAGAGTCCCCCACAACAGCATCCGGGATGTCCTCTCCCCTCATAAATTCGATAAAAGCATCCATTCGGCTAAAAGCCGTAATACGCAGCATTTCTCCGTACTCGCTGTGATGAAGATAGTGCAGTAAGGGTTCGATATATTGACTTTCACGCACTGCGAGCACAATCCTTGCCGCCATGAAACCACGCTCCTTTCGATAAGAAGAAATCCATTATTTTCTCAAAAAAAGACAGCAAAAAAAGCACCGACAATAACCGTGAATACGGTAATTGAACGGTGCTTCCGTTACTATTCCTTTAATTTACAGCTATAGTAGCATATATATAAGAAGGCAGCAATAAGTTTTTTCACACACTAGCTGGATACTATACTCTCATCTTATCTTCGCGCCAGTACTTAATGGCAGACCGAATATCGGCAGGGTTGAGCTTCTCCTTCACCGCCCGCTGACACAGTGCTGGAAACTCATCATCACCCGCATAACGTAGCGCTATAATTTGGGCTATTTCAAGCTCTGGGCTCAAAGCTTCGCCTGTCAGACGGAAATAGCGAAACTGCTCTTCCACTCTCACCACGCGGTCCTGATTTTTTGTCGCATATATACGAATTCTTGTAATCGCAAAAAGTAAGCATAAGGACATCCCAAATAACAGCAATGGCACCGTTAAAGCACCATCATCACGTATCTCTTGAACAGCATAAATCGTCGACCACACAAACGAAATCAGCGCAAGCGGCATCGTCACAAAATGAAAAGGCCAATCAAAACGCATAAATCCCTTGGGCTTCCCTTTATTCATAATTCATCTCCATATTTTATATGACTTGTAGAGCGTTTAAAGCTTCGTCTCGCCGGGAATAGCCACGATAAAGGGCTTGTTGTTCTCCCAGTTCAGCGACTTCCCTGATACTTTAGTTGTTCCATCCACATTAACGATTCCGCAAATAATCTGACTACCCCATACACTCGTATAATAATAGGCATAGGATGGCGCTAAAACAGGGGCTTTGCCATATTCCTTCGCAATGGGGTGTCCGAATATCGCCGTAAAATCTTTTTTATCAGCCTCTTTCGAATTGTCCAAATCGGCTTCCCATACGACTGTTCTAATGTTGTCTTTAATCTCATAATACGATACAAAATGCCCATAGATTATGAAATATCCATCAGATCTGCCTTCAGGAAAATAATACGACATAGACAACGCTTCATTATCACCCGTTAATTGAGACGGTTCTCTTTCATCAACCGGGAATTGTAAAGCAGCAATGCGGGAAACTACTAAGTCGTTACTAGTATAATTCTGCACAAGCTTTGCATTAGCACGTTCCTGAACCCAGACAGTCTTTGTAGCAGCATCTACCGTTACTCTAGCCCCAAGAGCTTCTGCAATAAATCTCAGCGGTACCGTAACTCTTCCATCCATGATTCTAGCAGGTGCTGCCAGTTGCACAGATTCCGAGTTCTTCCACGCCGTTCGAGAACCTACAGCAAGCTTAAGCTTCATAGAGTCTCTAACGATCGTTACTTGCTTTGTACGGGCTTCCCACTGAATAGAAGTATTCTTGAAGCTCTCAAAAGCCTTCAGCGGAACCATCGTCTGTCCGGAAATGATTTGTACACCGTAATTCAGGCTCGAATTATTCACCATAACCCTGAGCTTAGAATCTGCGGATATCGTCCCCATTGTACCTAAAGAAATTAGCATAAGAATTAAAAGATAAAACCCTACCTTTCGCGCCATCCCTTCACCCCTCGCTACATGTCCTTAACTATACCAAATTATGGTTACATTATAACATCTAGCCAAATTGCGGATTACAAAAATCTTTGTTTGATCTCCGGTGTGGGGAGCAGACACTGCTCATCACGCCCGAACCAACGGTAACGATTCCTTGCAACATAGCGGTAAAGGGTATTCCGTATTGGGCGCGGCACTATAATGAAGATATACGCAGCAGGCCAAGGCCATCTCAATCTACGTGCAATTCGCAGTACAGCAGCCGACTCTGTATAATACATACCGTTCTCCAGCAATACAACTGTGTTCAACTGCCCAGGTTGAAGTCCAGCCTCACTCATTAGCTTAGCGGCAATTTCACTTTGTAAAGGCGCGAATAGAAATTTAGCCTTGGGATCACGCGGGATGATGAAACGAATCAAACCTTGGCATAGATGACACACCCCATCGATCAACACAATGGATTTATTTTGCATAATGTTCAGCTCCTCGTTCATAGCTCCCCCTCCCTATAAAGATAAGTGTATCGTATATTTTGGGTAAACAAAAACGCGGGATAGAATCCCGCGCCAACATGTACCGTTCTTTAATTATTCAGCAATTGCCTTTTCAATCCATTGATCACCGATCATTTGTCCTTCGAAATCAGCAGTGAATGCCTCCATGCATTTACAGATGAAATCTTTGCGGCAAATTGGACATGGAGTTTTAAGCAGGCGGCTGATGTTCGTCATTTTCCATTCCGGAAACCGATTATAAAACGCACGGCACTCCGTTCCATCAGCAAGCTTGATAATGAACTCGTACAATCCTTCCTTATCGTTGCTGCTGGCTTTGGTCACATTCGTAATATTCGGTCTGTAAGACATCTTCATCACCCATTATTTAAATTTTTGGTTGTAAATTGCACACGCAACATATTCTCAGATACTTAGACATATTAAAGAATTTTAAGGGTGATGTCAACCAAAGACGGCTAACACGGAGGCTATTTATTGCTCTTTTCTGATCAACACCTTTATTCAGTCATTATTTCCATAAAATATATACAGATACATTTAATTTATGATCATTCATTTTGCTGTGATTTGATAAACCGAATGGGCGTTAATGGTTCATAGAATTTTCTTATTTGGCTCCCCATCATAAATAGTGTACAATTAAATTGCGATAAATTAAAAATAGGAATTCCAAAGGAGGTGGCATCCATGAGTATTTATGATTTTGAGGTCAACACTCTTCGGGGTGCAGAAGAATCATTGTCCAAGTACAAAGGTAAAGTACTCCTTGTTGTAAATACAGCTAGCAAATGCGGGTTTACGCCTCAGTATAAAGGGCTTCAGGAAGTGTATGATAAATTTAAGGATCGCGGATTCGAAGTGCTTGGTTTCCCAAGCAATCAGTTTGCCGGCCAAGAGCCTGGCGAAAGTGATGAAATTGCAGAATACTGCGAGATTAACTATGGGGTAACTTTCCCCATGTTCGAGAAGATTGATGTAAAAGGCGACGAAGCACATCCATTATTCAAATACTTATCTAAGGAAGCTCCTGGTGTTCTAGGCTCAAAAAAAGTGAAATGGAACTTCACCAAGTTCCTGGTGGATCAAGAAGGCCGTGTCCTTAAGCGTTTTGCTCCTAAAACTACTCCTCAGCAGATCGAATCCTATATCTCCAAGCTTCTGAAATAATCCATTCAATAAGAAATTTTGAAAAAGGGTACTGGCCACATCCCTCAGACCACCAGGTGATATGCGGTCAGTGTCCTTTTTGTCATTATCCATTATACGAAAATACAGCTTTCCGATTGCTCGTTAAGCACAAAAAAAGAATCCTTGCATCGCAAGGATTCTTTCATCATTCTATATGCGGTAGAGAGGACTCGAACCTCCACGGGTATACACCCACTACCCCCTCAAGATAGCGTGTCTGCCATTCCACCACTACCGCGCGGTGAGATAAAACTTAAAACTTTGTTTGAGGTCAACATTCATTATTATAAATGTACTTCCCCAAAATGTAAAGGCGTTGATTCAAGAATTTTCGTCGGCCCATTTCTGCTTACGATATTCAGTGAATGCTAAGTATTCTTCAATGAATTTCCTTTCCTCTGGAAGCAATTCATTCGTTCGATCTTCATTCAACTTCACTTCTCCGAAATCATAGTCCTCATTGCTCTCTTTCAATATTTCAGATGTATTTCTACCTAAAATAAGCCAGTCTAGACTTACATGAAAAAAAGCGCTAATCTCAATCAATTTGTGTGTTCCCGGAGTAGACTTGCCCCGCTTCCAATCTCCCATATTACCTGTGCTTATATTTAACTGCTCACAGAATGATTTCTTAGTGAGACCTTTTTGCTTAATCAAATACTCTATACGTTCATATATGGTCTGCATCCATAATCCACCCTTCACAAAAAAATAAAAAAAGACTTATTTAAGTGATTTACCTATTGCAAAATAACGTAAAAAAGTATATAATTGGTGTTACTATGTATTATCCGATTATATCATATGGTTAGAGTGACGATAAGAGGCGACTCAGGTGACAAGTGTCTGATGTAATGCCGTCTGACCCCCTTTATTAGCTTATCATCCTGAAGGATCTCTAGGAGGGAGCGGTGACTTTTGTCAAAGTGCTTATCATCTTCCATTATCCATTCACTTGAATATCTGCCGCACAATGCGGTGGTCATCAACAGCCAAGGCGTTATCCAGTTCACCAACAGGAAGTGGAAGGCATTTAATCATGAATACGGCCTCTCCCCTCAGAAACAATGGATTGGAGCTTATTATTCAGAGCTTATGCAGGATGTGATCCTCGATTCCGATCAATGGGCCAAGCTTTATGATTCGGTGAAAATTATACTCCGCAGAGAGTATCAGATTTATACCTCTGAGTTCTCCATACAAACCACCAATAAAGGAAGCCGTATCTTTCGTTTAGAGATCTATCCTCTTCTGTCAGATGATCACTTAGACAATGCTTTTATAATTTCTCTATATGATTTGGGCGCATTTAAAGAAGGAGCTCAGTTGTCAGGGATCACAAGCATCTGTTTGACCTGTAAGCCAACACAAGACTTAATTCCCATCTGTGCTTCCTGCAAATCCATTCGAAATTCTAAGGATGAATGGATCAACATTGAACATTTTTTAAAACATCAGCTTTCTCTGCAATTCACCCATGATATTTGCCCAGACTGTGTCAGACAGCTCTATCCCCAATATGCAAGAGCCTTTAAGAACTAAGAGCTAATCAACTTGTCTAATCCTATAAAAAAAAGTAAGAAAACCTCTGCGAAGCAAAGGATTTCTTACTTTTTATTTGTATGCGGTAGAGAGGACTCGAACCTCCACGGGTATACACCCACTACCCCCTCAAGATAGCGTGTCTGCCATTCCACCACTACCGCATAATATGACCCGTATGGGATTCGAACCCATGTTACCTCCGTGAAAGGGAGGTGTCTTAACCCCTTGACCAACGGGCCTTAGCAAGGTTGTCTTAACGTGACAACAAAAATTATGATACCAGAAATATAAGGACATGGCAAGCATTTTTTTCATACCACTTCAGCCTGTAGCATTCTTCGATGCTTCAATCCTCTCTATAGCCCAATCACGTCTAATCCTTGCCTTGATCTCCTCATATTGTTCCCTGGAGTCGCCGTGTATCTCATGAACATAAAGAAGCTTCCTTCTAGGACCATGATCCTCGTAACGAACAAGTTCAATAGTATGATTCACGCAGCAAGCCCACCAAAGATCAGTCCCGCAAGACCGTTATAATAAGACATATCCCCTTGATGTGACTTTTGCATAGGTGATTGAACGTTCTATTTTCCTAATATCCATGTTCCTCACTCCCGCTAACTAACAAAAAAAGAGCCCTTATAGGCTCTAACTTGTGTGTTCTGTTAAACAGATTTATAACTTAACATACTATTTTGAACCAAAACAAATGCTTTTTCTTACAACTAGATTAAAAGAAAGCTTTACACTTTAACCTTCAATGTCTTCTTTAAACGGGTTGCGAGCAGCTCCATCAGAACGGCTAGGACTAAAATGAAATACGTTATAGCTCCAATCTCTCTCACATCATAGTAAAATGCACTCGCCATAAACATATCATATCCAATACCACCTGCTCCTGCCGCGGCTCCCATAGCTACTGCTACAGCGAAGTTAATCTCCAGTCGCATAAAGGTCCAAGAAATTAAGTATGTTATGGACGAAGGAATCACGGCTTGAAAGACAATCTGCCACCAGCCCGCTCCACTTGCTTTCAACGCCTCAATCACTCCGTTATCCAGCTCTTCAAATGATTCTGAGTACGCTTTTACTAGATAGCTAATGGAATGAAAGGTCATACCGATGACAGCTGCAACACTGCCCAGACCAGCGGCAACAGCGAAGATAAGTACCCATAGTACGGTAGGAACTGCGCGGATAAAAGCAACGACACTTCTTACGATGGTCGACAACAGTGGGGAGGATAAATTACGTGATGCTAATAGTCCCAGAAACAAAGCGATCACAGCGCCAAATAATGTTGTTAGAAATGCAAGCCCTAACGTGATTAGCACCTGGTATAACGCATGACTAAAATTGAAATGATTAATAGAAGGTGAAAAGAACATGGTTCGAAGTGTCTGAAGTGTCGAATCAATGGCTGCTCCGAAGTCCAAATCTTTATAATCAAAGGAGAAAAATCCATACACGGTTAGAAAAGCGAGCACGAGCAATGTCATTATAATCGCAAACGAGCCTTTGTTGAACGGCTTTCTCGGGATCAACTCATCTGGGGAGCGATCATTGTAGTGCTCTCGTTCATAGGGGGCTCGAACAACTTCTTGAAGTTCCATACTACAAAATCACCCTCCTGACATAGTTGGAGACTGCTTCAATAATAAATATTACGGCTATAATTGCGATCACTACTAGAGAAGCAGAGCTGTAGTTCAAGCTTTTATAATATAAGCTGAATAAAAAGCCAACACCTGTCCCTGTTAATATCCCGATGAGTGTAGCCTGTCTAATATTTGTTTCTATCATAAATAGAATCCAACTAATAAGCTGCGGAATACTGGATGGAATCACCGAATGTACGATAATTGAGAAATAGCTGGCACCTGTCGCTCGTAAAGCTTCCACAGAGCTATTACTAACCTCATCAATAGATTCCATAAAAGCACGGGTTAGAAATCCAAAGGAGCCAAAGAAAAGGGCAAAATACCCTGTCATCACGCTCTGCCCAAAAGAAATCAGTAGGATCATCGACCATGCAGCGACATCAATGTTCCGAAACAAGGTGGCGATCCAGCGGCTCAATAAACTAAATACACCGCCTACACCAGTCGTAGTGGAGCCAAGTATAGCAAAAAAGAAAGCGAATATAGCCGCTACCGTTGTTGCAGCGATCGACACCAGCAAGGTCTCCATTAAGGAATCCAGAATATTAGGTAGCCGCGTCATTGCTCTTGCATTCGGATAAAAGTTGCTAACGGCCCACTCCGCCGCCTTCGGTATAGACGTAAAGCCCTTAACCATATCATATTGTGTAATGATGATTGCAGCCATCGTGATAAGAAAAAGCAATGCACAATAGAGTGACGTGTTTAAACGTTTACGAAGAAAGAACCTATCCTGCATACGTATCCCTTTCTTCCGTCATATATTCATCCAGCTCTGCTCCATAAATGGTTCTCAGCAGTTCATTTGTGATTTCAGATGGAGGGCCATCGTAAACAATCGATCCCTCGTTCACGCCAATAATGCGGTCAGAAAACTTCATAGCTACATCCACCTGATGCAAATTAATAATTACAGTAATCCCCATATCAGAACAAATCCTCCGCAAATACTCCATAATTGTCTTGGAAGCATTTGGATCCAGCGAGGCGATCGGCTCATCACAGAGAAGCAGTTTAGGATTTTGCACTAGTGCCCGTGCAATGCCGACACGTTGCTTTTGTCCTCCGCTCAATTGATCACAGCGCTTATGAACTTGCTCCTGCAGACCAAGAAGGTTCAAGATATGATAGGCCTGCTTCTTCTCTTCCTTCGAATAGAGACCAAGTATGCCTGCCATGGTCGACTTGTAACCCAGTCGGCCATGCAAGACATTCTCAATGACACTTAAACGATTTACGAGATTATAATGTTGAAAGATCATTCCGATTTGAGTTCGAAGCTTCTTTAACTCACTTTTTTTATAATTCATAATATTATCGGTTTCAAACATGATTTCTCCGCTGCTAGCATCGATCATACGGTTAATACAACGAAGGAGAGTGGATTTACCTGCTCCCGAAGGTCCAATAATGGACAGGAACTCTCCTTCTTTCACAGCGAAGTTGACATCAGATAACGCTCTTGTATCCTTGCTGTATTGTTTTGATACGTGCTTGAATTCCAATAACGTTGTCATAGTTAACTCCCTCGTTAGATCAATGTCTTCTTGCTGCCCAATTATTGCGTCAATTCTCTGATCGGATTGAACCATGCATCATCAACGGTTAAGAATTTTTCATTTCCTGATTTTTGCTTGAAAATGCCTGTTTCCTTTGAATCTTTTGGAAGGAAAATTTTCGTATTCTTAGTCACAGCATCAGAGGTAAATAACGTCTCAAGCTTCTTTTGATCTTCTGCGCTTACCGTTTCCGTATTAATTGTAATCGGTGAGTTCAATACCGCTGTTGTAGAAATTAACGAGAATTCCTTACCAATCAAGGTATTGAATGGCTCTGCAGCGCCTTCCTTCACTTTATAAACTGCACCTGGCTTACTGTCTGTTCCGGACTCCAGATCCACATAGTTGGCTACACATGTATCACAAAATGCCGCAACGTCAGCTTTACCAGTCAGCAGGTTAACCGCGGAACCTTGGTGAGAGCCCCCATAAAGTACTTCACTAAAAAATTCATCCTTGCCGCCTTGTAAAAGATCATCGCTCGTAAGGCTCTTGTACTTATCCTGTGTACCAAAATAACCCAAGATACCCGCTACTGGAACTTTAAATCCTGAAGTAGAAGAGTTCGAGACAAATGAGAATTTCTTACCCACAATATTATCGATAGCAAATTTGTCACCAGTCTTGTAAGCTTCTTCTTCCCCTTTTTTCACGCTTAGCCAGCTGTAATACAAAGCATCATCGAGCGTCCCAGACTCCCCACTAGGTACCACCAGCGGAAGTACTTTATCGTTCTTGGCATGTGCTTCAACGTATCCTTGTGGTCCCATAAAAGACATATCCGCATTGCCATTTGCGATAGCTTCGATCGCGATTATATAGTCGGTTGTTGTTTGATTAATTACTTTTTTCCCTGTAGCATCGCCAATAAGTTTGGAAAATTCATCGCGAGTAGCTTGCAGATCCGCCCCTGATTCATTTGGATACCATACCATGGTGATTGTATCCTTTGATTTCGTTGTTGAATCTGCTGCTCCAGATGCCTCACTATCATTTGAACTGCAACCTGCTACCGTGATGAGTGATAGTGTAAGAATTGTTGATAGTAACATCTTTTTCACTTGAATTTACCCCTCTCAAATCCTAATTTATCTTTCTTAACTCCATTGTATATCTGGAATATTTTCGTGATATATTCTTAATGTTTACTTTATTTAATTAATTTGTAATTTTTTCGTTATTACTTGAAAGACTCATATGCCCACCCTCGATGTGGTACTCTCGATTACAGAGATCATGCATAAATTCAAGATCATGAAAAATCCCCAGCATGGTCGTACCTTCCTTCATTAGCTGTTCAATCAATATCTTCACCTTAAGTTTAGAAGCTTGATCAAGGCTTGCTGTAGGCTCATCCAATAAGAGAAGTCTTGGCCGCTTCACCATCGCTCTAGCAATATTCAAACGAAGCTTTTCACCACCAGAAAATGTAGCTGGATAGCTGTCCCATAAGCTGTGATCCAGTTCAAAGTGCTCCAGCATACGTACGGTTTCAGCTTCAGCGATCTCCTGCTCATGTCCCATTTCCATGATCGCTTCACGAACAAGCTCTCTTGCTGTTGTCCGCGGCATCACATTCAAAAATTGCGAGACATAACCTATCTCAAATTTTCGCAATTCAATGATCATTCGCTCAGAAGCCGTTGTCAGATCAATGACGCCATATTTCGACGAATGGTACCATATGTTGCCCGTATGAGGCAGATATGTACGGTAAATACATTTCAGAATCGTCGACTTGCCGCTTCCGCTCTTGCCAGTAATCCCAACAAACTCTCCTGCTTGTAAATGCAAGTTCACATCCTGTGCAGCCGGAATATGTTTATTCAGATTATGCAATGTAAATGATTTGGACAGATGTTTGATCGATAACAGATGATCCACGTCATCACCACCTTGGATTAAATTCTGTAATTCGTTTTCTGAATCAGCCTGCCATCTACAATTACACCTGTAACTACTGGGAAGTGATCTGGCTCCAGTCGTTCGATAATCAGTAAATCGGCCTTTTTGCCTACCGTTATGGAGCCGTAATCCTCTGCGATATTCACCGCTTGAGCTGGATGCAAAGTTACTAGCTTAAACATCTCTACTAAATCCAGTGGAAAAGAGCCTGCGAGCTGGAACACAGCATGGAGCATAGAAGCTGGATAATAGTCACTACATAGAATATCGATGCAACCATCCTGCACGGCTTCCGTTGCAGATAAATTACCGGTATGTGAGCCGCCAAGGATGACGTTCGGCGCACCTGCTACCGTGAATAACCCCATTTCTTTAGCCTTGCGAGCAATCTCCAACGTGATTGGAAACTCACTGATCGCCGTCCCGAAGCTCTTCACAAGATCTAACTTTTCCAGTGAATCATCATCATGCGAGGCGATTGCTATGTTTCTCGCACTTGCGAGCTCTGCAATTTCCCGAATCACATCAACAGTCATTTTCTCCTTCGTCTGATGATTCTCGATCAGTACCGCAATCCGATCATCTGATAGGGTATCGTAGCCAAGAACCGTTGTCTTGTACACTTCCAGATCACGATATTGACCTTGACCAGGGGTATGATCCATGAAGGAAACAAGATGCACTTTTTCTTCTTCAATGTAGCTTTTCAAATTATCAACTTGGTCGATATTATCAATCTCAAAACGAGCATGGAACCGATGACGAACCAAGTGCTTACGGGTATGTGTGCTATCAATTAAATCAATCAGCTTGCGTACATTTTCCGGCTCTCGAATTGGGCGATATTTGTAATCGGCAGATTTAAATATCGACAAGGAATGGTACATTGTCGTAATCCCATGGCCGATGAGTTCTTTTTCTGTCTCCCGTAGCCCAATCTGGAAATCTATCAGTGAAGTAGGTCTAGGTGCTGTCATATGTTCGATATAATCGGAATGAATGTCGATCATGCCAGGTGTTATATAACCTCCGTTTGCATCGACAACTTCCATATCCACATCTGGTGTCACCTCTCCGCGAGGGATAATCTGAGCAATCCGATCTTCATGGATGAGCAAATCATAATCAACTAGTAGGGCTTCATCCGTAATAATTGTTCCGTTTGTTATTAATAACATCAGATGACCTCCTCCTGAGAAATCTCTATAATAATGAATGGACAAGCTGTTGCGTATAGGCGTGCTGCGGATCTTCAAGTATTTGATCCGTTAAGCCTTGTTCCACGATTCTGCCATCTAACATCACCATCGTTCGATCTGCTAGCATACGGATAACACCAAGATCATGCGATACGAGAAGTATGCTGATCTTCAGTTCACGCTGCAGATGCTTTATCAAGTCCAGCACATTCGCTTGGACAGATAAATCCAGTCCCGTTGTTACTTCATCTAACAGCAGAATGGGAGGATTATTGGATAGCGCCTTGGCGATTTGTACCCGCTGCTGCATACCTCCGGAGAAATTCTTGGGTGCTTCCTTCATCCTTGCAAGGGGAATATGAACACGTTCCAGCAGCTCGCCACCACGATTCTCCATCATCGCAACGTTGCGATTGCCCGCTGCAATCATCTTCTCGGCAATATTGCCGATAGACGAGAACTTCATCCGAAGCCCTAGTACGGGATTCTGATAGACTTTTCCCATCAGATGATTACGTATAAATTTCTTCTGCTGAGAGGACTCCATGAAAATATTTCGCAGCCCCTCCTTATATTGTTGAATCTGCCCTTCGCCTGATGTAACCTCTTCATCGAAGTATAAACAACGCATCAATGTCGACTTTCCACTTCCACTCTCCCCTACAATCCCTAACACTTCTCCAGGGTATAAATCGAAGGAAATATCCTGACAGCCATACACCGTGCCACAAGTGCGGCAGAAGTTTTTTTCCAATTGACGATGCTCCGGTTGACTGCACTGCTTACAGCCTGGGCCAAATTGCTTATTGAGATTCTTCACGGTCATGATAGGTTTATCTTGCTGACGCTGAGCAATCATGAGATCACCTCTTTTAACACTTTGTTCTCAGCCTGCTGATTCAAGCGATCTAGGCAGTAGCTCGTATCATTGCATTGATAGTAGGTTTCGTCCGCTTCCTGGTCATACAGCTCATCCATGAATGTATCCTCGGCTCCGCATATTTTGCAGCTATGCCCATTGAACGTCTCAGGCTCAAACGGAACATCGTCAAAAGCCATCGAAACCACCTTTGTATAGGGTGGGACTGCATAAATCTTCTTCTCACGACCTGCTCCAAGCAGGATCAGTGCATCCGAATAATGCAGCTTCGAATTATCAAATTTAGGAATGGGACTTGGTGCCATGACATAACGATCTTGCACGCTAACGGGATGATCTGCACCTGTAGAAACGGACCGGTACTTCATAATTTGCTCGAACAACATTAACCAAGCACCGCTGTAGTCATTCTCCCCATGCAGACGCTTCGTCTTTAGCTCACTGGATTCATACATCCGCAGCGGCTCCGGCATCGGAACCTGAAGCACCAGAATTTGATTTGATTTGAGGGGAATCTCTGGAATACGATGGCGAGATTGAATGAGTGTAGCTGCTTCTGTATCCTCTACGGATGGGACTCCTGTCGTTCGGTCGATCAGCTTCTTGATACTAACGGCATTCACAGATTCATCCGAGCCTTGGTCAATAACCTTCAGAACATCGTTTTTTCCAATTAACGACAGTGTGAGCTGCAATCCTCCCGTTCCCCAACCCCGACCGACAGGCAGCTCCCGCGAAGCAAACGGCACCTGGTATCCAGGAATCGCTATGGCTTTTAATGTCGCTCTACGAATTTCGCGCTTTGACCCTTCATCAAGAAATGCAAAGTTATATTGGATTCGCATGGCCTATCCCTCCCTACGCGTCTTGCGCACATCGTTCAGCTTTGCCTGGAATGTAACATAGTGCGGCATTTTCAAATGCGAGATAAAGCCCGTTGATTCTACAGAATCGATATGAAATAGAACGAACTCCTCGTTCTGCGTTGGTATGGTTTTATCACCTTGCTCAAGACTTTTGTCCAAGATGCTCATCGCGATCGCTTTTGTTTCATTCTGTCCATAACACAATCCATAGCCGAACTCTAAATTTAATTCCTTCTTCCCGTTTTCCCGTTCGACCATGGCAGGAACAAGCATCTCCACTTCAGTCACCTTGATATCCCCGATAAAATAACTATCATCCTCATTATCTGAAGGATACAGCGGGCTATCGATGTATACCGGAAGTAACCCAACGCGGAGCTCTCCGACAGTGGGATGCACCATACCGTAGCCTCGAATGACAGCATAAGCGAGTGACGTAAGAGCCCCTGTCTGCCCACGGGTCAAGATTTGGAGCTTCTCACTGCGGCTTGCAGGAAATGTTAAGCTCGTTCGGGTAACATCGTCTGGTTCACTGAAGTCGGTGGGACAGTCGGCAATCAGACCTTCTTGGCGCAGGTAATCCAGCACTTTCGGGACAGAACCGACTTGTGAAGTGATTTCCTGCTCGTCGCCATTCACCTGATCTTGGTTGAATTCCTGGAGCCAATGTTCAACCGTTATCTCCGTCTCATCCATCAGGTCGAAATCCAATAAGCGATGAGAGTAATCTGTGGATGCGCCTAAAATCTGCCCGCCAGGGATATCCTTAAACGAAGCCGAAATTCGTCTTTCGACACGCATCTCATCTGAACTTACATCTTTTGAATAATGCTTACGAGGCAAGGTCGAGCGATAGGCTCGCAGTAGGAAAACAGCTTCCTCCGGGCTACCTTCCGCTTGCTTAATGGCAAGCGCTGCAAGCTCCTCGCTATATAAGCTACTCTCCGACATCACTTGGTCAACAAGACCACGCATGCCTGCTTTTATGGCTTCAACCTTTAGTACCTTGCCACTACGTAATCGCTCATACTGCAGTCGTAGTAACGATTGTTCAATGGCCTCCGTACCACCTTTCACTGCTACGTAACCCATATGGCTATACCTCCTCTTTCACGACCTGTGTCGTTCTTGGTAAGGCAAGAACTCTATGGTCTACATCTGTAAACAGAAGATCTACACCTAACGGAAACTCACTGTTACGATCAGCACGAAGTTCAACCCAATCTTCTCTCATATTCATAGCTATGGAAGCTGTAGTCAGGATTCCAGGACCTGATAGACGCAATGTTGTACCACCGAATAAATCCTCTACTTCAACAATGATCGTGGCTGCCGCATGAGGATCAATCAACTCACCGACTTTCGCCGCTTGTATCGTTTCAAGCCAGGCACCAGAAACAGCATCCTCCAGCACAAAAATATAATCTGCCGCTTCAATGGCCGCTTCCTTTGCATAGGTCATTTGGCTAAATAAGCTAGTTATCTCTGCTGCTCGCGAAGAAACAATACTGAAGGTAACTTCTGTATCTAGCAGGGTGCGAGCGATCAATTGAGTACTGGGAAACACGCCTTGATTATCCAGCTTCTCAGCCTCTTGCGAGAGATCTGTGATCGTACCTGGTCTTGACATGCTGTGAACTAATTTGCGGTATACTGATTGAATATCATGAACCATATCGAGCATCATATATGTTCTCCCTTCGGATCTCATTCTGAGTCGGTGTCCATCGTCTCAAAATCTACTTTCGTTCGCATTACTTTAGCGTGTTCTGCTAGATAGGCTTGTTCAAGAAGGGCATGTTCCATATATAGCTTGGCAGACCATGCCGCTGTCTCCACTAATTCAGCCGCATAAGCCGCGTCAATTACAGCAAGGTCATACGATTTTTCAGGCTCGTCACCCTTAATAAGTCCTACACCCATTTTCCCGGCAATCTGGACCTTACACTCCGTAACTAGCACCTCACCCAAATAAAACAGGCTTTTCTTAGCTGTTTCTCTGACCTTTACCATTACTAGACCATGATTAGGTTCCTCTATTAGGTCAATTTCGTAACGGCCTTTGATCTCATCAGCCAGAACAGTTGCTAGATTAGATGAGCTATTAATTAATGTTTCAGTTCGTTGTCTACGGTTCATTTACGTACCTCCTTCTTTGCTACAGCTCATACGTGAACATATCTCCGCGATACATAATTCTGCTGCATTCAATCATCCGGCCCGTTTCCTTATCCCTGCACTCTGAATTCAGGACTAGCAAGGGAATCAAGCTAGAGCAGGCTAGAAGCTCACGTTCATACTTGATCGGATATGTGATACTTAATATGGATTCTGATAATTGGAAATCTGTATATCCATGTCGTTCATAAAATTCGAACATGGAAGATATCTCCCGACCTACATGTTCAATGTTCGGAAATAGCGATTCCGCCACATAAGAGATATGAAGCGCGACGGGGCAACCATCGATCTTGCGCAATCGCCCTATTTTGAATACACGATCTCCATCACCAATGCCAAGTGTTGCTTCGATCTTATGATTCGACTCCACAGGTTCACAGAATATGTTCATGGATTCATAATTGAATCCGAGCTCGATCATCTTCTTACTGAAGCTTTTGCCACCTGAGAGAGCGAGGGGAATGCGCAGTTTTCTATCCCGAACAAAACTTCCCTTCCCCTGCATGGAATAAATAAGCCCCAGCTCCTGCAATCGTTCGTACGCTTTCCGAGCAGTCATACGTGGAACCTTGAACTGTTCTGCAAGTTCATGCTCAGATGGCAATTTATCGCCAGACACATACTCGCCTGATTGAATAGAAGCTACCAAATAATCAACAATATCCATTTCTTCAGACATTCTGATCACCCCCACAGCAGTAATGACTTGCGTTCCTTCAGTGCAATCACAACTGCAGCGTCAGGACTTTTACTGCCAAGTGTGATAGGATTTTCACCATAGAAGCCATGAAAATCTGTCCCTCCGGTCATGATCAGGTTATATTTCAATGCCAGTGCCTGTGCCTGAAGCTCATCTTCCTCTCCATGCAGTGGATGCCATACCTCAATCCCTTGTAAACCAGCCTGCACAAGCTCATCTACAGCTTCAAAGCTCTGGTATTGACCCGGATGCGCTAGTACAGGAACACCACCTGCCTGAATAATGGTTCCAACTGCATCTCTCGCATCGACATATTCTGTTGGAATATAGGCAATGCCAGGCTGCTCCCCTCGCTGCCCTCGTGAGAAAAGCTTTTTATATAAGTCGCCATAAATCCGGTCCGTATATCCTTGATCAATCAGCGCATGCATAATATGCTGCTTATACACTCCCGTTCCACCCGCGGCATAGCTCAGCACATCCTCCCAGCAGATGTTATACCCTGCTTCGATTAACCGCTCAGTTGCCAAACGACAGCCTTCATGGCGTCGTAAAAGTAGAGGACTACATAAGACATCAATAGCATCGTGATCCTGTTCAATAAAATAGCCAAGAATATGAACTCGACGTTGACGTTCAGCATCATAGCCTGATATTTCAATGCCTGGGATAAATTCGATGCCATGTGCTCTGCACATCTCGTCCATCTCAGCTAGTCCCTGTGTTGTATCATGGTTGGTAACAGCCAGATGTCCAATTCCCTCTTGAACAGCAAGCTCCAGCAGCTCTGCAAAATGAAGTGAACCATCCGACATTCTCGTGTGACAGTGCAGCTCAACTTTCATAGCTTCCTCCTTCAATTTACTTCTTGAGCCCATTCTAACTTGATGCCAAGTAGCAAGGGTCATGGCAGTGTAAGCGGGACGTTAAGATTTGTAATCATTTAGACATAAAAAAAGAGCAAGCCCAGGATGATACCACTCTGGACTTGCTCTACTCTTCATTTATTACCAACCTGCTATTTTTTATATATATAATCAATAAATCCTTGGCGTATCCATTCACCTTCGAACTTTCTTTCCAGCACTCGATCTTCCTTATATATTAATTGCATATCATCAAACATAGAATCTGCCTCATGATAATCATAATAAGAGTGTATTACTAATTCATCATCTTCCATTTGTTCATACTGATGTTCTCCTAAATCAACGCCATCACCCACTCGAAAATCTTTAAGGGTAAGAAAATTAACAAATAATAATCCCCCTGGTTTTAGCACCCGTTTCATTTCATTTATCGCTTCTTTTACATCTTGTTTTCTCATATGAAAAATAGAGTTATAAGAATATACAAAACTTATTGACTCATCGTTTATTGCCAACTCTCTCATATCTCCTTGTTGTATGTTTAATGTCTGTCCTCTTTCTGCTGCGAACTGATTCGCTCTTTTGAGTTGTTCGCCATTCATCTCTATTCCATATGTAGCGTATCCATAATTCACAAACAAACTTAGTGGAGGAGTATCCCCTCCTGCCCCACAATCTAATATAGTCTTTTTCATGCCACTTTCATTACATAATGCCAAAAATCTGTACAAGGGTATTTGCTTAAAAAGCTCCATGTCTTTCTGCTCCTTTGATTATTGATGCTGATAATACTTTCATTAACTGATCTTACTCAGGGTTAAGATCCTTCTTGTAGTAAAAGTGCTTACTCCCAAGTGGAGCATCTTCGATCGTTGCAATTACTTTATATCCATATTTCTTATAAAATTCGGGCACTTGAAAACTGAATGTATCTAAATTGATAAAAGCAATCTTATCGGAAGTTTTCGCTTCAAAGAAACACCCTAAACCTTCTTATCAATTATATGTTTGTTGTTCTTAATTTCTATTCTAAGCATTCTAATTTCATCAATTAAAACATCCATCTTCTTTGCCGTATTTGATCTATCGATTGCACTTCGAATTATTAATATAAAAACAGAAAAAATAAATACTAACAAAATAATTCCAAATATTATCAATAATATATTATCCACTAATTACCCTCCTTCAAATGTTTTTCCCCTTACTACAACAGGTGGTTTCCGCAGGTATGAATCTAAGAAGCTGAAGGCACCCAACGAGGGTCCGTATACCCAAACTCGAAAGGCTGTCTGCCTGTCGTACCTTCTTCGACTTTCCTTCTGACCGATCTAGAACTGAATAGCCCGAAGCGTGAATGTTATGCACTGGGAGGTTGAGGCGAATATTTTTTATGTCCTCTTATAACTCCATCATGAAAGATCTCAATTACAAATTCATTGGGTCGATAAAGCCATACATCTGGTGAGACAGCAGTTACATCATTTAAATTCTTTAATGCTGATTCTAATGTGTTTTGTATGACTGGATCTTCGCTATGACTCCACAATACATACATTTCGTTTGAGCAATCAATATATGTTTTGATGTTTTCTATTATTTCTGCCGTTAGTTCTATAAAATCATAATTTGACCATTCAATTCGACCATAAAATGTGATTTTATACTCTGTACTAAAGCCTTTATATATTTCCTTGGATTTCTCTGAACTAAATATAATAGTCTCTGGATGCCAATGATGCATTTGATACTCAAATGCCATTTCTCGAATGTCTTCTATTTGCGTTTACTTCAGTAAACATTCGCCTTTCTCACTCTATTCACCTTCCAAAATATAGAATATAATCATTGATAATTCAGATTAAAAAAGACAAATCACTACTTAAAGTGATCTGCCCCAGGTACTTCCTCCATTCCAGATAATTCGTATTTAGCCACCGCAAAATAATTTCACACAACAAAAAAGAGCCCCCAAAATGGAAGCTCTTCTTATGTAATTCAGAACGGAGAGAGTGGGATTCGAACCCACGCACCGCTTACGCAGTCTAACCCCTTAGCAGAGGGTCCCCTTATAGCCACTTGGGTATCTCTCCAGAAAAATGGCTCCCCGAACAGGACTCGAACCTGTGACAACTCGATTAACAGTCGAGTGCTCTACCAACTGAGCTATCAGGGAACATTAGAAGTAAATTAGAAGTGAACATGAATTAATTTATCATGATTTCAAGGTCTAGTCAAGCAAGTAAAATAATTTTTGTGATCGTTTTCAAATTCATACATTATTTCTGCCTGTAGGTAGATTTAAGAGGGGATTACTCCCCCTTTGTTTATACGTAACACCATTCTCCATCATCCGGAAGCTGTACTCGATCCTGTAGTTCCTCCTTCTCCAAGAGAGCTTTTAGCTTATCCCGGGTAACAAGGCAATGATTGATGGCGTTCATGTGTATTGCAAACACTTTAGTAGAAGGAGCATATTCACATAAGTCTACGACATCCTGCTCATTCATTGTAATATGGCATCCGCTTAAAAACTGTGCGCCACCAGCATTAACAATTGTCACCTCAGGATTAAAAGCATCCAATGCTATCTTTACCTTATCACACCAAATCGTATCACCTGCCACATATAGAACAGGTTCGCCTTCGGCCTGAAACACAAACCCGGATACCTTACCCATAAGTTTACCAGTCACTCCAGTGCCATGCCGTCCATCAGTACGTGTTATAGTTATTCCATTGAATGTCAGAGAATCGCTAATTTCCGTGGTATGCTCAAACCCCTGCTTCGATAATTTATCCCCATCTCCTTCCTGACATAATAGTGGCAGATCATGCGACAACAAAGAAATGGCAGCGGCATCCCAATGATCTGGATGAAGATGCGTGACAAGAATTGCATTAGGACTCAACCATTGTTCTACTGCTCCCGGCAAAGGAACGAGTGGATTGCGACGATCATTTTCCGTATTAAAAATGGGAGGATTAACACCCTCCTCACTCAGCATAGGATCAATCAAAAATGTACTTCCCCCATACTCCAGCCATAAAGTTGCGTTGCGAATATGCTGTATTTTCATCATAAGCCCTTCTTTCTTTCAGATATCTTCTGCTACAATTAATTATAGTTGGACCTTGAATTAGAATACATTGAGATTGAAAAGAGATTGGCCTGTTCTACTTTCACGCAGAAAGGATTTTTGATAATGAGGAGTTCTTATTCTATAGATGATGTGGATTTTCGCATCCTGCAGCTTCTAATTGAAGATTCCACGATCAGTCACAGAGACATTGGGCAGCTAGTACATATGACTGGCCAAGCCGTGGGCGCGCGTATTCGCAAAATGCAGGATACTGGAGTGATTGAAGGCTACACCGTCCGCTGGAATCCAGATAAGGTTGGGGAAGCGATCCATGCCTTTATTACTGTTTTTTTGAGTTCAAATATGGTCCATCCAGCCTTTCAGACATTCGCACAACAACATGCCAGTGTAAAAGAAATGCATCGGGTCAGTGGAGAAGGCTGCTATTGGATACGTGTCCGTACTGGAAGCCAAAAGGATTTGAATCTCTTTCTCGACGAGTTGCTGAAGTTCGGAAATTACAGAGTTAATCTATCGATGGGAAAGCTGAAGTAAAACTACATCGTATATGAGGTCGCTTTCGGACCCAGTTAACCTTATAAGCAGCATAATCGAATATTTGGTTACTAACGGACCCTCTAGTCGCGATTGGCATGAAAATCACCAAATATGTTCGTCCAAAAAAAAACGTAGAGCAGCGATTCTCCAATTACTCGAGAATCGCTGCTCTTTTAGTAGAATATTGTAGCTTTTATAACGAAAACTAATTTAATAATCCAGCAGTTTTAAGTAATCTCGCTAAGATCACAGCGGCCTCTGCACGGCTAGTATCACTGTCAGGTGCAAAGCTGTCTGCGGATTGGCCTTTCATGATTCCTTTTGCGGTTAAGGCATCCACCGCCTCTTTAGCCCAAGAAGAAATCGATGAAGCATCTGTGAAAACATTTGTAGCCGAATTTGCTCCAGATTCTTCACCTCCAAGGTTCAACAGCTTCAGTGCTCTAGCTGCCATAACAGCCATTTGCTCTCGTGTAATAGGAGCATTCGGACGGAAGGTTCCATCCTCATAGCCTTGAACCAGTCCTAAGGCTGCAGCGCCTCTGGCATCTGCTGCATACCATGATAAATCGGACACATCGCTGAAAGTCTTCGTTGTGTTCGCAGCGACTAGCCCTAGTGAACGAATCAGCATGGCTGCGAACTCGGCACGACTGACAGATTTCTGAGGTGCAAACATATCTGTGGATTGTCCGGTCAAGATCAATCGACTGGCAAGCATCTCGATCTCATTCTTCGCCCAGTGTGAAGAAAGATCTCCAAAGGTCACAGGGTGCAGCGCAGCGACGAATATACCGCTCGCACTACTGCTCTTAACAGTAACCTTGGTCATCCCACCTACGAGCTCGAACAATGCAGGTACATAACGGAAGGAACCCGTCAGTTCATCGTAAATAAGGACTACTCCATTCTTAGCGTCTATGGACTCCTTAATGATAAATGTACGTTCCACATATGTGGTACCGAACCCATTTGCAGGTACAATGGTTTTACCATCTGTGACCTTTAAGGTGACACTTGCCGGAGTTCCTTGCACCATAAAGCCTTGTTGCTTAGCCTTGGCAAGCAGTTGTTCCAGTCCTTTTCCGCTTAGCGGACTTAGTTGGAACTCCAGTGTGCCCGCTGGCATCTGCGCAGCTTTCAGTACACTCTCTACAAGTCCCAATGGGAAGCGATAGCTCATATCGCCACTTCCAATGACAAGCACCGCATTCGGGCTGAGTGCTGCCGCATTGCGTAAAGCTTCTGCACTAAAGCGGGCTATACCGTCGCCGTTAGCTGAAATCTCGATAACCGTCTGCCCAGCAGTCGCCTTAGCTTTTAGCTGCACATCATGATTAGCAGCTGGTGTAGGCGTTGGAGTAGCAACAGGTGCAACAGGATTTACTGACCCCGTAGAGTCTGTCGGACTAGGAGTACTTGTTGGTTCCACCGGATCTGTTCCACCATTTGGTCCTACCACCTCAAGTGTATACATTCTCATCTCGTTGCCAAAAGTTACCGTGAAATCTGTACTTCCCACTTTAGTTCCACTAAGACTGCCGTTTGTAAATGTAGCAATATCACTGTTCATAAGCTTAAAGGTAGCTTGTGTAGTAATATCCGTTCCTTCTTTGTCCAGTACCTGAAGGGTAGCAGACTTACCCTGCTCTAATACTACAGGTCCGCTCTGTCCATCTGCTAGCTTGATGGAGAAAGGTTTAACAGCTGTGGCTATTCCTTGGTTTTGTTCTATAATGCTTAATTCAGGAGATGCATTAGTCAGGAGATTCATCCGTTCGCCACGAATAATCAAGTTGTCGACGAGCAGGTTACCTTTCAGATTTTTCGTAACTTCTATACCACTTGTGCCTGCCCCGTCTAAGACATTATTCGTCAGCACAACTCCATCAATCGTCGTGAGCGCTTCTCCCTCAAGATTACCGTGGGCAATCAGGCCAGAATAGGTGCTGTCGAGCGCCGTATTGTTACGGATGAACACTTTTCCTTTCAGTTCACTCTCACCAGCGTACAGCCATAACGCACCGAGATTCACCCCATAACCGGAATCATAACTACCTGTGCGAAGCAATGTATTCCGCTCAACGATAGTTGTTCCTTGGAACGGCTCTGCGGAGAAACGGGTAGATACAGCGATCCCGGCTCCGTTAGTCACAGTGTCTTTTACCACGTTATCTTGAATTCTGTTATCTTTACCACCGAAGACCACAATGTTATCGGCCAACCACGGTAATGAGACGTTATTAAAGCGTGCCGTATTGTTATAACTCAGTGTACGTTCCGTACCATTCATATCATTCAATTTGGCATCTGTGAACGACCACATCGCAATTCCATCATCCCCTGGATAGCGGATGTCACTTTGTTCCATCATGCTGTTGCCCGTGCCTACGGCAAAGTTAATTCCGTCCGCCATCAGATTGCGGATTCGAAGACCTGCCATATACAGACCATTCGTGCGAGCCTTCTCACCAATCGGTTGTGTTAACCACAAGCCTGCTTTGGTATGTTCAATCCATACATTCTGAATGACCGAGCCTTGACCAAAAGCACCATGGAAAGCGTTCGTGAACGCCTCATCATCCCGTACATTAATGCCGCCTTCAATCAGTAGATCGTATACGCCAATCTTGCCGCCGTGACCGTAGAATTTGGCTCCATTCAGCACGGTATACCACATGCCAGCTCCACGGATTTCAGCCATATGAAGATCGAGCAGACTCGCTCCGACATTAAAGGTACCCGCTGGGAACCACACCCCTTTTCCTGTCGCCTTCGCTTCGGCAAGGGCTGCCTTGAAGGCTGCGGTATCATCACCCTCATCATTCGCAACCGCTCCAAAATCCGTTACCGAAATAAAGCCGTCAGGACGAGTTAACTCAGGAGCTACCTGCTCCATATCCACCAGATCGATGACATAAGAAGCTGCATGGTCTCCTGTTCCCTTTTCTAAACGAATAGTCGCTCCAGCAGGAGCATCGCCAATCAGAGCATGGATTTCGTCAAAGAAGCGATGTCCACTACCTTGGCGTGGATCATTTGACCATGGGTAGCTGCCATATTCCCAAGCGTATTTAGAAGTTAGATTCAGCTGTTTCTTAACTCCATCTACAAATAGGGTCAACGTATCCTCCCCACCAGCACCATCCGGACTATCCGGAATGGAATAGCGAAGAACAATAGAATTTGCTGCTTCTGCAAGCTTGAACTCTATATAGTCCCCAGTATTCTTCAAGGCGACGGCTTGTCGTCCAGAAGCCTCAGAAGCCATAGTGCGATATTTCCGCGAAGGACCGATTAGTGTTCCGTTAGTCACTGCATCCTCAGCTTCATAGCTAATATAAGGAACTGTTGCCCCGCGGTAAACTTTGTTCACGCTATTTTTTACTGTCAGGCTATCAATGTTTACTTTATTCCAATCGATATTGTCGTTGCTTAGAGAAACGGTGTTGATTCCTGCACGCAGCTTCAGTTTCACCTGTTCAGTCTTCCAAGAGGAAGAATTGACCACATTCACTTTAGCCGCTTCCTTCAGGCCGTTCACCTCAAGCAGCAGATCCGTTACATTACTGGAATTATTCTTGTAACGAACAACGGCATCATATTGTCCAGCCTGCTGAGCATTGACTGCAAACCGTATAACATGATCGCCTTGGAATGCTTCTCCTCCTGCATAAATTGCATCTGTAGGGATAGGCAAGAAGCTCCAAAGAACGCTGTCAGTACCCACAGCAGAACCCAGTTGAACAGCCGATGCGTCATGAGTAAGGAAGCCCCTTTTATCCGCACTTCTCAGGAGATTGTAGCCTAACTTCTCTTCCAGGGTCCACTGGGAACGTTCCGTTTCCCCAGAAGCTAACAAGACGGCTTGGTCTGCTTCATTTAAAGAAAGATATTGTTTGGTCTGAACATTCATTATGCGTTTACGTCCATTTACATCTTGGACGATCCATTGGGAGTGAGCCGCCGTGTTGGAGGCTTCTGCATATACGAGTGCCCCTTCTTGTTCAGCCAATACTTTGCCAGTCAGCCCTTTTGGCACGATCGTTATCATGTTGGTATCATTCTGAACTGGAGTTGTTGTATCGTTATTGCGCAGTTCTCCAGACGGAGTAGTAAACTCCTGCTGAGCCGCTTCAAGTGTCCATTGCGCTAAGCCGTCACTCTCTAGTAGGAGCGCACGTTCTGCATATCCCGTCTTATTCGCAATGTTTATTAATTCATCGTCGTATTCTCCATAGAGACTACGAATAGTGTAGTGCGTATAATCGGAAGCCAAGCTTACTTCCCAAGCAGATGCTCCGTCTATAGCCGGTTCCGCGATACTGCTCTCCAAGTATGAATAATCTCCATTCAATGTTAAATAATGTCCTGTTGCTCGATTGATAATCGTCTGTTTACCATCCTCCAAAGATATATTCCAATGTGAGAATCCATTGTCTGCTGACGGCTGTCCGTACAGAACAACGCCGCGCTCATTCTCGTATAAATACTCCCCACTGCTTGCATTCTTAAATCTTACAGGGTAAGCAGGGAGCGGTGGCGCAATCGCTTCAACGGCTTCAGCGGTAAAGTGTGCACTTTTCCGATCCACTGCATCTGCTGCTTTACTGATTCGTAGAATAGGATTGCCATTGTCATCCGGAGCACCGTAGATATAATGACCCGCCCACGAGCTCATAATGGTAGTCACACCGGATGCCTGCGTATCCACCTTCCACTTAATGCTGGCCCATACATCGTATACAGTTTGTAATGTCTGAACGCTTACGTTAGGCTCAATTTCATCTACAGCCCCACCTATATGCTCCAGGGAGAGATAACGTCCTGTAGCTTTATTTTTAATCTTCACAGATCCATTGCTGCCAGCTATTTCTTGCAGCTGCCAGACAAAAGAATCGTCGTTCATATCAAGTGAACCATAAGTAGCCTGACCTACTGTTATATCCTCGTTCGCAGGAGTTAAAGCTACAGGATTTGGATCAGCAGTTACAGATTCCGGCTTATCCTGCGGCACCACTACTTCAGTAGCCTGCGAATCATAGACAGCTTCGGTGACAGTCTTAGATGCTAGCAATTTCTCTAGTACATCTGGAGAAGTCAACAAAGGACCATCCTTAAGATATTGATCCTCACCATTTACAGCGTCTAGCTTGAAGCGGAACAAGTCCGGCTTTTTCTCAGTAACGGTAACAAATCGCCACTGTGGGCTGCCCCAGCCTGGATTGATCACACCATACTCAGCGTATTTCGTAAGATTCTGGAGGGAGATAAACTTTTCAGGGAATTTATTAGGCTCCTTATCGAGAACACTGCTGATTACGTATGTGTTGTCGCCAATATTTTTGCCTGTCCAGATATATTCTCGTTCCACATTATTCCTGTCTGGAAGCTCAGTGACCTGGATATGGCCATCTGGCATATTCATCGTGTTAATGTAGTGGCCTGTTTTCTTGTTCTTGAATAACTTACGGCCATTATATTTCTCAATCAGCCATTGATCTGAGCCATCCTTCTGCATATTTCCATATTTCAAGAGGCCGTCAGCAGACTCATACCAATAAAAAGACTTCCAGCCATTCTGAATACGATAATATGGAATGGTGCCATCCGTTGGTGTATTAGGGTCTAGAAGCTGCCACTGGGCGCTCAATGAAGACGCATCCCCGATTGCTCCAGCACTGTCTCCACCCAAGGTAGATAGATAGATGCCTTTGCTCTCTACATTTTCTAGTGTCAGATAATCATCATAATCATCAGAATCTTTAAAATTCCATTGATCCGATGGTTGGCTTCCACTGATCTGCTCAGCCTTGGCTGTGCCATCACTATATGAAAGATAATGATTAGTAGCTGCATTACGGATACGTTTATTGCCGTCATAATCCTCTATATACCATAGATAATCGGATGAATCAGCAGGATCTGGAGCAATTAATCCGTGCTTAAGCACGCCGTTTGCGGATTCATACAAGAAATCTGTAGCTACTTGTGCATCTGTATAAGTGGCCAAGCGTATAGGCTGCAACTCGGAAATAGGTAGGATTTTCCACTGAGCATTATGACTGGTTGCTTCACCCGGCCAACTGTTAGAGCGCACGTTATTGTCTTCATCAAACTGAGGATTCAGCCATAAAGGTGTAGCTCCGTCGGTTAATCCTTTATTACTTAGGGTAATGAAACCCGCTCCATCCGCGCCTGGTGCATCTTCTTTCACCCATTCACTTAGCTTTACGTTCTCCGCATCGATTTCTTGCGAAAAAACGCCTGCCCAAGTCACTTCATTTTGCTTAATATAATGACCGGTCTCACGGTTTCGAATCATCATTGTTCTGTCGTCTGTTCCCGGCTCAAGAAACCACTGGGCAGCCTCATTCTTCAAAGGCTGTTTCCCGTAAAGTACATTTCCTTTTTCCTCATACATCACCTGACCGGGACGCATCCGGCTTTCCAACCGTACAGGCACTGTTCCTGAATTAGGGTCGATAAAAGCCCACTGTGGACTCTCAAACGTAACATTGATGTCCGAGCTTACTTGCGCATAACCGAGCTGATTCTCCTCGTGGATCACCAGCTTCCCCTCCGGTACCGTCGCGCTTCGGATGATCATATATCCGTTTCTATTGGAAGTATCAATCAACCACTCATCCTTAACACTTCCCGCTCCTTGGAGATCTGCCGCCTTAAGCGTATCCTCTTTGCCGTTATTACCAGCCAGTGTAATGTAGTGACCGGTCTTCACATTCTTAATGCGTGACAGACCATTCACCGTCTCCACTGTCCAATGCGATGATGTGTCCGCTGGATTGGTCATGCCATAACGCACGATACCGTCAGACGTTTCATATAAGAAATTATTTTTCCACTTATTCTTGATGAGTACTGTCCCTGATGGAATTAGCCCTGCGCCTGTTCCGTTGGCCCCTTCTGCTCCTACGGAACCGCTACCGATTCCCCTCACAGGCAAGCTTGAGAAAATCAGCAGCATCGCGAGCAGACCCGCCATCGCGGACCTGAATCGTTTCATAAATGTGCCCCCTCTTCCTAATATGGACTTCCCTTCCATCTTAGTTTGACAACGCTTACAAAACGATGTGCGATTTTATCCAGAAAAAGGTGTATTTGTACGTATCTACCGCAAGACCTTAGCGCATATGAAAATTGACAAATCTGCTAAACCCTATGATAGTTAATTTAATTAGAAACAAGCATTCATTAAATGGAGGTACATATGAAATTCAAAATGGATTCACCTAAAATAACCGATCCAGAAGCTCTACTCCCTGAGCAAATATACTCACTACAAACTAAAGATGAATTCAGTCGTTGCAGCATAAGCGATACTGTTATTGATAATCAAGAGGCTAATAAGGTCAGCTTTGATCAGGTAATTTTTAAAAATGTAACGATTATCGAGTCCTCCTTAACGGGGATTGAGCTGATGGATGTGATTTTTGAGCGATGCGATCTATCCAATGTGGATTTTACGAATGCGATTATTCATCGAACCGAGTTTAGAAACTGTAAGCTCATCGGTACGGACTTTACAAGAGGCAGATTCCAGAATGTTCGCGTGGTAGATTGTATCGGGGATTTCGCGACCTTTCGATTGGCGAATCTGAAGCAGGTTACTTTTGAGAATAGTTCATTGATGAGCTCTGATTACTACCAATCGAATTTTCAGAAGGTCAGCTTCAGCGAATGTAATATTGATCAAGCCACAATGTCAGGATCAAAGCTTAACGGGATCGATCTTAGTGACTGCGAGTTCAGTGGCTTGATCGTGGATATACAAGATTTAGAGGGATGCATCATTTCGCCTCAGCAAGCTGTTTCCTTTGTAGGATTGATGGGATTGGTTATAAAATAACACCCTTGCCTGCTTACTGGACTTCCAGTGCCAGCAGCTTCAGCTTACCCGAACATTTGCCGCATCGGTAGCGCTTTGGGTCTACTTTTCGCTTACGCGGATACTCCATGGCACACGCTGTACAGATCAGCTTGTACCGATAAGGCAGTGACTTCCGTGCTTTGGCACCCGGCAATGTCTGACAATAGCGACTCCCGCCGACTTGTGCCAGCAGTCTTTTGAAATCCGTGTCACGATGCATATACCCTCGCTTCGCCAAATGCAGATGATAATGGCAAAGCTCGTGTTTTATAATTTTCTCCGTCTCTTCTCTACCGAACATAGCAAGCTGATGGGGATTAATCTCTATATTATGGCTCTTGGTAAAATATCGACCACCTGTTGAAGATAATCGGCTGTTAAAGCTTGCCTTGTGCCTAAAGGGTACGCCAAAGCTGTCCCGTGATACCTGTTCAATCCACAGCTGCAGCTCTTCGTTGCTCATCGTTTCCATAGCGTTCTATCACAAGTCCTTTCCACGGGAATTAAGATCTCTACTTGAATTGTAACTTGTGCATAGGCTAAACTGTCAAGAAGGAAGACAAGTACGGAGGGAGAATGACCAATGCCGAAAATGCGGTATGTAATTTTGCAGCAACATCAACAATTGCAATTCGTGGAAATGCCCGAGGAATATGCGTACCAGCTAAGTGCGCTCAATTTACGTCTAAACAAAGAAATCGACAAGCTGACAGCCGATAATGTACCGGATCTGCCCTTAGCCATTGCTGAGTGCGATTCCCTGGATCTGCTGCGTGAGGACTACTCCCTGGAGTCTGGCCTGGATTATATCAATAGATTGGAACAGGCCTTTGCCTCTGTTCAGGAGCAGAAGAACTATCCGCTCATTTCCCTGCTGACCGAGATTCGGGCGCTGCAAGCTCAATTAGAGCAGTGGTATGAAGAGGAAGCAGAAAGCATTCTGTAAATCGTCACCTTTAGGCTCATTTCTCCATATGCTAACTTACGTAAGCAGTTAGAGGAGTGATACCCTTGCCACAGTGGCTCTGCCATCAACTGATGAAAGCCTATTACAAAAAAGACCGCCGTCAGATCAAGCTGCTGAACGAGTGCTGGTTCTTTTATCGTAATTCTGCGGAATCACCGGATTCCATCCAGAGAAATTTATAGGATTCGTTACATTCAAAAATCCATCCCGCTTCTTACAGGGGATGGATTTTTGTATAGGATTCGTGGTGTTCCCAATTAGAACATAGGGAATACATATCTGACCAAGAAGAAAAGTGCTCCGAAAAAAATAATAATATAAGCAGCATATTTAATAAAGGTAGATGCGACAACACTGGAATCCGATTTCCTTTGCACCTCTGTATGCTCCACTTCAACGCTTCTATCTTTATAGCCCGGTTCCATCATCAATCTCTCCTTTCGAATATAGGCTGGTAGATAGTCTCCATTAACCCGGGGCTTTCAGAGTTGAAACAAAATTCCAAATCGAACCAGTTATTATCCGGCATCATGAAACTGCTCTATTTCTTTTACACTTTCAAGCACATCGCCTTGTGAATACGAGCTCCCTGATGGTTCGGCTCCAAGTGCAACGCTTCCTCAAATCGTTCTTTCGCTTCTGCCATTTTCCCTAAGCCTAATAAGCCTAAACCCATCATAAACAAGCAATGTATTTGATTACGTCTATTCAGATCATCCTCGAATACGAGGAAATCAGGTAAGGATACGGCAAAATAATCAATCTTCACCTCATCAAAGAGATGTCTTTCTGCGAAATCGATCAGCTTATTAAAACGCCGGTTCGCTTCCTTCGGATGATTCAGCTGTACCCATGCTAAGCCCTGATAGAAGATCATTTCTGGCGGCTGATCGTTGTAGTACATCGCGCTGGCTGGTTCTTCCAAGCCTTGAGACGCAATCGCCCAGTGTCGAGCAGCTTCTTGCATCTTGCCTAATCCGTTATAAGCCACACCAAGCTCATAATACACATTATTCTCTTGCGCCCCATCGAGCTTACCTTCACCTAAATTCTCTGGATAATGAAGTGCACATGTTAATAATGAGATAGCCTCTTCATATTGGCCTTCCTGATTCGCCTGCTTACTCCGTTCAACAAGCGCCAAAACATATTGTCCCGTAGCTTTCCCTTCGCCACCTTCCCATGGATGGAATTGACGTCGTAATAGAACGGACAAGGCTTCTTCATGCTTGCTAAGCAAATTCAGTAGCGTCACATATTCTAGGTATAGATCATCCCGCTTCTCCACAAGTGCCATATGCTGTTCCAGTCTCGCCATACGCTCCTGAGCAGAAACGCCCATCTTCTTATACAGTTGATCCAGCTCGTAGAATACTCTCGCATCATTCGTATTGCACTGGAAAGCTTGTTTAAGTGACTGCAAGGAAGCCTCAGCATCATTACGCTTATTGTAATAAGCAAGCGCAAGGTTACGATGAACCGTCGGAAAACGATCATCAAGTGCGACGGATTGCTCCCAATGGCGAATGGCATCGTCGGCACGTTTTTTGTCATAGCATAGATTTCCTAGATAATAATAAGCCTTACTACCTAGCGGATTGCAGGCAATCGCACTTTCTAATACCTGTAGCTCAAACAAGCTATTCGGGAAGCAATAATCAGAAGATGCGGATTGGGCAAGCTGACGCTGCGCTGTCGCCTCTTCCTTACGGCTCAACTTCTCGTAAACATAAGCTAATGTGTAATGCACCATCGGATACATGGGTTCATTCGATGTCATAGAAATCTGCTCTAACACCTGTGCAGCTTCCGCGAACAATCCGCTGCCTGCATAATCGGAAGCCAGATTTAAATAGTTATGCGCATCGTTTCGCATGAACTGTGCAAGCTTCATCTGAGCCTCAGCTGCTTCTTTTTGTCGCCCGAGCAATGTAAGCGTAAGCACTCTCTCGTACGCTGCCCCGAAGTCCGCGATATCTAGTTTCAATGTCTCCTCTGCGAATGTAATCGCCTCAGAATAACGTCCAAGCTTGCGTAAAAGTGCTGTTTTTACATGTCTTGCTTTATAGTTTCTTGTGTTACGTCCCAAAGCTCTAGTTCCAAGCTCCAGCGCTTCTTCATACGCCCCACGTTTACAAGCAATTTGACTCAATGCATTGTATCCACTGTCTTGGAATGCTGCAGACCATACTGCCTTATAGAAGGCAGCAAATGCTTCTTCATTGCGATCCTGCAGTCGAAGTGCTACACCTAGCTGATAATAGGCTTCACTATCGTATGGGTTTGGATTCCGCCAAGTCAGCGATTGAATAGCTGTACGGAAATGATTCTCCGCTTGCTTGAACAATCCCCGACGAAGCTGCAGCGTTCCATAGGCCACATTCAGACGAATATCGGATGCATCTCTTTTTAAGCCTTCTTCATAGTATTGCTCTGGCTCGAACGTGGCATGGCGGTATTGCTCTAGGTGAACACCAGCCAAATACAATTGCTCTGTGCTTTTTAATTCTTCCGGCAACGGAAGTGGCTTTGCTGCATCGGGGACCTTCTCAATGCTAGGCATCGCTGGGCGATATGAGATAAGGCTGTTTCCATTCGCATCATATACCGTTACGATTAACTGATGGGGTTGATCTTCATCATCTAACGTAATAACTGATTTGTAGGTCAGTTCTGGAGAGAGCGTAACCGTCTCCTTCACATATGTTCTATGCTGACCTTTTAGCTCAATAACCGCTCCTTCGAATACCGAAGTTCCGTAGGCCATCACCGTTGCAGTCCGGGAAGCCTCATCCACCTCAAGATTGACAGCTGCATCCATTGAGGCATTTTTCACTATACCGATGTTCTTATAAGGCATGAAATATTGTGTAAATGACTTCTCTTCATACGGCTGGAGCCAAGTGAAATCGGGCTGATTATCTGTAAATACCCCTGTCATTAATTCAATATAGGGTCCATCCTCATCGGTTAAATTACGATCCCATGCTTGACCAAATTCGCCGTTCCCCCAAGTCCACTGCTTTTTACCCGGAGATACATGGTGATTCGCTACGTGAAGCAGACCCGCTTCAACCCCATGATCATAGCCGCCCACGAAATTATAATCGGATTTGAACGCCATGTATGACGTAGGAACCGGGATATTTGCATAGCGCGAAATATCTACACCTTCGGAATAGTCCATCTTGTAATACGTTCCTGTTGCAATAGGGAATCTGGACACATCACGCTTACCATGATCGAATACGGCTGTGACATCCGGTGGAAACACCGATTGCGTATGGTCATTGACCGCAACCGCAGGGTTTGCCCACCATAAGAAGGTTTGTGGCTCCGAAGTGCGGTTATATAGCTGTGCAGTAACTTCGAGATAGGCTTTTCCTGGATGCAGCGTGAGGCCCGTTGTGACCTTCGTTCCATACATCCGGTCAATTTCACTCACCCATACGGTTGCACTGCCATCTTCATTCTCCGTCATCACATGCTCCACAGGGCCAAACGTGTTCGGACGATGATGCTGCGGCCAGTTAAATTCAATCCCGCCCGAAATCCATGGCCCGGCCAGACCCACAAGTGCAGGTTTAATCACGCGATTGTAATAAACAAAATCATAATTGTTCGTCTTGTCCAGAGCACGATAGATACGGCCACCAATTTCAGGCATGATCTCGATGCGTACATATTCATTTTCGAGCATGACCATCTGATACGATTTCATTTCTTTCTCATCCATAATTTTATCAACCACAGGATGTGGATATACTCGCCCCGAGCTGCCTTGATAGACACGCTTCTCTAGGAACATTGGATTTTTATCGGGTTCTCCTGTTTCATAGGTAGGAATTTCAACCATTTCCCCCCAGATGTGGACGCTGTTCGTTAAGATTCTAGAAGGCTCTTTCATACTCATTTCGTTCTCTCCTCCTTCGTGATATAGCTCTAATTTATCGTTGAATACGCTTTTAAACAATTGACGATAATCTGTAACTGATGGACAATATTCTTATCCTAAAAATAATATTCTCCTTATGAATAGGTTGTTATTTTAAATAAATAAATTATGTTCTTAAAAAGGAGGGTTATCATGACAGATATCTCATTAAAGCCGGATGGCTTCGATGAGCAGAAGCTTTTTGTGCTGCCCGATTTCATGATGAATGAATTACATGAGAATCCGTTAACAAATTCCTTCTATGTAAGTGACATTGGCTGCTTCCCAAGAGCGAAGTTTCATTATCGAGAGCGTCCACAAGGATGTGAATCGCATATTCTTATGTATTGCGTAGAGGGTGAAGGGTGGATGGAGAGCCCTCTCAATAAGCTGATTCAACTAAAAGCAAGACAATTAGCTGTCATTCCTGCCGGAACGCCCCATCGATATGGCGCTTCAAATGAGAACCCCTGGACGATCTACTGGATGCATCTAAAAGGAACACATGCTGCTGCGTTGATTGAAACCTATGCCTTGGATAAAGAACCGCTAACCTTTACCCTGAACCTTCATACCCAATGGATCGACGATTTCGAGCAATGTTATGCCCTGCTATCGGATAAGCCGTATGCTATGAGTAATCATATTTATGTGTCTCAGTGCATTCGCCATCTGATCAGCCATGTGGGATTGAGTACCATGAACTCTGAGCAAGATAAAAAAAACGAACGTTATCTTGAGCAAGCCATTCGCTACATGACGGATCGAATCAACAGCTCCATTTCACTCCCGGATGTAGCGAAGCATATGGGGTTATCGAAGCAGCATCTAATTTATTTATTTAATCAAGAAACCGGGGTTCCCCCGATTGAATTCTATCTGCGCCTCAAAATGCAGCGTGCCAGTCAAATGCTGGCATTAACCGATCTACATATTAAAGAAATCTCTAGTGCTATCGGGATGCAGGACCCCTACTACTTTTCTAGATTGTTCAAAAAAATAATGGGATGCTCGCCGACTCAATATCGAAGCACCCCAAAAGGTTAAAATAAAGAAAAGCCACACGACCGCTGCACCAGGTAAACCAGTATAGAGGAGTGTGGCTTATATTTTTGTTGTAGAGGTTCTAATTAAAACTACGGTTGGAAACCCAGGAGCCTTGCAGTTTACGAAGCATAATAATTTGTCCGGTGTGGTATGAATCATGCAGGATAAGACTCATTACCTCTTCCCCTGGGGCATGACCCGAACCACCCCAATCATATGCGCCTTCTTCCAACGCTTCAATGATTTCTCTAAGTGAAGCGTGCACCTCCTTCAGGTCTGCAACGGCCTTCGCCCATGCTTCTTCCCCTTCCGTTGTTACAGTGAAGGTATCATCGTTGCTTTCAGCATCAGGATGTTTGGGTAACCCTTTTAACTTTCGCAGCAAACGCACCTTATAATATGTTAGATGGTTGACCGTCTCCCAGATAGAATTGATTGCATTCCCCTCTGGCTTCCAAAGTGCCTGTTTACTGTCCACACCTTCCAGTGCATCACTTAACGGCGGGGCCCAATCCTCGACATCCATGCAATAATCCCAATTTTGCAGCAAAACCTCACTGATTTTATTTTGCATGTTCAACCTCCTAATCCTAACTGAATTATGTAACTACTTAAACCATAATATAGTGGTTACAAAAGAAATGTAGCATAATTCCACCATCCTTTCAAGTAACTAGCTAATCTTATTTTTAACTGTTACAATTAATGTTATCGAGGGTTGTGCGGAAAGGATGAACCGAACGTGTTGTGGGAGGATTTCATTAACAGTTACTGGCGGGATTGGCGAACAGGGAATAAGAATAAGGACCGGGATAAGCTCGAAGATCCGGAGTGGCTAGCAGAACAGTTGAAGAAGTATACTCTACTAGAAACAGAAATGCCAAATACTATAGAACTGAAGAAGCTCAAAGCGCTTCGTTCCCTACTATGGGGATGGGTACAGGCTATTGTACAAGGAAAATCGATGGATGGAGAAATGCTGAAGCAGCTCAATGTCTATATGGACAAGGGTCCTGTTACGCGACGAATTGTATGGAATAGCGACGATCAAGCGGAGATTTCATTATTACCACTATATAGCGGCTGGGAGCAGGTAATGGCGGAGATAGCGGCGTCTTTTGCGGAGGCATTGCTTGAAAAAGAGCCCTCTCGATTCCGCATCTGCGATAATCCTGATTGCCTTTGGGTGTATTACGATGATACACGTAACCGTTCTAAGCGTTACTGCGATGACAAGGCCTGCGGCAATCTCATGAAGGTAAGACGGTTCCGGGCGCGAAAGAAGGCTGAGTCTGAGGGGGAATAAAAAGTCGCTTTGATGAGGGGTCCGATATATGACCTAGCTGAGCTGTTGTCCTCTAGCAGCATTTTCTAGCTATTGAACGATCCCTGTTACTAAAACAACCAGGCAACGCTTCTTCGATTATTTATCTGTGGAATAGCTGTATTTCATACACTTATTCCGTATGTAAATGGGATCATCGTGACTTTAGCTGTATTCTATACACTTAAAACCTAGAGAATTCACCCATAACGTGATAAATCACGAAAATAGGTGTATGAAATACAGCTATTTCCTTTGGAGAGTTATTCGCGGGGAGAATAGTTGCACAAAATACATCTACAAGCTCCTACACCTTGCTCCGGGCTTTCTATGCCTATATTCCAGTTAATATGGGGAGCTCCATCGGCTTTCTTTGCCTATATTCCAGATGATGCGGAGGAATGGAAGCTCCATCCGAGCTAAAAATCCCGCCTATTAGTTTGGCTTATCTACCTATAACCCTAATATCTCTCCACCCGATCATGATCTCTTCAACCATCTCATTTCCAATCTTCACTTCCTTCGTCGCAACAGATTCACCACCCACTTTGTGGTAAAAATCAATCGCCGGATTGCCCACTAGCACCCAAGTCATGAACGAGCTATAACTTTTTTCCATCAAATGCTGTGCTACACTTCTTATGAGCAGCTTCCCTAGACCTTGTCCTTGGTATTCCTTAAGCAAATAAAGTGCGTATAGCTCTGCATCGTACATATCTGCCTCTCTTCGGGCTCCTCCATTTCCAAATCCAATAATCGTCCCCGCCTCATTTTCAGCTACATACATGACCTCGTCTTTATGGGGATTTTCAAAATTCAGAATCCAACGCTTCTTTCTAGCTTCCACGGTAATACTATCCAGAAACTCGTCCGATATTAGCCCTTTATACGTAGTTTTCCAACTCGAAGCGTGAACGAAAGCGATCCCGTCTATATCCCTAGATGTTGCTTCTCTGATCTTCAATTCATAATCCCCCTTTAGATTTCGGATAAAAGCTTTAGCTAGTCCAGCATTGACATTACTTCCTTATGAGTAATAACTGCTTATGGATTCTCTGGTTAATTCTTTCTTAACTTACCCCTGCAATGCCTTACGCACGCTTAATATATATTTCGCCTGATCCAGCGGATTCACACCCCGGCGGGTGCGCTCAGCAGATACGTCAGGTGGACATTCTTCATAGCCGGCAAAAAAAGAAGTGAATGTGCTGCGCCCCTTCGTGTAGGAGCTTAAAGTAACGGGATAATCAAGCGACGTTGCCAGCGGCAAACGCCCTTCGATGATCATCCGCTCGCCTTGCAGCACAGGTGGCTCGAAGGTGCCGCGCATCTGAACCAAGTCGTTCATCACTCGGCCGCCATTCTCCTCAGGGACAACGATACGAACCTGAAGAATCGGCTCCAGCAGCTTAGTGCCTACCCGTGCGAGTCCATCCATAATCCCCATTGGAGTCGCTACGGCAAAATCCAGCGGATGGGTATGCCATACATGATGCTGTCCCTCAATCAAGGTCACTTTAAGATCGGTAACCTCCCACCCGTACAAGCCCTGCTGCAACGCTTCCGGCACACGACGTGCGGTCTCGCTCTGATATTGCGGCAGTAGATCGGAGCTCCGCACTATCGAATCATAGACTAAACCGCTGCCAGGAGGTCCAGGCTCAATCTGAAACCTCAGAATCGCCCAGCATGGCTTAGGCATCGTATATGCTATAAAACCTTCCCCAACAGAGGCTGGCGTTTCTTTATAAATGACAGAGGGCTGGCCAAAGGTGACCTTGAGGCCATATCGCTCCTCCAGAACACTGTTCAGAATCTCCAGCTGGATAGGCCCCATTACTTTGATATGCAGCTCCCGCTCATCCTGCAGCCACTGCGTATCCAAGAGCGGATCTTCATCCGCCAGCTCCTGCAATGCTCCGATAACCTTATGGTCATCCATATCGGTTCCCCAGAATACGCGCACCGTTAGCAGCGGTACAGCGAGCTTCGCTTCCGCCGGTATCGCCTCCGGATGACCAAGCACATCTCCGATCCGCACCCCCGATAGACCATAGAGTACAGCGATATCGCCCGCTTCAAGCGCTCCGACATCCTCAGTACGGCCGCCCTCGACCTTGCGGATCTGGGTCACTTTTCCCTGAATATCCTGTGTGTAGTTCATCACCGTATCGCGGTTACGGATCATCCCTTCATAAAGGCGGACAAACGCCATTCGCCCCATGCTTTTATCACGTTGAATGTTGTAAACGATACCTGACACCGCACCCTCAACATTCCCACCAGCCCGCGGAAAATACTCAACCATCGCGTCCAGCAATGCAGTAATGCCAAGCCCCTTGGCGGCAACACCATAAACCATTGGGAAGAAGCGTCCTGAAGCGGAAGCTGTCTTCATATATTTTTTCCAGGCTGCAAGATCAATCGGACTGCCTGACATATACGTCTCCAGCAGGTCTTCATCCCGCTCAGCCAATGCCTCTAATAATTCTGTCTGTATAGCAGGATCAGCATCCCTTCCCCATAAATCAATAGCTTCTATGTACTCCTGCTCTTTGCCTATCGGTTGCTGAACAGGAATGATATCACTAGATAAATAATTTCTCGCTTGTGCCAGCACAGCCTCAGGGTCTGCACCTACACGATCCATTTTGTTCATAAAAATAAGCGTCGGTATTCCCAGCTTCCTCAGCGCGTTCCAGATCATCTCACTTTGAGCCTGCACACCCTCTACCGACGACAAAATTAACACCGCACAATCCATCACTCGCAAAGACCGTTCAACCTCTGACAAAAAATCGACGTGTCCCGGTGTATCAACGAGGTTGATCTGCACGCCTTTCCATTCAAAAGAAGCTAATGCCGCCCGAACGGATATTCCTCGTTGCCGCTCCACATCCATAGAATCTGTCAATGCTGTCCCAGTGTCTACGCTGCCAAGCGCCCGAATGCGACCGCTTTCATATAAAATATGCTCCGTTGTTGTCGTCTTACCGGCATCCACATGAGCAAAAATCCCCACATTAATCCGTTCTGCCCCTTGCTGCTGAATCATCTATAGTTCCCCTATCATGAGCTAGATTGATCTAAATTTATATTGTACAAGTCCTTATGTCTCATAGTAATACATCGCTCCTTGTTGTTCCACCCTCATGCTAAATTGGTTAGATTCAGCTATGCCGGGTATGTAATTACTATTAAGAGATCTAACGTCAAGGAGGAAATTCATCATGACAGAGAAACGTTTGCAAAATAAAGTTGCAGTAGTCACAGGCGCAGGTTCTGGTATCGGAAAAGCTACCGCCATACGGTTCGCCCAGCACGGAGCTACGGTGTATATGCTTGATCGGACCCCGGAGGAATCCTACGAAACTAAACGTGAAATTGAATCCATTGGGGGTACAGCTGCAGTTATCGAATGCGATGTTTCCAATCCAGGTCTTGTCGAAGAAAGTATTCGTAAGGTTGCGGATGATACTCAAAAGATTGATATTATTTTTGCGAATGCCGGCATTAATGGTACATGGGCTCCAATCGAAACACTAGAAATCGAAGATTGGGACCAGACGTTAGATACCAACCTACGCAGTACCTTTGCCACAGTAAAATATGCTATCCCCCATATGAAAGAAAATGGCGGCAGCATCATTATCACTAGCTCTATTAACGGAAATCGAGTGTTCTCGAACATTGGTGCTGCTGCGTACTCCTCTTCCAAGGCTGGACAAGTCGCTTTTATGAAAATGGCTGCGTTAGAGCTGGCGCAATACGGTATCCGCGTAAATGCGGTTTGTCCTGGATCGATCGACACTCAAATTGGAGATAATACGGATAAGAGCGATGATCTTCAAGAAGTGAAGATTCCTGTGGAATATCCGAAAGGCAATCATCCTCTGGAAGATGCGCCCGGTAAACCTGAACAAGTAGCCAATCTAGTATTATTTCTCGCCTCGGATGAGTCTTTCCATGTCACAGGAACTGAGATCTATGTAGATGGTGCCGAGTCACTCCTTCGCGGATAACATTTTACTTGAATCTTCATAATATTTTAAATGACCTGCAACATTTTGGTCTAATCTACCATCTAAGGGTATGGAGGTGACGCATAATGAAGAAATCATTATTCATAAGTAATGTCAAAACAATGACGATAGCCTGCGGTATTCTAGCAGCAAGCCTGTCATTTGGAGCATCCGCTTTTGCTTTTTCGGATTTGAAAGGTGATCCTGCGGAAGCAAAAATTAACTCCCTGCATAAAGAGGGAATTATAAATGGAGTAGACAGAGATAAGTTCGCGCCTAAATCTAAAGTAAGCTTTGCCCAAGGCATTCAGTTCATCGTTGGTGGTCTGAATCTGTCTCCGAAGCCAGAGGCGGGTAACAGCTCATCCAAAGCCAGTGATTATTTTGATAAGGTGAACGACAAATCCTGGTATGCTTCAGCCTTCCTGACTGCTAAGCAAAATGGTCTTTCACTTGATCGAACAGTAGATCCTAACGGAACCATCACCCGTGCTCAGTTCGCTCACTTATTGACGCAAGCACTGCAAAGTAAAGGTAACTTCCCGGTTACACTGATGTATGTAGACATTAAGGATGGCGATAAACTTTCTACAGAGGTTATAAATAGTCTCCAGATCCTGCTGAATACGCATATCGCCACACTCGATAAGAACGGTAATTTCCGGCCAAATGATGCCATTACCCGCTCGGAAGCAGCCGCTCTAACCTACGATGCAGCTGCTTTTGCCAAACGCGTAATTGTGTCTAATGGCAGCCCTACTACTCCAACCTATGAGACTGAGGTTACATTAACCAAAGCGGGTGAAGGAGTAAATAAGGCTACGCTGACCGTTAACAACTTACCGCATCCAGGATATGGACTAGTGATTGAGCGAATCGAATTTGGCAAAGACAAGACCGCTGTCATTTATTTTAATGTGACTGCTCCTGAACCAGGAAAAATGTACGCACAGGTGATCTCAAAAGCATCTGTTGTCACTTATCTGCCAGAGGGATATAAAGCGATCGCTAAATCGGTATCCGGATCTACATCTTCTTCTAGCGCTACGCAATAAAAGGTATATATAGATTGAACTTGAGATTTTTAGAATTAAGGGTCAGTCGCAGCTACAGTGAATATTTGGACTTCCAGCCGCTGTTGTCTCCAGATTTTCTTGATTTGTACCGCTTATAGTGGTTGAAATCCGGAGACAAAGGCGGACGCTATCACTCCTACAGTTCCAAAATTCCCTTCCCTACTCCATTCCCTTTCCTCAGGTTTCTAAGTTCATTTTATAAACAAACAAGGGGGTGCTTCAAAAGCCATAAAATGGCTGCTGAGACACCCCTTGTTTGTTATTTATTTTCCTCCATACACTTAACCCAAGCTCTGTTTTATTTATCACATATTTGGACTTCTAAAGGACTCATAGTCGCTATTGGCATAAAAAACCTCTACTTCTCAGGGTGTCCATTGATCATGAATAATGCCTACTAGAGCATGATCCTCTCCAATCTTCTCAAAAACTAGGCGCAAGCTGCGCCAGTCCATCCCCTCCACTGAAGGATCGATGCCAGCAATATGATACTCGACGAAATCGTATTGATCCTTGGGATACACTTCGTTTAGGTTATTGATTGTCGCCCCTTGCCCAAGTCCCTTATTCACAGCAGTCTCAGCCATCTGCATAAAGTCCGCATCGTAGACAAATCGCTTGTAGTAATCTGCAAATGTCATCTCAATTAAATCACCCGTGCCAGCAAATGTCCGCCACACCCTTTTGGTGGAATCATTCATTAATCCTTCTACTTCATCCCTCGTGAATACAAGATCCTTCTTCGTATCCACATGTGCGTATGGAGAAAAGCGTAATCCTTTCTCCCCATGAACCCAGGCCGCCAACTGCTTCATATCCTTATTTTTAATTGACCTTATGACTGTCGTCGCAGCTTCCTCTACAGTTGGCGGAAGTCCCTCCTGATCCAGTGGCTGATCCGTGCTTGATGGCTCCGTCTCCTGTAGTGGCTCCATAGTAGCCGCTGGTTGTGCAGTTTGCGTCTGCTCTGGCGTTTGCTCTGGCATCTGCATTTGCGTCTGCTCGGGGGTCACCTTCGGTTCCGTTCCCGCTTCCGGCGTTCCACTGCATGCTGCAAGCCATAGCATAGCTGCTATCAGCGCGAGCCCACCTATATTTCTTGCGAAGTACATTAGATCCCTCCTTATCATTGATCCTCTATTCTTCAGACTGATTTGAACAAATGAAGGTTGCAAGCTTATACTAAAACTATTAATAAGATCTGGATTGACGGAGGCGTTACTATCGATTTATCAGAGAAACTAAAGAGCCTTCCCCTGACTCCCGGCGTGTACCTCATGAAGGATGGCCTCGGCCATATTATATATGTGGGTAAGGCGAAACAGCTGAAACGAAGAGTAAAATCCTATTTTCAAAACTCGAAGTCTCATTCCCCAAAGGTAAAACAGCTCGTTCGCCATATTAAAGATTTGGATATTATCCTTACAGACACCGAATTTGAGGCTTTTATGCTGGAGTGCAAATTAATTAAAGAAATAAAGCCCATGTACAATAGAAAAATGAAAAATCCACAGGCCTATACGTATATTGTAATAGGAACGGATGATAAAATGCCTTCGTTAGATATAACCTATGATCCTGCTGTCCATAAAGGTAACCATATTTGGGGTCCCTACACAAGTAGAAGTACCGTGGAAAGAGCCGTGCAAGGCATCAAGGAAAGCTCAAAAATTCTTTGCAGCAATCCAAGCTTCAAAAATTCTTTATGCCTAAATCATTCGCTTGGCTTATGTATAGGGATGTGTGCAGGCGGCGATGCTGCCGTTCAATATAATACAATCATTGATAAAGTCATTGCCCTACTAAACGGAACAGATTCCAGCCTCCTTGTGGAGATGGAGCAGCAGATGACTGAAGCTGCAGAGCAATTTGACTTCGAAACCGCCGCCAAATATAGGGATTACATCGGAGCCATCAGCTTCCTGAATCACAAAGAGAAGGTTATTGAATTCGCTGCAGAGAATCAGAATATCGCGATCCTTGAAGCCATGGATGAACAAACGCTTAAACTCATATTGCTCAAAGGCAATCGCATCCTGGCGCATACTAAGCTTGAATACGATCAACCCGATATTACTCACCTGCAAGCCGTTATAACATCAGCGATTGTAGATACTTTCCGCGGTGAACTTAACCAGTCCCCGGCAGCAATTACTCGCCATGAAATTGACGAAGCACAAATTATATACAGCTATTTAAAAAGCAGCTCCTGCAGCTATATCATCGTGCAAGAGAATTGGCTTGCAGCCGAAAGTCCTCCCCGTCTAGACATTGCGGTGGACGAGCTGTTGCGTATCTTTTTAAATGCTGCTCCAGCCCATTTGTATAATTTTTAATTCTAGATATGGGTCTTGACTGCGACAAAGGCGGGCGTTAACGCCTTAAACGACAAAACAGGTTTCTCCCCCCATGTACGGAGCGGAAGAAACCTGTTTTGAAGCTTGCCTATCTCTCAGCTATATTTACTTAATCCTTCATCCAGAAGATTAATTGCAAAAGTTAATTGCTCTTCAGACACAATAAGCGGAGGATGCCAAGTGATGCAGTTCCCTCCAGCTAATTTAAAAGAAAGCCCATTCTCCAAGCAATAATACAGGACCCGCTCAGCTAATTCCTCATTTTTCTCTTTAGTGTCTCTGGACCTCACAAGTTCAATAGAAATCAGTAGTCCGGCAATACGGACATCTCCTATGCAAAGATGTTTAGCTGACAGAGCCACAAGCTTGCCTCTTACAAATTCAGACCTGCTGATACATTGTTCCTGCAGATTTAAGTCATCGATATAATCGATGGTGGCACAGATCGCCGCACTTCCTAACGCGGGTTTCTCATGGGTATAGTGACCCAAAGAAATATCCGCCGCACAATCATATTGCGTTCTGGTAAGCACCGCCGCTTGTGGGATCACCCCTCCGCCTAACCCTTTTCCGAGCACGAGAATATCCGGTTCGATCTCGAAATTCTGATGGACGTAGAACCTTCCGCTTCGCATTAGCGCTGTTGGAATTTCATCAAAAATCAATAGGATTCCATATTCATCACATATTTTTCTTAATCTTGTGAAATAAGATATAGGCGGGATATGCGTATCCGTCGCCCGAATAGGCTCAAGTAAGATCGCTCCAATCTCTCCTTCATGCTGAATCATATACTCCAGATAGTCGAGGCAGAAGGTAGAAACTATTTCATGAGAATGACTTCCCAGCAGGTTGCGGTATGCATTAAAAGGAATGGCTTTCAGCATTCCCGGCATTTGCGGGCCCATGTCCTTTTTAAACACGTATTCTCCTCCGGCAGCGATCGTGTCCAGCCCCGCGCCATGAAAGGACTCCCACATGGAGATGACCTTATGCTTCCCTGTCCATTTGCGAGCAATCTTAAGGGCCAGACCTACAGCAGCACTTCCGGAAGGCGTAAATAATACTTTATAGTCCTTTGAGGTCGTTTTGTTGATTAAAGCTTCCGCAGCTTTCACCGCAATATCTGCCGTAAATCTTCTTGGAATGAACGGTAGATCGTCGAGCTGTTTTTTCACAGCTTCAGTTACGTAAGGATTCTTATAGCCAATCTGATGAATGCTATTTCCATGAAAATCAAGATATTTGCGTCCATTCACATCTGTGATATAACATCCCTCAGCATCTACGATACTGTTCAAGCACGGCGTTGACATGGATTGACGCATATATGCACGCTCGTCCGCTTCGATCCTGTCTACACTCACAGCGCTTAACTGGTTCATCCACTCTTTCCGCAAGGGGCTAAAGTTAATGTCACCTTCTCTTTGTAGCTCATGATTATCTCGCATAAGGTCTGATTCCTTGAGAAATCAGGACATTGATTCGCCCAATCAGCTGAGGCAGCTCACTCATCGATTGAATCGTAAAGTCTGCCCCGTTTTGTATAAAAGAGGTCTGTGTCGCAGAGATCACCGTCTCCTTCTCCACATCTGAAAGTGCATTAAATTCATCCTCGCTTAACCCCATTTCAGAGCTTCCAATGATTACACCTACGGACCAGACGCCTGCATTAACACCTTCTTGAATATCTGAAATCGTATCGCCTACCTTAACAACCTTCCATGCTGCCGATAACTTTAAAGCTTCCATATTATGATAAATCATATACGGGTAAGGTCTTCCCAGTGAATGTGTTCCATCCGGAGTGATTACATAATCAGGCTGATAGCCCTTTCGAGCGGCATTCGGAATCACAACATCCATCATGGACTCTGTATATCCAGTGGTCGAGCCAATCTTCAGCCCTTGATTTCTCAAGACTTGAATAGTTTCAATGACCTCCGGAATCGGATCAGTATATTCGGATAAGGATGCCATCAGGGCCGGTTCGAATTCAGCATACAGGTTCTCTACATCCTGTTCAGTAAAAGCTCTGCCATACTTTTCTTCCCACATGGCACCTACTCTTGGCATGGATAACATCGCACGTATATGATCTATTTTCAGCATCCCCATAGGGGCTCTAGCTTCCTGCATCGTAACTTCAATCCCAGCTTCCCGAAAAATATCAAGGAACACATTCACCGGTGCAAAGCAGCCAAAATCTACCGCTGTTCCTGCCCAGTCCAGAATTACGCCTTCGACTTGATTCATTGTGTCATTCCTCCCATGTATGCTTCGATAATATTACATAAGTTCTGAATATCTTCTTCGTAAATCTCACCAATATTCCCAATCCGGAAGGTGTCGTGCTCCGTTAATTTGCCTGGGTAGAGGACGTAGCCTTTTTCTTTCACATATTCATAGAAATCTTCAAAGCTGAATGTCTCATTCGGAAAAAGAAAGGTGGTTATAATAGGAGACTGCTTATCGTCTGTGATATACGCCTCTATTCCTATTCTCGCAAGTCTTTCTCTCAGTACGCGGTTATTATTCTGGTATCTTGCTGCCCTTGCAGGAATACCGCCTTCTTCAATGAGTTCTTCAATCGCTTTCGAAAATGCAGCCACTACATGGGTCGGAGATGTATAGCGCCATTTCCCATCCGCATCCATCGCCTTCCATTGATCGTATAGATCTAGTGATAGACTACGTGCATTCCCTTTACAGGTGAGCAGCTTATCCAGCTTGGCAATGACAAACCCAAATCCCGGAACACCCTGAATACATTTATTGGCGCTGCTGATTAAATAGTCAATTCCAAGCCCAGGTACATCAATCTCTATTCCACCGAAGCTGCTCATCGCGTCGATAATTAAAGTTTTATCGTACGCTTTTGCCAGTTGTGAAATCATCTCAAGCGGGTTTAGAATCCCTGTCGTTGTCTCGCAATGCACCATCACGATATGGGTAACGGCTGGATCCTCTTCAAGAATCCCTCTAATCTCTGCTTCTAGGGGGAATTCATTATATAGGGCACTATGCGCACGATAATGAAGTCCAATATATTCAGCCATTTGCACGATACGTTCCCCGTAGGCACCATTTGTAATAATCAGAAGCTTATCATCGGCTGATACCGCCGTAGTCAGCACGGATTCCACTGCAAATGTTCCGCTGCCTTGCATAAGAACAGCTGTGTATTCTTGGTTCGTTGCACCTGCCAAATCCAGTAGGCTCGATCTGATCTGTTGCGTAATGTTCTTATAGTCCTGGTCCCAAGTACAACGGTCAAAGAGCATTTGCTCTTTGACCGTGTTAGTAGTTGTCAATGGACCGGGTGTCAGCAATTTATAGTTGTTCATGGCCCTTCACTCCTTGTTCTAATCTTAATTATTTCGCTTCTTTAAAGAATTGCTGATGTTGCTCCAGCAGTTCCACAGTCAACGGCTTAACAAATTTCATACTGTGTGCAGGTTTATGGATATCACTAACCGTTTCATCTTTATAAAGAGCTACTGGGTAATTTGTAATTAAGTCTTTTCTAGCATCTTTAATAATCGTTTCTGCCATTTTCATAGCCAGCTCTGTCGTTGCATCGTCTTTTTTCACCACGGCTACGGATTCTGTAAGTGAGAAGTTGCCTTCTGTCGGATCTACATAGTCAATGGGTGCGCCTTCTTCTTTAGCTAGTACTGCCTGATGACGAAGTCCAAATCCTGCAGCTACTTCTCCTGCTTTTACCTTTTTAATCGGACCGGAACCGGAGCTTTCCAGATGTGGGCCTACATTAGCAACTAAATCATGCAGAACCGTTTTACCTTCTTCTTCCCCGTATTGCGAAATAATCGCCTGAACCAACAACCATCCTGTCGAAGAGTCCATAATGTTCGGAACAGATACCAAGCCTTTAAATTCTGGTTTTGTTAAATCCTTAATGGACGTTGGCATCGCCAAGCCCTTATCTTTAAGCACCGCTGTGTTTACAAAAATAGCACCGGTATTCGCCAAGATTGGCATATAGTAAGCTGGATAGGAGTCTAGCGCATTCGTCGTAAACGATAGATCTTTAAACATCTTGTGTTTCTCTTGCGCACTTTCTACAAAATAAGAGCTCATCGTGATCAGGTTAGCCTCAATTTTGTCTCCCTCTGCCATCAGCTTTCCACCCAGCTCAGAAGTACCCAAGGATTGAAAGAGATATTGCCCCTCGTACCCCGCACCTTTTAGCGCAGACTCCATAGAGGCTACAGCTTCTTCATCCGCATTGGTCAAAATCACTACTTTACTCGCATCACCCGATGCTTTATTTCCGCAGCCTGCTAATGTAAACACCAAACTCAAAGCCACAATAGACAACATGATTCCCTTGATTCCCTTAATTCTTTTAGACATAAATTCTCCCTCACTTTAACTGGTTTTTTTTATATAAAAATCGTTAATCAACGAGAGTTTGATTGCCGTTTCTGGAGATAGTCACCTAGGAGCTTAATGATCAGGTTGGTGCAAAAGATCAGGATGGATAGGACAAACACCTCATTAAATTTGGCGAAATGCTGCAGCTCTTTTATTTTGCTCGCAACTACCGAGGTTTGAGCAGTCACTAGAAAGATAATTCCGCTAATCGTCACCATCGCATTGATAAAATAGTAGCTGACCATCTCTATCACCGTGGATGCAGAGTTCGGTAGAATAACCCGGCGGATCGTTTTCAGCCAACTATCACCTAGTAATTCAGCAGTGGTCTCCCATGATGGGTTCATTTTTGCCAAAGAATTCTTAGCCATTAAATATGGCGTTGTAAAATAATGGACAAGCGTGCAGAGCACAAGAATCGTAAAAGTCCCCTTGAGACTGCTGTTATTAAACAGAAGTAAATACGATAGACCAAGGACCATACCTGGCACCGTGTTCGTCACCATCGATAGGATGTCGAATGTCGCTTTCCCTTTTACGGGCGTACGCACATTGATCATAGCCGCCGCATAAGCCACGATCGTACCTACAATTGCCGTCAATGCTGCTACCAGCAAGGAATTTTTATATACATTGATCAAATCGCTTGATTGAAAAACATCCACAAAATGTTTGAACGTAAATGTTAGATCATAAGGATAGCCATTCATCAGCGGGGCAACGAACATGACAGCGAATACCGCCAGCAGCCCGATTAGAATCACGGATGAGATTAGTCCAAGAACCGAATCTCTGCCTTTATTCGGGATCATCTCGATTTCAGTCACCTTGTCATAATGGAAATTGAATTTTTCAAGATACGTTAACAACACAACCCCGAACGCCGCCGGTATTAACATCAGTACAGCAATAACTGCCCCATTGTTGAAATCCGGTATAGCCCCAAGCATGACCTGATACAGCTGAGTAGCAACCACGTTATACGTCCCCCCCACCGATGCAGGGATCCCAAAATCCGTGAAACTTAGGATAAAAGAAAGTACAAACGCCCCTCCCAACGTGCCCCACAAAGGCCGAACGATGGTGTTCATGAAGCTTCGCAGCGTCCCATCCCCCATAAGCTTGGATACGACGATGAACTTTTTATCAATGTACTTGAACGAATTATGAATCAGCAGGAAAGCAGAAGGTAAGGTATAAATTACGTAGCCTATCAATAGACCATTAAATCCATAAATCTCGAATAAATTCCGTCCGAAGATTCTAGTAATCAGCCCCTGGTTGCCAAAAGAGTACATGATCGCAAATCCATAAGTAATTGTAGGCAGCAGCATCGGGATTAGAATTCCAGTTCTAATAATGCTTTTTAACGGGCGATAGATTCTTGTACAGTGGATAGAATAGGCTAGGATAAAGGCTAGAACCGTCGTGATCATTGCCGTAACACCAGAGACCTTCATACTATTTCCGATGGACTCTCGAATCTCTTGATCTGCCAGAATGGTGAGATAATTGGATACCGAATAGCCTTGACCCGTCTCAAACGAGCGGATGAATAACACAGTCAGCGGCAAAATCAGAAAAACAACAAATAACAATACAATAGGGATAAAAATGATCCGCATTTCCGGTTTGGCTTTAGGCATAATGCTCACCGAACAGGTTATAAATATTTTCCCGTTTCACTTGCAGTTGCCCCAGAATAAATTCTTTTACAAAATCATTGCTAGGCTGTTGAATGATCTCTTGAGGCGTTCCGAATTGGGCAATATGACCTTGATTAATGATGAGAATTTTATCCGACAGGGTTAACGCCTCTTCAGGGTCATGGGTGACGATAATCGTCGTAAGCTTATATTCTCTGGCGATGGATTTAATCCGGGCTTTAATAGATTCCTTGATGATTCCATCCAGTGCGCTTAGAGGTTCATCGAGCAGTAATAATTTGGGCTTCATTACGAGCGTTCTTGCCAAAGCCACCCTTTGCTTCTGCCCACCCGATAGAGCGCCGATCTTCTTCGTTAAATGCGGCTTTAATTCCAGAAACTCGATATACTCCTGAAGCTCATGCTCCGACGTTAATCCTTTTTTATTTTTTAGACCATAAACGATATTCTCGTAAGCATTTAAGTTAGGGAAGAGCGCATAATCCTGGAACACTATATTAAATCCGCGTTTCTTCATGGGTACATTGCTTAAATCTTGATCATTAAAAATGATTTGCCCCTGCTCCATTTTAGCCAATCCCAAGATGATGTTTAGCAAGGTGGTTTTGCCACTCCCGCTGGGGCCGAGTAAGGAGACAATTTCCCCTGCTTGGATGTCTAGACTAATATCCTCTAGAACAACCTTGTTATCGTAATGCTTGCTTATGTTTTGTAATTTAAGCAAAGGTTCCACCTCCTCAAGTACAACCTCAGTATAAAAAGGTTTTGTTTTTGAGGATAAACAGTTACGTAAAATGTATGTAAACTTTAAATAAGTTGTGACTACATTATAATCATATTATGACTAACTTACAAAGGAGTTGTTGCCACCCTATACTAATCCCTTTATACTTCAACTATCGAAAGCGATATAAACTTTGAATGGGTGATTACATGTTTCCACTGGAAAGACAAAAGAAAATCATAGAAATCTTAATGTTCAAAAAGGTTCAGAAGCTGCCGGAGCTAGCAGAAGAGCTTAATATTTCTATCGATACCCTTCGCAGAGATATCAACCTGCTGGACAAGCAAGGGAAGATCAAGAAGATTTATGGTGGAATTAAACTGGTGGAATCGGAGTTTGCTGAATCTCCAATGGATGCGCGAATGGTCGGTCACTTAGAGGAAAAGAAAATGATCGCCCAAAAGTGCAGCGAATATATCAACGATGGGGATTGCATCTATCTGGACAGCGGCTCTACCACCTATCAGATCGCCAAATATATCAAGAATAAAAAGAATCTCACGGTCATTACGAACTCCATTCCTGTGGTAAACGAGCTGATGAACAGTGGGGTTGAGCTTATTATCATTGGCGGAAAGGTCCGACTAAATGAGCAGTCTGTTATTGCATATGATTATCTGTTTAATTTCAGTGAATTAAATATCCTTAAGGCTTTTATTTGCGCAAGCGGCATTACCCTTGAAAAAGGCATCTCCGACTATAATCTGGAGGAAGCCCAAACGCGCAAAAAAATTATCGATCTCTCCAAAGAAGTTTATGTTGCCGCTGACCATACTAAATTCGGGAAAGATGTGACCATCGGTATCGCCTCACTCGATAAAATTGGGTACATTATTACCGACCGTAATATAGATCGAAGCTTCCTGCAGAAGTTTAAACCTAAACGCACGAGCTTGATTATTGCGGAATAATAGCTTTATCATTCTGACGATCACAAACGTACGTAAATAACGCTTCTCCCGATATTCGAGAAGCGTTATTTTGCATGTTTGCTCAAGCATCATTTTCTCCATGCCGCGATACACACTCTCCGAATCAGAAAAGCGATACCCTCATAGACCATTAGGGAATATGTCCCTATAATTCAGTGATTTTTGCGCTGAAGACTACTAATTAGGGAGAACCTCCCTATAATTCAGCAGATTCGTTAGCAAATTTAGAAATCACCCCAATTTTTAGGGACGAATTCCCTTATTCCATTGATTTTATGCAATTATCGGCTATTTTCAGGGAGGTTTTCCCTAATTACTCTTCCAGACATTATTTTCTGAACATCTTTGAACTTAACATCATAGACATCATTTCGTGAATCTCTTAAACTAAAAAATCAGAAGTACTATTACATTATGGAGTGTGAATATGCCCTTGAATCAGATGTCCGAGTTACACAAGAGAAACAAATTAATTCTTTACTTGTTTTGGGGCTGTTTGTTGTTCGGTTCAATTTCGCTTTACAGATTTCCACAAACAATCATGGCGATTATATCAGCAGCGGTACCCCTTGGATTATTGTGTACGATACTAATCTGGAAACGTGTGGCTACACCCTATATTATGTACATAACAGCTATTGGCTTTAATATCATTACATACTTCTACATCGATGCAGGGGCAAACATCATTAGTACGTTAATTCTATATTGGGGTCTAGGCATCGTATCCCTTTATCACAACTATCGCCCCTTACTCCTTAATGGAGTGATAGCTTGCATCTTACTCAACTATTTTCTGATGACCAAACCGGCTTTTGAATCCGTTGATGCCTTAAGTGTTAACGTTTTTCTCATCATGATGATACTGGTTCTGATCTATCAGAGTCAGATTGGTGCGAAAATGTTCAAAAATATGTCTAAGAGCAGCATCGAAGCTGAACATGCCAGAGCGGAAATGGAGACCATTCTTACAGGCGTTACTGAATCCGTAGGAGTTCTGAGTCAATCCAGTAACCTAATGCATAACAACGTACTGACAACAGATCGAATTTCCAAAGAAGTCGTAACCGCCTTCCAAGAGATAGCTAGTGGAGTTGAATCACAAGCACAGAGTGTTAGCGATATCTCAAATGCTATGCAGCAGTTAAACGAATCAGCTATGCAGGCAAATGCTGCCTCCGTCTCCATGAGTAATAGAAGCCGTGAAACGGTTCAAATTACACAAGAGGGGCAAGATGAAATCATTCGCTTAACTGGAACTATGTCTGAAGTTACAGAAATCGTGACGAGTACTGCTGGCTTGATGACACAAATGAATGAAGAAAATCAGAAGATTGAATCGATTGTTTCCAGCATCGTAGGCATTGCTGAGCAGACGAATCTTTTGTCTCTAAATGCTTCCATTGAAGCCGCTCATGCGGGGGAACACGGCAAAGGTTTCGCAGTCGTATCCAATGAAATCCGAAAATTGGCACAGAGCTCCCACAATGCATCCGCGGACATTGCCCAGATTCTCAGAAGCATTCAAAATAATATTACGCGGGTTGGTGATATGGTTTCTAACGGGTTGCTAGTTGTAGAATCAGGTAGAAATTCCACTGGTGATATCGCTCGATTATTCGAGGGCATTCGAAATAATACACACCAGGTGCTTGAACAAGCAGAAGACCTGAAGGACAGGAGCGTTCATATCAGGCACGCATCCAACGTTGTACTGGGCGAAGTTAATTCAGTGGCTGCAATTACCGAAGAGAATACCGCAGCTATTGAACAAGTCCTCGCTAGCGCTGAGGTCCAGCAACAACATGTTTCTGAAACGGTGATTAGCATCAGCAATCTAAATGAGTTAGCTATTAAGTTAGACAAACTAACCAAATCCTCGTAAGCTAGGAAAAAGAATTTACTCCTGTGTAGCCAAGAACTTTGCTTAGGTGATAAGTGATATAAGGAAAATCTCCCTATAAATTAGGTCTAATCTATCATTATGACTAGGTTATACGGAAATCCTCCCTATAAAACGGAGAATTTCCTTAAATACAACTATTTTAGTCGAGATATAAGGAGAAATTCCCTAAACTCTATCATAGTAACCTTCAATGAAAGAATTATAGGGAGAAATTCCCCATAGTTCTAGTGGATTGACCCTGAAGAGGTTTACGTACGGCCGAACGCGTAGAACGCAGCTCCTATAAATAACTAAATCACCCTAACCACATCTAGCGACTCTTCTGTGACCAGGGCTTGAAGCAGCATAATACCAAAACGCAATGAGGTACATTCAGAATCCGCTGGTGTTATCCATATTTTTCACATTGCATAATTTAAAAAACAGTGGCAGTTCAGGACCTACTTTCCGTCCATGAATGCCACTGTTTTACTGTTGGAGATTGTATACTGCTTATTTCCATGATCAATGGAGCAGTTCTTACTCCATAGTTATTTCACACTTCCCGCCTCAACACGCGGCGGACGCATGGTCAGGCTGACCCGGCCCTTCTTCAGGTCAACACCCATCACCCAGACGGTGACATTGTCTCCTACGGAGACAACGTCCATCGGGTGCTTCACAAAGCTGCCGCTGAGCTGGGATATATGCACCAGCCCATCGTTCTTGATCCCGATATCGACGAATGCGCCGAAATCGATCACGTTGCGGACGGTTCCCTGCATTTCCATGCCGGGAACCAGATCCTCGATCTTCAGCACGTCGGTGCGGAAGATCGGCAACGGCAGCTCCTCGCGCGGATCACGGCCCGGACGCTGCAAGCTCTCCAGGATGTCGCGAAGCGTAGGCACGCCGACATCCAGCTTCACAGCCAGCTCCTCGGCATTTTGTGCCTCCAGCTGTGAAGCCACTTCTTTGCTGCCCAGCTTATTTACATCAAGGCTTAGCTCGCGGAACAAGCGATCCACCACCGGGTATGACTCGGGGTGAATGGGTGTGCGATCCAAGGTATTGTCTCCACCTGGAATCCGCAAGAAGCCGATACATTGCTCATAGGACTTCGCACCCAGACGAGGGACCTTTTGCAGCTGCTTCCGAGTCGTGAACTTACCGTTCTCTTCACGATATTTAACGATATTTTTAGCAATCGTACCGTTAACGCCAGCCACATAAGAGAGCAAGGCAGGAGATGCCGTATTTACATCCACGCCCACATGGTTAACCGCCGATTCTACGACAGCCTTAAGACTCTCTTCCAAATGCTTCTGGGAGACGTCATGCTGATACTGACCCACACCGATAGCTTTCGGATCGATCTTCACCAGCTCCGCCAGCGGGTCCTGCACACGGCGGGCGATAGAAGCTGCACTGCGCTCTGCCACATCCAGATCCGGGAACTCCTCCTGCGCCAGCTTAGAAGCAGAATAGACACTCGCACCAGCCTCATTAACGATCAGGTAAGCCAGCTCTGGATCGCCAATTTCGGCGATCACTTCTGCCGTAAATTGTTCGGTCTCACGAGAGCCTGTCCCATTCCCGATCACGATGAGCTGAATGCCATATTTAGCGATTAGTTCTTTAAACTTAGCAGCAGCTTCAATTTTCTTGTTGTTCGGCGGCGTAGGATAGGTCACGGCTACTTCAAGCAGCTTACCAGTATCGTCTACGACGGCCAGCTTACAGCCGGTACGGTAGGCAGGGTCAACACCCAGCACACAGCGTCCCTTAACAGGCGGTTGAAGCAGCAAGCTGCGTAGATTACCAGAGAAGATCGAGATCGCTTGATTCTCGCCCCGCTCGGTCATCTCCCCACGAACCTCACGCTCCACAGAGGGAGAAATCAGACGTTTGTAGGCATCCTCTGACACTGCTTCTAGCAGTTCCTTCACTGGGGATGGGCCTTTAATGATTCTCCGCGCAATGTAAGCATGTATTTTGTCAGTGACCACTTCAATGCCTACCTTGAGTATATTCTCCCGTTCACCGCGGTTAATCGCGAGTATACGGTGAGGTGGCATTTTGTGTACAGGTTCACGGTAGCTATAGTAGTTCTCATATACAGATTCCTGCTCGGCATCCTTAGCTTCAGATACAAGGATACCTTGACTTGCCGTATACTGGCGAACCCAAGAGCGGATCGCAGGATCATCGGCAATGTTCTCGGCGATGATATCCAATGCGCCTTGCAGCGCTTGATCTGCGGACTCCACTCCTTTTTCAACATCTATATATTGGGTAGCCTCGGTTTGTGGGTCCCCTTGTCTCTGCTGCTCCATGATCCAGTTCGCAAGCGGCTCTAAGCCTCTTTCCTTCGCAACACTAGCACGAGTCTTACGCTTTTGCTTGAAGGGACGATACAAATCCTCCACTTCCTGCAGCTTGACCGCATTGGTGATTTGATCATGAAGTTCCTTGGTCAGCTTGCCCTGCTCTTCAATATTGCGGATAACGTCTTTCTTACGTTCGCCCAAATTGCGAAGATAAGCCAGGCGTTCTTCAATATCACGCAGCGCATTCTCGTCCAGCTCACCCGTCATTTCCTTGCGGTATCTGGCGATGAACGGAATCGTATTCCCCTCATCCAGCAGTCCAACCGTTGTACGCACCTGCTTCAGGCTAATGTTCAATTCCTTAGCAATCGCTACAGTAATCAATTCCTGCTCCCGCTGTGCGGCCGCCTCATCCGTAATGACTCCCGTATTGCTGTTATCTACCGTCATTAGTATCCCTCTTCCCGTACACAATCTGCTTATACAATTCTTGTTCTCATAACTAAAATAGTATCACAGATCGGCTCTGTTCCAAAGTCCAGCCTAGAGAAGAGGCAGATTGGGTAGTTTACGCGCGTTGTCCCATTCCCCTTTTTCCAGAACTAAGTGACAGCACAAAACATAACGCTAGAACAACCGCCGCTGCCACATATGGAAAGTTAATACTTAGATCAAAAAGATATCCTGCAACGATTGGCCCTGCGATATTTCCAAGACTCGTATAAGCAGAGTTCATCCCTGCTACGAAGCCTTGCTGCGTTTCCCCCGCCATTTTGGATAGCTGGGTGCCTACCGCTGGTCGAAGAATATCCATAGCCAAGAATACGACAAAGGTAATCGCACAGATCGCCCAGAAGCCACTTACAAACAGGGTCAACAGAATAAACATTGCAGCAGTTATAAGGCAAGTGGAGATAACCTTATTCTCTCCGAATTTATTCAGAATCCAGCCAAATGCGGATACCTGCACCACAGCACCGGCGATCGAGCCAAAGGTAATCACAAAAGCAATATCTTTAGGGGTAAAGCCAAATTTATGATCCACGAACAATCCGAACACTGTTTCATAATTAGCCAACCCAAAAGCCATAACAAATACAATAATTAACCCGAAAAAGTAAGGTTCACGATAGGAACGCATCAATTGCGTGAAGAAGCTCTCCTGATTATTTTTCGATTGCTTCGCTTCCATCCGTTTCTCTACAGACAGAGACTCAGGCAAGATTAAAACTGTGATTAGAGCTGCGATCCCAGCCGCACCAGCCGCACAGAAAAAGGGTACCCGCATGCCAAGCTCAGCAAGATAACCTCCAATCCCTGGACCGATAATAAATCCGGTAGTAATGGCTGCATTAATAAGCCCCATACCTTTCGCTCTCTCTTCAAAAGAGGTCGTGTCCGCTACATAAGCCATAACCGCTGGCATAATTAACGCAGCGCCTACACCACCGAGCAATCTTGAAACGAACAAGAGCCAGGACACATTCGCCAGACCAAAGAGCAGCTCTGAAAAAGCAAACACGATCAGACCTGCAACGATCACTTTTTTTCTGCCAATTCTATCGGATAACCTGCCCGCGAATGGCGATACTAATAATTGGGCAAGGGAGAATGAAGCCACTAACAGCCCAACGGTACTTCCGGTGATCCCAAGTTCATTCATGTAAGTAGGCATGATAGGGACTACTAGTCCGATCCCTGTAAAAGCAAGAAAAATATTAAGCATAACAAGCAGCATAGCGCCCCTGTTTCTAAGTAGTAATGACATTGTGTTAACCTCCGTAGCTTCTAAAGCCAAGTCTTCAAATAGTTTCCCTGTAGAGACCGACCATCCGGTCTAAATTATAGCCAAAAAAATATTCCTTCCATTTCCGGTGCCTTCAAGAAGCTTCAGCCTTCATGATTCCTGAATGTAAAGCTTCTTTCATGCCCCCATATATGTTACCCCGTATATATCCCTTGTAATAACAATCGTACTGATTCCCGGTAATATTTTTTGATATCATCCGGAGTCTTTTCATGAGTGGAGTATTCGGAAACTCTTCCGATCCCTTCAAGCATGCCATTTACAATAATCACATAATCCTCTAAGTCACCTTTTATAAAATACCCAGTGTCCATGCCTTCCTTCAGTAGGTCGCGACACGCATGCGAGGCAGCCTCATATAAAAGAACAAGCCGCTTAGTGATATCCTCCGGATGAGCTCTACTTCTTGAGAATTCCTCAAGCGCCCGAATCAACGGATTCTGAAAATCATTTGCGTAGTGCTCGGCTAAAGCATATAAACGCTCCTGAACACCAAAGATTTCCTTCTTCTTATCTTCCCACGCCTGTAACCACTGCGCCGTATCCTCTTCTACTACAAATAGAAAAAGTTCATCCTTGCTCGGAAAATGATGATATAAGCTGCCTTTACTAACATTCGAAGCTACGCAAACCTCATTCATCGTTACAGCTGCATACCCCTTCTGAACAAACAGCTGTGTGGCTTTAAGTACAATTCGTTTCTTTGTTTCTTCTCCGTCTGAACGTCCTCTGATTCTAAGCACCCCCTAAACCGACCGTACGGTCTAATGTTATCAGAACATTTTGTAAAAGTGAACCCCTAATCCTTTTTTACCATGAGTTCGTAAAAATGCACATCAAAAGACGCCCGGATTCGTACCCGAGCGCCTATCTCATGGATTATCTATAACCCTAGGATGATTAAAAATCAATCAGTCCAAGGCTGATTTGCAGCGAATCATCCACCTTCTTCATAGTTTCATCATCAAGGTGGGTGATCTTGTCAGTTAAGCGTTGTTTGTCAATCGTCCTAACCTGCTCTAGCAGTATAACAGAATCTCTGTCAAAGCCATGAGCTGCTGCGTCAATTTCCACATGCGTAGGTAATTTAGCCTTCTGGATTTGGGCCGTGATTGCGGCCACAATTACCGTCGGGCTAAAGCGATTGCCAATATCATTCTGGATTACCAGTACTGGCCTTACTCCGCCTTGCTCAGAACCTACAACCGGCGAAAGATCAGCAAAAAAAACATCGCCACGTTTAACGATCAATGTCTACACCCCGCTTACTAAGCGGCCAAGAGTGCTGTCTGCATCTTCCTCCGCGAGGAACGCCTCGCATGCCATGGTCAAGTTGATCTTAGCCATTTCCATGTAGCCGCGCTGCATGGACTCCCGGATAGAACGTTTCCTCCGTTCGCTCAAATACAGCTTCATGGCCTGCCTAATCAATTCACTCCGGTTGGAATTCTCCAATTGAACAATTCCGTCCACTTCCTGCAAGAGATGATCGGGCAAGCTGATCATGATTCTTTTGGTGTTCTGCAAATTGGCCACCTTCTCTTCCACCCCCACAAACCTTCTGCCCTTGTGTTCCAGTGTTGCAATATACAAGGAATTTTATACAAGGAATATATGCCGCCAGTATATCAAGTATGCTGCATCCCATTATAAACTAGAAATGGCGGTTCGTATAGGCTTTTAGTCATATCTCCTAAAACGATACAATTCCTTCTATTTTCTCCCTTGAATAACATCACTGTCAAGAACTTTAAGATTGTAACAGAGCATTTACTAATTTAGGAAGTGTGCCTTCACGGATATAAACGCGCGGCACCCGATGAGCCAGCATGCAAATTACCTCGTAGTGAATCGTTCCAAGATGGAGAGCCAACTCGTCTGCCGTGACCATCACGTCAGCTTGACGGCCGATGAGTACAACTTCTTCGCCTGCTTTAATTTGTTCCGCTTCTTCAGCGAAAGATTTGAGTGATACCATACACTGATCCATGCAGATTGTTCCGACGATAGGAACGCGGCGTCCACGTATTAACACCTCCGCTTTGCCAGTTAGCATGCGGGAATATCCATCTGCGTACCCCACAGGTAACGTTGCGATAATCTCCTCGCTGTCTGTGAAGTACCGAGTGCCGTAGCTGACGCCCCAATGAGGAGGCAGGCTCTTCACATATACAACCTGCGTCTTCAGCGTCATTACCGGATGTAGTTCTACCAGCTGACGGTTTACCTCAGTTGAGGGATAGAATCCGTACAAGCTGATGCCTACCCGCACCATGTTGCTGGATAAATAAGGTGAATCAATGGCCGTAGCGCTATTGCCCGTATGTATGATCGGGATCTGAATGTTCTGCTCCCGCAGCGTTTCCGCCACGCTCATGAACCGTCGATGCTGTTCCAGTGTATAGCTTTTGTCTAGTTCGTCTGCCTTGGCAAAATGGGTAAACATACCCTCCAGCTCCGCCTGCGCAACAGACTGCACTTCAGAGATAAATGCAGGTGCGTCAGCTGGTAAAAGACCCAGTCGCCCCATCCCGCTATCAATCTTGATATGCACCTTCAGCCGATGTTCCGGATCTATAGGAAGCTGTCTAATAGCCTCTAATACTTCCGGTGTGAACAGTGTTACAGTTACATGGTTCTCCCAGGCAACGGCTATTCCTTCAGGAGAAGTGTAGCCAAGCACCAGTATAGGAATCAGTATTCCCGCCTGACGCAGCTCCAATGCTTCATCCAAAAAAGCCACACTAACATAATCTGCTCCGAGTCTTTCCAGTTCCCGTGTCACTTCCACTGCTCCATGGCCGTACGCATTTCCTTTGACGCATCCCATAAACTTTGTCTCTGCCGGCAAGTAGCGGCGAAAGGCTTCGTAATTGGCACGCAATTCATCCAGATTAATTTCGGCTACTGTCGGTCGATAGCTTGCTTGCACTTCAAAGTCACCTTCTTACGTTGTAGTAAAACGTCATAGCTGTAATGATCATTGTCTTAGTACTCATGGTAATGCTACGGAAGGTGGCTGTCAATGTGAGCTCCAGTTATCTTTTCGCTTCAGTTCAAAGCGGCTGGAGCGCTGGCAAATATAGAAAGGCGGATACTACGTTGTAGAGGAAAGAATCCCACAAAACGCAGTATCCGCCTACTTTATATTATTTACCCGATTGTGCCTCCATAGAAGCGGCAATTTGCATCATTTCGTTAACAGGAAGATTAGCACTTGTAATTCGATACTCTATACCCTCAGACATCCAAGTCAAAGTCTGCTGCTCATCACCACTCAGAAGTCCTGCGGTAAAACCAAGATCTATCAGCGTTCCAGGAGCCAATGCTACTGCACGATCCAATGGACGGGCTTCCATAATGGTGTATTGATAAACCCCGTCATACCGGATGAGAACAGCATGATCCTTGTTCCCCTCCATTTTATGGGAGTCCTTCAACTCGACACCTGCCGGAACGTACCCCGGTTCGATAATACCAAAGTCACCCAGCTCAGCAGCGACAGGTTGCCCCTCTTGCTCCTGACCCTCAGGAACTACAACCGGATTTCCATTTTCGTCAACCTGAGCTACTGTACTTTCTGAAGCAGCACCTGTAGTCATATTCTTTTGCATATCAAAGGAATCCTTAGTGAAATCTGTATCGAATTTAAAGGTGTCAAACTTCACGTCTACAACTACCTTGGCTTCAGAATCAGAGACTTGAACCTGTTTAGGCTCATAAGTCTTTTTATCCAGCCAAATCTTCTGCCGAACAAGCGCATTGCTTTGATAATTCGCAGCTACCTCAAACACATAGTTATCTCCATCTTCCACAAATTGACGATTGTTATCTGAGACAATGCCCCGAACTAGTGTCTGATACAGATAAACCTGACCTTGATTGTCCGGCCAATCACTCTGGAAGCGGAAGCTCTTATTCATACTTGGTGTAAGTACGAACACTCCCTCATCATTACGAAGCACGATCTGCGTAATATCCTTCTGTACATTCGCCAAGCTGATACGGTAATAAGAAGGGTTCTTATACCATACCTCTACCTTATACTCCTGCGGCTGCTCGCCGGTGAATAGGGTCATAATGCCTGAAGCTTGGTACGTTCCCTGCTTACTCTCCAACTTGTCGGCCACATTGTTCAAATCCTTGACCACGGAAGCGGCATCCTTCTTCCCGCACCCCGTCATCACCAGGGCCACGCTCATAATGATCGCGAGTACCCATATTGTCCGGCGCATGACATCATCCCCTTAACCTGTTTTGAATGCATTGATTAGTACATGTCTATGAGGGACTTGGCCGCAATATGCAGACGGGCATGACAAGCTGGGACTTAGATTTATTTTTTAGGAACACACAAACAAAAAAAGCCCACGCATAGCGCCGGCTTGATGTTTTATACAGAAATGTAATAACATTATGTAGGTCTTATCTTTTGAATAGAGAGAAAATTATACGATCAGTTTCTTGTTTCAACTCTCATTATCGCTATGTATTGCTTTATTGTACTGATTGATTAATTCATCCAACCTCATCGACTGTCTGATCACATTTGGATGTAACAATCCACCGTATTCCCTTTCCATTAAATAAAGTTTGGCTCTAGCACCCTCTATTCTCTTTTGGATAATTTCCGGATTATTCATTACACTACCTCCTCAAATTAATATACTAGAGGTATATGTCAAATTCTATATTTTACAAATAAGTGCAGTACTATAAAGAAATGATTCTAAGAAATAGCAGAAGGACGGTAATAATTACGTTACTATGCACTGCTAACAACAAAGCCATTTTTCTTTTCGTTGATTCGCCGCATCTTACTAATTAGGATTCGATATTCTTTTTGCGTTTCTAAAGATACTGTATGTCGAAGCTCTTCGAACATTCCAACACACTTTATAATACATGATTCGCTGTTAATTTTTACTGAATATTCTAAACTTTCCATTATATACTTTATACTAATCTCATATTTATCTCTTCTTATATAATAAAACGCTATCTCAGCCATCAAGTTGGTATATCTATCTTCGAAGATTTGTTGATTATAGGATCGAATCTCTAGCTGATCATGATGATCTCTACAATCTGATATTTTCCCCTCAAACTGCAGAAGGATATCATCTACGTTAAATTGGTAATAACTAGCTGCTTGAAGGATTTTGAACAGACCTGAGAGGATCTCTTCCTCCCTTTGTTCAAGGTATGCCACATATTCCGGCAACACCGTTATATCCCCTTTTAAAATTCGCAACAAGTTAATATTAGCCCGTGCCCACTCCATACATTGATTCATAAGCTGCAAAGCTTCTTCTGTATCTTCCCGAATCCAGTTCATATCCATATACATGTTAACATAATGTAAAGCCCTATCATAATTTCCTAGCTCTCTATAAACTACTGAACGTAACACGTAAGAGTATTGAATATATGAGAATAGTGGTATTTCAGGTTCCTTTTGAAGTCTGCTTTTTCTGGCACGGTCGTATTTAGCATGATATTGAATTGTTGCTTTATTCCCCATCTCCTTAGCCATTGCCATTACCTTGTCCCAATGTCGTAAAGCACTATATGTATTCGCCAAATCTTTCAGCGCATCAAGCTGGTCCACCTCATCAAGCCGGTTTACAAATCCTTCAAATTGCACAGCTGCTCGCAAATTAGCATCCTGATCTTCACCCAAAGCGATTGTGAAAAGCCTGTATTGGCAAAGGGCCAGCCGCTCAGAATGCTGATACTTCTCACTCTCAGCCACACTCTGATATAACATCGCTGCTGCTTTGTGCTTCCCTTGCGTAAAAAAATCTTCTGCAGTATCAAATAACGAAGGCGTATAAGATAAGCTATCCATCATGATCCCAACTACCCGTGCAATACATTCCAGCTTATCCAGCTCTGCACAGCGATAAAGAAATGGCCGAAGACGTCTCCAATTCGGATTGGAGTGAACAAAACACTCATCCACATACAAATCATAGTAGCAGCCTTCTTCTAATCCCATACCTTCTGTAAGCCGATCTAATTGTTGCATGGCTATTGGGCGATTTCCATTGATGATATTACTGATCGTGCCTGAATTTACCTTAGACACCTCTGCGAACTGATTGATCGTTATCCTCTGCTTCTTGAGATAGTCCGCCAGTTCTGCACGAATGGTCATCTGCTTCATGATCAAAGCCACCTTCCGCCAACATAATTCATAGATAAACAAATAGCATTTTAATAAATATATGTCTAATTATTCCAGTGGTCAAATACTTTTTTTCTATTCATTTTCATTATGCAATTATTCGGTGATCAATGTATAGACTTTAGACTAGCAAAAGATAAAACCACCAGAATACAAGGTGTAATAGACCTTTTCTGATGGTTTTCCTTATGATATTGCTATCAATAGTTATTCAATACATGCATTTAAATTCAACTAAGAGCTAGGTTTAATCATCATATCCAGCTTTTTAATATAAGGGTCTAGCATTTCAATTAACTTCTCTTGGTTTTGAATCTCTTCTTTCGAAAGCCGATCCATATGAACACTGCCATCTGCATCAAATACCTTAGCATCATAGCTTTGTAAGTCTATGATTAATCGTTCGATCTCCTCAAACTCTTTTTTAGTAAGCCTCTGTTCAGCTTTTTCAAGCAAGCCATTCCAGAAAGCATCACGATCTACGGATTGCACTGATTTCTTTGATGTTTTCGCTTCATTTATTTGTTCGAAATATGGTTCAAGCTTAGCCTGTAACTCTTTATATGCCTTCTGGTCCTTCACACCTAACTGTTCTAGGTGAAAGACGCCTTCAGCATCGGTCATTTGCAGATTATAAGATCCCAATTCCTCTAGTAAGGACATCAGCTTTGTGAATTCCTCTTCGTCAAAGCTTTGCTTCGCGTTTTGCAGTTTGGCTTCAAGCCTGTCATATTGTTGCTGGGTTACTCCTATCGTAGCAGCAGTTGCTGGGGATCCATACATGTTGTCTGCCAAATAATGATATCCGGCATAAGCTCCAGTAGGAATTAATAGTGCAGCCGCCATAATACTTGCCACGAGCCATTTCCTCATACGTCTTCCCCCTTGTTTGGCCACGGCCCTATTTAATATTTGCTCCTTCAGTTCCGGTGGGGCACTTATATTTCTCGCCTCTTCCTGCAGAACTGTCCGTAACTCTTCATTGAAATTCATGCAGGTCCTCCACCTTTCCCTTAAAAAGAGTATGATTGTCTGGCTTCTGACGAAGCTTCTGCAGTGCAGCGTGAATACGGGATTTCACGGTTCCGAGCGGAATACCCAGTATCGCAGCACTTTCTTCCTGTGAATATTCGTTTAAATAATGCAGAATAATCACCTGCTTCAGCTTAAATGGAAGACGATCTACACTTGCTAGCAGGCGGCGGTTAGATAACCTGTCCACAACATCACTCGTGAAATCATGCTCCAGCATTAGATCTGTTTGTTCTACTTTTTTTACCATTCGGAGATGCGTCCATCTCTTTCTTCGATAGGCATGAATTTGCCGCATGACCACTCCCATCAGCCAAGGCTTAAAGGGGCGGTTTACGTCAAATTGTTCAAGAGAACGGTGCACCTGAATGTAAATCTCCTGAACGATATCATCCACATCGGAGGTTTCGCGAACGAGGAAATGAACGGTCTGATACACATCCCGGATCGTTGCTTCATATAGCTCACCATACGCTTCACGACTGCCGGCTAGCGTAAGCGCAATGAGCTGAGAATATTCATTTGGATGTTTCATCCCTCTCAATCCCTCCTTCGGTCTTACACTATATATTGGTAAATCAAAGAGATATCGTTCGAATTATTTTAAAGAGACAACCAGACAGTGACTCTCCAGTTGTTGAAAAATCGCTGTCTGGTGTTTTTACTCTGCCGAGGCATGTTTGATTATCTTCCCAGTCCAACACTTTAACATTAACCAATACATCATCAACTCCCTTGACAAGCTTATTATAGCTTCTATATATTTTAGGAACTAAAGTAAATTGGAGTGTGGCTATGAGCACAGAGCAAGATAAACACTATGCTATCCATAAGGTTATGGAATCCATGGCAAATGTGCAGCAGAAATCCCAGTTCTTCATTGATATGATCACCAAGCAGGAGACCCTGACTCACAATCAGATCCTACTGTTGTTCCAGCTCAGGCTTATAGGCAGCTTGAACATTACTGACATCTCCGAACGATTCGTTATTACACCCGGAGCCGCTTCCTCGATGTGCGATAAGTTGGAAGATGCCGGTCTTATCGAACGTGTGCGGACGAAGGAGGATCGCAGAGTCGTCAACATTGTTCTTACAGAACAAGGGCATCAGCGGATTCTCCAGATCTTTGAAGCCTTTCCTACCTCTGATTTGGATAAAATTTCAGGAACCTTAGAACAAATAAATGTGCTAATGGATAAAATGATGAACTAAAAGCTTTTGGGTTATATATGCTGCCTGTCAGGAAACTGACGGCAGTTTTTTTATGTTCAAAATACTATATTGACTATATATTATAATAATTATATATTTTAATCATTAAAATACATTTCTAAAGGCGGCCCCTATAAATGTCCAATGCTAATGATCCTTTTGAATGCCAGGAAATGATCGGTCCACCGCTGAAAGTAAGAGGTTCACTGACCCTCAAAGAAGATGTTCGTGCGGATACCATCGATGTTGTCGGCCATTTAAGTGCACAGAACAATGTTACTACCGCAAAGTTAAAAGTATCTGGTGATTGTTCGATTGGAGGTCATTGTAGAGCCGAACAGGTTATCAATCTGGGAGGTCTCCGTGTTCAACACATCCAAGCTGACAGACTGCAATCGTCTGGATACTTTTCTGCAGCACAAAATGCTGCAGTCGAAACCTTTTATGCCGAAGGTGCTGTGAAGATCCATAGGTTAACTGCTGAATCCTCCATTGAGCTACGTTTAGGAAACAGAAGCACAATCGATGTCATAAAATCTAGCGGTACCATTACTGTTAAGCCATCTTTGAAGCTAATGAATGCGCTAATCCCCTACTTCCGGAAGCTTACCTGCGAAACGATTGAAGGAACTAGCATCATGTTATATCGAACGACAGCAGAACTCGTCTGCGGTGAAGATATTGTCATCGGACCGGGTTGTTCTATTGGGGAGATCCGCTATAGCAAAAGTCTAACGGTAGACTCTAAATCACAAGTTGCTCGGACCGTATTTTTAAATAAATAGCAAACGTAACAACCTTGTCTCCGCTTTGTTTACAGAAAGTGACCTACTACGCGCTGATTTAATCTATACTTAAGAGGACTGGACTTAATCCTCGGAGGTAATTATGAATAAAATCATCGTAATCGGAGCTATCACGCTCTTTTTAGCCGGATGCGGAGCATCGGCATCTATAGATATGGATACAACAATGGCAATTAACCAAACACAAACTACCGAAGCACCACTGAAGCTAATCGTTGATGGAGAAACCGTTCTTCCTTCTCTCCCACCTTTTTTCTCAGGTGATAAGGTCTATGTACCTGCAAAAGTACTCATGGAGTACTACTCATCTGAACAACAATGGGATAATGCTACGAAAACCTTAACTATCTCTGATGGAAGCAGTAAATATGTTTTGAAGCCAGGCAATGAGTATATGCAAGGTGACGGTTATCAAAATGAGCTGGGGGGACCTGCAATTCTACGAAATGGTATTTTTTATATTCCGGCAGACTCTCTAAACTCTCTCTCTGGTGCCACTGCGCAGCTGAATGCCTCGCAAAATGAAGTTTCCATTACATCAGGGGATGTTAGTACTACCGTAAGAACACCCAGCGAACCTCTCGCGATTGCTACAGAAAATGACCAAGTTAAGCTGTATACTGCCCTCAAAAATGGCGGTACCTACGAAGGATTTGTTGTAGAGGTGAACGGTAACAAGCATACGTTTAATTGGGAAGCACCAAGATTGTTAGATTACACTCCTGAGATTCATTATGCCGATATAGATCAGGACGGGCAGGAAGAAGTGGTAGTCATACTGTGGCTAGGAACAGGTACGGGCATGTCTATGCAGGAGCTTCACGTCATTAAGCCTAACCAGTGGAAAGAAATGAATGTACCTTCCGCGGATAAAGCTGCCTCAGCATTTGTTACCTCAAAAATCTCCAATGAAAAAGGCGATGCCTTAATTCAAATTCAGGTAAAAGGTTCAACTCCATCTATAGTTACTATGCGTTATCCGGATCGTGGCGAAGATGGCAATCTTGGCGAAAAAGCCGGGATTGGTGCTGTGACTTACTACATGGTGGAAGAAGGCAAGCTGAAAGCTGAAACCAATGTTTATATCGGATTTTTGGAGAGTATTGGCACACTAACCTTTTCCTACAAATCAGGAAATGATGGAATGGAACCTGAATCCATACGCTTTGCGCCTCATGAAGAGTATGCCTCTTATGTGGTGGGTAAGCAGCTATGATGGATGCCCATATACATTTAGAGCAATATGAACTTGAGGTTTCACAACAAATGTTGAGTGAGCTTCCTAACTTTGGGATCGAAGCCCTGATTGCTGTCTCCATGAATTTAGACTCTTGCGTTCGCACTCAAAAGCTTGCCGTTACCTATCCCGGAGTGGTACACCCAGCTTATGGTTTTCATCCAGAGCAACCCATACCGCAGAAAGCTGAATTATCCTCTTTGCTGGAATGGATTGAGCGTCAAGCCCGGGAGGATTTCATCGCTGTAGGTGAAATTGGACTGCCTTATTATTCGCGTGCTGAAGCACAGGAGCGCGGCGAAGCTTTTGATATGGAGCCTTACATTCAGCTTCTTGATCAGTTGCTTGAGCTTGCCGCCCGTATAGATAAACCAGTGGTCCTGCACGCTGTTTATGAGGATGCGCTGATTGCCTGTGATCTATTAGAGAAACATGGTATAAAGCGTGCCCACTTCCACTGGTTTAAGGGACCCGAAAAAGCCATTGCCCGTATGATTAAGAATGGATACTACATCTCTTTCACCCCTGATATCCTTTATGAGACGGAGATCCTAGAGCTCGCCCGCCGCTATCCCCCAGAGCTTGTCATGGCGGAGACCGATGGTCCTTGGCCATTTGAAGGATCTTTTGCGGGCAGAGTCACGCATCCATCTATGATTCGAGAGGTTGCTGCCGCTTGGGGAGCTCTACATGGCTACACTTCCAGCCATGCAGAAGAGATACTGACTGCGAATACTAAGCGATTTTATAGCTTGTAAATAAACAAAAGGATGGTTCCTAGCGAATGCCAGGCCATCCTTTTGAATAATCACAGCTTTATCCCAATTTGGGAGTTCACAACCTTTCCACACCCACTAACGCTGCGCCTGTGAATTCCATTTTATAAATATCCGGCTTTGTGGTTTGAAGTAGAAAATCCAGATCATATTTAGCGTCAAAATAATTCATCATAAGTGTCATGACTGCACCGTGAGTTCCAATCGCAACCTTTTGCCCACTGTGTTGTTTCAGTATATCCTGCAGCACGCTAACTGATCGCTTCTGACACGCATGAATGGACTCTCCACCAACCGGAACAAAATCCGTATCAGCAAACATTGTTGCCAGTAATGGATATAGCTGCTGGTCAGGCATGATCCTATTTCCATCCGAAAAATGAATTTCCCGAAGATCTTCAACACTTTGAATCTCTGCCCCTAACTCCTGCGCCAATCCAGTAATCGTATGTATAGCCCGAAGATATGGACTTGAATAAAAGACTTCAATTCCTTCGAAACGTAATTTCTCCGTTATCTTACGGGCATCCGCCTCTCCCTTCGCTGTTAATCCACGTGATCTCTCAGTTCCTCCGGGCAGCTTGGGTGACTCTCCATGCCTTACCATATAAATAAAAGTTGCCATTCTTCCCCCTCCTCTACCTCTACAATTTCTCGTGTTCTATCCGAACTCCTTCATAAAAAGCCCTTATGGGCAAGAATCGATCCTAGCGAGCTAGAAAGTCTCTTAATTGCACTCTATACAACTGTTAAGCGTAAAAAGGGGTCTGCTGAGCAAATAAGTGTAGTTTCTGCAACTAAAAACCATCATTTCTACCCCAAAAGAGAAAAAATCAAATTAGAGCTGCACTAAATACAACTAAAGTTCGCTTTGAACGATGGAACAGCATTTAATTGCAGATTCTGCAACTAAATGCTAGGTAAGCCTGCTAGGTAGTCAGTCTACTCAAACTGTCTAGTCTGGCTAGTTTGCCTGACCTTCACTATCAGCTTCCTTAAGTTTCCATCACTTTAACCTTCCCCGGTTGCTCCGTTGAGCTATCACTTTTCTCCTTCTGCACAGGCCACAGCACGCGGCCAAATAATATCCCAAGCACACCTATCAAAGCGATTACGATCCCAAAGTTAAAAAAGATACGGCTAGGCCCAGCGGCCTGAACCAACATTCCACCGAGGAGTGGAGCACCAATCATAACTCCGCTAAGAATAGTACTCTGAATACCGAATACACGCCCTGTCATGTGCGGGGGAGTTTCTTTTTGCAGGCAATAATTGAACGTGATAATAAAAATTCCATTCCCAATACCTAGTAAGAATCCTAATAGCAATACAGAAATACTGGAAGTTCCTGGCTGAAGCAGTCCAAGTCCCCCGACCGATAAACCCATCAACACATAACTTGTTCCAAGCTTCCAGCCATAACCTGTTCCGCGATTCATTTTGTTCATGACCATAATGATGAATACAGCACCGCCTCCGGATGCCGCCACGAGCCAGCCCAGTAAAGATTCATTAGAGGGTGCAAGTACCCTAAAGAGACTGGTGAATTGAAAATCAATCATCTGAATCGCCATTGAACAGACTATGCCAAACAGCATGGTATTTAGCAACAACCTGCTGCGCAGCATAAAACTCCAGCCTTCCTTCCACATCGTGCGGAGGGAAACATGCTCCTCTTGATCCCCCTTGCCTTCTGTGCCAACTTGTTCTACTTCACTCTTCTTAACTGTAAGTAGAAGCAAATAGGAACAGCCTCTGAGACAAGCATTGATCAATATACACCACTGCGGTGTCAGCACGGATAACGCAAAACCGCCAAGTAAAGGTCCCGCGATTTTGGAGCCTTGATTCACAAGCCCATTTAGTGAGGTGGCTTGAAGCAGTTGGTCTTCTCTAACCATAGTGCGGGTCATCGACTGCTGGGCAGGCACATTTAACGTCGAGATGGCAGCACGCAGCATCAGTAACGGGAGTAGCCACACCATATTGGGAGCAAAAAGTACTAGTACTGTTAATAATGCCGTGAGCAGATCACACATTCGCATTAGCTTTAGCTTATTCACTCGGTCAGCCGCTACCCCCGCCACGGAGCCAAGCAGAATCCCAGGTAAAGCTATGGAGACTGGAATCAAAGCCAGCATTAACGGACTGGCGTGCCAACGGTACCCTACGAGCACTTGAATCGCCAGTGCATCGAACCAATCCCCAAAAGTGGCTGTCGCATATGCGCTGTACACACGCATATACACTTTGTTTTTTAGCAGACTCGTTCCTGCTTGTGATGAAGCATTCATCGGACATTCCTCCAAGTTACGATTAAGAACTAGAACATATGAAGCATGATCTTAATGTAACGGAGAATTGTCAGAGAATTATCAGAGAGCTGTCACGATATTCATAAGCACGTGTTCCAAGGATTGCTCCAAACGATGGAATCCCCGCTCTTCCTTCTCTCGTTCAAATAAATCTGCATATTTGTGCTGCAAAGCTGGTTGGGGTGGAAACTCGTTACAATAGTGAACAATTCGATATAACGCATATATACGCATCGGTACAAACCCCGACATCTCCAGCACTTGAAGCGCATCATCCAATAGTCGCTCTGCTTCACGCCAAGACCTACGCCGTAGAAACCACAAGCCCCTCGCAACTTTATAACTCCCAATCTCGCGTAAGTAAGGCATCTCCTGCAAAAGCGTTTCAATGTCTTTCGCCATCCGTTCTATTACGTGATCTTCTGTTCCCATCCACAAGTGTAGAAGCATTTCTGAGGTCGCCGTTATAGGAATGAAACTCTCATACCCCGGCTCTTTAATCACTTCATACGTTAGCTTTAGCCGTTCCAGTGCTTTTTCCGTTTGCCCTGCCAGCGTGTACAAATCCAGAATATTAAGGATTTCCAATTCGCGATGCTGAGGCGGCAAAAGAAGCTTTTTCTCAAGGACTAACTCGCAGAACGCTAATTTTTTCTTAGGATCACCTAAAAGAACATAACAGATCAACAAAGAATAAAACCGTTCCTCGATCTCAACCTCCGTTGTGTTCAGCAGCCATTCCACATCTCCCTGCACAAAATGAATATATACCGAATAAAACGGGTCCATCGCATAACCCAAAACATCCTGTTGGCGTGCGAGGATTAACATCGAGCGACCTTGACCATATAGGTGATATTTCTTGAATACCTCACGCATCGTCTTCTGCATCTCTAAATCATATGTAGTCGGATTGGTCATGGCCGCTGAAGGCTCTTGTATAATCAGACTATAACCAAATCCCCTAACAGTCTTAATATCAAGACCCTGTAGCTTGCCAAGCTTTTTACGAATGCGATAAATATGATCATCTACCGTTCGCTCTACCGGATATTCCAAGGGCCAGACCTTATCCAGCAACTGTTCTCGGCTGAACGTACGCCCTCTATTTTTGTACAAGAACTGAAAAAGCGTAAACTCTTTTGGGAATAATTCGATCGTTATCCCATCTCCGGTCACTTTGTATTCACTTTCGATTAATTCCAACTGCATGATAGAACCTCTCTTTCCCCCGAATCCGCTCATAGGTTACATTATATCAGTCCGTCCAAGGCGTACTCCAGATCAAAAATAAACATCAAAAAGAGCAACCCGCAGATTTCTCTGCATTGATTGCTCCTTGCACCCATTACTCGTCTTATCCAGCCATATTATTAATGGAATCCTGTTCACTAAAAACGGAGATATGGCCCACCTTACCCGTCGAGTTTGGAATAATGAATTTCAACTGGAATTGATCATTGGCTTGGTAAGTGTAGATCTTATCCTCACCATTTACTTTAGTATCGTCCGGCTTGCCCAGTGTGGACTCGATCTGTTTCAGTGTCAGCTTTTGCAGCGCAGTATCACTGGAACGAACATCGAAGATTAGGCTCCCTTTATTGAATCCGAATACGACATGTTCATCAGTGTAGGTAGCATAAATCCCTTTTCCCGCTGGCTCTTGTTGATCAGGTTTACCCCAATCGGCTTCTACCTCATCAATTAGTCCGGTATGAGCAGCATATTCAACACCGGGCACCTTCCCTTTTTTAGCAAGCTCAAGTAAATCTTGAAGTTGTTTGTCACTATTCTGCGGATTCGCCTTGGCTGTATCTTTATTAGTCTCCGTAGGGGAAGTAGTCTCCGTTGCTGCGGTTTCTGCAGGAGTGGATGACGGGCTAACTTCCGGTCCCGAAGTTGCTGTTATAGCTGTTTCTGTTGGGGTATTTGTAGGGGATTCAGAATTAGCCGCCTCATTGTTCGAACTGCAGCCAGCAAGCCCGATCATTCCAATGAGCAGGATAGCGGCTGCTAGAAACTTAATCTGTGCTGACATGATGTCATCTCCTTAGTAGGTTGCTCAAAGCCATCTTGCAAAAAAATGGAACTGAACATATAGACGATACTGAAACGAAAAAGTTTCCTTAGACAAGGAAGATTAGGCATAGCCTAACTATCATTTACCCAAATCTGCCGAACATCAATTAATTACCTGATTAATTCTCACCATCGGAGTATTTCATTGCAGAACATGCAATAGATTGGGGCAGTTTGCTTCGAAAAAAGCAATGCATTGCACTTTGTGCAATAGAATCCGAAAAAACCCCCTAATTAGGCGTTTCTTAGCTATTTTGAATGTACAAAGTGCAACAGAATTCATCTTCTCCCGCTTCAGGACAAATTCTATTGCACATAGTGCAATTGGAGTCCCCTCAGTAAAAATATTCCACACAAACGCAACCTTAATCCTCTGAGCCGCATCTTATTTAGTAAAGGGAGGGGAGCTTCATCTGAATATTATAGACAGAATCAAAGCAAAGGATGAGTCAGCTCTCAGCCTGTTGATGGACGATTACGGCGATATGCTGCTCCGAACCGCTTGCTTATTGCTCAAAGATCGACACAGTGCCGAAGAGGCGGTGCAAGATACTTTTATTCAAGCCTTTGCCAAAATGAATCAATTGCAGGAACCGGAACGGTTAAAGGCTTGGCTCATTCGCATCGTAATCAACCGCTGCCGCATGAAGCAACGGACTTGGAGCTGGCGTAATATTTTCCCCTCAGGCGATGCAGAGCTCCAAGCCAGTGATGATGCGGGCTTCACTGCCGGGGCAGAAGAGCTTTTTATGGTGGAATGGCATAATGTTAGACTCGCTGAGTCCATCAGAACTCTCGATTATGTATACCGCGAATGTCTGACGTTATATTACTTTCATGAGATGAGCATCCGTGAAATTTCTGAGCAATTGAATACGCCGGAGAATACGATTAAATCCCGGTTAGTTAGAGGACGGACACTCTTAAAAAAGATATTGGAGAAGGAGGGACATTTCTTATGAATACGGGGAGCACAGAGAATACGAAACGCGAAGTGATCAAGCAACAGCTAGATGAAGAACTACAACCCATACACTTCGAAGGACATGAGCGCGTCCTCAAGATGACCCACCCTCCAACCTTTGGAGCCCGACTCATGGCTTTCTGGAATAAAGAAATCGAGATCCCCGTGAAACCTTTAGGCGCGATTGGTGCCATTATTCTAGTCGTATCATTGACACTGCATCAACCAGAGGTTAAACATCAACCCCAACAAAACGTCCAGCAGCATCCAAACCGTGAACTTATTGAGGCTGGGGGCAATACGTACTGGAAAGATATCTATGATCAGGCGGTGAAGAGACATGCGAATTAAGATCAGAGTCAAACATCTAGTGTCATTCGTGCTACTCCCAGCCTTCCTGCTCATTCTTCTATTTAACTTTCTGCCCTCCTCAAAGGCACAAATGGAGGAAAGCCCAGCTATTCAATTTAACCTGGCCCGTACAGAACTTCTGCAAAAGCTAGAGTCTACAACTGGCAGTAAACGTATGGAGCTTATTCAAACAAATATCATTGATAAGGAGCACGCCTACGATCCCTATAGATATGACGTAAATATTGGTCCCTCTATGAGTCAGTGGAATCATGATGAACCGAGTATTTCCGACTTGCTGCCAGAGGATAAAATCGCTTTGTTAGAAGAATACATCCTTGATGGGCCAGCGAATAATACACGTATATTTGCGGTAAAGCTGCTTGCCTACGAATATGATGCTCTTGGCCGTAAGGAAGACGGCGATCAAGCGCTAATAACGGCCACTAAACAACTAGCCAGCAATTCTCACGTGGCACAAGAGCTGACGCTCCTTCGTGCAGAACGAGCCCTGAATCGTGGTGACATAACAGCCGCTGAAGCTATTCTTGAACAAACCACATTGTCATCTGAGAATCAGCAGGTTTTAGATGCGCAGAAAGCATGGCTTACCGGGCGTCTGCTCTTCACAAAAGGTAAAGCACAAGAAGCACTTGCCGTAGTAGACAATGGCTTGGAGAGCTACCAAAAATTCTGGCAGGATATTCATAAACAAATGAGTCTTACCACTAGCAACTCAGATAAAGACACCGCAGACAAGGATGCAGCGGGATCAGCGTCAATTTCACCACCAACGATTGGAACTTCAGAGACCGAATTGCAGTTGGAGGCACTCCGGATTGCCATTCAGTCCGCTGTCGATATGGGGAACACCTCGACTGCCGTCGTATCCGGAACACTTACTCGTAGCGATGGTACTCCGGTCTCGCGTGCAGGTATTTTTCTCCGTGCTGAAAGCGAGGTTCATCACAGCATTACATCTGCTGATTCCTACCGAATCGTTACAGACGATGAAGGACGTTTCGAATTCTACGGTGTGATTCCGGGCTTCTATCAACTGCAGCTTGGACTTAGCTATGATCAGATCGATGGCTGGGCTTGGCCTATACAGTATGACGATTGGATTGAAGTTAAACCGGGTGACCTGTTGAAGGAGAGTGTTGTTCTGCAACCTCTCATTGAGCTTCAGTCTCCTATTAATCAGGAGACACTAACTGGAAAGAACGTAGATTTCCGCTGGAAAGCTGTTAAGGGTGCAGCTTATTATCGTTTAAGCGGTGGGGTCTCGATGGTGGGGAGCTCCTTCAGTTCGCAGATTCGGGACCATATCACGGACAATCAAGTCTCTATTCCAGTAGATGAACTCTATTACAACAGTGGTTTCTCCTACGGCAGTGGCGGAGAGGGCTTTGAATCGATTGATCCTCTATCTTTTCTTGTGTTCATGAATCCTGAAGCACGCTTTTCTTGGAATATCGAGGCATTTGATGCGGATGGACATCTGCTTACCCGCAGTAGTGGCTACAGATTGAACGAAGACACCGTTGGTAATCTGCCCTTCTTCTATCTCAAGGAACGAGAACTAACCACAGCCGATAGACTATTGCTAAATAAGAAACCTGATCAAGCCATAGAAATGTACCAACAGAATGTTGCAGATGATCCAGAGGATGCTCATGCTCTACACATGCTTGTGAAGCTGATGCTCGCTAAATCCTCCCTGACGAAGGATGACTCATTAGAAGATCAGGCGATTCCGCTACTCCAAAAGCTCATACAGTTGCATCCTTATTCTAATTATGCCTTCACGTTGACGCAGTACTATTTTGACCATAAGGACTGGAAATCATATAACGAGTATTATTCCCGCTACATTGAGCTGAGTCAAACTAAGGGGGATGACTATGACCGCTCGATTAATGCTATAGCTCTCATGCATCAAGGCAAGCTTACAGAAGCTCGGAAGCAATTTTCTATCGCCTTAGAGCATGATGACAGCCATCGTTTTATTGGCAGCTATTTGGCGGCAGAATTATATGCAGGTGAGTCACTCGCTTCTGTCTTAACACTTGCTGAACGTTACCCCGAGCACAGCTTTGGTCTTAATGGGTATCGTTGGCCACAAATGATTAAACAGCTCATAGCCGAACGAACAAAACAACCTGATAACTTTGACCAAGAGCTGAAGGAAAAACTCGGATGGTATATGGATGGTCAGACAGATGTTTCGAAGCAATGGATCGATAGCACAAAATCCTCAGCACTGAAAACCTTTATACAGGCTGTTTTAGCGGTAAGCTAATTTAGCCTAACTCACTTATACAAACAAAAATCCGGTCCCTCTCGATAAACACGAGAATGGACCGGATTTTTTAATTACGCTTGAATTTATTTACCTTTAGCTTCCATCATGTAATTCTGGAAGTCCGTAATACTAGGGTTGGACATATAGTGACCACCCTCTACTTCTATTGTTTGTCCGGTGATGAATTTAGATTCATCCGATGCCAGGAACAATACTGTGTTTCCGATATCATCCGCTTCCCCATGGTAAGGGAGGGCATTGAACTTCTGGAAAATATCCAGCACAGCTGGCGGCATATTTCTTGCAGCCGCAGGTGTTAGAATTAGGCCTGGAGCCACTCCGTTACAACGAATTTTATCCTTACCATATTGTGTAGCGATATAACGTGTAAGGTTCACAACAGCTGCCTTAGAGGAACCATAAGCCGTGCGCAATGAATCTCCTGCAAATGCTGACATCGAAGCGGTGTTAATAATAGAACCTCCGCCCGCTTTAATCATATGTGGAATAGCAAATCGGCTGCCTAATAGAACACTTTTGGTGTTCACGTTCATCAGGCGATCCCATTCTTCCAAATCTATGTTGACCACATCAAGGTCTTTTTGCAGATTAGTTAGACCTACGTTGTTGAACAAAACTGTAATGGTGCCATACTGAGCGACTGTGAAATCAACAGCTTCCTTGATCGAATCTGCTTGGGATGCATCCAGGAAAAGACCTTCCGCCTCTCCACCCTCACTTTTAATCTTAGCCGCTGCTTCCTTGGCAGCCTCTACATTAAAATCGGCGATGACAACTTTGGCTCCTTCTCTAGCCATTAGAGTAGCGGCTGATAAGCCAATACCTGAAGCGCCTCCAGTGACTAATGCAACCTTACCTTGAACTCTTCCCATATCCATACCCCTTTATAATGTGATTAAGATTCTTAGATGACTTCATTTATGTTTCAGAGCTATCAAAGCTCGTTAACAACTTTTCATAAATTTTCAAGAATTGCTGCAGTTCTTCTTCATCGAGCTTCAGAAATATTTCAGCTCGGAGCTCCTGTCCTTTTAGCTGTGCTTCCTTCAGTACATCCTTACCTTTGTCCGTGATCGAGAGCAGTACATTTCGGCGATCATCTTCATTATATTTACGCTCGGCCATTTCCTGTTTAATTAAGCGATTGGCAATGTTCGTCATCGCCCCCGGCGTATAACCTAATTTTTTAGCCAAAGTAGTTTGCTTCTGCGGACCCTTTTTATTCAATTCTCCCAAGACGAGAACGGGTGATATCCCAATATTATGGTCAAAAGCATTCATCCATCGAACAATAATTTCATCCGTGAATAATTCAACTGCATGTATGAGTCTAAAAAAATCTGGGTTTTCCAAGTACATCCTCCTATAACGCTCATGATCATTGGGTGCTTCTGTATTTATTTTAACACTAAAATATTTAATAGTAAACTATTTAACGATAAACTATTAAAAATCAAAAAAAAAGAATGCTCAGCAAGCATCCTTTAAATTGCAGATTTATCAATAACATAAGTACCGGCCATCATATCGTGAAGCGCACGTTTACGGGGAGTAAATGCGACAAATAGATAATCCACAAGCATGATAAAGCCAAGTATTTTACTGAGATCATTAGCCAATGGTGCCCATAAGGCAAGGTTGGTGGAAATCGCAGTGAGGTCGTAGAGACTGACACCAACAATCATTGAAAAAATTGTACTAATGATTCGGAAAATATTTCGAACTAGAGCTTCCTTCAGCGTTGGATAACTCCCTTGATCATTAACAATCTTTATCTTTAAAATCAGCTTCCCGGGTGATCCGCCAAATCTAACGATCATAAAAATATCAAACACGATGAAGATAATATACTCAAGAATAATAGGAATCTCCGAGTGCAAGGAAACAGCTAATGAGTTGAATAGCATGTAAACAATAACCGCAGGGATCAGAATGACAAGGAGATCAAGAATGGTAGCCAGTACTCTTTTCCAAAATCCTATGAAATCCTCCTGTTCCAAACGCTCCACTTTATAGTTATTCATATCAGGGCCCCCGCTCTCTATGCTTAACTGTATTCATTCAGCCTTTTGATCCGCTCTTCAATAATGGATTCCAGTTCCTTATTATGTTTTAGAATCACCCGTATATCAGAAAGTTTATCTGTTAATTTAATAATTCTATGAATGTCTCCCCAATTATATCCACGGTTCCATTTAAAAATCATCACAGGCTCCAATGATTCTAATTTACATAGGCTCAGCTGAGCCCGATCGGCAGGAGGATAAGCCCTAGCGATATAACAGTTATAATTCTTGTAGTGAGGAGGGTTAGCTTGACATTTTTTTCTGATTTGTACCAACCTTTAAACTGAAAATGATTCCGATACAGCATAAAAAATATCAATACATTTCCAAGCGCCATACTCCAGTTATATACGGGCTGACCAAATATAGATTGATATACGAATCGCTCTGCCCCGCCTAAAATAAACAAGGTCAACACAAGCAATATACATAATCGAAATAATTCCACAATAAAGGAAGCGAATTTCATCATTTTATTACCGTCCTTTCAAGATCTGCCTATCCCAAATTACATCCATATTCCTCCAAATTATACACCTTACATCTAATAACTCCTATCTGAATATTCGATTCCGTATATATTTTTCACGCTAAAAAACAACCCAGCCCTAGATAAATTGTATCCTGAGCTGGGTGATGTTGACTCTCTTTTTAGAAGAGTGTAGTTTCTTCCTTATCCCTTAGTTCCTGAATCTGTAACCGCAGATTAACTATGTCCGCCATTAGCGCCTCATTCTCAGCCTCTGTATCCCTACTTCCACTTTGGATCAATTGATTCAGACGGAGCGTCAGAAGGACAAGCTCGTCCTCCCGCGCCTGTTCTTTTTGGGTAAGCACACGACTTCTATCTTTGGAAATGTATTCATTATAGGAACCCTGGAAAAACTTCGGTGTCTGAGCCGGCTCTAAGATTACCAGACGATTAGCTACATTAGTGTGCAGATATCGGTCATGCGAGACCATCACAAGCCCTCCCGGATATACCCTTAACGCTTCTTCTACACGCTCCCTAGTGTCAATGTCCAGATAATTGGTGGGTTCGTCCAGTACTAATAGGTTAGCTTTTCCAAAGTACAGTTTAAGGAAAGCTACACGACATTTCTCCCCCAGACTTAAATCACCAATTCGTTTAAAGACATCCTCCCGCGAAAATAAAAAGCAGCCTAGAATCGTTCGTGCCTCCGTTTGGGTCATACCCGGCAGTTCAAGCAAGCTATCCAGAATCGTGGATGACACCGCTAGATTATCGAGCTCTTGGGCAAAATAACCAATCTTCGTCCGTGGATGCAGCCGTACTTCACCTTGAGTGGGTTTATGAATACCCGCAATCAACTTCAGCAAAGAAGACTTCCCAACCCCATTGGGCCCCAGAATAGCAAGACGATCTCCTCGATTCAAGGACAAACTGAAATCTTTCAATACAGGCGCACTATCCTTATAAGCAAAATCAATCTCGCGGAGTGACAGCAAAGTGTCCGCCATTAATGCTTCCGTCTCCAGCTTCATCTTCAGCTTGCTTGTCTCGCGCGGCAATTCCACACGGTTCTTATTTAAGCGTTCGAGTGCAGCTTCCTTCGCATGAAGACGAGACACGTTCTTCTTAGATTTCGCACGCAGGAAATCATGCTGTCCGGCAGCACGGTGTGCCTGCTGGAACCACTCCGAATACCTTCTGATGCTCTCCAGTATTTTCTCCTTTTCCTGTTCCTGCTTCTTATATTGTCCCTCTAGCGTTCGTGCCTCTATCGTTTTCTGCTCCCGATACTGCGTATATCCACCCCAATACCGGCGACATCCCTCTGGACTAAGTTCCAGTAAAGCTGTCGCCGTTCGATCGATGAACGTACGATCATGCGAAACATAAAGTACGGTTCCAGGGTAGGTGTGTACCCAATGTTCCAACCACTCCATCGTCTCTCCATCTAAGTGATTTGTCGGCTCATCTAGAATTAACAGCTTTGGCTGCTGGGCTAGTAATGCTGCTAATTGGACACGTGTCTTTTGCCCTCCGCTTAGCGATGGGTATGGCAAATCCCAAACTGAGCGTTCTAGCTTAAGCTGTTTCAAGCACTTTTCCGCTTTAGCCTCCCAGTCATATCCATTAAGCTGCAGGTATCGTTCGTACACTTCGGCGTATTCAGTAAGTCCAGCTTCACTCTCGTCGTTCACTTCCTGCAACCTCTGACCAAGGAGTTGAAGCCGGCGCTTTAATTGGGGTAGCTCTGCCGATCCGGCGAGAACGTAATCCAAGGCGCTTACTTCTTCTGATACTTCTAACTGCTGATCCAGCACGCCCCATTCTTCAGGAGGTAAGCCGTGATAAATACTCCCTTCCTCAAAGGTGAGGCGACCGATCAGTCCCTTAAGCAGTGTGGTTTTGCCGATTCCATTACGGCCGAACAAGAGCACACGCTCTCCTTCCGATATCTCAAAGGACACCTTCTCAAATAACAGGGTCCCGCTCCATTCTTTACGTAAATTCTTTGCTTTTATTAGGGTCATATTCCATTCCTCCGATTATATTGCAAATAAAAAACCGCAGCCAGCGGTCTGCGGTCGAATAGCGTATGATGGGGGAATATGCCATAACATGAATAGACTACGGCTGTGATCACCTGCTGCATGCAGAGTAAACCAAACAATAGATCGATCTATTCATATAAAAGCAACGTAAGGCCCCCGACCGACACACGTATCCCTGACCGTTATCACCCTGTGCGGGTGCTCCGTGACTTGTGCATATGCACTTTACAAGTTGGATGGTCTAATTCATTAGGAAACGTGTTAGTTATTCATCAGTCGGTGGTCCTCCGTCATTGTCCGAATTGGTTTGAATGAGTACAGTATAGACTAACTAAGATCAGAAATACAATTCCAAGAACAGTTATAAATTAATCTTTACCGACTGAGACTGTGGATTCCATTGCACCTGAATGCTAAATAATTGGGGCAAGATGCTCAGTGGAATTAACAATCGGTTATTTTCATTACGAGATGCGATTATCTTAATGGATTTCCCATTCACGATAGCCTGCTCGGATAAAGGCTTATGTGTCACCGTACGACCACCTATCGTAATTAGCAGTGCACCAGTACCAGCTTCGCTCTGCAGAGTTCCACCTAACAACGCTACAGATTCTCTCAGCGGAATAAATACACGGGAGTTATCCAATATAAAGGGATCATTCAGCTTTGTCGTGACGCCATCCAGCTCAAAAGCTCCAGCAAACGTCTTACTTCCCACAGAGTACCCGTTCTTTGTCGCAATGCTCTCCATAGCCAGTGTACTAGTTGTAATGATGACTCTTGTGTTCTTAGCTATTTTTGGATATAACCAGTGGATATCATCATTATGCATTCGAATACATCCAGCACTAACATACTTTCCTATGGATGACTCATTACTATTGCCGTGAATCGCGTACGTAGTTCCATAAGTTCCATTTACCTCTAGCCCTAACCAGCGGTCGCCAAGCGGATTGGCCGGATCACCCCCAGGTATTTTCTCTTTGTAGTAGGGTCTGTTTTTTACTTTAACTACCATTTTGAAGCTACCTTCCGGTGTCAGTTCCTTCGATTTCCCTGTTGCGACCGGAAAAGTCTTCACCAGCTTGCCATCACTGAAATACGCGAGTTTGTTTGTTTTTTTATTCACGATAATTAGATCGGATCCAGCAGCAGCTTCCGCCTTTCCCACACCTGTAAAACATGCAGCGAACAGAAGCCCAAACACAAGCATCAGCTTTATGTTCCGCTGTAATGAAGATTGAAACCAGCTACTCGAAACAAAAAATCCCAATTTTCTCCACCTCCATATATAAAGACGAAATCATTTCAATTTAGTTGCATACCAGCCTGTACCTATTCTTTTCAACTCGTCCCCCGCATTTGACGCAGAGATTGCAATACTGTAACCAAGTGCACACGACAAAAAGCCGACCTTTGGATAACCAAAGATCAGCTCTGTATTTTTAAACAATATTTTATGTTTCAGCGGCTACAGTTTCTTACCTGAACCAAATGCAATCACATACCCATCCGGATCTTTAATCTCAAAATCCTTTCAGCTCCCCCAGTCTGTAATCCATTATTATCGTTAAGGCTAGTGCTCTTTTCTTTGATCCAGAAGGTTTCGAACAGCCTGCAAGCGAAGAGGATCTATAGGTTTCAGCGCATCACCCTCTACTCTAACTGCTGAACCGAAATGTACCCGCCTCACACCTGTTTGTTGTACAAAATCGCTTATCCCTTCCACCGTTAATCCACTACCTGCCAGTATGTTGATAGATCGCTCTGCAGTAAGCTGTTCAAGCGCAGCAATACGCTCCGCGCCCTTAGGGGCTGTACTCTCGGCTCCTGATGTTAGAATGTCAGTAATTTGAGGATAACGTATCAATATTTCTAACGCCTCAAATTGATCCCTCACCACGTCAAACGCTCGATGGAATGTCACCTCCAGACCCTGTGCAGCCTGAAGCAGTCGTTGAAGTGCCTCTTCGTCAATCGTTCCGTCAGATCGTAACATGCCCATAACAACAGAGAATCCGCCGATAGATGCGATATGCTGAATATCCCTCTCCATAGTTTCTATATCATCCTTATCGTAATAAAAGGATCTGGCGTGAGGCCTAACCATTACTCTGACCGGGATCGAGACGGCTTCGCGCACTTTTTCTATTAGTCCCAGACTGGGTGTTAATCCCCCTTCACTAATCGCTGTGATCAGTTCAATTCGGTCAGCACCATAACGTTCGGCTAGCACTGCATCACTTAATGTTGTAGCAATAACTTCTAGTAACATTGTTGTCTCTCCTTTATTCATCTTAGAACCTTGCTTTCTGCTATTTTCTTCATCCGCACATTATCCTAACCCACATCCACATAAACACGCAAAAAAAGATCTTGATCCTCTACAAACACTAGAGAATCAAGACCTTTCGTTCTTAAACTATTCTTACGCCCACCACATACCTTGTGGTTGATCGCGAATAAGAATGGATTGCAAATTGGTTACTGCACGTTGGAAGCCTTCGTCTACCGTCATAAGAGGGTCTTCATGCTCGATGCTGACCACATAATCATAACCATAAGTACGCAGTGCACTCATGATATCCGACCATTCAGATATGCTGTGTCCACAGCCAACGGAGCGGAAGGTCCATGCGCGGGTCTGAACATCGCCATAAGGCTGCATATCTGTCAAACCATACATATTGATATTGTCCTGATCCAGGTACGTGTCCTTGGCATGGAAATGATGGATCGCACCAGCTTTACCAAGAATCTTGATCGCGCCCACAGGATCGATGCCTTGCCACCACAGATGGCTCGGGTCTAGGTTCGCGCCGATCGCATCGCAGGTTGCTTCTCTAAGCTTCAGAATTGTATAAGGAGTATGGCAGAGGAAACCACCATGAAGCTCGATACCGATCTTAACGCCATGCTCTTCGGCCAGCTTACCGATTTCCTTCCAGTAAGGGATCAGTTTATGCTCCCACTGCCAGGTTTTGATGTCGCTGTACACGGTAGGCCAAGGTGTAACTGGCCAGTTCGGTGCTTTTGCATCGTCGCTGTCTCCCGCGGTTCCCGAGAAAGTATTCACTACCTTAACGCCCATTAGCGAAGCTAGCTTGATCGACTTACGCAGAATTTCGTCGCCTTCACGAGCTTCTTCTTTATCAGGGGAAATCGGGTTATTATGGCAACTGAATGCACTGATCATAATGCCACGTTTCGTGAACTTCTCCAGATATTCCTTACGTGCTGATTCGCTGGCAAGCAGCTCATCTGTTGGACAGTGGGCATTTCCGGGATTGCCTCCTGAACCGATCTCTACCGCATTCAAACCAGCAGCAGCGATTTTATCAAGCATCTCATCGAGTGTCAAACTTCCAAATACAGGATCAAATACGCCTAATTTCATTTATAATACCACCTTTTCTTTGATTGGCTCCAAAGCTTCAGAATGTCCGTAAACTGGATAATCACGCTTCGTTGGTGCACACCAGTTCACCCCATTGATGATCACTCTTTGGATTTCTTTGTTGTAATAGGTTGGATAAGATTCATGGCCGGGCTGGAAATAAAAGATCTTCCCGTTCCCGCGACGATAGGTCGATCCGCTTGGGAACACATTGCCGCCTTCAAACCAGCCGACAAAAATAAGGCTTTCTGGTGCTGGTACATCAAAATGTGCACCGTACATTTCCTCTTGCTCCAAATCGATATATTCGCCAATGCCCTCAGCAATCGGGTGACTTGGGTCCATGACCCAAAGACGCTCTTTCTCCCCTGCTTCACGCCACTTTAGATCGCAACTGGTGCCCATTAACTTCATGAATATTTTGGACATATGACCCGAATGAAGCACCACTAGCCCCATGCCTTGAAGCACTCTTTGGTGAACACGATTTACAATCTCATCGCTAACTTCTTGATGGGCGACATGTCCCCACCAAATCAGTACATCCGTGTTATCCAGCACTTCTTGTGTCAGTCCATGCTCCGGTTCATCCAGCGTAGCTGTCTGAGCGTCCAGTCCAGCTTCCTGAAGGAAGCTTGCCAACTGTCCGTGAATCCCTTGCGGGTAGACTTTGAGAATTCTCTCTTCCTGCCGTTCATGGCGGAATTCATTCCATACCGTTACTCTGGTCACTTTGGACACACTCCTAGTTCATAGTTATCTATGTCGTTAAACCTGATCGTTTATTCAAAAAATACAGGCATGCCAGTCTCAGAGGATTTATAAATAGCCTCCAAGATACGGGTAACAACGAGCGCCTGCTCTGGCTTCACTACAGGCTCGGTGTCATTGACGATGCTTTCGATCCACTGAGTAGCCTCCGTCAATGCAGGATCATCTCCCGCACCATCATAAAAGTCAACGCCACCGGCTTCCAAGCTAATATGCTTCTCATATGTCTTGCCGTATTCTTCTCCGTTGATGCGCAGACCGTCTTCCATATCCGCTCCACCTTCAGTACCGCAAAGCACAGTCTTAGCTTCACCAACATCAAGTGTATTGAGCGCCCAGCTTGCTTCTAGAACGATGCTAGCTCCATTCTCCATAGTAATGAATCCAATGGCGGAATCCTCAACTGTAAATTTCTCAGGATCCCACGGGCCCCAAGCGTTCGCAGCATTTTTACGACCGGACAGCTTATGATAAGCGTTACCCACAACATATTTAGGTTTGTAGTTATCCATCATCCACAGGGTCAAATCGAGAGCATGAGTACCGATATCAATTAATGGACCTCCACCTTGTGCTTCCTCATCCAGGAACACGCCCCATGTTGGAACGGCACGACGACGGATCGCTTTAGCTTTAGCGTAATAAATCTCTCCAAGACCATTATTCTCGCATACCGTATGCAGATAAGCGGAATCTGGTCTGAAACGGTTCTGGTAACCGATGGTTAGCTTCTTCCCAGTTCGCTTTGAAGCGTCGATCATTGCTTGTGCTTCTTCAGTGGTTTTAGCCATTGGCTTCTCGCACATTACATGCTTACCTGCCTCCATTGCCGCAATGGAAATCTCCGCATGGGAAATATTCGGTGTACATACATGAATTACATCTATACTTGCATCTTTAAGAAGTTCTGTATAATCCGTGTAAACTACAGAGTTCTCATCCCCAAACTCCGCCTTTGCCTTTTCTGCACGCTCAGGAACGATATCGCAAAAAGCAACCATTCGCGCACCTTCAACTTTTTTTAATGCTGGCATATGTTTGCCGTTAGCAATGCCTCCGCAGCCGATAATTCCTATTGTTAATGTCATCTTTGTCTTAACCTCCACTTGTTCCTGTTTTGATATCTCTATCATACAAAGCCCGGGGGCGTCTTTCTTCCTGCATTCTTGCTGTATTATTCCCGAATATTGTCTTATGGTATTTTAGGGGTGATATCCCCGTAGCATCCTTGAAAAAATGATGGAATGTCTTCACGCTGCCAAACCCGGCAGCTTCCGCCACCGCAGACATCGGCAAATCTTCATTGATTAAGATCCATTTGGCTTTGTTAAGGCGATATTCGTTTAAGAAAGCTATAAAGGTCATACCAGTATTCTTCTTGAACAGCTTGGTAAAATAATACGGACTAAAGCCCATATAGCTAGCTACCTCATTCAGCGTAATGGCTTCCTGGTAATGCTGCTCTACATAGATAAAAATCCGCTCTAATCTTTCCAGTGTTTCTCTAGACTGGTTCAGCGTATCTTCCGAGAACTTAGGCTGTTTATTGAGTGTACTCTTCGGCACTTCCCGTAAAATAACGGTCAATAGTTCAAACAATCTTGCTTTGATTAAGTAAGCGTACCCATCTCTTCGCTGCACGTCTTCCTCATAAATACTCTCAATCAGCCCTTTGATCTTCACGGCGGTTGCCTCGGGCCATTTTGAACTTGAATGCTCCATAAGCGTAAAAACCTCACGAAGCGAATAATCATTTCCACTCAAGGCTGCGACTTCCTGAAACAGGTTAAGATCGAATTGAATGACTACCCGTTCGCTTTCAGGTGAGGCCAGAAAATAATGGACATCCCCACCGTTGATAAATTGAACCTCACCTTGCTCCATGTGAATAGGGGTATCATTTATTCCCAGATTTAGACTTCCTTTAGTTACATATATAATTTCAATTTCTTTATGCCAATGCGGATAGCACAGTGTATCTCCTCCACATAGTAAACTTCTAAAAGGAAAATGCTTATCCACATCTGGAATTTCGAGATAAATATTCATAAGCGCAGCTCCTTATCCGGTTAAACACTAAACCAAACGATGAACATGTCAATCCGATTTCACGTAAGCGTTTACTGTCTAAATGTTAGACCTCTACTATTCTTTTGTCAATTCTGGGTCTCTGTATTCTTAATATCCTACTCCAGCTACATTTCTCCCTCTTACACACCACTTTAACAGAGATTTTCTGGTAATTTAATCGGTTTCATACTATTAAAAAATAATTACCTTTCATGGTTCTTATCCCTCACATATTTTTTAAGTGGAGTTGACAAGCATACCTGCCAGGATTTATATTCAGGGTAAGCGTTTACGTAAATCTTTTCAAGGAATTTGATTTTCAAAGCGTAAACGTTTAATCTAAGGCTAACCGTAATCTAAGGAGCACGTATGAATGAACCCAACCATTAAAGATGTTGCACAAAAAGCGAACGTTTCCATTGCAACAGTCTCTCGCGTGCTAAACAATTTAAGTGGGTACTCCGACAAGACGAAACAAAAGGTAAATGAAGCTATCAAAGAACTCGGGTATCAACCTAACGCAATTGCTCGTGGCCTAATCAATAAGCGTACCCAGACCATTGGTGTAATGTTCCCAAGTGTTTCTGGAGCGTTCTCCTCTGATCTGCTTAAAGGCATTGAGGAATTGGCCAATGACCGCAATTACAGTGTAATGGTCTGTAATACCGACCAGGATGGTAAACGAACATTAAAGTACTTACAACTCTTAAGGGAGAAGCAGGTTGATGGCATTATTTACTCTAGTGAGGTCTTGAAGAAAGAGTATTACGATGTGCTAGAAACCATGAAGATCCCAGTTGTGTTGGTTTCCTCCCAAACGGAATTTGCCAGTGTACCTTACGTTAAAGTAGACGATTACCAGGCTGCTTATGATGCCACCCTCTACTTAATTTCCAAAGGTCACAGCAAAATTGCCATGATCAGCGGAAATCCAAGCGATGCTATCGCTGGTGCACCCAGAGCTGAGGGATATCGTAAAGCGCTTGAAGCAAGTGGAATTCCTTTCGACAGCCGCTATCTCACCTTTGGAGACTTTCTGTATGAAAGCGGGAGCATTGCAATGGAAGCTCTCCTGGAGCAAGCCCCTGATGTCACTGCCGTCTTTGCCGCTAGTGATGAAATGGCGATTGGTGCTCTTTCCACGGTCATCAAATATGGTTTAAGTGTTCCCGACGATATATCCATTATGGGTTATGACGATCTTGGAATGGCGAAAATGATTATTCCTCCGTTAACTACAGTGCGTCAACCACTGTACGATATTGGTAAGATCGCCGTGGAGAAGCTTATTCAGATGATTGAAACAGGCGAGACTGTGGATAGCAAAATTGTCGATCACTTAATCGTGGAAAGACAAACGGTAAGATCACTTACCTGAGTCTTTTTACCCCTTTTACGTAAACGTTTACTCTCTCTATTGTAATGCATATCTGCCGCCGATAAGTAGCAGAATATCAATTAGTTTTCATTTACGTACATGTTTAATCTCTTACATGTTCATAATACCAACAAATTATTAGGAGGATTTAATCATGAAAAAAACAATCAAACCCGTAGTGGTTAGCGTACTGGCAATGTCCGTACTTAGTGCCTGTGGTAGCAATGCGGCTGACAACAGCGCAAATAGTGGTGGAAATGCCTCCTCCGGTGACAAGGTAAAAGTCGAGTTTTTCCAAAATAAAACCGAAGCCAAAGCCACCTTCGACAAGCTGGTTGCGAAATTCAATGAAGCCAATCCAAATATTGTTGTCACACAGGTTAACCCGCCAGATGCTGAAACGGTATTGAAAACTCGTGCAGCGAAGAAAGATATTCCTGACGTGGTAGGGATTGGAGCAACTGACACCTACAAGACGTTATCTGGCAGCGGTCTTTTTGAAGATTTCACAGGCGATCCACTCGCTGAGAATATCCAGCCAGCATATCTTCAAATGCTGAAAGACTTGACGGGTTCGGACGAACTGAATGGTCTTCCATTCTCTTCAAACGCAAGTGGTGTCATTTACAATAAAGCGATGTTTGCTGAAGCCGGTGTTACTGTTCCAACTACTTGGGATGAGTTCATGGCTGTCGCTCAAAAGTTCAAGGACAGCGGTAAAAATGCTTTTTACCTGACACTGAAGGATTCATGGACAACACTTACGCCGTTCAACTCCCTCTCCACGATCATTAAAGGGAATGATTTCTTCAAGGAGCGTGCGGCAGGCACTGTAACCTTCGCAGACAGCTTTAACGAGGTTGCTGAAAAGCTGCTTAAGCTGACGGAATACGGACAAAAAGATATCTTTGGTAAAGGTTACAATGACGGAAACACAGCATTCGCTAAAGGTGAATCCGCAATGTACCTGCAAGGCGTATGGGCGATCCCAGAAATCGTGAAAGCCAATCCATCCATTGAACTTGGCGTATTCCCATTCCCAGCGACAAATGATGCTGCCGATAACAAAGTCATTTCTGGCGTAGATACGTTGCTGACGATTTCCAAGAACACTAAACATAAAGAAGAAGCAAAGAAATTCGTAGACTTCCTGCTTCAACCTGAGAATGTTAGCCTATACATCAATGAGCAAAAAGCATTCCCAGCTGTACAAGGTGTAACACAAGATGATCCAACGATGGATGGCTTCAAAGAAGCGTTTACCGCTGGCAACTTGGCTGACTTTGCTGACCACTACATCCCAAGTGCGATGAAAGTGGATACCATCAACCAATCCTTCTTGCAAAAGAAAGACATTAAAGCTTACCTAGAACAGCTTGATAAGGAATGGGATAAAGTAGCTAACCGGAAATAAACTGATCAGACAAACATGAACCGCGAAAGAGAACGGGGCTTCCCCTCTTCTCTTTCGCTTTTACAATGAGGAGGATTACATGATGGCCAAACGCCGAGTCGCCTTTTATCTGATGACTATACCGGCATTACTTCTTTTCTTTGCCTTCCATACCTTTCCTGCAATCCAGGGTATATATTATTCGTTCACGAACTGGGACGGCTTTAGTGACAGCTTTGATTACGTAGGATTTAAGAACTTCATTAACATTTTTCAAGATGAAAATGTGTTGAATTCATATGTGTTCACTTTTAAATATGCCATTCTAACCACTATTCTTATCAATATCATCAGCTTGTTGATTGCGCTTGGACTTAACGCCAAAATTAAAGCTAAAAACTTTTTCCGTGGCGTATATTTCTTGCCGAATATCCTCAGCGTATTGATTGTTGGTTTTATTTTTAACTACTTGTTCGCTAATGTATTCCCTATTTGGGGTGCGAAACTCGGCAGCGAATTCCTATCACAGAACATTCTCGGTAACTCCGACTGGGCTTGGATCGGTATCGTCATTGTAGCCGTTTGGCAGGGGATTGCTTATAACACGATTCTCTATCTGGCGGGTCTTCAAACCATTCCTCATGATCTTTACGAAGCTTCCAATCTGGACGGCGCTAGCCGCTGGAGAGAATTCTGGAGCATTACGTTTCCAATGCTTGCTTCCTTCTTCACCATCAATATGGTGCTCGCGATGAAGGGCGGTCTAATGGTATTCGACCAAATCGTTGCCTTGACAGGCGGGGGTCCGGGTCGTTCAACGCAATCCATTGCCCACTTAATCTACACCGGCGGCTTCCAAGGCGGAGAATTTGCCTATCAATCGGCGAACGCCGTGATTTATTTTATCGTGATTGTCGTTATCTCCGCCCTTCAGCTTAAATTTCTGCAGAAACGGGAGATGGACTTATGATCAAAAAATCAACCAACTGGCCTGTAACGATTCTTATCGCCCTAGGCTCAATACTGATCCTGTTTCCGCTGTACATGACCATTGCCATCGCACTCAAGAATCCCGAGGAAATGGCTCAATCTATCTTCTCGCTGCCAACTGGCCTGCATTTTGAGAACTTCTCCAATGCCATTAAGGCAACGAATTTCTTCAATGCCTTAGGAAATAGTACCATAATTACCATTACAACAGTCGTGTTCATATTACTTACCAACTCCATGGTAGCCTATGCTATTGCACGTAATATGAAGCGAAGATTTTTCAAAGTGCTTTACTTCTATTTTATTAGCGCAATGTTTATTCCTTTCCAAATTATCATGCTGCCTGTAGTCAAAGTGACTACGGACCTGCACATGAACAACATTGTGGGAATTATTATTCTTTACGTTGTTTATGGTCTGGCCTTTAACGTATTTGTATACACCGGTTATATCCGTTCCATTCCGTACGAACTGGAAGAAGCGGCCACAGTAGACGGTGCATCGACATTCGGAACATTCTGGAAGATTATTTTCCCACTCCTTGCTCCTGTCAGTGCAACGATCGGTATCCTGTCTTGTCTATCGACTTGGAATGACTTTATGCTACCGCTGGTTCTGCTCGGCGATCAGGATTCTTACACGCTACCGCTGGTACAATATGTGTTCCAGGGGCAGTTCAGTACAGATTTCAACTTAGCATTTGCTTCATATCTGCTCGCATTAACCCCGATGCTCATCGTCTACTTGTTCGCACAAAAATGGATTATCAGCGGACTAACATCAGGGTCCATTAAATAAAACAGCTAGATCTATACAGAGATAGGAGATTATAACCTTGGAAAAGAAATGGTGGAAAGAAAGCGTAGTGTATCAAATCTACCCCCGCAGCTTTAAAGACAGCAACGGGGATGGCATTGGTGATCTGCAAGGAATTATTTCGAAACTCGATTATTTAAATCATCTTGGTGTTGACGTGGTATGGCTGTGCCCAGTATACCAGTCGCCTAATGACGATAACGGTTATGATATCAGTAATTATCAAAGTATTATGGATGACTTCGGAACACTCTCCGATTGGGAAGAACTGCTAGCTGGACTTCACAGCCGTGGCATGAAGCTGATTATGGATCTCGTGGTTAACCATTCCTCAGATGAACATGCCTGGTTCGTGGAATCCCGTAAATCACAGGATAATCCTTATCGTGATTATTATATCTGGCGTCCTGGTAAAGATGGACAGCCGCCGAACGACTGGGGCTCCTTCTTCAGTGGGTCGGCTTGGGAATACGATGAGAAGTCGGAAGAATATTATCTCCATCTCTTCTCTAGAAAACAACCGGACCTTAATTGGGAGAACCCAAAACTCCGCCAGGAAATCTACGATATGATGACCTGGTGGCTGGATAAAGGAATTGACGGATTCCGCATGGACGTGATCAACCTGATTTCCAAAGTACCGGAATTGCCTAGCGTTGCTGGGGAAAATAACGCGGACCAGCCTACGTACCATTTCGGAGGAGACTATTTCGTTAACGGTCCACGCGTACATGAATATATGCAGGAAATGAATCGTGAGGTGCTATCCAAGTACGATATCATGACCGTAGGCGAAGCTGTTAATGTCACTCCAGAAGAAGCTTCACTGTATGTTTCCGAGGATCGTAACGAGCTGAACATGGTATTCCATTTTGAGCTTATGGACGTCGATTCCGGGCCTGGAGGCAAATGGAATGTACAGCCTTGGAAGCTGGCGGACATCAAGTCCATTATTTCCAAGTGGCAAGTCGCACTGGATGGTAAGGGTTGGAACAGCTTGTATATGAACAACCACGATCAGCCGCGTATGTTATCCCGCTTTGGGGACGATAAGCTGTTCCCGAAAGAGTCTGGCAAAATGTTAGCAACTCTGCTTCACACGCTCCAAGGTACACCTTATATCTATCAAGGTGAAGAAATCGGGATGACGAATGTACAGTTCGCTTCCATCGACGACTACAAAGATATTGAAATTCTAAATATGTATAAGGAATACTTAGCTGCTGGACACTCGGAAGAAAAAATCATGAATTCGATTTACATCAAAGGCCGGGACAATGGCCGTACACCGATGCAATGGAACTCCGAGCCACAAGCAGGATTCACCACCGGCACTCCGTGGCTGACTGTGAACCCTAACTACAAGGACATTAATGTGGAGAATGCGCTGGCTGATCCTGATTCTATTTTTTACTACTATAAGAAGCTAATTGAGCTGCGTAAGCAGCATGAGATTATCGTATACGGAAGTTATACCATCTTGGCTGAAGAGAATGAGCAGGTCTATGCTTATCTGCGTACTCTTGGAGAAGAGCAGTTGCTGGTTGTACTGAATTTCTTTGGAGATTCTACAGTATTCGAGCTTCCTTCTACTGTGAAATTCCAAGCGAAGGAATTGCTCATTGCCAACTACGAAGTAAATGCAGAAGAAGAAATAAACACGATTCAGCTTCGTCCTTATGAAGCTCGTGTATATAAGCTTAAATAATAAAATCCATCCGATCTGTCAGCAAAGATCAATGGTAAAACTACAAAAAGGAGCCTCTCGGCTCCCTTTTTCTTATCTATTCGCTTGTAAAACTTTCCACCTTATGTAGATTAGCCTTCTGTGTTAATAATTCCATAATGAATAAGGTCATCATATTTATTTTCTTTATAGATATGCTGCATGAGTATGCCTTCCTTCACCATTCCACATTTCTGCATCACTCGCCCAGAGGCGGGATTTGAAGCAAAGTGTATTGCAAAGACTTTATGATAATGCTTTTCTGAAAAAGCAAACGCAATGACCGCTTTTGTTGCTTCAGTCGCGTACCCTTTCCCCCAATATTCCTCACCGATCCAATATCCAACTTCACCATTTCTGTGTGCTTGCTTATTTGTCAGTCCTATAGCTCCATAAAGCTCGTGTGTATTTTTATCCGTAATGGCAAACTCATAGGATTTATTATCGTTAAAATGATCTTCATGCGTTTCAATCCAGGATACTGCACAATCAATAGGATATGGATAAGGAAGAGTCAACGTGCTTTTGTAGATATTATAATTATTGCAGAGGTCAGAGACACGTTTTGCATCAGATAATTCAAAAGGTCTCAAAATCAATCTTTCGGTCGTCATTGTTCTTTTCTCTTGATTGAACATTGTTTTCCCTCCGCTCTAGTATCTCTCACACCAACGGCATCGCCAAACTTATCTTCTCAGCTTCTATCACTATCGCTGTTAGTCCTGTCTCCGTGCGTGTCTCATGCCACTCGCCCTTGTCCCAATACACGGCAGAGCCCGCACTAACTGGAATTTCTGCTTCTTCCCCAGCTCTGACCCAGCCTTCTCCGCTAACGACCAGAAACAGCTGTGGAATCGGAGCCTGATGCCAGCCAATAAGTCCATTCACGCCCAAGTGCATACAACCAACATGTGGAGAAACCGCCTCTGTTAGTATTCTCGACATATATAGCTGCTGGCTGCCGAATGCATCAATAGACTTACCGACTTCTTCTGAAAAACTAAATACTCGCATTTTAGACGGATCCTCCTACCGCTACTGGATTCACCTGTACCTGCCCTGCATTCAATTTCTCAATAATCGCCAATAGGAAGGTTTCAGCTAGACTGCTTTTTTTAATGGCTTCCGCGGCCTCTTCCAAAGCAAACCACTCTGCATGATCCACCTCAGCACTCATCTGACTTAAATCCTCCGAATCTGCAACACCTATAAAATTCAGCATCAGCGTATTAGAAGGCGCGAAATACAAACTGCGCATATATTCATAGGCTATAATATCAAGACCTACCTCTTCTTTTACCTCACGAATAAGTGTCGTCTCTGCATCTTCACCTTTATTCACGTATCCTGCAAGCAATATATAATCTGGTCGGTTATACTGCTGGATTAATAGAATCTTATTCATCTCTCGGTTTAATACTGCTGTACTGATCGCTGTGCTAAAAATAGGGAATCGGAACATTTCGCATGTTTTACAATAAGGTACCTGCCCTTCCCCATCGTTTTCTTTCATTACTAACGCAGTTCCGCACTCTAGGCAATATTTCAAGCTGATCTCTTCCTTCTATAATAAAGTAGTCAATACCTATTCCAGTTGAGGTGGAATACGATGCTGTGTAGCTTGTTCAAATCCGTAGGCTATGGATAGGAGCGTAGGCTCACTATAGGCTTTTCCAGAAAAAACTACACCAAAAGGGCCTCTAGTAGGATCACCGTCGGCATCAATAATGCCATGAGCAACAAATCCAGCTGGAACGGCAACTAACGGATAGCCCAAACGTGCGGCAATATACATCCCATCTACATCACCAGGCAGCAATAACGCATCCAAACTATATTGTTCCAACACGTAGTCTATTCCTTGCTCAAGCGCTAATTTCCTGTATTCTTGTTTCTTTTGCTGGTATTCCTCTTCAGTCAATGTTATTTCTTCTGACCTAGTTAATGTGTCTTGCCCATATTGTAATGCGATTTCAGCATGGCTTTCATTGTATGCTATCAATTCTTGCAAAGAGTGAATCGGAACAGAATCATCTACTTGGGATAAGTAGGCATTAAGCCCCTTTTTAAATTCATAACAGATCACATCATTATTCCAGTTTTGTTGTTCAACGTAAAGCGTAACTGGATCTATAATTGTAGCGCCTTCGTTCTTCAAAGTCTGGATCGCTGCTTCCATCAACGAAAGTCGCTCTGCATCTAAATGCTTGTAATAATGCCGTGGGATGCCTATTCTTGCTTTCCGTATAAAGCTTTTATCTAAATATGGAGTATAGTCCGTAAAAGCATGCTTCTCACTTAAAAATGTTGCTTCATCCTTGTCATCTACGCCCGTTAATGCCCCCAAAATAATCGCTGCATCCGTCACCGTTCTTGTTATAGGCCCAGGGGTGTCTTGGCTAATCGAAATCGGAATCACTCCAGCACGACTGACTAATCCGGCCGTTGGTTTGATCCCGACGAGCGCATGTTGGCTGGCTGGCCCAACAATCGATCCCGCGGTTTCTGTTCCGATCGATGCTGCTGCCAAATTCGCCGCAATCGCTGCCGCAGGTCCAGAACTAGATCCGCTGACAAATACGTTCCCAGGTCCATATGGATTCAGCACAAGCCCTCCACGTGAGCTATATCCAGCTGGCATTGAACTGGACATAAAATTAGACCACTCCGACATATTCGCCTTTCCAAGTAAAACAGCCCCTGCCGACCGAAGCTTCGCAGCTACGAAGGAATCTTGTGCCGCAAATGATCCTGCTAAAGCTACGGAGCCAGCACTCGTATGCATCTTATCCGCTGTATCTATATTATCCTTCAACAATATAGGAATACCGTGTAGACTTCCCCGGCTTCCTTGTTCCTTACGTTCAACATCCAGTGCTCTGGCAATCTCTATAGCCTCAGGATTGATTTCTAAGATTGCGTTTATGTCTATATCGTACTTATGAATCCGTTCCAAATATACTGCTACCAAATCCTCTGAGCTGACTACTCCTTCTTCCATAGCCGCTTGCAGCTTTTCAATATCCGCTTCTATTATCCATTCCTGAAGTTTGATCTTCATTAGAGCAGCTCCTTCAAGTATAATCGCCTTCGGCGTCCTTATATTTCAAAATAATGTAACTCTCCCTAGCATAAACCTACCATACATTCTTAGGTCAATGACATGACCAATTTGACTATAATTATTTAAACCTGTTATTTGACTCCCTTGGCTACAGATGATAGGGTATTTTCGAAGTTAAATTTTTCCGGGAGGGAATGCCCATGACGGAAGTAAAGCTCAGTATCGGATACGACGAATTCGAAGAAGGCCAAAGAATTGGCACAGAAATTGAGAAGCTTAGCAGCAGCCCTGAAAGTTCTTCGTTGACAAGTCTAATCATCGGTGATTGGGGGCAAGCCTACGAGAATAGTTCAGAAGAGGTTGTAGAGGCACTCGTTACGCATAGTGCTAGTTTCCCTGCTTTGCGTAAGCTTTTCATAGGCGAGATGGGGTATGAAGAATGTGAGATTTCTTGGATTACCCAAAGCGATCTTTCGCCACTGTTACCCGCTTTTCCAGAGCTACAATCACTCACGATTCAAGGTGGGAACGAGCTGAGCCTGGCAGAACTCAAACACGACAAGCTAGAAGAACTGATTATTATCAGTGGGGGCTTAAGTAAAGCCGTTCTTGAACATATTGCAACTAGCCAATTACCGAATTTACGCAAGCTGGAGCTATATCTGGGTGTAGACAATTACGGATTTGACGGCAACCTCGCAGATCTTCTCCCTCTTATAGAAGTAGGGAAGTTCCCTAAGCTTACTTATCTAGGATTAAAAAATAGCCAAATCCAAGATGAGATCGCAGGTGCATTAGCAAATGCTCCTATTCTGGATCAACTGGATACGCTCGATCTTTCGCTCGGTACCCTAAGCGACGAAGGGGCTGAATTGCTTCTAGCCAGCGACAGAATCAAAAAATTAAAAGCATTAAACCTAAGCCATCATTATATGTCTGACGAGATGATTAACCGCTGGAAACAGAGTGGATTGCCTGTTGATGTCAGCGACAAGCAGGAAAGCGACGATGAGGAAGACTGGCGTTATCCTTCCATCACAGAGTGAGCCTCTCATGAGGCCGATGATCATTATCGGTATTCCCGGTGATAAACGGACTAGCGGCATCCAGCAAGCGCGTTCCGATCTCGGAATGCCCCCTGCCCTTATTTTATCGTACACTGAGTTTCTGCAAGGTAGATCATTAGGTGATCTTATGGAAGAGCAGAAGAAGCAGATATCCAGTCAGCCCTCCATTTATAACGGAATAGATCTTAGTACAGCTCCCCCGCTGCTGAGACTGGAATCACCTGGAAGCAGCTTTGAGGTAGAACGAGCCTTAATCGCTCTAGGTGCACCAGATTCGGATGATATGGACGATTCGCTTCATCCCTACGCCGATAGACCTGACCCGCGACCACTCCGTGTGAAGGTGGCTCGTCAATTGAAGGAAAGGCAGGGGGTTCTGCATCATCCATCCCAATGGTTCCGCGGCTACTGCCGAATGCTGGCTAGACTACAACGTGAGGCGACAATCGCATATCCAGGTTCGCTATGGTTAAATGATCCTGCTGACATTGCCGCCATGACCGATAAACGCCAGACACAACAGATTCTAAGTGAGGCAGGAATTCCAGTCCCTCGCCCAGTAGGCGAGGATCAACAGCCTACGGATTATACCTCTCTCCGGGAGATGATGTTATCCCGGCGAATGCACCGGGTATTCATTAAGCTGGCCTTCGGCTCTGCGGCTTCTGGGGTGGTCGCCTATCAAATCCATCCCGTGACCGGTGCCGAAATCGCCTTAACAACTGTGGGGGTCGAGAATTACATCACTCGACCACCCATTTACTATAATTCCGGTAAACTGCGACGGTACACAGATACTGTCACGATCTCGGGAATTATGAACTGGATCTACCAGCACGGTGGTTATGCTGAGCAATGGATCCCTAAAGCGGGGCTTAAGGGAAAAGCATTTGATATTCGCCAGCTAGTCGTTCTCCGCGAGGCCTGCCACGCGGTTGCTCGGGTCAGTCCTACTCCGATTACGAATCTGCATTTACGCAACCAGCGGATGTCTCTTTCGGAAGCTGGTCTGTCTGAATCCGTACAGGAGCAGGTGCGGAATACCGCCCTGCAAGCACTGGCTGCTTTTCCCCGTTCCGGGGTAGCCGGAATAGATGTACTGGTATCCGGGGGTTCTCAGCAGTGTTTTGTCGCTGATGTCAATCCATTTGGCGATTTGCTCTACGATGTGAAATACCGCGGATGCAGCACCTACGAATGGGAAATGAAGGTATTGTCGGCTAGAGACTATATCACGCCTCCCTCCACACCGCTTATAAAGGAAGGTTTATCTTAATGGATATGAACACCATCGTCGGCACGCATGATATTCTTATGATCACACTCGATACGCTTCGTTATGATGCTGCTGTAATGGAAGAAGCGAACTGTCCCAACTTGTGCGGGACCGGATCATGGGAGAGAAGACATACCCCAGGCAGCTTTACTTATGCGGCTCATCACGCCTTCTTCGGCGGCTTCTTGCCTACGCCGGCCACAACGGATAAGAGCGAGCATATCCGCATGTTCCATTCCAGAAATACCGGGATGAAGACACATCCCCATACCTGGCTATTCGATACACCGGATATTGTGTCTGGGCTTGCTGCTGAGGGCTATCGCACAGTATGTATAGGGGGCGTTATTTTTTTCACCAAAAAAAATCCACTCGCTCGTGTGTTACCAAGTTATTTCCAGCAAAGCTACTGGCGGATGACGTTCGGGGTCACCAATCCGCGTTCCACAGAGCATCAGGTGAATCATGCCTTGAAGCTGTTGAAGGATACTCCGGGCCAACAAAGATTGTTCATGTTCCTTAATGTCTCTGCCATCCACGGGCCAAACCACTATTTTATACCTGGTGCTAAAAAAGACTCCGTAGACAGCCAGCGCGCCGCACTACGATATGTGGATGGTGAACTGGGCCGATTATTCGACGCTTTCCGGGAACGCGGTAATCCTACCTTCTGTTTGGCGTTTTCCGATCATGGGACCGCCTTTGGCGAGGATGGCTATCAGGGGCATCGCCTAGCTCACGAAACCGTATGGAATATCCCCTACCGCGAATTTATTCTATAACAAGGAAAAGGAAAGGATGGAGCACTGTATGACGTTATCGTCCTTCTCTTTAGAAGAACTTCACAAATGGAAAGACCAAATTACGGCTTACCCTTACCGATCTTATCTGTATTCCTATCCACACAAAACAGCTTACAGTGATCTACAGCCTCCGCTTCCACTAGAAGCCTTATGGCGAGATGAGCCTGCAGAATCCTTTTTTTTATATATGCATATTCCTTTTTGCGGCGCTCGCTGTGGATTCTGCAACCTATTCACCCTGCCTGATAAACGCGCGAATGTTCACGCTACTTACGTGGACGCGCTAGAACGTCAAGCCAAGCAGTGGGCAGCATTTACCGATCATAAGCCGTATGCCCGCTTCGCGATTGGTGGTGGAACGCCTACATTGCTGGCGGCAGATCAGCTTCGCCGTTTGTTCCACATTGCCGTTGATACGATGGGACTGGATACGCGTACAGCCTCCATCTCGGTGGAAACTTCCCCCGAGACTCTTAGCGAAGAAAAGCTAAATATTCTGAAAGAATATACAGTAGATCGGGTTAGTATGGGCATCCAGAGCTTCGTCGCTGCTGAATCAGCAGCCATCTATCGCCCCCAAAACCCGGATGTGGTGTACCGGGCACTGGAGCTGCTGGGGAAATATGATTTTCCTATTCTAAATTTGGATCTGATCTATGGTCTTCCGGGGCAGACCGTCGACTCTTGGCTGTATTCACTAAATCAGGCCCTTAGCTATGAGCCAGAGGAAATCTTTATTTATCCGCTCTACACCCGTGAGCATACGATTGTGAAGCCTGACGATATCCAGCGTCAGGAGGATATTCGCCTAGATTGCTACAAAGCTGCTGGACAGTTGCTTAAAGCTAGAGGTTATCGCCAATATTCCATGCGTCGATTCGCCAAAGAAAGCGCGGGAACAGACAAACCTATTATCGATTATAGTTGCCAAGAAGAAGGGATGGTTGGATTGGGCTGCGGTGCTAGATCCTACACGCGCCATGTGCATTACGCTTCTCGTTACGGGGTGAGCCGTAAAGCAACCGAAAGCATTATTGCTGATTACGTCGCAGCGGATCGTTACGATACGGCTGATTACGGCATTGTGCTAAGTCTAGAGGAACAGAAGCGCCGCTTTATTCTGAAGGCAATTTTACATAGTGAAGGTCTGAGGATAAAAGACTACAGCCTGCGCTTCAAAAATTCGCTCTGGGATGATTATCCTGAGCTGTCGAACCTGCTTCAAACTGGCTTGGGAATGGAAATAGATGGCGTACTGCGCCTCACTACCGAAGGCATGGGCTACTCTGATTCGATTGGGGATTGGTTTATTTCAGGAGAGATTCGGGAGCAAATGGAAAGGTTCGTATTACCATGAATTCCGTTCTCTATTACCGCGGATCTCTCACCTCTTGCAATTATGACTGCCCCTACTGTCCTTTCGGCAAAAATAAGGACAATGCAGCCACTCTCGCCAAGGATCGGCAAGGATTGGAGACCTTTGTCGAGTGGGCCTCTCTGCAGGGTGCAGCGGGTCACCGGCTGTCTATCTTTTTCAATCCTTATGGCGAAGGGCTGATTCATCGCTGGTACAAAGAAGCAATGATCTCGCTCTCCAATATGGAACATGTGGAGAAGGTAGCCATTCAGACGAACCTGTCAGCAAATCTTGATTTCGTTCATCAGCTAAATCGAAACAAGGCTGCCTTTTGGGCGACTTACCACCCCGGACAGGTGAGTGAGGATAAGTTTCTAACGCAATGCATGACCTTGTATGAGAATAATGTATCTTTCAGTGTCGGAAGCGTTGGAATACGCAGTGCCTTTCCAGCTATAACCTCGCTTCGCGCAGCATTACCGGAGAGTGTATATCTCTGGGTCAATGCATATAAAGATAAACCGGATTACTATACAGCCGAGGATCTTTCTATTCTGAGCCAGATTGATCCACATTTTGCTGTGAATGCTATGGATTACGAAAGTCTGGGGCAGACCTGCAATGCAGGAAAAGAAGTCTTTTATGTACAAGGTGCTGGACTGGTGAAACGCTGTTATAAGGACAGAGGTGTCATTGGCAACCTCTATCGCGATGGCTTGGAAGGTCTGTCCGCTATAAGAAGCTGCCGAATGAAGGTGTGCGACTGTTATATCGGTTATATCCATATGCCAGAGCTGAAGCTGCAAGACATCTATGGATCAGGTCTGCTGGAACGAATTCCTTATGGGCTATGAATCATTGAAGCGAGAATTGCTGTAAGGTAAACTGCATGTTAAATTTCAAGAAATAGAGCCCTGCCAGCATTTCTAAACAGGGTTTCTTTACTCTATGTGGAATATGAAAAGTAGCCCTCGTCTACAGGGCGACAGCAAACACTATGTTGGAGGGATGAATAGCTGATGAAGAACATTATTAATTTTGCGCATCGCGGCGCATCGGCAGTGTGTCCGGAAAATACTATGGCAGCGTTCCGCAAAGGTCTTGAGTTAGGTGCAACCGGAATTGAAACCGATGTACAAATGACCAAGGATGGCGGGCTCGTTCTTATTCATGATGAAACCCTGAACCGTACGACAAACGGAACAGGCTATGTAAAAGATAAGACCCTTGCAGAAATTTTGGAAGCGGACGCAGGCTCTTGGTTCAGTCCCGAGTTCAAAGGCGAGAAGCTCCCCTTGCTAGAAGATTTATTAGATCTGCTGCAAGGACGAGATACAGTACTGAATATCGAGTTTAAGAATGGTACTTTTTTCTACCCAGGTATGGAGGAAAAGGTTATCGCCGCTGTACGGGATTTCAAGATGAGCGATCGTGTGATTTTCTCGAGCTTCAACCATTATTCCCTAGCTTACAGTAAATCGATCGCTCCAGAGATCAAGACAGGAATTCTATACGGAGAGGGTTTGTATCGTCCTTGGGATTATGCAGCTACGCTTGGCGCGAACGCGCTGCATGCTTATCATCAAGCGGTACTGCCTGAATTCGTTGAAGAGGCGGCTAAACATGGCATTGCCTACCACCCTTGGACCGTTAATGATCCAGAACGGATGAAGGCTTTAATCGAAGCTGGCGTGTCAGGTATTATTACAGATCATCCAGATGTGCTGGCTGGGCTTCTAGCTAAATAATAAGGGAGTGTGAACGTGTGAAAAAAGTCTGGTTGCTCGGATTCGGCTTTTTCAGCATCAGCATTACGTGGAGTCTGTATAACGCATTTGTACCCTTTTTTCTAGAAAAATACGTACATAGTGTGGCGCTTATCAGCTTCTTGATGACGATTGATAATTACTTTGCCTTATTCCTGCAGCCTTGGATTGGCAACCGTAGTGACCGCACGACCTCGCGTTTTGGACGCAGAATGCCTTATCTTATGATCGGTATGCCTTTCGCTGCCGTGCTAACCATGCTGATTCCGTTTCATACCGGACTTTTTACACTTCTGTTGTTTATGATGCTAATGAATCTGGCCATGAGCTTATACCGCTCACCAACCGTCGCCCTCATGCCGGACATTACGCCAGAAGAGCAGCGCACAAAGGCCAACGGGCTGATTAATTTCATGGGTGGGTTCGGTTCTATTCTCGCTTTCGGCGTAGGTTCGATCCTGTATAAATCCAATCCAGCACTTCCGTTTATCGTCGCTGGACTGATTACCTTATTATGTATGTTTATCGTATCACGCTTCATTAAAGAAAATCGGGACGGCGTAAACGTGCAAATGAAGCTTCTTTCAGAAGACAATGCTGCCACCAAGCCCTCTCGTATTTCCTTTCGAAGTCAGCTTGACCGTACCACAGTATTTTTGCTAGCGGCGATTTTCTTCTGGTTCGTAGCGTATCAAGGCGTTGAGACGCTGTTTACCTTATATGGCAAACATCATCTCGGCCTAAGCGAACAGGCGGCCTCTTTCTCGCTCACTTTCTTCTCTTTGGCTTTTGTGCTGTTCGCCATTCCGAGCGGTTGGCTGGGCGGAAGATTCGGGAAGAAAAAAATGATCATCATCGGCGTATGCGGATTAATGACCATTTTTGCTCTCGTCGGTTTTGCAAAGGACTTGATGCTCCTTCGAGGGTTACTGTTGCTAGGTGGAGTCTTCTGGGCTTGTATTAATATCAATTCCTATCCTTATGTTGTGGCAACAGGAACCGAAGAGAGTATCGGCACACGAACAGGGATGTATTATCTGGTCTCTTCCCTTGCCGCCATCAGTTCGCCTCCACTACTGGGGCTCATGATTGATATTTTTGATTACTCTATCCTGTTTTACGTAGCGGCGATTAGTATGGCCGTTGCTCTTGTCTGCTTGTTCCTCATGAAAGGCCGTAAGGATGTGACGAATAGCATTCATTCGCCTTTCCAATAACAATAGCGGCAGCCATGGACGATGTACAAGGTCTATGGCTGCCGCTTTTATTTTACATCCACTTCTTCTAATTCTTATAGACGGAGTAACGCCCTGTACCGAGCTGTTTGGCGGCGTACATCGCTGTGTCTGCTTCATTAAGCAGCCTGAAATGATCCACCTTACCATGACTTATGCTGATCCCTATACTCATAGATACGAACAGGTTATGCTCACCTAGCTGGTAACTCTTAGTCGTCTTCTCCAGAATTCGCACAGCAAGCTGCTCTGCTTCCTTCTGGTTGCTGCCTTTAGCGACAATCACAAATTCATCACCGCCCACGCGGAAGATATGACGTTTTCTTTTGCTGGAGAATTGAATTAAATTTTTACCCACTTCTTCCAGCAGTAAATCCCCCACATGATGCCCCAAGCTATCATTGATCGATTTAAAGCGATTCAGATCCAGAAACAAAACGGCAAGCTGCTCATTTACCTTGCACCGATCCCAAAAATGATCCATTCCATTCTTATTTAATAACCCTGTTAAAGCATCCTTATACGCCAGTTCTTTCAATTGCTCTCTTTCAGCCCATACTAGGTTCATTCGTGTAATCAAAAACATAAATAGGGCTATCGTAAGACTATAGACCACCAGTGATATGATAATTCCATCATCGGCCACTTCATTTCCCAATAAGGTTTTTACGCCTAACTGATGCATGCTCCATAGTCCAATGATGATTATTATAACGAAAAGACCGGTATGAATCGCTCTTTTTTGAGGCGTTTTAGAAGAAATATCCCGGTAAAGCCTTAGTACTAAATAACCGGCCGCGGCTGCGATGAGAAGGGATAATAACGTTTGTAAGTAAATCTGAACCTCTGCCACCTTAAATTCGCACATCCTTTTACTACAAAAATGATTAGATTGCTGAACAATCACTATATTAAAATGCTCTGAACATTATCTGAACACTTCGTTAGATTTCTAAATGCTCTGCACAATTGTACAGATCGCAATGCCAAGAAGTACCCGATTTGGTGATCCGGGTGATGGACGTATTTTTCAGTAATACTGTACCGTCTAGTTCTGGAATCAGTCTTCTAAGAATGCTACGCAAAATTACTCCGTGGCTAACGATCAAGATATTACAACCCGGATGTTTCTCCGCAAGCTCTTCGATGGCCTGGCTGCCTCTGATCTCGCTGGCCTCCGGAGTTTCTAATCCCAACTCTAACGTCTTCCAATCGGGTCCCCATCGTTCTATCCGCTCTTGTTGCGTAGTACCTTCAATTAGCCCTGCATACATCTCTCGAATGCCCGGTACTATACCTGCTAACTCAATACCTAGTCGCTTTGCGATAACCTCTGCCGTTTGCTGTGCTCTGAGCAAGTCACTTGAATATATGTAGTCCCACTGTTCACCGCTAAGTCGTTCGGCAATAAGCGCTGCCTGCTGAAAGCCTTCTGCATCCAATGAGTTATCTGTATGTCCTTGTACTCTACCTTCCTTATTCCACGCTGTACTTCCATGGCGAATTAAACCTACTGTAGTCATAAAGATCTCCCTTTAGTTGTTGATTTCTAGTACTATTCTTTAATCGTATCTACATTCTATCAGAATCTTCCCTTGAGTATTTGAAAAATAAGGGTTATCCATGTTTTAGAACTTGAGGTATAATAAACCTTTATCGCTTTTTACATCAGCTACAGGATAAGGAGATTTTGGTTAATATGAAAAAGTTATTGTTTCCGTTCTTTCTTGCATTCCTTCTATGTTTATTTCCGGTTTACACATTTAGTTCCTCAACTGTTGGAGCTGCTGCGGTTCCAAAAAACACCGTGTATGTAACCAAAAATAACCACTCGTACATCCCACTGCGTCTCTTAAATAATTTCACCGGCGTACATGCTGAAATGAATACTAGTGACAAACGTATAACCATTACGAACGCAGACACTAAGATTATACTCACTGTAGGACAAGCGGTTGCGCTCGTCAACGACAAATCAGTAACACTAACCGACTCCTCTTTTAGTGAGAATGGTACGGTATATATCCCTTTGTCCCTGGTCAGCAAAACGCTGGGCATTCAATTGGAATGGAATCAGGAAGCCTCATCTGTAACCCTTACGAATAACGATGTTTCATCGACTGTCCCTGTACAGTCTGGCTCACTTCTTAAAGCAGATTCCTCCCCTGTTGTCAGTGCTAGTAAAACTTTCAAGGTGGGTAGCAAATCCTTCAAAGCCCAAACGGTTACCGTTTCCTTACTGCATCCTAAAGTGAAGCTCGACGTTGTACTAGCAGGAAATACGGTAGGAAAAGTGGAGGAACTAAGCAGTCTAGCCAAACGCAATAATGCCGTAATAGCTATTAACGGTACGTTCTTTGATGCCTACACCAAAGGGGCATACAAAGCGCCTTACGGTTATATGGTCAGTGGTGGAAAAATGCTCAAAAATAGCTCCGGCGATCGCCGCACAATTTTCACCTATGACAGCAACCATCTAGCCTCGCTTATTCCCGGGCTAGAGTTTACAGACCGTTTCGCTTCCGGATCTATGGAAGGAGCACTCCAAGCTGGGCCACGTCTGCTTGTGAATGGCAAGGTATCCCTTAATGTCGTGGCAGAAGGCTTCAAGGATGCCAAGATCTTAACCGGCGGTGGCGCCCGCAGCGCACTTGGCCTCACTCGCGACCACAAGCTGATTCTGCTGACCACTGGCGGAGCTACTATCCCACAGCTGGCAGAAATGATGAAGCAGGCTGGTGCGTATCAAGCCATGAATCTGGATGGCGGCGCATCCAGCGGACTATACTACAATGGCAAATATCTCACGACCCCTGGGCGTCAGATTAGCAACGCGATTGTAGTTAAATATCAATAGCTTTATCTAGCCAGCCCAGTGTCAATGTGAGACGCTGGGCTTCGGCTTCGAAGATGCTTCTATTGCAGATCATGCAATAGAAGCATTCTTTTTTCGTGTCATTGCTAGCACGCATTTAAGCACGACGTGACTAACATCCATCCTCGATGGTTACTCGAAGGATATCAATTGCCTGCACGCATCTGCTAACTGTATTTCGTACAACTATTCCTCATACTGCTACTCCAAAAGATAAGTTAGTTATTACGTGCAGCTAAATTACTGTTTTTCCTTTAGACACACTGTATTTGCTCAATTTAGTTGTACAGAGTGCAACTAAACCTCTTAAAGTCGCCATAAAAGCTCACATAGTTGTACAAAGTGCAGTTAAGTCTTAAATAGCTGGTGCTGGCCATAAAATCTGCTCACTTAAACTAACACCCTCCTTCGTTGCTAATTGCATTTCGTACAACTATTTCTCATACTGCTACTCCAAAAGATAAGTTAGTTGTATTACGTGCAGCTAAATTACTGTTTTTCCTTTAGACACACTGTATTTGCTCAATTTAGTTGTACAGAGTGCAACTAAACCTCTTAAAGTCTGCTCACATAGTTGTACAATGTGCAGTTAAGTCTGGTTACGCAATAGCTGGTGCTGGGGTTCGGAGACAAAACTCAAGGGGGCGCGATCATCTGCAGACGGTAAATAGACCCAATGAATGAATGTTCTTAAACTAACATCCTCCTTCGAAATTACTTCCCCATCCCCATCCGCTAATTGCATTTCGTACAACTATTCCTCATACTGCTACTCCAAAAGATAAGTTAGTTGTATTACGTGCAGCTAAATTACTGTTTTTCCTTTAGACACACTGTATTTGCTCAATTTAGTTGTACAGAGTGCAACTAAACCTCTTAAAGTCGCCATATAAGCTCACATAGTTGTACAATGTGCAGTTAAGTCTGGTTACGCAATAGCTGGTGCTGGGGTAGTGCTGGGATTGGTGCTGCTACTGAGGTTAGGTTGGGGTTGGGGTTGGGGTTGGGGTTGGGGTTGGGGTTGGGGTTGGGGTTGGGGTTGGGGTTGGGGTTGGGGTTGGGGTTGGGGTTGGGGTTGGGGTTGGGGTTGGGGTTGGGGTTGGGGTTGGGGTTGGGGTTGGGGTTGGGGCTGGGGCTGGGGCTGCCGGAAGGCTAGGCTTGACTCACTTTTGCATATTTTTCCTTGTCCATGGTACTGTATAACTGAACAAAGGAGTGAATATATGGAAACGATTCTAATCATAGAGGACGATGCTAAACTCGCGAGCCTTTTAAGCACGTATCTATCTAAATATGAATTTCGTACGGTGATAATAGAGGATTTCAACAGGGTACTGGAGATTTTTAATGACACTCACCCGGACGTTGTTCTGCTGGACGTCAATCTGCCAAAATACGATGGATTTTACTGGTGCCGCCAGATTCGTTCGCTCTCTCTCTGCCCTATTCTATTCATCTCTGCACGGGACAGTGGAATGGATCAGGTGATGGCGCTAGAGAATGGCGGGGATGATTATATCACCAAACCTTTCCACTATGAGGTTGTGCTTGCCAAAATCCGTAGCCACATCCGCAGAGTATACGGATCTTACTCACAGACCCAGGAAGAGCATAAGCTCCAGTCTGGAGGCTTAATTCTCTATCCTGAACGTTATGTCATCCAATACGACGGACATACTAGCGAGCTGACTCAAAAAGAATCCGTTCTGCTGGAGGCCTTATTGCTAAAAGAAGGACGCGTCGTTAACCGGGAGCGTCTACTTGATCTCATGTGGAAGGATCAGCATTTTATAGATGATAATACATTAAATGTGTACATAACCCGTGTCCGCAAAAAACTCAAGGATCTTGGTCTTGGCGATATTGTGGAAACTGTAAGAGGCGCTGGGTATCGGCTTAATGTCACTAAGGATATGCCATGAGGCTATTTTGGAAAGACCAGATTCCGCTAATCCTGTTCTATCTGCTTCAAATGTTGCTTATTCCCTTGCTGTATTGGCTGTCTGGTGAGAACCGACCGATCTCTATCATGCTCTATGGAATCGCTCTTAGCACCGTAGTTCTTTTACTATTTTTAGGCTACCGATATGTTCAGCACCGGAAATTGTATGCAGCACTAAGCGATCCTATGGACTCACTCCAAAATCATCCCGTATCCTTAGGCGATACGCCTCTGCCAGAAGCAATTCATGAGCTATTGCAGCTTATTGACCGTCAGTATCAGGAGCAGGTAAATGGGCATATCCGCCAGATGAATCAGCATATCGTATTCATGAATCGCTGGGTTCATCAGATGAAGACTCCACTCTCTGTCATTCAGCTCACGCTAAAGGATCTTGAAGAGGAAACCGCCGCAAGTATTCAGGAGGAATTAGAACGTCTGCGCGGGGGGCTGGAGATGGTTATTTACACGGCAAGGCTTGACCGATTTGAAAATGACTTTCAGGTTGAACCGTTACTTCTGCGCAAAATAGTTAGTGAGGCGGTAGCCGTGAATCGCAGACTATTCATACGCAGAGGTATACAAGTAGATGTACAGGTGGATGCCAATCTAGCAGTATATAGCGATGCCAAATGGTTGATGTTTATGCTGACCCAAATCTTAACCAATGCCGTGAATTATACCCCCGCCTCCAATACTGCTAAAACTGTTACCCTCTCAGCCCAGCGTGTGGGCACCGACACGGTTCTGGATATTACCGATCAAGGCATCGGCATTTCTCCTGAAGATCTAAAGCGTGTGTTTAATCCCTACTTTACGGGGGATCGTGGACGCCATTATCATGAATCGACAGGTATGGGTCTGTACCTCGTAAGGGAGATTTGCAGCAGGCTTGAACATAAGGTGGAAATTCAATCTCAACTCGGAGAAGGAACCCGTGTGCGACTCATATTCAGCAATAGCAATCATCTATAGAGATAAGAACGAGAGGACTTCGTAGTCAGCAATCATGGCTTTGAGGTTCTTCTTCTTTGCATATCTGTTCATCCCAGTCCAGTACGAACATAACCTTAAGCACGTTGTAAGATAACGTTAAGGTAAATCCATAGCAGCTTATCGCTCAATTTTATACATTATATACATAACCCGTCCCCGCTTCGTGAGGGATGAGAAACTCACTTTTGAAACGGAAGGAATGGATGATATGAATGTTTTAGAGGTCAAAGGACTTCATAAGGTATACCCCGGGAAAATAGCGACCCAAGCTCTCACCGATATCCATCTCAATATTGAAAAAGGTGAATTTGTAGGCATCATGGGCCCCTCCGGTAGCGGTAAAACAACACTGCTTAACATGGTTTCCACGATCGACCAGCCCTCCTCTGGCGAGGTGAATATCAATGGCAGCAACCCTTATCTTTTGAATAAAAAAGAGCTCGCACACTTTCGCCGCAAACAACTAGGCTTTGTGTTTCAGGATTTTAACCTGCTTGAGACATTAACCGTTGCTGAGAATATTGTACTGCCCCTAACGCTGGACAATCGTAAACTCTCGCAGATGGAGATTTTGCTGCAAAGAGTCGCAGAACGCTTAAACATTACCGATATTCTGAGCAAACGCACCTATGAAATTTCGGGTGGACAACGTCAGCGGACAGCAATTGCCCGGGCAATCATCACCTCTCCTTCAATTATATTGGCAGATGAGCCTACAGGTGCGCTTGACTCTAATTCTTCACGTACGGTGATGGAATCGCTGGAGAATATTAATCATAAAGAGGGCACGACGATAATGCTTGTAACGCATGATCCACTGGCAGCGAGCTACTGCAACCGAATCGTCTTTATAAAAGACGGAAAACTAGCGGCAGAAATTCATCGTGGAGATAACCGTCAAACCTTCTTCCAAAAAATCATCGACACACTTTCATTTTGGGGAGGGAATAGTCATGAACTTTCCTCAATTCGCGTTTAACAATGTGCGGCGTAATTCGCGGGCTTATTTTGCTTTTTTCTTAAGCAGTGCTTTTATGGTCATGATCTTTTTTTCATATTCCGTGTTTATTTACCATCCTGGGGTTACGAACATCAAGCTAGGCCTGAATTCAGCCGCCGGCATGCAAATCGCTTCTTATATTGTGTTTATCTTTGCTTTCTTTTTTGTCCTATACTCGATTAGTGCTTTCCTGAAAATGCGTAATTTGGAGTTCGGCCTACTGATGATCTTAGGTGCACGTCCAGGCCAGATCAACAAACTGATTCTTATCGAAAATATGCTCATCGGACTGCTCTCTATCGTCACAGGTATGTCTTTCGGAATGCTTTTATCCAAGCTATTCTTGCTGCTGAGTACGACCATTATGGGCATGGACCCTCTACCATTTTATTGGCCAATGAAAGCGTTAGTGATGACCTCTATCTCATTCATTTCATTATTTCTGGTCATTTCGATCTTCACATTATTGTTTATTCGCAAGCATCAAGTCCTTGAATTACTTAAGGGAAATGTTAAACCTAAAAAAGAACCCCGTGTCTCCTGGTTGTTCTCGCTGTTCGGATTTCTGCTGTTGACTGCTGGAGCTCTCGCGATTCGTAAGCAATTATCTCCGAGCTCACTATTGGTTGCTGCTGTCACAGGTATTGCCGGAACCTACTTTTTCTACTCTCAGTTATCCGTACTAGGGATACGCCTACTTAAGCTGCGTCGTAAACGACTTTGGCATGGGACCAATCTGCTGTGGATTTCTGAGATGAGCTACAAGATCAAAGACAATGCAAGAATGCTGTTCCTTGTTACAGTAGTCACTTCGATTGCTTGCATGGCTGCTGGATTTCTTTTGTCCATTAATCAAGCGAATACAGAGCACTATAAAAAAACACCATTCGCTATAAACTATTCGAGCTATAATCCGAAGGGAAAAGCGCCAGACTTAGAACCGATTCACAATAAATTACTGAATGCTAAAGTCGAATATACAGAGAATAAGGTTGATCTAATCTCCGCTTCCATTCAAGGAATCGATAAAGAAACCCTCCTTAACCTTGATATCATCTCCCGATCAGAGTTCAATCAATTGGCTCCGCAAATGAATGTGCCCGAGGTGGGACCCCTATCTGAGAAAGAAGCTGTATTAATGCTAAGCCCTCATATAGAGACACAGAATTACGCTGTGAATCGAACGATTCTTTTGAAAAATCAGAAAGATGAAGAGCTGCTGCTAAAAGAATTTCGAACGCCAAAGATACATCCAATGGACCCCATGGCAAGCTCACTCTTAATCGTAGATGACGGTTTTTATGATAAGTTTTCTTCAGCAGCGGAATACACAAGGCTCTATGTACGATATCTATATAAAATCCCTGCATGGGATGGCCCTACGCCTGAGGATAACTCCTCTGAAGCTGTGATCACCAGAGAACTTATCAAGTGGAGTAACGTATCCAACAGTGCTAATAATCATCAATACAACGGCTTACTAACAGCACGAGCGGACAGCTATTTATCAACCAAACAGGGAACAGCCATATTTAGTTTTATTGGCATCTTTATCGCACTGATCTTCTCGCTCTCATCGGCCAGCTTTCTTTTTTTTAAGCTTCATACCGAGCTAAACACTGATAAGCAAATGTACACCGCTTTATCCAAAATCGGTTTAAGCACTAAAGAAATGTCAGCTTCTGCTACCAAACAGATCTCTGTGCTCTTTTATATTCCGATTGTGATTGCCACCATTCAGACCCTTGTCGTGATTCGGCCCATCCTGAAGCAAATGAATATCACCGATGTCACGCTTCCCGTTCTAATGACATCCGGTACATTCCTTGCTGTGCAAACTCTCTATTTCTTTATTGCACGATCCCGGTACATTCATAGTCTTAAAAAAATAATGGTATAGATACTTCTCTTTGTGTTGGCGGAACCGTGCTTACACGTTACACTTGCTATATTATTCAATAAACCTAGCAAGGAGGTTCCGCATTCATGTCTAAGGCTGATCACATGTTATCCATTCTCTGGATGCTCAAGCAGCGGGGAAGAACGGCCGGGGAACTGGCGGAAGCGTTAGAGATCAGTGTCCGCTCCGTTTACCGGTACATTGACGCACTATGTATCAGTGGCGTTCCAATTATCGCGGATAGCGGACCTGGTGGAGGGTATAGCCTTCCGGAGCATTTTTTCGAGGCTCCGTTATTCTTTGACACCGATGAACAACGTTCCCTTCTGCAAGCGGCCTCCTTTGCCCGAGGAACCGGATATCCTTATGTAGAAGCGCTAAATCAAGCGGTTTCCAAACTGAAACGGTACAGCAATGCACAGCAATTGGCACAAATGGAACGCCATGAAAGTGGGATTGAGACTATCCACTCCCCTGCCGTTCCGCTTCCCCATCTACTGCAAGAGCTAGAATTAGGGACAGCGAACGGACATACTCTCCAAATGGAATATCGCAAGGGAAATGGAGAGACAACCTCCTCCCGCGCCATTGATCCTTATGGACTTGTACTCTGGAAGGGGCAATGGTATACCGTTGCTTACTGCCATCAGAGACAAGAGATTCGTAGCTTTCGAGTCGATAGAATCATTGAACTGCACCGTACAGAAGCTGTGTTTTCTCGTCCTGCTGACTTCTCTGCAAGTGATTTTTTGTTAAAGAGCTTACTGCCTACACGTAATACTGAAGAGAAACTAGTTACAGTAGTCATCGCATCTGACGAGGGAATCTTAAACGATCTATGCAGCCACTGGTTGTTCGGATATACAATGGTACAGCGCATGGAAGGACAAGCCCGCTTTCAAGTGGACGAACCTTCTTTGCTGACTTATATGCCATATTTCTTATTGCCTTATGGAACAACGCTACGAATTCTAGAGCCTCTGGCTCTGAAACAAAAACTTTTCTCTATCGCTACCGATCTAGCAGCTTATTATAAAGTTTAAGATCATTTTCTTGGGATCACTGACCGTAGTTGTCAGTGATCCTTTTGTATAGTGTAAATAAGTCTATGGGAATAAATGAGGCTACAAACCAAGGAGGAATAACGAATGAAGGAACTTCACTATGAATTTTATATTGGCGGCACACCTGAGCAGGTATGGGACACTCTGATCTCTCCGGAAGGTACCAAACAGATTTATTACGGGAGTGTAATCCATTCAACTTTTAAAGAAGGCGAATTACTGGAATATGTAGGTCCTGGATTAGATGGAGATGAAACATTACATGTGTATGGAACGCTGCTGGAGTTTACTCCGCAAAAAGCACTGCGTTTCACGCATAAGGTCGGCCCTTCCTATCATAAGGAACTAGAAAGATATGAATCGCGTATATCTTGGCTGCTTGAACCGGTGGGTGGAACTACTAAGCTCACGCTTATCCACGATGAATGGCATCCTGATGATCCTTCGTATGCTGGCAGCATCAGCGCTTGGTGGCAGGTTCTAAGTAATATTAAAACCTTGGTGGAGACCGGACGCACGCTTGATTTTGGCAGCTGGACGTAACTTCACGACTAATAAAACCTTGGATTAGACTATTCCAATTAAAGACAAGCCTATGAGTAGACTCAATCTTAGCCCCTCGGCTGGAGAGCGCAAGCCTTCTTTCCGTTAGGGGCTTTTCTGCGTCTAAATTAATTTTGCCTTAGGGAAACATTCTTGTTGCAGGGACAAAGTTGTTCACATATACTAATATTGTGTCAGTCCACAAGAAAAATTCCATTGCACAAAATAATAACCATAAAAATACAAATATACAATAACTGAAAGAAGGGGGTTCTTATGTCGGGAACTAGTATTCCATTATCAGAAGCGGCTAAAGGCAGTATGTTGCGCATCAGCGGCATTGAAGTTCAGGGTGTGCTTAGAAGAAGATTACTGGATCTCGGGTTTGTAGTCGGTAATGCCGTTGAGGTGTTGCGCCGTAGTCCTTTAGGAGATCCTATAGCTTTTCGGGTAAGCAACACGACCATTGCATTACGTAGAGAAGAAAGCTCTTTAATATTTGGAGAAGTCATCGGAGGTGTAGAAGCATGAGTCATTTCACTGTCGCTTTTGCAGGCAATCCTAACACTGGAAAAAGCACGCTTTTCAATCTGCTGACCGGCATGCGCCAGCATACAGGAAACTGGGCAGGTAAAACCGTCATTACTGCTGAAGGCGAGTTTAAGCATAAAGACCATACGTATCTTGCAGTAGATCTTCCTGGTACCTATTCCCTATACTCGAATTCTGCTGACGAAGAAGCGGCTAGAGATTATATTATTTTTGAACAGCCAGATGTGACACTAGTCGTGCTTGACGCTACCTCGCTAGAACGAAATCTCAACCTTGCCTTGCAAGTGCTGGAGATTACCGGGCGGGCTGTAGTCTGCATCAACCTCATCGATGAAGCCCGTAAACTCGGTATCGACATTAATCTGAAACGTATTTCCAAACGTCTCGGCGTGCCAGTTGTAGCGATATCGGCTCGCAATAAAATCGGTATTGAAGCGTTATTGGATCAGGTGGAGCGAGTGGCTACCGGCACTTTCACCGCACAGCCGCTGCGTATTACTTATAACGAAGAGATTGAACGAGGGATCGCAGAGCTTACACCTCTGGTAGAGCAAACCATTGGCAGCAAATATCCAGCACGCTGGATTGCACTGCGCTTATTGGATGGTGACGACAGCTTGCTAACTTCGCTTAAGGAGAATATGAAAAATAAAGAATTGCCTGAAGCAAAGGAGGTCATCGGTCATGGAGTCACGGCCTATCACTAAGGGATTAGATCCTCTAGATTCCTTGCTGTCCACAGCAAAAAAGCTCGCTGACGGCGGAGCGATACGGGATGAGATTGTCAGTGGTATCTATGGCGTATCCGCAGGCATCTGCGGGGATGCAGTCACCTATAGGGATAAGAAGAAGCTGAACAGCACTTATAAGCTGGATAATATCGTAACTTCAAAAATATGGGGATTCCCCATTATGCTCGCCATCCTCGGTATCGTGTTCTGGATTACGATTGCCGGCGCCAACTATCCTTCAAGCTGGCTTGCTTCTTTCTTCGGCTTCATTGAAGGTTATCTGACGGCCGGATTTGCGGCGATTCATGCCCCCGCTTGGCTACACGGTGTACTTGTGCTTGGATTATATCGAGGAACCTCATGGGTTATCAGTGTCATGCTGCCACCAATGATGATATTTTTTCCAGTGTTTGCACTGCTTGAGAATTTCGGGTATCTGCCGAGGGTTGCTTTTAACATGGACCGGTTGTTCAAAAAATCAGGTGGTCACGGCAAGCAAGCTTTGACCATGTCTATGGGTTTCGGCTGTAATGCCGCCGCGATCCTCTCCACACGAATCATCGAATCGCCGCGTGAACGGATGCTCGCGATTTTAACTAACAATTTCGTTCCATGTAACGGCCGTTGGCCGACATTGATTCTATTGTCTTCCTTATTCATGGCAGGAGCGGCTACGACAGGCGCACTCCGTACCCTCACCACCGCCTCCGTACTTATGGGGATGGTGCTAATCGGTATCATCGTTACCCTGACGGTTTCCTGGGTCATGTCGAAAACTGCGCTACGAGGTGTTCCAACACACTACACACTGGAGCTCCCGCCCTATCGCCGGCCGCAAATTTGGAAGACCATACTTATTTCTTCAAAAGATAAGTCGCTTAACGTACTTACTCGGGCTATCGTTGTTGCTGCCCCTGCCGGTATTATCACTTGGATTCTTGGCAACCTGTTTATTGGTGGAGATTCTGTCCTGAATCATATGGCTGCCTTCTTTGATCCTTTTGCACACATGCTCGGCATGGATGGCTTTATCATTATGGCCTTTATTCTCGGACTTCCCGCGAATGAAATCGTACTGCCTATTCTGCTTATGGGCTATATGTCCTCAGGCGCTATGGTCGATATCGACAGCTTGGGCAGCATCAAAGATGTCTTTTTATCACATGGCTGGACTTGGCTGACTGCGCTTAACATGATGCTGTTCTCCCTGCTCCACTATCCTTGCGGCACTACGCTCGTGAACATCTATAAGGAGACGAAAAGCATGAAGTGGGCTGTTCTCTCAGCAGTCATTCCGCTCGGTATCGCCATAGGAGTAACCTTTGCAGTCGCACAACTCGCTCGGTTGTTCGGGTGGGTGTAACGTAAGCTTGCGGTATGAAATTCCCCCTCTTCACCTTGATTACCTGCAGCACCTTACATCACCTTCATTACCTAACTTCAGCTGGCTTCACAGATTCTAGCCTCCTTGAAATATTTATAGGGAAATCCTCCCTCTAATTCGGACTTTATAAGTGAAAATTGAACTTTTTGCGGAAATTCTCCCTATAAATGAGCGGATTATTGCCAAATGGGCAATTTCTGCTGAATAACAGGGAGGAATTCCCTGAATATTGATGATATCGATTAAAACAAGATAAATCACAGGGAGGAATTCCCTAATTATTGATCTCATTAAGATCAGCTCAAATAAATAAGCGGCCGCCCGAATATTTCCCGGGCGACCGCTTCATCAGACCATCATTTTATCTCTTACGCGATCCACCATCTCTACGACGGTAGAACACAGCGCCAGCTATCGCTATCAAAACGATAATGACTCCACTGATTCCTACATTAACAAGTGGAACGGAATCGCTCTCCGCAGTTGGTTTCCCCGCCACATCCGTCGACTCATTATTCCCATCTGCAGATTTCGGCGAAGGATTCGATGTTGCCTTCGGAGAAGCTGTAGGTGTTCCTGCCGATATACTAGATCCAAGCACCTTCAGGTCCTCCGATGCCGAAGCAAGCAGCTTCGTTCGACTGCATAAACTGGCCTCTAATTTACCAGAGTCATCTTCGTCATTAGCATACGCATAGACGATATAACTTTCCCCTTCCACGAATTCAAACCCACAGCTGGCAGACGATAAAGCAGTGGTCAATGTTACTTTATTCCCCTCGACCCCTTTCCAGCTGGAATCGACTTCAAAGGTTACTTTTACTGGATCCGCAGATGAGATTATAGTCCCCTTCGGCTCCTTTATGCCCACTACTTTCCCAGTAAAGACGGCTGAACTTGATTCAAGCGCCTCAAGTGGTTCCGCAGGTACAACACAGGAACACGCATAAGTAACAGAGGGGCGCACCGTCAGCAAGGCCATAAATATTAACGTTATACTTAGAATGATCAGCACTGGATTTCGCAGATTACCCTTTCGCACCTTAATGACCTCCTTCTTTATCTTACAGACGGAGCAAACGTGGAAAGTGTTTCAACAATTCCCAAACAAGTTATACAAGTCTAATCCATTCCGTCCGAATTAGACTTCACTAGTCTCTCATCTCTTCTGAATTTACTCATCCCCCCCGCGCAATTGCAATCAACCGCTGAATCCCCTCACGTAGCACCCCTTCGCTTGCAAAAGAGTAGCTTATTCGAATGCTCGACTTCATTTCCCCCAGCGGATCGAACAGCTCTCCTGGCACAAAAGCAATCGACTGCGCCATACTTGCGGCAAACAATCGCTCCACCGAGAGATGATCCGGCAGCTTCACCCACAGATTTAGCCCCCCTTGTGGAGGCGTCCACTCCCACCCGGTCCCAGCCAGCTCCTCCTCTACAATCTCCTTATGCACCTGAAGTGCAATCCGCAGCTTACCGAGATGCTGTTGCAAACGTGATGACGTGTAGTAATGTAGGAATATCTTCTGGTTAAGCAGCGGAGTACCATTGTCCGCGAGTGATTTGGCCGTGATCAAGCGCTCCATAAACGGATAACGACAAGCCACCGCACAGATCCGTAAGCCTGGGGCTACATATTTACTGAAGCTGCTAATATAGATCACCCAACCTTCGGTATCGTAAGCAAAAAAGGGCGGCGGGGGCTCCTCTTCAAAATACATATCGCGGAACGGATCATCTTCGACTAACAGACAGCGATAACGCTCGGCAAGCTCGACTAACAGTTTACGTTGCTGCGCTGGCACCGTATATCCAGTTGGATTATGATGAGTCGGATTGATATAGAACATGCGCGGTCTATGCTTTTTCATCAGAGCTTCAACTTCCTCCAAGTCATAGCCCATCGGAGTGATCTCCACCGGAATCAGCCTTGCCCCCTCCCGGCGAAAAATATCCATGGCCACACTGTAGGTCGGTCGCTCCACCAGCACCGTGTCCATAGGCCCGAGCACAATTCGTGATATCAGATTGATCGCCTGCTGCGCACCTGAAGTAATAAGCAGCTCTTCCGAGGATAACTGTAACCGATGCTTCTTACGAAAATGACGACTTAGCGTCTCCCGTAACTCCTCATCTCCCTGAACCGAAGAGTACGTCCCCATGACCTTGGGATATAAATCGAACACTTTTTTGACATAGTCGGATAGAAAAAGATTTGGCAAAAGACCTGGATCAATCAGCGCCTGTGAGAACTGATACTTAGCAGGCATTCTCTGTATATCCGAAAGAGGATTAGTGAGCGCATAGGCAGTGACTGCTGCGCCTTTTTCTACAATAGGAACCAAGCTAACAGGCGATACGTAATAACCCGATTTATCTTTTACATAAACTTTCCCATCCTCTGTCAGCATTCTATACGCTTTGAATACTGTCAGTCGATGTACCTTTAATTCCTCCGCCAGCAGCCGTATAGAAGGAAGCTTATCATGTGCCCCCCACTCCCCTCGCTGTATGCGATTCACTAAAAATTCATATACCTTCCGAAATAAGGGATGATTATGCTCCACGCTCGCTGACTTTTTCACTTCACTGCAACTCCTCTCCGAACAAATCCCATTTACAGTATTGTACACGATTTCTAAAGTCATCTGTTCTATTCAACATCATCTGTTCTATATTCTCCCCTATATGATTAACGGACTGGTTCAAGGATCGCTATATACACACACTAAAGGGGACTTTCAAAATGATCTTATTCGCTTATGCACTTGTATGTCTGATCTTCGGCACGACCTTTCTAGCTATCAAAATCGGTGTGGATGCTGGTGCGCCGCCCTTCTTTTCAGCAGGCTTACGCTTTTTTGTGGCAGGTGCTGTTCTATTTCTATGGATGGTCTGGAAACGAAAGGCTAGCTTCTCCCTGCTCCTGCGTAAAGAAATGCTCTTCACCGGATCTGCGTTAACCTTTGGCACCTTTGCAGGTCTCTACTGGGCCGAACAATATGTATCTTCTGGGTTAGCAGCTGTACTCTCTGCCACTGGTCCGATCATGATTCTGTTGCTCCAAACTTCTATTCTTCGGCAAAAAGCACCTGCCATCTCCCTATATGGTTGTATCATCGGGTTGACTGGCGTACTGCTGCTCGTTCTTCCTAATCTTGTCGTTGATATTTCACCTTTATGGCTCATCGGCTGCGCAGCTGTCCTTATTGGGGAGTGCTGTTACGCGGTAGGCGCAATTTATTCTAAAAAAGTAATCAACAGTATGCCTGAGGTCTCTCCCATCGCACTAAATGCAGCCCAAATGATGTATGGCGGAGTGTTATTATTCATTCTTTCCTTAGCCACCGAAAATGTACATCCTGAGTTTCTGCTTTCTTTCGAGACAGCAGGTTCACTGCTCTATCTGATCGTAATCGGCTCGATGGTCGGTCATTCATTGTTCTACTGGCTTGTCGCTAAGACAAATCCTGTGTTTCCTTCTACCTGGCTATATATATCTCCACCGATTGCCGTAGGGGTTGGCTTTTTCTTTTATAATGAAGCTGTGAATTGGGTTACGATCCTCGGTGTATTCACCATCATTGCCGGAACTATCCTCGTAAACGCTGACGCCTTGAAGCAATTAATGCTAAAGCGAAGGATCAGCACCTCTGGGTTAAAAAAAACAAATATATGACCTGACTCTTTATAAAATCACAAAAAACAGGCTATCTCAGCAGCTCACCCGTGGCTAGTGAAATAGTCTGTTTTTTACTAAAAGTTATTCATTTCTTATTTATTTCTAATGCGCTCACTTGCTAAGGTATCCATGGCATCCATAGTTCCGGTAGCTTGAGCTAGATTTCTCGCCTCTTGTTGATCAGCTGCCCGGAGCGCATCGCTTTCCTTTACACTACCATCATAATTTCGATTCTCAGCTGTATTCATATTCGCAATATCCTCAAAACGATCCCCATTCAGACTATTATGCTGTACGAAGATCCGCTTCACTTCTTCCTCTTTCTGCTCGCCCTCTACATCCACCATTACAAGAATATGGCCTTCATCCACGTAGTTATCGTAACGCTTGGCTTCCTCTTCAGGAATGCCAAGTCCAATAAGGCCGCCTACTAATCCACCGCTGCCTGCACCTATTGCCGCTCCAGCAAGTGTTGCCGCAAGCGGTCCGGCTGCAATGATCGGCCCGATGCCTGGAATAGCCAAAGCGCCTATCCCCATCAAGAGCCCAGTTAATCCACCCAGCAGACCACCCGTAGCTGCACCAGTAGCTATTCCTTCCGGCGCTTGGGTCCCTGATTCATCTCTAATCGTATCCGCACTCTCTGAATTTCTCGCGATAATCGATATGTCCTCTGTTCTGCAGCCTTGACGTTTCAACTCTTCAATAACCCTCGAAGCTTCGTATTCGGCAGCAAAGACACCCACTATTCTCTTATTCATCTCCATTACCTCCTAGTGATCAAAGTTAGCTCCTACGTTCAGCTTCATAGCTTACTTAACCAAACTGAGCTGGGATAAACTTCTATCACAGAATTCGCAAACCATTCCAAGTAATGTTCCCACTAAAATATGCTGTATAATAAAAGAAAGTAGGCACAATCACCCTTAAGTTAACTCTATAAAAGAAAGAGACTGAAGCATTCATGGCGATATTTAATTATAATTCTGAGCGACCCTTCAGAGGTAATCCCGATCTGCATCTCCATTACTGGGGGCGGGAGCAGTGTCTGCCTGGGCATTTTTTCGGACCCGGGGTTCGTGACGTTTACAAAATACATTTCATTCATGAGGGAACTGGAAAGGTATCTGTGGGTGAACAGACCCATATCCTGCAAGCGGGACAAGCTTTTCTTACTTACCCTCATATCGTTACTTCTTATGCAGCGGACCTGACTAATCCCTGGATCTATTCCTGGGTAGCCTTTACCGGAGAACAGGTATCTTATATTTTATCCAAAACCTCCTTGTCGCCTGAGCAGCCAATCTTCCCGATGGATGAACAGCTTATGCCTAATCTCTACGAACGCCTGACAGAAGCAGCCGACACTTCAGATTGTCTTGACCTGCCGCTAAAAGCGATTATGTATGATTTTTTCTCCCTCTTGCTACAAGCGGTGCCAGCTGTTCCGGATGTACTTCCTTTACCGCGTCAAAAGAGTATTTACGTCGAGCAAAGTCTGCACTTTTTGCATACACATTATTGTGAGAACATTTCGGTGGAAATGCTGTCTTCTTCTCTCAAGCTGGATCGCAAATATTTATCTTCCTTGTTCAAACGGACCATTGGTATGCCACCACAGCAGTATTTATTGAATTACCGTGTCGCTAAAGCATGCGAGCTTCTGACAGAAACCTTCTGTACTATTGGTGAGATCTCGCGTTCCGTCGGCTATCAGGACCCCTTACTCTTTTCGCGGATGTTCAAGAAGGTGAAAGGTTGTTCTCCAAAAGAATACCGTGTCCGTCATCTCAAAAATGACATTGTGCTATAAACTTCTTCCTTGCTGACATACGTTTGTCCGGGATCTTTCGCTACAATAAGGACGTAACGTAATCAGAAATAAGTCTTTTTAGGAGGAACTAATGATGTATAACGCAAGCGCTACCAGATATGACAATATGAAATATAACCGCACTGGAAAAAGCGGTCTACTCCTTCCGGCGATCTCACTTGGACTATGGCATAACTTTGGCGGAAACGACTTATTCGAGAATGGTCGCGCCATGGCAAGAAGAGCTTTCGATCTTGGAATCACTCATTTTGATCTCGCTAATAACTACGGTCCCCCAGCTGGCTCCGCAGAAGAAAGCTTTGGTCAAATCCTTAAGAAGGATCTTGCTCCTTATCGTGATGAAATGGTCATCTCTACTAAGGCTGGATATTATATGTGGGCCGGTCCTTATGGCGAATGGGGCTCCAAGAAATATCTCGTCTCCAGTCTGGACCAAAGCTTGAAACGTATGGGCCTTGATTATGTAGATATTTTCTATCACCACCGTCCAGATCCGAATACACCACTGGAAGAGACTATGGCTGCGCTGGATCTTATTGTACGTCAAGGTAAAGCGCTGTATGTTGGGATTTCGAATTACAACCCTGAACAGACACGCGAAGCGGCACAAATTCTGCGTCGACTTGGAACGCCATGCCTGATTCATCAACCTAACTACTCCATGATGTCCCGCTGGATTGAAGATGGCTTGCAGGATGTATTGGCTGAGGAAGGTATCGGTTCGATTGTGTTCTCCCCACTACAAGGAGGCATTCTGACCGACCGCTATCTAAATGGAATCGCACCTGATTCTCGTGCTGCTGGACCAAGTGTATTCCTGTCCGAGAATGCCATTACTGAAGAGGCAATCGGAAAAGTTCGTAAACTGAACGAGATTGCTGCAGCACGTGGACAAAAAATGTCTCAGCTAGCTTTATCTTGGGTACTCCGCGGAGGTAAAGTCACTTCAGCTTTGATCGGCGCAAGTAAAGTGAGCCAGATTGAAGATGCTGTCGCTTCCTTGAATGCACCGGAGCTAAGCACAGAAGAGCTGGAGCAAATCGAGACGATTTTGCGAGGATAATTATAGATTAAACCATAAAGATGGCCAATGAGGTCAGGCAGCTTAAGCTGTTCTGGCACTTCATTGGCCGTTTTTTTCCCTATTCACCCAAATATCTGCGTGATATACACCATAATTAATAATCCAAAGATAAATGAATACGTCGAAGGCCGTTCGTAACCATGACCATGACTCTCTGGAATAAGTTCCTTGTAGACGATGAATAGCATAGCACCGGCGGCAAAAGCAAGACCATAGCCCACTACATTCTGTAGGTAGCTTGCAGTGAAATACCCGATAACCGCAGACACCATCTCCATTAGTCCGGTAAGTGTAACGATTCCCAAGGCTTTTAGCTTGCTTGTTCTAGAATTCATCAGAAAGACTGCAAGAATCAACCCTTCTGGCATATTTTGCGCACCAATCGCTATGGCCACGGTAGGGCCTAGACTCGCCTGTTCGCTGGCATAACTGAATCCCGTACTGAGACCTTCTGGGATGTTATGAATAAACAGTGCGATCAAAACGAGCAGTGCTTTCGAATCCATATTGGTATATCCGGGTTTATTCTCCACATCGATATGTGGGATATTCTTTTCAATTACATCAAGCAGTAACACTCCTGTAATCAGACCCAAGGTTAAAGCAATAATGCCTGATTCTTTAATCGCTTGTGGCATGAGTCCAAATGTAGAAGCTGATACCATTATACCTGCAGTAAAAGCAACGAGAACGTCCTTCCATTTCTCAGATAACCTCTTCACGAACAAGATCGGAAATGCTCCAAGAACGGTAGCCATTGCCGATACAAAGCTCCCAATAAGCGCAGATTCCAAGCTTTCAACTCCTTTGGTACAAGTTCGGATAGACCAACATATGTTAACACAAAAAGTATTATTACTTCTATATAGCTTTTCCGAAGGATACGCTAATCATTAAAAGACCTCCCATAGGTATGATGCATACCCTAAGGAGGTCTTGTCTAACCTGTAATAATGCGATTCCGTTACACTAGCTTCTTCCGAATCATGCCGGAAATCAAATCAATAATCGTAATCATCACAATGATGCCTAATAGTATGATCCCGACACGATCCCAATTCCGTGAACTGAGTGCGAAGATTAACGGTGTGCCAATCCCACCTGCCCCAATCATACCCAGAATCGTAGCCGAACGAACATTAATTTCGAACCTGTATAAAGTATAGGATAGAAAGCCTGGCAATACCTGTGGCACAACAGCAAACCATAACACCTGCATACGGCTGGCACCAGATGAGATTAAAGCCTCAAGTGGACCGTTATCAATATTCTCAATCTCATCCGCGAACAATTTGCCGAGCATGCCCACGGAATGCAGACCCAGAGCCAGTACACCCGCAAATGAACCCGGCCCAACAGCCTTGATGAACAGCAAGGCCATAATGATCTCAGGGAATGTCCGTATAAAACTTAATACCAGCTTACCGGAACTTGAAATAGCCTTTCCCTTACTCATATTGACGGCTGCCCAAAATGCAAAAGGAATACATAAAAAGGTCGAGATAAAAGTCCCTAAGATTGAAATTGCTAACGTCTCAAGCAAGCCCCGAAGCAGATCCTCCCCATCCGGTAAATAAACGAAGGCCCAATCAGGTGAGAATATCCCAGCAAAGATTGCCTTAGTAATGATCCCGGCGGTTTCTTTAAATCCATTAAAGGGTACTCCCGAAAAAGCCCAAATATATACTGCCGCTAATGCCACATAAATCAGCCAGCGGAAGCGGTTTTTACGAGGTTTGGGGACAAGGGTATTCCATGATTTACTCATATTAATTTCTCCCGCAGCTTAGTGCTTACATAATCAATAATCAATACTACTGCTAATGTGAACAAGATAATGGTGCAAGTCTTATCGTATTCTAAGAAACCTAATGTCACTTCATAGTAATGGCCGATTCCGCCCGCTCCTACCAGACCTAGAACCGCTGCAGCACGGACATTGATTTCAAAAGCATACAGCACATAAGACATGAAATGAGCCTGTACTTGCGGAATGACTCCGAAGATAATTCGTTGAGTCTTATTCGCTCCGACTGAAGTCATGGCTTCCAAAGGCCCCTGTTCAATCGTCTCCAACGCTTCATAGGTAAGCTTAGCGATCAGCCCCAGCGAAAATACTGTCAAAGCAAAGATCCCTGGAAGTGCACCGAGTCCGAAGATGGCAACAAAAATAGAAGCCAGCAGTAGATCGGGAATGGTGCGGATCAAATTCAGCAGCATACGCACTGGATAATGAAGCCATCGGCTGTGCGTAATATTGCTTGCACACAGCAGTGCAACGGGAACCGCGAGAATGGCACCAAACGTTGTACCGACTAGTGCCATCCGGATCGTCTCCAGCATCGCATCTATAATATTGTCAAAATACCCCCAGTTTGGAGGGAACATTTCCTTAAGCAGATCAAACATATTCGGCAGACCAGAGATTAGCTCTCCTAAGGATGAATCGGTCAAGACCGCACTTCTCCATAGTAATACTACTAATATAAAGGCTGTAAAATAATGCTTTATCTTCCTTGGCGGTTTGGGATGTAGCTTCTCTGCATTCACACTCATCTCACATGCCTCCGATTACAGGCTCACCTAACAGCTCATCCTGATGAATCGGTCTGCCGTAAATCTCAGCAAACTTCTCATCGGTTGCCTCCGATACAGGACCATCGAAGACAACCTCTCCTGCGCGGAGTCCTATAATCCGGGTAGCGTATTCTCTAGCGAGATCGATAAAATGCAAATTCACAATGGTCGTAATTCCAAGCTCTACATTAATCTTTTTCAAATCATCCATAACCTGCTTGGTCGTGAGTGGATCCAGTGAAGCGACAGGTTCATCTGCGAGGATAATTTGCGCCTCCTGTGCAAGAACACGAGCAATAGCCACGCGCTGCTGCTGACCACCAGATAGCTGATCTGCACGGATGTACGCCTTCTCAACGATATTGACCCGATCGAGTGACTCGAAGGCTAAATCGATATCCTTTTGCGGGAATTTACCGAGTATCGTCCGTAGGGTGGAATGATAGCCCACCCGTCCTGCCAATACATTACGAAGCACAGTCGTACGTTTCACTAAGTTGAAGCTTTGGAAGATCATTCCGATATTCCGGCGAATCATTCGTAGCTGGCTTCCCTTCGCATTCGTGATGGAATGCCCGTTTATAAGAATATCGCCTTCCGAAATATCATGAAGCCGGTTAATGGAACGCAGTAAGGTTGACTTCCCCGCTCCGGAAAGACCAACAATAGCTACAAATTCCCCAGCTGGAATCGTCAGATTAATGTTGTTTAAGCCTTTAGTTCCGTTTTGATACGTCTTGGATACATTCTGAAGCTTTATCATGAAATCATTCCTTTGTGTGTTTTCGTATATTCGTATAAAAGAGATAGCCAGATCCGGGGGGGAATCCGGAGCTGGCTATCCTTAATGCCTGTTATACACCAACATCGTTGTATCCTTGAACGGCTTGGACTACTCGGTTTTTACTTTATTGTTGTATTCACGAACAATGTCAAAGTTGCTATCTTGTGACTTCACATAACCTTCATGAGAATAAATTTCTTTAACAATTGCATGTCCTTCTGTGTCAGCTGCGATATCCATGAACGCCTGTTGAATTTTCTCCATCCATTCCTTATTCATATCTGAACGGACCGAAATCGTATCATTAGGGATTTTATCCGTAAAGGCAAGAACACGGGTATCTTCAAATACTTTCGGATAATCTTTAATAACAATATTCCGGGCATCTTGGAAAATAGCTGCTGCGTCTACGTCACCGTTCAGTACAGCAAGTACGCCTTGGTCATGTCCCTTAACCGTAATGGCTTGTACATCCTTCAGCGGATCAAGTCCTGCATCCATCAGTGTTGCTGCCGGCCATACAAAACCTGCAGAGGATGTAACGTTTTGATAGGCGATTTTTTTGCCTTTCAAATCGGCAACGGATTGGATGGCAGAATCTTTCTTAACGATGATCATAGATTTATAGAAATCAGCTAATTCATCTGTTGGAGCGCCAGTTTCATCATTTACACCAAAACGTTGAGCTTGAAGAATAACTTCAGCAGCTCCTTTTTCTTTAGCTAATACATAAGCTGTTGGAGGAAGGAAACCTACATCCACTTTTTTGGAAGCCATAGCTTCGATAACCGTGTTGTAATCAGTAGAGACACTTACTTTTACAGGAATACCGAGTTTATCACCCAGTAATTTTTCAAGAGGTTTTGCCTTAGCTTCGAGCGTATCTGCATTTTGAGAAGGAACAAATTGTACGGTAAGCTTCTCTGGAACATAACCCTCTGCTACAGGAGCTGCCGTTTCCTTCGGTGCATTTGTTGCATCTGTTGATCCTTGGTTTGCAGTATTAGCAGTGTTATTAGCACCACAACCACTAAGCAATGTAATAGACATCATTAGCGGCAATACGAATTTACTTATTTTTCTCAAACGAAAGACCTCCACTGTTTTCTTTTTTTTAGTACTTCTAGACTATAAAGTTTTTGTATTAAATCTAGAGCATCTAACTATCAAATAAATGTAAAATTTATTCCAATCTCTTAAAGTTTCCAAATTATCTGATAGAATGGGGTCTGAACTTATTATCCGTAGGAGGCTACCCATGAATAAAGACAATAACTTAACCTGTGAAATCCTCATAACAAGTGATCTCCATGGGCATTTAAGTCCCATTGATTATCGTACGGGTGAGAAACAACAAAAAGGCTTAGCAACCATTGCCAGCCTCATTAAACAAGAAAGAGCCCATTGTCCGGAGCTGATTCTTCTGGATAACGGTGATCTTATTCAAGGTACACCGCTAGCTTATTATGCAGCAACACAGTACAGTAATGAATTAAATCCGGGGATCGCTGCACTGAACGAATTAAAATATGATGCCGCAATTATCGGCAACCATGAATTTAATTTTGGGAAGCCACTACTCCATAAAGCCATTCAAGATTCCGAATTTCCTTGGTTATCAGCTGGAATAATAGATCAAACGACAAGTAAACCGGCATTCGGTAAACCTTATATCATCAAATGGGTAGACGATAAAATCAAAGTGGCCATTCTTGGAGTTACCACACATTACATTCCACACTGGGAGAATCCTGTACATATTGAAGGGCTTCAATTTAAAGATGCTTTAGAGACTGTAAAGCTTTGGTGTGCCACTATACGAGAAGAAGAGCAACCCGATTTGCTCGTTGTAGCTTATCATGGCGGGTTCGAGCGCGATCTACTTAACGGAGAACCTGTTGAGAGATTAACTGGAGAGAATCAAGCTTACGCTATGTGTGCAGAGGTAGAAGGATTAGACGTATTAATTACCGGACATCAGCATCGCTCTATTGCTAGTGAATTAAATGGTGTAACGATCATACAGCCTGGTTGTAATGGACATTCCCTTGGTAAAATTTCAGTAGTCTTTCAAAAAGAAAACGGGCATTGGAAGATTAAGAGTAAACATGCCGAGCTTCTTACTCTGGACGACAAAACAGCTGTAGATGATACAATTGTAGGTCTGAGCAGCACGCTCGAATCAGAAACAGAAACCTGGTTGGATGAGAGAATAGGTACAGTGATCGGTGACCTATCTATTTCTAGTGCAGATGAATGCCGAATGGCTGACCATCCCTTTATAGAATTTATGAATAAGGTACAAATGGAGGCTACAGGTGTAGAGATCTCGACAGCAGCTTTACTCAGCAACGATTGCAAGGGCTTCAGTAACACCATTACCCGGAGAGATATTCTTTCCAACTTCATTTATCCTAACACGCTAACTGTGCTAAGACTGACCGGACAAGATATAAAAGAGGCACTGGAACAAACCGCCAACTATTTTCAAAAGGATCTAGAGGGAAATGTAATTGTTAACCCTGCTTATGTAGAACCTAAATCGCAGCATTACAATTATGATATGTGGGAAGGAATCCACTACGAGCTTCATATCAATAAACCTGTAGGCAAAAGAGTCCTCCATCTGCTGTATCGTGGACAGCCTGTAGAGGACGCTAAAGAATATGATGTGGTTATGAATAACTATAGAGCCAGCGGTGGCGGAGATTATGAGATGTATAAAGGTAAACCGATTGTCAAAGAAGTACTGATCGACATGTCTGAAATTGTCACGAATTACATTGAAAAACGCGGCCAAATTGAAGCTACCTGTGATCATAACTGGAGAGTGGTTTAGGTCGTACTGATGAATGCCTCAATATCGGTTTTAATCAGCATTAAAGCACCTCTCCAAAAATCAATGGAGTGTACATCAATATCCATAAACTTTGCTACATCTGCAATATTATGCTTGCTGGTAGCACTAAGGAACTGACGATACCGGGCGACGAACTCCTCGCCCTTTTTTAAATATTCTGCGTAGAGTCCTTTAGCGAATAACAGTCCGAAAGAATACGGGAAGTTCATAAATTCATAACCAGCCATAAAATATCCGGCCTTGTTCATCCACATGTAAGGATGGATCGTATCAGGATCAATGCTCTCACCATAAGCTTCTACCATACAAGCAATCATCAAGTCATTTAATTCTTGCACAGGCAGCGGACCTAATGCTCTTCTCTCATATAATTTAAGCTCAAATAAATAACGGGCATAGAAGTCTACAAGATAATACCCAGCATCGGAAATACTTCTCTCCAATAGAAGCTGCGCTTCCTTCTTGGTCGAACTAGTGAGTAGTGCCTGATTTACGATCGTCTCGCAAAAGATCGAAGCCGTTTCGGCAATCGGTATCGGATAATCCGTGTTCAACATCGTTTCATGCGCTAGACAGGAGCTATGATAGGCATGACCAAGCTCATGGGCAAGAATACTAATATCTATAGCATTGCCAGTGAACTGAGTCATGATCCTGCTCTCGCCTATCGGAAAAATATCAATGCACAGCCCAAAGCCGCCCTTACCGGCCTTTGGTTCTGCATCAATCCATCGCTGATCAAAAGCCTTTTGAGCTAAGTTGGCCAATTCCTCGCTAAAAGTTGCGAAGCTTGAGACGATTGTTTTTTGAGCATCTTCGTAAGAAATTTTCATACTTTCTTCACCTATAGGTGCAAATATATCGTAAAAAGGCAGCTTTGTGGAATGTCCCAGCAGTTCGGCTTTCTTTTGATAATAGGTATGAAAAGCTGGCAAACTCTCCTGAAGAGCGGCGAGCATTGCCGACAAAGTTTCACTGTCCATTCGCGATGCCACTAACACCTTTTCCAGAGAAGATTGATATCCACGCATGCCATAAATCGTTAGCGCCTCACCACTTATTCCATTCATGCAAGCTGCACAAACCCCAGCAATACGACTGCAAGCTTCAGCCTCGGCTTCATAAGCCGCTTTTCTTAATGCAGCGTTATTCTCATAGGCCATACTCCTTAGTTCCGCAAGCGTTGCTTGTTTCGACTCCCCTTGCACCACCACATCTGCTAGTGTACTTGAGGCGGTCTCCATGTATAACCTTCCCCAAGCTTTGGACCCTGTACTTTGCATTCGGGCAATGGCAACCTCCACGTCCTCATTTAACACATAGCGGGATTGTAAAAGAAGCTCATTCAAGTAGAATTGATGCTGCAAAAGATAAGGTGAGCTAACAATAAGCTCATCCAGGTGATCACATGTACTAATCCAACGTTTAAAACCCGCAGCTACACCAGCAATCTCTGAGCTGACCTGTTCGATATCATCGGCAAGATTCATAGCCTGTTCACAGTTGCTATCTGCACTAAGCGTTAACTCCGCATAAGCTAACAAGCATACATATACACTTTTATAATCGTTGTAGAGTCTTAGAAAGTCCTCGATCGCTGCGACGGAAACACCCTCACGCTTTAGATTGCCCTCAGCCCAGGCTTTTAAATCTATAATAAGTTGACCTAGTAGCTGGCGATCCGCTTTTAACTTCTCTGATTCAAACGAAGGATATAAGCTATCCAAATTCCATGTCATATTCATTGTTGATTCTCTCCTAACCTTTGCCCATCTCCAGATTTCTTCATTATACCGTCCTATGCGGATAAAGTCTGGATATTGCTTTCGAACGGGAACAAAAACATAAAAAAAGGACCCCGCCATCGTCCGGCGGGGTCAAGGTCTATATTATAAGGGGGTTATGTGATTACTATAACCCTCTTAGCTTAAAAGAACATGAAAGAGACATAAAGATTGGCTTAATCTACCGATCTCTGTCCTCTGCATCAACAAAAAAAGGACCCTGCCATCGTCCGGCAGGGTCAAGGTCTATATTTAAGGGGGTTATGTGATTACTATAACCCCCTTAGCTTAAAACGATATGAATAGTACCTAAAGATTAGCTTAATCTGAAATTCCCCTTATTGACTTAAAGCTGAAGGGTTACTTCTAGACTTTGTAATCTGAATCCCAATATAAATCATTAGAAACAACACCATGAATCCAGCAGAATAACGATACATCATCCCATAATTGGATGCTGCCGAAATCGCCCCAAGAATGATGGCTCCACTCGCTACCCCTAAATCCGTTGAGTTATAAAACATACTGTTTGCCATGCCATACTGTGCAGGTGTAGAAGTTCGAAGCATCCATGCCTGTATAGTTGGCTGAATAGCTCCAAAGCCGAGTCCATAGAGCAATGCCGATACAATGAGCATTGGCATGGATGTTGTATACGAGAGCACTGCTAAGCTCGCGACGACACAAAACGCTGCGGGAATCAAAACAGCAGCGGGTCCTCTTTTATCAAATAATCTGCCGGAAATCGGTCTAATGATGATGATCGTAATTGCGTTAAATAAGAAGAACAAACCCACTTGCTCTAAATGTACCGATTCGCCGAACAAAGCGATAAAACTAAGTAATCCCCCATAAGTGATCGCGAGCAGGACATTCAGAATTGCGGGCAATACTAACTTTTTATTAAAAGGAACCTTGAGAGGTTTAGGTGATTCAATGGTTTGCTCAATCGATTGTTTTTTGCGGTGAGCTGGAAGCGAACGTGAGAACAATAGGACTGGAAAGGCAAGAAGCAGGGTGAATGTTCCGATCATCGCCAGTGTTCCAAACCCCGAATGCTTCATTACGTTCAAACCAATCATTGGACCAATGGACATTGCAAGACTGCTTGATAAGCCAAAATAGCCGATCCCTTCGCCCATTCTTTTGCTAGGAATAATCTGTGAAACAATTGTGGGAATAATCGTGCTGGCAATCCCGAATCCAATCCCATAGCCTACACGCATCAGCAGTAGTGACCCGATTGAATCTGCTGCCACATAAAGACCGGTTATGGCGGCCGCGATGGCTAAGCCAATATACAATAATACATTGCGGCTAACCTTTCGCATCAGAAAAGCAGTCATAAAACGTGAAGCAATCGCAGTTAGTGCAAATACACTTGTGACCAAGCTGACCATAATATCACTGGCTTGAAATTCACTTTTCACATAAGACGGAAATGAAGATAGCAGCATCTGTAAATTCATAAATAAAAATAAAGCACTAAACGTTAAAGCAATAAAAGATTTAGTCCAAAGTTTCGTACGTAATTCTTGTTGTTCTGGCATAACTTACCTTCCTACTCTCCATCATTTATTTGATCAATGTGATTGTTTATTCTTAGCAGCAACCCCATGAGTTGCTCATATTCATCACTAGAAATACAGTTCTTAATTTCATCTGTGACCTGATCCTCAATAGGGAAGGTTTCCTTAATTAGAGCTCTTCCTTTTTCCGTAATATAGACTTTAAAAGAACGTCGATCATTCTCCCCGGTTTTTTTATAGATCAGTCCCTTTCCCTCCAAGTGATCCAGAATTCGCGTCGTAGTTGGTTTATCCTTACCCGAACGCTTCGCGATGTCCTTCTGAATCAGCCCTTCCGTCCTGTCGACTTGAAACAGAACTGACCATTGCTCAGGTGTTATATCATATTCTTTTAACCCATTTTGGAATAACGCACTTAATTTACGATAGGTCGTTCCCATCATAAATCCTAAGGTAAGTTCAGATGAGTTATGCTTTATCGTCATGATCAGCCCTCTTCTCATTTCATTTTCGTTTTAAATAGTTGCTTAAACAATTATATTCTAGACAACTAAATTTGTAAAGGTGAGACAAAATTATAAACTAACTATTATTAAGTTGCTTGACAAAGTAAACTGAACACGGTATTATTATCTCATGTTAAAGATACTTAACTTAAAGACAACTAGAGCTAAGCACTCTTAAGATTATTTTTTTAAAGGTTGTGTAATTCATGGGATTTCTATCCAAACTATTTGGTAGAACAAAAATCGAGGAGGAACAAACAATGTCTAAATTAAACATCGGAATTATTCTAGGAAGTACTCGTCAAGGTCGCTTGAGCCCACAAGTCGGAGAATGGGTTAAAAAGGTAGCAGATGCACGTGGAGATGCTAATTATGAGATCGTTGATATCGCGGACTTTAAACTTCCACTAATGGGAGAAGTAGATGCTACTGAGCAAGCAACTGCTTGGAATACAAAGCTTGCTACGTTAGACGGTTTCGTATTTATCGTTCAAGAATATAACCACAGTATTTCCGCATCACTGAAAAATGCACTCGATTACGCACGTGAAGCTTGGAATAACAAAGCAGCGGGAATCGTAAGTTATGGTTCCGTAGGCGGCGCTCGTGCAGCTGAGCATTTACGTGGCATTTTGGGAGAACTTTCTGTAGCAGACGTTCGTGTCCATCCTGCCCTGTCCCTGTTCACTGATTTCGAGAACGGTTCTGTGTTCAAACCAGCAGATCTTCACCTGACCAATGTAAATGGCATGCTTGATCAAGTGTTGGCTTGGAGCGGTGCGCTCAAGACGCTTCGTTAAGATTAGCCTGCTTTAATATGATGAAATACACCTCTTAGAATAGACATTGATAAACCTATGGTTTGTCCGGTCGATTCTAGGGGGTGTATTTTTTGTGTGTGATGAAATAACCACCTTGTATAGAGTCTTTTCTCGCATAATCAGCGAGGATATCAATCTACAACAAGGAGCAATGATCATATGGTTTGTGCTTGCATTATTAACAGCTCTCGCTTGGGAAGGGCGGGTGTTTGGGATGAAGTGCCCGGGCCATCGCATCTATATAGCACTGAACGGCGCGCTGACTCACTTCCGCTTCTGGAACGAATATTTCGAAAAGATGAAAACATCCGGGATACAGGTGAAATTCGATATCTACACCTGCTTGCGCAAGTCGTGTTACATATTCGATCGTCTCATCTCGGAATAGATCAAGCTGACCTACACAGGTATAGGTTGGTGGCAGTCCAGCTAAATTCTCCGCTCTCGTTGGTACCGCATAGGAAGATATCCTGCTGGCATCGTTCTCCTCGCCCAGGTACATGTTCCAAGCCGTTAAGTTGTCCGTCCGGTTCCAGATTGCACCTTCTTTCGTAATCTCATGGCTTGATGGCGTAATGTTACGGTTGTCGAGCATCGGGTACAACGGCATCTGAAAGATAATGGATGGTCCACCTTTATCTCGTACCATCAGCGCAAGTGCTGCTGTCAGCCCGCCGCCACCGCTTGCACCAGCAATCGCAACCCGATTCTCATCAATGCCAAGTGATTCCGCTTCCTCCGTCATCCATACTAAGCCAGCATAACAATCTTCGATTGCAGCTGGATAGGGGTGCTCGGGTGCCAGCCTATAATCAACCGACACGACAACACATCTAGCCGTCTGAACAAAGCGTTCACACAACTCGTCGTCCATATCAGGATGTCCTAACACGTATCCGCCCCCGTGAATCCACAGCATAGCTGGAAGCTTGTCAGCATTTCGCCCAGCAGGTTCATAAATTTTTACCAGTATCTCCCCTGCAACACCCGGAATTTTTCGACTGGTTGTGTTTACATGCTCTGACCTCTTCACTGGCGGAGCCGACACTAAACTTCTGCTCCACTCTAAATTCTCTTCCAATTGAAACCCTGGAAATTGTGAATATGCCTCTCTTAATTCTGGTAGTATACGTTTATCGATACTCATGAAAATCCTCCAATACAATAATGATTGCTTGTATAATCCTTATTCCTTCTCAGCTTCCCACTTAGCAATTTCCTCTCGTACTCGTGGAGCAACCTCCGTTCCGAGCAATTCTATTGCCCGCAACACAAGTTCATGCGGCATCGTGCTTAGTGGAACATACATCATAAAGCGTGTTATTCCTACATGCTTCCGTAGATGAATGATCTTCTGAGCAACTGTTTCCGGATCTCCAACGTACAATGCACCCTCAAAGCTTCGGGCGGCATCATAGCTGGAGCGGTCATAATACGACCATCCTCGCTCTTTGCCGAGCTTGTTCATGCCGTACTGGGTAGATGGAAAAAAGATATCTGCTGCCCGTTCCGTATCTTCTGCGACGAATCCAATCGAATGAGATCCCACCTGAAGCTGTGATACATCATGTCCAGCGCGGGCCGCCGCCTTCTTATACAGCTCTACAAGCGGAGCAAAATTCATTGGATTCCCGCCAATGATCGCCAACATCAATGGCAGACCCAAAAGTCCTGCACGAACGGCGGAGCTTTGCGTACCTCCGCTGCCAATCCATATAGGTAAAGAGTTCTGGACGGGCCGCGGGTATACGCCCAAATTATGAATTGCTGGCCGATGGCCTCCCTTCCATGTTACTTTCTCGGATTCCCGTATTTTCATAAGCAGTTCGATATTTTCATTGAATAGCTCATCATAGTCATGTAAGCCATAACCAAACAACGGAAAGGATTCAACGAATGAACCCCGGCCCGCTATAATCTCGGCTCGTCCATTGGAGATGCCATCAAGCATAGCGAAATCCTGAAACACACGTACAGGATCAGCAGATGAAAGGACCGTCACAGCACTAGTCAGGCGAATCCGTTTAGTTAAGGACGCAGCAGCGGACAACACGATTGCTGGTGAAGAAGCTGCATAATCTTCACGATGATGCTCACCAATACCAAAAACATCAAGTCCCACCTGATCCGCAAGGACGATTTCTTCAACTACTTCTCGTAATCGCTGTGCGTGACTCATCACAATTCCAGTCTCAATATCAGGCTTTGTTTCTACGAACGAAGTAACACCTATTTCCATGATTTATCACACCTCTTTTAATTTTTCTCCTGCACTACTTTTCATAAGTCTCTTCTTCACATTAAGGATGATTTACAATAACGGAACGATCGTTCCAGAATAACCAAAAAAAATTATATTCCTGCAATTACAAAGCTTATCATCTCTTTGGCACGTTGCTGATCTTGATCTGCTTTTGCCATGATATTTATGCTTTGATGTAGATTCAGCAATAAATAAGACCACGCTTTGACATCAGTGGTTTTATCAATTTCACCTGATTGTCGGCCTTTTTCCAAAAGCTCGCAAAAAGCCTGTTCTAAATTCAAAAAACTAGTCTTTATCAATTCATTTATTTTTTCATCCCGCGACTCTAATGTTGTAGCTGCATTCGTTACAAAACACCCGCCGGGTAGGCTCGTATCGTACGCTGAAGTAATATGTTGCTCAAAAAATTGTTGAATCCCTGCTCTAACGCTTGACGCCCGTTCAAGAATGACCTGTCTATTGAAGCTAACCTTTTTGTAATGTTCCAGTGCGGCAATGTACAACGTTTGCTTGTCAGAAAAAGTATCGTAAAGACTAGATCGGCTAATGCCCATAACCTGCAGCAAGTCCGGTATGCTTGTTGCCTCATAACCCTTTTTCCAAAACAACAGCATCGCTTGATGTAGTGCTTGATCCTCGTTAAACTCTCTTGTCCTTGCCATGAGTAACACCTCCTGTAATGGCAATATAACATATCTGGAACGATCAGTCCAGATAAACCTCGAGAGAAAACCTTACGGTTTGCTTGGCATAGCTGATGACTATAATTAGCCCACAAAAAGACCTGCTCGGTAGGCTTCATCGCTTACGAACAGGTCTTAGTTTATTATTTCGGTCTTTCAATTTCAAAAATCTCACCAATCGTAGCGTAATTAGCTCCCGCTAAACGACTTACTGCATTTAAGGCCCTAGGGTCAATCCTCCCCTCCTGATAGATCGATTCATCAATGTGAAACTGAACAATTTCGCCGATGAACAAATCACTACCAGGTTCTTCTTCACCACCTAGAGGTATCGCTTGTACAAGCTTACACTCCATTCGCACCTTTGCTTCCAATACACCAGGCACAGCTACATTTTCACTTTGGACCGGTGTAAGATTCGCTAGTTCAATTTCACTTTCTGCACTTGGCAATGAGGCAGCGGTTTGATTGATCTTCCGAACATTCTCATCATCCACAATATGCACAACAAACTGATGATTGTTATAAATATTACGGGCGGTATCCTTTAATCGTCCCGCTGGTCTTTGAATAGACAGGGAAACCATCGGAGGATTAGAAGAGACGATATTAAAATAGCTAAACGGCGCACCATTCAATATGCCCTCTTCTGATTGTGTGGTAACAAAAGCAATAGGCCTAGGAATAACAGTCCCAATTAATAACTTATAATTTTCCCGCTCACTATTGTGCTTCGGATCTATCGAAATCAATCTCCCCAGCTCCTTCTTCACTCTTTCACAAAATCGATCGTGCTTCTGACGGTATCAATAGGCCGCACTAACTTCTCAATCTGCTCACGCTTTGGCTCCAGGAATGGTGGTAATGAGAGCTTTTCTCCAACCGTTTCGTATTCCTCATCTCCCATAAATCCAGGTCCATCTGTCGCAAGCTCGAACAGGATTTGCGGAGCAACACGTGTATACAGCGACTCGAAGAAATGACGATCCACATAACCTGAGGTACGGAATCCAAAGTCTTCAAAATGCTTAGTCCACTCATCCAGCATGGCCCGATCCTCTACTCTGAAAGCAGCGTGGTGAACCGTACCAAAGCCTTGACGCGAATTCGGTAAGTCCTCGTTATGCTCTACAATAATTTGTGCACCATTTCCGCCTTCGCCGACCTCAAACAAATGATAAGCATCTTCTTGACCGATTTCTTTAAACTGCATAACTCTTTCCAACATTTCTTTAAAATAACTGAAATCAGCTATACGTACAAAGATCGGTCCCAAGCCAGTAATCGCAAACGCTAAAGGAATCGGTCCTTTTTGCCATGGTGTTCCTGATGCGACCCCTTCATTAAATTCATCAGAGATCAGTTGATATTGTTGGTCATCAAAATCCACGAAAGATAATGTCTTTTTACCAAACTGCTCTTTAATTCCGGTATGCTTCACATCCAGGCGATCAAAACGTTTTACCCAGTAGTCTAATGCAGCATCTGTTGGCACCCGGAAGGATGTCTTGGCGATTTCATTGGTTCCGTGTACGCCTTTCGGAATGTTAGGGAAGTCAAAGAACGTCATATCCGTTCCGGCACTGCCCTTATCATCTGCAAAAAACAAGTGATACGTTTGAATATCGTCTTGATTGACCGTTTTCTTCACTAGACGCATTCCCAATACGTATGTGAAGAACTCGTAGTTTTTCTCTGCGCTGCTTGTGATGGCTGTTACGTGGTGGATCCCTTTTAAATTTCTCATGATTATACACTCCTAAAGTTTAGTTTGATTTCGTAATATAATTCCCTGATCAAGAAAGATTAATTGAATTATCTTAATGTTAAGATATCATTCAAAAAAATCCCTTTCTACTGTTTCATCCTATGCTTCATAGAATACTATTTCCAATAATTATCTTTACATTAATTATCTTTAACTTAAGATAAATTTAACACACTCCTTTGTTCTTGTCAACAAACCACATTAAAAAGAGAAACAAAACAGCCTTGTTCAGTATGTGAAGAAACATAATGAACAAGGTTGTGAAAGATAAACCTAAGTCTGTCTTACAAACGCATAACGAAGAACAGCTTCTTCTAAGATATCAATCCCCATAATGATATCATCCATATCTGTAAATTCATTAGGATGATGACTAAGTCCATCTACAGAAGGAACAAAGATAAGCCCTACTGGGCAAAGTTTGTTCATGTTCATGGCATCATGCCCTGCCCCACTAATCATCCGTTGACTCAATATCCGCTTCTCTTCACAAATGGATTCTAGAACCTGACTGATCTCATCCGATAATAGGACAGGTTCCTCCGAAATAATTTCCGTACTCTCAATTACAAGTTGTCTATTTTCTTGTACTAAGGATATTGTTTGATACAAATGGTCTAACACACGTTTCCTGGATGCCACTGAAGTAGATCTGATATCAATTTTAATTTCCACTTCTCCCGGAACCACGTTCATAGCGCCATTCAAGATATCTATCACCCCTAGCGTCGCAACCGTTCCAAATTCTTGTTCGAGTTTGGCTGCTTTCTCAAGCTCAAGTGCTATTTCTGAGGCACCCAGAAAAGCATCTTTTCTCATATTCATAGGTGTCGTTCCAGAGTGGGATGCCTTCCCTGATATTTGAATATGAAGCCTCACGGGTGCAGCAATTCCAGTCACAATTCCAATTTTTTTATTATTGTTTATTAAGACAGGACCTTGTTCAATATGTAATTCAAAAAACGCTTTTAATTCTTCATTTTCTCTACTCGCCTGATCAATACTGTTATAATCCAGTGCACATAGCGAAAATGCCTTTTCCATTGTAATACCGTCTTTGTCCTTCAAAGATCTATATTTCTCCTTCTGAAATAACCCTGACATTATTTTGCTACCAACTGTTGAAATACCAAAGCGCGAGGATTCTTCACAGGCAAATGAAATAATTTCGATCGGATGATCCGTTTCAATCCCTTTTTCGTTTAGACGTTTGATCACTTCCAAAGCAGCCGTTACACCCACTACACCATCGTACTTCCCACCTTGATATACCGTATCCAAGTGAGAGCCCATTACAACGGGTGGGAGCCCTTCTATCTTCCCGTTTCTTCTAGCAATCACATTTCCGCAATGATCCATCCGGATATCTAAATCTTCAGCCTTACACATCCGCATAAAAGCACTTGTACATGTCTGCTCTTCATTGGTATAGGCAATTCTAGTGATGCCCTTCTCACCCGAGTTATATTGATTAATATTATCAAATAAAGCCTGATATCTTCTCTTTCTATCCATGCCAGTATCTCCAATCCTGAGTATTTATGATTATGGTTTCATCCAAATTCGTGAAGATATACAATAGAGGTAGCGCTAATCTTTAAAAATCACTTACTTGATGAGGTGTAATGGATAGCTATGAAGAAGACCATTATTTTTAAAGAAAATGATCAATTTACCATTAAAGCTGATTTTTATGAAACAAACCGTCCCCAAGCCCCTGCTATTGTGTACATTCACGGAGGCGGCCTACTTTGGGGGGATCGAGAAGATTTATCCGAGGAAATGATACAACTTTACACGACTAATGGTTTTGCACTATTTTCGATTGACTATAGACTAGCCCCTAGGTCAACACTTAATGACATTCTAGAAGATGTCAAAGATAGCCTTCTTTGGTTAGCGAATAAAGGGCCTCAACAATTCTCCATTGACCCCTCAAGAATCGCTGTGGTAGGAAGCTCGGCAGGTGGTTTTCTTGCGCTGTGCACAGGAATGTTCCCCCATAAGCCACGTGCCATTGTCTCCTTCTATGGCTACGGCGATATTAGTGCACAGTGGGCACTCGAACCAAGTAAATTCTACGCTGAAAAAGATATCGTCTCTAAGGAAATTGCCAATCGTTCGGTGTCCGATCAAATCATTACGAACGCAAGCGTTGATGAGCGCTTCCTTCTTTATTTATATGCTAGACAGTCCGGTAACTGGATCCAAGAAGTGACCGGCTTAACTCCTTCACTACATAAGGAAGAGCTCCTAAAATTCTGTCCGATTTATCATGTAACTAAGGAATTCCCCCCAACATTGTTACTGCATGGAACGAACGATGTAGATGTGCCGTATGAACAATCTGCATTCATGAGGGCTGCGCTAGTGAAAGAAGGAGTACCGGCAAAGCTTATTACTATTCCAAACGGAGAGCATGTATTTGAAAAAGATTTCAATAACCCTGTTGTGCAAAAAGCTCTTCATCAGGTGATTGATTTCCTCCAGCATCATCTTACTGAGTAAGTCTGTAAAAGAACAGGAAAATCCGGCACTAAAATAGTGCCGGAAAATATAGGATACCGCCTGGATTATTTCTTGTTTAATTCGTGGAAATGCGTCCATAAATGATCGCAATCTTCTCTTGCTTCCACTTTGATCATATTGACAACACTCTCATCATGCCCCACAAAATATTCGCGAAGGTGGATGTCAGAGAAGCCATGCTCTTTCGCATCGTCTCTTGTGCTGCAATAATGAACTTCTTTAACACCTGACCAAATGATAGCGCCCATACACATTGGACAGGGTTCACAGGTTGCGTATATTACGCAGTCCGATAAGTCCATGGTGTCTAGCTTTTTGCATGCTTCTCGGATGGCTACCATTTCCGCATGTGCAGAAGGATCCGTATCTCTCATCATCGTATTGCTAACCGCTGCAATTACTTCATCGCCTCGAACAATCGTTGCCCCAAACGGGCCCCCGAATTTCTTGTTCATACCCTCGATCGTTGCGTCTACGGCCAATTTCATGTAATCCATTTCAAAATTCCTCCTCTAGTTTAATTAGGATGATTTTAGTTTTTTGCTAAAGATGGTATATAGAATAAACGAAACTATTAAGCCACTAAAGAAAGCAAAATCATTCATCCTAACTAGGAAGGGGATACCCTTAAGAAATGCACCTGACATAGGAAGGATGAAGCTGACTGCTAGAACAGCCATCGCAACAGGATTGTAACCATTCTTATATTCACCGTTGCTGCCTGCTGGGACATAGATATGGTCAAGATTTAATACTCTTTTCCGATGAATAAAGAAGCTTGAAAGCATGATACCCGCAATTGGACCAAAGATGGACCCGATAAAGCTATAGAAATAAAACAACGTCGTAGTGCTTTCTACAAGCTTCCATGGCAAAATCAAAGTTCCAACGACGGCTGTTAAGACACCCGCAGTCTTTACAGTGAATTTTCTCGGGAAAAGAGATGACATTTGCAAGCCAGCTGGCAATAAGTTGGCAAACACTACGAAGGCGATTGCTCCTACGTTTAGCGCAAGAATCAATACAACAACCGCGAAAGTGTTTTCAATTTTATCAATGGCATGAACGATATTGAAGATCGGTTCACCAAACGCAATTTCAGTACCCGCGATTAAAGCCACACAAGTGATGGCAAAAAGAATATAAGACAAGATAAACCCTACAGGCAATCCAATCATAGCCGCTCTTGGTGATTTCGCACGATGGGTGAAGTCAGACATATTTACAACAGGACCCGCCCAGTTAGATACCAATGCACTCACGCAAGCAATAAAGACTAGTGGACTTGAAGTTGGGTTCGCCGGTACATACTCTAAAATCGGGCCAAACCCTCCAGCAATCTTGATCGCCCACAGCGCAGCACCAATAATAAACACATACACTACCGGGGATGACCAGTTACCGAACTTACCCAGTGTTTTCATTCCCCCTAAGAACAACAGCACAGTTGCTGTCCAAAGAATTGCGTAGGAGATCATGGTCGGAAATGCTAACCCGAATAGTGTAAACCCGCCGCCTAAACTCATATAATCCGGAATAAATCTAGCAAATATAACATTTAATGATTCTGCACCTACAACGGTTGTGGTTCCAAAGAAGACTAACCCGGCAATAAGCCCCCGTATTAATGCAGGGATTATGGCTCCTTTTACTCCAAAGGAATCACGAAGCAGCATCGCAAATGGCAGCCCATACTTGGAGGCAGAATACCCATTTAAAGCATAAAATGCAGAGACAATAATGGCTGAAAGCATAACGGCAAAAAGCACCTGTGTTGTATTCAGTCCTAGGACGAAGAAACCTGCCACTGTCATATAAGACATAATATTATGGACAGCGCCCATCCAGAGTGTGATATAGTTGGACATTCCCCAGTCTCTTTGCTCAGGCTTTTTGGGCAGTAATTCCTCACCATAACCGTATGATTTGTACCTGTCATAATTTAGTTCCAATTTTGCTTGATCCATATCTACACTTCCCCTCGCTTAAATTACTTCACGATATGAGTGCCTGCTTGTTCATTCATCGCATCCTTTAAGCTTTCCGGATTCGTAATAATAACTCGCGTTCCGCTATTCTCTAAGAAGCTTAAACTCGCCTCGATTTTAGGCAGCATACTTCCTGCTGGGAAGTGATTTTCTAGCACATATTGTTTAGTCTCATCAACCGTCATTTTGGAAAGCTCTTTTTGATTCGGCTTACCATAGTTGATGCATACTCTGGACACTCCCGTTGTAATAATTAAGGTCTCCGCATGGATTTGTTCTGCTAAAAGACTCGTTGCGAAATCCTTATCGATGACTGCATCAACACCTTGGTACGTGTTATCCTCAGCCTTCACGACTGCGATACCTCCACCACCTGCAGCAACAACGACAAAGCCCCCGTCGATTAATGACTTAATCGCGTCTTTCTCCACAATATCTATAGGTCTTGGGGACGGAACTACTCTACGATATCCTCGGCCAGAGTCTTCTACAAAGCTCCATTCAGGATGTTCTCTTTTCATTTCTTCCGCTTGCTCTTTGGAAAAGAAGGATCCTACTGGTTTCGTCGGATTCTTGAAATTAGGATCTTCTGAGCTTACTTCGACTTGTGTAATCACCGTAGCCACATTCTTATGGATCCCTCTAACTGCAAATTCATTAATTAAAGCTTGCTGAATTAAATAACCTATTCCACCTTGTGTATCAGCCCCACAATTCACTAGTGGAACAGGAGACATGCCGGCAATTTCATGTGCAATCTCAGATCTTCTTAGTCCAAACCCTACCTGTGGTCCGTTACCATGAGTAACGACGACATTGTAGCCCTCTTGCACCATATCAACAATATTAACGACCACTTCTTTTACTGCTTCAGATTGGTCATGAATCGAATCCAGGCCATTTTCCTTGACCAATGAGTTCCCGCCAATAGCAACGATTACAGTCTCTTTCATCTGATGCCTCCTATGTTGCAATTCTTATACGCTAACCGAGTAACTCAAGAGATTGCTTTTTGTGTGAGTGGTATAACGGATTCGTTGGATCATTCTTAATGGCGTTCTCGATAGCCTCAATGGCCTCTTTATGCTTACCAAGCGATCTTAGACTGTTCGCTTTATGGAAAGAGAAGTCATATCTATGGGGCTGAAGCGCGAGAAGCTTATCCATCTCGATAACTGCTTCTTGGTGTCGCCCAAGTTCTCTTAAATAATTGGTTTTGTGGTAGCGATAGAACGTTTCATTAGGTGCCAGCTCACAGGCTTTATCATATTCCTGAAGAGCTTCCTCCGGTTTATTCCACAATCTCAAAGCATTCGCTGTATAGAAATAAAATTCTAAATTCATCGGATTCATAGATAAAGCGCTTTCATAGCACTGAAGTGCCTCTTCGTATCTCTTTACTTGTTGCAAGAAATAACCTTTATAATAGATGAAGTCCAGGTTGTCAGCATCCGCTTCCAGCGCCCTGCCCATGACAGATATAGCTTCTTCATATTGCTCTTTGTTAGCAAGAGCCTTTGCCTGCTTCACATATTCGTTATTTTCTTGGAAGCTTTGTTCTAGAATCTTCACCACTGTATGCTGACCATTCTCTTCGGCACGTTGTAGGGATGAGAGCCCATCCCGATCAGGCAAATGCACATCTGCCCCCGCATGGACAAGTGATTTAATAATGTCAGAATATAGCCGCCCCCCGTTGCCCAATATAACTGCTTCAAGCAGTGCTGACCAACCTAGGGCGTTGACATGATTCACAGGAACCCCGGCATCAATACATACTTCCACGGTTTTTAAGTAGCCCTTTTCACTTGAGGGTAGCAGTGCTGTTCCTCCAAAACGATTTACGCTCTTCAAATCAGCTCCTTCAGCAATCATGAGACGCAGAATTTCATAAAATCCATTTGCTGCTGAGCATATAAACGGCGATAATTGTGTAATATCTCTAGTGTTTACGTCACTTCCTGCTTCAATTAATCTCTTAGCAATCGTGATTTGATTGTTTTGAGTTGCCGCCATTAACGCTGTTCGCCCTGCAGCATCTTTATAATCAACACTGGCACCCTCGTCTAATAGTTTCTCAACAAAAGCCAGTTCTCCCTGTTCACTCGCTTCAATAAGTTTTGTATTCAAGGATAGATGATCCAAAATTGTTCACTCCTTCACAGCCTAGCACGAAGATGTTCGTCTAGCTCCAAATAAGAATGGTGGGCTAAGCAAATTAGCCCTTTTCTTATTTAATATTTTCACTTAATGCGAGTAAGGCTTGTTCAAATGCTTCGATTGGAGGGTTAACAATACCCGCACCAATCATTCCAATCCCCGCATCTTTATGTGCAATGGCTGTATTAATAATCGGCATAATTCCTGTTTGAATGACTTTTTGAATATCAATACCTGTTGGAATCCCTATAAAGTCAAGCATTGGAATCGTCACATTAGGATTTTCAGTGGTTGTGATTTCTGCCATTTTTGTGGTGTAGCTGATGGCATCATCAACGGTCCCCCCCACAAGCGAAACAATAGCCGGCGCAGTTGCCATAGCAAATCCGCCAATTCCATAGGTCTCCGTAATCGCACTGTCACCAATATCAAGACCAGAATCCTCTGGTTTATAACCAGCGAACATAGGACCTATTACTTGTTGTGCTGGACCTGTAAACCATACGTTCCCAGCGATTCCACTCACGCGGATACCGAATTCCACTCCGTTACGAGCCATGGTGGTAACAATGGTACTATTCTCAATGCCATGCGCAGCATCAAGGGCACATTTACAAAGCGCCATCCACGTCGGGCCCGAGAAATAGTCGCTGCTGCTAACGAATTCAAACACTTCTTTTTTCTGTTCAACAGTGAAATCGGTTTGGATAATATAAGGCGTTAGCGCTTGAATGAGCAGGGTTGTTCCAGCTACATTTCGGTTATGACACTCGTCCCCCATATGAAGGGCTTGTGACAGCATTAGGCGCAAGTCAATCCCATTGGGATTTAGCTTCATCGCATCTCTTAAAATAGGACCCAATACATCTCGCATCCAAATCAAACGCTGGATAACACTCTCGTCATTAGCACCCATACGAAGGATTTTGGACATTTGTTCACTTAAATTTGTATAGGCAATATTTCCATAAGTTTTATTCTCAACAATATGCATAAACATGGAAGCCGATGTTACGCCAGCCATGGAACCAACACAGTTATGTTCATGACATGGCGAGAAAATAATCTCTCCAGACTCGGCTAGTACAGCTGCTTCTTCAAGATTGGGGGCAAGTCCTTCAAATACAATAGCCCCTGTTACCGCACCTTTCATCGGACCATTCATTCGTTCCCAAGTGATTGGCGGGCCAGCATGTAAAATCGTATTTTTCGTCATACCCGGAACCACATTGATCGCTTGGTCAAAGCCAATCAGTACCGGTTGCGAGTTAATAATTCGCTCAACAGCCTCTTTGTTAGCAGCTTCAATCTTAGCTGTAACCCTTGGGTCTTCAAGCTTATCCAGCGCAGCAATTAATTCTGGATTACCTCTGCCTGGCGGCGTCCACTCCAAGTGAGTTACATTCGCGTTTTGTTTTAACAAATCATCTCTAAAGTTCGCAATGCCTACATTAATGACATTTAGTTTATTCGTAAAAAGTTCATTGATTTTACTCATGACTATTCTCCTTTCACAACGAATTCTCTTGCTAGTAGACCTGCATTCTGACTGCTGCTAGCATGTGTAGCACCCGAAGCTAACAATTTATTAATTTGACCCTCAATATTTTGACTATCCAGCTCGGTTCCAAGAATGTATCCAATAATCTCTAGATGCCTTCCTTCATCTTCAGCGGCTTGCTTCGCTTCGATAATCGCTGGAAGCATTGCCCCTACAGGATCTTCGTGTGCTCCAAAGCCTAGAACAAAGTCCATCACAATAACACCGACAGAAGGATCTTTCGCTTCTTGAATAAATCTTTCAATCCGAGTGGATGGATCTATCATTGGATGTGGCTTACCTTGTGTAAATTGGTCGTCTCCGAAGTCAATAAAGGTATGAGCTTGGCTTACTCTAACATCTTTTAAGCGATATTCAGAATCTCTCTGAATGTTACTGTAGACATTATCGAATTTCTCCATAGCAATGTGCATCGCTTCATCACAGAGCGTACCGCCACTGAATAGTCCACGGATATATTTTTGCTGAGGATTTAACTTCGCACGCACTTCTTCAATAAGCGGGAGATTTAACGTACGTTTGTTAAGCATCGATTCGTCTGCCCCAGCTAAAAGTACCGCTTTAAGCGCCGCTTCTTTTGACATTTTTGCAAAATGACCGCCAGCTTGGGCGACCTTTTCTTCATTCCCACCCACAAACCAAACCACGACTGGTTTTTTACATTGTTTAATTTGTGCTAGTACTTTCTCTTCTACACTTGGTGCTGGTGGTTTAGATACGAGAACAATAACCTTTGTTGCATCGTCCTCTTCTAACGCTTTAATTCCGGCCAGCATCATAATACCGCCAACCTCTTCACTTAGATCTCTGCCGCCTGTACCGATCAACTGTGTGATTCCACCGCCAAATTCATGAATACGAACCGTTACCTCTTGGCTACCTGTTCCTGATGCGCCAACGATCCCGATATTTCCTTTTCTCACGGCATTTGCAAAGCATAATGCGACATTGCCAATAATCGCAGTCCCACAGTCTGGCCCCATCATTAACAAGCCTTTTTCTTGGGCTAAAGTCTTTAATTCAATTTCATCTTCAATACTTACATTGTCGCTAAACAGCATGACATGAAGATTATTTTCAAGAGCTTTTCTTGCTTCTCTAGGAGCGCAGCTCCCATTTACGGCAATAATCGCTAAGTTAGCTTCAGGAGTACCGTTTACAGCTGAGGTAATGGTTGAGTATTTAACCTCACTTTTTCCCTTAGAGGAATCTTTCTTTTTCGTTAACAATTCATTGATGCTATCGAAAGCACCCTCACATAGCTCTTCAGAGGCAGCCTTCACAATAATCACTAAGTCACTTGTTTTGGCACTTTCTACTTCAGGTGTCATCAAGCCCACATTTCTAATGACCTCTTTATTCATTTCAGTCCCCATTGCAATAATGGCTTGTTCTACGATTTCGATCTGATTCGCTTTGGTTGAGAGTGACATCAAAGATACGGAATCGATATATGTGTTTGGTTTTACTAAAACTTGAACAGTCATACTTGTACCTCCCATTTACATGTTCATTTCCAGCCCTGCAACAATTCCTAGAGCTATATCAGTACCCGAAGTGGACCCTATAGCCAGTACCCTATCTAAAGCCAATAGTAATTTCTCTTCGCTACCTCTAAATAAAGCTTCCATTAAGTCACTTATAGACTCTCTTACCTGGCCAACTGCTGCTTTAGCTAATGCCATATAGCTGATATCATTGGTTAAAGCCTTCGCATGTAAGACGACTTCTTCACAAAACGATTGGTGTGAAAAGTATTGATGATTCTCGATGCCCATGACGGTAAACAATCCCACCAAGAAATCATCGCCGGCTGGCGTTAAGCCTGGTCCAAGGCCTATGAGCGAAGTTGCATGTGTGATTGCAGTAGAGATTCGCTTGTTTTGCAAATCCGATACAAGTAATTGCGTCCGTTCATGAAGCATTCTAGACATTTCATCGTCAAAAGGATTGCCGCTCTTGAAAGCCCTTTCAATTCTGCTGTTATTTCCGTGAAGTTTAATATATTGCTTCATGACGGATACATTCATTATTAAGACTTCAGCTTCTGAAGGATATTTAGGCAGTTTACAATTCCATTTTTTAACACCATTCATTGTGATAGACATCTTATTAGCAATTGATAAAACGGAATGATCCGAACTTACAATGTCATTCACCTTGATATCTGCTTCTTCAAAATGTTCTAAGTCAATAATAAGTGTATTAGGCGCATTATCGATTCCCTTACACGCAATAGTATACAAATCTCCACGATCCAAACATTGAATATTGATTGTGCGATTAAATGTGCTATGAACAAAGCCATGAAACTTATGATGAATGATTCGTTGAATAAAATCTCCATCACCGGATTTCGCAAATCTCACTAGAGTCACCTCTATTTTCATTCCTTATATTTTCAAAAAGGTGATTGACCTCCTTTTCACTTCAACAGATGGATGAATGCATTGAATCATATGATTTGGTTACATCGTACAAAGGCAACTATTAGCGTAACTACCTTACGCACTTAATATATAATATACTGGTAGGGATCGTCATCGTTTAAGCGAACTAAAAAGAGTGCATCCTATTTGTGCATGTTATACAAGGGAATGTGTTAAAAGTGTGTCTGAGGAGTGTGCCAAACATTGCTAACCGTTAAAGACTTAATAAAGATCAAGGCTATAGAGGGAATAAAAATTGTTGCTGGAGAACAAGGAATTGATAAATCCATATCCATCGTTAACATTATTGAGAATCCTGATGCCTTTGACTGGCTTTCACCTAACGAACTACTCTTATCAACAGGCTACATCTTTAAAAATAATGCCGAATTACAAAATCGAATGATTAAGGAACTTGCGGAGCTGAACTGTTCAGGATTGGTTGTGAAAATGAAACGGTACTTTGACAAGCTTCCTCAGAACATGATTGATGAAGCCAATAAGTATGGGTTACCCCTTCTAGAACTTCCCTTTGAATACACACTCTCTAACATGATCTCGATCATTAATGAGAAGGTTTCCGGAAGATATGATTTGCTCAATAGAAAGACTTTAGATATACATAACTTGTTCTTCAAAATCACCCTCGAAGGCGGCGGTATTGCCAAAATAACCTCCATGTTATCCGAAACGATTAGTAATCCTATTATTGTCGTAGACAAGGATTGGCGATTACTGCATCACACAGAACATGCGAAGAATAACAGTCCTCTCGAGTATTATCTTGATTTTTCAAATCGACAGCCTGTTTTTAATAAAGCGTTCATCGATACTATCCCTACCAATCTAAATGAAATGAAAAAATCTATTAAGAGGACCTATCATTCAGAAGGTGCGGAAATAAAATGTCGGGTGATTCCTGTCGCTGCTTCTAACTATATTTACGGCTATATTGTGATTTGGCAGACAGTGCAAGAGCTATCAGAATTTGATTACATTATTTTGCAGCAAGCCTCCACCATCATGGCACTTGAGCTGATCAAAGCAAAGGAAATTAGCGAACTTGAAATAAGAATTAAGCAGGACTCCATTGATGATTTACTTTCGGGGAAAATATCATCCCATGAAGCGCTGCAAACCTTATGTTATTTACATGGATTAAATCCGAGCTATATGTATTACAGTATGGTGATAAATATTGAAATGAATGAAGCAGACAAGTTTGAAGATATGATTATCGGAAAGTACAAAATGGAGTCCATTGCAAAAAAGTGTGTGGACATCATTTATGACTTGTCGCATAAAGCGATTGGAGAAATTAAGTGTTTTTATAGAAACAACAGAGTCATCATTCTAGTAGGGCAAAATGAAGAAAGACCTCCTGTTTCGATTAGTGATGCCAAGTTATATGCAAATGAACTGCTTGAGGTACTTATCCAAAGAACGAAAGAAACACTCTTAATAGGGATTGGTCAGCAATACAGTACAATCAGCTCGCTGCATAATAGCTTTTCTGAGGCGAACGAAATGATTAAATTAATGCAACAAAAAAACCTTCAAAACAAGGTCTCACATTTCGAAGATTATTCAGTTTACCATCTGTTGGAAGCAAATATCAAAATCGTTGCCTTAGAAGAATTTTTCCGAAAGTGTCTAGGTAAAGTCTTTGATCATGATCAATTACACGGTACAAGCTACATGCTAACTTTAGAAAATTACTTTACTAACAATCTGAATGTCACCGAAACTTCGAAGGCTATGTTTTTGCACAGAAACACACTTATCTATCGAATCGAAAAAATAAAAGAAATCCTAAATCTGGACTTAAAGCATTCGGAAGAATTACTACGAATTCAAATAGCGCTAAAGATATTTAGTATTTTAAATAAAACGATTTAAAAAAACTCCCCATACAGCAGCAGGGTTCATTATTTCACCTGTCTGCTATATGGGGAGTTTTTTTATACATATTTATCTCGGCCAGACAACATTCCAAACGTCATCACAAGTCCGGAAATAACGATCAGTGTGATCAGTGGAATCGTCCACACTTGGGTCATATCATATAAATAACCGATCAGTATAGGCCCTATGGCTGCAAGCATATATCCCGTGGATTGAGCCATTCCAGATAATTCTGCAGCTTGATTTCCGTTTCGGGCACGAATTCCGATATAACTTAGCGCCAGTGGGAAATTCCCTCCCAAAGCGATACCAATCAAGATAATACTTAGGATCATCATAGGATAAGATGAGCCCATCCATAGGCCCCCATAACCAACAATGGAGCACATGCCTAATGCGAATGCAATCCATACTTGAGAGCGCAGTCGTCCTGCAAGAATAGGAACAAGAAAACTAACAGGTACGCCAACAATTTGTGTGAAGGATAATAACCAGCCTGCTGTACCCCTACTTATGCCATAGTTATATAAGATTTCAGGTAACCAAGACATTGTTATATAAAATAATGAAGATTGAAATCCCATGAATAGCGCTATTTTCCAAGCGAGCGGTGAACGCCAGATTTGCCTAGCACTGATCCTTACACTTTTCACTACATTATCTTTGGCTGGATTTAATCTAGTTAGAAGGATCCATACCACGATCGCTATGATTGTCGGAATTCCCCATACGATTAAGGCTCCGTCCCACCCAAGCTTCAGACCATGGGCTAGAGGAATACTAATACCTGATGCTAACGATGCGAACAATCCCATGGAAGTGGAATAGATACTTGTCATTAGACCGAACTTTTGTGGGAACTTCTCCTTCACAACTACCGGCAATAGAACATTTCCGATGGCTATCCCTACTCCAATCAAAAGCGTACCAACGAAAATAAAGAGTGTCATTGAAATGGAACGAATGCAAATTCCGACCAAAAGAATAACCAAACCTAACAATAGCGTCTTCTCGTTGGATAAACGAGCAGCGATTCTAGGAACGAGAGACGACATAACAGCGAAGGATATCAAAGGTATACTCATTAATAAACCTGCACTCCAGTGTGCAAGCCCCACATCTTCTTGAATAATGCCCACTAATGGACCTACCGATGTAATCGCAGGGCGTAAATTAAAGGCTACCAGAACAATCCCCGAAATGAGTAAAATGATATATAACAAATTCTTGTTGTCTTGTGTCTGTGGTGAATGCAAAAACTAAATCTCCCCTCAACGAATCAAATGCCAAATGATCTTCAGAATGTAGCATTAGTTATAACATATAAGAAAGTAGTTTAAAAGTATAAAAGCAAACAGCGCGCACCAATTGAGTATCGGCACGCGCTGAATTTCTAAGCTAGATAAAGAGAAATATTTAATTGTTTGATTTTCTCAATCCACTCTTCTGATAAACCTCTATCAGTTACAATCGCATCAAAATCATTTAACGAAGCAAAGTAAGTGGACTTAACCATATCAAACTTAGAGGAATCAATCACTAAAATTTTCTCAAGAGCACAATGAATTGCCGCATTTTTTGTGTCCACTTCACAACTGTTCGTACAAGTAATGCCTAATTTAGCATTAACTCCAGCTGCAGAAATAAATGCTTTTGTTGTTCGTGTTCTACTTATTAAATCCAACCCTTCTCTGCTCTCAAACATTTGAAGTTCTGGACGGTAATGACCACCAATAAGAATAAAATCCTTAAACCCTTTTTTATGAATCTCAATTAATGCGTTCATAGTGCAGCAAACAATTTCCACAGAATGATTTGACGGAATATGTTCGATGATTTGAGCGGTTGTTGTACCAATATCAATAAAAATAATATCGTTAGGCTCGATTAGTGAAGCTGCTAACTTACCTATATTATATTTTTCTGATGCCCGATTATTTTTTTGAGTGGTCAAATCATATTCATCTTGTTTATTCTCATTGAGGTCAGAACCATTATAAATAACCGCACCTGAAACAACTTGAACGATTTTATTTTCTTTTAGATATTTAATATCCCGGCGAACAGTCATTTCTGTGACATCAAGTTGATGGGAAAGTTCTTTGATGGATGCGCCACTTTTATTTTTTAGGATTGATACAATTGTATTTACTCTCTCTTGCTTATCCATACCGGTTCATCCTAACTACTAATAATAAAGTATAATTATCAGAATTATACCATATCTAATACCCCAATACTTCCTGCCCTTTTACAATTTTAACTATGGCACTAGTTCCTAAACGGTCTGCACCCAACTCGATAAATGCTTTAGCATCATCCAAAGAGCGAATGCCTCCAGCTGCTTTAATCTTCACATTTAGACCAATGTTCTGTGCAAACAGGCTGACATCCTCTTTAGTTGCTCCAGCTTTTGAAAATCCAGTGGATGTTTTGATATAATCAGCACCAGCTTTTGTAACAAGCTCACATACTTTCACTTTTTCCTCTTGGGTTAGCAAACAGGTTTCAACAATAACCTTTAATACTCTACTTCCACATGCATTTTTAATGGCATGTATTTCCTCGTAAACTTCCTCATAACGCCCGCTTTTTAAGAAGCCCACATTGATCACCATATCAATCTCTGATGCTCCATTTGAAATGGCGTCTGTTGCTTCAAATACTTTAACAGCTTGGGTATTATAACCGTTCGGAAATCCAATGACTGTACAGATGGCTATTTTGCCTTCAACATAATTTGCTGCTTCTCTAACATAAGCACTTGGGATACAAACACTGGCCGTTTGGTATTTCATAGCATCATCACATAAATTCTTTATATCTTCCCATGTAGCCGTAACATCCAGCAGTGTATGATCTACTTTTGCTAATATATCTTTAACATCCATTCTATTCACTTCTCCTTTAAAAATTAGTTATGAAACATTAAAATGTTACTATTATAACATTCGCTGACACTACAAAGAGCTAGTTCCTCCATAGTCATTAATGTTGATGAATAAGCTATTACTTTGTTTATGCAACGAATTAATGCTCCTAATATGTATTGATACAATTTGTTATATTAGCAACATATGTTTGAATTATAACACAGTTAAAAATATAGTCAATGATAGTGAAATGTTGTTTTACTAAATTATCTTTGATATACGAAAAGGCCGCCGGATTATTTCCGACGACCTCTATGACTTCTCCTCAGGTTAAGTTATGATGCTGAGCAATAACTGCTTCTTGACTCTGCTGATCCAACTTATAGCATATCAATGCAATTACACAGGCTGATATCGCCAGGATAGAAGCAGCTATTGGAAGGGAGATTAATCCTCCATGCTGGGCAACGACTCCACCAATTGCGGAGCCACCTGCGATTCCCAAGTTAGACGCTACTGGATTCAACGATGCAGCAAGGTCCTTCGATCGTGGTGAGAACTGCTTCGCCAAATCTATCAAATAGAGCTGGGCTGGTGCGCTCACAATACTCGACATGACGGCTAACATCATGAGTACGATCATTCCTAGAATCGAGATCGATGCGGTCATACTAAAAATGATGTAGATCACTGCTTGTATAAGAAAAACGAATCTAAGCTTACTTACCGCATTTCCGGTTGCAACCTTGCCTCCAATCCAGTTGCTGACAATCGTAGCAATCCCGTATACAAACAGTACACCACTAACCGAGCTCTTAGGAATATTCATCACTTGCTCTAGCAATGGTGTGATGTACGTATACATCACAAACACTGCTCCCACTGCCGTAACTGGAATGAGAAATGCAAGAATAATACGTCCATTTGTGAGCAGCTCGATCTGATCCTTGAGTGAGCTAGGCACAGGCTTCGGTAGTTTGCGTGGAATATAGGCATAATTTAGCGCTATGGCAATTCCAGCTAATCCCCCATTCAGAACAAATGCTGCAGGCCAGTTAAAATACTGCCCTACAAAAGTGCCGATCGGTACACCAAATACATTCGCAACAGCGAAGCCGCTTAAAATTGTAGCGATCGCTTTGCCTCTTTTCTCCGGGTCAACCGCTTCATTTGCTACCGTAATGGCTACAGAAAGAACAAAACCACATAGTACGGCAGTAACTATTCTGGTCACTAGCAGCATACTATAGGTTCCAGTTATAGCACTCCACAAATTCAGCAGCAGAATCAATACAAGCGATACAAGAATCGTAATCCGTTTCGGGATGCGGCTGAACAAAGACATCATAATGGGTGTGCCAATGGCATAAGCGATCGCGAAACCAGATACCAAGCCCCCGACTGTCGCTAGCGTCACTCCGAGGCTCGAGGATATTTCCGAGAGTAAACCAACGATAATATACTCCGTCGTACCCAGAATAAACGCCATAAAAGTAAATGAAAAAATCAATGCGTTCTGTCGTGATGTTGTCATGGTGCTCTCCATCCTATTTATCTCTATTTTTATAAGAGCATACCTACTCATAATACTCATTTAGACTATATTGAGCAATCCTATTTTTCATAAAAAAGAAGCTTCACATAAGTTCAAAGAACTCATGAGAAGCTTCTTTTTTAAGCCGGAGGCAAAATAATTAAGGTAATAAATTGTTCCTCGGAGAAAGATCTAGCTGTTCCAGGTCCATCTGCATCTGCTTTGAACTTAATGAGATAGGTCCCCGGTGCCGGCATCAATTTATCGTGAAGTTCAAACGCAATATCCGAAACACCTCTGTTGCTTCCTGTGAAAGTCAGCGTATGCCCATTATTGCTAATTTGGTCACTTGTCAGATGTGTCCACCCACTAATGCTATAATAGTCATTTGTGTTAAAGGTCATGCCTTCAATCGTTACCTGAACTTCAGCATTCGTAAAGGTTTCTCCGGAGAAAAAGTCAAACCGAATGGTCCGTTGTGTAGAACCAGTTACCAGCTGTTTTGTTTTTAAAATGCCTCCGTCAAAGCCATATATGGAGCTAGTAACCGTAGGTGTGGTCAGAACACCCTTAACAAGCTCAATCATAACGGCATGTTCAGCATTCTTCGCCGATTCATTATTGGATGAATCCTTAGCGGTAATCACGAAACGATACGTTCCTGCGCGCAAATCACCGACATTAGCTGCATTCACAGATCCGTCTGCTTCACTGGTGCCTAATGCGATAGCTGTTCCTAATTCATCGGCATCTACTTCACCGTTCTCATTCGTATCCGTCCACAGATAGGCTTGAACTGCTGCTCCTTGCTCTCCAATAGCTCCCGCTAACCCGCGAAGCTGATCTTGTGTCCCGTTGTAGTTATCCACCGCCTCGAACTTAGCTGTGTCCACTACTGGTGCAGTCGTATCCGGAACTTCGTTCTTGCTCAAGGTCAGCGTAACGGCATGTTCAGCATCCTTCGCCGATTCATTATTGGATGAATCCTTAGCGGTAATCACGAAACGATACGTTCCAGCGCGCAAATCACCAACATTAGCTGCATTTACAGTTCCGTCTGCTTCACTGGTGCCAAATGCGATAGCTGCTCCTAATTCATCGGCATCTACTTCACCGTTCTCATTCGTATCCGTCCACAGGTAGGCTTGAACTGCTGCTCCTTGCTCTCCAATAGCTCCCGCTAGCCCGCGAAGCTGATCTTGCGTCCCGTTGTAGTTATCCACCGCCTCGAACTTAGCTGTGTCCACTACCGGTGCAGTCGTATCCGGAACTTCGTTCTTGCTCAAGGTCAACGTAACGGCATGCGCAGCATCCTTCACCGATTCATTATTGGATGAATCCTTAGCAGTAATCACGAAACAATACGTTCCTGCGCGCAAATCACCGACATTAGCTGCATTCACAGATCCGTCTGCTTCACTGGTGCCTAATGCGATAGCTGTTCCTAATTCATCGGCATCTACTTCACCGTTCTCATTCGTATCCGTCCACAGATAGGCTTGAACTGCTGCTCCTTGCTCTCCAATAGCTCCCGCTAACCCGCGAAGCTGATCTTGTGTCCCGTTGTAGTTATCCACCGCCTCGAACTTGGTGCTATCAACCAAAGGTGCATTGATATCTGAATTGCTGCTATGCCCACTTTGTGAAGAGGAAGACCCTCCAACAACAGGAGTAGGTACAGTTACCGCTTCTTTACCCGGCTGAGGAGTTGGGGTGGCGCTTGGCTGCTCAGTATTCCCGCTCTCCTTAAACTTTAGAAACTTGGAAGCTACTAGAGCTACAGCCTGACGATCTACTTTGGCCTCAGGATTAAAAAAATTATTATATCCGGTAATCAATCCATATTCCACAGCGGCAGCTATAGAATCTTTGGAATAATCAGCAATTTGGCTACTATCAGCAAATTGCAAAGTTCCAGCTTTACCGGTAGGATTGACTCCCAATGCTCTCACGAACATGACGACCATATCCTGACGTGATAAATTTTGCCCCGTACCGAAAAGATTACTGCCGGTACCCTTGATCAATCCGGCTTTGACAGCTGCCTCTACATAGCTGTATGCGTAGTTGCTTGCGGTAACGTCCAGAAAGGTAGGCAGCGCAGGTGGGTTCGAAATATCCAGCTTCAATGTTTTTGCTAAAATAATTGCAAAATCCTGCCGTGTAATATTTGACGTAGGATAGAACTTACTCTCTTCAACACCGGTCACTATCCCCTGATCGAATAGCTCAACAATCGCTTTCTTTGCATATGAGCTATCAATATCAATAAATGAAGCGGCAGCCGATCCTTTGGTCGGCATAATAATAGGGCTTGATAATACAGCAGCAGCCAATATAGAGCTTATCCATTGCTTTTTGTTCACTTACTTGTCCCCCTGTTCATTGGATGCATTATGTCGTTTGTCTATAATCGATTCGTTAACACAATTCGACTTTAAATTACAAACTTTTCATCTACAGGATTATAACAAGTATCAATAAACAGATTATAAACAAACAAGCCATGGCCTTATTACTGATGAACACTACAACCATAAATTTGGCTGTCGCTCACATCATTGATTCTGTGCATCAAACGAAAAAAAATGATACTATGTATGATGGGTATAGGACTTTGCTATCCTTATATCGTTTTTATATATTACAACAAGAGGAGATAATATGAGTAACGAACAAAACTTCTGGCTTGATTTACCGAAGCCGTTTTTTATATTAGCACCAATGGAAGATGTCACAGATGTTGTATTTCGTCACGTCATTAGTGAAGCTGCCAAACCCGACGTGTTTTTCACAGAATTCACTAATACAGAAAGCTATTGTCACCCTGTAGGAAAAGACAGTGTTCGTGGTCGATTAACGTTCACAGAAGATGAGCAACCGATTGTCGCTCATATTTGGGGTGATAAACCTGTATTTTTTGAACAGATGAGTATTGATATGAAAAAACTTGGTTTTCGCGGTATCGATTTAAACATGGGTTGCCCCGCACAAAACGTCGCATCCAATGGAAAAGGTGCTGGATTAATACTACATCCTGAGGTTGCAGCAGAAATTATTCAAGCAGCAAAAGCCGGTGGATTGCCGGTTAGTGTAAAAACAAGATTGGGTTACTCTGAGATTGATGAGTGGCGGGATTGGTTAACACATATATTGAAGCAAGATATTGCGAATCTTTCCATTCACCTTCGTACAAAAGAAGAAATGAGTAAAGTAAATGCACACTGGGAGCTAATCCCTGAAATAAAAAAATTACGCGATGAAATTGCTCCAAATACGTTATTAACTATAAATGGAGATATCCCGGACCGCGCAACAGGATTAAAGCTAGTTGAACAATACGGCGTTGATGGTGTCATGATTGGCCGCGGCATCTTCACCAATCCATTTGCTTTTGAAAAAGAACCTAAAGAACATAGTCCAAAGGATTTTCTCAATTTACTTCTATTACAGTTGGATCTTCACGATAAATATTCAAATGAACTCGAGCCACGTTCATTTAAACCACTTCTTCGCTTTTTCAAAATCTATGTTCGTGGATTTAGAGGCGCAAGCGAATTAAGAAACCAATTAATGGATACAAGATCAACAGATGAAGTACGTCGTTTAGTAAAAACTGTTTTAGAACAAGAATTAGAATGAGGCATATTAAACTGTGAATTGCCCCGTCAATTAGACAGTATAAAACTATCTAATGCTTAACAGAATGAAAGGCCTCTCGTATTCCTACGAGAGGCCTTTCAATTTTACCCTATACGGTCAGAACGTAGTAATTCCAACCTATGCATAAATTCAATTGCAGACGAGCTCTCGATGTCTCCAATTTATTTGAGCCGGCTATATAAGCAGTTAACAACACACGCACTACCAGATAAAATTAACGAACTGCGGTTGGATAAAGCTAAAGAGCTGCTGAAGACCTCTGAATACACCATTGTTGATATCGCCGAAAAAACTGGATTTACTAGTAGTTCATATTTTTATCGCTTATTTAAGAATAGTACCGGTATAACCCCGAGCGATTATAGAAAAAAGATAAAGGTCCTCCTATAATTCTGTGCATTAAACGAAAAGAAATGATACTATGTATGATGGGCAAAATGTTGCAAAAGAAGGAGAATTTATGAGTAACGAACAAAATTTTTGGCTTGATTTACCGAAGCCGTTTTTTATATTGGCACCTATGGAAGATGTCACAGATGTTGTATTTCGTCATGTGGTTAGTGAAGCTGCAAAACCAGACGTGTTTTTCACGGAATTTGCAAATACAGAATACTACTGTCACCCTAAATTAAAGGTAAAGGAAAGTGTGCTTACTCGATTAAGGTTCACGGAAGATGAACAACCGATGGTCGCTCATATTTGGGGCAATAACCCGGAGTATTTTGAACGAATGAGCATGGATATGAAAAAACTTGGTTTTCGTGGTATCGATATAAACATGGGATGCCCCGTAAAAAACGTCGCAACCAATGGAAAAGGTGCTGGATTAATTCGACATCCTGAAGTGGCAGCAGAAATTATTAAAGCGACTAAAGCTGGTGGATTGCCGGTTAGTGTTAAAACAAGATTAGGATATAGCGAAATTGATGAGTGGCGCGATTGGTTAGGAAATGTATTGAGACAAGATATTGCGAATCTGTCCATACACCTCCGTACAAAAAAAGAGATGAGCAAAGTAGATGCACACTGGGAGCTCATCCCCGAAATCAAAAAATTACGCGATGAGATCGCCCCAAATACGTTGCTAACCATTAATGGGGATATTCCTGACCGTGCAACAGGCTTAAAATTAGTAGAGCAATACGGGGTTGATGGAGTCATGATTGGCCGCGGTATTTTCAAAAATCCATATGCTTTCGAACTAGAACCTAAAGAACATAGTGTGGAGGAGCTTCTTAACCTTCTACTTTTTCATCTAGATCTTCACGATAAATATTCAAAAGAGGTTGAACCACGTCTGTTTAATCCACTTCGAAGCTTCTTCAAAATCTATATTCGTGGATTTGACGGAGCCGACGAACTAAGAAACCAATTGATGGAGACGAATGCAACCGATGAGGTACGTCGTTTAGTACAACCTTTTCTGGATGCAGATTCGGAATAATATGTAATGCAAAATAAATGGCCTCAGTTCTGAATTTCATCAGACTGAGGCCGTTTTTATTAAAGATGTCTTACTTCCACTCCAGCTTTGGCAGTATTTCTTTTTGCAGCTCACACATTTCATCGATCATCGCACAAGCTTGATAGTAGGTTGGAGCTTGCGGATCAAGCAGGATCGCTTGCAGCAATTTTGTTCTCGACTCTTCAAGAAACGCCTCCAGTAACAGCTTATGGATTGTACCTTGAATATGGATCATTCCGATAATGGCAGTTGGCAGTTCAATCGTCATTGGCTTAAATACGATACCCTTTTTATTAACGATCGCTTGTGTTTCAACAACCATATCCTCTGGAAGTCCTTTAATAGCGCCGTGGTTTGGCATATTAACAGCATTCAACTCGATTTCATCGTCGAAGAAAATCGCTTCAATAATTGGTATTGCGTATTCATTACTAATTTGAACCTTATCTTTATCAAATAGATAAGCCTGCTCAGACCACTGCTCTTGATTCAGCGTATTCTCGAATAAGCCTTTATCCAAAGTACTGCCACTTGCACAGTATACAAATTCAGGTGTTCTGGAGTCCTTCTTCCACAGCTGCTCGCTCATTGGATTGTAACGGAACTGCAAAGGTAGTCCAGCATAGAAATCCTCTGCCCAAGAAATATACTCTCCACAATGGTTAGTCCCGGGGTAAGGGTAGTAGCCATAAGTATGGTACAAGGTTCTGGATAATCCAATATGATCGAAATGTGCCAAACGGTTAGCTTGCTTTTCTTTGTCATGGAATAGAGGGTATAAATCCTCTCCCGTACTCTTGTTCCAGATCTTCGTAAAGAAGCCAAAGTGGTTCAATCCGCCGCCTTCAACTGCAATATCTTTACTATCCATCTCCAGGAATTCAGCTAGCTGATGAATCCCCATATCTAAACCATGGCACAAGCCCACCACTTTGATTGAAGTTAATTTGGAGATGGCTTCCACTAGCTTCGCTTCCGGATTCGTATAGTTAATTAGCCAGGCATCTGGACATACCTTCTCCATTGTCTTTGCAATCTCCAGCATCGGACCTAAATTTCTCAAGGTGTGGAACATTGATCCTGGTCCGCCGTTTTCTCCATATAGCTGCTTGCTACCGTAACGGCGCGGAATGTGAAAGTCTTGTGACCAGTAATGATATCTTTCTACCTCAATCGCAACGATGGAGAAGTCAGCCTCTCTTAAGGCATCTTCCAAATTCGTCGTTTGCCAAATCTTCGCAGGATGAGAAAATGCCGTAAACATTTCGGTTGCATACTTGTACGTTCTATTCACATTCTCTTCTACAATATCCATAAGTGCGATTTCGAGGTCTACTTGATTTCTCAACCGTTCTGATAACACGAGATCTTGAAGTGCTCCTAGTCCAAAGGAAACACTGCCTGCTCCGATTAACGCAACCTTCAACTTTTTCATGGTCTTCAAGCTCCTTTTCATATTACGCCTCAACTATAATGACTGATCCATATATTTGGCGGCTGCTGCATCTAAAAAGAAATCTATATGATCATAGCCGAGCAATTGCTGAGCAGGCAGCTGTGCGTCAGAGTTTATGAAGATTTCCTTCACGATATCAGCTTTGCGCTCTCCAGTTATGACGACAACAACTCTTTTACTCCTTGCAATCTGTTCCAAACCTAATGTAATGCCTTGCTTTAATTCAGTCTGCTCATGAAAATATTTTTGAGCGACAGTCTTTGTTGTTTCCGACAGCTCCACAACACTGCTGTAATTTAATACTGGGCTACCAGGTTCATTTAATCCGATATGTCCATTCATACCTACGCCCATCAAGCTGAATGAAATCGGGTGTTGCTCGATAAAGTGATCAATTCGTAAACATTCCTGCTTCATATCCGGCGATGTTCCATCAAAAAACACAATCTGTCTGCTATCCAGTGAAATCTGGGAGAACAGATCTTGATTCAACATCTGATAGCAGCTGCCTTCAGAGCTCTTGTCAATGCCAACCCACTCATCCAAGCTAACGATGTTAAGCCTCTTGATTTTCCATTGGAGGTCCGCATCATCGGAAAATTTCTGATAGCTTTTTTGTGGAGTACTCCCTGAAGCCAGGCAGAACACAGGATGCTGATCGGTAAATAAATGATCTTTCATCTCTCTGGCAATTTCTTGTGCTACTTCCTCTTCATTCTCAAAGATTTTGATCATGTTGTTCACTTCCTTCTTGTTTACTCCGAAATAACATTAATCATCTCTTGCTGGAGAATAAGTGTAGCTGCTCCGATGGCTGTTGATTGAAGTAACTTACTCACCGAAATTTGAGGAGTCCACTCCGTATATTGCTCGACATAGCTTTTCGTGCGGTCCAATATGCGTTCCGGGAACAGCGTTACCGTTTTACCGCTAATAATGACCTGGTCGATATCCAAGATGCTGATCATATTGGTAATCGTTAATGCCAGATTCTTCGAAACATAATCAATACAAGCTTCTACGTCATTCGTTGAATTCAAATCATATGTGCTTAACAAATACTTAATGGCTAATTTGCTTTCCAGCCAACCTACTGAAGATGGCGTACGTTTATATTCTGAATCAAAGCACATATACTCCAGCTCCCCTGCACTTGCATTAACGCCGCGGTGAAGCTCTTTGTTAATAATCAGGCCGCCTCCGACCCCATCACCTGCAGCAACATGAATGAGACTCGTCAATGCTTGATCTGAGTTTTCAAGATTCCGAAATTCCGCCACAGTCGCTGCGTTCACATCATTCTCCAGAAGAATGGGTAAGTTTACTTCGCTCTTGAGAGTTTCAATAATCGTTTCATACATAAAGTCGTTTTCTTTATTGTGATGCGTTCTCATCCGGATCGATTTCTTTCTTGTATTGATCGCAGCATCAACGCCAATACCAATCCCCAAGACAACACTATTCGTTTCCTTCGCTTTACTCTTCAAATACTCCACAATCTCTATAAATATCGAAGTGAACTGCTGGCTATAGAACGGAATATCTGTTTCAATCGAATACGAATCTATGATCTTGCCGTGCAGATTAATAAGTACCGCTGTAATTGTACTGCCAATAATCTGTATTCCGATTGTCGTATAGCTGTTTTCATTAAATCTGTAAACCGTACGTTTTCTTCCCAAGCCGCCAGAGCCTTCTCGACTTTCACCAGTGACGGTCAATAAACCAATCTGTTCAAAAAAGGTAACAATCTTGCTTACAGTAACAAAGCTCATTGCCGTTTTTTCTGTAATCTCAACTTTCGCCAGTTCAGGATATTGAAGCAAAATGTCGAAGACTATTTTTCTATTCTCATCTTTAATATCATTGGGTAAAAATGATTTCATATGTCCTCCATATTATATTATTAATATAATTAATAAATAAAGTTAAATAACTAATCAAAAAAGATAGGTCATCACTTACTGACCTCTTGAATTCATTATATATTCACTGTAGTGAACGTTCAAGTGTATTTATTTAACTTCCTTAAATTAATCTGTTCTCTATCTTAATATCACCAGCAAGTGCGTGCATCTGGGTACGCCACAAAAAGAAGCCTCTTATGAGTTTAATGAACCCATAAGAGGCTTCTAATCAATCCTATTTCAAAGCTTTACAGCCTTATTACATCATGCCGCCCATTCCACCCATGCCGCCCATATCAGGCATACCTGGTTTTTCTGGTTCTGGCTTGTCAGCAATTACTGCTTCAGTAGTCAAGAACATAGCCGCTACGGATGCAGCGTTTTGAAGAGCATAACGAGTTACTTTCGCAGGGTCAACGATTCCAGCTTCGAACATGTTTACCCACTCATCAGTAGCAGCGTTGTAGCCGATCCCTACAGCTTCTTTTTTCAAGCGGTCCACGATAACGGAACCTTCTTGACCAGCATTAGCAGCGATTGTGCGAACTGGCTCTTCCAGAGCACGCAATACAATGTTAACGCCTGTTCTTTCGTCGCCAGTTGCCACAACAGCAGCAACAGCAGCATATACGTTCACAAGAGCAGTACCACCACCGGACACGATACCTTCTTCAACCGCAGCGCGAGTTGCGTTCAGGGCGTCTTCGATGCGAAGCTTACGCTCTTTCAATTCTGTTTCAGTTGCAGCGCCTACTTTGACAACGGCTACGCCGCCAGCTAATTTAGCCAAACGCTCTTGCAATTTTTCTTTGTCGAACTCGGAAGTTGTTTCTTCCAGTTGCGCACGAATTTGGCTTACGCGAGCATTGATGTCTGCTTTGTCGCCGCTTCCGTCTACGATTGTAGTATTTTCTTTGGTTACGCGTACTTGACGTGCGTTACCCAATTGCTCGATGGAAGTAGTCTTCAGATCAAGACCGAGCTTCTCAGTAATCACTTGGCCACCAGTCAGGGCAGCGATATCTTGCAGCATAGCTTCACGGCGGTCGCCAAAGCCAGGAGCTTTAACAGCAACAGCGTTGAATGTTCCACGCAGTTTGTTCACGATCAGCATAGCTTGTGCTTCGCCTTCGATATCTTCAGCGATAATAACAAGCGGTCTAGCTTGTTGAACGATTTTTTCTAGCAAAGGAAGAATTTCTTGAGTGCTGCTGATTTTTTTATCAGTGATCAAGATGTATGGGTTCTCCAGAACAGCTTCCATTTTATCCGTATCAGTAATCATGTACGGGGAAATGTAACCACGGTCGAACTGCATACCTTCTACGACTTCAAGCTCAGTAAGGAATCCACGGGATTCTTCAACAGTAATAACACCGTCTTTACCTACTTTTTCCATAGCTTCAGCAATCAATTGACCCACTTCTTCGTCAGCAGCAGAGATAGCAGCTACTTGAGCGATAGCTTGGGAATCTTCGATTGGTTTAGAAATTCTTTGCAATTCGATAACAGCAGCTTTAACTGCTTTGTCGATCCCTTTGCGGATAACCATTGGGTTAGCGCCTGCCGTTACGTTTTTCAGACCTTCACGGATCATAGCTTGAGCCAGAACCGTTGCAGTTGTAGTACCGTCACCGGCTACATCGTTAGTCTTAGTAGCAACTTCTTTAACCAGTTGAGCACCCATGTTCTCGAATGCATCTTCAAGTTCGATTTCTTTAGCGATAGTTACACCATCGTTAGTGATAAGCGGGCTACCGAATTTCTTTTCAAGTACCACGTTGCGACCTTTTGGTCCAAGTGTAACTTTTACCGCATTTGCCAAAGCATCTACACCGCGCAACATAGAGCGGCGTGCTTCTTCACTAAATTTAATTTCTTTAGCCATTGTGTAATTACCTCCTAGAATTTTTTGTATATCACGTTACTTTAAGTAGTTTAGATTTAGCTTATGATCGACTCTCGCTTAGTCAAGAATCGCGTGAATGTCGCTTTCTTTCATAATCAAATATTCTTTACCTTCGTATTTGATTTCTGTTCCTGCATATTTAGAGAAAAGAACACGGTCGCCTTCTTTAACTTCCAGCGCTACACGTACTCCATCTTTTAAAGCTCCGCTACCTACTGCAATAATAGTTCCTTCTTGTGGCTTTTCTTTCGAGGAGTCCGGAAGCACAATCCCGAATGAAGTGGTTTCCTCCTGCTCGCTCGGTAGCACCAATACGCGTTCACCTAAAGGTTTGATCATGAAAAAATAGCCTCCTTTAAAATTATGTTATTTTGCTTCAAAACATAGTTTAGAACTTACCTGTCTTACTTCAAAATCTCTGGTGTTTATGAAAAATATCAATTGGACGCTACGAATATCTGGTCCATCTCATATTTTCCATAAGCATTAGCACTCGACAGCTTGTAGTGCTAACAACAATTTTTATGATACTCAACTTGAGCCCGGATTTCAAGTCCTTTTACACAAATTCGCATTTGTTTTCGTAAAAAATAACGTTTCACTGGTTGTCCTAGGCACACACTCTATACATTCTATCCACAGGGTGTGAAAATATGCGTATGATTCCCAGTAGTCTCAACTGTACCACCTACGCCCGAACATTTCAAAAAGACGGGGGTTTAAAACAAAAGAGCTGTCTCTTTCGTAGAAAAATCTACTTAGTGACAGCTCTCTCATTATCATTCCTCACTCTTGGTGTACTGAGCTTCCCTTGCCGCATCCGCAGCGAGCTGTTTGCGATAGACGAAGGCGGACAGGAATACGCTGAACTCATACAACACAAGCAGTGGAATCGTCACCAGAAAATCTGAGATAAAATCCGGAGGAGTGATGACTACAGCAATAAAGACAAGCGTGAAATAAGCGTATCGACGCATTTTACGCAAGCGTATCGGGTTAAGAACCCTCAGTTTGGTCAGAAACATCACCAGCAGCGGAAGCTCAAACAACAGCGCTAAAGGTAGCACCAGACTGAACATAAAGTTGAAATATTGCGCAATTCCGTAGGTCTCTTCCAGCCCCATACTCCGGGTGATAGAGATCGTGAACGAAAGCGCCATTGGAAATACAACATAATAAGCAAACGAAAGACCGATTAGAAAAAGAACAAAAACATAGGGTACATAACGTAGTGTTGCACTACGCTCTTCCGGCCGTAAGCCCGGACTAATAAACGCCCACAGCTGGTAAGCAATAAAAGGAATTGAAATGACTAATGAAACCGCCATTGCGATCTTCATATACATTCCGATACCATCCCAGAATGAGAAAGCATGCAGAACAAAACCTTGCGCTAGATCTGTACTAATTAAATAATCGTAGATTGGCTTGGCACAGAACAGCCCCCCTACCAATCCCAAAACAAATACAATCAGCACATAAATAATCCGTTTACGCAGCTCGGTGAGATGATCCACCACCGACATTTCTTCCGATTCGAGAGACATCCTGACACCATCCCATGACAAGAATAGAAACGCCACACCGACTTTATGTATAGCTGTGCCCGTTTCTGCAGAAAGCAACAAGCAAATTGAAAAAGGGGCATCTCCTAAGTCTATTAGACTTGAGAGATTGCCCCATTGTTAAACCTTTTATTATTCCGGCAGGCGTTTGTCCTGAGGAATATCTGCAGCGACCGTCTGCGGGGCCGTCGGCACAGGAGCTTCGCTCTTCTTCACCGGATCACTATCACCAATGATTTCACGTGCGCCTTCCTTAAATTCACGAAAGGTTCGTCCAACTGCGCGGCCTAACTCTGGCAGTTTATTCGGGCCAAAGAGGAGCAGTGCCAGTATAACCAACAAGATAATACCCGGAGTACCAATTCCACTAAACATTATTATTCCTCCTTGTCCGTCTATCCGATCATGGTATCGTTTACGATAATCTAATAATACCATAACTTATGTCACAGTTACATCCACTATCTTCTATAAATAGTTTATCCTTGTGACGTGACAAGAATATGACAATGTTATTGACGGTATTGGCCAGTTACCATGAGTAACGCTTCAGGCAGTTGATCCATAATGGCTGCTAAATTCTCATGAACACCCTTCGGTGTGCCCGGTAAGTTGACAATCAACGTGCGTCCACGAATGCCGCATATCCCGCGGAAAAGCATCACCGCACGGTTTTTTTGCATCACCGTACTTCGCATCGCTTCTGAAAGTCCAGGCACTTCCCGTTCGATTACACGCCGGGTTGCCTCTGGAGTCACATCGCGTATCGCTAAATCCGTACCTCCGGTAGTCAATACCAGATCTGCTTGAAAATAATCTGTGAGTTCTATCAAAGCTGCGATAATCTCATCTTGTTCATCAGGCACGATCCGATATTCAACGATCTCGCCTCCAAGTTCCTCTTCCACCAGCTCCCGAATAACCTGGGCGCTCGTGTCTTCCCGTTCGCCCCTGGCCCCTTTATCGCTGGCCGTTAGGATTGCTGTTTTCCACGCCATAGGTTTGTCCTCCCTCTCTATGTATAATCGGCTGTACAGTGCAGCCCAATTGCTTCAGTGTACCGAACGTCAGGTCTGATCATGATTCAAGCGCGTAATCTCCATTCTTACCCCCACTTTTAGACAATAAGAGCGTTGGCCCGATAATCATGTCCTTCTGAAGAGCCTTGCACATGTCGTACACCGTTAGTGCTGAAGCAGAAACAGCTGTCAATGCTTCCATTTCAACTCCGGTCTTTCCGGTAGTATGGACTGTTGCTTCTATATAAAGTTCATCTTCGCTGTTATCGGAGAAGCGGATGTCAATACCGGTAAGCGGGAGCGGATGGCACATCGGAATCCAGTCAGACGTCTTCTTGGCCGCCATAATTCCAGCGATCTGCGCAACGGCAAGTACGTCTCCTTTACTGATCTTGCCTTCCTTGATGGCACTAAGCGTCTCAGTCGCCATCTTGATCTTACTCCGCGCGACAGCTGTCCGCTTCGTAATCTCCTTTTCGCTCACATCCACCATACGAGCTCTTCCCTGCTCGTTAAAATGGGTCAATTCCACGGCTCACTCTCCTTTTCGGCAGTTCACTATGCCATTTTCAGTAATCAGCATGTCCATAAAGGCATCATGCTCATCCATGGGCACTTTCGGAACAAGTTGCATACCAAAGGCCAGCCCGATCCAGACAGGGGGCTTCGCAGCGGCATACTCTTCCGTCTCCCATGACGCACGCAATCGATCATAGTATCCTCGGCCGTAACCAAGCCTGCCTCCCTGAAGATCAAAAGCCAGCCCCGGAACAAACACAACATCCGGTAGTGTAACAACTTCAATCTCTTGTGAATCTTTGCCGGATACAATAGGTTCATGGATACCATACGCCCCCGGCTCAAGCTCACTCCACGCGTTCACCATATGGACACTCATTGCACCACTTGCCAGAATGACACGCGGCAGCAGTACCCTACGCTGGTCCTTCCACGCCTGTGTAAGAAGCACGTTGGTATCGAGTTCAGAACGAAAAGATACATAGGCCATCAATGAGGCTATGTCTTTCGTCTTCAGCCACTCTGATGCATGCTTGCAGACCAGAAAAGACAATTCCCTTCTCTGGTCCGAGGAGAGCTCGTTTCGGGCGATGGTCTTCTCAGTTCTTAGTTGTTGCTTTGCTTTGGAGATCACCGACTCCTTGCTTGTCATCGCCCGGCAACCCCCTATATTTATCCCAAGCTTATCCTTGTTTGTAAATCCAGTTTACCACTCTTCTCCCCGGTTCGCCAAGGTGGATAGACTGTGTTTCTGGGCCGGGTCGTTATTCTCTGCTTCCGATATATCGTGCTCTCGCTTGGGAAACGCTTTTCATGTAAACTATAGAATAAGTTATTCATAAGGCTGAGGTGTAAATGCCAAAGCGAAATATGCAAGGGTGGAGGTTTCATCGTTATGCTTCTTCAAGCGACAGGAATTACAAAATCATATGGTATACAGAACGTACTAGATGGCATAAGCCTTCAGGTAAATGAAAAGGAACGTGTCGGACTCGTGGGCGTTAATGGTGCCGGCAAATCAACTTTTCTGCAAATTCTGGCTGGTGAAATGTCCTATGACAGCGGTCAAATTCATAAATCAAAAGAAACTACTATCGGGTATTTAGCCCAAAATAGCGGACTTCAATCTGACAAAACCATTCATGAAGAAATGATGGCCGTTTTCGCACCGCTGATCGAAGCCGAGGCTGAGCTAAGAGAGATGGAAGTAAGCATTGCCGATCCTAAGCTGGCAGAGGACCCAAAACGGTACGAAGAACTTCTCGAAAGATATGCCCGCCGATCAGATTGGTTCAAGGATCACGGCGGTTATGAAATGAATACACGAATCCGTAGTATCCTGCACGGCATGGGCTTCGGTGAGTTCCCACCGGATACACCTATCTCCACACTTAGTGGTGGCCAGAAGACTAGACTCGCATTAGCCCGTATTTTGCTTCAGGCTCCCGATCTTCTAATGCTGGATGAGCCGACGAACCATCTGGATATCGAAACATTAACATGGCTTGAGGATTATCTTCGCAGTTATGCTGGCGGAATTCTGGTTGTCTCTCATGACCGTTATTTCCTTGATCGGCTTGTAACTACTATTGTAGAGATCGAACGTCATCAATCTCGGCGTTATACAGGCAATTACAGCCGATATGTAGATTTGAAGGCTGCCGAATATGAAGCACGGATGAAGCAGTATGAGAAACAGCAAGATGAAATCTCAAGAATGGAAGATTTCGTTCAGAAAAATATTGTGCGAGCATCTACCACGAAACGTGCGCAGAGCAGACGCAAAGCGCTTGAGAAGATGGACCGTATGGATCGGCCGATGGGCGATCTGAAGAAAGCCAGCTTCTCCTTCGAGCCAGACTTCATGTCTGGTAAAGAAGTGCTGCAAGTCCGTAATGTTGCGGTTACCTTTAAGGATGGTCCACCTTTGTTCAAAGACGCTTCTTTCGAACTGCGCCGGGGAGAAACTGCTGCACTCATCGGTCCCAATGGTATTGGCAAATCTACACTGCTGCAGTGTATGACCGGAACCCGTGAGCCTTCAACTGGAACTGTGAATTGGGGGACTAAAGTAAAGGTCGCTTATTATGATCAGGAACAGACCCGCCTCAATCCAAAGAACACAGTAATGGAAGAGCTATGGAGTGAATATCCAATGATTGAGGAAGCCAGAATCCGTACGATCCTTGGCAACTTCCTCTTCAGCGGTGAAGATGTTCTTAAGAAGATATCTGCGCTGAGCGGCGGCGAAAAAGCACGCGTTGCATTATCAAAGCTCATGTTGCGCGGCGCTAATATGCTCATCCTAGATGAGCCAACCAACCATTTGGATTTGGTCAGTCGTGAGGTTCTAGAATCAGCTTTAATTGATTTCGAGGGCACATTGCTCTTCATTTCTCATGACCGTTATTTCCTCAATAAAATGGCTGAACGGGTGCTTGAGCTTCATCCCGAGGGGATCGATCAATACCTTGGCAACTACGATGACTATATTGAGAAAAAACGAGAATTAGAAGAGATTGCGAAAGATGCCGCTGAATTAGCCGCCAAAAATGTCAACAAGGATGCTCCAGTTCCTGAAAAAAATGCTGTTTCCTCCTTCGAAGCGGACAAGCAAGCCAAGCGTGAAGAGCGTAACCGGAAGCGGCGCATTGCTGAGCTAGAGGAAGGCATTGCTGAGCTAGAAGAGACGATCGCTTTTATAGAGAATGAAATGACTAAACCTGAAGTTTACCAGGATTATTTAGCACTTCAAGGTCATGAAGAGGATCTGAAGAACAAAAAAACTCAGCTTACAGATTTATTTAACGAATGGGAAATTCTTGCTGACGAATAATGTAAAAGCCACTTCATAAATTTTTTTCATATTTCTTATTTTGTTCATAAACAGTTATCCACAGCTCTATACACAGGTTTCGTGTATAACTCCCTGCTAAAAAAGCCCCTTAGGGGCTTTTTTTATGCGTTAAATCGGTATTTTCGAATTACAGGAATTATTATCCACCGAATTATCCACATTATCCACAATTCCCACAATGTTTCATTGCTAACAAAAATGGTTATACGGGCATTTTAAAAAGAGCTGACATTGCTGATTTTACGCACTTTTTACACAATTCGTAGAGAATATGTGGATAACGTTGTCCACAACTTGACAAAAGACATAACCCCACCTAAAACCTGTCATCAAAAGCTAAAAAAGAACCCGCTATCTCTTAATCAGACAGCGGGTACGACACATATTAAACGATCTGTGTAGAGAGCAGCGCAGCGTTGCAGGCTGCAATATAAGCAATCCCTGCTGCCATGATAATATCCTGATGAGTAGCTGTGCCTCTAAATTTAAGACCTTCCCACTCTACCATCACAGCCGCCTCCGCTTGGGCATTCTCCCCACTTCCGAGGGAATGCAGCTCAAGTCCAGAGAATTCTATGTCCTCTGAAATTCCTTGCCCAATAGCAGCAATGATAGCCTCAAGCGGACCATCCCCAATACTAGTATGGGAGGATTCCTGTCCAGACTTCAAATGGCGAACCGTAACCGCGGCAACCCGGCGCTGGGCACTACCTGCCAATACTTGAACCTCACCCAGTTCATAGACCTGAGCTTGCTGTCCGGTAGTACTACTCACCATTTGCAGCAATTGATCATCACTGACAACCTTTTGTCGGTCAGCGGTCTCTTTAAACGATTCATAAAGTGCATCCAGCTCCGCAGGCTCCAGCGTAATACCATACTTCGCCGCACGGTCCTTCAGCGCATGTCTGCCAGAATGCTTGCCCAGAATGATCATGCTACGCGGGATACCCAGCCGCTCCGGGTCCATAATCTCATAGGTGCTACGATCCTTCAGCAAACCATCCTGATGAATCCCTGACTCATGCTGGAAGGCATTTCTTCCGACGACTGGTTTGTTATAGGCGATTGGAAAATGCATCGCTCCGCTGATCAGCCGCGAAGTATCATACAGCTTATCAAGCACAATTCCTGTTTCTGCTCCAATTGCATCCCCGCGGGTTTCGAGCGCCATCACAAGCTCTTCCAGCGCACAGTTCCCGGTACGCTCGCCGACTCCGTTGACAGTGACTTCGATCTGCGTCGCACCTCCATCAATGGCTGCCAGACTGTTGGCTACAGCCAGCCCCAAATCATTATGACAGTGGGCACTGTAGCTTACCGTTTCTCCACCTCTTGCTCCCAGCCGCACACGTCGGAACATTTCCCCATATTCATGTGGCAATGCGTATCCGACCGTATCGGGCAGATTGATAATAGAAGCACCTTCCTCAATAACAGCTTCAATCATTTCAATCAGATCATCGATTCCTGTTCGCGCAGCATCCATCGCCGTGAATTCAACGACATCAGAGAATTGACGCGCATAAGCCGTCATCTCGCGGGCTTTGGCTACGACTTCGGCTCTGCTCATACGCAATTGATGCTGCAAATGAATATCAGAAGAGGAGATGAACAGGTGAATCCGCCGGCGTTCAGCATCTTGGGTTGCCCGGACTGCCGCGTCAATATCCCCTTTAACCGCCCGTGCAAAACCGCAAATTTCCACATTTCGCACCTTACGGGAAATCGTCTGTACTGCTGCAAAATCACCAGGGCTCGATATCGGAAATCCAGGCTCCATCACATCAACACCCAGATCCGCAAGCTTATAGGCCAGCAGTATTTTTTGCTCTGGGGTTAGACTTGCACCCGGAGCCTGTTCACCATCTCGCAGAGTCGTATCGAAAATTTGTATACGTTTCTTTACTGGAATAATCATCTGAATTCCTCCTGTTTTCCTCTTATTGGATATCTTACCTTTAGCTTATGCTTCAGCGCAGAGTCACACGTCGACTTGTGATCCTGTTAAATTCCCACCCACTGCTGCCGGCAGCTGATACGAATGAATCCTCTGCACAATTGGCGAAGTGCAGAGCGTTCACTCTTGGCGTCTTATGTAGCGATGAGTCTGTAACCCGAATCACTTCATTAAGAACGCAAAAACCCGCCGTCTCTAATAAAGAGACGGCGGGTCACCCCTCCGCGGTACCACTCTTTTTGACGCATAGGCTATTCATAGAATCAAGCCGTTAAGCTGCGTCCAGCTCTTCTTCCCGGTCCATCCTGATCGTGTCAGGAAGGACCGGGAAGGTCCGATAACGGGGACAACCGTAGGCAGCGTACTATTCTTTCCGCTGCTCCGCTCCCGGGCGAGATTCAAGACATCCGGTGACTGCGTCGCACCACCCCGCAGCTCTCTGTTCACCGTCATTCCCTACTACTCCCGTTCTTAGCGTGTATTATATACATTACTCACTACTCAAAATCCATACAAAAAAGCCTGCCATCTCATTCAAGAGACGACAGGCTGTTAACCTTCGCGGTACCACTCTTGTTGATGCTCTGTACCGGTTAAATTACTACCGATTCCAATTGAACATCCACTCAACGGCCCAGTATGTTAGTACTCGACCACCCTATCACGGAGGTTACCCGTAGACGGTGTACGAACGTTCCGGCGACAATTGCCGGTAATGCTTCCACCGTTCCGCTCCCAGACGAGTTCAGGTCCCCTTCGACTGCGTCGCACCTACCCGCAGCTCTCTTATTATCCCAGAGTATCCTTACTACTTCCGCTCATCGCGTTTCCCTATATAATTGAACTGATTATACTCGTTAGCTCCAAATGATGTCAATAGGCGGATACAGACCATTGTTCCAGTGAGAATCCAGGGTCTGCAACCATATCCAGCGGAGTACCGCCATCATGCTGCCACTTCACATAAGCAGCAGCTCCAATCATAGCTGCATTATCCGTGCAGTATACCGGAGGTGGAATAATAAGCTCAATGCCCTCTGCTTCACAGCGTGAGATCAATGCTGCGCGCAATCCAGCATTAGCAGCAACCCCTCCACACAACAATAACTGCTTGGAGTTAGTAGCTTTAACAGCGCGTACGGCTTTTTCCACCAGCACCTCGACCACAGATTCTTGGAACCCGCGGGCAATGCCTGCCACATCTGGTGTAAGACCTTTCATCTTACTTTGATTCACAACATTCAGCACAGCCGACTTTAGGCCACTGAAGCTGAAATCATAAGAACCCGGCTCCAGCCATACGCGTGGCAACGGCACAACCTCAGTCGCCTCGCGTGCTAGACGATCCACGTGGGGTCCGCCGGGATAAGGGAATCCTAGTGCCCGTGCCACTTTATCATAAGCTTCGCCTACTGCATCATCACGGGTGCGTCCAATAATTCGAAACTCACCCTCCCGCTCCATATGAACCAGTTCAGTATGTCCGCCGGACACCACTAGTGTCATGCATGGATACTGCAACTCTGCCACTAAACGGTTAGCATAAATATGTCCTGCAATATGATGTGTGCCAATTAGCGGCTTCCCCCATGCGAGGGCAAGGCTCTTGGCAGCCACTACCCCGACAAGTAAAGCCCCCACCAAACCTGGGCCTTGTGTAACCGCCACCGCCGATAACTGAGCGGGTGTAACCCCTGCTGTAGCGAGTGCTTCTTCTATCACCAGTGTAATTACTTCCACATGCTTACGGGAAGCTACTTCTGGTACTACGCCGCCGAAAGCGCGATGCGTCTCAATCTGACTCGAGATGATGTTGGATAACACTTCAGAGCCATCTTTGACTACAGCGACCGACGTTTCATCACAACTCGTCTCAATAGCAAGTATTAGTACAGGCTGAGCTGCGCCCGTTTCTGTCTTCATTTCAAGTCCACGCTTCCTTCCATATTGCCATGCTCCTCGTACTCTGGCAGATCCGCCCACATAATGAGCGCATCCTCGCGATTATCGGAATAATATCCTTTGCGTGTGCCAGCAGAACGAAAGCCTTTTTTACGATATAAATTCTGTGCTACCTCGTTCGATACCCGTACCTCAAGTGTAATAGACTTCATACCTACATAAGACGCCGTCTTCATCAGCTCTTCCAGCAGGCGCTCGCCCCATTTACGTCCACGATAGGCTTCAAGCAAGGCTATATTCGTCACATGCGCCTCATCCACGATGGCCCACATACCAGCATAACCGATTATATGACCTGCCAGCTCCATAACCATATATTTTGCAAAATGATTATGCGTTAGCTCGTTGCGAAAAGCTTCCTCTGTCCAAGGCATCGTGAAGGCTTCCCGTTCAATGATAAGAATGTCAGGAATATCCGTAAGCTTCATCAAACGAAAAACAAGTTCAGCCTCTTGAGCTATCATTGATTCCGCTTCCGTCATAGTTTCTTTAAGCCCCCTTCTCTGCTTAACCGCAGATTGGCCTCCGCTTCTGAGATCTGAGTATAGTTAGGGATCAAGCTATGGATATCATCTTTCCCTACCTGAAGCCGCGCTTCTCCAAGAAATCCTGTCCAGCGGCCTTCCATTTCATAAGGAAGCGCAATAGAAATGCCAAGATCCTTCAAAGGACGAAGCGATTCCGCACTGCCATGAACTTCAGTCTCCCCAACAAACCAAAGAACAGCAGGCTTGTTTCCCTCGACTGACGCCTGTCCTAAACGTTCAGCTAAGTACTCCACCCAATCTGCCATCAGACGGATGGCATCAGGCTCAAGACGGCTAGGAGCATTTCCCTCAGCTGCGAATAATCCTGTATACACCTGTCCTCGGCGCGCATCCATTAGTGGAATGATCCAATCAGGCCCGTAGCTGTTATTCTCGGTAGTTTGTTCCGGCGCTTTGGTCATCACGTTATTCTTGAGGGCTGTTTGATATCCGCCCCATGCTACTGCATGTAGACTCGAAATACCGACAACGGGGACATCCCATGCCCATGCCAGCGTTTTGGCAGCGGTAACTGCGATACGCGTACCTGTATACGATCCAGGACCCACACCAACAGAAATCCCGCCCAGCATTGCAGCAGTAGTTCCTGTTGCTTGCAGCGCCTGCTCAATGATCGGCAGTAAATGCACCGAATGATTCCGTTCTCCGGAAGCATTTATTTCATGCAGTAGTTCCCCATTCTCTGTAACTGCCACGCCTAATACTGCAGTTGATGTATCCAGCGCTAAAAGCCGCTTGCGCGGCTCTGTATTCTGATTCGTCATATTCCTTAACCCCACTTCTGGATCAGCTGCCGGCAAAGCTCACCATACGGCTCTCCGATTCCGGTCACCGTAATCATTCTTTCATCTGGCCCCACTGTTTCCATGTATATATGCATATGCCGCGGCGGCATTAAATCCGTAATAATACTGCTCCATTCCACCAAGCAGACCCCTTGCCCGTAGAAATACTCATCAAGTCCAAGCTCGTCCGCTTCCTGAAGCGAAATCCGATATACATCCATATGATATAGGGGCAGACGGCCCTCATACTCTTTAATAATTGTAAAAGTAGGACTGTTTACAATCCCCTTTACGCCGAGATGCCGAGCATACCCTTGTGAGAATGCTGTTTTTCCTGCGCCCAGATCGCCATCCAAACCGATAATCATCCCTGGCGTTGAAGCAGTAGCTAGAGCAGCTGCAAGCAACTCCGTATCCTGGAGGCTGTAAGAACGGTAAGTGAACACCGTTTCGTCTGTATTGTCCAACTACAACTACCACCTTTTAAAATGTACCTGCCAAAAACCATTACTATTAATTATATCGGTATGCTCCATCCACCGCAACAACTGTCCCCATTCAATCTTCCATGCCAGTATGCCAACAATAGAAAAAGAGACCTCTACGCAAAGAATAAGCATAAAGAGTCTCTTTTATAAAAGTGTGATTTAGATTATCTCAGCTCTTCGAACAAACCCTGTTAATGTTCTTGCTCCTCTAACCGTTCAACACCTACCGTATGCGTATTCGTTGGTCGAGAGCCCACTTGAACCGTAGCCATTCCGTTCTGTGCATCCACATGCTCAATCCATACAGGTTCTCCATCCAAATGTACACTTACCGTCTCTTTAGAAGCATAAATATCCTGTGCCCGTTTGACGTCCACCACTGTTCTCCTCCTTTATTTTTCCTATAGTTTACGATTCTAAGGGTGATGTATCTTCGAGGGTTCGTTCTGCATCCAGCTTCTCCGAATCAGATACCTGACTAGCCTCCGGGGGAGCAATAATACTATCCCAATCCACAACTGCCGCTGGAATATCCTGCTCACTTAATGCATCGGTCCACTCGTTATCCCTGGGTTCCATTCCTTGTATTCTCCTCCTCAGCTTTATAGGCCTGGTTTTATATTTTCCCATGCTTCTCAAAAAATGCACCCGGCTAGAAAAGCCTTTCCTGCCTCATACTAACCCAAAGCAGACCAACTTAGATCAGGAGGGGTTTCTCATGCATACCGTTTGGAAAGGAGCCATCAGCTTCGGGCTAGTGCATGTTCCGGTTAAAATGTTCTCCGCTACGGAAGATAAGGACATTTCCCTGCGTTATATTCATAAGGAATGCGGCAGCCCTCTGTCGTATGTACGTAAATGTCCAGTATGTGACAAAGAGGTGGCTTGGGAAGAAATCGGCAAGGGGTATGAATATGAAAAAGGGAAATTTGTTCTATTCGACAAAGAGGAACTGGATCAATTGACCGACGAAAGCAGCAAAAGCATTACCATACTCGACTTTGTCGATCTGACGGAGATCGATCCGATTTATTTTCAAAAAACCTATTATTTATCCCCGGATCAGGCAGGGACAAATGCATACCGGCTTCTTATGGAGGCCATGCGTCAAACTGGTAAAATTGGCATCGCCAAAATTTCGATTCGTTCCAAAAGCAGTCTCGCTGCTATTCGTGTGCTGGAGGATTGCCTCGCCATCGAGACTATTTTTTATCCTGATGAAGTGCGACCAGTCTCACAAGTGCCTGGCCTGCCCGAAGCAGGGACGGTGAATGATAAAGAGCTGGATATGGCGAAGCTGCTGATTTCACAGCTGTCCACGCCTTTTGATCCGGCCAAATATACCGATGATTATCGCCAGCGTATGCTTGATCTAATTTCACATAAAATTGCAGGCGAAGAATTTCATATTGCTCCCGCTAAACAGGAAAGTAATGTAATTGATCTTATGGCAGCATTGCAGGCCAGTATTCAGGCGGTACAGCATGTTCCTACAGATCCAGGTCCTTCAATAGCAGGTACCAAGAAGACAAAAACAAAAGCCACTCCGGCTGCCAAAAGAAAAACTTCCAAGACCAAAGCAGCAGCTGAACCTGCCGAACTGCAGAATGAAGCTTCTGGGCCGATTCCAGTCATCGCACCCAAACCGAAGCGTCGTAGCCCCAAAAGTAAAACAACCGTATCTTAGGAGGCTCTGCTGATGAAGCTTCAGCCTATTATTCCTTTTGAACCCATACTGGCTGGGCAGCTTCCAGCAGGCAACCAGTGGATTGCACAGATTAAATGGGATGGCGTTCGCATGTTGTCCTATTACGACGGAAGCACTACTCAGCTTATTAACAGACGCGGCAATTACCGTACAACGCAATACCCTGAGCTTACGGATGTATCTGCTTACTGCAAAGCGGACTCCGTTATTCTTGATGGTGAGATTATTGCACTCAAGGATGGAAAACCTTCATTCCACGAGGTCATGCGGAGGGACAGCTTAAAGAATGGCTCCACCATTTCTGTCGTTAGGTATCAGGTTCCTGTCATTTATATGATTTTTGATATTCTGTTGTACAATGGCCAATCGACGATGGATCAACCTTTATGCTCGCGGCAGCAGCTGCTAAGCGATATTCTGCTGCCCCATCCTCATGTACAAGTCGTACCGAATTATAGCGATCCTGGAGAACTGTTTGCCGCCGCTCAGAACCAAAGCCTAGAGGGAATCGTCTGCAAGGATATCAACAGCACTTATGCTCCGGGTGGAAAAGATAAACGCTGGCAGAAACGTAAAATCATTTCTGACATTGTGGCTGTAGCCGGAGGTGTAACGTTCCGAGACGGCATCGTTAATGCATTGCTTCTCGGGCTGTATGACAATGATGGTAACCTACACTATATCGGGCATGCCGGACCCGGCAAATTGACTGTACAGGATAAACGCGACTTAACTGCGGAGGCACATCAATTAAAAATAGATCAAATGTCCTTTGCAGAGGTTCCGCAACGAGGTAAGAATGCATTTTGGATCAAACCAAAGCTTGTCTTCAAGGTTCATTTTCTGGAATGGAATACCTCAGGCACTTTGCGTCAGCCCGTTACTCAAGCTAAGGTTGATCTTCCTCCGGAGTCATGCACTATGGAGCAAAAAGGATGAGTTCTTCCCCAAAGAAACGTCCTCCCGACTGTACGGGAGGACGTTGTTTATTGTGCTATAAGACTTGTTACAATGGCCTCCAGCTCCGCTTTTGTCTGCGCAGTATTTTTTGTACTCGTAAGCTTATAATCAGTACCTCCATCCGCACTAGACCATACCAGCTGAACTTTAAGATCTCCATGATGAGGTCCAAACACAGTGTATACTGACTCAACTCCATTGATGGTCAAGTTCTCATCTTGGTCACCAGGCAGCTGCGCCAAAGTAACCCCTTCCGGAAGCGTATATGCAGGAGCAGATTTTAAAATCGCTCTCTCCCCATTTCGCAAATAGGTGATAGAAGTTTCTGTGTCGCTCCACTTCAAGCTTTGGGAAATCACTTTTTTACCAGCAGCTTGTGCTTTGGCTTTTATCTGATCTCTGAGGGCTTTATACTCTGTGCTGAAGAACATCGGAAGCACTGGATTTAAAACAACATCCTGCAGCTTATAATCCTCCGGGAGTGAAGCAGGTATCAGGAGTGACTTTCCGCTTAATGAAGATAACTTCTGCGCTGCTTCATTTGTGGAACTGAATCTGTAAGGCATATAGCTTATACTCAAGGTTTCATCTGGATTAGATTTCTTGTCATTGACATAAAGAATCTTAATTTCGCCCGCCTTTAAGGGAACCGCATTTTCTTTAGCAATCAACGCTTCAATCGTTGGCGATACCGGCGTATTCTGTTCAACGGGTGCGGTGGCTTTGCTTTTATTCTTGCTTCCTGCAGGCACTGCGCCTGCTGTTCCACTCACCGCACTCATCAACACTATTAAGCTTAAAGCCGTAATAGCTGCACTTTTTTTAATAATCAATATGATATCCTCCTTTAACCATTTGGTTATTTGATCATGCTTTTAGCTACAGCCAGCATTTCATTTGTCGTCAGTTTACTGGCCCGATTGTCTGAAAGGGTATATTGCACTGTTCCTGAGTTATCCAACCACACCAGTTTAGTATTGAAGCTTGCATCTTTAGCGGAATCGGTTGTAAGCACTACTTTCCTTCCGTTGACCGTCAGCTCTTTCTTAGTTTCTGTAGCTCGTACAAAAGGTACCGCTCCTTCGGGGAGTTTGGCGGGCGGCGCCCCGGTTACAATGCTAAAATTGGCTTTTCCTTTGGCATACAGCTGCATGGACAATTTAGTCTGGCTCCAGCTAACAACTTTACTGAACAACTGTTTATGGGGCTCACCTGCCGCTGCTGCTGCCTTTAGTTCTTGCTCTAACTGTAAATACAGATCTGAATCATTAGCTACGACCGGTGGGTAAATGATAGCTGTAGCCAGCGCGAAGCCTTTAGGAAGATTGCCAGGCTGCGGAGTAGACGGCCCCTTTAGCGCTTTAAATTTAGCTGCAAAAGATTTATAGTCTTTAAAAACAAATCCTTTGCCAGAGAAGCTGATCGTATCCTGAGGATTGGAAACTTTATCACGTACGTAATAAGCCATTAACGTTCCTTCCTTCAACCCTGCTTCGAGTGCATCCAGTTGCTTCTGAATCTTCTGATCGATTGGTGCTGAAGCCTGCTGCCCGGATGCCGACGCGGTCGAAAGGAATAAACCAGATACTTCCCCACCCAAGACCACTCCTATTCCCAGCAAGGTTACTGCAGAAATCACCATCAGTATTTTTTTGAATTGATTATTAAGCTTCAAGTTCTAATCACCTCCTTCTAAAAGGGTAGATGTAATTTCGCCCTGTTTTTCAACTACACTTCTATAACACTTCAGCATGGGAGAAAGGGACTTTTTCTCACAAAAAAGAGGCTGTCCCAAGCAACCTTCATAGCTTTAGGGACAGCCTCTTTTTTGTTCTTAACATTACAAATGACGCGCCAAGTGATGCAATATGTGAAGTGAAGCACCTATAGAGTAATTGGGGAATTTCTCCTTAAAATTCAGAGATTTCTGTTCATCGGACTTATAATTAGGGAAAACTTCCCTGAAATTTGGCCTATTCGGCAACGAATAAAGAAATCCCTATGATTATTAGGGAGGAATTCCCTGATTTCGTTCATTTAGAGCGAATATTGGTTATTTTTAGCGCGTTTTTCCCTAATTAGTTTAAAGCACGTAAATCACACATAGCACATCGCCCACCGCCCCAACCAGTAGCATAGAACACAACACGTGGCATATCGTCACATGGCACAGTAAAATCCATTACTTTTCCTATTCTATAAAAAAAGCTGCCTCCCAAGTAGATTTCACTACTTTTGAGACAGCTTCTCATATTGTACGGATAGAACAACAGTAGCTAGCGAATAAAACTATTGGCAATCACTTGCCATTGTTCACGGGTTAAACTGTTATTCAATCCATCATTTAGACTACGAATCGTCTGGCTGGCCTCATCATACCAATACAAACGATTCAAGGAATACCAAGCCTGGGCCCCCTGCTGTGTACTCGCAGCGATAAAAGCCGCCTCTTTACCTGTGTTTGTCAGAGACCATTTTTCAGCAGTCTGACCTTCCAGGATGGACACTTGTTGTGCACCGTTTCCAAGTAGTTCACTCTGGCTTAAGGATAATGTAATTCTTTGATCCCCCTTGTGATAGGTAACCTCAGCACTCTCTATGGCATTCACAGTTATCTTCTCCATAAACAGCTTTTGGCCTGTATCATCGGCCTTAGCTTTCTTTTGAAATTGTTCAAGCATTTCTTTATGCTCCGTGTTTATCGACCCGTAAGGAGAAGCAGCTTTAAAAGTTGCTTGCTCAAATTCATAACCATTAGTGAGCTTGGAAGGCAGCTCTGGCCAGAAATCGCCAGTCCCTTTTAATTCATTTGCGAAATTTTGATACTTCGTATACATAGGAGATTTGAAGGCGTACTGCAATTGATTTCCATAACCTAAACCTTTGACCAACTTAGTAAATTCAGGATCATTCACATAATAAGCAGCCATTTCTCCAACGTTCAAGTAAGCAAGCACTTGCTCTTTATAAGTCTCTAATAAGCTTAGATACTTCTCTATCGCAGTAGAGGTTGTGGGAACAGGGGTATTATTGTGAACCGTCTGAACAATAGCTTTACCTCCACTGCTTACTAATGTAATAGCGCCATCCGAAGGCTGTGTGATATCAATTGTAGACTGGCTCCCATGTTCCGCTAAATCCCCAAGTCCAGACAGCTGAAGAGCACCAAATCCGATCATTCCCAGCAATGCAGCTGCGGATACCCCTGAGAGAAGTCTTTTTCTAAACCTAGATGGATGCGGGAGTATCTTCTCTTGCTTTTGCATAACGGGATTTCCCGGCATTGAGAATGAATCCAGCTCGTCACGGAAGTGGGTCATTTCTCCATTTATTATTTTCTGTTGATCATGAATCGCCCTTACCCGCTTCATAACAGCTGCTTTTACATCTAGATCGTCACAGTCACCCCATGCGTCCATTTTTTTTATCATTTTCTCTTCAACAAAGCTTCGTTGCCGTTGCCCCACCATTCCGTCCCCCCTTTCTGAGCATTCATCATTTTGCCAAGCTTCGTAATCGTACGCCTGTATCTCTTCTTCACGGCATCCGTATTTTTATCGAGGATCTCCGCAATCTCCGGAAAGCTCTGTTCCTCAAAGATTCGAAGTACTAACAGATTTCGCTCATCCATTTTCAGCTTTGAGAGGGCAATCGTGAGCTGTTCGTTAAAGATGTAACGGTCCATCAACTGTTCCGGACTTTCTGCAGGAGGCTCGGGTTGAAAAAGCGCCATAATCTTTAAATGTCTTTGGCGTTTGCGGATTAGACTAAGGCAATGATGATAGGCAATTTTATATAACCATGATGAAAAGCTCGCGATAGGGCGGTACGTGCCTATATGCTGATAGGCCTTTACCAGAATATCTTGTACCGCATCCTCTGCTTCCGTGCGGCTTCCAAGCAGCCGGCAGCAATAGCGGTAAATCGGCTTTTGATAAGCCTCGACGATAAGGGCATAGGACTCTACCTCGCCTGCCTGTACCCGAACGACGGTGTACTCGATTCCGTCCAATATCAGCAAACTCCCCTTTCACGTAATCGTATATCCTTATAACTCCTATGATCATCCAAAAGGGACACTTTGGAAATATTTTTTTCATGAAAAGAAACAGACTGGCACATAATACCCTCATTCCTATAATGCAAAGGAGGTTTCAGATGCCCGCGGCGATCAAAGGTACAATTACCGTAGACGGAGAAGAAATCATTATCACGAACCCAGAGAAGCTGCTCTGGCCAGAATGTGGCATTACGAAGCGGATTTATCTGCAAAAGCTTGCTGCACTTTCTCCCTATCTGCTGCGCTATTGCCGAGATCGGCTGCTGACCGTCATTCGTTATCCGCACGGTGTCTCTGGAATGTCCTTTTATCAGAAAAATGCACCTGATCCTCTTCCTGCCTTTGTCCAGACCGCTTTACATGAGAATATAAATTATATTAAGCTACAAGGTTTACCTGAGCTGATTTGGCTGGGTAATCTGGCTGCTTTGGAATTCCATCCTTCTTTGCATTATGTCGGCAGCGCTCTACCTTGTGAATGGATGATTGATCTAGACCCGTCACGTGAGGTTGAGCCTCGTATCATGGAAGCCACTTCAATCGTTGGAACGGTCTTAACCTCCCTTGGTTTATCTTCTGTACCCAAAACCTCTGGCGCTACCGGGGTTCAGATCATTGTTCCTATCGAAACTGGTGTTACTTTTGATGAATTGCGAAAAATCGGACATTTCGTCGGTCGTTATGTCACTGAAAAGCACTCCGATTTATTCACCTTGGAGCGTCTGAAGAAGAATCGGGGAGATAAAATCTATTTTGACTACCTCCAGCATTACAGTGGCAAAACATTAGCTGCACCTTACACACCACGTGCCAGACCGCTTGCTACAGTATCCACACCCTTGCTATGGAAAGAGGTTCAGCAAAACGTATCTCCTACTGATTTTCATCTGCTCAATATTGAGGAACGCCTGCAACGGATGGGAGATCTTTTGAAAAAGGTGCCTCCGCAACCCGTCAAACAGCTCATTGCTAAGCTTCCGTAGGGATGGAATGACACGAATAATGAGCCAAAAAACAACAATAAGCCCGCAGCATCATTTCATGCTCCGGGCTTATCAGGCGTCCCACTCAAGGACAGAAGGTATATTGTATAAGAATACGGCATATCGAGTCTTGTTCACCGTATTTATTGCTCCATTATTCGTAAAAATACCTTCTTTCAGTTAATAATACTAAAGTGCCAAGCTAATGAATGGCTTTCTTCTTGAAACGGCCACCTTTAACATCATGAATGTTACCTATTGCGATGAATGCACCAGTATCCCAATCCTCAACAATGGATTTAAGCTTGGCTTCTTCCAAACGGGTGATAACCACGAAGATTACTTTCTTATTCTCCCCGGAAAATCCGCCTTCTCCATCTAAATAAGTAACACCACGTCCAAGACGTTCCGTCAAGGCTTCACCGATATCACGGAATTTATCACTGATAATCCATACCGATTTCGATTGATCCAGACCCTCAAGTGTAATGTCAATTACCTTGAAAGCAATGTAATAAGCAATTAGTGAGAACATCGCATTATTCCAACCGAACACAAATCCAGCTCCGGACAAGATGAACAGGTTGAAGAACATAACAACTTCACCTACAGAGAAGGGAAGCTTCTTGGCCACTAGAATCGCAACAATTTCTGTACCATCTAGAGATCCGCCAAAACGTACTACTAACCCAACACCTACACCAAGAATGATCCCCCCAAAAACGGCTGCAAGCATAGGCTCAACCGTAAAGGCATTCACATGATGCAACATTGAAGTACCAATAGACATAAGCACAATTGCATATAAGGTAGATAAGGCAAAGGTCTTACCGATTTGCTTATAACCAATTAACAAGAACGGAAGGTTTAACAGCGTCAATAAAATCCCCAGAGGAATGTCGAATAGATGTGATAAAATAATAGAGATACCGGTAATCCCACCATCAATCATTTGATTCGGTACGAGGAATATCTCAAGTGCAACAGCCATCATTGCTGCCCCAATGGATAACATGATCATACGCTGCGCGAACTTAGCCATTTTATGTGTTCCGGTCTTCTGCAGCTTGTTCTTTTCCTCTTTGGCAATCATTTGTGGACTCACATTCATAGAACTCCCCCTACAATTTAACAGTATAGTGTTGAAACATTCGGAAGTATAATTATAATCTATACTTTCTTACATTTCTTCTTATACAATTATTATATCACAAAATAAGCCCTAATAATGAATGGAACACGTTATATCCTTCGAAAAATTCAGATTTAGTCCTCTTTCCGCTCATAATAGCGGAGATAACAACTGACACAGCCCTTCACCGAGTTTGACAATTCGCCCTCTCTCCTTAAACTTTACAGGATCAATAAATTCACTGTGCTTCTGATCCTTCTCAAACCCTTTGACTATCGGAGAGATAGCATCAGGATGTAGCAGCACAGCTGTCATTTCAAAGTTAGAATAAAAGCTGCGCATATCCAGATTTGCACTTCCCACTGTAGCGAGCAGATCATCGATAATCATGATTTTGGCATGCATAAATCCTTTGGTATAGCTGTAGAATTTCACTCCTGCGTCTTGTAAATTTTCTAAATAAGACAAAGAAGCATGATAAACAAGCATATTATCAGGCTTCGCCGGAATGATAATTCTTACGTCCACTCCACGAAGTACTGCACTTTTCAATGCCCGGCATATGGCAGGATCAGGAATAAAATACGGTGAAGTAATCCAAATCCGCTGTTTAGCTGCGCATAAGGCGGCAAAATACATCTCCTGAGAAGCGTCTATTGCAGCATCCGGGCCACTCCCAACAATCTGCACGGCTTCTTGCGCCTCACAAGTATGTTTTGGGAATAGACGCGGATGACTCATACTTTCGCCAGAGGCCAGTGTCCAATCCTTTAAGAACACATACTGAATGTAATATACCGAGTCTCCTTCCAGACGCAGATGGGTATCACGCCAATATCCCATTTTGGGATCCTTCCCCAAATAATCATCCCCTATATTCATTCCACCCGTGAAGCCAACGAGCCCATCCACCACCAGGATCTTTCGATGATTTCGGAAATTAAAACGACGATCCAACAGTGAACTAATCGGAGGTAAAAAAAAGTGGAACTCTACTCCCGCATTACTCAATGTACGAATGAATCTCCGGCTTAATTGATGGCTGCCCAAACCATCACAAAGCAAGCGTACCTTAACGCCCTGTCGCGCCTTCCGAATCATAACATCTTGAAATTGCTCACCAATCTCATCATCACGATAAATATAGAATTCCATGTGTATATGTTCTTTCGCCTCTTCCATAGCTTCCAGCATAGCATCATACGCTTCTCTAGCAGTGGATAATACCCTGCTCTTATTGTGACCAGTAATCGGTCCTTCTGCGATTTTCGAGAGTAAATCCAATAGACCTTTATTATTCTCAAACTGAGCGTTTCCACTCTCAGTAACATCCTTTACTACCTTAATATTGCCAGAGACATGTGAACGAATTTCACGAAATAGTGAAGTACATCTTTTGTTTAATTTCCGATTCTGTCTATAATCACGGCCCAGAAAATAATAGAATGCCAGACCCAGCGGCGGACAACAGAATGAAATGAACAACCACGCCATAGCCCTTTGCGGGCGACGGAACTCCAAAAATACAATAACTGCGAGCTGTACAATAAAAAGACTTAGAATTATCGCAAAGGTCTTCAATTCCCTACCCCCTCCATTAATAAAACAGTTGCAATAGACTCGCTGCGGCGACTCTAGTACAGGTTTTGCCGTAACTCTCTTTCTTTATTCAAACAAACCGTTGTCATGTTCCCGAAAGATATGGAATACATAGAGTAGTAAGACAATTCGGGATGAGCCTAATGCAAGTAAGGTCGTTAGCTTCGTGTATCGTAAAGCGGCTGCCATATGCCGCAGAAAGGAGAAGCCATGAAGAGTCAGCCAGATCATAACCGGATTACGCTGCTCGTCGTAAGGGACGCCGGACGCCCAGTCAAACAACTCCACATCTCCAAGCCACTTGCGTTCGCCCTGCCGGCAGCAGCAGCCCTGTCCCTCTCCAGTCTGGTCACCTCTATGCATTTCCATGCCTCGCAGTCGATCTCACAACTGGAAGCTGAGGCAGCCGCACTATCACTAACCAATCTCCGCATGGAAATGAAGGTCGCTGACAAGGATAAGGATCTAATGCAGCTTCGTACTCAAGTCAGCGAGCTATCAGAAGAGGCAGATCATATTAAAGACAAGCTGAAGAGTGTAAATGCGCTGGAACAGGAGCTGCAGTCTTTGATTAACAAAAGCAAAGGCTCCGCCACTGAAACAAAAGAATCAAAAACGGAATCTACTGCTTCAAATTCTACCTTAGGCTTATCGAGCCGTAACGCTATGCCAATCCCAAATGAGACATCTTTTAAAGCTACAATCACATCACAGGTAGGCGGAGAATATATCGCGTCTTATCAGAACGAATCACTAAATCTGGTGGAGGAAACAAAAGACGATTTCGAAGAGATCCACGGTATGCTCGATGAAATGGTAGAAAGTATTACTCAGACTATCACTCTGGCCGAGCATGAGAATAACGTTCAAGCAAATCAACAGGCAAAAAAAGCTCAGGCTGAAAAAGCCAGACTAAATGCAGCGGTACTCTGGCCTACCGATTCTAGGGTCATCTCCTCAAGCTTCGGCTACCGAACAGATCCTTTCAAAGGCTTATCCGCGTTCCATTCAGGTGTCGATATTGCCGGGAACTTAGGCGATCCTGTATATGCCGCCTTAGACGGAGAGGTCGTTACCTCCGAGCAGATGGGTGCGAGAGGCAAGTATATCGTGATAAAGCATTCGAACGGGCTTGAAACCTGGTATATGCATCTGCAGGCAATGAATGTATCTGCGGGAGACAAGGTTAACAAGGGGCAGAAGATTGGCTTACTTGGAAACACTGGTCGAAGCACAGGACCTCATCTTCATTTTCAGGTAGTGAAGCAGAATAAAACTGTGGATCCATTGGATTATGTTAAACCCTAAATGTTAATGTGAAAATATATGAACTAGGAGGAATTTATACATGTGGAACAAGCGGCAGCAGCGTGCCCCTTTCAAGTCTACGGACTCTCTGATTGGTCATGGGGGTACGCTCGAGGGTAAAGTACATTGTGATACGAACCTGAGGATTGAAGGTACCTTCAGCGGAGAAATTATATGCAGTGGTGTAGTCACTGTAGGGGAGGAAGGCACGGTGCGCTCCAGTATTAGAGCAGAAGAGATCGTTATCGCTGGTAAAGTATATGGAGATGTTACCGCAGATCGTAGGCTCATTATGACTGGTACTGGCGAGCTACACGGTAATATTTCTGCAGGAGCACTCAGTATTATGGAAGGCAGCCTGCTTAACGGGTCCATCGCCATGCAGGAACAGCCCACCTCTGAACAAGCAGGTGAGCTCAAAAGTAATACGAAAAAGGACAAGTCAGCAAAACGTTCCTCCAAAGCAGAAGAAACGCTTGAAGCCGGTTAATCCTATTTTTTATCCAGCAACGTCCCGTTTACGGAAGACAAACCAGGAAACTGCTAAGAATATAACATAATACACTGCTAGCACAGCAATGGAGAAGCCTAGTGTGGCACCACCTGGACCAACATCAGATCCCATGTAGACCCTTAGATCCATATGAGTGAAAATTAAATATCTGGCCCATTCGAACACATCCGGATTAAGCAAAGCAGCGAAAATACCTTGGGCAAACATGATGAACATAGATAAACCAATCGCCAATCCACTTGCCCGGAATACGGAAGAGATCATAAAAGCAAGTGTAACCGTCAAGAAAAGAGTGACATAGCGGCATAGGAGATCTATAAAGGAATACTCAGCAGGACTCCAAGCTGCAATCGAAGACATTGTGTCTCCAGTTGGTGAGGCGAAAATAAACGATGCAGCTAAACCAAAAACAATCAACACTGCAGTACAAAGCAAGCTAAACAACACAATGCTAATGTATTTCGAGAGCAAGATCTGGGAACGGCTCCACGGGCGAATCAGCAGCATTTTGATGGTTCCCCAGGTAAATTCGCCCGCTACGGAGTCAGCGGCTATAACAACAACGAAGATCGTATTCAGGAAGAATACAACACTCACTATCATTTGGAAGCTGTCCCAAACGCCTAAGCGTGATGCAGGGTTATCCGTTGTGAAATACATAAGAGCCGGAAGAAACGCACTAAACACTGCTAGAATAATCAGCATAATCCATGTGCGAGCACGACTGTATATCTTGATGTTCTCATTATGTATCAACGCTGTAAAATTACTCAATTCCTTCACCTCCTGTAACCTCTAAGAATTGATCCTCAAGTGTACGGGCAAGTGATTTGATACTGTACACTTTAATCCCACCAGCCACTAGTCTGGCATTAAACTCCGCAATATCTTCACGTGCCGCCTCAACTACAAGCCCACCGCTCTTTAATGTTCCTTGTCCAATGAGAGCAAGTGCAGCTTCAGCATCGTCAACCTCAAACAAAGTTTCTCCGACAGGCATTGTAACATTGCCCACCTCTTTTAGCTGTTTTACCTCAAGCAGTTGCCCATTCTGAATAATGGCTACACTGTCACACATGAGCTCCATTTCGGAAAGTAAATGGCTGGAGACAAATACGGTTGTTCCTTCTTCACGACAGAGTAGGCGCAGATAGTCACGAAGCTCACGTATGCCTTGTGGATCAAGCCCATTGGTTGGTTCATCTAGAACCAGTAGCTTTGGTCGGTTTAGTAGTGCCTGAGCTACTCCAAGTCTCTGACGCATACCTAGGGAATAAGTCTTCACTTTGTCATGAATTCTTTGACCAAGCCCGACCAGCTCCACAACCTCATCAATCCGTTGCTTACTGACTCCCGGTACCATCCGTGCAAATTGTCTAAGATTCTGATACCCGGACAGAAACTTGTACATTTCAGGATTTTCTACAATAGCCCCAACACTTGCAATAGCCTCTTTATAATTATTTTTAATACTATGACCACTAATCAGGACATCCCCACTGCTAATGGAAATTAATCCCACCATCATTCGTATTGTTGTCGTCTTCCCTGCTCCGTTTGGTCCCAAAAACCCGAATATTTGACCCGGTGGGATATCAAGCGTTAAATTGCTCACCAGCGTCTTAGAGCCTATTTTCTTGGTAACTCCCTGCAGACGGGCAACAGGTTCAGACATCATTTCTGTATTTGACACAGTATCACTTCCTTTCATTTACAAACAAGTTTACCATACCGTTTTTTTCAGAAAATTACAAAAAAGAAACAGTCTAACGTTGTTTAGACCGAGGATTCGATTCAATTGGAACAAAAAAGGACCTGGCCTCCCGCAAACGAAAGAGTCCAAGTCCCTTATATTACTTCATTCAATATTACCCGTTTTTTCAGAATGCAGGTATTTAGCCACCTACACGTGCAAGCTCGCGCATATTCGCTTCAAATGCAGCCATCAAAGCAGCCTCGCCGGTCAATCCGGTTTGCTCCACTTTGCGAATCTGCTCCATCATCCGTTTGTAATCCTTCGGAATGACCCGAACAAACTTCGGCAAGCTATCTGCCCAGTGATCCAATACCCGCGCTCCCGCCTCACTGCCTGTAAGCTCTACATGACGGCTAATCAGCTCGCGCAGCTCTTCGATCTCTTCTGGCTCTTCCACTCTCTCGAGCAAGACCATTTCGAGATTGCAGCGGCCGATGAAGGATCTCTCTGGATCGTAAACATAAGCGATACCACCTGACATCCCTGCCGCAAAGTTACGGCCTGTTTCACCAAGAACCACCACACGGCCTCCGGTCATGTATTCACAACCGTGGTCACCCACACCTTCTACAACAACCTTCGCTCCAGAATTTCGAACGGCAAAGCGTTCACCGGCGATACCGTTGATATAAGCTTCTCCAGCTGTTGCTCCGTAGAATGCAGTATTTCCGATAATGATATTGTCCTCAGCTGCAAAAGTAGCTTTTGGAGAGGGTTTGATAATAATCTTACCACCCGACAGTCCCTTACCAACGTAGTCATTGGAATCGCCTTCCACCGTAAGTGTGATCCCCTTAGGTACGAATGCACCCAAGCTTTGACCAGCAGAACCGGTGAAATGAAGACGAATCGTATCATCAGGCAAGCCGGCTGCCCCGTATTTACGTGTCAGCTCGCTACCAAGGATGGTTCCAACGGCACGATTAACGTTCGTAATCGGTAACGATGCTTCTACAGCCGTTCCAGATTCCAGTGCAGGTGCAGCCAGATCCAGCAGTTTAGAGACATCAAGCGTCTCTTCCAGACCATGATTCTGACGTTTACTGCAGAAGCGTGTGCTTCCCTCTGGCATTTCCGGTACATGCAGCAGACTACTCAAATCTACGCCCTTCTTCTTCCAATGCTGCGAAGCTTGAGCAGCGTCTAAGCAATCTGTACGGCCAACCATCTCTTCAATCGTACGGAAGCCAAGACTCGCCATAATTTCGCGTAAATCCTGTGCCACAAAGGTCATAAAGTTAACTACATGCTGTGGATCACCCGTAAAGTTCTTACGAAGATCTGGATTTTGTGTTGCCACGCCAACCGGACATGTATCCATTTGGCAGACACGCATCATGATACAACCCACAGCTACTAACGGAGCAGTAGCGAAGCCATACTCTTCAGCACCCAGTAATACAGCTACGGCTAGATCGCGTCCGCTAAGCATTTTTCCGTCTGTTTCCAGTACAACGCGGTCACGCAGATTGTTCAGCATCAACGTCTGATGCGTTTCAGCCAAGCCAAGTTCCCATGGAAGACCAGCATGACGAATGGAGTTCATTGGAGATGCACCTGTCCCCCCGTCATAGCCACTTACCAGGATAATATCAGCACGCCCTTTGGCTACGCCAGCAGCAATCGTACCTACTCCGACTTCAGAGACGAGCTTAACATTAATGTTTGCACGTGGATTGGCATTCTTCAGATCATAGATCAGCTCTGCCAAATCCTCAATCGAATAAATATCATGATGCGGCGGAGGTGAAATCAAGCCCACACCCGCTGTTGAACCGCGTACTTCAGCCACCCATGGATAAACTTTACGTCCTGGAAGCTGTCCGCCTTCCCCTGGTTTAGCACCCTGAGCCATCTTAATCTGGATCTCATCAGCGTTAACAAGGTAGTTAGATGTAACTCCAAAACGTCCGGAAGCTACTTGTTTAATCGCACTGCGACGGGAATCGCCGTTGCTGTCCGGGATATAGCGGGCCGGATCTTCTCCACCCTCACCAGTATTACTCTTACCACCGATCCGGTTCATTGCAATAGCGAGGGTCTCATGCGCTTCCTTACTAATGGAACCAAAGGACATCGCACCCGTCTTGAACCGTTTCATAATGGACGCTACGGGTTCTACTTCTTCTAAAGGAATCGGTTCATATGCTGACTTGAACTGCAATAAAGAACGAATTGTCTGATGCTTCTCACTTTCACCTTGAACCAGTGCAGCATATTTCTTGTACATTTTATAATCTCCACTACGCACAGAGTGCTGAAGCAGATGAATGGTCTGCGGGTTGAACAAATGATCTTCCCCATCGTTTCGCCATTGATAATCACCACCGGAATCAAGCACTTTATCATTTCCGTCTTTTTCAGTGAAAGCACGGTTATGATGGATAAGTGCCTCGGTTGCTACTTCCTCCAGACCAATACCGCCAATGCGGGAAGGTGTCCAAGTAAAGTAACGATCCACGAACTCCGAGTTCAGACCCACAGCTTCAAAGATCTGCGCGCCCCGGTAGGATTGAATAGTAGAAATCCCCATTTTGGAAAGAATCTTAACTACGCTCTTAGTCGCAGCTTTAATATAGTTCTTCACAGCCTTCTCATGCGAGATTCCCCGCAGTAAGCCTTGGCCGATCATATCATCCAAACTTTCAAAGGCCAGATACGGATTGACTGCACTCACACCATAACCAAGCAGAAGTGCATAATGATGGACTTCACGAGGTTCACCGGATTCAAGTAAAATACTAACTTTTGTCCGTGTTCCCTGCCGGATCAGATGGTGATGCAAGCTCGATACCGCAAGTAGAGCAGGAATCGCAGCATTCTCACGGTCCACACCGCGGTCCGTCAGAATCAGAATGTTATGACCTTTAGCCATAACGCGATCCGCAGCCTCGTTCATACGCTCAAGCGCGATACGCATTCCTTCTGCTCCGAGCTCAGCCGGGAAAAGAATCGGAATAGACATCGACTTGAAGCCTGCTCGACGAACATGACGAATTTTAGCAAAGTCTTCATTCGAAAGAATCGGTGTGTGCAGCGAGATTTGGCGACAGCTTTCTGGTTCTGGTTTAAGCAAGTTACGCTCTGGTCCAATCGTAGTCGTAGTAGAGGTAACCAGCTCTTCGCGAATTGCATCGATTGGCGGATTCGTAACTTGAGCAAACATTTGTTTGAAATAGTTATATAGACGCTGCGGACGGTCAGAAAGCACAGCGAGCGGCGCATCATACCCCATGGAACCTACAGCTTCAGCGCCAGTAGATGCCATTGGCTCAAGCACCTTGCGCAAATCCTCAAAAGTATAGCCGAACGCTTGCTGCAGCTGCTGCACATTGTCATGCTTAGGATTGGGTAGCTCAGGCGCATCTGGAAGCTCTTCGAGACTAATCAAATGCTCATCCAGCCACTGACGGTAAGGCTTCTCGATGGCGATAGCCGATTTAACTTCCTCATCGGAGATAATGCGGCCTTCCTTCGTATCCACGAGCAGCATGCGTCCAGGCTTCAGGCGGTCTTTATATAAGATGTCCTCTGCTGGAATGTCCAGTACACCCGCTTCGGAGGATAGAATAATCATGTCGTCCTTTGTTACATAATAACGAGCAGGCCGCAAGCCGTTACGGTCCAAAATAGCGCCGATTTGCACACCATCTGTAAAGCCCATTGCAGCAGGTCCGTCCCATGGCTCCATCAAAGTGCTGTGATATTCGTAAAAAGCTTTCTTGTCGGCGTCCATACTGTCATGATTGCTCCATGGTTCAGGGACCATCATCATGGCTACCTGCGTCAAGGAGCGTCCGCTCAAATAAAGAAACTCAAAGGTATTATCGAACATTGCAGTGTCCGATCCATCCGGATTTATAACAGGTTTGATCTTGCTCAGATCTTCGCCGAACACTTCACTCTTGAACAGCGACTGGCGAGCATGCATCCAGTTCACATTTCCGCGCAAGGTATTAATCTCACCATTGTGGATCATAAAGCGGTAGGGATGCGCACGTTCCCAGCTTGGGAAGGTATTCGTACTGAAACGGGAGTGAACTAACGCGATTGCTGATTCCAGCTCTTCGTTCTGCAAATCCAGGTAGAATTGTCCGACTTGTTCTGTAGTCAGCATGCCTTTGTACACGATCTTACGACATGACAAGCTTGGGATATAGAAGGCTTCAGCCTCTTCTACACCACCGTAGCGAATCGCAAGTTCTGCACGTTTGCGAATGACATAAAGCTTACGCTCAAAAGACAATTCGCTCGTAACCGAGGCCGAGCGACCGATAAACACTTGGCGCACAAAAGGCTTTGCAGCCTTCGCTGTTTTGCCTAGCATTTCATCATAGGTAGGTACATCACGATAGCCGAGTACTTCCTGACCTTCTTCAGCAATAATTTTGCTTAAAAGAGCCTCATGCTGAGCCCGAACTTTCTCGTTTTGAGATAGAAAAATCATGCCTACGCCATAATGGCCTTGTTCCGGCAAAGCAAAGCCAAGCTTCTGGGCTTCACTAGCAAAGAAACGGTGCGGAATTTGAAGCATGATACCTGCTCCGTCACCAGAGTTGGGTTCGCTACCTTGTCCGCCACGATGCTCCATATTAAAGAGCATTGTTAAAGCGTTACTAACAATATCATGGGACGGTTTGCCTTTAATATGGGCTACAAATCCCATGCCGCAAGCATCTTTTTCGAACTGGGGATCATACAGGCCCTGTTTTCCGGGCAGTTCAGTGTGTCTCATCGAACGCAACCTTTCTATTATAAAGTATGGCGTAATCTTTGGAAAATTTTTCAGATTAAAATTTTAATAATTATTCAAAGCCAGATTAGTGCTATTATTTTATCACCGAGGTGACAACAGCGCAATTTAAACTTTTTTATGATGCTGATTAACATTTCTTTTTGCGACACAGCTTTAGTGGACAAAAGTTTAAAAAAACTCATATGTGTATAATTATGCATAATTGACGCATAAGAACTTATGCAATGAAAGCGTTTCAAGAATTTTCATTGCCCTTGAATGTTTGCAAGAAAAAGGGTTCTATGATTTGAACTCAAAAAAAGCGTCTCCCTGAGGAGACGCTTTTAAATTACTTTTTTTTCAAATTATACAGTCAGAGCCTGTTCACTTTTCATTCCAGCTTCATTGTCCCGACTGCGGGTCATGAAGTAAGCGAAAGTAAGAGCAAGGAATCCAAGACCGAAGATTGCAAGCACACCTACATCACTCCACATTGCACTGAAGTCCCCTGTAGAAATTACTGATTTAAAACCACTAACTGTGTAAGTCATAGGAAGCAGTGGGTTAAAGAATTTCATCCAGTTCGGGATCAATTCAAGTGGGAATGTTCCAGCACTAGTTGTTAATTGGAAAATAAGAATAACGATAACAACAAAACGTCCCGGTTGATCCAGCCAAGTAACAATGGATTGTACTACCCATGTGTAAACTAGACTAGTCAAGAATGTAAACAGGAAGAATAGCGGTACACTTTGTACTTCTAGTCCAAGTCCGTACAATACAACCACAGCAGCCAGCATAGACTGGATAAAGCTCATGATTGAGAACGTAAGCGTACGGCTGATAAAACGATTCAAACGGCTTGCGCCAATTACAGCTGATTCACGCATTGGAATAACAATCGTAGAAATCAGAGCACCTACGAACAACCCAAGAGATAAGAAGTAAGGAGCAAACCCTGTGCCGTAGTTCGGTACATGATTTACAACCTGATCCTCAACCACAACCGGTTGTGCGAACATTTCCATCATTTTATCTGACTTATTCACGCTGCCTGTTTGTTCAGCAGCTTCACCAAGCTTAGTTGCAAGTTCTGTGGATCCAGATTTCAGATCATCCATCCCATTCTTCAGCTCGCCTGCACCATTAGCCAATTGTTTGGAACCGTCAGCTACAGCACCAATGCCGCTACCTAGTTCACCAACACCACTGAGTAATTTCGATGTACCATCTCCGAGTGCTTTACCACCCTCAGCAAGTTTGTTACCTCCAGCTGCTGCTTCACTAAGCTTCGCGCCGAACTGTTTCATACCTGCTTGTAGCTTATCGCCACCCGTTACAAGGGCTGACGAACCTTGTGCCAATTTTTGTTGTCCTGCCAAGAGCTGAGTGCTACCAGCATTTAATTGCTGTGCTCCATCATGCAACTGGGTTACTCCAGCAGAAACCTGCTGTGAACCAGCATGCAGCTGAGTTGCACCTTGTGCAAGCTGCTCTTGCCCACTGTGAAGTGCGCTTGCTCCTTGTGCTAACTGTTGTTGGCTTTGTTGCAGTTGTTCACTGCCTTGTGCAACAGCTGCACTAGCTGCCAGGAGCTTCTGTACGGCTGGATTTTGTGCCAGCTCAGGACTAGCCTGTGCCAATTGCTGCAAACCTTGAGCGACCGCTTTAGCACCCTCAGTAACCTTTGTGCTACCTTCTGCGGAAGCCTGCAAGCCTGCTTCCAGCTTCGCGCTGCCATCAACAGAAGAGGTCAAACCTGCTTCCAGCTTCGCGCTGCCGTCGACTAAAGATTGTGTTCCTGCTTGTAGTTTAGCAGTACCATCCACAGCAGACTTCGTACCTGCTTGAAGCTGTGTGGCACCTGTTACAGCTTGCTTCAAGCCATCACTAAGCTGTTTACTGCCGGCAGCGCTTTGTGCAACGCCATCTTGAAGCTGTGTATGAGCAGCCGACAATTGTTGCAAACCGCCTGCCAAAGTGCTAGAACCCGTTTGAATTGCGGTAGCACCTGAATTTAAATCAGTCACACCTTTAGTCAGTGGTTCTAAACCATTTTGAAGCTTGCCCGTACCTTCAGTCAGTACAAGAAGATTCTCTTTCAGCTTCAGTGCGCCGTCATCCAGCTTACCTGCACCATCAGCGATCTTGCTAGCTCCATCTCCCGCTTCGCCAAGTCCTTTAGATACATCAGTAATCTGATTGAATACAGAATCCACATAAGCCTCAGTTACCTTAGCGGATACTTTAGATTTAATTTCTGCTACAGCCGTTCCGCCGATTTGACCGGCCAGGAAGTTGTAGCCTTCATTTGGCTCATAAATAATTTTTGCCGGTTGTGGTTCATCATCCAAAAGCGTTGTTGCTTTAGCAGAGAAGTCTTCTGGAACAATAATCGACATATAATAGGTATTGTCCTTCATTCCTGCTTGCGCTTCTTCTAGTGAAACAAAATTCCATTGAAAGCCATCGGTTACCTTAAGCTCTTCAACCAGATCATCTCCGGCCTGAAGTTGTTTTCCTTCATAATTAGCACCGACGTCTTGGTTGACCACAGCAACCGGCAACTCATTCATCTTGCCATACGGATCCCAGAATGCCTTTAGGAAGAATCCGCTATACATCACCGGAATAAATAGGATGGCAATCATCGGAATCAGCACCTTTGGATTTCTCAGTGCTGCGCCAAGATCCTTGGTAAATACGGATAATGATTTCATTCTGGTTCTCTCCTTATGAGCTTATGCTCTCTTTAAAATGCTTTGTTTGCGAAATATTACGTAACACTAGGTGACCACTTTCCCCATTCGGTCAATTCAGGGGATAAAAAAACGCCTCTCGGCTCTTCTTCAATGCCTATAACAGCTTGGAAATTGTTAAGGGAAAGCGAATCTGATCACGCCATCCCTACCCTGAATCAACGCTTACTGTGCCAATCCTTCGGCGAGAAACAAATGAAAGTACATCTTGATCTGTTCCTTGTCCAAGGGAGTATGTGTTTTATTCAGTTCAGCAGTCAATACAATATATAGCCTGAACATGACTACAGATACGATTTTAGGATCGCAAGGTTTGATTTCTCCCTTTTGGAGCGCTTGTTGCACCTCCCGTTCTAAATATTCTAAAACTAAGTTCTCGATCTTCTCGAGCCCTTCTCCTGCCTGCGGCGTTCCGAATTCGCGACTCTCCTGGGAAAGCTTGATGAATAGCTCCTGCTCACTTCGAAATTCCAGCAGGGCATCCAGCACACGATGCAGGTTATCAAAGAAAGGTCTGTCTCGCCTGATCTCGCGATCAGCAATCATCTTCATTTCTACCATCATATCGCGCAGGATCTCATCAAACAATTGCTCTTTGTTTGTAAAAAAGGTGTAGATGGTTCCTTTCCCAACATTTGCGATCTTAGCAACCTGATCCATGGTAGTCGCCTTATAGCCGAATAATGAAAAAGATTTTGCTGCGGCCTGAAGCACCTGCTGTCTTCGATCCACCACTGCCACCTGTGCTCACTTCCTTTCTCCAGAAAATATCATTACCGCTGACTATCTGACCACTTTACTAATCCGGTCAATTGGTCATTCATTACTTTAACATGAAGCCTTGCAGTTTGCAATACTTTAGAAAATCTTTTATTTTTTTATTTATTGCAGGGTTTTAACTTTCTATTTACGTCTTATTTGTATAATGTGATTAGAGAACAGTTTTCCCTCATCTATATTAAGAAGAAATTCCGCATTTCTATTGAAAAGGAAAGTAGCAGGTGAACTTATGCGAAAGAAAAGAGTACTGCTGTTTTCGGAAGGCTTCGGTACGGGCCACACAGGAGCAGCCTATGCTCTGGCCGAAGGAATAAAGCTGCTGAATCCGGATGTCCAGTGCCGAGTCATCGAGCTAGGTAAATTTCTTAACCCGATGGTCGCCCCATGGATTCTTTCCGCTTACCGAAAAACAGTTAGCAGCCAGCCTAAGCTGGTCGGCATGATGTATAAGACACAATATCATAAATCATTGAACCCGTTGACTAAGATGGCACTTCACCGGATTTTTTATACACATGCCTCTCAAGTGATCGAACAGCTAAAACCTGATTTGATTATTTGCACACATCCCATTCCGGCTGCTGTCATTTCCAGACTAAAACGTCGTGGATTGGAGGTTCCGCTGTATACGTTAATTACAGATTATGATGCACATGGTAGCTGGGTAAATTCCGAGGTCAATCGATATCTCGTCTCTACCCCACGCGTCAAATCAATTCTAACAGGCCGAGGGATTGCTCCTGAGCTTGTAACGGTCACCGGCATTCCTGTGCATCCGAAGTTCTGGGAACGATCCAACAAGACGCTGCTCCGTAAGGAACTAGGTCTAGCCGATATCCCTACTGTTCTTATAATGGGTGGAGGCTGGGGACTGATGTTCGGCAAAGAGATTATGAATTCACTCACAGCCAGAATGGATAACATCCAGCTCATCTTCTGTATGGGCAGTAACGAGAAGCTTATAGCCAAAATGAAGTCCAATCCAAGACTTAATCATCCTAACGTCAGGATTCTTGGATACACCAGTGAAATCAATAAACTGATGGATGCTTCCGACCTTCTAATCACAAAGCCTGGCGGTATGACCTGTACCGAAGGTCAGGCTAAGGGAATTCCAATGCTCTTCTATAAAGCTATTCCAGGTCAGGAAGAGAAAAACTGCCAATATTTCGTAGAGCTAGGACTAGCAGAGGTACTTGACTGTGAGGTAGTAAACAAATGGTTCTCTATGATGCTCCGTGAGTATTCTGTTCTCGAAGAGCAGCGTAAACGCCGTCTTGCCCCTGATAAACATCAACCGCAAAGTTGCGCGACTACCGTTCTGCAGATGTTAGGCAACCCCGCAGACAAAACAGCTGATATTAGAGGAGCAAGATCTCAAGCCCGAGGCGAAGAGGCTGTGTGCATTACACCATAAAACATCCCCACGAAGCGGAGCTTTTCTTCGATACGTAATCAGGTACTTTGTGAGGCCCCAATTATATGTAAAGAAAAGTAGATAGCCGGGAAAATCCCCGGCTATCTACTTTTTTGTGTAAACATGTGATCGGGATTTATTAAATCTCTATACTTTCACCAGCTTTAAGCGGGAACCCCTCTATCCCCTCTTGTCGCAGACGAGCACAGAAATCCATAGCATCTTGGGCAATATCCGGAAATGTATTGTAATGAAGTGGGATGACCTTGTCCACTTGAAGCCAGCGCGCAGCAAGGAGCGCATCATCCGGTCCCATGGTCAGCATATCGCCAATTGGCAGAGCCGCCAAATCAATCGCAGTTCTTTCACCAATCAGACGCAGATCGCTGAATAGTGCGGTATCACCTGCATGAAATAACGTCTTCCCCTCTATCGTCAATAAAATACCTGCGGGCTGTCCAGCATAAATCCAAACGTCGCCTTCCTGAATCGATGAGGAATGAAACGCCTGAGTATATTTAACGGTAATGGCATCATAAATATGACTGCCGCCTATATTCATATGTTTTACCTTGGCACCCTTCATTCGGCAGTATTCTGCAAGCTCAAAAACAGCAAAGATCGGACAATCATTCTGTTTGGCAATTTGCACAGCATCACCTAAATGATCCGAGTGACCGTGAGTCAGCAGGACAGCATCTACAGTAATGTCATCAGGTGAAATACCGGAGTTCGGATTTCCTGACAAAAAAGGGTCAATAATAACTTTCGCTTGCTCTGTTTCTACCAGCAGCGCTGAGTGTCCGTAATAAGTGATCTTCATGACAATTCTTCCACCTCCAGGGTTATATAGTCTAGTTTACCCTATAAATAGCTGAGGTTCACAGAATAGGTCAATTATTTATAAAACGTATGATTACCAATGGTCTTCACATACTCCTGCGAATGATGTACGGTAAGATCCTGCGCAAGCTTAAGTGATAGGAAAAAATAAGTATTATCAGGAACTTCCTTCACGCCAGAGAGCGCTGCGTTCACCGCTTTAATACTATCATCATTAGGTTTGACACGTTTAAGACGCCCGTTAGCTACAGGACTGAATTGATGCTTTTGATAAATGACCTTATATATCGTGTCGGGGAAATTGGCTGACCGCAGCCTATTCAGAACAACGTTGGCAACTGCCACCTTGCCCTGGTACGGTTCACCTTCCGCCTCTGCCATTACAATCTTTTGTAGCAGAAGCAGTTCTTCTTCGGATACTGCGTAGCGCCGGGTTGCTTTACTTTGCTGCTCCTGGCTTAATAGCTCGGTCCGAGAGAAGTATAATGTTGTGAGGGGATTTTTCTGAGATGCCGAGACTGTCTTAACTACAGTCTGAGCGCTCTTTTTCGCTGTCGCTTTCTGCGCAGCTGAATTAGATTGTGCTACATCAGCCTTTACCCGAACTATGGAAGCCTGCGATGTATTTTGTGGCTTTATTTTATTCTTACTAAGCCATTCTACACTCTGCTCTGGTTTCCAAGTGGAACTGAACAGATTAACTGTGTTGTAAAGCTTATTCGTTTGTGAAACTTTTGTAGTGCCCCTCGTCTTACTAGATTTTGATTCTTCTTGCAAATAATTAATTACCGATGCTCGGCTGGTGGATTGCAGCTTATCCATCTGCACACTATCTATTTTCCCCTCGGCAACCTGATTAGGCTGCATTAAGCTTATGGCAGAGAAACACACTAGTATAACGCCAACAAGCAACGCGATACAGCGGTTTTGTTTAAAGATTAACATGATATTCCTCCTATTTCACGGCACATTCCTATTGTATGTAACCGAAAACGGAAGCTTTGAAAACTTAAATACCGAATTTAAAATGTAATATTTTCAATCATTTCATACATAGGAATGGCATACATTCTGGTAGCATACAACACAAAACTATCAATCGTCCAGTCTCTATGAAAGATTTTCGATCTTTTTTCATCATCCAATTTCAGTAAGTTTTCCAGCAATTTATCATCAAATGAAATTTTTCCAAGGTACTTTCGAGCCACTGTGAGATGTGGTTTGTACTCCCTGGATTCAGCCGAAAAACCTAAAGGAAGTGTCGCAGCGTGTACTCTCGTAGCCAGTAAATTCAGCTCTTCTAATTCGCCGGAAACCCCTACCCATAAAACTTTTGGAGCCTTCGGCAGACCAAATGTATTCCATTTATCTAAGGATAGTTTGAAGGGGCGGCATTGCTCTGACATCTGCTTCAATGACCTGATTAAATCCAGGATTTTCGTCTTTGGGGTATCTCCTAAAAATTGCAGGGTAATATGATAATCCTCTGGATGAGTCCATTTTGCAAAATGAAACTTATGTGATAGGTTAGAGCACTCTTCCGCCACAACTTGTTGAAGCTCTGAAGGTAATTTCACAGCAATAAATAATCGTTCTGAATCTTTATCCGACACGTTAGCATCCATATCAATTTCACCTTCTCCTATAGATTTGGTATCCTTATCCTATAACATTATCCATTTTCATCAAACCTTATAGCAGGAGGAATACATCATGACTAAGTCCATAGTATGTTTACAACCACTTACAGCCGAACAACAAGAAAGGATTAAAGCAGCAGCCCCCGGTTATACATTCACACAAGGTGACGGCAAAAATCCGGATTTACAGCTGCTAGCTGATGCTGAAATCGTAATCGGCTGGGCTAAAGGCATCGCCGATACGCTTCTTCGTCCAGATTCGCCCCTTCGCTGGGTCCAATCCTGGTCTGCTGGAATTGAGAAACTCCCGTTAGAGCGTTTTAAGGAACGTGGAATCCTATTGACTAGTGGGAGCGGAGTGCATGCCGAGCCTATTTCTGCGGTAATTTTTGGTTTCATGCTTCTCTTCACACGTAATTTGCACACAGCCGTTCGCAATCAGATGAACCGTTACTGGAATTCTGACGGAAGTGAGAGTGAATTGTTCGGAAAAACAGCCGTTATTGTTGGAACTGGAGCCATCGGCAGCGAAACTGCCAGAATAGCTAAAGCATTCCGGATGAAGACGATCGGAGTAAGTCGCTCAGGCAAGCCACTCGCTGATTTTGATCAAGTATATACCACTGACCATCTGCCAGAAGCTGTGAGCCAAGGCGACTTCATCATCAATATACTCCCTATCACCGATGAAACTAAGCAATTATTTAACACTCCAATCTTTTCTGCCTTTAAACAAGGTTCCTATTACATTAACGTTGGACGCGGAGCGACTACTGATACTGAGGCTCTAATCCATGCACTGAATCGCGGTCAGCTTCGTGGTGCGGGATTGGATGTTTTCGAAACCGAACCCCTCCCGCAGGATCATCCGCTTTGGACTATGGAGCAGGTAGTCATCACTCCTCATTCTGCTGGCATAACCGATCAATACGCTAATCGAATCGTAAATATTTTTACCGAAAATATAAATTCCTATTTATCTACTGGCACTCCATCCCTAAATCTCGTTGATTACGCCCGCCAATATTAAATTTAGCATTTGATTATTAAGAACACTTGTTCTATAATAAAAAAATCCAGGAATCAAACATAAAGAGAGGTTAGCGAAATGGATGTTACTGTCACACAATACAATGAGGAATGGAATCTTATTTTCCAAGAAGAATCTCGTAAGATTAAAGAGATCTTCGCTGATGCACTTATTGATATTCACCATATTGGCAGCACTTCTGTTCCTGGGCTAAATGCTAAACCAATCATTGATATGATGCCTGTTGAACAAAATATCCGAAGGACATTGAAGCCTATATGGATGGGAAAGAAGCATTTGTCACTGAACTAGAAAGAGCAGCGCTTGAATGGTATTCAAATCATTAGCTATAAACTGATCATACAAAATAGTCCCCGCATGTCCATTAGACAATTCTAATGGACATGCAGGGACCCTTATTTCACACCTGGATCGCAGCGCTCTTAATTAGAAGCTATGATTTCGTCAATATAAGCTGTAGCGGTTCCACCCGTAGAAGGTGTAACAAACTGAATGCCAATGGCATCCACTTTTTTCAAATTATCAGGCGATAGATTGGAATTGTTGCTGAGATCAATCGTGAACTCCGTGAATCCATCCTGAGCAGCTATCTTCGCACCCGAATCGACCCATACTGCATAACCCCCTAATTGAAGAAACAGCTTGGCTTGGACATCAGGATGGTCAGAGAGTATTCTAACTTTAGCAGTAAGCTTGGAGAATAAGCTCAGATCAAGTGCAGCTACTTTTGTTGCTGCTATAAAAGGATCTTTATCTTCTCCATTCCATGCGAAATCAAGCTTCAAAGATTGATTACCTTCAGCATATACATCAGAAGATACTGTGGCTGTACCAGAATTAATAGACCAACCGTCGTTACCCGTCTCGAAGCCAAAGTGAACATCCGGGACAGCTTTCTCCAGAGATACTTCCTTCAAGTAAAGCTTCGCAGTTCCTCCATCATTGGAAACATCCTCAATTTTAATCCCAATCGTCTTTACAGCAGCCAAATCTACGCCCAAGCCTGCTGCTGCAGTCGGCAGTGAAATAGATAAGGTCGTATAGCCCTTAGAATCTATAGGCACAGGATCGCCGCTGTCGCTCCATTTCCAGTCCGCACCTGTCTTGATGAATAGACGCGCTTTAGCCGCACCACTCGAGAGCCTAACCTTAGCGCTGATCGTATCGAGCCCTGTAATATTCAGCTTCTCAGGATTAATAGCGAGTTCAAAGGATTCTTTGGAGCTGCCATTTGCATCATTGCCGGTATTAATCAAATCAAATTGTACACTTGCCGCTTCTTCATTGGCATCAAATGCTGGAGGTTGAGCGTTAGCGGACGAACCGCTTGTTGTAGCCCACCCTGTAATATCAGATGAGGTAGTGAAGGCGTATAACACGCCAGGCGCATGTCCCTGCGAACCTCCATTTTCTTCTCCCGACATATCCGGAAGTGTCCCGTCATAGACCGCTTGAACATCGTCAAAGTAGAGCGAACCTTCGTGGCTATGTCCGTCCATCGCATTCACATACAAATTGAAGCTCTGAACCTGCTTCAATCTTTCCTGTGTAAGCTCTCCGGCTTTTCCCCAGCTCATCTCCGTCAAATTCTTCAAACTTAATATTATTTTACCGTTCTTGTCTGGATTAATGACCGGATAAGCTTCGAAATATCCACCATCAATGACAAGCTGCACCACTAGCTTAAGCGGCTCACCTTTCTCAGCATAAGCGTTGTCTCCATCGGAAGCTACCCACATACTGAGTGCATTATAGTCGGACCAGTCCAGCGAACCCAGACTTTTACCTACTCCGGTATAACCTGCATTATTAATCGTATAGTGCAGTTTCATTCCGTAATCCCCGGATGCCTTATGCTCGGAGCTTAAAGATACGTTCACATCATCTCCGCCAGCCTTAGGATATTTGGCTACCAGCGCTTCATCACTTGAGCCATAAGATTCATAATTATCTACCAGTGCTTTGTCAGCAACAGGTGCAGTATACGTATTATAAAGACCGATATTATCTACATAGATCGGCAATTCACCTTCCACTTCCAAACCACTGCCAACCAGGGATATCGCTAGACCAGCGGCTTCGGCTGATTTAGCAGCATTATCCAGATCAACCGAAACATCAAATTTATAATATTGTGATCCACCCATGTTAACTTTCTCAAGATCGGACAAAGATTTATAGGATGAGTCCATGCCATACTTTGTATCCCAATCTGGCGGCAGCTGAATCACACTGCGTACCGCAGCATTGTTAGCCTCATTCTGAGCAGCCTCCGGAATTAACACGGAGAACTTCACACGTGTAACTTGAGACAGATCCACCCCATCCAGTGCAAGATCATTCAATTGCAGCTTCAGTTCCTGCCAAGTATCCTCAGCAGACAGCCCTTCAGTAATGTTAATAACAAGCTTACCGTCCGCATCTAGTGACGCATGCTGCAAGACCGTCTTGATCGTCTCTGCGTTATTGGCGAGCCCTGACCAAGTACCATTATTTTGAATTTGCTCCAGATCCTTATCTGTATCAAAAGTAAGTACCTTTATCGGCGCTTCGCTGATTTTTAAGAACACTGAATTAATTTGCGTAAGTGTAGATTCTCCAGTTCCATATGCTTTTACTGTAATCTCTGCTGAACTGCCATTCAGACCAGCTTCTGGCTGCCAGGAAGCGCTATAGTAACCGTCCGCACCTAGCGTCATTTCCACCTCCACACCAGAATCACCCACAGTATAAGTCACTTTGCTAGGCACTGCATTTAATACTTTGGCCCGAATGACGGTTACAGCATCTGTTATTGTACTGATATTATTCGGAGTTACGATGTGGAGGAAAGGTTTCTTTCCTGCCACTTCAACCTCGAGATTGTACTTATTATCTTCTTTCACATCGCTCGCAAAAGCCGTGAAATCATCTTTATAGAAATTCACAAAATCAGGAAGCAACTCATGATCTGCTTTGTTAGGAACATTCTTATAAGGAACATACAGATTGTTACCTTCACCAAAATTCGCCCAAGTCAGCATATATGATATTTTTGCCGCATCAGGGTCCGCCTTGATCGCATTCAATACTTTAGTAAACCATTCCAGCTCATTATTGCCTGTTGTTTTCATACCAGCAGCACTATAACCATACTCAGATAGGGTAACAATCTTACCTTTGTCTTGAGCAAGCTGAGAAATCATTTTAAGGTCTTTAACAAGACCACTCAGGAAAGCCTCCGAACCGGCATTCTCCTTGTTGTCATACTGATCCATTCCAAGAATATCAACAAATGAATCACCCGGATAAGTCGTTAAATATTCACTTTCATTTCCATTAAAAGATCCGTTTGGTGAGAATACATAAAGGAAGTTATGAACGCCTTTAACATCACGTAGATATTCAACTGTATATCTGTACAGTTCCGCGTATTCACTCTTTGTCGTTGTAGCCGCACCCCACCAGAACCAACCTCCATTTTGTTCGTGGAAAGGACGGAACAGCACTGGAATCAGGTTTCCATCGTCATCCTTAAGATTGTTCGCAAAATCAGAGATGCGATCCAGATATTTATTAAACTCTCCATTCCTATCTCCGCCCGGCAAAATACGTGATACTACGGAGTGCGTTGCTCCTTTGGAATTGCCTGTATCATTAAAGCTTCCCCCCGTAACAAAATTGTACGGATGTGTACTTAGCGTTACAATACCACCCAAATCATGAGCCTGCTTCATGGCAGCTGATAACCCCAACCTACTCGCTTCATAATCTCCGCTAACGCCAGGAGGATTCTCATATCCATCTAAACTAAGAGTGTCCCAACCAAAAACCCCGGGATAATCACCAGTGGAGCTGTATACGTCAGAAATAACATTTCCGTTCTTATCCTTTCCGGCAAAAGAGACGGTAGTATCATGCTGATGACCGAACATCACTTGTTTACCGCTCATGCTATCCAGATAAGCAAATAACGATTTGGTAGCAGCCGATGCATCTACGTCAACGATATGAACACCAGCTTCCGGTGTTGCCGTTGGAGCAGCTGTTGCTGTAGGTTCCGGAGTAGCCGTCGGTACTGGCGTTGCTGCAGGCTCTACACTAGTACCACCTGAGCCCCCAGGCGCCGGTGTGCTTGTTCCCTGTTCTACAAGAATTCCATCCTTCACAGTGTATGTTCCTGCTACTAAAGTCACTCCATTTAAGACTACAGAGGAAGCACTTACTACAAGTTTGCTAATGGTACCTTTTGTTGTAATCAACGTTCCCGTTGCACCGTTACCAATCATAAGCTGATCGATTGTAGAACCTGAGCCTACTTCTATAATAGAAGCACTATCAATAGACAGTTGAGTGATGATCGTACGGCCCTCTACAACGACCCGAACTTTTCCTTCAGGACGATTCACTTTTACAGCAGCCAATTCAGAATTTTTTAAATGAATCGAATGCTCACCACCACCAGATATAAGTACATTTCCTTGTACAGTTACATTCTCCAAGAAACCCTCACCATTACCAATACCGGAGGTAAGATAAAGGTTGCCTGATGCAGCTATATTCTTTAGTTCAACCCCACTCTGGTTAATGACAACATTCCCTTGGATATCTCCCCCAGTGAATGTACCGGCTGTGTTGTAGTAGCCGCTAACCAATCTGTCAACGATAGTGACTACCTCTGCCCTTGTAATTGGGTCGCTCGGACGAAATGTACCATCTGGATAACCGGATAGAATTCCACTCAATGCTAGGGTAGCCCCTTTAGCGTAAGCGCTGATGGATGCTTGGTCTGTAAAGGTACTCGCTTTAGTGTCAGGCTCTAGTGAAAAAACAGAAGCAATTAATGTTGCAGCATCCTGACGAGTTACTTCAGTATCCGCTTTCGCTTTATTATCAGGAAAACCTTTGTAATAGCCAGCTTGCTTCGCTATAGATAAAGCGCTTGCATACCAGGCTTTAGCGGGTACGTCCGAGAATGACATTTCCGAAAGAGTGCTAAATCCAAATAGCTTATTAATAATACTTACAAGCTCAGCACGCGTTACTTTATGATCCGGCTTAAAAGAGCCGTCCGGATAACCTTGAATAACACCATTACCCTGCCACTTCTCTAAACTTTCTCCAGCCCAGTGGGCCTTGAGGTTTTCATTTGTTTTTCCGTTAGCTAGCGCAGGCACAGCCATTGTAACGAGCATTACTGCTGTAAGAAATAGAGCAAAGCTTTTTTTGAACCTCTTCATTTGTTTTACCCTCCCGTTTTGTAAAGGTTTTCATTATTACTCAAGCAGAAGATTCGACTGCTTTATCAACCCCCCATTTATTCCCAATAACAATTTAGTTATTATATTAGCATCAATATATCATAGTAACAATAACTTATTTTAATGAATAGCAATATTTTTAGAAAAATCACTGAATTTCAAGGTTTATAAGCATAAATATATTCGAATAAATAATAACAAAACACTAACTAAATATTCCCTGTTCTATAAAAACAAAAAAAAGGCCAGTTCCAATGAAATGGAGGCTGGCCTTAATTTAATCTTCTCTTTTATCTAATCCAAGTCATAAATCGATCCGACTTTCAACCCGTATAGCTCATTGTATATTTTCTCCGCAAAGGCATCCGTCATCCCTGCGATATAATCAATCACCATATGTTCCCACGTCCAAATAGGATTTGCTTGTTTCTGATCCTTCTCGAAGCGTTGCAGCCAGTCCGATGGAATAATGGCTTTGGATGTCTGCGGATCAAGAAAAGCTCCCCATAGACGGCGCAGAATCCATTCACTACGTTTCTGAAGCCGCTGTACTCGTAAATCACGAATCATCGTGACCCAAGCGAAGCTTTTTAGCACACTTACGGTCCGCAGCATATCCTCATCTTCTTTTCCTTCCTTTATAAAGGTGACCTTCTTCCAGTCTCCATCAGGAATCACCCCAAGACTTGCGACAAAGGTGCTGACCCAATAAGCCTTAACTTCACGCCGAGTTCTGGAATAGTCGTTCTCACAGGTTGGCATCTTTTCCATCCATACTCGAAGAAATGAACTAAGCACCTCTTCTACCTTAGCACGAATCCCGTCCTCCTCCCAACCCTTCCAGAAGAAATCCTCTAACGTTGTAATTTTCTCTACGATCAGCCGCTGAATATAGGAATCATGCATGAAGTGTTCATGCACTTCAATCTTTCCAGCCTTAATTCCATCCTCCAAATCATGTGCAGAATAAGCGATATCGTCGCAAAGGTCCATTAGCTGAGCTTCCAACGTTTTCTTACCTGCTGGAATTCCCCACTCTTTGCGAATCTCCGAAATATATGCCCATTCGTGAAGGTACATCCCCTTCTTCAGTGAGGTACCAGGAAACGGATATTTATTAATTCCGAGAAGCACAGCATCCGACAGATTTAAGCCATCAATATTCTCCCGCTTCTCCAGAAACATAATCAGCCGATAATTATGAGCATTTCCTTCAAAGTGCTCATAGCGCTGCTTCATCTGCTCATGAATGAGCAGCCTATCTGGACCTGTTGCTCCAGATTGCAGGGCAGCCTCATTCGTCTTCTTTTCAATAAGCTGGTCCAGAATGTTATCCAGTACCTCTTCCCCTTTATGCCCAAATGGAGGATGACCAAAATCATGAGCAATAGCCGCGCATTCTACGACCTCCGGATCAATTACAAGTCCTGGGTTCTCCGCTTTACTTGTCTCTACCTCTGGATAAGATCTAAGCAGACTTTTCGCTGCCTCACGAGCAATCTGAGCGACTTCAAGTGAATGAGTTAGACGCGTCCGGTAATAATCACCCGTGCCAGCCCCGAACACTTGAGATTTGCCTTGCAGCCTACGAAAAGTAGGCGAATGGATCAAGCGAGAATAATCACGCTCATAAGCAGCTCTCGACGTTTCTAGGCGGGTAATTTCCGGATATTGCCGGTGTTCTCTTTTTTCAATAAGTGTCATATTCCCACCCCTAACCAATTGTCTATATATTGAATTTCATTATAAGGCATTTTCATAACAATTTTCACATCAAAATACAAAATGCTATACCAATCCCAAACTGCAATGGAAGCAATCCACCAATCTAAAAGCCACTGAAATGGAGATATTAATCTTCGTAGGGAAAAAACATCTAGGAGGAATCCACTAAATGATTATGAAGAAATTGTCCGTAGCTCTTTTATCCACTTGCTTAATGCTATCCGTTGCTTCTGCGGCTTCCGCTTCTGCTGCACCAGTCGAAACGAAACATGAGAAAAAAATGATGCATGCTGAGAAAATGAAAAAAGAAAAAGAACATAAAATGCATGAAAAGAAAATGCATATGAAGAGCCACTCCACTAAAGGAATTCATGCAAAGAGCATGAAGGCTAAAAGCATTAACACTAAGAGCATTCAGATGAAAGCAACAAAAATGCCAAAAACAGGCCATGGCGGTGCTAGCGAACAAACTGAATAGGGAGGATGAAAGAGGGGAAATCCCCTCTTTCTTTTCTTAAACATGAAAAAATGGATCTCTTCATTAATCTTAACCTTCATCACTCTAACTACTGTCAGTTGTACTGACTCACATTCGCAGGAAAGCAGACCAGAAACGAAGTCACTACAAATACAGCAGCAAGAAACGATAACGCCTACTAAAGCTATTCAAAAGATCGATATTAAACCATCATTACCCAAACCTATCCTGCCTACTCAGCTTAGCATTCCAGCTATTAAAGTAAGCGCCAAAATAGAGACCGTTACGTTGCTTCCAGATGGACAAATGGACGTCCCTAAGGACAGCAATATTGCAGGAATTCTGTATCCAGGAATATTGCCAGGCGCTAAGGGAAATGTGATTTTAGACGGGCATGTGGATAGTTATATAGGTCCAGCTATTTTTTTCAACCTCAAAAAGCTTAAGCACGGTGATGAAATTACGGTATCCAATGCGGACGGGCGAAAACTAACTTATAGTGTAGAGTCTGTAGAAATCTTCACCACTGCTGAAGCACCCTTGGAACGAATCTTCGGTAAGTCTACTGAAGCCAGAATGAATCTTATTACTTGTACAGGGAGATATAGCAGAAAGAAGAAAGATCATGAAAAAAGACTGATTGTCTTTACAAAACTGAAACTATGAATATTTTGACCCTCCAAAGGAGCATTCTAAAATAAAAAAAACAGGTGAATTCATGAAAACTAGCAGCAAAATTATGATGACTACCCTCTCTCTCTTGTTATGCTTCACGAACTCCGCGCTAGGTAGCCCGAGCAAGAACCGCGACTACTACGAAAAAAGAGGAGACATGATTTGGGAAGTACATACTAACCAAAAAGTGATTGCATTAACGTTTGATGACGGTCCCGACCCTTCTGAAACCGATCAAATATTAAAGGTATTGAGTCAATATCATGCGAAATGCACCTTCTTTGCCATAGGAAAAAGAATTGCAGCGTATCCAGATGTGGCGAAACGAGTCATTTCCGAAGGACATGAATTAGCTAACCATACCTACAATCACGTTTATTTTAGAAAACCTATTAATAAAGCCCAGTTTGAGCGGGAGCTTAATTTAACCGAAGAAGAAATCATCAAGGTTTCTGGAAAGCATAGCGCTTTGTTCAGACCCCCGGGTGGCATGTATGACGAGACACTAGTTGATACTTCAAATAATATGGGCCTAAAGCCAATTTTATGGTCCTGGCATCAAGATACTCGTGACTGGAATCGCCCTGGCGTGCAGAGTATCGCGAACAAGGTTATTCGAAATGCACATAATGGTGATATCGTCCTGTTTCATGATCATGTGCATGGACAATCTCAAACCAGAGAAGCGCTCAAAATTATTTTGCCGGAATTAGAAAAGCAAGGTTTTCGATTTGTCACCGTTTCAGAATTAATCAAATTATCCAATACACAGCAAGCTGGTAAACCACAGTAGCCTAATTGCACAGGACTTCAAAATAAGGTAGTCTTGTCCTATTATGAAGTTCTGGAGGCTTTTGTCATGTCTGATAACACATCCTATACGACTGAGGAAATTGCCCGTTTACTGAAGATCTCGAAATTAAAAGTATATGATCTGATTAAAAAAGGGGAGCTTCCCTCCTACCGTGTAGGAAAACAGATGCGTGTGGATCAATCCGATTTAGAAGCCTACAAACAGAATGCTCGAAATGGAATGACCCTATCGACATCGCCGCTCACTTTTGCTGGAGCAAATCTAACACAAGCTGCCACACATTCTGGCCAATTTAATAGTAAAGCTACAGGACACAGCCTTGTGATTACAGGTCAGGATATGTCACTCGATATTCTAGCGACCTATTTGGAGCGTTGTTTGCCCACTGAGCGCCCTCTTCGTTCTTACGCTGGCAGTCTAGATAGTCTGATTGCCATGTATCAGGGCGAATCGGACATCGTCAGTACGCATCTGCTCGACGGGGATACTGGAGAATATAACCTTCCCTATATCCGTAAAATACTTGTGGGGTTCTCTTATGTTGTAGTCCGTCTGTTGACCCGAAGTGCAGGATTGTATGTTCAAAAGGGGAATCCTAGAGGTCTCCATGAATGGTCTCATTTACAACAGGATGGACTTAAACTGATTAATAGAGAACGAGGCGCTGGTGCACGTGTGTTATTGGATGAACAACTCCGATTGCACGGCATTCCTGCTGCAAGCCTATCTGGATATGAGCAGGAGGAGAATAGCCATTTAGCGGTCGCGGGTAAAGTCGCAAGAGGCGAAGCTGATGTGGCCATCGGTACCGAAAAAGCTGCTAAGATTGTCGATGGCATTGATTTCATTCCCTTGATTCAGGAGTCTTACGATCTAGTGATGCTTAAGAAACCGGAGCATGAGCAATGGATTGCCACCGTGATTGATATTTTACGCTCGCCAGCCTTTCAAAGTGAGCTTGGGTCCATTCACGGATATGATCTCACGCAAACCGGGATGATTATTTATGAGACCTGATGAGTCGCTGACTTACTTAACTGTATAGCGAGCAATCGAAATCTGCGTTGGTGCAGTGCGGAGCATGCGGCGGAGGAACATTTAGTTGTATTTCGTACAACTACAATCCTGCTAATAACTCGCAAAATAGATATAACTGTATTTAGTACACCTATTTCACTTGATTTCTCCCCTATACGGGATTTTTCTAGTTTTTAGTTGTATAGAATACAGTTAAAATCTAAATAATCCCTTTTCCATCCGAAATAAGTGTACAGAATGCAATTATCTCAAAGGTTCTTCAAGATTTGTGCTATAGATCTGCACTGACGAGCTTCTGCTGAAGATTCATACTAAAAATAGCGATTTACAAAAAACACCAGCCAACGTTTCTCCATTCCTCGGAGAATCACTGGCTGGTGTTTTTAAGTACGCCGGTTCACAAACATCAACATTATAGCAGACATAACAATAATAGAGCACACCCACATCCAAGCAAGAGTCATGTTGCCACCATCTACCGCAACATAGATCGCTGTAGGCACTGTCTGCGTGCGGCCAGGAATATTCCCGGCAACCATGATCGTAGCGCCGAACTCTCCTAAACCACGAGCAAAGCCGAGAACGTACCCTGCAGCGAGTGAACGGCCTGCAAGGGGCAATGTGACATAACGAAGTACTTGCAACTCGCTTGCTCCCTGCGCACGCGCCGCATCCTCAAGATCCGGTTCCACGCCTTCAAAGCCCGCCTTCACTGTGCGATAAACGAGAGGAAAAGCGACGACAACCGCGGCGATAACCGCAGCCCCCCATGTGAAAAGGATCGTATGCTCCGTCATCTGTTCATACCATCTGCCAATCCAGCTGCGGCGACCTAAGACGACCAACAGCACAAATCCGACAACTGTCGGCGGCAACACAAGTGGAAGCAGCATTACAGTCTCGACCAAGCTATAACCAGGGAATTTACGACCCGCCATAGCCTTGGCTGCAGCCGTTGCCAGAATAAAAACAATGATGCTGGTAAGTACTGATATTTTTACGGAAAGCCATACCGGGGCGAAGAAATCAGTCCAGTTTATTTCCATCCTTAACCACCCCGCTTCTACTTATGATCTCTTATTAAGGAAGCAAGAAGCCATAGCTTGCAAAAATATCACTAGCTTCCTTACTCTGAAGATAACTGTACAGTTCCTTGGCTTCCTTCTGATTCTTCGAATCCTTCACGATACCCGCCGGATAATTAATGGCTTTGTGGACATGCGGGCCAACAGTAAGGGCGATCTTCGTCTTTTTTGAAGTCAACGCATCTGTCTTATATACAAAGCCTGCATCGACATTCCCCGTTTCGACGTAGGACAGAACCTGACGTACATCCTTCGCAAATACAAGTTTGTTTTGCAGCGTATCCCATACCTTCTTCGCAGTTAACGATTGCTGAGCATATTGGCCAGCGGGCACAGATTCAGGCTGCCCTACCGCTACCTTCTTAAAGGATTTATCCGTAAGTTGAGTGATCGTATTTAATGAAGCTTTTGAATTCGAAGGTACGACAAGAACCAACTGATTCTTAAGCAGAACCTTATGGTCAGAGATCAGTCCAGCATCCACTAACGCATTCATCTGTTTATCCCCTGCAGAGAAGAACAGATCAGCCGGAGCACCTTGCTCAATCTGCTTCTGTAATGTGCCAGATGCAGCATAATTAAAGACTAAATCAATATCGGGATGTTTCTTCTCATAGAGAAGCGCCATTTTATCTAAGCTATCTTGCAAGCTGGCTGCAGCGGATACTATAATTTCTGTCTTCTTGGCGGCTGCCTCTACCTCCACCACTGCGCCCGCAGATAAATTCACAACCAAAAAAATTGCTAATATACCAAAGATCCGGATTGACCATTTCTTAAACATTTCCATTCCTCCCATTTTCACATATATATGTAGATGCTATTCTAGCATACGTTTTTTCGATTTTCTATAGATTGAGTTGTGTTTAGATATGTTTAGTTATATATTGTTATAATTAGATAGTTAGAAATGAGTACATCTTCGACTTACTCGCAAAAAAAGGATGCCTCCGGCAACCATTTAAATGGTTGCACAAGCACCCCATCTTTCGAATTGAACGAAGGTCAAATGAGCGTGTCACTACTTATAGTGCGAGCTCCATTTTTCCAACTGCTGCCTGATTACTTCACGATAATAGTACGGTTCAATGATTTCCGCTTCCTCTTCGAATCTCTTAATCCAGCGGACAAATCCTATATCTTGTTCCACTGCAACTTTAAAGTGAAAACATCTAGATTGACGATCCACTTTACTTGGCTTAAAAGGTAATTCGTCCTTCTTAATTCCTTCCATTACCCGTTCCGAGAATTTCACTTTAAATTCTACCTGTAAACTATCCCTATCTAGTGACCATTTCTGCTTCATAAAGGCTTGCACATCAAACGCTTCCTTCGAAAAAAAACGATTTAATGGCTTCACATTAGAAAAATCGTTGATATGATATGTACGAATAACACCCTGACGATGACAAAATCCAATGAGATGAAAACGACTTTCCAGCGGGACCAGACAATAAGGATCAATGGTGATCCCTTTCTCTTCTAATGCATTCTCACTATAATTCGCTTGAATACTCTTTTGTTTTAATAAAGCCTCCAGGATCGGAGTAAGAAATGAGTGTTGTTCCATTTGTGAACTGTTTCTTGTTCTTTCTGCCCACCCCACCCCTACTTCTCTTCTTGCACGTTCTATTGATTCTTCTCTCTCTGCCTTACGTTTATATTCAGCTGCGACTATTTTTTCATACGCGCTTTCAAAATCTATGGGTAATGCTGGTTTTATATCTTCCATAATATAGCGTAATTGCGAAAATGCGTTTGCTTCTTCTTCCGACCAATCCAAGGGATAGAGTGCAAAATTTCCAATAAAAGCATAACCTTTTCCATGCCCCAGGTGGGTTATGGGAATATGCATGGCACTAAGCGCGTCCATATCCCGGTAAATCGTTCTCTCGCTGTTGCCGCAGCGTTCCGCCAATTCACGGGCTAATATCCCTGGCTTGGCTTGAACAAGTGTAATAATGCGCATCAGTCGGATTAATCGGTCTGTCATATTCAGTTCCCCTTGATTTATGGTTAAATAGACCCATTATTTTATGAAAAAAAGTAAAATTGTGATAGAACTTTTTTACTATGTTACCACATTTTATATTACAATTCTTCTTATAATTTTCCGCCGAATCCGCTGAAAAATCCAATTTATGTATAGGTCTTTTTTCGCTTATATGCATCCTCGTGCAGTGAGTCCTATATTAAATTCCACCAACGGCTTTACTTCGTTGCTGATGCTCGAACCCGATCTGTTTATATAACATTTCAGCCTCTTTAAGCAGCAAAGGATCTCCAGAGCGTACTGCGAGTAGCAACATCTTATCCGCATGCCGATTGAGCATTTCGTGAGCTTCACTATGCTGGCCTTTACTTCGTAGTGCCTCTGCTTCTTCAACCGTTTCAGCCGTCTTCAACAATTCCAGATGCTTCTCAACATAAAAGCAGCAAGTATCGCTCAGAATGCGCGTATGATGCGCGTACTCCAGTTCAAGTACCTTCACGGGAAGTTCACGAACGCGCTCTACGGTTGGTTTTTTATACTTCCACTGTAGGGATAATGCTTCATACTTACCTGCTACAGAACTAGAAGTAGTGAACTCCAATCCTATGAATTTGCGTTGTCCTGTTTTTATTTTTCCTAGTTTAAGCAAGAGAGAATTGCCTTCCCCTACCTCCATTTCACATCCATAACAGCGCTTAAAAGTTACATGTGGCTCAAGCCAAACTCGTAGTTCAATATCACGTGCAACCACTTTGTGGCTGCTTGGTCGGCTATTTTCTGAAGGCAAATTTCCTTTCCATTCGACAAGTAAAACTACATCACGATTTCCACCTGCAAAAATACGATCTTGACCCCACGTAAATATAGGAGTAATACTTTCCATCATATTTTCCACCTCTTTCTTATTTTGGGTCTTCTATTAATGTACCAATAATGGCGGACAACTCCATGTCATGGAATGTATGTTCGGTTCTATATTATCGACAAAAAAAGAGCCATTCTACATACTAAGTAGACTGACTCTCGCAAAAACAGCCCCTTTTGTCTGTTTATGACGAAAATTTTATATTTTTAACTTTAACGACTCTGAAGTTTAGGCTGCACTCGCTCCCGCTTAAAAAATAGTCCCAGCGCCCATTTGGCGCAAAGCAGAGAAAATATAAAAAATAGGATGGCCCAAAATATGGCCGGCACCGATGTCATCCTTGCCAGGTTACTGGCATCTCCCGCACGAGATGGGGATACAACGGCCGCATATACGAGAAATAAACTTCCCATTACAGACTCTTCCAAGGTCAAAAAAGCTAATAACAAATAATAATATTTGCTGGCCTTTTTCCACACCACCAGCATTAAAATATTCAGCGTAATAAACCCGCCTAACCACATCATTCCGAAGCTTCCCCGCACGTACATTACCAGCATAATCAATGCTACTGTAGTAGCTAAAATAAGTCCCCAATCATGCCGTCCTTTACTGTAGAGATAGAAGAGCAGCAATGCAAATAAAGAAGCCAGCACATACCCGGATAACGACACTAGTATCGCTCTGCCTCCATCTTGAATGGCTGAATAGGTGACCCCACTATGATTTGCATATAGCTCAATCCGTAGCACACTGCCAGACAGCAGTAGAGTCACTAGCGCATGACCAAATTCATGAATCATCGTGTCCAAATTCCGAAACAAAGATGAGAATGGAATCAACCTCGTCAAAAAAGCAGATCCGACCAAAAATAACATTGTCTTAAGCCATTTATTCATTCCGTAGCAGCCCCTTTCCGTCCAAAGTATACGATAAATAGTCCCTCTTCTCAATCATGTAGAGCACAGCCTTGTTGTTCTTCACAAGGATGTGTAACCTCACTTCAAGCAGGCAAATATTACTGATCCAAGAAGCCCTATTCACGTTTAGCGTACGCTGTCAGAAGCTGTCAAGCTGTGTTAAAATAAAAGAAATACAAGCCTAAATTGGGTGGTGATTATATAGATGAAACAACGTAAATACCGTAAATATCTACAGCTGTTATGTTCGCTCCTGCTTCTGCTGACCCTTTCCATATCTCTTCCGGCCCCAGTAGCAAAAGCCAATATATTCAGTGATATCTATAATGGATTCAAAAGCTTCTCTGAGCTTCCGAATGAAGTCAATGAATTGAAAGAAGGATTTCAGCAGACAGCTGAAGAGCTACAACAGGCGAAAGATAAGCTTACGAATACCATGCAGGAAATGGAGGCCTACCGGACACAGAATGAAGCCCTGCAGGAGCAGAATCGCCAACTAACGCAAATGGTGGATGAGTTGCAAAATGACCGGACGGCACGCGAAGAATATTATCATAAAATCAAAGTGACTATTTTTACGGGGATTGGTCTAATTCTGGGGTATTTTATACTCATCCGTATTGTTCGTTTCAGCATGCTTCACCGTTCTAGAAAAGGAGACCGCTTGCGCTAAGCTTGAACATTCAGTAAAGATCACGTCTACAGCATGAGGGAGATGAAATATGAACATCGATGTCCAAGATGAAAGCGACAGCGGGAGCGGACAAGCCGTAGCCTTCACCCTTGGGGAGAAGGAAGAGGTTCATGTGCTGCACCCACAGCAAATTATCGCTTATCAAGGACCTGCCACTGGACGGGCGGACAGATTTATGGATGTAAAGGGCATCTATCGCAAGCGAAAATTGATTCGTTCGGATATGTCTGGTCCTTGCCATTTTGTCGCAGCCCTTCCACCAGGTTATCGGGTAAAGATTCTGCAGCTTGATGGAAAGAGCGATTTATTGTACGACTTTAAACATCTCTTCTTCTACAGCAAGGGAGTTACGATGGATACACGAGTGCTAAGTATGAAGAATGTGCTCGTTACACGTGATATTGTGAAAGTGAAATTTACGGGTAACGGCATCATTGGCATATTGACCGAAGGTACGGTATGTGAAGCTGAGCTTCATCCTTACAACCCGCTCTATGTGGATGCAGGCAGCATTATTGCCTATCCTGAGAATGCGAAGCTGGAGCTTACCGTTTACGGCAACCATTTAGCTAGCCAGCATATGAGCTATCACTGGAAGATGACGGGCCACGGCCCTGTGTTGTTTCAGGCCGGACGCCAGAATCGCCGATTTGAAAGAGATAATAACGATGATGGAATTATTAAACGATTTCTGCGCGAAGCCGTGCCATTTGGTGGAGTATTTATTAAATAGAATGCTTCAAAAAAAGAGCGCCATGCGTTAACCATACGCAGGCGCTCTTTGTGTATTCTATCCTATAAGGATGTTGTCTTAGCCGATAAAGGCATTCAGCATCCAAGCATGTTTCTCAATGCTGCTTCTGATGCCAATCAGCAGATCCGCAGTTGGTTGATCGCTCAATTCTTCAGCAGTAGCAATTGCATCTTGCAGTTCTTTAGCAACAGTCTTAAAATCTCTCACGAGCTCAAGTACCATACCTTTAGCATCTTCACCGCCACGAGCTTCTTGTAAGTCGGACAATTCAAGATATTGCTTCATTGTGGAGGCTGGTTGTCCACCAATAGAAAGCAAACGCTCAGCTAAATCATCTGCATAACCCGCAGCTTCATTGTATAGCTCTTCAAACTTCTCATGCAATGTGAAGAATTGAGATCCGCTAACATACCAGTGATAGTGATGAAGCTTTACACCGAGCAGGAACCAGTTTGCAGTTTGGCGGTTCAAAGCAGCTTGCAGTTCAGTATGGTTCTTTAATTGTGTTGTCATTAATAAAACCTCCTATGGTTCATTTATTATAATTGTATTTAGACTCGTTCTAAATCTATATACAATTTAACACACTCTTTCGTATTTTGCAACTATTCTGGAGATTATATGTTGTGCCGATTCTAGCACAGCTTATGGTGTGAAGCCTATTATGTGTATCACACTTTGGTAAAGAGTCTCTTCTCTAGATTAGAGAAACATCCTCCTCCGCGGTCTTTCCTTTCCTGCTGCGGAAGAAAGCCCTCATCTCATCTCGCTTACTCTTTGGACTTAGGACGTACACAGTATCCCCAGGCTCAATAACAGTACTGCCATGCGGAGTGACAATCTTTTTATTGCGGATAATGGCCGTAAATAAGATATCATCCGGCAGACCTATTTCTGAAATCTTCTGTCCAGCAATCGGCATATAAGGATTAATTCCAATATGGTTAAACTCCGAGTCTGTCTTGCCAAGAGCCACCAGCTCCATCAGGGAAGGCTGATCTGAATCTTCTTGCCCCACAAGCTTCAATCGGGATGCTAACGGGGATATACTAGTTCCCTGAATCACCGCCGAGGTCAGTACGACAAAGAAAACAACATTAAAGAATAGTCGTCCATGAGGCAGGTCAGCCAGCAGCGGATAAGTCGCTAACACAATCGGAACGGCTCCACGAAGTCCTGCCCAAGAAATCAAAGTCTTCTCGCGGAACGTAAATTTGGAAAAGTGCAGGCTTATAAATACACCGATTGGTCTAGCTACAACCATCAGAATAACGGACAACAAGATACCTTGCCATGCCACTTCCGCCAGCTCCTGTGGAAATACTAACAAACCCAGCAGTATGAACATAAATATTTGCATCATCCAAGCAAAGCCATGACTAAAATTCATAATGGTACGGTGATACATGAGCTCGGAATTTCCAAGCGTAAGGCCCATAACATAAACAGCCAGCAGCCCGCTGCTATGTACCCATGCAGATAAACCATAGGTCAGTACAGCAAAGCCAATCGCCATTACTGGATAAAGACCTGTGGAATCCAGGTTAATTCGATTGATACAGAAAACTGCGATCTTCCCCAGCACAAAACCCAGTACTAAGCCAATGCCCATCTCCCATATAAAAGACAACAGAAGCCCCCATATCGCCATATCCGGATGCTGTATCCATTCGATTAGCGAGACTGTCAAGAACACCGCCATTGGATCGTTGCTTCCTGATTCTGCTTCTAACGTCGAGGTTAGACGTTTATCAATGTTCTTACCGCCGAGTACCGAGAAAACTGCAGCCGCATCTGTCGATCCAACGATCGCTCCAAACAGAAAGCTTTCCGGCCATGACACATCAAGGATTAGCTTAGCAAATACCCCTACAATGACCGTCGTCATGATTACGCCTACCGTTGACAAGGATAATGCTGGCCGAATAACAGGTTTAATATCCTTAATATTCGTCTGCATGCCACCTTCGAATAATATGACAACCAATGCGAAGATCCCGGCCATTTGCGTTAAGGAAGCATTGTTAAAAAAAACAAATTGGCTTAGCACCATCCCCGCAGCAAGAAACAGCACTAAAGCTGGCATTCCAAATTTAGTGGAAAACTTGGTGGAAAATACGCCTACAAGCAGGAGTGCTGCCAGTAATAATATAATATTATCTGCAAGTTGGGACACCGATTATTCACTTCCCTTTCTCTTCTAGCTTTAAAATATAAGAAGCTTCCTTATTTATGTACTTTATTACCCTTTTCGATATCCTTTTGAGACATTGAATAATATAAACAAGATTGGAGATTTCATTCCCCGGGCCTTATACTTTATGTAAATGCTTTCTCCCCATCGTCTGTACATATAGGAGGTTGAATGTTATGCAATTGAGATTAATTAAACCTGCGGAGCTAGACCAAGCGGCTCGGCTCGCAGATTCTGTCTTTCGTGAACCGGGTGCCACTTCAATGAAAGAGCTGTTTCCACTTATTTTCCGCCCTGGACTCAGTCATTCCTACGCGGCGATTGCCGATGACGGAACGGTTGCTGCTTTTATGGGACTCGTACCCTCTACGATCAAAACTGGAGATACTTTCCTGAATGTATTCTCCATAGGTGCTGTCTGCACCGATCCCGCTTTTCGTGGCCAAGGGCTGGCGGGCCAACTTCTGCAGCTATGCCAGAGTCACGCTGCCGAGGCCGAGGCATCGCTGATTTTTGTCTCGGGTGATCGTTCGTTATACACCCGAGCAGGGTGCGTACCGTTCGGAGGTACGCAATTTGCCGAGCTGAACGCAAGCTCGGCTCAGGCACTTGCAGCCGCAGCAGGCGAAGAATGGACGCTGCGGCCAATGCAGCCGGGCGACTTCTTCGCCGTCTACCGGCTGCTCAATGAACGCGAAGCCGGACATGTGTACAGTCCGGGTGAGCTGGCGCTGCTGCTGGGGACCGGGGCTTACGCGGGTGTGATGGGCTTAGCCCAGCGCACACTCGTAGCCGTTCGGGACGGCAGCATCGAGGGGTTCGCCGCGGTGGCTGTGCCCGCGGCGGCAGAGGTGCCAGCGCCGAACACAGCGACGGCGGTGGAATGGGCCGGCCAGCCGAACGCGGTAGCGGCATTGCTGGCCAAGGCGGGCTTGTGCGGCGGCGTTGGTGCGCTGCAAGTGCCTGTGCCGTGGCAGGAGCGCGGCTTGCTCGCGCTCTTGCGGGACGCCGGCGCCTCTTTAAGCGCCGGCGCGAACAGCGGAACGGTCTGCATCGCAGACCGGGAAGCGCTTTTGCGGCAGACCGAAGGCTGCCGCAAGGGCCACGACTTGTCGTCCGTGCAGGACGACAAGGAGCTGATCTCGCTGCTCTTTGATCCAGCGAGCCCGCTTCACAGCTCTGATTCCTCGGGGGAATCAGAGGCAATTCCCTTGCCGTATATGTCTGGTCTACGTTTCATTTGACGGATTTAAACAATAAAACGGAAACCGTCCTTTTAGGGACGGTTTCCGTTTCTGCAAGAAAGAGAAGGATAATTAATGCCGTGGAACATATACATTCTGATCTACAAGCAAAATCACCCTCGCAGGTGAATAAGCCTCTGTTAACTTAACATTGGAGTGTACGAGGCAATCATTGTTGTACCTTTTGTAAAATTTCATATCCCAAACTCCCCCACCTTCTGCACTCAGTCTAAGAAATTGTGATGGGGCGTTGGGGAGGGAGTTTTATGGGGAAAAACTCCCTCTATTTAGGATGATTTCCTCACAATTGCCCAGTTATGCGGAATTTCTCCCTATAATACGGAGGATTTTCTAAAAGACAGCGATATCCGCTGGAATACAGGGAGAAATCCCCTATATTCCACCTGTTCAACCCTAAAACACAAAATTTATAGGGAAGAATTCCCTATTCCATTGTAGATCTATCTCACAGTTATTTAGTGTGCGCTATATACGATTATATAAATTCAAAGGATTGCTTATTCTCTGGAGTACACCTGTAACTCTTGAATAGACCAATAATTTCCGCCGGCTCCGGTCTGTACAATTTTGATATACCGTGTCTTTACCTTAGAAAAGGATATCTTCGTAAGCTCTTTCGTGCCTTTTCCAGAGGTGAGTTTGTTCCAGTTTTGAGCATCATCAGAAATATAAACTACATATTCTCTTGGATAATCAAAAGGAGATAGCGTGCTGTCCAAATCTATTCTTTCAATTTCATGTGCTACACCCAGATCAATCTGAAAATACTCTCCAGAAACCTGATGTTTTCCAGTGTCCCAGCGCGTACGCCGATCCCCATCGATGGCAAGGCTTGGAGCCGATGCCACCATATTTACATTTGAGGATACCTTCCATTTAGTACGATCCAGAGGAACCAGTCCGGTGGCTGTGATCTGAACTTTATCGGACAGTAAATTGGAGCCGGATACCCTTACCGCGTAGGTATATAAAGTTCCTTCATGTAAATTATGATCCGTGTACTCTGTTAGCTTCACATCAGTAGCGATCACTTTCATTTCCCCACCGCTACCATCAGCTCTAAGTAACTCGTAGCTTGCTCCTGGTGCCTCCAACCAATGTAATTTTACAGATAAACCTTTTGTTGCTGCGGCTTTGAATCCTTTAGGTGCCGACGGCTTTACTTCAGAGGAGAGCTGCAAAATGTACTGCACAGCCTCTCCTGGAGCAAGTGTCTCCGTAAAGGTTAACGTGGGAGTAGCCTTTTTCCCTGTTATATAACTTCTTGCTTTTTCATACGTATCCCCGTTTCCAAAACGCTCCCCTTCATACACACCGTTTTTCGGCATAGTCACATTTACACTCACGGTCTGTGGGGTAGACTCAAAGTTAACGAAATTAACCAATATCTTATTTGAGGTCGCTCCGCTACCCGCAAGAGGTTTTAATGTAGAAGTATCCACGGCGCGAACATAAACCAGCTTGTCGGCTAACACATCCTTGTTTGCAACTTGGTAAGTTAATGGAGCTCCATGCGTAGCATAAGCAAGACTGAGCCTTCTCATAATGCTGACACGTGAATCCTCGTTCTCTTTTGTATAGTAAATCTCTGTGGTTGCCGGATCATGCTCTTCTAAATTAAACCCGTATTTGAATAAACTGAAATCTTTAAAAAAAGCAGCATGCTGCACAAACATATCCGCATAACCAATATGCGCACGCATGATCCGGTCGAATACAGCCGCTGTCCGCTCCGTTGCCCCGTATTGATAGGCATCCACATGACTGTCCGAGGTACCAAATTCAGTGGTCAGCATTTTTTTGCCGAGCCCATTGTCTGCACCATCGAAGGTCTTCAAATTCTCAGTAAAGCTTCCCCCATTGCTAAAAATATAAGAGTCGCCGTAGGAATGTCCATTGGTCAAATCCGTGACCTTCTCCAGCTCCATACGCTGCTCTGGATCTCGTTCCCAGCCATCCGGATCTCCACATTCCTTCCCAGTTCCCTTCTGATTACCACAGGAATCCTCACTGTAGCTCGGCCAATACGCCCAGCCTGGAGCAACTGTTTGTAAATGGGGCGCGATTTGCTTGCCCTTTTTATTTAGCCAGTCCGCAATCGCCAAGTTAACTGCCTTAGAACGATTGAATAATCCTGGCTCATTATCTACCTCATAATATTGAAAATAGGGGCTATATTGCTCAAAATAATCTGTCAGCTTTTTCTCCGCATCAGCAGGCAACGAGCCATCTGCCTTAAGCTTAATATCACCAGTATGCAAATACAGCGCAACCGCCTGCATGTTGTAATCCTGCAATACCTTGTAATATTCCATCATATCTGAGCAGGATCTCCCGACATCACTGGCACAGCTAGTACGCATCACATTACCGCTATAAGCCATCCCTAACCATTTGATAACATAAGGCAAATGCGTAACCGCACCTTCATCAAAATAAAATTGCTTATTATTCACTACTGTGCCGGTCAGTGTATAGCTGCCATGAATAGGCTCGGAAATTGGAGCGTTAAGAGATTCTAAACGGAGATTATCCCAAGTCCACCAGGAATATTCGTCTTCTTTGTCACTGCAATATAAACAGCGAACCGTTTGCAGCTTCAATTCGTTCGTTCCCAGCTTCAATTGCTCCTTGGGAATGTATAATTCATAGGACTTTTGAAAGCTATATTCACTTTCTGTGCCCGATACGCCAGCAATTTGAATGATCCCCGACAATTGATGATTGGAAAACACACTCATTTGCGGCACGGATTTATAAGCATTCAGAATACCTACGCTAAATAAGACCCCATTCTCCGGGATCTTATTTAGCTGATAAGTGATCGTTAATTCCGGCTGGGTCTTTCCATTCAAGCCTGCAGGCAAGCTCTGAAGAGCCGATAGTTTGAGTGCTGAAGAAGGAACATTAAATACCTTCTTACTGCCGGAAGTGCCACTCGCAGCGAATTCAGCTGCTGAGCCATCATGTTGTCCCAGATTCCAGATCACAGTACCATCCGGTATTTCTGCTGCAGCATCAGTTCCTGTAGATAGTCTCGGTATATTGGCACCTACCTTATAATCATTCGTCTTATTCGTTCCGAAAACTGAGACAGACAACAGAAACAAGACGGTTAATGCGGCGAATTTCAGTAATAACAGTAATGGTTTGTTTGTAGATATTCTATTTTTTCCATTAGATATTCTCCTCGTTATTCCCATCCATAGGTCCTCTCTTTCTTCCGGAATGTCTAACCCTATCATTTCATTAGATTAAGGAAGGAACAATGCTCCTTGTGGAATTACCTGCTGCTTCTGGCTTGAACTCTCCCACAGTAAACGAAGATTGGCATCTCCTTCATTCTCATAAAATTCAATTTGGATATCATAAAGCGTTCCAGCTGTGAGCGGGATACTTCCTTTATGAAGGGTTGCACTTTGATTGTTCCAATTGTCGATGATCAGCTTTCCGTCAATCCAGACACGGACTCCATCATCAGAGGATGCCGAAATCGTATATTTTTCACTGAATTTAGGCTTGAGCTTCCCTTTCCAGCGTACAGAAAAACGATCTTCATTTATCTCCGGGGCAGGTGACCCGCCATGCCAATTAAAATCAATCTTACGGTCATCGCGGATAAGTACCGCTTCTCCCTCTAAATCTGTATTGTTATAGTATTCTCCAGTTAAACCCGTTGGCGTTACCGGAGCTGTCGAAGGGCCTCCTGATGTGAGAACGTAATCCTCTCTCGATACTATAAACGATTCATTCATAAAGCTTTTAATTGACTGTAGCGTATTATTTTCTGTCAGTAATTTTCCCCAAGTCATCATATAGACCCATTTATTTTGTTTCTCGGTTAATATTTCCGGGTTCGGCAGCTGTCCGCTCTCCCCGATTCCGATAGGTTTACCTTCAGCAAGTGCAAGCAGATCCTCATAGTAGGACTGCTTATAATCGTTATTGTAGATATCCGCAGCCAGAACATCGAGTTTATCCGCATCGGGATAATATGCAGCATATGGATCTGCCCATTCATTCGGTGCATTTGGATTCCACACCCACAGTAGATTATTTAGCTTGTGTGTGTTTACAAAACGATCATAGACAATATTCCAAAGCGCTGAAAAATTGTCCTTTTTCCCCCACCAAAACCAACCGCCGTTCATTTCATGGTAAGGTCGCCATAAGACTGGAACTCCGGCATCACGCAGCTGTTCTAAATATCCAGCGATCTCGTCTAGATCAGAAATAAGACGCTTATACTGAGCCGTCCCAGGCGTAACATAAGCATTAAACTTTTCTTGACTGAGACTTCTGTTTACATTGGACCATTCTGGAGATGTCCCCGGCAAACTCTGATGGAATGTCATGGCTACAATGCCACCCTCTTGATGCCACTCAATTGCACTGTCAATAACAGCTTGCCGCTGTTCTGCGATCGTCCCCTTGGATTGATTATTAATCGCCCCTAATTCATAACCATGTAAAACGGCATTCTGTCCCGAAGTATTTTTCAGCTTATGAACCAGTTCATCTGGGCTTTCTAGATAATCATGCTGGCCGGACAGGATTCCTTTGCCACGTAGATTCACCAAATTACTCAGCAGTTGCTTGGCTTCTTCAGAAGCTGATGGATTGCTTGGTATAGCCGGAGGTAGAGAGGAAGAAACACTCATAGCCTTCGGAAGACTCCTAACCTCTCCCCAAGGCAGCAAGGAAAAAATAATAAACACCGGTAATATAGTAAACAACAATCTGTTTTGCTTATAATATTTACGCAAATAAATCCTCCTTTCGGTAGCTGTACTGCCTCCACAGGTAATAAATGAACATACCTGTTATCGGACAATCGTCTTCTGACCTAATGAGGACTATAGCTTAGTAGCTCTGCAATAACGCAGAGCTACTAAGGATCGACCTTTAATTTTCATCAATCAGGAGACATCCGGAAGAAAAAGTGCACTTGCTGGAACTGTCTCTTTAGCTTGACTAGCACTTTCCCACATCAAGCGGACTCTCGCATCGCCTTCATTCTCGTAATACTCCACCTTGATATCGTATAGCTGGCCAGCCGTCAGCGTTATGGTGCCCTTACGCTCAGTACCACTTTGCTTAGTCCAGCTATCAATCACAGATTCCCCATTCACCCAGACACGGATGCCATCATCTGAGGTAGTGTAAAATGTATATTGCTCTTCATATAATGGCTTAATTTTACCGCTCCAACGTATGGAGAAACGATCAATCCCGAGGGCGGCATCCGGCGATCCTAGCCGCCAATTGAAATCGATCATCGCATCTGTTCTAGTAAGAGCTGCTGCTCCCGACAGCTGGATGTTGTTATAATATTCTCCTGCAAGCCCCTTCGCAAGAGGAATTGCTGCCTCTCCCTCTTCTTCGGAAGGTGCCGGCGCTGGAGCAGCGCTAGGTTTCGGTACCAGACTAGTATTTAATTTATCTCTAGTCAGGGTATAGTTGCTATTCATAAAAGTTTTGATTGTGTCTGCACTGTTATTATCGTAAAGCATTTTTCCCCAGCTCATCATATACGTCCATTTACTTTGCGATTGCTGTAGCTTCTCCAGATTAGGTACTTCACCATTCTCCCCGATCGCAATCGGTTTGCCAGCGGCTAGACTCAACAAGCTATCATAGTATTTTTGCTGGTAATCATTTTCGTATATATCTGCTGCCAGAATATCTACTTTATCTGCTCCTGGATAAGTTGACGCATAAGGATCTGACCAAACATTCGGAGCATTCGGACTCCATACCCATAACAAATTATTTAATTTATGAACGTTAACAAAACGGTCATACATAACATTCCAAAGTTTTGAAAAGTTGTTTTTCTTCCCCCACCAGAACCAGTTTCCGTTCATTTCATGATAGGGTCTCCAAAGTACCGGAACGTTGGCATCACGTAAGCTCTTTAGGGAGACCGCTACCTTATCAAGTTCAGCGATCAGACTGTTATATTGCTTGGTACCCGGTGTAACGTAACTATCGAACTCACTTTGGCTAAGCGTTTTTTTCACATTACCCCAGTCATAAGCGGTGCCTGGCAGGTTAGCATGAAAAGTCATAGCTACGATCCCGCCCGCTTTATTCCAGTTGATGGCGCTGTTCACCACATTTTGACGCTGCCAGGCCATCGTTCCTTCGGACTGGCCACTGATCGCGCCCAGTTCATAACCGTGAAGAGCTGCGTACTGTCCGCTTGTTCCCTTCAGCATATTGTTAATTTCATCTGGACTTTCTAAATAGTCATGTTGACCAGCAATAATACCTTTTCCTGAAATCGAGTAAAGATAGTTAAGCAGCTTTACGGCTTCGGGTGAGGCTCCTGGGGTAACTGGCGTACCAGAATTTGAAGCAGCTATGACAACAGACGGCGAAATTCCAACAGTAAGCGGAAGTGCAGTCAGAAACAGGACGAGTGACAGAAATGCGCCAAATAATCGATACGTACGGTAAGCTTTCAAAATAATCTCCCTTTCGGTAGCCAGGCTGCCACTCTTTCGAAGGCCCTATAGCTTTGCGTCCCTACCTTTCGATAGGTTTGCCTTTTCAATTTAAGAGAAATAATCTCTCTTACCGTAAGTATCGACGACAATTAATGATATATTTAGTGTTTTTATGACTTTTTTTGATAATTGAGTCAATTTACCTGTTTAAAGAAATTTCAGATTGGTTAAATAGATAGGTTAGACCTATGAAATGAATTGTTGTAGTTCTATATCATTCCAGTCTAAAGTAATACGAATATTATCTTCTTCTACTAACTCAGAACCCGTCTGTACCTCTATAAACTCAACATCCGTCAAAGCAAGGATCGCGTGCTTCGTTCCTTCCGGGATACGTACCACGTCCCCAGCCTTCACATTATGTTTCTTCTCATTCAGCACAATACTTGCTTCGCCGCTGACGATTGTCCAAATTTCACTACGCTTGCGATGTAATTGATAGCTGATATTATTCCCCTCGGATATAAAAATCCGTTTGGTCAGCACTTCATTACCCTCGTCGTATTTCACATAATCAATAACTTTGTAATGACCCCAGCGGCGTTCCTCATACATCGGTCTCTGTTCAAAGGTCTTCAGCACTTCTTTAATCCGTGGGCTCTCCGCTTTATGGGTAACCAGAATACCATCCGGGCTAGCCGCGATGATCAGATCCTTCGCACCAATTACCGTAATCGGAATATCCAGCTCATTAATCAAGCAAGTCCCCTCAGAATCCGCCGTCACAAAACCTTTTCCTACATGCTTGCTGCTCATTTCCTCTGTCAGCGTATTCCAAGTTCCAAGATCCTTCCAGAATCCATCATAAGGCTGCACCACAATATGTTCTTCTTTCTCCACCACCTCATAATCAAAGCTGATGGAAGACAATAGCTTATACTGCTTCTGCAATTCTTCATATCCTAAAGGCAACCCTTTACGCTGCAAAATATCTAACAAGTAGCCTAAACGGAAGGCAAACACTCCGCAATTCCACAATGCATTTTGTTCGATGAGCTGTTCTGCTTGTATGCGGTCTGGTTTCTCTTGAAAGTGACTCACCTTCATAAAACCATTCCCCCCCGCCTCTTCAGTGGTAGGAATGATATATCCGTATTTCTCTGAGGCATGTTCAGGAACAACACCCATTAGTGCCAGATTTGCTCCGCTTTCCAGCATGGTCCCCTCAAGCATAGCTATGGTATCGAAAAAGGATGCTTCTACATAAGGATCAACAGGCAAAATGGCTATCGTCTCCGCTGGAGAAACACCTGCAACCGAATAAAGATAGGTAGCTGTTAAGGCGATGGCCGGAAAAGTATCCCTACGCTCCGGTTCAACGATAATCGGCACATGACTTCCCAGTTGGCTTTGTATCATTTCTACTTGACCGCGGCCGGTGGCCAGATAAGATGATTCTGCCATCCCAGCTTCCTCCAGCTGTCTCCAGACACGTTGTACCATGGATTCCGGTTCACCTTGAGGGCTTTCAAGTACCTTTAGAAATTGCTTTGAACGTGAGTCGTTGGACAACGGCCATAACCGTTTACCTGAGCCGCCTGATAGAAGTATCATTTTCATAGAATGAACCCTCCTTGAATTATGGAAATCGAGCATAATTGAATTGTTATCAAAACGTCAGCTTCCGCTTAGCCTTATTTCGAGCGGATGCATTAAAAAAATTTATTAGGTATGAACCACTCCAAGGGATTTTGGACTTCCGATCGCTGTTATCCTCAGATTTCCTGATTTGAACCGCCGCCAGCGGTAGAAATCCGAGGATAGCATATGCTTTCGAAGCTAGCTTTCCTACGGAAATCTTTCGGGCGAACACTCCGTTTCTACAGTTCCAAATTCCCTTTCCGTTCTTTACCTAACCAACTTCCTCTAAATGCTTGAACCGTACTGCACCGGGCTGTACCAGCCGGAAGGCAGCACGTTTTTCTAAAGATTTGCTTCTGCTCCTATGGAGGCAGCAGCCAACGCAAGTACTACTACAACAACAAGGTTATCTGCCACTGCGATAAACAATCAGAGTACACTAACTATATAAATTGCTTAGAAACTTAAAATAAGGGAACGAAGTGGCGGAGGAGAATTTTGGAACTGGAGGAGCGATAGCGTCCGCCTTTGTCTGCGGATTTCTACCGCTATTAGCGGTTAAAATCAGGAAATCTGCAGACAACAGCGGCCGGAAGTCCAAACATTCTATGGAGTCACGCCTCATCCCTAAATAGAAAAATCACAAGTTCAATCTATATAACTTAGATTAAACCGCTCCAGCCACACTAGCAGAATAACCGCTCAATCCACCCATCTGCGGGCGGCCGACAGAATGATAAACGAGGCCGGTACCCTCGATTTGCTCCTTGGAATACACATTCCGCCCATCGATCAGCACCCCATTACGCATGCTTTTCGCCAGCTGATGCAGATCAATGTCCTTGAGCAGGCTCCAATCGGTCAAAAGACATACGGCATCGCTGCCCTCGGCCGCTTCCTCTGGCAGATGACACCAGCGAAGCTGTGGATGATCATATTGCTGCCTGAAATTTGGAGCTGCGATTGGATCATATAGTTTGACTGTTGCCCCTTCAGCCACCAGTGCCTCAACAATCTCTCTGGCTGGAGCTTCGCGGACATCATCAGTATTAGGCTTAAAGGCAAGCCCCCATATCCCAATCGTCGAACCGTGCAGGCTGCCAAGTGATTCATGCAGCTTGGAGATGATCATAAACCGTTGTCCCTTGTTCACTTCGACTACAGATTTCAATAATTTGAATTCGTAATCGACGTTGCCCGCGATTTGAATGAGCGCATTAGTGTCTTTCGGGAAACAGGAGCCTCCATAACCGATACCAGCCTGCAGGAAGGATGACCCGATTCTTTGGTCCATACCCATTCCTTCAGCTACCTCGGTTACATCAGCTCCCACTTTTTCACAAATATTGGCGATCTCATTAATAAAGGAGATCTTTGTGGCCAAAAATGCATTCGAAGCATATTTGATCATTTCAGCACTGCGTATATCTGTTACAAATACATTTTCTGTGAAACCCTTATGAAGCTCGCGCATGGTTTGTTCCAGCTCTGGATTATCAAGGCCAATAACAATTCTATCGGGATGGAGGGTATCGCGAATCGCTGACCCTTCACGTAAAAACTCAGGTGCTGACACGATATCAAAAGAATGATGGGTATACTTAGAGAGCATTTGGGAGATTTTTTCATTTGTCCCTACGGGTACTGTAGATTTAGTCATTATAATTTTGTACCCCTCCATCGCTTTAGCGATTTCAGCAGCTGCACCCTCAATGTAGGTTAAGTCTGCTTCACCATTAGGCAGCGATGGCGTACCTACAGCAAGAATGATGATATCTGAACGCCGCACCGAGTCCTGAAGATCCGCAGAAAAAGATAACCGTTCCTCTCGAAGATTCAGTTCAATCATTTCCTCAATTCCCGGCTCATAAATGGGCGATTCCATCTGTTTCAGCTTCTTAATCTTTTCCTCGTCCTTATCCACACAGATAACATGATGTCCGCTCAGTGCAAAGCATACGCCAGATACAAGACCCACATACCCAGTCCCGATTACTGTCAGCTTCATACAATCATCCTCCTTTTAGAAAATTGACGTAGGCCTGCTCAACATACTGCTTGAACTTAACCATGAACGCCTGCTCATCGAATTTACGTGCATGCTCCATAATTTGATCAATATCCCAAGCGTAGGACTCTACCTCATAAATAGCCTTAAGCAGATCCTCCACTTCTTGATGCTGAAAGAACACACCATTTACATAAGGAATAATAGTATCTAGTGCCCCGCCTGCTTGATAAGCGATTACTGGTCTTCCGGCCGCGTTCGCTTCCAGCGGTGTAATTCCAAAGTCCTCTTCTCCTGGAAAAATAAATGCCCGACACTGTGCCATCATTCCAGTCACTTGCTCATCTTCTAGCCGGCCCAGAAACGATACATTATCCTTAGCCATGCCTTCGAGACGCTTGCGATCCGGTCCATCCCCTACGATATAAAGCTTAAGACCGTTGCGGTTAAAAGCCTCCACTGCCAGATCAATCCGCTTGTAGGAAACAAGCCGAGATACTATTAAATAATAGTCACCAATGGTAGAAGAGCTTGTAAACCGGGCAGTATTAATCGGTGGAAATATGACATCGGCATCCCGGTGATAATAATTCTGAATCCTCGTCTTCACAACTGAAGAATTGGCTACGAACTGATTCACATTTTTGGAAGTCCGCTGGTCCCACGTTTTGAGCTGCTGCATGTATACCTTAAGCATTTTTTTGAATAGCCCGGAATTCGACTGACGTTCCATGTAGGTGTCATAATCCCATGCGAAGCGCATAGGCGTATGGCAGTAACAAAGATGAAACGTGTGTTTAGGAACTTCAATACTTTTCATAAAAGCACTGCTGGAACTCAGGACGATATCGAAACCGCGAAAGTCCAAATCACGGATGGCCATTGGATAAAGTGGCAGCACCCCTTTAAAATTGGTCTTTACCCCCGGAATCTTTTGCAGCCAGGAGGCACGGATATCCGCATCTTTGAGATTGTCAGTAAGGCGGCTTCCGTTAAAAACCGTTGTGTAGATTGGAGCCTCGGGATACATGTGATGAAAGACTTCCACCACTCTTTCCGCGCCGCCCATTTGGATTAAGTAATCGTGTGCTATCGCAATTTTCATGTGAATCATCCTCAAAGTTTTATGGAGCATCATCTTCAGAATTACCGCGTCATCTCATCTGTCAGGTGCCCGCCAACAAACCTTTATAGTAGTCAACGATGTCCTTGACCGTATTCTCGATAACAAAATGCTCTTTCACTCGTTTCATCCCATTGTCCGCCATCCGCCGTCTTTCCTCTGGGTGATCTAGCATCCATTTAATGGAGTCTGCCAGTATCACCGCGTCACCAGGCTCTATCAGTAGTCCCGTCTCACCTTGAACTACAATTTCTACCGGCCCGCCTTCATTGGAGGCGATCACCGGTAATCCCGCTGCCATTCCTTCAACGATAACTTGGCCAAAAGGCTCAGGAGTTACCGAAGTGTGAATCAGTAAATCAGCAGTATTCATAAGGCCTTGAATATCATCTACATGCCCTAGCATGCTTACATTCGTAAGCTCGTCGTTTTTTATCTTTTGAAGCAATTCCTGCTTATAAGCCTCTTCTCCAAACAGCGCGTCTCCGGCTAGCCAGAACTTTACACGAGGTTCGTTCTTAAAGCTTTTTGCGGCTTCCAGCACAATATGCTGACCTTTCCAATGCGCTAATCGGCCAACTAGCAATACGTTAAAAGCTTTCTGGTCCCGTATGCCGATCCCATTACCAATCGCTTTAGCGAAAGCAGAGTATACGACCAGCGTTTTTTTCGAACGTGGCAGCTCCAAAGCATTCAGCGTAGAATGTGAATTCGCAATGACTCCATTGGGGAGCAGACGCGACAGCAAACGAATTCCTTTGGCAACGATCGGCTTTAAATAAGGGGCACCAATATGATCCCGGATGTGCCATATCAATGGAACGCCTGCTATTTTTGCAGCGATGGCCCCGTATAATGCAGATTTCAGAGAATTGGTGTGCACGCAATCTACCTTCTCCGCTTTTAAGAGCGGCGCAAGCTTTCGACCATAAGCCAATAGCTTAAAGGCTGCAGCAGGTGCTCCCAAGTTGACGGCATTTCTACCACGACTTCTGATGCTCTCATCCAGCGGAATAATACGGACATCCATCCCCTTTTCACGCAGCCGTTCAGCCAGTGCACCATCCTCAGCCAGGATTACAAGTGGATCAATCTGTTCTCCAATATGAGTAAGGATGTTAAACAGGGCAACTTCTCCACCACTCCATTTAGCAGTGTGATCTATATAGGCCACTCTAAGCATTACGTGGTCACCTCCTCTCCTAAAGCTTGCAGGAACACAGATTCTATTTGATCCGTAACTTGCTCCCAGGTATATCTCTTCAGTACATGCTCTCTACATTCATCCCGGCTCGGAAGCAGCTTTCGATTGCTAAGCATATGGATCATGCCTTCGGCCATGTGATCACTACTTGAGCTCTTAAATAGCAATTCCGGCCGGAAGCCTTGCAAAATTTCCCTATTGCCGCCAATCGGCGTAGCCATCACTGGCAATCCTGAAGATAAGGCTTCAACAGTAATTAAACCAAAGCCCTCCAATGCCTGTGAGGGAACCACGAACAGGTCCGCTGCCTGATAATAAGAGGCTAGTTCATGATCGGGAATGTAGCCTAGCAGTCTTACCTTGTTGCTTAAGCCATAGTCGGCGATCTTTTCTTCCAATTCCCCTCGCAGCGGCCCTTTACCACCAATCAGCAGAATCGCATTCGGGAAACGCTCCGCAACTTGCTTCCAGGCTTCGAGCAGCTGGAGTAGTCCCATCCGATTGACCAACCGCCGGACAGTCAATACGGTTGTTGCTCCCTCAGGTAAATTCAAGGTTCGACGAATCGCCAAGCGATTCGTAGCGGGAATAAAACGTTCCACATTAGCTGCTCCTGGAATCACTATAATTTTGTGTAGTGGCACTCCGTGAAGCTTATGGAGAATATCGCGGAACGTCTCACTAAGCACGATGAATTTATCCGCTAGTTTATAGGCTCTATGTTCAATGGATTTGGCGATGGTTGTTTTGACCCGGTGCTTAATGCCTTGGCCTTCGATTTTCATTTCTTCATTCCATGGGCCATGAAAAGTCATCACTACAGGAATCCCGCGTTTCTTTGCTTCCAGGGCTGGACCAATACCATAAGGAGCAAAGTGAGTGTATAAAATATCTATACGGCCACTGCCCTCCCCCATCAGATCGGCCGCCTTACGCTGGAAGGCATCCTTACGTTTCCAGATCCCATCTTTTGGATCTCCTGCATTGTGAATAATCAATTCCTCAGGGGTAGCAGGCGTTTCTTGACTACAAATCAGCGCATGCACCCGATTACGTGAGGAGAGCTGCTCGCAAACGGATTTGAAATACGTGTTAAGCCCACCCGGCTGTAGCGACGGCCAGCTAAGGCCTGTCGTCATAATGTTCAATCCGTCACTGTACGGCATAGCTTCTCTCTCCTTTATTCTCTTTCTCGGTCTGACTCGTCTTCGCATTGTGCAGAGTCAGCTTTCCCGATCTAATTAATTCGTAATGCTTGAAGCCGACCATGAATTCATACATGACCCAGAATACGGATACACCGAAACCTGACATTCCCTTCTTGAACAACCCGTGTAAGAAATACTTTTGCAGGAAACGGGCTGGTGGCCTTAACAGCAGATGACTGACCCGAAATCGTTTGCCCTTGGCATACGCACTTTCAGCTTCCAAGTCAGTGTACTTATTGAAACGTGCCACATGATCGTTAATACTGCGGTAACCATAATGCCAGAGGGTTCCTGTCAAACGTATGGTTCGCTCTTCAGAGACCTCGGGCATCTCGTGCACCAAGCTATTTCGAATTCCATACGCTTTGCGGTTGTAAAGTCGCACTAGATATTCGCCACGATCCAGCCATCGGCCCATAAAATCACCGATCCTGTAGATAGAATAGGCAACCGATTGATCCATAAGCCCCGGTTTCAGTTCAAGAATACTTGCGGCCAATTCGTCGCTGACCACTTCGTCAGTATCAATAAGGAAGACCCAATCATGAACCGCGCGTTCTACTCCGAACTCCCTCTGTTTCGCATATCCGGGCCAAGGGTTGACGTACACACGACAATTCAAGCTTTCAGAAAGCTGTACTGTCCCGTCTTTGCTGCCTCCGTCAATCACAACCACCTCGTCGGCGAATAACCTGCAGGATTGTATGGCCTTAGATATTCGAACTTCGTCATCCTGAGCGATGATGACAGCCGATATTGGATAATTGCCTTGGCCGCCTACCACGCTTTTTACTGAATCCATGAAGGTTTCCTCCTTTATCTTTCGCATTATCCATTCATATCCATAGGTTTCTTGCGAATGTAAGAATTCATCGTCGTCTTCATCCACTGAATGTCCTCCCGGGTAATGAGCAGCCGGGGAAGTTTAACTTTTAAGGTGTACTTTATATTGAGAACAATGAAGAAGAATCGCAGGATTGCTGATGACAACATCGCTATCCCTGCTCCGAGCAAGCCAAATTTAGGGATGAGCAGGAACAACATCGGGATAACCAAGAGTAAGCCAAAACCTTGAAGCATCGAAACCACTTTTGGCTTGCCTAGCGCCATAAAGGCCTGCGCCAGAATGATCGTCCCTCCGCTAATGGTCACTTCAAGAAGCAATAAGCGAAACACAGTTAATGCCGCGTTGAAATCTTTGCCGTACATCAGCGGAATCACTAAAGGGGCTAAGAGCATCAGGACTACTCCGCCAAGCATGGTGAAGGTCGTGCTAATTCGAAAGGCTTTGAATGTTAGCTCTACCGCCTGTTCTTTTGACAACTCAGAAGCCTTGGGAAAGAGTACGATGGTAATCGAGCTTGAGAAAAAATTAACCATCCGTGACAGACTCACTGCCACTACATACAGCCCCAAATCAGCAGGTCTTAACAGGCCGGCAATCACAATCTGATCGATATAGTAAGAGAAATTACCAAGCAAATCATTGCCGTAAGAACCTAGCCCATAAGTGAACAATCTTTTTAAATTCTGAAAGGCTCCTTTCATCTTCACCTTATAGGTGCGCAGCAAGGAAATCATCATTCCAATAAACACCGGGGCTCCTGGAAGGAGATAGGCTACTGCAGTTGTAAAAGGATTCATCTGATCCAGTGCGATCAATATTCCGATTATCGTCAGTGTAAGCAACGGGACTAGATAACGAATCCAATTAAACCTCTTGTATTCTCCTCTGAATTGAAAGGCTGCATTGTTAATTTGAGAGATTACTATAATTGGACACAGAATCATTGACCACTGGGCAAAGCTCACAACCTCCGGACTGAAGGATTTCAGCCAATAGGGCAAGACCACGATACCTATAATCATGGCTATGACCCCGAAAATAATACCGAGCAGCAAGGCCATTCGATAAAGCACTCCGGCATCCTCCGGATTTTTCTTAGCGTTATAGATCAGAGCTGACGGAATACCAAAGCTCATGCTGAACGCCAGAAACTGTGACCAGTTAATCATTGCCGTCTGTTCCCCACGTCCTGCCGGTCCAAGATAACGGGCAGTCAGTACACCCGTTAACATGTTAATCAGTAAGATCATTACACTGACAAACATAGTTTTTACGGCTGCCGAGCTGTTGTCCTTACTTTTGGCGAACAGTCTAAAGGATGACCAGATTGTTCTAGTGGGGAGAGATTTTGCATTCAACTGCTGCATACGGTGTTCCCTTCCTTCTACTTTGAGTAATCTCCCTTGCGCTGAGGCCAAGACCGATCAGCATCCAGATTAAGTATCCCTTGAGTCCGGGAAACCCATTATCTGAAACCAGACTGACAATCGCACCAGTCCAAGTAGCTAACGCAAGTCGGGCGTATGGCTGCAATTTGTCCTTGCTGATTACTCTAGCAAATATCTGTTTGACAACTGCGCCTAAAGCTCCGAAGAAGAAAACAGCACCCAGAACACCAAAGGTAAGCAGTAAAGCGATAACTCCGTTATCCATAATTCCGTATTCTCCAAGCTCGCCGCCGTTGCCAAGCTTAGTCCCTTGGCCGACACTGCCAATTCCCTGACCTACTGGATTGGCGGCGACCATCGGCAGCATGTTTTGCCATAAGCTTAGCCGTTCATTATAAGAGTGATCTTCCTGAACAGAAGAAAGCGTCTCTACCCGAGCAACCAGTCCTTCGGCGCCAGGCAATTTCGGCACAACCCAGAACAACGCCGCAGCCACAAAAACTAATTGGATCAAGGTTTTCCACTTTCCCTTAGAGGGAGAGGTTCCAATGTACATGAGCAGCATCACCAGTAGAATCAGCCATGCCGCTCGTACTAAAGTAGTCAGCAGGCAGATTACAACTAGCAGAACGCCGATCCAGCGCAATGTTCCCCGCCATTTTTTCTCCAGTATCATCGGAACTAAAGCAAACGCTAAGAATGTTGCAGCTGGTCCGGGCGAATTCAGCGTAGAGAACACTCGGATTTCCAATGGATATGGATTTCCGATGGACATCATATCCGCATGTTTCATCCAGAACACATCCCAAGGTGGCACTGTCAAATACTGAACAATCCCATAAATGGCAACCAGGACCGCAATATTGGCAAAAGCGGTAAGCAGCCGGTCGATATCCTTCGGCTTGAACTTTGTAACGGCAAAGTACGGCAATAGCAGCAGGGGCACAATATAATTCGCTAAGTCATAAACTGAGCCCATGCCATTCTTGGCCAAGCCAATTAAAGCTCCATAACCTAGCGCAACTGCGAACAGCAGCATGATCCGCGTAGAGGCTTTTTGAATATTGTGAATCTCCCTCAGCAGCGGAATAATTAAGGTTACGCCGGTTAACAAGGGGGCTAAACTTAGCAGTGATACAGAGTGATAGACTCCTTCTGACCAGTCAGCAATGCGGCGCAGCTCTGGAGCGACAGCCCAGATTAACAAGGTATAAGCAACCAGCATTTTCGGTCTAAGTATGGCTAGCAAGAAAGCTGGAAATAGGATAGCTGAGAGAATGGCTCCCTGCAGACTGTTCGATGAACTCAGCATCGCACTGGAGAAGCCGATGATCAGCGGAAGAGAGACACCTATAGCCGCAGCTCCCCCTAGTACTCCAGCTGTCTTGATAAACCTAAGTGATGGGGGCGTAAATACACTCATTCCAAGCCTCCTTCCTTCACCTTATCCCGCTTACGCAGTTCCTTAAGTAATAAAAGTAGAAATTGTGCATCGTCCACAAGATACCTTTTCCAGAGCCGGCCCGGCTCCTGGCTAAGCCGCCAGAACCATTCGAACCCTGTTTTTTGCATGAAGCTAGGCGCTCGTTTCACTGAGCCTGACAGAAAATCAAAGGTCGCTCCCACTCCGATCGATATCGGAGCTTGATAAGAGGTATAGTGGCGGTAAATCCACTTTTCTTGCTTAGGAGCTCCTACACCAACAAACACGATATCTGGCTGGCACTCTGTCAGCATTTCTATAATGCGTTCATTCTCTTCCTCATTGTGCTCGAATCCATAGGATGGAGAATAACAGCCAACTACATTTATTCCGGGATGCGCTGTTTTCAAATTCATCGCTGCCCGTTCCGCCACGCCTTCAGCTGAGCCTAAGAAGAACAGCCGGTACTTCCTTTGCTCAAAGGCGTTGCCCAATCGATTAAATAGATCCGCACCGGATACCTTCTGCTTAAGCGGCTTGCCTAGCATTTTGGATGCCCAGATCAGTGGCATTCCATCAGCAACAACTGCGCCTGCCTTCGAATATACCGTTTGAAATTCTTTATCCTTACGAAGCTTGATCACATGATCTACATTGCAAGTGAGGATATATGACTGATTCCTCTCCTGAATGGTTTTATCAATGTAATCAAGCAAATCCATAAAATCATAGTTATCAAAATTGACATCGAACATATTCACTTGATTCATCGTATCACTTCTTTTTGTGGGGAATCGGTTGGCTGTGAAGATCGATACAGGCAGTTCAGGTACCAACAGAACGGAATAATAAATTGGACCGTCGACAGCGTGTTATCGGAGAATGAGTAGATTAAAAACGCTGCAATAAATAACAGATAATAAGGTTTGATCGGCGGAGCCAATGCTCTGTACACCAGAATAAATACAGCCAATAAAGAGAACATCAACAGAATAGAGCCAATATATCCCCCATCGAAGTAAAAGCGGATATACTCGTTATGCGGAACTACAAAACCCTTATACAATGATCCATCATTTGCTACCGTCACTGCTCCAAGCCCTCTACCAGACCAAGGAGAGTCCGCAGCCTTGTTTAAGAAATACTCCCATGCCTCTGACCTTCCTGATAAATCAACAGCCGTATCTGTCTGTCTCTCAAAGGAACGTTTCTCAAAATTATCGAGCTGCCAGAAGACGGCGACCATAATCAGGAAAAATGCACCCATTAACGGAATTAGCAGATAGGTTCTGCCCTTCAAATATTGGCGAAGAATATCATAGAAGTAATAGAGTACGGTAAGTCCAAGTGCCAATATAGGTCCTCTTGTTCCTGTTCCAATCAAGATAAAGAAATTTAGAACTAACATGATATAGAAAAAGCGTGCATGCTGCGGATTCCGCTTCACCTCTATAAATGGAATCGCGACTCCCATAAAGGCCAGCATCGCTAGATGCGAAGGAATATTAGCTCCCTGAATCCGTACAGCGCCTGTATACTCGATGTTGAGAAAATTATGAACATGCGCAAGCTGCAGCAACAAACCAACCACTACACTAACAAAGGGAAGCATACAGATAATCTTGATTTGCAGCTCGGCTACATCCTTTTTCCAGTTGATAAGTAAAAATACGAATGGAATTGATAGACCGATAAAAGCTTTAACTGCAATGGATGAGGTCATTTCCGGCAGCCAGATCGAAGATCCAAAGGTAATCACCAGCAGTGCTAACATTGCCCACAGGGGGTGACTCAGACGAAACCGCAAACCATTGACCAGAATACAAGGAACAAGCAGCATCACGATTACCAATTTATAAAGTGACAATATCTCCATTCCGAACATGCTGCCATCATATAAAAAGTTAATCGATATTGCCGTCGTGATGAGAACGAAATAACTGATCAGTTCAGGCCGTGAAATCGAGATTCCCAGCAATATAATCAGAAGCACGGCAGCTATCGCAATCATCGGCTGGTAGATGACCGCCGTTCCAAAGAACAGGGCCGACATGAGATAGAGCATCCCGTATGGCAAAACATTTAATTTGGAGCCCCACTCAAAATTAGTCATGTTAATCCCTCACCCCGCTGCGGAATGCCTCTCCCGATTAAGAATCATATGAAGCGTTCCACGAATACTCTCCAGCCTGCATTTGTTCAAAAGCCTTCTTCCTTTGCTTCTTGAGAGAATAGAATCAGCCAGGATATACACGAGCTTAGCAGCTGTCTTTCCCACTAGAATTAGCTTGCCTTTTAACCCTTCGCTTTTCATAGCGTTAGAGATACCTTGGCTATAATAGCGCCTCATAATCCAGTCTTCCGTCAACCGAGCTGCCGGAACGAAATGGTCAACCGCCATTTCCGGATGATAGAGGATGGAATGTCCCTCTTTTTGAATCTGTCCGAATAACCAGGTCTCTTCACCTGAGAGTAGAGAATCACCCTTTCTTCCCAGATCTAGGGGAAAAAGACTGATGTCGAATACGAGCTTCCGCATCGCCATATTGGCCCCACAAGGATGAAGCTGCTTGGGATATTCCTTAATCCGGTTACCTAAATCAACAATGGTGTACGGAAGCTCAAAGGGTTTAATCAACCAGTCCGGACGTTTACTTTCGAATATAGGCGCGATTTTGCCTCCCATAGCCATGACCTCCGGTTTACTCTCGAAAGTACTGACAATCGTTGTAATCCATCGCTGGCAAGGTATCGCATCATCATCGAGAAAGGCAATCAGCGGTGATTTGGAGGCCAGAATCCCTGTATTTCTAGCCGCTGAAAGCCCCTGCATAGGCTCCATCATGTAGCGGATATCCACATCAGCTCCATGCTTTCCTATAAACTTTTTGACGCACGCTTCTGTATCATCCTTGGAACAGTTATCCACAACAATGATCTCCGCCTGTTCTAAGTGATCCAGCTTTAAAAGTGACTGAAGCGTCTTGATCAATAAAGGTGCTCTGTTGTAGGTACAGATGATAATGGAAAGCTTAGGAACGTCTCCGTATTCACGCATCGGCATTCACCTAATTTCCACATTATTAATAAGCATCTTTTGAACCGAGTAACATCAGTCCGGTTTTAGCAATGATTTTTAGATCCAGCATGGTGCTCCGAATATGGATGTAGGTTAAATCCAGCTGTACCATTTCGTCGAAACCGACACTGTTTCGGGCATTCACTTGCCAATATCCGGTACAACCTGGTGTAACCGTCAAACGCTGTTTGTCATATTCCGTATACTGAGCCACCTCTTCTGGCAGCGGAGGACGAGGACCGACCAGACTCATTTGACCTATTAGCACATTCCACAGCTGAGGCAGCTCATCGATGCTCGTCTTGCGCAGGAATCTCCCTATCTGTGTGATCCGCGGATCGTTCTTAATCTTGAACATGGCACCGCTCACTTCGTTATAAGCCATCAGGTTTTCTTTTAACTCTTCAGCGTTACTAACCATGGATCTGAACTTATACATCGGGAACTGCTTTTCATTCTTCCCAACCCGGTTTTGCCGAAAGAACACCTTTCCTTTCGGATCCTCCAGCTTGATCAGAATCGCCACGACAACAAATAATGGCATTAACACGAGAAGACCAAGAGCGGAAAAAAAGATATCGATCATCCGTTTCATTATCAAATAGGACTCCGCTTCTTTCCTTCTCTCATCGGTATGCAGCATGTAAAGTTTCGGCAGGACCGCCTCGTAGTCTTCCGGCAGTTTTTGCATGCTCATCCTCCTCATCTAAAATTTTGCGAACTCAACTTAACTACTCAAGCTGGTTTGTCCCATTTTATTCAGCCATTCCGACATTGCATCCATCACCGGATAGCGTAAATCTTCGCTCTGCAGTGCAAATTCAAGTGTTGTTAAAATATATCCAAGCCGCTCACCGACATCATATCTTGTTCCGTCAAAATTATAGGCATATACCCGTTCGCTCTGATTCAGCTTCTGAATGGCATCTGTCAATTGGATCTCTCCGCCAGCACCTTCTTCCATCAGATCGAGATACTTAAAGATCTTCGGAGTAAACACATAACGTCCCATGATTGCCAGATTGGATGGTGCCGTACCTAGTGGCGGCTTCTCTACAAAATTGTTAACCCGATACAATTTACCGTCCTGTAAATCCGGTTCAATAATACCGTAACGATTCGTGAATTCATCAGGAATCTCTTGAACTCCAATCACCGAGTTTTGTGTTTCTTCATATTGATCGATCAGCTGCTTAAGACAAGGTACGGCTCCTGTGACGATATCATCGCCTAACATGACACCGAATGGCTCATCACCGATAAACCGTCTTGCACACCATACGGCATGCCCCAGACCCTTTGGTTCTTTCTGGCGAATATAGTGGATTTCTACCTTGGCTGAACGCTGAACCTCTTTTAGCAGATCCAGCTTTCCATCTTCCAGAAGTCTAGACTCCAGCTCAAACGCATTGTCAAAATGATCCTCAATGGCTCTTTTACCTTTACCAGTAACAATGATGATATCTTCAATACCGGAAGCAATAGCTTCCTCAACAATGTATTGAATGGTTGGTTTATTGATAATCGGAAGCATTTCTTTAGGCATGGCTTTCGTTGCAGGAAGAAAGCGAGTACCTAGTCCTGCCGCGGGTATGATTACTTTTTTCACTTTTTTCATCGCACTTTACCTCCTAAAAGTTTTGTAAGCATTAGCTACAATGATTTCACTTCGAGCAAAACTCACTTCGAAAGCATAAACGTTTACTTCGCCTGGTTCATGGCAATTCCGATTAGATTAGAGCCGGTCTGTTCAAGCAGTGTCTTCGCTTTACGAATCGATTCCCGTTTGGACTTTCCGTATCTGGCCACCAGGATCACGCCGTCCGTTTGAGGTGCCAATATACGAGCATCACTGAAATCGACTGCCGAAGGAGAATCCAGCAGGATCAGATCGTAGTTTTCTTTTAGTTCCTCAAGCAAAGCGGTCATTTTAAGGTTACCTAGCAAATCCGGCGGACTAACATGCGTTTTCCCCGCCGGGATAACCGAGAGATTGGCCAGATTTCCGAGGACAGCGATGTTATCCGCTTCCTCTGGCCCACTTAAATAAGCCGCAAGCCCGTCACTGCCCTCTATTTCAAACACTGTATGAAGACCGGGATGTCGCAGATTGCAGTCCACCACTGCTACCTTCTTGCCATCCTGGACGAAAGAAACCGCGAGATTCGACAAGATTGTCGTCTTGCCTGCTCCAGCTTCTGCTGACGTAAAGAGCAGCACTTTTCCTCCGCTACCCTGCGTTATTCCAAGCTGGCGTATATATGTGCGTAGCGAACGAAACGATTCCGAGATATGTGAGGATGGATTAGCATCAGTAATCAGACTCTTATTTAGCCGTAACATAAGCACCCTCCTTCACCCTTGTGTTCCCGCCTGCCGCCTTACCCAAATCGCGTTTACGAATGGTTGCGATTGAAGCAATTACCGGAAGACCAAGGTCATATTCCGCTTCCTTTTCAGACCTTAATGTGCCGTTAAGTGTTTCCATAAGCAAAATAATTCCTAGGGCAGCCATAAGCGATACAACAAAGCTGATGATGAGATTCATCGCAAACCCGCCGTTCGAGGGCCCTGGAACATCAGTTGGATCGGCCGGTGTCAGCAAGGTAACATTGTCAACCCTCATCAGCGATGGCAATTCACGAATGAATGTCTGCGAAACCGCATTTACGATCCCGGCAGCTTTGTTGTAGTCTTCATCCTGAACATTTAGGTTGATTACCTGGCTCTTCTCTGAAGTTTTAATCTCAAGCTTCTGACTTAGTTCATCAGCCGTCAGACCAAACTCCGGGTGATTTTCTATTACGCTTTTCATGATGGTCGGTGACTTCATAATTTCCTTGTAACTCTCAATTAAATTCAGGCTAAAGCTCAAATCGTTAAGATTGTTGCTCTCGGGAGCCTTGGCAATGTTGTTGACAAGCAGCTGTCCGGAAGCGGAATAGACGGGTTCAACGAAGTTTTTACTAACGTAGTAAGTCGTAGCACAGGAGATCAAAACGAACACCATGATGAGCCAAAACCTTTTTTTAATCAGGTTAATGTAATCCAGAATCGTCTTTTCCACAGTAACCCTCCTTCCGCTAAAATTACATTCTGAAAGCATTCATGAAAGTTTCAGTTGTTGCTTTAATTCTATCAATCCACACCATTCGCCACATGGCTCATACCATTACTTTCCTCTTCACTTTGGAGTAAGATGTTGTACTCCTTAAGAGGGGGGTGAGGTATACTTTAGTGCCATATTTAGGGCTAATTTAAGTTTTGACGCACAAAAAAACACGGACATCCTGTCCGTGTTTATGTACGATGCTGCTTATAAAGCATTTCAGCTTTCACTCATATGACATTTCATATTTGGTCAATCCAACAGCATTTGCGTAAAGCGCTGCCTGTGTACGATCTGCCACCTGTAATTTCGCTAAAATCTGACTGACATGCTTTTTCACTGTAAATTCACTAATAAAAAGACGTGAGGCAATTTCTCTGTTACAAGCGCCCTGTCCCAGCTCGATTAAGACTTCCTTCTCTTTAGGGGTCAATTCATCTGTTGGACTGCTTCCACTCATTCGCATCTTATCTTCCATCAGACCAGGATCATAATACTTTCTTCCTTTATAGACCAACTGGATAGCAAATAGTAACTCTTCTGGCAATGCCTCTTTTAGTACATATCCGTCTACCAGCACTTCCTCAGCTTTCAGAAAATCCTCTCTGCTTGCAGAGGATGTCAACAGAATAAACTTACTAACGATACCTCGAGCACGTGCCGTCTTGATGACATCAAGTCCTGATTCATCCGCTAATTTAAGATCAATGAGTACAAGGTCAGGCTGCGTCTCCTCAATCACAAGAAGCGCTTCTTGGCCGTTCGTCGCCTCTCCAGCAAACTTCACATTTGGTTGCATCGAAATAACGGATGCCAGCCCTCTTCTAACTAGAGGATGATCATCTACAATGACGATTTTCATAGAAACGACCTCCCGCCCTAAAGTTTATGCATTCTTTAATTCAGCTACACCCACAGGAATGGAAATCAAGATTCTCGTTCCCATATTTTCATTACTGGACAGCTGGAAGTCGCCACCTAGCGACTGCGTCAAATATTGCATATTCTTCATGCCAAGCCCACTTGCACTATCTTCGGATTCAATCCATAACAAATCAGTATCAAAACCAACACCATTGTCATAAATCAATAATCGGATCCAAGTCGGTTTCAGAGACAGTTCTACATCCACTCGACTGGCAGCGCCATGCCTGATGGCATTTCCAGTAGCTTCAGAGATAATTCGAAAAAGCGCCTTGTGATAAGGATAAGGGAGACTGAAATCATCTCCCGTTATTTTTAATTCAATATCAACATCATTTAATCTGGATAAGCTCTTCAAATGTGATCTTACCATGCCCAACCATGTAGGCCCGCCACTCTTTTTGGAGCTAAGACTGTAGATCGTGATCCGCAGTTCTTTAGCAACCTTTGTAGCAGAGTCATGAATAAGCTCAATTTGTTCTTCTAGCTCATGATCTGACATTCTCTTCCACGATTCCTTCAGCGAATGCGTCGCATACACAATACCAAAAAGGCTCTGGGATACACTGTCGTGCATTTCATCCGCAATCCGGTTCTGTTCGTTCGTGATGATCAGCCGGTTCTCAATCACACCAAGCTCATGCCTTTCAAGAATATTCGCACTTAGCTCAGATAAGAATATCAATTGTTGAATATACCATCTGCGGCCTTCCAGCCCCTCTGTAGACTCCAGCTTGAGTCCAATCATCCCTACAAAACGGGTGCTCATCCGTACAGGCATCAGCAGGAAATCTCCTAATCCCGGAAGATTTCTAAAAATAGGCTCTCGCTGCAATCTCCATTCATGCTCATGTTTTCCCAGTTCTGAGAATAGGAACTGTTCCTCCTCCTGCTGCCAGCCGGTCTGCCTGCTCTGCGGAGCTGGTTCTCCGCTTTTCTTGGCGAACCAAAACAAAGCCTTATCTAGCTTCGTTAGCTTAACAACATAATCGGTGATCACTTGACCGATATTCATGAAATCATGTTGGCTTGAGGTTTCCACGATATGGTACAGCGATTTGATATGCTCCATCGTCTCTTTCGTGCGGGCATTTGATTCTTCACGTTGCCGCTTCATCCGATTAACGATCTGCATTATTATAACCGTAAGTACCAGTGTTAGAAACAGATTCCCATTTACAAATACAATTTCCAGAAAAGTTTTGTTCGCAGAATTGATAAAAAAATAACAGAGCACCGCAAAAATACTGATGTAACTTAACAGCAGCGACCATCCAAAATAAATGGACAATGAACCTGCAGCAATCAATACAGGGTTTAGCACATAGAGCCTAAAAGAACTCTCGTACCCACCGGTAAACAAGGTCAATGCAATAATTCCCACCATCTCTATACTAACAGCCAGGACGAGAGTCTTTGGCCTGCTTCGTAACCTCCGATAACCAAATGAGAACGTTTGTGCAAACAGAAAGAGTATGGCAATAACAAGGAATTTATAAATTACGGAAGGTCCCGTTTTATCTAGAAGATACATGAGCGATGTGAGGGACAAAGAGAAGTACCTGTAATACTCAATCAGTTTGTCTTCTGCAGTTGGCTTGATTTTCATCCCACCACCCTATTCTCCAGTTTTTTTGGAAAATGCGAGATTATGCTGTGCTCGATAAAAGCATCATACATGAGAAAAATCACAATAACAAGTTGACATTTCCCATGTTTGCGCTTCCATTTGAAAAATAGTTACAAAAAATTTATTATTTTTTCAGGAGATTTTATACCTAAAATTTGTCATTTTATCCACTATAGTTATTAAGAACTAACGTATTTATGTAATATTAATCCATAATTTAAAATAAATTTTATAAAACGACAATAATTAAACAATTATAACAATTCTCATTGGGACTCTAGTAGTATAATGTCGATTTATATGTTACTTCGACAAAGCTGCGGCGCAATTCCCATATATTTTTTAAATAAACGTGAAAAATAGAAAGGATCATTATAATGAAGCATGCCCGATATTTCTTTCACTTGTAATGAGGTATTGAGAAGCAGCTTTTTGGCCTCAGCCATTTTAAGACGGTGAATATATTCATGAAGCGGATACCCGCTACTACGCCGAACAAGACGACGAAGGGTAGACATGGAGATATGATGTTTTGCCGCAATTTGATCTAGGTCCATTTCACCATAAATGCATAAATTCAGGTCCTCCCGAATCTGACGCATATAATCTGCCTGGGCATTCCAACTTTTTTCTTCTATTATAAAAGAACACTCCAATAGCATCCTTTCAACGAGTAGTGCGGCCCGATCCGCATCTGCAGGTTCTCCACTCTCCATCCGCTCTAGCACTTCTTCAAATAAGGCCGAAAGTCCCATGATCGAATTCGCTTGGAACACATTCCCGCCAGCGATTAGCCCCGACTCCAGCCATTCCGATACACGTGTCCCATTAAAATTAATATAATACTCATCCCAGCTCCCTCCATGCGGTGGACCGAAATTATAACTGTATCCTGGACGAAAAAAGAATAAGCTGCCTTCACGCACCTGCTGTTCTTTCCCCGAAGTCTCCCTATAGGTGCCACCACCTGATACTATGTAAACAATAGCCCAGTGTTCAAAAACTACGCCTGAACGGAATAACGTTCTTCCAGGCAAATGACCGGCTTGTCCGACTCTAATATTTTTAAGCTTCAGCTTAGAGGACTCAACCTTCGGATCAATAATTCGTATTGGATAGGGACTGATCATATAATCCATGTGCTTGGACATTATAGACATTCCTCCCTCTGTTTAGTAGTGATAAGGTTATTGTGAACTTGATCATATTCTACATGAATAAGAGGTGTCCACGCTATGCTTAATCATTCTACACTACTGCTTCTGCCTAATCCGCGTGAAATCACATTGTCGCAAGGCTCATACCGTTTCCCAATCAGCGGAAGCATTGTGCTTCCTAGTACGGGAGAGCAAAGTTCAATGCCTGCTGCACAAAAGCTGCAAGCTGTGATTAAACAAGCCTTAAATCTTCATTTGACCTTATCTATTGGCACACGTCCAACGGTTGTATCCGCTTGTATCTTTAGCTATGTGCCATCATTATCTGAGCAGGCATACGAAATAGTTATTGATCAGAGCGGTATCGTTGTCTCCTATAGCTCACCTGTCGGTGCCTTCTACGCAGTAGCCACACTGAAACAAATCATTGAACAAAGCGGCAGATCTATTCCTCATCTGCAAATTCGCGATGAACCTGATTTTGGAGCCAGAGGGATAACCGTTGATATCAGCCGCAATAAAATTCCGAAGCAAGAAACCTTGTACCGAATCATTGACCTTATGGCCGATCTGAAGATGAACCAGCTTCAGCTATATATAGAAGGTACGCCGTTCGCGTATGAATCTTTCCCTCAAGTGTGGGAGCTTGAGACTCCAATCACAGGAGAGGAAATCTTGCTTCTAGATGCCTACTGTAAAGCGCGTTATATTGAGCTTGTTCCAAACCAGAACAGCTTTGGACATATGGAAGGCTGGCTTTCCCGTCCTGAATTCAATGCTTTAGCCGAAATTCCAGAGGGATTTATGCTTCCCAAGGAATTGTACATGGGGGATGTATATCCAGAAGGACTATTTATGCATCCCGGTACGTTTGATACCGAAGATCCTGCTGTGCTCCCTCTGCTAGAAAAAATGTTCGACGATCTGCTTCCATACTTCTCCTCTAATCAATTTAATGTAGGCTGTGATGAGACGTATGAGCTTGGTCTTGGCAAAAGCAAAGCGCTGGCTGAATCACAAGGCAAGGGTCAGATCTATTTATCTTTTCTGCAGAAGATTTATGAGCTTGTTACGAAACGCGGCAAGACGATGCAATTCTGGGGCGATATTATTATCCAACATCCCGAACTAATCCCTCACCTGCCTAAAGATATTATTGCTATGGAATGGGGTTACAGTGCGGAACATCCTTTTGAATCGGATACCCTCAAATTCCGTGAAGCAGGTATTCCTTTCTATGTCTGCCCAGGTACCAGCTCATGGAACTCCATTACAGGGCGTAGCGACAATATGTTTGCCAATCTGCGTAGTGCAGCTATTCATGGCAAAAATAATGGTTCTATCGGCTATCTCATTACCGATTGGGGTGATCATGGGCACTGGCAGCATCTCCCAATCAGCTACACTGGATATGTTTATGGTGCTGCGCTTTCCTGGAATGTAGATAACAATTTAGATGTAGACACTGCAAAATATTTGAATACATTCATCTTCGCGGATCGTTCCGAGGGTATTGGTCAACTACTTCTTGATCTGGGCAATTACTATCAGCTTGAATCCGAGATTATTCGTTCAAATGATACGGAAATGTCCCTGCTCCTTCGTACTAATCTCGACAATTTGTTAATTGTAGAGAAACTTACCGAAGATCATTTCAACAATCTCGAAGAATACATGCTCTCTATCGAGACACGTCTCTCGGGGCTTGATCTTCAATGTGATGATGCTGATCTTGTTCTTAAGGAACTGAGTAACGGAATCCATTTTGTGAAGCATGCTGTGCAGCTTGGAAGAATTAAACTGCAGCTGGCGTCCGCGCCAGATACGATTGACCCTAATCTGATTACAGAACAAATCAATGATTTGAATGTTCTTCTTCATCAGTATCGTCTATTGTGGACCGAGCGCAACCGACCCGGCGGCCTAGATCAAAGTATTTGGAGACTTATACGTCTAAGAGGACAATATGAAGCATTGAAATCGGAGTAATTTCCTCATCAAAGCTGCAATTGGCGAGTCGAACGTTGAACTTAACGTTTCCGACTCGCTAAGCGCAGCTCTTCATATTGATTTTCAAGCATTTCCCGCTCCCGTTCTTCATGCTTTTCTCTGCCAATTCCCTCTTTCATGCTTTCCTCATCCTCATAGATTTGCCAAAGATCAGAGAACAAATAATTTTTGATTTCCACTGTTTTTCCATTCAATATCCCATTGGTCCAAATAAGTCCCGAAGAGGTACGCATTACAATGCGGCCGTCTGGCGTTTCAGCCTTTTGCCCCATTCGAATAGTCATAAGCATTTGTCCAAAAGTATAACACTCCATTCGTCCTTAAACCTCCTAAATTTTAGTTGTAATGGAATAAAGAGAAGGATATAATCAGGGCGAAAGAACCAGTTTTTTGCAATTTTATTGTAGGAGGGATGCAATGGATTGGCTAAATGATTATGAAGAAGAACTCCGCTTAGTCTTTCAAGAAAGTAGAAAGATCATCTCCGAATTTCCTGAGCCTCTAAATTCACAAGGCATGTCCTATCTTGAACATTTTAACGTATTCAATGCGGAAAGCCACAAAAATTACATATGTTATCTATTGCCCTTTTGGCTTCAGAAAAGCTGTGGACTCTCAGCAGAAATCACCCGTCAAATGTCGATGGGCAATGTCTTCTTCATGCTATATTTTTTCATACAGGATGACCTGATAGACAGCAAAGAATCCTCTACATACGAAAGACTGCCTTTAGCGAACCTACTCTATGTTGAATTTTTGAATATCTACAGACTTTTGTTTCCGAATGACTCCTCTTTCTGGACATCGTTCAATCGTTATATCGCCCAATGGGCAGACAGTGTTAGTAATGAAACCGCCAGTGATTATTTTCTTAACGATCGGATCAAGATCCCTTATAAAGCCAGTCCGCTCAAACTATCCAGCACCGCTGCCCTTCTGTTATCTGGTAAGGATTCTCTTGTACCGCAGTCTGAGGAAATGATCGACTCTGTTCTACTTACACTGCAAATGCTTGACGACTATGAAGACTGGAACGAAGATTTATCAGAAGGCAGCTATAATTGTCTCCTCTCACTCACACGAAGCTATCTATCCGCTGATAAAGCAACCACACTCACATCAAAAGAGGTCGAATTCTTCCTGTTTACAGCAAACGGACTACGTACCTATGCTGAGCTAGCGCAGGATACGCATCGCAAAGTAATGGCTTCCAGCTTGGATGTACCTCATCTCCTAGCATTCCACTCCATGTTGGTGACGAACTTACAACAGATCTCCGATTCCATTGAAGCAGAAAAGCAGCTTTTACAAGGTGGAGGCTTGTTTTATTATTTGTCAAAAAATATACAATAATTCTATTATTTTGTAATAAAAAGAATAGTATTAGCACAATTGCTATGTTATATTATTAAAGGTAAATATATACATTTTGGGAAGGGTGATTATTATGTCAGAAGCAGTTCTTAGAAATCAAGTCATTCAAAAGGCATGGGAAGATCCAAGTTTTAAGCAAAGACTACTCGCAGATCCAAAAGCAGCTCTCCAAGAAGCGCTAGGCGTAATCATTCCCGACAGCGTTACCTTGAAAGCCGTTGAAGAAGGTTCAAATGAATTCTATCTTGTAATCCCACCAAGTCCATCATCAGATGTATTGAAAGCAACCGCAGCACCACGCGGTTCTTGGTAAGACAGCAGGATTAACCTCATAGGGAGTAGGAATCATCCGGAGCTTCTGCCAGTGGCAGTATGGTAATGGATTCGGTTCCTACTCCTTTTTTGCTTGTGAATCTCACTTCACCTTGCATAGCTTCAATGATGCGGAAGGTGACCATCAATCCTAAACCTGTTCCTTTATTTTTTTTGGTGAAATATGGTTCTCCTAGTCGGTGCAGAACATCAGGGTCCATTCCTTCCCCGTTATCTTTGATGTGAATAATCACTTTATCATCTTCACCATACACCGACATATAAATGAACCCTTCCTCACTGAATGATTCAATGCTGTTCTTGATAATGTTAATGAACGCCTGCTTAAATTTCGAGGAATTTCCTTTTACCCATAATTGACCGGATACATCCAGAATCATTTTCCCTCCATTGATGTGACACAGGGGCTGCATAATACTCTCAATATGCTTGAATTCATCATATAAATTCAGACTAGAGATCGTCTCAAATTCTGGTTTAGCAAAGGTTAAGAAATCAGTAATAATATTGGATGCACGATCTAGTTCACTTAGGGCCATTGACATATAAATTTGCTCTTCGTTAACAGATTTCTCGCTAAGCAGCTGCAGAAAGCCCCGAGTGACTTGTAGTGGGTTTCTTACTTCATGAGCTACAGATGCAGCAAGCTCGCTAATGATCTCCATTTTTTCCGAACGCTCCAATTCATTGTTGAAACGCTCTAGTTCTCTAGAGTAATTAACAACCTGTTGATGGTTAAAGGCTAATCTTCGTTCCAGAATTACGATCAAGGAAATAATGAAAGCAACCAGCCCCCACTTCCACAAGAACAAATCATAATTCCCTTTTTGGATGTAATACCATAATAGCTCTGCAACTACAGTAAACGCAGCGGTTCCAAATCCAATGGCAAACACAATAGCATCTTTATTTCCTTTAAGAGAGAATATAACCACACATGCGATCAGCAGGATGAATTGGAGGATAAGGATAAACCCTATAATGGTGGTAGAAATAAAATAATAGAACTTAATATAGTGATTATTGGATAGGAGATTGATTAAAAGACATAACAAACCAAAAGAAGAGTAAAGCACTTGAAATTGACGAAATTTTCGAATGATACTGAATTTACCACTACCGAATAATTTCTCAAATAAAAAGGTAAGCGCTGGGAGAAGTGAAAAAAGGGCTAAGTCTAAGCATACGTTACTAATTGGCCCCAATTTATTGTAAAAGGTATAGATGAAGGGGGAGTAGGTTATAGAAAGGATTCCAGTAGCCGCTATAACTACTGCTAGTGAAGCAACACTGGAGAAATAATCTTTGTTTATGTATAGAGCACTTATAAATAGAACGATAGCCACCAGAAAAAAAGCGCAGCCCAAAATCACATCACTTAGTCCATTCTCAATATATTCATTAATTAATTGACTATGTTCACCGATCATTACACTTTCTTTAATTCCAATTCTGTCTTGCATGGTTTCTGTCCAGATATATAGTGTTTTCCCGTTATCTTCTTTACTTAAAGGCAACAGCAAAGAATAGTTATCCTTGATATATTTACGATTTTCCTCGAAGATCAAACGATCCTCCACATACACTCTCACATGAAGAGCATATAAAGTATCGATATACACCGAAGGAGACACATAACTTAAAACGGGTAAGGAAATGCGGGTCCAAGAAGAGGATACTCCTGAAGGTAACTCTGGGAGTCCCTTCTTAGAATCTATGTTCATCCAGCCTTGCTGGCCTTCACTCCACGGAATCTCTTTTCCTGCATTTCCTGTTTCATCCCCCCATTTCATTTGCCACTTTGTAATTTCTTGGGGTGGATTTGGGTTCGCCGCCGATACAATAATAGAGCCACAACCTATCAGGAGGAGTGAAAGGGTGATTGTAATGTGGAGTATTCTAACCATCAAGCGCATATAGGCACCTCAGAAGGAAGTTTCAGAAACAATATTCTGTGTGTTACTACTTCGCTCACTATGCTACCCTTTCCTTCTAAAAAACGGAATAATCATTAAATTCTCCTAATTTTTTCTAGCCTTTGGCAATTTAATAATAATCTCCGTCCCTTCCCCCTTCTCACTCTGAAACTCAGTTGACCCTTCCATCGCCTCAATTATTCGGAAGGTTACCATAAGTCCAAGCCCTGTTCCTTTTGTTTTATTAGAGTAATAAGGCTCACCCAGTCGGGCCAGTTCACTACCACTCATCCCTTCTCCATTATCACGTACACTAATCATTATATGGCCTTCGGATTTCCAGGCCGTAATTCTAATAAGTCCATTATCCTGCAAGGCTTCGATGCTATTTTTTATAATATTAATAAACGCTTGTTTAAATTTGGCAGATGATCCAATCACGCAGAGTTCTGACTGCAGGTTGAGTTCAATGACTCCCCCTTGCAAATTTGCAAGCGGAGCGAGAATACCCGACACATGCCGTAACTCCTCGGATACATCAAGCCTCTCAATGGTCTCTAGCCCTGGCTTAGCAAAGGTAAGGAAGTCTGAGATAATCACCGTAGCTCTATCCAGTTCTGCGATAGCCATCTGCATATATTCCCTCTCCTTATAATCTGAACGTTCTCCTAGGATCTGAAGGAAACCACGGGTTACCTGTAAAGGATTCCGTACCTCATGCGCTACAGAAGCCGCCAATTCACTTATAATCTCCATTTTCTCGGAACGCTGCAAATCATTATTAAACGTTTCAAGCTTACGAGAATATTCAACAAGTTGCTCGTGATTTCTCGTAAACCTTCTCCCCAGAATGACGATTAAGGATAATACGAAAACCATCATCCCCCACTTCCACCAATATAATTGATAGGATTCTCTGGATATGTAGTATACGATCAATTCGACAAGAGATATAAATGCAAAGATGGTAAACCCTGTAGTAAAAACAATAGCATCTCCATTGCCGCGATAAGTATGAATTAACGCTAAGCTTACCAATAATATAAATTGCACAATCATAATGATGCCTAGAATATCAGCAGTCATGAATCTATAAAAGTCTTCCAGCTGATACGACAGAAGGATATTAATAACCATTAGTGAAAGACAGAATATAGAATATACCAATTGAAATTTACGGAATCGGGTAACGATTTGTTTTTTCCCTGAACCGAATATTTTCTCGAAATAAAAGGTTACGGATGGCAACAAAGTGTACAACGCTAAATCAAAGAAAACAAGCACGATTTTCCCATAATCCCCGAGGATGATCGGCAAAAACGAAGAATACGTAACCACTATGACTCCAATAGATAAGAGAATTAATACCAACAAAAATCCGTCCGTAAAAAATCCTTTTTTCAAGAATAATGAACAAATAAACAGGACAATAGCTATAAAGATAAATGTCGTCCCAATGATAATATCCATTAAGCCCTGCTTTACATAAATGGACAACAGCTCACTGTAGCGATCTACTCTTATTTCGCCTTCTATTCCTAAATCCTTGCTTCCTCCGTGTGTCCATATGTATAGTTCCTTCCCTCCATCTTCTATGGATAAAGGAATTAGAATTTTGCTGCCGTTGAAATTGTATTTATTCTCAGAATCATATACTAACGCGTTATTCACATAAGCTTTGACGCTATTTCCATATACCTTATTAATGAATAACGCGGATTTCTCGCTCATTTGCGGCAAAGAAAACCGGAGCCACGCTGAGGATGTACCTTTTGGCGTCTCTGGTTTGTTATCATGAGGCGTTACGCGAATCCATTCATCATCTGCAGCTGCTACAGCTTCTTCGACAGTCTCTGCTTCTGTATTTCCAAATCTAATCTCCCAGCTTGGCAGCGCAGAGTCTGATGATCCAGCACTCACTATCGCCGCACCGTAAGACACTATTGCTGTTAGCAATAGAAATAATAGCAAAGAAGCCGCTATCTTTGGTTTTGGCAACTTCATCGTAGCACCTCAGTAATTCATTAGTTGTTTAAATGATCATATATGATTCTTAATTTCGACAACCTTCGCACTATTCCTGCCTATTCTTGTTAATTCCCTCGAAAAAAGACGTTATTTATCAGCGTTATTTCCCTGATTATTTATAAACCGATTCGAACATAGGCAATCGGGTAAAGATACATATGAGAAGTCCAAATCTTAACCTACCGAGGGAGTGAACGGCTATGGAAGATACACCTAATAAAACTGAGGCCGACTTTGCATACGAGCGTTATATACAAGCTGATATTGATGTAGAGGATGTTGTCAATGAAGATGCCGACCCCGTATTGGTTGGCGATAAATATTTGGCGGCGGATATTGGTTTAAACCAACCTGAGGAAACACTCGAAAGAAATGACTTACTGGAATCCGATGCATTCTTGGCTGCTGAAACGGCAGGACTAACAAGCAGCGATACTGATGATGACGAGGAGCTGCTAGAGATGGAAGAGGAGGATCCGCCACTGGAAGATATTCCTGATGCAGATGAGGTGTATCCAGGATCCATCATCGACCCTGCTTCACCACCAGTAGATGGAATGCCTGGAACGGACATCTTAAACGGATCACAGGGAGATTAGACTATATAAAGCCGCCGGAATAGGATCCGGCGGCTTTATTTGTCTTTCAATATGAGCACTGGTCTCAGAAAGGGTTATTCTTGTTGCTGCCGGTTATTCTGCTGAACGCGCTGCTGCAATTTGGGAATCCAGCTTACGGGTCTTAACCAATACCGCTGCTACAAGCAGCATCACCCCATTGATCACAAACACCCAGCGGATCTGGATAAATGCCCCAAGTAAGCCGCCTATAATAGGCCCGGCCATTGTCGCGAGTTGAGATGCCGCTTGGTTGAGACCAAAAGCACGTCCACGAAACCCGGGTTCAATCACTTGTACAATCATTGCGTTTACAGATGGAAGCACACCTGCATAGAACAAGCCGTAGGCAAAACGAAGAACGGCGAATTCCACATACCCTGTAACAAAGAACTGCAGAATATTACCGATACCTCCACCGATTAATCCAATGAACAAGATCATCCCGAAACCCTTCCGGCTTCCAATTCTACCCCACTGCGGAGCCATTAGCACAGTAGCAATACCCACAGCGGAGAATACAATTCCTGAGCTTAGTGAGGCGCTGCTTTTGGCGATTCCCATGTCTAGCAGATGTATCGGAATAAGCGGCTCCAGAATCATAACAGAAAAGGTGCTTATTCCCGCCAGCGATAGCAAAGTCATAAATGCGCGATTGCTACGCGCTTCCTTAATATCATCACTTACATGAGACCTCGGAGCAGATCGGTCAAAATTCTCTTCTTTAGCAAAAAAAGTAGCGATAAGTGCCGAAACGAGTACAATACCTGCTGAGAATAAAAAAGCAACCCGATTGCTTGTGTAAAAACTCACTACACCGCCGATCAATGGACCAATGATACTGCCCGTTGCTCCGGCTGTAGACATAATACTCAGCGCATAACCGGTCTTATCCTCAGGTGTGTTCGTAGCCACCATGGCTATCGCAGCGGGAACAAATCCAGCAAGCAATCCTTGCAGTACGCGCACGATCAGAAAGACGTAAGGATCATGCACGAAGTAATTAATCAGATATAAGGCTGCCAAACTGAAGCCCGAGCGAATAAGCATCGGCTTCCGACCATATTTGTCGGCTAAGGAACCCCAGTAGGGAGAAATTAAAGCGCTGGCCAGAAAGGTTATGCCAAAACTAACCCCAGACCAAATTTCCAAATGATTCGTAACCCCAAGTTCGTCACTCAAAAAAATAGAGAGGAACGGAATAGAGATCGAATACGCTGTACTACAAAAAAAGACACCCACCCAAAGCACGATTAAGTTCCGTTTCCATGAAAAGCGCATGATCTACACATCCTTTCTTGATGTTCTCGCGGAAACATTCCTATTATTGTAAACCTCTTTTGTGAATGTGCCAATCCCACATGTCACAACTGACCTTTGCATGTAAAGGGACAAAGAGGTTATTATGAGAAGTACCTACGAGATTATTCAAGAAAAAGGAGAGATTGATTAGTGAAGTCTACACGAGCAAGATCTGCTATCCTAATGGTCATGTTATGCCTGGTGATGGTTATTGCAGCAGGTTGCGGTAATAAGCCTACCAATAATAATGCCAGCAGTAATAATGGAAGCAGCAGTGGAGCAGCAGGTAATAACGCTAGCAGCGAGACAAATCCTGGAGCTAATGAAGGGCTCCCTTCAGCTACAGCAAGCCACCCCGTTGTGACCATTGAGATGGATAATGGAGGCATCATCAAAGCCGAGCTTTATCCTGAAGTTGCCCCTAACACGGTTAACAACTTCATCTCACTGATTCAAAAAGGATTTTATGACGGCACCATATTCCATAGAGTGATCCCTAATTTCATGATCCAGGGCGGTGACCCTGATGGAACCGGTATGGGTGGTCCAGGGTATAGTATCGCCGGAGAATTCTCTGGAAACGGGTTTACTAATAACCTGTTGCATACGGAAGGTGTTCTGTCCATGGCAAGATCGCAGGCTCCAGATTCTGCCGGCTCCCAGTTCTTTATTATGGATGCAGCTTATCCTAGTCTAGATGGAAGCTATGCCGCTTTTGGCAAAGTTACCGAAGGCATGGACGTGGTTAAATCCATTGTGGGCTTGAAAACAGACAGTTCAGATCGTCCAGAAGAACCGCCAGTGATGAAGAAAGTAACCGTCGACACACTGGGCGTCACTTACCCGGAACCACAAAAAGTACAATAACAAGCAAAAACGCCTTCGGCGTCCTTAATGGACGGTAAGCGTTTATTGAGAGAAATATAAGGATAATATATAGCGTGAAACTTATAAATTCTTATATATTAAAAAACTCGGCAAGCTCCCATCCGGAAAATGATTCGGAGAGACTGCCGAGTTTTTTTAAAAATATAAGCTTACCGTCCTTTAGCGACGCTGATGCGCTTTTGCATGTGAAAGACTAATTTAAGTACCTATGCACCTTATCCCCGGAGTGATCTTCTGCTAAGCGCATGTTGACCATTTCGCAGGAAAGTACTACGAGTATTTCTTAATAAGGAAATCCGTTCCTCTGCAAGCTGATTTGCCGCAACAGAAGTAGGAATTCCATTTAGACGTGAGATTTCCAGCACGCGGGTGATGTTATCGTAAATTTTTGAAACCTGCTTAAACGCACGTTCCTTATTATAACCATTCAGTTCATCGGCAATATTAATAACGCCACCGGCATTAATCACATAATCAGGAGCATACACAATGCCCATTTCGTGCAGCGTATCGCCATGATAGGCCTCTTTTAACTGATTGTTGGCTGCGCCTGCGATCACCTTCGCCTTAATTACCCGGAGGGACTCATCATTGATCGTTGCTCCGAGTGCGCATGGAGCATAGATATCACAATCTGTACTGATAATATCTGCAGGATCGACTGCTTTGGCGCCGTAAGCTTCTACTGCGCGCCCAACAGCTTCTTTATGAATATCGGTTACGATAAGCTGAGCGCCTTCTTCATGAAGATGCTTACACAGCGAAAAAGCCACATTCCCAACACCTTGAACGGCTACAGTCTTCCCTTCGAGCGAATCACTGCCAAACGCTGCTTTGGCCGCTGCCTTCATCCCTTGGTATACGCCGTAAGCCGTCGCTGGTGACGGATTGCCCGATGAACCATAAGTAGGAGATGTACCTGTAACATAATCTGTCTCCTGATAAATAATGTTCATATCTTCTTCTGTAGTGCCAACATCCTCGGCTGTTATGTACCGTCCATTCAAGCCCTGTATGTATCTTCCGAAAGCACGGAACATCGCTTCGTTCTTATCCTTCTTGGGATCACCTATAATCACTGTTTTCCCGCCGCCTAAATTTAGACCGGATACTGCATTTTTGTACGTCATCCCTTTCGCTAAACGAAGCGCGTCAACAATCGCTTCCTCTTCTGTAGCATAGGTCCACATCCGTGTCCCACCCAGTGCGGGCCCTAATGTCGTGTCATGAATGGCGATGATTGCCTTTAATCCTGATGCTTTATCCTGACAAAATAACAGTTCCTCGTAATCGTCCCGCTCGAGTGCTGCAAACAATTCCATTCTTAATATCCCCTGTCTCTTTGTTATATTCCACATGTTGGTTGTTACTCTTACCTCTCAAAGTATTGTAGCAGAATGCGTCGTAAAACAAAAAGAACCACGTCACCCTTAAAACTTTCAATGGATGACGTGGCTCTTATATGAATGCTACTGCACCGAATCGAGTGCAATTGTCAAAATGCGTTACAGCTTAGCAATTGTTTCTGTAAGAACAGGAACGATTTGCGATTTACGGGATACTACACCTCTGAGAAGTGCTTTATTGTCATCAAGCTTAACATTGTACGCCGTTTCTACTGCACCTGCAACACGACCCAGAGCCAGACCCACAGAATCGTTATTGAGGATATCTGTAACTACAAACAGGAACAGATCCAATTCTTTTTCAGCAATAATGGAAGTAAGTGCAGTTTCCAGTTCAGCTTGTTTGGAGAGAACATCATTAACATCCACCGCGTTCACTTGAGCGATTTCAACTTTGTATTCACCCATTTTGAATTCCTTTGCATCCAAGGAAATCAGTTGAGCGATACTCTTGTCGCTAAGGTCAGCTCCAGCTTTCAGCATGTCGAGACCGTAGCTTTCTGCATCTACACCAGCGATTTCAGCAAGCTCACGTGCTGCAGCTACATCTTCCGCAGTGCAAGTTGGTGATTTAAACAGCAAGGAATCAGAAATGATCGCAGACAGCATCAATCCGGCGATTTCTTTAGGGATTATAACTCCGTTTTCTTTATACAACTTGTTAAGAATAGTAGCAGTACAGCCTACTGGCTCAGCACGATAGTATAACGGATGTGCAGTTTCAAAGTTTGCGATCCGGTGATGGTCGATAACTTCAACCACGCGCACTTGATCAATGTCATTTGCACTTTGTTGGCGTTCGTTATGGTCAACAAGAATAACCTGATTTGCTTCACCAGCTACGTTCTCTACCAGTCGAGGAGCAGCGACTCCGAAATGGTCAAGCGCAAATTGCGTTTCACCACTAACCTCACCCAGACGAATTGCCTCAGCATCCCAGCCCAATTCCTTTTTGAGTGCAGCATAAGCAATTGCAGAACAAATCGTATCCGTATCCGGATTTTTGTGTCCAAAAACCAAAGTTTTTTCCATTTCCAATCTCCTTACTATGTTTTAGTGAGATTAATATACCATACATTGATAGCGGCTTCCAGATTGTGTGGTTTGAAAAATGCTTTATCGGCATTCAATTAGCCTCTTCTAGGGTTGCTCACGCCCTAGTCTTTGGAAGTGGTACAGGCTTGTCCTCCCCATGCAGTGGCTCATTATCTGAGAAAAGATCAGGATTTTCTGTCAGCATCTGGCTTAGAATATTCGTTGTTTCTACCGTCCCGCATATCCTAACCAGCGCATCGCCAAAATACCCCTTACGCATAGCACCGCCTTCTTCAAGCTCGCGTTCCACTTTCCAAAAATGCTCAGACCAAGAGAGGCCACAGTGTCTGCGAGAAGGCACCATGATTTCATCGCCATCCGGCGTCACCGTATATAGCTCCTCACAGGTATCTGTCATTCTGCCTGGAATATCGACCCACTCTTCAATGCCATGGATGAACGTATTCCGCCGAAGATCGACTCCCAGCAGGACAATTTCCGCCTTTCGATCAAGTAGCTTGCCCCATGCTGAACCACGGGCGCACGGCGTATCCCAGCGTTCATCTCCCGTGGTGAACTCCTCAGCATCTGCACCTAAAGCCGCTACAGAATGTGTCGGATGCCAAGAGCGAGTAACATTTGGACGTTTACGGAACAACTCCGGTAATATCCCTACACAAGAAGGGGAATCTTGAACAGAGAACCTTGGATTGTCTGCATTAATATAAGCCCATGTATGGGTTGGCAATACGAGCAGTCCGTCCTTCATATATTCACTGAGTACATCCAATACTGTGTTCGCGCCTCCATCTACTTCCCCAATGCTTTTTAATGAGGAATGGACCAGAATAGTCCCATGTGGATCAAGCTTTAGCTCCTGCAATTGTTTCATCAAGCTAGTTGTTGTGTGCAATGTACGCTCTCCTTATGTATGAACTGGATTTTATGATGCATAAACATCTACTTGCAAAAACCGCTTTTTACTATTAAAATTATAGCTGCTTAATAATACTCACTTAATATTTTAAAGATCACAATATAACTTACTCACATTTAGCATTTACACGGAGGTAATTACACATGACATTAACATTAAAAGGACTACACCACGTATCCGCAATTACAGGTAACGCACAGGAAAACTTTAGGTTCTATACCGAAGTACTTGGACTGCGTCTCATTAAAAAGACAGTAAACCAGGATGATATTTCAGTGTATCATTTATTCTATGGTGATGAGAAGGGTAACCCCGGAACCGAATTAACTTTCTTCGAGCTCCCGATGGCGGGCCGCAACCGTGCAGGCAACAACAGCATTTCCGCGCTCTCCCTTCGGGTGCCAAACGATGCCGCACTTCTCTACTGGGAGCAGCGCTTCACCGAGCTTGACGTTGAGCATGGGACGATTCAAACAATCGGCGGCCGCCAAACTTTAGCCTTCCGTGATCATGAAGGGCAACGTTTCATACTAGTATCCGACGAGAATGATAAGGGTGTTGCCGCTGGCATCCCTTGGGCAAAAAGCCCGGTACCTGCTGAGTATGGGATTATTGGCCTAGGTCCCGCACATCTTACAGTAGAAAGTGCAGAGCATACTGCGGCTGTACTGGAGCAATTGCTTGGCTTCCGCCGCAAAAGCACTCATCCTTCCACAGTAGCAGGACAGCCAGATGTGATTGTATTCGAGACTGGAGAAGGCGGGTCAGGTGCAGAGGTTCACCTAGAGGAACGTAATGATCTAGAGCAGGAACATTTAGGTCGAGGCGGGGTACACCATGTCGCATTCCGCGTGGACAACGAGGAGGAATTGAAGCAATGGGTCCAGCATATACGCACTGCTCAGTTTCCCAACTCCGGATTCGTGGATCGTTTTTACTTCCGCTCCCTTTATTTCCGCGAGCCTAACGGCATTCTTTTTGAGCTAGCTACAGACGGACCAGGCTTTGCAACAGATGAGCCGATGGAAAGTTTGGGTGAATCTCTTGCTCTGCCACCATTTCTGGAATCGAAACGCCAGCAAATCGAAGCTTATCTGAAGCCGCTGGATACTCGGCAATAAGATCCTTCAGCTCACTTAATAAAAGGTGTGAGTCGCTATGCGCTCACACCTTATTTTTTATTATTGAAGATCAGCTGTCTTGCCTACAATGTCTAAGAGCTCCGACAGAACTCGAATTTCGTATTTCGGTTGAACACCCGACGAATTCTCTTTACCGAGCGGGTTAAACCAGCAAGTATCGATCCCATAATTGATTCCGCCTTGAATGTCAGAGGTTAAGGAGTCCCCTACAATCAGTACTTTTTCCCTATCCGAAATCCCCAATTTGGCAAAAGCATAATCAAAAATCCCTGTCTCCGGCTTCTGACAACCAGCCTCCTCTGAAATAATGATCTGCTCAAAGGTTTCACTAAGCGGTGATCCTTGGATTCTGGAAGTTTGCACTTCTTTAATTCCGTTCGTAATGATTGCTAATCGGCAGCCGGCAAGCTCCTCGCACAGCTCGATCGCTCCCTGGATCAGAAAGGTTCCCTCGCCTAAGAAACGCAGATAGGCTTCACTAAACGCCTCAGGATCTAGCTCCAGCGCATTCGCAGCGAATAACCGATTAAACCGTTCCACGCGTAATGCCGCAGAACTAATCTTCCCCTGCTCCAAATCCCGCCACAGCGCATGATTAATCTCCTGATAACTGGCAGCATAATCCTCAGCACCTGTGGGCATCCCAACATGTAGAAATGCGTTAGATAACGCGTGACTTTCTGCCATTCCGTAATCAAACAGTGTATCATCAGCATCGAATAAAATAACGTCGTATTTCATCATATCCCCCAAAACTCTTTTCTCAAAAAGGTACTACAGTGATACAATCAAGTCAACTTATCAGTCAGACGACAAAAATTTACTTTTTTAAGGTAGTTTTAAGCGAACTGTGTTATTTTAAAAAGAAAACGGTGGTGAGCGTCATATTATACGTTTTATCGTTTCTAATGTCTTTTTCTATCGTATACTTTCTAATTCCGCCGCTCGGCAGACTAGCTTTCCGACTTGATTTTGTGGACAAGCCTCGTCAAGACGTTGAGCGTAAAATCCATAGAGAACCTATACCGCTTACGGCCAGTTATGCCATATTCATCGGGTTCTTCATCACTTACCTGGTCTTTGCCCGGGAATTTTCCATGGAGACCGTCGCACTGTTTGCAGGGGGTGTGCTGCTATTAACTATTGGTACCATAGATGACTGGTACAAAACAAAGGGTAAGGATTTCCCGGCACTGCCCAAAATGATTGTGCAGGTAAGTGCGGCTGTTCTTGTTTATTTTTCCGGCAACGCATTTACCGGATTCTATAACCCCTTCTCAGGGGATTATATCGTTCTACCCGTTGTATTACAGTTTCTATTGACGATTATCTGGATCTTCGGCGTAACCACTGTCATTAATTTCTCGGATGGTATGGATGGTTTGGCTGGCGCCTTAACTGCTATTTCGGCCATAACACTATTTATTGTCGCATTAACTAAGGGGCAGTCCTCTTCAGCGATTATGGCGATTGCGCTCGTCGGCGTTACCATTGCTTATCTACGTTATAATAAACCGCCTGCCAAAATCTTTATGGGCGACGCCGGGGCTACCTTTCTTGGTTTCATCCTTGCGGTAATCGCACTCGACGGTGCGTTTAAGCAAGCCACGGCCCTGTCGCTGTTCATCCCGATTCTGGCGCTGGGCGTTCCGATCTTCGACAATATTTTTGTCGTCGTCAAACGCTTTATCCAAGGCAAGTCCATTTATCAGGCCGACGCAACCCAGGCTCATTACCGCCTGCTCCGTGCAGGTCTGAGCCAAAAGCAAGTCGTTGCCGTGTTATGCTTGATCAGCGTTTGTCTATCCTTATCCTCTATCATCCTGTTGTTGATCGAGACTTAGCCTATACAACCCTTTGAAGACATAAAACGAGCAAGATTCCAACTGGAATCTTGCTCGTTTTATGTTCAAAGCTTTTCGGGCGTGGCGGATTACAGGGACTTGATGGGAGATAGCCAAGAGTGAGTCAGAACTGTAGCAAGCTGTGTTATAAGGTATATAAGGGCTTCTAATTCTACTACGCTATATGGCAATCATTGTCGAGTCCGATAGCCGATAGCTCATCCATGAAGTTGCTCCTTCGTGTTACTAGCGGCATTTCTCAGCTTCTCCACAACTCCCCCTACACATACGCCACTACTCAGCATTCCACCCTCTGTTCCCTCCAACTCAGTCTCCCGAGTCAGCCATCGCTCTCTTGTGTAAACTCAGCTAACCTACGGTAGATCCCTACGATCTCCTCCATTGGCATTCGAACCAATCCACTGGAAGAGGGGGCGACAAATTCACGCACACCATCTACCGTTGGAGACACGTTTCCTTGAAATCCCCATTCTGCTTTTTTTCTCCGACTAAACTCTGTATATACACCTTTTCCAACGAAGCAAGCGACTTGTGGGCGATAAAGCGCCAGCTTGGAACGAAGCAACTCGCGGCCCTCATTATATTCCTCACGAGTGATATCGTCGATCCCGCGTGTTGGCCTGGCAACAATATTCGTAAAACCATAACCCAGCTTAAGCAGCTCTCCGTCCTCAGACGCGTCGTACAACCGAGGAGTAAGTCCTGAATTGTGTAAGATTCTCCAGAAATTATTTCGCGGATTCGCGTAATGATGCCCAACCTCGCCAGAACGGATACTCGGGTTAAATCCAATAAAAACAATTTGTAATCCGTGATCTAAATGATCTGGAATTTCGTCCATGTGATTCTGCCTCCTACCAAAAGACGTTCTTATTCAACTATGAGTGTACACATTAAGACAGGAAGATGGAATAGGTTCTGCCAGCCATACCTCTTACCCGCATAATAAAAGGTTACACCCATTTGACCAGTTCTAATCGTATCAACCGTTAGCAGCGTCAATTCGCCCCGGCGGCTTCCGGCCATACTGGCGAAATGTGACCCTTCGGAGTCATCCAGCTTACCAGTTCCATTGCCCCGTTTCACACGCATACAAAATGCGGACTTGTTCTTCAGATTCAATGGTCCGAAGCTGCTGAATGATCGATTGATATATTTCTGATTTATGAATCCCTCTCTTTAACCTTCTAAGTATTTGCAAAAAAGACCATGGACTCCATCGTCCATGGCCAGGCTTCACCTAAATAACATATCTCCAAAAGCATACTCCAACTATCCAGTTTATGTAAACCGGTAGTCTTTATCTGCAATCTTCTACCTTATTCTGAGCTTATTTCAGCAAAACCTTCAATTCAGGCGTCATATCCGATGCTTTTAACATTACGAAATCGCTATAACCCTCTTTGTACATCAACTTCACAATGTAGTTGCCATTTTCAACTCCATAATTGAATTGATTATCCACAATATCCGTTAATAGTGCCTTATCCTTCGTAACAATTGTACGATTCTTTTCACGTGCAAGTATTAGCCTTTGTTCAGGACTAGTAGGATTCTTAGGTGTTTGCTTATCCATATAGTCATCTTTTATTATTTCTGCCGATTGTATATCTTCAGCGGTTGTTCGTACTTTATCCGTATAACCCTTTTCGACCATCCATTTATCTAACTCATGGAAAGAAGACTTCCACGGATAATAATAACCGTAATTTACAGATGGCCGATCACTTACCTCTTTTACCTTTATCTGTGTTTGGATATTAGCCACATCAGGTCTTCCGTCCTTATCTACCTGTACCTCATAGGACATATTCAAAATTTCATGCTTGATAATCTCCTTTAACTCTGAAATTTCCCCGGGATCAGAGATGGCTACTTTTTTATTCCTGTTGGTAATCCACATATAATCCAGGTCTTTGTCTAACAGAGTTAAATTATAGTTTTCATACTTGAAAGCTTCAGTATCCTTAACCGCCTTGATCTCTGATTCAAACCCCTTATTAGGGATCCAGTATTCCCTCACTAACTTGTGACCATTCTCCAATTGATAAGCCAGAGTAAAGTATTCATAAACGTATTGTTGTGAGGTATGTTCTGGACGTACTGCAACTACCGCTTGATGAAACTTACGGACAGCTTCTATATAATCTTTATCATGCGAAAATGGATCCTGTCCCATATAAGGTGTAGTTGAATAATCATCTATTGGGGTATACCACCGGTAGTTAGATCCCATATATACACCGCTAATCCTTTCACCGGAAGGCACTCTGGCTTCATACCCCGTAACACTTGATACCGGAATATACAGAAGTAACCCCAGCATTACTGCATAAACCGAAAACTCGGCTAACACTTTACGCGTCATAATCTGCCATGTTTTTCGAATAATCATTTCTGCGGCAATATAACCAATAATGGCTCCAATGGCATATCCGCCAATCACCCAGCCTATTTGCTGTTGCTTCATTTGTGCAAAATAAGTTCCGGAGATAAGCATGGCACATAACATAACTCCTGCTTTAAAAAGTGGATTGAAATATCCAAAAGCAATAGCCTGGCCGGCTTTTTCAGTATTACGTTTACGGTATAGCAGGTAGGATAATCCAATAAATAAAAGTGACAATACTCCATAGATCCATAATTCGGTATTGGTGTATGGTTTGCCGGTAAAATAATACATAATATGAACAAACGGAGACCACATCTGTGATTTAGAATCTAGGAATCTTACATTTGCATTTGCATATCCATAAAGATACATGGCTAAATGGCTATTGCCTAATGAAATCAGTACAGCAGGAAGAATAAGCAAAATATAAACGATAATTCCCTGAAGAATAGATTGGCCCGTGCATATTCCCACAAAAACACTAAAGCAGAAGAGGAACAAAGTCAAAATACTAACGGTGATACACCATTGCCAAATATCTGCGCCTTGAAAAATATAAAAATTGCCACTCCATGGCTTAACAACTGCAACCACCCCAGCAGTTAACCAAACAGGCAACAGCAGTAATATAAGTCCACTTGTCAAATGAGCTGTAAATAAATGCCCTCTGCGTAAAGGCAAGCTATGAAAGAGATCTGAGGGTGATTTTGCTTGAAGGTACCGGAACAAAAAGAGTCCAGCTGCAACAGGGATCGTAATAATAAACAAGGCTTGCACACTACCAGCGATGCGAAATAGATGTTCAATTTCCTGCGGTTTCTCATTCGGATTATTGCTCATGAACAGCTGCAGTGGAAGTGCGAACAATAAGCCAAGTGCATAGATAATCCCTATCCAGCCATGCTGGCGGAAGTTCTGGCGAATAATACTGCTATTAAAGTAGTACCGGCTGCGCGTCATATCCGACATCCCCCATTTCATAAATAAAGATCTCTTCTAACGTCAACGGAAGCAAATCGAATACGTATGGCTCATATACCTGAAAGGCCGCTTTGATTCGCTCACGATCCCCTTTTACTATGTACAGGTTCACGCTCCCCCGGCGTTCTTGATGTAAAATTTGCAGCTTCGCTGATATCGGAATTTCATGCCGCTCATCTCGGAAGGCCACTTGAATCTTATGAGTGTCCGCCTTAAGATCATCCAAATCCTTCTCAATCAACATCTTACCACCATGCATAATCCCTACATGATCGCATAGGTCCTCGATCTCACGAAGATTATGTGAAGAAATGATTACCGTCAGCTCGCGTTCAGCAACCTCCTGAAATAGCAGGTTTTTGATCTGGCGTCGCATTACCGGATCTAACCCGTCAATCGGCTCATCCATAATAAGCACATCTGGCATACAGCTTAAACATAACCAGAATGACGCTTGCCGCTGCATCCCTTTGGAGAAACGACTAAGCTTACGCTTCTTATCGAGCTGAAAGACGGTCCCCAAATCTTCAAAACGCTTCTGATTCCAGCTCGGATAGATCGAGCGATAGAAGGCTGCCATTTGCAGCATGTTGGATTGCGGGAAAAAGTAAGGAGAATCCGGCATAAAAATAACCCGTTGCTTAGTTGTCGGGTGTTCGAATACCGCTTCACCATCCACCTTCACGGTCCCCTTATCCGGAAAGTAAATGCCTGACAAGGTCTTCAGCAGCGTAGTTTTACCCGCTCCATTAGACCCGAGCAGCCCATAAATTGTCCCTTTATGTACCGTTAAAGAGATATCATCAACGGCCTTCTCCCCTTGAAATAACTTGCTGACTCCTCGAATCTCAATCATTACTCTTCCCCCCTTCTCTCTGCTTTTCCACTTGTCGGTACAATGAACTAATCTCAGCGGCGGTGAACCCAAGATATACCGCTTCCGCCATCAGTCTAAGCAACTCATCACGTACTTCAGCTTTTTTAATCTCATTCTGTTCTTTTTTCATTGGGGCTACAAAACTCCCTTTCCCCTGCAGTGAATAAATATACCCCTCACGTTCCAATTCACGGTAAGCCTTCTGAATCGTATTGGGATTCACGGTTAGCTGCTGGGATAATGTCCTTACCGAAGGCAGTTGTTCATCAGTCTGCAAAATACCATGTAAAATCATCTCCTTGACCTTATCGGTCAGCTGCTCATAAATCGGCTTGCGACTGCGAACGTCCAATTCGAACATAACCATCCTCCTTTCACTGTCTTGCATTAAATCCATCATGACGTGTATTAACTGTACTACTATTATTAATACAGTTTAATCTTTATGTCAACGCAAAAAAACCCACACAGTGGTTTATAACTGTGTGGGTTTTTCTCATAAATAGACACTTTATTAGCTTGAGCTATTCACACTCTCGACTCTTGATTCAAAAAAATTCGAGTGCGTTCCTGCTGTGGATGATCAAAAATCTGCTCAGGTGTTCCAGACTCCGTGATCTCACCGTTGTCCATGAAAATCACACGATCGGCCACATCACGGGCAAAATTCATCTCATGAGTGACAACAATCATCGTCATATTCTCCTCAGCAAGTTGACGTATGACGCGTAGTACCTCGCCCGTGAGTTCAGGATCAAGCGCGGAAGTGGGTTCATCGAACAATAGAATATCAGGATTGAGCATTAATGCTCTCGCTATAGCAACCCGTTGCTTCTGTCCACCTGACAGCTTTGCAGGATACACATCCACTTTTTCAGCAAGTCCTACCTTATAAAGTAAGTTCTCGCTTCTAGCCGTAATCTCCTTCACGCTTTCTCGCTTCAACATCCTTGGAGCTAGCTCTAGATTGCCTCGCACCGTTAAATGTGGAAATAGGTTAAAGTGTTGAAACACCATTCCCATGGCCGCCGTGATCTCACGAATACTTGCTCCACTAGCGTATTTTCCATTCGCCACGAGCGGCTTGCCTTGGATGAAGATGCTTCCACCCGTAATTTCCTCTAGATGTACTAGACTACGCAGCATCGTACTCTTACCCGAACCTGAAGGCCCTATAACAGCGACGGCCTCACCCGCCTGGATATTGAAACTAACCTTCTTCAACACATCCAATTTGCCGAAGGATTTCTGTAAATCACTTACTTCTATCATGTTACTCATATTCAGACAGTCCCTCTACTCGAATTTAAAACGTTTCTCCAGTCCTTTGAAAAATAAAGTGAGCACCAGCGTCATCAGTAAGTAAATCACTCCCGCCACTACAAAGGGGGTTACAGTAAAGTCTCGATTCACTGCTGTTTTTGCATAGTTCAGTAGCTCAGGCACAGCAACGGCATACAGCAGAGCCGTATCTTTGACCAAGGAAATCGATTCATTTGCCACGGCTGGCAAAGCTACCCTAAACATTTGAGCTAGAATTACCTTGCGCAGCGTTTGCCATTTACTCAGTCCGAGTACTTTAGCTGCTTCATGCTGCCCTTTATCAATGGAGAGCATACCCCCACGGAAGATCTCCGCGAAATAGGCCCCATAGTTAAGAATAAAACCAAGACTCGCCGCAACGAAGCGGTCCATGACCAGATATTGCCCAATCACCGGAATCTGTGGTAAACCAAAGCAAAAAAATAACAATTGCAGTAAAAGTGGTGTTCCCCGCATGACATAGATATAGGTATGTGCAATCCAAGCCACGGGCTTGATCGTACTCTTCGCCATCAAAGTGACTAGGAACCCGAGCGGAATCGACACCAAAATAACAATAAGAAACAATAAAATAGTTGTACGCGCGCCTTCTAACATCGGCCCGGAAATTTGTATTATATAATCCATTTTCATTTCTCCAATAAACTCTGTATATTGACCTGCTATTTCAATACCTTATTCTCACCAAACCACTTCGTGGAGATCTTCTCAGCCGTTCCGTCATTGTTCATTTCATCCAAAGCCTTTTGAAGTTCTTCCAGTAGTGCCTCATTGCCTTTCTTAATTCCAATACCGTACTGCTCAGGAGCAAGCGATTCATCTAGTAGCTTAAAGGTATCAGGCTCTTTTGACATATAATATCTGGCTACCACTTCATCAATGACTACACCGTCCAGGCGCTTAGTCTTCAAATCTGTGAGCGCTAGCACATTATCCGGAAATTCCGACAGATTAGCAATTTGGTCTTTAATCGGATTAGCATTTAAAGCATCGGCAGCAGAAGATAGACTTTGAAGTCCTACCTCTTTACCAGCCAAATCCTCAAGCTTTGATATAGTGGAATCCGCTAATACGACTACTACCTGACTATTCTCAAGATAAGGCTTTGTGAATAACACCTTTTCCTTACGTTCATCTGTGATGGTATAACCATTCCAAATCATATCAATGCGCCCACTATTCAGTTCTGACTCCTTAGCTGACCAGTCAATAGGCTGAAAAGTGATTTCTTTGCCCATTTTCTCAGCTGCAGCTCCGGCATAGTCGATATCAAACCCAACAATTTCATTGTTCTCATCTCTAAAGCCCATTGGAGCGAACTTATCATCAATCCCGATTACCAGCTTTCCGTCCTTGCTCCCAGAAGACGAACAGCCTGATAAAGCTGCAATAACCATGATCATAAATAAAACTAAAAATGCATTCTTCTTCATCTCTTTTATCCCCCATCGTTGACACAGCGCCGTGTGCTTTAGTTCGCTAATACGTTATCAGAGTATCATGATAACATGACAAATTAACTACGTCGATAGATTAGGTAAGCCTACATGTGTCAAATCTACAAAGATTTCAGACAACAAAAAAAAGACGACAGATCAAATCTGTCGCCATAACAATGAAAATGATTTAATTTTACTATCAGAGTTAGCGCTTATCGTTCCAAAAATTGTTAGGCTCCATATCCGAAGTAATAATACGGAACGCATAGCCTTCTTTCTTCAGTGCCTCTAGGATGCGTGGAAGAACTTTAAGTGTAGCCTTTTGATCATGCATTAGAATCACCGGGCTGCTCTTCTTCAGATTATGAACCTCTCTCATAACTGTATTATAGATAGAATTACTATCGTTCTTATATCGCCAATCCTCAGAGTCAACGTTCCAATCCCACAGATGGTACCCTTGCGTTAATATCTTATCTCTATAAGCTTTTGTTAAATAAGGTTTACTGCCATAAGGTGTACGAATCAGTGTTGTACTTTGACCCGTAATCTTCTTCAGAATTGCATTATCGTCATTCATCTCTTTTAACGCAGAGGCTGGAGAAGCATAAAATTTATCTTTCACATGTGTCATGCCGTGTAAAGCAGGTGCATGTCCCTCTTTCACTAAGCGTTTCACTTGAGACGCATGTGCGTTCATGTTATTTCCTAACATAAAGAAAGTTGCTTTCGCATCATACTTCGCCAAAATATCAAGTAGTTGAGAGGTAGTAGCAGATGGACCATCATCAAAGCTAAGATATACGACTTTCCCCTTTGTGCCTGTCGTCCCTGTAGGTACATTTTGTTGCAAATCCTTTTTATATTGGTTCACGAATGCAGCATCGTCTAATTTAGCCCCGGAATTATACACTCTTAATAGAGATTGAGCTGGCTTAAACGAAATTGAAAATCCAAGATGAGAAGTCATCTTCACAGGAACCATCGTTCTACCATTTTCAACAAATGTTATCAGCGGAATAGTCTTTCCATTAGGGAGAAGCGCTGTTGCATGATCATTCAGCAGTTCGATGGAACCGTTGTTCCCTTGAACATGAATTCCAACACCCTGAAGGGTAAGATTCAGATTCAGTTCTAGGGACAAATCACGCAGTGAAACATAATATGTATCCTTTATCGACACTGCATCAATTTTAGTTAATTTATCGTTCACCCCTAATTTCAGGGATCCTGTCGCACCCGCTGCATTCACTGTATCTATCTCTCGTACCAAACCCGTACATACGAATAGTACTATAAATAAAAGCCACACTTTCTTTTTAAACATCTTAAAAAATCTCCCATCTCGTATATTTACCTATAACATTATCATAGATTAATAGATAGAAATTTGAGAGATTGTAACTTAATACAGAATAATTTGTTACCCTTTTCGACGTTCGCAGATATTTCGACAAAATTCTTCAAATTCTGATTTCGACCAAATCCTGTCACACCAACAAAAAATGGTTAAATTCCAATCCTTTTGCACAAAATAGATGTGTCCAAATTAGCAACTTTAGTAAATTATTGAACAAAGTTTGAACAGAAATAAATAACCATTAAACAGCGTAGCTACAGTGATCTTTATCATATCATTAGGAACTTGTAACAAATTGATCACACATATTTAACTTGATCGCCATTATTAAGGTCTATTATGGCTAAGATGGAAAAATAAGTCTTTTGCTTTCTTTCTCATTAGTTCTTACTATATATGAAGGTAATGATGAGGGTTAATTAATAGAAGTATTGAAGGAAGGAGCTTAAGCATGAACAAAAAGGGACCGTTATACGCTTTATTTCTCAGCCTAATTTTACTCTTGCCAGGATGCAGTTCAATCGCTGTTCTGAATCCGAAGGGGCCGGCTGCGAGAACTCTGTCTGACACGATCATCCTCTCCATTGTTGTGATGCTCGGTGTTCTAGCAGTTGTCTACATCTTATATGTCTTTGTACTTTTGAAGTACCGCGCTAAGAAAAGTAACGAAGATTATATTCCTCCTCACGAGGAAGGAAACAAATGGTTGGAGGCTATCTGGATTACAATCCCGATTATTATCGTGGCATTCCTCTCCGTGGTCACTGTCAAAACGACAGTAGATGTAGAAAACGTTGCAGCGGATTATAAAGATCAGAAACCGCTTGTAATCTACGCTTCCTCCTCCAACTGGAAATGGCATTTCAGCTATCCTGAGGAAGGTATTGAAACCGTGAACTACGTGAACATTCCAGTTCACCGCGCTGTCGAGTTCAGATTGTACTCTTTCGGTACGATCTCAAGTCTCTGGATCCCTCAATTGGGAGGACAGAAATATGCGATGAGTGACATGCTTACCACTTTGCATCTTTCAGCGGATACTGTAGGTTCTTATACCGGAAGAAATGCGAACTTTAATGGTAAGGGTTTTGCCCACATGGAGTTTGAAGCCCTTGCGATGACTGATAAGGACTATCAAGAATGGGTAAAAGACGTTAAAGAAACAGCAGGTCCATTAACCGAAGATGAATTCAAAAATCTTTTGAAAATGGAATATGTCGGACGCAAAACATACACCAACACTCACTTATCCTTTAGCCCTCCTCCGGGAGATCATGGCGACCATATGAGTAATAATGGTAAAGAAATGGATATGGATAATGGAACTATGGAACATCAGGATAATAAAGAAATTCATCCGTCTCCTGCACCATCTAGCGAGACAGAATTTAACAGCGAGCCTAATCCAGAACTGGATGAACAGAGCACTACACATGAAGGACATTAGTCCATGTTAATTGAGCAACTTGAAAGGAGCGATTCCTAATGGATTGGGATAAATTTAAGGTCCACGGCGAACCCCTGATTTACGGGGCTATGGCAAGTATTGTTTTAGCTACAATCGGGATTATCGTCGGACTAACCTATTTTAAAAAATGGGGATATTTATGGCGCGAATGGTTAACTACCGTTGACCACAAACGTATCGGGGTTATGTATATCCTTGCTGCGCTACTAATGCTTTTCCGCGGCGGCGTTGACGCTATTATGATGAAGCTGCAAACGGCAGCCCCAGACATGAAATTTCTTGACGCACAGCATTACAACGAGGTATTTACAACACACGGCTTGATCATGATCCTCTTTATGGCCATGCCGTTTATTATCGGTTTGATGAACGTTATCGTACCGCTACAAATCGGTGCCAGAGACGTTGCCTTCCCGCGTCTTAATGCCGTCAGCTTCTGGCTCTTCTTCTTCGGAGCAATGCTGCTTAACATTTCGTTTGTTATCGGGGGATCACCAGATGCTGGCTGGTCTGCATACTTCCCACTAGCAAGTATAGAGTTCAGCCCAACGGTGGGTAACAACTACTATTCGCTCGCGCTTCAAATATCTGGTATCGGTACACTCCTCACAGGCGTTAACTTTATTGTAACGATTCTGAAGATGCGTGCTCCAGGTATGAAATTGATGAAAATGCCAATGTTTACATGGTCCGTGCTAATCACGAACGTAATTATCGTATTCGCTTTCCCAGTGCTTACGGTTGCGCTCGCTTTGATGATGTTCGACCGGTTATTCGGCTCTCAATTCTTCACGATGGCCAACGGCGGTATGGATATGTTATGGGCCAACCTTTTCTGGGTATGGGGACATCCAGAAGTATATATCGTTGTACTACCTGCCTTCGGTATTTATAGTGAAATTATCGCCACCTTCTCCAAAAAGAACCTGTATGGATATACATCCATGGTCTTTAGTATGTTGATCATCTCCCTCTTGTCCTTCTTAGTATGGGCTCACCATTTCTATACAATGGGTCAAGGCGCTATGGTTAACAGTTTCTTCTCGATTACTACTATGGCCATTGCCGTTCCAACAGGTGTGAAAATATTCAACTGGCTATTCACCTTACGAAAAGGGCGAATATCATTTACGACGCCGATGCTATATTCGCTCGCCTTTATCCCGATCTTTACGATTGGTGGGGTAACAGGTGTCATGCTGGCCATGGCCAGCGCCGATTATCAGTACCATAATACAATGTTCCTGGTGGCGCATTTCCACTACGTTCTCATTCCAGGTGCTGTATTCGCCGTTATCGCAGGTTTCCACTATTGGTTCCCTAAAGTATTCGGCTTCCGTTTGAACGAACGCCTTGGTAAACATGCCTTCTGGTGGATTATTATTTCCTTTAACGTATCGTTCTTCCCACTATTCCTTCTCGGACTTAAGGGAATGACACGTCGACAATACACTTATTCTGCGGATACCGGATTTGGTCCGCTCAGTATGGTCTCGTTCATAGGGGCGATAGGTCTTACAGTCGGATTTGTAATTCTGGTGTATAACATCTACTGGAGTACACGTTATGAACCAAGAGATACAAATGGAGATCCATGGGATGCACGTACTCTGGAGTGGGCAACGAAAAGTCCGATTCCGGCTTACAACTTCGCAGTGGTTCCAACCGTAAAAACACGCGATGCCTACTGGTTCTCTAAACAAGACAACGTACCTTTATACGAAGACAAGATTACTAAGATTCATATGCCTAGTAATTCAGGCAAACCATTTATTCTGGGTGTTATCTTCTTCATTGCAGGATTCTCTCTGGTATTCAGTCTCTGGATTCCGGCCATCCTCTCTGGAGTAGGTATCCTCATCGTTCTAGCTGCTATGTCCTTCGATCGGGATCACGGATTCTACATCCCTGCAGAAGAAGTTATTGCTACTGAAAAGAAATTGCGGGGTGAGACAATATGAAAATAGATGCGTCTAAGCCGCTTGAATACTCAACAGAAGAGAATAGTAATAAAATCTTTGGCTTCTGGGTCTTTCTAGGAGCAGAGATTGCACTGTTCGCTACGTTGTTCACTGTTTACTTTGTAATGGTAGACCGTTTTGCCAGCGGCCCTAGCGGGCCGGACCTTTTTGAAATTGGTCCAGTGATGATCGAAACATTACTGCTGTTGACAAGCTCATTTACGATCGGTCTTGCAGTTCATGCTATGCGGCATGGTTACCAAAAAGCTATGATGGTCTTTTTCGGACTAACCCTGTTAATGGGTCTTGGCTTCCTTGGTATTGAAATCACGGAGTTTGTCACTTATGTTCACGAAGGGGCTACACTTCAAACCAGCGGATTCCTATCCAGTCTCTTTGTACTGCTGGGAACACACGGAGCTCACGTATCGTTCGGGTTCCTTTGGGGTGCGGCTATCTTAATCCAGTTGAAGCGTCAAGGTATTACTCCGGCTACGGCCAATAAATCCTTTATCTTCTCGCTGTACTGGCATTTCTTGGACGTTGTCTGGATCTTTATTTTCAGCTTCGTCTATCTGAAAGGACTGATGTAGCATGATGAAGCAACTGTTTCCAATTCGCCATGTGATGGGTTTCTTAGCCTCTCTTGTCCTTTCTGTGGCTGCACTTGCTGTAATCTACCTTGATCTATCTAATAGTGCGAACATGGCTATCCTGCTTATTACAGCGCTCATTCAGGCTTCCCTGCAGCTCTTCCTGTTCATGCATATTGGGGAATCAGCTGATACCAAGAAAGAACTCTACATCAATATCGCCTATGCCTTATTCGTTGGCTTAGTTACGATCTTTGGTACGCTCTTCATCTTCGTATGGGGCTGGTATGCTTAACTCCATTCAATAACACACAAAAGGACGTCTCCAAAGCCTAAATGGCTCTGGGACGTCCTTTTTTTTTCATTTCGCGTTATAATCTAAATTGCGCTAAAGTCTTCTGCAGATCTTCCGCCAGCACCGCTAAATACTGAGCTGATGCGGACATTTCCTCCATAGCAGACAGTTGCTGCTGACTAGCTGCGCTGGTGTCCTGAACACCCACTGCCCCTTTATTGGATATAGCATTGACCTGCACCATTGCTGCCGCCACACCTTGTGACTCTAAGGAGACATGCGCAACCGCCTCTCTAATCTCTTCCGTCTGCAGCGTAGCTTCTTTAATAGAACTTTGAATCTCATGAAACGCTTGAGATACGAGCTGACTTTGAGCAACGCCGATAGAGACTAGCTCAGAGCCGAAAGCCATTGATTCTACTGCTCTTTCAGTTTGCTTTTGAATATGCGTAATAATATCTGTTACTTTCAGTGAACTGTTTCTCGTCGCTTCTGCAAGACCCCGAATTTCTCCAGCAACTACAGCAAAGCCGCGTCCATGTTCTCCAGCTCTCGCTGCTTCGATAGAAGCATTAAGCGCCAGCAGGTTCGTCTGTGTTGCAATTCCGTTAATCGTAGTAATAATTGTATTTATATCCTGAGACAGATGCCCGAGGTTACTAATAATCTCTTGGCTCTGAGTTACGCCGGAGTCGATTTCCTTCATCTGTTCAATGATGTTATCTACAGCGATTACCCCACGATCTGTTGAACCAGAAGCGACTCCCATAAGGTCGGACATTTCAAAACTGCTACTTTCTACGGCCGAAATATTATTGGTCATAGCTTGTATAGACTGAGAGGTACGATCAATGCTTTCCGTCTGTTCATCAAACCCCGCTGCAATCTCTCCTGAAGATTCGGCGATCATTTGCGAAGCCAGCGAGGTCTGCTCCGCACTAGCGCTCATCTCTTGCGATGAGGCTGATAACAATTCTGCACTCTCCGCAATGCCTTGCATCATCTTCCGTAAGCTCTCCAGCATATTGTTAAATGAGCTATTAATTTGGCCGATTTCATCCTTAGCGGTATACGTTGCCGTGACGGTTAAATCTCCATTTTCCGCCCGCTTCATTAAACTTTGCAGTTCCTTAAGAGGTTTCGTAATCAGTCGAATGATTGCAACGCTAAGCACGATACAAATGATCCAAGAGAACGTTATCAACACTATACTTTTAGTCTTCATGCTCTTAGCGGTAGCCGTAGACTCTGAATTATGATCTCCAGCTCCCTTTAGCAGCGAATCGCTTATTCCTTTAAGCATATTGATCATTTTCTCACGAGAATTACTAAACTCACCTGTGAATACTTGAAAGGCCTCTTGACTACCTTTGCTATCCGCAATCTGAATAATACTGTCTCTTTGTGCACGATAGTCTGTTAAGGAGGACTCATATTCCTTTATTTTACTCACTACCGTACTATCTTTGTACTGGACGGTCTTCAACTTGTTCAAAAGATTATTATTTTCCTGCACTTTCTCCGTAATGCTCTCTTTCAGTTGTTTGTTCTTGTTTACATCAACGCTAATCAAGCGCTCCAAGAGAAAAGCTTCAATTGCCCGATTGTTTGTACGCATTTGTCCCACGTAAGAAACAGGCAACAAGTTTTCATTATACGTCTCTGTTGTTTTTTTGGCCATTTTGTCCAAAGTGATAAAGCCAGTTACCCCCACAATGTTCAACATAACTACAGAAAATACCAATAGAATCCCAATTTTAAATTTTACTTTCATATTCTTCATCTGCATTCCGCCTTCTCATGATCTTACTAACTATCTATTTTTATCGGTAAGAAAGGCGAATAGTGTGATGATTTTTAAATAAAATCATGAATAAAATGTCGAAAAAAAGTTTCTCTTGTCAAATAATGCAACGAATGAAAAGAAAAACGGACACTAGATCCGCTAATACTCCGAATCGTAGTGTCCGTCTAACGAATAATCAATCGTACTTATTCACCCAATGAATAGTACCAATATAATATATCACCGTTCTCTAAAATGTAGCTGTCCGCACTGATACTTGGATCAGCATCTCTATTCGTCTTATACTTCCATCCACTGCTAGGTCCGCCATCAAATTCGGACAAACCATTTATAGATTTCACGTATTTACTTCCAGCGTTTCCGGATGATACTACCTTATCGCCCAATTGACTAATCAATAAGCTATAAGCTGTTTCACCTTCTTTTAGCGATACTGTTGTACTGTTCAGAATCGTACCCTTCTTGTTATCCCCAACGACTGAAATGGTAGCCGTAGCTTTAACAGGAGCAATAACATCTGAAGGAATGTTTAGGGACTGAGTATAACGCGCCACACTAGGCACACTATCCTTAACATATCCGGTAACAATGATCGTATAGGTATTCGATGGTAGACCTTGGTCAAATGCAGCTACCCCCTTAGGATTTGTGATCGCCTTCTGATCACCGATCAAGACCTGCACACCAGCGGCTGGAGAAGTCACTGGATCAGAAGTAAAGGTATCCTTATTCCACACCCATTGTTTCTGAGAAACTGTTACTGTGAAAGCTTCACCCGGCTTCGGCTGTACAGAGGATACAACCGCAGTATCAACAACCTGTGTGGTTTCTCCGGCATAATATACAAGAACACGGTCCGATTCCTGTAATTCAAAAGCATCCATACCCACACTTGGATAGATCCATTCGCCGCTACGCCATACTACGAAGCTCCACCAGCCATCATAAAGGCCTTGAGTAACCCCATGAATGCCCGATACAAAATTACCATACGACGATTTCGTGATATCTACTTTAAAATCATTGGATAACCCCAATTGCTGCAAAGCTTCAAGCGCATTGGAAGCCTTTAAAGTCCCCTCACCGATCAATCCTTGCGGACCCTCAACGGTAAGTGAAGCCGTTACATTCTTAGGAATTACCTTTAGATCTTGCGTATATTTAGCTATCGATGGTGCTTTTCCTTCACGATAGCCTGTTACTGTCAGCTTGTAATCACCTGCCGGAACATTCCCTGAGAATAACGCCTCGCCTTTAGCATTCGTTGTTACGATGCGATTTCCAATTTGGACCTGAACGGCAGAAGCTTTGGCAGTTACCGGGGAGGACGTATTCGTTACAGCGTCCCATTTCCATGTCTTACTAGTCACTACTACAGTAAAAGAATCGCCCTCTTTAGGGCTTGGTTTAGACACCGTTACCGAATCTACAAGTTTAGTATCATCTCCAGCATAATAAACCAGCACCTGATCTGAATCTTTAAGCGCAAAATCACTCATTCCAACATCAGGGTTGATCCATTGAGAGTTACGGGATACGGCATACATCCATCCGTCATAGCCGCCGTAGCTTCCAGCGGAAATGTTTCCAATTCCAGTGACATATGCACCGGAAGGATTCGTGATCGGCAAGTTCGTCTGAAGAGCCAACTTCTCTAGTGCACCAAGCACGTTACTGGCATATCCATATCCCTGTACTAAAGTACTCTTAGGACCCTCTACAGTAACAGGTGCATAGATTAAGGCATTCTGAACGGATGACTTAGAAAAATCGTATAATTTACTGTTACTGCCTTTATAGAGTAGATTGTAAGCTACAAGCGCCTGAAGGCCCTGCTCTGTAGCTAGAATATTACTGCTTCCGTCACGGCTATGCGCGAAGCTTCCGTCAGCTAGACGGTAGCTCAGCAGGTTACCCATCAGATTCACTTTATTCTTGGTATATTCTAATCCACTTGGGTCTACACCGAAGGATGTGAGACCTAGAATAGCTTGTGCAGCGCTCTCAGCACTATCTCCGTAACCTCCATGACTATCCTGAGCATTAGATAGCCAAGATACGGCTTGTAGCCCTGCTGTGTAAGCTTCTGGATTACGCTTATGCGCCGCTAGAGCGGTTAAAGCTATCGCTGTCATATCTGGCTCACTCGCACCTGTCGTTAAGGCAAAGCCACCATCTTGATTTTGCTTGGAGAGAATTTCAGCAATGAGCTTATCCGCAGTCCATTTCGCGTTATATGGAATATTATATTTACCAGAGTCCAGTGCGAGCAAAGCATATACTGGATTATTAAGTGTCTGTCCACTGATTTTGTCATGATTATAGATCTTCTCTATTAAGTTATAGCCAGGTGTTGTTCCGCTTCCAGCAAAGTTGGTAGGATCAGCACCAATTGCTCTTACTGCGAGTACAATTCTCGCATAATCCGTTACGTTCGCGAAATTGCCCTCTGCATCCTTCACCTTTTTCTCAAGGGATAGGCTATAACTCGCAGGCAGTTTATATCCCGCTTGAGCCAGTCCAATCGCTTGCCAATCCGACTGCACGCCACCCTTTAAAATAAACTCTGCAGCTGTATAGGTCGCATCCGCAACGTTAATTCGCTCCGCCTGAGCAGCTGCATCGTTAGATTCATCTAGTCCGGTGCTAACACCTGCCTCTGCAAAGATGGTTCCTGCCGGAGCAAGGGATGTTCCTAAAATTGAAATGACCATAAATATGGCCAGTCCAAGTACGAAAAACTTGGAGGTGACTACTTTCTTCATTGTTCAACCTCTTTCTATAAAGGAATGGATACTACATAAAATAAGAGCGCACAACATAAAGACCGCCCCTATAAAGGGCGGTATAACCTTATTTTCATAATCATATCTATTAATACATAGCATGTCTATAGAAAAGCTTTGTTTGAGTAACAAAAAAAGAACAGCAGAACCAAACCTTTCGGCATCGTTCTGCTGATCAGAAATTCCTTTATTCAGCTGTTCCTTCCGGACTTGCCGTTGGCGAAGGTTCAGCACTTGGGTTAACACCCAGTGCATCCTTTGGAGCGGGATCTACAATCAATGTAAATCTTCCCGCCTTGATCATACTTTTCTCTACGATGGTCGCTCCCGGTTCTAAGGTAACCTCCACCTGATAGGATGGCTGTACCCCTTCTGTGACAGCTGTCGCGGATGACCCAACTGTGTTATTATCCGCATCGGCTCCTGCGTTAGTAGCCTCCGCATCTTCAGCCGGTTCAACAGCAGTGCCTGTGGCATCCGCTGACGGAACTGGACACGTTCCATTGCTAGCAGCGACCTTAAAGGTCTTATCCACCACATTGGATGAAGTCATCAGACTAATCTCCGTCGGATTAAATTGCACACAATCATCTGCTTTAGCAAACGTGAACACCAATATGCTGCTTCCCTTATCTCCTTCGACACTCTGCTCCTTCAAGTATACTGAAGCCGGAGGCAGTTCATTGCCTGCACTCTGAACGGCTGTCGGCTCAGGGCTTGTCCCCGGTAGAGCCGTCTTTGGATCTTCCGGACGCAGCATACTGAATACAATAATTGCGACAATCACCAGAATGCCCGTGATGGAACCGGAAATCAGGAGTCGAAATCGACTGCGGCTGATCCAGCGCGCCAGCGGGGAAGCAAGCTGAGCGCGAGCTTCATTGTACACATTTTGAAGAGCAGGCCGTGCTGTAGCGACATAGCTTTTACGGAACTCACGATTCTTGAAGGCTTCGCGGTCACTGCTCTGGAAATACTTCAGAATCGCCCGGCGATAACCCGGATAAAGCTTTTTATTCGATATCGAAAATAAAGAATTCCCTTGAGACCATGCAAAGAATCGATAGATAACATCCTTATCGGTACCGGCTTTATGCTTTACTAATTCCAGGAGTGCGTCATAATCCAGCGGACCACCCTCCCGCTGACTAGTGTAGTAGAAAGCTAGAGGCAGACGTTCAAAAGGCTCTAGCACTCTAGCTTCCTTCAGTAAACGGCGACCGAGCAGCTGTACATCGTCCAATTCCTTTGGAGATAAGCCTGCAAAAATCTCTTCATTCGGCTTCTCTTCACCAAACCAGCGATACGCAGCGCGGAGTGCATTTTCTTTCTGCTTGCTAATTCTATCTAGTGGGGGCTGCCACTCCACAACATTTCCATAACGTAAGAAAACAACCTCAAGTAACTCTTCCTGCGTCATTTCAGTAAGGGAGAGGCGGTTCAACAAGAATCTATCAGCAGACGCGGCAAGCTCCAGCATAAGCGAAAGTACTTTAGGAGATACGCCTGTCCCTCTACGTCGATCTTTCTCTGCTTTATCTACAGTGCCATGAATTTCCGCCACCGCAGCAACCGGATCAGTCTCCAGTTGTAGCTTTTCTAGCAAGTAATCCCTTACTGCATCCTGAGCAAAAGGCTGCTCTAACGCAGCCGGTAGAAAACGGCCCCAATGGAGTACAAAATTCAGAATATCCACAGATTTAGATGCAGCAACTAGTCTTGATTCCATATAAGGCTCTAATAGCTGCTTACGGAAATACGATTCAGACATTACCCGTTGGAAAAAAGCAACACTCAGCTCATCATTACTCTCAATGATACCGTAAGCTTCATTAAGAACATCTTTGCGTCCCGCTTCCACGCTATGAAGCATTCCATTAATGAAATAATCAACGATTCTGGCTTTGTAATTATGATCCTTGAGAATAAAATAATCCTTAAAGCACTCCATAATTGCAGGATCCGGGACATTCCTTTGCCGGACTAAATCAAATTCTCTGTCGAACCGCTCCAAGAAAATATCATTCAGTCGGATTCTGGAATGAATCGCACCCTCAGCTTTAAGATAAGAGAGCAAACCACTCAGCACCGCGCTCTTATTCTCTGTATATAAGTGCTCATTCCCCTGCTCAATCTCATAAAATACGGCTAACTCATTATAGAGAGCGAGCGATAGTTTATGCTCAGGACTTTCTCCACGCAGGATCTGATCGGCAAAACTTACGAAATCGTCGAGATCCCCCGGATTCAGAAGTAACAGCTTCCAAACCAGATCAGCATACGGCTGACGGGACTCGCCAAAATCTACATTTCCCATCCGGCCTGTAACCAAATCGAAGGTGAAGTCCTTCTCGATGCTGCGATCACCGGGACGGAGCGAACCTTTTTCCACAAAACTAAGATGAATATATTTACGGCTTTGCGGTTCATTAGCATAAGTAATGACGCCTAATCTGCGGCGGAATTCATATGGCAGCACGCTATATAAAATTTCTGTAAGCTCCACCGCACGTGCAGACAGCTCCGTGATAGGTACATTTAGAGCGATATAGATTTTTTTCTTACCTGCCACAGAGAGCATCACCGCTTGCAGCAATGCCTTAAATATCCCTTCATCAATCCCTAACAAGCGTAATCCCGCTATAGGATCAGGGCGACGATCTGTACGTATAACTGGAATAGCTGACAGCTCCGGCAAGGTGCCGCCCAGCTCTCCTTCATAGCTTTTTGCGAAATCCGCATGCAGAAAGTCCCCGTAGCTCTGAACAATCTCCTCTGAACGTGAGGCCGGAACTACAAAGTTATGTGCAAAAAAGGCGCTCCGCTGGCCCGTAAAATCCGTCGCTTGATAATGACTTTTTCCAATAACCGTGTCACCATTTTCCGCATGGAACAGATGCAGCGCACTAGGATATGCAGATTCATCCTTTTCTCCACGCGCGGTAAGCTCTGCCGGTGCATCGTAGAGGCAGAAGGGATGTAATGTTTTTTTGATAAAATTATTGTCCAGGCTGTCCGATTTCGCTACTGTATCAAAACCTTCAGTGGAACGAAACAATCCGCGTCGTTCGCGGGTATACATTTGTTGGGCGATCTTAGACCCTGAGAAAACATTCACGGGCCGTCGCTCCCCTCAATATACTTCAGCTTGTGCAGCAGCCAAATAAACGGCTCGTCTACGCGAATCGGGCTTACTACACCCTCAATCTTCTGATTCACAGGATTACTGCCCAACGCAGAAACCGCAAAATAGCCCGTATTCGAGAAGTACACATCCATCGTATCTTTAAAAGGTCTGTCCACCTTACCAATAAATCTGCGAATTTCTCCGTCGATGTTATGGAATTCATCCATATTCAATGTTTTGCGATGGACATAGTTATTGAACACATTACTGTTGGACTTGATGTAATCGCCATCCTCATCCTTTAGCGAATGCAGCATATCACTTTTCGCAAGAACGACTGCTGTTGGAATGTCAGTTTTGCTCTTTTCCTGATAAGCGATAAAATCACCGAACATCGTCAGCACAACATCACGCGGCTCGTCATATTGCGAGACCCATTCGCCCGGGCGATCACCGATGTTAATATGAATCTTCTCACGGATTGAACGGATTTGCAGCGGATCGACCATAAACAGAATACCGGCAGAGTTCTTAATATGCTGACCGTGTAGTCCGAGATAATCCTGATCCACCATGCCCTCACCCGCTACATCAAAGAACACAAGTGTCAGCGGCGGCTTTTCTTCATCCTTAAAAACAAATTGAAAGATAAACGGCTCCTGCATTTTCTCCTTCTGTGTGGAAGCTAGCAGATCCCCGCGTTCAAACAGCGGTTCTTCATAGAGCGTACGGAACTTACGGCTAATCTCCGCGTTGAGCGGCATACAAGCGGCATCGAAATGACCAGCTGTCGTATGCTGCAAGGTATGAATCAGCGCGGTCATGTATACCGACTTCCCGACTTGGGAAGCTCCGATAATCGAGATAATGTTACTCGGAACCTTACCTGCAGTCACAGGCAGCTCGTTATGACAGGATGGACATAGCCGTCTGCGTGTGAGCACGCCATAACGATCCGTAAGCCCTGTTAACACATGATCGGTATAATGATGGTATTCTTCCGGAATATCCGCCGGATTAATGATTGCTTCTATGTCATCCACCGTATCAAGCCCAAAGCGCTCACGGTATTTATTCAAGGCATCATCTTCGCCCAGCGCGTAATTCTCATCGTCCTCTCGGCTATGCATAGCCCGGAAGACTACATCCTCCGGAGAGAACTTAGTGAAGCAATACGGACACACAATATCATAAAAAAGCGGCCTTGGCTCCGGCTGATTCTTTTTCATAAAACGGCTAAAAAAAGACATCTACTCATCCTCCCAAAAGTTGTATCTGCGTATCTTGCTATGGACAGGCAATGTCCAACTCTCGCTTGTACGCATAGACTGGTTTTACTCCGGCACCAAATCGTAATAAAGCCCATACTTAGGACCGTCGGTGAAAAAGATGCGTACAAAATCATCCTTACCGATCTCAATCGGCGGGAGTACATTGCGTCCAGGGGCGAAATCCTGTACAAAGGGAAAGAGAATACCATCCTCTTTCCCTGCCGGATGTCCTCCCCGTTTCTTAACATAACAGAGGACATCTCGAGCCACTGGAACTTCTGCCGTAATCGCCATATGTACGGTCTTTTGTTTGCCGAATAATCCTCTTTTTTGTTGAATGGAATAATAGATTCTGGCTTTGCCTGCACTGACCACCATACGGTTCGCACCATCACTTTGCCTCACCAGCAGCGTCTCTCCGTTATCAGCAAGGCGAGCGTATATGGTATAGGAGATTAGGCCGATCTCATCCAATCGATCACGGTATCCATTATTTGATTTGTATTCCTCACGAGTATAGAGCTTCATTCCGGCCGGAGGAATATCCCCGGTGCCAATAGAAGCCTCTTCTGCGGAGGTCTTATGGATGTACACCGCCTGCACACCGTCCGGCCAGCGCCATCTCAGCGTACAGAACCGGTCATCCACTTGAGAGGTCACATCCGTTATTACCAGAGCGGAAGTATTATCCTCGGCGTACCTCATTACTGTAAGCCCCTTTCAACTACTAGAATCCTTTGCTGTTCCGATTTCTCCGTCGATCAGGAAAGCTTTCTGACGGTGGAGTAGGCGCCGCATTGTTTCTTCTATTACGGTAAATACGTCCTTCTCCTACCGGAATGACGCCTGTAAATAACGAGATGATTGCAGCCAATATAAGAACAGCTAGAAGGCGAATAAGTCCGTCCGTGAAATGATGTCCGCTAAGTCCAAATTCCAGAATAAGCCCTGCGAACAACCCTGAAATTACGCCGCCAATCCCGAAGCTTTTTGCTAGATGACGGTTATCAAACATAATACCAAGACCGAGTCCAAGTGCAGCACCGATTAGCATCAGCGACAAAATACGAACTGCAGCATAGTATGGACTATCTGCTGTAGCATCACTGCGCACCGTAAGCAATGTTCGATCTCCCAACCGATCATAGATTTGCTGGAATACATCACCCAAAAGAGCCGTATCTGTCACATCATAATAGTGACCGCCCGTTAGTTTCGCAATATCCTGCAGCAACTGGGTACCGGCAGGATCCTGCATCCCCAGGCCAATGGTATTTACGGCAATGCCACGATCTATATAGGTCTGTAATTCTCGTGAGGTGTCGAAATTACTGACTCCGTCCGACAGCAAAATGACCATAGCGCCTTGATTTTTTCTGCCGTCACTGTCTATCTCCTTAAGTGCTTCCGAGATCGCACCACTAATGTTCGTGCCGCCCTCAGTTGGCTTCAGATTATCAATGGACGTTAGCACCTTCTCACGATTCTGCGAATTCGAGAGTGGTGTTAACGGCTGGACGACTACTGCTTCGTGGTTAAAGGTCACCACCGCTACCTGATTATCATTGTCCATTCTCGCAATTAACGCCTTAGCGGCTGAATAACGGCTGTTATCAGGATCACTCTGCGCCATACTGCCAGAGTCATCAATAGCCATTACAACATTCTTAACCGGTTTAGCACCGCCAAAATTCAGCTCATAAACGAATTCTGTTAATGCTCCAACTCCAAGTGCAAGGACAATCATCAGTGGCAGGAGCTTCCAGGAAAGTCCTAGGTAGCGCTGCTTCCATGAGGCTCCGTTCAGCCGTGGCGAGATCATTTCTGCTAGCAGGCAGCCGATGCCGATACCGAGTGCTACTATGGCAAAATAAATGCCTACGAGTAGGATCGAAGGCAGCTCGTTGTACCAGCTTAGCAGCCACTCGCCAAAAAGAAAGGCGACCCCGCCGCCGATCAGACTGAAGAAGAGCAGGAGCAGATTGATTTTTCTCTGCATCATTATACTTCCTTTCCGGGAGAAACCTGAATTGTACTCTTATGGTCTTAACATTGTTCGGGGGTTATGTAGCCCAAATTAACGGGCTGCCCGGATGTGTAATTATCCCCCAGATTGCACTTTGTGCAATAGAATGGAATAAAAGAAACATCTATTTCTATTCTATTGCATAATGTGCATTGGAAATAAGGAGAAATGTCCCTCTTCCAGAAATCCGCTTAAATCTAATGTATCAAATACAACAGAACCCTAGTTAAAGGTTATTTCCGTTGATTCTATTGCACAAAGTGCAATAAAGAGGCTCAAAGTGAGGGTACCCACCTATTACGCCATCAGCGCATCTCGGGAAGCTGCTCTTCACTCACCCCATGAAGCTGATAGCCATTCTGAGCATAGGTTTCATAATAAACCTTCCCATTACGGTAATAGAGCAAGTCCTCTAAATGGAAACCACCCATCAGATTTAATTTTTCCACTCCGCTCCTGCGCTGTTCATGCACGAAGCCTAAGCGATAAATCCGAGTCGTCTCATCCACACCAAATGCATAGCGCAGGAATTCAGATGCGCTGTCTCCGAAGAAATATTTTTCCTCATGACGATGCTCTTGCGTGTATTCGAACAGACGAACATTGATCGTCGCGCTATCTTCCAGGTTATGGTACAGACGCTTGAACAGCTCTTCCTTGGATAGAACCTGACGGTTCTCATAAGCAGCCGCAACATTTGCACGTCGCAAAAGCTCTTCTTCGAAAGATAGAGCAAACGGATCTGCCGTTAATATTTCCCGCTGACAAATGGCAATCAAACGCTCCGCTACCGCTACTTTGCCTTGCTCTAACAGCTTAGAAATGCTACCCATGTACTTGTCACTAAAGAATATCCCTGGCCCACGCCGGGTCTCGATCTCTTTCATTACTTCTTCTGTGACAACTCGGTAGTATTCCATCACGTTCTGGCCAGTGGTTTCATTCGTTCGCCCAATGCTGTCCATTACAGTAATACGCAGGTCTTCTTGGAGCGTCTCCATAGCTTTCACACGAGCCACACATTCCACGTGAAGCTGCTCAAGCGCAGATTCCAAACGACTGCATAGCGCAAGCTCACTTTCCATACATAATAGCTCATATTTTTTGCCATATACCGCAGAGAATAAGTAATGAATGAAGTTGCGTACCGTTCGTTTGTCAAAAAGCGGCATACGCTGGAACGGTTGGCGCTCCACACTTTCCGCATAAAGATCCTCAAGCTCATCCTGCGCGGAGACAAGTGCTGAACGCAATCCAGTCATATGCTGACGCAAAGCATGCAGCACACTGCCACCCTCATCGCGATCAGCTGTCCACTCCGCAAGCTGATAGAATGTTACTGCTGGTGTAGCTGTTTCCTGTGCCGCCAATAGGGTGCGCCATCCACGAAGTGGATGAATACCTTCTACTCTCCGGTTAGACTCTGCCACAAAATTATTACGGAAATAAGCTTCGCCCCCATCACCGAACAGCTGCTGTTCAGCTTCACGAAGTGACAGCTGCTTCAGCTCATTGTAGGACGGACGTCCATGGCTCATTAGCCCTGTCATTTCACTAAGGCCGTCTTTCTCCGGGACTAGCTGCGCCCTATGCTCCCGTAAACGATCAGGATCCAGCCCTAATAGAGATTGACGCTCGCGCATAGTCCATGGACTACCCTCACGCATATCCGCTGCAAGACGCCGGAAGGCGTGATACAGCACGGCCAAGGCAATTTGGACATTAGGCCTTCTTACGCCAGAAAAGCCTGCAGAGGCGTAGCCTTGTCTTCCTGTGCTGCCTCTAATCCCGCTTTTGAAGGTCATATTGTTATACCCGCCGTGTCCGGTTGCCTGATCAGAAGTCGGGCGAACACGATTCTTGAGTAAACTGATATGGGAAATAATCTCGTAGTTATCATCCATGCCGTGAGCAGACATCATTCCGCGCTCATTCTTATCAGAGAGCAGGTACACAAGGTCAAATAATGCAGAAGGACCATGGCCAACTGGAATTGACAGTCCGTCTTCGGTTACAAGCAGCGGCGCATTAAAGGTATAGTCCGTAGCTTGCATTCTGTCCAATTCACGCAGAAAAGCCAGCCCTACCGAGCTGGAATATCCAAAATTATCCCCTTGCTCCCGCTCATTAATTAGAGCGTAGAGATCCGTCTGTACCGACTTAAAAGACTGACTGAGTATTGCACGAGCCAGCAGTGTAATTTCTGGCAACAACACATTAAGCGGGTCATCGACCCGCGTAATGATAGAGAGATGAATCACGTCAAAAGATGAATATAGACGTCCATAATCCGCTATACTGTTGCTCAGCCGCCGGATAACTTTATTCATTTCAGCAAGATAACGTGTATCATCATGAAACTTGCGGTAAAGCTCATGACGCACCTTGCGCGGATCTGACCCTGCCATATCCGGCAAGGCCATGGCCAGCACCCGGTCTTTTCCTCCTGCATCAGTGCCCCTCTTACTTCTGTCTGAGTCCTCACTCATCGTGCCTGACACAGCATGTAATGCCATAACACCGCCGGCGTTATCCCATTTCCGTTCGCAGCTATCCAGCACCGGACCGATGGCCGGAGCAACCTTGTCGCCTACGAACAGAAACAGGGCTGGGTAATGGATGCTGCTGCGTCCATCCCCTTTACTGCGCTGTGCCTCTTCCTGTACCGCATATTGTTCACCATAGGATATTGCCAGTGTTTTGATCATTGGCCTATTTCAACTTTCTGCGGATGCTGCCGAGTTTGCTAGTCATACTCTTGTAGAAACTATACATCTCATCGCCGCTCTCATACTCTACCCGTTCATACTCCAAGCTGTCGCGTGCTTCAAGGAAGGATACATAAAGACCTTCCAGCTTATAGAGCAATGGGGTTACGTCTTCAGCGGCAGTCATTTCACTCGCACGGCGAGCTGCCTTACGCAGCAGAACGCTGCGGCTCTTCTCATCCAGCTCCCGGAAATGACGGTACACGGCATATTCCACGTAGCTACGTTCTTTCATCAAGTTGGCAAACGGCTCCCAAGCTTCCTCTTCTTCATCACGGTCATAAACGTAGAGTGCGCCTTTCTTGATAATGCTGTCCGTGTACAACGCTTCGATGAATTGGTCCATCCACTTGTCTTCGTCCAGATATTGATGGAGTAGCCCTTCAAGCTCCGTTGCTTTTGCAGTCAGCTCAGCATATTTAGCTAGCTCAATACGAACACGAGAAATCAGCTGTGGTGAACGAATTAGATTCTCCTGTGCCATTTCTTTATTGATGCTGCCAAAAATATCTTTAATGCCTTCGCGCTCCAAGCCCTTCTCGCGCAGATTCTTTAGTTCATCAGCCGCCTTCTTCACTTCTCCGAGATTCGGACGCGAAGAATTTAACTGCATATCAAATCCACTCAATAGAGCATCCATATCAAATGGTTTCGTAAACACAACAGAGTATCTGTTGCTTGTGTTCTCGTCTACACCTTTTTCGATGATCACTCCGCTTGCCAACGCCTTTGCAAAGTCTGCACGCACACGTGCGTTATAATCACGTACACGAGAATTGACGTAAGTGTCACCCCATGATTTTTCCGGAATCGGAGAAGGGAGATACGTCCAGTTGTTCTTATCCGTCATCACCAGATGGCGGCCGATCCCTTCCTTATCGAGAATGGTCCGCTCATAGTTCTCTTCAAACACCCGCAGCGGCGTGTAGACGAAGAGTGGCACACCGTTACGTGTGTTAAGCCAGAAAATACGGTTTTTCACTTGGCTTTCTTTGATTGTAAATTGTGATTTGCCAAGCGCATTATTCTGATAATTACGAATCCCTTTCAGGATGCCAGGCGCTTTAACAGGTACGGAAACAAAACCCCATGATGGGAAATGCAAGCTGCCCGAGCTGTTGCTAAGGTGGAAGGTAGGCACAGCCTCTTCGTCCAATTTACCGGCAATAATCCGCTCTACGAACTTATCCAGCGGCTCTTCATGGCCGAATTTCATCACAAGGAAATCTTCCATCGAACGGGTGATCAGATCCCCGAACTTATCGCTAAGGAAATCCGAAATCGAGCGAACGATATCAATCTCCTGTTCCTTAACCCAGCGTCCGGAATGTTTCAGCATTTCACGGGTGAAGTCGCGAATCAGGTCGTCGCCGTCCTTCTGATCCATGATTTTGGAGATCGTCGCCGAAATATCCGGCACGTTAACAATGTTCCAATAATAAGTTTTGTTGCCTTTATAATCTGCTTGCTCTTCACCATTGATAAGGATGTCCCCATTCTTGGCAAAAATCGAGCTAAGCGCACTAAGAATCTCCGTAAACACACCGTAAATCCGGCTATTCTCTTCATTTAAGAGTTCATATAAGTCCTCGTAAAATTGAATCATTTGTTCCGTGCGTTCTACATCGGCATGGAGCCAATATTCATTGATTTTAGCCTCAATATAGGCATTTTTCTTCTTCTCTTTGGATACAAAAGCACTGCGAGCATCGCTTAGCTTCTCATCCGCACTGTCCTGTGCCGTCTCAATATCCCTTGGCAGACGCAGCAAGCTTTCACGTAAAGCCTCAATATAAGACTGAATCAGCTTCAAAATACAGAAGCCCTTCTCGGTGTACAGCAGGCGGGAAACGTAGAACGGACCTTGCTCTGGGTGCAGGAAGATGCGCTCCAGCTCTTCACTGAAACGTCCGACAATTTCGCCAGGCAGCTGCTTTTTCGATTTGATATATTCTTCTCGGGCACGAGCCAGGAAGTTCTGCTCCAGCTCTGTATCCATGCTTACCACTTGATTCTTAACTACATTGGCATGATTCAGGCGTTCGCTATTTTCGAAACCTGGTAATGGCTCAGGTACACGGGATTCAAAGGTTTTAATCATGCTGTCGAGATCTATCCCCAGCTTGCGTGCGAATTTCTCAACATCCTCTTGGCCAGGCGCCTGCTGGAACATTTTTTCCATTTTATCAAACAAGCGGAAAGCCAGATAAGTCGTCATTTCCTCAATTGGAAGCACGGCAGATGAGGCACCGATAATGTTGTATTCATAGTTAGCTGGATAAGTCTTGTTCATCTGCGCAATATTAGTGCGGATATTACTGATATAGTCATGGATGGCGAATTCTTCACCCGATTGCTTTTCTTCACTTGCCATAAAGTTCGTGATGTTCTCAGCCGTTACGTTCATACAGTAATCATACGCATTCTCAAGCAGCTTACCTTCTGTATTCGTTGCAGAGATCAAATGGCATAGATTAAAAGGCGGCAGCGGAGAATTCACCGTCAAAATATTACCGTATTGCTGCTGGAATCGTTCCCCGCGACTGTCTACATTCATCCAGTAATCCAGCTCTTTTAGCGCCGCATATCCGTTCTTGCGAATATATTCACGCGTATGCTCGCTTAGACTTTTATTAGACAGGTTCACGTCCGGTGTAAATAGGTAACCCAGTGTGTTCACACGGTCAATACCGGCTGATCCATAATCACGTTCAATAATACCGCGTACGATATAGGCAATATCCAAGAACGCTCCACTACCTGTACCGCCTGACAGACCTGTCAAAAGAAAGACCATTAGCTTTTTGTTAGTGCCTACGGACAAGGTCTTAATCTTCTTATCAATCGCACCTACCACCTGATTAATCTTGGTGAATAAGAGTAGACGTCCAGCTTGCCGAACACCAGCGGCACCGTTCATACCATCTGTGATGCTCAGTTCAGGTGACAACCAATCCGTAATGTAGGAGTCAAGAATACTGCGATTCTGCAGCAATCCACCGATTTCGGCATTTGCCAGCAATACAAATTCATTCTGTGGATCGAGTCCAATCCCTTTGTATTTCTTACCGCGATCCTGTTCATTCGTCTCAAAGGCTAGAAACTCCACATTATCCGGCTTGTCCCGTTTCTTCTTGGATATCGGATCTTCCGGCAGTTTAAAGCGGCGGTTAATCTGATATTTAAGACGCAGCAGGGCATCAATGCCCGTGCCGCCTAGTCCAATAATCAGGATCGGATTATCAATCGTATCCACCCTGATTTTATCGCTGACAATCCCGCCGCCTAGTGATACATCCAATTGCTGTATATGCTCTCTTACTACTGGTTTCATATGCTTTATCCTCCTAAAAGTTTTGCGGAAGCTGTACTTCAGATTTCTTGCAAAACCACTTCTATACTAAATATTCGAGATAAATCGTCTTATCTACCGTGTGCAGGGACACTGAAACGCGGTCACCACTCTTCAGCTCAAGACCACGCGAGGCATCCGCAGCACGTCCGGATCTCTCTACAGTAACACCTTCACCACTGCGTAACAGCAATCGGTCATTCTTAGCTGGTGTGAAAATAATGCTCTCGCTTTCCTTCAGCTCAGGCGCTAATTGCAGCAGCTGATGAAGAGTGAACTTGCCTCTGAAGCCAGCAAGTTTCTTATATTGTGGGTAGGTCTTCTCACCCGTATTGCCGTCTTTAACCTCAATTACCAACTGTCCAACAAAACCACGTGCCGATTTCTTATTCAGCACATACCATGCCGCAGCGGCTGCCAACACCAGAAGAATACCACCAATAATGTAATACAAGGTATTAGACGATGCTTCTTTCAGAGGTTCTTCTTTGCCAGTCCCTGTTGATGGACTAGTAGTAGCTGCGCCACCTGACTTCGCGCTGATCTTCACAGGAGCACTTTCACGATAGAAACTACTTTCCTCTGCACGAACCTTCAACTCATAGTCATGGCTCTCTTTTACCTCAAAGGTACCCTTAAAAACATCCCCGGAGTTATCCAGTTCGATTTCCTGTACATCACCTGTATCGATATCTGTAGCAAGCAGTACCGCCTTCATATCTTGATACAAATTACTGAGCGTTACCTGAGTACCATTGCTGAACAGGTGAGAGGTAATATCAATTTTATCACCTTTTTTATAGGTTGCTGATGGCAACGCATCGATCTTAAGCTCCAAATCGTAGTTAAAAACTAGATTAATATCAATTTTATCCTTTGGCACACCTTTGACCTGAAGCTTCCAATCTCCTTCTTGCGGTGACAACAGCTTGATCAAGCTATAAGTAGAAGACTTCGACAGCACAACATCCTTGGACGGGATGGCGACAGCATTTCCTGCAGGATCAGTTAGCTTCGCGGTCACAGGCTGTGACGACATAATTGAGATATTGGCTTCCAAAACACTGCCGTTAGGCACGTTGACGGTCACATCCTGATAATCCCCATTTGCAGTGATCGACTGCACAGGTACTACCTTTAGCTTCAGATGGCTAGCAAAAATTTCACTAAGTATTTGCGGAAGATCATCTGCGGAGTCCGTCGAAAATGCTTTACCACCTGTCTCAGTGGACAGATCAGCGAGTTTCTGTTTATTCAGCTTGCCGTCGGCATTAAGCCCAATCGTATAAATGGGATAGCCATTCTTCTTGGCGACCTCCACAGCGGCGTTCAGTTCTTTATCCGATTCGCTTTGCGTCCGGCCTGTTGTTTTGTTGAAATCATTATTGCCATCAGCTAGCATTACAATGATTGGCTCATGATTCGGATCGCTACCATTCTGGAGCACCTTCACAGCTTCTTCTACACCGACAGCAATGTCGGTATAAGCTCCACGGTCCAGTCCATCAATAAAATCCTTCAAATCCTGTTTATCTGCCTCTGAATTAATTTCCAGCAGGGCCTTCTCCCGCTGCACTTTGTCGGTATAGGCAACAATACCTACTTTATCACCTTGAGTAGATAGCATATCTATGAACATTTTCATCGCTTCGCTCGCGACTTTGTTCTTGTCACTAGTCTTCATGGAGTTACTTACATCGATAAGAAGCACTGCATCAATGTGAGATTGCGCCGATGTTGCCGCATAGGCCTGAACAGCTGCAAATGGTGAGGCAGCAAGACATAGCGCCAGCAGTAATGCCGGGAAGATACGTTGAATAAGTGTCTTAGTTGTTCTGTTACTTTGATATTTACGAAGCATAAATAGGGCTCCTCTTGTGTTATATTAGGCACATATGACAGGTTCAGCACTATCGCTAAAATCTGTAAATAGTATGCCATTATGATATAATTAAACCTTGTAAACTTCAACTTTAGGACCGCCGGACCAAAGTAGCAATGATGCATAGAGTGATCATTCTATGAGCCATCCAGACTGCGAGGCGTCTATGAGAAAGGACTGTTCCATGATTTCATACGTCATTCTTGGGATTACGTTCCTAATTGTCGTAATTCAAATTTCCATCTATGCTGCACGCCAACGTAAACCACTAACTCGAGATGATATTAACGACCGCCTACTGGCCGCATTGAACGGAGGCGATAAAGGCCGTGAATAAGAAAAGACCTGTTACCTTTCGCCCTTTCAAGGCTCCTCGTTACGCTTATGACAAGCTTCGTATTTGTCGCCACTGCGGACAATACACCGCTCTCGGTGAAGATCGATGCTCCAAATGCGGGAAAGACTCACTTATTACGGTAGAGAAGCAAGCCGCATCCATTGCAGGAAGAAAAATGCATACGCGCCTCCTATTCATCTTACTGCTTACACTAGCCTCCGTCTATTTTGGAAATAGCATAGAGCAGATGATGTTATGTGGTGCCGGAGGAATTCTCCTCGCTGGACTATTGTACTATACGCAGCGAAAAGTACGGCAGAACGAGAATCTTCGTTCTCTTAACGAGCTGCTCGGCCGAGGAATTGGCATCATCAAAGAGGGACTGGAGATCAACCGCCAGGAGGCTGTCTCCGTACTCCGTGAGGACGATGTTCTTGCCTACGAGAAGCTGCGCGAACTCTCCATCCTGCTTCGTGGTGACCGGATCGCACGGCAACGTATCGCCTTGCTGCATGGTTTTTTGCTTCGCAAGGATATGGATTTAGAACTGGAGCAGCTTCTTCTTAAGGATTTCGAGCCGCTACTAGCCGAATATATCGGCGAGATCGCTAAAGTCCGTCCTGATCTGATCAAAGATCGTACACTACGATACGTAAAGAACTATGAAGTAGAAATTCGTCATATGAATAATGGTATGACCATCCTTACGGGAGTTGCCGGAGCTGCAGTAAGAATGAAGCGTTATGCCCTGCTCTACTCCAGTATGATCGGCCGATACGTGCAAGATCTGCCTAAAGACCGCTTTATGCGGTTATCCAAACTCATCGCTGCGAATCCCCATGAACCGTGGAATGGCTTGGACCAAAGAGTAGCGGACATTCGTGAAGCCAAATACCGCTGGGACCCGGAAGTTCAATAGGGCTTTCTTATATTTCAAGAAGAAACGGGATTGGCATCTTATTGATGGCAATTGTTTCTCGGTGAAATATAAGGATAAAGAATGATGTGAAACTATGCTTTCTTATATTTCAAGAAGAAACGGGATTGGCATCTTATTGATGGCAGTTGTTTCTCGGTGAAATATAAGGATAAAGAATGATGTGAAACTATGCTTTCTTATATTTTGAAAAAAGAGGCTACTCTATATGACGTTCAAACCATTAATAACCCTGCGAAACTTTATGATCATTTTGTGTATAAGCATGTTTGTGATGCTTGGACAGAAGGTTTTTCTCATCGCCGACAAAATACAAATAACTAAGGAAGCCGACCGTCTCTATGCTGCTGGCGATCTGATAAGTGCAGAGAATCAGTATCGCCTAGCGGCGGCAAACCATTCCATATTTTATATGGAAGAAAAGGTTGCGAAGCGACTTGATGAGCTGTCACCAATCACGGCCATCCGCCAAGGTTTGAATGCCTTGGTATCATCCGCTAAAGCACAAGCTGCGACGAAAGATTTCACCGGATTTATGAAAAGTTATGATACCCTCCTCAGCTTAAAAGCTACATATATGAAGCCCGGTGGTCCTTATGAATCCTATTATCGCCAGTTATCGACCGATTCAGGCATTTCTGACCAGTTCACAACCTACTTCCGAGAATTTAAGGAGCAGTTTCTTACTGAACTTGCTCAGAGCCAAGATGGAAACAAGAGTGAAGAAGACACTTTTAAATGGAATCTGTTGCAGATTCCCGATGCTTATTACGGAAGCGCTGCTTCCAAGGAGGAGTTGCTAGCCTCCAAGTTCAAAAGTCATGATACAGCTAAACTAAAAGCCTTAGCAGGCACAGGAAACTTTACAGGCATGCTGGAGAGCACCCTCTCCATGAGGAATGCTTACAGCCAGCATAGTTACGAAGCGCCATGGGTACTTGGGCAGGCAGAAAGTAGCGGAAAAATCATCCTGAACAAAGACCTAGAGAGCGATAACATCACCGCTTTTGCTGGGCATGCTGTTGCCTATCGTCATTTTGCAGGATCAGCAGGGATCACCTCATCCAAAGTACTAACCTTAGTAGATACCAGTAAAGCTAAACTACTTAAAAATGCCAAGCGCATGGCCAGCAAAGGCCAATATGCTGAAGCTATTCAGCTATACAGTGATCTTGCTCCGCTAGAGGATACTTCTTCAATCCTTGCCGCTACAAGATTGGCTTGGAATATTGCTGAACCTGTGCGCCTTCTCCCGGGCGGTGAGGAACAAGGCAGATATGGGAACGTCATCTCCAGCAAGGGACTACACGATAAGAAGGTCATTGTGGCTGGAACGGATAGCAATGGTGTCCTCTATTATGCAGCAATGAATAGCGACGAAAGTGTCATTACTTTAACTGGAAATAGTTTACCAAAATTCGAGAGTCTGCGCAGTCTAACTTTTAATGACCAGCTTGCTGCCTCTTCAGGTTCTAGTGCACCCGTGATTCTGGCTGAATCTGAGATCGAAGGTGGACGTACCCTTTTTACAGCATATGAAATGAAAAAAGATGGTATTTCACAGTTGTTTTCTATGTCTGGAGATAGCTACGAACTGCAGTCCGATGATTCCATACTCGTATCTAACGCGGATCTCGGAGACGGTGTCATTGGACAGACAGCACGTTATCGCAAAGTAGATGCCAGCTATCAATTTGCTGAGATTGTTCAGGAGTATGCGGTAATTTCAGCTTCCGATGTAGCGCTTCATCCTTTTGAAAAGGTCTCTTTTCACTGTGAAATCGTCGCTGATAACTTCGGCAATATGCTTGCATACTCCAATGGAATTTATATTTTTCTTCAAGGAGACTTGGGTTCCGTTACAGGTAACGCGTTAGTTAGTGGTCAATATCAGAACGGTTATCAGCTTGTTGGAACGGACATGGGAGAGCAGTATGTGCCTGTGTTTGTGGTGGAATCCGTAGGTAGTATGAGTTTTGCACAGTAGAATATATGGGTTAACTGCTTAGTTGAATTGTGGGAACGCTCGTCGTGACGAATGAGAAATTTTATATATACATGAATCTAGGATCACCATATCCGCTCAGTTTTTTTGTCCAAGGGGTGTCGGTAGCCCGTCTATACTTGTAGTATTCTTCTCTTGTCTATATTCTTTCAGACCTGCTTCGCCCTTTTGGATAGACCAACGTTGTAACGTGTCCCGCTCACCATCATAACTCATAAATGGGACCGAAAATCCGCAGGAAGTCTGTACTTTATGAACATCAATTAAAATGATCTGTCTAGCTCCAGGCAGAGATGTAAACATAGGGTACAGCGTTTCCCATTCTGATGAACCAGGCAGGATTACTGCCCCTGTTCCATACAGTCTCAGAATGTTCGGCGGTCCTTCAAAGGCACAAAACATAACCGTCACTCTTCCGTTTTCCAGCAGATGAGCGCTTGTCTCATTGCCACTACCGGTCATATCGAGATAAGCCACCTGATTAGGAGACAAAATCCGCAAGCAATCATGACCCTTAGGTGAAAGGTTAACATGCCCCTCTTCAGAAAGTGGCGCTGACCCTACGAAAAAAAGATGCTGCTGCTGAATAAACTCCTGATGTGCAGGTAATATAGCCGTGAATTGTTTTCCCATTTGATGTTCTCCGTTTCTTTTGGTTTATGTGTGATTCGTTTGATGGGACTGTCACGCTCCATCGAACCTATTAACTCAACCAGCTACTTCGTTCGAAACCAGCCAATGTACGGGATTTTTACCGTTCTTTTTCTCATTCGTTACGCATTCCTTCTATTGATATATATTCGTTTCTACCGTTGAGTAACCCTTCACCCTCACCCAAGGTATTAAACTCATCACCGAAAAAAGGAACTGCCTCTCGGCAGCCCCCAAATCCCCACGAAACATTTCTTTTAGCTAAAATATCTTTCACCCGATCTACTCAATCGCAATATAAATCTCAACCTGCGTGTTGGCAGGATCAAAATTCCGCGAATCGTAAATTTCAAAATCACCCGTATAGGTTCTTACCTCTGTAGACGCCTTAAAATACGCCCAAATCTCCCCCCATGCTTGCGAGACTACTTCAAATACCGGACCTTTTTTCGTCGTAAAAACCATATACTTGCTCTCCGGAACAGCCGAACTCACGATCCCGCTATCCGCTAAATGTCTCTCCCCAGCGACTTCATGCCCGATCACAACGGTATATGCACCCGACGCATCACTCTCATAATCTGTATACAAGGCATAGATGTACTCAGGCTTAACCGTATCCATCTGCCCCGCAATATTACTCTGAAAATACGTTTCCCAGAGCCGCGATAAGCCCCCGTCGGGACCCATTTCCACTTCATTTGTCGTACGTATGCTAACCCCAGCCAATGTCATTTTCGGTTTTTGTACAAAATAAGTATTCATTATTCTCCCTCATTTCCTGTAATTGAGTTCAGTATACACAAGGGAAGTGGACATCTGTCTGTCCAGTTAGAGCAGAATTATCGATTTGGGTTATAAAAGCATCAATGGGGTAATTAATAGTATGGAACTACACTCGAAGGGAATGACCTAGCATGTCAAAAATTAAATTAGCTGTCATCTATTACAGTGCCACAGGAACTAACTACCAGCTAGCACAATGGGCCGCGGAAAGCGCCGAGAAAGCGGGAGCTGAGGTAAAACTGCTGAAGGTGCAGGAGCTGGTTCCCGAGGATAAAATTGCGGCCAATCCGGCCATGAAGGCCTTGGCTGAGAAGACAAAAGATATCCCCGTTGCAACACCTGATGATATTGTGGAGGCCGATGCGATTATTTTCAGTTCTCCAACCCGTTACGGTAACATTGCTTCTCAAATGAAGCAGTTCATTGATACAACCGGAGGGATTTGGGGCAAAGGACTCACGGTAAACAAAGTCGTCAGCGCCATGAGCTCAGCACAGAATCCGCACGGCGGACAGGAAGCTACGATCTTGGCACTCTACACATCGATGTATCACTGGGGAGCGATTGTCGCTGCACCTGGTTACACAGATCCCGTCACATTCGGTGCAGGAGGCAACCCGTACGGAACAAGCGTCAGTGTAGATGGGGACGGTAAAATGATCGAAGAGCAGGATCGGATCCGTGATGCTGTTTTTCATCAAGCCAAGCGCACGGTTGAAGTGGCCGGCTGGGTCCAAGCAGGCAAAAATAAAAACGACAATAGTCAGAACTAGACTTCCACCTATCGTTCGATATAGCAAACACCCCTCGGAGCTACCTTAGTAGCTCCGAGGGGTGTTGTTTATTTTATTTACTCTCCAGGATACTTAAGACCCCACTGCGCACGTATTTGATCCAGCAGTTTCAGAATCGCTAACGATTCATCCAATGACATGACTGGACTTTCAGTTAGCCCTGCTTGTAAACAACGTCCTACTTCCTCTGCTTCAAAACAATATCCAATAGAAGCTCGATCATCCACAAAGCTCTCTACCTTCTCATCCCCTATATAGAGCGAAGCCGATTTCGGGTTCACTAACGTCCCTTCAACAATTATACGTCCCTCTGTTCCAAACACATGTGCTTCCTCCAGCGTATTAAGACGAATACCACCGTTCAACGAAGCGGTTTTTCCATTGCCATAATTCAGCAGCATGGAGAAATGCTCGTCCACTCCAGTCTCGCCAATATGCACCGTACTGGACATAGATTCAGGATGAGGTCCAAACACCATCGAGGCAAAAGAAACCGGATAAATCCCAACATCCAGCAGCGCGCCTCCCCCCAGCTTCGGATTCAGCAATCTGCTTTCTGGATTCCAGTCGGTGCGAAATCCTAAGTCTGCCTTCACCAAACGAACATCACCGATTCTGCCCTCGGCGATCCATTCTCTAACCTTCACCATCGCCGGGATGTAACGACTCCACATGGCCTCCATCAGGAACAGCTTATGATCTCTAGCATAGGCCACCACTTCTTCCAATTCTCCGCTATTCACGGTAAAAGGCTTCTCACATAGAACAGCTTTACCTGCACGTAGCGCCAATAATGCATTTTCTTTGTGAAAAGGATGTGGCGTTCCAATATATACAGCGTCTACATTCGGGTCATTTACCAATTCCTCATAGGTAGCATAAGCATGTGGTACTCCATGATCCCTCGCGAATTTATCCGCACTTTCCTGTGAACGCGAACCCACGGCATATGCCACGCCATTGCTGGCATGAGATAAATCAGTAACAAACTGATGGGCAATCCAGCCTGTACTGAGAATTCCCCATCTTATCTTGTAAGCGTTATCCATTTTCATTTGCATGTTCCTCCTAATCCTTCTGCTAAGTCTCTTTAATTCTATCAGACCATTCTAATAAATGTATAGGAACTGATGCCGGCGAACACCACCGTCACTACCAAAATAGCAATATTCCAGCTCCTGCTCAGAGCCGCTGAATGCTCGTTAGAGCTCTGAATAAACGCTTTTTGCAAAAGGAACTGCAGGAGTTTCATGATTATAAACCCCAAACATCCAAGCCCGCTTTGCAAAATAACCTCCAGACTAGACTTGCTTACAAATCTATCAGCCATATTCCCATCGTAATGGATCGGAACCCTATCAGGCATTTTGGAATATAGGAATAAATAAATAGCAATAGGAATCAAGGCTACCACACCGCTTAAGATCATCATCAGTTTGGTTTTGGACAACTTTAATAACCTCCTTATACGGAACAATAATCTCTAGTTATTCTCTTTCCACATCAATCAAAAATATCTGCTCCTTAAATCCGCCACGACGTTCAGCTTTCTCAGCACGAAGCTCCTCCAGCTCTGCGCTATTACTTCCATGGGTCTCCGCCAGCGCTTGAATTACTTCCAGCATGTCGGCAAGCTCCTCTAGCGCTTCTTCATTACTCACTGCCCGAAAATACTCCTCCGACTCTTCTTTCAATTTCTTACGTAGTTCAGTTATGTATTCTTTGGAATCTAATATCCTTGTTTTAAAGTCTTTACCTTGAGAAGCTATCAGGTTGGGGATTCCGTCACGCACTAGCTTTTCATATACGGGCACTTATGTTCTTCCTTTCTACTTGATGTTCAGACTGACTTCACACTTGATCTGACCCCACCATTAGCCGTTCTACAAAAGGAATATCTGCAGGAGCAAACGTGAACGGACCGAGTGCAGTTGGAAACACCCACCTATATTCATCGTGATCGACAAGTTCAATTACACCTCCCAGATATCGGGCTTTCCAAGCAAACAGTCTGATCTCGACACTTCCATAGTTGTGCTCGTTCACGCCAAAGCTTTCATAGGGAAGGATTATTATCCCCATCTCCTCCTGAAGCTCTCTTTGCAGACAATCTGCGATGCTTTCATCCTGCTCTATTTTGCCGCCAGGAAATTCCCAAAGACCTGCCTGAGATTTACCTTGCCTGCGCCGAGCAATAAGAATCTGTCCTTCTTCATTATGTATAATCGCTGCCGCCACCTGGATCACAAGGAACACCTCCTTTATTGCTATTTATTAGACAGATACTTCTATTAAAACATACATTTCATTCCAAACCAAAGAGACTCTCCCAAAAGCTATTAGGCCCGGGAAAGTCTCTTCCGTACAGTTGCTCTATAAATTCACTGCAACAAGACTGATGCTATTTCTTCAACACAAGCTCTAATCGAACCTCAAGATTGTTCTCCGTATCCAGTACAACGGTGTGTGGATTGCTTAAGCCAAAATCAGAAAAGGCCACTGTCGCTGTACCCGACAGCATCAGCTGTCCACCACTGTACGCTGCTTGAGACTGGAAAGTAACGTCCTTATCCACACCCTTCACTGTAAGCGTTCCTTGCATTTCAACCGGTACAGTTGCTCCTTCGGTCCATTCCGTTGGCAGCTCGGAGAATGATTTAACGACAAACGTAGATTGTGGAAATTCCGTAACGGCTAGAAAGTCTTCCCCTTTTACATGCTCATCTCTTTGACCATTGCCAGAGTCCAGAGCGCTCATATCTACTATCCCTTCTCCAACCATCGAAGTAGTATCTTCTATATTAACTTTCCAGGTACCTTGAACTTTGTTATCCACGAAGTTTACTGTTTCTTTAGAGGTGGTTACTGACCAATATACCTTAGAAGCATCCGTAACCGTCCAATCACCGTTTAATTGATCGGCTGTGACTGCCATACCTACTGGTGCTCCAGTGTTAGCCGTGCTTTCTCCATTACCGGCTGTTGTGGCTTGCCCTGGAATCACGGACTCGATCTGTACATTATTGCCCAGCGATTTATCCAGCAATGTATAGCCTGTGACTACTCCTACGATGATGACTCCGGCCGCGATCAAGGCTATTCTTTTTCTCTTCATCCTGTTCCCTCCAATATTCAAAATATTCTGTATATTTTCAAGCTCGTCCCTCATTCTAACAAAGCAATATGTCGGGAAGAAGTCAGAGCAGAGCGAGCAATGATGTGTTAAACTTGTCGTAATTTTATAGATTGGAGGACCACCACAGGATGAGATCCATTCTAATTGTTGAAGATGAGGAAGCTATCTCCAGGGTCCTCAGTGCCTATCTGAAAAAAGCAGGCTTCCATGTCACCCGTGTAGCCGACGGACACGCTGCACTGGAGTCTTTTGCTATAACACCTCCCTCATTAGTATTACTCGACATCATGCTGCCAAACATGGACGGCTTTGAACTGCTAAAGCTGATTCGTGAAAAAAGCAGCTGTCCCGTAATCATGCTCACCGCAAGGGACGGGATCCATGACCGACTAGCCGGACTCGACGGTGGTGCGGATGATTATATGTCTAAGCCCTTTATTCCTGAGGAAGTGGTGGCACGCGTGAATGCTGTGTTACGCCGTCCTTCGCAGTGGTCCGATGGCAGCCGCAAACGGCATTATGGCAGTTTGTTTATCGACTTTACTGCACGAGCTGTATTTTTAAACGGAGTTGAGCTGAGTCTTAGTCCACGTGATATGTCGGTCATGTTATTTCTGGCTGAAAGACCTAATCAAATCTGTACCCGCGAGCAATTAATAGAACATGTCTGGGAGATGGATTACGAAGGAAGTGAGAGAGCCGTGGACTTGTCTATCAAAAGACTTCGCCAAGCGCTGTCGCATTGGCCAGTAGATGAGGGGGAAATCCGTACCCTGAGAGGGACAGGATATCAATTATGGACAACCTAAAGAAGAGCAGCCCCAAACGTACTTCGATTCTCTCCTATTGGACGATTCGTTACCTGCTCATCATTAGTGTTGGTCTCCTGCTAACTGCACTAACGACGTTCTGGTGGATCCAACAAGAAGCTATGAGTAACCGGATGCAGACTACTGGATTATTAGCACAGGAGATTGCCGACCGGAGCGTAAATCGTGAGGGTTCAATAGAGATCAGCCAAAATCTTGGAAGGCTCATTGAAGACCGAAAACGATTCTTCAAGTTAACCGTAGAAATGTGTGTAATCATTACAGATCAGCAAGATCAGATGCTGTTCTCAATGCCGCCTCTAACTGAAGATGAGATGAGGCATAAACTTAATGATAGCCTTGACGACTCTCGCAGTCCGGAGTTCAAAGCTGCAGTAGCGCCCATAAAATCGGATGGGGAAACGCTGGGACAGGTGATTGTGCTTCAATCCAAGAAATCGCTGAGGCATATTCCGCAGGAGGAGATCATTTTTTTCTCCATTCTGTTGCTATTTCTAATTATATTAAGTTGGCTAACCATTTACCTCTTGTCTCGTAAACTGGCAAAACCGATCCAGAAGGTAGCCAAAGCAGCCGCTCAAATCAGCCATGGCCGTTATGATATCGTTCTGGATAAGGACGCCAAAGAACGGGAAATCCATGAACTGATGTTGTCTTTTGAAGAGATGGCAGGCAAGTTACAACAATTTGAGCAGTCCCGTGCGGTTATGTTAGCCGGTGTATCCCATGAACTAAAGACACCAGTAACCTCTATTAAAGGCCTAATCCATGCCGTTCGTGAAGGGGTTGTCGAAGACGATGAAGCTGTGGAATTTCTAGATATTGCTTTGCAGGAAGCTGGACGATTGCAACGGATGGTTGCCGATCTTCTGGATTACAACGCACTGACTGCAGGAATCGTTTCAGTCCGTCACGATCGACTGGATGCCGTACCACTGTTATCCGAAATCGTGTATCAATGGAAGCTGACACAAGCGTATGAAGTTGCGGAGCCTGTGCTCCATATGCCAAGAACTCCCTTATTTTTGTGTGGGGACCCGCTACGTATCCAACAAATCATCGTCAATTTACTTAATAACAGTGTACAAGCCAAGGCCCCAGACCGAATGGTACAGCTTACAGTAGAGGTGCTTGAACAGCAAGGTCATGACATGGCGGAGATTCGTATTCAGGATAACGGGCTGGGCATCTCATCAAATCATAGTGAGTATGTCTTCGAGGCTTTTTTCCGAGGTAGCGACAAACAAAGCACACTACGTGGTCTGGGACTCGGCTTAACCTTCAGCCGTCTGCTGGCAGAAGCCATGAACGGGAGCCTTGTGCTTGAGGAGCACTCCGAGGAAGGCTGTACCTTCGTGCTGACTCTGCCGCTTGATCACTAAAAAATAGTCTGCGGGCCATCGTCATGGTATAATCATGTGCACAATCACACCGAAAACCGGAGGCTGTATATGCTTACTTTTGAACAAAAATTAGCGATTCTCGACTCTTACCCCCAATTGGAACGTAAAAACGTATCCCTTGGGCGCGTGAACTATCACTACGAGGAAAGCCAGCATGATAAGAAAACCGTTGCTTACCATCTGCATCCTAATGGGAATGGTTATGTGTTCGCAGGCTTATTGCGGGGCTATGAGGCAGATGATAAGGGCCTTGTGAACATTCGCGACTACTCGGAATCCGAGCTGCGGAGTCTGCTGGATGCCACCATCACCTCACTGTCTATTTACATTCCGGATGCCCCTGTAGCCAGCAAAAGAAAGAAAAAGGCTGCGGCAGCAGCCGACTCATTCTGGACTAATGATGAGGGCCATACGCTGACTCTAAAACTTGAGGATGATTTATGGTACGTCTATGCCGACCTTAATCTAGAAATGGCCTTTGAGACCCTTGAGGAAGCTAAAGAATATTTAGCGGAAGAGGGATTTACAGCACAGGGGTAATAATGACTCTTATCAAAAAATAAAAAGAGGTGTCCAAAGGCCATTTTATCTGGCGATTCGGGCACCTCTTTTCAATTGGGAGCATGAAAGCTCTTTGAATAAAAATCTATTTATCTCACGCCTCAATATAACACTACCCATCAAACCCAAATTATGGTTAGATGAAGGAGAAGCTATATCCTATAGGGAAAGAAGCGTGAACGCACATGAGTTTCGAACTCGTAGAAGCCACTGTACCCGAGATCCAAGCTGCATTAGAATCCGGAGAAATCACGTCAAAACAACTAGTTCTCATGTATTATGAACGCATAGCTGATCATGACAAAAATGGCTTAACGATTAACTCTGTGCTAGAGATCAATCCGGATGCATTGTTTATCGCAGAATCTCTGGATGTGGAACGTGCGATCAAAGGCTCCCGAGGTCCTCTGCATGGCATCCCTGTGTTATTGAAGGATAACATCAATACTGGGGACAAAATGCATACTAGTGCGGGTTCGCTGGCTTTGGCGAATTCTTTTGCCGGGAAAGATGCGTTCATCGTTACCAAACTGCGTGAAGCCGGAGCGATTATTATGGGTAAAGCCAATATGACCGAATTCGCCAATTTTATGACCACCGGCATGCCCTCCGGTTACAGCTCCCGTGGCGGGCAAGTCCTTAACCCCTACAATATATCTACACCAACTGGCGGCTCCAGTAGTGGATCAGCGGTTGCTGTAGCCTGTAACTTCTGTACAGTCTCTGTCGGTACAGAAACCTCCGGATCGATCCTTAACCCCGGCAATTTGGGCTCTATTATTGGCATTAAGCCAACCGTTGGACTGCTCAGTCGTTCGGGAATTCTTCCGCTCTCCAACACGCAGGACACTGCGGGCCCTATGGCCAGAACGGTTCGTGATGCTGTTCTGCTGTTAAATGCCATGCTGGGCGACGATAATCATGATGCCGCCATGGGAACGAATATAGGTAAAATCCATGAGGATTACACTGTATTCCTCGACGAGAACGGCTTGCAAGGTGCCCGAATAGGTATCCCGCGTGATTATTATTTCGAGGAGCTAACAGAAGAACAACTTGCACTATTCAACGCTTCCGTAGACAGGATGAGAGAGCTCGGAGCGACCATCATTGATCCTGCGGATATAAAGACCGCTCGGGAAATTAGTTATTCTTCGGTAGTCTTAAACGAATTCAAAACAGCACTGAACGCTTATTTATCTCATTTGGGACCTGGCGCACCAATGCGAACCTTAAAGGATATTATTGATTTTAACCATGCGCATCCTGTGGAGACTTTGAGATATGGTCAAGCTACATTAATAGATGCGGAATATACCTCTTCCGGCACACAAACCGAATCCAAGTATTTACGACACCGCGTGACTGACCTGAAGCTGTGCAAGGAAGATGGAATCGACGCTACTATGAAGGAATACAATCTGGATGCCCTGCTGTTCCCCGCCGATTTCGGCGCCAGAATTACCTCCAGAGCGGGATATCCGTCTATCGTTGTGCCTTCCGGTTATACATCAGCCGGCGCCCCTTTCGGTGTGACTTTCTCTGCGAAAGCTTATCAAGAGCCCACACTCATCAAGCTCGCCTATGCTTATGAACAAAATTACAAGGTGCGAAAAGCACCTTCGCTAAAGAGTTTTATCTAATCTCTTCTTATATTAAAAGGCCCATAAACGGTGATGTTCTCATTCACTGTTTACGGGCCTTTACTTTTCCAAAATCTACATATACTTACTCGTAGTCACGTTGATTCTCTTCATCGGCAATATTCTGAATTTCATCGGAGTGAATTAGAAACAACTCATATTCCCCTTCAGCATGCAGCTTCAACGCCCGCTCTTTAAAAAACTTCGGACTCCCCTCCGCCGCATCCTCATCATAAAAGAGCAGTATTCCGTCACTTTTGCGGAACAGCAGATCATCTCTGGCCCGAAACTGCCAACTACCGTCATAAGGGGCATTACTGACCGCCCCGAAGAAATCCGCACCCGCAATAATACGCCGATACTCGTTCTGCTTCTCTTCTTTCCACTTCTCTTCCTGTCCGGTATGCGCTGTAATGATCCCAAGCTTTAAGTCCGGATATTGCAGCTTAAGTTCGCTTACCACTTCGCATGCCCACAGATCCACACCATACTGGCCGGGCGTAATCACCCATTCCACGCCTTCTTCAATCAAAGGTTTTAATCGGTTAGCTAGTGCCTTTTTGATATAAGGAATCCCTAGATGCTTATTGTCAAAAATACCGAGCTCGTGCGCACGATACCCCGTTACTAGTAAAGTCTTCATGTGCTGCCTCTTTCCTGGTCGTCTCATTGCAGATTGTGCAACAGAATGCTACCTTTGGCTCCTATAAAATCATTCCATTGTACTTCGTGCAATAGATTTCGGAGAAATCCGTTAAAATAGGTGCTTTTCTCTTCTTTAAGTGTACAAAGTGCAATAGAATTCTTATCCCCCCTCATTTCAGGAGAATCTATTGTACAAAGTGCAACCTAGTGGGCTATAAAGCTCCACATATTTGTTCATTATATAACATTTGCATATTTCATTTCTTTAGGCAAACTTTCAGCTAATATTAAGCAAACTTTCAGAACTGTTTGTTATATTTCTCCTAATCTATCTTTAACCTACTAAGGAGGAATAAAAAATGAGAAAGTTCGTCCCTATTCTAATATCTGGAGGCCTACTCGCTTCTCTATTATTGGCTGGCTGCAGCGCGAATTCGGAGGCCGAAGGAACAGCTGCTGCAAATAACCAAGCAGACAGGGGTTCAGCAGCCAAACAACCACAAGCAAACGGCAATCAACAAAATGGCAGACCCAATATGTCCATGAATTTCGGTAAGATTAAGAGTGTAAGCGATACTACCCTTACCCTCTATAAATCGGACATGTCTATGCCCCGACAAGGTGCTGGAGAAGGGGACGGGCAGAACAGTCAAGGCGGTACCCCACCGGAAAAACCTGATGGCGATCAAAATACAGGAAACGGCGCTGCGCCCGAGGGTGGGATGCCACAAGGGGAAATACCGGAAGGTGGCGGACAAGGCGGCGGGCCACAGGGAGGTAGAATGCAGCAAAGCTTCTCCGATGAAACCACAGACATTACGATTGATGCGGATACTAAAATCGTAGCGGTTACCTTCGACAATGGCACGCGTCAAGAAAATGCAATCACCTTAGCAGAACTAAAGGCGGATGATATTATCCAATACACACTTAAATCAGATTCCACCGTGGCGGAGAGCATTACATTAAGTAGTGGCAATCCGGGTGGAGCTACTCTAGATGACAGCACGAGCAGCAGCAGCTAATGAAATGCTGCATAACAAAAAAAGATCTCCGGGGACAAGCTGGTCCCCGGAGATCTTTTTATATACTACGAATTAGTTCTTATCCGACAAAATCAATACTCCACGGGCTGGCACAACAGCAGAACCGCTAACCTTATTGCCAGTCAGAAGATCCGTACGCTCAGTAGCACCAATATCCGCACTCAAATCACCAGTGGTGTGGTTCAGCAAGAATAGGTAGGATGCGCCTTCCTTCACACGTTGCACAGATTCGATACCTTCCGGTGCATTCACTAGCGGCTGAATGTTCTTGTCAGCACATAGATTGGCTAAGAATCCTTTCAAGAATCCCGCTTCTGGGCTGGTAGCCACGTAATACGCCTTACCCTCACCAAAGTTATTCACAGTCAAGGCTGGCATTCCTTTATAGAAATCAGATCCGTACTCTGCCAAAACCTCAGCACCTTCGGCATGAATCAGATCACAGAGCAGATCACATTTGTAAGAACCACTCAAATTGCCCCATGCCTTGTCCATCACAATCTCATTGCTCATCCCTGGCAGCAATGCATCAATTTCCTCAGCCCAGATCCCTAGTACGTTGCGCAGTTCCCCAGGGTAGCCACCAACGGTTACGAGGTCGTTCTCATTAACAATCCCGCTGAAATAAGTCGTAATGAATGTTCCGCCTGCTTTTACAAAAGCTTCAACCTTCTCAGCAAAACCCGGCTTAACCATATACATCACAGGTGCGATAACAATCTCATATTTGAACAGATTCTCTTCTACACCGATCATATCGGCTTCGATATTTTGTTGGTAGAGTGCATCATAATATTTATGAATCTCATTCACATAATCCAAAGCTACGGATGGTCCACTTGAAAGGTTGATAGCCCAGCGGTTTTCCCAGTCATAAATAATCCCTACTTTAGCTGCACTACGCGCATCCAATAGCTGATCTCCAAGTTGTCCAAGCTCTTTTCCTAGCTCAGCACATTCACGGAATACACGCGTGTGTTCATGTCCTACATGCTCAATAACAGCTCCATGATACTTCTCACATGCACCAATTGAACGACGCAGTTGGAAGAACAGAACAGTGTCTGCACCACGCGCAACAGCCTGATAACTCCATAAGCGCATAACCCCTGGACGTTTCAGAGAGTTATAGGGTTGCCAGTTCTGCTGGCTTGGCGTTTGCTCCATCAGCATGAAAGGTTGTCCATTCTTCAATCCACGCATGAGATCATGCGCCATGGCTGTAAAGCTGACTGGTGTATCGAGTGAAGGATAGTTGTCCCAAGAAATGACGTCCATATGTTTAGCCCACTCAAAATAGTCCAGTTCATCATAAAAGCCCATCAAGTTAGTGGTAACAGGTACGTTAGGACTGTGCTCCTTAATCGCATCACTCTCAATTTTGTAGCATTCCAGCAAGCTATGCGACATAAATCTACGGAAGTCTAAGGAAATGCCTTGGAAGTTGGTACGGTTACCATCCCATTCTTCACTTAGCTCACTAGGCAGTACAATTTCTTCCCAATCATAAAACGTATGTCCCCAAAAACGTGTATTCCACGCTTTGTTTAATGCATCCAGAGAGCCGTAACGATCCTTTAACCAGACACGGAACGCCGCTTCAGATAAATCAGAATAATCGTAGTTACTGAACTCATTCGAAACGTGCCAAGCTACCAGCGCCGGATGATCCTTATAACGTTCAGCCAGCTTTCCTGCCAGCTTCGCTGCAAACTTGCGGTAAACCGGACTGTTTGGATTCGAGTTATGACGTCCACCGAACTTGCGTTTTCTACCCTTCACATCAACACGAGTAACTTCAGGATAACGATGAGCCATCCAAGCTGGGTGCGCTCCTGTACCTGTTGCCAGACATACGTAAGTACCATTTTTATATAGTCTATCCATTAATTCATCTAGTGATGAGAAATCATAAGTGTCTTCGGAAGGTTGAATCAGCGCCCAGGAAAATACATTAATTGTGGCAACATCAATTCCTGCCAGCTTAAACATACGCTCATCCTCTGCCCATACAGGCGCATCCCATTGCTCTGGATTGTAATCTCCACCGTACCAAATCTTAGGTAATTTATCGTTAATCACACTTCGCACATCCTTTATTGTATAATTATATATATATTGTAATCGGTTCATCTGACGCTATAAATATAAAATAATCTTCCCGTCATATAAGAATATGGAACTAAGAGGAGATGGATTCATTGAAGGGAATCGTGCATCGTAGAATTGTGTTCCCCCATGAGGGTGGACAGCATCTACCTATCACATTAGACAGCATCGGTCACAATCATCAACAGGAAAAAGTATCTCGCTTAGATGGCTACGAAACCTATCATTGGCTCCAAACGGCGTCTGGTGAAGGGGTGATTCATTTGGAGAATGAAAGCTTCTCCCTCCCCGCAGGCAGTGGTGTATTACTTCTCCCCTATACTCCACATCGCTATGAAGCTTCTGCTGCTAACTGGAGCACTTCTTATCTAACGTTCGGAGGCAGCTCTGCAGGTTCTATTTTGGAGACGCTGGGGATGAATATGAATTCTTTTTACCGCTGGGAAAAAGAGGCGCCTCTCTCCAAGCTGCTAAGAGAAATACTTGATCAGTATGATGCCTCACAGGACATGTTTGGTCTGACTGCCTCCACAGATGCTTATCGCTTTCTGCTTACTTTAAGCAAATATGGGCAACTACATAACAACACAACAATATCCCGCAATGTAGATAAGCTGCAGCCGCTACTGAAATGGATGGACAGTCATTATGGTGATCCTGATCTCGGACTTAACGATCTAGCCGATCAGCTCGGCGTCTCAGGACGATATCTCAACAATCTATTCATACAGACCTTCGGGCTATCTCCTTATGCCTATTTCGTACGGCTACGTATCCGTAAAAGCAAAGAAATGCTCGTAAGCCAGCCGGATCTTACTGTAAAAATCATCTCGCAGAGAGTAGGCTTCCGTGATGTTAGCCATTATGTTGCCACCTTTCGCAAGCAGTCAGGGACTACACCGGAGCAGTTTAGACGACTTCACTAATACTCTATGGTGTATAGCTTAATCGCCTCCTGCGTAGTGAAATGCTACATAAGATTGCGTATGACAGAGCTCATCGCTGTGTGGCTCTCATTAGTATGGGCATGTGCGTTAGAGTAACTGCATTTAGTACACTTAAATCAGCCTGTTCAGCAGAAAATATCCATATAAGTGTATTCTGTGCAGTTATATTCTCAGCATTTGGCTGAGAACCGCGATACTTCGCATTATAGCTGCACTAAATACAACTAAATCCATTTCATAGCCCGAGAACTTTAAATAAGTGTAGAAAGTGCAGCTATTCCGCACCGCACCAACTCGCCATTTGCCCCAGCGTAACATTCTGCACCATTCCACTCGCCTACCACTCCAGCGTAACATGCTGCACCGCACCAACTAACTTGCCTCGACAGCTCCTCCGACCCAAGGAGCACATTCTATTGCACTTCATACATTAGAATGCACTTTTCCATCTCATTTCGAGCGTTCTGTTGTACTTCGTGCATTAGAATCTTGTGAAATCCATTAAAATGGAGGCTTTCCACCAATCTGATTGCACAATGTGCAACAGATTTCAAATTCCCCCACCCAAAAAGGAATTCTATTGCACAGAGTGCAATCCCATTCACAATCCCAAAGGATTCAATCATAGGTCGAAGGAGATAAGAACGCCCTCCCCATCAACGGTTACTAAGAATCCTTTCACATCTCCAGAATTTCTACACCATATGGCTCAAGCTGCAGCTCTCCTGAACAAATCGAGTGATCGAGCAGACTGCTATACTCTTGTGGCAAGGTGACTGTCACAGACTCCCGGCTCAAGTTAAGCAAAAATAAGAAGCTGCCTTGATCTCCCGAACGCACAGAGGCCTGTACTCCATCCGGCAGTCCCTCAAATCTAAACAGCCCCTGCTGTTTAGAAAGGCGCTCCAACAACACTGACCAGAAGCGCTCTTCCATATGCGTTCCAAAATAATAAACCTGACCCTTCCCAAAAGCATTAACGGTTACAGCCGGTGTTCCACTATAGAAATCATCGCTATACCAAGCAATCGGCCACGCCACAACTGGTCTCAGGATGTCGCACCACTGCGTACATTCATATTGGTTCCCCTCAGCATCAACAACCTTATGGGTTTCAGCACCAATCGGATCATACTCCAGTACTTCAATCCCTGTGCAATAGCTCAGTAGTCCCGGCAGTGGCTGCATGACTGCGATGTTATTTGTAGTTTTCACGCCACTTCGGTTGGTAATGAGCAAGGTGCCGCCAGCTAGTGCAAAATCCTCCAAACTACGTACGATCTCCTCATCCAGCAAGTATAAATTTGGCGCGATCACTACTTTATATCCATCCAGTGGTTGTCTGAGGTCAATCACATCGCAGCCCAAGCCAAGCTTTGTTACTGCACGATGGATCTGTTTAATATTCTCATAATAATCAAATCCCTCAGCTTGAGGCTGAATATCCAGTGCGGCTTTCTCTTCATGAGAATATAGAATCGCCACTTCATGCTTTAATGTCGTTCCAGTCAGCCTTTCCCCAAGTGTATTCACTTCATGGCATAGCTGAGTGAACTCTGCAAATCTGCGTCCTGGGACATTACTGTGATCAATCAGTCCATGCCAGAATTGCTCTGCACCTGCGGCTGCACTACGCCAACGGAAATGAACGACAGTATCCGCACCTCTGGCTATCGTCTGCCACGCATAAGCACGAAGCATCCCAGGATACGGCGTTCTCCACATCGGCATCCAACAACCTGGTGAGCCGCTTAGCTGCTCCATGATCCAGAAGTTTTGACGTTTAATCCCTCGGGTTACGTCTAACGAAAGTGCTCCGCTATATGGTGTTGTCGCTTGCTTGGTTGGTGAAGTATTCGGATAATAGTCAAATGCAGCGATATCCAGATCAGCACCGACTGCGTACATATCCAGACGCTGCGGATAGCTGTGAAAGTTATGAGTGATAAAATGCTGCGGACAAACAGACCTCAAAATATCAATCTGCGTCTTCTGGAATGCTACCACCGAATCCCACTGAAACCGCTGATAATCTAGCAGAAACGATGGATTCTGATGTGGCGATCCGCCCAGTGGAACCGTAAGCTCATTCCAATCGCTGTATTCTCCACTCCACACAACCGTTCCCCACTCTACATTCACCCGATCAAGGCTGCCATATTTGGCTTTTACCCAAGTGCGAAACGCTATATTGCAAGCGTCACAATGACAATCTAACATACCGAATTCATTGTCAGTCTGCCAGCCTATAACGGCCGGGTGTTCACTATAGTGCTCAGCAAGACGCTGGGTAATACGGCTTCCGTATTCACGTAAAGATGCACTGTTATAACAGCGATGTCCGCGTACCCCTGGGTGGAATATATCTCCGTTCGCAAACACTGGCAGCACGTCCGGAAATTTCGTAGTTAACCATCTAGGAGGTGTAGCAGTCGGCGTACCGATCACAACTTGCAGTTCATATTTGTGAAAAAGATCCAGCGCGCGATCCAGCCACCCGAACTGGTAATTCCCCTCCGTAGGCTCTAATCGGCTCCATGCAAACTCGGCGACTCGAACTACCTTAACACCTGTTTCCTTCATTAAACTGATATCCGGTTCCCACATGGATTCTTCCCAATGTTCCGGGTAATAGTCCACACCCATCTGAATAGGATCAAATCGTTTCATCGGCGCCCTCTCCCCTAGCTAAGATAAAAGGCGCTCCCCGTCTCATATTGATGAGGTATACGGAGAACGCCTTTGTGAACTACTTGTCCATTTTAATCTTTTTTATGAACGAGCTTTCCTTATTTCTTAAGCTTGTCCCAAGCTGCTTGCATGCCAGTCATCCAGCCGTTCACATCCACTTTGCCAGCAATCATCTGTTGAATAACACTAGCAAATTCTTGGGTTACACCATCAGGGAATTTAGAAGATTGCAAACCATACACCTTGTCTTCTTTTACATAATTCCATACGTCAGATCCAAGCTTACCGATATCTTCAGGAGTAGCTTCGATTGTGGATAAAGCAGGAATGAATTTCCATTTTTTAACGATATACTCTTTACCCATATCAGAAGTTACCAACCAGTTCAAGAAGGTTTTAGCTTCTTCTTTAGATCCGGAATCTTTGTTTACAACAAGGTTAGCAGGAATACCTACAGTCATTTTATCGTTTTTCTCAGCATCTTCATTGATTGGCATTGGGAACATCCCGATGTTCATATCAGGTGTGATGTTATCTACAAGTGTTTGTGCCCAGTTCCCTTCTTGCATCATTGCGATTTCACCTTTAGCAAACATAGCCAAGTGAGTGTTAGCATCTGTGGTCAAAGGATTTTTTTGTCCGTATTTCAAAGTCAGGTTGAGCAAGTTGCTCCAATCTTCAAACACTTTGTTACCTATGATTGTACCCGTACCCTCATTCAAGCTCTTAATGAAGCCATTTACATCGTCTTGTTGTGCAAATGCTACGCTAATGCCTTGGTTACCAAGGAGCCACCATTCTTGATATGCATTACCAAAAGGAGTTACGTCAATGGCTTGTAGTTTCTTAGCCGCTTCTTCTAGTTGTGACAATGTTTTTGGAGTTTCAGTGATGCCTGCTTTTTCAAATAGGTCTTTGTTATATACAAATCCAATACCTTCAAGGTTCATTGGCATACCGTATACTTTACCGTCTTTAGTCATTGGCTCTGCAGCCATAGGAATCAGATCTTTCACCCAAGGTTGGTCGGACAGATCCTCCATCTTATCTCCCCAAAGCTCCATTTCAGCATATCCACCATTGGAGAAAATGTCAGGTGCGTCGCCGGAAGCAAACTTCGTCTTCAGTGCTGCTGCGTAATCCGCACCACCACCAACGGTTTGGATATCCAGCTTGATGTTAGGGTATTCTTTTTCAAATTCAACCTTGAGCTCATTCAGACCTTCAACGATTTCAGTTTTGAACTGAAAGATTTTAACCGTTTTTACTTGGCCTTTATCCGTGCCAGCGCTTCCATTTTGTGAGTTACTAGAAGCGTTATTGCCTCCACCACATGCTGTTAATGCTAAACTCATAGCCATTACTGCCGAAAGTGCAACTGCCGAGCGTTTCTTATTCATTATGTTTTCCCCCTTAAGATAGTGGATCAAGTCTACAATATTTGGAACGGAGGGCTCGGTGTTAACCTTTCACCGAGCCAGCCGCTATTCCCTCAACAATGTAACGCTGCATAAACAGATAGAAGATGATAATTGGAGCAATCCCGATTACGAGAGCCGGAAGCGCCATATCCCATTGCTTGGTGTATTGACCAAAGAAGGAGAAGGTCGCCAGCGGAATGGTACGAAGTTCTGGTGCCTGAAGAATCAAGGAAGGCAGCAGATAATCATTCCATATTCCAAGTGCATTCAGCACGATCGTTGTCATTACCATTGGCTTCAGCAAGGGAAGTACTATGCGGAAGAATACGGTAATTGGATTACATCCGTCAACTGTTGCCGCCTCTTCGATTTCAAGCGGAACGGACTTGATAAAACCGTGGAACAGAAAGATTGCCATTGGAACACTGATCCCTAGATTCGTAATGATCAATCCTAGGAAGGAGTTGTTTACTCCAATTACATTTACGACTTTCAAGATTGGAATCATGATCGTTTGAAACGGAACAACCATTGCAGCTACGAACAACAGCAGCAAAAATTGATTGAATTTCGTATTCGCCCGAACCATACGATAAGAAGCCATCGCACTAAACAGAGAGATCAGAATAACACTGATAACCGTTATGATAACCGAATTTCGGAAAGCTTCACCAAACCGTGCCAATTTCCAAGCATTTGTATAGTTCGACCACATAAATGTCTGTGGCCAGCTTGCGGCATCACTCAGAATTTCACCGAAGGATTTCACTGAGTTCGCAAGTAAGAAATAAAATGGAGAGAGGAAGAGAAGGGCAAGAAGAATCATCAACACCTCTACGCCGATATTCCATCTGCCTTTTGACTTAGCGTTCATTAAGCTTCTACCTCCTTGCTCTTCGTAATACGGACCTGAATCAGAGTGATAATCGCTACGATAACAAAGAACAGTAGCGCTTTAGCAGTACCCAGACCGTAACGATTGTTCAGGAAGGCTTCATTGTAAATATTCATGGCAACCGACTCTGTAGATTTGAACGGTCCACCTTTCGTCAAGGAAAGGTTAAGGTCGAACATTTTGAAGGACCAAGAAATCGCTAGGAACAAACCGATAGTTACAGCAGGCATGATCAATGGAACTACAATGCTGCGCAGGACCTGCCAACGGGAGGCACCATCAATATCAGCCGCTTCCAATACTTCTTTCGATACGTTACTTAGAGAAGCGATGTAGATAACCATCAGATAACCAGATGACTGCCAAACAAAAACCATCACAATCGCCCAGAAGCCGGTTGTTGCATCACCCAGCCAAGGAAGATTAAAGAACGACCAGCCGGTGAGTTCTCCCATCGTTGCGAACCCTTTGATGAAGATAAATTGCCAGATGAACCCAAGCAACAATCCCCCAATAACGTTCGGCATAAAGAAAATAGTCCGAAGCATGTTCCGTGTCTTTAAAGGTTTCGTTAACAGATAAGCTAGGAAGAATCCTACCACGTTAGTCAAAACAACACCTAACACAGTAAATCTTACTGTAAACCAAAAGGAAGACCAGAAGTCGGGGTCATTCGTAAATATAGTGGAGAAGTTTTGAAATCCGACCCAACTTACATGACCAGATACACCGTTCCAGTCTGTGAAAGAGTAATACATCCCCATGATGAATGGGATAATCGTTATTAAGGTAAAAAACAAGACTGCAGGACCAACGAAAAATGCTTGTTGACCTAACTGGGACAACTTAGTGCCGCGCATTTATTGTCCCCCCCTTTCTTTTGCTCACTTACTTGTTTATGCTTTATACACATATTATCTGTTTTTTTGAGGCTACCTCACACCTACGGAAGTGATCTTTCAGGTGTAAAATATTGATCGGATGTGACAAATTTCGATGAAATGGAACACGATTCGCACAAAAATGATCGTTTTCATCCTACTCCCAACTTTAATCTGCATTATGGCCACAATGTTTATAAGTTACCACTTTAGTACTCAATCCTTAAGAACAAGAGCAGTAGATGAGAATACGAATCTTCTCTTTCAAGGCACTAAAAATATCCAAAGTCTGATTCAGGAGCTGAATCGACTCTCCCTTATCGTTTATTCAGATTCAGAATTCTACAGGTCACTGGAAGCCGGATACGAGGATATGCTAGCCAATGCAAGAATCTACTCTTCTCTGAATTATATTTCATCCTCTATGCCTGACATCTCTCAGGTCTATTTATACGGTGTCAAAGAAAACACAGCTACTCTGCTTACCCAGAGTACACCGAAACGTTGGCAGGGTATCCCACCTTATCCTGACTCCAAAATCACTACCGAGTCTACGGTATCCATACAGAGCACACATATAAGTCATAGCTACGGCCTAACGGCACCGATCCCGCAGTTCGTACCGGAACCAGTGTTTACCTTGCATAGAAGAATTGAAAAGGTCCCTACCACAAAGGCACTTGGCTACCTGTCGATTGATGTCAAGCTAACAGCGCTAACCGACATCATCAGTCAGTTATATGACCAGAAGCAAGAGAACATCTGGCTGCTGGATGGCAGCGGAAACATTGTCTATGGGGACAATAGCGAAGAATACGGTAAGAAACTGAAAGGTAATTGGTACAATGCACACATCGCGGGAAATCCTAGCCCACAGGGCTACTTTGAAGAGGATAAAGCCATGTTTATTTACCAGAATATCGAAGGTCCAGGATTGAAATGGACACTGGTAAAGCAGATTCCTGTTTCCTATCTTTTCCGAGAAGCCAATGAAGCGGCAAAGATTAATATAGCACTGATGGTCCTGCTGTTGATTACCATTACTACACTAACAATCCTAATCTCTTTTCGAATCACAGCCCCGATTAAGCAGTTGACCCGCTATATGAATCAGGTCCAGACCGGAAAGCTTGATATCGATATCCGCCCCATGGGCAAAGACGAGATCGGTGTCGTTACAGAGCGGTTCCGCAGTATGATGGATACGATCAATAATCTGATCCTGAGAGAGTATAAGCTGGAATTAACGAATAAAACGAATGAGCTGCGGGCTTTGCAAGCGCAGATCAATCCGCATTTTCTCAACAACACCTTGCAAATCATCGGTACGCTTGCCTTGGAGCTTAAGGTACCCCAAATCTATTCTCTTCTTTCGGCGCTTGCGAAAATGATGCGTTACAGCATGTACAATGAGGAGAAGATTGTCACCGTTAAAGACGAGCTGGATCATGTCAAAGCTTATATTGAATTGCAAAAGGAACGTTTTGAAAATAAATTCAGTTTCCGTTACGATATGGAGGAATCTCTTTTAGAGACATTTATGCCTAAAATGATTCTGCAGCCTATTGTAGAAAATTATTTCAAACATGGGTTTAATCATTCCCGTACGGATGGATTCATTGAGATCACCGCAGCAAGAGCAGGTGACAAGCGGATGGAAATTCGTATCCAAAACAACGGAAATGCCATTCCTTCTGCGAAACTGGATCTTCTACGGCAGAAACTTCAACATTCCACTAGAACAGATATTGATTTATTAAGAAATTCTGAGCAAGACAAGGAAGCTGCTGGATCTGGTATTGGTCTGCCGAACGTTCTGGCACGGCTCAAGCTAGTATGCGGAGACAGTGCCCTCTTGACTGTGGACAACCTCAGAGCGGGTGGAGTGGTTGTAAGACTGGAAATAGACATTATAGCGGAGCGTGAGACGATATGAAGGCGTTAATTGTTGATGACGAAGCGAGAGTTAGAAAAGCAGTTAGACTTCTTGTTGACTGGGACGCGCATCAAATCGATGGGATTCTGGAAGCCGGAAACGGAAATGAGGCCATAGAGATTATTCGGCAAGCAAAACCCGCCTTAGTCATTATGGACATGATGATGGAATCCGGCAATGGCATAGAGTTAATGACATGGGTTAACGAATTTGCCGGCAACACCAAGTTTATTGTGGTCAGCGGACATAATGACTTCGAGTTCGTCCGCCAGACCGTACGCCATGGAGGGATTGATTACATCCTTAAACCCATTGAAGCAGAGGCCATCAATGTTGCAGTCGCTAAGGCAGTGACTGCCTGGCGTTCAGAGGAAGCTGATCGGAGCGAGCGACAGAAGCAGAGTATTCAGCTCAATGAGTTCAAGCCCATCTACGGAGAAAAGCTTCTATCCGCGTTAATCGATGATCCGATCAACTCGGAATTATCCTTCCGAAGATTATGTAACGATGGCATTATCCCGGACAATGTCCTCACTTCGCGCTTAATCCTGGTGCAGACAGACACAGGAAATAATCTCCTGCTCAAACGTTTTGGAGGAGACACTGGACTCATGAATTACGCAATCGTCAATATATGCAATGAATTTCTACAAGGTCAGCATAAGGGTGTGGCCTTTCGTTACTGGGGAGGTCCTTCGGAGATTGCCATTATTCTATGGGATATTCAAACGTCAGTTGTCGAGCTTATAGGTAAAATTAATCATGGTATCTACGCTACCCTACAGGTCCGAATGCATTTCGGAATTAGCTGTATCGGTAGCCTGCCTAAGCAATTACCTTCTCAGCGTGCAGAAGTGGCCGAGGCCCTGCAGCGTCGAAATTTATTAGTTCATGAGGATTACTGCCATTTCTCCAGTTCTTCTGAAGAGTTTAAAGAGCGAAATGAAATCTCAAAGCCAAAAATTCAAGGAAATGCATCTCCGACGATCTTTGCTCGTGTGAAGGAGGATTGGAAAATGGCAGTCATCAGTGGAAGCCCTGAAGTTATATCCTCAGCAGCGCAGCACTGGGTAGATGAGCTTAGCCGAGGTGGTATTGTTACACCAGAGATCCTAAACTCATGGAAGAATGATGCTCTTTTATTCCGTTCCCAGTTAGTACGTGAAATGTTAGGCCCTGATGCCGATAGCGCACTAGCCGAGCTAGAACAGGCCGACCAGCTTCATCCGGCCCCTTATACGAACGGATACTCGTTCTCCTTATTTGCCTGGCGTGACTGGTCATTTGACCTGATGGAGCGACTGTCAGAAGTATTCTCGGCTAAACAAGCTAAAGAACGTAATCCTATGCATGACATCGTGAAATATATTGAACTCAATTACGCCTCCGATCTTTCCCTACAGGAGGTTGCCAGTAAGTTCTATGTTAGCCGCGAATATATATCACGCCGATTTAAACAGGAATACGGCATTAATTTCTCTGATTATATCGTTAACATCCGGATAGATAAAGCTAAGCTGCTTATGCAGAACCCTCGGCTTAGGCTGTCGCAAATTTCTGAAATGGTCGGGTTTCATGATGTGAAATACTTTAGCAAGGTCTTCAAGAAACAGATTGGGGCATCACCTAAGGACTACCGAAACCAGACTAAAATTTAATTCATACCTCGCTACGAGAAAACGATTGTCTCCTTTATGGAAGACAACCGTTTCTCGCAGAAATATAAGGATAATGTATAGCGTGAAACTTAAATTCTTATATTTTTAAAAAGGCGTCCGCAACCGTCTTGCCGGCTTCGCCATTCGGATGCGGGTCGTCTGTTCCACTCATATACTCCGGTCTGATAAGATGATCATCTGGTGCAGGTAATGATAATAGGCTTGCTATATCAAACACCCGGCTCACACCTATAGGCGGATTGGACAAAATCTCACGATTCACCTTGCGCCAAGTCTCTTCTCTCTCGCCCTGGAAATTGAATGGCGGTACCGTACCTAGAATAATACTAGCTTCAGCATTTGCCCCCTTGATCTTAGAAATAAGGGTCTGCAAATCACCAAGAAGCTCGTCCGCCGAACGGCAGCCAATATCAATGTCATTTACTCCGAGTACGATCATCACTTCATCACTCTGCTTAGCTTTGTTTAGCCATGGGCCATCCGCGGCCACATCATAAGCTCTAGCCCAGCCAGAGCCGAGATTCCATACCCCAATATCCGTGCTAAGGCCATCCGCAATTCTCGCAACCCAATATTCGTACGCATCCTTTAAGGTCCGCACACCTTGAGTAATCGAATCCCCCAGAAATACTAGTCTCTTGGTAACAGATTTCTTATACCCAATAAAGCTTGGCAGTACCAAAAGATTATCAGACACAGTAAAACCATCCGCTGATTGCTGTGCAGCAAGATTTCCAGGCCCGTCATAAGCTGTAGCCAGCATCCCTTCTACATTGAAAGGAATCGATTTGCCTGCAGTGAGCGTCTTAATCGTCCACGTAAACGCCAAGTAATGACCCTCCGGTAGAACAATGCTTGTCTCATCACTCCAGAAACATTCACCAGCCGCAACGGTTTTTGAGGCTTTGCCCTCAAAGGTAAGCGCATGCTGTGTATTTTCAGTTATCGTTCCGTCTGGTTCTGTTCCTCCGTCAGCGATATAAGCTGTCTCGATAACCCAGTCGCCTCCAGGTTCACTGCCTACAGCTTCTTGCCCTTGATCCCATGTAGAATCCACCGCATTGCTATGCCAGAACTTTAACTTTAACGTACCATTTTCCCTTAAACGAATATAAGTCCGGTACGTATGCGTAAACGGTTCTTGCCTATTCATTATAAAATTCGCTGCAGTTGAAAGAACCGTTGCTGAGGTATAATCCGTCTGGTTCAATACTCCACTTCCCTTGGTTAAATTAGTATCCATAACGTTTCCCCCGTTATTCCATAAGATTGTAACACTAAAACCTCTCCAATAAACTAAGGGAACAGATCGTCCACCCTGTTTACAAGAGAGGTTATGGCTATATCAATATGCTTTAAGAAACAATCTTATTTCAATGTGATCGTAAACGATACGGTTTTTGCACCTGCGTTTACTTTTACTGTATTTTCATCTACTTGCTCTGCACCTTCTACAGAAGCGATAGCTCCCAGATCTTTAAGGGAAAGCGAGAATTCTTTACCGCTGCCTTCCGCAGTAACTGTTACCGTACCGCCTTTACGGTCAGCCTTCACAGTCAATTCAGGAGCACCTTTAAGATCACGAACGGTTGCAGAAGTCGTGGTGCCATCTTCAAGTGAATACAAGCCAAATTTCACGCCATTCGCATAGTCGTAATCCGGTTTGTTATCCACACTGCCAATTGCCAGCAAGGAATTCTGGCGAACGAATAGGGGCAGGCTAAAGAAATCATATTTCTCTTTGCGCCATGATCCGCCCTGTACGGTTTCACCAGTAAGCAGGTGAGTCCAGCGACCAGCCGGCAAGTAGTACTTCGCTTCACCGTTTTCTTGGAAGATAGGGGCTACAAGCAAGGATTCACCTAGCATGTATTGACGATCCAACACCTCGCAGGTAGGATCTTCCGGAAATTCCATAACCATAGCCCGCATAGAAGCCCAGCCATGTTCATGAGCCTGTCCTGCTACATCATACAGATATGGCATCAAGCTACATTTAAGTTTGGTGAAGAAACGGGTAACATCACAAGCTTCATCATCATAAGCCCAAGGCACACGGTACGAAGTGCTACCATGCAGACGGCTGTGACTGGACAATAGTCCAAACGCCAACCAGCGTTTAAATACATGTGCCGGAGCCGTGTTCTCGAATCCGCCGATATCATGACTCCAGAAACCGAAACCTGACAAGCCCAGAGACAATCCACCACGAAGGCTCTCCGCCATGGATTCATAATCTGCGTAGCAGTCACCGCCCCAGTGAACCGGGAACTGTTGGCCACCGGCAGTTGCAGAACGTGCGAACAATGCTGCTTCATTCTTACCAAGCTTCTCTTCTAGCACTTCAAATACAACCTTGTTGTACAGTTGCGTGTAATAGTTGTGCATTTTCATCGGATCAGATCCATCGAAGTAAACTACATCTGTAGGAATACGCTCGCCGAAGTCTGTCTTGAAGCTATCTACACCCATATCTACCAAATCACGCAGGTAGCCGGCATACCATTCACAAGCCGCAGGGTTGGTAAAGTCCACCAGCGCCATTCCCGCTTGCCAAAGATCACATTGATAAACGTCACCGTTAGGTTTTTTGAGCAGATAACCATTTTTCTTGCCTTCTTCAAACAAGCGGGAACGTTGCCCGATATAAGAGTTGATCCATACGCAGATCTTCAGCCCTTTTTCTTTCAGGCGTTTCAGCATGCCTACTGGATCAGGGAATACGCGCTCATCCCACTGGAAATCGGTCCATTGATATTCACGCATCCAGAAACAATCGAAGTGGAATACACTCAGTGGTAAATCGCGCTCTGCCATACCATCTACGAAAGAGTTTACGGTTGCTTCATCGTAGTCGGTAGTGAAAGAAGTCGTCAGCCACAGGCCGAATGTCCAAGCTGGCGGAAGTGCAGGTTTGCCAGTAAGTGAGGTATAGTTACTGATCACTTCCTTAATGGTAGGACCATCAATCACGAAGTATTCCAGGCTTTCTCCAGCTACACTGAATTGCGCTTTTTTCACTTTTTCCGAAGCGATCTCATAAGAAACCAGCTCAGGATGGTTAACAAATACGCCATAGCCTTTGCTGCTTACATAGAAAGGAACGTTCTTATAAGCTTGCTCGGAGCTAGTACCACCGTCTTTATTCCAAAGATCTACGGTCTGTCCATTCTTTACAAAAGCGGTAAAACGCTCGCCCAAACCATATACGAATTCACCTACACCGAGATCCAGCTCTTCACGCATATACGTGTTGCCGTCTTGATCTGTGATATAAGCCATGGACTTGAAACCGCTGCCTGTAATTCTCTCGTCTCCACGATAGAAATCCACAGCCCATTGTTGGCCTTTGCGAATCACTACACGAAGTCCGCCGCTGATCAGTACAGTCTCGGAATCGGTTTCTTCAATCTTAACATGATCTCCAGTACCTTTTGTGAGTTCGAAGACTGGACCGCGTTCTTGTACGCCATCATGATGAATAATCTTAACCCCTACCACACCTGGAAGCGGGGAATGAAATTTTACAGTAAGCAGGGTTGAGTTCAGCGTCGCTGAACGCCCTGTGATTGGAGTGGTTTGAGTAATTGCTGTTAATCCTTCTGGAGTCTTTTCTACAACATAATTTTGAACTGCACCGTTAATCGTGATACCATCACGCACCAGCCAGAGACCATCAGTGAATTTCATTGTGTACTTGCCACCTTTCAATTTGGTGTTTATAGTTGCATTATACCGATAAAAAATAAACAAAACTAATACTATATAGCTCATTTATAACACTATTTTGATGTTTTTTCCGAAAGAGGTGGCATTTATGGACCGTACAACCCAGAGTTTGCTAAAAGAAGACAGAGTGCATGGCGATAGCATGTTTCCGCTTGCAGCTTATTGGATAGAATTACCGGCTGGAACACATGTCCTCGATACCCATTGGCATGAAGAAGCGGAGTTTTTTATGCTGCTCGAAGGTGAGATTCTGTTTCAGGTGGATACCGAATATTTCCCACTTAAAGCCGGTGAGGCTGTATTTATCGAGTCCGGTGATATTCACGCTGCCTATGTACTTAACGAAGACACACCCTGCAAATTTTGTGCGCTCGTGTTTCTTCCTGATCTTCTGGCTAGTGCCCAATATGATACGATCCAGCAGAACACCATCTTACCCCTTCAGGAGAAAAGACAAAGCTTTCCTCGCCACCTAACACCAGCTGTGAAATGGCAACATGAACTTCTCGGGCACTTAGAACGCATGATGGACGCCTACGCTGCGCAATCTCCCGGGTTTGAAGCTTTTATTAAAGGCACGTTGCTCATCATGCTCTCGCTGATTGCCCCAGAGGATCGTTTTGTAAACCGCAGCCAGCTGGATGACGCTGATACTACTAAAATCAATCGACTTAAGAAGATTATTCTCTATATTCAGGATAACTATCAGGAGCCGATTCGAACTCGTGATCTCTCTGAGCTGATTCCCATGAGCGAGGGACAGTTCTGCCGTTTTTTCAAAGAAATGACCCGAAAGACTCCAGTGGATTACATTAACTCTTACCGGATTCGCCAAGCCGCCGATCTACTGCAACAAAGCGACAGAAAAATATCCGACATCGCATTCGAAGTCGGATTTGATAATGTAAGCTATTTTATTAAAGTATTTCGCAGAGCGATGAAATGCTCGCCTTCGGAGTTTAGGAAGGAGTCCCGTTGACATCTTGCTGTTCGACTTAGCTAACGGCTCTCTTTATTAATTCTTCTTGTTCATCTACCGATATATTATAAATAGATCTTATCGTCGTAGGAGGAGAATGAGCCATGCATATAACGAATATGACCACTGCTATGGGAACGAGACTAAATGTAGCTGGTAGACATCAAACTAACGATAAAACCATAAATTCAAACAGTAAGACGAGCGGTAGCGGAGACCACTTATCGATAAGCAAATCTGCAAAAGCAGCTTTTCAAAATCAATCTAAAATGAGCGGAATGGTTGATTCTCTACTTAAACAAAAACAGAGTATCATCGATAGCAAGAACAGCCTAATTGAAAGAACCACCAAAAACTCACATAACCTTGATTCTATTCAAGATCAACTTAAGGAATTCGATAAACAGCTCCAAACGATTGACCAACAAATTGCAAAACACGCCTTCGAAGAGCAACAAAAGAGCTTAGAAAATGCTCAGAAAGCAGATCCATCGGATGAACCTAAAACCGAGCAAGAGGTACAAAACGAAAGATTGAATACGATTGTTGCTATAAGCCAAAATATTTCTCAAATGGAGGTTGTTTCTTCTACCCACACTAAGATGCATGGCGAGGCAAGAGTTCTGACCAAGGAAATCGAATTGGATGAAGCTCGTTCTACTCATTCCGCAACAGCCAAACGTGAGCAGTTATCCAAAATCGAAGATAGAATATCGGAAATGAATGAAACGTTAGGCGATACTATACAAGAAACCGGAGATAAAATTAAAGATCAGGAACGGTCTGAGAAATTAGCCACCTACCAAGAAATTCAGCGTTTAGCCGAAGATTCTGATAAATCGCAGCTAGAAATACTAATCTAACAAAAACAAAATTCTATATATAGAAAAAGCAATCGGACCTCTACCACATCAAAGGGTTTGCCGATTGCTTTTTTATATGCAGATGACTTTATATTGTTCAACTATTCCTTCCGAATCACAATAAAGCAGGTGCTGTCCGGTAGCGCCACTTCCTGTCCGCTCTCATCCATGAACCTTACTCTGTCATGCAGCGCTTCGGTATAACCTTCTTGCAAGTAATGCCGGAAGACTTCAATCTTTGCCTGCTTTCCTAAAGTCTGATCAATAAATGAGGCAAATTTCGCAGGAGTAAAATAACCAAACTGTTCTTGTACCTCATGAATATAAGCCTCCTCGCCCCAAGTATACGTATATAAAAATTCCATAGCATCATTAACAGGCATGAGTACTTCTTGCTCTCCTAATCTTTGATACTGAATCTGACGTCCGGCAAAATCCTTCGCATAACGCTCCAGCCACGCCATACCGTCCTCCTCCAGAAAGCGAACTCTCCGCAGCAATGCTGTGGGTTCGGTCATTATCCCATCGCGGATAATGATAACCCCGCCCACTGACAATACATCAAAAGCACTTCGCAGAGCGGCCGAAACGGTATCATGATTGAACTTTTTACCGTTAAGCGGCACATAAGAATATAGTTCATGCAAAATCGAAGAAAAAATCACCGTGTCCACCGTTCCAGCCTCCACGAAATCTTTAAGCTTCAACGCATCTCCCTGCTGGACCTCCCAATGCCGCCCTTCCCGTTGCTTGCGCTGCCGCAGAGCTTCCACTACATTGCTCGATATATCAATACCGATAGGAGTAACCTCTGGCATACGCTCTTCCAGTAAATCCAGCAACACACCGCCGCCCGGACCGATATCCAGCACTTTTTGTCCAGTGACATGCTCCAGAATCACAGCCTTATAATCTCCTGAATGATTCATTTGGCTTAAGTAGGTATCTTCATTATGAAAACGGTCGAAAGCATCCCTCCGCAGCTCGAACAGATCGAATAACAGCAGTACTGCACGTTCATATAACGGTGATTTTTCAGCTTCCATACAGAATTCGATCAGCTTCTCTGCCGCTGCCGAAAATTGGAACTGAAAAAATACCGTGTCTGGCAGATACTCCTTAGCATAAGGACGAAGCATTAGATGAGGGTTCTCATCACGTAAGGTCCCTTTTTCAATATCTTCCCATGTAAGCTCCGCTAAATATTTTTCTATAATCCGCTTCTTATAAACATTGATCTTCTTAACACCCTTGTAGTCATAGTAAATGCTGTTCATTACCTGCTCGAAACTGATATGGCGTAGGGGTTCATGCTGAGCCCTTTGGGCTGCAAGCAACATCACCTTCAGAAATTGCTCCAACGAGAAGGTCTGCATTGCAGATTCCACATACCAGAAGATAGTTTTACTTAAAGACTCTAACCGTTCCGCATGGAAGCCTTCCTGTGTCAGCTTTGCCCATTCCGTAGTGAAATCCTCTCCTCTAGAGATCGGACCTAACCGCATTCTGCGCAGTCTTTCTTTCATCGGCATTGGACTAGCAAGTTCACCGGATGAAATCAGAGCGATAAGCTGCTTCACTTCATGCTCTACATTCAGCCAGAGCTCGGGGGATACAGCGCCGATGATGCAATGATTGAGTACGGTTAGCAAGCGTTCAAGTTCCTCGGCAGTCAGTAACTGTTCTTCCACAAGATCACGGAGCGGCTTATTTACTTCTGGAGGCACCTCCCCACGGATTTGCTGACCTATCAGTCCATGGGTTTCAATAAGCCGATGAACCAGTGCACTTGTTTCAGAGACCGTACCGCTCAAATGTTTCCCGTATAACTGTGCGGAACCCATATTATGTACAAAACAATTAATGCCTTCCTCCTGCCAAAGTAACCTTTCCTTCAATGTGCCACCCTTAGCCGTTTCTGACCAAATTAACGTTTCTTCCACAAGCTCTTTGATCCAAATAGAGCGGGGAAGTTGGTCCAGAATCAGCAGACTGCGTTCCACATAATCCAGTACAGGATTCCTGCGATCCAGCTCCTCCAGAGATTCCACACGCTCCAAATTGACAATTTGCTCCTCCGCTTGAACGATAAGCTTCAGCCAGAGGTTATCCTCCAAATGATCTTGTATTCCTTCACGGTATAAGGTGATGGCTTCCAGCGATTTCAGCATATACTCCTCCTTCGCTCCAAGTGGAGACTATATAGACTTATTATTATATATACACTCCCATTCATTAAAAAACAGAACCAGGACTCATGAAATAGCCATGTCCCAGTTCTGTTTACATTCAAATCTTTAAGTTCCGAACCGTTGCCGGTATCCGCATTTGCGGCACAGCTCTTCCACTGCCTCTCTACGAGAGAATCCATAGAATAGATTATTCGCTCGCTCGCCCTCTACGATTTCTGAGAATGGAGTCTCATGAATGTTGCCGAGGTTGATTACCCCTTCACCATCTAGACAGCACGGCACAACGGTACCATCCACGAGGATTGCCGCTTGGCTGCGCAGTGCATGACAGAATCCTTTTCCGTCGTCCTCCGGTTCGTTCAGTGCAGGCCAACGGAACTCATGGTCCTGATTGAGATACACCCGAGGAGCAATCTTGACGCCGCTGCCAGGTACAACCTTTTCTTCAATTTTAAAATCAAGATTAAAGGCTTCCTCTAGCATAGCAAGAGTCTCACGATTACGATTCTTCTCTAGATTAGTCAGGTTATCCTCCGTCAAATTCCACAACCGGAAGGAAATAATCACGCCTTGCGCAGAGGCTTCCCGTACAAAAGAAATAATCTCCGCCAAATACCCTTCGCGGTTCTCAGATCCCTCATGCCCATCAAAGCTATGCAGAGAGAAGTTCATCTGTCGTATTGCAGGTTTGCCGAGAATCTTAGGGCCTGCCTTATGAATTAACGTACCGTTGGTAGTAATATTGACCTTAAACCCTTTGGCATGTGCGGCATCCAGCAGTTCACCAATCTTTGGATGCAGCAATGGCTCACCTTTTACGTGAAGGTAAATATGATTACTATGCGGTTTAATTTCATCTAATATCGTATTAAAAGTATCGAGCTTCATAAAGTTCTTCGTTCGGGCGGTTGGTGGACAAAAGCTGCAGGCTAGGTTGCAGACGCTTGTTATCTCAATGTATACCTTTTTAAAAGTCTTCAAGTGCTGCTCCCCATTCTATTTATAGATCTGCGGCATAGCGGAGGCCGATCTGTGCTCTGGCTTCCTCCATAACTTCTGCTACTGCCAAGGAATTCGCATGTGTATTAACCCTGCTTTCCCGTTCACCATTCTTTATTAAGTTGATAAATTCCTCAACCTCATAATACATAGACTCGAACACCTGAGGCTGTGTAAGCTCCTCGACGGTCCCGTCACGATAATGAATCTTCACTTGATAGGGTTGGTTGATCTTATCGATCACCATTGTACCACTTTCCCCTTGAATCTCGGCTGGCAAATAGGAATCAGCGATCTTGGAATGCATCACAACTGCATCCATATCATCATATTGCATGACAAGACTTCCTTCACCATCCACTCCGGAAGACAGCATAAGACCCACGGCCTTTACAGACTTCGGTTTCCCAAACAACACTACCATAGGATATAAGCAGTAAACGCCAAGATCCATCAACGAGCCATTAGAGAATGCCGGATTAAAAGCATTTAACACTGTTCCCTGCCGATAAGCATCATATCTCGATGAGTATTGACAATAGCTCGCAAAATAACGACGTACTTGGCCAATCTTATACAAATTGTCTCTGATCACTCCGAAATTCGGCATAAATGTCGATTTCATTGCTTCTACCAACAGCACATCATTGTTCTGAGCGGCTTCAATCATGGCTCTAAGCTCCGCACTGTTTGAGGCAGCCGGTTTCTCACAGAGCACATGTTTGCCATGGTTTAAGCACATAATCGCCTGCTCAGCATGCATGGAGTTCGGGCTTGCAATGTAAATAGCATCGACATCTTTACTGGAAACCATATCTTCCAAATTCGTATAAATTGTAGCTCCAGCATATTTTGCAGCAAAGGCCTGACCTTTCTCCATTGTGCGGGAGTACACGGCTGTCAGGATAAACTCCTCATTCTCCAAGCCGGCTTGCACGAAGCGGTCTGTAATAAAGTTTGTTCCAATGACCCCGAAACGAATTGTCATGATAATCCCGTCCTTTTTAGTTCTTACTAAAACTCTATATGCTATTTTCTCACTCTCTGGGTAGTCATGTCTACTTTTCAGGACAAATTTCCGACAAATTCCGATAGATCCACCTTGTGAAAAAAAGCACCACTGCATCATCTTTTGTCGATATCAAACTATTCATAGTAAACAGCGACATTATTTGTCGAAGGATGCAGTAAAAAGGCTCCCATTCTTAACTTAAGAACAGGAGCCTGCTGAGCCATACGGATTTACAACTTATTTATAAAAAGCCTGCAATTGACGCACAATTTCATCCTTGTCATGATCCACTACGGTTTGGTGTTGTGGCATCTCGAACAACGCTTTAATTTGTGCCGGGAATTCCTGTTTAATGTCGATCAGAGTAATCGCCTCATCAAACTTAGCTGGATGTGCGGTCGCAAAGGTAATCCCAATCTCATCCGAACCATTAAAAGCTTCGTAAGCTGCGATTCCACATGCAGTATGCGGATCAAGCAGGTAACTATATTCTTTTTGATACTTAGCAATTGTATTCAAGCATTGATCATTCTTCACGCCAAGCGCTGCAAAATCCTGCTGCACCTGCTGAAGCGCCTCGCCTTCAACCGTAATCTTGCCCTCGGTTTGCAGCTTGGACATATACGCAGACAGCTTCTCGGAATCTTCGCCAACCAAATAATACAGATACCGCTCAAAATTGCTCGCCACTTGGATATCCATCGAAGGGCTGTACGTACTTGTGAAGCCGCCTGGTTTGTATTCCCCAGTGTTCACAAAACGCTCCAAGATGTTATTTTCATTCGTAGCAATAATGAGTTTGTTAATCGGTAAGCCCATTTGCTTAGCCAAATATCCGGAGAAAATATTACCGAAGTTGCCGGAAGGCACGCTGATGTTAATCTTCTTCTCGTTGCTGCCATCAACATGCAAATACGCATAGAAATAATAGACGGTCTGCGCCAGAATACGCACAAAATTAATGGAGTTGATCGCACGCAGATGATAGCGACTCTTAAAGTCGAGATCTGCGAACAGATCCTTAATCACCTTTTGGCAATCATCAAAGTTACCATGAACAGACAGGTTCAGTACATTACTGTCATCAACCGTAGTCATCTGCAGCTCCTGCACTTTACTAACCTTACCATGGGGATGAAGAATACAGATCTTGATTCCTTCTTTTCCGCGAACGCCCTGAATGGCTGCCGCCCCAGTATCCCCCGAGGTTGCTCCGAGGATGTGGATGATCTTGTTCTGCTTTTTAGAAATATACGAGTACAGCTCACCCATAAACTGCAGTGCTACATCTTTGAAGGCAAAAGTAGGGCCATGGAACAATTCCAAGACATATAAAGAATCGTTCAATTGTTGAATAGGCGTTACTTCTGGCGTGCGGAAATTACCATAACTAGTATTGACCATTTCCTGCAAATCTTCTAAAGGAATCTCATCATTAGTGTAATAGGCGAAAATCTTCAGGAACAATTCCTGGTAGCTAAGACTTCTCCACTCTTCTAAAGTAGCTGCTGAAACTACAGGAATCTCGGAAGGAACCATCAAACCGCCGTCATCAGCAAGTCCCATCAACACCGTATCGATAAAGCCTTTAGGTTCCACATTGCCTCTTGTGCTTATATACTTCATGCTCATCCTCCTGAACCCCTCTATATACTATATATAAATATAAGTTTCACTTTATAGCTGCTTGTTTTCCCTATATACTACCACGTTTACGCGCTAAAGTCCGTTAATTCTTTGTCTTATTTTGTAGCTCTTTCCAGACGGTTTTGTTGCTGTACTGCCGTTCTGTGCTGACATCCTTGCCGAACCATTCCGGTGCCTTGAAGCTTTCCGCTTCCTCCAAAGATTCAAATTCAACCTCCAGAACGGACAATTTAAGCTGAGAATAGACGTCGATCTCAACCGTTGTGTCATTCCACACCGCCGTAATCCGCTCTTTGACCAAGGCTACCGCATTTACTGCCTCAATCATCTGATTATATAAACCCTCCGAGATAAAATATTCGATCTCTTCACGTTTGATCCCTTTGCCGTCCTTAAACGTATGTGTGTATGTTACCTCTCCTGAGTCCAGATCCGTAATTTTACGCACACGCAGCTCTTGCCCGCCGTCTATCGCCAGATACGTCTGATCGATATTATGCCGGGTCACAATCTTCAATTCGCCTGCTTGAATAAGCTGCTCCGGAAATTCCGGCAGCAGAAACTTGCGTTCGATCTCCAAAGCCATGATGTTTCGCTCCTCAATGTGCCATTTATTTTATATTAATAATCATCATAGGGGTGAGACAAACCCAAGTCAATGTAGATTATGGGGAAATAGGTCATGTTCTTATCGAATTACCTCAATAATAGAAACAGCGGCAGTCATGGACGTGGAGACAAAGCCCTAGACTGTCGCTGTTTAGTTGAGCTATAGTTACCCGTTAGCTTAACGAATAGTGGTTAATTTTACGTTGTCTAAAGATTTCCTAACAAAGCGGACATATTTTTTTGATTTTCTGCAAGCCAAATCATTTCCTTCGCAAAGCGAGCTGGCGGTACACTATGTTGATCTATGTTAGCGTTAATCCACCATATGCTTTCCATATACCACAACAACTGTAATGAATGTGTTAAATAGCCTTCTACCACGTCGCGTTCCTCACTGTAACCTTCCATAAACGCCGAAGCCAGGGAGACATCTAAATTATCATCTAAGGCACATGACATCACAGCACGAGCTACATCAAGCTGCGGATAGTCATATTTTAGTCGATCAAAATCTAGAATTGCAGATAATCCGTTATCATTAAATAAAAGATTATCTACCCAAAGGTCACGATGTGCCCAGCCTGATTGAAGTAATTCGAGTAATTCTATATTCATTTCTTCAGTAGCTTTAAATTGAGTTTCTATATCAGCAAGCAGCTGAGGTTTACCAAGTCCCTTAGTCTTTTCCCAAACGGAGTTCCAATGTGCTAAGCGCTCCTCACGACTTGGAGGAATAAATTGCGGACTATTTTTAATGCCAAGTGTCCCGTCATTTAACAATCGATGCATTTTTCCTGTCGCTCGACCTAAATCATATATTTGATGGATATTGATTGTACCTGGTGAAATTAGTTTTCCCTGGCAATACTCCATCACCAGGAAGCGTTCTCCATTATCAGATTCAAGCAAAACACTTTCATTCTGTGATAGCACTTTGGGGCACGCTAGACCTTGGTCATACAATCTAATCTGTTGAGAGAGAGCTAACAATATCTCCTCTGACTTATATAATTTATATCTTTCTTTATTGTATTGTTTAAGTAACAATACCCCTGCATCCGTCGTAACTTTCCACTTTAAGTTTAACCAGCCTCGTTTTATCGAAGTAGTTTCAATTACATTCAAACCGAATAAACGATGAAATGTATTTAGTAGGTCATCCAAGATCATTTCCTCTGTTAATATGGTCTCCATCTGCTCAACTCCTATATTTATAGTGTATAAGTTTTTATTCCTTATGGAGACCTATATAACCTCTGGCATAAATCTAAGTTTTTGAGTTAAACTGCCTTAAATAATCAATCTGATATTAATTTTGAATACATATTGAGATCTATAAACTTTCCGTTTACTCTTTCATACCTTCTTAAGGTTCCCTCAAACATAAAGTTCAGCTTTTGCAAGACTTTTACTGAATTCACGTTTTCGGGTTCCACTTTTGCTTCGATTCGATTCAGCTTCAAAGTTGAGAATGCGTAATCTAACAAAGCACTTATAGCTTCTGAAGCATAGCCTCTTCCCCAAAATGCTCTAGCAATGTCATATCCAATCTCCGCTTTCTCATTTTCAAAGTCTAAAGAATTAAAACCACATGAACCTATAATTTCATTGGATTTCATTTCAATTATGGAGAAACGAATAGCTTTGTTATCTAGAGAAAATTCATCAAGAAGTTTTATCATATCTTTTGCCTGATTTTCATCTGTAAAACTATCAATATTCATGAACTTGGTAACCTCTGGATCAGACCAAATTTTAAACAAACTTGGCGAATCCGATACCTTCATTTTTCATTCCCCATTAGAATATCACACCATCGTTAAAACGAATAATATACCTCTTTTCCCTCAAGAAAATCGCGGCATAGGGTACTGCATATTTTGGAGGCGTGCTCTTTCATCCAACCGTTCCTCTCAGAGTCATGAATAAAAAATACGTAACTAATAAAAATATCCATAAATATTTGTCCTTCAATGTACCGAATCTCATCAAGCGAAAAGCTTGATTTAGAAGCATAACCCTCCAAAAGCGTTTTGCGGAGCTCACTTTTCAACATGGAAGATGCAGAGCCCAAATCAAACAGGTAGTAACCATAACCAAATAAACAATAATCTATTAAGATAGGATTTTGTTCCGACACAACGATATTCCCCAGTTGAAAATCAGCATGAATGAACCCCCATGAGTTGTCCCTAGCGTCTAGCTCTGCTAATTGTTCTTTTACTACGAGTAGAACGCTACTAATAACTTCGTAATCCTCCTGATTAAGGGCTCCATTGTCTGTTCCCTTTCCAAGTTCTATTAAAGTTTCATCAATCTTTGTGACATTGTATACAGGTCTATGTAACTCCAAGGGCATTAGCGTTCGTGAGAATTCATGTAAAATGGCAAGATTTCTACCTAATCTATGAACAATCTGTTCAATGTTATCTTCATCTTGGGTTAGCGTCGAGCCTTCGATCCATTCTAAAAGAGTGGCCAAACTAGTACCAAATTGCTCCGAACTATATTCAGTAACCAGTTCCCCTTTTTGATTTACAACAGGTCTTTGAACTTTTAGTATGTTCTTCTGATCGATTTCTCGCAGAAAAAACATTTCTGCCTGTAATCCATCTCGTGTATGTTGTAAGCCTGAGAACCCTTCAGATATTGGTTTATGTATACGTAACAAATAATTCTTGTTATCCGTTTTGTCGGTCACTTTAAATGTAATATTCTCATTATGTCTAATGAATTCAATGATGGGATTGATGAACGAATACTGTAACAATACTTTCTCAGCTTCAATGATCATAAGACTTCCCTCCTTCAAATCTAGGATATTCTTTATATTGTACCTGTTGCCCGTTGTATTTTGTTGGAATTAATAACTATATTTAAAAAGTATCCTATTGATTAGCTCCTATAACAAAATAGAGTTACATATTAGATCTCTAATACGTAACTCCGTTTAGTTCATTACCTTTTTTATTCATAGCATTAATATAATACCCATACCCCAAAGCCTTCCAAAGTAACCTCACCCGATAATGTTGTTCCGCTCAGTAAATCTGTTTTGGTCTCATGCAAATGTATGGAGGCAGGCACTTCACTATAATTAAGTAAAAAAGTGTAACTGGAAGAAGTCCCATTACGAACTTGCAGCTCTACATCTTCAGGGAGCACCAGCCATTCTACTGGCGACTGCAGACCGATTTGTTCTATGATTATGGACGCTGCTTGTTCATTAAAGACTGCTCCGTAATACCAAACCTCGCCTTTGCCGCGACGATTTCTTGTAACCGCCGGCTTTCCCGCATAATAGTCCGAGGCATAGACCGCCATGACTTCGACCGAATCATCCTCATTCCGGAGAATATCATTAAAATCATCTGCCCCGGTAACCCCTTCTGCCGCACCCGACCAGCTAATCGTCGTTGGCTGACGACTACCTTTAACCATGGTGAATTCTTCGACTGTGATCCCGCATAGATCCCTAGCAGCACCTGGGAAAGGACGCATATAACATTGACCGCGCTCATCCTTATAGCCGGTTCTGCATCCGAAGATCAGTTTTCCACCTTGTTGAACATATTCATCCAGAAGCGACGCTGTCTCATCTGTCATGATCGCTGGGTGAGGATAGATAAGCACGTCGTATCGTGCGAGCTCTTCCAGCATCGTCTTTTGGCGTAAATAGAGTACGTCATTTGGGATATGCTTCCGTTGGAGTGCCTTGTACCACTCCTTATTGCTCTTCCACATAAATGGACCATGCCATACATCGTACTCTCCATCCCACTCATTAGCATAATCACGAACAATAGCAACGTTAGCCTGATTACGGGTGCCGATAAGTGCTTGCCCTGCCGCTGCCAGCTCTTGACCGATCTGTCCCGCTTCCCGTACTCTTCGGTTCGGCTGGTTATGGTAGTCGTTAATGCCGTGCCAATAAATTTCATTGCCCATCGTGGCTGTCCGCCAGCGGAAATACAGCACCATATCTGCGCCATGAGCGATCGATTGATAGGTCCATAACCGCATCTGTCCCGGCTTCGGAGATGGCATATCCATCCGGTTCACCCAGCCACCCGGTCCCGACTGCTGCTCCATAATACAGAAATTAGGGGAAATAGAACGGACAACAGATAATGAAAGTCCCCAGCCTCTGTCATTCAGCGGATTCCGCTCATTCGGATCATAAAAAATAGTCGAGAACTGCGGATAGGAATCATAGCTGAAGAAATCCAGTAATTCATCCGTCAATTCATGGCTGTCGAGATGCCCGAACAGACCGTTCGTTGTTACCCACTGCTTAGAGGCAAGTTTACGGATGATGTCCGCTTGGTTTTTGGCAAAAGAAATCGTATTGTCCGATATAAACCGCTTTTCATCCAAAGCCTGATGGGGATTGGGCTGCTTAGGTGATGGGGTTGGACGCGGAAGATACACCTGAGACCAATCACTATAACTCTGATTCCAAAAAACGGCCCCCCAAGCCTCGTTTAGCTGCTCAAGCGTGACATATTTCTGCTGCAGCCATTTCCGGAAAGCCTTATGGTCACTCTCTGAATAAAATTCACTGATCTCGCAGTTGAGCTCATTATCAATTTGCCAGCCGACCACACCTGGATGATTGCCATAATGTTCAGCCATCTGTTCCGTAATCCGAGCACATAGCTCACGGTATTTGGGACTACTGTAATTATAATGACGGCGCATGCCATGCTGTAGGGTAACCCCTTCATACGTCACGTTTAATACTTCTGGATACTTATGGGTCAGCCAAGCTGGAGGTGTTGCCGTTGGCGTGCCGAGAACAACCTGAAGACCATGTTTATGAGCTAAATCAATCGCCCGATCAAAGAGCCCGAACTGGAATTCCCCTTCAGCAGGTTCAAAAATTGACCAAGCAAACTCCCCGATCCGAATGATTGTAAAGCCTAGTTCTCGCATCCGGCGATAATCGTCCTCCCACATGCTTTCCGGCCAGTGTTCCGGATAATAACAGACACCGAGCTCGAATTTTTCTGTTGCGACAGGTTTCTTCATCATTACCTCCAAAGTATTAAAAATATGCTTTCAGTATTTTATAATTCTATTGTAGTATCAATATTGACAAGTCTTATATAACAAAATATTGCGATCATATAACGATCTTGCGTTAATGAACTTAAACCAACTAGCGCTCTGATGCGCGACAGAAATGAGTGCCATATAACATGAAGAAACAATGGTATTTGCCGACACCAGCTTTTTCAAAATATGTCTGTTATCCTGAATTTTTGGGACATTACAGTCACTTTCCACAGCATACCGAGAGAAGAAGTGAAGGATTCCTGGGAAGCTATAACCTGCATTTAATCTTTGGTGGGGAGGGTTATGTATTCCATGAGGGCGAACGTATTCCAATGAGCAGAGGACGAGGGTTTCTTTACCCTAAAGGCGCCTACCAGCAGTACGGCTCTGATCCCGGAGAGCCTTGGGATGTTCGTTGGGTTCATTTTAGCACTCAAATTGTACTCCCCTTATTAGAAGAAGTGGACCAGTCTAGTGCATACCTGTTCACTTTTGATTTGGACGCTAAGCTGGATGAGTTATTCGAGGAAATGTATTTACTGAGCGCTTCCTATGTAACACGTAATGAGCCAAGACTATCCGCGCTTCTGTACGAGCTTCTAGTGAAATTGCTGCAGAACTCCGAACCGCTTCACGGCTCAGTACCACACGAGGTCAGGCAGTCTATCCGCAGTGCCGCAGATATCATTCATGTCGAATGTGCCCGCCCTTGGTCACTGGAGTCGATGGCAAGACTAACCGGGTACAGCAGCTATTATTTTCTACGGCTGTTCCGAATGGTTATGGGCAAAACACCAAACCGTTATTTAACGGATTGCCGACTGGCCAGAGCCAAGCTTCTACTGGTTTCTACTGGACTCTCCATTGCTCAGGTTGCGACTCAGTCCGGTTTTGCCCAGTCCAGCTATTTCATTAAAGTGTTCAGAACGTTCGAGGGGATGTCCCCCGTAAAGTACCGTCAGGCTTTTGGATCATAATTCCTTAAACGTTAAACGAGAAAAAACCGAACAACAATCAGAGAAAACCCTGAAGTTCGTTCGGCTCAAACAGAGGAAAAATATCATTTATACCAGCACAAAAAACAAGCCAAGAGCCGGGCTCATGGCTTGTTTCCTTTTGAAATAAATTATCTATTCCTGCACCTTCAATTTAAAGCATCCGCTAACATAATCCTGCTGAATATCCGGCAGTGCCAGTCCGACCTGCATTAGACGGTCGCCGCCGTAGACCTCACCGCTTGCCTCCAGAGTATAATTCAGCTCCGGATTCAAGCCATTCAGCTTCAAGCTGCGGCGTGGCGGGTGCGGCACAGCCATTACCCGGAAGTAATAAATGAGTGCTTCATGCTGATCGTCTGAGACGAACATCCATGCCGTCTCGTTACCCTCGAACGGGCTTTGCAGACGATACAGATTGCCCTGCTGAACAAGACTGCGGATCTGTTTATAGTTCGCAACCTGTTCCTTCACAAGCTCCTTCTCTTCGTCTGTAAACTTCGTAAGATCCAGCTCGTAACCAAAATTACCGGACATAGCTACATCTCCACGAAAGGACAGCGGGGTGATCCGTCCTACCTGATGATTCGGCACAGCAGACACATGCGCGCCTATGGAACTAACCGGATACACCAGACTTGTTCCGTACTGAATCTTAAGCCGTTCTACAGCATCAGTATCGTCACTGGTCCATGTCTGCGGCATGTAATGTAGCATGCCTGGGTCGAAACGGCCACCACCACTACAGCAGCTCTCGAACAAAATATGTGGAAACTCTGAAGTTATTCGCTCCAATAGTTCATACAAACCTAGCACATAACGATGTGCAGTTTCCTCTTGGCGTTCAGGGGGTAATTCTGCAGAGCCGATCTCCGTTAAACAACGGTTCATATCCCATTTCACATAGCTAATCGGCACGGTAGTGAAAATTCGGCTTAACGATTCATAGATGTACTGCCGTACATCTTCTCGCGTATAATCTAGCACCAGCTGCCAGCGGGCCTCGCTGCGGCGCCGTCCCGGCACATGCAGACACCAGTCGGGATGCTTCCGGTAGAGCTCACTGTCTGGCGAGATCATTTCCGGTTCGAACCAGAGGCCGAACTGCAAGCCTAGATGGTTCACGCGTTGGGCGACATCAGACAATCCGCCTGGAAGCTTGCGCAGATCCTCCACCCAGTCTCCGAGAGAGGAGTTGTCAGCGTCTCTTTTGCCAAACCAGCCATCATCCAGCACGAATAATTCGATCCCAAGCTTCGCGCCTTCGGCCGCAATGGACTCCAGTTTCTCCGCATTGAAGTTGAAATAGGTGGCTTCCCAGTTATTGACCAAGATCGGTCGCTCCTTATCTCTATATAACCCTCTGCACAAACGAGTCCGGTACAAGCGGTGATAGGTTCTCGACATTTCCCCGATCCCCTCGGATGAATACACCATAACTACCTCCGGGGTCTGGAAATGTTCCCCCGGCTCCAGCAGCCAAGAGAAATCAAAAGCGTTCAGCCCCATCGTAAACCGTGTCATCCCGAAGGAGTCGACCTCTGCCTCGGCTTCAAAGCCTCCACTATATACAAGACTGAAGCCGTAAGCCTCTCCATGATTCTCATCCGTTTCAGGTTTCACCAGCGCGGCAAATGGATTTAACTGGTGGCTGCTCATCCCTCTGCGGCTCCCAATAGTTGTACCACCTTGCACCAGACGTCTGCGAGTCAGATTACCTTCTCTTGACCATGCTCCTGCCAAATAGATCATATCCATTTCGCCAGACGAGAAATCTACACTCGCACTCCATGCACGCTGTAATTGCAGTTGTGTTTCTCCATCATTTGTGAACTCGACCGAGCGGGTAATTACGTTGGAATGCTCATATATGGAATATCGTAAAATAACAGTTAGCTTGGCATAATCATCCCTAAGCGTAAGCTCTAGCGTCTGTGCTTCTTGGCCAGACTCTACATATACTGAAGGCAGCCCGGTAAGTGCTGGTTTCCCCTCCATTACGCGATACCCACTGTATTTCAATTCCGTGATACGAGTGCCGTCTTCAAGCCGAACCTGATAAGCAGGTGTTCTGAAATCTCCCGTGCCGTATTGTGGATATTCCTGCGGCAGTCGGTCAAGTCCCGTATTTCCTCCCAGATTCAATAGGTCGTCCAAATTGCTGTCGCTACGCAGCTTTTTGCCCCAATACACATGTGCCGGATAATCATTAACCAGCTGAAGGATATAACTCATCCCTGCATTCTGTAAATGGAATAATCCCTTATCTTCCTGAATTGAAATCCCCATGCAACAGTCCTTCTCTCCTTAAGATTTACAGTGAATCTTCGCTCACAAAATCAACCATCGATTGAACCTTCAGTCCCTTAGGAGCGCCTGGAATCCAGCCCCTTCCATCGTTCCCGCGTTTCGAGAACGTTATCGTCTTGGGCTGCCCTGGGAGAAGATCAAAGTAATTGTCAGAGAATATTCCTTCATCTTCTGAGGTCAGATATACGCCTCTAGCTAATACATCACTTGTCACAGTGAAGCTTAGACCTCCGCTATCTGGAGTTTCCATTATGTTAATTACTGACCGCTGCAACCGAATTTCTTTTTCCGGGACAAAATAGTGCACCTTTCGATCTATCATCTCGCCATCAGCCTGCAAGCTGATCTCAAGCAACACATCGTTAGATCCATGACTTTCTATTAGTTCCGCTACTGGAGACGAGAATACGATAGCCGCAGAATCAGCTCCTAACTCAACTGAATGTGTCCACTCTTGTACTAGGGAACCGTTAAACTGATACAATTTAAGCACCAAATCAGCGATAACCGCTGTTCTTAAATCAGATACGACATGAACGTCAATCCGCTCACGGTCTGTACCGTCAATAGACAACAGAACATCTTGAAAACTTGAGCGCACGGTATATTGCAATGCCTTCCAGCGTCCGTTGTAATCCATCCCCGCCCAAGAAGCGACCGGCCAGCAATCATTCATCTGCCAGTATAAAGTCCCCATACAATAAGGTTTATTCCTTCTGTGACTTTCAATCGCGATTCGAATCGCTTCAGCCTGCAGGATTTGACTCATATACAGAAATGATTTAAAATCCTTCGGCTGCGGCAGATACATATCCATGTATTCCTTGATCAGCAGATTCCCGCGTCCATTCTTCTGATGAGCCAGCATCACCTCTGAAGTAAGCTCCAAATCCTGCTCTTCAGCATAGCTCATTACGGTCTTCAGTTCCGGGAACGATTGGAATCCGTATTCACTCATAAAGCGGCCAACCTTGGTATTATAATTCTCAAAAGGCTCAATCCCGTGCCACACGCCCCAGTAATGCACATCCCCATCGCCCACAATCCGTGTCGTATGTTGATTCATATCTCCAGTCAAATTCCGCATTGGTGAAGACGGCCAATAGTCCACACCTGGATGGAATGCGGCTACAGCCTCCGGTAGAATCCGGTGGAATATTTCCTCATAATCAGCCCACATGGTAGCTCTTTGCTCAGCACTGAGTTTTTCTTTCCAGCCCCAGCCCATATTTTCCTCGAACTGTGACCAGGCCGAATCAATCTCGTTATTACCACACCATAAGGCGATGCAGGGATGATTGCGCAATCTTTTAATGTTATACTCCGCTTCTTTCTTCACATTCGCAAGGAACGCTTCATCCCCCGGATACATGCTGCAAGCGAACATGAAGTCCTGCCAGACCAACAGCCCGTATTCATCACAGAGCCTGTAAAATATCTCCTCTTCATAAAAACCGCCACCCCACACTCGCAGCATATTCATGTTTGATTCTGCAGCCGTGGCAATTTCATGCCGATACCGCTCTTCGGTTACTTCTGTGATGAAGCTGTCATTCGGAATATGATTGGCACCTTTAGCGAAGACCGACACCCCATTCAGTACAAAAGAAAATGAAGTCCCTTTCGCATCATGCTCCCGAATCAATTGAATGCTACGAAGCCCGGTTCTTACGCTTTTGCTAACTTCAACTTCCGTATCTTGCAGCAACTCCGCTTGGAATGTATATAAATTAGGCTCGCCTAGTCCTCTACACCACCAGAGCTGCGGCTGATCTACCACGATATCCATCTCTATTAGCTGCTTTCCACTTTTTAAGGAAACCGCTTTTATTGACTCTAATCCATCAGCACTCATTCGCAGCATTCCCTGCCATGCCGCAGGAGCATCTACTTCAATCATTGCGGTTAAATGAGCCTCTTCCTTTGTGATCACATTTTGGCGGATATGGAGATCTGTGATTTGAACTGTGTTACGCCCCTCAAGAGAGGCCTCACGCCAAATTCCACTGGTCAAAAAACGCGGACCCCAATCCCAACCGTAATGATAAGGCGCTTTGCGGGCAAAAACGCTAATCCGCTGTTCCTCTAGTCCCCCAAGCTCGGATTGATCATTCGGTGCAGGTAACGCATATCCCAGTTTCGCTAGCTTAGGCAGATCCTCTTTAACTACAGAGCGGAATCTCACTCGTATATGGTTTTCACCAATCTTCAACTGATCTTTAACATCCACTCTCCACGCCAAAAACATATTATCTGCAGCGAGCACATGTACATTATTCACATACACGTCAGCATAGGTATCAAGACCTTCAAAAATCAGTTCTGTGCAAGTAAGCTCCAACCACTCTTCACCCAGCTGCAAAGTGGTTTGATATTCCCAATCCTTCTTATCAATCCACTGTAGGTTATGTTCATTTGTTCCATAGAAGGGATCCTCAATCTTTCCGTTCTTCAATAAATCCGTATGGACCGTGCCTGGCACAGTAGCCGGAAGCCACTCCTCGTCACCACAGCTTCTAAATTCCCACTTCGCAAGCTTCATCTCAAGATGTTTCATGGTACCCTCCTAAAAGTGTTGTAGAGCATATGCATCTTTCAAAATAGCATACCTTTTCTAGTATTTCATTGAATCCAATTGTCATTCTTAGTATTTTGTTATCCATTAGTTAGGAATAAATTAATTATAATCGTTCAAACAAAACAAATAAAGACAATAAATAATAATACAATACATTTCTAAACGCTTTATTTAAAGCTATAATGTTCATGTAAACGCTAACAAAATAATGAAAAAGGGGACTATGTTATGAGAAATAAGTTATTTTCGTTATCTTTTGTTATGATTATGGTTTTATCATCAACGCTGACTGGCTGTGGCTCGAACAATGGAAACAGCACCAATAACGGGGCTTCTGCAACCGATAAGCCTGCAGCAACGAATACAGAGAATACAAGCGGAGATTCAACAAACAACGCAACAGCCGAGCCTGCAGCAGGAGCTGATATTAGCGGCAAAATCACCTTCCTGACTAACAGAACAGACATGATTGGCAAAGAATACGATGAATATTTAAAGCGCTTTAATGAAAAATACCCGAATATTAAAGTCGAATTCGAAGCTTCCCAGACCGACTATAATCAACAGGCTAAAGTCAGAATGGCCAGCGGCGAGCTTCCAGATGTTATGTTCATTCCTACCATTCCTAACTCCGACCTGCCGAAATACTTCGCTTCACTGGATGACCTCGGTCTGAACGATCAAATCACCTTTAAAGACTTCAAATCCTTTGATGGCAAGCTGTACGGAATTACCACAGGGAACTCGACATCCGGAATTGTTTATAACAAAAAAGCATTTACAGATGCTGGCATCACAGAAACACCTAAAACTTGGGATGAATTCCTGGCTGCCTGCGAAAAGCTGAAAGCAAAAGGTGTCATTCCATTGTCCTCTAACTTCAAAGATAAATGGCCACTCGGTACTTGGGCTTATGACACTCCACGCCTAATTGCAGGCAACCCTGACTTCCCTAATGAGAAGCTGAACTCTGAGACACCATTCACTTTAGACAATGGTTACGGGAAAGCGTTTAGTCTGCTGAGAGAACTGAACGAAAAAGGCTATCTGGAAAAAGACATCAACTCCACCAACTGGGAGCAATCGAAAAAAGACATCGCTTCTGGTAAGTTCGCCATGTACTATCTCGGCAACTGGGTCATTAACCAAGTTATTGGAGTAGGAGCTCCTTCAGACGATGTTGGCTTCTTCCCATTCCCTTATGACAATTCAGGTAAACCTTCCGCTACTCTTAGCCCAGACTTCTTCTATGCTGTTGCTAAAAACAGTAAAAATTTAGAAGCTGCTAAAGCTTTTGTAAAATGGATGATTGAGGATTCCGGCTATGAGGACTTTGCGGGCTTTATCTCCCCACTAAAAGGAAAAGAATCTAATCTGGCTCAGCTAAAAGAATTCCAAGCTACCGGAGTAGAGCTAGTAGAGGGAACTGTTGACGATGCGAAGGTTACAGAAATCGGCAACAAAGCACAACTGGATCTCCCTGCTGTTGTCCAGGAATTTGTGCTTGCCAAAGATCCACAAACTGTATTAGACAAATGGAATAAAGCCTGGGCTAAAGCTAAGAAAGATCTCGGCTATTAATACAAGCTTTTGACCAGAAGTACACCACGGCGCAAAATGGATTATCGCCCTTACGGATAGTCCATTTTGCCTTTCCATACCAAGCTTTTATGAAAGAAGGGCTAGCGATGTTCGGAACACTTTCCTATAACAAACAAAAAACGATAATCATCGTATCATTCCTTACGATCCCATTGTTGCTCCTTGCGACGTTTACGTATTATCCAGCGCTTAAGCTGATCTATTACAGCTTCACCAACTGGGATGGCTATAGCCCTGAGAAACCATGGGTCGGACTTGCTAATTACCGTGAGGTCTTCTCTAATCCTGATATTTTCAAAGTATTTACACATAACTTTGCATACTTCGCTATGGGAATTGTTCAGAACATAGTCGCCATTTATTTTGCAGTTGTTCTGAATAGTAAGCTCAAAGGGAAAAATGCATTCCGAATCTTACTTTTCCTTCCTTACATTATGAACGGAGTTGCCGTTGCTTTTATGTTTGGTTATGTCTTTGACACTACTAACGGCTCTCTGAACATGTTCTTGAACAGCATCGGTCTAACCGGATTAGGGCAGACCAGCTGGCTTGGAACAGAAGGACTGGTCAACTACTCTCTGGCATCCACAGGGTTTTGGCGTTTCATGGGTTATAACATGGTCATCTACATCGCCTCCTTGCAGGCTATACCAAACGATATCTATGAGGCTTCAAAGATTGATGGTGCCGGGTCCTTCCAAACCCTTTGGAGAATTACTTTACCGAATATGAAGCCAGTCATTCAGCTTAACTTATTTCTTACCGTCACAGGAGCACTGGAAGTATTTGATCTCCCGTTCGTATTGACCAAGGGTGGTCCTGCGGGCGCCAGCGAAACTTACGTACAAAAAGTAGTAGACACTGCATTTGCTTACAACAACTATGGTCTCGCTTCTGCCATGAGTATCATCTTGCTCTTCTTTGTCGTCATCGTACTATTAGTACAGCAACTAGTTCTTAGCCGGGGAGGACACAAATAGACATGACAAACTCCAAATTCCGCTTTACAGATGTTATTAAATACTTCTCGCTAATCATCGGCATATTTGTCGTGCTCTTTCCTCCTTATGTAGTTATCGTAAACGCCTTCAAATCAACTGATGAATTTAACAGTAGTAGCTCCATGGCGTTGCCAACAAGCTTTTTAAACTTTGATAATTTCATTGCAGTCTTCCAGCGTGGAGGTTTACTTAACGGCTTTGGTAACGTGTTAATTATTATTGCTGTTACTTTAATTCTGAACATTCTTTTTGGAACTATGGTAGCATTTGTACTGGGACGCTTCTCTTTTAAATTAAAACCTGTTGTCTTCGGTGCCTATCTAATAGCTACTATCATTCCTAGCATCACGACACAAGTAGCGACTTTTGGTATCATCAAAAGCATGGGGCTTTATAATACACTCGGCGCCCCTATCGTGCTATACATCGGAGCAGATGTGATTCAAATTATTCTTTATTTGCAATTCATCCGTAACATTCCCGTGGATCTCGATGAGAACGCGATGGTAGAAGGTGCATCTCTTTTTAAAATCTATCGCTCGATTATTTTTCCATTATTGACGCCGGCTACGGCTACTTTGATTATTTTGAAGACGATTAGTATCTATAATGACATGTACATCCCTTATCTATATATGCCAAAACAAAGCCTGGGTGTAGTTACGACGATCCTGATGCGTTTTCAAGGGGTCAATTCGGGAGAATGGAATTTGATCTGTGCGGCCATTCTGCTCATCCTGCTCCCAACAATAATTCTATATTTCTTCCTACAACGTTACATCTTTGAAGGCGTAACCAGTGGCGCAGTTAAATAAGGAAGTTGACTTTAAGAAAGGACAACGCAAATGGTATCATTCATCCGGCTAGCCTTACGAAAAATGTGGTTGTTCCTTGCCAATCTTCCGATGGAGCGAAAACTGATCGTCGTATTTGTCTTTCTGATCTCGCTTCCAATCACTTATGTTAGTTATTTGTCCTCCCGCTCCATGTTCAATTCTGTTCTTGTGAATGCAACGGAAAGCGCGAACCAAATGACATCGAATGCCTCTGATACCATTGACCGTTATGTCGCCGATCTAAAAAGATACACAGCGCTACCGCTGTATAACACCGATGTACAATTCTACCTCACTCAGCAAAATACCGACTGGGATAAAAGTACTGGCATGGCGATGTTCCTGAGCTACTTGAAGCATACGAAGGAAGAGATCATCGCCGTGTACATGGTGGATCAGTACGGTTCTGTTTTTTATGATAGAGTCCCCGGAATCCACGAGCTGTACCCTGAAGAACGACTAGCCGAATGGAGAACCTTAAGTGATGAAGCTGGAGCCGCTCCTGTCATTCAAGGCAGACATACGATTCGTATAAACTCCAATGCCCATAGAGAGGTTTTCAGTGTACTTCGCACCATTAATTCTGTAAGCACGCTAGATCATATAGGAATTCTCGTATTTGATGTAAACATCAACTTGTTTAACGGGATTATTGATCCCGTAAACGCAGTTACACAAGGCAACACATTAATTGTAGATAATAACGGAGAACTGATCTATGACAGTGAAGACGCCTCAGACTCGATGCAAACCGGCGGGGAACAAAGACTGAACACGCAGCTTTTGCTGCAGCATGTGAATCAGCAACAGGATCATTTTCAAATAGAAATGAATGGTCAATCTTATCTTGCAGTGTATAGCGTCTCGAAACAGACAGGTTGGACGACTATGGTTACGATTCCTTTGGCCCGTATCCTGTCACCTGTACAGAAGAATCGCAATGCTCTTATATTAACTACACTGATCATTATTGCTTTTGCACTTTGCGTTGCCACGTTCATCTCACATGCGCTGACTAAACCCCTTAAATCTTTGGTCCGTCTAATGAAACGGGTACAGCACGGTAATCTGGATGTCTGGCAGCACTCCAAATATAATGATGAGATTGGAATGCTTGGCAGTCATTTTAATCGAATGATCATAAGGGTCAAGGATCTGCTACAGGAAGTATCCCTCACCGAGAAGCGTAAGCAGAAGGCTGATATGAGGGCACTTCAGAATCAGATCAATCCCCATTTTATTTATAATACGCTGGAGTCTATCCGTATGCTGGCAGAGAGCAATGATGACCCCCGTGTAGCGAAGCTCACCTATTTACTTGGACTTCAGATGCGTTACAGTATTGTCCGAAGCGAAGAAGCCGTTACGATCAGACAAGAGCTGGATCATGTTCGAAATTATTATCATCTGCTACAAATCCGGTTTCCAGATAAGTTCAATCTACACATTGATGTGCCAGAGAAATTTCTACATCTTCCTGTAATCAAACTTGTCTTCCAACCCATTGTGGAGAACGCAGTTTTTCATGGCTTAGATCAAAAAGTAGGTCTCGGTACCTTAACCATCACCGCATGGAGTGAGCAAGGAAATGTCGTATTCTGTGTAGAAGATGATGGCATCGGTATGGATGCTGCCACCCTTCGTTCCTTAAATCATAGTCTGCAAAGTGGGAATGAAAGTGAAATGTTTGGAATTGGCCTACGAAATGTGAATGAGAGAATCCGTCTGCATTACGGCAGCTCATTCGGGCTCCTTGTAGAGAGTAAGCTCGGAGTAGGTACTCGTGTTACACTGCGCATTGAGGACATTCCCTTCACTACTCATAGTGAAGATGATATGAATTACGGAGAGGAGATGCTCTGATTGCTGCGTATTGCAATTGTTGACGATGAAATCCTGATCCGCGAAGGTCTGGCCCGAATGATCAGCAAAGAAAATACTGAATTTCTGGTCATCGGCACCTACTCCGATGGGAAACATCTACTTGACGAGTTACCTTCGCTTCAGCTTGATGTTGTGATTACTGACATTCGTATGCCGCAAATTAACGGCTTGGAATTAATTAAACAATTAAAAGCCAGTCACCCGCAAATCCGCTCCATTCTAATGAGTGGATTTGTTGAATTTAATTATGCCAGAGAAGCCATACGCAGCTCTGCAGTAGACTACTTATTAAAGCCTATCGATAAGGAGCAATTATTCGACCTGCTTTATCAATTGGAGAAAGAGCAGCAGTTCTCTCGTGACAAGGAGGTACGTCACCGTACCGGTCTCCTACTGACCCTTCTTCAAGTCGACGAGCCCCCATCCCCCTTGCTTTTGTCGAGCCTTACTTTGCCCCAGCCTTATTTCTCAGTCTTTGTGTTCAAAGGAAGATCAAGAGAACCCGTCTGTTTCTGTGTAGACAGTCTGCGGCAAGAGAAGGCATTTAGTATCGACAGCTTAGAGATCCAAAATGGACTGCATGTCTGTATCCTGTATTCTACAAAACAACTCTCGGACAGCGATAGGAATGAAATCGGAGACAGGATTCGTATCTCTGCCAATGGTATGATACTGCATGTAGGTACTAGCAGTTCCTATAATGATACCGCCAAGCTCAGACAAGCGTATCAAGAGGCTAGGTTAGCCTGCAGTGTCGGCATCTATAACACTGACCGATTGCACTATGCTAATATTCAGAACATTCAGCAGCCTGAGATAAATATTCTCGAGCCTTTTAATGCGATCAAGGAACCATTAATCCATGATCTGCAGATCCTAAATATGGAGGGTGCTTTAGAGCGCGTGCGTAACTTATTCTCAATGTTGAAATCACAACAAGCTGTGCCCGATCAAATTCTCCGTGTCTGTCGATGGGTTATTGAATCTGCGCAGAAAGAATTGCAAGAATTTGAGACCCTCTACAAAGGTGCACCCTATCTTGGACTGGATGAAAGCATTACTTCCAGTATGAGATTCAGTGAAGTTGAGCGTGTATTCACCGACCATTTTTCAAGCATTTTATTTGAAATCAGAGCCCATCGCCTAGAGATGTCCGGTACAGCTGTAGAAACCATAAAGCGCTGGATATCAGCCAACTATAATCAACATGCGGATCTGAACACCTTAGCGAATATGGTTTTTTTGACACCAAGCTATCTAAGCAAGCTGTTCAAACAAGAAACTGGACTTACATTAACGGACTACATCACGGAAATCCGGCTACGTAAAGCCAAGCATCTGCTCAAGAATGCTCCTGACCTAAAGATTCACGAGATTGGAGCAGAAGTTGGATATGGCGATCCTGCCTATTTCAATAAGCTTTTTAAACGTGTAGTCGGCGTTACACCCAATGAATATAAACGAATTTCTATCGTATAAGGAGCTTGATCACTTGCAATCACAGATTCACACAAGCAGCGATAATCATGAAATCACCGTCTATGACACCACAGAACTATACGGTGAACAAGGTGCGTTCCGCGTCATGCAGTTTTCCAATCAGGCCATTCAAGGTGCGATGGATCTCAATCACCCAGAACGAGTTGTGTTTGAATATCCGCGAGCCATCATTCACTTGATGAAATGCAATGCTTCCTCTTTCGAGGACGCCTTTCTTATTGGTCATGGGATTGGAACGATTGCCGGGTATTTTCTAGACAAGAGATTTAAAGTAGCTGAGCTAGACAGCGAAGTAGTCGAATTAAGCCGCCGCTATTTTGGATACATCCAAGATAACGTAGTGATCGGTGACGGACGTCAGATCCTTGAAGGTGAAGAAACACAGAAATATGATTACATCGTCTTGGATGCTTTCACCGCTGCGGGCACGCCGAGGCACTTAATCTCCAGTGAATTTTTCAACATCGCGCATTCAAAACTGAATACCGAAGGGTATCTCCTGATGAATCTGATGGGAAAAGGTGAAAATGATCCGCTCATTAATGCTATTTACACCACGCTCGCCGAACAATTTACCTATATTAAATCCTTTTCACTGCCTTCAGATGGGACTGCGGATATCAAAAACATCATTATTATAGGTGGATTTAAGCCGATCCGCTTTCAAGCTCGCCACATGGCAGGCTTTAATGAAATCCAGCTTGGGCAAGGCTATCTTATACGGGATTAAGCTAAGCATATAAAAATGACCTCATCCTCCACTTTACTGTGGGTTTTGAGGTCATTTTTGAGTTGTTACTATCTGATATCCTTTACACCGGATTTGGGACAAAACTGCCACCTCGGCAATACTTCAAATAATTTAGCGCATGTACCTGTCCAGTCATTTCTAGTTCACCCTGGTAGACAGGATCATGCCAGCCTTCAATATCAATTGTTCCCTTATAACCAGCTTGGCGCAGAATCGAGATGATATCCACCCAGTTCGTATCCCCGAAGCCAGGCGTCCGGTCCCAGACATAAGGCTTAGGTCCATGAATTCCGTATTCCTTGACGATATCCCAGGCAATAGTGGCATCCTTGCCATGTACATGGAACACCTTATTCACCCATTTGCGTAGCTGCGGAATCGGATCAATGAGACCTATCAGCTGGTGGCACGGTTCCCATTCCAGACCCAGATTGTCTGCTGGCACAGCATTGAACATTTTCTCCCAGGCTGAAGGATTGTGAGCGATATTCCACTCTCCCGCCTGCCAATTTCCACCCATAGCGCAATTTTCAAAAGCAATTCTTAAGCCACGATCGGCTGCCCTTTTGGACAATTCACTAAACACCTCTGCAAATCTCGGAATCGAATCGTCAATCGAAGAACCTGGAAGACGTCCGGTGAATCCTCCGATAATATCTGTGCCGAATAAATGGGCATGATCAATTAATCGCTCCCAACTGGCGAGTGTGTCAGCATTGTCTCCATCTCCTGAAAGTGGATTTCCGTAAATCCCAACGGAAGAGATGACAAAATCATGCTCAGCAGCCAGCTCCCTTACTCGTGCAGCTGTTTCTACAAGATTAGTTTCACCTGTGGTCTGCCAAAAGTTCAGGTTAAAGGATTCAAAACCATGCTGAACGATTTGCGGAATCACGGTGACGGCCTCCCCGCCACGAACCAGAGTACCTATTCTCAATGTGTCTTGCATTTGGGTTACCACTCCAATGATAGCGTTTATAGTCAGTATTAAATCTTAATTGTTTTGAGCATCTTGCAAGAACCTCGCTTGAGCAATACCGCATCGTAGACAATATGCTGATGACCTGACCTTCCGGAAATTAGATCAAACAGAACACCCACACTGGACAAAGCCATTTCTGTACCCGGTTGGCTGATCGTATCAAGAGAAGGATGAAAATATTCAGCCATTTCGATCCCGTCAAAGCCAATGATTGAAATATCATCTGGAATAGACAACCCCGCGGTAAGCACCGCCTTGGCTGCACCGATAGCAATCGTGTCGGAGGCTGCAAATATTGCGGTTACTCCCTTATTCCGTTTAAGCAATCTCCGCGCTGCATCAAATCCCGAGCTAGGACTATATTCACAATCCTCCACCAACTGTGGATCATAAGGCAGATTATGTTCTTCCAGTGCTTGTTTGTAGCCCAAATATCTCCGGTTTCCTGTTGTTTCATCCAATAAAGGGGACTTGGCTAGAAAACCGATATTCTCATGCCCAAGTGATATCAAGTAATTGGTGGCCTTATAAGCTTCCTTCAATTCATTAATGGTGACACTAGAAAAGATATCAGGGTCCACCTCTTGTGTAGAGGTGATCGTCGTCAGTACAAACGGAACCGTCAGCTGCTTGAACTTCTCTTCGGAATGATTGTAGGTTCCGCCCATGAAGATGATCCCGCATAGATTTTTTTCTTTGGTGAGCTGAATGGCAGCATTGATTTCATCCGTACCATCCTCTACCTGATGAATGAGAAAGGGATAACCACGCAGATTAGCCTGCCGCTCGATTTCTTTAATCATATTGGAGAAAAACGGATTGGTAATCCCCTTAACCATAAGTGCAATGTTCTTTGACTCTGTAGTTTTTAAATTTCTTGCATTGGAATTGGGAATGTAATTGTATTCCTTAACAACATTCAGAACCTTTTCCCGAGTAGCCTTACTCACCAGCCCCTTATTGTTGATGACCCTGGAGACCGTCGAGATGCCCACACCGGAAATCCGCGCGATATCCTTGATATTTACGTCCACTATACTCCCCCACTTATAAGTAAGGGAGCTATATGCTACTATAGCTCCCTCACACCTTTTAACGTTCTTTAGTTCACTGGAACAAACGCAGCCAATTGCTTTTCTACTTCGGCAATAACCTTGTCAATTCCTGCTTTTTTCAGTTGCTCACGGTAATCCGCTACAGCAGCTTTAGGATCTTTGCTTGTTTTACCAAGCATCAATTGAATACCAAGCTGGGAATTCACGTTGGAGATGGAAGCAATTTCTGTAGTTACATTCGATGGATCAAAGCTAAAGCCATTGTATGGATCATCGATAGCGACTTTATCCCACTCTGCAAATAAAGAGTTACGAATTGGGTTTTCTGTATCCGTAGGAACTACGAATTTGTCATTACGAAGTGACCAAGCCGCGAAACCTCCGCCGTCCGTTTTTTCGTTGAAGCCTGGAGGCTGCTTTTTAACACCATTTTCCATAACATATTGTTTGCCTTCAATACCGTTTTGGATGAGGTTGTAGTAGCTTTCGTCTGTCATGAACTTCTCGATCACCATCAGAGAACGCTCTGGATTCTCGGAGCTCGTGCTAATTACAGTCGAGTTATCAACACCCATCTTACGTTTGATCTTCTTGTTGGCTTCCGCAAAAGTAAAGAATGCAGTTTCTGCCTCTGGTTGTGCCTTCAAATCTGCACCGTATTGGCCAATCCAGTCCTGAGCATGAGTCAAATAACCAGCGGAGTTTGCTGCTCTGAAGTTATCTTTGCTGCCAAGAGTTGCAGACAGCACATCCTTGCCCCAGTATCCTTTATCTGCCCATTCACGCATTTTCACAGCCCAATCTTCGAATTCCTGAGTGTATGCTGGATGGAAGACGGTCTTGTAGTCCTCTGGACTTTTAGTCACAAGATTTAGTTCATTCAAAGATATACCAGGTGCGTTAAGCCACATTCCTGTAGTATCTACGAGCATTCTGAACATATTGGCCGCATCTTCTGACTTACCGTTAATTGGTGGGAAGGACTCATTGGCAACAACATTATCCATGTATTTAACCATGTCATCGAGAGTTGTAATTTTTTCCATTCCGTATTTCTTCAACAGGTCTACACGATAGGCATAACCATTTGGTGTATATTCACTATAAAGACTCGGTACGCCATAGATTTTACCTTTGTACTTAGTATTTTCCCATACACTAGCAGGGATTTCTGCCTTCAGCTTAGGAGCAACTTTATCGAGCATATCGGTAAGGTCCACTAGAGCACCTTCACTAGCCAATGTGAAATAGGATACAGGTGCTCCTGGAGATGCATGAGACATATCAAACTGCTCGCCTGAAGCAAATAGCAACGGGTATTTCGTATTGATATCTGGCCAGTCAATATACTTCACTTCAATTGTAGCGTTGAGATCAGCCTTGAGCTTTTTGTTAATCTCAGCTAGAATCGCCTTATTTTGAACACCTTCACTACCCCACAGATAATACACCAACTTAGCTTCTTTGGAAGTGTCTACTCCTCCTGCATTCGTTGAAGCATCTGGTGCCTTCGTAGCTGCCGGATCATTACTCGCCTCGTTGTTCTTCGATGAACAGGCTGTCAATGCCCCAGTAAGCATGAGTACAGCAATTAAAGAAGACGCAATTTTTTTACCTTTCATTAGGTAAGCCTCCCTTTTCTTTTCTATTTATGAATTGCATTTATAATAAACGCGCCTTCGAAAAGGAGACGTCCATTAACCCTTTACAGCCCCAACGGTGAGGCCTGTTACGAAATAACGCTGTACAAATGGATAGAGGAGAATAATTGGCCCGGTGGCCAGCACAGCTGTAGCCATCTTGATGGATTGCGTTGGAAGATCAGCTGTATTGATAACTGCCCCCGAATTGATTAGTGTACCGAGATTCGTCTGATTGACCATTCGCTGCAAGAAGTATTGGAGTGGATATTTCGTCGGGGAGTCCATATATAACATCCCGTTGTACCACTCATTCCAAAAGCCTATCGCCGAGAAAAGCCCGATGGTAGCTAAGGAAGGAACCGCCAGCGGAATAAATATCCGCCAATAGATACGGAAGTCGCCAGCACCGTCAATGGTAGCAGATTCATATAAGGAATCCGGAATGGCCTTCATGAAATTACGCATCAGGAAGATCGACCATGCGCCAACTACAGCCGGTAGAATCATGGCAAATAAGTTGTCTTTCATATGCAGGTGCTTGACCATCAAGATGTACGTTGGAATCAAGCCACCGCTGAAGAGTGTCGTAAAGTAAATTAGAAAGGAAAAGAAGTTGCGATACTTGAAATCCTTGCGGTTAAGCACGAAGCCAGCCATCGACATCATGAACAGTCCAAGGACCGTACCCACTACGGTTATAAAAATAGTTATCTTATAAGCATTTACTAGTTGCGTAGAGTTGTTAAACAACAATTCGTAAGCCTTAAAGGAAAATTCCTTAGGCAGCAGCTTGTAGCCTTCGCGGACAATTTCCTGCTCGTTCATAAACGATGAGGAGATCATTAGTGCAAAGGGAAATACACAGAACAGTGCAAAGATACTAATGCAGATATAGCTAATCACTTTTATGATAATACTTCCGGAATCCTGTTTGATTTTTTGAGTTTCCATATTCATCACCCCTGTTTCGTGTCTGGTTTTAGAACAATGCGCTGTCCGGCTCGACCTTACGTACAATAAAGTTAACTACTAGCACCAGAATCAGGCCAAACATGGATTGGTAGAAGCCCACCGCGGCGCCCATAGAGAAGTTGAATTGTCCCACCAGTGAACGGAAGACATAGGTATCGATAATATCCGTCTGCGGATACAGCACCGAGTTCGTACCGATCAGATTATAGAAAAGGTCAAAAGAGCCCTTGAGAATTCCACCCATACCAAACAGTAAAAGCAGAATAAAGGTTGGCTTCAGAATCGGTAAGGTCATATAACGGATCCGCTGCCAGGTAGTAGCTCCGTCCATATAAGCAGCCTCGTACAGATCATGATTAATCCCTGTGATCGTTGCCAGGTAGACAATCATTCCATATCCGGTAGCGGCCCAGATCTTGAAGGCTACTATGATATATTTCCATATGCCCGGATCAGAATAGAACTCGTAACGGTCTAGCCCCATTCCAGTTAGCATCGTATTGATGAACCCGGAATTAAAATTGAATATATTGTAGGCAAACACACCGACGATAACCATAGAGATAAAGTAAGGTAGGAGAATAACGGATTGAGACACTTTCTTGAACCACTTGCCCGAGATCTCCGATAGCATAATCGCAAACACAATTTGAATAATGTTACCCAGTGCTAGGAAGACGATGTTGTAAAGAAGCGTATTCTTGGTAATATTCCACAAATCTCCATTTTGAACCAGAAATTCGAAGTTTTTCAGACCGATAAAATCACTTCCGAAAATACCCTTGTTGAGCTTGTAATCTACAAATGCGACATAAGCGCCAGGCATTACGGCATAGTGAAAAATAATGAAGTATACGATTACAGGCAGCAACATTAGAAAAAGCACTTTGTTCTTAATGACTTCCCGGACAATATTTCCACCCGCAAGCTTAATTCTTGCCAATGAGCCCACCTCCAATTTGAAAGATGCATTTCATCACATGCATAACTTAGCTTCCTTTCTTGTCCCGCAACCAGCATGAAACTGCTTGCTCATCCTTTATAATAAGCGTATCGGATGATATAGAAACGTTTCCATAATTTCTTTGAAACTCCCTGTACGAAAATCATACTCCCTAGTTGTATGCGCTGTCAATTGATTTTATTTTTGATTTTCTAGTAATAAAAATCACATTTTATAACCTAAATATAATGATTCGGCCGATTTCACGAAGATAATTGACTTTTTATGGCCTTCGGACTAAGATCGATATGTATCGTTAATGGAAACGTTTCTATCTGTTCTTTCACAGACATGTCAGTCTCTATTATATGATGTCTGACAATGAACTCCCCGTTCTTATCTATCTCATGTCTCATCCAATTATATTTATCTGCGTGTGCATAGCGGCGAACTCAAATAGCAAGCGCTTTCTTATTGGTATAGCACATCTATTTGTCACAATAACTTTCAATGCGCTCACGAGGAAGGTGTTAACCATGACTAAACTGTTTATCCAAGATCTTGTGAACGATATGACGCTAGAAGAAAAGTTGGCCCAATTGACCCAGCTAGGCCCTCACTATTGGGGTTTGGATGATACCGTAGATTTAACCGGTCCATTCAAGGAGCTGAACATTAATCCGCAGCTAATGGAGAACATCGGAAGCGTTCTGAACGGCATTGGAGCCAGGAATGTGATTGATCTACAGACCCGGCATTTGCAAGCCAGCCGTCAGAAAATCCCCTTGCTCTTCATGGCGGATGTCATTCATGGCTACAGAACAATTCTTCCGATCCCGCTTGCGATTGGTTGTAGCTTTGATATGGAAGCTTGCGAGCGATTTGCTGAAGTTGCAGCCAAAGAGAGCGCAGCTGCCGGCATCCATCTCACTTTCTCACCTATGACAGATCTCGTACGCGATCCGCGCTGGGGACGGGTGATGGAGACATCCGGTGAGGATCCTTATCTGAATGCCCGTGTAACTGAGAGCATGGTACGGGGCTATCAGGGCAAAGACCTAAAAGAAAAAGGTCGTATCGCTGCCTGTGTGAAACACTTCGCCGGTTACGGCGCTCCCGAAGGCGGTCGAGAATATAATACGGTCGATATGTCCCTCGGCGTATTACGTGAGTTCTATCTACCAGCCTATAAAGCTGCTGTAGATGCTGGTGTAGCCATGGTGATGGCCGCATTCAATACGATTGACCGCATACCAGCAAGCGGTAATTCCAAACTTCTCCGGGGAATTTTGCGTGAGGAATGGGGCTTCAACGGCGTTACCATTGCCGACTTCAATTCCGTCAATGAGCTAATCCCTCATGGTGCAGCTGAGGATGGCCGTGAAGCAGCGGAGAAAAGTATAGCTGCAGGACTTGATATTGAAATGATGTCCACCCATTATCTAAACCACGGCGCTGCTCTAGTCGAAGAAGGCAAGCTTGATATCTCCTTGATTGATGAAGCCGTTATCCGGGTGCTAGAACTCAAGGACGCTCTCGGCTTGTTTGACAATCCATTCAAGGATGCAGATCCAATAGTAGATGAGGCACCTACGCCGAGCGTAGAGAATTTACAAGCTGCGAGAGAGCTGGGTGCCAGCTCAGTGGTGCTGTTGAAAAATGACAATAACGCTCTGCCCCTTAAACACGGTATGAAGATTGGATTGGCTGGTCCCTTCGCCACCTCTATTCAAGTGCTGGGCGGCTGGTCTGGAACGGAAAAAGACCCAGCCGTATCACTCTACAATGGCATTTCTCAAAAAACATCTGCCGCGGATATTATTACGGCCATGACTGGTGAGCTGGGAAGCATGCTGGAGGGTGTTTTTGATGTGGAGGATGAAATCGAAGAAGCATTCCAGCGCCTGAAAGATTGCGACGTCATTCTCACTGCTGTCGGTGAGAATCAGCAGGATACCGGGGAAGGCGGAAGCAAAACCAATCTGCGCTTGTCGACCAATCAGGAGAAGCTAATCTGGCGTCTGAAAGATACCGGCAAAAAGATTGTTACCATTGTATTTAGCGGCCGACCGCTGGAACTAAAGCCTGTTCTTGAGGCCAGCGATGCTTTGCTGCAAGCCTGGTTTCTGGGTACAGAATCCGGAAACTCACTAGCTGATGTGCTGTTCGGAGATTATAATCCGTCCGCTCGTTTATCAATGAGCTTTCCTTACTCGGTTGGGCAAATCCCTGTTTATTACAATGCCTATCAGACGGGACGCCCTTATGATCCTCTATATCCCAATGTACGTTATGTAACCCGATATTTGGATTGCCCTAATGATCCGCTGTTCTGCTTTGGCTATGGTCTGAGCTACTCCAGTTTTGATTACAGCAACTTCAATGTTGATGCTACCGATCGGATTGTTGCCTCCATTGAAGTGGAGAATACTTCAGACATCACCGGCAAGGAAACCGTTCAACTCTATATCCATGACGTTAGCGCAAGTGTTGTACGCCCGGTCAAGGAGCTGAAAGCCTTCCGACAAATTACACTCGCAGCGCATGAGAAACAAGTGGTTTCTTTCGAGATTACTAGAGAAATGCTGATGTTCTATGGAAAAGACGATCAAATGCTCTTCGAACCCGGAGAATTTGATATTATGATTGGTAGGAACTCCGGAGATCATTTCACCCAGCGGATCTGGATCGGCTAACGTCTATGGCTACATAGCTGATAGTGTCAGCCCTCACCCGGCTTGATGTCGCATAAGCGGCTCACGCTTCCGGAGCTTAGAATTCAATATCAGACAGTAAGGGAGATACCCCAATGAGACACAGCTTATCATTTCAGCAAGATGGAACTTTGAAAATTGTACAGTTCACTGATCTTCACTGGATGGATGGAAGAGCCGAAGATCAGCGTACCCGGGAACTGATGGAACGCGTTCTGGAAGCGGAACAACCTGATCTTGTAGTTTTCACGGGCGATCTAATTTACACCGGCCCTGTATCACCTGGTGAAAAGGCCTGTGAAGACCCCGCCCAAGCTTTTCGGGATGCTGTTGCTGCTGTGGAGAAAACGGGAACCCCTTGGGCCTTCGTATTTGGCAACCATGATACAGAAACCCTGATTTCCCGCAATGAACTGATGCAGATTGCCTTGGAGCATCCCCACTGCCTGGCCAAAGCCGGCCCAGAGGATCTCGAGGGTTCAGGGAATTACTCACTTGAAATTAAAGATCAGGATGGCCAAGCGGCTGCAGTCCTTTATTTTATTGACTCGGGCAGCTACTCTGAGATGGAGCATATCCCTGGCTATAATTGGGTTAGCCGGGGTCAGATCAATTGGCTGACAGCTGAATCAGATCGGCTAAATCCAAAGACTGCGGAAGACAGACTACCTGCATTAGCTTTCTTTCATATCCCAATTCCTGAATACCGGGAAGTATGGTTCACACAAGTTTGTCATGGACATAAGAACGAGCGTGTATGCTCACCACATGTTAACTCGGGATTGTTCACCGCTTTACTTGAAATGGGTGATGTGCTGGGCACTTTTTGCGGGCATGACCATGTTAACGATTTTACGGGCAGCCTGTATGGCATACGTCTTTCCTATGGCCGTGCTACCGGCTACAATACTTATGGAAAAGAAGGCTTTATGCGGGGCGCACGCGTCATCAAACTGACCCAAGGCACCCAAGACTTTAATACCTGGATTCGACTTGAAGACGGATCCGTTCTACTGGAACAACCCGTTCATCAACCTGAACCTGATGCCACTCCAGAGTATTAATCGCCTTCCTTCATTTTCTGCACTCTTATTTGCTCATTATAGTGATAAAAAGAACCCGCATTGTGCAGGTTCTTTTTTTATGTTCCAATATTAGCTTGTTCCCTTACTCCCCATTACATCGCTTTTTTTGTTAAAATAGAGTAGTCGACGTATTAAGCACTACAGCGTCAGTCATGGAACGGAGGCAAGTACCTGTGGATTATATTATTCTGGACATCGAATTCAACGGCCGTAAGTTTGCCAGCGAGCACCCTATGGAGGTCATTGAGATTGGAGCCGTCCGGTTAGACTCTTCATTGCAGTATAAGGATGAATTTTCTTCCTTGATCAAACCCATATATTTCTCCACCCTTAATTCTTTTATTAAGAAAAAAACCGGTATTCCCCAAGAGGAAATCGACATCGCACCCCGATTCCCGAAAGTCATCACTGCTTTTAGAGAGTGGCTTGATCTAAGTACAGATGGAGTGCTGCTGCTTACTTGGGGTGGCGAAGACATGAAACGAATCATTCAGGATGTACGTATGCACAAGATGGACGACTCCTACTGGATGTCCGCAACGTATTTCGATTTACTGAAGGGTGTGCTTCGGGCTCGCGGACTAAGTAATGATGTCAGCGTGGAAAGCGCAATGGCTTTATTTGAACTTGAACCTTCCGGATCTGCTCACCGGGCGCTGGATGATGCAAAGATGACTTCAGAGATTTTCCGCGCTGTGTTTAAGGATCTGGATTTTGAGCGCTCACAGCATTACGTAGATACCTTTTCTAATGCCAAAGAACGTAAGACGGTCAAAGTTGCCATTAAAGCGATGAACTCACAAAAAATAGTACCTACCTGGGACCTTGTTCTCGAACACTACTTCTCAGACAAAACAACTCTAGCTGATCCTCGGAAATTAGAGGAATTACAGAATTATTTTGCGGCGCAGATGGGTCAAAAATAACTTCAAACATCAGCAAATCATAGCAGCGGCAGTCTTCCCAATGATCTTCAGCGGGTAACTGCCGCTGTTTGGGATACCCTAAAAAAACATTTGACCTTCACGCTACGTAAAGGTGTACATTGAATTTGTGGGAGGTGATACTACGGAATACACAGTACAGAAGCTCGCTGAGCTAGCTGGAATCAGTACGCGAACCCTGCGATACTACGACGAGTTTGGCATTCTTAAGCCGGCGAGAATCAACTCCTCGGGGTATCGTATCTATGGCCGCACCGAAGTAGATCTACTGCAGCAAATTTTATTTTATCGAGAGCTTGGCTTGAGTCTGGAACGTATCAAAGCTATTATGACCGAACCGTCTTTCGACGGAGCCAAGGCACTACGGGAGCATCATGACAAGCTGCTTGAAAAGAGACATCAATTAGATCTACTCATTGCTAACGTCGAACAGACGCTAGCTCACCAAGAAGGGAGAATGACTATGAGTGACGCAGAGAAATTTGAAGGCTTTAAACAAAAGCTGGTAGAAGACAACGAGAAGAAATACGGTCAAGAAATTAGAGAGAAATACGGGGACAGCACTGTAGATCAATCCAACAAGAAGCTTAAAGGTATGACAGAAGAACAATATGCGGCTATACAGCAGCTTGAGGAGGAAATGTTTGAGTCCCTAGTTCAAGCGATGGAGCATGGAGATCCTGCCAGTGTATTGGCGCAAAAAAGTGCTGATCTGCACCGCCAGTGGCTCTCCTTCTACTGGGATTCCTATTCCAAAGAGGCACATGCCGGTGTTGCTCAAATGTATGTTGATGATGAGCGTTTTACCAAGTACTACGACAAGCATCGCCCTGGACTTGCAGCGTTCTTAAGAGATGCCGTTCACGTATACACGGGTACAAAATAATAAAAAAGAGCGGCACCTGAAATCCGGTCGCCGCTCTATTTCTTTTATCTGGAGCCTTGCTGATCCCTCTTATAGACTGCTATGCAGCAGTGACAGTACCTTTCGCAGCTCAACTACAGCTACCTGCCCAGGTGCAGAGGGCTTATGTGCCGCTCCAAAGGTAAGCGCTGAACCGAATATTTCACCGGCTAGACGGCTAATTACCCCAGCTCCAGCCATAGACATCGTTATAATTGGGCGATCTGCATGTTGTTCTTTCATGAGATGTGTAGCTTCTAGTAAAGTCAGTACATCCCCGGCATCCTTAGGCATCACGGCAATCTTGGGCAGGTCCCCCCCAAGCTCCTGTGCTTTACATAGTCGTGAGATAATTTCCTCTTGAGAAGGGGTTCCATGAAAATCATGATTGGATATAATAACAGACACATTATGGGTATGAGCAGTCTCGACTAGCAGCTTTACATCCTGTTCCTCATTAAATAATTCAATATCTATTATGTCTACCAGCCCGCTTTCGGCTGCAGCAGTATTCAATGCAATGTAGTACTCCTTGCTAACCTGCTTTTCGCCACCTTCTTTGGCACTCCGAAAAGTAAAAATCAGCGGTAACTCCGGAATAACAGAATGGATTTCTTTTAGTGCTGAATTGACCGCCTCTACGTCTTCAACTTCATCAAAAAAATCCGTCCGCCACTCTACTAAATCGGGACTAAGCTCTTTTAATGATTCGGCTTCCTGTTTCAGTTCAGACAAGGTAGCTCCAATCAACGGAACACATATTTTAGGGATTCCTTCGCCAATGATCACATTTTTTACGATTACTGTCCTGCTCATTATTTCAGCCCCTATCCAGTCGTCTGTTATAGATTCTGTATTGTTTATTTTACTGCCGATACATGTTTTAGAAACTGTTCGACCTCTGATAATTGCGGAAGCGATGGGATCGCGCCTTCTTTCCCTACAGCCAGTGCTCCAACAGCATTAGCGAAGCTCACTGCCTCCTCCAACGTTTTGCCTAAGACCAATTGCTGGGCTAATGCCCCATTGAATGAGTCTCCGGCAGCAACCGTGTCTATCGCCTTAACCGGGAATCCAGGAACTGACTTAGCGCCTTCAGCATTAACGATCAGTGCGCCTTTAGATCCCAAGGTTACGATCACATTTTTAACACCTTTTTGCAGCAAAATACGGGCTGCCTGCTCAGCAGTCTCTAAACTATCTACAGTCATTCCAGTCAAAATTCCCGCTTCCGTCTCATTAGGTGTCAGATACGATACTTGACCCAGCATCTCGTCTTTAAGTACTCTAGCTGGTGCTGGATTCAGAATGACCGGAATTCCATGACGATGTGCAATGGCAATAGCATGCTCACTCATCGCCAGTTCCATTTCAAGCTGCATCACAATCATCTCAGCCTGGCTAATTACAGCCTCTAACGCCTGTATATCCTCTGCAAATAGATCAATATTCGCTCCGGGTACAACGATAATCCGATTCTCTCCATCTTCTTCAATAACGATTGAAGCTACACCTGTTGCCTCAGTTTCACTCATTGAGATATGTTCTATATGAATACCTTCTTGCTTAATAATCTCCAGCATTTCGCTTCCAAAGGTATCTTTTCCGACGCTGCCGATCATACTAACCTCAGCACCCAGACGTGCTGCGGCAACGGCTTGATTCGCTCCCTTTCCACCGGGAGATAGAGCAAATACTTGTCCCATAAGCGTTTCTCCTGCATTCGGTGCCCGGCTCGTACGTACTACCATATCCATATTTATGCTTCCAATCACAACTATACCCAACTTAAACACCACCAGTAATTATTTCTTCAATCTCTTTATCTTAGGGTCTTCCCTTCACTTTATCAATCACTTCCGTTGATTTTACCCCTAATTGGCTATTTTCACCAAATCGACGTTATGCTTTTATAGATAAAGTGTGCTAGAATGATGGTGCAATCGCTTCCACAACGATTGTTGGCTGTTTTTTGAGCAAACGTTTGCATCGTAGATAATGCCAGCAGCTTTACTGCAATTCAATCTAATCCGCGATTAGGAGGCTTATCAAGTGAACGAACAAAAATTACCAACAGTAGCTTATTTCAGTATGGAGTACGGGTTACATTCCGATTTTAAAATGTATGCCGGAGGGCTTGGAATTCTCGCCGGTGACTACATTAAGGGAGCTAAGGACATCAATGCTCCTATTATCCCTATCGGGCTGAAGTGGAAACAAGGGTATACGGATCAAAAAATTGATGCGAATGGTAATCCGTACGACTCCTATCACAATTATGTTTATGATTTTCTTGAAGATACAGGGGTGAAAGTAACCGTTAAAGTCAGAAAGACCGATGTGGTGTGCAAAGTATGGAAGACTGATTATTTTGGCAACAGCACGTTGTATTTACTGGATACGGATATCCCCGAGAATAATGATGCCTGGATTACTGGACAACTGTACGGCTGGTTCGGCGAGGAACGGATCGCACAAGAGATCGTACTTGGAATCGGTGGAGTAAAAGCTATGCGTGCGCTAGGCATACCGATTGATGTGTATCATTTCAATGAAGGCCATGCAGCCCTTGCAGCTATCGAGCTAATCCGAGAGAAAATGTCCGGAGGCAACACCTTTGAGGAAGCTTGGAAAGCTACTCGGGAAGAGGTTGTGTTCACTACACATACCCCAATCAAAGAAGGCAACGAAACCCATCCCCTCGACCGCTTAGAGTATATGAGTGCATTTAATGGTTTAACCCGTGATCAGATGGAGCGAATCGGTGGTGAGCCTTTCAACATGACAGTTGCCGGTCTGCGCCTCTCCCGAATATCCAATGCCGTGGCTCAGCTTCATGCGGATACAGCCAATAAGATGTGGAAAGAGGTTGCCGGAAGATCGGATATCATCGGCATTACTAATGCGATTCATACGCCTACCTGGGTTGATGAAAGAATGACCCAAGCCTACGAAGAAAATGGCGATTTATGGGCAGTGCATCAGGAAATTAAAGGTGAACTGATTGATTTTATTAAAGAACGCTCTGGCATTAGCCTCAATGCTGATAATCTACTTATTGGCTTCTCACGCAGAGCTGCTCCGTATAAACGCAGTGACCTGATCTTCTCGCAGCCGGACATTATTGAGCCTTATCTAGAGTCTGGAAAAATACAAATTGTATTCTCCGGCAAAGCCCACCCACTGGATGATAACGGCAAAAAAATCGTCAGCAATCTAGTGGCGATGATGAAAAAATATCCGAAGAGCGTTGTCTTCTTAGAAAACTACGATATGACTATCGGCGCACAGCTGACACGCGGTTCTGATATTTGGCTCAATAATCCTCGTAGACCACTGGAAGCAAGTGGTACCTCCGGGATGAAGGCAGCCATGAACGGGGTATTGAACTGCTCTATTCTAGATGGCTGGTGGCCGGAAGCCTGTATAGATGGCAAGAATGGCTGGCAGATTGGAGATGGCTTCGAGACAACTGACTTCGAGGTTCTGGATAAGCATGATAGTGATGCGCTATACGACACCCTATTGAATCGAGTACTCCCAACCTATTATGAGAATCGTGAACAGTGGGTACAAATGATGAAGAAGAGTATCGAAACCACTCGCACCGAATTTGCCACCAAAAGAATGCTGGATGAATACTATAACAGAATGTACATTAAAAACTAAGTACAGAAAACGGATATTCCTATATCAAAATAGAACAGCGTACCCTCCAGTGATGGTAGAGGTGCGCTGTTTCTTTTTTAACTCTGCTTAGTAATTAATCACTCTATCTATCATATATATCTGAATGGGACGACGATTACCACATACTGTAATGTGTCAATTAATCAAAAAGTGTTGCATTTTCCCCAAAAAACATTAATATAGAACTTATACTAAATCTAAAATCAAATCTTACGAGGTGATTCTATTAATGAGCTCCAATAATAATAATCTTACGACCAGCTGGGGTGCTCCAGTAGGCGACAATCAGAATTCAATGACAGCCGGTGATCGTGGTCCTACTTTGCTGCAAGATGTCCATCTGCTTGAAAAATTAGCCCACTTTAACAGAGAACGTGTTCCTGAACGTGTCGTTCATGCTAAGGGTGCTGGCGCTCATGGGTATTTTGAGGTCACTCAGGATTTAACTCAATATACAAAAGCTAATTTTTTATCTGAGGTAGGCAAACGCACACCCATGTTCATCCGTTTCTCTACGGTTGCTGGGGAGCTAGGTTCTGCTGATACTGTACGGGACCCTCGTGGTTTTGCTGTGAAATTTTATACGGAAGAAGGAAACTATGATCTCGTAGGTAACAATACACCTGTATTCTTCGTTCGTGATGCAATCAAGTTCCCTGATTTTATTCATACACAGAAACGTGATCCACAGACTCACTTAAAGAACCCTAATGCGGTTTGGGACTTCTGGTCTTTATCTCCGGAATCTCTACATCAGGTGACTATTTTGATGTCAGATCGCGGGATTCCAGCTACGCTGAGACATATGCATGGGTTCGGAAGCCACACCTTCAAGTGGGTAAATGACGAAGGAAATGCAGTCTGGGTGAAATATCATTTCAAAACAGAACAAGGCATTAAGAACCTTGCTCCAGATCTTGCCGCAAAAATAGCTGGGGAGAACCCAGATTATCATACAGAAGACTTGTTCAATGCTATTGATAAAGGAGATTTCCCTGCGTGGAAACTCTACGTGCAAATAATGCCGATCGAAGATGCGAAGACGTACCGCTTTGATCCATTCGATGTAACAAAAGTATGGTCGCAAAAAGATTATCCATTAATTGAGGTTGGCCGCATGGTACTGGATCGCAATCCAGAGAACTACTTCGCGGAAGTAGAGCAAGTTACGTTCTCGCCTGGCTCTTTCGTCCCTGGTATTGAAGCTTCTCCTGATAAATTACTACAGGGTCGACTGTTTGCTTACGGCGATGCTCATCGTCACCGTGTAGGTCCTAACCATAACAGCCTGCCTATCAACCGTCCAAAAGTAGAAGTGAAGAACTATCAACGTGACGGTGGCATGGCACTCGGCAACAATGGCGGATCCGGTGCTTATTACGAGCCTAACAGCTTAGGTGGACCTAAAGAAGCACCACAATACAAAACCTCACCCTTCGAAGTATCTGGAAATGCCGACAGTGTCTCCTATAATAGTGACGATCACTATACACAACCTGGTGACTTGTATCGCCTGTTAAGTGAAGAAGAGCGTATCCGTCTTGTTCAAAATATCGTAGGTGCTATGACCCCCGTTGAAAGTAACGATATTAAACTTCGCCAAATTGTTCATTTCTATAAAGCTGATCCGGAATTGGGACAGCGTATCGCTTCCGGTTTAGGATTATCCGTTCCAGACGGTATTTAAGACTGTAAATGCACTTATATAATCAAAGAGGACCTTTACCCGTAGATGGGAAAGGTCCTCTTTTTAATAAGAAAAGCTAAAACATATAATATATTAGAACAATCACGATGCATAGTGTGGAGACAACAGATAAGCACGAAAAAAAAGTATTCCAGTTATTGCCCTTCATTTGTCTTATACACGACCAGTATACTGCTTCTTTGATGCTCTGCCCCATCACGTGAAGATTTAACTACCGAACCGTAACAGATATTCACAACCTGTTCCTCACTCAGCCCTGCCAAGAACTCATTAGCTTTATTCTCAGCATACGAATTATCAGCATCTACAAACTCTTTTACTTGAATCATCCTGATCTCTCCTTTAATAAATTTTAGTTACTTTTTATGTCTAGATTCTATAGGTAAACTCAACGAAATGTACATGGCGTATCACTCCCCTGGTAACATTTAATGTAAATTTATCTTCGAAATATAGTATAGGCATTCCGCAGTTTTCTACGAAATGCCCATAACATCAGCCTATCATAGCACCCAACTATACAATAGTCAAACGTTTTAAATACAATATTTAGTAAGAATTAATTGCCTTTGCAAAATGGATTGGATTTACATATAGAAGCTGTTATACTGATCAGAAGGTTCCCTCTGGGGGACCTCTATTTGTATAGGAGGGATTGTACTATGGCAACGCGTCATAACAAATTTGCAAAGAATGTGCTACTTAGAGGGGGTGAAATCTACTATGAACCATAGTCTAATTTATGAAGGCTCAAGGACACAATTGGTCCAGCAGCTTATTTATTTTGATGAGGAAAAAATCGCATTTCTAAATCAGTATTTCCCGGAACGAAGCAAACAAAGAAGTAATGCTGAAACGCTGTTGTCCCGTTATTGCTCCGAGCTGGAACAATTACTTTCCCGTTTTAATGGTGAAGAATTGAATTCACTCGTATTGATTGGAAGTCAGCTTCAGCTACGCTACTTAGACGACAATACTACAGATACCTACACCATCGTATTTCCAAACCAGGCAGAACCCAATGATAACAAGATTTCAATGTTCTCGCCTATTGGCATGCAGTTGCTGTTAGCTCAGATCGGCAGTACATGTCAGCTTGCTATACCTTCAGGTGAGTTATCAGTAAAAATCGAAAGTATTAAGTTTGTGAATTGTGGTGAGGTAGCCGTTCTTATTTAAGCCAACTCGCACATATCACCAACATTAACAGCGTCCCTTTCCAATCTTATGGAAGAGGACGCTGTTCATCTATTCAGCCTGCTAAGCACTTCTTCATACTCTTATTTAAGCCTTAAGCCTTCACCCAGTTTACTGACTGATTTATTGATACGAGATGCTCTGGTTTCAGGTTTTTTCGCTGCTTCGATCCAAGACACATATTCCTTCTGATAAGAATAAGCTAGACCGTTAAAATAAGCTTCTGCCTGCTCATGCCTACTCAGCGCATCAAGGAAATCCTCTGGGGCTTCTACCTCCCGTAATTGATGATCTTGCTCCATCGTCATACGCACAATATCACCAGGTTGAGCTTTGGCTAGATCCCTTAGTTCTTTCTTTACCACCATAAAATGCTTTCCGTTTCCATGGGGCATAAGCGTTCCTCTATAGGGGATTCCATTTACACTTCCTTTTACCTGTATTCTGGACTTTGTTTCAAATATTTGTTCGGCATCAAAAGGGACGTTAAGATAAGTCCAGCTCCCGCTTGCATCAGGCCGCACTAATTTAGCTTCGAATTCAAACATAGCTACATCCCCCTCAACTAAAATCCTATGTTCTATTGTATCCATTCGAATGTAACTATACAAAAAAACACCTATCTATAATAGATAGGTGTTTCTTAATTATAAGCGGGTGATGGGAATCGAACCCACGCTATCAGCTTGGAAGGCTGAAGTTCTACCATTGAACTACACCCGCAAAGGTATAAAATCGGGATGACACGATTTGAACATGCGACCCCCTGGTCCCAAACCAGGTGCTCTACCAAGCTGAGCTACATCCCGTCAAAACATGTAATTACTTCGTAATAAAAATGGCGCGCCCTGAGAGATTCGAACTCCCGGCCTTTTGATTCGTAGTCAAACGCTCTATCCAGCTGAGCTAAGGGCGCAAAAATTATGGAGCGGAAGACGGGAATCGAACCCGCGACCCTCGCCTTGGCAAGGCGATGCTCTACCGCTGAGCCACTTCCGCAAAATATGGTGCGCGTGAAGGGACTTGAACCCCCACGTCGTGAAACGCCAGATCCTAAGTCTGGTGCGTCTGCCATTCCGCCACACGCGCACACTTTAAAAATAATGGTGAGCCATGAAGGACTCGAACCTTCGACACCCTGATTAAAAGTCAGGTGCTCTACCAACTGAGCTAATGGCTCGCAAGATGGGGTCCCCGAAAAGTATTCGGATTCACCTTCAGAGAGTAACTTCACTTTTTGGGGTGAAGTGGCTGGGGATATAGGATTTGAACCTATGCATGACGGAGTCAAAGTCCGTTGCCTTACCGCTTGGCTAATCCCCAACAATAATTAACTAAATGGCGGAACCGACGAGATTCGAACTCGCGATCTCCTGCGTGACAGGCAGGCATGTTAGGCCAACTACACCACGGTTCCAAAGACATAATGCATAAGTGAAAATTGGTTGCGGGGGCAGGATTTGAACCTGCGGCCTTCGGGTTATGAGCCCGACGAGCTACCGGGCTGCTCCACCCCGCGTCATTTAATAATTATATACTATTCATTTACACTTCGCCAGCTAGTCCCAAAACATCATGCTTAAGGAAAATTTGGTTGCGGGGGCAGGATTTGAACCTGCGGCCTTCGGGTTATGAGCCCGACGAGCTACCGGGCTGCTCCACCCCGCGTCGTTCTTAAATGAATATGGTGGAGGCTGAGGGGATCGAACCCCCGACCCTCTGCTTGTAAGGCAGATGCTCTCCCAGCTGAGCTAAGCCTCCATGTTATGACCCGTATGGGATTCGAACCCATGTTACCTCCGTGAAAGGGAGGTGTCTTAACCCCTTGACCAACGGGCCATGCTAATAAAATTTGTGGCGGAGAGAGAGGGATTCGAACCCTCGAGACGCTTGTGGCGCCTACACGATTTCCAATCGTGCTCCTTCGGCCAAACTCGGACACCTCTCCATAAATGGCTCCCCGAACAGGACTCGAACCTGTGACAACTCGATTAACAGTCGAGTGCTCTACCAACTGAGCTATCAGGGAATATGGTGGGCCTTAGTGGACTCGAACCACCGACCTCACCCTTATCAGGGGTGCGCTCTAACCAGCTGAGCTAAAGGCCCTTTTAAGACATTTAAATATTAAGGGCAAAAAAAATACCACGGGTAATGTGGTTGTCCGCTTGGCGGCGTCCTACTCTCCCAGGACCCTTCGGTCCAAGTACCATCGGCGCTGGAGGGCTTAACGGTCGTGTTCGGGATGGGTACGTGTGGAACCCCTCCGCTATCGCCACCAAACGGGCATTTACATCGTAAATGCTCAGGCTTGAGTCGCCTGAAAACTGAATCCGAATCGAATTTGCGTCTTAAATATAGGATAAGCCCTCGACCGATTAGTATTGGTCAGCTCCATGCATTACTGCACTTCCACCTCCAACCTATCTACCTCGTCGTCTTCAAGGGGTCTTACTAATTGGGAAATCTCATCTTGAGGGGGGCTTCACGCTTAGATGCTTTCAGCGCTTATCCCGTCCGTACGTAGCTACTCAGCCATGCTCCTGGCGGAACAACTGATGCACCAGCGGTACGTCCATCCCGGTCCTCTCGTACTAAGGACAGCTCCTCTCAAATTTCCTGCGCCCACGACAGATAGGGACCGAACTGTCTCACGACGTTCTGAACCCAGCTCGCGTACCGCTTTAATGGGCGAACAGCCCAACCCTTGGGACCTACTTCAGCCCCAGGATGCGATGAGCCGACATCGAGGTGCCAAACCTCCCCGTCGATGTGGACTCTTGGGGGAGATAAGCCTGTTATCCCCAGGGTAGCTTTTATCCGTTGAGCGATGGCCCTTCCATGCGGTACCACCGGATCACTAAGTCCGACTTTCGTCCCTGCTCGACTTGTAGGTCTCGCAGTCAAGCTCCCTTATGCCTTTGCACTCTTCGAATGATTTCCAACCATTCTGAGGGAACCTTGGAACGCCTCCGTTACTCTTTAGGAGGCGACCGCCCCAGTCAAACTGCCCGCCTGACACGGTCCCCGTACCGGATTACGGTACTAGGTTAGAACCTAGATACGATCAGGGTGGTATCCCAACGGCGCCTCCACCGAAGCTTGCGCTCCGATTTCTACGGCTCCCACCTATCCTGTACAGATCGTACCCAAATTCAATATCAAGCTGCAGTAAAGCTCCATGGGGTCTTTCCGTCTTGTCGCGGGTAACCTGCATCTTCACAGGTATTAAAATTTCACCGGATCTCTCGTTGAGACAGCGCCCAAGTCGTTACGCCATTCGTGCGGGTCAGAATTTACCTGACAAGGAATTTCGCTACCTTAGGACCGTTATAGTTACGGCCGCCGTTTACTGGGGCTTCGGTTCATAGCTTCGGATTGCTCCTAACCACTCCCCTTAACCTTCCAGCACCGGGCAGGCGTCAGCCCGTATACTTCGCCTTGCGGCTTCGCACAGACCTGTGTTTTTGCTAAACAGTCGCTTGGGCCTTTTCACTGCGGCCCCCTCGTGCTATTCACACTACCGGGGCACCCCTTCTCCCGAAGTTACGGGGTCATTTTGCCGAGTTCCTTAACGAGAGTTCTTCCGCGCGCCTTAGAATTCTCTTCTCGCCTACCTGTGTCGGTTTGCGGTACGGGCACCTTCTCCTGGCTAGAGGCTTTTCTTGGCAGTGTGAGATCATGACCTTCGCTACTGTAATTTTCGCTCCCCATCACAGCCCAGCCTTAACGATGTGCGGATTTGCCTACACATCAGCCTCACTGCTTAGACGGACATATCCATCAGTCCGCGTCACTACCCTCCTGCGTCACCCCATCGCTCATAGCGGATTACGGTGGTACAGTAATTTCAAACTGTTGTCCTTCGACTACGCCTTTCGGCCTCGCCTTAGGTCCCGACTTACCCTGAGCGGACGAGCCTTCCTCAGGAAACCTTGGGCTTTCGGCGGATCAGATTCTCACTGATCTTTTCGTTACTCATACCGGCATTCTCACTTGTATGCTGTCCAGCGCTCCTTACGGTACACCTTCAACCCACATACAACGCTCCCCTACCCCAGATACATACGTATCTAGCCATAGCTTCGGTGGTGTGTTTAGCCCCGTTACATTTTCGGCGCAGAGTCACTCGACCAGTGAGCTATTACGCACTCTTTCAATGGTGGCTGCTTCTAAGCCAACATCCTGGTTGTCTGTGCAACTCCACATCCTTTCCCACTTAACACACACTTGGGGACCTTAGCTGATGGTCTGGGCTGTTTCCCTTTTGACAATGGATCTTAGCACTCACTGTCTGACTCCCGGCAATAAGTATATGGCATTCGGAGTTTGACTGAGCTTGGTAATCCTTGCGGACCCCGCACCCAATCAGTGCTCTACCTCCACTACTCTTATACCGAGGCTAGCCCTAAAGCTATTTCGGGGAGAACCAGCTATCTCCGAGTTCGATTGGAATTTCTCCGCTACCCCCACCTCATCCCCGCATTTTTCAACATGCGTGGGTTCGGGCCTCCAGTGCGTGTTACCGCACCTTCACCCTGGACAGGGGTAGATCACACGGTTTCGGGTCTACGTCCACATACTAAATCGCCCTATTCAGACTCGCTTTCGCTGCGGCTCCGTCTTCTCGACTTAACCTTGCATGTTAAACGTAACTCGCCGGTTCATTCTACAAAAGGCACGCCATCACCCATTAATAGGGCTCTGACTTTTTGTAAGCACACGGTTTCAGGTTCTATTTCACTCCCCTTCCGGGGTGCTTTTCACCTTTCCCTCACGGTACTGTTTCACTATCGGTCGCCAGGTAGTATTTAGCCTTAGCAGATGGTCCTGCTGGATTCATACGGGGTTTCACGTGCCCCGCACTACTCGGGATCCGTCTCGGAGAGAACACAGTTTAGGCTACAGGGCTTTTACCTCTATCGCGGGCCTTTCCAGACCTCTTCGCCTACCATATTCCTTTGTAACTCCATGTGAGACGTCCCACAACCCCTAAGAGCAAGCTCTTAGGTTTAGGCTGTTCCGCGTTCGCTCGCCGCTACTGACGGAATCACTATTGTTTTCTCTTCCTCAGGGTACTTAGATGTTTCAGTTCCCCTGGTCTGCCTCTACATCTCCTATGTGTTCAGAGATGAGTAACTGCGAATTACCACAGCTGGGTTTCCCCATTCGGACACCCCCGGATCAAAGCTTGCTTACAGCTCCCCGAGGCAGTTTCGTTGTTCGCCACGTCCTTCGTCGGCTCCTGGCGCCTAGGCATCCTCCGTGTGCTCTTATTAGCTTAACCTTCGCTCTGATGTTTCGCTTGTTTACACAATCGAAAATCTTCGCTTCCAGCTAATAACTAACATACTTGTTTACACAAGTTATAGCTAAAAGATGTTCTAAAACGCAAATTCGTTTCGGTATCCAGTTTTCAAGGATCAAGTCTTACTTGAGAGCTTAAACTCTCAAAACTGAGCAACGAGTGAGTAACAGGCCTAAACCTGAGATTTGGAAGTTTAACTTCCGATTTGAATGTCTTCATTGCAGAAGACGATTCTCCATAGAAAGGAGGTGATCCAGCCGCACCTTCCGATACGGCTACCTTGTTACGACTTCACCCCAATCATCTACCCCACCTTCGGCGGCTGGCTCCCTTGCGGGTTACCCCACCGACTTCGGGTGTTGTAAACTCTCGTGGTGTGACGGGCGGTGTGTACAAGACCCGGGAACGTATTCACCGCGGCATGCTGATCCGCGATTACTAGCAATTCCGACTTCATGCAGGCGAGTTGCAGCCTGCAATCCGAACTGAGACCGGCTTTGATGGGATTGGCTTCACCTCGCGGCTTCGCTTCCCGTTGTACCGGCCATTGTAGTACGTGTGTAGCCCAGGTCATAAGGGGCATGATGATTTGACGTCATCCCCACCTTCCTCCGGTTTGTCACCGGCAGTCACTCTAGAGTGCCCAACATTACTTGCTGGCAACTAAAGTTAAGGGTTGCGCTCGTTGCGGGACTTAACCCAACATCTCACGACACGAGCTGACGACAACCATGCACCACCTGTCTCCTCTGTCCCGAAGGCCGCCACTATCTCTAGTGGATTCAGAGGGATGTCAAGACCTGGTAAGGTTCTTCGCGTTGCTTCGAATTAAACCACATACTCCACTGCTTGTGCGGGTCCCCGTCAATTCCTTTGAGTTTCAGTCTTGCGACCGTACTCCCCAGGCGGAGTGCTTACTGTGTTAACTTCGGCACCAAGGGTATCGAAACCCCTAACACCTAGCACTCATCGTTTACGGCGTGGACTACCAGGGTATCTAATCCTGTTTGCTCCCCACGCTTTCGCGCCTCAGCGTCAGTTACAGCCCAGAAAGTCGCCTTCGCCACTGGTGTTCCTCCACATATCTACGCATTTCACCGCTACACGTGGAATTCCACTTTCCTCTTCTGTACTCAAGTCACCCAGTTTCCAGTGCGACCTCAGGTTGAGCCCAAGGTTTAAACACCAGACTTAAATGACCGCCTGCGCGCGCTTTACGCCCAATAATTCCGGACAACGCTTGCCCCCTACGTATTACCGCGGCTGCTGGCACGTAGTTAGCCGGGGCTTTCTTCTCAGGTACCGTCACTCCGATAGCAGTTACTCTACCGGACGTTCTTCCCTGGCAACAGAGCTTTACGATCCGAAAACCTTCATCACTCACGCGGCGTTGCTCCGTCAGACTTTCGTCCATTGCGGAAGATTCCCTACTGCTGCCTCCCGTAGGAGTCTGGGCCGTGTCTCAGTCCCAGTGTGGCCGTTCACCCTCTCAGGTCGGCTACGCATCGTCGCCTTGGTGGGCCGTTACCCCACCAACTAGCTAATGCGCCGCAGGCCCATCCCTCAGTGACAGATTGCTCCGTCTTTCATTCTTTCTTCAGGAGAAGAAAGAAATTATCCGGTATTAGCTACCGTTTCCGGTAGTTATCCCAGTCTAAGGGGCAGGTTGCCTACGTGTTACTCACCCGTCCGCCGCTAAGTTATTTTGAAAGCAAGCTTTCAAAATAACTCCGCTCGACTTGCATGTATTAGGCACGCCGCCAGCGTTCGTCCTGAGCCAGGATCAAACTCTCCAATTAGTATTGAAAAGAGCGATATGCTCATTTTGAAACATCTGACGAGAAAATTAATTCTCTAATTTTGGATTTCACTTTCGTGATTTCCTACTCACTCGTTGTTCAGTTTTCAAAGATCAAGTTCTCGTTGGCGCCGTTTAATGTCTCAGCAGCAACTCTTATACTATATCATGTTCGGCTATTTAATGTCAAGCTCTTTTTTTAACTTCTTTTTCGAGCTCGGCATGTGTATTTCTTGGCCGGACTTAGAATATATCATGTATAGAGATTCATTGCAAGTGTTATTTGTAAAAAGTTATTGAAACACAAAAGAGCCCCAGCCGATATGCTGAGACCCCTTTGTTCAATACTTACTGAGCTTAAGTTCTTTTCACCCTGTTAATAGATTATTTCTGCCCTTTTTCTAATAATGCAAGGATTATGGTAACAGCCTCTGCTCTTGTTGCCTTCTGGTTAGGTGCAAATTTATTCTGCCCTACACCATTCACAAGGCCTGATTTCGCTGCTGCTACAATATACGGCACAGCCCATGCTGGTACATCCTTAGCATCATTGAAGGTTAATGTCGCTTTCGGATCTACTGTAATACCAAGAGCACGAACAACCATAACTGCTAACTCTGTACGTGTTAGCTCCTGTGTAGGACGGAATGTCCCATCATCATAGCCACTGATAATTTGCAGAGATACAGCCTGTGCTACAAAAGACTTAGCCCATGCTGGAATCTTCGCAGCATCTTTAAAGCTTGATGTGTCACCACTGTCCGGCAATTGTAATGCACGTGCCAGCATTGTGATAAATTCAACCCGATTTACTTTCTGATTCGGACGGAAAGTATCATCCGGATACCCGCTAACGAAGCCAGCTGCTACTGCTTTCTCAATAACTGCTGCTGCCCAGTGATTGCTAGTATCCGTTAAAGTTGGCTTGTTAACTGGCGTTGCAGTTGGTGAAGGTGCCGTTGTCGGTGCTGGTGTAGCTGTTGGCGCTACTGTTGGTGTTGCTGTCGGTTTTGTTGTTGGTGTCGTTGTTGATGGCGCTGTTGATGGTGCTGTTGTTGGTGCTGTTGTCGGTGCTGTTGTTGGTGCTGTTGTTGGCGTTGGTGTCGGTGTAACTCCACCATTCTCATCGCCCTTAACAATACCGAACTCTTCAAGAACATATGGTTTAGCCTCATTAACATTCTGATCAATCTCATAAGATACAGCTGTCAGCTTCCCTGCATCTACAGTGATACCCACAAAGGTCTGAACTTGACCGCGCATTGGACGCGTAGCATCACTTGGGTCCGCTCCGTATTTAGCAGCTGTATTCTCATTGGCTACTTCAAAGAGATTATAATACGCATCTCCCAACTCAGGTTTCATGTTCTTGTAGTAAACCTTTGCTCCTGCTGTAGCTGGAATCAGATAGATCGTTCCATCTGGGTTTACTGTGTACTCCACAGTTTGACCATTAAAGCTTTCCTTGATCTTCACTGTGTCTGCTGCAGTTCCGTCAGCCTTGATTGGCTTCGTCCGTGCATAAATATGGTCGTGGCCTTGAAGAACCAAGTCAATGCCCAGTTCAGCCATCATTGGAGCGACCTTCGCTCTTTCTCCATTAGCACCCATAATATCTTTGTCAGTAGCGTGGTTAGAGGTTGTGTATGGTCCTTTATGCATAGCGACGATAATCCACTTCGCCCCAGCAGCCTTCGCTGCTTTTACATCGGCCTTCATCCAATCCAACTGTGCTTTGCTGAAGTTAGCATATTCATCCGAATTTTCATTCGTGTTCAAGACTACAAAGTGCGCATTGCTGTAATCATAGGAATAGTATGCTCCCGTTTCTGTTGGTGAGCCTGCGGCTTCCTTAATATTGTAGTGCTCATAGAAGGCATTCGCTTTATCCTCATGGTTTCCCGCAACTGGAACAATAGTCGTATTGAGCAAGGTTTCCTGTGAATGGCCAAGCAACCAATTCCATTGTGATTCATTGGTTCCAGTATCTACGATATCTCCGTTAATCGCCACAAACTCAGCATCCGGGAATGTCGTAAGTGCTTTTGCCATCGTTTCTCCAGAAAGAATAGCCTCATCTTCCGTCTTAGCTTGTGTGTCCGCCAGGTCGATGAAAGTAAATGCACCTGTCTTAGCAGCCGTTTCGAAAGTTCCCACTGCACTCCACAACCCTAGTGCTTTATCACCTACACGGAAGTAGTATTTCGTATCAGCCTTAAGGCCAGAAGCTTCAGCTTTATGAACTAATTCATCCTTTGAATTTCTGGAAACAGCAGAACGGCCTGTAAACTCAGCTGCTTTTATAAAGTCTGGAGTAACACCCGTGTTCTCTACTACCTGCAGGTCGCTTCCTGCAGATTTCAACGCTGTGTACCATGTGAATCCTTTTGCACTCACTGGGTCGCCGTTAAAGGTAACGGTAACTTTTTTGATAGAATCGGTAGAAGCAATTTTAGCTTCTGAATTGGTTCTGTCACTTACAGCTTTGATAACAAATTGATAGGTTTGGTTCGGATTAGTATTTTCTACAGTGTAACTATAAGAAGTTTGACCTTCCGTATTAGGAACACTGACCGTCCAGTTTGCAGATACCAGATCATTTTGTTCATAAATGCGATATCCTGACACTGGTGCGCCAGATGCAGGCGCATCCCAAGTTAACGTGATTTTACCGCCATCTGCTACAGTAGCTTTTGCATTTTGCACAGGTTTAACAGCTACGTCAGATTTATGAATGCTGTATTTATCATACAAGTCGGTAGTTCCACCAGTTGTCGTGGTGTAGGCTTCGTATGAAAATTCATTATTCGTTACAGTCATTCCTGTGAACATTTCCTTACCAGGCTGCTCGTATTTAGCGGCAAAAGGAAACGGACCTGCGCCAACATTATATTTTTTATTACCCGCTGCATTTGTAATCAGGTATAACGTACCCTTAGGATCAGTTACCACTCCGTTTTTATCCGGCTTAATATCCGTCAACGGCTGATTGTTGTACATTTGATAGCTTCTAGTATAGGTGTGGTCATGTCCTCCGATAACCATGTCAATACCAAGCTCATCAAATACCTTTGTCAAATTAGCTCTGTAATAGAGTACATCTGTATCATTTGTGTGACTGGCAACAGAATAAGGCGATTTATGCAAGAGCACAACTTTCCACTTCTGATCGCTTTTCGCAGCTTCACTGCGCAGCCACTCTACTTGTTTATTGTAAATTTCGTTATTCTCAAGATTCGAACTAGCACCATAGTATTCTGTATTAATAACCATAAAGTGTGCTGAACCGTAGTCAAAAGAATATACAGAGCCGTCTGGTTTTGCGCCCGTATTCGAGACATTAGGTAAATTAAAATGAGTTGTGTAATTGCTATAACTCTTACTTTCATGATTACCTACCAGTGGAACCAATGGAATATTTGCTAGAATATCCTTTGGTTTATTGAAGAACCATCCCCATTGCTCCTCAATATCACCGTTGTCTACCAAATCACCGGAATTCAGAATGAATTCACTTGTCGGGAATTTAACCAATCCCTCTTGAAGGGTATGATTCCAAATATCAAAATCACCTTCAGTTGTTCCTTGAGAGTCCGTTGTATATAAGAACTTAAATGCCTGATTACTGGAGCTTTCTGTTGTAAACGTTCCGATGTCACTCCAATTGTCAGCTTGTCCATCCCCAGCACGGTAAGCATACTCCGTTCCCGGCTGCAAATGATCAGCAATGACCTTATGGCTAGTCAGTACAACTGGTTTTTTAGCTGACTTATCCGCTTTTGTCATATACACGCTTGTTGTAACCGATGTTCCTTCGTAAGTTTGAGCACCTACCGGGAACTGACCGTCCACTAATTTAGAAGCTTCTACTACTTCAAGTTTGGTACCCGTCACACTCTCAGGTGCATACCAGTTGAACCCCATACTAGTCTGAGGGTTTCCGTTAAAAGTCAGTGCGATGGACTCAGGCTTACCAACACCAGGTTCTACAGGTTCTACTACCGGATAAGCAATCAGGTTCATATCCCAATAGAGGTCAGAGCTACCATCACTCGACTGATGCACCTCAGCTGAAAGCTCATTACTTCCGTCCTTCAAGTTAGCCTTTACTACTTCGGTAAGGTCTACCTTAGTATATTCGTTTGGATCACTTAAGTTAGTTGAACTTTTTGTTTGAAAATTAATTTCGCCCGCTGGCATAGCCTCACGGTAGATTTCTTTACCGTTCAAATATAGTACTGCTCCGTCATCAAATGCGAAATTACCCAAGATTTTATCGGATTTCGCAATCTCTTCCTTATTCACCGTTACGTTTGTACGGAAGTAAGAAGTACGATATTTCAAACTCTTATTAGAACCGTAGCTTATATTTGTGTTCAGAGCACCAAATTGCTTGCTGCTGACTCCGGTTCCATTATCTTTATACCCAAGCGGTGCTTGGCCAGACGCCCATGTTGAATCGTCGTACACGGACCGCCATACCGTTCCTTGATCTGTTCCGTGATCTAGATACTTCCACGTAGAATTCCCTGCCAATAATGTAACAGGCTCTAGCGATTGTAATTGCAGTAGTCCAGCATCCCCATTGCTGTCTTCAGCATAAGCTGGTATTCCTGTGAATGTAATTCCCAGTACCATAACGAAAGCTAAGGTCATGGATACAGCTTGTTTAAATAACCTGTTCATAATCAGTCTCCCTTACTGTTCTATGAAATGCTTGCATCCATTTATAGTAACTATTAAATATTTTCGCAATGTCTTTATAAACATAGAAGTTTGTAAAGTACATCGTGTATGTATTCCTGCAAAAGTGGTTACAGTAACGGCAAGGTTGCCATTCAAGGAGGATAAACATGGACGATACTCATGCTTTTGTAGAAAAAGTACATGACACCCAAAAGAAAGCTGAAAAGAATAAAGAAAACCATGGTAAAAGTACACCAAGTCAAAAGCTGCCAAATAAACAGCACAGTAAGTAAAAGCGTTTAAATCATTGACTCCCAAACACGACAAAAAAAAGCAGCAAGCCACTCCAACTACGGGAGACTTGCTGCTTTACTTTTTAAGGCACAAAGATAGGTGCTAATGAGGGCTTATTTCGTCCATTTCACTACATTCACTGCTACTTTTTCTAATTGCGTCTTACTCAGTGTTTTATTCGGGGAACTAATCGTAACAAAACGATCATCCAGTTTATAGGTCAAGAACAACGAATCACTGGAGGGGCTATACCACTTGGCTTCTGTACCATTGGAAAGCTTTACGGTATCGCCTTTGTAATCATAGGAGTAGTCACGTGGAGAAACGTTCACCCTCATATGGTTGAACAATAAGTACACTCCATCTTCAGAGCTAGCTGCTTTTTGAAAAGCGTCACCACTCACCATTTGTGCTGGTGCATAAACCGTTTTAAACCCATCGAAATTTGCAAAAGCTTTAGAAATTTGTTCTTTTTGAGCGTTGCTGTACTGTACTGGTGTTAATGTATCTTTATCCGGCACCACAGTTCCAGTACCCAGAATAACCTGATTATTCACCGCATCAAAGGTCACAGGCACCTTCATCACATCAGCAATCGCACGTACAGGAAGATAGGTTGTATCGTTATAAGTAATTGGCGCTAATGAGTTTCCTTTATTATCTACTGGTGTATAAGCTGTGCCATTCACCTTAAATCCAATGCTGTGATTGAGGTATGCCGTAATTTTCTGAAGTTTAGTGCCCGCGTACACACCAGCTGATCCTGTGACTGCCATCCCAAATACCATCGTTGCTATAAGTAATTTTTTATTTTTCATAAGTAAATCCTCCTTAGAAGTTCAATCTTTGTTCTTACTTTAGCTCAAACGAAATAAGATTATGTCTCTAAGTTGTTTCTAACTTGTACCCATTTTGTAAAGAAAAAAATCATGAAATCAATCATTTATATAAAATAAAAACAGCAACCCACTTATCCTAAAAAGGATCGTATGGATTGCTGTTAGAGATTAGCCTTGATACGGTGTTGTAACCTTATACACTTCTGTATATAAAATTTCTCGATAAAGATCGAATTCTTCCTCATCGACAGGGTTAGGGTAAGTCATGATTTGAAGCGGTAAGTCAGCATTTCCCACACGCAGAGGGGGCTGCACATACGCATAAGGATTTAAGTGGAAACCCAGTCGCTCATAAAAGCCAATTCTCCGTTGCTCCATTTCACCCAGTGGCGGTTCAACTTCAAGAAGCACAGGCTTGCCTGACTGACGGATATACTCCTCCATCAGCTTTTTACCAACGCCTCCACCTCTAATACTTGGGTCCACTGCGATATGTTCTACAAATCGAAATCCTGGAAACTCCCAGCAAGCTATAAAAGCAATGATTTTCCCCTCAGCATTCACTTCGGTAATCAATCGGTAATGTGAAACATCCAATAACTCCTGTTGTCCCTCATAGGTTCTGATCTCGGAGGTAGGAAAAGAGGCTTCCATAATAGCGAATATTTCATCAAAAGTTGTGTGATTCATAACATAGTTCTCACTTTCTGGATTTATATTTACACAAGTTATCTTAACCTTCTAAACCCTATGATATCAAATTTAAGCATCAAGGTACTAGTACCTGGTACTAGGATAACGTGCTATACTAAGCATAACCGTTATACACATCTTGTTTTATATAGGAGAGGTTCATATTGGATAATCAGCAGTGGATCGCACCTGAGTACTACAATCTCACTTCGGAAATGGAACGCCATACTCCGGAAAAGATTGCGCTTAAGTGGTTGAATGAACAAGGAGACTACGAGGAGATCACTTACGGAGATCTTCGCAAGCAAGCTAACCAGCTTGCCGGAGGGCTCGCAGCACTCGGCCTTCAGCAAGGGGATCGTGTTCTTGTAATGGTTCCCCGTCGAATCATCGCTTATGTCATCTATTTAGCATGTCTGAAGCTAGGACTTGCCATTATCCCTTCATCAGAAATGCTTCGCGCAAAGGATTTATCCTATCGTCTGCGGCATTCCGAAGCCAGAGCTGTTATTGCCTGGTCCGAAGTCACTGATGAAGTTAATAAAATCTCGGACGATCTGCCTGCTCTGGATTACCGTCTTTCCGTATCCGGCGACCCTGAAGAGCTCGGTCATGGATGGCTAGATCTGGAAGGTCTAATGATTGATCAGTCCGATAAATTCACAGCAGTCGAAAGCCACCGGGACGATATGGCGATCTTGGCCTATACCTCTGGAACCACTGGCAACCCTAAAGCAGTCGTTCACAGTCATGGCTGGGGTTATGCTCACTTACGTATCACATCGCCTCAATGGCTCGATATCAAAGAAACTGACACCGTTTGGGCAACAGCAGCACCGGGCTGGCAGAAGTGGATCTGGAGCCCCTTCCTAACCGTCCTTGGCAACGGGGCGACCGGTTTTGTATATAGCGGATCTTTTCATCCCAAAAAATATTTGCAGCTGCTACAAGATCATAACATCGAGGTATTATGCTGTACGCCAACCGAATATCGCTTGATGGCCAAATTAGAAAATCTCAATCAGTATGACTTGTCCCGCCTTCGCTGCGCGGTTTCCGCTGGAGAGCCTTTGAATCAAGAGGTCATCAACACCTTCCAGCGTGAATTCAATATCACGATTCGTGATGGTTACGGTCAAACAGAAAGTACGCTTATAATCGGTACTCTCAAAGATACTCCAATTCGAATAGGTTCTATGGGTAAATCTATTGCTCCGGGTCTAGTTGAAGTGGTAGATGAGGACGGCATTCCGTTACCTGCTGGAGTTGTTGGAGACATCGCAGTGCACTTAAGCATGCCAGCGTTGTTCCATACCTATTACAAAGACCCCGGCAGAAAAGAAAGCTCTACTCACGGCGAGTTCTTCATAACTGGAGACCGGGCACGGAAAGATGAAGAGGGTTATTTCTGGTTCGAGGGCCGTGGAGATGACATTATCATTAGCTCGGGTTACACCATAGGTCCTTTCGAAGTAGAAGAAGCCCTTATGAAACATGCTTCGGTTAAGGAATGCGCAGTCGTTGCAAGTCCGGATGAAATCCGCGGACATATCGTTAAAGCTTTTATTGTACTAAAAGATGAGACCGCCGCTTCTCCAGAGCTTGTGAAGGAGCTGCAATCCCATGTTAAAGAGTGGACCGCACCTTATAAATATCCACGCAAAATCGAGTTCATTCCAGATCTTCCGAAGACGACCTCCGGAAAAATACGGAGAGTAGAGCTTCGTGAGCAGGAGAAACGTGCCGCGCAGGAGTAACATAACAGTAGATATTGAATAAACAAAGAGCAGCTGGTCCGTAATAGGACTGCTGCTCTTCTTTATAGGGTACCAGCTTGTTACTCGGACCAATATTTCGCATCCGGGTTTAGAGCTGCACCTACTTCGCCCTCTTTTACTAAATCGCAATCGAGGTATCCCTCTTCATCCAGGAAATAAACCTCCTGCTTGTAGAACTCACATAAAGTCTCCAGGAACTTTTCAGGTGATTCATACATCACAATGAGATCCCCAAAATCATGCAGCAGGTCACATACGCGTTCCACACCATCTGCAGATTTATAGTAACAAATGAAGTCGCTGCCGTAGTTCGTTAAGATCGGCAAGATAACTCCATCCACTTGATGACCTTTTTCCTCCAATATTCCAGCTAAAATCTTCATCTCTGCTTCATATTCATTAATATGAATTAGACGATACCCTGGAATAAATTCGATTAGACTTGGTTCTTCTTCCTCACTGCTTGTGCCTGAAACCGTGTTATAAATGGCCTTCAGCAGTGCAGGGGTTTCCGGGAAAACCGACGTAATCTTCGCTTCGTTATCACCTTGGCCTAAGCTTGCAATATAGTCGGGACGTAATTCAGCAGAAAGCTTAAGGTATTCTTGAAATTGTTCAATTAATTTGTTAATTTGCATGTTGTCATCCTTTACTTGTTCGAGGAATTCCACATCTTCATCAGCCAAGCGTCAAAGTCAGCGCCCTTTTCGCCTTCGTAAATATCGTACACGTCGATTCTCATCTTTTTCAGCTTCTCTTTGAAATCTTCGTACGAATGATCTCTTGGCAAGCTCTTCTTGATTCTCAGGAGTATTTTGGATACGCCTTTTACTAGCTCCGGTTTATTCTTGGACGGTGCTTTAACATCTTCGCCGAATGCCTTCAGTTTAAGGTAAGCTGCTTCTTGAACTGTATATACAGGATCGCTCTCCATTAAACGCGTCAGGATATCGATAATTTGTTTGTGGTTAGTCTGTCCCAGTTCTTCAACAGCTTCTAGACGGGCTCTCCAATCCGCAGAGCGGTTGGCAGCTTTCTTTAATTCCTCGTAATTCTCCGGTAGTCCATTATTGTTCAGTTCTTCGATCATTCCGTTCAATCCCCTTCTATTCAAAACTATCTATCTAACATTAACAGTATAACCAACCATTGCGCAAGCTAAGAGAGGAAGATCTTTGCATGACCTTTTTCTTCGAACATATTTCCACTAAATTGGGGTAAAGTATTCGAAAGATAGTGTCCCGCAACATTCTATAGGCTCTTTACGTTAGTTAACTAGAGAAATATAGATCAAACACACCAAGGAGAGTGACCTAATTGAAAAAACATACCTTCATTCTAGCGTTAACTATTGTATTAAGTGTAGTGCTTAGCGCCTGTTCCAGTGGTAACAATGAAGCCGTTGTCGAAACCAATCTGACGCCGAAAGAAATGATCGACGAGATGCTCGCAAAAGTGGAACAGCCTTCATTAATGGAAGTTGAAGAAGATATGGTGGCTCAGCTGTACCATCTAGCTCCATCATTACTTGAAGATTATAGCATTAGAATGCCAATGATGAATGTGAAAAGTAACGAAATTGCCATTTTAAAAGTTAAAGATGCAAAAGATATCTCTACGGTCGAAACCGCCGTCAAAGAGCGTGCGACCGATATTCAAAAGCAATTCGAACAATACCTTCCGGATCAGTATGAGAACGCCCAAAATTATAAGCTGGTCACAAAAGGAAATTACATCTTATTCGTGATTTCGGAGAGTGCTGATCAGCTGGTGACTGAATTTGATACCTTGTTTACTAAAAAATAACTAGCGATGGTATTCAGCAGCCTACTCTTTCTATTCCTGTTTCTGCCGGCTGTCCTTGCACTCTACTATGTTTCGCCTTGGCGAATCAAAAACCTCATATTGTTCTTAAGCAGTCTGGTGTTTTATGCTTGGGGCGAACCGGTCTACATTGTAATTATGTTGCTGTCCACCATTACGGATTACGGCTTTGGTCTACTTCTTAGTAGACCAAAGCTGACTATGGTACAGCGCAAGTGGATTGTGGTTAGCTCTATGGTTATTAACCTGGGCTTATTGTCGTATTTCAAATATGCAGATTTTCTCATCCAAAATGTAAACGAACTCCTCGGTACTCATCTCCCATTAACTGATTTACCACTACCTATTGGGATTTCGTTCTATACTTTTCAATCCATGTCCTACATCATTGACGTTTACAGAGGAACTGCTAAAGCACAGCGGAATTGGATTGATTTCGGTACGTTTGTAGCCTTGTTCCCACAATTAGTAGCCGGGCCTATCGTTCAATACAACACCATTGCAGAACAATTACGAGCGCGTTCGGTGGATATCTCCATGTTCGCAGCGGGTGTGCGAAGATTCATTATCGGACTAGCCAAAAAAGTGCTGCTTGCCAATAACATCGGTTTGCTTTGGCACACCGTTTCCAGCTCCAATCTAGATTCCATGCCTGCTTTAACCGCTTGGATTGGCATTATTGCATTTGCTTTTCAGATCTATTTTGATTTCAGTGGATATTCGGATATGGCGATTGGCCTCGGACTTATGTTCGGCTTCCGCTTTAACGAGAACTTCAACAAACCTTATATTTCACAGAGCATTACCGACTTCTGGCGGAGATGGCATATTTCCCTTAGCAGTTGGTTTCGTGACTACGTATATATCCCGCTTGGAGGCAACCGCCGGGGTTTAGGCATTCAGGTGCGCAATATCCTCATTGTCTGGCTGTTGACGGGAATCTGGCACGGAGCAAGCTGGAATTTCCTACTCTGGGGATTATACTTTGGGATTATTCTTATCTTCGAAAAATGGTGGGGTTTAAAGCTACTGAGCCGCCTACCGCGCTGGGTTAGGCATCTCTATGCCATTGTGCTTATTCTCATCGGATGGGTCTTGTTCGCCTTTGAAGAACTTCCATTGGTGCTTAGTTACTTGCAAGCGATGCTTGGCTTTAACGGTCAGCCATTGTGGAATACCACTACTTTATACTTTACATACACAAACGCGATTCTACTTGTGCTACTAACTTTAGCATCCGTACCTTTGAAACTCTCCAAGCGTATGGATGATAAATCGATTCCTTCTCTAGTTTGGTATGGCGTGCTGTTCTTCCTATCTGTCGCTTATTTAGTGGATGCTACCTTTAACCCATTCTTATATTTCCGATTCTAGGGGGTGATTGTTTATGAAGCAGAGGACGGATCGAATACTAGTGGCAGGATTCGTCGCGACGCTGTTTCTGGTGGGTATAACCTTTTTCTTATTGCCAGTTCAACGTTTCTCTGAGCTAGAAAACCGATATTTGCAAAGCGCTCCCCAACTGACATGGGACAATTTATTATCCCACACCTACGCGGAAGAGGCGGAAAGCTTCGTAACCGATCACTTCCCTTTTCGAGCCAAATGGGTATGGGTGAAATCGGCAGTGGAGCAAATGAGGTTGCAGCAAGAGAATAACGGAATTTATAAGGGGAAAGATGGCTACTTATTCGAAAAATTCGAGGCACCTGATCACAATAAGGTTCAGCAATATGCAGCGGCTGTGAGACGTTTTGCCGATAAAAATGCAGCAGCCAAAATGACCTTTCTGCTTGCGCCGACATCGGTAGGCTTGTACAACGAACGTCTGCCCTGGCTAGCACCCGTATATTCGCAAGCCGAGGTGAATCAAACGATTGCTAAGGATGTAGGGGATAGTTTAACTTTTATTAATGGATTTGATGTTCTTGCTCCACATGCCGCAGAGCCCATTTATTATCGGACCGATCATCACTGGACAACCTACGGTGCTTATTTGGCTTACGTAGCTTATGCTAAAAGTATGGGATGGCAACCTCTGTCCCAGAGCGAATTCGAGATTGAGACGGTAAGCGATTCGTTCCTTGGAAGCTACCATACGCGGAGTCAATTTAACGGAGTGGCGCCAGATTCCATTCAAATGTATAAGCCTGTTCATGATGTATCCACCAAGATGCACATTGTGGATACTAATGAGACTTTATCAAGTATGTACGATCCAAGCTATCTGGCGAAAAAAGATAAGTATTCTTATTTCCTTGGCGGCGTTCATGCTCTCATGAAAATCACAAGCCAGCTTGATCCTAAAGTGGTCAAACAGGAGAAGCTGCTTGTCATCAAAGACTCTTATGCACATAGTGTGATCCCTTTCCTGACTCAGCATGTACCGGAAATCCACGTGATCGACATTCGTTATTATAACGGAAGTATCAGTGAGTATATGGCTCAGAATGAGATCAAGGATGTATTGATGCTTTTTAATACAGCTACTTTTGTTGATAATGCTTCAATCTTGAAGCTGAATTGATGGTAGGGTGATGAATATGGTGATGGGGCGTAACTGCGGGAATGTTTGGACTTTCGGTCGCTGTTGTCTCCAGATGTTTTTGATTTTACCGCTATCAGCGGATAACATCCGGAGACAGCATATGCTTCCGATGCGAGCTTTCCTTCGGAAAGCTTTCAGGCGAACGCTCCGCTCATACAGTTCCAAAATTCCCTCCGTTACTTTTCACCATATTTATTGGGGGAAGTCTAAAAACATTCACGATTATATGTAGAATCATGTCTCTGCCTAAGAACTGTAAATCAATTCCACTAGCGTTGCATTAAGCTTCACATCATACGAACAAAGGGAGGTTTTCCCTAATCTAATCATTTAATCGAGGTATATATTATGTTCATACGAAGATACCAAAGTACTCATCATTCTGTAATCTTAACATCAAACCAAACACTAAACCTAATATACGAGTCCTCTAATGTGGCTTCGTATTTCAGATCATTTTTAGCTAGAATCTCCGCGACGATAGACAGGCCAAGTCCAGTACCGGAGATTTCTTTATTCCGAGACTCCTCGATCACATAGAACGGGTCCCAGATATACGCTAGATGCTTCTCTTTTAGGCGCGTGGTTTTATTTGTAATGGTGAATTTCAGGGTATCGTGGCTATCATTCGCTAGCGATATTCCAAAAACATTCTCTTCCCCATATTTAATGGCATTACTAATTAAGTTGTTGAATATAATTTCTATTTGGCTGATATCCTCTTCAACGATGGATCGATTAACCGCATGGAAGTCGCTCTGTAAAATCAGATTTTTATTTTTGAGCGTAATATTATATTGTGAGATCACTTTGAGCAGAAGCTCTTTAAGATCGAATCTTTCTTTATGGACTTCGGTCTTTTGGATTTTGGACAGTTTAATTAAATAATCCACCATATCCGATGTATATTTCACCTGCTCCAAAATGATATCCGCATACGTACCATCATCCAAATCGTCCTGAATGCCAATGGTATACGCTTGGATTAAGGATAACGGTGTCTTCACTTCATGTGAAATGCTTGAGATCAGTGTGTTTAAGCTTTGATTTTTCTGCTCCAGCTCTGCATGGGCACTTTTCAGGCGCTGGCTCATCTGGTTAATGCTTTTGGATAATTCTTCGATTTCATCCCCCGTTTTAATCGTCACCTGTTTAAATTCAAGATTGGAGATATCCTTCGCGACATCCTGTAGCTTCTCTAATGGGGTAATAATCTTTTTTGAAAAAAATGCCACTAACAGCAAGCTGATAATAATCCCCAAAAGAATGGAATAGAAGCTGAATTGATTTACGATATTTAAAGCATCGGTATTGTGCACAACCACAGTGCCGATGAGAATCAAACTGCCATCCTGCTCGTATATTTTCGTTAACAGGCTGGATTTCAATTTCCCCTGATTAAATAAAAGATTCACCGTATTTCCTTCGTTTACCTTTTGCAAAACTTTTTCTGTAATCCAAAACTTATTGAGTGCCACCTTATCTTTAAACAACGCAAATTGAATGTTCTCGTTAATTGCTGTCACGCTTCCTCTGTTCTCAACCCTCACAATCGTTACATTGTTATTGTTCTCGATCGCTGTTTCTTTCTCCATGAGCTGATCCAGACTGAGATCCTTTACTTCTTCATAAATAGCGTTAATCTTGGTTTTCATTTTATAAAGATAATAATCGGACGAGAAAAAATTGTGCAATAAATAAGATGTTCCAAACACAATCAGCAGAATGATACTTACCATAATCAATAACTTGGTGCTTATTTTATTGATTTTTATCATGGAAGCTGTACCCCATTCCCCTGTGTGTGATTACGTGGTCAGCCCCAATCTTATCGCGCAATCTCTTAATATGTGTATCCACGGTTCTTTCTTCGCCAAGGTAGTCCATCCCCCAAACGGAAGATATCAAAGCATCTCTAGACAAAATCCGGCCTTTATTCTCATAGAGGAAGGTTAGCAATTCAAATTCTTTTTTATATAGGGACAGCTCCTCCCCCTGCTTGTACACTTTCTTCCGCTCAAAATCAATTTCTAAATCCCGTATAGCAGCCACTTTTTCGGTACCCAGCATTTTTTTGATTCTCAGCATTAAAATCCGTGGGTCGAATGGTTTTCTTATATATTCATCTGCACCGATATCTAAAGCGCTAAATTCATCGTCATGGGAAGATCGGGCGGTCAGCATCACCACTTTAGCTAAACTAACCTGCTTGATTTCATTACACACCTCAATCCCGCTTCGCTTCGGCATCATCCAATCCAATACCACAAGATCGATCTTATTCGAAAAAAAGAGCTCTAGCGCCTCCTCCCCATCTGCAGCTACCCAAACGTTATAGCCCTCTTTTTCAAAATAAGTCTTCAAGATATGGGTCATATGTTTCTCATCATCGGCAATTAGAATGTTCAATTAGCATCATTTACTCCTTTCCTTCAAGTCCTTTCTTCAATACTTCCCAAATCGGGTTATGATCTACTGCTGTTCGAGGGGGCTGTTCGCCTTTCTCTATCGCTTGCCAATATTCCCAAGTTGGGGGCTGATTGCCCAGTTCATAATCCATTCCGTCCCATGTATCCTCTCGGAAGGCATAAAACGCCCAGTGCCAGCCAAAGTCATCAAAAATCGAGATTAAATCAGCCATGTATTGATCTGCACCTTTTACTAACCGATTCGTTCCAAACTCTTCGGCAACAATCCGATTTGCGGGAATATTATGTTCCTTTGCCCACTGCGCAACAGGTTCCAGAAATTCCTTTAAGGTCTCTTTATTAAATGCTTTTTCCGTTTTATTGTCTCCGACTTTTATCGTTCCAGGATATTCATAGGTTAACCCTTTTTTCTTATTCTGACTGGTTAGCTCGTAAGGCTCGTACATATGAAAAGCATACAACACATTCTCGTCTTCGATAGGTTTCAAATATTTAAAGGCCCACGGTGTAGCATACAGACCAGAATTGACGATAATAGGTGTCTTGGTATCCACAGTACGAATAGCGGTCACAATTGTCTCATATAAAAGATTTAAATCCGCAGGCGTATTCTCGACTGAGCTATACCATTCGTTGTAATCCTGAGTCCAGAAGTCATGAAATCCAGTCGCCGTCTCCGGATGTGGCTCATTAATCAAGTTATAACCGATTACCGCAGGATGATCCTTCAATCGACTTGCCAGATCCCTCCAAAACACTGCCGCTTGTTCATGATAACTGAAATCCTTCCATATCCGATCATCATTCTCATAATTGTTGAACTGCCTCCAGCGATCTCCGGGGAGACTTAAGACGGTCAGCACCACTTTGGAGCCCCGAGCCTCCGCTGCATCTAAGTCCGCTTTTAACTCGGCAAAATCCGCCTCAACCATCCCTTCATACTTATCTGCATTCCCTATTAGAAAATCTTTATCCGGGTTCGCATCCAGTTTGTCATTGAAAAGGAAGTCCCTGCCTTTTGCCCATTTATCTGGTGCAAGTCGAATGAATTCAATGTTTTGCTCTTTGGCAGCATCATAGTTTTCCGGTAAAGATTTTGAATTCATGAAATTGGCTCCTTTTCTCTGGTCCTCCCAGAAGGCCATCTTCTCATTCCTTTCGGTCTTCTCTTCCTTCTTCTCTTCTATCTTCAGTTCTTGATTAGCTTGCGGTGTTACAGAACTACATCCTACAACCAACAATAAGATCAACACGATAAAACCTTTAGCTTTCTTCATTCTCTCACCTCATAACCTATCGTAGTCAATCTCTGTTACAAGAGTGTCACAAGGGGTGGAAATCGTTTAAAAGCAAAAGCTCAACCAATAGTACTGGCTGAGCTTCTGTTCATTCGCCAAACAATAAATCCAATATCCGCTCATCTGCCTTTCGGTTCTTCCCTTTATAAGGATAACAGTGAATATGAATTGCTGGATTGAAATTGATCTCAATAATGCTGTAATTGGTATCGGTCGCTTCTTCCTGCATATCATCGATCATCATATCCACTCCACAAATCGTGGCCCCCGCAGCTTTAGCTGATTGAATGGCTAGTTCTTTATAGCTGTGTGGAATCTCATCTGTAAAGTCTAGGCTATCTCCACCAGTACTAATATTCGAATTCTCCCGTAAAAAAATGGTCTCATTCAATGAAGGAACATCGCTCCAAGCCAGCGCGTGATTCTTCAAGAACATCGCCTCTGCTTCGCCGATCTGAATTTTCTCAAGCGGAGTTTTGTAGCCGCGACCTCTTAGCGGATCCTTATTCTTTTCGTGGACCAGCTCTTCAATCGTATGTACATCATCACCGACCACATTCGCCGGAACCCGGTGCAATACTCCGACTACTTCATCACCCATGACTAGAAAACGATATTCTTTCCCCGTCATAAATTCCTCAAGCAGTACTGTCCGATCATGCTCGAAGGCGATAGTGAAGGCTTTTTGATAGTCTTCTTTGGAGAACTCATCTGTAAAAATAGTAATGCCGATTCCAAAATTCGTTGATTTGGGTTTGATCACAATTGGCTTATTACGATAAGTGTCATAGGCATTCATTGCCGCTTTCAAATCTCCAAAAGCCTCACCTGAGGGAACACGAATGCCTTGCTGTTTGAGAACTTCCTTCGTAACAATTTTATTCTCCATAATTAGTACCGTGCTGTAAGAATCCAGGGATGTCTTCGTAGCCTGCTTAACGTATTCTTTATGATCGCCTTTCGTAAGTACAACGAAGTTCTCTTCCCGATCGAGCAATCGAAACTTAATCCCACGTTTAACCGCCGCCTTCAGTAGAAGCTGTGTAGATAGCTCCAAATCCTCATATCCTACAAAGCGGTACCCATTCGTAAGACTTTCCTTAGCATATTGTTTGGCTTGATTCAGATGATATTTAATAAAAGAGGATTGTTGAACTTCCGACTTCACAATCCCTGCAAAGCTCTGATCTGGATTTAGAATCTTATCCTTAGCTCCGTTCAGAACGTTCGAGAACTGTTTATCCTCCGGGTTCAATTGCTCAATCATATCCTGCATCTCTTGCATACAAATTAAAGCCTTCTGCTCCATTGCCTCGCAAGAATCTCCGTTATCATGCAAACAGCCTTGAATCCCCTCCATGATCAATTGATCATGATTAAGATTCGCCAGCTTCTGATCCTCTACGCCGAACGGTTCGTCCTCTTTCAGTAGCATATACACGATAAACAGATGTATAAAAATCATCGTTTCTTTGCTAATCCCTATTTTGTAGAGGGGATTCAGATCAATAAAACGAAGCTCCAAATAGGCAACACCATCTTGCAGCAGCTCCTCTAATGGATGTTTACCTCTTGCCGTCTTCACTCTAACCGGGCTATAGAACTCTTTTACACTTAATAATTCTTCTGACTCGATCAACGCTTGTAAATCATGTACGTAGTCCGTAAGGGAATCAAAAGAAACATAGAGAGGTTTTTCATTCCTATACCCGCATTCGCTATTTCGCAGTGAATTCATATTCAGATAATAGAAGCTTTTGTCATCATCTGATTCACCACGTGCCACACATTGCTCCATATACGTCTTATCAAAAACAGGACTAGCGCCTGTTAAATAGAGTAGAAGCCAGCGGTATCGCAATAGGTTGCGGGCTATTTTTAAATAGGTAGCATCTTTGAAATCTTTATAGCTCTCTTGTGAATCTACGATATCATGAAGCTTTTTTAGAAATTGTTCATCAAAAGAGAAATTATAATGAATCCCGCTCAGCAATTGTCTTTTGCGGCCATACTTATCGGCTAACTGATGTCTATACTCGTCCTCTACCGGATTACCCATTCTGGCAATGGGAATGTCCTTATCCTTCGGTAGCATGGGAGGATTACTACTCGGCCACAGATACTCTTCATTAAGCTCTAGCGACACAATATCCTGTAGCGCCTCCAGAAAGTTATAAGTCTCTTCAATAGAATCAAAAGAGGGTGTCACCATTTCAACCTGACTCTCTGAAAAATCCGTTTGAATATAGGGGTTCTCCAGCTTATTGCCAAAGGCTTTTGGATGTGGAGTTAGCGCAAGGTTTCCTTCTGGATCCACTCTGACGTTTTCTTTTTCTAGTCCAAATTCGCCATGAAAAATCTCCTTATTTAATTGGTTATCTCTTAGAAGCTGTATGAGTTTACGATTTAATAAAGCCATTTCACGCTCATCCTCTGCTTAGTAGTTTACCTGCTGTCTGTTCATTCTGAACAAAGATCTTCTAAACCAGAACACTAGAATAACTCCCTTGAAAACACTGCTTATCGCAATCGACATCCACACCCCATTCAAGCCAAAAGGTTCGGATAAGAGTAAGGCTAGTGGAATTCGGAGTGCAGTAAATGAAATACTAAAGATCGGTGGAATGTGGGTTTGACCCATGCCGTTAAAAGCACCTACTGTCATCAATTCCAGACACATGAATACCTGTGAGTAACCGATGATCCGCATATAATCTGCGCCCAATTCCAAACTTGTCTGGTCTGATAAAAACAATGAAAATAGCTGCTGCGGGAACGCAATAAATAGAAGCGACACGATCACGCCAAAAATGGAGGTTAAAATTAAGGCCTGACGATACCCCTGCCCCATACGATCGAAGCGACGCGCTCCATAATTTTGACCAAAAAAGGCAGCAATAGCTCCCTGTAGTCCGCCAATGGTCATATAGGAAATGGATTCAATTTGGATTCCTACTTTTTGAACCGCAATAGCATCCGCTCCAAATCGTACAATGATCTTGGCAATGATGATCGATATGATCGTAAAGGTGACCCGTTGGATCGTTATTGGTAGCCCCATGCGGATGACTTCTTTCATTTGACGACTGTCCCACGCGGATGTGCTTGAAATGAGTTCTGACTTTCTTGTCTTCATGATAAAAAGAGCCGTAACCAAAATGTTCGCCATTAATGTTGCAATAGCGGCCCCCGCTACTCCCCAGCCCTCAAAACTGCCCCAGCCAAAAATCAAAAATGGATCAAGGACAATATTAACCATAAGACCAATGGAGAAGATCTGAAACGGTTGTTTACTATTTCCCATAGCGTTTAGGAGAGTTGCGAATAACGTATTCACAATGGAAAATACCGATCCAAATATCGAAATCATTAGAAATTGTCTAGCCATCCGCTCTACTTCATCACTTCCAAGATCAAAAAAACCAATCAACTGATTCTTGGTTAATAGCACTAAACTCATATAGAGAAGTCCTAATAAAATAGACATCATAAATCCGTTTTTTATATAAGATTTAGCCTTCTCTAACTGACCGGATCCCATACAATGCGCCACCTTAATCCCTGTGCCGATCGTAACCATAGTCGATAAAGCAATCGCTAGATTAATGAAAAAACTCGCTGTACCAATCGCGGCAACCGGACCACTTCCTAACCTTCCAACCCAAATCATATCGACTAGACCATAAGTAGTAGAGATGAAATTCGTCGCAATAATCGGAAGCGTTAATTTCATTAAGGTAGGCATTATAGGACCCTGAGTCAAATCGTTTGTGTCCTTCAAGTCTAATTACACCTTCTTCATTTAAATATCAAATTCATTATATAACCGTATACTTATATAATCAATTGATTATATTTAAACATTATTTTGAGTTCGGATTTTTCGGTGAAATGGCTATTGAAAAGAACAAGGAGTTCGTTTACAATAAAACCAACAAATAGTTCTACATTTATAGAACAATAAGGAAGTTCAGTATTTCACTGAAAGAATGGAGCAGCTCATGGATTATAAAGTAGAAGTTGATTTTGCACCCATGTATGAATGTGTTAGTAGTATGACTGCCTTTCTAAGCAAGCAGAACCATACTGCCATGGATTCCGGTAAGCTCTGGGTACGCGATGTTCAGGCAAGATTCGCACCCATGCTCCTTCGTAAAATGCAAGAGGTCGTTAAAAAACTTGATGATTTCAGTTTGGCCCCCTATATTTGGTCTTGTCCGGGCGAGCGTTCGGTAGAGGGCTTTTTGGTCTGGTTCGATGCTTTAACATCTGGAGAGCTATATGAAATTTCCGGACGTTTCGGCCAATCAGTTCCCTCCAATCTTGCGGAGCTTAGGGATACTGCTTCTGATATCCTGCGCGAATGGAACGCGGGATACTTCAGTGGAATCGACCCTAATATCATCAAAGGGCTTGAGCAGGAAGCCGAATCAAGACGCGCGATGCTAAGCGTCAATAATGACATGGAAGTGTTTGAAGCAGCTACCGCTGGCATGCGCCTTTATCCAAACGAACATCTGAAGCAGGTCATTATCATCCCGCAATATCATGCGCGTCCACTGGTTACCACCTCTATGTATGATGAATTCGTGTTCACTAGCTACTCTTGTGATGTTCTCCCTCCGGAAGCCGGACGGCCTGCTCCTGCACTACTCCGCCTTACTCGAGCATTGTCGGATGAGACCCGGCTGCATATCCTTCGTTTACTCACAGGGAAACAGCTCAATTTCACAGAAATCGTACGTGAAGTAGGACTTTCCAAAAGCACAATCCACTACCATCTTATCGCGCTGCGCGCAGCTGGGCTGGTCATTGTCCATACCCATGCTAGAAGCGCTTCGTACAGCCTACGATTAGAAGCCTTAAATGGACTGCCCCAGCAGATTGGGACGTATCTGGAGAGTTAAAAAGGAGCTACCAAGCTATGATAAAACGCAGCTATTATGGTCTTCTCTCGACCATTACTTTAAGCGCTTTTGGGGATGCCTTTGGCTTGCTGGCTATGGAATGGCTCGTCTATGAGCTAACCGGTTCTAAGCTAGCGATGGGAGCACTCGCGCTCAGCTCTGGCATACCTGAGCTACTGTTGCGCTTGCTCGGTTCACCGTTGTCTGATCGGCTGCACCGGGTCCGTTTTATGGCCTGCTTGGCAGCCATTCGCTTGCTGGCTATAGCCCTGCCACTTGGCATGGGATTAGCGGGTCAGCTGCAGCTGTGGCATCTGTTTGTCGCTGCCGGACTAAGCGGTGCCTGCGCCGCACTGTTCATGCCAACAGCGATGGCTGTTATTCCCGGCGTTGCTGACAGCCGGAAGCTGGTGCGGGCTTTTGCTATCATTGATGGCAGTAAAAGCGCAGCAGTGTTACTGGGACCTGCCTTAGCTGGAGCGTTGACCGCTGCCAGTGGAGCGCTGCCAGCCCTTAGCATCAACATGTTATGTTACGTAGCCGCCATAACTACCCTGCTATGTTTACAAAATCTACCAAAACCTTCTCCAGCCCCAGGTCGTTTCTCCATCACTATTTACGTTCGCGAGATAGCCGAGGGCTTTACCTTCTATAAACAATTTCCTGCAATGCTTACGATTATGATCATGGCCTCCATCAGTAATTTAAGCTCAATTGCCGTCTGGACGATGATGGTGCCTTTTGTACGCGAAGTGCTCCACCGCGATGCGGCAACGATGGGCACGCTAAGTACGGTTTTGGCGCTGGGAACCTTAGTCGGGCTAAGTGTGATTTCCATGATCGGGGAGATAAAAAAAAGGCGGTTTGTCATGCTTGGCAGTCTGGGGACCATAGGTTTAGTGACTACCTTATGGGGGTTATTCCCTAATTTTTCTTTTGCTCTCGCCGCCGTATTTGCTACTGGAGCGTTAGCTCCCTTCTTCGGTTCCTTAAGCTCGTCACTCCATGGACGTCTAGTTCCGAGCAATCTGCAAGGAAGGGTTAATTCTATTCGCTTTCTGATCGGTGGCGGCTTGCAGCCTTTTGGTGCTTTTGCCGGTGGTGCGATTGCCGAGCATTATGGGGTACCTGTGCTTTTTATAATCGCCGGACTGCTTCCAATGCTCTGTGCTAGCGCAGCCTTGCTGCTCCCCGGACTCAAAGCACTGGATGGGGACCTTTCCACCCTTGAGTCCACCCATAGGCGACCCGTTGTGGAAGTTCCGTCACAAGGAGTTGTAGCTGAACGATAAGTGGGGATATGTAGAAGAGTTCCCTGATTCTAATAGAAAACTACCGCTGTTTATTTTAATTTTTTCACAATAGACTACCCTCTGTCGTTAAAGGCGGCGGATGGCAGTCTGTTTTTTTATAGTCTTGTTAACGTTCCATTCACACTACTCTGATAATCTCTATAAGCGTTAGGTGGATGATCATCCAAGCCCAATAATTGATGATGCGGAGGATAATAATGTTAACATCTATAAAAAAAAGACTGATCGCTGTTCTAACCCTATTGGCTGTGATTAGTGCCGGATTAGGAGCAAGTCTGGTGTTGCCCGGAAAACAGGCATCGGCCGAGACCAAGACGGATCAAACCGTGCTACCTATAGCTCAGACTGAAGCACCCGCCAATCTTGATGATACCGCTAGTCTGACTACCTTCGTTGATGGCATTATGGAAAAAGATATGAATCGGCTGCAAATTCCGGGAGCGGTCATCTCGATCGTAAAGGATAACAAAATTATTTTGGCCAAAGGTTATGGCAGTTCCAATCTGGAAGAAGCGGCACCGGTTGATCCGACAACCAGCATGTTTCGAATCGCTTCGACGACAAAGCTATTCACCTGGACAGCGGTAATGCAACTGGTCGAGCAAGGTAAAATTAATCTGGACACGGATATTAATACCTACCTGAAATCAGTAAAGATCCCTGCTACTTATCCTGAGCCGATTACTATGCGCCATTTGATGACACATACAGCAGGGTTCGAAGAAGGTGGAGTTGGTTATCAAATCACTACAGACCCTGCCAAATTGCCGGGGTCAATCTCGGAAACACTCAATAAGCATATGTTGTCACGAGTAAGACCACCCGGACAGATAAGTTCTTATTCGAACTACGGTGCTACACTCGCAGGTCTAATTGTAGAGGAAGTTAGCGGTGTTCCTTACAATGATTATATAAAGAAATATATTTTTGATCCGCTCGACATGAAATATTCGACTGTAGTAGAACCTTTGCCGGAGTCATTCATGCCCAACAAAGTTGTCGGGTACAACAGCGAGAACGGTAGTTTTATTCCAGGCACACCTACCTTCGAGGGAGGGTTTCGTCCTGCCGGCTCGGGTACAGTATCAGCAGTAGATATGGCGCATTTCATGATCGCCCATCTGCAGAACGGCAACTATGGTGACCAGCAGATTCTGAGACCCGAGACGGCAGAACTAATGCATTCAACGGCGTTTCAATTTGATAAACGTCTGCCGGGAGTGGATCTTGGGTTCGCAGAGAAACAAATCAATGGGCTCACGCTGATCACTCATGGTGGTTCTGACCCCATGTTTAATACGGGATTGTATCTTGTGCCTGCCAAGCATGTAGGCATCTTTGTATCCTACAGCGGCGGTGAGGGCGGTGATTCCGCATCAGACCTCATCCAAGCCTTTTTCAACCGCTACTACCCTGCTCCTGATGGGAGTCAGCCTGAATTCATAGCTTCTGATGAATCTATTCAGAAATTCGCAGGATCCTATCAATTTACCCGCAGAAACATCAGTGATATTGATAAGTTTTTCAATTTTTCCGCTCAGCTGAATGTCTCGGTTGAGGATAATAAGCTATCCTTGGGAAGTGGTAGTGAACAACAATTGTACAGAGAAGTCGGTCCGAATATGTTCCAACTCGAGGGAGGTGCCGAACAAATTGCCTTCCGCACGAATGAGTCCGGTAAGGTTACACATATGATCTTAGGGATGGTACCAGATATGCCGCTGGAGCGTACGCCTCTCTTGGATCAGAATAAATTTTGGCTTATCGTACTAGGGTTCTCTGGGTTTATTTTTATCACTGCATTGCTCGGACTAATCTTTTCCAGACGCAAGATCAAGGCGATGACGCCACCGGAAAAATGGGCCATCCGACTGTCTACGGGAACTGCTGGTTGGGCGCTGCTATCTTTCGTCACGATATTCATGGTGGTTATGTCCATGGACACGATGCAGAAGTACAGCGGTATCAGTCTTTCGCTTTCTCTCAGTTTAGTTATGCCAATCATTTTGGTGGGTCTGACTTTAGCTCTGTTAATCTCGGCTATACTGGTTTGGAAGAATAAGTACTGGACAGCTTTCAAGCGGGTGCATTATACGTTAGTGACGCTTTCTGCTGTGGCAATGACTCTGTTCTTCTACTATTGGAATCTGTTGGGTTGGCAGTTCGGATAACACCATTACTTGCTAAGAACAATTCAGATATAATGAAAGCTTAATAGAGGAGGAAAATCGTGGCTACTATACTTATCGCTGATGATGATGATAACATCCGAAAGCTAATGTCTTTATTTTTGCGAAAAGAAGGTTTTGAACTCAAAGAAGCCAGGGATGGTACCAAAGCTCTGTCCATTATACAGAATTCGCGTGTCGATCTCGTCATTCTAGATATTATGATGCCAGGACTTAATGGTTGGGATCTGTGCAGAGAAATCAGGCGCTGGGATGCCAACATCCCCCTCCTCATGGTGACAGCTAAAGCGGAATCCGTACACAAAGTGAAAGGTTTTCAGCTTGGTACGGATGACTATCTAACAAAACCATTTGATCCACTTGAACTGGTAATGCGAGTAAAAGCTTTGCTTAAACGCTCGCTGGTCGTTACTTCCCAGTCTGTGCAGTTGGGCAATGTGGTTCTCAACCGCCGAACTTTTCAGGTCACGCGTGGTGAAGAACCAGTCACAATTCCTTTGAAGGAATTTGAGCTGCTGTTTCTGCTGGCCAGCCATCCTGGGCAAATCTTCACAAGAGAACAGTTGATCCTTCAGGTCTGGGGATTAAATTATGAAGGAGACGGCCGGACTGTAGATGTGCACATAAGTCGGTTGAGGGAGAAATTCAGCGGCAAGGGCGAGCAATTTCAAATCGAAACGGCCCGCGGTCTGGGATACCGGCTGATCCTTACGCCATGATCAAGACGTTGTATGTACGAGTCATTCTCACGTTTCTAGGCATCATTATCTTTAGTCTAATCTGTTCCTTTTTCATTGGTTTGTATGTCTTTCAGAAACAAATAACTTATGAGGGACAGAATGAAATGATCGTAGTAGGAAAAGAGATCATTCACCGCTATGATGACGCCAAACCTAAAGATACGGACGAGTTCCTGAATAGTATGGTTAAGGTATCTGCATACCCTATCCACCTGTACAATCATGCCGGGGAACATACCTTTTATGGGCTCAAGGGTAGTCCAGCTGTCATGGTCCCCCCCGATGCTGTCAAACAAGTCCTACAAGGAAAGCTCTACCGATCCTCCGCGGACGATAAGGATATTTTTATCGGGATGCCCTTTATGTTAGACGGGGAGTGGCGTGCGATGTTCTTGCAGTATTCTGCTGAGAACGAAAATATCGTCAATCGAATGATGCTATTTGTGCTTTTGCTCGTGCTTTTACTGGGTAGTGTATGTATTCTTATTGCCGCCAGATATTTGGTGGAGCCGATCAAAGCACTGACGAATGCGACCAAAAGGCTGGGCAAGGGTGATTTCGAGGTGGAGCTTAAAGTGAACCGAATAGATGAAATCGGGGAATTGACACAGAGCTATGTGGAGATGGCAAGGGAGCTGAAGCAGTTGGAACAGATGAGGCAGGATTTCGTATCCAACGTTTCTCATGAAATCCAGACACCGCTTACGTCCATTTCCGGCTTTGCCAAGGCGCTACTGAACCATGATTTAATCGTGGAGGAGGAACGCAGCGAGTATCTTGATATCATCATTGCGGAGAGTGAGCGCCTATCGAGGCTAAGTGATAATTTACTGAAGCTCGCTTCCCTGGATTCTGAACATCATCCCTTCAACGCAAGTCCCTTCAATCTTGACGAGCAGATTAGAACCATCGTTGTGACCTGTGAGCCCCAATGGTCAGCCAAAGGCATTGTTATCGACCTTGAACTGCCGGAAGCGATCAAGATTAAGGGTGATGAAGATCAACTGAAGCAAGTATGGATGAATTTGCTCAGCAACAGCATCAAATTCACACCGGAAGGCGGGAATATTCGCATCAGTATAGATAGTCGTGCAGCAGAAGTATCCGTCACCATCAGCGATAATGGAATCGGGATGTCCCCGGAAGAGTTCAAGGCTGTATTCCAAAGATTTTATAAAATAGACAAATCGCGGAACGGAAACAACAATGGCAATGGCCTCGGACTTGCGATCGTTAAAAAAATCGTCTCTCTGCATCAGGGAAGGATAGAGATAGATGGTGCGGTTGGAGAAGGAACGACGATTATCGTTAGTTTACCCGTCTCTCCGTCTGCTCCCAGCCGAAAGAGCCAAGAATAGCAACCCTAACGAGGCTCACTAAGCTAACATCTTTTAAATATCATAGAATCAAAAAACAGGCGATACCGGTAGACCGGAGCATCGCCTGTTTTTTAAGGTTAGATCTAGGAGCATCGCTACTAGATCTGCAACTGATTGTAATATCTAATAGTGGCCAAAGCTCCAGCCACTAGGTACTGCCGCCCCCCTTCGGCTAAAAACCGAAGGGGGGTTCTTTGAGCCTTCCTTCGGTTTTGGGTTTGTGTTTTGGGGTTCGCGCTGATGGCAGCGGAGAGAACGGACTGATTGTGGAAAAGCGGAGCGGCCGCCAGCGCAATGCGCAGCACTTAAAACGCCAAATGCCCAATTCCAAAACCTAAGGCTCAATCAACCCATACTTCGTTTTTATCCGATCCAACTTTTCAATCATAGGGTTAGCAATGAAAAAGAGGAACACCACCGTCGAGATAGCATGCACCATATCAAACCAAAAGGCGGAAATATAAGTTGTCATCAAAGCCGACCATGAGAACTCAGACGTGAACATCATCAGCGAGCCTATATTGATAATGCCGCCATATACCAAGAACGTCGCTAGCCCTCCGAATATACAGAGAGACAGTTTGGTCTTTTTAAGCAGACCTTTCTTGAAGAAAATGCCCGCCAGGAAGCCAATGATGCCAAAACAAAACATTTGCCAAGGCGTCCATGGTCCCTGCCCAAAAAAGAAATTGGAGACAAAGCCCGCAACAGCACCGACCAGAAATCCTGCCTCAGCTCCCAAACTCACCCCTGCGATGATGACAATGGCAACAACCGGCTTAAACTGCGGCAACATGAAAAAGGCTGCGCGACCAGCAACAGCAATGGCTGCTAACACCGCTATGACGATGAGTTCCCTCGCCTGAGGCTTCCGATTCTCGAACACTAGCGCAAACGGAATCATCGTATAGAGGACGATCAATAGACTGATAAAGTAATATTTGCGATCGTCTAGGACAAAAATACCTAACAAAATTGTAGCTGGAATAACTATAAAAATTAGCAGTGCTGCTAATAAAGTTCGACGACTCAAACGACGACCCGTTACCTGCTTCGTTGACATAAATCAATCACACCCTCTATCGTAACTCCCTCGCTCCATACATGACGCGCCATCCGATTGGCGGCAGTCGTATAGAAGCTGTTTCCCGCAAAAAACTTCTGGGCTTCATTCGTAGTGATGATGCTTCCATCAAAAAACATCGCGCAGACCTCGGCGTACTTGGCACAAAATTCAACGTCATGCGAAACCATTACGATGGTAACACCTTCGGCATTAAGCTTCTGTAGAAATAAAGCTAATTTCTCTTTAAAAGGTCCATCCAGTCCCTTAGTCGGTTCATCCAGCAGCAGAATCTTCGGTTCTAACAAAAGCACTTTAGCCAGCGCCGCACGTTGCTGTTCTCCCCCGCTAAGATCATACGGATGCATCGAGAGAAGATGTTCCAGTTCTGCGAACTTAACCACGGCCTCAACTTTAGCCACCTTTTCTTCCTTCGTTAAAGGAAGCTGAGATAACATTTCGTATAAATCTAGTTCGACTGTTTTTTTCACAAATAACGTTTGCGGATTTTGCGGAAGGATGCCCAGATGGTTAGTAAACAATTCTTTGGCATTTATTTTCGCTGGGTTTTTCCCGCCGATTAGAACCTTCCCTCGATAGGGCTGAAGGATGCCGCTCATAAGTGACAGCGTCGATGTCTTCCCCGTTCCATTCCCACCAACAATGCAATAGAACTGCCCTTGCTTTACTTCAAACGACAAATCTTTGATGATATCCGGTCCATTTTTATCATATTTAAACCATACATCCTTGAACTTTATGACTACAGGGCCGTCCACTTTCGAGCTTGACTGAGCTACTACCATCGTTGCAGGTGTCTTATCCTCTAGAAAAGCATCCAGCCATTGGCGTCCTTCCTTCACTGTAACAGGCCATGCTAAGTCATTCTCTACGCCTGCGTAAATTTGCATGGGTGAGGGCATGGACAGAAACATTGGATGGTTCAGCTTGCTTAAAGCTTCGCCTACCTTTTGCGGGGTATCATCTGCAATCACAACGCCCTCATTCAGCACAATCAGCCGATCTGTGAGCGGAAGAACATCCTCTAGACGATGCTCGGTCATGATAACGGTGGTTCCAAGCTCGCGATTAATCTTTTTGACCGTCTCCAAAAAATCGGAAGCCGCGATAGGATCTAGCTGAGAGGTAGGCTCATCAAGGATTAGAACCGAGGGATGCATAGCCATAATCGCAGCTAAATTGAGTAACTGCTTCTGGCCACCCGATAACTCAGTCACACTTTTATGGAACCAGGTCTGAATTCCGAAAAAGCTCGCCATCTCAGCCACGCGCAAACGAATCGTAGAATTGTCATAACCTAAGCTTTCAAGACCAAAAGCCAGCTCATGCCACACCTTGTCCGTCACAATTTGATTGTCGGGACTTTGGAGTACATAACCGATTTCTGCTGCCTGTGTCCGTTGATCGATCTCCTCTACAGGTTGCCCCTTATAATAAATCACCCCTTGGCGTTTGCCATGTGGGGTTAGGATTGTTTTCAGTTGTCTTAGTAAGGTACTTTTGCCGCAGCCTGACTTTCCACAAACAGTAATAAAGTCTCCGCTTGCAATCGTAAGATTAACATTCGAAAGAGCCATCTGCTCTTGTTCAGGAAAAGCAAAGCTTAGTTCTTCGATTCGATAGATTTCCATTTCATTGCCTCCACCATATTGATGAGCACAGGGATCATACATAGCGCAAAATAAGCGATATATACAAGGATACTAAAAGGTGTAATTGCGCTCGCTTTAATCGACGGATAATATCTCATCGTGTTCTCACCCATCGCTGCACCGACAGCTACTATCGCAATTAAGCCTGCCATGATCAAGAGGGCTACTTTGTCCCGGGCATCTAATCGGAAGATCGAAAAGCTTGTACGTCCCGGCAATCCATATCCTCTTGACTTCATAGAATCCGCCGTCTCAATCGCATTTTCCAGGGCCCAGGTAGTCATTATCGATAGGATCGTTATCCCATTTCGCGCTCGCGCGAGGAGATTTCCCTGCGTGACATCCCGGCCTATACATTTTTGAGCATTCGAAATCACCTTGATTTGCGCTAAATATCTAGGAACAAAACGAAGCACCATCGAAAAAATCAACGACAGTGCCGGCAGTATTTTTCCGAATATATAAATAAACTTATCAGAGGTCATCACGGCGTTATAACAGGAGAACCATATGATTACCGTCACAAACATGCACGCCGCTGCTACGCCATAAAGAATCGATTCCTTCGTAACGGGGTTTCCATTGTTTAAATAGAACAAGATCGTTACCCCTTGATGATTAAAAACAGGGTTCATAATCGCCATAAATAGTAGAAAAGGAACCATGTACAGCAGATTAAATCGAACGGCTTTTTTTCCTTTTAACATAAAGGAGTAAACCACTGCACTGATCAGGGCAATCACCTGAAATATGGGATGCATGAATACCATGCTAAACAGCAATACCACGACAAAATATAAAAAATTCACAAACGGATGAAAGGTAGAAAAGCTATCCTTCATTATTTCTGAGCTCCTCCTGTGGCTACATAACCACCCACATCTCGACCTAGATCACAGGTGTACACCCATTCCACAACATCGCCGTCCTTAAGCACATAACGACTACTGCCGTAGTTAGGGAACCAGCCATTTACTTTGTACATCCATCCACTAAGCTCTCCAGCATCAAATTCATACAGATTATTTATGCCTTCAATATAATTACTGTTATAGATCGGAGTCATACTGAATTCCATATGGATTTTATTCTTCTTCATCTCTCTTAGCAACACATCAAACACAGACTCCCCTTCATAAAAGGTTACCTTCTGCGCTTTATAAATGATACCATCTGCCGGTAATACTTCAAGCTTATCCTCGTTGAAAATGTTCATATTATCTAAAATGGTAGCCGCCGAGACGGACAAGGTAGCCGTTAATTGCTTCTTCTTATCTACTGTTGCATTTTGCCATTCCACTGGCTTAGGTTTCCCGCTCGGTACTGGATCCGTAAGAAATTTATCCTTTTTCGGTTCCTGCTTGGCTTCTGTTGCCGCTACTTTTGAATCCGGTTTGGTTACTGGTTTTGCCGTCGCTTTCGTTTCCGGCAAGGACGTTTTAGCCGCTTTCGGTGTTGCGGTCGGCTGTGCCTGTGTATCCGGTTTAGGTGTTGCGGTCGGCTTTTCAACCTCTGTACCCGCAGTTTCGGTTGGCGTTACCTCTTCAGTTGGCTTTACCGTTTCAATGGGCTTAGCTGTTTCACCTGGCGTAGCTGTAGGAGCTATCTCCGTTGTCTCGGCATCACTTGAGGCTGTAGGCTCTACTTCAACATTCTGATTGGAAGCCGTATTGGCTGATTCTACAACTTGTGACCCAACATTGTTACTCGCAACCTTGTTCGGGCTCTTCTGATAATTCCCGCCCCAAAAGAACGCAATCGCCAACACACCAATAATTAGTATCGCTGTTAGCCATTTTTTCTTGTTCATTTCTTAAGTTCCCCACCTTAAATAATAAGCAAGGGTATACACGCTACCCTTGCTTATCTCTTTAAATAAAGTTCTATTTAACGTCTGTCATGTCATAAAGACTCGTCTGACCCTTAACGAACCGATCATAAGCAACCAGTGCATACATCGCTTGATCCGTAGCCATAAGATCTACTTCTCCTGGTTTCGCGCCTCCGTTGCCTACTCCACCCTGCTTCACGTGATAAAAACCACCTTCAGCAGCAGCAAAGCCAAGCAACGCATCTACCGCTGAACGGCCATTTTTAATAAATCTGGAATCCTTATGCGGATCTATACCAAGTCCAGTTAAAGCTACAATAACCTGAGCAATGCTCTCGGAGTTCGTAGATTCCCAGCTTGCAAAGCCACCGTCTGCTGTTTGTGTTTTGGATAACCAAGCCAATCCACGATCTACAGCAGCCGTTACTTTGGCATTCGTTTTGTAATAAGGGGTTAAGCCTTGAATAACCATCCCAGTGATATCCGGATCGGCCGCAGTAGCATTACTGCCAAGTGCCCATCCCCCACCGTTGATCTCTCTGCCTAAAATATAATCAATAAGCTTCTCTCTAGTCGTCTGTGTCTTTACATCCTTAACCACTGGAATGTCGTAATGATTACTATCCAGTGCGATCAAGGCAAACACAGGTCCATTAATACCTTGCTTGATTACAGTATCAAAATCAGCGAGCGGCTCCAGTAGGTTATAACCCGCCACTTTATCAATATTTTTGCCGATTGAAGTTAATGCCAAAATAACTCTATCATATTCCGTATATTTTACGCTATGCAGCTTCCCAGCCTTTTCTTTAAGGGTTACTTCTACATTCGCATAGTACATAGCGTAATAACTATCTGGAACCTTCACACCAGAACGTGCCAGCCCGAACACTGTCCAATCGCCGCCAACCGAGGAGATGACAGGGTTTGTTACTGTTTTTTGCAAAAAGGCTGCTGTGTTCTGAATATATGGACTAACTGCTTTGTCGCCACTCTTATAATCATGGGTTCTAGTAGCTACAACAGCTGCCATTTCTCTAGTTACAAGCTCTTTAGGTTTAAATTGATTTTCATCACCTAACATTAGTCCAGTGGCAACAATAGTTTCCACATCTGCTTTAGCCCACGCGGATGCAGTTTTGATGTCTTTAATCGCTGTTCCTGGCTTCGTAGCTGGGATTGATAATGCTCTGACAATGATTGCTGCCATCTGCTCGCGAGTAATCTTGTCATTTGGCTTAAATTCATTATTAAAGCCTGTAATTAATCCTGCTTTATGAGCAGCATTCACATATGGATAGAACCAATCTGCCAGAGCTACATCCTTATAGGTAATTCCCTTATCACTCTTAATATCAAGTTCCAATGCAGAAACTAGGATCTTAGTAAACTCTGCTTTTGTAATGTAATCCTTCGGATTCACCTGACCATTGTTACCTTGGATGTACCCTTTTACTGTAGCTGTTTCAATCGCTGAGAACGCCCAGGATGAGATCTTATCGGCGTCTTTATACACTTGCTTGATATCATTAGGAGCCGCTGTTGGAGATGGACTTGCTGTCGGATTACCGTTACCTTCCGGAATAGTTACATCACCCGGAGCAGGAGTACCGCTGGGTTTTGGCGTTGGTTTTGGAGTCGGACTCGCTGTTGGTATCGGTGCATTTAGATCGGCACCCAAATTCGTAGTATAACGCCACTGAATTCTATCCCCAGCACTTAGGTTATATGAAGATGCACCATAATTAGGATATTTTCCATTTACATTATACATCCATCCACTACCGCTACCATGGTCAAATTCTCCATCACCAGCTATGGATTCAACATACACACTTCCAAATGTACTGTTCCAAGAATAGCTATAGTCGATCCCGCGGCTATCTAGTACTCTTTCGAATATAGACCACACTGTGTCACCAGATTGTAGCTCTACCTGTACAGAAGGAACAACATATCCCTTCTTAATCGTAAGCTTATCCACGGATAGGGTTACATATGGCTTCGATGGAGTGGTTCCTCCACCACCAGTGCCACCGCCATTTCCTTCGCCGTTGTCACTACCACCGTCACCACCAGGTGTCTGAACTACACTGGATGTGTAAGCAATGTAATCAGTGAAGTGATTGGTTTTTACGATTAAATCATTTCCATTATCGTAGGCATACTCTGACTTGCCGCTTGCCAAACCTAAGGCATCACTTACAAATTTTTGAATCACATGAGGTGTACCATTTTGAATATAAGCTGCATCTTTTCCTTTAAGGTCCTTAAAGGTTAATGTTATAAATTGACTAAATTCTACTCTTGCACTGCCACCCATGGAAAAGGCTTGAATAATGCTCTCCAGCTTCTTATCCTGGGAAATAATCTGATTCAGACTATCTTTTATTGCAGCTTCTGTGCCTGTTAAAGGTGACAAAAGTTCAATTGCTGAGGCATCTCCACGGGTAACTTTTGCACCCTTAGGAATGACTACAGATACGTCACCTTTGGTAGCTTCAATCTGAGGAAGATCGCTGTTATCTGGTAAACTAACACTAACCTTCGATTGTTGATTTTTAGGAATAACTACCGTTATTTCCTTGTTGCTATCTCCTGTGCTGATTGGAACAATATAATCTTGAGAGTCAATTGGGATATCAACTTTTGGGTGATCACCAGACGGTAACGGAAGTTCTTTTGGACCCTCTGGTTGCCCAGGTCCCGGTCCTTCTGGTTGTTCCAATTTCACATCATTCATATCAAAGAGACGGTTACTATGATTGATCAGACGATCATAGGACACAAGTGCATACGTGCCTTGGTCCGTAGCCATTCCATTTACTGATCCTGTTAAGGTGTGCTTAAATCCACCATCAGGTGCAGCAAAGACAAGTAATGCATCAATAAGGGACTTGCCATTCTTGATAAACCTAACATCATTGTCTGGGTTAACACCTACGCTAGTTAAAGCAACAATAACTTGCGAGATGCTTTCACTGCTTGTGCTTCCCCAGCTTGTATAACTACCATCATTATTTTGATTACTCGATAACCATGCAATGGCCCGATCTACGGCAGCTTTTACATTAGAATCCTTTGCGTAATAAGGTGCAAGTGCTTGTATTGCCATAGCCGTCATATCGACATCGGCTTTCGCCGTACCTAATGCCCAACCACCGGCTTCTACTGTACCTTTTTTAATCTCATTATCTAAAATATACTGAATCAGGTTTTCTCTTGTGGTTTGAACTTTACCTGCTGGCGCTACTGGAATATCATAGTTATGACTATCTAGCGCAATTAGAGCAAATATAGGACCATTATTTCCTTGCTTCTGAATGTATTGATAATCAGCAAGCGTTTTTCTCAGATCATACCCCGCGACATTCGTGATATCTTTTCCAATAGAGGTAAGTCCTAAAATCAATCTGGAATACTCTGTACTTACAGTAGTATCGATTTTCCCATCCTTTATTAAGGCTGCTACTTTCGTAGCTATATTGTTGTAATAGAGATCATAATAATCATTAGGCACATCGTAGTTTGCACGTGCTAAAGAAAGAATGGACCACTCTCCGAAATAAGTCGGATTCGTTACGGTTTTAACAAGATAGGCAAGGCTCTTATCCAAATGCTGCTTGGCTACATCTGGAGTCGGTACTTCCGGCTGCTCTAATTGAACATCATTCATGTCATAGAGACGGTTGCTATTATTGATCAGACGATCATAGGATACGAGTGCATATGTGCCTTGATCCGTAGCCATAGCGTCTACTTTTCCGGTGAGAATATGCTTGAATCCACCATCCGGCCCAGAGAAGCTAAGTAAAGCATCTATAAGTGAATTTCCTTCTTTAATAAACTTAGGGTCACTGTGCGGATCTACGCCTACGCCAGTTAAGGCAACAACAATCTGTGCGATGCTCTCACTGCTTGTGCTTCCCCAGCTTGTAAATCCACCTTGAGCATTTTGTACACTCGATAACCATGCAATCGCCCGATCCACGGCAGCTTTTACATTAGAATTCGTTGCGTAATAAGGCGCAAGTGCTTGCATCGCCATCCCGGTCATATCGACGTCTGCTTTGGTTACACCTAAAGCCCAGCCCCCGGCATCTGCTGCACCTTTTTTAACTTCTCTATCTAAGATGTACTGAACCAGGTTTTCTCTTGTGCTTTGATATATAACTCCCTTCTCATCAGGATCAGGGAATAATACTGGAATTTCGTAGTCATGACTATCTAGTGCAATCAGAGCAAATATGGGACCGTTGTTCCCTTGCTTCTGAATATATTGATAATCAGCGAGTGCATTTCTTAGATCATGACCTGCAACATTCGTGATATCTTTTCCGATAGAGGTCAGTCCTAGAATTGCTCTGGAATTCTCTGTGCTTTTATTGGCGTCGAGTTTTCCATCCTCTTTGATAATCGATGTTATTTTCGTAGCTACATTGTTGTAATAGAGATCATAATAACCACTTGGTACTTTATAGTTCGCACGTGCTAGAGAAAGAATCGACCATTCTCCGCTACCTGTTCCAAATGACGGATTCTTTACAGTGTTAACGATGTAAGCCAAGCTTTTATCTAACTGTTCTTTGGCAGTAATTTTATAAGTAACCTGATAGGTTACATTATCTGCTTTGTTCCCAGCGCCATCTACAGCCGTTACTGCGATTACGTTACTACCTGGGTTAAGAGAGGCTCTGTACTCACCATTAGTAGCTGACAGAACGACTTGGTTCAGCTTTACTACTGGGATAATGTCTTTATAGACATTGTCTGTAACCACTACTTTGAAGCTTAAATCTTTACTGGATACTTCTTGTTTATCTTGTATACCTTCTATTAATATCGTAGGCTTCTCTGTATCTGGCTCTTGTACTAACGCATTAATCTGCTCTACTAGAGCTTGATTAACCTCTGTTGTTACAACTGCACTATCGGCAATTACTTCATTCGCATGAGCCGGGATTAGGCTTGTAGAGAACGTCGTGATAAATACAGCTACAATGAGTAACCAAGCTAAAAACTTATTTTTCTTCATGTTTCCATAACCCTTCCCTTCTCTTCCTATAATAAAAAAACAGAATAAACTTTCCAAGCATAACGCCCTCGGCGTCCTTATAAGGACGTTATGCGTTTAGCGAGAAATATAAGACATAGAGTATAGGTGCTAAACTTATACTTTCTTATATTTTTAGCACTACAAAAAAACCACTCAACATAACGTCAAGAGGTTTAAGATAGTGAACCGCAATAATAGCAGGCATATACTATATCAAACACCCCTCTATCGCTCGTAGAGTTTAATGGTGTATCAGAAACAGGCAGATATTCTGGCTCAAGTATCATCACCCTTGCTACCTTCCCAGTTTCCCAGTGGTACCTTGCAAGGACTCCTCTTTCACAGCGGCGGGACCGCGCGGGACTCACACCCGCTTTCCATTTAACCAATCTATGATTGCATTTCCGAAACATTCATAATTGGCACCTATTGCTAATATTAATTTTTCATGCTCCATCATATCTAATATAGATGCTTTTGTCATGCAATATTTGTTTTTTGTATAACGAGTAGTTAGCGATAATCCTATTGAATATCAAATCATTTTAACCACAATATACTCTTTTTCTCTCAGCTCAAAGCCCTCCTCCAGTGACAAAGAGGCCAAATCAAAGATTCGATCATACTTTTTATTTCGTAGGAGCCCTTCTTCCTCAGCCCAACAAGTATAAAGCTCAAACTCGGCACCAGATACCCCATAATCTGTCATAAGCCTAAATAACTCCCGACAACACTTGAGTGAGGCATCATACGATCCTGGTAGCGTATCTTTTAGCTTAGGGGATACAGAGAAGCCGCCCCAATTCGGTGAAATCCGGTATACATATGGACTCCGAAAATGCTTGCGAATCTCATCGTTCCAATACCCAAGTTCCTCTATAAAAATACCCGCTGCATCTTCTTCCGAGTCGTATACAAGACAGTCCTCATCTCTTAAATGAGACAGATCTGCGATGTCATCCAAAGGAATTATGCCTTGCAGGCGTAAAGCCTCTCTTTGATTCTTATACTCTGGGGAATTTTTCACTTCATTATATGTCTTTGCTGACAGTACACTGCCTCTTTCTCCTAACGGAAGCTCTGTAGCCGAGCCTATGTAATGAAATCTGCTCACTGGATTGCCCTCCATAACTTTGGAATCACTGCAAATCACTAATTCATATATGAATTTACCACAAATTAGTAAGGTACTCGTTGAAATTATTCTATGTTAGGGTATTTGGTAAGCGTTTACAACAAATTAATGGAGGTGTATATGATCATCTAAGCACCAAAGTACTAAGGAAGGTCCGGTTTAAGCATCCTCAAAAATGATCTTACAAAGGAGAATTCAATGACTACTCGAATCCAGAAACACTTCTTATCATTGACCCTTGTCACCGCTCTTCTGCTTTCTTTGTTCTCATCCATTGCCGCCGCTGCCACTAAGGACGAGCAACAAGCTAAGCCAGCACCAAAGAGTAAGATCCAATCCTATGTAGACGATATGCAGCCCGGATGGAACCTTGGCAATACGCTAGATGCTACAGGTGAGGATGAAACCTCCTGGGGCAATCCGCGTGTGACCCAAGAACTGATTAAGAAAATCGCCGCACAAGGCTACAAAAGTATCCGGATTCCCATCACTTGGGATTCACACATAGGTGAAGCACCGAACTATACCATTGATCAAGCTTACCTCAACCGTGTCGAAGAAGTTGTCGGCTGGGCGCTGGACGCCAAGCTTTATGTAATGATTAACGTCCATCACGACTCCTGGTTATGGGTAAGTCATATGGAAGAGAAGCATGATGAAACGCTCGCGCGTTATAACGCAGCATGGACTCAAATTGCGGACCGCTTCAAGGATAAATCCGATAAGCTGATGTTCGAAAGCATTAATGAACCTCGTTTCACGGATGGCGGAAGTACGGATGAAGTGAAGATGGAACAGATGCTTACAGAGCTCAACAATTCTTTCCATCAGATCGTTCGAAACTCAGGTGGAAAGAATGATGTCCGTCCGCTAGTGCTGCCTTCATTAGAGACTTCTCCTACCCAACCTAGAATGGATCAGCTTTACAAGACGATTACAGCTCTTAACGATCCGAACATAATCGCGACCGTTCACTACTACGGCTTCTGGCCGTTCAGTGTGAATATCGCTGGTTACACCACGTTTGAAAAAGATACAAAAAACGATATCATCCAAACTTTTGATAACGTTTACAACACATTCGTAGCCAAAGGAATCCCTGTTATCGTTGGTGAGTTTGGACTGCTAGGCTTCGATAAGGATACAGGTGTGATTGAACAAGGCGAGAAGCTGAAATTCTTCGAGTACCTTACCTATTATTTAAAAGAAAAGAAAATGACCTCCATGCTCTGGGATAATGGGCAACATTTCAACCGCAAAACGTATAAGTGGTCCGATTCCGAACTCCACAACGTATTAATGTCTGGTCTGAAAGAACGTTCCTCGAGCACCGAGAGCGATCTGGTCTATCTAAAAAAAGGTGCAACGATCAAAGACACCAAGGTGAAGCTGAACCTAAACGGCAATAAGCTAACCACGATTAGTGCAAATGGGAAGTATCTAATAAAGGGAAAAGATTACACCTTGAATGGCGAGGAACTCACACTCAAAGCCAGCCAACTCAAAAAACTCACAGCTTCCCAAAAATACGGTGAAAATGCCGTGTTAACGCTGAAATTCAACAAGGGTGTTGCGTGGAGACTAAAGATCATCGTGAATGACACTGCCAAATTAAGTGATGCCAAAGGTACGACTGAATCGTTTGCCATTCCAACTACCTTTAATGGCAACCAGCTTGCCACGATGGAAGCTGTCTATACCGCTGGTGGCAATGCAGGCCCGCAAGACTGGACTCCATTCAAGGAGTTCGGCAATACCTTCTCACCCTCTTATAACACGAAAGAAATCAAGCTGCTACCAGCCTTCTTTAAAGATGTTAAAGACGGAGAAGTTATCCTGAAATTCCACTTCTGGAATGGTGATATCCTTACGTACAAGATCACGAAGAGTGGAACAAACGTTGTAGGAAAGTCTTCTTAGCTTTCGCTGCATAACATAAATAGGAGTGTCCCTTCACGAGGACACTCCTATTTTTAATTAAATCATACATAAACTTCTTCATACGTCATCAACATTAAGCGATAGACCAGATACACTCCAAGATAAGCTCCCGTTATAAGGAACATTGGATTCAAAAAAATCGCATGGATCGAGGTCATGAATACCGTGTTATCTCTTAATATTTCATATATGGCTAGGGCAGAAATATTGCCTAAAATAAGCGTAGATAACACAGAAGCAACATTAAAAACAATACGCCACTTTATCCATTTATGTTGTATCATTAGCATCGCGACGGGAACCACTATACTGCCAAATACGATTAGAAATTTCATTTAGCCAGCCACCTCAGTATCTCTTTAATCCTCCAGTTCAACACTTTCAATTTGCCCCTCTGCATTCACTGTCCACTCGATATCAACACCTGGCATCAATCCAAGCTTGTCCTCATCTTCGATCACTACATGATCGGGGATGGCTAGGGTCTGCTCTCCCCCACCTTCTACTTTAACGGTAACCTGTCTACCATTAGACGTAGTAATCTTCCCTTCATATTCAATCTGCTGCAAAACAATCTTTTGGCTCGGATCCGTAATGGTAACCCGCTTGCCGCCGTCTGTCAGCAGCTCAATCTTTTTATGATAGCCATCCTTTAAAGTGACTTCCTTCATGACTCGCTGAACGCTAACATCCGCCGGAAGTCCCTCTGTATTTGTACCGGATGAGGCACTGGGTTGTTCTGTTGCATGGTTCGTAGGCGCAGGTGCAGTGGCATCTGTTGTAGACGTTGGAGTTACTTGTGTGGTTTCATTGGCAGCATTAGAGCAGCCACTTAATAGGACAGTGCAGGCACAGCTCAAACAAAGAATTGAAGTTCGAATCTGGCGTTGTGAATTGCCTTTATTCTGTGTCATCATTTACCTCCGCATTAAAATTTCTTCCAGTTCTATTTAGTGAACATAGTTTTACCTCTTCCCTTCCTTTTATACCCCAACTTCCCCATACAAGATCGATAGAATGGTAAAAATTCATGAACATATCAAAAAACCGCCCTGATTTAAGATCAGTGGCGGTTCTTGTAAATTAAATTATTTGCTGCCGGTAAACGTAATTCCCTTTATAAAGAAGCGGTTAAAGAATGCATAAATAAGGAGCGCTGGGAGGGTAAACACCATTGATGCGGCCATAATATAATTCCAGTGGCTAATATACTGGCCCTTAAAAGTATTGAGACCTAGTGTAAGTGTGAACATCGACTTGTCTGACATGAACATCAGTGGCTTCAGAAATTCATTCCATGCACCCATGAATACAAAGATCGTCTGAGCCGCCAATGCGGGGATAGCTAGTGGCAGAGCAATGCGGAAAAATGTGCCGAACTTATTTAGACCATCCATCTCGGCAGCCTCCTCCAGCTCTTTCGGAAAGCTCAGGAAGAATTGCCGCATCATAAAGATGAACGTCGCATTTACCATCATCGGCAGCGTCAGCGCAGCATAAGTGTTCAACAAATCAAGCTGTTTCATGATCAGATATGCAGGCACGATAGTCAATTGGCCGGGAATCATCTGTACGGCCAGGATTAGAAAAAACACAACCTTGCTGCCTGTAAAATCAATACGTGCAAGCGCATAACCCGCCATAGAGTTGAACAAGGTATTGCATAGCGTTGAAACTACAGCGATGAGTGCACTGTTGAACATCCATCTGAGAAACAGCGGCTCCTTCACGAAGATGTCGTAATAGTTCTGGAAAGTGAACTGTTTTGGAATAAAGTTGATACTCCCTGACACAATCTCGCTTAACGGTTTAAACGATGAGGATAGTGCCCATAGGAAAGGTATGACCGTCACGCACCCATATGCGAATAACAGGAAATACAGAACCACCTTAACCCCTTTGGAATAGTTAATTACCACCTGATCGTCCTCCTAGTTCAGCTTCTCTTCGGAGAATAGCTTCCGCTGGATCAGCGTTACGATCATAATGACCGCAGCCAGCATGACAGCGAGCGCAGAAGCGTAACCGAAGTCGAGATTTTTAAACGCATACTGATAGATAAGCAGAGCCACCGTTAAGGTGGAGTTATTCGGACCGCCGGAGCCAGCCGAAAAAATATACGATTGATCGAATAGCTGAAAGGTACCGATGATTCCCATGACTACCGTGAAGAAGGTCGCCGGCTTAATCATCGGAAGCGTAATAGAAATAAAACGTCTAAATCCACCTGCCCCATCCAGCATGGCCGACTCGTACAATGCATCAGGGATATCCTGCAGTGCAGCTAAGAAGACTACCATAAAAAAAGGAGCAGTAGACCATATATTCATAAGCATGATCGCCTTAAGAGCGACCGCCGGATCTCCAAGCCAGTTGTAGCCATGCAAACCTACGAACTCAAGCACACGGTTCAGCAGACCGTTTGAATTGTAAATCCACATAAAAATAAGTGACAATACCGCCGAGGAAGTAACCGTCGGCATAAAAAAGACGATTCGGAAGAAATTTTTAAATCTAAGCTTAGCATTCAAAATAACGGCTAATAAAATAGCAAATGCAGTCTGCAAAGGTACAACGAACAGCGCAAAGGATGCCGTGTTTTTCAGCGCAATCCAAGCTCTCTCGTCACCAGCCATACGTGTAAAGTTATTGAATCCAACCCACTTGTAACTGACATCACCAAGTAAATTTACCTTATGTCCTGATAAATAGAGCGAATAAAAAACTGGCAGGAACAAAAAAGTGCCCAGTACAAGAATAGTAGGAAGCAGGAACAGATAGGCCGTCACATTATTTCTTAGCTTCTTTCTAAATGTTGAGACTTGAGTCATGCTTCACTTTTCCTTTCGGTTCAGAATGAAAGAAGGAAGGGGTGGTCCGAAGACCCTCCCCCTTCAATCCGTTTATTTTGCTGCTTCAATTTCCTTATTCGCTACATCTTCAGCTTTCTTCATGGCATCCTCAAGCTTGGAGTTGCCCATAAATGTATCTACAAATTGGTTATTGAAGTTATTAGTGATGGTAGGCAGCGTAGATGCGGCTTGCCATGGTGTTGCATAAGAGGCACCCGCTACAATTGCTCCACGCAGTTCGTCCTTGTCGTAGCCCAGCTCCTGTGCGACAGATTTCCGTGTAGGAAGTGCGAACCCTTTGCTGGTCCAGGTCTTCATTCCATCCTTTCCTGTCAAGAAAGAGATTAACTGCCAAGCCGCTTCTTTCTTCTTCGATTGCTTGTTCATTACATAAGCTACCGTAAAGGCCATTGTGCCTTTCGTACCATTCACCGTTGGAAGCTCAGCGGTAGCATAATCCAGATCCTTGTAGTTGGATTCCAGGAATGGAATCGCCCAGTTGCCTTCAAATACGATAGAAGCCTTGCCTTGCCCGAACATTTCTCCACCCCAGCCAGCGCCTACTTCCTTAGGCTCACCGGAGGATTTATCAACGTTGTGCATATCTACAACAAGCTGCAAGCCTGGGAGTGCTTCCGCAGATGCGAAGGTTGCTTTGCCTTCTTCGTCAGAAACTTTTCCACCGAACGCTTGGATCATGAACATCTGACGTGCAAGCTCAGGCGCAACGCCGAAGCCATAACGAGTGATTTTATCTCCTTCTTTTTTAGTCAGCTTGATCGCGTCTGCTTTCAGTTCATCCCAAGTTGTTGGAGGCGTCGTAATTCCCGCTTCGGCAAAATCCTTTTTATTGTAGAACATAGCGAGCGTAGAGAAATCCTTAGGGAATCCGTAAGATACATCATCTTTCTTAAAAGCATCGACCATTGGCTGTTCAAAATCTGCAACATCAAACTCAGGTGTCACATAGCTGTCCAATGGCTCCAGCACATTAGCTTCAATGAGACCAGGCGCCTCAAATGCGTCCAGGTAGAAGACATCCGGGCCTTCTCCACCTATGAGTCTAGTCTTGATAACATCCATGTATTGATCGGCAATAACTTCGTAATTTACTTTCACATTCGGATATTTAGCTTCGAACTCCTTCAGCGTCTGATTTAACAGGTCCTGCTCTTCTGGACTCGCTCCCCAGCCTGCAAGTGTAATCGTAACCGGCTCATCCGTTGTCGGTGCTGCTGTTTCTTTATCTGTGCTATTGTTTGTTGCAGCCGTTCCTGCGTTACTGTTTGTTTTGTTGCCACCACATGCGGTCAACATTAGTCCAGAAACCAGCATCAAAGATAGAATTATTAACCCCGATTTTCTCATTTTCAATACAACCTCCTTAGTATTGTCAGGCTTTTTATATAAAAAAATTACGTATTGCCTATAGAATCACCAATTCATAGCCAGTCTGGTTAGACAAAATCTCCAGCTTCGGCTCGTTATCCACACGACTAACTCGCAGGCTGAGCGTGCCATTGCCAATCTGTAATTGCTCCACCTTTAAGTCATTCATACCGTTTAGAAGTGCAGGCTTGATCGTAATTTGCCGGGTTAGGGCATTCGGTTGAAGACCAAGCAGTGCTTGCACGAAGGTCAATGGTGTTCCAGCCGCCCATGCTTGCGGAGAACAGGCTACCGGATAAGGAACCGGAGCACCGAGCTGGTCACTGTAACCACAATACAATTCAGGCAATCTGTAATATTCAAATTGGTCAGCTGCGTTCAGTAATCCTTGCATAACGGTGATTGCTTCCTCTGTGAACCCGGACTGACTAAGGCCAAGCAAACAGAGTGAGTTATCATGTGGCCATACACTTCCGTCATGGTAGCTCATCGGATTGTAACCTGTAGCCGCAGTACTCATGGTCCGAATACCGTATCCTCCGAAGAGATCAGGGGCTACCAGTCTTGCCGCAACTGCTTTTGCCCGCTCTGGCGAGGCGATTCCTGACATTAGAATATGTCCTGCATTCGAAGTAACGGAGTCTACCCGTTTCTTATCCTTATCCAGGGCGATTGCATAAAATTGCTCATCATTCATCCAGAAGTCTTCCTCGAAACGGGTTCGCAGCTGAGCTGCATCTTTTTCCATAACCTCTGCCTGTTCTTCGTGACCTAGGCTTTTGAAGATAGGAGCAAGTCGAGTCAGCGCCTGATACACATAACCTTGAACCTCTACTAGCGCGATTGGGGCCTCCGCATAATCACCATTACTATGAATGACGGAATCCGCAGAATCCTTCCACCCTTGATTGGCAATTCCCTTGGATGACTTCTGATAATACTCCACAAAGGAATCTTTATCATAATCGCCATATTCTTTAATCCAATTCAATGCAGCGTTGAGATGCGGCATTAACGAGCTAACAAAATCAAGATCTCCTGTCCAGTGGTAATACTCAGCGGTAAGCAGCAGAAACAGCGGTGTTGCATCGATTGTGCCGTAATAAGGTGTGAACGGAACTTGGTTAGTAGCCGCTAACTCTCCATACCGGATTTCGTGCATCACTTTGCCTGGCTGCTCATCGCGCCACTCATCTTCCTTCTGGCCTTGGTAGGCAGCCATTGTAAGTAAGGTTCCCTTAGCAATTTGAGGATTCGAAGATAACATTTGCAGCGCTGCAATCAGGCTGTCGCGTCCAAAGGGAACGGAGTACCAAGGTAAGCCTGCAACCGGAAACTGCCCATAACCAAGGTCTGTGAGCAGCACCCGTAAATCTTGAACCCCTCGATGGTACAGCTTGTTAAATAACGGCATATCACTGCTGATGGAGGTCGATGAAGCATTCCAACTAGCGTAAGATGCTCTGAGCTTATTCATCGCTTCCTTAGGTTCATGCTGCAGCGGCTCGTTGCCATTTATCATCGGGGCAATAAAGAAAGCGATTTCAACACTCTCCTGATGCTTCAGCTCGACATCGAAATGTACCTCACCTGTCTCGCTTATTCGGCTTTCCTGAGTATCCCATTTCACCTTGGTTTCTCTCAGTAACTCATCTGCCCCGAGATAACTGATCACTCTTTCACCTGGAGCACTTCGTTCACCCGTCTTACTCCCTAGCTTGCCATGCTGAAACCCACGAATCACGAACATATCTGTAAAATCCGCATCTAACAGCACAGAGAAATCGAATTGGATGGCTTTTGGATAATAACTTGTTAACTTGAAGGTCTCATATAATGCACCCTCATAAATAAAGCGGGTACGTTCAATCTCTACAGACTCACGCCATAAAATCAATTTACCGTCTTCCTCCATATGAGGATTGGTAAGACGAATGGTAGAGATATAATTCTCATCGGCAGCCGAGGATAACAATATCGGTCGCTGATTATTAATTCGGATTTCCATTCGGCTTAAGAAACGGGTATCTCTAGTATAGAGACCTAGACCCGATTGATCATTGTCCGGTATGTCCCCACTTTTGTCCGTCATTAGAAACAGATCATTTTCTTTAATAACTCGATAATTCAAAACTTCCCCTCATTTCTTCGCTGTGTATCCGAAACGTTTCGGAAAAAGCACAAAAAAATATATGTTTCAGATAATCTAATGCTCCACAGACTTACCAAAACGTTTCGGATAAGGTATAATCGAATTATAAATCATGATGAAAGCATTTACAAGATGCTTTTTATATTTTATTTTTTAATATTTAAATACTACATATTGCCTTATTGTCCCTAAATATGAAGGAGGTATCGTAATGGTTACTATAAAAGATATTGCCAAAGCCGCCAGCGTATCCGTAACTACCGTCTCCCGGGCCTTAAATGGTTATGACGATGTTAACGAAGGTACTAGGCTCAAGATCCGAACTATTGCAGACCAATTAGGCTATAGCCCTAACATGGCTGCCAGATCGCTTATATCCAAAAAAACAAAAACGCTGGGTCTCCTACTCTCCAATGTTACAAGAGATAGCTCCAAAGACAATATAGCCTTTGAAGTATTATGCGGGATCAATGATCGTTCAGGAGAGCTGGATTATGACCTTGTACTCTTCAGCACAACCCCGCAAAAGCAAAGAGTGAAATCCTATAAGACATTATGCCAAGAAAGAGGTGTAGATGGTGTCATTATTATGGGGATTCGACTGGATGATCCCTATCTCAAGGAAATCGTATCCTCTGATATTCCTTGCGTGCTCATTGATATTACACTTGAAGGGCCAAATGTCGGTTATGTCACCTCTGATAATACAAAAGGGGCGCTTCAAGCAGTAACTCATCTGCTAGAGTCAGGGCATCGCCATATTGCTATGATTAACGGACATACCCAAGCAGATGTAGCACTTCTTCGATTAGAGGGTTACCGTCTCGCCCTTGAGAATTACAGTATTCCTTTTGACGAATCCCTCGTTTTTAATGGATTATTTTCCGAACAAGGAGGAAAAGAAGCCGCTCAGCAAATAATGTCCAGCCATCCTGAGGTCACTGCTATTTTTTGTGCAAGTGATTTGATGGCGCTCGGAGCTATGCAGGGTGTGAAGGAAGCCGAAAAATCGGTGCCCGAGGATATTTCAATTATAGGTTACGATAATATTGATCTGACAGCGTATTGCACACCCGCTTTGACTACAGTGAACCAACATAAATACGAGTTAGGAACCAACGCTGCTCAGATCCTCATAGATCTACTAGAGAAACAACAAGCTATTCATCATGTCATGCTTCCTAGCGAGCTAATAAAAAGAGATAGCGTTCGAACCCTTTAACTCCCTTTGGAAACCATTAAACAACTAAAAAAGGATTTCCCTTCATTAGGGACATCCTTTTGGTTGTATGAAATCATGAATCAATGCTAATTTATTACAGCGTCATAGCACGCCCATATCTAGCTAAATACTCTTCCTTCTCCTTATAATCCGGCATGAGGCTTCCAACCTTTCGCCAAAAAGAGCGGTCATGATTCATATGAAGTAAATGACACAGCTCATGGATGATTACATAATCGATAACCTCCACTGGAGCCATCGCTAAGCGATAGTTAAAGGTTAGCTTTTTATCCGAGCTGCAGCTTCCCCACTTGGTTACAGACTCAACAATGTCAATCGTCTTAGGCTTTACTCTAAGCTGTGTCTGATATTTAGGGATCCGTTCGCCTACAATCTTCTTACAGCTAGCGAAATAGAATTTCTTCAGCTTAAGCTTAAGCTCTTCCTCATTTAAATCCCCTGTCTCTATTAACTCATGCAGCGAATAATATTTGCCTAAATACAGGAATTTACCCTCGTCTTCATACTCTTTGAGCTTTGGTGTTTCTCGGTTCGCTTCAATGCTCCGCAGCTTCTCCACTATCAATTCCCCATTGCGCTCAACCACGCTTTTAATCGTCTCTTCACTTGTTTTCTTGGGAGCTTTGAGCGTTATACGCCCTGAAGAATCTATATGAATGGAGATTTTCTTGCCGTTTCCATATTGAACATTAAACTCGATCACCTGATTGTCGTACTCAATCTTCATACCCACCATCGTTTCTATAAGGTTATTCGCAAAAAAAGGAGAACGCGTTTAAGCGTTCCCCCTATTTTAACATGATTCATCAATACACTGGATACTACCTTATAATACAACCCTTTCCCAATCCGCTAACTTTTCTTTTTGTGAAATCGTAAATGCCTTGGTTAACAGATTCGCTTCCAATTTCGCTTCGTTCAACAGATTTTTCCAAGCTATCACCACATTATTCTCATCCAACTGTTCAATCTGTATATCTCCATCAAAGGCTGGATTACTATTTCTGAATTTCAAGATATTAAAGAGCTTCTGCACGACTGGGCGCTCAACCTCAACATCTATCTCTTCTTGAGTATAATAATGCCGATTAATATTCCGTCCTTCTTTGGTCTTCTCCAGAAGCTCTATATCATTCACTCCAGCCAGTAACCCCACATAATAGATCTGCGGTATACCCGGTGCAAAGCATTGGATGGCTCTCGCCAGCAGGTAAGCCTGATCATCATTACCAAGTGCTGAATAATAAGTACAGTTGATTTGGTAAATATCAAGGTTGTTATACGCTTCGGTGCTGTATATTTTTTTGACATTAGCGCCTTGGCTATAAAGGCTTTCTCTTGTCATTTCTGCTTCTTCATCACTCAAAAGATCCTTTACATCCACCACACCAATACCATCATGCGTGTCTAGTGTTGTAAACTGTTTTCTCGGGCAAATCTCCAGCCAATGCACCAACCGGTTTACTTTCCCACTAAATAAAGCATGCAGCACCAACATTGGTAACGCAAAATCATATACATAGTAATCCTGTTCTGCAATTTTTAACTGGATGCTATAATGCTCATGAATTTCCGGCAAAACGGTCACTCCGTAAGGGGCAACGGTCTGCTCAGAGTGATTCAGCATCTCCCAAATATCCGGCTCAACAAAGAAACAATTCGTACCGATTTTTTTGTTAGCATATGCGAAAGCATCTAGTCGAATAATCGAAGCTCCTTTTTCAGCCAAAAACGTTAGATTGTCCGTTATGAATTTCCGCGTCGTTTCTGTAGTCACATCCAGATCAATCTGCTCTTCATCAAAGGTACACCATACTTTTTCCATGCTACCATCCTTAAAGGTAACCTCTACGTATGGAGCGCGTGGTTTACGCTTATAGATTAAATCCACATCTTCCTGAGTGGGCTCCCCGTTCGGCCAAAAATCCTTGTACCGGATAAACAGATCCGCATATTCTGATTCATCCTTTTTCTCAAGAAAGTCCTGAAAATAAGGAGATTGTCTTGAGATATGATTAATCATAAAATCAAACATCATATAAAAATCCTTACTCATGGCTTCGACGTCCGCCCAATTGCCAAATGCCGGATCAACCTTGGTATAATCCATTGGTGCAAATCCTCTGTCACCCGAAGAAGGATAAAACGGTAGTAAATGAACACCTCCAACGACGCCTCGCAGATGCTTATCTAATATTTCGTTTAATTCTTTTAAATTACGCCCGAGGCTATCTGCATAGGTAATCAACATAGCTTCATTCTTAATTTGCATCATAAATCCCCCTATTTAGATTTCGGCTGCATCTGCACTCTTTTCCCCTTTGCAGATCAATGCCTCATAAGGCCTCAACAGACCCTTATCATGATTATTAAGGTTAGACAGTACAACATGGCCTGCAAGAGGATCAGTTAACGGAATGGTTTGATCCGTAAAATTACAGATTACCGTCCAACACTCATTCCCGTAAGTTCGAACATATCCGCCTAGCTCATTCGAGTCCACATAAATCTCATGATAATCACCATAAATTAACGCTTTATTGTCCCGTCTCAGCTTGATTAATTCCCGATAAAAATGAAGGATAGAATTATCGTCTTGTAGCTCGTCCTCCACATTAATCGATGAGTAATTCGGATTCACATTAATCCATGGCTCCCCATTCGTAAATCCGGCCATAGGTTCTGAACTCCATTGCATCGGTGTGCGGCCCTGATCCCTGCTTCTGATCGCTAAATAGTTCAGGATATCTGCCTCAGACCTACCCCGTGCAGTTTCATTACGGTGATAATTTAAGCTCTCAATATCTCTATACTCTTCAATTGAAGCCATGAAATAATTGGTCATTCCAATCTCTTGTCCTTGATAAATAAAAGGTGTTCCTCGCATGAAGAAATAATAGGCAGCCAGCATTTTAGCTGAGTCTTTATGGTATATCCCGTCGTTACCGAATTTTGAAACCGAACGTACATGATCATGATTCTCCATAAAAAGTGCCATCCAGCCCTTATTGGCTGTCTCAAGCTGCCATTTAGATACTGCGTGCTTAAATTCAGTCAGCTTCCAAGGATGATAGATTCCTTTAGCCATTGGCTTGGCATCCAGATCTACATGATCAAATTGAAATATCATATTAAAGACGCCGTTCTGCTCATCTACATATTCATGAATTTGCTCTATCGGAACCCCAGGAGCTTCCGCAACCGTCATCACATTGCGAGGTTCAAGAACCTCCTGTTTCATCTCGTGAAGAAAATCCAAAATTCCGGATTGATTCAAACAAGCTTCAGCCAGAGGAACATAGCGGCGGTCGTCTTCAGACTTAAGGTGCGGAAATTGCTGATTCTTTTTAATAAATGTGATCGCATCAATGCGAAATCCGGCTATTCCCCTGTCAATCCACCAATCCATCATGGAAAAGATGCTTTGGCGAACTTCGGGATTCTCCCAATTGAGATCCGGTTGTTTCTTAGAGAAACAATGTAAATAGTATTCCTCTGAGGTCTCGTCATATTCCCAAGCTGAACCTCCAAAATTCGATTCCCAGTTGGTAGGCTCCTGACCATCGTTTCCCGGCTTCCATATATACCAGTCACGCTTAGGATTGTCCTTAGAACTTCTTGACTCCATAAACCAAGCATGTTCATCCGAGGTATGATTCGCTACCAGATCCATGATCATACGGATTCCGTACGCTTCCGCTTGTGCGATCAATTCGAGCATATCTTCCATACTTCCAAACTCATCCTGAATTTTATAGAAATCCCGAATGTCATACCCATTGTCATCATTAGGTGAATCGTAGACCGGACACAACCAAATAACATTGATTCCCAAATCCCTTAAATACCCGAGTCGGTTGATGATTCCACGCAAATCTCCTACTCCATCTCCATTTGAATCCTGAAAACTCCGGGGATAAATTTGATAAACTACACTTTCTTTCCACCAGTTGCTGTTTCTAGTCTCCATAACTCCACACTTCCTCCAGCACCCGAGTCTGGGGCTTTCTTTATCTTATTTAATAGCGCCTTGGCTGACGCCTCTTATGATGTAACGTTGACCGAACAAATAAGCAATAAGAATCGGCAGGATCGTTAACAGAAGTGCCGGTATCAACAGCTCCCAGTTATTCATATACGTTCCGTTAAACACCTTCATCTTAATAGGCATAGTAAAATGGTTATCCTTAGTCAACACCAGTGAAGGCAGCAGATAATCATTCCAAATCCATAACACATTCAGAATCGCAATGGTCACCGATGTTGGAGCTAACATAGGCAGTACAATCTTGAAGAATGTCTGTCTACGATTACATCCATCGAGCAGTGACGCTTCTTCCAATTCATATGGAATCGACTTCACAAAACCATGGTACATAAATACCGATAACGCACTTCCGAAGCCGATGTAGAGAATAATCAATAATGGAATAGGCGCTGCGTCGATCCAATGAAGCTTTGCCCCGTAGATATAAATCAGGGGAATCATAATGGACTGAAACGGAATAATCATGGAAGCCACCATTAGAGCAAAAAAACCATTATTAAATTTAGTCGAATGTCTCACCATGTAATAGGCGGTCATTGCTGCAAAAACACCAATGAACAGGACACTGAAGAAGGTGACTACGACTGTATTTCTAAAGGAAACAAAAAAATTCATTTTATCAATGACTTCAGCAAAATGCCCAAAGTTTAAGCTGGTCGGCAGTGAAAAAGGGCTTTCGAGAATTTGACCATTACTCTTGAAGGAATTGACGATCATAAGAAAGAACGGAAAAACAAAAATGATGAAAAACATAACCAAAAATAAATACGTCAGAATCACGGAAGTTTTTCGTCTAGCATTCATCATGCAGCAACCTCCAATTTCTTACTGAAATAAACCTGCAGACCCGTAACAATTGCAACGATAGCAAACAGCACAAAGGCTTCCGCTTGACCCACACCATAATTATTTTCGATAAAAGCCTTTTTCACCACATGCATCGATACCATGGTTGTACTATCATAGGGTCCGCCTGCTGTTAGAGAATAGTTAACGTCGTAAACCATAAAGGCATTCTTCAGCGTTAAAAAGATGGTAACTACAAAGGAAGGGACCATCAGCGGTAAAGTAACTTTTCTCAACCGTTGCCATCCATTGGCGCCATCAATCGTGGCTGCTTCCACTACATCCTTTGGCACATTAACTAAACCAGCCACAAAGATGATCATCATATAGCCCGCAGATTGCCAGATCGACACGATAACAATGGCCCAGAAAGCCAAATGTTCATCCCCTAGCCACCCTAAACGCAGCCACTCTATCCCGAACTTCTCACCAATAGAAGGCATAGTTTGCACGAATATAAACTGCCAGATGTAACCCAAAATCAAGCCGCCAATCAAATTCGGTGTGAACAGAGAGGTTCGAAAGAAATTTTGCATCTTCACTCCGGAAGTCACTAAATAAGCCAATATAAAACCGAGAATATTAATGATAATAACGGTTGTCACAACAAACTTAACGGTCAATAAAAGAGAATCCCAAAACTTGGAATCCGTAAATGCTGTCTTATAGTTAGCTAAACCTGAGAACTCTATCGGATTTAATGGAGAGGTCATATTGGTAAAGGTCAGATATAATCCATATGCAAAAGGAATCAGTACTGCAATCGTAAAGAAAATGATCGTGGGACCGGTGAAAAATAACTGGTTGCCCATTCGTTTGATCAGACGTTTTTCTGATATCATACGTTTAGCACACCCCTAATTGCTTTAAGGAGGAAACAGGCGAGAGTGAACCCAACCCGCTTCCCCAATTCAGCAAATGATTAATTACTTTTGGCTTTTGTAATAGGTTTCAATAGCTTTGGCAAGATCGGCACGGGATTCTTTTTGAGCGATATATTTCTGAATATCCGGTGCAAGAATGTTACCCCAATCTTCCACCTTCACATAGTTTGAACTGAACGGCATCGTATTGCCGGCTACCACAGCATCCGCAATCGCTGATCCGAGTGGATTATTAACTTTCAAAGTGTTGTTCTTAAAAGCGGAGACCACTTGTGACTGATTCACCAGAAAATCTTGACCTTTTTCATCGTATACGAGCCAATTCAGGAACTTCTTAGCTGCTTCTTGCTCAGTCGGCGTTGCCGCTTTATTAATGACCAGGATATTAGTTGGACCTGCCGCAATCTTATTGTTAAGTGGATTGTCTGGATTGTTATCTACCGGAACAGGTATAAATCCGAAGGATTCTCCACTAACGGCTTGCAATGAATCATAGGCCCAGTTTCCGTTAAACAGAATAGCTGACTCCCCTTTACCCACACTTACATGCGCATCGTCATAGTACTTGCCCAGTGGACGTTCACCATATTTGTTATATTCTTTCGATACCAGTAGATCCATCGTATCGTAGTAACCATTCCAAATATCATTACTTGCTAAATCGAATGTTCCCGCTTTTAGTTGATCTACAATTGTGTTTGGATCTTCTGCCTGATTCACAAACTGTGTACTGTAATGGTTCGCTACAGACCAGTTTTCGGTTTGATAGGCAACCGGATATTTCACACCGGAAGCTTTAATTTGATCTAATAATTCTTTTAGTTTGTCACGGGTATTAATAGAATGCGGATCGAAAGTGCCGCCAACGGCCTTATCAAGTACACTCTTGTTATATACGAGACCGAAGCCTTCTATTGAGAATGGAAAGCCGGCAATTTTCCCCTCTGCGTCTTTAACGCCATAAACCGTTTCTTCATTCCATTTCTCACCTGAAAGATCTATACCGAAATCCTTATATTTGTTCACAATGGAATCGGGGGACATCATCGCCATAGTTACCGTTTTACCGGATGCCGTAAGTTTATCCAGCAAGTTAACGGTATCACCAACAGCTCCAGAGACAGCCTCAACCTTGATATTCGGATTCGCTGCCATGAAATCTTTAGCTGCTTGTTCCCATTGGGAAGCGATTTCACCTTTTCCGTTCGTAATAATTATGCTGACTTGTTCATCCTTCGAGTTCGCTGCCGGACTTGATCCCGCTCCGTCGGATCCACCACAAGCTGTCAATGAAACAGCAAGCAAAAGAACAAATAATAAAACAGATATCTTTTTCAAACAAAACCCCTCCATTTTGTGCTTTTTTTATATGCTAGACCCCTATAAAAGTCTGAACATCAGATTGATACCGTTTTCATTAATTCAAAAATCCCTTCATTCATTTAGCTGCTTTATATCCTAGAAAGCTTTCTTGCCTGTATTGTAACATCACTTGGTATCGGTTTCAATATAATTTAAAGCTAAGTTTATAAATTATTCAGAACAACCACTGATAAACAAGGTTATTCCAGTTAATTATTGATCATATACAAGTGGTATCGATACCAAAAAAGATAAATAAAAAGCGAGTCTGCATTGCAAATTCGCTTATCAGTGTTAAGTAGATTCTCGGACTACCAGTTCAACCGGAAGCTCATAAGTAACTGACTCTACATTGGAATCATCCAGCATCTCCATAAGAACTTCCCCTGCCTTACGCCCCATCTGCTCTATAGGCTGCCGTATAGTCGTTAATGCGGGATCCAACATTTCAGCGAGGGGCTGGTCATCGAAACCAATGATCGCCAGATCTCGCGGGATACTTAACCCTTCCTTTTTCGCAGCCATCATCAAGCCACCAGCAATTTCATCACTGCCTGTAAACACAGCGGTTGGACGATCCTTCATTTCAAGCAAGAGTTTCATTACTCTTTTCCCATCTTCAATGGTATGCTGGTTGACCAAAATCCAGTTAGGATTCACTTGAATCCCGGCCTCTTCCAATGCTTTTTGATAACCTAGGTTACGGTCTTTATCTTTCCCGACCTCGGTAAACAGACCTCCCGTACAGTAAGCAATTTTACGGTGACCTCTTTCAATTAGGTGCTTGATTCCTAAGTATGTACCTTTAAATTGATCCAGCCGAATCATCGGAATTTTTGCATGACTCACATATTCATTACATAACACAATAGGCCCAAATTCAGTATACGGTTCAATGACTTTCCAATCATTCTCAATGGATGCCATGATGATGCCGTCCGCTTGTTTGGTCTTCAACAAATTTAAATAGGTTAACTCTCTCTCCTTATCCTCATTAGTCTGACAGATCAAGGTTTGGTAGCCGTTTCTGTAACCAACCTTCTCTATGGAATCAACTAAATAGGAGAAAAAAGGATTCACAATTCTAGGAACTACGACAGCTATCGTTGTTGTCACTTGTCCTCTTAATCTTCTTGCTGAGAGATTCGGGGTATACTCAAGCTCTTCCATTGCTTTTAATACCAATTCTCTTTTATCTGCTGAAATATGAGGATAGTTATTTATTACTCGGGATACGGTCGTCTTAGACACTCCTGCTAGACGCGCCACATCTAAAATATTTGCCATTTCTACACTCACTCCAGATAGGGACAGTTTTTGAAACCAGTTTCAATCATTTTATCTTATAATATAAAAAAATGAAAGGGTCCTCAATACACTGGATATCCTGCCACAAACATCGCTAAATACAAAAGACTCCCCACAACAGAAACTACAGTAAGGATAGCATCCTTTGATTTTTCTTCAGTGAGCGCAACAGCAGCAAAAGCTAGTGGAAATGCAACAAGCAAATACCGCGGGGCTGACAGCAGCCAGGTAGCTCCCACTACGAACGCAAAATACACGATGAAATAAGCGGTGTATGAAGGTCGTATCTTTTTTGCACCCAAGAACATGATAATAAGTGCTGAGAATATAGCGATTAAATTGGGCAGCCATAAGCCGAGAAAAGAACGACTATCTCCACTCTTAAAGGTGCCCACAGCATATTCTATCTGATATCTTACCGTATCAAAAAAGAGATAAAACCGCTGAGACCAATGCTCTCTCTGATAAATACTGAACTGAAACGCATTTCCCGTCACATGATAATTAATAAACAGATAGGCCAGCAAGCCCATTGATATGATAGCGAGAAAACTGACGGCGCTGATGATTCTATGTATAAAGGCTTTGTTACTTAATCGCTTATAGTTGCCCATCAGATCCCGTCCAAATTCAATCGCAACCGGTACAATCAGAAGCACTCCGGGAGAACGTGTGTATGCTGCAAGTGCACCGCATAAGCACCCGATCAGCCATTCCTTTTTTCTCACAAAATATAAACACATCAACGATAGGGCTAGAAATAAAGATTCGGTCATCGGAATGAAGAAAAAGAACGCGGCAGGGAATATAAAAATATACTTCACAACTCGCATGGCATTCTTTCGATGCATGTCTAATGCTGCCAGTTCATAAGCAACCAATGCAGCGACAATCGATGAGATATTGGAAACGATGAATCCAGCGACAAGATAATTGCCTACGAATACCTGAACTACTTTAATTAAATTTGGGAGAAAAGGAAAAAACACAATATGGAACTTTGGATCTCCCTCTGTCACGTACCAGTTCTCGGCAATCCCCAGATAACTTGAAGCATCGATCCCAGAAATATGCCAAGTCTCGGCGATTTTGCTAAACAGGCCGCCTGAATAACCATTCTGTATAATCAAAAATGCATAACCGATGAGCATAAGCAGGATACGACTCGCCAATATCCATCCAATAATATAAAGCCACGCCTGTCTTCTATCCTGCTCCTTACTCTTCCAAGCCACTTCAGGTACTGGATTCGTCAAAAGAAAATCCGTCAATACAGGTATAGTGCGGAGCCCCAATAGCGCAAAAAGCCCGAAACAGACCACAGAAGCGAGGGTGCCCAGCATGGTCCAGCTCTGAGTCGAAATGGCCCAGTAAATAGCCGTCACCATCATAACAAGTATGAAGATGAAGGAAATGATTTTGTCGTGCTTTTTCATTTGATCCTCCAGTTATTTAGTCCGAACAATTGTTTAGGAAAAAAAGGATATAATTACCTATAGAAATATAATAGTCCTTGTGTATTTTTTTGTAAATCACATCTTATCTCTTCGTTCCTTACTCCCTCTCATTGCTGAAATAAAAGTTCAAAGGCAATTCATCATCACCTTGAAAACTGTTCGACATCCTATAGGTTATATACAATTTATCCTCGTCCTTGCCGTATGACCATGATTCTTCGATAGAGCCTGTTAATGGCTTTAGCGGAAGAGCCATCCTGTCAATCGTTTGGACTGATTTCTCGACTTTTTCAGCCTCTTCATCTTCCACAGGTTTGTAATGCTCCAGAAAAGCGCGCACCAGTTCTCTCGCATTTTGATAGCCGCTTTCCGATCTGGGAAAAACGGTTCCTACCCGATAACCAATGATTTTATTGGTCTTAACATCTACCACAATCTGCTGTATAAATTCCTTTTGATTCACGGATAAGATATCATCCTGCATAATTGTACCCAAGGTTGTATCGTATTCACCCACAGTATCCGCAATTTGCAAAGCAGCAAGCCCTTCTTCACGCGGCTGCATGAACACAGCCCGATGCTCTTCCACATGTGTGAAAAGCTCTGCATACTTGGGTCTTTCCTTACTGCATGCAGTGAATACCAGCAAAAGAATGACTATTCCACAAAGGAGATTGAAATATGATTTTTTCAAACGAATACACCTCCTGGCCTAACGAAACCGGTTTGGTTAATCGACCTCCTAAACCTTACCATATATTCGAAAAAGACACAGCTATTCATGCCTTATATTAGAAAAATAAAGCATGCCCACAGCAGTGGGTCCCAAAGAAAAAGCCCGAGCGTTTATGCCCGGACTTAATATCATTCAAATGGATAGATCCAGAAATGCTCTGTTCCAAAACGATCTTGGATTTCTTTATCCTCTAGCGTTTTGCTGCCTAACAGTTCAGCGGCTTGGAATTGGGATTTATGCGCCTGAATGGACGCCATCTTTTGCTTCAGGAAATCTTTCACATCAATGGTGACCTGAGGCTTTCCAATCTCTTCAATATTATTGGCAAAAGCTATGCAGTGCACAGGTGGTCTTTCTGCCTTAGGCAGTCTTCCAACGGTTCGAGCCACCGCAGCTCCGGTCGCATCATGATCAGGATGAACGCTGTACCCCGGATAGAATGTAAGGATCAGTGAGGGATTAAGCTCCTTCAGAAGCGCATCAATGTGGCTATCTAGCAGCGCTTGATCCTCAAATTCAATCGTCTTATCGTGGAAACCAAGCATTCTCAAATCCTGTATTCCAATCGCTCGGCAGGATTCTTCCAGCTCCTTCTTACGTATCTGTGGGAGGGTTACCCGGTTTGCAAATGGCGGAACGCCCATATTCCGGCCCATCTCTCCAAGTGTCAGACAAGCGTAGGTGACTTGGGTGCCATTTTGCACATGCTTAGCAAGCGTTCCAGAGATACCGAAGGCTTCGTCATCCGGATGCGGTAATATAACTAGAATATGTCTTTCCACTGAACTCCTCATCTCCTCTACCATTAGAACGGCTCCCGGCTTAATTGTAAAGATACGACCAGTTTGCCTTGACTGTCATGCCCGGCCAGAATCAATCTTTCTGTCTCACTCTCTTCATAGTGAGTTAATCCTTCCGAGTACACCCAGCCCTGTGACATTTTTAAGCCGACCCGATAAGGTCCATTGCCGGAAATCGAACCATGGGAATATCGGATCACAGCATTAGTAATGAAAGTAGCCGCCGGATGTTTAGAACTATCGAAATGGGCAGCGTATGCTCCCGTTGTCATCTCAAGATGGATATACAGATCCTGATCTTTAAGCAGGTCGATCCTCTCTTGTATTTCGGATTGATTGATTAGCTGCAATGTCGCGCCTCCATATCTGAATGAATATATTCATACGAAAAATAAGATCCATACCTTATAAAGGACGGATCTGTTAAATGATAAGCGGGTCCGTATTTCTCATCAAAGTATAACTTGCAAAGCTATGTAATTCAATGGATACTCCTGATAAGGGGCCCTACGTCTTCACTAATAGAGCAGTATAGGAACTTGATCAAGCATCGAGATCTCAATATATGGTAAAATTAATGAGGATAATAACTGTATAGAATTTGAATTACAGGAGAAAGGATGGAGCGACTTGGGATTTCATCAAACATCTTTTTCAATCAAATATCCAAACGTAATGAAAACATTAATTGCAATGTGTTTTTTTGAAGTTTCCTTGATAATTACTATGTATAATAGTACTAGCCGCACATCTGAATTTCTATTCTTCTTTCCAAGAATATGGTTCATCTTTATCTTCATTATTATCATATTTGTACTTTATCGATGGATTAGTTCTAAGAGTATTACAATTGGCGACAATTATATTGTTTCTTTAAATAAGAAAAGATACGATGCGGATGAAATAAGCTCAGTATTTATCGATGGTGAACGAATTGGATTTAAGACTGTTGATAAAAAGTTAGTTCCAATACAGCTGTACTTTACTTTTAAAAAAGAGAATACGGTTAATGGCATGAACGAAATTAAGGAGTGGGCACAAAGAAACAACAAGCCCATAAGATATAAATTCTTCTTTGGATGGATTTAAGCAAAGGGGCGTCCTATATCCATTTTATATGGGTTTTAGACAGCCCCTTATATATTTATGCATGCTGCTGTTCAGATTAAATTATTCTTTCAGCCTTTTATCCAGAATTGGGCGTATGAACCAGATGTAATAAACTAGACAGAGTAGCAATACTACAGATGTCAGAAAAAAGGGGATTTCATAATCCTGTCCAATCAAAATCCATCCGGTAAGCAGAGCGGCGCCGGATGATCCGAGGCTCCGAAACACGGATCTCATCCCTGCGTAGAGATTCCTCTCCCGCTCCTTAAAGGCAGACATCAACTGACTGTCCAGCAGATTAGACAGCATCGTAAGCCCTCCCCCGCGAACCAGAAACACAATTGTGAACATCCAGACCGGCATAGCCCAGGATAAAGAGGCGAACACGAGTATGTTAACCAAAAAGACAGATACGATGGCCACATTGTGGCCAAAACGCTCTAATACATAAGGCGTCATTAAAGAAGCTGCAAACAAAACAGCTCCGCTTACCGCCAGCAGAATTGACACTTTATCATCCATCCAGTTCAGTCTATACTTCACAATTACATTAAGAAATGACCCCGTGATGGCTATCGCTCCTCCGAGCAGGGCCATGAATACCGAGAACAGCCAGAGTGTGCCGGAAGGCAGCTTCTTCCTCAAGCTAGAAACTTCACGGTTCACTTCCAGAACTTCAGACGTTCTAACCGTTTCGTTTTCCCTCCCCTCAGAGGGAAGCCAGAGTCCTCTAATCATACTGTGAACAACGAAAACCAGTGCAGCAAGCAGCAGCGTAAGCCCATATCCTTCCCCGCTATCAGCCAAATTCGGCAGATATCCGGCAGCCAGGGTTCCTGCCCCTGTAAATGCCGTAAACACGGCAAACATCAGGGAGAAGGCACTTGCTTCTTCCTTGCGCGAGGCACAATAGTGGAATAGCAACTGTACCTCAGTCGTCTCTACAAGAGTAAGCCCGATCGAGACCAAAGCTTGAGCCAAATAGAATATACTGGAACGATTACCTATCGCATAGAGTGCACTCCCTGCTGCTATAAACAGGATGCCAGATACCAGCAGCTTTTTACGTCCTATACGGTTTGCTGATATGGATACAGGAATAGCCAATGCCCCCATGATCAGTATGCCTATGGACATGAGCAGTCCGATTTCATCCTCCTTCATTCCTTTGGACAATAAATGTAAATTAAGAACTAGCGAATACATACCGATGCCGATGCCATACATAGCTTCGGTCATAAGAAACCGGCGGACGCCGACGGACAGACGCAGCAAGTCCCTCATATACCCAGACATAACCATAACCCCTTTCCATGGTGATACAGTCAAACAGGAAGGGCTCCGAACGGAGCCCTTCTGCTTTCCAATGTATTATTAATAAATGTGTGGGGCCAAACCCTATACAGGCTCTGTCTTCTTAAGATAAGCCCGCCACGTGATACACCATTCTGCAGGATCATCTAGAGAAGATTCCACATTCCGGTGAACGGTGCTGCTGTGCGGAGCTAACTTAACGATATGCGGCTGCGTGTAAGCTTCATTCGAAATATGGGCCAGCGTCTCGATATATTCATCAAGATCTTCCTTCGAATAAGATTCGGTTGGCTCCAGCGTAAATGGCTGCGGAACGATGTACGGATGATGGGACGTCCAATAGTGCAGGCCGAAATCACACATCCGACGGGTGATATCTTCTGTCGTTACCCCAGTCTCATCCGTAAGCTGTTTCCAACTGTACCTTACCTGTTCAAGACGCTGACCTTTCATGTAAGGCGCGCTGGCTCCGCGGATTTGCAGAATTTTGTGATACAAGTAATTATTATTCAGGACAGCGATTTGAGCCACATTCTTAAGACCGTCTGGGCCCAGGCTCATAATCCAGGCGTAGGAGCGTAGCACAGTCTGGGCCACGCCGTGGAAGCTGCGGACTTTACCGATACTGTCATCGCTTTGCTCTGCAAGGACATAATGGCTGCCGTCCCAGTCAACAAGCGGCCCCGGCAGGAAACGCTTAAGAGCATCGATTACCCCAAGAGCGCCTGTAGCCGGTCCCCCACACATATGAGGCGCGGCAAAGGTCTTATGCAGGTTGAAGAAACACATGTCAAACCCGGCTTCCTTGGCCCGGGTGATGCCGAGCAGTCCATTTGCGTTTGCCTGATCGTAGAAGCAGATTCCGCCTGCTTCATGAACCACGTCCGTGAACTCACGGATACGATGGTTGTAAATGCCGGTGTCTTCCGGATTGGCCACGACGAAACCTGCTGTGCGTTCGGAGACAGCATTCTTCAGCTTCTCAAGATCAGGAAATCCGTCTTCATCCGGATGCAGTGTAATAACCTTATATCCCTTAACCGCTGCGGTTGCCGCTTGAGATGGATGTGAGAAGATGGTCGTAATGATCTCATCCCGCTGATCTCCCTCGCCACGTGAATCGTGATATGCACGGACAATAGAAGCCATAGCCAAGAGGGCTTGAGTGCCACTGCTTGGCTGAAACGAGAAGGCGTTCATCCCTGATATTTCACGCATCGCTAGGTCCAGCTTATAGTAGATTTCCAGGATACCCTGAACCGATCCGGCATCCTGCAGAGGATGCAGCTCCATCAGATTAGGGGTACGTATAAGCATTTCATTGATCCGGGGGATATATTTCATCGTACAAGTCCCCTGTCCGATCTCTACGTTAAAATCGGAACCCAAAGTCTCTTGGGAGAGTCTTAAATAATGCCTAAGAACTTTGGCCTGACCAATCTCAGGCAGTGCTGGTGCTTCTTTTCGCCGCATGACTGATGGAATTCGGGCGGAGCCTTGGCCGACAACTTCGGCAATTCCAGCCTCGGTGTATGGTGGGATCACTCCGCGCTCCCCTGACCGATGAAGCTCAAAGATCACCGGTTCATCCCATTTGGCCTGGTGAAAGCGGCGCACCTTGTGGTCTCTACGAATCCGTTTCATGACTTTCCTCCTCCTCTTCTATGCTACTGATTCTTGTAGACAATGCGCCCTATAGCTAACGCAAGCCGGTTCAGATCTGCCTGCATATGAATTTCAGTTACACAGTAAAGGGCACATTGTCCCCACTGAGGATAAGCGGATGACAGATCTTTTCCTCCAAAAATCCCTTCTTCCAAAAGGCGCTTGTTAATCTCAGCAACAGATATGCCGGTCTCGTTAAAATCTAAGACAAATTCTTTGAAAAAAGCTGTATCTTTAAACCGTAAAGAGACACCAGGAATGGCACACAGCTTATCCGCCGCATATTGGGATTTCTGCATAATGGTCTCCCCTATTTCCTGCATACCCACTGGTCCAAGCAAGGAGAGATAAACTCCGGCGGTAATCCCCCATAGTGCTGTCTGTGTTCCCACTGACTCCTTCCCCTTCTCCCGGAGGGCAAAGGATGTACGCTCATAGGCCACATCGCCAAAGCCGTATTCCCCTTCCACTTCTGTGGGAACAATACCGAACAGGCGGGACGGATATTCCATCACATATTTCTCTTCATCCCGAGTAGCAATGAATCCGGCTTGACCCCCGCCATAGTTCATGTGCATGCCCAACGGTTGCAGATCCCCACAAACAATATCAGCGCCGTAACGACTTGGAGGTTCCATTACACCAAGAGAGATCGGATCAACGCCCACAATAGAGATTGCGTTCACCTCGTGCACAAGTGCAGATATTTCAGCGCCTTGATCCTCAATAACGCCGAGGTACCCCGGATTCTCGAAGTAGAATGCCGCCGTTCCTTCCTCAAGCTTGCTCTGCAGATCATCCAGATCTATCTTTCCTGTCACTGGATCAATCTCCACGTACCGAATTTCCATTACAGGTGTACAGTAATTGCTAATGATCTTGGCTTTATCCGGATCGACAGATCTGGAGAGCAGCGCAATGCTGCGACCTGTAATTCGGCCTGCCATGCGGATAGCCGTGGAGGCCGCTTGTGCCCAGTCGAAGGTAGGAACGTTAACTACATCCATATCGACGAGCTCAGCCATCAGACTCTGATACTCGAACAAAGCCTGAAATCGACCGTGGTCTTCGTAAGGCTCTCCGGCATAAGCCGTCACGAACTCCGATCGTTGGTTAATTTCGTCGCATACTGCCGGAACGAAATGCTGCCAGCATCCAGCTCCGAGGAAGTTGATATAATCAGCGCCATGCTTGTTCTTCGCAAGCAGAGCCTCAATATGCCGGCGAAGCTCATATTCATGCATAGCCGGAGGAAGATTCATCTCCCGCTTGAGTTTTAGACTGTCCGGAATCGCATCATGAAGCTGGTCGATGGAGCTCAAGCCGATTTCCTTCAGCATCGCCTCCTGGACTTCCGGTACTGTGTTCGGAATATAGGGATGGGCATACGTTCTGTGTTCAGACATGCTTAACGCCTCCGTCCTTAAAAGGTTGTTTAAATGAAATGATTCGTTTCTTTAGTTGTTAGGCAATACCTCCGCCATCCACAACAAGTACACTTCCAGTGACCCAAGAAGACAGATCGCTGGCTAAGAACAATACCGCATTCGCGATATCACGTGGTGTGCCCAACCGCTCCAATGGTCGGCCCCCCGCCGAGGCCACCAGGAAGGCAGCTTCGTCCTGATGAAGCTGCTTGGCTTCATCACGCAGAAGCGGCGTATCCGTGTCACCCGGGGACACGCAGTTCACGCGAATGTTCGCAGGGCCGTGGTCAATGGCCATCGCCCGGGTGAGGTTGACCACACCCGCCTTGGCCGCGCAGTAGGAAGCGGCACGGTCCCCGCCTTTAAGGCCCCAGCCGGAGCCGGTATTAATGATGCTGCCTCCACCTCCGCGCTCCATCACGGGTATCATATATTTGGAGAGTAGATAGACTCCCTTAAGCGATACATCCATCACCAAATCCCAGTCAGCTTCCTCAAGCTCGACAACCGTCTTGCGACGGATAATCCCCGCATTGTTGAATAGAATATCAACTTTTCCGTGTGCGTTATCAATCTCTGTAGCTACACGCTTGCAATCCTCCGAAGAGGAGACATCGCAGCGGTGGAAGCTGGCGATCCCTCCCCGCCCTTTCATCTCCTGAACAGCCTGCTCCCCTTGCCTTACATTGATGTCCAGCACAACCACATGTGCTCCAAAATCTGCAAGTAACCCAGCCGTCGCAAGACCAATACCTGATGCTCCTCCGGTAACAACAGCAATCTTTCCGCTTAAATTGAGTACATCCTGTGTATGGAGCATGCTGCCTCCTCCTCTCATTGCTATAGTTGTGGTGACCCAAGCAGTATTTGTCTAGCAAGCCACTCCGGCGATGTATCTTCTAATAAAAATGGAGTGAGTTCTATACGGAATGTAAAAGCTCCCGATGTTACCTTATGATCCGGCATCTGAGCAGGCCCACAACTGTTGCTGCCCAGCCCATTCTGCCGGTAATCCAGATTTAGCGTGACGAAGTCGCGCGGAACAAGCGCACTTGCATGTTTTGCCTCTTCAAGATCCTTGTCTGTATAGCGGCGCGCGCTGAATTCAAGCGTTGGATTCCCCGCGGCAAGCAGCCCAAGCCCTGATGCATCTGTGATGGATATCCATCTGACATCCGTCCGGTTACCATTCTCCTGTGGATATATATATGGAGTGAATAGTCCATCGACCGAAGCTGTATACACACCAACACGACATGCCTCTTTGCTGTCCGAATAATTCTCACCAGGTCCCCGGCCATACCATTTCACCCGATCCAGATCACCTGGAATCTCCATCTGGAGCCCAATCTTTGGAAGCATCTCTGGCGGTTTGCCTTCAGGTGTGCCCTGTACATCCATAGTGATCTGCCCTGTGCCGGTTACGGTATAGGTGGTTACACAGCGGAACCCCCAATCAAAAACGGGTGGAGCAATCCTTGAGCTTACAGCGATGCGAAGGGTTCCTTCATCAAGCCGGGTCCAACTCACCTCATCAACACGTTCCGTTAGCCGATCGAGGTGTGCTTTGCGCCAGTCCGGCAGCACATACATATCATTGTCGATCGGCGCACGCCAGAAATTCAGCCGCGGTCCGGCCTTCATCAGTGCCTTGCCATTCAGATGAAGCGAATGGATTCGCCCGCTCCGCGTGTCCAAAACCATACGGAAGTCATCATTTGCGAGAATGATCTGCCCAGCAGCTTCCGTGCAATGAAGATGCTGCCTGATCAGCTCACTCTCAACTTTATGCTCCACCTCATCCTTCATTAGAAACTGGGCCCAAGCTACTTCATGCCCCTGCTCTGCCCAAGGGCAGTCCGCCGCGATGGAGAAACGGATGTTCAGCCACCGTTCCGCATCCGCACTGCGATGAAGAACATCAAGACTATGGTCGTATGGAATCTCCATTTCTGCCTGTCCGCCCGCTTCAATCTCTGGCAGTGCAAGTGCCCCGCTCTGAACGGTTTGCCCATCCATGGTGATGCTCCAGTCAGCATGAAGGTGATCTAGTGTTAGGAAATCATAGCAATTAATCACATTTACTATATTCCTGCTTATATGCTCGACCCGCACCGGCTCGATAATTTTCTTGTATTCAAGTAGGCCCGGTGATGGCGTCCGGTCCGGCCGGACCAGACCGTCTATGACGAAGTTGCTGTTATTTGGCACATCACCGAAGTCCCCGCCATAAGCGTAATCAGCCTTCCCGTCTGCTGTCTTCCAACTCAACCCATGATCAATCCATTCCCACACAAAACCGCCCTGAAGTCTGTCGTACTTCTCAAAAATATCAAAATAAGGTCTTAATCCACCCGGTCCGTTGCCCATGGCATGCGCGAATTCACACAGAATGTGCGGTTTAGGATGGTCAGTCAACTGACCGAAGCCTTCCATTTTCTCAACAGAGGAGTACATCGTGCTTACCACATCACAGACTTCAGCTTCGCGGTCTTCTTCGTAATGAATAAGCCGTGTCGGATCAGCTTCTCTGCACCACTGTGCCATCGCCCGGAAATTGCAGCCGAAGCCGGACTCATTCCCCAGCGACCAAAAGATCACGGAAGGATGATTCTTATCGCGCTCGACCATCCGCTGCATGCGCTCCACATAGGCTCCCTGCCAAGAGGGATCATCGCTGAGTCTGGAAATGTTGCCAAGTAGTTCGAATCCATGTGTCTCCAGATCGGTCTCTTCCATAACATATAAACCGTACTCATCACACAGATCATAGAACCGGGGATCATTCGGATAGTGGGCGGTTCTTACGGCGTTGATATTGTATTGCTTCATCATCTTGATATCCTGCATCATGGTGGATACGGTAACTGTGCGGCCGGTATCAGGATGATGATCATGACGATTGACCCCTTTGAGTTGAATCGCCTTTCCGTTCACCAAGAACTGTCCACCACACACCTCAACTGTGCGGAATCCAACCCGCTGGGCCACCACCTCTACCGTTTCCTCACTTTCATTCCGCAAAGTAATCAGTAGATGATATAAATGTGGCGATTCCGCACTCCATAGCTCCGGTTGGCCTACCGGCATAACAAGCTGCACATTTCTTCCTACAGTAGCCTCAGTCTCAGCCAGGGTAACAGATTCACCAGTCCGTTTAAGCAGCTCAAGGTGCAGACGGCCCTGTGCCGTGGCTTCCCCTTGTATGTTCACTTGAACGGACAAGATCCCATCACGGTAAGATTCATCCAGTTCCGTTACAATCCGATAATCAGCAATGCGAAGCGAAGACGGCTCGGCGAGCAGGTACACATCTCTAAAAATCCCGCTCATCCACCACATATCCTGATCTTCCAGATAACTGCCGTCCGACCATTGGTACACTCTAACGGCTAAGGTATTGCGTCCGGCCTTCACATAAGGAGTGAGATCGAATTCTGAGGTGAGGCGACTGCCCTGACTATAGCCGACCGATTTACCGTTCACCCAAATATGAAACGCACTATCCACCCCGTCGAACTTAATGGCGACATTCCGCCCATTCCAGAATTCGGGCAACATGAACTCTCTTACATAACTGCCTGTCGGATTCTCATCAGGTACATGTGGGGGATCTGCCGGGAACGGATAATATAAATCCGTATAATGCGGAGTTCCATAACCTTGTAGCTGCCAGTGCCCTGGTACCTGAATCTCATCCCAGCCGGAAGTATCATACTCTTCCTCATAGAAGTCGTCTGGTGCCCACTTTGGACCTTTTGCATAGTTGAACTTCCATATGCCATTCAGGGATTTGAACCAGGGTGAGCTTCCCCTGTTGTAAGTTAGTGCCTCTGACGAGTCAGAATAGGGGATGAAGTAGGTCCGGCTTTGGGCCCGACCCCGCTGAAGGATGCCAAGATCATCCCAATCCCTCCCGATCATTTGCTGTGTCATGGTTCATTTCTCCTCTCTTTTCTCTAGCCAACTAACCTTTAATGCCTGTAGTCGCAATGCCTCCAACAATGTAGCGCTGCGCGAAGAAGAAGATCGTCAGCGGCGGGATCGAGATCAGACAAGTAATCGCCATAATGGACTGCATATCCACACCGTACATCCCTTTGAACTGTGAGAGTCCTAGGGTCAATGTGTATTTCGTCTGGTCATTAAGGAAAATAAGCGGACCGAGATAATCATTCCAACATCCCATAATCTGAAACACAGCGATTAAGATCAGCGAAGGTTTCATCAGCGGAACAATAATCCGCGTCAATACGGTCAGCTTGTTGGCTCCGTCGATTGTAGCTGCTTCGTCCAGCTCACGAGGAAGCGTAAGAATGAACTGCCGCAGCAGGAAAATGAAATAAGCGGACCCAAAGAAGGATGGTACAATTAGGGGTTTTAGCGTATTAATCCATCCTAGACCGTTGAACAACATATACTGTGGGATCATGGTAACCTCCCACGGAATCATCATCGTTGCCAGCACAACCAGGAACAGAAAGTCTCTGCCCTTGAACTGGAATCTCGCGAATCCATAAGCAACGAGCGTGCATGAAATCAGTTGGCCTAGTGTCGACAGGATGGTGATCAGCAGTGTGTTTTTCAGAAATATATTGAAGGGCTGAATGTTCCACGCCTCTGCAAAATTGCTGAACTTCCACACGGATGGAATCCATTTAGGTGGAAAAAGATACAGCTCGGACTGTGACTTCAGCGCAGTCGTAACCGCCCAGAACAACGGGGCCACAAACAACAGTGAGAAAAAAAGCAGCAGCACGTATACGAGTATTTTCTTCACAATGAACGTCTCCTTCCTTGAGCCTTCTGCTTCTTCTGAGGATTCTTCTTCATTTCACCTTCGTAGAACACCCAGGCTTCCGAGGACTTGAACACAATGAAGGTCAAGCTGAGCACAATCAGGAACATAAACCAAGCGTTAGCTGCCGAATATCCCATTTTGAAATACTTGAACGCATTCTCATACATGTACATGGCGTAGAAATAAGTTGCTCTCATTGGACCGCCTCCGGTCAGCAATAACGCCAGGGTCAGCTGCTGGAAGGCTGCAATGATGGAAGTAATTAGGTTGAATAAGATCGTCGGTGTGATCATTGGAATGGTCACACTGCAGAATTGTCTGATCTTGCCTGCTCCATCAATGGAAGCGGATTCATAAAGGTCTTTTGGAATCCCTTTGAGGCCAGCCAGAAAGATCAGCATCATCGAGCCTTGTCCCCAGAGACTTGCGACCACCATCGCTACTAATGACCACTGCTTATCGTTGAGCCAATCCGGACCCTGAATGCCGATAAGGGACAGGAAGTAATTCAGAATCCCATAATCGCCGCTGTACACCCAAGACCAGATCATAGCCAGAGCGACACCGGATATAACCGAGGGAATATAAAAGGCGGTCCGGAAGATGGCACTGCCCCGAGTCTTCTGATTCAAGAGAATCGCAAGCCCAAGCGCCACAATGATGTTCAATGGAACAAACAATGCCGCAAATTTGAGGGTAACCCCGAGTGAGGTCCAGAACAGCGGGTCATCGGTAAACATATCCGCATAATTGCCAAACCCGATAAAATGTACTTCGCCAACAATCGGCCAATCAAAAAAAGAGATGATAAGGGAAAACAACAATGGCCCCAAGGTAAACACGAGGAATCCGAAGATCCATGGAAAAATGAAGAGGTAGGGAATTGCCCTACCCCATTTACGTTTTCGTGTCGGCTTGAGCTCGGCCATAGGCTCCCCTGCTTGATGCAGAAAGGTCTGAGCCATCTCTTAACCTTCTTTCTGTAAATGTGTTATTTCAAATAACGTTCACTGTCTTTAACAGCCTGATTGAGCACTTCCTGGGCATTGCTGCCATGCATAACCGCTTCTACCGCCGCCGAGAGCTGGCGGTTTACTTCATTCCATTTCGGATTGAGCAGGAACGCCGGTGTGTTGCTGGAACGCTCCAGCATCGTGTAATAAGGTTTATAGAGCGGGTCCTGATCTTTCTTCAGCTCATTAACGACACTGACCCTTACAGGCAGATCAGCCACACGCATCTTGATCGATTCATTGGACACATAGAATTTCACGAATTCCCAAGCCAGATCTTTCTGCTTCGAATCCTTGGCGATCGACAAGGCGGATTCTGCAAGCACTCCTTTGACTGGTTTGCCAGGAAAGGCTGGGATTTCGACCGTACCTACATCTATGCCTGCCGTCTTAAACGATTCCAGCGGCCAGATACCGCTCTCCCACATCGCGATCTTACCGGCTTTAAAAATATCGTCTCCACTCTGCTGGCCTTTACCTCCGGTCAGCACAGCCGAACCGTTCTTAACCATATCGCCGAGCATCTGGATGGACTCCGCTGTCTCTTTGCTGTTCATAAATCCTTCAATCGTTTTCCCATCATCTGAGATGAAAGAGCTTCCGTTGCTCCATACGAAGCTCTGCAGGTCATACGTATCGTTCTCTGCACGAACCCCGAATCCGTATTGCTTCTTCGACTTATCACTAAGCTTGGCCGCGATGTCCTGGAACTCTTTCCATGTCCATCCATCCTTTGGATAAGGTAGCTTTGCCTCATCGAACAACTTCTTGTTGTAATAGACCACACGAGTGGTGAACCCTGCCGGAATACCATAAAGCTTGCCGTCAATTTTTCCATAATTGAATAATCCCGGATAGAAATCTTCAATGTTTAATTCTTCATCTTTGCTCGAATAACTGTCCAGTGGTTCCAGAGATTGATGATAGGTTGGAAAATCCCACATATACATCACATCCGGCGGATTAGTCGCCCCGAATCCAGCGGCAAGCTTCTGATCAAAACCGTCTGCATACGCCTCTACCTGAACCTTCGTGCCCGGATGGGCTGCTTCGAATTTCTTGGCGATGTCTTGCTCAATCTTGAGCGCATCTCCGGTATCCCATGTCGCAAAGCGAAGCGTCTTCGTCTCCCCTGAGCCTGCGGTACCTGTGGATGTTGAGCTCTCATTCTTCCCCCCGCAAGCCGTGATCATAGTTGCCATTAATGTTGTGGCAAGTACTATAAGAGAAATTTTCTTTTTCACTGTAGCAGCCTCCCCTTTGAATGAGGTTATAATAATTGAACCGCTTTCATCTTAACTTTTATGAAAGCGGTTCAAAACGGATATCTATTCGAATGTTTGTGTACTTTTGTTCGATTTACAGGCTGGGGTGTTCATCTGTTCGAATCACGTCGTCTTTTTGTTGTATCCGGTAATGACTAGGCGTCTGCCCCGTACAACGCTTGAACCATTTGCTGAAGTATTTGCTGTCTCCCAGCCCTGTTCGCTCCGCAATGTCCTGCATTGTCAACTGCGTATCCCGCAGCAACTCCTTGGCCAGCTTAAGCTTCCGTTTATATTGGAAAGCCACAAAGCTGTCGCCGAGTGTCTTCTTAAATAGGATCGAGAAATGGCTTCGGCTAAGCCCCACCTGGCCCGCCAAATCACTAACCGACCAGTCCGCTCCAGGGTTCTCGTACAGTAGCTTCACGGCCTTCCAGATCGGTTCAGGCCAGTCCTGGGACGAAATTCCATGCAGCTTCTCCACTTCCGCTTCCTTGTGAAGCGCCATGAAGGCTTTGCTTAGGTCTTCAGCGTCGTGCAACGGTCCTCTCTTGGCCCAATTCAGCTTATCGGATTGGCTTTTCAACTGAACGAGCAGACTGCCCGCAGTCTCCAACTCGTTACCAGGTACAATCCAGTAGCACAGGTTCTCACCATAAGGGATGATAACAGAAGCACTGTGGGGTACCCGGCTATTCCCATCCTCATGAACCTTAACGAGATCCAGATAGGTATGATCGCATCCACAGGTTTTGACCAAATAAATATACAAGGATTCCCTATTCAGCGGCAGCTTTTCCCCAATGAGCTTATCCATTTCGTCAATAAATTTGCTGTTATACCCACTCTGCCAGGCAAACAAGAGAGAGCCCAGCCGTTCTCCATAGATTTCGCTTGTTTCAGGATCCACTGCGGGAGCAGGGGATGTCAGTTCTCTCTGGAACTTCTCCAGCATTCCTTCCAATTCTTCATCTTCAAAGGCTGTCTTAAGCAGATATCCTGAAGCACCAAGCTTAATTCCCTGCTGGGCGAATTCGAAGTCACGGTGACAGCTCAGCAGAATAATCCGGGTGTCCTTATCCACTTCTTTAACTCTGCGTAACAGTTCAATCCCATTCATCTCTGGCATGACGATATCGGTAATCACGATTTGGGGCAGATGAATCTGGTAGGCCTCCCAGGCCTTAAGGCCGTTCGGCGCATCTGCCACCACTTCCATCCCATATTTATGCCAAGGTATTGTGGAGCGAAGCCCTTTGCGCACGATACTCTCATCATCTGCAATTAACACTTTAATGGTCTTGGTTGTCTCCATGCGGACTCTCCTCCTTCTTAGGCCACCGAATTACGATAGTAGTGCCTTCACCTTTCGTGGATTGAACCGTTAAGCCATACTGTGGTCCGAAATGAAGCTTGAACTTCTGGTTGGCGTTCTGAACGCCGAGTCCCCCGCGTCCCTGCGGTTTACTTTCCGGCTTTGCAAGCCTAAGTGCCCTCAGGTTCTCTTCCGTAATCCCTGCACCGTCATCAGACAAGGTTAACAACAGATGCTCGCCTTCCTCCCGTACACTTAACGAAATATTCCCCTTCCCGTCTTCAAAACCATGAAAAAAGATATTCTCAAAGAGCGGCTGAAGGGTCATACGGGGAATCAGATACGACTTAAGGTCATCGTCGCAAGTCTGTTCATAGCGGAACGTGGCTCCATAACGAATCTCCTGGATTTTCAGAAAATGCTCAATCATACGGAGTTCACGGCCCAGAAGGATCAACTCCTGGGAAATATCCAGATTTCCTTCAAGCACCATCGTCAGATGATAGAGCATTTGGCGGATATCCTCCGCCCCTTGAAGCCTTGCCTTCCACTGGATAGAATTCAGTGTATTGAAAAGCAAATGAGGATTAATTTGGTAGTGGAATGCCTTCAGCTCGGCCTCCTTCTTTAGCCGCTCACTCTGCTCCACTTCCTGGACAAGAGATTGAATTCCCCCCACCATACGATTGAAGCTGGTATCCAAGCTCCCGAGTTCATCTTTGCCTTCCACCAGGGTCCTCGTATGCAGCTTGCCAAAGCTGACCTTCTGCATCGAGTCTTTCAGCCTGCGAATGCGAGCTGTGAATTTTGATGAGAATATATAAGCTAGCCCAAAGGCAAGGAGACAAGAAACAATGGCTACAAGTACTGTATTATAACGGATCAGGCTTGAGGAAAAATAGAAGGCTTTGGATGGCAGCCTCGCTTCAATCTTCCATCCATTGGCTGCCAGTGTCCTATTCCACACCACATCTTTGTCGTTCGGGGTGAACGGTGATTCTGACTGATAAATGGGCTGTCCCTCTGTATCAGTTATCGTCAAATGTGCTTTGGTATCCTCCTCAAACATATGGAACATATCCAGAAGAACCTGCGCATCCTCTTCAATTAAGATCGTGCTTCCATGCTGGGATCCCGCCGGATTATTAATCCGTACGGCGAGCCCCAGTATAGGTTCCCCGGTATTCGAATCTCCCATGTCATGATTCATAGGATAGAATCCCAGCCAATAGGGACCTTTAGATGAATAAGTAATGGCCCGCCAGGCGGGAATATCGTTAAGCTTACTGACATCCAGATTATTCTCTCCATAGTAATAACCAGAGCGGGTAATTAAATAAATCCCTCTTGTCAGATCCGCCTTAAGTGATTTAAGAAGTGCCTCGAAGTCATCTTTATCCATAATCTCCTGATACGTAGTCGGTACATGATCACCTAACCCCGCCCGCGCAGGATCAAGGAGATACGAATAGATCGCTCCTGTCGTCTGATTCATCCGGTTCAAAGCAGAACTGATCTGCTGATCAAGCTGTGCCACGGTGTTCTCCCCGTATTTCCCGAATTGGGAGTTGATAACTTTGGCTGATTGATAATAGTTCAGGGCTCCCAGCGACAACAGTGGAATAATAGTGACAATAAGAAAGCAAAAGAGCAGCTTGGTCCTGATGCTGAAATAAGAGCGAATAGAGAAGCGATGATATAACTTCTGAAAGAAATGACTCCACATGACTCCTCATCCCCGCCTTATATTTCATTTTTATAGTTGAAGTGTAGCATGGACTGGCACACTCGGGAATATCTCGAAAAATGGGAAAGCACTTCCCCTCACGCCGGTCTTGACCAGAAGGAAGTGCCCGTATATTTTTAGGTTGTATACTCATGCCCCAGTATTAAGAAGACACTTGAGGTCCAAGTGAATGCCCTGTCACGAAGGCCTTGACCCGTCAAGGCATCGAAATTCTCGGCCATGCCGCTCTTGTTCAGCATATTGCAGAATCGGCGGGCTACCTCATTTGCCAGTTCGATATCCCCCGCTGCGGCCACCCCCTCTACGAGCAGCATGGTGGAAGGCGCCCAGATTGGGCCTCGCCAATAGCCATCCGGGGTGTAGTAAGGGCTCTTCACGCTCTCAGTAGCCCAGCCGTTCGGCGTCAGGAAGCGGCTCTCATCCCTTAAGCCATCCAGCAGTGCGCGCAGGATGGGCTCCGGCAGCCGCTTGCCGAGCAGAACGGGCACGAAGAGCAGCAGGCTGTCGCCGTCGGATGCTTCGTGAGTTCCAGAACGGCAAGCGGTGAACCTTCCATCCTTCCAGAAATGACGCAGCATTTTCTCCAGGGTCTCCTCGCCCAATCGTCTCCATGCGGTGCTTTCGTCGGTAAGCCCCAGAAGCCCGGCAATTTCGGCAAGCAGTTCAATCTGCAAGATCAAGAATGCTGCCAGATCCGGACTCTCCACCGGAATCCCGTTATTAAAGGCAGTACTGTTGTCCCAACCCGAATCGTTTCCATGATTGTACTGTGGTATACCGTCCATGTCGTTATCCCGGTATCGGAACCACCAGTTCGTCCACTTGCTCAAGGGGCCATACACTTCACGAAGATGGGATTCCTTAATATAATCCGTCCGCTGCATCATCCAGGCCAGCGTCCAGCCATGAATAGGCGGCTTGTTGCAGTTCCAAAGCTCATACTTGTCATTGATAAAATCTGGAATCAGGCCGCTCTCTTCCTGACGGTCGAAGAAGATCATGAACTGGTCCCACGCCAGCTCTGGATGATGCATAACTAGAGCCATCGCATTGAAGCAGTGATCCCAGCTCCAAATATTCGTCATCCAGTTCTTCGACATATACATGGCTGGCCGGGTCAAACATCCTTCCGCGGGAACGAGACAGGACCAGGTAATATAAGCTGCCAGTTCACGGCCGTCCTGCCATTGTTCGGGAACGGTCAAGCTAGCATCCAGCCACTGGTCATATTCCTGTTGCACCTCTAGTACTGCTTCCTCCCATGGTGTCCAGGCATCACGCCGTTCCCATACCGTGCGGAATTCTTCCACCGCGAACTCGGCAATTTTCGTACTTGCTTCAGGGATGAATTCCGCCACAATGCGGGAGCTCTTGATTTTATCCCAAGGCACCTCCATCCGAAGCGCCCCGGTTAACCGGGTGAGCATGAACCGGCATTCATGGGTGAAGCTGTTTACTTCAAAGCTGCCTGCGCTGTGTTCATAAGCATAATCGTAGGCTGAGGTACGGAAGGTGAGGCGAATGCCACATCCTCTGCTCTTGAAACGGACCGTACGGCCATCTGTAATACAGATCTCCGCATAGATATTATCGATATCCGTATTCAAATGAAGCAGTGCAGGCTCTGCCTTAGCCTCGTACGGAATATACTGATTACTCTCATCCAGCAGTTCAATTTGAAAAGCTTCACCAAATTTATCATCCCCACCACGTACAGTCCGTAAGTAAAGTCCCTCCGCCCTGACATCCGATTCAGGTAGTTCAGAAATTGCCAGAAAGGTGCCTCTTCGGCTGAAGGGTACCGTGTTAAGATTAAAGTTCATATCGTTGGACTCCTTTCTAAAGGAAGTATGCGCTTTCAGTTTATCCAAGGCGTTAGAATTACGAAACAGACAGGTGTTAGCGATGGGGAGTCATATTGTTGGAGTGAGAAGTCTGAGGCGTACACGGGTGTCTTTTTGTTAGATGATCAGGGTACAAATGTTAGCGCGTCTTTGTAAACGAGCATAGCGAAAGGGAAACAGCATATGAGTTTGGTAGAAAAAAAGGTTATCCGGAATACCTCATGTTGGCATTAACGGGATAACCTTTTACTGATAATTCAATTCAATCGCTCGTGTATGCTAATTTAATGGGATCGAATAAAACAGTCGGGATCCTTTGTTGTTGGTATACCAGACAATTTTGCCACCGCTAACAATAGGGCTGCTTTCTGATAGTACAAAGTTCTTAATCGTTTGGATACCGCCAGTGGTTGCACCCTCTCCATTTATTAGAACATATTTCAGGTCCCCCGGATGATTTTCCTTATCAAATTCCTGCCACAGCACCATCAGCTTGTCGTCGGTTATTTTCACCAATTTAGGGATGGAAGCGATCTGGTTTGTACCTACATACTTAGCCAAGGTGATGTGGTTCACTGACGTGCTAGATAGATTGGCTTTTGGCAATACACTAAGAACGATATCTCTCTGGTCCTTCTCCAGTCCCACCATCTCATAAGACGTATATTCTTTGACAAGCGAATGGTCAATCGTATTCATAGCGACAATATAGTTCGCCGAAGACATCTCAAACCCGCCTATAGAAACACCGGTGGTGTTCGCTCCGATTTTGCCGGGGATATTAAACAGGTTCACTTCGTTATAGCGGGTTCCGTCCCCTTTATTCAGGACAATCGAACGGGGATAGGCATCCCCATGATCCACTAGAACATGAGTAGCACCATCAAACAATACATATTGATCAAAAGAGTGGCTGACATGATTCTTCTGGAATCTTCCGAGATCATTCGTCACGATCATAGTTTGGGTATTCACGATAATGGTCAGCTGGGATTGATGATTTAGTTTATCTTCTGTCGTGTATCTTGTACGTGAAGTGTGGAATACAAGCGTATCACCAGCCTCGGCCATACTTCCAGAGCCAGAATCAAAAGGGCTAACCGTATAACTCTCGCCACCCTTAATGGAGACACTATCTACTCTATTAAAGCTTTTATCATAACGGACAATACGAATCACTTCTTTGCTATCATTCTCTTCGCGATTCTCTTGTCCAAAAGCAATATAGTTATACTTCTCCCCACTATAGAAACCACCAAATATCGGAAGCTCAAAAGGGATACTCTTATTTCCAGTTAGTTCAAACTTCTCATTATATGATTCAATCCTAACTTCCTTATTCGCCTCAAGGATACATACAGTCCCATCATTATTATTCACGAGATAGGAAGTGGCTGTACTTTTCCATCTGGGAAAATAAGAAGATACAGCGTTACTTTCGGCTTCCACCGTCGTCTTCACTCGGTAAGCATGATCTGGAACTTTTGAGAACAAGGATATTCGATCAGACTGAACGTCATATTCGATCTCGAATGGAATCTTCCCCGCCAAATCTCGTAACTGAACATAGTTATTCTCGTCAATATTGTACGCCGTAATCGACTGTAGCTGCCCATTCACTAGCACCTTAGAGGTCGACAGCGTAGCTGAATAATTTCTATTGCGACTATAATAGCTGCTGCTAGTTTTCTTTTCGGGAGTATAGGCTTGCCCCGTTATAATCTCTATCGCATTGTTTGCTTTATTCCAAGTGATATCAAATTGACTGGCTGTTCCGGAGAAATACTCCGCTACATCGCGCAGCCGGAAATAATTGTTGTTCGAGATATTGAACCCATTCAGATCCCTTTGTTCTCCGTCAAAATATGTCCTGCTCTCGGTTACCTTAGCCTTCACCGTGCTGCTCGCAAAGGTTGTAGTGCCAAGCACTGGTATAACCAGTAATGCAATTAGCAAAACACTAAAAATCCTCTTCATCCAACTATTCCCCCATTTATGTATAAATAAAAATTTTATAATTTTTATCGGTATTTTTGCAATATGACCTTAATAAAAAAAGAATGGGGTCAGCGCCCCACTCCTCGATTTCAAACACTTCTATTCTTATCTTGGCTATTCCTCAACCACATAACTTACAAATGCTAATCGCTTACTATCCGGTGACCACGAATTCACGTTAATCGTACCCTGTCCTCCATACAGTTGTACCAGTGTGCGATACTCTCCTCCCGTGCTTGCCATTAATCGAATCTCAACATCCTTATTCGCAGGGTGATCACCAGGATCTACATCTCCTTTGCGGTAACTAAGGTATGCAATCGTCTGTCCATCTGGCGATACATGCGGGAACCAGTTATTACTCTCGTCAAAAGTCATCTGCATCTGCTCACTGCCATCGGCATTCATACGCCACACCTGCATCAGCCCTGTACGCACCGAATTGAACCAAATATGCTGTCCATCTGGTGAATATTCAGGTCCATCATCCAGACCTGGATCATCCGTCAATTGCACCTCTTCTCCACCGTCTACTGGAATGGTATAAATATCATACTGACCATTGCGCTCAGCACAATAAGCCAAATCAGCACCATTTGGAGACCAGCCATGTAAATAGCTTGGAGCCTTTGGTGTAATTAGAATCGGCTCGCCACCTTCTATAGGAAGGATATATATACGCGATTTACCATCCTCTTTCGTATGATGACTAATGGCGATCTTAGTGTTGTCAAACGATACCACATGATCGTTATTACATTCCGTAGCAAAACTCGAATCCATGTGAACGCTCTCACCGGTCGCGATGTCAAACGAATAAAGACAACCCTGACTATTATAAATAAGACGCTTGCCATCGTTCGTCCAATTGGGTGCTTCGATTAAGTAATCGAATGAGCTAAGTATGGTTCGTTCCCCTGTCTGTACTTCCACGATTTCTAATGTGCTAATCACTTTCATTATCCTCTCTCCTATCATTAAAATATGTATATAACCCACTTCGACAGCTATTCTAAATACCCTTTCTTAAAAAAAATCTGCCTCGAAGAGTGTTCACTCCTCAAGGCAGATCCAACTTCCGCTTATAAACGTCCAGCCGCTTTCACTTTTACAAGCAATGCATTGCCTGGCAAGTATGCAATCGGAATATCCTCAGACAGCACGATCTGTACAGTCTCACGAGCTGCACCAGCAAGAACGGCTTGTTCAATCGCATGGTTGCGAGCATCTTCCTTAGCTTCATCATAAGACATTTCATCCAGCGAATAGATTCGCTCGGTCTCTCCGCTAACTTCACCTAGTGCTGCGCCAATCGCATTCGCTGCATCATAGTGATCCGGTCTTACTATCCGCGCTACACCCTCAAGCTGATCGGCTACAAGAATGCTTCCGCCGCCGACCAAAATAACGTCAACAGGGTCCGAGCTAGTCTTCATCCGATCAATCGCATCCTCAATATCTTGGGTAATGATCTCATCGGCTCTGCGGCAGATTGATTCACTAAGCTTCTCAGTCAGCGCATCTTTCCATTCGTATCTTCCAAGCTTAACCGCCACATCGGTTGCTGTGAGCGTATCTCCACCAAAGATCAGGCCACGCTTCAATAGCTCGTACCCCACGCTATCGGGACCCACTGTTACCTGATCCTTCGCTTCATCGAAGCGAACGATTGTCCCGCCGCCGATCCCGATCGATAAGATATCCGGCATGCGGAAGTTCGTGCGAATCCCGCCAATCTCAACCGCAGCGGAGGATTGACGCGGGAAGCCTTGCATGAGAACGCCGATATCCGTTGTTGTACCCCCGATATCCACCACAAGCGCATCATTCAGACCTGACAAGTGTGCCGCGCCCCGAATGGAATTCGTCGGACCGCAAGCAATCGTCAGAATCGGGTAACGAAGCGCGTATTCACTATACATCAGTGTTCCATCGTTCTGACAGATGTATAGGCTCGCGTCAATTCCATAAGTGTGAAGCGCCTCTTCGAAGCCTTTGACTACTCCCGCAATGACGTTAAGTAAAGCACCATTTAACAAGGAGGCATTCTCACGCTCAAGCAATCCAATGCTTCCAATTTCATGAGACAGTGTCACAGGCATATCTTCACCGAGTACTTGCTTCGCAAGCTCTTGAACACGTTTTTCCTGTGAAGTATTCACTGGAGAGAACACACCACAGATTGCAACCGCTTCGACCTCACCCTTCATCTTCAAAAAGCAGTCAATAACCTCAGCTTCATCCATCTCAACAATCGTACGACCATCATATTCATAACCACCGTAAACAACATAAGCATGTGGGCAGACCATTGCTTTCAGCGTATCGTCCCAATCCGCAAGTGGAGGAACAGCAGTTGTTGCCGGTGCACCGATACGAATCAAGCCTACTTTCCCTAAGTGCTTGCGTTCTACAATAGCATTCGTACAGTGCGTAGTTCCGAGCATCGCATAACGAATCTGCGCCGGATTGACGTTACTCTCTTCAAGTAAACGGCCAATCGATTCACTGATGCCCTCATTCACATCACGTGTGGTATGTACCTTTATCGTGTGAATAGTCTTTAATTTGGAATCGAGCAAGGCAGCATCTGTATTGGTCCCGCCGACATCAATCCCAATGCGGTAAATTTCATCCTTGTTATTAATATTCGTCTGAGACATTACTCTGCTCCCCCTTTCTCTGCTGCCAATTTTTCAATTGGAACATAAGATGCATCATAACCAAAATACTGTGGCCCTACCGTCTCAAGACCCTTTTGCGAACGCCATTTCGGATCACAAGGGAAACCGACCACAGTCACCCTGGCACCGTATTTCAAATTTTCAGTTGTAACCGGCATGCCTGTATCCTGATCAAGCACCGAAATCAAATCAGGGGTAACCGCTACTGAGCTTCCATCCTCTGTAGCCAGAAGGAACTCATTCTGGAAGAACAAACTCATCGTACTTCCTTTTTTAGCATCCGTACCTTCGAAGATCGCTTCACCACGTGTGAATCCGCCTTCTGTCCGGCGACGAATATCTACAGCTTTGCCCTGGAACAATTCATACCCATTCAACTGCTTCAATAGCTCTTCGATTGGATTCTTTTTCATTTCCTTAGCTTCGAATAATGTTTTTCCAATTTCATAAGCAAGCGTTAGGGTATATGGAATTGCACTTTGTTTCACCTGTGCTCCAGACAATGGATAATCACAGATCGAGGCTGATCCACCCATTTGAATCGTCACGGCGCGCGCCATCCGCTCTTCCCAGACGCCGTCGATCGCATGCATTAGCACACCATTGCCGCGTTCATCCGCCATCGTAATCGGACTGCAGTCTATACCGTCCAAGTAGAACGTCACCATTTGCGATTCAGGAAAAGCACGTCCCATGGCATCCGCATCCACGATAGGAATGTTGCGTTCCGCCGCCGTGATTACAGGAATCAGAGAGTTGCCGCCGCCAACCTCAATGGGCATAATGGCATTCACTTTGCGTCCAAGCTCTTTTTCAATCATATCCAAAGGTTTGATCATTTGCAGAATCGAAGGTATCTTCTCATTCATAACCGTGGGTGCACCAATCATGGATATTGGAACAACCAAAGCGTCGTCCTCCAGATCCTCTGGACTGATCACACGAACAGGACCATGTTTACGAATGGCTTCCTTCGCCATTAATTTACCAATATGCGGGTCACCGCCCCCACCTGTTCCAAGAACGGCTGCACCTACAGCGATATATTGTATTGCTTGCTCATTTAATTCTGTTAGTTTGTTCATTCTCATGATGTTATCCCTTCTTTGTCATGATTTTGCCGACCATCCATTGCACGATAAAGGCGAACATAAAGGCATCTAATGCCGGAACACTCGTCACCTGGAACCATCCAAATCCATCTGGAGCTGCGGTGGTCATAAAAGCAAATAACGTAGCTGCAACCCATACGGCTAAGGAGCGAATCACCCAGTTTTTATTGCGGTCCAAACCTTCAAAAGTGAATTTCTTTCGATCCACAAGCAAAAATTCAGATGTATAAATCCCCCCGATGGGTGAGACAAACATCGTAATAATGTTTAGGAAAGATAAGAACTTATCATAGATCCCTAATACGGCAAGAAACGTAGCAATAATACCAGCAATAATCGTAATCAGCTTCTTCGGTACTTTCTGGAACACGACAGAGAAACCTAGCGATGCTGAGTATAAGTTACTCGTATTCGTCGTCCATTGCGCAAGTGTTAAGACGATAATCGCAGGAAGACCAAGCCCCAGCGCAATGAAAATATTCGTTAGATCATCTGTATCCATGATTCTAGATAGAAAGATAGCCACAATCGCCATAAAGCTGTTTCCTACAAAGAAGCCGATAAACGCAGCCGTAATGGCATGCATAGGAGTACGTGCCCAACGAGCTATATCAGGTGACAGCACCGTACCCACGATAAAGATACCGATAACAAGCGAAATCGCTGTTCCCATTGGGATCGTTGCACCGCTAATCGGTTCCCAGGCTGCTGAAGCTCCTTTGGTGTGGAACGCTGAATAAATAGCCACTCCGATAAATAAAATAAGCAATGGCACAGACCAGGTGCTTAGCCGCTCAATGGATCGATACCCCCAAATAGCCGTCGACATCATCAGCAGCCCGCCTATAAATGAAAGCACGCCTAGGGACAAATGAATATCCCATAATTGACTAAACGCAGTCTGCATATTCGAAGCGAAGAATCCGACCTGCACCCCAAACCAACCGAGTGAGAAAATACCGAGGATAATCGCAACGACACGTGCACCTACATTTCCGAATAGAAAACGTGAGATCATCGACGTAGATAAACCCGTTTTCGCACCTACATATGCACACATAGCTCCAATTACCCCTAGAATCATCGATCCGATGATCGTAGCTGTCAGCGAATCTGTGAGATTCATGCCATTGCCAAGCTGCGCCCCCAAGAACATTGCTGATAAATCAATCCCGATGGCGATCCAGACAAGCGACATGGACAGCCATCTTTTACGCATATGTATAGGAACGGGCTCTCTCTCAAAATCCCCCGAGCTTGAATCCTTCTGCTTTACTTGACTTACTTCTGCCATTCTCCCCATCCCCTTGTTGTTATCATCTTCCGTAGTTCTATGAGGACGCCCCATTCCAGTACATTTCAAACGCATGGTTCAGTTTACGCTCATATATTCCTTTAGAAGTGTAATAGAAATATTGCATGCTTAATCCATCCATCAAGTTGAGAAAAGCGTCTACGAGAAGCTGCACGGATTTATCGCGAATTACACCCTCTTCCATCCCTTGCGAGATGAATTGTTCAATGATCTTCGTCAGTATGGCGTCCGACGCCAGGAATGCTTCCTCAATCGTTTCCTTCAAAAATCCAGGTGGAAAGACTACATACCTCAGTACGATTTTGCTTGCTTCAGGACTCTGCTGATAGAATTGATACTGTCTGGATAGAATGCCACGAAGACTTTCCTTCGCACTCAGCACCTTCTGATCTTCCGACAACTCCTGAATATAAGTGTTATAGGACAACATCGCCTCACGGAAGACCGTCATAAACAAATCCTCTTTATTCTCAAAAAAAGCATAGATCGCCGGAGTCTTCACGCCAACTTCCTTCGCAATTTCAGAAAGAGCTGTACCTTCGTACCCCTTCTCACCGAATAATCTCATCGCCACTTCTTTCAGCTTGTTTTTGGTCAAGATATTTCACACCCTTATTTACTTAATTAACGTTAATTAAAAATCACTATACATCTTTATGCATAAAAATTCAACGATTTTCAGAAAAATAGCAACAATACACTCAAAAAAAAGCTGACCACCATCAGGATAACTTCCTGATTGATGGTCAGCTGAACGGTTCACTCGGTGTGCATTAGACGCAAAATACATATTTTTATGAATGTAATCTCTCATCAAACATCAATTGAATTTGAATACCAAATGGGTCTTCAATAATGCCATAGGCTTTGCTGAACACATTACTAGATAAAGGAGCAATAATCTTTACGCGCTCATCTGTCACTAAGCTTTTATAAAAACCTTCAATTTCCTCTAAATCAGCACTTTGTATACACAATGATGTGTTATTCCCCACTGTATATTTCTCATTCTTATTCATTGTATCTTCTGCTATCATTACTTTTGTTTTTCCGATTAACAAGACAGAGTGAGTAATGTAATCCTTATTCTCATCCGTAAGCTGTATGGAACCGTCACGTTCTGCAAGCTGTTGATAAGTAACACGTAGCAATTCCTCTGCCTTAAAATGTTGTTCGTAAAATTCTATAGCTTCCTTTGTGCTTCCGTTCATCGATAAGAAAATAGCTACTTCTAGTGTTGCACTCATCGTATAACTCTCCTTCGTAGGTTTGATATGTGGCCCTGAACTTATTATCTTATATAAAGGTATCAAAACATGACACCTTAATAAGGAGCTTTTTATATGATGAAACCAGAACGATTAAATGACATGATGCGATACTTAAACGGGCGAGAGTTTTTTAATCTAAGTGACCTCATGGCGAAATATAATATTTCAAAAAGCACAGCGCTACGTGATATTGCTTCATTAGAACAATTAGGTATGCCTATCTTTTCGGAGCATGGGAGATATGGACGATATGGTATTTTAAAAAATAGATTGTTATCCCCTATTATTTTCACCATGGATGAAGTGTATGCACTGTACTTTGCCATGCTGACCTTAGAATCTTATCAATCCACTCCGTTTCATTTAAGTGTGAACAAGCTAAACGAAAAGTTCGAACACTGTCTATCGAATACACAAATCGACCAGATTCATAAAATGAAAAAGGTTCTACAATTCGAAATGGTTCAGCATAAGCATGTTAGTCGTTTCTTAGATAAAATCCTAGCAAGTATTCTAAATGAGAGTGCCTGTAACATTGAATATACAAAAAACAACCGGCTAAAAAGCTACTCTGTGCAATTCTTCAGAATTTCCGCAAAGTTTGGGCAATGGTATGCTACTGGAATAGAGCTTACTACGAATAAATATAGGGTTTACAGAGGGGATAGAATATCCTTCTTGGAAGAAGATAAGAGAGCAGCCCGCTATTCTTTAGAAGAACTTCTTAGCCGTTCCTTAGAATTTTATCAATCTGCGAGCAATATTCACTTTGAAGTTGAGATCGAGGAACAAGCCAAGGATATTTTTTATAAAGAACGTTATCCTTCTATGGAAATAGAAGCTGGCCCGAGAACTATCATTAAGGGATTCTATCATCCAGGCGAAGAAGAATTTCTAGCTAATTATTTCATGCGTTATGGTCAATATGTTAGAGCGGTGAAGCCTGAAGCCTTAAAACAAATGATTCAGGATAAAGTTAAGAATCTCTTAAATCACTATCAGAAACTATAAATGGAACGAAAAAAAAGAAGGGTCTATGCCCCTCTTTACTACTTCTCCAAAATAGACCGCATTGTAATTCTAGCGGTTTATTTTGGCATGGATTATGATTTTATTTTTCCGATGGATAGATTCACTCGATAATTGCCATGTTTCAAAAGCTGCGCCAGAAATGCCTCAAGCTCCTCATTAGAAGCAAAATGTCCGGTTAACACATAACATCCTTCTCCGCTAATTCGATGCACTTCGGTAATAGCATCCTCTGCCATCACGAACTTCTGGAATAAAGGATGATTGGCTGATTCCACAAAAAATGTAATAAAGGCTGTGATAGACAGTCCTAGCTTTGCTTTATTAGTAACGATCGTATATTGCTCGATAACCCCTAAATCTTCTAAACGTCTAATGCGATTTCCGACCGCTTGGCCGGTCATATGTATCTTTTGGCCGATGTCCTTCCACTGAATTCTGGAGTTCTCTTTTAGTAATGCTAGTATCGCAAAATCGATATGGTCAAAAATAAAAATCAATCCTTTCGTCATGAAAGCAAATGGACATATAGCGTTTCGCCAACTTATTCAGCATTTAAGCATGACTATCTATACTTAGTTATATCCTGATTCACTAGTTAGTAGCCATTGAAACAGTGATAACTAAACACTTTAAAGGAGGTCCAAGAATGCTATTACAAGAAATTTTAGAGTATAACGATCAGTTCGTAGAAGACAAGGAGTATCTACCTTATGAGGGAACAAAATTCCCTAAAAAACGCATGGTTGTCGTAACATGCATGGATGCACGACTGATTGAACTGTTACCTAAAGCCCTAAATATACACAATGGGGATGCCAAAGTCATCAAAACAGCAGGTGGAACGATTACCCATGCATTTGGAAGCATCATGCGCAGTATCGTAACGGCTGTCTATGAACTGAATGCGGAAGAAATTTATATTATCGGTCACCACAATTGTGGCATGAGTCAAAGTAACCCTGAAGGAACACTTCAAAAAATAATGGATCGTGGAGTCGCGACACCAGAAATTCTTTCTTCACTTGAATATGCAGGTATCGATCTTCATAAATGGTTGTTCGGCTTTACGAATGTCGTAGATTCGATTAAAGGAAACATAGATCTGGTGCGTAATCATCCGCTCATTCCGAAAGAGGTAGCTGTTCATGGTCTGGTGATTGCACCCGACACTGGTAAACTCGATCTGATTGTAAATGGATATGAACAAGTAACAGGCTACGACAAGCACTAAGCGATACTCATTATACTAAACTAAAGGGAGCAATAAAATATGAATAGAAAAGAAGCGACACAACAAATATTGGACGCTAAATTTGCAAAAGGATTAACTTGGGGCGAAATTGCAAAGGAAAGCGAGCATTCAGAGAGCTGGGTTGTAACTGCACTGTTGGGCCAAGCGACAATGACGCGTAATGAAGCAGATAAAATGGGGGAATTGCTTGAACTCGATGAACAAGTCGTTCAAGCACTCACACAAATCCCACACCGTGGCGATGTCATTGCTATGCCGCCTACAGATCCAGGACTGTATCGCCTATACGAAATGCTGCTTGTATACGGTCCAACGATTAGAGAACTTGTTTTGGAGAAACTTGGCGAAGGTATCATGAGCGCGATCGATTTCCAATTCGACGTACAGAAGCAAGAAGATCCGAACGGTGACCGTATCATTCTGACGATGAACGGAAAGTTTTTGCCATATCGCAAATGGTAATAGATTAAGGAGCAAGCCACCTTTTAACGATTTCACATTGAAAGGTGGCTTGCATTTTCCGTATAGATTGTATAGTTAACAATAGTGAAGGTGAGTAGATATGAAGAACAAATGTGTTACCGATAGTCTCAGCACTATACAATGGTTTATTTTTTTGCTAGCCAATGCAGTGGCGCTGCCCATTGTCATTGGAGGTATTTTTCAATTGTCGTTTGAACAAATTTCAACCTTAATGCAGCGGACATTTTTCGTTGTAGGAATCAGTTCATTTATTCAGGGATGGTTAGGACATAAATATCCTATTGCAGACGGTCCTGCGGGATCATGGGTAAGTATCTTTATCATATTAGGCAACTTAGCTTTAATTCAAGGGCAAGATCAAATGAATGCATTACAAATTCTAGAAGGAGGATTAATCGTAGCCGGGCTTGTTCTCTTCATATTAGGAACTACAGGGTTAGTTTATAAGCTTCAATTTTTATTTACACCCTTAGTTTCGGGTTCATTTTTATTCATTCTCGCCTTGCAATTAAGCGGTGTATTAGTCAAGGGCATGCTTGGAGTACAGGAAACAAGCGCCGAACCAGATGGTATAGCAGCACTCATATCCTTTTTTATTTTTGGACTTGTTATTTTTCTCTCTATTAAAGGAAGAGGATGGATTAGTAGTTACGCCGTACTGATTGGAATCGGCTTGGGTTCGGCATTATTTGCAGCATTCGGGAAAGTGGGGCCAACATTTACAGCTTTAACCCCCGTCTTGAAGTTCCCTCATATTTTTGCTTGGGGAGTACCTCAATTTGATCTAGGGATCGTGATTACCTCACTGTTGTTTACGTTTTTGTTAGTATCCAATACAATTTCTTCTATTTCCGCTGTAAAACAAGTAGTTCCGGTTTTACCGAAAGATGAAAAAACAGCATTAAGCCGAGGGATTTGGACGGGAGGGATCTCTCATATACTAGCCGCCCTATTCTCAACGATAGGAGTTGTTCCTTTACCAGCCTCGGCGGGCTTTATGAAATTAACAGGGCAAAAGCGAATTCGGCCATTTCTTATGGCCTGTATGTTACTAACCGTTATCGCGCTAATGCCGTCCGTTGTCAATGTGCTAGCGTTACTTCCAGCGCCTGTAGCCAATGCAGCACTTCTAGCTACTTTTGTACAAATCGTAGGGATTGCATTCCAATCCTTGCTACAGGAACAGCTTGATCATCGCCGATTAACGATACTAGGAATAACTTTGTTGGTGAGCATTGGACTCATGTTTTTGCCTCCAGCGGTATTTCAGAGTCTCCCTTCCACACTTCGATATATTTGCAGTAATGGTCTGCTTGTCGGCACTATACTGGCCATGCTTTTAGAGCAAATTTGGAAAAGTGAAAAGAAAATAAGCCACTGTCAAAAATTATAAAGCTACCCAAAAGAGGTAAAAAATACATCCTGCAGAATGGCTTTAGCTTTTTTAAGGTTGCGCGTGTCCAGTTGGTTAAGCATTTCTACGATTTGACTCATTTCATCGCTATCTATTACCTCAAGTGATTCTCCAGCATTTAATAGTTCTTCTTCAGCAACCGATTCCGAATGAACCCATGATGCTTCTAAAGTATCCTCGAACGCTTGCATCAGAAATAATAATTCATCTGTGTTATACCTCTGCAGAAACCGAGTTATCCCTTTATTCATCTCCTTATGTAGTTCTTGATGCAAATCGAATATTTCTTTTCCGAGAGGTGTTGTAAGAAACAGCACTTCTTTTTTATTTTCGGGGAGAAACTCCGTGCGAATCATTTGCTGCTGAACTAATTTTCTAGTGATTTTGGACACGCTACCTTTCGGAATCCCGAAATGCTTCGAAATAGTAGTGCCATTCACCGGCTCAAGCTGTCCAATTGCATCTATTACATGCAGCATCATGACTGTGGAGTCTTGGAGAAAATCAATGATAAGTGGATTACTACAGTTCTGGAGCAGCCATTCCTTTTCTTCATCATCCTCCGATTGAAATCGTTTTTGTAATTGAGGAATCATCTCTATCAGTTTTTTTATCAATAAATCCTTATTCGGTAAGTTCTCGAAAGAATGCGTCACTGTTAAGTCTCCTCGTAAATTCATCTTATGATCATCTTAACAAGACACAGCTCAAAAATAAAGTTTCCTAGAAATAATATTGACAACAAGGAAACTTAAAATGTACTATTGTTTCCATAGTCATTATTTTATTTCCAGGAAACAATAAAACGTAAAGAAGGTATTTATATGAATGTCTTAATTATTTTTGATCATCCATACGGAGCATCGGCGTCCGAGAATGTCCCACATCAGCGAAGCTATTCCGCAGCTCTGCTAGCCTCCGTGATGCGAGGTCTTACCACTAAAGGCCATACGATCGATCTTATCGATTTGCATGCCGATGGATTTAATCCAATCATGTCGCGCGAAGAACTTGCTGCTTGGCGACAAAAGAAAACCGTCGACCCCCTAGTCGCCAATTATCAGCAACGGCTTATGGCAGCAGATCATATCGTCTTCCTATTCCCCATTTGGTGGGAGGCCATGCCTGCTCTTACCAAAGGCTTTCTGGATAAGGTCTTCGCAAAAGGCATTGTCTATGAGGAAATCAAACCTGGACGGCCCTTTAAATGCTTACTCCCGAATATGAAAGGCGTATCCCTGCTGACGGTAATGAACACGCCCGACTTTGTTTACCGCTGGATATTTGGCAACCCTATCACCAAAATCCTGTTCAGAGGAACCTTCCGCAAAATGGGCATACGAAAGAACCTCCGTTGGTATAATTATGCCGGCATGTCAGATCGCAGCTTGGAAGAACGGGTGAAATATCTTGATAAGACAGAACAACGGTTTGCACGACTAGACTAGATTACTGAAGCGCTGACGGATTCCGAGAACGAAACCTCCTGCTTCTTCACTTCCTGGAGCACCAATAATCCAATTAATAAGGAAGCAACGCCAATAAGGATCAGCAGCGCTCCCAGCTCCAGACTGTAGGCAGATAACGCCCCATCCCGAAAAGCCATCCCGCGTATGAGCCGGTTCAGCCAGTTCATCGGTAATACCCAAGCGGAAATTTGAAAAAACGCAGGAAACGCTAGTGGACTCAGTTGGATTCCAGTAGCAAGAAATGACGGATACAATACGAAATTGGTTCGTAAATTAACTTTGGAAGCGTCTTTGGCGGTATAGCCAATCAACAGGCCCATAAGGGACAAAGCAAAGGCATACACAAGCAGCGGAATAATAAAAAGATAAGGCGCCGCTTCAAAACGCATTCCCCCCACCTGCTTTAATAAGCCATAACATAGGAGCAACGAAAGCGTGGTCAAGACAGCATAAGGGACACTACGAATCCAAATTTGCCAAGGCGACTTCCCGTTTGTAAAAAGTTTTCCTTCCTGCCGCAAACGCGGGACAATGGCGCCCGCTGCGCTTGTTGTAATCATCAGCACCACAATATTCACAAATCCAATGACCATAAAGCTCACATAACTTGTGGTCGGATTGAACAACATCCGCTGTTGGAGAGATAACGGTGAAACAAGCCCTTTAGAGGCTTCGGCATCCATCCCCTTCTGAATCAGACGGGTCATCGAAAGCGTCATATTCTCCGTCTGAATGACTTCCTGAATGGCAGTTCGGATGCCGGTTAGCCCTGAGGGCATCGTGTTATCCATCAAGATGCCGATATTCGTTGAAATCCCCTGCTGTTGATGTTGTCCCAGCTCTTTAGGAAGCGTGATAACTGCGACAGCTTGCTCATTTGCCAGTATAGTTTCTGGATTTAAGCGGCTGGCGTACACATTGGTTACTTTCATATAAGGAGAGGCATTGATTTTAGAGATCAGCTGCCTTGAATACGAACTGTGATCCTCATCAATAACTACAACATGCGATTCGCTGATTTGATTCTTCGAGAACATCAAGCCAAAAAACAGAGCCGCAATAAGCGGACCAATAAAAATCAGGCGTAAATACTTACTGCCCGCCACGTACTTCCACTCATCAATCAGTGACTTCATCGAGCTTCACCTCCGCTGTCATCCCCGGAAGCAACTCAGCATTCGCATCCATAGCTACACGGACAAGAAACATACTTAAATCCGCTTGCCCCTTTTCACGTGACATACGTAAGCTCGCAAATTGAGGGGCGGCTGCGATGGAAGTAATTACACCCGTCACCTCCGCTTCATGCTCCAAATACGGAAAATGAACCCCAATATTTTGATTCACCTTTAGCTTTTGGATTTCACTTTCCTGTACGTAAAGGTCTGTATAAAAGCTGTTTTTTTGCAGCACCGCCAGTGGCATGCCTTGCTGTACTTGATCTCCCGGCTTTACAACCATCCTGTTGACCGATCCGTCCTCAGGCGCGAGTACATCTGTTTCTCCTTCTTCAGCGGATTTAACCTTGAACAATACCTCTCCCTGTTTTATAGAATCACCTACAGCCACACGGACCTCAACAATTGACCCTGGACTGTTCTGATAAAATATAGTCTTTTGCTCTGCATCAAGAATCCCTTGCTTCCTGCTCTCAGCCTGACTAACAGCATCCTTACCTTTTACTGCAAGCAGCGACCCTCCAACGATCAACACAACCGCAATTCCAATATACAAGCCTGCTTTTATCTTCATTTTCCACGCTCTCCCCTTATCATTTTTCTAACCGCATTTTCGGCAGCCTCCATAATCACTTCTCCCAATGTAGGATGAGGGTGAATGGTCATCGCCAAATCCTCCACAGTGGCTCCCATCTCAATGGCAAGGGCAAGCTCCGACACGAGTGTGGATGCCTCCACGCCAACGATTTGGGCCCCCATCACGATTCCTGAGATCGGATTTGCTACAATTTTGACGAAGCCCTCAGTTTCCTTCAGGGCCAATGCTCTCCCGTTAATCCCAAAGGTGGATTTACCAATTACGATCGGGATGCCCTTTGCTCTTGCTTCTGTTTCACTTAAGCCCACGCTCGCTAACTCTGGTTCAGAAAAAACAACAAGCGGAATGGCTCTATAATCAACCTCGGAGGAAAGGCCTGCAATGGCTTCTGCCGCAATTTTAGCTTCATAGGACGCCTTGTGAGCAAGGGCTGGACCTGACGTAATATCCCCAATTGCAAAAATATTCGGAATAGCCGTTCTGCACTGTTCGTCTGTCTCAATCAATCCTCTAGCCGTCACGGGCAAGCCTATACGATCCAGTCCTAAATTGCCGTCTGTATTTGGTTTTCTCCCGACAGTGACTAACACATATTCCGCTGTCACATGCAGCTGTTCCTGATTTTTCAAATAATGCAGTGTGATGGTATCTGCACTCTGCATTACGTTCACAGCTGTCGCTCCGGTAATCATCTTAATCCCATCAGCCTTCAACTGCCTTCCAACAGGGTTCACAAGCTCCGCCTCAAATCCAGGCAGCACTTGATCTCCTCCCTCCAGAATCGTTACCTTTGTTCCAAATTTGGCATACATTTGCCCCAGTTCAATCCCTATATATCCCCCACCAATAACAACTAAGCTAGTTGGAGCTTCGGAGAGTGACAGAGCTTCTGTAGAAGATAAAACACGTCCGCCAACCGGAAAGGCTTGCAGCTCAATCGGACGTGATCCTGTGGCCAAGATGGCGTTTTTAAAAGAAATACTTTGCTCCTGCCCAGACTGACTGATAATCGCCGTATGCTCATCAACCAATCTTGCCTCTCCTTCCAAAATATTCACACCTGCCGTCTTTAATAAATAGCTAACTCCGCCTGCCTGCTTATTCACAATTCCCTGTTTGAAATCCTGAGCATTCTTAAATGACACTGCCGCCTCTGAAGAGCTGAACAGTCTAAACAACTCGTAACGATGAGACTCTGCAATTAATGCTTTGGATGGAATACACCCAACATTTGTACAAACCCCGCCAAGCTGATTGCGTTCAACAATTGCCGTCTTCATCCCAAGCTGGGCAGATTGCAGCGCCGCTACATACCCTCCCGGACCTGATCCAATGACCAACGTTTCTACGGATTCAAGCTTACTCATCGTCGCTACCTCCTGTTAAAGTTATTTTAAAATATGATGACCGTAATATATTATTATCATCATATTTTAAAACCGTCAACAACCCTGTTTAGCTATTCATCAGCTAATAGTGCTCACAATCGCTAAATTGACAGGCTTTATTATGATGATTATAATATTTTAAAAAGTATACTTATGAAGCTGTGGAGTGATTATAATGCCCTATCCCAAAGGCCATAAAATAAAAGTGCGGAATACGATTATTGAAAGTGCTGCTCAGGCTTTTCGCTCGCATGGTATTCATGATGTAAGTGTTCCCTTCATTATGAAGGGTGCCGGGTTAACTCATGGCGGGTTTTATTCCCACTTTGACAATAAAGAACAACTGGTCGCCGAAGCCTGCCGGTATGCCATCAGTGATACCATCACACTTTTGCAGAAGGTTGCGGAGCAGGAAGAGCAGAAACCCAAAATCAATGCGGTCATTGATTATTATTTAAGTCCGTATCATCGCGACAAAACGGAGATGGGCTGCATTATTCCTGCCCTTTCTGCCGAAATAGCCCGTTCTTCCGAAGAAGTTCGGCGGATATTCACGCAGGAATTAGAGCGGATGGTTACATTCATCTCCACGCTGGCGGGCATTGACGCGTCCAAAGGTAGCACACTGTTCAGCACCATGGTTGGCTCTCTAGTTCTTGCACGGACAGTAAATGACCCTGAACTGAGCGACAGCCTCCTTTCGTCAGGCAAACGGTATGCTAAAGAGCTGGTTATGATCTAAAAACAATAAACACCCCAAACAAATGAATCCAACTCAGAAATTTTTCGTAATATTATGAATTATAGATAACTGAGGGGTGTATCCAATGAACGAGCAGTTTGCAGCAAGGGTTGAATTGTTCGCAGAGAACGCGCTGAGGATCAAAAAGGCTTTTCCTTGGCATAATGCAATGGTTAGCCGTTTGGCGGGGTTACTGTACACAGCAGAGAATAAAAGTGCAGATGAGGATGCGATTCGTGCGAGCCACGAGCTTATTAAAGAAAATACCGGAATGTTTTCTTCGTTTAGGGGGAACTCGGCAATCAGTATTGCTACTATGCTCTCTCTTTCTGCTGACAAGGAACAACAGCTTGCAAACACACTGACCGTATATGACTTATTGAAGGACGTCAAATTTAGAGCCTCTGATTATCTCGTCGTTGCCGCTTATCAAATCGCCGCTAATACGACAACAGATCAGTATCAGCGTACGGTAGAACGCGCAAAGATGTTTTACGATAGCATGAAAGCGAAGCACCGTTTCCTTACCGGACATGATGATTATATTTTCTCTGCCATGCTCGGCCTTTCCGATATCGACGTGGACAGCGGCATCGACCGGATGGAGCAGCTTTACACTACACTAAAGCCTGAATTTATGTCGGGGAACAGTGTGCAAGCTCTGACACAGGTACTGGTTCTTGGAAAAGAAGCTTCAGAAGCAGCGGATCGTGTACTGGCATTACGAGATGCGTTCCGTGCACATGGCATCCGGTTAGATAAGGAATATACCCTTTCTTCGCTGGGCGTGCTAACTTTGCTCTCCTCCAACAATAAGGACATGGTTACGGAAGTCTCAGAGACCTTCGAATTACTGCGTACCAAAAAAGGCTTTGGCAGCTGGTCCATTGTAAAGCAGGAATTGCTACTGCTGTCAGCTGCGCTAGTAGCCTTCAAATATGTAGAGGATGTGCAAAGCGGCATTGTAACCTCGATGCTTTCCACCAGCATCACTAATATTGTGATCGCACAGCAGGCTGCTCTTGCAGGGGCTGCGGCCGCTTCGGCTGCGGCTGCAGCTTCATCTTCTTCGAATTAAGTGAAAATGCGAGGGAAGACATGGACTCAATACAACCAATCAACACTAGAAATGAAGAATGTTTATACCGTCTACTGAATATTTGGGAATCCTCTGTGCGGCATACACATCTATTCCTGTCTGAACAGGACATTGATGCGTTGCGGCCACTGGTTATACAAGGGATGGAGCATATAAGTCGTCTGCTTGCTTTTATAGATGACCATGACCAATCGCTTGGATTCATAGGGATTCAGGATAACAAGATTGAAATGCTATTCGTAGAACCTGCTGCAATGGGAAAAGGCATTGGAAAATCACTCGTTGCTTATGCTATACAGACACTGAACGTACGCTACGTTGATGTAAATGAACAAAATCCGCAGGCCTTAGGTTTCTATGAGCATATGGGCTTTCAAGTTTTCGAGCGTTCTGCACTAGATGAACAGGGTAATCCTTTTCCTATCCTGCATATGAAGTTATCAATCGGCTCACGTTAAAAGATTCCATCGCCTCTCAAAGCAAAAGAGACCGCTTCGAGTAGCCAAAACAATGGCTGTTCGAAGCGGTCCTTTGTGGTTAAGTAGGATCAACTTTTGTTTTTGGTGTGGAAGCTCCGCTTATTCTACCGACTTTAACGCCTCAATCATATGAATCCGTTTGAGCTTAATGTGCATGAAAGCCATGACTATGCCTGAGAACAGCAGTGTTAAGAGTGCGGCATACACATAGCTTGGCCACTTAATAATCGGCGCGAACATCGTTGCATCCAGCTCAGCTGTATTCAAGACGAAGCTGTGCAATATAATGCCAAGACCCGATCCGGCTACAATGCCGAGTAGGCTTAGCAGCATATTCTCACGGTAAATATACAACGTTACTTCTTTATCATAAAATCCCAATACCTTGATCGTTGATAGTTCCCTGATCCGCTCAGAGACATTAATATTGGTCAAATTGTAGAGGACGACGAAAGCCAGAGCAGCAGCCGATACAATGAGCACCAAGGTTACAACGTCCATACTCTTCATGGTGTCATCAAAGGCAGTACCTACATTGCTGGAAAAGCTGACCGCTGCCACTCCCTCATTGTCCGTTAGCTTCTCGCCGAACTTGTCCTCCCATGCTTTGTCGTGCGTGGTATAGTTCAGCAGCTCTGTGTTGAACACCGGTTCATGTCCAAATACGGAAGAATAATACGCAGGTGTCATATAAACATAGTGCATTACATAGTTCTCTGTAATCCCTATGACCTTAATCTTGAATGTCTCGTTATCCTTGTCCACCACATTCAATGGGTCGCCGGGTTCAAGCCCGTATAATTTAGCCAGCTTCTCCGAGATTATAGCGCCCTCGTCCGAAAGCGTGCGTTTTTCACCACTCACTCGATCCCGCAGCTCCACATAATCGGATATCGCAGCAACAGATGCAGGGATGAACATATGCACATCCTGATCATTCACACCACTGCTGTGCGCTTTCATCGTTTCCTGTGCCACACTTAGTGATCCGGTTATAGTGGACTCGCCAGTGATCAATTGCTCGTAGGCATCCCGCACATCAGCAGACGCATCTTCATGCAGCGCTACAAGTGCATCATATTTCATAATTGTGCCGAACTGCTGGGGGGCAATGCTGCCGATCGAGTCTTTAAGACCAAAACCGGTCAGAATCAGCGCCGTACAGCCGGCCACGCCGAACACTGTCATGAACATCCGCTGCTTGTAGCGGAATAAATTCCGTGCGGTCACCTTTTGAACAAAGCTCAACCGTTTCCATACAAAAGTAACTCTCTCCAGTAAAATCCGCTGCCCGCTCTTTGGCGCCTTCGGACGCATCAATACGGAAGCGTTGCTTCGTAGTTCTACCCGCGCGGCAATCCAAGCCGTCAATGTAGTGCAGATTAGCGCCACTATAATGGAAATGATGGAATACGACGGATAGAAGCTTTTGATAAGATCCGGCAGATTATAAAGTGAACTGTACGCATTATAGATAATGGTTGGAAACATCGTAAATCCGAGCGCAAGTCCCGCAACCGAAGCCGTCAAGCTGGCAAGCGTACCATAAACCAAGAATTTGGCCATAATGTCACGGTTCCCATACCCAAGCGCTTTAAGTGTCCCGATCTGCAAACGATGCTCCTCGACCATCCGAGTCATAGTCGTCAAGCTGACCAGCGCAGCGATCAGGAAAAAGAATACCGGGAACGCACTCGCAATTGCCGACAATCGATCAGCGTTGTCTTTATATTCGGCATATCCCGGATTGGCACTTCGGTCAGTGACGTAGACCTTCGGAAGGCCCAGTTCTGCAAGCTTTTGCTCCCCTGCAGCTAGTTCCGCCTTGGCCGAGACCAGTCCGTCAGTAATAGCTTTCATGTTTGCAGCTTGTTCCTGCTGCACCACCTCTGGCTGGCGCTTTAATTCAGCAAGCTGTTGCTCGGCGGCGGCCACCTTACCTCGTCCACTGGACAGCTCCTTCTCACCTTCCGCGCGCATCTCCGCAAGCCGAGCCTCCGGCACGCCGGACAGCGCCTGCTCTACCGCCTTAGTATGCTGTTCGATCAATGCCTTGTACTCTGGCGAATAAGCCTTCACACTGGCTGTATCCTTAAAGGACAGATAGGCTTCCGTATACACCGGGAGCTTGAAATCTGACTCCGGAATTGCTGCGAATGCATCGGCCATACCCTTGCCGATCCCACTGGTGCCCCGGGTACTCTTTTCTATAAATTGTGGGCTTCGCACAAAACCTACAACCGTATAGTTCAGTGACGCAAAGTTGTTCGACAGCTCCGCATCCGATCCGTCACCGCTAAAGGTTATTTTGTCACCCAGCGCATATTTTCCAGCCAGCTTGTCATCCAATACGATTTCTCCGGAAACCTCTGGAAGACGTCCTTCAATCATACTGTACTGGTTAAGAGGTTTATCTGAATGATAAGAATGGACTTTGAGGATCAAAGCATTATCACCGCTGAACACATCCGTACTGTAACCCGGCTGGACTTCATCGATGCCCGGTATATCGCTCAGCAGGCCGATATTATCTTCGGTCAGACCATAGTTGGTCTGCACCTTCAGATCCATTAGTCTCGTCTCTTGATAAAAGGTTCCGGCTGTATCCAGCATATCCGGACCGGCTGACTTGATGCCGGAAAAGAAACTAACGCCCAGCATAATGATGGCAAAAATCGAAATGAACCGGGCTTTGGTATGCCTAATTTCACGAAAAATATCTTTCCACAATGCTCGCTTTTTCATAGATGCCTTCTCCTTACCATTCGATATCTTCAACGGATATTGGCGAAGGATTGACTACCATCTTCCGTACCTTAGCATTATTAATCTCAATAACCCTGTCTGCCATTGGTGCAATCGCCAAATTATGCGTGATTACGATGACCGTAGTGCCTGTGTTACGGCAGGTATCCTGAAGCAGCTTAAGCACTTGCTTTCCAGTATTGTAGTCTAGCGCACCTGTTGGTTCATCGCAGAGGAGCAGCTTCGGCTGTTTAGCTAGCGCTCTGGCGATAGCGACACGTTGCTGCTCACCACCAGACAGCTGAGCCGGAAAATTATCCAGCCGTGCACCTAGTCCCACATCCTCAAGCACCTTACGCGCATCTAGTGCACGCGGGGAAATCTGAGAAGCAAGCTCAACATTCTCCAGTGTGGTGAGATTCGGCACTAAGTTATAGAACTGGAACACAAAACCCACGTCATTGCGGCGGTAGCCCGTCAACTCCTTGGCACTGAACTTGGCAATGTCCGTACCGTCCACAATGACCTGGCCTTCGTCAGCAGAATCCATCCCGCCAAGAATATTAAGCACCGTCGATTTGCCCGCACCGCTGGGGCCGACAATCACTGCAAACTCACCTTTATTTATCTCAAAATCAATTCCGTCGTTGGCAACGATCACACTTTCACCCATTTTGTAACGCTTGTACTCATTTTTGACAGCAACAAAGCTCATTTTCCATCCTCCTGTCTCTATCCAAACCAAGCCTAATCACTTTATATTGTTTCAGTTTATCATAATTAGAACGCCCAAGCCCGAATGGCAAACCCTCATTACGCAAGGTTAAATTCACATCATTAATAAGTTCATTTTTTTGTAACAATAATGTAACAAGGAAATTTTACCGTAAACGATACTTAGTCATTTGATAATGTTATAATCACTTTGTTTTATTCACTCTTTTCAGGCAAGAGTGAAAGAACAAGAACAATCAGAAACAGGTGATCAGATGTTCGAACTGAAATGGCTATGGCAGAACTTAGAGGGCAACCGGACACGGTACATTCTGGCACTCTGCCTCTCGGTAGTGGGCTCAAGTCTTACGATTGTAAACCCTTACATCAGTCAGCGCATTGTCGATACGTTTATAGCAGGTGACAATGCGCTGCAGAATCTTACACAAGAACGGCAATTATTGATTATGCTCTGCTTGGCTATGATTGGATTTTCTCTACTGCGCACAGGACTTGCTTATTTTACAACGATGCAGTACGAACAGTCCTCTCAAAACATGATGTACAACATCCGGATTTTTTTGTACAACAAGATTCAGGGACAGGACAGAGAATATTACGACCGTAACCGAACCGGCGATCTCATGACCAAGATGACCGGGGATCTGGACATGGTTCGGCACTCGATGGCATGGATTTTTAAAACGATCATTGAATCGCTAACGATCTTCATTGCTGCTGTTATCTATTTTTTCACCATAGATGCTCAGCTCACGCTGTGGATGCTAATCCTGTCGCCACCTATTTTTATCGTGGCTTACATATTCGCTAAACGCGTCCGTCCTATGTATATTGACCTGCGTGAGCGGTTGTCCCAGCTTAACACGACTACTCAGGAGAATATTTCAGGCAACCGTGTGGTTAAGGCTTTTGCCCGTGAAGAGTTCGAGGTTCAAAAATTTACGGAGAAGAATGTCAATTATTCTACAGCGAACAAAAAGGCCGCCCTTGTATGGCTGGATTACTTTCCTTTTCTGGAATCCTTCGCTCAGGGCTTCAACGTCATTCTAATGCTGGCAGGCGGTTTGTTCCTGATGAACGGCCGGATCACCTTCGGTGAATTTACAGCTTTCTCTTCGCTGATCTGGGCGATATCGAACCCTATGCGCAATATTGGTATTATTATCAACGACATTCAGCGCTTTTTTGCGAGCTTGTCCAAAATCATTGATATCTATTACGCAAAGCCTAATATCGTAAACGAGCATACGTCTACTAACAAACGCCGTTACGAAGGCCGTATTGAGTTCGATCATGTCCGCTTCAAATATGACAGCGCTATCGTACTTGACGATGTTAGCTTTACCGTTGAACCTGGTGAAACCATAGCAATCATGGGCTCGACCGGATCAGGCAAAACAACAATCATCAACCTGATACCTCGCTTCTATGACGTAGCCGAAGGACGTGTACTCGTCGACGGTGTTGATGTCCGAAAGCTGGAGCTCGATGAGCTGCGCGATAATATCGGTATGGCGACCCAAGATGTGCTCTTGTTCTCTGATACTATCGATGGAAACATCGCCTACGGTGATCCTGATCTTCCGGAAAAAGATGCGATAAGCTTTGCTGAGCTCGCAGCCGCACACGACTTCATTACCAAAATGCCTGAAGGTTATGATACCGTTGTCGGCGAAAGAGGCGTCGGCTTATCCGGAGGTCAAAAACAGCGTATCGCTTTAGCACGTGCTTTGGCAGTTCGCCGTCCGATCCTCATTCTGGATGATACGACCTCTGCTGTCGATCTTGAGACGGAGGAGCATATTCAGAAAAGTCTACGTGAGCTGGATTATCCTTGCACGAAGATTATTATCGCGCAGCGTGTATCTACGACCGCGCAGGCTGACCGTATTCTCATTCTGGATGACGGGAAGCTGGTTGAGGAAGGCACCCACGCCGAACTGCTAGCGAAACGGGGCTACTACTACGATGTGTTTAAACTGCAGAACGAGGGTATTGGAAGGCAGGTGACCGCAAGTGGCCAGGAATAAATTCGACGTCGATGAGAATCTGGAATCGCCGTTTAATATAAAACACTTCCGGCGTGCGATGATATACATCAAACGAAAGAAAACGCCAATGATTGTTGCATTTATACTCAGTGCACTTTCAGCGGCCATTTCACTATCAGCTCCGCTGATCATGCAGCATGTGATCGACGTGACCATTCCGGCAAAAGCGAAGCTTGCGCTGCTGGGCTGGGCTGGACTGATGCTGCTGACCATTGTAGTCAGCGTTTATCTGGCTACGATTCGTTCACGTATCATGACGAGTGTTGGACAGGATATTATTTTTGACATCCGTACAGATTTGTTTAAGCACCTGCAAGAGTTGCCATTCAAGTATTATGACGACCGTCCGCAGGGCAAGATTCTTATCCGGGTCGTAAACTACGTTAACGCCGTTTCGGATGTGTTATCCAATGGTATTATTAACTTTATTCTAGAAATCGTGAATTTGCTCTTTATCGCAGCCTTCATGTTCGCTGTTGACGTACGTCTATCATTTGTCATCCTTGCAGGACTGCCAGTCTTCTTTGGCATCATGATGCTGATCAAAACTCGGCAACGCCGGGCTTGGCAAGCAGTATCCAATAAAAGCTCCAACCTGAACGCCTATTTGCAAGAAAGTATCAGCGGTATTGGTGTGACGCAAATGTTCTCACGGGAACAACGTAACGAAGGAATCTTCACACGTCTCGCGGGTAATTTCCGTACAGAATGGATGAAGGCCCAACGTTACAACTTACTTATTCCGTTCTCCGTGGACAACTTGTCTACGATCGTGACATCATTGATTTTCCTTGTAGGCTTACTAACACTAAGCCCTCAAGATATGACCCTCGGTGTCATTCTGGCGATGAGCAGCTACGCTGCCCGCTTCTGGCAGCCGATTCTGAATCTTTCGAACCTGTACAATAACTTTATCAACGCCGTTGCCTATCTTGAGCGTATCTTCGAGACGCTGGATGAACCCGTTACCGTCAGTGATATTCCAGATGCGAAGACACTGCGACCTGTAGAGGGCCATGTCACTTTCGACGATGTGACCTTTGCCTATGATCCTGGACTCAATATTCTGGAGAATATCTCCTTTAAGATCAAAGCAGGAGAAAGCATCGCTCTAGTGGGACCAACAGGTGCAGGCAAAACTACGGTCGTCAATCTGATCTCGCGCTTCTATAATATTTCAAGCGGTAAGATTCTTATCGACGATCAGGATATCTCGCAGGTTACGCTGAAGTCCCTGCGCAGCCAAATGGGGATTATGCTACAGGACAGCTTCATCTTCTCCGGTACGATCCTGGACAATATTCGTTACGGTAAACTCGATGCCACCGAGGAAGAAGTCATCGCCGCAGCGAAAGCCGTTTGCGCCGACGAATTCATCCGTGAATTCGATCAAGGCTATCTGACAGAGGTTAACGAGCGTGGCTCCAAGCTATCTCAGGGGCAGCGGCAGCTCATTTCGTTCGCAAGAACGCTTTTGGCTGACCCTAGGATTCTCATACTGGATGAAGCCACTTCTTCCATCGATGCGAAGACTGAGCGTTTGCTTCAAAAAGGTCTGAATGAGCTCCTTAAAGGGCGTACCTCATTCATTATCGCGCATCGTCTGTCCACCGTAAAAAACTGCGACCGCATTATGTATGTGTCTAACAAAGGCATCGCAGAAAGCGGCTCACATGATGAGCTAATCGCACAAAAGGGACTTTATCACCGCCTTTATACGGCGCAGAAGATGGAAGCTTAATTGAATAAACACCAAAAAAGCTCAGGCTGAATTGCAGCCTGAGCTTTTTTGCATAGGTACAATGTATTTTGGTTTCACCGTTTAGAATTACAATAGGTTATAATTATATAAAGCAATAATAATTACAAGGGCGTGATAAAGATGCAATGGCAAGAGGTTCGGTCAATTTATCCTGATCAATATGTACTGCTCGAAATTTTGGATTCTCATACCAAAGAAAACATTCAGTTCATAAATAATGTTGCTCTAGTACGTGCCATTTAAGACCCCGATGAGGCTACCCGCCTATTATTAAACTACAAGAATAACAATATTGTTTATCATACCGGACAAGAGAATATCACCGTCGAACTTAGAAATCATCCTCTATATAAGAGTAGATAAGATGCAAATTGAGTTTATGCACGACTTAATTCAGACAGCGATGACGATTGACTACAAGGGACGTTCCTTAAAAATAGACAATTTAGTCATTGATACAGGTGCTGCTCACTCCCTACTGTCTTCTGACATCGTTTCTGAACTAGGCATTAGATTCGAAAATGGCGAATCGGAATTGATCATGAAGGAATTAATTACATCAACGGTCTTATCGGACTGGATATTCTAAAAAGCGGAAATATAATATTGATCTAAATCGGATGGAGATGTTCCCTGCAGAATCGCAGAGACAGCTAGATTAAAGAAGGATCAAAAAAATAAAGGCAATCCTGAGACTGGTTGTTCAACCACCTTCAGAATTACCCATAATACTACTTACTCTATTCATTCTTTTTTTGAATAAACACATACGTATTCTCATCCGACAGCTCCTCAGCAAAGCTGAAATCAAACCCGTCGAAGCCTTTGATATCCTCCACACAGGTGATTTGCCGCTCAGCCATGAAGCGTACCATTTCACCTCTGGCCATCTTGACCAGGGTCGCTCTCTCCACGATCTTACCGCCGATTTCCTGCCCGAATACACAGCTAATCATTCGAACGTTTCCGCCAACATACGGGGAGATGCACTTGCTGTATTCCTTGGAGGCCAGATTCAGAATGATGTCACTCTCCGAGAATAGCTGATCCGCCAGCTTTCTGTTCCAGAACTCGTAGATAGAGCTAAAACCAGGTCCGCTAAGCTTGGCCTGCATTTCCAGCCTGTACAGAACAACGCCGTCAAACGGCCGGACGATTCCATAGAACCCGGACAATATCCGTAAATGCTGCTGAAGATATTCCAGCTCCTCCATTTGAAGTACCCCAGGTGCCATGTATTGATACTGGATACCCTCATAGGAAAAGATAGCCGGTGTAAGATTCCGTGTTACATCCATATCCCGAATCCGCTCCACATTCAGTGTGGCGATGGCATCATTGCATTTCCATAGGGATTTTGCTTCTTCATAATTCAACTTTTGTAATAAGGCCAGAAGCGTCTGTGACTCGCTTATGAATTGCGGCATCTGCCGGCAATCCATGAAATCCGTGTCCCTCTTCATCTTCTTGGCAGGCGATATAATGATTCTCATGATGCTCCCATTTCTCTTTTCTTACCCCTGCGGGGAATTTATATATAATCTTATCCTATCATACTTAATCTTCGTAGACTTGAGGCAAGTTCATGAAATTTATTCACTGTCGCCCGCTTCGTCCGCTAACTCCTCCATCACCGCTACCGTCATCCTTACCCTGGCTACCGTTTCCTCTCGTTCCGCCATTCATGCCCGGAAAGCTACCTCCATTTTTGTCCCGACCACCATTAAAACCCTGTCCCCCGTTCGCCCTTGACCCGGAGTCGGTACTTGATATCTTCTGCGCGGTAATGGCCTCACAGGAGACGAGTACTATGGAACAACTAAGCACTGATATGAGCAAAGCGAGAACTCGCTTGATTCGCATCTTTGAACCCCCTCTTTCCGAGCGAAAATAGTTAACGAAGAACATATCTTTTCACCATATAATCGTATACATCTTTAAAGCCCATGTAGGACAACACGATCAGCAACGGGTACACGGGGTAAATATATCGGGACTTAATCTCCCACAATAAATAGAATCCGATAAAGCCCAGCACCACAAGAATCAAAGGGGTCTCTTCAAATCTTTTAACTCTTATTCCACCGATTAAGCGAACGAATATACACACATACATCAGAAAATTCAGAACATACAGCAACCACAACATTCCGCTTCTATAATTGGAGTCCGCCTTAAACAAATCCGTAGCAGCATTAGTGTAGCTATAACGGTCCATGACAAAACCCATTCTTCCACCGTTGCTGGATGATCCGTCATTCCCAAGCCCATATCGTTCCATCTGGTATGTTCCTTCTGTCCAGGTCCAAACGAGCTTTTTATAATACATTTCCACTAAGTCACTTAAGCTTGCTTCGGAGAGCTTATTGCTGATCTCCTCTTTAAATAACTCCGTACTTTCTGCCTTATTATAATTTGCATCTTGCTGATAGATTGCGTAGCTCTCTCGATTGTCCCAGAACCCAAACGTCTCCAAATTGATCCCCATATTCAGCCACATGTAGACTGGTGCGGAATTTTCGTTAATCGGTTCATCTACAACATTCATCCCCTGCAGCACAGCATTTTGCGTCCAGCTCGGAGTATTGAACAATAAAATCGTGATAAACAAAGCGCTTAGAGCTTTTTTCACCCCGATCGCACGCATGTTGAACAAAAGACTGACCACCACAGCAATCAGAACAATAACACCGATGCTTCGGAAATAGTTGCCGACTGCCAGAAGGATGGCTGCGAAGAGGATATCCTTTATGGACTTTCTTTTTATAAATTTCACAGTAAAATATAAAGCACTTGTTAGAAAGGCTGTAGCAATCACATCGTTATAGATTAAATTACTCATAAACAAAGAAGGAATATAGGTAGCGGCAAACACGAGAATGCCATAATCATGATCCTCAGACTTACCCTTGAGCTCTTTATACAGCAGGTAAATCATTAACGAGGTTAAGAGTGTGAATAGAATATTGAATATTTTGATCACCAAGTAATTATCCGGAAATAACTGTAGCAACGTCTTTAAGTACACAACAATCGAGAAATTAAACGGGAACATATGCAGATAACCCGTCGTGTCAAAAGATGAATAATCATTCCTGTACAGCATATCGAGTGCCAGTGAAAGCACCGTCTGCGAATCATCCGTCGGCAAGCGAGGAAACAGAAAAATGATGACGATCTGAATGGCAAAAGAACACAGCAATATGGATGGAATGACGATTTTCCAACTGTACGGATTAAGCTTCAGGCATATTTTATACAAAATAACGCTTAACGCCAGCACCACCACAATCCCTAGAATAAAAAGACCCAGCTGTTGCTTCTCCAAAACTGGCGTGTCCCCATATACGAAATAATTATATTTCGCCCGGATAAAAAAGGAGGAAGCGATAAATAGTCCTATGAAGCATGCAAGTATGACATACAATGCTTTTTGAATTGCCCTTACCATGGAAAGCCTCCTTTACACAGTTGAAGTCCTATACAAGTACATCCCCCGATTCATAAAAAGCATTATAAACACCCAAACTGAATATTGAATGAAAATTGAGTGTGCCGGGATCCTGCAGTGAACAAACGTAAATAGACCGCCCTCCATGCAAAGGGTTGCGGTCTATAATGTAATTCTTTTTGAGATGAAGTTCATTTAAACCCTACGAATTCCAAATCCTTTAGGAATCGATTACTTCCTATTAAACTCTTTACCCTCTTCGTTACATTAGGTCCTTTAGGTGTACTACCTCGTCTATTCAGCAAGATCCATCTAAGACAAGCCCAGGCTTCGAAGACCTCAAGCTCTTCCTGCTCCATAAAATTCTCCAATAGATAAGCAGAACGGAACATATCAGCGTAACGCTCGGAGATATGGATTTTCAGCAGAATAAGTGACCACGCAAAATCATATCTAGGATCTCCTAACTGGCCGTTCGTCCAATCAATGACGGTAAATCGCCCCTTATCTTCTACTATATTTCCTAAATGAAAATCTCCATGAATGATACGGTCCTGTTTCATTGGCGTTTGCTCCACTAGAGAAATCAGTGCTTGTTTAAGATCTGCGTGCTCGATCACTTCGGGAAAAAAGTAATCGACGAAGTCGTACTTAGGTAGTTGTATATGTTCAAGCTCAGCAATATCTATTTGATGAATTCTGGCTAAAATGCTCGCAAGCTCCTTCAGTGTCTTATTATTCACTTTATGAATTGGCGTTCCGTCAAAGCTTGTTAACAACACCTTATCCCCGTTCGGGTTGATCCCCCAGCCCACTGGTTTAGAGACGGCTCCCCCTCGTTCGGACAGGACATCCAATAAACGATATTGAAACTGAACATCTGGTTTGGAGCTTTTACTCCACGTTTTTAAGACATAGCTCTCCTCATCAGAACTGATCTTTAGAACCTCTGCTTCAAAGCCCTCATCCATCAGATGTATGGTTAAGTTGGCTTCTTGAATAAGTAAGTCTTCCATGATTTCTTTGTGTTCTATCCAGTTTACGTTAGTTATAGGGGTTCTCAAGAGTGGTTCTTCCTTTCGGGTAATTGTATATAGCTACGATCTCAATCAAGTTCCCTTCTGGGTCAGCCACAACAGCTTCACGCAGCCCATAGGAATTTTCATGATGTCCCGATAGAATGTGGCCATCTTTCCCATGTCTTTTACAATCAAAGTGATCGCGCCAATTTCCATGAAATCCGCCTACTCTTCTAAATTATTCCTTTTATGATCGTAGATATAGTAGCATAGACGGTAAAATATTGAAATGAAATGTGCAATAATAAAAAGCCCTGTAGAAGTTCTACAGAGCACTTGTTGGCTTGAATCTAACTTCTCTACCTATGTCACTGAATAAAATGCTAATCCGATACTTGAAAAGATAAGCAACAATATGGTAATAAAAACCGCAGATCCTATATACTTATTCTTTCTAGACTTACCCGTAATTGATATTCCTCTTTTTCCAATAAGAGAATATAAAATGAATCCCAATATGGGAGTGGTCGCAATCATTAAGAACACCCAAATCCAAGGATTTATTCCTCGATACAAACAATCGTTGTAGAGCCATAGGCATGATAGCGTTATAGTCAATAAAGCAAATACAACAACTAATACAACTAATGGAATCATAGCTTTCTCCCTCCTTACTTATCACCAAAACAAATAATTAAGCAGGTTCAAGTTTACTCCCCTTGCTCCTGCTTAAAAGTACTAACATACTGCTTTCATCATATTTCTAACTGGTTAACTACTTTGAACGAATATCACAACTATTGTTACCAAGAAAACCTAACCAGTTAGAAATATTTAGTTTAAATTAGAAGCAGAAACAGAAGCACAGTGAGAAACAAATGGAGAAGCAGAAACAACCATACTCTTCTCTCGTTTCCAAATTTTCTACGGATTCATCAGTCCAAAGGGATTCTGTGGCATTTAAAGAATGCATTTACCTTCCACTCCTTTCATTTTGAATTAGCGGAAACAATTGATGGCATAAATGAATTCACATATAACAATAATATTTATTTAGTTACTGTATAAAAGTAACAATAGTTGTCGCATTTGTCATATGAATAATTAATCTCATTCTCTAATCACTTCTAAATCATTATATTTCCTACTGAAAAGAGATATATTTCCTACAAGTACAAACAAAACAGATATAAAAATGATAAATCCATACATACTTCCATCAATAATTACATTTCCTTTAGAAATAGCTGAAACAGCAACGGATATAACTACAGAAAATAGAACCAACGACATCGTAAGCGAACATATTATGCTAATTATGGCTTTGATCACAAATTGCTTCACAAGAATTTTCTTACCTATGCCTAAAGACCGGATGATTGCATACTCTTTTCTATTGAGATCATTCATTAAGCTAAGTAAATTAACGTTAAATATGACTGCTGCCACGATGAAAAGAAAACAAATATATTTAAAACTAGTTAAGAATGAATCCATTTTAGATAACAGGTAATCTCCTACTACATTCATGTTAGCAATATAGCTATCCTTCACTTCATTAAGGAATCCATCATCTACTGCTCTTACCAAATAAATTGTATCGCTATATTGATTTTCGGAAGCTTTCAACATCCAATTATTATTGATACCAGCAGAATCGTAGGTTCCTTTTACTCTATAATTCACAGTTTTCTCTTCGTTCGTAATTTCTAAGGTATTTCCAATATTGATTTTATAGGCGTCTGCATATGCTTTTGAAATGAGTATTTCTCTTGGATTTCCTTCAAAGACATCTTGCCCCTCGGTCATTTTAAACTTTGATGTATAATTCTTTTGGTCAATTTCATTGATACGAACCTGTTTGTTGGAGACCTTATCATTTTCTATCTTTGCATCCATATAGTGCATTATCGTGAATGCCTTTATATCACCGGAGTTGATCAACACCTTACTTAGAGCCTCTTCATCACTTGTCTTCATTAAATAGTTATAGGGTAAGGATTGTTGATACCCCATATCAACAGATTCCTTTAAGGTATTTGCTAACCCAAAGCCTATTAGAATAAACCAAAGCATCATGGTTAAATTTAAAATCCCTATTACAAAAACGAGCTTATTTTTTTTGATTTCTTTAAATGTATATAAGGTACTACGATGATATTTCCATACTGGAAGTCTTGTAATCAGCTCAATGAGCAGTAATATCCCTATAAAAATAGCGCATAACGTAATTAATAAAATAAAGTTACTCGCCATGGATGTACCACTACCCAATAAAACTGCATATACGGAAAAGACAACTGGGAGAGATAGCATAATCCCAAAATTTCTTAGCCTATTCCTGTTAGGGAGACCATGATCTCCTTTGACAATAAGAACAGGATCTAGATTGACCATATACTTTAGAGCAACATTTCTGTACAAAAGGAATACAAAAATATTAAAGACTACAAATTTAAGAATATTTATCATATAAGCGGCTGTGTAATTAACACTAATATTTTCCGCAGCTAAAATCATTTTTGCGAGTGGAATGCTGAAAATAACGGACAAAATTAATGGGGTAAAGATCAAAATATTGATCTCTAATTTCATTGCCTTAATAATGTCCTTCATCTTGATAGGAATTAGCATTAACGCAGCAATATCTTTCTGGCTTCTCACAATCAACATCGTAATCCCACTAATCAACACGGCGATTGCTAATAAGTACCCTACTGTACTAATCAAATTCAAAGCCATAATCTGTTTATCTAAGTCTGAGAATAATTCATTTCTTCTATCTTCAATTGTTTTGTATTTATAACCAGACTCCAGGGATTGCAGTTCTTGTTTCAATAACTCTCCGGATTTACCGGAAATAAATACTAATCCAGCGTCAGAATGATAGGAGGTTTCTAAATTTTTAGTCTTGATATAACCAGAAACCTGGGCATCATCCACAACATCAATAGGGAGATATTCTATTCTCGTGATCTTTAAAGCTTTATCTTGTTCCTTAATTCCTATTAGATGGATTGTATCTCCTACATTTAAATGCTGCTTGTTCGCCAATCCTTCAGAGATTACAACCTCATCCTCGGATAAATTTTCGTAACCGGATAGAAGATAGAGCATCATTTGGTTATTTTCATTTTTAAGATAGACAGGGGCTGAATGAACATAGGAGGTTTGAATTCCTTCCTGTTCATATGTGCTTATAGCTTTATCAAAGCTCTTAGAGGGAAAAGATTGTGTGACTACAAGATCAGCAGGGTTAGATTCTTGCATAGCCTGATTAATGTATTCCTGCTTACTCATTCTTATTTGAGGCAAAATAAGCGAAACGGTCATTGTAATTACGATTGAAAGGGCTATAAAAAACATTGACCATTTATTTTGGTTTAGGTTTTTAAGATTATAGAGTTTAAATAATTCTCTATATTTCATTTAACAACCCCTCATTCATTAAATATTGTCGTTTACCCAGACTTCCAATGGAATGATCATGAGTAACTATCACTAATGCGCTGTTATAAGAAGCACTTACTTCTAGAAGGAAGTCCATTATGCTCTTGCCGGTGGCAGCGTCTAAAGCTCCTGTTGGTTCATCACATAGAATCATCTTGGGATTATTAATTAAGGCCCTCGCAATGGCGACTCTTTGCATTTCCCCACCAGAAAGTGTCGGTGTCTTATGACTATGTTTGCTTGTTAATCCCACTCTTTCTAGCATTTCCATTGCACGACTCTTTTTCTTTGCATACGATAAATTTTCATGAATAGCAATAATCAAATTTTCTAAGGGTGACAAACAAGGGATTAGATTTGAGTTTTGAAATACAAGTCCAATATAATCTTGCCTGATCTGTTCGATCTCTTTTCTATTCTTGGTATCAATGGATCTTCCATCCACTAAGATCTGACCCTCTGTTACATCTGTTAACAATGAAATACAATTTAAAAAACTCGTTTTTCCACTTCCCGATTTCCCCATTATGGTGATGAAGTCACCTTGCTCAATGGTTAAATCAATTCCCTTTAGAACATGCTGCACATTTTTATCAGTGCTAAAATCTTTTTTAACATTTACACACTCAATCATTGTGCCTTCAAGCCTCCTTTAATTTTCAAAGTGAGGTAAAGTCTTTTTAAGAAGGATGCCAACAGGCTAACAACAAAAATCACCGGTATAAATAGAATAAATAGGTTATTTAGATCAACTAAAACATTAGATATATTTCCATGTATTATATTTTGCTGTAAGGATATAAATTTGTTGATTAACAAATCATGATTTTGAATTAAGCCCATGACAGAGTACAGAAGTGACAGAATAATCAAACATGTAGTAAGTACATATACACTACTGTAAATACCATACACATATACAGACTTACTGATTGAATAGTGTTCATCCATTTTTCTTGCTCTCTTTGCATTTATTAATTCTACAGTCATCTTTTTGATTGACTTAAACGCTTTGACCTGAATATTTTGAACATTTAGATAATCCGACAACAGCCAGTATCCATCCATTCTTAAGAATGGTATAAGGTTCATCGCCGACGTCATTAGAATAAGAACAATGCCGATAAGTAAAGAAATATTATGCGATATCATATAACACACGAATATTGGAATTGTAGTGAGTACTTGAAAGTACATCCCACTGACATCATTGATAATTCTTTTGTTTTTATCTAAACGCCAAGTATTTGTCATATCAATAAAGAACACAAAATAGGTTAAATAAATTCCGATACCTATTTTCCCAACGTTAACATCGTACTTATAAGCTGCTGTTGCATGCCCCAGCTCATGAATAAACATGGAGAGATACACTAAAAAAATAACAAGAATAGTGTTCAGGTTATTAAAAATATCCGTTGGATATTTTGAAAGATGCATCACCGAAAATACTCCACAAATACTTACAATGATCAGCAATGGGATAACAACCCAACGACTATAGAGTAGATATTTCAGTATTGAATATAGTCCACGGAACTTCGATGACTCAATGATCGGAAGATGTAACCAAAGGTAGCTTTTTTTTTTCTCACCAGATTTGTTAGAGGAATTTGTCATCATATTTTTAGGAACAAGAAATTTTTTAATAAAATAATCGAATTCCTTGTCTGTAATACTAATACCTTTTGCATTGAGATCATTAATAATCTCCTCATTACTGTTCGTTCCATCTAACTTATCAATGATTTCTTTTGCTCTAGGTGATACTTTGATATGGCTGGATTGATCAAACGATAATATATAAAAGCTATTACCGTCTACATCAAGCTCTTGTCTAGTTTCATATTGCTTTACTTGTAGCAGCCCCTCCATGCTCATCACACCTTTTGTAGAATTTGACGCTTTCTTGTATTCACAAAAGCTTTCATTGTAGCTTCAATATCACTGCATACAGGACAATCAATATCCTGGTTTATGTCTATGGCTGCTATAGGACAACCCCCACCACAAATCAGACCGTATTTGCATTCTTTGCATTGTGGAATTCGTAGTATAGTTCGATCTTTCCACATTCCCTCAAGATTTGGATCAAGCTTTACACTTTCCCCGTCATAGGATCCGATTTGATGATGCCCCTTACCGGCTAACATTAAGCAAGTAGAAATATTTCCATCGGGAGAGAATACTAAATTACCACCAGAAGTAGCCTCACAATAATTTAGCTTCCAAGGTTTCATTTGATTATTTGAATCAAAGAAAGATTGTAGGTAATTCACACATGGAGAAACAACCATTTTAATAATTGAATCTTCAGATCCTAATGTGGGTTCGATTTCTAGAACTCTGGAGTATAACTCACTTTCTTTCATAGAGTTGTTCGAACCGTCACAATATTCTAATACTGGTGCTACATAAGGGTATACATAGCCTGATTCCACCCATTTCTTTTCTTTGATAAACTGGACCAAATCGCTTAAAGAATCGATATTATCTTGATTTATATTTGTTCGTAAATGCGTTTTTATTTTCATTTCAATCAGTAAATCAATACTTGATTCGATGAGATCAAAGGTTCCTCTTCCACTCACTCCAATTCGTCTGACATCATGAATAGACTTTGAACCATCCAAGGTGATCTGAATGATGACATTATCATACATTTTCAAAAGCTTACTGTAGTATTTTATTGTTGTTCCATTCGTTACAATTCTCACTTCGATGTCCCTTGCTTTTGCAAAATCAAGTGTCTTTTGTACAATTGGCATGTTTTGAGGTAACAAGGGCTCTCCTCCAAACAAGGAAATCGATGTTTTTGGCGTGTCAATCTCTGTTTGTGCAGTAATGCAAGTATCAATATAATTAAGAATTATAGTTAGTTGTTCTTCAGTCATTACTTTTTTATTACTTAGATTCTCGTCCCCCTCAAAGCAATAGGTACATCTTAAATTGCACCCCATCGTGGGACAAATGGTAAAGCTGCGAACTAGATTTTTCTCAATATACTTTTGATGTATCTCAGCATACTTTCTTATGAATTCTTGTTCTTTCTCTTTTTGTTCAAACACGTAGCCCCTCTTAATTAAAGTTTGCATCAGCTCATCTTTATCATCAAAATTGGAATATCCCTTCTTCATTTCCTCAATCCGTTCATACGTATCTGAATCAATAATGTCAAATGCACTAGAGATTGTATTTATTAATAAGATACTCTCATCATCAAGTTGGAAATCCATTACTCTATCCGTGAAATACAATTTTTCCATCCTCCTATTTCACTTTTCATTTTTATTAGTGGGAACTATTCGTCACATTTCATTCCTTATGTTGAAATCATAAACCAATATTTTCTGTTTTTTTGTTGCTCGTTGTAATCGGCACAATACTCGTTGTAATCTGCATAACAAAAAGGCGATTTCCCATTCAATTGTTTTGAATGGGAAATCGCTGCCTTTTGTTCTTATGGAATTGGTAAAACTACGATTGAATTAAAATAGCCCTCATCGTACGAAAAGTCTGAGTATCCTTTTAACTTTTTGACTCGTTCATTGATACTGCTGATTCCAATGCCGTACCTATTTTTCCCTTTTTCAGAGATTAATCGCCCATAGGAGAAGTCCACATTCACATGATTCGATGAATTTACAATGATTATGAATAATTTACCTTCACTAAACTTTATTTTAATTTCAATTTCCTTTTTTATTTCTTCTGTTAATCTAAGTACGGCTTCAACAGCATTATCTAAAAGATTTCCTAAAATGGCTGCTAGATCAATGGTATGCTCTATAAATAAGTCATGAGGAACTTGGAGGTCTAAAGTGCATTCTATATTATACTTTTTGGTTTGTTCTAGCTTACTATTAAGAATGGCATCGATGGGTATACATCCGGTTAATAATCTATATGAGAATACATTGGTTTTCAATAACTCCTGTAGCTCCTCTTTTACCTCGTCTGTTTTTTTCCTCTCCAATCCATAGGCTATATTTAATAAAATATTTTTCAGATCATGTTTTAGCTTAGACATTTCCCTTTGATTCTCTAAGCTCTCTTCGTAATATTTATTTTGTGTCTCCATTATGGAGTACTTATGTATTAGAAAATTTTTCCCTTCTAAACTGTTGTAGATCAGCATGATGCATACATTAACAATTAACAAAAAAATACAGGGAACGAATTGATTAATATCTTTATATTGGAAAATCCAATATATACTCAATAAGGATAGACAGGGAACAATGCTTAATAACAAACATTCCTTATTACTTAATCCGATCTCATTATCAGATCTAAAATAGAGTAACAGCTTTGCTGACAACATCACAATTAACAACGATAAAAAGTTTGCACTAAAATATACGACAAGCATAATAAATAACTGGCCTTCAAATTTTTGATCATAATTATATGTAATAATTGACAGGGCTAAGTCTGCAAGCGTAGTTATCAGCGTAAAAAAGATAATGTGGTAAATCTTTCGAGCCATTGATCCGTAGAATGAGTACAATATACAGATGCTTAAAAGAACAACAAATAAAAGCAACCTGACCATAGCGTTTGTGTCATTAGACAATAATTTTATGATTCCCATAGAAAGAAAGGTTAAAGAATAGAATTTATACTTTGAGATTCTGAGGTTAAGAAATCCATTAAAATAAATTGAAATTGATGTGACCTGAACAAGCGTATAGAGAATAGCTAGAATTGCAATGCTAATAACCTCAATATGTCTCAAAAGCCAATCCTCCTTTTTATGAAATGGTTATAGGCATCTTTAACTATTTTCCTCTGCCCTCTACTAATTGCAAAACTTTCCTTATTGGTGAGAATAATATCAGTCCCTGAAACAATATGTATGTAATTTAAATTTATAATGGTGCCTTGATTTACTTTTATAAAGGATAATGGATCAAGCATTTCTTCAATATCTTTTATTGTGCCATAGAATGAAAATTCGTCATTAACGGTTACAACATGTATAATCCTACCTTTCTCAGAGGAAATGGATAGAATCGTGTCACTTTTAATTTGATAGTTAAGATTTTGAGTTTTGAAGAATAAGTACTGGTTATTCCTTCTGACCTCATCAATGGCGTGAAGTAATACTTTACTTATTTGTTCTTCTTGTATAGGTTTTAGTATGTATCGAAAAGGTGAAACTTCAAAGCTTTCCATAGTGTAATTGTCATAGCTGGTAACATAAATGATAATCATATTTTTGTCTATTTTTCTAATTTCCCTAGCGACCTCGATTCCATTTAGAATCCCCATTTCAATATCTAAGAATAATATTTGATACTCTTCGTTTCTAGCATTTAAGGCTTTCAATAATGATTTTCCGGATTCATAAATGTCAATATCTAACTCTATGTTTTGATACAAGACCAGACTATCCATAATGATCTTCTCTAATTTGGAGCTATGTAATGGCTCATCATCACAAATACAAATTCTTATCATTCCCCTAAACTCCCTCTATTGAAATAAAATAAAGAAATTGAAATTTCAATATATGCCTATAGTTATGTAAATATTACCTTATTAGTATTAATTCAACAAAGTAGGTCTGAAGTCCTTGCAAAATAAAAAAAACACCTCCTAGAATTTATCAGATAGGGATTATCCAATGTTTATTCTAAGGGTGTTGTTTATTACTCGTGCAAAACAAACTGCGCAATATTCTTACTATGATCACCAATTCGCTCCAGATTGGTTAGCAGGTCGAGGTAAATTGAGCCCGTTCCGACGGAGCATAAATTTTTATGCAGCCGCTGAATATGATTTTTACGATATTCGACCTCCAGCTCATCCAGCTTTAATTCAAATTGAAGTACTTCTTTGGCTGCTTCCTTGTCTTTATGCTCAAGTGCAACCAATGCTTTATTCACAGCATGATTAGCAACTTCCATCATTTCCTTGAGCTCAGCAGCCGCTTCGGCTGACAACTCCAGCTTGTTCGTCATTCTAAATTCGCCCAGCTCCACAATATTCTCAGCGTGGTCACCGATTCGTTCCAGATCACTTACGGTTTGGAACCAGCCTGTGGCATTCTCAGATTCTTTCGGAGAAAGACCCTTCTGGTGAATTTTCACGATATAATCGGTAATTTTACGGTTCAGCTCATTCACTAGCTCTTCCTTCTGAAGAGCCTGCTCTGCGGATTTGGTGTCCTTATTGAAAAAGAACCCTGTTGCATCCTGAAGTGATTCAGATGCATATTGGCCCATTCGGACAATCTCATGCTGAGCTTGACCAAGAGCCATAGCAGGCGTCGCGAGAAGACGTTCGTCGAGATAAATGGCTTTAAACTGAATCTCCTCCTTTGTGCCCGGAATGGCCTTAGTTACGATCCAAGCCAGTACTGGAATTAGGGGCAGGAAGATAAGTGTATTCGTAACATTGAAAAACCCATGAGCATAGGCAATCTGCATACGGATATTCACACCTTCTCCAACCCAGAGGACAATGTTATAAACGACTGGTAGTAGAATCGTAAAGATAATCGCCCCAACAATATTAAAAATAACGTGCACGAGAGCCGTCCTTTTAGCAGCCACCGACGCACCGATCGATGCAAGCACCGCCGTAATGGTGGTTCCAATATTGTCACCGAACAAAATCGGTAAAGCTCCACGTAGACTAATCATGCCCTCGTCAGCAATTGTCTGCAATATACCAATCGTTGCACTAGAACTCTGTACAATCATTGTAAATAACGTACCCACAAACAAACCTAAGACTGGTTGGTGAGACAGATCAATCATAAAATCTGTAAATGCCGGCAACTCCCGAAGTGGTTTAAGTCCCCCTCCCATCGTAGCTAAGCCGAGAAACAAAGTTCCAAATCCAAATATAATCTGTCCAATATACTGGTAACGCTTTTTGTTAATGAAGAACAAGAAGAAAGCACCGACCGCAATAATGGGAAGGGCATACTCTTCAATCTTAATTCCTACAATAAATGCAGTCATTGTTGTTCCGATATTGGCGCCCATGACCACACCAATGGCTTGCCGCAAAGTCATAAGCCCCGCGCTAACAAGTCCGATTGCCATAACAGTTGTCCCTGTTGACGATTGTATCAATACAGTTACGCTAATCCCGACAAGAACACCCAAAATCGGATTGGATGTATACTTCTCGAGCAAACCGCGCATTTTATCCCCTGCGGATTTTTGAAGCCCGTCCGACATGTATTTGATACCGAATAGAAAAATGCCAAGTCCACCAACAAACTTAAATATTAAATCCTGCCAATCCAATAGGTAAATCCTCCTCTAGTTGTTGTTTTAAACCCGTTTTATTTTAGCATATCATATAAAGATTATGAATTATCTAAATATAGACATAGGTTACGAATCTCAATGTTGACTACAACACATAGCATGATCTAATTTCAGGATGCCTAACCCAATTTATATATAGTGAGATCCTTTTCAAAAATATCGCAGCAAAAAAGCTCAAGCTTCGGCAGGTTAGCCACAAGCTTGAGCTTCTTCAGTATTACTAGTCGCCAATAGTTCTAATAAGCGTGTCAAACGGATCTAATTCCAGAGTTTGTTCTCCATACTCCGTATGAATCGTCGTTTTTTGAAGTTGATCGCTATTGTTAATGACTACGAGGATTTTACTTTCTGGATAATAAGCACATTCTGTATATAAGTTATCCGTAATGTATTTTGTCTCCGTGAACTCATTACCCGCAAAACGAATCAAATTCAGCAGCAATCTTGTATTCTCAAAGCTGAAGGTGAAAGAAGGCAGGTAGATCCCTTTTCCTTTACCGAAGTCATGCGTGGATAAGGTTATCCTCCCATCCGTTTCATTCACAACCGCTGCTGCTCCATCAGTAAGATAAATGTTATTTTTGGGTGTAATGTTAGCCCCATCAGGCACTAAACCAAGCTCATCTTTAACGTCATATGTCCATTTTCCATGGGCGACTCTGGAGCCTGTATCCTCATCCAGTCCAAGAACATGTGCCATTCTAAAAAAATGGTCATACCCTTCAAGCGCCGAAGGCTGATTCACGCCTATAAAAGCACCACCTTTATAGACCCACTCTGTTAGCAAATCCACGCACTTACTGTCATCCCAGCGTTCTCCACCACTCCATGCTGAACCTGCAGAGCCGGCATTGATCACTACATCACAATCTTTTAAAATTCCCTGCCGGATATCTTCAAAATCAATAAACTGAACTTCAAACGGCAATCCAGACAAAGCCTCGTTGATATGAATCAAATCATGCATATGCGTTTCATGGAAATGCCCGGACAAGGTCCATGATCTCAATTTGCCCCAAGCGTGCAGAATGGCTACCTTTGTCTTAAGGTGATACGGGTTACCTTTATGATGCAGCTCTTTAATGTCTCTGAATTCACCGGCAATCTTTTCGATGTAATCACAGAAATCCGGATAAGGCTCTACAAGATGCAAATATCCACCCAATCCAATTCGGTCTATCGGCTCTCTGAGCAGAGCACGCCGGATATTAATCCAATACTTTTTGGCATCTAGTGTAGGATTCCCTCCCTCCATAAAGGTAGGCAGGCCACCTAAACCAACCGGAAATAGGTAGGGATGCAGCCGAATCTCGTGGGTATCTACTTTTACACCTGAACACATTCTTGCCTCGAACCCTGAGAACACACATTTAATCATCCCGTCGAAGCCAAATTCTTCAAATCGATCATTGTAAGGCTCCATGCCAACCCAACTGTCATCATAGAAGACATACGCCAGCTTGTCGTGCTTATGCACGATATCAATTAATTTCTTACTAAATTCGATGACAAAATCATTGATAAATGCCATCCAGTCCAGCTTGCGCTGCTGCGCCGGGATATGACTGACACGATATTTCCCACCATTCACAAAATCCTCGGCCGTGAGCGAATACCCATGTTTTCGGGCAAACAGATCAAGTGCTCTTGCGCTTACCGTAAAATCATATGAACCCCAATCCGAGAACAAATGCCGATTGCGTTCATTGCTGCCCCAAATCCAGGCGAAATTATAAAATAGGGATGTAAACCGGACAACTGTTGTTTCCTGATGCTTATGACACCAATCTTCGATCCAATGGAGCAAATAGTTCTGCGTTTCAACATAGATGGGATCAATCTGCATCAGATGCTCTTTTTCCCAGTGATTCGTGGTGTGGTTGTACATGGAGATCTCTTCCCAAATCCGGTAGACCATGAAGCTAACCGTATACTTATGCCAAGGCGAAATACCAGTAACGACTACATTTCCTGATTCCCGTTCATAATTCCACTGTTCTTTCGGAACCTCTTCACCAGACGTTCGGTCAAAAACCTGCCAGTACTTAAACGCCTCTTTGGAGTCATTTACTCGGAATTGCTCAGCGAAAAAGTCCTCCATCAAATAGATGGATAAATAATCTTCGACCGCTACCTTCGGATTGGTAATTAAAAAGCTCTGCTGTAGCTTATCAGAGTTTTGAGTTGCCCATTCATTATGATCTCTGATGATACAGATTGTAGAATAAATGCCGTATCCTGCGTTGATAATCTCATCGGATAACTGTGTACCGTCACTGTCACGGATGACATCGGCACCCCACCGTTCAGCTAACGCTAAGGTCAGTGCCTCATAACCGGATTCGCCCGGTAGTGTAAAGGCCCCCGTTGTATTTGTGGACAACTTGGATCCCTCCTATTTAAGCATATCGGATAGAAAAGAAAGTGCTAAGCCTTGCCCCCAGCCTTGAATCCAGTCTTTTGGAATATTGCGATAACCTTCCCGGTCCTTCATAACCGCTGTTCCGCCGGATACTCCCAGTACACGTCCATCCTCGCTGATATTACTTAGAACACCCTTCAGGGCCTTTTGCACATATTTGGTATGCAGCGGATTGCCGTTATTGATCATTGCAGCCGCTATCCCGCAAGAGGCAGATACTTCTTCATAAGACTCTTCGTCATCAAGCACTGTCCGCCACAGGCCATTCTCCGTTTGCACAAGCTTGAGTGCGGCCAGTTGATCGCGAAGCGAGCACTCCACATCCATACATTGCGGATACAAATACCAGTCTTTCAAAAGCTTTTTGACTTGCGACATGGTATATGCGCCCCAAGCATTTGCTCTGCCCCAATATAGTCCGGACATATGATCCAGCTTCACATTATTGTAGCCATGGTACCAGAGGCCGCTGCTAGGGTCTTGCAGGTATTTGATATGCCAGTAATATTGATTCAAGGCATCTTGGATCATTTCCTGATCGTTTAATTTAGTTCCTACACGAAGCAGAAAAAATGCCGCCATAAACAAGGTATCTGCCCATGCCTGTTCTGGAAAATCATTCGAGACGGATACGGTATGCTGAAGAACATGATCTCCGAATCTGAGCGCATGGTTCTGAAGATAATCCACCTTACTCATTGCAATATCCCAATATTTCTGGTTGCCTGTTTCTTCATATAAGGTGATCAGCATATGACCCATGGCACAAGTGTTTACCGTCCAGTCCGGCAGGCCCAGCTCAATATATTCATCTGCCCACTGGACAAGCATATCCAAATACGCTTTATTTCCGGTAGTCTGATAAGCTCTGGTTACCCCATAATAAGCCACACCACATGGCCAGTCCCATGTTAAATCCATCGTCATTGTTTTTCTAACGACTTTGCCGATAACGCTTAGAATCTCTTCTCGGTCATACGTTAATTGAAGCATCTTCATTCTCCTCTCATTCGCACACGCCCCCAATGGCGCTTGAGCGCTGTCCGTCCTATTGTAAACGCTTTACTAATTCTATTGTAAGGAGTAAAATGGTCTGATTCTAAGCATATTCATAACTAAACTGCGCAAATTCAACCATTTATGGTACAAGGACAGGGTGAGTCGCAATTCCGGTGAATGTTTGGACTTCCGGCCGCTGTTGTCTGCAGATTTCTTGATTTATTCCGCTCTTTGCGGTGGAAATCTGCAGACAAAGGCGGACGCTATCGCTCCTACAGTTCCAAAATTCCCTCCACTGCTCCTTTCCCTCTCCTCAAGTTATAAAATACATCTATATAGTTGAATTTGGAATCACGTTCACCTATAATCTACACAAATCAACGGAATGGGGGCAGAGCACCCAATATGCCCAGAAAAAAAAAGCCCGTCATTGAATACCGCCACTACAGCTTGCCGATAAACTTCCCTATTCTACTGTTAAGCGGTGAACGTTGGAAGATTTCCGATATTAAAAGTGAACATCTCCATTTTCATAACCATTTAGAGATTGGCATCTGTCATTCGGATAGCGGGATCATGGAGATCAAGGGAGAAGCTGTGCCTTTTAAAGCCGGAGATGTGACCTTCATCCCTAGGTATCTGCCTCATACAACATATAGTTCGCCAAATGAGGCCAGTCTTTGGTCATATATCTTTTTTTCACCTGAGGAGCTCTTTCAACATTCATTCAAAAGCGCTTATAGTGACTTCGAGCCAAATTTGTGGGCGATCAAGGGAATGAACTGTATTGTGAACAAGGAGGAACATCCCAAGGTTTATACCCTTGCGACATCGGTCGTAGAGGAATTGAAGCACAAAAATCCTTACTATCAGGAAAGCGCTTATGGCTTATTATTATCCCTTTATATAGAAGTTCTTAGAATCCATTCCCGGAATGAACTCTTGGCCGAGCAAGAAACAGAACATAATCTAAAAGGTGATTTTGTCATCGCTCCGGTTCTGGAGTACATCACTAAAAACTATATGACACCTATGTCCATCAATGATCTGGCTGATCTATGCCATCTAAGCACCACTCATTTCCGTAGAAAATTCCATGAAATCATGGGAAGCGCACCTCTTGATTTTCTAAACAGCACCCGCATTGAAGAGGCCTGTAAGCAGTTGAAAAGCACGGATGCTTCCATCCTCTCCATCTCTGAACGAGTCGGTTTTCAGTCCATCTCCAGCTTCAACCGATGTTTCTCCAAGCTAATGGGCGAATCGCCCAAGCAATGGCGCAAAGGCGCACATACTGAAGCGCAATCCGCAAAGGCATCTATATTGGAGTTTACGGGGTGGGTATAGGGAAAGGGAGTTCCCTGTCTACTCTATCTCACAAAATCTGCTTCATGCGACCCACCTACCTTTAGCATTTGGCAAGGGAGAGTTTATTTATAATACAAAAGAGAGTCCCCGGTAACCACTTTTTTTGGCTGTTGGAAGACTCTCTCACTATTAGGTTCTGCTATTAAGTTATTTTGATTTCTTTACAGTCGCCGATTTAACTTGAAATGCTCCATTTTTGTAAGCAAGAACAGCGGTTTCTTCGCCTTTAATTACGGAAGTAGCTTCACCATGAATCGTTCTTTTTGCTACAATCTCATAGACTCCGTTTTTATCTACATCAATGGCTTTCATTGAGTTGTAGAGCGAGCGTTTGCCATTCACTTTCACGTACTCGTTAAGAAGAACTTTCACACTACTATCTTTGAAGGATACTACGTAAGCATTAGTGCTGCCGTTGTTACCGCCAGAGTATACAGTAATCATGACATCTTTAGATTTATCTCCGTTAAAATCTCCAACGAAGTTGATTTTTGGTTGGTAACCCGTGAAGCCTTTGATATTACTGTTGATCACTTTTTTAGTTTTTCCTTCAATAACGACGATGTTGATATCTGTAATCAGACCACCATTAGCGGCATCCTTGTTACCAATCAGTAAGACATTATCCGCAACACCATTTCCAGTTACATCCACTTGTTGCTTCGCAAGCAGGATTGTTTTTGCTGTTGTTGGAATTCCCTTAAGCTCAAAACGTTTACCAACGGTGAAATCACTTGTTGTATTTGTGGCTGGTGTAGTGACTGGCTTGCTATCACCTTTAGTTGTTTCTGTACCCACAACCTTGAAAGCACCATCTTTGAAGGTGAATGTTGTTTTTTCTTCACCTAGAATTATAGCTTCAGCATCACCGCGAATTTTTCTAGTCCCAACCAGATCATATACACCATCTTTATTAGAATCCACTTGCTCTAAAGCATTGAAAAATGCGGGTTTGCCATCCACAACAGGCTTTACACTCAAAAGTGGTTGTACCTTATCTCCTGCAAAAGATAATATGTAAGCATCTGTCGTACCATTGTTACCTCCAGAGAATGCTGTAAACATTACATCATTTGCTTTGTCCCCGTTGAAATCACCAATCCATTTAATTTCTGGTTTGTAACCATCGAAACCATTGATCTTTGCATCTTTCACTACGTTTGTTTTACCATCGACAACAACCAGATTGATGTTACTTACATAACCAAGCTCATCTGCTTTATCACCGATCAAATAAACTTTATCTTGGGCGCCGTCTTTGTTAACATCGTTAACTTGTTTTCTGATAAGAACGGTTTTATCTGTTGTTTTCACACCTTGCAATGCGAAAGGTTGTCCAACAGTCAGTTCACCAAGTGCAGGTTGCTTAAAAGGGTCTTCTTTGGTGATTTCTGTTTTGCTAACTTTGAATTCGCCATCTTTGAATGCGAACCATACTTTTTCATAACCTGTTACCTCAGAAGTAGTCTTGCCATGGATACTTCTGATTCCAAACAGCTCACTCACACCATCATTCTCCATATCAACCGCTTCTAATGTTCTAAATAAAGCCCGCTCACCTTTAATCTTCAGGTCCCCACCTAGAATAATGGAAGGTTTCTCGTTCTTAAAGCTTACGATTCTGGCATTGGTAGATCCTTTGTTACCCCCTGAGTACGCGGTTATCATTACATCAAGTGCATGATCATTGTTGAAATCACTCACATAGCTGATTTTCGCGTTGGAACCACCAAAGTCTTTAATACCAGCGTTTAACACTTTGTTAGTTTTGCCGTTTACAACGATGAGATTAACATTGTCGAAGTCACCAAAGCTATTGGCATCACCGATAAGATATAAAGTGTCTTTAACTCCATCCAATTCTAGATCAACAGCTCTTGTTCCCAGCAATACTGTATTTGCTTTCGTTTGAACACCAGTAAGTGTAAACTTTTGTCCTACTTGATTGGTGGATGGTGTTACTGCTGAACTGGCTGGTGTTGCGACAGGATTTGCCATGGCTTGAGATGAGAACGAAGCTACAGCTGCTACACATAATGCAACGGATAATGTTTTCTTAATTTTCATTGTGTTTCCTCCGATGGTTTATAAAGGTTGCGGTCGAATACAGACTCATTATAATCCGAGAAATATAGGACAGAGTGACGGTAAGGTAACATTATCCTATTGAAATAAGACAATAACTAAATAAAATATCCAATTCAGAGGAACATCAGAGGCTAGAAAATGAAAATTCATTTCGAATAGAGTAGTAGGAAAACAAAAGAAAACGCTTTCATAGTATATTCTATAGCTTTTTCAACAATTCTACTTTTTTTAATCCTTTGATAACAATTCTGTAAATCACTTTGTTCCAACTGACGTGCAAATCTTTTCTAAGGCTACAGCTCCTGGAACTCCTCCAACAAGACGATCTCTTCTCCTCGTTCTTGTCTTACTTTAATATTTTCCTTCCCCCAAGAACACATAACATCCACGATCTTGTTGGCTGTCACGCCATATTCCGTGAGGCTATATTCAACTTTTGGCGGCATCTGCTGGTAAACGAATCTTGTGACAAGTCCATCCCGCTCAAGTTCACGAAGCTGCTGAATCAGAACCTTTTGTGAGATGCCCTGAATATTACGCTGTAATTCACTTGTTCTTTTGGCACCGGACATCAATAAGCAAATGATCAAAGCTTTCCACTTACCGCCGATGATTTCTAGTGTTGCCTCTATACCCAGATTATATTGTTTCATAGAATAACACCTCGTTCATGCTGATCAGATTACGCTTACTCAAAATTTCATTGTTGCATATATTTTTTTCCGAGTCCAGTACGTACTTCGAAGTAACCATCTTACTTTATGGTGTGTATTTTCTTTTTTTAAAACCTGCAGGATAATGATGATATTCATAAATAATATAGGCCGAAGAACGGAGATTCATAATGAAAACTCTGGTGATTCTGGCGCATCCGAACCTTGAGAATTCGAGGGTCAACCAGCGCTGGAAAGAAGAACTGTTGCAATATCCAAATGAGATTACCATTCATGAGCTTTATAAAGAGTATCCTGACTGGTCTATTGATGTTCCTAGAGAGCAGAATCTAATGGAAGCCTATGACCATGTGATCTTTCAATTCCCGTTATATTGGTACAGTTATCCCCCACTATTGAAAAAATGGTTCGACGATGTACTTGCCTACGGATGGGCTTATGGATCAAAAGGCGACAAGCTTAATGGGAAAAAGTTAGGGCTTGCCATCTCCATCGGAGATAAAAAAGAAAACTATCAGCCAGAAGGCTCTGTTTCTTTTACCGTAGACGAAGTGATTGCCCCCTTTAAAGCCAGTGCCAAGCATGTTGGTGCAGAAGCGCTGCCGTATCTGGCTGTCTTTGGAGCTTCATTTCAAGCCAGTGATGAAGAAATTAATACTAGTGCAAAAGAATATATCAACTATATCTTCAAATACCAAGGGCAATTCCATTCAATGCATAGCTGATACAAATACAAAATGGGCTATCCCTAGTCTTAATCAAAGACTTTCAGGATAGCCCATAACAAATAAGTCTAAAGCGTCTCTGTAGTGAGTGTGAACCCTTCGATCACGGCATCTTCGTCGACCTCAATCAAGATGCAGCGTCTCCCATGATAATTCACCTGTTTCACATACTTTAAATCCTGCGGGCTGACCGAAATCGTAGCTACCTTTGTTTCGATCTTAATCGATTTGGTAGTGAATTTCGGCATCACACTGCTCGCCTTCATCTCATAATGCTTATCGTCAACAATCGTTTCAAACGCCCGCTCTACTTTTTCCATCGTCACATCTTCTACACCACTTACCTTCAGCACGCGTTCCACATCTCTATAATCAAGCTTCGGAGGTTCCTCCTTATCATCGTTGGTTTCGATGACCTGGTTGATTTCCTCGTACAGCTGAGCAATGGTGGTCGCGTCAAGTTGTTCCCCCGCCACTTCCTTCACGATGTCTTCGAAGATAGCTCTCTCTTCCAGTGCCGTCACGGATCTTTCGGCATTCAAGACATCCCCAATGAAATGCGGATCTGGAAAGTTCGATTTTCCTGTGCAATACAGAATGCGGTTCACATCGGAATAATTATCCGTCACGCTTGGGTAAAAGAAGCCCTGCTCCGGCGTACTTAACTTGACGATCGGATCTACAATGACATTGTATTTGAATTCCCGCTCCACATAATCAAATAAGAGAGCTTTCCGTTGCTTCTCTGTAGAATTCACGCTGCATAGAATAAATGGATGCGCGAATAGTTCATTTTTCTCACTTTCCTCGGCTTCGTCGTTTCTATCTTTGGTCGGACGGTAATATTGTCCGCGAACGAAAGTGATTACCGTGTCGCGTTCATAATGGGTATCCGCCATCATTCTGTCCACCAACAGCAGCATCAGATCCTGCCATTCATCCGGATCCCCTGTCACCAAAGCTTGGTGAAGCATCACCTGTGCTGGCTCCTCCGCTTCCGCCTGAAACTTTAACTCGAACAATTTCTGATCCAGTTCGCCGGTTAAGAGTTTTTTGAAATTGCCCATATACAGCTCCTGCTTCTCTCTATCCACCATTCCAAACGGCAGGCGCTCCCAATGATAGATCTCATTGCTTTCCTTCATAATATACACATTGAGAATATCGTAAATATTCATTAAATCGTGATCGAGCTTAAATTGCTTGCGAATATGCGCGACTTCTTTCTTCATCATGATTCGTTAGACAACTCCTAGGAAAATAAATTGGTCTTTTCAGTATAAAGGATAAAAAAAACCTTCGCTATATTAGTTGAACTTAAGATTTTTCTATTAAGGTAAGTGCGTGACTGCGGTGAATGTTTGGACTTCCGGCCGCTGTTGTCACCAGATTTCTTGATTAATACCATGTTTCATGGTTGAACAAAGGCGGTCACTACGTTCCTACAGTTCCAAACTTCCCCTCCATCACTTTTCCTTTTTAGAATGTTTTTAGTTCAACTTATATAGAAGGTTTTTTTATCCGTGTTGCTTCTAATCAATTTATAGCGTGCTCTAATGCATAGTCTTCAAGCTGAATATCTACCTGCTGATCCAGGGCTAACTTGGCTAGCTGCTCACCAAGAAAAGGTCCCATCGTTAATCCGGATGCCCCTAGTCCATTAGCCACAATTAGCTTATTCCAGCCTTGAACCCTTCCTAGCACCGGAAGAAAATCTGCAGCAAAGGGACGGAACCCTACTCTTATCTCATTTAGGCTGCAATCGGCAAGGCCGGAAGCCGTTTGCAGACCTTTATTTAATATTTCTTGCATTCCACATGCGGTTACAGAGGTATCATAACCTACGACATCATTCTCGTGAGTAGCACCTGCCACGATATTTTGATCCGCATATGCAAGGATATATTGATCTGTAGGTGGCATTACCACAGGCCATTGCTCTGTACTCGCTTGTTTAGCAAGCTTCAAGTGCATAATTTGAGCCTTCTGATAACGCACCTGGAGCATGATCCCGAGCGGATGAAGCACCGCATTGGACCAGGCCCCTGCGCACACAATCACTTCATCCGCCGTGAATGTCTGATCTCCTGCGCTAACCGCTTTAATTTCGTGATTCTCATGCTCTAAGATAGCATCTCCCTCAATCATCTGTGCACCGTTACGCTGTGCTGCTCTTAGCAAAGCATCACGTAATGCACGTCCATCCACTCTTGCTGCACCCGATACATGAAGCGCATGATAGCCTTCCGATAATAATGGAAACTTCTCTTGTGCTTCCAGATCCGTCAGCATCGTAAGTTCACCGATTTCAGGTGCGTCCTCTCTGCGAAGCTCCGCTCTTTCCTTCATCGCAAGTAATTTTGATACATCTTCATGAATACATATCGCTCCTACTTTTGCATATCCGGTCTCGGCTTCTCCAGCCTCTTGAAGCTCCTGAATAAGGGATGGATAGAAGCTGGCTCCCGCTTTAGCAAGGCGATACCATGCTTTGTTTCTACGTTGAGACAGCCATGGACAAATAATCCCTGCGGCTGCATCTGTTGCTTGTCCAACATCTTTACGATCTATAATGATGACTTCAGCACCTAATTTACTGATCTGATAAGCTGCTGAAGCTCCTAATATCCCTGCACCAATTACAATAACCTTTTTCATGTCTGAAGTCCCTTCCGTTATTCACTTTTAATTAATAAATATAAGAAGTAAGGAGCGCCGATTAAAGCCACGATCACTCCTGCTGGTATTTCCGTATTGGCTACGACCATTTTACCAAGCGCATCTGCAATAACCACTAATCCGCCTCCGATTAATAAGCATGCGGGAATCATTATTTTATGGCCACGAAAGAGTCGTCTAACTAAATGTGGAACTACCAGTCCTACAAATCCAATACTACCACTCACAGCAACCGCTGGTGCTGCCAATAAGACACTACACACTAGAAACAAAACACGATATTTATTTAAAGACACCCCTAAGCTGATGACTACGGGATCGTTAAGCCTTAACACATCCAATATAAGATGTTTCCGAATTAATAAAGGCACAATAATAAGTAACCAAGGTAGCATAGCATACACATGATTCCAATTGCTATTCCCAATGTTTCCTGCCAACCACACCTTGATCATTTGATATTGTGAAGGATCTAGTACGAAGGTTAACACAATCATCAAGGCACTAATCGCAGCCGCAATAGCAATGCCTGTATAAATTAATCGTATGGGGATAATACCCTGATTGCGATCATATGACAGCATAAATAATAGGGCCACAACGATAAATCCGCCCATCAACGCATACAATGGCTGAACATAAGTATGTAGACCGGTAGAGCTATTTTGTAAAAGTAAAAATAACATCATGGATAATCCAGCACCAGCATTTATCCCTAGTATACCTGGGTCTGCTAATGCATTTCGACTTATAGCTTGGAGCAGCATTCCTGCTATTGCTAACGCGCCACCCACTAGAAAACCCAAGATCATTCGAGGAATACGAAACTGAAAAAGTACAAGCTCCTGCCTCGTTGTTCCATTGCCTAATAGGGTTTGCCATAACTCTTGTAAGCTTAAGCTGCTTTGACCGGTAGATACACTATAGATAAAACCTAGCAGTAAAAGTATGGCTATGATTATAAATTTCCAGCTTAGCTTCACTATAGCTCCCGCCTTTCTTTACGTGCCAAAAATAGAAAGAACGGGACACCGATAACGGCAATTACAGCACCAACAGGAATTTCATAAGGGGCATTTACAATCCGTGCCACTAAATCAGCAAGTACAACAAGGATTGCCCCTAGAACGGCAGATAGAGGAATAATATAACGATAATCGACACCAACGAAGTAACGAACCAAATGAGGAGCCATTAACCCAACAAAGCTTACAGATCCAGCTAAGGCACATGAAATACCAGCTAACATAAAAGCGGATAAAAGCGCGAGATTCTTGATAAGTTTAATATTAACGCCTAAACCTTCCGCTGTCTCATCCCCTACAGATAGTATTGTAATCGACTTCGAAATCACGATGGCAAGCAGTAGAGCAAGAAGCATCCAAGGCAGCATCTGCTGCAAATGAGCCATACTAATGCCACTTAAACCGCCTCCATACCAAAAAGCCACCTGCTGTGCCACTGAGAAAAAGATACTTATTCCTTCACTTAAAGCAGTGAGCATAGCAGATATGGCAGCACCCGCTAATACAAGTCGAATAGGCGTCAACCCTCGTTTACTTAATAGGCCCACACTAAATACTAAACCCGCTCCCATTCCCGCACCTATGATACAGAGCCAAAGTGTGCCTGTAAATGTAAGGGTAGGCAGGAATACCATTGCAATAACTAACGTGACACCTGCCCCAGCATTTAATCCAAGAATACCTGAATCCGCTAAAGGGTTCCGGCTAACCCCTTGAATAATTGCTCCACTTACGGCAAATCCAGCACCTGTAGTCATAGCGGCAAGTACCCGGGGTAAACGAATGGACTGGATCACCTGATGCGTAGAAGCTGTATCATCAAAAGCAAAAATCGATAGGAATACATCTGCAAAGGGTATTTTTTTTGCTCCTAGTGCCATAGCAAGTACTAATACGCCTATTAATAGGAGCAGCATGAAGATCAGCAACACAAAAAAGGAAAGCTTTTTTTCTACTGGTAGTGATGATTTCTGAACATTCGAGTTCAAAGACAATGTTTCCAACCCTTTCCCTTCCCTTTACAAAAAGAGCCAGCCAAGGGGCTAGCTCAGATGCAAACGAATATGATTGTCTAACGCAAGTCAGAGGATGTTGTAAGCATAAATTTAACGGCTCGACTAATCGCAGCAGAGATTACACTTACATGCTCCTCTTGCTCAAGCAATGCCCAGCTTACTTCAAAGCTTGGAATATCTAACGACTTCATGCTGTTACATAAATCCAAGCTATCCTTGACCATATAATCAAGCTCATCTCCACCGACTATCATTAGCGTTTTAGGTAGTCGATCTAACGTATTGCTGTGCAACTCAGCTTTAAATTTCTCATACTCATGTAACAGTCCGTAATCATTCCACCAGATGGAAGCACTGCTTGCAATATAATGTGAAAACAAGGTGGATTGTGTAAACAAAGCATGCAGAACGAATAATCCGCCAAAGGAATGACCAAACAACGCTTGCTTGTGCTTATGGATATCGAACCGCTGGGCAATGGCTGGCATTAACTCTTGTTCAAAAAAGGCAAGCAGCTCATCTGCCCCGCCAAACTCTGGCCAAGGCTCCCCGTTCGGACGCTTCGGTAAATTCGCAAGCTCGGCTGGCATCGTTAATTCATAGGTTCGCCGCACCGTATCAAAGGCCTCACCACCAGGATAACCAATGCCGACAACAATCGCGGGTGGATAGCCTTTAGGCTTACGCGTCAGCAACCGAGTGATTTCAGCAGCGGTCTCAAATAGTCCATTACCATCTAGCACATAAATAACACCATAGCCACCCTGCGCAGGTTCATCCAAAGGTAGTGCAATAAAAATCTCATAGTCCTTATGATTAGCTTCACTCGTAATCAGCATCGTTTCATAGTTGGGCTTTACGTACGGTTTGATGATCATGGCTTCAGGAACGCCACGATATCGTCCATCGTCTTTTGATAAGCAATTAATCCGCTGGATCTCCAGTGATCGCCATCCACCTCGAATACTTTACCCGCTTGAACTGCAGGCAGTGCCTTCCATAAGGGACTAGCTTTAATGTCTGCCAGGAAGGCATCTCCAAGACCATCATTATCATTAATGAAGATATAATCAGCATCTAAATCAGACAGCATTTCCAGCGAAATATCAGCAGACATTTCACCTTCTACAAGAGAACTTTGAGCAAATCCCAGCTCACTCAGCACATAACCCCCGTAATGGAAGTTACCCACTAAAAAGATTGCCCGGGCATTCGCATTAATATAAATCGCTTTTTTACCGGCAGAAACGCTAGCTAACTGTGCTTTAGTCTCTTCTAACTTTTTATTATAAGCAGCAATAGCTTCTGTAGCCTTATCTTCTAATCCTAGCAGTTTGGCAATCGTTTCTGTGGCTTCCACTACGTTACCCAGTGCATTCTTAAACACGTAAGTTGGAGCAATTTGCGAATAGTTTTCATAGACACCATTTTGTGCATAAAAGGCCGTTGGGAATATAATTAATTCCGGCTCCAAATCCACTACAGATTCTGGAGAGGGAATACCATTAGCGAAGCTGATTTCTTCTACACCACTTAACGTATCCTGTAGATATTGCTGCGGTCTTTCGCCTGTGGACCATTGTGCTACTGGGGTTACGCCAAGCGTAACTAGGTAATCCTCTAAGCCAGGTGCATACACCTTCTGTACCGTTCCGGGAATGTTTACTGTATTGCCTACTTGGTCAGTCACCACAAATGCTTCTCTAGCTGCGACTTCCGTTTCTTGTACAGCCGGTGCATCCGTTGCAGTTGCGCTCGCTTCACTAGTTGTTGCTGGAGTATCTGTTGCTTGTGAATTAGCCGCATTATTACTGCCACAAGCTGTTAATAGAATGGATAATAATCCAAACATTACAACATAACTTATTATTTTTGTCTTAAACCCCTTCATGATTGACCTTCCCTCTTTCCTATGTTCTCAATAATAATCATTCTCAGTATTGAGTTTATAAGAGATAGGATCGGTTGACCATGTAACATCTTATGATTCCACATGTACATTTTCAAGGTATCATCATCACTGCGACTTCCTCTAGCATTCGCTTTAAAGCGACAGGGGAATATTCAAACCAAGGATCGGAATGAATAACATAGATTTGTTGCCGCTCTATAGCCTCTAACTGCTTGAATCCTGAATCTCTCTGCAAATGATGCCATGTTGCTCGTGACTCATCATCAGGGCATATAATCGTAAACAGCTTATCTACCTTCAAAGTACCCAGCTCTTCAAAAGAAATCTCGGCATTATATACACCAGGCTGCTCATAACTTGATACCGCTCCCAAATCTTGAAATAAAAGATGCTGTATACCTGTATTGCAATAAGCAAAGATTTGCTGCTGATAGATACGTATAACTAGCACTTTAGGTGGTGTAGAGGTCCAGCCTAAGCCGTGACGAACGTCTTCCAATCTTGATCTATACTGTGTGATCCATTGCTTCGCTTCTTCTTGTTTATTTAATCGGGCAGCAAGCTCAGTTAATGCTATTAAGCAATCTTGTTTATCATCCAACCAATAGATGGGGAAATGATCCTCTATCTGTTTTACCAGCTCTGACGATAAATCTTTTGGAGAAATAAGAAGATCGAGTGGCAAATGCAATAGCTCATTTGGGCTGCAATAATTTTTATTTTGGGTCAAGGTTACCTTATGTTCGATGTCTTGCGACCACAAATTATAGTAGTAAGGTGTCCATTTGGCGCTTAGGGGCGCCGCAAACGGAATGATTCCCGCCGCATGTAGATACCCCATCATATTCCCAGTTACAACACCGATATGAGATTTTTGCTGGCTGGTATACATCGTTGGGGATATCCCTTCGACCTTTTTGAACACTCGACTAAAATAAAACTCATCACTATATCCAACAGCCTCTGCTACAAACTTCAAGCGAACGTGATCTTGCTGCAATAATTGTTTAGCCTTTTGAATCCGTAGCTGCGTAACAAACTCCATTGGACTTTGTATGTATTCCTGTTTGAACGCCGAGGAAAAATAACTGGAGCTAAGGCCAGTAAGATCAGCTAAATAGGATAAAGACAAAGGCTTCGTGAAATTCTCTTCTATGTATTTTTTAACCTCGCTTAAATCTGTTTTTTGAGATTGCCTTTGCATGCTGTCACCTCTTTACTGCTTATATAAATACAGTTTGATTCATACGCTTATTCATACGCTGGTTGACGCACCAATTGATAATTATTCTCAATTATACTTTTGTTTTGGGAAGCTAGCAATGGTTGGGATGTGTATAGCCTCGTAAAAAAAGACGCTAAGGGAAATCCCCTCGCGCCTTCTTTATGTGTATCTATGGGCATCTACTACCCTAAGTAGGCCATTTATTTGGAATCTACAGCTGGAGCTGGAGCCGCAACTACGCCTTCATTCTTCTGCAAGTTCTCTTTCACTTCTTCAGTCCCTAAGGTCTTCACAGGAGCACCGATGCTGAAACTGTCGATGATCTTCCCAAGTGTGGCTTGGTCAAAGTCTTCTTGAGCATACAGTTCAACAGTAAAGCCCTCTTGTTCCCAAATCACAATTCCATTAGCAAAATAGACCTTAGTTCCGTTGATTACTTCTGTTTTCACTTCTTCCGTAGTGCTGATCCCATTGTCGCCGCCCTTGGAGATTAGAAAATTAACAGCTTTATCCCCGGAGTTATACTGCACTTCAGCCATGCTGGTTCCCTGAAGAACAACATTCACAAACGCATAGTCTGCCATCCAGGTTGGTGCCGGGAAGTTCATGCCAAGCTCCGCACGTGCTTCATCCAGGCTCAACTTAGCTGCAACTGGCAATTCAATGGCAACATTCTCCCCGCCATTCCCCTCTTCAGATGAAGTCATTGACTGTCCAGCTTGGGGAATTTCCTTATCATATTGCGTGATTTCGAGATTTCCCACTTCAAACTTTGCCATGATCGACTGGAACATATCCTGTGCATAGGAGGTTGCAGAGAATGCTCCACCCACACAAATTACTGCACTGCCAATCACTATTGCATTTCTCCAGCTACTTTTTTTCATCGTTATCCCGTCCTTTTTCTCTGATTTGGGTTCAAGAGCTCCATGGTCCAGCTTGTATATCAAGCGGTTATAAATTCTTTCTTTGGCGGCAGTGTTATCCTGTTCGACATTCTCAAGCAGCTCTATAGTCTTGCTGAATTCGTTGAAATCATTTTTCTTATTCATGGTTGAATCCTCCTGCTTTTAAGGAAATATGCAGTTTTTTCAGACTTCTATGCAAAACGACGCCAATATTAGACTCACTGACACCCATGATCTGTGCGACTTCGGAATTTTTCAGTCCAGCTCCATATTTCATGGCAATGATATTACGTTCCTTCTCACGCAGCTTGGAGAGCGCCTTGAACAGTGCTTGATTATTATCCTCACGAATCGCCAGTTCCTCCGGAGACGGCTTGGGAAATATGAGCTCCAGCAAAGAATCTAGTGAGGTGTAGCTTCTTTTCTTCTGCCCCCGGAAGTAATCCGTCACAGCGTTCCTTACAATGGCAAACAGCCAAACCTCAAAATTCGATTTTTCTTCTGAAAAGCTATAATACTTACACATCACCGTCTCAAACACCTGACTGCAAATGTCCTCCGACACGTGGTGGTTATTAATACGATAGCTAATATATTTGTAAACACGTTTGTAATACGTATCATACATCTGAGTAAATTCCTCTTTTGACATGATGGCATCGCGTGATCTTTCTAAATTCTTATAACGGTCCACAGTACCCTGGATAACCTCCATCTCCACCCTCCTTCCACCTCCCCTTCATCAATAGCTAAACAAATTGCGCAATTTGTTGTGAAGAAACTTACATAAGTTAATACGTAGAAAAGCCCAAACCATTAACAAATGTTTTGATTATTGTGGGGGGAGATTGGAAAAGCGGAGTGAGACAGAGGCGTTCGTTCAACATTCTTTCAAAATTGCTTGAAACAACTACGAGCTGAATTTGTGGGATATAGGAATGAACTGAGCCGTCGATACTTGAGTTGCGGGGTGAATATATGTGTGTGTGAGAAGGGGAGTATTTCAACGTTTCAATTCAATGACTTCATAATTTATGTACTTCAAGACTTTCAGAATCAATACAAAACAACTTGTACATCCGGTGCGTCCGTAAGCTTTTCTAGATGATCTCCTTCTAGATGGTCTCTTTCTATATAACTGTTATCATAACATGTTCATTCCAAGTACCGTCTATTAACAGGATGTTTTGTATTTGCCCAATGGTATAACTCAATACTTCTCCCAAATCGCTCCTCCTGAAGCTGTCGATTTCATTTATAAGCGGATCACAACGCGGCCATTCCTTTTCAAAACAGCTCATTATAACTATACCAAAACACGGCTAGCAATGTTCTGGACTGCTGAAATACCAACCTCTCTCGCGGAATTCATTCCAAAGATTCAGATAAAAAACGATCAGTGATCTGCACTTTACAGAAACCGATCGCCTCTCTTATTTTACGGTCCTCCTTCTCTAAATTCATACAAAAACCGAGAAAGGCACTTTATTAAAAAGTGTCTATTTCTCGGTTACCGTTTATTCATCCGTTACGTTAACTAGCTAGGTTGCCCTTCCATCGCTCTAAACGATTCATCCACCTTCACCATCATGGAACATTCGACTCTTTTGCGGAAGACGTCACAGCTGAAGTCATAGGTTCCCACAAGGGAACCCGTCGCGTGCAGCGCATTGGCGGGACAACCGCCGCTGCAGTAAAGTTTCGCCCAGCAATTCTTGCATTCCGGCTTCGAGTAGCAGTTGCTCTCTTTAAATTGACATTGCAGCTCAGGTTTTGTGATTCCATCCCAGACGTTTCCCATGCTGTATTCTTCATCCCCGACGAACTGGTGGCAAGGAAAAAGCTCTCCCCAGGGGGTGACCGCAAGATATTCGGTTCCTGAACCACAGCCAGTAATTCTCTTCTGGATGCAAGGCCCTTCTGAGAGGTCAAGCATGTAGTGATAAAAGGTAAACCCCTTGCCTTGTTCACCGCGACCGATCATTTCCTTGGCGAGAATTTCGTACTGATTGTATATCTCCGGGAGGTCCTCCTCGGTAAGGGCATAGGGTTCTCTTGGATCACAAATGACCGGTTCCATCGAGAGCTTGTCAAATCCAAGGTCGGCGATATGAAAAATATCATTGGTGAAATCGACATTATTTCGAGTGTAGGTTCCTCGTACATAGTACTCTTGGTCTCCGCGCTTACGAACGAACTCTTGGAACTTCGGAAGAATGTGATCGTAGCTGCCTTTTCCGTTAACCGTCTTACGAAGCCGGTCATGAACCTCTTTTCTACCATCCAGGCTTAATACGACATTGTACATTTCCTGATTTAAAAACTCGGTGACTTCATCATTTAGCAGCATCCCATTCGTCGTGAAGGTGAAGCGGAACTTCTTTTTGAATTCTTGTTCTTTGCTTCTTGCATAAGCTACGATCTGTTTAACTACTTTCCAGGCCAAAAGCGGTTCCCCACCGAAAAAGTCGATGTCCAGGTTGCGATGATGACCCGAATTTTCAAGCAGGTAATCGATAGCTTTTTGTCCAACCTCATAGCTCATGATTGCTCTATCTCCGTTGTATTTCCCTTGGCTGGCGAAGCAATAGTCGCAGGATAGATTACAGGTATGTGCTACATTGAGGCAGAGCGCTTTGACATAAGTTTTTCGTTTTTTTAAATCGAGCGAGAGGTTCTCGAACTCATCTTTTGTAAAGAGCTGACCATCATTTATAAGCTCCTCGATATCCGCGATGGTTTCTCGAATATCGCTCTCGGAAATGCTGGAATCCTGTTTATATCTTTCCAACATCGTTGTCACAATTTTTTCGACAGAAGTTTCCTCATAAAGCGCTATAATTTCATATGCTAGGTCATCCACAACATGTACCGATCCACTGTAAGTGTCGAGAACGATATTGTATCCGTTTAGTTTATATTGATGAATCATACTTGCTAATCAGGCTCCTTTTGCACACAAGTAGAAACGGCTTTACCATCCTGTAGAGGTAGCGTCCATTTCTTAAAAATAGCCGCCCATCAGCAGAGCAATGGGCGGTAAAATTCCGAATCCTATCTGTTCATTGCATTTTCACACTTCTGGTTTGCAACGCCGCAGGAAGTTTTACAAGCGGACTGGCAAGATGTCTGGCATGCGCCACATCCGCCGTGTTTTGCGGTATCCATCAGTTTACGGGTGCTCAGTGTTACGATTCTTTTCACGATAAATAACTCCTTCTGTAATTTCTTGTGATCACTTTCACTTAATTTCCATGGAACATCGTAGCAACCTGACGTAAGTACGTCTATGATTCCCGTCACCTAGCAGAGCAGAGAGGGATTAAACATAAAAATCAACGCTCATTTTCGTGCAGTCTTTCATGCTTGTGATCGTAGGATGCCGTAGCAGGAACCAGAGTCAGAGCAATGCTAAAAAAGTGACCAAAGAAACAAAAAAGAGACGGCAATGATGCCATCTCTTTAACAACGATTTTTCCTCATACTTGTCCGTAAAGTCCAATAAATATAGGATCTCATAACACTGTATCCTTTCTTACCAGTAGAGCGACACTCTCCGATTCCATATGCACCATATGCGAACATCCCTCTCATTATCATGGCTATTGTTATGGTGGGGAGAAGTCGCGTAGAATTAGGGATTTTTGTAGGGAGTGTTTTTTGAATATTCAATGAAGTTATTTATTTTTATAATGTACTACGCCGTAGTTCATAAAAATACTGCACAATTGGATGCTTTAACTTCATCTTCTCGCTCATGTTCAACATTCGTTTTTTTCCAACTCGTCTGTCCACTAAGGCTAGAATATTCAATAAGATATCGTCGCTCTCTAAGCTCTCCTCTATGGAAATAGATAAATACTTAGTAGCTGTAACAATAAAATTTGATTTACTTAATGACGTCTGTGCTGACAAAAGCTCCTTTGCAACTACTGATATTTTTCTGCTTCTTGCAATTATGATTAGACGATCCTCCGGGATGATCCCCTTACTATCTTTTCTAACCGCTTCAATGTCTTCATGGTTGATAGGAATTTGAAGATCTGAATCATTCTTAATTTCCTGCTCCGTCTGATACCATCTAATTGAGCTTGTTCTATCATTCATATTAAGTATGTTCTTTTTATCTACCGAAATATAACAATTCCCTGATTTATCAGGTAAATAACGGTAACTGCTCGCGCGATATTCAACCCTGCCGTATAACGCAGGACAGAGAAAACTCTCCAGTTGTTGCTTCAATTTGCTCCAGGACATGGATCCTCCTATGTTTTATGTTATAAATACCTGCTCAGGCAGTCGTTCTATTATACAATACATAATACAATCCCACTAAAACCTGAATAATATCTTGATATAAAAACAGAGGAACGACTTAAAATATTTGGTTTTTGTCCCCGCGGGAAGGGAAGTATATAGGTATTGTCAAGCGTTATCACGATAAGCACAAGGGAATGAATCACCCGGTCGAGATGTAAGTTAAAGGTGAAACGGTCGCTAGGATATGCAAGGTAACGAAAATTGGTCGTTCATCGCTGTACCTTCGTATTGCTGAATTGGGAATAAGCAGGGTAGAAAGTCGTCAAGCCTAACGGTTCGGCGGCTTTTTCCTTCGAACAACACTTTATCGCAACAATGCATTAATGTCCGATTGTACATCTATTCAGATTGAATTAACATGCCGAAAACCTAATAGCGGCGCGGGTTTGGATTGGTCATTACGAAAAACAATATTTTCAAAATAGGACATATTCGCCATGTCTAGCGTATGTTTCACGACATGTTTTTTGCTAAAGCTTTCGTTTATCGATAATTCCTTATACTAACCAAAAGAAAAACCGCCATATAATAAGGCGGTCAATTTTGAAATATCGTTTCCGGTCGAATACTCTTTTTCATTTCAATAAAAGCCTCAGCTTATCCGGATTCCTAACAAAGTATAGGTTGCAAATCGCATTTCTCTCAACGTGTATCAGCACAACAACTTCGATGCCCTCGCCTGAACGGACAACAAGCCCAGTTTGACCATTTATATCCGTCATCTCGACATGCATGCCTCCTTCGTAATGAGGAGCCTTACGAATTAGACCGATAAGGAACCGTGCGACGAGATTGCGCGATTCAATAGGATGGACAGCGGCGAACGCTTTGCCCCCTCCATCAGAGACCAATACGACATCTTCGGCGAGTATGGATACAACCGTGTCCACGTTTCCCAGTTCGAGAGCCTTCAGGAATCGACGGACCCACTCTTCGCTCGCCGCTTCTGAGTGAACCTGCTCATCGAGGGTAATTCCCATCTTTCCTCTTGCACGGCTGAACAGTTTGCGGCAATTTGCTTCACTTTTGTCAACAAGTTCAGCAATATCTGAATATTCAAAGCCGAGCGCTTCACGAAGCACGAACACCGCCCGTTCCGTATGGGATAGCCTTTCAAGCAGCACGAGCATAGCGTAAGACAACAGCTCGTCACGAACAACCGCTTCAAACGATTCATCATTGGGAGTAAGAATGGGCTCGGGAAGCCATTGTCCGAAATACAGTTCCCTCCGTTTACACGCCGATTTGAGTAAATCCCGACAGCGATTAGTCACCATTTTGCACAGATATGCTTTCGGTTTAACCAAACGCGCCAGATCTACGTCATTTATCTTCAGGAATACGTCCTGCACAACATCCTCCGCATCGGAAGCTGACCCGGTCAGTTGGTAGGCAAGCGTAAACAGCAGCCCTTTATACTGCTCATATAACTCCTGCATCTTACCACTTCCAATCTTATCCTCTAATTACATTATTATTTTAACAAACTTGGCGCATCCCATGTGAATTTTCTCAGTCGCCAACCCAGCTTTCCCGTAAAAACAATATCTACCCCCCATATACGTGTCCATACCAATCCATGCCCCGGACCTAAGCCAAAGCAGAAAAAGTCTATAAACCCCTTATGCGAGGGTGCAGGGCGCCCTTCAAGATCCGCCGACAAAATCTCTCCAAGCCTTGCCGCTTGAGCGGTCGCTTCCTTACACGTCTTCCCGTCCGCCCGTCCGCTAGCAGGGTCTACGATTTGGGCGCAGTCGCCGATACTGTATACACCCTGAGCACCCTGAACCCGATAACTTGCATCTACGATTACGTATCCTTCCGGATTGACCGGTAACCCGATGTTTCGCAGCATTGGATTGGGTAACAGCCCCAGCGTCCAAACACATAGACCGACGGACATCGTTCCACCGCTAGATAAGGTAAGCGTTCCCTCTTTCTCCTGTAATACTCTGCTCCCTTGTAATACGGTTACTCCGCAAGCTTCAAGTGAACGTTCCAGTTTAAGCCCTACCTTGGCTGGGCCATCCGGGAATAGCCTCTTGTTCGTATTAAATAGTTTTATCCTCACAGCATCCGGATCAAGTCCCAATTGCTGCGCATCTTCTCGAACGAAATGAGCCAGTTCGACAGATGTCTCGATGCCGCTTATGCCTGCTCCCGCAACGGCAATGGTCATTAATCTCTGCCGCTCTTTCGCGTTTGTTTCCTTAACGGCTTTTTGCATATTCGTGCGCCACGCCTCTCTGATCTTCCATGCGGCATCCAAGCTCGCCAATGCCACCCCCCCCTGATCAGGGTCGGGTTGCCGTACGACGCTGCCTACCGTCAAAACGAGAATGTCATATTTCATCGAATTCTCAATTCCTTTGGCATCCTGATAAAGCAGCCTTCTCTTCTCTGATTCGATTTTGGTTACGGTAGCCTGAACGAATTCAACCCCCACTGGAAACAACCTTGTCAGTGGGACAATTATATCTTCGTCTCCAGCCGCAGGCTTAAAAAGCAAAACTTTGCGAAAGTGATAGGGATTCTTGTCGATTAGAATAAGTCGAAGCGGACGCTGGCTTGCCTCACCCTTAAACGTTTTTCGAATCACATTAACCGCATTAATGCCCGCATATCCTCCGCCAACGATGATGCATATCAATTCTTTCATTTCAACCACTCCTTATTTTGTTTTGCTTATAAAACGAGATAAGGGGTCGTGTTGTGACAACAGCGATATGTTGACGACTGCCGATTATTTGTACTTGAGAATTTCTGCTTCAATTACAGTATATTTTTTATTGACCTTGAAGATCGTTCCCGCAGATGATTCTCCCGTTTAAGAAAGAAGAGATCCCGTCTTGTCATCCCCTCTGTACATAGAAACAAGCCGATTAGGTATAGACCCCGTGGTCTGGCACCTAATCGGCTTGTTATGTTACGCCTCAAACGTGTTTACTTCGGTTATTAGTCTTACTCGGACAGATCATTCGATAACCGGTACAGAAAGTTTCAGCGCGGGTCGTATTGCTGCTTGGATGAATTATTTATCCATTACTTATCGTGACCTTTACCCGGGTTTTCTTTGGAGTATTCAAAGGTCACTTTTACAGGCTCGCTCATATAGCCAGTCGATAGATACGCCTCATGGGTTCCCTTTAAATTACCCGTAAGTTTGAATGTGAATTGGAAGCTTCCCGCGACTGTACTCTTCGTCTCATCTTCGAGATGAACCTTGCCTTTCGAATCAAACACCTTCAACTTCACATTTGTAAGGACGCCATTCATCAGCAATCCATCAATCGTTACTTTTTTCGTTTCCTCGTCAACCTTTACTTGTATGCCCTCAATGCCCTTCACGTCTACAGCGCCCGAGAGGTTATAGACACCAAACTCGTAGATGGAATATCCGTAATCGGTTGCTCTTTTTATGCCTTGTAACTTCATGTATCTTGCCTTGACCGGGTTGAACTGAATCGTTTCTTTGCCTTCATGCGCGGTAATCATTCCGTCATTTGGCATGACATTGATCCAGTTCTGCTTATCGTTCGACACAAGAAGCTTGTATTTATCGGCACGAGCATATTCCCAATCGATTCGAACCGTATCCATTTCCTTCACTTCATCGAGATCGACCAGGAACCAAGTATTGTCCACGTATTCGCTCGCCCATCTTGAAGCAGGGAATCCATCGACGGCTTTAGCCGGTGCATAATTCGAATTATTGCCTTCGATCGACGAAGCTTCTACCGTTTTATTCTGCGCCAAATTGCCTATTAGGTAATAGACGCTTTCCTTCAGCGTATTGTACGCCTCATCTTTTATCGTACCCGCCTTCTTGAATTCATCCAGCTTTGCATTAAAGCCTTGGAGATACTTGGTGACTTGCGCTGCATCTTTCTCTTCATAGCGCTTCATCATTTCCAAATAGTTGTTCAAAGAACGCACCGTTGCAGAATTCGTAAATTGCTTCGCTGTTTCGAAGCGGTCGACTAGCGCTTTCATGCCAGATGCATTCGTCATTGCTTCGATAACATATGACTTTGTCACCATACGCCCCGCGGTAACGGTAATGTTAAGCTCATGTTTGCCAAGCTTGCCTGCAAGCGGAATAACGGTACCCGCTGTATAAGGCTTGCCGTCATACGTCGCCGTCACTTTCGTCAGACCATCATCCGTTCTAAGCTTCCATGTAAAAGATACGGACTCTGAATTGGACAGTTTCATTCCGCTCTGGAACGGCTTGCCGTTCATCTGCACGTCTACCTCGGAAGGCGGAGCCTCATTGACCTGATACGTTCCTTTAACAAATTGATACAGCCAGTCGTAAAGAACGCGTGTCGCTGGATCTTTACTTACCGCGGTGTTATAGACTGCATTGTTGCCTTGGTAATACGATTTGAAGCCATCTTTCATGAGCCCTGTCTTCGCACCGCTGTTCAAGTAATCGATATACCGCTCGCGGAACACGCCGTCCGTCAGCATCCGATCATCGAACTCGAGTTCATTGGACATGCCATACTGCTTCGCCAGATTCGCAGAATCCTCCAAGCGCTCGATATCCGTCGGCTCGAAGAAGTAGTTCGGTTGGATCGTTACCGCATCGAAGCCGACATCCTTCCACATGAACGCTTTATAAGCGAAGAAATGCGGAATCCAGAAGAACTTCAGGTCCTTGCCGCTAATTTGCATGTCATGCAGGGTGCTGCTCACCGAACGGATCAGATCCGGTCCGGATTGGCTTGTGCTGATTTGCTCTTCGAACCAGTACATACCTACAAGCTCGAGGTTAGCGTAACCTCTTGCTTCCCATCTCGATTTGACTTGCTGCAGCCACCATTGAACTGCTTTTTCACGGTTCGCAAGGGCTTTCTCTTTGCCAACGGAATCATTGAAGCTCAGCGATTCTCCACCTTGTTCAACAGCTCCGAAATTAGTGATCGATTCACCTGGATCCGGAATCATGAGGACAACCTTTTCCTTCACGCCAGACTCGTTCAACGCATCGGATACTTCCTTAGCCGCTTCGTTTAACGCATCCATATCGCCGCCTGCCGCAAAGGTTTTATCCAGATACCATTTCCAATCTTCCAGATAAGCCCGCCCGCCGAAATCACGACCTGGATTTGGAGAGTTAATGCCAAGATACAGGACGCCGTCGAAGAGTCGATCCTTAATTTTGCCGTCCTTATCGACATAACTAATGTTCGGAATGATCCGTTCTTTCGTCCAGATGCCTAGGTCATTCGCATATTGCCCGTTATACAAAAGTCCAAGATGCTCGATACCCGCTGTCGCTTCGCCTGCCGCCAAGAATTTCGGCGTTTGCGTTGGAACAGCTACGGCTCCGGCAACTTTGCCGTCTTCACCGAGGATTTCAATCTCATCCACGAAGGTCATTGCACGCGTATGCATGGTGAATGTCACTTTCACATAGCGAGCATACGCGATCTTCGCATCTGGGCCGATCGCTTTAATGCCGTCCTTGCTGCCATCCCACACATAGGTCTCCGTGTATTTGCCGTCATTCCACAGCTTCTGCGTGGCATTGTCTTTGAGCAGTCCCCAGTTCACCTTGTCATCGGAGACGTACATCGATACCGTGAGTGGCACGAGTACATTGTTCGTTGGCCAATCTTCGAGGAAATTGGCTTTAATACCCGCGATGGATTTCTTCGCCCCCAAATCAAACACAACTTCGCGTGTCTTACTCAAATGATGTCCAACCCATGCTGCGTCGGATCTATCGCTTGCCCCATATATACCATCCGTAAGTGTGTTGCCTTCATCCGGATAAGAAGCTTCCGGCTCTTGCGACCACTCATAAGATAAGCCCGCTGCAAGATTGTGATAAACCGCCCCATACACTGACGCAATAACACCCTCCGTACCCGCTCCCGGCAGGTCTGATGGATTCGTCACCTCGCCCGGCGGGTTCGCTGGTGTCTGTTCCTCTGTCTGTGTAGGCGGCAGCGCCTCTTCTGCTTGCGCAATCGGCATCACCGTTACGATCATGATCGCGACCATGACGAGAGCTACCCATTTTCTACTCCTCTTCATATCGTACGAACTCCCTTCTGATTCTTGAGTCAAGAAACATCAATCTCCTAAATGGTATGCTTCCATTTCAACTTACCTCGATGCTCCTTCCTCCCTTCCGAGATTCCGACACGTCATAGAAGCTTATAACATATGTCAATGTCCTTAAAGTAACATTATGAAAAGTGGCCTTTCTTTCAAATAGATAATTAATGACATTGGGTATACACTTGTTGACATGAAGGCCTTCACGTCGCGTTTTTATAGGTATAAAGATAGCGCTCACCTCCTTAGGTCCTACCTATTTTCTATCAATGTCCTCTAAGCAATCCGCAAATAAAAAACGCAACCCCTCGAGGTTGCGTCGTGTTTATATATGGTGGTGCCTAATTGCTGCGGCGTCCTACTAAATTGATGCCCTATCCATAACCGAACGGATGCTTCTTGTACTCTAAGGGGCTTGAGCCGACTCTATTTTTGAACACACGACTAAAATAGTACTGGCTCTTATACCCTACCTTCACGGCCAGATCCCCGATTTTGATATTCGGCATTACGTCATCCAGAATCTCCTTCGCCTTCGATATCCGAAGCTCGGTGACATAGTCAAGGAATGAAGCACCGATTTCTTGCTTCATACGCTTGCTAAGATAGGTTTGGTTGATATGAAATAGCGCTGCTACTCGAGTAATAGACAGCTCCGGATCCTGATAATGACTGTCAATATACTCGGTCACTTTTTGGATAAGCACTGTTCCATCCCCTGTATACCCGGGAAGCTCACGCTCCTTATCCACCCTGCTTTCATGTGAATGTAAAGGATATTTTGCCTGAAGATGCTCATCCATCCGATGAAGCAGCTTGTTCAGATCACTCTTCGGCACAGGTTTCAACACATAATCGAATGCTTGCAGTTGCACGGCTTGACGCGCATATTCAAAGTTATCGTAGCCGCTGATGATGACAATTAGAACCGACGGGCAGCGTTCGCGCAATATATTTATCAGATCGAGTCCATTCATATTCGGCATGTTGATGTCCACAAGACATACATGTGGTGGGGCTTCCTCCACCATTTTCAATGCTTCGTTTGCACTTTTCGCTTCTCCTGCAACTTCAAAAAGATACGAACTCTCCTCAATGTATTGTCGCAAGCCTTTGCGAATGATCGTTTCATCATCGACGATGACAATCTTCCACATCTTCATTCCCCTCCCCTTCCAAAGGTATTCGAATGACCATAACGGTAATGCCATCTTCGCTCTTTACTGCAAGACCATATGGCACCCCGTAAGCTAGTCGAATGCGATGGTTTACACTGTATAGTCCAAAGCCTATGGCAGAACGATCATATTTATCATCAAGAAGGGCTTGATTCATCTGATCAAGCCTCTCTTCAGGAATCATAACCCCATTATTTTTAACCTTAATGACCAAATAATCGACCTGTTTATATGCTGAAATCGAAATTTTGCACTTTTGATCCCCAAGTGGCTTAATCCCGTGATAAATCGCATTTTCCACCAACGGCTGCAGCATGAAGCGAACGACTTGGCACTGAGCAAGCTTTTCATCATATCGAAGCTCGTAGTCCAGAATCTCCTCATATCGCACGCCTTGAATATGAAGATAACTCTCGACATGGTACAACTCCTGATCAAGCAGAATGTAGGGACTGCCTGTGCCAAGCCCTAATCGGAAATATGCGCTAAGCGCTTCCACCATCTCCACCACATTGTCTGCTCCATGTTCCGTTGCCATCCACTGGATCGTATCCACTGTGTTGTATAAAAAGTGAGGCTTGATCTGCTCATGAATCAGTCTGAGTTCCATCTCCTTTCGGTCCTGCTCCACAGCGTATAATTGAACAAGCATGTCATTGAAGCTTCGCCCAAGATCGCCGATCTCATCCGAGCGCGTAACATCTGCCCGTATGGTTTGGTTCCCGTTCTGCACATTTTCCATTACCTGGCGAAGCGACTGAATGGGACGAATAATGGATGAAGCAAGCAGCATCAGAAAGACGATAAACGCACTACCGATAAGAACGCCTACCAGCAATGCAGTCCGCTGGGTTTTGATCACCGCTAGCGATAGACTTGAATTCGGCACTTCGAGTACGAGCTTCCAGCCTTCCACATTTTGAATTGGAGCCTCAAATACACTCATGTTCTTCTTATCTGCTGCATCCTCCGCTCCATCTCCTTCACCCAGCTCTCTGCAATCGATGATAAGCTGGCCTGACTGGTCATATAGCATTACATCTTGAGCAATCTCCTTCATCTTCTTGACGGAGACGGCTGCGGCAATATAAGCTACCTCATCATTCACCGATGGATTCACACGATAGAGAATGACGACGATTTCAGCTGCATTCGCTTTGGATACGATCGGATTGCTCACCACATAATTGGAATCTGAATTTAGCAGTAGTTTTCGATAGTAGGGTCGGTTTAGTATCGAAAAAGGCTTGTCCCTTGCTGACCAGGAATTTCCGTGAATATCCACCACGCGTATGGATTCGTACTCTACTTGCTTTTTCGCCTCGAACTTATTGATCTCTTGCAGCAATTCATCCCGTGTCCAATGATGGTCCGAAGCTAGAGAAGCAAGCATGTCTATCTCACCGATGCGCTGATTAAACCAATAATCGATCTGGTCACTGCGTGCAGTAACCACTTGCTGCGTTAAGTTCTTATTCAAAGGGACAACCGTATGGTTCATCTCAAAATATATTGTTACAAGCAGTGCAACGAACAGCAGCAAGAAGCAGCCTCCTGCGATTAACGTAATTTTTAAGTGAATTGTTTTCATTGTAATCATAGCCCTTCACAATATCCGTTTCTTACATGCCCGAAAAAGACAAAAAAACGCTAATCTGTGCAAATACATAATGCTGTACTAAATCTATAATAGGTCTTGTGCATATTTTCACATGAAATAACATTCATGTCTAGGCTAGAGATAAAGGATTTGCCTAGCAAATCTTCCTCTCCCTAGTGTATGTAACCAATTCACAACAGAATGAAGGAGATATTATGCGAACTCACACGAAAAAGCTGTTATCTATTCTACTAGTCCTCAGTCTTATGTTCATGCTTGCTGCCTGCGGCGGTAAAGAGGCAGCACCCGCTGCAGATGCAAACGGAGTTCAAGTCTTTGAAGGAGTTGGGCAAGGTAAACATGGCGATATTAAAGTACAAGTTTCCTTATTAGATAACAAGATCACTGACATTAAAGTAACAGAGCATAAGGAAAATGAAGTACTTGCAGAGCCTGTTTATACGCAGCTCAAGCAAGATGTCATGACAACTAACAGCGCAAAAGTTGATGCCATTAGCGGATCTACGGCTACAAGCAAAGGATATCTCGAAGCCATTCAAGATGCAATTACGAAGTCTGGACTTACTCTTGTCGCTGGCGCTGCAGTCAGTAAAAGCAAAGACAAAGAAGAAGTAGACCAAACCTATGATGTTGTCGTCATCGGTGCCGGAGGTGCTGGCTTTAGTGCGGCTATCGAAGCGAACAGCGCTGGAGCTAATGTAGTTCTGCTCGAGAAAATGCCAGCTGTTGGCGGCAACACATTGATCTCCGGTGGTGAGATGAATGCGCCGGACAACTGGGTTGAACGTGCTCTTGGCATCACTGATGACACGGCTGACTTGTTCTATGATGATACGATGAAAGGCGGAGACAACCTCGGGGATCCTAAGATGGTTCGTATTCTTGCCGACAATGCACTAGCATCTGCCGAATGGCTGCGCGATGATATCAAGGTAGAGTTCTTACCTGATCATCTGTTCCAATTTGGAGGCCATTCCAGAAAACGTGCGTTGATTCCTGTAGGTCATACAGGTTCTGAATTGATTACCAAGTTAAAAGCCAAAACAGACGCTGACCAAATCACGATCAAAACGAATATGAAAGCCGAAACCTTGCTGAAGGACGAAAGCGGCAAAGTAACCGGTGTAACTGCGACTTCGGGTACTGGCGACAAGATCACCTTCCATGCGAACAAAGGCGTCATCATCGCTACCGGTGGTTTTGGATCCAATGTAGAGATGCGTAAAAAGTATAACCCTAAAATGGATGAAAAATATATGTCTACCGATACACCAGGATCTACAGGTGACGGTATCGTTATGGCAGAAACGATTGGCGCCAAACTGACAAACATGGAGAATATTCAAACGTATCCAATCTGTAATCCTGAGACAGGTGTTATTTCCCTGGTTGCAGACTCCCGCTTCGATGGTGCGATCCTGATTAACCAAGAAGGCAAGCGCTTCGTTGAGGAATTAGAACGTCGTGACGTTATTTCTAAAGCAATTCTTGCCCAAACGGGCGGATATACGTATCAATTATGGAATCAAGGCATTGAGGATATCGGTAAAACGATCGAAGTTCATCAAGACGAATACGATCAACTCGTTAAACAAGGCTTGCTCTTTAAAGCCGATACGATTGAAGAGGCGGCTGATTTCTTCAAAATTGACGTGAACACTTTGAAAGAAACAATTAATAAAGTAAATGATTTTGCGAAAACAGGTAAAGACCTTGATTTCAAACATCGCGGTGGATTGAAATCTCTTGAAAAAGGCCCTTACTACATCGAAAAAGCTGTACCATCCGTTCACCATACAATGGGCGGATTGGTGATCGACGAGAAGACTCGCGTATTGAATGAAAAAGGCGAAGTCATCCCTGGGCTGTTCGCTGCAGGTGAAGTAACAGGGGTCATTCATGGTGCAAACCGTCTCGGCGGTAATGCCATCGCTGATATCTTCACCTTCGGCCGGATTGCAGGCAAACAAGTTGTAGCAGAGTAATCTTATTTTTGTGTAACTGCTCTATTAATAAGTTAGCCTTAAAAACGTGCAAGATAGTTTGTAGAGTGCAGGTTGACTGCTAACTTTCAAGCTGCCCTCTATGACATAATAAACCGCCCTGTCCGCAACATTGCGAACAGGGCGGTTTATTTATGGTGGAGCCTAGGGGCTACGCTCGTCTAACTCGCTGCTCTTTTATCGTTCTCCGCTAGTGGAATTAAAATTGCCCAATTATTTAGTGTCTACTTGACAAGGGTTCCTTCAAATTTCCTAGTTTCTTCTTTTCATCAGGTTCAAATCCGTAGATTTCCACATCAATTCCACACTGGAAAACTCAAGTAAGTAAAGGGGGCTGAATCACTGTTACATCCCTTACCAACAAAGCTACCGACTCCACATACTTGAGTGTCGGTCACTAAACTTTTGGTTTAAAGAAAAGCAGTGGGAGGAGCAAATCTGTAACTGATTTGCGGTATCCCATCTGCTGTAACTTCAATTCTTTCTACCAATCTATGAAGCATATCGGAAGTAAGGTCTTTTAGTTTCATGAACCTTTGTAGTTCTTCCTTCATCCGAGTAATCATAACGTCCAGTTCTTTGGTTTGTGCCACGGTAGATAGAGTACATTTCTTCATTTGAAGTTGTTCGATACTACCGTTAATCTCTGCTGTAACATCTTTGTATTCAGCCTCAGTAATCTTATCAGATGCTAAGAGTCTGATTAAACCCTTTCGTTCATCGTTTAACTTCTGAAGTTGTTTCTCTACCACTTCCAATTGCTTGGCTAGCTGATTCCTTGCAGTAGACGCTATTGCTTCAACTCGCCCCAACACGTCCTTCTGATTTAAGGCTTCTGTCCATGTACGGATATCTTCAAGGATGATAGACTTCAGAGCATCTTCCTTGATTGTGTGCTGACTAAACGCATGTTTTCTATGTTTCTGATGAGTACCACACACATATCCTTTGCGGTTGTTCAGATACCAAAGGCTTTGACCGCAATCAGCGCAGTAAGCAACATTAGTAAACAGATGCTTTTTGCATTTAGGTCGTTTCTTCTTACGACTTTCCATGTGCCTCTGTACAGCTTCAAAGTCTTCAGGGGAGACAATAGGAGCGTGAGCATTTGGAATAATTACTTGAGCATCTTTAGCAACCTCAGTACGCACCTTGTTCGTTACACTAAGCGTTGTTTCCCTGCAAAGAACGAGGTCACCAGTATAATGAGGATTAGTCAGGATTTTCTTGATAGTTGTGCCCTGCCAGTAAAGCCCTGCATTTACTTTTTCAGCGACTTGAGCAGGTGTAGGAAAGCCTTCTTTGGTTAAGGTTCTTGCGATTGAATCAAAGCCTTTCCCCTCCAAATAAAGCCGATACACCCGTCTTACGACCTCAGGCGTTCCATCATTTCTGATGTATAGTTTCCCTTCCCCCACAGTGTAACCGTAAGGAGGAATAGAACCCTTAAACTTACCTTTTTGAGCCTGAGTGCGTAGCACTGCTTTAATCCGTTCACTGGTTCTCTGAGACTCTTGTTCGTACATCCATGCGTAAAGTCCGAACATACTACGATTGCCTTCGATTGTGTTAACGGCATTATCAAGGGTTATTATGTGAGTACCGCTTCTTTCAGACATATCTTTTATCTCGTAAGATAGCTTACCATTACGAGCCAAACGAGATAATTCCTTAGCTAAAATCAAATCAAACTTCCGCTGTTTTGCGTCCTCTATGAGTCTTTACAAATTCAGACGTTTGTCAGTAGTCCCACTTTCAACATCTTGATAGATTCCGTGTAACTCCCACCCTTTTTCCTCAATAAAATTAAAGAAGAGGGATTGTTTGATTATCAAGGCTTTTCTTTTGTTCCTCTCTATCTGTAGAAACACGAATATATACTGCACATCTCATGATAAAATCTCTCCTTTATCACAAGATGCATCGAAGTCAGCATCTTCATTATACTCGTTCTCGTTGAGTTCTTCTAATACCCTTTCAATTTCAGAATCAATCAACGGCAGAAACAAATCTAAGAAGGACTTACCTTCTTCTGCAAAGATTCTAATTACTGTCATAGTAACCCGAGGGCTCTTTTCAAGTAATTTCATACGATTACTGAATGTTCCCTGATTGTATAGTTGTTTCATGGTAGCATATCCAAATGCTTTACCCAGTGAAGTAAAACCAATTATCGTTTCCGCTACTTGTACAGACTTCAATGATTCAAGCCATTCAATTGTTAATTCTTGAGTTCCACTAAATACAAGGTGCGGACTGATTTTTCGAGTTATATAGACAAAGAACTCCTTAGTGAGCAAATCTTTTGCTCGCTTGTCCATCGAGTACTCTCTCATTTCATGTTCGGAGGGGGAAACCTCCATTCTCAAGACACCTTTAGCCTGCTCAATTACACTCGATGGAGCGTCTTTTCTTCGCCGCTCTTTCTCCTTGTCGTAAAACATGATTCTACTGCTGTTGTTCTGCCAAATTACCGTTTCTGTTTGGTTGTAAGTTACAGTATCTTTTCTCGGATATTTCATCAGGGATAGTTGAAAAAGATAGTCTGTAACCTTATTTCCAACATTAAAGTTCCAACAGACATCAATCCTCTTCACTTTCCATTCGCTACGGTCAATATCAACTTTTAATACATTGCGTAATTGATGAGAAAGTAATGTGTAGAAAACTTCGATATCCTTTGTTGTTAGAAGGAATATATTTTCACTGAAAATGAATTTGGGAATAGATAATTCCACTTCTAGTACAAAGGTAGTCGAGTTATATTTTACAAATGGAATCTGATTACATGCGAATGTATAGACATCTGTAATCAATCCAGTATTTTTATCAAGGTATGTTGTTACCTTTGCATCTAGTGTTTCAAGAACAATAAACTCTACCACGATGTTCTCAGCTTTCAATCGAACTGTATCAAACACAACAAATCTCTCCCTGTAAAATCAAAATTTTGTTAGTAATTTAAGGTGTTACAGGAACTCGAATTGGTGTGCACAGCCAATTAGTCCTTACACTAAGAATGGTCGGGGTATCCTAACGCTTAGTTGCGATACACTTCATAACCTTCTCACCGTATCTATCGTGGCGACTATGCATTGTGTTGCGTTTAGTGCATTTTTTATTTTTATTTCACAAAAACGTGAGAAAGCGAAAGTAGGCTTATTACACCGTTTAATGATGGTAACTAGCCATTTCACAGTTCTCCCTAGACTGTCTCTTAACAGAAACAGGTTATAATTTTAAAGCATTATTGTACGCACAAGACTTTAACAGAAAACTAATACAGGGTCGATAATGGTTATACTGACTGAAGATGCGAAATTGAAATCGTCATCCACCCCCCTCAATAAAAAAACGCCTCAGAGATACTCCCTGAAGCGTGATTACTTACAAAACATTTTTATGTCATCTAAAGCTGAATGAGCATGTCCTCTAACAAATTTACTCTCATCATTCAATGCATCATTAATAAGTGGAATAATCAGTTCCTTGTTAAGCGCTCTGTGTATTCTAGCAATATGACCAAAACAAAGAATTGCTATTCCTCTTATATTTTCGTTTTTGTGCTGACTATATCGGACCATCAGGTCTTGTACAAACTCCCCATCATCCGCATTTAATGCTAGGGAGAGCAAGCCTCTTAATATTGTGTCATGGTTATCGGAATTAATTAGGTTTACGATTTCTTGATTTTTCTCTATGTTATTGCTGTAACGTTCTGTACTTTCGTGAACAATATCATCTAGTACCTTTTCGAAGGAATTGATTTCCTGCCATATTTGTTGAACAGATTCATTATTTAAGGTTCTAAGTTTTTCAAAAGCATTAATTAAACTTTTCTTTGTTTGAATTTCTTTATCCGTTTGTTTTAGGATTCTTCGTCTATCTCTATACATGATGTAGTATTTTTTGAAGTTCTCCCGAGCCTCTGTAAGTGAATAGTCTTGATTCGGACCACCCCAAACTTTGTCTGCGTGGGGGTCATCTTGTCCATCATCCTCCCAATTACATAAACAACAAATTTCCCAACCCCGTCTTTCTTCTAGTGTGGGATAACCACAACAGGGACAATTATGCCGATTCATTTGACACTTACCTTTCCTTTTCAGACATCACTAATATTTGGGCTGACGAGGGGGCTAACTATAAATTATTTATGGCATAGTCTAGTATCTCTTCTCTAACATTCTTGGGCAATTCATATCTATCATATCTCAAAGCGTGAGGACTTATTTCTACCTTTCTTCCTGCATCTGCTTCTTTTTTTACAAAGTACTCTAACGCATCTAACGGATTCGATGATTCCTTCAACAGTAAAATTTTTAATTCCTCCAATAATTGAGGTTGACTGATATCTTGGAACTTTAGCAGTCCATTAGTACTTTTATATTGTGTTTCGTAATTGCTATAATTTTCGATAACTTCCCAATCAGACCATTTTGATTGAAGTTCTTGAGATATGTTTGGAATATCATTAGCATGCCAAAACTCTAATCTTTTCGACATAATATCTATATGGAAGCCCCCCACAGGGAAATCCTTAGACCATTCATCTAAGGAAATACTTTTATGACCATAGGATTTATCTATTTTGTTAATCAAATCAGGTCCATATGATAAATAAACGTCTATTCCCCCACATAACGGAAACAGAAGTAATTCGTTTTGAGAGAACTTTACACTTGCCACCGTATTAACCCAATTCTTCTCTTCAGGAGGCGCTAGACTTAAATCATTTATATCATCTTCAGAACTTGTTAATACTTTTTCCTTAGGGTAACCAACATATGTTGCTAAATCTATTATGCCTTCATAAGCCCATTGGATTTCCCATTCATACCAAGTATTCCTCATAAGTTTTAAATAGAGATTCCTTAGTGGGATGTCGTACAGTATATCCTCACCACCATAAATAATTAATTTCTTTTTATCTAAATCAAGAATAGCCCCACCTTCTGCCCAAACATCATCTAACCATCCTGATTCATCAACCTTTGTCTGCATCTCGATAAATTTAATGGCATACTGTTCTCCCCAAAATAAATCTTTTGGCAGAGTGTTCGCACACCAATGACTGTAATACAACTCGTAAGATTTATTCCTAACAATAATTAAATTCGCTCTTTGTCCCATTATTCCCACTCCGTTCAAATAGCTTTGCCCATAGGGATTAATATTCCATATATAAAAGGAAAACCCTTCCAACGGTAGGAAGGGTCTGAACACCGATACATCTTATTATTAATCGTTCCTCACGAGTAGTGAACAACACTCCACATGCACCGTATGCGGGAACATATCCACCGGAGTTACCTCCACTGTTCTGTACCCGCCATCTTCGAGCACCCGCAAGTCCCTTGCCAATGTGGATGGATTACACGACACATACACCACACGCTCCGGCTTCATCGCAAGAATCGTCTCCAAAAGTCGCGGATCGCAACCCTTACGGGGAGGATCGACCACGATAACATCTGCCGTAATCCCCTGCTCTTTCCAATTCGGAATGACATCTTCAGAGGCTCCAACCTCGAACACTACATTCTTCATCTCATTCAACTTCGCATTCGCCCGGGCATCCTCAATAGCTTCCGGTACAATCTCCACACCGTATACCTTAGCCGCATGCTGCGCCAAAAAGAGAGAGATCGTACCGATGCCGCAATAGGCATCGATAACCGTTTCATTGCCAGTCAGTCCGGCGTATTCTACGGTTTTTCCGTACAGCACCTCAGTCTGTGCCGGGTTCACTTGATAGAACGAACGCGCTGAGATTGCGAACTGTACATCGCCGATGTAGTCATAGATGACGTCTCTGCCCCACAGGACACGGGTTTCATCCCCGAAGATGACATTCGTGCGCTGAGTGTTGACGTTCTGGCAGATGCTGACTACATCTGGCAGCTGTTCGCGGATGCTCCCGAGCCAGGCGTCCAGGTGCGGGATGTCGCGGCCGTTGGTTACGAGGACGAGCATCATTTCACCGGTGCGGAAGGCTTTTTTCACGACGACATGGCGCAGCAGGCCGCGGCTGGTTTCTTCATTATAAGCAGAGATGCCGAGTTCTCTGCCGATGCCTTTCACCTTGCGCACAACGTCATCGTTATCTTCATGCTGAATTAAGCATGTTTCCATATCGATGATCCGGTGGCTTCCCCGCGCGTAAAAGCCGCCCACAAGGCCGCCTTCTGTTACGCCGATCGGCACCTGAGCCTTGTTGCGATAACGCCAAGGCTCGTCCATGCCCAGTGTAGGGCGGACGAGAATGCCCTCTGTCTTAGCCACTCCAGCGCCATCCGCGATGTCACCATCGTTAGCACGGTCCATCTGACTCTCAACAGCTTCATTCGCTTTGCTCTTTCCGCTGTCTCCGCCACCACCACTCACCCGGAGCTTCCCAATCCGCTCCAGGTTGTCCACCACCAGCTGCCGTTTCCACGCCAGCTGCGCGGTGTAGTCCATATGCTGCAGCTGGCAGCCGCCACACTTATCATAGATCTCGCAAGGCGCCGCAATGCGGGCGCTGCTCGCCTCTACTAAATTCAGCAGCTTGGCGTAGCCATACTGCTTCTTAGTCTTGAGCACCTTTGCCCGGACCTTCTCTCCGGGAAGAGCTCCCTGCACAAAAAGGGTAAAGCCTTCAACGCGGCCTACCCCTTCACCTTCATGGGTCATGCCGATAATATCGAGCATAACCTCATCATTTTTATTCACAGGCAGTTCGGCGACAGGCGCCTTGCCGACTGGGCGGCTGGTGCTGCGTCCACTGCGGTGTTTACTCATTATTTATAGTTCACTTCTTTCATTATCATCGCTGTATAAACCCAATTAAATGTCTTCAATCATTTCCATCACTGTAAATCTTACAGTCTCTTCGATCAAAGATCATCGCTGTATAATCCCACACTCTTACTTTCAATCAATCTCAGTTATTCTCAGCAAAAATCCGCAAATGCTGCGGCAAAATCCGGAATCGTCCTGGCAGCTCTCCACCCAGTTCACCGTCCAAGTTCAATTGGACATGCCCTGGTGAGATTACATCCATCGCATCCGTGCGGAAATAAACAACCTTCTTATCATTCAAATGCTCACCGCGAAGAGCCAATCTGACCAAACGGACAAACTCTGCCAGATTGCATTTTTTAACCGCTATAACATCTAACAGACCGTCATCGATACGAGCGCCGGGAGCGAGCTTTTCAAAGCCGCCAACAGAATTCGTGTTTGCAATCAGGAACAGCATGAACTCATCATGAATAACTTCTTGGCCATTGGCACGAATGATTAATTCCTGAGGTGACAGGCTGACCATTTTTTCAATACCTTTTAGATAGTACGCAAGCTGCCCTATCATGGTCTTCAGCTTACTAGGAACTTCATATGTCAGTTCGGTTAGACTACCGCCGCCTGCTATATTAATAAAATAACGGTCATTTGCCTTGCCGATATCAATCGGACGTGTCTCTTGGCGAATGATCAGATCACAGGAATCTTCCCAGTTCTTCGGGATCCCCATTGCACGTGCGAAATCATTAGTAGTACCAAGCGGCAAGACGCCGAGCGGGGGAAGATTAGGCTTCTCCGCCATACCATTAATAACTTCATTTAAAGTGCCGTCGCCACCGGCTGCTATGATCAAGTCATAACCGCGTTCTACTGCATCTGCAGCAGCTATCATAGCATCGCCTTCTCCGGTTGTTGCATGGCAGGTGGCTTCAATGCCACCAATATCCAGCCGGTCCAAAATATCGGCGAGCCGCTTCTTCATTTCTTCCCGTCCAGAAGTGGGATTATAAATCAATCTCGCAGTTTTCATTACCGGAACGCCACCTGTTTTTATAATAGAATAACCTAATTGATTATACCTAATTCGGACCACTACAATCAATGTTAAAGGCCCTTTCATGCAAATATTCCATTATACAGCAATTCATGACACTTTATTTAACAAAAAAATATATTTATATGTATATGCAGCAAATCCCGTATTATCCACGGATCTGGGCCCTTTTTTATGATTAAATGTGCTCAGGGGTAGGTGCTTTATCGTTTCATTCGAATCTGTTCGAGGAGTGTCTCTACCTGTCTCTCCATCCAATGCGGAAGAAGGGGGTGCGGCAGAAGTGTTTGACCAGAATACTTATAGGTTAACCCTTTTAGTCTGTTCGGAACCACATGCTTAGTAAAATAGCCTTCACTCAAAAAAAGCGGCGCCACCAGTACCTCGTGACCCTGCTCCTGCCAATACTCTACCTTGCTTCTTACACTATCCGGACTCAGCAGAGCATAGTCGGCCGCCGCTACGCCACTCACCTCACGGACACGTCCCGCCAGCGAAGATATGCCCTGCTCCCAGCGCTGCCGGAAACCATCATATACACTGCCATGCCCCACAAGCAAAATCGTCTCTCGCTTCGGTTCCGTAGACAGCTCACGTAGCTTGTCCCAAATCATTACAGCGATGTCCGGATCATCGTCGATAGGATAACCATAGTGAACTTTAGCCTTCACTGAGAACAGCGCTAAATCCGTCTCACGTTCAGGCTCAGGTTTGGCGCCTAGTGCATATTCTATCTCATCGACATGTGTACTTCCTGAGGAAACGAACAATGGGATCACAATAATATCTGTGACCCCTGCGTGTTCCAGCTCATTTATTCCATCTTGAATCAGACGGCCCTCTACCAGCTCTAAAAAAGAGACCACAACAGGAATCTTTTCACCTAGCGACAATCCGCTTACGGCTTCCTCTACAATCGATACCCAAGCCTCGTCGCGAGAGCCGTGACTGATAATAAGTACGCCCGGTACCATAAATTAACGTCCCAAACGTTCCAGCGTTAATTTATAACCGTCATTACCGTAGTTCAGGCAACGTTTTACACGGGAAATCGTAGCTGTGCTTGCACCCGTCTCTGCTTCGATCTGGTTGTAGGTGGAGCCTTTGCCAAGCATACGCGCTACTTCCAGTCGCTGCGACAACGATTGAATCTCGTTCACAGTGCACAGATCATCAAAGAACACATAACATTCTTCCATATTTTTTAACGTTAAAATAGCTTCAAATAATTGGTCGATACTTTTATCATTCAACTTCTTAAGTTGCATCAGCTTTTCATCCCCTAAAAGTTCTATCAGCATTAGTTTCTCTAATTAAGCTCCGTACAAAACTAGCTCCGGAAACATAAACCTCATGCGACTATCCTGCCTTTACTATATTGCACTGGAGCGCATTTTTCAAGCATTAACGATTTCACGCTGTAAAGAGTGAAATCGATGGACAAACGTCCACCCATGGCGCACACTCAATATGTACCCAACCGCGTTTGTTTCTTCCTGCATAAGAAATAGCACCTACACTATAGTACTACATAAGCGCCGAAAATCAAGCTTGTACACGCTTTTTTCACTTCTTAAGGACGATTATAGGCATTCGCCCTTTTCCGCTCCTATCACGGGTAACCCGGGCATTCGTCTATACCGTATGTTCGCCCATGACATACAGTATAGCAGACCACTAACAAAGGAATGTGATATTATGCCTGATCATTACTATAATCATTCCCGCCGAAACCAGCGTTCATTGACCGATACTTATAATGCATCTGCTTACCCCGGGCTCAGTCCATATGCGCCTTCATCCCCCCCAGGAGAGAGCGGAATCCTTCCCGCTTTAGGAGCAGAAGCAGCCACCGAAACTGCGCTAGCGCTTCCTGCTGCTGAAGCTACGACTAAGGCAAGCGGCGGGCTTGCCGGATTGCTTAGCGGCTTGGGCGGTTTAGGCGGCGGTGGCGGAATCGGTGGGAATATGGAGCAAATCAAAGGTATCATCGACCGAATGGGCGGTATTGACGGGATCGTAAACTCCATGGGTAAGGTGCAGAAGGTGATGTCCGGCTTCCAGCAGATGGCTCCGATGGTTAAGCTTTTTATGGGTAACTTCGGCAAAAACAAAGGCTCCTCAGGTGCACTAGCTGCCGAAGAGGATGCAGCGCTGTACAGCCCTAACCGACGCAAAAAAAGACGTTCCACCTCGACCCGCCGCAAATCTACTACAACCACACGCCGGCGCTCTACTCCCTCTACCGGAAAACGTCGCCGCAAATAGCGGTGACGTTTTATTTTTCACTTAAACCATCCACTACGCCGGAACCATCTGAACATACTAACACCCACCACCAGCATAAATAGCAGAACGCCAAAATATCCATACTTCCATTCGAGTTCAGGCATCACCACGAAATTCATCCCATAAATTCCGGCAATCAGCGTCAGCGGCATGAATACGGTAGTGATTACTGTTAGTGTTTTCATGATCGAATTCATCCGGTTGGAGTTAAGAGATATGTAGCTATCACGTAGGTCCGCAGTCATTTCTCGATCCGCCTCAATCATATCGGACAGTTTTAATAAATGGTCATAGATATCGCCAAAATAAATCCGTTCCTCGCCGTTGCTCTGGACATGCTGCGAATTCAAAATCCGGTACATCAAATCGCGCATCGGCACAATCGTCCGCCGCATCTTGAGCAGCCTTCCGCGCAAACCAAACACTTGGCTCATCAAATCCTCCACCGACTCACTGCTGCCATTGCTCTCCAGATCCGCAAGCTCGTCTTCTAAACTGTATAGGCACGGAAAATACTTATCTACCAGCTTGTCCATTACTGTATATGCAGCCGCCATCGGACCACCTGACCAGCCTTTACGACTATGTATTTCACGCTTCACCTGCTCCCAAGCTTCATTCATCTCTGTTTTTTCCTGATGATGATAGGATACGAGGTAATTTGCGCTCAAAAAAAGGTCTATCTCTTCAGCATCCAGCGTCTCTTCATTCAGCGCATGCAGCACAAAAAACTGTACTTCCTCATAATGATCCAGCTTCGGCCGCTGTAGTACATGCATACAGTCCTCAATCGCCAAAGGGTGGAAATGAAAGTAGTGATCCAACAGCAGCGTCTCCTCTGCCGTAGGTGTAGCAAAGTCTGCCCATATCCATGCATAATCCTCCCGCCGGATATCCTGCAAAGGTATGTCTGTCAGCACCTCACCAGTATGCGTCACCGCAAGTGTACGTATCATAAATGTTCCTCCGCTTCATCTTCTTCCACGCATCTATTGTACCGCAAGAAGAGGAGTCTTCCAAAAATAACAAAAAAAATCTCAGCCGGAGAATCGTAGCTCTGAGGTTCCATTACTCTTTAGTGTCCCATTACTCTTTAGTGTCCCATTCCTTCCTTTTGTTCCTAGGTTCATTTTTTTCTAATACCCTCCCAATTGTTCCTGCGATCTCATTTCTCTCCTCTACCAGCTACCAATGCCAGTGCCATAATCGCAACAATAGCTAAGCTATCGTGAGTTACCGCCATTTGACGAAACGTTTGGTGTAAGGAGTACTGAGGTTTAACACTAATTATTCGGGCTTAACTACACCGGCTTAACTTTGTCGGATATCTGATTATGGCCTCGCGCACACTTATTTTTGTATCTCAGTTTCCACTTTGATCCTATTTATGGTTTATAGGTAAAAGATCTAATCACTTATTAGTAAGTGTCGTTCATCTTCTTCTTCTCGCCTTTGATCAGTCGGCTCATAGTGTATATAACGATGCTTCTCAGATGGTGAGGAAAGGATGGATAAAGAAAATAGGGTTGGGTTGTCACCGAACTTAATCAAATCGTATCGAGTGATTGTTTAATGATTAGTTAGTTTAAATTCTAACCCGCCGCTTAAATTCGACAGATGCACAAAAAGCTACGTCAGACATCCGCTCAAATACACCTTACCCTATCTTTATTTAAACACTCTCATCTGTATAAGCTAGACTCTGCTAATCCAAAGCATTTATGCCCTGCTTTCTACTCAATTGACACTATTTCACGAATTCCGAGGCATTTATGCCCTGCTTTCTACTCATTCGACGCTAATTCACGAATTCCGAAGCATTTATGCCCTGCTTTCTACTCATTCGACGCTATTTTACGAATTCCGAGGCATTTATGCCCTGCTTTCTACTCATTCGACGCTATTTCACGAATTCTGAGGCATTTATGCCCTACTTTCTACTCATTCGACGCTATTTCACGAATTCCGAGGCATTTATGCCCTGCTTTCTACTCATTCGACGCTATTTCGCTAATTCCGAGGCATTTATGCCCTGCTTTCTACTCATTCGACGCTATTTCAGGAATTCCCAAGCATTCATGCCCCTCTTACTGCTTCTTCCGCATAATTCAGCTAATTCTACGGGATTTCTACCGCTATTTCCTCCTCAGACGCCCAATTCCGCCATTTCTGCGGGATTTATACCGTTCTTTCCACTCCAGACGCCCATTCCCAGCATTTCTGCGGGATTTATACCGTTCTTTCCCCGTTGAGGAAGAGCCGAGCGCTGGAGCAAGAGAGTCTGTCTGTCTCTGTCCGTCTGTCTCTGTCTGTCTCTGTCTCTGTCTCTGTCTCTGTCTCTGTCTGTGTCTGTGTCAGTCTGTCCAGCCATTCTTTCATCCATCCCCCCATCAGTCCCCCCCACTGGGGGAGGATCGAATCATGCGTGGTCGAACTTCCCTCACCCATACAACAAAAAAAGATGTCCGCAGCCAAAGGCTAACTGACATCTTTTTATTAAAGGGATTTAAAAAATGATTTTGAAAATCAGACCAGCTAATACCGCACTGATTGGAATCGTAATAAACCAAGTGACTACAATACGTCCAGCCACTCCCCATTTCACGGCAGAGAACCGTTTGGCGGAGCCAACACCCAAGATCGCGGAAGTGATCGCATGTGTCGAGCTGACTGGCAAATGCAGCAGTGTTGCTGAGAAAATAACGGAAGCCGCGGAAATATCAGCCGCGAAGCCGTTGATCGGCTCGATTTTGAAAATCTTCGTACCCATGGTCTTGATAATCTTCCAGCCACCAATGGAGGTACCGAGTGCCATAGCCGTAGCCGCAGCAATCTTAACCCATAGAGGGATTACATCCATAGACTCTTGGCGTCCTGATGTAACTAGGGCAAAGGTAATGATCCCCATCGCCTTCTGCGCATCATTCGTACCATGAGTAAACGACTGTAATGCCGCCGTCAAAACCTGCATGGAGCGGAAGCCCTTGTTGACCGTATGTGGACTACGCTTTGCAAAAATCCATTTCAGGACAGTCATAATGATATAACCGATAACAAATGCAATAATTGGCGAGAAGATCAAGCCCTCGACAATTTCCACAAACCCGCCCCAGTTAATATGCGACGATCCTGCACCCACATATACAGCACCAGCCAACGCGCCGATCAGTGCATGAGAGGAAGAGGACGGAATTCCGAGCCACCAGGTAATCAAATTCCAAATAATCGCAGCAATCAGCGTGGCTATGATGATATCCAGACCATTTTCCAGTAACGTGGGGTCTGTGATGCTTCCGCCAATTTTCTTGGCTACACCTGTAAACATCAAAGCTCCGACAAAATTCATCACTGCCGCCATAATAATAGCAGTTCGCGGTTTTAAAGCACGTGTAGAGACAGAGGTAGCAATTGCGTTGGCTGTATCATGGAATCCATTAATAAAGTCAAACGCAAGCGCGAGAAATATAACAATTCCAAGAATCCATATCGATGTTTCCATATTCTAGTGCCCCTTATGAGTTGCGCATGATGATCGATTCCAACATGTTGGCTACATCTTCACATTTATCTGTAGTGGTCTCGAGTCGCTCATATAATTCCTTGCGCTTAATCAGCTCAATCGGGTCCTTAACGGTTTCAAATAGAGCTTTGGTACAAATACGAAGGACTTCGTCCCCTTGATTCTCAAGGTCATTCAGACGGATCGTATATTCACGAATGGCAAGCAGCTTCTTCTGTGAGAGCAAATGAACCGCTTTTTGGATTTCATAAGCACACTGACGAAGGATTTCGGCGAATTGTACAATGTATTCATCCGGGTCAAGAAGGTTGTACATATAGAAACGTGAGGCAGATGCCTCCAAGCCATCAATGACATCATCCATGCTTGTAATCAAGTCCATAATGTCGTCACGCTCAAGTGGCGTAATGAACGTCTTGTTCAATTCCTTAATTACGGTGTGCGTGTAAGTATCACATTGGGATTCGTACTTCTTCATCTCTGCAGCGAAACTATCGACATTATTCTGGAGATCAGTGATATTCTGAGCAAAATAATCTGCAGCTTGGACAATGGTATCCGCCATATTTTCCAGCGTCTCAAAGAATATGTCCTTTTTTCTCAACTTCATTGTTTTAAACCCCTTTACATAATATTACCGTGAGTACAGAGTCACCCATATGTAAAAAGCATGAAAATGAATGACAACCCTTGTTATCTTAACATATCCGTAGAAGGTATAGAAGCTATAGAAATGAACTTTTTTACACTCTATTAACACTTACCCATAATTCCGAACACAAATCTGTATATCACTGGATATTCCGGCTTTCTTAGGTTGCACTATCTACCCCGCCGTATACCACATGACTGCTAAATGAAGGTGCATTAGGGACGACCAAAATATGGGTGATTCCTGGATACATCAGCTCTTCTTTACCATCCTTCACAAACCGGATCACATCACCTAGCTCACGCGACCATCTGCCCTTCGTGACCTGTCCCCGCTGAAAAAGCAGTGCTTCTCCGCCAAGCTCCACGTCCACCTGAAGTCTCCCAACATCATCAAGTACCTTATGATCGGATCCCATCACCAGCACATTTGCAGCTTCTACCGGCTTATTGTTGTTCAGATCCATATGCGGTTTGCCATTCACGTAACGCTGATAGGTCTGGAGCTGAGTATCGTATTTATAGTCAATTTTATAGCTTTTAAGTAAGAAGTTTACACTAAACTCAGCGGCCTGTTCTCCGCCTGGCGGTATGTAGTCTGGATTGTTAAAAAGATACCCTGGCACCTTCACACTTTTCTCATAACCCAGCTTCTCGGCACCTTCCCGCAGCTTCGCTGCATTGCTGTAGAGATTATGAGGGGCTTTACGTGCTTTGTCCCGCCAGAAATAGGCTCCGGCACGACCAATCTCGTCCATGTCTGCTTTTTTCTCTTTTTGCAAAATGGCATACGCCGCGGGGCTCCCCCCGGCATGCACGGTCACACCACCGTAGCTCTCACCTATATCTAGCAGATAAGGGCGAATACTGCGGATCGGTCCGATTTTGACCACTCCAGTATGACTTTGAAAAATACCAATCAGCCGCGTAATGCCACCTTCAGCAAGGACCTCATATAAAATATCCGCTTCACTCACCCCCGACTGTGGCCGGGCAGCTGGAGCATTATTAATCATAACAGCCAAGGGACGTGGGAGACTGTCTTCAGAAACCGGAAGACCTGTTAAACCGGAAATCAGTTCAGCAGATGGATCTGGAGTTGCCGATGGTTGAATCGTTTCAATAGGAGCGGGATCAGAGGTAGGCTGCTGAGTCGGGGTAATTACATTATTTGCACTCTCTGTTCCGCAAGCGGAGAGCAATAGGGTACTCAGTACAATGGCAGATAACAGACGGGAAGAAGAGCAATTTACTTTCATAAGCTTGTAGTTCCTCCTAAAACGTTTTATGTATCTTAATTGGTTTCTTCCATTTAATCACAGCCCGTCCCATTTGTCTTGATCCGCTTGCATTAAAAAAGGGCACAGCCGATCTCCGGCTGCACCCTGCGTGTATCTTATCCATTTAGTCTAGCTTCCAGCAATTGAGGCTTAATGTCCCATATTGATACGCTTGAAATATACGCTCTGCCTTCCTGCTACCGTCCGCTGTTCCCATCGCATAAAAGAGAGGTGCGAAATGCTCTCTACCGTAAGATGGGACCGCATCTCGAACATGCGGAGCTTTTTTCTCATAAGCAAACAGTGAAGGTAAATCCCAAGATTCTAATCCCTTGGCAATCCACGCATCAAATTCAAGTGCCCACTCTTCAGGCTGATCACTTTCATTAAGCATCCGCAAATTGTGAACAAGTCCACCGCTTCCTATCAGCAGTATGCCTTCATCACGCAGAGGAGCTAACATCCGGCCGATATTGTACTGTTCCTTGGGAGAACGCAGTGAATCGACGGATAAAGCGACTACCGGAATATCGGCTTTCGGAAACATTTTTTTCAGTATTACCCAGACTCCGTGATCGAGTCCTCGCCCCTGAACGGGCTGATGTGAAAGATTGTTACCCTTAAAGAGCTCGGAAATCCGCTTGGTTAGAGCAGGATCACCTGGGGCTGGATAGGTCAGCGTATACATTTCTTCAGGGAATCCGTAGAAGTCATGTTGAGTCTCGTGCTTCTCATCCATGGTGAGTAGCTGTTCTGGGCTATCCCAGTGCGCTGAGAATACTACTATACCCCGTGGTGCTTCTAGTTCTTGACCAAGCCGCTCCAGAAAACGGGTATACTCGTTATCCTCCAGTGCGAGGAGCGGAGAACCGTGCGCGATAAAAAATGACGGTAATTTCATAGGATGCCAACCTCCATAACCCAGTATATGGTGTGCATCTTTATTTTACCGCTAATTTCAAGTTATTGCGAGTAAAGTCCATCACCTATATCATCCAATTTTGCCATTCTGTCTGCACATGCTCCTGCTCGTTCATCCACTCTCTTGTCCGCTTAAGCAGTTGCTGCTGTGCCGGACCAGACGAAAAGGTATGATCACCTTGAAAAATGATCTCTTTATCGCATCGTCCCTCTGGACGCGTCCAGAATAATTTCTGATAAAGGAATGCATAATCCACGGGGATGACATCGTCAGACGTACCATGAATGACGAGCACATCACCGCTGAATTTACTAGCCTCTTGGAAAGGCTGGAAGGCCGCCAAAGAATTAAAATATACCGGTGTGAATGAGTAGCCCACGTAATCCGCTGATCCATTCTTCACCGATCGATCATACGCCTCCCGCCCTACAATCTTCACAATATCATTGAAGGGGTAACCTACGGAGGCCCACAGCACGAGATTCTTCACACGGCGATCACGAATACTTGTCAGAAGCGCAACCGCCCCACCCAAACTGTGGCCAATAAGCGTCACACGCTGTGGATCCACATCGGCAGAGCTAATTCCGTAATCGAGCACCGCTCTAGTCTGAGCAATCATCGACTCCATATCCTCCCCGCCGTAATTACCGCTGCTCTCTCCGCAGCCCGCATAATCAAATCGAATGACCATATACCCGTCTTGCGCCAGCTCACGCGCTGCTTTGACAAAGATCCGATCGACTCCAATCCGGTTACCCACAAATCCATGGCAGATTACAGCTAATGGCAATCTGTCCTTGCAACGTGTGGAAGTTCCCTTCTCTTTACTCGGATAATGGATGCTCGCTGTCAATTCTTCGCCGTTATGCCGGATAACAATATTCCGTTCCATTGCCGTAACCTCCTATATTTAATCATTATTTTAATTTATTAGAATTCCGATTAACTTAGTGTGAATTATATTCTTATTATAAAGAATTCGTTCATATTGTCAACAGGAACGGGACAGATCCTAGTAATTTGCAAGAGCAAATTCGGCGTATAAAGCGGAACGTCAAACAGCCAGTCTCCACAATAATGGAGACTGGCTGTTTTTTTTTCAATCACAAGATGAGCTTCCAGGGTCGTCAATCAATCATAGCTGTTGTTAAACATCTCATGGGTTTCTTGACTGCCTTCCCAATCCTTACTCAGGCCCTCTGCTGCAGGTTCTTCCGTGGAATTCCACATGCTGAATCCATCGGATCCGCCCCAATCCCCCATTGAATGATTGGGCGTAGGCTCAGAACCGTTGCCCATGACTGTTCCCTGTTCCTTCTTGTTCTCATGTTCCATAAAGCTCCCAACCTTTCCCAAAGCTATATTGATCAAGCAACAACATTATCAGTGTTCACTCTTATAAAAGGATTATGCATAGGAAAATAGAAATGCTTGTCCTTGCGCAGACCTATCAGGCAAACGTATACTCTAGGTTAAAGACTATACCGATTAACACTACTGGAGGTTTACATCCCTATTATGAAAGTGAAAGATATGATTAAGGAAAATAACGCCCTGCGCGAGCAGATGACGCCTTTCAATCGATCCTATTTTGAAGATATGATCCTAACGATGCGGGCCAGTAGGGTAGAAGCTCTCCGCGCTGAAGAACTTTTACTGGATGCAGCCAAGCTGCTTCTGAAAGAACAAAAAAAAGGTAAAAACGCTAAACAGGTGTTTGGCGAGAATCCGGATGATTATTTTAAAGAGATCATAGACAGCGTTCCCACACGCCCAGCGCGCAGCAAATGGAACTATTACTTGATGATTCCCTGCGCGGCTCTAACCTGTTTGTTCGGGATCTTAGCTATAGGTGGACTCTTCTTGCAATGGACTAACGGTTCACCCGGGATGTTCGAACAGATTAGCCTCTTCACACTCTTCGCTGTGGGGGCAGGTTCCATTATCTTAATCGAACTTATTATGAAATGGTTAACCTCCTTGTCTGAGGGGGATGCACCTAAAGCCCAACCCTTTGATATCAAGGGCCTTGGCGTCTATATCGGAATCGCCGTAGTTGCCGTATTCATTGGCTTGTACCTCGACCGGTTATTTCCGGTCATCACCTTATCCCCGTGGGTAAGCTTAATTGTTTCCCTGATCGGGGCCATTGGACTAAAATTTATATTTTTCAAAAAATAGTAGTCATGCTCCACCCGTACTTCATCCGATAGACAGGGGGATCTTTCATGAATAAGAAGCAATATATTTTCTATTCTGTTCTAGCAGTAACATTGGGATTAGGCGCTGTACCTATAGGAACGATTCAAGCTGAAGGCGCTGCCAGCCCTCCTGTGGGAGGCGCTAAAGCAAATCCTATGACAGCAAGCAATAATCATGCGGAGGCTATCTATAAAGCTGCATTGCCGCTGTTATCTTCCTCTAATAAGTTACCCGAAGCTATTAAATATTTGAACGCCAATATGTATGCGGTAGGTTCGTATCGTGCCACGATAATGACACTGAAGCTTGAGAATTTGCACAAGGCAGCGCTTCCGGCGTGGGAGAGCAAATTCAGTACCAGCAATGTCCAGCGGAAGCTCACCGCCATCTATAAGGCTGGCGCTAGCATGAAGACCCTTGCTGATGCCACAGAAGACCTCACTCTGCGCACACTGCTAAAGAGTGCCAGCGAAAATGGATATAAACTGGAGACCGCGGAAGGCACTTTTTTCCCGGTGATCGATTATGAGGCTTACCGCAAATATAAGCTTTATGTCACTGACGATATCAGCGCGTATCTATCCATTATGGCTACGGAATCTGATCTGCCCTCCTCCAAGGATAACGGGCTGGTCATTGGTTGGACCGATGTAGCTGCACGAGCACTGTCTCAAGAGCAATTTATTCAAAATCATCCGAAATCGAACCGAATTTCAGCTGTGAAATCCTTATATTCTATCTATGTTAACAATACGTTTTACGGCCAGAATAACACGCCCCTTTTCCATTATGACAATCTTGAAATGGACTTGGAGGCGCAGAAAGCCTACTCTAGCATTCTCACCAAGAATAAAGACAACAGCCCATTCCTGCAGAAACTAGATGGCTTCATGAAATTGATGAAAGACAAAGATTATAAATTAACAGATGAAGTCGAACAATACCGTAAGACTGAATTACCTCTCTAGTATGATATACAAAAGGCCCGTCCCCATTCATTCCGGGACGGGCCTTTCTATGTTCATTAACGAAATGATTAAAGTGATGAAAGAAATTAAATAAGGATGTTAAAGAGATTGGAATCCTTATTGATTTCTACATAATCTACACCCTTCTGCTGCATCCGTTCGATAAGTGGTTCATAAGCCTCAATGGACAATAGCTCTATGCCTACAAGCGCGGGACCATTCTCTTTATCATGCTTCTTGATGTACTCGAAACGGGTAATATCATCCTCTGGACCGAGGATTTCGTCCAAGAACTCACGCAGGGCACCTGCCCGTTGTGGAAAGTTCACCATGAAGTAGTGCTTTAAGCCTTCGTAAATCAGTGACCGCTCTTTGATCTCCTGCATACGGTCAATATCGTTGTTACCACCACTGATGATACATACGACCGTCTTCCCGCGGATTTGATCACGGTATTGATCAAGTGCTGCGATAGGTAAGGAACCTGCCGGCTCAACCACTATAGCATTCTCGTTATACAGCTCCAGAATGGTGGTACAAGCCTTGCCTTCAGGCACCATCACGATGTCATCCAGATGCCGGGAACAAATATCATAAGTCAGTCCGCCAACGCGCTTTACAGCCGCTCCGTCCACGAACTTGTTAATTTCTTTTAGCGTTACCACTTCTCCAAGTTTGATCGCTTCAGTCATTGAAGCAGCACCAAGCGGTTCCACACCAATCAACTTAGTGGATGGACTCACCGTCTTCACATAAGTGGCTATTCCTGCTGCCAGACCGCCCCCACCAATCGTTACGAACATGAAATCTGCAGGATGGTCCAGATTCTCCATTACTTCCATAGCTATCGTTCCATTGCCTGCAATAATTCTCGGCTCATCAAACGGGTGGATCAACGTCATACTATGGTCTATACAAGCTTGCAGCGCTTCATCATAAGCATCATCGAAGGTATCGCCCTTCAGGATGACTTCAACGAACTCACCGCCGAATTTCCGAACTTGTTTGATCTTCTGGTTAGGTGTCGTGGTTGGCATATAGATCTTGCCCTTAATTCCAAGCGCCTTACAGGAATAGGCTACACCTTGCGCATGATTTCCTGCACTCGCACAGACAATGCCTTTGGCTCTATCTTCTGCTGACAAACTACGAATCATATTATAAGCTCCGCGAATTTTGAAGGAGCGCACAATTTGCAAATCCTCACGCTTCAAATACACATCGCAATCATACTTGGCCGATAGTACGGCGTCACGCTGTAGTGGAGTCCGGATGATGACCTCCCGCAGTACGTGATGAGCCCGTACGATATCTTCCATTCCTACGATTCGGTCTTCCTCTTCTCTCATAACCCTCTCGCCTCACTATCATCTATTCATTCTACTTCTTGTAAACATACTCTCCCAAAGACATTTTTTCAAGCATTGTCCGCTGTACACAATACAATTATTAATTCAAATCTTATACTTTTTTATATTAAAAAGAGACTACAGGAATCTCCTATAGTCTCTTAAGTTCATGTACGTCCAAGATCTGAATTCTACTAATCCTGTTGCTTCAGCATCCACTTCAATAGATCAGGTAGGCTTGTCCACAAACGTGAGTGTACAATCACATATTCGATAGCTTCATTAGCGTCGCCCATCCCCACAAAATCCGGAAGATTATGCGGCAATCTTTTGAGCCCTAACAAATAATCAGGCACATGCTTGTTCACATTCCGCGCTACGCGGTACAACATTTTCAGTTGGGACGTAATCCCATTCTTCTTATATTCTAAGACCATACGGTCGTAAGCTACTGTCGCCGCTGCATCATTACCAAACTTCTCCAGAACATTTTCTGTCTTCTTGAGCTTATTGGTGTAGAGATACGCAGCCGTAAGAAGGTAACGTGCACCAGTGTTATCTTCAGGATTCAATTCAAGAATATGCTCAAGTACTTTTTGTGCTTCTTCAGCATTTCCGCTAAACCAGCAGGAGTCAGCGTAGCTTTTACAGATTCGAATGTATGGACGCGTCTCGTGGAGGCCCCAGAAATGTCCTTTATTCTCTGCAAAAAAAGCTTCTCCCAGCTCACGCGCACCCGCTTCCATCCCTGCTTTCAGGAAAGCACGAGCATCTGCTTCATTCTCTGCTTCCTCAGCCAAAATGAGATAAGCATCCGGACTGTCCGGATAAACCTCTAATGCGGCTTCAGCTAACTGTATCCGGCGGTTGGATGAATTGGTTTGCATAGCCTTTTGTAATAGTGCTTGCTCCTGATCCTTCGGACTGCCTGAGATGTTCAGCAAAAGTAACTCTTCTTCCGCACCACCCATGCCATATTCCTCAATGTAATTGAGCATCTCTTTAACTTTTCTAGAGATGGTAGGCGTAGTAACCTCATGTTTGGTAGCAAGATCCGCTTGTGTTAGGGAGAAGCCATATTCTTCAGACAAAATAAATTCGATCGCCGCGCAGAAAGAGCCCATTTTCTTCACAGCAGGCTTAGTCTTACGGGAATAACCATTCCACAGAACTAAAGCTTCCCAAATAAGCTCTCTATCATAGCTTTCTCTCATGCTCTCAATAAGGTGCAGCGCCAGTTGTTCATGTGCCGGATGCTCCCAATTCAGATCACGTGTCACTTTTTTTCTAAGCGTAGCAAGAGTAAGCTTCACTTCAGGTTGTGCAACGGGTTCCTGTTTCTCAGCCACAGTCTCGCTAGCTGCTGCTTCTTCCTTGTTTACAAGCTGCATGATGGACTCTACGGCAGAAGTTTCTTTACCAAGACAGCATTTCTTATATTTTTTCCCGCTTCCGCAAGGACACAAGTCATTTCTTCCAATCTTACTCAAAACGAATTCCTCCTTAAATCTGTGAGTAGCCATTCGCCATAAGCGTAATCGCTAGTATGCACTATAAGTATCATCATTTCCAGGCACGAGGCATCCTTTATAAGGTTACTGCACAAAGTCTGAAGGACTCCGATTTAAAAGGGCCTTCCCATGATCGGAAAGGCCCTTATCTGTATATATCCGCACATTTTCCCCCGTACGTGTAGTATTATAGCACTTCTTCTATCACTTGTCAGTCCTTTTTTAGGACTTAAAGCGCAAAAAAATGCTAGATACAGTTCTTTATCCTTATACCAATGCCTTCATAGCGATATCGGTACGATTTTGTTTCCCGGAAAAAGTGATTCCTTCTGCCCTAGCGTAAGCTACAGCACGAGCTTCAGCAATCGTAGCACCTAGGCCTACCACGCCTAGTACCCGACCACCATTCGTCACCCAGCTTCCGTCTTCACCACGCGCCGTACCAGCATGGAAGATTAGCCCTCCTTGGCTGTCTTCAAGACCTTCAATGGATACACCCTTTGGATAAGGACCTGGATATCCTCCCGAAGCGAGAACTACGCATACAGCCGCTTCGTCGCTCCATTCAATGTCGATATCTGTAAGTCTGCCCTCTGTGACTGCCAGAAAGATTTCTAGCAAGTCACTCTTGAGTCTAGGCAACACGACTTGTGTCTCAGGATCACCGAAACGGGCATTAAATTCAATCGTCTTCGGTTTCCCCTCTGGAGAAATCATCAGTCCCGCAAACAGTACACCGCTGAAAGGACGACCTTCGTCCACCATGGCTTTTGCTGTCGGCTTAATGATAGTCTCAATCGCTTCTTGGATAATGGCCTCATCAATATGTGGTAAAGGCGAATAGGTACCCATTCCACCGGTATTAGGACCTTTATCTCCATCAAATACCGGCTTATGATCCTGAGCAGCAGCCATAGGACGTACCGTTTCTCCATCTACAAATGCCAAAATCGACATTTCCTGTCCAGCTAGAAATTCCTCAATAACAACCTGAGCGCCTGCTTCACCGAATACCTTAGTGACCATAATATCAGCGAGCGCTAGCTCAGCTTCTTCCCGAGAATAAGCTACTGTCACGCCTTTGCCTGCTGCCAGCCCATCTGCCTTGATTACGATCGGAAGCGGCTGTTCCCGCAAATAAGCTAACGCAGCTTCATAGTCGTCGAATTTCTCATAGGCTGCTGTCGGAATATTATATTTATGCAGAAGATCCTTCATAAAGGTTTTGCTGCCTTCGATCTCCGCTGCATTCTTGCGTGGGCCAAACACAGGAATATCCTGTGCTTCAAAAGCGTCCACAATCCCAGCAGCGAGCGGATCATCTGGCCCGATGACAACAAGACCTACTTCCTTCTCTTTCGCAAAAGCCGTCAGACGATCGAACTCAAAGACTCCGATCGGCACACATTCGGCTAACTGCGCAATCCCGGCGTTGCCGGGTGCGCAATAGATTTTACCTGCTTTGGGGCTTTGGGATAAACTCCAGATTATCGCATGTTCCCGGCCGCCACCGCCAACCACTAAAATATCCATTAGAATATGATCCTCCCAGTGCTCTAGTGTTTGAAATGACGGACGCCTGTGAAGACCATAGCAATACCATACGCATTAGCGACCTTAATCGATTCTTCGTCTTTAATGGAGCCGCCAGGCTGAATCACAGCAGTGATTCCTGCCTTTGCTGCCATTTCAAGCGTATCGCCCATGGGGAAGAAAGCGTCGGAAGCGAGTACGGCTCCCTTAGATTTTTCACCAGCTTGTTCGATGGCAATTTTAGCTGCACCTACACGGTTCATTTGTCCTGCACCTACGCCAACAGTCATATCATCAGCAGCCAGTACAATCGCATTAGACTTCACATGCTTAACTACTTTCCATCCGAACAACAACTGCTTCAATTCTTCTTCGGTTGGTTTACGGTCCGTAACAACTTGTAGATCATCCGGGTTCACAGAGTGCACATCGCTCTCCTGTACAACCATTCCTCCATCGATGGAGGTAACTACGAAGCTGCTCTTACGCGCACTAGCCGTACTAAGATTACCGATTTTAAGCAAACGGAGATTCTTTTTCTTCGTAAGGATTTCCAGTGCTTCTTCCGTAAAGCCTGGTGCCAACACGATTTCGAGGAAAATATCTTTCAGCAGATTTGCTGTGTCTGCATCAATAATGCGGTTTGCTGCTACAATCCCACCAAAGATAGAAGTTGGATCCGCGTTGTAAGCTTTTTGATAAGCTTCGTATACACTTTCACCCGCACCTACACCACAAGGGTTCATATGTTTAACCGCTACGACAGCAGGCTCTTCAAATTCTTTCACAATTTGCAGTGCTGCGTTTGCATCATTGATATTGTTGTAAGACAACTCTTTGCCGTGCAATTGCTCAGCCGCAGTGAGTGTATCCAGTGCCGCCAATGGCTTGCGATAGAAAGCCGCTTTTTGATGCGGGTTCTCACCATAACGCAGATCCTGAATCTTCTCATAAGTCACGGTGTAGCGCTCTGGTAGAGGCTCGCCAGTAACGTTAGCCAAATAATCGGAAATTAAGGCATCGTAAGCCGCCGTATGACGGAACACTTTTGCCGCAAGACGTTTGCGTGTTTCTAGCGTTGTATCTCCACCTGCGCGAACTTCTTCAAGCACTGTAGCGTAGTCATTAGCATCCACCACTACACTCACAAAAGCATGGTTCTTCGCCGCAGAACGCAGCATTGTAGGTCCGCCGATATCGATATTCTCGATGGCTTCCTCGTAGGATACGTCAGGTTTTGCGATCGTTTCCGCGAAAGGATACAGATTCACAACAACCAGATCGATGTAATCCAGACCCAGCTCTTTCATTTGACGCGTGTGCTCCTCATTATCACGAACCGCAAGCAATCCGCTGTGTACAGCAGGGTGCAAGGTTTTGACACGTCCGTCCATGATTTCCGGGAATCCTGTCACATCGGAAATCCCGATGACTGGAACACCTTCTTTAGCCAAAAGCGTGCTTGTTCCACCTGTAGAGATAATTTCTACGCCTAATGCAGACAACTCGCGGCAAAAATCCACGATACCTTGTTTATCCGATACGCTGACTAGCGCTCTTTTGATACTCACTTTGAATAGTCCCCCTTCAGGTTGTACAAACTTATACTTTCTTATATTTTGAAGAAAACCCACAACGCGACATAGAACGCCGCTTATGCAATATTTCCCGAGAAATACCCTGAAACAGCTCGGTCTGTCACCAAATGTCGATCCAAAACTTCAAATGGCTGTGGTGCAGCTTACTTTTCGCGGATAATCGCCTTTCTTCCACTCAGTTCCACTTTCCCGCTGGCAATAGCGCCAACCACTTCGGGATACAGCTCATACTCAACCTTATGAATACGTTCTGCCAATGCATCCGCCGTGTCGTTATCCTGCAGGGCTACGCTGCGCTGAGCAATAACAGGCCCGGTATCCATACCTCCATCGACAAAATGCACAGTAACACCCGTCAGCTTCACGCCATAATCCAGCGCTTGTCCGATTGCATCTTTTCCTGCAAAAGCAGGCAGCAGCGATGGATGAATGTTAATAATTCGTCCAGCATACGGCGTTAAAAGCACTGGCGTAATAAGACGCATGTATCCTGCCAGCACAACCAGCCCGATTTCCCGCCGCTGAAGCTCTGCTACAATCTCTGCTTCGTAGAGTTCACGGCTGGCGAAGTCTTTTGGCCGCAGCAAGAGGGCGGGAATGCCCGCATCCTCCGCTCGCTTAGCTACAGGTGCCTCTGGCTTGTCAGATACAAGCAGCTCAATATTGCCCTCACCAAGCAAGCCTGCTCTCTGTGCATCGATCAGTGCAGCAAAATTACTGCCTTGCCCAGAAGCAAAAACAGCGATTCGACTTAATTGCATCACACTTCAGCTCCAGTAAAGGTTACTTTGCGTTCCCCTTCTGTCACTTTACCAATGATATAAGCCTCTTCTCCGCTCGCTTTGAGCAGTTCAAGAGCACGTTCTCCATCAGCAGCACTAACAACCAGAACAAGTCCAATTCCCATATTAAAAGTAGTAAACATATCACGGTTGCTTACGTTTCCTTTGTTCTGCATCAATCCGAAGATCGGCAGAATCGGCCACGATCCGTAATTAATCTCCACATCTACACCGTCAGGCAATACGCGCGGGATGTTCTCGATGAAACCGCCACCCGTAATATGTGCCATCCCTTTCACCGGAAGCTGCTCCAAGAGCGCCAGCAAAGGCTTCACATAAATCTTAGTTGGTGCCAGAAGGACATCGACAAGCGGAGCTCCAAGCTCCGGAAGCACATCATTCAGGCCATAGCCATCTTCCTCAAGCAAAAGCTTACGCACCAGCGAGAAGCCGTTGCTGTGCACACCACTGGAAGCCAAACCAATCACTGTATCTCCAGCAGCGATGTTAGCGCCTGTTACCAGCTTCGCTTTGTCAGCTACGCCAACTGTGAATCCAGCGATATCATATTCGCCCGCTGAATACATGCCTGGCATTTCAGCCGTTTCGCCGCCAATCAGCGCACAACCTGCTTGGTGACAGCCCTCTGCGATTCCTGCTACAATCGCTTCGATTTTCTCCGGCACGACTTTGTCGCAAGCTAGATAGTCGAGGAAAAATAACGGCTCCGCGCCTTGCACTACAATGTCGTTCACGCACATAGCTACAGCATCGATCCCAATCGTGTCATGGCGATCCGCCGCGAACGCGATTTTGAGCTTCGTGCCTACACCATCAGTTCCCGATACGAGCACTGGCTCTTCATATTTATCTTTATTGAGGCCAAACAACGCTCCGAACCCACCAAGATCCGTCATTACTTCTGGACGGTAAGTACGTTTTACGTGCTTTTTCATGCGTTCTACCGCTTCGTTACCAGCCGCAATATCCACTCCGGCGTTTTTATAAGCTTCCGACACTTGGGACACCTCATCTTATTTTAATTTAGAGCGCGTTTGCGGGGCATTCGGGATTTGTTTGGTGGTTATACAGGAGCTATTACAAAGAATGTTTGGACTTCCGATCGCTGTTATGTTTGGATTTCCTGATTTAAACCGCTATCTGCGGTAGAAATCCAAACATAAGCGTATGCTTACGAAGCGAGCTTTCCTTCGGAAAGCTTTCGGGCGAACGCTAACGCTTCTACAGTTCCAAACTTCCTCTCCATAACTCCCTCCAACCACCGCTTTCACCCTACTGCAAGCCGCAGTGCGCGCCTTGCACACGAACCTCAAGACCTCGAAGCATGAGCTGCGCCACGCACCTCCTTAAGCGAAACAAGCGGGTCCTGCATTTGCGCAGCAAACAGGGACGAGCTTGGTGAGCTGCTCTTGGAGCTTCGGGCGCAGCCGAGCGCCTACCTTAGCGAGACTAGCAGGTTCCGCATTTGCGCAGCAAACAGGGACGAGCTTGGCGAGCTGCTCTTGGCGCTTTGGGCGCAGCGGAGCGCCTTCCTTAGCGAGACTAGCGACAGCTTGGCGAGCCAGTCCCGGCGGCGATAAGCAGCCGGGGGGCGGAACGCCGTAAAGCGTGTCCCGACCGTGCGAAGCACACAGGGACAAAGCGAGCACCTGCATCCACACCCTCTTAGCAAGCTATAACCAAACTCCTACCGCCGAGCTTTCGGGTGGCCGGAGGGCAGAGCCCTTCGGAATCCCCCTTAGCAAGGGGGACTTAGGGGGATGGACCTACGCTAGCAACTGCAACCGTCCTTCTCCGCCCCGCCAAAATCAACCTGCGTCGGGTAATCGTTATCGAAGCAAGAAAGGCATAAGCCGCCTTTGTAATCATCTTTGTTGTGACCACCAATGGAAGTGATTAGGCCCTCCGGTGACAAGAATGCCAAGGAATCGGCATTGATCTCTTCGCACATTTCCGCAATGGTCTTGTAGGATGCGATGAGATCGCGGCGGTCTGGGGTATCAATGCCGTAGAAGCAAGGATTCTTAAAAGGCGGCGATGTAATCCGCACATGCACTTCAACAGCTCCCGCTTCACGGAGCAGATTGACGATCCGCCGTGAAGTTGTTCCACGCACGATGGAATCATCGATCATGACGACACGTTTGCCATCAACCACACTGCGCACGGCGCTTAGCTTCATTTTCACACCTTGCTCACGCAGCTCTTGGCTCGGCTGGATGAAGGTCCGGCCTGTATACTTGTTCTTGATGAGACCAAGCTCATAAGGAATACCCGTCTGCTCCGCAAATCCAATGGCTGCCGAGATACTTGAATCCGGTACACCAGTTACGAGGTCAGCATCTACGAAAGCTTCTAATGCCATGCGGCTACCCATCCGCTTACGGGCGGTGTGCAGGTTAGCGCCATTCATATCACTGTCTGGGCGAGAGAAGTAAATATACTCCATCGCGCAAAGCGCTTTACGTTTTGGCTCGGTAAAACGATCCTCTAACAGGCCATTTTTATCAAGCACGAGCAGTTCGCCAGGTTCGATATCACGGACTAACTGTGCTCCGATAACTTCTAAGGCGCAAGATTCGGAAGCAAAAATATAGGCGTCGCCGATCCGTCCCATTACAAGCGGACGCAAACCATGGGAATCCGAAGCGACAATTAATTTGTCATTCGTCATAAGCAGAAAAGCAAACCCGCCAACCAGTTGTTTTAACGCATCCTTAGCCGCTTCAACAAAATCCTTTGGCGAACGCGCAATCAGATGTGCCAGCACTTCTGTATCACTTGTGGTTTGGAAGATCGATCCGCTTTGCTCAAGCTGTTTACGAATCAACGGTTCATTTACTATGTTACCGTTCGTAGCAATCGCTAAATCGCCGTCACGATATTTAAATACGAGCGGCTGTGCATTGGTTAAGCGGCTGTCTCCGCTAGTCGAGTAACGCACATGCCCGATGGACATGTCTCCAACTAGGGAAGCAATTTTGTCCTTGTCGAATACTTCTTTTACTAACCCCATCCCGCGGTGATAGTTGAAATCACGACCATCTGCTACGCAGATGCCCGCACTTTCTTCCCCACGGTGCTGTAAGGCGTGCAAGCCGTAATAAGACATGGACGCCGCTTCCGGGTGTCCGAAGACCCCGAAAACGCCGCATTCTTCTTTTAATGTGTCAAAAATATCTCCCGAGCCCGTTCCTTCATTGTAAAAGTCACCAGTCCACAGGATAGGAGTCTCCTGCTCTTTCCCGGTCTTTATTTCATAAGACATGGAATAGCATCCTCCCAAACGAATTTTAGGTTCGCTACAGCTTCATCTAATACGGATGCACCGTCCAGATTTACGCGCAGTCTGTCTCCACCTACAGTTCCGATGATTTCTACGGGTACGCCGCTGGCAGCAATCGCTGCTTTCAGCTCTTCCGCACGTTCAGGCGCTGCCGTCAGCACGATACGTGATTGGCTTTCGCTGAACAATGCTACATCGGATCTAAGTCCATTAGCAGATAGTTCAATGTTCGCACCAACGCCACCGCTGATGCAGCTCTCTGCAAGTGCTACAGCAAGGCCGCCTTCGGACAAGTCATGTGCCGAACGCACCAGACCGCCGCGAATCGAGCTAAGCACTGCGCTCAGCAGTTTTTTCTCCGTATCCAAATCCAAAGCTGGAGGACGGCCTTCCGTTACACCATGAACGGCATATTGAAATTCACTACCGCCAAGCTCCGCTTTTGTTACGCCTAGCAGAAGGATGGAATCTCCTTCTTGTTTGAAGCCTTGAGTCGTAATATGATCCGTATCCGTTACTAAACCAACCATGCCGACAACCGGCGTTGGGTAGATGGAGCCCGTAGTATTTTCGTTATAAAGACTGACATTCCCGCCGATAACCGGAGTATCCAGCACACGACAAGCTTCAGCCATCCCATCAACCGCACGCTCCATTTGCCAGAACACATCAGGTTTCTCAGGGTTTCCGAAGTTTAGGTTATCGGTAATAGCAAGCGGTTCAGCACCCGAACAAACGATGTTACGGGCCGCTTCGCTGACTGCAATCCGTCCACCCACTTCAGGATCAAGATAGACGTAACGACCGTTACAGTCCGTAGTCATCGCAAGTCCTTTACGTGTGCCATGAATGGTAACTACAGCCGCATCAGATCCAGGTCGAACAGCCGTACTAGTCCGTACCATGTAATCATACTGGTTGTATACCCAGGCTTTGCTTGCTACGGTTGGTGATCCAAGCACCGTGCGCAGAGCGCCGCCTAGATCCGTAACTTCCGCGTAACGAAGCGTATCTACTGATTCATTTTCTACATAATAAGCAGGAACCTCAGATGGTTTGTTATACACTGGACACTCATCCACAAGCGCTGTTACTGGCATGTCACCAACAACCTCACCGTGATGGTACAGCTTCAAGCGACCATCATCCGTAACTTTACCGACTTTACAGCAGATAACGCCCCAGCGATCAAAAATCTCTTGCGCCTGTGCCTCATCCTTCGGCTCTACTACGAACAACATCCGTTCCTGCGATTCCGAAAGCATCATTTCATAAGGGGTCATGCCATCTTCACGTTGTGGCACCTGATCAAGATACAGCTCCAAACCGTTGCCCGCTTTACTTGCCATCTCGGCACTAGAGCAGGTAAGTCCAGCCGCACCCATATCCTGAATCCCAATAACGATGCCGCTGTCGATCAATTCCAGGCAAGATTCCATTACGAGTTTCTCCATAAACGGATCGCCTACTTGTACAGCTGTACGTTTAGCTTCTGACTCTTCACTTAGTTCAACGGATGCAAAAGTAGCCCCATGAATCCCATCACGTCCAGTAGGAGGACCTACGTAGAAGACGGGGTTCCCTACACCTTTAGCGACACCACGTTGGATTTTATCATGATCAATTAGACCGACACACATTGCGTTAACAAGCGGGTTACCGTCATAGCTATCATCGAACATGATTTCGCCGCCCACGGTTGGAATCCCGATACAGTTACCATAGCCAGCAATACCAGACACCACATGCTCGAACAAATATTTCACGCGATCGCTTTCCAGCTTGCCGAAACGCAAGGAATTGAGCAGTGCGATAGGTCTTGAGCCCATGGAAAAAATATCACGAATGATCCCACCTACGCCTGTTGCCGCACCTTGAAAAGGTTCTACCGCTGAGGGGTGGTTATGACTTTCGATTTTGAATACAACCGCTTGGTTATCTCCGATATCTACAATCCCTGCGCCCTCGCCAGGTCCCATCAGGACACGTGGCCCAGTAACTGGGAAACGTTTCAACAATGGCTTAGAGTTCTTGTATGCACAGTGTTCGGACCACATTACGCTGAACACGCCAATTTCAGTATAGTTCGGCAAACGTCCCATAAAAGACTTGATGAGCTCATATTCGCTGTCCGACACACCGAATTGGCTGTAAATTTTCTGCTCTGCGATCTGTTCTGCGGTCGGTTCCTTAACGGATACTTGCTGCGTCATGACGATCCCTCCAAGTCTTCAGTATAGATGTGAACATTCGTTTGCCATCTTCAGATCCGAGCAAGCTGTTAGCTGCACGCTCAGGGTGAGGCATCATGCCGACTACATTCCCCTGCACATTACTAACACCCGCAATATCAGCTACAGAGCCATTAGGATTATCGCTATATGTGAACACAATCTGATTGTTAGCTTTTAGCTCAGCTAAAGTCTCTTCATCACAGTAGTAGTTTCCTTCGCCGTGAGCGATCGGGATGACGATTTCTTCATCCTTAGCATAATCAATAGTAAATGGGGTTTCGTTATTAACAACCTTAAGCACTGTATCATGACAACGGAACTTCATGGACATGTTACGACGCAGCGCGCCTGGCAATAAACCAGCCTCAGTAAGAATTTGGAACCCGTTGCAAATGCCTAGCACGAATTTCCCTTGCTCTGCTGCTTTAGCAACCTCAGCCATTACAGGAGCAAATCTTGAAATCGCGCCGCAGCGCAGGTAATCACCATATGAGAATCCGCCTGGAACCAAAATGCAATCATACGCCGACAAATCTGTCGCTGTATGCCACACATAATCGACTGGTTCGCCGAGACTGTCCTCTACCGCCTTGTAGCAATCAATATCACAGTTAGAGCCTGGGAAGACAAGTACAGCAAATTTCATGTCGTTTAGTCCTCCAATTCGTAGCGGTAATCCTCGATCACCGTGTTGGCAAGTAGCTTTTCGCACATTTCCTTGAGGCGCACTTCTGCTTCAGCACGGTTATCCGTGTCTAAAGTCAGCTCCATATATTTCCCAATACGCAAACTTTCAACTTCTTGAAAACCTACCGAATGAAGTGCTCCTTGCACTGCTACACCTTGTGGATCGAGAACGCTCTTCTTAATGGTGACATATACCGTCGCTTTTAACATATGCTTGTAGTTCCTCCTAAATTTTTATGTGTATATACTTTCTGAAAGCTGAAACTCTACTAAAAGTAACTCTAGCTTTAAAAACATACACTTCATTTATTCCCATGAGTAAACACACAATGTTGAGCTATAAAGACTTGCCAGTAAGACGATGATAAATGTCCAGATAACGGCGCGTAGTTTCTTCAACTACTTCTAGTGGAAGTGGATCCGGTTTGCTATTTTTATCCCAGGAGGATGCAGATAGATACGTACGAACAGGTTCTTTATCCATACTATCAATTTCGATATCAAGCGCGTATTTGTCCTTGGCCCAGAAACGTGAAGCATCCGGCGTAAAAATCTCATCTATCAGAATCACCTTGCCATCCAGCAAGCCGAATTCAAATTTGCAATCTGCTAGAATGATTCCCCGCTCCGCACAATACTCTCTGGCAAAAGAGAACAATTGCAAGCTCTTCTCCTGCAGCTCGAGTGCCAGATCAGCACCGATTAGCTCCTGCATCTTTTCAAAAGGAATATCCTCATCATGACCTACATCGTTTTTAGCCGCAGGGGTAAAGATTGGCTGTGCCAGCAGCGCATTTTTGCGCAAGTTCTTAGGAAGCTCAATACCATTCACTTTGCCCGTTTCTTGATACTGTCTCCAGCCCCCACCAGTGATACACCCACGAACAACACATTCGATATCGATGCGCTCTGCTTTGCGTACCACCATAACACGGTTTCTGAGAGCTTCCTTGTCCTTAACGATGTCTCCGAGCAGATCCACATCGATATGAACGACATGATTCTCCATCAGCTCTTTGGTCTTTCCAAACCAGAACGCACTCAGACGGTTAAGCACATTGCCCTTTTCAGGTACCGCCGGGTCCAGCACATAGTCAAAAGCAGATATCCGATCCGTGACGACGATCAGTACATTCTCCCCTAAATCATATAGCTCACGAACTTTCCCTTTATAGAGCAGCGGCGCATTGATGAGTTCCACGGCTGTGGATACGGCCGACGATGTCATGACCTTTCCTCCCTTGAACTAATGATCTTCCTAAGTTGGGCTGGTCTAGGAGGAAGCACTTCCGAGGAATGTTTGGACTTCCGATCGCTGTTATCCTCAGATTTCTTGATTTGAACCGCTTCTCGCGGTAGAAATCCGAGGATAAAGGCGAACGCTGACGCTTCTACAGTTCCAAACCTCCTCTACAGTGCTCCCCCATCCAGCTTTGCATTTATTGCAGCGTTCCTCAGTTCACCACTAACTTATCTTTTTAGGATCTCTAAGGTCTCATTCCGAGGAATTCGTTCCTTATCGACCCAACCATTAACGCACCTATTTTTTAGATAAGCTCTAGCTTGCGGAAGATGGTGTCCACATGCTTAAGGTGCCAAGAAGGGTTAAATGCATCTTCAATTTCTTCTGGGGTAAGAACATTAGTGATCTCAGGTGTAGCTTCCACGATATCGCGGAACTGTTGTTGCTCTTCCCAAGCTTGCATAGCACGCGGTTGAACGGTATCGTACGCTTGCTCACGGCTGAGACCTTTGTCGATCAATTTAGTCAAAATACGACCGGAGAAAGGAACGCCGAACGTACGGTTCATGTTACGCTTCATGTTCTCTGGGAATACAGTCAGGTTCTTCACGATGTTTCCGAAACGGTTCAGCATGTAGTTGAGCAGCATTGTCGCATCCGGAAGGATAATACGTTCCACAGAGGAGTGCGAGATATCGCGTTCATGCCAGAGCGGTACGTTCTCGTAAGCTGTAACCATATGTCCGCGAATAACGCGGGATAGACCGGAAATGTTCTCGCAGCCGATCGGATTACGTTTATGCGGCATAGCGGATGAACCTTTTTGACCTTTTGCAAAAGCTTCTTCGACTTCGCGAATCTCACTCTTTTGCAGGGCACGGATTTCAGTAGCGAATTTGTCTAGCGAAGTCGCTACCAAAGCAAGAGCAGCCATGTATTCAGCATGACGGTCACGCTGCAGAGTTTGTGTAGAGATTGGAGCTGGGCTTGTACCGAGCTTACGGCAAACGAATTCTTCTACGAAAGGATCGATGTTAGCGTAAGTACCAACGGCACCGGAGATTTTACCGAACTGCACACCATTCGCTGCATGGCGGAAACGCTCCAAATTACGTTTCATTTCTTCGTACCACAGCGCCATTTTCAGACCGAAAGTAGTTGGTTCAGCATGAACACCATGCGTACGGCCCATCATCGGCGTATCTTTGTAAGCAACCGCTTTGTCTTTAAGGATCTCAATAAAGTTGATGATATCCTTCTCTAGAATCTCATTCGCTTGACGAAGCAAGTAACCCAGTGCCGTATCTACCACGTCAGTAGAAGTAAGACCGTAGTGAACCCATTTGCGTTCTGTGCCAAGGCTTTCGGAAACCGCACGTGTAAATGCGATAACGTCATGACGTGTCTCTTGTTCTATTTCATCAATGCGTGCGATGTCGAATTTAGCGTCTTTACGCAGTTTAGCTGCGTCTTCGTGCGGGATTACGCCCAGCTCAGCCCATGCTTCACAAGCACAAATCTCAACTTCCAGCCACGCTTTGAATTTATTTTCCTCCGTCCAAATAGCTCGCATCTCAGGTCTGCTGTAACGTTCGATCATATTCTTTAGTTCCTCCAAAGTTTAGATTGCTCCACCCAGGACAAGCCGTCTCCGGTATCCTTGCAGAGCAGATTGATATGGCCCATCTTGCGGCCGGTCTTACTCTCAGTCTTGCCATATATATGAAGCTTAGGTACAACACCCAGCTTATTATCTTTTTCGTCCTGTGTACAGGTCGCTTTAATGGCGCCATCCAAATGCTGACCTAGTACATTCACCATAACTACAGGTGTCAAAAGCGTTGTGTGGCCCAGCGGCAGATTACAAATCGCCCGGACATGCTGCTCGAACTGTGAAGTCGCGCAAGCGTCCATGGTGTAATGCCCGGAATTATGCGGCCTTGGTGCCAGCTCATTGACGAACAATTGACCGTCCTCTGTGACGAACATTTCTACTGCCAGCAGTCCAACCGCATTTAGTCCAGCGATTAATGTCTCTGCCAATTCACATGCTCTCCGCTGAATCTCTTCTGACACTCTTGCAGGCACAATGGACAGATGCAAAATATTATTCACATGTATGTTCTCAGCAGGTGGGAAGCTCTTAACCTCTCCAGAAGCACTGCGTGCGGCAACAACGGATATTTCACACTTAAAAGCTATGAACTTCTCAAGCACCAGCTCCGGCACAACGGCTCCGGGTGCTACCTGGCGGAAGGCTTCTTCCAGCTCTTCTTCCTGACGGATCACAGCCTGGCCTTTGCCGTCATATCCGCCTGTGGCGGTCTTCAGCACACAGGGAAGTCCAAGTTCAGCCGCCGCCACTTTCAGCTCCGCAAGGCTGTCCACCTTCCGGTACGGGGCGACGGGTACGCCTGCCGCCTCGATGGCGGCTTTTTCGCGCAGCCGATGCTGCGTCGTATACAGCAGCGCGCTGCCCTGCGGCACGTACGATTCCTCCGTCAACAGCGCGGCAACGCCCGCGTCGACGTTCTCGAACTCGTACGTGATGACGTCCGCGCGGCGGGCTAGCTCCCGCGCCGCGTCCCGGTCGTTATACGCCGCCGTAATCTGCGGCGTAACTTGGCCGCTAGGCGCATCCCGCGCAGGGTCCAGCGCCACGAAGCGGTACCCCATGGCGCTGCCGGCCAGCGCCATCATGCGCCCTAGCTGCCCGCCGCCGAGCACGCCGACGGTCGCGCCGGGCAGTAGCGTCCGGACGGTGTCCGTGCCGGACGCATCCATGGCGGCTGGCGAATTAGCGCCGCCAGCCTCCTGCAGCTTCAGCTCCTCTGGTCTCATAAGCTGTCGCTGCTTTCAAGCACTTCGCCCGTGATCGCATCCCGGCGCAGCTGCGCGCGCTGCTGCACTTCCGGATCGAACGCTCCGATGATCTGTGCGGCCAGGAGACCTGCATTAATGGCTCCTGCCTTACCAATGGCTACCGTTGCCACTGGAATGCCTCCTGGCATCTGTACGATGGAGAGAAGCGAATCCAACCCATTAAGCGCCTTCGACTGCACTGGCACTCCAATCACAGGCAGGATCGTCTTTGCAGCCACCATACCCGGCAAATGCGCAGCACCACCCGCTCCTGCAATAATAACGCGAATGCCCCGGCCCGCTGCTTCCTCCGCATAGCTGAACATTAAGTCCGGCGTCCGGTGCGCAGATACTACCTTCTTCTCATAAGATAATCCCAGCTCTTCAAGCACCGCACAAGCGTGCTCCATCGTGTCCCAATCCGATTTACTGCCCATGATAACAGCTACCTGTACAGACATGATTCGACCTACCTTCCAGTCACTAGTATGGATATCTTTATCTTGTAAATTCGAATAAAAAAAGCCCGATGACCAGACGCATTTTGCTGCGGGAGGATCGGACTAGTAAAGAAATTAGGAAAAAATAATCCGCGTGCCTATTACTAGACTGCCATGAAGCGGCGGAAAACGACATCATGCATCACTCCGTTACCCGGACCGTATGCATTGCTGCATTCTATTATCCTATTTCCTCGTAGTCCGGTAATTTACGGTTCCCGGGTAGAAACTTCCGGGCCATATTCCCGGTTTTATACGAGTTGCTCATGACATCAGTTTAACAATCCCCTACACAGGATGTCAACTCAAACACGAACATTGATAAATGCGTAATAATAAACGTTCGCTTTTTGGCTCATTTAAATTCTCAATAGCCCTTAATTCTGCTGATAAAGACTTCTTTCCGTACACTCTTCGCTCTAACAACAGATGTTATATAAAGTGTAAATTAGGCCTCATTCGAATATATATCATCCCTTTATGGCTTTACATTCCGTCTTATAGTTTCTTAACAATGAAAAAAGGAACGCCATAAGCGTCCCTTTTAACTTTATATTATTTCACTACCAGCACTGGAATGCGAGCACTTTGCACTACATTGTGGCTCACACTTCCCAGAACAAATTCACGTATTCCGCCAAGTCCGCGGCTGCCGATAACAATTACATCTATCGCATGTTCCTTAGCATATTTCAAAATCACTTCAGCAGGAGATCCTTGTAAAAGCTCAACCTCAGCATGCAAGCCTTCAGCCTCAAGACGTCCCTTTACTTCTTCCGTAGTCTGCACTGCTAAATCATAGTATTCTTTATTCACTGAAGCTGGCAGTGGTGCTAGAGCTTCTCCGATAAAAAATCTTGGGAATTCAAATGCGTGTACGACATGCATCGTAGAGCCCGGCGTTACTTTTGCGAGTTCAATTGCGCGCTCCAAAGCCTGATTAGAAGCCTTAGATCCATCATAGGCGAGTAAAATTTTAGAGAATAACATGTACGCCACCTCTTTTTCTAGTTTGTAATCATAATGACTATCACCTTAAAAAATAGCTGTACAAAAAAATATTCAGCAACAGAAGAAAGGGAATTCCGATCCTAAAGGACATATGTCGCGTCTTGTGGCGCTTACGATACATGGCAATCAGCACGCCTAATGCCCCGCCCATAGCTGCCAGCAGAAAAAGCGTCTTCTCAGGGACACGTTCTCGCCGTTTACGGGCTTTGTTCTTGTCTTCGGACATGACGACATACCCGATTATATTAATTACCACAAACCACAACATTATAACCTTGACCATTCTCCCGGGCTCCTCCTTGCTTCCTATCTATCTCTATTATATTCCTCTTTTTCTCAAAAAACCAATCATCCTTACACGTGCTGATAACTTCGCTATCTGCCTTTTTTGTCTCACTTCTGTGCATCATTCATCCATACCCATGACAATACCGCAGCAAGCGCCGCAGCAATCCCGCCTAGCCAGAACCCTCCAGTCAAACCATACACAGCACTCATCCAGCCTGCCACGAACGGACCTGCCGACATGCCTACCGCATAGACAGCCTGATAGAAACCCATAGCGGTTGCGCGTTTATATGGATCTACTTCGGATACCGACTTGCCTAGCAGCAATGGAAAAATAAGTCCCTGCATAAATCCGTTTCCTATCTGAGTCAGACAGAGCGTCGCTAACGTCGGCATAGAAGGAATAAGAAGTGTAAACAGTGCACTCCCCGCAAAGCCTAAGAGAAGCGTTCCCCTGTCTCCTAGCAGCCGTCCAAAGATCCGTGAACCATAGAGCGTCGCGATTGCATGCGGAATCATAAAAGCGAGCGTCAGCCAGCCCAAGCTTTCTTTGCTTGCTCCGATATTCAGGGCTTGGTTTGGCGTATAGCCGAACATCGTTATGAATAGCACACAGTGTGCCAATACAGACAGCAGTGAGACTCTTACCAGAAGTGGCTCCTTCATCACACCTGCCAGGTCCTTGATCTGGATCGCATTTTGACGTTTCTCCTGTTTTTGTTCAGGCAATTGTAGAGCAAGCAGCAGCGCCGCAATAGCTACAATTCCGCCAATCAGAAACGGGGTGTTCCAGCCCCAATGCTCCACCATGTAACCACTAATCATCATACTGGACAATTGGGCGATTACCGTAGTGAATTGCAGCATGCCCATCGCTTTTCCAGCTTCTTCTTTCGGGAAATATCCCGCAAACATCACAGTGTACACCACCCATGCGGAAGCCGCTATACCGGATACTGCACGTGCTGCCAATGCCCAACCAGGCTGTGCTCCCCACATAAAAAGAAAGCAGCTGGCTCCGCTCCCAATCAGTCCCAGGTAGATAAACGGCCTTCGCCGATTCAAGTAATCCGAACCAATCCCAATGGGCAGTCGGAACAGAATCTGCATCAACCCATATACACCTAGCACCATCCCCACCATAAAATACGATGCTCCCAAATGCTCCACATAAGGTGAGAGCACCGGAACATAAATATAAGAAGAGAACCAGAACATAAATACAATAACGAGAAAGAACAACCTGCTCCCACCCTGTGCCTGTGGACGATCTGCTGCTTTCAATTGATTCACCTGCTGAGCTTCCACCCTCATCACCTGCTCTATGTATTTGCTTAACATTCTAATTCAAAGCCTATCCGTAGACTACAAAAACTTACGTAAACAGAAAAAAGCTACTGAGCACGCTCAGCAGCCTTCATAATTACAATATATTCGAAGCTTTCTACTTATCCTTCTTTTGCCCTTCGAGCGCTGCTTTCAGCAGCTCCCCAAGGTTAGAACCGATGCTTTCCTGCTTACTATATTGCTGCACCAGCTTTTGCTGTTCGCGTTTATTCACATGCTTATGATCCTTATCCAAGGTTTCTGTGATGCCACAACCCAAACATTGTACGAACATGCCAGCTTTACCTTCTTTAAGTTCCATTTTCTTATGGCATTGAGGGCAGCGGCGATTCGATAGTCTTTTCTCTCCAGCACGGGTATATCCACAGTTATCTGCAGGACACACAAGCAGCTTACCCCGTTTGCTCTTTTTCTCGAGTAGTCTTGTACCGCATTCCGGACAATTACTGTTGGAGACATTATGTGGTTTGTATTCTGCTCCACTAGTTTTGACACCTGTAACCAGTTCCTGTGCCATACTGCGGATGCCTTGTAAAAAGAGCTCCGGTTTACCTTGACCACGCGCAATTTTCTCGAGTTCAGCTTCCCAGCGCGCAGTTAGATCTGGTGTCCGTAGCTGGGTGGATACCAGCTCGATAAGCTGCTTACCTTTTCCTGTCGGATGCAGGAGATTCCCCTGACGCTCAATCGTATCAGAGCTCACCAGCTTCTCGATAATATCCGCACGCGTCGCCGGGGTTCCCAGTCCATGCTTCTCCATTTGCGTCAAAAGCGAAGCTTCATTATAACGCTTCGGTGGTTGTGTCCGTCCAGGACGCACCATACAGCGGCCAATCGTGACAGTTGCCCCTTCGCGCAGCTCAGGCAGCTTTACACTGCCAGCTGCTGGCTCGTCCGATGCTTCCTCGTCATCATCGTTACTCATATCTCCGCCGTACACTTCACGCCAGCCGGCATCTTTTACTGTTGTTCCTTTGACATGGAAGCTCTCGCCCTCCGCGTTGACAGTAACAGCTACCGCATCATAACGAGCGGGTGGGTAGAACAAGCTGATAAAACGCCGCACGATCAGATCATACAGCTTACGCTCCTCAGTGCTCAGCCCATTTAGCAACACAGTCTGCTCTGTAGGAATAATAGCGTGGTGATCACTTACTTTACTATCATCCACAATTCGCTTCGTAATCGGCAGCGGTTTGCGCAGCAGTGGACGTGCCAACGCCGCATATGGACCGACAGCCACACTGTCCAATCTTTCCTTAAGTGTGCCTGTCATATCTGAGGTTAAGTAACGACTGTCCGTACGCGGGTAAGTGACTAGCTTATGCTGCTCATATAAACGCTGAAGCACACTGGAGGTCTGCTTCGCAGAGAAGCCGAACTTCCGGTTCGCATCACGCTGCAATTCAGTCAGATCATAAGCTAGAGGATGAGGCTCGCTCTTTTCACTCTTCTGCACCTTTATAATACGGCCGCTGCGCCCAGTAAGCTTATCCTTCAGACTTGCTGTCTTATCTTTTTCGAATATCCGCCCATCTCCGTTACTAGCCCGCCAAGCCGCTTGGAAATCCCCAAAATCTGCAGTCAATGTCTCAAAATCAACGGAACGGAAACCCGTAATCTCCTGTTCACGATCCATGATCATCCCTAATGTCGGCGTTTGTACCCGCCCTGCGGAGAGCGGCGAACCGAACTTACATGTCAGTGCTCTCGTGACATTCAGTCCAATCATCCAATCCGCCTCTGCGCGGCAACGTGCAGATTCATACAGACGATCAAATTCCCGACCGGGGCGGAGCTTTGCGAATCCCTCTTTAATTGCCTTATCAGTCTGTGAGGATATCCATAGCCGCCGGAATGGCTTTTTCCACCCTGCCATATTCATAATCCAGCGAGCCAGCAGTTCCCCTTCACGGGCAGCATCTGTCGCAACAATAAGCTCCTCAATGTCCTGACGCTTCATTAGATGCTGAACAGCTTTGTATTGCTGGTTGGTCTCACGCAGCACCTTCAGCTTTGCCTTCTCCGGTAAAATCGGTAAATCCTCCAAGGCCCAAGTTGCAAACTTTTTATTATAATCCTCAGGCTCTGCCAGGCCGACTAAATGCCCCAGTGCCCAGGTAACCACATATTTTGGACCTTCAATATAGCTCTTCTGTTTATTATTACATCCCATGACTCGTGCGATCTCGCGTGCAACAGACGGCTTCTCCGCCAATACTAATGTCTTCATAATGCTCCCCTTTCCACATCAAATTTCATTATAGCATTAAATGAATGTTAGCAAATATCGTCAGGCTTATCGGGTCACTCCGTTACACACTAAATAATCAAACAACGAAAACTCAGTGAGTGAAACCTTCATTCCATTAGAAAAATCCGCATCTGCTATGCAGACACGGACTTTGTTTAGTTTATTGGGTTTACAGCTACTCTTGCTCCACCTGAATCGTTTGTTCAAGCTCTGGATAATAATGTTTAACATATTTTCCTTCTTCATCCCTTAATGCTTGATGATTCCCGTCAATGGAATAAGTAAATGGCTTAACTGTAATTGTTTTAGGTGTTTGCGGGAACGGACTAAAATCTTTGTCTACCATAGGATAGACTATAGCCGGCAAGTTGAGATTCCCACTCGAAGAAAATGCATTGCCTAGTTCATCAACAATTTCATAGAACATTTCAGAGGTTGTGTATCCATCTTTTTCTTTCACAGTTGGCGCTTTACCTTCTTCTCTGAGCTGTAATCTGCTTGTGGCTGGAGTTAATTCCAGCTTGGTAATCGTATAACTGAATTGTTGTGCCTCTTTTGTTTGGTTCAAATCAAGCTTGATAATTCCTTCCGTTACTTTTTTCACCGGCACCTTGATTATAAAAGGCTCTGCGATTTGTGTAACCGGCACACTGATGCTTAATTCAAATTCATTCCCCAATGCCTCTACATTATTTAGATTTCTATAATCGTATAAAATAGCATTCTTTTTCCCCTCAACATCACCAGAAGACGACATTTGGCTCTCCAGTTCTTTCCCATTCGGCAATTTCACTTCTGCTGAACCCAACAACCCTCTTTCGGACTGGTTCATTGTCACTTTCGCATACTGCTGTTCTATTACCTCTGGATCGAACTCAATTGGTTCAATAATCATCTCTGCCATCATCTTATCATTATCAATGCCCTCCCGTTCAATCGCAAAAGCCAACCGCGAGCCGTCATAATATGCATCGGTAACCTTTAAGGTCACTCCATCATGGGTAACGCTTTGGTTCGGGGCAGTAGATAATCCTTTTTCCTCAGCAGCATTAAGACCTTTATCGTCAATACCCTTAAAAATACTTCCTACAACAGGAATCTGCTTCAACGTTTCAGCCATGACTGGGGATACAAATCCGCTACCGATTATACCCGCACCCAACACTGCTACTGCCGAGGCAACCACCAGTGATTTTTTCAGGAGGTTTTTTCCACCTATTCTTACCGCTCGTTTTTCCATTCCCTCGTCTCCTATTCGCTTCATAATTAAATCACTGAAACTGTCTACCGGCATTTCATGATTTTGGAATGTTTGGCGAATGTACTCCATCTTCTCACTTTCAGTTCGATCTTGCCATTTCTCCATGAGGGCTACCTCCTTCATTCTTTCTTTGCCGGATCAACTTTTTGCGTAGACGTTCAAATTTCTTGCGTAAAGTAGCTGAATTACAATCCATAATCTGACTCATTTCTTCAAAACTGTACTGCTCAACCACCTTAAGAATCAGTAGATTACTCTCTTCGGTTGTCAGGCCATCCATAAATAACTTCTGCAAGGGTTCCTCGTCGTGTGGATTATAATAGGCTTTGGGCTGCTGTTCTTTATATAGCGACAACAGACGCTTTCGTCGTTTGCGTTTACGAATCTGATCCAGACAATGATGGTAGGCCACTTTATAAAGCCATGCGTTAAAAGATACTCGTTTCTCATAACGTCTGAGTTCCTGATACACTTTTACAAATATATCTTGCACAGCATCCTCTGCTTCTTCATGACTTCTTAAAATATAATAACAATACGTATAAATCTTTCTTTCGTAGGCTTGTATTATAGTTCTATAGGCTTCTCGGTTGCCTTCAAGAACCTGACTTATAGCCTCTTCAATTAACGTTTGATTCACAGGGACCCCGGGGCTGCGACGTTCCAAAGAATCACCTCCTTGTTATTGACTACAACTATATAACGAATGTAGACTCTTGAATTGTGACAGGCTCAAAGATTTATTCCAAATATGTTAAAATCATCAACTATATTCAAATAAAAAAGCGATTGCCCCGATTGATGCTCGGACAAATCGCTTTTATAATAATATTCCATATTTATAAACTTTTTACTTATTCATATCTTTCCACTCAATACATGCTTCAAAAAATACAATATCACTATTCTGGCCACGGACATATATACCATCATCCGTTACAGCTGAACGTAAAATGACCAGTTCATCCCCAAACTTAGCTTCTTGTAGATAAGTAATCCGGAAGCGTGTGAACTCCGCATTATCCCATTCCGCTAAACTGAGTGCATCACAACATAAATCTCCGTATCGGGCATTATTCAAATGTCCGTTGCTATCCAGCCCACTATATCTTACCTGATACCGATAAGCTTCTTCCATAGTAATATCAGTAGGGATCGTTACCTTAACAGGCATATCGCCTACTGAATCGCCATTATAATGCTTAACTTGAACTGGAAGAGCGTTCGGTCTGAGTATCTTTCTCTTCTCAATATCTACTAAAGCCCATATAGAACGCGCTTTGGCAATCTCTATATGATCTGCATCCAAAATACGATAATCCCGTTGCCATAAAGCCCCTTTGGTACCTTTACTCCAGGTATGTACACTAAGCACATCATTTGGACGAGGAATACGCTTAAAATCAAGATCTAACGTAATCATCATCCAGCCCATTCCTGCATTCAGCATTTCTTCTACACTTATCCCCAAATTACCCACGGCGAAGTCCGCTGCGCATTGCATTACATCCAAAATAAAGGATAACTTCGCTTTTGAGCGATAATCCGTGTCACTCGCATGTACAGAAAATTGCTCTATCCACACAAGATTAGTATGGTTCTCCATTGTTTATCCCCCTACAATGCAAAAAATCCTTGCATTTATTTGAAGTATCCACATATACCACTGCTCTATCCACATAAAATGGGGACTACTTTCAATTATGAATAAATTTAATTATTTCATCCACATGTTAGTAACTTTTATTTTTTTGTTATTTCCCCATAACTTATCCACATTATTTAAATCAACCGATAAAGGGAACAAAAAAGCCATTGTTGATAAATCAACAATGGCTTCGTGTGCTTGGCAACGTCCTACTCTCCCAGGACCCTTCGGTCCAAGTACCATCGGCGCTGGAGGGCTTAACGGTCGTGTTCGGGATGGGTACGCGTGGAACCCCTCCGCTATCGCCACCAAACATGCGTCTGTCAAACAGACGCTGTCGCGTGAAATTTGCTTCATCACAGAAGTGTGAATAAATTCCATAGCGTAATCCAGGCTTGATGCCTGAAAACTGAATCCGAATTGAATTTGCGTCTTAAGTATAGGATAAGCCCTCGACCGATTAGTATTGGTCAGCTCCATGCATTACTGCACTTCCACCTCCAACCTATCTACCTCGTCGTCTTCAAGGGGTCTTACTAATTGGGAAATCTCATCTTGAGGGGGGCTTCACGCTTAGATGCTTTCAGCGCTTATCCCGTCCGTACGTAGCTACCCAGCCATGCTTCTGGCGAAACAACTGGTGCACCAGCGGTACGTCCATCCCGGTCCTCTCGTACTAAGGACAGCTCCTCTCAAATTTCCTGCGCCCACGACAGATAGGGACCGAACTGTCTCACGACGTTCTGAACCCAGCTCGCGTACCGCTTTAATGGGCGAACAGCCCAACCCTTGGGACCTACTTCAGCCCCAGGATGCGATGAGCCGACATCGAGGTGCCAAACCTCCCCGTCGATGTGGACTCTTGGGGGAGATAAGCCTGTTATCCCCAGGGTAGCTTTTATCCGTTGAGCGATGGCCCTTCCATGCGGTACCACCGGATCACTAAGTCCGACTTTCGTCCCTGCTCGACTTGTAGGTCTCGCAGTCAAGCTCCCTTATGCCTTTGCACTCTTCGAATGATTTCCAACCATTCTGAGGGAACCTTGGAACGCCTCCGTTACTCTTTAGGAGGCGACCGCCCCAGTCAAACTGCCCGCCTGACACGGTCCCCGTACCGGATTACGGTACTAGGTTAGAACCTAGATACGATCAGGGTGGTATCCCAACGGCGCCTCCACCGAAGCTTGCGCTCCGATTTCTACGGCTCCCACCTATCCTGTACAGATCGTACCCAAATTCAATATCAAGCTGCAGTAAAGCTCCATGGGGTCTTTCCGTCTTGTCGCGGGTAACCTGCATCTTCACAGGTATTAAAATTTCACCGGATCTCTCGTTGAGACAGCGCCCAAGTCGTTACGCCATTCGTGCGGGTCAGAATTTACCTGACAAGGAATTTCGCTACCTTAGGACCGTTATAGTTACGGCCGCCGTTTACTGGGGCTTCGGTTCATAGCTTCGGATTGCTCCTAACCACTCCCCTTAACCTTCCAGCACCGGGCAGGCGTCAGCCCGTATACTTCGCCTTGCGGCTTCGCACAGACCTGTGTTTTTGCTAAACAGTCGCTTGGGCCTTTTCACTGCGGCCCCCTCGTGCTATTCACACTACCGGGGCACCCCTTCTCCCGAAGTTACGGGGTCATTTTGCCGAGTTCCTTAACGAGAGTTCTTCCGCGCGCCTTAGAATTCTCTTCTCGCCTACCTGTGTCGGTTTGCGGTACGGGCACCTTCTCCTGGCTAGAGGCTTTTCTTGGCAGTGTGAGATCATGACCTTCGCTACTGTAATTTTCGCTCCCCATCACAGCCCAGCCTTAACGATGTGCGGATTTGCCTACACATCAGCCTCACTGCTTAGACGGACATATCCATCAGTCCGCGTCACTACCCTCCTGCGTCACCCCATCGCTCATAGCGGATTACGGTGGTACAGTAATTTCAAACTGTTGTCCTTCGACTACGCCTTTCGGCCTCGCCTTAGGTCCCGACTTACCCTGAGCGGACGAGCCTTCCTCAGGAAACCTTGGGCTTTCGGCGGATCAGATTCTCACTGATCTTTTCGTTACTCATACCGGCATTCTCACTTGTATGCTGTCCAGCGCTCCTTACGGTACACCTTCAACCCACATACAACGCTCCCCTACCCCAGATACATACGTATCTAGCCATAGCTTCGGTGGTGTGTTTAGCCCCGTTACATTTTCGGCGCAGAGTCACTCGACCAGTGAGCTATTACGCACTCTTTCAATGGTGGCTGCTTCTAAGCCAACATCCTGGTTGTCTGTGCAACTCCACATCCTTTCCCACTTAACACACACTTGGGGACCTTAGCTGATGGTCTGGGCTGTTTCCCTTTTGACAATGGATCTTAGCACTCACTGTCTGACTCCCGGCAATAAGTATATGGCATTCGGAGTTTGACTGAGCTTGGTAATCCTTGCGGACCCCGCACCCAATCAGTGCTCTACCTCCACTACTCTTATACCGAGGCTAGCCCTAAAGCTATTTCGGGGAGAACCAGCTATCTCCGAGTTCGATTGGAATTTCTCCGCTACCCCCACCTCATCCCCGCATTTTTCAACATGCGTGGGTTCGGGCCTCCAGTGCGTGTTACCGCACCTTCACCCTGGACAGGGGTAGATCACACGGTTTCGGGTCTACGTCCACATACTCATTCGCCCTATTCAGACTCGCTTTCGCTGCGGCTCCGTCTTCTCGACTTAACCTTGCATGTTAAACGTAACTCGCCGGTTCATTCTACAAAAGGCACGCCATCACCCATTAATAGGGCTCTGACTTTTTGTAAGCACACGGTTTCAGGTTCTATTTCACTCCCCTTCCGGGGTGCTTTTCACCTTTCCCTCACGGTACTGTTTCACTATCGGTCGCCAGGTAGTATTTAGCCTTAGCAGATGGTCCTGCTGGATTCATACGGGGTTTCACGTGCCCCGCACTACTCGGGATCCGTCTCGGAGAGAACACAGTTTAGGTTACAGGGCTTTTACCTCTATCGCGGGCCTTTCCAGACCTCTTCACCTACCATATTCCTTTGTAACTCCATGTGAGACGTCCCACAACCCCTAAGAGCAAGCTCTTAGGTTTAGGCTGTTCCGCGTTCGCTCGCCGCTACTGACGGAATCACTATTGTTTTCTCTTCCTCAGGGTACTTAGATGTTTCAGTTCCCCTGGTCTGCCTCTACATCTCCTATGTGTTCAGAGATGAGTAACTGCGAATTACCACAGCTGGGTTTCCCCATTCGGACACCCCCGGATCAAAGCTTGCTTACAGCTCCCCGAGGCAGTTTCGTTGTTCGCCACGTCCTTCGTCGGCTCCTGGCGCCTAGGCATCCTCCGTGTGCTCTTATTAGCTTAACCTTGATTTTTCCGTAGGAAAATATCATACAATGACATTTCTCTTGGAATCATCTCACTAATAACATTTACTTGTTTGCACAAGTTGCTAAAAGATGTTCTAAAACGCAAATTCGTTTCGGTATCCAGTTTTCAAGGATCAAGTCTTACTTGAGAGCTTAAACTCTCAAAACTGAGCAACGAGTGAGTAACAGGCCTAAACCTGAGATTTGGAAGTTTAACTTCCGATTTGAATGTCTTCATTGCAGAAGACGATTCTCCATAGAAAGGAGGTGATCCAGCCGCACCTTCCGATACGGCTACCTTGTTACGACTTCACCCCAATCATCTACCCCACCTTCGGCGGCTGGCTCCCTTGCGGGTTACCCCACCGACTTCGGGTGTTGTAAACTCTCGTGGTGTGACGGGCGGTGTGTACAAGACCCGGGAACGTATTCACCGCGGCATGCTGATCCGCGATTACTAGCAATTCCGACTTCATGCAGGCGAGTTGCAGCCTGCAATCCGAACTGAGACCGGCTTTGATGGGATTGGCTTCACCTCGCGGCTTCGCTTCCCGTTGTACCGGCCATTGTAGTACGTGTGTAGCCCAGGTCATAAGGGGCATGATGATTTGACGTCATCCCCACCTTCCTCCGGTTTGTCACCGGCAGTCACTCTAGAGTGCCCAACATTACTTGCTGGCAACTAAAGTTAAGGGTTGCGCTCGTTGCGGGACTTAACCCAACATCTCACGACACGAGCTGACGACAACCATGCACCACCTGTCTCCTCTGTCCCGAAGGCCGCCACTATCTCTAGTGGATTCAGAGGGATGTCAAGACCTGGTAAGGTTCTTCGCGTTGCTTCGAATTAAACCACATACTCCACTGCTTGTGCGGGTCCCCGTCAATTCCTTTGAGTTTCAGTCTTGCGACCGTACTCCCCAGGCGGAGTGCTTACTGTGTTAACTTCGGCACCAAGGGTATCGAAACCCCTAACACCTAGCACTCATCGTTTACGGCGTGGACTACCAGGGTATCTAATCCTGTTTGCTCCCCACGCTTTCGCGCCTCAGCGTCAGTTACAGCCCAGAAAGTCGCCTTCGCCACTGGTGTTCCTCCACATATCTACGCATTTCACCGCTACACGTGGAATTCCACTTTCCTCTTCTGTACTCAAGTCACCCAGTTTCCAGTGCGACCTCAGGTTGAGCCCAAGGTTTAAACACCAGACTTAAATGACCGCCTGCGCGCGCTTTACGCCCAATAATTCCGGACAACGCTTGCCCCCTACGTATTACCGCGGCTGCTGGCACGTAGTTAGCCGGGGCTTTCTTCTCAGGTACCGTCACTCCGGTAGCAGTTACTCTACCGGACGTTCTTCCCTGGCAACAGAGCTTTACGATCCGAAAACCTTCATCACTCACGCGGCGTTGCTCCGTCAGACTTTCGTCCATTGCGGAAGATTCCCTACTGCTGCCTCCCGTAGGAGTCTGGGCCGTGTCTCAGTCCCAGTGTGGCCGTTCACCCTCTCAGGTCGGCTACGCATCGTCGCCTTGGTGGGCCGTTACCCCACCAACTAGCTAATGCGCCGCAGGCCCATCCCTCAGTGACAGATTGCTCCGTCTTTCATTCTTTCTTCAGGAGAAGAAAGAAATTATCCGGTATTAGCTACCGTTTCCGGTAGTTATCCCAGTCTAAAGGGCAGGTTGCCTACGTGTTACTCACCCGTCCGCCGCTAAGTTATTTTGAAAGCAAGCTTTCAAAATAACTCCGCTCGACTTGCATGTATTAGGCACGCCGCCAGCGTTCGTCCTGAGCCAGGATCAAACTCTCCAATTAGTATTGAAAAGAGCGATATGCTCATTTTGAAACATCTGACGAGAAAATTAATTCTCACGATGAAATTTCAAAAGCGTAAAATACGCTGTGAAACTCATCAGTTTTGGAATTCACTTTCGTGATTTCCTACTCACTCGTTGTTCAGTTTTCAAAGATCAAGTTCTCGTTGGCGCCGTTTAATGTCTCAGCAGCAACTCTTATAATATATCATGTTGTTCTCAGTAATGCAAGCTTTATTTTTCGAAAACCGTTTATATCACTCTCTCAAACATTGCCTGTACGCTTTCCAACAACGCTTAACTATAATAACCTATCTATTCATAGAAAAGCAACCCCTAATAGAAAAATAAACAACCAGCTTAATAATTAAGCTGGTTGTTTATTTAATAGAGTTATGATTCTAGCGATGCAAATTAATAGTATTTTGCTGCAGTATACTTACTTGAAGCCTTAATAAAATCTGCATTCTTCTTACTCTTCGCTGCCGATGCATCTACCGTAGTATCAATAGTAACCCATTTCCCATCCATCAGTACTTCATTCCATGCATGATATTGGGTAACGTAGCTAGTATTCCCCATCACCAACTTAGCAGGCACATCTACACTACGCAGCATTGCGGCAAAAAGAGAAGCATAGTCATAGCAGATTCCTTTTTTAGTATTCAAAGTGTTGTTAATGTTCGGAATATAATCTGTTGTTACGTTATTAGCAAGAGAATAATCGTATTGTACATTAGCAACTACATAGTTATAGATTGCCTTAACTTTTTCTTCATCTGTTGTTTTGCCTTTTGTAAGCTCTTTTGCCTTAAGGATCGCTTTATCAGAAGAACTCCATTTCACATTCTGTACGGAGCCCAAATATACGGAATTCGAGTCACTCATGGTTACATCTACTACTTCGGAATATAACGATTTGTATTTATTTCCTGTTGTGTTCTCAAGAACAGAAACCTTATAAGTACCATTACCTTGTTGTAAAGGGAAGTCCTCCGCTTGTCCAGAAGCATATAAGTTATATGTATAGCTGCTGTTGTCTTTAGTGATCATGAGTTTGATTCTTTTATCTTTCGGAATATCATAGTTAATCCCAATAACACCTTGAGCCACTTTTGATGTAATCAACCAGCTCGCATCTACACTTGCGGCTTGAGCTGTGCTTACCGGAACCGCAGTAATTAGTACGAACAGCGCCATCATCATAAAATAAACCTTTTTCACGGATAAAACCCCTTTCGGTAGCTGGCTGCCATCCTTTCGGGAAGGCCCTTTAGCTTTGCGTCCCTACCTTTCGATAGGTTTGCCGTTATCGTATAAGCTCTATCTGTTCTAATTTCACTAGACAAATTAACAGAATCAGTCCTAGTAGAAATATGAATCTAAGATTCTTATATATTTTATAAAAACAAAAAAAGCCTCTTCATTCGGTAACTGGCTGCCATCCTTTCGGGAAGGCCCTTTAGCTTTGCGTCCCTACCTTTCGATAGGTTTGCCGTTTATCGTGTTTAGCTTTTATAGTCTTATACTACCATATTTATCCTCGTAAACAAGAACAAAATTGCTAGATTTACTATTATTTTATAGTTATTTCTCTGTATTTGAGTTCTCTTGTTATTTCTCGTCAACGATTAGGAAAGCTTGGCATGAACAATCAAACGATGTGTAGGATCTACTAGTGGGTCACACGTAATTAGGGTAAGAATTTTATCTTTGTTATTCCCGTCTAGAACAGACACATCACTAGGAAGTACAACAGAAATATCATAAACCTCGTAATTATAAGTCTGATCGCTAGTTTTTACCGTAATCGTATCCCCAATCACAACCTCATTCAATCGGTTAAACAATCTGCCCGTAGTTCTAGCTCTATGCGCAGCTATTGCAGCGTTCCCTATTTCTCCTAATGGAGTTGTTTCTTTCATATGGGCCGCAGCATGCTTCATATTCGCTTTAGTAGCCCCTTCTAATACAGGCAGCTTCAGATCGATCTTATCGATCTCAATTAATGCGATGACTTTGCCACCCACTTCAATTTCCGGTTCCGGCTTTTCTGTTTCTTGCGGCTGTGCTTGTGCATCTAGAACGGATTCCTCCGCTAGTAGCTGAGTGACCTCGGCATATCTGCTCTTCAGATCAGGTGGTGGAGTGCTTTCAGTGGTGCTGAGTTCAGCTGATTCTAATAGCTTATCCTGCTGCCAGTCGTTATACCATTCGTTAGCTTTTGGATAGAGCATGATAAGGATCCCAGCCAGTATGAGCACGCACGAGAATTTACGCATGATTGTCACCTCCGTGTATTGATTCTCTTGATTTTAGAATACCCATTTACGACTTCCGAAGAAATTAATGATCACCGTAACAAAGGTTACTAATACCTTGGAGATCAACACTTGAATGCCTAACTTGTCAGTCAACAGATGCATTAATAGCAGCGATATCCCTAAGACCACCAGATTCAGCATGATAAACTTCAACAACTGTACCTTATCAAAACCTTCTTTTTTGCCACGATCGCGATCCCGAAAGGTTACTTTTTTATTCAAAATAAAGCTATTCGCTGTCCCTGCACTATAAGAAATCACCTGTGCCAATGCATATACCATCCCAAGTGAGTTCAGTAATGTGAAGATTACGAAATCAATGAGGGTATTTACCAGACCTACAGCATTAAATTTGAGAAACTGTATGAAAGCAGTCCGCAAGTTCTTATCTGACATCATTGTAATCCTTCCGGCGATCCACTTCTTCTTCGTTACGATATCCTATGGTCTCACTGACAATATACAATGGTCTATCCTTAGACTCGTCATAAATCCGTCCAATATACTCACCGATTACACCTAGCAGCATCAGAACGATACCGTTAAAGAGCAAATTGACGCCTACAATGGAAGCCCAACCCGGAACCGTCCATGAGGTGAAAAAGATTTTTTGAAACAATACGAAGAATAAATAGAGAAAGCTGGAGAAGGAAAGAAAGAATCCGACATACGTAGCAATCTTAAGTGGCTTATGCGAAAAAGAAGTGATCCCATCCAGCGCAAAGCGAATCATTTTCTTAAGAGGATACTTAGTTTCTCCTGCAAATCGTTCTTCCCGCTCATATTCCACCATCGTCTGCTTAAAGCCGACCCAGCTCACTAAACCTCTGACATACCGATTTTTTTCCTTGAGACCCCGCAAGACATCACATACCTTACGATCAATAAGACGGAAGTCACCTGTGTCCGTAGGAATGTCTACACTTGTCATGCTGCTGAGCAACCGATAAAAGATCTTAGCCGTTACTTTTTTGAACATCGTTTCTCCACGGCGCTTCAGCCGCTTCGCGTACACAACGTCATAGCCCTCTTTCCACTTCTCGATCATTTGCAAAATGACCTCCGGTGGATCTTGAAGGTCAGCGTCAATAACAACAACCGCTTGACCTTCGGCATAGTCCATGCCAGCTGTAATTGCTACCTGATGTCCGAAATTACGCGAGAAGTCAATTAGCTTGACGCATTCATCCCGATCACTGATCTCCCGAATCATCTGGGCCGAACGATCACGACTTCCGTCATTAACGAAGACTAGCTCATAAGTATCGCCGCATTCGTCCATTACTTTTTTCAAACGTTCATAAGTAACGCTAATTACTTGCTCCTCATTGAACATGGGTACAATTACACTATATCTGGCTTTCACCTTTATTCCTCCTAAAAGCTTTATGGAGCGTTACAACTTTCTATTCCTCATAATAACGCTGTAAGCATAAACTTATTGTTATAGATATTTTGAAAAAATCTTAGAAAACCCAAGATGGGAACCAACGCAGCATATCCTTCACATAATCTCCGCTTACCTGCATCCCTGATAGGACTGGGTAGAAGGCGACAAAGAGCAGCAAAGCAACAGCCACATAGATATAACTAACATAACGAGCCTCAGGATACTTACTATCTAACAACTTCATTATATATACAATACCAAGAATCATAAAAGGCACCATAGCAAAATAATGGTAGATAAAGGTTTCCCTTGGGACAAGCATCCACGGAACATATTGTGAGAAAAATGCGATCCAGATCATATAAAGGTTCTTATCCTTGCGTTTCAGTGTAATCCACAGCGTTGCCAGCATTGCGAATATACCCGTCCACCAGATAAGCGGATTCCCCATAGTCACTATACTGCTGACCTGACCTTGCGGCAATCCTTCACTGCCACTGAAGAACCAGACGGGTCTCTTCATAAACGGCCATTGCCACCAGGAGGACGCAAAAGGATGTGTAGCTACAAGCTGACTGTGATAGTTGTACATGTTCTTTTGAGAATCAATCAAGCCTTTTATAGTAAAGCCCTCTGCGGAAGCAGATAAACCCGGAACAAAAGATAAACTATAAATAATGACCGGTATGATTACGAAGAATGCAATACAGCTAGCTAGGGTAATAATGGTATTCTTCCAGAATGAATTTACGGCTTCGCGACAAGTGCCTAGCAGTTCCTTGTCTTTGATCTTCCCTTCCGCGAGCAACCGTCCCGATGCTTGGTATTCTCTGTAGCGCTCGAAGAGCGAAATCGCTAGCATAATGGCCAGCCCAGCTCCTCCGTACAGTACAATCCATTTGGAGGCTACACCAATTCCGAAAAATAGACCGGACCAGAATAACGGAATTAGCGTTTTTCTTAAGGGCTGCCTGAAGAAATTCATAGTGTAATATCGCTGCATGAAATAAAACATTAACATGATGAAGAATACTCCGTATACATCGATCGTAGAGATTCTTGTTTGTGTGAAATGCATAAAATCCAGTGCGAACAATCCAGCTGCAAGTGCTGCATATTTACTCTTTTTAAAGAGACGTAGTGCCATTACATAAATGAGAGGCAGCATGGCAATCCCGAACAATGTTCCGATAATACGCCAGCCGAAAGGATTGACTCCGAATAGTTCCATCCCTACTGCGATCAATAGCTTGCCTAGTGGTGGATGAGTGTTCTCATAAGGCACAATCCCGTGTGTATATTCATAAGCTGTCCGTGCATGGTAGATCTCGTCAAAATAAGTGCTATTCATAAAGTTAGAATATTCTGGGATGAGTGACTGCTCATCAAAAAGATTGGCAGGTTCTCCTCTTTTTGAGGCTGCATTAGCATCCGGTGTAACACCGGCTATAGGAAGAGGTACTCTTTCGCCTCCCTGCTCATAGAAGGCCATTTCATTTAAAGTGAACCCTGGAGATGTGACTGTAAACTTCACGTATCTTGCTGCAACGTTCAAAGGTTGGCTTTTCCAGATGAAGACATTCCCAACATCCTCGCTCACATCCAGCGGATTGCTCCAAACATCAGGAGATTCACTGAACTCAAGCTTAAACTTACCGGTACCTACACCACCGAATATATTCACTCGTTCCAATTGTTTAGTCTGTCCTAGATCTACATAGAAGCTTTCACCGCTGGCAGCTGGCTCCCACAAGGTCTCTGGAGAGTTAGTAGAACCTAAATTATATAAAGCAATTGCCGCGTAAACGGCAGTAATGGCAAGAATACATATCCAATCTATACGCTTAAACTTCATCGCTTAAGTCTCCCTCCCTTCTGGTGCGGTCTTATTTGCTCGACGACTTTAAGGTCTTCCTCATATTTTTCTTCAGGTGTTGGTGGTGCTGGAAGAGGTTTTACTCCCCCACGAACATACACGTCATAACCGATGTAGAGCATGTATAGCAATAATGACAGGTTAGTGATAGAAGTGACCAAAACGATTCCATCTGCACCTGGATTTACACCTGCATTCAGATGGGTCAACGTATAAGCTACATTGATATACTGCGTTAAGCTGAATCCAAGGAATAAGGATAAAAACCTACGATCCCGACTCGCTATATAAGTGAACATGCATAAAATAATAGCAGGGAACATATAGCGTTCATGCATTTTGGTTCCTAGCACAAAGACCACTACAATGAGCACCATACCGATAAAGTAGGATTTGGATAAATCCAAGCGATCTTTTTTGAAGGAATAAAACGCTGCTACGGCTACTGCCACTAAAATAAATATGAAGCCCCATACACGATAAGTAATGCCCAGCCAGGTTAAGTCAAGGGATGACCACATGGGGTCAGTCAGTGCATACAAATTAAATGCATTCACAGAAGAATAGGGATAGGAAGATAAGGTACTCTTATACAGATTAATAAGCCCAACTAAACCACCGTTATTCCAGAAAAATGGTGCAGCAAGCAATCCGAATATACCTAATCCATACAAAGCTCCTAATCCAAGCTGCTTCCAAGCACGGTGATGATAAAAAGCAAACATCAATACCGGCGTAAATATTAACGCTTGTGGTTTGATTAATGTTGCTAATGCAAACAATATCGCGGATTGAACAAACTTTTTGTTCGCAGCGCCATGAATACTGAGCAACAGGAAAATCAAAAAGAACGAATCCGCTTGTCCCCACGCTGCTGAGTTAACGAGCACCGCCGGATTAAACAGAAACAACAGCATTAAGCCAAAAGCTATCCCTGTACCCAGTTTTTTGCGAGATATTTGATATATGATGTAACCCAGCACTAAATCAGAAATAATCGCCGGTAGTTTAAATAGTAAATTCTCTCCACCCGAATCATGGACAAAGCCAAATACGCCGCGAATAAGACTAAGCAGGTACAAAATGTACAAATAACCTGGTGGATAATCGGCAAAATACCCTTCCTCATAAAACTTGCCTGGACCTAAATCAACCATACGCTGTCCCCAAGCTATAAAGGTATTCATGTCATTCTGATAGCCTTGTGCCGTCAGACCCATCCAAACCCTTAGGATAAAAGCAACTCCGATGGCAATACTTAACCATTTGGAATAGACATTCTCTGGTTGCTTCATTAGCTTCTCACTGCGGAATGCTTTTGTATAAAGCACTGCAAAAAACACACTGAACAGTGCTGAGATCAACAGCATCTTAGTTGGAGATACTTTATGTGGGGTATCCGCTTTTTTGCCACCCGCATCCTGATTAACTGCTGCACTATCCAGTGAGATGACATTAGCCCCTTCGGGAGCTGCATCTAATTGTTCTACAGACAAATCATCAAAATAAGCCTTACCTTGAATCAAGCTAGAATAGCCTCCCAAAGCTGCACCTATGCCGAATTCTTTCTGCTTAGGTCCTGTCTGACCTATGTATTCAAGATACTGCCACTCTCCTTCTGTATCCGTTACGCTGGGATAACCCCCACCTACTCCAACGGCAAGGATATTGGCGCCCATTCCCTCGCCTGCGGTACTTACAACTTTGATCCATCCAGAAATTTTATAATAACTGTCCGGCGTTGCCTTAATCGTCTGCACCCATTTCACATGATTGGGCTCGATATTCTCAATGACTGCCGCTTTACTACCGGAGTGGACCTCGTCCGATTGGATTGAAAGTATGCCAGAGTTGTCTCCAGAAATCCACATATCCTTAGTCCAGTTAGAAGGAGCATCCTCTCCCCCCTCCTCAAATCCAGGGTTCTGCAATAGATTTCCATCTGCATAAATGCTTGTTACAGGAAGCAAAAACAATAACAGCATCAATACAGTCACTACGGCCGTACGTGTACTCTTGATCATCGTTCCAACCTCACCTCGTCTATGTTAATCCAGCCTTTACCGCCTTTAATAAAAATTTCAGTTTGCTCATTCTGACCGATAGATACCATTGGAAGTATAAGCTCTTGATAGATCTCACTAACAGGTATTTCCGTCTCTGCCCGCACTCCCCCATTAACTCGGACGCCAACTTTTCCTTCTTCTCCTCCGGCACTAACCATTATAGCAAGCTTATATTCTCCGGGTTCTGCTATTCTGATAGATTGTGTAATCGTTTTGTCAAATCCCGGATCAAGATAGGCTAAATAACTTCCATTATAGGGATTATTGGTCGCTACACCCGTACCTGATGAGAAGCTCCAACCTGATATCCCCTCTTCAAATCCTCCATTTTTAAATTCCGAGACTTCCTCTATTACCCCAGTCTTAGCGGTCAGAACAGTATAGTTGGCAAAGCGTTTAACTGAATAATTATCGCTTTCAGCAGGAATGGGATCACCATTCCAAAAGATATATGTCGCTGCCTCTCCCGGAGCTATGCTTGAATTTCCAAATTTATATCTTCCAAAGGAAGATACCTGCTGAAATGCACCTCCAGGATTAGAATAATTAACCGTTGCTAAGAAATCATGGGGATTGATTTGCTCATAAAAAAGGACATAAATATAGGGCATGTTAACTTTGTCTGTTACGTAAATGTCCCCGTCACTCTCTTTAGAAGCATATTGAATAGCCTCACCGAAAGATTCAAAGAAAGCTGGTCCAATCTCTTTGGGATAATCACGGAAATAGACTGTCGTGAATAGAACAAAAAATAAGCTAAAGGCTACAGCCGACAGAATTCCTAATACTTTTACTTTCTTGCTTAACCACATAAACCCTGCAACAATCAGCAAAATGATTGGATAGAAAATCACATTCATCCGATTAATATTCACGTTCGTAACAAAGGTCATCAATACCGAAACAAACAACCATAGTAAAACAACGACCCATCCCATTCTCTCACGACCACGGCTTCGTAATGTTGTGAACATCAATACAAGTCCTATAAGAACAAAAGGTAACGCAATAGGATACGCGTATCCATAAGGTGAAATTGAATTCCAAGGTAGACCATCCGATCCGCTAATCAATATCTTCATAAATTCCCGGAAATTGCTTGATATTGTATGTAAGAGTTGACCTCCGAATATTGATGTTACTTGTTCCACACGCGGCGTCGTCAATCTCGGAATGGAGAACAAGGGAGTCGAAATCCCTTCTAACGACAATCGATTAATCATAATAAATAGGAAGATTGGGAGCGCCATTAATATAAACAGAACACCGTTCCATAGAATAGTCCGAAGCTTTAGTGCTCTTGTATAGAATAGAAGAATTCCAGTACCTAAAGCAAATATCGGGACAAAAAAATAGGAGGTTCCATAAGCATAAAGTGAAAGGGCAAGCATGATTGTAAAGCCATAAGACCATTTTGGAGTTCGAAATGATTTAAGTAACATATAAACGGAGAGCAGAATCAGAGTGGGAAGTAAATTGGATTCCAGTGCCCATCTAGACATCATAATATGCCAAGGATTAATTGCGATAAAAAACATGGCCGCAATACCAGCAGTTCTGGAAGTAAATAGCTCTTTGGAAAGAAGATAGAATACGAGCATACCCAGTAGACCCATGATTAAGCTAACAGCACGTACAGACATTGGAGTGAGTCCGAACAATAATATGAAAGGCAAAGATAAGTAAGCATAAAGTGCATTCTGTCCGCTTCCCCAAGCAATGAGATGAATAGGTAAATGAATACCATTGCGGTCTATTCCATAATGAAGAATAGCGTAAGCATCATAACCTATAGATGCCTCATCCTGATTCAAGCCACCTGGAATAGAACCAAAGTAAAGAATACGAACTACAGCCCCTAACAAAAACAATAAGAGAGGCCAAGGATTGTTCTTAAAATAAGAATACCAATTGCTAAATCTTGTGGACAACATTCATCACCTCTTCAACAATATAATCTAAATATTGGATGATGGAAAGGCAGAACCTACAACAAGTTGAACAGAAGAATACATAATCGAAAATAAAAAAACGGCCCCTTCAGTAATGAAGGAGCCCGAGATGAATTTCAGAAATACTCTATATATATTAGCCTTCGCTACCAAGGAATACATAACGGAGAACGATCAGAATCGCAAGTACCCACATCATCCAGTGAATATCGTATTTCTTCTTACCCGCAAGGTTAGCTACAGAAGCAAGAATTACATAAGTTACGATACCGAAGGAAATACCGTTAGCGATATTATAAGTGAACGGCATGATAACAAGCGTAAGGAATGCTGGAATCGCAACAACCATATCTTGAAAATCAATTTGACGAATTGATTGTGCCATCAGCACACCTACGACGATCAATGCTGCGGCTGTAGCAGATCCAGGAATAAGAGCAACCACTGGAGCAAGGAACAATGCAAGCAAGAAACATACGCCAGTTGTTACAGCCGTAAGACCTGTACGTCCACCTTCAGCAACACCTGCCGCGCTTTCTACAAAAGCAGTAGTAGTCGAAGTACCCAATGCCGCACCACCTGCTACAGCAACTGCATCGACAAACATTGCATTACCTACACGTCTATTACCTTCTTCAGGGTTATCCATAATACCTGCACGTTGAGCTGTACCTACAAGTGTACCAAATGTATCAAACAGCTCTACAAATGTGAAGGTTGCAATCGCCGAAACAATACCTGTGTGCAGGATACCATCCCAGTCAAATTGGAAGAAGTTCAATTGTGTGAAGTCAGGAACCCAAGGCGTTGCCGGACTGGACAATGCGCTGAAATCAACTACACCCATCAACATACCAGCGACAGTTGTTCCCAAGATACCGAATAAAATTGCACCTTTAACGTTCAATACCATCAGGATAGAGATTAGAAGAAGTCCGATAATTACCAATTGTACATTGGAATTCTCTAGGCTACCCATGTGAATGATAGTTTCAAAGGAAAGGACATCTGTGAAAGTGTTAGCAGGAATGTCTTTACCAGCTTCAACACCAATCGTCATGAGTCCACTGTTCTTAAGACCAAGGATCGTAATGAACATCCCGATACCCACTGTAATCGCATGTTTCAAGCTGTCAGGAATTGCAGTTAGTAAGATCTGTCGCACTCGAGTTACAGTCAGCAAGATAAAGATCAAACCGGAAATAAATACGGCTGTCAGACCCATTTGCCAAGTGAATGGATGCTCTGATGTGGCGGAAGATAGAATTACGGAAGCAAAATATGCGTTAAGTCCCATACCAGGTGCCAATGCCACTGGAAAGTTTATGAACACGCCCATTGCGATGGTGAAAATACCTGCTGCCAGCGCAGTCGCTAGAAATACAGAATACCAGCCCATATCAATACGGCCAAATGCTGTTAAAGTACTCGGATTAACCGACAAGATGTAAGCCATTGCCATGAACGTGGTCAAACCCGCCATGATTTCTGTACGAACTGTGGTGCCGTTCTCTTTCAACTTGAAAAACCGATTCAAATTGTTCTCCCCCTAAGGTATGTTGTGTCTGACAGCAACAAAAAGCCGGTATCTGATAGACACCGGCTCGAAAAAAAGAGTAGTACCCGTGACCATAGCCCTAAATCCAGGACCATGTGGGGTTGCTCTGCTCTTCTTAATCGTAGCCAGGTCATTACGGTGACCTCGTAGAAACTTCCAGGCCAATTCCCGGAAATATACGAAAGAATTATGTTGTTGTGCTCTATCATTTTAGGTGGATACCACATAAGTTGTCAATGATAAAAAGCGAACATTTTCGACTTTATTTTTTCCATTGTTCGTAAATCACACATTTCCAAGCTTTTATCTACTGTAAAACCAGCTCTAGTTATGTAGCTTATTAACTATCCAATCACTATTTGCATGGGTATATTTCCCTATAATTCTAGTTATTGATTCTTGGAGTACATATAACTATGCCAAGAATTAGCTAAATGCCCTATCGCTAAACAAACTACTGCAATACTCAAAAAAATAGATTTCCCCCAAATCGCTGCCAATCCGAATGCACATACCGGGAGAACTGCCATCGGGATCGGAATAAAAACTAAAGGGTCCCATAATAATTTAAATTGCTGCCCCTTAACTATATATCGAACCCATAGACCATAATAAACAACGATAAACAAGACGATGAAGGCAGCTATCACACCGAATTTCACATGTTGAAAGTTATCCTTTGAGATTGCAAGAATGCCGATACAACCCAATTGCCCTACTCTCTCCAAAATTGTAAAGACCGGTCCTGCATCTCGAACACCAGCAGGTGCATTCTCAGGTGGAAACTTAATCATTAGCAAACTAGGTGCAAGGATAATTAAGGCCATTAGTGTGCCGAGAAGAGAAAACCCCATGTTAATTTCTCCCTATGATAGATTTTTCCCATTTTATCACATTCATATAAAGCAGCTATATTGCGTCTATCACATTTTTTTGATTAGACTCTATCGTAAACGCTTGAACCTAATTAATGGTGCATTGAAGATAAAAATGCAAATCCAAAAAGTGTCCAGTCATTCATTACATGTACTATAAAAGATGTCCAGATATTTTTAGTCTTAATGTATGGATAAAGTAGAACGACCCGTGCAATACCGATACCAAGAATGGCTTGTACAAGGTTCCAATTATATGTTTGTAAATGGTATACACCAAATATAATGGATGCTACAACCCATGCTACAATTATTGCAGACTTTCTACTCAGTTTAAGCTTCTTCACTCCAAATGCTAGAATAACTAAGAATGGAAGTATTGTTATTAATTCTTCACCAAACAGCATGGGGACCATCTTCAAGAACATCGGAAGTGCATCCGCAAAATTACCATTGAAGCTTTCGCCTACAGGATTAGCGCTCACATTAAACAATTTTGAAATAACGAAACCAGCAACGAATGTCACAATAATATTCACAATGTACGTTCCAATAATTAAGATAATATCTTTAGCAACTAATTTCCTGAATAAAGACGTCCATTGGCTTCGTGCAACAAAAATCACTGCTGCCAATGGAAAAATCACATTCATAAAAGGTTGTACTGGGCCTCCAAAACCAATAAGAAAAAGAGCGAAGCCCACAGCTACAGCAATAAGAAAAATGAGGCCACTCTTCAAATTTAGAGTAGGAGATTCCAAATCATTGTAGAACGGAAAATCATCATTTTTACGCTCAAATCCGAAAAAATCATTTTTATTATTCATAATAAATCAAATCCTTCCAAGGAAATGTAAAACCTATCTTCCATTAATCCATCTAACGTTCTGACATCATAATTGTTTTTATGTCCAATTACGATAAAGGTCTTATAAATAGGACCTTCTTTTAAAGGAATTTCCATTGGATTTAATTTATTAATCAATATTTACATTCACCCCAAAAAAAACCACAATGAGTAAGCTTTCAAAAGTCAAAATATGATTTTTTCGTAATCAAATTAAATTTTCTCTGAAATATAATAAAAGCTCACGATTTCAATAAGAGGGTGGCGAACGATTTGAATACCTACGGTGAGGTTATTCGAAATATACGGACCAATAAGGGATTAAGTCAAAAAGAAGTATATTTAGATATTATCTCGAAATCATATGCCATTGAATTTGAAAAAGGAAACCATGAGATCACATTAAGACTGTTAGAACAAATTTTAGATCGACTTATGATGGGGATTGACGAGTTTTTCTACATTTATAGAGGTTATAGACTATCTAAACACGATACATTTACCAATAAATACTCCAAAGCTGGAAATAATAACGATCTTGAAGCATTAATTGAACTATATCAAGAACTACGTCAGAGAGAGGATCTGATCTCTCAAGTCCATCTGGCAGAAGTCAGGTCTCGTATAAGATTATTAAAGCACTTTAACTTGACGGATAAGTTTGAAAAGTCTGTCATTTTGACAGAAGATATTGAGACGATCACTAACTATCTCAACAATCTCCAATCCTGGACCCTTCAAGAAATACAGCTGTTCACAAATACTTTAAATTACATAGATTACGATCAAAGAGATATACTCTTTCAAACGCTTATTAAGTCTATGAAAAAATATGAAGCCCACGAACGCGGACGAGATGTCATATGTGTAATGCTAACCAATATGATTTACGAATTAATTATGATCAATCAAATAAGCTATGCAGAGATCTTATTAGAGAACTTAAATAATATAAGCAATCCTCAATATCAAATGCTGTTCTTTAAGATTGTATATAAGTATTATAACGGTCTAATTAAAATAAAAAGGAACAGTAAAGAAGAAGGAACGGCGCTTGCCCAATCAGCAATCGATGTATTATATGAATTTGGCGAGCCCTATCAAGCAAAAACATTAGAGGCTATATTGTCACAGATCTTACAATAGAGTTTTAGCAAAGGTCCTGTATTCAAGACTTAAATGCAAATGACATATGTGGCTGCAAAAGAAGCGAGGACCTCTAGAGGGCGGAATTTTGCTGCATAAGGGAATCTTGACTTTTTTATCATGAATATTTTCTTATCCTAAGACCAGACCTGCTGACCTCCGGAAAAGAAGCAAAGAATAAGGATAAAGCAGATAAGTTTCCTATATTTTTCACTATCCTTCTTTTATTATAATAGGGCTATCTTATGTAAGGGGGATTTCCATGATGACAGCAAAAAATTTCGTATGTTCCTCAACAGAACCCATTGTACAGACTAAAGCCGGAAAAATAAGAGGCTTTCAGGTCAACGGTACTTACACCTTCCACGGGATAAAGTACGCAGATGCCAAGCGCTTCCAGATGCCCACAGAAATAGCGCCTTGGGAGGGAATTAAGGATGCACTCGCTTACGGTTATGTGTCTCCCATGTTAACCCAGGATCAGCCCGTCATGGAAGTGCTGGTTCCTCACCGTTACTGGCCTATGGATGAGCATTGTCAGTATCTGAACATCTGGACCCAGAGCCTTGAACCGCAGGCCAAAAAACCTGTTATGGTATGGCTACACGGGGGCGGGTTCGCTGCTGGCTCTTCTATTGAGCAGGTAGCTTATGAAGGAGACAAGCTTAGCGAGTTCGGCGATGTGGTCGTAGTAACCTTAAATCACCGATTGAATATTCTGGGATACATGAACCTGTCTGCTTTTGGAGATAAATACGTCAATTCCGCTAATGCCGGAAATGCCGATATGGTGGCAGCTTTAAAATGGGTTCAGGAAAACATTACAGCTTTCGGCGGCGACCCGGACAATGTAACCATCTTCGGACAGTCTGGTGGCGGTATGAAGGTATGGACACTAATGAATACTCCGACAGCAGACGGTCTGTTCCATAAGGGCGTTATCCAGAGCGGATTAATTGATGGGTTTTTGGACACCCGGAAGACCGATAGCACTGCCATAGTAAAGGCACTGTTAGCAGAGCTTAATATGGGCGTGGCCGAAGTGGAAAAATTGGAAGCGGTTCCTTATCATCAGTTAGCTGCAGCTTATAATAAAGTTGCACCAGCGCTCGCAATGCAAGGGGAATACATTGGCGGCAATCCTATGCCTAATGAATTTTATGTAGGCGATCCTAGAGAGGTGGGCTTCACCGAACATGCGAAGACCATTCCGGTATTGATTGGTAGCGTATTTGGTGAGTTCGCTTTTGGTCCCGGTGTCCCTAACAAGCAGGACGCGACTGAGGAAGCCACCATGGAGATGCTGACTCAAAAGTATGGCAGTCATACGGAAAATCTTGTCGCACAATTTAGGGAATCGTATCCGGATAAACACTTGTCTGACCTGCAATTCTTAGATACCTTCTTCCGTATTCCAACCAAGGACTTTATTGAGAAGAAATCCGTACACGAGGAAGCGCCTACCTACTCCTACTTGTTTGCTTATGAATTTCCTTTTGAGGGCGGCAAGATAGCATGGCACTGCGCTGAGATCCCTTTCGTATTCCATAATACGAAACGTGTTCCTGTGTGCCTCATTCCGGGAGTTTCCGATCGGATGGAGGAACGTATCTGTGGTGCCTGGATAAGCTTTGCACGCTATGGCAATCCTAACATCCCTTCCCTCCCCCAGTGGCCGGCATGTAAACCGGGAGATGAGGTAACCATGATTTTTGACCGCAACTGTGCAGTAAAGCATAATTTTGACCATGCGTTGATGGATACTTTATTGAAAACGAACCCGAAGCTGCCTTTCCTCCCAAGCAATGAGGACGAAGAGGAAGGATTTATTTTGCATTAATCAATCCCCCATCGAAAACTCTTTGATTCGGGTCAAAAAAACTCCCTTCTGTCTGCTAAATATCGCAGATAAAAGGGAGTTTTTCTAATCCATTATTATTATTGGTTAGCCTTTAGACATATTTAACTTTAAATTTGAGAACTGCTGTGGGATATAAAATTTATTATACATTAACGGATAATCTGGCTCCGTTGTGTCGTACAGGGTTTCTAGTAGTAAAAAGCACTCGTTCTGCCCCATTAATTTACCTTTCCGATCAGCTAAGTTAACGGTATGCGTATATTTAATTTCAATATTCCCATGGTTAGCATCTACGTAGGCCTTGTTCTCTAGAAAATCCAGCATTCTCTCTTTATTATCAAGATCCAAAGATAACCTCTCTACTGCTTGCATGGACATAAAAGTAAAAGCGTAAGCATGTAGCTCTCCTCCTGCTCTATACAAACGTTCTAAAGCTACAACTGCAGATGAATCTCTTCTTAATACTTGTTTGGTATGTTCCGTTTGCGGGTCCAGCCGATAATGTAAATCTACTTGGTCAAATATGCTTATATGACATTTATGCATGGGGTTGCTCAGTTTCTCTAATTGAATATCCTCTTGTTTATAAGAAGACTCAAGTACAAAGTTTCCCTTACCGCGTACATTTCTAACTAATCCATCATCTTGCAAAAGAACTAAAGCCTGCCGTAAAGTAGCGCGACTAACCCCGAGTTTTTTGGCTAAATCCGGTTCTGAAGGAAGCTGACTACCTACGAGGTATTCTCCTTTGTTAATCTGAAGAAGAAGCTCATCATATACATTGATATAAAGCGGCCGTTTCAATTTATCTAGTTTATGTGTGTTCATTCATCTGATGTCCTTTTCTCCCCATTATGACACATCGTTTTTCAAGCGACAAGGAATGTCATTCTCTGCTTCAATCACAACGTAAAAACCTCCAAACAGAAACTTTGGAGGTTTTTACGTGATATCAATTATTTAAGAAATGGCAAGAAAGACTCACCGTTGTCTGGCATATCAACATCAAAGTTATCTGCTATAGTCGCACCGATATCAGCAAAGGTATCATGCTCAGGTAATGCGCTATTGTCCTTTAATTGCTTGGAATACACTAGGACAGGAATAAACTCACGAGTATGGTCTGTACCAGGGAAGGTCGGGTCATTTCCATGGTCAGCCGTAATGATTAACAAATCATCTTCTCGGATGGAATCGAATACCTCATCTAATCGTTTATCGAATGCCTCTAATGCTCTTCCGTAGCCTTCCGGATCACGACGATGACCGTATAAAGCATCGAAATCAACTAAATTCAAAAAGCTCATTCCAGTGAAGTCTTTCTTAATTACATCAAGCAGTTTATCCATACCATCCATATTGTCTTTTGTACGAATGGATTCTGTAACGCCTTCACCATCGAAAATATCATTGATTTTACCAATGGCGATGACATCATAACCTCCGTCTTGCAAGCTATTCATAACGGTTTTATGAAATGGCTTTAAGGCATAGTCATGACGATTAGAGGTTCTCGTAAATTTCCCAGGTTCGCCTAGATAAGGTCTAGCGATGATACGACCAATTAAATAGGCAGGGTCTTTAGTAATTTCCCGAACCTTTTCACAAATATCATATAACTCTTCTAAAGGAATGATTTCTTCATGAGCTGCAATTTGGAGAACCGGGTCAGCAGAAGTATAGACGATCAGATCCCCTGTTTTCATTTGATGTTCGCCATATTCATCAAGAATAGCCGTTCCACTTGCAGGCTTATTCGCTACTACTTTTCGGCCAGTGATGTCCTCAATCTGTTTAATTAATTCGTCCGGAAATCCATTTGGATATACATTAAAGGGTTGATCAATATTTAAACCCATGATTTCCCAATGACCTGTCATTGTATCTTTCCCGACTGATTTTTCCTGTAGTTTAGTATAATAAGCAAGTGGTTTCTCAGCTTTCGGAACTCCCAAAATTTCTTCAATATTAGATAGACCTAATTTGGCTAGGTTCGGCAGGTTTAATCCGTTCATATGTTCTGCAATATGTAGTAGGGTATGGGAACCCACATCGTTAAATTGATCCGCATCTTTTCCTTCTCCAATGCCTACTGAATCCATGACGATCAAATGTACACGTTTAAATTTCTTCATTTTTACGCTCATCCTTTATCTAGTAGTATGACCCTCTGATTTCCGACCTAACAAAACCCCAAATAAAATCATTGCTAAAGCTGAAGTGAAGGAGGTCATTTATGCTAATTCTAATGCGATCTCCATCATTTTAGTAAATGCAGTTTGGCGTTCCTCCGGAGTGGTCTTTGCTCCTGTAATAAGATGATCACTCACGGTTAGAATGCATAACGCATTTACACGTGCTTGGATAGCGTTCCAGTAGAGTGCTACAGATTCCATTTCAACGGCCAAAATCCCTACATCTTGCCACTTTTTATTAGCTGCCTGATCCGCGTTATAAAATATTTCACTAGATAAAATATTACCGATATGAACCTTTTGTCCTTGATTATCCGCTATTTTCTTCGCTTTCTCCAATAGCTCATAGGAAGCCGTCAACGGATATTGTCCAGGTAAATTAAATTGATGACCGTAATTGGAGTCCGTTGCAGCTCCCATACCGAAAATCACATCGTATAATTCAATGTTTTCTTGCATGGCTCCACAGGTACCAATTCTGATTAAATTCTTAACTCCAAATACATTGATTAATTCCCAAGAATAAATCCCCATGCTCGCTGGACCCATTCCCGTACCCATTACAGAGACTTTCTTGCCTTTATACGTTCCGGTATATCCTAACATGCCTCTTACCTCGTTAAAGCACTGGTAATCTTCTAAAAAGGTTTCCGCTATAAATTTCGCTCTTAAAGGGTCTCCAGGCAACAGAATCGATTCAGCGATCTCTACTCCGTTTGGTTTAATATGAGGTGTTTCTTTGGTAGTAGTCATCATTTTGATTGGCTCCTTTAGTAGAAAATGTATTTATTTATCTTGTCTACTTTTTAGACAAGTACAATTTATCATAACTTTTCGACGGTTGCAAGCCCTTTCAATTAAACGTATTCATGAAGGATTTGTGAAAAACGAACGGTGTCTCCATAACAATTATTAACTTGGAAAATAAAAAAACTCCCTTTATTTGCTAATCGCGCAAATAAAAGAGAGTTTTTTTGAAATCTATTGTTGCTCCGATCCTATTCCCACTCAATCGTTGCAGGTGGTTTCGAAGTTACATCGTACACGATACGGTTTACGTTCTCTACTTCGTTGACGATACGTACAGAGATTTTCTCAAGCACATCCCACGGAATACGTGCCCAGTCAGCCGTCATGCCGTCGACGGAAGTTACTGCACGAATACCTACGGTGTAAGAATACGTACGAGCATCACCCATAACCCCTACACTCTTCATGTTCGGCAATGCGGTGAAGTACTGCCAAATTTCACGGTCTAAACCTGCTTTGGCAATTTCCTCACGTAAAATGAAATCAGAGTCACGCACAATAGTAAGCTTCTCCTCTGTCACTTCACCCAGTACACGGATAGCAAGTCCCGGACCTGGGAAAGGCTGACGCCAAACAATAGCACGCGGCATTCCTAGCTCTTCACCCAATTTACGAACCTCATCCTTGAATAAGGTATTCAAGGGCTCGATCAAGCTGAATTTCATATCTTCCGGCAAACCGCCTACATTGTGATGGGATTTAATGGTTTGAGCTGTAGCCGTTCCGCTCTCAACGATATCCGTATACAACGTACCTTGTGCCAGGAATGCGAAATCTCCGAGCTTGGCCGATTCTTCGTCAAAGCAGTAAATGAACTCATTACCAATGATTTTACGCTTTTGTTCTGGATCTTCAACGCCTGCAAGCTTGCTCATGAAGCGCTCACGTGCATCGATTTTCACAACATGAATATCGAATTTACCGACGAAGGTCTCCATAACACTTTCCGCTTCACCTTTGCGCAAAAGGCCATGATCAATAAACATACAAGTCAATTGGTCACCGATTGCACGGTGAATAAGCATTGCAACTACGGATGAATCTACGCCACCGCTAAGTGCGCAGAGTACTTTTTTATCTCCGACTTGGTTACGGATATCTTGAATGGCTTCATCGATAAATGATTCCATTGTCCATTTTCCGTCGCAACCACAGACTTCGTATAAGAAGTTCGAGATCATCTCATTACCATGTACAGAGTGACGCACTTCTGGGTGGAATTGAACGGCGAACAATTTGCGCTCGTCATTGCTCATTGCCGCGATTGGCGCACTTTCAGTTCCTGCATCCAGCTTGAAGCCTGTTGGAAGTTCAACTACATGGTCTCCGTGGCTCATCCATACCGTCTGACGGCTCTCTAGCCCAGCAACTAATGCAGTACCTTCTTCAAAATCAATATCGGCTTTACCATATTCACGTTTAGCGGAGCGTTCCACTTTACCGTCAAGTTGGTGAGCCATTAGCTGCATACCATAGCAAATACCGAAGATAGGTACTCCTAAATCATAGATCGCTGGATCTACATGTGGAGCATCTTCAGCATATACACTGCTAGGGCCACCAGAGAAGACAATCCCTTTAGGTGCAAGTGCTTTGATCTTGTCTACTGGCGTATTGTACGGCAAAAGTTCGCTGTATACTCCCAGGTCCCGAATTCTGCGCGCGATAAGTTGGTTGTATTGTCCCCCAAAATCGAGAACGACGATAATTTCATTTGGCTTATTCATTACGAGCCTCCCTTGATTATTGGATTCATTATACTCATGGTTAATTCTCATCGTCAAGGAAAGGGGAACACACTTCTCATAATTGGAGAGCGCTGAACTTTATGAAGCACAATCCTTTCCATGGAAGGAATTGTATTGCAGTAACAGCTGTTCTGACCGATTAAGTTAGCCGGAAGGTGATGATCAGGCATTCACGTATAAACGCGGACGCATCATGAGTAGTAAGCTCGCTGATCTCTGCAGGTGATGCTGGCGCCGCAGACATTGCAGGGATTGCAGGGATTGCAGGGATCGCAGATATCATAGACCTTGCTGACATTGTAGAAGTTGCTGACATTGTAGGCTTTTCGTTCGCGGGATCGGCCGCGACGAAGGCTGGAGCCGCGGGCGCGTACGCCAGGGTCTCCCACTGGCGTACGAACTGCCGAACAGCTTCGCTTAGTCCGGCATCGTAAATCTGCAGGGAGTCCACATACTCCCTGCCAGTGACACCTGGCGGCGGCGGTCCATACCGCTCCGCCAGCCCGTGCCAAGCTAGAGAGGCAGCTCGCAGCTGCCTCTCGCGGCTCATGCTGCTGGTGCTGCACGCGGCCAGCAGCAGAGCCAGGCTACGCCGCCAGCGCCAAGCGGCGGCGGGAAGCAGCGCCGCGGCAGCGAGCGGCGCGGCGGAGGTCCCGCCCGCCAGCGGCAGGGCGGGCAGGCCCGCACTTCGTGCAGCTTGCGGCGCGAGCGAGGCTGCCGCAGGCAGCGCCGGCGCGGCGAAGCCTGCGGCAAGAGCGGGGCCAGGCGTTGGGTCGAATGGGACCCAACCGGCGCCGGCGAAATAGACCTCCACCCAAGCATGGGCATCGCCCTGGGTGACTAAATACTTCGCCGGCATAGCATCGTCCTGCAAGGTCCCAGGCCCAAAGCCTTGGACATAGCGAGCTGGAATCCCCACACTGCGCAGCAGAATGGTCATAGCTGTTGCAAAATGTACACAGTAGCCCTGCTTTGTCTCAAATAAAAAGTGATCCACAAAATCAGATCCGGATGGTGGAACCGTTGTGTTCAACGTATAGGAATACCCACTCTGTAAGTAATCCTTAATGGACGTTACAGCGTCATAGCGATTACCAGAAGCTGTAAGCTTCTCCGCCAGATCTCTCACTCGAGCAGGTAACAAATCTGGCAATTGCAAATACTTGCCCTTAATTTCCTGTGGATCGTCACTATTTATACCACGAAGTAGCACAGGGTCACTCTCAGGAAGTAAAGACTTCACTGTATACTCTGTAATTCGTGCAGATCCTATCGAATCCGGCAGACGAAAACTCTCCCTGTCCATATTAGCCAGAACATATCCCAGTCTACTGCCGTTCGATAGACCCACCGACTCAACATCAATTATTATTCCCGCATTGAATAAAGGAATTCCCCCAGAGGAAGGCGTAACAAATTGAATCTGCTGCTGAAGTACTCGTTTGCTCTTATCATCGCTTAGCGCCGAGGGAGGATTCTTTGCAAGACCAGACAGATTAAGCGGCATAAACTCTTCGCCCCCCCTAATCCATCGGCGGCCATCATAGTAAGCAATACTCTCACCTCGCCAGTATGTACGCTCGCTAGTAATAGCGGTAAAGACAGGTTCAGTATTGCGGGATAACGGGGCACCGAGTTCACCGTCATTCGAACTATACCCTGTTGTTCCTGAAGCACTAGACGCCTTATCTTCTGGCAAATGCCCTGAAGCCCAAGTCTGCAAATTCTGAAATGCCGATTGCAGCGTAAGCTCGCTCGTTGGTCTTGCCCCCAATAGCTGCCCACCGAACCAAGCTGTTACCATCACGACAATGGCTGCCGCCAAAGTCAGCCCTCCCCAACGCGCATAAGGCAGTGTGGTAACTCCCTCACGTTCTCGAAGACGCAGGAGGCCACTCATCGCATGCATCCAAAAGATAAGACCCATTGATATCACAATATCCATTGTGGTATTGACTTCGAAGCCCATATCCAAGACCAGCAAGTAAATGATTGTAACTGCTGTGAATAGCACTGTACTCCCCCGGAAGAGTGCAAGCTGCTGTACTGAGGATACCAATAGCCCCCAACCAACAATCAATATCAAAAGCCTGCTGATCTCGCTTAACTGAGAGACATGTCCAGAGAGAAGCAGAATGAGATCATTCGGAATTTCGTCCGCATAAATCCTTAGCCACCCTATACCTTCGCCTCCACTGCATAAGTAAAACCACGCTGAAACAGTAATAAGAAATTGAATACTTAGCAGTAGCCACCCCGGAATCTGAAATATCCCCCATAACAGCAACACTGCCGCCAATACCATTAGAACTTGTAGCATCTTGGAGGTATCTTCTAATAAAGCAGACCTATATAAAGGGAGTAACCATTCAATAAATAGCCCCATAATGGCCAAAGAGAACAGCAAACGATAGTACAGAGGCACTTTTCTCTGCTTACCGGCATGTCTGTTCTCTATTTGCCCCAAATTGAACTGAAAGCCATTCATAGCCAGCTCTGTATCACCCGATTTCCCCTTACCGTAGTGTTGGTTTTCCGGATGATTCATGGAACTCTACCTCCCTGAATCTGAATGCTGGCAATGCATCATCCAGACAAAACATTCGTGCTCCAAGACGAGCTAAACTATCTCCGACAGTTCCCCTTCCAGGCTGGCGAGCCTCCCCTGGCTTCGGTGCTGATTGGTCCCAAGCATAATAAAGCTCCACCTTCACACCTTGCATCAAGAACTTGGCAATCACCTTGGCAGATTCCTCTTCTAGTCGTCCCGTAATAATGGCTACTGTCATCCCCGGAATCCAGCCTCGGGAAGCATCATCAAGCAGCAGCGACAGGTTTCTAGTGCCGTCCAGGGAAATTTCAGTCAGAATATCCAGTACTCTCCCTGGGATTTTGCCCAGACCTTCATGTCTAGCCATCCCTTCTGGCCAACCGCCGCTAAACAACTGAACATAAGCACCTGAACGCTCAGCGGAGAGCATCAGCCCCATCGCTGTCGACACCGCTTTCTCAAATGCCGGAGGTGAATCGTCACGGCTTCCACGAGGTTTAAGCGCATCTGTAGGAACCTCGTAGCTGGGCGGGTCATTAGCCAATACGATACAGGTCATTCTTGCCTTTTCCCGCTCTGGAACTTTGCTCTGCAGCGCTCCCGTTCTTGCACTATTCTTCCAATGAATTCGGCTAAGTGGATCACCTGGCTCATAATCCCTGGATTCCAAAGCCTCATCACTGATGCTTCTTCCCCGTCGGGAATACAAGGTGTCACCCGTCATAAAACCGCTATCGGGTACAGCTCCCCCAAAATATAAAGGCGCTGGCAGCACCTTGAAACTCTGGCCTCCATCCGGTTCAGATCTTCCCGTGAACCAACCCGGAAAATCTCCCCAAGTTACTCTACAGCCCAGCAGATGATGATTGCCGCGAGATAAATTTTCAATCGTGTATGTGTATGAAAAAGAACGTTTGAATCCAGGAAATAGCAGCTTCTGATGATGGCTATCACCCCAATAATCGGCAATGGCCATCCAAGGGAGAGGCAACCGAGAAGAGAAGCTCAGCTGTACCTTCACATGAAGTGTATTTCCAGCCATAGGTCTCGCTGGAGTAATCGTGCGAACTAGCTTCATCTTCCGTGGACCCGAGAGCTGAAGCATAAGTCCACCGAGCATAATAACTCCAACAACGATCAGGAGAAACAGCAAAGACGGGCCTCCTCGCCAAACATATAAAGCACCTATAATTCCGGCCACAGTTAGCATCCTCAACCATTCCATCAGAGCACTTCGGCTACGCGGATAAGAGAAGCTTTTGACACTTCCGGCATCTTTCTTCAGTTGATCAATTAGTGTTGAAGAGGACAATGGGACACCCATCCTTTGGTCATAGACTTGTTCCCAGCTCAGGAACTTATTACTATCTATTCTTCCCATGAAAAAGGGTGCCCAGACATTTGTTTTTTCTTTTTACTAGACAGCCTCAACTCTTCCTTCAGAATGTTTTCACTCGGCGTTCTACTTCAGTAACGCTTATATTAGTCGGAGGATGGCCTGTTGTCTCCAGCAGTTCTCGTAGCGATACCCAGATCGATCCACCAATCATTTCTACCCTCGCATCGATTGTCTTTTGGCCGTTATCAGGATGGTTTAGAATCAATTGTTTGTTCATTACATCGGCAATAACCGCTTTCCCGTTCCAATCTATTTCTCCGCTTCGGCTATTCACATCCCAGCTAACTTGCCCTCCAAGCCGTTCAATTACAGCACGAAGTGGAACCATATACTGTCCATTTCGCACGGAATATTCCCCGGGATTCAGCTTCGTCTCCAGCTTTCCGACCTCAAGAACCAATGGCTTTCCAGGTGCAAAGAGCTCTGCATTCGGTGTGATATTTGAGGCGACCCAAGCTTCTGAGGGCTTTTTCCGCCCCAAATTAGCGGCTTTGGAAGAGACTCTAAATTGTACCGGTTCTACCGTTTCATCCAATAGGCCAAAGTCGTATCCAGCCGCCTTATAGCGTGCAATAATGTCCGGCAGCGCTTTGACGCTCTCTTGATGACCGCCCCCGTCATGTAACAGCAAAATAACCTGGGAAGACTTCATATCCATTGTGGATTCCTTCAAAATTTCTGAAGCTGGCACGCCTTTCCGTTTAGAATCGCCGCTATCCACCGTCCAATCCATCACCTTATAACCTGCTTGCTTCAATAAATTGAAGTAGGTATTATCAAAATGATCATAGGTTCCGCCTGGGGCGCGGATAAGCTGTGGACGAACCCCTGTAATCCCCTGAACAATCTCTTCAGTCTGTTTAATTTGATTCCAAAATTCCGTGAATCCACTATATAAATCATGGTAATTATGATTATAGGTATGATTGCCAATGGCATGGCCCTGTTCCCATATGGAATCGATGAGCTCAGGATGGCTTTTCGCTTGATTACCAAGGACAAAAAAGGTTGCCTTCACACCTTCCTGATGTAAAATTTCAAGTACATTGAAGGTGTTATCGCTAGGTCCGTCGTCAAATGTAATATAGACTGTTTTTTTAGATTTTTTGGCTGCTGTGATTACAGAACTCGTTGCTGAAACCTTGGATATTTTATCTACCCCATTAGCTTGAGGGAGTTGAGTCACAGTAAGGGCCGCACTTGAAGAGGAGTGCACTTCCGGAGATGCAGAAGCGAGGGGTTCTACTGCAGATGGCAAATCTTGCATCGCCGCTGCGGTAAGCTTATTCTTAACAGATACAGACTCCGCGCTAGCGGGCTGCAAGGATCGGAGCTCCCATGAATTCAAGTTTTTCCCTATACTCCATCCGAGCATAACGATGAATATCACAACCATAACGAGCAATCCGCTTATCAACTTTCGGCGGCTGTGTGCGCTTTTATTACCCTTCATCTTCTCTACCTCCAGCATTCTATTGGCTTAAAAGCCATTTGGTAGATTGTATGAAGACAAGCTGTAAAATAGAATAAGGCAACTGCCTCTTGGAGAGTGACAATCTTATGGAAATGCTGAGTTTTATACAAGAATTATTCACCAAATATGGATATAGCGTATTATTCTTTGGATTACTTCTCGAGTTCGTTGCCCTACCCTTTCCCGGTGAGACCACTATGGCGTTTGCCGGTTTCCTTTCCTATACCGGGAGACTTGATTTCTTTACGCTAATTGTAGTTGCTTTTGCAGGCACCACAGCTGGGATGACCCTCACCTATTTTGTCGGATTAAAAGCCGGTATGCCCTTTATCCAGCGATATGGCAAATGGTTTCTATTCTCACCTACTAAGCTAGAAAAAACACAGAAATGGTTTGAGAAATACGGCAGCTTTCTTATTTTTATCGGTTATTTCATTCCAGGGGTACGTCACTTCACTGGTTATTTCGCTGGTATTATTGCGCTTCCCTTCCGTAAATTCGCCCTATATGCTTATAGTGGAGCTGTATTCTGGGTAGTACTGTTTCTTAGCATCGGAAAGGTGTTTGGTCCACAGTGGATGGGCATCTTCCATTTGTTTGAGTCATATGCGCTTTGGATTATTTCTGGTGGTGCAGGAATAGCAGCTCTTGTGATCATTTACCGCTACCGCAAAAGCATCCACGCCCGTCTTTTCCCTCGCAAAGCTGCCACACAGATTCAGGCGCAGGTTAAGAAACCTTCCAAGGGGCGGTGATTTACCGCTCTTTTTAAGCTCGCTGAGTCTCCTTCTTCTTGCTGCGTACAAACGTATACCCTGCCAGCAATATAGCAATCCCAGAAAACCCTGCTCCCCCTGCAAAACCCAGTGTACGAGGATCCACCCATTCTAATAACCAGCCCGCGAGCAGCATAGATAATCCTAGCAGCGTATTTCCCACTGCTGACAGCAGTCCAAAAATAACAGGTTGCATAGTGGACGGCGTCTCTCGCATAACCAGTGTATCCAGACAGGCATTCCCCGTCCCTCCGGCAAAAGATAACAGGATATATAGCAGAAAAACGATCACAAAATGATTGCTAATACTGATGCTCATCAGCAGTAATCCTTCAATCATGAGCCCAACAATCGCAACAATCAGCAGCCCTTTTGTTACATATCGTCCAGCAAAAAAACTGAGACTAAGCCCGATTCCGAGCGCTGCGTAAAAAGCCCCTACTCCTATATCTCCCGCTTGAAACTCCTGTACTGCATACACACTAATCAGCACATTATCCAGACCATTCAGCATCGGAACAAGCAGCTCATACCCAAAAATAACCTGTAACGTGATACTCCCGCTGATTATAATCCACAGCGCATGCATTTTATTTGTCTTTTGCTGACGGTCCACTTTAGTTTTGATTTTATCAGGAGAGTCTATCTTTCTCTTATCTTCATTCACCCTATTGGAATTTTGTGGAATATCAATGCCGTAGATTAAGCGCGCTGCGACCAGAAAGGATATTGCATTCATTACGAAGGCTGCCTTTGGCCCGAACCACATCGAAACGATCCCTCCACTTAATGCACCCAATATAAGTACACAGCCACTCATAAGCTGCTCTAGTCCATTAACCGTCAACAAAGAGTTTTTGGTCACCAACAAAGGAATGGAGGATTTACGAACAGGACTGTAGATCGCTTCCCCCGCCGCCAGTAAAAAACTCGCCATATATAACAGCCATAGCTTATCTTCTCCATCTACCCACAAAAAGGTTAGCGCAACCGGAACCCTAAGTACATCCGTAGCGATCATAATGTATTTACGAGGGAATTTGCTGCCAAGTACACCTCCAAGCGGTGCCAGAAACAAATAAGGAAGCAGCCGTACACCTAGCGATATCCCCACAGCCATCCCTGACCCCGTTAATTGCAGCACCAATGCCAGCACGGCAACACTAGTAAAACGATCACCGATGCCATTGATTAGCCCGGCTGTGAACAGACGTGAATATCCCTTTTGAGCTTTAAAAATTGCAATAGCTGTTTGGTGACCCATTATCGTAAACCTCGCTTCATCTATTTATATAAATATCTAATTAGATATTAATCGAATTAATACATTATGACAATGCTTTATCTTCAAGAATTTGCTAAGATGTAGTACATCATTACATAACGAAATTATCCGAAAAGGAGGGCTCTACCTTTTGAAAATTGATCGATTGCTCTCTATCGTCATTCTACTAATGAACCGGCGCCTCATTCAGGCGAAGGAGCTCGCCGACATGTTCGAAGTGTCCGTGCGCACCATTTATCGTGATATTGAAAGCATTAATGGGGCTGGAATTCCTATCGTCACCTATCAGGGATCGGGTGGTGGTATCGGACTTATGGAAGGCTACCGGTTAGACCGCAATGTATTGACCGACCGCGAGCTGGCTGATATTTTCTCCGCTCTGCAAAGCGTCTCCTCTTATGGCGGAACTGAACACACTCTGCTCATGGAGAAGATCAGTAGCGTAATCCCGCCCTCACAGACCGCAGCTTTCCGAAGCAAAACGACCCAGCTTATCATCGATTTCTCTCCTTGGGGGCTTCAGCCTATCCTAGAAGAGAAGATCGCAACTTTAAAAGAGGCGCTGGAAGAAAACAGAACTGTGGCCTTTGATTATGTCAATGCCGAGGGACAATCCAGTCAGCGTTCTGTCGAGCCCTATACTTTAGTCTTAAAAGGACAAGCATGGTACTTGTATGGTTACTGTCTGCAACGTCAGGATTTCAGATTATTCAAGCTGCATCGTATGAAAGGACTCATTAAAGAAAAGCGGGAATTCATAAGAGAAGATAGGGACATGCATGAGCTGCCTTGGAGCACTGATTATCAGCGGGTGACTTCAGCCTCAGTAGTGTCGCCAATCCTTCTGCACTTCTCAGCTGAAGGGAGACATCTTGCGGAAGATCGCTTTGACTCCACTGAGCTTCAGCCGGACGGACATGGTGGGTATAACGTGTCCATCCATTATCCCGAGGACGGATGGCTCTATGGTTTCTTGCTCAGCTTCGGAACGGCTTTAGAAGTGCTAGAGCCGGAACATATTCGTCAGAAGCTTGGTGAGTTGGCTCTTGGGGTTGCCAAAAAATACGCAACCTCGCTTTAAACCTGACGGTATGTCGTCAGATTCATAGTTCTATAATGTACTTAAAGCGATTGCTCATAAGCTTCGCGTACTTTTAAAAGGAGTGCTGTATATGGAACAAGAGCATGTAAGACAAGTTCAAGATGAGCCAAAATTTTGTCAAAGCTGTGGGATGCCTATGCCTACGGAAGATTTACTTGGAACGAACAAGGAAGGCCAAAAAATCGAGGATTATTGTGTATATTGCTACGAAGATGGAGCATTTAAACAGCCTGACATTACGCTGCAAGAAATGTCTGACATTTGTACAGGCTACTTGGTTCAAGAAGGAATGGACGAGGATGTCGCCCGCAAATTACTCGCCGAACAGCTGCCTCATCTGAAACGGTGGAGAGGTGTAGCCAGCTCTCCTTCAACGAACTAATAATCAGCACAAAAAAGCGGACCAGGTGAATTCTTGGTCCGCTTTTTATAGGCAGTTCGTCTATATGTTACCTTATTAAGCTCAGGTCAAACTATAGGAGCCTTCAAGTAGGGTCTGCTGCAGCGGTTTAACGGATTGTTCTAAATCAGATACCTTATTGCCTTCCAGACTGCTGGCAATGGACATCATCAGTTTGATCCGATTCGCTTGGTTAACTACACTAACTCCAGCATCATAATCAATGGCGACGATATTTGCGCCGGGATATAACTCCTTAAGACCCTTAATCATCCCACGCCCGGTAATATGATTGGGCAAGCAGGCGAACGGCTGAATACAAGTAATATTATTCACACCGTTATCCAGCAGATCCATCATTTCTGCAGTCAGGAACCATCCCTCACCCATCTGATTTCCTACGGATACCAGTCGGCTGGCTTTCTCAGCAAGACCATAAATATTTTCCCGTCCTTTAGCCAGTCCGGCATCCTCAAGAGCTACCTTTATCGGCTTACGATAAATCTCCAGATAGGAGATCAACATTGGATTAATATATCCTAGTCGTTTACTTTTGCCGAATTGCTCGGCTTTGTAAATCGGATTATACACACAGTAAAAGATGAAGTCTAAGAAGTCTGGCATTACCGCTTCTCCGCCCTCCGCCTCAATCATCTCGATGATGCGGTTGTTGGCGTCCGGGTGAAATTTAATCAGGATCTCTCCAACAATGCCTACTCTAGGTTTAGTAACACCTGTAACGGGCAGCTTACAGAAATCGGCAACAATTTCACGAATCAGACGTTTGTATTCTCGGAACGAGAAGTTGACTAGACTGACCTTACAGCGCTCCATCCCCTTACGGAATAAACGTTCAGCACTCCCTTGAACGACCTCATACGGTCTAAAATGATTTAGTAGCCGCATCATAAGATCACCATAGCAAGCCGCAGCGATCAGCCGGTTTGCCAGCTTAAGACTGATTCGGAAGCCTGGCTGGTTCTCCATTCCAGAAGCATTCAGTGAAATCACAGGAATCTGTTCGAGGTCTGAATCCTTTAAGGCTTTGCGGAGCAAAGAAATATAATTCGTCGCCCGGCAGCCACCGCCCGTCTGTGACATGATTACAGCGGTACGATTCGGATCATAGTCCCCACTCTTCAGTGCCGACAGAATCTGCCCTATCGTTACAATAGCGGGATAACATGCATCATTGTTAACGTATCTAAGGCCCTCTTCCGTCTCTTCGGGTCCAGTGGTTTCAAGGATCTTGAGACGGTATCCCGCATCGCGGAAGACCTGCTCAAACAATTCAAAATGAATGGGCGACATCTGCGGCGCAAGGATCGTGTACGTTTCTTTCATTTCCTTCGTGAAAGCTACATTAGCCTGTATTTTAGGCGGCTTCTGTGGCAGCACCTTTCCCTTTTCCCGTTCGCGCATCGCTGCCATCAGTGAACGCAGCCGAATACGCGCAGCGCCAAGGTTGCTAATCTCATCGATTTTGATCAGCGTATATACTTTGTTATGCCTTTCCATAATGTCTTGCACGGCATCACATGTAATCGCATCAATCCCACAACCGAAGGATGTCAATTGAACAAGCTCCAGGTCGGTTCGTACTGCGGCAAGGCGGGCTGCGCGGTACATTCGGGCATGATAGGTCCACTGATTAACTACCGCCACATCCCCTTCACTTCGGTCCAGATGGCAGACAGAATCTTCTGTTAGCACGGCGAGGCCCATACCGGTAATCATATCTGCTATGCCATGATTAATTTCAGGATCTGCATGGTAAGGGTGACCACAGAGAAGTATTCCCTTGTTCCCAGTGCTAGCAAGATACGCAAGCGTCTCTTCACCTTTGGTTCGCACATCACTTTTGGCACGATCAGCTTCTGCAAGTCCTGCCTGCACAGCCAACGTTATCTCTTCTCTCGGAATCCCCGTAAATGTCTTCACGAGTCCCTTGGTTAACGCAGATCTATCGTCGAAGGTCAGAAACGGGCTGACCAGCGTGATTCCATTTTCCCTAAGCCCATCCATATTGTTGCGAATGACCTCAGGATAAGAGGCGACCACCGGACAATTGAAATGATTATCCGCTGCTTCATCTTCCTTCTTCTCATACACCACCGCAGGATAAAAAATAAAATCGACGCCTTTACCAATCAAGCTCTGCACATGTCCGTGCGCCATCTTTGCTGGATAGCAGATCGATTCTGAAGGAATCGTATCCATCCCGCTTTCGTAGAGCTTCTTGCTTGATTTAGGAGAGAGAATCACCCGGTAGCCCAATTTAGTGAAAAAAGTGTACCAGAACGGGTAATTCTCGAACATATTCATCGTACGTGGAATGCCAACGGTGCCCCGTGCTGCACCTGCCTCTGGTAATGCTTCATAATCAAAGAAACGTTCGTACTTATACTGCATCAAATTTGGCAATACGTTCTTCTCTTTCCTGCCTCCTGCACCACGCTCGCAGCGGTTGCCTGTAACGTAGAAGCTCTTGTCCGGGAACCGACTGATCGTTAACGCACAGTTATTTCCACAGCGGCCACAGCGACCTGAAGATACCTCGTACTTAAAGCCTGCTATTTCCTCCGGTCCAAGCAGTGTGCTTTTTCCGTCAGCCCCTGCTTGCTCACGGGCAATCAGTGCACAACCGTACGCTCCCATAACGCCAGCAATATCCGGTCTGACTACCGTTCTCCCCGTTAGGCGCTCAAAAGCCCGCAATACAGCTTCGTTATAGAAGGTGCCGCCCTGAACAATAATATTTCGCTCTAAATCCTCAGGGTTGCGAATTTTAATTACTTTTTGCAGGGCATTCTTAATCACAGAATACGCAAGACCTGCCGAAAGATCGGCCAGCGACGCACCTTCCTTCTGAACCTGCTTCACTTTAGAATTCATGAATACCGTACAGCGGGAACCCAAGTTAACCGGTTTGACCGCTTCCAGAGCTGATTTGGCAAACTCCTCAATACCTAATCCAAGCGCAGAAGCAAAGCTCTCCAGAAAAGAGCCGCAGCCTGCCGAACAGGCTTCATTGAGCATTAGACTGTCGATAGCACCGCCGCGGATCTTGATACATTTCATGTCCTGTCCGCCGATATCCAAAATAAAATCTACCTCCGGCATGAACTTAGATGCGGCCTTGTAATGAGCAACCGTCTCCACTTCACCGCCGTCCGTCCATAAAGCGGCTTTGATTAACCCCTCTCCATAACCTGTTACATAAGAACCTGCAATATAACAGCCTTCCGGTAGAACCCGATACATTTCCTTCAGTGCCTCACTGACAGAATACAAGGGATTCCCCTTGTTGCTGCCATAAAAGGTATATAGAATTTCGTCAGCAGAGCCGGTCAATACGAGTTTGGTTGTTGTCGAACCCGCATCGATCCCCAGATAGCAAGGGCCACGATACACAGCCAGGTCTGATCTGGCAGCAGAAGCTTTACCATGGCGATTCCGGAACTCAGCAAGCTCATTAGGGTTCTCAAACAGCGGTGGTAATTCAGCATCTGCTGCCCGATCTGCTGAAAAATCCACGGCTGCTATTCGCGCGAGCCAACCTGAGAGAGGCAAGATCGTCGGATTTACTTCGGATAGAGCAGATCCAATCGCTACGAAATACTGTGACCGCTCGGGGAAAAGAATATCTGACTCCGCAAGTTCAAGCGTCTCCGCAAAACGCTGACGCAGAGCTGGCAGGAAGGTTAATGGGCCACCAAGGAAAGCCACCCGTCCACGAATTGGACGTCCGCAAGCGAGGCCGCTGATCGTCTGATTAACAATACTCTGAAAGATTGAAGCCGCCACATCCTCCCGGCGAGCCCCCTCGTTTAGTAGCGGCTGCACATCGCTTTTGGCGAATACACCGCAGCGTGAAGCGATAGGATAGATTCGCTCATGCTTCTCTGCCAATGCATTTAATCCCCCTGGGTCGGTCTGTAGCAGCGAAGCCATCTGATCGATGAATGCTCCCGTTCCGCCCGCGCAAGCCGTATTCATACGCTGTTCAATGCCGCCCCGGAGATAGATGATCTTGGCGTCCTCACCACCCAGTTCAATCGCCGTATCACATTCTGGAATCAGCTCGCCAATCGCCTTCGTACAGGCGATCACCTCCTGAACAAACGGTACGCCTCCCAGTTTGGATAAAGATAAGCCTGAGGAACCGCTTACAGTAAGGACTGCTCCTCTCTCTGGAAATCTGACTTGTACGTCAGCTAGTAGAGAGAGGGCAGCTTTTTTTATATCGCTATAATGTCTTACATAGTCCTGATAAACAATAGTGTTACGCTCTATGACAACCAATTTCGCAGTCGTTGATCCGATATCAAGGCCAATACGCAGCATGATCACTACACCACCTCGTCTTGCTCCAAATTTGAAGCAATTATGAGGAAACTATATCATGACAACACCTAATGAAAGCTGTTAAAAATGTAACAGACTTTTACAAAAAGTTATTAACAAACTTTATGCTTTGGAAATCCCTGCTATGGTGGATGCTACATGACCTTTCACTCGTACTTTCCGCCATTCTTGAAGTAAGATCCCCTGCTCATCAATCAAAAAAGTAGAACGTACAATGCCCATGAATTCTCTACCATAAAGCTTCTTAAGCTGCCATACTCCAAACATTTCACTAACCTTATGATCTTCATCAGACAACAGTGGAAATGGCAGACTATTCTTCTCCGTAAATCGGATATGCGACGCCAAGGGATCTGGGCTGATGCCTAGAACAACCGCACCAAGCGTAGAAATTTGATCATAGGCGTCACGGAATTCGCAGGCCTCCTGCGTACAGGCTGGTGTCATATTTTTAGGATAAAAGTATACAATGACCTTTCGGCCCAAGTAATCACTTAAACTAACCTCTTGTCCAGTAGAGGACGGAAGGGTGAAATTCGGTACTTTTTGTCCAATAGCTACTACGTTCAAGTTATATCCACTCCTTCTTGATATTGGAGGATCGAGCATGAATTGCGCGTATCCCCAAAAGAAATTATAATGTAGAGAATGTGAATGCGAAAGGAAGAACGAGAAATGCCACCTAGAAAGAAAAGGCACGCAAAGACTGGTAAGTCAAAAAAGAAACCTCTGCTTTGGACACTGGCCATTATACTCTTACTTATTATCGGTGGAGCCATTTATTACTTTACTTCCATTGTCAATGAGCTTGGCAGCATGTCGAACACCGAGGATTCACCATTTAAAAATGCCGAGACTGTTGATGTTGACACGCCAGAACCTCCAAAGTGGGAAGGTACAGAGCCTGTTAATATACTACTAATGGGCGTGGATGCCCGCGGTGTCAAGAAGGGGGAAATTCCTCGTTCCGATACAATGCTCGTCGCCTCACTTGATCCCGTGAAGAAGAAAATCACCGTATTCTCAATTCTTAGAGATACTTACGTTCCGATTCCAGATCACGGAGAAAAACGTATTAATTCAGCTATCATTTATGGGCCTAACACGGCGATGCAGACTGTAAGCGACCTGCTCGGCATCCCGATTCAATATTATGTCTACACGGACTTCCAAGGATTCATCAAGCTAGTAGATGCCGTTGGTGGTGTAGATTATGAAGTCGAGAAAGACATGGTGTACAAGACCATTGCAGATGGTCCCGAGTATGACATTGATCTTAAAAAAGGATATCAGCATCTCGACGGTAATAAAGCTCTGCAGTATGTACGTTTTCGGCATGACGCTACCTCCGACTTCACTCGGACCGAGCGCCAGCGTGCATTTCTCAAGGTTGTGGCTGACAAACTGATCCAGACCACATCCATAATCAAGCTGCCGAGTATCCTGTCTCAAGTTACGCCTTATATCGAAACCAATCTGTCAGTAAATGATATGTGGAAGCTGGCAACCGTCGGGTACGACAGTACTATGGGCGGTAGTGAGCAAATTCCGCCGATGGATCTGCTCAAAGAGGAAACTACAAGTGACGGATCACAGGTTATCGGCATTCGCAGTGAAAATAAGTTAAGGGAATTTGTGCAGGATACCTTAAATGGTCCTGAGCCAACGCCTACACCATCACCTTCATCAGAAACTACTTCAAATAGTAGTACTAGCGGAACCCAATAAAGATCTGACAAGCAACGTTCACAAGTAGACACTACAGGCAATGGTATAATACGGGCGGACAGCGGAAACACCGTTGTTCGCCCGTTGCCATGAGCATCAACAATCGAAAGGATGATCACATTATGAATCGTTCCACATCTGAGCAACTTTATCACGAAGCCCTTCAACATATTGTTGGAGGTGTAAATAGCCCTTCCCGTTCTTTCAAAGCCGTTGGGGGCGGAGCACCTGTATTTATGAAACGTGCCAGTGGATCTCACTTCTGGGATGTAGATGGCAATGAATATATCGATTATCTCCAAGCGTATGGACCGATCATTACCGGCCATGCTCACCCGCATATAACGAAAGCAATTACTACAGCAGCAGAAAATGGTGTTCTTTACGGAACTCCAACAGAGCTCGAAATCAAACTTGCGAAAATGCTAAAAGAAGCCATTCCCTCAATGGATAAGGTGCGGTTCGTCAATTCCGGTACCGAAGCGGTTATGACTACCATTCGTGTAGCTCGTGCTTATACAAAGCGCAGCAAAATCGTAAAATTTGCTGGCTGTTACCATGGTCATTCTGATCTGGTGCTTGTAGCAGCAGGATCCGGGCCTTCTACGCTTGGTATTCCAGATAGTGCCGGCGTTCCTAGCAGTATTGCACAGGAAGTAATCACTGTTCCTTTTAATGATCTGGAAAGCCTGCAAGAGGCACTAGAAAAATGGGGCGAAGATGTCGCCGCTGTAATGGTTGAACCGATCGTCGGTAATTTCGGTATGGTGATGCCGAAGCCGGGATTCCTCGAAGGGCTCTGCAAGCTGGCTCATGCTAACGGCTCCCTCGTTATCTATGACGAAGTCATTACGGCCTTCCGCTTCCACTATGGTTCCACACAGACATATGCAGGACTGGATAACCATGAAGACATTACTCCTGACCTTACAGCCCTCGGCAAAATCATCGGTGGCGGCCTGCCGATCGGTGCTTACGGTGGTCGTAAGCATGTAATGGAACAAGTAGCACCGCTAGGACCAGCTTACCAAGCGGGAACAATGGCGGGAAATCCTGCTTCCATTTCCGCAGGGATTGCCTGTCTGGAAGTGCTGAGCGCAGAAGGCGTATACGATGAGATGGAACGTCTTGCGATTCGCCTCGTCGATGGACTCCAGGAATCTGCTGACCGTCATGGCATTCCACTGACGATTAACCGCATCCGTGGTTCATTCTCTACTCATTTCTGTAAGCATCCAGTTACGAATTACGATGAGGCACAGGATACAGATGGCGAATTGTTCGGTAGCTTCTTCCGTCACATGTTGAACCGAGGGATTAACCTCGCCCCTTCGAAATATGAAGCTTGGTTCCTAACGACAGCACATACAGATGCAGATATCGACGCTACACTGATTGCAGCAGAAGATTCATTCCGCGCTATGGTGGCTGAGAAATAAGACGTTATTTACAGCCACTAAACATACTAAAACCTACCACCAAGCTTGGTGGTAGGTTTTTTTGCATTGGCACTATTCGAAGTCAATTTGCTTGTCCAATATAATCTCTGTCATGGTAGGTCGAAACATTTGGTCTCCTCCGGGTATTAAGGCAAATTGAACCGTATCCAGATCCGCTGGCAGCGGTGGCGAGACCAAGAATTGCATTTGTGTATGAGCGCCCCCTCCGTGACCTCCATGCGGCTGGATTTCATAGGCTGCCTCGCTCAAAATCTCCAATGTTAGAGCCGTTTTAAGATAAACGTGCTCCACTGTTTCTTTTAAATACTTAATCTCCACAGTAACTATACTGAGCGTTTCATACTGCATAGCATGTGTAAGTGTATACTCGCAATCTTCGAGGACTGTCCGCTTCACAATTGGAAGAACGCCGAGCAGTAAACCGGGCTCTTCCCAATATTTCCGTCTGGGCACAGCCTCATTCAGACTGTGTATATACTGTACAATCTGAGCAGTGTCCATCTCGAATCTAGTTGACCACTCCTCAAGGAGCTCACTTTCGGGGGAGAACCGTTTTTTGCCTGTTATAGCTTTACGTTCCTGAATCAGAGTCAAAATCTGCTCATCAATCTTCTTAACCTCATCATTATATTCGTTGACCACGCCTCTTATTGGCATTCTACCCCACCCCATTTCATAACCTCCTTCTGATAATAAAATTAATTTCTACCCATTATCTACATGATACCTCCTTTGGATTAATTTGTAAAATATTTGAAATCATTCATTCTTGCGAATAGAAAAAAAGCATGTGCCCCTCAGCTTAATGCTGCAAGACCACACGCTTTATGATTCGGAGATTTTCTTTTACTCGTACAAGTTACGGATTTCCACTCCCTGAGGAAGCTTGAATGGATTTTCCTTGTTGATTCGGTCGTAGAACATGATCCCATCGAGATGATCAATCTCATGCTGGATGATGATGGCTTGGTAGCCCTTAAATTTAAGGACCACTTCCTTACCTTCAAGATCATATCCCTTTACCTTCACAGATTCATAACGAGGTACAAATCCATGCACCGGCCGATCAACCGACAGACATCCCTCGCTCTCCGGTAAGTATACCATGGTTAGTGAGTGACTGATGATTTTAGGATTAACCCAAGCATGCTCTACAATCCGCCCTCTTTCATCCGTAGAGTACATTACAAACATACGCTTCAACAGTCCGATTTGATTCGCTGACAGACCTACGCCCGAACGTAAATTGTATTCTTCGGAGATCTCCGGATCCTGGCTGTTCTTCAGAAACTGAAGCATACATTGCAGAGTCTCACGATCCTCCTTCTGTAAAGGAAGCTCCACCGGCTGTGCCACGGTACGAAGCACGGGATGACCTTCCCGTACAATATCATCCATTGTGATGATATATTCAGCACTAAATTTTGAACTAGACAATATTCCATCCACCTTTGCCTTACGGGCTTAATTTAAAGTACTTATGGTATAGTATGCAGATTTATGGATTTATGAAAGCCGTTCGCAGTTTGCTACTATAATTAACATCAAATCCAAGTCCGGTCGCCAATGCGGCAAGGGGAAGATAAGTTTTATCTTCTTTGCCTACCTTTTGCAGAAAAGCAGGGGTATCAATGGCTACATTCTGTCCATTCACCTTAATAAATTTGCTGCCGATCGTGATTACAACAGTCCGTCCACCGTATTCAATAGTCGCACTGGAGGTCTTATTATCCCACTTTCCATTAGCGCCTACGGCATTTAGAATATCTTTAAGCGCCAAGAAGTTCTGACCATTCTTAAGGATGGGCTTATTCGGCGTATTTAACTCTACACCCTTTACAACAATCGACATCGGTACAGTATCTGCAGCCATCGCCATTACAGTGGGAATGCGGTATTCCCCCCATTGTAATTCAGCAAATACTTTTGCAATGGTCTCGTATCCGAGCTGCGTAGGGTGAAAATCCGCTTGTCCGGCCCCGATAATATGCGTGAGTGATCCCTCTGAGCCGGCAAACTTTGCCGCTACATGAGCTACTACTACATTTGCTCCTTCTTGATTCATACTTGCAGCCACACGATCTGCCGAATCCGTAAATTTCGCTGCTGCGGTCATCAATTTAGTGTACATCGCACCAAGAGCGATCTTAGGAGCAGGCTGATATTGATCAGCCAGTATAATTGTTGCTTGTGGATTTATCGCACGAATATTCTCAAGACTTGCCTTCACATTCGTATTGTAATCCGCCAGCTTCTGCTCCAGCTGAGATTCGAAATCTGTATCTGTCAGCTCCTTAACCTGTAAGAAAAGACGGCTTACATCATTCCCCCCAATTGTAATCGTAATCAGATCGGCTTCCTTCAGCTCTGATGCAATCTGAGGGGTTAATTTTATGAATTGGTCTATCCGCGGATCTGGAAGACCTGACTGAATACCTTCAGCCGTAATCACTGAGCCATCCTTGATTGCCCCTGTGTAATTACGTAATCCAGCAGTAGTCAGTCCTAAAATACCATAATTGGTAAGCTCGCTCCTGCCATGATACCAACCCTGCTCCAGTAGTCGCTCCGCATAGCCGTAAGGCTTGGTATTCACATCCGTCATTCCCGGCTCATATCCGGCAGTAATCGAATCGCCAAGAGCTACGATGCGAAAGACATCCTGACTTGCATCTTGTGTTGCAGACGTGTCAGCTGCATTTGCCGATCCGGCACCTACGCCAATCAGCACAGATAACAAAAGCATACTGCTTGTGCTGGCTGCTAAAATTCTTCTCCACTTGCTTAGCATCGTATCCCTCCCAAAATGTTCTAATTCTCATTCTACCATCCCTGATAGCAACGCAAAAGAGCGGCCACCCATATTAGGGAAACCGCTCTGAAAATCACAATTATTATCACAGCTAGCAACGAATGTCTTATTCTTTATTGGAATCCTCTTGTGAATTCAAATTTTTCCCGGCACGTTCCAGATATTTATCATAACGCTCGTCTAGTTCACGTCCAATCTTACGGTACCGCAGCGTCTCCTCCACAATAGGATCCATTGTGGTCTGGATACGAATCTCATACTTCGGAGAGATCTCACGGATTTCTTTAGCTATACGGTCACCCTGTTCCATCTCACCATCAACCAACATTTCGCTTAGCTTGCGTTCAAGATCATCCTTCTCGCTCATGATGCATCGTCCTCCCTAAAGCTTATATCCTGTTGCTTCAGCATTCTTCAGTGACGAAACCAAATATTCGTGAATATGACCATTACTTGCAACTATATGACGAGTGCCAATATCATATGGACGCCCAAGCGTATCCGTAATTCTGCCCCCTGATTCCAGCACTAGAAGCACTCCTGCTGCACAATCCCAGGGGCTTAAGCCTACTTCCCAGTATCCATCTACCCGACCTGCTGCCACATAAGCCAAGTGTAGAGCAGCTGAACCTCCTGCGCGAATACCACGAATCTGCGGAAGAATGCTCTGTAGTCCTGCCATATTGACAGGCTGCGCAAATTCACGGTCCGGCGGAAAGCCCATAGCAATCAAGCTATCTCCAAAAACGTTCTCTGTAGATACTGAGGTAGGAACACCATGCATGTAGGCTCCCTTACCTTTTTCAGCAACGAACATTTCATCACGAATCGGATCGTAAATTACACCAACCGATAATTCTCCACGAATCACCAAAGCAATGGAGACACAGTAAAACGGAAATCCGTGTACAAAATTAGTCGTACCATCTACAGGATCTACAATCCACAGATATTCATGCTCACGAGCTTCTTCCAATGCAGCCGTCGCTGCTGCTGCTCCCGGGGATACGCCTTCCTCACCAAGGATCGCATGATCTGGATAATGTGTCAGAATCAATCGGCGGATCATCTGTTCAACGCCTTTATCTACTTCCGTAACCAGATCCTGAGCCGATGTTTTCGTACTAAGTTCATTCACCAGACCCTGTCTGCTCTTTATCCACTCTCCTGCTTTGGCAGCAGCATTAATGGCTACCGCCGTATGTCCCTTGCTCGTTACTACATAGGGTTCACGTTCGGTCTTACCCTCTGGTTTTATAGGACTCATATCTTCACTCCGCTTCCTTGAACATAATCGCCATTGGCATGAAATTTTTAGCAATCCTATTCACAATACCGTTCAATACGCCAAAACGTTCTCAAAGTTCCGCCATAGGGATACCCATTTCTATGATCCCTTGAATGTTAATCTAATCGTAATAAAGTTTCATTCAACGTACCCTATTTCAAGTTACATATCAAGTCATGACAGGGCCCGTATTCGGGACCTATCGCCTTATTTTCATTGTTTAAGGTTCAATATTCACACTTGCCCCATTTAATACGGAAATTCCGTTACCGGCATCAGCCAGCTCCTTCATTGCTTCCATCAATCCAAATAACGCACCATCTTTTAGTTTTGCCTCAATCATAACATCGAGAGCAGGGGTATCTGCAGCTATTCGCTTTAAAAAAGCTACCAATGGCGCAGGCTCCACACCATCTGCATGGCTGCGTGGATCAGACGGACTGCGCGGACTAGATACATGAATCTTAGGCGGCAAAAGCTCTCCCGATGGAACATCCTTCTGCGCAAGCTCGCTCCGCCATGTCTGCTGAATGTCAGGCCACAGCTCCCAAGGGAGCTCTCCTTCATTATTCACCCATTGATGGTGAATATCCAGCACCATCGGCAGACCTACATTCTGGCAGACTGCCAGTGTCTCCGGGGCTGTGAAGGTCTTATCATCATTCTCCAGCGTAATCCGCGCCTGCAGCGCTGCTGGTAGCTCGCGGAAATGCTCCTCGAACCGCTTGGCTGCCACCGGCTTGTCCCCGTAGGCTCCGCCGATATGAATATTGTTCTTCGCCATGGCAGGAAGACCCATGGCATTCAGCATGTCCGTGTGGTGCTGCAAATCCCGGATGGAACTTACTAGCACCTCAGGACGGGGTGTACTAAGCACTGTAAAGTGATCTGGATGAAAAGACACCCGCATCCCATGCTTTTTCACATATTGCCCCACTTCCGCGAATTCCTCAGCGAGCGCAGCAAACGGATTCCAATCCTGTAAATCAGGATGCGTCGCTAGAGGAATCAGCTTAGAAGTGAGACGATACACGAAGATGTCCGAACCCACATTATGCTTCATTAGTCGCAGTGTATTATGCAGATTCATCCGAGCGAGGTTCTCCAGACGACGAAGTGCCGCTTCACGGTCATCCAGCTTCTTGAAGGAGGCCATCGTCATGGTTTTGGATGGAGAGCAGTCTTTAATAACGGTGGACATCGCTACATATCCAAATCGGACTATCATCCCTGCGATCCAAAAAACATTTCATCTGCTAGTGCAGTCTGTACTTTGGATTCTTCTTCATTCAGTTTACGCACGAGTTCCATTTCGACCGCTGTAACCTCATGCCCCTGAAAATTAATCTCTGCAATCGAAGCAGAGATTTTGACAATCGCTACAGCTACATTCTCAGGCGTGTAGGCAATCACCTTCTGACCTGTCGGATATACGCGAAAGCCCTGCTTCACCATTTTGGTACGCCCGTACTCCAGCAGCTCGTACAGCTCTTGTTCATTTTTGAACTTACAGACGGAATTGAATTCAGTTTGAAAACCCATATTTTTTCGCCCCTTTCTAGTCGCTATAAACCCGCTGGTAGCTTCAATTACTCATTGTCATACTTAAGACCTTGTTTGAAATTATAGCGCTCTAAAGCTAACTCAATCATACGGTCTAGCAGAGCTCTATAGGATACACCTGTCTCACGCCACAATAATGGATACATGCTGTAAGGCGTGAAGCCGGGCATCGTATTCACTTCGTTTATTAGAATTTTACCATCCGATCTCCGCAGGAAGAAGTCCGCCCGGGTAATCCCGCTACCCTCAATCGCTCGAAAAGCGGTTATCGCGGACTCCCGCAAATGATCGGCAACTTCAGAATCTACTGGCGCAGGAATCATCATTTGCGATTTGCCGTCCGTATATTTAGCTGCGTAGTCATAATATTCTCCAGAAGAAACGATTTCACCCGGAACAGAGGCCTCTGGCTCATCATTTCCGAGCACACCGACCTCTACCTCACGAGCATCCACGAATTCCTCAATAATGACTTTGGTGTCATAACGGAAGGCGAAGTCTATAGCTTTTACAAGACTTTCCTTATCAGAAGCCTTAGAAATACCTACACTTGAGCCCAGATTAGCAGGCTTTACGAATACTGGATATCCCAGTTTATCCTCTACACCCACAATCAACTCATGACTTTTTCTTTTCCAAGCGCTGATGTTAAAATAACAATATTCACACTGATCCAGACCTGCATCAGCGAATAGCTTCTTCATAACAACCTTATCCATCCCTGCCGAAGAGGCAAGAACACCAGCCCCAATGTAAGGAATATTCGCCATTTCGAACAACCCTTGAATTGTACCGTCCTCGCCATACGTGCCGTGCAATAGTGGGAACATGACGTCCACCGCTTTATCCGCACCGGATAGTCCACTAAATACTACATTCAGAGCTGTGCCCATATCTTCCGTTGCATCTGAAAGCTTAAGCTGCTCTACCTTACTGTAAGGTGCCGATAACGTCTCTCCGACTTTCCACAAGCCCTGTTTTGAAATATAAAAAGGGATAATCTCATATTTATCGTAATCAAATGAGTTCATCACGGCAAAAGCCGTCTGTAGTGATACCTCATGTTCTCCGGATTTGCCCCCGTATGCCAGCCCTACGGTTAGTTTTGCGTTCCCCATACCTTTATAACCTCTTTCTGTCTTATAAATAGTCGTTAATATGAAAAAAACGGTATTTCGTTTGATCCGTCCATGCGTAGGAATCACGATAGTCCCAGAAGCGATGACGACTGCTAACGGTACGTGCATTCACAAGCGGCATGCCACCAGCATCAAAGGCTGTGACGATCGTGCTGTGCTGATATTGCCCGTTACCATCCCAGTCATATTGAATGATATCGCCCAGCATCAATTGCTCCGGCCGCTCCATGACTTCCGCACGCAAGCCATTGCTCCGGCTAACGCTCAAATAGCGCTGCAGACTGTCTGATACAGCCCAGCTATAACTCCACCATTCTTGTTTTCCTTGGTAGCCTTTGTACCACCAGCCCGTTTCTCTTTTACCAGTATAGTTGATAGGCGCGCCCCCTGCAAAGAGGCATTGGGAGACATAATTCGTACAATCCACCTCAAATGTTTCGAACTCCGGATTCCCGTCTTTCCACCAACGGTCGGCATAAGCCACCGCTTCTTCACGATTGTAGCGAACCTCTCTTGAGCCCGAGATCTCACCAAGAATATTCCGGTTTAGAAGGGGCTGTGATGGCAGCGGAGCAGGCAAAGCTTCCCCCCATTTGGACAACCTGCCTGATAACTCCGCCTCAGCTCTATGAACTGTATTCCTTTCGGGAATGGTTCGTTCTATAGCAGCAATTTCCCAACCCCCTCCGTCCCGCACAAAGGTCAACCGCTCCAGCTCAACCCTATCCTCGCGGTGGTTAACGCCTCCTTTTTCATAATAGAGTGCACTATGCAGCGTAACCTCTGCTACCACCTCAGTCGGAGTCTGCCGGACGGTCCGTAAAGTCTTTACACCTGTTTCCCCACGCAGCGGAGTGATCCCACGAGCGGTATACCATTCAGCGATACGGCGTGAACGTTCCCCTTGCTCCACCAGAAAACGCGGATCTTTAACGGATACGGAAACTGTTTGCGATGAGGACTTAGGTTCCACCCTGGCCTTATTCACTTGATCTACATATACATATAGACTCTGCTTCCACTGTTGTTCCATTATACTCGCACCCCTTCATTCCCTTTTAACTACTGCTCTATGTATATGAAAGGAAACAGGCCGCTATACAGATCGCTTCAATTTACATGGTAGGGCATATGCTTTGCTTATAGCTTACGTTTTAGAGGTAACTCTAAATGGTTTCTGAGATGCGATATTTGGGCTTTATATATAGGAAAAAAAACTTTACTCCCCTCTTTGTAACCGTTATAATTAAATAACATGCAATGTGAAATTGAGTTTCAATAGATGAAACAAGGAGGCGCACATATGCCAAGCAAGGATCATTTCTCGTTGGCCCGCACCCTGGAATCAGGTGGCAAATCTTATCGCTATTATGATCTTAACTCCCTTGAGGAACAAGGATTGGGCTCTATCTCTTCCCTTCCTTTCTCGATCAAAGTATTACTTGAGGCGGCTGTTCGTCAATTTGATGGACGGGCGATTACAGAAGAACATGTGAAACAATTGGCTGATTGGTCAGGCGACATTGATCGCAATAAAGAAATTCCGTTTATCCCTGCTCGTATCGTACTTCAGGACTTTACCGGTGTTCCGGTAGTCGTAGATCTGGCTGCTATGCGTGATACTGTAAAGAAAGCCGGCGGAGATCCTAAACAGATCAACCCGCTCGTTCCCGTTGACCTTGTCATTGACCACTCTGTTATGGTTGATGCTTTCGGTACGGCAGACGCTTTGGAATATAATATGAACGTGGAGTTTGAGCGTAACGAGGAACGTTACCGTTTCCTTCGCTGGGCACAGACCGCTTTCAATAACTTCCGCGCAGTTCCTCCAGCTACCGGTATCGTGCATCAGGTGAACTTGGAGTATTTGGCTTCCGTAGCCACTACTAAAACTATCGATGGTGAAACTGTCGTTTATCCAGATTCCCTTGTTGGAACGGACTCCCACACTACTATGATCAATGGACTTGGTGTTGTAGGCTGGGGTGTAGGTGGTATTGAGGCTGAAGCAGGTATGCTCGGACAACCGCTCTATTTTGTTACACCAGATGTAGTGGGCTTCAAGCTTACAGGCAGCCTTATCGAAGGGGCTACAGCAACAGACTTGGCACTGACAGTTACTGAAATGTTGCGTAAAAAAGGCGTTGTCGGCAAATTCGTCGAATTCTACGGTCCTGGTCTTGCTAACATCAGTCTTGCTGACCGGGCAACGGTTGCTAACATGGCGCCGGAATACGGAGCAACGATCGGTTTCTTCCCTGTAGATGAAGAGACACTTGCTTATCTTCGCAGCACAGGTCGTCCAGATGATCTGGTCGAGCTCGTTGAATCTTATTACAAAGCACAAGGCATGTTCCGTACTTCGAATACGCCAGACCCTCAGTTCAGCGATTTCATTGAACTTGACCTAGCTTCTGTCGTCCCAAGCTTAGCTGGACCAAAACGTCCGCAAGACCGGATCGAGCTTACGCATATGAAAGAGAATTTCGAAGGAATTATCCGTACACCTGTAGACAAAGGCGGTTATGGTCTCAGCGATGAGAAAATCGCCCAAGTTGTAGAAATAGAACATAAAAATGGCACCAAAAGCAAGCTAAGCACAGGCGCGGTCGTGATCGCAGCGATTACAAGCTGTACGAATACTTCCAACCCTAGCGTTATGCTTGGTGCAGGTCTTTTGGCGAAAAAAGCTGTGGAACGTGGTCTGACCAAACCAGCATACGTGAAGAGCAGCTTGACTCCAGGATCATTGGTAGTTACTGAGTATTTGGAAAAAGCAGACCTGCTGAAGCCACTTGAAGCACTGGGCTTCTACTTGGCGGGATATGGCTGTGCTACTTGTATCGGTAACTCCGGTCCATTGCCTGAAGAGGTTAGCCAAGCCATCACTGATAACGATATGACCGTAGCTGCTGTAATCTCCGGTAACCGTAACTTTGAAGGCCGCGTACATGCTCAGGTCAAAGCCAACTACTTGGCTTCACCGCCGCTCGTAGTTGCTTACGCACTGGCTGGCACTGTAAATATCGATTTACAGACTGAACCGCTCGGATTTGATCCACAAGGTGAGCCAGTATTCCTGAAGGATATTTGGCCAACCACTGCTGAAATTCGTGAAGCCATTGGTCTCTCCCTTAGTCCGGAGATGTTCCGTCGTAAATACGAGAATGTATTCACTGCTAATGAACGTTGGAATTCTATCCCTGTTCCACAAGGCGAGCTGTATGAGTGGGACGATAACTCCACGTATATTCAGAATCCGCCATTCTTTGAGCATCTGGCAGACGGTCTGGGAGACATCAAGGATATCAAGGATGCACGCGTTCTGGCGTTGCTTGCTGATTCCGTAACAACCGACCATATCTCACCTGCAGGTAATATTTCTACCTCTGGTCCTGCCGGCGAATATTTACGCGATCATGGTGTAGAACGTGCAGACTTCAACTCCTACGGCTCACGCCGCGGAAATCATGAAGTCATGATGCGTGGTACATTCGCTAATATCCGGATTCGTAACGCAGTAGCTCCAGGTACAGAAGGCGGAGTTACAACCTTCCTGCCAAGTGACGAAGTCATGTCCATCTATGACGCTTCCATGCTGTATCAGGACGCTGGACAGAATCTCATCGTTATCGCCGGTAAAGAATACGGCACAGGAAGCTCACGTGACTGGGCTGCCAAGGGCACACTTCTGTTAGGTGTTAAAGCTGTTATTGCTGAGAGCTTTGAGCGGATTCACCGCAGCAATCTGGTTGGTATGGGTGTGCTTCCACTGCAATTCCAGGAAGGCCACGGCTGGAGCAGCTTGGGACTGACCGGACGCGAGACCTTCAACATTACCGGTCTCGATAACGAGGTGACGCCAAGCCAAGATCTAACTGTTACCGCTACCCGTGAAGACGGTACTCAATTTGACTTCCCTGTTACTGCACGACTCGACAGCACGGTTGATATTGATTATTATCGCAATGGTGGTATTCTACAAACTGTACTTCGTCAAATGCTGGCAGATGCCACAGATTCTTCGGCTGTATCGGTAGAATAGGTTTAATAAGGAATGTCTCGCGTCCACGAGTGGCTGTGAGGCAGTTCCTTGTCGCTGGAGCGCCCCAGTAGCCGATTGTTGGCTGCTGGGGCTTCTTTGTTTGCTTGGACCCTTGCCCTGAGTCTAGGGGTTCAGGGGTAGATTAGCGTCTTCTGAGTCCGGATGGCTCGGGAGATATCAGAAGAACAACCTAAATTACTGGTAAACTAGAACGGGTTACGGCGTTTTTACTCTAGTGTTCCAGCTCTGGTATTACGACGTTACGCGCTTCCGAGCATCTCAGCATAGTAAGCAGTGGATTGCCAAAGGCAACACTGAGCTCGGTTAGTCGTCAGGTACCCATTATTCGACAAAATCAAGCCCCCCTTACTCAAAAAAACAAACAGCGATCCTCCAATAACGGAGAGATCGCTGTTCTGCTTCTTAACGGTCTGTCTCATTCAGCGAAAAACACACTTTATGAGACCACCCTGTTCTTCCTATGGAATCATCATACCCATTTCACTTGCTGCTTCCTTCAAGATGGCGGCATACTCCACTAACGTATCCCTAGACAAGCGGCTGACCGGCCCTGACAGCGATAATGCCGCAATCACATTTCCACTACGGCCTGTGACAGGTACAGCCACAGCGGCCGCACCAGACTCACGTTCTTCGAAACTAGTAGCATACCCTAACCGGATGATCTCATTAAGCTGATCTTTGTATACACTCTTCTCAACGTAATCCGGCCACTCCGAACTCTCCAGCAGCGCTCTCAACACCTCAGGCGGTGCATACGCCGCTAACACCTTACTCGACGCACCTACGGATAATGGCAGCCTCGCACCGATCTGTGCGACTCTACGAATCGCCTGCTGGCTCTGTACCGCCTGAATACGTACGCGTTCAATACCATCCCGTAAGTAAAGACTTACCGTCTCTCCGAGTCGATCTCTCAGCCGTTCCATAGATGGCAGCAATACCGCTGCCGACTCGTCAAAAGCAGGCAGATGCGTAGACAACTCCCAGATGCGTATACCCAGCCTGTATTTTTCTGTCGCCGGATTGCGAATAAGAAAGCCCTTTTCCTCGAGTGTTGCCAGCAATCTGTGGACTGTACTCTTATGTAAGTCAATCTTTGATGCGATCTCTGTTAACCCTAAATCACTGTCCTGCGTAAAACAAAGTAATATGTCGAGCGCACGTTCTACCGCGCGTACCGTTAGCTTTCGGTCCTCCACAGTAATCCCCCCTCGTGTTTCATCAAGTGAAACGCGGTTACATTATAATTAACTCTATCTTAGTGCAAAACTCTACGGAAAGTCCAGTATATTCACTGAGCCGAAAAAGACTGGTCCGCACTTTACAGTTACATTACAAAACGGTCCAATTCATTGACTTTGTAAGTGCTTCAACATACGATAAACATATTAAATATACTAATGCTTTAGTATCATTTTCGACAAAATATCCTAGGCACTAGTACTCACATCATACTTAGGAGGGGACCTTATGGATCTGACAACCAGCCGAGCAGGCACGTCAGTCTCCCGTCGTCCTAAACTACCTAAACAGGGCAGTTCATCACGACTATCGCTGCGGATGATCCGTGTTAAGCATATTATCGTTGCATTGCTATTATCTATATTCTTCTTTTTAGCATTTTGTTTTGTCTCGCTTCATGGCTACATCGCTTGGGTGCTGTCCAATCCAACCGTTGCGCCACTGTATTCCAATCCTATGATGGCCAAAGGCCTCGCCTACGAGGATGTAACCTTCCCAGCTAAGGATGGCAGTCGCATGATGAACGGCTGGTATATTCCAGCCAAGGATGCCACTAAGACTATCGTGTTCAGTCATGGCTATGGTGCCAACCGCGAAGAGTCTTGGGTACCTATGTACGATCTCGCGCACTATGCACACAGTCTGAATTTCAATGTCGTAATGTTTGATTACGGATTTGCTGCCCAAGGTAATAAGGATATTGCAACCGGCGGCAAAAAAGAATCCCAGCAGCTTCTAGGCGCCATTGATTTCGCAAAGGAACGCGGGGCGAAAGAGCTAGTTGTTTGGGGCTTCTCCATGGGTGCTGGCACAGCACTGCAGGCAGGATTAGTATCTGAGGACATCGACGCGATGATTCTGGACAGCACCTTTTTGTTAGAACCAGACACGCTGTATCATAATATCAAGCAGAATATCGATCTGCCGCGCCAACCTTCCCTGGCGATCATGGAAATGCTGTTCCCGGTACTGAACGGTACGGGACTAGATCAAATTCCTTATGCCAAGGTTAAGTCCAAAGATTATCCTTTCCCTATCCTATTCATGCATGGAACCAAAGACGATAAAGCCCCTTATCCTATTGCCGAAGAACTAGCAGCAAATCAGAACAATCCGTTCTCTGATTCCTGGATCATCGAGGGTAGTCATCATGAGCTGTTGTTCCGCGAGCATCCCCGTGAGTATTTGCGGCGGGTCTCCGCTTTCTTAGGGAATGTCCATTTGGCCAAAAATAATAATGGCGATCAGCCAGCGATGGCAAGTAACTAACTAAGTGCTAATAACCATACGAACAGCCTCTTCCAGGGACAGAAAGAAATATATCCTAGGAAGAGGCTGTTTTCATCCCCAGGAAAAAAAGAAGCCCAAGAGTCACTCTAAGTTTATGTTCTTCATAACCTTCCAAGACCGTTCATATAATGGACTGATAAAGACATATCACGGGAGGTTTTCTTGGCATGCTATATGTATACGGGCCGATGCTGCCAGTACGTATTCTGGAAGAAATCGTATTTTGGAAAACTCAAGAGAAAGAGCATACTGAGGTCATCAAAGCGATCGTACCTAAATTAGAGGATCCTTATGTGAAACTCCTCGATGAATGGGCCGTTGTTTTTGGTGCAACAGAGCAGGCGGCACAGCAGCTATTGAATGCTGCCCTTTCCGCTTCTCCTCCACCACAGGCAGAACTCACTGCGGAAACGGAAAAACTGCTACATATCTCCTGCAATCAATCCCAAGAGTTCGTCCGGCAGCTCTTTGCCATCATGGAGAGCAGCGCGGCGGTCAAAGCTGTCCCCCTTGCAACTACTGTGATTCTGCATATTATTCGCGAATCAGAATACTTTCTCGCCGTACTGCAGACACTCAGCTCGCCCGGAAAACTTTCACAAATCATGCGCGATTATAAAGAGGATTATGTCGTAAGCATCGATACAGACAATATCACGCGAAATGATGGATTCTCTACTTTTACTGATACTGTTCCTGATATCCGCGATAAAAACGACGCGGTACCCATTGGCGGCCATACGCTACCTCCCTTGCCTTACGCCTATAATGCACTAGAACCTTATATTGACGAAAAGACGATGAGAATTCATCACGATAAGCATCATCAAAGTTATGTAGATGGATTAAACAAGGCTGAAGTTAAATTAGCAGATTCCCGTAAGAACGGTGACTTCGATCTCGTTAAACATTGGGAGAGAGAATTAGCCTTTAATGGCGCAGGCCACTATCTTCACACGATCTTTTGGAACGTGATGTCTCCGCAAGGCGGGGGGCGCCCAACAGGTGCTTTATTAGAAGCTATAGAACAAAGCTTTGGAAGCTATGACAGCTTCAAGAAACAGTTCACCGAAGCTGCGAATAAAGTAGAAGGTGGCGGATGGGCCATTCTCATCTGGAGCCCACGCAGCCATAGACTAGAAATTCTCACTGCAGAAAAACACCAAAATTTATCGCAATGGGACGTTGTTCCGCTCTTGGCCTTGGATGTATGGGAACATGCCTACTATCTGAAACATCAGAATAATCGTGCGGATTATATTAACGATTGGTGGAAGGTCGTCAACTGGCCATATGTGTCAGAGCGTTTTGCCGCTGCCAGTAAACTGGCATGGAAGCCTTACTGATCACTTTTCACTTCGTAGAAGACATCACTTCTATTCGCTTATATTGACCCAAAAGGACCGATCACTCACAAAAAGTGAATAATCGGTCCTTCTAATTTCGAGGCATAGACACCTCTATATACTATTCTTTAATCAAGCTCAGAAACTCCGCACGAGCGGCGGCATCCTCCCGGAAGACCCCTCTAGTAGACATGGTTACCGTCTTACTTCCTGGCTTCTTCACTCCACGTGCGCACATACAAAGATGTTCACCTTCCACTACGACCATAACGCCGTGAGGGCTTAGTACCTCCGTCATAATATCCGCAATTTGCGTCGTAATGCGCTCTTGAACCTGCAAACGCCGACTCACTGCTTCAACTAGGCGGGCTAATTTGCTGAGTCCAGCAATCCGTCCGCTCGGAATGTATCCAATATGCACTTTACCGAAGAAAGGAGCCATGTGATGCTCACATTGGCTGTAATAGACGATATCCTTCACGATCACTAGCTCTTCATGAGACTCATCAAAAGTAACACCGAGCGCCTCGCGGGGATCTATCGAATAACCGCCGAATATCTCCTCGTACATCCGCGTAACACGTGCTGGTGTTTCAAGCAGTCCCTCGCGGCCGGTATCTTCACCGATTAATTCTAATATTTTCTCAACGTGATACTCGATTTGCTCACGGTTCTCTGATACTTTACCGTTCACGTATTCATTGATGTTCCCCATGATGTCTCCCCCTTCCGCACCCGTATAATTTCTATCCGGACCCGGTTACTTACTTCTACGTTTATTCCCTTTAGCTGCTCCTGGTCGGGCGCCTGTCTGGTTCTGATTCTTCATCATCTGTTGGGCACGTTGCATTTGTTTCCCATTCAGGTTATAACCCATTTGTTTCGCAACCTTTTGCAGCATTTCAGGATCATTCTGCATAGTTGTCATTTGTCTGCGCAGATAATACACACCGATAAAAAATCCACCGATGAGACCTACGACCAATGTAATAATAGGTAATGCGATATTCATCTAAAGCCCACCTCTACACTCTATTGTCTGCATCGCCATATGGCGCGCGAATCTATCATAGCATTTCGAGAACTGGACAGCAATTGGGAATATGCAACCTGTCTATGATCTTTTTCCTTCATTAACATCACTGTCCTCTCGTGCCTGCTTCGCAGTAAGGAGCACATCCTGTGCCCGGCTCAGCATTTCTTTTACCGTGTCATGCTCTTCGCGATCTAAAGCCGATTCAACAGCAGCTAGAGCCTCCTCACCACCGATGCGTCCCAGCGCCCAAGCAGCCGTGCCTCGCATCTCAGGCCGCGGCTCTTTCAGAACAATTTCTGTTAGCTTAGGCACAGCCTCTACTTCCTTGAAATTACCGAGAGCGATGATCGCATTTCGTTGCATTGGTTTTTTGCCTCTCCAGGCAGCAGAGCTATTTCCGAATTTCTCTTTGAATTCACGATTGCTAAGATCCAGGATCGGCATTAACAATGGCTTCACGATCTCAGGATCAGGCAGCATCTGAGGGCGATGATTCCAGTTCTTCCCTCGATTCTTGGGACATACAATCTGGCAGGTATCACAGCCGTATAGACGATTGCCAATCTTTGTCATGTATTCGTCACTCAGAAATCCTTTGGTCTGCGTCAAAAAAGAAATGCAAGCCTGCGCGTTAAGTTGACCCGGACCCACCAGCGCGCCGGTTGGACAGGCATCAATGCACTTGGTACATTCCCCACAGCCTTCTTCAACAGGTTCATCCGGAGCAAAAGGAATGTTCGTAACCATCTCCCCCAGATAAATCCAGGATCCCCATTTGGGCGAGATAATGGAACAGTTTTTGCCGCTGAAGCCTATTCCTGCTCTCTCCGCAACTGCTCTATCTACCAACACACCGGTATCGACCATACTTTCCAGCACAGCCTCCGGCACACGTTCATGAATAAAGTCCTCTAACTTACTTAAGGCCTCCCTCAGCACATGATGATAATCCCTGCCCCATGATGCTCGGGCGAGAATGCCTCTACGCGCACCTGGCTCAGACTTCGGGGGATTCTCCATTTTGGAAGGGTACGCTACTGCAATTGCAATAATTGACAAAGGCTTGTCCCCGGATGACAGTGCTGGAATCGTCCTTTTATCCAAATCTGGTTCCTCGAAACCCGATTCATAACCTTTGTCCCGATGGTCTTGCAGAATATTTTTTAAATATAAAAAAGGCTCTGCTGTAGTAAACCCGATATCATCAATACCGAGTGACGTCGCAGCCTCCTGAATTTCCGCTTTAAGCTCTGCCCACTTGGAAGGCGGGGGTGCGTACGGTGACTGAAAAGTATTGTTCATTTCCGCCTTCTCCTTTTCATATCGTTAATAATCTTTCTTATAATCCTTTCAGTTTAGACAACGGCCACCAGATATAATCCGCTCTGCCTACAATCATGTCCTGAGGGATCGAGCCGAAATAACGGCTATCTTTGCTTGCTGAAGCATGACGGTTATCTCCCATGACAAAATAATTTCCGCTCTCCACCGTTAACGCCGCGAAATCCGGGTCTTCAATCTCGGTATCTATATACGGCTCATTCACTATTTTCCCATTCACATATAACTGGTGATCCTTCACTTCTATGATATCTCCAGGTATGCCAATGACACGTTTCACTAAAAAATCCTTTCGACTAGGCCCCGTACTAGGATCATGAAGAATGACGACATCCCCGTGTTTTGGGTTTACAAACATCAATGAAAGCTTATTAATAAAGAGCCTCTCACCTTCCACAAGCGTTGGCTGCATAGACTGACCTTTGACCGTTGATATATTGAACACAAAAATATTAAGAACCGACATTACCGCAAAGACAACTACCGCTGTAAGCAACCATTCCTTCAGTTCCGCGGCCAAACGACCTCCAAAGCCTTTCTTTGATCTGGAGGATCTATGTCTTTGCTTCCGATTACGCATGAACTCTACTTGGGACTCCTGACTCAATATGTCACCTCTTATTCTCAATTATTGATGTCTATACTTGCAGATATTATAACAATAAAAAAGCATATCTCCCAGCCATTAGTAATGGACTTCTGGAAAATACGCTTGAGTATGAATGAAACAGACTATATCATCAACTATAGTTCTTTATTTAGTAAATGTTTCCGCTTACGCATCTGAGTGACCGAAATTACCCAACAATGCTCAGCTTCCGGACAGATTTGAAAATTTGATTCTCGCTATATCCCATAGCTTCATACAATGGCAAGGCAAAAGAATTATGCTCATCGACAGCTACGTAGATACCACTAACCTTACGAGCTTGAAACCTGGATTCCATAGCCGATACCAGACTTCTACCGACTCCTCTGCGGCGATAATCAGGATGTACAGCAATCCGGAAATAACAACCGTGGTTTTTCTCAATCGTACCAATCAGTGCTCCAACAATTTCTTCTTCATCTTCCGCAACTACAATGAGATCTGAATCCCATGAAAGCTGCCTGGAGAAAGGCTCGATAGTGTTCTCGAAACATTCTTCCGATAATGCTGTTTGCAGCAAATCAGTCACAGGGCTAACGTCGCTTAATTGAAAGGAACGAACGTGCATTCTTTAAAATCTCCCTTGTCTATGGCTTATGAATTTAACAAAAAGAAGGGGTTCCCTTAACATTGAGAAAATAAAAAAAAGCATCAAATACCGAGGAATACCTGCTTTTAAATCTATTAAAGCACACTTTTCTCGTGATATCATCATTTTTCTTTTGAAAGCGCTTAATATCAAGCGTTTACATTTTGACTAGGATTCATTGTTTCATTATAAGGGTAATTATATTGATATATGTCTATAGGGTGAAGGCTCTTTCTTTTAACATTCTAAATACAATTGATATTCCTGTTTACATTCCAATTATACTTTATAAACATTTATGTTTGTTTAATGTTGCATTATTGATCCAGATACTGTTTAATTAAAGTATCCTATTGGGAGATACCCTATAGTACATATCAACAATAAAGAATTTTGACGATAAACCGCCGAAGTTCTTTATCTATACAAATTCTAATATACTCAGGAGGGATTTTTCCATGGCATTTCAATTACCAGCACTTCCTTATGCAAACAACGCACTCGAACCACACATCGACGCTTTGACGATGGAAATTCACCATGATAGACACCATAACACATATGTGACTAATCTGAACGCAGCTTTGGAAAAGGCACCTGAATTGCAAAGCAAAAGCATCGAAGAACTTCTTACAGACCTGAACGCTGTACCAGAAGCTATCCGCACTGCTGTTCGTAACAATGGTGGCGGACACGCTAACCATACCTTGTTCTGGGAAGTTATCGGACCAAACGGCGGCGGCGCACCAACTGGCGCACTTGCAGCAGCTATCGACAGCGAGCTGGGCGGATTCGAAAAATTCAAAGAAGATTTTGCAGCAGCAGCAACTACTCGTTTCGGCAGTGGCTGGGCTTGGCTAGTTGTTAAAGATGGCAAACTGGCAGTAACAAGCACACCTAACCAAGACAACCCAATCAGCGAAGGCGCTACTCCGATCCTCGGACTGGATGTATGGGAGCACGCTTACTACCTGAACTACCAAAACAAACGCCCTGATTACATCAAAGCGTTCTGGAACGTAGTAAACTGGGAAGAAGTTGGCAAACGTTACGAAAGCGCGAAATAAGGAATTAAATTACGGATAAAGTCATAGCCTTCAAGGCTGTGGATTTCCCGTTTAACTAAGTATAAACAAAGAAGGTATCTCCGAGCTGTTATGGCTCAGGGATACCTTCTTTGTGTTTGGGTCGTTTATTTGGGTGGGGTGTGTAGAGAGTTTGTTTGAGACTAATTTCGTTTAGAAGCAGATTTGTTAAAAACAAGGTTCGTTAGTAACAGGGTTTGTTAGAAACAAATAGGGTAGATCTTTATCCTCGGACATCACTTTTTTACTCCGCTTGAATGCAGATCAATGAGTGTGGAACGAGACTGCCCTTTATCGTACCGCTGTTGAAAAGACGCCAAAATGAGGCATTCTGCTTCTAATTAGGGAATAACTCCCTCTAATTCTGCTCATAAACACTTAAATACGAGTAATTAGGGAAATCCTCCCTCTAAATCATCCATATTGGAGCATAATTCAGGTATTCACCCAAATTAAAGGGAGTTTTTCCCTAAAAAGATCAAATACAGATCCCCGTGGTCAGTTTATAGGGAGGAATTCCCTTTAAACTGACCACAGGGATGAGGTAAGTGATCATGTTTAGATGCGTACGCCACTCTCTCTTCACGCACAACATATATATACAACACATTTAACTGTATCGATGCATTTAACACATCAAACTGCATCAACTCACACAGCACAATCGACGCATTCATCACATCTTAAATATCTACACATTCGACTCGCTCAGCACATTCCACGCATTTAACACATCTAAAACATCTACATATTCATCTCGCTCAGCACAATCGACGCATTTAACACATTTCCTACTCCAGAGACTTTGGATGCATTTCTTACTTCATCCACTTCCGCGTAATTTACTTACTTCAGACACTTCTCATATATCTGCTGTTTCTCTTACAACTCATTCTTTTGCCACATCGGATAATCTCTACTCCCCCGACTTCGCCAGCTCTTCCTGCTCGTCGAAATAAAGGTTCAGCAGCTTCAAGAAGACATTAGGAAACGCATAATTAGCCATGTCCTCACGGCTGATCCAGCGAACAGCTCCGCCATCCTCTGGACTAGCATTGCCATCCTCAAATTTCTCGATGGGCACCTTACTGTCCATCTCTGGGAACAGGCCTGCTTCCGCGGTGTAGGCTGCCTGTCCTTCTGCCGCTATTGGCAGCGGAAGGGCGTCCTCCTCCCTGCAGCGATACACCTGCAGGGTCCACACGATATGGCTGAAGATATGCTCAGCAGCCATCCAGTGCTCCTCAGGCCGGGCGGAGATCCCGGCCTGCCGCAGTGACCGGCGCAGCCGGTCCCGCGCCGCGGCCTCCGGCAGCCGCGCGCTCTTAGCGCCGCCTTCGGCTGGCGGCGCCTGCCAGTGCGGCAGCTCCCACATGCGGGCTAACAGCCCGCTTTGTGGCCGCTGCCGGATGAGCACTTGGCCCGCGTGGGCACCGCGGCCCTCGATCAAGGCTGCCAGCCGCTCCTCTGGGCGCGGCGGCTTGGCCTTGGTCTTGACGGGCAGCGAAGTCTCGCAGCCCGCCAGGCGCGCAGCGCAATGCTCCATCACCGGGCAGGTTAAGCAGCTCGGTGATTTCGGGGTGCATACGAGCGCCCCGAGCTCCATAAGCGCCTGATTAAAGGAGGCAGCTTCCCCCTCTGGGATCAGCTCAGCCGCCAGGCGCTCCATTTTCACGCGGGTGGGTCCCTTAGCGATATCATCCTCGATGAGGAAGTATCGGGACAACACCCGCATTACATTACCATCTACCGCTGGCTCCGGCCGATTAAACGCAATACTGAGAATAGCCCCTGCTGTGTAAGGACCCACTCCCTTTAAGCTGAACACCGCCTCACGATCATTCGGCACCTGTCCCCCATAAAGCTCCTTTACCTGCTTGGCTGCATGCTGTATATTACGTGCGCGGGAATAATACCCTAAACCTTCCCAACACTTAAGCACGTCTTCTTCAGGGGCATCAGCGAGTGACTCCACCGTCGGAAAACGTTCAATAAAACGATTAAAATAAGGGATTACCGTGTCTACCCTTGTCTGCTGCAGCATAATTTCAGAAATCCAAATATAATAAGGATTGCGATGCCTGCGCCAAGGCAAATCCCGCTTCTGCCCTTGATACCACTCCAGCAAATGATAACTGAAATATTGCTTGGCCTCCCGCAGCTCCTGATCTTGTTTATCTTGTCCTTCTTTTAAATCCACCTGTTTTTGTCGTTCATCTCGCTCTAGCAAATCTTGTCCTTCTCGTGCTTCTTCTCGTTCCTGCAAAACCTGTCGTTCTTGTTGTTTCATTGTAACTCTCCTTGCCCTTCTATAATCACGGTTCAATTCATGAACCTAGCTCCTCCACCACCGCAAAAGCTGAAGCCAAATCACGGCCATGTGTTATCGTAAGATGAATGATATACTTCTGTCCTTCAGGTAGATCTAGTCTGCTCCAGGCTTCGCATGATAAGGTTACTTCCGGCTTACCTTTATGGTCAGGTAATATCTCAATATCCTGAAAACCAACCACATTACCAATACCACAGCCTAAAGCCTTCACAACGGCTTCCTTGGCAGCAAAACGCCCGGCTACGAACTCAGCCAACCTTCCACCTCGTTGCTCAGCAAGCTGGTACTCTTGCTCCGTTAGGATGCGCTGGTTAAATTTTTCCCCCTGTCCCCTAAGCATTACCTCAGAGATTCGCTCAATTTCTAACACATCATGTCCGATTCCGTAAATCAAAATTTCACGCTCCTTATGGACGTGTATCCTATACTACTTCAATAATGGTATGATCATTATACAGGTCTTTCATTTCAATTTTTAATTATAGTCCTATAAGATTCTTTCTGCTATCTTAAAAGAAAATGCTTTGGAAGTCTATCTAGATGCCTTCGTGATGGACTTGCTGATTTACTTCATTTATATATAGAGAGAGGGGATTACCCTATGCAGCATCGTAATTTCGAAATACCCGCTGGTGAAGACGCTGTTCTCCGCTGCTCACACTTTCCTGCCCAAGAAGCACCTAAGAGCCTAATCGTTATTGCACACGGCTACAAGGGCTTCAAAGATTGGGGGATGTTTCCTTACATAGCCACTACTCTCAGCCAAGATCATGAAGTGATCACCTTCAACTTCTCACATGCCGGAATCGGAGAGGATCTGCTGCATTTTACCGAGCTTGAGAAATTCGCCCGCAACACCTTTCGTCGCGAGCTGAAGGATATGGAAATACTGTTGTCCTACCTTAGCCAGCACCCGAAATTTGGCAGCTTGCCCTTATTCCTTCTCGGGCATAGTCTTGGAGGGGGAATTTGTCTGGTCTACACGCTTGACCATCCCAATGAAGTTAGCGGGGTCATTTCCTGGAACGGGGTTACGAAGCTCGATTTGTTGACAGAAGAACAAAAGCAGGAGATGAAGCAAACAGGACGAACCCACGTCCTTAATGCACGCACGGGCCAACAAATGCCGCTGGATGCTGTTATTTTAGAAGATATGGAGAACCAACAAGAACGTTATAACATCCTTGAACGCATGAAGACAGCGTCCTTCCCAGTTGTTCTTATTCAAGGCAGTCTGGATGGAGTGCACCTCCGGCAAGGATCTGAGCAGCTCACTGAACTCCGACCCGATATTAACTGGGTTCATATTCCTGAGGGTAATCATACCTTCGGTACTGTGCATCCTTTTGCCGGCACTACCCCACAATTGGAGCTTGCGATTGCTTCGACCACTGATTTTATCGATCAAACGCTGGCTAACTAAGATTCTTGTAGCTTATCCATCTCATAAAATATCCCCACAGAGTGAAGCTTTGCTTTGATGAATACTCAGATACTTTTTTTGGGGCCCCAAATATATACTTTCTGATATGATAAAAACCGCCACGTGAGCTGCTACAACGCAGATCCGTGGCGGTTTCTACTGCTACCTATTCTAAATTCCAGGAATGACATTGCGCTTATGCGCCGTTCTCCGGTAATAATTCTCGAGTTTCTCAGCTACCTCAGGCTTAACCTGCTTGCCTTCCAAATAATCACTATTATCGTCATAAGTAATGCCCAGCTCGGTTTCATCCGTCTGCCCCGGCCATAAGCCTGCCGTAGGTGCTTTAGTAACAATATCCGCAGGCACACCAATATGAGCAGCTAATTGACGAACCTGACGTTTATTAAGTGTGGATAGAGGTGTAATATCTACAGCGCCATCCCCCCACTTGGTGTAGAAACCCGTAATGGCTTCTGAAGCATGATCCGTTCCTACTACAATCAGATTGTTCTCAAAAGAGAGCGCATATTGCATAACCATACGTGTTCTCGCTTTAACATTACCCTTGCCTTGATGGGTCATATGACGATGTTGCCCCAAGGACTTCAGGCTATGCTCTACTTCAAGCGCAATCTCATTTACAGCTTCCTCAATGTTTGTCTCCACGGTATGGGTCAGATTAAAGGCTTTAGCGACATCATAACTGTGCTGGATATCCTCTTGAACACCATATGGCTGGTAGACGCCAAGCGTAATATACTCTGTGCCTTCTTGAGCCGACAGCTCGTCTGTAGCCAGCTTACATAGACCCGCAGCTACCGCGCTGTCCACCCCGCCGCTAATGGCGATCAATAATCCTTTGGCCCCTGCCTTCAGCACGTACGACTTTAAGAAATCAACCCGTTTGCGTACCTCATCTTCTACATCAATCGTTGGCTTCACACCAAGATCAGCAATAATTTCTTCCTGTAAACTCACAAACCACACCCCGTTCCATCAGAAATGGTTCCATATCCATCAAAATATCCATACCAAGTGAAGCTCTGTGCTTCTAAGTATATTCTATCCCATTATCGCTCTTATATTTTGAAAAATCCCGCAACAGCCGAATTACCGACTATTGCGAGATTATATGGAATAACTTTTTTACTTGCAAAAACGATCGAAAACTTCTTTCAACTCAGCAGCAATTTCAGCAGCTGAACGATTCTCAACACTATGGCGTTCAATAAAATGAACGAGCTCTCCATCCTTCATCAATGCGATGGAAGGGGAAGATGGCGGATAAGGAGCAAAATATTCACGCGCTTTAGCAGTAGCTTCTTTCTCTTGACCTGCAAACACTGTGAACAAGTGATCCGGAGCGATCTCATTTTGCAATGCCTGAGCTACACCAGGACGGCATTGTCCAGCAGCACAACCACAGACCGAATTCACGACTACAAGCGCCGTACCTTTTGCGGTAGGAAGAGTGGCTTCCACCTCTTCTGGAGTCATAAGCTCCTGAAACCCAATGCTTGTAAGGTCATCACGCATAGGCTGAATCGAATCTCTCATATATTGATTAAAAGACATGGACATTTCTCTGCACTCTCCTTCACTAATTACTGTTTTGTCAGATAACATTACAGCAGTACTTACTAACTTTATTATACATTCATACTCTGTGAAAGCAAGAGATGCTGCAGTAACCTGATTCAATCCGCAAGCATGGCTTCGCTATATTCTTCCTTTGCTAAAGGGAAGGAGATGGTAAATACTGTACCCTCCCCTTCTACAGAATCTACAGTTATTTTGCCGTTATGCCGTTCCACAATACTGAGACACAAGGATAACCCTAGACCCGTTCCCTCCCTTTTTGTTGTGAAAAAAGGGGAAAACAACTTCTCTCGTTGACTTTCCGACATACCTATTCCTCTATCCCTTACAATCAGCTCCACTTGATCCTGATTACTGTGTGTTTCCAGTGTCAGAATCCCCTTGGATCCCATAGCCTCCATACCGTTGCGGCCTAAATTAAGGATAAGCTGCTTTATTTCCCGAACGTTTAACTCCAATTCATGGATGGATGCGTTCAGCTTTAACTCAACACTTTGACCACGAAGATTAGCATCCGCCCATAGCAGCGGACTGACTTCTTCTATAACTCGGTGTAAAAGCACCTTCTCCTTATCGGATATCCGGCTCTGCGCCAGCGATAGGAAATCGTTAATAATGCTATTCGCCCGATCCAGTTCCTCGAGCACGATCTGATAATAAGAATCCAAATCATCCGAACTCTTTTCTCTCATCAGCTGCAAGAATCCACGAACTACCGCCATAGGATTACGAATCTCATGGGTAATTCCGGCAGCCATCTGCCCTACTAAGCTCAAACGTTCCACATGGTCAAGCTCAGAACGGAGTTTCACTTCATCCGTAATATCCTGTGCAATGAGTACCACTCCACTCGTTAATCCTGAGTTCTTATGCATTAGTGGTGCTGAATAAATTTGATAGATCCGCGTTCCATGAATCATTCGCTCATGGGAACGCCGTTTATGCTGAATGTTATCCCGTACCCGCATATATGCATCAGCATCCGCTGAACCATTAAAAAACTCCCTAACCGGCTTGCCAATAATATCTTCCCTTCTCAAATTGGGATAATGAATTCGTGCCATTCCCAACATACAATCATTAAGGTCGGTCACAACTCCGTGATCATCCAGAGACATAATACTGAGAGGTACTACATTTGTAATCTGCTGCAGCTTCTCAGACTCCCACTGGAAATTATCACTTATACTTTCCATATGTACTTTAGCCCGCCAACTACTCCAGACCATTTCAACAAAATAAACAAAAATACCACCTAGCGCGATCGTAAAAAAAAGATACACAGTAATCAAAAACGACTCGCCAGAATGGGCTTCATATATATTTTCCCCACCTATAATAGGTACAAGTGCAATGAACAACATGTTCGGACAAAGAACCATCCATAACATTCCTATCTTCTCTACCACTGTGCCTTTCTTAAAAGGCTTAGCCAGCCCAAATAGCAACGGATATAATAATATTCCTGAATTTAATATCATATTACTTATTCCGGTTGGCTCTGCAATGATTATATTGCAGACAAGCAAACAGATGGACAGCAGAATCCCTGAACGTACAGTTCCATATAAAATACCGATATAAGCAGGGATCATTCCTAAATTCAAATAAGCAATACCGAATAAAGTCGTCGAAAGAAGTGAGCATAGAATAAGGCTTAACGTACACGCCAAAACCAAAAAAGTTTGATTATCCGGGAAACTACCTTTTTTTCGAGCCACAAGCCCCCGGTCCACCCACCACTGAATCAGAAAAAGAAAGGAGCATGCTGCCGATATTTGCAATAATATATCCTTAATTGCGCCAATAATTACAATCACACCCCAAAATGGACAAATTGCCCTACATGTCTAGATTAAAGCACAGGATCACTCTTCTGACAACGAATTATCACTAAGTGGATGGACAAGACTGGTTACATGAGAGTCAGAATGGTATGATTCCGTTAGGAAAACACGAAGTAACACCCGTGTCTTAACATGTAAAGGAGTAAAATTTCATGAGCAACTTCGATGTGATCGTCATAGGTGGCGGCCCTTCGGGATTAATGGCAAGTGTAGCCGCAGCAGAACACGGGGCATCCGTACTACTGATCGATAAGGGAGCTAAGCTAGGACGAAAGCTCGGGATATCTGGTGGCGGACGCTGCAATGTAACGAACGTCAAGGAGAGAGATGAGTTAATCTCCTATATCCCGGGAAACGGGCGGTTTTTGTATAGCGCCTTCGACCATTTTAATAATCAAGATATCATTGCCTTTTTTGAAGGCTTAGGTATTGCATTAAAAGAAGAAGACAACGGACGGATGTTTCCCGTCTCCGATAAAGCCTCCAGCGTTGTCTCCGCCTTAATCAACAAAGTACGGAATCTAGGTGTGCAGATTATGACAGATAGTCCTGTCTCACATGTAATATATGAAGAAGGGGCTGTTAAGGGTGTTCAGCTGGGTCCCGGCAAAACGATTTCCAGTGCTGCCGTAATCATCGCCACCGGAGGAAAGTCCGTTCCTCAGACTGGCTCTACAGGAGATGGGTACCCATGGGCTGAAGCCGCAGGCCACACCATTACTGAGCTATTTCCGACAGAGGTACCGATTATTTCACGGGAAGAGTGGATTAAATCCGGTGAGCTGCAAGGATTGTCGCTACGCGATGTGGCACTAACTGTCTGGAATCAAAAAGGAAAGAAGGTCATTTCTCATCGCGGAGATATGATATTCACCCATTTTGGATTATCCGGGCCAATTGCACTGCGCTGCAGCCAATTTCTGAGACAGGTCCAGCGTAAATCAGGGACTGACACTGTTGAGATGTCCATCGATCTCTTCCCTGATCTGAACTTGCAAGAAGTGGAATCATTGCTGCAAGACAAGCTGGACCAGGAGCCGAAGAAAGCGATCCGCAATTCACTAAAGGGGCTGCTGCCAGAACGTCTCATTCCCCTCTTGTTAGCTAAAGCTGACCTGGATGGAGATATTACGGGGCATCATGTATCCAAGAATGGATTGCTTGCGCTAGCAGGCATCTTGAAAAGGATGCCCGTTAATGTTCATGGTACCCGTTCCCTATCCGAAGCCTTTGTTACAGGCGGCGGCGTAAATCTGAAAGAGATCGATCCCAAAAGAATGGAATCGAAGCTTATGCAAGGGTTATTCTTCTGTGGAGAGGTACTCGATATCCATGGCTACACTGGTGGCTACAATATAACAGCCGCATTCTCTACTGGGTATACAGCAGGCAAACATGCTGCTGACCTTCGCCTTAGCTAATGCGGTGCAATTAAAAACAGCGTGAATTGAGAAGCTTCTCAATTCACGCTGTTTTTAGTTCTATCTATCAATCTTTGCCCAGCCGGAACGTACCAAATATTCTGCTGATAAAGAGTCCAACCATGTATCCAACCGGAATGAACAAGATGAGCCCCCACCATCCATATAAAGAGAGACAGATCAGTGCGGAGGAAATCATGGTAAAGGGAAGCAATAGGATAGGGACCGCATGCATACCTGCTTCAGCTTTTTGTTCTTTCGTAAACGGAAGGATCCCAATGTAATCATCACCAACAAACAACGACCAGAAAGAGAACAGCCAAAACGTCATAAGCGATGTTAAGACTACAAATCCCAGCCATTTGAACCCCGATGGAATGATAAGGATCGCTACAGCGGACACGGCTGTAAAAGCAAAGTAAAGCTTCAAATGGGCCGGATTTCGCACAAGTGCCTTAATCGCTGCCGCAGAGAACCGGCTCTCGGCAGTCTTTGATTTAAGCAAAGGCTGTGACTTCCGGAAAATCCACGGCTTATGGCGAGTCGGACGAGGTTTATCCAGAACATTGCGAAGCAGTATGGCTGCTATCTTCATTCGCTGCTTGTAGTCTTCGCGCACGTCGTTCATAAATGTCCCACGCATCACTAAGCGACAACGGAAGGCGATTATTGCAACGACTGTAAATACAACCGCACTGAGACAAATGAAGAGCGGACGATCACTCCAAAGGCTAGCTACTCTGAAATAGATAGCGTTCGGGACGGAGATCGCCAGAAACAGCCACAACCAGCGCCGCCAACCATGCTTTTGTACTTTTACAAGATGTCCAAGTAACTTAACACACCAGCTGCACGCCAAGGTCAGAGCGAACAGCGCCCACACCTCCGATGACGTCATCTCAAATCCCCGAATCAGAAAAGGCAATAACAGTGCAAAAGCCACAACGAACTTCAGCGATGTTACAATCAGGCTGTAAAGTAATCCTCGAAATACGATCGTATTTATCCAGCGCTGCCTTTGTCTAAGAAATAATAGATCGCCTTCCTGCAACAATAGCACCAAGCCCCCATTGCAGATCAGAAGTACTAATAATGAAAGAATGAGCATAAACGGCAAATTTTCGCTCCAAGCCGGTAGCCCCTCATTCCAGAATCCATAATACAACCGCCCGCCCAGAAAACCTCCGGGAATAAGAATATATAAGAGCACGGTCCAATCAGCCGCCGTACGGATAATAGCGGATTGCTCACGCCAATGAGAGAATAGCCGCCGTCTGAATAATTGTTTGGCATTAGAAAAAGCAAATGCCCGCTTGCCCTGCTTACTCATGTCAGTTCGTCGAAGCAATCAAACAACGACGCCTCCGGCAGCCCAGCATAATCGCGTATATCTTCGAGTGTTCCCGAGGCGGCAACCTTTCCCCCGGAGATCAGTACGAAATCATCGCATATTTTCTCTGCAGTATCCAGTACATGTGTGGACATTAATACACCAGCTCCACGCTTCCGCTCCGCTTCCAGCAGCCGCAGGAAATCTTTCGTAGCCCGAGGATCTAAACCAATAAATGGCTCGTCCACAATATACACATCCGGCTGTACCAAAAAGCCAAGCATTAGCATCATTTTTTGTTTCATGCCCTTAGAGAATCCAGCTGGAAGATCATTGCGCACATGGCCCATACCAAACTGCTTCAACAGTCTTTCTGCAGTTTCTTCGAACTGTTCGTACTTCAGTCCATAGGCAGCGGCCGCTAAATCCAAGTGCTCCCACAATGTCAAATCCTCATAAAACACAGGTTGCTCCGGTACATAAGCGTATGATTTATTAACTCCACTAAAAGACACCTTAGCCTTGGTATTCTTCAACAAACCAAGCAGGGTCTTAATGGTTGTACTTTTCCCAGCACCATTAGGTCCGATCAATCCGAGCAGTTGCCCTCGCTTCACTTGAAAAGAAATATCGAATATGCAAGGATCTCCCGCTTCATAGCCAGCTTCATCGATCTCAACATCGAGCACAATGTCGTCGTAGCTATCGGTATCCATCATTGTATCTACCTTCTCCATACTCTCCATCTCCTAAAACTTCTAATAGGTACTATTATAAATTGCATTCTCTATTACGTATATGAATGATATTCAAATGATCAACAGAGGCAATCGCAACTTATCTAATCGTACTATATATTTTTCCTGAAAATAATCAAGCTGCTTTTTTCACAATAATAACTTAAGCCCTGTGCAATAGCGAATAAAAGAAACCTCCCATCAAAGGGAGGTCTGTCCTACAAATTCCATGTTATTCGTCGCAGCTATTCCTTCCTGCTTCTTGATCGCCGCCTCATCCCTGCGTTCGATTTTACCACGCAGCATTAACAACCCTAGTCCTAACAATCCTGTAAGCAAACCAGATAGAATAAAGGCAGATACCGGCCCCGATGCTGTCACTAAGGCTCCACCGGCTACAGGTCCTAGAATAACAGCTGCGCTTGTAAGACTGCCAATGGTTCCAAATACACGACCTGTGTATTCCGCAGGTGTCCGTTGCTGGAGCATTGAATTGAAGGGGATAAACGCTAATCCTGCACCCACACCAGCAAACATGAAGGACCCAAACAAAGCAATGTTCATCCAGATTCCCGCTTGGCCATGAGCAGTTACGATTCCTGCACCCGAGAAGACAACGCCCATGATTACAGCCCCTAATCCCATAAAAATAAGCGGATGCTTACCACTGCCTAATCGGCTTACAAGCAGCGCAGATAGTAAGGTTCCAAAGCCACTGGCTGCTACACACCACCCCAGGAGATCTCCGTTCACACCTGGAATCTCCCGGAATAACGTTACAATCTGAGAGTCTCCGATCTGTAGCATTAGCAGCACCAGTACCAACATAACAATGCCACACAGCACTACAGGCATTCCTGCAATCACTTGCAGACCTGCCGACATTTCTTGGCGGAAGGATTTACGTACCTCCGTATCCCCCCCGCTTGTTTCCGTATCTTTCTTCTTAATTGCAGCTGTACGCGGTAATCCAAGCAAAATGATCGCCGATAAAACGAATGTAGCAGAATCGATCATATAACAAACAGATATGCCGAAGGCTGCAACTAGCAATCCACCAAGCGCTGGACCCACAATTTTAGTTATCTGCTCTATAGATGAGCTAAGCGCCATTGCTTTATCCATCTGAGCCACAGGCACAAGTTCCTTAATCTTTCCGCTTTTGGCCGGAGAGAACAGCACATCCATACATCCCTTAGCCAGCAGCAGCACATAAACCTGCCACAGCGAGCCTGCAAATACCAAGCAAATAACTACCGCTGCACGGGCTATATCTGAACCAATCATTAGTGCCTTGCGGTTGAAACGGTCACTTAAATAGCCGGCAAACGGACCTCCTAACAGCAGAGGCACAGCCATACATAAAGATAGGGCCGTAATCTCCCATGGCGTAGCATTCCATTTGAATCCTACCATCGTCAATAGTGCCAATATATGCAACCAGTCTCCTATGTTCGATACAAGCTGTGCAGCGATAAGCAACATAAATGGCTTATTCGCGGTTAGCTTACTTTCTTTTAAAGCATGAATATGATGTTCCTCCATCCTTCCTTCACTCCCCATTACTATTTCTCGATAAAATAATAGTAAAATATTGGAGAATGAGATTCATCCGTCTCGGGTCGTAAATGGCACTTGAACCGTGGAATGAAATTAATATCCTTTCAGAGACTGAGGTGAAAAACATTCAATTTCAACATATTCAAAAAATTGTTTGATTTTTAATAATTAAAAGTTGCTCATTGTGACAAATCACATGTTCTTCATCCGATCTTTCACGTATTCTATTGTTATCTCAAAGTTCGTTGCACAGGTAAACCGTGCACTAATAGATATGATTACAGAACGTGCGACGAGTTCACATGATTAACGATAAAGGGTGGAGAAGCATGATACAATCTTATGAACGTGATACACAATTAACACTACATTTGTACCGGGTATTTGCCAAATCCTTTAAAAGCATTAATGAGCATGCTGTTACTGGTAGCAAAATTGAAGGTTTTAATCCTACTGCCTTTGCCGTCATGGAAGTGTTGTACTATAAGGGACCACAGCCCATTCAACAAATTGGCGCCAAACTGCTGCTACAAAGCGGCAACGTGACTTACGTAATCGACAAGCTTGAAGAACGCGGCTATTTGCAGCGCAAGCCTTGTCCAAGTGATCGTCGTGTGATTTTCGCGGAGTTGACCGCGGAAGGCGAACGTCTCATGAATGAGATGTATCCGAAATACTCAGAGCGTCTTCATCTTGCTTTCAGCGGACTAAATGATGAAGAGAAGGAACAAATGATCACTCTGCTCAAGAAGATGGGCCTGCAAGCTGAGAAGCTTTCCCCTCTTCCCCGTAAGTAGAGCTAGAGGCTAGGCTGCTTTTTACTTCATATGTGTTAGACAAGCTGTTATCGCACGAAGAAGCCCGACCGGTAAATACCCGGTCGGGCTTCTTTATATGATTTAGAGATTGAGTTATGCCTTTTTCAAAGAAGAAGTAGCATCCTCTACCGAAGGTACACCCTTGCGCAAACCCCAAGATATAATTAGTGATAAGACAGCGAATACTGCCATCACGATGAATAGTGAATGAAGTCCTCCTTCAAGTGCACCACGCAAACTGTTGGATACTTCACCAGACAGGTTAGTTCCTGTATGCGAGCCGAGCAGCTTATTAATATCTTCACCTGTTACGTTTGAATCCGGTTGTTTTCGCAACAGTTGATCAATATTCAAGTTCAGCCAAGAACCAAATATAGCTACCCCAATGGTCTGACCCAGTGAACGGGTAAATGCATTAAGCGCTGTGGACGCACCACGTTGATCGTACGCAACCGAAGATTGAGCGATAATCGTGAAGACCGTAGAAGAGTATCCGAAGCCCACTCCACAGACCAGCATTAAGCCTAAGAGTATTAGCTGCGAAGATTCTCCAGTCAAGAAGACCAGTCCAATTGCTCCGGCAGCAATCATCATCAACCCAAGCATTGCCGTCCGGCGAGAACCCGCGCGCAGAATCATCCGTCCACCTGCTATTGACCCAAGCATCCAACCTACAGACATTGGTGCAAGCAGCAAACCTGAGATTGCAGCGCTTTTTCCAGATACGCCTTGCACCCATAAGGGGATATACGTAGAAAGTCCAATAATTAAGGTACTTACCAGCAGGTTAGCACCCGTTGATACCGCGATGTTACGGTTTGAGAATAAGTTCAGTGGAAGCATAGGCTCTGATGCACGGCGCTCCACAAACAGAAATAGAATTAACAGGATAACCGCTGCACCCAGTGTTGCCAGTAGTAATGGAGAAGTCCATGCCAGATTCTGTCCTCCAGTGGACAGTCCAAAGAGTAAAGCCCCCATGCCTGCTGCGAACAGAAGAACGCCTGCCACATCGATCTGTGTCTTCCGACGCACCTTCTCTTCCTTCAGGTAGCGCGCAATAAATACCATTGCCAACACACCAAATGGAAGATTGAATACAAATACCCAGCGCCAGCTTAAGTAATCTACCACATAGCCACCAAGCAGTGGCCCTACCAAAGAGGAAATCCCCCATACAGAGCTTAGCAGCCCTTGTGTCTTTGCTCTTTCTTCAATGCTGTAAATATCACCGATAATAGTAAAGGTCATTGGAATAAGTGCACCCGCACCGATCCCCTGTATCGCGCGAAACAGGATCAGCTGTTCCATACTTTGAGATATGCCGCATAATAATGAGCCTAGTAAAAAAACAGCCGCTCCCCACATGAATACAGGTTTGCGTCCGAACAGATCACTGATTTTGCCAAAAATAGGTGTAGTAATAGCCATTGCCAGTAAATATGAAGTAAATATCCAGCTCAGCCACTGCATTCCCTGAAAGTCGCCTACAATCGCCGGCCCGGCTGGTCCTGTTACAGTCCCCTCAATGGCCGCCAGAAACGTGGCCAGCAGTACCCCTGTTAATATTAGTTTACGTTCTAAATCCCCTGTTGACTTCAATGTTCCAAACCCTCTCTTTATGTATTAAGTGGATTGCCACTCCTCGCGCAGTAAAGCATAGAGAGCAGTATCCTGAAAGCCGGAAGCGATCTGCCTGTATTGACGCAGTAAGCCTTCTTTCTGAAATCCAAGCGTATGAACCAGCCTCTCCGCACGGATATTATCTGGATGACAGAACGCTTCAATCCGATTCAAGCCCATAATATTGAAACCAAAATCGAGTACAAGACCAAGTGCTTCTTTCATATATCCAAGCCCCCAAAAGGCAGGCGACAGATCACAGCCTATTTCACCACGGTAAGCCCCCTGAAGCTGCCAATGGTTATACCCACAGCTACCTATGACTTCCTCCCCAGGTCCAATAATACTCCAACGTAAGCTCTCCTCTTCCTGAGCCATCTGTGATAGAAGGTCTATAAGCTGCTTCGTCTCTTCTATAGAGGATAATGCCGGTGCACCCAGCCAGAGAGTAACTTCCGGATCAGACCAAACCTGAAATAACGCTGACGCATGCTCTGTAGTCATAGCAAATAATTTTAATCTTCTACCGATCAGTGTAGGTGTCACTCCATTGCATAGATACAATTCTCCGCTCCCCCTTCAACTTATCAATTATACATCATTCAAGAGTATATCCTTAAGCTAAAAGTTCTAATTTTTTTAACATAGAAAAGAACAAATTGTATCCTCTCACGTAAAAAGCGCCTGCATCAGAAGGTTAATTCTCCCTTGATACAGACGCTTTTATGAAACTTTGAGTTAAATGATTTCATTCTGCTCCCTGAATAACTTCACTACACAGCACCTGAAGTTTGGCTCGAATATCCTTGAACTCTTCAATACCCGTGCCAGTAATACTGTACCCTTCACTATGTGCAGTCAGAAAGTTGTCCAGCGTCAGCTTTTCCAATTCCTGTTTCACTTCGCGTTCTCCTACACGATATCCCATGTCTTCCAGTCCGAGCAGCATCTCCGAGATCGTCACATCTTTATCATGGGCACAATAAAGCATGTGGATTCCTATGAACAAGTTCTGTACATCAGCGCGCATATTCCACTCCTTCTGGCAACAAAGCCTTCGGTATTTACTCTTGCATTACCCTATGACAGTTCATTGGAAACATCACCACAAGGGTTCAGCGCTACAGAGGGAGTTTGATACATTCCAAAATATTACAAATTAATGTTGTGTCTTGACGTACCCCTCATAGCTGTACTATGTTGTTAGTTACAGTTAATGGTTTCATATTGAATTTAAAGTACAGGAAGGTGATGCTTCATGTTTCAAGCTATGCCCTATGATGGAACGCGCAGCGAGCAGTTTGAAGCCGTTCTAATCCAACTCGAAGCATTGATGAAGGACGAACCAAGTGCTACAGCCAATCTGGCTAATGCTTCGGCACTACTTAAACACGCTCTACCGGATACGAATTGGGCCGGTTTTTATTTATTTGACGGCAAGGAGCTAGTACTTGGACCTTTTCAAGGCCTCCCTGCATGCATTCGAATTCCGCTATCTCGCGGGGTGTGCGGAACGGCAGCCGCAGAGCGACGCACACTTGTAGTAGGAGATGTGCATGCATTCCCAGGTCATATTGCCTGTGATGCAGCTTCTAACAGCGAGATTGTTGTTCCTTTACTAAAGGATGACCGCCTGCTTGGCGTGCTTGATATCGACAGTCCGCTTAAGGATCGCTTTGATGACGAGGAACGCCGGTTTCTGGAGCGGTTCGCAGCTTTAGTATCGGAAGCTATCTAAAAATCCTCTCACAAATATATACTTTCTGATAGGTCAAGCATAAACGCCTTCGTCGTCCTCATAAGGACGGTAAGCGTTTAAGCGAGAAATATAAGACATAAAGTATGGTGTGAAACTTATACTTTATGTCTTATATTTTAAAAAAGGCTGTCTTATTTGTAGGGGTTACCTACTTATAAGACAGCCTTTTATGTTGATCCTACAGTCGAACTGGACTAATGTTCCAAATCTCAGCTGCATAGCGACTAATTGTGTTATCGCTGGAGAATTTACCGGAATGACCAATATTAATAATGGACTTCTTCAGCCATTCCTGCCGATTGCGGTATGCCCGATCAATTTCGACGTGCGTCTCAACGTAACTGGCGAAATCCTTCAGGACAAAAAACTCATCGTTATTATCCAGAAGAGAGTGGAAGATACTCTCAAACTCCGCAGCGTGACAACATATAGGTCCTGGTTTGATTAACTGATCCAGCACTTCCTTCACACGACTATCCCCGTTGTAAATATCACGCGCATGATAACCGCCATGCTGGTAGTAATCCATGACCTGCTCCGCGCGAAGTCCGAACAGGAACATATTGTTGTCTCCCACCATTTCATGCATTTCCACATTTGCGCCATCCATCGTCCCTACCGTCAATGCACCGTTCATCATAAACTTCATATTCCCGGTACCGGATGCTTCTTTGCTGGCTGTAGAAATCTGCTCACTGATGTCCGCTGCAGGAATGATCTTTTCTGCTAGGGATACCGAATAATTTTCAAGGAAAAAGATACGAATCTTCCCTTTAACATCCGGATCTTTATTGACTACCTCCGCAACTGTATTAATCAGTTTGATAATCCGCTTCGCCAGATGATAACTTGGCGCTGCCTTTGCTCCGAATATAAACGTGCGTGGAACCATATCCATCGAAGGATTATCTTTGATTTGATTGTACAAATGCAGAATATGCAAAATATTAAGCAACTGGCGCTTGTAGGCATGCAGACGTTTCACCTGTACATCAAAGATAGAGTCTGGATCGACATGTACAGAATGCTTGCTGTAGATGTACTCTGCAAGACGAAGCTTATTCTGGCGCTTAATACTTGCTACTTGTTCCTGGAAGGAAGCATCCTCACAATATTTAATCAAGCCAATCATTTCTTGAGGATGGCTCACCCAACGGGTCCCTATCGATTGATTGATCAAATTAGCCAGGTCCGGATTGGCATGCAGTAACCATCGCCGATGGGTAATTCCGTTCGTCTTATTATTAAACCGGTGTGGATACATTTCATTAAAAAGCCGCATCTCGCGCTTCATTAATATTTCTGTATGCAACGCCGCGACTCCATTGACACTATGGCTCGCTACAATCGCCAGATGAGCCATCCGAACCTGATCATCATGAATAATCGCCATCTGCGCAATTCGATCCTGATCCCCCGGATAACGACTCATAAGCTCGCCACAGAAGCGCGCATTGATCTCTTCAATGATAAGAAAAATACGTGGCAGTAGCTCCCTAACCATTTGAATAGGCCATTTCTCAAGCGCTTCGCTCAGAATAGTGTGATTAGTATAAGAGACCATACGCGTCGTGATACTCCATGCCTCATCCCATCCTAAACCATGTACATCCATCAAAATCCTCATCAATTCAGGAATCACCAACGTTGGATGTGTATCATTAATATGAAGAGCAACCTTGTCAGGCAGCGATTCTATAGGAATCCCAAGCTTGGCATAGGTACGCAGAATACTTTGCAGCCCCGCACTACAGAGAAAATACTGCTGCTTCAGGCGAAGCAGCTTGCCTTCGTATTGAGAGTCATCTGGGTACAGAAACTCCGAAATGGATTCTACCGAACGCTTATACTCCAGAAACTTATGATAATCCGTCCCGGCAAAAGAACCAAAGGTTCTAGAGGGCTGGGTAATGGATTCTGCACTCCAGTTCCGCAGTGTATTCACATGCCGGCGATCTGCACCAATGATAGGGACATCATAAGGCACTGCACGAACAGCCTCATATTGCGTATGCTCAAATACGAGCCGTCCGTTCTCTTCGCGGGTCTCAATAGTCCCCCAGAACCTAACTTCAACCTGCTTGTCTTCGCGGCGCACTTCCCAAACATTATCATTCTGCAGCCAATAATCAGGAAGCTCCACTTGATACCCATCAACGATCTTCTGCTCGAACAGGCCATATTTATACCGTATACCACAGCCATGTCCCGCATATTGCAGGGAAGCGAGTGAGTCCAGGAAGCAGGCAGCCAAACGACCGAGACCTCCATTCCCTAACCCAGCGTCCGACTCCTCCTCCTCTATATCCTGCAAGCAAAAGCCAAGGTCCGCTAAACCTTCTCGCACTACTTCCAGTACACCCATATTCAGCAGATTGTTCCCTAAAAGCCTACCGATCAAGAATTCCATTGAAAAATAATAAACCTGCTTATCTTTATCGAGCTTATATTTCTGGTTCGTTTCCGCCCAATTTTTTCCGGCGTTCTCACGAATCATGTTGCCCAGTATTTTATAGACATCGGCATTCGAGGCTTCCTCAAGCGGTTTACCTAATTTACCAATGAGGGTCTCACGGAATACCTGTTTGAAAGATTCTTTATCGTTAAACAACAGTAGGTCCTCCTGACAAATGCTTTTATTAGAAGTGCAGCAGACTGTGCCATTAGATCAGACAGGTTAATACTGCTTTGTGCATCTAATCCAGTCGTTAGATCTTGCTGCTCTTGGCGATGACGAATGGACGTTTGCTATCTCCAACAAGAATTCGATTCTTACTCAAATGTACGTCTTTATCCATAATTACATTCTCAATGACCGCATTTTCTTCGATGACGCACTTTTGCATAATTACTGAGTTGATGATCTTCGCTCCCTTACGCACCTGGACCCCACGAAAGATCACGCTATTCTCTACCGTTCCAGCTATAATGCAGCCATTCGCCACCAACGAATTACTGACATTAGCACTTTCCAAGTACCTTGTTGGAGCCTCATATTTAATCTTCGTCTGTACCGGGCTTTCTTTGAACAAACTGAAGTAATTCTCCTGCTGGAGCAGTTCCAAACTGTTCTTATAATAACTCTCTAATGAATTAATTACGGCATGATAGCCATGATATTCGTATGCGGCGATATTAAATTTATGTCGGTTCTTCTGAATCACATCACGGAAAAAATAACTCTCTCCATGCGCAATGCAATGCTCCACCTGCTCCAAGAACAGTTTTTTCTCCATAATGAAGATATCCAGATATAAATTAGGATGGTCTTTCTCATGATGGATATTAGTTACCTTATTCTCTTCGTCTACTTCAATACGCTGGCATAGATCATGTTCTGGCTGCAGTTCTTCAATCTTTTTATACACTACTGTAACGTCGGCACCCTTCTCCAGATGGTAACTGTACAAATCCTGAAGATCAATTGTATTGATATGCTGGCTGCCGGAAAACACGATATATTTAGCAGATCCCCGTTTAAAAAGATCCAGATTGTTATGATAATGCTGTAAGTCCCCGAGAGAAGTATCCGTAGGATCGTTCCAGTCTGGAGGCAAAATGAATAATCCTCCATGCTTGCGGTTCATATCCCAAGATTTTCCGTCACCCAAATGGTCCATTAGAGAACGGTATTTACGGCGGACGAACAGGCCAACGCTCTCCAGGTCTGCACGCATCATATTAGAAAGCACGAAATCAATCAACCGATAACGACTGGCAAAAGGTACGGCTGCACCACAGCGGAAATAAGTGAGTTCATTTAGTTTGTCAAGTTCATGATCCAGATTAATTACACCCATGAGTTGCTTCATCGGAATCCACCGTCCTCTTATAATTTATAAGAAAGTATAAGTTTCACGATATACTTTATCCTTATAAATCTCGCATAAACGCTTACCGTCCCTAGAAGGACGCCAAAGGCGTTTTAGCTTGATTATATGGTTTTGGCTACAGCTGATTTACGTTTTTTGCTTTTGTTGTCGATCAGCAGAATTTCATTCTCATTCTCCCGTTCGATGCCTATTTCCATATAATCGTCGATTACCGTATTCTCACTAATAATCGCTTTATGAATACGTACATTTTTGCCAATCTTGACCTTAGGCATAATCACGGAGTCCGTAATTACACTTCCCTCACCCACTTCTACACCATAAAAGAGAACCGAGTGATTCACTTCTCCGTGCACAATGCAGCCCTCATTAATAATGCAGCCTGACACTTTCGCCCCAGGGGCGACATATTGGGCAGGTTGATTCGGATTACGTGTAAAAATGCGCCAGCTAGGATCATTTAGATTAAGTGGCGGGGTATCGCTCAGCAAATCCATATTCGCTTCCCATAAGCTAGTTACTGTACCTACATCTCTCCAGTATCCTTCAAAAGGGTAAGCAAATAAGGAGTTTCCGTCCTCCAGCATTAAAGGAATGATATCCTTGCCGAAATCGTGGGAGGATCCTACATTCTCTCCATCCTCCAGTAGATGCTTGCGGAGAACCTCCCATTTGAAGATATACACCCCCATAGAAGCTAATGTACTTTTTGGCTGAGCGGGCTTTTCCTCAAATTCGTAAATTTTTAGATCTTCCTCGGTATTCAAAATTCCAAATCGGCTTGCTTCCTCCAGCGGAACGTCAATGACAGAAATTGTGCAATCGGCGTTTCTTTCCTTGTGGTATTGAAGCATAGCGTGATAATCCATTTTATAAATGTGATCTCCGGATAGAATAAGAACATGCTCTGGATCAAACTGATCCACAAACTTAAGATTCCGATAAATCGCATCTGCTGTTCCCCGGTACCAACTGCTTCCATTCTCACGTTCATGCGGTGGCAACACGAATACCCCGCCGTTCTTACGGTTCAAATCCCAATCGCTGCCTACTCCGATGTAAGAATGCAGTATGAGTGGCTCATATTGAGTCAGCACACCCACTGTATCAATACCTGAATTGGAGCAGTTACTTAAAGGGAAGTCGATGATCCGATAGGTCCCTCCAAAATAAACAGCGGGCTTGGCAAGCGATTTGGTTAAACCTTTCAATCTTTTGCCTTGGCCTCCAGCCAATAGCATGGCTACCATTTCCTTTTTCTTCATGGAAAAGCCTCCCTTGACTTATGGGTAATATGAAGTTCAGCAAGCACAGGTTGAATGAACAGAAGTTCCAAAAAGAAGTGAATGAACAAGAAATACACTTGAAAGAAATGAGCCTTGATAGGAAGATGGACAAAGATGAGAAAAACGTGGAAGGAAATATAACACGGTCGAATAATCTTCCCTAAAATGGGTAACTTTCACCAAAATCAGGAGATTATCCTTATTGTAAAGTGTTCTATATCCGCCGTCAAAACCCTTTATCACATTTTCGAAAATCCGGATTTTTTAACCTTGTTTGTTATTAAACACATTAATATTACTTATAACTAAATTAACCCCTTTGAAACATCATGAAATAAGAAAAGACTCCTTTACACGTAAAGCAAAGGGACGGATCTTCAGCAAACTTTCAACCGGATATGTCATAATGTAGCTATCTATCACTGATTTGGAGGTACCTATGATGAAAGCAGCTCAAGGCGTTCGACTACTGCTAGTAGATGATGAGCCTCATATACTACAATTTCTGGAGCTGGGTCTCCTTAACGAAGGATTTGAAGTTAGAACCGCACCCGATGGGATCACAGCCATCTCGGTAGCTGCTGAGTTCAAGCCACATGTAGCCATCCTAGATGTCATGATGCCTGGCATGGATGGATTCGAGTTATGTCATTACCTTCGCTCAGAAGAGACGGAACTAGCCGTTATTATGCTAACTGCAAAGGATGAAGTGGACGATCGAGTCAAGGGTCTCACTATTGGCGCTGACGATTATATGGTCAAGCCCTTCAGCTTCGACGAATTGCTTGCCCGAATTCAAGCGCGGCTACGCAATCAGTTTCCAGGTCTGCTCGGCGAGGTGCGCTGCGGTCCATTCCGAATTGATAGCCGTAGAAAAGAAATTCGCTTCAAGGAAGAAGTCCTTGAACTCTCCCCCACGGAATACGAGTTATTACAGTATCTCGTTATTAATCACGGCCTTGTACTAAGTAAACCCATGATTCTTGATAAAGTGTGGGGCTATGATTTTGGTGGTGAGGAAAATATCGTTGAGGTCTATATCCGTTCACTTCGCGAGAAGCTAGGGGATAAGGAGCACCGTATTATCCGTACCCTGCGGGGAGCAGGCTACCGGGTAGATCTATGAGTAAGCGCATCTTTAAATGGTTTCGTAAGCTGCCTGCACCACGTTCTCTGCGTAAGCAGTTGCTAGCCATTTCGCTGCTCATTCTATCAGGATTGCTGCTGCTAATCGGAGTATTACAATATATACTCATGCGGGATTTCATATATAGCAATAGAGCAGAGTCTATGGAAGCGCAAATACGTTCTGTTCCCCGTGAAATGTTTTTCAACTTTTTCAATTCCTATGACGAGGACACCACAACTCCAAATGAGGGAAACACCGAGTTTAATGGCAATTTGCCGGGGGAAAGAAACGGCGAGAATAAAATTCCAAATGGTCAAAGAACCGGTGAAAATAGGCGTCCACTCCTGCTGGATGCCCATACAACACTCGCTATTTATAGCGCGGATGGCACCTTCCGAGACTTACAGCAAATGACTTTATCTGATTCAGCCGCGCCTAGATTAACGAATGAACAATACAATAATCTGCTCACTCATATCACGGATAGAGCAACAGGAAACTATAAGCTCGTAGAGGCCGATGACGGCACTGAACATCTGGCTATATTTGTGAATCTCTATAGACCTGGAAATACTCGATTGCTACTCCAAATGAGTGTGAATACCGGACCTCTTACGGATGTAATCTTACAGCAATTGATGATATACGCAGGCTTGTCAGTGATTGCTTTATTGGCTGGCTTCTTCCTATACTTGCCTGCCCTTCGAAAGACGCTGGTCCCTCTGTCAAATATGGGAGAGTCCGCCGAGATCATTGATGCCGGTAATCTGGATATCCGATTTCCAATGAACCAAGGCCAGACTGAGATCGACAAGCTGGCTCATTCATTCAATGGTATGCTCGAGCGTCTCGAAATATCCTTTCATAATGAACGGGAAGCCAAGGAACAAATGCGCCGCTTCGCTGCCGACGCTTCTCACGAGCTGCGAACACCGCTGACCTCGATCCATGGCTTTCTAGAGGTCTTACTGCGAGGCGCTGCGGATAATAAAGAACAGTTATACAATTCATTGCGAAGCATGCATGGCGAATCGAAACGGATTAATAAGCTGGTGGAGGATTTACTGCTGCTCGCTCGGATGGACGGCGCCCCTCAACTGCGGATGACGAATCTACTGCTCGGTGAGGTCATATCCGAAATGAAGCCGCATCTGCTCTTGTTAGCGGATCAGCGCAAGGTTACTTTTGATATCTCGTATGGCATCCAGGGTAAATATGAACCCAATAAAATCAAACAGGTGATTCTGAATCTGTTCCACAATGCGGTTCAGCATACGGATGCAGAATCTGGCACCATTCATCTCTCTTTATATGCTAGGGGAAATGAGGCCATTCTAACGGTGCAAGACAACGGCTGCGGGATTTCTCCAGAGCATATCCCACATATCTTCGATCGCTTCTACCGCAGCGATTCCTCTCGTACACGAAAATATGGTGGATCTGGACTCGGCCTTTCTATTACCAAGTCTATCGTAGAGGCACATCAGGGCAAGATTATTGTAAGCAGCACCCTCGGTGAGGGAACAACGTTCAGAGTTACCCTTCCTTGCGAGGAAGGATTAGCCAAGAGAGAGTAATAGTCGTTATAATAGATGATAGGCTTAAGCCCATGCTTACGAAGTAGTTTTACTACGTTGTCCATTCTAAGGAGCGTCGCTCCGCAAAACTTAAGCCTATGCTTTCGAAGCGAGTTTTGCTCCACAAAACTTTTAGGAGGTCAAAAAAATGTACGAAATCGCCGTAATTGGAGCCGGTCCTGCCGGTGCAAGCGCAGCCCTGTTCGCCGCCAAGGCGGGCAAAAAAACGCTGCTGATCGACAATGATAAAGGCATGACCCGTAGAGGATGGTTTGAAAATTTTTATGGAATTTCCGAAGTAGGCGGTCCTGATCTCGTAGAAACCGGACATAAGCAAGCCGTCAAATTTGGCGCTGAGCTGGTAGCAGAACAAGCGATTAACCTCACTTCCAGCGGCAATGGATTCGTCATTGAAACTGAAGACGGAATCATTTATGAAGCCAAACATGTTATTCTAGCAACAGGCGCCCTTACCGATCTAGCCGCCAAAGCAGGTGTGGAAACTAAGGATGGTACAGAACCAAGAATCAAAACAGTAGTCGCTGTTAATCCAGAAGGTAAAACAAATATTGAAGGCATTTGGGCTGCAGGTACCGTTGCCGGAGTAAGTGTACATGCCATTATTACGGCAGGCGATGGCGCGAAGGTAGCCATTAATGTGATTAGCGAGCTAAATGGCGCGCGTTATGTTGATCATGATGTGCTAAAGGCTTAATCAATGACTGAAAATATAGATCCGGAGACGATTCTTAGGAATCTGTCCTCCGGATTTTTTATATCGCAAAAAATAACTGTACTTGGTGCAGTTATTTCATACCTTAGCCCCTCTATGACTCTTTTAAGTGCAGTTTATGCAACAAAAAACAGATGGAAAGAGTATTTCCATTGGATTATGAAGAAATAAGTGTATCAAGTGCAACTAGGTCGATATATAGTAGTCTGATGCGCTTTTTAATTGCATAAAGTGCGCTTATTTGTTCATCCCCAACTGCCCTGTAAACGCCCCACGCGCAAAAAAACTGCCCCAAACATCATCCCACCGCCGCCGAAGACGATGTTAGGATCGTTTGTTACAGTCTCCTTCAATCACTAGCGTGTACCCCAAGGTAACGCCCCCACTTCTTCACTTTCCTTCAGACTAGCAGCCAGCTTTTGCAAATACGGAACCAGTAATGGACGCAACTCCTCCCGGTTCAATCCGACCTCCAGCGTAGCCTGAATGTAGCCGAATTTATCACCAATATCATAACGTCTGCCGATCAAATCCAGCGCTAGCAGACCTTCAGTACGGCATACCTCATGCAATGCATCAGTCAGTTGATATTCACCACCTGCTCCCCGTTCAAGGTTAGCCAGCACTGAAAATATCGAAGACTCCAAAATGTAACGTCCCATAATCGCATGCTCTGAAGGTGCCGTATCCGGTGAGGGCTTCTCCACCAAACCTTTAACTTCATGGACGCCTTGTAGTGAACCGCTAGATGAAATAATTCCGTATTTATGAACCTCCTGCCGTGGTACCTGCTGAACACCGACGATGGTCTTCTCTTCTTGTTCATACAATTGCATCATTTGCAGTAGCGCCGGGTCCTCCGAGACCATGATATCGTCACCGAGCAGAACAGCGAACGGCTCATCGCCAACGAACTGTTCCGCACAAAGGATGGCGTGACCTAGTCCTAGCGGCTCTTTTTGCCGAATGTAATGAATGCTGGCCAGTTCGCTAATCGCTTGGACTTCACGAAGCAGCTCCTCTTTTCCTTTTTCCAAAAGCATCTGTTCCAATTCCACTGATTTATCGAAATGATCTTCAATCGATTTCTTGTTACGCCCCGTCACGATAATGATACTTTCAATGCCGGATCGAACAGCTTCTTCTACGATATATTGAATCGCCGGCTTATCCACAATGGGCAGCATTTCCTTGGGCTGAGCCTTAGTTGCAGGCAGGAAACGAGTGCCTAAACCCGCGGCGGGAATAACCGCTTTTCTAATCTTCACAACGAATCCCTCCCTTGTATTTATCGATTGTGTAGAGCTTGCTGCTCACGAGCATCCTGCTGCTTCTTGCCTTCATAGAACTCCTGAACAATATAGAGCGGACGTCCCTTGGTCTCATCATAAATCCGACCGACATACTCACCCAGAATCCCTAACATAATGAGCACAAAACCATTAAAGGTCAGTGTGATTCCGATCATCGATGCCCAGCCTTTAACGACTGAATCCGTAAAAATCACCAGATATAGCACATACATCAGATATAGAAAACCAGAGGCCGACAGCAACGCGCCAAGGTATCCTGCCAGCTTCAGCGGCTTATAAGAGAAGGAAGTAATTCCATCCAGAGAGAGCTTAATCATCCGTTTCAGCGGATATTTTGTTTCTCCCGCCAGACGTTCATCGCGTTCATATTCAATGGCTTTTTGCCGAAAACCGACCCAGCTGACCAGACCGCGTACGAATCGATTTTTCTCCGGCAGGCGTTTGAGCTCCTCACAGACTTTACGATCGATGAGGCGAAAATCCCCCGTATCGACAGGTATTGAAATATCGGTTGAATAACGTAGCACTCTATAAAAGAGGCTGGCCGTCCACTTTTTGAATAAGGATTCTCCGTTGCGCTTTATCCTTTTGGCATATACAACTTCATACCCCTGCTTCCATTCCGCAATCATGTCCAGAATCAGTTCCGGCGGATCTTGTAAATCGGCATCAATAATGACAACTGCATCCCCTAGGGCGTAATCCATTCCGGCAGTAATAGCGATCTGATGTCCAAAGTTACGAGACAAGTCGATCAGCTTCACACTCTCATCCCAGTAGCTATATTCCTCAATCATCTGGGCGCAATTATCTGTGCTGCCGTCATTCACAAAGATCAGCTCATACACTTCATTAGTTAAGCCCATTACTTTTTTGATACGTCGATACGTCTCTTGAATGACCGCCTCTTCGTTAAACATCGGTATAATAATGGAATAGCGCACGTGGGTACTCATGAGCAGCTCCTCCTTAAATTTGAATAATGAAGCGTGCCTGATCTATCTCATAACACGCTTCATATGCTTAACATTCGCCTAGTTTACAGTGACCTTGTATAATGTACCGCTGTTTCCTCCATCGCTTCCTGCCCAATCGGCTGCTGGAACTTCTGTACCATTCTCTGTGATCCAAGTCGTCAACTCGGAGCTTCCCCCGCGTCCACCACCCATACCACCGCTATTGATCAGGAAGTACTTCACCTTTCCGCTCTCTACGAACGCCTTTAGGGTATCTGGGGTATACACGGTGTCTGAGTTAGAAAATCCGTTCAAAATAACAACCGAGGCACCCTTATCAACGATATATGGAGCTGCTGTGCCATAATCCAATGTAGCAAAAAGATAAGGCTCCCCAGTATTGTTCTCCTCCAGATAGGACAACAGACTCTCATTCGCACTTGCGGCGCTATTACGTCCAAAATTGCTTGGACTGCCGCCCATTCCCCCTCTACCCTCACTACTGCTCGGGCCTGCCTCAGGGGTTTGACTGTTTAAACCATAAGTTATGGGAGTAGCTGCCCAGTAAAGCGGCCCAACTAACAATACTAATACAGCTGCAATACCTGTCGCTGTCGTATAAATAAAGGATTTTTTAAAGCCTTTAAGAACTACCAGGACCAGCGAAACCACTATGCCTGCAGCTAAAATCCCAATGGACCAGCCACTGCCAATCGTATCGTTATAAGGATGAACAATGTACCACTGGAACCCTGCTGTAACCAGCGTTGCGGCAGGCAATAGCCAAGACAGCCAACCAGAGTGCTCCCGATATAGCGTCCACAGCTTCGACCATCCTGCACCGACTAATGCTGCAACTGGTGGAGCCATCATCACCAGATAATATTGATGGAAGAATCCTGCGATACTGAAGAATCCCATAACGGGCACCAGCCACGCTAACCAGAAGAGAGCCTCTTTATGAGCTTGGGTAAAGTTCTTTCTCCGCAGATTGGCGAATAATCCAATGATGCCTAGCAATACGAAAGGCAGCATCCAGCTAGCTTGACCTGACAGCTCCGATTGGAACAGGCGCAGTGGACCTGCTGTTCCTGTATTGAACATTCCGCCTCCGCTTCCACCGCCGTTCATGCCGCCGCGATTTCCTCGCCCGCCGTCCTCGCCACCAAATTGCCGACCTTGACTGTCTGTTCCACTAGGAGGCTGACCTGGTGCACCTCCATCATCGTCACCAGTCTGGGTATTCGAGGTCGAATTTGTGCCTTGCCGGCCCGAAAATGCTGCACGTCCGCCATCAGCGCCACTATTACTGCCTGACCCGTTCATGTTGGGCATCTCGCCATTCATAGCTGGCATTTCACCATTCATGTTCGGCATCTCGCCGCCATTCATTCCTGGCATTCCACCGCCACCACCACCTGCCCCGCGATCCCCCGTTAATCGGGCCACGCCATTATACCCAAAAGCAAGATTCAGCACTGAATTGGTACCACTGCTGCCGATATAAGGCCGTTTGCTGGCGGGAATCGAATCCACGATCACTGCCCAGGATAAGGAGACTACAAGCAAAATTGCTGTGGAGGCGGCCAATACTCCCGTCTTCCGCTTCCAGTTCACTTTGGCAGCTAAGACATAAAACAAATAAAAAGCCGGTAGAACCATGTACGCCTGTAGCATCTTCTCGTTAAAACCAACACCGATTAACGCAAATGCGGTAAGAAGGCTGCCCATCTTGTTGCTCTTCGTCCCTTTAAATAGAAACCATGTCGCGAGCAGAAGGGTGAATACAAGCAGTGCATCAATATTGTTCGTCCGGCTGACTGCCGCTGCTACCGGAGTAGTCGCCATGACTAGAGCTGCTATACGTGCTGCCGCTCTGCCAAAGGTAGGCTTCACCAGCAGGTATACAAGTAACACGGAGCCCACGCCGCCAAGTGCCTGTGGCAAAATCACACTCCAACCGTGCAGCCCGAAGATAAGCGCGCTAAGTGTCTGAATCCAAAAGGTAACTGGTGGTTTATCTACCGTTACTGAACCCGCGGAGTCCAGTGAAGCGAAGAAGAAATTATGAAAGCTCTGCAGCATACTTCCCACCGCGGTGGTGTAGTATGTATTCACATAGTGGTCATTCCAAACACCATACCCGTACAAAAAAGCGGCAAGTAATAAAATGAGCCACAATATAAGATCCGAGCTTATTTTTTTGACCCTGCTCATCTCCATCCACTCCTATCCTTTGATCATCTGTATTCCGGCAGTTCTGTGCCCCCGGTTCAATCTTTCTGTAGGTGTATTATTTCACCCTTACCTTAACTCTCAATGAGTCCAAGCTGAATGTTTGCTGAATATACAAGGCCCCCAGAACGCAAAAAAGACCCCACAATGTGGAGCCTTTCTGTTTTTAAAATTGACTATTCCATCCTGCCCATAGCAACGAGCTTATTCACTGTATTCCAGTTACGTGCTGTAACAGACATACCTAATATTTTGTCAAAAGAAACCTTAAAAAGCGGCGATTGGCTCACGCTGATCTCATATAACACGTACATCTCTCTGCCGGCAAAACGCAGTTTATCCGGTCCTTCCTCATAAATACGCAGCTTATCTAGTGCTTCAGCTGAAGGCACTGCTGGCAGAAAAGAAACATACCATCTTTTGAACGCCTCTGGGTCGGTCAGCTGAAAGGGATTATTAGTGATTACTTCCTCCATCTCAGCCAGTGTACGAATCATAACAGAGACCTCAAAACCAAAAACCTCATGAATCTGGCGTTCAATGACTCCGCTAAGGAGACTCTCCGATTCCTCATCACTTTCAAACACTACATTGCCGCTCTGAATATACGTTCGTACATTGTGAAAACCAAGGGACTGCAACATTGTCTTCAGATCCTGCATCTTAATGATTTTGTGGCCGCCGACGTTAATGCCACGCAGCAGCGCAATATAGATAGTCATGGAGCACACTCCGTTTCTAGTCAGGATCAAGGTAGTCCCACGGTTAAGGTCTGCAGACGTTTACGCACTTCTTTTACCAGAAGCTCCTTCTCCGGTGGCGGAAGTCCTTCCACCAGACGCGCGGCAGCGATTGGCAAAATCCAGCGGTCTATGTCCTCATAGGCGAGACCTGATAAACTGAGATACTCCCGAATGTATCCCTTGGTTAATTTCTTTCTAATAAAACCTATCATCATTCTCGATAAGGCAGAGGCTCCAGGAGGCATGGCTCCCATACTGAACATCACTACAGATCGAGCAGCATCGGCCGCTGGTTCTCCCGCCACACCTGTCATCCAGTCGATTACCCAGAGCTGGTCATCCATAAGCACATTGTCAGGATGGAAATCTCCATGACATAAATGGGTTCCTTGTGGTAACTTCTCCAGATAGCTCAGGATGGCTGACTTCTCATCTTCACTAAGCATTGGAGCCCCCATAATATTCCACTTCAACATATCCTTCTGCTGTCCAATTTCTTCTGTAGGTTCAAGCTTATGCAAATCACAGTGAAGTCCCGCCATCATTCTGGCATAATGGGTAACTTTCCAAGGCTTCTCACCCATCACTTTTAGCAGGGAGGGACCTTGAATTTGTTGAAAAACGATTCCTTGTCGACTCTGTTCAGAAATTAGTTCAAAGGGCTGCGGTGTCCGGACGCCCTGCGAGTGCACAAACTGGCTGATCTTATATTCTCGGCTAATATTCTGCTCTGAAACATCCGCCAGGTACAATTTAAGAATCCTCTGATCATCATGCTGCCAGATCTCCGCTGTTCTGCCTTTCCCAACAAGCTTCGCCTTCATTCAGCAGCCTCCATTTAGTCCAGATTAATGCGGGTAAAATGCTCAACAACCGGAAATGGATCGTAGTAATGGTGAAGCAGCGCCTTCCATTCCTGATACTGGCTGGATTCTCTGAATCCTATGGTGTGATCTTCAAGCGTTCTCCACTTCACAAGCAGAAGATATTTATGATCATCCTCCAAGCAATGCTGCAATTCATGCCCTATGTAGCCTTCGATCGAAGAAATTAAGCTTGAGGCCTCCTTGAAGCTTTTTTCAAATTCAGTAGTAAAACCAGACTTCACTTGCAGCATCGCAGCTTCCAAAATCATAATCAGCATCCTCCAAAGGTTATGTATTTAAAGCATCACGGAAAAATTCATGATAAAAATTAATAATAACAAGCAGAATGGCTAGTGACTCGTTGACCTGCTCTACCTCAAGGCTATGATTAGCATCATCGATTCTATACACTTTTAAATGATGAAGCCCACTAATTTCACCAGATAGCTGTTCGCTAAATAAAGGGTCGCTTCCGCCATAAATTACAGTCCCACGACTCTGCTGTATCAAAGGGATCGCCTCAGGTAATGGTGTTATATATAGATGAGACGTCTTTTTCTGTATTTCCAGCTCTTCTGCAATTCTCCCTGCTATGACCGAACCCACGCTTTTGCTAATGAATAGAATCTTTTTGTAATCAGGAAGAGATGCAATGGCCGCCTTACATTCCTGAATGAGAATAATCATTTCATCACGCTTAAAACCTACTCTAGCACTCTGGTAGCCATATTCAAGCAGCAGAACATCGCAATTATGTTCCCGAGCAGCTTTGGCCGCATAATCTAGCAGAGGGCGTTCAGCCGAGTAATTTTTACCTGGAAAAATAACAGCCAGTGTCTTAGATCCTTGAGTAATATATTTATGTCTAACCTCTCTACCCCAATAAGAGGACATAATGATGTTGCTGACGTTCATACCTGTTTCCCTCTTTTCTAAAACAACCATTCTATATATCTATCATTATAGCTAACTTATGTTTAGTTTTAAAATCAAAGAATTCCTAATCTTTACTAGAGATCAGGAATGTTCGAAAGTAGGTCTATTGCTGTGATGCCACCTGCTTATGTTTACTTTTACTAACCTTAATTTCAGCACAAATCCACAATATCAACGGAATAATCACCTGAAAAGGAAGCGCATATATTGGATAAATAGTATAGGCAAAATGCTGCATCTCCATAATATCCTTGAAGATAAACCGAGAGAAATAAACCATAATCAATCCCAGCTGAAGCACAACGGATCGGTAGCTCTTCAGTTTGAATAACTTAGCTACTCCAACACTAGCCACATATAAACATAAGCTGGCCTTTATGAATATGGTGATTACAAATCCAAGTGCGGATGATGCCTCCATTCGGGTCAAAAAATCCCCGATATTAATCCGACTAACTGCTACATAAGAGGGAAAGTATAAGCTTTGAACAATATCAGGATTGAGAATCAGCAAATTCCGCAGTGAAACGAGTAAAATCACTCCACCAGAAATCAGTAATCCGCTTAGCAGAATCTTTTTGGCTGAGTCTTTTGCCGGTAAATGACTAAATACTCCCATAAAAAGAACAATTTCAGCAAAAGGAAACGTAAATGATCCAAATGTATCTGCAAATATCGGTGACCATCCACTGTCAAGAAAAGGCTTCAAAGGAATCGCTAAGATTTCAATAAACAGCACCTCAGCTAAAAGCAGCAGTAGAAATAGTTTAGCACATCGTCCAATCACCTCAATTCCTGCCTTAACCACCCAGATACATAACAGTCCAATACATAACATGGGTGCAATCATAGGGGTCTCAGTCAAAGCCACTGTTTTACTAAATTCCCCAAAATTCCTTAGAACGAGGGCCCCCATATGCAGCGCGTACCATATATACATACAAGAAACTACTCTTCCAAAGATAGATCCAAATACGGTGATCAAGATATCAAATAGATCCCTCGCCGGAAAAAGCACATGAAATCTCGCGTATATAAACAGCAGGGGAACCGTTAACGATATGGCAAAAAGTAGAGCAATCCAGCTACTGTTGCCCGATTTCCCCGGAAGTCCCATGAATAGTGAAGTCCCAATAATAAATAGAACAACAATACTTATAGAATGCCCTGCGGGTATGATCTCTTTTTTCATGCTTAAATCTCCTCTTAGACTTGTAACTAAAATAACTTGCTGATCCAGCTTACAATTAAAGGCGAAGGACTAGGAAGCTGCCATTTCATGGCCAATGCAAAAGCAATACAGAAAGAAAACAGACATAGTGTACAACACACATAAAAATCCCGTTTCATCCCTTGCTTTAATAGTCCGTAAGGATCCATCAATACAACAAAAAAGTAGATTAACACAACGATAACAGCCAATTTAATCACCTATTCTTGATGGATCTGGATAGATCTTGAGTTTTGAGCACTGCTCTCAATAATTACTGTTGAATTTACAACCACTTCTAGATCAGAGAATTCCCGCTCCCAATCTTTATCTAGCTCGGTCCAGGTCTTAGGCATATTCTCAAAGATAATCTCTCCGAATCCAAAAATATCGGAATGATAATCCTGCTGTACCTTTTTAATTACAGAGAGAATATTCTTCTGTAATTCCTTAGCGGCACGCTTTTCTATAACATTCTTACTATTCAGACTAGTGAATCCTTCAGTAGTCATTACCTCATCAAGCCCGGTATGTGTGAACGTATTTATCTGTAATTGGAGCTTACCGTTTACCCAAACAGGCTTTACTTTTGTTTTATTAGAGAAAATTTCAAGTGTAAAGTCGGGGGTTCCCTCTTCGTTATTCACGGTTAACACCCCTCCCTTAATATTATCTTTAACAAACAACATATACTTGGTCTCTTCGCCACTCAGCTTGCCAATCATTTTGTCCATTTTGAAAATAGCTGTTCCACTAACACGCGGATTCTTCTGACCATTCTTTTCGTGAATATAAATAAGAGGAGCTATAGCACAATCCCCCGGCGTTTCAAGCTTTTCAATGAAGTCCCAAATTTCCACAACCGGAGCCGTACTCACATTTTGTTCAATTGCCATCTGCTGAGCAAGACCATAAGACATAATAGTTTCTGTTGAGCTGTTCAAATTAATTACTTCCTGAGCCGTCTTCTCTTTAGAAACAAACACATATACATCCGACCGAGTTTCTGTATCTCTGTTGTACCAATCAATCACCTTTACAACCCCTTCCTTCGCTACCTCCTCACTGATAATGATCGCCTTGGAATGGCTCCAGAATAATTTTTTTCCCGTGATTGAAATCATGCCTCGCACAATTTCAAACAACGTTTTACCTGAAAGACTAACCATTTTATATCCCGCTTGACTAGACTTCATCCCCTCTTTCGTATCCACGATTTCGACCGTTGCTAATAGCTTCCCGTCAGAATCTTTATCGATGCCAATGCCTGCTACAACCGCCCTGTCTTCAATTTCAGCGTAATCCCAACAGCCCAAGATACTGACCAGAAGTAATAGCGATATACAAGCTAGCAACCCTTTTTTGATTTTTTTCATGACCGATTCCTTACTTTATTTGTCGCTTTTCTCTTTCGGTTACGGGCACCAATCATCGCTGGACGCAGATACATATGCCACCACGGCGCCCTTATAGCTGTATCCTTAATATCCTGCGGGCGAATAGAACCTACTCCAAGCATGTATTGAACTCCAAAGGAACGTAAACTCATCAAATGAATAACTAAACCGATCACGCCTAAAAAATACCCATATAACCCCAGGAAAAAGGTGGCGAACAGCAGCAGCGACCTTACTACGATTAAAGGACCCGTCAGCCTAGGGTTAAGCAAAGCCATAATTCCGGTTAAACCCACAACAATAATCATAGGCGCGCTAACTATCCTCGCTTCCACAGCCGCCTGACCCAACACTAGCGCACCTACGATACTAATCGCCTGTCCAATGTAGGTTGGTATTCGTTCTCCTGCCTCGCGCAGAATTTCAAATATCGTTAGCATGAACAAGACCTCCACTACAGTTGGAAAGGGAACGGCTACTCTCGATGTTGAAATACTAAGCAACAACATGGTAGGCAACATTTCCTGGCTGTAAGTAACCAAAGCCACGTACAAAGCAGGAATACTAATAGACAAGAAGGCTCCAAGTACCCTTATCATTCGGTTAAACGAACCAAAGTAATAGTTAATATAATAATCAGAACTGGCCTGAAAATTCTCCACAAACATATAGGGCACTGTCATTGCATAAGGACTGCCTTCCATTAATAAGGCAACTCTACCCTCCATAATTTTGCTTACTACAGAATCAGGACGTTCTGTGCTTCCCGTCATTTCAAAGGGTGAAAAGGGTTCATCTCGAATAAGCTCCGAAAGAATAGACGTATCCAATACAACATCTATGTCTACCTGCTGAATTCGGTTCTGCAGCTCTTTAATAACCTCCGGTGAGGCCAAGCCTTCCATATAACAAATACAGGTTTGTGTTTTGGAGCGAGTCCCGACTTGACCATAAATCAACTTTAAGTCCGGACTCTGCACTCTTCGCCGAATGAGCGTCAAGTTCACAAGCAGCGACTCTGTAAAACCTTCTCGTGGACCCTTGACACTTTTTTCCGTCACAGGCTCCGCGATGGCCTTCGTTTCCCACCCCTGCGCACTAATGTTAAGCGCACCAGCAAAGCCATCCAGCAGAAATAATGTTTTTCCAGCTACGACCGCGCTAACCATCTCATCCAAACTCGTAGAGCAAACCACATCGCTAATGTTAATTACCAGCGTCCGAATTTTCTCCATCATTTCGGCTGTATTCCCGCTATCCATTGCCGTAAAATCAAAATCCATTAGAGGCTTTATCACCCCGTACTGGATCATTTCCCTGTCTACCATTCCGTCTACATAGACTAATCCGCAGCGGATGCCGTCACTATGGATATTATTTAGCACCCTTATCCTAAGTGTTCCATCATCCTTGAATATTTGCCGAAACAGATTCATCATTTCATCTAGTGACGTACTCGGAGTCTGCTCAGAGGTCGTATTTTGTTGAGAATCTTTGCGGTTACCATCTGCTGCCTTTTTCTCCACAGTAGTCACTCCTGTCACAATAGTTTCCTAGAAATTATCCCCCATCTCACTAAATACTATCCGCCAAAATTATACTGAAAAGGGATCAACTTCTTTGCAAAGGAGAGTAAATTCCATCCGTTAAAATAAAAAAAGCCGCTTTATCAGCGGCATGTTGAATGTTTATGATTGTAGGGGTCATCTGGTATAATTTGATGAAAATAAGAGATAGGAGCTCCCTATGACACCATTTACAGAACAAGTGATTCGTATCATTCAATCTATACCTGAAGGAAAAGTGATGACTTACGGAGGCGTTGCTCGTGCGGCAGGAAGCCCAAGAGGCGCAAGGCAGGTGGTTCGTATCCTCCACTCCATGAGTAGAAAATATAAACTTCCCTGGCATCGGGTTATCAACGCCAAAGGAATGATCGCCTTGACTGAAGATGAATCCAACTCCCTCCAGAAGCTTTATTTGCAGGAGGAAGGGATTATTTTTAATGAAAAAGGTGTGGTAGATCTGAAGCAATACCAATTTGATCCGGAATTTATGGATTAACCACGTATGCGCTTGGCGTTCCTTCCTTTTTCACTGGTTCCAAGACCATTTAGCAAACAGTACATCGTAGCGTATATAACCAGCAATACGAACGCAATGAACAAGCTAAAAAATACCGACTGTCGATTCAAGCTGTCCATAACCAGTTGGTACAACTGATGCCGGTCCGTCAGTACGTCCCAGCTATTCAGCCTGTAGACTCTGCCAAGCAGGACCCCATACCCCCCAAGTACACATGCTGCGAGTACGAATATCCAAGAGAAGAGCAGGCTGCTTTTGCGGTAAACAACCGTCTGAAACTGGTATAAAGAGAAGAATCCAGTCAACCAGCCGCTCCAAGTGAACAATAAGAGGGTAGTCAGATCATACCAATACCGATTCTGAATGGTGCCATCCACGATATATCTGCTTTTTCTTATCGTTAGATGCACCAGATCCGTCATGAGATAAGGCGCGTTCGGAAAGAACAGCAGCCAAGCGATGCCTAGCGGAACAAGCAGCAAGCCACCTATCTTCCTTTTATCCAGTTCATAAGCAGCCATAGAGAACAGGAACGGAATCCAAGCCAGGAATAAATTCCAGAGTAAAAATGCATAAAACGAATCCGTCTGTAGTGACACTACACGATATACGGCCAATGTCGCCACAGACAGACCTGCCAAGAGCATAAACACCTTCGGATAATTCAATTCCTTCATGAGCTTATATTCTCCTTATCGAGATAGTTTACATTTAACTTATACCCAATTGTACAAATTTGGCATTCTCAAGTCCAATCTGCGGGAAATATAAGGCTAATGTATAGTGTGAAACTTATACTTTCTTATATTTAAATAGAAAAAACCGGACGCAGAAACGTCCGGGCTGACTCTTATCTATTTAACTCAAAGACCACTATTTAGTTCAGGTGCAATTACAGGATTCTTACGCCCTTTCAGACCGTGCATACTTCCCGCCTCTTCCAGGCTGGAGAACGCTGTACACTCCCTAAAAGCGGCATGGCTACATCCAATACACTTGCTGTAATCGATGCTGTTAAGTGCGTCATTAATTGCTTCCCCGGTGCGCGGATAAAACTGAGCCTCTCCTATGGTACTATACAGTCCAGTTCTCTTGAGTAGCTCAAGCGGCTGTGGCTGAATACCTGAGATCATAAGCTTCCCTCCAACGGCTTGTAAATGCCGCACCAGCTCTGCTAAATTGGATTCTCCGGTAGTATCCATGAAGGGTACTTTTCCCATCCGCATTAATATAATTCTAGGCTGATCTGAACCATAGCTTGGCATAGTGTCATCGAATCGATAAGCAGCGCCAAAAAAGAGCGGACCTTCTACCGTGTAAATTCCAATTTGCGGACAATCATGACTCTCCGTAACCATATGTGCCTCTACCTTAACGGACTTCGGATCAGGCAGTACCTTGGCTACCAAATGAACCTCTCCCATTCGTTTCACAAACAGAATAACCGCAAGAATTAACCCCACCTCTACAGCCAGCGTTAAATCTGCAAATATCGTTAACAAGAAGGTGATGAATAACACCAAGGAATCACCGGTCTTGATCTTAAGCAGATGAAGGAACTCTTTGCGCTCACTCATATTCCAAGCTACTACCATTAAGATAGGTGCCATCGCAGCTAAAGGAATACTGGAAGCATAGGGTGCGAGCAACAGGAGAATTAGAAACACCACAACACCGTGAACGATCCCCGAGATCGGAGAAACAGCGCCACTCTTGATGTTCGTCGCTGTTCTAGCAATTGCTCCTGTCGCTGGTATGCCTCCGAACAAGGGAGCAGCAATATTAGCGATTCCCTGACCGATCAACTCTCGGTTACTATTATGGCGGCTACCTGTCATTCCATCCGCTACAACAGCGGATAACAATGACTCAATAGCACCTAGCATTGCAATGATAAATGCCGGACGAATGAGCAGGGTAATTCGTTCCCAAGTAATGTCCGGAAATCGAAAGCTTGGTAAGGTATTAGGGATATCTCCGTAAGCAGAGCCAATCGTAGTCACTTTACCGCTAAAGAATAACGCAGCAATCACAGTCGCGCACAGAAGACCTACCAATGATCCAGGCACCTTCGGCGCGAATCGAATCGCTAGGATAACGACGGCAAGACAAATCACGGCGGTCAGGATACTGTATCCATTCATCGTCGATAGATGAATCCCTATTTCTTTCATGTTATTTACAAAGCTCTCATGCCGTTCTATATTCCTTAATCCAAGGAAATTTGCAATCTGCCCGGTGAAGATAATGACCGCTATCCCTGCTGTGAAACCAATCGTTACTGGCCTCGGAATAAACTTAATCAATACACCCAGCTTTAATAATCCCATGAGAACTAGAATAACCCCTGCCATCATCCCAGCAATAAGCAAGTTCTCATAGCCATACTCCATCGCAATGGCAAACAAGATAGGAATAAAAGCACCTGTCGGTCCACCAATCTGAAATTTTGATCCTCCGAACAATGAAATACATATTCCGGCAACGATTGTCGTGTAAATGCCATACTCGGGTTTCACTCCGGATGCAATAGCAAATGCCATCCCCAAAGGAATGGCAATCACACCAACGATTGTTCCCGAAATCAAATCCTTACGAAATGCATTCATGTTGTAGCCTTTATATCGGCCCCACCCTGTCATGATCAAACCTTCTTTTCTTTAAATATCTGATTATTTGAATATAAGAAGAACATTACTCTAGGACGCAACTGTTGTCAACGCCAAAATAATGTTATTCCTTTATTCTCCGCGCATACCTTCGAGCAATGAAATGGTATTCACCAGATGGTTATCAAATATTTGTTTAGCTACGACCAGAAGATCTTTAATCAGAGGATCACGTAACGAATAGATCACAGTGGTACCTTCTTTTACACTGGCTACTACATTCTTAGCGCGTAAAACAGCTAACTGCTGGGATACTGCAGAACCTTCCGATCCTAGAATGGCTTGTAGCTCATTCACATTCTTCTCACCTTCGCTGAGCAGTTCCAGTATACGAATTCGCATCGGATGAGCCAGCGCCTTGAAGAATTCGGTCTTAAATTGCTGAATTTCGGTGTTCATAGACTTCTACTCCTCATAGCTTACTTCTGAATCTAATGTTATCTTTGTATGTTATCTTAGTCCCTGATAAGCGTCAAATACTCAAGGGGTAGATGCTCACATTACGAACTTGCACTTCTACAAACACACCAAGCGCCATAGGCTCACCGAGACACTCGAACATTAGTAAACTTTCACCTGTTCGCAAAAATCCTGTCCCGTCTTCTTCAATATTCTCCAGCACACCGGTAAAAACAACCTTATCTCCCTCTAACCTAATATTGAACTCACTAGCAGGTACAGGCAGAATATCCACCCATCTCATCAGCAGCTCCGAAAGCTCGAATTCCACATCTGTTTCCGTATCTGGCTCCACAGGAGCACCGCACCAGATCCCCTTACCCTCGCCAAACTCCGTGCGAAAGAATACCTCGTCCTTTTTCAAGCCACTCTTTGTAATTTTAATTTTCATAGCTATTATTCCACCTTGATCATTTATAACGATCATTATACATGACAATGAACGGATATTATCAAGTGTAATTCTGGGTAACCTTGTTCAGATAAGTACTAGGATGCAGCCAAGGATGCTTAAAGAACTCATTTTTCTTCGTGATTCTCCGTGAGACACCCAGATCATAATCGATCATAGACTTTATCCGCGCTGCGAAGGCCTCCCCTTTCACCAGCATTCCCAGCTCAAAATCGTGGCAGGCGCTTCTCTCATTGATGTTGTAGGAGCCATGAAATACCGCCCGTGATCTATGGTCATAGGCTATTTTCCAATGTGAAAACCGGCCTGTGAAGCTGTAATCATAAAAGGAAACCCCATTGATAAACGGCTTATACATATTGCCTCGTACCGCCGCAGAATTGGTAGGATGATCATTAACCTTCAGCGGATTGCAGATGCTCAGATGACAGGAACAGTCTGGCCCCAGCTCCCCCAGCCGATCCCAGAACTCTTGATCAATCAAATAAGGATTTACAATCACAGTTTCCTCCGTCGCATAGGTAATTAAATTCAAGTAATATTGCTGAATGAAGTTAACTGGATTGCCCGGAAAGCTTGCAAACAGCGTACATTCTTCCTCTCCAAAATGATAATCTACATTCGGCTGGTAGAAGGCATCCTCCACGTCAAAATGATCACCTCCCAGAAGCAACCAACGGGAATGAAACTTAGCATTTAAAGACTGCGCCGCCGCGCCACGAATCCGGAAGCAGCCATCATGCCACTCCTCTTTTTTACTAGGAATCCCCTGCAGTTGTCCTTCTATACTGACCGCAGATGATGCCTGAACAGGCGTCATGTATGTGTACTGATCCCCAATGTTCAGACTGCCAATAATAGAGGTTACCCCATCAATGACCATAAACTTCCGATGATCAATGACATTCAGTCCAGTGATCTCTACGTCCTCTTGTACTTTATCCTGTAAGAACAGGATGCTTTCCGGTACACCTTGCTGCTCCAGCACCTTCCGCTTCACACGCCATTCTACGGCTGTATAATACGAATTGAAGGTATCCAGCAGTTTAGCTCCTGCATTCTCAAGCCTTTCAGAAATCTTGGAGAATTGGCCAAACGCCAGATTATTCTCATACCCTAATGCTGTCAGCGTGTAATTGACCATGATCCGTACCTTCACCCCCCGTTTAAGAGCGTGAAATAATTCATCTGCAACCAGATTGCCTGAACGGTCATTAAAGAAGAGCATCACTGACAGGTGAATATAATGCTGTGCCTTCTTTATTTCTTCTATGATCATCCCAAGGCACGCAGGTCCATTCACGTAAGGATCTACTTGGTTATTCCATGTGGTTTGCGGGGCTAGAACTGTTAGTTTGTCTGAATCAAGTCTGCCTAATGCTTCAGTAAGATGCCCCAGTAATCTTGGGCTAAAGCCAGGAACCTGGAATAGCTGTTGACCCTCGGTAATAACTCCGCCAATGGACTGACGATATGCTTTGGCCGCCTCTAAGTTGATCTCCTTTAGCGTACATTCCGCCTCTTCTCCAGCTTCGCCCAAAATCCGGACAAGTGAACCGCCTGATAAGTAATAGTTCAAGATGTCGATCATATTTTTCTGTATTTCCATATGTAAGATCCCCTATCTTTATTGTGAGTACACATGTATCAAGGTAAGGTTAGATACCCTTGAACTCCTCTTTATAAACGGGGAATATAAAAAACAGGAATGCCCGTAGCCATTATGGCTATGGAACATCCCTGTTTAAGATCAACCAGGATTTACTAAGAATCGAGATAACTTATTTCACTTGCTCTGCGCTAAACACTTTTACGTCTAGTGGTGCAGCCAAGAATTCACCAGCTTTAGCTGAGAACGCTGTAAAATGAGGGCTCGTGTTGTGGCTGGATACGGCCTCAGCGTCGCGCCAAGTCTCCACCATAATAAATGAGTTTGCTTCTCCAGCATTCTCATACAGCTCGTAAGAGAGATTTCCTTCTTCAGTATGAGTAGCCGTGAGAAGTGTTTTAGACTCCGCCAAAAACTGCTCGCGACGTTCCGGATTTACTTTAAGCACAGCATGAATAATGATCATTGTATTTTCCTCCTAAGGTGTAATTTATTATTTCCACTCAGCAATCTTATCAATAGGCAAACGGACAGATGGATAGCCTGCATCAACAGCCTTACCGATGGAAAGCAGCATTACAGGAACATAGCGGTCTTTCTCCATGCCAAACGCTTCTGCGATTTGACCTTTTTCATAACCGCCAATTGGGTTTGTATCGTAACCATGTGCACGGGCAACCAGCATCAACTGCATCGCAACAAGAGCACCATCGATGAGCACAGTGTCTTTGTTAACTTCATGTGGCAGGGTGGCAAAGTGAGCAGATAATCTAGTCAATTGGTTTTCTTTTACTTCAGCAGGCATTAGTCCACGTTCAACAGCTGTGCCATAAATCTCCTCTGCATAGTCGAAATTGTTCAAATCACCGAAGATGGCAATCATAGCGGCAGAGGTTTCAACTTGTACACCATTAAAGCGAGCAAGAGGCGCTAGTGTAGCTTTAGCTTCATCACTTTCGATGACAAGAAAACGCCAAGGCTGCATGTTCACTGAGGAAGGTGCAAGCGTAGCTTCGGTAAGAATCTGTGTCATCTCTTCTTTGCTGATCTTAACGGATGGATCATATTTGCGGATAGAGCGGCGACCCGTAATAATTTCTTTAAAATCATTGGTTTGTGTTTGTGTAGCGTTCATATGTGTATTTCTCCTTTGAATGTGTAATTTGGGTAGTTACAGTTACAACAGATTGATATTAGATTGCAGGCGATTAAGCATATCTATGAGCACTTTTCGCTCCTGATCGTTAAATCCAGTTAGCAGAGTAGCGACAAATCGCCTCTTCTCTTCGCTATATTGAATCATTCTTTCCCGCCCTTGATCCGTCAGTGAGACCAATGTAACCCTGTTATCTGCGGGGTTGTTGCGGCGAGTGATCGTACCACTCTCTTCCATTCCTTTCAAGTGCCGGGTAACGGCGGCCGCATCTATATCCATGCCCTTTTGCAGCGTAATTTGGCTGACTTCATCTACTTGGAATAATTCATGCAGGAGGCGAAGCCGTGTGGGACTAATCCCAGCACATCGTTCGAATTTCGGACAGATTCCCTTGTTTAATGCCTGCAGCAGCTCAAATATGCGGTCTTCCTCAGGATAGTGCTCCGTCAAAATATACCTCCTTCTTTAATTTGATTGCATACAATTGTTTTGTATAAAATTATACTAACTGATAATCATTGACCCGTCAACTAATATATCAAATCATTTTTTACAAATCAACATTGCTTATCCTCTTATGGTGCTATAGTCTTGAACAAAAAGGAGGCATCCTATGAGAATCTCCCTGATTCAGCTGGATATAGCATTTGGCAATCCCGATGTGAATTATGCTGCTGCAGCAAATAAAATTAGTGAAGCTGCCGCCACAGCCCCCGACTGTCTTATTCTCCCTGAGCTTTGGACCACTGGCTATGATCTGGCCCGACTAGAAGATATTGGCGATCCAGAAGGAGAAATCACCAAGGAATTCATCTCCGGCTTATCCAGACAATACAACGTCAATATCGTCGCTGGTTCAGTCGCTAGCAGGAACGCCTCCGGTGTAACTAATCGTATGTTTGTATTTAATCGATCTGGAGAACTCGTTGGCGAATACAGTAAGCTGCATTTATTTCAGCTAATGGATGAACATCTATATTTGCAGCCGGGAGAAGATAGGGGTCTCTTCACATTGGAGGGCACATTATGTGCCGGATTGATCTGTTATGATATCCGATTTCCAGAATGGGTTCGCGCTCATACCGCACAAGGTGCAGAAATCTTGTTTGTTAGTGCAGAATGGCCATTATCCAGGCTATCACATTGGCATGCACTACTGATCAGCCGAGCAATTGAGAACCAATGTTATGTAGTAGCCTGCAACCGTGCAGGAAGCGACCCTTACAACACCTTTGCTGGGCATTCTATGATAATTGATCCTTGGGGAGATATTTTATGTGAAGCTGCTGAAGGGGAAAAAATCCTAACGGGGGATATCGATTTACATATGGTGCGTGAAATTCGAGCACAAATCCCTATTTTTGCAGACAGACGTCCCGACTTATATGATTAAAAAGGACGTAACAGATGCTGGCCTCTCGCCAGCTTTCTGTTACGTCCTTTTTAACGATGCTCAATATCCATTTATCCTTGGGCATAACGTTCATGCAGGACTCGCGCAGCATCCAGAACACGCCGATCTTCATAGTCCAAGAAATATCCCGTCTCCTGCTGTAGCCTGTCAGAGGATTTAAGCACCACTCCACGGTGGGCTAATGCTTGTCTAATGCCTTCGGCAAATACTTCAGTAGCATTCGGTCCACCTAGTTCACCAAGCCCAGCGATCGTCTCTGGACGAACCCGTGGATAAGATAATGCTGAGTCTCCTCCTGAGGCTTGCTCATAGAATTTATGAATGAGCTCACCACGTTCCTGTCCCGAACCCGAAACCACTACAAATGCATGCACGAAATAGGCATTATTTTGTCTGCGCTGAGCAATGCCGCAAAATTTTCGCCCACCGATCGCCAAATCGAAGTCCCCCGGGCAGTAAGAACCAACAATTTCACCAGCCTGAATTTGAGCAGCAGCCTGTGGATGACTCATAGCAACTGCCTCAGTGATCAGAGAAGCCAGAAGCCTAAAGTCATCATGAAAGTCCAGCTTTCCGCGTCCTTTGGGGAGCACTAGCGAAACATTAACAATTCCATCATCCAGAGGCACCGCAGCACCACCGGAATGTCTTACCGCTGTACGAATTCCTTGCTGCTCTAACTTAGCCATCGCTTGAGCCGCGTACGGAAGCTTGCTGTCCCGTAGGCCGAGCACCACACCCCCGGAATGACTCCATAGGTGCAGACTAGGAGGAACAAGTCCCGATCCGACATCCCTGCAAAGGGTCTCTTCAAAGGCGAACGGGATCAGCATCTCCCCGATGCCCCCTGCTTCCTCATCTATACTGTCACTCTTTAAGATTAGATGCTGGAAAAGTCCCATTTCTGCAGGAAGTCCGATGACTTCTTTACTTCTATCAACAGATCCATTGATCATTCCATCGTACTCCCGAGTATCCACCAATTCCCCTCTTTCCCGTATTATCTGTGATATTGTAATCGATCTGCCTCGCTAGTGCGAAATCAGAATTGAAATGAGGTTATGATAACGCTATCCTTATAGTATACGAACATGCCCCAGCTCGAATAGGGGGTAGCCTTAGGTTCATGCTATACACAACGTTAAGGAGTGATGCCGCATGACAGTGGAAGTGATGAAGGAACGACAGTTAACCAAGACAAGACAATGGGAACAGGCACTTAACCTGCTGTATATTGATTTCTGGGATTACTGCCATGATGCACTTAGCAAATTCGATGACGAGGATATTCATCAAGCAAGAGTGAACTGCCGCAAGCTGTTAACACTGCTATCCATTCTCGACCCTGGCCATACTCTAGGGCTATACCCCTTATTTGAAAAAGCCCAAAAGCGATTAGGCAAGGTCAGAGATGCAGACGTTCTGATCGAATCGTTCAAGACTAAACGCAAACACGCCAAGGAAAACGGCGATACAAAGACCGCAGAATTGTTGAAGGCAGTGATCGACCACCAAAAGGACAAGCGCAAAACTTATCGTAAGAAGCTGGCCGATGAGCTGCCTAAGCTAATCAATGAAGATCTGGATGAGAAGTGGAAAGTCTTCCTAAGTGAACAGCTTGAGGCCCTGGTAGCGAAAAAAGATGCCAATGTTGTCATGCGCGAACTAGAGGTAGCTTACGAGCAGAAGAAAAAAGCTTGCAAGGTTATATTTCGTGGACAAGATGCCGAATCTGAAGCAGCCTTCGACGCACTGCATGAGCTGAGGATGGCTGCTAAGGAACTGCGATATACGGCTAGTGCAGCCTCTTTTGCGTTAAATCAAAAATTTCATGCCCATGAGGAAATATATAAGCAGATCCAAGACCAGCTCGGGCTAATTAACGATAAACGCCTTTGGTTAGAAACACTAAATACTATTGGACGTGAAGAACTGGATATCGGCAAAAAAACATGGAATACCTTTACTGAACAATTAAAAACCGAAGTACTTGATGCGCTGCATCAAAATGATGTAATACCTGTCACCCATCACATGAAGTAGCTCTGAATTGTCTGCAACCTTTCTATTCAGCTGTTGTATCTGACGCACCGTATTCTTCAATATTCAGGTTTACTTCATAGGTAATCGGTATTTTGCTGAAGGTTTCGTCCCAGTTAGCCTTGACGCTCCGCCATACGGCTGGATGCTGATTATGTAGGCTGGTGCCGAAACCGGCAGCTTCGGTATGCAGTTCCTTCTGCATTTTTGTTACAGTAGTTTGCACCATTTCCAGGACACGCTTTTGCAGCAAGGCTTTATCCTTCTTTACAATTCCGTCATGTAATTTCTTTGGCTTTTCGGCAAAGACCTCAGCATATCTACCTGTAGATTTTATTTTCACATTAAAAGAAATCTGACCATTGTTCACATTCGCTTTGATTTTGCTATGCATGGATTTCACCTCATAGGTTAAGAGATTATTGTTATCCGGATCATACGTTTTAAGCACTCCTCCCAGCCCCTTTCCGGTCAGCCAGGCCATCCCCTCCAGCTCCGACTCATCCAAAAAGCCAACAAGTTTTCCCGTTCCGCCGTTGAATACACCCGCTCCTGATAGCTTTGTCTCCTGATCAATAGGGATAACATTTTGCAATAAGAAACTTTTCTTTGCTTGCAAAGGCCCAACTACTTTTGCCAGAGATACCGGCTCCCAAATTCCCATATTCCGGTCTCTGTTATTGAATATGCCTTCAAGTACAAAAGCAGGCGTCTGACCCGGCAGTGCATTTTCCAATACATCTTTGGCCATTCCTTTGCTGACAAATAACATAACACTCGGACGGATATCATTATCCCGAGTAAAGAAATCTATGATTTTAGTAAGGTTATTGGAACGAGCAAGCTTTTCACTGATTATAATGACCTTCAGATGATGGCCAATCGGAGTGCGTCTAGTACGCAGCGAAAGCTGCCGCATCGCTTCAAAGATAGAATCGCTGGTTTCACTCATATTATAGTAATTCTTAAAGGAGGATGAACTAGCAGAAGACTTCATGATCGCCCCTCCTGATCCTTGTGGAATCGTAAATTGATAGGTACTTATTATTTTTTCAGGCTTCTTATGATTTCCACCCTCCGGCTTAGCTGCCTCCTCGCCTCCTGGTTCCTCAGCACTGTCCAGTGCAACACCAATCTGCATGTTTAATTCCTCGATCGGTGTGCTGCTCCAGCAGCCTGATAACAGCGAACATGCGATAGAGAGTACAACCCACAACCTCCATTTTTTCATGAAGCAGCCCTCCGGAAGTATGTGATAATTAACAATGGCAACGGAAGCAATCCGAATAGAATAAGCATACAATCACCGATACCTGTTCCTAAAGCAAACAGAGCATTCACATTTGGTGGAATTCTAGAAATTACATAGACAACCGGAAGTATCGCCAACAAACAACCTTTAAAGTTTTTATGAATGACTTGAGACAACCCTAAAGACGCTGCATAAATGGCAATACAAAAGGTACAGAAGATCTGCATAATCCAGATCACCAACAACAACGACTCAAATCTTTCAAAAATGAGATAGTTCACCTCAAAACTTCTTACAAGATCGAGAAACGGCCAGGTTCTTGTGATCACTCCATCTATAGAAAAAGCCCCTATGGTCGCTACAACAGCTAGGGTATAAAATATCGTCGAGATACAGGTTCCAGCAATGATTACCTTTACTGCTTTTTGAGGTTTGTCCATAAAAGCAACAATGAACAGCATTGCTTCTCCAGCTGTAAAGGTTAGGATGGTTGGTCTGATCCCTTTCCACACAGGCTCCAATCCATCTCCAAGTATTGGTAGAAGGTTGTTGAGGTCAAAAACTTCAAAACTAAGCAGACAAACCCCAATAAATACTGTCCAGGTGATTGGAACAATGAGTCTGCACATACTAGTGATCGCATTAATTCCTCCTCTGCATAAATAGAAGGCAATCCACATAAAAGCAGCCACAATCGCCCAAGGAGGTGTACCTTCCAGTAGAAAAAAAGAGGTTACCTCCTGCACCGAACGTATCTCAAAGCCGGCGATACTGATAAAATAACCCACGACTCCTATAGTAAGAACTATTCCGAGTGGTTTGCCGATAATCTTCCCAATATATTGAAAAAAAGTTTGACCTGGAAACCGTTGACTAAGCTTCACAATAATCAATCCTGACAAAAAAGAGATTACTCCCCCTAACAAAATACTTATCCATACATCTGGACTGCCACTGGCCTCTACAATGGTCCGAGGAAGCGTAAGTACCCCTGCCGCAATCGTATAATTGGCTAGAATGATCGTCGCTTGAATAGCAGTTATTCGGTCCTTTACCTCGGCGCTCATGTACTCTTCCTCCTTTACCTAAACTTCTTACCCTTTACGCAAAGGGTCCTTTGGTTTCAACAATGTAGGCCGCCCGGTTAAAAATTGCAAAGGCATACGGAATATAAAATCTTTCCAATTGACTGTCTTATTCGGGACTGCCAGACCAAGATAGGGAACACCAAAACTCTTCAGCTTAATTAAATGACTACTAAGCAAAAGAAAAAAAAGTACAACACCGTATAATCCAAAGATCGCTGCAAAAAACATGGCTGCAAACCGGAGCATTCGAAGCGTCATCCCTGCACTATACATTGGCATAGAAAAGGACGAAACAGCCGTAACTGAAACTACAATGACTAAGATAGGACTCACAATTCCAGCTTCTACTGCGGCTTGTCCGATGATCAGACCGCCAACAATCCCCATTGCCGGACCGATAGGTTTAGGCAAACGAAGTCCAGCCTCCCGTAAGATTTCAATCGAAATTTCCATAATCAATGCTTCGATCAATACAGTGAAGGGAACGCCTTGCCTGGAGGCAATTATGGAAATGGCCAGCTTTGTTGGAATCAATCCAGGTTGGAACGAGAGAAAGGAGATATATAGTGCCGGCGCAAACAATGATATCGTTGCCGCAAAAAAACGTAACAGACGTAGCAGCGACCCTACCATCCAGCGATCGTTATAATCCTCTGGCGATTGCAGTAACATCCCGAAGGTAACCGGCATAATCAAGGCGAAGGGCGTACCATCAATTAAGATAGCTACTCTTCCTTCCAGGAGTGCTGCCATTACGCGGTCTGGTCTTTCTGTATTCTGAATCTGCTGGAAAGGACTGAAGCTATTGTCTTCGATTAATTGCTCCACATAACCAGATTCTTGAACATCGTCTATATCTATCGTTTTAATTCTTCGTTTGACCTCTTCTACAAGCTCATCATTCGCAATATCTTTGATATACGTTAGGATCAATTCCTTCTGCATTCTCTTTCCTACAGTAAAAGAAATCATCGCTAGCTCCGTACTCTGCCCGTGTCTACGCAGCATTGCCGTGTTGTCGCTTAATGTCTCATTAAATCCGCTTCGCGATCCCCGCAAGACTGCTTCAGATTCTGGCTCTTGAATCCCTCTAGTAGCCCCCTTTGGACTACTAAGCACAAAAACCTCTGATATCCCCTCTACGAGCAGTATGGCAGATCCAAATAACACTTTTTGAAGGGAGAGGTATACATTATCCGTGAGCTCAACTTCCGAAATGAGCAATATTTCATGGATGAGAATATCTTGTAGATCTTTCGCTTCCGGTATGGTATTCATATCCTTAAAAGGCTGATACGCATTCATTAACGGCTTTAATATATTCTGATCCATTTTGTCTTTGTCCGTTAGCCCGTCTACGTACAACAACGCTGCCTTTGTCTGTATGCTTCCGATTCGCAATTCCCTTATATTCACATCATGCATATCCGCACTGATCTCTTTGAATGTCTGCAAATCCTCGTTTAAATGACCACTGTAAGTTAATCTTTCACCCTTATCCTTAGTTACTTTATCTGTGCTTTGCTGCTCCTTAGACCCTTCTGAGATGCTTTTCCCTCTGGATGCTTCTCCATATGGAACTCCCCCACCTTTGCTGCCTATGGCTTTTTTAGCCCTGGTCGTTATTCGATCTTCTTTAGCTTTAGCCCAACTTATTGATCGAAGGATGATAAACGGGACGCAGAAGATCATAATCCCTTGGAAAACCACTTCCCAACTTGGAATTAATTCTATTACCTCATTCCACACCGCTAACACCTCCTTCGTAGCTGTGACCGTATTTTTTACCGAAGATGGATAATTCATGCATACAAAAAAGACCCCACAGTATGGGGTCTCCCTAAGTTAAACTTCATATGATCTTTAGAGCGTCATGAGATCATCTTCAGATCCCATAATTAACAAATTTCAGAGATGGTAAGGTGCTAGCCTTCGGCGTTCGGCTGACGTGATTAAAGTTTATTGCGGCAACATGCGAGTGGTGATCGCGATGCGATTCCATGCATTGATTGTAACAATTGCCATGATGATCTCGCCAAGTCGCTTAGTATCGAAATGGCGCTCCGCTTCCGAATAGACATCGTCCGGTACATGTCCTTGCGTCACGAGCGTAACCGATTCGGTCAGGGCAAGCACTGCGCGCTCCTCGTCGCTGTAGAACGGCGCTTCACGCCATGCGTTCAGCATGTAGATGCGCTGTTCCGACACGCCTGCCTTGCGGGCATCCTTCGTGTGCATATCTATACAGAAGGCGCAGCCGTTAATTTGTGACGCTCTGATTTTGATTAACTCCAATAACGACTTCTCCATGCCTGTCGATTGTACGAACGCTTCAAGACCCATCATTGCTTTGTATGCGGCTGGGATTTCACCGGCCAGATCCATTCTTTGTTCCATGGGGATAGCTCCTCTCCGGCTATAGACCGGTTATCTTTTGATTGTTTCACTAATAAGACAATGCAGAAGCTCCGTTTGTGACAGGTTACCCCATTCGTTGTAATTTATCGGGATTGAGTACGATATAAATATGCTCGATCCGCTCCCCGGCCGTATCAAGCTGGAAGCTTATCGCCTTAAGCGGCCGGCCATCCCGATAGATGACGATGCCCAGCTGGCCGTTAAGTAGCACCATCCTTTGCGAATCTCCGAGGAAGCCCTTCGTAATGACACCTTCAATGAAAGCTTGAACACGATCTCTGCCCGTGATGGTGAAGATCGCTGCGCGAACTTTACCACCGCCGTCCGACGTAAGCAGCGCGTCCTCGGCCAGCAGACTAACAAGCGCATCGACGTTGCCGCCTCGCGCAGCTGCAAGGAATGCTGTCGCTAGAGGTGTTGCCTGAGCCGTATTATCTGGTAGAACGGGCGATTGTTCATGCAGCTTATCATTAGCGCGGCTAAATATTTTTCGACAGTTGGCTTCTGATTTTCCTAATACATCGGCAATTTCGCTATATTCGAAAGCGAAGGATTGGCGCAAGATGAAGACGGCTCTCTCGACAGCCGATAAATGTTCCAGCATGACGAGCAGGGCGTAGGATACATTTTCATCGTGATCGAAGAGATCAGCAGGATTATCGCCGCTTCCATTCGTAAAGCTGACGAGCGGCTCCGGCAGCCATGTGCCGACATATTGCTCTCTCCTTATACGGGCGGATTGCATATAGTTGATGCAACGATTTGTAATCATACGGATTAAGTAAGCTTTCGGATGGGTGATATCTATTGTTTGTAGCTTGCTGTACTCGATGAATACGTCTTGAACGAGGTCCTCTGCATCTGCTATAGAGCCGGTCATACGGTAAGCGATTGCTTGCAGCAGAGAGTGATAGTTGGTATATGCGACCTGAAAATCCATACGGGCTACTCCTTCCAAAGCTGTGCCTTTCATACCGTCACGGCTCACCGCGGCGTCTACATCGTTCAGCGGATAATCAACAATATAGACGCTCTCCTAGGGCTTTACGTCTAGCCTATCGAGCGTACGCAGGAAAATATCCGGATGTGGCTTATTAACGCCTTCTCAGCTTGAGATCAATATAGCATCAAAATACAACTAAATTCCAATGCCCTATGCTTGAATAACCTTGTTCAATATCCCTTGGTAGGCTGCTATCGGACGTAAGCCAACCAACTTTTCCATTGGTTGCCCATCTTTATATACAATGACTGTAGGCATCCCCATAACACCAGCTTCCCCAGCCAGATCCGGCAGTTCGTCACAATTCACCTTTACGATAGAAACATCATCTCCATATTCTTGATGAAGGTCCTCCAAAAGGGGCAGCAGTACCTTGCAAGGGGGACACCATGGCGCACCGTAATCTACCAACACCGTTCCACCACCGCGTATTTCTGCTCGCACCCAATCAGCGCTATCTGCATTTGAAATAGCCATTTGTCTTTCCTCCTCATAGTTTTCAACTCTAGCAGTACCTACTCCAAACTCTCCAGTGTACATGCCTCTAAACTACACTCGTTCTGCTCTCGCAAGATAGATGCCATTCTTTCTTCCAAATTGTGCTTAATCTGATTCAGTTCTACAAGCTGACGTTCAATCTCTTCAAGTTTACTGTGGTATAGTGGCATCACTTCTGCGCAGAAGGCTTCTTTGTTCTTCAAGACACAATGTAGAAAGCCCGCAATCTGTTCTGTGGACAGACCGAGGTTCAAATATAATTTAATCGTTTCTACCGTCTCCACAGCGAGTGGAGAGTACTCCCGATATCCGTTGGCCTGACGGATCGACGAGATTAATCCTTGACTCTCATAATAACGAATTGACCGGACGCTTACGCCCGTTAATTTAGCAAGCTCACCTATTTTCATATCATTCTCCCCGGGGTTCATGAGAATTGTTCTACCCCAGTATAAACCCTGACACCAATGTCAGAGTCAACAAAAAAATCCAACCGTAGTTATCCCACAGTTGGATTCATTATGATGTTACAACATCCTACAATAATCCTGCCGCCCAAAGCCCGCCTCTACGAATCATTTCGCGGAATGGCTCTACCGAAAATGAAGGTAAATGGTGCCCCGGCATTAAATAAACTACCCGCCCCAGGCCAAATTCATGACACCAAGCCGCTTGTCGCATCGCTCCCTCATGAGGATATTCAGCGAGCACCGTCGTTTCAAAATGAGGATGCATCTCAAAATAATATGGCTCATCTTCAATCACAAATTCTTCAATTCCCTGCATAATGGGATGCTCACGTGCGGGAATGGACATCTGCAGAGAAGTAAACTCTGGATGATGGGTGAAATGTGCGCCCAGCATAACACCAAGCTCCTGATTCCGTTGTAAGGAAATTCCGTTATGTACCACTAGCAGTCCGCCCCCGCCAGCCACATAGGATAGCAAAGCAGCGCTTTGTTCCACCGGGATTTTGTCATCCGAAAATTCGGTGTAGGAGATTACCAGCTTGTGGTCAGACAACGTTTTATTATTAAGAAGCCCGTAATCCTCTGAAGAGAACACCTGAAGATCATTGGCCAGTATTTGCTCAATCTCCCGGTCCACGCCTGCAAAGGGGTGATATTTAACCTCCGCGTAGCTTCCAAGTGCAAGTGCTTTTAGTGTAGACATATGATCAGCGCCTTTCTTCTTATCTTATTTGAGATATCGTACTACCACGGCCAAGAGCTTCCATCCATATCCAGATAGGCCGGTTCCTCGCCCATATATTTTGAATGATTCAATACAAGACCGATAATCTGCTCTGCCGACTTTTCCGGTGTCGTGTCCGCTTGCTCATCCTTCTTACCCTGCATAAAGGTCTGCAGCCAGCCGGGATGGAACACCATCACTTGACCGCCAAGTGTTCTCAGATGATTATGCATCAAGGAGGACTGCATATTTAGTGCTGCCTTCGACATACAATAGCCATACATATTGATACGTTTATTCCGGGCAATACTACCCGCTTCCGAGGAAATATTGACGATTAACTTATCCTCACTTTGTAGCAGCAGTCCCATAAGTGCATTGCTGACTCTTAACGCGCCAAGCGTATTTACATTATATATTTCTGCCATGCCTTCATCATCCAGCTCTACCAGCACAGTAGCATTATCAGCCGAACGGATAATCCCTGCATTATTAATAATAATATCGACATATCCGGTTTTACTTGCTATTACTCTTGCAGCCTGTTTCACACTGTCTTTAATACTGATATCTAGGGGGATAAGCTCCAGTTGATCAGGATATTGCTTTTTAAGCGCTTTCAAATCTTCTGATTCTTTCAAAAACTGTCCTGCAAATACGGAGAACTGTTTGGCCAGCAACGAGCGTACAAGCGACAGTCCGAGCCCCCGGTCTGCTCCAGTTACACATGCAACTCTCTTCATTCTTCTGAACACTCCTATCTCCTAGCGATATGGTTAGGCATGTTGCTTCTGTCCACCTTAGCATGCTGAACTCTTTTTTTCAACGCAATTGGTTTCAGGTATAGCGCCTCTTGTGCAAGCCTTTAAGAATCCTTTTTGTTTTAATTTTGATATATGTTACAATCATGATTACAGGTTGTTAACAACACAATTGTTAGCAAGCAATAACGCCTTCAGCGTCCTTTAGGACGGTAAGCGTTTATGCGAGAAATATAAGGATAGTGTATAACGTGAAGCTTATACTCTCTTATATTTCAAAATAACGATCCCAGGAGGGTGATATCTATGTCTATTCAACAACTCCATACGCTGGAGGATCTTGAGCAATATGTAGCTAAGCCTGGCAAGAAGCTGCTGTTCAAACACAGCACGACCTGCCCGATTAGTGCTAAAGCTAATGAAGAGTTTCAGGCTTATCTGAAGGATGCGGATACTGCCGCTGCAGTGGTCTTAGTCATCGAGGATCGTCCCGTTTCCAATCAAATTGCTGAGGATTTTGGCATCAAACATGAATCTCCACAACTCTTCCTGCTTGAGGACAATGAGGTTCGCTGGAACACTTCCCACTGGAAAATCACAAGAGATGCAATCAAAGAGGCTGTGAACCAATGAGTGAGCCAGTGATTGTCTATTCAACCGCAGGGTGCAGTGACTGTAATTTGGTTAAAACCTATCTTACGGAGCAGGGTATCCCTTTTGAAGTAAGAGATGTTATGACCAGCACAGTCTATCAAGAGGAAGTTGAGAAGCTTGGATTCATGGGCGTTCCTGTCACTGTAGCAGGGGATCAAGCGATCAAGGGATTTAATCTTCCTGCGCTCAAAGCACTCATCGGAGCTGCCCAATAATTCAGCCATTAAACTATTCAGTACATGATGTAATTCATAGCTGTAAAAAAAGGGTATCCTCATAGCCAATCGGCTTGAAGGTACCCTTTTTCAAAATATAAGAATCTATAATTTTCACGCTATACATTATCCTTATATTTCTCGCATAAACGCTTACCGTCCTTTAGGGACGGCGAAGGCGTTTTTATTTGTTAGTCTTAGTCTATGCTTCCACACGTATGAGATCTGCCACGACCAGCACATCCACGTTTCTGGCAGAACGCAGAATCTGCTTGGTAACATCGCCGTGAATACTTTTTCGCAGCCAGGAGCGTTGTGATTGACCGATAATAATCTGAGTGCTCTGCAAAGCTTGGGATCTTTCAAGCAGCAAGGACGCCACTCGGGCAGGAAGCGCGCTCTCAATCATCTTAAACGTCCCACCCAGTCGTTCCGTCAATTCCTTTAAATCAGTTATTCGTTTATCATAAACGGGTCCATGCTGTTTAAATTCCTGCACATACGTAACATACCAGCAAGCTTTTAGACGATATGCGATTCGAAAACCACGCCGAATTAAGCGCTCCGCATGATCCCCCAAGGTGATACACACATAAATGACTTCCTCACGCCGCCAAGGCCCCCGTAACGAACCGACACGTTCCCAGGATTCCAGCCGCTCATCCACATCGTCAGCAATTTCCCGCAACGCCAGCTCCCGAAGGGCGATCAAATTCCCGATTTTGAAAAAAGCCCCCAGCGCCTGATCCACCTTGGCCATGGCATATATTTTCCCGTCCTTCATTCGTTCTTGAAGCGTCTTGGGTGATACATCAATAAGTTCTACCTCGTTAGCCCGCTGTAGAATGCTGTCCGGAAAGGTCTCTCTTACTCTAACTCCTGTAATTTGCTCTACGGCGTCATTCAGGCTTTCTAAATGCTGCACATTCACAGTAGAGATCACAGATATTCCCGCATCGAGCAGCTCCATAACATCCATATACCGTTTCTTATGTTTGCTGCCTGGCATATTGGTATGGGCGAGTTCATCCACTAGGACGACTTCTGGATTACGCTGTATGATAGCTGCCGTATCCATCTCCTCAAGGACAGTCCCTCGGTACTCTATACGTAGACGTGGTAGGATCTCCAGATCACCGATTTGTTCAAGGGTTTCTTGGCGGCCATGCGTTTCAAGAAGTCCGATCACAACATCAATCCCTCTCTTCAAGAGATCGTTCCCTTCACGCAGCATCTTGTAAGTCTTGCCCACACCGGGAGCAGCCCCAATGTATACCTTAAAGGTTCCTCCGTGAATCGCATCGATTTGATCCTTTACTTCCTGACTGCTTAATCTGTGATAGGCATCCGCTTTCCGTTCATTACGACGCTGCCGGGTTGGAAGTACACGTTCTCCCTCTCGGTCTGCGCGATCCGCCACGAAGAACACATCCACACCTCTGATTTGCTTCAGTAACGAATTGGCGATCGAACCTTTCCATAACTCCTGCCAAGCGGTCTGCTTGGAGTGTCCCATAACAATCCGGGTAATGTTGTGCCGGGTTGCGTATTTTACCAACAGATGAGGGATCTCCCTTTTCGAGCGAAAAGTTATCTCTTCCATAGAGGCACCAATCTTCTCAGTCAGCTTCCAGAGGGAGCGCTTAAAGGTAGCTGCTTCTTTAGAAAGGGTGAGGCCCTGCTTCGAGAATGACACCACTGAAAGATCCCCATTTAACCGCTTGGCAATCTGCTGTCCACGGCGGATATGGATCGAGCCATTCCAATAATACTGTGCCGATACCAACACCTTTTCTGCGATCCCCGAAGCTCCCAGCAGCCCCTGTTCTTCTCTGTGTTTCTCCAGTGAATCATTAACATCTTCAGCAACCATTCTAAGTGCCAGTTCCCGCAGCTTGCTTATATTCCCCTTGTTAAAAAGCGATCTTTGCTGATGTTTACTTAAATGGCCGTCGGACAAGCGCTGAAGTATCTTCTCCGGCGTCACATCAATTAGAACGATATCATCAGCAAGGGTAAGCACCTCAGCAGGAAGGGAATGCTCTACCTCAATTCCGGTCCATTTCCGCACTAAATCCGCAGCACCCTCCAGTTCGTATACGTTTACAGTTGTGATAACACTTATCCCATTGCTCATTAAGTATTTGATATCGTCCAGTCTTCCAGATCTTTCCGCACCCTCGCGATTCTGGTGGGCCAGGCCATCGGTCAGCACAACCTCAGGATTACGAGCCACAATAGCTTCCACATCAAGATCCTTCTTCTCGAACTCCTTCTGGAACCAATGAATACTTGGAATCCGTTCCAAATCGCCCAGCTGATCCTTAGTTTCTGGGCTTTGATTCGTTGAAACTGCACAGATCACGACATCAATTCCCTGCGCTTTAAGTGCCTGGCCCTCACGCAGCATCTGATACGTCTTGCCCGAACCACTAACTGGTCCTATATAGATCTTAAGACGTCCCCGATGCAGCTCATAGATAGAGAGCAGCAGTTCCTCCGGCGTCTTCCTACGGTATGTTCCCATCCAGACCACTCCTTAATAACCCCGATCATGCATGTACTCTTCTGTTCCAAGAAGAAACGACGTTGTCGTCCTTCAAAGATGACAGCCGTTTCTCGTAGAAATATAAGGATGATGTATAATGTGAAACTTACACTTTCTTATATTTTAGAAAGCAAGATATCCCTGCCCGATTCTAGTAATCTGGCAGGGACATTTGCTATATTTATTGGTTCGATAGTTTCAGAAGCTCCATGTTCAGCTTCAACACATTTACCCTTTCTTCACCGAACAGCCCCAAGTCACGACGCTCGGTATGCTTATTCACAAGCTCTTCCAGCTGTGACGCAGGAATACCGGTTAAATGGCTAATCCGAGGAATCTGCACGATGGCCGAACCAGGTGTGATATGCGGATCAAGCCCTGAACCTGAGTTGGTGACCAAATCGACTGGCAATTTGTTCACGGGCACATCCGGGTTATCAAGCTGCCACTGTGTAATAAAGTCCTTTGTCCGCTGCAGCATATCCGGATTGGATGGACCGTAGTTATTGGAACCTGAAGCTTCTGCCTTATACTCAATGCTGGACACACGACCCTGGAATAAAGCTGGGTTCGTAAAGTTCTGCCCAATGAGTTCTGAGCCTACCACTACTCCAGCATCATTCTTAAGCAAGCTACCGTTCGCTTGCGAAGGCATCAGAACCTGGGCAAGCGCTGTAGTTGTCAGAGGATAGATCACTCCGCAGAGAACAATAAATACTAAACTAATTCGTACAATAATAAAGAAATAAGCACCTTTCGATGATGACAACTGCTCTTCAGTGTCCTCCATGGCGTTTCTGTTATTCACGATGCTCTCACCCTTTCAGTGATTAGTCAACACGTCATTAAATCCATACACTTACGATCATATCAATGAGCTTGATGCCCGCAAAAGGAACAACTACTCCGCCTAGCCCATAGATAAAAATATTGCGTCCCAGAAGCTTCGTAGAGCTCATAGCTTTATAGGACACACCCTTCATCGCCAGCGGGATGAGCAGGGGAATAATAATTGCATTAAATATTAAGGCGGATATTATTGCTGAGCTTGGCGAGCCTAGTCCCATTACATTCAGGGCTTCCATCTCCGGAATGGCGAGCATGAACATTGCGGGAATAATGGCGAAATACTTCGCGATATCATTCGCGATACTAAAGGTTGTCAACGCTCCCCGTGTCATCAGCAGCTGTTTACCAATCGCTACGACCTCTATAATCTTCGAAGGGTCAGAATCCAAATCGACCATATTTGCCGCTTCCTTAGCGGCTGTCGTACCGCTGTTCATGGCTAAGCCCACATCGGCTTGTGCAAGAGCAGGGGCATCATTGGTACCATCCCCGGTCATCGCAACCAACTTGCCCTCGTTCTGCTCACGGCGAATGACTGCTATTTTATCTTCAGGTGTACTTTCCGCGATGAAATCATCTACACCCGCTTCACGGGCAATGGTAGCTGCGGTCAGCGGATTGTCGCCCGTACACATGATGGTCTTAATCCCCATCCTCCGCAGTTCATCAAACCGCTCTTTCATGCCTGGCTTAACGGTATCCTTCAAGTAGATTAATCCATAGATCCGATGGTCTACCGCAACCGCTAATGGGGTCCCCCCCATTCGAGCGATGGCATCAGAATTACTGTCTAGGTTCGCAGGAATGACTCCACCTTTCGACTGTACCCATTTTTTCATGGAGTCCACCGCACCTTTACGTACACAGCGTCCATCTTGCAGATCAATACCACTCATCCGAGTTTCTGCCTTGAACTCTACGAATTCGCCACCTTCAGCAAGCTTGCTGTCATAGCTGCGTTCCAGCTTCTTGGCCAGCTCAATCACAGAACGTCCCTCAGGCGTCTCATCCTTTAGGGAACTGATAGCCGCCCATGCCGTAAGCTCCGCTTCGGATTCATTTCCGACAGGTACAAATTCACTCGCCATCCGGTTCCCAAAGGTAATCGTACCGGTCTTATCTAGGATCATCGTATTAATATCGCCAGCAGCCTCAACGGCCTTACCCGACATCGCGAGTACATTAAACTGGGTCACCCGGTCCATACCCGCTATTCCGATTGCGGAGAGTAGTCCACCGATTGTAGTCGGAATCAGACAGACCAACAAAGCGATCATGACCGGAATGTCTAGATCAACACCAAGATAAGTCGCAATTGGCCGCAAGGTCACTACTACAATCAGGAAAATCAGCGTCAAACTGATCAAAAGCGTATTTAGTGCGATTTCATTCGGTGTCTTCTGACGTTTCGCCCCTTCAACAAGGGAGATCATTCGATCTAGAAACGACTCACCAGGATCACTTGTAATTCTAACTTTAATCTCATCACTGACGACCCGTGTACCACCTGTAACGGATCCAAAGTCCCCACCAGCCTCCTTGATTACAGGTGCAGATTCACCTGTAATCGCTGATTCATCTACAGAAGCCAGTCCTTCAATCACTTCACCGTCACCAGGGATAAGTTCTCCCTGACTGACAATGACGATATCCCCTTTACGCAGCTCGGAGGAAGATACGGTCTTCACTGACCCTCCAACCAGTTTGTTAGCTGTGATATCTTGTTTTGTTTTTTTAAGCGAATCGGCTTGGGCTTTACCCCGGCCTTCCGCCAATGCTTCAGCGAAGTTCGCAAATAGCACTGTGAATAGCAGAATGAACAACACGGTGATATTGAAGCCTATCGATTGCTCTGCATTAAAATATCCAGGAGCCAGCACCATGAGGAGCACAATGATCGTACCGACCTCTACCACGAACATGACTGGATTTTTGATTAACGTTACTGGGTTAAGCTTTATAAAACTATCCTTTACAGCGCTTAGGAGTATGGGTCCCGTCAGCAGCTTTTTTCTTTTTACAGTACTCATCTTATTCTCCTTCTTCCTACCGTAAGGTTAGATATTCTGCAATAGGGCCGAGTACGATGACCGGCAAGAACGTCAGCGCTCCGATAATCACTACCGTACCAATCAGAATTCCAGTGAACAGACCATTGTCTGTGCGGAATGTGCCAATTGTCTCCGGAACTGGCTTCTTCTGAAGCAGAGAACCTGCGACTGCCAGCATTGCGATTATAGAGACATAACGACCTAGCAGCATAACAATCCCGGTTGTAACATTCCAAAAGGTGGTGTTGTCCGCAAGTCCTTCAAAGCCTGAACCATTGTTCGCGGCAGAAGAGACATATTCATATAACACTTGGCTAAGCCCATGGAATCCAGAATTCGTGATGGCCCCTTGGCCCAAATCGGTTAGAAACGCACCTGCTGTCGGCACAAGGATAATGAACGGATGGACAAGGATCGCAATAGCAATTAGCTTCATCTCCTTGGCCTCTATCTTCCGTCCGAGAAACTCCGGTGTTCTACCAACCATTAATCCACATAGGAAGACCCCCATGATGGCATACATCAGCATATTAATTAGTCCGACACCTTTCCCACCGAAGACATTATTGAGCATCATCAGTGCCAGAGGCGTAATCCCTCCCAGCGGTGTCAGCGTATCATGCATATTGTTAACACTACCTGTCGTAGCTGCCGTTGTTACTGAAGTAAACAGTGAAGATTGCGGGATACCAAAGCGTACCTCTTTCCCTTCCATGCTACCTTGTGAAGATTCGATTCCAAGTGCATTGATCGCCGGGTTACCCTTGGATTCAGCATAAAAGTTCAGGCTTAGCAAAAGTACGAACAAGGTCATCATCGCGGTAAAAATCACCCAGCCCTGACGTTTGTTCTTCGCAAACAATCCGTACATATAAGGGAGCGAAGCTGGCATCATCCACATGGAGAGAATCTCCAGAACGTTCGTAAGTGGATTAGGGTTCTCAAAAGGATGCGACGAATTAGCCCCGAAGAAGCCGCCCCCGTTCGTGCCCAAATGTTTGATCGATTCCAAAGAAGCGACTGGCCCGATAGCAATTTGTTGGGTTTGCCCTTCCAGAGTAGTGACCTCAAGCGAAGGCTTTAGCGTTTGCGGCACATGCAAGCCTACCAGCACCAATGAAACTAACAAAGCTAGTGGAATGAACACACGAATATGTGCTTTGACGAAATCCTCGAAGAAGTTCCCGACTGATTTCTGGCCTGTGATCCCTCTGACAAAAGCAACCGCAACAGAAAATCCGCTCGCTGCAGACGTGAACATCATCATCGTGATGACAGCCATTTGTGAAAAATACGAAAGCCCCGTCTCCCCGCTATAATGCTGCAGGTTCGTATTGGTCATAAAGCTGATCACCGTATTGAATGAAAGCGTCTGTTCCATATCTGCAATTCCATTCGGATTTAGCGGCAGTCCCCGCTGTAATCTAAGAAAAATATAACTGAAAGTTACCAGTACGATATTCGTTAAAACAAAGGTGAGCGCATATTTCTTCCAGGACATTCCGTCCTTTTTTTTCAGGCCGATCAGCTTAAAAATCCCTTTTTCTATACCTCCAAACCAGCGATCCGTACGGTTCGGTTCATTAGAAAATACATAATATAAATACGTGCCCATCGGCTTAACCAGCAAGATGAGAATTACGATTACAAGAGCGATTTGCAAAATGCCCATGAATGCCCCTCCTTAAAATTTCTCCGGATGAATCAATGCGTAAACCAGATATACAAACAGTAATAGGGTAACAGCGATTACTAGAATCACAGCTTATCCCTCCCTGTATCCTCAACTACACCTGCGCACCAGCGCATAAATCCATAAAACAACCCGTAAATCACAGCTAGCGTAGCCACCATATACAGATCCATCATATTTCCCGCACTCCTTCTTTTATCCTTGATGAGGTGATCTGTCGACCAGAAAATCAGCATCACCACTGTGGGAATAGATTACATAACTTGCGCCAAGTCTTTTATAGACCAATCTAGGATTTATTGAGCTTGTGATTACAAAAATCGGCTGTGTCGTCCAAGTGCGGCACATCTGAATATAGCGGCAGCATAACGTAAAGCTGCTCTCGAACAGATATACCCGGCCTACCGGGAACGGCGGGCGAAACCAAGTATTCTGATGGCGGGTATCTACTAGAACAACTTGCTCAATCCCCATCTCTTCAAGTAGGGACTTCTCAGGCAAGTTGTTGGTCAATCCGGCCATCTTAATGCCTCTGAATTTTAGAAGCTTAATAAAATGTTCTCCTGCCTTCGTTGGCGCACATACCAGTACATATTCATTCTGATCTGTCATCTCTTATTCTCCTCAAATGCTTTGCTTGTAAGATCAGAGCTTGATCACCCTGGTCTTGAAAGAAAAGCTACCGCTAATGATGAATATAACGACCTCTTCGTGAGGTTTTCCATAAATGCTTTGCTAAAAACAGCACAGCAAAAAGCCACAAAGGATTCTCCTCTGTGGCTCGCTAGCGGTCACATTGCACTCATCCTCTCTCCATACGCTTACGAGGTTAGCTGTCGGATTCGGGCGGTGAGAGTCGCCCTACCTGTAGAGGATGCGAGCACACTCGCATCCTCTACAGGATTCACCCCATAACCGGCTTCCGACTCTCACATCGTCTGCCGATTGTTGGTTCCCCCGCTTTCCTTAACGGAAATTAAGCGGATCAAATATTCGATTGTTGTGTTGAAACAGGAGTAATCATACCCTTATGCAGGAAGTATTGTAAAACCTGATTGATGCCAAAATAATGCAAATTAAAAACTATTTTCGTATTGGATAGCGCTTACTTGATATCCAATCTCTCTATATCTCTTGTTTACTCGAATTTGAATCGATTAGCGAAATACGGGCATACCACGTGATTTTACTCACCACAATTGGAGGAATCCCCAAAAATCGCCTTTATAGGAAAGGAAACAAGAAAGCGAGATTAAGCGAGGAAGAAGCCCGATAACGCGCAATAAATACCTATTTGGATCCTTTTTTCGTCGTAGTCGGCAGGATATGGATAAAATTGCGCTCAAAAGAACACTTTCTGTTTTTACAGAAACACCTTGAAAAGAGTATGATTCGGGTTGAATCTATTTCACGAAATACATTCAACGCTGAGTTCCTGCTTTTGCAGGGAACGGGGGAACCATCAGGCCACATGGCCTACTTGGGGTGAATCCGAAGGAGACTGTTCAAGTCTCACATAGGTAGGGCGACTCTCACCGTCCGAATCCGGCAGCTAACCTCGTAAGCGTAAAGAGAGAGACCCTTGATCCGCCACGCTTTGGCACAGGTGTGTATATACCTGTATTCCAAAACCGCAGCAGAGGTCCTCCTCTTGCTGCGGTTTTTGCGTTACCTGATTCTATAGGGTAATAGCATGCTGGACGGGGTGAAAGGAATGAAACACTATTATTGGGGAACTCAGTAAGGGCTACTTGAGCCAAAAAGTCTAAATTATGTTTACTTTGGAGTTCACTTCGCCATTTCAACAGCCTATCTACCTGTGAATACTGTTTGGATCGAACGATTATATACGAAATATATAAAAACATCCGAGAAAAGCAACAGCTGAGGATTGGTCAGCACACCAACGTTTTCCGTGTCTCACCGCTTTTAAGGAACCGTGAAAAGATGTTGAAGTCGGTTGGTACGCAATGAGATCCCGCAACAACCTTCCCTTACATTTATCCGTTATACGCAAACAGAGATTCTTACTATGGCTGGAGCATGCCGCAGTCTGTGAGTATGAAGCTGAAATGCTCGCCTGTATAGAGAAGGCTAACGTAATTCACCATGTAGATCTAAAGCTTTTGGAAACCTAAGGAGGAGAAAACCGTCATGGACCAGCGAAGACTATCTCGCATAGAAGTATTTGTCTTTGATTCACCTGAGCCTATTCACTATGGAATGGAGGCTCATCAAGGCAGCCGGTATGGCATCCTGAAACTTACCTGTAAAGGAGGTAGCAGCTGGGGGGCATGTCTTATCTCTGCCAATACCCAAACCTTCGACCTTATTAAATGGAGTTCTTTTCTCAGAATGATATACCATTGCCGGCTTGAGGAAGCGATAGATAAAGTACGTACCCATGGTTCAGAGTGGGATCAGACTCAGTTTGAGCTAGTGCAAGGTGCTTTACAGGATTTAAAAGCCAAGCTGCAGGGTAAATCCTTGGCAGGGCACATTGAGCAAGGTCGTCTGTACAGAGCTGTTGCTGGTGGGAGAGATTCCAGAGGAGGGCGGCTATATTATAAACCATCCAGTGTTGCGCTTCAAAAACATAGTTATCCAGAACCTGATACCGCCGAGCTTATCAACAAATCCATTTCTTACTTTTCTATATTATAGGTTCATCCCATAACCCATTCTGAAAGGATCGTGTTTATTATGCCTGACCCCTTACCTGCTGAATCACCCCGTGGAGCTATATTTGCAGCGTGTGTTCAAAAGTGTACGAATGATATCTATGCGCTCAGTTCTATGTTGTTACAACAATCAGCAGAAGCCGAGAAGGTTACTATCCGTACTTTTAAAGAGCTTCATAAAATATTCCGTCAAAAAAGCTTCGACAGCCAGCTATTCTCTATCGAAGCTTACCGCTCTTGTATTCGACAATGCGCTGATTATTACACGCGCCGGTCTCTCCTATCTGCCAAGGCATTGCCTTGGGAGGAACAGCTTGTAAAAACGATGTGGTATGGCCTAAAGCTATCTTTACCTCAAATAAGCATCATCCTGCAAAAGAGTGTTCCTGTACTAAAAGCGCAGCTTAGACATGTGCGGGAGCAACTGACTGTTCAAGAGGATTTACTGCCTAGTGGTAATCTATCCGTTGTGTAGCCCTAATGGGAAAAGACATTTGGTAAGTTTGCGAACTTCATGGACCTTATTGGATCAAAAACACCAACTAACCCCCCATCCATATCGAACAGCTGCACTGGAGTCCGCAACTATCTTCCAAAGGCGGTTTACTCGCAAATAACGCCTGCTGAGTCCGGATGAAGCTAAGATTAGATCTACTCCTTCATAATGAATATCAACAAAGGAGAAGCCGCAGCTACATAACTTTTACGATATGTATACAAAAAAGCCACGGCATCTGCCGCGGCTTCCTTATTTCCTACTATTACGCTTTGCTCTTACGCGCCTTACCGTACATCCACAATCCTGCAACCATCCCTACCATGGCGATACCAGTTAATACACCTTGAGTGAAATCCATTAAAATGGATCCATCTGTCGGGAGCATTCTACTAACCATAGCTAGAGATACCGAACTCATTAAAAGCATCATATTATTTTGTTCACTTTTAGTCATGATTACCACTCCTTAAAAGTTATTTAAGCCACTTAGATCTTGTAAGCCTTCATCGCTTTTCTGATCTCTTTAATACTTGGACGTTTACCGTACATCAATACGCCCGTGCGATAAATCTTGGCAGCCAACCATCCAAAGATGAACGTGGTAACAAGCAGGATGGCTAATGACACAATAACTTGCCAAATCGCTACTTCACCGACACCAATTCTGAGCAGCATGGTCAATGGAGAGGTGAACGGCACATAACTCGCTACCTTAACCAGCAGAGTATCCGCATTGGAGATACTGAATAGTGGAACATAGAATGCTACGAAGCCTAACATCATAATCGGCATAACCGCTTGGCCAAGATCCTCTGTACGGCTGACAATTGAACCTACAGCTGCATACATCAAGGCATAGAGGAAATAACCCAGTACATAAAGAACAATCCCATAAAGCAACAAGTTAATATTAAGCTGGCCTAAATCCAGGTCTAAATCTTTTAAAATCGTTGCATTATGCGGAAGCTTAAGATTGACGACTACCGCTGCGATAATGACGCCAATTTGTAATAATCCTACTAAGAACACTCCGATAACTTTACCGAACATTTGCGCTAACGGTGAGGCACTAGTAATCAGAATCTCCATGATCCGTGAGCTCTTCTCCGAAGTAATCTCAGCTGCGATCATATTACCAGTCATCATGATAGACATGAAGAACAGCATAAGCATGGCGTATACAATAACGTAATTAATAGCTGGAGCGGATTCCTGCGACGCATCTTTATCTCCCGCAGTCCCATCAGGGTTGAGCTGCTGAGTAGCTATCTGTACCGGTGTTGACATAGCAGCAATCTGCTCCTGTGTCAGCTTGTCGCCAACAACGAACTGGGTGTTGGCCTGCTGAAGGGCATTTTGGAGATAGATTTGTACATCGCCCTTCAATTCACCACTTTCACTATAATAAGTAACGGGTGGAAGTCCTTCACCAGTCGATTCTGCAAAAGTAACATACCCCTCTACAGTCCCTTCATCTAAAGCTTTCTTTAGCTCCGCATCATCGGCAGAAGTATATTGCACAACTTTCGCCTGCGGCATTCCTTCAGGTGAAGTATATGCCTTCAACAACTCTGCAGCCTGATTTCCATCTTCCGCGATCACAGCAATTTGAGTCTCTGCGTTTGTTTTAGAATCACCCTTAAACTGATCGATGATATACGGAAGATTCATCCCGATGCTGAGCAGCAACACTAGAATTAACGTAGTAATCATGAATGATTTCGTTCTTACTTTATTTTTAAAGGTAAAGCCAATAATTGTCCCCATCTTATTCATGAGATTCACCCACCGCTCTGATAAAGATTTGATTTAACGTTGGTTCCTTAATTTCAAAATGCTCCACTTCACCCTGCGCCATCGCCTGCTGTAGGATACGTTGTGCTGCGCCGATCCCACTGATTGACAGCAGATAACCTCTCTCCTGTCGCTGTACTGCTGTTACACCTGCAATTGATTCTAGACCGGTCACTTCGTTATCCGTACGCAACAATACTTGTTCACGAGGATACCCACTCTTAATCGTACGAATATCGCCCTGCACGACAGTATTGGAACGATCCAAAATCGTAATATTACGGCAAAGCTCTTCAACATGCTCCATCCGGTGAGTAGAGAATAAGATACTTGTTCCTTGATCACGCAATTCTTTTACCGTATCTTTCAGTAGTTCCACGTTAACAGGGTCCAAACCACTGAAGGCTTCATCAAGGATCAGAATTTGCGGCTTATGAACAACTGCGGCGATAAAGCCCATTTTCTGCTGATTCCCTTTGGAGAGCTCTTCAATCTTCTTATTGTAATAATCCGGAACCTCAAACCGATCAAGCCAGTAGCGAAGGCTCTTATCTGCATCACTAGCCGACATCCCGCGCAGACGTGCCAAGTAGACGATTTGATCGCTTACCTTTACCTTTGGATATAATCCTCTTTCTTCGGGCAGATAGCCCATGATTTGCTGGAGTTCGCTGTTATAAGGCTTTCCATTATATAAAATATTCCCGCCATCAGGGTAAATTAGGCCAAGCACCATACGCATTGTGGTTGTTTTTCCAGCACCATTTGCCCCCAGTAATCCGTAAATTTCCCCCTTGCCTACCGTTAAATTAATTCCGTTTACAGCGGTTTTTTCTCCATATTGCTTCATTACACTTTCCAGCTTTAAGGCTTCCATTTCTCTAGTCCCCTCTCTTGTGATCAATCAGGATAGGACGGTATCCCTGTGTCCATAAACCCAATATTTCATCTAATTCCAAAATGCGACTCTTGATAACTTTTACGCCCAAGTCATGAATGCGTTTCTCGTTCTTAGAAAATTGTTCTATGATAAACGAAGCTACACCCGGTGTATCCATGGCAAAGTTTATGCCTCCCGGTAATTCCGCTGATAACTCAGCAAGCTCCTCTTCATCTGCAATATTCACCCACACTTCAGTCCAAGCACCGAATAGACTGTCTTTTTCGGCCATACCCAGCAGTTCACCCCTATGCATAAGCACGATATAATCTGCCAGCCGCCGTACCTCTTCCACAATGTGTGTAGAGATAATCATCGTTGCATCCGTCTCTTCCATATACTTGTGAAGCGTCTCCATCATAATCTTCCAGGCAAAAGGATCAAGGCCAGAAGAGGGCTCATCCAGTAATAACAGACGTGGGCGTGACGCAAGAGCTGCGGCAATTTCAAATTTCCGACGCTCACCTTTAGACATCTTCGAGAGCCTCATATGATACGGAACTTCAAAGCGATCCATCAGATCCTGAAAATACGACTCATCCCAGTTTGGAAACCAATGCTTTCGAAATCGGGACGCTTGTTCCGCATTCCAGTGATTCTCTTCTGAAATCGGATTCTCAGGGACGTAAGCAATAGATTGTCGCAGCTCTATAGGCAGCTCGTTATCATACTTGTTCTCAAACCAATAAATATCACCTTCCTCTGGGTTCGACAGCTGTAGAAGTAGATTCAGTAACGTGCTTTTACCAGATCCATTCTGACCTACCAAAGCTGTGATATATCCTTGAGGCAGATTCAGGTTTAGCGGTCCAATTGTCTTGCTACGCCGCTGTTTACGTACATTCCGCAATTCTATCGCCATCTGTACCATCTGAGTAAGCGCCCACCTTTCATTCCTGTTCTCTATATTTACGTTCTACAATTTCCAGAAAAATCTGTTCAAGCTCTTCCTTGCTGCAATGTACCGATCGACCGATGTCTACTGCACTCTCAAGCGCTTTGCTGATCGTCTCTCGCTTATATTCCTCCATCGCAGAGGCACCTACATGGGATACAAAGGTACCTGTTCCTTGTCTTGTTCGTAGCAACCCTTCGTTCTCTAGATCCTGATACACGCGTCGTACCGTAATCACACTACATTTCAGGTCTCCAGCAAACTCACGAATCGAGGGGAGCAGCGTACCTTCTGTAATAACTCCACTTATGATTAATGATCTAAGCTGAGTCTCTATCTGATGGTAGAGGGGTTCAGCACTATTTTCGTTGATTTGTACGGGTATCCACATGTTTACACCTCGCCTTCCACTCTAGCTTGCTAGAGCGCCGTCCTTGCCATTTCAGATTGTTCATACGAGATCGCGACTCTTGAGTCGATGGATAGTCCATTTAGAGAATAATTGCACGGATATTGTCCCTAGCAGAAGTGTGCCCCACATGATCGGGGATAGCAGCCCCCATTCCTTAGAAAGCGAGATGCTATACAAGAATAGGTTGCCTCCCCCTAGCATAACCAGGAACGATATTGCCCAAGATGCCACTACGATTAGCACGGTTAGCCCTAGATAAACTTTTCCGCTAAATAGATATTCGATAAAAATATATAAGCCTGAAACAATGAGTCCTACACCGATCCAAGTTATAGCAAAAGCAATAAACGCCGGTAATGTCATCCCCTTGCGGTAGTTCTCACCGAGCATATAGACAATTCCGAAGAACAATACACCATTCACAGTAAAGGACCCTATCGCCTGAAACTTTCTCCGAGTTAATACCACTGTCACAGGAATCGGTAAAGCTCGTAAGTAAGCCAACATTCTTGTGTAGGAGTCTTCACTCCAATATTTCATAGAACGACGGGAGAATGAGACTCCGATTAACGGCATTAATGAGAGAAGTAAAAAATCTGCTAACATTGTCCGATCTTGATTAGCTAGCACGTCATTTGTTACCAAACTCATCATTCCAGCCAGATAACCCATAAAAATAATTGTGGTTATGAGTGTTCCAAATACTTTTAATTTGTCTCCTCTAAAATCAGAGCAGACGATAAACCACGAATCCCTTATTGTTCTCATAAATGCTAACCTCGCTTTACAATGTCTTCAGCGTCTTCGGGAAGCAGGTGTTCATATCCCTGTGCTTACTGTATATATCTATATACACAGTATATGTCCCTAATTTACCATTGTCAATCCTGTAAATGGTAAATATTCAAAGAGATTAGGAGGTATTCGCTCCCCTTCCTTTGGAGAAGACCTTACACGCATGAGGGCTGATCATTATTGGGATTAACTAATCAGAGGGTTAAGTATTGCATGTGGAAAGGTTTAATGTATGCGAAGAATGCGGAGTGAGATTACCTCATTGTTGCTTCGCCTATAAGTTGTAGGTTGCAGGATGTGGGGGCTGTTGCTCCTTCGTGGAGGGGTGTTGAGTAGATGCGATTTGTGGTTAGATACGAAGACTCGGTGGGTGCGACTGCTTGGCGGGTGCTACTACTGGGTGGATGGGATCGCTCGGTGGGTGTAACTGCCAGATGCAACTGCGAGGGGTGAAGGCGAGCTGGGTCAGATCAATCTGAGGTATGACATCATGTGAAGTAGATCAACAATTAGGGAAAATCTCCCTCAAATTACTTGGATTTTGCCTGAAATCAACGTTTTTAGGGAATTTCTCCCTAATAATTCACCCAATTCTACGTTTTAGAGCTAAAACGGTTAAAATACAGGGGGAAATTCCCTAATTATCGTTTTCGAGATCAAAACTTATCTCTTTTCAGGGAGGTTTTCCCTAAAAATAAGCCTGGCATCCACTATCCCTATTTAGGAACAAGCAGATACACAGGCTTACTTCATTACTATTCACACAAATTCACGTACGATTCGCACGCATATTCACATGCTCTTTTCACACGCCAATCACAAGCTCTATTCACACAGCTAACCTACGCGCCCAAAATAACTTCCCACACCGGCTTGGTGTGTCCACCTGGATACAGAACATAAAGCAGCACATACACCATAACGCCAGTAATCGCAGTAATGAACCAGATTATAGATGTCACTCTGCCCCACTTACGGTGCTTGGAGTACTTCGCTTTAAATCCAAGAGTTAATGTAGTAAGTCCGAATACCGCAGCTACCGTTGCCAGCACGATATGGAAGATCAGAAACACTTGATAAATCGTCTGTAGTTCATCCGGTCCGCCCCATGAGGTGTTCCCCACGAACAACGTTCTAGAGACATAAACAATAAAAAACAGGAGCGCAGCGATTGCGGCAGCAATCATCGTCTTCTTGTGCGCCTCGCGTTTGCCCTTAATGATGAGCCACCAGCCAATAGCTACGAGCACCGCACTAAGCACGATGAACGATGTGCTAATCGTTGGAAACACCGTAAAAATATCCATGATTCTCCTCCTTGGCAGTCTACCAGTTATGCACGGGTCAAGGTGCTCTCCTCGAGTGCTGAGGAAGGCGTCGATAATTCATCGCCCTCTTGTCCGTTCTCTTTTTTATACCAATGATAGAACACATAAGCAAGCATAGAGGCAAAAATAAATTCCTGAATGAACTTCATCGCGATCCCTCCCACCTGCTGATCCACCTTTGGTGACAACAATTCAAAGAACGCAGGACCCCCAAAATTCTGAAGTAAGGCAGAAGGATCACCCGATATACAATAGCCCATGGCAAGTGCCCAAGTCTCCGGATCACTGTAAGTAGCATAGAGCGGTTGATCTGCAAAAATAATCAGTCCGCATGCTGGTGTCAGCAATACCATATTTAGAAAAATAAACCCAATCTTGCCCAGTCCACTCGCCATTCGGCGCTCCGGTAGCGGATTGATCAATGTCCACCACATTAAGGCAGCGGTTAGGAATAAAACAATATAGTAGATTCGGTGAACGGTAAAATGCAGCATCACATAATCATGGATAACAGGAATATGGTACAAGGAAAATAGTCCATTAAACATAAGAGCAGCTACCACCGGTCGAGCTAAGAAAGACAGCCGACGAAAGGGATTTACTTTCAATAGGCTGCGCCACATAAAATCTGGAATCCCCAGCATAATTAGCGGCACTGCCACTAGGTATGATAAGGCCATACTAACCATGTGGAATGAAAACATCATATGTCCTAATAAGCTAACAGGACCGCCTTGTGCCAGATAAAGCGCAAGCATTCCGCACACAAATAGTGCTCTTCGCCAGAACGGAACCGGAACTGAATCCGCATAACGTCCAGCAATCGGACCAATCCAAACGAAATAACCCGCCGTCAGCAGCAGCATAACCGCCAGAAAAAGCGGGCTCCATAGTTCTGCAAAGCTAAAATATTGTAATCCGAGCATAACCCTAACCCCTCCTAGCGCAGGATCTAGTTAAACACCAAAAAGAGGGGGCATCGCAGCCCGCCTCTTTCTTTATAGTCCGTTAATTCCACCAAACCCAATACAGCGACATAATAATACAGGTACCGGCGGTAAAAAAACCACCCAGCATGAAAATAATCGGGATTAGATGTCCTTTATCTTTCAGGTGCATCCAGAAGCCCATCTGCACAATAACCTGAATGACTGCCATCACCAGTAGTAGAATAACCGCAAAGGTGGCATTCACGCCTCCAGCCGCAACAGCGGCGAAAGCAATTAAGGTCAAGACAATGGACAGTATAAAGACAACAATATGCCTCTGTGGCCCTTCATGCCGATGGCGATGCTTATACCCGTCGTTCTCCGGCACATGCTGATCTGTCGTCATAGTGTCTAGCCCACCTTTCCAAGTAGGTATACAACCGTAAAGATGAAGACCCATACCACATCAATAAAATGCCAGTACATGGCTGACACATACACTTTTGGTGCAGTAACTACGGTTAATCCTTTACGCATGAGTTGCCCGATCAGGATGGAGATCCATGCAATCCCGAAAGCTACGTGCGCACCGTGGAATCCTACTAATGTATAGAATGCCGAACTGAATGCACTTGTAGTCATTCCGAAGTCTTCGTGTCTCACATATTGAGTAAACTCATAGATCTCCAGAATCAGGAAACCAAGCCCTAAGGCTACAGTGACCAAAAGCCAGTTACGAAGCACAGCCGGACGGTTTCTATGCATCGCTTGAATAGCGAACACACTCGTCAAACTGCTTACCAAAAGAATGAATGTCGCAGCAGCTACAAGCGGCAAGTGAAACAGTTCATTCGCCGATGGCCCCTCATTCGTCTGATTACGCAATGCGAGGAACGTAGCGAACAACGTGCCAAACAATACCGCTTCCCCACCTAGAAACAACCAAAAGGCAAGAACCTTGTTTCGTCCTTCGAGCGTAGCTTTTTCCGGCTCGTGAGGAAATTCTTCCTTAGAAGCTTCTGCATGTGCCGTTGTCATGTCCGCTCACTTCCTTCCAGCTCTTCAGGTTCAATATGCCATCCATGATCATCATACAGCGAACGCAACAGCATGGATCCAAACGTAATGATAAGACCGATGGCTGTAACGATATAATTATTAAACATAAAGCTCATAAAGGCGTTGCCGAAGTCGTCCCGACTGAACATGAAGCCAAGTCCAGCGATGAAAATCCCAACAGACATAGTAAACGGCAATATAGTTGCAGACGGCATATGGATCGAGCCGACCGGTTCTGCCGGAGTCATGCCTTTATTTCCTGCCATTTTTTCTTTCCAGAATGCATCAATCCCACGGATAAGCGGGGTTTGCTTGAAGTTATATTCCGGTGGCGGCGAAGGAATCGTCCATTCTAGTGTACGTCCATCCTCCCACGGATCATTTGCTGCATCCGCCGGCTTTCTTGAAGTCAGGAAGATGTTGACCAAGAAGATAATCATGCCAACACTCATCAATCCAGCACCGATTGTACTGACTAAATTCAGCAAATCGAATTGCTGATTCGGCAAATACGTGAATACCCGGCGCTGCATCCCCATAAGTCCAAGGAAATGCTGTACAAAGAATGTCAGATGGAATCCGATAATAAATGTCCAGAAGGTCCATTTGCCCAGCTTTTCACTTAGCATCCGACCAAACATCTTCGGCCACCAGTAATGCAGACCTGCAAACAGGCCAAGCACCAATCCGCCCACAATAACGTAGTGGAAATGCGCTACAACAAAATACGTATCATGGAACTGAAAGTCAGCAGGCGCAGAAGCCAGCATGACGCCAGTGACGCCACCCATCGTAAAGGTAGGAATGAATCCTGCCGCGAACAGGTTTGGTGTCGTGAAACGCACTTGCCCGCCCCACATCGTGAACAACCAGTTAAAAATCTTGATTCCGGTCGGAACCGCAATCAACATCGTCGATACAGAGAACAACGCATTAGCTACTGGTCCAAGTCCGGTAGTGAACATATGGTGAGCCCAAACCATGAAGCCCAGGAAGGCAATCAGGATGGTAGCGAACACCATTGAGCTATACCCGAACAGTCGCTTCCGCGAAAAAGTCGGGATAACCTCCGATATAATTCCGAAGGCAGGCAGAATGAGAATATATACTTCTGGATGCCCAAATATCCAGAAGATATGTTGCCAGAGCACCGGATTACCGCCAGCCCCAACCTCGAAGAAATTGGCTCCAAGTATCCGGTCGAATGTCAGCAGTACTAATCCTACTGTAACTGCCGGAAATGCAAACAAAATAATTGCGGAAGTAATAAATGTAGTCCAAGCAAACATCGGCATCCGCATGTAGGTCATTCCCGGCGCGCGCATCGTAATGATCGTGGCTAGAAAGTTAATCCCCCCGATGAGGGTACCTAATCCGGCAATTTGAAGACCAATCGTATAAAAGTCTACACCGTGTGTAGTGCTGTATGTACTCGTAGATAGTGGGGTGTAGGAGGTCCATCCGGCATCAGGAGCGCCACCCATTATCCAGCTGAGATTCAGTAGAATTCCGCCGAACAGGAAGGTCCAGAAGCCAAGTGCATTTAGAAAAGGAAAGGCTACATCACGTGCACCGATCTGTAGCGGTATGACAGCATTCATTAAGGCGAAGATGATTGGCATGACGCCGAGGAATATCATCGTCGTACCATGCATGGTAATAAGTTCATTAAACGTTTGGGCATCCAAAAAATTATTCATTGGTTTGATGAGTTGCCAGCGAATCAGAAGTGCTTCAATTCCACCGATACCAAAAAATAATCCTCCGGCCCATAGGTACAAAATTGCGATTTTTTTATGATCGACGGTTGTTAGCCAATCCATAAGTCCTGTATGGCGCTTCACACTGTGGCCATGCCCCAGAGGCTTGGATGAATTCAAGGTATGCGCTGCTTGAGCCAAAGTTCGTACCCCCTTTTTCGAAAGTTCCGCCCGCCTTTAGGCTAAGGCATTAGTCCAGCTTATAGTTGGCCAGATACTCAGCAATGCCATCAATCTCCGCATCACTTAGGCCTAGATCTTTGGGGTTAGGCATCAGATTGCCCGGTTTTACGGATTGTGGATCATGCAGCCATGTTTTGAGATTCTCCTCAATTGGCGCACCATCCTCCCTCGTGTCGTCGTTGAGCAGGATTCCTGCAATCGACTCCCGAGAACCAATTCCGGTCAAGTTCGGCGCATTATTAATCCCTTGATCACCTACAGCGTGGCAAGTCAGACACGCCGCTTTGAACTTCTCAGCTAAAGCAGGATCCTCTGGCAGCACAGCTACGGGTGCTTTCATCGAATCTATCCACTTCTGAAAATCTTGTTCACTAACCGATTTCACCTTAAACTCCATGAATCCATGAGACGGCCCGCATAGTTCCGCACATTTGCCACGGTAAACGCCTTCATTAGGTGCACTGAAGCTGAAGCGGTTAATCGTCCCGGCTGGGTTGGTGTCAATTTTACCGGAAAGAGAAGGGACCCAGAAGGAGTGCAGCACGTCTTTAGTCTCCAGTTCAAAAGCAATATCTTTGCCTACTGGAATAATCAGATCCTGCGCTGTAGTCACCTTGTAATCGGTATACTCAAACTCCCACCAATATTGATGGCCGGTTACTTTAACCTTAATCGCATCCTTGTCATTGGCATGATCATCTCCTGCGGCGAACACTGCTTTCACCGTTGGAACTGCCAGTACCACTACGAGGATAAGCGGAATGACCGTCCAGAGAATCTCAAGCTTGATGCTACCCTCAACCTGCTCAGGGATTTCATTCTGACCCGGCTTTCGACGGAAACGGATCAGTACATAAGCTGCAATCGTAAAGACAATCAGCAACACGACGATCATAATACTGATCGACAGCTCCATTAATCCATAAGACATTTCCGCCTGAGGACCCTGTGGTCTGAGTACTGACAAGTCCTCACGGCCGCACCCGGCAAGAAAGAGACCAAACATAGCGGTCATGGGAAGGAGTCGCTTTACAGCTTGCCACGTTTTCATCATTGATCTACCCCGCTTTTCCCGATTTCGTAGGTTCCTGTTTTTTTCTGTCAATTATAACAATCACTATTAATATAAGTTTAAGGGAAAGTTTTGTCAATCGTTCACAACTAGTTCACATTGTAATTTTCGACATAATAATTCCTTGTCCTACCTGCATTTATGCGCATTTTTTGAAAACGCAATCAAATAAAAAATGATCATTAAAGCGCATTCATTTCGAAATGTGTCTATTAATTCATTTGACTATTTTATGAGAGACGATATTTCTTATTCATAAATGTACATACAAAAAAAACCGATTCCTGCAACAAACGCTGCTCGGGCACGGTTTATAAGAATCCTCGTGGATGTTATTACTCAAAATGATGTCAAAAGTAAGTGACACTCGTATCTGTTAGCTAGGAGACGGATGAATTCATCTTTACCAGCTCATGCTCCACGACCATGGTCAGTTCTTCTTCATAGCCTCCGGTAATCCGATATTTTCGGACGTACTCCTTTACGAATTTCTTGGGATCTTTGGGCCGGAAAATACGTGTCATTTCCCGTAAACTTTCCTTGACTTCGTTATGACCTTTACTTGCCATGATCGTTCCCTCCCAAAACATTGAAAATGAATGCTCCGTTGTAGAGAATGCATGATGAAAAGTACGCCGTAACCTCGAATGCAAGTGAAGTAACCATTACACATACGTGGCTTGCATTATCCGCCAAAACGTAAAATTCAAAGCTTCAAAGCCTTGAGATACTGGTTCGCCGGTGAAGCAGGTTCGTCGTGATTTGGGCTGAGAGTAAGGACGCCTGTTGAACGAAAGCTCCTTGACACTTTTATTACCCGAAGAGCCACTTACTGAATCACCCCTTTCGGGCCTTATCGTTATATTGTATCATATTCCGGTCCAACTTCCACCTTTCCTTGTAAAATGTGCTAATTGGAAAATTTTTATTTTTTATAATGTTCTTCGTAAGTCATATTGCTCGTGTCGGGTTAAAATACATTATGCTCTATAGCAGGCCACACCTAACACATACCACAGCAAGAAAAGGAGAGATCCTATGGGCCAACCCACACCATTACTGACTTCATCCTATAACGTAGTTCCCGCGATGACTATCGCGCTACCTGAGGAAACTGCAACGCGCCGTGAAGGCCTTGAACAAGCTGATTATGCTATTCAGAAAGAATATCCAAAGATGCATAGTATGCTTATTGCTCGCCATGGCAAGCTCATCTTTGAACGTTATTACGGAAACCATCATGCCGGGGCATTAAATGATCTTCGATCTGCGACTAAAAGCTTTATCAGCACAATTACCGGAATCGCTATCGATCGGGGAGATATCCCTGATATCGATGTCTCGGTTTCCAAGGTACTTCGTAAACATGTTCCATACCTACACTCCCCTCATTTATCAAAAATCACTCTCCGTCATCTGCTTACCATGACTTCCGGATTTAGCTGGATCACGGGCAAGAAGCTTGGGGAGCCCTTCGTCCGGAATCTCCATCGTAGTCGCCGCTGGGGTTCCTTTGCTCTTAGTATGAACATAATTCCGGAACATATCGGTCAATTTCAATACCGTAGTATCGACTCCCATTTGATTTCGATGATTTTAAGTGAATCTACAGGTCAAGATGCGTTTACTTATGCTGCTGAGCATTTATTTAGCCCTCTCCGAATGACTCACACGGCTTGGTTACCGAGTCCCGAAGGTCATAGTATGGGACATATTGGTCTGTACTTGAACTCAAGAGATATGGCTAAATTTGGAATCTGTCTGCTTAATAACGGCGTATTTGCGAAGCAGCAGATCATTCCGAAGCATTGGCTCCAAGAAGCACTCACCGCACAGACTACCGGATACCCGGCTTTTGGAGATTACGGATATCAGTTCTGGGTGGGTACGATGAGCGGCCAACCCTACAAGCTTGCCCACGGTCATGGTGGACAGCAAATCCTTCTCCTACCTAAGTTAGATGCGGTTGTGGTCTTTACAGCAGAGAGTAAGACAAACAATTGGAAGAGCCCCCGCAAGCTGCTCGAAAAGTATATTATACCCACAATGAGCTAAACATACTTTTTCCTGACAAGTCATAGGCTTTTAAGGAAGAAGGAGTAGTGAACTAACCCCCTTCTTCTCCAAGTAGAAGGAGAGTGAGCCCTTTGTCCCCTTTCAAATCATCCACCGGATTGCCCGATAATATTGCGGGCGCGCTGTGCTATTTTTTCCCTTTTATCGGCGGCGTGGTCTTTCTCGCTCTGGAGAAACGCAACCGCTTCGTGCTGTTCCACGCGTTGCAATCACTGCTTACGTTCGGCGTGCTGATGATTCTCCATGTTCTAACCGGATTTATCCCTTTCCTTGGCGCCCTAATGAGTGCAATCCTTTCTCTTTGCAGTTTTGCTATATGGCTACTTATGATCTATCAAGCTTTAAGTAGCAGATGGTATAAGCTTCCTTGGGTTGGGGATGTAGCGGAAAGTCAGATTCGACATCTATAAACACCACTGAAGGAACACCTCTAATCGCTGAAAAGTATTCCCTTTTGCCCTTCCACTCCTTACAATGGAAAGACGGGCATCACGGAATTCTACAGGCTGGAGGAATTTAAATGTATCTAATCATCATAAACCCACGCTCCGGCGGGGGCGCAGGAGGACGGACCTGGCATACTGTAGAGGCGCTCATAAAAGAGCGGATGCTGCCATATATGACCTTGTTTACGCATAGCGAAGAGGGTGCAGAAGCCCTTGTTCTAAATACAATTAAACACCGCGAGGACTGGAAAGCCGCGATTGTAATCGGCGGCGATGGCACGCTGCACAGCATTTTGGGTGCCCTTCGTGGCAAGGACATTCCCATGGCAATCATCCCTGCCGGCTCCGGTAACGACTCCGCACGCGGCTTCGGCATTCCGCTTTCGACTGAAGCCGCGCTGGAAGCTGCACTTAGCGAACGGTATATCGAAGCCGATCTGATCTCAGGCGCAAACGGACTGACTTTAACAGCCGTTGCCAACGGCTTTGATGCTCAGGTGGCCGAGAATGTGAATGCCAGCCGTTACAAACGGCTGTGCAATGCCATTGGCGCAGGCCAACTGGCTTATATCATCGGCATATTGCATACGCTGATGACGTTTAAGCCATGCCGGGTGAGTGTTGCGTGCGACGGGACGGAGCACGTCTTTGAGAAGGCATGGCTGGTCTCGGTCTGCAACCTGCCCAGCTACGGCGGCGGGCTGTTGATCTGCCCGCAGGCGAAGGCCGATGACGGCCAGCTCGACGTCTGCGTCGTGCATGGGTGCAGCCGCGGGCAACTGCTGCGGCTGTTCCCCACGGTACTGAAGGGCAAGCATGTAGCGTTGCCCTTCGTGTCCATGCTGCGTGGACGTAGCGTAGCCGTCAACTTCGCAGAGGCCCGGCCAGCGATCGGCGATGGCGAGAGCTTCGGCAAAGGGCCGCTTGCCGTACGCTGCGAGCCAGGAACGCTGCGGGTGCTCTCGCCGCTGGCGGCGGTTAGCGCGCAGCACCACGCCGATCCTGCAGCGGCATGCGGTGGCAACGGGTAAGCCATACCGGTGCATCACAAAAAAACAGCAAGAGACAGGCTTATCAACCTTGTCTCTTGCTGTTTTTTTGTTAACTTCATCGAATCTACACTAAAGAATCTTAGCTGAGTAGCCCTTCCTCTTCTTCGACGAAAGAAATTCTTCCGTCCTCCAGGGAAGCGATCCGCACGAGTGATTCTACCCGGTAGCCAGCTTCCTGCAGAAGCCGATTCCCTGGCTGGAACGCTTTTTCGATCACGATACCAATCCCAACCACACTTCCTCCTGCCTGCTCAACAATACGAGCAAGTCCGAAGGCGGCTTCGCCATTCGCCAAAAAATCATCGACAATCAGAACCCGCTCACCCGGAGCAATGAATTTCTTCGAAACGGTAATCTCATTCGTTTCTTTCTTCGTGAAGGAGTATACCTTCTCTACATAAATATCCTCTGTCAGCGTCAACGATTTCTGCTTACGGGCAAAAATCAGCGGAACCTCCAGCTCTAATGCCGTCATAATCCCCGGAGCAATTCCCGAAGATTCAATCGTCAGTACCTTCGTAATTTCTTCGCCGGAAAAACGGCGGATAAACTCACGGCCAACTTCACGCATTAGGAAGGGGTCCATCTGATGATTCAGAAAAGAATCTACCTTGAGCACGCCTTGCCCGAGTACAATTCCTTCTTTCAACACTTTTTGTCTCAACAGCTCCATAGTGCTCCTCCTTCTCCCATCAATGAAACCTTTCTTCCCACTTTAAAGACCTGTCGGTTTCTGTGGTAATAAATTTCCAACGATAGATTTTAAATTATGATCATCTTTGGTCTTTTCTTGCCCGTTATCATAACCCGTAATTCGAATCTCCACGAAATCGCCCGGATTTACCGGCTTAAAAATCAATTTCTCGCGGTCTTCCAGTCTCACGTTAAATTTCATGTCCTTGAACATTTCAACTAGCTCTGCTTCTCCGGGACTTGCTCCCTTATCCAGAAACAGAAGTCCACGCAATTTCTTCGGACCATCCTCATGCACCACTTCAAAATGTACGATACATTCCATGCTTTTCACCTCCCTATAATAGCTACTGCGCCTGTTTTTCCCCATCATCACTTTGATCATGCATCACATATTTGCCATGAATTTTGCTGTAACGTTCGCCGTAGCGCTCTTCTAATTCTGCGCCCATATCCTGCTCCAGCTCGAACAACACCATTTCCTGTGCAAAATGATTCAATAGCAGATCTACTAAGACCGGGTGCTCGGTTACAACCGCTTGCGCCGATCCATCTTCATAGCGCATCCCGAGCATACACCAGCTCCGATCAATCACGAATGAAAATTTCCGTCCATCTGTTCGCTGAGAATCTCTTCCGAGAGGCGGCCATACCGGATAGGCGGCAGGAGCAGCATTGCCACCGTCAAACGCCCATAAGAGTCTAACGCCTCGCAACTCCGCCTGTTCAAGTTCACTCCGCAGAAGTGACGCTTCCTCACGCCACATATCCACTACGATCTCTTGCTCAGCCATATTAAGTTGGCGAATAAGAGCGCCCAATACATTGCGGTCACCTTCCACATTATAAAACGATGGGCTAACAGGTCCACCGCGAGGCATCTCACTTTCCATATAAGCCAGTGAAGCTTGTACCCGTCCCGAGATCATGGTCGCGAGCTCTTCTGGATTGAGAACACTGTACCGCGCAGGTTCTCCTTCGCCACATCGTACATATCCCTGCTGTGTAAGGCGTTGTAACGCCGCATACACATTCGATCTTGAAACTCCGAGCTGTTTGGCAACCTCATAGCCAGAAGCCTGACCTTTTGTCGCAAGCTCTACCATAATTTTGGACTCCATCTCCGTGAAGCCCAGATTGCGCAGATGCAGCAGCAGCTGTTCCATCTTGTTGTCCCCCTAAGCTGACTGAAATCCGTTCTATATTTGCTCTGACCCACATCGCGGACACCATAAGGAGCCCTTAGGTAATTCGTTCCGACAGATTTGGCACTGGATCATATCTCGTACACCATTGTCCTCAGTGACCGCAGATTCCTCCTGATGCTCATTCTTGTGCCATTCGCCGAAGCGACGGTCTAGTTCAAGTTGTCTTTTTCTTTCCCGTTCCAGCTGCTCGGCTTGTTTACGTTCCCGCTCAATATCTTGTTCGCTCGCCTTATATTCTTCAAATGGCAGCTCATCATCCAGATGCTGAACTTCAGCATATACGACACTCTGCGGGTGCAGCTTCATTGCAATTTCCTTCTCTTCATCCGTAAGCTCATCTGCGCCATAATATTGATCTTCATCATCTTCATTCACAGATTGAACAAATACCGGTGTAGAAGGCACCTTTCTCGAAGCGGACAATGGCTCCAGCTTACTTCCGCATTTCGGACAAAAGTTTGCATCAAGCGCCACAATATGACCACATGGACATAACCGCTCATTTTTCAGCTCAGCAATTCGTGTCCGCAGGACTTCGATTTTTTCCTGAAGTTTGGAACAGTTACGGGACAGCTCCACCATTTTACCTTCAGCAACCGACATATCCTTTGAACGATATCCTTCATAAAAAAGTCTGCCCATTTTCGTAAATTCAACTTCCATCTCTTGTTCAACATCGGAAATAAGTCCGTTCAGCTTGCCGATCTCTACTGAGTTTTGGGCTTTTTCGGTAACCCGGCTCGCGCTATCTTTAATTTTTTTGATAAAACTCATTACAGTTCCTCCCTCTCCAGCGATACGTGTTTCTATCATACCAAATGTATCGAGTAGATTCATTAATGTGCTTTAATACGCGATTTAGAGGAGAATGTTCCTATAAAATCCATACTAATTGATTTAAGCCACTCATCCCTTACACTTATGGATTATTTTTCCTGATTTTGAATGTAATTTTGCGTCAGGGGTTCTACATCGGTTAAAATAGAATTATCACAAATAACGAAATCGGGAGAGTTTCAGTGGAAGAACATGAGAGCACACAGCTTACGCTTAGTCAGCTACAGGTACACGTAAAGGATCTGCAACAGTGGCAAGGTAACAGCAACGAGGATTTCGCCAAACTGGTTAACGAGTTCGAAGCCTTACCAGCACTCTATCGCCACGCGTTAAATGATCTTCAGAATAAAATTGATGTGATCAAGACGGAATGGCAATCCCGCGACGGCTTTAGTCCTATCGAACATGTCAAATGCCGGATTAAAGAACCAAAGAGCATTCTTCAAAAGATGGAGCGTAAAGGCTACGGTTTCAGCTTGGAAAATATGGAGCAATACATTCACGATATTGCCGGAATGCGGATTGTATGTGCCTTCGTTAAAGATATATACCGTTTAGTAGATCATCTTAGTACACGCGAAGACATCCGCGTGCTTGAGATTAAAGATTATATAGCTCATCCTAAACCAAACGGATATCAAAGTCTTCATCTTATAGTCGGTATCCCCCTCGTCCTGTTGGAAGGAACACGCTGGGTCAAGGCTGAGATTCAGCTGCGTACCCTTGCTATGGACTTTTGGGCAAGCATGGAACATATTCTGTATTATAAATTCGATAAGCAGTTGCCTTCCCATGTCGCTGATGAACTAAAAGAAGCCGCGCGTGCCGCTGATGAACTAGATCAAAAAATGCTTCGTCTTCGCCGCGAGATTCTAGAGCTTTCAGAAGGAGAATCGCCTCCTGCTGGTCAGCATTAGAATAACTAACCAGAAACTCTGTTAGATAATTAGGCAAAACAAGAGGCTGTTTCAAGAGTAGCATTCACTACTTTTGAGACAGCCTCTTTCGTATTTTCACTTACCGCTTAATCAGACTCTTATTCGCCCGACGCGCAGACGCTTCTGCAACCCGCTGCATAATCAAAGTTAATCCCTCAATGGCTTTAGGTGTCTGCGGTAGCAACGCTCCCCAGTCTTCTGTAACTTCAGCTACTACTACCGGCGAAGGAAAAGGTCTAGCCGCAATCTCATGGAACTGTGGCCCAGGCTGATGTAGCGAACCTTCAGCAGCCGCTTCTGCCAGCCATTCTCCAGAGGAAATGGCCGGACCCTTGCGTTCAAGCCGAGCCAATTCAGTAGAAAGATCACTAACCGAGGCTTCTTCTCCCTCTGTTTCAGCTTCGCCGCTAGAAATATCCCCTTCAGCCCAAAGGGCAAAAATCCCGTCCAAGAGCTCTCCCTTAGTAAATCCTCTGAGCGAAAGTGCCAGCAGTGGCTCTTCAGCAAGACGTTCTTTAATAAGCTTCAAAGTCTCCGCCTTATACTCCACACCTTCACCCTCAAAAAGGGCTTGCTCCAGCTCACTATCCGTAGGTAAAAGCTCAAGCTCTGCCAGTTCACCCGTCAAACGCCCTTGCAGCAAGGCAAATACTTCCCCAGGACTTAGTGCCAGACTTCGTAAAATTTCTTTTCTTCGGGAAGCATGCCATACCGGAACCTTCAGAGAGAGAGGTCGATCCGCTTGTTGTTCCTGAGCAGGCGCGCTGGCGTTCAATTCACCCTTCGACCGAGACCCTCCTGTCACTTTCCCAGGTAGCATCGTCCATGCTGCCTTTACTAATCCAGGCACAACTTCCAGCCGCATCTCTAACCGTTCACTCATTGTTCGATCCCTCCGTAACACTCATATCTGTCTTACATCCAGTCCTGATCCTGCAGTTCAATAAGTTCCTTCAGCTCATGATTGGACATTTCAGTCAACCATGTTTCGCCAGAGCCAACAACCTGCTCGGAAAGATTTTTTTTACGCTCAATCAATTCATCAATACGTTCTTCCAACGTTCCTTGGCAAATCAACTTATGCACTTGAACATTCTTATCCTGACCAATTCGGAATGCCCGGTCTGTCGCCTGATTCTCAACGGCCGGATTCCACCAACGGTCGTAATGGATGACATGATTAGCTCTTGTAAGGTTCAACCCTACGCCACCCGCTTTTAAAGAAAGTACGAAGAAGGATGGCCCTTTTCCCTCTTGAAAATCATGAACCATCTCGTCGCGCTCCCGTTTTGGAATTCCGCCGTGCAAGAACAGCGGTGCTGTTCCATAACGCTTAGTCAGCTTGCTAACCAAGAGCTCACCCATTGCTACATATTGAGTAAAGATCAGCGCAGATTCTCCGACCTCCGCAATGCTATCCAGAATCTCGAACATGACCTCCATTTTACCGGAATGCTCACTTCGCGGACCCCTGCCTTCTTCTTTGCGGAATAGCTGAGGATGATTACAAATCTGCTTCAATTTCGTTAGAGAAGACAGCACGAGTCCTCTGCGAGCCATCCCGCTACTCTCTCCGATCACGCCAAGCATTTCATCCACGACACCCTGATATAGGACTGCCTGTGTTTCCGTCAGCGGGCAATAAGACTTCAGCTCCAGCTTCTCCGGTAAATCTTTAGAAATATCCGGATCGCTTTTCAAGCGGCGCAACAAGAATGGTGATACCAAGCGATGCAATTCCCTTAGTCGCTCTCCACCCTCTCCTGATACATAACGCTGCCGGAAGGAATGGTAGGTCCCTAAATAGCCCGGGTTTAAAAAGTGAAAAATAGACCATAACTCGCCTAATCTATTCTCTACTGGTGTCCCCGTCATAGCTATGCGATGCGGCGCTGATAGCTTCATCACACTTTGCGCCTGTTTCGTCCGATGATTCTTAATATACTGAGCTTCATCCAGCACCACGGTGGACCACTGAACATTCGCTAAATCCTCGCTGTCACGACCCGCTAAATGATAGGTCGTCAATACAATATCATGACTGGCAGCCAGTTCTAAAAAGCTATCCCCCCGCACGCGGCGTCCACCATGATGAATGTGAACTTTAAGCGAAGGCGCAAAGCGCTGCAATTCCCGCTGCCAGTTCCCCAAAAGTGAGGTTGGACATAGAATCAGCACAGGCTCCTGCTTTTCTTCAGGTGGGGCACTTAAAGCGCGGTCCAGCAGGCAGGTAATGACCTGCACCGTCTTACCGAGACCCATGTCATCGGCCAGGCATACCCCAAATCCCAGACCACTGAGAACGGAGAGCCATTGATAGCCACGCTCCTGATAAGGTCTCAGGGTGCCGTGCAGACCTTCAGGTACGGGACGCACTGGAAGATTACGCAATATGTCACCCCGCATCAGCGATGACAATAGTCCGGATGTTTCCATCCCCGTGACCGACATCCCTTTCCAGAGCCGCTCTTCACCATCCTCAGCTTCTAGACGCATCCAATCGGCTGCGGTCATTTCCCCATTTTCATGGCGTTTCATATATCTAAGAACCTGGCGAATTTCTTTAGGATCTATCTCAATCCATTCTCCGCGGAAACGTACAAAAGGTACGCCAGCCTCCACCAGTGCGTTTAGTTCTTCTTCACTGATTGTACTCTCCCCAAGTGAGGCTTCAATGCGAAATGAAATCAGCTCTTCCATCCCAAGAGCCACTGGAGCAGGACTATCAATCCCGCTCACTACCGGCTGCATTTTCATCTTCATGCCAATCCGGCGGCGTCCCTCACGGCTCCAGCGCGATGGCATCTGCACGGTTATTCCACGCTCACGCAGCTGCTGCACCGTCTCCTTCAAAAAGAAATAAAGACGCTCTGGTTCCAATTCCGCTCCCGTAGGTGCAGGCTTAGAAAGAGCACGCTCTATATCTGGAGAGGTTCTTGCCGCTCGGCCCAGCGCTATAAGAAGCTGCTGCTGTATATTGCGATAGCGTTTCCCCCATAACATAAACTCTCGTTCCTTACTGCTCCAAATCGATTTTGCCGGAATCCAGAATTCCCCTTCTTCCTTGTTCTCCGCCCAGAAGGTTAAACGCCAAATTTCATCATGATCTCCAGGTGGCTCAAGTCGTAGCCCAAGACCCAACTGTCCACTCCGTGCTTCTACAGGTTCTGATTGCGGCACATCGCTACCAGCTGTCTCATTCACGGTAGCCAGAAGATCTGCCACTTCTGCTTGAGTTCCCTGCACGGGTATATCCCGGCTGCCTGTAAGAAGACTATTCCACCACAGCTCAGTTAAAGGGGAGTAACCCCGGCGATAATTAGCTTTGTAAGGGGTAAGTTCACTTTCAATACCCGCAATCACTTTCTTTATCTCTGCAGTCATTACCGCCTGCATAAAGGAGTAAAGCACATAGGCGCCAGCCTCTTCCCGCGAGGATAAGTCACCCGCCTCAGCGATATGTGTCCCGAGTGCCAATACTGGCATGGAAGCCGCTAGTTGCAGAAAGATCTCCTGATCCTCCTGTTTTCGAAAAGCTGGTGACCAGCAGACCGTTGCTGCCTGTTCACCACCACGCCGGCGTGAACCTACCGGACGTGGGGGCAAGGCTCCAGGCGTAACGCCTCCTGTACCCATCAATTCCAGCGCAAAACGAGCTGCTGCCGCCCAATAGCGCAATTCGCCGCCAGGCTCTACTCCCTGATCCCGGCATAACGACTCATCCCATGCCAGAAGCAGTTCAAATGCATCGCTAGGGACTAAGGCGAGCCCTTCAAATGTTCTTCCGGGCAATCCACGGCGTGCCGGCTTCCCCTCTACAGGAGGAGCCGGATATTTCACTTCTGCGAGCCGCAGAGCAGCACTCGCAAAAGGGCGAACTCCTCCCTGCAGCTCCAGCCGCTTCACCACTCGGGTCCAAGCGTCAACCTTCGGCTCCGAAGTTTCGCCAGAGAAGCAAAATAACACATCCCCCAACCATATTGCATAAAGATGCTTAGTCATCGGTGATCTCCTGTCTTTTAAGCAAGCAAAAAAAGAACCAGTCCGCCACCATCAGGTGGTAACTGCAACCTTTTTCACGAGAAATAAAATTTTGAAGCTATACAAGTAGAAGTAGTTTCTCCATCCTTTTAGAGATGAGATACACTCCTGTAAGAAATATAAGGATAAAGAACTAGGATAAAACTTATCTGCTCTTGAATCTTCATCTCTTCATCTTATACGAAAAAGCGCTGATTTAAAAACGTTTCTGCATATTTTCTGTAGATTTTTATGCAAATAAAGTTGAAGTACATAGAAACACCTATGAAATTTGATTCATTTCAGCATATTTTTAACAAATGTTCTAGCCACTATCGTAAAATACCCTTCACCACTACCATGCTATCCATGAATATTATGACTGACTAGTCACTTCTTTTCTTGTTTATAGTCTTAATTGTGCTGAAAGCGGGTATATTTTAAGTAGGTATTACCCTATTAAAAAAGCTAGGGAGTGAATTCTTTGAGACGTTATAATCCTTATAAGTGGTGGAATCTTCTGTTCTTTCTAGGTGTGATTATTGTCAATGTACTCTCAGTGACCTTGCCATTAGGTGGAAACAGCACCGGTGAAATTTCCGACAAATATCATACCTACATGACCCCTGCTGGTTATGCTTTCTCCATCTGGTCACTGATTTATCTACTGCTAGCCGGCTTCGTTATTTATCAATTCCGCTCCTATACAGCCTCTAGAGATTCTGTGAGGGCGATTCAGTTCTGGTTTGTTCTGAGCTGTATTTTTAATATGAGCTGGCTCTTCCTCTGGCAGTATTTATACATCGAGCTTTCTCTGGTTGCTATGGTGCTGATGTTAATCACACTAATTGTCATTTATCGAAAAACACGCCTGATTGCAAATCCTACTCCAGGCGAGAATTGGCTTGTAAAGTTGCCCTTCAGTATATACCTTGGCTGGATCTCTGTGGCCACTATCGTGAACGTCAGCGTTGTTCTGGAGAAGAATCATTGGGAAGGTTGGGGCCTTAGCGGTAGCACTTGGGCCGTTATCCTGCTCTGCGTGGGGACTCTGCTTGCGGTTGTGGTCAGCTATCCTTACCGAGATAGCATCTATCCACTCGTATTCGTATGGGCTTTCATCGCGATTGCCTTGGAACAAAAAGAGGCCAGCAATGTCTATTTAACTGGCCTAATTACAGCAGGCATCCTGCTGCTCTACAGCATCTGGCTAGTGCTTACACCTCGCCGCAGCAGGTACAGTAGTCCTAGATTCTAATATATAAAATGGCGGGCTAAGGTTATCCACCTTAGCCCGCCATTTTGTATATTAATAAAAAAAAGTGCAAAGGATAACTCCTTATTTCTTACGAGCTACCGCTTCAATCTCAACAAGTCCGTCTTTAGGCAGACGCGCAACCTCAATAGCACTGCGGGCAGGATAAGGTTCTTTAAAGAAGGTGCTATAAACCTCATTAACGGCCGCAAAATCATTCATATCCTTTAAGAATACGGTTGTCTTTACTACATGGTCTAGTGTTGCACCAGCTTCCTCAAGAATAGCTTGTACATTGTTAAGCGCTTGTCGCGCTTGTTCTTGTACGCCCTCAGCCAAATTACCCGTTTCCGGATTCAGACCAAGTTGTCCTGAAGTGTATACCCAACTACCAGTGGTTATAGCTTGACTATAAGGACCGATTGCTCCGGGTGCTTTTGTTGTAGCTACTTGTTTTTTGCTCATCTTACTACCCCTCTCCATTATCGCTGATCATTTATTGTCCATTGTAAGTCCTGTTCTCATCTTAATGCAAATTTATTAGAGACTCAGAAAGCTTAGCGTCTCCCAATCACATGTATCACTTCATTCGTATAAATATGTAATCCGTGAGTATCCGCAGACGCAATGTTAACCATAGCTCTTGCGACTGTCGTACCAGGTATGGCACGATATTTAGCCGCCTTACCCACCATTACAAAATCCAGCGTTTTCATCAAACTAGCTCCGACTCTTTCCCCTAATCTGAATTCTTCACGTTGGCCTAGTAGCAAGGAGGGGCGAAATATATGCATCCCTTGGAATCCAATAGCGGTTAAACCTTCTTCCGCTCTTCCCTTTGTCCGACTGTAGAAATTACGCGACTTCGCATCTGCCCCTATTGAAGAGACGACCAAAAACTGTTTAACACCCTGATCTCTAGCTATCGCTGCAGCATCAAGCGGATAGTGTAGATCAACTCGTTCAAACTTTTCTTGTGAACCCGCCTTTTTTATTGTAGTCCCTAAACAACAGAAGATGGAATGTACCCCTTCGAACGACTCTGTATAGTTTCTTAAGTTCTCCCAATCTACAACGATTTGTTTAAGTTTAGGATGTTCTATGGCTAACGGTGTCCGTACAAGCACTCTTACTTCTTCCCAGCTATCACGATTTAACAATTCCTCCGTAACCGCTTTGCCTACCAATCCGGTGGCACCTAATACCATCGCTATTCTTAACAAGGAATAACCTGCTTTACTTCTATTCGTCCTTTAGAATACGACGACCTAGCAGAAACGCAAGTGCAATCATCAGCGTCCCTACCACTAGCTGCATACCGTATACCTGAGTCCATTGCGGCCAGTGTGTTATTTTTTCATAGAGCTGACCGCCAATAAGCGGACCAAAAAAGGATGATAACCCGGTAAGCGCCGCATAGGTGGCCATATACATCGGCCGTTCTTTTTTCGGCGTGTCTCCAATAATAAAGTTAAAGGCCAACTGGTTGAAACCGCCTACACCAACACCAAAAACGATATGGGCCGCAAATAAGACCAGCAGCATCGGCATCACAGACAAGAGTCCCCACATCAATGAGGACAACGCAATAATCGGCAAAGTAAAGAATAACAGTCGCTTATTGCTGTATTTCGCATTTAGATTGCCCCAAACGTAGAAGCTAGCCATCATAAACACGGTCTGGGACACATTAAGCAATGACAACGTTTCATAATTAATATGAAGTAACTGCAACATGACATAAGAGTATAGTGGAACCGTTAGGTTCTGCAACAATAGCCAAGCAGCCAGAAACAAGGTTGACTTCATAAATAATGTATCTTTGAGCGGTTTCTTAAACATGGGTAAAAATTTATGCTCTTCTGATTTCTCGAATGGCACATCCGGATAAAAAAAGAATACTACGACATTCGATATCGAGAAGATCCACACAACAATATATAGAATCAGAAAACCATGACCCCCGGGATAGCGGTCCAGAATAATACCTCCGCCATACATAACCAAACTTCCAAGTGCATTCAGGACAGTGTTACGAATCCCAAAATAACGTCCACGTACCCGTGCGGGAACTAGATCACTAATCACAGAGCTCCACAGCACACCACCAGCAGTATTCGCAATAAAGGCAGTGGTATATAAAGCAATAAATGCGATGACCCAATATTCTTTAGGAAAAATAAACGGGATTAGTCCCGTAGAACCCCAAAGTATCCTGTGCAGACCGATAAAAGTAACCATGGCCCATTTGCGACTTGGCAGCTTCTGAATCAGAAAAGCTACACCAATCTGTGCCACATTAACTAATGTAGTAAGCGCTAGCACAAATCCAATTTGACTAGAGGAGGCTCCTAAATATAGCAGGAATCCTGTTAGGAACTGCCCTTGCAGCAGTACCTGAAAAATAGTTGACGGCACACCTTCCAACGTAGCTATTCGCAAATTTCTGCGATGCACTGAAGGTTTACGAACACGTTTTGAAACCGTAACCTTATGCTTATTTTCCATGTTGTCCATAGAGGCGGTAACACTCCTTTGATGCGGCATTGGCTTCATTCTACTCCGCATCAATCTACTGTCAATACGCCAAATCAACAAATAATATTGGAGCTTTATTCACTATCCGCTTCAAGGGGCAAATGAAGCGAAAATCGACTCCCCTTCTCTTCCTTACTCTCCATAGAAATGAACCCGCCGAGCAATCTGGCCAAGTCATTACTAATGGAAAGTCCTAGTCCTGTTCCACCATATTTCCGGCTAGTCGTTCTGTCAGCCTGTTGAAAGGCCTCAAAGATCATGGCATGCTTCTCCGGTGCGATTCCTATGCCACTATCCTTCACATCAAATACAAGCCAACGTTGCACGTTATCCCCTTCCCCACATTCCTGCTCGCGGATATGCAGCGATACGTAACCTGTCTTTGTAAACTTAAAAGCATTTGAAAGCAAATTACGCAAAATCTGCTGCACTCGATGTGGATCGGAATGAATCATTAGAGGGACATTCTTATCCATAGAGATGTTAAATTCCAGTCCTTTTTGCTTGGCGGTTACAGCAAACTGCATAGCCAGCAAATCTGGAATCTCGCTAACATTTAATTCTTCATTTATAATATCTAACCGACCGGCCTCCACCTTGGACAAATCCAGAATATCGCTGATGATCATCAATAACTCATCACCCGAACGATGGATTATGGCTGCATACTCTCTAATATCTGTTTCCGTAAGCGAATCATCATTTTCTTCAATTAATTGCGATAAATTAATGATGCTATTCAGTGGAGTTCTAAGTTCATGTGACATGTTGGCTAGAAATTCCGACTTGAATTGGGACGCCATCATTAACTGATTAGCACGCTCTTCAAGATCAAGCTTGTTCTTATGTAATTCTTCAGTCTGAGCAGACAACTGTTCGTTAGCATGCTGGATCTGCTCATTCCTTAGAAGACCGAGTTGAAAATCCCGGATAATTAATGAGAACAAAATACTTAAAATCAGCCCCGCCGGGAACGTAATTGGCATAATCTCTCTTATGTACTCTTCCACAGGGATAACGCCTAACAACATAATGTTTATGGCATTCATAAGATTAACAATTAGAATAACGATCAAACCTTGATTCACAATACTGAGGGTTGAGCGTCTGACCCAGTAGCTAAGCGCCGCGCAAATAACTCCCAAAATAAAAAGATTTAGCATTCCTGCAATCGCTGCCTCTGTCACTCCAAAAGTTAACCTTGTAAGCCCCGTGCCTATACCGATTAATATAAGCGTGATGGGTCTAGGATATGCTAGCGTCGAGATGATTAGGGGTACAAACCGCAAATCAAAGATCACGTGGTCGTCCAGATTATAACCAAAAAGAGTACTGATCCAACCAGCAAAGATCGCCAGGATCACCCAGCTGGCCTTCTTTATTCCTACACTTGCATTCGAAATGGTATGTTTATAGATCAGATTAGCCAAATAGGCCACGGCTATAAGAATTGCGGTATTCCCGAAAAATATTTTAAGATACCCCATGATTTTGCTCCTACCTGCACAAGATAAATTACAGATTTCATCTCACAATAATACCATAGCTTAACCTTTGCACACCTAATTGTTGCATAGGAAGAGCGCAAATCGTATACGATTTGCGCTCTTCCTATGCATTTTATATTTGGATATAAGCTAATTTGATTTAATCGCGGTAGGAACGTCCCCAGGTTTGATACTCTTTTTCCGCGTCTTCTTTCGAATGGCCATAACGCTCTTGTAGTTTACCTACTAACTTATCCTTTTCACCATCAATCACATCAAGGTCATCATCTGTAAGCTTGCCCCATTGCTTTTTGGCCTCGCCTTTGAGCTGTTTCCATTTTCCTTTAAACACATTGTTGTCCATTATATGCTCATCTCCTTAGCTGAATTAAATAGGGTAGAATTCTAACCTGTGTTATCGTTACATTACCCTGTCCTATTCGCCATGAATCTTACCTAATCTATAGAAAGTCACAATTTGTCAAATAATAGTTTAAAAAAAGGTATTCAAACCCTTTAAAATTTGATACAATCTAGATATAAATTAAACATTTAATTTTTTAAGTGATTTTTTTCACATGGGTTTATCTGATCTATATGCTAAAATGCCCTCGGAGATAAAACAACATGGTTAAATTTTTTTCTATTACATGCCGATATATGTCATGATACTGTTGGAGCTTGGTACTTCATCCCAAAATTAAAGTGACAAATATCATTTATAAAGTGATTTTTATCACTTCGCACAGCTATTAAAATGTTTTACATTTTAATATATATATTTTAAACTATATTTTTGGAGGTCATAACAAATGAAAAAAACAACAGTAATCTTGTCGACTGCCCTTATCCTTGGTAGTTTGCTTGCAGGTTGTGGTAACAACACAGACAACACACCGGCAGCAACAAACGCTCCAACAGAAAACAACACAGCAACTAATTCCACTAACACTGGAACTGAAGCGGCGAAGTACAAAGATGGAACATACTACGCTACTGCTGATGTTGATGCTAAAACTGGCTGGCAGTATTTCGCACTCTTAACTGTAGAAGGTGGCAAGATTACTAAAGCTGACTGGGATGCTTTCAACGTCAACACAGCTGGTGACCTTAAGAAAAAAGTTTCCGAAGATGGTAAATATGGCATGAAAGCTGGTGGTGCTTCTTCTGAATGGCACGAGCAAGCAGCAAAAGCTGAAGCTTTCCTGATTGAAAAACAAGATCCAGCAGCTATAACTTTAGACGCTGAGGGGAAAACTGATGCTATCTCCGGTGTATCTGTACACGTATCTGACTTTGTGAAAGCTTCTGAAGCTGCTCTGGCTGCTGGACCTGTTGAAGCTGGCCAATACAAAGACGGAGGTTACCATGCTGAAGGCGAGATGGATAAAGACTCCGGTTGGAAATCTACTGTTGACTTGACTGTTGCTAACGGTAACGTTGTTGCTGTTAAATTCAGCGGCGTAAATGCTGCTGGCGACGACAAGAAACAATTCTCCGTTGATGGTAAATACGGTATGAAAGCTGGCGGCGCTTCTGCTGAATGGCATGAAGAAATCGCAAAAGTTGAGCAATACTATCTTGAAAAAGGTGCTGCTCCAGAACTTACAGCTGAAGGTAAAACTGATGCAATTTCCGGCGTGAGTATTCATGTTGGTGAATATTTTACACTTGCTGAAAAAGCACTCGAAGGCGCGAAATAATTTCGCATAACCTTCTGCAGTTAATCAGACGAATGAGGTGAATTTCTTTTGAAAAAAATAGTCATTTTAGGCGGCGGCTACGGCGGCGTACTCACGGCTAAGAAACTGGCAAAGAAATTTAAGAAAAACAAAGATGTTGAAATCACACTGATCGACCGGAATCCATATCACACTCTATTGACTGAGCTGCATGAGGTTGCCGCGAACCGCGCTCCAGAGGATTCAATTAAGATCGATCTAAAGAAAATCTTTGCTGGCCTTAAAGTGAATGTTGTTCTTGACGAAATCAGCAATATTGATTTCAAGGGTAAGAAACTCAAATCCAATAAAACTACCTATGCGTATGATTACCTTGTAATCGGTACAGGTAGCAAACCAACGTTCTTTGGCATTCCAGGTGCAGAAGAGAATACTTTCTCCTTCTGGTCTTACGATGATGCGGTAGCATTGAAACGTCAAATCCGCGACATGTATACCAAAGCCGCTATGGAGAAAAATCCAACTGTACGCCGTGCAATGTTAACTTTCGTTATCATCGGTGCCGGCTTTACAGGTGTCGAGCTTGTTGGGGAAATGGCTGAGCAACGCGAAGAGTTATGCAAAGAGTTCTATATCGACCCATCCGAAGTGAGATTGATTGTGGCTGATATGGCTCCGAAGATTCTGCCTATCCTTCCAGATAAGCTGATTCAAAAAGCTGAGGCTCACCTTCGCAAGCTGAACGTGGAAATTGTTACAGGCGCCAAAATCACTGAAGTGGGCGAAGGCAGTGTTGCCCTTGGTGAGAAAAACGTTGTCGCTTCACAAACCATCGTTTGGACTGCAGGTGTCGAAGGATCTGAAATCGTAGGCGGACTTGAAGTACAACAACAAGGACGCAAACGTATTGTTACGAATGAGAACCTTGAAAGTGTAGATCATAAGAACGTATATGTAGTAGGGGACAATATTTTCTTCATTCCTGAAGGTGAAACTCGTCCTGTACCACAAATGGTTGAGAATGCTGAACAAGCAGCTCCGATCGTTGCTGGTAACATTGCAGCTGACATTCAGAACACTGCTAAAAAGGCATACAAACCAGGTTTCCACGGTACCATGGTATCCATCGGTAGCCGTTACGGTGTAGCAAACGTTGGTTTGCCAGGCAAGTTCTTTATGCTTACTGGTTTTATGGCAATGTTATCCAAACACTTTATCAATATGTTCTACCTGTCTCAGGTTGTAGGCTTCAATAAAGTTTGGACTTACATGATGCATGAGTTCTTCCATGTTGAGAACCGTAAGAGCTTCTTGGGCGGACACTTCTCCAAGCGTTCACCTAACTTCTGGCTCGTTCCGCTTCGCATGTTGCTTGGTGGAATGTGGTTATATGAAGGTATAGATAAGTTACGGAAAATTTGGGTAGATCCTAATAAGATATTCCTAATTCCAGCCGCTCCTTTTGCAACGGATGCTTCATCAGCAGCCAGCGTAGCGGTGGATGCAGTTAAAACAACAGTAGATGCACAATCTGCAGCTTCAGCAGTATCCACTGCAAAAGAAGCGGTTGAAGCATTGCCAGTTCCTGGTTTCGTATATGATATTACGAACTTCTTCATGGATTTGATGTTCTACAACAACGACGGAAGTTATACTTTCCTCGCGAAATGGTTCCAAATCGGTATGGTATGTGCAGAAATCGTGTTCGGTATTATGCTCATCGTTGGTCTGTTCACAGCTATTGCTTCTATAGCGACGATAGCCATGTCCGTCATGATCTGGTCGACCAAAATGGCTTCTACAGAAATGTTATGGTATGTTGGTGCGGGTATCGCCTGCATCGGCGGATCGGGCAGCACATTTGGCCTAGATTACTATGTACTTCCTTGGCTTAAGAAACATTGGAAGAGAGTTCCAATCGTCAGACGATGGTATCTATACACCGACTGATTATAAAGCCCTGATTTCGTGTAATCATTTATTTTAAAGAAAATATGTAGATTGCATGTCAGTAAGCTAAATATGGATGTACTTCAGAGTAATGTGTCCCTAGGACACATTACTCTCCTTATTTACAAGAAGAAAATAATCTTCCTAATATCAGGAAATGGTCAGTTTATTCTTTAATGAATGGTTTTGTAGGGATGATCAGGGGTATGGTTTCTTCCGGCAAAACCGACAAGAAGGAGAGAATCTTGTGAACAAACAACTCATAGAAGATACCCTCCGGTTGTTGCATACTGAAATGTCACCTATTGCCGGAATTGAGCTTAATCCCTCTCCGGCTGCATGTGAGCAGCTAATCTCGGTACTAGAACGCCATGATCTGGAATACAACCGCAAAGTCAATTTGCTGGGTATTTACACTATTCTCACTTTGGCAGCTGAGCGCCATATGGAATGTATCCCACATCATCCCGACCTTACACGCAACATTTTGGATGGAGATTATTTGTACAGCTTTTACCTTCAGTTTGCGCTGAAATGCCGTGAGCTCGACCTAGTTGCTTATTTAGCTCCTTCGATCAAAAAAATGCAAATTAGACGGTCAAATGGAGACTTCGCGGAACATGATCCAGCGGCTGGAATCGAACAATTCTTGATTCAAGAGTGCAGACAGCGTAGTCGCACAAGCAAAGCCATTTGACAGGTGGGATCTATAAGATGAAGCTGCATGAGGCCTTAAACATAGACATAGATGAAATTAATCGTGAAATCGTAAATCTTGTGGCACGAGATAAGGATGTTCCTAAGAAATCTCAACTCGGGCAGAGTGTTCTTGAGCTTATAAATTCTGGAGGTAAACGCCTCCGCCCTCTTATGGTCATTGTTGGCAGTCGTTTTGGCCGAAAGGATACAGGTCGAAGAGCGCTTCAATTAGCTGCTGCCGCTGAATTTATTCATGTTGCCTCATTAATTCATGATGATATCATCGACGATTCTGAGTTACGGCGGGGCAAACCCGCCCTACATACTAAGACGGGCACACGATCAGCAGTGCATATTGGCAATTATATGTCCGCTCGGGTTATCGAACTGTTAAGCAAATATACCGGAGACAAAAACAAATATGTTCATGACTTATCTTCTGTAGCTACTGCTCAGCTCTGTCTAGGTGAGTATCAGCAAATGGAACATGCTTTTGATTATGAGATTACAATGGAGCAGTATCTGGAGAAGTCCTTAAATAAAACAGCTCTCCTTATGGCTACCTGCTTACGTGTGGGTGCATTATCCACCGAAAGCTCAGAGGAAGTGGCCAACCTCCTGTATACCTTTGGCGAAGCCTTAGGCATGTCTTTTCAAATACAAGATGACCTGCTGGATTTCACGCAGTCTGAGGCTGTGCTTGGTAAGCCCGCCGGTAGCGATCTGCGTCATGGTCAGGTTACCCTGCCAGTGCTTTATGCATTACAGGATCCAAAGCTTTCGCCTGTGATTCGTGCAATCGGCCCTGATTCTTCCGATGCTGAGGTGGTACATGTGCTCGCCCTTATTAAGAGAAGCGATGCCCTAGCTCGCGCAGAAAGGGTCAGCCAGAACTACCTGGATAAGGCTGGAGCGATTGTGCAGCAGCTCTCCTCCTATCCGGCGCATGCCGATCTGGATACGCTACTGCAATATTTTGCCGACCGTGATCGCTAAAGCAGATGCTAACGTAGCAATTAAAAACGGATACCTCCCATTCACTTGGGTGGGTATCCGTTTTTTTGTGTACTTTAGCTAAACAAGCCGAACGTAGCGCAGCGCCCGTGAGCGTGTTTAGCCTTTTAGCTTCCAGGCTCTACTATTCAACATATAGGGAAATCCTCCCTTTAATTAGCTTAAAATCGATTGGAATCCACGATTATAAGGAATTCCTCCCTCTAAAAACTTGAATTTGTATGGTTTATAGACTAATCAGCCAATTTAGAGGGGGACTTTCCCTATAACAAGATCTAAAGTCAATAAAGCTCGGAAATATAGGGAGGTTTTCCCTATAAGTCTACCTTGGATTAGTTCAGCCCTCTCACACGGCTCTAGCCCCCCTCGCAGATGCCCACAAAAACAAAAAAGGAAAGCCGCGTTGCCAGCTTTCCGATCCCTTTGCCTACCCTGTTTTGGGTAGGCTGTTGTCTTTTGTTGTTAGCTTGGAGGCAATGCGCCAATGGTTAGGACTTCACTGCGTGGAATTTTGGAACTGTAGAAGCGTAGCGCTCGAAAGTCCAACATTCCACGCAGTGCAGCTTCCTAACCTCCTAACCATCCATCGAACTAACTCTCCCTAGCTAACATAGAAAAAATCAATCAGCGTACACAATAAAATCACCATGCTGATCACCTGATTCAGATTATAAGAGGCCACCTTCATCAACTTACGATTGGATGGTTTAATAATCTTATGCTCGGTCATCAGGAGCAGCGTCGCAATGCCAATCCCCACCAGATACATCCAGCCGAGGTCACGCCATACATATAGGAACAATAGCAACATAATCATGATGAAATGTAGACCTTTTGAAATGCGCAGGGCATTCTCCAGTCCGAAAAAGCTAGGAATAGACCATAGCCCATGCCGCCGGTCAAATTCGATATCCTGAGTGCCGTAAATAATATCAAAACCGGCAATCCACAGCATAACTACTGTTCCGATGACAAACGGTGTAAATGCGATATTTCCAGTGACAGCAAACCATGCACCAATCGGTGCAGAGGCAATAACAAACCCTAAATATAAATGACTGAGAAAGGTAAACCGCTTCGTATAGGAATAAGTTGATATCAATACGATAGCCACCGGCGATAAGATCAAGCAGAGCAAATTAAGCATGCCTGAAGCTACAATGAAAATAGCATAGTTGACGATAACAAAGACAACAACTTCTTTTTCCGCCAGTAAACGTCGAGGCAGATGCCGATGTGCCGTACGAGGATTCTGTTCATCGAACGTACGATCCACCAGCCGATTGAAAGCATTGGCGCCATTACGGGCGCCGATCAATGCAATCAATCCCCAGATCATCAAATGTCCCGATGGCCAGCCCCCTGCGGCCCATACCATCGATATAATGGCAAACGGCAGCGAAAAAAGCGTATGAGAGAACATGACCAGTTCGCTGAACATTTTAAGTTTTAGTCCCGCAGTTTTACATATGTTTAGAATCGCCATTCGTGCATTCCTCTTTCTTTACTACTTGTGTTTAAGTTCATTAATGATTATGCTCTGCAAGAACTTCGTTCAGGACGTTAAGCATCCCGTCAATATCTTCTTCCGTAATAATCATCGGTGGCTGGAAGGCCAGTACATTACGTCCTATGCCATTTTTGCCGATTAGATAACCCCGGTCCTTCATCGTTTCCAGCACTTGATCTGTAAGTGCCGCTGCGCCTTCAACATCTGCACCGGCAAGTTCTGCACCCAGCATAAGTCCAGTTCCCCGCACCTCAATAATTAGCGAAGGATAACGGGCTTGTAGCGCCTCCAAACCTGCTTTCAATCGTTCTCCGAGTTCTACCGAGCGTTCCGGAAGCCGTTCATCTCGAATATAATCAAGCACAGCCAGCGCTGTTGCAGCAGATACCGGATTGCCCCCAAACGTAGAGGCTGACGGGCGGTTTAGTGCAAGGGCAATCTCATCGGTTGTAGCAAAGGCTGCGACCGGAATTCCGTTGCCAAGTGCTTTGGCCATACTTATAATATCGGGTACGACATCAAAATGCTCCATAGCAAACATTTTGCCAGTACGTCCAAATCCAGTTTGAATTTCATCAGCAATCAGGAGCACGCCATATCTCTCCAACAATGCTTTTACATCCCGGAAGTAGGATCGGGTTGGCATGATCATTCCGCCGTTGCCTTGGATTGGCTCTAAGATCATAGCAGCGATAGTATTGCCCTTCTCTTCGAGCACCCGCTCCAGCGAATCCAGGGATAACGAAGCCGCTTCCTCCAGAGATAGATCCTGATGATACGGACGAGGAATAAACTCGACATCATGATCCAAATATTTATCCGTGCGCCACATTGGCAGACCTGTCACACTCATAGTCAGATTGGTACGGCCATGTAGACCGCTCTCCAGCGCTATGAACCCTTTACGTCCCGTATACATCCGTGCTAATAGCAGAGCTCCCTCATTCGCCTCAGAGCCACTATTAACGAAGAAGGTTCGACGTAAATCACCCGGCATTACCTCTTCCAAACGTTCAGCTAAATCTACACTTGGTTGGGTTAAATAAATAGTTGTCGTATGCTGCAGCTGTTGCAGTTGTTCAATCGTACGTGCTGTTATGGCTGGATTACAATGCCCACAAGCGACTACGGATACACCCGCGAAAAAGTCCGTATAGGATTTACCCTTCTCATCATAAACAAACTGCATTGAACCACGAACAAGCTGAGGTGCATCACGGTAAAAATGCTGTGTACAAGGATAGAAATATTGCTTACGTTTGGATGCTACCGCTTCTCTTCCGATGAAGTCTTGTTGTTCCATGAAGGGTTCTCTCTCCTTTTTGTGAAAATAGTAACTTATTCATAGAGTCCTGTGCATCACCCTATTACACGGCGATATCTAGTCCCCATTAAAATACAATTAGTTGAACTGCAATGAGCCCAAAGTATAACCCGCATAGACCGGCTTGAGGCCGCCCAGCATGTCATCCTTCTTATCGGATCCGTTAATTGCCTGTTGATATGAAATAATAATTTCACGAAGCTGTTCGACGCTATAGGTTGCTCCTTCAATACGGAAGCTTGATATTCCTAGTTCACTCATTTCATTCAACAATGGTAAATAGCAGAGTTCTTTGGCAAATAACAGATGGCAACGGCCGTGCTGATCACGATATACCGGATTCTCACCTTTGTCTGTCTTTAGAACCAAAACACTATTGTGCACATATTCATTATCCTCTTCAGCAATAGGCTCCATCAACTCAGTATTCTCATAAAGATCATGTTCCATATACATTAGTGCAGGTGTACCATGAACTACCACTTCCAAAGGCGCTTTACAACGTGAGGCAAAGGTAGCAAAATGCTCCACCGTCATTTCCGGAGACACTGAAAGCTGAGTCAAGCCTAAGTTAGTATATAATTGCGCTGACAGATGATTGTATACATTTAAATTACTGTCCCCAATTAGCGGGTATCCTGTAGCGTTGTAACGACGAATGGCTCCTAAATTTGTAACGATAAGACCGTCAATCGGCAAGCGTTCTCCCTGAAGTAATTGATCATATTGATCAAAATGCAGCTCTGTCATCATACGTGGCAAACCTAAGTAAATTTTGCTATCGCCTTTCCGTTCACCAAGTTCCTTAATGTCCCGTTTCGTAAAAGGTTGATCGGGTTCAAAAACATCCCCCGGCAAGTACAAGCTATCAACACCAAGCTCTAAGACCATCCGGGCCTGTTCCATATTATTTACTCGGACAGCTAGCTTAGCTTTTGTCTTCTGCGGTTGCTTAACCTCAGCCAAACTCTCCCGCACCTGCTCAACACGTTTTTCAGATAATTCCCGCTCTGCGGTTGGTGTACTGAACACTTTTCCAGTGCTATAAAATTTGCCTGTACCTTCGTAACGGCGGTTAATGTTAGCCAAGCCTGGTTTGCCAAAAGCATAAGCTGTCGAAAAGTCACGTTTGCGGTTGTTATAGAGTTCTTTAGTATCGACCGTACGGTCAAAGCCAATCGGATCATCGATATACCGGTCAATAGCTTCACCATAACTATTCGCCAGCATCACCATAAATTCCTTATCCCGCATGCGGCCCTCTATTTTGAAGGAGGTAATGCCTGACTCAATTAATTCCGGCAGATGCTCATACATGAACATATCTTTTACAGCCAATGGATATTCAGCAGGATAAACATAACCATCTTTTTTCACCCGATAATCCCAGCGACAAGGCTTCATACATTTCCCACGGTTACTGCTCATACCGAATACATGAGAGCTGAAATAACAATTCGCTCCGTGAACTGAGCACATATCTCCGTGAATAAAATACTCCAGTTCCATCCCACTCCGCTGACCAAGCAGTTTAGCTGTCTGCAAATCCATTTCCCGTGAAGTAACCACACGACTTACACCCAGATCACGCAGCGCGTAGATCATTTCCAGGTTGTGCACATTCATCATTACCGAAGAGTGAATCGGAAGATTAAGCCCCATCTCGCGAATAAGCTCCAGCACTGCCATATCCTGAACAATTAAGGCATCTGGGCGAGCACCGTCAAGGAAACGCAGATATTCTTTAGCCTCTTCCACATCTTCTTCACTAAACAGGTTATTCACTGTGATATACACTTTTTTGTCTAGACGGTGAGCAATATCTAGTGCCTCTACGATCTCCTCATGAGACAGATTATATCCTTTACGCATCATTCTCATATTCAATACAGGTCCACCAAAATAAACTGCATCACATCGTGCCTGGATCACTTCCTTGAAAATCTCAAACGTTCCTGCGGGTGCTAATAATTCAATCTCTCTACCGTTAAAATAACGTGCCATTCAAGTTCCCTCCCAAGTTGATACTCTCCATACAAGTTGTACTTTACACCAAAGCTACTGCAATCCCCATTACAATAAACATAGTAATAAAAATAGTATCGAATATGCCCCACCTTAGTCGGTGATACTGGCTACGCGGAGCATCCATACGAAAGCCACGGGCTTCCATGGAATATACCAGATCCTGCGCACGCCTAAACGCACTAGCGATAATCGGAACCAGCAAGGACACTAACATTCGTCCCTTTTCCTTTAAAGGCAGCTCCTTCAGATCAGCACCCCGTGAGGCCTGCGCTTTCATGATAATCTGCGACTCGTCTAGAATCGTAGGTATGAAACGAAGGGAAATGCTGATCATCAGTGTGATACGGTCGGGCTTCAAACCAAACTTTTTGAAAGGAGCCAAAATCCCCTCCAGCCCTTGATTCAGCTTACCCGGCGTTGTGGTGAATGTAAGTAGTGCCGTGAACGTGATCAGAAAAAACATGCGGATGACCGAAAATGCGCCTAATCTTAGCCCTCCCTCATAAATAGACCACGAACCAAGCGTCAGCACCGCCTCACCCGTCTTCACAGACAGCAGCTGTACGATAAAGATAAATAGCATTAAATACCGTAAAGGCTTAGCTGCTTTCAGAAAGTATTTAAGCGGAATCCGAGTGGAAGCCATAACCGCTATTGAGAAAATAGCCAGCAGCGCCATAGCCATCCACGAACGGGAGAGCAGGATAACAGCTACGTATAATAGCATTCCAGTGATTTTGGCACGAGCATCTAGCTTATGCACCCATGAACCGGTCTCAATACTGCGCCCTATGATTAGCTTCTCATTCATGGCTATCCCTCTTTCCTTCGTGCTGCTCGCTAGAGTTGCCTGATCCAGATGGCAGCGAAGCAATTAGCTCTGCTAAGCTCTCTGCCGTTAAGCGAGGAGCTTCATCCGTAAGACCAAAGCGATCAGCGACTGCACGCCAGTAACGAAGAGACTGCGGAACCGTCAAGCCACACTGTTCCAGAATCGAAGGGTCATCTGCCAGCGCCTTTACGCTGCCTTGAAACGCCGTGCTGCCCTCTTTAAGGACAAGCCAGTTGTCCGCGTAAGGCAATAACTCATCCATCCGATGCGTGACGACGATGATCGTTCTCCCCTGTTCACGGCATAAACGCTCCAGCAAGTGGATTAGCTCTGCACGGCTGATGGGATCAAGCGTAGCCGTCGGTTCATCCAGAACGATGACCTCAGGGTCCATAGCTAGCACGGAGGCGATAGCTGCCTTGCGCATTTGCCCACCGCTCAATTTAAAAGGATTCCGCTCTAGCAGCGCAAGATCCAGCCCCATATCTAGCATGGCCTGTCTTGCGCGTGCCTTTGCCTCTTCGAGGCTCATGCCGAAGTTAAGAGGACCGAAGATAAGATCCTTTTCGACCGTATCTTCAAACATTTGCTGCTCTGGAAATTGAAATACCAATCCGACTCTACGGCGCAGCGGCATCAACTTAGGTGATTTCTCCCCCGCCTGGATGGTTACATCGAGCACTTTTACCGTACCCTCCGTTGGTTTCAATATCCCGTTAAACAACTGCAGTAGCGTCGATTTACCAGAGCCTGTCGCCCCAGCAATACCAACCATAGAGCCTAGTGGAACACTGAGGTTAATGTCGCGGAGCGCCGTCAGCTTCCATAGGCTTCGGTCAGCATAGGAATAACTTACTTGCTGTAATTCTATGGCCATAACGTGTCTATAAGCTCCTTTTCACTGGCGGGAACATCCACATAGATGCCCTGATTCTGCAGCTCGCGTGCAAGACGCCAAGGATACGGCTCACACAGATGGCATTTTTGCAGAAGCTCTTCGTCCCGGAACAGCTCCGCCGGTGTAACATCAGCAGCTAAACCACCTCCATGCAGTGCAAGCACCCGATCCGATGCCAAAATCTCATCTGCATCATGTGTAATCATAAGAATCGTATACTTTCCTTCCGCTCGCATATCCTGCAAAATACCAAGAAGATCATTTCTGCTTCCTTCATCCAACATAGAAGAGGCCTCGTCAAAAATGACGATGCCTGGTTCCATAGCAAGAATGGAGGCGATAGCGACACGCTGCTTTTGGCCTCCAGACAGCTCACCTGGGTGTTTGGACAACAGATGATTTATTCCCAGCCTCGTCGTATAAGCGTGTAATCGTTCAGCCATCTCTTCGTACGACAAACAAAGCCCTTCCAGGCCGAATAAGATATCTTCCTCTACAGTGGCTCCAATAAACTGATTATCTGGATTTTGGAACACCATACCGATGCATTGCCGAATGCTTCCGATCGTCTCCTCACTGAGTTGCATACCACTAACCACAATTTCACCAGCACTCTTAGGCAGCAAAGCATTTAGTAGCTTAACTAGCGTAGACTTCCCGCAGCCATTGGGGCCAACCAAGCTAACCCATTGTCCCTGTGAAATAGATAACGTTATATTTTGAAGAATCGGATGCTCAGGATCATAACCAAACGATACCCCATCCAAAGAGATGACAGCTTGTCCTTCTCCCTCTAACTCTTGACCATCATATGATTCATTCATGTTAGTCATCCTTCCGCTGATGTGACTAATCAGTCCAAAAACTCTTCAAACAACGATATTTTTGACAATGAAGCCACCAAATAACGGACTGCATAGCCCACGGCAATTCCTGTTACTACTCCAGTGATCAGCAGCATGGGAAGATAATAAAAAATACTAAGGGACGAGAATACCATAGAAGCTGCCAGCAGCTGACCGATATTATGTGCAATTCCACCAGCTATACTAATTCCGATCAAGCTTATACTTTTACCTTTGCCACTAAGCAGCATTAACACGAACATTACAACAAAGCTAAAAAGCGAACCGAATAAACTGAACAATAAGCTCGAAAAGGTACCTAGCAGAAATGCAGTAAGCAGTGTTTTGAGAATGACAAGCAGGAAAGCGTCCCGTCCACGTAAAAAGTAAATACAGGTCAAAATCATAATGTTAGCTAGTCCAAGTTTAGCACCTGGCACCAGTCCCATCCCTGATAATGGGATCTGAGCCTCTATTAGACTGAGCACTACCGCCACTGCGGCAAAAATCGCAATAATTACCGTTCTTTTTAAAGCTGTTGCAGATTCACTACTGGACATAGGCATCTATATCATCCTCCCCCGACGCACTTGTGATCTCCACTAATACTCTATGTGGTAGACAGACAATCGTCTGTTTGGGCAGGGTAATAAAACCAAAACCTAGGCATACTTGATCCGGGCAATCGGCATCGTACATTTCAATCCCGTAATCATGCACCTTCAAGATGTTATAACCACGTTCGGTACGGACCTCAATGGTTTGTTCTTCTTTTGTAAGCTTTACCGTTTTAAATAACTCGCCGTCCACAGTCACATTGGCTACGAGATTTTTACCGGCCCCACCTTTATCATCATTGTCCGAAAACCATCTCGGTACGAGAAAAGCGAGCGCAGCAATCAATACGATGGAAATCAACCACACATCTGCGCGTTTCATATAAATCTCCCTTATTTTTTAATTAAAATCCAGACTTATTAATTATAACGGTCTGCCCTCAATCCTTCAATCAATGTTGGGGTTTTATGTAAGTTTTAAAGACCTGTTCACAAAATAGGCACGCAAAATAACCCCCACAGACTCAAGCCTTTCGCTTCGAGCAAATTCAGGTGTAATTTGCAGCGTTTGCAAAAATTAAACTTACACTTTAGCCCATTTGAACCGAGATTGCCCATCTCTTCTGGTTTACTAGCTTTTCCGAAATATTCCACAATTAATCTAGTCTAAGTCACATTCGGATCTGAAACGCCCCCTCTGGAGACTTGTTCCCCTCCTAAGCAAAACCATCCTTATCTTGGAATTCATTATTATATTTGCCTTTTAAACAATGCTGTGTTATATTTATATCGTATTTGTTTTTCGATATATTGTATATCCCCATCAAGAAGATGTCAGGCCGACTATTTTACACTTCGGCAATTTGGACACAGAGGCTTCATGTTTTCTTGCAGAAACTTTCCTTTTTATGAGATTAAATTCGAAATATAGCATTCCGATTCACACTGGCGCGGTCAATGGAGCCGCAAGGGCAAAAGAGAGGTAGGGCTTTTGTCGTATTGGAAGGATTATTCTCGCCACACGGCTGCTGGAAATAACAAGGAATTAAGACACCCGTTACTCACGAACGGCGGGGGATGAATATAACGAAAAAGCATGGCTGTACGAACCTTACACAAGGACACATGCCATGTGTGGAAAAATATAGGCGCCCGATAACCGCTACCAAGCGGATATCGGGCGCTGTCTACGTTCAGGGCCACTAATTTACATATTGATTCACAAAAGCTGTTACTACATTTATGTAACCCGTTTTATCCGTATCATAAGCTAATCCATGCCCCGCTTGCGGCACTACGAACTTCTCTTTTGGACTCTGACATGCCTCATATAATTCATTCATCATACTATATGGTACAAAATTATCAGCATCCCCATGAATAAAAAGAATCGGCACCTTCGCCTTACGCACCTGTTTCAAGGCAGACGCTTCACTAAAACCATACCCTGCTTTCAAACGAGTAATTAGACTTGCACTTTGGATAAAAGGGAAGCTTGGCAAGTGATACATACGCCTTAGTTGGTAAGCTAATTGTGCTTTAACTGAGCTGTAAGCGCAGTCCGAGACAATAGCTTTGACCTGCGGTGGGAGATTTTCACCTGAGGTCATTAGCACTGTAGCACCGCCCATAGAAACCCCATGAAGCACAACTTGAGCACTGAGCCCAGTCTTTTCTATTATATATTTAATCCAGTTTAAATAATCCTTGCGCTCATGCCATCCAAAGCCAATATAATTTCCAGCGCTTTCCCCATGTCCCCTGGCATCGGGAATCAGGATATTAAAGCCCAGTCTCTCGTAATAGATTTTGGCGTACGCCCCCATATCCTTCCCTTTTCCAGAATAACCGTGGGCTAGAATCGCCGTACGACCTTCAGCACGATCCGAAAGGAGCAAATACCCTCTTAGTTGTAGCCCGTCCTCAGATGTAATCTCCACATTCTCAAAGCTCTGACTGGAGATCCAATCCTTCCCCTCACCCCAAGAAGCCCCGGCAACCGGGGGATCAACCTTCAAGTCACGATTAGTACTCAGGAATTCCTTCGGTGCTCGTTTAATAGCAATGCCATAAAAGAAAAAGCCAGCATAGATCAGAGCTCCAATAACGATGACAGCACTAATGAAGAACCATACCAATTCGTCTTCCCCGTCCTTTCCTTATGTTCGTTGTAAATCAGTATAACATCTACTTAGAATGCGCCAAAATAGAACAATCATGACAAAATAGAGCCGCCATCGGAATATGTCCCGAAAGCGGCTCTTCTATTCTTCACGGCTTAGCTTGCGTTCACGCTATAATCACCGTTTATTATTTCTTGTTCGAGAATCTATTTCTCATTAGCAATCCAATAAGAGCAAAACCTAGACCTGCTGCATAATAAGGAACTGGACTTGATTCTCCCGTTTTTGGCAGTTCATCCACAGGTGGATTACCTAGCGGAATTGTATCATCCACTACTGCAATATCCTCTGGTGACGGCGTTTCCGTTGCCACCGGTCCTAGTGGGATTTCATCGTCGTCAACAAGGACTTCTGTATTGCTCGACGGGGTTGGTGTGGGTACTGGTGCTGGCGTCGATGAAGCTACAGGACCCAGCGGCACAGGGTCATCATTAACAACAATAGTGCCAATTACAAATGATGGTGTTGGTGTCGGAAACACCGGAGGCTCCGGCGTTGGCGTTGGTGTCACTTCCGACGACGATGTCGGTGTTGGTGTTGCCTCTGGCGACGATGTCGGTGTTGGCGTCACTTCCGACGACGATGTCGGTGTTGGCGTTACCTCTGACGACGGCGTCGGTGTTGGCGTTGCTTCCGGCGACGGTGTCGGCGTTGGCGTTGCTTCCGGCGACGGCGTCGGTGTTGGTGTTGCCTCTGGCGACGGTGTCGGTGTTGGTGTCACGTCGGGTGTTGGTGTTGGCGTCACGACTGGCGTTGGCGTTACTTCCGGCGTTGGTGACGGTGTCACGCTTGGCGTTGGCGTTACTTCCGGCGTTGGTGACGGCGTCACGCTTGGCGTTGGCGTTACTTCCGGCGTTGGTGACGGCGTCACGCTTGGCGTTGGCGTTACTTCCGGCGTTGGTGACGGCGTCACGCTTGGCGTTGGCGTTACTTCCGGCGTTGGTGACGGCGTCACGCTTGGCGTTGGCGTTACTTCCGGCGTTGGTGACGGCGTCACGCTTGGCGTTGGCGTTACTTCCGGCGTTGGTGACGGCGTCACGCTTGGCATTGGCGTTACTTCCGGCGTTGGTGACGGCGTCACGCTTGGCGTTGGCGTTACTTCCGGCGTTGGTGACGGCGTCACGCTTGGCGTTGGCGATGGTGTCACGCTCGGTGTTGGTGTGTGCGTTGGTTTTGGTGTGTGTGTTGGCTTTGGTGTCGGTGTTGGCTTTGGTGTCGGCGTCATGCAAGGCGTTGGCGTCGGTGCCACGGTCGGCGTTGGCGTTGGGGCCACGGTCGGCGTTGGCGTTGGTGCTACGGTCGGTGTTGGTGTTGGTGCTACGGTCGGCGTTGGCGTCGGTGCCACGGTCGGCGTTGGCGTTGGGGCCACGGTCGGCGTTGGCGTCGGTGCCACGGTCGGCGTTGGTGCTACGGTCGGTGTTGGTGTTGGTGCTACGGTCGGCGTTGGTGTCGGTGTCACGGTCGGCGTTGGTGTCACTGTTGGTGTCGGCGTCACTGTTGGCGTCGGCGTAGGAGGCGACTCTACCCCTTCATATGGATACCAATGCATCTGCACACCACCAGCAAATCCTTTCGCAATCAATGTCCCATGCAGTTCTCCGGAATTATAAGTTACTTTTGCAAGCGGAGCTAGAATAGTTCCTTCTATTGTTAAACTTCCAATGTTTACAGTGCTAGCTTCATAAAAATTAAATAATACCTTGTTAGGGCTGCCTCCCCAAATTTGAAAGCTTGGAATTTCAACTGAACTTCCGCTAACGTTAACGATAACTGTGGCGTTATTTGCAATATTAAACTGTAAGCCATTAGCACCAACGAAATCAGCAGCACTTAGATTAAGAACGTTAAATGATTCCGGAGCATCAATTGTTATTTTCCCATATTCCTTTTTGAAAGTTCCGACTGTAGCAAGTGAAGAGAATTCATTAGAACGTCCAATAAGATATTGCTCTTCATAATCAAAATCAATAGGTGTCCCTTTTCTCGCTGGTTCTTTAAGATCTACACCGTTTCTGATAAAAACACCACCATGAACGGATGCTCCATGAACAGTCCCATTAGTAAAAGTGATGTCATTGCCAGCAATAAGGACATCTCCACCTGGATTATCCTTGGATACGCCGTAATTCTGCAAAGTAATATTACCTTTGGCCGCCAGGCGCCCGTGAACCTGATCATTAGATTGATTGAAGTCACCAAGGATAAAAGTATTAAAATTTCCTGCAATGCCTAACACAGGTGTAGGAATATACGGAAGCACAGGCCCTGCCGCACTGACCAAATAACCACCTCCAGAAAGCCCACTACCCACCATCAAAATCCCCGCTATTACTAATGAGAGCAACGGTTTCATTCTTCTTTTCAAAATGCGCACCTCCTAAAACTATGATTTATAATTAAACAGAATAATTACCAGAACTCTAAAGAACCTAATAACAAAAAAAGACCGCCAAAAAAGAAGTAGAATTCCCTTCTCATGGCAGTCGGACGGTCATAGTGTCTTTTAGACACTTTAGACTCCTGAACTTTGCGTCCCACCCTTTCAGGCGGTTTGCTATTATCATGATTATATATGTATAGCCTTTGCAAATTAGAACTAGTAGCTTAAGCATCCTATTAAATAATGGTCTATGACTTTTAATACTTTGGAACTAACAATAGTTTAGCGCTCCATCCCCTCAATTGTCAATCAATTCCTTTTGATATTTACACGCGTAAGCAAGCACAAAAAAAGCGCCAAAAGGCGCTTCACACAAAGGTTTTCCTTCAATTTTAAAGTAACTTTATCCAACCTAATATCGATATCCATAATGGAATACTTAGAATCAAACCAAATACCATTCCACGGGCGAGACTTCCTTCCTCTTTCATCCAAATTCTCCCTTTATATAAGTCTGAAGCATTAATTTTTATTATTACAATTTTAATATATTTTATTCTTTCTAATTTAATTGTGAATTTAATCACATTGGACTAGCTGTTTAGAAATACCATTGATTATTTTTGGAATATCGGGGTAGAATACGAATATACGTTCCCATTAGGGGTGATGAGATTCATGCATAGAGCTGAAAGCAGGGACAATATGCTGGTGAAATCTTATTTATTGCTTCCGATGATTTTATCAGCTTTCGAACGGGACTCCGCCATTCTATCTGCACATTTACGAACACCCGCCCCCTATCTGGAGGTTCTTGAAACAGCCGCAGCAGTTGCTACAACAGATTTAAGAGATGTTCGTTCAGAGATGAGAAAACGGGGAATCAAGGTTTATGAGCAGAACAGACTTAATGCAGGGATCGAAGCCAAATTTATATGTCGTGGATACCATGAACGAATGCTGCTATTAAACGACATTGTCGCTGCCCAAGCTGCAATTCATATGCGCAGATATCTCGGTCTGGATATTTCATCTTTTAAGAGCTATGAAGAGCAGTATCAGATTAAGTAAAGCCGCGTAGAGGCTGTCCCCCTTCCCCCCATTTCCATTAGCGAACAAAAAAATAGGCCTTACCATGGGAGTTGGCAAGACCTGAGAGATTTATACCACAAAACACTGGGGGGTGTTTGGTGTCTTCAATATAAACCTTGAACCTGAAAATAAGATGATGCTCACATGAAAATTACATTAAAAACATCAATTCGTCGCTTAGACTATCCGCTTGACACTTTTGATTTCCAACCAAAGTAGCCCGCTTCGCCGACAGAAAAACCGACCGATGGATAGCTAGCCACGAGTGCTTTGAACTAATTGTTTTAAAATGATATAGTGGGTTCGTTGCTCGCAGGATGACTTGGTAGCTGGTTGTAAAACATAATAAAGTCGAGACCTGAGTACGGAGAAGCAATAGGCGTTTGCCTTTTCGTTATATTTTCTGAAGGAGGGTAATAGCCCATGAGTGATGAAATCTGTATACCACCTGGCATTCATCAGAAGGACACTAGCTTCGGCTACACCTTGTCTATCATTAGTGGTAAATATAAAATGACTATTCTCTACTATCTCTCTGAAAACAAGATCGTGCGATTCAATGAACTGCAACGAGGTATCGGTACAATACCTTTTAAGACGTTAAGTGTTATGTTGAAAGAACTGGAAGCGGACTGTCTCGTCAGGCGCGAGGAATTCCCCCAGATTCCCCCTAAAGTTGAGTATTCCTTGACTGAGAAGGGCCAATCGCTTATTCCGGTGCTGGATATGATGTGCACTTGGGGAGAGAAAAATTCCGTTCCAGCCGCGCAAGAGATAACAGTACCGTTTACGATTTAGCGACGACTTATGACAAAAGCAGCATTTCCATTAATGAAAATGCTGCTTTTTGTTTCAATTCTAATTACATATTATCGATAAATTCAACATAGCCTTGCGAACTGATGTCCAATTTTTTAAAATAATCCGTACTTCCTACCGTCTTAGATTCCGTACCATAAATGGCATAGAAGGAACGATAATCAGCGTTGCAGTAAACAAAAGTCGTGTCAAAGGGAGATAAAATACGGTCAAGCCCGTAGCCGAGTTTACCATCTTCACTGAAGTCTTTTTCACTTCCTCCGGCAGTTACAGCTAATGCGATTTTACGATTTCTTAATTTATCACTCTTCGAGCCCTATGCCCATCCGTAAGTAAATACTTCGTCCAGCCACTTTTTAAGCTGAGGCGGACTACTAAACCAGTAGACAGGGAATTGTAAGACGAGCTTATCATGCGCTTAAATTAGTTGTTGTTCCTTTTCCACGTTGATTTTTTCATCGGGATAGGCTTTGTACAGCTCATGTACCGTATATTTGTCTGGATATTTATGGAGTTCTTCGATCCAGCGTTTATTAACAACGGATGTTTCGATGTTTGGGTGCGTAACGACAACAAGTGTTTTCAATGGTGTATCCTCCATGTTTGAATCAGATTTAGGACTTGAGTTATACCTCCCATCACGCCATCGCGTAAGTATGCACTTTTAGTTCACGTACTTACCTAAAGGTAAGCATTGCAACCTGTCTGCACGTATATTGACGTACAGTCTTCGGGGCGATTCTCATCTTCGGTGTACACCCAAATATCACACAAGAGAGACTGGGTCATTCCTCCATCAATGTTACACTGGATACTTATTCACATGTTCTCCCCAGCTTACAAGAAGCAGCCCTTCGAGGGATCGGCGACTCCATTCTTGAAACGTGCAAAGAGGTCGGGATTACGACTGATCCCTCACTTTACTTGAGTAAAGGTTAGAAGGATGTTAGAAGATAGGTGATTTCAAGACAAACGGCGCGGTTCGGAGATCCCCGAAAACCGCGCCGTTATTCCATTCTTAGAGATGCTGGTGAAGGAAATTGAACCCCTGGGCTACACCAGATTAAGGCTGATATAGCTCTGTGGAAGCACATCCTCAAGCTTCCAAGCAAAACATCCTTCTCATTTTATAGCAAGATAGTCTTAGAAATAATTACAAGGAGGATAAACAGTACCAAGATTGCACCGGTAGATGTAAAGGCTCCTCCGATACCGCCACCATATCCGACACCACCAAAGCCAGCAATATTTTCGCTCATTTTAAATTTCCTCCTTTGTATTTAAGTTCATCTTAGCTTATGAAATCCACACTATAGTGCTTGGGTAAATAGGTAATTAGATATCTATCCATTTAAAGCCCCGACCGTAGGCAAAGGTTAGAAGAATGTTAGAAAATAGATGATTTTAAGACAAATGGCACGGTCCCGAAATCCCGGAAGCCGTGCCATGCGCAATTCTTAGATATGCTGGTGAAGGGAATTGAACCCCCGGCCTACGCATTACGAGTGCGTTGCTCTACCCCTGAGCTACACCAGCTTAAAGCTGATTTTTCTGTCAAACAAAAAATATTATACAACTTCCACCCAGAAACGCAAGCCTATTTCTCTCTATTTCCCTGCTCTCCCGAATTGCTATTCCATCTGTAGTTTACGCTCCACAGATTCCAGCTTTCCACGGCTAGTAGAGGGTTTATCTCGGCGGTCGTCTATTTTAAGTGAGGTAGAGACACGCTCTGCACCTGCGGCAAAAGGAGACTCGTGCAGCGCCTCGACTGCAGCAAAAATACGCTGAAGAGGCCCTTCGATAATTGTACCCATGGATGTAAGCTCATAAGTAATCCCTTCTACCGTCTTCAGCACTCGCTGCATATCCGCAACATAGCTGCTAAGGCTCGTACTACCTGTTCCAATCGGAATAACGGTTACTTCAGCAATAGGCATGGGAATACCTCCTCGGAATTTTAAAGTATGTGTCTCCTTCTATTGTAACAACTCCACCGCTCTCCCACAAATGATCTCAGCTTTATTATGCCCCTTCTTCTTTCCCCAAAAAATTCTCCGAAATATGACTTTCGCCACGGGTATTTTTTCTTACGTGAATTCTAGGGTCATCTGCACTACATTTATGGACTCTTTGTGGCATCTTTTCGGACAATTTATGAATCATTTTTCATATGCCTGTGGATCAATTGTGGATTACTTATGGACAGCCTGTGGATCATTTGTGGAGTACTTTTGAAGAACCCGCTCCCCGCGCGGGTTTTCTAAAAAACTGTTTACAAACACAACATCTTGGGTTATTTTTATCTAACGACAACAAAATATAGTGGAGACAGGCGCTTTGATCCTTAATCGGAATTAGAGCTTAATAGGGAAGTACGGTGAAAATCCGCTGCGGTCCCGCCACTGTAACCGGATGCCCTTTACAAGCTTTTAGAAGCTAAAGATGGGCAGATCTCCTGGCAGAAGCCACTGAGGGTAAGAACCCCCTTGGGAAGGCGCTGAGAGGTCCTCCGGAAGCCAGGAGACCTGCCTGTTTCGACGACACCAACTATGAGTGCCTGCGAGGAACAGGAGCGGTGTCCGCATGCGGTCATCTTCATAGAGACCACTACAAATATCTGTGTGGATATTTACATAACGCATCGGGCATTTTCAGCCATCCTCGCTAGGGGATGCTTTTTTTATGAGATCACAATGAATATACGGCCGCTTATGCGGCCCCACTTCTTAATGATAGGACGATAGACTGAGAGGAGAGCTATACAATGACGTTGTTGGAGAGACAATTTAACGGTACAACAAATGCACGGGAAGTTCTTTTAGAAGAGCTCATTGATTTAGGACGCGATATTATCGACAGCCGGGATTTGGACTTGCTGCGCGAGAATGCCAATTTGAACGGAGAGAGTTTCTCCGGTAAAATGAGCAAGTTCGGCAGTGAATATTCAAAATGGTACGCCCGTAACTTTACGATGCCGCCGCAGCTGGTGCAAGCCATTGATGACAATGTCGTCTATGTGCATGATCTGGATCAATACGCAATCGGAACGACTAACTGCATTTTTATCCCGTTTGATAAGCTTCTCCGAGAAGGCTTCAACACCGGCAACGGCAGTGTTCGTCCTCCGAACTCCATAATGACAGCTATGTCACTAGTAGCAATCATTTTTCAATCCCAGCAAAATGCTCAATATGGCGGCGTATCCGCCAATAAACTCGACTATGATCTGGCACCTTATGTAACCAAATCCTTCGCTAAGCTGTTCCGCAAGGGTCTGGATTATTTTGATGAGGGACAAGCTAATGAATCTTTGGGCGAGATCACAATGAGCCGGACCGATCTGGCGGAGGTATATCCGAGATCGTTCCGTTATGCACTGAAAGAAACTGAAATCGAAACCCTGCAAGCGGCTGAAAGTATGGTACATAATCTCAATACCATGTCCAGCCGATCCGGCGGGCAAATTCCGTTTACCAGTATCAATTATGGTACTTGTACTTCACCAGAAGGTCAGCTTGTAATCAGTTCCCTGCTAACAGCAACGATGAACGGGCTTGGCAGCGGAGAAACACCTGTATTCCCTATTCAAATCTTCAAATGCAAGCAAGGAATCAACCAACAGCAAGGCGATCCTAACTATGAATTGTTCCTAAAAGCAGCGGAATGTTCTGCACGCAGACTGTATCCGAACTTTGCTAATCTAGACGCTCCGCTCAACTTGCAGTATTATGATCCAAGTGATCCTGATACGGAATTTGCTACAATGGGCTGCCGCACTAGAGTGCTCGGTGACCGTTTTGGGCGTAATCATTGCTCCGGGAAGGGCAACCTTTCCTTTAATACACTGAATCTGGTTCGGCTCGGTCTGGCACACGGCACAGTAACAGGCCGGCGTACCGTCGCAGACGAAGCTGGCTTCTATGAGGATCTAAATCACTATATGGACATTGCGCTGGAAGGACTTCTTCATAGGTTCCGCATCCAAAGCGCGCAAAAAGCTAAAGCATCCGATTTCATGATGCGAGAAGGCGTCTGGGAAGGCGGCGAAACCCTCGCTCCTGAAGACTCTGTAGGTGAACTGCTGAAGCATGGTAGTCTGTCGCTCGGCTTCATCGGTATGGCGGAATGCATGAAAGCCATGTACGGCAAACACCATGGCGAGGATATGGAAGTCCATGCCAAGGCTGTGGCTATCGTACGTCATATGCGGGAGTATTGCGACCGGAAAAGTGAAGAACTGAATCTCAACATCACCTTGTTCGCAACACCAGCCGAGGGTCTGTCCGGTAAATTCACCAAGATTGATCGTAAGGTATTGGGTTCTATTCCAGGCGTAACTGACCGTGAGTATTATACGAACTCTTTCCACATCCCTGTATACTATGATCTAGGCGCTGCTCAGAAGATCAGCTTGGAAGCTCCTTTCCATGAATACTGCAATGCCGGGGCTATTTCTTATGTCGAATTAAACGGTAATGCCCGCAGCAATCCAACCGCTTTTATCAAAATCATTAAATACGCACTAGAACAACAGGTCAGCTACTTCAGCATTAACCATCCGATTGACCGCTGCTCAAGCTGCGGATACGAAGGCGTAATTGGGACAAACTGTCCTTCCTGCAACGCACATGAGAATGACGTGCACATCCGTCGTTTGCGCAGAGTTACAGGTTATTTAACTGGCGACTATCAGACCCGCTTCAACGCCGCCAAACAAGCCGAAGTACGGGATCGTGTTAAGCATCTATGAATATTTGCGGATACTATCCGGAGTCGATTAACGAGGGAGAGGGCATGCGGGCCGTCCTCTTCCTCAGCGGCTGCCGCCATCGTTGCCCGGGATGCTTTAATCCCGAGACATGGAATTTTAAATATGGAGAAGTTTTCACCTTAGAACGTCAACATGAAATCATCTCAGAAATCGCCGCTAACCCATTGCTGGATGGTTTAACACTAGCAGGCGGCGATCCTTTTTTCTCGGCAGAAGAGGTACTTGGGTTCATTCATGAGCTTCGCGCCGTGCTCCCAGGCTTCCCCATCTGGATTTACAGTGGGTATACGTATGAGGAACTAAACGCCCTTCCCGGTTCTCCGGAGTGGAATCTACTTACACAGTGTCAGGTATTAATAGATGGACGTTTTATAGAAGAATTAAAAGATACTACACTTCCTTACCGAGGAAGCTCTAACCAACGCATAATCGACATTCCGGCCAGTATGAACGGCTCGGAGGTCTTTCTGTGGCAGCCTACTGCGCTATAATATATCAATTTTTGATATTCAAAATTAATCCAAAATAAGAAGGGATGAAATAACCATGCCACAATTCGTAGTTAAACCAGATAATCGCCAACTGGCTTTTGATGAGAAACGCCTTTCCATATACGCCGACCGTATCTTGGAGGGTCTTGATCAACTAAATAAAGAAACATTGCTGCGGGGAGTAATTTCCAAACTGCGCCGTGACTCCGTAAGCGGAGAAGAAATTAGCAACGCCTTCACTATGAGTGCCCTAGAACTTGTAACAAAAGAAGAGCCTACTTGGAAGTTTGCAGCTGCCCGTGCCCTTCTGACTACCCTTTATAAAAAAGCAGCCGTTCACCGCCGCTATAAAGCTTATCCAGAAGAGCCTTACGGTGAGCTGTACCCTCTAATCACGGATCTTGTTAAAAAAGGAATCTACCGTGAGGAGCTTCTAACGCATTACACTAAAGAGCAAATCATCGAGCTAGGTGGATGTATCGATTATACACGCGACCTTCTATTCGATTACATTGGTCTGCTTACGCTATCTGACCGTTATTTGGCGCATGATTTTGACGGCCGTGTAATGGAGCTTCCGCAAGAACGTTACATGATTATCGCTATGTACCTCATGCACCGTGAGCCAGCCGAGAAACGTCTTGAGCTTGTAAAAGAAGCTTACTGGGCTATGAGCAACATCTACATGACAGCTGCTACCCCTACCATGTCCAATGCCGGTAAAAAGGTCGCTGGACAGCTCTCCAGCTGCTTCATCGATACGGTGGACGATTCCCTAGAGGGTATCTTTGATTCCAATACAGACGTAGCGCGCCTTAGCAAAATGGGCGGCGGTATCGGCGTCTACCTGGGTAAAGTACGGGCACGTGGTTCGGATATCCGTGGTCACAAGAACACTAGCTCCGGCGTAATCCCTTGGATTCGCCAATTGAATAATACCGCAGTCAGCGTAGATCAGCTAGGTACTCGTAAAGGTGCTGTCGCTGTCTACCTTGATGTATTCCATAAAGATATTCTCGCTTTCCTCGATCTTAAGCTAAATAACGGTGACGAGCGCATGCGTGCCCATGACGTATTCCACGGTGTAACCCTGCCGGACTTGTTCATGGAAGCTGTTGAATCACGCAGCCACTGGAACCTCTTTTGCCCTCATGAAGTGAAGAAGGTTATGGGCTGGACGGATGAGGATGGTCGTCCGCTGGGTCTGGAAGACTTCTACGATGAAGAGCTTGGTAAAGGTACTTTCCGTGAAAAATATGCTGAAGCTACAGCCAATCTGGAATTGTCCCGTATTACCGTTCCTGCGATCGACATCATGAAACGGATTATGAAATCACAGCTCGAAACAGGTACTCCGTATATGTTCTACCGTGATACGGTGAACCGGACGAACCCGAACCGCCACCAAGGAATGGTCTTCTCTTCCAATCTGTGCACAGAAATTATGCAGAATCAATCCGCTACCGTGATTGAACAGGAAGAATTAGTAACCAAAGATGGCAAGACCCGGATTGTTATCTCCAAGATTCCTGGCGATTTCGTAGTCTGCAACCTAAATTCTATTCACTTGGCACGTGCGATTCCAGCTGGCGTGCTGGAAAGACTTGTACCTATCCAAGTACGTATGCTGGACAACGTAATCGACATCAATAATATTGAAGTTCTGCAAGCACAATACACGAACAGCCAGTACCGCGCAGTGGGTCTCGGCACATTCGGCTTGCATCACCTATTAGCACTCAAGGGCATTCGTTGGGAATCTGATGAAGCCGTAGAATATAACAATCATTTGTATGAACACATCAACTACCTGTTGGTACGTTCGAGCATGGAGCTTGCCCGTGAAAAAGGCCGTTATCCGAAGTTCGCCGGTTCCGATTGGGAGACAGGTGCGTACTTTACTTCACGTGGCTACGTTAGCGGTGAACAAGAAGGTAAATATGTAACCACTGAACAATGGCGCGAGCTGCAAGAAGAAGTGGCTAAAGACGGTGTTCGTAACGCATGGATGTTCGCGATTGCACCGAACGGCTCCACATCGATTATTGCCGGCTCCACAGCCAGCATTGATCCTTTGTATGAACTGCTTTCCTATGAAGAGAAAACAACTTACAAGATCGCTAACCCGGCACCAGATCTGTCCGACAAGACAATCTGGTACTATAAGACAGCTTTCACCATTGACCAAAACTGGTCGATCCGCATGGCTTCCGCTCGTCAGCGTCACGTCGATCAAGGCCAAAGCTTCAACCTGTATGTTCGTCCTGACATCAAGGCTACCGAGTTCCTTGAGCTGCATCTGAACGCCTGGAAGGGCGGATTGAAATCAACTTATTATGTGCGTAGCCGTGCTTTGACAATAGAAGAGTGTGATTCTTGCGCTAGCTAATTATCTTAGTGCCCTGAATAGAAAAACGATGATGAATTTCGTAACTGCGAGGAATGTTTGGGCTTCCGGCCGCTGTTGTCATCAGATGTCTTGATCTTTACCGCTATTAGCGGATGACATCCGATGACAAAGGCGGTCGCTGACGCTCCTACAGCTCCAAACTTCCTCTCCGTTACTCCATCACCGTCTTTCTATGAACAAGACACCAAAGAAAGATTACCCGCGCAAAAAAATGGAGGGATAAGAAATGCAATTACAAAAGATTTTTAATACTGAAGCACCTAACCAATCCACACGCATTATCGACGGTGAATGCTCAGGCATTCTGAACTGGAATGATATCCGCATGCCTCATATGTACAAGCTGTACAAGGTCCTTCTGCTTAATCACTGGATCGCGGATGAAATCCCAATGTCCAAAGATGCGCAACAATTCCCTATGCTGGATGCAGAGGAGCAACGTGTATTTAAGATCAACATCTCCCTGCTCGCTGTGCTGGATTCGATGCAGACGATGTTCGTCAGCGACGTGAAGCGTTATTTCACCGACTCCTCACTAGAAGCTATTTCTGCCATTATCGGGCAACAAGAAGTAGTGCATAACCAATCGTATTCCTATGTTCTTTCCTCTATCGTGTCGGATAGTGAACAGAAAGAGATTTTCGAGTATTGGAAGAAAGATCCGGTTCTACTGGAGCGCAACCAATTTATCTCCGATATTTATCAAGAGTTCCGTGATAATCCAACGAAACAAACCTTTTTCCATGCGTTGGTAGCAGATCTCATCTTGGAAGGAATTTTCTTCTACAGCACTTTCGCCTTCTTCTACAATCTGGCCCGTGACCAGAAGATGATGGCGACTAGCCAAATGATCTCTTATATTCAACGTGACGAGAATCAGCACTGCTACTTCTTCGCAGAAGTATTTAAGCAGCTGCTCGTAGACTTCCCTGAGCTGAACACCAAAGAAAACATGGATTACGTATACCGTACCATCGACCGCGCGGTAGAGCTTGAAACCAACTGGGCTTACTACACTCTCACTAATGTTCGTGGCATTGACCTTAACGAGCTTAGCGACTATATCAAATATACAGCGAACAAACGTCTGACTTTGATGGGTATGGAAAAAGCTTACCAAGGTGTTGATGTTAACTGCATGCCTTGGATCAAGCCTTTCTCCGACGATGCGCTGAATGCTACGAAAACTGATTTCTTCGAAGCCAAGTCCCGCAACTACGGTAAGGTTGGCGACGATAACGGATTTGACGATTTGTAAGACTGGACTATAACGATCCATAGATAAAAAAGAGGCCATTCTCTACTTTTACAGTGAGATGGCCTTTTGGCTATAGCAAAAAAGCGTCTCCTCAACCCTTACATCAGGAATGAATGAGACGCTTATATATTTGTTATGAATCCATCAGAAACAGAATGCCTACTGCTGAGTCCTAAGCCTTGCGCTCTATTCGATGTGTAGTTTCTTCTGCCAGCTCAGCTAATGCATCATTCAGTCGCAGCTTCAGCTCCTCAGCAAGCTCTACCACGCCGTGATCATTACGAACCACCTGAGAATCCACGGCATACACTCCACCAAGAATGTAACGTGCACCGAGTACAGACAACACAGGTTTCAAAGCATAATCAATCGTGAGGAGATGTGCAAGACTGCCACCCATGAAGAGCGGGAGTACGATTTTGCCGGCCAATCCCTTTTGCGGAACTAGATCCAAGAAGGTCTTCAGCACGCCTGTATAAGAGGCTTTATAAACCGGGCTAACCACGATTACCGCATCCGCTTCAGCTACAAGGCCATTCGCCTTGACGATAGCATCGCTCTCAAACTTGGTGTGAATCAGATCTTCCGCTGGCAGCTCAGCTACGTTAATACGCTCAACCTCAAAGCCCTGATCCGTTAAGCTTGCCTCCGCATACTCTATAACTGCATTGATACGCGATACCAGGGAAGGCGTTCCGTTAATCACAACAATTTTAGCCACTTCTCCACCTCTTTCATCCCACTTGAGCAGCTCACACTGCAATATTTAACCCGACAGGAATACTTTAAATTAATATTAATCCTATCGCAGATTAGATATTATTGTCAAACCATAAACGCTTGCGCTCATCCCACTCTTGCGATATACTAAGCAACAATATTAAATCCAAGAATCAGGCCAATGATCGGCATCCAACCGTGAGGCGTCTGCGACCGGAGCCTATAATGACTCCCTAAGTTCACCGGGTTTCGCCCGTTACCGCGAAGACCAAAGAGGGTCGATTCTTTCCTGTTGTTAAGGAGATTCGATCAACCTGGGTGGCACCGCGAGCTGACGCTCCTCGTCCCATGGATGAGGGCGTTTTTTGCGTTTTTTCAAGCATAATCACCTTCGTCGTCCTTATAAGGACGGTAAGTGTTTGTGCGAGAAATAGAAGGATAAAGTGAAGGATGAACCTTACACTTCCTTATCTTTTAAACAAAAAGGAGCGAAACGGTATGCTGGAAATGAACTGGATTAAGGATAATCAGGAACTTGTAAGAAACACTGCCACCTGGAAAAGAGTCGACTTCCCACTGGATGAATTGCTGAATTGGGACGAAAAGCGCCGAAGCCTGCGACAAGAAACAGAACAAATAAGAGCCGAACGTAATGGGCTAACCAAAGAGGTTGAACAATTACTACGTAAGGGTGACCGCCCTGCTGGAGAGATCGTCAAAGCACAGGTACGAGAACTCAATAATAGGCTGAACCTGCTGGAAGCAGATTTGAACGAGGCTGAACGCTGCTGTAGAGAGCTCATGCTGCTCGCACCGAATCCGGTGTCGCAGGATACACCCATCGGCCACGATGATAACGATAACTTAGAACTGCGGTTGAACGGAGCGGTGCCGGAATTCGGCTTTACACCTCGTGATCATGTGGAGCTAGGTGAACTCCACGATATCATCGATATCCCTCGTGGCGTCAAAGCAGGCGGCCCCCGCAGCTATGTGCTTAAAGGAGCAGGACTGATGTTACATCTTGCTGTACAGAGACTAGCCCTAGATGTGCTCACTGCACGCGGATTCACCGTGATGGATGTTCCTGTAATTGTCCGCCCTGAAGCGTTGGAGCGAACCGGATTCTTTCCCGGTGGGATGGATCAGACGTACGAGCTCAGCGGAGATAATCGCTGGCTGGTTGGCACATCGGAAGTGTCGCTAGTTTCGCTTTACAGCGACGAGATTGTAGAGCTTGATACACCGATGCGACTAGCTGGAATGTCGACTTGCTTCCGCCGTGAAGTCGGATCAGCGGGGCGAGATGTGCGCGGGCTGTACCGTGTTCATCAATTCTCGAAGATTGAACAAGTCGTCTTATGCCGAAATGACGAAGGTGTCTCGGACCATATGCTTCACGAGGTCCTCGCAAATGCCGAGCACATCCTTCAGCTCTTAGAGCTCCCCTATCGAGTCATGGCTGTCTGCACAGGGGATATGTCCCTGAAGACGCATAAGCAGTATGATATCGAGACATGGATGCCTAGCAGAGGCGCATACGGTGAGACCCATTCGGCTTCTAATCTACTCGATTTCCAAGCTCGCCGATCGGGCATCCGTTATCGGAATGCTGATGGTCGCTTACAATACTGCCATACCTTAAATAACACCGCAGTCGCTACACCAAGAATTCTGATCCCGCTGCTGGAGAATCACCAGCAAGAGGATGGTTCTATCTACATCCCTCAGGCGCTGCGCAAATATATGGACGGATTAGAGCAGCTAGAGCTTCTACAACAGTAATCTGTTTTATCCAAGTAAATTTGAAATAAATAATGCCTATTCACTTCTCAACAAGAAGCTGAATGGGCATTTTTTTGTTCTAAGACCTCCCAAATAATCGAGCCTAACAACGCCTTCTCTATGTGTTATTCAAATGTAAAATTTAACTCATATATGGGATTATTCATCCTCCAATAAACACTAGATTTTAAGGATTATTGTATTTACGCACTATTTTCAGCCCCTATTCTTATGCGAAAACAATAACTTTTTATTTTTTATTTTAATTTATAGAACCTTTAATTTATATTAATGCAAACCAACCTTTCATTTTACATTTGAATGATAAGATTTAGTAGGTTTCTAATAAAAGATTTGAGGGGAGAATACTTATCCAAATGATTATTTCTTCAAGAGTAAGGAAATGGTGGGCTAGTGGACTGGCAATATTAATGCTTGTCGGCAGTGTGCTACCAGCAATTCAGACTGCCGAGGCAGCACCGGATAATAGCAATGTTGTTATCTCACAAGTCTATGGCGGTGGAGGAAACAGCGGAGCAGAGTTTAAGAATGATTTTATTGAATTATACAATCCTACCAACAAACCAGTGGTCTTGACTGGATGGAAAGTCCGATATACTTCCGCTACTGGAACCTTTAGCACCGGAACAGATTTAACAGGAACGATTCCTGCAAATGGATACTACCTTGTCCAAGAGGCTGCAGGAACAGGAGGAACTACTGCACTACCTGCTCCTGATGCTACAGGTATCCTAGCTATGAGTGGAACAAACGGTAAAGTCGACTTGGTTGACCCATCGAATAATACAATAGATTTAGTTGGCTACGGTACAGCTACAGGTGTTGAGGGAACTCCAACCCCTGCTCTCACCAACGCAACAGCCGCTATTCGTAAAGCCGCAGCTGGTGCGCCAGCAGATAGCCGTGGTCTAGATACGGACAACAACGTTACGGATTTTATTGTTCAAGCAGCAAGTCCACGCAATAGTAGTTATGGTAAAGCACCGGAGACAGCTAGCTCCGTAGTAGCTTCACCAGCCGCTAATGCCTGGCCGGTAGGTACTGAAATCTCTCTTAATTCTCCGACAGTTGGAGCATCCGTCTATTCAGCTGTTTATGGAGCAGCTGGTTCAACTGATTTCCAACCTTACACAGGGCCTATTACCTTAACTGAGGACACTACAATTAAGGCGTATGCTTCAGAACCAAATATGCCGGATAGCCCTATAACGGCTTTTGATTACACAATTCTGACCAAAACAGACGTCGCAACAGCACGCCTTGCTAGTAAAGGCCAGAATATTTCAACAGAAGGTATCGTAACTCACATTAATGCAGCAAAAATGTATATTCAGGATGAATCCGGCGGGATCGTACTTTACGGATTCCCAGAGTTCGCCAACGTTGGAGATCGTGTTGAAGTTAGTGGCACGATGGATATCTACAGCAACCTGCAAGAAATCAAATTCCAAAGTGGACTTCAATATTCTATCGTTGCGAATGATGTGGGTGTTCCTGCACCTAAATTGATTACAGCAGCTGACTTGTCTGCAGCGAACGGCGAAAGCCATGAAGCTCAGCTAGTTACTATGAATAATGTGACCATAGACAATGTAAATGGAAATACAGTGACTGCAAGTCAAGGTGGGCAGCAATTCACAATTTTCTCTACCCTGCCTAAACTCGTTAAGGGTAAAACCTTTGACAGCATTACTGGGGTTATTGAGCAATATAATACAACTTATCAATTCATTCCACTTAACGAAAACGCTATGGTGGAAGAAACCTTTTCCGTAATGGCGAGCCCTGGTGCAGGTCGCATCATTAAAGGAAGTGCTGTGACCCTATCCAGTCCTACCCTTGGAGCACAGATTTATTACACGACTGATGGAACAGAACCAACCGCAGCAAGCAAACTTTATTCAGATCCAATTACAGTTAGTAAAGATCTTACCCTTAATGCAATTGTCGTAGCAGATGGCAAGACCAGTAAAGTGTATACCTTTGCTTATAAAGCTTCTGATCTCCCTCGTATCCATGATATCCAAGGAGAATCTCATACTTCTGAGTATGCAGGCCAGAACGTTACTGATGTTGAAGGCATCGTTACCCAATACGGATACACTTTCGCAACTGGCGCTTATAGAGGTTTCTTTATGCAGGACCCTCAGCCGGACAATAACGTGAACACATCGGAAGGTATTTTCGTTTACAGCACAAATGCATCCCTTAAGCCTAAAGTTGGAGATTTAGTGCGCGTTAATGGAGCCGTTTCCGAGTATAACGAAGGAAGTGCGAGCAATCTAACCTCCACTCAAATTAATATGACATCACTAACAGTAGATTCCTCTTCTAGTTATACTGTGCCTGAACCTATCGTACTTGGCAAAGGTGGAAGAGCTATTCCTTCTTCCATCATTGATAATGACGGCATGGCGGATTTTGAACCTAGTGAAGATGCTATTGATTTCTATGAATCGTTAGAAGGTATGCTTGTAAAACTCCCTACCCCTACGATCATTAGTCCTTACTGGACAAGTGGTAGCGGAAATTCCATGCTTTATAACATCCCTACAAGAGTAGAAAATGATACTCCTGATGTCATCACACCAGCTGGTGGACTAGTTCTAAAGGAATATAACCAATTCAATCCTCAGCGCCTTATCATTGCCTATGGAAATCCGGGTCAAGAAGTCATCACCGGAGATAAGTTCGCTGGAGATGTTACAGGGGTCATCGGATACAACAATGGTAATTTCAAAGTAATTCCGGAGAACGGTAAGCTACCAACCATTACCCCAAGTACCTTTAAACAAGAAACAACTACTCTTGAGGTTAATGAGGACAAGCTATTAATCGCTTCATACAACATTGAGAACTTCTACCCAGGTGTCGGAGCAACAAAAATCCAGAAGCTTGCCGACTCCATCACGAATAATATGAAAAAGCCTGACATTATCGGCGTGGTCGAAATGCAGGACAGCAATGGTGAAACCGATAACGGAATCACTGAAGCAAGCGCAAACGAGCTAATTAAAGCTATTGAAACCGCTGGCGGTCCTGTATACAAATACACAGATATCGCTCCGGAGAACAATAAGGATGGCGGAGCCCCAGGCGGAAACATTCGCGTAGGATTCCTGTACAACCCAACAAGAGTACAGCTTGCAGACAGTATAACTGGACAAAAAGGCTCTGCTACACAATCCGTCGGCTACAACACAGCGACAGATAAGCTAACTTACAATCCGGGACGGATTGATCCAACGAATGCCGCATTTGCAAGTTCACGTAAACCCCTCGCTGCACAATTTATTTTCGGCGGCGAAAAAGTGATCGTGATCGCAAACCATTTCAATTCAAAAGGCGGCGATAATGGTCCTTTTGGAAATGTTCAGCCACCCGTATTGTCCAGTGAAACCCAACGTCATAAAATTGCAGCAGTCGTAAACGGATTTGTCAAAGAAATTCTGACTGCAAATCCTAAAGCCAACGTAGTAGCGCTTGGCGATTTGAATGATTTCCAATTCACTAAAACTGCAACAATCTTAAAAGGCTCAGAGCTAGACAATTTGATCGATACACTGCCTTTAAATGAGCAGTATACGTATACCTATGACGGAAACTCTCAAGTACTAGATCATATTCTTGTCAGTAAAAATCTAACGCCTTCTTCAAAAGTAGATGTCGTCCATCTAAATGCGGACTTCTCACCATCGAAAGGTCGGGTATCCGATCATGATGCGGTTATGGCACAGATTGATTTCAATACTTCTGAACAATTCCCGTTAACTGTTCTACACACCAACGATACACATGCGGGACTAGACACTGTAAGCTCGCCAAATAATATCTTGCGCCGTGTAACGGCAATCAAAGAGGCTAAGGCGACTACAGAAAACCCTATTCTTCTCGATGCGGGTGATGTATTCTCTGGAACGCTTTACTTCAATAAATATCTGGGTCAAGCCGATTTGGCCTTTATGAATCTGGTCAAATATGATGCTATGACTTTCGGCAACCATGAATTTGATAAAGATTCTGAGACGCTTTCCAAATTCATCGGCAACGCTAAGTTCCCTTTTGTCTCATCCAATGTAAATTTCTCTGCGGATGACATCCTAAGCAAAATGTTCACCAACGAGATTGGTCGGTCAGGTAACGCAGCAACCATCTACCCTGCTCTGATTAAAGAAGTAGACGGCGAACAGATTGGTATCATCGGCCTGACGACAGAAGATACAGCCAACATTGCTTCACCAGGCAAAGTGACTTTCGACAATGCTGTAGCTAAAACAAAAGATACTGTCGCTATGCTGCAAAACGAGAAGGTTAACAAGATTATTGTTCTCTCTCACCTTGGCTACGAAGAAGATCTCAAACTAGCAAAAGCCGTTAACGGCATTGATATTATTGTCGGTGGTCACAGCCATACACAACTAGATCAAGCTGTTGTAGATAACAGCGATCCTAGCGCACCGAAGCTTATTGTGCAAACTGGTGAAAAAGGACTGTTCCTTGGTAAACTCGAAGTTAAATTTAACAAAGATGGCGTTCTAACAACATGGAAAGACCAATTAATCTCCATCGACGCTAAGAACGGCACTAACTATGTTATCGCAGAGGATCCTGAAGCCAAGAAGATCCTAGATACCGAGTATAAGCCAGGCATTCAAGAGCTGACCAATGAGGTAGTAGGTAACTCAGAGGTTGTCCTAAACGGCGTTCGTGATAATGTTCGCACAAAAGAAACTAACCTCGGTAATCTGATTGCCGATGGTATGCTATTTGCAGCCAAGAAAGCTGGCACTAATGCTGTAATCGCCCTGCAAAATGGTGGTGGTATTCGCGAATCCATCAATGAAGGACCGATTACACAAGGCGAAGTACTTGGCGTACTTCCATTCAACAACGATCTGGTTACGATCACTTTAACCGGACAAGAAATTAAAGATGCGATGGAGAATGGTGTTTCCAAAACTCCAGCAGCAGACGGACGTTTCCCACATGTTGCAGGGTTGAAATTCTATTATGATTCTACAAAACCTGTGAACGAACGTGTATTACGTATCGAAGTGAAGAACGGAGACAAGTACGTTCCTCTGGATCTGAAAGCATCTTATGAAGTAGCTACTAATGCTTTCACAGCTAAAGGTGGAGATTTCTATACTTCCCTTGAGAAGGCCTATAAAGAAGGCCGTGTGAATTTGCTGTATCTGCCGGACTTCGATGTATTTACAAAGTATCTTAAAGAGGTTGGAACTGTCACTGCGAATACTTCCGCTGTTGAAGGTCGTATTATAGATCTGAAAGGTACACCACTGCCGGAGACAAATGAAGACTTCCCGTTAACTGTTCTACACACCAACGATACACATGCGGGACTAGACACTGTAAGCTCGCCAAATAATATCTTGCGCCGTGTAACGGCAATCAAAGAGGCTAAGGCGACTACAGAAAACCCTATTCTTCTCGATGCGGGTGATGTATTCTCTGGAACGCTTTACTTCAATAAATATCTGGGTATAGCAGATCTCAGATTCATGAATTTGGTAAAATATGATGCTATGACTTTCGGGAACCATGAATTTGATAAAAATTCTGAGACGCTTTCCAATTTCATCCGTAAAGCTGAATTCCCTTTTGTCTCATCCAACGTAAATTTCTCTGCGGATGAAATCCTAAGTAAAATGTTCACCAATGAAATTGGTCGGTCGGGTAACGCAGCAACCATCTACCCTGCACTGATCAAAGAAGTAGACGGCGAACAGATCGGTATCATCGGCCTGACGACAGAAGATACAGCCAACATTGCTTCACCAGGCAAAGTGACTTTCGACAATGCTGTAGCTAAAGCAAAAGATACTGTCGCTATGCTGCAAAACGAGAAGGTTAACAAGATTATTGTTCTCTCTCACCTTGGCTACGAAGAAGATCTCAAACTAGCCAAAGCCGTTAATGGTATTGATATTATTGTCGGTGGTCACAGCCATACACAACTGGATCAAGCCGTTGTAGATAACAGCGATCCAAAAGCACCGAAGCTTATTGTACAAACCGGTGAAAAAGGACTATTCCTTGGTAAACTTGAAGTTAAATTTAACAAAGATGGCGTACTAACTACTTGGAAAGACCAATTAATCTCCATCGATGCTAAAAATGGCGCTAACTATGTTATCGCAGAGGATCCTGAAGCCAAATTGATCTTGGAAACCGAATATAAACCGGGTATTGAGGAACTGGGCAATGAGGTAGTAGGTAATTCAGAGGTTGTCCTAAACGGCGTTCGTGACAATGTTCGCACAAAGGAAACCAATCTCGGTAACCTGATTGCCGATGGTATGCTCTTTGCAGCCAAAAAAGCTGGTACTAATGCTGTAATCGCCCTGCAAAATGGCGGCGGCATTCGCGAATCTATCAATGAAGGACCGATTACACAAAGCGAAGTACTCGGCGTACTTCCATTCAACAACGATCTGGTTACGATCACTTTAACCGGACAAGAAATTAAAGATGCGATGGAGAATGGTGTTTCCAAAACTCCAGCAGCAGACGGACGTTTCCCACATGTTGCAGGGTTGAAATTCTATTACGACTCTACGAAACCTGTGAACGAACGCGTATTACGGATTGAAGTGAAGAACGAAGACAAATACGTTCCTCTGGATCTGAAGGCATCTTATGAAGTAGCTACTAACGCTTTCACAGCTAAAGGTGGAGATTTCTATACTTCCCTTGAGAAGGCCTATAAAGAAGGCCGCGTGAACCTGCTGTATCTGCCGGACTTTGATGTATTTACGAATTATCTTAAACAAGTTGGAACTGTCACTGCGAATACCTCCGCTGTTGAGGGCCGCATTGTGGACCTGAAAGGGGCACCACTGCCGGAGACAACTCCAACTCCAACACCAGTGCCAACACCATCACCAACAACTGAGCCAACAACAGTACCAACAACTGAGCCAACAACAGTACCAACAACAGTACCAACAACAGTACCAACAACAGTACCAACAACAGTACCAACAACAGTACCAACATCACCAGCAGTTCCAACTGCAACAACAGCACCAACAGCGACACCGGCGCCAACTGTTGCACCAATAGCGACACCGCAAGTAACAACGATTAATGCTTCTGATCTGACCAAGCAACTCAGTGAACTGGCAATCGGTAGCCATGAGCTGGTCATTCCGGTTAAAGCTACTACTAGCGGCGCTCAAGTAGTACTTCCAGGCAGTGTGCTTGTACAACAAGCTGCAGCACAGCCTAATACCGTTCTTACCTTTACAACTGCTGGCACTTCTTATTCCTTACCGCTCAGCGTTATAAACAGCGCAGCACTTACTGCTCAATTAGGTAGCAGCGACTTTACAATTACGGTATCCATTCTTCTAGCGGATTCGGGAACACTAAACCGTACAAACCAAGCTATTTCTTCACAGCTAGGCAATGCTACTTTAGCTGCTCCAGTAATTGATTTCAGTGTTTCAGCGCAAGCTGGAACAAAGCTTGTACCGCTGAACAGCTTCGGCAGTACTTACGTTAATCGGATGATCAATGTACCTTCTTCCTTAAATTCAAATAACGCAACAGCAGTTGTCTTCGATCCTGCTACAGGTAAGATTTCTTTCGTACCTGCGATATTTACGCCTAAGGCTGATGGGACCACGGATGTTACGATTAAACGGAATAGCAACAGCTATTACACCGTCGTTAAGACTTCCAAAACGTTCGGGGATCTTAACGGACACTGGGCTAAAGCGTCCATTGATCTGTTAGCTTCCAAGTTGATCGTCAGTGGAACAAATAACGATACGTTCTCTCCTTCACAGTCGATCACACGGGCTGAGTTCGCAGCATTAATTACGCGTTCTCTAGGACTTTCGACAGTAGGTGGTGAGGCATCATTTAAGGATGTAAATCCAAGCGCGTGGTATGCTGATGCTATTCGCACTGCAGCAGAAGCCGAATTGATTTCTGGTTATTCCGATGGCAGATTTAAGCCAGGTAGCCCGATCACTCGTCAAGAAATGGCCTCTGTATTAGCTAAAGCCATCAAGTACACGGGCAAAACCTTAAATGCCGATCCTGCAGCACTAGCTAAATTCAGTGACGCGGTAAGCATTCCTGCTTGGTCTCAAGCAGCAATCACAGAAATCGCTACTGCGGGCATTATCCAAGGAGCGACAGACGGTTCCTTTGCTCCACAGAAACTAGCAACTCGTGCTGAAGCCGTTACGATGCTCGAAAAGACATTGAAATATCTCCAGTTTATCAACTAATATAGGCTGATCCTCAGCTCTAGGGAAGAAACGGTGATATAGTGTTTCTATGATATCCCTGCGTTTCTCGTTACAAAAAGGCGGTTCCCCGAGTGCATTATGCACCCGAGGAACCGCCTTTATATATAAGTCCTACTAGATTGAATGTAAGTACTACAATTCTACGATTCCATCCCAGCCTTATTCACTTCATAATGACTTGTATCCCCGTGCAGCAGGATCTCCGCCACGCTATCCGTAAAATCAATCCTCGATAAGCAGGTTGGATAAATGTAAGGCAGATCCCATAGCTTAGGCAACTCTCTGCCCTCAAAATAAGCCATCAAGAGCTTGATCACTACCGTATGCGTTACGATAAGAATCGTCTCACCCTGATGGGCAGTGAGAATTTCCTGAAGCTTCTCTAGTGCTCTTATCTGCACCTCTGCGAAGGTCTCACTGCCCTCCACTTTAAATTGGTCGGGGTCCTTCCAGAAATAACGATGCTGGTCTGAATACTGAGCTGCCAGTTCAGTAGAATCTCTACCTTCCCATACACCCATGTCGATTTCTTTAAATGCATCGGAAATCTTCAGCGGAACATCCCGCTCTCCGCGTATAATTTCAGCTGTACGCAGCGCCCTTGGGCTAGAGCTTGCATAAATAACATCAAGATTCATAGCCTGCATTCCCCGGCTCAGCCATTCCGCCTGTTGTACACCAAGCGTCGTCAGCGCAGAGTCCATATGACCTTGCATACGATTCTGCACATTCCATTCTGTCTGACCATGACGCGTTAGATATATCGTTGTAGTATTCATCCGCCGCTCCTCCTCTTAGCCCCAAATCCAGAGATAGTCTACTTCCTGTTTCGCTCCATCCAGTTCACCGCATAGTCAACAATTTCACGCTGCGGAATCAATTGAGCAGCAGCTGAGGCGATGTGACCATATGTAATAAGCCCTGTTTCTTGCCCGAATTGTTCAGCAAGTTCAACGAAATCGTCAGAGTTCCAATCTAGCTCCTTGAATTCCAACCACTGTCTATGTCCATCCACCATCATAGGTGCCCCGCCAATGACTTGCTTCTTTCCTTCATAGCAGGCACGGCATTCAGCAAGATGTAATGAAGTATTATTTAAATTCCCTACGCCTAGCAGCAGTACACTTCCCCCAAGATCATAAATACGAGCTAATGGTGAGTCATCCCCCAAACCGTATTCGAGGGAGTGACCATATATAACCTCATCCCTATGATTGCCCCAAGCCGCAAATGAATGAATGGGATGATCGCTGCGTTTTACCCCTTTTTGCCTACGGAAGCAATCCGGAATAATACCCATCCCTCTCAGTGGAGTCAGGTCTGGATCATAGGCCGGCATCTGCTCACGGATACTCTGCCACCAAGATTCAGGCACTGGTGGGTTACTCCAGCCAGCAGGGTCCGTCAGATCACTTGAATGCGTCGGCATCACAAGCGTGCCTGTTTCTCCAAGGACCTCCTCAAGCGCCAAAATAACGGCAACCGGGCCACCTGCCACCCATTGGCCTAGTGATTTGAAGGACGAATGCAGTATAATCGTCATCCCCGCCTGTACACCCAGTCGCCTAAAGTCCTCTGCCAACGTCTGAACTGTAATCAAATTGCCTTGAATTTCTTCCACCCTTCATTCCCTCCAAACTCTCTTGCTGCTAATCCTAACAAAGCTTCTCACTGCCATTATATAGGAGGATTACTTCTAACGACACCCATACCGTCCATCAAGGTACAGTACAGCAATGATATTTATACTAAAGCTACTTATCCTGCCTTTTACGAAAAATCTTCAGACAGCATTTTGGCTCTATAATCCCCTGGAGAGATTCCTTCCAACTCTTTGAATACACGGGCAAATTGCTTGCTGTTCTCAAAACCTACTTTTTCCGAAACTTCCGCAAGCTTCCCACAATCTTTCGCTAACAGCTCTTTAGCATGACGGATGCGCACCTTTTTTAAATAAATGACAAAATTCTCCCCAGTATATGCTTTGAAGGCTTCGCTAAAATAAGAATAATTCAAAGAAACATGGTTACTAACCATAGCCATATTTAGTGGACGAGCATAATTCGTCTCAATATAATTTAGCGCTTCCTCCATGTCAGCATGCTCCGTATGAGCAGAGCGCACCCCTAGAATATAATCACTCACACTCAGGAGCAAATTCTCCAGCGCACGATAATAATCATGGAAATGACGATAATTGTACATATTGCCTACTGTACGATACAGTTTCAGCACCTCTACCGAGGCTTCGCCATGCACCCGAAATACTTCATCCAGCACCAATTCATTGATATTCTGTCCCACCGACTCCAAATAAGACAGGTCAAGCGCCTTCAAATGCTCGGTCTGAAAAATCTCAGCCAGAAGATGCTTCATTTCCTTCTCGCGTTCTGTTCCAAGCATATTGAGCAGCTTACGAATTCCCTCCTTCGGTAAGGGAGAATTAGACCGTTCTTGACTCACATCCGCATAATTCAATAAGTTCACTTGTGGATATACAAAAGTATACTGTAAAGCCCGGGACGCTTCCTTATAACAGGAACGAAGATCTGCGAGACTTCTTCCTTCGCTGCTTATTCCAATCGACAATCCCATTATTTCTTTAGCTTCTGCTTGTCTGGACAGCTCTATAAAATCCTGTTTTCTGGTTCCGAGTAATACTAATTTACCGTCCCAGTCCGTTGTGATTTCCGAAAAACACTTTTCAAGTGGTCCTATCAATCGTTCAACCAGCCCCTGAACATCCCCCGGCTTCATTCTTGATCCGTCATTACAATAGTAATTCAACACACCTACTGTAAAAGGAACCTCCAAGTCATCTAGACTCTCCTGCTGCTCTGGCTCCAACTGAACTTCCTGCTGCATAAACAGCCCCCGTAAACGGCTAGAGCGCAGCTCTCGGCGAAAATGTTCTGCTTCCTGCTCCTGCTGCCTTGCGCTGAGATTCTGCTCCTCCTGCTCCTTATCTATACACTTCAAAATTTCGAATAATTCATCTCTACGAATCGGTTTAAGTAAATAATCCTTCACGCGATATCGGATCGCGCTTTTGGCATATTCAAAATCGTCATACCCGCTTAAAATTACCACTGCTGGACTTTTCTCACCCCTTGTCGCCGAAGACAACTGCTTCAACAGCGTAATTCCATCCATTACTGGCATACGTATATCTGTAATAATAATATCTGCACCATCAGTCTTATAGATATCCAACCCCTCTGCACCGTTACTCGCCATCGTGATGGTATAAATGGACGGAAATTCTCTTTCTATCATAGTCTTGAGACCGAAACGAATATTTTTCTCATCATCAATGATCAGTAGTTTCTTCATAGTTGTTTTTCTCCCGTCAAAAGAACTTTCGGCAAGGCTAAACGTACCATCGTCCAGCTTCCTGCTTCACTCTGTACTACAAGCCCATATTCATCGCCATAAAAGATTTGCAGACGCTGATGTACATTTCTCAGACCAATGCCACCTGTTCGGCGGTCAGTCGCTGTCTGTTCAGCAGTGCTCTCACGGCGTTCATCTTTCGCATAAATCGCCTCGTTTAAAGCATGTAGACGCTCTGGTGTTAGTCCTATGCCATTATCACGAAGCTCTATGAAAATATCACCTTCCGTTTCCGAAATAGTAATTTGAACGATCGGGTCCTGCATATTATCTTTCTCATCGCACCAAGCATGCTTAACACTGTTCTCCACAATTGGCTGCAGTGACATTTTAAGCACCTCCAGCTCTAAATATCGGGGTTCAATATGAAGCATCAGCTTAACCGGATACTCAAAACGAATATTCATTACTTCAATGTAATTCTCAATATGACGAATTTCGTCTCGCAGCTTGACATACTCTCCGGACCATTTGAAATTATAACGCATCATCCCCCCTAGTGAGGTTAATGCATCTGAGATCGTTCGTTGGTTTTCAATTTCAGCCAGCATTTTAATATTTTCCAGCGTATTATATAAAAAATGTGCGTCAATCTGGTTATGCAGCGTACGTAACTCAGCCTCTTTTGACAATGCCTGCTTGCTTACTGCTTGAGCTACCAATGTATTGATCGTGTTCATCAGTTTAGAGAAATGATGGGCAAGCTCACCAACTTCCCCTCCACCCCGTATCATAATTCCAGTGTACGCTTCACCTCTACGCACTCTTTTCATTGTTTCAGTCAATCTACGTAGATTTTTTAGAATAAAGGCATTTGTCACATAAGCAATCAGCGTTAGCAAGGTAATAAACCCGACATTGGCACCAATGATTAAGTTGCGCGTTCGGGAGATATCCTTCATAACCCCCTCCATGGACACTACATTTAACAAATAAGCATCAATATGTTCAAGCGGAGTGTTAATCAACAAAAACGATTGACCATTCTCCGAGTACTCGCTATCCCATTCCCCAGTTTCCCGAAAATGCTTATAACGTTCTGCAATCATATCAGCCATCTTCAGATTATTCTGTAAAAAAGAATGATCCGGTCTGGTGAAAAGCTGCAGTTCACTATCCACAAGGAACATTTGGGTCTGATTATCCCGGACATCTGTATACGTCTTAGGTGTAAAACGACTCAGCATCATATCCACCTGCACCATGCCTATATGATTGTCTGCCGGACGACTCTTTTCACGCAGCAATGAGACCTTGGGCAGACTTTCCGTCGGTGCTCCCAAGTATCTCTGCATTAGATCCGGATCACTTTTCTGAAAAGACCAGTATTCCTGCCCCTTCATTTGAAGCGCTTTCTGAAACCATGGATTGGAAGAAACTCTCTCTTCACGAAAGATAATCGGCCAAATTTCATGCACTTTATTGCTTTTCGAATACAGCCGCAAATGCTCGATATTCGGATTATTAAATTGAATACGAGTCATATTCACATAGGCATTTGTATTGAAATTAATCAAATCTACTAGCTGCGGTTCGGTTTCATTCGCAAGGAAATCTTCTACATCGGTATCAGAATAAGCCATCTGTGCCGCACGTTCCATTGCCTCAATTTGATTATAGATATGTAACTTTTCCATTTGCAGCAAATAATCATTCTTCTCGATGGCATCTCTAAGATAGGTATTATTGATAGACTCATAGAAGTAGACGGATACCAGCAAGCACGGGCCTAAAATAATAAAAACATAGGCTGCAATTAAACGACTCTGGAGAGATCTTCTTCCCCACCAATAACTAAAAGAATTCCATAATTCTCTAGCTCGTTCACGTCTGTTCACTCTATACACTTCTGTACTGTCCACCTCGCTAAAATAGTGAATGCTTAACCTATTTAATATCTATACCATATTATAGATTGAAAATAACCCAATCGCCCGCAATAGCGGGCGATTGGGTCGTTTTTATTTTATTTATTTGCGAGTTTTAACTTATTCTCTTCATATTTTGTTTGTTGGAAGGCTTGCACTTTAGCCAGACCCAGATCCTCTTGCTTCTTGATGTAACCAGTCCAGATGGTATCAAATTCAGCATCGGATGAAGCCATCAAAAGCTTCGGTAGCGTTTTGCTGCGCAAATCTTTAATTTTAGATAAGATGACGCCCTCCGGGGAGCTTGCCAACGGATCGATTTGATCAAACTCGGAGATACTTTTTGTTTTTCCGCGAGTCCAGTCTTCCAGCTGTTTGAAAGGCTCTACAGCTGTAGGTGTCCATTGAGCTGTAATATTGGTATTCATCAGCATCCAGAACGTAAAGGAAGAACCATATTGCTTGTCGAATGCCGAACGGTCTTTATTCATTAGATCAAAGACTTCTGGTTTAAATTGGTCTTTGCCGTCAATCGTATCATAGCTGACGCCTTTTTCTCCAAGATAGAGGTCTTTATTACCTTCTTCGCTGTTCAGGTAACTAAGAAATTTAATAGCACGTTCTTTATCTTTAACATCTTTGGAGATCAGCGTTACTGTCCAGCCGGAAATAGCAGGGCCGTTTAGAGTAGGTGCATCCAGGTTGGTATTAGCCGGTCCGTCAACAGCGATATAAATTTTGTTCGGGTCTTGCTGATACAGCGTTCCCAGTTGGGCTGCAAAGTCAGTGCGTTGGTACAGCATCGCGAAGTAACGGCCTTGAGCGATTTTTTCTTCCATTTGAGGACGTTTATCAATAAAGATATCTTTTGCAAGCAAGCCGTCTTGGTTGGCTTGACGCAAAGTTTTCATCCAACGGATATATTCAGGGTCAGTCTCACGATTATACAGCTTTCCGTCTTTTTCTCTTGGAATAGCTAAGAAATTCTGAATGTATTGTTCCAGAGAATCGTTACCGGTTGCGGTAAATTCATGCAGACCGAGCGGAATCATCGGTTGACCATCGATTTCAGGGAATTTCTCTTTAGCTGCCTTCAGCGCAGCCACGAATCCTTCCGGTGTGCGCATATCAGGACTGCCAATCGCTTCATAAATGTCTTTGCGGACTACGAAGGTTTGGTTGGATACATAAGTGTCGCCATATTTCTCGTAATCTTTAGGTGAGGAAGAAGCATTCGGATAACCATATACATTGCCGTCGGCTTGTGTGTACCATCCCAGTTTGTCAGGGTCAGATACTTTGAAGAAATAAGGATCATATTCTTCGGCCAGTTTGTTCAGAGGAAGCACGAGATTACCTTCAATCATTTTCTTAACAGCATCTTCATACCAGCCCAGTGTAATGAAGTCCGGCAGTTTACCGGAAGCAATCAGTGTGTTCAGCTTTTCATTTTCGTTACCGGCTGGAACGATAAAGTTAATGTCAACACCGGTTTTCTTAGTGATATATTGGGAAGTAGGATCTACACCCCATTTATTAGGGAACCAGGCAAAGTTCAGGTACCAGTCAAACGTAATGGGTGATGTATCAGATTTCCAACCCGGCTCATCAGCGGATAGTGCTGTAGCTTCTGGGGCTGTTGTAGCTGTTGCCTCTGCTGTGTTACCTTCAGTTTTGTTTGCAGCATTACCTTTATTTGCGGTGTTGCCATTGTTGCCGGAACAGCCCGCTACGGACAGAACCATGATTGCTGCCATTAGCAGCAGCATTATTTTCTTTGGCTTTCTTTTCATGTCCATGCTTGTTTACCCCTTTTCTGAGATTGATTAATCATATAATTTATAACTCCAAGACTGCGGGAGCAGTCCGGAGGAGTTACCACTAGTTCGGGTGAAGTGCGACTGGCACTTAGCCCTTGATGGAGCCAATCATCATCCCTTTCACGAAATAACGTTGCAGGAACGGGTAAGCAAAGATAATTGGAAGTGTTGTAACAACCATCGTAGCCAGCTTGATGGACTGCGAGGTCACGGTCCTGGTCACGGCGCTTCCCTGTACGGCAGTCATCATCAGATTGGAACTGGACTGGGCAACAACCCGGTACAAGAAAGTTTGAATCGGTTGCATGTTTTCATTGTTCATATAAATCATTCCGGTAAAATAATCATTCCATTGGTAAACGCCATGGAACAGCGCAATGGTAGCCAGTACAGGTAAGGAGACCGGCAGGACAACCCGCAGGAAGATGGACCAGTCATTCGCTCCATCAATACGCGCCGCTTCCTCCAGACCATCAGGAATATCCCGGAAGAAGGTCATGAAGATGATTAGATCGAAGAAGCTGAACATAACCGGAATAATATAAACCAGAAAATTTTCCAGTAGATGAAGATCTCTGATGAGTAGGTACGTCGGAATAAGTCCGCCTGCAAAGATCATGGTTATCGTGCCTAACAGGATGTATAATTTGCCCCCTACCAGATCCTTGCGGGAAAACGCATATGCTACCATCGCCGTAAAGAACACATGCAGACCTACACCGAGAAGTGTTTTAGCTACGGTAAGCCACATCGCCCTCATAATTCCCGGGCTAGCGAATACGGCACTAAAGTTCTCCAATGAAAATTTGCGCGGAAACCAGTAAATCCCGCCCAGCATAGCATCTTTTCCGTCATTAAAAGCATTAATCAGCACGTACCAGATCGGATACAGCGTAACGAAGCAAATACAAAGCATTCCAATATTGTTGACTATATCAAAGACAACTTCGCCCTTTGTTCTGCGATTCAGTGTAATCATGTACAGGTCCTCCTTGGCCTAAAACAACGAGGTGTCGTTGAGTTTTTTGGATACTTGGTTGGCAATTAGCAGCAGAATGAGCGAGATAACCGATTTGAACATCCCAATTGCGGTTGAATACGAGAAGCGGGCCGAGAGCAGACCGGTATAGTAAACATAATAGTCAATCACATTGCTCGCGCTGTCATTCAGCGAATTGCGCAGTACTAGAATCTGGTCAAAATTGGAGTTCAGTACACCGCTGACCGCCAGAATAAACAAGATGCTGATCGTGCCTTTGATGGTCGGTACGGTAACATACCACATTTTCTGGAATCTTCCGGCACCGTCGATAGTGGCCGCTTCATACATTTCTGGAGATATGCTGGTAATGGCAGCCAGATAGATGATCGCTGACCAGCCCAGCTCCTTCCATAAATCCGAGGTAATAATAATGGTCCAAAAATATTTCGGTTCAGCCAGGAACGAAATCGGCTGATCAATCAAATGCAGCGCCATCAGAATATTGTTAATGATGCCCACATCTGCCAGCCAAGTGGCGAGAATCCCGCCAAGAACGACCCAGGACAGGAAGTGGGGCAGATACGATATCGTCTGAATACTCTTCTTAAAGCGAACGGATCGGATTTCGTTCAGAAAGAGGGCGAATATGATCGGAAGCGGAAAGATCAATAGTTTGATTAAGCTAATGCCCAGCGTATTCTTCATTACATACATAAAATTATCGTCTGCCAGGAACTCTTTGAAGTTCGCGAGACCGACCCAAGGGGCTTCCGAGATGGGCTTGACGATGTTGTACTCCTTGAAGGCAATAATAATGCCATACATCGGAATGTAGTTAAAAATAATCATCCATACTACACCGAGCAGTGCCATTGTCTGCAAATGTCGTTGAGTAATGAACTTCTTCCAAATCGGGGTGCGGTTTACTTTACCGGTTTCGAAATTGCCAGGAATAAGCGGCTTCATCGCTGGACTTAATTCCACGCCTTTTTTGTTCTCCATCCTTTGGACCTCCAGGCTATATATCTTTTTCTATTTCTAAAGCGCTTACAATATTTATATACTTATTGTATTTGCTTTTGCCTGTCTCCGTAAGGTATTGAATTTCGGATTATAGGTTCCATTTTTCGGGTTCAAGCTAAAACGCTTTCGGAATCCTTTAAAGACGGTAAGCGTTTATGCAAGAAAAATAAGGATAATGTATCATGTGAAGCTTCTACTTTCCTGTATATGGAAAAATATAAGGAGGGCCTATGCCCTCCCCTTTAGTGTTATGCTAATATTGCTTGAATTTGTTTAATTTCTCCACGCCGCAAAGCCTCTGCCTCTTCACCACGAACGAATGCTCCAGAAATTCCGGTCACTGTTCCATCGTGGTAGACGAGCGTCATGCTCTGAATAACAACCTTCTTCTCACCGAATGTATTCTCACGTTCTGGGTTCGAATAAGTGACTTCCGTTCCACCTAGGAACATGAAGGAAAGTTTGCCGTGTTCATCAAATAGCCAGCCAGGTAGAACCGGATCCAAAGATAATGTAAGCTGTCCATCTTCTACTCTGAAAACATGGCTTCCGGCCATCATCGTTCTCCACATACTCAGAAATTCAGCGGTCGACCCACTTAATCTTGCAACGAACCCTCTACCGTGATTGTTCGGATCAGGATTACCTCCGGTAGCGATAAAGGATGAATTTTCAAGCGTGCTGCGTCCATAGACAGCCGGGTCCAGGAACGGAACCAGCGAGGTCTTCAGTTCTCCGTAGAACTCCTCATAAAGCCCGCCCTTCAACAGCTCAAGCAAATATTTGTAGGACATATGCAGGAAGTTAGACTCCCGCTCCAGCCAGCCTGGCGTAAAGGCTCTCATTCGTCCGATCTCATGAGACTCTCCCTCTAGACTAACCGATGTTTGATACATAGACGTAGTCGGATCATATAGCTCTGTTCGCTTAATCAAATTGTATATTTCTTTCGCCTGCACCGGATCTTTCAGCGTCTTCAACCAGCGAGTAGGTCCCTCAAGGAAATATGGCAATGCATAGACCTCAAACTCCTCGACCACAGCTTTTGGCAGGCCATATCCGCTGATTACCGGTTGCCCCTCAGCATCTGTTACCTGCTGGAATTTCTTCGCCTCAAAACGGAAGTAGGTTGGGGTAAGTCCATTACCAAGTTCTACTGCCTTGTTGATCCCCTCGTCGATTTTGACCAAGAACTTGGAGAGAACCTCACGAATGTATTCTAAGTTTACTTCAGACTCAGTCCCAGTAATACCGAAACGGATACGTGCTCTATAGGCCTCACGCGCCGAAGCTACAGTGTCCCAATAATTGAATTGTTCCAATTCTCCCGACAGAACCGCCGTGACCGCATGATATACCTCTTCAAGCAACTGTGCAATTTCTTCTGGGAGGTCTACAGCTCCTTGGACGCTCTCTTTACCCTTCAGAGTCTCTAACAAAAAGACTACGGTACGTTTCAGCTCAAAAGTCTCACTCATTCCGGAGCCGAACAATCCTGGCAGCCCATTCATAGCATCGTTCCAGCCCGGCTTATTGCCTTCCATTTCTACACCCATACCATAAGGGTCAAGTGTAGTAAATTTATTCAAGGCAAGAGACAGCATCTTCACGAACAAATTGGTGTGGTAAATGGCGCCGTGACCGCCTTCAGTACGCAGCCAATGGGTATCTCCAGCTTTCCATTTCAGCTTGTGCAGCTTCTCCTCATCCTCAAGGAGTGCGCCATATTGCCGGGCTTTTCCGTCACTGATTACATATTTTTCACTGCGTGGCAGCACATACGCTGGGCTGTCATAGAACGCATAAGTGTTATCCCCAAATAGAAGCTCCTGCTTTTTGTCAGGGAAGATATCCAAATAACCTACTACCAGATCCATATTATATGTCCAGTGATCCGACCAGAAGCCTTCGCCAAAAGCAGCCTCAATGTTTTGCTGTGACAAAGCTAGTAAGCCCGACAAAAACTCTTGCTCACTTACCTTCAAGGTAACATTATGATCCGCAATATAGTTCACTAAGCTACCCGGTGTAAATCGACTGCTGCACAGCTTTACAAGCTCCGCTTGATGATCTGCTACAGCTTCTCCAATCCAATCCTCAGCTTGTGCCTTACGGTCCGGTTTCACTTCAAAGGTTGTTCCTTGTACGCTCAGTGGGTTGTAGCCATCCGCCTGAATCAAGCTATAGAACATTTTGATGTTGAAGCTGCCCACCTTCGGATTGAAGAACACATCGTTCCGCCGATTCTGATTCATATCGCGGAAATTACCATTTCCCTGTGAATAATATTCAGGAGCCAATGAGAAGAAATTGTAGTCACGCTCCAAGTCACCGTGCTTACGCGAGTATAAGTGAACTACAAAGCCATCCCCACCATTGTCGAAGACAAAAGGATAGCCTCCACGCAGGAAGTTATCGAGATAGGATTGACGGCAATACGCATCAAACACAGACGATGAAGTGTGCGTAGCAATGTCTTCTGTTAATTCCTCCGTCAGACCTGCGGCCTCTTGAGATTTAGACAGGATATATTCATCGCGGCATAGCTGCTCCGCCTTCTTATTGATTTTGTCGATGTCATTTACATGTCCAACCAGTGTATTCAGGATCAGACTGCTATCTGGTGCTAAACGTCTTGCCACTCCGCTAAAACCGCACGGAACCTTGTTGACCGGGTATTGCGGAAGCTCGCCCAGTTCGGCAAGGGTTAATCCCGCAAAGCGGTCTGGGTACGTAAGCGAGGTATTGCCACCAAAGACTAGCTCGAAATCGACGATTGGCGAGACTTTTTCTCCTTCTCCAGTGAACGACAGGTAGAAATGGCCATTGGTAATTTCGCTAACCTGTGCATCATCATTGGTGCTGGAACGCAGCTTATAGAACGGAATGCCATTCTCTAAGTTGTATACGTCCATCCAGCTGCGCAGCAGATTTCCTATTTCCTTGTATCCGCTGTTCTCTACGCCGTAAGGCAAGATTTCAGGCAAACCATCCATCAGCTCCAGCTCGATCTCTTTACCGCCAATGTTCTCAATCTCTACCCGACGTACCAATGCTGCATAATCGTCATTAGGCAAATTAAAATAGTGTACGGTCGTCTTAAGACCATGTCCGGCATGGCTTTCTTCAATGGTAAGTCCATTAGGCAAAATGGTCATGAGGCGCTTTGCAGCAGGATCTGGACGTGCAGATTGAAACGGTTCATAAATCTCTTGCTCGCCTTTAATTTTGATAAAGGTTCTGAAACCGGTCGTGCCTACGTTCTTATAAGAGATATTTGCAGGAGAGAATTCCATGATCGGCGAATTCTTATCGCGTACCCCGAAGCTGCAAATGGCCTGACCCCGATTCACATAAAAAGTCCACATCGGAATTCCCTTCAGTCCGGCAAGACCCGGTAAGAAACTGGAGAAAGGCTTTCCTTCATCAAATTGCTCCATTACAAATGTACCTGATTCGAAATAATAGTTGCTCATACTTATGTCCTCCTAAGTAGTAGATTATTTATGAAATCAAATGCGTTACGATGGAATGAGGCGATAGCTCACAGCTTGCAATTTCTTCGCCTAGACCTAGCGTTACATTGTGTACTTCTTCACTTTCATTCATCAGTACGACAGCAATACTACTGTCAGGATTACGGAATGCTGTGGTTAAGATACCTTTCGCTTCAGATGTAAATCCGATCCGTACCGCACCGGGCGCAATAAATTTACTGAAATGCCCAATGTAATAATAGGAGCTGTTATAATGCACTTCATCCGCTGTAGTATCTGCAATAATCGGTGCATCGCAGAGATTGCCTACATGGTTAGGACCTCCAGTCTCATCCAGTACCAGGTTCCAATCCAGATATCCTTCTGTCCACGCATTGAAATCTCCAATCATGTTTCTGCCGTAACGTTCGCCAGTAAACCATTCCCCCAGCTTAACGCCGCCCTCTTGGCAGCCCTCTGTGAACAACAGATGCTTGTCAGGAAATAAATCATGTACCTTTTCTACTTTGTCGAACTCCTCACCTCCGTACCAGTGAATACCTGTACCCCATACATACTTTGCAGCGTCAGGATCAGATAATACTGCCGAAGCACGCTCGACCATAATATCGCGGTTATGATCCCAAATTACAATGTTCACATCGGAATGGCCGGTTTGATGCATCACCGGTCCAAGATGATTTTTAACAAAATCCCGTTCCTCTTCCGCACTATAAATACATGAATCCCAGACCTGAACGGCAGCCGGCTCATTTTGCACGGAAACTGCCCAAATCGGTACTCCCTCTTTTCCATAAGCTTCAATGAATTTCGTATAGTAACGTGCCCAAACTTCTGCGAATTCCGGCTTCAGTGATCCACCGTTATTCATTTCTCCATTGGTTTTCATCCATGCCGGAGGACTCCAAGGAGAAGCCAGCATCGTGAATGCACCGCCTCTTACTTCCATGGCGTCTTTTATCAGCGGAAGTACCCACTTATGATCATGTGAGATATCAAAAGTAGCTAGCTCTGTATCATAATCCGCAACATACGTATAATTTCCGAGGGCAAAATCACAGCTGTGAATATGAACACGGCCCATGCTATAGCCTAACCCCTCTACAGGATGGAAGTACCGATGAATAACCTCTGCCCGTTTCTCGGAGCTCAAGCGTGACAACGTATAAGCTGCAGCTTCTGTGAAAGCGCCGCCAAATCCAATCATCTTTTGAAACTCCTGCTCTGGCTTAATCTCCACATCGGCAGACCCAGATCCTACTCTTGCGCTAAAAACAATTGCATCTTTTGGAGTTAAGCGTTCCCCTGTATCTTTTGCAGTTACCACAGTTTGAACTTTTGCCATTTCATCCATCTCCTCTGAATTGTTTTCTTACCAAAGCACTAGTCTTTACTGGATCATCTTCCGATGTTGTAAAATTCGGAGCAATGAGCCATTAATCGAAATAATCGAAACCGGTTTCGATTATTTCGAAAAAAAATGATCTTCCAAATCAATTGAAAGAGCATTTTATAAACAATGGGTCTATTATAGCTCCATCTCACTAAATAAGATGTGCCAAATACCACTATTTCATCTCATATGAACAATTCAAAGCTATACTGTCTTTTACTTTAGCAGGACTCTTTTCAGTTCGTCAAGTTATCGGACTAATATCCGTTAGTCGGAGGTGCACAGGATTCCCGTACAACCACTTCCACCGGAACTAAAATCGCTTCCTTATCTAACACTTTACCCTCAATTGTAGTTAAAAGAATGTCTGCTGCTCGGCTTCCAAGAAGTTCCGTGTCCTGACGCACCGTTGTCAACGCAGGTGAAACATACTCGGCAAGATCGATGTCATCGTAACCCATAACTGAAATATCCATCGGTACGGAAAGTCCACTATCTTTAGCGGCCATAATAGCCCCTAAGGCTAGTAAGTCACCCGAAGCAAAGACGGCGGTTGGACGTTCAGGGAGCTTAAGAAGCTCCAGCATCGCGTTATAGCCACTTTCCCGAGAATAAAAGGCTCCGTTTACTACATAGGACTTAGGCACTTTAAACCCTCGTTGCTTCATGGCGGTCTTGTATCCCAGCTCCCGCATTTTCCCTGGAAACGTGTTCATACCTCCGGATATATGGGCAATCTTGCGATGCCCCAAGCAGGCTAGATACTCCACTGCCAGCTGGGCTCCAGATGTATTATCTGAGCATACCGTATGCGTCTCAGAAGTCTCAAAATCCATAATAACGGTAGGAATATCACTCTCAAGCAGTTCACGGAAATACGGATCTTCATAATCGGACAAGAAGACAACAACGCCGTCTACGCCACGAATTCTGCAATTCTCTAAATAACCGCTTTGTTTACCGCCAACATCCTTGGAGATAAACATGAGGGCATAACCCTTTTCAACAGCAACCTTCTTAAAGCTCTCGATCACAGCGCTGAAAAAAGGATGGCGAATACCAAATCCCGTATTCTCTACGAATAGCACACCGATGGTCCACGATTTCTTAGTGGTCAGTGTACGGGCATGTGAATTTGGCAAATATCCCATTTCTTGGGCAACCCGGAATATTTCCTGACGAGTTTTCTCACGTACATCGGAATAATTATTAAACGCCTTAGAAACCGTTGTTGGAGAGTAACCGGTTCTTTTGGCAATATCGTATATCGTTGTCAAATCGGCTCGCTCCTTGCCCTGACAAATGAAATGCCTTTTGTTCACTGCAATTTTAACGTCTTTCCGTACCGCCGTCCAGCGAAAAGTAGCTTTGTACAGAGGGGAGTAGTGTAACGGCCTGAATCAACAGCCCTAGACTCATATAGATCAGATGTATAATTGCAACACTATTCAGCATGTACGTCTGCACCGTTATCCAAATGATTTGCCCAAATCCGATATACAGAGACAAAGCCCAGAAGCTATATAATTTCTTGAACGGATTTAATCGTTCCACCAAGTGCCACTGAGGTCTCTTGACCAGACCATAAACAACGAAGATGGGTAGTAGACCAAATACGATAAATAGCAGAATACCCGGGAATAAAAAATCAGAGAATGGCGATCTTTCCAGCATAGAAGTCGGCATTTTCATTAGATCCCCGCTTGGATCTATTACAAGAGCACCGCCCCCTCCTAACGCTCCAACCCCCAAAAAAATAAGAAGAATATAAAGCCATGTTACTGTACCCGGCCTTCCCTTCGTTAATTCCATTTTACTTCCCCATTTCCAAATAAGAATTAGAGCAACCCTATCTAGATAACGAATCTGCCCTTCTTTCTATTTTACAAGTTTTCCCTGTTTGTCACCGAGATGCATATCACAAATTTGGCTGTGTTTACGGTTTTTTTACGTACGATGTGAACAGCAGCGCTTTACGTTATACTAAGTTTAGAAGCTTACATTTCACCTAACGGAACTCATAAATAAACATCATTGAATCCAAAGCATAAACAACTTTTACGTCCTTATAAGCGAGAAATCCAAGACATAAAGTATGGTGTGGAACTTATAGTTTATATTTCAAAAACAAGGAGACAGGACATGCGTACACATGCGCTGCACCTAACATACCTATGAACGATACCGACCTTCTATCTACCAAGCAGTGTGCTTATTGCCACAAGCTAAAGCCGCTCACAGAATTTCGCAGACGTACAGGCAAACGTTCCAAGGGGCAGTCACGCCGTGGTGCCTGCCGTGAATGTCGCAAGCAACGGGAAACACTAAATATAAAACTCACAGCAAACCCCTTACTGGTGAAGCTTGATACGATCCAAACCCATCAGCACACTCTATTGGAGCGTCCCAAAGAGGGAAAGCCGTCTTCCGCTGCTGCTTCTTCAGGACAATCTAATCCGAACCGACGCGTACGAGGTTTGGAGCAGCGAAGAAAACGGCCGCATGCTCAAGGCACAAAGCTAAATCCCGAAGATCCAACCCAATTGATTCCTTCTGCCAAAGGGATGATTCTAATGCGCGGTCATAGCGACAAGGGACGGCGCTGGCATCAGGAGATCGATCTAGCGCTTGCAATTACCCTCGTCAGGGAACATGCCGCTATCGTTGTAAACCGTCGAACGATTCGACGATTGTATAGTAATAAGGATTTTCGCGCTTATATACTAGCCAGAGACAATTATACCTGCTACTTCTGCGGCGCTTATGGAGACACCATCGACCATTTACTGCCACGTGCTAAAGGTGGTCATACAACCCCAGATAATTGCGTCTGCGCTTGCACGTTATGTAATCAGACTAAAGCTGATAAATCTGTTGAGGATTTTATGGGCCGAATATAACAACTCAAATCAAAAAGCCCTAATCTCGGAGGTTGTTCTGTTTCCGTGAACAGAACAGCCTCCGAGGTTAGGGTCGCTTTTTAATGTGGAGAAGTGTAGTTTATTTAGTTGCCTGTAATATTCTTAACTCGTCCTACCTGTCCGCTAGTCAATCTGACCTTAATGCCGTGCGGATGCCGAGGCGAGTTCGTGAGAATATCTTTCACCGTACCGTGTGTTAGCTTGCCTGTAGGCTGATCCTGCTTAAGTACAATATCCACTTCAAGCCCAGGACGAATATCCGCTCTTACTTGTCCGTTCATGAAATAATCCCCTTTCATGGGTTATAATGTTGTCAACAACAATAGATAAGGATGAGACATTATGGCCTTCGGCATCAACAGAGAAGAATTAACCCGTTGGAAAAAAGCGGTCTCCGCAGGAGAGATCGCCTTCTTGACTCATTATTGGCTGGATCCTCGTTTTCCTGGCATCACTACCGTCACCAAGGTGGGCTGTAGTGATCTTACCACTCTGAAACATTGGTGCGAGAAGAATGGGCTGCCTGCCCAATATATTCATAATCGTTCATCGTTTCCCCACTTCGACCTCATTGGACCAAGGCAGGCAGAAATCCTTCGGCAAGAAGGTTTATGGGATCAGCTGGAACGTTTCAAAATGCTCTAAATACAAATTGTGATTTGAGACGTATTAATTACTTCTTTTTTCGTAAATCCTGCATGATTTTACGGCCGGTAGGGGTCTGTGCTAAACCGCCTCCTGCAGTCTCTCGGTGTTTCTCTGGCATAGCTGAGCCTACCTCGAGCATAACCTTGATAACTTCATCGGAAGGAATCACACTACGAACACCAGCCAGTGCCATATCTGCGGCGGCAAGTGCGGTAACTGCACCGAATCCGTTTCTAACAATACAAGGAATCTCTACAAGTCCGCCAACCGGATCACAAATCAAGCCTAAAGTGTTCTTAAGGGCTAGCCCGACAGCATGCACTGCTTGTGCAGGCGTTCCGCCGCGTAGCTCGGTTAACGCGCCTGCTGCCATCCCAATGGCAGAACCTACCTCAGCTTGACAGCCGCCTTCCGCACCCGATACAAAGGAATTATTGGCGATGACATAACCGATAGCCCCGGCTGCGAACAATCCGGATACCATGTAGTCATCATCCCAGCCAAACCGTTCCTGACAGCTGAGAAATACACCCGGAATAATCCCGCATGAACCAGCAGTAGGCGTCGCAATGATCCGGCCCATAGAAGCATTCACTTCGGATACAGCCAGCGCGTAAGCCATAGCTTGACCTGCAGGTCCACCTAGGCATGGCTCATCAGCCGCGTTATATGCGCCTACACGCTGGGCATCCATACCTGTAAGGCCGCTGCGCGAAGTTGTATCCTCATTCATTCCGCGGTGAACAGCCTCTTTCATCACGCCATAATATTCACGCATTGTGGAAAATTCATGATCACTGGAACGTCCAGATTCCGCGCTTTGCTCTTCGAGCATAAGTGCTCCAATCGTGAGACCACGTTCCTCACACAATACAGCCAGCTCGCTAAGTGTTTGAAAATTCATGTTAAACTTTCCTTCCCCTTCTCATCTTGCTTACCTTCGTTTAAGTTGACCAGCTTCACGGATTTCACAGCAGTGAGCGCTTTAAGCGCTTCAATAAGCTCCGGTGTAGCCGCTTCATCCAGCTCCAGCACCGTTAAGGCTGCACCACTACGATTCTTACGATCCAGAGACATATGCCCTATATTAAACTGTCCGTTACGCATTACTTCCGTAACACTTGCCAGAACACCTAAATAATCCATATGATTAATCAGAACTGTCGGATAGATCCCCGTAAGCTTCACCCCAAAACCGTCGATATCAACAATTTCGATGTTTCCTCCACCAATAGATGTCCCTGTTAGCGTCAGTTCGCTTCCTGTTTCTTGTCCGATGAGATGCAGCTTAACCGTGTTCGGATGTGGGAACAGACCTGTTCCTTGCTTAAAAGAAACCTCCATCCCTGCTTCGACCGCCAGTTCTAGGGAATCTGGAAGCCGGTGATCGTCGGTAGTGAAATCAAGTAACCCTCCAACAATCGCCCGATCTGTGCCATGTCCCTGATAAGTTGCTGCAAAAGAACCAAAAAACGTTACTTCAGCCACACGCGGTACTTCACCCAACACCTGCCTTGCAGCCCTCCCGATCCGTGCCGCCCCAGCGGTATGTGAGCTTGAAGGACCGACCATTGCCGGACCAATAATTGAAAATACATCCTTAAAACGCATAAAAGACCTCCTGCCTGCAAGAATAGGCAATTATCGTACTCCTATATAGTATACTGCACTAGCAGTCGGAGTTCACCGTGACATTTGCTGTGATAAATATATATCTTATATTGCGTATTCAGAGGGAGGGGAGTATTTTCTATTTTGTCCTGAGTATCACAAGATATCCTGAGAATACAGCATAATTCCACCTATATACTACCTCAGTATGCTACCACAGCTGATAAGCAGCTTCATAATTATCCGCAACCATTTTCCTATAAATCATACTTGTTCCCTCGCTTGAACAGCATGGCATAAAGCATGAAGTGTGCTCCGAGGAAGCTTTTCCAGCTCCAGCAGCGCTTCGTAAGGATCGTCCTCTAATCCCATAGCTTTCGCAAAGGCAGGCTCTGTCTTCCATCCGCTTGATTTTAAAAGAATGATTCGTTCGCGAAAATCATCATCCATCTGAGCTAAAATTTCAGCTTCAACGATCATATGCAAATAACCATTCTGGAGCTCCGTTCGCCTCGGCTGTCCAAACAGTTCGATAGGCCAGCCCTTTACCATAAAGTTAATTTTCGTTCGAGGAATGCCTTGAACCACTCGTGATTCGCTAACAAACCCCTCCATGGCTCCAAAATATCGAACAACTAGCGCTTTAAACTTCATAGGATCATAAACCTCACAAATGATATCCAAATCGCTGCCCTCCACTTGAATTCCAAGCGGTATTGTCCCAACCAACAAAGGGTTATAGTCTGTTAGCAAATTCATAATATCCAGCTCTAAAAGAAGGTTATAGACCTCTTTCTGAACCGCGGTTCCATGAATCAAATAATCAACATTTCGCCAATCATTCATTCTGGACAAGCGCCTCCTCCGACTCGGGTTTATAAACGCATATGTATGTATTGATGACAGCGCACGCTTTTCTGGGCGCATGCATAGAAATATACGGAAGATAGAATGCAAGGAGGGTATTTCAAAAAAATGAATCCCATCTACCCCTATTATGGGGAGCGGACAGTATGTAAAGAGCAGCCTATTGCTTTTCCTCCACAGCATCAAGATCGTCAGCCGGGCCTGGAAAGTCTGATGAATCCTCGTCCCATCAGTGAAAACCCTGAAATTATCGGCAGTGGAAAACTGAAGGGAAAGGTTGCACTCATCACCGGAGGCGACAGCGGAATTGGGAAAGCGGCAGCCATTGCTTTTGCCAAAGAAGGTGCAGACATTGCTATAGCTTATTTATACGAAGCCTCAGATGCAGAAGTCACTCAAAAGCGGATCGAAGAATTAGGGCAACGCTGTTTAAGGATTGAAGTTGATTTACGCCATAAGGAGAATTGCTTCAGGGCTGTGGAGTATACGATCCGCACCTTCGGCAAGCTGGACATTCTGGTCAATAATCACGGGGTCCAATATCCGCAGAAAAGTATTTTGGATATTACAGAAGAGCAATTGTACCAGACGTTTCAGACGAATATCTTTCCATTCTTTTATCTCACACAGGCCGCACTTCCACATTTTAAAAAAGGTGCATCCATCATTAATACCGCTTCCATTACTGCCTATCAAGGAAATAAAGAGCTCATAGATTATTCCTCCACCAAAGGGGCGGTGGTCTCTTTTACCCGCTCTTTAGCCTTGTCTCTCGTAGACGCTGGCATCCGCGTCAACAGTGTAGCTCCCGGTCCGGTATGGACCCCACTGATTCCCTCAAGCTACTCTGCAGAGGAAGTTAGTATCTTTGGTACAAATACACCTTTTAAACGTGCTGCACAGCCTTATGAGCTAGCAGGAGCATATCTCTTTTTAGCGGGCCCTGATTCTTCATATGTTACCGGGACATGTATACATGTCAACGGTGGAGATATGGTCACCAGCTGATACACAATACACCACGAGAGGAATGTATACCTATGAATAAGATGCCCGATTATGATATGCCTTCTGTCCGTTTAACAAGTGGCATGTATGCCTTAACAAAATTAGCCTGCGCAGGGCTAACATACGTCCTTATCTCCTTACTTATGCTTGGGTTTCCACAACATAACGGCATACCTGAGGGTTGGCCTCTTTCGATCCCCTATGCGATTTACGCTTATGGACTGCCAGCCGCACTGGTAGCCGATGTTCTGCTGCGCCTCCTGCGTTCCACATCCCACATCGTTTCCCTTGTTGTATACGTAGCCGCAGGTTTCGGTGCAGGTCTATGGCTGGCAGCAGAACAAGGTGCAGAGCTACTGCTATGGGGCCTGGCTGGAATTTTGGGACTGTTGCTGCTACGAGTGACGCAACTGGGTGTAGAGCGTTCCCCTCTGTTACTGCCAGTGTTTGCACTTTTTCTACCGCTGCTCTGCTTACTGCTGTTATAAGCTGCACTCAGAGTGCTTCTATGATATCACCGGCAATGATACCCGCTGGATTATTCCGCTGACGGGCGGCTCTCTCCCCGGCTAATCCGTGTAGATATACACCAAAAGCTGCTGCCTGCGCCTCATTCAATCCCTGAGCCAGCAGGCTGGAAATGATGCCCGTTAGCACATCACCGGCTCCACCAGTGCCCATGCCGGGATGGCCTGTGGTGTTTACATAAGCTTGTCCTTCAGGCGTTGCTATTACCGTATGGGCTCCTTTTAATACAAGCGTAACCCCATGCTCTTTCGCATATCCCATAGCCAGACTGATGCGGTCCCGTTGCACCTGAGCTATTGTTATACTAGCAAGACGGGCCATCTCGCCTGGATGAGGCGTCAGAATCACCGGATGGCGTCTACTTGCCCAGCTCTTGTAATCAGCGTCAGCTAATATATTTAAAGCATCCGCATCGATCACCAGAGGACAATCCGTCCCTTCCCAGAGATTGCGAAGCCATTCTGTATCCGCCTCGAATCGACCAAGACCGGGACCAATGGCTAGAACATCTCGCTCTTTACTTAGCTTCAGTAGCTCTGAAACGCTCCCTGCTTGCCAGCTTCCATCTTCATTACCCTCAACATCGGCTAGCATGAGTTCAGGGGCAGAACCGATGATACAGGGCAAGAGCTTCTGCGGAAGCGCCCATGTCACTAATCCGCAGCCTGCCCGGAGCGCAGCACGGGCAGAGAGCAGGCCGGCACCGCTCATTCTTAAGGTGCCGGCAACAAGAAGGACATGCCCATAAGTCCCCTTATGGCCCTCAGGCGAACGCCGGCGGGCCATATCTACGCCCAGATGGGCATGCAGCACTTCAGGTGTCAGCAGGTGAACCTGCACACCGCTTTCAGGGGCCAACGCAGTAGGAATACCGATGGCCCGGACCTTCACCTGCCCCGCAGCGCTAGCGCCGGGGTACTGCAGGAGGCCTCGCTTGAGAAACGCGAGGCAAACCGTCACCGACGCATGAATGCAAGGCTCATGCGTCTCACCCGTGTCCGCGTTCAGACCACTCGGGATGTCCGCGGACACGATCACTTTACCGCTGCTGTTCGCTGCGGCAATCAGCTCCGCATAGGCGCCGCGCGGGGCTCCCGCGGCGCCAGTGCCGAGCAGCGCATCCAAGATGCCGCTGCACTCGGCAAGGTCCAGCCGATCCCTGCCGTACACCACGGCAGGGAGACCCATGGCTGCAGCCGCATCGCGCTGCAGGGCGGCCTCGCCGGAGAGCGACTCCGGCGGCACCGCATAAACGAGCGTGACGGCGATGCCAGTCTCGCGAAGATACCGTGCGGCGGCGAGGCCATCGCCGCCGTTGTTGCCTTTGCCGACGAGGATGAACCATCGCTCGGCGGCGGCATTGTCCAGGGTCAGCGCATGATCTGCGCTGACCTGAAATGCCGCGCCAGCCAGCGCGGCATCCTTCCCGGCGTCTTCCCATCCGGCTGCATTTCTGCAGCCCTCTCCACCTCTCCGCCGGCACAGTGCAACGATCTCCTCTGCGATCACTCTTCCCGCATTCTCCATCAGCGCAATAGCTGGAATCCCCAGCCGCTGAATCGTTTCTCCGTCCAGCCGCCGCATTTGCTCAGCAGTTACCAGATACATGGTTCGGCCCCTTTCCGCTACACTTCAATCCACATCTAGCTTAATATCAATACGCTACAGTAAATCTCGTCCGGCTAAAATTCCCTTCCTCCAGCTCGTCCACCATAGCAACAGCAAAATCCTCTACACTGATTATACTTTCGCCATTCTCATCAAAAACGAGACGACCGAGTCCAATGCGGAATTGGCCTGTACGTCGACCTGAATGAACTACCGCAGCAGGACTGGCATACGTATAATCCAGTTCTGTATTTTTGTAAATTTCATAGGCTTCCGCATGGGCTTCTGCCAATGGTCTAATCTCAGCTGGGAAGTCTGCCGTATCCATCAATAGCTCTCCAGTTTCAGTCTTCAAACTACCTGCACCACCCACAACCAGCAGTCGATTTAGCCCAGCTTCTTGCATTCCCTCTACAATTGCCTTAGCAGCTGTTATCAGATTCTTCTCTTGGCCGAGTACTGGACCGTATGCACTGATTACCTCTTCATGTCCACGGACCGCAGCCGCAACTGAAGCAGGATTTAGAACATCTACAGTTGTGATATGCATACGTTCATGTTCAAGGGTTATTGATTCTGGATTCCGTACCGCAGCTGTTACCTCATGTTTTCTTTTTAAAGCCTCCTGTACAATCGCCTTTCCAATCGTTCCTGATGCACCCAATACTACAACATCCATCTGTTTTTTCCTCACTTTTTCCGGGTAAGGCCAGCGTACGACCTTCCTATTTTTTATATTTTTTAATACTCGTCTCTGTAGCTTTCCCTTACAACCTTTAATCATTATTAATCCCATGAGGTCTACTTGAAATCAAAATCCCCACAAGTTAACTTCCAAACGAAAAACCCCTTAACCAATACAAGGGGCACTCTCTACTAAGTAGCATGTACTCGCATTAACGACGCAAAAACATTCCCTGAGAACGTGGCATGACCGGTTCAAAGCCATATTGTGCATATAATTTAGAAGCTTCCCCATCTGCAATCAGACTTACATAGGAATTGCCCGGTACAGTATAAAGGAACTCCCTGATTTCCCCCATGATCAATTTCCCTAAACCGCGCCCCTGATATGAAGGCTTCACTGCGATATCCGTGACCTGAAAAAAACATCCCCCATCGCCGATCACCCTTCCCATCCCGATTAAGGTATTCTCCTCGTACAAGGTTACCGCAAAAATAGAACGAGGCAGCCCTATTGCAGCCCCTTCGGAGCTCATTGCACTCAGTCCAGCCTCTTTTCTCAGCGCTAAATACTGTTCCACTGAAGGACATTCATGACGTATATTTAGCTTTCCTGTTCTCCCCATACCGTTCACCTCCTAGCTTTACACGATAAACCAAGCTTAACACCGTTCAGCATTGCTGTACCAACTATATACGACTCTATGGTACACAGGCAAGACTCGCCGGCTTCGTTGGGTTGAACCGATCTGTTAACCATTAAGTAAAAATAAAGCAAACAGACACATCCAACAAAGTGGTAAGTATTATATTCTTGAATCCTATTACTCACTGTGTGGAATAGTATTTATAACAATACTCTAAAAGGGATGGTGAAGCATAATGTCTCCTGTAGCCAAGCTGTTCAAATGGGGAACATGCCTGTATGAAGCCTTTCTGGCTCTGCCGTTGATCGGTGGACTCTTTATCATCGCTAATGGTTGGGTCCCACTTGCCATTGCCTTTTTGCTACACGCAGTAGCTATCGTTATATTGCAAAGAGAGCGGAGACCCATCGTCGGAAACGTTCTAGGTATCATCACCTCGATTTTAGCGTTCATCCCTATCCTAGGCTGGATTATGCACGGCGTCACTGCGCTCGTACTACTGATGGAGGGTGTGTCCGCCTCACGCCAAGCCCCTCGTTATTAAAAAACTGCTTGTATCGTCGGTCGCTTGCTTGGTGAAAAGAGAACAGAGCAGCGTTTCTCCATGTTCGGAAGAATCGCTGCTCTGTCTTCTCCACTGCTGCTATTCATTAAAAAGAGCTACCTATTTGGTGTTTTTCAAGCCAATAGCGATTATAGGTTCGTTAGCATGCCAAATGTGCAAAAAACTGCGTTTAGAGTCTTCTGAGTCCGAGCGGTGTTTTGTATCAAAAAACAGAGGAGTTGCCCCAGCAGGGATTTCAAGGCTGCTGAGGCAACTCCATAATTTTTATCCAGAAAGATAATTGATCCCTTTATGATTGCCCGAGATTGCATCAACGTCCTGCCGATTGGGAATCGGCCCGCCGGGTTCCACTCTCATTAATGTAACGCCCATTTGCGTTGCCATTGCCATTCTCAAAACGTTTGCGTTCCGTACGCTCCATCTGAACAATCTGACCTTCATGCACCACGATGTGCAAGGAGCCAAATTCCATATCATCCAGAAGCCCTGCAATCCGCGTAAGCCATAAATCATCCACTTTCAGCGGTTTAGCCATTCCCTAGCCTCCCTTTCCCCATCCAAAGGATTATATCCGCCTAAATTTCATAATTCCGTTATTACCAACCAGTATACTATGAATTAACTTAGCACGGAACCAAAAGTACTGTCAATGGGCATTTTTTCGTGATAACCAGCTTTTAATAATCATCGTCACCAAAGCCAACAACAGGAGCAGAGAAGCTACTGCAAAAGAGGCTGAAAATTGATACTCATTGTACAAAATCTCGACATGCAGCGGCAGTGTATTTGTCTCCCCACGTATATGACCGGACACGACTGAGACTGCACCGAACTCGCCCATGGCCCGCGCATTACACAAAATAATGCCGTATAATAACCCCCATTTAATATTAGGAAGCGTGACTCTGAAAAAGATTTGCCACCCATGTGCTCCGAGGGTTATCGCTGCCTCTTCCTCCTGTGTCCCTTGATCCTCCATCAGTGGTATCAACTCACGCGCCACAAAAGGAAAGGTAACAAACAGTGTGGCCAACACTATGCCTGGAAGCGCAAATACGATCTTGATATCATGGGCGCTCAGCCAAGGGCCAAACCAACCGTTAGCGCCGAAGACGAGCACAAAGATCAGACCGCCGATGACAGGCGATACTGCAAAGGGGAGATCAATCAAGGTAATGAGAAACCCTTTGCCTCGAAAACGAAACTTGGTTACTGCCCATGCAGCCGCTACGCCAAAAAAGGTATTCAGTGGAACAGTGATCGCTGCAACAAGCAACGTCAGCCGCAGCGCGGAGCGGGCATCTGGATCGGTCAGAGCAGCTATATATACGTCCCAGCCCTTTTTCAGCGCCTCTGTCAGCACTACAATCAAAGGCAAGGCAATCAGCCAAAAAAGGACTAGGCCAGCAGCTCCGATCAATACCCATTTTACAGCCTTGGTTTCCGTTGTCGCTGGCGAGGACGTATTCTTTTGCAGCCGGGGGGCTTGGAGTGGGATGGTGCCTGCCACAAGTTATTCCTCCTTTAAAGGGTTTTACGAAAGCATGATTAGCTTCTGAAAAATGCCGAACAACGGGAAATATGAAGCGTCTTCGAGTGAATTTTGGAGTTATCGGGCGGCTGGAATCGTTCAAACAAGATTACTGGTAATGGGTCACTTCCAAGGAATATTGGACTTCCGATCGCTGTTATCCTCAGATTTCCTGATTTGAACCGCTCACCGCGGAAGAAATCCGAGGATAAAGGCGAACGCTAACGCTTCTACAGTTCCAATATTCCTCTCCGTTCCTTTCTTACCAGTTATCCGGTTCAAAACTTCGAGATCGCTATCGCTCCTCTAAAAGAAAATTCACTCTGCGAATCCTCAATTTCCCTTGGGATTCCGCATTTTACTGAAGCAAGAATGCTTCGTAAAATAAAGTCGTCATTTACCTGTTCGGTTATAGCTTCGCTAATACTCGCTCAGCAAAACAAAACTTCAAAATTAAATACTTGCAATATAGAGAGTCAAAACCTAAGAACTTACCGAGAAGTCTTACGCACCCAACGCTGGAGCGTATTAATGACTAACAGCATTAAGAAGGAAATGAGAAGCAGGAGCAACGCAACGGCGGTAGCACCAGCATAATCATACTGCTCCAGTTTGGACATAATAAGCAAAGGCGCAATCTCCGTTCTCATCGGCATATTACCGGAGATGAACACGACAGAGCCGAATTCGCCAATACCACGGGCAAATGCCAAAGCAAAGCCTGTTAACAACGGCGGGAACAGCTCAGGCAGTACTACTGAACGAAAGGTTCTCCAGCGGCCTGCACCGAGGGTTGCCGAGGCTTCCTCCATATCTCGGTCCAAATCCTCCAGCACCGGCTGTACCGTTCGCACGACGAACGGTATTCCGATGAACATTAAGGCGAGGGTAATGCCAAGCGGAGTAAATGCCACCTTTAATCCTAGTGGCTCAAGCCACGCCCCGATCCAGCCATTTGTGGCATAAAGAGCCGTCAAGGAGACACCAGCTACAGCTGTCGGTAAAGCAAACGGAAGATCAATCAGCGCATCAAATATTCTTTTACCCGGAAATTCGTAACGCACTAGTACCCACGCTAGCAAGAGACCTAGAATAGCATCCACAAAAGCAGCGGCCGCTGCCGTAGACAGACTGACACGATACGAAGCCAATACACGCGGATCAGTAGCTACATCCCAGAATTTCGCCCAGCTCAGCCCAGTAGAATTGAACAGCAATGCTGAGAGTGGCAAGAGTACCACGAGACTCAGATAAAGTACGCTGTACCCCATCGTTATCCCAAAACCGGGTAGTATCTTTCGTCGCGTTGTCGCCGATACAGCTGTAGTCGTTGCGGTGACATTCATCCCCTATTCATCCTTTCTCGCCTTCGGCAGGTTAGCCGATCAGCCCCTTACTAGGGACAAATCTCTTAATGAGGTTGTTCAAAAAGTCCACTTTTGATCACGAAGTATCCCAAGAAGCTTACTCGACATCGAATATTGAATTCAGGCGTAGCTTCCACTACGCTCCGCTCCTCAGTTTCTACCTTCTTTCAATCTTCTCGGTGCTGAAAACCGTACTTTTTGAACACGCACTTAAAGAAAAATATAATTTCCGTTTTATTAATCTGTTATTTAGCACCCGGCACATAAATCTTGTCAAAGATCCCGCCATCGTTAAAATGCTTCTCTTGCGTTTCTTTCCAGGTTCCGAATTTATCAGCCAATGTGAAGAGCTTTATTTCCGGGAACTTATCTTTATATTGTACTTTCACGCTTTCTAGCGTCGGGCGGTAGTAGTTCTCAGCTGCGATTTTTTGTCCTTCCTCCGTATAGAGATACTTCAAGTAAGCCTCGGACACTTCACGCGTATTTCTTTTATCCACAACCTTATCTACTATTGCTACCGGCGGTTCGGCCAGGATGCTCTCAGATGGATTCACGATATCGAATTTATCTGGACCAAGCTCTTCTACAGAAAGATAAGCTTCATTCTCCCATGCAATCAGCACATCGCCAATTCCACGCTCTACAAAAGTAGTCGTAGAACCGCGCGCACCCGTATCCAGCACCGGAACATGTTTGAACAATTCTTTTACAAATTCCTCAGCCTTAGCTTCGTCGTTATTGTTGTGGTCTAGCGCGTAACCCCACGCCGCCAAGTAGTTCCAACGTGCGCCACCTGATGTTTTCGGATTCGGTGTAATCACTTCTACGCCTTCCTTAAGCAGATCTGGCCAATCTTTGATTCCTTTTGGATTTCCTTTGCGTACTAAGAATACGATCGTCGAGGTGTACGGTGAACTGTTATGATCAAATTTACTTTGCCAACCTTCATTAATAAGGCCCTTTTCTTGCAATGCATCAATATCATAACCAAGTGCTAATGTCACAACATCCGCTTCCAGACCATCAAGCACAGCACGGCTTTGTTTCCCCGATCCACCGTGGGATTGTTTAATCGTGACCTTCTGTCCTGTTTCTTTCTCCCAATAGGCAGCAAAAGCTTTATTATAATTCTCGTACAATTCGCGAGTAGGGTCATAAGATACGTTCAGTAGTTCTACTGGATCTTTGGATGGCGCTTTTGTAGCTTCAGCAGCATTCGTGGCCTCCGCTGTGTTGGTTTTTGCTGGTGTGTCCGTTGCCGAACTAGCACTATTTCCGCTATTGTTATTGCCGCCGCAAGCAGCAGTAAGTCCTGCCGTCAACAACAAGGTAAATCCTACAAGAAGCCCTTTATTCATAGCTCTCTTCATCATTCCCACTCCCCCATGTTTTTCTTGCCTTCATTTCTTTCGTAAAAAAAGAACGGAGGAAAGCCCACGTATGGCAAGTCAAACCGGTCCTATGACACGTGTCTGCGAGCCTAATGCAGGCGTTCCTCCGTCTGTACGGTAAGAACTTTCTTCAATTATTCCTATCTACTTAGTTGGTTTATATGGATATAATACTGAAACCCTTTAACCGTGTCAAACCTTTTTTTCCAACCAATGACAAAGGAATCTTTCAATTCCCCTCGCTATACAGGCAATGGTGTGGGTTCCTGTAAGATCCACTTGTTATTGATGCTATAAAGTAATATTATTGCTACAGCTTATGGTCTAGAGAAATTACCGCTTAATGTCGGGAGTGAGAATATCATGGGTATGGATTTAGAGTACGCCCCTGCGCCGATAAGACCACGGCTTCATAGGAGAATGACTCAAGAAATTAGTCGAAGGATTAGGGGAACTTACCGTTATGATACAACGGTCTGGAGGACAGCAATCGCTGGTCTTTGGATCGTTTGCTTTTTGGCCTTCACCACTGCCGTATTAGGTATCCCCACTGGATTAGGGGTGCCAACAGATATTGCACTTGCTGCAGGGACGAGTACTATTCTGCTGGCCATTGCCAGCAATATCATTGCTGGCCTGATCGCGTTGACCGGACTGCGCATCCCGCGTCTATTCGCAGGCTGTGTATTGAGCGATGTTGGAGCGATTCTACTAATCTTATATTACGCAGATTTTGAGATTGAAGCTGCGGCTGTCATTGCTGTTCTACTATCAGTATTAGGTGCCTTGGGCGGATTAGCCATCGGTCTGCTGCGCAGTAAAAGAATAACTATGGGACTTCTGCTTACTATTACGGTGACTTTTTCCCAACTTGCTCTGGCAAACGGAGTGCAGGAACTACCTACTTTAGAACCCATTGATATCAGTGATTCCGATGTAATTCCATTAACAGCCGCAAGTCCGTCACAACCTGGCAATCAAACCTATCAGACCTTCACTTATGCCAGCGGTAAGGATTTGCATCGGACCGAATACGGCAAGGATACCAATGTGATCTCTTCTACAGTAGATGCTTCTGCTTATATTAAGGATTGGTCAAAACTCCGCACTTTATTCTGGGGTTTCAATTATAATGCACTTCCACTGAACGGCCGAGTATGGATGCCTGAGGGCGAAGGTCCCTATCCGGTAGTTCTGATGGTGCACGGAAATCATATGATGGAGGATTACTCTGACGGAGGCTATGCTTATCTCGGTGAACTCTTGGCCAGCCGGGGGTTTATCGCAATTTCCCTGGATGAGAATTTTCTGAACTATTCTGCTTGGTCCGGTATTCCGGACAATGATTTCAAAGTACGGACCTGGATCATTCTAAAACACCTGGAGCAGCTAGCAGCTTTCTCGGATGAACCAGACAATCCTTTTTATCAAAAGATAGATTTCACAAAAACCGCCCTGCTCGGCCATAGCCGTGGAGGACAAGCTGTTGCTATGGCAGCAGATGCCGATCGCTGGTTCAAAAATGATCCCGTGATGAAGGCAGCAGATCGTTTTAATATAGCCTCTGTAATCGCTCTTGCCCCTACGGACAAAACGATAGACGATCAGCAAGCCCGTCTCAAGGATGTCAACTATTTGACGCTCCAAGGGGCTCGTGATGGGGATGTACATGATTTCTATGGTGACCGGCAGTATATACGTACTTCCTATTCCCAAGGGTCCTCTGCTTTCAAAAGCTCGCTGTATATTGCGGACGCCAATCACAGTCAATTCAACAGCGATTGGGGCGCGTATGATCAGACATTACCTGCTGGCCTCTTTTTAAATCGAGCGCAAATTATGGATGCAGACAAGCAGCGGCAAATCGCTAAAGTGTATGTGTCAGCTTTTCTGGAGACCACTTTGCATGGAAAAGACGAATACCAGAGCTTATTCCGGGATTACCGCAGCGGACTGAAATGGCTGCCGGAGACCACTTACTACAATCGATTCCAGGATGGGGGATATCGGCCAGTAGCCACATTTGACGAGGATCGCAACAAGAATACCGTTAATCTCGGAACAGCAGAAGCATCCGGATTATCCTGGTCGGAAGAGCTCGCGAAGGATCGTGAATCGAAGAGCAAAGCCACATATGGTGTCGTTCTTGAACGTACAGCCAAAAAAGACGAGGAAGCTTATTACAACATTAAGCTTAAAGATAGTGTTGTTACTGAAATGGCCCTTTCAGACGCAGATGGCCTTACATTTTCCTTAGCAAACCTCAATGGTGATATCAAAGATGAACTAAGTATTCCGCTACCTCCCAATGTAGAGGTTGAGTTAACCGACAAAAATGATACCTCAGCACGCTTGCCGTTAAGTGTGGTAATGGATATTTTGCCACTGCCGCAAACTCAGTTCACGTTATTCCCATGGCTTGAAGAACGGATTAATGATGGGAAGTACGGTGATCTGTCCGAAGCTGTATTTCAAACCTATGAGATGCCGTTCGAACAGTTTCAAGAGGAGGAACCTGAGCTAGAGCCTGAGAACCTGACGGAAATCACCTTCTACCTTGAAGCCGAGGGAGATAAAATCATGCTAGATGACATCGGATTTTACGATCTAGGAATTCGAAATATATTTTAAGGTAACTTGCTATTATACCTTTAAGGCCTTCCCCTCAGCACATGTACAGCTGATTGGAAGGCCTTTTATTTTGATGAATTTCGGGGAATAGCCCCTAATATTGAAACATACAATAACCTATTGCCAGCCTACAAGGCTTGAATACAAACCGGTGTCTTAATCTTCAACTCATTCCCTGTAGGAATTAATCTGCCACTGTCACTATCGATGGAGAACGAAGTAATAATATCACTATTTTGATTCGCAGCGAGCAGCTTGCCACCAATAATGGCGAAATTACGCGGAGTACGTCCGCCTGTAACCTGCCAATCTACCGCTTCAAGATGACCAGTTGAACCCTCAATATGGAACAAGGCAATACTGTCTTGTCCCCGGTTTGAGACATACAAGAATTTACCACATGGCGATACATGAATATCGGAAGCTGTATCGTCACTACCCGCATTATATTGCTCTGGAAGCGTGCTGACATGCTGTAAAATGCTGAGGTTTCCATTCTGCTCATCATTAGCAAACACCGTAACTGTACAGTTTAGTTCATTCGCCAGGTAAATCCATTGTCCTGATGGATGTACTGCCAGATGGCGGGGGCCTGAACCTGGTGGGAGATCAATCTCCCGATGCTTAGACAGCTTACCTTCTTCAAGGCGATAAATCAGAATTTGATCCAATCCCAAGTCGCAAACCAAGATATGCTTACCGCTTCCATCCGGAATAACAGAGTGTGGATGCGGAGCTTCCTGACGGTCTTCACGAATTCCTGAACCCACATGCTTCACTTGGTCAGACATGACCTGAAGCGAACCATCCTCATTTACAGGAAATACGTTGGCATTGCCACCGGAATAATTAGAGACGAATATGTAATCTTGCTTAGGACTAATCGAGACATAACAAGGAGCGCCACCTTCCGTAGGACGACTTCCAAGTGGACTCAGCGCTTTAGTAACAGGATTAACAGCAAAAGCATAGACCTCGCCCTCATCCTTCTCACTAACCGCATAGAGCACGCTGCCTGTGCTGTTTACTGCTAAAAACGATGGATTCTCAATACCCTTAGTACCCTCTAGAATCTTCATTTCCCCTGATGAAGGACTAAGTGAGCATAGTAGAATAGCTTCCTCACCTTCAGGGTTATACGTTCCCACATAAAACAATACTTCATTAGGCCGTTCCATAGTAGCGACTCCTTTGTTTGTATATAGTGTATTTACTTCTTAATTACCCTTTACTAATAGCAGCTTACGCAGTATTTCATAATATTTTTTCACTATAGCATGTTTATAGTTGTAATACATTATCGAACGCGTATTTTAAGGCCATTTCCTAACTATCCCGGAACATGTAAGTTTTTACAAGTGGTTTAAACATGATTGGCAAGGTTAATAGTAGACATCGAAAACAACAAAACGAAGGAGTTGAAGTAACATGAGTTTCTTATGGATGTTAATTGTTGGTGGGATTATTGGTTGGTTAGCGGGTCTGGTTATGGGCAGAGATATTCCAGGCGGGGTTATTGGTAACATTATCGCTGGTATTATCGGTTCATGGCTCGGCGGCGTGCTTCTGGGAAGCTGGGGACCTAAAGTAAGTGATTTCTACTTCTTCCCTTCTTTGATCGGTGCGATTGTCCTGATCTTTATCGTCAGCCTTATTCTTCGCTCGACAAGTGGACGTAGCCGTTCATAAGCTTAGGCTGAACCAATAACTATTGGACTACTTATATTATTAAAAATAGCAGGTCAAGGTTAACTACCTTGACCTGCTATTTGGTGTTTTCGGCCCCTTTCTACTTAAAGTAGTATGCAGTGCTTTTTATGGAGCTACTACCTCCATACAGCGGCTACACTTCAATGTTCTGCCATCGTTTTTCTGTTATAATGAAGATACAAGTGACTCAAATCATAGAGAGGTCGTGAATCATGGGTAGCATCAACCCCTCACTCCTACATATCGGCTCCACTATAGGGACCTTGCTCATGGCGCTAATGGTTATTTTTATTCGGCTAAAAGCTAGCGCACGTCCGGTTACCATTCGAAAAATATGGATTCCACCTCTCGGGATGTCGACTGGCTTTGCCATGTTCGTTGTACCTGAAGTTAGGTTCCCTTGGTGGTGGGCAGCGCTCGCCTTTCTAATTGGCTGGTTCATCTTTGCGTATCCTCTAATACGCAGCACAAACTTCGAACAACGGGATGGACAAATTTATGCTCAGCGTTCAAAGAGCTTTGCTTTCATTCTGCTCGGCCTCCTTTTAGTTCGCACCTTACTCCATGAATTTATTAATAGTTATGTTAGTATCCCTCAGTCCGGTGGATTATTCTTCATCTTGGCCTTCGGAATGATTCTTCATTGGAGATTCTTTATGTACAAACGTTATAAAGCTATCACCTCCTCGGAGGCACAGTCCCTACAGTCATAAGTATATATTGATATTCTAAGAAGCCATCTCAATTCATACGATTGAGATGGCTTCTTACGCGGATGAATACCTTAAAGTAAACAACATTTTTTTATGTCCGATGTTAGGTAACTTCTGGAGGGATACGTTAAAATATATGCATACTAACAATAGAAAGCGAGGTCAAGGCAATTGAAAAGCAAATCAAGAAAAGTTGCCATCGTCGGTGCCGGAATGGTCGGTTCCAGCTGCGCCTACTCCATGGTTAATCAGGCCATTTGCGACGAGATCATGATGATCGACCGCACCTATGACCGCGCTATGGCACAAGCACTTGATCTCTCACACTGCATGGATTTCACAAGCACACGCACCAAGGTGTATGCCGGAACCCATAGCGACTGCGCAGGAATGGATGTAGTTATCTTAACCGCTGGCGCTAATCCAAAGGCTGGTCAGACAAGACTTGACGTCCTGGAAGCCTCTGCAGTTATTACTAGAGAAATTATTACCAACATTATGGCTGGGGGATTCGATGGAATATTCGTAGTCGCCGCTAATCCGGTCGATATTGTCACCTATATGGTATGGAAAATATCAGGGCTTCCTCGCCATAGAATTATTGGTACAGGAACCTCCATTGACTCCTCGCGCCTTAAGACACTACTGTCTGATGTGTTCTCCATAGATCCACGCAGCGTTAACGGCTACGCACTTGGAGAACATGGTGAATCCCAGTTTGTAGCTTGGTCACATGTGACGATTGGCGGCAAGCCCATCCTGCAAATTATGGATCAGCATCGTGAACGCTTCCACCATCTGGATCTGGAGGACATCTCCCGCAAGACCAAAGATGCGGGCTGGGAGATATTCACCAAAAAAGGCTCCACACATTTCGGTATTGGCAGCGCACTGGCTTACATTACTCGTTCCATTCTGAATGATGAGCATAAGATCATTGCCGTATCCGCAATTCTGGATGGAGAGTACGGGCAAAGTGGTATATGTACCGGCGTACCTGCCATTATTGGCAACACTGGAATTCAAGAACTACTGGAGCTTAACCTAAACACCGAAGAAGCGGAGAAATTCAACGCCTCCTGCAGCATTGTTCGCTCAAGCATTGAGAGCCTACATTTGGAAGACAGCATTTAATCTCCTGCAAACGGAAAAATCGCTCTTTAGGGATCGGTAGATAACACCAATACCCTAAAGAGCGATTTTTTTATCCTTGATCTTTAACCTTTAATGCTCGGATACTGTTCAGTACAGCCAGCACGGTTACCCCAACATCAGAGAAGACAGCCTCCCACATCGTGGCAATCCCAAATGCGCCGAGAATAAGAAATATAGCTTTAACACCTAAAGCGAAAATAATATTTTGCCATACGATCATCCGTGTACGCTTGGCAATTCCGATAGCAACAGGAATCTTCGAAGGTTCATCCGTCATAATTACAATATCTGCCGCTTCAATCGCAGCATCGGAGCCCAGTCCGCCCATTGCGATCCCAACATCTGCTCTAGCTAGTACTGGGGTATCGTTAATTCCATCACCGACAAAAATAATTTTCTCGCGATGTGACTTTTCACGATCCAGCTTCTCGATGGCCTCTACCTTATGCTGCGGCAAAAGCTCCGCGTGTACCTCATCTACACCTAACCGCTTCCCAACATCTTCAGCTACAGAAGAAGCATCGCCAGTTAACATCACCGTTTTACGGATGCCAAGCTTCTTGAGGCTCTGAATAGCCTGCTGCGAGTCCTCCTTCACTTCATCAGCAATCACCAGGTAACCCCCATACTGATGATCCACCGCGATGTGAACAACTGTACCACTCTGCTCTGGCACCTCATAAGCTATACCTTCTCGCTCCATCAGACGCACGTTACCTGCAAGTACAGTCTTGCCTTCAATCGAAACCTCGATCCCATGACCGGAAATTTCATTGTAATTCGAGATCGCTTCCTTAGAAATCTGTTCTCCATAAGCCGCCCTAATCGATTCGGCAATCGGATGGTTCGAATGGCTCTCCGCATAAGCAGCTGTCTGCAGCAATTCATCCTTAGATTTGCCACCTGACGGATAAATTCCTGTAACCTTAAATTGCCCCTTAGTCAATGTTCCGGTCTTATCAAAGACAACTACTTTCACATCATTCAATGCTTCAAGATAGTTGCTTCCTTTAATCAGAATCCCACTGCGTGAAGCTGCACCAATCCCTCCGAAGAAACCAAGTGGAATCGAGACCACAAGCGCACATGGGCAGGAGATCACTAGAAAGACAAGCGCCCGGTAAATCCAATCTGAAAAGGTCGCCCCGCTAATCACTAGTGGAGGAATGACAGCTAGCAGTACTGCTGTGATCACTACTACAGGGGTGTAAGCCCGTGCAAATTTAGTAATAAAGTTCTCCGTTTTGGCCTTGTTGCTCGAAGCATTCTGCACTAGCTCCAGAATTTTGGATACCGCTGATTCTCCAAAGGTCTGAGTGACTTGCATCGTAATAACACCGTTCCGGTTAATAAACCCACTTAATACCGTACTTCCTGGTCCAGCCGAACGCGGCACAGATTCCCCGGTAAGTGCTGATGTATCCATCATAGCGTTACCCTCAAGGATCGTTCCGTCCAGAGGTACCTTCTCACCCGGTTTCACAACAATCAAATCACCGATCGCTACTTCCTCGGGAGAGACTTTTTTCAGATCATTTCCAAGCTTAAGATAAGCAAATTCAGGACGGATATCCATAAGTGCTGTGATAGATCGGCGTGAGCGGTTTACTGCTAGACCTTGGAACAGCTCGCCGATTTGGTAAAAGAGCATAACCGCTACGCCCTCTGGATACTCACCAATCGCAAAAGCACCGATGGTTGCAAGAGCCATCAAGAAATTCTCATCAAACACCTGACCCCGGATAATGTTTTTAACCGCCTGCCAGACAACTTCACTGCCCACGATGAGATAGGCTGCTAAGAAAATCAGCAGTTCTACTACACCCTCTACCGGTAAGAATATTCCGGCAAGCGCAAGTATCCCACCGCCACCTAACCGCAGTAGAATCTTACGGGTATCACCTACTCTATGCTCGTGGCTGTGGCCATGGCTGTGACCATCCGCATCATCATGCTTATGTCCGTCTGCAGTCTGATGATCATGTTCATGGCCATGTTTGTGATCCTCCCCATGCTTGTGACTACTGTTATTCTGCAGCTTGCGACTGCCCTGAGCCTTCTCTCTTACATTTACATGGGGCTCAAGTGCCTTCACCGTTTTCTTTGCTTCTACAATCGCCGATTCCTCATAACCTGCGGCGGTTTCCATCGTCATTGTCTTCGTAACAAAATTAACGGAACAAGACGATACGCCCTCGATTTTACTCACTTTATCTTCAATTTTCCTTGCGCAATTGGCGCAATCTAAGCCTTCTAATTCCCACTGACGTTTTACTTTTCCTTGCATCGTATCCATACGGCACATCTCCTCAAATAAAAACCATATATGAGCACTTGTTCATATGTTTTCTTATTGCTATTATATTCCCTTTATTTTTGAAGGTCAATACGGGATATACACCATTTTTCTCCGCTCCCATAAAAATTAAATAAATTGACCTTTTCGTGAAAATATGGTAAATCATGTATGATTGCATCCGAGATGGATTGGCAACTAAATTACACAGAAGGAAGGATGAATATATACCATGTCAAAGCTAGCCAAGACGTCTTCTTTTTCACAGAAACACCCTGTTTGGACCGTTGTTATTATTGAGGTGCTGTTACTTTTAGCGGTATCTGCCGCCGGAACTTACGCTACAATCAAAGAGCTTTCGTATACCGCCCCTGTATTGATCTCCTTTATTCCAATCGCACTTGTACTGATCATCTACTTCACGGTTAAGAACAAATGGAGTGATCTTGGCTTCCGTCCTCTGAATACCATTTCCTCTGGGAGGTGGATCTATTATGCACCTCTAGCTGTCGTCCTGATCACCATATCCTTTAAAGGTTTTCGTGAGATCAGTACGTCTGAGGTGTTGTTCTTTATCTTCTTCACCCTGCTTGTAGCCTTTGTAGAAGAAAGTATTTACCGCGGATTGATTTTCAAGACTTTACTCACTAAGGGCGCTAAAACGGCTGTGATTACTTCAAGCATACTCTTCTCTATTACCCACTTACTTAATGCTTTATCCGGTACAGACATGACGCAAATCCTCCTACAGCTCGTATATTCTGTTCTGATCGGTTTTGTGCTTTCTTTGTTGATGCTGAAAAATAATAATATTCTACCGCTGATATTGTTTCATTTTGTACATAATCTGATTCAGTTTGTTGGTAACGATAATACAAGCGAATATATGGGGATCGATCTATTCATTCTTCTCGTACTCGCTGTGCATTGTCTCTGGCTGGCTCTATCCTTTAGGAAACCAACCGTATCGAGCAACCTAAATCAATCTAGTTAACAAACTAAACCCTTGCTTCACGATATCTATAAGAAAAGGGAATCCCGTCAGCCATTACAGGCTTTTGAGATTCCCTTTTTTGATGTAAAAAAATACTTAATACCCAGCTATTCGTGACGGACATGCTCATGGGTCTGCAGAAAAATCTGCTCTACATGCGCATCGTTGAGCGAATAGAATACCGTCTTTCCTTCTTTACGACGCTTCACAATTCGTAAATTCCGTAAATAACGGAGCTGATGGGATATCGCAGATTGTCCCATATCAAGGATCACGGACAAATCGTGTACACATAATTCTTGCTGGGACAAAGCGTAAATGAGCCTCACTCGTGTGGGATCACCCAACGCTTTGAACATCTCTGCCATTTTATCCGTTATTTCTCGGTCAGGCAAAATCAATGCAATGGATTCCGGTTCAAGCTCCGAACCCTTGCATGTGTTATCGCAATCTTCTAATGCCGTTGGCTCCATGCTATCGCCTCCTCCACCAGCTAGTCAGCTTTGCTGATTGTGTTCCTCAATTATATGAAAACCAGCTCTGGATGTCCATCGAGAAGGCGTTTATAAGAATCGCTGTAAATCAGACCGCTTTACGATAAAAGGAGAGTAGTCCTGCCGCAAAAAACACAATAAAACTACCGCCCACTACTATCATCAGCGTTTCGAACGGTAAATTAAAAGCACCAAACGTGTCATCACCATACGGCATCATAGCCAACATCGGCTGTACCCAAGGATAATAGGGGCCATAGGTTGAAGAATTGGCGATCAGCATATTAGGAATGGTCAGACTCACATTAAGCGCCAGCGGTGCGCCAAAACTGCTCCAGCCTTGAGAGTTGCCAGCTGCAGTGCAGCGAGTGGCAGACAGGCAATAAAGCCGCCAAATACCGAGCTTAGTAGCAGCGACCAGGGAATTGATCCTGGAACATCTCGGAATAAGCCCATCCCTAGTACCATCACCAGAAACGTTAGTTGAACCGCAGCCAGCAATCCGATAATCATCACATATTTTGAGAGGTACACTGACAACCGAGTCACAGGCAGAGACAGCAGCATCTTCCAGCCCCCGTCATGATGCTCATAACGACAGATCAGCGCTGCAAAAATACCCGAGAGCACAGGTAGAAACAGCAAGGCATGCATCATGGACATCACATTTAACAGCAGTTCCCAACTCATCTTCTCCCCTTGATTATCTGCCAATGCCCCGGGAAGTAATGCTAAAATCGGGCTGCCTATAACTAAAATCCAGACATATGATTTAGACATTTTTAATCGTTCTGCCGACAACACTCTCCAAAATGTATTCATCGTTAATCCACATCCTTTCGTGCGAAGTGCAGTGCACCCGGCAAAAGAATCAGCAGCCCCAGCAGCAACCCTGCACCGCTAAATAAGAGACGATGCGAAGATTCCCAAGCCATATATGGCCATGTTAAAGGGACCCACTCCGAAAGTAACATGGAGAAGATAGACACCAGAGATAAGGTTATTCCAAGAGCAACTGGCAATGTCTGATTACGGTTAGCCAGAGAAAGCCACAGCTGCAAAGCGATAACCGGCAACGCTGCAATAAAGGACATAAAGCCAATTCGTAATACATCCAAATATGGTATCAGTTCGACCTTGAAGCCTAAAACAAGCCCTAAACCAACTGTACCCACCGAGAGCAGCAAACAAGAAACCGCCACTAGCGCCAAACATAATACCAGCTTAGCCATAAATACTGAAGTACGTGAGATAGGTAGCGCCAAGAGCTGCTTCCACGAGCTCATCTGATGTTCTACATTTGCAATCAACGAGCATACTAAGGTCCCTCCGAGAAAAAGAGCAATGGGCACAAAGGCAGCCACATTGTTCAGAAGCCCACCCCATAGATCCGCGCCATACTGCTCACGAAGATAGTCATAACGAAGGCCGAAGTTTAGGCCTTGCATGGCTACAAGTCCAAGCGGTCCAAGAAACACTAGAAACCAGAGTCCCTTGCCACGGATTTTGAGCCAATCCGCCGACAGTGCCCGCCACATCATGATTCCTCTCCTCCTACAACCTGCAGGAAGAAGTCCTCAAGTGATTGTCTCCGCTCCTCTACACGATAAATAGCATGCCCGTTCTCTACCAAGGCTTTGACTAGCAAGGCAACTCTTGCATCGATCATCCGGGAGAAGACTAGCTTTTGGTCTTGAAGTATCCCTGTGTATCCCCGTTCTTCAGCAAGGCGCAGTGCGGCCTCCGGATCCGAGACTGCTAACCGCATTTCTCCCCCGGCTTGCCGCTGCAGATTCGTTATACTATCTTGGTATACCATTTGCCCTTGACGAATGATCCCTACGGTATCCGCCATTTGCTCAATTTCACTAAGCAAGTGACTGGATACTACGACAGTAATCCCTTGCTCCTGTGGCAATCGTTTAATCAGTCCGCGAATCTCCTGAATCCCTGACGGGTCAAGTCCGTTCGTCGGCTCATCCAGAATAAGCAGCTCCGGTTCCCCGAGCAAGGCAGCAGCAATACCTAGTCTCTGCTTCATCCCGAGAGAGAACCCTTTCACTGGACGTTTCTCTTCCCCTGTTAAGGAAACAATATCAAGCACCTCAGCAATCCGTGACTTCGGAGCACCAAGAATACGGCGGATGGCTTCAAGATTATCCACAGCGCTTAAGTGCCCGTAATAGGATGGAGATTCGACAAGCGACCCTACCTTCCGCAAAATTTGCAGCTTATGCTTGCGAAGATCCTGGCCGAACACCTCAATCCCTCCTGATGTCGGAGTGATCAGTCCAAGCAGCATACGAATCGTCGTTGTTTTTCCAGCCCCGTTTGGGCCTAGAAAACCATAGATTTCTCCCTTGCGGATATTCAAATTTAAATTTTCTACCGCAGCCCGGCCACGGTATTTTTTTAATAAATCCTTCGTTTCAATCACTGTTTCTTTCATCTTCCTCACCTCGGTAATTAGCATAACGTCCCAAGGTTAAGAACAAGGCGGCACGAAGTTTAAGTTTTGTTTAAATTTCATCGCGTGGATTGAAGATTACAATAGAGGTACCATCTCCTGTACTCTCCATATCCCACTCTAACTCCATATGCTTCATTAACAGATCCACGATGGACAGCCCTAATCCTGCCCCTTTGTAATCGGATGGACTCTGGATACCTCTGCCGTGATCCGTAATCAAAATAACACGTTTCCCATTACGGGACTCCGTAGAAATCCCTACATAAAGACCACTGCTGGCATGACGTACAATATTCTGAAATAGATTATCAAGAATACGGCGGAACCAGACCTCATCCACCATCCAGAACAGCGGTTCAGCCTCCAGGTCAATATCGATCTCGAAGGTCTCTTTTTCCCATACGGGGTACCAAGCAGCAGCACTTTCCCGCAACAAGCGCAAGACATCTTTACGCTCCCGCTTCAAAGTGATCCGTCCGCTGTTGAGAAGATTGTAGGATAAAAGATTCTCAATCAAGACGCTAAGATCTGCTATACGCTTATCCATTAGCTCTAGGGACTGTTGTCCTTTTGGGGTTAAGCTCTCCTTAGTCATTACATGGATGTGGCTGCGGATAACGGTTAGCGGTGTACGTAAATCATGAGATAAGTTGGATACTAGACGCTTACGCAGCTCTTCCTCTTCGATTTCCCTCTTTCGGCTTTCGTCAAGCTTCGCCACCATCGTATTAAAAGCTTCCTCCAGTCTGCCTATCTCATCCAGCTTGCCCGTCATAATAGACTTAGGCATTCTATCCGGTCCCGTAATTGTCATCGCGGTTTGCAGCTGTAGTAGCCGTTTGCGTATTTTTCTAAAGAACAGCAAAGAAACCAGTGCGAACCCTCCAAAAAGTACAAAGAGCACAAAGTAATACAAAGCCCAAGCCCCGACTCCCCCATAAGCGCCTTTGTTGAGCAGCTTGTTTGGAATTTGCATTACCATAAACCCTTTACCCGCATCCACTCGGTCTCCCATGAAGGCGACGATGGCTAAAGGATCACGCTTTGTACTTTCTTTCATAAAATAAATAGCCTCAGCCGCAGTCCACTGCTCCGGAACTCCGCTGCCATGATCCGGATTGCCTTTATCAGGTGTGAGAATCAATCGGGTCATTCCCTGCCCATCTACCCAAAACATAGTAGCCTCAGTGTATTTCCGGCTCAGTTTATCTAACCGCTCATTTATGCTTTCCGAAGAAGCATCTTCCAATTGAAGCGCCTCTTTATGCCACATGGTCTCCAGCGCTGCAACACTCGAATACAAAGAGGTATCTACAGGCGGAGCCCCTTTAGTCACTTCATTAACCATATTGTAGAGAACAAAAGATAACGGCAGAACCACAGGGATAAAAAGCAGTGCAGAAACGATAATAAGCAAATATCCCGACAGCAAAGAGGAGTTGCGCTGCTTACGAATGCGCCCTAACCCCCTCATGCTCTTACCCGATATCCAATCCCCCGGACAGTTTCTATAATTTCCGGATTGCCCGGATCAAGTTCTAACTTTTCGCGCAAATATCGTATATGTACCATCAAAGTTTTATCCCCTTCGAGATAGGCTTCTCCCCAGACGGCTTCATAAATCTGCTCTTTCGTCATAATCTGGCCGAGATGACGCAGCAAATAAGAAAAAATCTGAAATTGCTTACCCGTAAGCATGACTTCTTCCTGAGTCTGAGCATTTATTACTCGGTTATCTCCTTCATATACGATTAGGTGCTTAAGCGTGAGTGAATCCTGAACAGATGCCCCATTCCGCCTGAGCAGCACTTCAATTCTGGCTGCTAATTCATCCGGATGAAAAGGCTTCGTCAAATAATCATCCGCGAATTCAAGCCCCTGCAGTTTATCATCAATGGAAGTTCGTGCGGAGAGCATCAAGATCGGAAGCTTAGGGTACGCCCGCTTCAATCGTTGTCCGACAGTAAAGCCATCCAGGCCCGGAAGCATTACATCCAGAATGGCCAATTGACAAGGCGAAGCTTCCTCCGTCGCTCCCTCCCCGCTCCGCAGCCAACGCACACTATAACCACGCTCACTTAAATCCGCAGACACGACGCTGCCGATTTCATGATCATCTTCAATATATAACAGAGTAACGGTCATGTATTTTAAGTCCTCCCCTGAGAAATTACGTAAAAAGTTGAAGTCATTATAACATGTTTTAACAGGACACTCAGGGACTTATCTTTTAAAAAAAGCCCTCCTAAACCCGTGGGGGATAGGAAGGCTCTCGGAAACGATTTTAAATTGGTTTAGGGAGTCCACACGCCGTGCTCTTTATTACTGCCAACATACTCAATACGCGTTGGAGTAAGTTCAAGAATCACATAATTAGGATCATCGGGTCCTGTAAACCATGGCTCCAGCTCTTTGTTCCATACCTTTGTGCGCAGCCCTTCATCCTTAGAAACGGCAGCGGTGGCTTCAATCTCCAGCACATCTTTGCTTCCGCCTGCCTCATATCCAAGCAGCAAAAAGGCGTTCGGATTATTCGATAATTCCTCTACCTTATGAGTTTTGCGATTCGTAGCTAAATAAATCTTCAAACCCTCATGGAAAATAGCCATATAACGTACTTTCGGCTTATTTCCTTCTTCGATCGTACCAAAGGAACCGAACTTGTTGGCATCCAATGCTTTAATAATGAGTTGCTCCAGTTGTTTGTTATCCATTACGTAAATCTCTCCCTTCAAGCATGTAAACAAAAGTTTATATATCCAAGCTCACCGTTTGGATTTATCATAACAATGGTGCTTATTATAATGTACCCTTCAGGTTCACATTGAATCCGACCTTACTCCATAAACTACATTCAATATAAGGGGCTTACTTCGTGAAAAAACTGATTTGGATCGGCTGTCTTTCCTACTTTGTCATTGGACTTGCTCATGTCGTACTGGGATCTATTCTTCCCGTTCTGTTACAGCATTATGACCAAAATTACAGTGCCGGCGGGCAATTAATCTTTAGTCAATTCGCTGGTTTTCTGGCTGGTGTGCTTGTCTCTCCCCTACTCAATCGCCGTTTTGGCAAACGAGGAGGCATCATTATCGCCACCGCTCTTCTCCTGACTGCTGAAATTGCATATGCTTTTCTGCCACCTTGGGGATGGATGTATGTCATTGCTGTTGCGGCTGGCTTTGGTTTCGGTATGATCGAAGCCGTCATCGGCACCATCATTATCGGAGCTGTGACAGAAGGAACCGCGATCGCGATGAGCCGACTTGAAGTCCTTTTTGGGGTAGGGGCACTCCTAATGCCTCTTATCGCCAGTCCGCTCATTGCTACCGGAGCATGGAGATTGACATTTCTAATTGTCGCTTGCTTCTCATTACTTTCCCTCATTCTCTGGGGAAGAGGCCATTTCGGGAATCTGCAACGTATACTAGACGAGCGAGCACCTCGCAAAGTCTCAGCATCCCCGCATTCCTCGCAGTCCAGCACACAGCTTCCGTATAAAGGGAAACAATGGATTCTGCTGGGTATCTTCATTCTTTTCTTCTTTCTCTATGTAGGTACGGAGATGAGTCTGGTCAACTTTATGCCCGCCATCTTTATCGCCAAGCTAGGAATGACAGAATCTGCGGCGGCGCTGACAGTTACTTTCTTTTGGCTAGCTATGTCTACGGGAAGATTGTTTGCTGGAGTGATTGCAGAGAAAATTTCTTACCGTGTATACATTTTAAGTAGCTGTTTACTGACCTTGTTACTATTGGCTCTTTTTCCGTTCACAGAAAATCGATTAGCTGCATTCATCGTAATTATGCTACTTGGGCTATTTATGTCCGGTATTTTCTCCATAGCTTTAGTCTTCTCCAGCAAGATGCTGCCAGGAGCCGAAGAATCAACACCCAGCATAATGATCGCTGCTGGAGGTGTCGGTGGAGCTCTGCTGCCCCTATTTATGGGCTGGTCTATGGACCATTTAAAAGTAGCACAAACTGCTGGGGTACTTGCCGGCTTTGCCGCCTTCCTGTTCTTGCTGAGCATTGCCGCATGGAGATTCCAATCCAGGCAAGCAGTACAAAGAAAGAGTTCCAGTATTTAGAATGTTAGAATGGTATCAACCTAATCTTTTTAGGGTAATGTCATCTATAAGCATATTCTGAGCACAAGGATGGACGATGAATGGATAAGCTTTCAACTGAACCTTTATTACATACTGCGCTTATGCAGTTTATTTTTCCCTTTTCAATAAAAAAGGGTGATTCTAAGAAGCTCATCCAACAATTGCAGGATGAAGGCTTCACACGTTTTTTTCTGGATAATAAAGAGCTAGAAAATGCTTATTACGGAGAAGGCTACTGTGTTTCCCATGAACGGCTGGAGCGTACCTATTTACCGTTTGCTGCACACATTCTTTTTCCACGCAAGAAGGATGTGGACTCTTTCCGCCGCTTTTCCAGAGTCAATGATCTGGACTGTATCCTAGAGATTCCTCAGCAGTCTATATTTTTTAAAATTCTCTCGACGGATATATTCATATGTCCTTTTCAGCTTGGATTTGTGACCATGCGTGTCCAGCTTGAGGGGGATTCGATTCCCTTTAGTATTGCACTGGAATTCGCGGACCGCTTCCGGACGCTTGAGAATACCTTCGTACAGGATGATTACACCTATATCCATTGCGGGGAACAGACCTATGAGATGGTAGAGGATTTTGTCTTCCGAAATCTGGTGGATGGACTGGAGCCTTTTCTGGATCACTCGGATATCAATGGGGCTTATTTCGAGACCCTTCCCTTTTTCGTAGATGAAAGAATGCAGGTGCAAGCCTTTTATGGCTTTCAGAATGAAGGAGATTCTGATGAGATTAGTGTAAATATCCGCTATCGCGCCTCTCAGCTTGATGGAATTGATCTGAACGGCAAGCCCTATGCCAGTGCCAGCGATCCAGCGTATATTGCGAATTATTGTCATGAGCATTCCTATAATCGATGGGGCCCAGACACGTATTATATGATGAATGAGCAGACCTTTTGCTGCCTTACCCGAGCTGAACCAAAGATCGCCATTAGCCTGGCCGACCAGATGTACGGGCAATACTATTACGGATTTCTACTCAATATTTTCCACAAAATCGTTCTGCTAAAGCTGGCAAATATGCATTCCCGACTACGCATAAACCACGATTATGATGAGATCGATAATTTAATCTACTCGATTAATAAATTCTCGGCAAAGTTTTATTTCTTAGAGCTAATCTCACAGTCGCAAGGACGGGAGATTTTTCTTCAGCTGCGTAAAGTATACGGGAACGATGCTCTATTCGAGGAAGTAAAAGAAACCTTGACTGACCTGTTTCAGTATCAAGATAAATTCCAGTCGAAGCGCCGGGATAATCTGCTGATGATCCTCACTGTATTTACGGTGGTAAGTGGGATTTATGGCATGAATCAAGTCATTGACGATCTGGATGGAAAGATTCAGTGGAGTAAAATGGTTAGCTATTCCCCCTTTGAGTTTCTTGCTCTCTTCGTGATTATGAGCGGGATAATGATCAGTGTTGTCCTTACACTAGGTGCTCTGGTTACTGAGCTTAAGCGGCGTCATCGCAAGAAACATAAAGATCTGGATGAATGAAAACGGACTAAGAGATTTGAAAAATTTAGGATCATGCTACTAGACATTCCGAGAACAGCCGTCTATAATACAGCGTATGCAAGAAATATAAGCTATAAAGTATAGGTGCAAAACCTAAACTTTCTTATATTTCAAGTGGAAATACCCGTTAACTTCATAGAACCAGGGGTGCTGGAATTGGCCGGCTGAGATTGTATCCCACAAGATACTGACCCTTATACCTGATCTGGATAATGCCAGCGTAGGAATTGCCAATTGGTTTTGGTCCCTGTGACCTTTACTAACCTTGCGCCAAGCCAGCGTCCCGATCACTCGGGGCGCTTTTTTTTGTGTAGATCACAAAAGATGTAGAAGAAATGTACATACTACACTTTATGGTTCATGTTGGATGACGGGATCTGGCAACCTTAAAGGAGAGAAGAAGACATGCATGTCAAAAAAGCACTCATGCTTAGCCTCATCTGTATGCTCATTCTTGCGATTGCCGGATGCGGCAGCAACAACGGGAATACAGCCGGAAACAAAGGGACTGCTGCGGAATCGAATGCAGAGACCGGATCAAATGCTTCAAAAGAGCTTACCAAAGTTAAGGTTGCACTGGACTGGACACCGAATACGAATCATACCGGTCTTTACGTAGCCAAGGATCTTGGTTATTACGCGGAAGAAGGTCTGGATGTAGAAATCGTTCAACCTGGCGCAGCAGGCTCCGATACCATGGTTACTTCTGGGGAAGCTGCTTTTGGGATCAGCGCTCAGGAAGGATTGACTCTAGCTCGTCTACAAGGCGTCCCCCTTGTCTCGATTGCAGCCATTATTCAACATAATACGTCGGGATTCGCCGCTCCAGTGGATCGCAATATTAAATCGCCAAAAGATTTTGAGGGTAAAACTTACGGAGGCTGGGGCTCTCCCGCCGAGGAAGCAGCCATGAAGGCGATCATGGACCCTGTTGGTGGCGATGTGAAAAAGGTGAAGCTAATCAGTATTGGTGAAGCTGACTATTTTACCGCAGTCAAACGTGACATTGATTTCGCTTGGATCTTCTACGCTTGGACCGGTATTGAAGCCGAACTGCGTGGAGAGCCTCTGGATATGCTGTACTTGAAGGATTATGCGCCTCAGCTCGATTATTACACCCCTGTGCTGACCACGAGCGAGAAGCAGATTTCTGAGAATCCAGATTTGGTGAAGGCTTTCCTGAAAGCCACATCGAAGGGTTATCAATATGCGATTGATCACCCAGAAGAGGCTGCCGCTACATTATCCAAAGCTGTGCCTGACCTTGATGCCGAGCTTGTCCTAGCCAGCCAAAAATGGCTTAGCCCGAAATATAAAGACGACGCCCCCCGCTGGGGAGAGCAAAAAACCGAGGTCTGGCAGAATTACGGCGACTGGATGTATGATTTGAAGCTGCTGGACAAACCGCTGGATGCAGCTAGTGCATTCACGAATGATTTTTTACCGGCGGAGTAGACCGGACTTCCCAAGTTCGTTCAAGATTCGATGTCGAATCCGCTTCCTGAATTACTTCGTTATCAAAGTTGGCTTTTTGAACTTACCTATACAAATTGAGAGGATTGATTATTGTGGCTAACACATTGCTCAGCATTCAAGTAATTCCTAAGACTCCAAACAATGAGGATTCCATCCCATACGTCGATAAAGCAATTGAAGTTATTCAAAAATCCGGCGTTAAACATCAGGTGAACCCGCTGGAAACCACGATGGAAGGTGAACTTAGCGAGCTGCTTGAGGTTGTTCGTCAAATGCAGGAGGCGCTGATCGAAGCTGGTAGTCCAAGCGTGATCTCACAGATCAAAATTGCTCATAACCCTAACGGAATCAGCATGGATAAATTGACGGAGAAATATCGGCCGTGAGATCGACCTGGAAGCTAATATGGCCGCCCCTTGTGGCGGTCGTCTTCTTTTTAACCGTATGGCAGTTATCTGTTTCTCTATTCCATATCGAATCCTGGATTCTGCCGAGTCCTGCTGATATTGCCCGCGAATCCACCAGTAATGCCTCAGGTCTCTGGGCTCATACGATGGCTACGCTCCGACTCACATTAATCGGTTTTCCTATTGGTACAGGTGTAGGCTTGATCGTCGCTCTACTTTTGCATCTTTTGCCTTGGGCTAGACGCGCTTTTTATCCACTGATTATTCTGAGTCAAAATGTTCCCTCTATCGCACTCGGACCACTGCTTATCATCTGGTTTGGCTTTGGTCTTTTGCCCAAAATCGTACTGATTACACTGGTATGCTTCTTCCCGGTAGCTGTCGCTGCAATGGGCGGCTTGTCTCAAAGTGATCAGGTCATGATGAATTATATGAAAATGGCGGGCGCAAGCAAGTGGCAAATCTTCACCAAGCTGGAGCTTCCGTCTTCTATACCGGCACTATTTTCCGGTGTGAAAATATCAGCTACCTATGCGGTTATGGGAGCCGTGGTCGCTGAATGGATTGGCGCGGATAAAGGGATTGGCTACTATATGCTCCTGCAAAAATCGGCTTACCGTACGGATCGGATGTTTGTCGCTATTGTTATTATTGTGCTCCTTAGTCTTGTACTTTTTGCGATTATCGCCTTGCTCGAAAAATGGTTAGTTCGCTGGAAACCGCGCCGTAACTCATAGAAAGGAAGATGCCTGTATGTCTCAAGCGACGCAAATAGGGCAAAGAACAACTGAAATCATAAGCTCTCCTGAAGCTCATACTGCACCACCTGCTCTAGAAGTAAGCGGCATCTCCAAGTCCTTCACCCATCGCCGCCGCGAGACGAACGTGCTGAACAACGTCTCTCTTAAGGTAGAGCAGCAAGAGTTCGTTTCGATCGTCGGTCCTTCCGGCTGCGGAAAAAGCACCTTATTCCATATGATCGGCGGACTAGTGAAGCCTGATGCAGGAACGATCCGCATGAACGGCAAGGTCGTTACAGGTCAACGTGGTGAAATCAGTTATATGCCGCAGCAGCCCGCGCTTTTCCCTTGGCGTACGATTGAGGATAATGTGCTGCTCGCCGGGGAAATCAAAGGTGCTCTGCAGGATGGAGCTCGTGAAGAAGCGCGCCAGTGGCTCGAAAAGGTTGGCTTGAGCGGGTTTGAACAGGCTTACCCGCATATGCTGTCTGGGGGGATGCAGCAGCGTGCGGCTTTTCTCAGAGCATTGCTAGCTCCGCAGGAGTTGATGCTGCTCGATGAGCCTTTCAGCGCATTGGATGCCCTAACTCGCAGTGAAATGCAGCGTTGGCTGCTCGAACTGTGGGAGGAGAATCGCCGCTCTGTGCTGTTCATCACCCACAACATCGAAGAAGCGTTGCTGCTCTCGAATCGTATTTATGTATTCTCGGGCCGCCCCGGCTCCATCCTACATACTGTTGACGTGCCATTTCCACGGCCACGCCGCGATGAGATTACGGATTCCCCGGAATTCCTTAAGCTCAAACGCCAGCTGTCACAGTGGATGCGCGAAGAACAGGCTAAGAGCGGGAAGTAGCTTTTTGAATAGAGGTCACTCTACTCACTTTAAACAAGAGATTAAACAAAGAACCGCCCGGGCTTCAATTAGCCCAAGCGGTTCTTTTGTTTTAATCAGAATAGCAGTTAAATCTTATTGTGCTTGTACAAACTCAGCAGATTTAATCCCTGCTTGACGGCCGAAAATAATGATTTCTGCTACAGAGTTACCGCCGATCCGGTTTTGACCGTGCAATCCACCTGTAACTTCACCAGCCGCATACAGGCCAGGAATAGCAGCGCCGTCTTTATTTAATACCTCTGTATTCGTATTGATCTTCACGCCGCCCATGGTGTAGTGAATCCCTGGGGCGATCTTAATAGCGTAGTAAGGACCAACGGACAAATCATTGTCCATCCCGGTTGTTCTGCCGAATTCAGCATCGTTCTTGTTCTTTACTGCGCTGTTCCAAGTATCAAGTGTCGCTTTTAGCTTATCGGCTGGAACACCGATTTCTTTCGCCAATGCTTCGATGGTATCCGCTTGGATTACGAAGCCCATTTTGTCATATTGTTCAATTGCTTTTACGCGTGATTTAACGCCGGAATCAAAGACAAGCGTTGCCGCTTTTTCAGGAAGTGCATTGATCGCTTCGGTAACTTTATCACGTGTAGTCAATTCGTTTACAAACCGTGTGCCTTCGCTGTTCACGAGGATAGATCCTTCACCGCGAACGGCTTCCCCGATCAGATAAGATTTATCTTGTTGAACTGTTGGGTGAACTTGAATTTGATCCATATCGACAGTAGTTCCGCCAAGTGCCTCGATCATCTTGATGCCGTCGCCTGTACTACCGATTTGGTTAGTCGTAACGTATCCTTCCAGATCAGGTCTAACTTTTGATATCATATCCATGTTGGATCCAAAACCACCTGTTGTTACAACAACTGCCTTCGCTGTAATGGTTTTTTCATCAGCTTGATTAAAGAGTACTTTGACGCCGTTGGCCTTACCGTCTTTTTGAGTAATTTCTTTAACATCAGCGTTCACAAACAGTGGAATTTCTTTTTCTTGTACGTTTCTAACCAATCCTTTGACAAGGTATTGGCCTACCGCAGATCCATCTTCTGGACGGTGGGTGCGTTTTTCGCTCATGCCGCCTGTGATTGTAATATTGTTCAGCTTGATTCCGATCGAATCCAACCAATCGATCGCACTTGCGGAATTGTCAACGAAGAAACGAAGCATCTCTTTATCATTCGTGTCATGACCGCCTTTTAGCGTCTCTTCATAAAACTTATCATTGCTATCTTCAATGCTTTGCTCTTTTTGAAATTTCGTTTGGGAAGCGTTCATCCCTGAGGAGGATTTACTTGTATTCCCACCTGCAACCGGCATTTTTTCTAAAATAACCGGATTCAAGCCCTTAGCCTTAGCTTCCAGTGCAGCAGACATTCCCGCACCACCAGCACCGACAATAACGATATCATAATTATCTTTTAATTGATCCAGTGGTGTGTAACTAGCTTCTGATGCACCTGATACGGCTTCAGCTTTATCATTTTTGGCCGTCTCATTTACCTTACTTTTGTTCTCATTGCCATTACTATTACCTGCGCTGTTGCTATTACTGTTACCGCAGCCTGCGATTACGAGCATGACAGAGAGAATGAGAATGAGAGCAGTACTTGTTGTCTTCTTCATCTTTATAACGCCCATTTGTGAATGTTTTCACATTTATGATAACGCAAGGATGCTGTTTTGTGAAGGTTTTTTAGTAATTAGTTATACTTACTGTTACATTTTCATGAATATTTTCATTTAAATTTTCATAAAAATTCTTGCTTTCTATATCCGCAACTTACTACTCAAAAAAAGCCACCCTTTTCAGGGCGGCCATCTGCCTTATTTTCTAGTCACTTATGGTATATAAGCAATAACTTCAATTTCTACGAGCCCATCCTTAGGCAGACGTGCTACTTCAACTGCGCTGCGAGCAGGATATGGCTGAGCAAAAAACCTTCCATAAATCTCATTTACCTTAAGAAAATCATTCATATCCTTTAGGAAAACGGTCGTCTTTATTACCTGGTCCATGCTTGTACGCGCCGCTTCCAGTATGGCTTTGACATTCAGCAACGACTGTTCCGTCTGTTCCTCAACCGTAGCAGGAAAAGTCCCACTAACCGGGTCTAGTCCGAGTTGTCCTGAAGTATATAGGACGTTCCCAAGCTTTACAGCTTGAGAATAAGGTCCAATTGCACCTGGTGCATCCGTTGTTATTACAGTTTCTTTATGCATATTTTTCATTTTAAAAGACTCCTTTATCCAACTTGTTCATTAGTTTTACCGTCATATTCCTTTAGCATTTCTGCCTGTTGCTCTGGCGTTAACTTCGCGATACCAAATCCCGTGAAGCCCCATATCGTCGCAAAGATTATTCCTGTCCAACAGAGAACAGCCCAAGGTAAATAGTCTAACGTTGCAACACCCAGCGTTCCCGCCATATAAGCACCTGCAGCTGTCCAAGGCAGAATAGGCTCGGTAATCGCCGCTGAATCCTCGATCGTACGTCCCAAATTCTTCGGATGCAAGCCCCGACGGATATATGCTTCACGCAGCATTTCACCTGGCATTAAGATGGATACCTGACCATTACTTGTAACCCCGATCATCGTAAGACCTGTAACAATGGTTGCTACGATCATTGAACCTGTGGAATGGACGAACTTCAAAAGCTTATTAACAATCAATTCCAAGGATTTCGTCAGAGATATGGTTCCAGCAAACGTGATTGCACAGAAGCAAATGAGAAGTGTACCCATCATGGAGTTCATTCCGCCACGATTTAGGAGACGGGGTACATCTTCAATAATGTTAGCAGAATCAAATCCAGCTACGTGAACCATAGAAATATTAAATCCATTAACAACAGAAGATACGACCTCATTCAACGTAAATCCCTGAAATACAAGTGCGTTGGCCATAGCGAACATGGAAGAGATCAGCATGACTGGGATGGTCGGCTTCTTCGTAATAGAACCATACAAGATGATTAGTACAGGTACTAATAGCAGCAGATTAAAGTCGTAAATGGTATCTAATGTTCCCATGATCGTTCCAACCTTTTCTGGAACAATAGCACCGGCAGCATCTGTGTTTAGGCCTGTGATAATAAAGACAACGCTTGCAACGATAAACGAAGGAAGTGTGGTATATAGTAAATGTCCAATATGCTCATAAAGATTGACACCTGTTGCTAACGCAGCAATATTCGTTGTATCTGAAAGCGGTGACAATTTATCACCAAAATAAGCACCTGCAACAACAGCACCAGCTACGGCTGCTAGGTTCGCATCCATACCCGCGCCAACACCCATAAAGGCGACCCCGATCGTTCCCGCTGACCCCCAAGACGTGCCCGTACAAAGTGAAACGGCAGCTGTCGCAATAAATGCGGTGATAAGCAGAAATTGTGGATTAATGATATTCAATCCATAATAAATCATCATGGGGATCGTTCCACCAACCATCCATGCCCCAATCATAAAACCAACCATGATCAGAATAAGAATGGCAGGCATCGTTTTCGCGATCTTGCCAGCGATAGATTCTAGTATGTCGTTATAGCTATAACCAAGAATAATCGCGATAATACCAGCAACAACCGCAGAGGTAATGATAAGTGGTTCAGGTGGTAATTCAAACAACACGTACCCTAAACTAAGTAACACAATCATTGTAATAATCGGTAATAGTGCTAAGAACATCGTCGGCTGTTTCTTGACTCTTGGTGATTCTGATTTGGACATGGTTATTTTCCCCCTTGATACGGATCTGAGAAAGGCTACTAATGAGGTATTTCAAGGTCATTGATAAAGTATTTTTTATTATTTCAAATTTTTTAATGGATAGGCTTGGTACAGCCGATGAAATGCTTCTTGCAACAAAGGCAGTGGCGTTGCAATATTTAAGCGGATAAAGCCTTCTCCTGATGCTCCAAAACCTGTCCCAAAGCTCACGCTAACCTTCGCATCCGACTCGATCCACTGCTTTAGCTCTGCTTCGTTGGTACTGATTGCCCTACAATCCACCCATAACAGATAGGTTCCTTCTGACTCGATCACGCGAAGTTCAGGCATAGATTCAGCTATATATGCTTTCACCCAAGCGATATTGGCTGTGATATACCCTCGTAATTCTTCCAGCCATTCATCGCATTCCGTATAAGCCACTTCTAATGCAGGTACTGCAAAAAAGGTGGGGTTATGACAGCCCGCTTGCTGTAAACAACGTCTGAATTTCTCCCGCAACTGGTCATTCGGAATCACGATGTTAGCAATTTCAAGGCTTGCAAGATTGAAGGTCTTCCCTGGGGAAGTACAGATAAAGGATCGCTGCTCAGCCTCGGTCGATATCTTCCCGATTATCGTATGCTCATGACCTTCATGGATAAAATCGGCATGAATATCATCCGATACAATATAAGCATCATACTTTGTACACAAGCTAACGATTCGTTCTAGTTCAGCTCGTGTCCATACCCGTCCAACCGGATTATGCGGTGAGATGAGCAGTACAATTTTAACCCCTGCTTGCATCCGCAACTCCATATCAGCAAAATCGATCTCATAACGCCCGTTCACTTCACGAAGTGGACTTTCCACTAATACGCGGTTATTTAGTTCTACCGATTTAGCAACCGGCTGATAGGCTGGCGTATGGATTAACACTTGATCACCGGGTTGAGTGAAGTTCTGAATGATCAGAGAAACCGCTTGCACAATACGAGGGCAAAACACGATCCATTCTTGCGGAACCTCCCAATCGTAAGCTTTTTTAATCCATCCCTGAACTGCCTCATAATAAGGTGGAAAAGGATCGGTATATCCATATATGCCATGCTTCGCCATCTCCGTTACTCGCTCTATCACCTGTGGAGGGGCTTGAAGATCCATATCCGCAACGGAAAGCGCTATCATTTCTCTGCCCAACACTTGCGCCATACCATCCCATTTCGCGCAATTGGTCCCATATCGGCTAACAACCTTATCAAAATCTATTGTCATCTAGCCCACTTCCTCTCTTGAGAGTATTGTTTATTCTCACTTAATTTTTTGCAAATAACGATAAACGGTTGGCTCAGATATCATCAAGGACTTAGCGACTTGAGAAACTCCACCTTTAAGTAGAAACACACCCTGCTCGTTAAGTACTTTCACAAGTTCAATCTTCTCCTGCGAGGACAATCGCTCAGCCGGGACATTAATTTTACCGAGCACCGAATCAATCATGTGCTGGAGCAGATCATCAACGTTTCCTTGTAAATACTCTTCCGTCTGCTTCTCTACAACCTCTTGTTGTGGTATTAACGGTACTGGTGGAAGTGTTGATCCTCCTTGCAAAATGTTTTGTATCCACTCAGCTGCAACCTCCATATGTGTGACATCAATGTTAATACACATCATACCGACCAATTCGCTGCTGCTGTTTTTAATATAATAAGTAGCGGAGCGAAATACCTGACCTTGCGAACCACGCGCTTTATAGTTAGCAATAAACGGTTGCTCACGGTAGGACTCATCCTTCAACAGCTTAAGCACTAGATCGGTTGAACTATCGCCTACTTTACGCCCACTAATGTATCCGTTCTCAATAAATATAATTGAACGCTCTGGATTGCTTATATCATGAATAACAACCTCACATTTCGAACCTATAATTGAAGCAATAAAAGAAGCGATTGGAAAATAGGACTCTAGACAGCTGCGATCTTCTATCATGTGAGCATTTCACTCCTTTCGTTTTGCGTCTAATTTATTTTGATAATAATTTATTATCTTGATAAGATTTTATTACAACATTCTTAAAAAAGCAATCAGTAATATATTGGAATTGTTCCAGCCAATATTTTCTCTTAAATACTTAGGGCATATTTCCTGTAAGCGACCACAAAAAAAGTCCTTCACTACTTCTACAAATTGCAGAAATCGTGAAAGACTATCTATTTACTGCTATACCTCATTTCCTTATCATTGCTCGATACACGAATTTAGGAAGAACTGCTTGCCTGCGCCAGCGCGACTTTTGTCCTTTGGCTACAGGGGCGAATAACAGCCGATGCAACCACTCCAAATTGAGTTTTTTCCATATCGCAGGGGCTGGAGTCACTTTTCCCGCTATAACATCCAAGCTTCCCCCGACACCAAAAACAACCTTAACCTGAGAAAGCGCCTGTTTATGCTTATAAACCCACTTGTCAGAGTATGGAGCCCCCATCGCGACAATCAGGAAATCTGGCTGTGCGTGCTGAATCTCTGCCACAATGGCCGGTTCCTCTTCTTTAGTAATAAAACCATTATGTCTTCCGGCAATTTTAACATTCGGATATAGCTCTGTAATCTTTTCGACCGCTTTACAGCTGGTATGCTCATCCGTGCCTAAGAAATAAAAGCTCCAGCCCAGCTTATTCCCTTGTGCGAGCAGTTCAAGAAGTAGTTCATACCCCGTAACTCGTTCAGTTATAGGGTCACCTTTTCTTTTCGATGCCAGCACAATGCCAATCCCATCAGGAGTAATCAGATCTGCCTCATGGAGTATGGTTCGAAGCAGCTCGTCCGATTGACTTGTTATCGTAATTTCCGGGTTCGCCGTAATCAAATGAAATAGCTTTGGTTCTCCGGCTTGAATATGTTTTGTTAGATGAAGTGTTGTCTCGTGTAGTGTTAATTTTGAAAAAGGAACGCCTAATATAGAGACTGTCCCAGCCATTTAATCACCTCTTACTGAAAAGTTCATTCCAGTATACCTTACCGTAATCCATAAGCATAGTCACCCTCATTACTCCGTTTATTCATCCGAAAATTTCCACCACTCTATTAACCAAGGTTCATCGATCCCCCGCAGGCGGAATTCCTCCAAAAGTATCTTTCGAAATTGTTTTTCCATTTTGACAAAATTATTGTCCTCCTGGTACATGGGAGCAAAGGATTCATCCTCCCTAAGATAACTCCAAAAATCGCCTGCACACTCCAAAATCTTTCGACCTACGACCGTTTGCTGCGCTACGGGAACAAGCCATTTGTCATAAGGATACGGATAACCTTCAATAGTGATTGCACAGCGTAAAGCCTCTTTATAAAGGGAAACCGCTAAGAACAAGATGGGAAAGGCGTCGCCACGAACTACAGGATGATCTAGACTTCTGGCATAGCTTCTTAGCTGTATATATGAATTCTTACGAAATTTCATTAGCACTTCAGGCTGGAGTGGAACATAGGAATGAAAAAGTGACTTCAGATCCAGCAGATCGTAGCAAATATAGGATACTGATGCATTCCACAGCCATTTCATATCCCCGCTCATTAAAGCTTCTTTGATATCAGATATTTTATGGAGTGTATAATGCCCTGTCTTCCCACTTGGAAGCCTTAAATCCATAAAAAAACTACTGTACTCCGGAATCAGCCCTGCTTCCTCGAACCGATGATTAATACTGTTGTAAGACTCATCCTCACAAATAATGATTATATCTACATCCGACTGCCCATCTACCACCCCGAGTGCGGTCGATCCATCTAGGATAATGCTTACCCTCTGACGATCTTCTTGCAATAACGGATGATTTAGGATCTCTTGCGTAATGAACTTTCCAATCTCCTCTAGTAATTCGCGATGAAGTAGCAACTTATCAGGTGTTAGTAAAATATCCGACAATACTGATTTCATCATCGTATCCATCAGCCTCCAATCGATCTCAATTCCCTTAAAAATATAGCGCTTACATTTAATCTGAAATGTGGATTTGGGAATATCATTCTATACTCTGGAGATACATCTTGCAACGATATATAGTACCCTTTTGCCCTTGCCCAAATATAATGAATCATCTAGTCATTTGAAGAGGGGGTTATATCATGGCGTTACCCACCATCATAACCACAGTTCCTACATCCGTACCTGTCGGAGATATTGAGGTAAATCCCATCACCAATCGGGTATACTTCGTAAATCCTAACACTACAGCCGGAACTGTTGGTGTATTAAGCACCCTGACCAATCGGATCATTGCAACCATACAAGTAGGCAGATTTCCGCTCAAGCTAGCCATCAATCCAAGAACAAACCGTGTGTACGTCACCAACTTCCGCGATGGGACGGTATCTGTAATTAGCGGACGGACAAACCGTGTAATCAAGACCCTCCAAGTAGGCAGAAACCCTGATAGTGTTAACGTTAATGTTCGTACGAACCTGATTTATGTGTCGAGTGCCTCTGGCATCGTAACTGTGATCGATGGCAGATCGAACTGTATTCGAACCACTATCCACATCGGCGGCCGTCCTTCCGCTATCGTCATCAATAAACGTACCAATCGCATTTATGTAACGAATACGATAAACAATTCCGTATCTGTCATCAACGGCAGTACACAAACCGTGATAGCAACTATAAAGGTTGGCAAGAACCCCATTACCATACCAGCATTAAATCCGATTACCAACCGTATTTATGTAGCGAATAATTTAAGCCGCTTTCTTTCCGTGATCAATGGCCGAACCAACAAGCTCCTCAAGAATGTACAGCTTGGAAGGTTACAAAGTGAGGTCATCCTTAATCCGCTTACGAACCGTGTTTACGTGTCTAGCGCTCAACAGGTTAAACAAGGGAAGCTTTTTGTGCTTAATGGAAATACCAATAAGGTGATCACAACTAGAGTGTTATCCTCCTCCTCCAGCACATTCATCAACCCGATTACAAATCACTTATTTGTCAGTAATTTCAATAAGAACAGAATGTCTGTTTATAACGCCAGCACGTTTAAAAGAATTGCGGTATTCCCCTCCGTAACAGGCGTAAATATTGTCCTGAATCCACTAACAAATAGGTTATATGTCGCGAACGATAATTCCATCACAGTCATTCAGGATGGTCCAAGATTAACCCATCATTATAAATAATCTACACTTTCTTATATTTGCAAAAAAAGGCGCATCACCTATAAGGTGAGCGCCTTTTTGAATATAGATTAATGCGTTGTAACCTGCTTGGCAGCTACTGGCTTCGCAGTCACTTTCTCTTCTGCTGTTTCCTTAGGCTGAATGCCTCTTTTAATAAAGAAGGCTAGAATAAATGCAATAATCGCTACGCCTACAGAGACTAAAAATGCATCGTTAATTCCTTCAATAGTAGCTTTCGCAATAACTTGATTTTGTATACCAAGCAATTGGTCTGCCGAAGGTTTAGTCGTTAATTTACTTACAGCATCAGCGACCATATCCTTCACATGTGAAGTGGTACTGTTAGACATAATAGTTACGAGCAGTGCCCCACCAATCGCTCCTGATACTTGCTGAATCGTACTGTTCATCGCTGTACCATGCGGCGTATATTTGGCTGGAATAGAATTCAGTCCATTAGTCATCACTGGCATCATCACCATAGAGATCCCGAACATTCTTACAGAATATAGAATCATGAGTGTAGAATATTTAGTCGTTTCAGTCAAATCACTAAAGAAATACGTACTAATCACTACGATTGCTAGACCGACTAGTGCTAATACTTTACCTCCGAATTTATCGAACAATTTACCTGTGATTGGTGACATAACACCCATAATTAACGCACCAGGCAACATTAGAAGTCCTGAATCCAGTGGTGAAATGCCTCTAATATTTTGCAGGTAGATCGGCATCAGCATCATCGCCGAGAACATTGCCATATTTAGCGTAATCGAAATCGCTGAGGATAACGCAAACATCGGATATTTGTACACTCTGAAGTTCAGCATAGGCTCCTTCATCTTCAATTGGCGCATAATGAATATTACTAATCCAATCGCCCCGATAATAAGAGCGGAGTAGACCATTGGATCATCCCATCCTTTATTCCCAGCGGAACTGAAGCCATATAGAAGACCCCCGAAACCAATTGCGGATAAAAGCACAGATAGGAAATCGATCTTAATCGCCACATCTTTTTTAGGATCATGTAATTTAAAGAAGGCCAGAATGAACACCAATACAGCGATTGGGGCAATCATAAAGAATAGAACAGGCCATTCATAGTGCTGAATAATCCATCCAGATAATGTAGGTCCGATCGCTGGTGCAAAAATCATAACCAACCCGAACATCCCCATAGCTGAACCACGTTTCTCAGGCGGAAAGGTAGTGAACAATACGTTCATTAATAATGGCATCATGATTGCAGCCCCGGAAGCCTGAACCATTCTGGCGATCAATAACACAGGGAAACTAGGTGCGAACCCTCCGATAAAGGTTCCTATCGCAAATAATCCAATGGCGATTAGGAACAACCGTCTCGCGGTATACTTTTGAATCAAAAATGCTGTCGAGGGAATCATGATCCCGTTCACGAGCATATAACCTGTAGATAGCCATTGCACTGTTGAGGCACTGACATCAAAATCCTTCATAATCGATGGTAAAGCTATATTGAGTAAGGTATTACTCAGTAAAGCAACAAATGCACCAATCATAAGGATTGCCAATATCCCGTAGGACGCTTTATTTTCTTTTGCTTTCATTTTGGAATCCTCCATTCTATAATCATACTATTGGTTCAAATTTGAACTCTAGTTACAAACCAGTGTAGAATATATTACTCCCTTATTTACTGCTTGGCAAGACAAAATTCATTTAAAATTGAAATTGTAATAAGAGGAAATATAAGCTAGTCTATATTGGAACAAAGAGTCCAGCTTAAAGGGGCATCTCAGATGATTAATAAACGAAAAGAGCAAGTGATTCATAAAGCACATGAATTATTTATTGAAAAAGGGTACCACGCCACTTCCATTCAGGATATTTTGAATCATAGCCGGATCTCCAAAGGGTCTTTTTATAACTATTTCCCTTCCAAAGGGGATCTTTTCAAGGCTGTATTCACATCTATTCATATTCAGCTTGAAGAAGGGCGAAATTCAATGCTCATTGGTCAAGACCCCTCTGACATTAAGATATTTGCCGAGCAGGTTCAGCTGGTCATGAAAATCAATAAAAAAAATAGATTATTACAGCTCGTTGAAGATGCTTTAGTCTCCAATGATCCAGACTTAATTACATTTATCAAAAAAACGAAGTTCAACCTGCTAACTTGGGTATATGAACGTTTTCTTCATATTTTTCCTGCGGATAAAAAACCTTATATACTGGATGGAGCCATTATTTTTAACGGGATTCTGCAGAATATGCTGCAAATCAACAGTGCTATGAATGAAGTCATCACCTCTAAACAAATCATTGATTATTGCACTACTCTTATCCAAAAGGTTGTTGAAGAAGTAAGTGACATGGGAATTCAACTCATCTCACCAGAACATGTGGACAAGTTATTGCCCGCAGCGGAATACAGTGATTTTTTCAATAATGATCTATCCTTTGCGACAATCAGCCTGAAGAAAATAATAGAGAGATCCTTCGCGCCAGGTGATACGAACCGCACTAATTATCTAAAGCTGTTGTACTTTATCCAAGAAGAAATCATGAATAATAAGGAACCGAGAGCGTTCTTAATCGAAAGCGCTCTGCTATCCTTAAGAACATGCCCTAATCTAAATGAAGCCAAAGAGTTCAAGCATTATCAGGATGTATTATCCAAAATGCTGTAAAGCTAACTAAAAGTGTGGTGAAGATGTGTTCAAGCTATTATTAATAGAAGATGATACAACGCTGTTTAATGAGATCAAAGAGCGACTTACCCAGTGGTCTTACGATGTGTATGGCATTCAAGATTTCAGCAATGTCACGCAGGAATTTATAGAGATCAAACCTGATTTAGTCATCATCGACATCCAATTACCTAAATTTGATGGCTTTCATTGGTGTCGAATGATTCGCTCTCACTCCAACCTTCCGATTATCTTCTTATCGTCACGCGATCATCCTACGGATATGGTGATGTCCATGCAGCTTGGAGCCGATGACTATATTCAAAAGCCCTTCCATTTCGATGTACTCATTGCCAAAGTACAAGCGATTCTTCGGCGCGTCTACAATTACAACACAGAGAACATTGAACTCAAAACATGGTGCGGAGCAACCGTGGATTATGAGAGAAATCTGTTGACGAATGAAATGGGATCGATTGAGCTTACGAAAAACGAGATTTATATATTAAAACTGCTTATTGAAAAAAAGAATAAAATCGTCACCCGCGAGGAATTAATCAATAGCTTGTGGGATGATAAACGTTTTATTAGTGACAACACCCTTACCGTCAACGTAAATCGGCTGCGCAAGAAGCTGGATGAGCTTGAATTAGGTAATTTCATTGAAACGAAAGTGGGACAAGGGTATATGGCCATCGAAGAGGAAACCCTATGATTAAGAAATATCTCTTGGAAAGAAGCAGCTGGATCCTCCTTGTTCTCTTTACCAACCTGTTTATACTCTTTGTCACCTATATGGACCCGTCGATTCCATTCTCTTCGGTCCTCTATCTGGTCTCCTTGTCGATGTTTTTGTTCGTAATGTTCTTAATCCTTCGCTATCCCAGGGAAACCAGATTCTATAAAAGCTTGGCGGAGCGAGAGGATGATCTGGATTTAACCAGTATCGCTTCCCCCGAAAGTCCATTTGAGAAAATGATTGAAGAGAGCATCACCAATCAAGCCAGATGGTTGAAACAGACTGCTTCACATAATCAAATGACGCTAGAGCAGGAGAAAGACGAGCTTTTGTCGTGGATTCATGAGGTGAAGACCCCTTTGACCGCGATGCACCTAATGATTGAACGTATGGAAGATGACGGAATGAAGAAAAATCTGACCTATGAATGGCTGCGAATACATCTCTTACTGGACCAGCAGCTCCATCAAAGGCGGATTCCCTTTATTGAGAATGATTTGTATATAGAACATATCGATTTAGAAACGCTTATTTTCGGGGAGATTAAGACGTTGCAATCCTGGTGTATTCAGAAGGGACTCGGCTTTGAACTGAACTTGGAAGTAGCTGAAGTGCTTAGTGATGCCAAATGGCTGGCTTTTATTATCCGACAACTACTAACCAACGCCGTGAAATATAGTGAGGCTTCAGATATTACAGTGAGTAGCTATCAGCAAGCTGAGCATATCGTTCTTGAGGTGAAGGATGGTGGGCGCGGGATAGATCCAAAGGATTTGCCTCGAATATTTGATAGAGGATTTACTTCCACCACCGTGCATCGCGACAATGCCGCCACAGGTATGGGCTTATATTTAGCCAAAAAAGCAGCACAATCCTTGTTGATCATCATCGGAGTTGAGTCGAGGCTCGGATCAGGGACGGCGTTCACTTTAACCTTTCCGCTTAAAAATGAATTCGTGAAGCTCTCAAGCGTGTGACAACAATGTCACATGCTTTTTTATTTTGTTCGGGCAATCGAAGGATAAGAACGGCAAAGCCTTTTATAATAAGGCTATACAAAAAGAACGAGTATAAAAAGGGAGTGAATCAATATGGCAATTCTAGAAGCCACTAAAATTCATAAAAGCTACGGAAACAAATTAAACAAACAATCCGTGTTGAGCGGACTGGATATTTCTATTGAAGAAGGAGAATTTGTTGGCATTATGGGATCTTCCGGTTCAGGAAAAACCACCCTGCTTAACGTTCTCTCCTCTATAGATAAGATCAGCAATGGATCAATTACCATCGAAGGTAATGAAATTTCGACTATGAAAGAAAAGCAATTAGCTGAGTTTCGGAAAAATCATTTAGGATTTATTTTTCAAGAATACAATCTCTTAGATACGCTGACGGTGAAGGAGAACATCCTGTTACCTCTATCCATTACTAACACCCCTAAGAAAATTGCCAATGAGAAATTCGAGAATGTCGCAAAGGAACTGGGGATTTTAGAATTAAAAAATAAGTACCCGAATGAAATCTCTGGGGGGCAAAAACAACGTACCTCCGCAGCTCGGGCCTTCATTCATGAGCCGAGTATCATTTTTGCTGACGAACCTACGGGGGCCTTGGATTCTAAATCTGCTTCTGATTTGTTAAACAAGCTAAGTGAACTAAATCAAAGACGAAAAGCAACGATCGTTATGGTTACCCATGATCCAGTGGCAGCTAGCTATTGCAGTAGAGTTATTTTTATAAAGGATGGTACGATCTATACGCAATTAAATAAAGGGGAACAATCCAGACAAGTCTTCTTCAACGACATCATAAAAACACAAGGTGTATTAGGTGGTGTGCAGAATGAGCATTAATGTATTGATGCTGCGAAATCTGCGAAAAAACATCAGAAATTACTACCTGTATGTGTTTGCTCTCGTCTTTAGCGTGGCCTTATATTTCGCCTTTGTTACGTTGCAATATGATCCCTCGATGGATGCGGTAGAAGGCTCGGTCAAAGGGGGCGCAGCAATTAAGGCTGCCTCGGTCTTACTGGTCGGGATTGTATCCATTTTCCTGTTATATGCTAATACCATCTTCATCAAACGCCGGGGCAAGGAAATTGGCTTGTTCCAGTTAATTGGAATGACCAAAGGTAAAATATTCCGGATTCTTTCGGCAGAGAACTTTATCCTGTATTTCGGTTCTTTAATTCTAGGAATCGCCGTAGGTTTTTCTGTTTCAAAGTTAATTCTAATGATTCTCTTTAAAACGATTGGGGTCGATGCGATTGCTTCCCTTCGTTTCTCTACTCCGGCTTTAGTCCAAACGCTGATTGTATTTTTTATAATCTATCTCTTAATCATGCTGATGAACTATAGCTTTATTAAAAGACAAAGCATTTTGTCCTTATTCCGAGTGACCTCAACCACAGAAGGTACCGTGAAAAAGCTGTCCTTCTTCGAAATGATCATCGGGATCGCTGGTATTGGATTCATTATACTTGGCTATTCGATTTCATCTCGATTATTTAGTGGAGATTTAACATCAATGACTGAGCTATCTATAGCCATGATTACTATTCTGGCTTCGGTTATCATTGGGACTTATCTTTTCTATAAAGGCTCCGTAAGCTTTATCTTTCATCTCATTCGTAAACAGAAAAATGGGTATCTGAACATTAAAGAGGTATTGTCTCTCTCCTCCATTATGTTCCGAATGAAGTCCAACGCCGTATTACTGACCGTCATTACAACGGTGTCGGCACTAGCAATAGGTCTATTATCCTTGAGCTACATCTCATTCTACTCTACTGAGAAAAATGCGAAGCTGTACGTTCCGTCAGATTTTATTCTTACCGATATCCATGAAGCCGAACGATTTAAAGAGGTATTAACTGCGAAGAACTTAGTGTTTACAGAAAAAAAGACCGAGGTCATTCAGGTAGATGTAAATGTGAAGAAGATTCTGGGTGAAAATACAAAGGACTCTAGTATAATCTCTGATATCATGACCCTTCCTGTGATTAGTGAAAAGGCACTTGAAGGTATCGATGTATCGCCGGATGAGACCTATTTTACAAAGACAAGTAGTGCACTGGATAATATGATTGCTATGAAAGACAAAGGCCCCATTGAATTGAAGGGATTGCATGAGGTTATTCCACAAGCTTATGAAAAAATAAATATGGATGCACCTATTTTATTATCTTTCACAGGTGGCGGCTTACCCGTTGCTATTGTAGACGAAACGATCTTCGAACGCTTACAAAACGATCTAGATCCAGCCCTTCAAAGAAAGTCCTCTCTTAATATCGGAATCGATATGAAAGATCGGTCAAGCGTTGAGCAGGCGAATGATCTTTTTCAGAACATGAAATTTGAAAAAGACAACCGGCGTGACTCTCAACTGGAGACGAAAAAAAATCAAAAGGAAACTATGGGACTGATCATGTTTATCGTTGCTTTTCTGGGGCTAACGTTCCTAATTACCTCCGGATGTATTCTTTATTTCAAACAAATGGATGAGAGTGAGAACGAAAAGCCTAACTATACGATCCTAAGAAAGCTTGGATTCACGCAGGGTGATTTGCTTAGAGGGATTCAGATGAAACAATTGTTCAATTTCGGGATTCCATTAGTTATAGGCCTGCTTCACAGCTACTTTGCCGTCAAGTCAGGCTGGTTCTTCTTCGGCACTGAGCTTTGGACACCGATGATTCTGGTAATGCTCTTATACACGGCTTTGTATTCGATCTTTGCAGTGCTGTCTGTTTTCTACTATAAAAAGGTGATTAAAGAGTCACTTTAAAAAAGGAGGGGTTCCACAAGCCAGCATGGCTTAGGAACCCCTTGTTGTTATCATACCACTTATCTCCTATCTTCATATTCAATTCTAGTTAACCCGTAGAAGACTATATCCTCGAATTTATCCCATTTTAAAATATGCCGTTTAAATTCCCCTTCAAATCTCATTCCAGCTTTTTTCATAACGTTAGAGGAAGCTGGATTTCTAGTCATTGCCGCTGCCCATATTTTATTTAATGACAGGTCTTCAAATCCGAAATCAATCAGCTTCTTAGCCGCTTCAGTCGCATAACCATTCCCCCAAAAAGGTTTGCCTACCCAATAGGCAAGTTCCCCTCTTTTATGCGATTTGTCTATATTTAGACTCATACAGCCTAGTAAGGCATTACTCTCTCTACTAATTAAAGCAAATGGAAACCCATCCCCTTCGGCTGCACTCCTCCTACAGGCACTAATCCAAGATTCAGCCGCTCCATCCGGATAGGGATGGGGAATAGACAGGGTTGTTCTAGCTACTTCTATATCCCCAGCAAGGTCTTGCACTTTACTTGCATCTGTAGATTGAAACGGTCTTAGCGTTAACCTTTGTGTTTCAAATATAGGTTGCATAGAAAGTACCTCTCACTATTAGATTTTCCATAGATTATATTACAATTGTTGGATATTGCAATACATAACTTAGCTATTCACAATCCCTAATACGAATCCGTCATACCCTTTACTCCCTACCGTTTGAAGGGCAGTAGCCGAAATCCTAGGCTCTTTAGCCAACAGATCATAAAATTCGCGAACGCCTACAACACGAGGATCTTTACTATTCTTGTTAATGACCTCACCTTCACGGATCACATTATCGCCTATAATCACCGTACCGGGCCGGGAAAATTGAAGCGCCCATTGTAAATAGTTAGGGTTGTTGGGTTTATCGGCATCAATGAATATAAAGTCAAAGGGTTCCACGCCCTCTTGCTTCATCTGAGACAATTGCCCCAACGCATCTCCTATACGCAGTTCTATCACATCGTCCACCCCAGCAAGCGAGAAATTAGCCCCAGCCACCTGAGCATGCGACGGATCTAGCTCCAAAGTAACGATATGTCCGTCAGACGGGAGCGCCCTTGCCATCCAAATTGTGCTGTACCCACCCAAAGTGCCAATCTCCAGAATCCGGCGTGCCCCTTTCATTTGAACCAATAGGTTAAGGAATTTGCCCTGACTTGGTGAGACATCAAAGGGCGGCAGCCCTGCCAATTGATTAGCGGTCAATACTTCCTCCAGCACGGAGTCCTGCGGAATTAGGCGCTCTGTAATGTACTGATCGACTTTATCCCATGTATTCGTTTGATTCATATTTATCACTTCTCCTTTGAAATAAAATTTTCATTTCCACAATTAGGGATCGGTCGTAACTACGAGGAGTGTTTGGACTTCCGGCCGCTGTTGTCTCCAGATTTCTTCGATTAAAACCACTATTCGTGGTTGAAATCCGTAGAGCTTATGCTTACGAAGTGAGCTTTCCTACGGAAAGCTTTTAGTCGGTCGCTGACGCTCCTACAGTTCCAAACCTCCTCTTCGGTACTCCTTTTCCCTAACTAAAGATTCAAGTTCAACTTCAACTTCAACTTTATACCTGTATTGTAAATCAGTTATAATCATAAATATAATATATCTTTAAACCATAATTATATATTTAATATATGAATCAAACGATAGCAGATAGCAGATAGCAGATAGGAGCTTAACCATGAATCTACACGCCTTACGCTTATTCCATGTGATCGCATCAACGGGTAGCGTGACACGCGCCTCTGAAGTATTAAATATCAGTCAGCCTGCGATTACGGCTCAGATCAAGAAATTCGAAAAGGAACTATCCTTCGCCCTGTTCAAGCCTCAAGGTAGAGGAATTGCTTTAACGGATGCGGGTGAGGAGCTTGCCCTACTCGCAAAAAGACTGTTCGCTGTCGAACAGCAGATCGAACAATTCACTCAGGATTATGTTAACGGCACGAATGGAAGTATACGCCTAGCCGCGACGTATTTGCCTGCTCATTTCCTTATCCCTACCTGGATCGCAAAGTTCAAGCAACAATATGAGCAAGTAGAAATGGTGATTACGACCACCAATTCAAGCGATGCCCTGAAGCAGCTGTTAAATGTAGACGTGGATATGGCGATTTACGGAGGGATTTCCGAGGCCTATCCAGATACGATCCGGACAGAGGAGTTATTTCAGGATGAGTTATGGTTTGTGGTCGCACCCCATCACCCCTATGCGAATAAGCAGATTTCTTTATCCGAAATGATGAAGGAGCCTTTTGTCATGCGTGAGGAAGGGAGTTCGACGAGAGAGCGATTATTATCGTTATGCCGTACATATAATACGCCAGCTCCCACGATCTCTTTGCAATTTAACGGACTTCATGAAGCGATCCAAGCCGTTATCGCCGGGTATGGCGCCAACTTCGTCTCTTCACTCGTTGTTCGCGAAGATGTTGAACGGGGAGAGTTATGCCGAGTTTATGTTGAAGGCATACATCTGAAGAATAGCATTGCGATTTGTACGCGAAAAAATGAAACGTTATCCGCCTCGGCGTCAAACCTCATTCAAATGATTCGCCAAAATCCTTATACCGTTTAGGAATTCCAAAAAAGACTGCTCTCTAGGCTGAATATATTCAGCCTGGAGAGCAGTCCTTGTAATGCCTTTATTTGAACCTCTTACGCTTGTTTTTTCTCCGTTAAATAGTACAGGAAGGCTAAGATCGGCAGAGCCAGCCCGATCAAGCTGGTCAGACTCCAGCCGCCGTACGCATATGCCCAGCCCCCCAGTGAAGAACCAACGGCTCCTCCTACAAAAAATATCGCCATAAATAATCCGTTCAAACGTCCTCTCGCCTCGTTCCCAAGGGAATAAATCGCCCTTTGTCCAAGCACCAGATTACCCGATACCCCCATATCCAGCATGATGGCCGCTGCGACCAGCAATCCAAGGGTTACTCTCGAATCCTCCTGAAACAAGTAAGCTAGAAGAAAAGCCACAGCTGCCAGCACAAACGCAAGACCGGTCAGCGACCGGGTCCAGCCGCGGTCGGCTAATCTCCCGGCGATGGGAGAAGCGATAGCCCCGGCTACTCCAGCCAGTGCAAACAAGGCAATGCCTTGCTGACTTAAATGATACGTATCGGACAGATGCAAAGAGACTGTCGTCCAAAACAGGCTGAAAGCGCCAAACAGGCTAGCCTGATATATTGCCCGGCGGCGCAGCACTGGCGTATTCTTCAGTAAAGTACCTAGCGAACGGATCAATCCACCATAATTCATTGTAGGCACAGGCTGGCGCTGCGGCAGCACACGGGACAATAGAAGTGTTAATAAGGCAATCACTACTGCCGATATGGCATAAATCGCATGCCAGCCCCACAATCCAGAGACAAAGCTAGCCAGTGGCCGGGCGAACATAATGCCGAGCAGCAGCCCACTCATTACATTACCGACCACCCGGCCGCGCTGCTCTTCAGCAGCCAGAAAAGACGCATACGGCACAAGAATCTGGGCAGCTACGGAACCGAGGCCAATGAACAGAGACGCTCCCAGAAAGATTGCAGCATTCGGAGCTAGTGTGGCTGCTACCAGTGACACCACCACCACAGCCAGTGACGCCACAGTCAGGCGGCGATTTTCAATAATATCGCTAAGCGGTACTACGAACAAAAGTCCAAGAACGTATCCTACCTGAGTCAAAGTTACAATCAGACCTGCTGCCCCAGAAGAAAGCTGCGTAGCTTGGGCAATCTGTCCGATCAGGGTTTGGGCGTAATACAGATTAGCCACAATAAGTCCGCAGGAGGCCGCCAGTAACAATGTAATCCATCCAGGGATCGTTTTTCCTTCCGAATGTTCCTTTGCCGGATTTACTGAGCTAACAGGATTCATTTGATTACCTTGATTCATAAGATCTCCACCCTTCGATATTAAATACTGTACGTAACGTTTACTAATTGGTTTAAATATATACTGAACGTTCAGTTTTGTAAATAGGTGATTGGCTACTTCTTAAAATATTTTGTATAATGAACGTACAGTTTCTTTTTTTGATCGCAAGTAAAATAAAGGATAGATTAGTCGGGAGGGATCTCTTATGGATAAAAAAAGAGGACGGCCGCGCAATAACGAAGCGGAGGCTTCTATTCTGGCAGCATCGTATGATCTACTGCTGGAGACTGGATTTGGTGCGGTGACCGTAGAGAAAATTGCGGAACGGGCCAAGGTAAGTAAAGCGACCATTTATAAATGGTGGCCTAACAAAGCAGCTGTGGTCATGGACGGCTACCTCACTGCAGCATCCGCAAGATTGCCAGTGCCGGACACCGGTTCGGTCAGGGACGATATTATGATCCATGCCACGAATCTGGCTAATTTTTTTCGCAGCCGAGAAGGAAAAGTAATTACCGAATTGATCGGTGAGGGACAATTCGATGCTGGCCTTGCTGAGGCCTATCGTGCGAGGTTCTTCGCTCCCCGCCGCCAAGAGGCGCGACAGTTGTTGGAGCGCGGGGTGACCCGAGGCCAATTAAAAACGGAGCTGGATATTGGGATCACGATTGATCTGCTCTATGGACCGATATTTTATCGGCTTCTAATCACAGGGGATGAGCTAGACGAAGCTTTTGTGAAATATTTGATCACCTCTGCCTTTGAGGGCATCAAAGTATAATCAAAAAAGCCATCCTTTGCAGGATGGCCTATCACTTTTATTTTACACCGTTCGATCCAAATTAACTTCAAACGTGTCCCCAGTTACATAATCCATATACCTCGTATTCCCATCGTAATCCAAATAAGCTTGATAGCGGGTACGAATAGCCGGTTGTGTAATCCAATCAAGCACTTTCTCTTTTGCCACCCACATCACTTCAGAGGTTTCCTCCGAGGTACATAATTCCCCACCCACGGGCTTGCAGATAAAATCAAACATGACCTTAGTAGGAACATCTGTTACACCGTCATACCATTTATGAATGCCTGTATTCGAATACACACCAATCAATTGAGATACCGTGACATCTATTCCACTTTCCTCTTTAATCTCTCGAATTAATGCATCCACCAGGTTCTCTCCGACCTCTACTTGTCCACCAGGGAATACCCATCCACCATCATGCGTCTTTACTAAAAGGATATCTCCTTGTTCATTTTCTGCGAATCCACCTGCTGCTACAATATGTGTTGGCCATGCCATAGACTGCACCTCTTTTTAGAAGAGGTTAACAATTTAATCAGCATTTGTAAACGATATTTTTCTATTCCACAACGCTTTAAAAGCTTCACAATGCGCTATCAAATCATCAAATTTCCCTTCACCCACGACCGAACCTTGATCCACTACCAGTATCTTATCAACATCTTTTATAAAATTTAGCCGGTGTGCAACAATAATGATGGTTTTGTCCTGAAATTCCTGCAAAATCGTCTCCATAAGGCTTTGCTCCGTAATATTATCAAGTGCTGACACTGGCTCATCCAGAATTAGAATGTTTCTTTTCTGAGCAATGATTCTGGCAAAAGCTAATCGCTGTCTTTCCCCGCCTGATAATTTGACGCCTTTTTCACCTACCAATGTATCTAGACGATCCGGTAATTGGCTTACCTTTTCCTGCAGATGAACCTTCTCCAAAATTTCATACAACACTTCATCGGATAAGGAATGCTCATCAAATATAATATTGTCCCTAATCGTAGCGTCAAAAATCGGCGTGTCTTGTGATAAGTAAGAGATATGATCATAGTAGCTATCCAGATGGATCTCATCGATATCTTTACCATCCAATAAGAGTTCACCTTCGTCCTTTTTTAATAAGCCTACGATTAACTTAATCAGGGTTGATTTCCCGCCCCCACTTAATCCGACAATAGCAACCGACGTTCCTCTCGCAATCGAAAAGGATAGATGATTCAAGATCTTCACTTGTCCATAATCAAAAGATACATCCCTAAATTCAATATTACCTTGGATCTCAGTGATAACTTCTCCTCGTTCTAGATTCTTATCTTCTGGGGCATGAATAAATTCCTCGAATCTTTTGTAGGTCACTCTATTCAGTCTGTAATCTACAAAGAGGACATTGAAGATAGCAATCGGCGAATAAATCTTATCAATAAACATAAACAAAGCGACCACAATACCAAGTGATGTCTCACCTGCGACAATGCTTTTTACACCGTAAATCAGGACAACAACTTTAATAATCGTGACAAACAACTCAAATATCGCGAAAAAAGCTTCATGGATCATTTGTAGCTGAGCATTTTTGTGAATGATAGTGCGTGCGGTCTGGCTTAATTTATCGATCTCTTTCTCATATCTTTTGTTCGTCCGGAAGACGACCAATTCCATAAATCCACGGATAGAGAATCTGGACATCTTTTCTTGTTCCTGTAGAATGGTTGCCTTCATCGCATACAGAAATTTCAACAGCAGATTCGTTATCAAAAAGACGACCACGTAGCCCGCTGCAATGACTACCATGATCCTTAAATCATAGAAGCTGATAAAGATGAGACTGAACAGCAGCGTGGGCAATAACTCATGTAATGTTTTAAGGAAAAAGGAGAAAATCATGCTGTTCCCAGCCGCCGCTCCATTCTCGATCACTTTAATCATCTGCCCTGTGCCGATATCCTGATAGGCTTGATAGTCGATTTTGGATATTTTAGATAGTGCAAGTATCTTTAATCGCTCCGTTATACTGTTCGATAAATACACGCTAGGGTATTCATCTACATAATTTAGAATTACCACCCCAGCCAGCAAAACCCCATACATCATAATCAAATTCAATATTTCACCAAAGCTGCCCATCATCGTGGCCTTGTCTAATATTTTTTGAAACACAACAATCCCTAAACTACTCAGCAGCTGAATCGTAAAACCCAATAAAATATAACCGCAAATCCACCACTTTAGGTGGGCTAGACTCTTTTTTAACATCACGTTCTCCTCCTCTTTCAATTGAATGCAAAAAAGCCAGGCAACCCCCACCATCCCACTGTAAAAAACCATTCACAAATACACGGTTCTCTAAGTTAAATAGGTTAAATAGGTTAAGTGCCTGGCTTTATAGAAATAGCTGCCTATGGCACCGTTCAAAGCTCTAGTTCATGGATCAAAAGGATAGACTTCTCCCTTGATAGCTGGTACGCGTTTCACCCAGCCCGATAACTAGTTACTTCGAACGATACGGAACGACATCCATTTCACCTCAATTAAAAGAATTGCTCCTATTATAATTCTCGAAGCTTTATTATTCAAGAATTACGTTTAACGATACGTAGTCCGGCCACTTGGCCCACCTTATGTCCTTCATGCGAAGCAAACTTGATTGTAGTAGCTGATGCACCACCCGTGACCAACTGCGGAAGCTCGTAACGAATCGTCACCAGCTTGTTCATCTCTTCAGACTCAAGGACACCTAGTCCAAGCCGTTCACCATCTGCCGTAATATCGAAGGCCACCGAAGTATCGTTGGACTTCAAGTACGTTACCACCAGATCCACTTGCTCCTCTGGCAAGATTTCCATTGTGAAAGAGAACCAGCCATTGATCCAGCTATCGCGATACTTGCGGTTGTAGATTTTGCCTAAGCCTACATGCTCCCCTTTGAAATTATGGTCTCGTTCCGGCTGCATTTCAGCAGGTTGCACCGAATCTACGGTTAGCTGTTCAAGTACTAGATTGTTCTCAACAGCCTCGCGATATTCAGCCTCCACCAGCTTCCACTCCTCTGACGTGAACAAATCCCAATACACGGAATAACGATGATCATGCATAGGGTAGAATGGACGAAGCTCATGGTCTCCTGCATATCCTAAACCTTTCATCCGGAACACATTTTTGCTCACATTTGACTGAATGAGGCTGTCTGTTAGCGTCTCGCGATCACCGATTAATACGGAAGCAAGCGCGCGGTCACGATTCAGCTCCGCATCTATTGGCCCGAAATCGCCTGCCAGCACAAGGGGGCCGTAAAGGAACGCAATACGGTTCGGGTTATCCGGCATCGCTTCGATTCTTACCGACATCGGAATATCATATGCGACAACGTCTCCATCCTGCCATACTCTATCCAAAGCTAGGTAGCTGGATTTACCTACATTCACAGGCACGTCTTCACCGTTTACGCTAACGCTCATTCCTTGCTCAGCCCAGTACGGGTATCTTAGCTTCAATGCGAACTTCCTGGGCTGCGCTGCGCTGATCCGCAATACACCTTGTCCCTCTACTGGGAATTTGGTCTCCTGCGTCAGACGGACACCCTGCTCTTTCCAAGTCACCGTTGAAGGCACGTACTGATTAACATACAGCTCATCCTCACTATGGAAGTATAGCGCTGATCCATACATAGAATGACTTTCCATTCCTGAGCCTACACAGCATGTAAAGCTCTCAAACTGGGAGTTGAACGACTTATGTCCACCCATTTCGAGAGATACAAAATAACACACACGTCCATCTACCGGTTCCTGAGAAGCTAGGATATGGTTATACATTGCACGTTCGTTGTAATCCGCATATGCCGCATAAGCATCCCACTGGAACATATGCTTGGTCAGCTTCAGCATGTTGTAGGTATTACACGTCTCACATGAACCCTCTCCCAATCGATCGTTCAGCTTATCCGGTTCGCCAAAATGCTCATTATAGCTGTTGCCGCCGATCACGTATGAATGATGATTAACGACCCGATCCCAGAAGAAGCGAGAGAGGCCTGCATAATGCTTCTGTCCCGTTACCTCATACTGTCTTGCCGCACCAATAATCTTCGGAATCTGAGTATTGGCATGTCTTCCTGCTAATGTGTCTTTTTCTTCGGCAAGATCATTAAGGACTTCTCCATGGTAAAAGCTTTCGGCTAAAGCAAGGAAACGTTCATCCCCGGAATCCTCTGCCAAATCCGTCAGCGCTTCATTCATACCGCCAAACTCACAACGCAGCACCTCTTGGATCTGCTCTTTACTGAGCCCTGCGAAAATATCTTCAAGCCACAGCCCCAGCTTCGTTTCAATAACGAGCGCCTTCTGATTGCCGGCCAAGCGATAAGCGTCGCGGAGACCTGCAAACAGCTTATGCATCGTATATAGCGGCACCCAACCCCCATTAAGGTCAAAGCCCTGTGAGCGAATATCGCCTGCCTTCACTTCCTCAAATAACTCTTTGCCACGAGGAATGCCGGAAATGAAGCCATTACCATGCGCAGCCTGACACAGCTCTAGTTCATCTACTACATAATTCACGCGTTTAAACAGCTCTTCATTCCCTGTTGAGGCATACATTAACGCACAGCCAGATAGATAATGACCTAGTGTATGGCCGCTAATGCCTTGAGATTCCCAGCCTTCATAGTGAGCAGCCTTAGGCTCTAAGCCAGCATATTCACGAAAACGCGACAGAAGACGATCAGCCTCCAGTATGAGTAAATAATCCGTATTTAATTCCATCGCATGGAGAAGCGGACCTGACTCAATGCGTACATTCTGCAAAGCAAAAGCTTGCGTCTTCAATGAAATCGCTCCCTCGCAATCTTGTCAGGGTGATATGACAAGTGTATATTTGTATCCATAAGATAACACCCGAACGTTGATTTGTCGGTAGATCAGCCATACAAATAGTGGACAAATCCGACTTATTGATGGCTAGGAGGACCGCATGACCTATTTGAAAATAAATGCAGATGTACCTGTTCATTTTACGGCGGCAGGAGAATTCATCTCAGAAACGCCATGGAAACATGTAGAACGTGCAATGGGCAATTACGAGCTAATCATAGGCGTGAATGAAACGGTGTATTTAAGTGAGGAAAATAAACGCTTTGAAGTAGGACCTGACGAAGCGCTACTGCTCATGCCTAATTGCACGCATGTCGGCTATAGAGAATCATGGCCTGGGGTTAAATTTTATTGGTTTCATTTCGAGCTGACCCACGAGGGGGTATTGCTGAGTGAGGAGGAAATGAAGCCTGAAGCAGAAGAAATCTTGTCGCGTACACAGCGCTTATGGTCTGTACATGATCTATATCTGCCGCAGTTCATAAAAATCGAGCACAGTGACAGGATTCATATTCTGGCAAATCAAATCCTCCATGTAGCTAACTCAGGATATTTGACCTATTCCAGTGTTAATTATTTGTTAACCTCACTCTTAATTGAGCTGTCTGAGCATGCGCTTCAGCCGTTCGCCAGTAAGCTAATCTGTCCGCAGCAAGATGTCACCTTTGTCAAAATAGCCGAGTGGACAAGGATTCATGCAGGAGAGCCTCTTACGGTGGCCATCATCGCGGAGAAATTCAATTACAACAAGGATTATTTAGCACGTCTATTTAAACAACACACCTCGATGGGGCCTTTGGAGTATATTCATTCCGTACGTGTGACTAAAGCGAAGGAGCTGCTAACCAGAACCGCCCTCAGCGTGAGGGAAATCGCGATAGAGACGGGGTTCACCGACGATAAATATTTCATGCGCCTCTTCCGCAAATACGAAAATATGACACCAACCCAATATCGTAACGCCTATCATAAGACGTTTATGAATAATGACTAAAGTAAAAAACTGCGGCAGGCTTCAACGTTTTGAAAAGAGTTTGAAACAACACTCCGTCCGCGGAGCCTCCGATAGATAATCAGGGAATTTCTCCCTAAAAAATCTGATATTCTGTTCATTTGTCTAGTGATTAGGGAATATCTCCCTAAAATTCGACCGATTTGTTGAAAAGTATAGATATTACCCCGATTTTAGGGATAAATTCCCTAATTCCATTCATTTAAAGCAAAAATCAGTATTTTTCAGGGATTTTCCCCCTAATTATTCTCAAGAAAAGAAGCTGCCTCTAAGTAGCATTCACTACTTTTGAGACAGCCCCTTCTCTAACTTACAATCTTTATATCATTGAATAGTTTGCGAAGAAAAATTCCATCGCCAGCGTGGAGTCGATCCTTGCAGATGCACCCCTCCATACCATTCATCGATTCCTTTTTTCTGAACCCAGTCTTCATTTCCAGCCCATACACTTTTGCCTAGCTCGGTTAATGCAAGCTCGCAGTCTATGAATGGCATTACTGGATCGTTATAACCAGGAAAATCATTGAACCCATAGGTTTGCAGCAATGGGTACGGGCGTTGTGCCATCTGTCTTAGAATATGCCAATATTGCAAGTCGCCCATACCTAAGATATGTAACTTATCCCCCACATTTTTGAACAACTCGTAAGGGGAGTTCATTCCAGCATGAATCATCTCCAGAGTCATCTGTTCTACGATACCAAGTCCATTATTGGTTGATGGGAACCGAGATAAATGCGCTATGAAGGCGTCATGTGCAAATGGCAAAGTGGACGTATCTGTGGTTAAACGTTGTTGCAGCGTTTCTGGATTAGGTGATACATAGGCTTCCCAGAGTGATTGGCCTAACTCTAGCTCCTTGTCGCCGATTAACTTCCACGTTCCTGATAAAGTCTCCATTTGCTCTACAGACAGTTGTCCAAGTCCTCGAAACAGCTCAATGCCGGGATATTCTCCAATGCACAATAAACTCAGCTTCGTGGATCCCTTCTTCTGCTTCGAGAACCAATGGAGCAAATAGCACAGCATCGTCTGATCGAATAGATCATGCTCGAACCATAATACAACTTCATCATATTTATGAAAATCAGCTAAGATCTTTTCCTGTTCCTTACTGCTCTGTATAAATTCCTTCTGCGGAATCCCCATCGTTTGTTCTAAATAATGCGCTCTTACTAAGCGGTTATTCTGTTCCGCAGGCTCTAAAAAGACCGGCCCATGAGAGTAGACCTCTCTCCATACTAATACATCCCCTTGCACAATTCCCTGACGCAGCTTATCTCCCACTACATCTCCGTTTACAATATGAAGCACACCTTTTCCTCCTTCGTACAAATGATTGAACACGGAGAGGACATCCGCAACAGGTAGCGCACCTTTAAGCTTGCGGCGAGCATCAAAGAGTCGTTTCTTCAATACCGGGACTGAGGTTCCCAGAAAGTCAGCAATCTCTTGAAGGGAATATCCCTGAAAATAATATAATTGAACGGCAATCCGCATATTGGATGTCAATGCAGCTATAGACTCGTGAAGCAGACGCCGCGCTTCTTTTTTCTCAATAATGTCCGCCACACTACATGAAGATTCTGTCGATTGCACAGCTTCATCGTAGGGTAATGCAGGATGCTGCTTTCTTCGCAAGATTCGATAACATTGCCTTGTAACAATCGCTTTAAACCAGCCCGGAAATGCCTCTACTGTCCGTAATTTATTCAAATTCAGGAAGGCTTCTGTGAAGGCTTCCTGCACAGCATCCTCCGCTAATTGATAATCGTGGAGCTTTTCATACGCAACTGCATTCGCCATTGGTGTAAAATGCCTAACGATCTGTTCAAAAGCTTGACGGTCTCCTCGTCTCGCTTCTTCAATATACTGAAGCATACCTTCGCTCGCTCCCTTCTTCCGTATTATATACAAGTGCCCACGAAGTTCCCAAAGGTTACGGATTTAGGTCAATGTTTTTCACACAAATCCTACTCTTCACATTTGAACCTCAAGCTAGTTCCATATATGATAGCTTTATCTTTAGTTATCAGGGGAGGATTCATAGAAGTGGCAGTATTAATCAATGAACAAATAAGAGCATCCGAAGTAGTCCTAACTGGACTTAGAGGTGAGAAGCTGGGCATTGTATCTAGAGAAGAGGCATTAGCAATGGCTCGCGCTGCAGGTGCAGATCTAGTTTGTACCTCGCTAATGAGCAGCCCGCCGCCCTGTAGCCTAACTGCAAAGGGCAAAGCAAAAGCGGCCGCGCAGAAGGAGGCAGCCTCAGCACGCAAGGCTAGTGGTGGCCCAGCTGCAAAAGGTGGCAGCAAAGAGAAGGTCAAAGAACTACGCTTCACTGCTCATATTGAGGAGCATGATTACGATACGAAGCTCCGTCAGGCAGACAAGCATCTTCGCTCCGGCAAGCCAGTGCAATTAGTTGTGAAGGCATCCGGCGCCAAAGAAGCCGCTGCTTCCAAGTCCATTTTGGAGCGACTAGTAACTGACCTGAAGGAAGTCGGAACGAAGGATACTGGCATTCAGACAGGTGGTAAAGGTTCACAGGTGAAACTAAATCCACGTTGAAAAGTCACCTATTCCGATCATATAAAATCCAGCAAAAAAGCCATCCTCTCAGGGATGGCTTTCACTCATTAAGAAATATCCTTACTCGCTCTTCATCATTCACCTTAAACATGATTGCCCATTAATCCCCGTGGGCGATAGCTCATGCCGCCAGCATAAAGATGGGAAACGTCTCCTAGTCCAATACATCGAGGAACCGCAAAGTGCTCGCTGCGCTCTTCAAACAAGATCGTCGTTACCGAGCTTGGCGCAAGCCAGAATACGGACCAAGTCAAGGCTAACGGAATTTGTAATAAATGAGCTAGCCATGCGAGACCAAAGCCACCGTGGCATACTACTCCAATCTTCTTGGTAGACGGCTCAAGGATACGATAAAGGCCATCTTCTCTTCTATAATGGTGTCGAAGCAAGAATTGATCTGAAGCCGTTTGTAATTCGCTAAACCGCAATCTGTATTCCTCTTGCTTCAACCAATGATCTGTTTCATCAGACCATACTCTTTTTCCACTCGATAGTTCGCTAATATGTTCTCCGGGGCTATCCCAAATAGATGCCAATTGTCCATCCAACATAATCTCTGTCCAATCCAGTTCGTGGGTCCAAGGCTCTGTATGAATGACAAGTCCCGTCTCTTTGGCCACATAACTGGCTGTTGTCTGCGCCCTACCCAGTGGTGAAGCATATAATTCATCCAGACCTATAGATGCCATGCGTTTTCCTAGTGCTGCTGCTTCCTGATGCCCGAATTCTGTTAGACCATCTATGGAATAGTCCGGATCACCATGACGAATCAGAAATATTTGCATAATAATGCCCTGCTCCCCTCAAATCCAACCTTTTTCCTCTGCCAGTCGTACCGCCTCAATTCGACTTTTCACTTCCAGCTTATTGAGTATTTCAGAAATATAATTGCGAACAGTTCCATAAGAAAGGTGTAGCGAAAACGCGATTTCCGCCGCCGTTTGCCCTTCACCAGCCAGCTTTAAAATCTCTCGCTCCCGTGCTGTTAGTGGATTTTCTTCCCGCAAGCTACCAAAAACTAACTCGGGGGATACCTCCCGATGTCCAGCCATGACACGTCGAATAGATTCGGCCAGCTTATCTACAGGCTCGTCCTTCAACAAATACCCTTGTATACCAGCCTTCACTCCACGCTCGAAATAGCCCGGACGGGCAAAGGTAGTCAAGATGATAATTCGAGTCGGACAGCCTTTACTCCGCAATATTTCTGCAACCTCCAGCCCGCTCTTGAACGGCATTTCAATATCCATGAGACATACGTCCGGCTGAAGCCTGTCGATTAAAGCTAACGCCTCAGCTCCATCACAGGCCTCTCCGACGACTTCGATATCATCCTCAAGATCCAGCAGGGATGCCATCGCTCCCCGAAGCAGACGTTGATCCTCCGCTATAACGATGGTTATCATGCACTCTCACCTCCTGTTGCTTCCTTAACGATTAGAGGGATCATAACGATCAGCGTAGTTCCCTGACCTTCTTCTGAGCTTAGCGACAGAGAGCCATCAATCAGGGATAGTCGTTCCGCCATCCCCTTCATACCATTTCCATCACTAAGCTCACCATTACATCTCTCACCGTTCTGGAGGCCAATTCCGTTATCTTTAACGGTAACTCGAACTTTTCCGGCGGTCTTTTCCACCCCGATAAAGCATTTATCTGCTCTACTATGCTTCACAATGTTAGTCACCGCTTCTTTGATGCAAAGGCTGAGAATATTTTGCGTCAGATCGGATACTCCCTCTAGCGAGATATCCCCTTCCACTTCCAGGGCAATCTCCGCCGTGCGCAGCATTTCCCCGGTTTCTGCCAGTTCTTCTGCTACTGAGATCGCACGCATTTCCGACACTAGCTCACGCACCTGACGGAGCGCAGCCCGCGAAGTACGCTGAATTTCCCGCGCCTCCTCTTGGGCTCGCTCCGTATTTTTGGTCACCAGCTTCTCTACGAGTTGGCTTTTTAATGTAATCAAGGACAACGTATGCCCGAGCGTATCATGTAAATCACGAGCGATTCGCATCCGTTCCTCACGCTTCACCAGCTCTTTAATCACCTCATTGGCTTGATCCAGCTCTTTCTCCAGCTTCTGATTCCGATTCATGGATCTCACTCCGAATGGGCTAATCAACATAATAATGATAAATGGAGCTAAAAATATCATGCTTCCCCACTCCATCTCACGACCCACTAAGACCAGCACAGAAAGTACCATGACCACAAAAGAAGTAAATGCAATTTTGAACCCTTTATTCTCCGTATAGTAAGCTATAAAATTTGCGGTGAAAAAGCCCATGTAAAGATTAAAGGGCGTATAAAACAAACTAAGCACCACGATGATCACCATTTGAATCATTAGCCAGACATTAAAGACTCCACCCCGAACCCAATACAGCTGGCGATAGCTGATGGCAAACACCGCTATCATCAACCCGCCTAGAATGAGCTTCAATCCAGTCTCCCCACGCAAATTCAGGATGGGCAAAACCAGATAAACAGCCCATACATAAGGGAAAAACCCTTGTTTTTGTGGAAATAACCGGAACTGCGCACGCTCAGCCATTCATTCACACCGCTTCCTGTTTTTTTCGGATATAAACCGATAGTAACATAAAAACTACCAAATACCCGAGCAAAATCAAGACATTACTCCAATGCGGAGCTGAGCCACGCACAATCTCCCATGCCCCATTTCCATAGTTGTAGGAAGGTAACCAATGACCAATCTTCTGCATTAATTGCGGCAAAATCTCAATCGGCATCCACATGCCCCCCGCTACAGCAAGCGCCATATAAATCACGTTGCTGACTCCACTAGCTGTGTCCACCCGTTTCATAGCACCCACAAGCGTACCAATCGCCAAAAATGGAAGGGAACCGATCAAAATCCATAGCCCACTAAGCACCCATTGACCCGCAGATAAGGAGACACCGTTGATTAAATATCCTGCGATAAAAATACAAATGACCGAAAACAGATGCATCATCGTTTGCCCGAACATTTTTCCGAAGAAATAAACAGAACCCGGTAGCGGGGTAATCCGAATAAAGGTGGTCCAGCCTTGTGTTCGCTCTTGTACTAAACGGATGCCAAGCGTCATAATCGCTGAGCCCATTACACTAAAGGTTGCCATCGACATTAAGTAGTGAGCGCGCCAAGTCGGGTCATCGTTACCTGTATTAACCACGCGGGTGAAGATGAAGTAGAACATAATGGGCATGAGCAAGGACCAGCACACGTAATAAGGATTACGGATGATCCGCAGCATCTCGGCTTTACACTGTACAGTAATTAATCTCATCTTTAGATAGCCTCCTCTTGGTTCATGGTCAATTGTTCAAAAGCATCATCCAAACGTCCCTGGTCTATCCGAACATCCTTCACGGGAAGCCCATTAACAAAAATCGCTCGCAGCGCTTCATCCGTATCGTCTGTCGTCACATGAATTCGACCTTCCTTTTCATAACAATCTTCAATAGCGGTTAGTTCCAGCAGGCTCCTGCGTAATTTAGATCGATCACCTATTGGCAAAAAGGACACCGAACGCTTTACAATCCGCGATTTAATCTCATCTGGACTTCCGTCTGCAACTAAATGGCCTTTGCTAAACAACAGAATACGATCCGCAATATCTTCAGCTTCCTGTAAGTAATGTGTCGTGAACACTATCGTCTTACCCTGCTCCGCAAGTCCACGAACCGTATCCCAGAAACGCCGCCGGGAAGTAATATCAAGTCCAACCGTAGGCTCGTCGAAAAAGATCAGCTCTGGGTCACCTGCCAGGGCCAGGGCGAAGCCTAGACTACGTTTTTGACCGCCCGAGAGCTTCTCAGCGTATCTATTCAGATCCGCTGGCGCAAGCCCTGTAGCTTTAATTAGAAACTCCATATCCATCGGCTGTGGATAATAGCTACGGATCAGAGCAATGATCTCCCGAACCTTCAGCCGATCCATCACACTTACCTCTTGCAGCATCGCGCCGGTCTTTTCACGTACGATTTTATCTTTTGGATGTTGTCCAAATATTTTCACTGTACCTTCAGTGGGTTCTAATAGCCCCAATAACATTCCCAATGCTGTTGTTTTGCCTGCTCCGTTTGGTCCAAGAATAGCTGTAATCGAACCCTTGGCAATGTTGAAGCTGATATTATCTACTGCTTTCTTATCCTTATATAATTTGCTAACTCCATTCATCTCAATAACATTGTCCATTTCGTAACCCCTCCGATTCCGAATGCGTTTGATCTATTTCAATCATATGGAAAAAGGAGACCAGACATTAGTATGGACTGTCATTTCTTTAAGATGACAACTGTCACCTTCACAAAAAAAGAGGTTGTCCTATCCATAGTTTTAACTACGAATAGGGCAGCCTCTTTAAGCGAAAATACTAGATTACCTCTTGAAAAATCCTTTTCCGAGAAGGAATTCCTTCATATGCATTCGCGCTGGCTGTGCCAACCATTCTGCCATAATCACAGACCAAGGTGTATCCTTGGCACCATGAGTCCGCTCACGCATATAGTCTGAAGAGATTTTATCGTAAGTCTTGACCTGCTCCACTGTCATTTCGGCATTGTAGCGATTGCGATGTAGAACAGCCTCTAATGGCAGACGCGGACGCAGGCTTGTAGCTCCATCAGGATAGCCCACACACATTCCAAATATCGGGTAAACCAGCTCAGGCAGTCCAAGCAAATCAGAAACCTCCCCGATCCGGTTACGGATTCCGCCGATATAAACAATCCCGAGCCCGAGTGATTCCGCAGCTACAGCAGCATTCTGAGCAGCAAGCGCAACATCAACGGTAGCTACAATAAGGTTCTCCGCAGAATCTTCATACGATGTCTCTCCCTGTAAATGAGGTTTTGTGACCTCACGCAGCCGATATAAATCCGCGCACCAGACCAAAAAGACTGGGCATTGTTGGATATAAGCCTGATTACCCGCTAATCCGGCAAGCTCTGCTTTTAGAGCCGGGTCAGTCACTGCAATGACACTATAGGCTTGTACACTGCTGGAAGTCGAAGCCATTTGGCCTGCTTCAATAATAGCTGCAAGCTGCTCTTCACTTACTGGCTTATCCTGATACTTGCGGACAGATGCATGGTTCATTAATAGAGATATTGTCTCGTTGTTTTCTTGCACAGCGGCCACTCCTTACATAGTTAGGTTTCTCTTACAGCTTTACCCGCTGCAAACGAAGTGCATTCAAAACGACGGACACAGAACTGAATGCCATCGCAGCTCCAGCTAGCCATGGAGCTAGAAATCCGAGTGCAGCAATCGGTATACCTATTGTATTGTATGCAAGTGCCCAGAACAAATTCTGCTTAATATTACTCATCGTTTTACGGCTCATCATAATGGCATCGGGTATGCTCTTCAGATCTCCCCGCATCAGTGTAATATCTGCAGCCTCCATTGCTACATCCGTACCTGTACCGATCGCCATGCCCGTATCTGCAGTAGCCAGTGCAGGAGCATCATTGATGCCATCTCCAACCATAGCTACCTTTGTCCCATTCCGCTGCAGCTTACGAACTTCCTCCGCTTTGCCTTCCGGCAGAACCTCTGCTAACACTTTTCGAATACCTGCTTGCTTCGCAATAGCTTCTGCGGTGATTTTATTGTCACCTGTAATCATAATGACCTCTATGCCCATCGCATGAAGCGCAGCTACAGCTGCTTTTGAGGTTGGTTTAATCGTATCGGCAACAGCGACAATCCCGGCAATCTCATCGCCCACCGCTACAAGCATAGCTGTCTTTCCTGCCTCTTCCAGTCTCTTCATGACTGGGGTCCACTCTGTGATGTCCAATTGATGATCTTCCATCATACGCCGTGTACCCACCCTAACTTGTTGATCGGAGACAACAGCCATAATTCCCCGTCCAGGTACATTATCAAACTGTTCAGCGGCGGGTAAGATCAATTCTCTGTCAGCAGCTCCTGCTACGATGGCTTCCGCAAGCGGATGTTCTGATAATTTCTCGGCTGCCGCAGTTAAAGCTAATAAACGATTCTCGGCGCTTTCTTTACCATAAGCGGCAATTCCAGTGGTAGTCACGATATCAGTCAGCACGGGCTTACCATTTGTAACCGTACCTGTCTTATCCAAAACAACGATCTTAACCCCTTGTGCGCCTTCTAAATGCTCACCACCCTTGAACAGGATACCAAGCTCCGCAGCGCGGCCCGATCCCGCCATAATGGAGGTCGGCGTTGCAAGACCTAACGCACATGGACAAGCGATTACGAGCACCGCAATAGCTTTTTCAAGGGCATCGGCAAATTGACCAGGTGCTGCCCAGAAGTACCAGACCAAGAAAGTGATCATCGCAATGCCTACAACAATCGGTACAAAAATACCTGAGATGACATCCGCGATCCGCTGGATAGGCGCTTTGGAGCCTTGGGCCTCCTCCACTACTCTAATGATTTGAGCGAGTGCAGTGTCTCTTCCTACTTTGTTAGCTTTAATTCTTAAGATCCCATTCTTATTTAATGTAGCACCGATAACGGTATCTCCGGTTTTTTTCTCTACAGGAATACTTTCTCCGGTCAACATAGACTCGTCCACAGAAGAGGAACCCTCTACTACCTCGCCATCCACTGGCACCTTTGTTCCGGGCTTCACCAATACAATATCGCCGGGAATCACTTCATCTGTCGAGATATTCATTTCTTTGCCATCACGGATCACGAGAGCCGTCTTTGCCTGAAGCCCCATTAAGCTCTTAATGGCGTCAGAGGAACGTCCTTTGGCTAGCGCCTCGAACCATTTACCGACGAGGATGAGCGTGATGAGTACAGCACTCGTCTCATAATACATTTGGGTGGTATGATTCATTCCCTTCATACTTAATGAATCAATCGTCAGATAAAGACTGTAGAAATACGCTGCTGATGTCCCCAGTACGACCAACACATCCATATTGGCACTCCCGTTACGAAGTGCTTTATACGCGCCTACGTAGAACTGCCAGCCGATGATAAACTGTACGGGGGTCGCCAGAACAAGCTGAAACCAAGGATTCATAAATATCTCCGGTGTTGGAATCCAGCTTGTGAATGAGAAATGACCTGCCATCGCCCATAACAACGGGAAAGAAAGAATAGCAGAAATGATCCACTTCCACTTCTTATGCTGAATTTCCTGTACACGACGGTCCACATGATCCTTGCGGTCTTCTTTAAGTGTAGCTTTATATCCGATATTGCTTACCTTCTCCATGATCTCTCTTGGACTAATATTACCGGGAGTATATTCTACATGTGCCGTTTCCAGTGCTAAATTCACATTCACTGCTGCGATCCCCGGCGTACGACTCAACACTTTTTCGATCCGCGCCGAGCATGCAGCGCAGGTCATGCCTGATATATCAAAATCCGCGGTCTCTTTGACGGTATCATAACCAAGAGCGCGGATTTTATCTTCAATTTGTGGTAACCCTGATACAGAAGGATCAAATCCGACAGTGGCTTGTTCCAAGGCCAAATTTACATTTGCGCGAGAAACACCCTCCATCCGGGACAAACCTTTCTCAATTCGAGCTGCACAAGCAGAACAGGTCATGCCTGTAATCTGTACGGTCGCTTGCTGTTCATTGGGTGAAGCTGTTATTTTTAACTTATCCATGATTCCAAAGCCTCCTCATACCCCTATAGAGTATGATAATTTCTATAAAAAGAAAAGGCATTGGAGCTTATGGCATCCCCATAACAGCTCCAAGCCTTATTACTGTGCTTCAAATTAAACTACATCATACCCTTGCTCTTCAATAGCTTCTTTAATAGCTCCAAGGCTCACCTTGTTCTCATCATACTCAACGGAAACTTTTTTAGCTGCAAGATCAACTTTAGCAGTAGCTCCAAGATTACCTACAGCCTTCTCTACAGAGTTGACACAGTGACCACAAGACATTCCTTCGACATTTAATGTAGCGTTCGACATTATTATTACCTCCAGTAAATGTTATGAAGCTATGCTTAAGAAGCATTAGCTTATTATTTCATTAATTTGTTAACCGTGATTAGCAGCTCATCGATAACCTCATGTTCACCGGCTTCGATTCGTTCAACAATACAACTCTTCATATGCCCTTCCAGCAGCATCTTACCAACACCGTTTAGTGCCGCTTGAACCGCTGCGAGCTGATTGAGCACATCGTCACAATAAGTATCCCGCTCTATCATACCCTTTATCCCGCGGATCTGGCCTTCAATCCGGTTGAGGCGAGTATTCAAACCATTTTTGAAATCTGTCGAATGATGACTCATTCGTTCTCCAGATACTGAAGAATGACAGTCAGCTTCACAGGATTTCTCAGTTTGTTCTTGCTTACTAGTAGACATAAGGATCAGCCTCCTTGCCAATAATATAATATACCCCCGTAGGGTATGTCAAGAGATGTTCTTTATTTCCTATCCCCTAAATCCCATTTTTTCAAGCATAAACGCCTTCGGTATCTATATAAGGACGGTTAGCGTTTAAGCAGAAATATAAGACATATAGTATGGTGTGAAACTTATACTTCTTATATTTTAAAAAAACTATTGCTACCCTATTCAAATTTGAATATAATAAATTTTGCTTCTAACCTATGAACATTTTTTGAACGGATTTATCACTATTAGAAAAAGGAGCCTGCGAAGCATGCATACTAAAGAAAGTAATCTTAAACTCGTAGTTATCGGCCTGCTGCTCGGTATTCTGATGTCCGCGATGGACAATACCATTGTAGCTTCAGCTATGGGAACCATTGTTTCCGACCTTGGCGGTCTGGACAAAATCGTATGGGTCACTTCGGCCTATATGGTCATGGTAATGGCTGGGACCCCAATCTTCGGCAAGCTCTCGGATATGTATGGACGTAAACGTTTCTTCATGTTCGGACTGATTGTATTCCTGATTGGCTCAGCACTGTGCGGTACTGCAACCAGTATTACACAACTCAGTATTTACCGGGCTATTCAAGGGATCGGCGGCGGTGCACTAATGCCTATCGCCTTCACTATCGTTTTCGACATTTACCCGCCTGAAAAAAGAGGAAAGCTGACTGGCCTATTCGGTGCCGTCTTCGGAATCTCCAGTGTACTCGGACCATTATTAGGTGCATATATTACCGACTATGTAGGCTGGCAATGGGTATTCTACATTAACCTGCCGCTCGGAGTTATTGCACTGTTTCTGATCGCAACTTCGTACAAAGAATCGATCTCTCACGCTAAACAGCGCATCGACTGGGGCGGAGCCTTCACTCTCGTCGGCGCCATTATCTGCCTAATGTTTGCGCTAGAACTGGGAGGCAATCAATACGCTTGGGATTCCAGTGTCATTCTCGGCTTATTCGCCGGCTTCGCTGTACTCTTGCTGGCATTCATCCTCATTGAGAGAGTGGCGGCTGAACCTGTTATCTCGTTCGCGATGTTCAGTAAACGGTTGTTTGCAACAAGCAGTGTGACAGCCTTGTTCTATGGCTCTGCCTTTATCGTAGCCACCATCTACATTCCTATCTTTGTACAGGGCGTATTTGGCGGCTCCGCTACGAACTCTGGACTGATCCTCATGCCGATGATGATCGGTACGGTCGTGGGCAGTCAGACCGGTGGGCTACTTACAACCAAAACCAGCTTCCGCAACATTATGATCCTATCCGCTGTCTGTTTTGTAGCAGGTGTCTACAGTCTAAGCACTTTATCACCAGATACCTCCCGTCTCATGCTTAATGTATTCATGGCCTTAACTGGATTCGGCGTGGGCTTCTCCTTCTCCGTGCTAAGCATGGCGGCTATCCATAATTTCGATATGCGCCAACGCGGTTCGGCAACTTCAACAAGTACCTTTATGCGCTCGCTTGGGATGACGCTGGGGATTACGATCTTCGGTATTATTCAGCGTAACAACTTCACTAGCAGCATTAGCGAAGCTTTTGGCGGAAGTGAGCAGTCAGCAGCCTTCGGCGATCCACGGGCAGCCCTGACACCTGAAGCAAGAGCCAAGATTCCACCTGAAATTTTGGAGAAAATATCTAGTGCACTGTCCTCTTCAATCGCACATACCTTTATGTGGGCCATGATTCCTGCCGTCCTTGGTTTAGTCTTTGTGCTGCTGATGCCGAAAGACCGCCTCACCATCCCGAGTAAAACTGCTCAGGCGTCCGAGGGTAAAAGGTAATTATATGTCGATGAAATTGGCTATTCTCGGACTATTGCTTGAACGAAATATGCATCCCTATGAAATTACACTAGTCATGAAAGAGCGCTCCATGGACCGGATTACAAAGCTCCAGCTTGGGTCTCTCTACTACGCTGTCGATAAACTTGCACAAGATGGTTATATCGAAGCTTTAGAAGTGATTAGCAGCAGTGATCGCCCAGACAAAACCATTTACGGTATTACTGAGCAAGGTAAAAATTTATTCGAGCAGTTAATTCTACAGCAAATTAAAAAGAACGAGCCCTTCTATCATCCGATGTATATGGCTCTAGCCATGTCCCGTCATGTTGATCAAAACAAGGTGGAGAAGCTGCTCGAAGAACGTATTCGGGAAACCGAACATCAGGTGAATCTGGCTTATCAGGTATATGAAGAACATATTCCTATTGTTCCTCGTTCCGCCCTTCATCTCATGTACGGCACCTATGAACACACCCTTATTGAACTAAAATGGCTGCAACGTCTCTATGATGATGTTGTAGCACGCAAGTTGAATGACATTGGAACACCACTTAATACAGAGTAGAGTCCTTAGGGCCTCTACTCTTTTTTTGCTTTTCCAGAGACAATAAATACCATACTAGAATCTAAGCGTGTACAATATGTACGTGTACGCAATCATATTTCCCTGGGAGGAATCACATTGTTGAGAACGCTGCCTTTAAACAAGCGCGGTATACCAGCCAGCCGTATTGCTCTAGGTTGTATGGGATTTGGTGGGGGCTGGGATCATGAACCGATTACCACCGAGAATGTTAAGCAAGGACATGCAGCCGTCGACGCTGCACGATCTATTGGTATCAATATGTTTGATCACGCAGATATTTATACCCGTGGTAAAGCCGAGAAGGTATTCGGTCAGATCTTTAAAGAACGCCCAGGACTCCGCGAAGAAATCATTATCCAATCAAAGTGCGGTATTAAGCTAATGGAGCCTGGAGACAGTTCTAATGTCTTTGATTTCTCAAGCCAGCATATTCTAAGCAGTGTGGATGGAATATTATCACGACTAGGAACGGAATATATTGATATTCTGCTGCTGCATCGACCTGATCCTTTAATGGATCCGGAGGAAGTGGCCTCCGCATTACATCAATTGAAGACAGCTGGTAAGGTTCGTCATTTCGGCGTCTCCAATATGAGTGCAGCGCAGATCAAAATGCTGCAAGCCTATTGCGATGAACCTTTTATCGTAAACCAGCTACACATGAGCCTAGCCAAGCTCAGCTGGGTCGATGCTGGAATCAGTGTAAACCGTGAACCTTGGAAGGATATTACCTTTCCCGAAGGAACCCTTGAACATTGCCGAATGGAGAACATTCAGCTTCAAGCTTGGGGCCCACTCGCACAAGGCATATTTAGCGGACGTTCATTAGAGGATCAGCCAGAGAATATCGTCCAGACAGCCGCCATGGTTAAACAAATTGCAGATAAAAAAGGAACAACACCCGAAGCCATAGTGCTATCCTGGCTAATGACACATCCGGCAGCTATTCAGCCTGTGATTGGGACTGTGAATCCGCAGCGCATCGCTGCCTGCGCCGATGCGGACAAGCTGGAGCTTACTCGAAAAGAATGGTATGACCTATATGTTAGTTCACGTGGTACTCGTCTTCCCTAACTGAACCCACAATTAAAACTCGCAAGAATTCTTAATAGCCTAATCGCGCTTCACGCGCGATTAGGCTATTTTTAATGCAGTCGCCTCTTATATCGTTCTTTATTGCGAATAAAAATAGATATCAAGCGATAAACCGAGATAAATAGAGATAAATTAACATTATCGTTCTTTATAGAGTACAAATGAGACTTATTGACAGTTTTCTTTTCAAATTATTCCATGTATTATTCATTACAGAAGTTGTTCTTAATAAAGAACAATAATAACGAACCAAAGTAACTCAAGACATTGAGGGGAGGTATTCCTCTGAGACCCAGATCAGCAAAAAGAAGGCCTAAACGAAAGAAGCAAATCGGATTACGTGTTCTGCAATCAGGAATGGCTGTCTCCGTCTTGTTTCTGACTACCTCGCAGCAAGTGGGTAGTACCTATGGTGGTTTTGGAGCTACTGCGCAAACCACTAGCACCATTAGCTTTTGCGAAGTATTTCCAAACTCGATCAAGGGGCTTCTAACAGAACTCAAAGATCATATCGAAAGAGCTACTGCTTTAAAAGGATCTCTGCAAAGCTATACCCCTTCAGGCAGTCTCTCAGACGTTTCGGGAATAGAAGGCATGACGCTGGATGAGCTTGATGTCGCAGCGCAAGAGATTTCCACACAAATCTCCGCACTTCAATCTCAAATCAATGGCGTGAATGAGCAACTGGCCACCAACAGCCAAATTTGGAACGAAATCAATGGTGAGCTGAACGCAGCAGCAGCCGTCCTATTCCAGATTGGAGGATATATGACCTCTCTAGATTCAAACTGTCTAGAAATCAAGGATGAACCATTCTTCAGAGAGCTGCAAAGCAGCCTAAATCAAAGTGGGGTAATCTCTGAATCTCTAAATGCTTCATTAAAGGGAGTTATCCAGTACCTAAACTCCATACACGACATCGGCCTTCCATTTGCTTCGGTAGTGACCAGTGATGTATATGGACAACCCGAGTTACGCAATGAGGCGTTTCAGCAGCCGTTGCCTTTCCTGATTCCTTTTAGTCAGCCGGCCGGCAATATCTCTAGCGAACTGACCTCCACTTATGAGAATCTCAACACTGAAATGAATGACCTTAAAGAATCCGCTACTTCAGGAATCAGCAATCTTCAGAGTCAGCTCCAATTGATCAGTCAAGCCCGTGAACAACAATTGGAAGCCCTTGAGAAAGCCCGATTAGAGGCGCTGGAACAAGCGAAGAAAGAAGAAGAGCGTTTGGCCCTGGAGAAGAAGGAAAAGCAAGAAGCCGAGGACAAAGCGAAAGCAGAAGAGAAAACAAAAACGGAAGTGACTCCACCGACAGGTGAAGCAGCTCCAGAAAACATAAATAAAGAACAACCTGAAGCCCCAGCCACTAACCCAGTCGTTCCGGGAGTTGGTGAAGAGCCAACGATTCCACAAGATGTACCACAGCAAAAGGTTCCTCAGGAGACGCCAAAGGCGGAAGATACAACCTCTTCCCCACCGGCAGCAACACCAGCTCCTGCGGCCCCTCAACAAGACAAAGGTGGAGAATAATATGCGGATTAAAAAAATGATCAACAATACATTATCGAGCATCATGCTTGTCATCTTTATCCTGCTGGTGGTAGCTGTAGTTTTATCAAAGGCCTCCGGCGGTGAACCTGCCTTCTTCGGATACCAGATCAAATCCGTACTCTCAGGTTCGATGGAACCAGGGATTCACACCGGATCGATTGTCGCTTTAAAACCCGGAGGAGATATGAATCGCTTCAAAAAAGGCGATGTTATCACCTTTAGAAATGAAGAAAACCTGCTCATTACTCACCGTGTTGTGGAAGCAACAATGAACAACGCTACTGGTGAAGCCATGTATCGTACGAAAGGCGATAACAATGATGCGCCTGATATGAACCCTACCAGTTCAACGAATGTTGTAGCTGAGTATACCGGGGTTACCGTACCTTACGTAGGTTACGCTATGAATTTCGCAGTTTCCAAAGCTGGAAGTGTCGTGCTCATGATCGTACCAGGCTTGATGCTCCTGCTCTATGCCCTGTACTCATCATGGAAGGCTGTAGCTGCACTCGAAAAGAAAAATGCTGCTATACTGCCCACCTCTCCACCCCCAACTGAAATACAGTAATCCGTTGATTGTCCGCTTCCGCTTACGAACCGGAAGTTACAATATATAAATTTTATAAAAAAACCACAAAAACCGAGGAGGAATTTTAATTATGGGTATCAAAAAAACATTGGGTCTTGGCGTAGCATCTGCAGCACTGGGTTTATCATTGATTGGTGGAGGAACCTTCGCTTACTTTAGTGACACTGCACAAAACACTTCTACATTCGCTGCAGGTACACTCGATTTGAACTCCGACCCTTCTGTTATCGTAAATATCGCAAACCTGAAGCCAGGTGATACTGTATTTAAAACCTTCAAATTAAAAAATGACGGTTCCCTCGATATCGGATCTGTTCTTCTTAAGACAAGCTACTCCGTTAATGATGTGGGCGGTAACAACAACGGTGTTGATTTAGGTAAATCCATTAAAGTTAAATTCTTAACAAATCTTGATAAGAGTAATATATTTCAAGCCGATAAAGTAGTTTATGAAACAACACTAGCCGATTTGAAAGCTTTGTCCCCTGATATCGTAGAAAGAAAGTTTTTACTCAGTGAAGCAGCTGGAATTAAAGCCGGTACTAATGATACATTCGCAGTCCAATTTGAATTTGTTGATGATGGCCAAGATCAAAACTATTTCCAAAAGGATTCATTAACACTAACTTGGGATTTCTTTGCTAAACAAGGCAAAGGAACTGACTACTAATCTAATAAGTCTTCCATTCGAAGAGCAGCAGATTCTTATTCCGGAAAGCGGATAAGTAGATGCTGCTCTTCTCTTTACAATAAACTTTGTCGAATTTATCGATATTTGCTATACTAATAACAAAAAATACGGAGGGGCGTCAGCATAGTGGCACAAAATATGGGCCAACGTATCCAGCATCTCCGCCTAGAAAAGGGATTCTCCCTATCTGAGCTTGCGGACAGAGCGGATGTTGCTAAATCGTATCTTAGCAATGTGGAGAGAAACATCCAATCCAATCCTTCCATCCAGTTTATCGAAAAGATCGCCGATGCGCTTCAGGTATCCATCCATGCTTTGCTCTATGGAGAGCCTAATGATGCTGAGGAATCGCCTTTAGATTCGGAATGGTTCCGATTGGTGCAGGAAGCTATGGCCTCAGGCATAAGCAAACGCGAATTCAAGGAGTTTCTGGACTACCAGAAATGGCGCCTGGATCAGAAGGACTAATCCTTCATCTGATCTAATAAGATCCTCTTCTACTCATACTATCAAACATAAACGCCTTCGCCCTCCTAACATGGATGGCGAAGGCGTTTTATATTCTAACCATGTATCGTGTACAACTTATAGAAAAAGGGCACAGCGATTTATCGCCATGCCCTTTTTCGGTATATAACGCTCTAATGTATTACTGCACGGCTTGCACAGTCTTCTCCTGAAAGAATCGACGAATTTCATCTGCCTTTATGCCAGCCTTCTTAGCTGCTAATAATAAATGTACCCACTCTACGTCTACATCAATAACCTGCTGTTCTCTGTTGCTTCCCTGGTTGGACTTGTCCAAAAAATCTCCTCCTAAGATTTTACGTCCCCAGGCAATCCGGCTGTCATAGTATTTCTACCTTAGACCCGCGACTTTGTGCCCCTGTCTTTCGGCAGGTTTACCTTTTACTGGACCCTTTACACGAAAGGATCTACTTCAAAAAGGATGAAAAACGCTAACTGCAATAACATTATACTATACTAAAGTGGAAAAGTGTGTCGATTTCTGATTAGTTTTTCCATTAAAAAACAAAAAATAGAAGCTCTTTTCTGTGATATCTTGTCCTATTAACACGATACTCGTCCTATTCATAAAATTAATTAAGCCAATATAATGATGCTTCCTTCCCTATTAGTTAAAAATAAGGATATTAGAATCATTTTAGTGGGCCTTAGGAATGGGTAATGAGAAGAAACAGCGTTCTTTTCATTAGAACAAGCTAACCCATACCATTTTGCGAACGTATTGGACGAAAGAATGAATTGATTACACGTGTGGAAAGTAGCACAATAAGATGAGAAATGAAACCGCAATCATCACAGCTCCAGTAAGCGTTGACACAAAATGTCACGTATGGAGTTCATCCGTTAAGGAGGATGTATTCATGGCAGCCAAAGAGCCCTATAACGAATCCATTTGGAGTAAGTATTACGGACCCAATTTAGGCTACATTCAAGAAAGATATGAACAGTTTGTGAAAGATCCATCCACCGTAGAGAATAATTATCGCGAGCTTTTTACAAATTCGGGTCCCCCACCCCTAACACCGGACAGCGAACCGGCTCCACAGCCTCGCATTTCGGGAGACACCGAATGGCTTAGAAAGGCAGTAAGAGCTTCCAAGCTAATCGCTAATATTCGTATATATGGCCATATGGCCGCTGATATTGATCCGCTTGAGCGTGATCACAATCCCATGGCTAAATATCTCGAACTCGAAACCTATGAGCTGACTCGTGAGGATCTGATCGCACTACCTGCCACGCTCATTTGGGAGAATGCCCCGAATGATGTGCATACCGGATGGGATGCAGTTCAGCGTATGCGTCAGGCTTACACCAAGACGATCGCCTATGAATTCGGGCATGTGCATGAAGAAGAAGAACTGAAATGGTTGAACAGACAGGCAGAATCCACAAGCTCACCAGCGCCTTTAAATAATACAGAACGTAAAGAGCTGCTAAACCGCCTGATCCAAGTCGAGCAATTCGAAACCTTCCTCCACAAAACCTTTGTGGGTCAGAAGCGTTTCAGCTTGGAAGGCAATGACGCTCTCGTACCGATGCTCGATGAAATCGTACGCGCTGCTGCGCATGACGGTGCAGAGCATATTCTGATGGGCATGGCGCATCGTGGTCGCCTCAACGTTCTTGCCCATATTTTGGGCAAACCTTATGATATTATATTTTCAGAGTTTCATCATTCTCCAAACAAGGAGCTTTTCCCTTCCGAAGGCTCTACAGGCATTAACTATGGCTGGACGGGTGATGTGAAATACCATCTCGGTGCAGACCGCGCTGTTCGCGAAGGAGAAACCGTACGCACAAGAATAACACTAGCGAATAACCCAAGTCACTTGGAATTCGTCAATCCTGTCGTGGAAGGCTTCACTCGTGCTGCTCAAGAAGATCGGAGCACAGCCGGATTGCCGAAGATTGATACCAGTAAAGCTATAGCGGTGCTAATGCATGGCGACGCTGCTTTTCCAGGTGAAGGAATTGTTGCAGAAACACTTAATATTGGCAAACTTCAAGGTTATCAGAATGGCGGGACGATCCATATCATTGTTAATAACCGGATCGGCTTTACGACAGAAAGTGAAGACTCCCGTTCAACGCATTATGCGAGTGACATCGCAAAAGGATATGAAATTCCAATTATCCATGTCAACGCTGATGATCCCGATGCCTGTATATCAGCTGTTCGTTTAGCTAGCGCATATCGCAATCAATTCAAAAAGGATTTCGTTATTGATCTCATCGGTTATCGTCGTCATGGACATAACGAAATGGATGATCCTGAAACTACACAACCTATCGTGTACGGCAAGGTGCGTAATCATCCAACCGTTTACAAGGTGTATGCGGAGCGGCTACAGCGTGAGAAAATCCTTACAGCTGAAGATGTACAAAAGATGCACATTGAAACAGAAGGCGTATTGCAACGTGCATACGATAGTATGAAGGAAGGCAATCACAAGAAAAAAGAACCAAAAGCCTTCGTTCCTCTTCAAACAGAGCGCTCAGCGGCAGGGACTACAGCCGTACCGATCTCCAGTCTGCAAGAGATTAATCGTGAGCTACTAACCGTACCTGATGGATTCCAAGTCTATCCGAAACTGGAACGTATTCTGCAGCGTCGCAAGGATGCATTGAATGAGGGTGAAAAGGTCGACTGGGCACTCGCCGAGTCTCTCGCTTTCGCTACCATCCTGAAGGATGGAACGCCAATTCGACTTAGCGGTCAGGATGCACAGCGCGGCACCTTTGCACACCGCCATCTAGTACTGCACGACAGCAAAACAGGAGAATTATTCTCTCCGCTTCATCAGCTAAGTAATTCCCGTGCTTCCTTTGGCGTATATAACAGTCCGCTATCTGAAGCTTCTGTGCTAGGTTTTGAGTATGGATATAATGTGTTCGCACCAGAAACTTTCGTCATCTGGGAAGCACAATATGGCGACTTCGCCAATGCAGGTCAGGTTATATTTGATCAATTCATTGCCGCCGGACGTGCGAAATGGACACAGCGCAGCAATCTCGTCGTCATGTTACCGCATGGTTACGAGGGACAGGGACCCGAGCATTCCAGTGGTAGATTAGAACGCTTCCTGCAGTTATCCGCGGAAGAGAACTGGACCGTTGCCAACTTGACCACCGCTTCTCAATATTTCCATGTCTTGCGGCGCCAAGCTGCTTTATGTGGACAGGAAGACGCTAAACCACTGGTGATTATGACGCCGAAGAGTCTCATTCGTAATTCGCGCAGCACATCTGCCGGTACTGAGCTCGCCTCCGGACAATTCCAGCCTGTGTTAGCAGAGCCCCTGCTAGGCCAGAAACCAGGTGAGGTCAAACGTCTGGTAGTCTGCAGCGGTAAAGTAGCTATCGACATCCAAACAGAGCTAGAGGCTGCTTCAGACAAAGGTTGGTCATGGCTACATGTACTACGCTTGGAGCAACTCTACCCGTTCCCAGAAGTTGAACTGAGTGCTCACTTAAGCTCCTTCACCTCCCTTCAGGAAATTGTCTGGGTGCAAGAAGAGCCGAAGAATATGGGCGGATGGAGTTATACCGAACCTCGGTTACGCGCCATCGCACCGAACAACACTAGCGTAAGATATATCGGACGTCCTGAACGTTCCAGTCCTGCGAGTGGTTATGCAGATGTTCATAGCTTTGAACAGCGTAGAATTGTTTCAGAGGCCCTAAAAGCAAATTCACAAGTACAAACAGCTGTACCATCCTCTTAAGAGGATGGTATCACAATAGCGTAAACCATTATGTTTGGGGAGGTAACGGCCTGTGTCAGAAATCTTAGTACCCGATCTGGGAGAATCTATATCCGAAGGAACCATCTACAAATGGCTGGTTAAAGAAGGCGACACGGTAGGTCAAGGTGATGTGCTTGCTGAGTTAGAGACGGATAAAGTCAATTTGGAAATTAGTGCGGAGGTGGAGGGTGTCATCTCCTCCATCCTGCGTCAAGCGGGCGAGAACGTAGCCGTGGGCGAAGCCATCGGCATCATTGGAGCCGCTAGCGGCAGTACACCGCAGGCCGCTGAGAGCAAAGCGCCTGAAGCGGCACCGGCAAGCGGCACCGCAGCAGCCGCACCTGTAGCAGCGCCCGAAGTCGCTGTAGCGGGTGGCGAAAGCCCCGCTGCACTGGCATCGCCGGGCGCACGCAAGCTGGCACGGGAGCGCGGCATCGACCTCGGCGATGTTAGCGCCCGTGATCCTATCGGCCGGATTGGTCAGGCCGATGTGTCGGGCCATGGTGCAGCAGCGCCACAGGCCGCTGCACCGGTAGCTCCGGCGGCGCAAGCCAAGCCGGAGCCAGCGAAGCCGGCAGCGAGCAAAGCCGCTCCGGACGATGGCAAGCACGTGGAGCGCAAGCGCATGTCGCGCAGACGGCTCACGATTGCCAGCCGCTTAGTTGAAGCGCAGCAAACTGCAGCCATGCTGACCACCTTCAACGAGGTGGATATGACCGCGATCCTCGACATCCGTAAACGCCGTAAGGATGCGTTCAAAGAGAAGCATGAAGTTGGACTAGGCTTTATGTCCTTCTTCACCAAAGCTGTGATCGGAGCACTGAAGACCTATCCACTGCTGAACGCTGAGATCGACGGTGAAGATCTGGTCGTTAAGAAGTTCTACGACATCGGTATTGCAGTTGCAGCTAAGGAAGGTCTGGTGGTTCCGGTTGTCCGTGACGCGGATCGCCTAAGCTTCCCGGAAATCGAACGCCAAATTGGCGATCTCGCTTCCAAAGCACGCGCCAATACACTCAGCCTCTCCGAGCTACAAGGCGGAACGTTCACCATCACAAACGGTGGTGTATTCGGTTCCCTGTTATCCACTCCGATTCTGAATACGCCTCAAGTGGGTATTCTAGGGATGCATAAGATTCAATTGCGCCCAATCGCGCTGGACGAAGAAAGAACCGTTAACCGCCCAATGATGTACATCGCCCTTTCCTACGATCACCGGATCGTTGACGGCTCTGAAGCGGTTAGCTTCCTTGTCAAAGTGAAGGAATTGCTGGAAGATCCCGAAGCGCTGCTGCTGGAAGGCTAACCCTGATCGATCTTTCGACTTAAGAATATAAAAAAGGTATCCCTAAAGCTTCGCATTAGGGATACCTTTTTTTATATCTGAATCAACTTTTGAGATGAAGTATTTCGTAAGTACAGGGTGAATCATGAATCCTTAGTTTAGAAAGCCCGGCGCTGTCAGCAATGCTTCCTACCTTGCATATGATCTAACTGTATTTTGTACACTTATTTATTTCTGATCTCCCATATCCTCTTCCTTCATTGCATTCTCTACAACTAAAATCGCAAAAACGTTTATTTCCACTAATCTAAGCATCAATAGCTGTATTAAATACAACTACAGGGCTTATATAAAGGTATTAGTTAACTTTAATTGTATATAGTACAACTAACTTAGCGCATGCAACTACAAAACTACAAGAATCTACTTCAGCAGCTCACCAGCCACCTGAAGAAATTGCTCCTTGGTCAAAATCTTATCTCCGTAGCTAGTGAGCGTATAATACGCATCCTGCTTCTCGTTATACCAATTCAGATAGTCGTAACTGACCTCTTTCTTTACTACTTTGTTATAAACAACCTCCGTACCTGCTACTACAATCTTATCCGCTTGATTCTCAGGTTCTTGCTCCACGAACACTTTCCCGCCATGCATGATCGTGGCAGAGATACTTATAAAAGCATTATTCTTCGAATAAATTGCACTGATCCAGCCTGGTTCCGACCATGGAATAGCCTTCATAAATATATTATGGCTCCCCTTCTCTTTGTTCACCTGGGCTGTAAGATCTTGTAATGTCTCCTGGTATCGAGAACTTTTCTTATCTGCATCCGTTGTCGGATAATTAGGGTATATAACCCCATATTTAAAAGCATACCCTGATGCCATTGCAGGAAGCATCGGTGCCTCTGTCCGTTTGATTTCCTTTAAGAAATCAGAGTATACGCCTATCCGCTGCTCTTTATACTTAAATTGCAATTCTGTCGCCATGCCTTCTGCACCTGCTTTGTTGTTCATCAAATATGCAATCAGCTCACCCGGTTTAGCAAATGTATCGGCTTGCTGCGCATATTTATCATAGGAGGCTACTCCTGCCGATTCATTCGGGGCAACATGCTGGACCTTCACTACGCCTTCACTATTGCGGATCTGGATATATTCCGATGCAGCATAGGCTGTCACAGAGATCAGCAGGAACAATGCTAACATACTGGCAATTGCCGTTGTTTTATTCATCATCCGCAGCGAAAAAGACCGCTTTCGAGAGGATATGCCATGGATACGACCCATGACCTTCTCTTCTACATCGATTTTACCCAGAAGTTCATTGCCGGCCGAGGCATAGATTATATCTTGGTATTCATCGCTGATTGTGGTTCGTTCCATTTGATCTCCTCCTCCAATTTTATAGCTTCCTGCACCTTCCGCTTGATCCGGTTCATTCTCTTCGTCAGTGCATTCGGACTGACCCCAAGAATTTCGCCTATCTCTGCATAAGTCTTCTCTTCAAAGACCCGCAAAATAAGCATATTCCTCTCTTCCAGCGATAACTGTGTTAATGCGGCTGACAATGAGGGATTAAACAACCGATCATCCAGCTCTTGTTCAGGACTTGCAGACATAAAATCAGGCTTGAAGATACTCATGACCCGCTTTTGCAAACGGCGTCTGCGCAGCAGGTTTAAACAATGATGATACGCGATACGATAAAGCCATGCCGAGAAATGCATTTGCAATTTGTATTGATGGATAGATTGATAGCCCTTTACCAAAATATCCTGAACTGCGTCCTCCGCATCCTGCTTGTTCTCTAACAAACGATAACAATAGCGATAGATCGGCATTTGAAAAGCTTGGACAATAAAAGCATACTGGTCGGTATTGCCTTTTTGCACACTAGCTATGCACTCTTCCAATTCCTTGGGGTCTAACAAATCCTGTGGCGATGTAAGCACCTCCTTACCCTTTATATCTTCTATAACACTTGAGCCTAGAAAAAAGTGCCTATGTACACCAAAATCGGAGCAAATCAGTATAAACCTTTGTTACACAGAAGTAATTCCAGCGTGATATAGAATGTTTAACAGACCAAGGAAACCTTATTTCAGAAAAATATGCAGTTTCCGCCTACAGTCGGACTCAAATGCTGCCATTTGCTCAAATTCACTCCAATTATACACATTTAGAGGCTAATAAGAGCTATGCAGTCTGTATAGCTCTTAGACTCCACAGGTATTTTTTGGGGCACACTCCACGTACTGAACACACTTCTAACCAATAAAAAAACGTACAACTGTTGTCAGTTGTACGTCTTTTATAAATATCCTTAAGCCGTCCGTTCTGTAGCTTTGAGCCGAAGCGCCTTCTTCTCTTCCGCTTTCTCCACTGGCGGTTTTAGCGAAATCGCGATGATGCAGGCCAGCAGACACAAGAGACCAAAGATCACGAAAGTAGGTTTAAACCCGCCCAGGAAGACGGCGATGAACGAACCGGAAAGGGCTCCAATACCGAAACCTTGATATACGATTCCATAGTTCTTACTGTGATTTTTAAGACCAAAGAAGTCACTGACAATCGCCGGGAACACTGTAATGTTACCCCCGAAACAGAATGCAATGGCTGCTACACAAGTGAAGAACAGTCCGAAATTCAGCGTCGCATAGCTAAGGGTCAGCATAGCGGCTGCCGTTACTGCAAGCGAAGCACCTACCAGCTTCAAACGGCTCATTTTGTCAGACAAGGCACCCAAGATTAAACGCCCTGCTGTATTAAAAATTGCAATCATCGCCACGGCATTAGCTGCTGTCTGTACATCAAGTCCAGCCAGCTGCACCCCGATGTCTTTAACAATACCGATCAAATACAGGCCACACATACAAGCGGTAAAGAAAATGATGAATAACAGATAAGCTTCTTTTGTACGTAGCATTTCTTTTACCGTGTAGTCCTTCGGTTTAGCGATAGTCGAAGCTGATGTTGCACCCAGTGATGCCGTTTGTACTGGAGCTTCTCTGACAAGTAAGGAACCGATTACAATCATCACCATAACAATCATGCCCCAATACATAAACGTATTAGATACACCCACCGAGTCGATCAAACTACCATTGATATATTTAAATATCAAGCTCCCCGTTCCGTAAGCACCCACGGACACACCGGAGATTAAGCCTTTATTATTCGGAAACCATTTAATTAAGTTAGATAATGAAGTGATATAAGCTGTTCCGTCTGCAAAACCAACGATTACCCCAGCCAATATATAGAACATTAGCAGCGAATTCGCCTGAGAGCTAAGAATCAATCCTAGACCAAGCACAATCCCTGCGGTGGCAGTTAACCGGCGAAGACCAAAACGATCCTGCAATTTCCCTGCGAACAAAGTCGCAAAAGCGAGTGCAAAGCTCGTGATCGAAAACGTAATCGAAACAGCGTTAAGCTCCCATCCGAATTTTGTTACCAGATGTGCATTGAACAAGCTCCATGTATAAATGGTACCTAGACCCATCTGCATAATTACGGTTCCTAATACGATAAGCCACCGTTTTGCGTTTTTGTTGTCTTTCGTCGAAGTCATGGTCTATTCCTTCTTTCTCTCTCGTGATGTGCTACAAGAGCTTCTATCGCCTCTTTATTGTAGCTAAACCAGCGGATGTTGAGAGAAATCTGGCATGAAATGACGCAAATGAAGAATGAACTGCATTTATAAGCGCATGATCTGCCTGAATTCTTTTACCTTACTGCGACTTACGGGCACCTCAAACTCCAAATCATGCAAACGCAGCAAATACGTATTGTTGAACCAAGGGATGATTTCCTTGATTTTGGACAGGTTAACGATATAGGAACGATGGCAGCGAAAAAAACGATCCTCCGGCAGTCGATTATAAAAATCGCTGATGCTGAGCGCCATACTATATTCCTCACCTTTAGTTATTACGCTCGTACTTTTCTCTTGTGCGGAGGCGTAATAAATATCGTCGGCATTCACTACGATAATCTTTTCGTTTTTCCACAGATTCACCTTATCACTGACGGGATTACGTTCCTCTTCCCCCTGTCTTCCACGAGCAACGAATGCCCCCTCTAGCTTGTGCAGCATAGCTTTAATGCGAACCTCACTGTAGGGTTTAAGAATATAGTCAAACGCTTCAATCTCAAATGCCTCAGCGGCATGCTCCTTATACGCAGTAATAAACACTATATAAGGTTTTACCGAGAATCTGCTAATATTCTGAGCCAGCAGCACTCCGTCTATCGAGGGAATGTTAATGTCCAGAAAGATCACATCTACCGTCTCAACCTGTAAAAATTTGAGTGCATCCAGCCCATCTTCAAATTGTGCGGCAATATCGATCCCGCTATGTGTTTCTATTAAATAAGCCAGCTCCTGTCTTGCCAGCTCTTCATCCTCTACGATGATCGCTCTCATAGCCCCTCCTTTTTGACATCAAAAAAGATGTCCGTCCCTTTATCCAATCTCTGAATGGTAAGTCCTGTCCCATAGATCAGCTTGACCCGTTGATGTACATTAAATAGTCCGATTTTATTCTCCGGCATATCGCCAGCATAGACCTTCTCTATGGTATCTTCGCTGATGCCAGCTCCGGTATCCCGAATGCCAACCCGCACATGATCGCCTTGATCTTTTACAGAAATCGTTACCGTTCCCGTCCCTCTTACCTTTAGTATGCCATGGATGATCGCATTCTCTACAAGCGGCTGAATAATCAGACTCGGAATCCGAACTTGAACCTCATCAATATCATAAAGCACGTTAAGACGGCTTCCGAAGCGCGCCTTTTCAATCTCAACGTATTGCTGGACCTGCTGTAGCTCTCGTTTAATGTCGATAAATTCATCCGTCAGCTCCAGATTGTATCTCATATAACCGGACAGATTCACGATCAACTCACGCGCCTTATCCGGATTAATCCGGATCGAGGACGCAATCGCGTTCAGCGCATTGAACAGAAAGTGTGGGTTAATGCTTGTCTGCAGCGCCTTTAGCTCCGCTTTGTTCGCCATTTCTTTAATGCCCTCAACCCGCGATACTTCCATTAGCGTAGAGATCATTTGCGACAAACCTACAGCCATAGCTTGTAAAGAATAAGTGATCTTGTGGGCTCTGGTGTAATAGATTTTGAGCGCTCCCGTCACTTCACCTTTTTCCTTCAATGGAATAATAATCAGCGATTTAATCTCCGGATTCACATAATCACTATCGTCGTTACGGATCGTAATTTCACCACTGGACAACGTCACTTTCGTTTCTTCGCTTATAATTTCATTGGTCGTAGTATAATCCTCTTCTCCAACACCAACGTAAGCGAGAATGAGTCTTGTATCCGAAATAGCTACAGCGTCTGCACCGATATCTTCTTTGATAATTTGGCAGATGGTACGAAGCGACTCGGGATTAATATTGCGAAAATATGGCAAGGTCTTATTGGCAATATCCAGTGCCAGCTTGGACTGCTTCGCTGCAATCCGTTCCTTTTCACCTTCCACACTCTGCACTAGCATGACAATCAGACCAACACTAATCTGGCTCATAATCATCGGAAAAGCAATTTTGGACACGATATCCACACCCAGCGACGACGGTTCGGCCATCACTAGAATGAGTAGCATCGTCAGGGCTTCACAGGCCATCCCGGCCAAAATACCGGCCATCCAGCGACGTTCACCTGAAGTGCGGCGGTATATTACTCCTGACACAATCCCTGCGGTAATACTCGTAATCAGACAAGGAAGAGAGGTTACCCCTCCAATATCAATTAGAAAACGGTGAACCCCTGAGATGATGCCTGTTATGAGTCCTACCCATGGCCCGAACAAAATCCCACCAGACACGATGGCGATAATTCGCACATTCACAAGCGAGCCTTCCACATTAATCCCACTATAGGTACCAAAGATAGCGAATAAACTGAAGATCGTCGTCGCTATGGCAAGCTCCTGCGGGGCGTAGGTTCCTTTTTGAAAAATCTCTTTAAACCGCGGCAGACGAGTCAGCACGAACAGACACATCAGCAGTAGTGCAGCTCTTTCGAATAATTGCAGTAATATCGTAAACGTATATTGCACGGTCTCCGCCTCCAAAGGACTAGATGTCGACTTATTATAAAGATAGTTCATGCCTCTGTCCATTCAGCCTATCCTTTAATACCTCTATTGAAACTCTTGTTGTATGATAGGAACAGAATAAAAGCATACATATACGGAGGTGGGCGGTTTGCAAAAATTAGAACATGAGGCAGATATCATACAGCTTGTACAAAATGATCCCTGGATGATGGATATATTAGAGAATGCTAGATCGCTGCAGTTACCTGACTGGTGGGTTTGCGCCGGCTTTGTGCGTGCAAAAATTTGGGACACCCTTCACGGCTTCGAAGAACGGACACCTTTGCCAGATGTTGATGTTATTTATTATGACGACAGCAATCTTCAAGAGGAGGTGGAGAAGGATTGGAAGGCGAGACTACGAAGCCTGAATCCTGCTATTCCCTGGTCTGTTAAAAATGAAGCAAGAATGCATACCGTCAATCAACTTCCACCGTATACATCAGCTGTTGATGCGATATCCAAGTTTCCGGAAACCGCTACAGCGCTTGGACTCTCCCTAGATCCATCAGGGAAAATCCTCCTAGTCGCTCCACACGGAATTTACGATGTTATTCATGTAGTATTACGACCTACCCCACATTTTACTGAAAACCCGAGCTTACTCCCTATTTATGAACAACGCGTTATTAAAAAGAACTGGCAGGCGACGTGGAAACAGTTGCAGATCAGCGCTACCTAAAATAACAAAAAGCAAGCCCCTAATATAGCAGGGCTTGCTTTTCTGGTTTTATTACACCGCCAAATCGATACCTACTACACCAACGACATCTCCCTGACGATTCTTAATCGCTCTGGATAATGTAACACAAGAACGCTTCGTAATCGCAGATACATAAGGCTTCGAGACATATTGACCTTCATTTATGGCCCCATTCCACCAATCACGCCGCTTGGCATTCAAGAGGCCAGCCGCTGGCTCGGAAAAGATAAAGGTCCCATCCGTCCGATTGGACCAAATGGCTTGTACATCCGGAATTTTTTTAATGTAAGAGGTCAAAACACCTTGATGAACTTCAGTATCTGGGTCGTACAGTTCTTCCTTAGCTGAAATTGTCTCCAAGAGACTCTGCATTTCTTGAAGCCGGGCTGCATATTGGCTCATCTCGATTTCTTCTCGACCCGCAATGCCGGTAACCGACTGCTGCAACGATTGCGACTCGGCTAACAGATTGGCGCTGACTTCGTTCAGCTGCCCGATCTGGCTCCGCTGCCGTGTCACCTGTTCCAGCGTAAGATCCACATTGGCAATCGTCTCATTCACGATAGCCACTGCCCCACTCAGTTCCGTCGTCACTTCAACTATCAGCTTGCCCTGCTTCGCGGCAGCATCGATGGTTTCCGTTACTGCGCTGCCTACCTCATCGACTCTCGAAGCAATATCATCGAGTCGAAGCTTCACCGTGCCGACCTCGTTCACCCCACGTTCCACTGAAGCTTGCTCTTTCGTAACGGATTCCAGCACCTGCTGTACTCCGTTATTAATGTCGAGCAAGATGCCGGAGGAACGATCGACCGAGCTCTTGCTTTGATCAGCCAGCTGCCGAATCCGGCTGGCCACCACCGCAAATCCGCGGCCCTGTTCTCCGGCCCGGGCCGCTTCTATGGAAGCATTAAGTGCTAGCAGCGAGGTCTCATCCACAATTCCGTTAATAAGCGTATTGATCTCTTCTACCATCGCAATATGATTACTCAAGATAGTAAACTTAGCTAACATGTCCCCGCTCTGCATCTGTAAATCCTTCATCACAGCATCTGCGATGCTCAAGGAATCTACCATGGTTGTCATTCCTTGACGGGCATATTGCATATTTGACCCCAGTCTCTCCGTCAACTCTTCGATATGTGTGGTAACGGATGCTACTCCGCCCATTGTCCGATAAGCATCTTCAATGTTAGCTTTAGCTTCGTTACTGCGAATCCGCAAATCCATTTCATATTCATGTGAATAATCAGCTGTCCGCTGCAGCTTTTCTGTATGACGGCTGATTTCTTCGAGTGCACCATGCAGTCGGTCCGAAGTAACTACAATCTCATTGCCAAGCAGCTCCACCTTACTATTAGCTTCCTTCAGCAGTACTTCTTTACGATAAACGTAGCGGGACAAATTTAGCAGGACCCAGCCTAGAGAAGCCATAAGCAGGATGATTACCAGCTTATGAATCCAGAACATGTCTATCAACAAACTGTAAACACTGACAAGGAGCAACAGGACGACTACAAAAATCTGGCTTCGACGAATCTGCATCATTATTCCCACTCCACTCGATTGATGTTATGTATTCTAACATTATATCAGCAGAGTTAATTAAAGGAAATACTTTCTATACTATTCCTTTTCGATCAGTCCTTCCACACGCAAATCCATATTTATGGAGGACCTATACCAACGTTACCGTAATATACGAATATATTTGGAGATAATTGGTCGAGAGGGAATCCGTAATTATTGTCGAATATATAAGCAAATTGCCACTGGAAAAGAGGAACACATTATGCATACTACATCTCAAACTCCTCGTCAGACCCATTGGAATCGCGTGCTGCTCAATGCATTCTGGATCATCCTGATTGTGGATTTAAGTATTCATATGTTTGTTTCTCAATGCTTATGGGGCCAACATTCGGATACCCTAACCAGAGGAGAGTTTATTACTCAGTCGCTGATTCCTGATTCCGTCATATTGACTTTGATCATTATTCTGGAATTTATCTATAGATGGAAACCCCAATGGTCCGAGCTAGCTATTACAGTAGCGAGCCATTTATTTGCGCTTCTTATTATCATCAATCTCAATGATGAACTGTATGTTAAGTCATTAATTATGCTGCTGCCGCTGCTTGTATCCATGATCTATATGAAGTCTAGTTATATGATAGCCTCTTCTGCTGTTTGTCTACTGTACACGATCATTTTATTCATCAAGGCATCTAATCACGGGTATGTCCCTATCACCCAAACTATCATTATTGTTCTTATTTTTGCTGCTACTGCTTTAGCAGGCTTTGCAGTTATCGGTCGCGGGCGTGATTTGATGCGATCCCTGGAGAACTCCGTAAAGTCAGAACAGGAGTTACGCATTCAGAATATAATCATGGACCGGCTATCCAAGATCGATCCTCTGACGGACCTTTATAATCATAAGACGTTTCATGAATACTTAGGATGGCTGATCGATCATCAGCAGAGTAATCCATTTCCTATGCAGCTAGCCGTCATGGACATCGACAACTTCAAAAAAGTAAATGATTCCTATGGGCACTCCGTTGGAGATATCGTATTGCAAAAGGTTGCAGCGATCCTCCTCGAGCATGTCGGTCCTGATGATTTCGCGGCTCGCTTTGGCGGGGAAGAATTTGTCGTCATTCTGACTTCTAAGACCCTTGATCATTCTCATGAGATTATGAAGCATATTCTAACGTCCATCTCCGATACCCCCTTTGCGGAAATGAACGACAAAAACATAACCGTCAGTATCGGTATGCACGATTTTATAGGTACAGATTCCAAAAACTCTACATTTCAGAAAGCAGACGATGCACTTTATGAGGCTAAGAACACCGGGAAGAACAAAATCGTAATCAGCTAAAGGCCGAACACAAGCAAAAACGCCTTCGGCGTCCCTAATGGACGGTAAGCGTTTTTGTGTTCATCTGCTTGAATCTGACTGCTGTATCCCATAGCGCCTCTGTGTTTCTAAAAGCTCTTCGACTGCCTGCTTTGGCACAGGTCTGCTAATCAGGTAGCCTTGGATCTTGTCGCAGCCTAATTGCTTGAGCACATCCATCTGAATGACCTCTTCTACACCCTCTGCTACAACTTTCAGTCCCATATTATGCCCCAACTGTATAATGGACTGCACAAAAGACTGGCTGTCAGCTTTTTCTGAAAGCGAATCAATAAAGGTTTTATCCATCTTGAGCGTTGAAATCGGCAATTGCTGCAAATAGCTAAGTGATGAATAACCCGTTCCGAAATCATCCAAGGCGATACTAATGCCCTTAGACTTTAGAAACTGCAGCTTACCCAGAATACTCTCAAATGATTTCATAAAAATAGACTCGGTGATTTCCAATTCAAGGCAGCTTGGATTTAGGCCACTTACTGCCAGACTATCCTGTACCCTCTCGATAAAATCGTTCTGGAATAGCTGAATAATCGAAATGTTGACCGATATTTTATAAGGAACACCAGTACGATCTTGAATACCTTTCATAAAGATGCAAGATTCGCGAAGCACCCATTCACCAATATCGATGATCAGTCTGGAATCCTCAGCAATTTTTATAAAAGAAAGTGGAGATACAGAACCGAGAGATGGGCTGTTCCAACGAATTAAAGCTTCAAAGCCAGAGATGAATCCGGATTCGATATCCATCTGGGGCTGATAGTTCAGTTCAAATTCATTATTGTTCATAGCACTGCGCAAATGTTTCTCTATATTCATTCGTTCATTAAACGCTGTATGCATCGATTTGTCATAGACTACATAAGTTCCTTTGCCATCCTCTTTAGCACGGTACATCGCCACATCCGCATTACTCAAAATTTGCTCGGCCGTCTCTCCATCCTCTGGATAAAAGGAAATTCCGATGCTTAGCGAGACGTACAGATTACTCTCTCCTATTAAAAAGGACTGCCTGAACGCTCTCATTATACGCTCTGCCAGACGCAATACAGCCTCACGATCCTCTGTATCTTTAATAAAAATAACAAATTCATCTCCACCTAGCCGTGAGAGCATATCTCCTTCCCGCATCAGTGACTGCAATCTCTCACTTGCCTTCCGGATGAGTACATCCCCGGATTTATGACCTAGGGTATCGTTGATGTATTTAAAATTATCTGAATCCAGAAACAGCAGTGCAAATTTCCCTCCCGGATGCTTTAGATACTTCTCCATGGTCTCCAGCAGACATAAACGGTTAGGTAAGTTACTAAGCGCATCCACATAAGCCAGACGATGCATATGTTTCTGATTGTCTAGAAGCATATTATATTGTACTAGAAGCTCCTGTTGAGTAGTCGCGAGCTGCTCATAGGTCGCCCCAAGCTCTTGGTAGCTGTTGCTCAGTTTAAGCTCCGCTTGCTTCCGTTCGCTGATATCAATCAAGGAGCCCATGAATAACAGAACTTTATCCTTTGGATTAACGGTAGCCTTACCCCTAACCTCAAACCACACGATTTGATTATCTTTGGTAATCATGCGGAACTCCGTTTCGAAAATAGGTGTGACACCCTTCAGGTGATCTTGTTTAAGCTTGAGGGTTGTAGCAAGGTCTTCCGGATGAACAATACTAAGCACTCCATCTTCAAACGAATTGATTTCATCCTTCGTGTAACCCATGAGTTCATACCATCGATCCGATAAATTAAAGTGTCTCGCCTCCAAATCAAACTCCCACATATACGCACCAGAACCTTCTGTGGAGAGCCGAATACGCCTTTCACTGATTTGTAGCTTATTAAATTGCTCCTGTAGATCGATCTCTGTCGCTGAGAGCTCTTCGTATGTAGCTTCCAATTCTCTATAACTTAGCTGTAGCCTCAGCTCATTTTGTTTACGATTATCGATATCCACACCTACAAGGACAAAGATATCGGCTGCTTGCTTATCAAGTCCTTTTAATAAGGCTGTCCGGAATGAGAAATATCGCGCTTCAGATGACTGGTCTGGGAGCTTAATTTCTACGTTGCTGACATATTCGAGACGTATGGCCTGCTTCAGTAGATCCCGGATTATAGCCGTGTTGCCTTCCAGACCTGCGATATCCTCAATATTTACACCCAGTACCTCTTTTTCACTTAAACCCGTCATCTGTTCAGCGAATTTATTAAACCGCACTACCTTTTTATCTGCCTGCACCGCCCAAACTACCATGCCACTATGCTCTATAACATCTTCAAAAAATTGATGCTCTGAATAAACAGCACGCCGTAAACGATTAATATTCATTTTAAGCAGGACTCCACCCAGGATAAGAAGACAGAATAGAAGGATTGCTCCGTAAACCCATCTTTTGTGGATCATACCTTTATAATAATCTGAATGAACGAAAAAATAGTTCTGGTACAGCTCTTCAAAAGCACCCGAATGCTTCAATTCCCCCAATCTCTCGTTAACATAAGAAACTAACTCCGGTGCAGACTTATTGATTGCAAAAGCTACATCCCTGGGATAAAGATCATTTATTTCCTTAATAATACTGTCTGTCTTCCCCTGTTCAACGAGCAGATAATCGACCACCTCCTGATTCTCAAATAGAAGGTCGATCTCCCCTTTTTCTAAAGCCTCCAAGGCTTCAGGAATCGTAGCAAATTCTACGTAATCATTAATTCCCAATTTGCCGTTCAGTACTGTTTCAGAATACTGCCCGTTTCCTAGACCTATCTTATAACCTCCAAGCTTATTTAAATCGATCTTACCCTTAAGCCCTCGCCTTGCGTAGATGGAAATATAGCTTTTGAAAACAGGATCTGAAAATAACAACTCTTGTTTTCGTCCTTCCGTTACTGCCATTAGACCCGCTGTTTCGATATCACCCTGAACGAGCCGATTATACACATCAGGCCACTTCCCTGTACTGTAGTGGACATCGAAATCCTGCTTCTCAAAGATCATATTACTCAATTCAATATCAAAACCGGTCATGTACCCATCTTTTATATATTTATAAGGTGGATATTCCAGCTCTACTTGATATTCGATCTCCTTTCTTTCGGCGTGAAGGGCAGTAGGAGGTAAGAGCATAAATAAAATGCTAATCAGAAGCAACAGTCTGCACTGCTTCATCGCTCGTTCCCCCTTTTTACTGAATTTACAGTAATATCCTAAATGTTATTCGACAAAATATGGCAATACCCCTGCTTTTTCTTTCCTCGTCACATAATATACGCAAATCCCATCAATGAACCCTTCCCTTTGTAAATTATATAAAATTACGGATGCTACATTTTTATATTGCTTTTTAGATGGAAAATGTGGATAATAGCAATAATGATACAAGTTGATAATGATTATCATTATTAAATAAGTTATTGATTTCACTTTACTATATTTAAGTTAAAAGGAGACTGATCACCCATGAACGTTACCTCTACCCGAACAACACTACAGGTTGACGATTATCTGGATCTGCTCAATCTTGCCGTTAAAGTTGGAGATTTAAAATGGCAAAAAGAAATTAAATCCAGATTGCAATACATTCTCTGTCTGCCGACAAGATAACCTTTCTGAATATTCGCCGCATTCCTTTTAGGGAATGCGGCTTTTTTTGCTTGTATGATTGGCAGCTATGTAAGAATAGGTATCCCCGGGTCACTTGAGGGTTAATGATATAGTATAATTATCAGCATAATATACTGAATACAAAGTCCTTCAGATTGGAGCGTGTCAGCTTGAAAAAGTATATAGCTTTATTCTTATTGATCAGCGTGTTATGGATACCCGGTGCATACGCCGCCGAAATCCCTGCTGAGCAGGGATTAGTAACCGATAAAGCTGGAATGTTCAGTTCCGCAGAAGCGACGTCCATTTCTGCTGCTGCCACTGGAGATCTGATTACTATGCATGTACTCACCGTAGATTCCCTAAACGGCACTCCGGCCGATAAGTACGCCGAGGATACTTACACCTCTTGGGGATTATCCACACGCGATATTCTCTTGCTGATCTCCGCTGGCGACCAGTCCATTGAACTAAATTTTAACAATCCGGGCTTTCAAACCTCGTTAAATGCCTGGTCCCAAAATCAGGGAGGAAAATCAGGAAGTGCTGCCATTACAGCGCTAGTTAATACTTATTTCATCCCTTATGCCAGAGAAGGTGACTTCGCTGGAGGGACAAAGGCTCTAATTAAAGCGGTCCATTCCATCGGGGAGAGTACCGGAAATACTGGAGGAAATGCAGGAAGTGGTAGTGCAGTTGGCAGTACGAATAGCGGTTCAGGGAACGGAACCTCCGGTAAACCAGGGACCTCGGTCAGTACCGGAAGCCGCTCCAATAGCTCCATGTTTACGATTGTCGCCATTCTAATCGGAATCGGACTAATACTACTTGTGCTATTCATAGTGGTCACAGGTCTACGTCGACGCAAACAGCTAAACGCACAACAAGAGCAATTATCCGATTTGCTAGTACAGGCAAATCGAGCATTGGAGTCATTAAAGCCATTTCAAGGGATCGTTCAGGGAAAAACCGAGGTACTGGTAGAAGGCATTTCAAAACGGCTCTCTGCAAAGCTTGTTGAAATCTCTTCACTGCAAAGTGATGGGCAAGGTGTACAGCCACCCTTTTATCATTTGACTGCCCTTAAGGCAGCCGTGGAACAATTACAGCAGACAGAGGCCTCCTTCCGCGCAGCGCTCGAGGAAGAAGAGAAGAACATTGCTGTCATCAGTGAAGCTGATCGCAATGTTAAACAGCGAATTACAGAGCTGAAAGAGGATGCACCAGAGCTTGAAGAGCAGCTGCAGGGTGCGGTTAAAGAAACTGGCTATGCACTTCAAGAAATTGTAGAAGAGCTCAAGGAGCTTGCCGAGGAGACCTCTAAGGCAGATCAATTGGAGCTTTTTGACCCTATCGCCGCACAAGAAATTACCGAGGATGCACAAGATCGCCAAGAAAAGATTGAACAAGACCTGAAGGATGTCGATCTCTACGATGATAAGCTAAATAAGTTCCCTACGGTTTTAGCTGCAACCCGTGCCAAAATCACAAACATCATCGAGCAGAGTTCACTCCACAACATGAAGGTAAAACCATTTGACCGTCTGGAGCAGGCCCGCGCAGAATCGCTAACGCTTGAAGCGCCGCTGCGTGTTGGAGATATGGATGAGGTGCGCAAGATAGGCGCTACTCTTGACCTTCTCCTGGATGAGGCTGTTGCTATGACAGAACAACAAGCACTTCTTCGGCAGAATAACCGCAGAGATTTAGAGTTATTCCGTACCCAGTGGAGCCAATTAAAACAGCGGCGAGACGGACTGCAAAGCCGGATTACCGAAGCACGTATGTATTTTGAAGAACAACATGTATCAACTGTGGAGAACATCCTTACAGCGTGGAGCACACGCCTTCGGGAAGGTGCTAGTGAAGTGGCGCAGATTGAGAATTGGACCAGTGATGAGCGCGGCGAATATGATAAGGCCCACAATGCGCTAGAACAGTTGCTATCCCTCCAAGATGAAGCTGCAAAGCAGTTCGATGGAGTCTCAGAAAGTCTAAATGCACTTCATGAAAGACTGGATAAGGTCACTCGCCTCTTTTCCGAAGGGCAAAGCCGGGTGGAAACAACCCAGCGTATTCTGCATAGCAGAGGGTTATCTTCTAGAATTCGCTTCGAGCTATCCTTACTGCCGGAATACAGTGCACTGGAACATCGTTTGGCATCCCGGCCTTACAATCTTGAGGAACTGGAATCCCTTGGCCGTTCTTATGATTCACAGATCAATTCCTTTGTGAATGAAGCGAACCGACTCGTTCGTCAGAAGGAAGAAGAAGAGCGACTAGCTCAATTAGCTATGCTGAGAGAACAACAACGCCGCGCACAGGCTCGCAAACGAATGTCCTCTGGCCCACCTTCATCAGGTGGATTCGGTGGAGGACGCTCGTCCGGAGGCTCCTCCTGGAGTGGAGGCGGCAGCGGTGGCAAATCCTCCGGCGGATCTTCTTGGGGCGGCGGAGGGAAGTCCGGCCGAAATTCATCAGGCGGATCCAAGTGGTAGACTTTCTCCAAATAAAAGACTCTTCCAGCCTGCATAGGCGGAAGAGTCTTTTATTATGAATTACTGCTTGCACGACGAAGAAATAGCCAAGATAAGCCCTTTATTTTATTGGCAAATAAATCGTAACGGCTGTACCTACGCCCTCTTCACTTGCTATGGCCACGCGTCCTCTATGTGCAGACACTATTTTTTTAACAATCATGATTCCCAGTCCATTACCGTCACCTCTGGTTGTGTGAAAAGGCTGCCCTAATTTATCCAGCACTTCCTTGTTCATACCCTCTCCGTTATCTTTGAAGGTAATCGTCTGGAATCCATTCTCCACATCTAGGGCAACTGTAATGCTTCCGCCAAAGGGCAAGGCTTCCATTGAGTTTCTTAGGATGTTTAGGAAGACCTGCTTAATCTGATTACGGTCACACAAGATATTCGCATCACAATGGAATTGTGTTTTCAATGATATATTATTCATCTCCACTTGAATCGCAAAAATGCTGAGCACTTCCTGCAGAATCGTGCTACATTGTTCTACCCTATAATGCGCGGCCTGCGGTTTACCTAGTATGAGGAACTCGCTCACAATGAGGTTCATTCTTTCTACTTCTGACATGATAAGATCATAATGTAGCAGTTGCGAATCTTTATTGGCTAGTTGAAGCATTCCTTTGACTGTAGTTAGCGGATTACGAATCTCATGTGCGATACTCATGGCTAGTTGTCCAGCGACCACTAGCTTCTCTGTATTGCGCAACACTTCTTCCGTTTTTTTCATCTCTGTGATATTACGAAGACTCCCTATCACACGAGCTAAACATGCATTCGAATCGTAAACCGGAAGCACATCCAGCATATAATGCTCAAATAAACCGTTGCTCTCCTGAATCACTTCCAGCCCAGCACATGCCTCTTGCTGAAGAATGACGTGTTGAAAATAAGAGCCCACATTCCGAATTTCGAAGACACTGGCACCGATAACAGATGCTTGATGCTCACCATCCAAATGAAGCATGGTTAAGCAGTTCTCATTTATATTGACGACCGTTCCAAGTTCATCCGTTATAATAACACCCAAGTAATTGGTATCCAATAGGATTCGATTTAAAAGCTGAAGCTCAGCATTCCCCCTACGCAGCAAAATCTCGCGTTCGATAGAGTCAGCCATGGTACAGAGCAAAGGCAATAAGTGGGGATGCGCCACATCAATATCCGCCATAAATGATATCGTCCCTAATATTTCAAGCCCATCCTCTTTATAAAAAGGAGCCGTACAGCACACTAAACGATGAAGAATTTGATGATAATGATCTTGTCCCTTCAACTGAAAAGGCCGCTGATGTTCCAGACACAATGCAATTGAGTTTGTACCCACTTCTTTGTTTAGTTGCACACCTTCTTTGATGCCAACCTGCCCTACGAGATCAATAATCGTCGGATCCCCTTTGAACGCCAATAGATAACCTGCATCATCCGATATCGTAACAAGGATCGGATTACCTTTTACTGAAGAAAGGAACTTGTTTACAAAAAAATCAATAACCTCAATCACTTCACTATATACATGGAGTTGTGACCCCAATTCATCTGCAGCATAACATTTTGGAAAAATAGGAGGCTGCTCTGGATCTATTCCTTGATCAATGCAATGCTGATTGGAAGCCTTAATGATAGTCTCATCCGTCAGTATCCCTGTTGTCTTTTCCAAAGCCTTACCCCATTCTGTATGATTCTTCAATTTTGCAATACTAATATGTATTCTACTTCTTTCCCCCTAATCCTTTTCAACCCTAAAAAATCAAAATATCCCAAAGATAAAGAAATATCTTACAGCACAAAAAACTCCGCTCTTTTAAAGAGCGAAGTTGCGGATTCACATTATTTCTTCTTAATGTTTCGGATCATCCAAAAAAGGTTTGTTCACATAATAATACATAACCCCCATCAGAACCCCGCCGCCAATTAGATTTCCGATTGTAACGGGCACAAGATTATGCACCACACCGCCCCACGAAACCGTTCCGGGATGGTCAAGGACTAATGCAATTGCAAAAGTACACATATTGGCAATACTATGCTCATAACCGGAGATGAAAAAACAGAAAACGAATAAGACCATTGCGAACATTTTGGCCCCATCGCCTTTGATATTCATTGGGATGAAAAAAGCCATACAAACAAGCCAGTTACAGAGGATAGCGCGGAAAAAAAGCTGCCCTGCCGGAGCCTCCATTTTATGCTCAACCACATATAGTAAAAAACCATTTACATCAGAACTGTAAAACAGCCCTGTTAAAAAAATCAACAGTGCAAATGCAGCAGCACCAAGAATGTTACCTATATAACTCATGACCCACATGCGTACAACCTCGGACCATTTCATTTTGCGTCTCAAAGCCGTGTACGTGTAATAGAAAGTATCTCCGGTAAATAAGTCCCCTCCACCGTATGAGATTAGGATGATCGCTGCTCCGAAAGTAATCGCAGCCATTGGATACGCAAACGGTGAATGCTCCATATAGAAATAGTTGCCTGTCTTGAAGGCTACAATTACACCAAACCCGATAAACATACTGGCCAGCATGGCTCTGGCAATATAACGCATTATACTTTGCCGAAAAATTTTCTGTTTCTTGAGTGCCAATTGTTCAACCTGAAGCAGCGCCTCGTTCTCCATGTGACCTCCTTAGGGATTTTGGTATTTCCAGCTAGTTAAGGGCTAATCGTACAGCCTTGAGTTATTATACCCAATAACCCGCTGGAAATTACTTGAACCAAGTTGTGGTTGAAAATCCCCGAATTTCTTAGAGGAATTGATGTTAATTCCCGCTAACTGTCGTCATTCAATTTGGCTATCGCTTCTGCTTTTTCGCTGCTGGCTACGATGATAAGCACGAGTATCAAACACCCTAAGATCATATGCCTATCCCCACTTTCTACACATGTAGTCTTGTGACAACTTATGTATGAGGATAGGGCTTTATGATTGCTGTGAGTTCTTGTTCCCTTATTAGTCTTTCAGGACCCCTGTGTAATAGCTTATTGCCTTATAATCTTTATCATAAAAAATAACGATATATTCTTCTGTCTGTCCATTTAAAGCCGGATCAGAAGAATTGAAAACGGCCATTCCTTGATAGACCTGATTTAAATTCTTGACCACATTTTCGACCGTAAAAGCTTGTTCTTTTTCCAGCATCGATCTTGATGTGACTGTGAAATATACAGCCTCCCGGTGTGTGCGTACGTAGTTTTGGACATCAATAAAGTCTACACGTCCGCCGTTGCCATAGTGACGTTCCATAGTCACTCCATCCAACACTTGAACCGCTGAATTGTCCCATGCTGGAGAAAGGACTGAAAAGTTCATCTGCTTCGTCGTATAGCGCAGTGGCTTATCTGCCTTATCGTAATAAACTATCGTTACGTTATAATCACCTATCTTATCCCGAATAGGCAGTAATATTTTATTAATCTCCGAAAAAGCATATTTACCGTAACTACTAGGAGTCTCTAAATCGTTCGCAGTGATCGGATCTTTAGTAATATAGTAAGAAAAGCTTCCAATCTCCCTTCTTAAAGTATCCGGAAAGTCTATAGAATACGCATTAACTAACGTACCGTTAAAATGAAATTCTCTAATACCAATATAGGAAGAGACAAGCGCAAGGTTCTGTAACGGCCCTGATTTCTTAAGTTTTTCAAGAGTTTCTTGAGCATTCATAAGTTTCACTTTACGCTGCTCACTAATCCTCCCACGGAGAGATTCATTAAGTGCCTCATAGGCTCTAGCGGCCCTATTTATAGTATCCTCATCCTTTAACCCTAGACTGAAAGGAATATCGTCAATCCTCTTCTCGGCAGCTTCAATTGCCAGCTCGTCACTTAATTGAACCTTCCCTTCGTAATAAGCGATTGCCTTCAAATTGGTGTCATAGAACACAATCATATATTCTGCTTCGTTGTAGGTTTTATAGTTATAATAAGACTCGTAAGCAATAGGAATATACCCTGGTGATGTTGCCCCGCCGGAAGAATAAGTAGTTTCGACCACTCTAATCCGAGTATCCTTATACAGCATATGTGGAGTAGTAATAATCTCGCTAGCTTGAGGATTCATGTCCATATCCCTATAATACCTAGGGGAGATTGTATAAGAAACCGCATTACCATTTAACTGTGCAAAAGCATTTGTAACATCAATAATATCAGAATAATATTCCCCTGCATTTAACCAACCGTCATAGATAAATTTTTCTTGTGTAATGGTCACTCCACTTTCCAATTTCACCATGTCATTGGCTTGCTCAGTTTGCGAGAACTGCAAGTTCATCTTTTGGGTGTAATACCCTGTGATTTCTTCTTTATTGTTTCTAACAACAACCGATACATACTTTTCCCCATCCCTGCCTCCATCTATATAACTAGAAGACACCGTGATTGTGGGTAACATCTGAGCTGTAAAACCGGACATAGTTATATATGAATTAAGATTAGTAAGGCCCCAACGAAGATCTCTATCATTAATCGGCTCGGATGTAATATAGTAAGTGATCTGATCATTTAGATTCACTGTTGTGCCAAAAACTTTACTAAAGTCAACTTTCAGATAAACGGAATTTGTGACTGACTCATTTGGAGTAGATGTAATATGAATATTTAAGGCGGGCAATTCTTTTATAGGCATTGTAGGTTCAGGGGTTGACGTTGGTGAAGCAGTGGGTGTGGGTGTCGGTGTAGCGGTTGGAGTAGAAGTTGCCTCAGATTGACCACCACCAGCACCACCACCTCCTCCGCCACCACTTCCTCCGCCAGCAGATGCTGCAGTTGCCGTTGGCGCAACACTAGGCAAAGAAGTTGTAACTGGAGAAGCTGTCGGCAACACTATATGCGTAAGAGCCTCAGCGGAATCAATCAGTGTCAAGGACTCTGCACGGGTTAATGCCTGTCCAGGCGCAAAAGTCCCATTAGGGTATCCTTTCAGAACACCGGCTTTAACTGCTGAAGCAACGCTTTCTTTGCTCCATGCAGCAATTTGTCCAGCATCGCTAAACACCTTCAGTTCATCAACACTGCCCCCTTCCAGTTTCAACAGTCTGCTAATAATGACTGCTGCTTCCTGGCGGTTAATTGGAGCATTCGGACGCATCTCGTTGTTAAATCCTTGGATATATCCGGCTTCAACTGCTCTCGCTATCTCATTATATGCCCAGTTAGTAGAAGGCACATCATCGTAACTAATCTTAGCTAGCTTCGTATAATTAAACGCACGGTTGACCAATGTCATAAACTCAGCTCTTGTTATGGTTTGATTTGGCTTTACAGAGCCATCTTCAAAACCCTTCAACTTGCCGCTGTCTAACCAGCTATCAATAGCTTTTTGAGCCCAATGACCTTCGTAATCCTTGCTATTTTGTGCTGTTACTACCCCTAAAGAACTAAAAAGCATACTTACGCCCAGTGCACCAGCTAATATTCCCCTAAACTTTCTGCCCATCCATTTACCCCTCCCAATAGGTATGCCCGTTTCTCTTGAAACAGCGCATGATAAAGCCGATCCTTTCATCTTAGGTGCACCTGAGCATCAATAAATCCATCAGATCTTTACCATAATATCTCATGAGAAAATTTTAGTAAATTGGAATATATTATAACTAATGTTGAAAAAAGAACAAAGAGAAAAACCTGCTGAAAAATTCAACAGGCTTTACATCCTATACTGTGTATTCATGCGAATTTCAGAAACAATTAGTTCAAGAAACTGCTCAGTTGACTCTCAGCCTCTCCTTGCTTCAGTGCCTGAGGCTTGTCCGCCTCATTTAGTCCTAAACGATTACCCAGCTGAGTATTGATTGCCGTCATTTTAGACGTATAATCTTGACAGCTCTCAATAATACGACGGTTGGACTGTTCTGAAGTATCTAGTGCGCTAAGCAGATCACCAATCGCTTGATTCACAGCTTCCATAGACATAGAAGGCTTAGACAGCAACTCGGTTGTTTTCTCTGTAGTGGTACGCAGCAGACGTGCATTTTCTTTAAATTGATCTTCAATCGTCTTATTCGTCGCTTCTACAGCATTGATGACGTTCTCCTGATCCGCTAAAGACATCGCAATCATTGCCGACACCGTGATCAGATTAGAGGTCTTATCAATTGCGTTATTCACGGAATCAATCAGCTTGTCATTATTATCATTAATGATGTCTGTAGCAGCAATCGCTTGATTGTACAGCAGAATCATTTCTGTCATCGACTGAATTCGAACCATCACTTTACGCAATCCGCGCTCCAGATAAGCTTTACGGTACTCATTCTCTGGCTTCGCGATCTCTACCTCGAACAATTCTTTCAACTTAGTGCCGAAAGCAATTTTGGTCTGTAGGTTATAGATCTCTTCCATAGAGGTACGTTTCAGCTGACGCATATTCACAATGCTCTCTTCGAGGGTATCTCTACCATCGCGAAGCCCTGTAACTATGGCATCAATGTTCGTACGAACCGACTGATATTTATACACATAGTTCTTCATTGGACTCTTGCGCAGCATCTTGCCAAAGAAGCTCACATTCTTACTTTGCTGCAGATTCTCACACTCATTCCGCAGCTTCATAATCATATTAGGCACTTCAACGCGCTTACCAGACATCAGGTCATTCACTGGGCGATCCAGCAGCTTCAAGGTTTGTCCTGCTTTTTCCTGCGTCTTAACCCCAAGCTTGCCGATATCATCCATCAAGGAATCCAGTGTAACCGTATCCGTTTGGGATACCTTCTCAATTAATTGTGCCGCTTCCTCGACTACCTTTTGTTCATCTTCTTTTTTTAATTGGATCAACTGCGTGGACATGGGATTCCCTCCTATAGTTCGGAACTGCTGTACCGCTGATGAATCAGTTCCGCCTTCGTCTGAAGTTCCATCAGGTCTTTATGTTCGATCGTGGACGCGATATCCGATATTTTGGAGTCGACATCTCTTAGACCGTTCAGCAGCATTCTCCGATTCTTCGTCTTTGCTTCACCGCCTAGCCGTAAGAACGGATTGATTACACCATTCAAATCCTTCAGAATCAATCTGCGGACCGTATGATTAATCTCGCCGTTATTCAGCTCCTGCAGCAGTGGAATTACACGTTGAAGCCTCGCGAAGAGCGCCAATGATTTCTCGACAATTTCATTGTCCAGCGTATCCTTCTGCCCTTCTGAGATAATCATATCTTCCAGAATACTAAGATACTCCACAACCGGAGCGAACTCCGGTCCAATCTTCACCCCGCTCTCAGTTCTACTGTCATAGCCGTGATTACCTGATGTGGTATCATTTGTCGTGGTGCTTAATTGAGGAGCACTCTCAGCGGGTGCCTTAGCAATAGGTGTCGTCACAGGGCCTGCTGGCAACACCTCCGCTGGGAGATTGGTTCTTGGACTTCTCGTTACCAGAGCACCTATCCCCGCACCCGCTAAAGGCAACAGCAGAGAGATGAATTCGGGCAGAAAAGAGCTCGTTAATACAGCAACAACATAACCGATACCGGCGTAAAGCAACACTTTCGATTTAAACTGAATTGTTCTCACCTCTTGTGAGCGACTTTATGAACGCTCAATTCACGGCATCCGGAATGACAGATTGGCCGTTTATTTTCATAATCATCGGTTGCTCCAGATGGCTAGCCAATACATCACCTTCAAAATTCATAGGCTGAACCTCGCCACCGAGTGCGCTTTTGACGGCTAAATAAGGAAAGTTAATCCCTGACAGACATGACATATGCAGTCCACCGGACATTCGTGGGTTAATTTCCAACAACTTTGGAATATCTCCATTGTATTTCATTTGAATATTGAAATTGAAGGGGATCTTGTAAACTTCTGCAACTCTAGCTGCAATCTCCTCCAGTTCAGGAATATGCTCCATCAATCGCAGACGACCGCCCACTTTTCGACGTGGCACAGCCACTAATAGCTTACCGTTCTCATCTGCCAGACAATCTATACTATACTCGTAACCCTCCAGTAATTCCATCACCATCAAATCAGGGAAGCTCTCTTTGCTTGCAAGAATATGATAGGCATCCTCAAACGTAATCAATGGAGTTACATACCCAAAAAGCTCTTGAAGCGGATCGCGGGTATTGTCGATAATTCGGAAGCCTAACCCGCCTTCTGTTTCAGTAGGTTTAAAGCAAACACGATGTCCCTTGGCAACAAGGTCCGTGTAAGCGTCTTTAAACTGCTCCGCTGTACTAACTACATGATAATCCGGGATACTCATGATGCCCTGCTCACTAACATTCTCGTAAAATTTACCTTTGTCCATAATGGACTCCAGCAGATCAAGATCTCTACAGACCAGAACCTTAGTACCAATCGCATCAAACATTGCCACATGGAGAGCAATATCAAGCATATGCAACCGTGGAATAAAGACATCGATCTCATTACGCCGACAGAAATCAACGCAAAACTGAACATATTCTATTCCCTTCAGCGCCGGCTCGGTTTCAGCAAAGTCAGCACCTTGTAGCGACATATGGCGGATATCCGGGTGTGTTGCAAAGATTTGAACCGGTATACCATCCTCGTTATTGCGAAGGAGATTCATATAATGGTAAGCCACGGAAAACCAACGATTGAAATAAATATTTACCTTTTTCATAGTGGCCCCACTCCCAATGCAGTTAGATTATTATAGATCATATTTACATACTGCAAAATCTCATCTCCAGCAAATACGCCTGATTCTTTCGTAAATGGATATCTTGATTTTACAAGACCACTCTGTTGCTCTGCAAATATTTCACCATGGCAAGGAGCAATAGCATAGTCGGCACTCTCAAGCAGACTCTTATCTAGCAGTGAGTCCCCGGAGGCTACCATAGGTTCAGAACGAACGGTGCGCCGCAAATGGAGTATAGCGTCGCTTTTGTTCACGGCAGCCGGCACAGCGTACAGCTTGCGGCCTTGTAAAGAAACCCTCCAGCCAAGATTATAGAGCCGATCTGATAGATTAGTGATTTCATCTAAAGGTAACTGATCCCGATAAACCATGAAGGAATAGAATAGATCATCACAATAATTCTCACTAATGATCCAATCCTCACGTACAACCGCCTTGATATATGATCTAACCTCTTCAGCCCCAGCAGAGTGACGAGCTACCAAGCTACCGATTGATTCTCTCCATTCCTTATCGACAACACCACCGATTAAGATATTCCCCCCATTGCTTGTAACCGCATAGTCCGGTATTACTGTTTCTTGAAATAGATTAATACGCTTATATTGTTGTATCGTACGCGTAGTAACCGGGATGAAAATAATCCGTGTGTTCAGATCCATCAGCTGATTTAATGCATGCTGCGAAATATAGGATCTCGTCTTTCCCTCGATAATTTCCGCCGGAATTAGACCTGGAGTATTCTCCGGCACACCTATTGCACCTAAAGAATAGATCAAAGTACGATCTAGATCACTAGCATATATCATTCTGTCTCCCCCTTCAGCGGTTTAATTATTCCGCAGCAGGAGTACGTCATCCCAGGAAAGATCTCAACAGGAACGCCCCGGTCCTTCGCTAAGAGAAGAATATGCTTTAGATTCGGATTATCCATAGTATCGACAAGAATTTTCCAAGGTACTCTACGTAGTAATACGCGGGTTGTTTCGCCGACTCCCGGCTTTATCAGATTAATGTTATCTATTCCGAAAGTCTCCTGAATACTCTGAATATCACGAAGACCCTGCCAAGTAATTTCTGGCGGATGCTCCAGCATCTGTTCAGCAATATTCTTCGCTTCTTCTACTACGGAAGGAAAATACGGGCAAATCGTATCAATAAATACATTGGACTCGTCCGCATTCAGCCACTCCTTATAAAACTTTGAACCATGAAATTCCTCAGGACCAATGAGATCAGCGTGTAACACCGTTCGGCTCATCAGCCCAGAAACGGTAGAGTTTAAGCAGGCGCTAGGAATGAGATAGTCTTCTCTAGTCCCAAACATACCTGCGCAGCTTCCAGGGTCAGCCAATACGGCAAGATCATCATTTAAGCGAATACCATACTTCTCATAGAAGGTATTGCAAGAATCAATCAGCACCCCACGGATAGCCCCTTTTCCTGTCCACCCATCCACAAACTGCAAATCAGCATCAAGTCCATGCTTCTGCAGAATGTAGAGTATCGCATTCTCATCTATACCTTTTCCTCGAATAATAGAAATACTATAATGCGGCAAGTCTACCTCGTATCTCTCAGTTATATAACGCTTAATCAGTATACCAACGGGTGTTCCTGCTCTAGCTAAAGAGACAAGCACCGTACTTAGTCCTCTTCTTGAGACAATCATCTCAGAAACAATGGCAACAGCTAAAGCTACCTTCTTAGCCGATTGCTGCAGCGTCTCATGAAACAGGTCGACATACTGCTCGGTAGGCTGATATTCAACGGGCAACATCTCAGAATAATGGACACCCGATTGAATAGCTTCCTCCCTTTCCTCCGTCGCCAGCTCCAGCGAAATGTCACTAAGATCCTTGAGCAGAAACGTAACATCTGACGATGGATAGCTACCTAGCGGAACTGGTTCTGCTATTTTTTTGTCCATGACTTTATGATTACTTGTTCCCTTCATACTGGAGGCCCTCCACTTCTTCCTTCAGGAGTCAGTACAATAAGATGCACTTTATGGCGGGCAAGTGTCTTCAGTATATCAAGCATGGGTTTCATTCGTTCATGCGGTACATCACGCTCAATCAGCACGAATATTTCATCATACTGATCAGAATCCACATTATAAATAAAGTTTGTAATTTCCGGATCGCTAGCTGAAGGATATGCGGCAGCACTATGCACTCCGTAATCTGGTCGACGTTCAGGGTGGATTGGACTGCGAGTAGAGGACTGATACGAAATGCCTTCCCCCATCTCAGCCGCTATCCGCATAGGAAGGTACATAAATTCACCTACACCCATCACTAGAGTCTTAGAATTCCCCCCTCGTAGTTCTCTTAGCTGAGCGGCTATCCGGGTTACCCCTACATCAAGATCATCATTATTCAGCGACTCCAGTCCGAAACGTCCGCTGTATTTCACATAAGGAGACGAGTTGGTGTCACCATATGAATCTACGGATGTTGCCTGCAAACGTTCTAAACCGTCCACTACATAAGTGGTCACTACTTCGGATTCCACTGAAGACGATAACAAATCTTTGTCATTCCCAGCATTTAGCAAAGGCGTGCCTTTTACTTCAATACTGCCTTGAAGCAAACACAAGGACTTAATCCGAATCCCCAGTTCCTGTTCTAATTCGCTATAGGTATGAAGATTATTACCGCTCCTCCAATCCAAAATAGAAACGACTACGTATTCCTCCCGAGGGAATTTGGACTGAATATCACGGATCGTATTAATGGCTGTATTCCCTGTTGTAATCTCATCATCCACCAAAATAATCGGCTCAGTCCCTGATAATAGCTTAATATTCAAGGCGTAACATAGATGGTCAACCGCATGTGAATGCTCTTCTTCAAAGCTAACAATGGACTCCAAATCGATGATATGTTCACGGGTAGTATGAATATATGATGCTGCATCAGCAAACATGTTGTACACACTGTGACCCAGTGCAGTTGCAGTCTCAGCAAAGCCAATAAAGACAACAGGCCTAGGAAGAACTAATCGTGCAGCTAATAAATGCTCATAGGCTTCCTTGGCAGACTCAGGATGTATCAGTCCGTGTACAGCTTTATCTAATAAATCTTCCATCCTATCATTATCCGCAGAATTACCGTTCATCTCCTGATATAACAGCAGCGCTAATGCAGCACCACTTAGCAGAGAGGTGTACGGATTAACAGGGATATGTTTACCAAGTACCTTGCTGACGAACAAAAAGGAGCGTTTCTTATTAATCCGGGCTGCCATGGAGAATAAAGTATCCACAGGCAAATGAAAGGGATTAGATGTTTCGGTAACCATAACCTGCAGGTTCTCGACTATGTTATACGTGTGTAAATTCGTTTTCGGGTAATAATCCGACAAAATGCTGTTGTTCATGTAACACCCCGTATATTTGTGATCGTAGTAAAATCCGTTTTGCCCAGTTCAAATGCGGCTTAATCTCGTTCATCTTATTAGAATATTGACTCTTGAAGACGCCTAGGCTACCATCGTTACTCTCTACGATACTGCAGGCGTCAACATATTCCTCGTGCATTACCGTGTACATGGCCTGAACAGGTCTGAGATGTGAGGGATGTATAATCGTCTTGCCCAAGATCCCATTTTCTTTATCTAAAATCACTTCACGAATAAGCCCATCCATGCTGCTAGAAATGTAACTATTTCGCATGTCGCGGCCGTTTTTACCATAGGTGTCCTCAAATGGAGTCTGCCGTAGCTGTGGTCTGAGCACCCGATGCCCTTTATTCGCAAAATATTCCCAGACTGGTCCGGAAATTACATACCCTTCTTCCACTCTGCCAAAAATATTAATAATATCCGATATGCAGTCTCGAATAGGGGTAAGATCATAAATACTAATATCAGGACTACGGCGCAGTCCGAATAAACTTGAGAAGTCTGTTGCTCCAATTCTAACGTTCAACACATATTCGCGGTAATTGCCTAGCAAATTACGAATAGATAAAAGACTATCTACCCGGCTCTCCCGGTAAATAATAGGCGCACTTTCCAGAATTGGCATGCCATAAAGCACTGGGTCTGAGTAACTGCGCGTTCTATTGTAATCGGCTATCGCCTCGAAATATTGGATTCCGTTGTCGACCGAAAACTTAGGGAAAACAAACCCTGTTAACATCGTAACCAAAGACCCTAACCGAAAAATCAGCTGCCGTAGCTGCTCCGGGTTACGAACTCGGATGAAGAGGAGCGGAAGACTATCACTCCCGCTTGGCTCGTTCTCCTCATATGCGGCGAGAAAAATAAGATGCTGAATGAGAGACTCCTCTGCATGGTCAACCTCGTTATCTCCGATCGCATCCTCCAGATCAATAATAACGGTTACAAGTCCTGCACTTTTGAGCTTCAAAATGTCTTCGGGAACACTAGCACGAGTTGCTGGCATATAAAGGGCAGCTCCAACAGCATGAGCCAGCAAATCTTTACTCGTAGTATTATGGTTAAATGAAATCGGCGGATTATAAAATAAGGCTATTTCTTGTTCTTTCGTCAGGTAATCGAAGTATCTCAAGATGGTTCCCCCTTATAGTTTTGCGAAGCCAAGCAAAACAAGCGCAGGCCTCTCCTATAGAGAGTGGCAGAACCAGCTATACCCTATCCGGTTCTCTCATATATAAGTGAAGGCCTACGCTATAAACATATACGATTACCTGAAAGCAGCAGTGTTCAACTAGCTTTGAAATCAAGCATTTCTATGGGCTTCTTTTTTCTTACGCAGTACGCTGTAAAGGATCGTACCACCGAATACAAGAATAATGATTGAAAAGAATAATACATGTGGCATTTCGTACCCAAAAGCGCCCGCGAGCATTTTACCAGCAATAATGGCAATAAGCGCAAAGGCGGCACGCTCAAGTTCCGGAATTTTATCAATAAGCTTCAAGAATAATTGCGCTACTCCCCGCATCATCAGAACGCCTATGATTCCGCCCATAAAGAGCACCCAAACCTGGTTACTAACACCAAATGCAGCAATAACACTATCAATGCTGAAAGCAATATCCATTAATTCAACAAGGAAAACCGTCTTCCAAAAAGAGAACCCCTTATTCTCGATCTTCTCATCGCCACCGCCCTTAAATAACCCGCCATAGGCGATATAAAAGAGATAGGCTGCACCAAGAACCTTAACCAACATAAATTTAATAAGAAATGTCCCTAGACCGATAGCCAAAAACCTAAATACATAAGCGCCTATAATACCGTAAAAGAGCGCCTTCTTCTGTTGTTCCTTAGGTAAATGCTTAACCATGACGGCGAGAACAAGCGCATTATCTGCAGAGAGCAGTCCCTCTAGCAGAACTAAACTACCAATAATGCCCCAGCTAACCGGGTCTGAGAGCGTACCTACCACATCGCTCCATGAGAAAAAATGACCGTAGTTCTCACTAATATTCCTAAAAAAATCAGCGAACCAATCCATTACACTTGCGCCTCCGAAAAAATCGTCTATTTACTGCCAGCAACCCAGCGCAGTCCCCAACCATATGCCTCATCAATCTCCCGATGACCACTGTAATATTGGACCAGCCGTTCAACACTGAATGTCTCGTTATTCACATTCCGAAATAACGCGATAGCACACATGCCTTTGCGGTTGTTATGCTCGTCCAAATTGACAATAATATCGGGGCCGCCACTCTGGGTAATCGTGACAACACCGTCAGCTTCTGACCAATTGGTAACGCCTTTATAAATAAAAGAAAAAATTAGAATCCGTTCAATATCAGCAATTTTGCTGCCGTTAATCCGCAGATTCTCACCGGTTGTTACAGAGCCTGTCCGGTCATCTCCATCAAGCATGACATAAGGAGGTTGGTTCAATGAGCCAAAAGCATTGCCCAGCGCCTGAACTACTCCCTTGCTGCCATTCTTCAACTCATATAGACAAGCAAGATCTAAATCCACACCATTTTTACGATTAAATAGCCCTCCACCCTGCTTCTGATTCCAGTTGAGGTTAATTAGCAATTCACCCAAACCACCAGCTGATTTCTTCAGGTTGATCGAATCACCTTTTTTCTTCAGTTCGATCTTCTTCAGGTTGAGATTGACCGGAGGGGGTGTTACAGCTGAAGGCGCGGCTGCAGGAGGAGGTGGAATCTGAATCTTAGGCTCCGCTACCGGCGCTGATTGACGTTTAAGCTCTGGCTGCGGTGGAGCAGCAGGCTTAGGCACTGGTATTGGTGTCGGTGCTGGTTCATCGTTCGTTTCTAATCCAAAGTTCTTACACAGTTCCTGTAGACCACCAGCAAAACCCGCGGCAATGGCGCTGAATTTCCATTCACCGTTATATCTATATAATTCTCCTACCACAACAGCCGTTTCCACGGAGAAATGATTTTCAAGATCACATCGGAGAAGCTCCGCACCTGTTACTTGATTCAGAATCCGAAAATAGGCCTGATTTACCTGCCTAAAACTTTGACCTCGCTTCTCGCCATCATAAATGGTAAGTGTAAACGCGAGTTTCATCACATCAGAAGGAATTTTGTTTAGTTCCACGTCAAATTGCTTGAGGCTGTCTGATGTAGGCATTTCCTTATATCTGATATAAGGTGTAGACGGATTATTATAAAATATCAAATCCTCATCTTTGCTTACTTTACCTTGCGCTCCAAGCAGAAAAGCAGAAGTATCAATCTCAAGTGAAGATGGCGATTGCCAGCCAATCTCTACGATAAGAGAATCAAGTCCAGGATTGCCTTTAGTTAAATCGACCTTTTGTCCTTTAACAACTGTAATACCCATTCTTACACCACCTTTATAAATGGAGCAAGCATAAACGCCTTCGATGTCCTTATAAGGACGACAAGCGTTTAAGCGAGAAATATAAGATATATAGTATCGTATGAACCTTAACTTGCTTATATTTTTAAATAACCCCACATAGTGGAGTTTATCCTTCGAGATCCCTTCCATGTCCTTTGTGAGGGAATCCATAAAGAATTAAAAAAGGGCAGGATCGGTGATGACCCCGCCCGGAAGATGCTATTGCGCGTCCAGCCCATAATTTCTACACAATGCGCTAAGACCGCCGCCAAAACCACTACCAATAGCCTGGAACTTCCAATCCGCACCATTGCGGTAGAATTCACAGAATACAACGGCTGTCTCTGTTGAGAATTCTTCACCCAGGTCGAAACGAAGTACTTCCCGATCCGACGAAGCATCCACAACTCGTACAAAAGCATTGGAGACTTGTCCAAAGTTCTGTGCACGAGATTCGTAATCATAAATGGTTACTGTTATCCCAATACGCTGAATATGGGCAGGGATTTTGGTGAAATCAACGATGATTTGCTCGTCATCTCCGTCACCTTCACCTGTACGGTTATCTCCAGTGTAGATTACAGAACTCGCACCACCATTTGGATTGTTATAGAATACAAAATCATCTGTACCTTTAGCCTTGCCGTCTTCATGAAGCAGAAACGCTGAAGCATCGAGGTCAAATTCTTGACCTCCACTATATTTATTAGTGTCCCAGCCCAATCCAACTACTACCTTTGTCAGACCTGGATTAGTCTTGGTAAGATCAATTCGCTGTCCTTTGGAGAGACTGATCGTCACGGACATAACCTTCTTTCATTGAGTAGATTCAGTTCACTGTGTAACTCTAAGCTCTATACTACAAGGCTTATTGCAGGCCGTAATCGCGAGTCAAACCGCTCAAGCCGTCTTTGTAGCCGCTACCGATGGCATTGAACTTCCACTCTGCACCATGACGGTATAGCTCACCAACAACAACACCAGTTTCAATAGAGAAGTCTTCACCCAAATCGAAACGAATGAGCTCCTCATTGTTTAAATCATTTACGATACGTACATAAGAACGGGAAACTTGTCCGAAGTTTTGGCTTCTTGCATCAGCTTCATAAATCGTAATGGTAAAAGCTACCTTTTCCACATCTGCTGGGATACTCAGAAGATCCACTTGAACCTGCTCATCATCACCATCGCCGTCACCCGTACGGTTATCACCTGTATGAACAACTGAACCATTCTCATTCTGTTTATTATTGAAGTAAATAAAGTTCGTTTCTTTTTCAACTTTGCTGTTCGCATTAGTCAAGAATACAGAAACGTCCAAATCGAAATCTTTACCGCCATCATATTTATTAGTGTCCCAACCAAGACCTACTGTGATTTTGGATAGACCCGGATTTGTTTTTGTTAAATCGATCTTTTGACCTTTAGATAGATTAATTGCCATGATAACATTCCTCTTTTCTTTTATTTGGATTATACGTAGCGTTCTGCCAGTTGATTGATATGTGCCGCGTGACTACCTTCACCAATTGCGGCGAATTTCCATTCTCCACCTTGTCGGTACAGCTCCCCACAAATCAGTGCCGTGTAGCCATTGTAATTATCAGATAGGTTAAAGCGGATTAGTTCATTATTGCCTACAGCATTCATAACACGGATATACGCTGATTTGATCAGACCAAAATCCTGTTTACGATTTGTGGCATCATAAATATTCACCACTACAAGAACCTTGTGCACATCAGAAGGAATAGCATTCAGGTTGACCATGATTTGTTCATCGTCTCCGTCTCCATCACCCGTGAGATTGTCTCCAGAGTGAATAACAGAGTTACAAGGACTTTGCTTATTATGGAAGCAAATCAGGTTCCCCTTCTTAACTAACTTACCATTCTCATTAAGCATCAATGCTGAGGCATCACAGTCCACGTTGGCCTGTTTCTTCACACCGAAGAATCCTCGAGCCGGCGCAGCCGGATCCCAGCCTAAACCTACAATTACGTTAGATAAGCCTGCATTACCTTTTGTGAGATCAATCTTCTGACCTTTTACCAGATTAATTCCAGCCAACTTTACGTACCTCCATTCTCTAAAAAAAATCACCATCTAGTAGTCTAGCTTTTGGATGTTATATGAGTGATACGCTAAAGAATTAAATACGTTTCATCCGAACTCATGTATAGGGTATTACATCATTTATAAACTGAATTCACTAGGGTTTAATCCCAAGACACCGCAAATATGCCGCACAACTGCTTTTTCATTGTCATCAAAATCACCATCAGCTGATCCAATAGCTGAGCACACACCCACAATTACACGTCCCACATCTGGTTTGCCAGTAAACTTACCGATGGCTTTCAGTGCTTCCTGCTTACCGATTTCTGGTGAGAACTCAAAGTTACTTACATAAAAGTTGAACTGGGTAATGACGTCTCTCATGTCAAACACCTTTAGCTCATTGCTCATATTCATATAGCCGGCCATTTTGTTCTTTTCAGCTTCTTCTATCTTACCGTCGGCAGCAGCAACTAAGGCGCAACCCGCAACTACCGCATTCATGAAATCTTTATTTTTGAATTTCTTCACTTGATCTGTTAGTCCGTTTTTGGTTGTGTTCAACCAGCTTTTAAATGTGCTCATCGTATTCTCCTTCTATCACCGTAAGATTATGATAACAAAAGATATCCTAGAGCCTCCTCTCCACGTATCCGACAGAATTTTCATAGTAGATCCCTGAATCACGGTTTACTCTTCTAATATACCTGATAAAATAGCAATATTCTACTTTTCCAGACTTTTACAGCTCTTTTGACAGAAAGTTGAAACACCAAAAAAAGGCATTGCCAGAGATTCTATCCTCTCTAGCAATGCCTTTAGCACATTCACCTGTAAATTCTATTAAAGAATGATGTCCCCATCATAAGAACCAATCATTTTGTACAGATCCGGCCGGCGATCACGGAAGACGCCCCACTCGATCCGTCCGACTTCCAAAGCATCCAGATCAAATTCACTCACTATTACAGTTTGCTCGTCTCGGCCTGCTTCAACAATTTTATTGCCTTGCGGTCCCGCAATGAACGAAGAGCCGTAGAAATTAATGCTAGAATCTTCATCAATTTCTTCACCGATACGGTTGGAGGCAATGACTGGAATAAGGTTAGCCGCTGCATGCCCAAGCATACAAGTCTGCCAATGATCCTTAGAGTCGATCGATCCATCCTGTGGTTCTGATCCGATAGCGGTTGGATAGAACAGAATTTCTGCTCCCATCAGGCTCATCACTCTAGCCGCTTCCGGGTACCACTGATCCCAGCAAATCCCTACACCAATCTTGGCATAGCGAGTGTTCCATACTTTAAAGCCAGTATCTCCCGGATTGAAGTAGAATTTCTCTTCATACCCTGGGCCATCTGGAATATGGCTCTTGCGGTATTTGCCCAGTATCGTTCCATCGGCGTCGATTACAGCTAGTGAATTGTAACGTGCGTAGTTCTTTTTCTCATAAAAACTGATTGGCAGCACCACTTGCAGTTCCTTGGCTATTGCTGTGAAATGATTAATCGCTTTGTTATGCTCAAGCTCTGTTGCATATGCGTAATAATCAGCTTTCTCTTTCTGGCAGAAATACGGTGTCTCGAACAGCTCCTGCAGCAAAATAATTTGTGCTCCCTGTGCCGCCGCTTCTCTGACCAAGGTTTCGGCTTTGCTGATATTCTCATCAATATTGCTGGAACAGCTCATTTGCGTCGCAGCTACTTTTACATTTCTCAAGAATCTGTCCTCCTTATATATATAAATGTCCCATTGGACGTTTAGTTTCCTTCAATTATTGCTGAGCCGGCATCTGTTGCGTAGTGCAGTGAACATTCCCGCCCTCGGTGATGACCGCCATACCGTTAACGGTACGAATCTTACGTTCCGGGAACAAACCAGCCAGTACTTCCTCAGCAAGTTTATCCGTTTCCACCGCTGTACCGCCAAACACAGGCAATATAATTCCACCATTTACGAAATAGAAGTTCAAATAACTGAGCGTCAGACGGCTGCCGTCATGATCCACCCGTGGAGGCTGCTGAATCTTGATAATCTCCAGCTTACGCCCTTTTGCATCTATGGCATTCTCCAAAATACGAAGATTCTCCTGTGTAATCTCAAAATTCTCGTCCTGCGGATCCTCACAGACCTGAATAATGACTTTACCTGGAGCAGCAAAGCAAGCGATATTATCCACATGACCATCGGTTTCATCACCACTTAGACCACGCTTAAGCCAGATAATAGTTTCTGTACCTGTATAATTGCATACGTACTCTTCAATATTCTCGCGCTTCAAATCCGGGTTGCGGTTCGTATTGAGCAGACATTCTTCTGTAGTAATCAAGCTGCCTTCTCCATCCGTATGGATCGAGCCGCCTTCCATCACAAGCGGCGCATCAAAGCGTGTCACTTGTGAGTGTTCGAGAATCTGTGGAGCTACCTCATCATCCAGATCCCAAGGTGAATATTTACCGCCCCAGGCATTAAACTTCCAGTTCACGCCTGCTAGAACGCCGTCTTTATTAACAACAAAGGTAGGCCCGTTATCACGCAGCCAAGCATCGCTATGCTTTATAGGCAGCAGCGTTACATTCGGTCCGCTGACCAGACGTTCTACCTTTTCCACGTCCTCCGGGTTAACGATGACCGTAATCGGTTCAAACTCCGCAATAGCTGTAATAATGTCAGCATAACCTTGGCATACCGACTCGTGGTTATCCGGGAAACACATAGATTCCTGCACCGGCCAGGAGATAAAAGTACGTTCATGCTTGCCCCATTCCGGTGGCATTGTATAGTTCAAATCTTTAGGATTCATGTGTTAACTACCTTTACTATTATATTTGGAGCCAGCCCTGCCCTAAAACTCCTACCTCATCATACAATAATATGTTCTAGTGCTCAATTCCCTGGAACACTAATAATGTTGGAAGGAATTCGGGTCATATGGGATCTGACTGAGCTTTTAGTGTAATCCTTTTTACCACATCGCCCTCAAAATCCTTAACGATGAATTCTCCACCCTCAAGAATACCATAGGAATTCGGATGATTCTCCTTAGGCAGCGATATCGAACCAGGATTCAGCACGTATACGCCCTCTTTTACATCCGCAACCGGAAGATGGGTATGCCCCTGAATAAAGATATCCTTCTCAGACAGTGCCGGTAAATTCTCAATACTAAAGCCATGACCGTGTGTAACATAGATTCGTCTGCCTTCATGCAGTAGCATCACATAATCGCCCATCATCGGGAACTGCAGCAGCATCTGGTCTACCTCAGCATCGCAGTTACCACGTACTGCCGTAATAGGCTTCTTTTTGTTATATTCATTCAGTTTATTAGCAACTCCCTGCGGGTCATAACCCTTCGGCAGTGGATTTCTGGGACCGTGATATAAAAAGTCTCCTACGATTACAAGACTGTCTGGCTGTTCTTCCTCTACCTTTTCCAAAGCCCGTTCTAACCAGAATAAAGAACCGTGAATATCGGAAATAAACATTAGCTTCATCATGTATTCTCCTTTTCGACTTAAATAGATCTTGTGCTTAGGTTTCAATTTTAACCTTGAACAGGCAAACAACGCAAAAGCGGACGTTCCTCCAAAAGGAACGCCCTGCCCTATATGCCTCTATTCTTACGGCAAGTTCGATGATCCCATCAAGAATCGGTCCACTTCGCGGGCTGTCTGTCGCCCCTCATCAATGGCCCAAACTACAAGGCTTTGTCCGCGGCGCATATCACCTGCTGTGAATACCCCTTCTACATTGGTCGCTTGTGCTCCGAACTCCGCCTTGACATTTCCGCGCTCATCACGTGCCACCCCAAGCTCACCTAGCACAGTCTCCTCGGGCCCTGTGAATCCTAATGCGAGTAGTACCAGCTGTGCCGTTAGAACTTCTTCACTGCCTGGTACTTCAACCGGAACTATCCTTCCCTGTTCATTACGATTCCACTCAATTCGCACGGTATGCAGCTCCTGCACATGACCACCGTCGTCACCAACAAAACGTTTCGTCGAAACCAGATAACGACGTGGATCTTCCTTATACAGTGAAGCTGCTTCTTTTTGGCCATAGTCCACCTTAAGAACCTTTGGCCATTCCGGCCATGGATTGCTAGGCTGACGGGTCAGTGGAGCCTGTGGCATTATCTCAAGCTGGATCACACTACGACAGCCGTGGCGGATCGACGTAGCTACACAGTCTGTGCCAGTATCCCCGCCACCGATTACAACTACATCCTTATCTGCCGCAGACAAGTATTCGCCATCAGCAAGCTCTGAATCCAGTAAGCTCTTAGTATTCAGTGTCAGAAACTCCATCGCCTGATGAATGCCCCGCAGCTCACGACCCTCTAGAGGAAGCTCTCGTGCCTGCGTAGACCCGCCACACAAGACAACAGCATCGTGCTCCGCCTTGAGTTGTGTCGCCGAGATATCTCTCCCAATCTCTGTACGAGTTACGAATGTAATGCCTTCAGCCTTCAGCAGGTCTACCCGGCGCTGAACCGTTTTCTTATCCAGCTTCATGTTCGGAATACCATACGTCAACAAACCGCCAATCCGATCTGCCCGTTCATACACGGTCACCGAATGCCCCGCCTTGTTAAGCTGAGCTGCACAGGCAAGACCTGCTGGACCCGAGCCCACTACGGCTACCTTTTTACCTGTGCGAATAAGCGGTGGCTCAGGAACAATCCAACCTTCTTCAAAACCTCTATCTACAATCGACTTTTCAATCGACTTTATCGTTACAGGCTTGCCGTTCATCCCTACTGTACAAGAACCTTCACAAGGTGCCGGACATACACGTCCAGTAAATTCAGGGAAGTTATTGGTCTTATGCAGACGTTGCAGTGCAACCTCCCAGTTTCCACGATAAACCATATCATTCCATTCAGGAATCAAGTTGTGTAGAGGGCAGCCGGAAGCCATACCAGATAACAGACGTCCTACATGACAAAATGGCGTACCACAGTCCATACAACGTGCGCCTTGCTCGCGCAGCTTCTCTTCATCCATAGGAATCGAGAATTCATCCCAATTCTTAATCCGCTCCAGCGTCTCACACTCCGAAGGCGTCTGCCGTTCAAATTCCAAAAATCCGGTTGCTTTCCCCATCTCTCTCATCCTCTCTAAATACCCCACAAATATATACTTTCTGAACCGCTAAAAAAGAAAGGTACTTTCTATGTTTGTCTGCTGCCAAGCCTATGCCACTCTAAAGCACCAAAGTAAATGTCTTCATATTAACATGCAATATCATCATCGAAAATGAGTAATGTCACCTTTTTATGTAAAATGAAACAATCAAGTTAAGAAAATGGAATAACAAAAAAACACACGGTGTACTGTACCTTATTAAAGTACGTTACATCGCATGCTTTTCAATAATGATCTTGTAAAAGACTATTTATTACGCCGTCAGGACTACTGTCCCAATCCCATTTACAGTTAGCTTATTTCCAGTCAGCTCCTGCGTAAGATCAGCCCCGAAGATGGTCTTCCATGCTCCAAGCTGCGGCAGAACCACAGTAGTGTGTTCAGCATTCGCATTAAAAAGAACATAAATATGCTTCGCTGCATCTTCTCCAGCATGACCACGTAGCGTGTAAGCTACTGCACTTGCGGGTGCTTTTTCAAAAACCAAATGGTTCCGAATGTCAGCTGCTGTTCGCATGCGGAAGGCCGGGTGAGCTTTACGCAGTGCGATTAACTGTTTCATATACGCCACATCTTCCTGATGCGCGGCGCACAATTCCCAGTCCATACGATTGATTTCGACCGAAGATTTATAGCTGTTCTCCACCCCGTCCTTCGTACGCATAAACTCCTGCCCTGCATGGATAAAAGGAATCCCCTGACTCATGAACACTATCGCAGAAGCCAGTCTATGCATGGAACGGCGCTGCGTAACCGTCTCACCCTCGGTGGACAATACGATCTTATCCCATAAGGTATGATTATCATGACACTCTACATAATTAACGTTTTGCTGAGGCTCCACGGCAAATTGCTTAATTCCTGGGCTGAAGTCAATTCCTCCCGCAACCCCTGCTTTGATCGCAGGCTCCAGACCCATCATTCCACTGATGAAGCCCGGCTGATCATACAAAAAGATATTTCCTTTAATAGCATCCCTGAAATCATCATTAAAATGTCCGATTCCCGGCATAAGGGAAGCATTCTTCTGATGAGCGAGCCGTTCCACCGGTAGCTCAGTCCCCATCATCCAGCCTTCACCGATCGTCATGATGGACGGATCTATTCCATCCAGACGCCGCCGGGTTTCCCGCATTGTATCGACATCCATCAAGCCCATCAAATCGAAGCGGAAGCCGTCGATATGGTATTCTTTAGCCCAATAGACCACGGAGTCCACAATGAAGCGGGACATCATCATACGTTCTGTAGCCACGTCATTTCCGCAGCCTGAGCCATTCGACAGGCTTCCATCTTGTTTATAACGCAAATAATAGCCAGGAACCAGTTTAGTGAAATTCACGCGGTATCCGTCGTACACATGGTTGTAAACTACATCCATAATGACGCGGAGTCCACGATCATGAAGCGCTTGAATCATTGTTTTTAGTTCTTGAATACGTAGTCCGGGCACATAAGGATCCGTAGCATAGGAGCCTTCAGGAGCATTGTAGTTCTTCGGATCATAACCCCAGTTAAAATGCGGCTCATCCAGCTTCGTCTCATCTACACTCTCTGTAGAATAATCATAAATAGGCAATAGCTGCACGTGGGTTACACCGAGATCTGCGATATGATCGAGTCCGGTGAGAATGCCCTCTGGTCCGCGGGTTCCTTCTTCCGCCAAAGCGAGATATTGACCCTTATGAGCCATTCCGCTTGCTGGATGAATGGATAAGTCACGCAAATGAAGCTCATAAATAATGGCGTCTACAGGATCCTCAAACGACGGCTTATCTTCTGTCCACCGCTCAGGGTCCGTCTTGCGCAAATCTAGAATAGCGCCTCTGTCCCCATTCACGCCAACAGCCCGTGCGTAAGGATCAGCTGCTTCATTCCACTGTTCACCTAGACGAACTCGGTAGGTATAGAACTTGCCATCTAAATCACCGTCAACCGTAGCTCTCCACGTTCCCCGAATATCGCGGATCATAGCATATTCGGACTCCGCAGCTCCCTGCCATGAATCATAAATTACTAGCTCTGCCTCCTGAGCCGTAGGAGCCCACAAGCAAAATGATGAAGAGGCCGATGAATATGTAAGTCCGAGATCATCCCCGTCATAACTAAACAAATGATCAAACTCCTGAGCAAATACGGAAATCCCTCTAGTAGTCGCAGGATCACCATAAAAAATCGGTTCCTTCATTTCCTTTTGTACGGACAAAGCACCTATCCCCTTTTCCAGTTATTAACTGGATTATAGTATGATCCTCAAATTTGTGCAAACGTTTGGACTCAAAATAACCAGATCATTTTTCCAGGGTAATTGCATAGCTAAATCACGACTAACTTGGCGTTTCTAAGATATTCATTCCCACCATTGTGATGATGTCTTTATTTGCATAATATGGGATGCGGCGTTCTTTACAGAGAGCAATCCTTCCATCCCTATACCTCACACCATTATCCTGAACGATGAGGATTGGACAATCCCCGTTATCAGGTACTTCATATCCTATTCCTAATACCCAGTGGTAATCGTAAGCAAAATTCCCTCTCCACCGAAAATTAAACCATTTATCAAATTTAACAGCTACTGGCCGACCTGCATCAATCTCCACTTTATACACATCGAAATCGTTAAAAGTAGAGATAGATAGCTTATGTCCCCCTTTTGGCGAGATTGAGGAGTGGATATAAGCTGTGATTCCCTTTACAAACCGACGTACACTCATGCCTAAAGGGGTACCTCCGTGATGACTGTATATGTAATTAATATGAGCTGCTTTAGAGTGAAAATGACCTTTGCCACGAATAAAGCCCATTCTTAGCCGGGTATTCCAATACTCCGTTAAAGCTGCCAGGGTCGCTGGTCCACATGCAGAAGACGGGGATGAAACCCCAGCCTCCCACTGTGTGTATGGATCTACTGATAGTTTGTTACTGAGACTGGAGTTTCTATGCTTCATCAGGATGTTTCTCCCTTTGAAGAGTTTGGCTTAGAAGCTGAAAGGGCAGAGCCTTCCGGAAGTAAAATCACATTTCCACCAACATCCATAGATCCCTCTGAATTAGATTGTGATTCCATTTCCTGTGCGGGCTTCTGCTCTGCCAGAGTAATATCTACCTCATCGCCCTCATATTTACTTTCAGGATTAATCTGTAGCGTGAAATAGAAATTAGAGCCGTTTCCTTCACTACTCTCCACCGCAATGGCTCCACCCATCAGCTCGACAAGCTTCTTGCAAATGGCTAGGCCTAACCCCGTCCCGGCATACTTACGGTTAAACGAGGAGTGCAGCTGGTAAAATGATTGAAACAACTGATGCTGCTTTTCTAAAGGAATACCTATCCCCGTGTCTCTGACATTAAACTTCAAAGTCGATTTCTTTGAAACCACGGACAATTTCTGCTCCACATAAATACAGACATTGCCTCGGTCAGTAAATTTAATCGCATTGCTGACCAGATTAACCAATACCTGACGTAATCGGCCTGCATCTCCCATAATGCACGTAGGAACCCCTTGTGCCATGCTGTAAGACAGCTCAAGATTTTTTTCCAAAGCCTTAGCCATAAACAGATCCGTTACACTGTCCAGTACCTCTTGAAGATACACGGGCTCATGTACGATCATCATTTTTCCGGCTTCAATTTTACTGTAATCAAGAATTTCATTCAAAATATATAGAAGAGAGCTACTACTCTCCTTAATAATATTGGTGTACTCACGTTGTTCTTCATCTAGTTCCGTCTCTGCAAGCAGATCAGTCATCCCCACAATGCCATTCATAGGCGTGCGAATTTCATGGCTCATAATGGCTAGAAACTCTGATTTAGCTTGGTCCGCTTTCTCCGCAGATTCCTTGGCACGAATGATCTCCTTCTCATCCGTAATATCTCTGAACACGACTACAACACCCTTAGGTTCACCTTTATCAAAAAGAGGCGTTACCTGGTACTCTGCAAGAAAGCTCGTGCCATCTTTACGCCATAAGACTGCATCCTTACTCTGATAAGATCCCCCTGACCTAATAGCCTTGATAAGCGGGGACTCCTCGGGCCTGTAGTGGATCCCATCAAGTGCTGTCTGCTGCATATGATCCAGATAAGAATGGCCCATGATCTCATCATGTTCATAGCCGAGCATATGCAAACCTGCAGGGTTAATGAAAGTCACCTTCTCCTCCATATCGAGCCCAAAAATACCCTCCGAGACTGCATTTAATATCAGGGTGTACTCATTGCTTAGCTTCTCAATTTGTTCTGTATATCTTATACGTTCCGTAATGTCACGGGAAATACCATATACACCAACCACTTGATCGTCTACAATGATCGGAATATTAGTGGTATTGATCTCTACAAAATGACCGTCTTTATGAATAAGCGTCAGTTCATAGCTTTGGGGATATCCCTTAGCGGCTAAGTTAAAATGATACAGTGTCTTCTCCATATCCTTCTCATGCACAACGGGACCAAAGTACATTCCGATCAGTTCTTCCAGCGAATACCCGGTCAGCTTCTCCAGATTCGCATTGGCCGTTAAATAATCTCCTTGCAAATTCATTGAGTACACAGCAGAGGGATTATATTCAAATAAAGATTTATAGCGCTGTTCATTCTCCTGAAGCTTGAATTCAAACTGTTTACGCTCTTCAACTGCATGACGCGAGATTAAATCCAGCGAATTCTCGGACATCAATCTATAATTACGTTCACTTTGATAGATCTGTTCCTCTAGATCTCGTTGAACTGCCATTTGTTGATCTGCAATCATTCGTTCTGTAATATCTTCGGCGTACACAATAATACACGAAGGGGCTTGTCCTACTGTTCCAAATCCTGAGAATGTCAGGGAAAGCCATACCAGGTGATCCCCTTTGCGAAAGCATTCTTCCTTCTTCCAGCTCCCTGCTGGAGAATTCTGAAGCTCGTCCATCACCAATCTATAGGAAAGCTCTTTCGAAGACGTCTGTCTATTTTCCATTTCTGCAAAAATAGCCCCAGCAAGAAACTCAGCTTCCGTTAAGCCAAGTAAATTGCAAAAAGCCGGATTGACCTTCAGCCACTTGCCCTTACCATCGTATAAAGACAGTGCGGCTATTCCCTCTGGGGACCTCATAAATGCATGTTCCAACATTGTGCTATATTCCACCGCGTTATCCATCTACGCCAGACCTCCTTTGTTGCGAACGTTGCATCCTTTATTCCATCCTAAGTTCAGTATACGATAAGAGAAGTGAGTATAGAAATGTCCTGCGCATCATTTTGAATAGGGAATAGCTTAATTTTAAATATTGACTGGATGGCTTGGGGCAAACTATTATTAAACACAAGTACAAACGCCTTCGGCGTCCTCGTTAGGACGATAAGCGTTTAAGCGAGAAATATAAGAATAATGTATAGCGTGAAACTTATACTTTCTTATATTTTAATAATATCGTTCGTGACCTATTACGCTGGAAGCACCCGTAATAAAGGCTTTTGCCTTTGCTACGGGTGCTTTTTTTGTTGCCATTAGGTTGCGACAATAGGAGGAGAATAAATGAAAATATTTAAGTCAGTGCCCTTACTACTGCTTACGATCCTGCTACTGCTAAGCACATCATCCGAAGCTATTGCTGCATCTACAACAGAATTAACCCCCTCTGTTAAAGCGGCTTTTGATCTGACGGCCGCAACGGCAGAAGGTCCTGCCAGGGTTAAGCTGACTTCTCTTTACAATGATTTATCCACCTTAAAGCTGCAGTATGATCAGCGCGAGGAGCAAATCCGAATCCTTCACTACAATAATGAGCAATCGCTGGTTGTGGTACGTCAACAAATTAAAGGGATTGATCTTGAAGCAGTGACCCGATTGGAAGCCTCCGTTAAGAGCAGCAAGCAGCGCTATCAGCCCTTATTCGACCAGTATAGTGCACTTAACAAGCGAATTAGTATCGCCAAGTCTCTTAAGGACAAGACCTTGAATACCGTACTGCGTGCCCAAGGTGATGCTATGAAGATCTTGGTTCAGTTGGCACGCCAAGAGATCAGTGACAAGCAGAATCAGCTGAACGCCGCGAAAAAGAAACGTTCCCAAAAGATAGCCGAGACTCGCAAAACCTTGTCTGGCATTGAAAGTCCTCAAATCACGATCAAATCTAACAAGAGCGTGATCACCTCTTTAAACAAACGTATTTCAGCAGATTGGACTGACTTTAAAGCAGCGATTCGCAAACAAAACCTTACCCTAACTACCCAGTCCTTAGCTGCACTGGTCTCCGGTTATCGTCAGATTGCAACCCATAAGCAAAAAATAATTGAGCTCGAACAAAAGATTTCCCTTGTTATTGCGAATACGAAGAAGCAAATCAGTTAGCGGACTTCTTTTTCTCATTTGCTCTGCGGTAAGCCATCACTTTGCGGTACATGCTTTTATTAGAAAGATGTTTAAAAATATATGGATCTGGACTTGTATTCACTTCAATAATCCAAGGCGTCATGTGGCTATCTAATCCTACATCTACACCAATCTGTTTAAAGCCAGGATATTTCTTATGGTAGAAACGTCCGGTATCCTCACCTAGCTTTCGCAATATCTTAAGCATCTGAGTTTGCTGAGCATCGTTCAAATAAGGCGACAGCAGCTTCTCCATAGACATTAGCGTACCACCGTTATGATAATTGGTAACAATCTTGCCCTTCTCAGCTACTCGGCCAATCAATCCGGTAGTTTCCCATTTGCCACGCGGACTGAGCTGGACCATCACACGGATATCAAAACGATGCTTTCCGTGCTTTAGCAAAACAATCCCTCTCTGAATCAAGTAACTACGTCCGCGTGTCGCTTTCTTAAGGGATGAATAAAAGGTGTCATAGGCTCCAAAGGTTTTTATCTTTGTTCCACTTTGGTATTTGTATTCCGTTCCATGGGAATCCTTACTCTGTTCAACCTTCATTACACCGTTACCATAGGTGCCATGTTCCGGCTTAACGTAAATCATCCCATATTTCAAGAGCATCGTTCTTAAGTTTGCTTTACTAAACTTCACTGTTTCTGGAATGAGCGGTGAAATCTCGGAACTTTGCATGAGCACCTTGGTTTTAATCCATTTGCTGGTCAACGCAGACTTTAACTTCGTTCCCAATTGCCCTCTCCCCTGTCACTCAAATAATGATCACAGCCTTGCTTAACCTTAGTATTTTATGCTCCGACTATATGAATGGAATGGGTTGAACGCCCTCTCCGCTCTCAGATGTATCTCCAGATACTCAAGCTGCATATGGTGGGAAGAGGATAACCATTAGCGGATCAGAGGAGGCATGAACCATGCATATTTGTATTATTGCGCCGGAACGTCTCCCGGTTCCAGGAGACGGGTCAGTAGAAATCTGCATTTGGGCCATTGCCAGAAGGCTGGCTGAGAAACATAGGGTTACCATTGTGAGCCGCAGAGTGCCGGGACTGCCCGATACTTCCATATTGGAGCAGGTAAGAATCATTCGATTACCCGCAAGTACTCCCGTTCATTATCGTACTTCGGTGTTAGACTACATTCAGAATGAGTCATTTGATATCGTTCAGATCGATAATCGTCCCCATCTTATGTCTGCTGTAAAGAAACGGCTCCCTCATCTTCCTGTATTTCTATTTCTGCATTCTCTTACATTCACACCGGACACAGTTAAGACTGCCAGTGCCTTGGCTAGAGCAGATCTGATTATTGCGAATAGCCACTCTCTACAGCGAAGACTAAGCCGTCGTTTCCCTCAATTGAACAATGAAATCCGCATCGTCCTGCTCGGAGCAGATCTTGATCGATTTACTCCTGTAGCGATACAGGAAAAATACCATCTTCGCAGACTTTACAGACTCCCGAGAATCTTTACCGTATTGTTCGTCGGTCGAGTCATTCCCCGCAAAGGGGTGCCCGTATTGATACGTGCTATGTACCATTTAAATAAACACCTTCCCGCTCATCTTGTTATTGCAGGCAAAGGGAAACCGACGTATTTGCGACAGCTGAAGCTGCTTGCTCGGCGACTAGGCGTATCCGTCTCCTTTCTTGGAAATGTAGCTCATGAGGATATCCATACCCTTTATCAAGCAGCCGACTGCTTCGTATGTCCTTCTCAGAATCATGAATCCTTTGGACTTGTTAATGTAGAGGCTATGGCCTCGGGACTACCGGTCATCGCTTCTAGCAATGGCGGTATCCGTGAGATTATCGACTCCGGCCATAATGGATATCTGGTGGAACGATATCGGGAGGCCTTACCCTTTGCTAGAGATTTGCTGCGACTAGGCCGGAATCCAGAGGTAGCAGCAACCATTGGCAGACAAGGACGAGCGGATGCGCTTGATGCCTTCAATTGGCAACGTACAGCAACTGATTTGGAGCGGCTTTATCAAGCTGCCTTAGTACAACAATAGATTCCTACAAGCATAAACGCCTTCGGCATCCTTATAAGGACGATAAGCGTTTAAGCGAGAAATATAAGACAGAAAGTATAGTGTGAAACTTATACTCTCATATATTTCAAAAAAATAGTCCGCCTCCAGTCACTGGAGACGGACTACTTTGATTTAAATAAACTGAACAACCGTAAGAACAAGCCCTACAACAAAGCCGCATAACGCGCCGTTTACGCGAATCCACTGAAGATCTTTACCTACTTTATCCTCCAGCATATTCACTAAACTAGCATCGTCCATGCTATCTAGATTCTCTTTCACCAAAAGACCAATTCGGAAGTGGTTAGCCTCTACAAATGCAATTAATGAAGCGCGAATCCGCTCCTCCCAGCTACCAATCCACTCTTGTTCCTTACTGATACGGCGCACAAGCATGGCGTATAGTGCAAATAACTTGCGTCCGCCAGCTGCCCGATCCTCTTCCAATAAAGAAAGCGCCTTGCTACGTGCGTTCCCCAATTGAGTATGCAGAAAAGCGGTTGCCGCTTCTCCCTCAAGCTCATGTAGTACCCATTCTTTTACAGAAGTCATTCTAGCCTCATCATTAACAATCTGGAACAGCGCCACCCGAATTTCACGGATGATCTCTTCACGGTAAGGGCTATCCTCCTCACGGAAATCGCGAATACCGGACTGTAGCATTCCTTGCAGCATTTCACCAAGCATATCTGCATCCATAAATCCAACGAAAGCCTGGAAAGCCATCCCCTTAAGTCCACCGAGCTTCACTTCAGCCAGTTTCTCACTGGCGATCTTACCCAGCATAGCTTTCGTTTCAGGACGACCGCTCCAATTAGATACCCCTTCCAGCGCATAATCCAGAGCCGCTACATCTTTTCCATCGTTCATTAATTTAGTGACAATTTTATCAGCCGCAACCCCAAGCTCTGCTTCACGAATATAATCGGAAGCGGCCTTTTGAAGAAAAGGTACGGCTTTTTCTACCGGAAGACGTGACACGAATTCGCTAAGCTGCTCTAGAATCTGGGCTCTCACCTTCTTCTTGCTAAAGAACTTTGTCAGCAGCTTGGAACCCATAGACATAATACCAAACTTGCGCAGCTTGTTCTCAATACTCTCTTTGTTCAGCAGCTCAGTCTCCATAGCGGTAATTAACGACTGGATAATCTTATCCCGATTCTTGAGCAGCAGTGAGGTATGTGGAATACGCAGCCCGAGCGGATGGCGGAATAACGCGGTTACCGCGAACCAGTCGGCAATCCCCCCAACGAGCCCGGCCTCAAAGCCGCCTCTTAGTAGAATTACAGCGAGATTTTCAGGTAGAAATAGTGTAATCAGAAACCCACATGCCATAAAAGCTAGTGACATGGTGGCCAAGTTTTTGGATCTCACGATTAGTCCCCCTTACATACACAGCTGCCGATGTCCTTACGCAGGAAAAATATCGGCGGATCACGTCCCACGAACATGAACAGACGATAGACTCGGCTAGTCGATTAGTTTAACCACTATTGTACCACGACTGAACTATTTTCTAAAAATATACGATTAGAATAGGAATGAAAAGGTGTTTTTGGTTTTCAGAATATTAATGATAAGATACAAGTAACGTTCTCACTGGCCCGCGAAGGGCACAACTATGACTGGACAAGGAGATCATACACTATGCTTATTGCTTTAGATATGGATGGTACATTGCTAAACGAAGAAGGACAAATTAGCCCAAAGAACCGTGAGGCGATTATAAAGGCTCAGAATTTAGGTCATATCGTAATTATTGCTACGGGACGCTCCTTTATGGATGCGGAACGACAACTTCGGCTGGCAGATCTGGAATGCCCTGTAGTCAGTCTGAATGGCGCAGTGGTTACATTGTCTGACCACACGCTTGCAGCAAGTAAGCCGCTGAATAAGGAGGACATCATTCCTGCATTACGCTGGATGAACGAAATTCCTGATTTGTATTACGAGGTATACACAGAGGACAACGTATATGTGGAACTCAATAAACGGGTAAGATTAGAGAAGCTATCTGCACTAAGTGAAGAAGAAGTACCCGAGGAGGTCAGCTGGCTGCTCAAAGCAATGATCGATCAGCAGTTTCAACAAGCGGCTGTAACATACGTCGAAAGTATGGAAGAGATCTGGAGTAAAGAAGAAAACGTCATTTATAAAACATTAGCCTTTTCTCTAAACCGGGAGCTGCTCAAAGAAGCCTCCACCCGCTTCGCCGCGATCCCTGGCCTCATTATTACAGCCTCCCATGTCAATAATATCGAAATTAACCATGAGGACGCCAACAAAGGCTCAGGTGTAACTATACTCGCCGCCCACTATGGCATCCCGCTAGCAGATGTAGCCGTAATGGGTGACAGTTATAATGATCAACCGATGTTCGAGGTGGCCGGCTACCGAATTGCCATGGCTAACGCGGCACCCATTCTGAAGGAAATGGCTGAGTTTGTTACCGTCAGTAATGATGAAGATGGGGTAGCGGTAGGAATTGAGCATCTTTTGGCTAAATTCTGAACCAACATACCTTAATCATAAACAGCTAAATAACCTCTGACAGCATCCTGAGGATGGGTCAGAGGTTTTTTTTCTACCGCTTTATACAAGGATGATTGTCCAAGCTCAATGGCTTAGCAAACTCAACGTCTTTTAACAACTCGTTATTCTGCTTATTATGCATAACACGTGATTCGGACAGCCCTGACTGAATCTCCTTGAGTATTTGATGATTCTCATCATATAAGGTGACTGCCAGTAAATGTTCCTCTTGTCTTACAACCAGCTCCATATTTGGTTTAACCTCAAGCGATACCTTCTCAAAAGGAGACACATCGATCATAACTTCCAGTCCCACATTCTTGAATGTATAGGCGTAAGTGACTTCAAGTCCACGGTTATACGTGGCTTCGATCTGTCCCTTTCCTATATTCACATTATAAGCCAAGGATTCAAGCTCTTGCGGAATTCTTGGAGCAATGGTCAGTGTATTGTTAATCAGGTCTGGACGGATACCTAAGAAATATTGATACCACACACGCAGCTGCTCAGCATTAGACCAAGCTTGCAGGTATGCCCCCGTCAACTTCGCCCAGTTCTCCCCTTCCACAGGATAAGCATCCATATTCTCACAAAGTCCACCAACAACACCTAGATTCAAGGCCTGCCAGTTCATATTCTTGAATAGCTGATAGGCGGTTTCATCCTGCCCCGCTTCAATCATACGCTGCATCGCAATACCATTAAGCCAAATCCAGACCGCACCGTTATGGTAAGCCTCGTCTTTCGGATAATGAGGTGTTAAATGAAATGGACGGAACAAAGGATGATGTCTATCTAAAGAAGCAACGCCCCAAGGGTAGACCAACTCTTCCCATGCGGTACGAATCGCTCTTGCTTTAAAGTCATTATCGTTAAACATTTCAAAAGCAAATAACTGGTTCGGGCGCAAGGAGAATTCCGGCTTGTCCTCTGCGTCTAGTCTATCCGCTAAATAAGGATGAGCCTGATCACAGAAATCCAACTCAAAATGGTGCTTCAAGGTGTCAGCAATGCCCTTCCATTTATCCGCATTCACCTTGTCATTCATATATTCAGCAAAGTAAACACCAGCAAGCAATTGGTTATACCAGAGTGCTTGAATATCATTGGCACGGGTATCCCGCGGAGAATACGACTCCAAGTTGCCATCCCGGGCATCCATCCAAGTTTCATTATCTGCGTGCTTCAAGTACCCTTTATCATCTACCCAATATTTTATGGAACCTTCAATACTATTTTGTACATTGTGATAAAGCTCTTTAATGATCGCTGTATCTCCTGAATATTTAACGTAATCCTGCAACTGGCTAATAAATCGCGGTGTACCATCCGTTGTATGGTAATCCACCTTTCCAGGAGATAAGATATTTGGAATTCTACCAAAGTATTTAGAATCTTCGTCCGTATTCTGAAATTCTGCGAATGACAGCAAGATATTTCTAGCCGTTTCGAATTGCCCTGTAACGAGCACCGCGCCTGGAAGAGCTATGAATTGATCCCGTCCCCAATATTCGTTAAACCATGGCAGTCCTGCATAGATACCATCACCCTGCTGTCTAGTAACCAACTGATCCATGGTGATGTTCAACCAATTCATCGCTAAAGTAAATGTATCATCACTGCTGGTTAGATGGGCATTGTGGTGTAAGAACTCTTCCATCCGCTTAACACGTTCATCTTTCAGAGCACCTATATCTCGCTTAGCTTTAAGGATTAAACCTGCTGCTGCTTCGTTCGTCTTCCCTACAGCGATATAATAGCCTCCAGCGTTTGCGTCGGCCATTAGAATTTCATTATCCATGTGCAAAGGCGAAGGGTTAATAGCACTAACTGCAATGACCCAATCTCCCTCGATAGGGCTAAAGAACGCGATTTGATCCAGTTGGTTGATATAAGTAACATTCTCTCCTCTTAAAGTAATACCTATGGCTTCCTGCACATTAGCGAGACTAATTTCTAATAGATTATGATAATCCAACAACCACAGCTCTTCTGTCAAATCCGCATGGTTACGCACCATTTTGTAAGGATAGGCCCAAACTTCAGATTGTCGATTGTCTAGCTTCTGCTCACCCACAAATAAAGTGTATCCACCAAAAATTCTATTCTTAGCAATATTCAATCCCTCAAAAAAGGCATGTTCCACATGATTCGTATGATGAGATTGCGTAAAATAAAATGCGGCCTCTTTATTCGTAAATGAAATACTCCGATTAGCTTCTGGAGAGATAAACATCTTCATTTCATCCAGAATTGATGGATGAACTTGATTACTATTACTATTCATTGTAAGCCTCCTACTTGAAAATAGTAGGCCGCTATGAAGCTTCATAGCGGCTGTCTACTAATATTTATTCTTTAACCGAACCAACGACAATCCCTGATACGAAATACTTTTGCATAAACGGATAAATCAACAACAATGGCAGCGTGGAGACTACGATTTTAGCAGCGTTCAAAGTCTTATTCGAAACCTTTGCTAATTCCATTAATTTCTCCGGATCTGTAATATTCTGAACCTCAACGCTAAGCTGTTGGATATAGGTCTGCAATGGATAATTCGCCGTTTTATTAATATACACCAGGGCACCAAAGTAATCATTCCAATGGCCCACAATAGTAAAGAGCGTAACCGTGGCAAGCGTAGGCAATACTATCGGAAGATAAATTGTCCCTAATATTCTCCACTGCGAGGCTCCATCTATATTCGCAGCTTCCTCTAGCGATTTCGGTACAGCCCGGAATGCATTCATCAGCAAGATAACATTCCCTATCGGTACGGCACCCGGTAAGATCAATGACCAGATGGAGTCTAAAAGGTTAAGCTCTTTGACTACCATAAAGGTTGGAATCAATCCGCCTGAGAATAACATTGCAAAGATAACGAGAGTCATATAAATCTTCTGACCTGTGAATACTCGTGAACTTTTAGACAATGGATAGGCTGTAAGAATCATCAGTACCATATTCACAAGCAGACCTAACACTACCCGTTCTACAGAGATCATGAATGAACGCCAAAACTGGCTGTCAGACAATAATTTTTCATAGGAGCTAAATGTCGGATTAACCGGGAATATACTTACAAGATTTGCCGAAGCCGCCGCATTATCACTGAAAGAGATGGCTACTAAATTGACTAACGGTATAAGACAGGACAAAGCGAATGCTAGAACAAATACCCAGATAATAACATCTGCAATACGACCCTTGATGTTAGATGCGTAAATGGGAGAACCCCCCTTTCTTTAGAAAATACGATAATCCGTAAGTTTTTGGGCCAATTTATTCGCAGAAAGAATCAGTACGATACCAACGACCGACCGTAATAGGCCAACTGCTGTACCTAAGCTGTATTGTCTTTCTACCAGACCCACCCGATAAACGTAGGTATCAATAATATCCGAAGATTCATACACCAAAGGATTATACAGATTGAAGATCTGATCAAAACCAGCATTTAATACATTCGGCAAGTTCAAGGTTGTAACCAGCAAAATAGTTGGCATCAAACCTGGCAACGTGATATGCCACAGTTTCTTAAACCGGTTGGCTCCATCGATGGAGCCCGCCTCATAAAGTCCGGGATCAATAGATGTCAGGGAAGCTAGGTAGATGATTGAACCGTACCCGAAACCTTTCCAAACATCTGTTAATACTAGCATCGGTCTAAACCAGGTATTGCTGGCCATAAACAAGACTGGGTCAATCCCAAACCAGCTTAACATGGCATTAACGGGACCTTCATAAGAGAAGATGTTCATGACTACAGTAGCCAAGATCGCCCATGACAAGAAGTTCGGCAGATATACAACTGTCTGTACAAATCGCTTAGCAAACTTCACACGAATTTCATTTAATAACAGGGCAAACACAATGGATGTAAAAGTACCCACAATAATCTTCCATAACGCGATAACGATCGTATTACTGAAAATCTGTTTGCTGTCTGGAATTTGTAGCATAAATTTGAAATTATCAAGACCTACCCAGGATGAACCACTCATTCCTTTAGCCGGAATATAATTCTGAAAAGCCATTATAATCCCGAACATTGGAATAAACGAAAAGATAATTAGGAAAATCATGCCTGGCGCCATCATGAGATGGAATGCTGTCTGATCTTTTTTATTTTTCATTTACGGATCATCTCTTTCAACATCATTTGGTTGCTATCGCTTCGTTAACTTCCTTAGTAATGACTTCGCCGCCAGTTTTATTCCAGCTCTCTACAAACTTATCAAATGCGTCAGGTTTCTGCTCACCTGTAATGATTTTCAAATACATTTCAAGCTCCATTTTAGTAAGTGTTGGCCATTTCAAAGTCATGGATGCTGTACTTCCAAAGAACAATGGATTCACTTCTTTAATATTTGAGGCTTTCACCAAACTAGCTGTTGTAATACTGGAAGTGTAGCCAGCCCATGCATTAGAATCTGGTGTTCCTCCATTCTTCTCACTATCAAGATATTTCTTATAGGAGTTATAAGCCGTCAAATCCTCATTGCTAGTCAATTTACTTGTATCTCCTGTTTCTAATGCTTCTTTCATGATGTCAACATTACGATAGAAAGCGTCATAATAATCGATATTAATGGCAAGTGGAGATCCGCCAACATTCATGCTCTTATAATCTTCAAATTCTTTCAGAGCTTTTGCATCTTTTTCTTGGTAACGCTGATAGTCATATTGAACACTCACGAGCTTGGCTGCCAGTTCAGGATGTTCAAAGCCTTTGCGAACAACCAAATAACTGCTGGAAGGATTTCCAGTGAACATGGTAAGCGAGCCATCCTCTGATTGTGGGGCAACATAAGATACCCATTTCGCTTCTGGATTCAGCTTAAGCGTGTCAGCCACAGTCCAGCTTCCCCACCAGTTATCCATGAACGAACCACTTTTTCCGCTTGTAAGTAGCGCCTTGCGATCATCACCAGTACGTACGGCAAACTGACGATCAATCAAGTTATTCTTGTACATTTCAGACAACTTGGCCAGTGCTGGCTTCATCTCTGGTTGAACAGATCCGTATACGGCCTTTCCACTTCCATCATCAATCCACTGTTTTGGATACGCACCATATAATGAAAAGATATTATTAAATGAGAATTGTCCACCAGAAACACCAGCAACGTTTTCATTATCAACAATAAGACCCAGCGTTTTACCCGCTCCGTTGCCACCTGGATCTTTTTCTACAAATTGCTTAATAATGTTCTCGACATCGGCCATTGTTTTTGGATCAGCAAGTCCCAATTTGTCCATCCAGTCTTTACGAAGCCAGAGGATACCAGGGCCATGTGAGATTTCAGTTGTTGGTATAGCCATCAGCTTGCCATCAAACTTTGCACTATCCAGAACACGTCCACCGTAGGAATCATAAATTTCCTTAATACGGTCACTGGCCGTATTCTCATAAGCTTCTGTCAGATCTGCAATCAGATCGTTCTCATAAAGCTGTTGCAATGTCGCATAGTCGGGAACGACCATAAGATCAGGGATTTCACCACTTACAATGGCCATCGAAACTTTCTGACTATAGTCTGTACCATCATTCGATTCAAACGAGGTCGTATTTTGGATATTCAGCTTATTCTTGAAATATCTTGTCCATACATTGTTTGTGGAATTATCACCCTCATAAGAGGTTCCTGCAAGTGCCGAATAGCTTGTTGCCACTTGTCCAACAGAATAAGAAACCGTTTCAGGATATGCGCCAAACGGAGTCGTCTGTGCTTCTTTCCATGCAGGATCACTCGCATCTGTCTTTGGGGTAGATGCTGAAGAATTATTAGAACTCGAACAACCTACCATAGCAACAGCTAATAGTGATGCTAATATGATGGAGCTTGATTTTCTCAATTTATGTTTCATTATAAGAGCCTCCCTTTTTCTATAAAAAACTCGTATTAGAAAACGATTTCAAAGCGCCGGCCAGCTTCAAAAAAATTTATATTGTTACTTCCTTAAGTTTATAGATTCTTGCCAGCCATCGTAAACGCAAAAAAATTATGTTTTACACAAATAAATACTCATCATTGATGATAATATCGGGGAATTATTGCTACGGTCGAAGATGTTATACTACAATATCAATGTCACTACATGTCGAAAGGTGGTACATAATGTTATCCATACTGGTGGTAGATGATCATAAGGAGGAGCGAGAGGGAATTGCTTTCCTCATTAAGGAGCTTGGCTTCCCCCTCCAATTGCATGTTGCAGAAAACGGCCGTAAAGCACTTGAATATGTAAGCGCACACTCTGTCGATATTCTATTTACCGATGTGCGGATGCCTATAATGGATGGATTACAGCTAACAAAGGAAGCATTAAAGCTGCACTCCAAACTTAAGGTGATCTTATTCAGCGGATTCGCTGAATTTGAGTATGCTAAAACAGCCCTCTCCCTGGGCGTATCCGAGTATCTTTTGAAACCGGTTAATATAGAAGCGTTCCAGACTACTTTGGAAAAGGTTATTCAGGAATTAAAGCACCAGCAGCAAAAAGAAAAAGCGTCTCAAAGAAAGCTAAGCTATGTGAGAAAACATCTACTCTTCTCTCTAGTCAACGGCATCGGAAGCCCGCCTCCTCTTCAAGAGCTGTCTATTGAATTACCGAGCCATTACAATAAAATGCTTTTGTTAGAATTCGATAAGCCATTTTTTGAATCTGTAGATTCGGAATTCGAAGAGTTTGTACTTGGTTTAGTAGACTCATCTGCTGATTACTTAAATCTAAACGGATGTCAAAGCCTACTACTGTTTCCTGAGCAAAAGTCCCCTTCTTCCCAGTTTGATAATCATTCAGCGATGCACCTGCATCATTGTATCCTTGATAAATATAAAGTGAATTGTTATCTCGCTATGAAAGAGGAAGTAACCTCAATACTAGATTTAGGTTCAATTTTGACTTCATTAGAAGAATTGATGGAATATCGTTTTTTTCTCCCAGATACTTTTGTATTTAATACACAAAATGACTTACATTTCTCTGAGGCCTTGTATCCAGACCTTACAGATAGTCATCTACTAGATCAGATTCGTAATAATTTGAAGGATCAAGATATTTTTAGCTTACGGGCAAATACTGAAATTTTATATCAAAAATACGTACATCAAGTACAGTATTCACATTTGTATGTAAAGTATATGTTCTCCACCATCTATCAAGAAATCATGACACAAGCTGCACCGATATCAGAAATGGAGCTGCAGACTGCCGTCGAGACCATATATGGATCTGAAGATTTGCGGGACATCAAAGATATCATATTTGAAGGTATCGCTCGGATTGATCAGAACTCCACCAACCATGAGCCTATTCAGAACCGTGATGTCGATGCCGTCAAACAATATATTGAACAATATTATGCAGATGATCTCAGTCTGGAAATGCTTGCTGCTAAAGTGTATTTATCTCCACATTATCTTAGCTCCATCTTCAAGAAGCAGACAGGCTGTGGGCTTAATAAATATATTAAGAATGTCCGCATGCAAAACGCAAAAGAGTTGTTAACAAATACGCATCAAAAAATATCAAGCATTTGCACCGCAGTGGGCTATCGCAATATTTCATACTTCTGCCAAAATTTCAGGGATTTCTATGGGTACACACCAGAAAAATATAGACAGTATAATCAGAAGTCCTCTGTATATCGGGAGGAGCATTATGCAACTTTGGCGGACACTTAAGCAAAATATTCACGATTTGAAGTTTCAAACCAAGATCATGCTTTCATTTATGTTAATCAGTATGATCCCTGTTATTGTATTGGGCAGCTTCTGCTATCAGGAAGCCAAATCTTCCCTCATTAAGCAATCCAAATCTGATTTGAAGGCAGCCTTAAATCAAGGGGCTTTAGCTTTAAATAGTCATTTAGATGTCTACAATAAACTCATGAATTTCTTGAGTTTTAATCAGGAAATTATTAATTCAGCCAATCATACCTATACAAGTATGTATGAAATGTATGATCAGTTAACCCATGTGATTGACCAAAATTTCAATACGGCACGGTATCTAAATACCGGTGTAGAACAAATAACGCTGTATACAGGAACCAATCTTTTGGCACATGGCAATACCGTCCGAGCCTTAAATGATATTAAACAGAAACATTGGTACCCGGCGTTGATGAAGTCAGTCGATGTCCTGTGGTTTACGGATAACAAGGAAATTTTTGCTGTTCGACGCATTATCAATACGAAACAGAAAAATCCTAAAGAAAATGTGCTGTATGCACGTGTGAATTACGATTCGCTATTTAATCCTTTTGACCCCCTACTCTCTCAGGGTTCAGAGATTCTTGTCAAAGATGCTTATGGAAAATCGATCTATGCCTCGCCTGGTATAGAAGGATATATTCCTTCCAATAGCACAGACAACATGGATACGCTGCAATGGAAAAATACAAAGTACACTGTATTGCAATCTGAAGTTCCTATATCAGGATGGACAGTGATGTTATGCAAACCTACGAAGATGATTACGAATTCTGCCTGGAAAATCCTCACGACAATCGGGCTTGTTATTGTTGCCTGTATTGCTGCCGTTGCTATAACTGCCAATCTATTCTCTCGAAAATTCAATTCACAAATTAAGCGTCTACGCAATAATATGCGTACCGTAGAAGAGGGATCCCTGGAAGTTACGGTCACCAGTACATCCAAAGATGAAATCGGAGATTTAATCAGAGGTTTTGGCAATATGGTTGACAAAACTAAAGTGTTAATCGATAAAGTATATATTGAGGGAATTTCACGAAAAGAATATGAAATGAAAGCCCTACAATCTCAGATCAATCCCCATTTTCTATATAATGCTCTTTCGCTCATCAATTGGAGAGCCATTCGAATCCATGCCACAGATATTAGTGAAATGGCGCAGCTTCTGTCCACGTTCTATCGGACTACCCTGAATAAAGGGAATAATATCATTTCAGTTTCGGATGAACTATTGAATGTACAAGCTTATATACAAATTCAGCTTAACATGCATAGCAACAGCTTTGAGGTAGAATACCAAATCGACGAGGCTATTCTCTCTTATTACATGCCTAACCTGATGCTTCAGCCTCTAATAGAGAATGCTATTATTCATGGCATCGAGAATAGAGAAGAAGAAGGAAGCAAAATTATTCTATCCGGAGAAATGGTGGAGGAGTGTATCCTCTTCAAAGTAAAGGATAATGGCGTTGGCATCCCACAAGAACGACTTAATCTTCTGCTAAAATCCCAGTCGATAGGCTATGGGCTCAAAAATGTAAATGACCGGGCTATGCTAATGTACGGACCAGAATACGGCTTATCCATTAGCAGCATTCTAGGACTGGGAACGGAGGTCATCTTTCGATTTCCATCCAAAAGATACGAAGGTGGCTCAAATTTATAACGATTATACTCAAAATCAACCGGGACAAGTACGCTGGTTTCAAAAAGACCCGGTTGATTTACTTCAATTCATTGATTTACAAATGATCAGGAGCGCTTTCCTCCCCCGCCCATTCGGCAGAAACACGCACATAGTCCCCCACATCAGGAGACGTCACCAGTTCAATAATGATCAATTCGAGCGGTGTAATCGCCCGCAAACCATGTCTCGCACCGGCAGGTACTGTGACCGTGTCTCCGGCTGTAACTGCATGAAGAACGCCGTTCATACGGTACTCTCCATCCCCCGAAAGTAAAGACCATATTTCTTTGGTATGCCTGTGAAAATGATAGCTGGTGTGCTTTCCTGCCAACATCGTGATTTTGGAAGTCGTAACCTCAACCCCTGCAGCTGTTCGTGAGAAATCGAGAATGCGCGAGCTTCCCCACCGCTTTTCTTCAATCATCGGCTTCGCCGCATGACCCTCCAGCTTCTGCTTAATCCGTTTCGCCTGCTCGATCCCAGCAACCAAAATACCATCCGCACCCGCCGCCACAATCAAACCTGGGGCACCAATAACATGCACGGGACAAGAGAGCTCGTTCACCAAATAGGTTCCTTTTGAATCCTCAGAAATGCTCCCTCTGCCAATTGTTTTTACCTGCAAATGAGGGGTAAGTGCATCCCAACTACCAATATCCGCCCAAACTCCGGTGTAAGGAATAACTACCGCTCGCTGCGTATGCTCAAGCACTTCATAGTCAAAACTTCGTTCTGGCAATTCGTCATAAAGCTCCACTAGCTCCGTGTAATCTACTGGAAGCTTCCGTGTCACCATACTTGAGAGCAAGTGTCCTAATGAGCAGGAGAACACCCCACAGTTCCATAGTCCTCCACGGGAAATGAACTCGGCCGCCGCCAATTCGCCGGGTTTCTCTGCAAATTGCTTCACATTTAGAAAAGACGTCCCCTCTGAACCTTCACTCGGCAATATATACCCGAACTGTGTGGACGGGAATTCAGGCGTAACACCGATCAGGGCAATATCCGCTTGTGATTCGGACAGCACGCTGGGAAACTGCCGAAGCTGACTGAAAAAAGAAGCCTCTACATAAGAGTCCACCGGAATGACCACAACGATCTCTTCTAAGCTTATTTTCTTTACGGAATGCAAATAGCTCGCCGCCAGTGCAACTGCAGTAAAGGTTCCCCGCTTCTGTGGCTCCGCCAGTAAAGCAACCTGATTGCCAACAGATTTGCGGGTAATTTCCACCTGACTGCGATGGGTTACAATGCAGCTTGAATCTAACAATCCTGCCTCATCCAGCCCTCTGCATACTCGCTCGATCATCGACTCCATGCCGCCATTTTCTGTTGGGAGTAGTCTTAAAAATGCCTTTGACCTGATCTCATTTGACAGCGGCCACAGCCTCTTCCCCGATCCCCCTGAAAGGAGCACGATCTGCAACGTTATCGCCCCCCTGCGCTGGACTTACTACCCGGTGTTCTCACATACCCCTTCCGCTTATGAAAAGACAAGGATCTGTATTTTTTCGCCAGCTCATTCAGCTTCTGCTTGGACAGCTGACCTGCATTCATATGAAGACCTTTATTGCGTGCTGTTTGGATCTTCATGCCCCCACGTTCCTTCGAATACAGGTAATTCCCATAAGTTTCGAATTCAGAGAAAGCAAATTGCTTAGTACGGTTCATACTGTGTAAAATCGCCGAATACCAGGGCTTCTGATGCTTTGCTTCTATTTCTCTTTTCATTTGGGCCAATTGACTACGTTCAAACAGCATGTAATGGGTCACAAAAGAGGATGTAGATGACGCCTTTCTACCCATCAGCTTCCTATAGGTTGTAAAGTACTGAGGCTGACTCCAATTGCGGCTGTAAAAAATCGTCTTTCCCTTCTCACGGAATCTATGAGGAGCGATTAAGACCGTATCTGCATCGATGACTAAAAAATAGTCAGCCGTACACAGCTTGTCACCATTCAATTTCAGCAATTGCTGAAACAACCACCCCGACCGTTCCCATGTGCGTGAACGGTAATGAATGTCTTTTTTCGTAATCGGCAGGACCGTATTCTCATTAATAAATGTGCAGCCCTTAGCACGGCAGAAATCGATGATCCGCTGCTTCTTGGGAGCAACAATCAAAATTTCGCCGATGGGATGCTTAACATGTGCTCGAACAGCGTCAATTACATAGGGCAGTGTAGCCAGATCTTTTTCAATAGCCGGAATCAGTACATCTATAGTAGCGGCATGTCTTATGCTGACTTTACGGGGTGAGGGCATAGGGTCATCTCCATATCATGATTTTGCTTTAGGATATGAGCATGATAAGGAAAGGGAATGGGCTTTACTGTAAACATAAGAGCGGGGCGCTCACGGAGCCTAATTCCAGCATTTCTACGGGGTTTATACCGTACTTTCCGCTCACCTAGCCTAATTCCAGCATTTCTACGGGATTTATACCGTACTTTCCGCTCACCTAGCCTAATTCCAGCATTTCTACGGGATTTATACCGTACTTTACGCTCACGGAGCCTAATTCCAGCATTTCTACGGGTTTTATACCGTACTTTCCGCTCACCGATCCTCACCCACGCAACCAAACCTCACCCTTTATCCACACTATATCCAGCATTTTTTTCTGTGCAGCAAAAACGCTGGGATGGTATATTGTAGATTGGCTAAATTTAAGACACTATTTAAGATGAACTCAAAGCATCATAAGATTAGATTCTTTGAGGACACTCTATACCGAAATATATGAAGGTGAATCTATTGAATAAGCTCTTATTTCATAATATCCCGCTGGGAGCAACCGGCGAACGCATCCCGCAAGCGGCAGTAGCTTCAGCACAGACCAGCAAGGAACTAGTGAAGCGGGAAGAGGGGGACTCCGCTTATTTCCGCAGGCTGGAGGAAGGCGGCATCCTGCTCAACCGCCCGCAGATTGCCGCGGTGCGGCATCATAAAGGGCCGCTGCTGACACTGGCCGGCGCAGGCTCCGGCAAAACCTCGGTTCTGATCTGCAGAACCGGTTATTTGTTGTCCGTGCGTGGCGTCTCGCCAAGTCAGCTGCTATTGCTGACTTTCTCTAGCAAAGCCGCGGCAGAAATGCGCGAACGAATCGCCCTGCTCCCGGGCGTAAGCACAGCGGACGTCGCAAGGCTGCAGGCTCGGACGTTCCATTCCTTTTTCCTGTTTTTCTTACGCAGACAGGGATTGCAGCAGGAAATTTTCAGTGAGACACGGCGCCAGCATATCCTATTGAAGCAGATCATGCGGGAACTCGGGCTGCCGAAGGATGCTTATCCACCGGAAACCCTACTCTCACTACTCTCCTCCTGCAAAATGAACATGGGCACCGTGGAAGATCTACCGGAAGCAACCACTGCCGAAAAAGAAATGAAATCCATTCTAGAAATATATGAACAATGGAAACAAGAAAATTTCAAAATTGATTTCGATGATGTCCTCTTAATTGCTTATCGGATGCTGAAGGAGCGTCCGGCGCTTTTGCAGGAATTGCAGATGAGATATTTGTATGTAATGGTCGATGAGTTCCAAGATACAAATGCCTTGCAGTATCAGCTTGTCAAAATGGTTGCTCACCCACAGCATAACCTAATGGTGGTTGGTGATGATGACCAAACGATTTATTCCTTCAACGGGGCGCGCAGCGAGTTCATTTTGGAGTTCGAGAAGCTCTATCCGGGAGCAAAGGTGATTACTCTCGATATTAATTACCGTTCTGGTCCAGCCATAGTCGGACTCGGCAACGGCATTATCCGGCACAATACACGTCGGCGCTCCAAAACCCTGCAAGCGGCCAAAGGCAGCGGAAGTCAGCCCCGGTATATGCGTCCGCAGACAGCAGACGAGGAAGCTGAGCAGATGATCGAGCATATTTTAAATGAGGTCTCTACCGGCAAAAGAGAATATCGAGACTTCGCCATGTTGTATCGAGCGTCCAGCAGTAATCGGGCTGTTCTCGAACTGCTCCTTTTACGCGATATTCCTTATATTGATTACGGAGAAGGACAATTATTGTACGAGCACTGGTTGATCTCTCCGGTAGTGGATCATTTGCGACTCTCCGTAAATCGGCGGAATTTTGCAGCGATGGAGAATATCCTGCCGACGCTGTATATGAACCGTGAAAAAGGCATGAATCACATCCGCCAGATGGAAGCGAGACAGCCCAAACAAGGACCGCTGATCCACCTGTTGTCTATGCCTGGCATGGAAGACTTCAAGGGAGGTAAGCTAAGAGATCGGCTTGATCTCATTCGGAATATACGTGAACTGACCCCAATACAAGCGATCCGTCAAATCCGTACCCAATTCTACGATTATTTCATCGAGGCGAATGAACGGCATCAAGCGACGCTGCACCGAGAGACGTTAAAAGAAATGCTAGATGAGCTAGAATCCTCCGCGGCGCGTTTTGACAGCATCCCTGCCTTTCTTGATTTCATAGATAATGTTACCGAGCGCAACGAGCATAATCGTCAACCTGGTACGAAAGAGCAAGGCAACCGGATTGCATTAATGACCATTCATAAATCAAAGGGACTTGAGTTCCCTGTAGTCTTTTTAATTGGAGCGTCTGAGGGAATCCTTCCGCATAGCTCTGCACTGGAGGGCGACCGGTTAAAAGACCGCAAGCTTGCGGCCGGAAGCAGTGGAGCTTCAAGCTTAGCAGCATTGGAGGAAGAGCGGAGACTAGCGTATGTGGCAGTTACGAGAGCCCGTGAGGAGCTATTTATCAGCTCGCCCGCACAACATCGGGGTAAAAAAGCGGAGGTCTCCCGCTTCATGTTATCCGCCTTCCGATCTGCCGTTTCTGCTTCTGCAGCGACTTCGGTGGGCAGAACTGTAACGACAAGATCGGTAACGACAAGAGCCTTGCCGACCAGCCGAACAACCACAACAAAAACCCATGTCGTTCCAGTATGGAATTGCACGAGCAGCAGTTGTCCTGGTTGGACACGCATGAAAGCTAACGGAGCTGAGGATCACTTGACCTCAAAGCCCTGCCCACTCTGTAGCTCATCTATGACGAAAGATCAAAGAGAAGTTCCTGTATAATTTATACGCAAAAAAGCAAGTTTCCACTTCCTTGGAAACTTGCTTTTTAATATAACACGCCAGGGTTCAGCTTAGGTCCACGCCCACAAAAATCCATCCCGATCCCATGCGATCTTTCCGCCATGCAGCTTCCGGAAAGCTTTCTTTACTTCCTTGGACAGTGAGGCATTGCCGTTCTCATTCACAAATACAAATTGTTCCCCAAAATTCTCTTTCACATATTCAATCGCCGCAGTCTGGTACAAGGTACCCGTAAAACGAATTTCCTTAACCATCCATTCGGCTACGTCTTGCGCAGTTACCTCCATATGGATATGCCCCCTTCCGTGTGTACTTCTTGCTAAAATGTGCCCTCATTATAACATGAATACAGCCCGACCGGACAAACGTCCGAATCGGGCTGTATTGGGCTGATTCTAATTATTGTAGATAGTTACGATTCGAAGGATAACGAGTTTTCTGTCCACCACTTACCATCAGCAGAATTCCTGTAATTAAGTGTAATCCCCAGCCCACAAATGGAATCCAAGCGAGTAAAGAAGTTATAATTCCGAGTACTGAACCATAAATAGATTCTTGGTTCTTTGAAGATAAAATTAAAGTAACCAGGTGAAGAATAAACATCAATCCCAGTACAGAGTATCCACTGAACATTACAATAGCAGCACCCAGAAATGGAATCGCCAAAATAATCTCACACGAACCTGTAATCCATTTCATGGATTTAGAAGTACTCAATAGATAACCTCCTAAATAGGAAAAATATACTATTTAGTATACAAAAAATCCATGCTTATCGCATATGATTTTTGTCGTGCTTTACTATTTTATGTTTATCCTAAAATTACAGGTTCCTCTACTTCATGCTGTAATTGCTTCTGTACAAATGGAGGCAATCCTTCCTTACTCATTGCAGCCGAAGGAGCAAGACCTAAGCAGTGGCACATTAGCGGAGCTAGCCGCAACTGGGGGATTATTTGATCCTCTTTTTCCCGCGGTAATCGATCTACTCCAAACGTATATAACGGCACATCCCGTTCAGAATTGGTTTTTCCGCCGTGGTACCCATTGGCATTCATCCCATGATCTGCCGTAATCAGAATCTTATATCCCTGCTCCATCCAAATGGGCAAAACAGTGGCTAGCAGACCATCGGCAGTACGCACGGAAAGCTCATATTCCTTGCTCTCCCCGCCATAACGATGCCCGGCATCATCTATGTTCATGGAGTGAATGTATAGAAAATGCGGATCAAAAGCACTCCGTAAATATACAGCGTCGGCAAACACATGGCTATCAGGATAGTGGTCCTCGAAATAAAAGCTGCCATGCTGAATCGGCTTCATCACATTGTGCTGATGGCGGTCAGCCAGCGGATCAAAGGGGGCTGAATTATAAAGCTCACTGACCCAATGATAGGCGACAGCAGCTGTACGCAGATTAGCGTTCACTGCCAGATGGAATATGCTCTCTTCATGGCTTGGTCTGACAATATGGTTAGCCGTAATTCCATTTTTGGACACGGTTGTACCCGTTAAGAGCACTTCATACAGCGGACGTGACAAACTGGGTAATTCCGACTGTACACGATAACAAGATAAGAGTTCCTGCTCCACAAGATGCTCCAGATACCCCATGTATGTGCGAGCTGCATCATATCTAAGTCCGTCTAAGACAACCACAATAAGTTTATTGGTCATTTCCGTCATTCTAATCACGCTCCTTCTCGCTCTAAATGTAAAAGCTCGGAAGGGTTCAGCGCCAACGTGACTTTATCCCCTTCTCCAACCCGCAGCCAGCGTCCATCATTTAAAAGATCAACCGTTAATCGGATGCCTTCAGCCTCAACCGTACATCGAATGATATTCCCTAACACAGATACCGATTTAATGATTCCATCCACAAGCTGTGCTCCGGCAGCGGCCTCCTGTTGACCTGCTCCCTCATGCAGTAGGGTTACGGCCTCAGGGCGAATAGCAAAGCTGTCCATCCCACTATCTATTCCGTGGAACAGTGCCATTACTTCGGGCCGAGTTAATACGTTATAACTGCCCATGAACCGGGCAACGAACTCTGTGCGCGGCGCAGTGTACAGTCCTTCCGGTGTTCCATCCTGAACAATTCGTCCCCCGTTCATAATACAGATGCGGTCGGATAGAATCAGTGCTTCCTCCTGATCATGCGTAACGAATAGTGTCGTCATGTTAAAGCGCTTCTGAATATCGCGAATTTCGGCACGTAGATTCTTACGAATCTTAGCATCGAGTGCACTCAGGGGTTCATCCAGCAGTAACACTTTGGGCTGCACGGCTAGAGAACGGGCCAGCGCTATCCGCTGCTGCTGTCCACCGGAGAGTGACTGCGGATAGACGTCCCGCTTCTCCTCCAGATCAACCAAAGCCAGCAATTCCGCAATGCGACTACGTCGGGCAGATTTGGATAAGCCGCGCATCTTCATGCCATACTCAATATTTTGGCTCACCGTCAGATTAGGGAACAGCGCATAGGACTGAAACACCATGCCTACCTCGCGTTTACGAGGCGGCAGATTGGCCAGATCTTTATTCTCCAAGAGAATTTTTCCGCCATCCAGCTCCGAAAGGCCAGCTATGCAGCGCAGTAAAGTGCTTTTTCCACAACCGGAGGGTCCCAGCAGCGTCACAAGCTCTCCTTCGCGAATCTCCAAATTTATATTGTCTAGCACACAGGTATCACCGAACATTTTGCGTATCCCCTGCAGCTTCAGATAATCGTTCATCCCTTAACGCCTCCTCCCATCTTTTTGCCAAGCTTCATCAGTACCATCGAAAGGACTAGAATAAACAGAAAATACGAGATTGCAATCGCGCTGGCTAAATGTCCGCTTTCGCCCATTCTTTGATAAAGATATACCTGAATCGTCTGAATATGCCCCCCAACTAGCATGTTTGTAAGGACAAATTCGCCGAATAGAACGGAGAAGGATAACAGAGTCGAAACGATAACCCCAGGCCAGATATTTGGCAAAATCACATTCACAAAAGCCGTTCTGCGGCGGGCTCCAAGCAATTCTGCAGCATGCAGCAGCTCCACGGCGTTAACGGTCAACAGACTATTGCGAATGCCCTGATACATATAGGGAAGGATGACTACAAAATATGCTCCCACCAATAAATAAGCTGTTCCAGCGATATTCAAGGGACCAGAGGAATAGGTACGAATAAGACCCACCGCAGCCACTACACCGGGCACCGCATAAGGCAGAACAACGATCACCTTCATAAAGTTCTCCCAACGCGGAAAATAAATGGTGATGACAAAAACAGCTGGCAGCATCACGGCCAGACTCAGCACCACGCTAATCAGACATAAATACAGGGAGGTCCAAAGCGCCTCCAAAAAACGAATATCCTTAAACATTTCTCCGAACCAATTTAATGTCCATGCTTGAGGCAACAAGGTATTCTGCCAGTCCTGCGCGAAGGCATAAATACCGGTTGCCAACAGTGGAAGTAATAAATAAGCCATGAGCATTAGCATGAGGGTACGCGGAGCAAAGCCCGCTTTACGTATATTCATTGCCGAGCCTCCTCACTGGCTGCTGTCCATAAGCGCCGAGAAGTGGCTTTTACATTCGATTTACTGAGCGCTTTAGCTCCAAATCTTTCCGTGCGCCGAACCATCAGATGATTCAAATAAACGGCCAAAATCGTAGTCAGACCCAGCAAAACAGCAAGCGTACTCCCCATTTCAGGCTGAGTAACCACATCCCCAGCAACCAGAGAACCGATACGTACCGCCAGCAGATTATAATTCCCGCCAACTAATGCGTAAGCCGTGGCATAAGCGCCCATTGCATTGGCAAAAAGAATCCCGAGCGTGCCAAATATCGCCGGGGTTAGAATCGGTAGCCCAATCGTCTTCCAGAACTGCCACGGTCCTGCCCCCAGCAAGGACGCCGCCTCTCTCCACTGCTCACGAATGCCATAAAAAGACGGATACAAGAGCAGTAAGGCTAACGGAACCTGAAAATAGACATACACCAGAATCAGACCAGACCAGCTATATAAATCAAAGTCGGCAAAAACACTCCAGCCCCACTGTTTGAATAAAAGCGTAAACACCCCGTTATTTCCGAGCAAAATAATATAAGCAAAAGCTAACGGAACCCCTGCGAAGTTAGAGGTCATATTCGACAGCATTAAGAGTCTGTCCCTTACCCTCGGAGTGAACCGAGTAATACAATAGGCACAAAAAAGTCCGACAATGATCCCTATCAGACTAGAGGTTAAAGCGATCAGCAAGCTGTTTTTAATCGCCTGCATGTAATAGGCACTTTGCAATGCGTGCAGATAATTGCCCAGCGTAAACCCAGTCCCATCTGCCTTTTGGAAGCTTCCCGTCAGCATGGACAATACAGGTACCAGCTGAAATGCCAACACCATCAGTGCAAACGGAAGGAGTGCCAGGATCACACCGCGGCTTTTCTGTTTCAACTTACTCACTCCTTGTCGCGGGAATAGAACAAGGGCACCTTACGGCATCGTGACGAAGGCGCCCTGTTTCTTTTTTTTAGGGGGAGAACAATCCTAGTTCAAATGCACAAGTACACGTTCCTGCCATAGCTGCGGAATAGTCTTCGCCGTCTCTTCCCAAACCTTGTAATCACCTACAGGTTTAGCGTTGACATACTCTTCTTTGGATAGCAGCTTAGCCGCAACATCATCAGGCAGCTTTACACTGTCACGGATCGGACGAGCGTACCCTTTGGCAAGGTTAACCTGTCCTTCATCACTAAGGATATATTGACGTGTCAGCTTCGCAGCGTTAGGATGCGGCGCATATTTGTTAATGATCGTTGCATAGCCGCTCACTACACTGCCTTCCTTTGGAATGGCTACCGCGAAGCCATCTTTGTTGATCTGGTCTCTATAGTTCAAAGCGTTGAAATCCCACAGCAGGGTAACTTCTACTTCCCCTTTTTCAATATTGGCAAGGGAAGCTTCTGCATTGGAGAGACGCCCTTTTTTAGCCAAATCCTCGAAAAAAGAAATCCCCGGCTCAATGTTCGATTCATCGCCACCAAAAGCAATCGCTGCGGCCAATACAGCCATCTGCGCTTGAGCAGCTTTGGTTACATCGCCAACGATGATTTTGTAATTGCCGTTCTTCAGATCTTCCCAGCTCTTCGGTGGATTAGCCACGAGCTTGGTGTTCGTCAGAAACGAAATCGTCCCTTGATAGCCGACAATCCAATTTCCGTCCTTATCCTTAGCCCAATCGGGGATCTCATCCCAATAGGTCGTTTTATAAGGCTGCGTTACCCCTTTATCTACAGCAACCGATCCAAAAGCGATCCCTACATCTCCAATGTCAGCCGTTGGCTTGTCTTTTTCCGCATCAAACTTGGCAATTTCCTCCGCGCTCGACATATCGGTATCTGAATGTGTAAGACCATACTTACTACTCATATCACTCCATGTATCTTTCCAGTTCGCCCAGGAATCCGGCATTCCCACACTGATAACACTGCCCTCTTCTTTAGCTTTACTCTCAATCTCGGTCAGACTTAATTCTTTGGTGCCAGCATTTCCATTCGTTGATTCGTCAGCCTTAGCCGAATTTCCACAAGCAGCAAGCAACAGGACGAGCAAGGATAACATTAGACCCATCGACAATTGATTTTTGATCCCTTTTTTCATGATTTCCCCTTCACTCCTATTTCTTATTTGCGGGCTTCTTTATGCTCAAACTGTTAGGCACCCAATTGCAGTATAGGCGTGTACTATTTTCGTGACATTAAGGAAGATAGGAATATTTGTAAATAAAAAGGAAGACATGCCAAAAAGCCACCTGATCCACTCAGGCAGCTTTGGTGTTTACGTTATTTTATTAAAGCCATCTTACCTTCTACGTGCCGCCATACTAACCACACCGTATCTATAGAGCACTTTCTTACCGAACCAACCAAATAGCCGATCCGTGAAAAAGCCCATAAAACCAAGGCAGAACAAACCAACAAATATCCAATCGGTACGAAAAAATAACCGTGAATTCCAAATCAGATAACCTACACCTTCGTTCGAAGCAATCATTTCCGCCCCGATAATCGCCATATACGAAGTTCCCATCGCTAGCCGGATGCCTGTGAAAATGTACGGTATCGTCGCCGGAACGATCACATGAATCAGGATTTGCCACTCACTAGCGCCCATACTGCGGGCTGAGCGGATTTTATCCTCCTCCACAGACATGACACCGGTCAAGGTATTCAGCACCACAATAAAAAAGGTAGCGTACATAATCAACGCAATCTTCGACTGCTCCCCAATCCCAAACCACACTAGAAACAATGTGATAAACGCAATCGGCGGGATAAACCGGATGAAGTTCAGAAAAGGCTCTGCAAAGATACGAATCACATTTACCTTTCCAATTACCAATCCTACGGGAATCGCTATTAAACTGCCGAGTACCCAGCCAATGAGCACCCGGTAAAAGCTAATGCCGATATATTGCATCAAGGTGCCATCTTCCAGCAGTTCCCGTCCACCCTTGAACGTACTCCATGGCCCAGGGATCACATCAGGACCGTAGATCACCGCTCCAAGCTGCCAGATGCAGAGTGCGGCAATCCATAGTATGGATACGGAGACCCATTTCTTTTCCACCCATTTCATCATCTGTTCCACCTTATCCTATTCTTCGAAATGGCCCTGAATTTGATTGTATAGCGAGTAAAATTCCGGTGAGCTTATATCCCGCGGATAAGGGAGCGTGTTGTCATAAATGTTCGTGATGTTAGAGGAAGGCCCCACAGACATAATGCCGATCCGTTCCCCCAGCAGCAAAGCTTCCTGAATATCATGGGTTACAAAAATCACCGTCTTATGCGTCTGTTGCCAGATATTGACCAGCTCCTTCTGCATCGTCCTCCGAGTCATCGCATCCAGCGCACCAAATGGCTCATCCATCAGCAGGATCGCCGGATCATTGGCGAGCACTCGTGCCAGCTGGACACGCTGCTTCATACCACCTGACAGCTCCTTAGGGAATTTCTGCTCATGCCCGTTTAGCCCAACAAGCCCGATGAACCTATCCGATATTGTATGTCGTTCTGCCTTCGCGATTTTCTTCATTCTCAGTCCGAACTCCACATTCTCTCGAACCGTTAGCCAAGGAAATAAAGAGGAATCTGCTTGCTGGAACACTACTGCCCGATCTCTGCCCGGCTTATTCACCTCTTCGTCATCCACCCGAAGGTTACCACCAGATTTGGAAACAAATCCGGCGATCATATTCAGCAGCGTCGATTTTCCGCAGCCACTTGGGCCGAGTAGAACGAAGAACTCCCCACCTTTGATTACGAGATCCACGTCTTTAATAATATAATGAACATCTCCGGCGGCTGGCTCACTGTAGCTCTTGCGAAGCTGCTCAATATGAATGGTGTGCTGCTTAGCAGGTAATGACATGCTGAACCCTCCTATTTCTTATACGTGACTTCATCCGGCAAAGCTTTGGTCAGCGGTTCAAGATTAAGCTTGCTATCCAGATCGAAGTCCTTTTCGATGATTCCAGTGTCGACCATATATTTCTTCTGTTTAGTCAGACTGTCATATGCTTCCTGCGTGAACCCAAGGGCCCAAGGATTATTTGGAAGATCTTTGATCGTGGATTCCTTAGGCTGCTTCACTTCCTCGTACATCAGATCAGCCACCTCATCCGGATGAGCCTGTGCATAACTCCCTGCTTCATCCACTGCTGCGAGAAAGTTCGCGATCCCCTCTGGATTGTTGGTTACAAAATCATTACCTGCTACAATGCCCATACCTAACCGTACGGTTGTTTTGGACATATCCGTCAGCTCATGTACGCCAGCAAGGGCACCCAGCTTATCATTAAGAACAGAACCATAGAACCATGCCCCATCCACAGCCCCCTGCTTCAAAGCAATATAAGATTCATCAAAGGCTCCCTGTCCTATCAATTCCACATCACTTAGAGCAAGCTCATGTTCTTTCAAATATTCATCCCAAAGGTATGGAATAAAGGTTCCGCGAATAAAGCTTAGCTTCTTACCCTTCAATTCCTCAGCTGTCTTGATGTCATCCTGTACGAACAGCTTCCATTCTGTTGAAGCTTCATCTGTCGCTAGACCTGCCGAGGCGATGATAGAGTAATCCCCTTTCGACACTGCGTTCAGCAAGGGGAAATCCGCCCCGAAAGCCACATCCACCTGTTTAATGAAGAGTGCATTCACACCTTCTGCCGGAGAACCAAAGTTAACTAGTTCAGCATCTATCCCGTGTTTGGCAAAGATACCTTTATCTAACGCCACACGAAAAGTTGGATTCGTATTGATGTCGGCGATTTTAATCTTCAATGTCTCTTCTTTGCCGCTTGCTGCTCCATCTTTAGCGGGCGACGCATCACCTTTGGAGCTGCAGCCTGATAAAAGGATAACAACGGATAAGGATAAGAGCAGAAAGCTAGAGTTGATCCATGATTTTTTCAAAACGACATCCCCCTCAAATTTATGAATTGGCTTTGCGGCTACTACCTTCATCTGTCGTCGCCACACAAGCAGCTCCCTCAACAAACGGCAGGGTTGTCGCCACACTCACTACGGAATCCGAACCTTTAGGTGCGGCCCCCGGTACTCTGAACTGTGTTACATCTATCGGCTCAATCGCTTGTTCTTCCGGCTTCTCCAGCTGTGGTACCCACGAATATGGCACACGATAGGAACGATAAACCATGTTCGTATTTCTGGAGTCAATAAAAGGTGAGATATATTCCCACACCAGTTCATGTTCTGGCGTAACCTCGAAAAGTCTACCGTTAGATCCTTCTGTAATTAAGGTGTTGCCATTCAGCAGTCGCTGGGCTGAGCTGATATAAGGACTGTAGAATTTATAAGAATCCGTCGGAACGGAGAAGCCTGCCTCTGCCGCGGTATACTGCCATTCAATTTCGAGTGTCACTGGATTAATCTCCAGAATTCGAGAGTAGTCGCGTAGTGCATTCTTTTGCCCAAAGGGTGAGGATGGATTGGGAAGACCGTAACCGCCCCAACCTCCGTTATCAAATACGAGTAAGTTTCCTTCTCCCGGCAAGCCCTTCGGAATGATGTGGGCGTGATGCTGGCCAATGATCCAATCGATAGACTTCAATTCTGGTATTGAGTAGTCTGGACCAATTCTCCACACGATGGCCCCGGTACGCTTATCTGTAATTGCGATAATATTCGCTTCCCGCGCATCCCAGATCACGTTATCTGGATGGAAACGCTCATCACCTGCATCATAAAACTTATTAGGTCCTACATAGGAAGCTGAATTGATATGCAACCAGTCACCCACACCGCCCCCCAAATTTCCGAAGGAACGTGAGTTAGGATCACGGAATAGGACATTTTTTGCCGCTTCATCAAAGCCCAACTCTGCAAAATGTTCATTTGGAGCCCACTCCCAAACGATATTCCCTTCCCAATCCACCTCGATAATCGTGTCATCCAGCAACTGCTTGTCGGAAATTTGGTGGTTGTAAATATTTTTGTGAGCGAGGATTAGGGTATTGCCGCCATCTACCTTTGGCTCCAGCCCTGGTGCAAAATAACCGACAGGATTACCTTCACGCTGATAGTCATGATGCTGACGGGCATACCAGAGCGCTTCATAACCCGGATCTTCTATATGCTCGTAGCTGTTGTATTTCCACACGATGTTACCATCCCAATCGACCTGCACCAGATCTACATTATCCTGAATACCAAATTTCGGATCTCTTCTGCCAGTGCTGCCTAGCACATAACCACCAGGAAAGATTTTAGCCGGAAACCCGAGCAGCCCCTTCCACAGATGCACTTCTTTACCGTTCATATCAATCAGAACAACGCCCTCTTCACCCGCTTGAAATACGGTATAACCACTCCATGCTTTGCCCGGATTATATACGGTTGCTCCAGTTGGATATATCGTTGAATGTCCCATAATTCATCTCTCCTACATTTGATTTATTTTAATAGCTAAGATAATTGCTTTTCTTGGTGACTGCCCGTGGCTTCTGTTCAAGGCTCGGTGAGGACTCGGCCTCCGCATTCTCCTTCGCCAGCTTCAGCAAGGTATCTGAGAATCCTTCAAGATTGCTGATGATTCGCTGATAAAAGTGACTTTGCTGCGTCAATTCCTCTTCCGTAAACCCCTCAAACAGAAGCGAGATACATCGTTCCCCAATATTGCTGTTAAGCTCCGCCATTTCCCGGCCTTTGTCTGTGATGTCCAGCATCACCGTCCTGCGGTCCCCTTCCTTACGTTTGCGTACAGTAAATCCACCTGCCTCAAGCTTATCGCTCAATGCAGTGATCGCACCTGACGTAAAGTCCAGTTCATCCGCTAAATCACCAAGCCGCTGTTCGCCTTCGCGAATGATTTTTTGCAGAATCAGCATACCTGGCAAGGAGATGCCTTCCACAGTGACCTTATCCCGCTCCTTTACAAATCTGCGGACTACCTTACGAAATATCCAATCTGTCTCCTCCAGCTGACTCCAATACGTATCGCTCATCCCTACCTCATCTTTCTCCCTATCGGCCAAGTGGAAACGATTTTGCCGTCCTTTATAGGACGGTAATATTTCAACAAAAAAAAGACTCCCAGCACATACCCCTGTCAAGAGAAAAGTGCGGGAGCCTTTGGCGGTCCAATCGGCTCGGATAAATTATTTCACTGTTCATTTAATTAGTATTTAAGGATTGGTGATATCATATACCCCTTTATTCCTACCTGTCAAGTATGTATTTTAAAATATAGAAAAAAAGCCCCTATAGTGAAGCAGATCAAAAGCTTGTTCCAATCCAAAATCAAATAAAATTCAAGCTTTTTCATTGACATTTTGCCCATTGTTAAATATATTGTACCTAAGAATAAATGTTTACCTAGGGAAACAAATTAGATATTTAAAATAAATGTTTCCAACAGGAAACAAATCATTGAATATAAGACGAGGAGTTTTTTTATGATCCAAATCAGAAACCTAAACGTGGATTATTTCGGTAATTCAGCGCTAGAAGATGTAAACATAGATATTCCTTTTGGGTATACGATCGGAATTATCGGGCCCAATGGTGCAGGGAAATCTACATTTATTAAGTCGTTGTTAGAGGTGATAAAAAAGAGAACAGGATCCGTTATGGTGGAAGGTAGAGATATTGCTGAGTACAAACGGAAGATCGCATATGTGCCACAAAAGAATGACATTGATCTTACTTTTCCAATCACAGTAAAAGATACCGTACTAACTGGAACCTACCCAAATTTGAGAATCTTCCAGCGCCCAGGCAAAAAAGAGCGGCAAACCGTTGAGGAATGTATGGCCATGGTCGATATCAGTGATCTTGCGAATAAACAAATCAGCAATTTGTCTGGGGGACAACTACAAAGGGTTTTTATTGCCAGAGCGCTTGCACAACGGGCAGATGTATTTTTTTTAGATGAACCTTTTGTCGGCATAGATCTAGTCAGTGAGAAAATTATTGTAAAGCTGCTTAAACAGCTCCGCGAAGAAGGAAAAACTATACTTATCGTTCATCACGATCTGCATGAGGTGGAAGAATATTTTGATAAAGTAATCATTCTTAATAAAAAACTCATTGCCTTTGGTGATGTGAAAGACACCTTTACAGCCGATAATATCCTCAACGCATACGGGGCCTCCTTAGGTAATCTGGTGATCAAAGGGATGGGAGGAACAGCGAATGATTAATTATTTGTCAGAGTTATTAAACATTCCAATCTATGCACTTAATGCGGGATTGTCTGCTATCATTCTTGGCATTGTCTCAGGCGTTCTAGGAAGCTTTATTGTACTCAGAAAGATGTCATTAATGGGCGATGCTTTATCTCATGCTGTATTACCAGGTGTGGCGCTCTCTTATATTCTAGGGATCAACATTCTTGTGGGCGCTTCATTGTTTGGACTGTTAGCGGCAATTCTCATTCAATTTATTACAAGTCGCAGCAATATTAAAAGTGATACCTCGATCGGGATTATTCTCAGCTCATTTTTCGCTCTAGGAATTGTCCTCATCACTTTCGCCAAAAGTGGACTTGATTTAACTCATATTTTATTTGGTAATATCTTGGCCGTCCCACAGTCCGAGTTAACGCAATCCTTTATTATCATGCTTGTTGTTATAGCCATCATTTCATTGTTATACAAAGAGCTTTTGATTAGTTCGTTTGATCCTGTCGTCTCTAAGGCCTTCGGTTTGAAAACAGGGTTCTATCATTATCTATTGATGATGCTGCTATCCGTGGTTACCGTGTCCTCGCTATCTCAAGTAGGTATTGTGCTTGTGATTGCAATGCTGGTTATTCCAGCAGCTACATCGTATCTTTGGACAAATAAGCTGTTCCACATGATTCTCGTTGCTTCTACCATCGGTGCTGTATCTGGAATTATAGGTGTGATCCTAAGCTTTAGATTCAATTTACCTACAAGTGCCACCATTGTTCTGGTAGGCGTAAGTTTGTTTGCTATATCATTTATTATCTCGCCCAAAAATAATTTTCTAAGAAAAGGGGTTAAACAAGGATGAAAAAAACAATAAAGATGCTCTCTTTGACAATGTTCATCTTACTATTTACTGCATGTTCAAACGTTAGTGAGGGAGAAGGAAACAACGACAAATTAAAAATTGTTGCCACATACTCCATTATCGCGGATATGACTGAAAACATTGTAGGGGAAAAAGCTGAGGTATACAGCATGGTTCCCATCGGAACAGACCCTCATATGTACGATCCATTACCGAAGGATACAAGTAAAGTATCTGACGCAGATTTAGTTTTTTATAACGGATTAAACCTGGAAACGGGTAAGGGATGGTTTAAGGATCTATTAGAGGTAACCAACAAAAAAGAGGTTGCCTTTGCTGTTTCAGATGAAGTAACCCCAATGTTCCTAACAGAAAAAGGCAAAGAAACTCAAGAAGATCCTCATGCCTGGCTCGATATTCAGAATGCGATTAAATATGTAGATATCATCACTAAACATGTCATCGAAAAAGATCCGGACAACAAAGATTTTTATCTGAATAACCAATCAGAATATGTAAAGAAGCTTAATGAATTGGATCAATATGCAAAAGAAGCGGTAGAAAAAATCCCGCAGGAGAAACGTATTTTGGTTACAAGCGAAGGGGCATTTAAATATTTTTCAAAAGCCTACGGATTTAAATCCGCATTTATATGGGAGATCAATACGGATAGTCAAGGTACGCCAGAACAAATGAAAAACATCATTAACATTATTGAGGAGAATCAAGTGCCCGCTTTGTTTCTGGAAACGAGCGTGAATCCGAAAACAATGGAAACGATCTCCAATGAAACAGGAGTACCGATACACTCCAAGATTTTTACCGATTCTTTAGCGAAGAAAGGCGAAGAAGGCGACACATACCTTAAAATGATTAAATGGAATATCGATAAAGTCATTGAAGGATTAGCGTCATAAAAAAGGCTGTCGAGAATTTTCTCGACAGCCTTAACTCCTGTAAAGGACATAGCGGATAATTATCGTCCAGTTTCGATTACAATTGCCTGACTATCCTCATCATAAACCTGCATAAAAGATGAAACGGTCGGCAAGTAATCGGCTGCTACATACAAAGTACCCTTTATGTTTTGCACATTAAGCCCCCCGTTTGGCTTTAGGGAAAGTGTCCACTCCCCTTTGCTAATCATCGTCTCTTTACTTCCCGCATCCCAACGAATATCCGCTCCCCATGAGCTAAATAACGCTCTAACCGGTAAATATATTTTACCCGACTCCTTAATTGGTAGAGTGGCAGTGTTTAACTTCACCTGCACTCCGTCCAACCATACTTGGATGTCCTTACCTGCTGGCATTAGCGAGACTGCATCAAGCAGATCAGCTTCGCTACGAAGTGGCTTAAGGGCTTGCAAGTCGAGTTCTAATACCTTTAACTTATTATTCAGCGTATCTGTCACATACAATTTCCCGGAGCCAAGCGCAACACCGGAAGGCTGATTAAACATCACTTGATCCAATGCTCCAACCTGATCTCCCGAGATGCCCTGTCCTGCAACTGTGATGACTCTTCCATCCTTCTGAATGGCCCGAACCCGATGATTTAGACTATCAGCAATCAGCAACACTCCATCGGCATAAGCCAGACCACGAGGACGATTGAACAATGCCGTCTGGCGATCGCCATTCTGGAACCCTCCAGCCATATAACCAGTCACTGGATCAATAGGGGTTGCTTTGCCTGCAAAGGTCTCAACCTTATCGCCTTTAATCCATCGGATCATCTGATTTCCACTGTCTGCCACATAGAGATTACCGGTTTCATCGAACACAAGACCCACAGGCTCATTAAACTTGGCCGAAGTCACCGCACCGTCCAAATAAGCACCATCGTTGCTCTGCTGACCCGCAAAAGTACTCACAACACCTTCCGGTGTAACTTTGCGAATCAGATGATTCAGCGTATCGGCTACGAATACATTGTTATTGCTATCTATCGCTAATCCGCCTGGGGCGTTAAATTGCGCCACATTGGGTTGTCCATCTTTATAGCCAGCGATTCCCGTTCCTGCGAGGGTGTACACTTTTCCGTTCTCTATTTTACGGATTACATGGTTATCGGTATCACTGATATAGATATTGCCTTTACTATCAGCGGCAGTGTATGTCGGATGATTAAACAAGGCCTCTTCGCTCTTACCATCGGTATACCCTTCAGCATCATGTCCAGCTACCGTCTGTAGATCGCCATTACTCCACTTGCTGATAGTACCACTTCCAGATTGCACGATAATGAGATCATTGCTACCAGGTACGGTAACCACGCCCAACGGCTGCTTAAGAGAGGATACAGCATTCGACGAACCATTCTTGACGATACTCCCTTGAATGCCGTCCTTCGTGTTTTGTGCTATTTCCGCCGCTACGATATTGGAAAATGTTGCGCTTATAAGCATAAATCCGCAAGCGATGGAGATAAGTTTCTTGTTCATTTCGTTATTTTCTCCTCTCAAGGGTTACCGCACCCTTAGAATTGCATATTTACATAGAGCCTGAGCTCGTCTATTACAATTTGCATAGAACCTTCATCTGCTACTATATTTTTCACAATGGGAATGATCACGATATAAGGCTCAGAACCCATTGCGTTCAAGAATTCCGGCAAAAGTTTGAGTACAAAGGTATTCTCATCGTTTCGAACCAGCGTGTAATCCTTGCTTTCCAGAGGATGAAGTTCTCCCCCAGACAATCCCGGCCGATATCCAATCTGCCCCGTATCATAACCCAGTGAGTGAATCGTAAACTCTGGAGCATCGCCTTCACCTACAACCTCGGTATAGTTAAAATGACTTGGAGCAACTTGTCCTTCGAAATAAAAGCCCTCATTGAATAGCTGTTGATCTTCTTCCTGAACCTCCCCGGAAAGAGCATTCTTTAACAAACCGCCACTAACTTTAATTTGAACTACAGACCCATAAGAAATTCGGTCCATTAGATAAAGAACCAGCTTGTTCTCTTCAATGATTACCTCACCTATTTCGAACATGCTCTCACTCTCACCCAACATAACTTTCACCATATTCCTGATCTCATTAGGATTAGAGTCATCTGCTATATTAAAAGCCAGTGGAGCTGTAAACGGCACAACAATCTTATTATCACGGATGAGATAATCATAGATATGGTCTCTAAATTCCTGCTGATCCAGCTCTGGTACACCGATAGGAGCTGGTGTTTGCGTTGGCACGGGAGTCTCGGCAGGTTCCGGCGTCGGCGTTGGTGATGCCGTTGGTTCCGGCGTCGGCGTTGGTGATGCCGTCGGTTCAGGCGTCAATGTCGGAGCTGATGTCGGCACAACCCCTTTGCCAGGACTAGCAGAAGGAGATACAGGATAGATAATCTGAGGCGCCGGCGTAGGTGTTGGTTTAAGCGCTGCCATAGCGTCTTTCTTTTGTTGTATTAAACGTTCGAGCTGATTCTTCATAACTTCGGTTAACTTCTGTTCTTCCTGTAAGTATTTCATATGCTGTTCCAGAGCAAAAGGCGGCAATCCTTCCAAGGATAGCGGCTCCCTATTCCATTGTTGACCATTCATTAAAAGCTGCTGGGAAGCAGTAATCGAAAACGCATTAGCATTCGGATTTAAAGGCGAAGCCACGCGAACGGTTCCTTCCAAAACCCCCAGATATCCATTATTTCCCAGCCCTCCAATCAGAGCTGGATTCCCTTGATTAGGATTAACGCTAACAAAAAACTCTGTGCCCATAACGCCCATGATAGCCGTCGGTGTCTCAATCTCGAACCTGGAGTCGCCATCCAGCTTCTTTTTCACCTTAATCAAAACTTGCCCGTTTTGTAGCTTCAGGCTTGTTTTTCCACCCAATGCCTTTGCGCTTTCGACTAATTGGCTAATGGTAAGTGTCGTCCCTGCTCCAATCGTAACTTCTTTGTTAGCGTCGAGATCGAGATTAACTTGTCCATCAGAACCCGTTATAATCGTATCGCCTTGCGTAATCGCCATCCCTTTAAAAGCGTTGAATTTCTTCGTCCCCCCGCTCTTTTTCACCTCAGACTTTCCTGAGACTGCGGTTATTTTCCCCACCTTAACGCTGTCCTTCGCCTCTGTGACAACCGCTGGCCAAAGAATGCTGAATATCAGCATAAACGACAATGTAAGCTTTAACGACTTCACCTTCATCGCAATCCCTCCAATTCATAGACATGGATTCCTTGCTCCTTGCCCTTTACCTTGATCTCTCCTAATGAAACAGCAGATACTCTATCTTTTACAAAAGCGTAGGTAGCCTCACTGATGAGGATTTGCCCAGGCTTGGCATTGCTTTCCAATCGGGCCGCTGTGTTGACGGTGTCTCCAATCGCTGTATAATCCATCCGTGTCTTGGAGCCGATATTCCCAAATACAGCAGGGCCAGTATGCACCCCAATACCAAATTTAACAACCAGTCCAAACCGTTCGAACAGCTTTTGTTCCACCGCCGCCGAACCTTGCTTCATCGCCCACGCAGCCTTTACTGCTTGCATCGGATGATCCTCCAACAGCAATGGAGCATTAAAAATCGCCATCGTGGCATCCCCGATGAACTTATCCAGCGTGCCATCATACTTAAAAATACAACTCGCGGTCAAATCCAGATACTCATTCAGAATCTCAACAATCTCCTCCGGTTCAGCAGCCTCCGACAACAGGGTGAATCCGCGAATATCGACGAATAGCAAGCTCAACTCTCTGCGGCTTCCTCCAAGCTTCAGCCCTTCCTGACCGTTCTTGAGAATTTGATCCACTACCTGCGGGGCAACATATCGGCCAAAAATATCCGTAACTCTACGCTTCTCCATCAATTCTTCTAAATATTGAAAGGCTATCACGATAATGCAGCTAACGATTAGAAAAGGAATCACGTAACCTAGTGAAATTACCGTTCCATGGTCATAAAAATAACGACCCGCAAAGATAAGTAGGGCAATGATGACCACAATGACCACATAGGAATATAACATCTTCACCTTACGGAATAGTAGATAGGCTAGGAGCGCAACAAAAAGCAATACTGCCTCATTCCACTTCCAGTCCAGCACCCGTTTATAATTATCGTCCAGCAAAGATTGAATGATATTCGCATGAATTTCCACACCATATAATGTGTTTTTCCCGCTAATTGGTGTTAGGAAGTCATCCTTGAACCCTGTAGCATATGGCCCAATAAGTACAATTCTATTCTCGAAATAAGATGGCGGTACCTCTCCGTTAAGCACTGCCGAATAAGGAATCTCCTCAAAGGCTCCTTTACTGCCTGAATAGGGGATATAGAAACGTCCAAAGTCATCTAGCGGGAGCTTCTGTGGATCAGCAGTGCCCCCCATCACCTCTTGATATTTCTGAAAGACTGTCCATGACAAACTATGAATTGGCTTTCTTTTATAGTCAAAAGAATAAAGCACCTTACGTACCACACGGTCGGTGTCGGTAATGGTATTAATATGGGCGGTTGCAGCGGCAGCCTCCCTCAAGGCCTCAAACGGCTCAGACAGCTCCAGTGCTTCAATCTTTCCTTGCTCGGTATTAGGTGCAAAGGTACCATATATGGGCAGAATAACATTTCCCGCCCGAGCGACAGCCGCAGCGAACTCGGCATCCGCCTCGGGATCCTCCGAACCCACCGGGAACGTCAGGTCAAACCCAATTACGGCTGGATGTCCCTCGGAAAGTGTATCTAGCAGCTGTGCATGAACATTTCTGCTCCACGGCCAGCTGCCGAAGTCCTCCAAGCTCTGATCGTCTATCCCGATAATCGCAATGGTAGTGTCCACTGTGCGCTCGTGCTGCATCACGCGATCTTGTAATAGATGATCAATGGAGTCGAGACTCCCTCTATACAGTAGAATCGCAAAAATTACAGTTAGCAGAAGTAAAATATGTGCTAGCTTTACTCTCAAGGTTCGTTTCTCCAATCTATGTATTATAGGATGAGTCCGAGCCAGCACTATAATAAGCGGTTAAATACGTTGGTAATTGATAAGCAAAGAAGATGGGATCAGTGGATAAAACAATAAGGAATACAAGTACCCATGGTTGAATACCCATTCCTGTGCCAATTAGAAGAAGTGCTTTAACCAGGAGAATAACTGCCGAATCATCGCGAATGACAAGTGTAATTACGAAAGTAATCATTAAGACTGTCAGCAGGAAGTTAGATTATCTATTAAAAATTTATTCAAAAATATTATATATGAAAAATCATATAAATAGTAAGAATTTCCTGCTTTCATAGAAGAAAAGGGATAAAAAATGACAAAAGCAGACCAGAGTTCCCTCTGTCTGCCTTTGCCAAACTATCCTTATAAATTGATTATTCCATATAACAGTTTTGCAATTTCAGCCCGGGTTACTTTGCCACGAGGATCAAAGTTATTGTCACCCTTGCCGTCAAGGATTCCCTTGGCTTTCAATTCACTTACCGCTTGCTTCGCCCAGTCCGATACGCTGTTCATATCCTTAAAGCTTGCAGTAGCAGCACCAGAAGAGTCTGAACCAGCTTTGTACTGTATCAATTTCTGGAGGACTACAGCCGCTTCTTCACGAGTTATCGCATCTTTAGGCCGGAACTTGCCATCACTGCCTTGAATGAGCCCAAGCTGGACCGCCTTGTCTATCGATGAGGCATAATATGCATCCTCAGATACATCTGCAAAAGTACTTTGTGCGATAGTTCCACTAGCCTCATCCAATCCAAGTGAACGAATGGCTAGTGTAACAAAATCCGCACGGGTTACATTAGCTTGTGGACCATAATGTGTATCGTCGATACCCATAATCACATGCTTAGCCGTCAGCTTGGAAATGTACGACTCTGCCCAGTGACCAGCGGTATCACTAAATTGCTTCTGGTATTCCAGTACCGCGAAGGTAGAGAAATGATCTGTTGTAAAGGTAACGGCATTACCTTTAAAAACGCCACCCAAATATGTCAAGGTACTGCCATTTACATAATAGACGCCTGCAAAATCAGTATCGATCTTAGCAAGCTGTTCCTTCGTCAGCGTCAATGTAATGGTAACAGCACCTTTAAACTGGTGAATAGCCGTTTCTTTGCCGCCTGCTGTGATACTAAGGTTCAGCGTAACGGCAGCTCTGGATGGACTCATTCCAGCGACATTGGTTGGTACAGATATCGTACTTGTATCAACACTCAGCAGCAGCATATCGCTTCCGGCTGGGATCGCTGGTAAAGAGCTTGTTGGTACGCTTAATGTAATGCTGGAAGATACAATATTCAGACTCAGCTTCTTGTCGGCAGCCTGTTGGATGCTCGCTGCGTCAAGTGCAAGTTTAATCTGATCTTGGGTTAAAGCGCCTTTGCCTAAGCTAATCTTGATATTTCCACCTGTCGCAGCTTCCTCTATCAGCTTCTTCAATGCTGCAGAATCAGCGGTATACATACCGTCACTTCCGAGGGTCAGTTCAACGCTTCCTTTTTCCGCTACAGGGGTAGCTGTAGGACTCGAAGACACTGTAGGCACTGATGAACCTACTGGAGGTGCCGGTGTCACTTCAGGCGATGGCGATACCTCTGGCGTCGGCGTTAGTGTTGGCGTTGGCGTCGGTGTTGGCGTCGGTGTTGGCGTCGGTGTTGGCGTCGGTGTTGGCGTCGGTGTTGGCGTCGGTGTTGGCGTCGGTGTTGGCGTCGGTGTTGGCGTCGGTGTTGGCGTCGGTGTTGGCGTCGGTGTTGGCGTCGGTGTTGGCGTCGGTGTTGGCGTCGGTGTTGGCGTCGGTGTTGGCGTCGGTGTTGGCGTCGGTGTCACATCCTCTTTTCCAGTGTAAAAGCCCCAAATATCTGAAAGCACACTGCCGGAGTGATCATCCTCGACTTTTGTATACCATTGGTAGTAACTATCCGGATTCCGTTTGCTCCAAGTAACCTGAGTCTCCGCACCGCTCTCTACTTGCTGATTGGCTGCGATTTTCTGATCGCTGTAGACCTTCACGCCGATATAATCGGTAGCTACACGTTTTGTCACAGGCTGTAGATCCAGATCTAATACGAACTCATCTTTGCCTGGGAATTCATTTTCATCATAATAATTATAATCATCTAAATAAGGTGAATAAGTCTTCACACGCAGCTTATTGTTAGCAATATCGAACTGAAGCAGACGAATATAACCAAGTCCACCCTCTTCAGCACCTTGATAGTCTGCCAGCATTTGATACACACTGCGATCCGGAATACCGTCACCGTTATCATCCAGCTCGTCGATCTTCAGCTCAGCATCATGATAATGACCGGATAATGCTGCGATTACGTTCTTGTTAGGTTTTACAACCATCTCAAAAATCTTATCCGCAATAGGTGCGCGGTTATTAGAAACCAGCAAGTATTCATGGAGGCAAAGAATCGCTTTGCGCTCTGGATAACGGGCAACGATCTCATTCATCCATTGAATCTCTTCTTCAGCTAGTCCCCAGCCCATATATACGATAATAAAATCATTTCCATTTGCAGAAACCAAATCATAATGGCCCCGGTTGTTATCATAAGAGCCACCGAAGGTCGGCATATTCTTGAATCTCCACTCTCCAAAATACTCCCAGAACTTCGTATAATCCCCGGTTTGATGACCTACGTCATGGTTGCCCGCAAGCACACCATAAGGAATACCTGCATTTTCCAGAACCTTCATGTCCCGGTCAGCTTCCTCCCACTCATACTCCTGATAGGATTTATCTACGATATCACCCGTATGAATAACATATTTCAGCTTCAGGCTCTCTTTGTTGTCGGCAATCCACTTCACATTTTTCTGATAAATGTAAGGGTAGCTTTGGGAATAATATTGTGTATCCGACATCCATACAAAAGAGAAATCATAGGTGTCTTGCGTTACTGTCGGTGCAGTCTTAGCCACAGACGCAATCTCATCCTGAACCATAACAGCAATGCTATGTGCATTAGCAAATTGTCCTACGGTCACCGTCGATTTCAGCTCAAAATCCTCTGTACCGGCGATCAAATGATCCAGCTGCACCCACTTCTCTTCAGCAGGACTCCAAGCATAGAGACTTACTTTACGACCTGGAAGTGAATTCCCCTTCCATTCAATATCCACACGATCTGTAGCCTTAACGGAATCATCAAGCTTAATTTCATAACGCTGATACGGGAATTGCTCTACAGCATCGTTGATTAAATACTGTCCGTCCAACGCGCTTATTTTACTGTAATCATCACCGCTAAGTGCTGTTTCACCCGCAGGTACGGACTGTTTCGGCGGCTCTGTATCGGATGCATTTATAAACCCAGCGAAACCTTGCTCAGGATGGTTAGCATCATACTTAAATCCTCTAAAGAAAGTAACATTCATCTTATCATGGTTAGGATCTTCAACCTTAACCTTCAAAGTCGGATTAGTACCTACACCTGTCTCCCAGTTCGTAGGAGAAATAAGCTGGGGTGCAAATGGATTCTCATTCGGCACATGGAAGATAACTACTTTCTCTGCCTGATTGCCGATCTTGTCCAAGGCAGTGATAGAAAGCGTATGCTCTCCAGCCGTTAGCTTTCCGGAGGAAGTAGCATATGGAAGTTCAATACCTTTGCCATCGAGCTTCACGCTGACCTTGTCTACACCTGCGTAAGTATCCGTAATCTGAGCAGCAATTTCGAAATTACCACGATAAGTCTTTCCATCTTCAATCGATGCTTTGATGGATGGCGGCGTGTTGTCTACAATTACACTTGACGATACCTTAGATCCACCTTCAGTCAGTGTTACTTTATGTTCTCCATCAGCGGCTTCTTTAGTATTCCAGTCATACGCTTTCGAACGGAACAAATCCGATTTCAAATCGAACCGGAAACCGATAGATTCATGCTTACCTGCGCTGTCCCCCATCTTAATTTCTTTATCACGTTCTGCATAAGCAGGGTCCCAAATCTCAGTGCCGTCTGCAAGTAGTAGGCGTACATTTTTCACTTCGAAATCATCTTTATTCTCCTCGGGACGTGGGTCAAAAGGTGATGATTTAGAGCCCGCCCGAATGTAGATCACATTATCCGTGCCCACCTGTAAAGCGGCAGAGGAGATCGGGAAGGTCAATGTCGTATATGAAGTAATCGGGTCCATAAAGGTGTATAGAATGCTCGCATCCCCTAATTCTTCTGGTCCCATTGTGATGCCATTTTTGAAATAATAATCCACATTTTTAGCTTCAAATACAAAGTAAGCATCATTCTCAAGCGCGGCATATGCCTCATGATTGCCGAGTACCTTATTATCGATGCTCAGGTCCACTGCATCAGCCTTTGCGGTGGCAGAGGTTCCTTTTACCGTCATAGAACCATGGATGAACTGCCCATCCTTCACATTCAAACGAAGCGCTGATTGATCAGGCCCTCCCGTAATTTTCACTTTCATTACCGGAGATTCGACCTCATTGGTGCCATCGGAAACGACGAAATAATACTGTATTTGATTTCTGCCAATCAAATCAGCCGATGATAACTTATAATGATACAAGCTATCGTTGAAGTCTTGGGATAGATTATGGCTGACAAAATCAGGCTGCTTGTCCGACACTACCCTTACTTCTACAGATGTAATGGCTTTATTGTCATCAGCGAAAGCTTTCAAATCCAAACTCATCGACTGATCAATCTCCGTCACAGCAGTCAGATCATTCACCGTCGGATTTTCGGTATCCGGCTCTACATGGATCGGTGTACTAGGAACCAATCCTGCATCCACTTGCCCTGGTGACGGAACGGCTGATCCTGTGCTAATCTTAAGCATTTTACTTTGCCCATTCACAGGATACTTGTATAGAAGCGCTTTATTTTCTTTGGTGTCATCACCTTTAGCTCCACCCTCATAGGTGAGGTCAGCATCATAATACGCAGAGGAAATTTCTTTCTCCGTGTTGCTCTTGATTACGACTGCCCGGCGGCCAGAGTTCGCCATCCCATCACTTTTAATTAAAAAGAGGTTCGTGCCATCGATCAGATTCGTATTGAATTCTGTATTAAAATCATCAGCAGTGTATGTACTGTTAGCACTATTCATAATCCAGAACACCACAGACTGCTGTGCAGGAATGACGAAACTCTCTTTAGTAGAGGGCCACTTCACATCAGAAGCGTTGCCTTTATCAGGATAGCGATAATAGATCTTATAGTTCTTAAAATCAACCGGTGCATCCGTATTGTTATACACCTCAATGAATTCAAAAGCATCGGTGCTCGTTCCTTTTACATTCGTCGAATTCGGCAGCAGCTCAGTAACTAACAGCGGCGGCACATTGTTCGAATCAAACGCAGGCAGGTTCACTTGAACAGAATAATGCTCCGTAACATTGTTTACACGGATGCTGTAGTGCAGTTCTGGCTCTTCCAGCGCAGCCGCAGGAATCAACGCAGTGAACTGATTATCCCCCTTTGATGTCATAGTGATTACCGTATCTTTTGCCTGGGAAGGAGAGCCGTATTGCAGCTTCACTACCGGCAATGCTCCATCTGGGCCAATCTCTAGGTTCGTAATCTTCGCGGTGATAGGAAGATCAGCTGGATCTACACTGCTCTGCGTATGGTGTTCAATCAACGGCTGTTTGTCTCCAGGCACTGGTTTAGGAAGTTGTTCGGGTTCTACGGTTCCAGGTGTCGCCGCAGCCTTTCCCGAAATCGCCATGAGACTCATCGTAGAACTGTCAGCTTGTGAAAATTGATAGAAAATCCCGTTGTTTTCCTTCACCTGTTCTTTTCCATAAGAAGAAGAGATAATTAGGGCATCTCCTGCTTTGCTTTTAATTTGTAAGCTACGCGTATCAGTGTTAGCCATACCACCGCCACCGTTGATACGGAACAGGTTTACGCCTTCTTTCAAGGATGCTGAAGGATTAAAATTTTTGATGAAATCCTCGGCAGGAACATTCAGATTATTGCCGTTCATAATCCAGAAGACGATATTTCCATGCGCCGGGATTACAGCATCGCCGTTGGTTATCCATTTATCTCTGTTATAATAGTAAAAATAATAATCCTTAAAGTTTACTGGCTCATCCGTATTATTATAGACCTCAACAAATTCATAACCATCAACAGAGGATCCATCCGCACCTTTGACATTTTTAGTATCTGGAACAACCTCTGTAATAAGTAATGCTCCTGGATGAGCAGGTGTCGCATACACATCTGCCACTACTGTCGGTTGATTTAAAAGCGTATCGAGCTCAACCTGCTCGTCAAAATGTGCTCCTAATTCGGAAGAGGTCTGCTCTGTGTCCAGCTGCTGTTCTTCAGCATATCCTGCTGGAACCATTATCCCCAACATCAGACTACTTGCAATTACGCTGGATAGAAAACGTTTAGCTTTTGCTGTTATTCTCAAAACTCCGAACACTCCCCATTTGTTTAGTTGTGACCCAGTGCATAAATATGCATTGAAGATCATCTGGAAAGTATACTAAGGATATATTATCGCTATATCATTTCAATGTTAAATCTTTAGGTTATCTTAAATATTGCTTAAGCTTGGACTCAGGTTTGCGGGTTACAATAGAAATAGGTTAAATCACAACCATCACAAACACATTCAACAGAAAACCATAAAACGTTATTTGTAAAATAAGAAAAGAGGACTCTAATGGATATAAAAAGAGTGATTATAGTAGGAACCGTAGTTATAGTGATGTCTTTCGGAAATGCTTGGAGTAGCCTTACTGCAAGCGCGAGTTCGCCTGCCCAATGGTCCACTGTAAAAGCTGCAGATCCAGACGAATTATTATTGAAAGCCCTTAACCAACCTACAGATGAAGATCTGTACGATGCCTTATATGATGGCAAGTCACTTCAAGATATTGCCTCAGAGCAAAACACAGATATTGAAGATGTGATCAATCTACAGGTAGCACAGCTAACAGAACAGCTAGATTCAAGGCTAGCTTCCGGAAGCATTACAGCCGAGCAGTATGCAGCACATACAGCCGAGCTGAGGGACATCGTTACGGAGAGCGTTCTCACTTCTTTCGGCTAACAAAGATACATACAGTGGCCGTACAACATTGCTCCGCGCCAACCATAAAGAGGGTGATCCGATAGCCATTTAATGGCTATCGGATCACCCTCTTCTTATATTCAGAGCTATTTAATTGAATTCTTAATTTCTATCTTGCTGTCTCTATTGATCTCCAGTATATCCAGGAAGAACACAAAAATTGGAATACCGAGAATTAGACCCCATACACCCAAATAATGCTCAGAGAATAACAGAACGATAAAGGTGTAGAACATCGGCAGGTTCATTTTGGATGACATCAGCTTAGGATTCAAGAAGTAGCCTTCAACAAAATGTAGTACAGCAATCATAACGAGTACATAGATCGTCATAGCCAGACCACCAATATTGTAGCCAATAATACACAGCGGAATTAGTGAAATTACAAAGCCTACCACTGGTATCAGACTAAGCAGGAAGATCATGATCGACAAGGCGAATAGATAAGGAAAACCTAAGATCCAGAGTCCAATCACCGTAAAGCATGTATTAAACAGCGCGATCAGTATTTGCGCTTCGATCACTTTACCAAAAGATGAGATGAATTTTCTACCGAAATACTCAAGCTCAACATAGAACCAGGAGATCTTGCTATCTTTAAGACGTGTAGTAAAATTGACAATTCTGTTCTTCTCAAGAATAAAGACAAAGCTCAGAATAGTAGATAATACGAAGCTGGTGCCCCAATTACTTATTTTCAGGACGTATTCAAGACCATCTTTCACATAAGACTGGTAGTTCAAATCCTTAAGCTGGGCAAATAAATACTGCACAATATCGTTCTGCGGAATGTTTGCAGGGGTTAAACTGGTTAGAAAATTTGTTAACTGCTTAATCTGCGTAAAGACCTTCGGTAAATAATTCACTAAGGTCACTACGATCAGCGCAATCAGAGCTAAATACAGAATAACAATAATGACCTTACTGTTGACTGCCACATATTTATTGATCCGCTTCGTAAGCAGCACTTGAAAGCTATTCATTACATAAGCAATCAAAAATGTTAACAGTACTAAATTGAGCATATCTCTAATACTGAATAGCAGCAGGGCAACAAGACCCAAAATAAAAAAACGCCGGACCGTTAAATTCGCGTAATAACGCTTAAATACTTCCATCAGTTCTCTCCATTCGCCTACCAATTAGTACTCTTTTATAGTCTACAGTAAGGAATTCACTTATAGCAACTAGTGATTCGCCTAAATTGGCGAAATTTCTCACTTTTTGTAAACTCCTAAGGAACATAAGGGTAGATGACATCCATTCCATACAGTTCCTCAGCCTTTTATATTCCCCCAGTGGTGTGTAATAAATTAACGATCCGACTCTTCTGATCATAGTTGAGATCAATATGTAGATCTTTGCATAATTGTATAAATGGAACCATCAAGGTCCCTTTCCTCATTTCGGGCGCACTTCCTATCAGAGCTACTCTTTGGTTATTCAGGGTTAATTCCATGGGCGAATCTACATGTTTAATCTGCTCAAGGGTTTGGATTGCGGTTAGATTCTGACTTCCCCCGTTGATTCGAGAGGCGTTCCGGTCTGTTCTCGCATTGATCCCATCCTGAATTTTAAAAGTCAGCGTAATTCCGAGTGAGTCACAGGCGGATAGCAATCGGTCATTGTAAGATCCATAAGGAAAGGCAATCGCTGAATCGGTATTCCCCAGCTCTTCCTTCAGCCTTTGCTCTGCCTTGGCCAAATCACGAGTAACTCTGTTGTAGTACTCCGTATTCATTTCATTTCTGTTCTCATCGTCGATATATAATAAGGCACTGGCCGCTGGCCGCTCCCCACCTTCAGCATCCACGATACCATAATGGTGTAAGTCATACGTGTGACTATAGAATCCCATCCCGTTCCGCTTCATTTCCCGCATCTGTTCCCAGGTAAGCTTCGGCACACTGTTCGGATTGGGGTGATCGATCGTAGACACGATAACGAAATTAACTGCCGTATAACCATATTTTTTTAAGATGGGAAAGGCAAACTCATAGAAGCTCTCATATCCATCATCAAAAGTCAGCAGCACCGCATTATCTGGAACCGAGCCATTATTCAGCATAAATGCTCGATATTGTTCCATCGTAATCACATGAAAGCCTTCTTCCTTCAGCAGCTTCATTTGATCCTCAAACCGATCAACCGATAATATCCAGGGAAACTGTGGCATCGGCTTCTCTGAAAGATGATGGTACATCAGCACAACTACATTGTCTCTGTAGTAAATGCCTTTCGGAAGTGGTCCCTGCTTCTGCCAGTCGATACGCATATTAAGCGCCTGTTCGGCAACAGCCTTGGGAATCATAAGCTCATCAGGCGAGGCCGGGTATGTAGCTACCGTCTTAATGATTTGACCGTTCACATTTATAGTAACTGCAGAAGACTCACGTTGATTATTGATAATAGCAGCGAGGCTTATTAGCAGAACGATGACTAAAAGAATCATATATTTTTTCGTATGCACTTTGAATCTCCTTAAAATGATTTCTTATTCACTATGTAACTACATATTCGGTGACAGTTCCACCTACTTTTGGTTACATTTTCTTTTTATTTGGGTTCATACAATAAAAATAGGAGGCGAACCTTAAGCCCGAACTGGCTTGAGGAACACCTCCTGCAAATGGAGATCTATAAATAATTATATACATCTATATGTAATTATAGACAGTCTAAGGCCTATTCTTGTCTGCAAAGTAATTCTCTTCGCCAAGCTCGTCCACAAACTGCTGCAGCCAATGATAATACTGAACGGCATGCTCCAGCTTTTCCAGATCCTTCAGACAGAATTGCCGCTCTTCCTCCGATGTATCCACAGCTTGAACCAATCCCTCCAGCTCAGGAATAACCATATCCAAAGCATGCCTCATGACATCAATCTCCCGCTGAAGCTTCATCCCGAAAAAGTTCTTAAAAGTCTGAAAGAAATCCGTTTCCACTGCATACAGATCCTTTCGATCCTGCTTCTCCTCCAGCTTGGTGACCATCTTGGAAGCCATCAAAGAACGAACTCCATAGCTCATATTACTCTTGCTCATATTCATCACTTTCTTCATTTCTTCAAGCGTCATCGGCCGGTCTTCAAAGAACATAATCCCATAAAGCTGCCCAAATGAGTAATTGGCACCATATAAGTCCATCGTCTGAGCAATCGCATCGATCATCGGACGCAGTAGCTGCTCACGTGGAGATAAGTCTCTATTCTCTTCACCATAGGCTACCTGTTTCATAGCTGCACCTTCATTCCACTTAGAATCTGTCCTTTTATTTTACACAAAATAGCAAGTACTTTCGCTAATCTCTTAAATTTTTACATAATCTCGCATCGATCTTTACGCCCGCTTGACCACGTAGCCGCCATATGAGTGTACAATTTTTTTTGAACGGAGGAGCTTTCCTCAGAATTATACCGCAAAAAACAGAAGATGGAATGGGGTATCGACAGAAATATGAAACGCTCAAGATTTATAGGTGAGTTGAAACCGGTGCTCTTTACCTTGCCGGCAATGATTCCATTCGTTGTATTTTGGCTTGCGCCATTACTTTATGTATTTTATCTCAGCTTTAATGAATGGGACTTCATGAGCCCTGAGAAAACCTTTGTCGGACTAACCAACTACCTGGATCTGTTCAGCAACCCTGCCTTCTATAAAGCACTAAGAGTAACCCTGTTATTCTGTGCGGGAAGTGTACTGCCCGTTATTCTGATCGGACTAGGACTAGCACTCCTGATGAACGGGAGACTGAAAGGCTCCACTCTCTATCAGGTGCTGCTTTTCTCCCCTTGGGTCACGCCGACAGTGGCGGTATCGATTGTTTGGTCCTGGATTTATGAACCGGAAATTGGCTTGGCCAATACCGTACTTGATTTCTTAGGTCTAGAAAAAATCGGTTGGCTTCAAGACCCGAAATGGGCGCTGCTCGGCGTTCTGCTCGTGACCATATGGAAATCGGTCGGTTGGGCAATGATTTTTTACTTGGTGGCACTCCGTAATGTTCCTTCTGATCTGCTGGAAGCTGCTGAACTGGATGGAGCAAATGTTGTTCAGAAATTCATTCGCATTATTTTACCGCTAATCTCGCCAACGACACTGTTTCTGTTCATCGTACAGATCATCGGGGCATTACAGGCTTACGACCAGATTAACGTACTCACACAAGGCGGACCGTCGGGTTCAACGCGCACTTTGCTCTATATGTATTATCAGTCTGCCTTTGAAGCTTTTCAGATTGGAGAAGCCTCAAGTGTCGCAATGGTTCTGGTATTTATATGCATGCTGCTCTCCGTAGTCTCACTAGAGGTTAGTAAACGGACAACCCATTATCAATAACAACTGCTGAAAGGAGAACGACTGATGAATGCAACGATCGTACGCGTGGGCACACTGGCCCGCCATCTATTTTTTGCAGCTATTGCACTGATCATGGCCTTCCCCTTCTATTGGATGGTCACCAGCGCCTTAAAAACCAATGATGAAATCTGGCAGTCTCCACCCACGATCTGGCCGAAAGAGCCGCTGTGGAGTAACTTTTCAGCCGCCTGGCACGAAGCCCCTTTCTTCAGATATATGGGCAATAGCGTATTTGTCGCCGTGTCGATTGTTATTTTGCAGGTGATAAATTCCGGAATGATGGCTTATGCGCTTACGCATATGAAATTCCGCTTCAGAGGGCTGTTCGCGGGGGTTATCCTTTTCGGCTATATGGTTCCTGCCACCGCCGTTTATCTTCCCGGATATTTGGTATTATCCCAGCTTCACTTACTGGATTCATATGCCGGGTTGATTCTATCTAACTGTGTAAGTGTCTTCTCCATCTTTCTAATTCGGCAAGCCTTCCTTCAGGTTCCCCATGAGCTGGTGGAGGCTGGAGAAGTAGATGGTTCCTCGCATATGCGGATTCTCTGGACCATTCTTGTCCCCATTACACGTTCTTCCTTTGCAGTGCTAGCCCTGATCACCTTCATTGATCAGTACAATAACTATTTCTGGCCAATGCTTATCACCAAAGATCCTAATCTACAGCTGGTCTCGGCCGGTCTGCGTAGTTTCTTCACTCAAGGAGGTGCTTACGGATTGAAATGGCCGCTGATCATGGCCGCTAGTGCATTCACCATCGCCCCGTTGCTGCTTGTATTTCTATTAGCTCAGAAAACGATCATGCAAAGCGTCAACATGACCGCTGGTTCCAGCAAAGGATAAGTTAACAATTCTATTTTATAAGAGGAGAATGATGATGAACGTATTGAAGAGACTGTCCGCCCTATCTTTGGTTGCCGGATTTACAATGTTAACAGCTTGCGGAGGGAATACGAATACGGGCAATGTTACAGCGGCGAATGGAGCTTCTTCCGCCCCCTCCACAGAGGCTGCACCCACACAAAAGGCACCGGTAACAATCGAATTTTGGTATGGTCTCGGCGGCAAGCTTGGTGAGAATATGGAGGCACTGATTCAGAAATTCAACGCCTCTCAGCAAGAGGTCATTGTCAAAGGTATCGCGCAGGCAGACTACACTGAAACCGAGCAGAAGCTGCAAGCGGCGATTGCTACAGGAAAAGTGCCCGCTGCTGCTCTCTCCTCCAATGTAGATTGGGCCCGCAAAGGATATTTCGCTCCGATAGATGAGCTTATGGCATTGCAGCCAGATTTTAATAAAGAGGATTTTGTCCAAACCTTTCTAAATCAGGGCCAAATCGATGGCAAGCAATATTTCCTGCCGATGTATGGAACGACGCAGGTTATGTACTATCGTAAAGATACTTTTGAGAAGAATGGCATTGATGCGAGCACTCTAAAGACTTGGGAAGACCTAGCTGCTGCAGCTGAGAAAATGACCGTGAAGGACGGTGGTAAAACCACTTTCTACGGTTGGGAGCCGATGTGGGGTCCAGAGAACATGATTGATGCTGTGCTCAGCAAAGGAGGCACTATCCTTAGTGAAGATGGGAAACAGGTCATGATCGACTCCAAAGAGTGGATCGAAACCTGGGATTTGTTCCGCAAGTGGATTCACGAGGATAAGATCATGCGGATTCATTCTGGGGGCCAAGGCTGGGAGTATTGGTACAAGACAATTGACGATGTTATGAAGGGTCAATCCGCAGGTTACACCGGCTCCAGTGGCGATCAGGGCGACTTGGACTTCAGCATTGTATCAGCTATGGAGCAGCCAGGCTGGGCAGGGGTTGGCGAGGGAAAACCGGTAGCCCAAGCATTGATGGCCGGAATTTTATCCAAAGCTAGCGACAGCGAGAAGGAAGCTGCTATGAAATGGCTAACCTATTTCACGGGTGCTGAGAATACTGCCTTCTGGTCGATTAATACGGGTTATATTTCGGTACGCCAATCCGCTTTGCAAGACCCGGCGTTTGTGTCGTTCAGCGAAAGCAATCCACAGATTAAGGTTCCGTTGATGCAAGCGTCTCATGGTTCTGCACCCTTCCAAGACCCAACTGGCGGCAAAATCAACGATGCACTGAAAATCGCCGCAGATAAGGTACAAATTGAGAATATCCCTGCCGCACAAGCACTAAAGGAAGCGCAAGAAACGGCGCAAGCAGCACTTGATAAATTAAAATAAAGGGCGGTGGACTTTATGTCTGAGCTCATCACTCCACAAGGCAGATACGCTGTAGCCGCTATTCTATTCGATAAGGATGGTACGCTGCTCCAGTTCGTATCCCTCTGGGGCAGCTGGGGCGAATATTTTTTAGAGAGATTCACAGAGTATATGAAGCAAAAAGGACTAAAGATTACAGAAGAACAGCTCCCTGCACTAATGGGAACGGTACACAATACCCAGGGGAGCATTACCGATTATGATCGCAACGGACCGCTGGCTATGGGAACTATGAGTGATCTCTATGCCATCCTGTCTTGGCAAGGTTATCTGCAAGGTTTATCTTGGGCGGAGTCCATGGAGCTTGTTCATCAGTGCCGTCTGGAAGCGGATGTTATGCTGGAAGAGAAACGCCCTGTTCACTCGCTTCCCGGACTTCATCGTTTTCTTGATGAGTGTGTGAGTGCAGGCCTCCCTCTCGCTGTGGTGACCGCTGATGAAACAGATGCCGCAGAGAAACATCTTCAATGGCTCGGTATAAGGCACTATTTCTCTGAGGTCATTGGAACAGACCTCGTGGATCAGGGTAAACCTTTCCCTGACATGGTGCGACTGGCCTGCGAAAGGTTGGCCGTAGAACCTGCGCACACAGCAGTTATCGGTGATACTAATGGGGATATGCGAATGGCTAAAGTAGCGGGCGTACAGTTAGCCATAGGAATCTCTGAAAATGAAGACATTATTGCTTCGTCGCATATTCTCCCGGATGCAGATCTCATTGTGAGATCTTATGCCGAGCTTAGAATCGAGGTTACTCCCTAGTGAAAATAGAAGGAATATGGGCATGGATGTTTCTGACGCTAGCTATTGTGTTCGAGCTCTCAGGGACCATCTCGATGAAAATATCTCAAGGGTTCACGCAGCTCTGGCCTTCCGTGCTCATGTTCCTGTTCTATGGAGCCAGCTTCACCTCTCTGAATTATGCCCTTACCTCTATTAAGGTAGGCGTTGCTTATGCGATATGGTCAGGGGCGGGAATTATCCTGATATCCTTCATAGGGGCCCTCTTTTTCGATGAAAAGCTAACCCTATCCTCCCTGCTATGGATAGCCGTTATCATTACCGGGATCATAGGGCTGAACATTAGCGGCAAGACACATTAGCGAACAGCAACAATATTTCATAGGTTCATAGATCAAGGAGGATGCCTAAACATGAGTACGAACATCACACCTGAGGAAAAACCTGTTGTCACCTTTCAAATCATCACGGATACCCATGTCACCGCTGACCGAAATCATGAGTACAATCTTAACTTTGAGCTGGCACTCCGTGATATAGCAGCGCATGGAGAAGGCAGTAGCGGGATTATGCATATCGGTGATGTCACAGACCACGGATTCCCTGCGGAATACGAAGAAATGCTTCGTATTCTCCATCCGTACAAAGCTGACTTGCCCAATATTACCTTTACCTTAGGGAACCATGATGTAGCCCTTGGAAATTGGGAGTCACGCTTAGGGATGTATACTTCGCAGACTGGCATGTCTGGGCCTTATCATGATCACTGGATCAATGGTTATCACTTTATTTTTCTAGGGACAGAACAAGGCTTGCTCAAATTCTGTGATCTTTCCTCTGCACAGCTGGATTGGCTGGATCATAAGCTCGAAGAGCAATCTTCGCCTGATCAACCGATCTTTCTGTTCCTGCACCAACCACTTAAAGACACCGTAGCTGGATCGCTGGAATCACAAGATTGGTACGGCGTTACACAAGATAAGGAATTAAAAGCGATTCTTTCAAGATACCCTCAGGCCCTGTTATTCACTGGACATACCCATTGGGAGCTGGAGGTGGACAACACTATGTTCCCTGGCCAAGGAGAAATCGCCACGATGTTTAATGCTGCTTCTGTCGCCTACCTTTGGACGAATGAAGATAAGCATAAGACAGGCAGCCAAGGCTTTTATGTGGAAGTGTATAGAGATAAAGTGCTTGTCCGGGGCAGAGATTTCAAAACAGGAACCTGGATTGAAGCTGCACAATATGAGGTAGCTTATCCAGCGGTAAACGTAATATAATTTTCAATAAAAAAACGATTGTGCACAAGGAGTCCTCCCACGCATCAATCGTTTTTTTTGCTGTAGTTATTTAGCTTAGCGTCCAATCGGGGCAACCCGGTAAACCGCTATATCTTCATCTGCAGCATTCGTCTCGCCTTCAATCTGCCAACCAAAGGATAACACCGATGCCAAACGTCCCTTTTCAGCCACGGTCAAAGTCGCCTCAACCGCTTCCTTGCCCTCTTCAAGCTCCAGAACTGCCTCTTTGCCCAGAGCTACCCAAATCCAGCTGCGAATGCCACGAATCGTGTTGTATTTGATCTGGTAGCCTGTCTTCACCGCTTGCTCGAACAGCTCCGGCTGCTCCGACTGCAATGTGCTCAGCTGTTTATAATCAAACTCGTATTCACTCTCGTCAACGGGCAAGTCGCCCTCCGCTACTTTACGAATAATATCCTCATTGGACCAGCCCAAGGCGCGAAGTGATTCTATTAATAAAGCATCCCACTGGGATAACTTTACTGTGTTCAAATTGTCTGACATCCTGATTCCTCCCCTACCTGTATATAGAGTCTACTTATTCCATGAAATCATAAGCAACATAATGGCCCGGACTTATTTCCTGAAGTGTAGAAGTCTCAGCCCTGCCGTACTCTTGCGAATATCCATCTAGAATAATTCTTTGATTAGCGCGTCTAGGGTCCGTCTCCAAAATCGAAGACAGCAGTGCCTTCGTATAAGGATGAATAGGATTCTCGTACAGTTCATCACTTTCAGCTACCTCTACTAGACGACCGCCATACATCACACCGATCCGGTCTGAAATATGCCGTACCATCGATAGATCATGTGCGACAAAAAGATAGGTCAACCCGAATTCGGACTGCAAATCCTCCAGCATATTCACTACCTGAGCCTGAACAGATACGTCCAGTGCTGAAATCGGTTCATCACATACGACAAATTCCGGTTTTACAGACAAGGCTCTGGCAATCGAAATCCGCTGGCGTTGCCCGCCGCTGAATTCATGCGGGAAACGGTACAGATGTTCTCTTTTCAAACCCACCTTCTCCAGCAGTGCCGCAACAGCCTCTTTTCGTTCGTCACCTTCGTGGATGCCGTGGATCTTCATAGGCTCACTGATCAGATCAAGTACATTCAGACTTGGATTGAGTGATGAATAGGGATCTTGAAAGATCGACTGAATGCGTCTGCGAAAAGGCTTTAGCTGCTTCTCTCCAAGCTTGCTGAGCGGCTGCCCGTCAAAAGACACTTCACCATCTGTATAATCATATAATCGCAGCAAGCAGCGCCCAACTGTGGACTTTCCGCTTCCTGACTCTCCAACCAGCCCAAAGGTTTCACCTTGGCGTATCTGAAAGCTTACGCCATCTACCGCCTTAAGCACAGAGGTATCGCGTCCCCACATATCCTTGCCTTTGGAGAAATGTTTTTTCAGATTATTTACGTCCACTAGAATCTTATTCTCACTCAACCGAACCGCTCCCTTCAACACCAGCTACGGCTGGAGTCTCCTGCATACCGTCTGCTAGCCAGCACATTGAACGGTGACCGGGCGATAATTCGATAACCGGAGGACGTTCACTGCAACGGGCAAAAGCATTAGGGCAACGTTCCATAAATGGGCAGCCCGAAGGAGGATTCAACAAATCCGGAGGTGTACCTTCGATAGGAATCAGACGTTCCCGCGATTTGCCTTCGCGTTTTGGAATCGAACGTAGCAGACCTTTCGTGTAAGGATGCTGTGGGCGATAAAAGATATCCTCTACCGTACCTTCCTCCATCACGAGTCCACCATACATTACGATAACCCGTGTACATACCTGAGCGACCACACCCAAGTCATGGGTAATCAGCGCTACGGCTGTACTAGTATTATTTTTCAACTCTTTAAAAAGATCGAGAATTTGCGCCTGTATCGTTACATCGAGCGCAGTCGTCGGCTCATCCGCAATCAATAGCTCTGGCTTACAAGAAAGAGCCATGGCGATCATGACCCGCTGGCGCATCCCGCCGCTGAATTCATGCGGATATTGCTGTAGACGCTGTTCAGGATTATTAATCCCTACCTGACGCAGGATGCTTGCCGCCTCTTTAAGCGCTTCTTGCTTATTTAAACCCCGATGCCGACGGATGACTTCCGTAAGCTGCTGGCCGATTTTTTTTACAGGATTAAGAGAGGTCATAGGGTCCTGAAACACCATTGCTATGCGGTTACCGCGCAGCTTTCTCCACTCTTTTTCCGAAAGATTAGATAAATTCTCACCACGAAATTGAATATTTCCACCGATAATTTTACCTGGAGGTGTAATTAACGACATAATCGCCTTCGCAGTTACACTCTTCCCGCTTCCGGATTCACCAACAATCCCTACGGTTTCTCCAGCATTTATATGAAAGCTAACGCCACGAACTGCTTGATTCTCTCCGTCTCGGGTTTGGAAGGAAACCTTCAAATCCTCAACAGACAATAGCCGTTCTGTCATGATGTCTTCACACTCCTATCTTCGGATCAGCTTTGGTTCAAAGCCAACCCGCAAAATATCGCCCAGAACATTAAAGCTCAATACCGTTAATAGAATCAATAACCCAGGGAATAAAGCCAGATAAGGCGCTTGAGCAATATAGCCCTGCGCGTTATTTAGCATACTGCCCCATGTAGCATTCGGTGGCTGCACCCCAAACCCAAGGAAACTTAAGGAGGACTCCATCATAATCGCCGAAGCGATGCTATTCGTCGCCCCTACAATCACAACCGGCACTAGCCCCGGAAGAATATGACGCCAGATAATTCCAAAATTGCTCTGGCCGGAGGCTTTTGCATAAAGTACATATTCCCGTTCTTTAATCGTCATCGTCTCCGCTCGAATCACACGGGAAATGTTCATCCACATTAATAGTGCAATGATGATAATGATGTTTCCTACACTTGGCTTCAGAAATACGCTGAGCAGCAGCAGAACCAGGAAAGACGGAATGGACATTACTACATCAAGCATCCGCATCAATAGATTATCAATCCACCCGCCAAAATATCCACTGATTACCCCCACCGTCACACCAATGCCAGTGGCAATGATCATTGAAGCAAAACCAACTAATAGAGATACCCGGCCACCATACAATGCGCGGGCAAAATAATCCCGGCCATAGTCATCCGTCCCGAACCAGTGATCGGCTCCCGGTGCTTTCAGACGTGCCAGAACATCCATCGCATTCGGATCATGTCCAGATAAAAAAGCGAATATAGAGCCTAGTGTGAAGATGATTAAAGTAATGAGGGCAAGGGCGCCTAATTTGTTCGTAAATAGCTCATCTCCAACACTTTTCCATTTACTGCGATTCATGAGGTCACCTCGTTAATTTAATTCGTGGGTCCACGAAGCTATATAGAATATCTGCGACCAAGTTGCCGATGATCAGCATTAAAGAAGAGAACAGCGTAATCCCCATAATTACCGGGTAATCCATCCCTTTAACCGCAGTCATCCCCAAGGACCCAATTCCCGGCCAAGAAAATACGGTCTCCGTCACGATTGCACCCGCTACTAGATCGCCCATAGACATCCCGAGCAATGTAATCACCGGAAGCAGCACATGCTTCATTACATGACGGAACAAGATGGTGGTTTTGTTCGATCCAAAGGCATACTGAATTTGTACATATTCCTCTTTAAGCTGTCCAATCGTACTGGAACGGATATATCGTACATAGCTAGCCAAGAATCCAAAGGCAAGGACCGTACAAGGCAAAATCCCATGCTTTAACACATCAACCGCCGATTCTACACCAATCGTACGCATCCCCATAATGGGCAGCAAGTGCAGCTTAATTGCGAATAAATACATCAATAAAATCGCGAGCCAGAACAAAGGCACAGAAATTCCGATATAGGAAATAAAATTAATCAGCTTATCCACCCAACGATTCCGATTTGCTCCAGCAAGCAGTCCCATCGGGATCGCCAGCAAGACAGCAAGCGCAATTGCCGAACCCATCAAACCTGCTGTTGCAGGCAGACGTTCTAGAATTTGATCTAATACGGGCTGATGATTCACAAGGGAATAACCGAAATTCCCCTGCAGTACTTCTTTGATCCATATAAAATATTGAATGTAGGCTGGCTTATCCAGCCCAAGGTTATGCCGGATGCGTTCAATATCATCCGCGTGCATATTCGGCGTAACGAAGGATAATACCGGATCCCCCGGAGCCAGCTTAATCATCGCAAAGCACACAACCGAAACAAAAAACAACATCGGCAGGGTTTGCAGTAATCTTCGGACGATAAGTTGTCTCATACGTTTATTCTCCCAGTTCTATATCGGTAAAAAAGTAAGCTGGATAACCCAGCTTACTTTTTCCCGTTTTTATTTAAGGTAGATTTTCGATAAATCTTCAAAAATAACGACAGGCTTCAAGACTGCTTCTTCAAGACCGCCGTAGTTCTTGGAGACAGCTACAATAGTCTTAGTATTAGCGATTGGATAAATCGGTGCATCGTCTGCAATGATTTCTTGGATCTTCTTATAGATCTCACCACGTTTAGTCACATCTGCTTCTCCTGCACCTTCATTGAACAACTTATCAACCTCAGCATTATTATAATGCGAGTAGTTGGAATCAGCAGTAGAAGTATACAAAATTCTGTAAGCGTCAGGATCGTAACCCATAATATAACCTGCAATTGCAAGTTCAAAATCTGTTGAATTCATATCACTGAACTTCTGACCATATGCCGAGGCATCCATATTTTGCAGTTCAACTTCAGCGCCAATGGCCTTTAGCTTTTGCTGCACGTATAGTGAAATGGCTTCCTGAGCTTTATTTCCGCTCGATACAATCAATCTCAATTTCAGATCGCTAACTCCAGCTGACTTCAGAAGCTCCTTCGCTTTTTCCACATCATTATCGAAAGAAGGTACGTCATTAGTATAGAACAATGCATCCGGAGTCAAGAATGACTTCGCCGGGTCAGCATATTCGCTAGAGGTATAAGCAGCCTGAATGATTTCATCACGGTTTAGTGCTAGAGACAAGGCTTGACGAACTTCTTTTTTCGCAAGAGCGCCTCTATCGCTGTTCGCATTAAACAACAGGTAGGACAATCGGCCTTCACTATAAGGAAGGATCTCGAAATTGTTCGAAGCTTCAATCGTTCCAACATCCTGCGGATCTAGATATTTAATGTTGATCTCACCACTCTGAAGTGCGAGATTCGCAGCATTCGTATCTTTAGCAATCCGGTACGTTACAGAATCAAGATGTGGCTTGCCGCCGAAGTAGTTATCAAATCTCTCGAGTGTAACATATTCGCCCGCTTTATATTCTTTAAATTTAAATGGTCCAGATCCAACAGGATTAGCATTCTTGGTGCTTTTCTCTAGATCCGTCTCATTCTCAAAGATATGCTTTGGAATCGGAAATACTTGCACTAGTGTAGCTTCAAAAGCTGGGCTGACCTGCGGAAGCTTGAACTCTACAGTCAGATCATCCACCTTAACTGCCTTAACGGGTTTATCACCGATGAATAAGTTTGCTCTCAACATGCTGTTTTGCTTCTCATCGAGGATGCTATCAATCGTGAACACGACATCGTCAGCAGTAAGCTTTTCTCCGTCATGCCATGTAAGACCATCTTTAAGCTTCAAAGTATAAGTCAGGTTATCTTCTGACAGTGTCAGGCTGTCTGCCAAGTAGAAGGTCTTCTTACCATCATTTACTTGGAACAGTGGAGCATAGAGTGCTTGGTCAATTGTAAGACTGACACGGTCACCCGCATAGTTCGGATTTAGAATAACAGGATCAGCAGCGACTCCAATAATCAAGTTACCGCCATCTTTTGGTTCAGTGCTTGCCGTCGTTCCTTCAGTAGCCGTAGGCGTCTGATTTGTATTTGTGGAAGCAGCGTTATTCCCTCCGGAGCACGCGCTAATCAAAAATGTTAACAAAACCAAAGTAATAACTCCAGATAATCCTTTACGCATAAGTTTCTCCCCCGTATTCTATGTTCTGTGTGGCTTGTGTTTTTTATATTGTATATCGGAATACTAGGAATTACAATGGATAGCATTTCACATTAATGTAATATTGAGGGAATCGATCAGTGATTTATCCATAGCGCTCATCCTTTGCTGTTCATTTGGTCATCTGTATCTAATTATTCGGTTATTGTACAGCAGATCGTTACGAATTAATATATCTAACACTCATTTACTTTACAGAACTTTGAAAAATAAGGATTATTGCCGCTCTCCTGTAAATATATTGAGAACATAAGGATCATCCAAGGAAAGAGGGGCGTTCCCCAAGGAGGCGGCAATGACGGAAAACAAGATTCGCGTATTGATCGGCAGTCCAATTCACCAGAAGCCTACGGTTTTAAAAGAATTCCTGAATTCCCTGCTTCGTCTGAACGTAGCCAATATCGAGCTGGATTTCCATCTAATTGATGATAATGATGGTCAGGAATCTAGTCGGCTGCTCCAGGAATTCAAAAGTATGGGTGATCATATTTATCTTCAGAGCTCCGGCTTTCACGATGCGTATATTCGCAATGATACTACCCACTTCTGGAATACCGATTTAGTCTGGAAAGTAGCCAATTTTAAGAATCTCATGATCAACCGCGCTCAAACCTTGAACTATGATTATTTATTCCTTATTGACTCTGATCTCATTCTCCATCCTGATACCCTCAGACATCTAATAGGTACGAACAAGGATATTATTTCAGAGGTGTTCTGGACGCAGTGGCAGCCAGAGACTATGTTTCAGCCGCAGGTATGGATGCACGACGAATACAATCAATGGGAGCTACTGCCCGGTGAAAAACTGCAACCAGAGGAGATTAATCGCAGATTTCATGAATTCATAGCAAAGATGCGGATTCCAGGAATCTATGAGGTAGGCGGACTCGGGGCTTGTACATTGATTAGTCAGCATGCGATAAAAGCCGGCGTTAGCTATAATCAAATTCGCAACATTTCATACTGGGGGGAAGACCGTCATTTCTGCATTCGTGCCGCAGCCCTTGGCATCCCCTTGTTCGTCGATACCCATTATCCGGCGCTACACTTGTATAGAGACAGTGATTTGAGTAAAGCTGAGGCTTTCATCAAAGAAACTACGGAGCTCAAAGCTGAAGCCACTGATACTGGGAACAATTCATCTACGGACGAAGTACCTGAATCAGTAATGCAGACACCCACCACAAACAATCCAAACAACGAAAGTTCCAAAGAGACAATCCCCCCAGCCAGAAAGCGGCCCAAGCTAACCCTGACCATGGTTGTGAAAAATGAAAGTGGACGTTTTCTGCGACAGGTTCTGGAGGAGCATCGCAAATACATCGACGAGGCCGTCATTATCGATGATGGCAGCACCGATAATTCAGCAGCGATCTGCCTGGAGGTACTTGAAGGCATCCCCGTTCATCTGGTGCACAATACCATATCCAAATTCAGCAATGAAATCGAGCTGCGAAAGCAGCAATGGGAAGAGGTTCTGAAGACGAAGCCCGAGTGGATTCTAAGTCTGGATGCAGACGAAATCTTTGAAGCAAGTTTCGCGGCAAATATCGAACCCTTGCTGTACGCTGACGAGGTCGATCTATTCTGTTTCCGTCTCTACGATTTATGGAACGCCACTCATTACAGAGAAGATATTTACTGGCGCTCTCATATGAACTATCGTCCTTTTCTGCTTCGTTATAAAGAAGACTTCAACTATGTATGGAACGAATCTCCACAGCACTGTGGGCGATTCCCGGAGAATGTCTTCGAGCTACCCCACCAGCTAAGCAACTTGCGACTCAAGCATCTCGGTTGGTCGAAGGCAGAGTTCCGCTTAGAAAAATATCTGCGTTACATGCTCCTTGATCCCGATGGCCAATACGGCTGGAAGGAGCAATACCTGTCCATTCTGGATGAACACCCTCATTTAATACCTTGGGTGGAGTGAGTGTAATCATAAAAATGACGTCCACAAAACCTTAATGGCTTTGTGGACGTCTTTTATTTTCACATAGTACAATCCGTTTTGCTAACTTCCTCTTATTCAGTACGCTGTGGTTCATCGACATCTGGTTTGATTATGCTCACCGTCAGCTCGCCGCCGGATTCGTCTACTTGAATCACTGTACCTTCTGCGGCTTCACCAGCAATGATCGCACGTGCCACACGGGTCTCCAGACTACGCTGGATGAAGCGTTTCAGCGGTCTCGCCCCATACACTGGATCAAAACCTTCCTTAGCGATAAAACGTACCGCCGGCTCAGTTAACTCAAGACCAATCCCCCGTTCAGCAAGGCGCAAACGTAATCCATCTACCAGTTTGTCCACGATTTTCTCGATCTCGCCCAGGGTCAACGGCTTGAACATCACAATATCGTCAACCCGGTTCAGAAACTCCGGACGGAATTGACCACTCAGTTCCTTCATCACTCTGTCCTTAGCAGCCTCCGTAAGCTGACCCTTCTCATCGGTGCCTTGAATCAGATGTGGTGAACCGATATTTGAGGTCATGATAATGATCGTGTTCTTGAAGTCGACCATCCGGCCCTGTGAATCGGTCAGCCGTCCATCATCAAGCAGCTGCAGTAGAATATTAAATACATCGGGGTGCGCCTTCTCCACTTCATCGAGCAGAACAACCGTATAAGGCTGACGCCGCACGGCTTCTGTGAGCTGTCCACCTTCCTCATACCCGACATATCCCGGAGGTGCACCGACCAAGCGAGAAACACTGTGCTTCTCCATATACTCCGACATATCAATACGAATCATGCCATCTTCGCGATCAAACAGAGAGACTGCAAGCGATTTAGCCAGCTCCGTCTTCCCTACGCCAGTCGGGCCGAGGAACAGGAAGGAACCGATTGGTCGATTCGGATCTTTGATCCCTGCTCTAGCCCGGAGCACAGCATCGGCCACTAAGCTGACCGCTTCATCTTGGCCCACAACTCGTTCATGCAGCGTATCTTCCAGACGCAATAGCTTATCCCGTTCGCCTTCAACCAGTCGGCTGACCGGCACACCCGTCCAGCGCGATACAATATCTGCAATCTCCTCCTCGGTTACAGCTTCACGCAATAATCTTGTATCCTGATCCTGCTGTGCCGCTTCTTCTGCTGCTTTCAATTGCCGCTCCAGATCAGGAATGATGCCATAGCTAAGTTCCGCCGATTTATTCAGATCGTATTCCTCCTGTGCATCGACCAAATCCTTGCGGGCTTGCTCCAACCGTTTTTTGAGGTCCCGGATGCCTTGAATCGCTGATTTTTCCTTCTCCCAACGTGCAGTCATCCCAAGCTGCTTCTCCTTGAGATCAGCGAGTTCACGTTGTAAGATTTCCAGACGGCGTTTGCTGGCGTCATCCGTTTCTTTTTTGAGCGCTGCTTCTTCAATCTCCATCTGCATCAGACGGCGGGTCACTTCATCCATCTCACCTGGCATGGAGTCAATCTCCGTCCGGATCATGGCGCAGGCTTCATCCACTAAGTCGATCGCTTTGTCCGGCAAAAAACGATCCGTAATGTAGCGGTTAGACAGAACGCCAGCAGCGACAAGGGCGCTGTCATGGATTTTGACTCCATGATGGACTTCGAAACGTTCCTTTAACCCACGCAGAATCGAGATCGTATCCTCAACATCCGGTTCGCTGACCAGCACCTGTTGGAAACGGCGTTCCAGCGCAGGGTCCTTCTCTATATACTTGCGGTATTCATCGAGCGTTGTGGCACCGATACAGTGCAGTTCACCCCGGGCCAGCATCGGCTTCAGCATATTGCCCGCGTCCATCGAGCCTTCGGTTTTACCTGCGCCTACTATCGTGTGCAGCTCATCAATAAACAGAATAATACGGCCGTTACTTTCACGAACTTCCCTCAGTACCGCCTGCAGACGTTCTTCAAATTCACCACGGAACTTCGCGCCTGCTACAAGGGAACTCATATCCAGTGAGAAAATCGTCTTATCCTTCAGTCCCTCTGGCACGTCCTTGCGTACAATCCGGTGAGCCAAGCCTTCTACAATCGCAGTTTTCCCTACACCTGGCTCACCGATGAGGACAGGGTTATTCTTCGTTTTACGGGACAGAATACGGATCACACGGCGTATCTCTGCGTCTCGTCCGATAACGGGATCGATCTTGCCCGCGCGAACCTCTGCTACAAGATCACGCCCGTATTTCTCAAGTACCTCATAAGTAGCCTCCGGCTCCCGACTCGTCACACGCTGATGCCCACGAATCTCAGCAAGGATAGACATCAGCTTCTCGCGTGTTAATCCACGACTGACAAAAAGATCACGCAGCTCTCGATTCTCCCTGCTCGAATCCGACACCATGGCCAGCACTGCATGCTCTACCGAAACAAACTCATCTTGCATTTTCGCTGCTTCTTTCTCCGCCTGTTCCAGCAGATGAATCAGCGATTGCGAGGCATAACGCCGTACCGTGCTTGCCCCTGATCCGCTTATGCTTGGCTTACGCTGAAGCAGTTCATCCGTGCTTCGCAGCATCTCAGCTACGGGTACATTCATCTTTTGCAGCAGTCTTGGCAGTAAGCCTTCTTGCTGCTGGAGTAACGCTTTTAACAGATGGAGATTATCGATCTCCTGATGACCGCTGTCTGAAGCAAGCGACTGCGCCGCAGCCACTGCTTCCTGCAGCTTTTGAGTAAGTTTATTGAAATCCATAGCTCTCTCACCTTTCTATTTAAGAATGATATATGGGATCGGCCGTTTGGACCGGGATCGGTTAGATTAGCGGGATTAATCCCGTACATTTGGGCGAATCGGCCGCATTTGGCGCAATCCGTGGCTTTTTTGCTCTTCTTTTTGCACATTGAGCCACATTCGGTGCAATCCGTGGCTTTTTTGCTCTTCTTTTCGCTCATTGAGCCACATTTGGCGCAATCCGAGGCATTTTTGCCTTTCTTTTCGCTCATTAAGTCACATTCGTTGCAATCCGTGGCTTTTTTGCTCTTCTTTTCGCTCACCGAGCCGAAATCCACGCGATCCAAGGTATTTTTACCTTTGTTTTACCCGACGTGCCTTCACTACTCGTTTCAGCATAAGTCTCTTCTATAGTTAGTTTCTAATCAAGTTACTTTTCTACAACTAGCATTCCATTTCCCCTATTCACCAGCCTGAGTTGACCTCCAACACGCGAAATCACCTTTACTTCTACCTCTACCTACCTAATTAATTACCCACTTTTGCCTTCGGGCGCTGCGCACTAGCGCTTTGACGTTTAGCTCTAGCCTCGAAATGGCTGGATTCAGCCAGTTTACGGTACAAATCCTTCTCCGCTTCGCTGATTGGCTCAGGGACAACAATGTCAATTCCAAATAAAATATCACCGTTCGTACCATTTTCTCGCTTCAAACCTTTACCCGGGATGCGCAGCGTTTTACCACTTTGAATTCCTGCAGGAATCTTCAATTTCACGGCACCGCCACCCGGTAATGGAACCTTCACCTCTCCACCTAATACCGCTTGCCATGGAGCAACTTCAACCGTGCCGTATAAGTCGCCAGCTCGAAGCTCGTATATATCATGAGAAAGAATATGAAGTGCCAGCAGTATATCGCCACCGGGAGCTATGCCATTCTGAGTGTTACCTGCGATTTTTAAAATTGTGCCTTCACTAGATCCCGCCGGAACTTGAACGTCCACAGTTTTATCACCGATCTGCACTCTTACAGTTGCTCCCTTATAGGCCTGCTCCAATGTAATATCCAGCTGCGCCTGCGCCCTACTGCGCGCCTCACCCCATGGATTGCCGTTCGAACGCCCACTACCACTACTAGAAAAGAAATCAAAGCCAGCGCGATCCGCCGATCCCCGATTCCCAAAAAACATTCCGAACAAATCTTCCTCCGAAATACCAGAACCTCCTGCAGAATAAGTTCCGCCGCCCCAGCTTCCACCAAAGTTTGAATCCCACGAAGAGGCTCCGTTCGACGCACCTCCACCACCTCTGCCACGCTGAGCCCCATAAAGCAGCTCCTCATCGTAAAGCTTGCGTTTCTCCTCATTACTCAGCACTTCATAGGCTTCAGCTGCTTCTTTGAATTTCGCCTCTGCCTCAGGGGCTTTGTTCACATCGGGATGCCACTTCTTGGCCAGCTTTTGATAAGCCTTTTTAATTTCCTGTTTAGTTGCTGTTTTGCTCACGCCCAAAGCATCATAATAGCTGTTGTTAGCCACTCGGATTCCTCCTTTCAACGCTTTATTAAATACAACTCATCGTATGATTCCGAGAAAAGACGCACCATAGCCGGAATCCTCCACTACAATGCGCCTTCTATACATAACCTTATATTAAAAGCTCGCTGCCTATCTCTAAGATGCTGAACGGAAACTAATTCCGTCTAAATTATGCTTATTCAGACTGCGAAGCGCTAGAATCTCCATCTTGAATCTCAATGCGTTTCCCTGGCGGTTTTTGCTGTTTTGGAACCTCCAGCTTCAGTAATCCGTCTTTTAAAGACGCGCGAATCTCTTCCACTGCAATATCCTGAACATAGAATCTGCGAACATATTCACCATATCGACGTTCTCTACGTACAATTTGATGCTCCTTGTTCTCCTCCGCATTCTCTTCCTTCCGCACCGCTTTAATCGTCAAGTAAGGACTGGCATAATCAATGTCGATTTCTTCTTTTTTAAAGCCAGGAAGTTCAGCTTCAATCAGGTAAGCCTGCTCACTCTCGCGAATATCCGTTCTGAAGGACATCGTGGAGCTCTTGATCGGCGCAAAAAAATCATCATTAAAAACATCATTTAAAGACTTAGCCAGCATACCAAAAGCATCCTCTCTACGTTTACCAAAAGGAACCAAATCAAACATTATCCATTCTCCTCTCATTGACTTTGACTTTATTTGACCTATGACCTTATTATAGTCCCCTATCAGAGGAATAACAAAACCGATTTAAGGCGATTATTGCTCAAATTCAGGTAAATTAGCTGATTTAAGACGACTAAATCAGTTCTTTTTATTTATTTGACCAATTTTGACCTTTGTTTGATCTATACTTCACAATACAGCACGATTAGTATATGTTTAGGCCCCACATTCCATACAAGCCCGCAATTTCGCATTCATTACAACCCCAAAACATCCTACTCAAAAAGAAATGATATAATGAAAGTCAAATAACGACCATTTTTCTTACAGGAGACCAATTGTATGCAACCAACTTATACTATGGATGATACGCAGTGGACTAAACTCATCCAGAATGTCGCCTATTATTTCGATGACCTCACCCTCAAACGAGGGTTCCAATATTATAAGCAAAGCCGTATTCGTTCGTTCACTATGATGGAGCCATCTAAGATCAGCGCCCTTGTTGAGGGTAGAGAGGATTACCGCGTTACGATTGATCTGGACAGCTTCACTCGATGTCATTGTAACTGCCCTGTTTCAGGTCATTGTAAGCATATGGCAGCTGTGCTGCTCCATTATGCTGAACAACAGAATAGGTCTGTACAAGTTCTAGCTAACGCCAAGGCCGCAGCTTTTCTTCCAAAAACATCAAGTAGTTCACCTGCCGGAGCCGATGGAAAGCACCAGCAGCAGCTAAAAGAACATGCCAGCCGGATCGCTGACGGAGGCATCACGGAGTGGCGCGAGTATTTTGCATCCTGCATCACGCCTCTGGCACATACCACTCGGAATCCTGAATATGTGGATCGAGCATTATCCTCCATTACTAAATTTAAGCCGAAGTTATCACCGGAAAAGGACAAGCTATTTACTCTGCATGCCCATCTTTTTCTTCTAGAAAAGCTGGCTAAGCCTTCCGCTAATCTACCCGGTCAGGTCGCCTTCACCTCATCACTCGGGTATTACACGCAAGTAGCGGTATCAGAGCTACAGGAAGCAATTACACGTCTGTTAAAAAGCACACTCCCGCTGTCTTCCGAGCAGGAGCAGGAATATGATCTGTGGCCGCATATTGTCGAGACCCTCACCTACTTGCGGCGCGAGATGTTGACGGAGTCGCGCGATCGCTTGCGGGATCAGCCCTCTTTTTCACTATGCTATGACCTGCTGTGGAGAAACTGGATTTATCCGAATACAGGTGGAACTAAGCTTTACCTTGATGAAATCAAACAGCTTCAGCAGGCAGAGAGTGAGTTAGGAGCTTCCCTGTCACGCCATGCTTGGCTGTTAGCCCAGAGCCGCATGTATTTTTATCTGAAGGATGACCCGAAGGCTTGGGAATTATTGAATACAGCTGCCGAGCGCCCAGGTCTCCATCCTGATGAGCTGATGAGCTTCACCTCCCCGCTTCTGGATGCAGGGGAATGGTCACGATTGGTGGGCTGGCTTGTTCAGACCGGTCCACTGCTGAGCAGCAGACTCTATAATCTGAATACCTATTCGAACAGATGGGAAGAGGCCGTTCGCCATCTTCCTGAAGCTGAGCCTCAGATGTGGAATACATTAGCCGCCATGTTACCTATCTCTGGAGAAGTATACGAAGAAAAGTTAATTACCTATGAAAAATGGCAGACATGGATGGATTATCAACTGTCCATTGGTAAGCTGCCTTCCGAATTTCGTGTTACAGACCTCCAGCCTATGGAGAAAAACGCACCCGGAGTTCTGCTTCCCTTCTACCACCAGGCCGTCGAAAGATTTGTGCTGGATAAGAATAGACATAGCTACAAAGCGGCTGTGAAACTATTGAAGCGATTATCCAAGCTGTATAAAAAAATGAAACAAGAAGAACGGTGGGAAGAGTTCCTCATTGCCTTCACCACAAAGCATAGCAGACTCCGTGCGTTGCAAGAGGAGCTTCGGAAAGGAAAGCTAATACCATGAACATGCATTTGCGCACGCTGACCATCCGGCTTGCATTAAGCCAGTATGGCGATGCTTTAATATATGGAATGAATGAAAGAGAAGATCTCGTGCCCGGCTTGCAGCTTAAGCAGCGGTTATTCGCCTGGCATGAGGCATCTTTTTATGGTACGGAGTTAACGGTTCAACCAACTGGCGAAGGTATGGAGCTAGTGATTCTACCTGCGGAGCAGGTCCTCCCTTTCTTTGCAGAGCAGAAGCTGCTGGCGCATATCGAATGGAACTGGGAGGGCGATGCCGCCCATCTCACTGAACTGGCCCCACTTCTGGCTATATGTCTGGAGAATAAACAGTATATTCCCGATATCTCCGCTTATCGCGCCGGGAGGTTGCAATGGACCTGGGATGAGGACGCTTTTGCGCAGGTGGCAGTGGAGAATGACACTGCCAAAGGGGCCCTTGAGGCGCTAAATGACGGCAGCGAGTTTAGCCGCGGATTACGCGCGGCGTTCTCCGCCGCCGTATCGCAGAGGTTTTACAGCACGGAGGCCGAGGCAGGTGACCTCCGGAGCGAATTCCCGCTTCTATTCGATAGAAGCGGGGCCCTTGCAGCGGGCATGGATACCGCTGCATGGCTTATCGCCATTGGCTGGAAGGCGGATACCGCGCCTTTCCGGCCTGCACTTCAGCTGCTGGAGCCGGAAGGGGATGAATCCCCTTGGCGGCTGCAGCTGATCCTTCAGGACAAGCGCGATGAATCCGCGCTTGTTCCCATCAGGCTCGCCGATGATGGCGAGCCGCACGGCTTGTGGCCGACAGCATGGTCGGCCCACGTGCATGAACGCGCCGCGGGATGGCTGGAGCGCCTCCGCGGCAGTCTGCCGCCCGAGCGCTTCGCGGCGGGCGGCGACGTGCTCGCTGAACCGCTCAGTGATGCCATTGCTTGGCGGTTCTTAACCGCCGAGAGCCAGCGGCTGCTGGAAGCAGGCTGGCAAGTGCTGCTGCCGGCGTGGTGGGAAGCCGCCAGCCGGAAAAAACCGCGCCTGCGCGCCAAGATCAGCTCCGGCGAGGACAAACGCAGCGGCGGCGAGTCGCTCTTCGGTCTGGATTCGATCATCGATTTCGATTGGCGAATCTCCATCGGCGACGTCGACCTCACCGAAGCTGAATTTGCCGAGCTGGTCGCAAGAGGAGAACGGCTCGTCCGCTTCAAGGGCAAATGGGTCTCGCTCGATCCCGCACTGCTGACGCAAATTCAAAGAGCCATGGCAGGTATGGACAAGTCGCAAGGCTTGTCTTTCCAAGATGTGCTTCAGCTTCATTTGCTACAAGCGAGTGAGGATGCAGATGCTGAGGCTACAGAAGAGCAGCTTCAAGAGGATGCGGCGCGCCTGCGGCTCGAGGTAGAACTAAACGAGCATTTAATCAGCCTCATTGGTCAGCTCGGCCAGCGCTCACAGTGGCCGAAGCCCCCAGTACCCGCAGGACTCCAGGCAGAGCTACGCACCTATCAGTATGAGGGATATGCTTGGCTGACTTTCCTGCGTCAATTTGGTTTGGGGGCTTGTCTAGCCGATGATATGGGGCTTGGTAAAACCGTCCAACTCATCGCATATTTACTTCATATCAAAGAAAATACCGATCCTAGCTCATCCCGCCGCCAGACCGACCCACCGGGTTGGCCTGCTCTGATCATCTGCCCTACCTCCGTGTTGGGCAACTGGCAGAAGGAATTGCAGCGCTTCGCGCCTTCTTTGAATGTGATGCTGCACTACGGAAGCCGCCGTTTGGATGCAGGCTTCTTCTATGGCGCTGCTTCGCAAGCTGACGTGGTACTCACCTCTTATGCGACTGCAGCGCTTGATCAGGAGTTGCTGAAGGAATTCACTTGGGCGGCAATTTGCCTGGACGAAGCACAGAATATCAAGAATGCTCAAACGAAGCAGTCGGTAGCTGTACGTAGCTTCCCGGCTTTACACCGGATTGCGCTGACAGGAACACCTATAGAGAACAGATTATCTGAGCTGTGGTCCATTTATGATTTTATAACCCCAGGTTATCTGGGTAGTGCCAAAGCCTTTAACGATCGATTCAGTAATGCCATTGAGAAGGAACGTGACGAGAAACGTACAGCGGACCTACAAAATCTCGTGAAGCCGTTCATGCTACGCCGTAAGAAGAAGGATCCTAACATCCAGCTCGATCTTCCAGATAAAAATGAGATGAAGACCTACGTTCATCTCACAGCTGAACAAGCTGCGCTCTATGACCAGACCGTAAACGGACTGCTCGAACGTATGCAGAAGTTGGAAGGTATTGAGCGTAAGGGCGCCATTCTTGGGGCTTTGACCGGACTTAAGCAGCTATGTGATCACCCGATGCTTCTGACCAAGGAGGCCCTCCCTGAAACCGATTCGGACAATAAACTGGATACCAGTCCACTCATTAACCGTTCCTCTAAACTTGAAAGACTGCTGGATATGGTGAAGGAACTTCGTGCAGAGGATGAGCGCTGTCTCATTTTTACGCAATATGTCGGGATGGGAAAAATGCTTCAGGCTGTTCTACAGCAGGAGCTGGGAGAGCCCGTCCTTTATTTGAACGGCAGTACCTCCAAACAGGCGCGTGACCGAATGATTGAGCGATTCCAGACGCCTATACCTTCTGTGGACGAAGGATCCAGTCGTCCAGATGCACCACCGACTGATCAGCCGAATGTGTTCATCCTTTCTCTTAAAGCTGGAGGTGTCGGTCTGAATCTAACCGCAGCCAACCACGTATTCCACTTCGATCGCTGGTGGAATCCGGCCGTTGAGAACCAGGCGACGGACCGCGCCTATCGGATGGGCCAGACGCGCGATGTACAGGTGCATAAATTCATCGCCCTCGGGACGCTCGAAGAAAAAATTGATGAGATGCTGGAGAGTAAGCAGCAGCTAAGCGATAATGTCATCTCCAGCTCCGAAGGCTGGATTACCGAGCTGTCTACTGAGGCTTTGACAGACCTATTTACATTGCGGCGAGGCTTAACAGACTAATCCTGCCGCTTTCAGATACTCAAGAAGATGCTGGATAGTGTAGCGAAAGATTTGTTTAATCCAATAAAAAGGCAGAAACTCTTTATATCAGAGTTTCTGCTTTTTTTGTTACTGAACGATGGCATAAGATCAGAATCATTCTCTAACCACCAACGAATCTGTGCATGTCATCCTTTACGGCTTAACGAACATCGGTAATGTCCGCGTAAGGCCATTCGATTCCGGCCAGGAATGCCAACCAGAATACGCCGACCGCATATGCGGTGAATAGGACGTCGCGGTACGTAAAGCCAATAACATAATAATAAGTTCTCTTGGCCTGCCCGGAAAACCGCTTCGCCTCCATAGCCACCGCGATTCTATGGGCGCGTCGTATGCTTTGGGCAAGCAAAGGGATCGCGTATCGTTGCAACAGCTGGTAGAAGTTAAATATCCTCCCTCGTTTGCGTATTCCCCTGACTTTCAATGCGTGGTGCAAGGTCTGGAATTCTTCTGCGAGAATAGGCACCAGCCGCATCGCGGCCAAGAAGCTGTAAGCATACTTAGCCGGTAATCTCCCCTGCTGCATTAAGGAGTAGAAGAGGTTTACCGGCCTCGTCGTCAGACCGAACAGAAGCCCGACCGACGCCATGCTCAGTGCCCTGAACCCCAGATGCAGCCCTCTGTAGAAGCTTTCTTCCGTAATGTTCACTAATCCCCATCGGACCCACTCCGTCTCTCCCTTGCCGAAGAACATCATCCCCGTAGATGTAGACACGAACATCAGCAAGAAAGGGGAGGTGTATAACAGCAATCTGCGCAATGGGTGCCCGGACCACGGAAGCAGCAGCATCGAGCCGATGGCTACGTTCACCATGACGTTAAAGTCGTGGATGAGAATAATTGCCGCGAACCAGAGAGAGAACAGAACGATCTTAAGCGTAGGATTGACGCGGTGTAGCCAGGTTTCCCGGTGGGGAAAGGTCAATAACATCAGTAAGTCTCCCGTCTTCGATTCTCCATGACGCTGTGCAGAAATTTTCTACGATCCGCGCATCATGCGTGACCATAATAATCGAGGCTCCCGCCGAAAGCAGCCGCTCAAGCTTCTCGAGCAAAGAGAACGTATTCCGTGCGTCCAGCCCAAAGGTCGGCTCGTCTAGCAGCAATATGTGTTGCCCTTTTACGATCGCCGTCGCGACGCTTAATCGTCTCTTCTGCCCCATCGACAGCTGATACGGATGCCGCGAGGCAACGTCCTCTAAATAAAGTTCTTCCATTAGCTTATACGCCTTCGCACGCCGAATTTCGCAATGAACGCCATCCAGCAACAACGAATACTCGATCTCTTCCCGTACCGAATGTGTTACAAATTGAAATTCGGGGTTTTGAAAAACGAATGCGATATGCTCGGCCGCTTGCGCAACATGCTCCGCTTCCCGGCCTGCTATCTTGCATATCCCTTCGGTCTTAATCAGTCGCATGATCGAGAGCAGCAAGGAGCTCTTACCCGCTCCGTTATGGCCGATGATCCCGATCCATTGACCCGGGGTGACGATTGCCCTCCCTACTTCGATGACCGCCCTGTTCCCTCGTTTCCCACGAAACCTGTCCATTTCCAGATAGACATCTTCCCGATCGTTTGCGTTTGAATAACGAGTAATGCAGTCTGACCTCCGGGATTTATTCTCGATATAGTCCTCCCAAACGCCCGGATACCAAATTCCGTATTCTTGTAGCTCTCTCCTTTTAGCTGAAAAGATTTCCGTCGGCGATCCGTCAGCGATAACTACTCCTTCACGGGATAACACGACGATCCGATCGAAAAAGTCGATTACGCCTTCGATCTTATGTTCAATGACGATCAAGGTAATGCCTTCGGACAGGCTTCTGATCGCAGACCATACCAGCTCCGTACCCTCGCTATCCAACAGCGCTGTCGGTTCGTCCAGGAAAATCACTTCTGGCTCCATAGCCAGAACGGAAGCTATGGCTAATCGCTGTTTCATCCCTTGCGATAACGATTGGATTGCGATATGGATATCAGGAATATTCAAGCCGACTTGAGCGAGATAAAGGCGGATCAGACCTACCATTTCTTCGCGGGGGACGCCCATGTTCTCGAGAACGAAAGCCATCTCCTCGTCCACATATGGCATACAGAACTGCGTATCCGGATCTTGGAATACGTATCCCCATCGCTCGGGAACAAATGTCTCTTCAGCGATCATCGGAACTTCGATCGAACCGGGAATCAAACCGCTCAACACCTGCAGCAGCGTCGACTTCCCGCATCCGCTCGGGCCGAGCAGCAGCGTCTTCTCCCCCTGGTGGAAAGAAAGGGAAATGCCCTTGAACAACAAGGAGTCCTCTCCGGCAAACTTAAGCTTTAGGTTCTTAACTCTCGCAGCTATGGAGACTCCAGGCGTCATAGTCGTGTCAATGCGTCATAGTCCGCCTTGGACGCCGGTCTCAACACTTTGGTTACGCCTGTGAGCTCAAGCGCTTTGGACAGTCCGAAGGCGAAGATACCGGCGATGACGATACTTCCGAGTCCCCTCAGTCCGATCAGCAGCGTATAGTTCCAAGCGGACAACGATTCAATGTAACCGTAGCCGAAATCCAGCACCAACGAACCCGCCGCCGCCGCGAGCGCGGCCAGCGACGTGACCCAGACGTTCGCGTTGCGATAGAGGAAAATTGCGAAGACTAACTCCGCGCCCAATCCCTGCAACGCGCCGTAATACAAGGTCGAAAGCCCCCATTCACTGCCCAATAGCGCACTAACGGAAGCCGCCGCAATCTCAGCCAGAAGCGCCACTCCCGGCTTGCGGATGATGAGAAACGCGAACGTCCCGGCAATGAACCACATGCCGTATATCGTTTGCTCCGCATGGGTACCCAGCGGTTTGACCACGTCGTACATCGGTCCCCAGATTTTATAGATAATACCGAATACGACCGCGATCACGATGGTTACCAGAATATCAGTCAGCTTCAATCCCCGTGACCTCGTCCCTTTGTCTTGTTGTCCTTGCCTTTGTCCTTGCTTAGCTTGTTCCATGCTTCAACAACTTCCCTTCTAGGTTCTTGGATTCGTTGCTCGCATGATGTGAGTAATTTTAAAAAGCCTACCCATTAATGGGTAGGCTTGCGCATGGCATCAAAAAAAAGGATGCTCGACAATAACGTCTCTACGCTGGCATTACCCAGATCAGATTGACGGTCAGCGGCATAAGGCCGCTATCTCAGCCTGACTTCATCAAGCACCCGTTTATTGCGATTCAACTTCCTATAACTTATATCATAAGTAAACTTTTTACAATATGATTTTCGTTCCTTGGGTATCCCTATCGCGGTATCTAAGTGTAGAACGCTCACCATTGCTCGGACATCTTAAAAGTGACGGCGAGATCATCATCACCTGAGAGTGAGTTAACTACCAAAGTAACCGGCTCATCCTGAAGCTCGTAAGAGAGCCGCTCGTTAAGCAAGTTAACGGCCAAATTCGCATACGCACCAGAGATCCCTGATCCTGTACCTTGCATAATCACCTTTCCACCCGTGACCGTAGTGCAGGTGTAATTGACAAGCAGTGCTGTGTCCGTGACAGGAATATCCGTAGTTGGTGTAGGGAAATTTTCAAATGTCCCATCCAGAGTTCCACCTGCAACGACCATATAACGCACAGGTCTCTTGGATAGAATATCTAAAGCAGCCGGTCTAATTTCAGCCGCAAGACCTTGTGGAATAGTAAAGGCAGGACTCCTCATAAAGCTGATCGCTGCGAAGTCAGTCGATGTAACCGATACGTTATCACGTATTTCCGAGGTTATACGGCTTACTTGAAACACATCCAGATTAACAGCCGTCCAGACACCGTTCACATCCACAAGAAAAACCTGAATCTTTAATTGCTCCTGTGAATACACAAAATTAAATTGAAATAAATCCTCTACAATAGGGTAGGTCTTACTTAACGTTTCCCGATATTGCAGCTCAAATAATTCTTCAATAAAGACTGTCTGAGGACTTGCACTATTGGCTAAACCCGTTAAATAACAAGCCGCTCCAGCTGATCCATTGTTAACTACTTCGATCACAACTTGATCTATTGGACGGGTACCGTCGACAGGTAAATTAATGATTGTGCTTGTAGAGAGGACAGGCAATGTCTTCACACCTCCTATTCATATCAAATTATATCTATATGCTATGCAATCAATTTTTAGAATTCTTGGATGATATTAAAATAGAGAAGTGCTAAACAGATATAATATACAGATTTGCCACCAAATAAAGGATGTGGTAAACTCGACTTAACTTTTTATGAACGGAGGGTTACGTGTGATAGATTTTATCCGAGTTAGAACTTTGCGCGGCTAATTGAATAGCGCTAAAGCTCTGCCCATGTGCAGAGGACTCAGGATAGGTCTACCCATTTACCTCCATAGAAGCCAACAAACTAAAACGCCTTCGGCGTCCTTATAAGGACGGTAGCGTTTATGTGAGAATTATAAGGATAAAGTATATCGTGAAACTTATACTTTCTTATAATTTAAACCAACTGCTGCTCGTAAGGGATTAAGTTATCATTTCCCTACGCCCCAGTTGTTTAATTTGATATATCTATGGAAGACCCTAATGTTGTAACGGAGATTTCCCCTTACACATTTGTTCTGACGTCCTCTAACGAACCATAAGCACAGGCAGATGACCTGTGTTTTTTTGCGTTTACTATTTACTACTGGAGGATGAATAAATATATGGAACAACTACGAGAAAAAGCTATTATAGTCGGTGTCCAGCTACAAAACGAAACAAACTTCGCTTATTCGATGGAAGAACTCACTAATCTGGCAGCTGCCTGTGACCTAGAAGTTGTAGGAGAGCTTAGTCAGAAGGCAAGTCGGATCAACCCTTCCCACTATATCGGCACAGGCAAAATCCAAGAATTATCTGCTCTCTTAGAAGCGCATGATGCTCCTATTGTTATTTTTAATGATGAGCTGTCTCCTTCACAGATTCGCAATTTGGAGTCCTCTCTAGGCCGTCAGGTCATTGACCGGACGATTCTGATCCTGAATATTTTCGCAGAACGAGCGAAGACCAAAGAAGCTCAGCTGCAAGTGGAAGTAGCTAAGCTGCAATATATGCTCCCCCGATTAACAGGTCTCCGAGAATCTCTCGGCAGACAAGGTGGTGGTGCTGGGCTGAAGAACAGAGGCGCTGGTGAAACAAAGCTGGAGCTGGATCGCAGAAGAATTGAAGAACGGATTTCAGCATTACAGGTTGAGCTTCAACAGCAAGTAGCAAGGCGCCAAATTCAGCGGAAGCAGCGGCATAAGAATGAGGTTCCTGTCGTCTGTCTCGTCGGCTATACGAATACCGGCAAGTCCAGCTTAATGAATGTAATCGTGGAGACGTATCATCCAGGCTCTAATAAGCAAGTGTTCGCCAAGGATATGTTATTCGCTACGCTGGAGACATCCGTTCGGAGCATTGAGCTACCGGATCACAAAACCTTTTTATTAACAGATACCGTTGGATTCGTCAGCCAGCTTCCCCATCATCTGGTCAAAGCCTTCCGCTCCACGCTCGAAGAGGTGACCGAAGCCGACTTATTGATTCATGTAGTCGATATTTCCGATCCCCAGCATCAGCAGCATATGGCTGTCACCGATGAGACTTTGAAAGCGCTCGGTGCGGACCAAATTCCAACAGTTTATGCCTACAACAAAGCTGACCTAACGGACCTACCTTACCCTCACCTTGAGGGTGACAATGTCTATCTTTCCGCCAAACAAATTAGCGGGATAGCTGAACTTACAGATCTGATTCGCAGCCATGTTTTTACGGATTATGTACAGTGTGAAATTCTGATTCCATTTGATCGCGGCAATGTGGTCTCCTATTTTAACGAGCATGCCCATGTCCAATCGACTAGCTATGAAGAAACAGGCACAAGGCTTGAACTGGAATGCAGAAAATCTGATTTCGAGAAATTCCGCAGTGACTTTATTGAGCTTTAGGCTATAAGACGCAGCAAAGGGGTTGTCCCATAAGTCATAAATGACTCAGGGACAGCCCCTTCTTCTACTTATTGGTGGAAGCGAACCCGGTTAACTATCCGAAATATTTCACTTATTGTGCAAGCAATTTATCCAACAAGCGAATGATCATCGCAACCGACTCCGCACGGGATGCAGTATCATTCGGTTTGAACAATTCGTTGCCTTTACCAGTTACTATGCCAGCAGTTGCAAAAGCATTAATTTGTTCAGAAGCCCAGTTCGTAGCTACATCCAAAAATAGATTGGATGCGTTAGGAACATAGTTTGTCAGACGAGCAAGCATTGCAACGATCTCAGCGCGGGAAATTTCTTGATTAGGATGGAAAGAACCATCACTATATCCCGTGATTACCCCTTTAGCTTGTAATGCTGCAATCGATTTTGAAGCCCAATGTCCTTGTGTATCAGAGAAGAATGAACCGCTTGAATTCGGTAGACCAAAAGCTTTTGCTACCATTGTGGCGAACTCGGCGCGAGTTACCTTTTGATCCGGATGGTAAGAACCATCACTATAACCCGTTACAATCCCCATCTTAGCTGCACGCTCCACTACGGAGGCACTCCACGAAGATGCCTGAACATCCGTAAAGTGTATAGCGGGAGCAGACTTCTCTTTTTCCACGATAGCCTTAACTGCCTCTACATTTACCTTGTCGTTGAACACCAGCTTTGACGCTGTTGGCGCTGTTGGCGTTACTGTTGGCTTCGGTGTTGATGTTGGTGGCGTTGGCGATACTGGTAGCGTTGCTGTTGAATTTGGTGTCGATACTGGTGGTGTCGGTGTCGGTGTCGGTGTCGGTGTCGGTGTTGGTGTCGGTGTTGGTGTTGGTGTTGGTGTTGGTGTTGGTGTTGGTGTTGGTGTTGGTGTTGGTGTTGGTGTCTCAGTTTCCGTTGTTTTCTTAACAGAAAACTCATCGATCAATGTACCCGCAATTGTACGTGCCTTCACATGAATCGCATCTTCTGTAATTTCAATAGCGGAGTACACAGGAACGTCTTCATCAAAAATATAATTCAAATAATTATATTGCGTGCCATCATAGAATTTCCAGCCTGAAGCACCACCATCAAGGTATACAGTCCCCTCATTGGTAGCTTTATTTGGCTTTCCATCCTTCATTGGATAGGTCCGTGCATATACATGATCATGACCAACCAGAACCAAATCGACTTTTTTCTTTTCTAATATGGGTGCAAAGTAGGTTTGGGTATACTCAACAAGGGATTCCCGACCATTCTCTGTATGATAAGCTGGACGATGGAACATAACAACAGTCCACTTTTTATCATTCTGATCCAAATCTTCTTTTAACCATGCTGCTTGAGCAATCATCTGTTCCTCTACGCCTTCTGAGTTCAATACGACAAAATGAGTATCATCGACTTCATAAGAGTAAGCATATTGCAGTTGGGATTCTGGTCCGTTCTCTGGGAAATTCGCACCTTTGGTGAACACATCTTTTCCTTCACTCTTCACATCATGGTTGCCCAGTGCTAGTGCAGTCGGAAGTTTTGTTGCATAAATAGAAGATGCTAGCCAGAACTTTTGCCATTCTTCGAATGCGCCGCCTACATCAACCATATCTCCACCGTGCATAATAAACTGTGTTGATGGATATTGTGTCAATGCGTTAGTCATTAGCGCTTGATAGGTTTCTAATCCTTGTAATTGATTCGTATGGGAATCCGTAATGAATAAGAATGAGGTCGGTGTTTTTTTATCCTGATCAACAGTAGAATATTCATTCCATTCTGACCAATGGTCCTCATAGCCTACACGATATTTGTAAGTAGTATCTGCTTTCAAGCCCTTAACCAGGACATTATGAAACCGGATTTCGCCTTTCGTTCCATTTTCCTTCATGCTAAGCACCTGCAGCTCACTCTCGGCTTGCTGTTGCCTTACCATATTAACGTCTGGGCTTACTCCTGCTTCCCATTCACCAGCTTCAATGTATTGAATATAAGTAGAGGTTTGATCTGGTTTTGTTTGCCAGGCAGCACTTAGTTGTGAAGACATATCCTCTGTCACATAGGTTTGAATATATTGCGCTTCATTCGTACCATACTGCTCCACAACTTCATAATTGACAACTTTACTGTTCTGATCACCGATGACAGCTTGAACTTGATAGGTACCAAGTGCCAATGTAGTGAGATCTGTTGTTAACTGTCCTTTAGCATCTGTTTTGCCTAGGCTGCTGTTCAATAACTGACTACTAACATCAGCTTCCGAGATATAACCTGTTGTTTGTCCGTCTGCGAGAATAACCTCGTAAAATCCATTCTTAGCTGCTGTTGAAGCATAGTAACGTTCACCAGCATTTGCAACCATGATTACATTAGAAGATGTATCATCATCCTCATATACACTAGACGTAACAGTGTTAACTGTCACGACTGAGCTTTGTTTTAATAATCCAGTAAAAATAATACCCGCACCTTCATACGGCTTGCCTCCATGGTCTAACACTGTAAATGTAGAAGGTGTACCCAAACCAACTCCCGTCATTTTCAGCTGATAGGGGAAACCGATTGTATAATGAATAGGCGCGGCTAAGGGTGTACTCGTCTGAACGCCGCCAGCAGTAAGACTCGCATTGCTCATTGTTATGGTTTTATACGCTTCGCCACGCTCTAAGACGGCATGAGAGCTCACTCTGAAGTTAACAGTAACGGCATCATGAGCTGCCGCTATTACATTATTAAGTGCTACTTGAACCATACCGTGCTCATTATCAATATCTGAGGTTAGGGAAACTCCAGACGCCTGAGTAATGCTTTCAACTTGAAGGGTGCTTGCATCATAATTTAAGGTGAATTTTGCCTGTTCTGCTTTCAAGTAGTCTTTGATATTAATATGAACAGGATAGATTTCATTACTTACTGCTTCTTCGTCCGCAGCCATGAACAAACGCTCTCCTGCATTTATTGTGAAGGTGAATGTTTTTGCTGCCGGGTTACCTTTCTTGTCCTTCACTTCAATAGCAAGCTCATGATAACCACCATCTACATATTCTCCCGGGTAAGTTAATACATTTGTATCTGGAGAATATTGCACTTCATCCGTAATATCCGTATCATCTAACTGAACAGATAAGGTACTCAAATCCAGGCCTGATCCGTTATCAGTCAGCTCAACCTTCACTTCATCAAGTGGAGTATTTAATACTTCATTTTCAACAGGGGCTATAGGTTTAATGGCAGGAACATCCTTATCCTCTTCAACCTCATCATAGATAAAGGTAATATCATCTACCCAAATAGAGCCCTTGTTTTTCTTGCTCATATCCGATTGTTTCAATTGGAAAAACAATTCAAGAACAATCGGGCCCGGTTTACCCTGCGGAACATCTGCCTCGATATATTTCCAGCCGGACCAATTGATACCCACTTGATTTACATCATAAAATTCTGCTTGGAAAGAAGATCCGCCTATATCTCTAAATTTTGTCGTCAGCAAATGTCCTTCATTGTTTGCATAAACCCACATGCCTACTTTAGTAGGGTAACCTGTTACTGGGATATTCCCCGTTTTATACCCGACTTCAATTTGAGAGGGATTATCTACTATGCCGATCATATCGTAATCAATTCTAGCAGAATATTGTCCATTTCTTACAAGCTTCTTGTTATCTTCTAAGTGCAGCGTAGCATTATACATACGTTTAGGTTTAAATTTCACATCATTGATTCCATCTTCAAAATCTTCGACCACGACGGATGGCTTAGCATCATCTGCTGCGTAGGCATAATTATTTTGACTAAAACCTGTATTCAACCCTCCTACTAGCAACGTTATTGCTGATGCAATCACTATTGTCTTACGTAATGTCTTCATAGCGCTTATCCTTCCCCCTATTAGTAAAGTATTGATCAATGAGAACTATAACAGTTCAATGTAAATTTAAACCTTTGCTACTATTAAAGATTTAGATTGTATGCACTGAAATTTCTTTCTTGACGCATAAATAGCTACTCAAGCTTCAATGATTACGAACTAAAACTATTGAATCCACGAAAAAAAAGACACCCTAGATGGTGTCTTTACTGAATCTACGTATGACGGACAAACGGATGGGAACTGATTCCAGAATGCCTATTGAATAAGTATGGGCTGTTTCTTTTGTAGAACATCTACTTATGAGACAGCCTCTTTTTTCAGGAAGATTACTCTTCTTGGTACCCTCTTAGCTTTTAGATCTTATAAATGTAACTTCTAGTCCCTATTCTTGAGAACACAGTGCACTCAGAGCCTCTATTTTCCGCTCCGGGTAAGACCGAACCTGAAGATAATCTCTGTAAATAGTTAAAATCAGGATGAATGGATTCATTCGTAAGAAACGCTGAGGTATTACTTCCGGGCACTCTTTCTTCATTAAGAGAGTCTATAATGATTTCCGCAGTAGTTATCCCAATACCGTGGCCATAGAACAGGTCTTCTTCAAGCTTAACCGCATTCTCACCCTGCCATTCTGGCTTGCTAGGTGCATGATCTGGATTCCTGAAATACACAATATCTCCCCGCAGCATCTGATCCTTATTATAGTTCGTAATTAAGCGTAGATTCTCGTCGTAATTCCAATCCCATAAGAACAAATCCTTAAAATACCTATTAAAGGCTTCTTCTCCTATAGCTTCAATTGTCGCCCTGTACATAACAATGACCATGGCTGTCGCGCATTCGAAGGCATATAAATGTCCATTCTGAAAAATGTCTTTAATCCCTACCGAAGGCGCCACACCAGCGTTCAGCTGTAGTCCTCCAATATCTGTACGCGTCCAAAACTGCGGGTTGCAGCGCGACTCATCAAATGTTGCAAAATCCGCTCCACTGTTATTTAAAGCTTCGGCCGATTCCACGATGCTGTCTCTCATTTTCCGTTCAAAGTCAAGGGCATCGGGTGAACGAACTTCCTTCACCATGCTTAGTCCCTCCAATATTATAGGTTCTAAATATAGGTTATTGTACGTGTTCGCTGCCCAGTTGGTGCTTAATTCATTTTATTCCCGTGACTCAACAAACCACTGATTAAGCTGCCTTGTCTCTTCCGTCAAAATATCCAAATATATAGAAGTGCGGTATCCCGTATCCTTTAAGCTTTTTCCCGTAATCTCTGCTATGCGATTTAATCTGTACAGCAATGTGTTGGTATGAATATGTAAAAAAACGGCGGATTCCTTCAAGTTTCCACTGAGTGATAAATAAACGGCGATCGTTTTTAGAAAATCACTTTTATGCTCGCGATCATGCTCTTTTAGCGGATACAGCAAAGGACTTTTACGGGTTCGACTACGTTTTTGCTCTATAATAGCCGGAACATACGCCCAAAATCCAATATCCTCATACAATAATAACTCTCGGCCATGAAAAGGCAGCAGCTTCTTGATCTCCAGAATGGACCCCGCTTCCCAATACGCAATGGCTGCCGACATATATTCGGTGTAATCCAGGCTACAGCCTGCGCTTAGCATACAGCCCTCACTCTTACGCATATCTTCAATAATTTTTCGCATAAAAGAAGACAGTCCCCCCGTCCCTTCCATACGAAAGCTGAATGAAAACAATATAATCAACCGATTATGCTCTGCAGTCAGAAACAATAATTGCATGCCTGAATAGGAAGCCATAGTTTGCCGAAACCGAAGTACAAAATGATCATTGATGACTTTGTCACTCTCTAACACGCTAATATAATATTTCTCCGGCAAAAGAATTGACCAAACTTCCGCATCCTGCTTGATGTTCGCTTCATTGTCATAATGGGAGGTGAGCAGCTTCCAGAAAAAATCCTCCTGAGTCTTCTCCTGCTTCGTCTTCCACCCCCGCTGCTTCAATAAGTAGCGCCCTACGATGCCCGCCGCTTTCTCAACGATATTCTCCGCGTGTCCCTCAACTAGATTGCCTGCATCCACTACCCATATGTACCCGAGAATTTCCTTCTGATGTTTGATGCAAATAGCGAGTCGGGGTCCAAGACCTACCTCCATCACCGCAGGAATCCGAATCGGACGTGTAGCGTTCTCAAGCTGCTGCATAATCCCCTTCTTACGCAAACCAATAATGACAGCGTTAGGTACGCGTTTCCCAATAATGGTTGAAATTCTTGCAGAATCACTCTCAAATTGATGGGAGCTGTATCCGATCACATGGTGATTGCTGTCCTCAATGGTAACTTGAGATTGAAGAGATTCACTAATCGCATCCGCCAACGATTCCATACTATCGAAGAAACGATCAAACAATGGATCCTTTTCCGTCACTAGCCCCACCCCTGCCTGAAAAATAGCCGAACCTTGTACTTTAGAGTGATTTTATTATAGTATGCGTGCTCCCCGCTGACTATAAGATAATGGGATGGGGGCGCGATGGATGGGACCTTGAGATCGCCGGGTGAAGGAGCTACGGGGTTATAGATTTCCGTGGGGGCGGAGTTGCTGAGTACAGGTTACGTTGGTTGCGGAATGGCGGGATTATGGAGTGGCGTGGGACGGAGTTGCAGGTTACGTTGATGCGGGTGACGAGAAGCGAGGTGACGGAGTGGCGCGACAATACTTAAACCGCTACTTGAGAGAGCCCCCTTATAGTTTTTAGGGAATTCCTCCCTGTAATTGTGTCTCTTTAGGTTTGCCTGCTACTAATCAGGGAAAACCTCCCTATAACTCCTCCAATTCAGGCACAATCGGGGATATTCTTCGTATTTATAGGGATAAATTCCCTAAAAATAGCATTTTAAGCTTTTTTTTCGTAATTTATAGGGAGAATTTCCCTAAAAATCATCACCAACAAACATCCACCCGATCCAACGATCTTCATAACGCAGTCCTACAACCTTTAACACCGAACTAGTAGATCTCTGCTGGATCTAGCACACTGAAGCCACTCCTAGATACCTCCTAGATCAAACTAGCAGACTTCTGCCAGATCCTCCCCACACCGAACTGAGCCGAAAATATTACTCCCAGAACAACAAACAGCAAACTCCCATAACGGAAATTTGCTGTCTATCGGTTTACAAATATTTCCAATAACTATGAACGCATCTATTTAGCTCTATTTAGCTCTGTTTAGCTCTATTTAGCTCATCGTGAACGTCTGCTCCATGGCTTGTTCTACCGAAAAATGTTTCTCACCAAGTGCTTCAGCTACGGCTTGGCAAGTGATTTTACCATTAGCCACATTTACACCGCTTCTTAAACCGGCATTATCTTGAATCGCTTTGATCACGCCTTTATTGGCAATTTGCAAGGCGTATGGAACAGTCACATTGGTTAAAGCAATCGTCGAAGTTTTGGCCACAGCACCCGGCATATTAGCAACAGAATAATGCAGTACGCCATGCTTAATAAATACAGGATTATCATGTGTGGTCACTCTGTCGATCGTCTCCACGATACCACCTTGGTCAATCGCCACATCAACAATCACCGAACCCGGCTTCATGGTCTTGACCATTTCTTCTGTCACCAGCTTCGGTGCTTTCGCACCCGGAATCAGCACCGCACCTACCAACAAATCTGCCTCAGCTACCACTTTGGCAATATTGTAAGGATTCGAGATTAGCGTGTTGATCTGTGCACCAAAAATATCATCTAATTGACGTAATCTTTCTGCACTGAGGTCAACAATTGTAACATCAGCACCCAATCCGATAGCCATTTTCGCGGCATTAGTACCTACTACACCGCCGCCGATAATGCTAACTTTGCCACGACTAACCCCGGGAACACCGGAGAGAAGAATCCCTTGTCCGCCATAGTTCTTTTGCAAGAACTGAGCGCCAAGCTGAACGGACATCCGGCCCGCCACTTCACTCATCGGTGTTAATAGCGGCAAGGTACGTTCATGAACAACCGTCTCATACCCGATGGCAAACACACCCTTATCTTTGAGCGCAGCGGCCAGAGAAGGTTCAGGCGCAAGATGCAGATACGTGAACAAGATAAGGCCTGGACGGAAATAGGGGTACTCGCTTTCCAATGGTTCTTTCACTTTCATCACCATTTCGGCAGAGCTCCAGACGGTGGCTGCGTCCTGAATCAGCTCTGCCCCGGCAGAAGCATACTCTTCGTTTGGAAATCCGCTTCCCACACCAGCCCCAGCTTCCACCAGCACTTGATGTCCTTCTTTAATAAGGCTAACTACACCCGCAGGTGTTATGGCTACACGATTCTCATTATTTTTAATTTCTTTAGGCACTCCGATAATCATCATTCATCTCTCCCGTCTAATGTAGATCCCTTATGTAAAGAATAATAACATACGTTTAGTATTTCCAATTTGGTAAAAAATTAAAATATTATCTATCATCATTGTGTTTTTACACAAAGGATTCGTCTTAAACTGCCTATCAACTTCAGGTTCATTTGGTACCCAACACAACCCTAATCATTATCTCATAAAAAAAGACACTGCTTAGAGTGCCTTTTTGACGATTTTGTATGAAATTAAAGCACTACTACCATCATGTAATGTTATGTTTAGTAACGCGTATTAATTTGACAGTAATAACAACACTGTTTCTAGGATTACATTTACCCCTTTTTCACAATCATCATAGGAGGTAAACTCCTCTTCACAATGACTTTTTCCCTTCACACTAGGTACAAACACCATCGCGGATGGCAGAAAGCTTGCTACGAACTGAGCATCATGCCCTGCGCCACTTGCGATCTTCCGGTTAGAATAGTCCAAGGCTTGTGCCGCTTGCTCCACTAAATTACATATTCCCCGGTCAAACCAAACCGTCTCTCTGCCCCAAAGCTTGGTCTTACTTACTACACAGTCCAGTAGCATCTCCGGCAAGCTATGAATAATGGCTTCCACCTTACGGACAATCTCCATATCTTTATGTCTTGCCTCAATCGTAAAGATCACTTTATTAGGAATAACGGTATGAATATTAGGAAGCACATTCATTCTGCCCATGGTATACACCAGTTCAGAGTCGAGCGCACTAAGCTTGCTTCTAAGCTCCGTGATCAAATCCGTGGCAGCGAACAAGGCATCCTTGCGCATTGCCATAGGCGTGGTGCCCGCATGATCCGATTCCCCCGTCACCTCAATTTCATAACAGGCCATACCAACTACACAGTCTACCAGACCAATCGACAGTTCTTCTTGTTCTAGCACAGGACCTTGCTCGATATGAAGCTCCAAATAAGCAGTGGCTTCGGTAATTCGATTACTCGCTTCCCCCTTATATCCACTTTCCTCCAGCGCTTCGCCAAAGGTAATGCCCTCCGGATCTTTTTTATTCAACATTTCTGCCTTATCGAACTTACCGGCCAGCACACCAGAGGCCATCATCGAAGGCTCAAAGCGAGCCCCTTCTTCATTTGTGAAATTCATAATGGTCACCGGCAGCTTCGGCTTTATCCCGTGATCCTCGAGTGTGCGAACTACCTCTAGTCCAGCGATTACCCCAAGAACGCCATCGAATCTTCCACCTTTTTTCACAGTATCCATATGCGAGCCAATCACAATAGGCGGCCCAGACTCTACACCCGCAAGCGTGGCGTACATCGTGCCCATATCGTCCACCTTCACAGACATGCCCAATTCTTCACAACAGGTACGAAAATAATTTCGAACCTTCACGTCCTCTTCCGTCAGCGATAACCGGGTCACGCCGTTGTTATCTGTACGCCCATAATCCGCAAATGCCTCTATCGTATTCTTTAATCTTTCTCCGTTCGCGAATATTTTTTGCAGCTGCATCGCAGGTCCCTCCGCTTCGAGCGTTCATGATTTTATAGACTTTCTATATATGTTATACCAATCGATATGATTGTCATTTTACATACTGTAATAATTATTATTCACGTGATGTTACAACGAATTAGAGGTAGCCATAAGTAAACTAAAGTAGTATATACAATCTTTTGATACGAAGGGTAAGCTTAAGATAGCTGTTTATCCAGTTCTACCAAGGAAAGGAGCCAGCACATGAATCTAAGCATTGTGGTCCCTGTATACAATATTGAACATTATATGACCCCTATGTTTGATACACTCCTTGCCCAAAGTGAACCGCATTTTGAGGTCATTATCGTGGATGACGGATCTACGGATCACACCTACAATGTGATAGAAAAGATCCTCTCACTTCATCCCGAGCTTTCTTGCAAAGTCATTCGAACAGAGAATCAAGGGGTTAGTGCGGCTAGAAATAGAGGCTTAGCAGAAGCCACAGGCAACTATGTGCTGTTTCTGGATGGAGATGATTATATCTCTACAGATTTAGTAAGGACCGTTCATACCTATACTCAACCATCTGACCCCGAAATTATCTGCTGGGGATATAGCCATGTCACAGAGGATGGAGTTGCTACTTTGAGCTACGCCTCTGCATATAGCGACATCACAGGCAGTGAAGCGCTGACTCATATTTTCGTGAACAAAAGCTTGCGAATATGGACAGGGAGCATTGCGTACAAACGGGAATTATTACTCCTTCACGAACTCCAATATACAGAACGCTGTGTGAATGGAGAAGATCAGGAATTTATCTACAAAGCTTTATCCAGAGCTACTAGAGTCATCACATTACCGGATATATTATCGTTTTATTTACAAAGAAATACGTCGATTTCCAATAGCTATAATGTGAATAAATTTGATGTCGTTGATGTATTCAAACGGGTCGATGCTTATTTCGAGGCCCATCCCTTTGAGAACCTGGATATGATATCTCCTTATATAAGAAATCGCGAATTGATCGAGAATTACTTTTTCAACCTAAAAACCTGTCTAAATGAGACAGAAGGCGAAAGCATTCAGAAGTTACTTCGCGACATCGATCATACCTATCCGGAACTAAACCAAGAAATGTATGAACTCATAAGACGTTATAGAGGTAATGATCGAAGATTAGCCCTTTATATCCGAACATTCTTAATCTCCCCGCTTCTATATCACAGATTCATTTCTGTGGAGAAAAGCTTATCCAGGTTCAAGCGAAAGGAATTTAGAATATGAAAAAGCTGCTGATCTATGCCTATACCGAATTTAATCTGGGCGATGATTTATTCATAAAGGTGTTATGTGAGAGGTATCCGGATACCGAATTCAGAATCTGCGCTCCACGCTTATACAAGCTGGTCTTCAAAGAGATCAAGAACCTCAGAGTGTATCCTTCCGATTCATTCTTCTTTAGAGGCATTGCCTTTATTTGCAGAAGGTTAAAGATACATAATCTGGCGCAAAAATATATGGCCGATCACTCCGATGGTGTCGTTCATATCGGCGGCTCGATCTTTATGCAGGCAGAGCATTGGTCAGAGCATTTCAAGAACGCAGAAACCATTCGGAATAAGAATAAGCCTTACTATTTATTAGGTTCGAATTTCGGCCCTTATACAGATAAAGAATATTACGAGGAACATAAGCGCATTTTTAAGGACTATACCGACATCTGCTTTAGAGAAAAATATTCTTATGATTTATTTGAGGATCTGGATAATGTCCGTTTAGCGCCAGATATTATTTTTCAGCTTGATCCACCAGATCCTCAAGCCGAACCCGAGGATTACATTGTCTTATCCGTCATTAAGCCTTCTATTAAAGGTCTGAACGGCTTTGACAACCTCTATTATGAAAAAATGAAAGAACTCGCAATTTATTTCATTGAAAAAGGCTACGCTGTTCATTTCATGTCCTTTTGTGAACATGAAGGGGACCAGCTGGCGATTGAAGAGATCCAGAATCTTATGGGGCCCTCCTATGAGGATGCCATCCAAGTGCATTTATATAAAACAAATATGGAAGAGGTTTTGTCCGTTCTAGCCAATTCCAGCTTTATAGTTGCTTCAAGATTCCATGCGATGATCCTGGGCTGGGTATTGGGCAAACCTGTGTTTCCTGTGGCTTACAGCCAAAAAATGATCAACGTAATGGAAGATGTCCAGTTCAAAGGATTATATGCTGATTTCACTACACTGGAGCAGCTCCAGCCTGTACAGGTGTTTGATAGTATGATTACCCACTGCATGGATGTCACGCCGCAAGTCAAACATGCCGAAGAACATTTCGAGCAGCTGGATAAGTATTTATCGCTTTACGAAAGGAGGATACGTTATGAGAGCCAAGCGGAGCATTCTTAACTTATCCTTTGGACTCGGGAGTCAGCTCATCACGATCATCCTTGGTTTTTTTATTCCCCGACTGATTATGGTCAACTATGGCTCTGAAGCCAATGGTTTAATCGCTTCTATTGTACAGATCATTAGTTATTTGGCCCTGCTGGAAGCCGGAGTAGGAGCCGCTTCGATACAAGCCCTATATAAGCCAGTGGCTTCGGATGATAAGAACCATATCAACTCTATTCTGGCCGCCACCTCCAGCTATTATAAAAAAACAGGCATTTATTATTTTTTCGCCGTCCTTCTAATCGCCACCCTGTATCCATTAGTGATTACTTCTGAAATCGATAAATTATCGATTATGCTCATTATTTTACTCACAGGAATGGGCGGGGCGATCAATTATTATTTTCAAGGAAAATTCAAAGTTCTGCTTGCTGCAGAGGGAAAAAGCTATGTAGAGACATCTATAGTCACTGTAGCTAACATTCTGAACAATGTGATTCGGATTCTGTTATTGCTTCAAGGGGTTAACATCATCGCTGTGCAAGCTTCCTATTTCATATTAACCGTACTTCAAATCGTCGTCTTCTATATCTATATCAATAAACATTACAAATGGATCAACCTAACTCTCAAACCAGACTATGAAGCCATTGGTCAAAAAAATTCCGTGTTAGTCCATGAGATCTCCTACTTGGTGTTTAGAAATACCGACGTGCTGATCCTGACTATATTTACGAACCTAAAGATCGTCAGCATTTATGTCATGTACAACATGATTTTTACGATTGTTGATAACATCGTCCAAACCATAAACGGAAGCGTGAAAGCTGCTCTCGGTCAGAGCTTTCATGAGAGTAAAGAGGCCTTTATTAAATTTTATGATGCTTACGAAGTGTATTTTATGGGGCTCATCTTCTCGATACTAACAGTGGCCTATATTCTGATTCTACCTTTTATGAAATTGTATACCGCAGGGGTAAACGACGTGAATTATATCGATATGTGGCTGCCGGTCTTGTTCGTAGTCATCAAATTATTAACCAATGCCAGAGCTTCTTCCAATAATGTGATTACAATTGCCGGACATTTCAAGAAAACACAGAACCGTTCCATTCTAGAATCCGTAATCAATCTAGTCGCTTCTATTGTCTTTGTAATCTTTATGGGAATTTACGGTGTACTGATGGGAACCATAGCCGCCCTCTTATACCGCTCCGTAGATATTGTGGTCTATGCTAGCAAACATCTGCTGAATCGGAGCCCTTGGGTCACCTTTAGAAGATGGCTAACGAATGCAGTGGTTTTTGCGGGCATTATTCTGATCTCTAGCGCCATCCCTATCCGAATCCATTCCTATGTGGGGCTTATGTTGTGGGGTGTACTGCTAGGGCTTGTAATCCTGCCTATATATTTCGTGATCGCCTCCTTAGTGGAACGGGAAGTTTTCCTGTATACATGGGAGCATCTCAGAGGATATCGGGCGAAGCTCAAGCATAAGGTTCTGGCTAGACCTAAGGTAAGTGGTGTATCTAAATAACACATCAGGAGGACTCGAAATGGATCATAGCGAGGTTTTGCAGCAAGCCTGTTACGTCTTTCTAAATGACCTGAATGATGAAATAAACCATTCATCTGCCCTTCAAATGGATGATCAGGAAATCTTTCAACGATGCCGCCTGATCCTAGATAAAGAACAAAATCCGCAAATCAAAACCTTTCTAGAAACCCTATCCGAAGTGATCCGTGCTTATCTCACAGGGAGAGCTTCAGAAGATGCAATAAGATTCTATCTGTCAGAGCAATTCAGTATCGTAAACGAAGAGATAGATGGGTTAATCCATGGGATCGTCGCAATCAAACATCAGTCCTCAGATATGGCTATTTCAGACTCAGCTCTCCTTTCCTTTGCCGATTATCCTAAGGTCAGTGTCATTATCACTACCTACAATAGAAAGGCATTCCTAAATCAAGCGATCCAAAGCATCTTAATGCAGGACTATCCGCATAAAGAGATTACAGTTATTGATGATTGCTCTACAGATGGCACGGAAGAGTTAATGCATCAAAGCTTCGGAGGCGAGTCACAGGTAATCTACATGCGAAACGAAAAGAACAGCGGGCCGGGAAATAATCGCCGTATAGCTTTTGCTGCTCATGGTAATGGTGAGTATGTTCTTTTTCTCGATGATGATGACTATCTGATTGACATGAATTATTTAAGTAAGGCTGTAGAGTTTCACAATCACCATCCCGAAATATCATTTGTGGCTGCTAATGTTTTTCTTGAATTTTCAAAGGCCAAGCAACTGAAGATCAGCAGCTTACAGCTAAGCAAGATTATTAAGAAGCAGGATTATTTCATGAATTTCGAGAAAAAAGGATATCCGAAGCCCTCCTCCACCTTAACAACTGTCTTTAAGCGTGAGGCTTTAATAGCTATGGATATCCTAAATATGAACATGGTTAATGATGCTTCTATTTATCTGCGTTCCTTGTTGGTCGGTGATGCCGGCTTCATAGATACACTTGCCGGTGTATACAGATTACACGGGGACAATATCACCTTTAATCTGAGTCAGGGATTCTTAATTGAGAATCTGGAGGAGAAGCTGTTGATTAAGAATATGGCCGTTCAGAAATATGGATATAGCGAGCCAGAAATGGCGGAATGGTTTAACCATAATGCTTATGATACGATCTCCTACTATTTATTAAATTCTGCAAAAGACGCTACAGACTTTAAATTCATGTATCATTGGGCTCTTAACCATTGCCCGCCTATTTACAATCAGTTAAGAAATGAATTCCGTACGAAGCTTATTAAAAAGCAATTATTACGGATCTCGTTACTTCGAACACTGCTCGGAAGATGACTCGCGCATTAGCTTATCGAGCAGCAACAAGAATCCTTTTACCTCTTCTTTAGGAATGTCGGCGTACTTGTCTCCAATACTGATCTCACAATAAGAAGTATCTTCTCCCGTTGGTCTTATCGCTGCGCTTAAACCGATTCCTGTTGACTCATATACAGAAGACAGGATCGGTTCAATGCTCTCCCTAGACATTTGAAAATGCATATGAAACATGTTGGAGACAGGCTCAGCAGGTAACGTAGTCACCCCGTGACATTGATTAACTAAAGCAGCAAGCTCCTTAGCCCCTTCGTAATACTGCTGCATCTTATCTACTCTTTGCTGGTAGTAATAATCAGAGGAAATAATGTATGGATACAGACTGATTAGGTCGCCACCATGCCGCCGTTTCCATATCTTCGATTGCTTCGTAAACGCCTCACCGCCTGCAAGAATCGCGCCTGCAATTCCTCCGATTCCTTTATACAGTGAGATATAGACACTATCAAAGAGGGCGCAGATCTCAGCAGCTGTCTTGCCATAATAGGGAAGCGTCTCAAGCAATCTTGCGCCATCCAAATGCAGCTTAATTCCCCGAGCACGGCAATGTGCAGAAATCGCTTCAAGCTCCTTATACTCCGGTAACTGTCCACCAATCTCGCGCTGCGGCAATTCGAGCAGCAGACAAGCAATATCTTCCTTCATATGTAATACATCATCCAAGGTGATTAGTCGATCCTTGTTCGCAAGTAGGACAGGCTCAATATGATGCAGTTCCTTCAACCCATCCTGCTCATGGATCTCCAAATGACATAAAGGATGATAGGCGACGCTCTTGAGTCCTTTTTCATCACACCATATTCTTAAAGCGATTTGCTGTGCCATTGTTCCACTCGGAAAGAAGACCGCTGTCTCTTTACCCAGAAGCTTCGCCATCTCCGATTGAAAATCCTCAATAACCTTCCCCGATCCATAAATATCAGACGGTGTACTATTTTCTACAGCTTCAAAGGCTTCCTTCAAGACTTGAACCTCTCGATTTCCATGTCCTACGATCCGATACGTCGTTTCATTAAAGGCCTCTTGCACTGATTTTTTTCCGTTCATTGGTAGAATTGCCCCTTCCGTGTTTGCCTTGTCCCTAATATAGACGAATTTCAAAAAATCCCATCTTAATTTTACCCGATCTAAGGTGAAAAAACATGAGCGCTGTGCTACAATATTGGAATTGCAACGGCAATCTTAGGGAGGGTTATTGAATCACATGCTTATCATTGGTATCGCCGGCGGCACCGGCTCGGGAAAAACAACCGTAGCCCGCTCCGTCATTGACCGTCTTGGAACGGGAAAGGTAACTTTCATATCTCAAGATAACTACTATAAAGATCATTCACACCTCAGCTTCGCTGAACGTGAATCCATCAATTACGATCATCCTTTCGCTTTCGACAATGAGCTGCTTATTGAGCATCTTAAATGTCTGCGTGAAGATCAGACCGCATATGCACCGGTGTACGACTTCACAGTTCATGCCCGCTCCACTACGGAGACTGTAGAACTGAAACCAAACAACATTGTAATCATCGAGGGACTCCATGTTCTTTCCGACGAGAACCTCCGCGATATGCTTGATATCAAAGTCTTTGTTGATGCTGATCCTGATGTACGCATCCTCCGCCGGGTACTACGCGATATCGAAGAACGTGGCCGGAGCATCCAATCGATCCATCACCAATATTTGAGTACGGTTAAGCCAATGCATGAAGCTTTTATTGAACCGTCCAAGAAATACGCCGATTTGATCATCCCAGAAGGTGGCCATAATGAGGTCGGTATCCAGTTGCTGTCTATATTAACTGAGAAACACCTGACGAATGATTGGACATCCTCTAGTTCTTAAATATCTAGTTCTACCCTGGCTGTCGAGAGAATCTCGATGGCCTTTTTTTTGCGAGCTCATCCCCAATCCCACCATGGATTATTCAAAGAATAATCCCTCCGCATTATGGTAATAGCTAAATTACAGCAGCTTGCGGAAGAGGGATAACAACCATGGGATTTCTGAACAGAACAATAACCAAAATATTCAAAAACCCTACAATAGGGCACCCGAACCCCACTAAAGAATTACCTAAAGAGCCTCTCAAGGAAAACCTCCAAGATAATATTGAACATATAAAGACAACGCTCGGAAATAGCACAGACCTTGTGGTCAGAGATTTCTTCATCGGCTCCAAGCAACAGATGAAAGCAGCTATTTTCTATACGGATGGACTTGCTGACAGTAAAGCTATTCAGGATTTCATTCTGGAGTCTCTTGTCTTAGAAATTCCAGATTTGAGCTTAGAACCTGAGAAAGACAACTATTCCTTATTAAGAAATCACATGCTTACCGTAGGTGATATCAAAGATGCGATGGAGTTCCATGCTTTGTTAACCTCCCTATTATCCGGAGATGTGATCCTCTTACTAGATGGATACGCCAAGGGTTTCACGATTGGCATGCGTGGCTGGAAAGATCGTGGTGTATCGGAAAGTGCCACCGAAACGGTGATCCGCGGACCTAAGGAAGCCTTCACAGAAAGCTTGCGTACTAATACCGCCTTAATAAGGCGGAAAATAAAAGACCCTAATTTGTGGTTAGAAACACAACAAATCGGACGCGTCACCCAAACCGATGTAGCCATTATGTATATCAAAGGAATTGTAGATGACGGGATTGTACAAGAAGTACATACGCGTTTAGATCGGATCGATATTGATGGCATCTTGGAGAGTGGTTATATTGAGGAATTAATCGAGGATGAAACCTATACTCCATTTCCAACCGTTCATCATACCGAACGTCCTGATGTTATTGCCGCTGCGCTTATGGAAGGAAAAGTAGCTATATTAGTAGATGGAACGCCTATAGTCATGACCGTTCCTACTACCTTTGTTTCCTTCATGCAGACCGCTGAGGATTATTATCAACGTGCGGATGTTGGTACCTTAGTTCGGATGCTCCGTTATCTCTGTATATTCATTTCATTACTAGCCCCATCTTTATATGTAGCTATTACTACCTTCCATCAAGAGATGTTGCCCACAACGCTGCTCATTAGCTTAGCTGCTCAACGGGAAGGCGTGCCGCTTCCAGCGTTTATTGAAGCACTTCTAATGGAGCTTGCTTTTGAGATTCTAAGGGAAGCCAGTGTGCGTATGCCTCAAACCATAGCTCAATCTGTCTCTATAGTAGGGACATTAGTTATTGGAACAGCTGCAGTAGATGCTGGCATTGTTTCTGCCGCCATGCTCATTGTCGTTGCTGTTACCGCGATCTCCAGCTTTGTTCTGCCAGCCTTTGATCTCGCCTTGACAATCAGAATGCTTCGTTTCCCAATGATGTTTCTAGCCGCTTCCTTTGGATTGTTCGGAATCATTATTGGTGTTATCGCGATAGTGCTTCATATGTGTAGCTTACGCTCCTTTGGAGTTCCTTATATGAGCCCGTTAGCTCCGTTTAATCTTGCTGATCAAAAGGACACCTTTTTCCGAATGCCCCGTTGGGCTATGTTTACCCGCCCTAAGCTAATCAATCAAAAAAATATGGTTCGGGTGAAGAGTACACCACCGGAAAAACCGGGAGATTTAACGGAGGAATAAATCATGAAACGAAGAGCACTTCTGCTGTGTATGGTTATACTCGTACAAGTATTCGTAACAGGCTGCTGGAGTCGCCGGGAATTAAACGATCTTGCGATTGCTGTAGGAATCGGAATCGACAAAATCGGAGATCAATATCAAATTTCTGCACAAGTGGTATTACCGAGTCAAATCGCAGGCTCAAAGGGGGGTTCTCCTCAATCACCCGTAAATCTTTATAAAGCAACTGGACACACCGTATATGAGGCTCTCAGGAAAATCACAACCCTTAGTCCACGTAAAATTTACATCTCTCATCTGCGGATTTTGGTCCTCGGTGAAGCATTGGCTAAAGAAGGAATCAGTGATGTTCTTGATTTTATGTCAAGAGATACGGATACGCGGAATGATTACTTTATAGTGGTGGCAAAGGATGCCAAAGCAGAAGATGCTCTAAAAATATTAACCAGCCTCGAAAAGATCCCTGCTGTGCGATTGTTTTCTAGTCTGGAAACATCGGAGAAGCAATGGGCACCCACATCCACTGTGACATTAGGAACACTAGTTACAGAACTTGTGAGTAAGGGTAAAAACCCAGTCCTAACAGGGGTTGTCATCAATGGAAATGTAGAAGTAGGACAAACTCAAAAGAATGTTGAAACGGTAGACTCTCCAACAGAATTGAAATACTCCGGATTGGCCGTATTCAAAAAGGACAAATTGATTGGTTGGCTAAATCCAGAGGAATCAAAAGTGTATAACTATTTAACCAATAAGGTAAAGAGCACGGTTTTCTATATCCAATGTCCCGAAGGAAAAAAGGTTTCGCTTGATGTATTTGATGCCCGTTCCAAAATAAAAGGCAGCATGCATAATGACAAACCAGAAATCAGTATTGAGCAACATATAGAATCAGATTTAGGAGAGGTTCAATGTAGAAATCTAGACCTGACCGAGCCAAAGACCATCACCGAATTAGAACAAATCGCTAACCAGAAAGTAGTAGATTTATTCGAAACTACAATTAAAAAAGTACAACAAGAATATAAATCCGATATTTTTGGCTTCGGCGAGGTCATCCATCGCTCTAACCCACAGGCATGGAAGAAACTTCAGGACAATTGGGATCAAACCTTTTTAAACCTACCAGTAAGCGTAAAGGCGGACATTAAGATTCGCCTATTAGGGAAAGTGACTAACTCTTTCTTAGAAGAGATGAAGTGATGCATTGGAGGGAACGAAGTTATGCTCGAAAAAGGGAAACTAAGTATTCGTCAGCTAACCATACTGGTTATGCTTCTTACCATCGGGGATTCCATTCTCGTAATCCCCCCTTCCACTACACACTACGCCAGACAAAATGCCTGGATTTCCACTTTAATAGGGATGGTAACAGGTTTGCTAGCCATCTATATGTACAGCAGGTTCACAAAGTTATATCCCAAATTAACGCTTATTCAGGCGATTCAAAAGGCTTTTGGAAAATGGTTAGGGACGATTTTATCGCTTATGACTTTAATGTTTTTTCTTATCGTTACCGTTGGAAGTATGCGTGAGATCAGTGATTTTGTGATTTCAGAAATGTTACCAGGAACCCCTATTCCGGCCATTCTAACTTTATTTATACTTATCGTGATTATGGCAACGCGACTCGGTATTGAGGTCTTAGGACGAACTGGTGAGATCTTTACTCCAATGATTATTGTCCTATTCCTGATCCTGACGGTCGCAATTGTTCCTCAGATGGATATTACCAGAATCCTGCCCATTTTGGAGGACGGAATAAAGCCTGTACTGAGAGGGTCTATCTCCATTACGGCTTACACCTTTTTAGAACCGGTTGTCTTTCTAATGGTACTCCCTTATGTAAGCCAACAACAGAAGATAACAAAAGGCTTACTACTAGGCTGTTTCCTAGGTGGTACTATCATCTTCCTGACACTGACTGTTTCCGTACTAGTGCTAGGTCCGGATCTGACGACCAGAGATATATACCCCAGTTACAACATAGCAAGACGTATATCCATTGGTGGATTCTTCGAGCGGGTGGAAGCCCTGATAGCTCTACAGTGGATGTTAACCCTGTTTATAAAAGTAACTTTGTTCTTCTATGCTTTCATTCTGGGGTTATCCCAATTATTAAAATTAAAAGAGTATCGCGTGTTAACCTTACCTACAGGGTTGATTTTGGTGGCATTAGCACCTATTATTGCCCCCAATTTCACTTATTACAATACAGCTTTCGATAATTATTGGGTGTATTATGTTATAACCTTCGGATTATTTCTCCCCTTGGTGTTGTTAGGTGTGGCGATGTTTCGAAGAACATTGAGTAAAGACTTGAAATCTCAAAACTAAAGATGGTTTGGGAGGTCGTAAACATTGGATTTAGTAGTGATCCTCATCGTTGTGGCTGTTATTATAGCCGTTGAAGTACCCCTTATGTGGAGGAAAAAATTAATCAAGGAGCTGTGGGCGTTCTCATTTCTTCTGTTATTGGGCACCTTTTTTGGCATTATTAACGCATTGCATATCCCAGTCTCTAACCCTTTAGGTTGGATGATATTCATCTATAAACCTGTAGCCGACATGGTAAGTGCTTGGTTATCTTAACAATGGTACTAAACTCATATAATGTAACAATCCGAATCCGAGCAGGGTCACCGAATGCGGTGAGAAACCGTGTGATGCTATTAATATCGTTAGTTTTAATCTCTTGCGGTTTTATCTCCCCACCCCGATTCGTAAATAAACTTAAACATATGAACTGTTTGACACTACAATATAGACCTCGTAGATTCTCTAACCATTAATTCTGCAGGGAAAATCTGATGCGCATGATTTACCTTCTTATTAATGAGATCAAACAAAATCTTAATCGTTGCTTCCGCAATTTCTACTACAGGCTGTTTGATGGTAGTAATGGAAGGATTATAATAGAAAGAAATATCCAGTCCGTCATAACCTGCCACAGAGTACTCTTCTGGAACTCGCTTACCTGCTTCAAATATTGCTTTACAAGCACCGATGGCCATACTATCTGATGAGGTGAAGATAGCAGTAAACTCTTCCCCTGACTCCAGCAGTTCTTTTGTAACCGCATACCCATTTTCCATACTATAGCTGTCAATATTCTCTTTCATCCGGCGTACTAACCGTTCATTATAGGCTATTCCATGATCAGAAAGAGCCTTCTTATACCCTTCATATCTCAATTTACCGATACTCACATCATCTTCAGGCGCGGTAATGACTGCGATTTTCTCATGCCCTAGATTACATAAATAGTCTACAATTTTATAGCTCTCATTAAAGTCATCTACAGATACAGAAGAATAGTCACTTAGATCAAACTCTTCCGTCATTCCAATCGTACTCAGGACAAATGGAACCGTCAATTGCTGTAATTTTTCTTGAGAGTGTGAGAATAATCCCCCCAGAAACACAATTCCCTTCAGGCGTTTTTCTTTCTCCAGCTCAATCGCCACTTCGATCTCATCCTGATTCTCATCGACACGTTGTAGGATGAAGGAGTATTTCTTTCGCTGGATCTCTTTTTCAAATACTTTAATCATTGGGCTGAAAAATGGATTAGATATCCCTTTGATCAATACTGCAATCGTTTTCGAATCGGAACGTTTTAAATTTCTGGCACTGTTATTCGGAACATAATGATTTTCTTTGATGACTCTCATAACCATCGCTTTTGTTTCTTCATTAATATCCGGATGATTGTTTATAGCTCTAGATACTGTAGTCACGCCAACCCCACATAATTTAGCGATATCTATAATAGTCAGTCTCTCCATCTCTATCTTTCCTTTACACGTTAAATAAGAAAGTAGGGGATTCTTGAAGAAAAGACTCAACAAGAAAAGCACCCTACTCGCTTCTACATACATATTCTATTTAACCCTTAACGGCTCCTGCAACGACACCTTCGATGATGTACTTTTGACAAGTCAGGTAGAAAATAATGATTGGCACAATCGCTAAGACCAGCATCGCCATCATAGCTCCCATGTCAATCGATCCATATCCACCTTTTAGGTACTGAATCGCAATAGGAATCGTTTTATATTCTGTACCAATCAGCAGGTCTGGCAATAGAAAGTCGTTCCACACCCACATTACATTAAGAATAGCTACAGTTACAGCAATCGGCTTCAGGATCGGCAATACCACTTTAAAGAAGGCTTGTGGCGGATTACATCCATCGATCATAACCGCTTCTTCAACCTCAAGAGGGATAGACTTCACAAATCCACTAAACATAAACACAGACAGCCCTGATCCAAATCCTAAATAGATCAAGATAATCCCGATTGGATTGTCCAGATGTAGAACGTTAGCCGTTTTAGTCATTGTGAACATAACCATTTGGAACGGTACGATCATTGAGAACACAAAAGCATAATACATCATACCTGTAAATTTTGATTTGACCCGAGTAATATACCATGCGGTCATGGAAGTGAATAACACGATTACAGCAACCGAACACACCGTGATAAACAAGGACATTCCGAAAGCACTGAAGAAATCAATCTTCGCTATACCGCTAGTATAGTTCTTCAAACCAACAAAAGTAGTTCCATTAGGGAGTAAGAAAGGTGTATCACTAATGTAAAACTTACCTTTAAAGGAGTTCATCAGAACAATAAAGATCGGAGATAAGAACGCAATGGCCAAGACCAACAAAATGGTAAAAATGGAGTAATCTTTTGCTCTAGTCTGTTGCATTAGTTCTCAACCTCCTTTCTTCTAGTAATGACAAGTTGTATTAAGGCGATTAAGGCTACCAGTGCAAAAAATACGACGGCTTTCGCTTGACCGACACCTTCCCATCCTGTTTTTCCGTAGAACGTATTGTAGATGTCGAGTGCTAACATCGAGGTCTGCTTAGAAGGAGCACCCGCAGTCAACGCTAAGTTTTGGTCAAACAATTTGAATGAATTCGATAACGTTAAAAATAAACAAATGGTAATGGACGGCATTACGAGTGGAATCGTCACATTACGTAGAATCTTCGAACGTGAAGCTCCATCAATTCTTGCCGCTTCTACTATATCCTTAGGCACATTTTGAATACCTGCAACATAGATAATCATCATGTAACCTATCAATTGCCAATTCATAAGGATGATTAATCCCCAAAATCCATAAGTTGCGTCAGAGGTTAAAGTAACTCCAAATTTGTACAAAATACCATTGAAAATCAGCTGCCAGATGTATCCTAATACGATACCGCCTATCAAGTTAGGCATGAAAAAAATAGTTCTAAATACATTAGTCCCTTTTAGCTTTCTAGTTAACAACATCGCCAGTATGAAGGCGAATACATTAATCGTAAGAACCGATAGAACTGTAAACTTAACCGTAAAACCCAGTGCATTTAGAAATTCTTGATTTGAAAATGCTTTAATGTAATTGCCAAACCCGATCCATTTTGCATCATTGACGGTAGTAAACTCTGTAAAGGATAAATATATCCCCAGCAGAAAAGGTACAACAAACGCGATCCCAAAGGCTATCATGGTCGGTAACGCAAAAAGAGCAAAATATTTTCTTATCGATTTTTCCATGGAGTCTTCTCCTATCTCAGTATGGAAAATGATGAACTAGATGTAATTTACTCGAATTGTTGCTTAGTGCCACTGAAATCCGTCTCAACTCCAGTGGCACTAAGCTTATATCTGTATGACAACTGAGAATTATTCAATCATCTTTCCACGCCTTTTTTATTTTGCTTTTTCAGCCTTCCAAGTATCCTTAAAGATGGTTACAACTTCATCCCAGGTTTTATTCCCTTGAGCATATTGCAAGAGTGCATCACCAAAGACATTTTTGAATTCTTCACTTGGGAATGCTGCAAATGTCCAAGCTACGGAGGTCAAATCTTTTTCCATCCAAGCGGAGACTTCTTTAGCCAGTGGATCTGCTGGTTTTTCATTTTCTTCAAAGGTATTGAATGGAGCGATGAAACCTAGATCGTTCGTTACATAAGCTTTACCTTTTTCACTGGAGAACAACCATTCCAAGAAAGCGATAGAAGCTTGTTGGTTCTCAGCAGAGGCTTTGCTGTTGATTGCAAAATAGTTTTCTGTACCTACAGCCAGACCTTGTTTCTCTTCGCCTTCCATACCTGTGTAGATAGGCAAGAATTTAATCTCATCTGCTTTCACTACGTTACCGTCAACATCATTGATTTGTGACCAAGCCCAGTTACCGTTTTGAACCATAGCTGCGTTACCGAGTGCGAATTCAGCCATGGAATCAGCTACAGACTTACTGCCTAGCAAAGATTCTTTAGTCACAGAGTTCTTGATGTAAAGATCGAAGATATTTTTAAATTTATCATTGTATTTGAATTCAACTTCTTTAGAGGCTAAACCGGCAAGAACTGTGTTATCAAACTCAGTGTTGTCCTTGAATTCATAGTACAGTGGCAAGTTAGCCAAGTGAGTCTGCCATCTCCATTGCTCACCAGCAGCGAGGGAAGTGGAAGCGAATACGCCTTTAATACCCAGTTGATCTTTTTTAGCGGTCATATCTTCTACTACTGCTTTCAAAGTGTCGAAGTTATTGATTTCAGTGGTGGAAGAGATCGACACAGCTTTATCAGGTAGCGCAAAGTATTTCTTCATAATCGCGTCGTTGTAAATAATACCGTATCCTTCAACTACGTAAGGGATACCATATACACCTTCACCTTCAGTTACAGCCAGGCTTTTGTCGGATAGATAGCTGTACAGCTTAGTATCTTTCAAATCCAAGGTGTAATCTTTCCAAGATTGAAAACCAACAGGTCCGTTGATTTGGAAAATCGTAGGTGCTTCGGACTTAGAAATTTCCGATTTCAATTTCGTTTCGTAAGTACCTGCAGCAGCCGTTACGACTTTCACTTTAACTCCTGTCTCTGCTTCGTAATCCTTAGCGATTTTTTCATATATTTCTGCAATTTCAGGCTTGAAGTTTAAAAAGTAAACCGATCCTTTTTTTCCAGATGAAGCGTTTCCATCTTTTGTTGCTGTATTGTTCTCTTTATTACCGCATCCTGCTGCCAAGACTACAACCATAGACATTACCAACATGAGCCCTAAGTATTTTTTGATGTTCTTCATTTTTCTTCCCCCTCATACTTTTTATTTAATGATTTCATTTGAAGACGTTTCTCCGAGTAGCGCTACCGAAATAATGTCAGCGGTTACAATTGACTTAAATAATCTTCTTTATTCTTCCGGTATCCTTATCGGTAACGTTTTCAATTGAAATATTAGCACACCGTTTTCCACATTACAATAGCCTTTTTATTGGTAAAACTAGCCATCTGAAATCTTCGAACGCTATAATAGATAAGTATAAACGCCTTCGGCGTCCTAAGTAAGGACGGTGATCGTTTAAGCGTGAAATGTAAAAATATAAGATAAAACGTGAAACTTATACTTTCTTGTATTTCACAATAGTAAATAGGAATAGGTGATGGCATATCTTATCTCTGATCGAGAAGTATGAGTTACAATTCTCTAATAACAATTATTTTGGCGATATTGGAGTGGAGCCCTCCTACACCATTGTAAAAGGCGCTCTCCCGGTACTTGTGTCAGCTCCGCATGCCATTAACCACTATAGAGAAAATGCTGTAAAACCTGCGGATATGTATACAGGTTCACTTGCTCTGCTATTACAAAAGCTCACAGGTTGTCATTGTATCTATTCCAATAGCTTCTCCAAAGAAGATCCCAATTACATCCTTGGCGGAGAATATAAAGCTGCACTTGGAACAATTGTCAAAGAACATCAAATTAAATTCGTTATAGACCTGCATGGGGCTTCTAAAGATAGAGAATTCGATATGGATTTAGGCACATTACACGGAACATCCATACAAGCAAATAATATAAATGAGGTTGTACGTATTTTTTTCAATAATGGTATTACCAATGTTCATCAAAACCATACATTTTCTGCATCTCATCCCGGAACGATCACTTCATATTCAGCCAAAGAATTGTTAGTTCAAAGTGTTCAAATTGAAATTAATCGAAATTATCGTAACCCGAAATCCTTTGATTTATTCCAAAAAACCATTCATTCCCTCGAACAAATTATCAATCAATTGGGAGGCGCCTAACATAAACATCGAGCAGACCTTCACCATATTAGACAAACAAAGCTATACTGCCAGAGAAGAAATTACGATGAATCCCGATGAGCTGGTTGATTTAGGCTTAGTTCACCATATTTTTGTCGAGCTTACAGCAGAGAATGGCACTCAGGTTAGCTGTTTACTTTTATCAAAAGGTGATATCCCAAGAGGGAGTATACAATTATCTAAAAGAGCAAAGGACAAGCTAGGAGACTGCCCCTTAACAGGATTAACCATCACTAAACCGGAGTACAACACAATCCTTCGGGGAATTCCTAAAGTGAACGAGATTGCCAAACTTTATGTCAAAGCATGTCCAACACTCGTCCGTAAATATTCGAATCATGTCGAGCTGATTAATCCTAAGAATGGCTTTCGCATAAACATCACTCTAAAAGAGGATCACACAGCCAAGCCGAATACGCTGTATTTCAACAGGTACATCATGTTGTTGCTTGAGACTCAGGCCACTGAGGATGATCAACTAATCATTACCCGTGCAAGAACAAGTCCTCAATCCAAGCCAGGCATACATAAACTTATACATCTGGGAATCAAGCGGCCCTTAACCGCATTAGGAAATCTTTTTATTGGCAAAAGAGAGCTTACGCTAAGAGTAGGACATCCCTACCCTTTTGATGAGCACCAAAACTTATGCCGAATTCACCCCAATGTTAGAAAACTGCTGGGCATGGAAGAGACTGATAAAATCGTCATTTCCTACAACCATAAAGAAATCGCCGTCCCCATCTTAGACATAGATACGGAGCATATTGCCCAGCTAATCAAGCTAAATGAGGAGAATGAGCAGCTTAAATTTATCGACAGCCACTTATTTATCGGAATCACTGCTTTGTCACGAAATGAATTAGAAATCCCCAACATCGGCACATCGGTTACTGTAAAAAGAAGCATGAACTCTCTATTTTTAAAACACTTAAATAAGCTGGTCTTGCCCGTAATCGCTTTATTGTTTACAGTAGTGCAGCTGTATAAGGATTTGAACTGGAGCATCGCTCTGACTGTTGGTATTTCCGTTGTACTACTTCCGATCATCATCTATACAACACTATCCGAAGAACGAGCAAAAATTAACTAAATGGAGCGATGATCGTGAAATTCACTTCACAATCCCAGGTAGAAGATATGATCTACAGCTCTTATCTGAGAGCCATTAACAACATCACAGAATCTTTGGATGAACAAGTTAGACGACCGGAATTCACCAGAGCATTGCTGGATCTAGTCGGAAATCCGGATCGAGATCAACAATACATACTAGTCACAGGCAGTAAAGGTAAGGGCTCCACCTCTAGATTTATCTCCTCTTTGTTAAGTCACTTAGGATATAAAGTGGGCTTATTCACCTCACCCCATCTGGTTGATTTCAACGAAAGAATACGGATTGACGGGAAGGCCATATCCACGGACGATTTTGTACGATTAGGAAATATAGTTGGCAAGGAATTCCAAAGGATTGAAGATCAGCTTGCCACAGATGAGTATCAAGGTCCTGTTGGTGTAGGTCTAGCGATTGCGGCGTTGTACTTCAAGGAGAATCTTACTGACTTCAATGTGATTGAATGCGGAAGAGGTGGAAGATTTGATGACACCAATGTTCTGAAGAATGACTGGGCTGTCATCACTCCGATTATGGAAGAGCATGTAGCTAATTTGGGACCTGACCTAAACAGTATTACGCTTCATAAGCTGGGCATCGTCAAAAATAAAGCAACAAACGTATATATCAGCAAACAGAAACCGAGCGTACTCGCGACTATAAAGGAGAACCTTAGCGCCCATTCTGCACAGTATTATGAGGAGCAATTTGGGACTGAATCTATTGCGATTGGACCGGTTGGAACTACTTTTGATATTCGGACAAAACAAGCGATTTATCCATCCTTAACGATTCCGTTATTAGGGCAGTTTCAAGCACTCAATGCAGCTACTGCAGTCGCACTATGTGAGGATATTACAGGAGGTTCCCTCAATAGGGAACTCGTTGGCAATTGTTTTGCAAAACTGCAGTGGCCGGGGCGCTGTGAAGTGATCTCTCATGATCCATTAACGATTATTGATGGGGCGATTCATAAAGAATCTGCAAGCTATTTGGCTGAACTTATTCAACTCGTTAATCCTGACCGCAGCCGCTCTGTAACTTCAATCATCGGTGTCCCTAAAGATAAGGATTATACAGGAGTTATTGAAATGATGAGTACGGTCTCGGAGCAAATCATCGTCACAAAGCCTGATATAAGTCATCTTTCTTTTCCTACAGATGCACTTCATATCGCCAAACATTTTATCGAAAAAAGCTATGAGTTCCCTTATTTGGAGGATGCTCTCTCACACCTAAAAGCAAGCTCTTCCTCCGAAATTATTGTTATTGTCGGCACGCAAACCTTTATCGGAAACGCCAAACGATTATTCGGGCAATCGCTGCTCGATATCGGATTATAACTGATCCAAGCGCTGGAGAATTACTTCCCTATAAAGATCAGATAGAGCTGGCACCTCACTTGGATTCTGCTTACAATACTCATCTAACATCACCTTATGATTGACTTCAATAACCATGAGGCCTTGATTTGTCTCTAAAATATCTACGGAGCAGAAATCAAGGCCTAGTGCTTTAGAAGCCCGGGAAGCAAGCTCCGCTAGCGCCACTCGTTTGGCATGATCGTTAACTTCAATCGCAAGAGCCCCATTAATCAAATTATGCTTCCAGGAATGCACTCTTTTTTTGCCAAGGAATACACGCGCTTGATGATTAAAAGTTACGATTCTATACTCAATCTCCGCTTCATAATAAGGACCTATCGCCCCATTAAGCTGCAAAGAAAATAATAAATCCAGCTTTTCATGCAGATCGGCTATCTCATTAATTTTATAAACATGATTTCCCTGCGCCCCGTTATCCTGCTTCACAACTACCTGCTTATTGAACTTATAAAAAGAACGCTCGGCTAATTCATAAGGATCTGAATGATTGAATTTTGCGTCGGGATGTGCTAAATAGGTATGTTCTACAGCCGCAACATCCCCTTTGTGCAGAACGTCATAAGTTAGAGATTTACTCATAGCAATAATTGTAGAGGCACTACTATTCAGACCTATTTCAGCGTCTACCATCACAAAGGATTTCAATCCATCCGACGCTCTATATACGAAATTCGGTGTAACTTCCTCAAAGGTAATCCCTGAGGTTGTAACAGAATGCTGGATCATTTTTAAGTAAGGCCTAGTCGTCATTCAGTTTCCTCATTTCCAACAAAATAATACCAAACCTAATCATAGCATGAGAAATATCAATCGAAAACATATTTATATGTTAGCAAAGTTAACAAACATACACTCAAAACCTTGATAAATAGGCTGTTTCTCAGAAAATAAATAGAGTTTATGTTATGTTTTATGACTGATAACGCTTTTACAGAAAAAATAAGTGTTGATTATTTATTAATCATCCTCTATGATAAGCTTATCAAGCGAACCAAAAAGTTAAAGCGATTAAACTTTTGATTTTGAGTTTCTAGTATTATTGCTATTAAATAGTGTTGTCATGATCAAAAGTTAAAGCGCTTATACTTTAAAACTGAAAGGTTGATGTGTCATGATCAATCGCGAGAACAGGCGGCAGACGTTTTATATGTATCTGTTCATTTCTCCTTGGATTATCGGCTTCCTTGTATTCGCCCTTTATCCTATTTTGTCATCGCTTTACTTCAGCTTCACTGATTATGACATCATTCACCCACCTAAGTTCATCGGGCTCGCTAACTACACAGAGATGTTTCACAATGACCTGTTCTGGAAATCAGTGGTTGTCACGCTGAGATATACCTTCATCGGTGTTCCCATCCAGCTTGCACTTGGTCTTGGTTTTGCGCTATTGCTCCACCAGACCATTCCTCTCCGCGGCTTTTTCCGAACAGCAATGTATTTTCCAAGTATGGTATCCGGCGTGGCTATGTCCCTGCTATGGTACTGGATCTTCAACCCGCAAATCGGGCTCTTCAATTACATTCTTTCCTGGTTCGGCATTCATGGACCGGCTTGGCTGATGAACCCCGACACTGCGCTATACGCCTTAATCATCATGACTTTCTGGACAGCAGGCTCAGGAATGATTTTATTCCTCGCAGGACTACAAGGCGTACCGGCCAGTTTGATCGAAGCAGCCAATCTTGACGGTGCTGGACGCTTCAGAATTTTCTTGAACATTACCTTACCAATGATCTCTCCTGTCCTGCTCTTTCAACTAATTATGGGGCTGATTGATTCTTTCCAAGTCTTTACCCAAGCTTTTGTCATGACTCAAGGGGGTCCAAATTACTCAACCTGGTTCTATGTCTATAATCTCTACACCAGTGCTTTCAAAGAATATCGTGCCGGTTATTCCTCAGCCTTGGCCTGGGTACTCCTCATCGTAGTTATGCTGTGCACCGCACTAATTATGAAATTATCTAACCGTTATGTTCACTACGAAGGAGGCGGACGCAAATGAGTACAGTAAGAGCGCTAAGCCCCCAGACTAAAGGAACAAGACGCCGCCGGAAAGTGGAACCTGTTAAGCTTTTCAGCTTTATCACTTTAGTAGTTACAACCTTTCTGATGCTGCTTCCTTTGTTCTTCATGGTCTCCACTTCACTTAAGTCCAAACGCGAGATGCTGAAGTTCCCGCCCACCTTTCTACCGGAGAGCTGGCAGTGGAGCAATTACACAGAAATTTTTGATACCCTGCAGTTCGGTACGCTTTACAAAAACAGTTTAATTATCGCCGGTCTCAGCGTTGTAGGTACATTAATTTCTTCGGCGCTGGTCGCCTATGGATTCGCCAGATTTAGAGGTAAAGGGAATCAGATATGGTTCATTCTATTATTGAGCACAATGATGTTGCCTTATCCAGCCATTATGATTCCGCAATTCGTACTCTTTTCACAAATGAACTGGATCGACACCTTTCTACCCTTGATTGTGCCTGCTTTCTTCGGCTCAGCTTATAACATTTTCCTGCTGCGCCAATTCTTCTCCACGTTGCCTGAAGAGCTGTTTGATGCCGGACGCATTGATGGCTGCGGCGAAATACGGATGTGGGCTACTATAGCACTCCCACTCTCCAAGCCTGCCCTAGCCACTGTAGCTATCTTTGCTTTTATCTACAACTGGAACGATCTGCTTACACCGGTGCTATACCTAAGCTCTTCAGAGAAGTTCACGCTACCCGTCGGGATGGCTTCTCTCACCTCATCGAGATTCCGCATTCCACCATGGCATCTGCTGATGGTCGCTTCAGTTCTGGCTATGGTTCCAATCGTTACGCTGTTCGCTGTAGCACAGAAACAGTTCGTCGAAGGGATTGTACTTACAGGGATTAAGTAATAATCCGCCAACAGGGCGGCCAAATATACTTGAAATCATGGAGGGTTTAGCTAATGAACAAGAACAGGAAAAGTAGTGCGCTTTTACTTGCAACAACCATGCTAGTTGTTCTGGCATTGTCAGGCTGTAGCGGAGGTAAATCGGCTGGTAACACTCTATCCGAAGGAAATGGCGGCTCGACCAATTCAGGAGGCAAGGCAGAAACGGTAACCATCACCCATTACACAATAGATTCAGAGGACCGGACATTTGTTGAGAAATTAATTCCTGATTTCGAAAAGCAGCACCCTAACATTAAAGTGAAAGTGGAAAAAGCACCTTATGAGCAGTTCGACAGCAAGCTGCAAACGCTAATTGCCGGTGGCAAATCACCAGATGTGACAAGTCACTGGGGTTATGGAGGTTTCGCAGAATACTACAACAAGGATATGCTGCTCGATTTGACCGACCTAATTAAAGAGGATGGTTTCAAGCCAGCGGATTACAACATCCCAGAGAACCTCATGAATATCTATAAGGTTAAAGATCACACATATGGTATCCCAGTTAATATGTATGTCACCTTAATGCTCTATAACAAAGACATGTTTGATGCTGCCAAGCTGACTTCCCCAACAAGCGATTATGAAGATAAGAGCTGGACGTTTGAAAAGATGGTCGACCAAGCTAAACAAATGACTCTCGTCTCCGATGATATTGCCAAAACACAATATGGCGTAGACTTTACCTGGTCTGAACGCGATATGCGGCCATTATATTTTGGAGCGCAGCCTTATTCAGAGGATACATGGACTAATGGCGGTGTGCCTTCTGAGACTTATTTTGATTCCCCTGAAGTGATTGCCGCCTATAACAAGCTCTTTGATCTCGTCTTCAAGGATAAGGTCTCCCCTTCCTCTGAGTGGAGCAAAAGCGTAGCCGGACAGAACGGCGATCCCTTCGTTGCAGGTAAAATCGGGATGTCTATCGGTGGCTCATGGAACCTTGCAGGTGCGAATGACTTTCCCTTCAAAATCGGCGTAGCCGCTGTACCATGGGGAGGAAACGATAAGGTGCGCAGCACACTTTACGTCGATCCGCTGCTGATCTTGAAGGACTCCAAACATCCGAAGGAAGCTTTGGAATGGATCAAATATTTGATCACTACCGAAGTGCAGGAGAAATCCATTGAGCTTAGTGGCGGTAACCCACCCGTCAACACCGAAGCTGCTGAAGCTTACTATAAACATTTTGACGGCATCGATCCACAAGATATCAAAAATGTCTACGAGGGTGCTGTGAACTATGGCTTCGAATCCTACAACCATTTGATCACCAACTACTCGCAAATTAATGACATGTTCATTAATGAATTGCAGCCAGTAGAAACTGGACATAAGACGGTGGAAGAGGTGATGACGACGATTCAGAAAAAAGTTACGGAGATCATTCATCGTTAATATTTGGCAAGTATGCCGTCCCTTTAGGGACGGTATGCCTGTTTGAAATCATACGTTCAGCGGACAGTCTGCCAACCCTGTATACTGAAGGTAGAAAACAGGATCGGAAAATCTGCCGCGAGGAGAGCTTGAGATGAAAGTGAGTATTTTTGATGTAGCCAAAAAGTCGGGATTATCCGTTGTAACCGTATCCCGGGTCTTAAACGGGGCCGAATCGGTACGCGAGAATAATCGCCAGAAGGTGCTGGAGGCCATTAAAGAGCTGGATTATCGCCCTAATGCAGCGGCACGCAGTCTGGCAAGCGGTAAGACGGGAATTATCGGTATTATTGTCACCACGCTGCAGGATTCCTTTTTTGACGCAGTGGTCAAAGAGCTGAATGAAGTATTAGCGATGCATGGTTATTTTTCAGCCATATCCATCTCAACAGGCATCGAATCGGATGATAGCCATTATTTGATCCAAGAAGATCGTGTAGATGGTTTGATTCTGCTCTCTCCGATAGAAGAGGACAATTATATTGTGGAAATGAAACGACGAGGCATCCCTTATGTACTAATCGATAACCAAAAGCCTGAGAATGACACCTACTCTATTACGATCGACAACTTCAAAGGCGGATATATGGCTACCCGTCATCTGTTAGCGCTCGGCCATACATCAATCGCTCATCTCTGTGGACAGGAAATGTTCCGTAGCACACGGGAGCGGCGTGCCGGATTCCTACAAGCGCTTGAGGAAAAAGATCTTACCCCATTTGAAATTGTACATGGCGAATTCGAAATTGAAATGGGATACGATACCTGTAAGCGTTGGCTGAACGAAGGACAGTTACCTACTGCAGTATTCGCTGGCGATGACAATATCGCCCTTGGCGTTATCAACGCGCTGATGGAAGCTGGCATTCGGGTACCCGAACAGGTAGCTGTGATTGGCTATGATGATCATTATATCGCTTCACAGCTTCATCCATATTTAACAACGATCCGTCAGCCCTCGGACAAAATTGGATTAGCTGCTGCCGAAATGCTCTTAAAGCGCATCTCCGGAAAGATGAAGCGCGGAGCTGGTGTAAAGATTGACCCAGAGTTAATAGTACGGGAATCTACTACTTCCAAGTAATTAAATAATATAAACAAGGAGTGACAACCATTGACTTACTACTTGGGAATCGATGGTGGAGGCACCAAAACCTATGCTCTGCTATGCGATGAACATGGCAATGTTCTCGGTAAGGGCAGGAGCGGTAACGGCAACCACCAGACAGGCGCCCTTAAGGCAGCCAACAGTATTCGAGAGGCCACATTCGGGGCACTAAATGAGGCCGGACTCCGATTGGAGGACATCCAACATACTTATCTTGGGCTTGCCGGCGCTGACCGCGAGGCCGATTATGCTATTCTCCATCCAATGATTCGCGAGATCGGATTTATCAATTACACCATTAACTGTGACACCATGATCGGATTACGTGCAGGGACGACTCGCCCTTATGGAGTTGCACTAATCTGCGGCACAGGCACCAATTCGGCTGGCAGAAACACGCAAGGAGAGCACTATCAGTGTGGTGGTTTTGACTACATGTATGGTGACTTCGGCGGTGGCGGTGCACTCAACATTGAAGTCTTTCGTTCTGTCATAAGAGCTTGGGATGGACGGGAACAACCTACCCTCTTAACCGGACTTCTACTCAACTTGCTAGGTTATGAGGAAGTTGCAGATATGTTTAATGATTTCCTCAATCATTGGAAAAGGGTCCCTGTTCATGCTGCACGCTTGCTCTTCGAAGCAGCAGCTGAAGGAGATGCTGTAGCCTTAGAGATTCTAAATCGGCAAGGCGTTGAGTTAGGGAAGTCCGCTGCTGCAGTCATCCACAGGCTTGGGATGGAGCAGGATACTTTCGATGTGGTTCTGGCGGGAAGTCTGCTAACCCGTGGGGATCGCGGCTGGATTCGCGGACCTATTGAGAAAGCTGTACAAGCCGCAGCCCCACATGCAACTGTGGTGACTCTTGCCACAGAGCCTGTAGTAGGTGCCGTATGGTCCGCGATGGATCAAGATGGTTTGACCCTTAGTAGTGAAGTGTATGAGAGTATGCGGCAATTTCAAGATTATGAATCGATCCAACAAACAAAAAAGACAGGAGTGGTTGATCTTGGCAACTAATCAAGGATTAAAGATCGCAGTTATCGGTGGCGGTTCTTCGTATACACCCGAATTGGTAGAGGGATTTATTCTTCATTACAAGGAGCTTCCTGTTCGTGAACTATGGCTCGTAGACATCGAACCTGGACTTCGCAAGCTGAACATTGTTGGAAATCTCGCTAAACGTATGGTTGAGAAATCCGGGCTACCGATTGAAGTTCATCTTACAACAGACCGCCGCAAGGCTATCGAAGGCGCAGACTTCGTCAGCACACAGATGCGTGTCGGTATGCTTGATGCCCGCGCACGTGATGAATCGATTCCTCTTAAATATGGTGTCATTGGTCAAGAAACGACAGGTCCTGGCGGAATGATGAAGGCACTGCGTACGATCCCTGTCATTCTGGATGTATGCCGGGATATTGAAGAGCTGGCTCCTAACGCATGGCTGCTCAATTTCACCAATCCTGCAGGAATGGTCACTGAGGCTGTTCTGAAATACTCCAAAGTAAAGAGTATCGGTCTCTGTAATGCACCTATCGGCCTGATCAAGCAAGTATCTTCCAAATATAACGTAGCTGCCGACCGTGTATATGCTGAGTTTGTGGGTCTGAATCACTTGCACTGGATTACTCGAATCGACGTTGATGGTGAAGATAAACTGGATGACATGCTCACAGAGGGCTACAGTGCCAAGAACGTGCCCGCCCGAGAGTGGAATCCAGAATTCCTACAATCTCTTCGCGCCGTGCCTTCCTACTATTTGAAATATTTCTATATGACAGATGCCATGCTCGAAGAGCAGATGGAATCGTTTAAGCAAGGTATCAACCGTGCTGAAGTCGTCAAACGCGTAGAAGAAGAGCTATTTGAGCTATACGCCAACTTAGAGCTGAGCGAGAAACCGAAACAGCTAGAACAACGCGGTGGTGCTTTCTATTCAGAAGCAGCAGTTAATCTCATGAGATCGCTCCATAACGGTTCAAACGATATCCAGACCTTAAATGTTGCTAACCGTGGCATACTGGACTTCTTGCCAGATGATGCAAGTATTGAAGTTAACTGTGTTGTCACCAAGAACGGACCACTACCTTTACCGTTGACTAAGATTCCACCGATGGCCAAAGGGCTTATTCATGCTGTCAAAACCTACGAGCAGCTAGCCATTGATGCCGCTGTAACAGGGGATCGTGCGCTTGCCCTTCAGGCAATGGTACATCATCCACTCGTTCCATCTGTAGATGTGGCGGTTCGGATGCTGGATGAAATGCTGGAAGCCAATAAAGAGTTCTTGCCGAACTTTTTTGGCAAACAATCATAGAAAAGAGGCGTCAATATGTCAGCTAAAGCGGTTTGGAAAGGCGATGTCAACCAAGCATTATGCGCGTTTACATTTGATGATGGGCCTTCCCAGCTTCCCGTTGAATTATGGCTGGATGTTCTAGAGGAGGAAGGGGCGGTTGGTACCTTCTTCTTCACTGGAGAATGGATGGATCAGCATCCAGAGAAGGCGAGATTAATTCTCTCCCGGGGTCATGTGCTTGCTCCGCATACGTATCATCATCGGCGAATGGCCCAAGTACCAAAGACGGTATTCTTAGAGCAATTGAAGCTGACTGAGCTGGCATATCAAGACGCAACAGGTCTTCCGTCTCCCAATTTCATGCGTTTTCCATACTGCTCCTACCGGGATGAGAATCTCGATTGGCTGACAGAATGGGGCGATTATCTGGATATTGAGGGCGTTGATTGCGGAGACTGGGCAGGTATTTCTGCAGAAGAAATCGTTGCCAACGTTGAACCTAAGCTAGAGAATGGAACCATTGTGGTTATGCATAGCAATGATGTTGCAAAGGGTTCACCGGATGCATTAAGAGCACTTATTCGGATCGCCAAGCAAAGAGGCTTGGAGAGTGTCGGCGTACCTGAGATCCTAGGGTCCATTGGCGCAGAAGTAAACTATAGACCTTGGAAAATAGCCGTAGAAGTTCCGGCGGAGTTAGATCATTCCGCGGAAAATTGGGTCCCTTTAGAAAATTGTAAGCAGCTTGCCGATCTCGCGGCCCAGACAACTGAGTGGAACATTCCGCAATATACACTGCATTTCACTTCTGAAAAGGAGTGGCTGGAGCATCTGGAGAGTCCACTAGTAGAGGTTGGAGTGACAGAGGATCGCGAGTTGTTTACCCTACGGCAATTTGACGGCAGCTATTGGGGATATGTACGCGCCGGTGTCGTAGACAATACCCTCATATTATTAGATTATGCGGCTAAAGAAGCGCAAGCCGATACCTTAGTGTACTTACTTCGCTGGGCTGCTGATACTTCGATCAGACTGGGCTTAACCCGGATTGAGGCAAGGCTGAATATCCGCAAGATGAGCGAAATGTGCAGACAGATAGGCTGGCAGTCAGAGATTCTAGAAGATCAATAAGAGACATCATCCATACTGATAAATAGTTGCGCTAAAAAACAGCGGTCCCCCATTATTGGTGGATCGCTGTTTTGCGTTGTGGGAATGGCAAATTGTAAGTTGTCGTTCCTTTCGGTACAATCAATTTTAACATCGTATGATTCCATCAGAAGGGGTGATTTCTTGCGTAAAGACACCAAAACCATCGGCGAGGCGGCTAAGCTGCTGGGCACAACCATTAAAACCATCCGTTATTATGACGACATTGATCTTTTGAAGCCATCGAGTCATAGCGAAGGTGGACATCGGTTATATACGCCCGAAGATATTTCCCGCCTGCGGCTGATCACAACACTGCGTTATTTGAGCTTCGGCATTGACGAGATTCGCCAAGTCATCGCTGGAGAGATTCAGCTCAATACAGCACTCAACTGGCAAATCGAAGCACTGGAGACGCAGGTTAGTACACTGACTAATATGATTTCGATTCTACGCCAAGCTCAAGAGCATCATTCATCAGGCAATTCCATGGATTACATGAATGAGCTGGCTGACTCCTTGTCCATGAATGCTGCTAAACGAAACAAGTTCATCTCCAGCAAAATAGAAGAAATACAGCCGCTCGGTCAATTGCCGTCCGAATGGCAGAATACTTTTTTGTATTTGTTCAATAAATATATTATCAATGAAGTCAAAGTGACGGCCGGGCAAACCGTAGCTTGGAATGAGCTGCAAGCGCTAATGAATGATGCGCAGTACATGGAGGAGCTCGTCCGATTCGAACTACCCTTCTTAAATATGGTCAAGCACCCTCGTGTTCCCGCTGCATCCTGGATCAGAACGCTGGAGAGTATCCGAATCCGGGTGGAAGCAGCCCTGCAACACAAATTATCAGCAGACAGCGCTGTTGTACAGGCAATTGTTGAAGATTTTGTGATGATGTATGCAGGTCCAGAGCAGTTCCGCGATAAGGCTACCTTTTTCCGCCAATATGCTCAATGCATGCAAACTGCTCCTTCCAAACGGATAGAACGCTTTAATAAACTGTGCCTGCTCCTCAACCCCAAATGGGATGTTATTGTAAAAGGAAATGCCTTGCTGATGCAAGGATTACAATGGAAACTCGAGCAGGACAACGCTCATTCGGCGCCTTGTTGAAGTGTGAACTTCGGATGGTCTCCCAGGTTGATGTTCAAATATTGCAAGGGCTGCCCTTTCAAATAATGGTCAAAAAAATCGAGCGTGTACTCATTAATCAGCTCATGCGTTCCACGCACATCCACGCCCTCCATCCATTTAAACAACGGGGTGAGCAGATATAGATCGGAGAAGCTCATATGTGTGCTGTTTTTGAATGTCATCCAATAGTTTCCGCCAACGGTTACCGGCTCATAACGGGCAAACATCTCATTATAGTAGGCTGTAATTTCGTCTCTGTTCGCTCCCAATGCGGCGATTGCTTCATCAGTGGTTTGGTCTACTCCTTTTAACGTTTCATCGGCACTCATGAGCAAAAAAGGCTTCTTTAGGCCGTCTGCAGGAATCCGCTTTTCACCGTAAAGTACCCCATCCATATCGATGCCTGCTTGTATTCTCTGATCATCCAGCAGCATTTGCACCGTCGTAGCTCCCCCAAAGGAATGTCCGAACATGCCCATATGTTCAAGATCGATCCGGTCAGTAAACAGACCGCTAGGGTCGTTCGCAGACAAGGCCTCCATTCGATCAAGCACAAACTTCGCATCTTCTACCCAAACTTCATTACGCCGATCCATAAAAGAATACTTCATTTGCTCATAGCCCATTTTCCCCTCTGAATCAAACTTCACCACAGGCTTATCTGGAAATGCTGAAGCTACACTGCTATAAGCATGTTCAATCCCAACGACAATATAGCCGTGACTTGCCAATTGCTCGACTTGAAACGTGTTCTGATTCTTGTAGCCCATAAATCCATGCGAGAAGAGCAGCACAGGATATTTAGATTCTGTATCGGCTAATCCGGCATTCGCAATAGCATGGGTATTGACTAGCTTAAATCCTGAGAATACCAACTCCGGCAAGTGCAAAAATTCATGCAGTCCTTCTATATACGGAGCAGGATCAGATAAATATGGCGCCTTTTTTCCAGTAGCCTCCGAACCTGCCGGATACCAGATTTGTACCATTAATTCGCGGGAATCACCGGATGTTTTCGTAAATTTCTCTTCTCTTGCAGAATCGGTCCAATGGTAGGTGACGGTCCCTATCGCGTAAGGACCTGTGGGCTCCGCAAAAGAAAATACAGGGAATAGGATCGGCAGCGCAATGGACACAGCAGCATAAACCACTCCAACTCCTCCGAGAATTAGCGCCCTCCAGCGCTGTCGCGGCTTTCTTTCTGCCCTTGCTGTGGATCGGAAGAAAGGCCTTACCCCTCCTACAATCGCCCATAGTGTGACCAGATACATTGGGATCATCGGCCACCGCAAGCCTTCCACGAAAGCGTGGACAAGCAGTAAAGCAGCAGAAATCCCGCCGCCTATCAGCCACCCGCGTTGTGATTTGGGGCATCCTAGCATTAACCCACTCAAAATCAATACATTAAATAAGACAAGCATGATTTCAATCCATCTCATAATCTATAATCCTCCTTGGATTTCTCTACTGGCTGTCGACCTGAACCAAGTATAAAACCTCCTGTTAGAGGAGAATCAAAAAAATTAATTCGAATGGAGGATTGGGGCAGGACTGAGGGAAAGATTGTCCCTGATGATATTGAAGGCTTATAGCATCCATAAGATGCTACTTCAGCGTATTTCTCGAATGACCTGGGCAATGCCAGAAGAAATATCAGGCTCTTTTACACTAGATACATTGAGCTTTAGAATCCTCTCTTTTTTTGCAAAATAGGGAAGGTAACCGCTATCCGCCAATTCCACTCGAATGGACTTTTTTTGCAGCCGTTTGATCATCTGCTCTGCTCTAAGGTTATCCTCCAATTTCAGATAAGTATGAACACCTAGCTGACTGGCTGGAACATAGGAATAATGCTCTTCAGACGCTGCATTTGCCTCCCTCATAATCGAATCGTGGAGGAGCGTTGATCTTTTTCCGTAGCAGGAACGCATTTTTTTTCGGTGGCGCTCGAACATCCCGCTTTTCAAATACAACTCCAGCGCCGCTTGCGACAACATAGAGCTATCTATATCCATCAGTCTTTTGAATCGGTTAAAGGACTCACAGAGCACCTCGGGAAGTACGGCCACACCAACGCGCAGACCTGGGAATATAATCTTGGAGAAGCTTTTTAAATAAATAACATGTGATGTATTATCATAGGCATAGATCGGATCTTGCTTCGCATCCTGCTCCAAATCTGCCATGTAGTCATCCTCTACGATATACACATCGTATTTAGCTGCAAGCTGGGCAATCGCCTTCTTCTGATTTCGTGTAAAGGAAACGCCCAGCGGATTATGGAACCGTGGAACGGTATAAAAGAACTTAAATTCACCAATTTTAAATAACCGCTCTAATTCATCCAAATCCACCCCATCATCCGAACGCCGTATCCCCTCTGCCTCGATTTCATATGTCTTCAAATACTCCATAAACAAAGGATAACTCGGCTGTTCAATCAATACTCGCTCCTTACCATTCGGAAAAGGAATACGGGTCAAGAGTCCAAGGGCCTGCTGCACACCAGAGGTGATAAAAATCTGCTTTGGATCAGCGAATACCTGATAAGAAGCCAGTTGTCGCTGCATTTCACGGATAAGAGACGGCAGCCCCTGCGGTGTTCCATAGATAAACAGATCCTTACGGTACATATCAATCGCTTTATTGATGCAATGTTGAAAATCCAGATATGGAAAAATATCAGGGTCTGGTGCAGATGCCGTAAAATCGATCCAGTGCGAACCTTCCTCTTTCCGCTGTCCACTGCGTTTCATGACATAATATCCGCTCTTTGAAGCTGCGTAGATTAGATGTTTATCTTGAAGGTCCTGGAGTGCACGAATCACCGTGCTCTTATTGCAATCATAACGAAGTGCTAGTTCCCGAATAGAGGGTAGCTTGTCGCCTTCTCGATACGTGTCTTCAACGATTTGTAATTCTAGATCATTGATTATTTCCGAATACTTATACATCCTCTTCACCTTCCTCCGAATCTAATTTGTACCGGTACAGATGAACAATAATTACATTGTAGCATAGCTATTCTAGCCTTAGAATAAAGAGCATAACAGGACCGGTCCTAAATGCGCGCAACACTTTGGAGGTCATACTGATGAATAAATCTTCTACTCAAAAAGCGATCATAGCTGCGGTCTTGAATGCTGTTATTGTCGGATTTTCTTTTATATTTGTAAAAATGGCCTTAACCGTCTCTGACCCATTCGATACATTAGCTCACCGCTTCACATTATCTTTCCTTGCCGCTTCGTTATTTGCATTTCCAGGGTGGCGGCGGGTGAAGTTCGGAATATCCAAGGCAGCAGTGGTAATCCCACTTGCTCTACTATACCCTTCGTTGTATTTTACGCTTCAAGCCTTCGGGCTTCTGCACACAACCTCATCTGTAGCAGGCATTATTCAGGCGACCATGCCTATCTTCACCATCATTTTGGCGACGTTGTTCTTGAAGGAAACTACGAGCGGCTTTCAGAAGATCTCTACACTAATCTCGGTTGCGGGCATTATTCTTATCTTTGCCATTCCGGGTGTCAGTATATCTTCCTCTAGTCTTTGGGGAGTTTTACTCATACTGATCTCAGCATTATCCCTTGCCGGTTATAACGTCGCAGCCCGAAAGCTAACACGTACCTGGAGTCCCAAGGAACTTACCTATATGATCACTTTATTCGGGTTTATATTCTTCAATGGACTTTCCATCATTAAGCATGGTTCGGCAGGAACCTTGAATCAATATTTCACACCTTTTCAGGAGCCTAAATTCATATTCTCCATGATCTATCTTGGGGTACTCTCCTCCCTCGTGACCTCCTTCCTTTCCAACTACGCATTATCTCGAATGGAAGCATCCCGCGTGAGTATCTTCGGCAGTCTTTCGACGGTTGTCTCTATTCTCGGCGGTGTGCTTCTGCTGAATGAACAACTGGAATGGTACCATTGGACCGGCACCGTGATGATTATCGCCGGGGTAATCGGAGTGAATTGGCGCAAAAAGACTAGGCTTCAAGTAAAGAGTGGAATTGAGTTGGATTAGAGGGAACCTGCAGATTTGCAGGAATTATTGCTTAGCCATTCTTCGTATCATGAAAAAAAGACACCCCTCGAGGTGTCTTTTTATACTTTTACCTTTTCTATATCTCAACTTTGTACCCAGCCGCGTTAATTGCTGTTACTTAGCTGTTTCTAGATCCTTGATCTTCTCTTTATAATGGTCCAACAGATTAGCCAGAGCTTCCTTAATTACGGTGGCATCCTTGGATTTAGCTGCACTATTCAGATCTTCTTGAGCTTTGAAAAAGGCTCTATCAGCTTCACTAAGGTCTGCCATGGAAATTGCTATCGAAGTCGCTGCTACAGCTTTAATTGAAGTAGTAGTGAATTCGGTATCCCGCTCCATATCATCAGGCAATACTAATTGAGCACTGTGGCCCGCTTCAATATAACTCACTGGCAGGGTATCGTCGGATAAAATTTCTTTTGTGAATTGAACTCCCTCCACCGGTTGCGCAGGCACAAGCCCGGTAGCTCCGGTCACACTGAATCCAGCATTCTTATAATATTCGTCCAAAGTTTTCTTCCAATCTTCTAGGGTATTAGGTGCATAGGTCTTAGCTAGCTCCAAAGGATCTACCCAATCCATCTTAGTTAAGGTTACAGAAAGTGCTCCACTCGTTGCTGGAGTAACCACCGCTGCTTTTGTTGATTTCGCGCTTTGATCCTTAGCTTCACTAGCTGCGTTCACTGCAGTCGGTGCGGCAACTGCGGACACTAGTAGGGCGGACAACGCTAACTTTTTAAATAACATCTGTTGATTCATAAATACAACACTCCTCGTCGATTTGAATGATCTTACAAGTCCAAGCATACAAAAGGGGTGTGGCATAACATTGGTTAATTTGTGGAAAAACGATGGCAGACCCCTATACCCACCTGCAGATTGATATACTTGTAGAAGAATAATCTGGAGGTAACGAAATGAATACCAACTATCTCATTGCCGTAGTAGACGATGATCAACATATACGTAATCTTGTAGAAGCTTATTTACAAAAAGAAAATTACCGCACGATTGGCCTTGGCAGCGCTGAGGAAGCATGGACCTTATGGCAGACAAGCCCCCCGAATATGTGGGTGCTCGACGTTATGCTGCCCGGCATGGACGGGTACGAATTTTGCCGGCGAATTCGCAATGAAGCCGAAGTACCCATTATTATGATCTCCGCAAGGGATAATGAAGTGGATAAAATATTAGGCTTAGAGCTTGGCAGTGATGATTATCTGGTCAAGCCATTCAGCCCTCGGGAGCTAGTTGCTCGCATTAAACGCCAGTTACAACGGTGGTATAAAATGAGTAATCCAATGGAATCCGCAAGTAGTAGTCCACACACACCGACGCATATTGAAGTTAGCCACCTACAGTTATTATTGGATGAAAGACGAGTGTTCTGGCATGGAAAGGAGATTGAACTCACTAGCAAAGAATTCACCCTTCTAAAAGTGTTCGCAGCTTCTCCGAATCGCGCATTTACAAGAGATGAGCTACTAACCCATGTATGGGGCGATGACTATTTCGGGAGCGACCGTGCCGTAGACCATTTAATTAAACGAATGCGAAAAAAGCTGGATCTGCTGCCGATTGAAGCCGTGTGGGGACATGGCTATCGCATGCGTATTGAGGAAGGAGTGGAAATCAATGAAGCTAGCTCATCAGATTAATTTTGCTTTTAGCATTGTATTGGTGTTACTCCTGTCTATTACCGCTTTCGTGATCCACTTCGTGCTGCTCAATCATTTCGTAGGAACACAAAAGGCGGAATTACGAACCCTTGGTACAGCCATGTCAGCCACTATGATTCAAGAGAGTGCACAAAGGGCCGATATAGAGACTGAAATCCGTACATTGCCAGCGTTCATGTCCTCCTCTGTAGGCGCAGCAAACGTCGAAGCCATTCTTAGCGATGAGACAGGAAAAGTATTGTCCACCTCATCGAATATGAGTTCGATCACGCTAGACTCCACTTCGCAGTTTGTCGCAGGTCAGACCTCTGATCTCCAGAGCATTTGGAATGGAACAGATACCAGATATATAACAGAAGTGAAAGCCACGCCAATAGGCACGCTAACTCTGCTTACACCCATGAGTGCAGTTACAACGATTGAACAAGCGCTGCTCAAAAGACTACTGATCGTTTTCGGTGCAGCAGGTGCATTTATGTTCCTATTTGCTCTATTTATCACAAAAAAACTAATCCAACCTCTAATGAAGCTACAGCAAGAGCTGAAAAAGGTAAAAGAACGCCACTTCTCTGAAGTTAAGCTGATTAAAGCTGGTGGAGAGATTGGCTCTGTTGCTAAATCTGTATATGACATGGCTGGCGAATTGAATCGTTTTAACCACGTGCAGAAGCAATTTTTCCAGAATGCCTCCCATGAATTAAAAACCCCGTTGATGTCTATTTCTGGTTATGCTGAAGGGATCAAGGATGGCATCTTTGAAGGGGAAGGCATCGATAAAGGTCTGGATATTATTATGAGTGAGAGTAGTCGTCTGAAGAAACTCGTTACGGAGATGACCCTACTTGCCAAGCTGGATAGTGAAGAGGATATATTTAGATCTAGCGAGATCTCTCTGGATGATTTAGTCGTAGAAACGATTGAACGTATGAACCCTCTTTTAATAAAAAAAGGGCTGACCCTACATGTAGCCTACGATGATTGTAAGCCACTTACGATCCGGGCTGATAGAGATAAGCTGCTGCAAGCCCTTCTGAATGTAGTTTCCAATGCCACTCGTTATGCCAACAAACATATCTACATTCATGCTTTTATTAAAGATGAACAAGTTCAACTATCCGTTAGTGATGATGGTCCTGGCATTTCAGAAGACCTGCTTCCATACCTGTTCCACCGATTTGTTAAAGGAAAAGATGGTGAATCAGGATTAGGCCTAGCCATATCCCGTGCGATCGTCGAGCGCTCCGGAGGTCTGATCACGGCGGGGAACCGTAGAGATGGTGGAGCGATAATTTCCATAGGCTTCCCTTTATTTATCCATAATTAATTTTAAACTCATGAGGTGGGAATGATATAAATTTCACTTCATAGTAAAGTTAGTTACTAATTTGGGTAAAGTATGGAGAAGAACAATTATCCCTTAATACAGATAAGGGTTTGGACATGCGGCAACATTTTTTTCAAATAAGGAGATGTCAACATGAATAGACTCGAAGGGAAAGTTGCAATCATTACAGGTGGAGCTGGCGGTATCGGTAAAGGAATGGCCATGGCATTTGTTAAAGAAGGCGCCAAGGTAGTTATTATCGATCTCAACGAAGAAGCTGGTAACCAAACCATTAAGCAATTACAAGCATATCAACCTGAATCAATCTTCATTCAAGCCAATCTAATGGAGCACGATAAACTTTCAGGTATTACACAGCAGGTGGCTGAGAAGTTTGGAAAAATAGATGTTTTGGTCAACAATGCACATGCATCTAGAATGAGTTCGATCGAAGAAATGACACAGGAGGATTTGGATTTATCTTTTAACACCGGATTCTATCCTACCTTCTATTTCATGCAAGCCGCACTACCTTATTTAAAAGAAACTAAAGGAAAGATTATAAACTTTTCATCGGGCGCTGGGATTAATGGCGATGTCAATCAAGGTTCCTATGCGGCCGCAAAAGAAGCCATCCGCGGAATTACTCGTGTAGCCGCCAATGAATTTGGCCCATTCGGGATCAATGTAAACCTCATCTCTCCTATCGCTAATTCACCTGGCATGATGGAGTGGGCAGAAGCGAACCCAGAGTACTACCAAAGCATGATTTCGAAGATCCCTTTGAGAAGACTGGGCGAGCTGGAAAGTGATATCGGCCGTGTTGCAGTATTCCTAGCTAGCGAAGATTCCGACTATATTACGGGTCAAACGATCATGGTCGATGGGGGATCGATTAAATTACGATAAATTATACTCTATCCTATGAATGACTAAGAGATTTCCTTTTTTGGAGATCTCTTTTTTGCCTTCAATTCTCCTTATTATTCGTTTAATGACCTTCGGATTTAGGGTAATAATAAAGTAACATGCTATTTATGCATATGCATAATCTAAAACATCCTGTGTGACCCGGAGGTATTAAAATGAACAAGTTTGACGCTATTATTATTGGTTTCGGTAAAGGTGGAAAGACCCTTGCCACAGAACTAGCTAATCGAAAATGGAAAGTAGCCGTGATTGAACGCTCTAAGAAAATGTACGGTGGAACTTGCATTAACATCGCCTGTATCCCTACGAAATCCTTAGCTTATCAAGCCCATCAAGGGGAAGATTATATAGAAGCGGTCCATAATAAAGATCAGCTTATTTCAAGTCTACGCCAAAAAAATTACGATAATCTAAATCAGAACGAGAATATAGAAGTTATCAATGGTGAAGCTTCCTTCTTATCGGATCACGAAGTCCAAGTAAAGGATGCAGGTGAGACGAAAATCTTAACCGCCGATAAAATCTTCATTAATACGGGCGCTGAAACCATTATTCCTACTATTGATGGGATACAAGATAGTAAGTTCGTATATACCAGCACATCTATTATGGATCTTAAGGAGCTCCCAACTAAACTAGCCATCATTGGTGGTGGTTATATTGGATTGGAATTCGCTTCGATCTACAGTCAATTCGGCTCACAGGTTACGGTGCTGGAGGGTTCCTCGAAATTCATTCCTAAAGAAGACCGCGATGTCGCGGACGCCGTCCTCCAAACCTTTACCAAGAAGAACATTGAGGTCAAACTGAATGCAAAGATTATAGGACTGAAGGATGTTAATGACGGAACCATCATCTCCTATACTATAGACGGTACTATTCAAGAGTTGGAAGTCGATGCTGTGTTAGTTGCAACGGGGAGAAAACCAAACATTGAGGGTTTAAATTTAGAAGCCGCCGGTGTTGAAGTGACCGATCGGGGGGCCATTAAGGTAGACCCTTCTCTAAAAACCACTGTTCCCCATATTTGGGCCCTCGGCGATGTCAAAGGCGGTTTACAGTTTACCTACATCTCACTAGATGATTATAGAATTGTAAGAAATGATCTCTTCGGGGATCATTCCCATACCACAAATGACCGTGACGTTGTTCCATATAGCGTATTTATTGATCCCCCACTATCCAGAGTAGGAATAAGTGAAGAAGCCGCCGTGGAACAAGGACTTGAAATCAAAGTCGCTAAGTTACCTTCAGCAGCTATCCCCCGTGCCCGCTTAATCAATGAAACCGAGGGCTTCCTAAAAGCAATTGTAGATGCAAAAACCAATAAAATCCTAGGAGCTACATTGTTCTGTGCGGAATCCAGCGAAGTGATTAATATCGTGAGCATGGCAATACAAACAGGGCAAGATTTTACCTTTCTGAGAGATCATATCTTTACTCACCCTACAATGAGTGAAGCTTTGAATGATTTGTTCTCACAGATCAAAGAATAATACTACATGCATGGCAAATAAAAAGACACCCACACGGGGTGTCTTTTACTTTTACTATATCACACGATGCTGAACCCACTTCTTACCCATGAAGCGCCGTAGAAATATGAATCCTCTAATTCCCCACTCACAGTTCATAGCTAACCAAACCCCAAGTAGACCGAAATCGAGAACAATCCCTAAGAGGTATCCGAGTACTACACGGAACAACCACATACTCAACATAGACACCATAGATGTGAACTTGGAATCCCCCGCTGCTCTAAGCGCTGACGGTGTTATGAAGCTAACAGACCACAGCGGTATTTGTACGATTGTATTAATAAGTACAATTATGAAGATATCCCTCACAATCTCTGCAGGTGGATGGAACATCGACACTAGCGGATGGAAGAAAGGCATAACTAACAATCCCATCACCACAAAGGAAAGGGAAGATGCTACGAGAAACGATTTAATAAATTTCCGGGCATCCTTAACATTATTGCTTCCCATACATTGTCCGACCACTGTAATAATCGTCAAAGACAGCGCATTACCCGGAATTTGCATAATCCCCGCAAAGGAAGAGGCAATAGCGTTTGTAGCAAGCGCGTAAGTACCGAGACTGACGATAAAGACTTGCGTCAGAATCTTACCACCATTAAAGAACATCTGCTCTGCCGCAAAAGGCATACCGATGAACATTATTTTTTTGAGCATAGAGAATTGAACAACCAATAAGTCACGAATTCGAATATGCAATTCATTGTCCATCCGGAACAAATAATAAAGAGCGCATATCGCACCCAAATATCGGGCTATATTTATAGAAATGGTCATCCCAAGAACGCCCATATGCAAAAGGTTAATAAATACGAGATTCAAGAGGACGTAAACTAAATTCATAATGAGCGATAGCGCAAGCGAGGCTCTCGTCCTTCCGATTCCTCGAAGAGCACCACAAACTGCCTCTACCACAGCTATTCCAAGATAGGAGATGCAGCTCCCAATTAAATAGATTCGGGCGTTGTGCATTACCTCTGGCGAGGCCGCTCCAAATAGTAAGTTGAGCAGCGGATTGTGAAAAAGAATGCCAAACATACCAATAACAAAAGCCATAAGGGAAACCGATGAAGTGGCGCCTGCGGTAGCTTTTGATACCATAAGACTATTGCCGCTTCCTTTATACTGCGCTACGACAACCGTACCACCTGTTGATACCGCGATAAACACACTAATGAGAAAAAGATTAAGGGAATCAATCATGTTCACCGCACTGATAGCCGCCACACCGGACGAACTGATCATGGCCGTATTCACTAGATTCAGCCCCACTATAAAGGCCTGATCTACCAAAATAGGGATAAATAAAGCAATCATATGGCGATAATCTAACGATTCTCCTGAAAAATATTTTTCAAGAAACCGCACACTTCGCTTCGTATTGACATTTACAATAGGTTCCATCTTCGCTTCACTTCTTTTACATTAGAGTTATCCAAATTTGAAATATCCTTATAAATAGAAAAAGGCTCTTCAGGTTGAAGAGCAATTCAAAAGTACAGCTAATTTATAAGCACTTAGGTATGCGGTCGAGAGGACTCGAACCTCCACGGGGATTAACCCACACGGACCTGAACCGTGCGCGTCTGCCAATTCCGCCACGACCGCACAAAATATAAAAGAACCATGCAGTGCAGAACTAAATTATCATATATTAGCGCAAAGGGCAATACCTAATGTGAAAAGAAAAAGTGTACCGAGTCCCTATTAGGGATCATCGATACACTTTTAGAAGAACTATCGGATTATGAAGCTTGTTCAAGCATACGGTAGATAATGACTGCCGCTTGAGCGCGGTTAGCTATGCCCTTAGGTGCAAATTTACCACCCTCAACACCGTTAACAATTCCCATTTGGGTCAGTTGTGCTATAGCGTCCTGTGCGTAAGGAGCAATATTGGACTTGTCTGCAAACTTGCCCAGCGCTGCATTCTTATCAATCGGCTGTAGTTTATCCTTCAATGCATTAGCAATCATAATCGCCATCTCTTCACGAGTCACTTCACGACCCGGTTCAAATTTACCATTTCCAGAGCCTTTTACAAGTCCGGCTTTCACCGCAAGGGCGATAGAATCCGTGTACCAAACTCCTTGTTTAACATCGCTGAATGAACTGGTTGTTGCCGAACCCGTCAGATTCAATGCGCGAACCAGCATCGTAATAAACTCTGCTCTAGTCACTGTTTTGGTCGGTGCAAAACTATTTGCATCCAATCCTTTTATAATGCCCTTAGCAGCCAATGCTTGAATAGCTTCCTGTGCCCAAGCTACCTTACCCAGATCTTTGAAGTTTGCTGCTGGAGCAGTAGTTGGCGCTGGTGTTGCTGTTGGTGCTGGTGTTGCTGTTGGTTTCACGGTTGGAGTAGGTGTTGGAGTTACAACATTAGAACTTCCATCGCCACTACCCGATCCCGTATCAGCCTTCTCTTTGTTCGTAATACGACCTTCAATAGCTGCCTTGATCTCTTTGCGATCAAACGTATTCACAATGTAATCGTAGAATACATCCAAATCAATAGGACCAGCCAGTGAATTCTTACCTTCAGTCAGAACCTTGTAATTATCCCCACCCGCAGCCATAAAGTTATTGACTACTGCCGTATATTTCTGCGTAGGATTAATTGGTGTTCCATTAGTTAACGTAAGACTCGTAATACGATCTGCCACTGGCAGATTCATAATTGCTGTATATTTCAGTCCCGAAATTTGTAGCGTCTTGATATCTGGTTTTCCGTCAGCTGTCACATTCCATTGCTGCTGAAGTAACGTTTTGATCTGTGCTCCAGTTAGCGTCAGCTTCACTAGTGTATTACCGAATGGCTGGATTTTAGCGAGATCGCCAAAGGTTACAGGGCCTTTCGGAAGATCTGCACGGATACCACCTGGATTCATAAAGGCAAAATCAGCAGCACCTGCTTTGTCATCGAAGTCAGCAGTACGCATAGCGTCAGCGATCAAATTACCAAGTGCGCTTTCTTTGGTGTAAGCATCGGTACGAGTTATAGTTCCGTCTGTTGTACCGACTGGTTGGGTAAGTTCGGGATGTTTCTTAAGGTAAGCATCAACCAGTGCCACACTTCTCGGATCTGGCGTTACACCATCGTGATTGGTGTACGTTACTACAGCAGACTTGTCCTTCACATCACCTGTTTTAGGATCAATGGTCAGCTTAATATCTTCAAATGCCATACCGTAAGAATACGCTTGTACAATTAGCTTACCGTTTACAGTTCCGTTTGCCAGACCATGGTTGTCACCAGCAACGATAACGTCAACCGGAGAATCAGCAGGAAGTGCTTTGGCCAGATCAGCAGCTTCACCTGTAGTAACTCCATTTTTAGTAGTGGCAGGATCATGTGCAAGCACAACAATCGTCTCTACGCCCTCAGTTTGGAGCTCCTTCGCATATTTTTCAACAGCCGCTACTTCCTCATCAGGTGTGAGGAAATATACACCTTCTGTGCCGGAAGGTGAAACTTTGCTTGGTGTAGCCTTCGTCACAAGTCCAATAAAGCCGATCTTTACACCACCTACTTCTTTGATTACATAAGGTGCAATAATCGGTTCGCGGGTTTCCGCTTTCACTGCATTTGCATTTACATAATCAAAATTCGTACCTTTATGGGTAACGTTCTCGTTCTTAGGGTCCACACCGCCTTTCAATTGTGTCATTAATGCATCGACACCTTGGTCAAATTCATGGTTCCCCAATGATCCAACATCAAATCTCATCATGTTCATCCACTCAATCGTTGGCTCATCACGCTCAAGTGAAGATACTGGAGCTGACGCACCAACAGAATCCCCATTATGAAAGAGCAAGGAGTTGTCATATCTAGCCTGTGCTTCATTCAGATAAGTTGCAAGAATTGCAGCTGTTCCCACATTTTTGTCATTCACAACAGAAACTGTATCCAGTTGACCGTGGAAATCATTGATTCCCAGAAGGTGAACTTCTACATCTTTAAATGGGAGAGCCAGTTTATAAATACTAAATCCCTTAATATCTTTTGCACCAGTGTCCTTAATGTTGGATGGCATAACCGCTGCTGCATCCGGTGACGATGTAAACGTAATATTCACTTCATCTGAAATAGGAGCCAAAGACCAGTTGCCATCTGCAGAAGGGTCTATAGTACCTACTTCTTTAATGTAGTCCATGAGGATCTGGCGATTCTCATCCTGAGAATCGACTACCATCTCTGAACCTTTCACACCCGGGAAGTTCCCACCACCACTTGCGCGGTAATTGTTAGTCACAACAATAAAATCTTGGTTCGGATCCAACGTTTTACCGTTATACGTAATTTGCTTCACACGACTCGATGATGCATCGTTAATTGTTCCGGTAGGGGTATATTTTGCAGGTTTAGTTACATCAATTGTGTATTTAATGCCATCAATGACATCGAAGTTATAAACCGCAAAATCTCCATTGAGCAAACTTTGTGAAGCTATGCTTTTCACATCGATGGTATTAAATGCGCCCGCACTCATTTCAACCCATTCCTTAACAACAGAGCCTTTGACTTTAATAGCTTTCAGCGTGTTGTCATACAGGTACAAGTCACTCGCACTGCGAATAGTCAGCGGACCTTTCTCAATACTCGTATACTCAGAAGGACCGTTGCGTCCAGCCTTGAAAGGAGCACCTACGCTGAGAATTGGAAGATCCTTATACTGTGGAAGGTTAGTATTAATATACTTCTCCACATACCACTTCTGGGCATTGGTAACAATTTGCACGGTTGGATCATCCTGAACCATTGCGAAATAGCTGTTCATCGGAGCGGTAGTAACGCCGAGCTCTTGACCTGTATAGTCAATAGTAGCTTGGTGGTCTGCTGCAACAGCAGCATCAACAGCAGCATCCGGTTTAGCATTGGCTATGGAGCGGGTCGAAGCTTTAGAGTTCTTTTTGTCGACTTTCCATTTGCCGCCTTCCTGCACCAGATTAAGATCAATTAGACCCAAGTAACCCCCACCATAACCTGCTTGTACAGCCGGAGTACTATTAATGTGGCCGTAAACATTATCAACAACGGATTGAGCGTTATTATATGGTAGTTTTGTTAATGGATCTTTAAAAGAAGCATCAAGCGTTGCATTGTCACCTGTTGGGAACACTTTGTGGGTGTGTGAGAAGGTAATCGCATCAATGCCTTCAACTTTGCTTAAAAGATTGATAGCATTTTCTGCATCAGTACCCGCAACTGCAGTTGCATCGAAGCCGGTATGTGCCATTGCTACGATTACATCGGCACCCTCACTCTCCATGATAGGAACAAATTCGGCTGCAGTTTCTGCAATGTCCTTGGCGATGACACGGCCTTCCAGATTAACCTTGTCCCATTCCATAATCTGAGGGGTTACAAGGCCAAGTACGCCGACCTTAATTTCCTGAGGTTGGTTATCGCTATCCATTATCGTCTTGTCGATAATTACATAAGGTTTAAAAGCATTTACGTCATTATCTGGATTACCATCTTTGTCATCAATATATATATTGGCATTTACATATGGGAAATCGGCACCGCTCAATGGATTATTATCATAGCCTTTAATAGTACGATTTAAGAATTCCAGTCCGTAATTAAATTCATGATTACCAAATGTGGCCACATCATATTGCATAATATTCATAGCCGCAATCATAGGGTGTAGCTTGGTCTCTGATTCCATCAGGTTACTTTCGTTCGCAATATAAGTCCCCAGTGGAGTACCTTGAATCAGATCCCCGTTGTCGAGCAAAAGATTATTAACAGGATATTCGCTTCTAGCATAAGTAACCAACGTAGCCGTTCGATCGAGCCCTACTGTTGTAGAGGCTGCATTCTTAAAATAGTCCCAGCCGTAGACATTCGTGTGTACGTCCGTGGTGCTCATCAACCGTAGTTTGGCTGTGGTATCGGATGCGGCTTCGGCTTTGTCCGGACTCCAAACCGTACCCAAAACGACTCCACCTAGTACCTGTGCTGAAAGCACTGCAGTTGCTAGTACAGAAGCGAGAGGCTTGTTCCATCGTGTCTTCCATCCCATAAAGATTTATTCCCCCTAGTATTTTTACATAATTTCGGTGATATTATATCACACAAACATGACGAAAAAGTATAGGATTGTAAAATTAATATAAATTCGTGTCAAATATAATAACGTGTGAAGAAAGACCTAGGTCACATTGTGTTTTTATTAGATCAAGAGTCTCTAGACATACAAAAAACACACCTTATACAGATGCACCCTAAGAAAGCGCATACATAAGGTCTAAAAGCGTCGAATCTTTATCTGACAATAACTCTCTCAAGACCCACTCATGATGGCAGTAAACCCAAAGCAAATTGCCGTGATTAAAGACAAAGGTGTCATCACAAGTCTTTCTTTTTTACTCTTCGATAATATATTCATTACGGTATTGAGAATTAGATAGACTGCGAAAAAATAACATACGCTTCTATCAAAAGGTAATCCTATAGAAATCACGTTTCCTGCCTGCAACAAGTACAAGATTGCAATCGATTGTATAACAACTGAGATCACACACGCAATCCTCATCTGTGAGGGCATGATTCTATGTTTGCCACCCATTGCAAATTCACCATAAGGTAATCCTAAAGACAGTAATATGTAAAGAATCGCCGCTCCCGCAAAAGTAATACTCCCAATCCATGCAGATAACACCCTTCCACCCCCTTCACTAATTGTTATTCAAATCTTATAACCTCTCCTCATCAATTTTTGGACTTTATTTTCATATTAATGATGAACTCGCACAAGCAACACCGGAATATCTGAGTAATATATAATTAAATAGACCAATGAGGTGATCCACAAATGTCAAACAGAGCAAAAATTCGCAAGCGAGCTGAACAGCTCAAGGGTAGACCTGTGTGCGTTACGCTTCATGATGGACGTACGTATGTAGGATGGATAACTGGCCTCGATAAGGATGGATTGACCCTTTCCAAACCACGTAAAAATAAAAATAAAAACAAAAAATCAAAAAAACACACTTCTTCCCGCTCCCGGAAAGCGAACGTATCCGGACTCATGCCATTATTCGGCTCACTCTTCGGAATGGGAGGAGGGGCTGCTGGCGCTGCCGAGGGTGCAAGTTCAGGCGCTTCAGGATTCGGTGGAATTATGGGCTTCGTAGGGATGATCCAAAGAACAATGCCGGTTGTGAAAATGGGCTACAATATGATTAGATCTATTTCCCCATTCTTGAATGGGCTGAAGGGTTTAATGGGATAGTCAAAAGACACCCCGCAAGGTGTCTTTTTATTTTTCCTCATGAACTTATCAGTTTCTTCAAAAGTATCCCCGCAGATCTTACCCGTGGGCGCTTTAGATGCTCCTGTACGTAGCGATAGTCCGTCAATTCAACACTAGCATCACGAATCGCATAGGTAAAATCATCATCAAAGGGTAGACGGTATTCCCAGACTCGCTTCTCCCAATGTGGTATATTTGCAAGCATCCATGGATCGTCGATTCCGGGATGAATATAGGTTTCACTAACACCATCAGGTAGCGAATATAGCTTATCAATAATAGATTTTTTGAAACGATCGTACGTCTCACCCTCCTCTACACCAAAAGGATGCGACAACAAGTAATCAGGAATCGGAACTCCAAGTGTATCGGCCAGCCCGGATCCAAGTGCAACAGGACGTTCAATATTTTTCAGCGATCCTAACAGAGGATCCTCAGGATGGATGTATCGAAAGAACCGTGATGGCAATCCCCAGCGCGAAATTCTCCACAACGTCTGCGGAAGCAAGCTGCGTCCCGTTTCCATGCCATATAAACTTCCCATATGGTTGTCTACATGACTAATCACGATGCCGGATTGTTTCACTCTCTCATACTGCGCAACAATCTCCTTTAGCACAGCTTTTGTCTGCGCCCCCTGTTCAAACTCTTTTACCGTCTTATATTGATACCCGCCATCGTCATGTAGTGAAGAGTCCCCCGTCAGGCTGCTCCAGCGTAAAGCCTCAAACTCACTAGTCATTGTCAAATGAAGGCCCACATTTCGTTGTTGCCTACGGCTACACCATCTAGCTGCCTCCTCGAATCCAGGGGCCACCGCCATTATCGTCGCTGAAGATACTTTTCCTTCTTCTAACAGATGCATAATCGCCTGATTCATGGCAGGGCTTTGCCCAAAATCATCACAATTGATGATTAATCTTTTGCTCATAGTCAGCATCACCTCTCAATTGCCCCGTAAATGTGAATTTAATCGTAAAAGATATGACAACAGATATGGCTAGCAGACATAACGGCACCACGCTTATTAAATACCGGAACGTTGCTTCTGGATCAGACCCTGGATCATCACCACCCTTATAACCAAAGATCATCCCTACAATGAAAAAGGCGAGCGCCGAGATTAATCCGCTCGAACGAGTGATAAATCCACTTACCGCGGTATAGATGCCTTCTCTTCTCAGACCTGTCTTCTCCGCATCCTCATCAATAATTTTGCCACCTACGATTGCCGGGGTTACTAGAAATCCTGCTAGTCCGAAACCGACAACAATACCAGCGGCTACACCACTTACAAGATCATAACCGAACCATAGCGGAATGACAGATAAAGCATATAGGATAAGCGATAGCCGCCATGCCTTGACCCCGTCCATCTTACGAATAATCCAATACCACACGAACACTAATGGAATAACCGAGACAAAGACAGCTGCGAGCATAATAGACACCTGTGTTTCTGAAATATGTAGAACATATTTTGCATAAAAGGGAATCATCGAGCTTACAAGTCCATTCACCGTTTGGGCAAAAGAGTTCGAAATATTAAACACCCAGAACTTCTTATTCCGAATCGTCTCCCGAAACGCCGGAATGAGCTTCAATGGTTCGGTCTTAGTAGTCTCTTTCTTCTCTTGAACGTTCATCATGCATAAGAACATAAACACGCCGAAGACACAGGCATACACAATAGCCATATTAGAGAAGTTAATCGCTGCGAAAAGGATTGGCGTTAGAGCCGTACCGATTAACAGAGCGACCACTTGATACCCTTGCTGAATCGCCGAGGCTTTTGCCCGAATACGATCTCCACGGAAGAGCTCCGGAAGCAGCGCGCCATAGTTCACCCACAAGACCGTAGCCACAGCCTCATAGAAAATAAGCGTCACTAGAAACCAAGTGAAGAGTCCATTCTCGGATAAACCGCCGGGGGGAGAGAACACCAGCACAAACGCCAGCATAAACAAAGGGATCGATCCGAACACCCAGGGTCTACGCCGACCATAGCGGGTATTTGTCCGGTCTGACCAATATCCAAACAACGGATTATTCACCGCATCCCAGATCAGAAAGATTGTTCTGGCCAGTGTAGCAAGTCCAATGCCCAAGCCCAATTTCTCCACATAAAAATAACTGTAAAAAGAACTAAAAGCCTGACTGGGAACCATCATCGCAAACATTCCAAAAGCAAAGGTGTACGGCGAGTTCATCCATTTATGCTTCACTCACATACCTCCATATAGTAAATCATCTAGTTGTAATATATTACCACATATACTGGAAGTTTAGTGACAAATTTGCTCCAATCTAATGCGTTTCCTCCTCATAAATGGAGGGATAACCGCGCATGCTTACACAGATCAAAAAAAAGTGCTCAGTAGTATAAACTACCAAGCACTTTGCTTCTGCCACTATAAAACGTCTTTCAGCTTATTCCGACTCTGAATATCCAAAGTGGAATAATCACGAATTTCGCATCTTTTTCCATTGACGTCAGTCAGAATGATGCGGTTAAGACTCGGGTATTGCATATGCTCATGCAGGTTACGCATAACGATACGAGTCTGCCCCAGATTCGTTTGCAGCTCCCAAATCCACATATCTGCCTTCTGTTTAATGGAATCAATTCGGGTCACAACGGGAAGAAAGTAGCGCAGCTGCAATTCTTTGTCCACTTCCCCCCGACTTTCCTCATCCAGCTGATCAATGTCACGAATGACACCAATCTCCTCACTCTTAGAATTCCTCACAGAAATATACTGGGTGTTGTATTGAAAAGGAAATATACGAAAAAGGATTAGCTCTTCATAAACCTTACCTTCTACTACCCCTTGAAATACCCCACCTTGACTACGGTTAAAGGAAATCAGACCCGGTTCAAAAATGTTAATTTCATAGGGATCTTTATCTTGAGCTTTCAATTCATCACTGACACTGATTGGATCACTCATGCACTTCTACCCCCTTGATCTGGGACATTTCTTTCTGTGCCTCGACCAGTTTGAAGTAAGCCCCTTCTACTGCTAGCAATTCTTCATGCGTACCCACCTCAATAATCTTACCGCGTTCCAGCACGACGAGCCGATTGGCATTTCTTAAAGTGGACAATCGATGAGCAATGGCGAATGTCGTTCTACCTTTGACCAGACGCGAGATGGCTTCTTGGATTTGCCGCTCAGTCACTGTATCCACAGAAGCCGTTGCTTCGTCCAGAATTAGAATCCGCGGATCGTGAATTATTGCTCGGGCAATAGACACTCGCTGCTTCTCCCCTCCGGATAACTTATGCCCACGTTCTCCTACCCTTGTGTCATAGCCATCAGGTAGCTGAACGATGAAGTCATGTGCATTGGCAATTTTAGCAGCACGCATAATTTCTAGCTCTGTAGCATCCGGTTTAGAATAAGCGATATTCTCAGCAATCGTGCCGTCGAACAGGAATGTCTCCTGCAGCACTACACCGATCTGACTCCGGAGGTCAGACTGGCTAATATTTCGGATATCCACTCCGTCGATGGTGATGGTGCCCTCATCTGTGTCATAGAATCGGCAAATCATATTGATGAAGGTCGACTTCCCAGCACCTGAATGTCCGACCAGACCAATCATCTCTCCTGCGCCTACTTTTAAATCCACGTTCTTGAGCACAGGGTGATGCTTTTCGTATCCATAAGTGACCTGTTTAAACTCTACCTCACCATTAACACGACCAATATCAGCTGGGTTCGTCGTATCAGGCACATCCGATGGTGTATCCATTATTTCAAAGACCCGATCTGCTGCTGAAATCGCATGGCTGGCCCAATTGATCATTTGACTTACCCACTGCAAAGGTCCGAGGAGCATCCCCAGGTAAGTAACCAAAGCGATTAGCGTACCAATAGATAATTGTCCGTCAAGCACCGTTCTGCCGCCATAATACCAAATTAAAAGCGTACCAACGCCAGCAACTAACGCAAAAGCGGGAAACATTCCCTGCCACAAGCCTTCAATCCGGATATTGTGCCGCACCAATTCCTTATTAGCGACAGTATAACGGGACAATTCCGTAGTTTCCTGACCAAATGCTTTAACCACACGAATTCCCTGCAAAGAATCGCCCACCAAAGCGTTTAGTCTAAAAATAGATCTCCACTGCTGGTACCACCGTCTGCCAATCATCGGCCATAACACAGTCGATAGAACGACCATAAGCGGCATAGGCAGCATGGCTAGCAGCGTTAGCTTCCAATCCATACTAAACATAATGGCGAAGATTGCGATCACCCTTAATGATTCACCCGAGACCCATATTACGCCATCTGTCATGAATTGCCGCATCGCCTCAGAGTCATTATTTACCCGTCCAATGAATTGCGAAGACTGTCTTCGATCGAAGAAAGATAGCGACAATTTCATCAAGGAATGATATACATCATGACGCAGATCACCCATAATTTTCGAGCCAATCCATACCCCGATAAGTCCACGTACAGTCTGCATTAGAGTAACAACCAGAGAGGTGGCTGCAAGCCCAATTACAATCCATAGTAACGTTGAACCCATGTCCTTTTTTGTTAGCACGTTATCTACAATCATTTTCGTCAAAAAAGGTGGAACAAGCTCTATCAATGTAGTGAAAATCAGCATAATTGCTGCTGCGATCATTTGGATTTTATACGGCTTCGCGTAACCTAACATCCGAAAGAGAACCTTACCGTTACTTTTACACACCGGACAGGTCTGAGAATCGTCTGGTAGCGGATTGCGGCATTTCGGACAATGTCTTGGAAATTCTTTTTCAGAAGCCGTTGGCCGCTCCTCCCCTTTAGCTACAGCAGCAATTAATTTAGACGCATATCCAAATATAGAGGTAAGCGATGCGGTATAACGTATAAGGATAATTGGACCCTCTTTAGTATCGACAAGTAACGAACCGCCACCAATCCCACCTACTACTCGAGCATCGGCTATACTCGAAACAAAAAACTTCGAAACCATTTCCCCGTCCGTTCCCCAAACGGACACTTCCTTCTCTGTCAATACAAGCCATTGCTCACCGAATTGTCCATCATTCATTAAATCAGTTCCAAAGTGGAATAACGGCTGTTCCGTAAGCTGCATTTCTATAGACTTGGGAAGTTTATCAACATATGGCATTCTTTTTCTCCCCTTTCTTTACCCACCTATTTACTCACATATATTTACAGCGGTAAAGATGAAAGAATGACTATAACTGTTTTGTATAGTCACTTGGACAACCCAAAAAAGACACCCTTAAGGGTGTCTTTTTCATTATTTTGTATGATACTGGCCATGTCTTAAAAACAAATCCAGATCGATTCATTTTTATGTATAACGGGTCAACAAATGCTCCTGCGCTAATTTCATATCTTAACCAAATCGATCGGATTCCAGAAATTCTATCGTTATTTTCGACGGCGAATATTCATGCGATTATACATCACTAAACCGGCGACGACCATGCCCAGTGTACCTATACTACTCGCTACTTCAGTCTGCATACCAAACAAAATACATACGTTAGTCACCAGGCTTCTCGTAAGCAACGCGACAATAATTAGCATGATCGGACGCCAAAAGTTATATCTTCTCATTTCAGTAACACTCCTAACCCAATTTTCTTAAGCGCTTAACCTAAATTATCTATGTGTATTATAGCATAAGTAAGTAACCGCATACATTTTACGTAATGCTAATAGCCGAAAAGGACATTATCTTCAAAGTATCTCCGAAGGAGATTGCCGAAGAGCGTATGTAAATTCATACATTTCGATCTAGTTAGAGCATAAATCAGTAACTAACATTCGTTTTCGTTCGACTTTTGGTGTAGACTTATCAGTTTTTACGGATTATAATAACAAACATACACCAAAAGACGAACATTAAGGCGGATAATATGAATAAATATATGCAAATATTCCTAGGGACTTCATTTTCAAGTAAATCACCTAAGGAAATTCAAATTTTAAAAGATCACCTCTTCTGTATAAATAGAGATGGAATGATAGAAAGGATCGTTTCTCCAGAAGCGCCGGACTATCAACCATTACTAGATACTTACCAAGACCAAGGCAACTTCCATCGATTAGGGGACGGTCAGTTTTTCTTGCCCGGCTTTATCGACTTGCATGTTCACGCGCCCCAATGGGCTCAATCTGGAACGGCATTAGATATTCCACTCTATGACTGGTTAAATACTTACACCTTCCCATTGGAATCTAAATTTTCGGACCTGGATTTTGCAAAAAAGGTCTACGATGATGTGGTTGACACTTTACTCGCGAACGGAACGACTACAGCTCTTTATTTTGCAACGGTGCATAAAGAAGCCAGTTTACTGTTAGCCCAAATCTGTGCGGATAAAGGGCAACGCGGACTCGTTGGAAAAGTGGTAATGGATGATCCACAAGGAAATCCAGAAAGCTATCGCGATGCTGACACCCAAACGGCACTAAAAGATACGGAAGAATTTATTTTAGCTGTAAAAGAACTAGCCAAATCGACTAAGCAAGGCGTTTACCCTGTAGTGACACCTAGGTTCATTCCAAGCTGTACAGATAAGGCATTGCAAGGTTTAGGTGAATTAGCCGCTAAATACGATACTTATATTCAATCGCACTGTAGTGAAAGTGATTGGGCGCACGGTTATGTAAAAGAACGATTCCAGAAAAACGATGCTTTTGCCTTGCATGATTTCGGTCTGCTCAGTGATAAATCAGTCATGGCACATTGCAATTTTTTGGATGAGGATGATGTGGATTTATTTGCGGAGACAGGAACGGCTATTGCACATTGTCCGATCTCGAACGCTTATTTTGCCAATAGTGTCATTCCGATCGCACATTTCCATTCCAAGGGTGTGGAGATTGGTTTGGGGTCTGATATTTCCGGAGGTTTCTCACCTAGTCTATTCGATAACATAAGACAAGCTGTAATGTCTTCAAGAATGCTTGAGGATGGCGTTAATCCCTCCCTTCCTGCACAAGAGCGTGGATTACTAGGATCACGAATTACGATTGATGAATCCTTCTATCTTGCTACTGCTGGTGGCGGAGAAAGCTTAAGTTTACCTATCGGCCGGATATTAGAAGGCTATACGTGGGATGTTCAAATCATCGATACAAAAGTACCATCGGCTAGACTGCCTCTCTTTGATGGGAATGAAGATTTATACGACGTGTTTCAAAAAATGATGTATCTAGCTCGACCTGAGAATATCCGCGAGGTCTGGGTACAGGGTGAAAAGGTTTATTCACGTTAAGGACCGAAAAAACTAGAAAAGTTAAGGTGGGTATCTGAGTGGAAACACAAGCAAACGTACAAGATCAAGCACCATTAAAGTCACAACTATTAACCGTTCTACCCGATGAAAAAGTTTCATTCAGTAAATCCATCATCTTAGGCTTTCAACATATATTGGCCATGGACGTTTATGTGGTTCCGTTCCTGATTGCAATGTTAATCGGCTTACAGCCGAATCAGTCAAGCGCGTTAATTCAATCTACCTTTATTGCTGCTGGACTTGCAACGATTGTGCAGACTTATTTCTGTATGAAGCTTCCTATCGCTCAAGGTCCTTCCTATGTTCCGCTTGGTGCGATCGTCAGTATTTATGCCGCTAGTGGCGGCGGCGAGCTGGGCTGGAGTTCCGTGTTAGGTGCCAGCTTAATCGGTGCGATTCTAGTTATTATTTTAGGCTATGTCGGGATCTTTAATAAAATCGTTAAGAACTTTATCCCACCCATTGTAGGTGGTACGATCATATTCATAGTTGGTCTTTCTTTATTACCTGTTGCTATAAGAGACAATATCTATGGAGCTTCAGGCGCTTCAATCAATCAGAACGTTTTGTTAGCCCTTATTTCAGCGGGCACACTCCTTTTATTCGTGATTCTCGGTTCTATGTTCCGTAATAAAGGATCGATCTTCCGAATTATTTCCGTCATGATGGCATTAGTAGTTGGATGTATCTCTGCTAACTTGATGGGTGTGTTAGATTTCTCAGCGATTAGCAAAGCGAACTGGTTTAGCATGCCGCGTATCGCTTTTGTAGATTTCGGATTCTCGTTCAACTTTTCGGCTATTATCACCATGGTTATTATTTATCTCGTACTGCTAGCTGAAACAACAGGTACCTGGTTTGCTGTCAGCAACGTAATCAATAAACCTTTAACAGACGAACATATTAATAAAGGGGTTATCGGTGAGGGGATTGGCTGTCTTATTGCTTCTGCACTCGGTTCAACACCTGTTACAGGCTATTCTACCAATGCGGGCATTATCTCCATCACAGGTGTTGCCTCCCGCCGGGTTTTCCTCGCTGTTGGAGGATGGTTTGTCCTCTTCGGTTGTTCTGGTAAATTAGCTGCTCTGATTTCTTCCATTCCATCCGCTGTAATCGGCGGCGTCTTCGCTATCGTCTGCGGGATCATTGCAATTAATGGTGTGCAGGTGATGAAGAACGTAACGATTGGCGAGAAAGAAATGTACATTATCGCAATACCGATGATTATCACGTTAGCTTTGGTGCTTATTCCTGGCGACTACTTGCATTCCTTACCTTCATTCGTGCAATATTTATTGGGCTCACCTATACTAGCGGCTTCATTAGCAGCGATCTTACTGAATAAACTACTGCCAAGTGGCAAATAGAACGTAAAAATGCTAGATCATAAAACGGACATCCAATGATGTCCGTTTTTTTTCTTATTTTCTCAGCTTATTGGGTAATGGAATATGCCTAATTGACTCAATGGGATGATATAGTAACATCCATGGACCTGAAAAACGCATAACCCCTTTTATTCTTTGACGATACTCCGGTTTATAACAATGAATAGGGCATTTAGCACAAGCCGTTTTCACTTCCCCGAACTTACAATAAGCTAACCTCTTCAGAGCATAATCGTTTAGATCCTGACATTCGTTGCAAAGCCCCTTATGGTGATGTTTTTTCTTACAATATATACGAATCATTTTCGTGACAATATCTTGTTCTTTTTGAATTTTAGGACCTTCGTTTAATTGTCGGGTTACCTTTATTGTCATTTATGAGCCTCCTTGTAACTTGTACAATAAGATCTCATCTAATTATAGAGGAAAAGCAGTCCTTCTTTTTTTACATTTCTAAGGATTTTTATCATACTACACACCCAAGGCGTTATTTCGTTATACTCATAATATTTTTAGAAAGGCTGTAACGTTTATAGCTTTTTACGGATATATAACCTGAGGAGGTGAACGAATGCAGGACAACGAGGAATTATACAGGGAATATTCAACCCAAGTATATAAATTCGTATTTAGTTTTTGTCATAATCATTTACTGGCAGAAGAAATCACCCAAGAAACTTTTTATAGAGCTGTAAAGTCCATACACAAATATGATGGAACCTGCAAAGTATATGTATGGCTTTGTCAGATTGCTAAGCATGTATGGTATCAGGAGCTGGACAAGCAACATAAAAGGAAGTCTTATGAACTAGATGATCCTCCTGTTTCTAGCGCAAATTCAACTGAATCTCAATTCATTCTTGCACAAGACAAAATGGAATTGTTTAAACAGCTTCATTTACTTGATCCCAATACCAAGGAAGTACTGTATCTGCGTTTGACTGGAGAATTCAGCTTTCGGGAAATTGGCGAGATTCTTGGAAGAGATGAGACCTGGGCGAGAGTTACCTTTTACCGTGGAAAACAAAAACTGATGAAAGGAAGATCTACATGAAATGCGAAATCATTCAGGATTTATTACCTTCCTATATTGAAAAGCTCACCTCTTTACATAGTAACGAAGAGATTGAAAAACATCTGCAATCCTGTGAAAAATGCCTTCAATCTTATAATGAAATGACCGCAACAGCAAATCTAAGTCTGCCTATTGTTGATCAAGAGGAGGTTAAGAAACTTAATTATTTTAAAAAGGTAAAAACAAAAAATATAAAGACGCTCGTCTTTTCCCTCTTAACAGTGATCATACTGGCTACAGCCCTTGTTGGACTTTTCGTTATTGGTTTCCCTGTATCCACTAAAGATGTGGCCATTGATTATCAGAAGACAAAAACTCGTCTGGAGGTTCACCTAACTTTGGAAAACGGCAAGGACTTGGTGTTCTCAGGGAAAACTACATTTATCCGTGATGAGAATAATAATGTGATTGGTTCCGAAACTAGGTATAAGCCTAGAGGTTTGCTTCATAACCCCTTTGATAATGTTGGAACAGAGGTGATGTTGGGGACGGAGATTCATAGCGATCTGGATTTTTCGAATACATTTATCCTTGAATTTAAAGACAAAACTATGACGTTCATTAATGGTATTTTGGTGGAATAGACATTGCCGTTAAATTCGAAAAAAGACACCTATTTAGGTGTCTTTGCTGATAATCCATATGGAATCATATTGGAAGATATAGTGTTTAAGAGGAACGAAGGGCTTGCCTTCTCATCCACATCGTTGCAACCCATTTTTCACCTTTGATCACTGGTGTACCTGCATGCAGGGTAGACTCATTTAATTCATGATTATCATAAAAATATTCGAAGTAGACCGCCATACCTTTGTTAGGACTTACGGATAAATTAAGCATAGGGAACGCTGTTTCTCCGCCTTCCTCCACATCATTTAAATACATCACTAGCGTACTAATTCGATTATTGCTACTTGCTCGACTCGTTTCTGCGAAGAAATCATAATGGGGTAGATACTCTTGGCCAGGGATATACAGCAGGACTTGCAAGCCATCACCATGCTCGACAGGAATATTCATAATTTGAGAGAAACGTTTCTCGATTCTAGTAACCGTCTCATTCTCCTCACAGAACACACCACTGCTCGTTCTAATTGGATTGACCACATGGTCTTCGCCTATTTTTGAACGTTGCAATCGTTCCCTAGAATATTCAATTAGCTCATGGCATTCCTCATCGCTAAGCACATTTCCTAGTAAGACAACTAGTGGCTCCTCATACTTGGCAATAATTCGAATCTCTCGATCTTCTGTCTTGATCGTATTTCCAGCATGATCAAATATCGTCCGTTCTTTGTCTGTACTATTCCCTATCATCCTTATGCAGCTCCTAGGTTATAACATCCATCACAAAAAAACATACCATAAAATGGTTTTATTTGCTTGATTACTTCGTGACATCCAGTATCCAGCTTTATAATGTTTTTCTTTGATCCGTAGATGGCATAACCTCTTAAATCTCCATTCCTTTTTTATTCTTCCTCGACCCGGAAGCACCCGTACCAAACTGATAACGGTACAGCACAACTACAGCAATAGTCACCAGGGACATAACGAGAAAAATATTACTATACACATGGGCAGTAACATTAGTATTCAGAGGATTGAACTGCACAGCGGCACTGACCTTGTCTAGCATTTTCCCAACCACGCTCATAGCCATCGCGCCAGAAATGAAATTGATCATGGAGAGTAATCCCATGCCAACTCCTGTCTCCTCTTTTGGCAGCGTCCGCGAAATCGTATTGGACATTGAGATTTGCATGAAGGTCTGACCTACGTTTCCTAATATTAAAATAATGGCAATAAAATATGCCGATACCCCAATAAAAGTAGATAGTAGGGAGAACGCTAGAAATAACAATACCGAAGCCACGAACACAAGTGCCAAATTGCCGCGATCATCAGCCAATCTGCCACCCTTACGTCCCATGATCGCTGAAGCAATTGCTGCTGGCACTAACACAAAACCAATGGTCGAAGGAGTCAAGCCATTCACTGCCGCTAGAAATTGTGGGGTCATGAACGTCATACTAAAGCTCATCGCTGTCGTTGTAAAAGCAAGCAGCAACCCGATCGAATAGGTTTTGTTACGGAACAATACTGGTTTAATAAAAGGCTCCACAGCTTTCCGAATCCGAATGATGAATAAGGCCAGCAAAACAAGCCCTCCAAGGAACAACCACACTTGCATCTGAGTGATGGCAAGTAAGAGGATTGCGACTGCTGCAGCTAATAACCCGCCGCCAAGAACATCAATACTTCCTGTCTTCCCTTTCACATTATCTAAATACTTCCGAAAAAAAGGGAGTGTCAGTAGCGGAAGTAAGGAAAGAACAAACATAAGCCTCCAGCTTCCAAAGCTGGTGATGAGGCCTGCAGCGACCGGTCCCAAAGCATTACCAAGCGCTAACCCAACCGCAGAAGTTCCAAGTGCCCGCCCCCTCTTCTCGGGAACAAAATAACGAATTGGAATGATCATTGCTGTTGCAGGAAGAACGGAAGCACCGGCAGCTTGAATTACACGGCCCAGAATAATAATCCAAAACTCACTAGCAAGCAGACCTATTAATGAACCGAGAGCGAAGATAAGCAGTCCATACGTTAATAAATCCTTCAACCGATATTTATCTGCTAATTTCCCCATGACGATGGAACCTACCGCGTATACCACCATATAACTAGTCATCATCCAACTAACCTGAGAAGGAACAAGATTGAACTCTTTGCCGATCTCAGGAAGAGCTACATTGAACATCGTACCGTTCATAACTGAGAATATTAAGGTAACTACAAGTATTTTTAGCAGCTTATCTGCATTTTCTGTGGATGTATCTGACATAATCTAAACCTCTTTTCTGATTCAGAATGAATTATAAGTAAAAAGATAAATAGTGCACGCTTCACCAAACTACAAACATTCTGTTTCACCGAACTATAGTTGAATACACCTTATAAGAGTATAATTTAAAGAGCACACTCATTAAGAGTATCCACATATTAATGAGATCAACCAACTACATTAAAACAGAGTTTCAATCCCAGTTATTAGCGCTTAATACGCCTTATCATCTCTCCGGCCCTAGATTGCGTCTGCTCTCAGTCGTCGCGGAAGCAGGCAGTATCCGCATGAATGAGTTAGCCGTTAAATTAGGGATCAAAGCACGTACCGTTACCGATTTTATTGATGCGCTTGAGCAGGATAAACTCCTTGTTCGAATTCCTGATCCAACCGACCGACGCGCTACACTGATCCAGCTTACGGAGCTTGCGCAATCCACTATTGAGCAAGTTCTGGCTTTCCAAGATACAGTCGCTGACAACATGCTGGACAATCTCTCGCTAGAGCAAAGAAAGCAATTCTATGACCTTCTATTACAGCTAACCAAAAACAAAGCAATTACTGAGCTATGTGAAGAAGCTAAGTAAGTTAGAGCCACGTCAAGGAACTTCCTCGCTAAATTTATCAATAAAATATCGGATACGCCCATTCACTTATCTCCGCTCCTACATACAATGTTTTAGCCCATTCATTAAGGAGTGACAAGATCATGTCATTTTTCCCATCTCCAAGTTTCCCAGGATTCCCAGGACAGCCTGGGCAACCCGGACCACCAGGAATACCAGGACAACCAGGAATACCAGGGTCACCAGGACAACCGGGACTCACGGCACCCAGCTCACCTCCCCCGCAACTCATCCCTCAACAACCTGCCATTTCGTCTTTTGCTGTCGACCCGGGAGCAATTGCTGGTTGTTTGTTTCGGAATACGTACGTATGGCTCGTAAATAGAAATCAATTCTGGTTTTTCCCGGTTTTCGTAGGACGCACCTCGGTTGCGGGTTTTCAGTGGAACGGAAGGTTTTGGATGTATACAGGCTTGAGCCTGCAGTCCATCCAATCCTTCACCTGTTTCTAAATGAACACACAGAAAAGCTCCGTTCCACGAGGAATGGAGCTTTTGGCTTTACGTTAGAATTGACCATTATTTAATCCGTAATGCCTGGCTACAGCGTGCGCAGTAGCGGGTACCTTGGGGAGACATTGACCCGCAGCCTTCACAGTAAAGCTCCTGTGTCATTGTCTTCACTTGATCGTCATGCAGAATTGCCTCATGCGTGGTTGGATTTAACATATTCAATACGTGGAATTCTTCTCTTCTTCCCCTGCGAAGGAGTGAGAACAATAAATAGAGGCCCATGAACCCGACTAAAGTCATAGCACCCGCCTTTATCAGACCCGATTCAAAGCGATAATTCCAAAGTGCATGCATCACCACTGCTGCCAAGAACATCTCCATTGCATGTCGCCATCTTGTCCATGGCTTGCCATTCCCCAAGTTCGAGTTCTTATGCATGCTGCTTGCATACCATATCCCCACAGTTGCAATTGCAGTCCATGTTCCATGGCCGAAGGGTGATAATAATGCTCTCATCCATAGGACCGCGAGCATCCCAAGTGAAGATGCTTCGTCTAAATGTACCCATCCATAAATAATACTTTCCACTGCTGCAAATCCCATTCCTGCTGCGGCACCAAACACCACTGCATCCATCAGAAATTGGATTTTTCGCGTTCGAACGAGTATCACACAGATTAACAATTTAGCAGTTTCTTCTATTAAAGCCACAGACAAAGGTACATAAAGCTGCGAAAAGTCAAAGGAATTTGCTTTTACTTCAAAAAGCCAAATCCGCTCTAAATACCAAGCCAGAGGGATGGCGACAATCGCGGTAGACACAAAAACTAAACCAACCCTCATCTGACGAAAGCCTACTAACTGCTGACTTCTTACAAAGGCTACGAATGCTACGGGACCCACTACACCTCCAACAATTAAGGCGGCGATCTTCCACCATTGACTATGTAAGAACAATGCCAAGAGGGATAAGACAAGAAATCCGCCTCCCAGCCACAGCAACTGGTCCATCCACTTGTCTTTGGCCTTAGGTAGCGATTCATTATCCTCGACAATAAATTCCTCACCGAAGGCAATTGTAACTTTCTCCATCAGATGGGGTGTTCGTATGTTTAGAACCTTAATGAGTTGTTGACGAACCGGAGCGTAATAATCGAGTATAGTTAAGAACTCTAACTTGCCCATAATCAGTATTTCACTATCTTCTACCGCGATCAACGTATGTGAGGAGACCGTGTCTGTTAGTAACTCTGTCTCTCCATAAAAATCCCCTTCTCGAAGGACAATCTTGCGCCGCTTTCGGCCGCGAAGCTCGATACTCCCGCTGCTAATCATGAGAAATTGATCAATTACTGCACCTTCCGCGATAATTTCTTCGCCCTTCATCACTTTCTTGATCATTGTAATCTCCGCAAGACCCCGAAGTTCAGCATCAGGTATGACCGACCAGATGGTCGCTTTTCGAAGCATACTATGAATCATTCGGATTCGTATGTTCACAAGCACACTTTCATAAAATAACGGACTCAGGTTCGCCAAATATTCGAACGATGGACGGTCTAGACGCAGCGCCCTTACTTGACCGATTGCCGTAACACTAGCCGATCTTTGTAGGTTCCGAATAAGACCGATTTCTCCTACTAATTCTCCCGGTCCAAGTTCAGCCAAGAGCAGTGCCTTCCCAACTAAGTTAACCGAGGTGACCTGCACCTTCCCTTGCCATATAATGAAACAGTCCTTAGAGGTGGACGCTTCCATAAGAAGTCGTTGTCCATCCTCTAAAGACACAAGTTTTATAGCATCAATTACATTTCGTAGCTCATCATCAGGAATGCCTCGCAATAATGGATGATCACGTAGAAAATCAACTGCAGTATTAGGTATCATAGCTTTAACTCATCACCGCATATTTCCTATAATACTACTTCTGGAATCTTGCATTTTTTTAACAAAATTCGTCATTACATCAAAAGCTTCGTTACGTTTATTCGATAAACTTTGCAGGCGCAGCATATCCATTTGCTGACTATTACTTGCACTATCAATCTTTGACTTGATTTGTCCCAACAGATTCTCAAGCTCTCCTTTGGTTTGCGGTATAGCCATACCCATAGCAGTAAACATGGCCCCCTTGTCATCTGCCAGCTTTACAGCAGAGCCGGCCTCAGCACCTGAAGGAAGCTTCCCCAGCTCTTCATTGATCACTCCTAGCAATTGATTCAGTTGTGAGATTGTTTCATTCTTGGCTTGTACAGCTGCGATTTGATCTTTCAGCTGCTCGTCTAACATACTTGCACGACTCGATTGTACAGCCATCATTGCTGTTTCAAGATCCATGTCCTGAATGTTAACCTGTGTCATACCACCCACTCCATTCACACTGCCTACCGAATTTTGCGTGGCATTTCCATTCAGGGCATCTTTAACGGAGTTATAAACCAAATTGTTATATAACAAAGCCCCTCCTACAATGATCCCCAGCACAAAAGTACCGGACATAGATAAAACCAATTTTTTCACACTCATTCCATTTCCTCTTTTCGTTTATGGATGGTCATTGTGTCATCACGATTCATAAAGCCAAACGAACGCGTTCTTTGTTAATAATGTTATATCATTTAGGGTGATTTACAGTCTGTAACCCCAATTACAATTCCCATATATTCAAGCTCAAATAACGTCGAGTATATTTCTAAGTCTATCTGTGTTACACACGAGTATTTTCCTCTGATCAATCCGTATCAACTGCTCATCCTGCAATCCAAGCAATGATTTCGTCACTGTCTCACGTGCCGTTCCTGTCATATCCGCCAGATGTTGATGCGTCAGTTTCAAATCGATAAGAACACCATCATCAGAGGACACTCCATGCTGTTCCGTTAGACGCAACAACACGCGAGCAATGCGCGTACGCACATCGATAACGGTTAAGTCTGTGATTAATTTATTGGCATCACGCAGACGATCTAACGCTGTTTCCAAAATGCCGATTAGTATTTCCGGATTACTTTTTAATAAGGGAATGAAATCGCGTTTTTTCAGAATACATAAGGTGGATTTCTCGATGGTCCTTGCAGAAGCAGAGCGTGCTCTTTCATTTTGTAACAAAGCCATCTCTCCAAAGAAATCACCTTCTCTAAAAATAGAAAGGATTACATCCCTAGAGTGGTTATCTTGATAAATTTGAACAACTCCAGAGATAATAAGATAGAACTCCTCTCCCTCTTCCCCTTCAAAAAAGATGGATTCTCCTTTTATATATGTACGCTCGCTACATAGCTTGGAAATTTCAGCTAAATATTCATCATCCAGATGTTCAAAGAACGGGAAATCGCGCAACAGTTGTGGGTTCACCTTCAAGAGAGACCTCCAGTGTGAGTGACTAATTCTTTTTAGGATAAAAGTTAAAAATTCAGGACTATCCTTTATTGTAATTGTTTTAATTTAAGATAAATAGTGACAGCAGTCATCAAATTATCATGTGACATTTTTACATTTTATGGATATAAAAACAAAAAAGAATCAACCGCGCGGATCATCGAAAAGATACTCACGGCTTGATTCTCCTTTTCTACTTAAAAGCTCCTCGTAAAGCTTCAATTCTTCTCGCTACACTCTGCTGCACAATTTCGCTTTTTTCCGCTATATCGTATCCATGAATGGTTCCTTTGGTGTGATACAATTCAACCTGAACTCCACATTCTTGTAAGGCTTCTGCGTAATGAATTCCTTCGTCTCGCAAACAATCAAACTCCGTAATTTCAACATAAGCATTAGGCAAACCTTTTAATGAAGTTGCTTCCATAGGAGACGCATATTCTCTCTTGCCAGCTGCTACTCCATTCTTGAGATATAGCTTCCACATCTTCTCATTAAGCTTAGAGTTCCACAGAGGTGTGTCTGTAAACTCTTTAATGGATTCCGTAGTCTGTCTTGCATCTGTCACTGGATAGAGTAACATTTGAAAACAAATTGGAGGCGCCTGCCTATCGCGAGCCATTAGAGTCACTGCAGCAGCAAGCGCCCCACCTGCACTATCCCCACCTATAGCAATTCTACTCCTATCAATGCCTAAGGCATCCGCATGATCACTGGCCCATTCAAATGCTGCATAGCAATCTTCAACGCCATATGGGAAAGCGTACTTCGGGGCTAATCTATAATCCACAAATATTACTTTGCAAGGTGTCTTTGAAGCATACTCACAGGCCCAATGGATATGGGAAGGTGCTGCCTTTAGGACAAAGGCTCCTCCATGAATGTAAATAAGGCAGGGAGCGTTTTGGGATATACCCTCAGGTTCAATTATTGTCAGCTGAACGCTTCCGTCTTTATAGCCTGAAATAACTTTTTTCGTTACCTTCACACCTTCAGCAGAGTTGAATTTTTTCAAACTTCTCGCTATGAGATTATTTAAAATTGGCAATAACAATGGATTTAAGGGAAGTGTTCTCTTTTCATAGGGTTCAAAGTCGCTATGGATTTTATATTTACTCATTAGATTCCTCCTATAATCAACTCATTAAGTAAGTACATCTTATCAAATCGTACTAATATGTCCACGTATTCATAACAGAAGCTGCATATAAAAAGACATCTCTATAGGTGAGTCCGCTTCAAATATATTTTCCTTGTTGTGCTTCTCCCCAGACAAAAAAAGACTCCCGGGACCTTCCCGACAGCCTGAACTCATAATTGGCAACCCAAGTTTCTTCACCCAAAACAATCCTCTACAACCTCGGGTCGATCGCTTTCTCTTTCGTTACCTCGAATAACAAGTTTGCCGCAATTTGCTTGTAGACCTCGTTGGCAGACGAAATCTCACCCAGCTTCACTTCTAGCATTTGTCTGCCCAGCCGGTGCTCAATTAAGGACGTACGAAGCTTAGGAGCGATATTCTTCTGCTTCATCAGCTTGGCATACTTATGTGGAAACTTGTAGTCGTACCCGTAGATGATCGACAAGTAGCCCGGATTGCGGACCTTCATATATGGGACTACCCCCTGCTGTTCTTGCTCCGGTTTGATTACAATTCCCTCCATATGTTTCTCTACCGTTATCTTTGTGAAATACGCCTCTGCCCTGATGTAAGCATCGGGCTCATTCATGTCCAGAATCAGAAATTCATCATCATTTAAGAACCGGTATAGTTCGGAGGTTTTGCCGTCAGGTACCCGTTCATCGCCATTCTCCAGCACTTCCTTCAGGATTGCAAAAGGTTTGTATGCTAATTCCGCATCACCCGCATATAGCTCCAGCTGCTGCTTATATACCCGGTAGGCTTCGTCACGCTGGTCAAGATCTACATACGATTCTCTTATGTCACGGACATGCTTAAAAGTCTGGTAAACATGAGACCCATAGTTATTGTTAAGCGCCTCTTTCGACATATGGTGCTGGTCTTGTTCAAACCCGCTTACTTCAAAATCCTGTATCAGTTTACCCAGTGACTCCTCAAATCCATATTGTCTTAGGAAATCCAGCTCTGTCTCCAGCGCCTTGCCAATCGGCTGGAACTGACGCTCAATTAACCCATCCCCAAGCGCTTTCCAAGGTAGCAGCTCGCCATCCAGTAAAAGCACACCAATCCCCTGCTCAGCCATATAGGTTCCGAATTTATGAAGCAGCTGTTCGTAGATGGGCGTTAGATCGACCGCCTGAACCTTATAGCCGTTCCGGCTAATTGCGTAGCACTGCTCTATATCCCGATAAAGGTACACACTACAGCGTGATCCCATATATTTAGGCTGCAGGACGACTTCAGATATACGACGCTCGGCAAAATAATCCAACCCTTTTCGCAGAGACTCAAGCTCACCGGCAGCCACATCCTTATCCGCAGGTGACATCGTCCCGGAGATGAAGTTGACCCGGTTCTGCGAGGAATACTGCAGTCTACGCACAGACTCATAATCAAGCTCTAACAAGGATACGGTTTGCTCAGCCCGGAACAGGATAGGTAGCTCTTCGTGCACCGTAGTCACATGCGATTTTTGACTTTTATAGAAAGGTTTAAACGACATGCGAACAGAAGTTAGTTCATTACCCTGCGCACTCCCTGTGTCGAGGTGGAGTTTGTTTTTGATCCGAAAAGTCTGCTTGGCTGCAATATGTCCGAAGAGATGAAAGGGGTGATTACTAACAGCCTCTTGCTTTAGGAAATCAAGCTGTTCCTCAAAGGAAACCTCACGATCCAGCCGAAAGTTACGCTGATGGCGTAGTGAATTCGTATCCAGCTTACCAATGTACTTATTACGGCAAGGAGCATGGGTAACATAAAAAGAAGGACCTTGCATACCGATATAGCGGTAAAAGGGCTGGGATTGCTCTACTAAAGCCGAAAATTTACTAAAAAGCGCAGCATCCTCCTTAAGCACTTGGGTGGAATCAAAGTACGTTCTTAGCAGTTCGGGATCGGTACCTTGAATCTCACCCTTTACGTACTTGTAAACAAAGTTCTCGTGATTACCCATAACAAATAGGAAATGCTCGCGGTTATCAAATAAGAACTCAATCGTCTCCCGCGTCTGCTTGCCCTTATCAATCCAGTCACCAGCAAGAATAACTCGGGTGTTACTCAGCTTATCTGTAGCGCTTAACTTCCCTTCGTGCACCCGGTAGCCGTAATTAAGTAATAGTCCCCGAAGCTCTTCGACACACTCATGAACATCCCCAACCACAATATACTCTTGTGCTTGTAGAAGTACCGTAGATGCGTAAGTATCCCAATCCTGTATAATCACCCGGTAGTCCGGGTTAGGTATATCTTCGTCCTCGAGAATAAAATCTTTAGCACGCACCTTATGAATCTTGTTGTAGCCTTCCCGTGACAGAACAGGCAGGACTTCTTTTCTCAGCCGGTTTAAATGATTGGAGATCAGCTTCTTCGAGCGCTCCGAGACGTAGTAATCCTCCCGTTTGCGGTAATCAAACAGAATAACCTCCAGATTGTAATTATTTTGCCCGGCGATCTCACGGACTTTACTACGATAATCTTCGGATAGCCCAATGGTATCCATCACCACAAACTCCGCATTAATCGGAAAAGAAGTGACTAACTTCAATCTCTCAAATAATAATTGAAAGGTATGCGAACTCGCCTCCAGCATAACCTGATCATACTTATCATAGTCGTATCCCAATATCTCCTGGCGGATACTATCCGAGGATAAATACTGCACATTCGTACGTAAATCTTTGGAGGCATCCTCTAGTTTTAACTGCGGGATCAGAACTTCTTTAGCAAAAGTCGATTTCCCGCATTCCGTTGCTCCTACAAGCAGAAATATGGTGTGTACACGCGTTTGAATTTCCACTGTCTATTCCTCCTTTCTTCGCACAATAGCGCATTGCGTCGTACGGATCTCGCCAACCCGGTCACCAACCATCAAATATTCGACCTCGACTGCTAAACCTTGAACCGTATCCAAAACCCATTGCCCGAACGCTTGCTGTCCCATTTCCCATTTATGATCTTCATGCCGGAACCCTTCCAGCTCATAATAACGATTGAAATCAGCATTCGGTGTGGTCACAATAAGTTGTTCGAAATTCACATTACCGACAATTTGCTGAATAAGCTCTGCGGCTTCACCTTCACTCATGTGCTCTACAACTTCTGTTAGAATCACATCAACCTGCTCCCCGTTGTACGACTCTAGAAAATGGTCCAGCGAGCCAAAGGTTGCAATGTTATCAATGTCCTTAGCTTTCGCTTTCCGATTCACAACCTCCAGCAACGCCTCGGCTATATCTACCGCATAATAGGTACTCTCTATTTTTCCGGCAAACGGTATCGCATAGAAACCTTCTCCGCAGCCGATGTCCAGAATCGACTTATTGAATGGAAGCACACTTGAAATAAACGTACGCCGCTGCATCGCAGTACCGCCATACTCCAGCCCAATAGAATACTGGTCCGTTTGTTCGATGGAGGCTTTATATCGCTTGAACCGTTCCTTAGAGGTAAGGAAATTCCTTGCAAATAGACTTCTTATATAAAAAGGTGCATCAATGACGTTAAGGCTGCGGATATATTTATCCAAAATAGCATCCGAAATATCTATGTACTCTTCCCCAAATATGGATAAGAACAAGGACAACACACTAACAACATGCAAGAGATGATACAAGCTTTTATGTGTGGTAATTGTCAGTGAATAGCTCTTATGCGCCTGATGCTGCAAGGAGAAGGTATAGCCCTTTAAATGCTTTTGGAAAAATTCAATATAGTGTATCCGCTCAACCTGAACCATATTGATGAAAAAAGAATGCTCATATCCTTTCACATCGCGTTCATCCTGCGCTTTGAAGGGTGTAGAGAAAAACTCATTGACCGCATTAAGCGGAAATAGAGGTGTATTAAACCGGGAGACATTTAAATACTCAAAGCTCTCACTTTCGTTCTGCTTGTAGGATATATCGTTATCTGCATCCTTAAAATAAACGTTATAAGTTCCATCGTCAGAATACCATCCATAAGCCAATCCCTGACGAACCGGACGAAGCTGCATACCTGTCACTGGATTCTTTTTAATTAAAAAAGTGAATTTTGGATTCGTTGATTTCAGTTGTACAATAGCCATACCATCTTCCTCCTATCAATCTTTCTATAAGACCCGTCCCCATACTTCCTGTAAAGCTTCTCGAAATAGAGCATCCAGCTGATGATCTCTTTTGTCCTCCTTAGCATTTAAGGACGCCGCCACCTTATCCAACACTTGGAACTGTTCTTCTAAATAATCGTTAATTGCGGTTAGCTGCGGTTCATAGTCTAGTTCCTCACCAGATTTTTTCCGGGCCAGCAATTGCTGAATCACCTGCCACAGCTCTTCATCCTTCGGAATAAGCCGCTCTACCAGTATATCGAACTCCATCGGCGGCATCTCTCCATATCGGTGAGTCCATTCACAGGCTAGAACGGGACGAAGTACATAAAAGTACTTTTTGATCTTGACCTGCTCGCCTTGCAGATAATCCCGGTAGTTGCCTCTTGCCATGTTTAAGTAATGGTACATACAAGACTTCGGCGAAAAGGTGTACGGGGAGATGCTTCTAAGCTTCTCTGCTATACTGTACTTTTCTGCATATTGAATGGGTGATTGCAGCCACTCCAGCAGGGATGGATTAGACTTCCGAAATAAATTCAGTGCTTTCCGCAAATCCCAGCCATTGATATCAAGCCTATTGTTAATAGGACGCTCGATCACATCCCGCTTATCAAAAATAGATAGGTACCATTCCGGTTTATGCAGATAAATAAACCTCACATCATAATCACTGTCCTGCGATGGGAATCCCCACGCCCGGCTGCCTGATTCACAGGCATACAATATTGTAACTTGCTCCTCCTGTTCAATCTGTTCCAGCTGCTCACGGATAATCTTGTTTATAGGATCCATCTTCACCCCTCCAGATCGGTTACTTCCCTATTCTCTACCCTTGTTACTATTCGAACGCCTCATCAGAATTGCTTCGGCTTCATGGAACTATCTTCGCTCATCTTCCCTGTAACGAACAGGGCGGAAGTATGGCGGTGGCCAAAAACACTTCCATTTTATTCAACTCTGGTGCTTAATATAATGAGTACTACTATTTCTAATGGATTCGCTACAGGCTGGAGGAATATAAATGGCCCGGGAAAGTTTTGACAAGGAGATTCAATTTCTTCGCATGCTCTCTTTAGCAGGGGGAGCTTACAGCAGACAACAATTCGCCGATCGTCTCGGCATTTCTGTACATACCTATGACAAAACGCTGCGCAACCTGAAGGGCATGGTAACCGTCTTACAACAAGACCTGCCTACAGAACAAGGAACAGAACTCTCTGAGTGGCTCCGCTATAACTACTATGAATCTGCCGACCCGCTGCTCCTGTTCTTGTTCCGGGCGAAGTCGCTTAAGGAAACGGAGAGCATCCGGCTTACTCTATTATTAACTGCGCTCCAGACTCAGGAGCTAACGGCTAAAGATCTACAGGATGTCTGCAGTGAGAAAATGCCAACCCATTATCCAATGCCCGATGAGAAGACCATCCGTGGAGATCTGAAATACCTTGAGGAAGTTGGCGTTATTCTTCGTGTAAACGAAGGGCGCCCTTATCGATACAAGGCTGCTAACGATCTGATTGATCAATTATCCGACGATCAGCTCTTGGATCTTTACGACTATGTTGATGTCATCGCCAACACGCAGACTCCGTCTGTGCAAGGTTACCTGCTGCGCGACACCCTAAAAAAGGTCCTGCGGATGCGGGGTTATAACCTCGAAGCTACGGAAACCCATAGATACAAATATAATTATCATTCACGTATTCTTGATGAGGCACACCTATATACGATATTTGCAGCGATTCAGCAGCGAAAAAAAATAAAATTTCTATATTTATCCCCTAAAAAGGGAAAAAACTACGCCTCTCAGAATACCAATCCTCTCTTTGAGCGGGAAACAAGGGGCGTCACAGAAACCGTTCTTCCGCTCCGCGTCATCTATGACCTTCAATATGGGCGCTGGTATTTAATCGGACATAATTCACGTATGGGCATCATGAAATTCCGAATGGAGGGCCTTACTCAGATTGAAGAGGGCGACACTGTGGAAGAAGCAGAGTTTGCTCAGAAACTCAGCAATCTGGAAGAGCAGATGACAAACAGCTGGGTTATAGATACCACCCGTGCGATTAAAGTGGTGGCGAGATTTTATAACCCCAATCGTCCAGGTGTTAATTTCATTCGGGAGCGGGTTGAAGCACAGGGACAGTGGGGAGTAATTACGGAAGAGTCCGATTCTACATTCCTTTATGAGATCACAGTGAATGGTATTTATGAAATTAAGCCGTGGTTACGAAGCTTTGGTTCGAGCTGCGAGGTATTAGAACCCCCTTGGCTGCGTAAGCAATTCATCGCGGAGTGGAAGGAGATTCACAGCTATTATGAATCCATTTGAGAAAATATTTAACTTTCAAATTAATTCCCGCCTCGACGAAGTGGGTTCATTAGCGCTGACCTCCCAGGAACGTTCTTGGCTAAAAACCATGTTAAAGCACCCGGCCTCAGAAGCAGCTTTTACACTAGACACCTTAAGTAAATTGAACTCCATATTGGAGACAGAACCGTCCACAGAAGTGAAGGAAATTATTATGGAGAAAGCCAAAAGCAAAGAGCTGCAGGTCTATCATCCAATGCTACGTACACTCCGCCGTATAATCATGCAGAATCAAGCGATCCTTATTACTTTCCGTATTAAGCATGGAGGGCAACGAACTGACCAAGCCGGGTTCCCTCACAAGCTGGAATATAATTTGTATAAGCGGGAGTGGTATCTGCAATGGTACAGTACCCGGCAGCGTTCTCTTATGTCCACCAAACTAAAAAACATTGTTTCTGTCGAAGCAGCCCCCTTCCCCGCCAAACGGATTGAAGGCTTGAAAGCAAGGATAGCGGGCTTATTAGAGGATCAAAAAGAATGTGCATGTATTCAAGTCATACCAACCTTTAATACTGAGCTGTCACGAATTCTATATGCCTTTTCCTGTTTTGATAAATCCGTGTCCTTTGAAGAAAACTCGGGTATCTATCGCGTCAAAGTCATCTACATGAGAGACGACAGCGAATTTCTGTTGTCCAAAATCCGTTTTCTTGGCCTGCGCGTAAAAATCGTCGAGGGTGAGTATCTTAAACGGCGCATGCTGAAATCCGCAGCTATGGCGATTGATCGGTATGGGGAAGGAAGATGAAGTTAATATTGAATGAACGCTTTGATTATCAATTTCGATAGATTTTGACAATTTTTCTTAATTACTTAAGTCTTATAAAAAACATTCTATCGAACAAATGGAGTTTAAGTCGAATGGTTAGACCTTTTATCGAATAAGCAGACAGAAGACAGACATCCCGCCTTGTTGGAGAGATTGTCGTTCACCACCAATATATCAATATAAAGGGGATTCTCCGTTCATAGGATAAAGCTTGCGCCAGGATGCTTCGCGTAAGCCCTTTTCAACGTATCCATCACGAGGTTATTGTTGTTGGAATGGCTTAATACCCATGAGACAATAGAATTATCATATACATCAATAATGGCACTCCAATAGGCTTTGCGCCCATTCCCGTACTTCAGTTCTGTCACATCTGTACACTATTTTGAATTAGGGGAATTTGCATTAAAGTTACGGTTCATTACATTTTCGGCTACATGGATCTCCGCAGCTTTCACATAACTTGCTCGTTTTCTTCGAATGACCGCTTTGAGCCCAAGTGCGCACATGATTCGGTAATAACGCTTTTTGTTGTACTTCTTTTTGAGCTTTCGGTTCAATTGCGTGCGCATTTGACGATAGCCAAGTATCCCTTTTCGCTTGTCATAACGAAGCTTTATTTCTTTGGCTAACGCATGAATTTCAAGTTCCATGCTAGAGGGTTTCCATTTTAACCACTTGTAATAGGCAGATCGAGCAACTCCAGCTAATGCACACAATTTCGTAATTGCGTGATCTTTTTCTTTGTTCAGTTCTTGAATCGCTTGATACAAGTTCACTTGCCGAACGAGCGTTAGCATGTATTTCGTCGCTTGATTTCCGCCAACTTTTTTGCGAAGTCATTCTCCATCTCTAGGTATTCATTTCGCGCTTCTAGCTCTTTAATCCGTAGCTTCAGACGTTCATGCTCATCTAGTTCTTCTTCAGGCTTTTTGCGACGCGATTGTCCTGAAGATCTTTTAGACATTAGAAAAACTCCCATCATTGTAGCAGTAGAAGTTTTTGTTTTTTCTACTGTCTACTATGATGGGAGCATATCACAATATCGTTAGCAGCTTTTATTTTATAAAACTATCTATTCCAACTTCATATAATACAGATTCGCCGTACTATCCTTCGTTATGATATGTGCGCCCGCCGTAATGGAGACAGTGGCAATGCCATTCGTTATAGGATAACTCGTTCCATCCACTTTGATTTTGGTTCCTTCTGTGTTGAACACTAGGGTTAGGGTTGAAGCTTTAGCAGCTGTGAACTGAATACTGGTTGCACTCTCAATTTTTAGACATTGGGTTAGGGTTGAACCCTGATATGTCACATTTCCCTTACTGGTTGAGAGATTCCCCTGAATATTAAAGAAGCTGCTCGTTGTTCCATCAGTGGTAAAGTTATGCAAGGTTGCTTCCGCTGAAGGCACTGGCGTGCCCGCTGGTGTCGTTGTAGGTACAGGTGTTGGTGTTATTGTTGGAGATGGTGTTGCTGTTTGCACAGGAGTAGCTGTTGGAGTCGGACTTGTTGGGTTTGAATTGCCCCCTACAGAGACAAGCCCCGTTGTGTAGCTTCTGATTGCAGACATCAGCGCTGTATTCAGCGCATACGATGCATCATCCACGGAATCATTAAATGCCCATGTGAAGTCTCCGCCATTCAGACGTCCGGCTTTTGCCGTAACAACCTGTTCTACATTGCTTACGTTATCAATATTCGATACGTTCACTCCGGTTTGGACGCTCGTATCGAAGTTATTATATGCTGTTCCGCCTTTTAATGCTTTGTATGAGCCTGGGACGGATTCATTTCTCGACGAGGCTAAGTAGGCATCAAATGAGGCTGCATTAGCAGGAGCTGTCCCTGTATTGGAGTTAGCGTAGATAAGACTTGAAGCATCAACAATTAGATTGTTATAAGCTTTAATCACACCTCCATTTTCACCCGAGAACGTACCCTCACCTAAAGCATCTGTACCCTGTAAAGAACTAAGCATTGGGTCTTTAGTATTTCTAAAAACATTGGATTCCACAAAAGCCGAAGCTCCGGTTGTAACGCCGACACCATATTTCGAGACTCCATCATAGAAGTTATTATAGATGTGAACAGAGGCCACTCTGATCCGCGGATGACGGGAGTCCGAATGATCGAACCAGTTATGGTGGAAGGTAACAAAGAATTCTGCAGACTCACTAAGTCCGACTAGAGCAGCCTTTCCGGAATCAAAGTAGTGATTATTCGAGATGGTAATGTACGTCGATCCTTTTTTGAGGTCCGTAGATCCGTCACCCTTGGCTTGGTCTGCATCGCTCCCTGCGGATCCATAGAAAATATCATTATTATGCACCCATACATTCGCATTGCCTGTGTCCATTGAAATGCCATCGTCAGGAAATAACATCACACCCAGATTTCTTACTTCCAAATTACCAACATATCTAAGCAGCAACCCCCAACTGTATGCATAAGCATCTTTTCCGATACCTTCGATTGTAATATTCATTTCCGAATAATTATTTTTACCTTTGACTTCAAGATATCCACTGCTGTTAAGTTGTCCGCTCAGGTCAGCAGCTGTAACTTTACCGATAATTCGGATGGCAAGTGGGGTTGTATCATAACCCTTTTGTCTCAGAGCCAAGATACTACCAAGACCAACGCCAGTTTGTACAGCACCTGAGCTGTTGATTTTCACATCAAGTGTTACGGTTTTCGCATTCTGAGATGTTATATAAAGCACTTGAGCACCATTCCTGAGGGTTCCATTCTCATTATAAGCACCCGAACCCGTAGCAAATGGCGAGCTTGCCGAAAAAGAAAATCCAGATCGATCATATGACGTTACGGATAACGTATTTGATACTGCACTTGCCGCTCCTCCCCCCGACAGGGTAGCTTCAACCTTCATTACATAACTTCCAGCTGCAAGCCCTACAGCATCCGCTCTCCAATAGGAAGAATATTTGCGGATCAATTCATTATCAATCTGTTGGTACCCCGAATCTGACGCGCTTGCCTGTTTAACATATACGTTATATCCTGTCGCATTACTTACAGGTGACCATTCCACATATGCCGCTTCATTCCAGCCTCCACTGCCTGTTATCGAAAGACCAGCAGCATGCACTACTGTATTTGTCCATCCACCTGCTATCAAAGAAAGTGCAAGAGAAAACAACACACCAATACTGATTACCTTGGCAATACTTTTTTTCATTTTATTCCCTCCTGAAATATTACATTTTATAGAACTGAAACATCCCCAACATATCAGAACAGAAATCAGTTCCGATACAATCATTTCCTCATATTTTTCACATCTAACAGTATTCTGAGTTAATGATTATAGGACAGAGCATTGATACATCCGTACTCTCGGCAATGTATCCTGGGCTCTTGTGAAAATACAACACGAATAGCCACACAGTAGCCAGCACATAATAAAAATCACAACCATTAGATAATCAAGGGAGGAGCTTTCAATTGAGTGCAAATCAACCAGATAAGAATCTAATCAACACAGTAAAAGAACTGGAAGCCACGCCCGTAAACAGCCTGGAAGCCCAACAGCAGCAGCAAGCCCGTAATGATCGCCGCAAACAAGCTCTGCATGACAGCGATGGCAAATTCTCAGAAAATGAATCTGGGAACTTCCATTAGAGTCTTCAGCTATGCCCGAACCCCAATAAACCGCACGTTTTATGATTCTTTCCAAAATGAAAAAAGCGTAAAAAAGCGACCACGATGGTCGCTTTTTTACTGATATTAAGAAATGCCTTCTCCTGCAAATCATTTTTATCTTCAGTATCCGGATGAATACTCTTTGCTTTCTTTTAAGCGAGCAATATCATGGCCCGTCGGGTTTTGGAAGACACGAAGCCCAAATATCGGTACAACTGCAAAAATGTGATCAAAGATATCAGCTTGAACCGATTCATACACCACCCAGTTAGTATCATTGCTAAACGCGTAGATTTCTAAGGGCAGTCCATTATCCTCTGGCGCTAGCTGTCTGACGATCAGTGTCATATCCTTATGAATTTTAGGATGATTCCTCAGATATTCATGGATATATTCTCTGAATACACCAACATTAGTGAGATGTCTTCCATTTACTTTACTCTCCGTATTGATTTGATGTTCGATATTATAAATGCTAATTTCATTTAATCTTGCCTTTATAAAATCGGAAAGGTAGTGAATCTTCTGGAATTCCTCCATCATTTCTTTTGTACAAAAGCATATGCTGCTTGTATCGATATGAACACTTCGTTTAATCCTTCTGCCGCCAGATACTTGCATGCCCCTCCAGTTTTTGAACGAGTCTGAAATAAGGGCGTAGCTAGGAATCATGGTGATTGTTTTATCGAAATTCATAACCTTTACCGTATTCAATGTAATGTCAATTACATCACCATCCGCATTATATTTTGGCATTTCGATCCAGTCACCTACACGCACCATATCATTCGATGATAATTGAACACCTGCCACCAAGCCCAATATAGAATCTTTGAAAATTAGCATAAAAACAGCTGATAATGCACCTAACCCACTAAGTATAATCAGTGGATTCTGACCAACGAGGTTAGAGATCACCACAATAACACCAATGATAAATAGAATAATCTTTGCAACCTGAATGTACCCTTTAATCGGTCTAATCTTGGAGATCTCAAACGAGCGATAAATAGCATCGATTGCATTAAGTAGTGCATTAAACACTGTGATAGTTACGATAATCATATAAGTTAAGGCGGATTTTTCAATAAAAGCCTGATATAGCGGAAAGATAGACGCAGAATAATAGATGATGAAGGCTGGCGCGAGATGCGACAGCTTGTGAAACACTTTTTTCTCCAAAACGATATTATCCCACGAATACCGATCCTTACTAATGAAATGAATAATTATCTTCAGCACAATCTTTTTGGCTATTAAATTGGCCAATATAGAGAGTAGTGCTATAAATAAGACCATGATTATATTCGAAAGATAAACTGTCATTTGTTCGCTTACACCGTATTCTGCTAGTTGATCTTTAATAAAGTTCATCATTTTCCTCCTGCTGCGTGTTCTTAGATTGTTGTTTGATGAAATAGTCTAGTACTAAACTAACATTCAACACTTCGGTCGTTGCGGGTTAACTATTATTGCCTAGTTTTAACTAGTTGGATTAACCTTGTCAACGCGCTTGAGTAAATCGAGTCATGCCTATGCACAAACCATACCTGCAAATCTCGATACTCTTCAGGCAAACGGTGGGAAGTAATTATGCCCTGTTCTTCAGCCTTGGCTATCGATGACTGTGGCAGCATAGACACACCGAGTCCAGAGGAAACGCCATCTAGAATAACTGCTAATGTTCCAAATTCCATTATCTGATAAGTGGTCAGGCCAGTGCCTCTCAGAAAACTCTCTGCTTTTGCCCGATGCGTACATCCAACGTCAAAGAACAACATCGGTTTCATGAGTAGATCATACATTTCGTTTTGTCCCGGCTCAGAGATCAACACCAACTCCTCTTCAAAGGCCGCAATATGTTCTATATCTGGATCATCAACAGGACCATAGACGAACGCTCCATCAAGCTCGTAATCCAGCACCTTTTGTAAGAGCGTATGTGTCACACCCGTAGTGAGCGATAAATTAACATCCGGATATCGTGATTGATACTCGGCCAATAGCGGAGTCAGATGAATGACTGCTGTCGCTTCAATGGAGCCTATCCGAAGAGGCCCTGCAGGATGGTCCGAATATTGTGTAGTTTTCACAGCCTCATCCATCAGAGCCAGTATCTTATCCGCATATTCCAGTAAATTTTCGCCAGCCAAAGTTAGCGTCATTCCTCGATTGGACCTCCGAAAAAGAGGGGTTTTCAACTGCGCCTCAAGATACTGAATTCGAGTCGTCACATTAGATTGTACATAATTTAACATTTGCGCAGCCTTGGTTATACTACCCTCTTGAGCTACAGCTTGAAATATTCTTAAATCTCCGCTTTCCATTTCTATGTCACCTGCTTGGTATGATCATTTATGATACTCACATTCGGTTTTGTTCATTTTACTGTATGATTCCCACTCTGTACAATTCAGAATAGATTCATTGAAATACGAATTACTGGAGGATTAGGATGAAAGCAATCGTACATGCTGGGATGAACGGCTTGAAGAGCCTGACATATGAAGACGTTGTTGACAAACAGCCGGGCTTCGGCGAAGTAAAAGTAAGGCTTAAAACCGCAGGGTTAAATCATCGAGACTTATTTCTCATGGCGGATCGAACAAATGAGGATTCTCCCCTGATTATGGGCTCTGATGGGGCGGGTATAATTGAAGCGGTAGGTGAAGGCGTAACATCACTTACAGTAGGTACCGATGTAATCATTAATCCGTGTATCGGATGGGAAATCACCCACGATGTCCCGAATGTTCCGGCCATAGTGGGCGGCCCTTCAGATGGTACATTTGCCGAGTCTATCATCATCCCTGTGCAAAATGCCATCAGTAAGCCGGCTTATTTGTCTTGGGAAGAAGCGGGCGTGTTGCCCTTATCTGCCTTGACAGCCTATCGGGCTTTGTTTACGAGAGGCCGCTTACAGCAAGGTGAACATATCCTTATTCCAGGTATTGGTGGCGGTGTGGCTACTTATGCCATGCTTATGGCTTCAGCAGCGGGTGCACGAGTCAGTGTCACATCACGAAGGGAAACAAAAAGACAAGTTGCTCTTGCACATGGAGCAGATCATGCCTTTGACAGTTATAGTGATTGGAAGGAAAGTATGAACGGAGAAACAGTAGATCTCATCCTGGATAGTATCGGGCCAGCGACGTTCCAACAGTACTTTGATATCATTAAGCCAAATGGCCGGATCGTCACGTTTGGGGCAAGCTCAGGAGATCGAATGGAATTAGCAGTACGATCCATATTTTTTCCCCAAATCAGTGTCATCGGAACCTCAATGGGAAGCAGTGAAGAGTTTGTTGCGATGCTTCAATTTATGGAACTCCACTCGATACGTCCTATCATTGATAGTGTGTATCCTTTACAAGATACCTTTCAAGCCTTTCAGCGAATGCAACAGGGCGAGCAGTTTGGGAATATTGGAATAAGAATTGATTGAAAAAAGACACCTCTCAAGGTGTCTTTTACTTACTCCAAACGGAGCAGAGCCGTGGCATGGCAAATCTATTAGCCGCCGTGTGTTCAATGCATGCAAGTATTCCACCGCAACGTTTCAAGAGTCTGCAACCTCTAGCCTCTTATGTGGTGCCGGCACGTCGTTTAGCAAGCGCCATCGCAGCGACATGGCCTGAGCTCCAGGCCCATTGCAGGTTATAGCCGCCGCAATCACCATCGACATCCATCACCTCACCTGCCAAATAAAGCCCAGGTACAATCTTAGATTCCAACGTTCCTTCAACTAGGTCAGTCGTATCGATCCCACCAGCTGTTGTTTGTGCATTCGTGAAGCTATTGGTATCGGCCACTTTAAATTCCCAACGCTTCATGAGTCGATAAAATATTTTCTTAGTTTTCCACGATAAATCCTCACAGAGCAGGTGAACCTGTTGATCAATTCCCGCTTCCTTCAGCAGAACCGGAATCAACTTCTTGCTGATGATGCCGATAAAGGCGTCCGCAACTGTCCGGTGCCCGAAGATCGCCCAGTGTGTTTCCAGAAAATCAATTACCTCTTCTTCCGTACGTTCCGGCATCATATCAACCGACAATGTCACGGACTCTCCTCTTCCGAGATTATACGCAGCCTTCCTGCTTAGCTGAAGTATTGGCGGGCCCGAGATGCCATAGTCCGTGAAAAGAATTTCACCATATTCACTGCGGATGACTTCATTGTTTACGATAATATGACCTAATCCCTCGAATTTGATGCCAGATAGTTCCTTTAAATACGGATAATCTAACTTCAATTGCACAATGCCTGCCACAGGATGAATCATAGTATGTCCCAGCCGTTCGACAAGCGTATAACCGGATCCATCTGTTCCCGTTTTCGGAGCAGTAAGACCCCCCGTACATAGAAAGAGGTATTCGCTGGTATACTCGATTAGCTCCTCTGTCTCCGTTTGGCATTTAATCGTAAAGCGCGGATGTTCCTCCGAAACGATAATATCCAACACTTTATGTTTATAATATACGGGAACATTCCGATCCTCCAGCGCCAGCTTAAATACACCCGGCACCGAAGCCGCCTGCAGCGACATCGGATACATCCGGCCATTCTCCAAGCTTACAAAAGGAAGCCCGAGCGAGGAGAAAAATTCGATCGTTTGGCGGACACCGAATTGCCGCAATACATGTATTGGGAATCCTTCCTGATTACTGTGATACTTGTGTGATAAAGCGGCCGCTTCATCCGTACCGGTGGCGGTGGATTGGTTCGTAATGTTGCAACGCCCGTTACCCGTCGTTATTATTTTCTTCCCAAGCCGGTCATTGCTTTCAATAATTGCTGTATCAATACCTTGATCCCTCGCTGTAACTGCAGCCATTAGACCTGCAGCACCCCCACCGATAATGAACAGCTCGTGGTGCTTAGAAGTCTGATCCTTATACATGTTAATTGATGCATCCCTTTTCCTAATAAATTTATTGAATTGACTTAGCTAGCGCCATGGCGGCCACATATCCGGAACTCCAGGCCCATTGCAGGTTATAGCCGCCGAAATCTCCGTCCACATCCATCACTTCGCCAGCCAAATACAGCCCAGGCACCAGCTTGGATTCCAGCGTTCCCTCGATTAGTTCAGTCGTATCGATGCCACCAGCTGTCACTTGCGCATTCGTAAAGCCATTGGTATCCGTCACTTTAAATTCCCAACGCTTCAAGATTCGATAAAATGTCCTCTTGGTTTTCATCGATAGATCCTGGCAAAGTAGCTGTGGCTGCTGGTCGATGCCTGCCTCCTTCAGCAGGACAGAAACCAACTTCTTGTTGAAGATACCCACAAGAGAATCTGAAACAGTCCGGTGTCCAAAGGTCTCCCAGAGCATTTCCAAAAAATTAACTAGCTCTTCCTCCGTGCGGTCCGGCATCAGATCAACCGATACTGTCACATTCTCTCCTCTTGCGAGATAATAAGAAGCTACCCTGCTTAGCTGGAGAGCTGCCGGACCAGAAATGCCATAATCCGTGAAAGCAATCTCACCAGATGCACTGAGAATGTTTTTACCATTTACAAAGATATGGGCTTGTCCCTGAAATTTGATACTGGTAAGCGCCCTCATATTCGGATACTTTAGCTTCAATTGCACAATGGCTGGCAAAGGCTCGACCAGGGAGTGCCCCAGACGTTCGGCAAGGATATAACCAGGAGGTTCTTTTCCCGCATTTGGACCGGTAAGGCCACCCGCACAGAGAAATAGATATTCACTGGTATAAACAACCTCTTGCACCTCCCCCTCCTCTGTTTCCGTTTGGCATTTTATCGTGAAGCGCGGATGATTCGTCGAAACAGTAACATCCAACACTTTGTTCTTGAGGTATACCGGAACATTCCGATCCTCCAGCGCAAGCTGAAAAATATCCTGCACCGCTGCAGCTTGCAGCGACATCGGATACATCAAGCCCTCCTTCAATCTTGTAAGCGGAAGCCCGAGCAAGGAGAAAAAATCAATGGTTTGACGAATGCCAAATTGCTGTAATACCGCCAATGGAAATCCAGCCTGATTACTGTGGTACTTACGCGACAAAGCGACCGCTTCATCCGTACCCGTCGCAGTGGAATCATTCGTAATGTTGCAGCGGCCATCACCTGTCATTAATATCTTCTTTCCAATCCGGTCGTTGCTCTCCAGAATGGCAGTATCGATACCCATATCACGCGCAGTAACAGCGGCCATTAGTCCGGCAGCACCCGCGCCGATAATTAACAGCTTATGGTGGGTACTTTGAAATTGATTCATGATGATCTCACCCTATTTCTTATTCTAAATAAATATTATAGCATTAAGTAACTATTAAATCCTTTATCTATAGGTATACCGTTCGCGAGGCAATGCTCTATATCCCTATTTTTCCACTATTGTATATACCTTAAACTCAATAATTAATTATATCAAAATAAAAAGACAACGCAGCATATAAAGAAAGAGAGCATGCGTTTAAACAATTCTTTCAGATTCACGTATGAGAATATATTAGTATTAATAATCACCGTACCTTCACCCGTCGTCTTCATACCCCCTAGTAAGTGAGTCATGCTGATATTGCTACTGTATCCACTAACAGCAAGCCCCAGAACAGTCTAAGGATAAGCCGTTTAACCGCCACGTATTGTCCGAAACTTCCGTTAGAATGAAAAAAGACACCCTTCAAGGTGTCTTTCGCTGATACTCCATATACTAATTCCCTGCAGAATTAAGATACGTTTCAGCTTCTTCTATCGATTCATACAAGTTTGCAATATCTTTAAACATACGATACATTTGCGCTTTGTAGAACGAGGTAGGCGCAACATACACCCATTTGTGTTTTGTAGAGATTCCAGCTTTGACAGCTTCTTCACTAGTTGGAGCAAGAATTGCCAACACTTCTTGCTTAAATACCAGGCCACCAGTAATTACAGTCATACCTGTAAACCCTCGCTTAGTTTTCTTCAGTACTTTCGGAAATTGTTCCGCATACGCAAGGGCATCCTCAACATCCATACCGTCCGATGTTACAATAATTCTGTTTTTGTTTTTAACATAATCAATAGTAAAGCTCATGATAGTAATTCCTCCGAATGTTTTTCTTTTTGGATGCTTAATACCATAATTTTATATCAATTCGAGTTCTTATAGATGTAGTTTCGGAAAATGTGCCATTAATTATTAACTTCAAAGTGAATGATCTTATTCAAGATGTAGACAATAGGTCTGCAATAATGAACACATTTAGTTCCCCATAACTCCTTGTCTAGATTCGGTGTACAATCCAAGCACTAAACAGCAAAAAACCCGCTAATTCAGCGGGTTTTTCTTATGGAGCCGAGGGGAGTCGAACTGCTGTCCTTAATACACCATAACACTTTAATGCTTGTTATCTAATCCCACAAAGCCTTATACATTAAGGATTTGTGGAGATTCATTTGGTATATTGTACCCCAATGAATTATCTTGATTTATGCCGCGTTACAACGTTAGTCTATACTCTGTCTACAAAAATCGGACAGGATCTTAGAATAAAATCCGATATTTATTAATTAAGATTGTAGTATATCATTGTGTACACAAGAAATGCTTGACCTAATAGTTTTGAAACACTTTATATTGTGCGTTACGCAGTAACCTAAAATTCTTTATTACTAACTGATGTTCAGAATAGATACATTACTGTCTATTCCAAAACAACGTTAGAACTATATTTATCATTCATGTTTGCAATAACTACTTTAATAACTGATGTAATAAATGATTCAACTAAAACTTTAAATTCTTTATTGTTGCTATTCTTATTAAAAAGAGGCATAGCATTATCGATTATTTCAGAAATATCTTGAGCTCTCAGTGAAGTTGATCCTGGACCACGTCTAATGTAATAAGCCCTCTTCCATCTTTTTAATTGCTCATTATCATCCAGCAATCTTTCCTTACTAAATATAGTTATTAACTCCTCCGCATTCTCCATCGCCTTGGTTCGAAACTGAGCTACCTTTTTTTCATCAATTCTATCATCCCTCATGAAATAATTTGGAATAGAGAAATATTGATATAGACACCCCTTTAAATATTGTACCATATCACCCGCAGGGCTAATATTATTATAAGACAGTCTGTTAAGTTCAGCATATCTTCTGGAAAGCGCTTTAATAGTAGGCCAAGATAGTGAAACGATTTCATCAACTGTTTTTGTACCTAATTGAGCTTTCCATCTATTATTAAACTGCTCTGAAACTTCCAATAAATCTACTGGAAGCACCTGTTTATAGTATACAAAATTAAGATTTTTGAGCTGCAATTCAACCTCTGTCATGTTAAGTGTATCAATAAACTGATGGAGTTCATTTAGGGTTATATCGTCTGCGAGGTTCTCATTAAGATTTTTATCAAGTCCCCCTAAAAAGAACATCTTATTATTAATGCTATCTTGAATATTATTTTTTTTATCATGATCAAGTAAATTAAGCACTTGCTCCATATTTCCAATTACATGATTAGCTTTGTCAGATGCTGTAACTAAGTTATTTCCTTCAACTTCATCAAAGTGAGTAAAAACTAAATGCATTTTTGGAGTATAACCTGATAATTCTAAATTCTCAAAAAACACTTTAGAATTATGTGACATGGTTTCTGATCCATTCTGAACATATATTATTTTATTAGCTCTTCTTAGTTTGTAGTTAACTTCAAGCGGAACGCTGAATGCTTCTTTAAGTACGTGGTCTAATCCTCGACCATCCACAAATGTAAATTTATATTTTTCTTTTTCGACTACCCAATCTGGAAAAAACGGCCCTTGAACTCTTATTGACTCAACTATTGGTGTGAGAATCTCGCCAAATAGTTTTTTCTTGTTGGTAGCGAGTTTTTCAATCAAATTGAGACAATCACTTTTATTAAGTTGCTTGGCATGAATATAACTTATCCAATCATATCTAGTCTTTTCTATAAAAAGGCCTTCAATTGTCAACACTTTATTTATTGTCGTTTCAATTTCTTTCATAATTTGATCAACATAATCTAGAAATATATCTTCTTTGATAAACCCCTCTAAAAAATCAATTTCCGCTTGGTATTTCTCTAGTTCAGTTAAACTAGATAAATCTAAATTGTTATTAACAATATAATTTTTCCATTTTTCTTTTGAAAGATAAATAATATCATCCAATAATGATGACATCAGTTCGTTATAATGTGAATCTTGCTCATTATTCCCTTGGTACTTTGCAAATCTATTAGTTAAAGAATTAGTATCTGAAACTTTAGGTTTGATAGTACCTACAATGTACTGGAGTCTAAATTCTTTATCCGCAGTTTCAGTGAATTTCCTAGTAATGGAGTCATGTTCATTATTACCTATGGCTTCATGACTAGCACGTTGTATTAATTCTCTCACATAGTCTTCAATCTTTTGTTTTTCTTTAAAGGTACATACTAGACTAAAATCATCTGTATTTTTAATAATGAACTCTATATCAGAAACAGTAGTTTTATTGCTAGAGGTTGCTAAGACATTTTCTTTTTTTACGTCAAGACCGAGCAACTGACTTAATAATGAAGTCTTCCCCGCTCCACTGAATCCTTCAATATCAATAATTTGATTATCTTTCTCCATTGGTATCTTTTCGTCACGAAGGTCTTCATGATCTTTTTCCGATTTTATTTGTATATCGTTATAAAAAAGCTCGACTGCTGTTTTATTAAACAAGGTTAGAGCATAAGGTTTTTTGACGATATTATGATATTCTTCGTTATTAATAAGGGTTTCTAAATCATTAACGATTATTGCTAGTTCTTCTTCACAATCAGTAAATGTGCTACGTCTGATTCTAACCTCTTCTCCAGTTTTTTCATTTAAAATAAGTGGATGATAGAAATTCACGTTCCAAGTCTCTCTACCTTTATTCTTACTTTTTGATACTTTGCGATCCATTTTTAGAGCCTCCTTGTTATTTTATATGGTGCTCATATATTTACAATCAATTATATGTTATTGCAACTCAGTTTTCAATGTTGATGCACAAATAAATGTACACGGGTATATTTTCGCTTTTACCCGCTCTTATATTGATGCACAATAAATTGAACACTTGGGTTGACTTTCTAATTCATATGAGTTACATTAACGGTGCACACCAAATTGTACATCTAATTATAGTATTAGGAGGGTTTATATGGGCCACGATTGGAGAAGCAAAGACACAGCATCTAATACATACAATGTCATATCAGATCTTAGCATTATTAAAAACACACCAAAAAGGGATATCATTTCTTCGGAAAAAGCGGCTACATTGACGGAGGATATTTCTTTACTAGTAGTAACAGCTACTGAAATTGAAACCAAGACTTTGTTCCATCATATGAAGCCATTACCAGGTCAAAAATCTCTATTACTAATTTACGATAATCGCCAAACTTATACAGTTGGATTGTTTGGTCTTTACGGTGTAGTCCACGTACAATCTGCTATTGGATCATCACGAAGGGATGGGGCCATCAATACCCTTCGTGATTCTATTAGCTTCTGGAAGCCAAAAGCAGTTCTTGTCGTCGGGATTGGATTTGGAATTGATGACTCTAAACAAAAACTTGGTGATATTTTGATTTCAGAAACTATAGCAAATTATGAGTATGCACGTATCGAGGAAAATCGATCATCTCAGAGGGGAGCTATAGTCGAAAGCGGGGTTACTCTTCTTAACCGAGCAAAAAATCATTGGGATTGGTTTTATACTTTTCCAGATATGACAACACCTAAGGTACAAATAGGACAATTTTTGTCCGGTGAAAAGCTTATTGACTCTCGAAATTTTAAGAACGATTTATTAGATAAATATCCTAGTGCCATTGGCGGCGATATGGAGGGGTATGGAGTGGCGTCTGCTGCAAATGTTGAGAAATTAGAGTGGCTCGTAGTTAAAGCTATTTCTGATTGGGCTAACCAAAAAAGCAACGGATTTCAAGAGCACGCCTCTGATGCAGCAGTATCTTTCTGCCATAGTTTATTTTCTATCCCCTACGCTTTTGACTGCCTACAATTTAAAATTTTATAAACATAGGTTTGTAGTCCCGCCAAGTAGTACGACAAACTAATCATTGTCTATGGGACGTCTACATCACCAATAGAATCATGCTGTATTGCTTTGTATTTTAAACAATTGGAATCGTAAATAAATACCCCGTACTGTCATTTTGCATCCGGTGATTCTATTGTCCCGCATGAATATATTCTGTGCTATTCTTCAGAAATGAGATCATCTACTGATCTGAAATATAAATTGACGATAGATACTATCGACTACGGATTTAGTAGAAGCCTTCCCTTCATCCTATAGGACAGGCTTCTACTTTGAGTAAGCATTTAGTTACTCCCCTTTTTTCCTAGATACTTTTCGTACTCATTTACCCTCCTATAAAACGTTCGATGCTTCATATTTAACTGATTCATGGCGCTTTTCGCTGTTAGCGCCCCAGACTTCCATTCTTTATATACATGAGCGAACACCTCATCAATCTCCTTTTTCGGCCGACCGAACCTAACACCTTTAGCCTTAGCAACCTCAATCCCCTCTGCCTGCCGTTGCCTGTTTTTCTTTCTCTCCTGCTCAGCCACATATGCCAACAAGCTTAAAAACTGATCTTCCATTACCTTTCCGAAATCGCCCATTGTTCTGAACTTTCTCGAATCAAATAACGTTTCATTATCTAAGCAAATAATATCTGCTTTTAACTCACGGGTAATATACTTCCATTCGGCCATAATTCCATCATAGTCACGACCCAGCCGATCCAACGCATCAATGTATATCAAATCACCTTCCCGAATCATTAGACGCATAGCTTGATAACGCGGTCGATTAAAATCCTTTCCGCTTAGTTTATCAACAAATATATATCTTTCATCAATTCCAATCTCCCTAAACTTCACAAGCTGCCTCTCAGGATTTTGATCCTTAGCTGATACTCTCCCATATCCCAATTCCACTTATATTCCTCCTAGTATTCATGCCAAAATGTCCACAGTTTTAATGGCACATGCCAAAAGCTATTTACCGGTGTTTTGGCACACAAAAAAAAGCCCCTTAGAATGGTGTCAAAAAGCATGCTTTATGGCACAGAAAAAAGAAGCAGCTTTAAGAGCCTGCTTCTTCATTTTTAACTTACTCTTATTCCAAGTTAATTTCTGTTCAAGGCCTCACTCATCGCATTAACTGTGTCCTTGTGGGTCTTATCAAATAGATGCGTATATATCTTGTTTGTCGTTCCTATATCCGAATGACCTAAGGCTTCAGATATTGCCTTTAAATCGACACCATATTCATATAATATACTGCTGAATGTATGCCTAAGATCATGCAGTCTCAATTTTGGCAATTGATACTTTACTAAAAAGGCCCCAAACATTTCAGTTACCGAATTAACTCGATAGGGCTTTCCATTGTCATGAGCAAAAACATAATCTGAACTATCATAATTCCCTTCCAATATCACCTTTAATTCATCCTGCCTATCCCTACACTTTTGCAAGACAGCTAATAATTCGTCCGGAATGAAAAGGGTCCTCTCGCTTTTTTCAGATTTAGGTTTCTTAGTTACGACATTTGCTCCTGCACTAGTACGAACTTCTTTTATTTGTAGCAAACGCTTGTCCAGGTCCACGTATTTCCATCTCAATCCAACTATTTCTTCTCTTCTTAATCCTAAATAACCCGCCAAAAACACCGGAACTTCAAGCCTGGTATCGTTAACACAATCGAATAATTTGCGTAATTGTTCGATTGTATAATAGTTTGCTTCAAACTTTACTTTTTTAGGTAAAGATACAGCATCAGCAATATTTCTATACACAAACTGCTGTTTCAATGCGTAGTCTAACGCCTTTCGGATATTTGCGTGATGCTTGTGAACAGAATTTGGAGATAGCTTTTTATCTTCCAATAAGTGTTTATAGTATGATTGCAAATGTTGTGGTAAGAGCTTCTGAAGTTGGACGTTACCCATATAGGGAATTATGTGCTTTGATATGATATTTCTGTACCCATATTGTGTAGTAACCTCACAGTTGTATTTCACATAATTATCCATCCGATGATTTAAAAATTCTCCAAATGTCATCTCCGTATCCTGAAGCGTTAGGTTACGACGTTGATTATACTCGAATTCATTTAATAGTTTTTTTGCTTCTGATTCGGTCATTGCCGTAATATACTTTCTCAGCCGCTTTCCATGACTATCCGTACCCAACTCTAAAGTAACCCTAAACTTACTACCTACCTTACTTATACTTCCTGCCATGATAGACATCCTTTCCAGAAAAATGATGAGGATCATAAAAGACCCTCTCCGGTACTCATGGATATAATGTATAGAAACAATCTTGTACTATACGCTTGGAAATTGAAACAAACGTTCTCTATGAAAATCTACTAATTGATTTGTAATTGCTTCTCTACCCAGGTAATCAGCGCGTTATGAGGTATACGAATTTGCTTCTGCAACTTAATCACGGGAAACCCCGCTTGTTTAGTCAGGGAATACATTGTATTACGTCCCACCCTTAATATCGCTCTAGCCTCATCAATTGTAAGTAATCGATTAATAGTAGTATCCATTTTTATTCCTCACGCTTTCGTTATAAGATTTGACCAAGTCATGTAGATTGTCTCCCTTGCAATGTAAAAAACTTTCTTTATCTTTATAAGCTTTATCTTTTGCAATGGGTTCTATCGCGCCCCAGCGTTTTCCTAGCTCAGCAAAACATACTGCTTCTTCAGGATCTTTTTCTTCTAATAATTCTGACAACATTATAGCCGCCTCAGGAATTTGTGCTTTTACGCATTCCCTTAACAGATTGATTACCTTTTTCTTTTTACTTCTGGAAAAATAATATCTTGCCAGCTTGTACTGAGCAAAGGCGAATCCACGTTCGGCTAACTCCTTCAGCATCTCAACAGCACGTAAAACCTGTGGCTCATGATCCTCTATTGCAGGTATTAGTTCATTTATATAGCACTCTGCAAGTTTTACTATGGCCCACACATTATCTTCTTTAGCTTCAGCTCTTAGTTTCCCTAGGGCCAAAGAATCGTTCGGGTCCAAAATAAGTCTCTGAAAATAAGCTTCTGCTATAATGAATCGTTCGTAAGACGATTGGGTATTTTTCATCCAAAACACTCCTTTATAACAATGATAAGCTGTGTAACTTGGTTAATCCCGTGCTTTAACTCGCCAGGACAAAAGCGCGTTCTAGCTGTATTTAAGCCTTCCTGGCAAGCTGCCAAGCAATTCCTGTGAATCAATTGAATATAACTCTTCACCCCATGCTTCAAATAGTTCACGGTCAATCCTAATAACTGATATTCGATTACCGTTGACCGAAACTCTAATAGTACGAGTCCCATCCTGACTTTTTCCAGGTACAAGAAGCTTGGAGTCACATAAGTACCCCCAGAGTGTTTTATCCTTTACAGGAAAAAGCATCTGACGCTTACTGTAATAAGAACAAATGCTGTTATAAATGGAGTCCGGAAGCAAGTAGAGGTAATTGTTATCTCGATAACCGATAGGCTTCATATCTTTGTTAAACACGGGAACTACTTTTCTTTTATCCTTGAGCTCTATGTCCAGCAAGAATATTGATTTTGTTGCCAATAGTTCTTTCAAAGCAGTTACGAACATTTCAACTTCATTATTTGACTCTGCATCTCGAACCATTTCTTGAATTCTCTCAGACAAAATAGCTTTATTCTCATCTTTCATTAAATTAAACTGATCTTCTTCTATAGCCTGGTTTCTCTTTGCATACCTAAGAAACATATGAAATGATGTTTGTAGCCAAGCTGCACTATGAATCTGTCTCCCGTGAGCTTTTGGATGAGCCTGCATGAAGATTCGTTCATATTTACGAAATAAATGCTCAACTCGCTCTATGAATTGCACACTATCTTGTGATATATACTCGATATAATGATATATGGCTGCTGAATACTTCTCATGATTCCGTTGAGCCAATGTCAGCTTTTCTAAATTGATTGTCTTTTCGTTAATGGGTAGAAGAAACCCTCGGGCTTTAGATGAAACACTCTGTATCACATCTTCTTCCGCTGTAATCACCGCCATTCCTTGCGGTCGTATCTCTATTTTTCTTGTGTTAGAATACATTTTCTGTCGTCCTACTGAGTCACCTGTCGAACGGAAAATCCCCTCTACCTTCATTAGAAGGTTACGTCTTTCTTGTGCATTAAAAGTAGGTGGAACATCATCTATTAACGTAACTGTATCTCGTCTTTCCATCCTTGTTAATTCCATTGCCGGACCCGTACTAGTAAAATTTGTAGGAATGCCTTCCCATTCGTCAAATATGTTAAATATAACCTTAGAAACACTTGTTTTGCGGCTACCCGTCTTGCCATGAATGTATAAAACAAATTCAGGTTTATGTGGAGTTTCATCCAACAAGGATTTATAGCAACTTAATAAGGCGAATGAAATTGCCGGATAGCTAAATTTATGATCACTGATTTCAAGGAATAATTCCATCATTGCATGTATTGAAGAAGCCCTATCAATTCCAGGCTGCTTCAATGCGTAATGGGATAAGCTTTCATGGGGTTGAATGTTATTCCTCTTACTGTTTCCGATTACTCCTGAACCAGTGATGTATACACCAGCATGTTCCTTCGACCAACCGATATAACCCATTTGGTGGACTGTAGTTATATTGGGACATAGTATATCAATATATTTAACAAGCTTATCATAGTTACAACAGTAGTTTGCTCTAAAACCTAAAGAGTTCCTGAGCCAGTCCGGGTTTTTACGCAATGACTTAGGAGTTATAAGAATCTTATGCCATTTCTCGTTATGATAAGCGGCTATCTGTAATAGCCTCTCGCTCCTGTCCAAATAGTGAACAACCATATCCATAACAGGAATAAAGAAGACATTACAGAAATCACTCATAGTATCTCCCGATACTTGCGATATTCCATTTTCTTTATCTACGTAGAACCTGCATGAGTCAGCACCGGAGTGATTCTTTAAATAATCATTTTGCATTTTGAAGAACTCATCGTCGAATACCTCGTAGTCTCCTGATCCACTAAAACTTTTGATTCTTCCTTGGAGTGTATCCATTTGATCTTTAATATACATGAGTATCCCTACCCTTCGTTTAAGTATTAGTGATTAAGTTTTCAAGGAACATTGAAATTTATTTTCTAACTCTATGGCTCAGTATCAAAGGTGCTTTTATTCACTGTTATCACATCCCATTTGCTCTTGTTTCTTCTTGCTTAGAGCTTAACAAATTTAAAAAAACTGGGATGAAATGCTCCATTTCAACATTTTTTTTGAAAATATGATATAATAAAAAGTCAGGGCTGATGAATCGCATTTAAGCGTTCATCAGCCCTGACCTTTTATTACCTATTCCTTCTATGTTATATGCCTAATTTTTCTTTTATAAGCTCGAATCCATAATCTTTATTAGATATCTTTAAAGCTATCTTACTGTATTTATCATCTACTTCCTCTACTAAACCCATCTGCTCTATTAATACTGACTGAATCGAATATTCTGATACGGTTCTTTTTACCGACTGGAAAAGGGTATTCACTTCTTTAAAAAGTCCTATGTCAAATGGTTCTTCAAATACTGAATTAAAAATAATGTCAGTAGTACCTACTCGTATAGAATCGCGGTACAAGAGATAGCAAAAGTATTGTTCCATTACTGGTATTGTAACCAAAGACATATGTAGAAATATATCTTGTAACTCTGATAATTTAAAATCAATATCAGAAGCATTATTATCTTTGTTACAAAAGTCAAAAAAGCTCAAGAATTTCGTTCTACTAATAGCATTGGGCAGAATAGACAGGAGACTAATTGTTTTATTGATCTTAACTCGTAGGATCTCCGCACTAATTTGATTGAAAATTGCCTCCCTACGCTTTAATGTAGAACCGATTAGAAGAATGTTATACTCCCTTTCAAACAAAAAGCTATTAAATAAATAAAACTCATCAAATTTCTCAGTGCTATAATGAACCAGTTTATTGGGCTCCTTCAATATCCAAGTATTTTTAGGATTGTTAAGACTTAAATATTTATCAAATATGAGTTCGAATGATTCATAACCGCTATTGATCTTTGATTGATCCCTTATTGTATTCTCACGCATTGCCTTAGTAAAATCCCAATAACAAACCATATGAAAGATAAATGGAAAAAATTCAAAAGGAACTTTTGGCTCTGAAAAACTTTTACCACTCTCAATTGATATCAAGTCTCTCTCTAACTTTAGGTGTTCAGAAGTATTTTTAAATCCATTTTTATAGGTTTTACTATCTTTATATCCTTTGACTTCTTTCTCTTCTTTCTTTTCTTTCTCTTCTTGTTCTTCTTGTTCTTCCTCTTTTTGCTCTGACCTTTTTTCTACCTTATCTTCATGAAATGAAAAACTATGTAAAAAATCATCACAAAACTTAATATTGTCATCAATTAAATGAGCAGGATTATTATACTCCTGAGAAATTAGTGCATTAAGGATTAGATGCTGCTTTAAATCTTCCTCAAACTCCAATTTACTATATCCATTTCCCCAGTATTCATCAATACTCTCCGGCAAAATATCCTGGCAAGTGTTTATTACATAACCCGCAATTTCGTAGAGAATGCTCTCTTCTAGGGTATTGGTTTGTATTCCCCCTAGATCCTCTTTTTTTAAAGGCAAATTGAATTTTTCTGCCAACCTATTTATTTCATCTCCATCCGGAACTTTGGTAATATACCTCAACCTTGATCAACATCCTTTATAAATTATTTGAAATGTACTTTCGTTTACTCTTTCTAATAATATACTCCATAACTTCGCTACGCTGAATTCGATAGCAGTTCCCAATACGAAATGAACTAATTTCCTCTTTTTTTAAAAGTCGATACACAGTGCTATACCCCACCTGTAATAAATCTGCCAGTTGCTCCACATTAAGAATTTCATTGTCGTTATACATTCAACCATCTCCAATTTTATATTTAGTTATTTGTTTGTTCAATCACATTAAATTACATTATTCTACATTCAGCTTCGTTATCTCTCTCCAAAAATTAAACTTGTAAAAATACATAACTAGGTAAATCGACCTTAAATACCTTTTTATTTGTTCTTATACATTTAGTTAGAACCATTACCCTTACGACATCCAAAAGAATTGGGAGATGATATATATGTATATATCTAATGATTAATCTATTTATAATATCTACGCTCTACAATCCAAATCCCTCTACCTTACAGTCACTTTTAAAAAAACAAAACCTATTTCTAACTGTTAAAGGAGAATGATGATTATGTTTCATACAACTCTATTATTTCAGTCTTTAAAGTCAGTAGACTTCCCCATTGTTTCATCCCATTTAGCTTCTTTATCCAAAGAACATTCTGCCAGACATTATACTGATCCGGATTTCAATGATCTGCACATATATGAACTATACAAAGAGCAGGGAATCATCATTATGCTTAGAAGGACTAGGATTAGCAGAGGTGATAACACTCAGAATATAACGACTGGTGATAGTTCTGAAGGAATCTATTATCACGCAATAGAAATTCGTTTGAATCCTAAGGTGCTTATAAAGAAAAACGAATATGTACAAGTTGCGAAACATAGCGACTATAAAGCCATCTGCCAGAGATTTAAAGCCGTTTCACAGCCGCTTCAGGAAAATTACGAGATTCGCCCTGGTCTATGTTGCTACTGGTTTAACTCAATTAATAGCTACCAAATAAAAAGAATTGATTACTGTGTAAACATTACGACTGAAATGCATGCTACCTACATTGAACTTATAAGGAGAGCCGATGTTCCTCCACATTTCCATTTTGTAAAAGTAATCGACAAGAAGACTGATAAAGAAATACTTTGTAAAAACAGCTTCTACGTGCAGACCAAAAATCATTCTGTCGGGATTAACTTTTATAACAAGGAGTACCAGATGCACAAAGAGTTCCCGCAATATGAAAACTTAAATGATGCAAAGAATATCATTAGGCTTGAAATCCAATGCATGACAGGAAAAACGAACAGTTTAAAGCAAAAATACGGATGGAGGTACAGGGACTTAATTAATTTTATTGATGACGATCTTGCAAGAAAGACGATTTACAGCTACTATGAAAAATCGGTAGGATTTGAAGATTATTATACGCTTGAAGAGGCGAAACACCGTATCCAGCTTTGCAATTATAAAAAAAAGACCATTGAAGATATGACTGAGGTTTTAGAACTTGTAAACAGAAAACGTTCTATTCACCAAGCCCGCTTGGCCTATAATGAAGATCTTCAAGATCCGAAAGAGCTTAAGAAGTTCAACTCTATTGTGAAAAAAATAAGAAAAAGCGACATAAACCCCGTAACCATTCCTGTAAATTGGGGATACAAACATATCCCGAATTTAGTAGTTGAAATGGATAAAGAGCTTATGCCGAAAAGTGAATTTGCTTAATTAGTTGTTCCATCTTTACTATAAAATATAGAGATCACAGTTACTTATTTATTGTTACCTTCTTCGCCTCTATCCATTGCTCATCTAGCCAGTTAATACCAAACATCCGTGCCGTTTCTTCTTCTTTTCCTTTATCAACCAGGAAACTTGCTTGGTTCAAATAGACAAGCACCTTGGTCCCTTTAATTTCTTTCACAACTCCATCAAAGGTTCCTACTCCCACTACATCACCTACATGTATTAAGCGTCCGCTATAATCCAGTGGATCAGTATTGTTATATTGAATTTTTTCGTGCTCTTTCTGAATGTTATCTACCGCATCGGCAAGTGATACATGATTATCCTCACTTTTCTTATAAATATCTAGCATTGCTATCTTATAATCAAAAGTGAACAGATCCGCCTCTTGTTCTTTAGCCCCTCCGTAATAGACCATAACAATTTTCGACTCTCGATTCCAACGTACTATAGCACCGAGGTTCTCTGTAACAAAACGAACTGGCAGCATAGTTCTTCCTTTTACGACTGTCGGAGCAACCGTAAGTGACTTCTCCTTACTATTTACTAAAGCCTTCTTCTGATCTAACCAAAGTTCTATCGTTTGAGTTTCAAGCTTTATCGTAATTTTGCGTTCATTCCCACTCCATTCCACTGTCCCGCCTAATCTCTCGACTATAGGAGCAATCGGAAGTAAAGTAGCTCCTTTAGATACTATAGGAGTCACACTGCCATCATTACTATCAAAAGTCCCACCATCATCTAACGTTAACAACCAAGGGCTATTGATCTTCATTGCCAAGACTATGCCTGGATTGATCTTATCAGATATGTTTCCTTCCTGTAATTTCTTTAAATCCTCTTGAGATCCAAAAACATGACTTTGGTTTCTTTTATTGTCGAAACGGGCAATCGTTATCTGACTTGATGAAATCTCAATATCTTTATCCAGGGTCTCAAGAATGATTTTTTCAAGAAAGGATAACGGAGCAAAAGCACCTTCTGAAGCGTAAGGAAAGATGGAAGGTTTTTCAAGCTGATATGTCTGACCTGTCAGTTCAAAACAGGCACCAGATTCATCAACAACATATTCAGTTACATTAGTATCTCCTTCAGTAAACTTATAGCAAGTACCCCTAAAAGTTACGAAGGATTGAGTTGGTGTTGCGCTTCTGGAAACAGTCTCTCCACCTGAAGTATCAGTAATTTTCAAAATCGGCCCAATAGGGAGCATCTGGACATTATCCGTTACAATAGGTGCCGCCACATCCCCTTCGTTAATCCCCCCTACCAGGACATGAATAGTGTTAGATTCGGCACTTACTAAATGTGCTGATGTGAGAGCAGCAATAATTAAAACGATGGTAAAACAAAACACCTGTATTTTACTTGATAGTCTCATATATGAGATCCTCCCTCATTTAAGCTTACTAACCCTTTTGAAACAAACATATTTAACTACGAATGGCTTTCTATATTAGAAAAAATGGCTACCCTTCTGTATGACTTTAAAAGCCTCCTTGATATCCTCTAGTAACGTTGTATCAGTTGTGAGTTCCTTTGCTGTAGCTAAGGCCTGAAGAGCCTCAGTGTCTCTTCGCATACGTGATAAGTGGATTGCCTTCTGATAGTACTGCCAGTTATATGTAGGCTCTAAAACGATCATATTATCTATAAGCCTTAAAGCAGCTTCGTAGACAGGTATTGCTGCAGTTATTTCTGTAAGATTTTCAATCAACTTTCCTTTTTCTATCAACAAACTCGATTTGGCATCTTGGACGGTAATAAAAGTATTATCACCTTCTTTTAAAGTCCTCTCCATCTCTTTGAGCTTTTTCAGGAATCATCATATAAGTCTATTAGTTGTTGGCAATCGTTTGTCGTCCATAGCTTATTTGCTCTAAAGAGCATTTGTAATAGTTTAAGCTTGTTTATACAAGCTACTTTAAACTCAGGAACACGAAATTGTCTTGTGGATATAGCAATAACCGAATCATAATTAAGTAATGCACCTTGATATTTGCCCTCTTTCCACAAAAGATTAGCTTGATGCAGTTCAGGTTCCCTATACTCATCAAAGGCATCAATGCCTTCAAATCTGATTTTCCCCACACCATAATTGATACCGTCGAACATCTAACCCCATCTCCTATCTCCTCAACGAAATTTCATTTCTAATGCTTATCACATTTCTTGCAAAATTGATTATTGCCACAGCCATAACAATAAAAATGATCACAACGCACACATAGATTTCCTTCAGAGATGGATTTTTGCTTAAAACACACACTACATTTAAACTGACCTTTTTCATTTAACTGATATGAATTCGCCATACTCTACCTCCTTTTTTTGGAATAGACATACTATTTTAGGCTTTCAGACCTATTACATTATTATTTTAGATTATAAGGGAGAGTATGGAAGGTATCAATCACTATAGTCATTAATAAAATTAGTTACTATAACCGTTTGCTGGGTTTTGAGCTAACCTCTATCTTGAGCATAGAGGTGAGTCAAGTTGAGTAAAATTGCTGACGCTGTAGGTTCTCAAATTAGAAACTTACGGCAAGAACGGGGAATTAGCCAGGAGAAGCTTGCTTTAATAGCAGGAATAAACACTTCATACGTCGGACAGATCGAGCGTGGAATAAGAAGCCCCACTATTGATATGCTGGATAAGATTGCTCAGGCACTTGAAGTTGGTGTAGTGGATTTTTTTGGTTCGGAGATTAATCGTGAAATTAATTCAAATCCGGAAACATTAAACAGACTCATGTTTGAGCTTCGAACTCGTTCAGAAGACGAACAAAATGCTATTTATGATATTGTAAAACGCCTTTTAATTTTTAAAGATACCAAATAAAAACTTTTTAATCACGAACCATTAACCCTTGCTCCTTCAAGCTCACATATTTTTGCCCAGCAATAATCAAATGATCCAGCACATCAATGCCAATAATCTGCCCTGCTTCAATTAAGCGGTGAGTAATAATTATATCTTCATTTGATGGAGTAGGGTCACCGCTAGGATGGGAGTGAGAGCAAATGATTGAAGCACAGGAGCGTTTGATGGCAACCTTGAATACTTCAAGTGGATGAACAATAGAAGCGTTAAGAGAGCCGATAGAGATCGTCTCCTTGTGTATTACACGATTCTTGGTGTTGAGGTACAAACCTATAAAATGCTCTTTGGTGTATTTCGATGCTCTGGCTCCAGTAGATGAAATGCATCTTCAGGCTTACAGATAACAGGATGCTCTAAATCGGGTATGATTAGGGTTCGGGCCAGTTTCAGTATTGCAGTGATTTGCCGAGCCTTATGAGTGCCAACACCGCTGATTGAAACCAGCTCCTGTTCTGTAACCTCTATAAGGTCAGAGACAGAAGGAAAGCGATTCATTATTTCTTCAATTAAATAGCTACCTTGTTTTTCGCGTAAAGATTCGGTTAGAAGTGATTTTAGTTCATTTTGTCGTTGTGTCACAGTAAATAAAGCCTCCCTTGTTATTTTTCTTGAAATTTAATTACTATTAAATTAAAGATACCGCCACTCTTGCTTAAAAGAAAAAACGAAAGCCACACAATCAAAAATGTGTGGCCTTCATTTTTTTAGGACTACCTATCGACTAGGTATCCGAATAATAATATATAATTATTTTATAGAAGAATGCTCATTTGGGAGCATCGCACGAATATTGGTCTTAAAACAATACACGTGATGGTTTTTCATTGATTAATCTTTGTCTTACCAGCATACAGAATGCTTCAATGGTAAGAATTCTATCTCTGTACTCTTTTGGATAAAACTCGTGATACCTCTTCGGCACAACTAATGTAACATTTAACCTTTCCATTTCATCCATCTGATCCATACTTATACCTTTTTCCATTGTGGCAAGATATTTAATTTGAGCTCTCTCAGCCTCATGAATTATTTGTCTCCATCTATCCTTGCAAGTTGTTTTGGCTGCAAGAAACATAAGCCGCTCTTCTGGGAATTGAGGATCTGCGTATTCACTGTTTCCTGGAAAAATGAAATCAGGTTTACTGTTATACTCGCTTTTTCCCGGATGAGAAAACGGTAAATTCCATTGTTTAAAGATGAACTCCAAATGATCCTCAAAGGATTGCCCTGCTCTCTTTTTCCGACGATTAAGAGCAGAGTTAGCAAATGCAAGTAAATCATCAACATTCTCAAACGCATTCTTTATTTGTTCTTTGTATATAAATTCTTCCAATGATTTAAATATACTGTATTCAATATCTATCCAATTCAGTAACATTTCATCCGACTCTTCATTCATAAATTTCCCCAACGGTTTTTTCGAGTATTTAAAGTAAATATCTCTAGCTACTTTGGCCATTTGTACCATACTCGGGAAGTTTATCTTACCCTTGGTATACTCCTCAATAAGATCCCCCAGTGTTGCATCATAACCATTACTTTCAATTCCGTAGGTAGCTACGTTGTTCACTGGTGAAATAGCAAAGGTCGCTAAAAATGCTTCTGAGTCATCTCCAGAGAGTACATATCCTAAATATTCATCTGGATTAATCGGAATTAGGATAAACAAATCTCCAACATATTCCTTTGTAAAGAAGGGGAATCCCTTGCCAAATCGTGTAATTCTGTATTCACTTTTGGTCTTACCGTACCACTTAAACATATTGTCAGTATATGCATCCAGTTGCTCCCAGAAAATGCGCACAGGCCTGTCTTTATTTTCACCCTTTTGCCCTGGCTCATCAAACATGAGTGGCCACGCACTTTTGGAAACATAAAAACCGCTCTGGTGTGCTCCATTAGAGCCGGTATCATTTGTAGAAATAAATTTGCAAAAGAATTTCTGATTCTGAGAAGCACGCGCAATAACCTCATCACGTATATTCTCGAAATTAAATTCCCCCCTATAATATTCTTCAGATAGTTTATTTTCGATTAAGGAATCAATCAGACTCGCTGCTATTCTCTCCACTACCGGAACGGAAACAGAATTACCAAACTGTTTATATGCCGCAGTATCAGATACCACAATTCTATAATTTTCCGGAAACCCCTGTATACGCGCACACTCCCTTGGAGTCAACCTTCTGGGATTCTTGCCTTCCTGTGGTATCAGAATTTCAGAGCCATCCTTGTAATATCTAGCTGAAAGCGTCCTTGAAAAACTATCCAGATCAACTAATCCGAACCCAAAGCCATTTCCTGCTGCACGATGTTTATTTGCATAGTTTTGAAGATATTCCCATAGTTTGTCTGACAGGGTATACTTATCGGGGACAGAATCCTCCAAAATTGTTCCTATTCCCGGTCCTTTCCAAGGAAATTCGGGAAATTCGAATTCTAACGGCTCACGAAATCCGACCATATAGATGCGTTCCCTATGTTGGGGGACCAATCCTTTTGCATCGATAATAGAGGCATATAACTTATAGCCAAGTTCCTTTTCCAAAACTCTTCGTATTACCCTGAAAGTTTTCCCTTTATCATGAGATACTAAATTTTTTACATTTTCAAGAAGAAAAGCCTTTGGTTTTTTTTCCTTTATAATTCTGGCCAGTTCAAAAAAGAGCGTGCCTTGTGTCTCATCTTCAAAACCATGTTCACGACCCAAAGAAATTTTTTTGCTAACTCCCGCAAGGCTAAAGGGTTGACAAGGGAAACCCGCCAACAGAATATCATGGTCCGGAATCTCATCTGCAGAAACATTTCTTATATCACCAACAGGTTTCTCCCCAAAATTCTCTTGGTAGGTTATTTGCGCTTTAGGGTCCCACTCACATGAAAAGACACATTCACAACCATGTTTCTCAAATGCAAGACGAAGCCCCCCTATTCCCGCAAAAAGATCTATAAATTTATACATATTTTAAATACCTCTTTCTTTATATATCCGCATCGAAGCTGGGAAGTAATAAAATTATAACATAATATCGCTTACTAGAACTTATGTTCTTTTTTGAAATTTGTTATAATTGTAGGATATGGAAATACTTTTTTTGCAATTATGTTGTTAGATGTATCAAGTAAAAATATTTGAATTGGCTTCCCAAAGATTTCGTTTATTATGATAGCATTTCCTTCAGAATGTAATTCAAAACTTTCCACCCATACATTCGTTTCAGGTCCTTTAATATCAATATATACATTTAGAAAATATCGGGATTTTCCGTCTTTTATTATTTTAAATACTCCAGATATTCTTTTTTGCTGCACAATTCTTTCTGTGATATCTTGACGATACTTTAAATATAAATCAATTTTATCTCCTAAGTAACTATTTTCATGAATTTTCATTGTCTCTCTCCTAGCCTTTTAATTGAGGTGAACAAAATAGCTGATATAGTGGATAAAGAAAGCAGCAGCAAAATTATGAAGAATATAAAATCGATCACGAAACTGGAGGATCGCGTTGCCAAGTCACTTTGGAACCAAGGGATCAGGTTTAGAAGAAATGTGAAAGATTTATATGGCCAAACTGATATATCCATAAAGAAATATAATTAGTTATTTTTTATTGATTCTTGCTTTTGGCACAAATGTGATTAGCATTTACTCTTCAAAAAGCAATATGGAATTTAAGTTTGAAAAGTTAGAAGGGAACCATTAAAGATCTTTTGTGTGAAATTATTACTATAAGAAGAAAAACTGGAAGTATATTGAGAATTTGAGAGCATGAATTTCGCAACAATTTCGAAGACACAGTCAACATAATCGCCCCATTCATTAAGAATACAAAAATGACCCATGATGTTAAAAGGAAAGGTTGATGCAGCAATGGAAAAAGGGCAGTGGACCTTAAGTGAGGATGGAACTGTCTTGATTATTTTAGAGGATGGGACAAATTACACACCCAATTCAATGGAAATTTTTCTTTGTGAGTTCAAAGCTGTCTCGCCTGTCAAAAATGTATATGTCGATAGCCCCTCATCTGATATTCCCATGTTAAGTTTTTCGAAATTCCCAGTACCAGTAAGACTTCTACTAAAGTCTAATAATCAAAATGGTTCTTTCTCTCTTGATTCCAGCTTGGTATGCCAAGTTAAGGGAACAGCAATTCCTCTGAATCAAAAAACCACACATGAATATATAATTTCAGAAAATAAATGGTTTCCATTTGAGCAAGGAGCATTAGAAGAAATTTCACTGTTTCTTAAAGAGACAGGAATCACCTCTTTTGGTAAAGTCACTCTGAAGCAGTATCTTGCAATTAGTAAGTCCAAGCCTCCATTTTTATTGGATGAAACTAACCATTTGTCAGCCAGAACCCCCTTGGTTTTGATAAACAATGAAGAAATACCGCATTTTATTGGAACTTTGTTCCCATATCAACTCCAGGGTTACAATTGGTTAAAAATGATTTCCGAAGAAGATGCCGGTTGTATTTTGGCTGATGAAATGGGACTGGGAAAGACGGCCCAGATAATTGCTCTGTTGGCTAATGAAAAATTTGTCCGTAATAAGCCCTCTATGGTAATCGCCCCTGTAACTCTCATGGAAAATTGGAGGAGAGAAGTCTTAAAGTTTGCGCCTGAGCTAAAAACAATAATCCATCAGGGACAACAAAGGACCGGATATTATAAAAACCTTCTTGAATATGATGTAACAATTACTACCTATGAGACAATTGTTAGGGATCTTTCAATGTTTCAAATGATCGAATGGAATATTGTCATTCTTGACGAGGCCCAAGCAATAAAAAACCCTAGTGCCCAAAGAACCTTGGCCGTCAAGTTACTAAAAACGAGGGTATCAATAGCCGTTACTGGTACTCCTATCGAGAATCGTCTTACAGATATTTGGTCAATTATTGATTTTGCATTTCCAAATTATTTAGGAAGTCTCAAAGAATTCGAGAGTAATTACCAAGGTGATACCTATAGCGCAGGACAAATTGAGCCTTTGATCTCCCCGTTAATTTTGCGAAGACGTGTTTCAGAAGTTGCCAAGGATTTACCAGAAAGATTGGATATCCCCCAAATTCTTAACGTTACTGAACATGAAGCACAAATTTATGAAAAGCTACGCCAAGATGTTATTAATGAATATGGGAAAAATAGTAGCTTAGTCGCCCTAATAAAATTAAGGAAACTCTGTTGTCATCCTCTTTTATACGACAATAATGGTGATAATCCAGCAAAATTTTCGAAGTATCAAAGATTATTGGAAATTATAGAGGAGATTTATTACAGTAAAGAGAAGTTAATTATATTCACTACTTTTTCAGGAATGATAGACTTAATGATAAGGGATCTTCCGAAAAGATTTAATGTTTTCTGTGATTTTATTGATGGAAGAGTAGAGGTATCTGAAAGACAGAGTAAAATAGACGTTTTTAGCAATCAAACTGGATCAGCATTCCTAATATTGAACCCTAGGGCTGCAGGATCAGGCCTCAATATTACCGCAGCCAACCATGTCATCCATTATAATTTGGAATGGAACCCTGCAGTAGAAGACCAAGCCTCTGCTCGTTCGTACAGAAGAGGCCAAACACGCCCTGTTACTATACACAGGTTATACTTAGCCAATACGGTGGAAGAGACAATCAATGACCGAATTGAAATAAAACGTCAGTTGTCAGAAGCCGCAATAATTGGAACGGATGGCCAAACAGATCAACAGGATATACTACAGGCCCTAATGAAATCACCAATGGAAAGGAACAAATAAAGATGCAGAACAAGGAAACTGGAAGTCCCGTCGGGATTGAAAAAACATTAAGCTTAAATGACACAGGTCAAACCGGAGGACATCAAGCCGGAATACTTGTCCCTAAAACAATGCTGTTTTTCTTTCCGGAACTGGGCATTGATACTAAGAATCCCCGAGTTATCTTAAGATTTTCAGATTTAGAAGGGCAGTCATGGAAATTTAACTTTATATATTACAACAACCGTTATTTCGGAGGAACAAGGAATGAGTATCGACTCACTGGAATGACTTCATATATAAGACAAAACAATCTCATCGCAAATGACAAAATAACTCTCGAGAAAACATTTGATAATCGTCGTTTCATAAAATATGAAAGAATAAATGCGCTTGATCAAGTCCCCAACGATATTTTAGTACTAGGATCAGCATGGAAGGTGATAAAACTATGAAAACTAAACATATTCCCCCACGAGCAACAAGAATGATTGAAGGTTTGAGAGACACTGGATACGATTTTAATACAGCGATGGCAGATATAATCGATAATTCCATAGCCGCTGCTGCAACCAATATTGAAATATATATAAACATGGATTTTTCCGGAGATGTAAGCATATATATTGCCGATAACGGATGCGGCATGGACGAAGCACAGTTGGAGAATGCAATGACGTATGGTTCATTAGAGAGACCGAGTCCTGCAAGCCTAGGAAAGTTCGGAATGGGTTTAAAGACAGCCTCTACTGCTTTCTGTAGACAACTTTCTGTTTCAAGCAGACCTGCAGGTGACCGTGGCATTCTCAAGGCTCGTTGGGATTTGGATTATATAGCAGATGATGCAAAAGACTGGATGCTTCAGTATCCTGATTTGGATGAATTCGAACTAGAGTTGTTTGATAAAGTGGCTAAGCGAAGTTCTGGAACTGTTGTTACTTGGCAAGCTGTAGACAGATTAATTAAAGAGTATGCCGATAAAAGGGGAGCTGCTGCACAGCGAGCCCTCCGTAAAACTATAGACAGTCTTCAGGAACATATATCAATGGTATTTCAACGATTTCTTGATTCTAATTATATTGATACTCCCAATGTTTCAATCAGTATTAATGAAGTTTCTGTAGAGGCTTGGGATCCGTTCTATAAAAATAATAGCAAAACCATAGTAGCTGCTGAATTAACACAAGCAGTTCAAGTAAATGACGAAACCTCTACCTCTTTCAAAATCGGGGCTTATATCCTTCCGCGCAAGGAAGAATTTGATTCAGATGAGGATTGGAGAGCCGCCAAGTTAAATAATGATCTTCAAGGTTTTTATATTTATAGAGAAAATAGACTTATTCATTATGGGGGATGGCTTGGTATGTATACAACTGAACCCCATTCCACTTTATTGCGAATAGAATTTTCATTTGATCATACACTCGATGAGGCATTTAATGTCGATATAAAGAAGTCAAGAATTCTTCTTAGTGGCGAATTGTTTAACTGGCTAAAAACAACTTTCCTTCCTGCGCCTAGAAGAGCTGCAAATGAAAGATACAGAAAAGGCATAAATACCAGTATTACCAAAGCTGCCAAAGGGGCACATGATGGCTCTAATGCCGGTCTAAAATCTCATGAGAATGATGTGAAATTGGCCAGTTTTGAAGTTACAAACCCTTTAACAGGTGAAGTAGAAGTCACTAATAGGAAAGGCAGATTTACAATTAAGATTCCTATTGTACAATCCACTAAAGAGGGAGAATTGTTTGTTCAACCAGTAGACTCGATCGATGATGGCGCTCTTTGGGAACCCTGCTTAATCGACCAACATCACGCCATTCGAATTAACACCAAACATCCCTATTATCAGAAAATTTATATTCCAAATATTAATTCCGGTGTAACAATCCAAGGTATGGATTCTCTTCTTTGGGCTTTAGGAGAGGCTGAAAATGGTATAATTAATGATAAAACCAAATTCCACATCAAAGAACTAAGATATGAGGTTTCCAGAATTCTTAGATACCTAATGGAGGATTTACCTGACCCGGAGATAGAAAATGAATAGAATAAATCTAATTAACGTAATAACAAGAATTGAAAATAGATATGGTTTACCTGTAATACTAAATATTATTGACAAAGAAAGTTTAGAAATACGTCCGTTAGATTTGGATAAGGGTACCGGTTTTTGTATTAAAGTTACCTTGGGATGGAGAAATATAGTTGCAGAATTTATACCTGATAATTATTCCAAAAATTTAATCAGTATTATGGGATTGGCTGACGAGAAGCAAAAATTACTTTTTAAAATAATGCTTCTGAGTATTTTGCATAGTGGTAAAGAAATCGAAATGATCATTAATAATGAATCATTCTCTCCTTCAAGACCAGACTCTTGGCCATCGGAGTGGAAAAGCTTATACTTGAAATCCGTAAATTATCCCGTAATTAGTGAACGGCTGTCTTCTATTGATCTTCAAAATAATGTCGTAGATATTGCTTGCAGTATTCTGGCGTTATTGATACCCTTGCTACCGCTGGAAGAAACGGCCACCGGTGATGAAACAACTATAGGCCTACCGGAAGGTGCTTTGACTCGTGTAGAAGTCAATAAATATGAGAGAAGCTCATTAAATCGGGAAGCATGTATTATGGTTCATGGATGTAAGTGTGCTGTATGCAAATTAGAATTTGAAAGTTTTTACGGTCCAATAGGGAGAGACTTTATACATGTGCATCATATCCTCCCCGTCTCAACTGTCGGTTCTGGATATATTATAAACCCATCAACTGACTTGGTCCCGGTTTGTCCAAATTGTCATTCTATGTTGCATAAAAGAAATCCGCCATATATGGTAGAAGAGTTGAAAAGTATAATTGCCAAGAAATCTTAACAAATTAATATAATTGTATTGATTTTAATACTTTTGAGCTAATTATAAATTTTGCAATGCTTTAGAATAAAGAACCCGATACAAAATCGGGTTCTTTATCATTTTCTTTCTATGAGGATTCCGAGTAAATCTAGCAAAGGTTTTTTTCGATAAAGGATTTGCTTAATATACACCTAGGACAATACAACAAAGGTTAGTTAACGAGTTTGATCACAATTCGTCATCTCAATTGCATAACAGCAACTGCTGTTTGACTAACCAAAATTTCCAACAATTTCCCACATTGTAGATTGATGGTCTTCGAATCTCCCACCTATTTCAAGCTTAGCTTTTGTTGCAGCTGCTTTAAGGCCCATATTAACTCCTAAGTCATCCTCATATCTAACAGAAAGCGAAAAATCTTTCATACCGTACTTAAGCCGTCCCTCCGCGATTTGTTGCCATGTTGGTTCATGATAAAACCAAACTAAATTATCCGGTAATGCACTACTGGCATTGCCAATAAAATTGGCGGTAAAAAGTATCTCCGAACCAGACTTGTTTGCTGAAGAAGCCTCAAACCCTCCTCCAACATTTACATGCGGAATAGAAATATCCATTTTTGATGAAAATTCTTTTGACCATCCGTTTATGTGGTGCACTTCAAGAAAATCTGCCCCTAATGACATTAATAAAATAACAGCTTCTGAAAACTTATGTTCAAATGTAAGACGATGAAATTGTGCAAAAGGAAAATAAACATTAGGCGCTGCGGGGTGAGCTATGTAAAGCACACCAAACCTAGGGTGTCCCGGAGGAAACTTAATTCTACTAGCTTCACTCTGTGAAATGGATAAGGTCTTTATTCCTTGTTCTCGCAAATTCAATATCCCTTTATAAATTTCTAATGTTGCTTCAGCTAATGCAATTGGCGAAGGAGCAATAATTGTCGAAATTGTTCTTAATGCTTTAACAAACTTTGATTCCACCTGTTCTTCTGTATATCTTTGTTGTGCTTTTATTTGATCATCGCTTAACACAACAATCAGCTGTCTTTCAGCATATGGGCGTGATAATAACTCTTTTTTCTCAGTACTTTTCATATCAAACCGACATCTAATTATCTAATAAAATTATGAAGTAACATTAAATAAAATTCTATGAATTTTGTTAAAATCCTCTAATTAATGAAACTGAATCTTTATTTTTGTACAGAAGAGAAGTTAATACGTTTATAGAGATATACTAAAAATAAGAGCTAATTTAAGTCATCCTTGTAGTCACGTTGTCTACAAGGATGACCTAGATTAGCACCTTAATAATCTCAAGTCTTCATTCGGTCTACAATCCAACCCATAGACAGCAAAAAAACCGCTATTTCAGCGGGTTTTTTAGATGGAGCCGAGGGGAGTCGAACCCCTGTCCGAAGATAACGGCACATAAGCTTCTACGAGTGTAGTCACAGTTTTGATGTCACCCGAGTATCGCCCCGTAACCGGCTATACGTTGGGTCAGCCTGATTATCTTCTTCCGTTGACCCCAGGCGGAGACCAGACGGCGTATCCCACTACTTGTTAGCCCCTATCCCTGTCACATGGGCGATGCAGGGTAGAAGCACGCGCGCAGTTTCTTAGGCTGCGAAAGCGTAGTTGTTTTGTTGTTTGCCGTTTAATAGGCTTTAGCGTTGATGAAGCGGACGCGTCCCCACTACTCGCTACTCATGCTCGAACTACCCCCGTCGAATCCAAGAACGGCCCCTCATTAAAAAGGGCACTTCGGATCAAGCGGATCTTCCAAGCAAGAGAGATCCAATCCACAGCTTCTTCTTGAAGAAGTCTGTAACGAAGCAATAATCTTACTTACTCAGTATATCACATTTATCAATACTTTAACACGTGGGTTAAAGGAATTGAAGGTGGAAACTGGTACTCATTTGAATCGTCCATTCTTCCTAGATTATCTGGCGATCTTTTGCTTCTCACGCAATACACGCTGGATATCACGCTGAGCATCACGCTTAGCAGCAGAGTCACGTTTATCGTACTCTTTCTTACCTTTACCAAGACCGATTAACAGCTTCGCATAGCCATTTCGCACATAAACCTTGAGTGGCACAATCGTAAATCCATCTCGCTTGGACAAGCCCAGCAGTTTATGAATTTGCTCCTTATGCATCAGCAATTTTCGAGTACGCGTCGGGTCCGTAGGGTTAGCACGATTACCTTGTTCAAACGGGCTGATATGCATGTTGTGAATGTGAATCTCACCGTTACGGATCGTAGCAAAAGCATCTCCAATATTAGCGCGGCCATTACGCAGCGACTTGATCTCTGTACCTGTCAGCACCAAGCCAGCTTCATAAGTATCCTCGATAAAATAATCATGGGAAGCTTTTTTGTTCTGGGCAAGTACTTTCCCGTCTGCTTTTTTACCCATGAGAATCACTCCTTGAATCATATTCATAAGTTAAAGTAACCATGTCTCTCTAATCTTAAACGACATAGTCATCGAACGTCTGATCTATATTGTAACAAATGGAATCGATTGTGCGCAAGGAAGGATCAGGTAATCCTTTCTCGGCCATTTTGACAACTAGTTGTCAGTAAGTTTGCCCAATAGTTAACTTTAATTACATTTGTTTGTAAAAATACGTTTGTGTTTCTTTATTCACACATCCCAGTCAACTCATACCCTTTTCTATTCACTCTTTCCCTCCGACGATGGCGTAAAATAAGTTGTGTACCAAGATTTGGAGCCTAGTCAGGCAACAAAAAAGTAGGGTATTCTCGGGATTGCGAAGTCCACCAAGAAAGGAACCCTACTCGATGACTATTTTACCCGAAAACCAACTTAATAATCTATTTGAAAATCTTGTCACTCAGTTTGTAAAAGATAACATGGAATCCATTATGCGCGCAGAAATCCAAACGTTCATGTCGAGAGATGAAGCAGGTGCACGCAACAGCCGCAACGGATATTACACACGAAAACTGCATACGAAATACGGCAATGTGGAGGATTTAGAGGTTCCCCGAGACCGCCAAGGTCTGTTCCAGACTCAGTTGTTTGAGCCGTACCAGAGACGGGACGGCTGGCTGGAAGAGGCGGTAATTCAGATGTATAAGTCGGGCATGGGCACCCGGGATGTAGCCCGTTTTATTGAAAGTATGTTTGGCAGCCACTACTCCCCCACAACGGTCAGTAATATAACAGCTACGGTACTTGACGACATCCACCAGTGGCAAAAACGTTCGTTAAACAAGCGCTATTCCGTGATCTATCTGGACGGCTTGTACGTCAAGCTTAAACGCGGGACCGTCAAGGGAGAAGTCGTTTATTTCGCGATGGGGATCGACGAAGATGGGCACCGGCAAATTCTTGGCTTCTATGTAGGTGGCCAAGAGAGCGCAAACGGCTGGCGTGAAGTGTTGAAAGACCTCTACAACCGAGGCGCACAGGAAGTACTGCTCGGTATATTTGACGGGCTACCAGGACTCGATGCTGCATTTAAAGAAACCTACCCAAAAGCCGATGTGCAGCACTGTATTGTCCACAAGGTTCGCTCTACCTTCCCTAAAATCCGGATCCAGCACAAAACGGAAGTGATTGAGGATCTAAAGACCATCTACACGGCGCAGGACCACGATCTGGCGCTAGCTGCGTTTGATACGGTAAAGGCAAAATGGGGCAAGCTGTACCCCAAAGAGATGCGGTCTTGGGAGGAGCAACTCTCTACCTTGCTAACGTTTTACAAGTATCCGGCACTCGTGAAAGAAGCAATCTACACCTCCAATCCGATTGAACGAATGAACAAGGAAATCCGAAAGCGCCTAAAGCCGATGAACAGTCTCACGAATATGGATGCGGCAGAGAAAATTGTCTACCTCGACGTGATGGACTACAATGAACGTTTTAGCGAACGAGTGATTCGCGGCTTCGGTGATCTGGAGGTTAAGAAGAAACTGAACAACATGTTTGAAGCGCGGTACCCGGTGCAGGAAGGGCAGGAAGAACCTGCCTAATTTCCCCGCCCCAAAGAACATCCACACCCACTAACAGATACCCGAGAAGCTACTTTCTGTTCTCTTACACAAACTTCTTGACGCTACCCCTCCGACGCTACGCTAAAGCTACATAAATGCACTTTATACATCTATTTAATATATTTAGACGCTCGATGGTTGTTTAGTTGTACTTTCTGCAGTTAAAAACTCGAAAACATGCGGTTTTGAAGATACTGATCAGATTTAGTTGTACAAAGTGCAATTAACTCAATCTCTACTGAAACACCGGAATTTTAACTGCACATTATGCAATCAAAAAATAAGCATCGTTATAACACTGGTTACTTCGCTCCAATCCAAGTGTCAAAGTCACAAAATGACGCTGTCTCATAGCTTCTTCAGGCTATTACTCAACAACTTGTGGAAACCAATAGTCTCGTTCAGAAACGAGACTTTCACACTTGAGCAGCGAAAAAAAATTAAAAAAGCACTGCCCATCAAAGGAGACAGTGCTTAATCTTGCGTCATAGAGCTACGTAACGCAGTCCAATAACGTTATTTATTTCTTCTTTCTCTTACGAGGAGCTCCGTCTGGAGCGCTGCCTGTAGTATCGCTACGTTTAGAAGCGGCTTGTTCCGACGTCTGAACGTTGCCCGGTGTCACGGATTGACCGATGAACACACCGCTTTTGTTCTTCTTTTTCCGGCGACCTTTACCTGTTGGAGCACCGCCACGGCCTTCTCCACCGCCAAAGTTACCACCGCGGTCCTCACGGCTACGGAACTTCGTGCTGCCGTCCAGACCGCGGACTTCGCCGCCGGAAGAGTCAGACGCAGGAGCGCCATATCCGCCTTTGCCGGAGCCAAAGCCGAAGCTAATGCCGCGTCCACCACCGGCACCGCCGTTGTCACCGCCGCGGCCTCGCCCGCCGCTGCGCTCACGCGGCGCGCCTGCGTTGCCGGCTTCGCCTCCGCGCTCTGCACCGGTGCTTCCGCCCGGCGCCGCCACTACCCGGCTCGCATCCTCGCCGGTATCACGCCCGCGCTTCCGCTTTCCGCGTCCGCCCGGTGCAACACCGGCCGCTTCGCGCGGCCCTTCGCCGGCGCGCACACCAGCGCCCGGCTTGCTCTTGCCCGCGCCTACAACAGCGCCGGGCTTGCCTTTACCGCCGCGGCCCTTGCCGCCGCCGGCCTTACCCCCAGCGGCTGGCTTGCCGAAGCCGCCAGCCCCACGGCCGCCCTTGCCACCGCGGCCGCCTCCAAAGCCACCGCCGCGATGTTCACCTGGCGCGCGTGGCTTCATGTCGACCAACTCGAAATCGATCGTGTGGTCATCCATATTTACCTTGGCGACTCGAATCTTCACCTCGTCACCAATGCGGAACACCCGCGATGTGCGCTCGCCAATGAGCGCCATATGCGCTTCGTCGAAGTGATAATAATCGTCGCTCATAGCGCTGAGACGAATAAGGCCTTCGACAGTATTGTCCAGCTCGATGAACATCCCGAAGCTGGTCACACTGCTGACCATTGCCTCGAATTCCTCGCCTACTTTATCCTGCATATATTCAGCTTTCTTCAGCTGCTCTGTATCGCGTTCTGCTTCTACTGCTACACGCTCACGCTCCGAGGACTGCTGAGCAATATCAGGCATCCGGCCGGCCAAATAATCATGCCGTTTCTGGCTCAGCGCCCCTCCATTCTCAATCACTTCACGCATTACACGGTGAATGACCAGATCGGGGTAACGGCGAATCGGCGAAGTGAAGTGGGAATAGTATTCCGCAGCCAGTCCGAAATGGCCTGTGCTCTCCGCATCATATTTCGCCTGCTTCATGGAACGCAACATCATTGTGCTAATAACGGTCTGTTCTTTAGTCCCTTGGATTTGCTCCAACAGATCCTGCAAAGCACGTGGATGAACCGAATTGCCACGTCCCTTCACGTGATATCCGAAATTAGCTGCAAAAGCCATAAAATTCTGCAGCTTCTCTGGATCCGGATCTTCGTGAATCCGGTAAAGGAACGGAACCTTCAACCAGTGAAAATGCTCCGCGACTGTTTCATTCGCCGCGAGCATAAATTCCTCGATAATTTGCTCAGCTACAGAACGCTCACGCTTCACAATATCTACAGCCTTGCCGTTCTCATCTACGATGATTTTGCTCTCTTCAAAGTCAAAATCAACCGCGCCCCGCCGCATCCGCGCATCACGCAGCTTCATCGCCAATTCTTTCATGAGACGGAAATCATCAATTAATGGACTATAGCGCTCCAGCAATTCTGGATCTTCATCCTCTAAAATTTTGCGGACATTGGAATAAGTCATTCTTTCCTTGGTGCGAATCACACTTGTAAAGACATCGTGCTTCACGACCTTCATGTGTTCGTTAAATTCCATCTCACAGGACATCGTTAAGCGGTCTACCTGTGGATTCAAACTGCAAATCCCGTTAGACAAACGATGAGGCAGCATCGGAATGACCCGATCCACCAAGTACACACTACAGCCCCGATCATAGGCTTCTTTATCGAGCTCAGAGCTCTCACGCACGTAATAACCTACATCCGCAATATGCACGCCTAGCTTGTAGTGTCCGTTCTCCAGCCGCTGAACATTAACCGCATCATCCAGGTCCTTAGCATCCTCACCATCAATCGTGACAATGTTTAGTCCGCGCAAGTCGCGACGTCCCTGCTCAGCAATTTCCTCTTCTGTGATGGAGTCCGGAGCGTTGTCCGCTTCGTTCATCACTTCAGCGGGAAAGGCCTCTGGCAGCTGATGTTTACGGATGATAGATAGAATATCAACTCCCGGATCATCCTTATGTCCGAGGATCTCAATAATTTCACCCTCTGCCGCTGATCGGCCTTCTGGATAATTAACAATGCGCACAACGACCTTTTGGCCGTCTACCGCTCCCATGAAGGATTGCTTTGGAATAAAAATATCACGGTTAATCCGTTTATCATCAGGCAGCACAAAACCATAGGTCTCCAAGTTTTGAAATACGCCAACTGTCTGCAATACGCCTCGTTTTACAATACGTTCAACTTCACCTTCCATACGTCCGCCGGACGGACTTTTAGAAGTAATACGGATTAGGACGATATCTCCATTCATAGCTCCCTTAAGATCATTCGCATGGATATATACGTCAGGATGATCACGATCATCCGGGATAAGAAAAGCGAAGCCTTTCGCATGAGCCTGTAACCGGCCTCGCAGTAAATCCATTCGTTCCGGCACGCCATAACGTGCATTTCGAGTTAATACAATTCTTCCGTCCTGCTCTAATTCAATTAGTAGTTCCTCGAACTTTTTAAACCCTGTGCTATCTTCTAGAGCAAAATGGCTCACCAGCTCTTCATAAGTCATTGGTTTATATGCAGTTTCCCGCATGAAATCGAGTAATATTTCTTGTGTTATCATGTTCGTCACCCCAACCCTCCGCGGCTCCAAGCCGCTGGCAAATATGTATGTCTTGTCCTGCTCTGTAGTAATGCCAAGTAAATTTTACCTTTACCTACTTCATACCCTAGTATACACGAAATCAATCCTGCGCATCCCTGTTACTGTCATCCAAAGGTAAACGCAGTACAAAATTTCACTCCACCGAAAAAGAAAGTCTTCTTTATGATGCTTTTCGTACCGAATTCTTTATTCTTACTACTATGAAAAGAAAAGCACCAACAGGTGCTTCTCCTTTTAATTATAACAAAAAAGCCTTCACTCCATTCCATTCAGAACAGAGCGAGGGCTTACTGTAGGTACTTTAGTCAATAAAAACAGCAGCTAGAATTGCCATAATGAAGAATCCTGCAGCAAGTCCAACAGTTACACGTTGTAGTACAAGTTCCATACCACGAGCTTTTGTTTTACCAAAGAGATGCTCAGCACCGCCGGAGATGGCACCGGAAAGACCCGCGCTTTTCCCCTTTTGCAGAAGAACGACCGCAATAAGACCGACGGAAAAAATCAGGAGCACAACTTTCAAAAAGATATCCATTCACTTCCACCTCCTACGCCTAAGCATCACTATCTATGGTAATTGAGGTTATCACGATACATAAACAGTATTCTTATTTTATCATAGCAATGCCGTTAATACAACAGCCTAGGCTGTTAAGTCGTAGCTTTTCTTGAAAGATTAGGATAAACAGCTATTCAAAAAAAGACCCACCATAATGGCGGGTCTTCGTACTCTGCTATAAAAGCAGATTATCTTTTAAGGTTGTAGAAGGATTTCAGGCCGTTGTATTGAGCCAATTCACCCAACTCGTCTTCAATGCGAAGCAATTGGTTGTATTTAGCAACACGGTCTGTACGGGAAGGAGCACCCGTTTTGATTTGACCAGCGTTAGTCGCAACAGCGATGTCAGCGATTGTGCTATCTTCGGATTCGCCGGAACGGTGAGAGATAACAGCTGTGTAACCAGCACGTTTAGCCATTTCGATAGCATCGAAAGTTTCAGTCAATGTACCAATTTGGTTAACTTTAACCAAGATGGAGTTACCGATACCTTTTTCGATACCTGTTGCAAGACGCTCAGTGTTTGTAACGAACAAGTCGTCACCAACCAATTGAACTTTGTCTCCCAATTTTTCAGTAAGCAATTTCCAACCATCCCAGTCGTCTTCGGACATACCGTCTTCGATTGTGATGATTGGGTATTTCTCAACCCATGAAGCAAGAAGGTCAACATACTCAGCGGAAGTGTAAGATTTACCTTCGCCAGCAAGTGTGTATTTACCGTCTTTGTAGAACTCAGTGGAAGCAACGTCCATACCCAAGAATACGTCAACGCCTGGTTTGTAACCAGCTTTTTCGATAGCTTCGATAATTGTAGTGATTGCTTCTTCATTCGAACCAAGGTTTGGTGCGAAACCACCTTCGTCACCCACAGCAGTGTTCAGGCCTTTGGATTGAAGTACGGATTTCAAGTTGTGGAAAATTTCAGCACCTGTACGAAGAGCTTCTTTGAAGCTTGGAGCTCCTACAGGAAGAACCATGAACTCTTGAACATCGATGTTGTTATCCGCATGCTCACCACCATTGATGATGTTCATCATTGGTACTGGAAGAGTTTTAGCGTTGAATCCGCCCAGGTATACATACAAAGGAATATCCAATGCTGCTGCAGCTGCGCGAGCTACGGCCATGGATACTGCTAGGATTGCGTTAGCGCCCAATTTACCTTTGTTATGTGTTCCGTCCAAAGTAATCATCAATTTGTCGATGCCCACTTGATCAAGAGCGTCCATACCGATAACTTCTGGAGCAATGATTTCATTTACGTTCTCAACAGCTTTAAGAACGCCTTTACCCATGTAACGGGATTTATCGCCATCACGAAGCTCTACAGCTTCATGAGCACCAGTGGAAGCGCCGGAAGGAACGATAGCGCGGCCTTTAGCACCGGATTCAAGATAAACGTCAACCTCTACAGTTGGGTTACCGCGGGAGTCAAGGACTTCGCGAGCATATACATCAGAAATAATAGTCATTTTAGTTAATCTCCTTTAAACAATGTTTTGGTTTTTAATTGTTAAAGCTTGAATCTTAGGTATTGTTTCCTTATTTGCGACTAGCAATCATGGATTGACCGGTCATTTCCGCAGGTTGCGGAAGTCCCATCAGATCCAGAATGGTTGGTGCTACATCGGCAAGGATACCGCGATCGCGCAATACAACATTTTCATCCGTAAGGATGAACGGAACCGGGTTAGTGGTATGAGCTGTGAACGGACGACCGTTCTCATCAAACACCATGTCTGCATTACCGTGATCGGCAATAATGATCGCAACGCCACCCTTGGCAACTACTGCGTCCACTACTTTACCTACACACTCATCAGTTACCTCTACAGCCTTGATTGTTGGCTCCAGCATTCCGGAGTGTCCAACCATATCAGGGTTTGCAAAGTTAAGGATAATAGCATCCTGTCTTTCCGCTTCAATTTCTGCTACGCAGGCTGCAGCCACTTCGTAAGCACTCATCTCAGGTTGAAGATCATAGGTTGCTACTTTAGGAGAGTTGATCAAGATACGAGTTTCTCCTGGAAGCTCCTCATCACGTCCACCACTGAAGAAGAACGTTACGTGCGGATATTTCTCAGTTTCCGCGATGCGCAGTTGCTTCTTGTTTTGTTGCACAAGTACTTCACCCAATGTGTTATCCAGGTTCTTCGGTGAATAGGCTACATAACCTTGTACCGTTTCACTGAAAGTAGTCAGGCATACGAAGTGCAAGTCTTGCGGGAACAAAGGACCCCGTTCGAAACCGCGGAAATCTTGATTCGTGAACACTTGTGACAACTGAATAGCACGGTCAGGGCGGAAGTTGAGGAACACGACGGAATCGCCGCTCTCTACTGCCGTTACCGGCTTGCCTTCACTGTCTACAATTACGCTAGGTTCAACGAATTCGTCGAACACGGAATTTGAATAAGATGCAGTGATAGCTTGCAGAGCATCCGTGTATTTCGGTCCTTCGCCATAAACCATAGCACGATAGGCTTTTTCTACACGATCCCAACGTTTGTCACGGTCCATTGCGTAATAACGCCCGGATACCGTAGCAATTGTACCTACTCCAACCTCTTCAATCTTAGCAACCAGATCTTGAACAAACTTCTTACCACTATCTGGAGGTACGTCCCGGCCATCCATGAAAGCGTGGATATACACTTCGTGCATATCTTCTTTCTTAGCCAGGTCAAGCATAGCAAACAGGTGATTAATATGGCTATGTACCCCTCCGTCGGATACAAGCGCGTAAAGATGAAGCTTTTTACCTGTGTTCTTAGCATTTCTAACTGCGGCTACCAGTGTTTCATTATCGAAGAATTCGCCCTCACGGATCGATTTATCGATACGAGTCAAATCCTGGTATACAATCCGTCCTGCACCAATATTTAAGTGCCCTACTTCAGAGTTGCCCATTTGGCCTTCTGGAAGACCAACAGCTTCACCACAAGCAGTAAGGGTAGTATTAGGATATTGTTTCAAGTAACGGTCATAGTTAGGTTTGTTAGCTTGAGCAACGGCGTTACCTTCAGAGGTTCCACGCAAACCGAAACCATCCATGATGATCAAAGCTACAGGTCTTGGAGCTGACATCTTACTTCGCCCCCTCAACCAATTGAACGAAGGAAGCAGGCTGCAAGCTGGCACCGCCAACAAGCGCACCATCGATGTCGCTTTGGCCCATGTACTCAGTTACATTCTCAGGCTTCACGCTGCCGCCGTATTGAATACGAACAGCTTCAGCGGTTGCTGCATCATACAAATCTTTTACAAGACTGCGGATGTAAGCAATAACTTCGTTAGCATCTTGGGAAGTGGAAGATTTACCTGTGCCAATAGCCCAGATAGGTTCGTATGCAATGACAACTTTTGCTGCTTGCTCGGCACTAAGTCCTTGGAATGCAGCTTCAGTTTGTACTTTACATACTGCTTTAGTTTGATCAGCTTCACGCTCTTCGAGCTTTTCGCCAACACATACGATTGGAGTGATACCGTGGCGGAATGCAGCATGCATTTTCTTATTCACGATTTCATCTGTTTCGCCAAAATAAGCACGACGCTCTGAGTGACCAATGATTACATAGTCTACGCCGAGATCGCTAAGCATTACACCACTGATTTCTCCTGTGTAAGCACCGTTATCTTCAAAGTGCAGGTTCTGTGCGCCAATCTTGATGTCTGTACCCTTTGCAGCTGCTACAAGTGCAGGCAGGTTAGTAAATGGGGCGCAGATAACAGTCTCAACGCCTTCTACTTCTGCTTTGCCTTTGATGTCAGCAATAAAGCTTTCTGCTTCAGGAACTGTTTTGAACATCTTCCAGTTTCCTGCGATAATTGGTGTTCTCATGACTTAAGTTGCCTCCTTCTTGGGTCTTACTTATCGTTCAGTGCTTCTACGCCAGGAAGCGCCTTGCCTTCCATGAACTCAAGGGATGCACCGCCACCAGTTGAAATATGATCCATTTGATCAGCCAGGTGGAATTTCTCTGCTGCTGCTGCGGAATCTCCGCCACCAATAACAGTATAACCTTCAGTAGTTGCACAAGCTTTTGCTACTGCAATTGTACCTTCAGCGAATTTATCAATTTCAAATACACCCATAGGTCCATTCCAGACAACTAGCTTGGAGTTTTTGATCACATCTGCATAAAGCTCACGGGTTTTCGGTCCGATATCAAGACCTTCCCAGCCTTCTGGGATTTCATTGAAAGGAACGATTTGCGTGTTGGCATCCGCACCGAATTTATCGGCTACCACGACGTCAACTGGAAGCAAGAAGTTCTTACCAAGCGATTTGGCTTTCTCAATGAATTCAAGAGCAGTTCCCAATTTATCGTTGTCCACTAGGGAAATACCGATTTCAAATCCCAATGCTTTGGTAAAGGTGTAGGACAGACCGCCACCGATCAAGACATTGTCTGCCAAATTCAGCAGGTTGTCGATCACGTCAATTTTGTCCTTCACTTTCGAACCACCGATGATTGCAGTGAAAGGACGCTCAGGGTTAGAAAGAGCTTTACCCAGAACAGACAATTCTTTCTCCATCAAAAGACCGGATACAGCTGGTAGGAAATGAGCGATACCTTCTGTCGATGCATGAGCACGGTGAGCCGCACCAAACGCATCGTTAACGAACAAATCAGCCAGTTCAGCAAATTGTTTAGCCAGTTCAGGATCGTTTTTCTCTTCGCCTGGGTAGAAACGAACATTCTCAAGTACAAGTACGTCGCCTTCTCCTAGCTCAGCAATTTTTGCTTTTACAGCTTCACCAACAGCTTCGTCAGCTTTAGCTACTGGTTTGCCAAGAAGCTCGGACAGACGTTCAGCAGCAGTAGTCAAACGCATGGAATCTACGAATTGGCCTTTAGGACGACCCATGTGACTTGCAAGAATGATCTTTGCACCGTTCTCAATCAAATATTTAATAGTTGGAAGTGTTTCGCGGATACGAGTATCATCAGTAATTTTACCGTCTTCTACAGGCACGTTGAAATCCACGCGTACAAATACGCGTTTACCCTTTACTTCTACATCACGGACGCTCTTTTTGTTCATGATTAATTCCTCCACACCCCATATTGTTTCTAGCAGGAAACAAGAAATACATTTAGAAAGAGCGGAAACAAGGAACTTCTGTTTCCGCTCTATAGATGTTGCTTATATCAAGTCAATTACTTAGCGATTTTAGCGAATTTCTCCAAAGTACGAACCAATTGTGCAGTGTAGGACATTTCATTGTCATACCAAGCAACCGTTTTAACCAGTTGTTTGTCGCCAACAGTCAATACTTTAGTTTGTGTAGCATCGAACAGGGATCCGAAAGTCATACCTTTGATGTCGGAAGATACGATTTCATCTTCAGTGTAACCATAAGTGTCTGGATCGGAAGCTGCTTTCATAGCTGCGTTGATTTCTTCAACAGTAACGCTCTTATCAAGAACAGTTACAAGCTCAGTCAGGGAACCAGTTGCAACTGGAACACGTTGAGCTGCACCATCCAATTTACCTTTAAGTTCTGGAATAACCAGACCGATTGCTTTAGCAGCACCAGTAGTGTTAGGGATGATGTTCTCAGCTGCTGCACGAGCACGTCTGAAGTCACCTTTAGCATGTGGAGCATCCAAAGTGTTTTGGTCGCCAGTGTAAGCGTGAATTGTAGTCATCAAGCCTTCAACGATACCGAACTTGTCGTTCAATACTTTTGCCATTGGAGCTAGGCAGTTAGTAGTGCAAGATGCGCCGGAAATAACAGTCTCAGTACCATCAAGAATGTCATCGTTAACGTTGTAAACGACAGTTTTCATGTCGCCAGTAGCTGGAGCGGAGATAACTACTTTCTTAGCTCCACCTTTCAAGTGTTTTTCAGCTGCTTCTTTAGTTGTGAAGAAACCTGTGCACTCAAGTACGATATCAACGCCTAGGTCGCCCCATGGCAATTCTTCAGGGTTACGGTTAGCAAGAACCTTAACTTCTTTGCCATTGACTTTGAAGAAGCCGTCATGCACTTCAACATCACCTTGGAATTTACCTTGAGTTGTATCATATTTAAGCAAATGAGCAAGCATCTTAGCGTCAGTCAAGTCGTTGATTGCTACCACTTCGATACCTTCTACATTTTGAATACGGCGGAAAGCAAGGCGTCCAATACGTCCAAATCCGTTAATTCCAACTTTTACACTCATTGAATAGTTCCTCCTAGAATTCGTTTTATTTATTCAAAACAGACCGTGAAGCCTGTCATGACAACAATGTTAAGTATAATGCAAGATATATGTTCTAGTAAGTTACGACGATATCTGTAACTGATTGTCAATCTCCTTGCCTATTTCCACAGCAGCAGCCTCGTCCGTGACGAGAATATTCTCCTGCCCGAAACGCAGCATGGCATGAATAGCTTTGGCCTTTGGCTTGCCTCCGGCAATACCGATGACAGTTTCCGTCCGAACAATATCTTCTAGACGTAATCCCATCGTAAGCATCGTATGCACAACCTGACCATCTTCATTAAAATAATATCCAAAGGATTCTGCCACTGCTCCCTCACCCTGGATTTCTGAGACAGTAGCCTCATCCAGCTTGCGGCGGCGAGTCATTTCAATGGCATCCCCAATCCCATGTACAATAATACGCGAACTGCGGATGATTTGTACAATCTCTCCAATATTAGAATCAAGTGCTAATGACTGATAGGCATCCCCACTAAGTAAATCAGGGACATGCAGCAACCGGTAATTCGCTCCAACCCGTTTTGCCATTGTAGAGGCAATCGTATTGGCTTGAATCTCCATACTCTCTCCTAATCCGCCACGCGCTGGAACAAACCAGGCGTTCTTATAGGAAAGGGATAACGGCGGTGTCAGTTGATCAGCCATATCGGCAAGCGTTGATCCACCTGTGACAGCAACAATATCATCTGTACGGAGGACACTGAGCAGCGCTTTTGCACCTGCGCGGCCAAGCTCACGTTTGGTGAATGGTGATGACTCACAATCACCCGGCACCACAATGACTTTATCCAGACCGTATGTTGCCCGAATTTTCTCTTCCAGCTCATCCAGACCAAACAGGCTCTTAACGACCGGCTCTAGCAAATCAAGCAGTCTGCGCCCAGCAGCGCTAATGCGCATACCAACGCTCTCGATCTCAATGAGCCCTTGCGATTTCAGAAGATCCGTCTCGGCACGCAGTACCCGCTCAGTCATATCAAGCGAAGCGGCAAGCGTTCTGCGTCCAATGATATCGGACAGCATGATCTGATGAAGAATCGTGTACCGTCTCTTAAGGGTTTCCATGAGATCAGGCAGAAGCTGCTTTTGGATATCTAATAAATTACGCATGCTTTCACTCCTGCAACTTCGTCTTCCTCTATTCCCTTGTTCATGGTCTCAAAATGTCCCGGGTAAACTTTTTAAGTCCCACTCATATTCTAACCAAATATTGCTCGAAGTGCAAGTCTTCCGAGAGTAGAATTCTCAAGCGCTTGTCTTCTTATACATTTATAAGATTGGGAAAGAGTTAAAGCACCTAAAACCTGTCATTAACTATCCAGATTCTATCTCTGAGTGAAAACGAATATAAGCTTGTCTACCTTTAAGAAAAAGGATAGTGTCCTGCTCTGTATTATTAAATTCATTGCAATTGCTCAGGAATTATATTATAATCATTTTTGTTGCGCCCGTGGTCCAATGGATATGACGTAGGCCTCCGAAGCCTGAGATCCAAGTTCGATTCTTGGCGGGCGCGCCATTAATTTCACTTTTGTACATAATTTAGTAGTGCCTATACTACTACTTAACCAAAGAGCCGCATGTCGGCTCTTTTTTTTGAATATAAGTTTGACTTTCTTTGACTTTTTGTTTGAATTTGTTTATCATGTGGGTAATACGGCAAGAGTAAAAATGAATACATTTGAAGAACCAATATCAAGGAGGTTTTCCACGTGAGTTATATTCCTATGGTAGTAGAACAGAGCAACCGCGGTGAGCGCGCTTATGACATCTATTCCCGCCTGCTGAAGGACCGCATCATTTTCCTTGGAACGGAGGTTAATGACGTGGTAGCCAATTCTATCATCGCACAAATGCTGTTCTTGGCTGCCGAAGATCCTGAGAAGGACATTCACCTTTATGTGAATAGCCCTGGTGGTTCCATCACTGCAGGTATGGCTATTTTTGATACAATGCAGTACATTAAGCCAGACGTTTCCACCATCTGTGTCGGTATGGCAGCTTCCATGGGAGCTTTCCTGCTTAACGCTGGTGCTAAAGGCAAACGCTTCGCACTTCCTAACAGTGAGATCATGATTCACCAACCTCTGGGTGGTGCTCAAGGTCAAGCAACGGATATCGAAATCCGCGCTCGCCGTATCCTCAAATTGCGCGATAAGCTGAATCGCATTCTTGCAGAACGTACGGGTCAACCCCTGGAACGTATTGAGAAGGATACAGATCGTGATTACTTCATGACTGCTGCAGACGCGGCAGCTTACGGTATCGTTGATAAAGTCATCGAGAAAACACTGCCTAGCGGTGTGTAAGCTATAAAACAACACAAAGAGGCTGTACACTATCCACTTGATGGTTAGTGCACAGCCTCTTTGCTTTTCAGCCCCCCATTACAAATGAATCTCAATTAAATCAAACCACCATAACCAAGCGCATTGAGTTTCTCAGCAATCACACGGTAGCCTCGGCCATTAGGATGTAAGTGGTCAAACGATAAAAGGCCTCTCTCATTTCCTGCAAACTCACCATAAATAGAAGCAAATCCAACTACTCGGCTACTATACTGCGATGCATAGCGGTTAAACTGCTTCACCCACTCTGTAGCGCCTACTACCTGAGGATAGGGATTATACAATCCCACAATTCGAATGATATAAGGTCTACGTGCCCCCGCTTTCAATTGGAAAAGAATACTCATAATGACAGCGAAATTTTGTTTGCATTCCTGCAGTGATCTTCCCAGCTCTTTAGATAAATTCCCAGGTTGTCTAGCTGCAGCCTTTGCAGCATGAATTAAATCGTTGCCACCGATGGATAGCGTGATAATGTCGGCTGCTCGAATGGCTTCGCGAGTCATTGCACTCCCCCGTAGCCGCTGTTCCAGTTCAGAAGTAGTCAATCCATTCACGCCCAAATTCGTAGAGGCCACATTAGAACGCAGTCTCCCTTCCGCCATTCTACGGTACACCGGTACAAAACCGTTACCTGGCAGAGCGCCAAATCCAGTCGTCAAGGAATCGCCAATTGCAGTGTATTGATAGCTCATAGCTCTCCCCCGTTCATAAACTAGTTACTCCATTTAGCATATGAATTCGAGGTGATTCTGGTAAGGGGGAGATGTCCAGTGCTGACACCCGCGTTTACGACTTTACTATTTATTTTACAGCAGCAAATGGGCTACCGCCTTCCGGCAACAGTTCTTTGAAAGTAAAGGGGTATTCGGGGAACCCCGCAGCATATGCTGTGTATTCGTACAATTGGAAGAACAGAACGACCTGATCATCCTTCAGATAAAAATACTTTTCCGTATTCAATCCGTTGAATCCTCCCAAATAACTTTCCTCCGCTTTTACCAGCTTGTTCAACTTAGCATTTAACGTTTTTTTGTAGTTTGGGTTAGCACCAAAAAGATCGCCCAGCAATAGACGTTTGCCATCCTTGAGCGAGAAGGTAAACGCCTCCCGGTTGGTCATGCCATGAGCCCCGCCCGTATCGCTATACTGTGACATCAGCAAACTAATCACACCATTCTGATTGTAGGTCACTACATAATCTATATCATAAGTATACTTGGGCTCTGACCCAGAACGATTGGAGATATCCTGCTCTGCCCCTGCGGCGAATCTCATGGCACTTTCTTTCAAGGTATCGTTCATGGCCTTTTGCGCAGCGGATTGACTCAGTCCACTAATTTTCGGATAATCAAGCTGGATTAAAGCCTCTTTTCGATCTTTAGCATAGGTCTCAGTGGTTACTGTCAATGCGTTCTGTGGTCTGTTCATCACGTTCAGCTTACTAGAGCCTAGAGTCCAATCCACTTTATAGCCCAAATAATCATTTAAGAGACCGGATGGAACATAGAGACGATTGTTTATTAGCTTTCCTTCATATTCCCGAATGTAATAGTTGTTCACCCAGATAGAAGTACCAAAACTAGATAGCGTTAACTTGGCTTTAGCCGTCCCTTTTCCAATCGTGTATGCATTTTCTTCTTTATCATAAGTGAGAGGTAATCCCAGCACATCACGCATAAAGGTAATTGGGATCCAGACCTTCCCTTCCTGCACAATACCTGTCTGCTGCGAAATCACCCCGTTCGCCTTTAATACTATACTTGAAGCATTAGCCTTGCTCTTCGCCTGATCAGACGCTGCATAACCCGTATCACTAGGCAGTAATCCTCCACCAAGCAATAACCCCGCCGACATCAAACCTATGCCCCATTTGCGTACGATTTCTTTTGAGATATTCATCATCTTGTTTTCCCTCTCCTTTCCAATTAATTAAACATAATCCCAGAGAGCTTACACAAAAAAGAGGCATCCCCCACTATTAAGCGGAAGATTACCTCTTCTCTCTGTATTCATCTTGTAGGCTACTATTTCAATTCATACATAACGCTTAGTTGTGTTGTAACTTTAACTACTCCCGGTTGTACGGATGTGCTTGCACCAGCATCTGCTGCAGCCATATCCATTTTTAGATTTTGTTCAAAATATACTGGAGTAATATCGCCATCATTTTGACTAACCGTGAGCACTTGGCCTAAGCTACGTTTAGCTGCCTTAGCAATAGCTCCTGCCTTAACATCTGCGTTCGCCATCGCCTTTTCAATCACCTGAGCTTCAAAGGCAGAAGTATCTTCCACAGAAAAACGTGCATTTCCGAGATTGTTTGCCCCTGCTGCAGATGCAGCGTCAAGCAATTCACCAACCTTAGTCAGATCTCTATAAGACACTAACAGCGTATGATTCGCGTTGTATCCTTTTACTTGCTGTCCTTCTTTTTCGCTATAACTATAGTTGGGTTGCACATAGAATTGGGTGCTTTGAATATCTTTATCTGCGATTTTCCAAGTCCCTTTCAATAGGGTAGTGATCTTTTGGATTTTAGCAGCATTTGTTTTTTGTGCTTCTTGCGCAGTTGACGCCGTAGTATCTACTCCGATGGACAAGTATACAATATCCGGCTTGATGGACAATTCGCCTTTACCTACTACACTAACAACATTTTTCTGCACTTCATCTGCGTAAGCCTTTGTAGGACCCTGGGAGACACCACTCATACCAATTCCTCCAATTAACAAACTCCCTACAATCAACACTGAACCAATCTTCTTTACCAAACCTTTCATATTTGCCAGCCCCTTTCATCTTTTGTGATTTGTTATTATCCTCTAGACGAGTCATTCTGGTAAATGTTGCACATCTTAAATCTATTTTTTGGTATTAAAAAAAGCCCCTAGGGGCTTTTTAGTCATGCAATAAAAAGTCATGTCAAAAGATTATTGGTTCTCAAGCTCTTCTTTGCTGACGAGACTCGTCAAAGCGTTTACAGCTTGATCGGCGTCTGCACCATCCGCGCTGATATAGATCTCCGTGCCGGAACTGATCGCTAGGCTCATAATACCCATAATACTTTTGGCGTTTACTTTTTTATCGTCTTTTTCCACGAAAATCTCCGACGAAAACTTGTTAGCTTCTTGCACAAACAATGCTGCCGGTCGAGCGTGTAGCCCTGTCTTCAACCGAACAACTACCGGGTGCTTTGTCATGAAACGCTTACCCCCTAATTGAGTTCTCCCCAAAAATTTCACATTAATTTTATATTATTATATCATTATAACGTAAACCACACTAGAAAAAAAGTGACTAGCCGCCTCGAACCTTGTCCGCCAGTTCATCAATCTTACGAAGTCGATGATTTACTCCGGACTTACTAACCGTACCTTTCAGCATTTCACCAACCTCTTTAAGGTTGATATCTGGATGTGCCATTCGGATTTCTGCAACTTCCCGCAGTTTATCCGGCAAGCTCTCCAGCCCCACTTCTCGCTGCAGCAATTTGATATTCTCAATCTGCCGCACCGCGGCACTTATCGTTTTATTGAGATTCGCGGTCTCGCAGTTCACGATCCGATTCACGGAATTACGCATATCACGCATAATTCTTACATCCTCAAATTTGAACAACGCTTGATGCGCGCCGATCAGACTTAAGAATTCGATAATCTTCTCGCCTTCTTTAATGTATAGAATGAACCCTTTTTTACGTTCAATGCAGCGTGCGTTTAGGTGAAATTCACCAGCCAGATCAACTAGCGCTTTACAGTGCTCCTCATACATCGAGGAAATCTCCAAATGGTAAGAGGAACCCTCCGGATTATTAACCGATCCGCCCGCCAAAAAAGCACCCCGCAAATAAGCACGCTTACAGCAGTTATTCCCAACAATCTCTTTATCAATACCGTCGGTAAAAATAAATCCTTCGGACACAATTCTGAGATCATTTAAGATCTCCTGTACGCGGCTGGGGATTCTAACGATATACACGTTATTTTTCTTCAAACGCATTTTTTTACGCACGAGTAGCTCAATATGGACCTGGTAATATTTCTTAAGCAAAGAATATACCCGCCTTGCAATCGCGGCGTTCTCCGTCGAAATGTCGAGAATCACCTTTTTGCTTGAAAGCTGCACAGATCCATTCATACGGATAAGTGCTGACATTTCCGCCTTCTCACAACAGGGCTCACTCTCCACCATCGTCAGCTCTTTTTTGGTAAGGGCCGCAAAAGACAAGGGTCTCACCTCTTTCTGAAATAAGTACGTCATTCATATATACAAGCATAAAAGCCTTCGGTGTCCTTGTAAGGACGGTAAGCGTTTAAGCGAGAAATATAAACCATAAAGTATAGGTGTAAAACTTATACTCTCTTATATTTTAAGTTATACCCTAGGGTTTCTGTTTATCCAATCTTGCACAAGCTGATAGATATGATGACTAAGCTTATCGGTATCATGCCTTAAATAAGTTCGGAATAACACTAGCTTATCCGCTATAACTTTATATGCACTACCTTCTAGTACATCCTTATCGAGCTGTACCGGACGCGCACCCTTCTCAGCGTACTTCGACTGCACCTGCTCTGGAATTTCACCGTCATTCACAATAATATAATCAAATAAATGAATTCCAATATGATCATAAACAGCTTGTAGATGGTCATTTACAGTATAATTATCCGTTTCGCCAGGCTGAGTCATTACATTGCAGACAAAAATTTTGATTGCATCAGAAGATACAACAGCTTCTGCTAGCTTCGGAACAAGTAGGTTCGGAAGAATGCTCGTATATAGACTCCCTGGACCCAAAAGAATCGCATCTGCATTTCGAATCGCTTCAAGCGCTTCAGGCAACGGTTCCACATCAGCAGGCTCCAAAGAAACCCGTTTAATGATCCCGCCTGCTTCCGGTATTTTAGATTCCCCCGTGATAATCGTGCCGTCCGACATTTCCGCACGCAATACTACGGCATCTCCCGCAGCGGGTAATACCCGTCCGCGAACAGCAAATAATCGGCTAAGCTCACGAACAGCTGTGACAAAATCACCAGATATATCTGTAAGCGCGGCAAGAATTAAATTACCAAGACTATGGCCCGCCAATCCTTCGCCCGTGTTAAAACGATATCTCATAATATCCGCCATGAGCGGCTCTACATCAGCCATAGCTGTTAATACGTTGCGGATGTCCCCAGGAGGCGGCATTTGCAGTTCACTACGCAAAATGCCCGAGCTTCCTCCGTCATCTGCTACGGTAACTATAGCTGTAATATCTAGCGGCTTTTCTTTTAAGCCGCGAAGCATGACAGATAGTCCCGTGCCACCGCCCATAACGACGATACGTGGACGCTGTCTTTGTTCTTCAGCCACTATGGACCCCTTCTCTCATTAGTGCCGATCACGCTCGGAATCCCGATGACTAACAGCTACGGATTCCGTTTCGCTGACGCCCAGCATTTTGCCCAAATATTCAGAAATGGCTACTGAACGGTGTTTCCCGCCGGTACAGCCAATGCCGATAATAATCTGGGATTTACCTTCCCTACGATATTGCGGAATTAAGAAATGAAGCATATCGAGCAGTTTGGTCAGGAACACCTGTGTTTCAGGCCACTTCATTACATAGTCATAGACATCGCTGTCCTGACCTGTTTTGGGCCGCAGGTGATCCACATAATGTGGGTTAGGCAAAAAGCGAACATCGAATACGAGGTCTGCATCAATAGGAATACCATACTTAAATCCGAACGATGTAATGTTGACGGAGAGTGTACTTTTTCCTAAATGCGAGAACCGAGAAACGATCTTCTCCTTGAGCTGCACTGGTTTCATACTGCTAGTATCCAGACATAATGTGGCTGAATTCTTTAATTCCTCAAGCATCTTACGTTCCAGCTTGATACCATCAAGCGGAAGTCCCTTAGGCGCTAGCGGATGATGACGCCGGCTTTCCTTGTAACGCTGCACAAGCACCGAATCCGTAGCATCCAAGAACAAGATTTCACAGCCAATGGTTGACTCATCTTTGATATAGGCTAGAGACTCGGACAAAGCAGTGAAGAATTCCCTACCGCGCAGGTCAATCACAAGCGCTACCTTGGCGATCTTACCCTTCGACTGCTCAATCAGTTCTGCAAACTTAGGGATCAGCACCGGCGGCAAATTATCGACACAGAAGAACCCTAGGTCTTCCAGACTCTGAACAGCAATTGTCTTACCCGCACCTGACATTCCGGTAATAATGATCAGGGTGGCTCCAGCCGTTGGAGTATTGTCCAATTCGGTCATTAAAGCGTCCCCTCCCTAAATTAGTATATGAATACTCCCTATCTTTTAAGAACGAAGCAGAAGACCTGCCGCACCCACAATACCTGCATCATTACCAAGCTCCGCAGGGATAATCGAAACACCAGTCTGAAGCGGAGCCGGTGCGAGCTTAGCAAACACACGACGAACTTCATCAAATAGAATATCTCCAGCCTTAGATACACCACCACCAATGATGAAGACCTCAGGGTTAAGCACGGCTGCAACAGAAGCCATAGATTTACCCAGGTAGTATGCTGCACGGTTTACTATGCGAATCGCTACTTCATCGCCAGCCTTAGCCGCATCAAAGACTTCCTTCGCAGCAATCTTCTCTACCATTGAGAGCGAAGTACGATCACCACGAGCTACTGCATCGTTAGCCATACGAATAATTCCTGTAGCGGAGGAAACGGTTTCCAGACATCCCATATTACCGCAACCACATTGAATGGCTTCCAAATCCGGCACTACAGTGATATGGCCAAGCTCACCTGCTAGACCTGCAAAACCTTGATAAATCTTTCCGTTAATAATAATTCCGCCACCAACACCTGTTCCTAGCGTATAGCAAACACAATTTTCAATCCCGCGTCCTGCACCACTCCAGGCTTCACCCAGTGCAGCCACGTTCGCATCATTGTCTATTTTGACAGGCTTGTTCCAGCGATCTTCCAAAATGGAGCGAATCGGCACATCTTTAAATCCTATGTTAGGCGCAAGTATAATGATTCCTTCACGAATATTTGTGAACCCTGCTACGCCCGCTCCTACACCTGCAAGCTGATCCCAAGAGTACGGGGAATCCTCCACAATTTGGCGAACATACTTCTCGATATTATCGATAACAGTATCGACACCTTCTGCAGTTCCTGTAGGTCCCTCATAAGTATGCAATAGAGTTCCCTCAGCATTGCAGATTCCAACCTTAATTGCAGTTCCACCCAAATCCACGCCAACGTAGATATTCTCAGACATGTAACAAGCCACCTTTTTTTATACTAAAATAGTTAATCCTAAGTACCAACTATAATAGAAGCCCCCTCTGTGGTCAAGGAAAGACAACACACCCGGGAATTCCTTATTTTAATACTATACTCTATTATATTCTAAAAAGACCCCCTTACGACTAAGTAAGAGAGTCTTCTGACTATATTATTATCTGGAAAATAACCTAAATCACCCATTTATTCTGACAAAATACGCTTTTGCCCCTCCAGTGCACGGATAGGTGCGATATTCTGTGTAAACTCCAGCGTACCCATATACCGACCAGTCTCGTCGCGGACAGCGAAATAACGGATATAGATAAATTTATCCTTGATGTTGATCCAGAAGTCCTCAGCATCCTTACGACCTGCCTTAAAGTCTTCCAGAAGCTTCTCTACCACATGAACACTTTGAGGCGGATGACAGTTCTGTACCGTGCGGCCGATAACCGCCTTAGTTCGGGCAAAGATACGTTCCTTCCCGTGTGAAAAATATCGAACGACATCATCCTCATCAATGAATGTCAGATCTACTGGCAGATGATTGAGTACTGTTTCAAGCTGATGCAATGACAACAGCCCTGTCTCAAAACGGATGAACCCTTCTTGCGGAGCGGCTCCCACTGCTTCACCCTGCAATGCTGCACCTTCCGGCTCTGCGGCACGTTCGGGTATCCACTCCTGCTCCGGCGCCGTCAGGCAGAATCCAATCTCATCGCTCTCCCGAGCGATTTTGACCCATTCGTCTTCCGTCAATTTATCCAGCGACATAGGCAATAAAATATTTTCTTCCTTAAAAATCATTTCATTAACTTCCTTGATGATCTCCTTAAGTTGAACACCAATATCTACTGCATTTCCGCTGTAGCTGCTGAGCGCTGCTTTTGCCTCTTTAATCATACGGCGGATATGATCATCCACCCCCCACATTACCTTGGTTGGTCCATAAATGCCGTATTTTTCAAGGTAAGGGAACAACAGATTTTCTTTTCGACTGTAGTGTTTATCTAGATCCAACAGTAAGCTAAGATCCTCCAGTAGCTTAAAGATCAGCTCCTCGCTGTCATTCTTCTGGAATTTAGTAGCATGCAAATCTAACCGGAAGTTCACAAGTCTTTCAATCTCACGGTTTTCTAGCTTGAAGGTGTGGACTGGGTGGCCGGGTTGTTCTTCAGGCTTCGAGGAGCGGTGAATTTGCTCAATAGAGCCTTTGAAAATGGCTGTATGCACCGAACAAAGCCGCTGTACCTCGGATACCGGAATTCCCTCTTCAGTCATTAACGAATGCTCCATTGCAGAGATTTCCGCAACAGTAACATCACCTACAGCTTCCTCGAAGCGTGCCTTAACCTCTTCAACGCTTTTGCCTGCATGCAGTTCTTTAATAATCTCCTTGAGCAGGGCTTGGCGACGAGTTTGCTCCGGTACATCAACCTCGCGGTTATTTATCAATTCACTCATTATTGATCTCTCCTTAATGAAATTTTGATGATAGATTCCTTTATTTCACAATCCCGAAGCCATGTCGTTCAAATGCTAACTTCACAGTGTCGAGATCTATTTTCTTCAACTTGGTTCCTTTGGATAAGGTCATGAAACGTCCAGCGGTCTGCAGCATGCCCGGCTTGGCGATATCCTTAAAGCCCAGATCCACCATAATCTCGATGACCTCTGGATGCCGTGATACAATGTCGAAGATAGACTCATCCATTCGCAGGACTTTTTCCATGCAACTCTTCTCCTTTTTGTGAGAACTATTCTCAACAACAGATTAGCACAGGCTGAATGGGGCCATTGTGATTGCAATCACTAAATTTAGAAGAAAGCAATGACCGTTCTTTTAAAGATGGATTATGTATAATGTGAAATTAAAAAAACTGCCCCTATGCTAAATAGCATAAGGGACAGTCTAATTCGTAATAAATCATTTATTATAGCGTTACGCCTGTTTTGAAGATGGAAATCTCGCGGAAATTATTTTTCTCATTATTTACCCATTCCCCACTAACCACGCTGATAATGTAGTTAATGAAGTCACGCAGAACCTCATCTGGAGAACCATCTTCAACCAACACACCCGCATTAAAATCGATCCAGTGACGTTTGCCTTCATATAATGGGGTATTGGTGGATACCTTCATCGTAGGCACGAATGTTCCAAAAGGCGTTCCCCGCCCGGTCGTAAAGATCACCAATTGGCAGCCAGCAGCAGCCAGAGCCGACGAAGCCACTAGGTCATTGCCCGGCGCGTTAAGAAGATTTAAGCCTTTGTTAGTGATAAGCTCTCCGTACTTGAGTACATCCATTACCGTAGAATTACCGGATTTTTGAGTGCAGCCCAGAGATTTATCCTCAAGCGTAGTAATTCCTCCGGCTTTATTTCCTGGTGAAGGATTTTCATATACCGGCTGTTTATAGTCCATAAAATACTGCTTAAAGTCATTGATGAGATCAACAATTTTGTGGAAAATAGCTTCATCTGCCGCACGTTCCATCAGAATTTTTTCGGCGCCAAACATTTCTGGTACTTCAGTGAGTACAGTTGTGCCGCCTTGGGCAGCCATATAGTCAGACAGACGTCCAAGAAGCGGATTCGCAGTAATCCCGGACAGGCCATCCGAGCCTCCACACTTCAGACCAATCTTCAGCTCAGAGAGTGAGACTTCTTCCCGATGATCACCCTGTACATTATTGTAGAGTTCCTTCAGCAGCTTTACGCCTTCTTCAATCTCGTTTCCAACCTCTTGGGAGACAAGAAAACGCACTCGATCCTCATCGTAACTACCCAGCATGTCTTTAAAAATATGCAAATTGTTATTCTCACAACCTAGTCCGAGCACAAGTACGGCGCCCGCATTTGGATGCTTAACCGCGTTAGCAAGTATTGTACGAGTATTATCATGGTCATCGCCTAGCTGAGAACAACCATAGTTATGTTTAAGCACGAGTACATTATCAAATGGAGCGATATCCCCAACCTCTGCCTTGAAAATATTAATGATCTGCTCCGCCACTCCATTTACACAACCAACCGTAGGGACGATCCATAGCTCATTACGAATACCTACTGATCCGTCAAAACGACGATACCCCTTAAAGGTCAAATTTTCTGTTTTAAAAGGATTGGGTGTCAGCTTCTGCTCAAAAGTATATTCCTCAACCCCTGTTAGGTTTGTCTTCGTATTATGGGTATGCACCCACTGGCCCGGCACGATAGGCGCTTTAGCATGACCGATGGGATAGCCATACTTCAATACATACTCACCTTCGCTAATGCTGGTTAGTGCAATTTTATGACCTCTAGCAATATCTTCCGTAATTTTAATCTCTTTTGAACCTATCACAATGGTGTCGCCTGCTTGATAGTCTTTAAGTGCAACTGCCACGTTATCAGCCTCGTTAATCTGCAGTACCTCTTTCATAGTCTTAATCATGTCGTCATCCACCTCCTGTGTATTAGTTGTGCGCAGGTCTCTTCACGTACGCTTGCAGCGCTTGCTTCATACCTGTTCTCTCAATCGCAATGAGCCCTTCTGTCACCTTATCCGTAAGTCCGGCCACTTCGTTCAGGTCACAGCCCCAGCGATTTGTCGCCGCTAATACCTCGACAGCCAGTGCGCGTAACCCAGTATCTGTGCCATCCCATCCTCCCCATAAGGAAGCGAACCATTCCACAATATCTGCATCATCCGCCAACTGAATCTCTTCTTCCCCTCTGCGTCCTTTATAGAAGGCAATTAATGCACTTAATGAGAAGACAAGCTTCTCAGGCAATTGTCCTTTGGACTCTACATATTGCAGCAACGAAGGTAGATCTCTTGTCTTAAATTTCGAAATAGAATTCAGAGAGATGCTCATCAAGTAATGCTGCACATACGGGTTCAGGAACCTTTCTAATACCGCGTCTGCAAAAGAATTCAATTCCTCTACCGGCAGATCCAGCGTCGGGATGATCTCATCATAGATCAAGGACTTCACGTACGCCCCAACCTCTTCGTGCTCAATCGCCTCAGCCACCGTATCAATTCCGTACAAATACGCTACGGGTGTCATCGCGGTATGCGCTCCGTTTAGAATTCTCACTTTACGAGTCCGGTAAGGGGTCATATCATCTACCACGAGCACATTAAGACCTGCTAGTTCAGCCGGGAACTCCTCTTTCATCCACTGCGGCCCTTCAATTACCCAAAGATGGAACTGCTCGCCGACAACAACCATCTTATCCTCATACCCCAGTTCTTCAGTAATCTCAGCGATGCTGTCTCTTGGATATCCGGGAACAATGCGGTCTACCAGACTGCAGCAGAAGGTATTGGCTTCATTCAGCCATTCAATAAAGCCGTCTCCAAGATTCCACAGTTCAGCATATTTCAAAATAACCTTCTTAAGCTCATCCCCATTTCGGTCAATCAGCTCACACGGAATGATAATAAAACCTTTGGAAGCATCCCCATTAAAAAATTCGAAACGTTTATACAATAAGGCCGTCAGTTTGCCTGGAAAACTGCTTTGCGGAGCATCCGTTAATTTGTCGTCCCCTTCAAAAGCAATTCCCGCCTCCGTGGTATTAGACACGATAAAGCGCAGCTCTGGATTCTCGGCAAGCTTCATATACTCCTCATGCTGGGCAAAAGGATTAAGCGTTCGTGTAATACAATTGATAACCTCATGTTCTTTTACCGCTGCCCCATCTTTGAGCCCTTGGAGATAAAGCGTATACAACCCATCCTGAGCATTTAGCATTTCTGCAAGTCCGTTGCCCAGCGGTTGTACCACAACTACTCCGCCATTAAAATCCGTTTTTTGATTCATGGTATGAATCTGCCAATCTACAAAAGCGCGCATGAAATTCCCTTCACCAAATTGCAGAACCTTCTCGGGATATTGCTTATAAGCTTTCCAGCTATCACTATTTAATCTGTTCATACAAATGCCTCCTAATTTATAATGCACACGATAAACAAAGTTAAATTACCATATAAAACAATATTTATATTATGTTATGTTAAATAATATGCACACGTGAAAATTTTAATTGAAAACCCCTCACAAATTGTAAAGGATTACGTCGCTGGTATGTGCATCATTACTATCTTTGCAGGTTCTTAACCGATTCTCTCGCAATAAACTCCGTGTCGATCGAGATTAGCCCTTCATTCTCCAATGGCTCTTTGATTAAGCTTAGTAGCTTACGGGCACCTTGCTCGCTGATTTTCTCAATCGGACGCTTAACTGTGGTCAACGAAGGATTGGCAAAGAGCGAAAAGCCAATATCATCAAAACCAACAATAGAGACATCATACGGCACCTGCAGCCCATGTTCAAACACAGATTTCATAGCTCCGATCGCCATATCGTCATTAGAGCAAAATACTGCCGTCGGCGCTTTTTCCAGATCCAGCAGCTGGCCCATCGCCTCATATCCACTTTGCAAATCATACTTACCACTGATCATGTAGTCATTACGCACAGGAATGTTATAATCTATCAATGCTTTTATAAAACCATCTCTGCGCTCCTGTGTGGATTTAAAGCCTTCGACGCCTTCAATAATCGCAATGTCTTGATGGCCGGATTCTATCAGGTATTTACCTGCATGATAAGCGCCTTCCCGGTCATTCGAGATGATGTTAATAATGGAGCGATCATCGATCTGTCGATTCAACACAACGATTGGAATGCCTTGCTGGATCACATGGTAAATAAATTTATTGTCTGCTTCACTTTGGCTCATTAGAATAATTCCGTCAAAACGTTTGTGATGAATGGAGGAGTACTCTGCATAATCGTCGATCCCACGTATGAACAAATTATATTCAACATCTATAACGCTGTTCACACCACGGATCGTGTCAGAGAAGAAACCGGATGTTGTGCCCTTGGCAATACTCGTGAAGAACAAGCCAATGGTATATGATCGCTGCATTACAAGGCTTTTAGCATTGTAATTGGGGACGTAACCCACTTGCGCGGCAATCTCAGCAATTTTTTTACGTGTGACCTCTTTAATGAGTGGACTGTTGTTAAGTGCTCTTGATACAGTTGTATGTGAAACATTCGCCAATTTGGCGATATCCTTGATTGTAGGTGCCATGGGTCAACCTTCCTTATCAAACGGGTTTGGCTCTTCCATGTAAGGATATCATAACGATTACCTTGTCACCAATGCCTGTTTCGAGAAATTGAAATATTGATCCGCATTATTGTAACAGATGTTCTCAATCATACCGCCCAGCAGTTCCATATCATCCGGGACTTCTCCAGCCTCTACCCAAGAACCTACAAGATCACATAGAATTCTTCTAAAGTACTCATGTCTGGTATACGATAAAAAGCTTCTGGAGTCTGTTAACATTCCGACAAATTGGCTGAGTACCCCTAGATTAGCGAGCGTCTTCATCTGTTCCAGCATGCCATCCTTATTGTCATTGAACCACCATGCCGTTCCGAATTGAATTTTCCCAGGTATACCTCCCCCTTGGAAGCAGCCCATTAAACCCGCAATGACATGATTATCATTCGGATTCAATGAATACAAAATCGTCTTAGGCAGTGCGTTCTCACGATCCAGCGCATCAAGCAGTCCTGCCAGTGGTTTAGCAAACATGCCATCATTGATCGCATCATAGCCTGTATCCGGACCGAGACGCCCGAACATTACGCTGTTATTATTACGAAGCGCATGGATATGGAATTGCATCGCCCAATCCAGTTCGCTATATAATTTCCCGAGGAATATAAGTGTGAACCCTTTGTACTTTTTCTCTTCACTCTCGCTTACAGTGCCTTCACGAATTGCTTTGGCGAATATTTCTGTAGCTTCCTCCAAGGTAGCTGGCTCAAACATTACTGCATCCAAAGCATGATCGGATACACGGCCCGCTCTAGCATGGAAGTATCTCACCCTGCTCTCCAGCGCTTCAAGAAACTGTCCATAATGCTCAACCGCTATTCCCGAAACTTCACTAAGCTGATCCACCCAAGCCTTGAAGGTAGGACGGTTGATTTCGAGTGATTTATCTGGTCTGAATCCCGGAACTATGCTAGCTTCGAATCCACTTAGAGTACTGATTTTCTCGTGATATTCTAGATCATCTACAGGGTCATCGGTGGTGCATACAACGGTCACCTTCGATTTAATGATCAAGTCTCTTGCTCCAAAGCCCTCGCCTTGCAGTTGCTTGTTCACTTCGTCCCAAATCTTCGGAGCATTAACCTCATTTAGCAAATCATATACTCCAAAGAAACGCTGTAACTCCAGATGTGTCCAATGATAGAGCGGATTACCGATTATCCTTGGAACAGTTCTTGCCCAGGCCAGAAATTTATCGTAGTCACTACCATCACCGGTAATGTACTTCTCTTCTACACCATTTGCCCGCATCACTCTCCATTTGTAATGGTCACCATACAGCCAAGCCTCGGTAATATTGTTAAACGTCTTGTTCTCATAAATCTCTTTCGGACTGAGATGGCAGTGATAGTCGATAATCGGCATGTCTTTCGCATAGTTATGAAACAGCTGAATCGCAGTCTCACTGGACAATAAGAAGTTCTCATCCATAAATTTTCTGCTCATGAGGTTTGCTGCTCTCCTTTATAATCATAATGGGAGTTACAATCAGTTTAACGTAAACATTTTGATGTTTGAACTATTCATTAAATATTAATTAAATCTAAAATAAATGTTTTGCCTAGCGTTGTGTTGAAAATTGTTCACGTTAACATTTATCTACATTGTAAACTTATTTATAAAATGCGCAAGTCTTTTTCGAAGGACATTGTTACAGTTATTTTAATACCGCTATTTCCTATCATAAAAAAACAGGCAATCCTGTAAGATAAGGATCGCCTGCTAGAAGTCATTCCAATTTAAGTTAGCGGGAAATTAACTACCCAGATTTTCGCTCCAATCATGCACCATCGAACCCTCTAAGTATTTCTCAGCATCCATTGCTGCCATGCAGCCAGTGCCTGCTGCAGAAATCGCTTGACGGTAACGGGTATCCTGCACGTCACCACAAGCGAATACACCCGGAATGTTCGTTTCTGTCGTTCCAGGGGTGACCACAATGTAGCCATTGGTATCCGTAGTAATCTGGCCGCCTAAGAACCCGGTATTCGGCGTATGTCCGATCGCGACAAACACCCCATCCGCTTCGATGAGTTCTTCCTGCCCTGTCTCATTGTTGCGAACCGTCAGCCCTTTAACGCCAGACTCGCCGGTTGTTACTTCAAGCGGTGTACGGTTAAGTGCCCACGCAACCTTACTGTTATCGCGTGCGCGATCCTGCATGATCTTCGAAGCTCTGAGCTCATCACGACGATGAACCAGAGTTACGCTGGAAGCAAATCTTGTTAAGAAGCTGGCTTCCTCCATCGCGGAGTCTCCTCCACCGACCACGATAATCTTTTTGTTCCGGAAAAAGAAGCCGTCACAAGTAGCACAAGTGCTGACCCCACGGCCCACATTCTCCTGCTCCCCTGGTATTCCTAAATATCTGGCAGAAGCACCGGTAGAAATAATTACCGACTCTGCCTCTAATACACCCAAACCATCTACTGTCACTTTGAATGGACGCTGTGAAAAATCCACTGAATCCACCCAACCATTCTTAAATTCAGCACCAAAACGTTCAGCCTGCTTCCGCATGTTGTCCATTAAATCCGGACCGAGAATCCCTTCAGGAAAACCTGGAAAGTTCTCTACTTCCGTTGTCGTTGTCAGTTGTCCACCTGGCTGCAAGCCTTCAATTACAAGTGGGTTAAGGTTGGCACGTGCCAGATAAATAGCAGCAGTAAGCCCGGCCGGGCCTGTTCCGATTACAATCGTTTTGTACATAACAGTGGCCTCCTCACAATAGGGTTTAAGCGTCAAGAATTTAGATATTTTCAGTAAACGGGGGAAGACTGTCGCTCACACTTCCCTGAAAGCTACATTCATCATCGATACGCCGAGCATAACGACTGACCATCGACACAGAAACGTCGTAACGCAGAGCTACTTCACGATAGGTAACTGGAAGGTTATGCATTTTTGCGATCAGATATTCTAAGGCTGCACTCCAGCCCCCCGCGTGACGGATAAAAGGAACATCTGGATAGATGCTGCTCACGAATTGCTTCCAGAGTAATTCAGCGTCTTTTTTCTGAACGGCATCAAATCTCCGGTCCATCATACTTACCGTCTGGTCGATGACTTTTTGCCAATCATCTCTCCATTCTGGCAATCCCTTCAGACGCGCAGTAGAAGTTTCTTTAGCTTCCTGAAGCACATTTTCCTCCGGAACACTACCAATCAGTCGTTGCAGGCTGAGAAGCGCAGCTTCTTGCAGCTTTTCTTCCTGCAATGGCTGTTGCTTCAGAAGTCCTTGCAGAATCTCGGACATTTCTTCATCTTCGATCCAGCGCAGAGCTTCCGTCACCTGAAGCTTCGTATTGGCATCTCCGTAGCGAAGCGCCCAGAAGAAGGAGGAACGAAGCAGCGGATTGTTCCGCACCTCTTCGGCAAAGCTGCCTTTATTATCTTTCCACAGCTTCAGCTGCTCTTGAAATGGAAGCTGATAGTTGTAGCTGATTGGAGATAACGCTTTGCCTTCTCCCTGTGCTTGCTGCAGCTGGGCCAGAAAAAATCTCGGCACAGCCGATTCAGGGTCCAGCTTAGTAGCTTTTTGCCAGCAGCGTTGAGCTTCCGTGTACAGTCCACTATTACTTGCTGCTGCCGCACAGTAATGATACAAGCTGGCGTCACCGCCGACTTCCTCATCCTTCAGCAGGCGACGAAAATGACCATAGGCGGTTCTATGCCGTCCAAGAATTCCCATCGTAGTGGCCATTTTGAACAAATGCTCCTGGTGAAAAGGAATAGTCGTCTCTAGCTGACGTAATAATCCTGCCAGTTGCCCGCGGTCACCTTCATACTGCAGAAAGATCGCCAAGTTACAAAGTGCGTGCAAATTGCCAGAGTCCTGTTCAAGCACCCGCATAATACATTCTTTGGCTTTGGTAAAACGACCCATATAGAAATACGCAAGGGCTAGGTTGTTATGCGCCGCCAAGAAGTCTGGCGTATTGCTCACAATCTCTTCAAGCAAAGTAACGGCTTGTGTAAACTTGCCTTCCTCCAACAGCGCCCGGGCCCGCTCATGCTCTATTACCCCTTCCCGGCTTCTAATCCGGATAAGCGGTGCAGGACGATCCAGTTCATATTGCAGAAGTTCCATCAACTCTTCCGATTCGGCCAGAAACTCACCGTTCACATCTTCTTCGAGATAAGTAACGAGTGAGCGTTCTGCCTCCTCATAGCTTTCCATATTGGCAAAGTTGTTAGCCATATAGAAATAACATTCCGTCATTCCAGGATCAATATTCTCCAGCACATGGGTCAAAATATCGTTTGACGCCTCATAATTACCCATTTCTGATAATACACCTGCTACGTTGCAATGATTTACCGGGTTCTCCGGTTCGTACTCTACAGCTTTGCGAAAATTCTTTAATGCCTTATCATATTGAAAGCGATCCAAGGACCGAACGGCTCTTTCAAAGAAAAAATTGGCATTCAGAGTGACGGGAATAACATTACCATTCTCCTCATACTCTGAAGTTCTCTCCATCATGGAAGCAAGGCACCCCCTTATAAGAAGCTTCCTTTTATACTAACGAAAAAATAGGAGGACGGCGCCCAATGGGGTATACCGGAGCTCCAAACTTAATCGCTATTCCGTTCCCTATATGGGTGCGGCTATCTTCACACAGTATACCACATGTGACCGTGAGATTCTCAAGTTGAGAAAGACTCTACCACTCCACATACAACAACTTTTTCAAATAAAAATAAAAAAGACGGGGAATTAAATTCCCGCGTCTCTGAAAAGCTTATCGATCGAACCGCCCTCAAGAATAATACGTGTAGCTTGAGCAAGCATCGGTGCAACCGATAAGACCTTAAACCGACTTGAATGATCATCTGGCAGCGCGATAGAGTCGGTAATGACCACTTCCTCAATTGAGGGATGGTCAAGCCGCTGCAGCGCAGGCCCTGAGAACAATCCATGCGTTGCACAGACGATACTGTCCTTCGCACCTCTCTCTTTCAGACCCTCTACCACATTCACAATGGTAGTCCCTGTATCAATCAGGTCCTCGATAATAATCGGTGTACGTCCCTCGACATCACCAATGACATGAGTGATTACCGATTCATTATGGGCTGGACGCTTCTTGATCATAATGGCAAAAGGTGAATCCAGCTTATTCGCCAGCTTCTCAGCCATAGAGGCACGTCCGGCATCTGGAGAGACAATGACCAAATCAGACATAGCCTTGGCCTTCAAATGGCTGCTGATCAAATCGAGAGCAGTCAGATGATCGACCGGAATGTTGAAAAATCCTTGAATTGCCGCTGCATGCAAATCGATAGTGATTACACGGGTTGCGCCGGCGGTCGTAAGTACATCAGCTACCATCTTAGCCGAAATCGGTTCACGAGGTGCAGACTTACGTTCCTGTCGAGCATATCCATAATACGGCACAATAATGTTAACTGTACGTGCCGATGCCCGTTTAGCAGCATCTATCATCACGAGCAGCTCCACGAACATCTCATTAATGGGATGGGATAGGGATTGCACCAAAAATACGTCGCAGTTCCGGATGCTCTCTTCGTAATGCACGTAAATCTCGCCGCTCATGAAACGGGTCAGCTTAATCTGCCCCAATTCAACACCAAGTCGCTCTGCAATATCTGCCGCCAGCTTTGGATTCGACGAACCGGAAAAAATACGTAATTGTTGATGATGCATAATACCCTCCTGCGGATTATAAATTATAGTTTGAACGGAACAGCGGTACGACGACGACCCTCAAATACAGCCAGTTCACGAAATCCTGTGTGCCAAAGCAGGCTACGAGCCTCTTGTAAGCCGTCACCAAGCTTAGCAGGGTCATGTGCATCCGAGCCGAGCGTAAGAGGTATACCGAGCTTAAAAGCCTCCTGTAGCAGATGTTCCGCTGGGAACATTTCAGCACACGGCTTGGAAAGCCCTGAAGCATTTAGCTCCATGGCGACTCCGCTATCTGCTATAACCTTTAAGGTTTCCAGTTCCAATGCTCTCACTTCTGCTTTACCTTCTGGTGTCTGTGGACCATAGCCGAACCGTTTAATAACATCCATATGTCCTATAATATCATATAATCCCGATAACGCCGACTTCTTTACAGCATCATAATAAAGACGATATACCTCTAGTTCATCCTTACCTTCCCAGCCATGAACCTGTCGATAATCCGTAATATCCCATTCCCCAAGAAAATGCACAGAGCCAATCAGATAATCCCATGGGTAAGGAGATAAAATCTCACGAATTTGATCTTCGTAGCCTTCAATATAATCCGCTTCCAGCCCCACCCGCAGATCTATGGCTCCACGATAACGTTCCTTCAGACTCAGACATTCCTCTACATAACGAGGCAGTTCAGCCATTGGCATCGCCATCTCAGGGTAATAGCTAGCAGGATCGACATGAATGAGCGGCAAGTGGTCCGATAACCCTAGTTGCTCAAGTCCAAGCGCAATCCCGCGCTGCACATACTCCTCAAGCTTGCCCACGGCATGACCGCAGCGCTCATGATGCGTGTGGTAATCGATATGCATCCTTCAGTCCCCCCCTAGTACTGATCCCGGCGTGGGCGCTCGTGGCGGGTACTGAGCTCTTCCATGATCTCATCCAGCGGAAGCTTACGCTCCTGTAGCAGAACTAGTAAGTGGTAGATCAGATCACTAACCTCAAGACGCAGCTCGGCATTGTCTTTATTTTTAGCGGCAATAATCGTTTCAGAGGCTTCTTCGCCTACCTTCTTAAGGATCTTATCGACCCCTTTATCGAACAAATAAGTGGTATATGCGCCTTCCGGGCGTTCTACTTCCCGCTCAGCAATCACGCGCTCTAGCTCGCCAAGAACGGTAAACCGCTCGCCATCCGTAAGACTTGCAGCCGATTTTTGCGCTTCCTTGGTTTGGTTATCCAAAGGGATTTCACGGAAAAAGCACGAAGTAGCTCCAGTATGGCAAGCTGGTCCTTCAGGAACAACCTTCACGAGCAATGTATCACTATCGCAATCATAGGCTATGGAGGTAATCGCTTGTGTGTTGCCGGAGGTTCCACCTTTGTGCCAAAGCTCGCTGCGTGAGCGGCTCCAGAACCAGGTCTGACCACTTTCCAGCGAGAGCTGCAACGATTCCGAATTCATATAAGCAACCATCAAAACTTCAAGTGTGTTGGCATCCTGTACAACCGTAGGCACCAATCCCGCTTCATTCCAGCGAATGCCGGCCAGCGCTTCTTGTTGGCTAATGGATGTATTCTTTTCTGTTTGATTCATCGGATCTCTACCCCTTTTTGCTTCAAATCAGCCTTTAAGTCGTTAATGGCAATCTCTTTATAGTGAAAAATGGTCGCCGCCAGTCCAGCATCGGCTTTCCCTTCCGTAAATACATCGTAAAAATGCTCCTTCTTCCCAGCACCGCCAGAAGCAATCACAGGAATACTAAGTAAGTCGCTTACTGCTGAGGTCAGCTTCAGGTCGAAGCCATCTTTCGTGCCATCTGCATCCATACTTGTGAGTAAAATCTCACCTGCTCCGAGCTTTTCAGCTTCCTTGACCCAGGTCAGAGCACGGATGCCAGTGGGCTTGCGACCACCATGTGTATACACTTCCCATTCACCAAATGCCTCGTTATATTTAGCATCTATGGCTACCACAATACATTGAGAGCCAAAACGGCGTGCACCTTCCAGAATTAACTGTGGATTTGTGATAGCAGCCGTATTAATGCCAATTTTGTCTGCACCTGCACGAAGAATCCGCTTCATATCATCAGGTGTAGAGATCCCGCCGCCCACTGTAAAAGGAATGGCGATTTCACCTGCGGTCTGACGCACAACCTCAATCATGGTCGCTCGGCCTTCTACGGAAGCTGATATATCGAGAAACACAAGCTCATCTGCACCCTCACGGTCATACAACGCCGCGAGCTCAACCGGATCTCCGGCATCACGCAGATTCACAAAGTTAACGCCCTTGACTACCCGTCCGTCCTTAACGTCAAGACAGGGGATGATACGTTTTGCTAACATAATAAATCCCTCCTTTATTGCAAAGGTTTTTCGGTCCCCCTAAACACAAACTTAAGCCCATAACACCTTCGCGTTCTACGTTCTTGCCTCTGTGAGTATGCGGACTTACACAGCCTGCATGCTCAAGCTAGACATACACTCATAATCCCTGTGTCTCCACGATTCATGCTCCTGGCAGGACGACGGACTCGCGACACCCGCAAGACCAAATTCATTAGGCCACCTGTGGGCTCGCGCTCATGAAATAATCGGCTCATTTAGTTGCATCATGTACAGTTATTTCACCGTCCATCCAGCAAACCATGCGTTTAACTGCATTTCGTACAATTAAATCTGGAAATGAGCTTAGAAATAAGATCAACTCTCATTTATAGCTGCACGAAATACAATTAAATTAGCAAACATGCTCTTAATTGGAACAATAGTTGTATGAAGTACTCTTATATCATCCAGCTAAGGCGTAATGCCCATCCCGCCGCCTAATTAGCTTATTACAACAGATTCCACATCAGACTTTAGCTGAAACCACCTTATTCGCTCAATAGCTTAGGGTTTATCAACCTAGTTCGACGTTCTATTGCACTCTGTACAATAGAGTAAACCTCAAACAATCAAATTGTGCCGTCTATTGTATTTCGTGCATTAGATTTCCCAGAAATCCACGAAAACGAAGGTTTATCACTATTTCAACTGTATAAAGTGCAATCAAATAAACTTTCAAGCCCTTTAAGAAGGGTTCTATTGCACAAAATACAACCAAACCTTCTAATAAGATTTTTAGCACAGTAAGAACGAATTAATTAGTCAGTTATTAGTCAGTTATTTGTCAGGTTCGTCAACTAACGCAGCTCATACGCAACACTACTTCTGTGCGAGTGCCTGCAAAGCTTTGGAGAGATCAATATTGCCCGTATACAACGCCTTGCCAACAATAGCTCCGCCCACACCGCTGCCGTTATGCATGCTCAGACGTAACAGATCATCAAGACTGGTGACTCCGCCGGAGGCGATCACCGTTTTACCACTGACCTTCGCCATGGACACAATGCCCTCCACGTTCGGCCCCTGCATCATTCCGTCGCGAGAGATATCGGTGTAAATGAACGTCTCTGCTCCTTTTGCAGCCAATTCCTTAGCCAGATCCTCAGCACGTACCTCAGAGGTATTCAACCAGCCATGTGTGGCAACATAACCGTTGCGTGCATCAATGCCGATAGCTACTTTATCACCGTATTTAGCCAATACCGCTTCGGTAAAAACATGATCATTAATCGCAGCAGTGCCGATAATAACGCGGCTAACACCAAGTCCGAGCAATTTTTCCACGTCCGCAAGAGTACGAAGGCCACCGCCCACCTGAACAGGCACGTTAGCATTAGCAGCAATAGCGCCGATCATCGCATCATTCACAGGATGACCTGCTTTTGCCCCGTCTAAATCCACCAAATGAATGAATTTTCCGCCTTGCTCTTCCCAAGATTTGGCCACCTTCAGTGGACTATCATTGTATATCGTTTCCTGACTGTAATCCCCTTGTTGCAGCCTGACACATTTTCCATCCCGGATATCAATCGCCGGATATACAATAAAAGAAGACATTTGGCGCTCCCCACTTTCGTTACATTATATTTATAGCGCGGCTTACGTCCGCTCTCCCTTTAATTTCAAGAAATTACCCAGCAGCTTCATTCCCAGCTCTCCGCTTTTTTCCGGATGAAACTGCATGCCGAATACATTATCCTGGCCCACGATAGCAGTAACTGGGTAACCATAATCGGTGACTGCCAACAGATCACTCTTATTCGCTACAAGTGCGTGATAGGAGTGGACGAAATACACATGCCCCTCATCGAGACCTGCAAACAGCGGACTTTGAGGTTGTGTGAAGCTCAGCTTATTCCAACCCATATGTGGCACTTTATAGCCAACTCTAGGAGCAAATCGCACCACCAAGCCTGAGAGAATATCAAGACCCTCATGGCTGCCATGCTCTTCACTGCTGCTAAACAGCAGCTGCATGCCGAGACAAATGCCAAGCAGCGGCTGTGTTCCGGCAGCTACCTGTTTAACCACAAGATCCAAGCCACTTTCCCGCAGCTGCTCCATCGCATCGCCAAATGCACCGACACCCGGCAGAATGACACTATCAGCAGCGAGAATTTGCTCGGCTTCCCCCGTCACTACACACTCATAACCGAGGCGTTCTACCGCCTTGCTCACACTGTGCAGGTTGCCCATGCCATAATCGACGATTGCAACAGTCATGCTACAGCACTCCCTTCGTAGAAGGCACACCCTTTACACGTGGATCAATTAGTGTCGCTTCATCGAGTGCCCGTCCGAGCGCCTTGAATACAGCCTCAATCATGTGATGTGTGTTAGAACCGTAGTGTACAATCACATGCAGCGTTATCCGAGCTTCCAGCGCGAACTTCCATAAGAATTCCTGAACAAGCTCCGTCGAAAAGCTGCCCACCTGCTGTGAAGGATACGTTGCGCGATATTCAAAGTGTGGGCGATTGCTGATATCGATCACAACCTGCGCCAACGCCTCATCCATCGGTACAAAAACACTCGCATAACGTTTGATTCCTTTTTTATCACCTAGTGCTTCGTACAGTGCTTGACCTAGGCAGATCCCAATGTCTTCAACCGTGTGGTGATCATCAATTTCGATATCTCCTCGCGCCTGTACTGACAGGTCAAACTGACCGTGCTTTGTGAACAGATCTAGCATATGATTCAAAAAAGGAACATCCGTCTCCAGCTCAGAAACTCCACTTCCATCTACGTTAAGAGACAGCTTAATATCCGTCTCGTTTGTTTTGCGGCTTAGTCCTGCTTGGCGCAAGGCTTGTTCATTATTGTTCTCCATATCCGTCTCCACCTTTCCCTTCGTTCTTGAGTCGAATCTCAATGGCCCGTGCGTGGCCTTCTAACCCTTCGCGACGTGCCAGCTCTATAATGGACTTTCCATCACGCAGGAGGGCTTCCTTGCTGTAATAGATCAGACTTGATTTCTTTATAAAATCATCCACATCCACTGGCGACGAGAACCGTGCCGTACCATTGGTTGGGATAATATGATTCGGTCCGGCAAAATAGTCACCCACAGGCTCTGAGCTATAAGCTCCTAGGAAAATGGCTCCAGCATTCTCAATGCTGCCCACAAGACCCATAGGGTCCTCGACAACAATCTCTAAATGCTCTGGTGCCAATCGATTCACTACGGAGATTCCTTCCTCCATAGATCCCACAACAATGATCGCACCGTAATTTTCTACGGATGAACGGGCGATCGCCTGTCGCGGCAGCTCCTGTAGCTGACGCTCCACTTCAGCAGCCACACTATCCGCCAAGCTCTGCGATGGCGTGACTAGAATCGCCGAGGCCATCTCGTCATGCTCGGCCTGCGAGAGCAGATCCGCTGCGACATAGGCCGGCTCAGCGGTCTCATCTGCGAGCACGACAATTTCGCTTGGTCCCGCGATACTGTCGATGTCCACGGCACCATATACCTCGCGTTTCGCTAGCGCAACGTATATATTGCCGGGCCCACATATCTTATCTACCGGCGCTATGCTCTCCGTCCCAAAAGCCAAAGCAGCTACCGCCTGCGCTCCGCCCACACGGTAGATCTCATTCACACCTGCTTCTGCGGCAGCAACCAGGATGTATGGATCAATCCCTTCTTTGCCGCCGGTGGATGGCGGGGTTACCATAACGATCTCTGGCACGCCTGCGATCTGCGCAGGGATCACGTTCATCAGCACGGAGGAAGGATAAGCTGCCTTACCGCCAGGAACATAAACCCCTACCCGCTTCAGCGGACGAATAATCTGTCCCAGAATCGTGCCATCGGGCTGAAGATCCATCCACGAATTCCGTTTCTGTCTAGCATGAAAGGCCCGGATATTGGCTGCGGCTGCTTGAATAGCGGATACGAAAGATTCTTCTACTCGGCCATATGCTGCCTGAAGCTCTTCTGGAGTTACCCGCAGCTGATTCGACGTAAGCGTGACCCGATCAAATTGCTCCGTGTAGCGAAGAAGTGCCGTGTCTCCTTCTTTTTTAATCGCGGTCACAATTTCCTTTACCGCCTGATTTTGCTCTGGCGTTCCATACTCGACTTCTCGCTCTAGCTTAAAGTCCTTGCTCGATACAACCTTCATCGCTGGTTCCTCCCTTTGCCCCTAAATCTTGTCACCTACCGCAAACTTGGTTCCCCTATAACCGCCTGCAGTCGATCACACAGCTGCTGTATCTCTTCATTTTTCATCCGATAGCTCACACGATTGGCCACAAGGCGGCTCGTAATTTCGAATATGCTCTTCATTTCAATTAATCCGTTATCCCGCAGCGTTTGGCCCGTCTCTACCATATCCACGATACGATCGGCGAGACCAATCAGCGGCGCAAGCTCAATGGAACCATTCAGCTTCACGACCTCAACCTGCTGTCCCTGCTCCCGGAAATATTTTGAAGCCACATTCGGATACTTCGTAGCTACACGTTGCTGAATCCCCGGCTGCCAGTTTGGCAATCCAATGATCGACATCCGGCATCGAGCGATGCCAAGATCAAGCAGCTCATATACATCACGATCTTCCTCAAGCAATACGTCCTTACCCACGATTCCAATGTCGGCTACACCATATTCTACATATGTAGGTACATCTACTGGTTTCGCTAATATAAACTCCATGCCTGCCTCAGGCAGCGGAATAACAAGCTTGCGGGATGCCTCACCATCCGGTGGAATCGGGAGACCTGCCTGGCGGAACAGCTCAGCAGCCTTTTCGTAAATCCGGCCTTTTGGCATAGCGACCTTCAAAATCTGTGCCATTGTTAAGTTTCCTCCTTTTCCATTTACCTACAAAATTTATCTTAACCGCTCATTCTCGTTTATCGATATCTCAGCCATGTTCACTTACAAAAGATACAAAGGTATAGATTTCACCGTACCGCACACCATCTGCTTCGATCGTATCCGTATCTAGACGCTTCACCGTTTCAAGCTCTTCTGGACCTGCTGCCAGTCTAGTTACTACTGCGTGCCCTTCCGACCGCAAGCGTGTTGCCTCTTCCAGACCTTCTTTTCGACGAGTGGCATCATATTGGATTAAGATAGGCAGCTCTTCCTCTTCGCTCGATCCAGTCACACCATCGAGAATACGATTTGTTTTTAAAGAAAAACCTGTGGAAGGGATCGGACGCCCAAACTGCTGAAGGAGATTATCATATCTGCCTCCACTACATACCGGAAACCCTAATTCCGCTGCATAGCCTTCAAAAGTCATCCCTGTATAATAGGAAAAGTCTCCGATCATCGTCAGATCGATCAGCACATGCTGTGATACGCCGTAAGAGACCAGCACCTCCCATACCTTGCATAAATGATCTATCGAATGACGGGCAAGCGGATGATCGCTAAGCTCCAGCGCCTGTCCACAAATCTCCTTGCCTCCACGCAGACGTAACAGTCCATCCAGTTCATTCTTCTGAGCTTCTGTCAGATCCAGCCGGCGTAAGGTCTCCCGAAAAGAGACGTAGTCACGGCCCAATAAATGACTCTTCAGCTCCTCCTGAGCCTCCGGCAATTCCGGAAGCACCTCTTGAAATAAACCATTCAGAAAGCCTACATGCCCCATAGCGATTTTAAAAGATTTCACACCCGCAGCCTGTAGCGATGAAATCGCGAGCGCCACTACTTCAGCATCGGCCTCAGGTGAATCATCACCTACCAGCTCGACTCCTGTCTGGAAGAACTCCGCTTCCCGCCCTGCTTCTTCCTCAATGGCACGGAAAACATTAGCGTGATAGGATAACCGCAACGGTAATGGCTCATCCTTCAAAAGAGATGCAACCACACGGGCGACCGGAGCCGTCATTTCTGACCGAAGCACCAAAGCCTGACCACGGTTATTAAGCAATTTATAGAGCTTCTGGTCGGACGTGGAGCTAGCCACGCCAACTGTATCGTAATATTCTAGCGTCGGAGTCATCATTTGCTGATAACCCCAGCGACTCATGCAATGCAGGACATCATTCTCAATTTTGCGCAATTTCGTTACAGCCCGGGGCAGATAGTCCCGAACGCCAGACGGCTTCTCAAATCCCTTTGGTTTGGACATCTTCATTGTTCACCTCGTCAGTTATCATTAAATAATATCTATATTTACTTTACTATGGTAAAGTGGTAGCAAATTAAAGTGTTTTTAACATCGTATCATGTTCACCACTTTTTCGTCAATCCAACGGGATAAAGCTACAACTTCATTTCAAATGCTTGTATGATTAAGCTTGTCCATCTAGGTTGAATTTCTCGCAAGGAGAATCTGAATCTGAATTAATACTTATGTACTTCGAACGAATACTTGGGAATCCCTTTATTTTGCCTCCACGTTTATCCAATACTATAATGAGCTAATATGATTGTACTTCATAATTCTGTAATTAGTGTTCTAAAAATCTACTTACAACTAGAAAGAAGGGCTAATGCATGACTAAATCCTATATGATTGGCGTTGATATTGGAACTACAAGTACCAAAGCAGTTCTGTTCGAGGAAAAAGGAGCCATAGCTGCACAAGCTAATGTAGGATATCCTTTACATCAGCCCTCACCCTCAATAGCAGAGCAAGACCCAGAGCAAATCCTGAGCGCAGTCTTCCATACTATTTCTGAAGTTATGCGGCAAAGCGGTGTACCTGCGGATAAGATTCTATTTGTCTCCTTCAGTTCCGCCATGCACAGTGTCATTGCCGTCGATAAACTGGGTAAAGCCCTAACTGCCTGCATCACATGGGCTGATAATCGCAGTGCCGAATGCGCAATTCGTTTGAAGGATGAGCTAAACGGCCATGAATTATATCTGCGCACAGGCACACCTATACACCCAATGTCTCCGATCACCAAGCTAATGTGGCTTCGCGAAGAGCAGCCTGACGTGTTCAAGCAAACTTATAAGTTTATTTCCATAAAAGAATACATATTCGCAAGATTGTTTGGCGAATACGTCATCGATCATTCCATTGCCTCTTCCACAGGCATGCTCAATCTGGAGAATCTGGAGTGGGATAAAGAAGCTTTGGAGATTGCTCATATTACAACGGATCAACTCTCGCGGCTTGTTCCCACCACACAAATCATGCAAGGGCTGCTCCCTGGTCTAGCTGAGGAACTTCTGCTGCTCCCTACAACCCCATTTGTTATTGGCGCCAGTGACGGCGTCCTGTCCAATCTCGGCGTAGGTGCCATTGAACCTGGTGTAGTAGCCGCTACGATTGGAACCAGCGGAGCCATTCGTACCGTAGTAGATCACCCGCTTACGGACCCCAAAGGACGGACCTTCTGTTATAACCTTACCCCAAATCATTGGGTAGTCGGAGGACCGGTCAATAATGGCGGTATGCTGTTCCGGTGGGTACGAGACGAATTCGCCGCTTCTGAAGTCGAAACTGCCAAACGTCTTGGCATTGACCCCTATGAGGTACTGACCCGCATTGCGGAGCAAGTTCCTCCAGGCAGCGGCGGACTATTATTTCATCCCTACTTAACTGGTGAACGGGCGCCATTGTGGAATCCGGATGCCCGCGGCTCCTTTTTTGGCCTTACAATGAATCACCATAAAGAACATATGATTCGGTCAGTACTTGAGGGCGTAATCTTCAATATGTACATGGTTCTTCTTGCTATGGAAGAGCAAATCGGGCGCCCAAGCAGAATCCTAGCCACAGGCGGCTTCGCCCGCTCTTCGGTGTGGCGGCAGATGATGGCTGATATCTTTGATCAGGAGGTTGTCATTCCGGAGAGCATTGAAAGCTCCTGCCTTGGAGCCGTCGTGCTTGGCCTTTACGCTACGGGTCGCGTAGATTCCTTTGATGTGGTGTTTGACATGATTGGTTCAACCTATAAACATGATCCAATGGAGGAACATACCAAAATATACAAACAGCTACTACCCATTTATATTTCTGTCTACCGTAGTCTCGAAAGCCAGTATCAAGCCATTGCAGAATTTCAGCGGCAAGCATAAGAATCAAAAAAGCGTCGATCAAGCCACCCTATGGTGGAAGACCGACGCTTTTTTATTGCCATTTGCGCATAAGGAAGTTACACGCCTTTGGATATGGTTTTCGCTTTCTGCGGACCTGATCCGAAGATAATCCAAGCGGGTTTAATATATCGGAAGGCCAAAGCTACAACGAGCCATGAGCCTAATAGCGCAAAGAGCCAGCCGCCAGCAATCGCTGCGGTATATGCAAGAGAACCTCCGTGGAACGGTATTTTTCTATAGAAAAATAGCAGTAACGGATGCAGCAAATAGATTCCGAAAGAGCAGGCTCCGGCAGATAACAACAGTCTTGTGAGCAAGCTTCGGCCCGCTCCGTACAATAAGAAGGAGACTTGTAGCAACACCACACAAGAGAGTAGCGTATGAAGGTTAGAGAATCCCTCATACCATAAACTATTGATGACTGTTTTCTTCGTATAGTTGTTAAACCATAGCTCAACATGAACAACCCCTGCTACGATCCACAACAACCACAATGTAATCCATACCGGACCTTTACCAGCGCGCCAACCTTCACGTGAAGGTACCAGCCATTTTTTCAAAGAAGGATAGTATACTGCAATCCCAGCACCCAGCAAGAAATACGAGAAATAAGTGATTGCCAGACTGCCCTTGGACAACTGCCAATACCCGTTATTAGTCATGTATTTATTCAGCAGCACAAAACCCCATTGTAGAACCAATCCGATTAGCGGTGCCCAAGCCGCCAGGCGACGAACCTTTTGCAGACACCACAAAATGAGCGGAAATAATACGTAAAACTGTATAATGATAATAATATAATACAAATGCGTGTATGCCGTTCCTGTCCATAAATACTTCCAAAGCTTAGAAGCCATCTCCCCTGGAGGTAAGCTCCATGTATGCCCCGCTGTCATTTTTAATGCGAAATACAGCAGCGAGAATAGTACATAAGGCACAATAATATAAAGCAGCCTTCTACTGTAGAATTTCCCCAGCGTCTTTCCGCCCAGTGGACGATCAATATAGTTATAGAACAGCACGAACCCGCTCAAAAATATGAATGAAGGTACAGCGAACTGGCTGAATTTATTAATAAATAAGAACGGATGAAACATGTTGGTACCTAGTGTCTCCGCCAACGTTCTCGAGGTAGCATGAATCGCTAGCACTGCAAAAATAGCAATCGCCCGAAAAATATCCAGCTGCGGAATTCTTTCTTTTTGTCTCATTATCTTTCCTCCTGTTAAGCTCTGCATCGAAATGATGCCTTATTCAAGTATTAACCTTCCTCATCTCCTCCGAGGCATGTCCTGACGTTACCTTGGATTTAGACTCTAGAGACCGAGGAACACTTCCCAAGAAGATCCATGACTGAGGAATTCGGCGAAAAGCAAACTGCACCATGAACCAGCTTCCTCCCAGTGCAACTACAAGTCCTCCATAGATGAAGAAAACATAAGTTAGCGACTCTAGGGGAATATGGTATCGGAACCTGCGATAGATCGCCAGCAATAACGGATGAATCAAATAAATTGCAAATGACAGCTCACCTAAACGAGTCAAGGAAGCAACGATTACATGAGGAGCCTTACGATAAAGCAAAAATGTAGCGTACAACAGAACCAATGCTGATAACATCGTATGGACATTCCATAATAGCTCGTACCACAGCGAATCTGTCCACACCCCAAAATGGCGGGCTACATACCATAGCTGCACATGGATAAAGGCTGCAATCAACCATGAGGATACCAGCAAGGTAGTCCATCCCTTCTGAGCGGCAGATTGTTCCCTCCATGGCTTCATCAGCCATATCTTTACCTTATCAAAGTGAATCGCGATAAAAGCACCCATCATATAATAAGCCAGGTAGGAGATCGCCAAGCTCCCTTTTTCAACAATATGCAGCTCGTACTTATTCCAAAAAATAAAACCCCACTGAAGCGCCAAACCCACCGGTATCGCCCATTTAATTAAGAAGCGGGAACTCTGCATTAGCTTAAGCAGCACTGGAAAAAGTAAATAAAATTGAATGCTAATAAAGACAAAATACAAATGCGCATATGCGGAACCCGAGAATAATGCTCTAGAAAAGCTTAACAAGTTGTCTCCAAAGTTCTGCATCAATCGTCCGTTAACATATAGACTTAGTGCATAATAGCCCATAGAAGCTAGCAAATAAGGCAGCAAGATGTACTTTAATCGCCGACGGTAGAAATTAATGATCAAGCTGCGTGTCACAGGACGACCATAATAATTATAAAACAATACGAAGCTGCTTAGGAAAATAAATGAGGGCGTGCCGAATTTAAAGAAAATGTTAATCCAGTTCAGCCAGTAATAATAAGGAGAATGCAGTGCCTGCTCTCCAGCAGCAAAAGATGACGCATGCACATGCAGTACTCCTAATATAGCTAGGGCTCTGAAAATATCCAGCTGGGGCAGCCTTTCCTGTCTCACAGTATTCATATTAAATTCCTCTTCTCTACTATGATGGTTGTTCATAGAGACGCTAAGCGGAATGTGGAAACTGAACATACCAGGAAGTCTGCACTTGCTGAATTTACATTCTGATATTTGAAGCTGAATGCCTAGCGTGGGATTTACGTGATTACTAAGGCTAATTATACCGTCTACATCCGAATAAAAAACTTAAGAAGATCTTAAAGTTTTCTTAATAAGCTTCTCCAAGACGCAAGAAACCCTGCAGATCCTGCGCTAAAAAAACGCAATATGAAACTGCAGGGTTTACGAAGCATCTTTTATACTTGTTCCGAAGAATCTTCCGATGAAGCTGGGCGTAGCTCTCGCAGTGGATTGCCTCCTACAAAAGAGCCAGCCGCCACGTTCTTGTGTACTACTGATCCAGCGGCAACAACTGCCCAATCACCAATGGTTACACCGGGAAGAATCGTTGTATTCGCGCCAATCAATACATTTTCACCAATCACAACTTCACCCAGGCGATATTCCTTGATTAAATACTCATGCGCCAGAATCGTCGTGTTATAACCGATAATAGAGTTTTCACCCACCGTTATTTTTTCCGGAAAAAATACATCCACCATCGCCATCAGACCGAAGGAGGTATGCTTGCCTACCTTCATCCCGAGAATCCGACGATAGATCCAGTTCTTTAACGGTAGAATCGGGCAATAACGGGCAATCTGAATAAAAATAAAGTTGCGGACACCCTTCCACGGGCTGACCGTACGGTAAATGTACCAAAGTGAGTTATGACCTTCTACAGGATATCGGGTTACGTTTCTCACGATTCACTCGTTCCTCGCTCCACTATTTCTATAATATCCTTCATGTTATGGATAATATAGTCGGGATCATACTTGCGGAGAGTCTCTTCGCCTTTCAATGACCACGATACTCCAGCCGCATATACACCGGCAGCTTTTGCTGACTGAATATCAACCGTACTGTCACCCACCATAAGAGTTTTACGAGGATCAACGCCAAGGTTATTGACTGCTGTCAGAACAGGCTCAGGATGTGGCTTTGGTTCAGTAACATCGTTCACTGTCACAATCGTATCCATGTACTTTAGCAAATCAAACATCTCAAGCGATTTAATCGTTGTTGGACGAATTTTTGTGGTCACAATCCCCATTTTAATTCCACGACGTAAGAGCTCTTCCATTGTCTCATTCACTTGAGGAAAGGGACGTACTAACGCATCGTGATGTTCATAATTATAAGAACGGTAGGATTTCTCAAGCGCACCACTTACATCCTCAAGTCCAGAGAAGACTCTCATCTGTTGCTGAAGGGTTGTGCCCATATGCGGAATAATCTCTTCCCTAGTGAGTGGAGCTAGACCATTGTCCTTCAGCGCGTACATAAACGAACTAATAATTAGCTCATTTGTATCGACAATCGTTCCATCTAGATCAAAAAGAACGCATTCTATCATAAGCTTTACTGCTCCTTCTTATCTCCATCCGCAGGCTGTCCTTGCTCAGGTTGAGCCTCGTGACGAGCTTTCTGCGGTGTATTTACTGCGCTTTCAGGCACTATAGTATCTGCTTTGATCGGTTTAGTACATACAATAGGATCAGAATAATGTGCTTTTGACTCTCCGGTGACCCTACGAATAATGATAAGCAGTACAGCTGCGACGATGATCAGTAGCGCAAGCAGCTGAGAAATGCGGATATTTCCATAGCTTGGGTCCAAGTATCCTTGCTCAAAACCTAGCCATTCCATCGGTTTCCACAATCCATTCATAAAGGATGCCAAGCCTGCGCTTCCATTAAACGCCAAGCTGTCTGTACGTATAGCTTCAATGAAGAAACGACCGATAGAATACCATATAAAGTAAGACATGAAAATCTCACCGGCACGCACAAACTTCTGGCGACGAAGGACCATGAGTAGCGCGATACCCAGTAAGCTCCAAAGAGATTCATACAAGAAGGTCGGATGATGAAAAGCATCCCCTATGTACATTTGATTCACAATGAAGTCAGGTAAATGTAGTTTATCCCGCAAGAATGACTCTTCAACCACGCTGCCGTATGCCTCTTGGTTGACAAAGTTCCCCCAGCGTCCAATCATTTGACCCGCAAGTAGTCCAGGAGCACAAATATCAACGATACGCCAGAAGGGGTACCCTTTATAGCGGAAATAAATAATCCCACAAATAATGGCTCCAATTAAAGCACCGTAGATAGCGATGCCACCGTTCCAGATCTTAAAGACATCTATTAAATTATCCTTATAATCCTCCCATTTAAACGCTACAAAGTAAATCCGTGCTCCAATAATGGCCGAGGGCACACCTAGCAGCAGCATATCCATAAAGAATTCTTGTGGTATACCAAACCGTTTGCCCTCGCGGATCGCAAGAAATAACCCCGCGAGTGCACCGAAACCCAGTATTAATCCGTACCAGTGTACTTGCAGTGATCCAATTGAGAAGACAATAGGATTTAGTGCTAATGGGAACATTCTCTCACACTCCTAATCGAGATCATCCATATCTTCGGATATGGTCGCAGTTAGCTTATTCGTGAACTGCAAGGCTGCATTAAAGCCCATTTGTTTCAGGCGATAGTTCATCGCTGCAACCTCTATAATAACTGCAAGGTTACGTCCCGGGCGTACGGGAATCGTTACAAGCGGAACATCTGTGTCAATAATCCGTGTCGTTTCCTCATCAAGTCCAAGTCGATCATACTGCTTGTCTTGCTGCCAAGCTTCCAATCTAACAACAAGTGTAATCCGTTTATGATTACGAATAGCACCCGCACCAAAAAGTGTCATTACATTAATGATACCTACTCCACGGATCTCCAGTAAATGACGGATTAACTCAGGGGCTGTACCATGCAGCTGGTTATCTGAAGTCTGACGGATTTCCACTGCATCATCAGCAATCAATCGATGACCGCGCTTTACAAGTTCAAGGGCTGTTTCACTTTTACCAATCCCGCTACTACCCGTAATTAGCATACCTACACCATATACATCACAAAGTACGCCATGGATCGTCGCCGTTGGGGCCAATTTCCCTTCTAAGAAGCTAGTCAAACGGCTGGAAAAAATAGTCGTAGCCATCGAGCTGCGAAGCACAGGAAGGGCCTTTTCATTACTGATGTCAATTAACTCCTGAGGCACATCCAAACCACGTGTAATGACAATACAAGGTGTGTTATCATTGCAAATTCCACGAAGTCGACTTTTCCGCTCAGCTTCGGGCAGCATGGAGAAAAAAGCGAGTTCTGTCTTGCCTAGCAATTGAACACGTTCTTCTGGATAATATTCAAAATAACCAGCAATCTCTAGTCCAGGGCGATTCAGGTCATCGACCGTAATGGGTCTCTTTAGACCTTCCTGGCCGGAAATAACCTCTAATTGAAAATGCTGTACCAATTCAGATACTTTTACTTTCTTAGCCATGTAAGTTCGTCCTTTCGTCACCTGCGGTATTTGTCCGCTTACTGCGTCCGGTTGGCAGTGATCTCTTTACATTCCGGAGGTAATTCTCCTGCTATCTTAATTGATAACGCTTATGAATGCAATCTTAGCACCTAACCAAACAGGGTCCATCTAAACAATAAAGCCACCCTTTCGGGTGGCTTTATCAAGAGAGAAAAGATCTTTACAATCTTATCCCAACAAAATGTTAGCTTCGGATTCTTTATCAAAGAAGTGAACTTTGTTCATATCAATAGCCAATTTAGGCTTGCTGCCTTCGCGAGTAGTGGAACGTCCATCTACACGAGCGATTACAGTAGATTTACCAAGGCCGCTCAAGTAAAGGAGCATTTCGTGACCAAGGTTCTCAGTAACATCAACCAATGAAGTGAAAATTGTGTTCGGGGAAGCTTCCAAGAATACTGGCTCTTCATGGATATCTTCTGGACGAACGCCCATGATTACTTCTTTACCGATGTAGCCTTTGTTGCGGATGATTTGAGCTTTTCCGCCTGGTACTTCAACATCAAGGTTCTCAGCACGGAAACGGATAGAACCGCTCACTTCGGACAAAGTACCATTGATAAAGTTCATTGTAGGGGATCCGATAAATCCAGCTACGAACAAGTTTGTAGGTTCATTGTACAACTCTTCAGGGGAAGCTGCTTGTTGAATGATACCATCATACATAACTACGATGCGATCACCCATTGTCATTGCTTCTGTTTGGTCATGCGTTACGTAGATACAAGTAGTTTCAAGGCGCTTAACCAGTTTAGTGATTTCAGCACGCATTTGACCACGAAGTTTAGCATCCAAGTTGGAAAGAGGCTCATCCATCAAGAAGACTTGTGGATCACGTACGATAGCGCGTCCCAAAGCGACACGTTGGCGTTGACCACCGGAAAGCGCTTTTGGTTTACGATCTAGCAAATGCTCGATATCAAGAATTTTAGCAGCTTCGCGAACTTTCTTGTCGATTTCATCCTTCTTCACTTTACGAAGTTTCAAACCGAAAGCCATGTTTTGGTATACGCTCATATGCGGATACAGGGCGTAGGATTGGAATACCATCGCGATATCGCGGTCTTTAGGTGCAACGTCATTAACTACACGATCGCCAATGTACATTTTACCTTCGGAGATTTCTTCCAAACCAGCGATCATACGCAAAGTTGTGGATTTACCGCAACCGGAAGGTCCAACCAATACTAGAAATTCCTTATCTTTAATATCAAGATTGATATCGATTACTGTTGCTTTATCTGAACCCGGGTATTTTTTGAAAATATGCTCTAAACGTACGCCTGCCATTGTATTTCCCCCTCGAGTTAATTATTAATTAGTTAATATAAAAATTCTGCTTCCTTGTACATTTATATTACCCCAGTCGGGACACTATGGCTATTTGTAAGGTTCACAAAAAACCTATTTCCTTTTCGTCACTTTATACAAAAGCATAGTAAGCTTCACAATAGCAGCGTCCCCAAAGCTTCGTACATCTGCTCCGGTCTCTTGTTTTATCTTATCCAGACGGTAGAGCAGCGTATTCCGATGGATATACAACTTTTTGGCGGTTTCACTTACATTACAGTCCATCTCAAAAAAAGTCTCCAAAGTCAGCAGCATTTCTTTATCTGATAGCACAGAGGAATAGTCACCAATTTGTCCAAGCAACTGTTTGCGGCGTACATCAGGAATGCTGTTAACCAGACGTTCCAAATGCAGCTCCCAAGGTAAATGAATATACTCTCCTACTTGAAAAATACGACCCAGTACAATGGTCTCCCTGAGCAGAGCTACAGATCCAGTCAATCCCTTAACAGGGACCATAGCTGGAGCTACTGCCAAATGGAATACCCCTACCCATTCACTAGCTATCAGCTCATGTAACCCCATACTAGTCTGTGCTAGAAGATCATCTACACTCTCTTCTTCATCATCCTTATCATCCCCGCCCGTAAGTAATTCTTTACGAGCTAATATTAACCATTCCTTCTCTTGAAGGGGAATGAGCAGAATTTCGTTCTCAAAATAGCTGCGCAGTAATTTCATCAGTGAACGGTAAGAGATCTGTGGACTATGCGCAATCTCACTACTAAGGAGGAATGGAATCATATCTCCGAACAGACGTCCCTTTAGGGTGATCTCATCGGGAATTTCAGTGTCATTCTTCTCTTGCTCTAGCTCCGTGTTCAACCAAGCGCCAAGCTGCCGCGCCTCCACTTCACCTTCTTCTCTAAGCCCTGTAGCTTTAAGTGCAATAGCAAAATTTCGAACTGCATAGTTGACCAGTTGTACTTCCAGAGAGGTAAGCCCCTCCATCTCTACCCAAACAGCGGTTATACGTCCATCACTCTCATACAAAGGTGCCCAGAGATGACCCTCATGGATTACCAGCTGATCCTGTCCTTCTAATCCCATGCTAAAAAGAGAAGCTGAATGTTGCCTCCCTAACTGCTTGATTCCGGTTCTCTTTCCGGTGAGCTGCTCTAATTTTTTCCGCAATGTCTCACTATCCATAGTCACCATGCTCCACCACTTTTGCTCTTTTCGCCTATTTTAGCATATTCTCTTATATTATGTTAATCGCTTCAGTAGCGCGCTGCTATAATACAACCATAAAACACAAAAAAAGCCACCACCCTAAGGTGATGACTTTCTGTTTGGGATGAGCCATGAAGGACTCGAACCTTCGACACCCTGATTAAAAGTCAGGTGCTCTACCAACTGAGCTAATGGCTCATAAATGGTGGGGGATGATGGATTCGAACCACCGAACACGTACGTGAGCAGATTTACAGTCTGATGCGTTTGGCCACTTCGCTAATCCCCCAGGGAAAAGTGGCTCGAGACGGATTCGAACCGCCGACACGAGGATTTTCAGTCCTCTGCTCTACCGACTGAGCTATCGAGCCATATTAAATTGACATAAAAATAAAGTGGTAGCATTAAACTTCCCACCCTAGTTTTGTGGAAAAAAATGGCGGAACCGACGAGATTCGAACTCGCGATCTCCTGCGTGACAGGCAGGCATGTTAGGCCAACTACACCACGGTTCCGCATTGATAATAATGGTGCCGGCGAGAGGACTTGAACCCCCAACCTACTGATTACAAGTCAGTTGCTCTACCAGTTGAGCTACACCGGCACGGTGTGAAATAGATCCTAAAGAGATAAAAATGGTGGAGGCTGAGGGGATCGAACCCCCGACCCTCTGCTTGTAAGGCAGATGCTCTCCCAGCTGAGCTAAGCCTCCAGGTATTATGGTAGCGGCGAAGGGGATCGAACCCCCGACCTCACGGGTATGAACCGTACGCTCTAGCCAGCTGAGCTACACCGCCACAATAATTAGAAATGCTATGGATTGAAAATGGCGGAGAGAGTGGGATTCGAACCCACGCACCGCTTACGCAGTCTAACCCCTTAGCAGAGGGTCCCCTTATAGCCACTTGGGTATCTCTCCAAACGATATCAGTACCACAGCAATCCAAACAGGAATTTGACTCCCTGAAAACTGAATCCGAATTGAATTTGCGTTTTAAGTATAGGATAAGCCCTCGACCGATTAGTATTGGTCAGCTCCATGCATTACTGCACTTCCACCTCCAACCTATCTACCTCGTCGTCTTCAAGGGGTCTTACTAATTGGGAAATCTCATCTTGAGGGGGGCTTCACGCTTAGATGCTTTCAGCGCTTATCCCGTCCGTACGTAGCTACTCAGCCATGCTCCTGGCGGAACAACTGATGCACCAGCGGTACGTCCATCCCGGTCCTCTCGTACTAAGGACAGCTCCTCTCAAATTTCCTGCGCCCACGACAGATAGGGACCGAACTGTCTCACGACGTTCTGAACCCAGCTCGCGTACCGCTTTAATGGGCGAACAGCCCAACCCTTGGGACCTACTTCAGCCCCAGGATGCGATGAGCCGACATCGAGGTGCCAAACCTCCCCGTCGATGTGGACTCTTGGGGGAGATAAGCCTGTTATCCCCAGGGTAGCTTTTATCCGTTGAGCGATGGCCCTTCCATGCGGTACCACCGGATCACTAAGTCCGACTTTCGTCCCTGCTCGACTTGTAGGTCTCGCAGTCAAGCTCCCTTATGCCTTTGCACTCTTCGAATGATTTCCAACCATTCTGAGGGAACCTTGGAACGCCTCCGTTACTCTTTAGGAGGCGACCGCCCCAGTCAAACTGCCCGCCTGACACGGTCCCCGTACCGGATTACGGTACTAGGTTAGAACCTAGATACGATCAGGGTGGTATCCCAACGGCGCCTCCACCGAAGCTTGCGCTCCGATTTCTACGGCTCCCACCTATCCTGTACAGATCGTACCCAAATTCAATATCAAGCTGCAGTAAAGCTCCATGGGGTCTTTCCGTCTTGTCGCGGGTAACCTGCATCTTCACAGGTATTAAAATTTCACCGGATCTCTCGTTGAGACAGCGCCCAAGTCGTTACGCCATTCGTGCGGGTCAGAATTTACCTGACAAGGAATTTCGCTACCTTAGGACCGTTATAGTTACGGCCGCCGTTTACTGGGGCTTCGGTTCATAGCTTCGGGTTACCCCTAACCACTCCCCTTAACCTTCCAGCACCGGGCAGGCGTCAGCCCGTATACTTCGCCTTGCGGCTTCGCACAGACCTGTGTTTTTGCTAAACAGTCGCTTGGGCCTTTTCACTGCGGCCCCCTCGTGCTATTCACACTACCGGGGCACCCCTTCTCCCGAAGTTACGGGGTCATTTTGCCGAGTTCCTTAACGAGAGTTCTTCCGCGCGCCTTAGAATTCTCTTCTCGCCTACCTGTGTCGGTTTGCGGTACGGGCACCTTCTCCTGGCTAGAGGCTTTTCTTGGCAGTGTGAGATCATGACCTTCGCTACTGTAATTTTCGCTCCCCATCACAGCCCAGCCTTAACGATGTGCGGATTTGCCTACACATCAGCCTCACTGCTTAGACGGACATATCCATCAGTCCGCGTCACTACCCTCCTGCGTCACCCCATCGCTCATAGCGGATTACGGTGGTACAGTAATTTCAAACTGTTGTCCTTCGACTACGCCTTTCGGCCTCGCCTTAGGTCCCGACTTACCCTGAGCGGACGAGCCTTCCTCAGGAAACCTTGGGCTTTCGGCGGATCAGATTCTCACTGATCTTTTCGTTACTCATACCGGCATTCTCACTTGTATGCTGTCCAGCGCTCCTTACGGTACACCTTCAACCCACATACAACGCTCCCCTACCCCAGATACATACGTATCTAGCCATAGCTTCGGTGGTGTGTTTAGCCCCGTTACATTTTCGGCGCAGAGTCACTCGACCAGTGAGCTATTACGCACTCTTTCAATGGTGGCTGCTTCTAAGCCAACATCCTGGTTGTCTGTGCAACTCCACATCCTTTCCCACTTAACACACACTTGGGGACCTTAGCTGATGGTCTGGGCTGTTTCCCTTTTGACAATGGATCTTAGCACTCACTGTCTGACTCCCGGCAATAAGTATATGGCATTCGGAGTTTGACTGAGCTTGGTAATCCTTGCGGACCCCGCACCCAATCAGTGCTCTACCTCCACTACTCTTATACCGAGGCTAGCCCTAAAGCTATTTCGGGGAGAACCAGCTATCTCCGAGTTCGATTGGAATTTCTCCGCTACCCCCACCTCATCCCCGCATTTTTCAACATGCGTGGGTTCGGGCCTCCAGTGCGTGTTACCGCACCTTCACCCTGGACAGGGGTAGATCACACGGTTTCGGGTCTACGTCCACATACTCATTCGCCCTATTCAGACTCGCTTTCGCTGCGGCTCCGTCTTCTCGACTTAACCTTGCATGTTAAACGTAACTCGCCGGTTCATTCTACAAAAGGCACGCCATCACCCATTAATAGGGCTCTGACTTTTTGTAAGCACACGGTTTCAGGTTCTATTTCACTCCCCTTCCGGGGTGCTTTTCACCTTTCCCTCACGGTACTGTTTCACTATCGGTCGCCAGGTAGTATTTAGCCTTAGCAGATGGTCCTGCTGGATTCATACGGGGTTTCACGTGCCCCGCACTACTCGGGATCCGTCTCGGAGAGAACACAGTTTAGGTTACAGGGCTTTTACCTCTATCGCGGGCCTTTCCAGACCTCTTCACCTACCATATTCCTTTGTAACTCCATGTGAGACGTCCCACAACCCCTAAGAGCAAGCTCTTAGGTTTAGGCTGTTCCGCGTTCGCTCGCCGCTACTGACGGAATCACTATTGTTTTCTCTTCCTCAGGGTACTTAGATGTTTCAGTTCCCCTGGTCTGCCTCTACATCTCCTATGTGTTCAGAGATGAGTAACTGCGAATTACCACAGCTGGGTTTCCCCATTCGGACACCCCCGGATCAAAGCTTGCTTACAGCTCCCCGAGGCAGTTTCGTTGTTCGCCACGTCCTTCGTCGGCTCCTGGCGCCTAGGCATCCTCCGTGTGCTCTTATTAGCTTAACCTTGATTTTTCCGTAGGAAAATATCATACAATGACATTTCTCTTGGAATCATCTCACTAATAACATTTACTTGTTTGCACAAGTTGCTAAAAGATGTTCTAAAACGCAAATTCGTTTCGGTATCCAGTTTTCAAGGATCAAGTTTAAAGAAGGTATTGAATTAAAATTATGGTGGAGCCAAGCGGGATCGAACCGCTGACCTCCTGCTTGCAAGGCAGGCGCTCTCCCAGCTGAGCTATGGCCCCATGAAATTCACTCCAAAAAGTGAAGTGTAGCTTCGAAGCTAATTCCGATTACTTTTCGGAGGCCTCGTTACTCTATAATGTCATATGGTGGGCCTTGGTGGACTCGAACCACCGACCTCACCCTTATCAGAGGTGCGCTCTAACCAACTGAGCTAAAAGCCCATATAACATATATAACATTGTGAATCAACCAAATAATGGTTGTCCGCTTGGCGGCGTCCTACTCTCCCAGGACCCTTCGGTCCAAGTACCATCGGCGCTGGAGGGCTTAACGGTCGTGTTCGGGATGGGTACGTGTGGAACCCCTCCGCTATCGCCACCAAACGCATACGAAAGAGACTTGCTCTTTCAAAACTGAACACGAGTGAGTGTTCGAACCCAAAGGTCCTATTTTGGAAGTTTAACTTCCGATTTGAATGTCTTCATTGCAGAAGACGATTCTCCATAGAAAGGAGGTGATCCAGCCGCACCTTCCGATACGGCTACCTTGTTACGACTTCACCCCAATCATCTACCCCACCTTCGGCGGCTGGCTCCCTTGCGGGTTACCCCACCGACTTCGGGTGTTGTAAACTCTCGTGGTGTGACGGGCGGTGTGTACAAGACCCGGGAACGTATTCACCGCGGCATGCTGATCCGCGATTACTAGCAATTCCGACTTCATGCAGGCGAGTTGCAGCCTGCAATCCGAACTGAGACCGGCTTTGATGGGATTGGCTTCACCTCGCGGCTTCGCTTCCCGTTGTACCGGCCATTGTAGTACGTGTGTAGCCCAGGTCATAAGGGGCATGATGATTTGACGTCATCCCCACCTTCCTCCGGTTTGTCACCGGCAGTCACTCTAGAGTGCCCAACTTTACTTGCTGGCAACTAAAGTTAAGGGTTGCGCTCGTTGCGGGACTTAACCCAACATCTCACGACACGAGCTGACGACAACCATGCACCACCTGTCTCCTCTGTCCCGAAGGCCGCCACTATCTCTAGTGGATTCAGAGGGATGTCAAGACCTGGTAAGGTTCTTCGCGTTGCTTCGAATTAAACCACATACTCCACTGCTTGTGCGGGTCCCCGTCAATTCCTTTGAGTTTCAGTCTTGCGACCGTACTCCCCAGGCGGAGTGCTTACTGTGTTAACTTCGGCACCAAGGGTATCGAAACCCCTAACACCTAGCACTCATCGTTTACGGCGTGGACTACCAGGGTATCTAATCCTGTTTGCTCCCCACGCTTTCGCGCCTCAGCGTCAGTTACAGCCCAGAAAGTCGCCTTCGCCACTGGTGTTCCTCCACATATCTACGCATTTCACCGCTACACGTGGAATTCCACTTTCCTCTTCTGTACTCAAGTCACCCAGTTTCCAGTGCGACCTCAGGTTGAGCCCAAGGTTTAAACACCAGACTTAAATGACCGCCTGCGCGCGCTTTACGCCCAATAATTCCGGACAACGCTTGCCCCCTACGTATTACCGCGGCTGCTGGCACGTAGTTAGCCGGGGCTTTCTTCTCAGGTACCGTCACTCCGGTAGCAGTTACTCTACCGGACGTTCTTCCCTGGCAACAGAGCTTTACGATCCGAAAACCTTCATCACTCACGCGGCGTTGCTCCGTCAGACTTTCGTCCATTGCGGAAGATTCCCTACTGCTGCCTCCCGTAGGAGTCTGGGCCGTGTCTCAGTCCCAGTGTGGCCGTTCACCCTCTCAGGTCGGCTACGCATCGTCGCCTTGGTGGGCCGTTACCCCACCAACTAGCTAATGCGCCGCAGGCCCATCCCTCAGTGACAGATTGCTCCGTCTTTCATTCTTTCTTCAGGAGAAAAAAGAAATTATCCGGTATTAGCTACCGTTTCCGGTAGTTATCCCAGTCTAAGGGGCAGGTTGCCTACGTGTTACTCACCCGTCCGCCGCTAAGTTAATTTGAAAGCAAGCTTTCAAATTAACTCCGCTCGACTTGCATGTATTAGGCACGCCGCCAGCGTTCGTCCTGAGCCAGGATCAAACTCTCCAATTAGTATTGAAAAGAGCGATATGCTCACTTTGAAACATCTGACGAGAAAATTAATTCTCTAATTTTGGATTTCACTTTCGTGATTTCCTACTCACTCGTTGTTCAGTTTTCAAAGATCAATGTCTCATCTTTCGTCGTCGTTGCTTGTCAGCAGCGACCTTTATAATATATCACAGCACCTTTGTTTTCGTCAAGCGTTTTTTTAATTTCTTTTTTTCGCTTACTGTTTCAGCAAGTTGTTAATCAACATCTTGTCCAAAGGGGCGAGACTTAATGTATCATATTTTTCAAACTCACGTCAAGCATTAAAACAAAATAATTCTTAATCCTATTAACATTACAACGCCTGGAAGGCCAAGAACCGTTACTGCGCCTATGGTTGCAGGATTCAGGGGAATATGAACTTGTGTGATTAAACCCGAGAAATTCACTACATATATCGCGAGCGCAGCCAGTACCAAATGAGCTCCGAACAGACTAAGCCATCCAAAGCCAAGCTTTTTCCGGAATACAATTACACTTAACAACACAACTGATATGACCAGTACTCCTATAGCTAACATTCTTAGCATGTTGATCCCTCCTATATTTTCATTTGGCTAGCGGCTACATCTGACTGCTATTTAATCCAATGCTCTTTGCATGTTTGAGATGTATCTGATACTTGCGCTCTGCTGCCTCTAAAATATAAATAGCATAATCAATTTGATCTTGACCCAGCGCTTCATCAAACATTAGGTACGCTCTCTCCCACTCGGATTGTGCCTTACGAACTTCCAGCAACGTTTCCCAGCCCTCCGTATCTTTTCTACCCTGTTCTTCATCTGCTCCCCGCCACAATGAGCTCCACCATCCCATTTCCCATTCCTCCTCAGAATAATTTCGATGCAAAATCACATCTCTTTATTCTCATTCATATCGGGATAGGGACAAACTTAGAACAAAAAAAGGAGGCCCAGGGGGCCTCCTTTTAAAAAACACGACTTTAGAGCTACTAGAATAGCTCACGACGACCTTCCAACGCTTTGGACAAGGTAACCTCGTCGGCATACTCAAGATCGCCACCAACAGGCAAGCCATGGGCTATTCTGGTGATTTTAATCTCAAAAGGACGAACTAGACGAGAAATATACATCGCCGTTGCCTCACCCTCAATGTTGGGGTTGGTCGCCATGATAAGCTCACTCACTCTTTCATCACTCAAACGAGTCAATAATTCCTTCAAGCGAATATCATCAGGGCCTATACCTTCCATAGGTGAAATCGCACCCTGAAGAACGTGATAATACCCATTAAACTCTTTGGTTCGTTCTATTGCCACCAAATCCTTGGAGTCTTGGATCACACAGATTACTGAAGGGTCTCTAGTTTTGTCCTGACATATCTTACACGGATCCGTATCCGTAATATTACAGCAGACGGAGCAATAATGAAGATTACGTTTGACACTTACTAGCGCTTTAGCAAAATCAATGACATCGTCCTCTTTCATGTTAAGCACATGAAAGGCTAACCGGGCGGCTGTCTTCGGCCCAATCCCGGGTAAGCGCGTAAAAGCATCGATCAGCTTGGCTAGCGGTTCGGGATAATACAAATTAATAATTCTCCTTTAGACGAAAGTGGAGTGAGTGAATTAGAACAAGCCTGGGATCTTCATTCCACCAGTAAATTTACCCATATCATTGTTCGCAAGCTCTTCAGCTTGAGTCAAAGCATCATTAACTGCAGTGATTACTAAATCCTGTAGCATTTCAACATCTTCCGGATCAACAGCTTCTGGCTTGATTTGAATAGAAAGCAATTTTTTGTGACCATTAACTTGAACTGTAACTACACCGCCACCTGATGTGCCTTCAATAACCTTGCCACCCAATTCTTCTTGAGCTTTAAGCATTTGCTCCTGCATTTTCTTCACTTGCTTCATCATTTGGTTCATATTATTCATACATCATCTCTCCTTTGGAATGCGCTATTTGCGCTAGTATGCTTACATTACTCTTTTATGACAACAAGGTCTTCTCCAAAAAGCTGGATAGCCTCATCAATCCAAGGTTCAGATTTGGCATCTGCAGTATCATGTTCATGCTCTAACCGTAACTCCTCTTTGCTAGGCTGTCCCACCTGCTTCTGTGCGGCTTCGTTCCAATCGCGCTGCATAATAGTTACCAGTCTATAAGGTTTACCAAGACGCGCTGCAAGCACATTCTCAATGACCTGTCTATTTGCCGGTTTCTCCGTTGTATCACGATGAATCGTGTTCTTGAATGCAACAAGCACAGCATCGTCCATTACGGATACAGGTTCTCCGTCTACAAACCACGCATGAACCGTTACCTTCTCCTCTTTTACCCCTTGCAAGACAAGACTCCACTGTTTGTAGATAGCTGCAAAATCAGGACTATCCTTACCAGCAATAAACTTATCAACATTTGGAGGCATTTTGGAGGTAGCAGAGATTCTAGGCGCAGAACTTGGAGTCGGATTCGATTTCGCAGAAGAAGCACCATCTCGCCCACCTCCGGAAATACCACCAGACTGCAATGCTTGTTCCAGCTTTTTCTCCAGCGCAGTAATCTGTCTCTTGAGCAGATCCAGTTCACCAGAGTGAACCGCAGGAGCATTCACCCCTGATCCAGCCTGTAATGCGCCTAACGGAGCAGCTGATGCGGTCTCACTTCCCTCTTGCTGCAAGCTACAAAGCTTCATCAGCGCGACTTCAAACAACGTCTGCGGATGAGTAGCATACTTCATTTCACCTAGGTACTTATTAAGTGTATCTACGATCTGAAACAGACGCTCCCGGGAAAATGCGGTGGCCATATCCTTAAATTCGGCAGGATTAAGTACTCGCTCCGTCAGTTGATCGGCCCCGGGTACCATCTTAATCATCAATAAATCACGAAAATAATACATAAGATTCTCTAGACATTTATCAGCACTTTTACCTTCATGCATAAGCTGTTCAACAAGCTCCAGCAGAAGACCCATATCACCTTCCAATATGGCAGTGGCAAGACGTGCAAATTGCTCAGAGGGTATCCCTCCGGTCATCCCTAGCACTTGTTCGTACGTAACTTTGCCATCTGTAAAAGATGAAATCTGATCCAGCAAGCTTACTGCATCGCGCATACCCCCATCAGAAAGGCGGGCAATATACTGCAATGCGTTAACATCGGCTGTAATCCCTTCCTTCTCACAGATAGCACTTAGATGTGCCGTCTGTTCTTCCAAAGCTACTCTACGGAAGTCAAACCGCTGACAACGAGAGATGATCGTCGCTGGCAATTTATGAGGTTCCGTAGTTGCAAGGATGAACATTGCATGTGACGGTGGTTCTTCCAATGTCTTTAATAGCGCATTAAATGCTTCTGTTGTCAGCATATGCACTTCATCAATAATATACACTTTACGGCGCACCTCGGTAGGTGCATATTTCACCTTGTCCCGGAGGTCGCGAATCTCTTCTACGCCCCGGTTGGATGCCGCGTCTATTTCCTGCACATCCATCACATTACCCGCAGTGATTCGCAAGCAGGAAGGACACTCGTTGCAAGGCTCCGGACCTGGCCCACGTTCACAATTGACCGCTTTCGCTAAGACTTTAGCAGCACTTGTCTTACCAGTTCCCCGCGGACCACTGAACAGATAGGCATGCGAAACCCGCTGTTCACGAATTGCGTTCTGCAGCGTTTGGATAATGTGCTGTTGTCCAACCATGTCTTGAAACGACTGCGGCCGCCAAGCACGGTACAGCGCGATATGTTCCACTATGCATTACCCTCTCTTAGGCTGCCTCTTTCCCGGCATTTGTCGCAAATTTATTATACTATATTCATCGGCTATTGACCAAAAACAAAAAGCATCTTTGCTTGTGGCAAAGATGCTGTTATAAACAGAATTATAAACCGTGCACCTGTTATTGATGACTACGATCCAAGCGGCAACCCTACATGACTGCTCGGGCTAGGCCACCCTCCGGCACAAGAGTAAACTTACTTATGGCTGCTTCCTTCCGGACCTGACCAGGTTCATAAGCACTCATTGCGGAGGACCCAACCGTCAACACAGCCCGTAGGAACCAAGGCCTCACATCGATAGCACCTCTAACAGGAATTCAACCTCGCTACAGCGGATTGCGAGTTACAGGGCACCGCTACCTCCCCGTCTAGCACGGCGAAGATAAGTATAGCTCACGCTCGGATAAAAATCAACTCCAAGACATAAAATGAGCCCCCAGCGAGAAAGCTGGGAGCTCGATCTAACCATTAAGCCGCTAAGCGGCTATTCCAATTAGATACCGTATTTCTTCTTAAATTTATCAACGCGACCGCCGGCATCCAGGAACTTCTGCTTGCCAGTGAAGAAAGGATGGCAGCTGGAGCAAATTTCAACACGAAGCTCTTGTTTAACAGAGCCAGCTTCGAAAGAGTTGCCACATGCGCAGGTTACCTTAGTTAAGTTATACTTTGGTTGAATTGCTGCTTGCATTTTGAATTTCACCTCTCATGCCCTAAGCCTCATGCGGACCCAGAGTTATATGATTACACTGTGGTATTTTAGCACGAAAAATTCAATTGATCAATATGTTTCATTGGTAATTCATTGGTATATTTGCTCTATTAAATGTTAAGTTGCCGTTGCTTTAGCCGAGCCATATTTACTGGCGGTACATGGGTGTAAGAACCAATAACAACATCCGGCAATTCGTCACGGAAAATTTCCAGCATTGTCTTCATACCGAGAATTTCACCCTTAGCAGGAGGAATTAACTCCAGATAACTCTCTGGATCAATGTTCAGGTTACGCATCTGAATAAGCTTCAGATCCGTACGTCTTACAAACTCCACCATCGCCTCAATCTCTTCTTCACGGTCAGTTACTCCAGGGAAAATCAGATAGTTGATCGATGTGTAAACGCCCTGCGAGGCAGCATATTTCAAAGACTTCTCTACATTAGCCAATGTGTAGCCACGTGGTTTGTAATAAGCATTATAATGATCATCTAGAGCACTGATCGTGCTGACACGCATCAAATCCAGCCCAGCATCGACGATTCCACGAATATGATCGCTTAAGCCAGCATTGGTGTTGATATTAATATAGCCCATGTCAGTAATCGAGCGCACTTCACGGATTGCTTCTATAATAAGTTTTGCCTGCGTAGAAGGTTCACCTTCGCAACCTTGTCCAAAACTGATAATCGACTCAGGCGTCTTCAAGTGCTCCAACATAACTTGTGAAATTTCATTGACCGTTGGTCGGAAATTCATCCGAGTCTGCGGAGACACAAAACCACTATCATCAGGTTGCTCAGAAATACAGCCAAAACAACCAGCATTACATGAATAAGAGACAGGCACACCGCCCTCCCAGCGCCCTAAGAAGGTGTTGGAGGAAGTCAAGCATTCATAACCAAGCGCACAGTTAGAAAGATGTTCATAGAGGCGGTTATCAGGATATTTGGCAGTCAACTCGCCAACGCTTACCTCGAGATCCTGTTTATCACAGTTCAGCGGGTTCCATTTCTCCGGATTATCGGTTGGATCCGCCGCAACATAGAACCCGCCATCCTTCCACACTACAGCCGAATACCCAAACAGAGGAAGCTTGTAAGACTTATCTGTCTTTACATACCCAGGAAGACACAAGCGAGTATAGCCCTGAGGCAGCAGCGCGCCTACAGCCTGTGAGCCATCCGGCAACGCCATCATTTCACCTGTCTCTGGATCCATACCCACCGCCCGCGTACTAGGCAAGCCCACAAGAGTGGCGCCTTCAGGCAGCGGAATCAACTCTTCCTCCAACATTTCAACGATCATATCCCCACTACGGGCTAGCCCGTACAGTTCTGGATGATCATATACGTTTCCTTGCCCGTCGGCATATACCAAATACATGTTAGTCTCCTCTTATTATCAATTCTCAAGTTGTAGGTACTGAAGAAGTCTTTGCCCGTGTTGTGCGACGAGCAGCCGTACCACTGTTGGAAGTTCCTCCGCTACTTGCAGTTCCATTTGGCGATTGTTTAGCTCCCGCAACGTCAAATGATGCTAAGAATTCAGCATTAGTCTTTGTATCACGCAGCTTTTTGATGAATCCCTCCACAAAATCGTAGGATTCATTCATATTTTTGCGAATCGCCCAGATCGTATCAAGCTCTTCTTTGCTCAAGAGCACTTCTTCACGACGTGTACCTGAACGACGAATATCAATAGCAGGGAATATACGGCGTTCCGCCAATTTGCGATCCAAATGAAGCTCCATATTACCAGTACCCTTAAACTCTTCATAAATAATATCATCCATACGTGATCCGGTATCAATTAAAGCAGTTGCTAAAATAGTCAGTGAACCGCCCTCTTCTACATTCCGTGCAGAACCAAAAAACCGTTTCGGCCGATGAAAGGCTGCCGGGTCAATCCCCCCGCTAAGTGTGCGTCCAGATGGTGGAACCACAAGATTATACGCACGTGCAAGACGGGTAATGCTATCTAAAAGAATAACTACATCCTTCTTGTGCTCAACTAAACGAAGAGCTCTTTGCAACACAAGTTCGGCCACTTTAATATGATTCTCTGGGAGCTCATCAAACGTCGATGCAACCACTTCGCCTTTTACTGAACGCTGCATATCGGTTACTTCTTCGGGACGCTCATCTATTAGCAATACAAAGAGTTCAATCTCAGGATTATTAGTGGAAATACTATTGGCAATTTCTTTCAAGAGGAGCGTTTTTCCTGCTTTAGGAGGTGCTACAATCAAACCCCGCTGCCCCAAACCTACAGGAGCGAGCAAATCCATTATTCGGGTAGACAAATGAGTAGGGGATGTTTCAAGCGGTAGCTTGTCTTGCGGATAAAGTGGTGTTAATGCTGGAAAATGTAGTCGCTCCGCTGCGCTAGCAGGGTTCTCACCATTAACGGCATTGACTTGAAGCAGGCCAAAATATCGTTCATTTTCTTTCGGCGTCCGGCATTTCCCAGATACAAGATCTCCGCTTCTGAGATCAAACTTCCGAATTTGTGAGGCTGAGATATAAATATCTTCAGCACTAGGCAAATAGTTAATCGGCCTTAGAAATCCATAGCCCTCGGGTAGAATTTCCAGTACGCCTTCCATAAACATAAGACCGCTTTGCTCTGCCTGTGCCCGAAGGATCGCAAAGATCAGTTCCCGTTTCTTCAGCTGTCCGTAATAAGGGATCTGGTATTTCTTGGCCAGCTTATACAACTCGGTCAGCTTCATTTCTTCCAAATCGGAAATTTGAAGATCCATGTAATAACCACCTATTCAATTTTTAAATGAGTTCGCCCTAGTCTATCTACTAGGCAAAATGATGAGTCTATTAAAAAATGCCCATTAAGATATTAATACCCAATTTGGAAGGATATATGCGGTAAGTAAGCAAATAACCCTCCTTCCAAACGGGATATCCTAATTTTATTCGTTCTCACGCCAAACATGAGCACCAAGTTGTCGAAGGTTGCTCACTAAATTATCATAACCACGGTCAATATATTCTACGCCGGTCACCTCGGTGATCCCATCCCCTACCGTCAATCCAGCAATGACAAGAGCAGCGCCTGCCCGTAAATCGGTCGCTTTCACCTTTGCAGCGTTAAGCTTACCACCCTCAATAATTGCAGAACGGCCTTCAACGCGAATTTTCGCGCCCATTCGTACCAATTCTGGCACATGTTTAAAACGGTTGCTGTAGACGAAATCGCTAAGCACACTAACGCCTTCCGCCTGTGTCAACATACTTGTCATAGGAGATTGTAAATCTGTAGGAAAGCCAGGATAGGTCAACGCTTTGACATCTGCGTGCTCATATTTAGCTCTACCTATAACGCGAATACTTTCATCAAGCTCTTCAATATCAACGCCCATCTCTAAAAGCTTGGCCGTTAAAGCTTCCAAATGCTTAGGAATTACGTTATCTATCAACACATTACCACGCGTAGCCGCAGCGGCAATCATATAAGTTCCAGCTTGAATCCGATCGGGAATAATGGAGTGACGGCAACCGTGCATCTCTGATACCCCTTCGATTCTGATGGTTTCTGTACCAGCGCCTTTAATAACAGCGCCCATAGAATTCAATAGGGTTGCAACATCTATAATCTCAGGCTCTTTAGCCGCATTTTCAATAATTGTGGAGCCTTTGGCACGTGAAGCCGCCAGCATGATGTTAATAGTAGCACCTACGCTTGATACGTCTAAATAAATTTTCGCACCGCGTAGTTCTTTAGCATATAAGTGGATAGAACCATGTTCGTTGGTAACTGTCGCTCCCAGTGCCTCAAATCCTTTGATATGCTGATCGATTGGACGAGGTTCGAAGTTACAACCACCAGGAAGACCTATTGTCGCTTCTTTGAATCTTCCAAGTAGAGCTCCCATCATATAGTACGAAGCTCGAAGTTTCTTAACCGGACCATTAGGCATAGGTATAGATACAATACGCGAAGGATCAATTTTCATCTGGTTGCCTGACCAAGATACACTTGCGCCAAGCTCTTGCAAGATTTCGGAGTAAACGGCTACATCACTAAGGGACGGTAAATTATCAAGAACAACTTCAGATTCGGCCAAAATCGCCGCAGGAATAAGTGCAATAGCACTATTCTTTGCTCCACTGATGGTTACAACGCCCTCTAGCGGACGTCCACCGCCAATCATTAATTTTTCCATAGATTTATCAATTTCCCCCTACGTGTATTGCAGCTGTGTGGGCAATACGTGCTGTGGACTTTTAGTGATGAAAATGGAAAGACACCGGCTAAGCGGTGTGCTTTCCTCATCAAACTATTCAACTGGGCAGAGCTACACCCTGCCCTTTACAAATTGCTTGTCCACCAGTGGCGGAAGCTAACAATGATTAGGCTTTGTTGTTGGATCCAAATTCGCGGATTTTACCAATAACGGTTTCTTTGATCGCATCGCGACCTGGTGCGATGAATGTACGTGGATCGTAAGCATCAGGTTTAGCAGCTAGAACTTCGCGAACAACTTTTGCGAACACGATTTGGTTCTCAGTGTTTACGTTGATTTTGGAAGTACCCAAGGAGATAGCTTTCTTGATGTCATGTTCAGGAATACCTGTACCACCATGAAGAACCATTGGGATGTTAGTAGCATCGCGGATTTCTTCCATTTCTTTAAATCCGAGGTTAGGCTCGCCATGGTAAGGTCCATGAACGGAACCTAGTGCAGGAGCCAAAGTGTCGATACCTGTTTCTTTAACAATACGTACGCACTCATCAAGCTTAGCATACATGATGCCGCCGATAACGTCGTCTTCTTGTCCACCAACAGTACCTACTTCTGCTTCTACAGAAACACCTTTAGCGTGAGCATATTCAACGACTTTTTTAGTCATATCAATGTTCTCATCGATTGGGTGGTGGGAACCGTCGATCATTACGGATGTAAATCCAGCATCAATTGCTGCTTTACATTTATCAAAGCTAGATCCATGGTCAAGGTGGATCGCTACAGGAACTGTGATATTCATATCGATAATTAGACCTTCTACCATCTTAACAACAGTAGTGAAGCCGCCCATGTGACGTGCTGCGCCTTCGGATACACCAAGGATTACTGGTGATTTCTCTTGTTCAGCGGCACCAAGAATAGCTTGTGTCCACTCCAAGTTGTTAATGTTGTACTGACCTACTGCGTATTTTCCTTCAAGTGCTTTGTTCAACATGTCTGTCATAGATACTAATGGCATGGTTTCATCCTCCTAAGAATGTTGGTTGGCTATGTTTTTAAACCGACATCACATACAGGCTTATTATAACACAACCTGAGTCAAATACTAAATAGGATAAACAAAAAAATGTCCCGGTGGGACGATTTTTATCCAGCCCGTATAGCAATTACACTCAACCTGTTTATAATCACCATAACCAAATAGAATCGATACAGAAAATATCATTTTAACTGCATTGATCTACAGACTTATTATGAAGATGCATATTGACCGCTACCCGCATTTCATCGATGTCAAATGGCTTTGTGAAATGCATCAATGCGCCTAGCTTGGTTGCTTCCTTAATCATATCCAGCTCCCCATAAGCGGTCATCATTATGACCTTAATGGACGGATTTAGTTCCTTCAGATGCTTCAAAATCTCAAGTCCATCCATTCCCGGTATTTTCATATCGAGCAAAACCAAGTCAGGAGACTCACTGCGAACAATGTCTAAGGCTAATTTTCCGTTAGCTGCTTGAAATGTCGTATATCCTTCGCTATTGAACACTTCCATAAGAAGAATCCGAATCCCGTTCTGATCATCGACAATTAACACTTTCTTTTTTTCCATATAATACCCTCCCAGAGATTAAGCCAGATTGACTATACCGCGCTCTCCACAGCTAACGGCCCCTTCAGAAACTAACCCATACGAAACCTATTATTCGTGCTTCACTGCTCAAATCCTGCTAATTGGATAAAATGGGTAAATAAAGAGTCTGAATTACAGTGATGTCATTTACGGAGCTCTTCAAAATGGACAAACAGGTATAAACACCTTCGGCGTCCTTATAAGGTTGTTAAGCGTTTAAGCGAGAAATTTGGGACATGAAGGACAGGTGAACAACTTATACTTTCGAATAGTTACAAAAAAAGAGCCTCCAATAGGAGGCTCTTCAAGTTTGATATAGAACCCGTAGGTTCCGATTATATTCATAAAATTACTGCTGTTCGGAATGAGTCAAAGAAGCTTTGACGAAATCACGGAACAACGGTTGTGGACGGTTCGGACGTGAAGTGAATTCCGGATGAAATTGAACCGACAAGAACCAAGGATGTCCCGGAAGCTCTACGATCTCAACTAAACGGCCATCTGGGGAGGTTCCGGAAATGACCAGACCTGCTTTTTCAATCTCATCACGGTACGTATTATTGAACTCATAACGGTGACGGTGACGCTCATAAACCAGTTCATCATCGTAGCAAGACATTGCCAGGGAACCCTCAGCAATCTTACAAGGATACAAGCCAAGACGCATAGTACCGCCCATATCTTCAATATCCTTCTGCTCAGGAAGCAGATCGATCAGTGGATATGGTGTGTTTGGATCGATTTCGGAGCTATTTGCACCTTGTAAACCTAGAATAGAACGGCCATATTCGATTACGGAAACTTGCATACCTAAGCAAATTCCGAAGAAAGGTATCAATTTCTCACGGGCATAACGAATTGCAGAGATTTTACCTTCAATTCCCCGATCACCGAAACCACCTGGAACTAGAATACCACCAACACCGCGCAGCATTTCGTCCACGTTCTCATCTGTGATTTCCTCTGCATTTACCCAGCGTACTTTAACTTCTGCATTGGAGGCAAAACCTGCGTGTGATAAAGATTCCACAACACTCAAATAAGCATCATGCAGAGCTACATACTTCCCTACAATCGCAATTTCCACTGTTTTCTCTAGCTTCTGAATCCGCTCAAGCATACTTTCCCATTCACGCATATCTGGCGCAGGAGTTGTAAGCTTCAAATGATTAACAACAATCTCGTCCAATCCTTCATCACGAAGATTCAATGGAACTTCATACAACGTTGAAGCATCACGGCATTCCACAACAGCATTAGCATCAATATCGCAAAAGAGTGCGATCTTCGCTTTCATGTCTTCGGAAAGCTCATATTCCGTACGGCATACGATGACATTCGGTTGAATACCGATGCTGCGCAGCTCTTTAACACTGTGTTGTGTCGGTTTTGTCTTCACTTCTCCAGCAGCCTTGATATAAGGAATCAAGGTTACATGGATATACATTACATTTTCCCGACCAATATCACTCTTGATTTGGCGAATAGCTTCCAGGAACGGAAGACTCTCAATATCACCTACGGTTCCACCAATCTCTGTGATTACAACATCCGAGTTGGTCTCGCGGCCTGCGCGGAACACGCGTTCTTTGATCTCATTCGTAATATGTGGGATAACTTGTACAGTTCCGCCCAAGTACTCTCCACGACGTTCCTTGCTAATTACGGATGAATAGATCTTACCTGTCGTCACATTGTTGTTCTTTGACAGATTAATATCAATAAACCGTTCATAGTGTCCAAGGTCAAGGTCAGTCTCCGCACCGTCATCGGTTACGAATACTTCACCGTGCTGATAAGGACTCATCGTTCCAGGATCTACGTTAAGATACGGATCAAATTTCTGAATCGTTACCTTTAGACCTCTGTTTTTGAGCAGCCTGCCCAGCGAAGCGGCGGTAATGCCCTTGCCCAGGGAAGACACAACGCCACCCGTTACAAAAATATACTTTGTCACTGTAAAACCCTCCTAAATAAAGTCCAGACATAAAAGCGGCGCATGGTGTTTATCGTAACCCGTTTTACTATCATCAAAACAGGGGAAATCAAAAGTTTGATTCACCGGGGAAAACATAAAGCGTCGTCCCGCAAATTACATAAAACTACAGCTACTTTGCATCTAAAAAAACAAAAAAGTGACACCCGTAGAACCGGGGCACTTTTTATTTTAAAAAACGCGTTTATTAACTTACATGATAAGCCCATGCAATAGTTTACTCTGACGTTCCCCCACTGTCAAGGGAGGAATTATACCATCAGCAAGACGCTTTGAAATTATTTATCTTACTTGTCAGCTTCGGCATCTTCATCTGAGTCATCTTCTGCATCGTCTTCATCTGAGTCATCTTCGTCTATGTCATCTTCATCGATCACGACATCTTCGTCGACTTCTTCTTCGCTGTCGTCGTCGGAATAGAGGTCGTCGCGATCTTCATCGATAGCGTCGAAATCCTCTTCTTCAGCAGCGTAGTTTTCTTCTTCTTCAGCAAAGTCGTCATCTTCCAAATCATCGTCTTCATCGTTGATAATACGCACGCGTTTGGTGTTACCAACCGGATCATCAGAGCGCTCTAGAGGATACCAGCGTTTCAATCCCCAAAGGTTGGTTCCGACACAGGCAAAACGCCCATCAATGTTAATCTCGGTATATAACTGGGCAATAGTATCTTGGCTTTGTTGATCGGTCATACCGCGCAACTTGGCTACCTCGACCATCAGATCACGGTAATAATACGGTGTATTGGCTGCCTTAAGCACTAGAAAGGCCAAATCCACCATCGGCATTTCTTTAACTTTCTCAGGGTCTAGCTTTAAATTGAGTGGCGTACTCACTAAAGGACACTTCCTCTCACGCATTGTTCACATTACGGTTTATTTCAATAATATCCATTAACAAAACTAAGTAAAACCTATTTGACAACAAATTGCAAGTCAAAAGCGGTAACAGCGAACAGAAAGAGCCCTCAGGCTGTTATCCTTAGCAGAAACCTGTCTCCATCTTGAAGAAGATTAAACCTAAAACATATGTACCCGTGTGAAACTTATAATTCCTTTTAATTAAAAAAAGGCGGAGGAAACCCTCCGCTCATGACTGTATCCACGCCAAGGATCGGCTCCTTACGTGATGTTACAAAGAGAGTGTTAATCTCTTCTGTCTATTTTATGTAAAGCGCCGTCTTTTGACACGATGGGCAGCCCATTTCGTTAAAAAAGGGCAAGTTCCCATTCGGACCCCCTCTTCCACTCATACAATATGGCAGCAGGGCACCGAGGAGGGGACAGCGAAACCTATGGACTATTACAATTTTTGGAACATGCTTCTTGAAGAAATATCGGTTGCCCCCAACAATGGTGAGCGGCGTATTCTTACCTTCAATGATCCCCGCCAGTATGCCGGAGCATTTACACAATGGAAGGCGCTGAAAGCGAAGCAGCCTGAGCTGCGGCAAGTGCAGGTATCTCCGTTGATTCGGGCCTTTTTTGTGCCTGCTGCCGGAGCCAGAAAACTAATGAACCGCTTTGCAGATCTCCTAAATGTCGAAGAGGATCTACAAATACAAATCCATTCTATAGCTAACGAAAAGAGCGGAACCGCAACACTCCCTTGGGGGGTGAAAGCCATTCATGCTCCTCAGGCATGGTCCAAGTCAACCGGAGTCCACGTCAAAATCGGCGTAATCGACACAGGCGCTGATTACCGCCATCCTGATCTGAAGCATTCCTTAGCCGCTGGGGTAAATCTACTACACCGCGGAATGTTACCGCTGGATGATAATGGACACGGGACTCACATCGCCGGCACCCTAGCTGCGGCAGGAGGAACACGAGGTATGATGGGAGTGGCTCCGCGAGCGCTGCTATATCCAGTAAAGGCCTTTGATCATAGCGGATCCGCCTATGTGTCGGACATTGTACTGGGTATCGATTGGTGCGTACAGAACAAAATTGATATCATCAATATGAGTTTCGGAATGAAAACTCGAAGCAAAGCGCTTCACAATGTGGTGATTAAAGCGTACCGAGCCGGAATCGCTATCATTGCCTCCTCCGGGAATGACGGCAAACGTGGCGGGGACTATCCGGCACGTTATCCTGAGACGATTGCCGTGGGCGCCATCGATAAAAGACATCGTGTTGCCAGCTTCAGCAACCGCGGTTCTTATATCGATGTATACGGCCCCGGCGAAGGTGTGTCCTCCTGCTGGCTGAAGGAGGGCTATAAAGAGATGAGCGGCACCTCCATGGCGACCTCGCATGTCACGGGAGCCGCTGCACTGCTGCTCGCGGTGCGACCGGGGCTCTCCCCAAGGGAGCTGAAGCTGCTCTTGCGCCGCACCGCGTCCCCGGTGCGGCTGCGCAAGGGGCAGCGACGCGCATCTCTTGGCGGCGGCGCTGCCGATGCCCTACGCCTGCTGAAAGCAGGAGTGAGGGCCAAGCGATCGGTCTCCGCGAACGTATAGAACCTGCCCGGGCACCGGGTGGGTCACTCTGACGTGAGCGCAGCTTGTGCCGGTGCGAAGAACGGCACAAAGTAAAATCCGCCCCCGGGGAACCGGAAGGCGGATTTTTTGTCGTTTGATGTTGAATTACATGCGGTCCGGTGCAGAAACACCGACAAGACGCAGGACATTAGCAATCGTGGTACGCGCAGCACCAAGCAGTGCGAGACGTGCCACGGTTTGAGCGGCATCCTCAGTGATTACACGTTCAGCTTTGTAATAACTGTGGAACATCGCAGCCAGCTCATATACATAACGGATGAGGCGATGTGGAGCATAACCTTCAGCGGCAACAGCAATTTCTGCTGGTAGCTCACCAATTTTGCGCAGCAGATCATATTCATGCACTGCTGTCAGCTTGGAGAAGTCAATCTCAGCGTAATCAGGAATGGAGATCCCTTGCTCCTCTGCCTGACGGAAGATGCTGCAGATACGCGCATGCGCATATTGAACGTAGAATACAGGGTTCTCATTAGAAGTAGAGATCGCCAAGTCCATATCGAAATCGAGATGGGAATCCATGCTACGCATGGTGAAGAAATAACGAATCGCATCGATTCCTACTTCCTCCATCAAATCTTCCATCGTGACCGCTTTGCCGGTACGTTTCGACATTTTAACCTTTTCACCATTCTGGAACAGGCTGACCATCTGAGCAATCAGAACCACTAGCTTCTCAGGATCATTGCCAAGTGCTGACATCGCCGCTTTCATCCGCGGAATATAGCCATGATGATCCGCACCCCAAATGTTAATCATTTTATCGTAACCGCGGCCATACTTATCGCTGTGATAAGCAATGTCCGGTGTAAGGTAGGTGTATGTGCCATCGTTCTTAATCAGAACGCGGTCTTTATCATCGCCATACTTAGTCGTTTGCAGCCAGGTTGCCCCATCCTGCTCATAAACTTCTCCACGATCACGAAGCTCGTCCAGTGAGCGCAACACTTCTCCGTTCTCGTACAGCGAAGTCTCACTGAACCAGATATCGAAGTTTACGCGGAATAGTCCTAGATCACGTTTAATTTTATCGAGCTCTTTATTCAGTCCATAAGTCCGGAAAAAAGCTGCGCGGTCACTTGGGCTCATTTCGAGTAGTGTATCACCCTTTTCAGCCACAAGCTCTTTAGCAAATCCCTTAATGTCCTCGCCATGGTAACCGTCTTCAGGCATTTCTGCTTCTTGACCCAGCTCCTGCAGGTAACGAGTTTCAATGGATTTGCACAGGTTGACCACTTGGTTACCGGCATCATTAATATAATATTCCCGTGTCACCTGATAGCCTGCATAATCGAGTACGTTGCAAAGCGCATCGCCGACAGCAGCACCACGTGCATGTCCTAAATGAAGGCTGCCCGTTGGATTGGCGCTGACGAATTCCATTTCAACCTTCTGACCTTGACCGATGTTAATACGGCCATAATCATCCCCCTGCTCGGCAACAAGGCTGATAATTGGGTACAAATAATTCTTGGACAACGTAAAGTTAATAAAGCCTGGTCCGGCAATCTCAGCTTTTTCAATAGAAGCGCTGCTAGTATCCAAATGTTCTATAATTGCCTCGGCAATCTGGCGCGGGTTACGTTTTGCGATTTTGGTCAGCTGCATAGCAGCGTTCGTAGCCAAATCACCGTGTGCCTTATCTCTTGGTACTTCCAGTACGATATCCGGAACCTCTTCCGGTGCAACAATTCCTGCATTCACAATTGCATCGGCAATGGCTTCTTTTACCCGTTCATTCACTAGCTCCAACGGATTCTTTCTCTGTGTCATAATTTCGGTTCCTCCTGTATATGCAAACTAATAGCAAACTTTCCTGACAATTCCTCGTATACGTACAAATCATATTCCCATGAAACCTTTAGGGAGCGCCCTTCGCGCACCACGTCCAGCTTGTTCGTTTCTGTTGAAAGATTAAACTGTGTATATGGCGAACGATAGAATCCCGGCAAACGCCGTCCGGATTGAAAGCTCTGTTCCGACTGTATCCCACCGTGGCGGATTAGTTTTAGCTGATTGCCTGCAATCTTTATGGTTGTACGAACAGAAATTTCCTCTCCTCGAGGGCCTTGCTCTAACTCTTCATATTGAATATATAGATGCGGTCCTTTGGATACTACCTCTCCATTCGCTTTCATAACATTCCGCTGACCATCTTGAAGGCTCACGAGCGTAATAGAGACATCATATTTGTTAGACTGTAGTTCGGGCATCACACGTTCCTCCATTCTGCAAGCCTCTGCATTCTGCATAAGAAAAACGCCTGTCGTAAAACTTAAACATTTTTATATTCATTCAAAGGCCTATTCGCTTTCCCATTGTACACTATATCCAGTCCAAAGAAGCATTTCAATCTCAGAATCCATTAGTTCTAGCTTAGCTCATAAAATTTTACCATATCAATGGATAAAAGCACACTTGGAACATGTAGTAAAACTGTACACAAGTGCAACCAACTTCATAATCACAAAAAAACGGCTCCCTTAGGAACCGTTTAGAAAACTAAAAGCTATGCTCACTACTTTTACTAAACACGGATTACAAGGACAAAATTTTCAACGAAAATCTAAGTTGCCAAGAAGCGCCGCCATCTTTAGTTACATATAATGATGAATAATCGCGTTCGCGAACGGCTAGCCAGCCTTCTTTATTACTAGTGAACGAGATTACCCCTTCATACCCAGCAATCGCCGGAAGATTAGCCCACTGCTTGCCACCGTTATATGTGCGTCCTACCGCTACTTTCTCTGCTGCGTCGGAATAACCCACCAAGAAGGTTGTATTGTTCCCTATCAGCTCCATATTTCCCGGTCTGCCAGCCGCAGGCCCTTTATTCACTACAGCTTTTCCACTACCCGGAGCAGGCCCCCCGCCAGCAGTTTCCTGTGCGATCACTCTATTCCAGCTTTTCCCCTTATTCGTACTTGTATATAGGGAATATGAGGTTTGACTCATTCCTGAGCCGCCAAAAAGAACCACATCAACTTGATCTCCCTTTGCAGTGATTTGCCCATACTCTGGATCGGTAAAGGCTACCTTTAAAGATTGACTCCAAGTTTTCCCACCATCTGTGGTCTTCATTACCCGGTAGCCGGTTGCCGGCATTGTTACAACGGCCCAGCCGGTATTACGATCACTGAAATAAGCACCGCGTGTATTAGATGGGGTTGAAATCTTACTCCAGCTAAGTCCCCCGTCCTTGGTGTAATACGTTGATGCCCTGTTATACCCGAAACCAATCCTACTGTCGATAAAATCGATTCTTTCAAAGCTAACTGGTTTATTCGAAAGTCTTTTCCATTCTGAGCCGCCATTAGAGGTGCTGATTAAATATCGGGCTTGACCGTCTTCTACAGAAGCAAGGGCAAAACCATGCACGTTATCGGGAAAATCAATCTGTTTAAAGCTCCATTGGCCTTCATAAATTTCTTGAAAATTGCAGCCTCCATTAGAAGTGCCAATCATAAATCCATTGCCTGCTGCCCGTCCGATATCTCCATTCAAAAACTGAACATCAGAAAAGGTAAGCGGTGTGGATACGTCTCCTGAGTGCTTGTTTTGCAGAGACTGTAGTAGCCCATGATCTCCAGTGCCGCAGGCCGCAGGCGTGGCCGATGCCGCAGCATGTACAGAAGAAGCTGATGCACCCCACCCTGAAACCATTATTAGCGTCGCCGAAAGGGCGGTTATTGTCGTTCTGTGAATCTTTCTCGTCCAGTTCATAGTGACACCTCCTAATGTATATATACCCTTGCTTTCAATCTCTACTCTTTTATACCTCCTGAAGCACGCATGATCCACCATTGAATAGTCACAAAATGGAAACAGTTTGTCATCTCCTATTTAAATCTCCTCTTTAACAGATCACCTAGTTATACAATGAATATCCTTCCAGTTCCTTTCCCATAATACAAAGAGAAGGGAGTCTGGTACCATGTCACGTGAATCAACGAGTCCACCCAAACGAAAAAGCCGCTTCCGCCGTTTATTCCGGCTGCTGGTAGCCATGATTATATTGTTTCTACTGACTACGGGAGCTCTGCTCGGTTACCTATATCAAAAAGATCTCCCCCCCATTGGTGACGATGTGCGCTCCAAGCTACTCGACTCCAGGGGCAATATTCTTGCCACCTTTACCTCAGACGGGCGTAGCCGTGAACCGGTCAAATTAAGTCAAATTTCTCCCCTGCTCATTGAAGCCACATTAGCCGTCGAGGACCGTAAGTTTTACGAGCATTCCGGATTTGATATGAAGGGAATGGCTCGGGCCGTGCTCGTCAATCTGGAAGAGGGAAACCGAACGCAAGGGGCTAGCACGCTAACTCAGCAGCTCGCGAGAAATCTTTATCTATCCCACGAGAAGACATGGACGCGCAAAGCTAAAGAAGCCTTGTATACGATGCAGCTCGAGATGAAATACAGCAAAGATGAAATCTTGAACATGTATTTAAATAACATCTACTATGGTCATGGTGCCTATGGCATTGAAGCAGCCTCTCAAATGTATTTTGGTAAATCTGCAGCGGATTTAGACTTGGCTGAGAGTACCATGCTAGCTGGAATCCCAAAAGGACCAACCAATTATTCGCCTTACAATCATTTAGACAACGCTAAAAAACGCCAAAAAATTATTTTGACTGTCATGACCAATTTAGGAGAAATCACACAAGAAGAAGCAGGAAAGGCTGTTCAGGAGAACTTGAACTTAAAACCACAAGGCCAGAAGGATACCACTGTGGTTGCACCTTATTTCAGAGATTATATCCGCAATCTGGCCACAGAATCTCTTCACATCAGCAGTGATGAGTTGGAACAAGGGGGGCTAAATGTGTACACTACCCTTGACCCTGACATGCAGCATGCCGCAGAACAAGCAGTCGACAAAGAGATGGATCAAAAGAGTGATCTGGAGACTGCTCTTGTTTCCATTGATCCTCGCACTGGTTACATTAAAGCTATGGTCGGCGGGAAAAATTATCGTACCAACCAATACAATCATGCTCTAGCCACCACACGTCAGCCTGGCTCATCCTTTAAGCCGATCATGTATTTAGCAGCACTCTCTTCTAAAGAGATGACTGGTCTTTCCGTTTTCAAAAGCCAGCCAACGATGTTCCATTATGATAACAATCGCAAAACCTACCAGCCTCGGAACTTCGGGGATAAGTATCTGGGCGAAATCAATATGCGACAAGCCATTGCAGCATCCGACAATATCTATGCTGTGAATACGATCATGAAGATCGGCGCGGATAAGGTGAGCGAGATGGCAGCCAAGATGGGCATTGACAGTCCGCTTCAAAGCGTGCCGTCACTGGCACTCGGTACCTCACCGATCAGTCCGCTAGAAATGGCTGCGGCATTCGCTGTTATTGGAAACAGTGGTCAAAAAATGCCAACCACAGCCATTCTAAAAATAACGGATTCTAATGGAATGGTGCTGTATGAAGCACCACAGCCAAAGGGTGAAGCCATTGTAGAGCCTTCTGCCGCCTATGTATTGACCCGTTTAATGGAGGGGGTATTTGAGACAGGGGGGACAGGAAATCGCGTTGCTTCTATAATCAAACGTCCGGTAGCCGGCAAGACTGGAACTACGGATACAGACGGCTGGATGGTAGGCTTCACCCCCGAGCTATCCACTGCAGTTTGGGTTGGATATGATAAGGGGCGCGATATCACAACTACCGACGGTCGACGGGCAGCTCCAATTTTTGCGGAGTTTACTGAAAAAGCGTTGGAAAATATCCCGCCTAAGATTTTTCCCATTCCAGATGGCGTAGTCAGTGTATACATCAATCCGCAGTCCGGTAAGCTAGCTACAGCAGCCTGTCCCGAAAAAGAACTGGAGACTTTCATTAGCGGAACTGAGCCCACCGAATACTGTGATCAACACGGCAAAGGGCCTGCTGAAGATGATGTACAAAGCAAAGTAGATCCTGCTGAAGAAAGTCGTTCCCTGTGGAACAATATTAAACGCTGGTGGTTGAATTAACCTCTTCATTCATTGAAGAGGTTTTTCTTTTTTTATTACTTATTTATTGTAGAATCCATAGGATGGCCAAACTCGATTTTCACTTCTCCCGCAAAGGATGTAACCGCTTCATTAATTATATTCACCCCATTCTCTTAACTCACAATTACTGCTATAATAGTTAGTAGCAACCAAAATATAAAGATGTAAATGAGGGACATGGGATGAAGGATACAGGCATGATCCGGAGTTTAGACAGTCTTGGGAGAATTGTGGTTCCCGCAGAAATCCGTATGACTCGTAATATCGACATTGGTGATCCTATCGAATTTTTTATACTAAACGATAACACCATCATACTCAGGAAGTACACCTCGACAGAATGTACGTTTTGCAGAAGCCACGACCATGTCACCTACTATAAAGAGCAATTTATTTGCAGTAGCTGTCTAAAAGAAATTGCCGACCCTGAACGCATGTCTCAAGTGCCTGAGACACGCCAAGATTTTGCAAGCGAAGTGTCAGAGCACAGCAGCACGATCCGGAAGACGAAGACAGAGGATATGTGCCAACGCCTGGAGCGGGCCATAGAAGAACATCCATATGCCAATCAGAAAGAGCTTGCTGAAATTCTTGGGATCAGTCAAGCCAGAGTAAGTCAACTCAAACGCAAACTTAGTACGGCAGGCAAATCGTAAACTAATTCATTGTGTTCAATTCAAAAAAGCTTCGACTCTCCTATTTCAGGATGTCGAAGCCTTTTTTCTGTATCAGGTAACCTTGACCGGGTAATTCGTTCCTACTCAGTCAGTGCAGCCTTAAGCTCATCAGAGGACGCAGTCCACCATGTCTCATTATGAGAGATCAAGAGGGATTTTAGGGCGTTTTTTTCAACTGCGCCAAGTCCTCCCACATCGATTTTGCGTTTTAGAGCAGCATCCAACTTATTGACATGCTCGGCGAGAATTTTCCAACCGCGACGCGCTTCCGTATCGATCCACATTTCGCAGGCCGTTATTCCACCATAAAATTGACTATCCTGTGTACGATCCACGGCTACCCATACCACCCAAACCTGTCTACCATTAGGTACATCTTCACGGTTCATGGAGAATTTAATTCCCTTTTCAACCTTACTCTTGGCATGCATGGCACCAATATCAATGACTGCTTCACCGCCATCAATAATGACAGGTGATACGTTATTGAGCTCTATAGAGCCTGCTCCAAAGCCTTTATGTTTACTTTTGGCATTCACAATATTTAAGGCAATCTGTTTCTTGCCCTCCGGTTGTATGTTGTCCACGAGTGCACACCCTTCCTCTTACGAATAATTTAATTTTAGCTAATAATGCGGCGATTGCAAACATATACATCCCGTAGATGCTTGTCACGGGAGGAATCACACTATGAAGTCACTGTCATTAAGGTACATCATCATCTTTGCGACCCTGGCCACCCTCGTGCTTTTAGGAGGCATATGGGTCAATTCGGGGGATAACTCTACATCTTCTGTTACTAGCTTTGTTTCAAAAGAGGCCAAGTCCTCAAGCGGCACAGCTCCTGCAGCTGCACCACAGCAGACACTGCCTGATAGCGCCCCCGTTCCAGCAGAAGAGGCATTAAGTCAACGAGTTGTCGAGTATCACATCGATGTTCAGCTTGTTCCTGATACAGAAACCTTAATTGCTTCTGAGACGGTAACCTGGACACACCCCGGTGTAAAACCGGTAAGTGATCTATATTTTCATATGTATCCTAATGCTTTTTCTTCACCAGATACTACCTTTATGAAGGAGTCCGGAGGAACGCTCCGAAGTGACACCATGCCAGAGAACGGCTTCGGAAATATGACTTTAACCGATTTGCGCACAACAGAAGGAACTTCTCTAATGCAAAGAGTGCAATTTGTACAGCCCGATGATGGTAACGTCAACGATAAGACACTCCTAAAGGTACATCTCCCAAAGCCGGTTAATGGTGGAGAAAGTGTCACGCTTAAACTCCGGTACGAGGTCCAGCTCCCCAAAATATTTGCCCGTATGGGCGCATCAGGCAATTTCGTGATGGCTGGGCAATGGTTCCCTAAACTTAGTGTATACGAGCCTATGGGCACACGTGGGGTTAAGGAGGAAGGCTGGGATTTGCATCAGTATCACGGCACCTCTGAGTTTTACAGCGATTTTGGCATCTTTAATGTAACGATTGCGGTTCCTTCCGACTACACGGTAGCTGCGACCGGATTTCCTGTGAAGAGTGCCAAGCTAAAGCAAGATCAAAAAATATATCAGTTCTACGCTGACGATGTCCATGACTTTGCGTGGGCGGCATCCCCTGATTTTACAGTAGCCGAAGAAGCCTTCTCTACGCCAGAAGTGCCTGGTGTACGGATTAAGGTGTATCTCGATCCATTACACAAAGACTTAAAGGAACGATACCTTCAGGCCGCTAAGGCTGCTCTGACCTACTTCAGCAAATGGTATGGTCCTTATCCCTACTCGACGCTATCTATTGTCGTTCCGCCTAAGGAGGGCAATGGAGCTGGAGGAATGGAGTATCCAACACTCGTTACAGCGTTTGGAGCGACAGACTCTTCTCCTGACACCTCACTTGAAAGAACCGTCGTTCATGAGATTGGCCATCAATACTTCTACGGTATGGTTGCCAGCAATGAATTCGAGGAGGCTTGGTTAGACGAAAGCTTTACTTCTTATGCTGAAGACAGACTCATGGAGCAAGAATATGGCATCAAAACGAATCTCCCTCTTCAGTCCAGCCTGGTGACCAAATCAGAGCCGCTAAATTTAGAGACATGGAAATACGCCGGGGCAGAATCCTATAGCCGGAATGTGTATATTCGCGGAAAGCTAGTACTCAAGGATATTGAACGCCAAGTAGGCACTAAAGCAATGAACAGCATCATGTCCACTTACGCACGTAAATTCCGTTTCCAGCACCCCACTACATCTGATTTTCAAAAAGTCGTTGAGAAGATAACCAAAAAATCATGGCAGCCTTATTTCGAAGATTATATTTATGGTGGTGGTGCTCCTGATTTCTCAGTAGATACGATTACGATTAAAAAGAATGGCAACAGCGATGCTCAGAGCTATGAATCCATAGTAAAGATTACAAACAAAGGGAGCCATTATGTTGACGTTCCCATTAAATTCACATTCGACGATGGCTCTGCGACAGAGCGGGTCTGGAGCGGTGAAGGGGCAGAGACTACATTCCAATTGTTAAGCGATAAGCTTCTCCTCTCTGCTGAGGTTGATCCTGAGCATACCGTTCTTTTAGAAAGCAAACATCTGAACAACTTCAGACTGGCGGAAATAGAGCCCAAAACACTCTCCCGCTGGACATTAAGTGTAACTAAACTAGTTGAAACCGTGCTCGGAACTCTTGTCTGGTGAGGTGAATGATTGTGAGAACATCGATAACCCGCGGCTGGCAAAGCATGAAGGAGCAATTTTATATTCTGATTCTGCTCTTCATCTACCGACTGCTCTGGGGCTACTTTATGTACGGCTTCATCCGGTCTGCTATCGTTCCTATTCTGCTGCGCTATCCAGATAAAGACGCTGGAGGCAGCGGAATGGGCAGACTACTCTATTATGTCGAAGGACAGTTCAGCTTGAACACAGATCCTGCGATACGTACTTGGTTATGGATGTTCCTAGGACTTGTTGTCTTTCGACTTCTGCTCTCCCCCTTCATAAGGTCAGGATTACTGCATGAACTCCATCAGGAGCGAAAAGGAGAGCGTGGCCTGTTCTTTTTTCCCGGTATGAAGCTCTATGGATTTCCTGTGTTTATCTTCAGTCTAATCGAATGGGTGCTCGCACTACTTCCGTTATACTGGCTCGCTCCAAAAATGTACGGGCTATTCTTGTCCTCCTTTCTGAACTACTCTTTGTTACTTCATCTAATTCCATACGTATTGGCATGGCTTATATACATCTTTATCGTACGCCTGTTCCTTCTATATATGCAGTTTGGTTATACCAGCGGCACGGGGATGTTCTCCTCCCTATTCATTTGCTTGAAGTCGCTGATTCCAGCAATAGGCATTTCAATCCTACTTGGTGCAGCAGGTCTGGTCCTTTTGCTAATATGCGGACTAACGGGTCTCTTCTGCCCTGGCCTACCGGCGCTGATTATCCGTCAAATCTCACCCCTGCCTTCTACACTCTTCAAAATGTGGGGAATCTCAGCACAATATCATCTATGGCACAGTAAAGCATTCCCACAATAATTCAAGGTCTTACAGCACATAATATAAGAGTCCCGGTTCCTTAATCTGGAGCCGGGACTCTTTCGCGTTATAGAAAATTATGTCGATTTGCAAAATCATAAAGACTTTGTTACAATAAGTCCTGTTCCATTGGTAACAAGTTTGTAATCATTTGAAACGATTTCTACATAACTTCATGTATTTATCGTAGTTTTGTCGATAAGTCACTATCTGGTGCATAAAACGCCGAATTCCTGGCACCAGGAAGTGGGGGAACCATATTTTGGGTGAATTGATCTCGCTTTGCAGGGATCATAGGGAAACTTCTACCGAATCCTTAAGCTAACCTCACAGGCATTGGAAGGGGTACAATTTTTTTGAAGAATTTAAGAAAAGCATGCGTCGCTGCGGCGCTAGGACTTGTGATGGCGTTCTCTATTGGTGGAGGAAGTGCCTTTGCAGATTCTAAGATGGACAGTGTTATTTCAAAGACAATTGGAGTTGCCTATAAAACCGGAGGCACTAGCACTGCCGGGTTTGACTGTTCTGGATTTACTACGTATGTATTCAAGAAGGTGGGTCTTTCTTTGCCCCGTACTTCAAAAGCTCAATATAATGTTGGAACTCCTGTAGCCAAAAGCAAGTTGCGTTCAGGTGACCTAGTTTTCTTTAACACATTGGGCAACGGCGTATCCCATGTCGGCATTTATGTTGGAAACGGAAAATTCGCACAATCATCATCTTCATATGGCGTAACCATCACTTCACTTAGCCAGTCCTACTGGGCCAATCGCTACGTTGGTGCTAAAAGAGTAATGAGTACTTCCTCATATCAAGCTGTAGCCTACGATTAATACTTCGCCACAACTAAACCACACAATTACATTATATAGGACCTGGGTTTGATTATTGACTTAATCGAATCCAGGTTTTCTTTTGCCTCATTATATTCTTTACACCTCTAGAACAGACTTTAAACACTTTTATTTGATAAAAATTTCAATAAATATAAAAATTAGTTTAATATTATCGCTTACATATGCATTTTTTCTTTAAAAAAACGAATTTTTCTGCATGATTATGTTAAAAACGATTGCCAAGCGGCACTCTGTTTGTTACAATAACTGCAGTAAGATTTTAGTAACATTTTTGTAATCATTAAGTTGTTATTTACAAAGGTTTTGTCATGTATTGATTACAAGCTATTCCTAATCAACAGTATCAGCCGAGTTTCCTGACTATTAGGAAAACGGGGGAACCAACTTTGGGTGAATTGACCTCCATTTTTAGAGGGGTCATAGGGGACCTTCAACCGAACCCTTAAGCTAACCTCGTAGGCATCCGGAAGGGGTATAAACTTTTGAAGAAGAAGCTAGCAGCAGCAGTACTTAGCTTTTCCATTATTTTCACCATTGGAGCAGGAAGCGCTTTCGCGGATTCCAAAATGGATAAAGTGATCGACAAGACCATCGGAACTAAGTACGTATCCGGCGGCATCTCCACAAATGGATTTGATTGCTCCGGATTTACAATGTATGTATTTGATAAAATTGGTATTAACCTACCACACCAATCAGGTTCCCAGTTTCAAATGGGTACTGCTATCTCCCAAGATGATTTAAGATCTGGAGATCTTGTATTCTTCAATACAAGTGGCAAGGGTGTCTCCCATGTCGGTATTTATGTCGGTGAAGGCAAGTTTGCACACGCATCTTCCTCACGCGGTGTAACGATTAGCTCCCTGAGTGATAGCTACTACGTGAAACGCTACATCGGTGCTAAACGCATTATGAGCACGGATGCTTATCATTCTGTTGCTTCTGAGACAGAAGATAATGATGATGTTCAATAAGTAAATCGTACATAGGCTCTTTTCCAAGATGTTGATTCTTGGGGAAGAGCTTGTTTTTTGTCTTATTTAGTATTTACCCCTCTCAGAATTTGTAAAACAATAATTTCATAAATTTCTGAGTCGACCAAGCCTATTTTTGTATATAATTAGTATACTTTCTTATATTTTAAAGTAACCCCCGTGAAAGGAGGTCCTTAACCTTATGATAAATTCCTCTGTTACTTTTCATGTAGCGCCTATGGAGACCAGTCACGCGGAAGAGATTTGCAACTGGGATTACACTGCCCCTTATAATATTTACGGCTGGATGCCATGGGAGCAAATGCAGGCTCTTGGAATCGAGTTCGGTGACCCTCAGCTACGTAATGAGCAATATGTCTCCATATTAAATGGGCAAGGGATTTTGTGTGGATTCGCGCAATTGTTTCCAATGGAAGGTGTTGTTCGCTTGGGGATTGGCATGCGCCCTGATCTATGCGGCCAAGGTCTAGGCAAAACATTCATGGATGCAATCGTGCAAGCAGCCTTAATTCGTTATCCTGAGCGTGAGATTGATCTAGAGGTATTGACCTGGAACCAGCGGGCGATCCGAACTTACCAAAAGTGTGGATTTACGATTACCGATACGTATGAGCGCCTAACCCCCACAGGAAACAAACCTTTTTATTGCATGGTCTATGACAAATAATATTAAATTCCATATTTTTCAATGATTTGATGGCATTGTCGTTCATTTTTTTGTCACAAACCCTATGATAACGCTTCACCTTGAGCTATAATGTAGGGAGCAGCTTACATAGAAGGGACGAACTGGGATGCAGAAATGGATCATGAGCGGTTTGTTTTTTGCCGCCTGTGCCTTTGCGGTAGTACTTATGTTTACACTTCCAGGTAAAGAAGAGGTAGCTGAACAGAATAAGCCGACGATGCCGGAAGTCCAATTGGATGCGGCAAAGGCGGAAGCAACCGTGAAAGCCAGCTGTATTACCTGTCACGGCGATCAGCTTCAAGGTGGAGTTGGACCCAGTCTTCAAAATGAAGGCGGTCAACATGATGCTGAAGCAATCTACAGTATTGTAACTAAAGGACGCGGTCAAATGCCTTCCTTTAAAGAAAAGCTAGCCCCTGAGGAGATTGCAAACGTCGCCCTCTGGCTCGCAGAGAAAAAGTAACTACCAAAGCAACTAAAAACGCCCGTGCCTGAAGATAGTTCACTATCTGCGCACGGGCGTTTATTTATGAGTTTGGGTGACACTAACGATTTTTCTCAAAGGCTTCATTAAATTCATGTGCCTCTCGAATATCTAGAGCTGTAATACCGTCTTCCTCATTTGATTTCAGCCGTAAAGTCACTGTCTTATAATCAATTGTAATATGTGGATGGTGATCAAAGGCTTCTGAAATGGTGGCTACTTCATCAACGAAAGCAATACCCTTCATATATTGACTGAACATATATTTTCGCACCATGGTATTCTCTTCCAGCTTCCAACCTTCCAGCTTGCTGATCTGCTCACGCAGTTCTTCTTCCGTAAATAACAATTCATTTCCTCCCTTACTAAAAATTGCAGTAAAATCCGCAGGTCCCATTACTCGTCTTATTCGTTAAACAAAACATCCCTTAGCTTCTGAGGTCCAAGGGATGTGCCAGGATAAAGGCAATATTTTCGATTAAATGTATTCAAGAATCCCAGCGATTATAACTCGGCTACACCAATTTTAACACGGGCTACTAACTACGGGCAAATTACGCCCCGTCGCCCCCTCTTCTTAAATCAAAACAACAGAGGCTAAATCCTCTTCTCCGACTAAAATATTAATGCGGTGCGTGTCCTTATCATAGATGATAACGCCGCTCCCCACCTCAATCATAGGTTCATTACCCAGCGCGAAGAAAAGATCCTCAGCCAGTGCCTCCCATACCTCCATCTTGGATTCCTGCGGCAATTCTTGCCACTCTTCCGGATCCATTTCAAAAAATAAGTACCCATCGGAAATTCTGCCGACAGCCTCAGTCAAATCCGTTAGGATTTCACCGTAATCTCTACCATGCTTTACACCCACATGTATCACTCCGTTTTCTCCACAGATGAATAATTACTTACCTTATCCATTATAGCCGAAAAAATGACTTCACAAAAAACGGAATGATGTCGATAAATAAGAATATACGTTATTCGGTTTCGCACAGAGTGCCTTGCCGCTGTTTCAAGGATGATATACGCGGCTTTGTCGGAACACATCTTATAATCTCATGGACGAGGTGCATAATGGAAATTTCAACAATACTTGGTTTAATTTTTGGTCTAGTTGCAGTTATTTGGGGTATGATCCTCAAGCACGCTCCTCTTCACGCTTTAGCCACACCTGCTGCTTACGTTATTATCTTAGTGGGTACGGCAGCTTCCATCTTTATGGCCTTTCCGTTCTCAGAGGTCAAGAAGATTCCAAGTCTGTTTAAAATGATTTTTGTCAAAAAGAAATTAATCAGTAAACCCGAATTAATTACTATGTTCATGGAGTGGGCTTCTATTACACGGCGTGAAGGTCTGCTGGCTCTTGAGTCGAAAGTCGATGAAATAGAAGATAACTTCCTCAGAAATGGCATGCGGATGATTATTGATGGAAATGATCAGGATTTTGTCCGCGATGTTCTCATGGAGGACATCCACGCCACAGAGGATAGACATAAAGCAGGCGCACTCATTTTCTCACAAGCAGGTATGTATGCTCCTACACTTGGCGTACTCGGGGCCGTTATCGGACTTATCGCCGCTCTGGCTGATATGAGTGATATGAATAAATTGGCTGCAGCAATCGGGGCTGCCTTCATCGCAACACTACTCGGTATCTTTACAGGTTACGTATTATGGCATCCTATTGCCAATAAGCTAAAACGACTTTCCAAACGTGAAATTGAAGTTCGAATGATGATGGTCGAAGGTCTTTTGTCCATACAATCCGGTGTATCCACTATTGCCATCAATCAGAAGCTTGCTGTCTTCCTAACACCTTCGGAACGAGCTAAGTTAAATGCTGAGAAGGAGAGTGGATCGGGTGAGCAAAAAGACTAGACGACACGAAGAGCATGAAGAACACGCCGATGAATCGTGGCTACTGCCTTATTCTGATCTTATGACCCTTCTGGTAGCCTTGTTCATCGTAATGTATTCTATGAGTGCAACGGATGCCAAAAAATTCGAAGAGATGAGTCAAGCCTTCAGTTCCGCTCTTAATGGCGGTACAGGTATTCTTGAAGAGCGGGCGGCAATGCCATCTAAGACTCAAGAGGATTTAGGAAAAAATGATCAAATGGATAAATCAGTAGCCAAGAAAACCGAACAAACAGAAATGGCTAAGCTGCGGCAAAAGGAACAAGAGGATTTAGAGAAGCTTAAAAAGCAGTTTGATCAATATATCAGCAAGAACGGTCTAACCGATCTTCTCAGTACTAAGCTCAATCAGTCTCAGCTTATGATTACGATAAGCGATAACGCGTTGTTCGCTTCCGGACAGGCTGTAGTTAAAGATGATTCTCGGCAATTAGCAAAGTCCATCTCAACTATGCTGCAGCAATTCCCGGATTATGATGTTGTCGTGCAAGGGCATACTGATAATATCCCTATCTCTAATAGCGACTATTCTTCCAACTGGGACCTGAGCGCCGATCGCGCCCTTCAGTTCATGAAGATCTTGCTAACAAATACGAACCTGAATCCACGGAAATTCAGTGCGATTGGATACGGAGAATACCACCCGATTTCTGAAAATACTACAGCTGTTGGAAGAAGTAAGAACCGCCGGGTTGAAGTATCCATTATTCGTAAATATCAAGAAACCAAAGAGTTCTCAGGTATAGCTCCTACTGATGAATAATGGTTGCCTTAACACAAAGCATAAAGAGCTGCCCCAAGGTCTTAGACCGATGGAGCAGCTCTTTTTTGACAAAATCTTATTCAAATCTAGGATCTTTTAAGCTATAGAAGTTGGTAGTTCAATGTAGCCCCAAGTTCTTGCTTCTCTTCAGCAGACAACTCACGCCATTCTCCTGTTTGTAATGCCCCTAGACGAATATTCATAATCCGAATGCGTTGCAGCTTTCTAACCTCGTAGCCAAAAGCGCTACACATACGGCGGATCTGCCGATTCTTACCCTCCGTCAAAATAATACGGAATACACGCTCTGTAATACGAGTAACCTCACAAGGTAGCGTCTTTTCACCCAATATCTTTACGCCACTGGACATACCGGTAATAAATGATGGCGTGATCGGTCTGTCTACAGTAACAACATACTCTTTTTCATGCCGACCTTCAGCCCGCAAAATCTTATTAACGATATCCCCATCGTTGGTAAGAAGAATTAAGCCTTCTGAATCCTTATCGAGCCGCCCAATCGGGAAGATTCGCTCATGATGACCTACAAAATCAACAATATTACCCTTAATATGCTGTTCTGTAGTTGAAGTGATGCCCACTGGCTTGTTTAACGCAATGTAAACCGTCTGGCTTGATGTTTCAAGCGCAACACCATCTATTCTTACATCATCGCCTGGAACAGCCTGACTGCCAAGCACAGCAGGTTGTCCGTTGATCGTAACTCTACCACCTTCCACCAGCTTATCTGCTTCACGGCGTGAACAGTATCCTGTCTCACTGATGAATTTATTAATTCTCACGTTGTCCTTCACTCCGTTCATCCTTAATATTAAGCCAAGAGGTATCCGTACCAGCTGCAGGCAGCTTGATCATAACAGTTGTCCCTTGACCCACTTCACTTTGTATTTCCAAATGACCCTTATGAGCCTGAATAATACGTTGACTAATCATTAGCCCTAAGCCTGTTCCCGATTCCTTATTGGTGAAGAAGGGCTCACCCAGTTTAGGCAGCATATCCTTAGGAATTCCTTCGCCTTGATCTGAAATAAGAATGAAAACAGAATCCAGGGTATTTCTTAACTCCATTGAAATCACACCACCATCAGGCATGGCTTCAATAGCATTTTTGACGATGTTAATAAACACCTGCTTGAGCTGGTTCACTTCACAATGTACGGTAGATGGGTATTCAGAGAACGTAGTACTAAACTGAATCCCAAACAAATGAGCTTGACTGTCTAAAAGAGAAACCACATCCCCAAGGATATCCCGTACATCTTTTTCCTGAAAATGAACAGCTTGAGGCTTGGCCAAAATCAAAAATTCACTTACGATCAGATTAATCCGCTCGAGCTCAGATAACATTAGTTCAATATGGAGGGGGACCAAAATCTGCTTTTCTTGTTGAAGCTGCAGAAATCCTTTTAGCGTTGTAAGTGGATTTCTGATCTCATGTGCAACTCCAGCGGCTAATTGGCCTACTGTAGTCAGTTTCTCAGAGCGTCTAAGCAGTTCTTCCATACGGTTACGTTCCGTCATATCACGTGAGACGTGAATAAAGGAATGTGGATACCCGTCTTCATCACGAATCACTGAGGTACTAACACTAACTTCAACAATTGTTCCATCCCGTTTAAGTCTTACGGTTTCAATTGGTGGTAGAGCCGCACCACTCTTTAACGCATCAAGCCGCTCTTCCTCCTGCTTAAGCGCTGTCGCAGGCACAAGGTAAGGCTTATTCCCTAGCACCTCTTTGGCACTCCATCCATACAGTTCTTCGAAGGCTCTGTTCGTACTAGTAATTCGGCCGTCCATATCAATTGTATGTATCGCATCAGAGGTCCCATTAATGACGGATTCCAAATGTTCCTTAACTGCTCGGTTCTCTTCCAGTGTCTGTTTGAGCCGATTGGTGCGCTGCATGAGATGAGCTGTCATAGCGTTGATTCGTAGTGCCAATTGCCCTAACTCATCCCGGCTAGTTACCTTGAGTGGAGGCTCGAATTTCCCTTTGGCCACATCGTTCACTTTGGCAAGTATCGCCTGAATCGGACGAGTAACAAATCCAGACAGTATGTAACTGCATAACAAGAATAATGTAAGTAATAACAGAGATGTTGTCAGATTATTAATTAATTGTTCATGAACCACTGATGAAATTACGGAGTAATCCAATACGACTCCAATCACATAAGCCTTCAGTCCAGGAGATTCGATAGGAATATAGCTTTTGAGCACTCTTTCCCCATGTACCTTCATCTCAAGTGTAACCGGCTTCTGCTTCTCTTGAGCTAATAGAATCGCCGCTCTATCCCGCTCCAGATTACCATAAGTATAAGTACCATACTTAATGGGGCGGTTACCAAGATTCTTATTCAATGCGTCACTTCCGTCAGCCTTCATACTCGCCGAACCAAATGTCACTGGGTTAAATCCTGTGAGTTCTAAGATCCCTGGATTAGCTTCTTTGGTCAGCGCTGCAATTTGATCAGGATTGGTAATTTTGACATAGTCGCTGGCTGCATTATTGAGGATAACAGGGTTTATGATGTAGTTACTTGCTTCATCATGATAATATCCCCACTTCTCAATGAAATCGAGATTATAGGTTGAATAATCAAATGGGCCTGACCAAAAATGGTCCAAGGCCTGCCCCTGACCCACGGATACCTCCTGATTATCGAACAACTCCAAAAAGGCCAGGTGCCAGTACCCCCAGTCCTTTGTGGACACCCCAATATCACCAGGCACCGAAGACCTTGCTATTACAATATCGTTATCAGTCTTTACCAGAATTGAAATATTAGACACGCCCACCTTGGAAGTTAGGACCTTAAGTTCTTCATTCGTGATATTCTTATAATCGGGATCCAGCTCCTCGGAGGCAAAGATAGCCGCCATCCTTAAATTATGCGCAATTTGATATTCTACATAGTTAGAGCTATAGTTACTTTGTTCTACAGAAACGGCCATTTGCATAGCGGTTAGTTGCATATTATTAATGCTTTCATTCCGTAGATTGTTTTGGGCGGCATAAAGGTTAAATGTCAGGTTCAGTGCTAAAATTAGCAACACCGCCCCAAAAATAATAGCAGATAGTTTTGTCTTTATGGACAAACTGTTTGTTCACCTCTTATCCACTGGTAAATCCTTGCGGGGCCTACAATAAACATCATACCTTTTGCCCTCACATTTGAAAAGACATTTCAATGAAGCGTTACAATTCAAGAAATATTGAAATTTAAAAGGTCTTTCTCTACAATATACAAATATAAATGCCTTCGGCGTCCTAATAAGAATGGGAAGCGTCTAAGAAACCATCCACAACTTATGCACATATAAACATTTTATTATAAAACGATGTGTACAAAAATGTGCATAAGTAGGCGGTTATCCACAGAGTTATGCACATTTTGTTAAGAACGAATATTTGTTCGTTGTACAATGGATATAAAGGAAGGGAAGATGATCTTGAATATTAAAGCAGGTGAATCGCTAGATGATATGCGAGCGGTTCATGAACATTGGATGAGGCAGGCGATAGCAGAAGCCCGCAAAGCTGAAGCATTAGGGGAGGTTCCCATTGGGGCAGTGATCGTACGGCATGGTGAAATTATCGGACGCGGATACAATTTAAGAGAAACTACAATGGATTCTACAGCGCATGCAGAAATGGTTGCCATTCGTGAGGCCAGCAATGTCATGAACTCGTGGCGTCTATTGGATTGCCAGCTGTATGTTACTTTAGAGCCTTGTCCGATGTGTGCAGGAGCGATTGTACAATCAAGAGTACCACTCACTGTGTATGGCACGCCTGATCCTAAGGCTGGATGTGCTGGGACCCTCATGAATCTGTTAGAAGAACCGCGTTTTAACCATCGCACCGAAGTGATTCAGGGGATTTTACAAGAAGATTGTGCAGACCTACTAACCTCATTCTTTCGCCGTTTACGTCAAAAACCATCGAAGGAAGACAAAGGAGAGACCTGAAATGACCCTTACTTTATATCATACCTCACATGGCATCTATATTTCTCCACTAGAGCTAAAGGATACAGAGGACTTACTGGAGCTGCGTTTGAATAATCGGGTAACGCATGAACCATTTGAACCACAACGCGATGAGCAATTCTACACTTTGGAGAGTCAACAACGGATCATTAATCAGCGTCTGGAGGATGCTCTGGAGGACAGAGCCTATATGTTCGGTGTCTATCTGCTTGATGGACAATTAATAGGTCAAATCACGCTGTCTAATGTCTCAAGAGGTGTAGCACAGTATGCTGATTTAGGCTATCTAATGGATCATCGGATGCAGGCAAAAGGTTACATGACCGCTGCAGTCGGATTAGTTCTAGGCTACGCTTTTCGAGCCTTAGGTCTTCATAGGGTTCAGGCAGCCGTCTTATTGCATAATGAGGCTTCTCGGAGGGTGCTGGAGAAGAGCGGATTTAAACCTGAAGGTATCGCCCGCCAGTATCTCAAAATAAACGGCCATTGGCAGGATCATCAAACCTACGCAATATTAGCCGAAGATATGCTGCCGGATGAACACAAATAACTTTCTACTGACTCGTTCAAGATTAATAATCTTATTGTTCTAATAAAAAAAGACCCGCATGGGCGTAAATCATACGCTGGCATGCGGGTCTTTCTCTCGTAACTTCTTAATTAATAAGTCCCCAAGCTACCGAATTGTTCCTCTAGTTGATCCATTGTAATTACATCATCACCTTGAGGAATGCCAATCTTAAACACTGGCTTCTCGTTAATCTTGTCATATTGACCTGTTCCGTTTATAGAGAAGGCTACGTTCGTACCATCTTCCGGATCATTTACTTTAATGTCCATCAATAAATCCTGATACACAGCAAATCCGTCTTTATTGATCGCCGTATTGTAATGGAACTGATTGATCGTAAGATACTTATCAAGATCAGCCAAGCTCTTATCGAATTCAGTTCTAGTCTCACTCGATGTGATCTCTTCTTTAGCCTTAGCCAGATCCGCATCATTAATTTGCAGCATATCCTTGTACTCTTCCTTGCTCACAATATCAATGATTTTAGGCAGGGCATTATTCACGAAGATAGTGATTGCTTCTTTAACATTATCGTTCGTCACTTGGAACTGAACGACCTGTTTAGCTTCTACACCCTCTGGTAAATTTGCATCCGTTGGACTAAGCTCATTAAAATATTTTCCTTCATCATATTCCGCTAATACAGTGTCCATTACTTCATTAGAGAACTTTTGCATTTTCTGTGTATCAAGAGAGCTGGGATTAAACTCAGCACCCTCTTGCTCTGCCAACGCCTTTAGATCCACTTCTACAAATTTATTGACGATGGTCTCCGGAATCGGAAAGAACGGAATCGATGGAATCTTAACATACAGCTTCTCAGTGGTCATCACCATAGGGACATTGAAGCTCATGCTCATATCTCCCTTAAGATTCAGAACCATAGTTAGCTCTGTCTGCATTGGATCAGCCTGGTAAACACCGTCAATAGTTATATCAGCGTTCTTAAGCATGCTGAGTACCTGTGTGGTCATTGCAGCAGATTCAGCGTCAGCGGTCTCGATGGTTAGATCGTTGATCGAGAATTTACTCTTCATTTCATATGAAGACATCGCAGTCGCTTTTGTAGCGGCTGATTTTAAGGCCTCTTTTGGCGCCTCCTGTTTACTTCCACATCCCGGCAGAATTACCGCTGCTGTAAGCAACAGTGCCGCGGCGGATAAACCCCATTTTTTGTTCATTATTTTTCTCCTCTCCCATGTAAAAAAAATCTCCCCCCCTTATGATAAACTATTTGTAAAAATCAAGAAACACTTCTTTATAATTGTTATTGTTTTTATTTATTATCCTTGCGGATTATGATGGTCAACATGATTAGCCTGCTTCACCTTTTTAGAGCCAGAAAGTGGCTCTGGTGCAGAAGAATTATGCTCCTTTCTGCGCTCGCCATCGTTAGGCTGTGCCCCGGGAACTGGAATACTTTTCGGCTTTGACATTGTTCATTCCTCCTAAGGATTAGTTATACTCTGTAGCGCCTGAGCACACTCGTGAATTTGTCGTGAATACTGTTGTGCTAATAGCTGTACTGCATCATTGTGCTCATCAATATGAATTCCACTCTGCTCCACATCAAGCAGATCAACAGCGACCTCCCTGCTATCTACATATCTGCAGCGAAAATCAAGTGAGTACCCTTGACGTCCCGCAGCATTAAAATGAATAAGCAGACTATTCGGATCACCTTCATCCGCTAGTACATTGAAACTGTCCCCATCCTCCATTAACGCAGGCAGGCGTTCTTGCCAGGCCGAGACAAGATTATGCTGATCTACTTCCAATTGTCTGTCCATAATTATGATCATCCTCCTTCCCTAATACATTGCGGAGAAATCAATCTTTTTATTCTCAATGGAACTAGGTTCATCAAACAATGCCTGAAACTGCACCATTTCAAGCACAACAAAAAAACCGCCTCCAAAGGAGACGGCTTCTATCTGCTTATTTCTTATAGTTTCATAAAGGAATGGCGGAGAGGGTGGGATTCGAACCCACGTGAGCTTGCACTCTAACGGTTTTCAAGACCGCCCCGTTATGACCGCTTCGGTACCTCTCCAAATGCATATAAATTTCACATGCATTAGTAATTGTAACCTAGAGTGCGATTAAAAGCAACTGTTTTCTTAAATATTTTTAGGTTGGATCGATTTCACATTGCGCATATACGGTTGTAGACATTCTGGAATCAGAACACTGCCATCCTCTTGCTGATAATTCTCAAGAATCGCTGCAACAGTACGCCCAACAGCCAAAGCAGATCCGTTCAGTGTATGAACAAATTCAGGTTTAGATTTCGGATCTTTACGGAAACGAATATTTGCCCGACGCGCTTGGAAGTCCTCTGTATTCGAGCAAGAAGAGATTTCACGGTACATTCCACTCTCAGGCAGCCATACTTCCAAATCATACGTCTTAGCCGATGTAAAGCCCATATCAGCTGTACATAGCCCAAGTACGCGATAAGGCAATCCAAGAAGCTGCAGGACGCGCTCAGCATCTGCTGTCATTTTCTCTAACTCCTCATAAGAGGATTCAGGTGTAGTAAGCTTTACCAGCTCTACTTTGTTGAATTGATGCTGACGGATCAGACCGCGAGTATCACGGCCAGCCGAACCCGCCTCAGAACGGAAACAAGAGCTGTATGCTACATGATACTTAGGTAGATCTGCTGCAGTCAAAATCTCTTCGCGATAGTAGTTGGTTACAGGTACTTCCGCTGTCGGAATCAAATAGTATTCAGTGTCACGTAACTTAAACAGATCTTCCTCAAACTTAGGAAGTTGTCCCGTTCCGTACAAGCTGTCTTTATTCACAATGTAAGGCGGCAGCATTTCTTCATAATTATGCTCCCCGCTGTGCAGATCCATCATAAAGTTAATAAGCGCCCGCTCTAAACGTGCTCCCAGTCCTTTATAAAAAACAAACCGTGATCCCGTAACCTTCGCTGCAGCTTCAAAATCAATAATATCGAGCTGCTGCGCAAGCTCCCAATGTGATTTCGGAGTAAATCCGAATTCTTTTGGCTCCGACCAGCGACGCAATTCTACGTTATCATCCTCAGATTTACCAACTGGAACTGAATCATGCGGAATATTCGGAATACTCATAGTAAGTTCAGCAATCTGAACTTCCAATTCACGCACTTCGTCATCAAGCTCTTTAATGCGGTCAGATACCGTACGCATTTCTGCAATTAGGTCATCTGCAGGCTCACCATTCTTTTTCTTCTTAGCTACTTCACCAGACACCGTATTACGACGGTTCTTAAGACCTTCTGTTTCTTGCAGTAATTCACGTCTGCGTAGATCAAGTTGTGGAAAATCAGCAATTAAATCCAGTGATTTACCCCGTTTCTCTAAAGCTTGTTCAACTCGAGCGTAATCACTGCGTAATACTTTTACGTCTAACACAAAGTTTCCCTCCTGAAAACAGCCTAAACTCTTTCAAATTGCTGCTTACAGCTTTGAAAGAGTCAGGATGTTCTTATATGCGATTCTGTTGTTGCACTTGCCTAGTAGCCTCTACCATATCAGCAAAATATTGATGCAGTCTGAAATCATCGGTCAATTCTGGATGAAAGGAAGACACCAGCAGGTTACCCTCCCGTGCAGTTACAATCTCATCATTATAGACTGTAAGTACATCTACACCCGGGCCTACCTCGTTGATAAGCGGTGCACGTATAAAAACAGCACGAACTGGCTCATCAATTCCTTTAACCTTCAGATCACATTCAAAGCTTTCCCGTTGACGACCGAATGCATTCCGAGCCACCGTAATGTCCATTAGCTCCAAATGCCCTGGTTCGCCGCCGGCAATTTGTTTGGCCAGAACAATCATACCCGCGCATGTTCCAAAAATCGGCTTGCCCTGATTGGAGAAATTACGTATGGCTTCGATGAAGCCATATTTTCGCATCAGTTTACCGATCGTTGTACTCTCACCACCAGGAATAATTAGGCCATCAACCTCCTCAAGCTGCTCTACCCGCTTGATAGGTACGCCCACTGCTCCCGTCTTCTCTATACTAACAATATGCTCCGTAACTGCGCCTTGAAGCGCCAGCACTCCTATTTTCATCCGGCAACCTTCTCTCTATTAACGGCCACGCTCCGACATACGTTCAGCCGGGGTTAGAGTTGCAATATCAATCCCCTTCATGGGTGCGCCAAGGTTCTTAGATACTTCTGCAATCAGTTTGTAATCCGTATAGTGTGTAGTGGCTTCAACGATCGCACGGGCAAATTTCTCAGGGTTGTCCGATTTAAAAATACCTGAGCCTACAAACACACCATCCGCACCTAGATGCATCATCAGGGCAGCATCGGCAGGAGTTGCTACACCGCCAGCAGCAAAGTTAACAACCGGCAGCTTACCAAGCTCATGCACTTCAAGCAGTAGCTCGTAAGCAACTCCCAGGTTCTTAGCTTCATTATATAGCTCATCCTTGGACAAATTAGTTACTTTGCGGATTTGACTATTGATAAAGCGCATATGACGCACTGCTTCAACAATGTTGCCTGTTCCTGGTTCACCTTTCGTACGGATCATGGATGCACCTTCATTAATACGTCTCAAGGCTTCACCCAAGTCTTTAGCTCCACATACGAACGGAACAGTGAACTCACGTTTATTAATATGGAAGACTTCATCAGCAGGAGTAAGAACTTCACTCTCATCCAAATAGTCAACACCCAAGGATTCCAAAACCTTTGCTTCTACGTAATGGCCAATACGAGCCTTAGCCATAACAGGGATACTTACCACTTTGATAACTTCTTCTACAATTGTAGGATCGGCCATCCGTGCTACACCGCCAGCTGCGCGAATATCAGAAGGCACGCGTTCCAATGCCATAACAGCTACTGCACCCGCAGCCTCAGCAATTTTTGCTTGTTCTGCATTCATGACGTCCATAATGACGCCGCCTTTTTGCATTTCTGCCATGCCTCTTTTAACGCGCGATGTTCCAGTTTCCATGTCCTAGCCCCCCGAATGATCTATCTTAATCTAACTTGTAATTTTACCCCAATGAAGGGAAATATACAATCCACTTACTCGGATTAACGCAATTTTCAATGCTATATTCATTAGAACAAGTTCTTGATCCCTGTAAATAAATCGCCGAAGAAATCTCCAATGGCTCTAAGGAATAAACTGAACCAACCGGCTTTTTCCGCTTCTTCGGCAGTAATCAGATTAACTGTCTTCTGCTGAACATCAGACATGCCTTCAACTTGGTAGGAATAAGTAACCTTACCCACTTTAGCAGATTGTTCTATAGGAGCAACTAAGGTTGCTGGATCATTGATTTCAACGGTTGTTTTAATTTGAGGGGAGGTTGTTCCCTTAGGGACGATAAACGAAACAGCTTCATCCGTAACTACAGACACCTTTTTATTTTTCCCTTTAAGAACTGGCACGGTTTCGTTGCCGGCTAACACTGCTTTAGGCGCTACAACCTGTTTAATTTCAAAATTATTAAATCCGAAATCAAGTACTTTCTTCGTCTCTGTAAAACGGTGTGGCTCTGTATTAGCCCCCATTACTACACTGATCAGACGCATACCATCACGTTCAGCTGTACCTGCAAAACAATATTTAGCTCTAGCGGTATGGCCTGTTTTCAAACCATCCAGTCCCTCATAAGCATAAGCCTTAAAATTCTGTATATTCTTATTCGATTCCAACATCCAGTTAAAGTTAATCATTGGAGCAGTATCGCGTTCACGGAACTTATAAGACTGAACCGTTGTAAATCTATTAAAATCAGGATGATCAGTAACAATATATTTGGCAAGAATAGCAGCATCCATCGCTGACATTACGTTTTCTTTCTTATCAGTTGAGCGGTACTTCTTAGGCATGTCAGCTTTGTCTAGTCCAGTAGAATTAACAAAATAGGCAGTTTTCATACCCATCTTCTGGGCAGTCTGATTCATTAGCTCTACGAATTCCAATTCTGACCCGGATACTAGTTCTGCCAAAGCGACTGTAGCATCATTTGCAGATCCGACAGCCATTGCTATGTACAGCTCTTCAACCGTATGCTCGTCTTTTTCCGCTAGAAAAATACGTGAGCCAACCTGTTTAGACGCATTTTCCCCTACTATGACTTTTTGATCCCATGAAATCTGTCCAGTCTTCACCGCTTCTGCTACAAGATACTCTGTCATCATCTTAGTCATACTTGCTGGAGGCAAAGCCTCATCTGCATTCATAGATAGAAGAATTTCACCTGTTGTTGGTTCTATTAGAACCGCAGATTTCAAATTTAGTCCCAGTGATTCTACAGAAGGGATCTTTACTGCTTTCTGAGTCGTCTGAGTTGCAGTTCCGGCTTGTATGGTCGTAGTCGTACCTTCCTCTGCGAATGCCGGAAGTGGAGTGGAAACTAACATATTTAAAAGCAGACCTACTGTCGCTGTCTTAATCATAAATTGCTTACCGTTAAATTTCTGTTTGTGCTTCAATGATTACTACTCTCCTTTTAAACCTCATATCAATAGCTTGTTCTATTCTAACACAGGGGTACACGCAAAAAAAGACAGACAGGACGAAATAGTCCTGTCTGTCCAAAAAATAGTACGGTTAGTCCATTATACGGAATAGTTTGGCGCTTCTTTCGTAATTTGCACATCATGTGGGTGGCTTTCACGAAGTCCAGCACTTGTGATGCGAATGAAAGAAGTATCATTGCGAAGTTCTTCCAAAGACTTTGTACCACAATAACCCATACCCGAGCGCAATCCCCCGATCAATTGATGAACTGTATCTGAAAGAGGTCCTTTAAATGCAATACGTCCCTCAATTCCTTCAGGAACAAGCTTTTTATCGTCATCTTGAAAATAACGGTCTTTACTGCCTTGTTTCATGGCGCTCATACTGCCCATACCACGATATACTTTAAATTTACGGCCTTGATAAAGCTCCGATTCTCCTGGGCTCTCTTCTGTACCCGCAAACATACTTCCCATCATTACTGCATGAGCACCAGCGGCAATAGCCTTAGTGATTTCACCGGAGTACTTGATTCCACCGTCAGCGATGACAGGAACTCCGTACTCACGAGCAACCGTTGCACAATCATAAATGGCTGTAACCTGCGGCACACCGATACCAGCGATAACTCGTGTTGTACAGATAGATCCAGGTCCAATACCTACTTTAACTACAGAAGCTCCAGCTTCAATAAGTTCACGGGTTGCTTCACCTGTAGCCACATTACCAGCAACAATCGTAAGATCAGGATACAATTCACGAATTTGGCGAACCGCTTCAATAATATTAATGTGGTGACCATGTGCAGAATCGACGACGATCAAATCGACACCTGATTTCACTAACGCTGCAGTACGCTCGAATGTATCTTTAGAGATACCAACAGCTGCTCCAACTAGTAAGCGACCCTGTGCATCTTTCGCTCCGTTAGGGAACTGAATCGCCTTCTCGATATCTTTAATTGTGATTAGGCCCTTAAGAACGTTATTCTCGTCCACCAGCGGCAATTTCTCAATTTTATGACGTTGTAAGATGCCTTCTGCTTCTTGAAGTGTCGTACCTACAGCAGCAGTCACGAGATTCTCATGTGTCATAACTTCTTTGATTGGAATATTAAAGTCATGAATAAAACGTAAATCTCTATTAGTTAGAATACCGACCAGTTTGTTGTCACTGTCTACAATCGGTACTCCGGAAATACGATATTTACCCATCAGCAGTTCAGCATCGGATACCAGATGTTCTGCTGAAAGAGAGAATGGGTTAGTAATAACTCCGCTCTCGGAACGTTTTACACGATCCACTTCTTCCGCTTGCTGCTCTACAGGCATATTCTTGTGAATAATCCCGATACCACCCTCACGAGCAATAGCAATGGCCATAGCCGCTTCTGTGACTGTGTCCATACCTGCACTCATAAGCGGGATGTTCAACTTCACATTCTTACTTAGAACTGTAGTCAAATCTACTTCCTTCGGCAGTACCTCAGATTTACGCGGAACCAACAGCACATCATCAAAAGTCAGACCTTCTTTACCAAACTTATCTTTCCACACCTGGGTCATTCCTCCTCGGTTGTTTTTAAATTATACCCGCCTACAAACTTTATAAAAGAAGAACCTTCGACTTTAAGTCCATTCACGACAGACAACTCTGTACATCTGGAAGTTGAACAAGTTCATATCTTCAATTTAGGTTTGAGATGCTTATCCAAAAATATATTATTGCCATCTTAGCAAAGGGCATTTGGACTGTCAAGAACATTACATCATCAGAGTAGGTATTCAAAAAACGACTCCCGCGTAAGCGAATTATTGGACTATTGTCCGCACAGAGTGGACATTTAGTGGTGAAATTATACAGTCCACCATACCCATCACCAATGCTTACACCTATCTCTAATGTAGTATCTCAAATAAACCCTAATGAATTCTTCAATAATACAACAAAAAGACCACTGTCGATGACTCAACAGTGGTCTTGCGTGCTTGGCAACGTCCTACTCTCCCAGGACCCTTCGGTCCAAGTACCATCGGCGCTGGAGGGCTTAACGGTCGTGTTCGGGATGGGTACGCGTGGAACCCCTCCGCTATCGCCACCAAACATGCGTCTGTGAAACAGACGCTGTCGCGTGAAATTTGCTTCATCACAGAAGTGTGAATAAATTCCATAGCGTAATCCAGGCTTGATGCCTGAAAACTGAATCCGAATTGAATTTGCGTCTTAAGTATAGGATAAGCCCTCGACCGATTAGTATTGGTCAGCTCCATGCATTACTGCACTTCCACCTCCAACCTATCTACCTCGTCGTCTTCAAGGGGTCTTACTAATTGGGAAATCTCATCTTGAGGGGGGCTTCACGCTTAGATGCTTTCAGCGCTTATCCCGTCCGTACGTAGCTACTCAGCCATGCTCCTGGCGGAACAACTGATGCACCAGCGGTACGTCCATCCCGGTCCTCTCGTACTAAGGACAGCTCCTCTCAAATTTCCTGCGCCCACGACAGATAGGGACCGAACTGTCTCACGACGTTCTGAACCCAGCTCGCGTACCGCTTTAATGGGCGAACAGCCCAACCCTTGGGACCTACTTCAGCCCCAGGATGCGATGAGCCGACATCGAGGTGCCAAACCTCCCCGTCGATGTGGACTCTTGGGGGAGATAAGCCTGTTATCCCCAGGGTAGCTTTTATCCGTTGAGCGATGGCCCTTCCATGCGGTACCACCGGATCACTAAGTCCGACTTTCGTCCCTGCTCGACTTGTAGGTCTCGCAGTCAAGCTCCCTTATGCCTTTGCACTCTTCGAATGATTTCCAACCATTCTGAGGGAACCTTGGAACGCCTCCGTTACTCTTTAGGAGGCGACCGCCCCAGTCAAACTGCCCGCCTGACACGGTCCCCGTACCGGATTACGGTACTAGGTTAGAACCTAGATACGATCAGGGTGGTATCCCAACGGCGCCTCCACCGAAGCTTGCGCTCCGATTTCTACGGCTCCCACCTATCCTGTACAGATCGTACCCAAATTCAATATCAAGCTGCAGTAAAGCTCCATGGGGTCTTTCCGTCTTGTCGCGGGTAACCTGCATCTTCACAGGTATTAAAATTTCACCGGATCTCTCGTTGAGACAGCGCCCAAGTCGTTACGCCATTCGTGCGGGTCAGAATTTACCTGACAAGGAATTTCGCTACCTTAGGACCGTTATAGTTACGGCCGCCGTTTACTGGGGCTTCGGTTCATAGCTTCGGGTTACCCCTAACCACTCCCCTTAACCTTCCAGCACCGGGCAGGCGTCAGCCCGTATACTTCGCCTTGCGGCTTCGCACAGACCTGTGTTTTTGCTAAACAGTCGCTTGGGCCTTTTCACTGCGGCCCCCTCGTGCTATTCACACTACCGGGGCACCCCTTCTCCCGAAGTTACGGGGTCATTTTGCCGAGTTCCTTAACGAGAGTTCTTCCGCGCGCCTTAGAATTCTCTTCTCGCCTACCTGTGTCGGTTTGCGGTACGGGCACCTTCTCCTGGCTAGAGGCTTTTCTTGGCAGTGTGAGATCATGACCTTCGCTACTGTAATTTTCGCTCCCCATCACAGCCCAGCCTTAACGATGTGCGGATTTGCCTACACATCAGCCTCACTGCTTAGACGGACATATCCATCAGTCCGCGTCACTACCCTCCTGCGTCACCCCATCGCTCATAGCGGATTACGGTGGTACAGTAATTTCAAACTGTTGTCCTTCGACTACGCCTTTCGGCCTCGCCTTAGGTCCCGACTTACCCTGAGCGGACGAGCCTTCCTCAGGAAACCTTGGGCTTTCGGCGGATCAGATTCTCACTGATCTTTTCGTTACTCATACCGGCATTCTCACTTGTATGCTGTCCAGCGCTCCTTACGGTACACCTTCAACCCACATACAACGCTCCCCTACCCCAGATACATACGTATCTAGCCATAGCTTCGGTGGTGTGTTTAGCCCCGTTACATTTTCGGCGCAGAGTCACTCGACCAGTGAGCTATTACGCACTCTTTCAATGGTGGCTGCTTCTAAGCCAACATCCTGGTTGTCTGTGCAACTCCACATCCTTTCCCACTTAACACACACTTGGGGACCTTAGCTGATGGTCTGGGCTGTTTCCCTTTTGACAATGGATCTTAGCACTCACTGTCTGACTCCCGGCAATAAGTATATGGCATTCGGAGTTTGACTGAGCTTGGTAATCCTTGCGGACCCCGCACCCAATCAGTGCTCTACCTCCACTACTCTTATACCGAGGCTAGCCCTAAAGCTATTTCGGGGAGAACCAGCTATCTCCGAGTTCGATTGGAATTTCTCCGCTACCCCCACCTCATCCCCGCATTTTTCAACATGCGTGGGTTCGGGCCTCCAGTGCGTGTTACCGCACCTTCACCCTGGACAGGGGTAGATCACACGGTTTCGGGTCTACGTCCACATACTAAATCGCCCTATTCAGACTCGCTTTCGCTGCGGCTCCGTCTTCTCGACTTAACCTTGCATGTTAAACGTAACTCGCCGGTTCATTCTACAAAAGGCACGCCATCACCCATTAATAGGGCTCTGACTTTTTGTAAGCACACGGTTTCAGGTTCTATTTCACTCCCCTTCCGGGGTGCTTTTCACCTTTCCCTCACGGTACTGTTTCACTATCGGTCGCCAGGTAGTATTTAGCCTTAGCAGATGGTCCTGCTGGATTCATACGGGGTTTCACGTGCCCCGCACTACTCGGGATCCGTCTCGGAGAGAACACAGTTTAGGCTACAGGGCTTTTACCTCTATCGCGGGCCTTTCCAGACCTCTTCGCCTACCATATTCCTTTGTAACTCCATGTGAGACGTCCCACAACCCCTAAGAGCAAGCTCTTAGGTTTAGGCTGTTCCGCGTTCGCTCGCCGCTACTGACGGAATCACTATTGTTTTCTCTTCCTCAGGGTACTTAGATGTTTCAGTTCCCCTGGTCTGCCTCTACATCTCCTATGTGTTCAGAGATGAGTAACTGCGAATTACCACAGCTGGGTTTCCCCATTCGGACACCCCCGGATCAAAGCTTGCTTACAGCTCCCCGAGGCAGTTTCGTTGTTCGCCACGTCCTTCGTCGGCTCCTGGCGCCTAGGCATCCTCCGTGTGCTCTTATTAGCTTAACCTTGATTTTTCCGTAGGAAAATATCATACAATGACATTTCTCTTGGAATCATCTCACTAATAACATTTACTTGTTTGCACAAGTTGCTAAAAGATGTTCTAAAACGCAAATTCGTTTCGGTATCCAGTTTTCAAGGATCAAGTCTTACTTGAGAGCTTAAACTCTCAAAACTGAGCAACGAGTGAGTAACAGGCCTAAACCTGAGATTTGGAAGTTTAACTTCCGATTTGAATGTCTTCATTGCAGAAGACGATTCTCCATAGAAAGGAGGTGATCCAGCCGCACCTTCCGATACGGCTACCTTGTTACGACTTCACCCCAATCATCTACCCCACCTTCGGCGGCTGGCTCCCTTGCGGGTTACCCCACCGACTTCGGGTGTTGTAAACTCTCGTGGTGTGACGGGCGGTGTGTACAAGACCCGGGAACGTATTCACCGCGGCATGCTGATCCGCGATTACTAGCAATTCCGACTTCATGCAGGCGAGTTGCAGCCTGCAATCCGAACTGAGACCGGCTTTGATGGGATTGGCTTCACCTCGCGGCTTCGCTTCCCGTTGTACCGGCCATTGTAGTACGTGTGTAGCCCAGGTCATAAGGGGCATGATGATTTGACGTCATCCCCACCTTCCTCCGGTTTGTCACCGGCAGTCACTCTAGAGTGCCCAACATTACTTGCTGGCAACTAAAGTTAAGGGTTGCGCTCGTTGCGGGACTTAACCCAACATCTCACGACACGAGCTGACGACAACCATGCACCACCTGTCTCCTCTGTCCCGAAGGCCGCCACTATCTCTAGTGGATTCAGAGGGATGTCAAGACCTGGTAAGGTTCTTCGCGTTGCTTCGAATTAAACCACATACTCCACTGCTTGTGCGGGTCCCCGTCAATTCCTTTGAGTTTCAGTCTTGCGACCGTACTCCCCAGGCGGAGTGCTTACTGTGTTAACTTCGGCACCAAGGGTATCGAAACCCCTAACACCTAGCACTCATCGTTTACGGCGTGGACTACCAGGGTATCTAATCCTGTTTGCTCCCCACGCTTTCGCGCCTCAGCGTCAGTTACAGCCCAGAAAGTCGCCTTCGCCACTGGTGTTCCTCCACATATCTACGCATTTCACCGCTACACGTGGAATTCCACTTTCCTCTTCTGTACTCAAGTCACCCAGTTTCCAGTGCGACCTCAGGTTGAGCCCAAGGTTTAAACACCAGACTTAAATGACCGCCTGCGCGCGCTTTACGCCCAATAATTCCGGACAACGCTTGCCCCCTACGTATTACCGCGGCTGCTGGCACGTAGTTAGCCGGGGCTTTCTTCTCAGGTACCGTCACTCCGGTAGCAGTTACTCTACCGGACGTTCTTCCCTGGCAACAGAGCTTTACGATCCGAAAACCTTCATCACTCACGCGGCGTTGCTCCGTCAGACTTTCGTCCATTGCGGAAGATTCCCTACTGCTGCCTCCCGTAGGAGTCTGGGCCGTGTCTCAGTCCCAGTGTGGCCGTTCACCCTCTCAGGTCGGCTACGCATCGTCGCCTTGGTGGGCCGTTACCCCACCAACTAGCTAATGCGCCGCAGGCCCATCCCTCAGTGACAGATTGCTCCGTCTTTCATTCTTTCTTCAGGAGAAAAAAGAAATTATCCGGTATTAGCTACCGTTTCCGGTAGTTATCCCAGTCTAAAGGGCAGGTTGCCTACGTGTTACTCACCCGTCCGCCGCTAAGTTATTTTGAAAGCAAGCTTTCAAAATAACTCCGCTCGACTTGCATGTATTAGGCACGCCGCCAGCGTTCGTCCTGAGCCAGGATCAAACTCTCCAATTAGTATTGAAAAGAGCGATATGCTCATTTTGAAACATCTGACGAGAAAATTAATTCTCTAATTTTGGATTTCACTTTCGTGATTTCCTACTCACTCGTTGTTCAGTTTTCAAAGATCAAGTTCTCGTTGTTAGCAGCGATCATCTCGTCACCAGCAACTCTTATACTATATCATGTTCGGCCATTTAATGTCAAGCTCTTTTTTTAACTTCTTTTTCGAGCTCGGCATGTGTATTTCTTGGCCGGACTTAGAATATATCATGTATAGAGATTCATTGCAACACTTTTTTTCAAATAAATAAGTATTAAGCTATATATCCTCAAAACGATACCAGAACCTTTACCTTCTGATCAACAGTAGCCAAGGAGAACCGCCGCTAGACAGCTCCCCTGTGCTCATTGTTGTATAAATACTATTCGTTTGTACGGTTACGCATATGCGGGAACAGCAGTACATCACGAATAGATGCAGAATTGGTAAGCAACATGATCAAACGGTCTACACCGATTCCCAGTCCACCTGTAGGAGGCATACCATATTCCAAAGCACGGATGAAGTCATCGTCCATTTCATGAGCTTCGTCATTACCTTGCTCTTTCTCCTGGATTTGCGCTTCAAAGCGTTGACGCTGGTCGATCGGATCATTCAATTCACTAAAGGCATTCGCATGCTCACGACCCACAATAAACAATTCAAAACGGTCGGTGAAGCGTGGATCCTCATCGTTTTTCTTAGCGAGTGGTGAGATTTCAACCGGATGTCCCATTACAAAGGTAGGCTGAATCAGAGTTTCCTCTACAAATTGCTCGAAGAAGGCATTAAGGATATGACCGAAAGACATGTGCTTCTCGACAGGTACACGATGCTCTTTTGCCAGAGCCTGTGCCTCCTCATCTGTCATATGAACACTGAAATCAACACCGGTTACTTCTTTAACGGCATCAACCATAGTTACACGACGCCATCCTGGTGACAGATCTACTGGCTTACCTTGATAGTCGACCTGTTGAGTTCCTAATACCTCTTGGGCAATATGAGCGATCATATTCTCCGTAAGGTTCATGATGTCCTTGTAATCAGCATAAGCTTCATACAGCTCAATCATAGTAAACTCAGGATTGTGACGAGTCGAAATGCCTTCATTACGGTATACACGACCGATTTCGTATACTTTTTCCAGTCCACCAACAATAAGACGTTTCAAATGAAGCTCAATAGCAATACGCATATAAAGCTGCATTTCAAGCGTGTTGTGGTAAGTGATGAACGGACGCGCAGCAGCTCCACCGGCAATCGCATGAAGTGTAGGTGTTTCAACTTCAAGATAGCCAAGTGAATCCAAATAACGTCGCATCGATTGAATGATTCTTGAACGAGCAATAAAGGTCTGTTGAACTTCTGGATTAATAATCAAATCAACATAGCGCTGACGGTAGCGCAGCTCTACATCTTTAAGGCCATGATATTTCTCAGGAAGTGGCAACAAGGACTTGGACAAGACTTCGAGATTATGCACTTTAATGGAGGTCTCGCCTGTTTTGGTTTTGAATACTGTTCCGCGAACGCCAATGATATCTCCTAGATCGAGAACATTGAACGCTGCGTATTGCGTTTCAGGAATGCTGTCTTGACGAACATAAAGCTGAATTCTTCCACTGAGGTCTTGGATATGCGCAAAACTGGCTTTACCCATAACACGTTTTGCCATAATGCGACCCGCTATGCTGACTTCAACAGACAGCTCGTCCAATTCTTCTTTTGAAAGTCCATCATACTTCGATACTAGGTCGCCAGCGTTAGCTGTACGCTCATACTTTTTGCCGAAAGGATCGATGCCAAGTCCTCTTAGCTCGTCCAATTTGGCACGGCGGATTTGCAAAAGCTCACTTAGTTCGTTCTCTGCATTCTCCACATTATTCATTTCCTCGGTCATGCTATTCATCCCCTTGCAGATATAAATCCCTTATATTTTGAAAAAAAGCTTCCCTAAGGAAGCTTTCCCAAACAATGTTCCCTTATCTGCCTGTATACAACAAAACTACTTATACATTCGGCAGCACATCTATTTACAGACTATAAGATCTGTACACTACTTCATTCTGATATCGAGAATTTTATATTGAATAACGCCTGCAGGTGTATTAACGTCAACAATCGTGCCTATTTTCTTGCCGATGATGGCTTTGCCTACTGGACTTTCGTTGGAGATCTTATTATTCAGTGGATCGGACTCCGCTGTACCTACGATCGTGTATTCCATAGTGTCACCATACTCCAAATCTTCAACACTTACAGTAACACCGATACTTACCACATCAGTAACGATCTCGTCGCTATTAATGATGCGCGCGTTACGAAGCATCTTCTCCAAGGTGATAACGCGTCCTTCGATAAAAGCCTGCTCATTCTTCGCGTCTTCATACTCCGAGTTCTCACTGATATCTCCGTAGCCAATCGCTACCTTAATCCGTTCAGCAACCTCGCGGCGTTTCACAGATTTGAGGAATTCCAGCTCATCTTCCAGACGCTTTAGCCCGTCCGGCGTAAGGATGACTTCTTTATCGCTCATCTCAACCGATTCTCCTGTCGTATACATTTATTGAAAACACCATACTATATGCTAATCTAGGAGGATAAGAACCCTCCCTGCTGCATTGCACTTACTGTAACGGCGATTTTATACTGTGAAATTATATTGGAACCGCTACAAAATGTCAATGACACCACATATAAAGTGGGATGTGTTCAAAAAGCGTTAGGAAAATAACGTTTATATTGCGGAAGCAGACATTACATTACCCTTATTCTCTTCTTCATGCTGTAGTTGAACGACAAAATCATTTAAAATCTTCACCATTCCATCACGTTCTGTCTCTAACATGAGCACATCCTTCACTCGTGCAGCAGATTTCAGGCCTTTTAAATACCAAGCCATATGCTTACGCATCTCCCGAACGGCTACTGCTTCTCCCTTAAGTGCAACCAGCCGATCCATATGAAGAATGGCAACCTTAATCTTCTCATCCAATCCAGGTTCAGGCATCAGTTCCCCGGTGCTTAAATACTGAATCGTACGGAACAGCATCCATGGATTACCTAACGCACCACGCCCGATCATTACGCCATCACAACCGGTCTGATCCAGCATTGCCCGGGCATCTTCAGGTGTGTTGACATCACCATTGCCGATAACCGGAATAGAGACCGCTTCTTTTGCCATCTTGATATAATTCCAATCCGCACGCCCCGTGTAAAGCTGCTCCCGTGTTCGTCCATGTACACTGACAGCTTTGCCACCGGCACGCTCTACTGCACGCGCATTATCCTCGACAAAAATATGCTCGCTATCCCAGCCAATCCGCATTTTCACGGTTACGGGTTTATCGACAACATCGACAACCGCAGAGACCATTTCATAGATTTTGTCGGGATTCAAAAGCCAGCGGGCTCCCGCATCACATTTAGTTACTTTAGGCACTGGGCATCCCATATTGATATCGATAATATCAGCATTGGTTTCTTTATCAACCACTTTAGCTGCTTGCACCAGTGATTCTCTATCCCCGCCAAAAATCTGCAAACTAAGCGGTTTCTCCCGTTCATCTACAAACAACATTTCGCGAGTACGCGTATTCCCGTGAATAATAGCCTTGTCGCTCACCATTTCCGCACAGACTAAACCTGTACCAAACTCTTTAGCGATTAGACGAAAGGCCGGATTGCACACCCCAGCCATAGGTGCCAGAACAACTTGATTTTTCATCTCAATGTCGCCAATCTTCAGCATTCGTATCACTTCCACTATTCCTATTTGAATTGCTTAAAAATTATGAGTCAGGGTTAACCAATTCTTCGGTTGTAACCCCTAGTACATTCGCAATTTTATCTAAAATTTGATCTTCTAAACGCCTATTTCCCCTCTCGACTGCGCCAAGCACAGCCAAGGAAATTCCAGTGAGATCCGCAAGTTCTTGTTGAGTATAACCTTTTAGCTTGCGGAATGCCCTGACCCTCCGTCCCATACGCTTGTTGTCCACAATCGAATTCCTTCCTTCCCGTCTATGTCTTGAAGCGCTGCTGTAATCAACTTGCGGAGTCCGGAAGTCTGTTCATTCTGTGGAACGATATCACTGAGCGGAAGCATTACAAATGCACGCTCAAACATACGCGGATGCGGTAACGTTAAATGCGGAGTATCAAGTGTCTGGCCCTCTACCCACAATAAATCTAGATCTACCGTTCTCGGTCCATAGCGAATATCCCGGATACGACCCAGCTTCGTTTCGATCCCCAGCATTACTTCCAGCAAGGTCTCTGGCGCAAGCGTCGTGCGCAAAGCTGCTGCCATATTAAGAAACTGCGGCTGATCTAAATAACCTACCGGCTCTGTCTCGTAGACTTTGGAGCAGCGAACTACCGATATTTCATCATGATTATTCAGTCTGTTCAAAGCCTCTGACAGCGTGCCTTCACGGTCGCCCAAATTAGCCCCTAAAGCAATATAAGCCTCTGATTCTTCAGAGGTGGAATGTATATTCATGGACTTTGTTCTCACTTTCTAGTTCTGCGCAGCTCCACAGTCACTCCCTGAAAATGAATGTCGAATGGCGGATGCGGTTTAGTTACCTTTACCGTTACTGCATTGATAACAGTATAAGTGTCCAGTACGGAGGATGCAATATATTCTGCCAGAGCTTCAATTAACTTAAAGGACTTTATTTCGACAATGTTTTTGACCAGTTCATGCACTTCAGCATAGTTTACGGTTTGGTTCAAATCATCGTTCTGGCCCGCTCCCTGTAGATCGAGTTCCAGCTCCAAATCAATGTAAAAACGTTGGCCCAGCTTACGCTCTTCTTCAAACACACCATGATATCCGTAATATTCCATTCGATGCAGTGTCATTTTATCCATCTTTAAACCCGCCCTTTTTATAAAATATCTTTATTCACGCACCAATGGAGGTGCAGCATACAACATCGCATCACACATCTTGACTGTTCGTTTTATCAGAGACACATCATGCACTCGTACAATTTGGCAGCCCTGAGCAATACCAAAGGCTACTGTAGCTGCGGTACCTTCCACAACATCATCAGCGGGTAAATCAAGTACGGTACGGATGAATTTTTTGCGTGAAGTCGCCAGTAACAGTGGATAGCCAAACTCAGTCAATCCATCCAAAAGCATCATCGCCTGCAAATTTTCATTACAATCCTTCGCAAAGCCGATCCCTGGATCCAAGATGATATTGGCTGGCTTCACTCCTGCGGCTAAAGCAAGATCAATACTTTCCTTAAGGTCTGCCGACATATCCGCACTTAGATTCGTATAATCACGGTCCTGCCGGTTATGCATCAAAATAATGGGACAGTCTGCAGCAGCTGCCACTGCCGCCATTTCCGGATCAGCCTTACAGCCCCATATATCATTAATGATATGCGCACCAGCAGCAATAGCTTGGCGTGCCACTTCAGCTTTGTAGGTATCTATAGATAACGGAATATGCGGTGCCGCTCGATGAATACTCTCGATGACAGGCAATACACGAGCTAATTCCTCTTCAAGCCCCACTGGTTTATGTCCAGGACGGGTAGATTCTCCACCAATATCTATAATATCAGCACCGTCTGCGGCCATTTGTAGCGCATGTTCTACTGCTTTGTCCGGATCATCCCAAAGTCCTCCATCTGAAAAAGAATCCGGGGTTACATTCAGGATACCCATAATCAGCGTTCGATTTCCCAATTCCAAATCAGTATTTCCACAGCGGTATGTCCGCTTGAATATGGCTGGTCTCATTTCGAAATTCCCGTCCTTTCTCTATAGAATAAAATCAAATCCGAAGTCATTCTGCCGCAAAGGCCATCGCCTACGGTGAATTTTTTATCTTTTTCCCAAAGCGTTGCGACCGGGACAATTTCTTGTACGGAATTGGTAAGAAATACTTCATCGGCTGTTTTCAACTGTTCCCAATGATATGCGCCTTCTTCTACCCTGATTCCAGCACTACGAGCGAGCTCCATTACCATTTCCCGGGTAATTCCCGGAAGAATCCCAGTTGAGATATCTGGAGTGTGGAGAATATTATTTTTTATAAAAAAGATGTTGCTGACAATGCCCTCTGCTATGACCTCTTGTGCAGTCAACATCAGTCCTTCAGCACCATTGGCCGCAGAGACATAACCTCTAAGCTCACGCTTGGCCAAAATATTATTCATATAATGCAGAGACTTGAATCGAACCGCTCCCTCCGGAGTGTTACGCCGTAAAGACAACAGTTGCAGATCTTTGCCATCGCTATATATCTTTTCGGATACATTCGGCAGCGCTTTGATGTACAGCAAATGATTAGGTTCGCAATAATCACCTGCGGGTAATCCGAGAATATCTTCACCAGCGGTCACTGTATAGCGTATATAAGCTTCTTTTAATTCATTTTTATCCATTACATGCTGAATCCACTCCTGCAGCTGATCGACATCCTGCGCAAATGGAATGCCAAGCTCTTTGCACCCCTCTGCCATACGCTTCAAATGACGCTCCAGCAGAAAAGGCACTCCCCTATACGTACGAAAGGTCTCGAACAATCCTATGCCGTATAAAAAACCGTGATCCAGTGCGGAAACCACGGCTTGTCTTGCATCAATGACACCATTGTTAAATCCTATATATTTCATGCCGTTTCTCCGGCTCTCCGTTTCAAGAAATTACGCAGCATCGTATGACCATGATCCGTAATAATCGATTCCGGATGGAATTGCACACCTTCGATAGGGTATTCTTTATGGCGCAGTGCCATAATCTCCCCTTCTTCGGTCTCCGCTGTAATCTCCAGACAATCCGGCAGACTCTCGCGCTCTACAATCAAAGAATGATATCTTGTTGCTGTAAAAGGAGACTCCAGACCTTCAAATACCGACGTGCCCTTATGATGAATCGGGGATGTCTTTCCATGCATCAAACGCTCTGCACGAATAACATTCCCACCAAATGCTTGGCCTATCGCCTGATGCCCTAGGCATACACCGAAGATCGGAATAATACCTTTGAAATGATGTAACAATTCCAAGCTGATCCCCGCTTCATTAGGTGTACATGGTCCTGGTGAAATTAAAATATGATCGGGAGCCATTTTTTCAATTTCTTCAATGGTAATTTCATCGTTGCGGTGTACTTTAACCTCTTCCCCAAGTTCACCTAAATACTGTACGAGGTTATACGTAAAGGAATCATAATTATCGATGACCAAGATCACAGTGTTTCTCCCCCTTCGGCGCCAATGGCAGTTAGCGATTCCTGCTGTAGTTCACTACAGCGTACTGCCTTCACTACCGCTTTGGCTTTATTATGGCATTCACGGTATTCACGGTATGGATCAGAGTCGATCACGATGCCCGCACCTGTCTGAATATATCCGACTCCATCCTTTACAGCCAGTGTTCTAATAATAATATTTAATTCCATATTTCCGTTATAGTCAATAAAGCCCATAGATCCTGTATACGGCCCACGCCGAACCGGCTCCAGCTCTTCAATGATTTCCATTGTTCTTACTTTCGGCGCACCTGTAATCGTTCCCCCTGGGAACAATGCTGAGATTACAGCATAAGCATCCTTATCCGGTGCGACCTGGCCCTCTACCTGTGAAACGAGATGCATCACATGAGAGTAGCGTTCCACCGTCATCAACTCAGGCACGCTGACGGATCCATATGCAGCGACACGCCCGATGTCGTTGCGCTCCAGATCGACAAGCATGATATGCTCGGCGATCTCCTTTTCGCTCCCGCGAAGCTCCGCCTCCATGGCGGCATCCTCCGCGGGAGTCAGGCCCCGGCGCCGGGTGCCGGCGATTGGCCGGGCGCTCACTTTGTCCCCGTGCAGCTTGACGAGCAGCTCCGGTGAAGCGCTGGACAGCGCGAAGCCGGGCGACCGTAAGAGCCCCATGTACGGGGACGGATTGAGCCCTCGCAGCCATTCGTAAACATCCTCCGGCGAGGACTTCAGCTGCGCCTCCTGGCGCAGCGAGAGGTTCACCTGAAATACATCGCCTTGACGGATGTATTCCTGAACGTCCAGCACGGCCTGCTGGAACTTCTCAGGCGAGAAGGCCGAGGTCATACCGGGCCACTCTCCTGAGGAATCTGTGAGGGCCTCCATGCTACTTTTGATCTCTTCGTTCAATCCCGAAGCAGTGGATACCAACTGCCACTGCTCTACCATTCGCCCAGCCTGTTCTATAGCACCGAGATAAAGGTTCTGCAAATCCTCCATCCCACATTCTGCTGGAACCGGGACGTGAACAGCACAATAAAGCACATGCTCTTCGTGATCATAAATCCATACCTCATCCATCCTCATAAAGAGATAATCAGGAAAACCGGGATCATCTTGTGCAAGAGACGGTAACCGCTCCAATGAACGAACCACATCGTACCCTAGAAATCCAATACATCCACCGGTAAAAGGGGGAATACCCTGAACGTTTAGACTTGGCGAGGTGAAGCCTGACATCCATTGCTGTAGCAGTTCTAGCGGCTGACCTAGCAGCGTTGTAGTCTCATGTGAACCCTCATCGGCTGTATGACCCAATGATTCGGGAAAAAGGCTAAACACCTCAGCACCTTCTCCCTTGCCCTCTAATATTGATACAGGATTTAACCCTAAGTACGTATAGCGGCCACCCTTGCCACTCTCCAACACTACGGAGTATTCAGAAGCTAGTTCCCAGGCCTTCTTCCAGGATGCGGGCAATTCCCCCGAGCACTTGGGTGATTTTATAATCAAGGGGAACATGCTCCAGTCTTCAGCTGCCCATTGTTCCCACTCATGCCATGTCGTTATGATTTCCAAAGCCATCCTCCTAAAAGTTTTATGGAGCAATTACATCATAGACATCACTACGCAATAAAACTCACTTCGTAAGCATTCGCTTAGTTTTGTCTAGCAACTACTTATTATTAATCATCAGTAGTATATTGCCTGTCAGTATACTGTACTTAAGGCATTATTGAAAAGCCCCCAGCTATAGGAAATTATTATGGCTTTAACTCTTCAGTAATACCACGTCTAGATCGTCATATATCCACAGAACCTTTTGCCCATTTAATCAACGAAAAGAGTCTCCATCACCACCAGAAAAGTGGTATGAAGACTCTTATAAATTACGTTATTGCAAACAATTACGCTTCGAAATTATAAAGTGGTGTGCTCAGGTAACGTTCACCATTACTTGGGATGATGACAACTACCTTCTTGCCAGGACCGAGGTCTTTAGCAACCTTGAGTGCCGCAAATACTGCTGCACCGGAAGAAATCCCAGACAAGACGCCTTCTTCTTTAGCTACACGGCGTGCAGTTTCAAATGCTTCATCGTTCTCAACATGAATGATCTCATCATAAATGTCCTGGTTCAGGATTTCAGGAATGAAGTTTGCTCCGATACCCTGAATTTTGTGAGGGCCTGGTTTGCCTCCTGCCAAGATTGGAGAAGCAGCAGGTTCCACAGCATAGATCTTCACGTCAGGATATTTACTCTTCAGCACTTCACCTGCACCCGTGATCGTTCCACCTGTTCCGATACCTGCAATAAAAGCATCCAGTGGGCCACCGATGGACTCAATAGCTTCAACGATCTCAGGTCCAGTAGTCTCACGGTGGATCTTCACATTCGCTTTATTCTTGAACTGCTCCGATGGGAAATAGCTTGGGTTTTCTTTCAGAATTTCTTCCGCTTTCTTAACCGCACCATTCATGCCTTCCGATCCTGGAGTCAGAACCAATTCTGCTCCGTATGCACGAAGTAGATTACGGCGTTCCAAGCTCATGGTTTCCGGCATTACGATAACTGCCTTATAACCTTTAGCCGCAGCCACAAGTGCCAAGCCAATACCAGTGTTACCACTAGTTGCTTCTACAATTGTACCTCCAGGTTTCAGCAGACCTTCACGTTCAGCTTCTTCAACGATGCTGATTGCGATACGGTCTTTTACGCTTGATCCTGGATTCTGATATTCTAATTTCAAATAAATATCTGCGGAGCCTTCCTGTGCCAGACGATTCAAACGAACGAGCGGAGTACCTCCGATCAATTCTGTTACGTTGTTAACGACTTTAGCCATGAGCAAAAACCTCCTTAGAATAATAATGCGATATAAGAACGTAAATTGTGACTTTACTCTTCTGTATGTGTGTCCCTATTATGCAATAATAACTGCTATAAAGGGGTATAGATATTAGACTACCGTTAGTTATTTCCGACTAAAACGGTAGGTTTTACATTAATATCATATTATCAATCTTGCAGGCTGTTGTCAATATTTATTGCCACATCATATTTCGTGCGCAAATCACTCTCCACTTGTTGTAAAGAGGGGGCTTGCTCCAAAGCCAGTTCTTGACGTACCAGCGCCCGAATTTCCTTTTGGTCCGGTATATTTTGTGTATGAATACTCTCTAGTCGAATGATAGCGAAGTCGTCCTCTGCCTGAATCGGCCCCGCTATATCACCTTCATCCAAACTAGCAGCGGTCTTAAGCAGTCCCTCCGGCCAAAAAGGGTCATCTTCCTCTACTTTGCCCAAACGTCCTCCTTGCTGCCGACTCTCTGCATCAATGGAAACTTCCCTGGCTAAATCAGCAAAATTCTCGCCCTGCTCCAAGCGATCCATTACTTGCTCGCCTTCATCATAAGATGCAACCTTAATCATGGAGAGTTCCAATTCCCTTTTGGGCGTGAAACGCTCCGTATTTTGGTCTAAATAAGTATCGATATCAGCTTCCTTAATCGTAATACCATCAGTAGCTATTGCTTGTAAGGTTAGACGATAAGCCGTTTCCGCGAACACTTCCTGACGAGATAACCCCAGCTGAGACTGCATTTGAGCATAATACTGTTCTTCCGATCCGTATCCAATCATAGTTCGTGCAAGTTCTTGTTCAACCTCATCGTCGGTCACGGTAATCCCCAGAGCCTTTGCTTCCATCTCCACAACAATATGATTAATCATTCCAACCAGCACTTCGTGCCCATGCTTTTTTTTGAGCTCATCCATCCACTGCTTATCTGTTATCGGTTGTCCGCCTGCAGTCGCTGCATCCGGTGTTTCGTTTTCTGTTGTATCTCCTTTTAGAAGAGCCATTGCACGTAAGCTCCAGAACAATAGACCCCCGAGCATTAAAGTTGCAACAGCCAGAATAACAACCGTATTGCGAAGTGCACGTTCCTGTCTCGTCATCATCCCATGCCCTACGATTTCGCTTGTTCTAAAATGACCTGTAATTCGTCCTTATTAAAAACATAAGCCTCGTTGCAAAAATGACATACAACTTCAGCCTGCTCATCTTCTGCAATTAATCTCTCCAGTTCATCTTGCCCTAAGCTAACCAATGTCTGCTCTACCCGCTCACGCGAACATTGACAAGCAAAGTTAATATCCAGTTCATCCATAACTATCGCATCCGGCAAAAGAATACGCAGCATTTCTTCTGGCTCTAGACCCTGATCAAGAAGTGTTGTCACGGAAGGCATAGCCCCTAGAGCTTTTTCGATCTCCGTAATCTCCGCATCCGTCAGTCCTGGAAGAAGCTGCACGATAAACCCTCCGGCTACAATCACTGACTCATCGGTATCCACTAATACACCTAAGCCAACTGCAGCTGGGGTTTGTTCAGAAACAGCGAAATAATAAGTAAAATCTTCCGCAAGTTCTCCGGAGATGATAGGAATACTACCTCGATAAGGTTCTTTCAAGCCTAAATCCTTTATAATATCAATGAACCCTTCAGTGCCTACGGCTCCAGCAACATCCAATTTCCCCATACTATTGCTAGGTAAGTGAATGTGAGGATGATGTACATAACCGCACACTTCTCCCAACGCATTGGACTCCGCAACGATTTGCCCGATCGGTCCATCCCCTTTAACCATAATGCATAGCTTCTCTCTTCCTTTGAGCATAGCGCCCATCATGGCTGCAGCGGTAACTGTACGTCCAAGTGCGGCTGTAGCCGTTGGATACGTATCATGTCTGCGCCGCAATTCCTCGACCAATTCTGTTGTGCGGACAGCAAACGCTCTCACTTTACCATTCATAGCCGTTCCACGGATAAGTCGATCCTTCTTTTTTTCCATTGGGTGCATAGCCCTCCTATCTCATCGCCCTTTAGGCTTCTTTATCTTTATTGGTTACGGTCATAAATAATTCGTAATCCTTCTAGTGTTAACATAGGGTTTACTTCGTCGATACAATCCGTCTCCCCCGCAATTAGCGAAGCAAGCCCTCCAGTAGAAATAACCTTCAGTTCCGGAGCATTCATCTCGATTTTGATACGCTTTACAATCCCCTCCACTTGGCCTGCATACCCAAAAATAATACCAGCCTGCATAGCGTGAACTGTATTACGTCCGATAACCTTTTTAGGCTTCTCTAACTCAATTCGCGGCAGCTTCGATGCTCGCTGATATAAGGCCTCTGTAGAAATAACAAGACCCGGAACAATCGCTCCTCCGAGATAATTAGCTCCTGCATCGATACAGTCGAAGGTCGTAGCCGTACCAAAATCAACAACAACAAGCGGACATTTATATTGCTCAATCGCAGCAACTGCATTAACAATCCGGTCTGCACCAATCTCACGCGGATTCTCATAACGAAGATTAAGTCCCGTTTTTATCCCTGGCCCCACGAGTAACGGTTCTTTACCTATATATTTTATACACATATCTACGATAGTCTTAACCAGAGGTGGAACTACCGAGGATATAATTACGCCTTCCACATCTTTGACAGAGATCCCTGACATCTGAAAAAGATTGTGTATCAGCACTCCATATTCATCCACGGTGGATTGGCGCGCAGTACTTAGCCGAAAATGATGCAACAATTCGCGCTTTCTGTATACACCGAGAACAATATTGGTATTACCGATATCTACAGCAAGCATCATGATGAGGACCCTTCCTTCTTGGCATTAAGGTCTAGACTAATATCCAGACTGGAGAAGGAGTACGTAAGGCGTCCTACAGAAATCACATCCACACCTGTTTCTGCGATCCCGCGAACCGTTTCTAACGATACATTGCCGGAGGCCTCTGTCTTGACATGTGGAGCTTTAGCTTTAATCCTGGCCACCGCTTGCTTCATCATCTCGTTAGACATATTATCAAGCATAATAATATCAGCACCTGCTGCCAGTGCCTCTTCTACTTGCTCTAAATTCTCAGTCTCCACTTCAATACTCATCGTATGTGGAATGTTCTTCCGAGCACGGCCTACCGCCTGCCTAATCCCACCTGCACCTTTGATATGATTGTCCTTGATCATAACCGCATCATATAGACCAAAGCGATGGTTAAAGCCTCCACCAACACGAACTGCATATTTTTCCAGCATACGATGTCCTGGTGTAGTCTTACGTGTATCGACTAGACGAGTCGGTAATCCAGCGAGCACCTGTACGAAAGATGCGGTACGTGATGCAACACCCGAAAGGCGCTGCATCAAGTTCAGTGCAAGCCGTTCACCTGTAAGAATTGCGTGTGTGCTACCCTCCACCTCGATAATTACAGTCCCTTTTGTCACTGCTTGACCTTCTTCTACAAGGGCTGTAAAGCTAAGCGTAGGATCAACAATTTCAAAAACCAGCTCTGCAATCGGGATACCACAAATGACGCCATCTTCTTTAGCATGAATAATCCCTTTAGATTCATGGCCAACAGGTATCGTCATCTGTGTTGTTACATCCCCGGAGCCAACATCTTCCCGCAGCCAAGCCTTGATGGATTGTACTAGTTCTTCATTGTAACCATTAAACATCATCGCTTAATTCCTCCACTATTCCCAGATCGCGAATTTGAAGCAGGTGCTTGCGCCACTGATCATCACTTCGCTGCGGGTAATCCTCACGGTAATGTGCCCCGCGACTCTCTTCCCGTGCTAGAGCAGACTCTGTCACGAGCAAACAGCAGGTCAGCATATTAGCGAACTCGTATTCCTCGCGTTTAGTCAATACCGATCCAAAGATGGGTAGCTGCCGTTTCAATTCTTCTATTCCCTTAGACAAGGTCTCTTCATTACGTCGTAATCCAGCATATCGAACCATTACCTTTTGTAGCTTCAAACGGCGTTCCACAATAGCTTGCGTTGGCAAATCAACACGCCCTTCGTTACTACTAACTGATAAAACATCACGTCCAAGCGGGGATAATTTGCGAATCCGCTCAATAATACGATGCCCAAAAACAACTGCTTCCGATAATGAATTGCTTGCTAACCGATTAGCACCATGTACGCCTGTGGAAGAAACCTCCCCGCAAGCAAACAAGCGAGGTATCGTACTTTCCCCATTCAGATCGGTCTTAATGCCCCCCATCATATAATGCGCAGCTGGAGCTACTGGAATCCAATCACTTGTAATATCCAGTCCATAGCCCATACATGTCTCATGTATTGTAGGGAAACGATGCTTCACCATTTCCGGGGATTCATGCGTAATATCCAAATAGACAAACGTTGATTTTGTAAGCTCCATTTCACTTACAATAGCCCGAGCTACAATATCTCGTGGAGCTAGCTCAAGTAGCTCATGATAACGCTCCATGAACCGCTCTCCATTAATATTGCGCAATACTGCTCCTTCCCCTCGAACTGCTTCGGAGATTAAGAATCTAGGAGCTCCAGGATAACTTAATGCTGTAGGATGAAATTGAATAAATTCCATATCTCGTATATGAGCGCCGGCACGGTAAGCAATGGCTACCCCGTCGCCTGTAGCTACTTCAGGGTTAGTAGTGTATCTAAATAATTGTCCTGCACCACCAGAGCACAAAATAGTCGCATCCCCTTGCAGGAATAACCGTCCGCCGCCGGGACGCTGCAACAATGCGCCTACACATTCTCCACCTTCAGTGATGAGATCAATGACATAGTGATCATCCCACACCTCAATGTTCTCATGTTCAGCTACCTGTTCAGCCAAAGCACGAACAATCTCGTAACCTGTAGCATCTCCATTAGCATGCAAAATACGACGGTGGCTATGCGCTCCTTCCTGCGTCAAAGCCAGTACCCCATCTTCCTTATCAAAAAGAGTACCTAAACGAATTAGCTCATGAACTCTATCTGGTCCTTCATTAACAAGTGCATCGACAGCTGTGGATGAGCAAAGACCTGCTCCAGCCATTAATGTATCCTGCCGGTGATAAGCAGGGGAATCGTCCTCAGCTATTACAGCTGCGATCCCCCCCTGTGCATAGCGAGTATTACTCTCCATTACTGATTTCTTTGTGATCATAATGACACGCCGATCTTCACTAGCTTTAATAGCCGTGAACAATCCGGCAATCCCTGAACCGATAACAATACAATCTGTTTTTACTTTAGGAATATCCCGAAGATCAAAATCAACCAAATATTGTGGAATCATGACCGCGTTTCACCTGTTTCAACGAAAGAGTAGCGCATACTACCGGACTTGTAGCATGCGCTCTAGGGAAGTTCTGGCTTTGTCGGCGACAGCAGGCGGTACATAGATTTGTGGCTTCATCGTCTCCAGGCATTTCACCAGTTTTTTTAGATTGTTAACTTTCATATTAGGACAAACAAGAAATTTTGTAGCAAAATGGAATTCTTTATCCGGACTATCTTTACGAAGCTGATATCCTGTACCGTCTTCAGTCCCAACAATAAACTGCTTGCGGTCTGATTTCCGGCAATATTCGAGAATGGATGTAGTACTACCCACATAATCACCCATGGCTACTACTTCCGGACGACATTCTGGATGAACTACAAATTCTGCTTCTGGGTATTTCGCTCTCATTTCTACTACATCTTTAACGGTCAACATGTCGTGAGTGTTGCAGTAGCCTTCCCAGATAATCAGTTTTTTACCGGTCTGATCTTGTACATATTGGCCAAGATTCTTATCGGGTACCCAGATAATTTCTTCAGCATCGAGGGATTCGATTACTTTCACGGCATTTGCAGAGGTACAACAGATATCAGTCTCCGCTTTAATCTCTGCAGACGAGTTGATATAAGTAACCACTTTAGCATTTGGATGCTGTGCTTTCAGCTTACGCAAACCGTCTACATTGACCATATCAGCCATTGGACAACCTGCACGTTCATCAGGAATAAGGACGGTTTTATTTGGGGCCAGAATTTTAGCACTCTCCCCCATGAAATGAACACCGCAGAATACAATAACCTCTGCATCTGTCTCCGCAGCCTTCTGAGCGAGTAAGAAAGAGTCGCCCCGGAAATCGGCAACCTCCTGAATTTCATCACGTTGATAATAATGAGCTAAAATAATTGCGTTTCTTTCCTTTTTAAGCTGTTCAAGACGTATCCGAAGTTCTCGATTCTGTTCCTGCTTGCGCTCAAGTGCCAGAGCTTCCACCGATTGTTCTCCCCCTTAAATCTTCGCGGCTTTAAGCCGGCGCGATGTTATCAAATGGCATGAGCCATCATGGTGAAAAAATGAACATACTGATATGAATAGTAAGTAATATTAATCACTAATGTACACAACGTTCCAGTCTCTGTCAATGTAACTGGACAGGCTTTAAGGCTCAAAATCCCTTAAAAATTAAAATAAAAAATCCGGAGAACAGTTACGTTCTCCGGATAAATTTACATCATATGAATCGTGAGACCATTTAGGTAAGGCTAGTGCCGCCACCTTTGTTGTTATCGTCGGAATCATCATTACCCTCAGAATCAGGGTTATTCGGGATATCCTTCGATAGATCAGGGATTGTGGACTGTGCATCCTCAGGTTTGCCTTGAATGCGAACTTTCACATCACCGATATTATCAATGACTGGTTCACCAACTTCAAGTGCAACACCTTCACCATCCTTAGCTTTACCATCTTCGGAAAGGAAGCCTTGTTCAATCAGTTCTTTGATCTGATCAAGCTCAAGTGTTTCCTTCTCAAGTAAGGTATTGGCAATCAAGTGCATTTCTTTAGAGTGTTTGAGCAACAGCTCTTTACAACGCTCGTAGCTCGAAGTAATAAAGTTCTGCATTTCTTGATCAATCTCATAAGCAATGGAATCACTATAATTCTGCTCATGCCCAATATCACGACCCAAGAATACTTGACCTTGAGAAGATCCGAACTGCATAGGTCCAAGCTTATCGCTCATACCGTACTCCATAATCATAGCACGCACGATGCGCGTAGCCTGTTGGAAGTCACTGTATGCACCCGTACCGATCTCGCCAATAAACAATTCTTCGGCAACACGTCCACCAAGTAATCCAGTAACCTTATCCAAAAGCTCCTGCTTCGTAACGATCATCCGATCTTCCTTCGGAAGCATGATAACATATCCGCCTGCACGTCCGCGTGGGATAATAGTAACTTTATGCACCATATCGGCATGCTCTAGGAAGTAACCAGCTATAGTATGACCTGCTTCATGATAAGCCACAATACGTTTCTCGCGGTCACTGATAACACGACTGCGTTTCTCAGTACCTACGATAACACGGTCGATGGCTTCATCGACTTCAATCATGGAAATATCCTTACGGTTACGACGCGCAGCTAGCAACGCCGCCTCATTTAGCAGGTTCTCCAGATCCGCACCAGTGAATCCAGTTGTACGTTTTGCAACAACATCCAGTCTTACATCTTTCGTAAGAGGCTTGTTACGAGCGTGAACCTTAAGTACAGCTTCACGGCCTTTTACGTCAGGGCGGTCAACCGTAATTTGACGGTCAAAACGTCCTGGACGTAGCAATGCAGGATCAAGTATATCAGCGCGGTTAGTTGCCGCAACAATAATAATGCCTTCGTTACCACCGAATCCATCCATCTCAACCAGCAATTGGTTAAGTGTCTGTTCGCGTTCGTCATGTCCGCCACCAAGTCCGGCGCCACGTTGACGACCCACAGCATCAATTTCATCAATGAAGATAATACATGGAGCATTCTTCTTGGCATTCTCGAACAAATCACGTACCCGAGAAGCACCGACACCCACGAACATTTCCACGAAGTCAGAACCGGAAATACTGAAGAAAGGAACGCCAGCTTCACCTGCTACTGCACGTGCAAGCAATGTTTTACCTGTTCCCGGAGGACCCACAAGCAATACACCCTTAGGAATACGTGCACCGACAGCTGCAAATTTGCGTGGATCTTTCAGGAACTCAACAACTTCGACAAGCTCTTGCTTCTCTTCGTCCGCCCCTGCAACATCCTCAAAGCTAATTTTCTTCTTCTCTTCATTATATAACCGAGCCTTGCTCTTGCCGAAATTCATGACTTTACCGCCGCCACCTTGCGCCTGGTTAAACAGGAAGAAGAACAAGATGAACATAATGACTAGCGGGATAATAGAAGAAAGGAATGTCAGCCAAATGCTGGTACCTTCCATTTTCTTCTGAGTTAATTCAATCCCATTAACATCACTGGCTTGAATCAGTTCATCAATAGCAGCATCTGTAGGAGGAATATATGTGGAGAAGCTCTTCGATTTAGTATCGGCAGGCAACTCTCTATATTCGCCTGTAACTAAAAAGGCATTACCCTCAAACTGAACCGTCAAATCCTTCACATTGTTGTTCTTGATCTCCTGCCGTAACTCGTCGTATCTAGGGAAATCGGCGGCTTCATTTCCATTGCTCACAAACTGGACAATACCCACCACGACTAAAAATAAAATCAAATAAAAACCAGAATTCCGGATGAACCGATTCATCCCCTACCTCCTCTCGCAACACTCAAGTTATTGTACCATAGCCTCTTGGGACACCTCAAATAAAGGAAGCCAAGGGTGCCCGATCCGTAGATCAAGGCAATCAATAGTTCAATTGGAATAAATCTCAGGCTTCAGTACTCCAACATATGGGAGGTTCCGATACCGCTCGGCATAATCCAATCCGTAGCCTACTACAAATTCGTCTGGCAACACGAAGCCTGTATAGCTGGCTTCCAGATTAACCGTACGACCTGAGGGCTTATCAAACAAGGTAACCACATTGATAGAAGCAGCATTGCGGTTGCGGAGCAGCTCAATCAAATAGCTGAGCGTAAGGCCACTGTCAATAATATCTTCAACGATCAAGATATCACGGCCTTCTACCGATACATCTAAATCCTTAATAATTTTGACAACACCAGAGGACTTGGTGGAAGCTCCATAGCTAGAAACTGCCATGAAATCCATCTCAACAGGTACTGTAATGGCTTTAACCAGATCTGCCATAAATATAAACGCGCCTTTTAGTACACAAATGACTAAAGGGGTACGTCCTGCGTATTCTTCGCTCAGTTTTTGGCCGAGCTCCTTAATTTTCTGCTGAAGTTCCTCTTCGGTGATCAAGACTTCTTGAATATCATTTTGCAACTTGCGAAACCTCCTAAGTTATACTATGAAAGACTTACATCGACCATTACGTTTCTTCACGGTCATCCAGCTCTGCTAGAGACAATAGAAGTACCGAGGTCGTTTGCCGCCCTACTGCGGCATGCATCGAGCGTCTTACGCCCGGAATCCAGACGATATTGCCCAAACCATCACAAACGAGTGGGATCATTGAGCGTTCAGCAGCAGGTATTTTATCATCAATATAAATATCTTTTACCTTTTTGCTTCCGTTTAATCCCATGACTCTTATGGTATCTCCAGGCAATCGGGAACGAATCGTTAGTGGAAAGACCAGTTCATCACGGTCAAACCAAGCCGACATCTTCCCATAATCCTCCCCCTGTACAAAAAAGTTTTCTCTCTCCAGCACCGCCATCGACATCACCTTACCTATTTCCTCCAGCTTAAGCTCGGAGTCCGGTAAAAACAGACGATATGTATAGCTTGCCTGTTGCTGCGCGGGCTTGGACGAGAACAAGATGATATCGTATTGCCGCACACAAGTCAGGCCTCCACCTAAATCCAAACTCCAGGTGGTGGGATAGCTCTGCAGCGTTCCCCGACGTACAGATTCAATCTTGGAGAAATCAAGGGCAGATAGATCCGCCGACAGATAATTTAATATTAGTTTAATCAAACGCCGTTGTAAAGCGGAGGGTGTGGCCGCAAATGAAGCTCTGTTAAAGGTATATTTCCCTTCCCCTTCCGAAACCAGCTCCTCAAAGCATTTTACCGCAGATGCCTCCATATATTCATCCTCAGCTCCTGCAATTTCCGCAAGCTGCACAAGTGACTGCCTCACTCTGCTGCTATACCTTTCCAGAAAAGGAAGAACCTCCAATCGAACAGCATTCCGCTTGTATTTGGTCAGCAGATTAGTCGCATCCTCGGCATAGGTGAAACCTTCATTCTGACATAACCCAAGAAGAGCCGTTTTGTTAATACGTAGGAATGGACGAATGAGTTCCACCTTTTTTTCTGTTCTTTTCCACTTGATACCCGACAGCCCCGATAAACCGCTTCCTCGCAATAGACGCATAATCACTGTTTCTGCCTGATCATCCGCATGATGAGCCAGAGCAACGGAGCGTGCCCCATAACGGTGTGCGGTATCAATCAGAAATTCGTATCGCTTCTCGCGTGCTGTCCCCTCAGGACCGAGTCCACTCTCTTTGACCAAAGAAGGAATATCAAATTCGGCCAACTCAAAGGGCAGTCCCAATTGTTGAGCCATACCACGTACTAGCTCTGCCTCTTCCTTAGACTCCGGTCTAAATCCGTGATTCACATGAGCGCATATTAGGGTAAGTGGCATAACGTTTAAAGCTATTTCATGCAAAACATGCAAAAGAGCCACAGAATCCGGGCCGCCGGAAACTGCGACTACAATGGTGTCATGGGGCGCCCACAGCTCGTGCTCGGCTGCTGACTCCAATACTGACTCCACCAGTCCATTCATTTGCTCCATATGCGGCCCCCCTTCTCTCTACTATATGTATAAGTTCAAAACCGAAATACCCAATAAATTGTAAAGGCAAGTACGAACAAGGATAACCCAAAAGCATTTTTGAGCCAGCGAGGTGTGTCCATACTATCAGGACGCTTTCTACGCGAATTGTAAATATGGTTTCGCCAGAGCTCTGTAGCATCTGCGGAACCTGAGAAACCTCCTTTTAACGCCAAACAAATCCAAGAGGATAGTTTCTTGTCGGGTAGATTTCTAGCCAGCTTAAACAGCTCATCTACACTTCTTGTCTGCGGCAGCTGTAGCGCAGCTTTCTTGAGCCCCTCTTCATTCAAAAGACGGAGGCACAGTACTGCAAAAGCGAATAGATCATAACCCTCATCACTCGTACGGCTGCCTGCGTTCCAAAAGCCACGGTCATGCCATTCAGTAAACTGCTTCACACTGCGACCCATAGGACTTGTACCCCCAAAGTCGATCAGCTCCACTTCGCCATACTTTGATACCATGACGTTCTCCGGCTTCAAATCCCCGAACACAAAACCGCATTCATGCAGTGTGCGCAGCTTATCAAGCAGACCAAGCCCAACCAGGCCTAACCAGTCGGGACCGTTTTTCGATAAAAAATGATGCAGAGGTTTGCCTTCAACATACCTCATTACATAGAAGGGGACATTATCCCCGTTCGCAAAATCATCCGCTTCCAAAAAATAAGAAGACAATGGATTCTCACGACGAGCACGATGTTCATTCCGCTTTCGCCGTGATTGCAGCGAGGTTAGTACATTGATCTCCGATTGAAGTTCAAGTGTATCGTATCCGATTTTTAGCGCGTACCTTTCCCGTCTGCCTTCTCTTTGCACAAGATATACGGTTCCGTTCGCGCCCCTTCCCAGCATCCGTTCAACGACATAACGGTTACCCCGCCATTTGCCGTTAATTAAGGTACCAGTAGGATAGGACGGATTAGACGACATACCCACCAATCATCCCTTCTCTTTCGTCGTGGTCATCACTTAGTCGGCGTCCACGATGTTCATCCAGTGTATCATAACGATAATGTTCAAGCACCTTGAAAATAGCTGGACCCGTCGGTGTCGCGCCTCTCATGTGTAATTTAGAGAATAACGTACGAATACCTGACATGTCATGGGTCCAATCTAGATCAAGCTTGGCATCTTCACTGCTGTTATTTCCAGGATAATGGAACACAGCGATCTCACTTTTACCTTCCCGTGCTTCCAAACTTAGCGCCAAATCGCGGATAGCATCTTCCACGGCACCCAATTTAGGTTTCATACTAGCACTGGCATCGATAAGAAGTGCAATGCGCAGCGGTGTTGTTTCTGTCAGTTCATCTACAACTGTAACAACCTGTGAACGTTGAACAGGAGGTAACTGATCCAGTGAGCCATCGCCTAGTATCTTTTTTACCTCTTTATTAACCGCCTGCTGGATCGTCTGAACCACGGTCTTGCGTGTCATCATTTGAATCGTCTGCGCCAGTTGTGGCGTTCCGACTATCCGGCTAAGGCCTCCCCCGGCCTTGGCAATGTCGGCAATCTCCCGGCTTCCGAGTTCGCCGATCGTACCATAATCAACTACACCAACCACATTTACGGTGATTCCCTCCTGCAGGGCATGCGCCGCTGCCAACACCGGACTTTCTCCTACATTCGAACAACCGTCAGTAATGAGCATAATTTGCTTCATAACCCTCAACTCCCCCTTTGTTTAAACCTCTGTTTCTAGCATATCCAGAAATGAGAGATTTCAAACGGTCGATATTAAGTGGGGAAATTTAGATCAAAATAGAGGGGTTAGTGAATAGGGGAACTGCGAGAAATGTTTGGGCTTTCGATCGCTGTTATTATTTGATTTCTCTATTAAAACCGCCCTCTGCGGTTGAAATCAAATAATAAAGGCGAACGCTCCGCTTCTACAGCTCCAAACTTTCTCTCCGTTCCGTACCTTCACTAGTAAACAGTTTAGATCTAAAAAATTACGCTCCAAAGTCAGCGAACCTTTGAAACGTAAATAGTAGAGGCCGGCGATTTACACATCACAGACTCGCCTCGACTTCCAAGCACGCACGACGCTTCGCGCGTACTTAAACCTCCTATAGCAGCACGGCGCATTGCGCTCACTGCAAATATATAGGCAACACGACACTTCGTGCGTGCTTAAACATACAAGCAATACGGCGCTTCGCGCGTACCCAACATTAAAACCTACTAAACCTAAACCTAAAATAACTAGCTCACCGTACGCGGACGCTCCATTCGCCCGACACCAGGCATATGCAGGCTGGACCACTCTGGGTGGAAATGATCTACACGACTTACGACAATGGTCATGTCATCATGGATCTCATTGCCCTGATAACGGATTACCTTATCTAACAGATTATCCGCCAAATCTTGAGGATCATCCCCCTCAAGCTCTTGGATCAACCGTTTCATCCATATCTCCTTATTAACGGCATATCCAGGCGCATCATAAATACCATCCGTCATCATAATCAAAATATCACCCGCCCGAAGCTGCATGCTGATCAGATCCACATCGATATCTTTAATGATTCCTATAGGCAGATTGCTAGAGGTTATTGGAATAACCTCACTACCCCTGCGGATAAAGCTCGGTGCGGAAGCAATCTTCATAAAAGTTGTCTGCGCGGAATACTGATCGATTAAAGCCATGTCAACGGTAGCATAGAACTCGTCAGGAGAACGTAATAAGAGAATAGAGTTTACCGACTTTACAGCCAGCTTCTCATCCATACCGGATTGCAGTAGCTTTTCTAACATGCCGAGGGCGGCACTACTCTCCATTCTCGCCCGCTCACCATTTCCCATTCCATCACTAATGGATACTGCAAAGGTGCCGTTTCCAAGCTCTACGGTACTGAAGCTATCGCCAGATAGCATATCTCCGCCTTTAGAAACAACGGCCACCCCTGTGTTTATCTCAAAGGCTTTGGCTGAACCGAAGGTAACCATCGACAATCCCTCCCGGGGATGGACTGCCGTCTCGCTCATGACAGCAATATTCTCATCTAGTATGTCAGAAAGGAGCGGAGCGATCATTTTACGGCATTCATCAAAACCACGAGTATAGGCATGTACCACCTCTATTTCTACACGCCCAGGATCTAAACTTAGGATTTCGATGCTATGAATAGACAACCCTAACTTCTCCAATGTCTCACGGATTTGAGCTTCCTGACGATACATAGCCTGTCCCTCGCGTTTTATTTCACGCGCTAGGTCCTCCATAACCTGTGACACGCCCGATAACTGCTCGGCAACAAATTGACGACTATCGTATATTTGTCTTTTCCATCGCATATCATGTTGGTAAAGATCATATTGTCCTTTCATGACTTCAAGCACTTCGCCAGTTTTACCGCAAATCCGGCTCCATTCCGGAGGCAGCTGAGCTGCCGTAATATCAGGGCATTCCTCAACAGTAGTCATCATATCTGTCATGTATCTATACGTCTGATAGAATTTTGCATCCCAGCAGTGGGAACGCCGAATGCATCCTGCACAGGCGCCCTCTGTCACCGTACTCATGAAATCCTCCATCTCACGGTCAGACTTCCCTACTTCTCCGGCACGTGGAATCTGCCCAAAGCTGCTCGACAGCTGCTGGAATACCTGTGAGAATTGCGTCACCCGTTCTGCTGTTAAATCTCTGACCCTTCGCGCATATTCGTGTTGAGTTCGGCTATGATCTGACGTGCCCGGAACATATTTAGCAATGGCAGATATCATCGCCTTAGGCGTTATAAGAAATAGCACTACAGCTACGCAGGTTTCCCATGTCGAGGCCATCATATCACCCGGACCCGTAAAATAGACGGAAAGGATCGTGGATCCTAGCAACATCCCGATGGATACTGCACCTTTTCTACCCCCCTGCATCATTCCCGCTAGCATTCCAGAAAAAGCAAGCAGGCTCATCTGATAAATAGCACTGATATCCGCCAAACTGAGAATCAACCCAGTCACAACCCCGACAGCCGCACCAAGTGGAGCCCCCCCTGCCATAGCGAACAGTAGAATCAAATATCGTGACAATATATGTTCTAAAGACAAACCATTAAGGGTCCAACCCACAAGACCAGTCATTACAGAGGCAAGCAAGATAATAAGGCATAGAACCTCTTCGTTCCTGAGCGCTCTACTCTTTTGCTTATAGGTTAGTAGAGGAAGCGCTTGAATGAAGACCAGTGTAAGTACAAAGCCTAATAAAGCATCTAGTGTTATCATCATAAGCGGATACCAGGAAAGAGACGGTCCAATAACGATCTGGAACAGACCAACCATAAACGAAGACACGAACACCATCAGTGGTGCATAGGACAAATCTATTCGTTCATAACTTTCCAGCCCTTTGTAGACTAGATAGAAAATAATCAGTTCAGCAGTAGTAACTAAAGCTCCGGGGAATGGAGTGAAGAGACTTCCAGCTATAATCGCTGCAGCCACAGGTAAAATGGAGTCACGACGCATAAACACAATGACGGCGAAATATGCGACAGCAAAAGGGGATAGCTCGTCCAAGATCATGGCTCTACCCAGCAAAAATCCCATGAAACTGAGCAAAACCATCCATTTCTTCGCGGCTATAAGCTGCATATACCGCTGTTTCTGAACCCAAGCTGTAATGCGCGTACGTAAGGCTTGTCTTTGTTTCTTATCTTCACTTCCCACTCTTGTCCACTCTGGCAAATTTACCACATTGCTTTTACTCATTCCCCTACACCACCCGTTTAAGAATTTATGCTACTCATTATATAACCGGAGATTTGAGAAAGTTTGTCAAAAATGGAGGGACACACATAAGAAATTTCCGACAAAAAAGCCTTCATTCATGATCTGTAAAAAAGTGGTTCTATCCCTTGCGGGACGGTAGGTTGATTGGTTTCAAGATTGTTTGCAACGTAATTTCACGCGCTAACGCGGCGGTCATTCGTCAGCGATTGCCCTAGAGTTATGTGAGAATGACATGGATGCTGTCGGCAATTTTATATGACATGACAAAAAAACCGCAAGGGCGAAATGCCCCTGCGGTTATTTATGATGTACAGGTATTGGATTATACGCGTTTAGCTCCACGGCCTCCGCGCTTTCCTTCTGTGTTCTTCTTAATCGAAGATATCCGTTCTTCGCTGTCTTTCAGGAATCGCGACATTTTATCCTCGAATGAAGGTTTACCGGCTGCAGGCTTAAATGGACGCCCACCCCGTTCACGATTGAATCCACCGCCGCCTCCACCACTGCCGCCACCGCCGCCGAAACGGTCTCCGCCGCTAGGACGTTCTGGTCTTGGAGCTCTAGGCGGACGTACTTCCGATGCTGGCTTGTCAACAGCCTGCTTAATGGAAAGTCCGATCTTGCCGTCCTTATCGACGTTGATCACCTTGACTGTTACTACATCACTAATCTTCAGATGATCGTTAACATCCTTGACATAATTATCGGCGATTTCCGAGATGTGAACGAGACCTGTGACACCTCCTGACAGATCCACAAATGCTCCGAAATGCGTGATGCCTGTCACTTTGCCTTCTAACTTGGTGCCCACTTCAATTGCCATAGAATAAAATGATCCTCCCTTAAAAATATACAGACGAATATTAAGGTCATCCTGTCTGCGGTGATTTGATTATACAGTAAAGAGCAAAGCAAGGCAACAGAGTAAAAGCCTCTTTTAGCCGCTATTATTGCTCTGATTGCTCTGTTCGAATAGGAGTTTCCCCTTGAGGATAGATATTGTACCATTTACGTGCTAATTGGCCAATATACTCGTCATCATTAAGTCTGGATAATTCATATTTTAATTGAGTTAAAGATGCCATGACATCCTCACTAGTCTCCTGTTTCTTTGCAAGCTCCTTGCCCTTGTCCGCAATGACCGCGCTTTGATCGAAGTAAGTATAACCCGCCCAACCAAAAAATATTGCCACAAAGACGATCCACATAAATCTTCTTCTCTTCGCGCCTGCGGCCGAATTTTTGCTATGATTACTCTTCTCTTCCGCAGTAAATCTGTTCATGTAACGTACCCCCTAATTCAAGGTCAGCGTTTCCGCCATTTGGTAATCCATCCAGTGATCTTCACAATCCAGGCGCTATGTGTCAGCCGAGATAACTGTGGAGAGATCCACCTAACAGGTAATACCCAAATTGGTTTGGTCAGACGCAGCAGAAGCTTAAAGATGAACCGCAGAATACGACCTAGTAGCTTTAGCAGTCCTAAAACAAATCGCCAAAGCCAGCGAAGAGGTGTACCTATCAGGATCTCCACAAGTCTCCAAAGCAGCCTGCACATATACTGAACCGATTGAATTAACCTTAACACAAAACGCCGCACCGTAACACTGAAGATTAAAAAATAGATCCATACTCCTAGAAACAAACCTAGAAAGACATAAAACCGCAATTGTCCTTGATTTCCGGCATAAAGCATACGAAAAACGAGCAAGGCGGCCCAAAGCCAATACAGTAGATCTAGCATGGCATTCAGCCATTTGGGAAAATTGAACTTCAGCGACAGCACCCGGTAGCTGTCATAGGCCAGTCCCATTGCCAACCCGGCCATGATCATGTAGAACAGCGTCACCCACTGGACTGCAGGATTCATTTAAATAGCTTACCGAGCAGACCTTTGTTTTTGCCCTGCGATCCGGGATCGAGATAAATCAGGGAATGTACATTGCCCTCTAAGGACAACATTCCGTTCTCCAGACTTAAATTTTTGATATGTAAATGATTCCCGCGAATGGTGAGATGGCCGAGTTCTGTACGAAGCAAAAATTCCTCGCTGTCGAAGCTCTCCACATTTTGCACGCCCGTCAACTCTAACTGCTTCCGACTGCGCATGTGCAGATCATGCTGTTTGTTTACCTTTCCTGGCTCGATCATAGCATGTACCCCTCCTTCTTACCTCTAATCTATGGCAGAAGTAGAAGTTATAGAACATCCCGTCCCTCTAAAATAAGAGAGAAAAAAAGAAGGCACAACTCTACAAAATGTAAAGTTATGCCTTCTTCTATTACTCTTACCAGTCCAGTCCGCTGCTTTTGGCAACAGGCTCTTCCCGAACTAGAGTATACATACCAGCGGCCTCGTCCTTGCGAGTCGTTTCGACCAGCTTTTCTACTTTGACCGTTACAAGCTTTTGTCCAAATTGTACAGTAATCTCGTCACCGATCTTAACTGCACTACTAGGTTTAGATTCCCGCCCGTTAATCAGTACCCGGCCTTGTTCGGACACATCCTTGGCCACTGTACGGCGCTTAATTAAACGGGACACTTTCAGGAATTTGTCAAGACGCATTAGTTAACGGCTTCTTTAAGCTTGTTACCAGCTTTGAAAGCCGGTACAGTCGATTCTGGAATTTCAATCGTTGTGCCCGTTTGCGGGTTGCGACCAGTACGTCCTGCACGTTTGCGAGTTTCAAAAGTTCCGAAACCGATCAGTTGGACTTTATCACCTTTTGCCAAAGCTTCTGTAATCTCACCCAAGAATCCGTTCAATACTGCTTCTACATCTTTTTTTGCCAATCCGTTTTTCTCGGAAATGTTGTTTACCAAATCTGTCTTGTTCATAATTTAAAGTTCCTCCTAGGATACGAAAAAATAAATGAAACGAGAATCACCGCCATAATATGGGGCGAATCGCATTTCGTCTTTATGTTATTCTTGATGTCACCTTAAAATCCTGCCACGATTCGTCGTTTTTTTAAAAAAGAAGCAGTTATTTCTCAGAAATCGTCGCAGAATCTATTCTATAGCACTATTAAACTACTGGCCACATTCTAAATCAGAAAATAAAAGCTACATCCACAGCATTGCCTCATTGTGGAGTCCATATACCGCAAAGGGGTTGTGAAATACTAGACTTTACGCTCCTCAGCCTTAGCCTCTTGCCACAGTTCTTCCATCTCTTCCAAACTACTATCCTTTACGCTCGTTCCCTTGCGCTGCAAGCTTTGCTCAATATATTGAAACCGGCGCACAAATTTGCGGTTAGTCCGGGTTAATGCCTCTTCCGGATCTGCACCGATAAAACGAGCGACATTCGTAACTGCAAACAACAAATCCCCAAGTTCCAGAATTTGCTCATCTGTCGCCGCATCTGTGTCAATCGCCTCCTGCAGCTCATCGATCTCCTCACGAATCTTGGCTATGCAATCCGTAGCATTGTCCCAGTCAAAGCCCACCTTGGATGCTTTTTTCTGAAGCTTATATGCCTTCATAAGGGCAGGCAGGTCACGCGGAACACCACTAAGAACGGATAATTCCTCTGGCTTCACACCTTTACGCCGCTTCTCTTCTGCCTTCATGCCTTCCCAGTTCTTCAGCGCTTCTTCGGCATCATTCGCATGGGTATCCCCAAATACGTGGGGGTGACGGAAGATAAGCTTATCATTCAGCCCTTCAATGACGTCATACACGTTAAATGTGCCTAGCTCCTCCTCCATTTGAGAGTGAAGCATAATTTGCAGCAAAAGGTCGCCCAGCTCCTCTTTCATATGATCGGGGTCATCCTCATCTATCGTTTCAAGGACTTCATAGGTTTCTTCGATTAAATTTTTGCGCAGGGATTCATGTGTCTGCTCCCGGTCCCATGGACAACCTTCCGGGCTTCGAAGAATATCAACAATTTCATGCAGACGGGCAAAGGTACGATTTCTTAGCTTCTCATCACGATTCGCAGGTACATAAACTAATGACAGGTTACCATAACCGTCGAGTCGATCCAGTTCGTACAGTGGCACTCTTACAATACTTTCTTCGTTCTCGACACCGAGTGCATGCCCCACAACAACTTCATATTCAGGCGGGTACAGCTCCATCAGACATAATTTTGTTTCCGAGGCTGTAAAGCTATCGTACACCTGACCAATCAGGGTGTGAAGTTCAGGCTGAAGCTGAGCACTGCGAATGCCTGAAGCATCTAGTAACTGAAACCCTTCAATGGGGTCAAACCCCAGTCGAACAAACGCCTCGTCGAGAAAGCTCTCTCCACCCAATATTTGCAGTTCAATGCCTTCCTCAGGACACCGCTCGCGCAGCTGGGAAACCGCTGATTCCGCAACCATAGGATGACCCGGAACCGCGTAAACAATATCTGTACCGTCTGCTGCTGCCTGAGCCTCTTCAATCAGTTTTGAAGTAATCGCTGCATACACCTCTGGAAACGAGGATAATGATTCATACAATCCATCAAAGGACTGTGAAGTTATTTCAAGCTCGGAGAGGGCAGCCATGACTGGATGCTCTTTTGTGCGGACATAGACAACGGATGCTGCCTTCAGCTTCTTTATAATTCCTAGCGTCAATCGATCAGGGTTACCTGAACCCAGACCGACGACCGTTAATGTTGCACTCATGTCTGTTCCTCCTCTTAAGCGGCTGTCTCAGCAGACCGCATTTTTATATTGTGATGTTGAAGTTGATTAAGGGAATAAGCGCAGCTTCTTCAGCTTGTCTGCCAGGGACGGGCCGAAGCCCGGAAGCTGGCGCAGCTGGCTCTCGCTAAGGAGCCGCAGGACTATAGCCCCTACGGCAAAGACAGCGCAGCCTGCGAGCACTCCGAGCAGGCTCTGCACCAAGCTGGCAGTGCGCCCGCCGCCGATGCCAGCGGCCGTAGCCACAGCGCCCACGCCCCAGCTGGCGGCTGCGGCGGCAAGAGCCAGGCCCGCTGTAAGCAGCGCGGGCCGTGCCAGGGCATCTGCGAGGCGAACCCGCAGATGGCCCTGGCGGTACAGCAGCAGCACGTTAAGCGCTGCTGCGAACGAATGCGCGGCCACGCCAGCGATGGCTGCGCCGGTAATGCCCTGCTGCGGAACCAGCAGCAGGTTCAGGGCCGCCTTGAGCAGCGCGGCGGCCAAAAGGTGCAGGGCCGGGGCGCGCACGTAGCCGAGGCCCTGCAAAAGCGCAGCTGAGATGATGCTGACCGTACCGCCAACAGCGGTTAAGGCCAGCCATGTCATAGTGCTGCTGCCGGCCGTATCGCCGTAAAGAGCCATATTAATCGGCTCAGCAAGCACCGCTAGGCCCGCCGAGGCTGCTAGCCCTAGAAGCCAGAACCAACGCAGCGATAAGCTGCAATGGTTCTCAATCAGCTTCGTATCTCCCTTGTACTTCGCCTCTGCCAAGGCTGGAATGAACACGACGGACAATGAAGTGGCAATCATCGTTACAATTTGCACTAGTGGTAAACCACGATTGTACACTCCAAACTGTATCATCGCCTCCACTTCGCTTCCTACAGAGGATAGCAAACGAGGTACGGTGAATACATCTACAAGCCCGATAAGGGGCATTGCCAACGCGCCAAGCATCACAGGAATGCCATAAGCCAGCAAGGCACCTGCTTTAACGCCCATAAACCGTTGATTGGCTCGCCCCTTAATTTCCGCGTTAGGCGGCTTTAAATCCTGGCTTTCGACAGAAGCAGCAGCATCTACAGAGGTGCCCTGTCTTAACCTCCGCTGATGACGTCGCAGGAACAACAGCATAACCACAAGACCTGCTGCCCCTCCCCCGGCTGATCCGAGCAATGCGCCAGCAGCAATGCTCTCAGCGCCTGCACCCAGTGAGGTCAGGTATAAGAGCAGTACAATCATTACCGTAACACGTACGGACTGCTCTACAATTTGTGACACAGCCGTCGGAACCATATTATGAAGACCCTGAAAATAACCGCGAAGAGCTGACATGATTGGAACAACCGCAAGTCCCCAAGCACTTGTCCGCAAAGCGGGCATCACATGCGAGTTACCGACCCACCCAGCTATAATGGGCGCACCTGCATAGGTGATTACTCCGATAACCAAACCGCTTATGGCTGTTATAATTGCAGTTAACCGCAGAATCCTTCGACCCTCGTCATCCCGCCTTCCTGCAGAGGCTTCAGCGACAAATTTGGATATGGCCGCTGGCAGACCTAGCATCGCTACCGTCAACAACATCGTGTATAAAGGATAAACTGTGTTGTATATACCAAATACTGCATCTCCGCCTAGATTTTGCAGCGGGATTTTTTGGAGTGTACCTATAAGCTTTGAAATAATTGCCGCGGCACTTAGAATAAATGCCCCTTGCAAGAGCCGTGATGTTTGTGTGTTAGATTTCATAAAATACCTGCTTCTACAACTTTAATGGGATGAATTTCTATATTATAACGTATGTATACCCACAAGTAGAAACGGTTTTGTAAGAACGACAAAACCCCGTTTACCCTTTGTATATCTTACCAAAAGGAAAGCGGGGTCTACATTACGGTTATTGCTCCATTTGCTTGCCAAGGAATGCGGCGGCGGTTTCGGACATTTTCACTTCCATTGACGACATTTTCACTGAATCATCCTTACTTACCATCACTACACAACCAATAGGATCTCCACCGGAAATGATCGGTGAGGCTACATATGAGGACACCAAATCCGGATGATCTTTAGCGATTTCATAACTGCCTTCGTTGGTTTCCAGTACAGTCTTACGACTATCCATGACCTTCTCCAAAAGAATTCCTACTTGTTTTTCCAAATAGTCCTTCTTGGAGCCTCCAGCCAGTGCAATAAAGGTATCACGATCAGCAATCATCGTAATATGTCCAGTACCTTCGAACAAGGACTCCGCGTACTCTTTTGCAAAGTCACCAAGCTCGCCAATCGGGGAATATTTCTTGAGTATGACTTCACCGTCCCGATCGACGAAAATTTCCAGTGGGTCGCCTTCTCTAATCCGTAGAGTACGTCTAATTTCTTTGGGAATAACCACTCGTCCGAGATCATCAATACGCCGAACAATTCCAGTAGCTTTCATTTCACATGTGCCCCGCTTTCTTAAGAAGTATGGTCTTACTACTGTCCATTATGGGAAAGGATAATCCCAGTGATTTATCGTAATATCTGACCATAGTATTCATCTCTTCCCAGATCCTTATACATAAGCTGACATGTATTAATATCTGCATCAAGATAAAGGCCGTTCTGAAGATGTTTCTTCGAACAAGCATAAGCGCCTTCGGCGTCCTCAATAAGGACGGTATGCGCTTAAGCGAGAAATATAAGGAAAAAGTATAGCGTGAAACTTATACTCCTTATATTTATAAAAAGCCATCTTCACATTAAGTGAGGATGGCTTTTCTAAGGTAAGCTTGTCCATTTTTACCGATGTTTATTCAGCAGCTTTTGTAGCACTTGGGGATGCGCTTGGCGCTGTAGTGGCTTCTGTTCCGCTATTTTTTGTTCCGGATTCGTCTGCAGCAGCAGAGCTCTTCGGCAGATTGATGCTCTCAATAATGCCTTCCAGATCTTTCTCCATGAACGCTTCCAGGTTCTTGGACACAATGGAGCTCTTAATGCCTTCTTTTTGTTCATCCGTTAACTGGTCAAAGGTTTTGTCGGTGCGGGACTCCACCTTGATAATGTGGTAACCATAAGAAGTCTCTACAGGATCACTAATGGTATTCAAAGGCAGGGTTTGAGCAGCCTTCTTAAACTCATCTACATATGTTCCAACAGCTTTATCTTTATATTCTCCGCCCGTTTCCTTAGAGCTTGTATCGTCAGTGTATTCTTTAGCGATGGCTGCAAAATCAGCTCCGCCGTCCAGCTTTGCCTTAACTTCCTTCGCGATTTTCAGTGCTTCTTCACTAGTGCGCTCTTTGTTGTTAGCATCTGTCAGACCGATTAGCACATGACGCAAAGTCGCTACCGTAAAGTCACCTTTTGTAGCTTCAAATTCCTTGACAACCTGATCGTCTGTCACTTTAAGCAGCATATCCTGATAAACCGTCAGCACACGCTCCATATAACTATGGATATCGCCTTCTGTAACGTCAGCGTCTTTAAGTGTTTTCTTATAATTGTCGCCCAGGGCTTTCTTCAAGTCAGCAATTTGGCTATCTGCCTCTTTCTTCGCCTGCTTCTTCGCTTCATCCGTTGCTTTGGAAGCCAAATATTCAAAGCCCACTTCCTGCTTCAAAATAGACTCCTTAAACGCCTCAATCTCTAAATATTGCGCTTGCTGTGGGGAGAGGAATTTCATGATTTTTTGATCCATAGCAAATTCCTTCTCTGTAATTGTTCCACCTTTATAAGTCGCAACTGCCTTGCTATCATCAGCACTACTACCGCATGCTGCTAGCATAGAAAAGGAAACCGCTGCTACCAATGAAACGAGCAGTACTTTCCATGATTTTTTTTTATTTAACGACATTGTGTAGTTCTCCCTTCGATTTAAAAGACTGTTTAGCTTCCTTAAGAAACTGTTCAAGCAAGTCAAGCAGCTGTTTATCACTTAAGTCTTTCGACTTCACTCGGATACTGGCTTTAGCATCTCTATCGAATTGTACACGTCTTTCGAAGCTATTTCCAACTTTGGCGAGTTTCGCCGTATCCAGAGCGCCAAGACTCCCCTCATAGAAATTCAGGGTAACCTCATCACCACGTCTGATCATGGAATCAATGCCATACATTTTTCCATACACTTTCAGACGAGCCACAGTTAATAGATTAACAACGGCTTCAGGCAGTTCTCCGAACCGATCCAAGAGCTCATCCTCAAGCTCAGAAGCATCATCAAAGGATGTTACTGCCGCAACTTTTTTGTAGATTTCAATTTTCTGAATACTGTCGTAAATATACTCGGATGGCAGATATGCGTCAATCGACAAATCAATGACGGTATTGCCCTCTTTGAGCGAGGTATCTTCCTCTCCAAGCACAGTAACCTTACGCTTGCGGATCTCCTCCGCCAGCATTTGTGAGTATAAATCAAATCCTACCGATGCAATAAAACCATGCTGTTCTGCACCAAGTAAGTTACCGGCACCACGAATAGATAAATCCCGCATCGCTATTTTGAAACCCGAACCGAGTTCCGTAAATTCCTTAATAGACTGCAGCCGCTTCTCTGCCACTTCAGTCAGAACCTTGTCCCGCTGATAGGTAAAATAGGCGTACGCAATCCGGTTGGACCGGCCTACACGTCCACGTAATTGATAGAGCTGAGACAAACCCATCTTATCCGCATCATGCACAATAAGTGTATTTACGTTAGGAATATCTACCCCCGTCTCAATAATGCTTGTGCTGACCAGTACATCGTATTCTCCATCAAGAAAATCAAGGATCGTCTTCTCCAGCTCCGCTTCCGACATTTGGCCATGTCCGATACCTACTCTAGCCTCAGGAACAAGCATGGAAATTTGAGCGGCCATTTCTTGAATGCCCTGCACACGATTATACAGATAGTAGACTTGCCCCCCACGGGCTAATTCGCGCTCTACAGCTTCCCGAGTAAGTGTCTGACTATGCTCGACAACATAAGTCTGCACGGGAAAACGATTCTCCGGTGGCGTCTCAATGACAGACAGATCACGCACTCCCAGCATCGACATATGCAGTGTACGAGGAATTGGCGTTGCTGTCAGGGTGAGAACATCTACATTCGTTTTTAGCTTTTTCAGCTTCTCTTTATGAGTCACGCCAAATCGTTGTTCCTCATCCACAATCAATAAACCGAGGTCCTTGAATACAAGGTCCTGAGACAACAAACGGTGGGTTCCAATGACCACGTCGACCGTTCCTGCCCGAACGCCTTTAATCGTCTCATTCTGCTCCTTACGGCTGCGGAAACGACTTAAGACTTGAATATTAAGCGGATAATTAGCGAAACGTTCCCGGAAGGTCTCATAATGCTGCTGGGCTAGAATCGTTGTCGGTACCAGCACAGCCACCTGTTTACCTTCAATTGCTGATTTAAAGGCTGCTCGTATAGCTACCTCTGTCTTCCCATAACCAACGTCTCCACAGAGGAGTCGGTCCATTGGACGGTTCTGTTCCATATCCTTCTTAATCTCTTCTATCGCTCGAAGCTGATCACGAGTCTCCTCATAAGGGAACATTTCCTCAAATTCACGCTGTTCCTGAGTATCCTTCTCAAAACCATACCCTGCTGCACTTTGGCGTTCGGCATACAGTTTGATTAGATCATCAGCAATATCCTGAACGGAAGAGCGGACCTTATTAGTCACCCGCGTCCATTCATTACCGCCTAATTTATATACTTTCGGCTCTTTATCTTCTGAACCGACATATTTCTGAATCAAGTCAATTTGCTCAATCGGAACCGAGAGCTTATCGCCACCCGCATATAAAATATGCATGTAGTCGCGATGAATACCGCTGACCTCCAGCGTACCGATCCCCATATACTTACCGATACCATGGTTCTGGTGAACAACATAATCACCAATTTTCAGCTCAGTATAACTCTTGATCCGTTCAGCATTATCTATCCCTTTAGAGATCTTCCGTGCCTTCCTCTGCTTCTGAGAGAACATCTCTCCTTCAGTGATAACGGCTAGATGAATAGAAGGCAGCTCAAAGCCTGAACCCAGGTTTCCTTGTACGATCGTTGGCTCATCAATACCATAGTCATAAAGGACTCTGCGTACACGTTCAATCCGTTCTTCACTGCTCGCAAGCATCATTACCTTTACACCAGACTTCTGCCAACGCTCCATTTCCGATTTAAGCACATTCATCTGACCATGGAAATCCTGCATCCCACGACTAATAAACCCAAGAATATTCTGTGGTTGAATGTGTGGCACCTGGCGCAAAAAGATCGACATAAACAGGCTTTGGAACGGACGTTTGTACATCACAACATCTGTCTCGACAGAGAGATCCAGATCCGGCAATGTTTTGCCGTTTTGCATCAGATGGAGGTTCCACTCCGATTCATCTCTTTCGAGCTGTTTTGCCGTTTCAAGCAGTCTTGTCGGCTCATCGAGAATAAGGATCGTATCCTGGGCCATGTAATCAAATAAATGAGAGCGTTCAGGGTATAAAAGACTGATATATTTATAGATTTCAGGAAAATAGGTTCCTTCGCGCAGCATTTCTAGCTCGCGTCCAATTTCTTCTTTTAGACGCAACTTAGCCTGCCGATCCGCCATTTTCTCAAGCTGTCGTTCCAGCATAACAGATGCTTCAGCAGAAGCGGATTCCTGGCGAAACCTGCTCGCAATGATCTCTTTAGCCGGTGTAATCTTCACACTTCGTACTTTATCAATAGAACGCTGATCCACTGGATCAAAAGTTCTGATGGAATCAACCTCATCATCAAACAACTCAACACGATATGCCAAAGGAGAAGTCATTGGATAAAAATCAATAATTCCACCTCTAACGCTCAGTTCACCGCGATTCTCAACCCGCTCTACTCTTTCATAACCCATTTCGATCATGGACATCAAGAATTCGTCCAGAGCAAGCGTTCCATCCTGAGAAACCGTAACCTGCGCCTCTGCCATAACCTCTGGTGCAGGGAGCAGTCTGCGCACTCCCGAGTAGGGAACTACAACAATACCTCGAAAGCCCTGAGCACATTTGGTCAGTACATCAATACGCTGGGCTAATGTCTCTGGACTTGAGACAGCAGCTTCCGCAGCCACAAGTTCATTAGCAGGATAGAGCAGAACTCGTTCCGGGGAAAGCGCTTCCTGTAAATCATCGGCCATTTTCTGAGCCGAAAACATATTATGAGTCACCACAAGCAAGGGACGAGCTGTCTCTTCATGCAGTGCTGCAAGCATGATCTGTCTAGCTGAACCTGTAAGCCCCGATATGAGCTGCTCTTTCATACCTGCAGCTACACCCTGGGTGATAGACTGGAAATCGGGATCCTTGGAAAAAGCTTCTATAATACCTTGTAACAACAGGCGCACCTCTCTTACTAAACAGGCTAACGGAAGTCAAAGCGACCGTCACCTATTATGATTGGAATCGAAAAGAAGCCTCAGCTGTAACGCCAAGGCTTGCGGATGACGATAGAGACAGGCGCTATCACCTACTGAAGCGGACTCGTCAGCAGGCTAAGCTCCGGATTATGCTCTAAAGCCTCCTTGCAATAGTCGCAAGTCACCTTTATCGTGATCTCACCTTCTGAATTATACGCTATTATATCTCTGCGCTCCGCAGGGGTCAAGGAATGAAGGCCCAACTGCATTTCTGTAACATCACTTCTATTAATGCTGCCTAGAGATGTCTTGCAGTGCCTACATACATAGTTTATTGCCATCTATATGCCTCCTGAAGGTACTATATACCTTCAGTATGTCCGGGGAGCATCATCTTTAGCCTCATAACAACAGAGTTTACAGATCAACCATTGAATTTTGCCATCGTCTGTTCGAATGAATTCTTTAAGCTAAACTCCAGTGCATCACAAGTATTAAGGATCATCTGCTTCAGAGGATCCCCTTCTTTTTTAGGAAAAGAAGAGAGAACATAATCCACTATTGCAAAACCCGGTTCAGGACGAGAAATACCCATTCGTACCCGATTAAAGCTTTGTGTACCTACATGCTGAATGATCGATTTAATTCCGTTATGTCCACCAGCACTACCTTGATAACGCAAGCGAATTTTCCCAATTTCGGTATCCAGATCATCGTAGACGACGATCATATCTTCTAGTTTAACTTTGTAATAATCCATATAAGCTCGAACAGCCTCACCGGACAAATTCATAAAGGTCATCGGTTTAATCAATACGGTTTTGACTCCCCCGATAACGCCTTCACCGATCACAGATTTACATTTGCTTTGGTTGAAAGAAATCCCGTTCTGAGCCGCAAGCTCATCCAATGCCATAAAACCAACATTATGCCTGGTTTTCGCGTATTGTGTTCCCGGATTTCCCAATCCGACAATCCATTTCATTATCGAACCTTTCCTTTCCATGCGGGCTCTCCGGCAAGAGAAGTCCGTTTTTGGTACAATAGATCTTATCTGCATACTCTTAAGCAACCAGAGCGAAATTATACTCCGAAGACAGGTGATAACCTATGCAACATCAAGGTGGAATCTTAACACATCAGCGCGATTTTCAGTACCATATCCAATATGCTGTGCCTGTGGAAATATACAGAGGCGACGTGCACATTGACATTGGTGTATTGACAGCAGTGGACGAAGGATTCGTGGAGCTGCAAGGGACACTCTATAACCGCAGCATATTCACCTTCGTCTCCCGCGCCGGGTATTGAAGCCAGCGCTTCTACCTGCATCACGCCGATAAGGGTTACATCTCCGAGAACGGAGGTGTAACCCTTTTTTACAAATATAAGAAAGTATAAGCTTCACATTATACTATATGTCTTATATTTCTCGCTTAAACGCTTACCGACCTTATAAGGACGGTAGAGCATTTATGCTTGTATTCATTGATTATATTTATTCAATTTCAAACAATTTACTAATCGACAACTCTTCATGAACGCGGATAATTGCCTCACCCATAAGTGGAGCCACGGACAACACTTTGAGTTTAGAAGTTGGGTTCGCGCTGCGAATTGGAATCGTATCTGTCACGATAATCTCTTTAATTGGAGAATTCTCCAGACGTTCATGTGCAGGACCAGACAATACCGGGTGTGTACAGCAAGCGTATACTTCTTTCACGCCGCCTTCCATCAAAGCATTAGCACCAAGTACAATAGTTCCGGCAGTATCGATAATATCATCGATCAGAATGGCTGTTTTACCTTCAATATTACCGATAATGTTCATGACTTCGCTGACATTCGGCTCTGGACGACGCTTGTCTATAATTGCAAGCGGAGCGTTCAGGAAGTCAGCAAGCTTTCTTGCACGTACTACACCGCCGTGATCTGGCGATACGACAACTGGGTTCTCGATTTGTTTGGAACGGAAATACTGAGCCAGGATGGGAACACCCAGCAAGTGATCCACTGGAATATCAAAGAATCCCTGAATCTGCATAGCATGGAGGTCCATCGTAATTACACGGTGAGCGCCGGCTTTTTCAATCAAATTTGCTACCAGCTTGGCCGTAATAGGGTCACGGGAACGAGCTTTCCGATCTTGACGAGCGTAACCATAGTAAGGGATAACCACATTGATGCTTTTTGCGGAGGCGCGTTTGAGTGCATCCACCATAACTAAAAGCTCCATTAGGTTGTCATTAACTGGGCCGCAGGTGGATTGAACAATATACACATGACAACCCCGAACGCTCTCTGACAGCTTGACCTGGATTTCTCCATCGCTAAAACTTGTAGTATGCGATTCACCCATCGGAATTCCGATGTAATCAGCGATTTGACTAGCAAGCTTTGGGTTGGAGTTACAGGTGAAAATCTTTAATTTGGAATCACAATAAGTCATAAAATTTAAACCCTCCGTGACGGAATTTAGCTTTCCAAAGGCGCCGGCGCGGAAATATAAGTCCGTCCGGCGCTTCTTAGCAACGCTTTACGATGGACTCGAGTGGTCTTTCTTCGCTTTTGCACGGGAACGGATCTTCTCTGCATATCCCGGTTTATTCTCCTGCCGTACTCTGGCAACAGCCAGATCGTTCTCTGAAACGGAACGTGTAATTGTCGAACCAGCTACAACAAAAGCCCCCTTGCCCACAGAAACCGGTGCGATAAGGTTAACGTTACTGCCAATAAAGGCATCGTCTTCAATTGTTGTCGTAAATTTATTATACCCGTCGTAGTTAACAGTAATCGCACCGCAACCGACGTTTACATTCTTACCCACAGATGCGTCGCCAATATAGCTAAGATGCGACACCTTAGAACCGTCACCTATCGTAGCATTCTTGATCTCAACGAAATCGCCAACCTTCACTTCTTCTCCAAGTATAGAACCTGGACGCAAATAGGCAAAAGGCCCAACGGTAGTCCGTGCGCCAACTTGTGCTTGATTCAATACGGACTGCTTAATCGTTGCGTCATCCATGATCTGACAATCTTCGATTTCACTTGCCGGTCCGATCACACAGTTCTCACCGATTACAGTTTTACCCTTCAAGATGGTTCCTGGATAAATCGTTGTATCTGACCCAATGACTACATCTGCTCCGATATATGTCGAGGCAGGATCGATTATGGTTACGCCACCCAGCATATGTTTGCGGTTAATACGTTGACGCATAATACCTTCCGCATCAGATAAAGCTAGACGGTCATTAACACCAATAGACTCGTTAGCATCCTCAGTCTGGAATGCTAGAACAAGATCACCTTGCTCACGCAGAATACTGATAACATCTGTCAAATAATACTCCTGTTGATTATTGCTGTTAGTAACCTTCTCTAAAGCTGAAAATAACTTGATGTTATCAAAGCAATAAATTCCTGTGTTGATTTCATGAATAGCTGCCTGTTCGGCATTACAATCTTTCTGTTCGACGATCTTCATTAAGCCGCCATCTTCACTACGTATAATCCGTCCTAATCCAGATGGATCATCCATTACTGCAGTTAATACAGTCGCTGCTGCCTGACGCTCCTCATGCAGAGCCATCAATCCTATCAGCGTCTCCGATGTAATAAGCGGAGTGTCACCATAAGCAACAATCGTCGTTCCTTCTTCACCACCGAGCAAATCCTTAGCTTGTTTGACAGCGTGACCCGTACCGAGCTGAGTTTCCTGCAGCACGTATTCCGCACTTTGCCCTACATAGGCCTTAACCTTCTCTGCGCCATGCCCAACAACAACAACGGTGCGCTGGCATCCGGTCGCTTCTACTGTATCAAGCACGTGCCCTACCATTGGCTTACCGCAAACGGGGTGCAGCACCTTATATAATTTAGATTTCATTCGCTTGCCTTGACCTGCGGCAAGAACTACAGCCATTCTTTTCAAGAATGCCAACCTCCTACTCTTGAACTCACTACTGAATATATCTCATTCCGGGCAAAAAGAAAAGAGAACCATGAAGTCATGGTTCTCTTTTCTATAAACCCCATGTTAGAAAAGCATTTATCGCTGCCTTTCGAAGATGTCGTCAAATCCTTCACTAGCGCTAGCTTTTCTTGCAAGATCAAGCTGCTTAAGTCATGAAGTATATTCGGTATGATCTTATCAAAAACGGCGGATCCTACGCCACCCAAAAGGTAGCCGTCTTCCGAGGTAGCCTAAGCTCCCTCTTCAATAACTTCTTCTTCTTCTTCAGTAGCGGCGCGATCGTACTCGGCCAGAACCGCGGATTGAATCTTCTCGCGTGTTCCCGAAGAGATCGGGTGAGCGATATCGCGGAATTCGCCATCCGGTGTACGCTTGCTGGGCATTGCAACAAACATCCCGTTATTACCATCGATGACGCGAATGTCATGAACAACAAACTCGTTATCGATTGTAATGGATGCGATTGCTTTCATTCTCCCCTCAGAGTTAACGCGGCGGAGTCTGACATCCGTAATTTGCATGTGTGTGTTCACCACCTTTTTCCATCAGAGACTTGGTGTATAATTCCACACAGCAAAGCGAATTCCTTCTTTTTGATTCCATAAAATACCTAAAAAAGAAATATATTTTTTAGGATTTGTTGTTTTCGACACGCATCGGGTCATTTTCTTAATATCTCTTACGTTTTCGACAATTTCCACGCTTTTTGAAAACAAAGAAATACCAATCTATCAAGAGGAAAAGTAGTTGCCCGGATGCGCGGAAATCCGCCGCTCTTTCGAGTCTACCTCGCTGAGCTTCACTAAAGAAACATAGTCATGCAACAGACGCTCTTCCGTCTCTACTGCGCCTGATTCGACCAATACACCCACTCCAGCAACTTCGGCATTGAACTCACCGAGTAAATCAACCATCCCTCGAACGGTTCCGCCTGCCTTCATGAAGTCATCTACAATGAGTACCCGCGATTTCTCCTTGAGTGCTCGTCTAGAAAGAGACATGGTGTGTATGCTCTTATGTGATCCAGATACATAATTAATGCTTACTGCTGAACCTTCTGTAACCTGATGGTCACGTCGTACCAGCACTACTGGCAAGCCGAGCTGCGCTGCCGTTGCATAGGCTAGCGGGATCCCTTTAGTTTCTACTGTCATCACCACATCGATTTCCGATCCATAAAAGGCCGTTGCGATGATCTTCCCCGCTTGCTCCATCAAAGATGGCAGTCCAAGCAGGTCCGACATATACAAGTAACCACCAGGCAGTATCCGATCTGTCTGTTCCAACTGCACACATAAACGTTTAACAAAAGAGAGCGCCATTTCTTTAGGCATCACAGGAATATAACGTACTCCACCTGCTGCACCGGCCAAGGTCTGAAGCTCACCAATGCCCTCACCTTCAAATACTTCTTTTATGATCGCCAAATCTTCACTGATGGAGGACTTAGCCGCTCCATACCGATCGGCAAATATAGACAGCGGCAGTAGGTCATGTGGCCGCTCAAGTAAAAACTGAGTCATGTCTACCAAACGTTGGCTTCTTTTTAATTTCTTCACGGAATGCTCCTCGCCAAAACCGAATATTTTATGAAAAATATATCACTTTTGTACGGGTTTACACAAGAGAAGCATACTAATTGAGTGATCTCACTGCATAGACTTCCTTGCAGAACCCACGCAGTCCATTATAAATTCTTGCTACTTTAGACTGCTTGGACACTAAACCGAATACAGTAGGTCCGCTGCCGGACATTAACACTCCGTCTGCTCCGAGCTTAACCATCGCCTCTTTGAGCTGCTGGACCTCTGGATGAAGCTTTAGGGTAACATCCTCAAGCACATTGCCTAAATGATTACATACGCCCCCAAAATCTCCAGCTTCGATCGCATCCTGCATCCTTCTAGCCGAAGGATGCACAGCTATATTATTGCTCCGAACACGTCCGTATACTTCCGCTGTCGATACATTGATAGGTGGCTTAGCCAAAACTACCCAGCATTGCGGAGGGTTCTTAATCGGCGTCAGCTTCTCGCCACGACCTGTTGCCAAGGCAGTACCACCTGTAACACAGAAAGGCACATCTGAGCCAAGCTCAGCGCCAAGCTCCTGCAGCTCCTGCGCAGGTATTCCTAGGCGCCACAGTCGGTTCAGGCCACGTAACGTAGCCGCTGCATCGCTGCTGCCGCCAGCCAGGCCAGCTGCAACCGGTATTCTTTTATCCAGATGGATATGTACACCACTCTTCACGTTATAACGCTCTTTAATAAGCCTAGCCGCTTGAAAGGCCAGGTTCTTCTCATCTAGAGGAATATAACCCGCTTGACTTGATATTATAATAGTATCCCTTGGCAGCTCAGACAGCTCTAAACGGTCTGCTAGATCTACCATGGTCATAATCATCTCCACCTCATGAAAACCGTCAGCACGCTTGTTCAGCACATCCAGCATCAAATTGATTTTAGCTGGTGCCTTCTCATACATTTTCAAGGCGTTCACCCACCTTCAGCTTTTCCCGTAAAAACAACTTAACATATTATATGAAAAACTTCTAATGAAGTCCAATAATAAAAGGGTGTCGCCAGTTGGACGCACCCTTTTTCGTTAAATAATTGTTCACACGCTAAAGATTAAGATTTCCGCGCGGCCTCTTCAGCGAGCTGAATCGCTCTTTTTACCATATTGCCGGCATCCTTCGCCCGTATTCCTCCCCAGCCTTCACGTTCCACAGTTTCGTAAAAACCAAGCTCCTTGGCTAACTCTGTCTTTAGTTCTTCCGACATCATGCCTCGTTTTCTGCGGCTCATTACGGAATTCCTCCCTTATGAAAGAAAATGATAAACCGATTGCTCAATTAGTATGCTTGCTAAGAACAAGGATCATTCACTGAATGTTTATCTGCACAAATAAAAAACAGCCCCCAAAGGAAGCTGCCCGTGAAACATTAAGCTTTAATATACATAATCCGCATCTGCCCATCATCTTCACATACTGTAATTTCCACAGATTCAGTCAGGATATCGGCATAGCTATAGGAGACTCGCTTGAATGTTTGCTGCTCCTGATCCAGTTTGACAATAAATACAGAAGGGTACGTTTCTTCCAGGACACCGGTGCGTTCTACGGTTTTACGACGACCTCCGTTTGCACGCAACGTGATCTTATGACCGACGTGAGCTTCGAGACTGCGTTTGATTTCCAACAGCGCGTTATTAGCCATTGCCTGACGACCACCTCTTTTCTTGTCCATTATACAACTTCCCCAGGTGTTTGTCAAAGCAAATAAATAATTATAGATGATGAATATTTGGTTGTCAACGGAATTTTTTTGCGGATAATCAGAGGCGAACTAATATCCTTGTTATCTGTAATAGGTTCAGCACAAAGCAAGAAAAATAACATTGTAGATTTTTAAAGATAACTACCATTTCACGCAAAAAAAGGGTTAAGCTCATCGCTCACCCTTTCTTCGCGTTACTCTATTCGGCCACTCCAAATTACCTATTAGCTTTGAAAAATATGATCAGTGCATGTCGATTAAATTGCGGAAGGTGTCACTTTTAGTTCTGACAGGTTCTGCAGACGCGGCATCCCAATACGGAAGCTGCCACGGGTCTCAATACCGCCGATTCCCTGATTACCACTAATGGTGTTGTTCAAAACCTCACTCAGATTCACCGTATCCCTAATGGGCGTGAACGACGATTTTGCCGCTACATAAACTGGGTCTAAGGCATGGATCAATATCCGTCCAGGAGAACTGGCGAAATTGGCCCCTGCCCCCAGCAGTGCTTCAAAATGTGACTGACAAGCACCTGCAACAATCGTCAACGCATCAAAATTTCGCTCATAGTCCCTAGCCACCCTAATAGCAGCTACGAAGTTTTGCGAATTTTTATAGCTGCTCAGACTGTGAAGATCGTAAGTATGCTGTTGCTTCAGCACCCCGTCATGACCGGTAATCACCACAATGTCTGGACGCACGCGGGGCAGCAGCCGGTATAAAGTGTCAGCCATTGCGGACTCATGAACATGATGACCTTCAGCAGGGATCCGCAATTGTTCGTATAAGCTAAGGCTCTTATTCAAATACGCTGGATCGCCATCCAGATGCAGTACTTTCCCCGGTACTTCAAAATAAGCAGCTTCCTTAGGCGATGGAGCCCATGCGCCTTCTGATAGAGCGCTCCCGCTCCGCTGACTTTGCTCCTGTCGGTCTTTCCGCAGCTGTGTCAGTGATTCATTCGCTTTAATCTGTGCCTGCTGTCCTCGTTCCGTAATCCGGGTAGGAGGCACTTGAACCAAGTCATTCAGAGGAGAATCCGCCAACAGACGGAAATCTGTGCCTTTGATGACCGCTCTGTCCTGCACAATATGATCTACACGAAAAGTCAAATCTCCGCCATAAGATTTACGAACGACCAAGTCTCCTAAATTCATTACAACCACCACCTCTACCCCATCGTATGGGCAAAGGCCTCAGTTGGTTCATAACTAGCTATGTTTTTAGCTTATTCAATTCCAGCAGCCAACAGAACACCGCTCAATCGGGCGTATTCTTCTAGACTTAACGTTTCTCCACGACGGGTTGGTTCAATCCCAGCTTCTGCGAGTAAAGCCTCCAGACGCTCACGTCCCTCTCCAGGGAAGTAACGAGCCTTGAGATTGTTAGCAATCGTCTTACGGCGCTGTGTGAAAGAAGCTTGGACGACCTCAAAGAAGTGCTTCTCACTCTCAACTTCTACCGGTGGACGCTCTCTTACCTTTAGACGGATTACAGCGGACTCCACATTAGGTTGAGGAATGAACACCGTACGCGGCACAATGCAGACGAGCTCAGGCTCGCTGTAGTACTGCACGGCAATGCTAAGGCTCCCATATTCCTTTCCTCCCGGAGAAGCAGCCATACGCTCCGCAACCTCTTTCTGAATCATTACAACGATGTTATCAAGTGGAAGCTTCTCTTCGAGCAGCTTCATCAGAATCGGAGTAGTCACATAATACGGCAGATTGGCAACTACGCTTACCTTGTTCACGGATGCAAAATCTTCTTTGAACAACTCCTGCAGATTTACATTCAGAACATCATCATTACGAACCTTAACATGCGGATAAGGGGAAAGTACGTCTCTTAAAATAGGAATCAATCTACGGTCGATCTCCACAGCGGTTACCGCTCCAGATGTTAGCGCCAAACGTTCTGTCAGCGCCCCAATGCCGGGACCGATCTCCAATGCCCCAGAGCCGCTATCTAGCCCGGCAGCGTCTACAATCTTGTCCAATATATTTTGATCAATCAAAAAATTCTGTCCTAAGCTCTTCTTGAACTTGAATCCATAACGTTGAATAATTTCTTTCGTCCGTTTTGGAGTTGAAATTTCCTCTCTACCACTCATGAAGTAATGCCCCCCTGATCAATTTGGGCGAGAGCTCCGGCAAATTCCTCCCGCGTAATTCCAAACATCGCCAGCCGCTTGTACAGCTGTTTGCCATTACAATATCCGATTCCAAGCAAATTACCAAGTGCCATACGTCTTTCAGCTGCCCGAGGGTGTACAAGCATTCCAGCGGCCATTAGATCATCAAGTCCGATTAAAGCAGGTGCTCCTTCAAAAGAGGTATGTACATTCCGCAGCGCATGACGAATCGCCTCTGGAGAAGCGTTCTCCACACCGATATCTCCTTTGCGGGTTGCGTCCTTCTCCGGAATGAAGGCATGCTTGCAGCCCGGCACCTTTGCAGACACAATCTTGCGGATTCGTTCACCGGCGTGATCCGGGTCCGTAAGAATAATCACCCCTCTACGCTCCATAGCAAGCGCGATCTTCGCAATTACGGTCCGGTCTACAGCCGAGCCCCCTGTTTCGATCGTATCTGCTTCTACAGCGCGTTTAACAGCGACGGTATCACTCTTACCTTCGACGACAATTAGTTCCTTAATCATATCTCTGACTCCTTCCAAAAAAAGCAAAAAAGAAGAGGTTTCGCTCCTCTTCTTTTGGTTAAAGAATGTATAAGTGATGAGCGGTTGCTCTGCGATCAACGAAATGATCATCTGGCGTTCCTTAACGGTTATCATCACTATAGCTTATCAAAGAATAATTTGCAAAAGCTTCAGCCTAGTTTAACTCCGGCTTCACAGGTCCAATCACATAAACGGTTCGTGATTTACGACCGAAATTACGAACATGGCTCAGTGAATCGTAGTAGACATCTACTTTATTGCCCTTAATGGCACCGCCAGTATCTTCTGCTCGGCGGAATCCAAGTCCCTCGATATATACCCACCAGCCAATAGGAATTACATTCGGATCTACAGCAATTGTGCGACCTTCCGTTACGCGTGTTCCGGAAGCCGTTTTGGTACCTATACCTGCCTCTTCTGACGAATAAGCTGTCATGGAGACATTCTTAATCATCTTCTTGTACTCAAAGTCTACGCCAGCCTTGCTTGTGACGTTATTAGTCTTGGCGCTAACTTTAGCCGTTTTTGAAGTGGTGTTTGATTTGGAAGTTGTTGTAGTCTTAGCTACAGCCGGCTTAGGAAGTGCTTTGGTACCAACGGCAATAATCTTATCTTTCGTTACCGTTTGTACTTCCTTACCAATCATGCGCATAGAGGCCAGTTCTCCGTCTTGGTAGATCTTTTCAATATGCTGAATCATGACGCCTGGTTTGCCTGCCTGTGCCACTCTAACTGTTCCCACAGTAAGGGAGGGGTCTGCTGTCTTGATGACTCTGAAGGGTAAGTCAGTTGTTCGCTGTACGGTCTGTTTGTTGATGCGAACAATCTTAACCTCCATGTTTGCAGAAATGGTGGTGTCTAACGAAGGGAAAATCTTATCATGACCTTCTAGGGTAATGCCCATTTTCTCAATTGCTTTACCAATTGTATCCTCGGTCGTATATAACGTTTTTGTTGCTCCATCCGCAGTAAGACTAATTTTCTGCGCACGATTGATAACGACACGGTCACCGTCTTTTATTTCATCACTCAGACCTAAAGATAGTTCATCATGCGGCTGTAGCGAAATTTGCTCTTTCTCCAACACATCACCAAGAAGCGCTTCCCGCGTTTCAAGCGTCTGTGTTTGCCCGTCTATTACTAAAAATAATTGTTTGTTACTTTGACCGTGTACGTACAGCAGAATAAGTAACGCGATAGCGACTGAAATCACGCCTGCAAGTAAAAGCACGCGAGTATTTACTTGCTCCCACCGTAATGCGAAAGACCTGCTGGATGACTGCGAATCATGGGATACTTCTGGTTGGAATACGCCCATTCTCTCCATCCTCCTTACATAGCCCCGTCGTCAATTGTATATCATGAGGACTGAATTCCTTTGACGAAACTATTTGAGATTGTCACAGGACACGCACGTAATAACTTAGCGTCTCCTGCTCATGGATCGCCTGCTCGGCACAGCTACTCCCACCCCTGTTATATAACAGTATGTGGGTAACATTCTATTTATTCAAAAATAAAAAAGCCTAAAAAGAGTTCAACTGAGGACTCTTTCGTGGCTTCTCCAATATCAGAATAGAGAATGCTTGTGCACGAGGTTGCCTCTCTTACTTGCGCTTACGGGGTTAGCTGTCGGGTTCGGACGAAAGAGAGACGCCCTATTTCAGGTCACCCGCTCATGGCGGTTGCCCTTAAATTCACCCCAAAGACCACGTGAAGAAATCAAATACTGTCCTACGGCACGTCTAAACCGTATTTTAAATACAGGCATGCGGCAGGTCAATATTGGTTCCCCCGTTCTCCATACGGAGACTCAGCGAGACGATCCATGAATATATGGCTGTCACTGTAACACAGCTCACATCACTGAAAAGATGATATCCTGTTTTGATGCATGTTGTAAAGGACGATTCAACCACGTTTAAGCAAAAATATGGTTAAAATATTGTAATATTCAGCTGTTTTTATATTAAAAAAGTTTAATATATCGGCCATTCTCTATTTTTCGCCTGTTTTTCTCCCGTTTTCACTCAATCCCAAATCGTTCCAGTGCGTTCGCATACGTTATTTTAGCCAATTCTTCCCATGTTAACCCTTTAATTTCAGCTGCTGCCTCTGCTACCAGCTTCACATGAGCGCTCTCATTTCGCTTTCCGCGGAAGGGGTGCGGAGTCAAATATGGAGCATCGGTTTCGATCAATAATCGGTCTAGAGGGGTCTGCGCAAGTACTTCTTTTGGCACTCTTGCATTTTTGAACGTAATAGGTCCTCCAAAGGATAAATGAAAACCAAGATTCAAGCACATCTTAGCCGTTTCCCAGCTTCCAGAGAACGAGTGCATCACGCCTCCAACCTCATTTGCTTTTTCCTCCCGTAAAATCCGTACAACATCCTCATGGGCATCACGATCATGAATACAAATCGGCATATTCAGTTCGCGGGCTAGTCCAATTTGCTTGCGAAAAACTTCATGCTGCACATCCTTGGGAGAAGTATCCCAGTAATAATCCAGTCCGATTTCACCGATCGCCACCACTTTCTTATGACTGCATAGAGAAGCGATCCAATCGAGATCTCCATCTTTCATATCAATCGCATCCTGAGGATGCCAACCCACTGCCGCATAAATATAATCGTAAGATTCCGCCAGCTTCATCGTTGAGGGAATCGTCTCCCGATTAAATCCGATATTAATCATCTTGCTAACTCCTGCTTCTACAGCACGAGCGATAACTTCTTCGCGATCCTCGTCGAATTGAGGCGCATCCAGATGCGTATGTGTGTCAAACAGATACATTTTAACCTTCACTCCTTGTCAAAAATGCTATATTTTTTTGTATTATTTTGCAAAAATCTCTGCGATAGAAGAAGGCAATCGTGTAAGCACTTTTCTCAACTTATCCTGAGGAAAATAAAGATGATATCTGCCACGGTGAATGCCGCTAATAGAACGTACAATATCGGATACCTCTGAAATTTCCCGCAGATGATCATGCCGATCAAGCAGCAGAATTTGTTTATTGTCAAAAGCTTCTCCCGGACGGAACACATCATAGGGCAGATCTGTCGGAAAATCAATCTCCAAATCATATTCTGGGTGAAGACCCGCTGCCGCAAAACTGCTGCGAATTTCAGTAATCATATCTGTATCGAGATTCTCCATCTCAACGTATTTATACAGTTTACGATGAATAAAACGGGTGCACAAGTCGCTTAGTAGCTCATCTTTTTCAAGCGTCCACTGCATAAAAGCCGTCTGTACCAGTGCTTCATCCAGCATTAAATATTGCTTTACTGTCACCTCACCACGGAACAAATCCTCCAGCGGATTAATCATGAAACTAAAATTGTACCCCTCTTGGAAAAGCTCCTTGGCTCTACGGAAAATTTGTCGCAAAATAATCTCTGAGCTACGTGTCACCGGATGAAAATACACTTGCCAGTACATTTGATAACGCGACATTAAATAATCTTCAATGGCATGCATTCCCGATTCTTTTACAACAACTCGACCATTATAAGGACGCAGCATTCTTAAAATCCGATCAATGTCGATCGTTCCATAGTTTACACCTGTATAGTACGCATCACGCAGCAAATAATCCATGCGATCAGCATCTAGCGGACTTGAAACCAGATTTACAACAATTTCATGCTCATAAGTTTTAGCGATTACTGAGGCTACTTTACGAGGAAAATCCTCCTCCACATCACGCAAGATCTCAGTAATCTCTGTGTCCTCCAGAATAATTCGACAAGTCCAATCCTCATGATTCATTTCAAAGGCTTCTTCTATAGAATGGGAAAATGGACCATGCCCCAGATCGTGCAGCAAAGCCGCACACAAGGTGAGCAGACTTTCTTCAGGAATCCAATCCTTATAACCGCTTCGTTCAAATTGCGAAATAATTCTACGTGTAATTTCGTATACCCCTAGAGAATGAGAAAACCGACTATGCTCTGCGCCATGAAAGGTGAGATACGAGGTACCCAGCTGGCGTATCCGGCGTAAACGCTGAAATTCCTTTGTATTTATTAGTCGCCAAATAATAGTATCCTGCACGTGGATATAATTGTGAACCGGATCTTTGAAAACCTTTTCTTCTGTGAGCGGCTGCTTCATGAGATCAACTCCTTTATTAAATTTAATATGATTTTAACCAATATAAGTATATAATAAGTAATTATGTCGTACTTTGTCGAATGATGACGTTTTTAGTCTTGGTAAATCGACAAAGTTTATTTTTACTTTTTTTTTAGAATTCGCAATTGGTATAGGCAATTCAAAGTTTTAGTGAAAAAGTTCTTAATTCAACCTATGAAAAAAGGTTGACTGTTTTGGGAATCGTTGGTATTATGAATATCATAAAACAGTGAACAATGTCGAATAATGACGTTTTTGGAACATTGAGAGGAGTAACGATTGGTATGATGAAATCAACAGGAATTGTAAGAAAAGTAGACGAACTTGGACGGGTAGTTATTCCCATCGAATTGCGCCGTACTCTTGGCATTGGTGAAAAAGACGCACTTGAAATTTACGTTGATGGTGAGCGCATTATGCTTAAGAAATATGAGCCTGCCTGCATTTTCTGCGGCAACGCTGAGAACGTAACTTACTTCAAAGGAAAAATAGTTTGTCATGAATGCATTTCTACTATCCCTACCCCTGTGACAAACTAAAATAAATAGTATATAATAGAACTAATCAAATTGTTAATTCTAACCTTTTCATATCTCCTTGACCTCCCGTGACCGCGGGAGGTATTTTTTTTCTGCAATCACCTGTGTTTCCCGCCCCAAAAGATGTCTACAAGGATTTACTCCCCCCATGATACCTAATAATGATGGGGAATGCGGTGAGAGCATGAAGTAAAACGAGTTTTTACCATGATCTGGTCTATATTGGGCTTCCTTTTGGGAACCACCTTCAGGCTAGAATCTCGTCAGCTTCGTAATACCCCTCCGCACCTTGTTAACCTCTTAGAATTAGAATCCGTCAATAACACTTACTGCTGCTCCGCTTTATCCAGAAGTGCGTTATAAATATCCCGCTTTGACACACCACGATCAGAGGCTGCTTTTTTCATAGCTTCTTTACGCGGCATATCTGCTGCTTCGTAATGAGCAACATGTTCTTCAATACTTAACTGGCGCCACCAAGCCGATTCCGCCATTTCAGCATCTTCCTTGCTCTCACCTTCAACGACAATGACATACTCACCAAGCGGTGGATGTTCAGCGAGCCAATCCGTACATTCCTCGATCGTCCCACGTAGAAACTCCTCATATCTCTTCGTCAGTTCACGAGCAAGCACAATTCGCCGATTGCCAAATGCTTCATGGAGATGAGCCAGTGTCTTCACCACGCGATGTGGAGATTCGTAGAACAATATAGTCCCTTGCGCCGAACGAAGTGGACTTAATACCGCACGGATATCTTTACGTTCTCGAGGTAAGAAGCCGATAAAGGTGAAAGTAGTCGTAGGCAGACCAGAGGCAATCAATGCTGACAAAGCTGCGTTAGCTCCGGGTATAGGAATTACTGGTATACCGTGACTTATGGCAAGGGCTACAAGGTCTGCACCAGGGTCGGAAATGGCTGGTAAACCGGCATCGCTGACGAGTGCCAAATTTTTTCCTTCTATTATATAGCGGATAAGTTCAGGTCCACTTGCAGCCTTATTATGCTCATGATAACTGAACAGCATAGAGGGTGTAATTTCAAAATGACTCAACAATTTCCGGGTTTGTCTTGTATCCTCAGCTGCAATAATATCGCATTCCTGCAATGTGCGAACAGCACGATAAGTCATATCCTCTAAATTACCGATGGGTGTTGCCACCAAAAAGAGTGAACCGGTTGATTCCTGCTTATGTGTATTGTTATTGTTCTGAAAACTGCTTTGGCATGATATCGTCATGATTTACCCTCTTTAGCACCATAGTAGATGTCCATAATTTCTGGACAGTATTGATTGTCCTCATTATATACAATGAGTGGTGGATGTAAACGAACCTCCGGCTTACCATCACGTATCGCTTCGATTAATACCATGTTAGCCTCCAGATGCGCACGTGGATGTACAAAGCGGATAATTTTGGGCTCGAGCCTATATTTTCTCATCAGACTAATAATATCGACCAATCGTTGTGGCTTGTGAACCATACTTACCTTTCCTCCGGTGCGAACCAGTCTCACACAGGCTTGAATAACCTCCTCCAGTGTACATCCGATTTCATGACGAGCCATAGCCTGATGAGTGTTCAGCTTGAGGTCACTGCCGTTAAGCGGCATATAAGGAGGATTGACTGTTATTGCATCATATACGCCATGTCCTGCTACTTTATATAACTCACGTAAATCGCCTTCATGGATCACAACCTGATCCTGTAGCCCATTTAGAGCCACGCTACGTCGAGCCATATCCGCTAAACGGGGCTGAATTTCAATCCCTTCTATAGAAGCTTTAGTTCGGGTCGTCATCAAAATAGGAATTACACCATTTCCAGTACAAAGATCCAGGACTCTCCCACGGGGCGGAACGCTGGCGAAACGGGCAAGCAGTACAGCATCCATAGAAAAGCTGAATACTTCATCACTTTGAATAATTCGCAAGTCATGCGTTAATAAATCATCCACCCGCTCCGTCGGCAGCAGAGGAACAGATATATCGTTAAAAGAATTTGTCATGTAGTAATCTCCTAAAAATTTTTGTTGAGCTAAAATCTCTGTGCATAATCATCGAAACAAGACTATCTTCATTCAGCTGAAATTCAAAAAAAACCGTAGGATCAATCTCCTACGGCTGGATATCCTCATTTATTAAGAAAAGAAAGACAGAACAGACAATCACCTTCCGTGCGTAAATGTCCAAAATAAACATTACAGATGTGAAAGCCTTCATGGTAAAGCCGGGCCAAGTTGTCATAACCTTCCCCGACAACCTCTTCTGTTCCCTCTCCGGCAGCTAAAAGAGCTTCCGCCTCCGCAGAATCTACGGTAGGATCCAAAGGTGCATCCCGCTTTAAAATTTTGCGAAGCTGTTCATTCTCCAGAGTTAACCTCTGATTCGCTTCCATCAGTTCTTTTACCGTCTGTTTCCATTCTCCAAGATTGGCGCGCATCGTTTCCATCTGTGCTTCCATATCCTGCATGTGTGCAAATATATTTTTCTTCTCCAAGTTTCCACCCCGAAAGTAACCTTATAATGGTTTACTTGACGACAACATCATCCATTGGAAGTTCCTTAACTTTGCCCACTTCAAACAACTGTACATGAACCGTACGGCTTCCGGCATTAAGTCCTACTACTTTGCCATCACCCAATGAGGTCACGACAATCTTGCCGACCGCTGGCATTTCTTCCTTCACACTCTCATAATTGTCATGCTCAAATTTCAAACAACACATCAGACGTCCACAAAGTCCTGAAATCTTCGTCGGATTAAGTGACAGGTTCTGATCCTTCGCCATTTTAATGGATACGGGTTCAAAATCCCCTAACCAAGATGAACAACAAAGTACTCGCCCACAAGGTCCAAGTCCACCTAGCATTTTAGCCTCATCACGCACCCCAATTTGCCGTAGCTCAATGCGGGTCCGAAAAATACTTGCTAGATCTTTAACCAATTCTCTAAAGTCGACCCGTCCTTCGGCCGTAAAGTAAAATATAATCTTATTACGGTCAAAAGTAAACTCTACATCGACGAGCTTCATTTTGAGACCATGGTCGCGTATTTTATTTAAACAGGTGGTAAAAGCCTCTTTAGCGGCCCCTTTGTTCTCTTCAACTACGCGTGCGTCGGTTTCTCCGGCAATACGCATCACTTTTTTGAGGGGCAAAACTACGTCGGATTCTTCCACCTCTTTTTTACCTACGACAACTTTACCGTATTCAACCCCACGTGCTGTCTCCACAATAACATATTGATCCCGTTCAATCGGAAAATCAAGTGGATCAAAATAATATATTTTACCCGCTTTTTTAAAACGGACACCTACTACGCTGTACAAAAATTAACCCCCTTGTTTGCCGGTAAAAGGAACCTATGGGCATGTCCGCTCCCTGATGATCCATGCTTGTCCTTCCTCGTCTGTTAAAACGATATTTCCAGGTAAAGCGACATCCGGAGGATATATCATAACTAATCCTTTAACTTTCCAGTCGGATTAAAAACTGCTCCAGACACAACTGGGCATTGGCATTGGATCGCAGCTTCTTCGAACTCTCTGCAGCAAATCCCATATAAGCCACCCATTGTTCCGCACTCCGCTCACGGGCATGCCTGGAAATAAAGTCTAACTGATCTATGAAAACGATACTCTCATGCTTACGATACAGGAAGTAAAGCATATCTTTAAACCACAGATGGAACATGCTGAAGAAGATATCCAAATGTTCAGCGAGTCCGGTCTTGAACAGCTTCTGCCCAGCAGTTGCTACAGCGGAGCTGCCCTTGCCTAAGGACTCCTTAGCTAATTGTAACATTACATTTCTCATTTCTGCAAACCAATTCTGTTCCAAAAGTTTCCTGCAACCATCAAATCCTGAACTAAGTGATACTGCACATCGAGCTAAGGGTATGGGAACGCCCTCACTTGCCAGAGCTTGGAGCATAATATCCGGGTTTAACGGACTAAATGGAATCCGCTGGGTCCGCGACTGAATGGTTGGCAATAAGGAACGGCTATTATCAGAAATTAAGATTCCAACAGCCGGAGCTGGTGGTTCCTCCAGAAATTTCAGCAGACTATTGGCAGCTTGTACCGTCATTTTGTCTGCTCCATCTATAATATATACTTTCGGATTCACACCCTCTGACCGATAGGAAAAGACGCGCTGCAGCTCACGGATTTGATCTATTTTAATACTTGCCCCATCTGGCTGCAGCAGTGACAAATCAGGGTGGTTTCCATGCTCTACTTTGCGGCACTCCAGGCATTCCCCACAGGCATCGTCCTTGCTCTGGGTACAAAATATAGCTTGGGCAAACATCAGCGCCGTTTTCATTTGTCCACTGCCTGCTGGCCCTGTAAATAAATAAGCATGACTCACAGCTTCTTTGCGCAAGGCATTTTGGAGTAGCCGCGTGGCGTTCTCCTGGCCTACTATATCATGAAAAGGCATAATTTCCTCCCAAAACTTTCAAACATAAACGCCTTCGGCGCCCTTATAAGGACGGTAAGTGTTTAATCAAGAAATATAAGGATAAAGTATAGTGTAAAGCATATACTTTCTTATATTTTAAAAAGAAAGGTTGATTAACAACCCGCGGATTTCTCCAACACGTCCCAACAAATCTATCCGGCCCTGCTCGCTATTCAGCAAATCATCTGCCATAGATAGCAAAGCCGAATCAATTTCCTCAAGCAGCTTGTAACGCTTGCCACGGCCACGCCGATCCCATCCGCGTGTTTCTTTCAGAGTAACGCCTCTTCGAGCCGTTTCTTCCAGAAACCTTTTGATCATCATCCGGTATATAGTGAGTTCACGAATCGTCATGGACTTAGATAAACGATCCCCTTGAGACTGTATCTCTTTGATCTGGCGATTTAGTTCGTCTTTGGTTTTCTGTTCACTTTGCTGCTGAAAAACATCAGAGAATGTTTTTTGCTGAACGGGTTTATTAGCCCCTTCTGCATTTGTCATTTCACTCTTCAAGGGCCTATACCCCGGATTGATCTTCAAAGGTTATCTACCGCCCTTTTTTGTAAATGACTTGCTACTCTATATTATACTTAATAATGTTCAAAACGATCTACAGGAAGTACGAATACAGTAGCTCCACCGACTTGTACTTCGACAGGAAGTGGCAAATACGAATCCGTTGTTCCACTCATCGGTGTTACCGGAGTAACTAATTGCTCACGGACTTTACAGCTGTTTCGGATTACGGTTAATACAGATTCAATCTGACTGTCTTCTACCCCGATCATAAATGTCGTATTCCCTGCCCGTAGAAATCCACCTGTACTTGCAAGTTTAGTAGCACGGAAATTGGCTTTGACTAGCTCGCTGGACAACCGGTTACTGTCTTTATCCTGGATAATTGCAATGATCAACTTCATCTTCGCATTCCCTCCCAATAATTTTATGGTGTATTACTACTGAAAGCCCTCTCGTAGTAACCCTTACATCATAAGCACATGCCTAATTATATGTCACTTCTCTTAGTATATTAGACAAAACACCCTAAAAACCCTTTAATACTCTCTCTTCAAGAGTTCTCACAATATCTTGTTCTACCATATGGATCGGGCGATTAGCATCCAGAACTACTATTCTGTCCGGATTGTCCTGGATTAATAATTGATAGCCTTCACGAACCTTTTGATGAAAAGAAAGACTTTCCAGATCCAGGCGATTGATTTCCCGTTCTTCATTCGCTGCAATTCGTGACAACCCTATCTCTGGATCTACATCCAGATAAAAGGTTAGATCCGGCATCCGGTTCCCAATCGCAAAACGATTAATACTCCATACCTCATCCACTCCGAGCCCTCTCGCATGCCCTTGATAAACAAGGCTGCTGTCTACAAAGCGGTCACAGAGCACAGTAAGCCCTTCTCTAAGAGCCGGTTCAACGACTTCAGCGAGATGTTGGCTTCTTGCTGCAGCGTATAGCAATGCCTCTGTACGCGCATCCATAGCTGTATGGGAAGGATCAAGAATAATGGAGCGAATCTTCTCAGCAATCTCAACGCCACCCGGCTCACGTGTAATTCGATAAGGCATGGACCGGTTCTGTAAATAGGCTGCTACTCTACCTAGTACCGTTGTTTTTCCGGAGCCTTCGCCCCCTTCTAATGATATAAAGAAACCTTCTTTTCCCACTTATGCTTCTCCGCCCTTCTTAATGTTATATACCTCAATACGCTGCAAGACCGGATCAGCACAAGCCTGAAATTTGGCGCCTCCTTTAGCTAAACTTGCCAGCCTTCTTTGGATCAGATCTGTGATCACTTCACCCGGATATAATATTGGGATGCCTGGTGGATAGGGAATAACCATCTCTGCCGCCACTCTATCCACACATTGTTTAAGATCAATGCTTTCAATCTCATTCGCTGACACCGGCTTCAATGAGAAGGGGACAGGATTTGAAATTTGCAAAGAATGGAAATTGTTCCACGTGGAAATATTGCGAGAACCTGATAAGTCGGGAGCGTTCAGTGATTCGTAAGGTTCCTCCGAATCTATTTCTCGCAGCGTCTGCAGCAGTTGATCTGCGTCTCCAGCCTTTGATCCAAGGCTGAACAACAGCACTACGTGCCGTTCGTCGCTCATCTCCGGCACGCAGCCCTTTGCTTCGAGCTTGTGCTGCAGCTCGAAGCCGCTCAGGACCCCGGTGGCGTCATAAATGACGACTTTAAAGGGGTCCTGTGTCACGTACGCCGCCAAAGAATCAGGCGGCGTATTCGGGTGCAGCGGCTTTGCCGGCTGCACTAGTCCGTAGCGCGGCAGCTCCGCGAGCCCGCGCCTCAGGACGTCCACGGCGGCCAGCCCCGCCGTGAAGGCATCATTGCCTCGGCTGTGCAACAGCCGCCGGGCAAGATCCAGCGACGCCATCATAGGATATGATGGGCTGGAGCTCTGCACCATAGCGAGCCGCTGCCGGAGCAGGGCGCGGTCGAGCCGCGGCCCCTGAACATGCAGCATAGCGCCCATGGTCATCGCTGTGAGCATCTTGTGCGTGGACTGCACGACGCCGTCCGCGCCACAAGCAAGTGCCCCGGCTGGCAGCGCCGGGTGCTGCCCGTAATGCGCCCCGTGCGCCTCATCCACAAGCAGCGGTACACCGCTGTCGTGACAAATACGCGCCAGGGACGCAAGATCACTACCCATGCCATAATAATTCGGCATGGTAACAAGCACAGCTGCGGCTTCGGGATAGGCTGCAAGTGCAGCCTTAACAGCTTCTGCCGCCGGCGCAACTGCCAAACCGCTAAGCGGGTCTATCTGCGGTTCCAGAAAAACAGCACGCACTCCGGCCAACATCAGTCCATGAATGACTGACTTATGCACATTGCGTTGAAGAATCATAATCATTCCAGGCTCGGGACAAGCGGTTAGAATAAGAGCCAGATTGCCTGCTGTACTCCCTCCAACCAGAAAAAAGCTTTCCTCTGCTCCAAAGCAATCTGCGGCTAACTCTTGCGCTTCCTTGATAACTCCCTCAGGATGATGAAGATCATCCGTTCCGGAAATTTCCGTAACATCATACTTCATTACCTCATCTAAAAAGCCAGCGCCTTCAACGCCATCAACGCCATCATATGCCTCTCCATTCTTATGACCTGGCACATGATATGATCTATTACCCATCATTCTATATTGTTCCAGCATTTCGTATATAGGCGCCCTACAACGTTCTAATTTATTCATATTAAATTCCTTCCCATAGGGTTCCTTCTATTTTAACGTAAATATTCGAAAACGCCTACGCTTCAGTGTAAAAGCAGCCCTTTGGACAACAAAACGGCTCCTCCCGCCTGAAGAACGAGGAAGCCGTGTATTGAATATTACTAATGCAGCCTTCGTATCTTTCATCCAGACCGCTCTCTTAATTGCATCATTTAACAGAGTTACTCTACTTAAGCATTCTTTTGCAATCCGATCTTCTTCATCCGGCCGATAAAAAAACGGTACTTGGCATCTTCAGCCTCGGTACGTATCATCTCAGCCTCACATTCCTCACAAATAAAATGCGAGACAATCACAATACCTTCCTCTTTTACCTGTCCACAAATGATACAAGCTTGCCCGGTTTGCTGTTCCATAACCATCCCACCTTGACTCTTTTAAGAACAGTATGATACACCTTCTATCATTTTAAACCTTTTCATAGTTTTTTCATATCCTTTGTATCGTGCATTATATATATTCCGTTGCAGTTATATCGGTGAATTTCCGCCGCAGTTTAATAAAATACATCCAATCGCCGATATTAAGAACATACGAATTCACGAGGAGGTTAGACTATAATCTATGGAACCCACTACCAAAGGTGCAGCTACATTCTATCAATATAAACTAATTAAAAAAGTCAATCTAACGGTACGCCTGCTGCCTATTTATATTATGCTTCCCTTAATAGTCCTTGTGCTCGAAACCGTATTTCTTTCCTGGTGGAGCATTCTCTACATAATCATAGCAGCGCCTGTAGCCTTCTGGGTTCAATATGTCATTTCACGCTCAGTTCTTTTAATCTCAGGACACCCCATTTCAAAAAGATGGTCTGTCTCATTTAAACTGCCTTGGTTAGGGTTTATGCCTGATCAACACATTAGCTACCGTATATTCCGTAAAGTACAGCTACATAATTTCTATATCGGTCTTTGTATTGCAGCACTCTTTATTTTCTGGTCACCGCCAGCATTTACAGTCTCACTGATCACTTGCCACTTATGGCTCCTACTGCCTCGTCTTTATACCCTGTTCAGACTGAATCGACAGGATCAGGGAGGTATGCTAAAATTCAATCCGACCGATGTATCCTATTACTCTCAGTAAAGTGCATCAGTACATCTCTTATTATTTTCACTTATTAAAAAATAAACCGCCATCCTTAGGGATGGCGATTCTTTATTTTGTCTTAAGGCCTTTAATGGAGGTCTTCTTTTCTTTAGGAATCATCACTACAAAATAATCATCATGCACTGTTAAATGAACCGTTAACCCATCCTTCAGAAAAACACCCGAAGAATCACTATCATCATCTTCCTGTTCTGTCCATCCCCAGGCTTTAATAGCTTCCAAATAAGGATCCGGAATACCATTCTTCTCCTTTAATCCAGGTAAAGAATAACGTACATAATCCATAGCAACGTTAGTAGTAGTCTGGTCTGGTGAGTTTGCTTCATGTGGGACAGGAAAGCTTTTCTCAATGAGTGCACTCTCAAAAGTATCCCACTTAGGTTCTTTAGTCCCGCAGCTTGCCAGTATTAAAGTTAAAATACAAGAAATCATTATTAACTTAAATATTTTTAATTGTTTCATGCCTTAAATCCTCCCTACCTCTACAATGCATCTAAAGACACAAGAAAATTCAAAGTTAGAATTTATGAGTAGTTCCTTCGTATTAAAGATATGCTAACTATTAGCACTTTTCTATTATACTTGTATCCACCGCAGCGTCGGTAACAAAAATGTCATTCCACAGTAACCTATACTAATGTTATTACTATCCTTAAATACTTGCATAATAAAAAAATAAAAAAAGCCACTGCTGATATTATCAACAATGGCTTAATCTGCTTGGCAACGTCCTACTCTCCCAGGACCCTTCGGTCCAAGTACCATCGGCGCTGGAGGGCTTAACGGTCGTGTTCGGGATGGGTACGCGTGGAACCCCTCCGCTATCGCCACCAAACATGCGTCTGTCAAACAGACGCTGTCGCGTGAAATTTGCTTCATCACAGAAGTGTGAATAAATTCCATAGCGTAATCCAGGCTTGATGCCTGAAAACTGAATCCGAATTGAATTTGCGTCTTAAGTATAGGATAAGCCCTCGACCGATTAGTATTGGTCAGCTCCATGCATTACTGCACTTCCACCTCCAACCTATCTACCTCGTCGTCTTCAAGGGGTCTTACTAATTGGGAAATCTCATCTTGAGGGGGGCTTCACGCTTAGATGCTTTCAGCGCTTATCCCGTCCGTACGTAGCTACCCAGCCATGCTTCTGGCGAAACAACTGGTGCACCAGCGGTACGTCCATCCCGGTCCTCTCGTACTAAGGACAGCTCCTCTCAAATTTCCTGCGCCCACGACAGATAGGGACCGAACTGTCTCACGACGTTCTGAACCCAGCTCGCGTACCGCTTTAATGGGCGAACAGCCCAACCCTTGGGACCTACTTCAGCCCCAGGATGCGATGAGCCGACATCGAGGTGCCAAACCTCCCCGTCGATGTGGACTCTTGGGGGAGATAAGCCTGTTATCCCCAGGGTAGCTTTTATCCGTTGAGCGATGGCCCTTCCATGCGGTACCACCGGATCACTAAGTCCGACTTTCGTCCCTGCTCGACTTGTAGGTCTCGCAGTCAAGCTCCCTTATGCCTTTGCACTCTTCGAATGATTTCCAACCATTCTGAGGGAACCTTGGAACGCCTCCGTTACTCTTTAGGAGGCGACCGCCCCAGTCAAACTGCCCGCCTGACACGGTCCCCGTACCGGATTACGGTACTAGGTTAGAACCTAGATACGATCAGGGTGGTATCCCAACGGCGCCTCCACCGAAGCTTGCGCTCCGATTTCTACGGCTCCCACCTATCCTGTACAGATCGTACCCAAATTCAATATCAAGCTGCAGTAAAGCTCCATGGGGTCTTTCCGTCTTGTCGCGGGTAACCTGCATCTTCACAGGTATTAAAATTTCACCGGATCTCTCGTTGAGACAGCGCCCAAGTCGTTACGCCATTCGTGCGGGTCAGAATTTACCTGACAAGGAATTTCGCTACCTTAGGACCGTTATAGTTACGGCCGCCGTTTACTGGGGCTTCGGTTCATAGCTTCGGGTTACCCCTAACCACTCCCCTTAACCTTCCAGCACCGGGCAGGCGTCAGCCCGTATACTTCGCCTTGCGGCTTCGCACAGACCTGTGTTTTTGCTAAACAGTCGCTTGGGCCTTTTCACTGCGGCCCCCTCGTGCTATTCACACTACCGGGGCACCCCTTCTCCCGAAGTTACGGGGTCATTTTGCCGAGTTCCTTAACGAGAGTTCTTCCGCGCGCCTTAGAATTCTCTTCTCGCCTACCTGTGTCGGTTTGCGGTACGGGCACCTTCTCCTGGCTAGAGGCTTTTCTTGGCAGTGTGAGATCATGACCTTCGCTACTGTAATTTTCGCTCCCCATCACAGCCCAGCCTTAACGATGTGCGGATTTGCCTACACATCAGCCTCACTGCTTAGACGGACATATCCATCAGTCCGCGTCACTACCCTCCTGCGTCACCCCATCGCTCATAGCGGATTACGGTGGTACAGTAATTTCAAACTGTTGTCCTTCGACTACGCCTTTCGGCCTCGCCTTAGGTCCCGACTTACCCTGAGCGGACGAGCCTTCCTCAGGAAACCTTGGGCTTTCGGCGGATCAGATTCTCACTGATCTTTTCGTTACTCATACCGGCATTCTCACTTGTATGCTGTCCAGCGCTCCTTACGGTACACCTTCAACCCACATACAACGCTCCCCTACCCCAGATACATACGTATCTAGCCATAGCTTCGGTGGTGTGTTTAGCCCCGTTACATTTTCGGCGCAGAGTCACTCGACCAGTGAGCTATTACGCACTCTTTCAATGGTGGCTGCTTCTAAGCCAACATCCTGGTTGTCTGTGCAACTCCACATCCTTTCCCACTTAACACACACTTGGGGACCTTAGCTGATGGTCTGGGCTGTTTCCCTTTTGACAATGGATCTTAGCACTCACTGTCTGACTCCCGGCAATAAGTATATGGCATTCGGAGTTTGACTGAGCTTGGTAATCCTTGCGGACCCCGCACCCAATCAGTGCTCTACCTCCACTACTCTTATACCGAGGCTAGCCCTAAAGCTATTTCGGGGAGAACCAGCTATCTCCGAGTTCGATTGGAATTTCTCCGCTACCCCCACCTCATCCCCGCATTTTTCAACATGCGTGGGTTCGGGCCTCCAGTGCGTGTTACCGCACCTTCACCCTGGACAGGGGTAGATCACACGGTTTCGGGTCTACGTCCACATACTCATTCGCCCTATTCAGACTCGCTTTCGCTGCGGCTCCGTCTTCTCGACTTAACCTTGCATGTTAAACGTAACTCGCCGGTTCATTCTACAAAAGGCACGCCATCACCCATTAATAGGGCTCTGACTTTTTGTAAGCACACGGTTTCAGGTTCTATTTCACTCCCCTTCCGGGGTGCTTTTCACCTTTCCCTCACGGTACTGTTTCACTATCGGTCGCCAGGTAGTATTTAGCCTTAGCAGATGGTCCTGCTGGATTCATACGGGGTTTCACGTGCCCCGCACTACTCGGGATCCGTCTCGGAGAGAACACAGTTTAGGCTACAGGGCTTTTACCTCTATCGCGGGCCTTTCCAGACCTCTTCACCTACCATATTCCTTTGTAACTCCATGTGAGACGTCCCACAACCCCTAAGAGCAAGCTCTTAGGTTTAGGCTGTTCCGCGTTCGCTCGCCGCTACTGACGGAATCACTATTGTTTTCTCTTCCTCAGGGTACTTAGATGTTTCAGTTCCCCTGGTCTGCCTCTACATCTCCTATGTGTTCAGAGATGAGTAACTGCGAATTACCACAGCTGGGTTTCCCCATTCGGACACCCCCGGATCAAAGCTTGCTTACAGCTCCCCGAGGCAGTTTCGTTGTTCGCCACGTCCTTCGTCGGCTCCTGGCGCCTAGGCATCCTCCGTGTGCTCTTATTAGCTTAACCTTCGCTCTGATGTTTCGCTTGTTTACACAATCGAAAATCTTCGCTTCCAGCTAATAACTAACATACTTGTTTACACAAGTTATAGCTAAAAGATGTTCTAAAACGCAAATTCGTTTCGGTATCCAGTTTTCAAGGATCAAGTCTTGCTTGAGAGCTTAAACTCTCAAAACTGAGCAACGAGTGAGTTGTGGAAGCTTAGCTTCCGATTTGAATGTCTCCATTGCAGGAAACGATTCTCCATAGAAAGGAGGTGATCCAGCCGCACCTTCCGATACGGCTACCTTGTTACGACTTCACCCCAATCATCTACCCCACCTTCGGCGGCTGGCTCCCTTGCGGGTTACCCCACCGACTTCGGGTGTTGTAAACTCTCGTGGTGTGACGGGCGGTGTGTACAAGACCCGGGAACGTATTCACCGCGGCATGCTGATCCGCGATTACTAGCAATTCCGACTTCATGCAGGCGAGTTGCAGCCTGCAATCCGAACTGAGACCGGCTTTGATGGGATTGGCTTCACCTCGCGGCTTCGCTTCCCGTTGTACCGGCCATTGTAGTACGTGTGTAGCCCAGGTCATAAGGGGCATGATGATTTGACGTCATCCCCACCTTCCTCCGGTTTGTCACCGGCAGTCACTCTAGAGTGCCCAACATTACTTGCTGGCAACTAAAGTTAAGGGTTGCGCTCGTTGCGGGACTTAACCCAACATCTCACGACACGAGCTGACGACAACCATGCACCACCTGTCTCCTCTGTCCCGAAGGCCGCCACTATCTCTAGTGGATTCAGAGGGATGTCAAGACCTGGTAAGGTTCTTCGCGTTGCTTCGAATTAAACCACATACTCCACTGCTTGTGCGGGTCCCCGTCAATTCCTTTGAGTTTCAGTCTTGCGACCGTACTCCCCAGGCGGAGTGCTTACTGTGTTAACTTCGGCACCAAGGGTATCGAAACCCCTAACACCTAGCACTCATCGTTTACGGCGTGGACTACCAGGGTATCTAATCCTGTTTGCTCCCCACGCTTTCGCGCCTCAGCGTCAGTTACAGCCCAGAAAGTCGCCTTCGCCACTGGTGTTCCTCCACATATCTACGCATTTCACCGCTACACGTGGAATTCCACTTTCCTCTTCTGTACTCAAGTCACCCAGTTTCCAGTGCGACCTCAGGTTGAGCCCAAGGTTTAAACACCAGACTTAAATGACCGCCTGCGCGCGCTTTACGCCCAATAATTCCGGACAACGCTTGCCCCCTACGTATTACCGCGGCTGCTGGCACGTAGTTAGCCGGGGCTTTCTTCTCAGGTACCGTCACTCCGATAGCAGTTACTCTACCGGACGTTCTTCCCTGGCAACAGAGCTTTACGATCCGAAAACCTTCATCACTCACGCGGCGTTGCTCCGTCAGACTTTCGTCCATTGCGGAAGATTCCCTACTGCTGCCTCCCGTAGGAGTCTGGGCCGTGTCTCAGTCCCAGTGTGGCCGTTCACCCTCTCAGGTCGGCTACGCATCGTCGCCTTGGTGGGCCGTTACCCCACCAACTAGCTAATGCGCCGCAGGCCCATCCCTCAGTGACAGATTGCTCCGTCTTTCATTCTTTCTTCAGGAGAAAAAAGAAATTATCCGGTATTAGCTACCGTTTCCGGTAGTTATCCCAGTCTAAGGGGCAGGTTGCCTACGTGTTACTCACCCGTCCGCCGCTAAGTTATTTTGAAAGCAAGCTTTCAAAATAACTCCGCTCGACTTGCATGTATTAGGCACGCCGCCAGCGTTCGTCCTGAGCCAGGATCAAACTCTCCAATTAGTATTGAAAAGAGCGATATGCTCATTTTGAAACATCTGACGAGAAAATTAATTCTCACGATGAAATTTCAAAAGCGTAAAATACGCTGTGAAACTCATCAGTTTTGGATTTCACTTTCGTGATTTCCTACTCACTCGTTGTTCAGTTTTCAAAGATCAAGTTCTCGTTGGCGCCGTTTAATGTCTCAGCAGCAACTCTTATACTATATCATGTTCGGCTATTTAATGTCAAGCTCTTTTTTAACTTCTTTTTCGAGCTCGGCATGTGTATTTCTTGGCCGGACTTAGAATATATCATGTATAGAGATTCATTGCAACACTTTTTTTCAAATATTTAAAAACCATAAATCAAGTATTAATGATTACACTCTATCTTTATATACTGTTGCCTTGTATACATTCCATAATATAAAAGAAAAACAACTGCAAAAGATATCAGTTGTTTTTAGAAGAGAGCTTAAAAGAATCTAAATTATTTCCGCTTCCTTCGCTCCAGTAATTACGGAAACGATACTGTTTCGAAGTATCTCCGCATTATAGGCCTGGTATGGATCAACATTGAAAATAACAGCATCTGCAATAAAACCCTCTGCAATCTGCCCCAGCTCATTTCCATTCCCTAGAATATCAGCAGCGCTTTTAGTAGCAGATTGCCATGCTTCTTTGCGTGTTAAGCCATAATCAATCAACGTATCCAGCTCTTGAAGGTTATAACCATGTAATGAAGGTGTAGCATAATCTGTACCGAATCCTATACGAACGCCTTCTCTTTTTGCATAATTAATGGCTTTGGAATGCGATTCAGCAGCGCGGGCAGCTCGTTCGCAAATAATCGGGTTCAAGGCTAGAACGCCTTTCGGATCTGCAGCAATGCGATAGATAGATGTAGTAGGTACAAAAGCCACCCCTGAACTAGCAAGTCTCCCTGCCTGATCTTCAGTTAGAAACATCCCATGCTCTATAGATTCCACGCCGGCCTGAATGGACCAGTCTATCGTTACTCCACCCCAGGTATGAACCAGTACCTTCTTATCATAAGCATGTGCATTACGAACAATGAATGCGAACTCTTCTTCGGAAAAGATCGGATCTACGACTTTCTCGGTGGGTGCCCCAAGACCGCCTGTGGCCATGATTTTTATCCAGCCCGCTCCTGTAGCAAAGATTTGCGCCATCCGTTGTTCCAAATACTTAAGTCCACGGGCATCTGCTGCTCCAAGCATCTCACTGCTCGTATGCACTCTTAAAGGCTGCTGATACTGCTGAACAAGATGCTTCACTGTGCTGGGGGTAATTCCTCCTGCATCCCGTACAGTCGTTACACCAGTCCTTAGAGTAGCCTCAAATGCTTGCGCCTGCATGACCTCGATCTGATGGGAGTCGCGCTTCAATTGGTCCGTATGATCAAAGTCTGTCCAAGCAAGATGCGTATGAAGATCAATAATACCAGGCGTTATCCATAGTTCTGTGCCTGTAGGAGTTGTATTATTTTGTTGCGGCTTCGCTTCAGTAATAGATGAAAAATAGCCATCCTTGATCACAACATTAAAACGTTTTCCTTCGATGCCTGCTATATGAATATCCATGAATGTATGTAGCTCTGGATGCTTATGGATCATCTTCATTCCCCCCAAGCCAGCCGAACAGCTTGTAATGCCTGATCAGGGTTTTGTTTCAACAACTCAGCAAGCGTTGACATGGCTTCCTCTACACTTTTACGAGCAGCATTTGTTCCAAAATGATTGATCCGCAAAAGATGTCCAAATAATTCTCCGTCTCCTGGAGCCACAATGCCTATAGGTTTTTCGATCTGCAAGTCTTGCCTTCCACCAATCCGAACCGTTGTAGTCAGTGTAGAATAATGTCTGCTGTCCTTTTGCCAAGGCTCAAGCCCCAAGCATTCTATACCCGCTAATGTAGCAGCTGCAGCCCTTTCATGACGCTGAATGATTTGCTCCAATCCCTCTTCTTCAATTCGTGTCAAGGTCAGGATCAAAGCTCTAGCCTCTAATGTCGGAATATTTGGAGCAACTCGTAGTGGCGCGGCGCCATCCAGCGAAGGTTTGAGATCCAGCAAGGACAAAATGGAGTTACGTGGTGCATTTTTATTAGACTCAAGAAAATTCCAGCCACGTGGTGAAATACTGACGGCGCTAACGCCGTTAGGTCCAGCCAAGGCTTTTTGCGCGCCTATCACAGCAAAATCAACTCCCCATTCATCGACCAGTAACACCTCTCCCCCAACCGCAGAAACCGAGTCCGTCACAGTAATGAGATTGTACTCCTTTGCAATCCTGAATATTTCTTTAGCCGGATTAGATCCACCTGTAACCACTTCAGCCTGAACAAAGGAAAGGGCACAAGGGTTAAACTCTTTAATTGCGGAAGCAACTTGGTCTCCAGTGACCACTTCATCAAAAGGAACCTTTACTTCAATTACCGTTGCTCCTCCCCGCTCAAGCCATTTTCCAAATAGACTTCCATAGGGACCTGTTACTACATTTACAATGGTTCGACCAGGCGCGGCTATTCCTGCAGCTACTGCCTCGATTCCCAGAATTGCCTCAGCTGGGATGATAACTGGTGGATGCTCAGTAAACAAGATTGTAGAAATTAATTCTGTAAGCTTATTATACTCAGTCACTGAAAGTGGCACATGTATATTATGTTCTGGGCTCATAAGAAACCTCCTGATGTACTTGATTTTGGCATTTTAGGAACCGCCGACAACAGCTCGTAACTATATTCATGTTTAGGCCGGATGAAGAATTGATCCTTGGGACTCTGCTCCACGAGCTTTCCTTGCCGCATAACTGCTACCGTATCGCTAATTGCATTGATAACTCCTAGATCATGGGAAATAAAAAGCATAGTGAGATTAAGCTCAGTTTTCAGCGTATTGAACAGCTCGAGCACACTAAGCTGCACAGATACATCCAGCGCGCTCGTAGGTTCATCGGCGATCAGGATATTTGGTTCAACGCTTAATGCACGAGCGATCGCTATCCGTTGCCGCTGACCACCAGAAAATTCGTGAGGGAATTTATCTAAAGCCTTTTGCTCCAAATGAACCTGGTTCAAAAGCTCTTTACATCTTTGCTCAACGCCCGAACGTCCCACTATTTTATGAAACAATAAGGGCTCGGAAAGAATTTGCCTAATCGAATGCTTTGGATTCAGCGATGCATCAGGATTTTGAAAGATCATCTGGATTATTTTACGATGCTCCCGGCTTCTTTTCTTTTTTAACTCTTGGGTACCTAACAGGATCTTTCCCTCATGCGGGGCAATCAGTCCAGCAATTACTCGAGCCAGCGTAGATTTGCCTGAGCCGGATTCTCCAACAAGTCCAAGAGTGGTGTGCTGCTCAAGATTCAGATTGATACAATCCAGTGCAGTAAATCCGCCATAGTGAACAGTTAAATCTTTTATTTGCAAGGCTAGTTCCATAAGTCTCTACTCCCTTCAAGCTCTGGCAAAGGAAGCACCGAATCAATCAGCATCTGTGTGTAAGGGTCGGATGGATTTTGCAAAATATCAAGGGTAGCGCCATGCTCAACAATCTGCCCTTGTTTCATTACACATAGGCGTGAGCATAAGCTGGCTGCAATCGCGAGATTATGGGTTACAAAAATCATGGCAAAACTGAGCTCCTGCTGGAGGTTCGTGATCGTTTCAATAATTTGCCGTTGAACCGTGACATCCAGCGCCGTTGTCGGCTCATCACAGAGAAGAATGCCTGGCTTGCATGCCAGTGCCAAAGCGATGACTACCCGTTGACACTGACCGCCTGACAGCTGACTTGGATATCGGTCCTTTTTCTTTAAAGAATCAGGGAGACCAAGCCTTTCGAGTAGCTCCAGCGCAATCATTCGCGAAGCCTTTCGGCTTACTCTCTGTCTGTAATACACGACTTCAGCCAGCTGATTGACAACCATACAGAGTGGATCAAGCGCACCTCTCGGGTCTTGAAACACCATCGCACTGCTTACGTCACTCTTAATGGTGCCACCTGTCTGTTCAACACCATTTGGAAGTAGTCCCAGAATTGCACGCAGCGTAAGCGATTTTCCTGAACCCGACTCACCTACTAATCCTAGACTCTCCCCTTTGCTCAGCGAAAAGCTAACATTGTTGACTAATCTCTCTTTTGACTTTGCAGCCAGCGATAGTGCATTTATTTCTAAAATGGGTTGTATAGACATCATTTTTTCCTCCATATGTCTGCCAAACCATCACCTAGGAGCGACAAAGCTATTCCGGTATACACCACTGCAAATCCTGGGACAGCTGAGAGCCACCAAGCTGTAGTGATGAAGGGTTGTCCATCCGAGATCATAGTTCCCCAGTCTGGAGTTGGCGGTGTAATACCGATCCCAAGATACCCTAGTGTAACAATGGCAACAAGCAATCCAATCATGTCTGTCATAAGAACGACCACGGCTTGCGGAAGCACATTGGGCAGCAGATGACGCAAAATAATTTTTACTCCGGGTAGCCCTAAGGTTTGAGCGGATGCCACCCATTCCTGATTGCGAAAAGATGCGCTAAGACCTCTCACTACACGAGCAAAAACAATCCAACCTACAAGGATAAACGTAATATAGATGCCTCGTTCTCCTGCTCCACTGGCAAAAGCCACGATAATGACGATTAGATAAAAAGGAAAAGCGATCAACGTATCTGACAGCAGCGTAATAACTGTATCAATCCATTTGCCGTAATATCCTGCTAGCATTCCTAGAAACACACCTATACAAAAGGGAATGATTTCTGCCAAGAACATGATTTTTAAATCCGTCCTCGCTGCATAAATCAATCTAGTAAACAGATCACGTCCCAGTTGGTCTGTTCCCAACCAATGCTCGGCTGATGGAGGCTGTAGAAAGGCACTCAAATTTTGCTCGGAGGGATCATAGGGACTTATATACGGTATGAATACAGTCAAGAACATAAGAGCTGCAAACATAATAATTCCCACTAGAAGTGAAGGGGTATTCCATATTCGCTTTAAGCCACTAGTCATCTTGCCACCCTCATACATTCGTGGCTCTAGTCTTATAGTTTTCATTGTTTTCCCTTCGTTCTGGGATCAAGCCACCAAGAAATGATTTCAATCAAGAGACTGATGATCACAACAGCTAACGCACAGTAAAGTGCTATTCCTTGAATAACCGGAAAGTCCCGTTTCGAAATTGAAGTGAATAACAAGCTGCCAATTCCCTTTATTCCAAACACCTGTTCAACGACCAATGTGCCGCCGATTAGATAAGAAATATTCACACCCATCAGCATCAGTGTTGGAAGAGCCGAATTACGCAGCACATGTTTAAATAAAATAACCCTGCTTGGTATTCCGGCAGCCTTAAGTGTAACTACAAAATCCGATTCTAACACTTCAAGCATCTGTGCTCTTAACGAACGGACCAGCGTAGGAATCTGTGAGAAAGCAACGGTGATTGCCGGAAGTGCAAGACTGTGCAAGGTTCCAATCCACCCTTCACTTACTCCCCCAACGGGGAACCAGCCAAGCCGGACACTAAAGAGCAAAATTAAAAGTAAGCCAACCCAGAAGATTGGCATACCCAAAGTTATTGTAGGAAAAATACGTATTAAATGATCCAGCAGTTTATCCTTATGCGTAGCTGCTACTGTAGCAAGCAGAAGCGATACCAAAATCGCCAACACACACGCTATTACTATGAGCAACAATGTGACAGGGGCTCGCTGCATAATCAACTCTCTTGTTGATGTACCCATAACAATGGAGTTTCCGGTATCCCCCTGAGTAAATAGCGTCTTCAGAAATCGCAGGAACTGCTCCCACAAAGGGAGGTCCAGCCCAAGAGTATGATGCATACTCTTAAGCGCCTCAGGGGTACTGTATTCTCCCAATATCATTTTAGCTGGATCTCCAGGCACAATCCGGATGATGAAAAAGACTGCTATCATTACGCAGCAGATTACTGCCAGCGCTTTTATAAGTGATATCACAAGCCAGTTGTAAGAGTCTTTGCTTCCTCTCGGTTGATTTAACACCTGCTTAAGATTCGTCATTGGCTGATGCGGACATCTTCGAAACGGGCGCTGCCGTTAGGTAGAACAACAAGGCCGTCGACTGAAGAACGGATACCTTTCAGAACATCTGGATAATAAAGCGGAATATACGGCACTTCATCAGCAAGTGTCTGCAGCAGCTTAGTATAGATTTGCGCACGGCCATCGCCATCCGCTGTTTTTTGGCCCTCATATAGCAGCTTCGTTACTTCATCATTCGTATAATGGGTCCAATATGATTTGCTGAAGCCTTCCGGATCAGTTTGAAAAGCAATAATCGAGTTCGCTTCTGGGGAGTCGGCTTGACCGCTGTTGAGCATTGCGGCGAAATCATATGCAAAGAACCGTTCACGGAAAGTAGCAAGCTCAATCGACTCAATCTCAATTGTAATCCCGATCGTTTGACCCGCTGCCTGAATAATTTGTGCTTCTTGTGCTCTTGTACTATTGCCGGAAGCTACAAGTAATTTAGTAGTGAATCCATTAGGGAAGGCAGATTTAGCAAGCTCCTCCTTGGCCGCCTCGACATTGAAGTTCAGAGCCTTAATTGTATCATTGGAGTTATAAGGAATCGTTGTTGGCAGCAATGAGTTTGCCGTCTGTGCATATCCAAAGGTTAACGCTTTGGTCAAGCCTTCACGATCAAGCGCCAGAGCCAGAGCGCGGCGAACATGCACATCCGAAAAATGTTTATCCAGCGTATTAAAGAACAATTGCTCTGTTACCCAACTACCATTAGTAATTACTTTTGTGTCAGCTCCATCTTTGATCTCATTGGCATTTTGCAGCGCTAAAGATTCAATAGCATTAACTTCTCCAGCTTTCAGCTGATTGATTGCTTGACTATCATCCTCAATCAACTTATAAACTAGCTTATCAATATATGGTTTACCTTCTTGCCAGTAGAATTTATTCTTAGTGAAGGTCAGATCACCCGCTGTATCCCATGATTCAACCACAAAGGGCCCCGTTCCGATGGGCTTCTTAAAGAATTCTTCTTCGGGAACTCCACCAAAATGGTTAGGCAAGATGCCATTTGAGAAATTGGATAGCTCTGAGATAAATGGTGTATAAGGCTCTTTAAGCGTAATAACAAGCGTTTTGTTATCTTGCGCTTTGATTGCGTCCACCTTTGCAGATATTGCCAGTGGGCCGCCAACCTTCAAGTGGCGCTCAAGGGAGAATACAGCATCTTCCGCAGTCACATCCGTACCGTTTGAAAACTTCAGACCCTCACGAAGTTCAAAAGTATACGTCAATCCATCCTCACTAATACTGTGTGACTTCGCAAGCCAATCTACAATTTCGCCCTTGCTGTCAAAAGCAACCAACGATTCAAATACTTTGTCGATAGCAAAAGCATTGTTGGACGTAATCTGGTTATGCAGATCCAGCGAGGTTACAGAAGCAGGCCGACCATAGACGAAGGTTCCTCCTGCTGCCGGCTCTGCTGCTTGAGGACTCTGAGTTGCTGCACTCGCATTTTCCGAAGCTTCCTTATTGGAATCAGCCTTATTAGTAGATCCGGAGCAACCCGCGATTACCATCAATAGTAATATTGATATTGCCCCAAACAGAAGCGGCTTCTTAAAAGATAAATTAAAATATGACATACTCCATTCCCCCTACAATTCATATATGTTTAGTATGAATTGTATTATGGGTTAAACACTGTAGTCTGTCAAACAAAATTTAAATCGTACTAACCCTTTAAGTAAATAAATACAACAAAAAGACCACTGTCGATGACTCAACAGTGGTCTTGCGTGCTTGGCAACGTCCTACTCTCCCAGGACCCTTCGGTCCAAGTACCATCGGCGCTGGAGGGCTTAACGGTCGTGTTCGGGATGGGTACGCGTGGAACCCCTCCGCTATCGCCACCAAACATGCGTCTGTGAAACAGACGCTGTCGCGTGAAATTTGCTTCATCACAGAAGTGCGAATAAATTCCATAGCGTAATCCAGGCTTGATGCCTGAAAACTGAATCCGAATTGAATTTGCGTTTTAAGTATAGGATAAGCCCTCGACCGATTAGTATTGGTCAGCTCCATGCATTACTGCACTTCCACCTCCAACCTATCTACCTCGTCGTCTTCAAGGGGTCTTACTAATTGGGAAATCTCATCTTGAGGGGGGCTTCACGCTTAGATGCTTTCAGCGCTTATCCCGTCCGTACGTAGCTACTCAGCCATGCTCCTGGCGGAACAACTGATGCACCAGCGGTACGTCCATCCCGGTCCTCTCGTACTAAGGACAGCTCCTCTCAAATTTCCTGCGCCCACGACAGATAGGGACCGAACTGTCTCACGACGTTCTGAACCCAGCTCGCGTACCGCTTTAATGGGCGAACAGCCCAACCCTTGGGACCTACTTCAGCCCCAGGATGCGATGAGCCGACATCGAGGTGCCAAACCTCCCCGTCGATGTGGACTCTTGGGGGAGATAAGCCTGTTATCCCCAGGGTAGCTTTTATCCGTTGAGCGATGGCCCTTCCATGCGGTACCACCGGATCACTAAGTCCGACTTTCGTCCCTGCTCGACTTGTAGGTCTCGCAGTCAAGCTCCCTTATGCCTTTGCACTCTTCGAATGATTTCCAACCATTCTGAGGGAACCTTGGAACGCCTCCGTTACTCTTTAGGAGGCGACCGCCCCAGTCAAACTGCCCGCCTGACACGGTCCCCGTACCGGATTACGGTACTAGGTTAGAACCTAGATACGATCAGGGTGGTATCCCAACGGCGCCTCCACCGAAGCTTGCGCTCCGATTTCTACGGCTCCCACCTATCCTGTACAGATCGTACCCAAATTCAATATCAAGCTGCAGTAAAGCTCCATGGGGTCTTTCCGTCTTGTCGCGGGTAACCTGCATCTTCACAGGTATTAAAATTTCACCGGATCTCTCGTTGAGACAGCGCCCAAGTCGTTACGCCATTCGTGCGGGTCAGAATTTACCTGACAAGGAATTTCGCTACCTTAGGACCGTTATAGTTACGGCCGCCGTTTACTGGGGCTTCGGTTCATAGCTTCGGGTTACCCCTAACCACTCCCCTTAACCTTCCAGCACCGGGCAGGCGTCAGCCCGTATACTTCGCCTTGCGGCTTCGCACAGACCTGTGTTTTTGCTAAACAGTCGCTTGGGCCTTTTCACTGCGGCCCCCTCGTGCTATTCACACTACCGGGGCACCCCTTCTCCCGAAGTTACGGGGTCATTTTGCCGAGTTCCTTAACGAGAGTTCTTCCGCGCGCCTTAGAATTCTCTTCTCGCCTACCTGTGTCGGTTTGCGGTACGGGCACCTTCTCCTGGCTAGAGGCTTTTCTTGGCAGTGTGAGATCATGACCTTCGCTACTGTAATTTTCGCTCCCCATCACAGCCCAGCCTTAACGATGTGCGGATTTGCCTACACATCAGCCTCACTGCTTAGACGGACATATCCATCAGTCCGCGTCACTACCCTCCTGCGTCACCCCATCGCTCATAGCGGATTACGGTGGTACAGTAATTTCAAACTGTTGTCCTTCGACTACGCCTTTCGGCCTCGCCTTAGGTCCCGACTTACCCTGAGCGGACGAGCCTTCCTCAGGAAACCTTGGGCTTTCGGCGGATCAGATTCTCACTGATCTTTTCGTTACTCATACCGGCATTCTCACTTGTATGCTGTCCAGCGCTCCTTACGGTACACCTTCAACCCACATACAACGCTCCCCTACCCCAGATACATACGTATCTAGCCATAGCTTCGGTGGTGTGTTTAGCCCCGTTACATTTTCGGCGCAGAGTCACTCGACCAGTGAGCTATTACGCACTCTTTCAATGGTGGCTGCTTCTAAGCCAACATCCTGGTTGTCTGTGCAACTCCACATCCTTTCCCACTTAACACACACTTGGGGACCTTAGCTGATGGTCTGGGCTGTTTCCCTTTTGACAATGGATCTTAGCACTCACTGTCTGACTCCCGGCAATAAGTATATGGCATTCGGAGTTTGACTGAGCTTGGTAATCCTTGCGGACCCCGCACCCAATCAGTGCTCTACCTCCACTACTCTTATACCGAGGCTAGCCCTAAAGCTATTTCGGGGAGAACCAGCTATCTCCGAGTTCGATTGGAATTTCTCCGCTACCCCCACCTCATCCCCGCATTTTTCAACATGCGTGGGTTCGGGCCTCCAGTGCGTGTTACCGCACCTTCACCCTGGACAGGGGTAGATCACACGGTTTCGGGTCTACGTCCACATACTCATTCGCCCTATTCAGACTCGCTTTCGCTGCGGCTCCGTCTTCTCGACTTAACCTTGCATGTTAAACGTAACTCGCCGGTTCATTCTACAAAAGGCACGCCATCACCCATTAATAGGGCTCTGACTTTTTGTAAGCACACGGTTTCAGGTTCTATTTCACTCCCCTTCCGGGGTGCTTTTCACCTTTCCCTCACGGTACTGTTTCACTATCGGTCGCCAGGTAGTATTTAGCCTTAGCAGATGGTCCTGCTGGATTCATACGGGGTTTCACGTGCCCCGCACTACTCGGGATCCGTCTCGGAGAGAACACAGTTTAGGCTACAGGGCTTTTACCTCTATCGCGGGCCTTTCCAGACCTCTTCACCTACCATATTCCTTTGTAACTCCATGTGAGACGTCCCACAACCCCTAAGAGCAAGCTCTTAGGTTTAGGCTGTTCCGCGTTCGCTCGCCGCTACTGACGGAATCACTATTGTTTTCTCTTCCTCAGGGTACTTAGATGTTTCAGTTCCCCTGGTCTGCCTCTACATCTCCTATGTGTTCAGAGATGAGTAACTGCGAATTACCACAGCTGGGTTTCCCCATTCGGACACCCCCGGATCAAAGCTTGCTTACAGCTCCCCGAGGCAGTTTCGTTGTTCGCCACGTCCTTCGTCGGCTCCTGGCGCCTAGGCATCCTCCGTGTGCTCTTATTAGCTTAACCTTGATTTTTCCGCAGGAAAATATCATACAATGACATTTCTCTTGGAATCATCTCACTAATAACATTTACTTGTTTACACAAGTTGCTAAAAGATGTTCTAAAACGCAAATTCGTTTCGGTATCCAGTTTTCAAGGATCAAGTCTTACTTGAGAGCTTAAACTCTCAAAACTGAGCAACGAGTGAGTGTTCGAACCCGAAGGTCCTATTTTGGAAGTTTAACTTCCGATTTGAATGTCTCCATTGCAGGAAACGATTCTCCATAGAAAGGAGGTGATCCAGCCGCACCTTCCGATACGGCTACCTTGTTACGACTTCACCCCAATCATCTACCCCACCTTCGGCGGCTGGCTCCCTTGCGGGTTACCCCACCGACTTCGGGTGTTGTAAACTCTCGTGGTGTGACGGGCGGTGTGTACAAGACCCGGGAACGTATTCACCGCGGCATGCTGATCCGCGATTACTAGCAATTCCGACTTCATGCAGGCGAGTTGCAGCCTGCAATCCGAACTGAGACCGGCTTTGATGGGATTGGCTTCACCTCGCGGCTTCGCTTCCCGTTGTACCGGCCATTGTAGTACGTGTGTAGCCCAGGTCATAAGGGGCATGATGATTTGACGTCATCCCCACCTTCCTCCGGTTTGTCACCGGCAGTCACTCTAGAGTGCCCAACTTTACTTGCTGGCAACTAAAGTTAAGGGTTGCGCTCGTTGCGGGACTTAACCCAACATCTCACGACACGAGCTGACGACAACCATGCACCACCTGTCTCCTCTGTCCCGAAGGCCGCCACTATCTCTAGTGGATTCAGAGGGATGTCAAGACCTGGTAAGGTTCTTCGCGTTGCTTCGAATTAAACCACATACTCCACTGCTTGTGCGGGTCCCCGTCAATTCCTTTGAGTTTCAGTCTTGCGACCGTACTCCCCAGGCGGAGTGCTTACTGTGTTAACTTCGGCACCAAGGGTATCGAAACCCCTAACACCTAGCACTCATCGTTTACGGCGTGGACTACCAGGGTATCTAATCCTGTTTGCTCCCCACGCTTTCGCGCCTCAGCGTCAGTTACAGCCCAGAAAGTCGCCTTCGCCACTGGTGTTCCTCCACATATCTACGCATTTCACCGCTACACGTGGAATTCCACTTTCCTCTTCTGTACTCAAGTCACCCAGTTTCCAGTGCGACCTCAGGTTGAGCCCAAGGTTTAAACACCAGACTTAAATGACCGCCTGCGCGCGCTTTACGCCCAATAATTCCGGACAACGCTTGCCCCCTACGTATTACCGCGGCTGCTGGCACGTAGTTAGCCGGGGCTTTCTTCTCAGGTACCGTCACTCCGGTAGCAGTTACTCTACCGGACGTTCTTCCCTGGCAACAGAGCTTTACGATCCGAAAACCTTCATCACTCACGCGGCGTTGCTCCGTCAGACTTTCGTCCATTGCGGAAGATTCCCTACTGCTGCCTCCCGTAGGAGTCTGGGCCGTGTCTCAGTCCCAGTGTGGCCGTTCACCCTCTCAGGTCGGCTACGCATCGTCGCCTTGGTGGGCCGTTACCCCACCAACTAGCTAATGCGCCGCAGGCCCATCCCTCAGTGACAGATTGCTCCGTCTTTCATTCTTTCTTCAGGAGAAAAAAGAAATTATCCGGTATTAGCTACCGTTTCCGGTAGTTATCCCAGTCTAAAGGGCAGGTTGCCTACGTGTTACTCACCCGTCCGCCGCTAAGTTAATTTGAAAGCAAGCTTTCAAATTAACTCCGCTCGACTTGCATGTATTAGGCACGCCGCCAGCGTTCGTCCTGAGCCAGGATCAAACTCTCCAATTAGTATTGAAAAGAGCGATATGCTCATTTTGAAACATCTGACGAGAAAATTAATTCTCTAATTTTGGATTTCACTTTCGTGATTTCCTACTCACTCGTTGTTCAGTTTTCAAAGATCAAGTTCTCGTTGGCGCCGTTTAATGTCTCAGCAGCAACTCTTATACTATATCATGTCCGGCTATTTAATGTCAAGCTCTTTTTTAACTTCTTTTTCGAGCTCGGCATGTGTATTTCTTGGCCGGACTTAGAATATATCATGTATAGAGATTCATTGCAACACTTTTTTCAAAATAATCTATAAATAAGAGACTGTACTATCAATCACCCTTTATATATTGGTGTATACCTGTTAGCACAGTCTCATTTATGGAGTCTCTTAATACTTCTTTCTCTAAGCAATGATCTCCTGAATATACAAATCTCGTTCCAACATTAGGTTAACAATCGTACCCTCTACCTTAATCATAGGACGTGTTGGATTAGCACGGTCAGTAAATATGATCTCTCCATGACGTCCATCGCTCAGACGTATTCTGGTTCCATTAAACAAATCTGTACTCTTCTGTATAAAGGTCTGTACAACAACTGGGTCAAGCTTACCGAAGCTTTCTGTCATTATCTGCTCTAACACTAAATAAGGAGACTGTGCTTTTCTATAAGCCCTTTCTAGAGTCATAGCATGGAATATATCTGCTACCGCTACTACTTTAGCGTAAAAATGAATCTGGCTACCTTCTAGCTTAAGTGGGTAACCAGACCCATCGACCTTCTCATGATGCTGCAATGCCGTTAGTCTTACCCCTTCATTAATCGCTGTGACATTACGCAGTAATTGATAGCCATATGTAGTATGTCTGCGAACCTCTTCTATTTCGGTACTATTAAGTGATTCCGGCTTATGTAAAAGAGAACTATCTACTTTCGCGTTTCCGATGTCATGTAGTAATCCAGCAAAAGCGATCTGCATCCAATCCTTTTGCGGATACCCGCACCACTGAGCGATCTTATAGGATGTTAACGCGGACAGCACGGCATTGTGATAGTTGTAATCCTCGTCTTTTAGCGTACGTGGAGAAAACTTCAACACATGATAATCCTTTAAATGACTAATTAGTAACTCTAACTGACTCCGCAACTCAAAAATAGGAAGTGAGGCTGCCGTTACCGAACGATAGCTGGTTCTAATAAGTGCGATCATTTTTTCATATTCATCATGTAGTGGGGAATTGTTCTTGATCAGCATCGATTCATTTATAATCGCTCCAGCTTTAAGTGCTGTCTGTTTGGCGTTTTTTTTGACAGCATCAGAGTTGGCCTCTCCCTGAACACCTTCGATCTCCACTTGCCCAACCAAAAAAGCTTCTAAAATTTCTAGATCACGGGGAAGTAGTATTTTTCCCTTAGTGAACAAAATTCCCCCCAGAGGTGTAGTTACATCTTTGGTTATCTTTGAGCCTGCTTTAACTTCTCCAGCCAACACACTTGGCATATACTCAGCCCCTTAATTTCTATAACAATAAGCTCAGGATTACCGAAATCTAATATGACAGATAATTTCTGAGAAAATAGTACTTTATATACTGATTTATACTCTATCGGCTAATTATAGTACGGATAAAAGGAAGCGACTAGTGAAATGAAAACTATTCTTATAAAAATTCTCATTAAATTTCATTAAATAACTTGCTATTAATTAATCACAGCAAAAAGAGCAAGGGACTCTGTAATAGAATCCCTTGCTCTTTATTGAATATAACCTACTCTAAGTTATCTTCTTGATCCTCAGCGATAGTTTCCGGTTGATCAATATCACCAGATTCATCTACTGTTACTTGTTCCTCGAGGCCTTCCATCTCTTCAGACATTTCGTCCTCTTCGTTCTTATCCGCTCTACACAGGGTAGCCACAGCATCATCCTCGCGGATGTTAATTAGCTTAACCCCTTGCGCATAACGGCCCATAGTAGAAATTCCATCCATGCTGGTACGGATCAAGGTACCGCTTGTAGTAATGATCATTAAGTCTTCGTCGTCTCTAACAACCTTAAGACCAACTACAGGGCCATTCTTCTCTGTGAGATTAATGGTCTTGATCCCTTTACCGCCACGAGTCTGAGAACGATAATCACCAGCTGGGGTCCGTTTACCATAACCCTTGCTAGTAACAATCAGGACCTCAAGCTCCTTATCAACACAGTCCATACCGATGACATGGTCATTACTGTCAAGCGTAATGCCCTTCACGCCAGTCGCGCTACGGCCCATAGAACGAACATCATTCTCTGAGAACGTAATCGACATTCCGCGAGCTGTACCGATAATAAGATTCTGCTGACCATCTGTCAGCTTAACCTCAATTAGGGAATCCTCTTCACGAAGATTAATAGCGATAAGTCCGCCCTTGCGGATGTTATTGTAATCCTCAAGTGGCGTCTTCTTCACGATACCTTCGCGGGTAGCAAAGAACAAGTACTTGTCACTATCGCTCTCTTCCACTTGGATTACGGCACTAATCTTCTCACCTTGTTCAATTTGAATCAGGTTGATGATTGGTGTCCCACGTGCAGTACGACCCAGCTCTGGGATCTCATAAGCCTTAATCCGGTACACCTTACCCTTATCGGTAAAGAACATCAGATAGTTATGAGAGTTACTCACGAAGAGATGCTCCACAAAATCCTGGTCCTTGGTGTCCATTCCTATAACTCCGCGCCCTCCGCGCTTCTGGCTGCGGTAGGTGCTGACAGGTAGACGTTTGATGTATCCCGTATGTGTAATAGTGATAACAACCTCTTCACGCGGAATAAGGTCTTCATCCAGGATACTTTCTTCACCAACCGTAATCTCTGTCCGGCGATCATCAGAATATCTATCACGAATATCCTGCAGCTCGTTGCTGATGATTTCCAGTACAAGATGCTCATTCGCCAAAATTTCACGGTACTCTGCGATTTTAGCGAGCAATTCGTTATATTCATTCTCGATCTTTTCCCGTTCCAGACCGGTCAGACGTTGCATCCGCATATCGAGGATTGCTTGAGCCTGTTCTATACTGAGGCTAAAGGTGCTCATTAATCCATCACGGGCGATATCCGTTGTCCGTGACGCGCGAATTAACGCAATAACTTCATCCAGATGATCCAGCGCAATACGCAGACCTTCTAAAATATGAGCGCGTGCTTCAGCTTTTTTAAGATCAAATATTGTACGACGACGGATAACTTCAATCTGGTGCTGCAAATAATGATAGAGCACATCACGCAGATTAAGAATTTTCGGCTCGTTGTTTACAATGGCAAGCATGTTGATCCCAAATGTGGATTGCATAGAAGTATGTTTATATAGATTGTTCAACACAACATTTGGATTCACATCGCGTCTCATCTCAACAACTACACGCATACCGTTACGGTCAGACTCATCTCGAAGATCTGTTATACCCTCGATCCGTTTCTCACGTACTAATTCTGCAATTTTCTCAACCAATCTTGCCTTGTTCACCTGATATGGCAGCTCATGTACAATGATGCGTGCCTTACCGTTGTTTTCTTCAATCGTTGCCTTAGCACGCATGGTCACTGAACCACGCCCTGTACGATAAGCTTGACGAATGCCCTCACGACCCAAGATATATCCAGCCGTAGGGAAATCAGGGCCTTGGATATACTCCATTAATTCCATAGGTGTGATATCAGGATTCTTAATCATCGCCTGCACACCATCGATAACTTCGCCTAGGTTATGCGGTGGAATATTAGTAGCCATACCTACAGCTATACCAGATACCCCATTCACGAGCAGGTTCGGATAGCGAGCTGGTAATACAACTGGCTCATTCTCTTCACCATCATAGTTGGGTGCGAAATCTACTGTTTCTTTGTTCAAATCTCGAAGCATTTCGCCTGCAATCTTGGAAAGACGGGCTTCTGTATAACGCATCGCTGCAGCCATATCACCATCGATCGAACCAAAGTTCCCGTGACCGTCCACAAGCATATAGCGCATAGAGAAATCCTGAGCCATCCGTACCATTGTTTCATAGACAGCTGAGTCACCGTGAGGGTGGTACTTACCGATAACCTCACCGACGATTCTTGCCGATTTCTTATGAGGCTTATCCGCAGACATTCCAAGTTCCGACATCGCAAACAAAATGCGTCGGTGAACCGGCTTGAGTCCGTCCCGCACATCTGGCAAAGCCCGGCTAACAATGATGCTCATTGCGTAATCCATAAAGGATTCACGCATTTCCACGCCAATGTCCCGATCTTTGACTTGTGGGTTATTTTGTTCAGCCATGAGTTGCTGGACCTCCTTCAGTTAAAAAACCGCTACCCTTAATTATATTACTTTCACAAAAGTAGCACAATTAAACATGATAGCCTTTTATCTTCTAATATTGATTTCTTTTGCGCTGATTAGGGTATTCGCCCTTTCCGCAAATGTCTTTAGTACATAGACTGTAAAGACAAGAAACACGGTTTTATTATCCTAGTATCGTTCGATAAGGCATAACCCCATATCCTTATATTATACCATTGTTTAGGTAGCTTGTCCTGATTTTCAGCTGCTAAAGATTATGCTTCCACAGCAAGTTTTGTACAAGGGAATTCAAATGAGCAATTGCTGCACAAAATTGTTAAGGAGGAAGATAATGAAGATTCAACGTGTCCCAAGTAAATGGGCTAAAACAAAAGTTATCCTTCAAAATCAATCTCTATCTCTATATGTGCCTGATACCCGTAAATACGATTTAAGTGTTCTTAAAGAAATGCTTGCGTTATATGCTATGGTCTATATAAAACCTGATCGCGGAAGCTTTGGTATTGGTGTAATGAGAGCTGAGCAGCGTACGGTGATTTTAAGTCCTAGCCAGCAAAAGACTGAAATAAATGTCACCGCCGATAACGAGGAGAGACAACAGCAAGAAGCACAGGTCCTATATATTCTAAGATATGCAAAGATGGCAGAAGTTTTCTTCTCCCCCGAAGAGCTGCATGAGGCCTTACAGAAACGAATTCAGAACCGTACCTACCTCGTCCAAAAAGGAATTGATCTCCTGCGTCACCAAGATCGTCCCTTCGACCTTCGAGTTCTTGCCCAAAAGACTCCATCAGGTGCATGGGAAACAACAGGAATGCTCGGAAGAGTAGCTGCCCCTCAGAAAATTGTCACCAATTATCATAGTGGAGGCAGTATTCAGTCAGTAAATACATTATTAAAAAATCATATGAACCCTTCTGAAACACTCTCCACGATTAATCAATTAAAATCTTTAGGCGTACAAATTGCAGGCCAATTGGAAACTACCTATCCAGGAATTAAAGAAATTGGTCTGGATATTGCCATGGATCAGCATATGGATATGTGGCTGCTTGAGGTCAACACGCTTCCATCTATTGTTGTATTCAAGTTATTTCCTGATAAATCTATCTATCGTAGAATACACCGCTATGCTGTAGCATACGGACGTGTAAAAGCTAGAAAATCGCCATATACTACCCGCAATAGACAATATATTAAAGCCTAAAAAACCGGATCTGAAAACAAAAAACCTCCAGCATTCTCATTCCATTAGGAACAGAAGCCGGAGGTTTTATTAAAATATAAGAAAGTATAAGTTTCACTTTATACATTATCCTTATATTTTCTTACACATCAAGGTATCTGACACTCTTCGCATGCTCATGGATAAAGTCACGTCTTGGTTCAACATTATCGCCCATCAGCGTATCAAAGATACTATCAGCAAGCATCGCATCTTCAATCGTTACTTGTAGCATCATACGAGCCTCAGGATCCATCGTCGTGTCCCACAGCTGGGTAGCATTCATTTCACCCAAACCTTTGTAGCGCTGGACATTGACCTTAACATTCTCACCAAAAGAGGCGATAATCTCATCGCGTTCCTTCTCGCTGCCTGCATAACGGATCACTTTGTTGCGTTCTATCTTGAACAAAGGCGGTTGTGCGATATAGATATAACCTGCATCTACCAGCTTCCGCATGTAACGGTAGAAGAATGTTAACAACAGAGTTCTAATATGAGCTCCATCGACGTCGGCATCCGTCATAATAACGACTTTATGGTAACGAGCCTTCGATAGGTCAAAATCTTCACTGATTCCTGTACCAAGAGCAGTAATAATAGCCCGGATCTCGGCGTTGGATAAAATACGGTCTAAGCGTGCCTTTTCTACGTTTAGAATCTTACCACGCAGCGGTAGAATCGCTTGGAAATGACGATCCCGGCCCTGCTTGGCCGATCCACCCGCAGAGTCACCTTCGACGATATACAGTTCGCTGATAGACGCATCCTTGGATGAACAGTCCGCAAGTTTACCAGGTAGTGCACTGACTTCAAGCGCACTCTTACGGCGGGTTAACTCACGAGCCTTACGAGCGGCTTCTCGTGCACGTGAAGCTGAAAGCGACTTCTCAAGGACACGGCGTGATACTGCCGGATTCTCTTCCAGGAATTCCTGTAATTTCTCTCCGAACAGTGATTCTACTATTCCACGGACTTCACTATTTCCGAGCTTAGTCTTCGTTTGACCTTCGAACTGCGGCTCTGGAATTTTGACAGAAATAATGGCTGTCAATCCTTCACGCACGTCGTCGCCAGTCAGGTTTGAATTACCATCCTTCAGCACACCCGCTTTACGGGCGTAATCGTTGATGATACGTGTTAGAGCACTTTTGAAGCCGGATTCATGCGTTCCGCCCTCATGGGTATTAATATTATTCGCAAAAGAGTAGATGTTCTCTGTATACGAATCATTATATTGGAGAGCTACTTCAACCTGAATCATATCCCGTGAGCCTTCCACGTAGATTGGATCCTCGTGCAGCGCTTCTTTTTTCTCATTCAGATATTTCACATATTCAACGATACCGCCCTCGTATTTGAACACGTTGGTGACATCGGTCCGCTCATCATGGAGTGAAAGCTCAATTCCTTTGTTAAGAAAAGCTAGCTCCCGAATACGAGTAAGCAGTGTCGCATATTCAAAGACCGTGGTTTCAGTAAAGATCTCAGGATCCGGATGGAAAGTTGTAGTCGTACCTGTCTCGTCCGTATCTCCAACAACTTTAATCTCATACTGTGGTGCACCACGTCTGTATTCCTGCTGATAAATATGCCCATCACGCTTAACATTAACAACAACCTTCTCAGACAAGGCATTTACTACGGAGATACCCACACCGTGTAAGCCGCCTGATACTTTATATCCGCCGCCGCCGAATTTACCGCCTGCATGCAGTACTGTCATTACAACTTCAAGCGTCGACTTTTTAAGTTTTTCATTTTCACCTACAGGTATGCCACGTCCATTATCGATAACAGTAATCCCGTTATCCTCATGAATAATCACTTGAATCCGGTCACAATAACCTGCTAGGGCCTCATCGATACTATTATCTACGACCTCCCACACCAAGTGATGGAGACCTTTAGAACTAGTGGAACCAATATACATGCCCGGACGTTTCCGGACAGCTTCTAGCCCTTCCAGTACCTGAATCTGGCTCTCATCATATGTCGGTTGATTCATTGACATGCCTTCACCTACTTCTTTCAGATTATCTCTTTGTTACTAAACGTAAGTTATATTTCGAGCAAAATTTTGGCTCTTTTTTTGAGAGTGGAGGAGGAAATGGGGGAGTAATACACGATATTTTTAGTTACGACAATAGATTTTGCTTCCTCTTCACCAATCCGCTCAAGCTTCTTGTCCTGCTCAGAGTGAATGACGAATTGCTTAGACACCTTGGAAGATTTCTCAATCGAAATATCAAATATTGCAATTAACTCCGAAGAGCGAATAATCTTCTCCCCGCCCAAATGAATATACATGATCTTCCTCCGCTCTTTATAACTCCACTTTTCCATCATGAACATGATATAGGCTGGCGCCCTTTAATTTATCGGCATTCAGACCCTCAATCCCAGTAGCGGTAATGAATGTCTGTACCTTGCTTTGAAAGGTTTCAATAAGCTGGGTCTGTCGGTAAGGATCAAGCTCGGATAAAACATCATCAAGAAGCAGCACAGGATATTCTCCGATTTCTTCATGGATCAGCTCGATTTCCGCCAGCTTGAGCGATAAAGCCGTTGTACGCTGCTGTCCCTGAGAACCGTAGACCTGAGCTTCCCTTCCGTTGATAAAAAAGGACAGGTCATCCCGATGGGGACCCGTCAGCGTCATGCCGCGCCTGATTTCTTGTTCTCTCGTTTGTGATAACTTTAACATAAAATTGTCTAATAAGACAGCTTCATCTTCCTCATCCCGATCGCCGAAAGAGGGGACATAGAGCAATTTCAGTTCTTCTCCGCCGTTCGTAATCCCCCGGTGTATGCTTTCAGCCCATATTTGCAGCTTCTTTATGAATTGTTTCCTTTTTTTTACGATTTTAACACCGTGCTCCACAAGTTGAGCATCCCAGATTTCCAAAAGGTCTTTTCCCGCTGCCTCTTTTCCCCACAACTGCTTTAGCAAATTGCCCCTTTGTAAGAGGATTTTTTGATACTGCTGGAGGTGAAAGAGATAACTAGGCTGGACTTGGCCAATCTCCATATCGAGAAAACGCCGTCTGATCCCAGGTGTGCCTTTTACGATCTCTAAATCTTCCGGTGCGAACATGACCACATTGAGTGATCCCACAAACTCACTAAGACGTCGTTGTTCTAAACCGTTAATCTTAGCTTTTTTACCTTTGGCAGATAGGGTGAGCTCTAGCTTGAGATCGCCGTACTTACGTTCTACCTCAGCAATGATCTGAGCAGCGTCTCCAGGGGCATCGAATGAGATAAGTTCGCGATCCTTCGAGGTGCGGTGGCTTTTGGTCATCGCCAGGACGAACAATGCCTCCATGAGGTTTGTTTTGCCTTGGGCGTTCTGACCCAGAATCAGATTCACATCGCCCAGGCTCTCCAGACGCAGCAGCCCGTAATTTCGATAATGCTGCAGACCGATATTTTTAACAAACACGAAATGGTTCCTCCCCTAGCCTACTCCTCTTTAACTCCTCCGCCTTCAACCTGAAATGTGCCGTTATCCTGCACTTCAATTTGATCACCCGGATAAAGCTTTCTTCCACGCCGTTCCTCTACTTCTCCGTTAACCAGCACATGTCCTTCTTGCAATAAAGCTTTAGCCATTCCACCTGTGGATACACAATCGGAAAGTTTCAGGAATTGATCTAGCTTGATATATCCACTGTGGATAAGTATTTTTTTCATGATTTTTATCCTTTCAGCCACTTATCCACATGTTCATGAATGTTGGCATTAATTTGTTGTACGGTAAGGCAAAATGATATACAAGCTATTGGTTTGATCGAGTGGCTTCAAAATGATCGGACTCATCATCCCTGTGAAGGCTATAACAAGCTGCTCACTCTCAATAACTTTTAGGACATCGAGCATATATTTGGAGTTGAAAGATATTTTGAGTGGTTCACCTTTGAAATCAATGACTTCAAGTTCCTCACGAACTTTACCAAGCTCGGAAGAGCTAGAAGAAATTTCAATGCCGCCTTGATCAAGTGTCTGCATGCGCACAATATTCGTTTTTTCTTCACGGGACAGCAAATAAGCACGATCAATTGATTCACTTAATTTTTTTGTGTCCAAAGTTAGTTCTGTTTTGTAGGTTGTTGGAATAATTCTAGAAGTATCCGGATAAATTCCATCGAGGATCCGTGAATAGAACAGAACTTTGTCGAGTTTAAAAAGAACTTGATTGTCCGCAACGACAATATCAACGAGCATATTTTGATCAGGGATAATTTTGCTTAGCTCATTAAGGGTTTTACCAGCGATTACGATATTGGCAAATTGGACATTCTCCGTACCTTCTAGTCTTGCTGCTCTTGTAGCTAAGCGATGACGGTCAGTCGCTGTAAACTTAAATTCATTATCGGCCAGATTCCACAGTATACCTGTTAAAATCGGAGTTGTCTCTTGGGTAGAAATAGAAAAAGCAGTTTGTTTAATCATATTTTTCAGCAAATCACCTGGTATAGAGATAGTTTCGTTCTCCTCAATACTCGGTAGCACCGGGAATTCTTCAGGGTCTAAACCTACAATCTGAATCTCAGTGGATCCAGAAGAAATATATGTTTGGAATCCTTCTTTAACTTCCATGTGAATCTCTTTGGAGGGCAGCTTCTTAATAATCTCTACGAAAAATTTAGCGGGAAGAACAACACTTCCGGGCTGATCTATTTTCACGATCGTATGGCTGTCATTCTCTGCTGGAATAAACGATTGGATGGAAATATCGGTGTCGCTTGCAGTTAATGTGACGCCTTGATGGCTAACTTCCAGCTTAATACCGGTCAGAATAGGGATGGTTGTTCTACTGGAGATTGCTTTGGATACGTGTTGAATGGATTCGTTGAGTTCATTTTTAAGAATGCTTATTTTCATGATTTCACTCCTAGCTGAAAAATTGGGAATTTCGTTGTATTTTGTTGCTCGTTATTACGCGTCTTTACATGATGAATTATTATAGTTATTTAATAGTATTAGTAGTAGGGGCGTCTAATATGTGGATAACCCTATCAAATAGCATAAAATTAAGCCTACCCACATGTGTATAGATTGTGTATAGGCTCTTTGTTCCTCTTAGGAAGGATTTTTAATTTTCTCCGCAAGATTATTTACCACTTTGTACAACTCCTGATCGACCTTTAATGACTGTGTAATTTTATCATGCGCGTGAATTACGGTCGTATGGTCACGTCCTCCGAACGCCTCACCAATCTTAGGCAGCGAATAATCTGTTAGTTCACGGGAGAGATACATTGCGATTTGACGTGGAAACGCTACGGCTTTTGTACGTTTTCGTGCTTTGAAGTCTTCAAGGCGCAAATTGTAGTATTCACCGACTTTTTGCTGAATATCAGCGATGGTAATCATTTTTGGGCGGCTGGAAGGAATGATATCCTTGAGTGCTTCAGCTGCCAAATGAGTGGTTACATCCTGGTTGGTTAGCGAAGAGTAAGCAACAACCCGGATTAATGCACCCTCAAGCTCACGAATATTGGTATCAATCTGATTAGCAATATACATCATGGCCTCATTAGGGATATCAAGGTTCTCTGCCTTCGCCTTTTTGCGCAAAATCGCAATTCGGGTTTCTAGATCGGGTGGTTGAATATCCGTAATCAAGCCCCACTCGAACCGTGAACGCAGTCGTTCTTCCAGTGTGGGAATTTCCTTTGGCGGTCGGTCGCTGGAGATGATAATTTGCTTGCGTTCTTCGTGGAGCGCATTGAACGTATGAAAAAATTCCTCCTGCGTGGACTCTTTTCCGGCGAGGAATTGAATATCGTCAATAAGCAAAATGTCAACGTTACGATACTTATTGCGGAAGCTTTCACCGCGGTTATCACGGATCGAATTGATAAATTCATTCGTGAATTTCTCTGATGAGATGTAAATAACCTTGTTATTCGGGTTATGTTCTAGAACATAGTGCCCAATGGCATGCATTAAATGGGTTTTGCCCAGACCTACACCACCATATAAAAACAAGGGATTGTATGCTTTGGCCGGCGCTTCGGCTACTGCCAGTGAGGCTGCATGCGCAAAACGGTTGCCGGAGCCGATTACAAAAGTGTCAAAAGTGTACTTGGGATTGAGGAGATGCGTTTGCGCTTCTTCTCGTGATACTACGGGAGTGGGGGCGGATTGTTGAACCACAAGCTCAGGTGGCTTGCTTTCTTCAATCACGAATTTTACATCCACTTGTTTCCCAGTGACTTCGTAGACCGTTGCTCCTACTAGTTTGGTGTAGCGACTTTCCAGCCATTCTACTGCGAACGTTGTAGGTGCCGAGATAATGAGAACCTGGGAGTTGAAGGTTATCGCTTTAGTAGCCTTAAACCAGGTATCAAAGCTCGGCTTGCTTAATTTGGTTTGAATAATCGATAAAATTTGCTGCCATAATTCGGAAGTATGGCTGTCCAC